>CAVVGO010000001.1:0-703042 GCA_963747835.1 uncultured Alphaproteobacteria bacterium
GCCGTTCGACCATCCGAGCAGCGAGATATGTTCCGGCTTCACGTCCGGCTGCGCCATGAGCCAGCGCCGCGCCGTATTGGCGTCGGCAACGCGCTCGTGGTCGATCCGCACGGGGCGGATCCGGGTCCCGCATTGGTTGCCAAGTCCGCGCGAGCTATAGCTCTCGGGAAACAACACAATAAAACCGTCCTTGGTGAGCAGTTGGGCCCAATCGCGGTATTTGACCGCGACGGCCCCCGCGGCGTCCGTCAGGCCGCCGCAGTCATGCATGCCGATAACGGCCGGGAACGGGCCCGGACCTTCCGGGCGGTAGATGGTGGCCTTGAGGGTGAAGTCGCTGTCGTGCAGTTCGATCGGTTCGGGGCCGCCCGCCATCGCGCCCGACCCGGCGAGCAGCACCGCCACCAGAACGGTCGAGGCGAGGGCGGGGCGAGATTGCATGGGCGAATACCCGGATTGCAGATTAGGCTGTATAACACGAACCCGGGAGCGAGAATTACTCCCGCGGAACTTTCGCCATAGGACATTCGTCCATAGCCACAGTGACAAATCGATTTTTGCGCCATGCGGCCGCGTTCAATTGGCGTGAACGCGGGGCCGACCCAGAAACCGAACGACCCGGAGGAACGCAATGAAACCGATGGCCCAATTGATCCTGGTAGCGAGTATCGTCGCTGCCGGCCTCGTGGCGCCGGTGCTGGCCATGGCGCAGGACGCCGAGAGCGCCGCGATACCGCAATTCCAGGTCGATGCGCTGTGGCCGAAGCCGCTGCCCAATAATTGGATTCTCGGCCAGGTCTCCGGCATCACGGTGGACCGGCAGGATCGCATCTGGGTCGTCCACCGGCCGGGTTCGCTGACGCCGCGCGAGCGGGCCGCAGAGCATAACCCGCCGAAGCCAAATGCTGCGTCGCGCCGCCGCCCGTCCTGGTGTTCGACCAGTCAGGCAACCTGTTGAAGGCGTGGGGCGGTCCTGGCCAGGGCTATGAATGGCCTGAGAGCGAGCACGGCATCTACATCGACGCCAATGATTTCGTCTGGCTCGCGGGCAACGGCAAGACCGACGGTCAGCTCCTCAAGTTCACCATGGACGGCAAGTTCGTGCTCCAGGTCGGCAAATCCGGCCAGGGCAATGACAGCAATTCGACAGTGCGGCTCGGCTCGCCGGCCGACATCGCGGTCGACACCGCCGCCAAGGAAGTGTTCGCCGCCGACGGCTACGCCAATCGGCGGGTGGTGGTGTTCGATTCGGAGACCGGCGCCTACAAGCGGCACTGGGGCGCCTATGGCAACAAGCCGAGCGACGCCAAGACGCCGCCTTACGATCCCGCCAAGCCGGCGTCGCAGCAGTTCGGCAATCCGGTTCACTGCGTGCGCTTCGACAAGGACGGCCTCGTCTATGTGTGCGACCGCACCAATGACCGCGTCCAGATCTTCCGCAAGGACGGCACCTTCGTGTCCGAGCATGTCTACGAGAAGAACACGCTGGCCACGGGCTCCGTCTATGAACTCGCATTCTCGCCCGACAAGGAGCAGAAGTTCATCTACATGGTCGACGGCGCCAACGGCGAAGTCCGCATCATCGATCGCCTCACCAAGCAAGTGTTGGGACGCTTCGGGCGGGTCGGCCGCCAGGCCGGCGAATTCACGGCGCTTCATAACGTCGCCGTCGATCACCAGGGCAACATCTACACGGCCGAGGTCGCCACCGGCGAGCGCATCCAGCGGTTCCGGCGGCTTGACGCGCAGAATTGATGCCGCAGAATCAATTCCGCCGCCCGCCCGCGCCGCGATCGGGCTAGCGCTTGTGGTTTTTGCGAGAAGCCGCTTTATCGGCGGCGCCGGAACCACTATCTTGGCGTCAGGAGTTCTGCTTCGCGACGGCGCGGCGGAGACTTAAGGATCATCATTCGGTTCAGGAGGACCGCGGTGCTCAATCGCTTGGACCACCATTCGCCATCGGCGGGCGAAGCGGAGGTGAAGTTCCTCGACGGGGACTTCCGCGTGATGCGGCCCGGCGCGTTCGTGCGCTGCGCCGTCACCGGAACACCAATCCCGCTCGAAGAACTCAAATACTGGAGCGTCGAGCGCCAGGAAGCCTATCTCGGCCCGGAGGCAGTGCTGATGCGTCTGCATCCGGCGCGATCCGGATAATGCTTTCGAACCCGAAGGAGCGGTTCCAGGTAGTCGAAGCGAGCCAGAGTTCGTCCCCTCGACGGTTAACTTTTGAATTTGTTAAGAAAATTGACCTGCACGCATTATGCGAATCGGGGTGCATCATGTATAATCGCGTTTGGTGATCCCTCGAAAGCAGCTCGTTTTTTGTTTCATTTGTGTGAGGAAATCGCGCCGTGAGCGAAGATGAATTGGAAGTGCTGCTAGCCACAATCGCGCGAGTTCGCGAAGCGAATACGGCGACCATTGAGCAGGCTCGCAGTTTTTTGCAGAAAGAGGGCGTTCTCACTGAACGAGGCGAACTCACAGAGCCTTACAATGATAAGTCCGCTCCTTCGACTGCGGCTTAGTTGCATCGCCTTTCGAGTTCTTTCGTCCTTGGCTATCACGGTTGCGACCGTGATGTGGGGGAGCGTTTAATTGATGGCGCGACCTTTTCAAAGAGTTGCAACGAATACGATTGGCTCGGAGAAGGCGTTTATTTCTGGGAGGCCAATCCCCTCCGGGCGCTGGAGTTTGCCGGTGAATGGATGGACCGAGGCAAAATCGCAAATCCATATGTGGTGGGTGCCGTAATCGATCTTGGTTACTGTCTCGATCTGACATCTTCAATTGGCACTAAGGCAATCGCCTCGGCCCATCAAGATTTTCTGGCCTACTGCAACAAAGCAAAGGCGCCTGTTCCCCAGAATTCCGGCGGCGAGGATAAGCTTCTCCGCAAGCTGGATTGTGCAGTCGTGAACCATCTGCATGAGGTTCTGAAAGCGGGAGGACAGCCAGCATTCGAGACCGTTAAGGGAATTTTTATTGAGGGCGGCCCGATATACGACAATTCAGGATTTTACAAAAAAACTCACATTCAACTTTGCGTTCGCAACCTAGACTGCATCAAGGGAGTTTTTCGCGTTCCGGAAGCCCATTTGAAGCCAGGAACTTAGATTATTTAGATCAGCGCACTGAGTATTCTAATTCTGCGACTTTCCAGTATCACGCGACCCCGTGACGGCGGACCGCCCTGACCACGGCCGGTCCGATGAAGTCCTCGCCCAGAAACGTCAGCGTGACCGGCAACGCCGCGGTCCGGGCGAGCAGCGGCGCCGCAGCGGGATCGCCGCTCATCCGCGCCACATCTTTTTCCGTCGTTACCGGCGTGAGGCGCTCGCGCTCGGCGCGGGCGAGCAGCGCCGCCAGTTCCGCCTGGGTGTAGCAGTGGTGATCCGGAAAGCGTGCCCGCACCGCCGCCGGGATGCCGGACGCTTCGAGCGTCGCGAAGAATTTGTCCGGATCCGCGATGCCGGCAAAGGCGAGCACCGGCTTGCCGGCGAGCGCCGCGACGGCGGCGGGGTCCGGCCGCAATTCGCCGCGCACCACTGGCACGCCGCGCTCCTTCGCGGCTGCAATCGCGCGGTCCATCGCGGCGGCTGTGGTCGCGGTCTTGGTGCCGATCACCAGCACGGCCTCGACGCGATTGAGCTGGGCCGCGAGCGGCGCCCGCAGCGGACCCGCCGGAAACACGAGGCCGTTGCCGATACCGCGCCGCCCGTCCACCACCGCAACGGTAAAATTCTTGGCGAGCGAGGCGTTTTGCAGCCCGTCGTCCATCACCACGACGTCGGCGCCGGCATCCGCCGCCATCATGGCGCCGGCCGGCCGGTCGCGCGCCACGATGGTGGGCGCAGTGCGGGCGAGCAGCAGCGGCTCGTCGCCGACCGCGGCGGCGCGATGGCCGTCGACCCGGACCGGGCCGGCAAGCCGGCCGCCATAACCGCGCGAGAGAAAGAACGGGCGTCTTCCAGCCGCTATCAGGTACTTGGCGATGGCGATTGCGGTTGGGGTCTTGCCGGCGCCGCCCACGGTGAAATTGCCGACGCAGATCACCGGCACCCGCACGGTTCGGTTGGGCCGCGCCATACGTCGCGCGGCGACCGCCCCGTAAAGCGCCGCCGCCGGACCCAGCAGAGTTGCTACCGTGCTCCCCTCCGTCCACCAGAAGGCAGGATCACGCATCGGCCGGGCGGTTCTGGATCCGCAGCTGCATGAAATAGGGTTCGAGCGCCGCGACGGTGCGGTCGAGTGCGCCGCTGAGCTTGTCGACGCAGCGTTTCGCCGCGGCTGCGACGCGTTCGCGCTCGGCGCGATCCTTGATCCAGGCGCCGATCCGCAGCGTGAGCGTGCTCGCATCGGTGACGAGCTCGGCGCCTCCGGCGCTGTCGAGTTCGGCATAAATTTCGCTGAAGTTCGCCACATGCGGCCCGTGCAGGATCGCGGCCCCGAGTTTGACCGCCTCGATCGGGTTCTGGCCGCCATGGCGCACCAGCGACCCTCCCATGAACACGATGGGGGCGAGCCCGTAGATCAATCCCAATTCACCCAGCGTGTCGAAGATGTAGACGTCGGTGCCGGCGTCCGGCACCGCATTGCGGGAGCGCAGCGCCGACTGCAGCCGTGCGGTCGACACGACGTCGGCGACCGCGGCGCCGCGCTGGGGATGGCGCGGAGCGATGACGGTCAGCAGTTGCGGAAAGCTGATCTTGAGGCGGCGGTGGACATCGGCGACGATGCTCTCCTCGCCCGGGTGGGTGGAGGCGGCGACCACGATGGTCCGGCCTTTGGTCGCCGCCGTCAACGCCGCGAGCCTGCGGGTGTCGGCCTGGGGCACCGGCACGTCGAACTTGAGATTGCCGGTGATGCTGATGCGCGGGGCGCCCAGCACGCCGAAGCGCTCGGCGTCGTCGGTCGAGCGAACCAGGCAAAGGTCGAATCGCCGCAGCAACGCCTCGATGGTCTTGGGAAACCGGCGCCAGCGGCTGAATGATCGCTCCGACAGGCGCCCGTTGATCAGGATCAGCGGAATGCTACGCTCCGACGCCTGGACGATCATGTTGGGCCACAGGTCGGACTCGACGAACAAGGCGAGGTCCGGCCGCCAATAATCGAGGAACCGGGTGACGAAGGGTGCGAGGTCGAGCGGGATGAATTGATGGAATGCGCCGGGCGGCAGCCGTTTCTCGGCGAGCGCTGCCGACGTCACCGTGCCTGTTGTCATCAATACGGTGAAGCCGCGGGAACGGATGCGTTCGACCAGCGGCAGCACGGCAACGAATTCGCCGACGCTCGCTCCATGCACCCACACCATCGGGCCGGGTGGGCGCGGCGCGCTCGGCTCGCCGCGCCGCTCGGCGATGCGGTCCGGATGTTCCTTACCGCGCTTCAGCCGGGCTTCGAGGAGATGCGGGACAATCGCAGTGCTGGCCGCCGTGACCATCCGGTAGGCGGCGAGCGTCATCGGCACGCGCTCAACCATGATCGTCATGGCGTTTTTTGCGGTCGACGATCTCGTAAGCGCGCGCCGTGACGTCGCGAAGGCGCTGCTCCAAGAGTACGCGGCATTGCTCCATCGCGGCATCATCCGCGTGGGGCGGCACCGTCACCGGCGTTCCGGCTACGATGGCAATCCGGCCGAACGGCAGATTGACAGCCGAGCGATCCCAATTTTTGAGCACGATACGCCTGCTGGTCGCCACGGCGACCGGATAGATCGGTCGCCCGGAGATACGCCCCAACATCACTATACCAAGTCCGGCGACGCGCGCGACTTTCGGAACGTCGGCGGTCAATGCTATATTATAGTCGGCTTGGAGGGCGGTCAGCATGGTCTTGAAAGCCCCGACGCCGCCCTTCAAGTCGAACCGGCGGCCGTGGTCGCCCGAGCCGCGGATCGTCCCGATGCCGAGCCGTTCGGCCGCATAGGCGTTGATCTCACCGTCGCGGTGACGCGAAATCAGCACCTTGACGCGGTGGCCGCGGCTGAGGAACGGCACCATGAAATGCTGCCCGTGCCACATTGCCACGATCATCGGCAGGTCGCCGTCGACCCGCTGGTACAGATCGGCCGGCTCGAGCACGAGGCGGCAGGTCCGCCACACCAGGCGCAGGTATTCCGCGGCGAGGAACCCGATGAACCTTTGAACGGCCGGCGACCGCGCGATGCGTCGTGATGAGAACATTCCGGAGCGTCAGTCGGCGCTTTGCGGGGTCGCGTCCGGATCGAGCAGGCGGTGCAGGTGCACGATGAAATAGCGCATGTGGGCGTTGTCTACGGTCTGCTGCGCCTTGGCCCGCCACGCCGCGTGGGCGGTGGCATAGTTGGGATAGACGCCGACGATGTCGAGCTTGTCGAGGTCCTTGAATTCGACGTCACCAATCCGGGCAAGCTCGCCGCCGAGCACGAGATGCAACAATTGTTTGGGGTTGGTTTCGCCGGTCATCCAAAGTTCCCCTGATCTCACGGTCGCGCCGCCGCGTCACCGCGGTCGGACCTGCTGCTCGTCGAGCCATGCGACCAGCGCACGGTGGCGCGCCCGCCCCGCCGCGACAAGAACGCCGTGCACCGTTGTGGCGCAATTATAGGCGGGCTAAATCCCCCCGGTCGTGGTCAGCGCGCCACCGGCTTCGTGCACCAAAAGATCGGCAGCCGCAAGGTCCCAGTCGCGGCTGTTGCGGCCCGCGATAGCGGCGTCGAGCGTGCCGTCGGCGACGCGGGCGAGCCGCAGGGCCAGCGAATGCACCCGCGGCGCCACGACAAAGCCGGGGGCCGCCTCGGCCAGACGTTCGAGATGGAGTTTCGGGCCCGCAATGCGCGCGCCGGCGATCGCGGCGCCAGCCGTTGCGGCGACCGGCTTGCCATTCCGGGTCGTGCCGGCCCCGGCGACGGCGAGGAACATTTCGTCGGTGACGGGCGCGTAGAGTGCCGCCACCACCGGCCGGCCGGCTTCCACCAGTGCCACCGAGACGGTCCACTCGGGAATGCCGGCGAGGAAGGCCCGGGTGCCGTCGATCGGGTCGACGATCCAGACCCGCGGCGCCGCGAGGCGCGCCGGATCGTCCTCGCTCTCCTCCGAGAGCCAGCCGGCGGCAGGCGCGATGGCGGTCAGCCGCTGCCGCAGCAGATCGTTGACGGCGATGTCGACTTCCGAGACCGGCGAGGAACTTGTCCTTGAGCCAAGTCTTGACCGGCTTGCCGAATGAATTGCGGGCCAGCATGCCGGCTTCCCGCACGGCGGCCTCGAGCGCCTGCGCGAGGTCGGTCCGCGTCAACTGGTGTCCGGCGTCGCTGCCGACGCCGCGATCAGACCCCTGCAACGGTGAGTTCCTCCACCAGCACGGTCGGGGCGTTGACGCCGCGCCGGAACGTGAGGTCGTTGGCGGGCCGTAGGGTGCGGAATATCTCCAGGAGATGTCCGGCGATGGTGACTTCGCTGACCGGATAGGCAAGTTCGCCGCGCTCGATCCAGAAGCCAGCCGCGCCACGGCTGTAATCCCCGGTGACGGTGTTGGCGCCCATGCCGATGAGGTCGGTAACGTAGAAGCCATCGGCGACCCCGGCGATGAGGTCGCGCGGTGTCGCCGTGCCGGGTTCGAGGTGCAGGTTGGTGGCGCCGGGAGACGGCACGGAAGACACGCCGCGATGGGCATTGCCGGTGGTCTTGAGGCCGAGTTCGCGAGCGGTCGCGCAATCGAGGATCCACGACGCGAGGACGCCGTCCGCGACGAGCGCGCGCCGCGCCGTGGTGACGCCTTCGGCGTCGAACGGCGCCGAACGGGGCCCGCGCCGGCGCAACGGATCGTCGATGATGGCGATGCCGGGGGCGAAGATGCGCTCGCCGAGGCGGTTCTTGAGGAAGCTCGTCTTGCGGGCGAGCGCACTGCCGTTGATGGCGGAGGCGAGGTGCCCCACCAGCGAAGCGGCGACGCGGGAATCGTAGATGACCGGGACGCGGCGGGTCGTGACCTTGCGCGGGTTGAGCCGCTTGACGGCGCGTTCACCGGCGTTGCGGCCGATGGTGGCGGCGGCTTCGAGGTCGGCCGCATGGCGCGCCGACGTGAAGTCGTGATCGCTCTCCATCCCGGTGCCGACGCCGGCGATCGCCTCGACCGATACCCCATGGGACGATCCGAGGTAGGCGCCACGAAATCCCGCGCTGGTGAGGAGCACCATGCCGCCGGTGCCGGCGGATGCGGACGCGCCGCCCGATTTGGTGACGCCCGCGACCGCGAGCGCCGCCGCCTCGGCGACGTGCGCAAGCGCCTCGAGCGCGCCGACATCGGTCGGGGTTTCATCGAGCAGGTCGAGATCGGGGACGTCGCGCGCCAACAACTCCGGCTCCGCAAGCCCGGCGAAGCGGTCCTCCGGAGCGGCCCGCGCCATCGCGGCGGCGCGTTCCGCCAGCGCATCGATGCCGGCGCCGGTGAGATCGTTGGTCGACACCACGGCCTGGCGGCGGCCGACGAAGGCCCGCAAGCCGACATTGTCGCTCTCGGAGCGCCGCAATTCCTCGACGGTGCCGTCGCGCACCGTGACCGATTGCGACGTACCGTGCGCCGCGAGCGCGTCCGCCGTATCGGCACCGGCGCGGCGCGCCGCCTCGAGGAGACGTTCGGCGATGGCGGTAAGGCGCGCTTGGTCGAACAGGTTCGTCATCGGTTGATCGGCTTGTCCCGCTGGGTTTTGGCGCCATTAACAACGCTTGAAATGAGCCTAATGGCGGGCGCAGACAAGCGAATTCGAGGGAGTTCGGCAACCTCTTGTCAATCATCCGCCGCGAGTGGCCGGGCGAAACCGCCGATTAACCAGAGTCCTTAAGCGGATCGGGACCTCGTCGCGCTAGTTTGTGGGTGTTCGACCGGGCCATCAGAGCCGAAGGCGACAGGGACTGCGAGGCGTTGAATATGAGTACCGGCGGGGCCATGCCTGCCGGGTCGGGCCGCTGTCTGCGGCTCGACCCACTCGCGTTGCCGGTGCGTTTCCGCGCCGCCGACGCCGCGGCCGACGAGCGTGTGCGGCTCGTCGAACTGCATCGCGACGGCGTGATCCTGCGCCGCTCGGTGCGCGGCGTGCGGATGGCGGTCAGGTTGCCGGTGTCGGCGTTTCTCGGCGTCGCGATGCGTCTCGCCTCGCCCGAAGCCCTCGATGCCGGAACCGTCGCCGTGATGCTGGAGCACCGCGACCCGGCTCTTTCGGTGCCGTTGTTCACCGCCACCGACGCCACCGACATCGTGGCCGAATGGCGTCGCTGGGCGAACGTGCTCGGGATGCCCCTCCTCGTTGCCGGCAGCGACGGCACGTTGCGCGAGCCGTTCGCGCGCGTTGGCGCCGTGCGCGTTGGCCGTCCGTGCGGTCGCCCGCGCCGCCGCGGCACGCTGATCAAGCGCCGCCCGCGCATCCTGATGCGCCGCAAGCCCGGCCGCCCCGGCGTTCGGGCGATCCATCGCGAGCGCGAGATCATCGCCAGGAACTGACCCGTCGATGGCGGTGCCGGTAATCGACCGATCGAAAAGTCGTCGATAACAGCCTCTTGGTGATCATTGTCCTCCCGCATGGCTGCATTGCCGGCCGCGCGAGCGTCGGCACCGCCCACCTTCCGTGATAGGTTTGAACGATTATGTCCTGCGCTCCGACGCACAACGGCGCGCCGCGCGCAAAGGAGACCTCTCATGGCCCAAGCGGTCGAAAACATCCTCGAAGCGCAAGCCCCCTCGTTCGAATCTCTCCGGAGTCCGGCCGAACCCGATACGATCGAGGCGACGCTCAATTACATTGTGAATGACGGCAGCAAGATTTTCACCGAGACCGCCGCGCCTGGCGGAAGCGACACCCGCGCCGGCGGCACGCCCGACCCGCGCCGCGTCACCCTTCACAATGGTCGGCCGCGGGCCGGCGAGTTCACCCTCGACCGCAACGGCTTTCGCTTCATACCGCATCCGACCAAGGTCGCCGATTTCTTCGACGAGGACGAGGTGCGGCGCGTCTATTACCCCGAGATGGAAGCGCTGGTGAAGGGGCAGAGCGGGGCATCGCGCGTCGTCGTGTTCGATCACACGCTGCGTACCGCCGACGACGAACAGCGCGCCGCGCGCAGGATCCGCGAGGTGGTGCCTCGCGTGCACAACGATTACACGGAGTGGTCGGGCCCGCAGCGCGTGCGTGATCTTCTTCCGGACGAGGCCGACGATCTGTTGCGCCGCCGCTTTGCCATCGTCCAGGTGTGGCGGCCGATCCGGCATCCGGTCGAAACGTTTCCGCTCGCGATCTGCGACGCCCGCAGCCTGTCGGCGGAGAATTTGGTGATCTCGGAGCGGCGATATCCCAACCGTGTCGGCCAGACCTACGCCATCACCTACAATCCAGCGCAGCACTGGTATTGGTTCCCGCGCATGCGGCGCGACGAGGCACTTGTCTTCAAGGTCTACGATTCACTGCTTGACGGCCGCGCCCGGTGGACCGCCCACACCGCCTTCGACGATCCAACCGCGCCGCCTGATGCGCGGCCGCGGGAGAGCATCGAGATCCGCACCCTCGCGTTCTTTTGATGGCCGGCAAGCCACCGTAGCCCGGATGAGCGAAGTGACATCCGGGGCGCCGACCTCGAGGTCCGGCTCCGCATGTCGCTGCCGCTCACGCGGGCTACATCGATTGCTCGACCACGTCCCGACGAGATTACGGCGCCGCCGCAGCTATGCGCTGAGCGCCGGGTAATCGATGTACCCATTCGGCCCAGGGAGATAGAACGTGCTGGCGTCCGGCGGGTTCGTCGCGGCATTCGCCTTCCACCGTTCCACCAGATCCGGGTTGGCGAGGAACGGCCGCCCAACGGCGATGAGGTCGCACTTTTTTGCGGCCAGGTCGCTCTCGGCCCGCGCGGCGTCGTAACCGCCGGACAGGATCAGCGTGCGCTTGAACACGCTGCGGAACATCGCCTTCACCGACGCGGGCACCGGCGGCGCGCCCATCGCGGAGTGGTCGACGACGTGAATGTAGACGAGCCCGGCGGCATTGAGCTGTTGCGCCAGATAGGTGTAATCCGCCTCCATCTCCGGGTATGGGGGCATGTCGTTGAACACGCCGAACGGCGACAACCGGATTCCGACCTTGTCCTTGCCGATGGCCGCGATCGCCGCTGCGGCGACTTCCAGGACAAAGCGCGCGCGGTTCTCGACGCTGCCGCCATAACGATCGGTGCGCCGGTTGGAGGTCGGCCGGAAAAATTGTTCGAGCAGATAACCGTTCGCGCTGTGCAACTCGATGCCGTCGAATCCCGCCGCCACCGCGTTCTTCGCCGCTTGGGCAAACTCTTCGATCGCGGTCTTGATGTCCGCCTCGGTCATTGCCTTCGGCATCGCATTCGGCTGCATGCCCTTGGCATCGGTATACATCTCGCCGGCCGCCGCGATCGCCGACGGCCCCAACACGGTTGCGCCCGCAGGCAGGTTGAGCGGATGACCGATGCGCCCGCAATGCATCAGCTGGACGAATATCTTCGCGTCGTCCGCATGAACCGCGTTTGTGACCTTCTGCCAGCCGGCAACCTGAGCGGCGGAAAAAATCCCGGGGATGCGCGGGTAGCCAAGCCCATTGGGAGACGGCGACGTGCCTTCGGTGACGATCAGTCCCGCCGACGCGCGCTGTGCGTAATACTGCACCATGAGATCGTTCGGAACGTTGCCGATCGCTCGATTGCGCGTCATCGGAGACATGACCAGATGATTTTGCAGCGTCAGTGGTCCAAGCGTGGTCTTCGAATACAGCAACGACATCATTGTGCTCCCAGAAATACAGCCGGCTTCCGCGGCCCAGCCCGGCATGGACAAGGCTACGTGGCGAGCCGTCGTCGGAACCACAAGTGGGCATGCGAAAAACGCAAGGGCGCCAGTCTCGATCGATGCCTTGAAAACAGCGATGAGCCGCGCAACTCGGGTCACCGACATAATGGGCGCACGGCGTGCAAGGAATAAAGCGGGGAGAAGTCGCGAGGTCGGAGCCGCCCGAATATTCTCGTGTCCGTTGCGACCGTGGCACCGAAACGCAAACAGTAAGCAAGGACGAGGTGGGTCGATCCCGACATCGCGCGTGCATTGGCATACACGCGCAAAGCGCTATAGTTCTCTCAAAGAGCCGCCAGCAGAAGCCGATAAAAAGGGCAATGAAGAGAGAGGAACGCATGAATTTGCAGCGGGCAGATTTTGTTCGGTCTGCATGCACGGAAACGGCATGCGGTTCGGATTTTAGAAACGCTGCATTTATTCCAGAACCGTGAAAAGGGAGCCAGGGAGATGAACACCGATCCACGTGCGACTGAATTGACGCGCCGCGAGGCGCTCGGGATGCTGGGTATGGGTATCGCCGCTACGGCGCTGCCCCGGGCTGCTTCGGCTGCGCCGTCCTTCCCGGAAGGCGCCGTCATCCGGACGATCCTAAAAGATTATCCCCCCGACGAACTCAGTGGCGGCGCGACGCTCTTCCACGAGCACATGTCGCTGGGGCCCGACTTTCTACTGCGATTCAGGGAGTACGCGGCGCAGGCACAGGCCGTAAACCGCCCGCCGAACGTGCCTCCGTCGGCAATGCCGGCTCTGGTGCTGCCGCCTCCCGATTTGTCCTTCATGCGCGACCTCGATCTCCTCTCCGAGGAGTTGGCGATCGCGAAACGCGAAGGCATCGTTTGCATCGTCGACGCCGGTCATTCCGACATGGGGCGCGATATCGGAATGCTTCGACAGATATCGTCAAAATCCGGGATGCCGATCGTGGCGGGCGGTGGATTCTACACCCAGCCTTACTACCCCCGGGAGATCAGCACCATGAGCGAGGAGCAGATCGCTCAGGCGCTCATTGAGCAGGCGGAAGTCGATCCCATCGGCGCGTTCGGTGAGGTCGGGTCGTGGGATTACATCACCAAGGATGAACGCAAGGTGTTTCGGGCCATTGGCCGCGCACACCTTGCGACCAACATTCCGATATTCACGCACACCGGGATTCCGGGCAAATCAGCCCTCGAGCAACTCGATATCCTCGAGGACACCGGCGTCGACCCGAAACACGTCGTCATTGGTCACCTCGGCAATCTTGTCGACCCGAAAACCGAGATTCACCGCGCGATCTGCCGGCGCGGGGCGTTCGTCGGATTTGACCGCCAGGGCGGTCCAAACGACGAACCGGCGGTACCAATCGTAATGTCGCTGATCGATGCCGGCTACGCCGACAATCTCATGTTCTCGTCGGATTTCTCGAATGGGACAGCGTTGAAGCGCAACAACAAGGAACTGGGCTACGCCAAGACGCTGACGGTTTTTGTACCCAAGCTGAAGAAGGCGGGCGCGAGCGATGAGGTTCTGCGGCAGATCATGAACGACAACCCGCGGCGCTTCCTGGCCTTCGTACCCAAGGTCAAGCGCAGGGTCTGACGCGTCCTCGGCTGAGGGCCGAGTTCCCCCTTCAGAAGTCCGGCTTCTCGGCCTTCGGGACGTCCGAGTCTTTGTTGTTGTAATACTCGTGAGGATTTTCGGCACAGACCCCTTCCGGGATTTGGTCGGGTCCCGGCCCATAGGTCAGGGTCGCGGTCCAGGGCGTCGTGAAGACGCCCTCATCCTCGATCGTCACGTGCAGTTGCAGGAACTTGCCGCGGTGCTGGCCGAAGACATCGCCGTTAAACAGCCAGTTCTCTTTGATGTTCCTATCGAGTGCGTCTTTTACGTCCTCATAATCGCGTAGCCGATAGCGTTCCACCACGTGCAACTTGTCGGTATAGGGCGTGCCAAACAAGTCCATCATGGCATACGGGCGATCGGTCCTGACGCCGATGGTGTCGATCTCGAGGGTATCACCCTCGTAGTGGCCGACGGAATCGCCGTACCAGGACGGCGCCAGCGGTGACGGATGGGGCGCGTTCAGGCGCACCCGGCGCACCTCATGATCTCCGCTGTACAACATCGTGATCTCGTCCGGCCGCTGTATCATCTGCACCAGAAAGTTCTTGTAAATGAACGGCATCGGAAACGGCCAACACTGGTTCGAAGGGTTTGGATAAGTAATGCCGGCAAGCGAGATTTCGCCGAATTTCTTCACCACCGCTGCCGCCCAGGGCTGCAAGATCGGACTTCTGTAATCCCCGACCAGTTGGTCGTAGTTGCTCACACCGACCTTGCTGGCAGGCAAAGCGGCCGAACCGGCCAACCCGCCGGGCCGCTGCTCTGCCCAGCGCGACAAGTTCGTTATCGGGCCGGGGCCGGATGCGGGCGGCTCGAACCAGGGAAAGGCGGGATGATTCCAGACGCGGGAAAAGTCCGGGACCGATGCGGGACCGTGCGTTGCGCCACCGGCCGGCCCGACCGCCGAAGTCGTTTGCGCCAGGGCGGGCATCGCGGCCGCCGTCGCCACTGCTACAAATAGAAGGAATTCCCGCTGCGTATACATTGGTCACCTCCCGTTCATAAGCGGTGCCCGTCCCGATCCGGCGGGCACTTTTCCATATCTTATGCGAAAGTCGCGAGTGGCGCGAGCGGCGCGAGTGCAGCGGTTGCGGTGGAAGTTGCCGTTTGACCGCATCGGGCCGAACTCTGCCGGTCCGTTCCCGTTGCATGCGGGGATGGACATGACTGGAGCGCAAGAGTGAGGTTCGTAACCCGCTATTTGGTCAAACCAATAGTAAGGCCGAAGGGCTCCGCGGGCCGGTCGCAATTGGACCGCAAGTTGTGTATATCGTGCAGTGATTCCATCACAATCGGAGCCACTTCGATGCCTCAAGGTCGCATTGCATTTTCCTCGTTGGCGCTGTCGGCCATCTTCGCGGTGGCGCTGGTGATGCCGTCCGCCGTTGCCCAGCCGAGACCCGGGCAGCCCGGGCAGCTTTCCCCCGGTCCCGGGCAACCGGCCCAGCCTGCGCAACGCGGGCCGGCGCCCGGCCAGCCGCCACAACCGGCGCCGCCAAAGCCCTACAAAGAAATCGCGGTGACGCTGCCGCAGCCCAGCAACGATCCGAGTTTCGAGGCCTTCCTCAAACAGCTTGTCGACATCGCAACGAAAAAGGACCGCGCCGCACTCGCCCGCATGGTCGTGCCCACCAATTTCTTATGGATAGGCGAGGTCAATGGGCGAGAAGGCGACAAGACCAACAAGCGAAAGTCCAGCGTGGAGAACCTCGCGGCCGCGATCAATCTCGATGATAAGGACGGCTCCGGCTGGGTCCTCCTCGCCCAAGCGGCGAAGGAGCCGAGCCTCGAGCCGATGAAGCAAAAGAAGGGTGTGCTGTGCTCGCCGGCCGGTCCGATATTCGACGAAAGGGCGGCCGAGCAGCTCAACAAGCAAACCGGCACCAGCGAGTTCGACTGGTCGTCTCCCACCATGCCCGGAATCGACGTTCACGCCTCCGCGCAGCCGAACTCGCCGGTCATCGGCAAGCTTGGCATGTACCTCATCCGTGTCATGCCGGAAGACTCGCCAGCGGGCAGCCAAGCCGCGCAATCGCCGTTCGTTCGCGTGGTGATGTCGAATGGAAAGGTGGGCTTCGTGGCGTATGAATCCCTGTCGCCGATCGCGTTCGACCAGCTCTGCTATATCAAGGACGCGTCGGGCTGGAAGATCGCCGGTTACTACGGCAGCAATTGATTTTCTCTCTGCGGTCTCGGGGGATTTCCGTGCCGCGCTGGGGTGTCCTGTGAGGGGAAGATAAATTATCACCCTCACCCGACGACTGGCTTGGCACAATTGCCCAATCGCCTTTCACCTCTCCGCGCAAGCGGAGAGGTGCTTCGTTGACGCCGTCATCCGATCTCGAGCAGCAGCTTCTGCAGGATCGCCTGCTTGAAGTTGTCGAAGCCGATCGAACTCGATGACGACGTGGCCGGCGCCGCCCACGACGTGGCTGCGATAGTATACGTCGAGGCCTTCGGGAGGCTGTGGGGGAAAGATATATTCGGGCGGCTTCACGATGATCGGCAGGCCATTGATAACCACACCCTTGCCCACAAGTTGGTCGCGAATCTCGTGAAGACTGAGGACACCCTGGTTGTCATCGCCGTCTCCGGAAACGTCGATGACCTTTCTGCCGCCAATAAACTCCTGGTCGAACTGGCCGTCGCAGAAGCGAAGTGCCCTGCTGATCAAGGTGTTGATGCCGATACGCGGGCGTTGTGCGGCTCTCAGCCGGTTGCGGAACACGTCCATCGTTGCGGCATCATGCACCCGCGTCCAGGGCACCATCACTTCCTGGTCGCGCGACCACGCGATAAAGGTGATTGCCAGGACCGGCGGGTCGAGTCCGGCGATGACGTCCAGCAGGCGGCGGTCTCCCAGCGCTTCCAGATAGCCGTCTTGCTGGGTCATGTAGCGCGTCGCGTTCACGCTTCCTGAAACGTCGGCCGCGAGGATGAGTTGCATCCCGACGTTCTCGCGTTCGGCTGCGCGGGCCATAAACGGAGCCAGCGTGAGCGCGGAAGCGGCGGCCAAAGCCTGGCGTCGGGTAACCAGAGTATTCATCGTCGATCTCCCGTGTGCCGCCCCTGTCTCACATCGTTGTGGCTGGAGCTCTCCGATCGCCGGCAGCGCACCGGCGAAGGCATCCGGAACGCAAGATGACAAGTCTATAACAGTGAACAGGCTAGTGGCGAGGCGGAAGGGAGGAAAAAGTCTGGCTGCGCAGCGTTATCCCTGAATCCCTTCTTGAAATCCCGCCGATGATCGGGGCGGGTCCAAAACCGGCCGTCAACCCACTTCCGAGCGGATGCGCCAAGGGTGTAGGCTGCTGACAGAGCTGCCGGCGAAATGGTGCTGAAGTCTCGTTATTTTGGCGGCGCCCCGGTGCCCACGGCGGGCGAACGTTTTGAAATGAACCGACATTTGATTACGGGCTCGTGGCCCGTCGGTCGCCGCTTCACTTTGTTGGCGTCCGTGCAACAGCCAGAGGGCCAGCATCATGGACCGAGCGCGTCGACATTTCTTCCGGGTCGTCTCGACCGTCGTGGCCATCATTCTCGTCGCGCCGGCAGGGGACGTCGCATGGCCTCAGCCGGCGACAACCATAAAGATTGTTGTTCCGTTCCCGGCCGGCGGCCCGACCGACACCGCGGCGCGCATGTTCGCGGAGCAGATCGGCCGCGTCCACGGGCCGTCGATGGTGATCGAAAACCGCCCCGGCGCGGGCGGGGTCATCGGGACCGAGGCGGTCGCGCGCGCCGCGCCCGATGGTAACACCCTGTTGCTGGCTGCACCTGGGTTTGTGGTGAACCCGCATTTGCGCAAGCTGAACTATGACCCGCTTGCCAGCTTCGAACCGATTTGCGCCCTGGTGAATTCGCCGCCTGTCTTGGTCGTCAACGCGGCATCACCCTACGGCACGCTCTCCGATCTCCTGAACATGGCGCGTGCCAAGCCGGGCGACTTGGCGCTGGCGAGCGTCGGGCCCGCCAGCGGCATGCAGGTCGCGTTCGAGATGCTCAAGCGCGCGGCCAAGGTCGATATGACGTTTATCCCGTATCCGGGCAATGCCCCGGTGATCGCCGCCCTATTGGGGGACCATGTGCCATCGGCGCTCGTCAATTATTCCGACGCGGCCGAGCAGTTGAAGGCGGGTAGATTGCGCGCGCTCGCCGTTGCGACGTCGGAGCGGATCGATCCACTGCCGGACATTCCGACCGTCGCGGAGTCTGGCTACAGCGATTACGATGCCGCTCAAGAGTTTGGGATAGTAGCCCCGGCAAAGACGTCAAAAGCGACGGTCACCCGCCTCATTGACTTGTTCACGGCCGCCTTGCAGGTACCTGAGATGAAAGCGAAGCTTGAGGGCCAGGGACTGTTTCCGGTGACAATGTGCGGCGCGGAATTCGGCGCCCGTCTTCGCAAGCGATACGAGGATTCGGGCCGGGTCATTCGCGAGTTCGAACATCAGGGCCGAATGACCTGAGGAGTGAGCCGATCGCGATGGGCTCGGCTTGTCGAACACGTCGTTGACATCGCCGGGTTAGTATTAACGGTCAAACTCCGGATCGGCCGTAACATTAATTCGCCAAAGACTCCGGGGCGCGCACTGAGGTGATGGACGCGCCCGGCGCCATCGTTTATGTTTGCAAATGGGATTATTTTCTCCTCCGCGGCTGCGGCCGGATGGTGTGAGGGTCGAATTTAAGTCCGTACGTATTCACTGTCGTGCTGGTCCTGCCGATTGCCGTCGCAATCGCCTGGGTTGTCTTGCGCCAACTTGGCGTGACGCGGCGCACCCGCGGTTACGCCTGGCTCAGGCTGCCGCCCGAATTGTCGACGGTATTAGGCGAGCTTGAGCAATCGATCGAAGAATCGCTCGCGGAGGGGCGAAAGGCGACGAAGATCGCCGACGCCATGATGCAAGCGGTGAAGTCGATCGATGCCGCACTCAGAGACTTCAAGAAGCGCATCGCAGAATTGGAAGAGCGCGCCGATGCCAGTGATAAACAATCGGCGGAATTCAAATCGTCCCTGACCGGATTGCAAACGGCAGCCCAGAAAACCGCGAGTGCGATCGAACAGATCAACACCCGGTTCGACGGACTTGACCGGCAGTTGACGACCGTGAGCGAACGATTATCCGGTCTCGACCGGAGCACCGAAACCGCGACATCGCGGCATCAGGAAACCCAGGCAGAATTGAAGTCGATCGATGGAAGTATTGCGACGGTCCGGACCCAGGCGACGGGTCTGTCGCAACGAATAGATGCCGCAGATGCGGCAGCCAAGGCTCAGTTGCTTCAGGTGTTGGGGCGAATCGATGCTGCGGACACCGCAGCCAAGGCTCAAGTAAGCGAGGTGTCGCAGCGACTGGAAGCGGCGGACGCTGAGACCAGGGTTCAAGTGAGCGAGGCGTCGCAGCGACTGGAAGCGGCGGACGCAACAACCAGGGCTCAAATGATCGAGGCGTCGCAACGAATGCATGCCGAAGACGCGGCGATTCGGGCCCAATTGACCGCGCTGTTGGAGCGCCTGGATCGCGGAGAGGCGAGCCATGGGCGTTTATCGACCCTTGCCGTGACCCTGACGAACTCGTTGGCTACGCATAAATCCGACACCAAGCAGACGGCTCAGCAACTCGCCGCGCTTGGGCCCTCTCTGCTTTGGCGAATCGAGGCACTGGAGGCGCAGGTCAAGGAGACTTCTGCTCCTGTCGACCCGGTGCCGGCGGAAACGGAGCACGCTATTGAAGTGGCACTCGAGGCGGCGCTGAACAGCCCGACCTCGGCTCCTGTGGACCCGGTCCCGCCCGACAACGCGTCTTCTGCTCCTGTAGACCCGGTTCCGTCTGACGATGCGGACGACATTATTGAAGATGACATTATTGAAAGCGAGCCGCCGCCTCGGAAGATTGTGCCGGCGACTGAATGAAGGCGCGGGTGCCGGAAGGGGTGGGTCGAAGATTAGCATTCCGTCACCCTGAAACACCATTTCAATGACTATTGAATAATCCTTGCCTTCACGTTGACGTTTCTATATTCGTTGAAGTATGGAAAAATTAGACGCCGTCATTGCGCTCGCCGCTCTCGCGCAGGACAATCGCCTCGACGTGTTCCGGCTGCTGGTCCAGACCGGACCGGTCGGCATGCCGGCCGGCGCCGTTGCGGCTGCCCTCGACCTAGCGCCGAACACGCTCACCTTTCATTTCGATCGGCTTCGCCAGGCCGGGCTGGTCACGGTGCGGCGCGAAGGCCGCTCGATGATCTACGCGGCGCGTTTCGAGACCATGAACGCACTGCTCAGCTTCCTGACCGAAAACTGCTGCGGCGGCGTGTCCACGAATTGCGCGCCCGCACAGCGCACCCCGACGCAAGCCAAACGCGCCAGAGTTCCAACCTGAAAAAGGGAGTCCCCTATGAAGCGTATGCACATCGCCGTCGATGACCTCCAACACTTGATCGGCTTCTAATCTGCCCTGTTTGCGGCACAACCCGCCGTCATTAAAGCCGACTACGCAAAATGGAATGCTCGATGATCTGCGCGTGAATTTCGCGATCTCGGCGCGCGGCCGGCAACCAGGCCTCGATCACCTGGGCATTCAGGTTGCCTGCCGGGCGTGACGCGCAAGAAGCGGGAGAGGGTCCGTGGCTGACGATCCCTTCAACGTACTGTTCCTATGCACCGGTAATTCGGCTCGCTCGATCATGGCCGAAGCGATTCTCAATCGTTCGGGCCAGGGCAGGTTCCGGGCCTTCTCGGCCGGCAGCCATCCCAAGGGTCAAATCCATCCCTATGCGCGCGAACTGTTGCAGCGCCTGAATTACGACGTAAGCGGCATGCGATCCAAAAGCTGGAAGGAATTTGCCGAGCCCGGCGCACCGAAACTGGATTTCGTTTTTACCGTTTGCGACCAGGCCGCGGCTGAGGCGTGCCCGCTGTGGCCCGGTCAGCCGATGACCGCGCATTGGGGCATCCCGGATCCCGCCGAAGCGACCGGCAACGAGGCGGAACTCCGCCTTGCCTTCGCCGACGCGCTGCGCATGCTCACCAACCGCATCAATATTTTTATCAGCCTGCCGATGCGTTCGCTCAACACCCTTGCGTTGCAGAAGAGTTTGGACGCGATCGGCAAGACCACGCAGACGCCCGGCGGGCCGGGTACGCCGGCGCCGTGAGCGACCAATCGTTCACGCTCGGCCGGCGCCTTCTCGCCGAAGGCCTCGGCACGATGATCCTGGTCGCGACGGTCGTCGGCTCCGGCATCATGGCCGAACGTCTTGCCGGCGGAAATCAGGCGATCGCCCTTCTCGGCAACACGATCCCGACCGGCGCCATCCTGGTCGTCATCATCACCATTTTCGGCCCGGTCTCTGGCGCCCATTTCAATCCAGCAGTGACGCTGGTCTTCGCGGCCCGCGAGCGCGCCTGGCGCGACGTGATCCCCTATATCTTCGTCCAGTGCGTCGGCGGCTTCTGCGGAACGATGCTGGCTCATGTGATGTTCGATCTTGCGCCGATTGCGATCGGGACGACCGCACGAAGCGGCCCGTCCCAGTGGTCGGCCGAAGCCGTGGCGACCTTCACGCTGATCCTAACCATTCTCGGCGGCGTACGCTTTTCGCCGCAGGCCATTCCATGGCTGGTGGGGCTGGTGATCACGGCCGCCTATTGGTTCACGGCGTCAACCTCCTTCGCCAATCCGGCGGTGACGCTGGCCCGCGGCTTCACGACGACGTTTGCCGGGATCGCCGTCAACCACGTTCCGGCGTTCATCCTGGCTCAGTTGGTCGGGGCGGCCTGCGGCGCCGCCGTCGCATCGGCGCTGTTCGGACCCAACAAAGGCAAATGAAGGGGCGAAGGGGACGGTCAGATGGAACGGTCACTGACAAATGTATTGATCCAGCTCATCGCCGGCATTCTCGGCGGACATGCGGCGGCGATCGCCGCGCAAGAGCACAGCTTCGATGCGGTCGGCCACACGCTTGCGGGAGCAATTGGGGGAGCTCTGAGCGGACTATTTTTGCAAACGCTTGCCGCCACCATGGTCAACGGCACTGGCGCCTTGAATGAACCGCGAATGATCGAACAAGTGATCCTGCAAGGTCTCACGGGCGCGATCGTCGGCGGAATCGCCACTCCGGTGGTCGGCTTTGTGAAATACTTGACATAATAGGAATAGGCCTATATTGTGGTTTTGGCACTCGCACATCTTGCTTGGCCGCAACGTCCCACGGGAGCGTGCATTGCATATGAACAGGACGGGACGGCAATCGGATGTGACCGAGTTCACATCGATGCGCAAAGCAACCGCACTCGTTTCGACTCAAGTAGGTCCTCTCGATGGCTCAAATTCAGGAAGCGTCGTTGAGCGCCGATTTCCCGGCCTCTTCGAAAATTCGCTGTTATTTTCGCTGCTGTCTGGGAATTGCACGCGGCCGGTCGAAAGCCGCGGCGTCGAACCTCGCCCCTTCAGCGCAGCGCTATGCCGGCGCGAAATAGGCGTCGAGCAGCATGCCGGCGAACAGGATGAGGCCGGCGTCGCGATCGGATTTGAATACCGCGAGGCAGAGGTCGGGATCGCGGATATCGAGCCGGACGATCTGCCAGGCGAGGTGCGCCGCGAAGGCGGCGAGGCCGACCGCGAACAGCATTCCGGCGCCCGCCAGCACGCCGCTGACGGCAATCAGTGCGACGGCGGCCGCATAGAACACGGCCAGCATCGGCTTGGTGCGATCGCCGAACAGCAACGCGGTCGATTTGATGCCGATCAGCGCGTCGTCCTCGCGATCCTGATGGGCGTAGATGGTGTCGTAGCCGATCACCCAGGAGATCGAGCCCGCGTAGAGCACGAGCGCCGCTGCATCGAGGCGGCCGAACGCAGCCGCCCACCCCATCAGGGCGCCCCACGAAAACGCGAGGCCGAGCACGATCTGCGGCCAGTAGGTAATCCGCTTCATGAACGGATAGACCGCCACGATGACGAGGGAGGCGATGCCGGTCGCGATCGCAAAACCGTTGAACTGCAGCAGCACCACAAGACCGACGAGGGCCTGGACGACGAGAAACGCCGCGGCCTGGACGACGCTGACCTGGCCGGACGGGATTGGCCGCGAGCGGGTGCGCTCGACGCTGCCGTCGAGGTTGCGATCGACGATGTCGTTCCAGGTGCAGCCGGCGCCGCGCATCGCGAAGGCGCCGACGAAGAACAGCGCAAGGTCGGTAAGCGGCGGCAGCCCGGCATGGGCCGCAATCGCGGCGAGACCCGCCGACCACCAGCACGGAATGAGGAGGAGCCATGAGCCGATCGGCCGGTCGAGGCGCGCCAGGCGCAGGTAGGGCCTGGTCCAGACGGGCGCCAGCCGATCGACCCAGTTGCCGGTCGCATCCGCCACCCGCCCGATGGTGTCGCTCATCTCTGGATGGCGTTGCCGGTCAGTGTGTCGAGGGTGCCGCTGCCGGTCTTGGTGGTTTCCGGGGTCGGCAGCCGCGTGGTGCCGAGTGCATCACTGAGGCTCGGGGCGGCCGCGACGCCAGGGCCCGCCGCCGCCGCGTTGCAGATCTTTTCGCGGGTCTCCTCGGTATGGGTGTGCACCTGCTTGAGTTGCTGGACGATCTGGGGCGGAATTCCGCAGGAGCTCACGCCGGCCTCGGTGAACTTCGCCCATTTCAACTCGGCCGCGGCGTAGGCGGTGATGTGCTTGCACATTTCCTCGCGGCTCGCCTTGTGCTCGCTGGCGGTCTTCGCGACCTTGCCTTTTTTCTCCACGTCCTCGCGCAGCTTGGTGAACTCGGCAATACAGGGCGGCACGGCGCCGCCACCGCCACCGCCGGCAAACGGGCCGCCCTGGGGTGGCGGAGCGCCGCCGAAGCCGCCGGGGGTCGGCATCGCCATCGGGGCCGGGCTCATCGTCGGGGTGTTTCCAGGAACCGCAGGCGCGCCGCCTGCCGCCGGCCACGGCGCGGTTTGGGCGCTGGGCCGCGGCGCGTCGGTCGGCCAGGGTGTCTGAGCGCTTGCGGCGCACGCCGTGAACACTGCAAACGCCAAAATGAGGGGAAGGCGATGGCTAGCCCTCATGGTCTGGTTCTCCCCATGCGTGACGGATATCGCAGGTGATCGGACGTTTGGGTAAAAGCTTCGTTAACAACCTCACTATCATCTCTTGGATTTCGGCAATATGGGGGCATTCTTGGGTGATGGATCCCAAACGCGCTATATCGCCGCAACGCCGGGATGGAAATCGGGCCGCGCGGCCGCGGCTTTGATCCGGTCTCGGTTTCGAATCCTGTTTTGGATATGGCTTTGGATATCGTTCTCATGGCGCGCTACGATTTCCGCAGCCCCCGGCTTCATGTCGCCGCCCGGCTTGCCGCCGGAGGGACGGTGGCGCTGGATGCCGCCCAGGCGCATTACCTCACCGGCGTCTTGCGCCTTGGAACCGGCGACCCGGTGCTCATCTTTAACGGCATCGACGGAGAATGGAAAGCGCGGCTCGCCGCGGGCGGCAAACGCCATGTCGCTTTGGCAGTCGAGGCCCAGACACGGCCCCAGACGATGCCCGCCAACCTGGACTACCTGTTTTCGCCGCTCAAGCGGGCGAGGCTCGATTACGTAGTGCAGAAGGCGGTGGAGATGGGGGTGTCCCGGCTCCAACCCGTGATGATGCGTCATACCGTGGCCGAGCGGGTCAATCTCGACCGGATGGCCGCGAACGCCATCGAAGCCGCCGAGCAATGCGGCATCCTGGTTATTCCGGAAATCACGCCGCCGGCGGATTTTCCGGCTGCGCTCGCGGCGCTCGGGCCGTCGCGCCATGTCGTGTTTTGCGATGAGGAGGCCGAAACGGCCGATCCGATTGCGGCCTTGCGGGCGGCGGTCGAGCGCGACGGCGCGCTTGACGGCGGACTTAAAGGTGGACTTGCGGTCGTGATCGGTCCGGAGGGCGGGTTCGCGGATGGGGAGCGCGCCATGCTGCTGCAGCGGCCTCAGACATCGCGGATTGCGCTCGGCCCGCGTATCCTGCGCGCCGACACTGCGGCCGTAGCGGCGCTCGCGATCGTGCAGGCCGCGGTCGGCGATTGGCGGTGAGAACGCCAGTCGTTCGCCGTCGGCCCGCGCAATCTTTACTTGACCCGGACGGCCCCTCGCGGCACCGTCAGGCGTGTAGGGACGAGAGGAGTTGGGGATATGCGTCGGGGCGTCCTTCGATCCGAAATGCGATCCAAATTGCGATCCAGCGCGCGATCCATTGTGGCCGTTGCATTCGCCGCGGTGACGTGCGGATGGACGACGGCTGCATGGTCGGCGAACCCGTTCGAGTTGAACTTCTGGATGTCGGGTCCGCGCTACGAGAGCAAGGTGCCGCTGTGCCACGAGCACGGGCCGCTGGAAAAGATTTAGTCGCGGTTCGGCAGCAAGGAGAGCCAGTTCTGGAACTCGGAGCTGGAAATCGTCGGGTTTGAAAAGATCCGCGAAATCGCCTGGGAGCCCTGGATGTCCGGCACCATCCCGCGGCGGTACTGTGAGGCTTCGGTCCTCGTCAACGATGGCAAATGGCACCGACTTTATTACTCGATCGCCGAGGACACCGGCATGACCGGCTTCGGCTACGGCGTCGAGTGGTGCGTGGTCGGGCTCGATCGCAATTGGGCCTACAACCCGAGTTGCCGGTGGGCGCGGCCGTAGCCAGCGAGTAAACGCGCGGATCGGCGGCCAAAGGGCCGCGCGGGCCTAAGCCTAGACCCTCTACTGATCTCATTTTGTTCTTGATGTGTTCCGGTAACCGGCTTACGGTTCCTCTGGTACCGACTTAGGGGGAGGAGGATTATGGCGCTCGTCTTCGCCCGCAACGCAGCAGCGGCCGCGCTCCTGGGCGGCCTGCTCGCCGCCTTCGTGGTCGCCGGCCCGGCATCCGCGCAGGACCGTCGCCAGAACGAACCCGGACAATTCGATTTTTTCATGCTGGTGCTTTCGTGGTCGCCGTCCTTCTGCGCCGAAAGCGCCGAGCGCAACCCGTACCGACCGAATCCGCAATGCGGTCCGCGTCCCTATTCGTTCGTGGTGCATGGGCTGTGGCCGCAATACGATCGCGGCTTTCCGGAATTCTGCCAGGTGCCGGTGCCACGGCTCAATCGCAACACGATGTCGGCGATGCTCGACCTGATGCCGGCGCCGAACCTGATCTATCATGAGTGGGATCGCCACGGCACCTGCTCGGGCATGTCCGCCGGCGTCTATTTCGATACCATCCGCAAGGCGCGTGCCGTGGTGAAAATTCCACCGGAATTTCTCGATCTGCAGTCGACCCTGACGGTATCGCCCGGTGAGATCGAGGAGGCCTTCGTCAAGGCAAATCCGGGGCTCACCCGGGAGGGAATGTCGATTTCCTGCGGCAGCCGGCGGCTCGACGAGATCAGGATCTGCATGACGCGAGACTTGCAGTTCCGTGACTGCGAGAATATCGCTCGCCGCTCCTGCAAGCGCGACAAGCTGGCGATGCCGCCGGTGCGCGGCGGCTGACGGCGTCCGGCGAACGCGGCGAACGGCCGTGCGATGGGGCTCGTCGGTCACGGCGTGCGATAATGCGTGGAATCGCCACCGAGCGCCGCCAGGAGCATGAATTATCGTCACGCCTTTCACGCCGGCAGTTTTGCCGATGTACTCAAGCACGTCGTCCTCGCCCGCATTCTCCTGCATTTGCGGGAAAAGCCGGCGCCGTTCCGGGTGATCGATACCCACGCGGGCGCCGGCCTTTATGATCTTTGCGGCCCGGAGGCGAGCCTCACTGGTGAATGGCGCGACGGCATCGGCCGGCTGGCCGCGGCGGCGCTGCCGCCGGCGGCGGCCGCTCTCGCGGCGCCCTACCTCGCCGCCGTGTCGCAGTGCAATCCGCAAGGCGGATCGCGCTTCTACCCGGGTTCGCCACTGATCGCCCGCGCGTTGTTGCGCCCGCAGGATCGGCTGATCGCCTGCGAGTTCGCGCCGGATGCCGCAACCGCGCTTGCCGGTCATTTGCGGGCGGCCGCAGCGGAAATGCACCCGGACGAAACCCTCTCCCGGAGCGATCCGGAAGGCCGGACCCGAGGTCAAATCTACAGACGTCAAGTCAAGGTACTGCCGGTCGACGGCTGGATCGCACTCAACGCTTACGTGCCGGTCAGGGAGCGCCGCGGTCTGGTGGTGGTCGATCCGCCCTACGAGCAGCCGGACGATTTCACGCGTCTTTCCAACGGCATCATGGCTGCGTACCGCAAATGGCCGACCGGGATCTATATGCTGTGGTATCCGATCAAGAGCCGCGATGGCTTGGATAGCCTGGCGGCGGCATTTCGTGGCGCCGCCATCGTCAACGCGCTGCGGGTCGAACTGACGGTCGCGGCGCCGTCTCCGGCCGGCCGCCTGGGCGGCTGCGGCCTCGTGGTCATCAATCCGCCGTGGAAGCTTATGGCCGAGCTCGAAATCCTCATGCCGGCCCTCGTGGATATTCTCGGACAGGATGCCGGCCGCTCCTACGCGCTCGATCGGCTCGACCGCGGCCGAATCGAAGCCCGCAACCCCGGCCGCGATCGAAACCACTTGGAGAGGTAGGCCCCCTTTCCAGTCGCAATACGTGTGTTACTCTAACGGCGGGGCTCCGACGTTCAACTCCTGGGGGCAGCCGCGTTGCGGTTGTGGAGTGACGAAGGCCGTATTAGGCCAACGCCTATCTTTTCCCGGCCGCGAATGTCCGTCCCGGTCGCCGTGCCGTGGGGGCCGGCGGCGCGCAACCATGGGGATAGGAGTTCCCGATGGCAACGACCGGTACGGTCAAGTTCTTCAACGGTGAACGCGGGTACGGATTTATCAAACCGGATGATGGCGGACGCGACGTCTTTGTTCATATTACCGCCGTCGAGCAAGCCGGATTGAAGGTGCTGAACGAGGGTCAGCGCATCAGCTTCGATGTCGAGCCCGACAAGAAGGGCAAGGGGCCGAAAGCCGTCAATCTCGTCATAACCGCCTGAAACCGGCGGGGAGACTGGCGCAACGTTTGGTGGGGATGTCGATTTGCCGGCGACTGCGCGTGCGCGCGTTACCGCCGCGAACCGATGACCGGCGCGCCGCCATTGCGGGCGCGAAGGTTGAGGCATCGGGATAGGCCGGCGCAAAAGCAAATCCCCAGACCTTACGGTCCGGGGACTTGTTGAACACCTTGATCAGATCGAGTCCCGAAAAAGTCTAAGCCTTCCGGAAGCCGTTCGGTACGTCAGAAGCGGTAGTTGATGCCGCCGCGGACGATATTGCTCGTCAGGCTGACAGTGTTGCCCGCCGGAAACCCGCACGCGAAGCTGCAGTTTGCGTTGCCGAGATCGACATAGAGATATTCGACCTTGGCGGTCCAGTTGGCGACGATCGCAAATTCGAGGCCGGCGCCGATCGTCCAGCCTGCCTTATCCTGGTCGATGCCCGTGAAGAACGGGCTCGATGTGCGGATGTCGCCGACGGCAAGACCGCCGGTCACGTAGGGCATCCAGCGGTCGATGGCGTAGCCGAGCCGACCGCGTTCGGTCGACAGGAAGTCGTTCTTGGTCCGGCACATGCCGAAGCCGCAACCCACGAACCCCGAGGTGCCGCGGATGTCGGTCCAGTCGATATCGGCTTCGAGCCCGTACACGAACTGACCGAACTGCCAGTTGTAGCCAATCTGCCCACCGACCATGCCGCCGCTGGTGTTGAAGCTCGACGGCAACGCGCTCCAGTTCGAGTTACCGAACCCGCCGCCGCCGTTGATACCGGCATAGAGGCCGGTCCAATTGTAAACCGGAACATAATACGGGGCCTTGGTCACCATCGGGGGCGGCGGCCTCGAAAGGTCGGCTGCTTGGGTGGCGGCGATCGATCCGACCAGGGCGAACAGCCCGGCAGACGCTAACAGGATGTGTCTCATGGTCCTCCTCCAGTCCAACGTTGAGCCGCACCGTATTCAATTATAGACCCGTGTCTAGTGCAGATTAGCAACACTCACTCCCATTAATATTCAGGGTTTATAAGTAGTTTATCCAAATAACTCCTGGTTAACGCCACAATGATGTCGCATTCGGACGCAGCCGGCGCCCTGCCACAATCTTGGATATGGCTAAATCCTGAGCGAACTATACGTTGAATGCATACCCCTTATGCGCGTTTCCCATGTATAGAACCGGTGCGAATGGCTTTGGTTCCGGGCCCGCTCTCATGTTTCTTGAGCCCGACGCGCGCCGGAGCGCTCGGCATCAGAACCGGTAGTTCACCCCGAAACGCACCAGATTCGACTGCAGTCCATTATTGGTCCCGGTCAGCACGTAACCTTCGCTGCTGAGGTCGATGTAGAGATATTCGGCCCTCACGGACCAGTTCTGGGTGAGGCCGACCTCGAGGCCGCCACCACCGGCCCAACCGACATGCATGTTGTCTTCGCCGAGGCTGCCGATATCGACGTGCCCGCGCCCATAGGCGAGGCCGAGCGTGCCGTAGAACAGGATGTTATTGAGCGCGAGGCCGCCGCGGCCGCGCAGCGTGCCGAACCACGGGTTGGAGAACTTGTAATTGGCGAAAACGTCGTTGGAGTCGGAGAGCTGGAGATCGGTCTCGGCGCCGAGCACGAACTGGCCGAACTGCCAATTGTAGCCGCCCTGGAAGCCGCCCGCGATGCCGCTTGGCTTGGCGCCGCTGTTGCTCACTTGCCCCCATTCGTAGCCAAGGTTCGCCCCCACATAAGGGCCCATCCAACTGTATCCATAGGGTACCGGCGGCGGCGCCTTGTAGAAGTCCGCAGCACCGGCTGCGGATGCCGACAGTGCCCAACCCAGCGCCGAAGATAGTATGGCCGTCGTTGCCAACAGGCCTTTACCCATGGGGTCCTCCGTCTGCCAAAGCGTCAGCGAGGCGCTCGGCGCTCCCGACCGGTGCCTTGCGCAGCGAGCTGAAATGGCGATCTTTCGTGGTTATGTTTATCGCAATCTTTAGGTTAAACAGTTCTGAACGCAGCGATATTGAGTCAAATTAAGGATAAGCATTGGTATACTTGCCGCAGCGCGGCTTCATCTTAACGCCTGCGGCTGTGTGCCGGCCGTCGCGCCTTGGCGCGATCCGCGGCGGCCTGCGGGGGTTGCCGAGCCGGATCATCTGCGCGAATAGATCGCAATGCCTTCCGCCCTGAAGCCCGACTTGGCGTCTCACGCGGCGGCGCCCGCGTCCGCGGCGCCGGCCGCCCTCGTCACCGGCGGCGCGCAGCGCATCGGCCGCGCCATCGTGCTGGCGCTTGCCCGGGCCGGCTACGCGGTCGCGATCCACGTCCATCGCTCGAAGGAACCCGCGGAGGTGCTGCGCGAGGAGATTGTGCGCGACGGCGGGCGTGCCGGGGTGGTCACCGGCGACCTCGCCGATCACGACGCCGTCCTCGCTCTGGTGCCGTCCGCCGCAGCCGCGGTCGGCCCCCTTACGCTGCTCGTCAACAATGCCGGCGAATTCGAGCCGGATGAGATCGGCCGGCTTGACCGGGCACGGTTCGATCGCCATGTGGCGATCAACTTGCGCGCGCCTGTGTTTCTGACCGAAGCCTTCGCGGCGCAAGCGCCGGCCGGCGGATCGGTCGTCAATCTGCTCGATCAGCGCGTATTGCACCCAACTCCACATTTTCTATCCTACGGGATCGCCAAGAGCGGGCTTTATGCCGCCACCACGACGCTCGCCCAGGCGCTGGCGCCACGGCTGCGGGTCAATGCGGTGGCGCCCGGCCCGACGTTGCCGAATCCGCGACAGGATGCCGACGCTTTCGCGCGCTATTGCCGGGCGATGCCGCTCGGTCACGGGCCAAGTCCGGAGGAGATCGCCGAGGCCGTGCTGTTCCTCGCGGCGGCGAGCAACGTCACGGGCGTGACGATCCCGGTCGACGGCGGTCAGCACCTCGCCTGGCAGGCCGCCGATGCGGCAAACACTGAGGAATAAGTCCAACAGGGGGCGGCGCCGCTCTCGTGATGTCCCATGCAGAAAAAGAACATCGACCCTGAGATCGATCCAAAGGACGACGAGGAGGAAGCATCCCTTCCGGATCTGCCCGACGATGGCGGGATCGATCTTGGTGCGTTGCCCAATGAGGTCGCCTCGTCCGGGCGCAACGTCATCGCGGAGTTTGCCCGGCACGCTCCTTCGGCCCCGGGCGTCTACCGGATGACCGGGATCGAGGGCGAGGTGCTCTATGTGGGCAAAGCCAAGAACATCAAGAAGCGCATCCTCGCCTATGCGCGGCCCGCCGGGCAGGTGACCCGAATCGCCCGGATGGTGGCGGCGACGACGGCAATCGAGTTCATCACCACGGCGACCGAAACCGAGGCGCTGCTGCTCGAAGCGAACCTGATCAAGCGGCTGCGCCCGCGCTTCAACGTGCTGCTGCGGGACGACAAGTCGTTTCCTTATATCTTGATAACGAGCGGCGAACGGCCGGCGCAGATGCTCAAACATCGCGGCGCCCGCAACCGCGACGGCGACTATTTCGGACCGTTCGCAGCCGTCAATGCGGTCAACCGAACCATTACGGCGCTGGAGCGCGCCTTCCTGATCCGCTCGTGCTCCGACACCGTGTTCGAGAGCCGTACGCGGCCGTGCCTGCTCTACCAGATCAAACGGTGTTCGGCGCCGTGCACCGGGGAAATCATGCGCGCCGACTATGACGAACTGGTGCGCGAAGCGAAGGCGTTCCTGTCCGGCAAGAGCCGCGCCGTGAAGGAACAGCTGGCGCGCGAGATGGATCAGGCGGCGGAGGCGCTCGATTTCGAGCGCGCCGCCGCCTTGCGTGACCGCCTTGCGGCGTTCTCGGCGGTGCAGGCGCGGCAGGGCATCAATCCGCGCGGCGTCGAGGAAGCCGATGTGTTCGCGGTCTACCGGGATGGCGGTTTCCACTGCATCGAAGTGTTTTTCTTCCGCACCGGGCAGAACTGGGGCAACCGCGCGTATTTCCCGCGCGCCGACCGTTCCTTCGGCCTCGGCGAGGTGCTCGGCGCGTTTCTCGCCCAGTTTTACGACGACAAGCCGTGTCCGCGCCTCCTGCTGTTGTCCGACGACATCGAGGAGTGCGATCTGCTTTCCGCTGCGCTTACCCTCAAAAGCCGGCACAAGGTCGAGATCAGCGTGCCGCGGCGCGGCGAGAAACGCGACCTCGTCGAACATGCCCTCGCAAATGCCCGCGAGGCCCTCGGCCGCAAGCTTGCCGAAGCCGCTTCGCAGCAGCGCCTGCTCGCCGCGCTGGCGTCGAGCTTCGGGCTCGCGAAACCGCCGGGGCGCATCGAGGTCTATGACAACAGCCATATCCAGGGCAGCAACGCGGTCGGTGCCATGATCGTGGCCGGGCCGGAGGGGCTGCGGAAGAACCAGTACCGCAAGTTCAACATCCGATCGGCGGACCTCACGCCGGGCGACGATTTCGGCATGATGCGCGAGGTGCTGGAGCGGCGATTCAAGCGCCTGATGAACGAGGCGCGGCGTGCGGAGGCGTCAGCGTCCCCCCAAAGTTCCGATGACCGCCCGGCGGTTCCCGACGGCCCCATCGCGGATCACCTGTCCGACCTTCTGCCGGTCGGTGAGCGCGAAGCCACTGCCGCGGATTCGACCGGCACGCCCGCACCGTCCGAACCCAAGGACGATACCGAGCAGCCCGTGTCGGACCAGGTCTGGCCCGATCTCGTGCTGGTCGACGGCGGCGAGGGCCAGCTGACCGCAGCGCGTGAAACCTTGACCGGGCTCGGCATTACGGATGTACCGCTGATCGGCATCGCCAAGGGCCCGGACCGCGACGCCGGGCGCGAGACCTTTTACATGGCCGGGCGGGCGCCGTTCCGGTTGCCGCCCCGCGATCCGGTGCTCTATTTCGTCCAGCGGCTGCGCGATGAGGTCCATCGCTTCGCCATCGGGTCGCACCGCCAGCGCCGTAGCAAGGATATCCGCGAGGCCGGGTTGCAAGAGATCGCCGGGATCGGGCCGACGCGCAAACGCGCGCTGTTGCGCCATTTCGGTACCCTGAAGGCCATCGAGCGGGCTTCGATCGCGGATTTGAGCCAGGTTCCGGGCGTCAGCGCTGAAACGGCGCGAAGAATTTACGATTTCTTTCACGAAGCCGCGTCCTGAACTCCGTTCGCTCCATGAATTTTTTGCGAATTCAAACTTTAATGTGGCGCCACGGTGTCCCCTTCGGCGGAAAATGCATTATGTTAGGACGATGGATGCAGTAACCACCCGTCCGCTGCCGGGACGGCCCCTCGCCATTCCCAATCTGCTGACCTACGCCCGGATTATAGCGGTGCCGATGGTGGTCGCCTGCATGTACTGGCAGGCCATTCTGTTCGGAGGCATGTGGCTGCGCTGGGTCGCTCTTGCGATCTTCGTCACCGCCGGCATCACCGACATTCTCGACGGCTATTTCGCCCGCAGCCTGGGCCAGCAGTCGAGCTTCGGCCGCATGCTTGATCCGATCGCCGACAAGCTCCTGGTAGCATCGTGCCTCCTGATGCTGGCAGCGGACGAGACCATCAAGGGCTGGTCATTATGGGCCGCGATCGTGATTCTGTGCCGCGAGATTCTGGTATCGGGTCTGCGCGAATACTTGGCCGAACTCCGGGTCAGCGTGCCGGTGACGCGGCTCGCTAAATGGAAGACCACGGTACAACTTGTCGCCATCGGGTTCCTGCTCGCCGGCAAAGCCGGCGACGAGATCATCGCTTCGGTCACCGGCAATCCGTTCACCCCGGTGGTGACGTACTTCGGCCTGACCCTGCTGTGGATTTCCGCCATCGTGACGCTCTACACCGGATATGACTATTTCCGCGCCGGAGTCCGCCATCTGATCGAGGAATGAGCGTGAAGCTTCTCTATTTCGCCTGGGTGCGCGAGCGCATCGGCAAAGGCGAGGAGGTCGTACAACCGCCCGTCGGCGTCGCGACCGTCGCCGACCTCATGACCTGGCTCGCCGGGCGCGGCGAGGAGTATGCGTTCGCGTTCCAGAACCCCAAGGTCATCCGCGCCGCGATCGACCGTAATCACGTCAAGGCCAATGCGGCGATCTCCGGCGCCCGCGAAATCGCCTTCTTTCCGCCCATGACGGGCGGATGACTCGGGAGATGAAGTGGTGCCTGCCACCATCCGGCTGCAACGCGAGGACTTCGACGCGGCGGCGGAAGCTGCGGCGCTGAGTCGAGGGCGTACCGACGTCGGCGCCGTCGTGACCTTTGCGGGGATTTGCCGCTGCAGCGACGATGGCGAGCCGGTAGCGGCCCTCACACTCGAACATTATCCCGGCATGGCGGAAGCCGAGATCGCCCGCCACGTCGAGGAGGCCGAGACCCGCTGGAAGCTCATGGGTGTCACCGTGATCCACCGCCACGGCCGGCTGGTTCCGGGCGACAATATCGTGCTGGTGGTGACGGCCGCATCCCATCGCGGCGACGCCTTCGCGGCCGCCGAATTCTTGATGGATTACCTCAAGACCCGGGCGCCGTTCTGGAAGCGGGAGGAGCGCCCCGAGGGTGCCGCCTGGGTCGACGCCAAGGCGACCGACGACAACGCCGCCGAGCGCTGGAACAAACCCCGCCACGCGGCGGAATGAGCCGACATTGGGCATGAACCATTCCGAAAAGTCCGCCGCTTTTCGGGCTCGTGCGCGGGGAGCGCGGCGGTGAAAGCGAGCCGCCGGCGGACGCGAAGGCGCCCCATGCCGCGCCCAAAGGAACTCGTCACCATCCTCGACCACGCGCGCTACGCCGTGACGCAGTTCGCCGCTGCCGAATTGATATTCGCTCACGGCACCACGGACCCGTTCGCGGAAGCGGCGTTCTTGGTCTGCGAGGCGCTCCATCTTTCGCCCGATCGCTTCGAGCCCTTCGCGGCCGCCCGGGTTACGCGGGACGAGCAGGGCCGCATCTTCGATCTCATCGAGGCCCGCATCCGCACCCGCAAGCCCGCCGCCTATCTGGTGCAGAAGGCGTATTTGCGTGGCGTGCCGTTCTATGTCGACGAGCGCGCGATCGTGCCGCGTTCCTATCTCGGCGAAATCCTCGACGCCGACCTGTTGGCCGGTGCGGATGCGGCGCCGATCGAGGACCCTTCTGCGGTCGCCCGCGTGCTGGAGCTTTGCACCGGATCGGGCGCGCTCGCGGTGCTGGCCGCGATGCGATTTCCCAACGCCTCTGTCGACGCAGTCGACATCTCTCCCGATGCGCTCGCGGTTGCGGCACGCAATGTGGCGGCTCACGGTCTCGACGGTCGCATCACGTTGCGCCAAGGCGACCTGTTCGGTCCGATCGGTGGCGAGCGCTACGATCTCATCATCGCCAATCCGCCTTATGTGGACGCCGACGGCATGGCGGCGCTGCCGCCCGAATGCCGCCACGAGCCGGCGCTCGCCCTCGACGGCGGTCTCGACGGTATTGCGATCATACGCCGGATCATCGACAATGCCGGCCGCCACCTGACCGGCGATGCAGGCCTGCTGTGCGAGGTCGGTCGCGACCGGCCGGTTCTGGAACGGAGCTATCCGGAAACGCGCTTTTTGTGGCTCGATACCGAGGAAAGCACCGGTGAGGTGTTCTGGCTTGACGCCGCCGAGCTTGCCTGAGCGATAGCATCGGGCGAAGTCGCAAGCGATGGCGATACGACGAATTGATAAGGGAGACGACGATGAAATTCACCACCCCGATGGTCATGGCGTTCGCGGGCGTTGTTGCCGCGGGATTTGTTGCATCATCGGCTATGGCGGCGCAGACGAGCTTCTACCAACTCCCGTCAGGCGCGTATCCGCATGACGTCGCGCCCGCGGCCGACGGCACCGTCTGGTACAGCGGCCAGCAACGCGGGTTCCTCGGCCATTTCGATCCCAAGACCGGCAAGAACGAGGAAATCCCGCTGGGCCCCGGCGCCGCGCCCCATGGCGTCATCGTCGGCCCGGATGGTGCGCCGTGGATCACCGAGGGCGGCCAGAACGCTATCGCTCGCGTCGATCCGGTCACCCACGCCGTGAAGTTGTTTCCGCTGCCGAAGGAATTCGACGACGCCAACCTCAACACCGCGACTTTCGACAAGAAGGGCATCCTGTGGTTCACCGGCCAGAGCGGCGTGCACGGCCGCGTCGATCCGGCGACCGGCAAGCTCGATGCCTGGCGTTCGCCACGGCCCGGCACCTACGGCATCACGTCCACGCCCGCCGGCGACGTATGGTTCGCTTCGCTTGCCGGCGATTATATCGGGAAGATCGATACCGCGACTGGCGCCGTCGCCGTGGTGGATCCGCCGCGTAAAGGCTCGGGTCCGCGCCGCATCTGGTCGGACTCCAAGGGCATTCTGTGGGTGAGCTTCTGGAACGCGGGCGGCGTCGGCCGCTACGACCCGGTCGCGAAGTCATGGAAGGTCTACACCATGCCCAAGAGCAGGTCCGGCACCTACGCGGTCTATGTGGACGACAAGGACCGGGTGTGGGCGACCGACTGGCTCGCCAATTCGATCCAGCGTTTCGATCCGGTGACCGAGACCTTCACGACCTTCCCGAGCGATAAGCGCGGCGCCAGCGTGCGCCAGATGCTCGGCCGCCCCGGCGAGTTGTGGGGCGGGGAATCCGGCAACGACCGCCTGGTGGTGGTGCGGGATTAGAGACGCGTCCAGCAGGCAGGCGAGGCGGTCAGGCAGACCGAAAAAATGCCTGACCGCAAATAACGAGAAAACACGGGGAGGTTTCCATGTCTCGACCAAAGCGGATGCCGCATTGGCTCCAGATGATCGCGCTGCCGTTGGTGGCTGGAGCCATAACGGCTGCCGGCGCGGGCGCGCCGGCGCTGAGCCAAAACGCGACCGTCTATGAAGGCGCCCGGCTGATCGCCGGCAACGGCAGCGTCATCGAGAGCGCCGCGTTCGTGGTTGAGAACGGCCGTTTCACGGCGGTCGGTCGCAGCGGCGAAGTGCAACTGCCGCCCGGCGCCATCCATGTCGACCTCGCCGGCAAGACCGTGATGCCCACTATCGTGGATCTCCACGGCCATATCGGGTTCCAGGACATCCCGGCCGGCACCATGTCGAAGGCGACCTTCACCCGCGAAAATCTGATCGATCATCTCCAGCGCCTCGCCTTTGCGGGCGTCGGCGCTGTGGTCAGCATCGGCGACTATGTCGACCGCGCCGACATGCACGGCGGCCGCACCGGCTGGGGCGACGTTCCGCTGCGGTTGCGCGACGAGGTGGTTCCGGGCGCCGCGCTGTTCAAGACCGCGGGCGCCGGCATGGCCTGGCCGGGCTCCGGCGCCCAAGGCGACCCATCGCGGGTCGATATCTCCTATCCGGTCTCGACGGTCGAGGAGGCGCGCGCGGCCGTTCAGGATTACGTCCGCATGAAGCCCGAGTTCATCAAGATCTGGGTTGATGACCGCGACGGCAAGAAGCCGACGCTGACGCCGGTGCTGTACCAGGCGATCCTCGACGAGGCACACAAATTCGGCGTCCCGGTCGGCGTCCACAACGTCAGGCAATCCGACGCCAAGGAGTTGGTGCGCGGCGGCATCGAAGGCTGGCTGCATGTCCCGGTCCGCCAGGGCGAGGTCGCCGATGACGAGATGATCGCGCTTGTCAAGGATCGGGTTGCCCGCAACGACCGGCCGAACATGTGGATGACGCCGTCCTTGATCACCGCCTGGATGAACACCCAAGGTGGCGGCCGGCCGGTCTGGCTCGACGATCCGCTGCTGACGGCGACCTATTCGCCCCAGCAGATCGAGGCGTATTGGGGCGACCCGTTGCGCAAGATGACGGCCGAGCAACTCGCGCGCGCCAAGCGCAATTTCGAATCCGATGCCACCAGCGCGATGCGGCTGCGCGCCGCCGGCATCAAGGTGGTGGAGGGAACCGACACCGGTCAGACCAGGTTCCTGATCGGCTTCTCCAACCACCTCGATCTCGAAAGCATGGTGGCGATGGGCATGACGCCGTCGGAGGCGATCGTGGCGGCAACCCGCGATGGCGCCGAAATCGGCCACTTCAACTCCGGTCTCGTGGCGGCCGGCCGTAGCGCCGATTTCATCGTGCTCGACGCCAACCCGCTGGACAGCATCTCCAACACGCGCCGGATCAACAAAGTATTCCTGCGCGGTGCGGAAGTCCCGCGCGCAGACTATGCGGCGAAGTGGCGGGCCCAGTTCCGCCAGACGGCGCTGGCGCGGTAAGCCACCGGCGATTTCCCTCGGTGATTTCGCGTTCGTTCCGGTACTGCCGCCTGTGAACGCGGCGATGGCGCGCGCCCGGATGTCCGCGCCGTAACATGTCGACCGCAGGTGATCCGAACGGCCTGCGCGACCGTTGAGCAGACGTGGCGGCACAATACGTGCGCGCTTTGCGTCGGCTGTCAACAAATCGAGGCTCGCATGACTTACGTCGTCGCTTATGCGGTCTCGCTCGTCGTATTTCTTTCCCTCGACATGGTCTGGTTGGGCGTGATGGCGAGCCGGGTGTACCGGCCGATCTTGGGCGACATTGCCTTGACGGGCGTCAACCTTCCCGCGGCCGTCGCGTTCTACTTGTTGTATCCGATCGGTCTGGTGATTTTCGTCGTCCTGCCATCGCTGAAGGGTGGAACGATCTATTCGGCCGTCGGATACGGCGCGCTATTCGGATTTTTCACCTACGCGACTTACGATCTCACGAACCAGGCGACGCTTCGCAACTGGACGCTGGAGCTCTCGTTGATCGACATGGCGTGGGGAACCGTACTGGCGGCTGTTGCTGGCGCTGTCGCCTTTTGGGCTGCAACAAAGTTTGCCGGTTTGATCGCTTGACCGCGTCGCGAGTACGTCAGGCATGGGTTATCGCGTCGGCGGGAAGGGAATGAACGCGCTGGTGCGCCGCTGATAAGCGCGAAATGCCTCGCCGCGCGAGCGCAGCATATGGTCTTCGAGCGGCGGAATGCCGGAGACGTGCACCAGCAGCCAGTACATGCAGAGAGGTGCGGCGAGCGCCAGCCACCCCAACGGATAATGTCCGGCAAAGTCCATTGCGATCAGCGGATAGGCGAACCAGGCGAGCCACTCGAAGAAATAGTTCGGGTGGCGGGACCATTTCCACAGACCAATGTCGCACACTGCGTTCCGGTTGGCGGGATCAGCTTTGAAGCGGCGCAATTGAAGGTCAGCGATCGCTTCGCCGATAATGGCCAGCACCAGGAGCAACGCACCGGCCAAATCCTGAAGCCCCAATCCCGGTCGCGGGTTCTGCGCTGCAAGCGCGACCGCCAGCGCGAAGATTACGCCGACGGCAGCCTGGGACTGGAGAAACCAGAACATCCGGCGGGGGGCATCGGATTGCCATTGCGTGATCAACTGGCGATAGCGCGGATCATCGCCGATCGCGCGGGTGCGGATGACGATGTGCCAGCCGAGCCGCAGCGACCAGATGGCAACGAGAATCGCAACCATGATCTGCCGTTCATGGGGCCATGGACCTGGGGCGAGCGGGACGAGCGCGGCGACGACCGCGACAAAGCCCAGTCCGAAGGTCCAGGATACGTCGACCCAACCCGAATTTCCGGTCGTCTGCTGAACCCGCGATGCCATCGTCATGATGGTGGACAGGCCGGTCGCAACACCCGCCGCCAGTACGATGAGTTGCAGCAAGCTCATGCGCCGGCTCCGCCGCGACCCGATCGTGGCTGCCGCACCCATTCGGCCTTTGTGGGCGAGCGCGGCTCTCGAACTCCTCGATGTGTCCCGCTCACATCCGCACGAAGGGCTGCATGAGGCGCCCGACCAGGCCGTTCAAACGCAGGCCGCCCTGCATCGCGATCAGACAGATGCACTCCTCGCCCGGGTCGACGACCGGCTGATGATCCACGGTCTCGTCGCCGAGATCGAAGTCGCCCGGCCCATATCGACCGCCCTCATGCGTGAAAGCCCCGGCGAGAACGCACGTCATTTCCAGTCCGGTGTGCGAATGCTGAAGCAATTTGGTTCCGGCGCCCGACTTGAGCAGGAAGACACGCGTGCTGCTTGCCCCGGGAAGCACGATGGGATGCAGATGCACCCGAGGGGCGATCCACGTCCAACGTCCGGCCGCATAGCGCCGCATGAATTTCGGCAGTCCCGGAATGTCCGCGGTCGCCGACGGCTCCGGTGTCGCACCGGTCGGCGCGACCTGCGCCCGTTCGGCCAGGCGGGCCTCGATATTGGCGAACGCCCCGGCCGACATCGCAGCAGGCGGCAGGTTCGCCAATACGGCACCGCCGACGCGTTCCATCGAATTTACGAAGCCACGGCAAAGCGGACAGGCGACCATATGGGTCGCGACCGCAATATGCTGGCCCTGGTCCAGCGTGCCCGCCGCGAACGCGGTCAACAATAAATCGGAGGGATGATGGCGGATTGTCATGATGTTTCGTCCAGCAGCTTGCGGAGCCGGTTCATGGCCAGGCGCAATCGTGATTTCACGGTACCGAGCGGGATTTGAAGGACTTGCGCGATTTGCGCATGCGCCTTCTCCTGGTAGAACGACAACTCGATCACCTGCATCTGGTCATCCGATAGCTTGGCGAGCGCCGCCTTGACGCGCGTCTCCGCCTGCGCCGTCGCAAGCAGCACATCCGGTTGCGGCGCCTCGTCGACCTGGAACTCGGCGTCGATATCAGACGTCTCGTGAGCGCTGCCGCGCCAATCCCGTCGCAGCGCGTCAATCCGCAAGTTGCGCGCAATCGTAAAAATCCACGCCGACGCGCCGGCGCCGGAGGATTCGAAGAGGGGAGCCTTCCTCCAGACTGCAAGCATGGTTTCCTGCGCCAGTTCGTCCGCGGTCGCCTCGCTCGCGCCCGAGCGCCGCATGAAGGTTTTTATCCGCGGCGCGAAATACTCGAACAGCTCCGCGAATGCGACGCGATCCTGCCGGGTCGCGACCGCTTCGATCAGCCGATCCCACTGCGCCGCACCGACTGACGGCTGTCGATCAGCCGACATGGCAAGCCTCCGGGAATGCCCCTGCCGACTTCGCGAAAGCTCCCGCGCTGCCGGCGCGGTGTCGGACCCGGCGTAGCATTGGGTGAACGCATTCATGATTGGGGAAACGATTGCTTCTGCGGTTTGGATCACTGCGGGGTGATCCAAACCGACAATCGAAGTCGTTTCGGTAAACAGAGCCGGCGTCCTGGGGCAATGCCAGGTCGCTCGGCCCGGTACGCCGCAACGGGCTGTTTGGAAACCATGCGAGAAGATCGCCGCCTCAAGATTGCAGTTGTCGGCACGGGCATTTCCGGTCTTTCAGCTGCATGGCTGCTGAGCCGGCGCCACGATGTGACCGTATATGAGCGATCGGATCGCATTGGAGGTCATTCGCATACCGTCATGGCATCCGTCGATGGGCGCACGGTTCCGGTCGACACCGGCTTTATCGTCTACAATCGCAACACCTATCCCAATCTCACGGCGCTGTTAGAGTTGCTCGAGGTTCCGACTGAGGATTCGAATATGTCCTTTGCGGCCTCGCTGGATGACGGTGACCTTGAATATTCCGGCACCGGACTATCTGGCATTTTCGCGCAGCGCCGCAACCTGTTTCGGCCGCGCTTCTGGTCGATGCTGGCGGATCTGGTGCGTTTCTACCGGAACGCCAGACGTGAGGGAGATGCATTCGACGACGAGCGCATCAGCCTAGGCGACTTCCTTAAGAAGGCAGGTTACGGCAGCGCGTTTCGCAACGATCACATCCTGCCGATGGCGAGCGCCATCTGGTGTTCGTTGCCGGCTGATATCCTTGCCTATCCGGCTGCGTCCTTCATCCGCTTTCATGACAACCACGGGCTTCTGCAATTTGGCGGACGGCCGATCTGGAGGACCGTAACTGGAGGCAGCCGCAGCTATGTCGAACGGCTCGTCCGGTCATTTGCGGACCGCGTTCGACTCGATACCGGCGTCGTCGCGGTGCGCCGTACCGCCGAGGGCATAATCGTAACCAATTTAACAGGCGCAACGGAACGTTACGATGACATTGTCATGGCGACGCACGCCGATCAGACCCTGGCACTCCTTGTTGAACCGAGCCCGCGCGAGCGCGAGTTTCTCGGCACCTTCCGCTACAGCCGTAATCTCGCGGTCCTTCATTCGGATGCGAACTTCATGCCGAAGCGGCGCGCCGTGTGGTCGAGTTGGAACTACATCGGTCTCCGCAATTCAGCCCGGGACGGCGTGTGCGTGACATACTGGATGAACTGCCTGCAAAACCTCGATACCGAGACGCAACTGTTCGTGACCCTCAACCCTCCGCGCCCACCTCGTGGCGGAACGCTGCTCCACAGCGAAACATACGAACACCCGATTTTCGACGCGTCGGCGATCGCGGCCCAACGTCGGCTGTGGCAATTGCAGGGCGAGCGGAATACATGGTTCTGCGGCGCCTATTTCGGAGCGGGCTTTCATGAGGATGGGCTGCAGGCCGGCCTCGCGGTCGCCGAGCAACTCGGCGGCCTCAGCAGGCCGTGGAACGTGCCGAACCAGTCCGGTCGTATCGTGGTCTCTCCTAGGGCGCCTGAAGCGGCGTTCTCGTCATGAGCGGTTCGTCACTCTATGTCGGGACGGTGGTGCACCGGCGCTTGCGGCCGCGCGATCACAAATTCCGCTATCGCGCCTTTTGGCTTCTCCTGGATCTCGACGAACTGCCGCAGCTTGCAGGACGGCTACGATTGTTCTCGCACAATCGCGGAAATTTCTTCGGACTGCATGACGTCGATCACGGCGACGGCGGCACGGCGCCGCTGCGCGTTCAGGTCGAACGTCATCTTGCGCAGGCAGGATGCGATATCGCCGGTGGTTCGATTAAACTCTTCTGCATGCCGCGCACGCTCGGCTACAGCTTCAACCCCCTCAGCGTCTATTTCTGCTATCGCGCCGACACGACGCTCGCCGCATTGATCTATGAGGTTCACAACACCTTCGGCGAACGGCATTGTTACGTGATGCCGTTCGAGGTCGGAGCTACTCGGCAGGCTTGCCGCAAAGTGTTCTACGTCTCGCCGTTCATGGACATGGACATGCGCTATGAATTCCATGTGCGAGGTCCGGCCGACCGCGCTGCGATCGCGATCCGGGTGAGCAAGGGGGGCGAAGAAATCCTCCACGCCAGTCTCGCCGGCGCACGCCGGGAATTGACCGATCGTGCCTTGCTCCGCATGTTCCTGACGATCCCGGCTATTACCTTGAAGGTAACGGCCGCGATCCATTGGGAGGCGTTGCGGCTGTGGCTCAAGGGAATGCGCGTGCGTACCCGGCCGGCACCGCCTCGATCGATGGCCACCATCGTCGCTACGCGGCCACAGCCTTCCCCTTCGGCTGCACCTCGGCGGTGTAATCCTCCATCAGCTGCTTGGTGATTGCCCCCGGGGTAAACCGCCAGTCCGCGATCTCGGCGACCGCGGTGACTTCCGCGGCCGTGCCGGTAATGAAGCATTCCGAAAAGCTCGTGAGTTCGTCCGGCAGGATACGGCGCTCGATCACTTCGATCCCGCGCCGCCGCGCGAGGTCGATTGCGGTGGCGCGCGTGATGCCGGCGAGGAAACAATCGGCGGTCGGAGTGTGGATCTTGCCGTCGCGGACAAAGAAGATATTGGCGCCGGTGCATTCGGCGACCCGGCCTTCCCAGTCGAGCATCATGGCATCCGCATAGCCGCGCCGCTCGGCGCGGTGCTTTGAGATGGTGCAGATCATGTAGAGGCCGGCCGCCTTTGCAAGGCAAGGCGAGGTCCTCGGGTCGGGCCGGCGATAGTCGGCGAGATCGAGGCGGATGCCCTTGAGCCGCTGCGCCGGATCGAAATAGCTCGGCCATTCCCAGGTCGCGATGGCGAGATGGATGCTGTTCCCCTGTGCCGACACACCGAGTTGCTCCGAGCCGCGCCACGCGATCGGGCGCACATAAGCATTGGGCTGGCCGTTCTTCTCCACCACCAGCCGCTTGGCGGCATCGATTTCGGCGATCGAATAGGGAATATCGAAATCCAGGATGGCGGCAGAATTCTTGAGCCGCTCGGAATGCTCCCTGCTCTTGAAAATCACGCCTCCGTATGCGCGTTCGCCCTCGAATACGGCGCTGGCGTAATGCAGGCCGTGGGTGAGCACGTAAATCTTCGCCTCCGGCCCCGGCACCAGTTTGCCGTCAAACCAGATCACGCCTTCCATTTGATCGAAGGGCACCGCCATAGTCGTTCCTCCGTCTATTCGGCGTCCGGACGGTGCTGCGCCGGCCGCCTTTCGCGTGTGTTCGTCAACCTTTTGGCTCCCGCCGGTTTTGCGTCGGGGCTCAAGTCTCGATATGGTTATGCGCCGATGAGGGCACCATTGCGAGCGCGACGCAGAGGTTGACCTTGCGACCGCGGCGCACGATCCTTTCGCGAAGCACGCCAATCCGGTAACAAAAAATCCAAAATATGTCAACATGACTGACATAAATGTGAACGCAATTCCGGCTCCTTCCGCCCCGGCCGGAGCCCGGGAAAAGGACCACCCGGCGTTCGATCTCATCGAACTCCTGTTCTTCGCCTATCGTGACTTCGTCGGCGATGCCGACGAAGTCCTCGCGAAGTTCGGGTTTGGGCGGGCGCATCATCGGGTACTGCATTTCGTCAACCGCAATCCCGGCATGAAGGTCGCCGAACTGCTCGACATCCTCAAGATCACCAAGCAGTCGCTCGGCAGGGTCCTGAAGCAACTCATCGATGAAGGCTATGTCGAGCAGAAGGAGGGCGCCACCGACCGCCGGCAGCGCTTGCTGTTCGTCACCGCCAAAGGCGAGGCACTGGCGATGCGGCTGGCCGGCCTGCAGACCGCCCGTATTGGACGCGCGTTTGCGGAACTCGGCGCGTCCGATCGCGCGACGGCGCGGCGCTTCCTGATCGCCATGCTCGATGCGGGAGAGCGCGACCGCGTGCTCCGCCTGATCGACGGGACCGGCCGTTCACGTCGCCGTCGGCCCTGACCGCAACGGCCCGTTGGGCCAAGGAGAATCGCGATGCAGGCCCCGACCGCACCGTTTCGAGACGACGCGCCGCACCTGCTCGTGGTCGACGACGATCGCCGTATTCGCGACCTGCTGTCCCGCTTCCTGCAGCGCGAAGGCTATCGCGTCACCACCGCTCAGAACGCCGCCGACGCGCGCGCGAAGCTTGACGGTCTCGCGTTTGATCTCCTCATTCTCGACGTCATGATGCCGGGCGAAACCGGCTTGGAGTTTGCCAAGTCTCTGCGCGTCACCTCGCAGGTGCCGATCCTGATGCTGACCGCGCGCGCCGAGAAGGAAAGCCGGATCGCCGGCCTCGAAATCGGCGCCGACGATTACGTGGCGAAGCCGTTCGAGGCGCGGGAACTGTCGCTGCGCATCGCCAATATCCTCAAGCGCACCAAGCCGGCGGCACCTCCGCCGCCGGCCGAATCGGTGCGGTTCGGCCCGTTCGTGTTCCATATGGCCCGTGGCGAGTTGCGCCGCTGCGAGGAGATCGTCCATCTCACCGATCGCGAGAAGGACATGCTGCGGCTCCTTGCGGTGCGGCCGGGCGAGACAGTAACGCGGCAAATGCTGGCAGGTGGCGCGGCGGCCGCCGGCGAGCGCGCCGTCGACGTGCAGGTCAACCGGCTTCGCCGCAAGATCGAGACCGATCCCGCCAATCCGCTGTTCGTACAGACCGTGCGCGGCATCGGTTACCGGCTCCTGGTGCTGACATGACGAGCCTCGATGTCGGCATCCGGCTGCGGACGGCGGCAGGCCGGCTGGTCGGTTTCTGGGAGAACATCGACCGTTGGTTCAAGAGCATGCTGCCGAAGGGCCTCTATGCCCGCGCGCTGCTCATCATCATTACCCCGATGGTGATCCTGCAATCGGTGGTCGCCTTCGTGTTCATGGAGCGGCACTGGAACACGGTGACGCGGCGGTTGTCGGCGGCCGTGACCCAGGACATCGCCGCCGTGATCGATATCCGCAAAGTCTATCCGCAGGACCGCGACTACACCGATCTGCGCCGCATCGCCCAGGAACGCCTCGGCCTCGTGGTCGACTTCCTTCCCGCCAACGAAATGCCGCCGCTCGGACAGAAGCCGTTTTTCTCGCTGCTCGACCAGGCGCTCTCGGAAGAGGTGAGGAAGCAGATCGGCCGGCCGTTCTGGATCGACACGGTTGGGCGCTCCAATCTGGTCGAGATTCGCATCCAGCTCGACGACGCGGTGATGCGGGTATTCGCGCGCCGCAATGCCGCCTACGCGTCGAATTCGGAGATCTTCCTGTTGTGGATGGTCGGAACCTCGCTGGTGCTGATCACTGTCGCGATCCTGTTCCTGCGCAATCAGATCCGCCCAATCTTGCGGCTCGCCGAGGCGGTGGAAAGCTTCGGCAAGGGCCGCGAGGTGCCGAACTTCCGGCCCCGCGGCGCCCAGGAGGTGCGCCGTGCTGCCTCGGCCTTCATCGAGATGAAGGCGCGGGTGGAGCGCACCATCGAGCAACGCACCACCATGCTGGCCGGGGTGTCCCACGACCTGCGCACCGTGCTGACACGCTTCAAGCTTGAGCTCGCGCTCATCGGCGACGGCCCCGAGGCCGAGGCGATGAAGAAGGACATCGACGAGATGAGCCGCATGCTCGAGGCCTATCTCGCCTTCGCGCGGGGCGACGCCGGCGAGTCGCCGGAGCCGACGGACATGTCGGCGTTCCTGGAGGAGTTGAAGGTCGACGCCGAGCGCCATGGTCACAAGACGACGGTCGAGTTCCACGGCTACCCGGTGGTGACGGTGCGGCCGAACGCGTTCAAACGCTGCCTCGCCAACCTGGTTTCGAACGCCTCCCGGTTCGCCGCCGCGATCGCGATCACGGGGCATCGCGATCACCGGTACATGACGATCGCGGTCGATGACGACGGGCCGGGTATTCCGGCGAACCTGCGCGAGGACGTCTTCAAGCCGTTCTTGCGCCTCGACGATGCCCGCAACCAGGACGAGGGCGGCAGCGGCCTCGGCCTTGCGATCGCGCGCGACATCGCCCGCTCCCATGGCGGCGACATCATGCTGAGCGACAGCCCGATGGGTGGTCTGCGGGCCTCGGTGCGGATTCCGGTGTAGCGGTCAAAAACTGGCCGGACTGTTCGGGTAGGACCAAGCGCCGGCGTTGAGCCTCAAATCGGCATCGGCTCTTCGCCGAGGTCACTCTCCTCGTCGCGATGGCGCCGTCGGCGCAGGCGCGGCAGGCAGCAGCGGCTCGGCACGAAGCGGGATAGATCGTCGAGAAAGCCGACCCAGCGCTGGCCGCGGGCGAGCGCGCGATCGAGTGCCGCCATGGTGCGGGCGAGGCCGTCATCGTTGTCATCCACGAACGTGCGCAGCACGCGGGCGAACAGCAGCGCCAGACCCTGGGCGCGCACCATGCCCTTGGGGCCGGATGCCGTGATATTGGCGGCCGTGAGCATCCATTCCTGCGAATTCACCGCAAGTCGGTTGAGGGCGAGGGCAAGCCCGGGATTACGCCGCACCGAGCGCAGCAGGGATCGGATCGCGGGCCGGTGTGGGGCGAGCATTTCGAGCCGGCGCATCAGCACATCGAACAGGCGTTCGCGCGGCGGCTCCTCGGCGAGGTCGGCGTCACCGCCCCCCAGCACCTTACGGTCAACGTCCTTGATATGAGCGGCGTAGATCGCGAGCTTGGAGCCGAATTCACCGCGCAGCACGCTCAGCGACACACCGGCGCGCGCCGCGATGTCGCCATAGCCGATATCCTCGAACGGCTGCTCACCGAGCAGCGCCAGGAAGGCCGCGATGATCTTTTCGCGGTCGGTGCCTGGCAAATCACTCGCTCCATTGTCGTTGCGCGAATGCGGCGGGGTCGCTTTCGCTGGCTTGCGGGCCATGGCCGGCTCCTGTGATGCAAGGGCTCCCGAATCAATGTAGAGCCGCGAAGGCGGCAGTACCAGGGCCGCGGCAATCTCGGTAATGCGCTTTGCGAGCAAACTTGGCAATCAGCCGGCAAGCTCGCGTCCGCGCCGCGTCGCGGCCGCGACGGCGCGCCGCATCAGCACGTCGAGACCGTCCGGCGCCATCAGTACCTCCAGGGCCGCCGCCGTGGTGCCGCCCGGCGACGTGACGTTGGTGCGAAGTGTCTCGGCATCGAGCGGCGAGCGGTGCAGGAGTTCGCCCGAGCCCGCGACGGTCGCGCGCGCAAGCCGCGCGGCGAGGCCCGCCGGCAGGCCTGCAGCTTCGCCGGCGCGGGCGAGGCATTCAGCCAGCAGGAACACGTAGGCGGGACCCGATCCCGACACCGCCGTGACGGCGTCCATCAGGGTTTCGTCGGCGACCCATTCGACGGCACCGGTCGCCGCGAGCAGCGCGTACGCGAGTTCGCGCTGCGCCGCCGTCACCCGCTCATTGGGCACCGCGACCGTGATGCCGCGCCCGATCGCGGCCGGTGTGTTGGGCATGGCCCGGATGATTGCCGTATCGCGCGGCAGCGCGCTGCCGAGAAAGGCGATAGTGCGCCCGGCCATGATGGAAATCAGGACGGTCGTGGGCGATGCCAGCGCCGCTACGGTTGCCATCGCGTCGGGCGCCGTCTGCGGCTTGATCGCGAGCACGATGGCGTCAGGCCGGATCGTCGCGGCCTGCGGATTCAGGCGCAACCCGCGCGCCGCGAGCGCTGCGATCGGCGGTGCCGGCTGCGGCTCGATGACGGCGATGCGGGCCGGATCGACGCCGAGCCCGATCCAGCCATCCAGCATGGCGCCGCCCATCTTGCCGGCCCCGACCAGCGCCACGACGCCGGTGAATTGGGAGAGGGCGGATGATCCTTGCGCGTTCGATGTCGTCATCGGAAAATCTTCGTGGTTGCGGGCGTGCAGCCATGCCGCTCAGTCCTCGAGCGACAGACTGCATCAGGTTCGTGATATCGTGAAACTGGCAGAGGAATAGAGTACCCGCAACTGATGGCGGTGGCCGACGAAGAGGAGCAGAACATGCAGGAACTGGATCTGACCTGGGGCCGATCCATGCGGGTGTGGTGGCTGATGGTATGGCGTGGCGCGGTCGGAGGGCTCGTTTTCGGAGTGATTGTCGGAGCCATCACCGGCTTTGTCATCGCCATGTTGCAGGGCAGCATCCAAACCATCACCGTGGTCAGCGCAACTCTCGGCTATACTGTTGGATTAGTCTGGTCGATGTTCGTTGTTCGAATGGCTCTTGCCAAACGTTATAAGGAATTCAGGTTCGCGTTGGTTCCGCCGGCATCAAGCTGAAGGTCGGCGGGGGCGGGTCACGCCTGTCCGGAGGTCTCGAACATGGCTGATTCCAGCGCTTCGCGAGGGCTCTTACCGGCCCATAATACGAATTGGAACGCTTGGTAGTGACGCTCGCAGGCATCGAGCCCGATGCCGAGCACCGCCTCGCACTGGGCGTCGGACGCCGCGACGCCGCCGGTCAGTACCTGGGCGTGGCGGAACATGATGATGCCGTCGTTGCTCCAGACGTCGAAATGTCCAACCCAGAGCTGCTCGTTGATGAGAGCCGCGAGCTCGATCACCTCGATGCGGCGGCGCTCCGGCACCTTGAGTTCGAACGCGCAAGCGAGATGCAGCGCCTCGATGTCGGGCATCCAGGTGAACGAGACCTGGTAGTCGGTCCATTGACCGCCCACCAGGATCGTTACCTCGTCCTCGCTGGCGCGGGCGAACGACCAGTCGTGGGCGGTTGCGAGCCGCTCGACCACGTCGACCGGATTCTGGTGCTGTTCTTCGGTCATATCCGTCAGCGACATGGTCACCTGCCATCCATAGGAAATGTGAGCGCTTGACATAAACGCGCGCGACGGAGTGGCCAGCCGCAGCCATGGGCGCCATTTGACGCAGCAGCCGGCTGGCATTGAGGAGGTCCAGAATCAAGAGCGGCCCACGCGGGCCGCTCACTTTCGCACTGTTCGAAGTGTTTGACGGGCCGACTGCTCTAAGATTCGCCGCGACCGCGCAATGAGCCGCGTACCGCCCTCCACAAGCACGCGCCTGCGACAAGTTGACTCAGGATCGGCGCGGCGCGTCGGTTCAGTCGAACAGGCTCGATACCAACTCCTCCGCGGCGGTGCGGCCGATCGCGTCGCCGATCAAGCTCGCAATCGATAGCACGCGGATATTGCCGGAAACCCGCACGGCTTCGGTGGGCTGAATCAAATCGGTGATCACCAGCTCCTTGAGCTGGGAGGCGGTAGTCCGGGCTACTGCGCCGCCGGATAGCACGCCATGGGTGATATAGGCGTAGACCTCCTTGGCGCCCTGGGCGACCAGCGCGTCAGCGGCGTTCACCAGGGTACCGCCGAAATCAACGATATCGTCGACCAGGATGCAGGTGCGCCCGTCGACCTCGCCGATCACATTCATGACCTCGGATTCGCCGGCCCGCTCGCGCCGCTTGTCGATGATGGCGAGGGGCGCGTTGATGCGTTTGGCAAGACCACGGGCGCGCACCACGCCGCCGACATCGGGGGAGACCACCATGACCTTGTTGAGGTCGAACCGCTCCTTGATGTCGCGCACCATGACCGGGGCGGCATAGAGATTATCGGTCGGAATGTCGAAGAAGCCCTGGATCTGTCCGGCATGGAGGTCGAGCGTGAGCACCCGGTCGGCGCCCGCATTGCTGATGATGTTGGCGACGAGCTTGGCCGAGATCGGGGTGCGGGGCCCGGGTTTGCGGTCCTGGCGGGCATAGCCGAAATACGGCACCACCGCGGTGATGCGGCGCGCTGAAGCGCGGCGCAACGCGTCCATGATGATCAGGAGCTCCATCAGATGGTCGTTGGCCGGATAGGACGTCGATTGGATGACGAAGACGTCGGCGCCGCGAACGTTCTCCAGAATCTCGACGAAAATCTCCATGTCGGCGAAGCGGCGGACCACCGCCTTGGCGAGTGGAATGCGAAGCCTCGCCCCAATGGCCTCGGCGAGGCGCGGGTTGGAGTTACCGGCAACGAGCTTGATCGCTGCGTTGGTCCCCGCCATTCACGCCTCCTTGCCGGCCAGGCTGCGGATGCAACCTCCACGCCATTTGCAGCGCAACGGCCACCGCGCTGCCGCCAGAACGATCACCTGGAACAGACCCCGGGCGCGGCGGTCATAACAATTACGTCAGGGCGATGGCAATACGAGCCAACCCGTTGTCCCGATGGATTTTTAGGGTCGACCGCCGGTTATGGGAAGCGCGGCAGCGGCAGGTAGGCCATTGCGGCCGCGTCGGCCGGCGCAAATGCCACGTTGGGCGCCGCTTCGGGTGGCGTGCCGGGCAGTTCGCCCGGAGGGTTGGGAGAGGCGAGGTAAGCTACCAGGCGGTCGATGCCGTCGCGGGCAATTCGTCCAATTGCCTGATCGTCCGCGACCGCCCACGCATTACGATCGGGTGCTGCCCCGGCCACTTCGCCGGACAGCCGCATGGTGCGCTGACGGTCGACATTATAGATGTCCAGCACCCAAACGATGGTCGAGCGCTTGCCTTGCGTGTGGGCCGCCATATAGCCGCGGACGCGGTATTGCGCCGGCTGATCGCGCGACACCACCGTGACCTGGCGAGCACTAGCCTCCTGGTCGAGTTGCGCGACCAGCTTGCGGAAAACGGTTTCGGGCGGCCCGTCGATGGATTCGAACGCGACTGTGGGACCTCCCAGGCTGGTCAGTCCAACGATAGGCGAACCCGAAGTGTTGCAGCCCGCCAGCGCCAGGGCGCAGCCTGCTGTCATGACCACTTTGCGCACTACGCCGCGCGCGCGAAGCCATGCCGCCGCACCGCACCGGTACGTTCCACGCAACATCGCCGATCCCTGTCACCGCGGTCGTTCGATTTGCCGGTCTGAGTGCCGGAACGAGCCGCACGCCCCAACGATTTGGTAACCATATTCCGGCCCGAGGTCCAGGGATTCCGCAAACGGCTACTTGTGCGTCGGCCACCACCGAGTCGTTGCAGTCGACGAGCAACCGCAAAGGTCCACCGCCGAGTTGCGGCACCAAGTCGGGTCGACGGGCGGCAAACAAGAGATATCAGCCAAGTGTCGTCAGCCAAGCGCCAGATAAGAATCCTCAATCCTCCAGCCGCATGACCGCACTCGCCGCGCCGACGACGACCGGCACCACGAGACCGTAGAAGCCAATCCAGGCATAAAGCGTCGCCGCCGCCGCACAGCCGGCGGCGAACGACAGGATGCCCCGCAGCATGCGGTAGAAGCGCGCGCGCACCATCACGGCCTGTTCGGGTGCGACGCCTTGCAGGAGGTCGACCGCGTCCAACACCGCCTGTGTCGTGTTGCCGGTCATCAGCGTCGTCGGCGGGATGCTCGAAAAATGCACGCGCTGGGTTGCGTTCTGCACCGCCATGGCGGCGATGCCGGCAAAGCCGGTGAGCAGCGCCGCGGGTGAATCGCTGTTCGCAAACGGGCCGAGCGTGACCGCCAGCACCAGGAAGGCGAACAGGAACGCGACCTTGACGCCGAGCAGGATCCGCAATGCCGGCAGCCCGCGGGCCCGCATGGCGGCTCCGGCAACTCGTGCCAGGGCGATCACCACGATGAATTCCGGCAACGCCACCAGCTTGGCGACCACGCCGGCCGTTCCAAGCGCCAGCGCCGCGCCGAGGGTGACGAAGTTTCCGGTCACATGGGCGGTGAACAGCCCCTGCAAGCCGAGATAGCCCATGGTATCGACGAAGCCGCCGTTGAAGGAAAGCAGCGTCGCAACGCCAAATTTCTTCATGATCGAGCCCTCGCGTCAGGCCCACACCTGACGAGCGATCCTACACCAGGCTCAATCCGGGTTCGTCATGCCGGCTCACTCATGCCGTCATTGCGCCATGTGCCGCAGTTATCGCGCGAGCTCCGCGGTTATTTTCGGGTCTGCTTGAAATATCGCAGATCGGGCGGTGGCTGGTCCTTCTTGGCCGGCATCAGGAAGCCGTCGCCGCTAAGGAAATAGTTCTCTTTGCCGATCACCACATGATTGTTGCTCTCCGAGCACAAATCCTCGTGCCATTCGACCTTGCTCACGTGATAATAGTCCTTCATCACGGTCCACGGTCGCGTCAGCGCGTGATCGATCACGGTGATCTGGTTGTGCAGGATGTTCTTGTTGGTGGCATCGAGAAACAGCCTCTCCTTGATGATGGATTGGTTGTCGGCATGCAGCGGCAGGCCGCTCGGCTCGTAATTGCGCGGACCCTTGAAGTTGCGCGTTTCGACCTCGAGGGTGTCGTAGCGGCCGTCGCCATCGGTATCGAACCATTTGCCGATCGAGTAGCCCGCATAGGTCGGCTCCTCCTCGTCCGAAAAGCTGCGGCCGTCGGTGTAGATCCAGCGCGGCAGGTTGTTCTCGAACATCACATAGGTGATCTCGGGCTGGATCACGAAACCCATGGTCCGCAGGATGGTCATGAGCCGCGGCATGCCGTTGCTCACGCAGGTGACGCGGGTATCGAGCCCCTGACCGCCGGATGCCTGGTCAGCCATGCTGGCCTCCCAGATGCCCTGATATTCTGGCGTCAGCGGAGGATTCTGATCACGTCCCGGGCGCCGGGTCTCGTCCCACGCATTGATCGTCCCGGGCTTTCGCCTCCACTGGCCCGACCAGTCCGGATATTTGGTCTCGTCGAACGCCGTCGCGACACTCGCCGTTAGCGTCAGCGCCGCCATCAGCGCGATCGCGCCGATCGCGCTTCGATTGAACGTCATGATGGGTCCTCCCGACTTCGCCATGCTCCGCGCGGCTTGCCGCTGGTTTTTCCGAATATACACGGTCCGAGCGCATCGGCGGAAGGTCGGGGTGTACGCAAGAAATGACGTCGGGCGAGTGCCTCCGGGATAAGCGATCCTGGACGTGCTATGTTGGCGTTATAAACAAAATAAAGGGGGGAACCCAGATGACGCGATCGACATTGATTTTGGCCCTCGCGGCGGCAGCGTGCGTTTCCGGCGCGTTCGCCCAGACCTCAAGCCCGCCGCGCAACGACCTGCCGCAGCCCTACCGCACGACCCGCGACTGGGGCGAATTGCCGGCGGGCATGAAATGGGCGGCGGTCACCTCCATCGAGGTCGCGGCTGACGGCAACGTCTACGTCATCCATCGCTGCTTCGCCAATTCCTGCGCCGGCCGCTCCGAGCCGCCGATCCTCAAATTCGATCCCGGCGGCAAGCTCATCAAAGCCTTCGGTAATGGCAAGTTCGTGTTCCCCCACGGCTCGGCGCTCGATCCCGATGGCAATCTGTGGGTCACCGACGCCGGCGGAGGAGACGGCATCGGCCACCAGGTGATCAAATTCTCCCCCGACGGCGTCGAGCTGATGCGGCTGGGCAAGCCCGGCGTGTCGGGCTCCGGACCCGACCTGTTCGACCGGCCGAACGATGTCGCGGTGGCGTCGAACGGCGATATCTTCGTCACCGACAGCCATCGCCGCGGGAAGAACAACCGCGTGGTCAAGTTCGACAAGACCGGCAAGTACATCAAGGAATGGGGCCACAAAGGTTCCGGCCCCGGCGAGATTTCGGAGCCGCACGCCATCGCGATGGACAGCCGGGGCCGCCTGTTCGTGGGCGACCGCGAGAACAACCGTATCCAGATCTTCGACCAGGACGGCAAGCTGCTCGACGAATGGCGGCAGTTCGGACGCCCCAGCGGCATCTACATCACCAAGGACGACACCATCTACGTCGCCGATTCCGAATCCGGCCCCGACTCCGGTGCCAACGAGCTGATGGGCATCAAGAAGGGAATCCGTATCGGCAGCGCGCGGGACGGCAAGGTGTTCGCCTTTATCGAGGACATGGAATCGACCACGCCCGATCACTCGGGGGCGGAGGGCCTCGGCGTCGACGCGCAAGGCAATGTCTACGGTGCGGTGGTGCGGCGGCAGATGCTGGAGCGGCACGTGAAGAAGTAGGCCGGCGGCCCCCCGGCCGTGTCGCCAACGGGTTGGCGCTCCCTTTTCGGCGGGTCTCCGTTTTTCGTGCCGCAGCTCCGCAAAAAAAACGCGCCCTTTATGGGCGCGCAATTTACGGGGACATTATTATTTTGGGGCTTGGGGTTTTTCGGTGTGGGCTAAGGTCAGCGGACCGTCGAGGCCCCGCTATTGGTGATCGCGATTGGCTTGCCGGCTTTCACCGCGGGGCCTGCAGTCTGGATGCGCGCTGTGGTGTCGATCGTGGTGGTGCGGGAGGTAATCCCGACGACGATAACCGCGATCGACGCGACCAGCGAGATCACCACAATCTTCAGGTGGGTGGTACGGTCCGCGGTAAAAATCGTCGAGTTGTTCATGACAAACCCTCCTTCGGGCTTATAAGTAGTTAGTGTTTCCAAAGGGCTTTTGGGTTCAAACGTTCCTAACGGCCCGATAACTTTTTCTCGATCAAATCCAAAACATGCAAAAAGACTAGCATTTTCAAAGTGTTGTCAGATTTAACGGAATTCCCCACGCGTCTACTAAGTAGTTAACGCGCGAGAATCCGCCGCGTTTCGCGATCCTGATCACAATTCGTTGATCACACGCGGTTCGGCGCCGGCGGCCCGCCGATGCCTCGCCATGGGCGGGATTGAATGTTTCGCGGCGCGATGCCAACACAGAGCGTCGCCCCCGCTCGCGCGAGAATCATTGCGCCCGGCCGCAAGCAGGCCGACACGGACAGGACCAACCAATGCTGACCCGGCTCTCGATCCGCGACATCGTGTTGATCGATCGCCTCGATATCGATTTTGCCGCCGGATTGTCGGTGCTGACCGGCGAGACGGGTGCCGGCAAATCGATCCTGCTCGACTCGTTTGCACTCGCGCTCGGTGCGCGGGGCGATTCCAGTCTGGTCCGCGAGGGGACCGAGCAGGGTCAGGTGACGGCGGCCTTCGACGTGCCCATGGACCATCCGGCGCGGGCGATCCTCAAGGCAAACGACATACCGGCCGACGAGGACCTGATCCTGCGACGCGTCCAGCTTGCCGATGGCCGCACCCGGGCATTCCTCAACGACCAGCCGGTGGCGGTGCAGGTGTTGCGGGCGGTTGGCAGCGCGCTCGTCGAAATCCACGGCCAGCACGATGACCGCGCCCTCGTCGACACCGCCACCCACCGGCTCCTGCTCGATGCCTATGGGGGCCTCGAAGCCGATGCCGCCGCGGTCAACCGGCTGTGGGCGCTGCGCCGCGAGGCCGAAGCCGAGGTCGCGCGCCACCGCGCCGCAGTGGAGCGCGCCGCGCGCGAAGCCGACTGGCTGCGCCACGCCGCGAAGGAACTCGCCGAACTGGCGCCCGAACCCGGCGAGGAATCCGCGCTTGCCGAGCGTCGCACCGGCATGATGCAGTCCGAGAAGGTTGCGGAGGATTTGCGCGAGGCCGAAGCCGCGGTCTCCGGCAGCGCTTCGCCAGTGCCCATGCTGGCGGCCGCGGTGCGGCGGCTGGAGCGGCGCCAGGGCCAGGCGCCCGCCTATATCGAGCCTGCCGTGAAGGCTCTGGACGCCGCCATCACGGCGCTCGATGAGGCGCACCATCACATCCGGCAGGCCCTTGTGGCGGCGGCTTATAATCCGCACGAATTGGAGCGCATCGAGGAGCGCCTGTTCGCGCTGCGCGCCGCCGGGCGCAAATACAATGCTCCGGTCGACGAACTCGCTGCCCTGAGCCGGCGGTACGCCGCAGACCTCGCCCTGATCGACGCCGGTACCGCGCGTCTCGCCGAGTTGGAGAAGCAGGCCGCCGCGGCCGCCGAACGCTACGCCAAGGCGGCGACGGCGCTGTCCGGGCGGCGGCGTGAAACCGCCGAGACGCTCGACAAGGCGGTCAACGGTGAACTCAAGCCCCTCAAGCTCGAGCAGGCGCGATTCTCCACCGCGATCGCGACCACGCCCGATGCGCCGGGGCCGGACGGCATCGACCGGGTGGAATTCTTCGTGCGCACCAATCCGGGTACCCAGGCGGGGCCGCTGATGAAGGTCGCGTCTGGCGGCGAACTTGCCCGCTTCATGCTGGCCCTCAAGGTGGTGATCGCCGACCGCGGCTCGGCGCCGAGCCTGGTGTTCGACGAAATCGATACGGGGGTCGGCGGCGCGATTGCCGACGCCATCGGGGTGCGGCTTGCGCGCCTTGCCCGGCGGGTCCAGGTGCTGGCCGTCACCCATGCGCCCCAGGTCGCGGCGCGCGCCGGCCACCATTACCTCATTACCAAGGATGCGCTCGCCAAGGGCAAGCGGGTGGCGACGCGGGTGGCGGCGCTGGAGCCCGAGCGCCGCCGCGAGGAGATCGCCCGTATGCTGGCCGGCGCCGAGATCACCGCCGAGGCCCGCGCGGCCGCCGATCGCCTGATGCGCGCGGCTGCCGGCTGACCCTGTGCCGCCATGCCCTGCCAAGCGATCGGCGTCGCGCGGCGAACCGGCATCTGCTAAGGTCGCTCAAACAGGTCGGGGAGGAAGTGCAATGTCTGCTCGTATTGTCGTCGCTACCGCCGCAGCAGCGGCGCTTATGCTTGGGACCGCGTCCTACGTGTCGCGCGCCGCCACTACGCTGGACTACGAGTTCTTCAAGGCTAAGGTGCAGCCGATCTTCCTTACCAAGCGCCCGGGCCATGCGCGCTGCGTGATGTGTCACGCCGAGGCCAACAACATGCTGAAGCTGCAGAAGCTCCCCGACGGCCAGACCAATTGGACCGAGGAGGACACCCGCAGGAATTTCGACACCGTGTCCAAGATCGTGCAGGCGGTCGACGATCCGTTGACCGCCAAGATTCTGATCCACCCGCTCGCTCCGGAAGCGGGCGGCGATGCCTACCATTCGGGCGGCCGGCAGTTCGCCAACAAGAACGATCCGTATTGGAAGACGATCGCCGCCTGGGCCCAGGGCGCGACGCTCGCGTCCACAAAGAAGTAGAATCCAGGCCTGTCGTTCAAAAAAGAAGCGACGCTCGCGGTCAGGGAACCGGAGCGTCGCCCGATAGGTACTCAAGAGGGCGAAGCATGCTGAGGTAGCAGCATCGCGCGTTTTTCAGTGCAACGATGCCCGCTTGCCCGGTGCGGCCGTGTTGGCGTGGCCGCCGGCGGTGTCCGGGATCACCAGTGTATTGCTGCGCTTCGGCACTTCGCCAACCGGGATAACCTTGACGAGTTTCCTGGCCGGCATGTCGATCACCGACACCGACTTCATCGATGAATTCGACACGTAGATATACTTGCCGTCCGGTGTGAAGGTCACCCATTCCGGAACCGACGAGAGGGGCGTGTCGTGTCCGGCGATCTTCTCGCTCGGCAAATCCACCTTGCCGCTCAGCTTAAGGGACGGGAGATCGTAGACGTAGACGGCGTTGTTTGGAATGCTGGTGACCCACAGGGTCTTGTTGTCGGGCGAGACCCCGATGCCGTGCGACGGCTCGTTGGTGCGATAGCCGCCGTGATCGTATTGGATATCGGAGTCCGGCAACGCAACCTTGGTGGTTTCCTTGTGCTCGGCGAAGTCGACCACGGAGAAGCCGTTGAACCCCGACAACTGAGTGAACACCCGCTTGGTCGAACCGTCCGGATTGGTTTCGATCGCCATGCAACGCACGCCGCGATCCATCTCGAACTGCCAGACCAGCTCTTCCTTCTCCAGATCGAACGTGTAGAAGATCTTGGACGGGATCGAGCCGCCGACTACGTATTTGTTGTCCGGCGTGATGTAAACGTCGTGCAGGCGCCCGCCATTGGTCGAGATGGTCTTCTTGAGCGTCAGCGTATTGGCGTCGATGATGTCGAGGCCGCCCTGGCCGCGGGCGATCGCAATCACGATGCGGGCGCCGTCCTTTGTCGCCGCGACGATGTTGGGATGACCGCTCAATGCGACTTTCTTGATCAGCTTGCCGCTCTTGCGGTCCAGCACGTCGAGCGTGTTGGTGTCCTCGTTGGTCACATAGACCCGCGAGCCGTCCGGGGAAAAGTCGATGCCGTGGGCGCCCACGTAGTTCTTGATCTCTTGCACCACCTTGTTGGTGACCGGATCGATGACATGAATGCTGTCGCCGGCGCTGTTGGTGATGTAGATGCGAACGGTGGCCGCCGACGCCCCAAGCGGCGCCAGCGCCAGTGCCAGCATTGGCACTGCAAATCTTAGTGTTTTCGTCATGGGGGACCCGCTCCTCGGTCAGCGTGAAATCGCCACCAAATTACGCGCCCCGAAGGCGATAAACAAGGCGGTCATTCCGGGGCGCGGGCGACAGTCTGCGAGCCCGGAATCCATAGCCACAAGTTTGAATGATAGGTGAGATCGGGGTCCGCGCTTCTTGCTCGCCGCGGGTCGCAACGGCACGGTGAGGCGTCAGCGTGAAATTCCCTCAAAAAGATCTACCCAATTCGGGTTCGTCTCTTCGATCAATCGAGTTTTTCAGTCTCGTCTCCATTTCTCGAGTATCTTTTCGCGCCCAATTGCGTTTTCAGGATCGTCGTAGATTTCGTACCAAACGAGGCGGTCTACCCCGTAGCGGGCGGTGAAGCTAGGCATCGCTTTTTGTTTGTGTTCATAGACGCGGCGAACGAGGTTATTCGTCACGCCAATCTAAAGCGTGCCATGCTTGCCGCTCGCCAACAAATACACGTAAAACGCCAATGAGAACGCCCTGTGGTTATGGATTCCGAACCCGGCCCTGACGGGTCGTCCCGGAATGACTGTGGCACCAAAATACAACGACTATGGCACCAAAATACTATGGCACCCAAACGCTCATCCTCCGCCATTTCCGCCGACGCGCTCAGCGAGTCGCGGGCCAAGGCCGAACTCAAGCGGCTCGCCACCGAGATCGCTGGGCACGACAAGCGCTATTACCAGGACGATGCACCGACTGTTTCGGACGCGGAATATGATGCGCTGCGGCGGCGCTACTTGGCGATCGAGGCGCGCTTTCCGCATTTGCGCACGCCCGAGAGCCTGACGCAGCGGGTCGGCGCGGCGCCCTCGGCGCGCTTCGCCAAGGTCCGGCACGCGGTGCCGATGCTCTCGCTCGATAACGCGTTCGCGGGGGAGGACGTTGTCGATTTCGTCGCGCGCATCCGCCGGTTTCTGCGTCTCGGCGAGGATGACGAGTTGGCCTTCAGCGCCGAGCCGAAGATCGACGGCCTTTCAATGTCGCTGCGCTACGGGAACGGCGCGCTGGTCAATGGCGCGACCCGTGGCGACGGCAGCGAAGGCGAAGACGTCACCGCCAATGTGAAGACGCTGGAGGACATTCCGCACCGGCTCAAGGGGAAGGGCGTGCCGGAGGTGTGCGAAGTGCGCGGTGAAATCTACATGACCAAGGGCGCGTTCCTCGCGCTCAACAAGCGCCAGGCCGAAAGCGGCGGCCAAGTATTCGCCAATCCGCGAAACTCCGCGGCCGGCTCGTTGCGGCAGAAGGACCCGTCGATCACCGCGTCGCGCCCGCTCGGCTTTTTTGCCTATGCGTGGGGCGAGATGAGCGCGATGCCGGCCGATACGCAATCCGGGATGATCAAGTGGTTCGAGCGCTGCGGTTTCAAGACCAATCCGCTGACCAGGATGTGCCGGTCGGTGGAGGAACTGCTGGAATTTCACCGCGCGATCGAGGCCGAGCGCGCAACGCTCGACTACGACATCGACGGCGTGGTCTACAAGGTCGATCGTCTCGACTGGCAGGAGCGGCTCGGTTTTGTGTCGCGCAGCCCGCGCTGGGCGATCGCACACAAATTTCCGGCCGAAAAGGCGATAACGGTCGTCAAGGACATCGAGATTCAAGTCGGCCGCACCGGTGCACTCACGCCGGTCGCCAAGCTTGAGCCGGTGACCGTGGGCGGCGTCGTGGTGCAGAACGCGACACTGCACAATGCCGACGAGATCGAGCGGCTGGATATCAGAATCGGCGACACGGTGACCATCCAGCGGGCCGGCGACGTCATTCCGCAGGTGCTCGGCGTCGTGCCGGATCAGCCGCGCGGCGCCAAGCCCTATCGGTTTCCGACCAAGTGCCCGTGTCCTCTCAAGACCGACGTGGTGCGCGAAACGACCGCGACCGGCGAGGAGGGCGCGGTCGCCCGCTGCAGCGGCGAGTTCGCATGCCCTTATCAAGCAGTGGAGCATCTCAGGCATTTCGTGTCCCGCCGCGCCTTCGACATCGATGGTCTGGGCGAGAAGCAGATTGCGCTTTTCTATGAGCAGGGCTGGGTCAAGGAGCCCGCCGACATTTTCACGCTGGAGAAGCGCAACAAGGAAATCCATCTCGAAGAGGTGGAAGGATTTGGCGACACTTCGGTGCGCAACCTGTTCGGTGCCATCGAGGCGCGGCGCGAGATTTCGCTGGAGCGGCTCATCTATGCGCTCGGCATCCGGCATGTGGGGGATACGACGGCGGCAGCGCTCGCCCGTGGCTACGGCGCCTGGGAAGCGTTCATCGAGGCGTGCCTCAAGGTTGCAAAAGACGACGAGGAGACCAAGTTCGAGATGGATGCGATCGATCAGATCGGCGAGACGGTGATCGAGAGCCTGCGCGATTATTTCAGCGAGCCGCACAATCTCAGGCGTGTCGAACGTCTTGCCGCGCAGGTGCGCATCCGTGATGCCGGGAAGCTGCGCACGGATTCCCCGGTTGCCGGCAAGACGGTGGTATTCACCGGGGCGCTGGAAAAGATGACCCGTGATGAGGCAAAGGCGACGGCGGAGCGGCTGGGCGCCAAGGTAGCGGGGTCGGTGTCGAAGAAGACCGATTACGTGGTGGCCGGTCCGGGCGCCGGCTCCAAGCTCAACAAGGCGCGCGACGCTGGGGTCAATGTGCTCACCGAGGACGAATGGCTCGCCCTGATCGGGGAACGGTGATGGCGAATGAGGCGCCCCCGATAAAATTCGACCCCGCCGCAACCGGCCCGCTTGCCGGCATCCGCGTCCTCGATCTCTCCCGCCTCGTCGCCGGCAACATGCTGTCGTTGCAGCTCGCGGATTTCGGTGCCGACGTCATCAAGGTCGAGCCGCCGGCGGGCGATCCGCTACGCGACTGGCGCGACGGCGGCAAGGAACTGCATTGGAAGACCTACGCGCGCAACAAGCGCTCGATCGTGCTCAATTTCCGGCATGAGACTGCCAAGGCCGCGCTATTGCGGCTCGTCGCGATCTCCAACGTACTGATCGAAAACTATCGGCCCGGAACTCTTGAGGAGATGGGCCTCGGCCCGGCCGTGCTGTTGGCCGCAAACCCCGATCTCGTCGTTGTGCGGGTGTCGGGATTCGGACAGACCGGCCCCTATGCGCCGCTGCCGGGCTTCGGCACTCTGGTCGAGGCCATGAGCGGCTTTGCGGCCCGCACCGGCTTTCCGGACCGCGAGCCGGTGTTGCCGCCGCTGGCACTCGCCGACATGATCGCTGGCCTCTATGGCGCCTTCGCCACCATGACGGCGCTGCACGCGCGGGATCATGGAACGCCGGGTCAGGTTCGCGGTCAGGTCATCGACCTGTCGCTCCTCGAATCGATGTTCTCCGTGCTCGGTCCCGAGGCGGCAATTTACCGGTACACCGGCGCCGTGAAGGAGCGCGCCGGCAGTGGGTCCAACACGTCGGCGCCCCGCAACGTCTATCGCTGCCGCGACGGCACTTACGTCGCCCTGTCGGGCTCGACCGAGGCGATGGCGCGGCGCATCTTCGAGGTCATCGGCCGTGCCGACATGGTGGCGGACGCGCGGCTTTCTACCAACGCGGCGCGGGTGAGGCATCGCGCCCTGGTGGACGAGATGATCGGTACGTGGTTCGCAGCTCGGACCCGCGCTGAGGCCCTTGCGGCGATGCGTGCGGCGGACGTCACCGCCGGCCCGGTCTACACCATCGCCGACGCAGTCGCCGATGCACATTTCCGCGAACGCGAGATCGTGGTGGACGCCCAAGACCCTGAACTCGGCGCGGTGCCGATGCACAATATCGTGCCACGCCTGTCGCAAACACCGGGCGTATGGCGGCGACCGGCGCCGCGTCTCGGCGAGCACACCGACGTCGTGCTGGCAGAATCCGGGCTCGATGAAGCGGCGATCGCTCGGCTCAAAGCCGAAGGCGCCGCAGCATGACCGCTAGTGTTGTGTTGATTCCCACGGGTGTCATCGCCCGCGTAGGTCGGCGATCCAGTAATCACTGACTTTGATCCGCGCGCGGATTTCTCGGACAGGGGTTACTGGATGCTCCGCTTTCGCGGAGCATGACACTGCGGAATTGGATCGAACCATCGGAGACAGACCACCAGGGTCGCCCCGCCAGCGGTTATTTAGCCGCCGGCTCGAAGATGACGATGCGAATTTCGTTGGCGTCGTTATTGGGCGCGATGCCAAGAACGGTCGGCCGGCTCGCGGACTTTTCATCCATGCCGCAGAAGGTGACGATCGCGTCGGGCTTCGGCTTTAGCACCGAAATCGTCGGCCTCGGGCTGTCGATCCAGTGGTTCGGCGGGTCGTCGGCGAGGGACATGTCGGTCACCTTCCAGGCGCCAGTGCCCTTGAGGCGTGCCTGCAGGGTGCGCAGGACCTGCGGGGTCAGGCAGACGTCATCTTTCATGTCGGCAAGATCCTGCTCGTCGCCCTTTGCCATCTTGTATTCGGCCCTGACCGGCGCGAACTTGACAGTGACCGGCGTGGTCTTGCCGGGCGGCAGGACCTGGCGCCACGTGTGAACGACGTCCAGCGACCAGTCGGCCTTCACCGGCACCTTCGGTTGCGACGGATCGCGCGGGGAAACGATGCCGAGCGCGGCCAGGCGCTCGGCGGCCTCGGGCGACAGGGCGGCGAGAGCCTTGTCGGCCTCCGGGCCGAATGGAATAAGCGGCAGATGCTCCGCCTTGATCTCGGCAAGGCGATCGATGCCGAGCGCAAAGGCGTGGATGTCCACCGTCGTCGCCACCGGCGCGCCCGCCACCGTAATCGCGAGGCCGATGGGGTTTTCCGGGTCGTTTGCAACAAGCGCCCAAGTCTCGCTGTCATCAGGGCTGGCGCGCAACTCCGGCAGCGACACGACCGCGGTCAGAGCAAGCTCCGCTGAACCGGTGTTCTTGAGAAAGTAGGAGTGGACGACCTTGTCGCTGGCGATATTGATGTCGACGCCCGCAATAGCAAGAGCGGGGGCCGAACCAATCTGCATCGCGCCGACGACGAGCGATGCCAGCACCGGTGCGCTAGGGGCCTGCGGAACGGTGGGTTCGGCCGGCTTGGTCTGAGCCAAGGCAGTTGCGACCGCCAAAACGGCACCGGCGATTGCGACCGACGTGACGGCACTCAAATTGCGCATGGGGTGATCTCCTCGCGGGTAAAACGAAAGAGGACGCCGCGCGCTGACATTGGGTCTGCGCGCGGCGCCTGGACTATAGCTCTGGTCTAACGACGCCGGCCACCGCCGCCATGGCCGCCGCCACCAAAATGGAACCCGCCACCGCCGCCACGGAAGCCTCCGACGGCGCCATGGAAGGCGGCCGCATGGAAGCCGCCGCTGAAGCGAACGGGGGCGCGATGGACGGGGCTGGCGAAGTGAACAGGAGCGCGGTGGCTGACGCTGCTGAAGTGGTTGCCGTGGTCCTGGTGGACCGCGTGCTCGTGATGTTCGGCATGCTCATGATGGTCGGCGTGGTCGTGATGATCGGCATGCTCGTGGTGGTCGGCGTGCTCGTGGTGGTCGCCGTGATCGTGATGATCGGCATGATGTTCGGCACGATCGTGATGGTGGTGGCTGCCGTGGTGATGCCAGCTGTGCCAACCCTCGCCGCCGCCCCAACCTTGGCCGAAACGGAATTCAAAGTCGACGATGTAGTAGCCCGGGCCGTTCCAGCCGTCTTCGTACCATCCATAGGCCTGGCCGTCCGATACGAACTCTTCCTCACCTGCGGCGAACTGGGCGTTTGCCGCAACCGGGCCGGCGCCGCCGATGTATTTGAGCTGCAGCCGCGCCCAGCCGTCGCCGGCGGGAACAAGCCGCCACAACTGGCAGGCGCCGTTGTCGTAGGTCGACACTTCGCTCAGCTTGACTTCGTCCGAGCAAAAGCTGGCGTCGAGGAACTTGCCGTTGCGCTTGATCTGGAGCCGCGACCAGCCATCGGCGGCCGGTATGAACTTCCACAATTGGCATGAGCCGTTGTCATAGGACGAACCGGGATTCATGTTGAGGTCGTCGCGGCAATACTTGGCGTCGAGGAACTTGCCGTTGCGTTTGAGCTGCAGGCGCGACCAGCCGTCACCGTTTGGCACGAGCCGCCACAATTGGCAGGATCCGTTGTCGAAATCCGACCCGGGATTGAGATTGAGTTCGTCGCTACAAAATTTGGCATCCAGATATTTGCCGCCGCCCGACTGTGCGGAGGCAAGGGGAGACGACAGCAACAGGCCAGCGAGCGCGAGCAGGCCGAGCGAGATATAGCGAGCGCGCAGCGCGGCTCGAAGTGACGAAAATGCGGATGGCTGCTTGGATGGTGTTAGGTGCATGACACTCCCCTGATGGTGGGCGGACAGCGCGCCGGATAATCCGGATGACCCAACTCAAGCCGGTTTGTGCTTAAGTCTGGGCGAGGTCCCGACTAGCGCGCCTTCTGCCATTTTGGTCTCAGGTGGAGGCCCAGCGGTTCAACCGGAGAGCAGCGATTGCGTCCCCGCGCGCGTGCCATCACTCTGCGTTGGACCGCGGGACGGCCCAATTTCATCGCGAGCGACCATTCATGGGCTACGGAGGTCGCGACAGCTTTGGCATGTTTCGTGCTAAATTCTGGGTTAACGCCATCGTAACACACATTCAGTGCTGGAAGGCTGACAGGAGGCCATCATGCAGTATTGGAGCCTGATTGGCGCAATCGCGCTAGCGGCGCTGGCGATGCGGGCCGGCGTTGCGCAGGCATGGGACGATTCAAAGTATCCCGATTGGAAGGGCCAGTGGGAGCGGTTCGTCGTCCGCGGGGTTCCGGGCCAGCCTTCTCACGACCAGACCAAGCCGGGAGGATTCGGACAGCAAGCGCCGCTCACTCCGGAATATCAGGCGGTGCTGGAGGCAAGTCTTGCGGATCAGGCCGCCGGGGGACTTGGCAACTTCCCGACTTCGTGGTGTCTCGCGGCCGGAATGCCGCACATGATGATGGCGTTTCGGCCGCTTGAGTTCATTGTGTCGCCGGAAACCACTTACATCCTGATTGGCAGCGACGATCACTATCGTCGAATTTTTACCGATGGGCGCGATCAGCCCGAAAATCTTGAGCCAACCTTTTCCGGCTTCTCGATCGGCAAATGGATCGATGAGGACGGCGACGGCCGCTACGACGTCCTTGAAGTCGAAACGCGCGGGCCCTTCAAGGGACCCCGCGCCATCGATGCGACCGGTCTGCCCCTGCATGCAGACAATCAGTCGATCTTCAAGGAGCGGTTTCGTCTCGACAAGGCCGATCCCAACATCCTTCACGACGAGATGACCGTGATTGATCACGCGTTGACGCGGCCGTGGACCGTGGACAAACGCTACGTGCGCAATCCGAATCCGCATCCGCTGTGGCCCGAGTATTATTGTGGCGAGAACAATGCGCAGGTCACGCTCGGCAAGGACAATTATTTCCTCAGCGCGGACGGTTTTCTGATGCCGGCCCGCAAGGGCCAGCAGCCGCCGGATTTGCGATATTTCAAACAGACCCAGAAATAACATCGCCGCGATGTCGGCGTTGGCGATGTCGCGCGAGGTGTCCGCTCGCGCGAACCTAGGGTGATTTCAGGAGACCGGCGGCCTTGAGCGCCTGTGTGATGACGGTCTGGACGTCCAACGCGCGCGCCCGAAGCGCGGCGACCGGTTCGGGCGCGGCCGCCGCAGGCGCGCGGGCCGGGGCCGGCACGCGCTTAAGCGTATTGCGAGGCAGCGGCCGGAGTGCCCGTGCGGGTTTGCTCCGGCCGGCCGGCAAGGGACGCGGGTGCCCGGTCAGGCCCCAGAATTTTGCGATGTGATACGACGACGAAATGCCCACTTCGAGAAGGAAGGCGCCAGGAACGCCGCAGCATTCATGGGAGTCGCCGGTCGCGAGCGGCGTTCCATGCGGCATGCTCGGAATGGTGTAGGACTCGATTATAGCGTCGCCGGCGCGATTGCGCCAAACCTGACGAGGATATCCGTCGACCGTTTCGGTCGGTGCTGGTCGGCAATCGATGCCATGCACGTCGGTCCACTGCTTCACGATCTCGTCGGCATTCTCCGGCTTCACCACCACATCGGCGCTGCCATGCCACACCGATATGCGCGGCCACGGTCCCTGGTGCGGCGACGCTGCGCGAACGAGGTCGCCCCACTCGGGCGCCGAACGTCCCCGCACCTGGAACATACTCTCAAATGCCTCGCTGACGTTCTTCGCCGTACCGAACGGCAAGCCGGCGATGACGGCACCGGCCGCGAACGTTTCCGGATAGGTGGCGAGCATGACGGAGGCCATCGCACCGCCGGCGGAAAGGCCGTTGATGAAGACAAGCCTGCGATCAATCCCGTGGTCGCGGATCATCGTCTCGACCATCTGGCGGATCGATAGCGCCTCGCCCTTGTCCCGCCCCTGGTGGTCGGGCAGGAACCAGTTGAAGCAGGTATTTGGATTGTTGGAAGGCTCCTGCTGCGGCAGCAGGAGAACGAAACCGTAGCGTTCCGCGAGCGTCGACCAGCCCGCACCCAAATTGTAGCTCTCGGCGGTTTGGGTGCAGCCGTGCAGCACGACGACCAGCGCGGGTTCCGGCTGCGCCGGAACATATTTGAACATGCGCAGAGCCCCGGGATTGGACCCGAATCCATGCACCTCGGCCAGTCGGTCGCCGGACAGATCGCTGTCGTGTCCCAGCCAGCGCGCGCCGGGCGCCGCGTGAACAAGTTCCTCCCAGTGGCGGCGATTTCGGGCCAAATTGGCGAGCGCGTCGGTGAGCCGAGGCAAGTTCTGGTCCCCTTCAGGTCATGGCACTCGTCAACGTCCAATATGACAGTTTGTTGCTGCGCTGCACAATAATAATCTGCATTTCGCACACCGATGTTGGCGGAACGAAGCCAAAAAAACCAATTGGATCAGGTTGTACGGAGATCTATCGACATCCGCCGACGGCGCTCGGTTGACCTTAATTTTGCGAGACGAAGCCAAGAAGCTTAGTGGAATCAGTGTTGATTTCGTTACCATACGGATTTTTATCCGCTGAACGCGTCTATCCTCGGCCAAGCGGCGCGGTCGCGGCGGCGAGCCAAGTACGGGTGTCCGCAGCGACCAGTGGCGCCAGCGCCTCGTGGACCACGGCATGGTAGGCATCGAGCCAATCGATTTCCTCCTGCCCCAGGAGCTTACGGTCGATGAGCCGAAGGTCGATCGGCGCGAGCGTCAGCGTTTCGAAGCAGTTGAGCGGCTTTTCGCCGCCCGGCACGGCGGCCGCCTCGGCGACCAGCACGAGGTTCTCGATGCGAATGCCGTACTGGCCGGCCTTGTAATAGCCCGGCTCGTTGGAGAGGATCATGCCGCGCATCAGCGCCTGCGTGCCGAGCTTTGAAATGCGCGCCGGGCCCTCATGGACCGAAAGATAGCTGCCGACGCCGTGGCCGGTGCCGTGGTCGAAATCGAGCCCGGCCGCCCACAGAGACGCGCGGGCGAAGCTATCCAGTTGCGATCCCGCGATGCCGTCCGGGAACACCGCGCGGGCGATAGCGATGTGCCCCTTGAGCACGCGGGTGAAGCGGTCGCGCATCTCGGGCGTCGCCTCGCCCACCATGACGGTGCGGGTGATGTCGGTGGTGCCGTCCTGGTATTGGGCACCGGAGTCGATCAGGAACAGGTCGCCCGGCACGATCTTTCGGTTGGACTTGCGAGTGACGCGGTAATGAACGATAGCGCCGTCCGGCCCGGCCCCCGAAATGGTTGGAAACGAAACGTCTTTGAGGAGATCGGTATCGCGGCGGAAGGTTTCGAGCGCCTCGACGGCGTCGATCTCGGTGAGCCCGCCGCCGGGCGCCTCGCGATCGAACCAGGCGAGGAAGTTCACCATGGCGGCGCCGTCGCGAAGATGGGCCGCGCGGCTTCCGGCGATCTCGGCCGCGTTCTTCACCGCCTTCATGATGGCGATGGGATCCGGGCCGCGCGGCGCCTTGCCGCCGTTCGCCGTTATCGATTGCGAGATGGCATGAGCGGCGGTTGCCTGATCGAGGCGAACGGTGCGGTGCTCGGCGCCGAGCGCCGCGAGGTCCTTGGCGAACGCCTCCTGCGGCTTGATCTCCGCTAATCCGTCGAGCGCGGCGCGCGCCGGGTCAGTGAGCTTGTGCTCGTCGATGTAGAGTCGCGCGGCGCCCTCCAGCGGCACGATCGCAAAGGCGAGTGCGACCGGCGTGTGGGCGACGTCTGCACCGCGGATGTTGAGAACCCAGGCAACCGCGTGCGGATCGGACACCACAAGCGCATCCGCCTTGAGCTTCTTGAGTTCGGCGCGCACCCGCTCAAGCTTGTGGGCGGCCGGCTCGCCGGCGAATTGCAGATCCTGCGGCACCACGGCGCCGTGTGGTGGATCGGGACGATTGCGGCAAACGGCGTCGATCGGGTTGGGCTCGGTGGCGACCAGGATGGCGCCGCCGGCGCTGCAGGCCTTGGCGAGGCGCTCGGCGCCCTCGGCGGTGTGCAGCCACGGATCGTAGCCAAGCTTCTGGCCGGCCGTGAAATTCGCCTCGATCCAGGTGGTCGGCGGAGATTTGATCAGATGCTCGATCGAAAACAGCCTGGTGTCGGCCTGGTCGCGGGCCTGGAGCGTGTAGCGGCCATCGACGAACAATGCGGCCCGGTCCGCCGTCACGATGGCGGTGCCGGCCGAGCCGGTGAAGCCGGTGAGCCACGCAAGCCGCTCCTCGCTTGGAGGCAGGTATTCGTTCTGGTGGCGGTCGGCGTGGGGTACGATGAAGCCGTCGAGCCCGCGCCGCGCCAGTTCGGCGCGCAGCGCCGTGACGCGGGGTGCCGCCTCCTCCGCCTCCGGCGGATCGTCGAAGGTCTGGAATTCGGCGTGGAAAGCTGTGGAGGCGGTGTCGTTCATGGCCGCATACTAGGACTGCCGGCGCCGAGTAACAATTTGTTTGGCCGGCCGTGCCACCACGAGCGTTGCCCAACCGTCAAGCATGATGCGCCGTTCGAGCACGAGGCCGACGGCGCGATAGGTTGCGACGGCTGCATTGGCTTGGGTTGGCAATAGCCCCGACAGAATGATGCGGGCAGCGGGCGCCGCGATGCCGCGGATCGGCTGCGCGAGCAACTTGAGCGGTCCCAGCAGGATATTGACGAACACGAGATCGAATGGCGCGCATGAGCGGACCCGGCGGTCGGACACGCCGTTGGCCCGGATGATCTCCACAACTGAACCCGTGCGGTTGAGGCGAGCATTTTCGCGCGCCACCCGCACGCTGGTGCGGTCGATGTCTCCTGCCAGAACCTTGCAATGTCGCGCCCGCGCCGCCGCAATGGCGAGGACGCCGGTGCCGGTGCCGATGTCGAGGGTGTTGCGCGACCGCCGTCGCTTGAGCAGGCGATCGAATGCGATGAGGCAGCCGCGTGTGGTGCCGTGGTGGCCGGTGCCGAAGGCGAGCGCCGCCTCGATCTCGATGCCGATACGGTTCGGCGGTACCCGGCTGCGATCATGGGACCCATGGACGAAAAATCGGCCGGCCTCGACCGGCGGCAGTCCGGCGAGGCTGGCGGCAACCCAGTCGCGGGTCGCGACGGTTGCGAAGTTCAGCCGGCGGGCCGCCTCCGCGCCGGCAAGCTCTGCGATCAACGCCCGCACCGCCTCGTGATCCGGCGCATCCGCGAAATGGATTTCGACGGTCCAGTCGCCTCCAGGGACTTCGAATGTCGCGACCGCGGCTTCACCGGCAAAGAATGCTTCCGCCAGCCCGTCGCTTATCCGGCGCGCCGCGGCGACATCAGTCGTAAGGTAGGCCACGACCGAGGTTTCCCCAGTCGGATCGATGTCGGCCTGATTGTCGTCACTCGGCTGTTTCATGGGCCCCAATGCACCGATATTCCAACGTTCGTCCACCGCCCGTTTGCCGGAAAGTCAGCAAGATGCCTGCGGTCGGCGCCGCCATGACGTCACCAATCCTCGCCTCGGCTTGCTGATTATATCTGGCGCGAACCCGCCCAGACGTATTCCCCGTCATTCACCGGATCGCTTTCGGGGGGCCAATGTTTCCGAACGCCACCGTCACCGGCACCGCCTTATCCACAACTTGTCCAAGCAATTATCCACAAAGAGCCCACAAGATGCGCCGGCCGTTTTGCACATGGATGCACTGCATCGCCTGATCCTGACCCGCGGCCGCGGCCGTGTTATTCAAGCCGTCCTTTGCGCCGCCCGACCGGCGCCTTTCCCATGTGAGGCCCTGTGACTGACAAGCCGCCGGCCGGCTCTCGCGGCATCATTTATCAGCTCGGCCCGGTCCTGATTGCGGCAGTGACGTTCACCGTCTCGGACGTGTTCGCGAAGCTCGCGCTCGAGGGCGGCGCCGACGTGCTGACGGTGCTGTCATCACGCGGCGTCGTGGGCATCGTCTTTGTATCCGTCTGGCTGCGGCTCGGAACGCCGGCCGAGGCGCTGACGCCTCAGGCCAAATGGATTTCGCTCGCGCTCGGGGTCGTGCTGACCGGGAACCTGTTTGGGGTATTCAAGGCGATAGAACTCGTTCCGGTATCGATTGCGATCCTCACCTACTTCGTCTACCCGCTGCTGACCGGCCTGATCGGCGCTGCAACCGGTATCGAACGGCTCACCTGGAGGGGCGTCGCGACCGCGATCGTTGCGTTTTTTGGCCTCGCGCTCATTATCGGAGCGCACCCGGCGGACCTTGCGACGTTGGGTATCCTGGCAGCCATCGGCGGCGCGCTGTGCCGAACGGCCGTGCTGCTGATCAGCCGTGCGACACTCAAGACTGCGGATGCGCGGCTCGTAACTTGGTACACGCTGTGCTCATCGACGTTGGTGTTCGTCGCCGTTTCCCTGGCGGCCTGGAATTGGCACTGGCCGCACAATGTCTCTGGTTGGGTAGCATTTATCGGCATCGGCTTCTTCACGACAGCGGCCATCCTTTCCCTCTACGTCTCGACCCAGCGGATCGGGCCTTTCCGCACCGCGCTCTTCATGAATCTCGAGCCGTTCATGACGGCGGTGCTCAGCGCGATCGTGTTGGGCGATCGGATGACGCCGCTCCAGATGTTCGGCGGCGCCGTCATGATTGCTGCCCTGTGCGTCTTCCAGATGCGGCGGTAGTTCGCTCACCGCGAGTTCGCGGTTGGGGCGCCCGAGGTGATGTGTATGCCGCCACATGCGCGGCCGATCTTATCGTCGCGCCGAGTTTTTCTTCGTCGGATTGTGTCGTTTGTGACACGCCGGCGAGGGCGACTAAGGCAATCTCGGATACGAACTCTTGCGAATCAGTGGAGGATGGATTTTAGCTCACACACGTGCTGATTTGTCATGACGCCTTGATGAATTGGAATCGCGAATCACCACTGTTCCAGCCGATGATGGCGGGTTCATCGCCGTCGCGCTCGGTCGCTGGACGGTCGAAGAGTTGGCGACGCGTCGCCGATAAAAGATCAGTAAATTTGCGTCGTGAACAGGATTGCCGGGCCGCTATCCAGCGCCACGCAGGCGCGATCGAATCAAGGAGCCATGTTCCAATGATCGTCATCACCGTTGCGTCTCGCAAGGGCGGTTCGGGTAAGAGCACACTGACCTCGCACCTTGGTGCTTATGCCAACAAGGCGTCGCGCCGCTGCCTTCTCATCGATGCCGACCCTCAGGGTTCGCTCACGCTTTGGCACAGCCTGCGCAAGGGCGGCGAACCGCTGCTGCGCAATGCCGTGCGCGGTGTCGACAATCTCATCAAGGCCGCCAAGGATGCCGGTCTCGAATGGGTTTTCATTGACACGCCGCCGCAAATGTCCGGCATCGTCAACGACGCTATCAAGGCCGCCACCCTGGTTGTGATCCCGGCGCGGCCGTCGGTATTCGATGTCGATGCTGTGAGCGAGACGATCGCCTATTGCCGCGAGCGCCGCAAACCGTACGCGATCGTGATCAATGGCGCACCGCCTCTGCGCGACGGCAACGAAGCCCCGATCACGGCCTCCGCCCGAGAAAGTCTCGACAAGCTCAAGGCGCCCGTGTGGGCCGGCCAGATCACCAACCGCACCACCTATTCGCTGGCACTCGCCGAAGGTGAAGGGGCACGCGAATTCGATCCGGCTTCCGGGGCGGCGGCTGAGATTGCCCGGCTGTTCTCCGCGATCGAACGCAGTGTGAAAATGATCCAGGGCGAAGGAACCACCGCGCACCCGATGCATCGCCGCGCGGCGTAACGGACCCCTCCAACAAAGCGGCGCAGCACGAAACGCTGCGCCGTAATCGTTGGTGCGGCTGCCGCGATTGCGGTTTACTTCAACTGGTCCGCCACCTTGTCGATGCCGGCCTTGGCGCAGACCTCGTCCTTCTCGCCGCCCGGCGCGCCGGAAACCCCGATCGCGCCAATGGTATCCTCGCCGGCCTTGATCGGCAGCGCGCCGCGTGCCGGGGTGATGTTGGTGAGATGCAGCGCGCCCGCCGTAAAGTTGTCCTTGATGGAATCGCCGAAATCGCCGGACGATCGGCGTTGCGCCCGCGCCGTATAGGCCTTCTTCATGGAGTTTTCGAGCGTGTGCGGGCCGGTGTTGTCGCCGCGCATGGCGACGATGACTTCGCCATTGCGACCGACAACGTTGGCGGACACGGCGTAACCGTTGGTCTTGCAGGTGGCGATCGCGGTCTCGGCCATGGTCAGCGCCATGGCGGTCGAAATGTCCCTGTGAGCCACAAGCTGGGCATTTGCCGAACCGGCGACGCTACAGGCGAACGCCGTGGCAAGCGAAATTCCGGCAACATGTAACGCGGTCTTGGACATGACTACTTCTCCCTGATGACGGCCGCGCCGAAGGGCGGCCTGGTCTTAGAACTGGTCTCGGAAAACGTTTCGGTTCTGGGCTGTTGTTTTGAAACTACTTCAGGTCGGCGGACACCTTGTCGATACCGGCCTTGGCGCAAGCCTCATCCTTTTCGCCGCCCGGTGCGCCCGACACGCCGACCGCCCCGATGGTCTCGTTGCCAACCTTGATCGGCAGCGCGCCCTGAGCCGGAGTGATGTTGGTCAGGAACAGTGCGCCGGCGTTCGGGTTGCCCTTGACGCCTTCGGCAAATTCGCCCGACGAACGCGCGAACGTGCGCGCCGTGTAGGCCTTCTTCAAGGAGTTTTCGAAGGTGGCGAGGCCGGCGCCATCGTTGCGAACACCGAGCACGACCTGACCCTCGCGGCCGACGACGTGCACGGATACATTGTAACCTTGCGCCTTGCAGGTATCGATCGCGGTTTGAGCGATTGTTGCCGCCATTGAAAGCGACAGGTCCTTGTGGGTGAGGAGCTGAGCGTTTGCCGAGGTGGCAAGGCCCGCCAGTGCCGCTGCGAGCGAAACGCCGGCAATACAATACGCAGTCTTGGACATGTAAGAACCTCCCTGATGAGAGCCGCATTGCGTGCGGCATCGGTCCTTATAGTATATTTGTGTCAGCCGTTGCAGGCTGATTGCGCCTACGTTTTCGGCATATGCTTCGCAGTGCACTTGCAGGGTGCAATCAATTCAACTCCTCCATCGCAATGTTTGCCGGAAACAATCTCTGCCGCGGCTATCATCCTTCTTCCGCCCGGCGCATCACAACCTTGATTTTCGTGTTCCACCTCTCGCTGATGACCGGGGGCTGCGAGGGCATCGGCTTTGCGAACGTGATCCTATTCCTTGCCTCGGTCCGGGCGATCTGGGTGAGCGCTGCCGTGATTCCAGTCGACGGCGGCTTCCTGCATCGCGAGAACTGGTTCTGAGGAAGCAGTTCGCGCGCGTGAAGGGCGCCGCCGGTCGGCGGCGCTATGCCGAAAGCGTTGAGCTTTCCAACGCCGGCTTCGGCTATTTGTAGAATTCGATCGACGCTTGGCGGAAGAACACGAAATTCGACGGCGCGACCGAAATCGGTCCGTTGATGCCGAAGATCGCAATCTGGAACGTGTCTCCGGCCTTGACGGAATTGGCGAGCACGACGCGGTTCGGGATGTTGAAGCCCTGGATGGTGGCGGGGCTCGTGATGCCGGCACGGCGCGGCATTTCGCCGTTGAGCCATACCTCTGCGTAGTCGTCCACATAGGCGGTCAGCACCGCCTTGGTGCCCGCGGTTCGAAGTTGCCGATTTTGGCCGGGATGGTGAGGTTGGTGCGGAACCACAGAAAGGATACCTTGCCGCCACCACGTCTGTCAGCGAGGCCCTTGGGCTCGATGATTGGCCACGAGGAATCGTCGAAGCCTTTCTCGCCCGCGTGAGGCGCGATGTCATAAGAGGTTTTGTAGGCCGGCATTGCGGCCGGCAACGCCGGGCCTTCGACGATCCTGGCCTCCATGGTCTTCCAATGCGCCCCAAACGGCGCCATACCGTCAGCCGTCATCAGGTCGACCACGAGCGCCGGCACGAGGGTCGGTGCGATTTGGGGCGGCGAGGTCGGCGGCGGCGCCTGGGCCACGGCACCAGTTGCGATCATGATGGGAACTACAGCCAATGCGGCACAGGCGATGAGCCGGCCGAGACCGTCCTTGCGCATATCGTCCTCCCCTTTTTTCCATCACCGACACGTCACGCTCGCCAGCGGCGTGCGAATGCGCGAGGGTGGTCGGGCAGGGTATTCCCCGGACGATGGATCGTTCAAGGGGTGGAACGAATACCGGCGCGGGCGTTCTCACACCCTCTCGACGAAACTATCCACCACCTTCTTCTCTCCGGCCCGGTCGAACGCGATGGTGAGCTTGTTGCCCTCGACGTGGATCACGTTGCCGTTGCCGAACTTCTGATGGAACACGCGGTCGCCGACCTCGAAGGCGGAGACGGCGCCGGTGGATTTCGCCACCAATTCGCCTTCGATGGTCATTGGCCCGCCCGCGCGTGCGCCCGGCGTCGCGCCGTTCCAAGACGCGCCGCTTGGGGAGGCACCGGCGTCGCGGAAGCCGCCGCCACTTCGAGGGCTGCCGCCCGGACCTCCGCTTGATCCGCTTCCACCTTCGCCGCCGCGATTGCCACGGGCGCGTTGCCAGCCGGGGGTGCGATAGGTCGAGCCAAAAGTCTCCATCTGGTCGAAGCGCGAGCCGCCCACATTGCCATAGCCCGAAAAGCCGCCGAAGCCCTGCGCCTCCGCGACCGCCACGTGAGGTTCGGGCAACTCGTCGACAAAGCGCGACGGGATGGTGCTCGTCCAGGTCCCGCGCATGCGGCGGTTCGACACGAAATAGATCTTCGCGCGTTTACGCGCGCGCGTCAGTCCCACATGGGCGAGTTGGCGTTCCTCTTCGAGGCCGGCGCGACCTTGATCGTCGAGCGATCGCTGGTGCGGCAAAAGACCTTCCTCCCAGCCGGGCAGGAACACGGTGTCGAACTCGAGGCCCTTCGCGGAGTGCAGTGTCATAATCGAGACCGCGTCGGTGTCGCCGTTGCGGTCGGTATCCATCACTAGCGAAATATGTTCGAGGAAGCCTTGGAGGTTTTCAAACTCCTCCATGGACCGCACCAACTCCTTGAGGTTTTCGAGCCGGCCGGCGGCGTCGGCCGAGCGGTCCTTCTGCCACATCTCGGTGTAGCCGGATTCGTCGAGCACGATCTCGGCGAGTTCGGTGTGTGGGAGCGCATCGCGCTGGCCGCGCCAGCGGTCGAACGCCGCGATAAGATCGCGCAGCGCCTGGCGCGGTTTCGGCTTTAATTCGTCCGTGGCGATGACGGCGCGGGTCGCCGTCATCAGAGCGAGGTGGCCGGCGCGGGCATGGTCGTGAAGCACTTTGACAGTGGCGTCGCCAAGGCCGCGCTTGGGCAGGTTGACGATGCGCTCGAAGGCGAGGTCATCGGCTTCCGAATTGACACAGCGCAGATAGGCAAGCGCGTCGCGGATCTCGGCGCGCTCGTAAAAGCGCGGGCCGCCGATCACCCGGTAGGGCAACCCGAGGGTGACGAAGCGGTCCTCGAACTCGCGCATCTGGAACGAGGCTCGCACCAGGATCGCGATCTCGTCGAGCGAATGGCCGGCGCGCTGCAATTGCTCTATCTCCTCGCCGACGACGCGGGCTTCCTCCTCGGAATCCCACACCGAGACGACCGTGACCTTCTCGCCCGCCTCGCCCTCCGAGCGCAGCGTCTTGCCGAGCCTACCCTCGTTATGGGCGATAAGATGGGAGGCCGCCGCAAGGATATGGCCGGTGGACCGGTAGTTGCGCTCGAGCCGGATCACCTTGGCGCCGGGAAAATCGTGCTCGAAGCGCAGGATGTTGTCGACCTCGGCGCCGCGCCAGCCATAGATCGACTGGTCGTCGTCGCCGACGCAGCAAATGTTTTTAGGCGGGCGGGCAGCATGCTCGCTTCCGAGTATCACGGCGTTCGGGCCCTCGCCCGGTGCGGGGGCTGCCGCGGTGCTTTGCGCCAGCAGCCGCAGCCACAGATACTGCGCCACGTTGGTATCCTGATACTCGTCGACCAGGATGAACTTGAAGCGGTGCTGATATTGCCGCAGCACTTCCGGATGTTCGCGGAACAGCCGGACGTTCTCCAGCAGGAGATCGCCGAAATCGACCGCGTTGAGGGTTTTGAGGCGGTTCTGATAGGCCGCATAGAGCTTGAGGCCGCGGCCATCCGCGAATGCAGCACTCTCGCCGGGTTTGACCTGATCGGGCGTGAGGCCGCAATTCTTCCAGCCGTCGATGATGCCGGCGAGGATACGGGCGGGCCAGCGCTTCTCGTCGATGTCCTCGGCTTCGAGAAGCTGCTTCATGAGCCTGATCTGGTCGTCCACGTCCAGAATGGTGAAATTGGTCTTGAGGCCGACCATCTCGGCGTGGCGGCGCAGGATCTTCACCCCGATGGAGTGGAAGGTGCCGAGCCACGGCATGCCTTCGACGGCCTCGCCCACCATCTGGCCGACGCGCAGCTTCATTTCCCGCGCCGCCTTGTTGGTGAAGGTGACGGAGAGGATTTCCGACGGGCGGGCACGGCCGAGGCTCAGGATATGGGCGATGCGGGTGGTCAGCACCCGGGTCTTGCCGGTGCCGGCGCCGGCCAATACAAGCACCGGACCATCGAGCGTTTCCACGGCTTCGCGCTGTTCCGGGTTGAGCCCGGCCAGATAAGGGGCGCCAGCCGCCGCCCGGGCACGTGCCGCGATGCCCCCGGACGCAGGAATGCGCTCGGGCGGCGGTGTGGGGGCGTGCGATGCCGGATTGGCCAAGCGCTAAGTCCTTCGACGACGATGGTGAAACGATTTTCTCGAACCCAAAATGGCACTCGTCGGCGCCTTTTGCGAGGCCGGAGCGGCGCCTAAATGGCGTTTACACAGGGCGCGTGGTCCGTGGCCGGGTTCTCCACGGCGCCAAAACGGCGTATCTTTGCAGGTGAGCCGGTGTCTCGATTTCCACCGTCAAATCCGGTCACCCGCTGGAGAGCATCCATGATCGCCCGAATCCTCGCCGCCGCCCTGATGGTCGCGCCCGCCTTGGGCACACCCGCCGCGCTCGCTCAGACAAACTGGCCGAACCAGAAGGAGGGTGATTTCATCATCGGGGACTTCCATTTCAAGGACGGCGAAACGCTGGCCGAGCTTAAGCAGCATTACACCACCCTTGGCACGCCAACGCGCAATGCCGCAGGCGACATCACCAATGCGGTGATCCTGCTTCACGGTACGAGTTCCAGCGGCAAGGCCTGGCTCATCCCCTCACTCGCCGACGAGTTGTTCGCCGCCGGCCAGCCCCTCGATGCCTCCCGGTATTTCATTGTGCTGCCCGACGGCATCGGCCGCGGCGGGTCGAGCAAGCCTAGCGACGAACTCAAGGGCAAATTCCCGCACTACCGCTACGAGGACATTATCGCGGCGGAGCATCAGCTTCTTATCGAAGGGCTCGGCATCCGGCATCTGCGGCTTGTCCTGGGCTCATCCATGGGCGCGATGCATACCTGGATGTGGGGCTACATGTATCCCGACCTTATGGACGGGCTCATTCCGATCGCGAGCCAGCCGATCCAGATCAGCGGCAGGAACTGGATCCAACGCCGCATCGCGGCCGAGGCGATCCGCCAGGATCCCGGCTGGAACAACGGCTTCTACGACAAGAATCCGACCCTATGGACCGCGACGGCGCCCTATGGATTTCTGCAGACCGAGAGTGTGCTGCAGATCCAGAAAATGGCGCCGACCCGCGAGGCCGGCGACGAACTCTACAAGAAGCTGCAGGAGGAGGCCAAGCGCCGCGATGCCAACGACACCCTGTGGGGCATCGAGGCTGTAATGGACTACAACCCGACCCCACATCTCCATGAGATCAAGGCGCGGCTGATGGCAATCAATTCCGGCGACGACGAGGCTAATCCGGCCGAACTCGCGTCCACGGCGCGAGAGATCAAGCGCATTCCCAACGCCAAATACGTGCTGATCCCGGGCAGCGAGGAGACCCACGGGCATTTCACCCATCTGCGCGCCGTATTCTGGAAGCAATACGTGGCAGACTTCCTGAAGAACCTGCCGCCCCAACAGATGTGAGGGATCAGCCCCGCGCCGGCATGCCGATGTTGCGGCCAGCCGCTTCGGGCACCGGCAGAAGGGCATGGGACGCCTTCATCTCGGCGAGGCGCGCGGCGACCTCGCCGGGAAATGCCGCGGTCTTCTTCGAAGACATGTCGACGTGAAGCGACAGGTTTTCCGAGGTGGCGGACACCCAGCCCGCTTCGGCATGGAACAGCTGTTCGAAATAGTGCAGGCGCTTTGCGTCGTAGGCGAGTAGCTGGAAGGTAACCCGGACCGGGTCGCCGGCATGAAGCTCGCGCAGATAGCGGACATGAACCTCGGCCGTGAATATCGATTGCCGGCGCTCGGCCACGTAATCCGCCCCGACCCCGATCAGCTCGTAAGTTTCGTCGACGGCACGGTCGAACAGAACATTGTAATACGCCATATTGAGATGGCCGTTATAATCGATCCATTGCGGCTCGACCCGCATCACGGACGACACGAACGGCGCAAAGAACAATGGCGCAATATCACATCGATCAAGCATCTCACGGCACCCGGCTCATCGGCATTATGCCAAGAATTTTGGGCAAGTCTCGCCAAATCTACGCGGCGCCGGCGCGGGTTATCGATTTTTGCCGCCATGGCCCGGGCTCTGCGATCGGCGATGCGACGAGCCGTCGATCGCAGCTGGCGTCATGACGACGGCGGTCGGGTCTATAGCGCCCGGGGACGGTCCACGCTCGGCTGCGCTCGCTGCACTCGCTGAGCGGCTCGGTGAGCGCCTGTCGGTTGCGCCCGCGGCGCGCGAGCAGCACGCCCACACCACCACCTGGGTGCCGAACCAGCCGCCCGACGCGGTTGCCTTCCCGCGCACGACTGCGGAGGTGCAGACAATTATACGCATCTGCGCGGCGCACGGGCTGCCGGTGATCCCATTCGGGGTCGGGACCTCGCTCGAAGGCCAGGTCAACGCCCCGTTCGGCGGCGTTTCCATTGACTTCTGCGACATGAACAGGGTGTTGGCGGTCCACGCCCAGGACCTCGATTGCGTGGTCGAGCCCGGGGTGACGCGCAAGCAGCTCAACGCCTTCCTGCGCGACGAGGGGGTGTTTTTCCCGATCGATCCGGGCGCCGACGCCTCGCTCGGCGGCATGACGGCGACCCGCGCCTCGGGCACCAACGCGGTGCGTTACGGGACCATGAAGGACAACGTGCTGGCGCTCAAGGCCGTACTTGCCAACGGCGAAGTGATGACGACGGCCCGTCGGGCGCGAAAATCGGCGTCCGGCTACGACCTTACAAGGCTGCTGGTCGGCTCCGAGGGCACGCTTGGCGTCATCACGGAAATCACCCTCAAGCTCTACGGCGTTCCGGAGGCGATTGCGGGTGGCATCTGTCCGTTCCCGTCGGTGGAAGCGGCCTGCGAGGCGACCATAGCGACCATCCAGTCGGGCATTCCGGTCGCCCGCATCGAGTTGCTCGATGCCCTGCAGGTCAAAGCCGTCAACGGCTATTCCAAGCTCACCCTGCCGGAATCTCCTCTGCTGTGCGTCGAGTTTCACGGTAGCGCGGCTGGCGTCGCCGAGCAGTCGGAACGATTCGCCGAGATCGCGGCCGATCTCGGCGGCGGTCCGTTCGAATGGGCCACCAAGGCGGAGGATCGCTCGCGCCTTTGGCAGGGCCGCCATGACGCCTATTGGGCCTGCCTCGGGCTACGTCCGGGGGCCAAGGCAATCGCAAGCGACGTCTGCGTGCCGATCTCACGGCTCGCCGAGTGCGTCACAGCGACACAGCAAGACGTAGTGGCGAGCCGGCTCATAGCCCCAATTGTTGGCCACGTGGGGGACGGCAATTTCCATCTCTCGCTGCTCGTCGACATGGCGGACGGCGATGAAGTCCATCGCGCCGAGGCGCTGCTGGAACGGCTGGTGGAACGGGCGCTCGCCATGGACGGGACCTGCACCGGCGAGCACGGCGTCGGCCAGGGCAAGATGAAATATCTCGCCCGCGAGCACGGCGAACCGGCCCTCGTCGCCATGCGCGCCGTGAAAGCCGCGCTTGATCCACAAAACATCATGAACCCGGGCAAGATCATTGTGCTTGGGTAAACTGATCCGCTCGACATATAATTGCCGTTGAATGGCGCTAAATTCGTGCCCATGTGGCACGTTGGTTGCGTGGAAACTTGGCCGTTCCGGTTCCGCAATTAAGCACGCTTCGTCGCAGGCCGGGAGCCGATTTGCGGCGGAGATGTTTTAGGCGGTCAACGGCAGCCGATTCCGGGTCGATCGAGATATTCGACCGAGAAAGTCGGTCGCGACACCGGCCACGCTCAAACTGCGATTTGGAGCACGTTGGTGCAGACCACGCTTCTGGGTTTTGGAATTGTTGTCATCGTCGCGCTGGTGGCGGCGCTTGTAGGCCCGCTGTTCATCGACTGGGGGAGCTATCGCGCCACGATCGAGGCAGAGGCGAGCCATATCGTGGGCAGCCCGGTACACGTCACCGGATCGATCGACGTGCGCCTGCTGCCCACCCCCTCGCTCGTGCTCAACGGGGTGCAAGTCGGTGAGGTGCAGGTCGATGGGGTGCAACACGGCGCCACACGAGCATCTCAGAAGTCTTTCCGCCCGCAGGCTGGCGATGGAATTCGGGCTCGGCACGATGTTGCGCGGCAAGGTCCGCGCCAACGAAGTCGCGATCGACGGCCTTGAGGTAGCGGTCGGCCTTGACCGGTTCGGCAGCATCGTGATGCCGGTCGCAAGCCTTGCTTTCGATCCCGACCGGCTCGGCATTGACCGGCTCACCATCGACAACGGTCGCGTCGATTTTTACGATGCGGCAAGCGGCGCCAAGCTTGCTATCGACAACGTGAAACTGAGCGGTGAGTTGCGCTCGCTGGTCGGTCCGTTCAAGGCCGACGGCAGCTTCGTTGCCAACGGCGAAACCTACAATTTCCGCGCGTCTGGAAGCCATCCCGGCGACGACGGGGGCGTGAAGATGCGCCTTGCCCTCGAGCCGACGGAGCGTGCTGTGGCACTCGAATCCGAAGGCACCCTGTGGGTCGAAGCGGGTTCGCCGCGCTATGACGGCGCGGTCGCGCTCGCGCGGGTGGTGGGCACCGCGTCCCCCGGCGGGCTTGTCACCATGAACGATCCCTGGAAGGTCACCGGCAAGGTCAAGGCGACCTCCTCGAGCACGGTGGTCGAGCAACTGGACTTTCAGTACGGGCCCGAGGTTCGCTCGGTTCATCTGACCGGTTCCGCCACAATGAATTTCGGCCGCAACGCGCGGGTCGCGGCTGTGCTATCGGCCCGGCAGATCGACCTCGACCGCACGTTCGGCGGATCCGAATCGAAGCCGCTGCCGGTCGAACTGATCAAATCGATGATCGATAATTTGGCCATGTGGACAGCGCCGCCGCTCCCCGTGCGCGTTTCTCTCGGGATCGACAGCGTGGCGCTTGGCGGCGCCACCGTCACGGCCGTTCGTGGCGACGTTGAAAATAGTTCCGATGGCTGGACCCTCGATGCGCTCGACATGCGGGCGCCCGGCGCCACCTCGATGCACATTGCCGGCAGGCTTGCGGTGGCGGACCGCAGAATCGCGTTCAACGGTCCCGTCGAAATTGATTCGGGCGATCCTGCCTTGTTCTCCGCCTGGGTCGAGGGACGCGTCGTGGTTGATAGGCCCGCGCTGGGGCCGATGCGGGCGAACGGCACCGTCACGCTGGGCGGCGAGCGCATCGCAGTCGATGGACTGAAAGCCGAGATCGATCGCAAGCCGTTGCAGGGCCGCCTGGCCTATCGTTTCGCCACCGTCGCGGTGCCGGCGCGGTTCGACGGGACCCTCAGTGCCGCCGAGATCGACATTGATCGCGCCATTGCGATCGGCAAGGCGCTGATGGCCTCCATACCAATCGATCGCCCGGGCGAGATTGCGGTCGCGCTCGATATCGGCCATGCGACCTATGCGGGCGTCGAAGCCCGCAAGACCAACGCCGTACTCACCTACGATTCCTCGGGCCTCAAGATCGAGCGGCTGTCGGTCGACGACATAGGCGGGGTCACGCTCGCCGCCAGCGGCCGCATCGACAGCGTCGCCGAGGCTCTGCGCGGCTCGATCGCGATGTCGCTTATGGCGCCGCGCCTCGACGGCGTCACGGCGCTCGCCGACAAGTTCCTGCCTCGGACCGCGGAGGCAATGCACAAATTCGGCGACCGGGTGGCGCCGCTTCGGCTCAATGCCAAACTCGAGATGGAGCCGCGGTCACGCAGCGCTACGGGAGGGCGGACCGCCGCAAAGCTCAAGGTCGACGGCAAGATCGCCGGCATGGACGTCAACCTCGACGCCACCGGCACCGGCGATATTTCCGATCCTGATGCCGCAGCGCTCCGTATCGATGGCCGTATCGACGCGGCCGATGCCCGCGCGCTCGCGACGCTCCTCGGCCTTGACACTTTGGTCGTTGCGGATGCTCGCCCGGCGAAACTCACGCTCCTTGCCGAAGGAGCAGCGAACGGCTCCTTCCGGGTGACCGGCAAGCTCGCCGGCACCGACCTCAACGCAAGCGCGGCCGGAACCGCGACGCTCGCGGGCGATGGCGCTCTCGACGTAACGCTGCGTGCCGCCGACACGCGGCTGCCGCGCCGCGCTTTGGCGACCGCCGTGCCGGTCGATCTGCGCGGCCATGTGGCGAGTAATGCCGGTGCTGTCACGTTGAGCGACCTTGCCGGCAAAGTCGGTGGCGCCACCGTGCGCGGCCGGCTCGCATTCGGCGCCGGCGAACCGCTCAGCGTCAATGGCCGTATCGACGCCGATCAAGTTGATGCCGGCGAGTTGATCGCTATCTTCACCGGCACGCCGAGGGCGCCGGCGCGCGCTCCGCAGGATTGGTCGTCGGAACCATTTGGGCAGGTCAATCTGCCGGCAATGGATGGCCGCGTCGAGTTTCGCGCCGAAACCGCCCTATGGAATGGTGCGCTCGCGACGCGGGATCTTGCCGGCGCACTTAATCTCGATGGCTCGGGATTTTCGCTTGCTGGCGTAACCGGAACCCTCGCTGGCGGACGTCTCGCCCTCGACGCCGCGTTCCAACGCGATCCGAACGGGATATCGGTGCAATCCCGTGTGAAACTGACCAACGCTGATCTGTCGGTCCTATTGGCCGGCGCGTTGCGGGTGCCGGCGGTGGGCCGCATTTCGCTGAACGTGGATGCAAAAGGGCAGGGGCTGAGCGCGGCCTCGCTGGTGGGGTCGCTCGATGGCACCGGTACGGTGACGGTGGACCACGTCGAGATCTCGGGCCTCGATCCCGCCGCGATCGGGGCGGCCATCAACGCCATGGAGCACGATCGCAACCTCTCCGGCAATCCGGGGCGCGTGACCGATATGGTCAATATCGGGCTCGATGCTGGGCGCCTTCGGTTGCCATTTGCGGCTGCCCCGATCGCAATCGCCGACGGGGCTGCGCACGTGGTTAGGTTCTCGGCTCCGGCGCAAAATGCCGAAATCAACGGGTCGATTTCGTTGGGCCTCAAGGACGGGCAGGTCGAAGCCGGCGTTGCGATCACCGCGCCGCAACGCAACGGTGCGGCTGCCGGCCTTGAACCGCCTCAGTTGAAAGTCGCCGTCAGGGGAGCGTTGGGCTCAGCCAGGCGCACGGCCGATGTTTCTTCGCTGATCGAATGGTCGATGAAACGATGGATGGACCAGGACGCCAAGACCCTGGAAGACGTCCAGCAGGAACGCCGCCGCATCGAGGCGGCGGCGGAGGTGCCGCGGCACCAGGACGATGCCGGCGGAACGACAGGTGATGTCCGCATCGCGCCTGCGGCTGCCCCGCCCGCTGCCGCGATGACACGGGCCCCGGATCAGCCGGCGCCGGCCGATACCAAGCCACCGCCGGTCCGCCGGGCTGCTCCGCAGCAGCCGGCTCAGCCGTCGCCGAAGCCATTCAACCCGCTGGAATTGTTTTGGGGAGGGCGATGAGCGCCGTGCCTGATGCCGCGGCCCCAAGCACCTAGCTCGCAGGTTGCGCCTGCGTTAACGCGGATCCCGAAAAATCGCAGACTTTTCGGGATCGTGCGCAAGAACAACGAAATCAGTCGGCGCGCAGAATCTGTTCGGTTCGGCTGGCGCCGGCCCCGATGATCGGCGTCTTGCTTTCGGGTCTCGCCCCATTCTGCGGGCCGCGATAATAATCGAGCACGAACAAGCGGATTGCCGAAGATAGGTTGCCGTGACGGCGATCCTGATCGATCGCCGCGACCATGTCCGAAAGGGTCAAATCGCGCTTCGCCGCGATTTCCTTTAAACCGACCCAGAATGCATCTTCCAAACTGACACTCGTTTTGTGCCCGGCGATGACGATAGAGCGCTTAACGACCGGCGATTTCATCGGATTCTCCTGTCTCGATGCGGTGCTCGTCGAGCTCGCGGCGGAATTTGGACCTTTCCGTCTTGGCCAGCGTACGGGCAGCCTTCGACATCCCGTAGGAAACTCGTGCCTCGGCGGCGTGTTCCTGATTGCGCCGACGTTCGGCACGTTTCCGGGCAGTGCGGAGATTGACGATCTCAGCCATGCGCGGCCGCACTGTCCCCAAAACCCAAGGGGCACGACGCCCCTTCCCCGGTTATTTACTTGGCCGGAACACCGATTCAACCGAATCGATGGTCCACAACGTGCGATTGCCCACACATATGGACATGAGTCGCTTCCCCAACACAACCCAGAATATAAGCCATTGTGTGAAAAATTTCCGGCCCCATCATGACTTCGGCGCCGGGCCGACCATGGCCTCCGGCAGCACCAACCGGTCAAATTGGTCCGCCGTCACGTGACCGAGCCGGACCGCCTCCTGCCGCAGTGTGGTGCCATTGGCATGGGCCGCCTTGGCGATTGCGGCCGCCTTGTCGTAGCCGATGACGGGGGCAAGCGCCGTTACCAGCATGAGCGATTTTTCAACGAGTTCCCGGATCCGCGCCTTGTCGGGACGTATCCCGGCCACGAGGTTGTCGGTAAATGAGCGCGCCGCGTCGCCGAGCAGCCGGATGGACCCTAGGAGCGCAAGCGCGATGACCGGTTTGTAGACGTTGAGCTCAAGATGACCCTGGCTTGCCGCCACCGTGATGGTGGTCTGATTGCCGAACACTTGGCAGCACACCATGGTCAGCGCCTCGCACTGGGTCGGATTGACCTTGCCCGGCATGATCGAGGAGCCGGGCTCGTTTTCCGGCAGCAGCAGTTCGCCGATCCCGGCGCGTGGACCGGACCCGAGCAGGCGCAAGTCGTTGGCGATCTTGAAGAGACCGGTCGCCATCGCGGAGAGGGCGCCGTGGAGGAAGACCTCGCCGTCATGGGCCGCCAGTGCCTCGAACTTGTTGGGTGCACTGGTGAACGGCAGGCCGGTCAGCGCCGCGAGCCGCGCCGCGAACAGCCCGGCGAAGCGCGGATGTGCATTGAGGCCGGTGCCGACCGCGGTGCCGCCCTGGGCAAGCTCGTAGATATGCTTCTCGGCCTCGCGGATGCGTGCGATCCCGGACCAAAGCTGCGCCGCATAGCCCGAGAACTCCTGGCCGAGCGTCAGCGGCACCGCATCCTGAAGATGGGTGCGGCCGATCTTCACGATAGATGCGAATTCCTCGGCCTTGCCGGCGAGCGCGCGGCGGAGATGTTCGAGGGCGGGAAGTAATCTGTCGGCGATCTCGCGGACCGCCGCGATACGGATTGCGGTCGGAAAGCCGTCATTGGACGATTGGCTCATGTTGACGTGGTCGTTTGGATGCAGCGGCGCGTTGGTACCGCGCCTGCCGCCGAGCATCTCGTTGCCGCGATTGGCAATCACCTCGTTCACATTCATGTTGGTCTGGGTGCCCGACCCGGTCTGCCATACCACGAGCGGAAAGTTACCGGCGAGCGCGTCCGAGGCGATCTCCTCAGCGGCGGCGACGATCGCGGCGGCGCGGCGCTCGTCGATAAGCCCGAGTTCAAGGTTAACTTCGGCGGCAACACGCTTGACGAGGGCGAGGGCCTTGACGACCGGCAGCGGCATCAAATCCTCGCCGATGCGAAAATTGCGCCGCGAACGTTCGGTCTGCGCCCCCCAATAGCGGTCCGCCGGAACCTCGATGGGGCCGAACGTATCGGTCTCGGTTCGCATCTCCGCCATTGATGGCTCCTGGTGGCCCGGCAACCGCCGGTGCGGTTGCGTGACGTGTTGCATGATTTGGATCAAGGCACAGCTCCGCTGCATCCGCGAAAACAGCGTGCGTCCCTGTCAAAAGAGTCCGCCATCCTGTCATATGGGGCGTCCAAAAGGGTGGCAACAGCCCGCGCAACAAGGAGAACATTTAGCCTGGCACGACAGCGCAGTTGCGGTGGACCGGCCGACATTATTATAGTGGGAATAGCCGGCCGATCTCGTAGGCCGCGCCGCTAACCGGGCGCAAGTTCCGGCACGGCATAACAACGAACGTATAGAAAATATCTTCGCGAACGTCTGGTATCCGACGATCCGGATATCCGGAAAACGCGACGGGAGGCTCAATTGATCGATCAACGAAAGTCAGTTTACGCACTGCACCGCCAGGCGGCCACGGTCGCGACATCGAATTCGCGGTCTCACAACGCCGCCCGCGATCTCGACGTCATTTGCAGCAATCGCAGCAGGAACTGACCTGTGGTTCGTTCGGATCGACTTGATACGCCACAGGGCGGCCCCGATGGGCCGCCGGCGCGCGGGCGCCGCACTGCGCGTTGGAAGGCCTGGGCCGCCTCCGCCGTTGCGGTCGCGCTGGTCGCTGCCGGGACAAGTTATTACGTCCGCCACGAAGACCTGCTTGCGCGCATCATGCGCGCGGATCCCGATGCCGTTCCGAGCGACGCCGAGTTGCGTGACTTCGCGATCTCTTATGCGCGACCAATCTACGATCGCAATTGCGCCAGCTGCCACGGCGGAAACATGCAGGGTGACCCCGGTTATGGTGTGCCCGACCTCACCGACCAGGATTGGCTCTATGGCGAGGGGCGGGTGACCCAAATTGAGCACACCATCCTGTACGGGATTCGCGCGAGCAACGGCAAGACGATGAATTTTGCCGATATGCCGGGCTTCGCCCGCCCGGTCCCATACCAGCGCTACAAGATCGAGCCGCTCGAGCCCGGCGACATCCGCGACGTCGTCACGTTCCTCATGGTGGCGGCGCGCCGCCCGGGCGATACCGCAGCGGCGAAGCGAGGTGAGGTGATTTACGCGGACAAAGGCCAATGCTTCGATTGCCACGCAAGCGACGCCAAGGGCGATACCGCCATCGGGGCGCCCAGTTTGCTCGACCACAAGTGGCTCCACGGCAACGGAAGCTTCGATGATATCTACGCCACCGTTGCCTATGGCAGCAGTGGGATTTGCCCCGCCTGGTACCAGCGGTTGAGCGCGGTATCGATCCGGGCGCTCGCCGTGCTCGTCTACGCGGCTTCACACCGGGAGCCGCCCCGGGCGGCGTCGCGATCGTCCGAACACGCGGCCGGACCGGCAGGATGACGACCATGAATACGTTGCAGGTAAAAAATGACCTTGAGCCGGCCCAGAGGAAGCCGTTCTCCTTTGTGGGCTTTTGGGATTTCAAGTCCGTCAATCCGGCGCGTTCGCTGGTTTTTCTCAGCATCGGAACCATCATCGGGCTTGGCATTGCGGGCTACGGGCTGTTCACCGCCAAAGGCACCGTCACCCATGTGGTGCCGCCGGAAAACGTCGCCGTCGTCAACCAGCGCCCGATCCTGCGGACCGACTTCATCGCCCAGGCAGAGGCCCTCTACAACATGCCGTTTGGCGAGATGACGCCGCAGCAACGCATCAGGGTGCTCCAGGACATGATTCGCGAGGAACTGTTTGTGCAGCGCGGGCTCGAACTTGACTTCCCGTCCAACGACCCCGACACGCGCGCCGCGCTGGTTGCGGCGGTCGAACAGCAGGTCGCCGCCAATGTGACGGCCGGACGGCCGAGCGACGCCGAGCTGATGAAGTACTACGAGGAAAACGCCGCCAAATACTCCTCCGAAGGACTGATGACGCTGCACGATCTGCTGTTGCCGAAGGCAAGAGCTGCAGCACCCGATGCCCTGATCCTGATGCGCCAAGCCGCCGATGCATTGCGCTCCGGCACCGCGGTGGAGGCGGTGATCAAGACCTACGGCCTGGAGGAGGTCGGCGGTGGCCGCGGGCGCGGCGCGCCGCCCGGCAACGAGGAATTCTATTTTGCCCAGAAGATCCACGTCGGCGATGCGGTCTTTTCGGTGGCCTTATCGCTCGATGATGGCCAGGTATGCGACCCGGTCGTAGCCGATGACGGCATCCATATCGTACAGATGGTCAAGAACGTCCGCCCGGTGGCGGCGACCTTCGAGCGTGCGCGCAGCCAAGTGCTCCAGGACTATAACGAGGCGGCGAAAAAGCGGCTGGAAGCCGCCGATGAGAAGTATCTGCGCGGCAAGGCCGATATCCTGGTCGCCGACGACTACGCCGAAGCCTACCGGCAGGACGAGGCGAACCCGGAACCAGCGCCCGCTAAGCCGGCGCGAACCGAATCGGGCAAGCGATGAAAACCTTCCGCTTCATCGCCAGTCTCGGCGCCCTCATCCTTGGTCTTGCAGCGCCGCTCTTTGGCTTTGCGACGTCCGCCCTCGCGCATACGCGCAGCGAGACGTTCTCGTCCTGGCAGATCACGGGCGCGACGGTGCATCTGCAATTCCTGGTGCCGGACCTCGAGTTCGAAGCGTATCACCAAGACCGGCGACATGCCTCCGGTCGAAGAACTTGGCCGCTACATCGGGGATCGTGTGGGCGCGACCGCGGGCGATCAGCCCTTGCGCCATGACCGAAGGGCCGCGGCCGATTTCATCGGTGGCCGGGTTCCGGCGTTACGAGTTCGCGTTTGAATGTCCGGACGCCGCGAACATCAGGGTGCACTCCTCCGCCTGGTTCGAGCTCGTCGAAAGCCACACGAATTTCGCCCAGATCCAGGATGACAAGGGCAATTTCGTCGAGCAGCTCCTTACCAAGGACCGCCAGACCCTGCAGGTGACCAGCGAGTCCGATGTCAGTCCGCTGCAATATGCCGGCTTCCTGGATTTCGTGCGGATGGGGGTCATGCACATCTTCACCGGCATCGACCACATGTCGTTCATGCTGGGCCTGGTGCTGATCTCGCGCCGCCTGCGCGACCTCCTGTTCGTGGTCACCGGCTTCACGCTCGGCCACAGCCTGACGCTCGCGCTCGCCGTCACCGGCGTATTGCGGCCGGAAGCCCAATATATCGACAGCCTCGTCGCCCTCACCATTGCGTTGATCGGCGCGGAAAACATCGGCGACAGCACGCGCCATCCGTTGCCGGTGGCGCTAGGCCTCGGCGGGCTTTTGTTCCTCATGGCCTTCGCCAAATATCTCGGCGCTCCGGTGACGCTGCCGATGCTGCTTCTGATCGGCGGCGGCATCTTCACCGGCAACTACCTGATGCTGACCGGCCAGTTGAACGATGCGGCGCGTGTGCGTCTCGTGGTGACGCTTGTGTTCGGCCTCATCCACGGCTTCGGCTTCGCGACCGACCTTCTCGATATGCGCCTCCCGACCGGCCGTCTCGCCGAGCTTCTGGTCGGCTTCAATGTCGGGGTCGAGATCGGGCAGGTAACGGTCGTGCTCGGCGCCATCTCGGTCGCCTACCTATTGGTAAAAGCGCGTCTCGGCATACCCCGACCGGTCTTCACCGACATCGCGGCCGCCTTTCTGGTGGGCGAAGGCCTGTGCTGGTTTTTGAGCCGAACCGTCATCGAAGGCTAGCGCGCTATCGTATGAAGTCGAATGGGAAACATCCGTCTCGGGGGGTCTCCCGCAATAGCGGACTCATTTGGTAAAATACGGCGTCAAAACGTAGGCGAAAAACACCATCGCACAGAGCGGCAGCAACCAGGTCAGTTGCGGCCACGGGATGCGTGCCATTGCTTTCTCCGGAATAAGCGCTGCAATCACGGTGACGATAAGCGCCCCAAGCGCCGAACTGAGAACGAAGCCGTACCAGTACATGGCCGGTCCACCTTCAAGCCCCGGCATCACGCCCCACTGCCAAATTCCGAGCTTGGGCTGATAGGTCACAAGCGCCCAGTTGTAATAGAGCACAGGTGCATAAATCAGCGCGAAAGCGATGCCGAAAATCGGGAACAGGCGTGCAATTTTCATCATGATCCAAACCCTCGGATGTTGTTGATGATGTGGCCGGTCAGGAAGCCCCACCAGACAGCGAATGCAATCATGCAGGTCAGAATCGCCCGTGCCACGCGGTTGGCTTCGGATGCGCTATGCCAGAAATACCAATAGGCCGGCAGTAGAGCGAGCGATACGGCGAGGTAATGCTCTTTCAATTCGAACATTCCCTCCGGCTTGAAGTCCCGATATTCCTGCAGGACTGTCCGCACGTTCAACCGATAGGTCGGGTAGATAATCGTACCGATCACGAACGTCACGAGAAAAAGAATGACCACCGCATTGGTATAGTTCATTCCGTTCACGCCCCTGACGGCGCTGACGAAGCCCGTTGTTTTCTTGGTGACCGGCCAAGCGACGCCCACGGCCTGATGCGTGATCGCGCCAAGCAGAAAGACCGCCAGTATCCCATGAATAATAAGGAGAATGGACCATCCGATGAGCATCTATTTCCTCCTCCAATTTTGGCCGCATCGTCGCTATCGGAACTGTCGAATGCAAACCACAAAAGTTGATTTTAGATAGATTCCAGTCTTCCAACGTTTGCTTCTCGTCTCTCGTCTCGGAAATACGGCGGCAACTTGCTTTAACCTTTGATCCGATGGTCGTCCCGCTAAAGCCCCAATGCGTGCCGCAATTCCGACTTGGCCTCGCCGAATTCCCTCATGAAGGCCGCGTCCTGCATGAGCACCGCCGCAAGCGCAGTGGCGGCGAGGCGGCCGGCCTCGACGTCACTCGGAAAATGTACGCCGAGGATAACGCGGTCATCGCCGAATTCATGCCCGCGCGCGAACAACGCCGTGGCCTTTTCCGGCACCATCCCGGCGAGCATGATCGCGGTCAGATAGCCGACGGTCGAGGCGCCGCTTGGATAGGAACTGCCTGAGGGCCGATCCCCGACCGGATTGACCTCCGAGCTGGCGTCGAACGGACGCGGCCGGTTCCAGGCCTCCTTTCCGGCCGAGAACGCAACCACCGCGTCGCCGCGAATTTTGTCGAACAATGCCGCCACCGTTGGCAAACGTTCGGCATTGAAATTCGAGCCCAAGACATCGGCAAAACCGAAGGTTCCCGCCGTGGCGTCGGCCAGCGCTCGCTGCGATTGGGCCTCGGTGCGCGTCTTCTGCACCGCAAGAACATCTGCGAGGTCGCGTTTCTGTTGCTCGGAATTCGGAGCGGGAGCCGGCGGCAAAAGCTTGGTGAGGTCGAATCGATCGGGAGTGACGAAGGTTGCTTCGGCCGCCGCAGTTGGGCCGGCCGTCGCAAGCAACAAAAGGACGACGAACGGTCTGAGCAACTCGCGCATTTCAGGCATTCCTTGGTGTACTGATCGCCGCCCGCAGACATCGACGGCCTGCCATAAGACGCCACGAGGCGCCGCAATCGCTTTGTCTGCCGGGAACTTGCGCGCTTGCCGATATAGGGGGTAATGCTATTTTGCTATAGGGTTATAGTCTCGGGGAATAGGCAATGAAGCCGATGCAGACGGAGCTCATCGGGCACCGGCTCAAGTTGCAGCAGCTTAAGGTCGCGATGGCGGTGGCACAGTGGGGCAGCATGGCGAAGGCCGCCAAGCACCTTGCAATCTCGCAGCCGGTCGTATCGAAAGTGATAGCCAATCTCGAAGATATGCTTGGTGTACGCCTATTTGATCGAAGTCCCCAGGGCGTCGAGCCGACACTTTACGGGCGTGCGTTGCTCAAACGAAGCATCGCGATCTTCGACGATTTGAAAACCAGCGTGGACGAAATCAAGTTTCTAGCCGATCCCACGGCCGGCGAATTGCGTTTCGGCAGCACGGAACCGCTGCTAGCAGGAATTGGCGCCGCGGTCATTCAACGGCTATCCCGAAAATATCCACGCATCAGCTTTCGCGCCGTTGAGGCGGATAGTGCGGCGCTGCTAAGCCGCGATCTGCCTGAGCGCCGCATCGAGTTCGCCATCGTTCCGCTGTTGAATCCTGCCGTCAGCGAAGAGCTGGAAACAACGATTCTTTTCCAGGACAAATTGCGCGTCGTGGTGGGCGCAAAAAGCGTGTGGGCTCGTCGGCGCAAGATCGCCTTGGCTGATTTGGTCGATGAGCCTTGGTGTGCGGCGCCGTCCGCGGTGGGATCGCTGGTCGCCGAGGCTTTCCTCGCGAGCGGCTTGAAGCCGCCACGGATAGCCGTGGCCGCCACCACGGCGCACCTGTTACTTCAATTGATCGAAAGTGGCCGCTTCGTGGGCCATTTCGGCGACCGACTTCTGGATTTTCACGCCGATCGCTTTGCCGTCAAGAAGTTGCCTATTGAACTTCCCGTTCAGCCGTTTGCGATTGCGATCATTACGTTGAAAAACCGGATCATCAGCCCGGTGGCTCAACTTTTCATTGACTGCGCTTGCGAGGTTGCATCGCCTTTTGCGACGCTACGATCAGGGTCGGTGCCGAGGCGAACCGGAGCCGGAAACACCTCGGCGCGAAAGGTCGAGGCGTGATTGGTGATGGAGTGTCCGGATCAGTCCTGCTGAGCGCCGGAAAACTTCACCACCTGCGCCCACTTCTCGGTTTCTGCTCCAACAAATGTACCGAACTCGCCGGGAGTGAAGAGCAATGGCGTGGTGCCGAGGCCGGCGAGCCGCGTCCTGATCTTGGAATCGACGAGGCCCGCATTGATCTCGTTGTTGAGCGTCTCGATGATCTCGACAGGCGTATCCTTCGGCGCGCCGACGCCCCACCAGCTACCCGCCTCGAAGCCCGGCACGAAATCACCCATGGTCGGGATGTCTGGCAGTGCCTCCGCGCGCGTTGCCGTCGTCACTGCCAGTGCGCGAAGCGTCCCGTCCCTGATGTATTCGATCGATTGGGGTATCGTATCGAACATGACCTGGACCTGACCGCCAAGAAGGTCGATCAGTGCTGGCGCCCCGCCGCGGTATGGCACATGTACCATGTCGACCCCGGCCATCATCTTGAACAGCTCGCCGACCACATGAGGTGAACTGCCGTTGCCGCCGGACGCAAAGCTGAGCTTGCCCGGATTGGCCTTTGCATAGGCAATGAACTCCGGAACCGTCTTGGCCGGAACCGAGGGATTAACCTCCATCACGTTCGCCACCCGCACCATGCCGGCTACCAATGCGATGTCGCGCTTGAGATCGAAATTCAGCTTTTTGTAAAGCGTTGTATTGATCGCGCTGGCCGCAAGCACGACGAGGAGGGTGTGGCCGTCCGGCGGCGAACGTACGACCGCTTCTGTTGCGATATTGGTGCCGGCACCCGGTCGGTTCTCGACGATGAATTGCTGACCGAGCCGGTCCGACAACCATCGCGCCATTAGGCGCGTTACAATGTCGACAGAGCCTCCAGGGGCAAGTCCGACGACAATTCGAACCGGCCGCATCGGATATGCTTGCGACAATGCGGAACGCGAGACGGCTGGCAAAGCGACCGCAGCCGCCGCCAAATGCAGTAACCGACGTCGTGAAGGTCTCATCGGTTCGTTCTTTCACTCAGCATTGGTGGCCCGTCCGGCAGATACCCACCCCTTGAGTCCGCAATGCCAGGCCCTCAGTCCGATCGCGAATTGCGTAGAGATCGCGAAGGTCGAGATGCTACATCCAAATCAGCGGATATTGAAGCGCACCGGCACCACGAACGACAGGTCAGTGTTTGCAATCCGGTCCGGTGGCCGCGGCATTGGTTGGGCGCGCGTCAGCATGGCAAGCGCCTCCTGGTCGAGCTCGGACGAGCCCGAACTTTGCACGAGACGGCTCGCCCGCACCCAACCGTCGCGGTCAATCGTGAAAGCGACCCGGGCCAAGCCCTGATCGCCGCGGGTGCGCGCCTCGACGGGGTAGCGCTTGAAGTGCTCGATATGGGCGACCAACTCGCTTTCCCAGCGGTGGACGACCGCAACCGACGGCGCGGCTGCCGGTGGCGCCGTCGCTTGCTTCGCCTCCTGCGGCGGCTCAGGCTTAGGTGGCTCCGGCAAGGCGACCTCTGCCTCCTGTTCGAGTGGCTTGGTCTCTTCCTTTGGAGGCGGCGTCGCTTCGCTCTCCTCCTCCTTGGGTCCCGGGGCTAAGTCCGTTGGCGGCGTTGCCGCTGTCACAAACGATTTGGGGAGTTCGATCGTCACGACCGGTGCATCGACGCCGAAATCGGAATCCGAGGACAGGTTGACCAGAAGCGCCAACGCGGTGGCTGCGTGAGCCGCGAGCACCACGGCAAAACAGATGCTCCAGCGCTTGGAGTTCTTGGTGCGGCATCCCGAACGGTATGGCGAGCGTGCTCATTTCTGGTCCGATTCAAGCCCGACCAGGGCGACCTTGAGATAGCCGGCGGTGCGCAGCGCATTCATGGTTTCCATGAGATTGCCGTAGGCCACCGACTTATCGGCCCGCAGGAAGACTCGCTGGGTGCGGTCGCCCTTCGACAATGCGTCGAGCGACGATTGCAGCGCGCCGCGCGCTACCGGCGCATCGCCGAGCGCAAGCGACAGATCAGCCTTGACGGTCAGGAAGATGGGCTGGTCGGGACGCGGCTGCCGCATCACGTTCGAGGTCGGCAGATCCACCGCGACGTCCACCGTCGCGAGCGGCGCCGCGATCATGAAGATGATCAGAAGCACCAGAATGACGTCGATGAACGGCGTTACGTTGATGTCGTGGACGACGTCGAGCGCGTCTTCGCCGTGATCGAGGCGGATGCTCATCGCGCCGCTCCGCTCCCCGGCACGGCGGTCGGGAACCGCTTGTCCTCGGTAACCGGGGGCCGCTGGCTGAGGTCGCGGCTGATCAGCGTCATGATCTCGACGCTGGCGTCGGCGTAGAGCGCGCGATACTGCGCGATCGAGCGCGCGAAGGCATTGTAGATCACGACAGCCGGGATGGCGGCCCCCAGGCCGAACGCGGTGGCGAGCAGCGCTTCGGCGATCCCGGGCGCGACAACCGCGAGATTGGTGGTGTGCAGTTTCGAAATGCCGATGAAGCTGTTCATGATGCCCCACACGGTGCCGAACAGGCCGACAAACGGCGCCGTCGCCCCGATGGTGGCGAGGATGCCGGTCGCCCGCAGCATCTTGCGGCCGACGCCGGCCTCGATGCGCTCGAAGCGGGCCGCGATGCGTTCCTTGATGCCGTCGGCATCACGCAGGTCCGGCGACCGGCGCAATTCGCTTTCCACCGCCTGGATCAGCAGGGCGACTTGCGGGCTCGCTGCACTTGCCGATTTCGCGACTTCGCCGAGCGTGCGTGCCGCAGCAAGTGCGCGTTGTGCGACCGCAAGGCTCCGCCGCGCAGCCACGAGTTCCAGCGTCTTGGCGAGCCAGATCGTCCAGGTCAGCACCGAGGCGAAGATCAGGCCGATCATCACCGCCTTCACCAGGATGTCCGCCGACATGAACATGCCAAACGCCGAGAGGTCGCGCGGCAGTTCCGCCGGTGCGACTTCGGAAGGCGGCGGTGCGGTCGCCGGTTCGGTTGGCGGGGCTACCGCGGTTGCGGGCGGCGCGGTCTGGGGTGGCTCTGCCGGTGCGGCGGGCATTGGCGGGGCCGGAGTTACCGCCTGCGCCGGAGGGGTCGCCTGCTGCGGCACGGGCGCGGTGGCCTGGGGAGACGTGCCCGGTCTCGGCGTTTGGGCATGCGCAAGACCTGCGCCGGCCAGCACCGCAAAACACAACAATCCGCCGCCAATCATCGACAGCGGCGAGGGTCTCATACAGGATAGTCGGCAGTTACTGAACGGCATTGCGCACACCCTTTACGGCACGAAGTGTTAGCGTTCAATGCGACACCCGCGCGGCCAATTTAGATCATCTCCAGATTAGAATATCTCCAAACACCAAATCTTGGACTGACCGCAATGCAGTATGATCGGTGCCGGTAACGACTACATTGCTCAACACAGTTCCAGCTCGCCGCCCATGATATAAATCACAGCCACTTGTCCCAGCCGGCGGAGACTCCCTCAGAACTTCACCGCAGCTGTGGCTCGAACCGCAAACGGCTCGACCGGATGCAGAACACGGTCCGTCACGCCGGCCTGACACGCCGCTACGAGGTTCGCGACTCCGGCGTTCGGCACTGGCTGGGTGGTAGCATTGCACAGGGCATACAAAGGATCGGACTTGAGCAGCGATCCATAGGCGTAACTCGCCTGGTCGGTATTGGAGTTGAAGAGGTTGAGGATGTCGAGCTGAAGTCGCCACCCGTTCTCGAACCGGTAACCCAGCTGGGCATTGAAGATATTGAACGGCGGCGACTTGAAGGCGTCGTCCTCGGTCAGCGGCCGCACGCCGATGTAGCGCCAGCGCAAAGCGCCGTACCAGCCGAGTTTGTCGCCGAGCGTAATGCCGGCGGAACCGACGATCGACGGAGAATTGTAAACGTAATTGCCCGGGGCATTGCCGAGCTGGGCTGCCGGATAGCCGGTGAGCGACTGATAAATCGCGTCCTGAGCGTAGTCGTAACCGCCAAGAAACCGAGCACGTGAGAGCGACAGATTGGCGTCGATGTGCATCCAGGAGGTCGGACGGTAGTCGTTGGTGAACTCGATGCCCGAGCGCTCCGATGGCCGGCCCGCTGACGTCGTGCCGGTGTCACCGTCGAACACCAGTTCCGATGCCTGGTCCAGAATGAAGACGCTGACGGAAGAATCCAGGCCTTGCACCGCCTTGGTGCGAACCCCGACCTCGGCGCCGCGGGTGCGCACCAATAACGGGTCGGTGTTCAATGTCGGCGGCGCGACACCGGGATTGGCGATGCGGTCAATGGGCTGCTCGGTATTTGTGGCGCCGCGCAAATCGTTGCTGTGGAATCCCATGCCGGCGCTGAGATAGAGCTCCGTCTTATAGACCGGGCCGAACGTCATGCTGGCCTTCGGGCTGCCGAGTGCGGCCTGCGCCTTTCCGGAATTGGCCGGGTCCAGGGTCGAATTGACGGTCCCCTCGAAGGCGTCGCCCCGCCACCCAAGCGTGGTCCGGTACCAACTCGTCCAATGGATCGTGTTTTCGGCATAGATGCCGACGCTGCCCTCGGTTACCTTGTCATTGAGGATGTTGGCCAGGAACATGCGCTGATAGGAGTCCACGAGAGTGAGATTGATGTCGTCGTAGCGGGTCTGAATGCCGAAGGTGGTTTCTGTGGGGATGCCCGCATAGGTGAATTTGTAGGTGCGCGAGGCGCTGATGCCACCGAGAACACGGTCGTCGCGCTGATGGGCTTGGTCGCCATAGAGGGGCGAACACGCGGCGGCATTCCAGCAGTTGGTAGTCGGGAACGGAACCCCGGCCGTCGTTAGCGCATTAGGCGTATCCCATTCGAAATTGTCGAAGAGATCGAGCGTGCTTTTGATAAAGTAGGCATTGGCCTTCCACGACCCCGAGTCGTCGGTTCCCGCGATGCGCCCCGACAGCGAGAAGCGGCTGACATCGCCGCCGTCGGTCGGATCGATTTCGCCATAGAGGCCGATCTGTCCGGTGGTGATGGCCCGCAGCGGCACCTGGTCGGTGGCATACCATTTGTTGGAATAGGCCATGCCGGTGACCGAGAAGCCGTCGGTGGCGGTGCCTTGCGCGTAGCGGATCAGGCCATTGATCTTGCGGACATCGTCGGGATGGTCCCACGGACCGTTATAGGCATTGGCTTCGACCGCCGCCATCAGGGTGCCCTGGTCGGTTTTGGTCGACGCCATGGTGAATAGCCGTTCGTAGCCGAAGCTTCCGAAGGTAAACGACGCCGTCCGCTCGACGCTGTCCCTTAGGCTGATGTGCAGGGAGCCGGCGTTGGCGAAGTCGCCCTCGTCGGCGAAATAGGGGCCCTTGCGGATATCGAGCGCATTGACGGTCTCCGGCATCAGCCAGTTCAGGTCGGTATAGCCCTGCCCGTGGATGTGGGTGCGCATGTTGATCGGCATGTCGTCCACATAGGTGGCGAGATCGGTGCCGTGATCGAGGTTGTAGCCACGCAGGTAATACTGGTTAGCCTTGCCTCCGTCCGAATGTTCGATGGCGACGAGGCCGGGCGCGGCTTCGACGATCTCACCCGGGCGCGTCACCGGACGCGCGAGAAGCTCGTCGCCGGTCACCCGCAACTGGCTCGCCGCCAACGACGGTGCCCCCGGGCCGCCAGAGCCCACGTTGGGCGTGCCGGACACCGGGGCCGGCTGGGTCGGACCGGCGGCCGCAGTAGGATTGGCGGTTTGGCCCGCGACGGGCGTTGCCGACTTGGGCTTCGGTTTGGCGCGCTTGGCGGCAACCGAGATCGTGGGCAGCGTCTTTTCCGATTCCGGCGGCACGGCCGGCTCCGACGGTCCTGCCGGGGGAGTAGCAGGCTGGGCCGCCGGAGCCGGCTGCGAAGCAGGTGTCTCGGGACCGTTCTGGCCGTCGGATGGCCCGCTGAACGAACAGAGCGACAGCACGGCAACGCTTCCGATAATGCGATTGGGCGCCCGACAAACTCGCCACACCACTTCCACGCTCCCGCCGTACCGTGACCCATCCTGAAATTGGGGTTTGCAATATCCTAGGCAAGTATGGCGCCTTCCTAAAATCAGGCAAGAGAGAATTGTAGTATTTTTGATGAACGATCGAAATTACTATGTTGTTCAGACCTTGCGTCTACGCAAAATGTGAATTTTACTCACCCTAAAGTGCAAATAATTATAGCCGATCACATTACGAATACATACCCCCCTAGGTTATAATATATACCCCCCTAGCCTATTATGCGGCAGGCGGCCCCACAGAGATCGTTTCAATCGGTCTATTGGGTTGAAGCGGAACGCGGGCGCTCCGACGCGGCGGTCATGCAGAAGCCGGGCGCTGTAAGCGTGTGTTCAGAACTCGTAGCCGATACGGAGCTTGAGTTGGTGCCGCTCGAAGTCCACGAGATCGAGCGCTCCCGGGATTCCGGTCGCTTTACCCCAGACCTGGAAATTCCACGCGGCCGAGAGCCAGCCTTTTTCGCCCAGCCGCGCATAGAGAGTCGGGCCAAGATAACCGCCCTGCCCGGAAAAGGTGTTCAATCCGGCACCCTCGTAACCCCGAAGATAACGCGCCTCCACCCCAACCCACACACCCGGCAACATCCGAGCCGCAAGCGCCGTTCCGACGCCGAGCGTCGGTTCCTGCTCCGCTTCGCCGCTCGCGAGCAAGCGTGTCCGGTCGGTGTCGAACAGCAGGTTCATTGCGGCAAAGATTCTGTCAGGCAATATCTCGCGGTCGGCGCTCAGCAAATAAGCGATGCCGAAGTGGTCGGCTTTCACACCGCTTGTCTCATCGGCAAACCCCCAATGCGGCTCGATGCTCAACGTCAGGCCAAAAGGCGAGCGTTCGCGATCCAAGGCCCGAAACCGCGCATCGAACGACACCGACTGCACTGTCGCTTGCCGGCGGTCGTCCAAGCCGGTTACCCCGGCAATGTCGTAATAAGCAACCGTGGTCGCCGCCGAGATGCGGAAATTCTGGAACGCCGTGTATTTGAACTCGAATTGCGAAGCGGCGTCACTGAAAGATCCAGTCCGTCTGCCGGCCCGAATCGTCGAGTTCTGCTTCGATCTCCTTTTGTCCGAGCGCGCCGACGTCGGATCCTTCGATGAATCCGAACAGATCTTCGGTATCGATGACGTCCTTGTTGATTTTGCTCCCGGTGTCTTCGGCACGAAGGGGCACCACGCCGTATGACATTGCGATCCCCACAATTGCCGTTCCGATTGCCCCGGCGAGTGTGTTGGATGGCGCCTTCTCCTCACGCCGAAGCGTCGCAGCCCACAGGCTTCGTGAAAACATCAAAGCTCCATGATTGTCGAATCCAAACTGGGCACGCGGCCGAAGGGGGCCAACGAAACGCGGTTTAGATGGACAGCAGGAGCTTTGGCGGCCGCTCGAGTCGGCGCTGCTCAGCGTTCACAAGCAAGCGCGGCGGCAACGAGGCGGTCGCCACGATCAGAAAGCCATTTGTCTTAGCCGCAATCGCGTGAGGCAGAACGCCGGTGAGATGGTGATGCAAGGTGCAGCACTGGTCATTAGGATCGTCGGCGCCATGATCGTGTTGACCGTCTCCGTGATCATCGTTGTGAGCGTGATGGTGATGGACATGATCGGAGGCGCTTCCGGCGGCGATATCTTCAGCAATATCCAGCTGGCTCGCGAAAACATGCTTCAAGTGGATGCTGAATAAAGGAATGATCGACCCTGTCTGGGCAACTAAAAACAGCCACAATAGGCAGGAACCGATGCTGCGTGTTTTGAGAACGATCATTCGGCGGGTTCTTCCGGCAATTCATCGAAGTCTACTGCCATCGGAGTTAGGCAATCCTGGTCGTGGCGATGCCGATGCGACGGCAACGATAGACGAAAGCCGACAGGATCCATGCAGCTACGAACACGCCAACGATCGTGAATCCGAATGTCGTAAAATCGTTACCCAGGCCGGCGATCGATCGCCACAGACGTCCTTCGAGCCCAGCATTGTCGACCAGCAAGCCGACAATCTGGATGCCTCCAACGAAGATCGCCACGGCAATGGAGGTAAACGTCATCGTGAAGTTGTACCAAAGCTTGCACACCGGATTAACAAGAGCCCAGCCGTAGGCCCGCACCATCAAAAAGCTGTCGGTGGTATCGATAAGCGTCATCCCGGCCGCAAAGAGCGCCGGAAATACAAGTATCGACCACAGCAACTGGCCGTCGCCTGACTGACTGGCCGAAATGCCGAGCAGGCTTACTTCGGTCGTCGTGTCGAACCCCAGCCCGAACAGGAATCCGAGCGGGTACATGTGCCATGGCTTCGAGATGGCCCGGAAGATCGGGCTGCAGAGCCGCGTCAGAATTCCGCCGGGCGGCCTCAGTGTGTCTGCCTCGTGTATCGCCAGGGGCTCATGGGGCGCGCGCTGAAAGGCTTTCCATATTTGGCCCAAAACGATCAGATTTGCGGAGCCAATTGCCAGCAGGAGAGCAGCCGACACGGTTTTACCGATGGCACCCCCGATCGATATGAAGGCGCCGAGCCGGTCGTGTACGGCTGTCGCCATGAACGCGATGGCCAAAACGGCAAGGACCACGACAGTCGAATGACCGAGTGAAAAGAAAAAACCCGCCGAGATCGGTTTCTGGCCGTCCTGAACGAGCTTCCTCACAACGTTGTCGATTGCTGCGATATGGTCGGCGTCTACTGCATGTCTCAGACCGAGCACATATGCGAGGATCGCGGCTCCAAACAATGCCGGCTTGTCGGAGAACAATGTCCACGCGCACACCCATGCCAACGCGTTACCCGCGACCAAGGTGGCGTAGATCACAATGGTCTTTGCTCGCGCGCTGCCCAAGCCGCCGAAAACGGAATTGTAAATCTTCATTGCAGCTCCGGCATGCGAAGGCGGTTTATCGGCGCGGAAGCTCAATCCGTTTTCAGGTACGCGGCATGGCAGCTGTTGCAACCGGTGCGCAATTGCGCGATCGCGGCCTTGAGCTCGGTCTCGTTCGCCGCGCGGCTCGCCGTATAGGCGGACTTCGAGGCGGCCGCCGCCTGCCGGTAGAAGTCGGCAAACTTGCTCCACACCTCCGGAGACGCAAAAGTGTCGGTTACCGGATCCTTGTCGACGTTCGGCTTCCATTGGTTTGTCGCCGTCGGAAACAGATGAGGAAAGGCCATCAGAAACACCGAAATGGTGTCAGCATTTTCATGCGCTGCGTCGAGCTCGATCTTCCCGGCCGCAATCATCGCTTCGATCACGTCCATTTTTTCGCTGAGTGAATCCATCATTGTCTTGCGGGCCAGAATCGCATCGCTTGGAGCGGGGAGGCTCTGATCCTGACCGAGCGCCACGGAGGAAATACCAAGAATGCTGACAATCGCCGCGACGCGGCTGATTGTTTGGCTCGGGCGGCGAAACAGAGTGAGCTGAAAGTTCAGGCCTCTCATTATATTCCCAGCTCCTTCGCCGCAGTTGTTTTTCCGTCGCCGCAGCAGCGGCATCCTGCGTTCAAGTGCGAAAGCGGTCAATATAAAACGGCTCTCGCCTGGTTTTTTTGGTTATAATATAGGGGAGTATGATTTACGTCGCCGCCCTGCGGAGATTGGGTATTTTGCAGGCTGGGTGATCGTATAGTATGCCGGACTATAGTTTGCAGCGTGCAACGTGCGTCGGCAAGTCGCGAAGCCGCATCAGCGCGGTCCACATCCGGCCCTGTCGCCGATCGGCTGCGTCGAGCGCAGTCGTTCCCTGGCCGTCAGCCGAAGGTGGCGTTGCCGCTGCGCAACCGGGCGAGAGCGCGACGCTGGATTTTGCTCTGCATCGGCCGCGACTTTGAAAGTGCTGGCGCTTGCGCGCGCAGTTCTGTTAAAACATGGGCAAACCCCTGGAGGCTTGCGTGTCCCATACCATTCGCGAGAAGACTAAACTGCTCAATCGCGTCCGCCGCATTCGCGGGCAGATCGAGGCGGTCGAACGCGCGCTCGAACAGGAAATCGGCTGTTCCGACGTGTTGCAGCTTATCGCCGGCGCGCGCGGGGCCTTCAATGGCCTCATGGCGGAGGTCATGGAAGACCACATTCGCGCACACGTTATCGATCCGGCGCATGAACCCGACGCCGAACGAGCCCACGCCGCCGCAGAACTGATCGACGTCGTGCGCTCCTACCTGAAATAATAAGGCGTCACTTCTTGCGGAACCGGTCGAGCCGTACGACTTCGCCGGTCGGAGTGTCCTTGCCGGCGTTATCCGGCGACGGGGCCGGGAACTTGGCGGAGTCTGCCGCAGGCGGTGTCGATTTGGTTTTCCTGATCGGTTCCTCGCCGGGCGCCGGCTTGCCCTTTTTTACGGCCGGAGCCGATTTTGCATCGGCGCGTGGCGGCACATCCGCCTTCTCTTCCGTCTTGGTCCCGGACTTGGCGTCGGATTTGGCCTCGGTTTCCGTCTTGGGGGTGCCGTCCGGCTCGACGGTAAATTGCAAGCCAAATTGAACCGAAGGGTCGAAAAAGGCCTTCACGGCCTTGAGCGGAATGTGCAGCCGCTCCGGGATGCCGTTGAATGCGAGCCCGACGTCAAAGTCTTCCTCGCCGACCGTCAGATCCCAGAATTGGTGCTGGAGCACGATCGTCATGTCCTCAGGATAGCTCGCTCTGAGCCGCGTCGACATGCGTACGCCGTCCGCACGCGTGTCGAAGGTAATGAAAAAGTGATGGTCGCCCGGGAGCCCCTTGACGGCGGCGTCGGTGAGGACGGTGCGGATCACGCCGCGGAGCGCATCCTGGGTCAGTAGATCGTAGCGGATATGGTCGACCGACATGCTTTCGTCCCATAGTTCCGGCGGGCCGCCGGCTGACGTCGAGAATGCTTTAAAACCTACAATTCGCAGGAGGGCCGCTCCGGGCCCCGGCACTCCGCGGCCGCCTCCTCACGCCTTTCACCACCGCGGGTTATCCGATTCGGGCCAACCCGCCCAGAAGGCCCGATCTCGAACGAAGTGGGGGCTTCTGTTGCCAGGTGCCCCCGAACCCCGCCGGATGCTGCTAAGACATCAGGACTTTAAGTTCGGCATTTCAAACCGCTTACGCGGCCTGAGCAACCGGAGCATAGTTGTCGTTGGCAACTATTGCAGTGGCCCGATGACGGCGGAACCATACCGAGCAAAAGCACGCCCTTTACACCCTCGTCGATCCTGTTTCGCCCCCGTATCAGGTGTGTCAGCAGTCGGTAATCAATGAGCAGGAGCCTATCGCGTCGCGTTCCTGATCAGTGATTACCGGCTCCCCGACCTCTGATGGTGGAGGCGCCGGGTACTGCCCCCGGGTCCGAATGGTTTATTACGACGCCCATTTATCGCCATAGCCGGCAAGCCGGCTCACTCAATATAGGCCCTATCGGTTGATGGAAAAAGAGGCCAGACGAGGCGGTGGCGCATTCGCCGAAAGAATTCGCCCTAAAGGGGCGGGAATAGAGGCGAAACGCGACGCCGAACGGGAGGCTGGCCGTGGTAGCGCTGCGGCGCTAATGGTCGGCAATGACCGACCCGATCGTGCCCGTAACGCCATCCGAACCGCAATTGATCCCGCATCCGCCGTCGGCTCCCCGGCCAACGGTCGGCGAACTGTTCGTCGCTTTTGCCCGCGTCTCGATCTCGAGCTTCGGGGGCGTTCTGGCGTGGTCGCGCCGCATGTTGGTCGACGACAAGTGCTGGATGACTCCCCAGGAATTCAATGACATCCTGGCGTTGTGCCAGTTCCTGCCCGGACCGAACATCGTCAACGTCTGTGCGGTATTCGGGATGCGTGTGCGCGGCGTTCCCGGCGCGCTCGCCTGCCTCTTTGGATTGCTTGGTCCGTCGGTTGTGATGATGATTGCGGTCGGCACGCTCTACCGCCGTTTTGGGGCGCTGCCGGGGCTACGCGGCGTCCTTTCTGGTCTTGCCGCTGCGGCCGCCGGAATGATCATTGCGACCGCGGTGCAAATCGCCGAGCCGCTGATCCGGCGCCGCATCGGCTCCGCCCACGCGTTGGCGTTCGCAGCATTTGCGGGCGTCGGCTTGTTGCAGCTGAGCCTTCCGCTGGTGCTCCTCGTGCTGGTGCCGGCGAGCATCGGATTTGCATGGCGGCGTGCCGATGAAAAATGATCCGGCGACGCTCGTCGCGCTGTTCCTCCAGTTCGCGACCCTGTCTTTATTCGCCGTCGGCGGCGCCAGCACGGCGGTGCCGGAAATGCACCGCCTGACCGTCGAGATCGCCGGGTGGCTTACCGACCGCCAATTCAGCGAGTTGTTCGCCATGGCGCAGGCGGCGCCGGGACCCAACGTGATGTTCGTCGCCCTGCTGGGACATTTTATCGCGGGTGTGCCGGGCGCCGTGGTGGCGACGGTCGCCATGTGCGGCCCGACTTGCTTCCTCGCCTATGCCGTGTCGCGGGTATTCGATCGCTTCCGCACCGCGCGCTGGGGTATCGCGATTCAAGCTGGGCTGGTACCGGTGACGATCGGGCTGATCGCCGCCAGCGCGCTCGTCATCGCCCGCGCGGCCGACCATGATTGGTCAGCCTACGTCATCACGGCGGCGACGTTCGCGCTCGTCTACTGGACCCGGATGCCGCCCTTGATCGCGTTCGCGGGAGCCGCTGTGCTGGGCCTGGTTGGTTTCGTGTAGCGCTCATAACGAAGGCTTCCGGTGCCGCCTGACCTTGTGCTAGGGATACGCACAGGGCATAAGCTGGCGCGCCAGCACGCGGGACGGTTAGCTGACAAGCTGGCGCGTAGGGAGGAGTGAATGTCGGAATCGCCACCGCAGGCACAGGTCATCGGATCGTCGGAGCTGTTGCGGCATCCCCAATATCTTACGATCGGATGTGTGCTTCTGGCCGTGGCGGCGGTTGCTGGATTGATCGTTGCCGAGTGGATTCCCAATTTTTTGGCGCCGCTTTCCGTACCTAATGAAGTTTGGCTTTACGTTGCCGAACTGGTTGGATTTTACGCCGTCTTGTTTCTGCTGGTCGGATTGATTGGTGCGCCCGCAAGTCCGAGGGACTACTTTGGCGGCGCGGCGCTGATCGCGCTTGGTATTTTTGCTTTTACGGCAGCGCGTGACTTGCCCGGAATGCGCGGTTTCGCGTTTGGACCTGGCACCGCACCGCGCATGTTTGCCGCGGTACTAGGCGCGCTCGGTCTAGCGGTTTCAGCGACCGGGTTGTTCACCAAAGGTCCCGGCATCGATCGCTTCTATCTACGCGGTCCGCTTTTCGTCACCATTTCGGTGACTTCTGTTTGCATGGCTGGTGCGGCCGCTCGGCCTCGTCATCGCGAGTTTCTTGAGCATCTGCGCGGCCGCCGGCGCGACCCCGGAGGCGCGGGTTCTCGAAACGGTGATCTGGGGCGCGGTACTGACGGCGTTCTGCTGTTTCCTGTTCCCGTTACGCGCTCAACCTGCCGATGCAGTTGTGGCCGAACAGCTGGGATCCGGCGAGCATCCTCAAGGGCCTTTCCGACATTCCGATGAAACGCATGCCGGCCGCGGCCTGCATCAACAGCGCAAGTAACCAGCCATGTTAGACCTCCTTCATAATCTCGCCCTCGGCTTCAGCGTCGCGCTGTCGCCGATGAACCTCTTCCTGTGCCTGATCGGGGCGCTGGTCGGCACGCTGATCGGCGTGTTGCCGGGCGTCGGCCCGCTCGCCACCATCGCGATGCTGCTGCCGATCACCTTCGGTCTGCCGCCGGTCGGCGCGCTGATCATGCTCGCCGGCATCTATTACGGCGCGCAGTACGGCGGTTCCACCACCTCGATCCTGATCAACATCCCGGTGAAGTCGTCCTCGGTGATGACGACGCTCGACGGCCATCAGATGGCGCGCCAGGGCCGCGCCGGCCCGGCGCTTGCCATCGCGGCGATCGGATCGTTCTTCGCCGGCTGCGTGTCGACCGTGTTGGTGGCGGCGCTCGGAGCCCCGCTGACCTCGATCGCGCTGTTGTTCGGCCCGGCGGAATATTTCTCCCTGATGGTGCTCGGCCTGTGCTTTGCCGTCGTGCTTGCCCGCGGCTCGATCCTCAAGGCGCTCGCCATGGTGATGACCGGGCTGCTGCTGTCGATGGTCGGCTCCGACATCGAAACCGGCCAATCGCGCATGGCGTTCGATATTCCTGAATTGTCCGACGGCATCGGCTTCGTCGCCGTCGCCATGGGAGTGTTCGGCTTCGCCGAAATCATGCGCAACCTCGAGCAAGGCGGAATCGCGCGACGTCCTCAAGGCCAAGCTGACCGGCCTGATGCCGACCTGGCCCGATCTCAAGGCATCCGCCGGCGCCGATCGGCCGCGGCACCGTGTCTGGGCTCGATCCTGGGCATCCTGCCCGGCGGCGGCGCCGTGATCGCGTCGTTTGCCGCCTACACGTTTGAAAAGAAGATGGCGCGGGATCCGTCGCGGTTCGGCCGCGGCGCGATCGAAGGCGTGGCGGCGCCCGAAAGCGCCAACAACGCCGCCGCGCAGACGTCGTTCATTCCGCTGCTGACGCTCGGCATCCCGCCGAATGCCGTGATGGCGCTCATGGTCGGCGCCATGACAATCCACGGCATCGTGCCGGGCCCCCAGGTGATGACCAAGCAGCCCGATTTGTTCTGGGGCATGGTTACCTCCATGTGGCTCGGCAACCTGATGCTGGTCGTCATCAACCTGCCGCTGGTCGGCGTGTGGGTGAAGCTGCTGCAGGTGCCTTACCGGATGCTGTTCCCGGCGATCCTGATCTTCTGCTCGATCGGCGTCTATTCGATCAACAACGCGCCGTTCGATTGCGTGTTGACCGCGACTGTTCGGCATCATCGGCTATTGGCTGGTCAAGCATGACTTCGAGCCGGCGCCGATGCTGCTCGGATTCGTGCTCGGACCGCTGATGGAAGAGAACCTCCGTCGCGCCATGCTGATCGCCCGCGGCGACCCGTCGACCTTCGTTACCCGGCCGATTTCTGGCACCTTGATCGGCCTCGCGATGTTGTTGCTGGTCGTGGCGGTGCTGCCGATGATCCGGGCCGAAGCGCGAAGAGGTCTTCGTCGAGGAGTGAGGCTTTCAGGGATCAGGGTGACGCCGATCGGCGGGAATCAGACCGAGGTCGGAGCGTTGCGTCCTCGCGGATAACGCGCGGGGCGGCTTGAATGCTCCGGCTGCTGCATCTGACGGATATCGGGCGCGACTGCATTGCGCGCGCCAATTGGCACTCTGATTCCCTGACCGCATGATGCGCCAATATCTCGATCTGATGGAGCGAGTTCTGACCGACGGCGTGGAGAAGCGCGACCGCACCGGTACCGGCACGCGGTCGGTGTTCGGCCATCAGATGCGGTTCGATCTCGCCGCCGGGCTTTCCGCTCGTCACCACCAAGAAGCTGCATCTCAAGTCGATCATTCACGAGCTGCTGTGGTTCCTGGCCGGCGACACCAACATCAAATACCTCAACGACCACGGCGTGTCGATCTGGGACGAATGGGCGGACGCGCACGGCGACCTCGGCCCGGTCTATGGCCGCCAATGGCGCTCATGGCCGACCACGATGGCGCCGCCATCGACCAGATCTCCGAGGTGGTCGACGCCATCCGCCGCAATCCGGATTCGCGCCGCCTCATCGTCACCGCCTGGAATCCGGCCGATGTCGACAGGATGGCGCTGCCGCCGTGCCACTGCCTGTTCCAGTTCTATGTCGCGGACGGCAAGCTGTCGTGCCAGCTCTACCAGCGCTCCGCCGACGTCTTCCTCGGCGTGCCGTTCAACATCGCCTCCTACGCCATGCTCACCCTGATGGTGGCGCAGGTGACCGGCTTGAGGCCGGGGGATTTCGTTCACACTTTCGGCGACGCGCACCTCTATCTCGACCACCTCGATCAGGCGCGGCAGCAGCTGGCGCGGTCGCCGCGCGCGCTGCCGCAGTGCAGCTCAATCCGGCCGTCACGCGATCTGTTCGCCTTCCGCTACGAGGACTTCGCGGTCGAGGGCTACGACCCGCATCCGCACATCAAGGCCAAGGTCGCGGTGTGAGCGCGTTCAGACGGCCGCGCGACGGGCTCGGCCCTCGTTCTCGTCGCGGCGGTCGCCGAAAACGGCGTGATCGGGCGTGCCGGTGGGTTGCCGTGGCGGCTCAAAACCGACATGAAGCGGTTTCGCGCACTCACCGTTGGCCATCCCGTTGTGATGGGCCGCAGGACTTACCTGTCCTTCGGCAAGCCGCTGCAGGACCGCACCAACATCGTCGTCACTCGCGATCCGGCGCTTCGCGCGGCCGGAATCGTCGTGGCTGCGAACCTCGCGGCGGCGCTGGCGGTGGCGAAGGCGATGCGCGTGCGCCGCGGCGCTGACGCGATCATGATCGGCGGCGGCGCCGGTATATATGCGACGACGATCGGGCAGCGCTGCGCGGCTCGAAATCACCCGCGTTCATGCTCGCCCTGAAGGGGATACGATATTTCCGGCAATCGATCCGACGCGATGGCACGAGATCGCGCGGGAGGAACATCCGGCCGGGCCCGACGACGAGGTGCCTTTACCACATTGACTTATGAAGAGTCTGAACGAGTAACGCTGATGCCGCGCTTGGCGGCGGAGTTTGCGCTGGCGGAGTTGGGCGAACCAGCTGCCTGAAAGAGCGCGCATTGCTAGCAATGCCTTTGCCCGCCGGAAAGGCTGATCAGCCTGACGCGCGCTAGCGCGCGTTGAAAGGGGCGGTTGCGTCCCCTATAACCCGAGCCCAGATATGGATATTCTAGGCCATCCGGTCACGCGGGGCCACCGATCCGGCCAATACGGAGGCAGTTAATGCCGTGGAGTAATCAAGGCGGCGGAGGCCCATGGGGTTCGGGGCCGAAGGGGCCGTGGGGTTCGGGTTCCCCGCCATCGGGCTCCTCGCCGCCCGATCTTGAGGAATTGCTGCGCCGGGGGCAGGACAAGATTGCGCACCGTGTTTCCCGGCGGCAATCTCGGCGGCGCGCGGAATCGCGCTGATCGCGCTTGGCGCCATCGCGCTGTGGGGGTTTTCCGGCTTCTTTCGGGTCGAGCCGGACGAACTTGGTCTCGTGATGCGGTTCGGCAAATATGTCCGCGATGCCAAGCCCGGCCTCAACTACCACATTCCCGTATCCGATCGAGTCCGTCGAACTGCCGAAGGTGACCCGCGTCAACCGCATCGACATCGGCATGCGGCATCGTCGAGGACATCCGCCGCGGCACCCAGATGCGCGACGTTCCGGAAGAGAGCCTGATGCTGACCGGCGACGAGAACATCGTCGACGTCGATTTTGCGGTGTTTTGGATGGTCAAGCCGGCCCAGGGCGGCGCGGGCGCCTGTTACCAGTTCAACATTCAGAACCCGGAAGGCACCGTAAAGGCGGTCGCCGAAAGCGCCATGCGCGAAGTAATCGGCCGCTCGGAAATCCAGCCGATCCTCACCGGCGCGCGGCAGAACATCGAGACCGCGGTGAGCGAACTCATGCAGAAGACGCTGGACTCCTACAATCCGGCATCCTGATCACGCAAGTGCAGATGCAAAAGTCGACCCGCCGGCACAGGTGATCGATTCGTTCCGCGACGTCCAGGCCGCCCGGGCCGATCAGGACCGCGCGCAGAACGAAGCCCAGACCTATGCAGAATCGCGTGGTTCCCGAGGCGCGTGGCCGTGCCGCGCAGATCGATGCAGATCGGCCGAAGCCTATCGCGAGCAGACGGTCGCCGAGGCCAAGGGCCAGACCTCGCGATACAACCAGATCTACGACGCAATACAAGAAGGCGCCGGAGGTCACCCGCCAGCGACTCTATCTCGAGACCATGGAGCGCGTGTTCGGCGGCACGGACAAGATCATCCTGGATGCGCCCAGCGGCCCTGGCAGCGGAGGCGTCGTGCCCTATCTGCCGTTGCCGGAGTTGCGGGCGCGCACGACCACACCATCAACACCGATCCGGCCGCGCCGACGGGAGGCAACCGATGAAACCCGAATTTGGGGCGGCGTGGTCGCTGTCATTATCGTCGTTCGGCTGATCGTCGCGCGACGTTCGCTGTTCACCGTGCAGCAAACCCAGCAGGCGCTGGTGGTCCGGCTTGGCGATCCGATCAGGACCGTTACCCAACCCGGCCTGCACACCAAAATGCCGTTCATCGATAATGTCATCTATGTCGATAACCGCATTCTCGATCTCGAGAACGCCGCCCAGGAGGTCATCTGCATCCGATCAGAAGCGGCTCGTGGTCGATGCATTCGCCCGCTATCGCATCTATCAATCCGCTGCTGTTCTATCAGTCGGTGAGCACCATCGAGGGCGCCAATTCGCGGCTCTCGACCTTGCTCAACGCGGCGTTGCGGCGCGTGCTGGGCGAGGTGACCTTGACCCACGTGGTGCGCGACGACCGTGCCGCCCTGATGGCAAAGCGTGCGCGAGCAGCTTGACCACGAAGCGCAGGCGTTCGGTATCCAGGTGGTCGACGTGCGCATCCGGCGCGCCGATCTGCCGGAGCAGAACAGCCAGGCGGTCTATCAGCGCATGCAGACTGAGCGCCAACGCGAGGCCGCCGAATTCCGCGCCCAGGGCAGCTCAGAAGAACCAGGAAATCCGCGCCCGCGCCGACCGCGACGTCACGGTGCTGGTCGCCGAGGCGACCGCGAAGGCTGAGCAGACGCGCGGCGAGGGCGATGCGGAGCGCAACCGCATCTTTGCCGAAGCGTACGGCAAGGATCCGGAGTTTCTTCGCCTTCTATCGCTCCATGCAGGCCTACGAGACGGGGTTGCGCGCCAATGACACGCGGCTGGTGCTGCGGCCGGATTCCGATTTCTTCAAATACTTCGGCGATCCGGACGGCAAGGCAGCGACCGCGCCGAAATCGGACGGCAAGGCGCCCGCGTCGAAATCGGACTTCAAGGCGGCGCCTCAGTAAGGGCGCCGTTGCTGCTCGCCGTCGCTCGCAATGTCGGACTTCCTGGCCGCTCTCGGGCTCGTGTTCGTCATCGAGGGGCTGGTGTTTGCGGCGTTCCCCGGCGCCGCCAAGCGGGCGGTTGCTGCGATGACGAAACCCCGGACCAAGGGCTGCGGACCATCGGGCTCGCGAGCGCCGTGTTCGGCCTTGCGGTCCTTTGGCTCGTGCGCGGATGATGGACCCACGGGCAAGAGCTTTGTGTCTTTCCCGTCCTTGTCACCGCAACGTGAATGGCCACAACAAGATGCCGGCACTTCTGCAACCGATTGAAGTTGAGCCGACGTCGCATTCCGCCGGAATCTGAACGTATTCCAATACGGCCATTACGCACTTGCACAGTGCCGTCCACAGGCGCAGTCTGAGGTATATTGTTCCCACGGGAATCGCTATTCTCCCTACGGGACTTACCGGAGATTCGCTGCCCATGGTTGGCACTATGCTACCGACGCTTCGCTCATTGTTCCGTCGCCCCGCAGTTCCTCGCTGTGTCGTGACGGCGGCAGCCGCCGCGATGGTGGCGGTTCCGCTTCTTGGCGCGCCGGCGTTTGCTGCCCACGGCCCGGACAATATCGCCGACGTCGCCGAGAAGGTGATCAATGCCGTCGTCAACATGTCGACGTCGCAGAGCGTCGACAACCGTGCAAGCGCCGTCCCGTCGCTGCCGCCGGGCTCGCCGTTCGAGGAGTTCTTCGACGAATTCTTCAAGAACCGCCGTGGGGGTCAGCAGGGCGAGAACAACCAGAACCGGCCGGGCGGCTCCGGACCGCGCCGCGTCAATTCGCTGGGCTCGGGCTTCATCATCGATCCGTCCGGTATCGTGGTGACCAACAACCACGTCATCGCCGACGCCGACGAGGTGACCGTGATCCTCAATGACGGCACGCGGCTCAAGGCTGAAATCCTGGGGCGCGATACCAAGGTCGATCTCGCGCATCCTGCGGGTGAAGCCCGACAAGCCGCTGACTGCCGTGCAAGTTCGGCGATTCCGACAAGCTGCGGCTCGGCGAGTGGGTGGTGGCGATCGGCAATCCGTTCAGCCTCGGCGGCACCGTGACCGCCGGCATCGTGTCGGCGCGCAATCGCGACATCAATTCCGGCCCATACGACAATTACATTCAGACCGACGCCGCCATCAATCGCGGCAATTCGGGCGGTCCGCTGTTCAACCTCGACGGCGAGGTGATCGGCATCAACACGGCGATCATCTCGCCGTCCGGCGGCTCGATCGGCATCGGCTTCGCGGTGCCGTCGAAAACCGCGATCGCCGTGATCGATCAACTGCGCCAGTTCGGCGAGACCCGGCGCGGCTGGCTCGGCGTGCGCATCCAGCAGGTGACCGACGATATTGCCGAAAGCCTCAACATCAAGCCGGCGCGCGGCGCGCTGGTGGCCGGCGTCGACGAGAAGGGCCCGGCCAAGCCCGCCGGCATCGAGGCCGGCGACGTCATCATCAAGTTCGACGGCAAGGACATCAAGGAAATGCGCGACCTGCCGCGCGTCGTCGCCGATACGCCGGTCGGCAAGGACGTCGATGTCGTCATCGTCCGCAAGGGCAAGGAAGAGACACCGCATCGTCAAGCTCGGCCGGCTCGAGGACGGCGAGAAGCAGGCGGCGCTGACGCCGAAGAAGGATGCGGCGCCCGAAGAGAAGACGGTCGTGCAGAAGACGCTCGGCCTCAATCTCGCCAACATGTGCGAAGATCTGCGCAAGCGCTACAAGATCAAGGACAGCGTGAAGGGCGTCGTCATTACCGGCGTGGAAACCTCTTCGCCCGGCGGCCGACAAGCGCCTGAACGCCGGCGACGTGGTCGTCGAGGTGTCGCAGGAAGCGGTCGGCGATACCGATGCGCTGCAGAAGCGGGTCGATCAGCTCAAGAAGGAGGGCCGCAAGTCCGCGCTGCTCTCGGTCGCCAACGCCGAAGGCGAACTGCGCTTCGTCGCGCTTGAGCCTGCAGTAAGCGCTGCTGGTTTCCGCCGTAGGGTGCGCAAGGAAGCGTCGAATTCGCGCCAGATGCGCGGCGAATTCGACGGCCGTGCCTTGTCGGCTTGGGCGCGCCTTTGCGGAGCCAACGAGGGACTTCACCCTTCGACGAATTCGTCGCGCCGATAGCCCTGCGCATAGAGGAGCGCGGTGAGGTCGCCGTGGTCGATGTGCGCGTCGGCGGCTTCCGCCACGCATGGGCTTTGCCCGGTAGGCGACGCCGAGCCCGGCGGCGGCTGATCATCAGGAGATCGTTGGCGCCGTCGCCGACCACCAGCGTGTCGTCGGGCGCAAGTCCGAGCCGGCCGCGTAGTTCCTGAGAGCGTATCGAGCTTGGCGTCGCGCCCAAGCATCGGCTCGGCGACCTCGCCGGAAAGCCGCCCGTCCTCGCCGATGACGAGCCGGTTGCCGCGGTTTTCGTCGAATCCGATAAGCGTCGGCGATCGGTCCGGTGAAAGCGGTAAAGCCGCCGGAGACGAGGCACGTGTAGGCGCCGTAGCGGCGCATGGTGTGGACCAGCGTCCGTGCTCCAGGCGTGAGAGTGATTTTTTTCGCGATCACCTCGTCGATGATCGGCGGCCGGCAGCCCGGCCAACAGCGCGACGCGCTCGCGAAGCGCCGGCGCGAATTCAATCTCGCCCCGCATGGCGCGCTCCGTGATGGCGGCGACGCGGGCTTTGTGGCCGACGAAATCGGCAAGCTCATCGACGCACTCCTGGCCGATCATGGTGGAATCCATGTCGGCGAGAAGCAAGCCGCTTGCGCCGCCCGGCCGTCTTCTGCACGACGATATCGATCGGCGCGCTGCCGAGCGATGCGCGGACGCGCGCTGCCGGGCGACGGAGCGGTTGTCGTTTTCGCTGGCGGCGGTAAACGGAATGTCGAGTCGCGATGCCGGGATCGAGCCATGTGATGGCGCCGCCGGCCGGCAACGCGTCGGCCGCGGCCGGCCGAGCGCGTCGGACATCGGCCGGGCGGAATTTGCGATCAGGGTGACGACGTGAGTCATAACGCTTCGATCAATGAGACTTGAATCATCAGACCTTGGATCGTGATGCGCGGATCATGAGATGAACGGCGCACAAAACAAAGTGGCGGTGCTTATCGCAGGGCCGACTGCGAGCGGCAAGACGGCACTCGCGCTCGCGATGGCGGAACGTCTCGGCGGCGTCGTGGTCAATACGGACTCGATGCAGGTCTACCGCGACCTCAAGATCATCACTGCCCGGCCGGGGCCGGCCGAGGAAGCGCGCGCGCCCCATCTGCTCTATGGCCATGTGGACGCGGCTGAAAATTATTCGGTCGGACGGTTCCTCGATGACGCGGCGGCCGCGCTTGAGGAAGCGCATCGCCTCGGCCGCATCGCGATCTTTACGGGCGGTACCGGGCTCTATTTCAAAGCGCTGACCGCGGGGCTCGCCGCAATCCCGCCGGTGCCGGCGGAGATACGTAGCGCGGTGCGCACGCGGCTCGATGAGTTCGGCGCGCCGGCGCTGCATGCCGAACTCGCAAGGCGCGATCCGGTGACGGCCGCCCGGCTGCGTCCGGCCGATCGGCCGCGCATCGCGCGCGCCATCGAGGTGCTGGAGGCGACCGGGCGTTCGATCACGGATTGGCACGGCGACGGCATGCCGCCGCGCCTCGATCCCGCTCGCGTCGCCAGGATTTTTCTTACCCCCGACCGTGCCGCGCTCTACCGCCGGATCGACGCGCGCTTCGACGCCATGTTGGCGGCCGGAGCGCTCGAGGAGGTGCGGGCACTCGCGGCGCGCCGCCTCGATCCGCTGTTGCCGGCGATGAAGGCCCATGGGGTACCGTGGCTGATCCGCCATCTCGCCGGCGACCTCACGCTCGCCGCTGCGGCCGAGGAAGCGAAGAAGGACACGCGCCATTACGCCAAGCGCCAGTTTACCTGGTTCCGACATCAACTCGCCGATTGGCCTTCGGCCGAGCCGGAGGCGGCATTCGACGCCCTGATGGCGGACGTCGGCCGCTGAGGCGAGAGGCGCCACCGCCAGCCCGCAAGCGTTGCCAACAGACCTGCGATCAGTACCCACCACGCCGGACGCAGTCCGTAGGCCATGTCGAGATGGGCGGCAAGGATAAGCCACGGATCGACGCCGGTGGCCGCGGCGTGCCATGACGCTCGGCGAGTGCCGTCAATGCGGCGGCACTGACCGCAAGTCCGAGCAGCCAAGGTGTGGAAACATCGCCGGCGGTCCGCTGGATGATGCGGTAGCCGACGAGCCAGGCGAGCAGGCCGAGCATCAACATCGGCTCGAATGTGTCGGTCCTGCGATCGCAGCAGAAAGTGCACCGCCGACAGCGCTGCGACGAGGAAAACCCAGCGATGCAGCCGCGATCCAGCGCCCGCCGCCGAGCCTGCTACGGCGCGATCGCTCGACGTCGCCGCAAGCGCCGCAAGGCCGATCGTCGCCACCGCTCCGATGGTGAGATAGATGCGCAGCACGAGTTCGAGCGCTATCTGTCCCCAGTCGAACTGCTGATCGAGCGCATAGAGACCGAAATGCAATACGGTGAAGCCGAATGCCCCGAGGCCGAGGATCCGGCGGGTGCGGATCAACCGCGGCGCGGACAGTATTCGACGCGCCGGGCTGACGAAGAGCGTGAGCCAGAATAGCCGCAGCGCCCAGTCGCCGCTCACCCTGATGGCTTCGTGAACCATGCGTACGCCAAGGTCACCGTCGAGGTCGAGAAACGCGAGCCATAGCGCCGGCGCCACCGCAACCGTGAAAGCCGCCGCTTTCTCGGGCTGCCACCGCACCCAGTGTCCGGACGGAGGTGAGGCCGGTAGTGAAACCATCACACGATCTGCGTCCCTGCCGCTGGCGCCTTGAGGGTAGTGGCCAGCACCTCGAGGGCCCGCATCAATTCGGCGCGATCGCGCGCCGCGCCGAGCGCCACCCGAACGGCGGGCGGCGCGGATTTATCGACGCCGAATGCGTCGCTCGTCACCACCGCGAGACCGAGCCGGTGCAATCGGGTTGCGAAGTCGGCAAGGCCGCCGCCGCCCGGCAGCGGCAACCAGATATGATGGCCGCGCGGATGGGCGGCGAAGGTGTAGCCGCTGAGCGCCTTGGCGGCGAGTTTCTGCCGCGCCGCCGCCTCCGCCGCGATCGCCTCGATCATGGTGTCGGCACTCCCGTCGCCGATCCAGCGGGTCACCAGCGCAACGATCAGCGGCACTGGCATCTGAGCCGTCGCCGCGAGCGCGCCGACCAGTCCCGCCGCCGCATCGCGGTCCGGTGTAACGACGAATGATGTGCGCAGTCCCGGCGCGATGCACTTCGACAAACTCTCGGCAAGATAGGTCCGCTCCGGGATGAGCGACGCCAAGGGTATTGATCCGGCATCGAGCAATCCATAGGCGTCGTCTTCGATCAGGATCATGTCGTGACTGGCGATGATGGCGGCGATCCGTTCGCGCCGCGCCGGCGGCATCGTCGCGGTAGTGGGATTGTGGATCGTCGGAACCAGATAGATCACCTTCGCCTTGTGGCGCCGGCACGCCGCATCGAGTGCGTCCGGCACGATCCCGTCGCGATCCATGACGACGCCGGCGAGACGCAGGCCGATATGGCCCGCCGCTGCCTTAAATCCCGGATAGGTGAGGCTTTCGCAGAGCACGACGTCGCCGCGGCGCGTCAAGGTCAGGAGCAGGCTCATGAGCGCCGTCTGGGTCCCTGGGCTGATGACGAGGTTATCGCGGCGGGCGCCTTTGACGCGCGGTTGGAGCCATTCGGCGGCGAGGCCGCGATCTTCGTCGGCGCCACCGGGCTGGCGATAGTTCAGGTAAGCGGCGAGGCCGGTCTCGCGCTCGATGGCAGCGAGGCCGCGGAGCATGCGTCCATCGAGATCGGCCTCCGCCGGCTGCGGCGGCAGGTTCATGGACAGATCAATGTCCCTGCCGGCGTCCGGCATGCGCGCTGTCGGCGTAACCCCGTCGGCTACGAACGTCCCCTGGCCGACGCGTGCGTCGGTCAATCCGCGCCGGCGCGCTTCGCCATAGGCGCGGGTTATGGTGGTGAGATCGACCCCGAGCGTATTCGCAAGCGCTCGATGGGTCGGCAATTGCTGGCCGCGGTGCAAGCGTCCACTGGCGATGTCCTCGGTGAGCGCATCGAGAATGCGGACGTAGACCGGCCCGAGACGATCGTGAATTGTAGGGCTCCAGTCCATACAATAGCCGTACAGATTCCTTGTCATCAGGTCAATGTATGCGTACATCCAACTCGGGCGGCGGACGCAACCCGAAAGGGTCCGTTACCGAACTTGTGGAGGTAAACATGAACTCACATTTGGCCGGCATTTTCCGGCAACCCGTGATACGCGGCCTGCTGGGCCGCTGCCCGAATTGCGGCGAAGGGCGGATGTTTAGCGCCTTCCTCAAGGCGGCGGACGTTTGCCCGCATTGCGGAGAGGAACTGTACCATCACCGCGCCGATGATTTTCCGGCCTATTGTGTCATATTCATCGTCGGGCACATCGTCGTCACGCTCGCCCTGCTGACCGAAACCGAGTACGCGCCACCCATGTGGGTGCAGGCAGCGGTCTGGGTGCCGGTCACCTTCGGCCTTGCGCTCGCGTTGCTGCAGCCCGTCAAGGGCGCGATCGTCGCCATTCAATGGGCCGCGGGAATGGGCGGCTTCGAACGCGCCAAACAAATCCGCGCCGCCGCCGCGTCGATTGACTTCGTCGGAGATGCGGGCAGCGCGTCCCGGCAGCTTTGAATCTGCCCATCATCCCAAAGCCTCGTTTTCGGCGCGCTGGCGGCACCCCGGAAAATGGTAGTCGAGGTCATTTCGGAATGTGGAAGAATACCTCGTAGCAGGCGATCAGGACTTCGACCACGATCAGCACGACGATGATGGCCTCCAGCCGCACGCTGCGCTCGGTGTCGATGATGTCGGTGAGGGCGCGCGTCGTCTCCTGGACGATCTCGAGCTTATGGCCAACCGCGCTCGCCCGCTCCTTGAGCTCGTATTCGTCTTCGAGCCGCGCAAAGAGCCGCTCGAGGTCGCTGCGGTCCCACAGCACGTCGGGCTTTTCGGCGACCGCGATGCGGCCGGAAATGCGCTGCTGGACGAGCAGGGTCTGGCCGATGAGCCGCAGCATGTTGCGCCGGTTGAATGGCGCCCTGCCGGTCAAGGCGAGACGGGTCGCGAACGGCTCGATCAGTTCGAGGACTTTGTTGACCTCGCGTTCGTCGCGCACCAGGGCGACGTTCTTCGCCAGCACGTCCGCCACCACGAGTAGCCGCGGCGGCGACAGGTCCTTTACGGAAATCGGGCCGCCGGTCACCACCTGGTCGTCGCGCTCCGGCGCGATTTCCATCGCGGCGACCTCGTCTTCGATCTTCGCATAAGGGCCGACGACGCGCGGGCGGATGCCGCGCAGCACTTCGTCCTCTTCGATCGGCGACAGTCCGAGCAGCACGACGACGCCGTAGCGCATCAGGACCGCGTAGCCCCCAGCACCGACCCGGAAGGCGAGCGGGGACGTGGAGATAACGTCGCTGCGCTCCAACCCCGCCGTATCGATGCGCTCACCCAACAGCAGGGCGCGCGCGCTGCAGCGCATCGAAGGCAGCGGAAGGGGAGTCGGATCTGGCATGGGCCGAGATTAGAGCATTATATCGATGCGCTCACCCAACAGCAGGGCGCGCGCGCTGCAGCGCATCGAAGGCAGCGGAAGGGGAGTCGGATCTGGCATGGGCCGAGATTAGAGCATTATCCGGCCGACTTTAAGCTGCCTTGCGCGAGCTTGCTTTCGCGCATTGCGTCCGCTCGGAACAGTCCAGCGGGCACATTCAGGACCGGAACGCGGGCCGTACTGCGCCCGCAGTGTGATCGGAATAGCTTCGGAATGCATTAGAATTTGGTGTGGTGGCCTCTTCTCAATCACGCGCCGGTGATATACATATGACCAACAAACTGCCAAAAAGCGGGACGTGCCGAGCTCCCGACGCTGATAACGGCAGCATCCGTTGCCTTCGGCGGGCATAGGACGCCTTGTTAAGCACCGTTTCTTTTTTGGGTGCTCAAGTTCGATCGAACGGATGTTGGCCGCGGCGCCGAGCGTTCAGGCCGATGTCAATCAATAATCAAACGGGGGAAATAAATGAAATCCCACATGAAAACACTCCTGGTAGGCGCTGCGCTTCTTGCCATGGGCGGCGTCGCACTCGCACATCACTCCTTTGCCATGTTTGATCAGGAACACCCGATCGAATTGAACGGCACCGTCAAGGATTGGAAGTACACCGCCCCGCACGCCTTCATCATCCTGGAGGTTAAGGACCCGGACGGCACGAGCCAAGTGTGGAGCCTCGAGGGGGGTGCTCCGAGCGGCTTGATCCGCGACGGCTGGACGAGCAAGACGCTTAAGCCCGGCGACGAACTCAAGATGATGATTGACCCGTTGCGCAGCGGCGCGCCCGGCGGCGCGTGGAACGTCAATAAGGTCAAATTCAAGAACGGCGATTCGATCGTCGTCAGCCACTGACGACAGTCCCGACGGATTGGGCTGATACGAACCGATACGCGCTCGCTAAAGGGTGAGCGCGCGTCTGGTTCGAGGCGGCTTCTGCTCCTGCCGGGGGTTTGTCGGGTATCCGCGTCATCGCCGTTATCGGCGTGCGGCTGTTCGCCACCCCGTTGCGGGCAGCGGTTCTCGCGGTAATCCGCTGCGATGGTTGCTGCCGACCTGCAACTCTCGAAAAGGGATGCCGAGCGCCTGCTGTCTTTTAGTCAGGCGGTGTCGCCTTGTCGCGGCGAGCGCTTCGTTTCATCGGTGGCGGTGCCCAGACGGAGTCGCGCCGGCATTATTGCGGTGTTTCGAGCGGATCAAGACGAGACATTGCGGCACGCCGTGACGGCCCAATAGTGCCGAGCGGTGCACTGGCGGGCGGGTCGAAGCACGGACCCCTCGAAACCACTGCTGCCGGTCGAACCATGGAGAGCAAACATGCCTGGCCGAAACGCGATCGCCGCAATGATACTCACAGGGGCACTATTGACCCCGATGGCAGGCGCCTACGCGTTCGATGAGACGAAATATCCCGATATGCAGGCCCAGTGGGCACGGCCCACCGGCGTCGGCATCCAATGGGATCCGACGAAGCGGATCGGCCCGCCCAGGAACCGCCGCTAACGCCCGAATATCACGCAATCTGGGAAGCCAGCATCGCGGACCAGAAGGCCGGCGGACAGGGTAACGATCCACTGTACCGCTGCGTGCCCGTCGGTATGCCCCGGGTCATGTCCGCGGTTTTCCCGATGGAAATCGTCATCACGCCGAAAGCCACCTACATGCTGTCCGACTACTCCACCCCGCGGCGGATCTTCACCGACGGCCGCGCCTGGCCGAAGGACCAGGAGTCGAATTTCCTCGGCTATTCCATCGGCCGATGGGTCGATGAGGACGGCGACGGCCGCTACGACGTGCTCGAAGTCGAGACCCGCCACCTCAAAGGCCCGCATGTTTATGAAGCGAGCGGCATCCCGTTTCATAAAGACAACGAGGTCGTGTTCAAGGAGCGTTTCTACCTCGACCGGACCAATCCGGACATCCTGCACGACGAGATCACCACGTTCGACCATGCGCTCACGCGTCCCTGGACGGTGACCAAGAACTATCGCCGCGAGGTCAAAAATCCGATCTGGTTTCAGAACAATTGCGAAGAAGACAACCAGCATGTGCAAGTCGGCAAGGAAGATTATTTCGTCGGTGCCGACGGCCTGTTGATGCCCGTGAGGAAGGGGCAAGCGCGTCCGGACCTGAGGCACTTCGAGTAAAGGAATGACTGGCGCCCTGCGCCAAGCCAGCGGCAAGCCCAGCGACTGCCCGGCCCGGATCGGCTCGCGTCTTCCGGGATCATGACGGGAGGGCAATGATGCTTCGTCGAGGCGTGAGAGACGCGATTGGTGCGATGACGCTCACGGTGGCGTTGGCGCCGCCCTTGGCAGTCCAGGCGCTGACAAATCGAAATATCCGAATTTTTCGGGCCAGTGGCGCCGCCCGCCCGGAATCGGCATTCAATGGGATCAGGCCAAGCCGCGCGGCCGTCCCCAGCAGCCCCCGCTCACGCGAATACCAAGCGATTTTCGAGGCCGCTTTTACGCGGTGAGCGGACGCGTCAAGATGCAGCAACCGGCTCCCTTGTAAGGGCAACCTCATTCCGCATCGCTAGAGTCGGTTTCATATTTAAATGCTAACAAAGCAGGGTCAGTGATTCGGGGGCTGCGTGGCGTGGCAAGGCCTCCGAACGATTGCGCGGAGCCGTAGTCGGTATCCACATAGAAAATGTTGCCCGGACGCCATGCCGAAAAACTCTCAGCCGACGCTCGCGACCGATCGAAAAACCGCGTCTTCGGATCCGGCAGCGCTCTCCCTGAACCTCGACCCGGCGGATTGGGACGCGTTTCGACGCGCCAGCCATCGCGCACTCGACGACATGATCGATCACCTCGCGACCATTCGCGACCGCCCGGTCTGGCAGGCGGCTCCGCGCGAGGTGCTGCAGCCATTTCCACGAGCCGTTGCCGCGGGCGCCGCAGCCGCTCGATGCGGTGCTCGACGATTTTGCTGCCTTCATTAAGCCGTATGGCAACGGCAACGGGCATCCGTTGTTCATGGGCTGGGTTCATGGCGCCGGCACGCCGGTCGGGATGGTGGCCGAGATGCTGGCGGCCGGCCTCAACGCCAACTGCGGCGGGCGCAATCACATCGGCCATCGACGTTGAGCGCCAGATCGCTGCCTGGGCGGCGCGAGATGTTCGGATTTCCCGGCCAACGCGTCCGGCATGTTCGTCACCGGAACGTCGGCCGCGAATCTCGTTGCCCTGCTGGTGGCGCGCACGCCGCAGCTCAGGCGAAGCCGTCCGGCAGACGGCCTGCGCGACGCCGGCCCGCAGCTCACCGCCTATACGTCGGCGGAGGCCCATGGCTGCATCGTCCAGGCCGCTGAAGATATGCCGGCATCGGATCGCGCCGTCTGCGACATGATTCCCGGTCGACGAGCGCGGCGCCATGCGGATCGATCTGCTGGACGAGGCGATCGCCGACAGATCGGGCGCGCGGGCTGCAGCCCGTTCCTGGTCGTCGGCACCGCCGGCACGGTGAATACCGGTGCGATCGACGATCTGCCGGCGCTTGCGGATTTGTGCCGCCGCGAGCGTCTGTGGTTCCACGTCGACGGCGCGTTCGGGGCGCTGTGCGCGTTGCGCCGACGCTGCGGCCGCTGATCGCCGGCATCGAGCGCGCCCACTCGGTCGCATTCGACTTCCACAAATGGGCGCATGTTCCCTATGATGCAGGCTTCGTGCTGGTCCGCGACGCTGAGGCGCACCGCCGCGCCTTCAGCAATGCCGACGGCCTATCTCGATCGCGCGCCGAGCGGGCTTGCGGCGGGCGAGGTGTGGCCGTGCGATCTCGGTCCCGATCTGTCCCGCGGCTTCCGGGCGTTGAAGACCTGGTTCACGTTCCGGGTATTCGGCGCCGACCGCATCGGCGCCTGCGATCGAGAATACGTGCCGGTTGGCGAAGATATCTCGAGGCGCGGCTCACTGAGAGCGAACTGTTCGAGGTCTGCGCGCCGGTCGACCCTCAACATCGTTTGCTTCAGCCTTGCGTATGTCGGGCGACGGTGCGCTCGAACAAGGCCATCGTGATCGACCTGCACGATCGGGGTGCGGCGGCGCCATCCACCACGATTCTCGGCGGCAAGACGGTGATCCGCGCCGCGATCGTCAATCACCGCACGACGCAAGCCGATATGGACACGTTGCTCGCCGCCTTGCAGGTCTCGGCGCTGCGGGTGCTCGGCCGCAGTGCGCGCGGCCGCGAGGGAGCCGGATGCCCGCGAGGTCGGCTGACCATGACGGTTGACGCGAGGCGGCTAACGCCAGATCGACTCACGCGAGCACGGACGAGCGCAACTGGCCGCCGCGGCTCGCCCAGGAAGCAAGGCTGCGCGAACTCGACCGGGCAGTCACTGCCGAGCGAGCCGATCGCGACGCCACTGCGCCCGCGACCATCGAGACACTGCGTCGAACGCGCCGCACTCCTCAACGCGCTCGGCCGGCCCGCCGACGCCCGGGAAGCCTATCTCGACGTGCTCAGCGGGCGCCCGATCCATTTCGCCGCGCTCAATGATTTCGGCGCGCTGCTGGTGGCGACGGGCTACGGGACCGCCGCCCGCACCGTGTATGCGGAAGCGGTCCGGCGCCATCCGGACAATCCCAAGGGACACGTGAACCTCGCCAACCTGCTGCTGCGCGGCGGCGAGCTCGCGGCTGCGCGGCAGCATTTCGAGATCGCGTTGCGGCTCGATCCCGGTCATCCGCACGCCCATCAGGGACTGGGCTCTGCGCTCGCCGAACTCGGCGATCGCGCGGGTGCGGTGCGGCATCGCCGCGAGGGATTTGCCAAGAATTTTATCACCACCCTGCCGTATCGCGGGACGGCGCCGCCGCTGCCGGTGCTGCTCCTGGTGTCGGCGGAGGGCGGCGACATCCCGACGGCATCGCTCTTGGACGATCGGATTTTCCTCGTTTCGGCCGTGGTCGCGGAATTCTTCGATCCCGCTGCACCGCTGCCGCCGCATCGCCTGGTATTCAATGCTATCGGAGACGCGGACTTGTGCCGGCCGGCACTCGAAGCCGCGGCCGCGCTCGTCGCCCGCACGGCGGCTCCCGTCATCAACCGCCCGGAATCGGTGCTCAAAACTGGCCGGATCGCCAACGCGCGGCGGCTCGGTGCCCTCGCCGGCGTGACCGCGCCCGCCATGGTGAGCTTGCCTCGTGCGTCGTTGGCCGCGCCGGAGGCGGTCGCGGCGCTTCCTCGCGAAGGCCTTGGATTTCCGCTGCTGTTGCGAACGCCCGGCTGCCACACCGGCCGCAATTTCGTGCGGGTCGACGCCGCGGCCGACCTCGCGACCGCGGCTGCTGCATTGCCGGGCGACGAACTTTTGGCGATTGACTATCTCGATGCCCGCGGTCCCGACGGCAACGCCCGCAAGTACCGCGCCATGATGATCGATGGCCGCATCTATCCGCTGCACCTCGCTGTCTCGCGGCACTGGAAGGTGCATTATTTCACCGCCGATATGGCGGACGATCCCGGTCACCGCCGCGAGGACGCTGCCTTTCTCGACGACATGCCGAACGTGATCGGGGCGAAGGCCATGGCGGCGCTCGAACGTGTCGCGCAGGCCCTCGGCCTCGATTATGCCGGCATAGACTTCGGCCTTGGGCCCGACGGCAACGTCCTGCTGTTCGAAGCCAACGCCACAATGGTGGTGGCTGCGCCCGACCCCGACAAGCGGTGGGCTTATCGGCGCCCAGCGGTGGCGCGCATTCTCGACGCCGTCCGTGCCATGATGATCGGTCGCGCCGGGCGGATGGACCGCGAACGAAGCGCACGATAGGGCGCCGGGGCCATCGCGTTGTTGGGCCGGGTCGCGCGGTTGAAAAAGTTAACTTGAAATTAACCATACCGCATCATTCAGAACATGGGGGCGACGTGGAACCAGAGGCAGTCGCCTCCTCGGAATCACATCATGACCATTTCCGGAAGTTCTACCCTCGCCACCAGCGACCAGCCGTAACCGTGTGATCCACCCATGCTGATCGGTACCAAGGTCACCATAGGTCCGTTCGTCCCGGACGATTACCCGGCAATGTATTGCTGGGCCAATGACGTTGCGGCGGCCCGACTCGATGGGGCGTACCGGCCCGTCAACCTGACCGAGGTTGTGCGCCAATGCGAGCACGCCGGCAAAGACCCTTCTCGTGTGGTGTTCGCGATCCGCCCGCGCACCGAAATCAAGATCATCGGCCACCTCCACATCCAGAACATCAGCGGTGTTCATCGTTCCGCCGATATCGGCATCAGGATCGGGGAGGAGAAATATCGCAACCAGGGTTACGGCAGCGAAGCGCTCCGCCTGGCGCTCAACTACAGTTGGCGGCATCTCAACCTGCGACGAGTCGGCCTGATCGTATTCCGCAACAATGAGCGAGCCGTCAGCGTTTACAAGTCGGCTGGGTTCCGCGTCGAGGGTTGCTTGAAACAACTCTTCTTCATCGACGGCGAATGGGTTGACGTAATGCTGATGGCGGCATTTTGTCCGTCGCGCCGGAAGGCAGCGCGGCCGACCGCGCAGGCGCAGCGCAACGAAATTCCCCACGGCGCTGTCGCAACGCGCCAGTTCGAGGTCGCGTAAAGCGCGCATTCGGGCAGGGCGTCCGGCCCCTTCTCGCCTCCGCCCCGGTGGTGTAACTTCAAGAAACGCCGCAGAAACAGCTTCGCGTGCGTGCGCCAGTGCTCGGCGGGCGCCGGCGTCCACGTTTGATCGCAGCGGCCGGGAGGACCGTTATGAGATTTCGGGTTTCGATCGGGGCGCTCGTGCTCTCGGCGGCGCTGGCGACAGCGATCGAGGGCGCGCAGGCGAGCGATGACAGCAAATATCCGGACTTGCGGGGCCAGTGGCGTCGCGTCGGCTCCGCCGAATGGACGCCGGCCGGCCAAAAGCCGCCGCTGACGCCGGAATATCAGGTCATCTACGACGACAACCTCAAGGACCAGGCCTCCGGCGGCCACGGCACCGAACCATCCTTCATGTGCACCTCGCCCGGCATGCCGCGCATCATGCTGGTTTATACCCAGATGGAAGTCGTAATCACGCCGCAGACCACCTACATCCTGATCGACCACATCAATGACAACCGCCGCATCTTCACCGACGGCCGCGACTGGCCCGCCGAGATCGAGCCGTCGTTCCACGGCTATTCCATCGGGCGATGGATCGATGAGGACGGCGACGGACGTTACGACGCGCTCGAAGTCGAGACCCGTCAATTCAAGGGGCCGCGCGCCTATGACACCTCGGGCCTGCCGCTCCACGGCGACAATCAGACCATCGTCAAGGAGCGCATCTATTTCAACAAGACCGATCCGAACGTGTTCTACGATGATGTAACCACCATTGATCACGCCTTGACCAAGCCGTGGACGGTGACCAAGACCTATCGCCGCATCGACGAACCACAACCGGAATGGCTTGAGATGAACTGCGCCGAGAACAACGTCCACATCCGTCTCGGCAAGGAGAATTATTATATCGGCGCCGACGGCCTGCTGATGCCGGCCAAGAGGAACCAAGCGCCGCCCGATCTCAAATGGTTCCGCCAACTCAAGGACTGACGGCCGCGTGCGAGATTTTGACCATGACCTTGACGCCCGAACCCGGGCATCTTGAACGCCGGACGGGCGTCTCGCTCCTGCGTGGCGCGATCGGCGCGATGACGCTCGCTGCCGCGCTCGCGCTCGTTGCGGCGCGCGCGCAGACGCCCGTACCCTCGAAACATCCGGACTGGTCGGGCCAGTGGCGGGTGCAGGGCGGCAATCGTTGGGATCCGACGAAGGGGCCAGGCCGCGACCAGGAGGCTCCGCTGACGCCCGAATATGTCGCGATCTTCGAGGCGAGCCTTGCCGATCAAGCGGTCGGTGGCCCGGGGAACGATCCGCGCTATTCGTGCCTGCCGACCGGCATGCCGCGTATGATGACGGCACTCACCCCGATGGAATTCGTCGTCACGCCGGGCACGACCTTCATCCTGTTTGAAAACGCGATGCCGCGCCGAGTTTACACCGACGGCCGCGCCTGGCCGAAATATCTCGAGCCGGCCTTTGTGGGCTTTTCGATCGGCCAATGGGTCGACGAGGATGGCGACGGCCGCTACGACGTCCTCGAGATCGAGACCCGCAATCTCAAGGGGCCTCGCGCTTTCGAGGCGAGCGGCCTGCCCCTGCACCGCGACAATCAGACCGTGGTGAAGGAGCGGATCTTCCAGAACAAGACCAACAAGAACATTCTGTTCGACGAAATCACAACCATCGACAATGCTTTGACCCGCCCGTGGACGGTAACCAAGTCGTATCGCCGCGAATACAATCCGTTCTGGTACGAGAACAATTGCACCGAGAACAACCCCCATATCTTCATCGGCCGGGAAAACTATTTTGTTAGCGCGGACGGCTTTCTGATGCCGGTCAAGAAGGACCAGCCGCCGCCGAATCTGAAGTATTTCAAACGTCCGCGGTAAGCCGGGCAGCGCGAGAGCAGGGATACCGAGTGAGGCTGCAACCCGGCCTCGAACTACTTGCCGGAATGCATTAAAATGAAACTTTATCGGTATCGATCCGATCAACCCGAACGGGATCCGGCACGCGGCCGGCGCGCCATAACCTTCGACGGTGGTGATTTTCACGGGGACCGTCGCCGCGGTGAAGGTTGCGGCAACGCGTTTGATCTATAATGAAGTAAAAAATAACCAATTTATTCTTTCCGACCTCGGCGCTTTAACGTCGCCGTTAAAGTATTCTTATCCAAATGCATCTTAAGCCTCGATGAATTAATGCGCTCTCAACTCGCGGAGCGGGATAACCGAAGCGTACACGACAGAGGTGCGTGCGCGCCGATGGATTTTCATCTTGCCAAGCTGCCGAAACTGATTGCCGAGCGGCGGAGCTCGGCAATTTTGGGCGTGTTCGTCATCGCCTTGCTGTGGGCCGGCATCGGCATCAAATATCTCGAGGATGTCCAAAGCGACCGCCGTGCCGCGGAACGTTTGAACCAGAATTTCGCGCTGGTGTTCGAGGAGAACGTGCTGCGCTCGATCGGGGAACTCGACAAAGCGCTCCTCTACGTGCGGCACAGCATTGAAACCCGCCAGGATACAACCGACCTGTCGACTATCGTACGTACGACGGACGTGCTGAGCGAGATCATTCTCCAGATCGCGGTCATCGACGCCCATGGCATCACGCGAGCGTCCAATGTCGGCCCGCAGCCCGCTCCGTCGGTCGACCTCAGCGATCGCGACCATTTTAGGTTCCATCTCAACAATCCCCACGACGAACTCTACATCAGCAAACCGGTCATAGGCCGCGTGTCCGGCCATTGGTCGATCCAGCTTACGCGGCGCTTCCTCAACCGCGACGGCAGCTTCGCCGGTGTCGTGGTGGCCTCGTTCGACCCGGGGCACCTGACGAAATTCTACGACAAGATCGATTTCGGATCGTCCGCGTCAATCTCGCTGATCGGCAGCGACGGCGTCGTCCGTTCCAGCGGCGGCAGCGCCGGCGGTTACAGGTTGGGACGCGATCTCGCCGGCACCCCATTGTTCGAGCGCTTGAAGATGGGCGCCAATGCGACGTTCGAGGCCTACGATCCGGCCGACGGCCAGACGCGCCTCGACACTATCCGCAAGGTCAGGGGCCAATCGCTGTGGGTAGCCGTCAGCATCGACAGGAACGAGGTCTATAAGGGCTCGTTCGCAACGCTCAAACTGAACGCGATCGTCGGAATTGTATTGACCCTGATCATCCTCGGCGCGATGGAGCGGATTCTTCAATCGGAGACGCGGGCACGGCAAAAGGCGGAACAGCTCCAGCTCACGCTTGAGCATATGAGCCAGGGCATCATGCTGGTCACCAAGGACCTCGAGATCCCGATCATCAATTCGAAGTGCGGCGAGCTTTTGGACCTGCCCGCGGAGTTCATCCGCAATCCGCCGCGATTTGACCAACTGTTGGAGTACCAGGCCAGAAACACCGAACTGCGTGACGTCTCCGTGTCGCGTGATGCCCCATCGGAGGACTTCGCCGCGGCGGATATGCCCAACGAGCAAATCGCCGTTTGCGAACGCACGATGCCGAATGGGACCATCGTCGAGGTGCGTAGCGGGCAGTTGCCCGACGGCGGCTTTGTGCAGACTTTCACCGACGTCACCAAGCGGTGCGAGGCCGAGGCTCATGTTGCACGGCTCGCGTCGGAGGATCCGCTAACCGGCCTGCCGAACCGGCGCGTGTTCCGTGCCGCGCTCGATCGGATCAGCCGGCAATCCGTTCCGGCGGCCGAGGGATCCGCGGCACCGATCGGGTTTGCGGTGCTGTTCCTTGATCTCGATCGGTTCAAGGTGATCAACGATACGCTCGGCCATCGGGTCGGCGATCTGCTCCTGCAGGACGTCGCCGCGCGGTTGAAGCAGCCGCTGCGGGAGAACGACGTATTGGCGCGGCTTGGCGGCGACGAATTTGCCGTCGTGGTTCCGTCGGTCTCGAACCGCGGGGAACTCGTCGTCCTTGCCACCGCGCTGGTGCAGGCGGTCGTAGCGCCCTACGAGATCATCGGTCATCAAATCCGATCGAGCGTCAGCATAGGCATCGCGGTAGGACCTGATGACGGGGAAAACGCCGAGGACCTCCTGATGGCGGCGGATCTTGCGCTCTACGCCGTCAAGGCAGGCAACCGCGGCACCTATGCGTTCTACACGAGCTCCATGAACAAGGAGCTCAATGATCGCCGTCAGATCGAGCTCGACCTTCGCGATGCCATCGAGCACAACGAGCTGGAGCTGTATTATCAGCCGATCGTCAACTTGCGGCGCAATACCATTTCGGGATTCGAGGCGCTTGCGCGCTGGCGTCATCCGGTCAAGGGCATGGTGCCGCCGGCGCTGTTCATTCCGGTGGCCGAGGAACTCGGGCTGATTCTGCCGCTCGGCGAATGGGCGCTGACGCAGGCCTGCCGCCAGGCCGTACAATGGCCGGACGAGCTGAAGATTGCCGTCAATCTCTCGCCAGTCCAGTTCACGGCGCCCAATCTCGTGGAGGTGGTTGAACGCATTCTGGCCGAGACCGGCCTTTCGGCACACCGCCTGGAGCTTGAGATCACCGAGCGGATTTTCATGGCAGACAGCGAGAACACGCTGTCGATCCTGCGGCGGCTCAAGGCCGTCGGCGTTCGGATCGCGATGGACGATTTCGGCACCGGCTATTCCTCGTTGAGTTATCTGCGCAGTTTCCCGTTCGATAAGATCAAGGTCGACCGCGCCTTCGTATCGGACCTGGCGGAGCGCAACGAGCACGTCGTCATCGTGCAGGCCGTGGTGAGCATCGCGCGCGCGCTCGGCATGACGACGACGGCGGAAGGCGTAGAGACCGCCAGCCAGCACCAGTTCCTCAGCGCGCTCGGCTGCGACGAAGTGCAGGGCTATCTGTTCAGCGCGCCGGTTCCAGTCGAGAAGCTTCCGGAATTGTTCGCCAAGTGGATGCCCGGTCGAGACTCGGGCGGCGTGAGCGTCCGGCTGGCCGCGACGGAACGCAAGGCCGGTTGATCCGGCGACGATTCACGGCGTCGGCGCGACCATGGTGGAGGTCGCCGGCGCAGCGTCTCGTGCCAGAGCAACAACAGCCCGGACGCGACGACGATGACCGATCCGACGATGAGGCCTGCGGTTGGCACGTCGCCCCACACCAAGAATCCGATCGCCAGCGCCCACACCAGCATCAGATAATAGAACGGCCCCACCGCGGCCGTGGGCGCGAGCGCCAGGGCCCTCGTCCACACGTATTGCCCGAGGGCGTTCGCAATGCCGCTCGCAAGCAGCATTGCGGCGTCGGGCGGCGCCGGCCAGCGGAACCCGAACAGCAGGAGCAGCGAGTGGAACGCCGCGATCGAAACCATCTGCCACATCAGCAGCGTGTCGGGTTTCTCGGTCGCCGTCATGCCGCGCACCGCCACCGTGACGCTGCCGTACATCACCGCATTGCCAAGCGCGAACAGGGCGCCGAGCCGAAGCGAATCGGCGCCCGGATTAGCGACGATAAGAACGCCAACGAATCCCGCCAGCAGCGCAGCCCACCGCGCCGGCCCGGCGCGCTCTTTGAGCCAGAGGATCGACAGCAGCGCCGCAAACAGCGGCGCGGAGAAATTGATCGCGATCGCGCCGGCGAGCGGCATCAGGCTGAAGGCGATCACCGAAAAGGTTTGGGAGATCGATTGCGACAGCCCGCGCGCGATATGATCGCGCGGCCGGCGCGTCGCGAACACCCCAAGCCCGGCGAACGGCAAAACGAAGGCCGCGCAGACGACGAGCGAGGAGAACGAACGGAAGAACATCACCTCGCCGATCGGATAGCTCGCGACCTGCCATTTCGCGAGAGCGCTCGACGCCGCAAACAGCACCGTCGCGGCAATCATGAACAGAATGCCGCGTGGTACGTCGTCGTGGCGGCCCGCGGTCTGTGCCGTAGAACTCGATCCACTCATGGCGCCGTCACATGACCCAATTGCGGGCGTCGACGACGCCGCTGATGAGGTTGTAATCGGACAGATGCAGCGTGACGTCGGTAAGGTCGGCGTCGCGGACCGGCACGATAAGCTCGCCGATCCGCCCGATTTCGGCGAACAGGGCACGGCGCAAGGCCTGCGCGGCCTCGACGGTCACCCGCTCAAATCCGATTTTTGCGCCGATCGGCAGCCTGCCGGCGGCCGGCAGGTCCGCCGAGATGACGGTCGCGATCTTGGGATATCCGCCGGTGGTCTGGCGATCCGCGAGCAGCATGACCGGCTGTCCGTCGCCTAGCACCTGGATGGACCCCGGAGCGATGCCATCGGAGGTGATGTCATGGCCGCGTGCGTGGTGGATGCGGCGCCCTTCGAGCCGCATGCCCATGCGGTTGGAGCCGGCCCCGATGGTGTAACGGCTGTCGAAAAATCCGGCGATCTCCGATTCCGCGAAGTAGTCGCTCTGTGGCCCCGCGATGGCGCGCACCAGCGTTGGCGGCGCGAGATCGAGGCCACTGATCCGCCATTCATCGCGCTCGGTCGCCCGCATGCGGCATAGCGGCAGCTGGTCGCCGGCGACCAGCGCGCGGCCATGCCAGCCGCCGATACCGCCGCGCATGTCGGTCGCGACGCTGCCGAACGCCGGCGCGATGGCGAACCCGCCCTCCACCGCGACGTACAGCACGGCACCGCCGCCGAGCGATGCAATGCGCACGACCTCGCCGCGTCGAAGGAGAACGCTGCGCATCGTCTCGACCGGCGTGCCGGTAACCGCCATGGCGTCCGGGAAAATCTCGATCGCCGCATTGGCGCCCGCGAAGGCGAGACGAATGTTATCGGCTTCAACCTTGATGACCGGGCCGACGTAGAGCACTTCGAGCGCGCCCGCGCCGGGCGCGTTGCCGGCGAGCGCGTTGGCGGCGCGTAGCGCCACGGGATCGAGCGCGCCTCCGACCGGAACGCCGAGGCTTTGAAAGCCGGTACGGCCGAGGTCCTGGACGGTCGTCAGCAAGCCGGGCCGAAGGATGTGCAAGGCCGGCATCATGCGGCTGCTCCCCTCGGCGCATTGATGGGCACGACATCGAGTGCTCCGGCGGCCGCGCGTGCGGAAAGCGCTCCGAATTCATGCAGCGAAACCGGCACAAAAATCACCTTGTCGCCCGGCGCAAGCAACGCGCCGCCGCCGGCCCCTAATGCGGCGTTTGGTTCAGCACCCGGTCTGGCACTTGGTCCGGCGTTCGGCGCCGCCGCTGGCTCCGTGCTCGCCGGCGGCCGTCGCCACAGCGGCACTGGCGAGCGTCCGATGACGTGCCATCCGGTCGGGCTCTCGCGCGGGAAGATGATCGACATGGTTGTCGCGATGGCGACCGACCCCGCCGGAATCCGCTGCCTGGGCGTTTCGCGCCGCGGCAACGCAAGCTCGGCCGGCACGTCGCCCATATAGGCAAGGCCCGGAAGAAAGCCGAGCATGTAGACATGGTAGGCAGCGGCGGAGTGACGCTCGATCACCTGCGCCGGTGTCAGGCCGGTGCGAGCCGCCACGTCGGCAAGATCGGGAGCAAGCTCGGCATCATAGCAGACCGGCAGGCGCCACTCGCGGCTGACGAACTCCGCAATCGGCAGGCCCGCCATCAATCCCTCGATGCGCGCGACGAGCGCCGCGGCCGGAATCACCAGCGGATCGTAATGCACCATGAGGGAGCGGAAGGTTGGGACGGTCTCGACGATGCCATCGAGCCGGAGATCGTCAAGGCCACGGGCGAGCGCCAGGACAAAGGTGCTGAGCTTCCGATCGACGGTTTCGCCGAACTCGACGACGAGCGCCGTATCGCCGGCGGTCAAAACCTTGAAGTCAGGCATCACGCACCCGGCACTGCGTTCTACGCACGGTTAATATTGATTAATATGTCGGTAGCGTCAACAAACGTTAACGTATCGGATTATTTAAACAATCGTTAACCTTAACTCGCATTAATATCTAAAGCCGGGGTCGCTCGGCAATTCTGTACACGCCGGTCGCGCCGGTTCATCGCGGCTTGAGTGTTCAGGGCGCAACGTGATGTTGCTTGATCGGTGCAGGGTTACCCGCGAAAGCGTCGGGCCGAGCGCGGCGAAAAATCAACGGGTCGCAAGATATCCCCAGTCCTACCAGGGGATACGTATATCGACGGCATGAGAATCAGTTCAGTCTGCGGATGAGTAAGTTGAGTATGGAACTTCTTCGAACGAGGAAATCATGCTCCGCATCATCATCGCGACAGTCGCGCTCGCATCGATACCCGCAATGGCCCGCGACAATGGCCAGTGGGAGCACCAGCCGACCTTGATCCGTCAATGGTTTCAGAAGCTCATGCAGCCCGACAACCCGAGGGTATCCTGCTGCGGGGAAGCCGACGCCTTCGAAGCCGACAATTTCGAGGTACAGGGAGACCACTACGTCGCCGTCATCACGGACGGCAAAGGCATCCTCGCTGCCGGCACCAGAATTGCGGTTCCCAACACAAAGATGAAATGGGACGAAGGCAATCCGACCGGACACGGCATTATCTTCGTCGGTACGCAGGGGCAGGTGTTCTGCTACATCGCGCCGGGGGGCATCTGATGAGCGTGCGTACTGTTCCCACCGGCGCGGCGGCATGCTGTGCGTTTTGCCTTAAGCCGCTGCCGGTCGTGGACGGCCGGACCCAGCCCTGGCGGGCGCCGAACGGCACGTTCTTTTGCAACGAATTTTGTGCCGACGATGCCGAGGAAGCGAGCTTCCGAAACCGCCCGGGCGGTATGAGGCCGGTGATAAAGGCCGCCACCTGATTCAGTTCCAGCGCCGTAAGGCGCCGGGCTGGTCCGGTACGCAGCGCTCAGCCGCCGTTCACATAGCCGGCGATCTTCCAGCCGCTCGCGTCCTTGAGATAGCAGAGCTGACTCTGATCGAGGGGCGCCAGCATCTCCTCGAGCACGAACCCGACTTTCCCGCCCGGTGTCACCACCCGCACGAACGGCGATTGCTGCGGTTGCGCACCGGCCGGCGGCGCGTCCTCCATGACACGAAGAAGATTCACGCCGAGCTTTTCGATGACTTGCGCATTCGGCTGCGCGGCGGCGCGCACTTCGAGGCCAGGCTTGGTCGGAACCGCCCAATCGGCCGGGTTGGTTCCGGTATCCTTCGCCACTTGCTCGGCCGCCTTCTCGTCGAAGCTCGGGTTCGCTGGCGCACACATGATGCCCTTATGATCCGGGTCCGGCTCGAGCGTTGCGTCGTTGGCCGCCTGGGCAAGGCCCATCCAGCCCCATCCGCCCTTGGCGTCGAGCTCCATCGCGGCCGCCAGATTGTCGATGCCGGATTTCTTCTTGTTGGCTTGGTCGCCCTTTTCTCCCAACCAGAAGAAATTCGCGGCAACGACGAGCCGCGCAAGCGCGGCGCGGTCCTTGTGGCTCGCGATATCGGTGAGCTGCTTGCGGAACGCATCGTAACTCGGGTCACTGTAGGGCTGCGGCATGGTCACCGGGATGACCTTGTAAGGCTTTGGGGGCGCCGGTTGCGGAGCCTGCTGCGCCTGTCCGCGCGGACCGGGAGGAGCGGCTTGTCCGGGTCCAGGCGGGACTTGCCCGGGTCGCGGCGCCTGCGCCTGTGCCGACGGTGCCGCGAGCGCGATCGCGACAAATGCCGACAGGACCAACCAGGGAAGTACGATGCGGGACTGTGTCATCAGGATGGCTCCTTGGTTCAAGGCGGGGCAATATACGCAAAATGGATGGCAATTGCGACCGGGTTGCGACGCGAGGCGGGGCACGGCCGTCATTGCAGGGCGATGTTCGCGTCGCGGATGACCTTTGCCCATTTCGTCATCTCGGACCTGATCCAGGCCGCGTATTCCTCAGGGGTGTTGCCGACCGGCTCGAAACCGAGCGTGGCGAGACGCTCGCGAACGTCCGCCTGGTTCATGACCTTGGCGATCGCGCCGTGAATACGATCGATGATCGGGCGTGGCGTTCCGGCCCGAACGACGAAACCGGTTACGATGTCGGCGACGAGGTCGTGACCGGTCGCCTCCGCCATGGTGGGAACGCCGGGCAGCGCGGAGGAGCGCGCAGCGCTCATCACCGCAAGCGCGCGCACCTGGCCGCCCGTGATGGCGGTGACGGCGGTCGGCACCGCCGATACCGAGATCGGCGTGTGACCCGCAATGGTCGACAGGATACCGGGGCCGCCGCCCGGAAACGGCACATGGGTAATGTCCAGACCGAAGGCGAGCTTGAACAATTCGCCCGCCAGATGCGCCGGCGTGCCGCGGCCGGCCGACGCGTAACTCATCCCGCCGGGATCGGCTTTCGCCAGCGCCACCAACGCGCCGACGCTGTGCGCCGCGACCGCGGGATTGACCACCAGCACGTGAGGCGACGCGCAAAGCTGGCTGATCGGGTCAAAGTCCCGTTCCGGATCGTAGGGGATTTTCGAAAACAGGCTCGGGTTGGTGACGAACCCGCCGGTCGCGGCCAGCACCGTATAGCCGTCCGGCGTCGAGCGCGCCGCGACCCCCATGGCGATGTTGCCGCCGCCGCCGGCCATGTTCTCGATATAGAAGGACTGTCCGAGATTTTCCGTGAGCTTCTGGGCGAACAGCCGTGCCGTTGTGTCGCCTTGGCCGCCCGGCCCGCTGGAGACGATCACCCGCACCGGCCGCACCGGATAGTTTTGGGCGCGAGCAGTCGCCGGGGCGAACGGCGTCGCCGCCGCGGCCGCCGCAAGTTGCAGGAACTCGCGACGGCCAAATGGACGACGGACGTCGAGCCTAGCTTGGCGGCAAACGAGATCCATAGGTTCGCGCCGCTATTTCGATGCCTTGCTGAAAGACTTCAGATCGGGCGCCGGCTGGTCCTTGCGGGTCGGCAACAACCCGCCATCGGCGCCGACGTAATAGGCCTCGTTGCCGATCTTCACTTGATGCTGGTCCTCGGCGCACACGGTCTCGACCCAGATCTCCTTGAGGTCGCGTCGATACTGGCGTTTCACCGTCCACGGCCGGGTCAGGGCGTGATCGATGGTGGTGACCTCGTTGATGAGGATGTTGGGGTCCGCCTTGTCGAGATAAATCTTTTCCTTGATGACGGTCTCGCCATCGCGGTGCATCGGAATGCCGCTGGTCTCGAAGGCGCGGTCCGCCTTGAGGCCGCGGGTCTCGATCAGCAAGGTGTCGTAGCGGCCGTCGCCGTTCTCGTCGGCCCAGGTGCCGATCGAATAGCCGAGATAGGACGGCATGATATCCTCTGGCCACTTGCGTCCGTCGGTGAACACGCGGCGAATCTGGTCCTGCGGCTCGAGGATGAGGAAATAGGTGACGTTCGGCCGGATGACGATTTCCATTCCTTCGTAGTTGATCATGGTGCGCGGCATGCCGGGCGGAATGCACCAGCCCATGTGATTGTTGCCCTGGCCGCCGGCGGCCTGATCGGCAATGCTCTCGTCCCACATCGCCTTGTATTCGGCGGTCAGCGGCGGTTCCTGTCCGCGCGCGGGCGGCTTGGACGGGTCCCAGGTCCCGGAGCCGGTGCGCATCCAATAGGCGGTCCATTCGGGGTATTTGGTTTCATCGAATGCGCGGGCGCCCGGAATGGCGAGCGTCAGCATCAGGGCTGCCGCAATCGAACCTGCCGCCAGCATTGAGCGTGTGTTGAGCATGGCCGTTCTCCTTCAGGGCGGTGTAATGCTTACGGATGCGCCGCGATCGGTCGGCCGTCGCGGAACGTGGTGTCTTTGATCACCCAGGCGCCACCCGCCGCGCCACTACGCAACGGCGCGACGATCAGCTTGAGTTCGTCGCCGGGCTTGAGGCTCCTCGCCGTCCATCCCTCCCGCACCAGCGCGGTCGGCGCTTCGCCTTCCAGCGCCCAGACATTGGGGGCGCCGGCTTCGTCCTTGATCTCCAGCATGAGGAAAACGTGCGGAGCAACGAACTTGAACTCCTTCACGACGCCCTCGCGCTCGACTTTGTGTTCCTGGTCGAACATCGCGAAGGAGTGGTGCGCCATGGCGGTGCCGCTCGCCGCCGCCACGGCGCCGCCCAGCAGCAAGGCGAGCATTTGAGGTTTCATTGGTTTCCCCGTTCGTTATTCAAGACACCGTGTGGACCATGCCGCGAGATTAGAACATTTTCGGGCGGAGTGAAGCGGGCCAAAACATTCGAGGGGCAGGTGACGGTCGAGGCGCTGCGGTCACGCCCGCACGCCGGGCGCCGGGATGGCGCTTGCGCCGGAGGCCTCAAACGAACACTATCCGGTCGACATCAAGAAACGGGAGGAAACCATGACATCGCATCGTTATCGCAAGTCTTCGGCCGCGGGGCTGGCTTGCCTGTTGCTCGCCGGCACATCGGCGCTGGCGCAGCAGGCCGCCGACCCGACCCGCAATCTCACGCCGGTCACCGACGCCATGTTGCGCAACCCGCCGGCCGCGGACTGGCTGATGTGGCGGCGGACCTATGACGGTTACGGCTACAGCCCGCTCGATCAGATCAACAAGAGCAACGTCAAGGACCTCCAGGTCGCCTGGACCTGGTCGATGACGCCCGGCGCGACCGAGACGACGCCGATCGTCCATGACGGCGTCCTGTATCTCTTCAACTACTCCAACAAGATCCAGGCGCTCAATGCTGCGACCGGCGATCTGATCTGGGAGTACAAGCGCGACCTCCCGGAAAAGCTGGTTTCGACCACGGCCAATCTCTCCTCGCGCAACATGGCGATCTCCGAGGGCAACCTGATTGCCGCCACCTCGGACGCCCATCTGGTCGCGCTCGACGCCAAGACCGGCAAAGTCGTGTGGGATCATGCGACCGCGGATTGGACCAAGGGCTGGCGCTACACCGGCGGTCCGTTCGTCGTCAACGGCAAGATCATCCAGGGCATGACGGGCTGCGGCAATGCGGAGCCCGGCGGCTGCTTCATCACCGGCCACGACGCCAAAACCGGCGCTGAACTGTGGCGCGTCAACACCATCGCGCATCCGGGCGACCCGAATTTCGACACCTGGAACGGCCTGCCGCTGGAAAGCCGGTTCGGTGCGTCGGCATGGATTTCCGGCAGCTACGATCCGGACCAGAACCTGGTTTTCTACGGCACCGGGCAGCCCTATCCGTGGATCGCCGAAATGCGCGGCACCGAACCCAAGAAGGCCGGCGCCAAGAACAACGCGCTCTATTCGGACTCCACGCTCGCCATCAATCCCGACAGCGGCAAGCTCGAATGGTACCACCAGCACCTGGAGGACGACACCTGGGACCTCGACTACGTCTACGAGCGCATGCTGGTCGATCTGCCGGTCAACGGCGAAACCCGCAAGGCGGTCGTCACCGCCGGCAAGCTCGGCATCATCGAAGCGCTCGACCGCACCAACGGCCAATGGCTGTGGCACAAGGAGACGGTGCCGCAGAACGTCGTAGCGGCGATCGATCCCAAGACCGGCGAGAAGACCATCAACGTCGCCGCGATCCCGCACATCGGCCAGACCACCGTGAACTGCCCGTCCGATCCCGGCGGCCGCGGCTGGCCGGCGACTGCCTACAATCCGCGCACCGGTACGCTCTACATGCCGCTCAACGAGTATTGCGCCAACACGACGCCGTCGCCGCTCGATCCCGGACAGTCCTATACGGGCGGCGGCCGCGCCGTGTTCGCGCGCGTGAAGGTGCCCAACAGCGACGGCAATATCGGCCGCGTCGATGCCATCAAGCTCGCGGATCGTTCGACCGCGTGGTCGTACCGGCAGCGCGCGCCGAACACCAGCGCGGTACTGCCGACCGGCGGCGGCCTTGTGTTCTCGGGCGACATCGATCGCTATTTCAAGGCGCTCGACGACGCGACCGGCAAGGTATTGTGGCAGGTTCGTACCAACAACATGGTCAACGCCTTTCCGGTGACCTACAGCGTCAACGGCAAGCAATACGTTGCGGTCGCGACCGGCAGCGGCTCGGGCCTCGGCACATCGCTCGCGACGCTCGCTCCGCAGACGAAGAACCCGGACGGCGGCTCGACCCTGTGGGTGTTCGCGCTGCCGGACAAGTGAGGCCGGCGTAGCCCGGACGAAACGGAGCGGTAGCCTGGATGAGCGAAGCGACATCCGGGCTACCGCCGCGTCCGTGCAGAGTGAAATTCCCTCAAAGCAGAGAAAATATCTGTGAATTTTTTCCGAATTGATTGACACAAGATCATCTCCATGGCGGCGGATAATGGTTCCTATTTTATAGGATCATGCCGATTGAATCAAGTCATATCGAAGCTTTTGCTTGGGCGCGCCACCACGGTCGTCGCCGCGCAACGGCGGCTCAACGCCCAAGACTTTGGGACGCAAAATCCTTCCGTGGTAACAAACAGCCCGCAGCAGGAATTGATCTGCGGGCAAAAGGAGAACTTACATGGCCGCCGAACCCAAGCACCTCGTCATCGCTGCCCTGATCGCAGCCGCCGTCGCCGGAACGGCCAACGCGGCGCGGTATCTCGACCCCACCAACGCCCAGCGCTCCTACGGTGCCGGTGTTGTCACCCAGGGCGGACGCACCGTGTGGCTCGCCGGAATGGGCGGCACCACCGGACCGGACGGAAAGAAGATCGCCGATTTCGCCGGTCAGACGCGGCAAGCGTTCCGCAACATTGATGCCGCCCTCAAGCGCGCCGGAGGTTCGCTCGAGAATCTCGTCAGCATGACGGTCATGATCCGCAACCAGGCGGACGGCGACGAGTTCGTAAAAATCCGCGGTGAATTCTTCCAGAGCCGGTTTCCGGCCAGCATGTTGATCACCGCAAAGGACTTCGCCAATCCGGACCTGCTCGTCGAAATCCAGTCCGTCGGCGTGATCGGCGACGAACTCAAATAGGATGGCATTTGCGTAGGGCGGTTCGCTTTAACTTGCCATCTTAACCTCCCGTCGCGCAAGGATCGGCGGGTTAAAGAGAACCCGCCCTACGGCGCAAATCTATCCGATCTTGCAAGCGTCAGCACCCGACGGCCCAGGGCGGAACGCTTGCCGGGCGAAAGCCGCGACGGCGATCAGCAGTCCGAGGATGAGGATCTGCCACGCCGGCGGGATGCCGAGGTCCGTGGTGAAATTTTCACGCAGGGTCTGTACCGGCTCGTAGCCATGGTACGCCCAGATCCAGCCGGCCTGGAACAGCGCGGTGAAAAGGCTCGAAGCCACGGCGAGCACCGCCAATGCCGCTGCGTCGGTCCCATGGCCGCGGCGATCAAGTGCTCGCCAGACCATCAGCCAGAAGAACGTTCCGCTCATCAGGAACTGCTCCGGGTAGATGTCGGGCGACAGCAGGTAGTGGATGAGCGCCAATGCGGAAATCACGTAGACGGCGTTGTGCAGCTTTTGCCAGCCTCTCGCCCCCATGCGCCGAACCGCGGCATCAAGCGACGTTACGCCGAGCGCGATCAGGCCGAGCGTGGCGATGCTCGCCAGGATCAATGAAATCCTGGTCGCCATCTCGTGGGCGATCGACGCAAAATTCCAAAATCGCAATGCGAAATAGATGAGGATATGCGCGATCGTATAGGCGAGGGCCGTCACCCCGATCATGCGCCGAACAAGAATGAGCTGGCCCCAGCGGAATATCGTCACGGCCGGCGTGATCGCCAGAGCGAGCATCAGCAGCGCGGTTGCCCACAATCCCGACCAGTAGGTCATGCCGCCGAGCGGAACCGGCCCGAACTGTTCGGCCTCGACTTCATAGATGAGCCAGATCGGCGGCACGAACATGAGCACGAACGTGCCGGCCTTCAGCCAGGAAAATCCGCCTCGACGGTCTTGCCACGGCCAGATCACATGAAAACTCCAACATCCGGACTAGCCCAACGCGTTTCCGGCGCATCGCTTATGCCAGTATTCGAGCAGCGCGTCCAAGTAGCGTCGCTGAAAGCGAACCGGCTAGTGTTGTAGCTCTAACGGTTCATAACTTATCAGTGTCATGCCGCGTGGAAAGCGGGGCATCCAGCAACCACCGGCCCACCGATGGGGAGAGGCTGTGCCTCACGCGAAGTTGCGTTGTTACTCGATCGCCCGGTCACGGCCGGGCTATGACGATATTGAGAATAGTATTTTTCCGATTTTGGTTCCTTAGCGAACCGCGCCGACACGGGATGATCGAATAAGGATTGCGTGCGAGGTCTCCCTCGGGCCGTAAGCGGACATGCCGCGTTCTCCACCTGTCGAAGCCTTCGCAGGGACGCCACTTCCCCGACGGCGTTTTGCATTAGCGCAGCGCCATCGTGGTCGGTCAGGAAGTCGTGGTGAAGATCGAGTCGTTTCCTTTTTACCCAACATGGCACGTTACGCGCCGATGTGAAGTGGGTCGGCATCGAGGCAATTCCGGAGGCCGATGCGCAGCAGCAGGAGGCAAATCCCGCTCCTGCCGGCTAACCAGGCACGCCTCGCGTGCGAGACTGCCCGGAAAGCGAGCCGCTTCCAGTCTTCACCGCGTACAGATCACCTGCACCGTGAACATTGAAGCGAGGTCGGCAATGTCGGGCGTTGAAAGCGCATCCGTGCCCTTCTCGTCGTCATATTCAACGCGATGAGCTTCGAGGAACGCCGCCGCCACGGGATGCCTTGATCGCGAAATTGATGTTTTGTGGAATGTCTCCGATGAGTTCGGCAACCTTCAGCGCATTGAGTTTCGACACCACGATGCCAACTCACGTTGCCATTCCGATCGAAAATCGGGCCGCCGCTGTTTCCGGGCTGGACCGGCGCGGATATCTGCAGAAAGCGGCTATCATTGTTGATTCCCGCAAGGGCCGTCACATTGCCGGTCGCGACGTTGCCGCTTGACGCGAGTACCTCCGCCAAAGCGGAAAGCCATACACAACAATATCCTCGCCACGTCGAACTTGAAGCCGCCAGTGAGCCGCTTGGCCTGGATGAAGGCCGGTGGCGATTAAGGCAAGATCGTTTGTCTCATCTTTTGCTACAAGCGAAGCTGCCGTACTCTGTCCGTCCACCACCACATTGATCGAACGACATGCTTCGACGACATGGGCGTTGGTCAGCACCCTACCGTCTTTGGACACAAAGAATGCGGTACCCGAGGTTGCCTTCCATTCCGGCGCTTTGGACTCAGGGGCGGGCTGCGCGGCTATCGGAGCGACCGCGACTTGCGATGGCTGCGGTACTTGTTGTGAGGGGACCGGTGAAGCATTCGCCAACTTCGGCTGCCGCTCGGCGGCGCGTCTTTGCGCTTCGGCGATTTGGGCCGGGGTCATCTGAGCATCGATGACGTTCAGGCTTTTTGCTGCGTCTTCATTTCCGCCGGCCGCCGCGAGTGCAAGCCACATGCGTGCGCTGACATAATCCCGCGCAATACCTTCCCCGTTGTAGTAGGCCTTTCCGAGTTCGAATTGAGCGAGCGCGAAATCTTGTTCCGCCGCTCTTCGATGAAAGGTTACCGCGACTGAATTGTCCTTGGGGACGCCTTGGCCCGTTGGAGAACATGGCCCCGAGATTGTATTGCGCCTCGCGGTTCCCTTGCTCAGCCGCCTTTCGAAACCAGGCCACGGCTGCGGCCTCATCGTGCGGAACGCCTTCTCCACGGGCATATTTGAGCCCGAGATTGTTTTGGCCGGTCGGCATTTCCTTGATCGGCCGCCTTGCGAAACCAACTTACCGCGGTTGCGTGGTCGCGCGGGACGCCTTCGCCACGCTCGTATCTGTCCCCGAGGCTGTTTTGAGCCTCGGCGTGACCCTGGGCGGCTGCCTTTCGATACCAACTTACCGCGATCGAAAAATCCTGAGGGACGCCACGGCCGCCTGAGTACATGAACCCGAGGTTATATTGAGCGCCGGCATACCCCTGATTGGCAGCTTTGCGAAACCATGTCACCGCGGCCGCATCGTCTTGCCGGACGCCTTCGCCCTTGGCGTACCTGTATCCGAGATTATCCTGAGCGCGAGCGTTTCCCTGATCGGCCGCCTTTCGAAACCAATTCAGCGCTGCCTCATAGTCGTGCGGGAACTCCTTCTCCATTGGCATACATGAGCCCAAGACTGTTTTGAGCATCGGCGTTCCCCTGATCTGCGGCCTTGCGAAACCAATTCATTGCAATTGCAAAGTTACGTGGCACGCCTTCTCCGTTGGAGTACATGAACCCGACGTTATTCTGTGCGCCGGCGTTGCCGCGTTCGGCAAGGGGCCGCCATAGTCGAAGGGCGCTCGCATAGTCGCCACGGTTGTGGGCCGCCATGCCATCCTCAAACTGTCCTGCGCTCGCCGGAACAGCGAAGCCCACCAGGAGGGTCACGGCAACTATCGCTGCTTTAATGGGGTTTCTCACGGCTGGGCTCCATCGACTTGCTGGTGGGAGCAACCGGCTCGAGGATCGGCGCCGCGTTTGGGCATCCACCAAGGTTTAGGAAACGTCAAACGTATGTCGAATGCCGCCTGGATAAGGTTCACAGGTGCGCAGCCGTGGGACGCTTGGGCGTTGAGGTCGTCTGCGAACGGCGGTTCCGGCGGACCGGTCAGATTCTTCGGTGGAACGCCATGACTGCCGCCGCAAATTGCGAGTACCACCCTCCCGCGCATTGATACCCCGGACCGTTTGCCGGTGACCGCCGGGCGGTTCGCTGGGCGAGCGTACGTGGCCCACGGTGAGGCAATTTTTCAGTGGCCCGCCAATGCCATGTGGTCAAAAAATTGGAACGGCAGCTAGAGTGCATGGAGCGTCGTACGCTCACCAGGAGTGCCTGAACTGGGACAAACGTCGGTTTGAACCGGTTCCCACGCAACCCGAGCCGCGATAAACTCATCTCGACCAACGCGGGGAGGTATGGCGGATGCGACGGCGAGAATTCATGGCCGGGCTCGGCGCCGCGGCATGGCCGGCGGTGGCGCGGGCGCAGCAGCCCGAACGGATGCGGCGGATCGGCAATCTGTGGACACGTGATGAAAACGATCCTCTGCAACGGACCTTAGCCAGTGCTTCCGAAATCGGGGGCCGGCCATGCATATTAGGCAAATCGCAAAATGGCGGCTCGACCGGAATGCCAGTCCGACCCCAGGCCCGAATTCCGGACCGGAACATTATGACCGACGCTCGTTCCTGAACGGCGTCGGGCGGGCGGGTCTCGCTGCGACCTCCGGATCGCGCTTGGGCGCGGTGTTGCTTGGCTCCGGAATGTCGCTGCTGCACTCCGACCGATCGAACGCGGCGCGCGAGCCGTTAGTTCAGCCGCAAGAGATTCGCAGCCGCGACGGCGTGCTCACCGCGACGCTCACCGCCGCGCCTCAGAAGGTGCAACTCGGAGAAACCGAAATCCCAGGATTTGTCTACAACGACGCCTATCTGCCGCCGCTGCTGAGAATACGTCTCGGCGATACCATGCGGATCAGGTTCCGGAATGAATTGGCCGAAGGTTTCTCGAACCTGCATTTCCACGGCATGAGCGTGTCGCCCCGGGCGAGGAGCGACAACGTGTTCATCCATGTCCCGGCGGGTCACGAGTTCGAGTACGAGGTGATTGTTCCGAGTGCCGGCCGCCAGGGGCCCGGCATGTTCTGGTACCACCCGCACGGACACGGTTTCGTCACCAAACAAATGCTTGGCGGCATGTCGGGCGGCCTCGTGGTGGAGGGTTCGGAGACGCTGTTTCCGCTTCTGAAGGACTTGCCGGAGCGGTTCTTGCTGATCAAGCACGCTGAGCCCGGCAACAATCGCGAAATCATTTCGATCAACGGTCAGTTGAACCCGGTGGTGGATATCCGGCCCGGCGAAATGCAGTTCTGGCGGATCGCCCATATCGGAGCCACGCTGTTCTTCCCGTTTCGAAATCGAGGGCATGCCGCTCTATGTCGTGGCGACGGATGGTCATCCGCTGTCACGACCGCGCAAGATGACCGAGTTCTTGATCGGCCCCGGTCAGCGGATCGATGCGATCGTGATCGGTCCACCCGCCGGCGAGTACGCGATGTCGACACTTCAGTTCAAGAACATGGCTTGGCGCGAGCCGTTTCCGGCCCAGCAAATCGCGACGATCATGTCGGCCGGATCGCCGGCATCGACCGTCGCCGAGACCGAGGTGTTGCGCCAGCGTGTCGATCGCGCGCGATGGATCGACGAGGTGCGCAAAAGCACAATCGCGCGCCGGCGGCGCTTGGTTTATTCGAGAACGGATGATCGCAGTGTTTTCATGATCGACGGCCGGGTGACGGACGACGACCGCATCGATCAGACGGTGAAGCTGGGCGACACCGAGGAGTGGACCATCGTCAACACCGACCAGCAGTATCACAGCTTTCACATTCACCAGACCGCATTCCTGGTCACCGAAATCAACGGGGTCGAGCAGGGTGAGGATAGTCTGCGCGACACCGCCTCGATCCCGCCGGCGACCGACAACGGACCGGGCATATTGAAGGTGATCATCCCGTTCACCGATCCGGAGATCGTCGGACGGTTCGTCTACCACTGTCACGCAGTCGACCATGAAGACAAAGGCATGATGGGCGTCGTCAGCGTCGTGGTTTGACATCCGAGAAATCTCGATAATCTGAATTTCTTCGAATTGATTCCATTCTTCCAATTTCAAGCCGCCTAGGTCGGATTTCGATGCTTTCGAATTGTCATCGCCGGCTTGACCGGGCGATCCAGTAACCCCCGCGCTTGCGAATAAACCTCCAGGCTGGGGGTTACTGGATTCCCTGCCTGCGCGGGGAATGACAGGTTATTTTCTGTGGCCGCTGGTATTGTGGATATCGTTCTAAATCGCAGCGGGCTTCTTCATCGCGGACGGCGTGGATGCGGCTCTTCCTGCTGGAACGGATTCCGATGATGTTGAACTGCCTCTCCAAGTCATTGGCCGGGCTCGTCCCGGCCATCCACGCCTTTGTCGCGCAATCGCTCAAAGGAAGACGTGGATGCCCGCGACAAGCGCGGGCATGACGATGGCGAGAGGCGATGGAAAAAGGTGATTCGATCCCACCGAAACATGCTCTAAATCGTTGTTGTGCATTAACCAGATGCTTACCAAGCGACCTGGATCGGATTTCCATTGGGTCGCATTAATGTCATTTTGAATCGAAGAACACCATCAAACGTTTCACTTTTTCACCGGGAGCCTGGAATGTACAGCGTCGCCACGCGTTTCATCGACGATCAATCCGGCGCCACCGCGATCGAATACGGTCTGATCGCCGCCGGCATTTCAGTTGCCATCATCACGGTCGTCAACGGCGTCGGCACCGGATTGAAGTCGATCTTCTCGACCGTGACCAGCGATCTCGCGAACGTCAGCAAGTAGCGCGGCGCGAACCGTCCGCGGTTGCCGAAAGCTGCCGCTACGGCGCCTTCACCCGCGCCGCGTGAATACCCTTCGTGGTGAACTTCTGCGTCCCGTGCTTGCGCCCGAGCCGGCGACCCTCGCCGCCACCGGTTCCGGTTCCGGCCGGCTGCCAGTTCGGGACGAGCTGGTGCTTGCCGGGTCCGATCAGGTCGGCGCGGCCCATGCGTTTCAAATTCTCGCGCAGGAGCGGCCAGTTCTCCGGATCGTGGTAGCGCAGGAACGCCTTGTGGAGCCGGCGCTGGCGCAGGCCCTTCACGGTTTCGACCGCCTCCGAGCCGCCATGCCGCACGCCGCGCAGCGGGCTGACGCCGGAGTGATACATCGCGGTCGCGACCGCCATCGGCGAGGGCAGGAAGGTCTGCACCTGATCGGCCCGATAGCGGTTCTTCTTGAGCCAGAGCGCGAGGTTGAGCATGTCCGTATCGGTCGTGCCCGGATGGGCGGCGATGAAATACGGGATCAGGAAGTATTGCTTGCCCGCCTTCTTGGCGGCCTGATCGAATAATTGCTTGAAGCGGTCATAGCTGCCGATGCCCGGCTTCATCATCTTTGAGAGCGGGCCGTCCTCGGTGTGCTCGGGCGCGATCTTCAGGTACCCTCCCACGTGGTGGGTGACGAGTTCCTGGATGTAGGCGGGACTTTCGACCGCGAGATCGTAGCGCACGCCCGACGCCACCATCACCTTCTTCACCCCCGGCACCTCGCGCGCCTTGCGGTAGAGCCCGATCAGCGCGTCGTGGGAGGTGTTGAGGTTCGGGCAGATGCCCGGGTAGACGCAGGACGGCCGCCGGCAGGCCGCCTCGATCTTCGGGTCCTTGCACGCCATGCGGTACATGTTGGCGGTTGGGCCGCCGATGTCCGAAATCACACCGGTAAATCCGGGCGTCTTGTCGCGGATGGTTGCGATTTCCCGCACCACCAACTCCTCGGAGCGGTTCTGGATGATGCGGCCCTCATGCTCGGTGATGGAGCAGAAGGTGCAACCGCCGAAGCAGCCGCGCATGATGGTCACCGAGAACTTGATCATGTCCCAGGCGGGAATCTTGGCATCGCCATACGAAGGATGCGGCGCCCGCGCGTAGGGCAGGTCGTAGACCGCGTCCATTTCGGCTGTCGCGAGCGGGATCGGCGGCGGCGTCACCCACAATTCGCGATCGCCGTGACGCTGCACCAGGGCGCGCGCGTTGCCGGGATTGCTTTCCCGATGCAGCACCCGCGACGCCCGCGCATAGGCCTCGCGATCCTGCTCGACCTGTTCGAAGCCCGGCAACCGGATGACGGTCTGGTCGGCCCCGATGCGGGCGCCTTCGTCGGCGGCGTCGAGATCATCGGCACGGGCCTCGGTCCAGCCCTCCGGGACGGCGCCCTTGAGCAGCGCTACGCCGCGAATGTCGTCGAGGCTCGCAATCGCGGCCCCCTTGGCGAGCCGATGCGCGACCTCGACCACCGCCCGCTCGGCGTTGCCGTAGAGCAGGATGTCCGCCTTGGCGTCGGCCAGGACCGAACGGCGCACCTTGTCGGACCAGTAATCGTAGTGGGCAATGCGGCGCAGCGAGCTCTCGATGCCGCCCAGCACGATCGGCACGTCACGGAACGCCTCGCGGCAACGCTGCGCATAGACGATCACCGAACGGTCGGGCCGCTTGCCGCCCTCGCCGCCCGGCGTATAGCTGTCGTTGTGGCGCAGGCGACGGTCCGCCGTATAGCGGTTGACCATGAAATCCATGTTGCCGCCGGTGACGCCGAAGAACAGCGTCGGCCGCCCCAGCGCCGCGAACGGTTCCGCGCTCTGCCAATCCGGTTGCGCGATGATCCCGACCCGGAACCCCTGCGCCTCCAGGAGCCGGCCCACGATCGCCATGCCGAAGCTCGGATGGTCGACGTAGGCGTCGCCCGTCACCAGCACGATGTCGCAGGAATCCCAGCCGAGCGCGTCCATTTCGTCGCGCGACATCGGCAGGAACGGCGCCGTGCCGAACCGGTGCGCCCAGTGGCGGCGATAGGAAAACAGCGGTTTGGGGGTATTCATGCCGTTCATTTACGGCCCCGGCGCCGCCAGTCAATGGGGGCGCCGCATTTACCGCCGGCAGGGTCGGCCGACGGGACCAATAATGCGAAGCTTATCAGGCTTCCAGGAGGGCGTCCCCGATTTTGTTCTCGATTTCGGCCAACGGCGCCTGCAACGGCGCGTCCTCGATGTCGACCAACGGCGGCCAACGGTCCCCGGCCGACTGGGCCAGCGTCACCTTGGGCCGGTGATGGACCCGAACCGGGTTGGACGCCGCCGCGATGTCGCGGGATTGGGCGTACAGGGCCTGGCCGAGCACGGTTCCCAGTTGCTGCACCAGGGACGCCCGATCGCAGGTTGCCGCGATCACAAGGCCGATCCTGTGCAGGTGGGTCTTGTGATAGCAGAACATCGCCAGATTGGCGCGTTCCTGGGTGGTAAATCGGTCCAGGAGGTCGACGACCGTGGTCTCGGTCGCCCGATGCAGGCGGCCGATGAGTTCCTCCGGGACGAACGTGTCGTCCTCCAATTGCGGCGCGGACGGAGAGCGGGCAAACACTGTCTTCATTGGTAGCCTCCGCGGCTTGAGCGACACAACGAGCGATGCCCTAGTGTTTAATGTCCGGGTTAACGGCTTCTTAACATTGCGCGACGTGAGAGCACGCCCGCATTCGGGGGCATTCGCCCATCGACGCGGCCGTGGCGGCAGGCGGCCATACCCTTGCGTAAGCCCGGCCGCCCGCTATATCGGGAGCGAATTCAACCCGATTACGGAACCGAGCGGCATGAGCACCGAAGCTGAACCCGTGACACAGACCCATCCGTTTCAGGCCGAGGTCGCCGAACTGCTGCGCCTGATGGTGCATGCGGTCTATTCCGAGACCGACGTATTCGTGCGCGAACTGATCTCCAACGGCTCCGATGCCTGCGACAAGCTGCGGTATGAGGCGATCGCCAATCCCGACCTCATGGCGCAGGGCGGGGCGCTTACGATCCGCATTACGCCCGATGCTGCCGCCGCGACGCTCACGATCACGGACACCGGCATCGGCATGGACCGGCAGGAATTGATCGACAATCTCGGCACCGTTGCGCGCTCGGGCACCCGCGCCTTCATCAGCCGCCTGTCCGAGGCCAAGGACGGCGCCGGGCTGATCGGTCAGTTCGGCGTCGGTTTCTATTCGGCCTTCATGGTCGCCGACCTTATCGAGGTGACGAGCCGCCGTGCCGGCGCTGCCGAGGCGTGGACATGGACCTCGTCGGGGGGCGCCGGCTTCGAGATCGCGGCGGCGAGCGAAGCGCAGGCCGCGCGGGTGCCGCGCGGCACCGAAATCGTGCTGCATCTCAAGGATGACGCCAAGCGCTATCTCGAGCCCCACGAGATCGAGCGCATCGTGCATACCTATTCGGACCACATCCTGTTCCCGATCGAGCTTGCCGGGGCGGAGGGCGAGCCGCGTCAGATCAATTCGGCGAGCGCGCTGTGGCAGCGCTCCAAATCCAAGCTGAAGCCCGAGGATTACACCCAGGCCTATCGGTCGATTGCGGGCGCGTTCGACGAGCCCGCCATGACGCTCCACTACCGGGCCGAGGGGCGGCTGTCCTATGCGGTGCTGCTGTTCGCCCCCTCGATGGCGCCCTACGACCTGTTCGACCCGGGCCGCAAAGGCCACGTGAAGCTCTATGTGCGCCGCGTCTACATCACCGACGATGCCGAGCTGCTGCCGGCCTATCTGCGTTTCATGCGTGGTGTCGTCGACAGCGAGGATCTGCCGCTCAACATCTCGCGCGAAATGCTCCAGAACAATCCGCAAGTGGCGCAGATGCGCAAGGCGCTGACCGGCCGTGTCATCGCCGAGCTGGAATCGCTCGCCGCGAAGGAGGCCCAGGGCGCCAAGGAAGAGCCCCCCAAGGAGGGTTCCGACGCGGAAACGACGGAATCGGACGGGCAGCCCAAGGAGGCCGCGGAACCGGCGTCCTATGCCAAGATCTGGGAGGCATTCGGCCGGGTCTTCAAGGAGGGCATCTACGAAGACCATGAGCGGCGTGACCAGGTGCTGGCGCTGTCGCGCTTCACCACGACGACGGGCGACGGACGCTCACTCAAGCAATATGTTGCCGACATCAAGCCGAACCAGACCGAAATCTATTATCTGGTCGGCGACAGCGTCGAGCGGTTGAAATCCAACCCGAAGCTCGAAGCCGCGCGGGCGCGCGGCATCGAGGTAATGCTCCTGACCGATCCGGTCGACGCGTTCTGGACCGCCTCGCCGCTCGGGTTCGACGGCAAGCCGCTCAAATCGCTGAGCCAGGGCGAAGTCGATTTCGCCCTGGTGCCGCTCATCGATCAGGCCGGCAAGCCGGACGATGCCGAGAAGCCCGACGTCATCGATGATGCGGCGGTCATCGCGGCCGTGAAGGCAGCGCTCGGCGAACGCATCTCCGATGCGCGCGCCTCCCAGCGCCTCACCGATAGCGCCGCCTGCCTGGTCGCCGGCGGGCATGGCCCAGACCGCGAGCTGGAGCGCCTGCTCGCACGCCATAATCGTGCCGGCGGCGCCAAGCCGATCCTCGAGCTCAACATGCGGCATGCCCTGGTGAAAGCTTTGGCACGCGCCAAGGGAGAGGAGCGCGAGGCCGACATCGCCGATCTCGCGGCGTTGTTGTTTGACGAGGCACGAATTCTCGACGGCGAAGTACCGGACGATCCGGCCGCGTTCACGGCGCGGCTCAACCGCCTGATCATGCGCGGCCTGCCGCCCGCTGAATAATGCGCCGGCATTTTCGGCCGCGCGAAAAAAAGGCCGCCCGGGCGGGCGGCCTTCTTCTTCTTTACCGGTGCCGCGGATTGCCGCTGTCAGCCGGTGTAGGCCGCGCGCTTCTGGTCTTCGAACTCGCGCAGTGTCGTCGGCCGCGCCGGAAGTTGCAGCACCGTCGCTTCCTGGCCTTCACGCAACGCGGTCAGGAGCACGATCTGTCCGTCAGGAAACTCCAGCGCGTCATGGTGAACGTGCGGCGTATCCTTGTCGATCTGCCGGAAGATCGCGGTGGTGTGCTTGAAGGTCTTCACGCTCTGCCCGAAGAACCGCGGCGATTCGATCTGGATATCGTTCGCAAAGGCGATCTCGGTGCCGGGAAGGAGGCAGACGGCCGTGTTGCGATTTTCAGCCGCCCCGAAGCCACGTGTTCCGGTGCCGAAGTTTCGCGTAGTGAGCTTGTCGCCGACTGCTGCAGGACGTGACGCAACGCCTTGTAGGCTATAGTCACACATGGCAAGGACTCCTCTGTTAAAGCCCCAAAAGCCCCATTTGTGGTCGCTCAGTCTCGCGTGCTCAAGCCTCGTTTGTTCAAGCCTCGCTTGCCTAACCTTTGATCAATCGAGCCCTGATCGCTCAAGTCTTGAATGCCCGGTATTTTCCATTTGTTGGCAGGTGCTTGAGTTGCGCAGATGCCAGCAATGGTTCATGCAAGCTGCGCGCCACATTTGGCGAAACTGAGGCTACGGCGAAACTTCGTTTCGCTGCATGCCTGCGATCCCCATGAGCCGATCTACTCCGCCGCAGCCTCGCGTGCTTCATGCACCCACCCCTGCTGGGCGACCCGCGCGGCATTCAACCGGTGGATCGTAAAACAGATCACGGCGCCGAGCGCGAACGGCAGCGACGACCACAGGTAGAGCTGTTCCACCGGCAGGCCGACGAATAGACCGCCGAGCAGCGGCCCCACCACCGAACCAAATCGCCCGATCCCCAATTGCCAACCCGAGCCGTTGGCGCGTAGCGAGGTCGGATAGACCAGGGCGCCGCAGACATTGATGCCCGATTAAATCCCGAGCACGCAGAAGCCGGCCGCGAACGTCGTCACCAGCAGGGCTGTCTCGGATGTTTGTCCGGCATAGCCGATCGCACCGACCGACGGCACCGCAAGCACGAACAACAGCGCGATGGCGAGGAAGCGATGCCGGTCGATCCACCGGCACAGCAGCCATGAGCCCGTGGTGCCGCCGATCTGGATGACGCTGGTCGCGAGCGCGGCGGTTGAAGGCGGCAGATGCGCCGCCGTCAACAGCGTCGGCGTCCAGCTCGCCAGGAAGAAGTAGCCCATCAGGTTCAAGGCGAACAGCAGCCACAGCAGCGGGGTGATCAGAGCAAGCCCGTCGCGAAACAGATAGACCGGGTTGAAGCCCGGAAACTGTTTCTCGTCCTCGATGACGAAGCGCGCGTCGGCCGGCACCGGGAAGCCCGGGCGGATCTCAGCGATGAGCCGCTCCATATGGCGGCGCCAGCCCTCGTGGAGCGCCATGTATTTGATCAATTCCGGCATCGCAATGAGCACCGCGATTGCGATCACTATCGGCGCAATGCCACCGACCAGAAACAGGATCGGCCAGCCATAATGCGGCACCAGCAGCGCCGAGACGATGCCCGGAATACTGCCGCCGAGCGGTACGAATCCGACCGCGATGAGCGGCAGGGTGCCGCGCAGCTTGGCCGGTGCCAACTCCGCATTGATGGCGACCACGTTGGGGATGATGCCGCCGATCCCCATGCCGGCCACGAAGCGCAGCCAAAACAACTGATCGAGCGATGTCGCGTAGGCGGCGATCCAGGTGAAGACCCCGAACCCCAGGAGCGCACTCACCATGGCGGCCTTGCGGCCGAAACGGTCGCCGACGAAGCCGAACAGCGCCGACCCGATCAGGACGCCCATCAGGCTCGAACTGAACACCGGCCCCAGCGCGCCACGGTCCAGGTGCCAGTCCGTGACGAGGTGCGGCGCGGCGAACGCGATCGCTCCGATGTCATAGCCGTCGATCAAGGCGACCAGCGCCGTCCAGGCGATCAACTTGATGTGGAACGCGCTCAGTCCGCGTTCATCGAGAAGACGCGAGACTTGCACGATCGGTTGCGTGGCCATCGGTTCCTCCCGGAAGGTCGATCGTTATTGCGTATAATTGCCCACCGCCGGCCGCGAACCGCAATCGCGCCGGGCTTGCCATCTTGCCGCATCTCCTCGGCGATCGGAATGTTGCACGCCGCATACCGGACGCTGACCGCGCTGGCCTTGCGATTTTACAGTCGATCTGCGAAGAGGGCGGCCGGCAACGAGGGGGCCACGATGGGGGACCATGATAGTGGACGATGACGGGGGACCATGACGGAACCGACCGGGCCACTCAAGGGCGTCAAGGTGTTCGATCTCACGCGCGTCCTTGCGGGGCCGACTTGCGTGCAGATGCTCGCCGATCTCGGCGCCGATGTCATCAAGATCGAGAAGCCGGGCTCGGGTGACGACACCCGCGGATTCGCGCCGCCCTTCATGCCGGGCACCAAGGAGAGCGCCTACTTCGTCGGCGCCAATCGCAACAAGCGATCGGTGACGCTCGATATCGCCAAGCCGGAAGGCCAGGCGATCGCGCTCAGGCTGATCGCGGACAGCGACATCCTGGTGGAGAATTTCAAGGTCGGAGCGCTGGCGAAATACGGCCTCGGCTACGGGCAGCTTCACGGCAAGTTTCCGGGCCTGATCTATTGTTCCATCACCGGCTTCGGACAGACCGGGCCTTATGCGGCGCGACCGGGCTATGACAGTCTGATCCAGGCCATGGGCGGCGTCATGAGCCTCACCGGCGAGCCGGACGGCCAGCCCCAGAAGGTCGGGGTTCCGCTCGCGGATCTTTTTGCCGGCCTCTATGGCTGCATCGGAATCCTGGCGGCGCTACGCCATCGCGATGCGACCGGGCAGGGTCAGCAGATCGATATCGGAATGCTGGACGCCCATGTGGCCTGGCTTGCCAACCAGGGCATGAACTATCTCGCCACCGGCGAAAACCCGCCGCGGCTCGGCAATCAGCATCCCAATATCGTGCCGTACCAGGTGTTCCCCACCAGCGACGGCTATGTGGTGCTGTCGGTCGGCAATGATCCGACCTTCAAGCGATTTTGCGAGAGCTTCGGCCTTGCCCACCTGCTGTCCGATGCGCGCTTCGCCACCAACGCGGCGCGGGTCGAGAACCGCCGGCTGGTGACCGACACGTTGACCCCGGTGATGAAGTCGAAGACCACCGCCGAATGGGTGGATAAACTCGAAACGCTCAAGATCGGGTGTGGGCCGATCAACACCTTGCGCGAAGTGTTTGCCGATCCGCAGGTGAAGGCGCGCGGCGTCGTCGTCCATATGCCTCACGCCGCGACCCCGCAGGGTGTCGATGTGATCGCAAATCCGGTGCGCCTGTCCGAGACCCCGCCCGACTACCGGCTGCCGCCTCCGCTACTCGGCCAGCACACCGACGAGGTGCTGTCCGAGCGCCTCGGCCTTGGCGCGTCGGAGCTCGCGGAGCTACGGCGGAACGACGTCATCTGACGTCTCGTCGTCTCGCCAGCTCTGTGTGCCGTTAGAGCAATTCCCGTTTGATGTGAATCGTAACGAGCCCTGGGGCTTCCCTCGGACGCGCAAATCGGATTCAAGTGCGTTCGTCGGCGGTGGCGGGGGTATGATGGCGAAGGGATACTCCAACGATCTTCGGGCTCGGGTGGTCGGTATGGTCGAAGCGGGCGAAAGCAGGCGAGAGGCGGCGCGCCTGCTCGACATCGGCGCTTCGACGGCGATCCGCTGGTTTGAGCGCTGGACGAGCACGGGAAGCGTCGCGGCGAGGCCTGGCACCGGCCACAGCCGCTCGCCGCTTGAGGCGCACAGGCAGTGGCTGCTAGACCTCGTCGTCGCAGAGCCAGACCTGACGCTCGACGAGATCCGCGCGCGGCTCGCCGGCGAGAAGAAGCTCAAGACCGGGAGGAGCTCGGTCGGGCGCTTCTATGAGCGTCACGACATCACCTTCAAAAAAAACTCTGCACGCCGCCGAACAGGATCGGCCTGACGTGGCTGCGGCGCGCGCGGAACTCAAAGCCGAGCAACCGTCGCTCAAGGCGCGACGTCTCGTGTTCATCGACGAGACGTCCGTCACGACGAAAATGGTTCGCCACTACGGGCGCTGCCCGCGTGGCGAGCGCCTCGTCGCGAAGGTGCCGCACGGCCACTGGAAGACGATGACGTTCATCGCCGGCCTGCGCACCGATGGCCTCACGGCTCCCTATGTGATCGATGGCGCGATGGATGGACCGGCATTCCTCGCCTATATCGAGCAGGTTCTGGCGCCGACACTCGACAGGGGCGATGTCGTCTTCATGGACAACCTGCGCACCCACAAGGTCGAGGGTGTGGCAGAGACGCTCAAAGCGGTCGGTGCGAAGGTGCGCTATCTGCCAGCCTACTCGCCCGACCTCAATCCGATCGAGATGGCGTTCGCCAAGCTCAAAGCGGCGCTGCGAAAGGGTGCCGCACGCACAGTCAATGCCCTCTGGAAGCTCATCGGTAAACTCGTCAAAAAAATTGCGCCAGAGGAATGCGCCAACTACTTTCAGCATGCCGGCTACGGGTGATGACCCGCATCAGGTGGGAAATGCTCTAGCTTGGCGACCGCGCATTGCGCTGAATTGCTCAAGAAATCCTTCATAACATTTTCCGGGTTCGCGCAACGGTCATTTAAATTCTGATAGGCATTCTGGCGCGATCGGAGCGGGACAACATTCCGCGGCACCGGACCGTCGCAGTTAACCGTTGAAGAAGTCCGTCAATGAAAAATAATGCCCTGCGACGCTTGCTCCACGATCGTTCGGGCACAGTCGCGGCGACGTTTGCCCTCGCCATAATACCGGCGATGTGCCTGGTCGGGGTAGGCATCGACTACGCCAAATCGGCGCAACGCCAGCAGCAGCTCAATGCTCTTGCGGACTCCGCGGCACTTGCGGCCGTCACGCCTGCCGTCATGGCGCAGGGCGACGCCCAGTCGATCGCGGCGGCGCAGAGCATGTTCAATAGCCAGGCTGCCGCCATCCCGGGGCTGATCTACGATCCTGCCAACCTTTCGGTCACGGTGACCGATGCCGGCATGACGCGCACCGTCGCGGTGAGCTACACGGCGACATCCCAGACCATGTTCGCGAGCCTCATCGGGCAACCTTCGATCCTGCTCAGCGGTGCGTCCCAGGCCACCACGATGGTCCCCCCGAATATCGATTTCTACCTGTTGCTCGACAATTCGCCCTCGATGGCGGTGGCGGCGACGACGGCGGGCATCAACACCATGGTGGCGAATACGCCGGACCAATGCGCGTTCGCGTGCCACGAGTCCGATACATCGCCGAACGACTATTACGGGCTGGCCCGCCAGCTCGGTGTCACCCTGCGCATCGACAACCTGGCGACCGCGACCCAGAACCTCGTGGCCACGGCGCAGACCACCGAGAATTCGATCAGTGCCACCTATCGCATGGCGATCTACACGTTCAATTATGGGTTCGACACGATCGCGTCGCTGACGTCGAACCTCGCCTACGCGCAGACGCTCGCCAGCAATATCGGGATTTATGAAGTCCCCGCCCAGAATTGGAACAACGACGAGATCACGAACTACGACAACGCCATGAGCAGCATCAACGCAGTGATGCCCAATCCGGGCTCCGGCACCGGAACCGACAAGCCGCAGGAGGTCCTGTTCTTCGTCACCGACGGCGTCGAGGACGAGAATGTCAACGGCGCGCGGCAGCAATCGCTGATGGACCCGAGCTGGTGCACGATCATCAAAAATCGCGGCATCCGGATCGCGGTGCTGTATACCACCTACCTGCCGTTGCCGACCAACTCCTGGTACAATACGTACATCGGGCCGTTCCAGCCTCAAATCGGCCCAACGCTGCAGAGTTGCGCGTCGCCGGGACTGTATTTCGAGGTGAACACCAATCAGGACATTTCGTCGGCGCTGAACACCTTGTTCGCGACCGCGGTCCAGACCGCGTATCTCAGCAAGTAGGGCCGGCCGCCGTGAGGGGAACCGCGAAATTCGCTCAGCGCTTCGTGAAGGCGTCCCGGATGGCGCTGATGCGGCCTTGCGTCGAATTGCCGGCGAGCGGCTCGTCACGGCATGCGCTCGCGACACCTTCGCGCAGCGCGCCGGTGATGTTGTCGAACTCCATGCGGCGGCAACGCCCGGCAACGCTCGTGGGAATCATGATGACGCCGGCGTAGCGGCTCTCCAGCGGCCCCGCATCGGCCTCGGCCTTGCGAGCCTGTTCGACGAGGGCGGCGGATATTCGATTTTCGACGAACAGCGCGACGGCCGCGACCAGGCACCCGGCATAGACGATCAGCCCGACGATGGCAGCCTTGTTGTGGTGGGGCGAGAACCGCATGGGCGAGAAACGCATGGTCGGTCCCTCGGAACCACATGGCTGAACGGCCACGATAATCCGAAGATGTTAACATCCGCAAAACGCGATCGATTGGATTTTAAGCAGTTGGAGGAGCCGCGCGAATTTCGACGGCCGTCATGGGACTGCCGATCCGGATGAGCGGGAGATTGCGCCGCGGTCGCCGCTTGGAACGGCCTCGCTACCGTTCGAGTTTGCCGGGAGAGGCCATCGAGTACCAATGAAGGACCGCTTTCAGGTTGCAAGTGGCGGAATTTCGAGCCATTTCTCGCCAGAGTGGCAGGGTCGGCCTGCCGACAGGGCCAGCGGCGCCGGCATGGGGTGGCCCGATCGCTGTTGCCGCCACGCCGGACGCTTCCGAAGCGCCGAATTTCTTTGCAAATCGGCCCGGATAGTCCGACCATGCTGGTGGGACGATAACGCGAAGAGGGCGCCATGAAGGCACTGATCCTGTATGTTTTATTTGTCGTAATCGGTGGCGTGATCGCCGGGGGCATCGGCTATTATGTCGAAGTAACCGTGTCGAACACCGCAAGCCTTGTGGTTTTCCTCACCCTGTTCTTCGCAAATTTCGCGATATCATGGATCGCCGTCATTCTGGTGATGGACGGAACGCTCAGAAACGCCCAGGGCCGGCAAGACCAGCTCGATACTGAACGCAGCGGGCGCGCCGCCATGAACGCGCGGCAGGCCGCGCGCACCGCCACCAAATGAGCCGGCGCGACACCGTGTAGCGTGGCGACTTACTTCGGTGCCGGCGGATCGGCCGGCGGCGGACCGGCGTCGACCCAGGTCTTGTATTCCGCCTCCGACACATCGCCGATTTTCTTCACGAAGGCGGTAATCTGCCAGATTTCCATTTCGTTGGCGACGTTGGCGGCGAAAGCCGGCATGCCTGTCATGTTGATGCCGTTGCGCACGACCCAGAAGATGTCCTTGGCCTCGATATCCTTGACGATGTCCTTGAGGTCCGGTGGGTCGGGGTGGAGGCCCTCCGAGAACTTGGTCCAGGTCACGCCCGGGGCGCCGTGGCAGTTCGCGCAGCCACGCGCCGCGAAGGCGCGCGCGCCGGCCTGAATGTTATCCGGACTGTCGAACCCGGATGGCGGCAGCGTGGTCGCGTGGCGGCCGATCGAGGCTTCGCGGACGTGCTCCAGCGCCCAGGCGACGACGCCGAGGTCCGGCTCGGTGGCGGCGATGTTGTAGAAACCGCCGAAGAAAAACACCGCCGCGCCGATCGCCGCCAGGATGGCAAGGGCACCGATGAAGCTGAGGAATCTCATGGCGAACCTCCGGGTTTCCGGAGCGGTTTGGCTCCGGTGGGGTCCGGAGAACCGCGGCGGGATTTTTGTCTGATCGCGTTGTCGGACGGCGGCCCGGTAGTCCGGCCCCCGCCTGAAGATGGCCCGCTTCGCTGCCGGGAGCATCGAAGCGGAACATAGAATCATAGCAAAGAACTTTGCCTTCGGGGAGGTGCCCGCCTCGCCGGTGCCGGTTGCGGTCGCCGGTTGCGGTCGTGCTTGCCGAACTAACCGCGATGCGCCACCCTCGTCGCCGGCGATGACGCCGCGCGATCGGGCCGCGCAACGGTATCGCCGAAGGTGGCGATGAATCCATCGGCGACCGACTTGGCCAATTCCGGGTCGCTGCCGGCGTGATCTTGTCGCTCGTCGCCGGCGTCTTGGACGCATGGGTGCTGCCGGTCGAGATACTCCGGTAAAGCCATTCGGACCATCTCGGCCTCGCCGAACGTGGCACCGCCCATGCATGGTGAACAAGCCCTTCAGCCCCAAACCTGGGCCGGCTGCTAATGCGATCTCGAAAGGCGGCTCGTCATCCGGCTTTCGCAATAGTCACATCGCCTCAACTGATCATGGTCCGCCGCAGGCATGTTCGGATCGCGGTCCGATCCTCTTCTTGAAGTGAATATCCGCCTTAATATGAATATCCGCCACTTGCACTTCTTCGTCGCCCTTGCGAGAGGCCCGCCGTGAGTTGGCGCGAGGCCGCAAAGCTGCCGCTGTGCCTCTTGACCGGCGACATGCAGAACCGCCGGATCATCGATCATCTGTTCGTCGCGGGCGGAGCCGGGAAGCCCAGGGCCGCGGTGGAAACCAATTCGGTGTTGTCGCTCGATCGCCCACGTGCGCGCCGGCGAATGGTCGAGCGTCGTCCCGCATACATTCCTGTACTTGGTTGGGCATGAGAAATGCGGCGCTGGGAGGAGCTTCGGGCTATTCCGCTGGTCGAACCCGAGGGGATCTCAGAGCGTCGGAATTGTTGTCAGCGGGCGCGATCCCCTGTCGCCGCTGGCGCGCGCTTTGCTGAAGTCGGCAAGCCAAACGGATGTCCCCGGCAAGCTCGATCGCCTTCTGTCGATGCTCGCGGACTAAATCGCTCGCGGACTGATCGGATATTCCGATACATCGTAGGCATTTCCGATTTGATTCCGGAAAGCGCGTCCCCATTGTTGGTTGGTCGATGTAATAGACACGAAAGCACTGCAATGTCCATAGATCTTGATCACAATTGGCGCCGTCATGCCTCCAACAAAGCTTTTGATCGGGGGAGACTAGGACAAGGCTGCCGCTCGCGGTAAACAGTTTACGAAACTAGAACCCGGCTACCGAGGAGGTGCTCGCCGAAGTCGCCGAGGACGGGTGCCGGACGACGTCAACGCCGCGGTGTCGCGGCGCGCGTCGCGCCTGCAAGCGCGGCCCCTGGTCGTTCATGTCCGGTGCCGAGCGTGGCCGCATACTCAATCGACTGGCCGCGATCATGCGCGAGCGCTCCGAGGAATTGGTCCTGCTCGAAAGCATAGATGCCGGCAAGCCATTGGCTGCGACGCGGCGCATGGATCTGCCGGCGGCAATCGATTGCCTGGAATACTATGCTGGCTGGGCGGACAAGATTGCGGGCGAGGTCGTTCCGGCGCGTCACGATGCGCTCACCTATGTGCATCGCGTTCCGGTAGGCGTCGTCGCCGCAATAGTGCCGTGGAATTTTCCGTTGATGAATGCGGTGTGGAAAATCGCGCCGGCCTCGCCTGCGGATGCACGGTCGTACTGAAGCCGGCGGAACTGGACGCCGCTGTCGGCCTGTGGCTTGGTCGCGCGGCGCTGGAGGCAGGACTTCCGGTCGGGAGTGCTCAACATCATTCGCGGGTTTTGGCGCGGACGCGGGAGCGGCGCTCGTCGCCCATCGGGGTATCGACAAGATCGCCTTCACGGGCTCGCCGCAAACCGGCCAATTCATCATGCGCGCGGCCGCCGAGAACATCACCCGCATCGGCTTGGAGCTGGGCGGAAAATCGCCGAGCGTCGTCTTTGCTGATGCGGACATCGGCGCGGCGGTGCGTCAAACTGCGTCCGGGGCGTTTTTCAACGCCGGACAGGTCTGCTCGGCCGCGACGCGCATTATCGTCGAGGATTCGAGTGCACGACGCCTTCGTGGAAGGTCTCGCCAAGCGTGCGATGAGCTTGCGTATCGGAAATCCCCTCGAACGGTAGAGCGTGCACGGCGCCGCTCAGCGGCTCCACAGCCTCTCGTTGGATATCGCGAAGCCGTGGCGGCGGAAGAATGCGCGCGCTGCTTCGTTGAACGTCCATACGTCAAGCTCCACCAGCGCGACGCCGCTCTCGGCTGCCGCGGCCCGCACAGCGCCGAGCAACGCGGTGCCGACGCCGTGCCGACGATGCTCCGGCCGCACGCTGATGTGGTGGAGATAGACGGTGTCGTAGGCGTGGCAGAACGGCGTCTCGTACCGGCGAATGATTTCCGCGAACGCATATCCGGCGGCCGCACCGTCGACCTCGGCGATGAACAGGAGATTTTCCGCTCGCCGCAGCAAGTCGGCGATCTCGGCGGGCGGAAAGGTGTCGGGTCCCGGCCGCTTGAACAGCCACGGCAGCGCTGCGGCATGGACGTCCTGCACGTCGGCGTTGAGCGCCGTCAGTGTTTCGACGTCGCGCTCCTCCGCCTTGCGAATGACGGTGGCCATCGAAATTTCGCGTCCCGTACGTGCGCGCTATGGACACGGCGCGAAGCCCCGGATGTTTCCATCCGGGGCTTGCACACTGGTCAATTGCGATTGCCGCGTGGCGGGCTCAGTAGCACACGTTGACCCAGCGAACCACCGGGCCATACGGGGTGGCATAAACTTGGCGGACGAGGCCGCATTGATCGGCGGCATAGCCACCGGCGAGGCCAAGGCCAATCCCGCCCCAGCCGAAGCCGCGACCGTGACCGAAGCCGTGGCCGCCGAAGCCGCCAAAGCCGTGGGCCGAAGCCGAAGTGGGAGCGAGCGCGGCGGCGCCGAGCACCGCGACGGTGGCAATTGCGAAAGTCATTTTGCGGAACATGTGTCTCTCCTGTCAGGTTGTACGTTTTTCCATCCTGACAAGTTAGTGGCCGTCAGTTGCCGGATGGTTCAACGCCCGGGAACGCCATTCGGCTTGACGCGGCGGTCGGCTGCCATTGCGGCTTTGGAAAAGCCGCCTTGGAAAAGCTTGCGCTTGCCCGGTGTCCGCGCCACCATGTGCCTTGATGGCGGCCGAAGGAGAGGCGGATGCGCGCGCACGGATTGATGTCGTTCGTCGCGGCCGGCGCCGGCATCGCGGCGATTGCGGTGGCCGGACTGAGCCTGGCGGCGCCCGCTCTGGCGCCGATGCTGGCCGACAAGCGCCCGAACGCCGTGCCGGTCGACACCGAGCTTGTCATCGCCGTCGACGTTTCCAATTCCATGGACCCGGAGGAGCAAGCGCTCCAGCGCGAGGGCTATATCGTCGGCTTGACGTCGCGGGAGTTCCTGCAGGCGCTGCGCAACGGCAACCATGGCAAGGTGGCGATCACGTATTTCGAATGGGCCGCCATATTCGATCAGAAGATCATCGTGCCGTGGCGGGTGATCGATGGGCCGGCCGCCGCCGAGGCGGTGGCGGACGAGTTGCGGCGCACGCCCTATCGCCGCGCGCCGCGCACCTCGATCTACGGCGCGCTGCAATTCGCCAAGCCACTGTTCGAGACGAGCGGCTACGACGGGCTGCGCCGCGTCATCGACGTGTCCGGCGATGGCACCAACAATATGGGCCCGCCGGTCACCATCATGCGCGATGACGTGGTGTCGGCCGGCATCACCATCAACGGCCTGCCGATCATGCTGAGCCGCCCGTACGGCAGCGGCACCGACATACCCAACCTCGACGTCTATTACGAGGATTGCGTGATCGGCGGCCCGGGATCGTTCGTGGTTGCGATCCATGAGCGCGAGCAGTTCAAGGAAGCGACCCGCACCAAGCTGGTGCAGGAGATCGCCGGCCTGCCGCCGAAGCCGCGCGTGATCCCGGCGCAAGCAAAGTCGCGGGTCTATTGCTCCTGAGCCAGGCGACGGTGAGTCGTTCGCGTCCGGTCGCGGTCATGCGATGCGCTGATCGCCTTTGATCTGGGTGCGATGCATGACGCGCCGCGTGGCGGGATCGAACGGGTCGCGCCGGTGCAGCACCGCGAGGTTGTTCCACATCAGCACGTCCCCGACCCGCCATTCGTGGCACATGGCAAACCGCCGCTGCGTCGCGTGGGCCCACAACGCGTCGAGCAACGCCTCGCTGTCGGCGACGCTCAGGCCGACCACGTAGCTGTTGGGCCGCCGGCCAAGAAACAGCGACTTGCGCCCGGTCGTCGGGTCGGTGCGCACCAGCGGGTGACGCGCCCCGACGGTGTCGCGCACGTCGGTCACCTCTTTGTATCCCTTGCGCAGCATGCCGGCGCTGTTGCGGGACGCGTCGTGCACCGCGATCCTGCCGGCAGCCGCCTTCTTCAGCGCGTCGGGCAACGTCTCGTAGGCGGCGAACATGTCGGCGAAATAGGTGTTGCCGCCGCCCGGCGGCACTTCGAGGGCATGGAGGATCGCGGCCTTGGGCGGCACCTCCACGTAGGTCATGTCCGCATGCCATACGGCCTCGCCATCGCCCAGATTGCCGATCGGCTTGCCGTTCTCGACCACGTTGGAGATCACGTTGATTTCCGGGTGCGCCTTATTGAAGGGCTCGCCATAAGGGTTCGGCCCCGGCGGATCAAGCTCGCCGAAATAGCGGCTGAACGCGAGGAGCTGCGGGTCCGACAGCGTCTGCCGGTGGATCACGACCACGAGGCGGGTGCGCCACGCCTGCATGATGGCATCGACATCCGCCGGGGCGAGTGGCGTTGCAAGGTCAATCCCCTGCACTGCCGCACCGAGGACTGCATCAAGGTTCGTAATCGAGATCGCCATCGGGTCTCCTCGCGCTCGTGCCGCTGGATTCTTTTATCACGGCTGCGTGAGGTCGTTGGCAGCACCGCGCCCGGCCTGTAAGATGTGGCGGTCATGCTCCGCGCCAAGCGGACGCTGCCCAAAGGGGGGATGATCCGTGAAAAAAGCACTCATCGCGCTCATGCTGTTGCCGCTCGCCCAGAGCGCCGCGCTTGCTCAGGTTACCGGCAATCCCGCAGCCGGAAAAGCATATTGGGACCGCGAAGCGCCCCGCGCCACGGCGTGCCGGAATTGTCACGGCAACAACGGCGAAGGCGCATACGGCCCGGATCTCGCCGGCCGTGGCTTGAGCGCCGCGCAGTTCATGAAGGCGGTGCGTCAGCCGTGGGGCATCATGCCGGCCTTCGTCGAGAGCCAGATGAACGATCAGGATGCCGCCGATCTCGCGGCCTATTTCGGCGCGATGCAAAAGCCCGCGGAGCCCGGCAAATGGCGGTTCGAAGCTGCGGCTGGCGCACCTCCGGGGCAGGCCGATCTGATCAATATCGGTTGCGGCCAGTGCCATGGCCCGACGTTCAACGGGCCGCGCGCCAACATGGGCGCCGTCAACATGGATTACGATTATTTCGCGAACCTCGTGTACAACCACACCACCGGCATGACGCCGCAGCGCGCGCTCCTCGGCAGCAACGCTACCAATCTCGACATGGGCAACTACTCGCGGGCGCGCTTGTCCGGCGAAACGCTGCGGTCGATCTTCTACTGGGCCCGCGACGAAATCGGCGTGCGCGTGCCATTGACGGCCGTGCTCGGCAAGGGCGAGGCTGCAGCCAGCGGCGTGACCTATCCGCTGACGGTGACCAATGGCGGTGTGGCGGGCAGGGGCGTGACGGCCGAAGGCGTCACCATCAGCCTGACATTGCCGCCGGATACGACTGTCGTGGCCACCACGGGTGATGGCTACCAGGGCGTGCGCACCGACGAAAAGACCAAGGCCAGCGTCGCCGTGTGGCAGTTGCCGCACAGTGCCCCCAAGGATCAGCAAAAGCTCAGCATCACGCTATCCAAGGCGGTCACCGCCGCCGCCAATCTCAAGGGCGATGTCCGCTGGGCGAAGCCCGCCCCCAAGACCGGCCCGAGCCTGGACGTGGTCGCGATCGCGCCGGCGCCGCTGTAACGCACGGCTCGCATTCTCCGGGGCGCCGCAACGGCGCCCCGGAGTGCCCGAGAAATACCGACCCGAAATATAATGATTACTCATGGCCGGACATGTTCCGGCCATCCACGTCTTGCGGCAGCGCTGAAAGAGAGACGTGTGTGGACGGCCGCGACGCACCGGCGGCGATGTTTTCCAGCCCCATCGTTTGTTTCCTGTCGGGCGTAGGTGCGACGGCGCTTGCGCGCCGATGCGCTCAACTATCCGTCAGGCCCGGAAGCGGGACGAACAGCTCTTCGATCGGCATCGGCTCGGCGATGAGATGCTGCTCGGCCATGTATTGGACGAGCGCGGTCAGCGTCGCCCGGTTGGCTTCGATGCCATAGGGCCACGGGTCGCCGCCGAACACGTCGTCGATCTCGTCGACGTCATGGTCCATCCAGGGCAGCATGTAGCGCAGCGCCCCGGTGCGGTGCATGCGGTCGAGCGCCCAGTTCTTCGAGGCGGCGAGCGCGTTGTAGAGGCTTGAAGCGAGCCACGGATTGGCCTCGTAAACGCCGCGGCGGATCGCGACGAGATGCATGATCGGGAAGATGCCGGTTTCGCGAAAGTAGTCGCGCTCGACGGCCTTTGAATCGGCGAACAACTGCCCGACGTCGGGGTGGCGCACCGTCGGGCGCCGCGCCGCCGCGATGGCGTCGATCTCGCCCGCCGCCAACAGCTCGCTGAGCGAGCGGCCCGACCGGTTCACCTCGATCGCGGCCGGCTTGAGGAGCGGCGGCGCGGCGGGATCACCGTGGCTGCCGCCCTTCTCGACCGCGCCCTGCACCCACCGGATGGTCGAGAGATCGACGCCGTACTGATGGGCGAGATGGCCGCGGATCCACACCGCCGCGGTCTGAGTGTAGAGCGCGGTGCCGACGCGCTTGCCTTCGAGGTCCTTTGGGGTCCGGATGCCGGCGCGGCGGTTGACGTAAATGTAGCCGTGGCGAAACACCCGCGACGGAAACACCGGCAGCGCCACGAAAGCGCGGTCGCCGCGCGCCGTGCGGCCGATGAATTCCGACGCCGAGAACTCCGCAGCGTCGAACTCCTCGCCCCCGCCCATGCGGTCGAAAATCTCGCGCGGCGCCTCGATGGCGAGGTAGTTGAGGTCGACGCCCTCGACCGCGATCTCGCCGGTGCGCAGCGCTTCCATGCGATCGTACTTACCGCAGGCAAAACTCAATCTGAGACGCGACACGTTTCCTCCGTCGTAGGTTTCGCGCAGGGCGCTCGTTCAGGGCGCGGACTATAGGAGAAACGGCGCGGAAAATCGCGGGTGTGAAAAGCCGCCGCAGCCGTAGCCCCGATGAGCGCAGCGACATCCGGGGCCGCCGATGATGGTGAGAGCCCGCCCCCGGATGTCGCGCCTTCGGCGCTCATCCGGGCTACAACCTATCGAGCCATCGCTTCAACAAACCCCGCCTCGCCATTCCGCCGTCGCGCATTCCGCGATAGGCTCACGCCTTCATTGGCGATGGGAGACCCGGCATGAACATCCGAAACGACATCATCGGCGCGAGCCTCGCAATCCTGGCCCTGTGCGGCACCGCTTCCGCTCAGGCACCGACCAGCCCCGAGGCGCGGCTCAAGGCGCTGAACATCACGCTGCCGCCGGTCGCGGCGCCGGCCGCGAGCTTCGTGAATTCGGTGCAGACCGGCAAGTTGTTGTTCCTGTCCGGCAACACGGCGGGCGCGGCGTGGGTCGGCAAGGGCAAGCTCGGCCGCGAGTTGACGACGGAGCAGGGCCGCGAGGCGGCGCGCCAGGCCGGCATCATCATGCTGGCGAAAATCCGCGATGCGCTCGGCAGCCTCGATCGCGTCAAGCACATCGTCAAGGTGCTCGGCATGGTCAACTCCGCCGATGGCTTCGGCGAACAGCCGCAGGTGGTGAACGGATTTTCCGACCTGATGGTTGAAGTGTTCGGCGACGCCGGCAAGCACGCCCGCTCCGCGGTCGGCATGGGGGGCCTTCCGGGCAACTCGCCCATCGAGGTCGAGATGATTTTGGAATTCGAGTGAGGCGGCCGGCGCAGGGGCACCGGCCCGCGCGATGCCGCGCGGGAAGCAAGCGACGCGGCTGATGGTCTCGGATTGGGCATGCCGCGAGGGCCGGAATTCGCTGCGATCAGGGTACTTATCAGCGAATGTTGCAGAATCTCCGCGGCTTTTCCCTGTTTTTGGGGGCAGAGCGGCGGTATCGCCGCGCGATATCAATGCGTTACCAGCGATTCGCTGTTCGATCGGGTGGCAGCGAATTTTGCGAGCCGAAGCAGGGAAGCCTCGGTGCGGAACAGGGAATGGGCAGCGAATTTTTCTCTCCATGATTATCGGTCTCCGGTTTCTGTCTTTGCGTCCCCATCCTGGTGGCGTGTGAACTTAGTATAATAGGCCTATTCCTATCGGAAAGTCAAGCAAATGAGTGAAGTGCTAATCCAGAGAGACACTATTCAGCCGCGATACGATGCGCTTGCGAATGGTGCGCGTAAGTCTTCCAGGTCGGTTGATAGTCGTCGCTAGCTTGGTTACCCCAGCTGGTCCAACCGCGGCGACTTCCGCGTGCAAACAATTCCAAGAACGGTCCGGCGCTGCACGCTTCGATGATTTCGTATTGTTCATCGGGCTTGCGCGAATGCTCGCGCTTTCGTGTCGCGAGCAAATTCACCTGCCTGCGTCCTGGCGCGAGCGTGCGAGCGTTTTTGCCCCGGACGCCAAACAGGATCAGTTCGGTCACGTTGCGGAAATAGAAGCCGACGCCGCGGCCGTCGGAGCCGCCGTCCTTACGGATTTTGTGCCAGACGATATTGGACTTGTAGTTGAAGCCCCAGGCTTTCAGGACGGCGATCCCTTCCGGCAGCATCGCGTTGGGACACCATAGGTACAGATGCGAAGTCGGCGCCGCCAATTGAGTAACCGGGAGCGCCGTGATCTCCTCGAACTTCATGGTGCCATAGCGCGAGAGCCGCCGGTGCTCCGGCGCGACCTTTCCAGTTTTGTTGGTGAATTGCCACGGCGGATCGGCGAGAATTGTCGCGAAGCGGCGACCTTTTGCGAAACCGACAAGATCAAGTGCGGCGGTGCTCTGCGTAGCCGATGCATCCGGTGTATCAGCGCGCTTAGTCCTCGACATAGGCTGTCCTTCGAATTCCGAAAACAACGACAGGGCATCCGCCGCCGCTTCCGCAGTCAAACCGCGGACGAAGTTTCGCCATGTGGGTCGTGGAGGAGCCATAGCTCTGACCTCACCCGATTCTTGTAGCAGTCCGCTTTCTGCGTCGGGTGCTGTGCTTGAGGTTGTCCACCACAAACCGCGGAGCCTTTTCCGGTCGCTCCCGACCGGAGAAGGCAATGTACATCGTTCTTGATATGTTCTCAAGGGATTTTTGGTACTGGCCGGTTTTGAGCCAAAGCCAGCCACTCGCGACTTGAAATACCGGCTACTACGACACTCGGGGTGTGAAATTAGGACTTATGATTGCTGCGCTCGCCGTGGTGAAAGCCCACAGCGTGACCTTCCCGCGTTCATCATCGATTTCGTACAGGATGAATGTTCGTGGAATTCGTTGGAGGGGCGGCGATTCGTATACCCACATACGTCCGTCAGGAAAGAAAGGATGTGATTCGCCGCAGCTTCGTGGATCAACACATAAAGCTTGTTCTATGCTGTCCAATACATCCCACAATCCGCCCTCATTCCGCATCTCGCGCCTGTAGAACGCGGCTTCGAAAAGCGGTGAAATCGACATAATCCATGGGATTCGTTTTCGATCTCTGATCTGCAATTTCTTCCGCCAAACCGGCGCCCCATTCTAAGGCTTCGTTAGAAACCTGAGTTGGAAATAAGTGAAGTACGCTGCTGTATGGAATAACTTGACTAAACTCAACCATTTCCCATGCGCGGTTATGGCTATACTCACTGATTGTTTTTGCCGTATTGTTAGCGCACACGAACTCGATCACTTCATTTATCAACTCGACTTCTTCGCCGCTCAATCGAGCCATTTCCGGCTCCCGCAGAGCAACGTACTCTTTCTTTCGGTAACCGAAGTAGTCAGATTCTCGGATATTGATTGCCCCCTCGCTCCCGAGTTCACGTAGTGTCGGAAGTAGTTGATCGCAAGTCGGACCAAGCGGTCGCTTCCTATAAGTTGCTCCAGTTACCGAATTACCAACAGCGGCATAACGCAACATATCGGCATAATAGAGCACCTTGTGGAGTTTGACGGCCCCAAGGTCTGACGAATCGCATTTCGAGCACGTATACAAGATGACCGCTTTTAGCTTTGCTCGGTCGAATTGCATAAATGTCTCCAGATTAGGGACTTGACTTTGCATTCCCCTAATCTAAGACTTAGGTCGAACTCTCGTCAACCTATTGATTTTAAATATAAATCCTGATTCGAATCAATGGGTTAGCCGGTCCTATTTCTTGCCTCCCTCAATTATCCGGAACCGTCGACGCCGATCCCGCGCCGTCTCGGTCGGTTCAACCGGCGCGACCGCGACCGCTGCATCCAGCAATTCGCCGATTGACCACACATGCTTTGCAATCCCGAGCGCCATCGCTGGCGTGTTCTGGTGCCGGGCATCCGGCGTCAGGCTCTCATGGACGAGGCAGAAATTGTAATGCGCCACGTATAGGCTGACGGCCGCCGCGTGGTTCTCCAGTTTCTTGGAGAAGCCGTTCGTCAACTGCGTAAATCGCCGCGACGCCATGCGGATCGAGAGGTTCGATCGCTCGACATACGATGTCGAGATTTGCGCCGGGACGCCCCGTACCGCTTCGCGACTTACCATTACTACTTCAGCCGGCGAATAGCGGTGCGCCGCGCTCTGGCGAAGATCGGTCACAGCTACCGTCTTTACGATGACGCCGTGCACTGTGAGGGGGTTGGATGCCCAAACGTCCGCCGAGGGGTAAGCTCGGTGCAATAGGCCACTCAGCCACGCTTCCACACACAAAAACGCCCCACCCGCAGGAATGCGGGTGGGGCGTTTTTGTTGGTGAATCACGCTGTTTATGCTTGCTACTTTATGCTTGCTTATCACGAAAGCAAGCATTATTTCGATCATGCTTGCTTGTTTCCACTGCGGAGGAAGTCCATGGATGCGCCGGAGTTCCGACGACCCGAACCGAGCCGACATCGCTGCAAAAGGTGGTCGTGCGCGGGCAGCTAAACTGACTCCAGAGGAAAGGTCGTCTATCGCATCCGAGGCGGCGAAAAGACGGTGGGAACAGCGGCAGGCAACTCCGCCAGTCGGGTTACCTCACGTTTTAGAGGGGTACAAAAGTGTCCTCGATCTGGCCGGAATGAAATTGCCCTGTGCGGTTATTCAGGGCCCCTTCGGAATCCAGCGAGTGCTTTCCGAGAATGGGATCACAAACGCCATTCTTGGATCGCGTAGCGGAGCGTCGAAGCGGCTCAAAAAGGCGGCTTCAGAGGAAGGGGCCCCTGTGCCCCTATTTATCGCACCAAGTCAGCTAAAGCCCTTTATTGACAATAACTTAATCGATGGGCCCTTGACCCCCATAGATTACGTGGACGGAGATCGCATTGTTCGCGGCTATGATGCTGCAGTCCTTGTAGCGGTGTGCGATGTTTGGCTAAAGGCGCGACAGGCTGGCGTGCTTCAAAAGCAGCAACTCGCGAAGGCACAGCAGGCCGAAATCCTCACACGGACATTGGCCCATACGGGCATCATCGCGCTTGTCGATGAGGTCACTGGCTATGAGAAAGTCAGACCGCAAAACGCGCTTCAAGAATATCTCGCACTAATTGTCAGAAAAGAACTGGCAGCATGGGTTAAAAAGTTCCCCGATGAATTCTATGAAAATATTTACAAGCTTAAAGGATGGTCCTGGCCAGGAATGTCAAAAAATAGATATAGCGTCGTTGGTCACTATACGAACAATCTAGTGTTTGATCGAATAGCTCCAGGGCTACTGAGAGAACTACAGGCAAAAAGCCCGAAAAATGAGAAAGGTCGCCGCGATAACCTGATGCATCGATGGTTGACGGAAGACGTCGGCGATCCGATGCTAGCTCAGCATCTTCACAGCCTAATGATGTTCCAGCGCCTCGCGATTGCGAACGGTTACGGCTGGCAGCGTTTCATCCACATGGTGGATCAGGTTCTACCGAGGCGAGGCGATACTTTGCAACTGCCTCTAGACCTACCGAAGCAGCCGAACGAAGCCGCCAACTGAGGCGGCCTAGAGGGAAGGTCTGATGAAAAGGGAAATCTGTGCCATCACAATTGCTTTTATGCTCATAGCTCTCATTGCGTGGCGGTCGACGATCGAGCATCGGTTCGGATGGTCGGCTCTAGGTCCGGACTGGGAATGCCCACCGAACGCTACTGCCGCCTCCACGGTGTGCATCAAAAAAGTGCAGCCCGCGAATTAGGACACTGCCTCTTTCGAATTAGGACACCTGCCCTCAACTTAGGACAGCACCCGATTTTTCAATAACTTGGTTCAGTGGGTTAGGTGGCGGAAAAGTCGCTTATGCATTTTGGCGTAATGCCCAACGCGAGAATCGGGCAGCCACCATTTCTGCCAGCATTCAGACGGTAGACAAGCTTGCCCCACCACGTTGTGCTTGCCCCATACTTCTCGTGGGTCATTCGGGCAACCTTCTCCCCGGTTTTCTTGTCAGTTTTAAATTCTGGCGCACCTTCTTTTGTAAGCGCCTGTCCCATTGTGCGAAGTGCGGGGGTGAGCGACATGCCTCGCGTGACGAGAATGCCAACGTCGATAGCGCCGCTCAGGAAAAAGGCGTTGAAAGCGTATAAGTCTCGATCAAAGGTTTGATCCTTGGAATTCCACTCCAAGTCGAAGGCAACTCGTTTCTTGACATAGTCGATTTTATGACCGTCAAGATAACGCTCCCGTCTGGTTTCGGCGGAACGCTTTGCAAATTTGGGCTTGCCCCTCGCGTTCAAACCCACCTGCTCTTTCCAAGTGAGTTGAACGATGAGATCTCCCCGAATAACCGTTTCGTTCCATCCCTTAGGCCGTAGCAATTCCGAGAATATCTTAGGGATGTCTGATTCATTTCCGCCAGCGCGACGGATCATGTCCGTGGTGATGGAAAAGGAGCGGAGAGCTTGCCAGATATCCGCCATCTCTGCAGCGCGCGTTTCTGCCAAGATGACCGCGGCGTTCCGATAGCTCAGAACCTCATATCTAGACTGAATATCAGCGGGCACTTTGCCGGCAACGACGCTTTGGGGATCGGCGGCCTCATTTGGCGTCGTTGATTCGCCGCCAGTCTCATCTTCCAGGCCCGGCTCTTCGGCGTCGTCGTCCGCGGCGGCCATCGTTAATTGATCCGAATTTTATGCCTGCGCGTTCCCGGATAAATCCCGAGCGCAGTAAGATGGTGGGGATCTGCTGGATTAGTGGAAGCCCAGACGGAACTGTCGATGCAACGATCACCTAGTTGCACTCGGTTAAAGCTGTCAAAAAGTCGCCCATCTGCCAAACGGCAATAGACGATGGGGCACTAACCCCGCGCTATCACGCACGCCAATAAAACGTCGGCAGATTTCCAAAAAAAGCCGTCAGGGTCGCCCGCTACCCGGCCTTCGCGGTCGCCAGCGCGCGCTTCTTCACCGGCTTCTTCGCCGCGACTTTGGCCTTGCCGCCGGCCGGCGCTTTTGCTTCTGCGCCGATCGCCGACTTCGCGGCTGGTTTAGTCGCGGATTTTGCTGCCGCTTTGGCCGCCACCGCGGTCACCGTCGCAGCCGCGGGCTTGAGCGCCGGCTTGGGCGTGGGCTTCGCTGACGCCTCGGCGGCCGCGTCGGCGGCTTCCTTGGCTTGGCGCAACAGCTTCAGCCGCGCCGTCTTCTCCCGCTCGGCGCGCAGCCCGGCTTCGTATTCGGCCATGGCCTTCGACGCGTCGCGGGCCTGCAGTTCCTTCTTTTTGAAGCTTGCCTCGGCCCTGTCCTGGTGTTCCTTCGTATTCGGATTTGTCGCCAAGTTTTCCACCTATCGGTCGCTGTGATTCTATCTCCACCACATATATATGGGATTGCTGTAGAAAGCTTGCCAGCCGCGCGGAATTCGGCCTCCGGTCGAGCGAAATGCTTGACATTTCGACGTCAAGGTTTATAACACGCGCAACATTCGGACGAAATGGCAGCACAAATGCGCAATTTTGTTATCGTACTTAGAGGGCGCATCGCCGCGGGCGGGTAACACCGACCGCGAACGTGGCGATGCGCAACAGGGGCTCTCGGGCCCCTTTTTTAATGCCCGAAACCCAAAACCTTCAACACCCGGCCAATGACCCCGAAAAACGGGCAGCCCGAACCGCAGGAGCATCCGATGACGACTGAAGCGACACGCTCCCGAAAAACCGTGCCCCAGGCGCAACCCAAGTCGCAGGTCCCGTCGGTGACCTCGGGCGACACGCCCGCCGTCCCGGAGACCGCCGGTACCCGGATGACCGGCGCCGAGATGGTGATCCGGGCGCTTGCCGACCAGGGCGTCGAGCATTTGTTCGGTTATCCGGGTGGGGCGGTGCTGCCGATCTACGACGCGCTGTTCCATCAGGACAAGGTGCGCCACATCCTGGTGCGCCATGAGCAGGGCGCGGTCCACGCAGCCGAGGGCTATGCTCGCTCGACCGGGAAGGTCGGTTGCGTGTTGGTGACGTCGGGGCCCGGCGCCACCAACGCCGTCACCGGCCTCACCGATGCGCTGTGCAACTCGGTCCCGCTGGTCTGCATCACCGGCCAGGTGCCGACCCATATGATCGGCAACGACGCCTTCCAGGAGTGCGACACCGTCGGCATCACGCGGCCCTGCACCAAGTACAACTACCTGGTGAAGAATATCGCCGACCTGCCGCGGGTGCTGCACGAGGCGTTCTACGTGGCGGCAAGCGGGCGGCCCGGCCCGGTGGTGGTCGATATTCCGAAGGACATCCAGTTCGCCACCGGCACCTATGCGGTGCCCAACGAATTCCAGCACAAGGGGTATAAGCCGAGGCTCAAGGGCGACGGCGACAAGATCAGGGCAGCGGTCGAACTGATGGCGGCGGCCAAGCGGCCGCTGTTCTATACCGGCGGCGGCGTCATCAATTCCGGGCCGCGGGCGACCAAGCTGTTGCGCGACCTCCTGCGGCTCACCGGCTTTCCGGTGACCTCGACCCTGATGGGGCTCGGCGCCGTCGCGGCCACCGATCCGCAATGGCTCGGCATGCTCGGCATGCACGGCACCTACGAGGCGAACCTCGCCATGCACGATTGCGACGTGATGGTGTGCGTCGGCGCGCGGTTCGACGACCGTATCACCGGACGGCTCGATGCGTTCGCGCCGCACTCGAAGAAAATCCACATCGACATCGATCCGTCGTCGATCAACAAGAACGTCAAGGTCGACATCGGCATCATCGGCGACTGCGCCCATGTGCTCGACGATATGGTGGGCGCCTGGCGGGGGCGCGTTGGCGCCGCGTCCGAGCGCGTCGCACCGGACCGCGCCGCCCTCAAAGCGTGGTGGGGCGAGATCGAGAAGTGGCGCGGCCGCAAGTCGCTCGCCTACCGGCCGTCGCCGGACGTGATCAAGCCGCAATACGCCATCGAGCGGCTGTTCGCCCTGACGCGCGGGCGCGACACCTACATCACCACCGAGGTCGGCCAGCACCAGATGTGGGCGGCGCAGTTCTTCGGCTTCGAAGAGCCGAACCGCTGGATGACGTCCGGCGGTCTCGGCACCATGGGTTACGGGCTGCCGGCCGCGGTGGGGGTGCAGCTCGCGCATCCGGACGCGCTCGTCATCGACATCGCCGGCGAGGCTTCGGTGCTGATGAACATGCAGGAGATGTCGACCGCGGCGCAGTACCGGCTGCCGATCAAGATATTCATCCTCAACAACCAGTACATGGGGATGGTGCGCCAGTGGCAGGAGTTGCTGCACGGCGGGCGCTATTCGGAGAGCTATACCGAGGCGCTGCCGGACTTCGTCAAGCTCGCCGAGGCCTATCACGCGGTGGGCATCCGCTGCGACAAGCCGCACGAGCTCGACGCCGCCATCAAGCACATGATCGAGGTGCCCAAGGCCGTGATCTTCGATTGCGTGGTCGACCGGAACGAGAACTGCTTTCCGATGATCCCGTCCGGCCGCGCCCACAACGAGATGATCCTCGGCGACGCCGCCGAGAGCCTGGACGATGCCATCACGGAAGCCGGCAAGGTGATGGTGTGAGGGTGATGTTTATGGACGTCGCCGCAGCCGCTGCCCTGCACCATCGTCATGGCCGGGCTTGTCCCGGCCACCTCGATCGGGGACGCACCGTGCCCTCCTCATCGGGGTCGCCGGAACAAGCCCGGCGACGACAATTCCAAAGCCATCGAAATCCGCATCTAAAGGACTAGTCCGGTGAATACCGCATCCCCGAGTACCACCCATTATCCGGCCGCCACGGTCGCGGAGGCAATCGAGAGCCATACGCTGGCGGTGATCGTCGACAACGAGCCGGGCGTGCTGGCGCGGGTGATCGGGCTGTTCTCCGGGCGCGGCTACAACATCGAAAGTCTCACGGTTTCGGAGACCGAGCACGAGAAGCACCTGTCGCGCATCACCATCGTGACGCGGGGCACCCCGATGGTGATCGAGCAGATCAAGAACCAGCTCGACCGCCTGGTGCCGATCCATCGCGTGGTCGACATGACCACCGCGGGGCCGGCGATCGAGCGTGAGCTCGCGATGGTCAAGGTGCGCGGCAAGGGCGACAACCGGGTCGAGGCGTTGCGGCTCGCCGACGCATTCCGGGCGCGGGTGATCGACGCCACCACGGAAAGCTTCGTGTTCGAGATCACCGGCGGCACCGAAAAGATCGACCAGTTCATCAACCTGATGCTGCCGGTCGGCCTCGTCGAAGTCTCGCGCACCGGCATCGTCGCGATCGCGCGAGGGCCGGAGGCGATGTAGCTGGACCAGTTGAGGTTATTGGATATACATTGTATATCCGTGCGGAGTGTTTCACCATGAAAGTCAAACTTGCCAAGTGGGGCAACAGCCTTGGGGTCCGTGTCCCGAAAGCCGCCGCAGAGGCAGCCGGTTTGAAGGCGGGCACGGAGGTCGATGTTGTCGTGGAGGGCCGCGAGTTGCGGATTCGGCGGTCAGTTCCGTTCACGCATTATCGGCTGGAAGATCTGATTGCCGAAATGATCAGATTTGGGCCTGAGAACGAGCCGGAGACTATCGATTGGGGCCCGGACGTCGGCTCGGAAATCATAGATGACGCCTATTCGCGGGGAGAAATAACGCTCGAGGAACATTCTGAAGAAGAAAAATGTTGCCGGAGATCGGTGACATTGTCTGGGTCGAACTCGATCCCGTCCTGGGCACCGAGCAGGCCGGGCACCGGCCCGCACTCGTCCTGTCGCACCGGAGTTACCATGAGGTGTCTCGGCGAGCCGTCGTCTGCCCGATTTCCACCCGGGCTCGTGCTTGGGCCTTCAACGTAGCCTTACCCAAAGGGATGCTTACGGCCGGGATGGTGCTGGTCGACCAAGTTCGGACCATAGACCGGGCTCACCGCATGTTCGATATCATTGAGCATGCTCCCGACGCGGTGATGGCCGAGGTTCGTGGTCGCCTGGCGGCTCTGCTCCGATTTGACGATGTCTCGCTCTTGCCGGATCAGGGTCGTTTCTGACGGGCTTGTCCCATCAGACCCGAACCCCTAGAAGCAACTCCGAATGGCCACCAGGAGCAACATCAAGGTGGACGGGCGAAACGCGGCCGACAAAAAAATCGGCCGGACGAAAGGTAAAGACCATGCGCGTATATTACGACCGCGATGCCGACCTGAACCTGATCAAGGGCAAGAAGGTCGCTATCGTCGGCTATGGGAGCCAGGGCCACGCCCACGCGCTCAACCTGCGGGACTCCGGCGTCAAAGAGGTCGCGGTAGCGTTACGCAAGGGCTCGGGCGGCGTGAAGAAGGCCGAGGGTGAGAAATTCAAGGTGTTCGAGGTGGCGGAGGCCGCCAAATGGGCCGACGTGATCATGATGCTCACGCCCGACGAATTGCAGGGCGACATCTACCGCGACCATCTCGCCGCCAACATGAAGAACGGCGCCGCCCTGATGTTCGCCCATGGCCTCAACGTGCATTTCAATCTGATCGAGCCGCGCGCCGATCTCGACGTGCTGATGATCGCCCCCAAGGGACCAGGCCACACCGTGCGCTCCGAATACCAGCGCGGCGCCGGCGTGCCGTGCCTCGTCGCGATCCATCAGGACAGTTCGGGCAACGCCCACGACCTCGGGCTCTCCTATGCGTCGGCGATCGGCGGCGGGCGCGCCGGCATCATCGAGACCACCTTCAAGGAGGAATGCGAGACCGACCTGTTCGGCGAGCAGACGGTGCTGTGCGGCGGCCTCGTCGAATTGATGAAGGCCGGCTACGAGACCTTGGTGGAAGCCGGCTACGCGCCCGAGATGGCGTATTTCGAATGCGTCCACGAGGTGAAGCTCATCGTCGACCTCATCTACGAGGGCGGCATCGCCAACATGAATTATTCGATCTCGAATACCGCCGAATACGGCGAATACGTCTCCGGCCCGCGCGTGGTGACGCCGGAAACCAAAGCCGAGATGAAGCGCATCCTCGGCGATATCCAGTCGGGTCGTTTCGTCAAGGATTGGATGCTGGAGAACAAGGTCAACCAGACCTCGTTCAAGGCGACGAGGGCAAAGCTTGCCGAGCATTCGATCGAGCAGGTCGGCGCCAAGCTGCGCGACATGATGCCGTGGATCAAGCAGCGCGCGATGGTCGACAAGAGCCGCAACTGAGCGGCCGGGCATTGTTGCCTTCGCGTGGCCCTTTCGGTTCGCGGCCAAGTCCTGCAAGATGCTCCCCGCGACACAAATGACGGGAGGGCTGCCATGACGGATCGGGCCGAAATCGAGAAGCTCGTGCGCGACTGCTACGCGGCGCGCATCCGCGGCGACGTCGAAGGGGCGATGCGGTTCTTCGATGCGAACGTGCAGTTCGAGATCGTCGGGGATCCGGCAACCATGCCGGCGGCGGGGCGCAGCATCGGAGCGCACAGTTTTCGCGCGCAACTCACAAACCTGGTGCACACCTTCACGTTCCACAGCCACGAGATACTTTCCATCGTGATCGACGGGTCCAAGGCCGCCGTGCGCGCCCGGGTAAAGTTGACGTCCACCGTTACCGGCCGCACGGTCGAGACCGAGCTCGCCGATTTCATCGAGGTGAAGGACGGCCGCATCGTTTCGTTCGCGCAATTCGCCGACACCGCCCTGGTGGCGACGCTTCTGACCAAGTGACGGTCCAAGTGACCGTGCAAGCGACGGCCGAAGCCACCACATCGGCCGGCGCAGCCGCCGCCGCGGCGCCGATCGCGCTCGATGGGGTAACGATCGCGTTCCGCCTCGCAAAAGGGGCGACCTACACCGCCGTCGCCGAGGCTTCGCTTGCGGTGCGGCAGGGCGAGTTCGTCGCCATCGTGGGGCCGACCGGGTGTGGAAAGTCGACGCTCCTCAACGTCGCGGCTGGATTGCTGGCGCCGTCGGCCGGGCGGGTCGAGATCTTCGGCGACCCGCTTGCGGGTCTCAACCGCACCGCCGGCTATCTGTTCCAGTCGGACGCGCTGTTCCCGTGGAAAACCGCGATCGAGAACATCGCGATCGGCCTCGAGATCGCCGGCACGCCGGGCACGCAGGCGCGCGAACGCGCCGCAAAATGGATGGCGCGGGTCGGCCTTGCAGGGTTCGGCGAGCGCTATCCCCACATGCTGTCGGGCGGGCAACGGAAACGCGTCGGTCTCGCCCAGGTGCTGATCCGCGATCCGCGCATCCTCCTGATGGACGAGCCGTTCGGCCCGCTCGACGCGCAGACCCGGCAGATCATGGGCAACCTGCTGCTCGACCTGTGGAGCGCCGACCGCAAGACGGTGCTGTTCGTCACCCACGACCTCGAAGAGGCGATCGCGCTCGCGGACCGCGTCGTCATCATGTCGGCCGGACCGGCGGCGCGCATCATCGGCGACTGGACGGTCGCGCTCGCGCGTCCGCGCGATATCGCGGAAGTAAAGCTCGACAAGGCATTTCAGGACCTACATCGCGAGATCTGGGCGGTGCTCAAGGCCGAAGTGCTCAAGGGCTACGCCCACAGCAACGAAACCATCTGAGGTCGATGTGGCGCGCGCTAATCTGCTGCTGCTCCAGGTGATCGTCGCGGTGGTGGCGATCGGGCTTTGGCACGTGCTGAGCACGGACGCTTATTTCGGCGTCGCGGTGCTGCCGCCGTTCTTCTTCTCCACGCCGGGCGATGTCGCGGCGCGCATCGTGCGGCTGTTCGTCACCGGCACGATCTGGCGGCACCTGTGGATCACGCTGTCGGAATCGATGCTCGCTTTCGCGATCGGCTCGATCAGCGGGGTGCTGGTCGGCTTTTGGTTTGCCCGCAAAGCGATCGTCGCCGCCGTGTTCGACCCTTATGTGAAGATGGCGAACGCGCTCCCCCGGGTGGTGCTGGCACCGATCTTCACGCTGTGGTTCGGGCTCGGTATCTGGTCGAAGGTCGCGCTCGGCGTCACCCTGGTGTTCTTTATCGTGTTCTTCAACGTCTATCAGGGCGTCAGGGAGGTGAGCCCGACGGTGCTCGCCAACGCGCGCATGCTCGGCATGAACGACCGCCAGCTCATGCGCCATGTCTTCTGGCCGTCGGCACTATCGTGGATGTTCTCCTCGCTGCATACGTCGGTCGGCTTCGCGGTGGTGGGCGCCGTGGTTGGCGAATATCTCGGCTCCGCGGCCGGCCTCGGCTACCTGATCCAGCAGGCCGAGGGTGTGTTCGACGTCGCCGGCGTGTTCGCCGGCATGTTGATCCTGGCGGCCTTCGTGATCGTGATCGACGGCGTCGTAACCCTGGTGGAGCGTCGGTTGCTGGTCTGGCGGCCGGTGGTGGAGGAGGCGAGGGGATAAGGCGCGTCTCACGCCGGCTCCAAGGTGTGGGTCGGCGTCTTGCGGCGTTTGCGGCCGGCGCGGAAAGATTTTCACGATTCGTCCCGCGGCGCCGTCGCGCGGGACCTGCCGCGGCGGGTAGTATGCCGGTGATTCGTCCGCCGCAGGCTGGGCGGTCCGAAAGCGGCCCGGGGGAGCGGCCCGAGATCCATGCGCAAGCCCGACGTCGTGCGGCTCGACCATGGCCGGTTTCCGGTCAACGCGCTTTTCGTCCTGATCATTGCGGCGCTGGCGTTGGTGACGATCGGCCTGTCGGGGGTCATCGTGGTTCGTTTTGCGGCCTCGGTGCGGGCGGCGGCCGAGCGTGAAATGGCCCGCGCCGCCGGCGATGTCACGTTCGCGCTTGAGCGGGAAATCGCCAATGCAACCAACGTGCTGACCGCACTCAAGGGCTCGGACCGGCTGCACAGTGGCGATATCGCGGCATTTCATCAGACCGCTGTTGCGGTGGCGCGGGATGTCGGCATCGAGTTCGTGCTGCGCGATTTGCACAGCGACGAACAGGTGCTCAACACCGCCGTCCCGTGGGGTGCTCCGCTAATGCGCGGCATTCCGTTCCCGATCAGCGGGTCGGAGCGCCGGAGTTTTGAAGCCGGAAGGCCGATCCTGTCCGACGTGTTCTTCGGACCGGTGACCCATCGCAAGATGGTTGCCGTTCTCATGCCGATCGGCGCGCCCGGAGCCTGGGACTATTCGCTCGCGGCGGTGATCGGTCTCGACCGCTTCGCCGCGTTGCTTAGTCAGTCACGGCTGGAGAGCGATTGGGTCGTCACCATCATGGATCGTAAGGGCACGATCGTGGCGCGTTCCAGGGACAACGACAAGTTCGCCGGGGAACTGGCGGGATCGGTCGGCGCCATCAACTCCGCCACCGATTCGGGCTACGCCACGGGGCCCAACCGGGAGGGACTAACATTCGTATGGGCCTACCGTCGCTCCGAGGTGACCGGCTGGATCGTGGGTGTCGGGATGCCGAGCGAGATCCTCGAGGCGCCGCTGGTGTCGGGGATCGTCGGCATGCTGGTGATTGGCGTTGTGGTGGTTTTGGCGGCGGTCTTCGTCGGTTTCCGTGCCAGTGGGCCGGTAGCGCGTCGATTCTACGAATTGCGCGACGCCCTGACGGTCATGCAGAATGGTGGCGACCGCGGGCCGCGGCAGGAGCCGGCCCCTTTCGTCGAGATGTCGCGCGTGCTGGCGGCGGCGACGGCCGAGTTGCTCGCGGTCGAGGATCGCCGGCGCTACATTCAATCGGCAGCGGAGGTCGGCGTCTGGCAATGGGACCTCGGCACCAATGAGGAGACGTGGACCGCGCGCTACCGGCAGATCATCGGCGCCCCGGACGACGTGGTGCCGAGCCTCGACAATTTCCTCGCCCAGGTTCACCCGCACGACCGCGGCGCCACCGCAGAGGCGGTCAAGCGCAATCTCGCCACAGGCGAATCCTCTGATTGGGAGTGCCGAATTATTCGCGCCGATAATGGCGAAGAGCGTTGGATACATTTCAAGGCGCGCGTTGAACGCGATGGCTCGGGTCGGCCGTTGCGGTCGCTGGGGGTCGCGATCGACGTTACGGCCCGCAACCGCGCCGCGCAGCAGATCGAGGACAGCGCCGCGCGCCTGCGTGCCCTGGTGGAGACGGTCACGGACGGGGTGATGCTGATCGACGCCGGCGGCGACGTGATCCTGTTCAATCCGGCCTGCGAGCGCCTGTTCGGATATCCGGCAGCCGACGTTGTCGGGCGCAACATCAGCATGTTGATACCGCCGCAACGCGACGACCATGATCGGCGCACCGAGGATTTCCCACCTAATGGCATGCTCGAAATCATCGGCGGCGGACGCGAGGTGTCCGGCCGGCGCCGCGATGGAACGCCGTTTCCCCTCACGCTTTCCGTCGGGGAGGTGAAACGGGACGGTCAATTGCTGTTTGTCGGCATCATCCACGATCTCACGGCTCACAAGGCGGAGCAGCGCGAGCGCGACGACCTGCGGCGGCGCCTGATGGAGGCCCACGAGCAGGAGCGCCAGCGGCTGGCGCGCGAACTGCATGACGAGACCGGCCAATTGCTGACGGCGGCGCTCATGGAGATCAAGAACGTCGAGCGGCTGGTCGAGGAGGCGCCGCGCGGCCGGCTGCGCCGCCTGCGCGCCGATCTCGAGGACATGGGCCGCAGCCTGCATCGCTTCGCGTGGGAATTGCGGCCGACCTCGCTCGAGGATCTCGGCCTGGAGAGGTCGCTCGCCAACTACCTCGCCGATTGGAGCGCGAGGTCGGGACTGCATGTGGATTTCCATTGCAAGGCCGGCGCGCTTGCCGCCGTGCCGAGCGAGGTTGCGACTCACATCTATCGCATCGTCCAGGAGGCACTGACCAACGTCATCAAGCATGCAACCGGCGCCGCCATGGTCAGCGTCGTCGTCGACCGCGATCGCGGCCGCCTGCAACTGACCATCGAGGACGATGGCGGCGGCTTTGCCGCGGACGCGGCCGGCGCCGCGTCAGGCCGACTCGGGCTTGCCGGAATCCGGGAACGACTGTCACTGATCGCGGGCCAGCTCGAAATCAAATCCACGCCGGGCCACGGCGCGACCTTGTTCATCCGCATCGATATCGATCCCCACGAGGCTGCCGCATGATCGGCAAGGCCCGCATTGTGCTCATCGACGACCATCCGATCGTGCTGCTCGGATTGCGCAACCTCGTCGCGTCCGAGCCGGATTTTGAGATCGCCGGGGAGGCGCGCTGCGGTGTCGCCGGTCTCCAACTGGTGCGCGCCGTGCGGCCGGACCTCGCCGTCGTCGACATCTCGATGTCCGACCTCAGCGGCCTCGTGCTTGCCCGACAGTTGCGCGAGGAGAATTCTCCGGTGCGGCTCCTGGCGCTGACGGTTCACGAGGATCGCTCCTACGTCAACGCCGCTTTGCAGGCAGGCATCCGGGGCTACATCGTCAAACACTCGGTCACCGACCATCTGGTGCCGGCGATGCGGGCGGTGCTGGCGGGCGCAACCTTCATCGACAGCTCGATCGTCGAGCCGATGCTCCAAGATCGTCCGATGCTTCAGGACCGCGCCCGAGCCGACAGCGAAGCCGGTGGTGCTGCGGCACGGCAGGCCGCCTTGACCGAGCGCGAAACCCAGGTGCTGAAGTTCGTCGCTTCCGGGCTTTCCAACAAGCAGATCGCTGGCAAACTGGATATCGGCGTCAAATCGGTGGAAACCTACAAGGCTCGCGCCATCGAGAAACTGGGCCTTCGCACCCGCGCCGACATCGTGCGGTTCGCCATCGCGCGGGGTTGGCTCGTGATGTAAATGCGCCGCGTGAGTGCGTCATGCGCATGGTGGCGACCGTCAGGAATTGCCTGACAGCCGGGCGGACAATTCTGACAGCCCAGCCCACCAAAATTAACCAGGCATTACCGCCTTTTGGCCAAATTACGGCGCTGGCAACGCAGCGTGAACTCTCCCACTGTTACAATCCGGAGTTGAAATTTCGGTATTGCTGTATCGGCTGAGGTCCGCGAGCCAGAACGGCGGCGGGAAGGAAATTTTGGGGAGACGATCGGGAAGGGCATTTTCGCGTGTTTGAGAAGAACCGAATCCCCTATCAACGGTCCCCTCGCGGACCACGCCGTCCTTGCTGGAGCCTGAAGAAACATGAAGACGCAACGAGGGGCCGCGACCGCCCTTGCGCACCACAATATCGAGCCTGACGATACTCCCCTGGCTGCCGGCTCCGACTACGAGCCGGCAACGCGACTGTTAGCGGCGCGCGTCTCGCGCGACCACGGCTATACGGCGAAGCTCGCCGAAATGGCGCTCGAACTCATCAAGACCCACCGGCTGCCGGCCGATCCGCCGAGTTTCGAGGTTTGGTACACCTATGCGGGCCGGTTCATTCCGAGCTTCAATCAGGCACTCAACAACGCCCTCAAATCCGATCGCGCGCCGACCGCAGAAGAGATCGAGCGGATTTACGCGCAATACGTCTCGTCGTTCCGCCTCGGCGCGCACATGGAGGCGATTGGCGAAAAGATCGAGGGGGAAGTCGGCAAGGTGCTGTCGACCATCGGTGCCGCGATCAGCTCGACCCACGAATATTCCGAGAATCTGGCGGGTCTCGACCGGCGGCTCGACAGCAATTCCGATGCGGCGTCGCTCCGCACGATCATCGATGCGCTGGCGCGCGCGACCGCCGCGGCCGAAGCCCGCAACCGCCAGTTCGAGACGCAACTTGAAGCCTCGCAAATCCAGATCCAGATGCTGCAGACAAACCTGGACGCCGTCTATCTCGAAAGCCGCAGCGATTCGCTGACCTCGCTCGCCAACCGCAAGATGTTCGACCAATGCTTCGCCGGCGCCGCCACCCAGGCGAACACAACAGGCGAGCCGGTGTCGTTGCTGATGTGCGACATCGATCATTTCAAGCACTTCAACGACACCTACGGCCACACGATCGGCGACGATATTCTGCGGCTCATCGCGACCACCATCAAGCGGCTGGTCCGGGACAGCGACGTTGCGGCACGCTATGGCGGCGAGGAGTTCGCCGTCATCATGCCGAACGCGGCGCTGCCGAAGGCGATCGAGGTCGCCGAACGGATCCGTACCGCGGTGATGGGCCGCGAAATCACAATCCGCTCCACCGGCAAGAGTCTTGGACGGGTGACGATCTCGATCGGCGCGGCGCAACTGCGCCCGTCCGAGGAGCCGCTGGCCTGGCTTGATCGCGCCGATTCCTATCTCTACATCGCCAAGCGAGACGGGCGGAATAAAGTAGTCGGCCTGGAGTGAGCTCCCGCGGTCGCGGCCCTGATCCGCGATAGGCTCAATCTCAGGCACAATCTCTTCCTCGTCGTGCCGCCGCAATGGTAGATTGTTCGATCTTCACGACCGCACGTTCGTGAACGGAGGGCAGCGCCATGAGCAACAGTGGTCAGGACCGTCGGGAATTCATTGCAAAGAGTTCTCTGCCTCGCCGGAACGGCGGGCATCATGACGACCGCTTTGTCAACCGCCCTGATGCCGACGATCGCCGGCGCCCAGACGGCGCCACGGCCGATCCGCCGGTCGGAACGCTATGACGACAGCTTCATCAACGATCGCAAGCCCTTCAAGTGGCCGGGCAACAATACGCTGGCGGTATGGTTCGCCCCCAATGTGGAAGTCTGGCAGTACGACTCCGCATTCGGGGTCGGCATTTCGCCCAATCCGACCAATTACGTGCCGGACGTGTTCAACTACGCGTGGCGCGAGTACGGCATGCGGGTCGGGCTGTGGCGCCTCGCCGACGTATTCGACGCGGCGGGCGTCAAGGCCACCGTGGCGCTGAACTCGCAGGTTTGCGACGTCTATCCCAAGGCGATCGAGGAAATGAAAAAGCGCGGCTGGGAATTCATGGGCCATGGCACCACGAATTCCACGACGCTCGCCGGCCTCAATCCGGAGACCGAGCACGACGCGATCCGAGGCATCCTCAAGACCATCGAACAGGCGACAGGGAAGCGACCGCGCGGCTGGCTCGGTTCGGGACTGATGGAGACCTACAACACGCTCGACATTCTGGCCGAAGAGGGCGTGAATTATTGCGGGGATTGGAACAACGACGACCAGCCCATCGCGATGAAGGTAAAGTCGGGAAAGATGTTCGGGATTCCCTACTGCAACGAGATCAACGACATTCCGCTCTACCTTCGCAAAGGCTACACCGGCGAGCAGTATTTCAGTTCGGTGATCGATCAGTTCGACGCGCTTTATGCCGACAGCCTCAAGCAGCCGCGGGTGCTGGGTGTGCCGTTGCATCCGATGATCTCGGGGCAGCCGCTTCGGATCAAATATCTCCAGCGCGCGATCGCCCATATGAAGGAGCATCAAGGCGTATGGTTCGCGACCGGAAGCGAGATCATCGACGCCTATCAGAAGGCGGTCTGAAGCCGCGTCCGCCAACCAGGGGGGAATGCAATAATACATGGCACGGCTGCATCGACATTGCGGGCGTTCGGCATTGCGGCCGCGATAGTCGTCCCTGCGATGATGTGGGCGGCTTCCGGCTCCGTCGCCCAACCGGCGCTCGGTCCGCGGGAGGTGCCGGCGCGCAGCGTGCCGGTGCCGGACACGGTGAGCCCGCAGATGCAGAGGATCATCGCGGCGCCGCTCAACGCGACCTGGAACGTGATCCCGAAATCGGCCGAGGAATGGAAGGCGCAGGTCGATGCGGGCGCCGCCGTCGCCGTGAAGGCGCTGCCGGCGTTGCGCGAAGCGCTTCATGTCAAAGTAGAGCCACGCGTCATCGACGGCGTGAAGACCTATATGGTGACGCCGGAGACCATTCCGGCCGCCAACCGCAATCGCCTGCTCATCCACGTGCACGGCGGCTGTTACGTGTCATTTCCGGGCGAGGCCGGCACCACCGAAGCCGTCATGATGGCGGGCTTCGGGCATTTCAAGGTGATCTCGGTCGATTATCGCATGCCGCCCGAAGCACCTTATCCGGCCGCTCTCGATGACGCCATGACGGTGTGGAAGGCGGCGTTGAAGACGACCAAACCCCACAACATGGCGATCTTCGGCACTTCGGCCGGCGGCTCGTTGACGCTATCCATCGTACTGCGGGCCAAGCAGGACAAGCTCGCGCTGCCGGGCGCGATCGCGCCCGGCACCCCGATGTCGGATATCACCGGCAGCGGCGATAGCTTCCGCACCAACGCGATGCTCGACAATGTGCTGGTGGCCTATGGGGCGAGTTGCGACGAACGAGCCGCGCTCTACACCAACGGCCACGACCTCAAGGACCCGCTGCTGTCGCCGGTCTACGGCGACATGCATGGTTTTCCGCCCACGATCCTCACCACCGGAACGCGCGACTTGCTTCTGAGCAATACGGTGCGGGTGCATCGCAAGCTGCGTGAGGCGGGTGTCGAGGCGGTGCTGCAGGTTTACGAGGGCCAGTCGCATGCCCAATACATGCGCGACATAGCGGCGCCCGAGACCGCGGAGGCGTTCGGCGAGATCGCCCGCTTCTTCGACCTGCATCTGGGCAAGTAAGACTGTCGCTCGAGTGCCGCCGCCCTCTCCGTAGGCTGGATGAGCGTCGCTCATCCAGCCTACGGAGAGGGCGGCGCTTCCGCGACGATTTGGCGTTGCGCCCTGTGCCGGAAGCCGGTCATGACACGAAACAGCGCGACGAGATCATTGCGGATGCGCCGAATCGCGAGATAGACCCCGGTCGCGCCGACCGCGAGGCCGCCGAGCATGAGCACGATCATGGCGATGTCCCACACCGGCCGGGCCCGCAACGAGGCGGCGAAATCCATGCGATGCAAGCCCTCGAACAGCCAGCGGTGCCAGCGGCCGTTGGCGTCGGCGCGCAGCAGCAGCGCGCCGGACCGCGGATCGAGATAATACCGCGTGCTCTCCTCGTCGTTGAGGATGACCCGGTAGACCGGGAACGGCTCACGCTCGTGATGGCTGAAGTAATAGGCGTCCTCTTCCGTCATCATGCCTTGTATCGCGATGCCGTTTTGGCCGGCGATCCGCGCGGCGGTGGCGGCGAGTTCGCTTTCCGGTAGCGGCGCCGTGACGCCGGTGGCGTCGAGCCGCGTGACCGCGCCGTCGCGGCTGGTGGCGAGCCAATAGAGGTTGCCGTCGAGGCGGGCGGTCGCAACACTTACCGCATCCGGTGGTTGCGCCTGCAAGGCGGCGATCGAGGCTCGGATCACGCCCCATTTCAGGGACGGGCCCTCGATGTTGACGATCTCGCCGCCGCCGTGCCCTTCGAGAAATCCCCACGGGTTCATGGATACGAGCCCGCTGACCACGAAGGTGAGAGTGAATATCCCAAACACCAGCCCGGCGAGGTGGTGCCAGTAGAACAAGCCGCGATAAGGCGACACCCGGCCGTCCTTGCCGCGCCGAAACTGTGCGATCCCGAGATAAAGTCCAATGATGGTGAGGAAGCTGCCGAGGATCGAGGCCCAGATGACAATCTCGCTCCACAGCGGCCCATCGCTGCGCAGTGCCGTGAAATAGAGCCAGTGCGGCACGGCGCCGAGCCAGTTCCAGAACCGCTGTGCCTGCGTGGTGCGCAGCAGGACCTCGCCGCTCGTGCTCGAAATATAGATGACCGTGCGCGCCGGGTCGTCATAGGTGAAGCGATAGAGTGGTCGGTCGCGCCGATGCCGTCCGATCGTCCATTGATCCTCATCGATGGTGGCGCCGGCCGCGAGCGCCGCCGGGTCGCCGACCAGGCGCGGCGCCGCGTCGCGCGCGATCGCCTGGGCGTCGGTGGCGGTGATACGCCTGACGCCCACGCCCTGGTCGAGATCGACCACCGCGTCGGGCCGCGGCCGGCGATGCAGCCGCAGCACCGGCGTGCCGAGGAGGTTCTCGATCGTCGCGCCGCCGAACGACTGATCGTCCGGAATAAGCTCAGGGGCAATGCGGCAGCACGACTGCCACGGTATCGGCGCAAGCGCGCCGATACGCTCCTGCTCGCTGAATTCCGGAAAGCCGACATACATCATGACGGCGCCCGACGCGAACCACATCACGATCAGCAGGCCGATCGCCACCCCGAGGTAGCGATGGAGAACCACGAGGCTGCGCCAGATGATGTTCCTCATGGCGGTGAGCTTAGATCGGATTTCGTTCAACTGCACGTGCTTCGCGGCCTGTAACGGTCCCATTCAACATTTTCGTCCGCTCTCGCAGGATCATGCCCCGCGACGGCGGGGCATCCGGTAACCCCTGGGCCATCGATGAAACTCATGCTGTGCGTAAAACGGACTTGCGTGGTTACTGGATCGCCCGGTCAAGCCGGGCAAAGACAAACTTGGAAGATGTTGTCGGACTCAAACGCTGGAAAGTTATCCATCCGGCGGCTTATCCCTTGCGAATATCCAGGCCCGCGGTGTTGAACAGGCCCATCAGATAGGCGTGGGACTCCTCCACCAGCCGTCGCACCTTGGGGTAGTCGACACCGACGAGCTTGCCGGCGCGCTTCCTCACCTTGCCGTCGACAAGCACCCAGCTCACGTTCGCGGGCTGCGCGCGGAGCACAAAGCTCGCCACGGGGTCGGTGTTGGGGATCAGCGTGATGTCGTCGAGGTCGACCACGATGACGTCGGCGCGCTTGCCGATCGACAGCGTGCCGGTCTTGCGGTCGAGGCCGGTGGCACGCGCGCCTTCGATGGTGGCGAACTCCAGCACATCGCGGACCGGAATAAGCGACGGGCGGCCGCCCTCCCGGCGCGTGCGGTCGACCTCGAGCTGGTGGTCGGCGATGATGAGCGCGCGCATCTGCGCCAACAGGTCCGACGGTACCCGGGTTTCGTTGTCGATCGAGAACGACGGCCGCAGCCCGTGGCGAAGCCAGCGCTGCGCGCTCGGGAAGCCGTGCCCGGACATCATCTCGGTCGCCGAGGAGGTCGAGATGGTGCCGCCGTGATCGGCGATCATCTGCAGCTCTTCGTCGGTCGATTCGAGTCCGACCGTGTGGACGAAGGTGAGGTCGGGGCCGAGCAGTCCTGCATCGTTGAGGGCCACGACATTGCCGGCCTTGGTGGCATGGATGGTGGTGCGCAGGCCAAGCTCGCGTGCGAGCCTGATGTCGGTGGCGGAATCGCGCGCCGCGACCGCAAGAGTGAGAAGCTGATCGTCGGAGGCGAAATACTGCTTCTGCACGCGCCGGATGTCGGCGGCCCGCTTGGCGTCGGCCTCGGGCGTGTCGCTGCCCGGCACGATCGAGGCCCCGTAGGCGAACACCCCGCGGATGCCGGATTCGGCGAGCCCCCGGATCGCGGCGTCCGCATGGGCGGGTGTGTTCATGATGTGCGACCAGTCCAGCATGGTGGTGATGCCGGTCGACAGCGCCCCGAGAGAGCCGAGCAGGTTGCCGATGTAGACGTCCTCGGGGCGGTAATGCGGTCCGAGCGTCTGGAAGAACAGCTTCATGTAAACGGCGAAGTCGCCCTCGGAAATCAGCGAGCGCGTCACCGTCTCCCAGGTGTGACGATGGGTGTCGATCAGCCCCGGAAGCACGAGCATCGAGCGCGCGTCGATGACCTCGGCGTCCGACGCCTGCAGGTCCCTGCCGATCGCCGCGATCGTCGCGCCGTCGATCAGCACGTCGCCGGCCGGCAACTCTCCGATGCTCTTGTCCAGGGTGGCGACGTGACCGCCCTTGATCAGGATTTTGCGGTGCGCCGGAGTGGCGGCCGCAGCCTTGTCCGGAGACTTGGCGGCTCCCGGTTCGATCAACGACGACAGCGCCGAGGCTGCCGCCAAGCCCTAAATCACCGCGCGTCGCCCTACCCGCATGATCGCCTCCCGTTGTTTGCACGGAGGCTAACATTTGGCCGGACAAGGGGCCAATTCGACGGCGGTATGACCGGTATCTATCTGGGATTACATCGTTTTTAGCTCCGCGCTCGGGCGCAGGCACGGCCTCACGCCCGGGCTTAGTTCAGGATTCTGTTAATTTTATTTCAGATGGGTCGAACCTCCGGCCGGGTATCCGCGACTAACCCTTAGAAGCGGAAATCGTTCGGTTTAGGAGGCATCTATGTGGCGCGTATTGACCCCCATCTCCGTGGCCATCGTGGCTCTCGCCTGCATCGTCATCGGCTCGACCGTGGCGTTGTCGAATGTCGCGGTTGTCACCGGTGCGCCCGCCTACGTCACCAAGGCCGACTTTGACCGGGCCTTCGCCGACGCCGCCGCGGGAATGCGCGACAGCAAGCCCACCATCCGCGAGAAGTTTCGCGACGCGAGCTGGAATTTCTACAAGGCCTCGCACTGAGCGCAGCGACCTGAGAGGGTTTGGCGCAGACCGGAACATCCATCAGATCAGCGAGACGAGACCGGCGCGGGCACCGCGTCGGTATCCTCTATTTCGCACCCGATTTCGGCGTTCCATCGCATTCCGCTCAGCTTCACGCACTCGGTGGGTCGTGGCCGGACTGAACGCTTGTCCCGGCCACCCCGATTATGGACGCACTGTGCTCTCCTAAGCGAAGTCGCCGGGACAAACACGGCGCCGGCAATTCAAACTTATCGAAATCGTTTCGTTTGCAGTATAGTTCGGCTCGGAATGCGTTGCCGGCTGCCCGATAGAGACGCCATGAACCTTCCGCGCCGTCGATTTCTGCAGAGCGCCGGAGCCGCGGTAGCCACGACCGCGCTTCCGCGTGGGGCGGCCGCGCTCGATTACCCCACGCAATCGATTCGATTGGTGGTGGGATTTGCGCCGGGCGGCGCGACCGACCTCATCGCGCGCATCGTGGCGCAACGGGTCTCCGAGCGGCTGGGCCAGCAGATCGTGGTCGAGAACAAGACCGGCGCCGGTTCCAACATCGCCGCGCAGGCGGTGGTCAGCGCGGCGCCCGACGGCTACACGCTGCTGGTGGCGACCGGTTCGAACGCCGTCAACACGACGTTTTATGAGAATCTTCCGTTTAGCTTCGTTCGCGACATCGCGCCGGTCTCGGGCCTCGTCAGCTATCCGCTGGTGATGATCGTTAATCCGTCGGTGCCGGCAACGACGCTGGGCGCTTTCATTGCATATGCGAGGGCCAATCCCGGCAATATCAATATGGCGTCCTACGGCACCGGCACCACCGGACATCTTGCCGGCGAACTGTTCAAGGTGATGACCGGGATCGAGATGGTCCACGTGCCGTACCGTGGAGAGGCCCCCGCCATGACCGACATGATCGGTGGGCGGGTGCAGATGATGCTGAGCACGCCGCCGGGTTCGCAGGAGTTCGTTCGGGCCGGCAAGTTGCGCCCGCTCGCCGTAACGTCTGCAACGCGCTGGGATCAGTTGCCCGATGTTCCGGCGGTGGGCGAACTCGTACCCGGTTACGAGGCGACGTCGTGGTCCGGCATCGCGGCGCCGCGCGGCACGCCGGGCGAGATCGTCGAGCGGCTCAACCGCGACTTCAATGCGGTGTTGACCAGTCCTGCCCTCAAGGCGCGGCTCGCCGAGCTCGGTACCGCGCCCCTGATCGTGAGCCCGGCGGCGTTTGGCAAGCTTATTGCCGACGAAACCGAGAAATGGGGCAAGGTGGTCAAGCTCTCCGGCGCCCGGCCGGAGTAACGAGTCGCCGGAGTGACAGGTCACCAGTGTAACGGCCTATTTAGGCCGACGGCCGCAACCCGCAGGAACGACCTGAATGAAATCCATCCGCCACATCGCGCTTGCCGTCGCGTACGCGGCGCTCGCCGCCGGCGGGATCGGCAATGCCTCGGCGCTCGACTACCCGACCCGTCCGATACGCTGGGTCCTCGGTTATCCGGCCGGTGGGGCCGCCGACATCGTGGCGCGGATCATGGGTCAGTGGCTGACGGAGCGGCTCGGACAATCCGTGATCATCGAGAACAAGTCCGGTGCCGGCACCAACATCGCGGCGCAGTCGGTCCTCGGCGCGCCGCCCGATGGCTATACGCTGCTGTGGGTTTCGCCCGCCACGCCATCAACGCGACACTCTATGAGACGCTGCCGTTCAATTTCCTGCGCGATACCGCCCCGGTGGCAGGGCTCGTGCGGTTCGCCCTGGTGATGGAGGTGAACCCGAAGGTTCCGGCCGCCACGGTTGCGGAGTTCATCGTTTACGCGAAGGCCAATCCGGGCAAGCTCAGCATGGCGTCGTTCGGGGTCGGCACGTCGAGCCATCTCGCCGGCGAGTTGTTCAAGACCATGACGGGCGTCAGCATCGTCCACGTGCCGTATCGCGGATCGGCGCCTGCCGAAACCGATTTGATCGCCGGCCAGACTCAGGCGATGTTCGACAACCTGACGTCGTCGCTGCCGCAGATCAGAACCGGGGCGCTGCGGGTGCTCGCGGTGACGACCGAGGCGCGGTCGGATTTGCTGCCGGGCGTTCCGACGCTTGCCGAAACGCTACCTGGGTTTGAGGCGAGCGGCTGGTCCGGCATCGCGGCTCCGCGCGGCACGCCGTCGGAGATCATCGACCGGCTCTACCACGAGGTCGCGGCAGGGCTGGCGAATCCGGCCGTCAATGCACGGCTTGCCGAGGTCGGAAGCACGCTGATGCCGATGCCGCCTTCCGCATTCGGCGCCTTCGTGGCAGCCGAGACCGAGAAGTGGGCCAAGGTCGTCAAGGCGTCCGGCGCCAAAGCAGAGTGAGGAGCCAGAGTGAGGAGGCAGAGTGACGAGGCGGGCGAGGTATGCCGGCGCATTGGTTGACGCAGCGCGGCGTCATCCGTAGCGTCACCGGTCATCCATCCGACGGAGGGTCCGCCCATGCATCGCTATATCGTTTCCGACGCCGTCAAGGAGCGCTTGCTCCGGCGCCAGGGCAAGCTGGTAAGCCACGACACCATCGACGCCGCCCGCACCGCGGTGGTGGTGGTCGACATGCAGAACCACTTCGTTGCCGAGGGCTTTCCAGCCGAGGTTCCGCTGTCCCGTGAGATCGTTCCGGTCATCAATCGCTTGGCGAAGACGATTCGCGCCGCGGGCGGGCAGGTGGTGTGGATCCAGACCACGCGCCTCGGGCGCGCTGGAGCACTGGGGTAACCACCACAAGCACATGCTCACCCCGGAGCTGGTGGCGAAGCGCCTCGCGAGCCTCGACGAGGCCGCCGAGGGTTTCAAGCTCTACCCGGCGCTGGAGCCGCAGCCGTCCGACCTGCGGGTCAAGAAGATCAAGTACTCCGCATTCATCGCCGGGTCATCGGACATCGATGCCCAGCTCAAGAGCCGCGGCATCGAAACGTGCTGATCGCCGGCACCGCCACCAATGTGTGCTGCGAGTCGACCGCCCGCGACGCCATGATGCTCGATTACCGGGTCATCATGCTGTCCGACGCCAACGCCACCTGGACCGACGAGGAGCACGCCGCGACGCTCAACAGCTTCATGCTGTTCTTCGGCGACGTCATGACGGCCGACGAGGTAAGCGGCCGGCTGGTCCCGGTGCAGAGCCGCAAAAGCGCGTAGCAGCGACGCAAGCCTGTTGCACACATCGATGCCCGTTACAGAAGCCCGCATGAGCGCAGCGACATGCCGGGGCAATCTCGCTGCCGAAGCGTCACTGCCGGATATCGGGGCCGCGAAGCGGCGGGTCCCTCATCCGGGCTACGGATGCCTCATCGGCGCCTCATCACCGCGCTTTCGAGCCAGGAGATCGCGAGATACATCAGCGAGGACACGATCGGCGAGAATGGTGATCGCCGTCATCACGATGTTGAGCTTGAAGATCTGGCTGCCATACTGGATCAGATAGCCGAGCCCGACATTGGCGGACTGGAACTCGCCGACCACGACGCCGACGAGCGAGAGGCCGGCATTGACCTTGAGCGCTGCGATCAGCGTCGGCACGCTTCCGGGCAGCACCACCTTGGTGAGGATTTGGCCGCCGCGTCGCCCCGAACGTCTGGGCGAGCTTGATCTTGTTCGGATCGATGCTCTGGAAGCCATTGTAGATCACCAGGATCGTGATGAAGAGCGAGATCGCGAGCGACATCGCGTAGATCGAGAGCGTGGCGCCGAGCCAGATGTAGAAGATCGGCACGAACGCGGTCTTCGGCATGGCATTGGCGACCACCAGATAGGGGTCGAGCACCTTGTAGAGCCCGTGCCACCACCACAGCGCCGCCGCCACGGCGGTGCCGAGCGCCATGGCGGCCGTAAACCCGATAACGGTTGCCACCACGGTCGCCCAGGTGTGGGTCAAGGATGTCGGGCTGCTGCGGGGTGTCCTTGAGGAGGTCGAGAAAGGTCGGCCACAGCGCCGACGGATAGCTCGTGAACAGCGGGTTGACGAGTTGCGCGCGCGGCAGAATTTCCCACAGCACCAGGAAGATCACGAGCAGCGCCAGCTGGGTGCCGCGCACGGTGAGGCGGGCGCGCCGCTCGCGCCTGAGCCAACGCGCGATATTGCGGCGGAGATGCCCGGGCTCGCGGCCGCGACGGCACTCGCGGGCGCGACTTCAACCTTCGACATGGACTTCGAGCTCCTGCCACAGCGTGTTGAAATAGCCGTTGAACTCAGGCGCGCCGCGGGCCGCGAGCGGCGCCGGCCGTCCGCGCCGTCGGTCCCGAAGCGGATCGCGATGGTCGGATTTCACCCGCCCCGGCCGCCGCGACAGCACGATGACGCGCTCCGCCATGCTGATCGCCTCGCCGATATCGTGGGTGACCAGGATCGCGGTCTTGCGCTCGCGCCGCAGAATATCGGCGATCTCGTCGGCGAGCGCGAGACGGGTCTGGGAATTGAGCGCGGAAAACGGCTCGTCGAGCAGCACCACGTCGGGCTCGGTGGTCAGCGTGCGGGCGAGCGCGACGCGTTGGCGCATGCCGCCGGAGAGCTGGCGCGGCAGATGGTCGAGGAACTGGCCGAGACCGTAGCGTGTCAGGAGCTGGGTCGCGCGCTCGCGCGCCTTCCGCATGTCGGCGCCCTGGATTTCCGCGCCCAGCAGCGCGTTGTCGAGAATGGTGCGCCACTCGAACAGGTAGTCCTGCTGGAGCATGTAGCCGACCTTGCGGTTCGGCCCCGTGACCGGCTTGCCGTCGATGAGCACGCCGCCGCCGGTCGGCAGGAGGATGCCGGAGATCAGCGACAGCAGCGTGCTCTTGCCGCATCCGCTCTGGCCGATGATGGCGACGAACTCGCCCGGCGAGATCGATAGCGAGATGTCCTGAACGCCTCGGTTTCGCCGGACGGGCCGAAATAGCGCAGGTCGACATTGCGCAACTCCACCTTGGGTGGGACTGCGGCGCCGGCGCCGGCATCACTTCGCCTTGCTGGCGAATTCGGGCCGCACCAGGTCGGCGAATTTCACGCGCTTCGCCGGATCGAGCACATTGCCCTGCACCAAAATGTCCTGGAATTTCTCCATTGCGCGCGGGCTCGATCACCGGCGTCGTCTTCCAGATTTTGAGCGCGATAGCGCTCGGCGGCGGCCAGGTGAGCGCGGCTGGCGGCAGATGCCCGGGAAGTATGGTTGAAGCATCTCGACGACTCGGCGTCGGCGCGGCCGCGGTCCATTCATTGCCCTGGTCGATCGCATCGGTCCAGCTCTGAATGAGATCGGGATTGTCGCGGATGTACTTGTCGGTCGCCATGAAGGCGGTGAAGTCGGCGTAGCCCAACGGTTTGTCCGATCGAGGCGAGGAAGAGCGCCTTGCCGTCCAGTTCGAGCTGGGATGCCTCGGGCTCGACGAAGATGCCGTACTGGGTTTGGCCGGCGATCCACGAGCCCATCCGTGCCGGCAATCGCGACGTTGTTGACGAGCTTGACGTCGCTATAGGGATCGATGCCGTTCTTGCGCATCGCCGCTTCGAGAAACAGGAGCGGCGTTGAGCCCGGGATGCGGCCCAAGTATCTCCTTGCCCCTGAGCATGTTCCAATCGAACGCGTCGACCTTGTTGCGGCCGACCAGCATGTCGCCGTCGGTGGAGGTGAGCCCGCAAAAAATGCGAAGCTTGGTTGGCGAGTCGCTGTTGAGAACGTAGATCGGCTGTTCCGGCCCGATCAGCGCAATGTCGGCGCTGTTGGAAAGGACGCCGCCACCGATCGGTCGCCGCCTTGCGCGGTCGACAGCACGATATCGATGCCGGCGTCCCGGAAGAAGCCCTTGGTCATCGCCACATAGGCCGGCGCGTAGAGGATGGAGCGCACCACCTCATTGTAGCGGACCTTTACCAACGTGTTGCGTTGCGCTCGCGCGCGGCGCGTGACGGCGAGCGTTCCGATGGTGGCCAAGCCGCTCTTGAGTGCGTGCCTGCGATCTAGCATGGCGGTCCCTGATCCGGTTTGCGGCAGTTCCTTTTGCCGTTACTCCGCGGCGCGACTCATGGACTTCGATACACAGGCGACGACTTCGTTGGTGCTCATCACGTCGGCAAAGTTCGACAGCATGATGCCGAGCGTCGCGTTGTGCTCTTCGTCGGAGTGGGTGGCGGTACCGTCGGAGACGAAGATCACCTTGTAATTCATCATCATGGCGTCGCGCGCGGTTGATTCGCAGCACACATTGGTGGCGGTGCCGGTTATGATGACGGTATCGATCTTACGCTTTTGTAGGACGTCGTGCAGGTTCGAAGAGCCGGGCACGAACGCACCGAAGCGGTTCTTCTTCGCTTTGATGTCGCCCGGCAGAACGTCGAGACCAGGCCACAGCGAATGGCCATAGCTGCCGTCCGCAAAGGCGGCTTCCATCGCTTCTTTCCGTTTCGCGCCCGACATGAAGGTGAACCAGTTCGACCACGCCTCCTTGGCGGCGTCGTCGATCGTGTTCTGGATGTAGACGACAAGTCCGCCGGCATCCCGCAGCGTCGCGCTGATCCGGTTGACGTTGGGGATGATTTCCCGTGCAGCCGGAATCTCGGCGGGCTGCCCCTCGGCCATGAACCCGTTCTGCAGGTCGACGACGACATGGGCGGTGCGGGCAGGGTCGATGTCGGTGAACACGTGCAGCGAATCGCGGCGCTTGAGGACGCGGTCGATGGCGGCTTGCGGGATTGCGATCTTGTGCATGCGGGGCTTCCTTTCCGGTGAAATCGCCGCGGCGTACGGCGGCAGCGTCAAATCGCTTTGCTGGCGAATTCGGGGATGACGAGATCGGTGAATTTCACGCGCTTGGCCGGGTCGAGCACGCGACCCTGTACCAGGATGTCCTGGAATTTTTCAATCGCCGCGGGCTCGATCACCGGCGTCGATTTCCAGATCTTGAGCCGGTGATAGCGCTCCGCCGACGCCGTAATCGCCGGCATGCCGACGCCGGGGAAATAGGGCTCCAGCACCTTCGCAACCTCCGCGGGCGAGGCCATCGCGGTCCATTGCATCCCCTTGTAGATCGCGTTGGTCCAAGCCTGCACGATGGCGGGATTGTCGCGGATGTACTTGTCGGTCGCCATGAAGCTCGTGTAGTCGGCAAACCCGACGGTCTCGCCGATCGAGGCGAGGTAATAGGCCTTGCCGTCGATCTCGAGCTGCGATGCCTCCGGCTCGTTGAAGATGGCATACTGATTTTGGCCGGCGAGCCAGGAGCCGACCCGGGCCGCAACCCCGACATTGTTCGAAAGCTTGACGTCCTTGATCGGATCAATGCCGTTCTGGCGCAGCGCCGCTTCGAAGAACAGGATCGGCGTCGATCCGGGCCGGAAACCGAGGATCTCCTTGCCCTTGAGCATGCTCCAATCGAACTTGTCGACCTTGTTGCGGCCGACCAGCATGAAGCCGTCGGTCGACGTGAGGCCGCAGAAGATGCGCGCCTTGACGGGCGAGTCGCTGGTCAGCACGTAAATGGGCCCTTCAGGGCCCATCAGGCAAATGTCGGCAGCGCCGCCGATCAATGCCGCAATCGACTTATCGCCGCCGTTCGCCGTCGTCATGGCGACGTCGAAGCCCGCCTCTTCGAAAAAGCCCTTGCCGAGGGCCGCATAAGCCGGCGCATAGAGGATCGAACGCACCACCTCGGTGTAGCGGATTTTTACCAACGGTTTGCGTTGTGCCCGGGCGCCGCGCGAAACGGCGGTGAGCGAGCCGAGTGCGGCGAGGCCTGTTTGAAGCGCGCGACGGCGGTCGAGCATGCAGATACCCCATTCCATTGAACGGATGAGAACAGCGATTTCAGCCCGGCGGGCGCAACCCTAACATGGCTTCCGCCCGGACACCAAGATGCCGGTACTCGGCGCTCAATCGACGAGGTCATCGTTACGAAGATCGGTCACCAGCATGGCGCCGGCCGCGTGGGTGATGAACAGCGGCAGTCCCGATTGCTCGAGAGCCGCGAGCGCGGTGAGCCCGCAGCCCCAATAGAGCGGTACGTCGTCACCGGACATGGGTATCGGCTCGCCAAAATCCGGACGGCCGAGGTCTGCGATCCCCAATACCGCCGGATCGCCCTCGTGAATGGGGGCGCCATGCACACGCCCGAACCGGCCGGTCACCGCGCGCACCGTCGCGACCTCCGATGGAGCGAACGGACGCATGGAGACCACCAGCGGTCCGCGGAAGCGGCCGACCGGAACTGCCGGCCACGCAGTGCGGAACAGCGGGCCTTGGATTCCAAGTTCGACATGGCGCAGCCGCACGCCTGCATCCGCAAGCGCCGCCTCCATGGAGAACCAGCAGCCGATCGCCACCGCGACGTGATCGGGCTGCCACAGCGCCGCTATATCGGCGACGGTTTCGGTGCGCCGCCCGCCGCGAAAGACCCAATAGGCCGGAAGATCGCTGCGAACGTCGAGATCGGCGCCGAGACCGGGGACGTGTGGGTCGCCCGGCCTTCCGGCGGCGAGCACCGGGCAAGCGCGGGCATTGGCGCGGCAGAAGGCGACGAAATCACCGGCGGCCGCCGCTGGCACGATGGCGAGATTGGCCTGCACGTAGCCGGGCGCGTGGCCGGTGGTAAGGCCCCCGAAGCGACCGGCACGGACGGCGCGACGAAAGTCGCGAGCCGACCGATCCGCTACCACGACCGCACAATGCCACCGTCGACGCGCACCATCGAGCCCGTCATGTAGCTCGCCTGCTGGCTCGCCAGGAAGGCCGCAACCGCGCCGATCTCCGCAATGGTTCCGTAGCGGCCAATTGGAATTCCCGCGCAGGAGCGCCGCGCCGCCTCGGCGGGCGAAATGCTTTCACGCCCGGCCACGTGCTCGTCGGTAAGCCGGACCCGCTCGGTATCGATTCGCCCCGGCACCAGCACGTTCACGGTGACGCCGTCTGCCGCAACCTCCGTGGCGAGCGTCTTCGACCAGCCGACGATCGACGCCCGCAGGCTGTTGGAGATGGCGAGCACCGGAATTGGCTGGATCACGCCGGACGATACGACGGTGAGGATGCGTCCCCAACGGCGCGCCCGCATTGCCGGCAGCAGGCTGTCGGTCAACGCGATCACGCTCAGCACCATGTCCTGGAAGCGGTCGCGCCATTCCTCGATCGGCCGTCCGGCCGCGCCTCCGTAGGCGGGGCCGCCGGTGTTGTTCACCAGGATATCGATCGGCCCGAAGGTCTCCGAAAGGCGCCGCGCGAAGGCCGGCAGCTCTGCGATCTTCGCAAGATCAATCGCCGCCGTTTCGATCCGGGCCGCGCTCGCCGCGCGCAGTTCGGCCGCGGCCGCGGCGAGCCGCTCGGGATCGCGCGCCGCGATCGCCACGTCCGTTCCTTCGGCGGCGAGGGCCTTGGCGATTTCGAAGCCGATGCCGCGATTGCCGCCCAGCACCAGGGCGCGGCGTCCCGCTATGCCGAGGTCCATCCGGGTCCTCCATTCGTTTGTGCGTTGTACGCCGCGGCGCCTTCCCGCTTATCTTCGCGGCTCATGTCATCAATCCTTCGGAGCGTTTCGCCCAGAACGTCATGCGCTGTTCGACCACTGCGAACAGCGCATACATGGCGATGCCCATGGCGGCGATCACTACGAGGCCGGCGAACACCAGCGGGGTGTCGAAGTTCGCGGTGGCGGCCATCATCAGATACCCGATGCCGCTGTTGGCGGCGACGGTCTCGGAAATGATGGTGCCTACGAAGGCGAGCGTGATCGCGACCTTGAGGGAGGCGAAGAAATACGGCATCGAGCGCGGTAGCCCGATCTTGAGCAGGATCTGGCCGCGCGTCGCGCCGAGTGAGCGCATGACATCGAGCAGTTCCGGCTCGATGGTGGCAAGCCCGGTCGCCACGTTCACGGCGATCGGGAAAAACGACACCAGGAACGCCGTCAGCACGGCTGGCACCACGCCGGTTCCGAACCAGATGACGAACACCGGCACCACCGCCACCTTCGGAATGCTGTTGAAGCCGATCAGGACCGGGTAGAGCCCGCGATAGATCAGCCGGAACGACCCGATGGTCATTCCGAGCAGCAGGCCGAGCCCGACCGCGATCGCAAAGCCGAGCAAGGTGCGCACGAACGTCGTCCAGGAATTGTCGAGGATTGGGCCAAACTGCTTCTGCAGCGAGGCCGCCACCACGGTCGGCCGCGGCAACACATAGGCGGGGACCTGCAGCACGATGCAGCCCAGTTCCCAAACCAGCAAGAAGCCGCCGACGAACAGCCACGGCATGGCGGCCTCCAGGCGCTCGTTCATGCCGGTCCTCGATGTCGGCCGTGCTGGCCCGACGGCTACGGAAGCTTGCGGATCGCCATGTCGGGCAGAAACTTATCGGTGAAAACGTCCGCCGGCTGCGGGACAGCGGGCAGGCCGAACGCATTCGCGACCGTCGTCAGCGAATTGGCGAAGCGGTCGGCGCGCACGCCGCCGAGGCCGTCGGCTTTCGACTCGTCGGTGACCAGCTGGTTCTTGATCAGCCATTCGAGCTTTTCGCGTTCCAGCTTCTCGTCGGCAAGGCTCGATCGCTTCTTGAGAGCGGCGGCCGCCGCGGCCGGCTCCTTGATGGCGTCGCGCCAGCCTTGCGCGGTCGCCAGCACGAAACCGCGCACCGCCTGCGGATTGGTGGTGAGGATTTTCTTTGAGGCTAGGATCGCGTTGCCGTAGATGTTCAGCCCGGCGTCGGAAAAATACAGGAAGCGGATGTCGGCCGATGCAATGCCCTGGCGCACGAAATTGAAATACATGGTGGAGTCGAAACCCAGGATGGCGTCGACATCGCCCTTGAGCAGCAGCGTCTCGCGCAGCCTGAGATCGCCGAACTCCCACTTTATCGAGTCTGCCTTCACGGCGGCGACCTTCGCGTAGGCGGGGAACAGCTTGAAGGCGCCGTCGGTCAACGCGGCGCCGATCTTGCGGCCATCGAGGTCCGCCGGCTTGGTGATGCCCGACTTGACGAAGCTGCCTGCCGACAATGGCGAACGGTAATAGAGCATGTACACCGCGAGCCCTGCATTGGCCGGGTTCTTGGCATTGAACTCCATCAGCACGTTGACATCGCCGAAGCCGAAGTCGTAGGTGCCGCTGCCGATGCGGGTCACCGCCTCGCCCGAACCGCCTGACGGATCGAGCGCGACCCGCAGCCCGTTGGCGGCGTAGTAGCCGCGCTGGTCGGCAAGGAAGAATGCAGCGTTCGAGCCGTCATAGGGCGCGTTGAGCGATACCCTGACGTCGGTCTGGGCACTGGCCGGCAAAGACAAACCGAGGAGGCCGAGGCACAGCGCCCCGCAGGCGACGGCGCGCGAAAGCCGGATATTCATGATAATCCTCCCTGGCGAAAGCCTTCGCCTGCTTGGCAAAGTCTAAGCCAAATTGTTCGGCATACAATTGCGAATGTCGCAGTCGCGACCGAGGAGACCGGCCCTGCCCTAGGCATCGTGGTCTCCACGGCTTAACCTGCGTCGCTACGCCAAAACCGGAGGAACTCCATGGTGTCGAAACTCGTCGTCCGCATCGGCGCGTCGCTGGCCGTGGCTGCGCTGTCCTGCGGCGCGGCGGCAGCGAAGATCGTTGTCGCGGTCGGTGGTGCCGGCTGTCTGTGCTACCTGCCGACGGTACTGGCCGAGCAGCTCGGCGAGTACAAGAAGGCCGGCATCGACATCGAGCTTGTCAATTTCAAGGGCGGCGCCCAGGCGCTTACCGCGGTGATTGGCGGCAGCGCCGATGTCGTGTCGGGCTACTACGACCACTGCGTCAATCTGGCGGCCAAGGGACAGCAATTGCAGGCCTTCGTAGTCTACGATCGCTTTCCCGGACTGGTGCTTGGCGTATCGCCCCGGCACGCCAACGAGATCAGCACTGTCAAGGACCTGGCCGGCAAGAAGGTCGGCGTCAGTTCGCCGGGCTCTTCGAGCGATTTCATGCTGAAGTATTTGCTGGCCAAGAACGGCGTCGACTCCGACGCTGTCGCCGCCATCGGCATCGGCGTCGACGCTACCGCGGTCGCCGCCATGGAGCAGGGCACCGTCGATGCCGCCATGATGCTCGATCCGACCGCAACGCTGCTGAAGGCAAAGTACCCTCGAATGAAGATCCTGAGCGACGCGCGCACCCAGGCCGATACGCTGTCCATATATGGCGGCGAATATCCGGGCGGCGCGCTCTATGGCCGCGCCGACTGGATTGCGAAGCACGACAAAGAGACCCAGGCCCTTACCGATGCGATCGTGGCAACGCTCCGGTGGATCCATTCCCACACGCCGGAGGAGATCATGGCGAAGATGCCCGAGGATTTCGTCGGCCCCGACAAGGCGCTCTATCTTGCGGCGCTGACGAACACCATTCCGATGTATTCGACCACCGGGCGCATGGACCCCAAGGGGGCCGAAGCGGTGCTGTCCGTATTCAGCCAGTCGTCGCCCGAGGTGGCGAAGGCGAAGATCGACCTGTCCAAGACCTACACCAACAAGTTCGTCGATCGGGCCGCCCAGAAGCTCGGGATGCAGTAAAGGGCGAAGGTTTGTAGCCCGCATGAGCGTGCGCTCATCCGGGCTACGATTACGACTGCCGCGGACCCACCCACCATGGATCCCACGACGCTCGCCGCCTATGACGCCGACGCGGCGGCCTTTGCCAAGGAGTGGCACCGGCAGCCGTCGCCCGAGGACTTGTATGCGCTCGTCCGGCGCTTTTTCGTGCTGGGACTGACGGCGGATATCGGTTGCGGCAGCGGACGCGAGGTCGCGTGGCTCGACGCCAATGGCTTTCCGGCGATCGGTTACGATGCATCAGAGGGCCTGCTAGCGCAGGCGCGCGCTCTCTATCCGCGACTGCGATTTGTACCCGCAAGCTTGCCGGAACTCGCGGAGATTTCGGACGCCAGCTTCGATAATGTACTGTGCGAGACCGTCATCATGCATCTCGACGGCGACGCGATCGCGCCGTCGGTGCGGCGACTGATGGCGATTCTCAAGCCCCAGGGCATTTTGTACCTGAGTTGGCGCGTTACCGACGGCGCCGACCTGCGCGACAAGCACGGCCGCCTTTATGCGGCCTTCGACGCCGGGTTGGTGCTGGGGCAACTGGGGGAGGCGACGCTGTTGCTGGACGAGACGGTCGTCAGCACATCGTCAGGCAAGCGGATTTATCGTATCGTGGCGCGCAAGCCCTGAGATCGAATCCCCGGCAAAAATTCGAGATGAATATCCTCTCCATCCAGTCTCACGTAGCGTACGGCCACGTCGGCAATTCGGCGGCGGTGTTCGCGTTGCAGCGGCTCGGCTGCGAGGTGTGGCCGGTCCACACCGTGCAGTTCTCGAACCACACCGGTTACGGTGCCTGGAAAGGCGACGTGTTTGTGGCCGACCGGATCGCAGACATTGTTGAGGGCATCGCGGCGCTCAACATGCTTGGGGCCTGTGACGGCGTGTTGTCGGGCTACATGGGATCGGTCGACACCGGCGCCGCGATCCTTGCCGCGGTCGAGAAGGTGAAGGCCGCCAATGCCAATGCAGCCTATTGCTGCGATCCGGTGATTGGCAATCGCGCCCGTGGTGAATTCGTGCGCCCAGGGATCGCGGAATTCATCCGTGAGCGCGCGGTGCCGGCCGCGCAGGTCGTCACCCCCAACCATTTCGAGCTCGACCAGCTCGCCGGGCGCGAGACGAAAAGCCTCGCCGATATCCTGTCGGCCATCGACGACATCCACGCCTTTGGGCCACGCGCCGTGCTGGTGACGTCGGTGCGTTCGGAGGCCACGCCGGACGGCATGCTCGACATCCTGGCATCGGATTCGGGCGGCCGCTATCTCGTGCGCACACCTCTTCTCGTCACGCCTGCGGACGGCGCCGGCGATCTGGTGGCGGCGCTGTTCTTTTTCCACTATCTCCGCGGCGGCGCCGTGGCAGCCGCGCTGGAAAACGCCGTTTCCTCGGTGTACGGCTTGTTGCGGCGCACCGCTGAGGCCGGCACCTCAGAGATGCTGCTCATCGAGGCGCAGGACGAACTCGTCACGCCATCGGAGCGTTTCACCCCGCAAGCGATCGGCCTGTGATAAATCCGGAGTAGTCGGTGGTCATTCCAGATGTGCGGATCGTCCCGATCGATCGCCTCGATCTAGGCGTTGAGCGGTTTGCCTGGAGCTTTGCGCAATCACGCCGCGACGACATCGCAGCCCATTTCGCCGTGCGCCGTGCCGCTTCTCCCGCGATATGGAACGGGCGCGTGCTGCTGATGCGGGATCATTCCATCGCGGACCGCACGCTGCACGGTGCGTTTTTCGAAACCGGATTTGCGGATTTCACCGCATGGCGCGACTGGGAGTTTCCCGATCGTGATGTCGTCAACTGCTTCGCCATGGGCGTGCTGCGCACGAGCGACGGCGCCTACCTGTTGGGGGAGATGAGCCGGCATACCGTCAATCCGGGCCGCATCTATTTTCCTGCCGGAACGCCTGATCCCGCCGATGTGCGCGGCGACAGGGTCGACCTTGACGGCAGTGTATTGCGCGAAGTGGCCGAGGAAACCGGCCTGACGGAGCAAGATTTCGCTGCGACCCCGGGCTGGAGCGCCGTCGTCGCCGGACCGAGCATCGCGCTGATGAAACGGCTCGATGTGCCTCGCCCCGCCGAAGCGGTTCGGCAGTCGATCCTGCGCTATCTCGCCGGCGACCCGAAGTCCGAACTCGCCGATATCCGGATCGTGCGGTCGCCACAGGACTTCGATCCGATGATGCCGCTGTTCGTGACCGCGTACCTGTCGCGTGTTTGGGCCGGCGGCGGCGAAATCTAGATTGCGACGAGCCCGCGAACGCCGCCAAAAGTCCGCAAAAACCAATAATGCTTGTCATCGATTGTTGTATAATAATGGGAAGAGCTAATAACCGGAGCGCTGTGCGATGGCGGATGTCCTGGACGCCTTGGTGCTTGCGCGCCTGCAATTCGCCTTCACGATGGCGAGCCACATCCTATTTCCGGCGCTCTCGATCGGACTCGCGAGCTATCTGGCAGTGCTGGAGGGCCTGTGGCTCCTCACCGGGCAGGATGTCTATCTGCAGGTGTTTAAGTACTGGCTGCGGATCTTTGCCCTGGTGTTCGGCATGGGGGTCGTGTCCGGGGTCGTCATGAGCTACCAGTTCGGCACCAACTGGAGCGCCTACGCGGACAAAACCGGGCCGGTGATCGGGCCGCTGATGGGCTACGAGGTGTTGACCGCCTTTTTCCTTGAGGCGGGCTTTCTCGGCATCATGCTGTTCGGTGTGCGGCGGGTCGGTCGGCGCATGCATTTTGCCGCGACGCTGCTTGTCGCCGCCGGGACGCTGTTCTCCGCGTTCTGGATCCTGAGTGCCAACAGCTGGATGCAGACGCCCGCCGGCTACGCGGTCAACGCCGCGGGGCAATTCGTGCCGGAGGACTGGTGGAAGGTGGTGTTCAATCCATCGTTTCCGTATCGCCTGGTGCACATGGTGCTGGCGGCGTATCTGTCGACCGCATTCGCGGTCGGCGCCGTCGGCGCGTGGCATCTGTTACGCGACCCGCGGAATGCCGCCGCCCGCGTGATGTTCTCCATGGCGCTATGGATGGCGCTCCTGGTGGCGCCGATACAGGTTCTTGCCGGTGACCAGCACGGCCTCAATACGCTTGAGCACCAGCCCGCCAAGATTGCCGCCATGGAGGGCGATTTCGATACCCGGGAAGGCACCTCGCTCATCCTGATCGGTATTCCCGATGCCGACGCCGCCATTGTCCGATATGCCATCGAGATTCCGCACCTCGGCAGCCTGATTCTCACCCATGACTGGAACGGCGAGGTGAGGGGGCTCAAGACATGGCCGCGCGCAGACTGGCCGAATGTGATGATCCTGTTCTTCTGCTTCCGCATCATGGTCGGGCTTGCCTTTGCCATGATCGGGCTTGGCCTGTGGAGCCTGTGGCACCGCTGGCACGGCTCGCTGTTTGCGGCGCCATGGCTGCAAAGGGCGGCCGTCGTCATGGGCCCCGCAGGGTTCATTGCCTTGATCTGCGGCTGGTTCGTGACCGAAGCCGGCCGTCAGCCCTATACGGTCTATGGGCTGCTGCGCACCGCCGACTCGGTGTCGCCGCTCGGCGCCCCTGCGGTGGCAAGCTCGGTCGCGGCGTTCATCATCGTGTACCTCGCGGTGTTCGGCGCCGGCCTGTTCTATCTGCTGCGTATCATCCTCAAGGCGCCGCAGCCTGACGAGCCAGAGCCGCAGGGCGGCGTTCCGACCCACGCCGCCGGGATCACGCCCGCGCCTGTGCTCGTGCCCAATGCGGCCGCGGGCGGATCGAGCTCGGGAAGGCGCGTCCCATGACCTTCGATCTCGCTTTCATTTGGGCCGGCGTCATCGCCGTCGCGGTGCTGCTCTATGTGATCGTCGATGGGTTCGATCTCGGCATCGGCATCCTGTTCCCCCTGCTCAAAGCGAAACGTGACCGCGACGTCGCCATGAATTCCGTTGCGCCGGTGTGGGACGGGAACGAGACTTGGCTGGTGCTCGGCGGCGGCGGGCTCTATGCGGCGTTTCCGCTCGCCTATGCGATCGTGCTGCCGGCGCTTTACCCGCCGTTGATCGCAATGCTGCTCGGCCTGGTATTTCGCGGCGTTGCATTTGAGTTTCGCTGGCGCACCGAGCGCGGCCGCTTCCTGTGGGACTGGGCATTCGCCGGCGGCTCGATCCTCATGGCTCTGTGCCAGGGCATCGCGCTCGGCGCGTTGATTCAAGGCATCAAGGTCAGCGGCCGCGCCTACGGGGGTGGCTGGCTCGATTGGCTGACGCCGTTCAGCGTGCTCACCGGGGTGGCGCTGGTCACCGGCTACTCGCTGCTCGGCGCGACCTGGCTGGTGATGAAGACCACCGGTGACTTGCGGGACCAGGCCCGGCGGCTCGCCTTCGCGAGCGGGATCGGCACGGTCGGCCTGATCGGGATCGTCAGCCTGTGGACCCCATTCCTCAACCCGACCTTCATGAGCCGCTGGTTCGCGTTTCCGGCAATCGTCTACACGCTGCCGGTGCCGCTGGCTGTTTTGGGCGCCGCCGTGGCTCTGTTCGGCGGCCTGCGCGCCGGCCGCGATGCCCAGCCGTTCGTGGCCGCGCTCGCGCTTTTCGTGTTGTCCTATATCGGGCTCGGCATCAGCTTCTATCCGACCATCGTGCCGCCCGACATCACCATCTGGCAGGCGGCGGCGCCCGACAAGAGCCTGTCGTTTCTGCTGATCGGAGCGCTGATCCTGGTGCCGATCATCATCGGCTACATGGCCCACGCGTACTGGGTGTTTCGCGGCAAGGTTGATATGTCCGCCGGATATCATGAGTGATGCGCGGGACGTCTTCGGTCTGCTGCGATCGACTGCGGACATACGCAAAAGGGTAAGAGGGGCGATGTGGGCAAGTGGTTTTGCACTTCTAGTTTTTGATGCTCACTGAAAAACTGCGCCGCGCCGCTGGGGCGCCCGCCACGTTGGCGTGCACCGTGAACTTCAAGCGAACACCAACACGGTGATGCTCGCGTGATCTATCGCTTCGGTGCGTCATCGACCCTGCCAACGGTTCTGTTTCGCCGCGCCGATAACCAGTATCGCCAATTTTGGTTATCCTGCTACGATTATGATGAACTTATTTGGCGGTGGAGAGCCGCATGAATGTCAGCCTGACTCTCGAGCTTGAAAAGCTGATCCCCATCATAAGGTTGAAACAGGCCGCTATAGCTGCGCGAGCGAAGTCGTCCGCGAGGCGCTTCGCCTGATGGACGAGCGCGACCAGCTCACTGAACTGCACAAGGACGAAATCCGAAACAAGATCGCTCCCACGATTTTGATCGCGGGAGCGTCGCGCTTCATTTGAACCGCGCGGTCGTCTAGCGTAAATCCGCGCCGCCCGTCAGCGGCCCGCTTCGTCGCCGCGCCGGGAGGCCTCGAACAGGAACCAGGTGCGCCGCTCCGTCTCGTCGATCCACACCTCGATCAGGCTCGTGCTCGCCACGTCCCCGCTATCGTCGCAGACCCCATGGGCCTCTCGCATCGAGGCGACCAGTTGCTTGTTGTCGTCGCGCAGTTCGGCGAGCATATCCAACGGCGAGACGAATTCGGCATCGTTGTCCAGCACGCGCTGCGTCCGCGCGATGTGGCCGATCGAGCGCATTGTCGTGCCGCCGATCTTGCGGACGCGTTCGGCGAGCGGGTCCGTCATGGCAAAGATCTGGTCGGATTGCTCGTCCAACAGCAGGTGGTAATCGCGGAAATGCGGGCCGGACATATGCCAGTGGAAGTTCTTGGTCTTGAGGTAGAGGGCGAAGGTGTCCGCCAGCAGCAGGTTCAACGCCGCCGCGACATCGCGCACCGCGTTTGAATGGAGATCGGTCGGGGTGTGTAGCGGGGCAGCGCTGCGGCTCTTGAGTTCGCTGGACTTTGCTTCATTGGTTTTCATCGCACGTTGCTCCTTCTGGTGAAACGAACTGGTGATACGAATTGCTCTCCGTCCGACGAGAATCTGGCCCTTGAAGAGAATTCGGTTTCCGGATGCGTCAGGGACCGGCGGGTGCCGGGGAACGAACGTTTTGGCCTCATTTTGGTTGCGCAAGGATGACAGACATCTGTACAGACTAGGAATAGTCCTATATACTTGGATGCTGATACCCCGCACGACACTTTCAAATAGATAGGCGCCGCTGCAGATTTTGCAAAACAAAGCCACCGATCGATTGTCGCGCACTCGGGACCGCAACATGTTGTGTACTTTGGCTCCGTAACCGCCTCATAAGAGAGCCGTTGACGCGCACGGCGATGCCACGACCGTCTTGCGCCGGTGGGGCAAATGCCGCTAAAAGGAATCCAAGGTTGGGGGTTTAACGCGGAATTCACCAGTTTTGGCGACCCTGGCAACCGCAACGAGGGTTAGGCATGTCGATCCGCCGCGATTATCGCGCGATCGTCCGGGGGGCTTCGGCCCGGCCCGGGGCCTCCCTGATTCCGGCGATTCTGCTTCTTAGCCGCCCCTGAGGGCCGGCTGGGCGCACGCGCCTGGGCACTCAGGGGTTCGGAAGACGGAACCCGAGCACGCCGCAGCGGCGCCGTATATCAATACTCGCAGAAGGAACTTCCCCATGACCTCGCAGCCACAGTCCGAGAAGGACCGCGTCGTCATTTTCGACACCACCTTGCGCGACGGCGAACAGTCGCCTGGCGCCACCATGACCCACGAGGAGAAGCTCGAGATCGCGGAACTGCTCGACCAGATGGGCGTCGACATTATCGAAGCTGGCTTTCCGATCGCGTCGGAAGGCGACTTCCTCGCCGTCAACGAGATCGCCAAACGGACCAAGAACGCCGTGGTGTGCGGTCTCGCGCGCGCCGGCCAGAAGGATATCGACCGGGCCGGCGAGGCGATCAAGCCGGCGCGGCGCGGCCGCATCCACACGTTCATCTCCACCTCGCCGGTGCACATGAAATGGAAGCTGCAGATGGAGGCCGAACAGGTGCTCCAGATGGTGATCGCCGCCGTTACGCGGGCGCGCAACTACACCGACAATGTCGAGTGGTCTGCCGAGGACGGTACCCGCACCGAGCACGATTTCTTGTGCCGTTGCGTCGAGGCCGCGATCAATGCGGGCGCCACCACCGTCAACATTCCGGACACCGTCGGCTACACGGTGCCTGAGGAGTATTACGCCCTGTTCAAGATGGTGCGCGAGCGGGTGCCGAACGCCGACAAGGCGCGCTTCTCCGCCCATTGCCATGACGATCTCGGCATGGCGGTGGCGAATTCGCTTGCCGCCACCCGTGCCGGCGCCCGGCAGGTGGAATGCACCATCAACGGCATCGGCGAGCGTGCCGGCAATGCATCGCTCGAAGAGATCGTGATGGCCATGAAGGTGAGGAACGACGTGCTGCCGTTCTGGACCGGCATCGACGCCACCATGCTGACGCGGGCCTCGAAGCTCGTCTCGGCCGCGACCTCGTTTCCGGTGCAGTACAACAAGGCGATCGTCGGGCGCAACGCGTTCGCCCACGAGTTCGGTATTCACCAGGACGGCATGCTCAAGCACACCCAGACCTACGAGATCATGACCCCCGAAAGCGTCGGCGTGAAGCAGACCTCACTTGTCATGGGCAAGCATTCCGGGCGCCATGCCTTCATCCACAAGCTGAAGGACCTGGGCTACGAACTCGCCGGCAACCAGCTCGAGGACGCCTTCGTGCGCTTCAAGGCGTTGGCCGACCGCAAGAAGCACGTCTATGACGAGGACATCGAAGCGCTGGTCGACGAGGAGATCGCGACCGCCCAGGACCGCATCAAGCTCGTCTCGCTCTCGATCATCGCCGGTACCCACGGGCCGCAGCGCGCCACCATGAAGCTCGATATCGATGGCCGGATCGCAATCGAGGAGTGCACGGGCAACGGCCCGGTGGACGCAACGTTCAACTGCATCAAGGCGCTGATCCCCAACGACGCGATGCTCGAACTCTACCAGGTTCAAGCCGTTACGGAGGGCACCGACGCCCAGGCCGAAGTCTCGGTCAGGCTTGCCGAGAACGGCAAGTCGGTGACCGCGAAGGGTGCCGATCCGGACACCCTCGTCGCCTCCGCCAAGGCCTATCTCGGCGCCCTCAACAAGCTGATGGTGAAGCGCCAGCGCGGCAAGCCGGAAGCTATGGTCGCGCCGTAGGCGACGTCACCGCCGCGCCGCCGCGACGGCGGTGGGCCGGTCCGGAATCTCGACGTCCACCGCGAGCGTTGATCCGCGGTCGCCGCGGTCGATTTTGACGTGGATCTTCTCCGGGTCGATGGTGACGTGCCGGCTCACCACCGCGAGAATCTCCTCGCGCAGCACCGTGACAAGGGCCGACTGACTGACCATTCGCCGTTCGTATTCGAGCAGGATCTGCAGCCGCTCGCGCGCTACCGGTGCCGACTTTACCGGGCGGAGGAACCGGAACAGTTTCATGCCGCTCTCCGTCCGAACAGCCTGTTGAAGAATCCCTTCTTTTCGCCCGGGACCATCATGTCGACGGCCTCGCCGGCGAGCCTTCGGGCGGCGTCGTTGTAGGCCCGCGCCGGGGGGCTGTCACGGCCGCAGACCGTGATCGGCGCCCCGATGTTCGATGCGCGCAACACCTCCTCGCTCTCCGGGATGATGCCGATGAGGGGGATCGACAGGATTTCCAGCACGTCCTCGATGGTGAGCATTTCGCCGCGGGCCGCGCGCCCCGGGTCGAATCGCGTGATCAGGAGGTGTTTTTCCACCCGTTCGCCGCGTTCGGCCCGCGCGGTCTTGGAATCGAGGAGCCCGATGATGCGATCGGAGTCGCGGACCGAGGAGACTTCCGGGTTGGCGACGATGACGGCTTCGTCGGCGTAGCGCATGGCAAGCGTGGCGCCGCGCTCAATGCCGGCCGGACTGTCGCAGATCACCCAATCGAAGCGCAACCGCAGCTCGGCGATCACCCGCGCGACGCCGTCATCCGTCAGCGCGTCCTTGTCGCGCGTCTGCGACGCGGGAAGCAGGTAGAGCGTCTCGATGCGCTTATCGCGAATGAGCGCCTGCGGCAGCTTAGCGACGCCCTGCACCACGTTGATGAGGTCGAACACCACCCGCCGTTCGGCGCCCATGACGAGGTCGAGATTGCGCAGCCCGACGTCGAAATCGACCACCGCGACGTTCTGCCCGGTCCGCGCGATTGCGGCGCCGAGCGCGGCGGTCGACGTCGTCTTGCCGACCCCGCCCTTGCCGGATGTCACGACGATGACTTTCCCCATTTGCTCGCCTCCAATGCGGTTCGATTTCTGTTTCGGACTTAACTGCTTCGATCCAAGCCGGCGATCATCAAGGCTTCGCCTTCAAGCCAAGCCTGGACCGGCCCGGCGCGATGGCTGGTGCCCATGTCGTCGGCGGTGCGGTAGAAGCCGTCGATTGCCAGCAGTTCGGCTTCCATGCGCAGGCAGAAGATGCGTGCTTCGCGGTTGCCCGACGTGCCCGCCATCGCGCGGCCCCGCAGGGTTCCGTAGACGTGAATTGATCCGCCGGCGACGACTTCGGCGCCCGACCCGACCGAGCCCACGATGGTGATGTCGCCGTTCGGGAAAAACACCGACTGGCCGGAGCGCACGGGGCTTTGCAGCAGCAGCGAGGCCGGCTCCGGCGCACTGGCGATCGGAGCGCCCTGGCGCGGCCGCGCCTCGATCGCGTCGACCGGGGCCTGACGGCCCCCCAGCATCACCGGCGGCAGGCCGGGTCCGAGCTTTTCGGCATCGGCACCTTCGATTCCCATTATCCTGATACCGCGTGCCGCAAGCTCGGAAATCAGATGGGTTACGGCGGAGCCCGTAAGGGTAACCGCCGCGAGGTCGAGCACGACCGGACGGCCGACGAAAAAACCAGCCGAAGTGCGCAGCCAATCGTCGAGCTCGGCGAGCCACTCCGCGACCGGCGGCTCGGGCGCCAGCGCAAACGCCATGTAAGACCGGCCGCGCAACCGCATCGAACTGCGTTGACGAGCGACGCCCGACACTGCGACCTCACTTTAACCCGGTTTCCAAAGGGTTAATGACCGCCTAATCGTTAACGCTTGGTTAACGCGAGATCAGGACGACCGGATACGGGAGGAGGCGACGGAAGCCGGGTGATTCGCCCCACGTCTCAATCTTATCATGACGGGGGGCGGCAGTGTGGCGGTCGCGCAACAGTTCAGAATTGGTGTGGACAGATTCGCCTCGGGCTACTGCTTCACGGCGCCGCGCAGCGCGATCGGGGAAAGCCGACCTCGCGTTGTGGGCGAGCGGCGATCGGTCGCCTAGCGGTGTGCGACATGCCTAACTCCTATGGGCGGCTTTGCCCGCGCGACTATGCGGCGCCGCGCATCTCGCCGCCCGACGGCGGCGGGACCGGCGCCCCATCGGCCGCATATTCATTGAGCTTATTGCGGAGCGTGCGGATCGAGATGCCGAGAATGTTAGCAGCGTGGGTGCGGTTGCCGAGACAATGCTTGAGCGTTTCCAGGATGAGGTCGCGTTCGACGTCGGCGACCGTACGGCCGACGAGTGCGCGCGTCACCGCTTCGGCGGCGAAGGCCGCGTGAGCGACGGCCGGCGGCTTGGCGGAATCGAGGCGCATTCCGTCCGGCGAGATGATCGCCTCGATACCGATCTCGTCGCCGGTCGCGAGCAGCACCGCCCGGTGCATGGTGTTTTCGAGTTCGCGTACGTTGCCGGGCCAGCGGTTGATCGCGAGCTGGCGCTTGCTTTCCGCCGACAGCGGGCGCAGCGGCACGCCGTTCGCCTCGGCATATCTGCGGGCGAAGTGTTGGGCGAGCTCGCTGATATCCGCCGGCCGCTCGCGCAGCGGCGGGATCTTGAGGTTGACGACGTTGAGCCGGAACAGGAGGTCCTCGCGGAAGATACCCTCGCGCACCGCCTCGCCGAGATTGCGGTTCGAGGTGGCGATAATGCGGATGTCGACCGGCACCGGCCTGGTGCCACCGACCCGGTCGATGATCCGCTCCTGCAACGCGCGCAGGAGCTTCGCTTGCAGCCGCACATCCATTTCGGAGATTTCGTCGAGCAGCAGCGTGCCGCCGTTCGCTTCCTCGAACTTTCCGATCCGCCGCGCGATCGCGCCCGTGAAGGCGCCCTTTTCGTGCCCGAACAGCTCGGACTCCAAAAGCTGCTCCGGTATGGCGGCGCAATTGACGCAAATAAACGCGCCGCGGGAGCGGGATGAGCGCGAATGCACGTAGCGGGCGAGCACTTCCTTGCCGGTGCCGGATTCGCCGGTGATCAACACGGAAGCGTCCGACGGCGCGATCTGCTGGGCAAGCTTGATGACATGCGCCATGGCCTCGTCGCGATAGACTAACTCGCGGGTGTCGTCGGCAACCGCGGCAAGCACCGCGGCGATCAATTCGGGCTCGGGCGGCAGCGGGATGTATTCCTTTGCGCCGGCGTGAATGGCGGCGACCGCGGCGCGGGCATCGTTCTGAGTGCCGCAGGCGACGATCGGCACGTGGATGTGCTCGGCCTCCAACCGCATCACGAGATCGCGGATGTCGATCGCGACATCGACCATCAAAAGGTCGGCACCTTTGCCGGACCGCAGCACCGCCATCGCGGTCTCGATGTGCTCCGCATGGGTGACGGAGGCGCCCTTGTCCATCGCGATTTTGGTCGCGGCGGTGAGTTGCCCTCTGAGGGTTCCGACGATCAGCAGGCGCATGTCATGCCTCCATTGGTGTTAGTGCCGCATCCCGCCGCGCGGGAGCAAGGTCGATAATTCGTGTCGCGCCGCATCAGCCACGATCCGCCTTGATGATTTCCGTCATCGTCACGCCGAGCTTCTCCTCGACCAGCACCACTTCGCCGCGCGCGACCAGGCGGTTGTTGACGTAGATGTCGATCGCCTCGCCGACCCTGCGGTCAAGTTCGAGTACCGCGCCGGGTGCGAGATTAAGCAATTCGCCGACGTCCATCCGGGCCCGGCCAAGTACGGCGGACACCTGCACCGGCACGTCGAACACCGCCTCGAGGTCGGCGGCACTGCGCGCCGTCGCGTCCTGCTCCAGCGATACCGGCCCGTCGTCCGGTGCCAGCGCTCCTGCCTTGCGGTCGAGGTTCGGGAGCGGAATGTTACCCTTGTCGGAGTCGGCCATGGTCGAAGTTTCCCTTTGGATGGTTTCAGGCGGTCCGGCGCGCGTCCACGTAGCGGCCGACGAGGTCGTCGATGGCGGCTGCGACAGCCGCGCTGTCGCGGATCACGCCGCCATCCGCCCACTCGATCCTGCAATCGCCGACGGCGATATCGGCCTCGCCCAGCACCACCAGGCGGCCCTCGAAGCCGCGGCTGCGGGCGATCGCGTCAAGACGTTCGCGCGCGGCCTCGTAGAGCTCTTTGTTGACGCGTACCACCACATGGGGCGCCGCCAGGAACGCGTTGAAGCATTCAGTCGCGAGCGCCGAAATCTCGGCGAGCGGTTCGCGCGCCAGCAGCGCACCCGCGAGCCGGCTCGCCACCGCCACCGCGACATTGACGGCCTCCGCCTCCAGCCGGCCCTCGATTGCTTTCATCTCGCCGGCGAGGCTGGCGAGCACGTTGGCGATGCGTTCGAAGGCGGCGGCGGTGCGGCGCTCCGCCTCGGTGCGCGCCTGCGCTTCGGCGGCCGCCATGCCGCGCTGGTAACCGCGCGATTCCGCCGCCGTTATGGCGGCCTGATGCTGCTCGGGCGTGATCTTTGGTGGCGCCGTATCCTTGACGGGACCGAAATCGGCATCGAACAGGAACTTGGCGCGCGCCGTCATCGCGGGCTCCTCATGCCGGCGGAACCGGGCCAATTCGTGGATCGGGCGTTCAATAGACCAACTCCTCGTCGGCGCCACCCTTTACGATCATGATCTCGCCCTTCGCGGCGAGGTCCTTGGCAAGGTTGACAAGCCCGGACTGTGCATCGTCGACGTCTTTCAGGCGCACCGGTCCCAACGCTTCCATGTCCTCGGTGAGCATCTTGGCGGCCCGCTGGGACATGTTGGTCAGGAAGATCTGGCGCACGCCCTCACCGGCGCCCTTGAGCGCAACGGCGAGCTTCTCCTTGTCGACCGTTCGCATCAGCGTTTGGATCGCGCCGTTGTCGAGCTTGGCGAGGTCGTCGAACGTGAACATCAGCTTCTTGATGTTCTCCGCCGCCTCCTTGTTCTGCTCCTCCAGCGACGACATGAAGCGTGCCTCGGTCTGCCGATCGAAGCTGTTGAAGATTTCAGCCATCACCTCGTGGGCATCGCGTCGGCGCGTCCGCGCCAAGTTGGAAATGAACTCGGTGCGCAAGGTCTGCTCGAGGCGATCCATCACTTCCTTCTGGACCGGGTCCATCTTCAGCATGCGGGCTACGACGTCGATCGCGACTTCCTCGGGAAGGATGGCGAGCACACGTCCCGCATGGGCGGTGGAGAGCTTGGACAGCACGACCGCGATGGTCTGCGGGTATTCGTTCTTGAGATAGTTGGCGAGCACGTCCTCCTGGACGTGGGAGAGCTTCTCCCACATGTTGCGCCCAGCCGGGCCGCGAATTTCGTCCATGATGCCAGCGACCCGCTCGGGCACAAGGAACTGGCGCAACAGACGCTCGGTAGCGTCGAAATTGCCCATCACTGCGCCTGAGGTCGAAAGCTTGGTCACGAATTCGACCATCATGCTTTCGACCGTCGATGCCGTGACGGTGCCGAGCGTCGACATCGCGAGGCCAAGCAGCCGCAGCTCGTCGTCGTCGAGTTGAGACCAGATTTTCGCCCCGTATTCCTCGCCGAGCGCGAGCAGCAGCACGGCGGCACGCTCGGGCCCGGAAATGGGACGCGCCGGGCCGCCCAGCGCGGCCGGGGCGCTCTGCAGCACCGCGAGTTGCGGCCGCCCTGGCTGGGAAGCCGCAATCCTGGGCTGCGGTGGTCCGTTCGCTTGCGACATGGCGGGCTCGATGGCTCAGTCCGGTGAAGACAATTCGTTTAACCACTCGCGGATGATGGCGACGGTTTCGTTCGGATTGGCGTCGGCAAGCTCGCCCACGTGTTTGATGGCTTCGGCCTGCACTTTCCCCTGGACCTTGGCGAATTCGAGCAGACGGGAGGACGGGGCCGGGGTGGCGGCTTGGGCCGTCTCGGCGGAGTTTGCGGAGGAGGGCGCCGGCAGCGCTCCCTGCGCGGCCGCGGCCGCGAGCTTGTCCGGCTCGACGATGCGGCGAACCAGTGGCCGCACCACGACGAGTACCACCACGATGGCGAGCAGCCCCATCACCAAAAGCTCAACGCCTCGCATGATGTCGTCTTTGGTGAACTGGAACATGGACAGAAAGCCGCCCGGTTCGCTAAGGGCAAGCGGCGTCGTTTCGGCGAAGCGCAAGTTGACGACCTCGACCTGATCGCCGCGGCGCTGATCGAAGCCGATCGCCGAGCGCACCAGGGCGGCGATGCGATCGAGCTCTTGCTTGGAGCGTTCCTGATAGGCGACGTCGCCTTTTTCGTTCTTTACGTAGCTGCCGTCGACCAGCACCGCGACCGAAATGCGGCTCATCCGGCCGCCCTCGACCACCTCGGTCTTGGTGATCCGTGAGACCTCGTAATTTGCGATTTCCTCGGTTTTCTTGCTGGTGTCGCGGGACGTCGTCGCGTTCGGCTGCGCGCCGGGCAGTTCGTTGGCGATCGAGACCTGGCCCTGTGGATCGACGGTGCCGGAGCTTTCTTCTTTGGTCTGGGTCGAGCGCAGCACCCGTCCGTCGGGATCGAATTTTTCCGAGGTCTGGGTGACTCGATTATAATCGAAGTCGGCGGAGAGTTCGACGCGCGCGCGGCCGGGGCCGACCACCGAGGACACGATTGTCTCGATCTGATCGCGTAGCCGCCGTTCGAAGCCGGACTTGCGGTCGTCGGCGTTCGTCCCCATGCCGGATCGTCGCCCGACCCATTGGCGAGCAAGCGACCGGTTTCATCGACGATCGATACCCTGGTGGGCTTCAGCCCGTTGACGGCGGAGGCGACGAGATGCCGGATCGCCTGTACCTGCTGGGCTTCGAGCTGGCCGCGCACTTTGAGGATGATCGAAGCCGACGGATCCGCCTGGTCGCGGGCGAACAGGGTACGCTCGGGTATAACGAGGTGAACCCGGGCGAATTGGACCCGGTCGATTGCCCGGATCGTGCGCGCGAGCTCGCCTTCGAGCGCTCGCAGCTTGTTGATGTTCTGAACGAACGACGTGGTTCCAAGCGTATCCGACTTGTCGAAAATCTCGTAGCCGACGCCGCCACCCTTGGGCAGGCCGTCCTCGGCGAGCTTCATGCGGAGCCGTGACACCCGATCCCTGGGCACCAGGATGATGGAGCCGTCATTCCTCATCTCGTAAGGAATAGCCTGGCGTTCGAGGTCCTTGATGATGGAGGAAGAGTCTTCCAGCGACAGGTCGGTGAACAGCGGTACGAAGGTCGGAGCGGTGACGCGCATGATCAGGAAGGCAAAGAAGCCGATCAGCGCGATCGTCACGGCCCCCATGGCGGCCAGGCGCGTCGGCCCGAGCGTTTTGACGAAATCGATCAGACCTTGCACCCGGCAAACCCCGATATGGGCCCGATTCGCAACCGAATCGCCAACCGACTTGGCAACCGACTTGGCGATCGCAACCCGATGGCCGGACGCGGTGCCCGGCTAGGCAAGTTTTGCCGGGTTTATGGTTTCGATTTGGTTAATGGCGCGCCGAATTGGCGGATCGGCATCAATGGTTGCGGCCGCGTCGCGATCGGGTCGCGAGCGGCTGAATGAAAGGCGCCGACTCATTCTTGAGCGCCGGGACGATTGCGGCGTTGCGGAACGCCTATTGGCGATATTGCTGGATACGGGTCGTGCGGAGCCCGGCGAGCCCGTGGCGGTCGATCGAATACTGCCAGGCGAGGAATTCCTCGACGGTCAGCGTGTATCGGCTGCAGGCTTCTTCGAGCGAGAGCAGGCCGCCGCGAACCGCCGCAACGACTTCCGCCTTGCGACGAATCACCCAGCGCTTGGTTCCGGGCGCGGGGAGATCGGCGATCGTCAGCGGACTTCCGTCGGGCCCGATGACATACTTTACCCTCGGGCGGTGGGGTTCGGTCATGTTACTCTCACGCACTCTGAAACAGACATTACCAGACCAACAGTCGGCAACGTACTCTGTGCGGCTTAAGATTTGCCTAAGCGCACGAGCATGCGAAGAAGTTCGCGCCGCGGTGCCCGGTTGCCGCAGATTTTAATAAAAACTCCAATCTCGAAATCCGGCGAAAGCTTGCCAGGACGGAATTGCCAGGACGGAATTGCCAGGACGGTTGCGAGGCCGAACTTGCGCAGTTCGGCGCGCCGGCGCGGCTGCGATCAGTTCTTGGTCACACCGGTAACCTGGTTGATGGTGAAGTTCTGGCCGTTGATCGAGAGCAGCGGCGGATTGGCGGTGAGGTTCACGGAACTCACGACGCCGGAGACCTGGGAGGTCACCGCCACCGCCGCTCCGGACGCCGCCTGCGCCGTGATGGCGGCCGTGTAGGTTCCGTCCGGCCATTGCGTCCCGTTGCTGCCCTGGCCGTTCCAGTTGAAGGTGTTGGTGCCGGTCTGCAACGTCACGTTACCGGAATAGACGAGCTGACCGGTGGAATTCGAAATATTCACCGTGGCCGACGCCGGCTGCGGCGAATTGAACGTCCATTGCGTCGTCCCATTGGTGAGTTGTGCAGTATTGCCGGCCACCGTGACGGTATCGCCGACGAAGTTCAGGGCTTGCGTCGACTGGGCGGTCTGCTGCAACGAGACGAGTGTGGCGAGCTGGGAATTGGACTTCAGCTGCTGCTCGACCTGGGCAAATTCCACGAGTTGCTGGGTGAACTGATTGGTGTCGAGCGGATTGGTAGGGTCCTGGTTCTGCAGTTGGGTGGTGAGCAAGGTGAGAAACGTCTGGAAATTGCCCGCGATCGATTGCGAGCCGACGCCGGTGAGGCTTGAGCCGGCGGATGTGCCTGATCCCGAATTGGCCGTGCTGCTGGTGGTAGCCGAGGTTACGCTGTTGGCTACGCCGTTTTGGATGGTCGTCATGGAAATGACCTCATGCGTTGAACGTCAGACCGTGATGTCGAGGCCGCCGACGCGCCCTGACCACGCGCCGTATCCCTGCAGCGCCGCGACCGGTACCGGGTCCTCGGTAGCGGGAGGCGCGGTGGGGGCAGTAAATTGGTCGGGCGCGGCATATCCGTTGCGGCCCGCGAACCCGTGATCGGCGAGCGAAAACTGCATGCCGTTGCCGGTATTGAGCCCGGCGTCCTGCAGTGCGCGCTCAAGCTGCGGCGCCTGGCTGCGCAGCAGGTCGAGAGTTTCTGGACGCTCGGCGATCAGGCGCGAGCTGACGTTACCGCTGCTGTCGACATTGAGTTGCACGTCGATGCGGCCGAGTTCCGGCGGATCGAGACGAAATCTCGAACTGGCTCTTGCCGGATTGGACCTGCGTCGCGATGGTCACGGCAACCTCGGAGATCGGCACCGCGGCCGCCGCCGCATTACCGCCGGTCGGGCTCGACGTGACCGGCGCGGTCGTATTGGCGGTCGAGGCCGCAGCGAGCGCTCCGGCATCGGCGGTTGAATTCGTCGTGGCCGCGGCGGCGCGGTCGCGGGCGTCGCCGCCATCGCTTGATGGCGCGGCCAGACCGGCGGCAGCGTTCGCGGCCGCAGTCGAGCCACTCCCAGCCGTGGTCAATGCGTTTAATTGATTGGCCGTCTCCGCTGGTGCCGCGGGCCGGCCAGCGTTTATTGGCGTTCCGTCCGGCAGGGTAAAGCCGCCGGCGGTCCGGCCGCCTGCCGCACCGGTCGTCCCAGTTGTGCCGGTTGCACCGGCTTGGGCTGGCAGCAACGGCGCAAGATCGGGTGCCGAGGCGGGCGCCGCGCGTTCGCCCGGTTTTGCGTCTTTGTCGTCAGTGATCGCGAGCGCATCATCGCTGTCGTCGCCGACTACCGCTCCTGCGACGACGGTAGGCCCGCCAATGGCGATTGCCGCGATTGCCTGTGGATTGGCAGCAGTGTTCGTAGGGGCCGGTGGTTGAGGTCCCGGAGCAGCGGGATCGGTGCTTGCGGTGTTCTGGCCTGCTGCGCGTCGGTTCGTTGTAGCTTTGCCGGTCGCGCTGGCGCCGGAACTGCCAACGGAAAGAGCGTCTGCGTCAGCGGTAGCGGTGGCCGGCGAAGCGACGGCCGATGGGTCGGATCGGGATGGGTTCGAGCCGGCAGATGGGGCGGACGTGGTCGAAGTAGCGGACGTCGTCGCCGTGGCGGATGGGACTTTTGAAGCATTCGGTGCAGTCCCGGACATCGGATTCGCTGCCGTCTTCGACTTTGCGATTGCGGCGCTGGATTTGGCTGGGCCAGCCGCATCCTGATTTGACGACGGCGACACGTTCATGGCCGGCGCCGTAGGTGGTGCGATGGGACTGCCCGGCGCGGTCGCGGTTGTCGGAACAGTCGACGCGGCCTGGGCGTTCGGCCCACTCGAAGCTGTGACCGGGACGGTCGGCGCAGTGGCAGGTGCAGTCGGTGCCGCGGCCGGGGCACTCGGCGCTGCGATCGGGGCCGTCGGCGTCGCGGCCGGCGCGGCCAGCTGGTTATCAGCGCTGGTATTGCTCGTCTGACTGTCGAGCAGGCTCGCAAATTCCGAGGATTGATCCGTGCCGCTCTGGTCCGGAGCAAAGCTTTGGACATAGGTCCACTGCGGTGGCGCAGCGGCCTCTGGCGAAACGATCGGCACGGCGAATCCTTTTTTGGCGTCGTTTTGGGGGACACGGCTCTGTCGCGCCCATATCAGCAAACCTCGGGCCATCGGGGCGAACACAAAATAGTCATGTGAAACAACTGTTTATGGATACCACGCCGGCCGGCGAGTGCGGCTGTTGGGCAAGCCTTGCAGGTTCCCCGGCAGGAAATGCCGAGCTGGCCACGCGCTTTATCCATGTCAGGCGAAGTACTGACATTGCGTGGGCCCCGCGCCCTCCTATAGTAGAAGGGGAGATCGGCTAGGTTGGCGCGCCAGGCGCCGGCACGGTAATGGCGCAAAGGAGCAGCTAGTCGGTGATGCGTAACAGTCTCGAGATCGAAGGCAGGCCGCAGGACACGCGGGTCGTCGTCGCCATGTCCGGCGGTGTCAATTCCTCGGTCACCGCGGCGCTGCTCAAGGCCGAGGGTTACGACGTTCTAGGGGTTACGCTCCAGCTCTACGACCACGGCGCTGCGACCCACCGTAAGGGCGCCTGCTGCGCCGGACAGGACATTCACGACGCCCGTATGGTGGCGGGCAGCATCGGGATCCCGCATTACGTCCTCGACTACGAGCATCGCTTCAAGGAGGCGGTGATCGATCGTTTCGCTGAGAGCTACGCGGCCGGCGAAACGCCGGTCCCCTGTGTCGACTGCAACCAGGCTATCAAGTTTCGCGATCTGCTTTCGACCGCCCGCGAGCTTGGCGCCAAGGTGCTGGCAACCGGGCACTACGTCGCCTCGCGCGCGCTCCCGGCCGGCGGCCGCGCGCTCTTCCGCGCCCGCGAGGAGGAGCGCGACCAGAGCTATTTTCTGTTTGCAACGACACGTGAACAGATCGATTTCCTGCGTTTTCCCCTCGGCGATCTCGCCAAATCCGAGACTCGCGAGTTGGCGCGCCGTTTCGCCTTGCCGGTTGCCGAAAAGCCCGACAGCCAGGATATCTGCTTTGTGCCGAGCGGCCGCTACGCAGACATGATCGAGCGGCTGCGCCCGGGCTCCGCCGAAGCCGGGGACATCGTCGACCTCGCCGGGCAGGTGCTAGGGCGCCACCCCGGCATCATCAATTTCACGGTGGGCCAGCGGCGCGGGCTCGGCATTGCGGCCGGTGAGCCGCTTTATGTGGTGCGGCTCGATGCCGCCAAGGGCAGGGTGGTGGTCGGCCCGCGCGCGGCGCTGCGCACGACGCGGGCGAGGCTGCGCGACATGAACTGGATCGGCGACGGGGCCCTCGACGCGGTGCTTGCGGCCGGGCCTCTCGATGTCTTCGTCAAGGTGCGCTCGACCCGGCCGCCGCAGCCGGCGACGCTTGTCTGCGGCGAAGATGGTTTCGAGGTGGAGCTTGCGGGCGCAGAGGAGGGGGTCGCACCCGGCCAAGCCTGCGTGTTGTACAATGCGGGTGCCGGTCAGGCGCGCGTGTTGGGCGGTGGGTTCATTCGTTCCGCGGTATCGCAAAGCGAGATCGATGCGATGCCGGTGTCGCGCCCGACCAAGCTGCGGGCTGCCGCACAGGGCTAAACAGATGGGCGGGGCAATGGGTGGGGCTGGGGTCAAAGCGTACTCGTTCGACAAGAACGACGTCGAAAAGGCCTATGCAGGCTGGGCGCCGATCTACGATATGGTGTTCGGCGCCGTATGCTCCGCAGGCCGTGACGCCGCCGTCCGGGCAGCAGAGCGCGTCGGCGGGCGAATTCTTGAGGTCGGCGTTGGCACCGGCATCTCGCTCGACAAATATTCCTCCCACAACCGGATCGTCGGCGTCGACCTTTCCGAGCCCATGTTGCGGCGCGCCAGGGCGCGGGTGCGCAAACGCAAGCTCGCCCATGTTGAGACGCTGGCGGTGATGGATGCCGAACGGCTGGGTTTCGCCGATGCGTTTTTCGATGTGGTGGTGGCGCAGTTCGTGATCACGACGGTGCCGGACCCGGAAGCGGCGCTCGACGAATTCGCACGCGTCGTCAAGCCCGACGGCGAGATCGTGCTGGTCAATCATCTCGGCGCCGAGGCGGGACCGCTCCGTGATTTTGAGCACGGCCTCGCGCCGCTGGGCCGCCGGCTCGGTTGGCGGCCGGAGTTCCCGTTCGCGCGGCTCTCGGCCTGGGCTGACGGCGCCGGCGTTCGCCTGATTGAACGGCGTCCGGTGCAACCGCTCGGCCATTTCACGCTGATGCGGTTTCATAAGGACACGCGCTAGCGGTACGAGCCCGCGACCGCTTTCGATAACCTTCTGATCGGCGCGCTTGACACTGTTTCGGCTCGCTTCTTATATCCCGGCAAGACAAGGCCCGGCGACGCAAGCCGCCGGGGTAAACGTGGCGGAGTAGCTCAGCTGGTTAGAGCGGCGGAATCATAATCCGTAGGTCGGCGGTTCGATCCCGTCCTCCGCTACCAAATTGATTTCATTGTAAATTGCACAAAAATTGATACCTGAAAAATGCCGCCGGGGATGCCCGGATTATGCAATCGAGATTTTCGGCACGTGTGAACTTCGGCGCCACCACCGCCATGGAGGACGCGACGTCGCATGACGTTGCGACGTCTTAGCTTCGTGATGTCCCCTCGGTCTCGGCTGTTTGCGCCGGATGGTCTTTATGCAGGCTCGTGGCGGGTCGTTGCGCGAACGATATTGCGTCACGGGCCAACAACACGTCTTCGACGGGCCGGAACAAGTTCCTGCAGAATGACAATAGAACGACGAGCGACATCTTAGTGACGTGTGCGAGAGCTAGCATCGGCCCTAGGTAGCCGAGGTGCCGAAAGGATGTCCTGTCGTAAAGCCAACGTTGTGATGGAGGACGGGTTTTCATCGTTGTTCATTGATCGCACGCCGCATCGCATTCCGCGCGCCTTCGCCCCAATTTCTAATTGAGTAGGAGTGCAGTCATGCAAATCCAAACTGCCTCGGCTCGCGTCGCGAGCGCGGTCATGCTGTTGCCGCTGCTCACTGCCTGCGATACCGAAACGCGGTCGTCCGAGGCGGTCGCGCGGCGCCCGGTTCAAGTCGAGCGTGTCACCTACGTGCCGGAGAACGCGGCCCGCGAATTCGCCGGCGTGGTGCGGGCGCGCCACGAGACCGATCTCGGCTTCCGGGTGGCCGGCAAGATCGTGTCGCGCATCGTCAATGTTGGCGACCGGATTCGTGTTGGTGACGTGGTGGCCCGGCTCGATCCGCGCGATCTTCAGTTGCAGCTGGAAAGCGCCGAAGCAGAGGTATCCGCAGCGACCTCCAATCTGGCCCAAGCGGCCGCGGACTCGCAGCGCTTCGAGAACCTCAAGGTGCGCGGATATGCGTCGGTTGCCGACTTCGAGCGCAAGAATGCTGCCAAGGCCGAAGCCGAAGGCCGCATGGAGCGGGCGCAGCGCTCGCTCGATCTCGCCCGCAACCAACTCGCCTATGCGGACCTCAAGGCGGACGCTGACGGCGTCATCACGGCCACGCTCGCCGAGCCCGGCCAGGTCGTGGCCATCGGCCAAGCGGTCGCGCGGCTCGCCCATCGCGGCGAGATGGAGGCCGTGGTGGCGCTCCCGGAGACTTGGCTCGATAGGGCACGTCGTGCCGACGCGAAGGTGGAACTGTGGTCGGGACCCGACCATGCCTACGTTGCGCTTTTGCGCGAATTGTCGCCGCAGGCGGACCCCATGACCCGCACCTATGCGGCGCGCTTCACCATTGTAAATCCTGACAGCAAGGTGGCCCTCGGCATGACCGCCACGGTCGTCCTGACCCATACGGACGACGCCATGGTGGCCAAGGTGCCGCTCGCCGCGATCCTCAATCGCGGTGCCGGCCCGGCGGTGTGGCTGGTCGACGCCGCCGGAGTGTTGGAGCGACGGTCCGTCAAGGTTTCGTCCTTCGACGAGGCGGCGGCACTGGTGACCTCGGGGATTAATGATGGCGACAAAATCGTCACCGTCGGGGTCCAGATGCTGGAGGTCGGGCAGAAAGTTCGCGCCATCGGGGCCCCCGCGGTAGACGGCCGCTAAGCGGCATACCCTCAACGTAATATCAGCCAATCGACGGGGGTCGATATCATGGGGCGCCTCAACCTGTCCGAATGGGCGATCACCCACCGCGCCCTGGTGTTGTTCATGATCCTCATCCTCGGCGTTGGCGGGGTCTATTCCTACCTCAATCTCGGCCGCGCGGAGGATCCCTCTTTCACCATCAAGTTGATGATCTTGAACGTGTCGTGGCCGGGCGCGACCACCACCGAGATGCAGACCCAAGTGGCAGATAAGATCGAAAAGAAGATCCAGGAGCTGCCGTTTCTCGACCGCGTCGAGACCTATTCGCTGCCAGGCACGTCGGTTATCGCCGTCATCCTTTCCGACCAGACGCCGCCGGCCAAGGTCAAGGACCTGTGGTACCAAGTCCGCAAGAAGGTCGGCGACATCAGGGGCGATCTGCCGGCCGGCATCATCGGGCCCGCGTTTAACGACGAATACGGCGACGTCTATTCCGCGCTCTACATGCTTACAGGGGACGGATTGAGCCTTGCCGATCTCAAGGCCCGCGCCGAAGACATTCGTCAGAACCTGCTGCGCGTTCCCAACGTCAACAAGGTTGATTTCATCGGCGACCAGCCGCAGAAGATTTTCGTTGAGTTCAGCCACGCCAAACTGGCAAGCCTCGGCATCACGCCGCAGGAGATTTTCGACAGCCTTGCCAAGCAGAACGCGGTCGTTTCGGGCGGCGCCGTGGATACTGCTGCGGATCGCGTAAATCTGCGAGTCACAGGCGGCTTTACCGGCGTCGAAGCCATCAAGGCCGTGCCGGTTGAGGCCAACGGGCGGACCTTCCGCCTCAGCGACATCGCGAACGCACGGCGCGGATATCAGGACCCGCCGAGTTTCCTGGTGCGCCAGGATGGGCGGCCCGCGGTTGGTCTCGGGGTGTCGATGCAGGACGGCGCCAATATCCTCATCCTGGGCGCCGACCTCAAGCGCGCCATAGCGGACGTCCAAGCCGAGCTTCCAGTCGGCGTCGAGATCACTCAGATTGCCGACCAGCCCCGCATTGTCGAAGACTCGGTTGCTGAATTCGCCGAGGCCTTCGGCGAGGCGCTTGGTATCGTGCTGCTGGTGAGCTTCATCTCCCTTGGCTGGCGAACCGGCATGGTGGTAGCACTCTCGGTGCCGCTGGTGCTGGCTATCTTATTCGTGGTGATGTACGCCGCCGGGATCGATCTTCACCGCGTTACGCTTGGCGCCCTCATCATTGCACTCGGGCTTCTCGTTGACGACGCCATTATCGCCATCGAGATGATGGTGGTGAAGATGGAACAGGGCCTGGACCGTGCCCGCGCTGCCACGTTTGCGTGGACCTCGACTGCGTTCCCCATGCTGACTGGCACGCTGGTGACGGCTGCCGGCTTTTTGCCGGTCGGCTTTGCTAGGTCAAGTTCAGGCGAATATGCGGGCAGCATTTTCTGGGTCGTCGGGCTTGCGCTCATTGCGTCCTGGTTCGTGGCCGTGACATTCACGCCTTATCTAGGCCTGATGCTGCTGCCGGATCTCGCGAAGGGACACGCCGATCCGAACGCGATCTATGAGATCCGGATCTACCGCATGCTCCGCCGCGTCATTGCGTTCGCATTGCGCCGACGCGGTACCGTAGTTGCGGTCACAGCCATCGCTTTTGTGGCCGCGATCCTATGCTTCGGCTTTGTCCAGCAGCAATTCTTCCCCACCTCGACCCGCACAGAGTTGTTCCTGGAACTGCGTCTGCCGGAAGGCACCGCCATCGAAGTGACCGACAACGCAGCGAAGCGGGCCGAGCGCCTCGTCGCCGGCGATTCGGATATTAGCACCTACACGACCTACGTCGGCCAAGGCGCGCCGCGCTTCTGGCTCGGCCTCAACCCAGTGCTGCCGAATCCCAATTTCGCCCAGATCGTCATCGTGACACACGACCTCGACGCCCGCGAGCGCGTCAAGGCGCGGCTCGAACGGGCGATCGCCGACAGCGCGGTGCCAGAGGCACGCGTGCGCCTCGATCGCTTCGTGTTCGGGCCGCCCGTCGGTTTCCCGGTGCAGTTTCGGGTGGTCGGACCGGACCCTATGAAAGTACGTGCAATCGCCGACAGCGTGCGTGCCGTCATGGCGACAAACCCAAAGATCGTTGATCCTCAGCTCAACTGGGGCGAAATGGAGAAGTCGATTCGTCTCGAGGTCGACCAGGACCGCGCGCGCGCGATGGGCCTCACGCCGCAGGACGTTTCTCAGACGCTGCAGACGCTCCTGTCCGGTTACATTATCACGCAGTATCGCGAGGGCATCGAGCACATCGACGTCGTCGCGCGGGCGATTCCGACTGAGCGCTTGGAACTCGGCCGCCTGCCGGCGCTGACGATCGCAACACGCAACGGCTTCGCCGTCCCGCTCTCGCAGATCGCGCGGATTAATTACGATTATGAAGAGCCGATTATGTGGCGGCGCAACCGTGACATCGTCCTCACCGTGCGTGGCGACGTCGTCGACAACGTGCAGGCGCCCGACGTCACCAAGGAAGTGCTGCCCGAGCTCGCCGCCATCAAGGCCGCGCTACCCTACGGCTACCGTATCGAAACCGGCGGTTCGATCGAGGAAAGCCGCAAGGCGAACGGTGCGCTCGTTGCGGTGCTCCCCGTCATGGCGGTGGTGATGCTGGAACTCGTGATGATCCAAGTGCAAAGCTTTTCGCGGTTGGCGCTGGTGTTCGTGACGGCGCCGCTTGGCTTGATCGGGGCGACCGCGGCGCTCCTTGTGACTAACCGGCCGTTCGGTTTCGTGGCGCTGCTCGGGCTGATTGCGCTAGCCGGCATGATCATGCGCAACACCGTCATTCTGGTCGACCAGATCGAGCACGACATCGCGGCGGGCCATCAACGTTACCGCGCCATCGTCGACGCCACGGTGCGCCGCGCCCGGCCGGTCGTGCTCACTGCGTTCGCCGCGATCCTCGGGATGATTCCGCTGGCGAGCAGCGTCTTCTGGGGTCCGATGGCGATCACCATCATGGGCGGCCTTTTTGTTGCGACCGTACTGACCCTCGTCGTGGTGCCGGCACTCTACGCCCTGTGGTTCGGCGTCAAAGCCGACGAGCCCGCACGGGCCATGGGCGAAGCGGTCAGCCGGCCGCTCGTTGGGCTCGCAGCGCCGCTCGAACACCGAAACGAAGATCCAAAGGCTGTCTTTATCGCCGCATATACGAACGACAACTCTGTCACGCGCCCTGCCGCTGCGCATGGCGAACCGAAAGAACGCGTCCCCCTTTCGGCAGATGGCGCGGCCGGTGCGGGCAGCGCTATCGGGCTTCTTCAAGCTCGAAAATCCCGACTGCAGCGGGCAGGCGATGCGGATCGGCGGACGATCAATAAGAAACCGAGAATAATGCAGGCCGCTGCCGCCGTATTCGCCGCTGGCACCTTGATCGGCGTCGGCTGGCTGATTACCGATCGGCATGAATTAATTGGCGAACTGAATGTGGCGCGGAGAGACAATCAAATACTCGCCGACAAACTCGATAGCGTGAACAAGCTGGCGGGGGTGCTCGATAGGGAAAAGGAGGGCTTGAGTGGCCGGCTTCATGAGTTCCAGCAGCAAATGGCCATGCTCGAAGAACGGGTATCGTTTCCTGGCCAGGATAGAAGCAATCCGGCCAATGAGGTCACGCCCTTGGAGCGACAGTTGGAAGCCGCTGCGCCGAGGAAACAGCCGGAATTGTTAGCCGCCGAAGCCGCATCGCTCGGAAAGGGCAGGGCCGACCCGGGCAGCCAAGTCGCGGGGCTGCAATACCGTCTGGAGTCGGTGAATGCGGGAGGGCAATCGCTTGGCGATGAAAAGTCCGATCCGACCGGCCAGGTAGCGGTGCTGCACCAGCAAAGCTTGACAAGCGATTTAACACCGCAAGACCTAGGGCATCACATAAGCCTCCTGCACAAAGGCCGCGCGCGCCATAAAGCTCGTGAGGTAGGAGCACCTATGCGGTTCTGGGATCCGCAAATTGGCCATGAGGGAGCGGGTCTGGTTTCGGTGTCGCGCGCTTTTACGGTCGATGAGACGCGGCGGACGCATCTCCGCTTAGACCACCCCCATCAGTCCTTCCATCTCCAACTCCATCGAACGCTGGCCCGCGATACCAATCATCTCACCCAGCAGATCGGCGAGCCGGGTCTTCACAACCGCGCACGGCTTCACCACGTCGTCCATCATCGGGCGCGCCTGGGTCATGTTCGTATTCGCAAATAAGCAGATTAATGGCGAAGCGAGCCAAACTGAATCACGCCGCGACACTAAGGTGGTGGGGACATCGTCGCATAGGTTCGGGCCGGCGCGGCATCCGGGGGATTCCATTCGTTGCGGAGCGCGAGATAACCTTCGAACAAGCGAGGTTCGTTGACGCCGAGAATCCGATGAAATCGATGAACCAGCGCGCGGGCCCGACTTTCGCTAAGATGGAATCCGGAATAGTTGAACGATAGTATCAATGTTCCATCCACAACGGTAATCATCAGATTAATCATGTTGGAGCCGTCCTTCAGCGAAACATTTCCGAACCTCCAAAGCGATATATGACGTAGGGCTAATATGTTGACATGGCCAACATGAGTAACGCCCATGCCGGATCTGAACCTGCGCTCGCGCGCCGCGCGTCTGGTAAGCGCATTCCGGAGCAGTCCGTCATGGTGATAGTTCAACGTGTCACGAACGAAACTGCGATCATGGCGAAGTAGCAGGGCGCGGAAGGCATGAGCACCTCGATCGAGGTCGATCCGCCCTCGAATCCGCACATCGAATGGCACCGGACGCGCGCCCAACGTCAACATATCACCCCTGCTCGGCAGAGCCCGTCTTCTCGCGTCCATCCACGTCAACAGCCGGGCGGTGCTCCTACTTGGAATGCGTCCATACTCCTCCTCCTGCAACTCCTGCTGCAGTTGTAATAACGCGCCGGCGCAGAGATCCAGCATCCCGAGATTTTCCGATCGCGCCCTCACCATCAATCGATGGAGTTCCTGCGCCCCAAGTGCGCTGATCAGACTTGGCGCGCCTTGGCCGTCGCAAGAGACATTGTCATGGCGCGGTGCATAGGGTTGGGGCAGGGCAAGTAGCTCCTTCGCCGCGGAGGAGAGGAACTTCGTAACGCCTCGTCCCGGCTGAAACAGTTTTTCTTGCGATGGCGGAAATTCATAGGATTTGAAGGTCTCCGCGTCCAGACGTTGCCCTCCAATGAGTTTGTCGAGAATGACGCCGAAATGCGCAAGGAATTCGTAGGTCGAAAGGCCATCGGCCATCGTATGGCTAAACAGCCCGAGCAAGACGTGCTGCCGGCCAGCGGGGTCGTGCACGAACACAAATTTGTACAGGAGATCGCCGTCGACAAAGCGATGATCGGCAAGGAAACGGAACTGCGTATCCGGATGATCCGCGGCGGCTCTGCTCGCAATGACCAGCGGCGTCGGCCGCGAACTGTCGACGGGCGAAAACCAATAGCGCTGGTCGCGCAATTCGAGCGACACATTCATCATCGGGTGGCGCTGCCGCATGATCCCAATGGCGGTCCGCACGGTTTCGGCGTCACACGGCCCTTCGATGATCACCATGAAACGGATCGCGCCAGACGAGCCGAATTCCTGCACAATCGCACAGCACGTTTCCGCGAACCCCAATGGCCGAAGGCGCATGATGCCCACCCGATAGCCCAACATTCGGAGTGCGCACGCTTGAGATGACAAAACGATGAAGGAGAGATTCAAAAAAATATTTTGTAGCGGATCAAAATTTCGCCGCTGCTGTCGCGGTACCCACCGTTCAGCCGTTGGACCTCCGAAGCGGCCGCATTCTCGGGCTCTGCCGCGGCTCTAGCATGGATACTCTATCCCGCGATTGAGTGCAGCGGAGGATTCCGCTAAGCGATCAACGGCGGACGCGGCCCCGCACTCGCTTGTACGGCGCCCCATTCCGGAATTTATCCATGAGGCTGGTTTCGATTCCCACCAATCCGGTGCCCGAAGGGGCGGTCACCGGCATGCTAAAAACGCCTGACGGGATATCCATCAGGTATGCGCGCTGGGCGCCGCCCCCGGGGTGCAAGGGCACGGTGTGCGTCTTTCCGGGTCGCGCCGAGTTCATCGAAAAGTATTTCGAGGCGGTGCGCGAACTTCACGGTCGCGGATTTACCGTCGCGATGTTGGACTGGCGTGCTCAAGGATTATCCAGCCGTCCGCTGCGCGATCCACGCAAGAGCCATGTGACCAGTATGGCGGACTACGCCATCGACCTTGACGCCTTCATGAACGAGGTGGTGCTGCCGAATTGCCCGCGGCCGCTATTCGGGCTCGGGCATTCCATGGGCGGTGCGATACTGCTGCGGACTTTGGGGCTCGGTCGTCGGTGGTTCGATCGGGTCGTGCTTAGCGCTCCGATGATTCGCCTCACCAATATCGGGCCGCAACCATTGCGTCGCGCACAGATGCGCCTGTTGTGCACCATCGGACTCGGCACCTCCTATTTGCCGGGCGGCGGCCCGACCGGTCCGTCGAGTATGGCTCCGTCCACGATGCCGTTTCTCGACAACCCCTTGACGTCGGATCCGATCCGCCATGAGCGCACGGCCGCCGTCGTCAAAGCCGAGCCCGCGCTGAGGATTGGAGCCCCGACGGTTGGTTGGCTTGATGGTGCATTTCGCACCATGGCGGAATTCGCCGATCCGACGTTCCCGGCTAAACTGCACCAACCGTTGCTAATCGTGGCCTGCGGCAACGACCCGATCGTGTCGACACCTGCGATCCTGGAATTCAGCCGCCGGCTGCCGGCCGGTTCCCATCGCCTCGTGCCCGGAGCGAAGCACGAGGTGCTGATGGAACAAGACCAATACCGGACGCAATTCTGGACCGCTTTCGATGCTTTCATCGCGGGAACGTCGCTGTGTTGATTCGGCGATCGTGTCGCGGCTCAGACGGCACACGGAATAAAGTGCGATCCAAGATCATGCATAAAATCGCCGAACTTGGAGCGCCGTCCGATTCAACTTGAATCGATTGTGCTTCGGCGCGCCAGCGCCGACACCGGTTTGCAGGCAAGCGACATTTGCTCGTCATGATGCTTGATTAACATCGCGATCGATGGGGGAGTTGAGTGTGGTTAGCAGTGATTGAAGGACTCAATTCGGCTGCTCGCGAAGAACACCGCATTCCAGCGCAAGATTGACCCAAACCGAGATTGTCGACGTTGCTCGGAGTATTCCGGCTGGTCGTCATTTTCGCAAGGGGCGACTTGTGTCCGTTGCGGTTCCGTGGTGCTGCAGCGGTATTCCAACCATAAGAAAACATAAGACGTCAGGGCGTAAAGCGATTGCAAGATCGTCAGCAATTCACTGGTACCTTGGTGCATTTCGATCGGGCCGACCGCATCAGCGAGAACGGGGACAGACTTGAAAATTCCATTCGATGTTTTTCGGCGTTGGCTTTTCTCGACCTTACGTTCGCCTCTGATGAAACGCCACCATATGGGCTCGCCATTGACAGTCTTGCGGCAATGAACCAGGCCGGCGGAACTGATCCTATGGCGACGAAAGCCGACACTCCGGGAACATCCGTGGACGAGGACATTGTGCGCTCCCTCGCGCGGCTGCTCGACGAAACCAAGCTCACCGAGATCGAGGTCGAACGGGACGGCTTCCGGGTTCGCCTCGCCCGCCAACCGGTGGCGCCGGTCCTGTCCTCTGCGTTTGAGCCGACGCGTCCGCCGCCGATGCCCGTTCCGGAGGTTGCTGCCGATCCGTCGCAACATCCGGGTGTGGTCGCCTCGCCGATGGTGGGTACAGCCTATCGGGCACCTGGACCTGGCGCGAAGTCGTTCTGTGAGGTCGGCTCTATAGTCAAGGCCGGCGATACGCTGCTCATCATCGAGGCGATGAAGACCCTCAACCAGATTCCCGCCACCAAGGCCGGCACGGTCGCCCGGATCCTGTTCGAGGACGCCCAGCCGGTGGAGTTCGGCGAACCGCTGATGATCGTCGAGTGACGCTGGGCCGCGGCCATGTTTGAGAAAATTCTAATCGCCAATCGGGGTGAGATCGCGCTGCGGGTCTTACGGGCCTGCAAGGACCTTGGCATTCCAACCGTCGCGGTGCACTCCACCGCCGACGCCGACGCCATGCATGTGCGCCTCGCCGACGAAAGCGTCTGCATCGGCCCGCCGCCGGCGCGCGACAGCTATCTCAACATTCCGGCGCTACTCGCCGCTTGCGAGATCACGGGCGCCGACGCCGTGCATCCGGGCTACGGGTTCCTGTCCGAGAACGCGCGTTTTGCCGAAATCCTGATCGAGCATGGCGTCCATTTCATCGGCCCAAAGCCCGAGCACATTCGCTTGATGGGCGACAAGATCGAGGCCAAGCGCACCGCGGAACGCCTCGGCATTCCGGTCGTGCCGGGGTCGGAGGGCGGCGTCGGGTCCGACCCCGAGGCGCTGGCGATCGGCCGCAAGATCGGTTTTCCGGTCCTGGTGAAGGCGGCCGCCGGCGGCGGCGGACGCGGCATGAAGGTGGCGCGCAGCGAAGCCGATCTTTCGGTGGCGCTCGCGACCGCGCGCACCGAGGCCAAGGCCGCGTTCGGCGACGACGTGGTATATCTCGAGAAATATCTCGAAACCCCGCGCCACATCGAAATCCAGGTGCTTGGCGACGGCCGCGGGCGTGCCATCCATCTTGGCGAACGCGACTGCTCACTGCAGCGCCGCCACCAGAAGGTACTGGAGGAGAGCCCGTCTCCGGCCCTGAACGGCGACCAGCGCAGCGTCATCGGGGAAACCGTCGCGAAGGCGATGCGGGAGTTGAACTATCTCGGCGTCGGCACCGTCGAATTTCTTTACGAGCGGGGCCGTTTCTATTTCATCGAGATGAACACCCGCATCCAGGTCGAACATCCGGTAACCGAGATGATCACCGACATCGATCTCGTTCTGGAGCAGATACGCCTCGCCAGTGGCGATGATCTGACCATCCGCCAGCCCGACGTAAAACTCCGTGGCCACGCCATCGAATGCCGCATCAATGCGGAAAACCCGGTGTCGTTCCGCCCCTCTCCCGGCAAGATCGTGCATTACCATCCGCCCGGCGGCATGGGGGTGCGGATCGAACTCGGCCGCCTACCAGGGCTACGTGATTCCGCCGCACTACGATTCGCTTATCGGCAAGCTCATTGTTCACGGCAAGACCCGTAGCGAATGCCTGATGCGGCTGCATCGTGCGCTCGATGAATTCGTGGTTGACGGCGTCGAGACGACGCTGCCGCTATTCCTCGCTTTGGTCCGCGACGCCGACTTCGTTGACGGCAATTACCATATCCACTGGCTGGAAAAGTTTTTGGCGAAAGGCGCGGTCAGCGCTTAGGTGGTCTGCGTATCGCCGGCAAGCAACCAAGCATGGTGAGAGCCGAACGCATAAAGATACAGCACGGGTCTGGGCAAGAGGCGCGACGCAGGATCACGGCGCATTCAGCACTTCATCACGGTGTCACGCTCTACCGCTTATAACTGCGGACGATATCCGGACAGCGGTGATTGTCTGCGTTAGGTAACCCGGCCACGTCCTTCCGCTCCACGTCTGCGCCCGCAAAGATCCGCATGAGCGCAGCGGCAAAGGAGCCACGCGGAGGCAGGGACGTTCGATGCAGTCAAGGCTTGCCCTTTGCCCTTTGCGCTTAGCACCAATGGAACAGACCAAGCCGTGATGATCGGCAATCTCCCTGCTTCCCTTCACTTCGAGCAACGCGGCGCCATCGGCCACCTGCGTCTCGCACGCCCGCAAAGGCGCAATGCGATCGACGATGCGACCGTGCGGGGAATTGAGGCTTTCTTCTCCGCTGTTCCTGACCCTATCAAGGCCGTCGTCCTCGATGGCGAGGGCGAGCATTTCTGCGCCGGGGTCGATCTTGCCGAACTGGGCGAGAGCGACATCGCCGCCGGGCTCGCGCTTTCGAGATCATGGCATCGCGCTTTTGACCGCTTGGAGCTTGGACGTGTGCCGGTGGTTGCGGTGCTGCACGGCGCCGTCGTGGGCGGCGGGCTCGAACTCGCAGCTGCGTGCCACATCCGGGTTGCCGAACGCTCGGCACATTATGCGCTGCCCGAAGGCAGCCGCGGCATCTTCGTCGGCGGAGGCGGCTCGGTGCGGCTCCCGCGGCTCATCGGCGTCAGCCGGGTGATGGAGATGATATTGACCGGCCGCACCTTCGGGGCCGAAGACGGCGCGAGCCTCGGACTGTCCCACTATGTGGTCGAACCCGGCGCTGGGCTTGCCAAAGCGCTCGAACTCGCCGAGCGGATCGCCGGAAACGCGCCGATGACAAATTTTGCCGCTATGCACGTGTTGCCGCGCAACGCCGAGATCGACCGAACCAGCGGTCTCCTTATGGAATCCCTGATGGCAACGATCGCGCACTGCGAACCTGAGGCGAAGCAGCGGCTGCGCGATTTCCTGGAAAAGCGCGCCGCGAAAGCGGTGCATCGGTAACCGCCGCCGGAATTTTGCGCGTTCTCCCGTTTCCCAAACAAGAGCGGTTGGGCGCGATGATGCCATCCGCGGCGTCCACCCCATTATTCCGGGCAGACATGAGGCGAGTTCAATGTCGAATGATGGGAGATCCGGCCGAGCCGGTCGGCGCCGGCTCAGCCACGTTCACCGTCACCGGCAACCCGGCGATAAACCTGCGTTCGCTGAGCGTCGCCCGTTCGCCCGCATGCACGCCCGACTTCGCTCGCAACGTCGCGGCAGTTGTTCTCGTCTGAAGTAAGGAATCCCTCTTTATTTCTCGCGTTCGGCCCGTTCGACCGCACTGCGTCATAAGGATGTTATGGTTAAGAAGTAGTATCATTTTGAGAGGCAGTATATGAATTATAGTTACAATACAGAAGGTTACGCTAACGATCCGGGCATAAATCGCAAGGCCGATATTGCCGCCTTTGACGCGGTGCAACATTTTCGATCGGATGTTTTGATCAAGCGTGACCCATCGGGTTTGCACACTGTCCACCCGACGCGCGATGACTCTGCAGTGACTGCGCCGGACGCGTGTATCGTGGCGCAATTATTAGGCCTCTATCCGGAATATCTCGGCGCGCCGGCCTTCGGCGCGACGCATGGTTCGCGGTTCGCCTACGTGGTTGGCGAGATGGCTCGCGGGATCGCGACGACGCAGATGGTGAGCGCGGCGGTTCGCAGCGGATTTTGTGCCTTCTTCGGCAGCGCCGGGCTGCGTATCGACGCGATCGACGCTGCAATCACGACGATCAGGACCGACCTCGGCGAGGCCGAGGGGTATCCAGTGCACGGGCGAACAACCTGCGCCTGGGGCATGAACTTGATCCATAGCCCGGACCGGCCCGATCGCGAGCGAGAGAGTGTCGATCTCTTCCTCGCGCGCGCGGTGACTCGCGTGTCGGCCTCGGCGTTCATGAAGCTTTCCGCCGATGTGGTGCGCTACGCGTGCCGGGGACTGACGCGTGCTGTGGACGGGTCGGTGACGCGGCGCAACTTTGTGTTCGCGAAGGTATCGCGGCCGGAGGTCGCGGCGCAGTTCATGACACCAGCACCGCCTGAACTTCTGCGCGATCTCGTCGCCGCGGGGCTCATTGAATCCGATGAGGCCGAACTCGCCGCGCAAATTCCCGTCGCCGAGGATATTACGATCGAGTCCGATTCCGGCGGTCACACCGATAACCGTCCGCTCGCCGCGCTTTTTCCTGTGATCCTGCGGCTGCGCCACGACATCGCGAAGCGTCATCCGCAGGCCCAAGCCGTCAGGCTTGGCGCGGCTGGCGGCCTCGGTACGCCGCATGCGGTTGCGGCGGCCTTTCAGCTCGGTGCGGACTATGTCCTGACCGGCTCGGTCAACCAGTGCGCGATCGAATCCGGACTTTCACCGAAAGGGCGCGCTTTACTTGGGGGAGCTGGGTTGGCCGACGTCGCGATGGCGCCCGCGGCCGATATGTTCGAGCTTGGGGTTAAGGTGCAAGTCCTCAAGCGCGCGACGATGTTTGCGAGCAAGGCGCAGCGGCTCTACGAGCTTTACCGGCACCACGAGGATCTCGCCTCGTTGCCGGCAAAGGATCGCGACTGGCTTGAACGGCAGGTATTCCGTAACAGCTGCGAGGCGGAATGGGAGTTGACCCGCGCCTATCTGGCGGAATCCGGCTCGCCGTTTCTCGCAAAGGCTGAGGCCGACCAGCGGGCATGCATGGCGTTGCTGTTCCGCCGCTATCTGTCGCTCGCTTCGCAATGGGCCCGTGACGGCGTCGAAGATCGCGCGATCGACTACCAGATCTGGTGCGGCCCGGCGATGGGCGCCTTCAACGACTGGGTGCGGGACTTTTTCCTTGAGCCCGTAGCGAACCGCACGGTCGCACAGATCGGGCTCAATCTCCTCGAAGGCGCTGCCGCTGTCACCCGAGCGCATCAATTGCACGTGGCGGGAGTGCGCCTTTCCCCTAGGGCCGTGCATTTCGCACCGCGCCCGCTCACTCTGGACTGGACCGATGAAGCAGCTTGATACCGACCGAAACGAGCCGATCGCCGTCACCGGCATCGGTGCCATGTTTCCCGGCCGTGGGACGACTTCGGGCTTTTGGCGCGACATCGTGGAAGGCGTCGACACGATCCGCGACATTCCGGAAAGTCACTGGTTGATCGACGATCTTTACGATCCAGATCCGCGCGCGATGGACAAGACCTATTCGAAGCGAGGGGCGTTCATTCCCGCCTTTCCATTCGAGCCGATGGAATTCGGTCTGCCGCCCAACACCCTCGAGGCCACGGATTCGGTCCAACTCATGGCCCTGTATGTGGCGCGACAGGTGCTCGCGGAGGCGACGCGCGGCGTGGCCGGGCGTATCGATCGCAACAGGATCGGCGTTGTGCTCGGAGTAGGTGTCGGTTTGCAGTTGCTGGGTGAAATGACAAGCCGGCTCAACAGGCCTATCTGGCTCAAAGCCCTGCGCGAGGAGGGCGTGCCGGAGCCGGAGGCGCAGGGGATTTGCGATCGCATCGCTGGTCATTATGTGCCGTGGCAGGAGGCCACCTTTCCGGGCCTGCTCGGCAACGTGGCCGCGGGACGAATTGCCAACCGGCTCGACCTTGGCGGGACGAACCTTGCGACGGACGCTGCCTGCGCGAGTTCGCTCGCGGCGCTCAAATTTGCGGTGCAGGAATTGCGGCTCGGCGAGGCCGACCTGATGCTGACGGGCGGTTCGGACGCGCTCAACACCGGTCTTATGTATATGTGCTTCTCCAAAACGCCGGCGTTGTCGGCCAGCGGACGGTGCCAGCCATTCTCTGCCGAGGCCGACGGTACGATCTTGGGAGAGGGTGGCGGCATCCTGGCGCTGCGGCGTCTCTCCGACGCCGAGCGCGATGGCGACCCGATCTACGCCGTAATTCGCGGCGTTGGCGCCTCCTCCGACGGGCGCGCGAACAGTGTGTACGCCCCGCGATCCGAAGGGCAGGCGAGTGCCATCCGCCGCGCCTTCGCGGCTGCGGGCTACGGGCCGCGCACCGTCGAACTCGTCGAGGCGCATGGCACCGGTACGCGCGCGGGTGACGCGGCGGAATTTGGCGGCCTGCGCGCCAGCTTCTCCGAGGACGACGGACGAAACTGGTGCGCGCTCGGCTCCGTCAAGTCGCAGATAGGCCATACGAAAGCGGCCGCGGGCGCGGCCGGCATGGTAAAGGCCGTGCTCGCCCTCCATCACAAGGTCCTGCCGCCAACGATAGGGGTCGACACGCCAAACCCGAAACTTGATCTGCCGAATTCACCCTTCTATCTCAACACGACGCGCCGGGCCTGGGTGCGCGGTTCCGGCCATCCGCGCCGAGCCGGTGTGAGTTCGTTCGGCTTCGGTGGTTCGAACTTTCACGTGGCGCTCGAGGAATATGTCGGTCCGGCACCGCGCCCGGTGCGCCATAGGGTGCTCCCCGCCGAGCTGTTCCTGGTGGCCGGGGTCGACGGTGTTGCACTTGTCGCCGCGCTGCGTGCGGCCGCGCGGGCCATCGGCAGCGATGACGACATGGCGCATCATGCCTATCGATCGCAGAACGCAGTCGATTTGGGCCTGCCGTGTCGGGCGTCGATCGTAGCCGGATCGCGTGCGGAGCTCGAAGCCCGCGTCGACATGCTGGAGCAGGCGATCGCGCGCGGCATCGCAGTTGTGGGCCCGGACATCACGTTCTCGCTGGCCCCGTCGCGGGCCCAACCGCTTGCGGTGCTGTGCTCCGGTCAGGGCAGTCAGTATCTCGGCATGGGTGCCGATCTCGCCGCCGATTTCGATCTGTGCCGCGCGGTTTGGGACGAGGCCGCCGATCTCCCCGAGTTCGCCGCGTGCGGCCTGCACGATATTGCTTTTCCACCTCGGGCCTTTGAGCAAGCCGCAGCGGATGGTCACGAGCGCGCGCTGGTGGCGACCGAAAACGCCCAGCCCGCGATCGGCGCCGTAACGCTCGCGCAACTGCGACTGCTCTCGCGTCTGTCGCTGCGGATCGACGCGGCCGCGGGTCACAGCTTCGGCGAACTGATGGCACTGGCGGCTGCCGGTGCGCTTGATGGACGTACGGCGTTGCAGCTCGCGCGGGCGCGCGGTGCGGCGATGCGCGAGGCGTCCGTTGGCGCGGTGGGCGCGATGATCGCAGTCAGAGCATCGGCCGAGGTAGTCGCGCCGATGCTGGCTGCCGCGAAGGGCGAAGTGATCATCGCCAACGACAACTCGTCCGACCAGGTCATTCTTTCAGGCGCTGAGTCCTCCGTCGCGCGGGTTGAAGCCTTGCTGAGGGGGGCCGGCCTCGATTGTTCGCGCCTGCCGGTCTCCACCGCATTCCACTCGCCGCTTGTCGCCTCGGCTTCGCAGGCTTTCGGCCGCGCGCTCGCTGGCGCGAAGATCGCTGAGCCTGCTCTACCGGTTTACGGCAATACCGATGCGGTGCGTTATACGACCAGTCCCGAGCTGATCCGCGCCCGGCTAGCCACGCAACTTGCGCGGCCGGTGTTGTTCCGCCAGATGATCGAGCAGATGTATGCAGACGGGATACGCACCTTTGTGGAGGTCGGGCCCGGCGCCGTGCTGACGGGCTTGGTCGGGAATATTCTCCGCGCACGGCCACATCTTGCCGTTAGCCTCGATCATAAACGCACACAAGGCACCGTGCAGTTGCTGCGCGCCGTCGGCGCTCTGATTTGCGCCGGTCATTCGCTCGATCTGACGGCGCTGTGGGAACACGTTCCGCCGCCCGCGCTGCGACCTGCGCCGTCCCGCCACGCCGTGGCGGTGAGCGGCGCAAATCTTGGCCGTCGCTATCCGCCCAAGGGCGGCAGCGCGGCGTTGCCGCCCCCCAACCCGCCGCGTCACGGAGGCCAGCGCACCGATGACCGTCGAAGCCGCGGTAGTCGCGGATACGGCGTCCGTCACGGCGCGGCCCGAGCATGCCCTAGCGGCCGACCACGCTTCCGCAGTCAGCGTGTTGTCGATGGACCTGGAGCCCCGATCGCTCCCGCCCGCGCCGGCGACACAAGCGGGCGCATTCGCCGATTTCAATTCCGACAATCAACAATCCACCGACATCGAGGAACACGATATGCAAAATCAAGCTATCCTTACAATCAAGTCCATGCACGACGCGATTTCCCGCGAGCACAGGCTGTTCCTCGAGAGCTTCGCCAGCTCGCATATGGCGTTCCTTCGAACTTCGGAAGCCGTAATGAACGTGGTGATGCCGATCTCCGGCCTCTCGCAGTCGCGCGAAACGCTGATCAACAAGGCCGGGAACCTGACCGCCGGGTTGATCATGAGTCTTGAAGGCCCCGCGTCCGGCTCGCACCGGCGCGTGGATGAGCCGGTTGGGAGCCTCGCGATCGGCGGCAACCAGATGGTCGTGCAGATCAGCGCGCCTGCGGTAGCGGCCCGGGTGCCGGTGTCACACACCCGTGAGGGGAATGCCGAAGAGGCGCATGGGGCTCAGGTGGATGTGCACGGCTCGGCCAGCCTCGCTGCGAACAGCCATGCTGCCAACGGTCACGGGGCCAATAGTCATGGCGCGAATGGTCAGAAGACAAATGGTCATGGGGCGCATGATCTCGCCGGCGAACGCCGCAATGGCCTCGCGGACGCAACCGCACGCGAGCCCGCGAAACCGCTTCCGACCGCACTGGTCTTGGCGGCGGCTGTCGCCAGTGCGCCGGCACCGGCAACAGCCAAGCCGGTGGCTGATGTTGCCGCGGCCACCCGGGCCAACGCGGTCGCCCCGACGCCATCCCCGGCCGCGGCCGAACTGGTGCGCTCTGTTGTGGCTGAGAAGACTGGCTATCCGCCTGATATGCTTGAACTCGGCATGGATCTCGAAACCGAGCTTGGTATCAATTCCATCAAACAAGTGGAAATCCTCTCGACGTTGCGCGAACGGATGCCCGGCATGCCGGAGATTGAGCCCGCCCGCCTCGCGGAATTGCGCACGCTCGGTGCCATTGCGGCGGCGATCGGCGGCAACGTTGGCGCTGCGGTGCACGCCGCGACCGCTCCTGTCGTGGTTGTCGGCCACTCTGCTGCCGCCAAGCAAGATGAAAGTCATAAGGCGATCGCGATTCCCGTGAACGCTCACGGCACCGCCACGACGCCGTCTTCGGTTGCGGCCGAGTTGGTGCGCGCCGTTGTGGCGGAAAAGACTGGTTATCCGCCAGATATGCTTGAGCTCGGGATGGATCTCGAGACCGAGCTTGGCATCAATTCCATCAAGCAAGTCGAAATCCTCTCGACGCTGCGCGAACGAATGCCCGGAATGCCGGAGATCGAGCCGGCCCGCCTCGCGGAATTGCGCACGCTTGGTGCCATCGCGTCGGCGATCGGCGGCGGAGTCGCGCTGGGAAAATAGACGCCGCTGCCGAGGCGAGGGCAGCGGCGACGTTTGAGCCGTCTACAACCGGGAAATCTACCGAGCGATCCAAGTTTGGTGATCCCCGCCTTGGTGCGCTGATCACCCGCCTCGATCAGGCCGCAAATGGCGGCCTGCGCCGCGAGGTCGTAACCATCGAGGAACGTCGGTCTTTCGGCGATCCGCTGCTCGTCGCCGGACAGTCCCGAGCGCATCAGCGAGATTCTGCTGGTGACCGATGACGAACCGCTTATTGCGGTAGCCATCGTGCGGGCGCTTGCTTTGCTCGGTTTTCGCGCCGAGTCCGGCGCGGAATTGGCAGGGCATCATGATGGCGTGATCAGCACGGCTGGTCTCGCGGACGGCGCCAGTCCGGTGGATGTCCACCGGCGCGCTCTGGCGGCAGCGCGGGCGCTGGGCAAGCGCGGCAAGCTCGACGGCGCGATCTTCGTGGCGCTGCAGGATACGGGTGGCCATTTTGGGCATGTTGCCGACGATCGGCCGGGACTCGGGCCTACGATCGACCGGGCTTGGCGCGGCGGCCTTACTGGGCTCGTCAAGACTGCGAGTCACGAATGGCCCGGAGCACGTGTCAAGGCGATCGACGTGGCGCGCGACGGGCTCGATGTCGGGCAGGTCGCACAGCGCGTCGTCGATGAGTTGGTGCGCGGCGACAGGGCTCTTGAAGTGGGCCTACCGGCGGATGGGACGCGCTGCGTTCCCGTTATTGCGGTCGAGCCGTTTGCCCCGGCGCACGCGTCGACACCCGGCTACGATCTGCCCGACGGCGCGGTCATCGTCGCGTCCGGCGGCGGACGCGGCGTCACGGCGGCCTCGCTGCTTGGGCTCGCAACATACCGGCGCATTCGCGTCGTGCTCCTCGGCCGTACGAAACTCGAAGATTGGCCGCAGGGCGCTACCCCTGACGGCGACACCGTCGCGATTCGCCGCCATCTCGCCGCGACCCAGAAGGGAGTTGGTCCGAGGGACCTCGCGCAGCGCGCCGATCGCATCGTTGCCTCGCGCGAAATTCGCGCCACGCTCGATCGACTGGCAGCCCTCGGTTGTGAGGGTTGGTACATCGCACTTGATGTTACCGACAGTACCGCACTCGGTGAGGCGATGGCGCAGGTGCGGGCGAAATGGGGACAGATCGATGGCCTCGTCCACGGTGCCGGAGTTCTCGCCGACAAGCTCATCAAGGACAAGACGGATGAGCAGTTAACGCGCGTTTTCTCCGCCAAGGTGGACGGGCTTGGCGCTCTCCTCGACGCGCTGAAGGAGGACCGGCTCAGCCTCGTCGCACTGTTCTCATCGATCGCCGGTCGCTACGGCAATCCTGGCCAAAGCGATTACGCGATGGCGAACGAGGTATTGAACCGCGTCTCCACTGTGTTGGCGCGGTGCTGGCCGCAAGCCCGCGTGGTTGCAATCAATTGGGGACCTTGGGACGGCGGGATGGCCGACGCCGCCGTTCGCGATCAGTTTGCGGCGCGCGGCATACGCTCGATCCCGCTTAATGTCGGTGGCGACGCCTTTGCAGCCGAGGTGCTTGTGGCGAATGGCCGGTCCGAAGTGATCTTCGGGGGGCCTGCTGTAGGTGCGATGCTCGCTCAATCGGATGCCGCGGTTTCGATGCCATCGATTGCGCCGACCGCGACATGACGTTCGACAATCTGGCGCTCGCGACTTTTCATCCGATTGCGATCGTCGGGCGTGGCTGTGTGCTGCCCGGCGCGCTTACGCCCGACGAGTTGTGGCAGGCGGTCAGCCGCGGCGAAGACCACGTCACCACGGTGCTACCAGGCGCTTGGCCGGCGCCGGCCGAGACCTATCTGGCGCCGCCTGGCACCGCAGCCGCCGTGGACCAAGTGGTGAACGTCCGCGGCGGCTTCATCCGCGGCTTCGAGCGGGTGTTCGATGCCGACGCGACCCGGTTGCCGCGCGACCTCGTGATGGCGCCGGATGTCTCGCTGCGCTGGCTGTTGTATGCAGGGCGAGAGGCGGTACGCGATCTTGGGCGCGACGATCTCGCCGGCCTTTCCGGCGTCACCGTGGTCGGCAACCTGTCGTTTCCGACGCGCGGGATGTACGATTACGTGGAGCATTGCATCATCGATCCGGCGATCGTTCGGGCGGGAGGGTGCCGTACCGACGACCGGATGCCTTCACATCCGCTGAACCGCTTCTCATCCGGCCTTCCGGCCCATTTGCTGGGGCGCTCTCTCGGGCTTGCGGGCCGTGCATATAGCCTGGACGCAGCCTGCGCCTCGTCGCTCTATGCGATCAAATTGGCCTGCGCAGACCTTCAGAGTGGCGCCGCCGATATCGCTGTTGCGGCCGGACTCAACGGCACCGACAATCTCTTTTTGAATGTGGCATTCACCGTTCTCAAGGCGCTGAGCCCCTCCGGGATCGGCCGGCCCCTCGATCGCGACGCCGATGGGATTGTTGCCGGAGTTGGCGCGGCGGCGGTGGTGCTCAAACGACTTGAGGATGCGGTGCGCGACGGCAATCGCATCCACGGCGTCATTCGTGGAGTCGGGATTTCCAACAACGGGTCCCGGCGCGGCCTGCTGGTGCCAGACGCCGACGGTCAAGTGCGGGCGATGCGCCAAGCCTATGGACAGGCTGGGATTGATCCGGCCAGTGTTTCATTGATCGAATGCCACGCCACCGGCGCTCCGGTCGGCGACGCGACCGAAGTGGCCAGTATCAGGCACGTTTTCGCCGCGGCGCCCGATCTGCCGATCGGCTCTCTGAAGTCCAATCTCGGCCATCTTCTCACCGTTGCGGGCCTGGCGGCTCTCTTCAAGGTCACCGGTGCGATGGCGGCCGGCATCCGCCCGCAAACGCTCCATGTATCGGAACCGATCGAGGGGTTGCGCTCGGGTCCGATCCGCGCTCTCGTCGCGGCAGAGGCGTGGGTGTGCGAAGGACCGCGCCGCGCCGGCATCAACAATTTCGGTTTCGGTGGCGACAACGCCCACCTGATCGTTGAGGAGCACCAGCCGGAGCGCAGCCTGCATCAGGTGGCCTTGCCGCCGGCCCCCGAGCCGATTGCAATTTGCAGCATCGGGATCATCGTCGGAAACGAGCGGGGGCTCGATGATTTCGCGCGACGCCTGTTCGCGGGTGAGCAGGCGCGCGAGCCTAATCTTACCGATGAGGTGCGCCTGCCGCTTGTGGGGCTGCGATTCCCCCCTAGCGACCTCGCGACGAGCCTGGGCCAGCAGACCTTGATCTTTGAAGCGGTTCTACAGGCGATGCGTAGCGTGCCGGACGCATCCGGTGCTCGGGCCGGGGTGATCATCGGCATGGGCTGCGACGCCGACGCGGCGCGTCCGGGGCTGCGCTGGGGGCTACAGCCGTTGGTGGCGAACAGCGGCCTCGCGACCACGGACTTAGCGCGACTCCTCGATTCTGTGAGCGTGCGACGGAACGGCGAAATCATCATGGGCGGGATGCCCAACCTGCCAGCGAACCGACTGAACGTGCAAAACGACTGGCAGGGCATGGGCTTCACCGTATCGAGCGAGGAGCTTTCCGGCCTCGTCGCGCTGCGGGTAGCCTGCCAGGCACTGGCGTCGGGCGAACTCGATTTCGCTGTTGCCGGGGCGGTCGATCTGTCCTGCGAGGCGGTGCACGGCGCGGCGCTTGCGGCTGTCGCGCCGGATGCGCCGCGCATTCCGGCGGACGCCGCGGTCGCAATCGCACTCAAGCGGCTTGGCGACGCGGAGCGTGCCGGCGACACCATTCTTGCGACGTTCACGGCGGACGGGGGGGCCGGGCTTGTCACGCCTGTTGAACCGTCGCCGTCGAGTTCGCCGATCTTCGGACACGCGCATGCGGCGTCGGGCCTCCTGGATTGTGTCGCCTTCCTGCTCCGCGCCAGCGCCGGGGGGCATATCCTAGACCGCCCGGGCCCAGCGTGTGGAGGCACGCGGCACTTCACCGCGCGCAGCTTCACCGGAGCGAGCGAAACCGTCATGTTCAATACGATCACGGCAGCGCCGGGTTTCGGCGCGGTGGCGTCGGCGCCAATTCTCGCCGCATATGCGGCGGACACGCGCGAAGAGCTCGTCGCGCGGCTCGCTGCCGGAGAGTTCACCACCGAGGGCCGGTTCCGGCTGGCGATCTGCGCCTCCAACGAAATGGACTTCGCGCGACGGCGTCGGACGGCGCTTGCCGCGTTGGCGCAAGGCGAGGATTTGCGGGCGCCCGGCCTGGTCAGCGGCATGGGGGCGAGCAACGGAGAGGTCGCGCTCGTCTTTCCAAGTATAGGGAGTTGGTATGCCGGAATGGCCGAGCCGATCCTCGCCGCATTCCCGGATGTGGTGGACCGTCTGCAAAAGCATGGCAAATTTCCCCGATCCTTCGGCGCCCGGTTTGGCGCGCCGGACGACCCGGGTGTGCGCATCGAGACCACGACGCATTATGCGGCACTGACGACCTCAATCGCACAAGATGTACTGGGCCTTAATGTTGATGCCGCCTTGGGCCTCTCGCTCGGCGAGTTCGACCATGTGTTCCGTGCTTGATGTTTGGCCTGAGCCCGAACCTATATTCGAAAACTTTATACGAAGCGGCGTTTTGCAGCAGATGGGCGCGCCCCATCCGGCGGTGGCCCAAGCGTGGGGCCTGCCGCCGGGCAGCTTCGTCGACTGGGAGGATTGGCAGGTCTTCGCGCCGGTTGAAGAGGTCAAGGCGGCACTCACCGGGCTCAATCGTGTCGGTTTGGCGATTATCGTTACCGAGGACGAATGCACGATCGCGGGCGAGGGCGCATCTTGTCGCGCCGCGGTCGAGCGCCTCGGCACGAGGCAGGCGTTTCGGATCGGCTCTGGGTTCGCGGCGCACCGCCCGGATGTATTGTCGATGGCGGACGGCTATCGCGCGTCGCAAACCGCGCCGTGCAATGACCACATATCCCAACGCCTCTACTTCTCGGATTGCACGTTGTTGCGCCCGTCGCCTGAGGCCATAGGCGGTGCGTTGGCCGCCTCGATAATCGGGTCTATCGATTTTCGCCAGACTGTGCATCGCGCCCTTGCCGACGGCGTACGCGTCTTCGTCGAGGTCGGCCCACGCCGAGCGCTTACCGCGGCAATCGGCAAAATCGGTCAAAGCTGGATGTCCCGCACCGGTCAGCCGCATGGCGACAGCGACGTCCTGGCCGTGGCATTCGATCAACGAGGCCGCACGCTCACTGCGATAGCCGAGGCCGTGGTCGAACTCTACGCTCGCGGCGTTGCGGTGGACATCGGCGCTCTCGCCGCACGCTTGGCGCGACTGCGGGGCACGCCGCCGCGCCGTGCGGAAGCGCAGATTCGCCAACTCGTCCTACCGATCATTCGTGAACCCGCGGAGATATCCTTGGCCCTTATGCCCACCCATGCCGCCACAGTCACCGCCGAGATCGAAGCGGAGCGCGGTGCGATGACGTCCGCGCGGTCCGCAATGCCGCTGCCGCCACGCCAACGCCGCGCCGTCGCGGCAGGGGCCGCTGTGGGCTTCGACGATCGAGCGATCGCGCCGCCGCTCGCTCAACTCGCCGCCGTTGTGTCGGCATCGGCCCTAGCGGGGCAACCGTCGCTGGCGGGGCACCCTGGGTCCGAGCGGGTTGAAGTGCCAGCATCCCAACGCATGCTTGCCAGGGCCGGGCGAGCCAGGGGCGCGCAACCGTTCCCCGCACTGCCGCCGGAGGGGCTGACGCTCGACCGAAGGCAGCTTGAGACCGTCGCCTCGTCACGCATTTCGCAGGTATTCGGGCCGATGTTCGAGGTGCAGGACGGCTTCCGTCGTCAGTGCCGTATGCCGATGCCGCCGCTGCTGTTGGCCGATCGCGTCACCGGCATCGCGGGCGAACCCGGCTCGATGGCGCGCGGTACGATCTGGACCGAGACCGATATCGATCCGCAGGCTTGGTACGTTTTCCGACAGCGCATGCCGGTTGGAGTGGTCATTGAGGCGGGACAGGCCGACCTCCTGCTCATCTCGTGGCTCGGCTGCGATTTTCTCAATCGCGACGAGCGTGTTTACCGTTTGCTCGGCTGCGAGATCACATTCCATACAGCGGACCTACCGCGCGCCGGAGAGACGGTGCGGTTCGAGATCCACGTTGATGGTCATGCGCAGACCGGCGACACCCGGTTGTTCTTCTTCCGCAGCGATGCGCGTGTCGGCGAGCGAATGATCAGTTCGGTGCGCAGCGGACAGGCGGGCTTCTTCACCGACGAGGAACTCGCCAACAGCGCCGGCGTGCTTTGGGAGGCTGCGGACGATAAGCCGCTCGCCGACGCGCGGCTCGACCCGTTCCCGCGCGTCACCGCAAAGCGCCACTTTGGCAGGGCCGAAATTGCGGCGTTTACGGCCGGCGATCCCTATGGCTGTTTTGGTGCGGGCTTCGAGCGCGCCGCCGCGCACATCCGTACGCCGTCCATCCCGTCGGGCCGGATGTGCCTGATCGACCGCGTGGTTGAGTTCGACCCGCAGGGCGGGCCGTGGGGCCGCGGCTATATGTGTGCCGAGGCCGACGTCCCGACGGATGCCTGGTTTTACAAGGGCCACTTCCTCAACGATCCCTGTATGCCCGGCACGCTGATGCTGGAGGCGGCGGCGCAGGTCATGAGCTTCTTCATGGCGGCGGTCGGCCTCACAATCGAGCGCGATGGCTGGGTTTTCGCGCCGGCGACGAATGAAGCGTTTAAATTCATCTGCCGCGGACAGGTGATTCCCGACCGCCCGCATCTCGTGACCTACGAGATGTTCGTGGAGGAGGTGATCATCGACCACACACCGCGTGTCTACGCGGCGCTGTTAGTGCGCAGCGACAGATTTAAGGTGTTCCTGTGCCGCCGCTTCGGTATGAAATTGGTGCCGGATTGGCCGCTCGAGGAGCGCCCGGAATTTCTCGCCATAAATCCGACGAAGCACATCGTGTCTTCAACCGGAGATGTGCCGGGCGATTACGGGGCTTTGCTGGCGTCCGCGTGGGGCCGTCCGTCGGATACGTTTGGAAGCAGTTTTCGGAAGTTCGACGGGCCAATGCGGGTGCCGCGCCTGCCTGCGCCGCCCTATCATTGCGTGACACGCATCGTTTCGTTGGACGCCCCGCCGGGTGTTGCGACCATCGGTGGGCGTCTCGTCAGCGAGTATTTGCCACCGGCGGAGGCTTGGTATTTCGCAGAGAACGATCGATCGGTGATGCCGATCGCGGTGCTGGCCGAAGTGGTGCTTCAGCCCTGCGGATGGCTGGCAAACTACATGGGATTCGCAAGCGAAGGCGACCTTCTGTTCCGCAATCTCGACGGCATGTCGGTCAATGTACATGCCGAGGTGACACCCAAGACCGGGCTCTTGACCCTCGAAATAGTGCACACCCGCAATGCGACGGCCGGGTCGATGACGCTCGTGTTCTACGATATTGTGTGTCGCGCCGGCGCGACAGTCGTGGTGACGCTGTCGGCTGGATTCGGCTTGTTCCGGCCGGAGGCGCTCAAGGCTCAGAAGGGCCTGCCGACACCTCCGCAACGCCGCACCGCGATCGAAGCGCCGAGCGAAGTGCACATTCCGCTGTCGAATAGCCGACCTTGGGTCGGCAGTTCCGGCGCGCGTTTGCCCTCCAAATCTCTCCTGATGGTGGACGAAGTCACGGGTTTCTGGCCAGAGGGAGGCCGTTGCGGGTTTGGCCGTATCCGCGGGCGGCAGACGATTGCGCCCGGCGCTTGGTACTTCAAGGCACATTTCTTCCAGGATCCCGTGCAGCCGGGTTCGCTCGGACTGGAAGCGATGATGCAGCTTGCCCGTGTGGCAATCTCGCTCAAGGAGTTAGATCGCGACCTGCGCAACCCGGAATTCGAGATACCAGCATTTGGCCGTCCATTTCAGTGGAAGTTCCGGGGGCAGATCACTCAGGAAGATGGCGAGGTTGTCACCGAGGTCGATATCATTGCAGTTGCCCCGGAGGCGGATGGCCTGCTTGTCACCATCGAAGGAAGTATCTGGGTAGGCGGCGTACGGGTCTACGAGATGACTGACGTCGGAATCCGTCTGCGAGCGAAAGCTGCGGCCGATCGGAATCATTTTGCTCTCCATGTCAGCATGGCGGCAATGCCGTGGCTCATTGACCATCGTCCCGATCAATCGATTGCGGTCGCCTTTCCGATGATGGGTATGGCCGAATGGCTCAGCCGCGAAGGCGGTCGCGCCGCGGGCCGACGCGCGGCGGTCCGACGGCTCGAAATCCGGAAGTGGATCGGGATCGGCGAAGCGGAGATCGAAATTGAGGCTAGGCCGTCGCGCTTCAACGCCGATAAGGGACGCGTTGACCTTTTTGTCGCGGGCGCCCTGATCGGAGACGGCGAAATCGATGTCACCCTTTTGCCTGACGCCCCTGAAGCTTGGACGCTGGACCCTGAGATGACGCCGGTGCCAACGGTCTACGGCCCGAAAAGGATGTTCCATGGTCCTGCCTTTCAAGTGGCACGCGATGTTCGGCTATCGGCCGTGCAGAGCGTGTTTTACATCGACATCGCCACGGCGCTGACCCGTTCGCCGACCATCTTGTTTGACGGCCTCTGTCATGGCTTTCCGCACTACCGCCCCGAGATTTGGTTCCCGGCAGCGGCCGGGTACGAAACCATACCGTATCGCCTTGACTATTTTCATGTGTTCGGCGAATTCCCGTCCAGCGGGCTCCTTGAGGTCGTGACGCGCCGATTGGATATGCCGACGCCGCGAACCGTCCGCTTCGACGCGCAAGTCCGCAACTCCGATAGGCGAACGCTTGCCGAGTACAGGATGGTCCTTGCGGTAGTGGATCGGCGTAAGGAGTCCTAACGAAATCATTCTCGTTTGCCGCCGGGCGCCCTCGGAGGTCGCGGCAGCACGTTGGAGACGGACATCATGACGGCCATGGAGCCCGTAGGAGACATTCCAGCTCTCGCCGTGCCACGTCCGCATCCCGGCCGCACGTCATTCATGCAGCGTCTGCGTGGGCTGCGAGACAATGTCCTCGCCACCTATCCGGAGGAGGCGCTCGAACGCGGATATGTAAAATGGAGGCGGGCGCCGTGGTGGTCCGAGTTGATGGTCGGAGATCCCGCCGGGATCAAGCACATCTTGCTCGACAATCGCGCCAATTACACCAAGTCCGTTTTGTTTCGATCTCTATTGGAACCGGCGTTGGGAAACGGATTGCTGACGAGCGAAGGCGATGTTTGGCGTCGCCACCGCAGGATCGTGGCGCCCTCCTTCGATCGCCGCAGCATTCTTGCCTGCGCGCCGATCATGACCGATGCAAGCGAGCAAATGGCCGCCGGGTGGGACACCCTTGGCCCGGATTCCAAAGTCGATGTCGCGCGGGCGATGATGTGTCTCACATTGACGATCATCTTCAAAACCATGTTTTCCTCGGATGCCGAAGCCATGGCCGACATCGTCGAACACGGCTTTGGTCGGTACCAGTCCGAGGTGATGCCGACCATTTTGGATTATGTCGGGCTTCCTGACTGGATCGGCCATCGCGCGCGCCAAAAGACCGCTCGGCGCACACTTGGCGAATACGACGCCGCGGCTCGACGCCTCATCGTCGAACGGTCGGCACTTGCCGCGGACGGTCCGAATGACCTGCTGGCGCGGCTGATCGCGGCACGCGACGAGGAGACCGGACAGGGTATGACGGCCCAGGAGGTGCGCGATCAGGTCGCGACGATCTTCGTAGCCGGTCACGAGACGACCGCGCTAGTCCTCACCTGGGCCTGGTATCTTCTGTCTCAGCATCCGACTTGGGAAGCGCAGCTGCACGCCGAGCTCGCCGACGTGCTTGGCGGCAACACGCCGACGCACCAGGATATTGATCGGCTTGTGTTAACCCGAATGGTCATCGAGGAGACGATGCGGCTCTACCCGCCGGTGCACTCTCTCTTGCTCCAGGCTATCGCGGATGACGAGGTCGGTGGCCACCGGGTGCCGAAGGGGGCGCGCATCCGTATCAGTCCGTGGGTTGTCCATCGCCATACGTTGCTGTGGGATCATCCCGAACGGTTTGATCCGTTGCGCTTTTCCCCCGAGCGCAGTGCCGGACGGCCGCGCTTCGCTTATATACCCTTCAGCGGCGGCCCGCGCGTCTGCGTCGGTGCAGCGTTCGCCATGGCGGAGGCGGTCCTGGTGCTCGCGACCCTGGCGCAGCGATACCGGTTGCGCCTCGCGCCGGGTAGTCCGGTCGAAGTTCAGAGTCTCCTCACGCTGAAGCCGCGTTACGGCATGCAGATGATCCTTGAACGGCGCGTCACGCCGACACGAATTTAGGTACAGTTGATATGCCGCCGTGTCGTTGTTCAGGATTTGAGCGGTGCGCCGCATTGCACCGTTTGTCATCGGATTGGCCTTGCCGACGACACGGCGCGGGTCACGGAGGACGGACTTCGCCGTGGCGAAGGCATCACGCCGCCGCCCCGAGTCGCCACGGGCCGTAGCCTGCCTTTTCGAGGTAGCTGAGATAGCGGCGTATCAGCGCGGCATCGACCGGCGGGGGCGTCACGCCCGCTTCCGCCGCCAGGCGCAACGTTCGCTCGGTTGCGATGCCGGGCCTGAAGGCCAGCAGCTCGAGCATGGTGAGCCCGCTGCGGCCGCGTCTCGCGGTCAGGAGCGGCACCACGGCGGCGGCCGGGTGGTCCGGTTCGGCGTGCGCGACGGCGGCTACGCGCTCCACCCATTCTTTGTACGGGACACGCGCCAGACCGAAGCCCATGCCGGTGACCCTGGCGACGAACTCGTCGAAGGACATGGGCGATGGGTGAACGAGGTGATGGGTGAGGCCTTGAGCGCGCTCGCTCAGCGAAAGTGCCACCATTGCCGAGGCCACGAAGTCGACTGGGGTGAGGTCGACCGTCGCCGCGATCGCCGGTAGGCTTGCCGCGGCACCCGTTGCGGCGAGCAGGCGCGTGAACGCGTCGCCGACCGCCCAATAGCCGGTGCGGCTGTCGCCCGTGATATTGCCCGGCCGATAAACGCTCACCTCAAGGCCGCGATCGCGCGCCGTGCGGATCAGCCGCTCGGACGTCCACTTGGCCTGCGTATAGCCATAGAGCGCATCCTCGCAGGTCTCCGGCAATTCGTCTTCACTCACCAAGGGCACGCCGAGGAGCGTTTCGGTCATGAACACCGCGACGGTGGAGACATAATGCAGCGTCTTTCGCCGACCTTGCGCCGCGAGCATCAGCGCCTGGCGCGTGCCCTCGACGATGGAGGCGCGCAGATCCGCATAGGAAGCCACGAAGCTGACCTTCGCGGCGTTATGATACACTGCGTCGAGTTTCTCGGCGAAATCGTGGAAGCGGTCGAGGTCCATTCCGAACAGCGGCGCCTCGATGTCGCCGGCCACGGCGCGGAGGCGTCCGCCTACCGCGGCCGCCGCATCGGGCAAGCCCGCCTGCATGAGGGAGACGTGCAGGCGCTGCGCTGCCGCGACATCGTTCTCGCCGCGCACGAGGCAATGAATGTCGGCTTTGGTACGGCCGAGGAGTTCCGCCGCGATACGTCCGCCGAGAAAGCCGGTGGCGCCGGTGAGGAAGATGTTTTCGGCGAGCCTCGCGGGCGGCCGTCGCTGCGCAAGCAGGAGCGGCACATCGTGGCGCAGCAAGACAAGATCGCGTGCAATGAGGGCCGTTGCGGGCGCAACCGGATCGACTGCCAGCCCCGCCCCGCCCTCCGGGCCGCGCGCGAGCGCGACGGCGATGTCTTGAAGCGTGCGATCCGGCGCGAACGCGGCAAAGTCCGCAACAACGCCGGTGCGTGCCTCCAGCGCCGCCATCACACGCACGATCTGGATCGAATCGAGCGCATGTTCGGCTAGGCGATCCTGGGGGCGTGGGGTAAGGCCACTCGCCTCGCCGATCAGGCTCGTCAGGGTTTCAAGTACCAAGTCGGCCTGCGAGGCGCCGTCGAATGGCGCCGCCATCGCGTGGCTTTCGTCAGGCATGCGGCGCTGCCGCGCCGGCGAGAGACCCGCCCATGGTTCGGGCTTTGCGCGCCGCGCAAGGTTGTCGCCGTCAGAGAATTCTGTCGCGATCTCCTGCCAAATCCAGGGCGCAACCGTCGGAACGCGGGGATCGCCGACCACCGTGCCGGCCTCCACGTCCATCTCGGATTCGTAGGCCGAGACATCCTGTTCCGCCTGATGCGGGTCAAAGACGAGCTGCGCCGCGCCCAAAGCCGGCAGAACAACCGCGCCGGCTGCCGTATTAGGGAATGCGGCGCCTGACAGTCCGGCCAAAAAGCGCCGTGCTGGAAGGTTGCGCGCCGTCGTGCGCCACAGCACGCGCAAGTTCGACAGTCCGCGATCACGCGCGAAGGCGCCGAGCGTGCGTACCATGTAGGCTTCGAGACCGCGCCCCAGGACGCGGCAACTCATCAGGAACGTATCGACCTCAAGATCGCCGCCGTTTTCACGTCCGCACACGAGCCCGACGACGCCATAGGCGCCGAAGCGGTCCGTCAGGTCGAAGGCCCGCACGATGACCGCGGGATCTGCCAACAGGGCTGCGATCTCGGCATCGCTGCGCGGCGCCGGCGCCGCGTTGAACTGGTTCGTGCGCTGCGTCATCTGGGCGAGGCGCGCGATCAGCGGGGCGTTGGGCGCAATATCGCGCACGATGAGGTCGAGACCGGCAATGAAGGCAGCGTAGTCGTCCGCCGCTTCGCGCTGCGCCGTCCGCTGTGTCTCCTGCTGGTACATGCGCGTGCGCGCCGTATCCTCTGCCGTCACCGTGGAGCGATCGAGCGGCCACAGCGCCTCGCTGAAACGTGTAAGCGTGGCAGGATCGGTGGGGCATAAGAGACCCGTTACGGCCGGCGCATGCGCCGCGACCTCGGCGATCTCGACGGGATTGTCATCAAGGAAGACGAAGCTGTCGAGCCCGAGCGACAGTTCGCGGGCAAGCGCCCGGATGTTGTGCGACTTGGGCAGCCAGTTCACCTTTATGGCGGTAATGTCGTCGAGCGACAGCGCCATGTCTCGCCGCTCGGCGAAAACACGCCTCACATCTGCCTCTTCGTTTTTCGAACATAGGCAAATGAGAAGCCCCGCGCGGCTTGCCTGCTTCAGGCGCCGTTGCAGCGCCAGGTGCGCCGGCTCGATCACGATGGCTTCGACGCCGTCTTCGCCGACGACGCCCCTCCACAGGGTGTTGTCGCAATCGACCGCTACGACCTTGAAGGGGCGGCGCAGGCGCTCGTGCACTCCGCGCATCGCCATGACCGCAAGATCGGCGAACACCGCGTCCGGATAGGGCACGTGGGCAAGCCGGTCCCCGGCCGCATCCCACCAGGCCGAACGGTTCATCGCACTGAGGTGATCGGTCGCGCGGTTTACGGAGAGCATGCCGACGTCGCGGACCGACCGCAGGATGCGATCCTCGGCGCCGCGTCGAAGCGAGGCCCACGGACCTGTATCGCTGAAGGCGTCGGACGGTGGGGCCAGGATGGCGACCAGCGGGCGTCGGGCGCGCCGCGCGGCCTGGGCGAGCGCCGCGCCGTATTCCGCCGCGACGCTTTGCAACTGATCGCCATTGCCACCCGCCAGCGCGGCTCCGTCCCGTACGAAATCCTCTACGCGCAGCAAGATGATGCCGAGGCTGTCGGGATCGACAATCATGGGGCTCGTGGGATCGAGCAGATCGGCCAGCACGGTCGCATAGCGTACCGGCGCGACCTCGGCTGTGACGCCCAGCCGGTCGCACAATACTCGCAGCGGCGCCTCGATCGGCTGGCTCGAAAAGGTCGCGGAGACCCGCAGCACAAGTGGCGCGCGCTGCGCCGCCACGGCTTCGGTCCCTGTTGCCGACTTCCGGAATGCTCCGATCGCAACGGAGCCGGGCGCGGCGAGGTGCCGGATCATGTCGAGGTAGAGCGCGTGCAACGCATCTACAAAGGCCGGCGTTAGCCGCGTGGCATCATACTCGGTACAGAGAGACCCATAGTCGAGGCTGCGCGACACCTGGAACCACAGCGACAGCAACGCGTCGGCTCGAGCGCGCACTATCCCAGCGATCTCGACCCGCATGCCTTGCTTCACGCGTTCGAACGGCGGCTCGGACCTCCCGAAGGAGAAGAACATCTCCTGCGCGGCGTTGGGGGGCACGCCTCGGTCCCCGGAAAGCGCCGGGTGCGCCTGCCCGGCCGCGATTTCCTGGACGATCGTCTCGTAGGCGAGGCCGGCGTGCTTGATGACGTCAACCAGATCGGCTCCGATGCGCTGCACCAGCGCGTCAGCCGGCTCGTTGGCGTCGACACGAAGGCGTAGCGGCAACGGCTTTGCCAGCATGGCGAACCTGTCGTGTTCGCCGGGTCGTGCCGTGGTGAATGGAAACGATACAGCGAAATTCTCGCGCCCGCTGAGCCGGTGCACGGTAAGTGCAAAGGCTGCAAATCCGATCACCGCCGGCGAGGTCCGGAGCCGCGTAGCCGCCGCGCCGAGGCGCGCAAGAATTTCGGGCTGCAAGGCACGGGTCCGCGCCCGCACCGGGCGAACGCTTCGGCCAGTCGGCTCCTCTACGTCGCGGCGGCTGCGCGGCGCTATCTCGACCGGCGACCGGTCGCCGCCATTCATGTAGCTCCGCCAGAACGCGCGGCTTTCAAGCTCGGATGGGCGGGGCGGTTCGAATAGATTGCGCGGTTTCAGTGCCGCTCCCGCGCGCGGCACATCGCAAGCGAGTTCCACAAGGCTGTCCACGATCATGACCAGGGAGCGGAGATCACAAATAATGTGGTGGGCAAATAAAAACAGCGCGCAATCGCCCGCACCCTTCATCAGCACGATGCGAAACAGCGGGCCGTTGGCCAAGTCGAAGGGCTGTTCCGATAGCCGCCGCGCTGCATCGTCGACGAAGCCGGACCATGCCGATGCACCCGACATATCGATAATCTCGACAAGACGGTCGGGAAGGTCTCGAAGTGGCGCGAAATGCGGCGCGCCAGTCAAATCCTGAACGACGATGCGTCGGCGCATCAACGGATGGCGCAGGAATACGAGCCAAGCGGCACGTTCCACAATCTCGGGATCGACCTGACGGGCAACCCGCGCGCCGAAAGAGAGCGTCAGACCGGCGTCACCGTGCGCGAGTCGGTCGATCGACCAAAGCCGCGTCTCTTCCGCCGTCAGGGGCTGATGGCCACGCGCATCTCCCGCAATAGCGGCTTCGATATCCGCCCCAACACTGCCGCGTTCGTCATCATTCAGCTGCGCTCCTGCCCCATCAAGCCGCACGTGCGGGGTGACTTCGATGCCAACGAGCCGCAGGCGCACGACCAAACCGTCCCACATATACGTCTTGTCCTTCGACGAAATAACCTCGCGGCAGTTAGCCCAGGCGCGTGTCGCAGGTGTGACGTCAATGGCACGTGCAAGCTCACATAGGAGGCAACCATTGCGACAATCTCAGCCACGATCGGCTGTTTTCCGATCAGGGCCGTCGCGATGATCTTGCGCAACAGCGTGCCAAGCTAAGGCCATGCGCCGGGTTGCCATGAACCCGCGGCTGGACAATCGCGTGACGTAACGATGATTGCATTGCACGAAGAGCGTGCAATGGCCCCTCGAACTTGAAACGCACGCCATGGAACGTATTGCGGCCGATGCAGCGTGAAGCGCCCACCGGGCGTCGCCCGACTCCGAGCCTCTACGGCGTGCCACCTCGGTCCGCGTGCAGAATCAGCACGTCGGAAGCCGGACAACGATGCCGCTCCGCCCGTGTGGCTCGGCCGAGGCCTCGCCGCCATGCAGTCGGGCGATCTGGCGCACCAGGGCGAGGCCGAGACCAGCCCCTTTGCGGTCGCCCCCGAGCCGGTAAAATGGCAGGAAGACGTGCTCCCGCTCCGATGACGGAACGCCTTCGCCGGCGTCGGTGACCGACATCATCGCCTGAGGTCCGTTGCGTCGCAGTTCGGTCCGCACCGGCGGCTTGCCGTGGCGCTCCGCATTGTCGAGAAGGTTGCGGACTAGGCGGCGCAACAGACGCGGATCTCCCGCGACCGTCATGCGCTCGCCGTCGAGGCTGCAACCGTCATAGCGCGCGCATTCCTCGGCCATGAGGGCCAGCAGATCGACCTCCTCAGCAATGAGTGGCATGGCCGCGACGTCAAGTCGGCTCGTCAGAAGGATTTCCTCGATCAGGTCATCGAGCTCCGCGATATCCTGGGCAAGTTCGGCCTTGACCTTGGCATCGGGTCTTCCGTCAAGGAGTTCGATGCCGAGCCGGATACGTGAAAGCGGTGTACGTAATTCGTGGGATGCGTTGGCGAGCAGCAGCCGGTGGGCGCCGACGAGCTCTTCGATCCGCGCAGCGGCGCGATTGAAGCTTGCAGCAAGCCGGGCTACCTCGTCGCGTCCTTCGATGGCAACCCGGGTCGCAAGATTCCCCGCCCCCAAGGTTTCGACTCCGATTTGGAGGCGCTCAATGCGCTTGGTCAATCCGCGCGCGACCGGATAGGCGAACACCGCAATCGCGATGGCCATGGCGGTCAGGAAGATTATCAATCTCGATACCGGGCCGGGCGGCGAAATCGGTAGTCGTGCGACGATCCAGCGACCGTCGGGCAAGCGGAAGCTCCACAACGCGCCGCCCGGGGCATGCAACCAGCCAATCCCATTGGTCAGCGCCGGCCTCGGCAACGGACGACCCGCTGCGGCGACCGGCGCGAGCTGCGCATCGAACATCGCGATGTCGGCGCGCAAATGCCGCGACAGCCGTTCGATGGCTTGTTGTTGCGCCACTGCGGGAGCTTCCGCCGGCGGCAAGACCGCAGAGACCAGTTCGCCGGCCACCTCCAGCGTCTGTTCGTTGCTCGGATTGGTCGGTACGAAGCGCGAGAAAAGTGCCGCACTCACCACCACCGAAAGCAGGCTCACAATGAACACCAGGTAGAGCTTCTGATAGAGGCGCCGCATCGCGCGCTTACTCTTGCGCCTTGGCAAACACGTATCCGACGCCGCGGACCGTGATGACGCGGCGGGGCTTCTTCGGATCGTCCTCGATGACGGCACGGATGCGCGAGATGTGCACGTCGATGGATCGGTCGAAGGCTTCGAGCCGCTCGTTCTTGACAAGGTCCATGAGAGAATTGCGCGACATCACGCGGCCGGCATGCTCCGCCAGTGCCATGAGGAGCGCAAACTGGTAGCTCGTGAGGATGCGCGCCTCGTCGTCGAGCCGAACCTGCCGGGCTCCGGCATCGATCTCCAGCCGGCCGAATTGGAGCGCTTCGGACTTGTGGTCGCCTTTTGCCCTGCGAAGGATGGACCGCAGCCGTGCCAACAGTTCACGCGGCTCGAATGGCTTCGGCAGATAATCGTCGGCGCCCATCTCCAATCCGACGACGCGATCCGTGGCGTCGCCGCGCGCGGTCAACATCAGGATCGGCGTCTCGGTCCGGGCGCGCATTTGCCGACAGACTTCAAGGCCGTCCATGTCCGGCAGCATCAAGTCGAGGATCAGCGCGTCGAATCTTTCCCGCCGATGGAGCGCGATACCGGAGCTGCCGCTGTACGCAGCCGTAACCAAAAAGCCGAACTCGCCGAGATAGTTCTTCACCATCTCGGCGAGTTGCCTGTCGTCTTCGATCAGAAGGATGCATTCGGTCACGGCGGCAAACTCGTTCCAGGGACCGGCAACTATAGCCATTAGGTGACGGTGCGCCGAGAAATAACACCTCTCACGACGCCTGTTCCGCCTGATAATTCCCGGACCTTAGTTCCCTCGACGGCCGCCGCCCCAGGGGCTCCAACCGCCCCAGCCGCCACGCGGTGGCATCATGTCGTTCAGCTTGCGGCGTTGTTCCGGGGTGAGCACCTCAGCGATGTCGGCGAGTGCCTGCACAAGTCGCTTGCTGGCCGCGTCATGAATGACGATCTGGTCGGCACGTAATTTCTCAAGCGCGGCGCGGTCGATCGGCTCATGTATCAGAAGGTCGCGCCCGATCGCCCGAGCCGCCAGCGCTTTTTCCCGCACCGGGAGCAGATCCTTGATGGCGGCGTTCACAGTGCCTCTGAGCTTGTCCTGCTGTTCGGTCGTCGCATCTATCTCAACTGCGATGTGCCTGATCATGCGGTACGCGCGAGCATCGATGATCGCCTCGATCGCGCTGTTGAGCAAACCGTTTGCCCAGTCGGGGGCGCCAGCACCAAAGCCAGGGCCAAAGTCCGGACCAAAGCGTCCGTCGAATGATGCGGAGGTGACGGTCCCATCGGTGACGTTCACCAGGAGACGGTGTCGCAATCCCTGGCTGAACGACGTGCTCACGAAAGCGCCTGCGAGGCCGACGGCAATCGCCGTCGCGGCAACGTAGGCCGCTTTCCGCCGGCGCGTCCAGCTTTGGGGCGCGGACGTTGGGGCTTCGGGGGTCGAATTGCGGTCGCTCATAAGAGTTCTCCTTCTTGGATTGTCTCCGGGAAGGCGAAATCTAGCGTGGGAGAATATCGGGGGCGTTTCCAGAAGGTAAAGTTTTGTAAAGAGGCGCCGAGCGTGCAATGCGGCGGCATTTTGGCGGATCAGTCCAAAGTACCGGATATAGCGTTACGGGATATCAATCGGTCGCCGCGGCCGGCCGGCCGCGATCATCTCATTAGTGGGATGATCGCATCAAGTCGGCTCTGGCCGTGCTCGAGATGAGATTTTTGGAGTTGTCGACCCGCGAAAGTCCTCTACGGCTTGACGTATGTTTAGCCCTCCTCCTGCAACTCCAAGAGCCGCACCACGCCGGGCGGCACCACATGCGCTTCCGAAATGATCGAAATGATCTTGCCTTCTTTTTTTTAAGGCGCGCTTGGTATTGTTGCGAGCCCAAAGGTGACTTGAGGCACCTTGGCTCGCGGCTGCTTGATTTCCTCCTTCACCGGCGAGTTGTCATCACGCGACATGTGAAGACCGCTCGGGCGACTCCGCCGATCATTCGCGCACATTTTTATGCCCTGGCGGGGTCGGCCGGCATCGCATAGGATTTGGGAAACAGGGAGGGACTGACATGAGCGGAAATATGTTCGGCAAGCTCGCGATCGCCGGCGCCATCGGCGCAGTGGTCGGAGCCGCGGTGGTTGCCGCAGCTGCTCCGGAATTCAACACCCACGGCAATCGCTTTAGGCCACTGAGCTACGATGAATTGACGCCGGAACAGAAGGCGTTTGCCGACAAGGAAATCGCCGCCGGCCGCAAGCCCGAGACCGGCCCTTTCAACATCTATCTGCGCAGCCCCCAGATGGCTGAACTGTCGCGGCCGCTCGCCGACTATCTGCGCTTCAAGGCGCCGATGCCGCGCAAGCTCAAGGAAATCGCCACCATGCTGACGGCCCGCTACTGGGGTGGTCAATATGTGTGGTACTCGCATCGCCAGCAGGCGCTCGACGCCGGCCTGAGCCCGCCATTCATTGCCGCCATGGCGGCCGGCGAGCGGCCGGCCACCATGTCGGCGGACGAGGCCGCGATGTACGATTTCACCACCCAACTCCTGGCGACCCGGCAGGTGAGTGACGCCAATTTCAAGGCGATGGTCGCCCTGGTCGGCGAGCGCGGGTTGGTCGAGACTGTTGCCACCATCGGTCATTTCACCGGCCTCACCATGTTGTTCGTGGTCGATCGCTATCCCGTGCCGGCGGGTGCGCCAGATGAAGTCAGCAAGCCGATGTAGCGGTAGCCCAGAATAAGTGCGGTAAAATCCCGCACCGATCGGCGCAGAGTGAAAAATCAGGAGAATGTCATGACGAAATGGTCGACCCCCGCGGCCGTCGCGGGGGTTATCGGTGCGCTGGCCTTGCTCGGGTCCATTCAGGTTCCGGCCGCCGAAATCACCGTGTTGGCCGGGATGGGAAACGTCTCCGGCCTTCGCGATCTCGGTCCCGCCTTCGAGCAAATGACCGGCAACAAGGTCATTGTCAGCTTCGAGCAGGCCCCCGTGATGAACCAGAAGATCAATTCGGGCACGCTGGCGGATATTGCCGCGCTGCAGCCGAGCCAGCTCGATGCCTACATCAAGGAGGGCAAGATCGTGCCCGGCACACACACCAATTTTTCCCAGGCCGGCGTAGGGGTCGCCGTCAAGGCAGGGGCGCCAAAGCCCGACATCAGCACGCCCGAAGCTTTCAAGGTTGCGATGCTCCGCGCGACGTCGATCGGCTATTCTCGCGGCGGCAGCGGCCTCATCGCGGCGAAGGTGATGGAAAATCTCGGCATTGCCGATGAGCTGAAGGCACGAACCAAATTCATTGACGGCACGCCGGTCGCCGAAGCGGTCGCGAAGGGCGACGTTGAAGTCGGCTTGCAGCAGATCAATGTTATTCTCCCCGTCGCCGGAGCCGATTACGTTGGCCCGCTGCCAGGCAATTTGCAGGAGACCGTCAAGTTCGCAGCGGGTGTGCTGGCGGTGTCGAAGGAACCGGCGGCTGCCAAGGCGTTCCTCAAGTTCATCGCATCGCCGGAAGCCGGGCCGCTCCTGCGCAAAAGCGGCATGGAGCCCTGGGCAGATTGAGCTGGCTGGAATGCGTCATGAGCACACGGTTGAAAGCCGTCGCCAGCGTTGCGCAGGGCGTCGTGGTCGCGCTGGGCGTCCTGATTGCGCCGAGCGCCCTGGGCTACGCCCACGCGGCCGAGATCAGTGTGCTGGCCGGCATGGGAGATGTATCGGGCGTACGGGCGCTGGCGCCGGCCTTTGAACAGTCAACCGGACACAAAGTCATCGTCAGCTTCGAATCCGGCACGGGAATAATGGAAAAGATAAACTCCGGCGGACCGCCCGACATTGTCACCGGCTCGCCCGATGCAATCGACGCTCTGATCAAGCAGGGCAAGGTCATGGCGGGAACCCGCACCAATTACGCCCAAGCGGGCGTCGGCGTTGCGGTGCGGTTGGGCGCGCCGCGGCCGGATATCGGCACGCCCGAGGCCTTCAAGCGCGCGATGCTGAATGCGAAGTCGATTGCCTATTCGCGCGGCCGCAGCGGCCAGTTCGCCGAGCAGGCGATCGAGCGGCTCGGCATTGCCGAGCAGTTGAAGGCGAAGACGACGCGCACCGAAGGCGTCCCGGTCGCCGAAATCGTTGCGAAAGGCGAAGCCGAAATCGGGCTTCATCAGATCAACGTCATTCTTCCAGTCGCCGGCGCCGACTATATCGGCCCGCTGCCCGGAGAGTTGCAGCAATACGTTCCGTTCGCTGCCGGTATTCTGACGCTTGCGAAGGAGCCTGAGACAGCGAAGGCATTCGTGAAATTCATGGTGTCGCCGGAAGCTGCGCCGTTGCTCCGCAACAGCGGTATGGAACCGCTCCACTGAAGATGGAAGGATGACGGAGAAGAGTAGTGCGGCGGGCGATCATTGCCCGATCGGTAAACATTCCTCGCTTACTTCAATTCGACCTCGACAATTTCGACGCGGCTCGTCCCGCTATTGCGGATCGCCCGCGTCACACCGGCATCTTGCCAGAAGAAATCACCACCCTTCATCGCCCTCGCGCGGTCGAGTTCGCCCGGCACACTTTCGACGATTTCGCCGCCATCGACCACCACCCGCATTCCAGGTGCCTTCTGGGTGATGGCGGGGACCGATTGGCCGGGCTCAAGAACGAGCCGCCAACCGCGCACCCGTTCGTTGTCAAGGACCTGGATGTAGGCCGGCACCTCCGCGCGCAAGCCGGCGGTGAAGCCCGAGGCCTGCGGCTTGAGCAACGCAATGACAATGTTGTGGAACGGTGTCGTTCCGATGTTAGAACCCTTATGCGTGATCGGCGTCTTGGCGTCGGCGGAGAAATTCACGGTGCCTTTGGTGCCGCGGCGTGCCGGCGTCGGCTCACCACCATAGACTTGGCCGGTCTGATCGGCGGCCTCGACCAGGACGCTGACCTGATCGAGCGAGTGGGTGTGGTAGTTCGACGAGCGCCCGGGCGGAATATAGACGTTGAGCAGCATCACAAAGTCGTTGCGAAACACGGGCTGATGGAAGGACGCCTTCTCGACCGGAACCGGCGCGCCTCCGGTTTGTGCCGAGGCCGGCTGCGAAGGCGCAAACACGCACACAGCAAGCGCTGCATTGACGAGGTGCCGCATGTCATTCCTCCCTGGGATATTGCGGTGCGCAGCATAGCATCGCTGCCGCGTCATGAGATTGCTTCGGCGACTCCGGCGCTTGCTTCTCCGGCAGGCAGCCGGATCGAGACCGTGGTGCCGAGCCCCGGCCCCAGACTATCGGCGTCGAGTGTGCCACCGTTTGCCATGACGAAGGTGTTCGCGATCCATAGACCGAGCCCGGCGCCGGGAACGTGGGTTAGGTGACGAACGCCGCGGAACGACCGCTGGCCAAGCTGGCGCTTCTCTTCCTGGGTGAGTTCCGACCCCCTCGTCGGATACCGAAAATACGACGTGCTCCCGATCGAGCTGTGCCGAGATCTTGATCGTCGAATTGATCGGGGAATACTTGGCGGCATTCTCCAACAGCTGCCCAAGCGCCTGCTCGACCAATGCGGAGTTTACCATCACCAGGGGCAGATCGGGGATGATCGCGAGATCGAGCCGGTGTGACGAAAGCCGCCCGCCTTTCTGTCTGACCGTCGCACTCACGATGTCGGTCGGATCGGTCCACTCGAGGTGCGGCTGAATTCCGCGCGCAGTGATGCGCGCGGCGTTGAGCAGATTCTGTATGTCGGTGTCGAGGCGGCTCGCCTGATCGTGAACTGCTTCCACGAGCGAGTGTATGCGGCGGTCGCGTTTGACGGCAGGTATCTGGTCAAGCACGCTGGTTGAGCCCAGGATCGATGCCAAGGGCGTGCGCAATTCATGCGACATCGTCCCGATCAGCGCGTCCTTAAGCGAATCGGCCTGGAATTTCAGCTTGGCCTCTTCGATCGCCTTCGCGACGTCAAGGCGAGCAAGCGTGATCGCGGCCTCCTCGATGGCGGCTTCGATGCGCCGGCTGACGGCGCCAAGATCTGCGTGGGTGCCGTTGCCGAGATCGACAATCGCCGCATAGCCCGCCGATCCAACCGATACCACGCAGACCAGCCAGTCGTTTTGCGTGCCGGCATCGTGGATCGTGCGCGGATGATGCGCGCCTGCAGCGATCATGGCGGCCGCTTCCCGACGCAACGCGTCCGGAATCGCGCCGCTGCCAGATAGATCGTAATCAGATTCGCCAACGCCGACCAGAAAGGCCCGATGCCCGAGCGCCTCCGAAAGATAGTTTCCCGTTGCCGCAATCAGATCCGGCACCGTGAAACATGCGGCCAGCTGGCGGGAGAATGCATAGAGATTGCGGATTTCCCTCCGGCCCCGGCGTAAGCTATCCGCTTCGCGCCGCAGTCGTGCAGTGTAGTGGCTCGTTACAAATGCGATGATCAGGAAAATCACGAGGTCGGCTACGTTTTGGGTATCGCCGATTTCAAAGCTGTAAAGCGGTGGATAGAAAAGGTAATCCGCCGCTCCGGCGCCGGCAAATGCTGCCACTATGGCGGGCACAAGCCCCCACCGGACCGCCGCGATCAGTACCGGCAGCAGGTAGACGATCGAGACAAGATTGAGTAGTTCAAGCACGTCGTTCGCGGCTAATAGAGCGACGGTGGCGATCGCCACCATCGCCAGCGACATCAAGACCGGAATGACGGTTGCCTTCACGAAGCCCGGCGCGGGCGGGACGTCGTCGATGTCCGCGTCGGCGACGTCCGGCTCAGCGGTCATGCGGAAACGGCTTTGGAGTTTTTGCAGCGCGCTCACGGTTCGCCGCTACATGGTCGGCTGCCGAGGGCCGGGATGCCGCCGATTGCGATTGCGAAACAATAACGAAGCCAAACATCCTCACGACCGCCCGATCGCATTGCGACCGGACGCCGAGAATTTGGTCCCGATACCACGGGCCGCCGCAAAATGACGGCGGCCCGGCGCTGAGATACGACGATGCGACGCTCCGCGGACCTCACGTTCCGCTCTGCGACCGCATTCTTCCTCTCACATCGGCACGACACCGCCGCGACCGACGTTGATCCGCGCGGCCCCATAGGTCCCGTCCGCTTTCTTCGTCGCAGCGTTAACCCCGATGGCCGCTCCGGGCTTGAGCTCGCTCTTGTCACCGACCTCATAACGCACGATCGGGACATTGGGTGTCACGACGATCTTCTTCTCGCCGTCCTTGTATTTCACGGTGATGACCGGTCCGTCGACGCTGCTGACGGCTTGGCCTACGGCGCCATTCGTCATGGTGCTGTTGGGTGCGCCGTCCCAAGACCGATGGCCATCGCCGGTGCCGCGCTGCGACTCGGCGAAGATATGCACCTCGAGCGCCTTCTGGGTGCCGTCGGGTTGTGGCATCGCGCCGCTTCCGATGTAGGAGCCTTCCTTGATGTCGGCGATCGTCGCCTTCTCGACGCCGACCACCACTGCGTTGTCGGCGAGCGTCAGCGTAAGCGGGGTGCCGTCAGGCGACTTGATCAGCAGAGTGTTGCCGTCGATCTTCTCGATCATGCCGCGCAGCCGCTGGGTCTGTTGCGCCGAAACGGTTGAGACCGTCAGTGCCGTGGCCAAGGCCGCGGCCGCAAGAATCCGCATTGTGTTCATATTGATCCTCCACTGGGGCGTTGCCGCACCAAGATACACCCGTGCAGATCGAAAGCGAAGCGCCCGAGGCGGGGCTGCGGCAAGTACGATCCCGCAGCTCCGAGGCGCTCGCGCTCAGATGGAAAAACGCCACTTTCCGTGTTATGCGAGGCACGGCAACATCGAGGCCCAGATGCGCAACCGTGCCGTTTGCTTTGTCATCATGCCGTTCGGCCAGAAGCCGGACGCGGCGGGCCACCTCATCGATTTCGATGCCGTGTTCCGCGAAATCATTGCGCCCGCGGTGGAGGCCGCTGGCCTGGAGGGGGTTCGTGCCGATGAGGAAATGGGCTCCGGTATCATTCACAAGCTGATGTACGAACGGCTGCTCCTCAGTGACTACGCGGTCGCTGATCTGAGCATCATGAACGCGAACGTCTATTACGAGGTCGGCATCCGTCATGGCACCCGGCCAGCTTCGACCGTCCTGATGACGGCGGCCGGAAGCCGGCTGCCGTTCGATCTCGGACCGGCCCGCACCCTGCTGTACGATCTCGATCCGAGCGGGCGCCCGAAGGACGCCGCGACCGCGATGGCCTCGGTTCGAGACGAACTAATTCATTGCCGTCAACATTACGACGACGACAGTCCGTTGTTTCAGCTCCTGCAGGGCTATAAGCAGGCACCGATAGAGCATCTCAAGACCGACACGTTCCGAGAGCAGGTTGCAATTGCGAAGGAGACGAAGGAGAAACTGCGAGTCGCGCGAGGGCAAGGCGTCGCGGCGCTCGATGCCGTGCGCGAACAACTGGGCAATATCGGCGCGATCGAGGCCGGTGTCACGGTCGACCTGCTGCTGTCGTATCGGGCTGTCGGCCAATGGCAGCGGATGGTGGATTTGTACAAGCAGATGGATGCGACGCTTGCCCGGACTGTCCTTGTACGCGAGCAATATGCATTTGCGCTCAACCGGGTCGGTCGTGGCGATGAGGCCGAACGGGAGCTCAAAGAGATTATCAAGGAGCGCGGCCCCTCGAGCGAGACCTATGGACTGCTGGGCCGCGTTTACAAAGACCGCTGGCAGGCCGCGCGCAAGTTGGGAACCGCAATAGCGGTGCGTGGTCACCTCCGGCAGGCGATCGCCGCCTACACTGCCGGCTTCGAGGCCGATTGGCGCGACGCCTATCCGGGTGTCAACGCCGTCACGCTGATGACGATCCTAAATCCCAGCGACCAAAAGATTGCCGATCTGGCGCCGGTCGTTCGTTACTCCGTTGAGCGCCGCATTGCTGCGCGCGGAAGCGGCGACTACTGGGATTACGCGACCCTGGTGGAATTATCGGCAATGCAGAACGATTGGGGGCGTGCCGAACACGCTCTGGCCGATGCGATCGTGGCGCTACGCGAGCCCTGGGAAGCCGACACGACTGCGGACAACCTTCGAATGATCGCGGCCGCCTGCAAGGAAGCGGACCAGGATACCGATCAGTTGCAGGCGTTGATCGACGAATTGATGTCCGGCAAGCAGCACCTTACAGAAAAGCTCGCCTCCGCGAAGGCCAGCTGATCAAATCCGGTTCGCCGTTCGTCGGTCACGATGCAAATTGCGATGTTGAATCGCGTCCGATGGACTGCGCCATCCGTTCTTCGATCCTGAACAGCGAAAAGTAGATCGTGGGGACGACAGGTCGGACTCCGTCATCCGTGACGACGCCGACCACCAGGATTTGGACGATCTGAAACGCCGCGGCGTTCTTGCGCACCGTCACCGGACTGACGCCCGCACGAAAGTGAGGCTGGCAACCATGCTGGGCTGACGAGTCGTTTCCCTCGGCGTTGACGAGCCGGATTGCGGTCAGCGGATCTGCGTCGTTGAGCATGACGAATCTCGCCACCTGCTGCTGGGTATTTCATACGACTCCGGTGCTGGCTTCGATGCCCGCGCAGCAGGCTGGCCCAATTATGGCCAGTGATAGCGCCGCAACCGTAACTGAACGCTTCATGCGACTCTCCAATGCGGATGCGTCGATGACCTTGGAAAGCGGTCCTTGGTTGCAGCTGATGATATCGAAAGAGTTAATGAAACGATTGATTTGGCGGCTCCGAATTATCTCCGCTCGACACGGCTAATCGTTGCGTGCGCGCGAAGCGTATTTGCCGCTGGTCGCGCCGCTGCATGTTGCCGATCAGCCGCGCCCAACCTGCACGGTGACGTATTTTATCCCGTCACCCGATTTCACCCGCAACAGCACCGTGTGTCTGGCGGATTTTTGCGCAGCTTCTATGGCACTGCGAAGGTCTCCGGGGTTCGTGACCTTGCGGCCGGCAGCCTGAAGGATAACGTCTCCGGCGCGCAAACCCTCCTCGGCTGCGACACCGTCGGGATCGACATCCGTGACGACGACGCCGTTGCCGCCCGATTGAGAAGCGACGCTCGCGCCGAGCCTCTGCACGCTAGTACCCTTCAGCTTGGGAACGTTGGGAGACAGGCTTGCCTCGCGCTGTTCCGGCAGGCTGCCGAGGATTACGCTTACTGTTTTCTGCTCACCCTTGCGCGCAATCGAAAGCTTTACTGCGGCGCCGGGCGGTATCGCGCTGATAGTTCTCGCGGCCTCGCGGGAGTCCCCTACGCCCTTGCCGTCGATCGCGGTGATCACGTCGCCGGCCTCGATGCCGGCCTTGGCGGCGGGGCCGTTCGCTTCCGGCTCGGCAACTAGCGCACCGCGTGCGGCCGGGAGACCGAGCTCTTGTGCGATGTCGCGCGTGACGTCCTGGATCTGTACACCGATCCAGCCGCGGGTCACCTTACCCTTATCTTTAAGCTGAGCGACCACCGTCTTCACGGTCTCGGCCGGTATGGCGAATGCGATGCCGACCGAGCCGCCCGTCGGCGACACGATCGCAGTATTGACGCCGATAACCTTGCCGTCGACGTCAAAGGTCGGGCCGCCGGAATTGCCTCGATTGACTGCTGCGTCGATCTGGATGAAGTCGTCATAAGGTCCGGCTCCGATATCACGGCCGCGCGCCGAGACGATGCCGGCGGTCACGGTACCACCGAGGCCGAACGGGTTGCCGACCGCAATGACCCAGTCGCCGATCCGCGGACTCGTGTCGGAGAACCGGACGAAGGGAAGGTCGTCGCCCCCGTCGACCTTGATCAGGGCAATATCCGACCGCTCATCGGCGCCAATCACTTTTGCGACGAGGACGCGTCCGTCATCGGTGGTCACTTCAACAAAGTCGGTTTTGTCGACGACATGAAAATTGGTCACCGCATAGCCATCGGGCGAGATGAAAAAGCCCGAGCCCTGCCCGGTCACCTGGTTGCGGCCGCGTGGAGTTGGCGCCTCGTCGAGGCCCCCGTCGGGCTGCCCAAACCGGCGGGAGAAACGGTCTAACGGCTTATCCCGGGAGTTTGGTGCGCCGTCTCGCGTCCGCTTGGCGGTTGCGAACTTGACCCTGACGGAGATCACGGCAGGCTTCACCTTTTCGACCACGTCCGCAAAGCTACCTGGTCGGCCTGCCGTTTGGGCGTGCGCCAAAGACGCAACGCCCCACCGCGGCGCAAGCCCCGGGCCGGACAACAGTACTGTCACGGTCAGCGCCGCAATGCCGGCCGGCACCGCGATGCGACGGCCGCCAAATCCGCTGCTCCGGCCCCTAATTCCGATCGGAAGTTGATCCGGGGCATCAGCCATGTCGCTCTCCTTGGCGGCGAATCGGCGCCGGCGCCGCCGTTGAAAAAATTCATTATCGCAGCGGCAGCTTGGAGTCACGACCTCGCCTCAATGCCCGATGCCGGCGTGGTTGTTCATCGATTTCGGCTCAATTACCGCTCGCCGGGTCGCGGTCAAGTCTCCGAGCGAGCGCCGCCCCAAGGGCGGACCCTTCGAAATCAGCATTCGTCTTAGCTCCCGCAGAGGCGCGAGATCGATATCGGCGTATGAAGGGCGTCGACGATCGCCATAAAGGATGCCTTCAAAAGGGCGCTGCGGAGCCTGCAGGAGGAAGCGCGACGGCCCGCCGATCGCGACCGTGCGAAGCCTCGATCATGTCGCAGGCTTCGGCTTTCTTCAAACCGCGGACGATCGCTATTTTCATCGCTGTAGTGTGCTCAATAATGCGCTCTCACAATTTGCTCGCGGCGCCCGGGTGACGTTTTTCGAGGAGAGGGTGAAAAGGGGCCGCAGGCGAGCACTTTGAAGCTTCTCGGCAAGCGCAGCTCGCGGTGATCTTGCTCCGCCGGAGGTCGTCTTTACGGTTTTGCCCACACCTGAGCAACCGGGATGGTATTATGGTGTAGCGGCGGTTTGGGCTGGAACAGGTTTCTGCGGGAGGCGGCGCGGCCGCGTTTCCGGTGACGTCGCCGGGGTCGGCGCGTTGTCCTAATACCCATCCGACTATCGAGCCCGTCGAAACGAATGGGGAGCGGTTCGCTACGGATTCGTTCGCAGACAGGTGATCAGCTTGATCGGCGGGAAAACTACCTCTTTGGTGCGTTCACGCGCGTTAGAACTTCCATTCCCGCAGCTTCCGCGGCCGCTTCGGTGGGGAATATCGGCACTGAGAATTTAATCGGCTCGCTCACGCCGCTCCGGTAAAGCGCCCACGAATATTTCGTCCGGTCCATGCGGACTTTCAGCGTGAGCCGTGATTCCTGGTCCATCGGTTTTCTTTGATGTCTTTGGAGGCCATTTAATCCCCAGCTCTAAACATGCGCTGTATCGCACGTGAAGTCGAGAACTAAGTTGGATGCACGGGGCGGTCTGGTTGGCCCCCCGATGATGAAGGCGCCCTATGGTGAACGATTTTTCGTGCTAGGCTAATCCCCTCTACGAGACGTTACGCCTATTAATAGATTGAGGTCGTCCATCGGCATTGGGTGACCGGCATTGCCGCCATAAACGAGGAAAAAACGATGCCGGCGTTCTAAAAATAATTTCGTCGGCATCGCTGTTTTTTTGATGATTTGCCATTATGTTAGGCTGGATCTCAGGGTGACGATCGTTCAAAGAATATTTAGTTCGCATCAATTGGATTGGGTGTAGCGGCAGTTGTGCGGTTTGATCGGGCGTCTCAAATTTGAGGCCAGTTGGTGAAAGGCGCTAAGACGCCGAGGCCAAGCAAATGGGTCGCAAAGTGGCAGTTGGGCAGCGGGCCGTCAGATCGGATTTTGACTGCCAAATATTAGACCCAGGCTGATTTGCTGGACACTTCGAATCGGGTTTGTATCGACGGAAGGAGATGACCAATGCCTGCAATAGAACCTAGTGATGCAGCAGAGCAGTTCGATTTCGACGCCGTGGCCGAGCTTTTTCCGGCCCGAAGCCGAAAATTCAGTCGTCAGCTCGCCGGATATCGGCGATTTGATCGGGCTGCGGAGGCTATACAGTTTGCGATCGAGGTTCTGCCGCAGGAGTTGCTGCTGGGCGCCTACCTTGAAGTCGAGGAAAAGAGGTTCGGCGGCAGCGAAATACGCCGCTTATATGCCAGCCCCGAATATCCTTTGACGCGCGCGGACGCGGCGTAACTCGTATACCTGCTCCTGCGCGGCGCAAGACAATCGTGTTCAGCCATTTTTTTGCTCAAACGACTTGATAGAAATCTCGCCTCGCGGAAACTGTGACGCGATGATCGACGAGGAGCTGATCGAGGGATTGTCGTTTCCAGTCTACCATCGCGCATCCACCTCGATCGTCTTACCGGCACAACCTTGTCAGGCGTCGTCGCCTGTGATGATAACGATTGATCACCAGCGATCCTCAGGCCGCGTGGGATCACGACACGACGGCCCATCATTTGTCCGCCGCGGACGCGAATCCGCCAAGCAGCAATTCATAGGACTTGGGCCAGCGCCGGCCTGAACCGAAGGCAGCTGATTGTGACAGACAAGACAATCGATCTGGATCACCATCGCGGCACCGCCCAGAAAGCCACCGATCTTCGCCGGCGGCTGGCCGACGTGGAAGCGAATGAACGATCGTTACGTCTACGGCAGGATGAATTGGAAGCCCACCTTGTAGCGGCGCCGTCGGTGAGTTGGCAGGAAGGGGCCGAGAAGGCGCGCTATCTTCTCAATCTCTTTGCTGCTACGCTGATCACTCAGGATCCGCGAAGACGAACGCTTATTGCTGCCGTGCTGGCTGACTTCGGGCGGCTTTCGGGTAAGCGGTAGTCCGGGGCCCCCGAAGGGGTCGCTCTCGGACCGAGCGGATTACTCAACAATCGAACGCGGTACCTGGACCATGTCGCTCAATTTTCCGAATCCCAGTCGTTCGTTCGATGCGACGTTGCGCGCCGTGCGGTTTTGGGGGCACGATGGTGCGATGGAGGCCTCGTTTTTCGTGAATGAAGAAGCCCTCAAGCGAATTCAGCCAGGCGCCCGATCCGACGAAGCAGGACTTCTGGGTGCGTTTGACTCCCACCGTGACTTGATACAGGCCACCGCTGAAAAGGTTTACCGCCGCGGCCGCAAAGGATCTTACGAATTGATTCCCGCCGATTTCTGATTGGTTCTAATCTGGCCTAGGATGTTGGTTGTCGCGCGTGGATTTGTATCGGGGAGGGGGCCCGCCGCAAGCAATGACAGCACGGGCCCATGACCATCCTCAACGTACGCCACACAACAGTCTATCGCTATCGCCGCCCGGTTCGGCTCGGAACTCACCGATTGATGCTCCGCCCGCGAGACAGCCATGATCTTCGTCTCATGCGGGCAAATCTGAATATCTCGCCGGCAGCATCACTACGCTGGATTCACGACGTGTTCGGCAACTCGATCGCGATCGCATCGTTCGCCCACCCGGCCGCTGAACTTCGGATCGAGAGCACGCTGCGGTTGGAAACTTATGTCGCGGACCGACCGCGATTTGAGATCGCTCCCGAGGCGGCGAGCTATCCGTTCGTTTATTCAGCAGACGATCGCATTGACCTCGGTCGGCTGCTTGAGCGCCATCATCCTGATCCGTCCGATCAACTCGGCTCCTGGGCGCGGGGTTTTGTCCGCGGCGATCGGACTGACACGCTGGCGCTGCTGGATGATCTGAATGCGGGCGTCAAGGCGTGGATTTCGTATCAGTGCCGTGAAACCGAGGGGACCCAGGCCCCGATAGAAACGCTCAACCGCGGCTACGGCTCGTGCCGGGACCTCGCCGTGCTGTTGATCGAAGCGGCACGCTGCCTCGGTTTCGGCGCGCGCGTCGTAACCGGCTATCTCTACAATCCCGCTGCCGACAGCGGCGACACCGCCGCGATCGGCGCCGGAACGACGCACGCATGGGCCGACATCTACCTTCCGGGGTCAGGCTGGATCGCGTACGATCCAACCAACGGAACGATCAACGGTGGCGACCTGATCAGGGTCGCCGTCACCCGCGATATCAGCCAGGCCGTTCCGATCGCCGGCAGCTTCGTTGGCGCGCCCACTGATTATCTCGGCATGACTGTCGATGTGGCGGTGATCTCGGAACGACGCGCGGCGGCGCCTTCGGCATGAGTTTTTGGCGCGAACAAGGTTTTTTCAAGTAATTGCGCGCCACGGCGCTGGACGTGCGGGATCGGACGGGCGTTCAGGGCAAAAATGCCTTTGGGCCGGTATTAGCGATGCTGACGATCATGATTTTGAGCCGCAGGCCGTCGAATGGCTTGTTCTCGCTTCCATTTCGCGATTTTGTCTTGTGATGGCGATGGTTTTCCGTCACAACCATGAACGTCCCGTTGAGGCGCCGCGCGTTCGTCGCGCATTCAATCGCCGGGTTGTTGGAAACGACCCCGGATTTGATAACAACATCTGGCGCAACTTGGACGCTCGAACAGGAGAACGCCATGCGCATCTATGTTTTTAAATCCGAGACGACGGAGAAGCTGCGCGCGTTTGCCGGCGATCCGGATGTCAACAAGCTTCCGCGCCAACATGGTCCTTGGACCGTCACCGGGGCGATCGGACCCGAAAGCCCGCCACCTCACAAATTTTCGCGCGAGGCGATTGAAAAGGCGATTGGTGCAGAAGGATTTCAGCTTTGGCGTCTGCGCGACAAATGACGTGAAAGCGGCCTCTCAGTCCGAGAAACCGCCACTCTTGAGGATCGCGATAAACTCGAAAGTTTTTTGCGTCACGGCAGACGAGTAAACCCGCCAGCAGGTGGAAACGGGCTGCGTCCAGGCGTCTTGCCAGGCAATAGCTTCTTACCTTTTGGAGCAGCTATAAGTCCTTCACGTTGGGCCTTCTTGCGAGCGAGCTTGCGCGCACGGCGGACGGCTTCATTCTGCTCGCGCGTCGATTTTTCCGACGGCTTCTCGTAAAATCGCCTGCGTTTCATCTCCCGAAAGACGCCCTCGCGCTGCATCTTCTTTTTGAGAACCCGGAGCGCCTGGTCGACGTTATTGTCGCGAACGAGTACCTGCAAGAAATATTCCCTTCGTGTGTTGAAAGATCGTGTGTTGAAAGAGCGAATTCAGCGGAGGACCGATTACGATCAGAATGAACAACAAAAGCGGAACAGCCTTTATTTTCGAGCACGGGATAAACGCACACCCATACCTCTATGCCGATTCCGGGAAATCCCCACTTCAGCCGCGCTTGTCGCAGGGGCACCCAAATCATGCGCCGATCCACTGCCAATAGCCATACAATTCGTTGGTGTATTTGAATTCTTTTTTGGGCCTTTTCGAGATGATATTCCACAATTGGCTGTACGGATGTCGTGGCAGCGCGTACACGTCTCCCATCTGAGGCGCTGTGGTCCGCGAATTTCGGTACGGCGAGCTGCGGTTGCGATCTGGCCGCACCGTTCGCAACGTCAGGATCATTCAATGATCGACCGCAAATGAAGTTGTTGATCCTGGCTCCCTTTGCCGCGGCGGTCATCAGCTCGATTATCTGGAACGAGGCGGCGGAGCGCAACCTTACGAGCGCCCAGAAGGCAGCCTTCGGCATAGCGGCCCTGGTGGCTTGGGTCCTCGTGTTTGTGGCTGGAAACATGATCACCTGAGCGCCAGCGATCGGGCCTTGGGTCAAAGGAAATCTCCGCATGACCGCAAATCAGCGTGGCGCATTTGACGGGCCGTTCCAGCGACCATCGGTCGCCGCAGGAGGCAGACAGCCGGCAAACCAAGGTCTTGTCGTCGGCGTTCTTGCGCTTTTCCTCGCGATCGTGATCGTCGTTGCATACTTTTCGCTATTTACTGTGTCGCAGACCCAGCAGGCGCTGATCGTTCGCCTCGGCGATCCGATCCGTACCATTTCCGGGCCCGGGCTCTATGCGAAGTTACCGTTTGTCGATTCCGTCATCTATGTCGACAACCGTATTCTTGATCTCGAAAACCCGGCCGAGGAGGTGATCGCCTCTGACCAGAAGCGCCTCGTCGTCGAGGCCTTCGCTCGCTATCGGATTCGCAATCCTCTGCTTTTCTATCGCACTGTCGGCACCATCGACGGCGCCAACTCGCGTTTCTGTCGACCTTGCTGAATTCCGCCTTGCGGCGCGTCGTCGGCGATGTGACGTTAATGCAGTTGGTGCGCGACGAACGTGCCGCATTGATGATGCGCGTTCGCGATCAGCTCGATCGTGAGGCGCAAGGCTTCGGTATAGACATTATCGACGTGCGAATCAGTCGCGCCAATCTGCCTGTGCAGAACAGCCAAGCGGTCTACCAGCGCATGCAAACGGAACGGCAGCGCGAGGCCGCTGAATTCCGTGCTGAGGGCAGCCAGAAGAACCAAGAGATCCGCGCCCGCGCCGATCGGGACGTCACCGTATTGATTGCCGAGGCGACATCGCGTGGCGAGCAGGCGCGCGGCAATGGCGATGCCGAGCGTGCCCGGATTTTTGCGGAAGCCTACGGAAAGGATCCGGACTTCTTTGCGTTCTACCGCTCCATGCAGGCATACGAGGGCGACACTACGATCCAATTCGACAAGTCTGCTGCTGAGGTCCAATTCCAACTTCTTCCAGTATTTTGGCGATCCGTCGGGCAAGCCCGGCGGCCAGATAGCGGGCCGACCGGCAACCTCCAGACCTTTGCGATAGTCAAAGTCAAGCCTAACGGCGTACCGTCATGATAAGCTTGCGTCGGACAACGACCGCAGCGCCTTCTACCACGTCGCATGCGGCCCATTGCGGCAGGTAGAACCCAACGTCAGCCTGGCGTTGGCGTGGAGTAACTTATGACAAAGCAGCCGGCGGAAACCGACCCGCGCGAGGAGAGCGAGGGCCGGTCCCTTATCGAGTCGGCGTGGGGAGCGCCCGCCGCGGGTCGCTAAGGCGCCGCCGTCCGATCGTACCGACGACCCAGTTCGCCTTTATATGCGCGAGATCGGTACCGTCGAGTTGCTCTCACGTGAGGGCGAAGTCGCTATCGCCAAGCGCATTGAGGCTGGTCGCGGAGCGATGATCGCCGGCCTGTCGGAAAGCCCTCTAACCTTTCAGGCCGTTATCATCTGGCGCGACGAACTCAACGACGGCAAAGTCTTGTTGCGCGACATCATCGACCTTGAGGCGACTTATGCCGGGCCGGGCGCGACGACCCATCCTGGCAGCGAGCCAGGCGTCGCAGCGCCGCCGGCAGCGCCGGTCGCCGAAAGCCCTTACCTTCGGATCGTGCCGCAACCGCAGCCGCCGTCGGCGGTGCCAGCCAGCCCCGTGCCTCCAAGCAGGGGCGATGGCGCGCAGCCATATGGCGACGCGTATGTCGAAAGCGATGTCGAGGACGATGACGTCGCGAGCGCGCTGTCGCTCGCCGCCATCGAGGCCGAGCTGAAGCCCACGGTGCTGGCGACCTTCGACAAGGTCGCCGACAGCTTCAAGCGCCTCCGCCGCCTCCAGGACCAGGCCATCGACAACAAACTGCACAACGCGTCGCTCTCTCCCGCCCAGGAACGCAGGTACAAGAAGCTTAAGGCGGAAATTATCGTCGAGGTGAAGTCGTTGCGGCTCAACCCGATGCGCATAGATGCCCTGGTCGAACAGCTCTACGATATAAACCGACGTCTTGTCGGCTGCGAGGGCCGCCTGATGCGGCTTGCGGAGCAGCATCTCGTCGCGCGCGACGACTTCCTGAAACACTATATCGGCTCCGAGCTGATCCGCGCTGGCTCAATCGCGTGTCGAAGTTCTCCGCACGCGGCTGGAAGGCATTCGTCGCGCGGGATTTGGACCGCATAAAGGATATTCGCGCGGAGATTGCGCGCGTCGCGGGCGAAACCGGGCTGGAGATCGGCGAGTTTCGAAACATCGCCCGCAGCGTTCAAAAGGGCGAGCGCGAGTCACTCCAGGCCAAGAAAGAAATGGTGGAGGCTAATCTGCGCCTGGTCATCTCGATCGCAAAAAAATACACCAATCGCGGCCTGCAGTTCCTCGACCTGATCCAGGAAGGCAACATCGGGCTGATGAAGGCAGTCGATAAATTCGACTACAGGCGCGGTTACAAGTTCGGCACTTACGCCACCTGGTGGATTCGGCAGGCGATCAGCCGCTCGACCGCCGACCACGCTCGCACCATCCGCATTCCTGTACATATGATCGAAGCGCTTAACAAGATCATGCGCGCGAGCCGGCGGATGCTCAACGAGACCGGACGAGAGGCAACCCCGAAGGAGATCGCCGATAAGCTCGGCATGCCGGTCGAAAAAGTGCGCCACGTGCTCAAGATCGCGAAAGAGCCATTGTCGCTCGAGTCTCCTGTCGGCGACGAGGAGAACGCGCAGCTTGGCGACTTCATAGAGGACAAGAATGTTATCCTGCCGATCGATGCAGTAATCCAGTCGAACCTGCGGGAGACGACCACCCGGGCGCTTGCTTCACTCACCGCACGCGAAGAGCGCGTCATACGCATGCGCTTCGGCATTGGAATGAGCACCGATCTGACGCTTGCGGAGGTCGGTCAGCAGTTCTCGGTGTCACGCGAACGAATTCGCCAGATTGAGGCAAAGGCGCTGCGCAAATTGAAGCATCCGGGTCGGTCGAGAATACTCAGGACGTTCATAGATAGCTAACGCACCGGCGACAACTGATCGGCATGCTGCTAACCAGTGAATCAGGCACGCGATCCTTCGAGGCGAATCCCGGGCTTGGACATCAGATCTTCTCGTCGCCCGGTAGCGTGTCGGCGGGGGGGCGTTCAGCCTTTCGCTGGGCGGCTTTCTCGTCTTTTCTCTTCTGCTTTTCGTCGTTCCGGGCGTGTGCGGCCCTGTCTCGGTCATGACGGTCTCTGCTGTAATTCGGTCTCGACGCCATGGGAAATCCCCTTATACGGGGGGTTGATATCATATTTTATCGGATTATATAAGCAACCGTTCGAGATTTTGCCTGCTCTTGCTTTGTGCCTGCCCGGGCTCTTCCCAAGACAACGTCGAATTCGGACACGATGTTGCCCGATGTCGGGTGGCACGCAGACGCCGATCGGCGTTCTCAGAGGAGGCCATACATGGCTACAGGTACGGTTAAGTTTTTCAATTCGCAAAAGGGCTTTGGTTTCATTCAGCCGCAGGACGGCGGCAAGGACGTGTTCGTTCACATTTCCGCAGTCGAGCGTGCCGGCATGAGCAACCTCAATGAGGGGCAGAAGCTTAGCTACGACGTAGTGAGCGAGCGCGGCAAACTTGCTGCAGCGAATCTGCAGGCAATCTAAGCTCTCGTTCGATACCAGACGGGCCTGGCGACAAACTCGCCGGGCCCGTTGCACTTTAGTGAAATGTCGCAACCACCGTCGGACGAGATGTCCGCCGGCGAGGAACGACAGGAGGACGATCGTGGCACGCAAGCCAGCGACGCGAGCAGAATTCGCGCTATTCGATGTGTTTTACGAAGACGGCTCTCAACGGTCCAATCGTAGAGTACCGATCGAAGTCCTTGGTGGACTCGATGGCGACGCACCGGCACGTGCCGTGATCGAAGAACAGGATCGGCTTATCGCCGAGAAATCCGGCAATCCCGCGCTACCGGTAAAGAGTATTCGCCGATCCGGCGGCAAATAGGTCAGCGGCGCTGAAAATTTTTTTTGCCGACCGGTGGCCATTTGACTGCAGTAACAGAGGCCTGTCCGACAATGAAGCTGTTGGTCGCCTCGTTGAGCAGGCGTAGAAATAGGCTCAAGCGGTCGGGACTTCGATGACCCGGATTTCGTAGTCCGTGGCATCGTATACCGCCACGTGAACGACAGGATGCCAACTCTTGATTTCTATTCCAGCTTTTTCGGCGGCATCATAGGTCGCAAACGACGCCTTGGTCTGTCTGTCGACTTGGAGGCGATATCGGCCGGTGTCCGGCCGCTTCCGTTGCGAGAACATTTCCTCCGCCGGACTTTCCGGATCGGCAACTCTGGTTAAAGTCTTACCACGCAAAGCCATTGCATTATTTCTCCTTCAAGAAACCATGGATACTGCCCCGCCGTTACCGACCGAGTATTCTATTTCAATTCGGGCATATTGACCAAACCGACCACCGGTCGAACTCGCGGAGACGAAGTGCGGCTTGACTTACTGCCGACACTTCCCGCGTGTGCGATATTGAGACATTATCGAGCGGCCCTCAATAAATCCCGGATGTCCCGGAACGACACCAGTTTTTTCCTTGTCTCATCCCAGAGAGTGAGGCGGACGCAGCCGAAGCTCTGCAGCAGCGTGAGGCGACCCACGCGCGCAAGCTCGGGATAATTTCTCAGGACTCGACGCAAGCGATAGAATGGAATGCGGCTGCACAAATGATGAACATGGTGCACGCCGATGTTCGCCGTGAACCAACTGATTGGGGGCGGCAGATCGTAATACGAACTGCCGCGGAGCGCTGCTTCATGGAAACTCCAGGCCTTCTCTTCGGCCCACGCCGTGTCCTCAAACTGATGCTGCACATAGAACAGCCACACACCCGCTGAAGCGGCAAGCAAAATGATCGGCGTGTGGACAAGCAGAAATGCCCGCAACCCGATGAACCAAACAAGAGTTACGATCACCAGCGCAATACCGAGATTGGTGGCGAGGGTACTCATCCACGGCAACCAGCCTCCCCGAAGCATACCGGCGGGGAATCGGTGTTGAATGAGAAACAGATAGGCGGGTCCAACTCCGAACATCACGGCGGGATGACGATACAGGCGGTATCGTAGCCGGCCTAAGCGCGACAGCGCGAGGTATTCGCGCACAGTCAGGATATCGATGTCGCCGATGCCGCGGCGGTCAAGATTTCCGGACGTTGCGTGATGAATGCTGTGGGTGCCCCGCCAGTAATCATAGGGCGTCATGGTGAGCACGCCGATCGCACGGCCGAGCCAGTCATTTATGAGCCGCTGACGGAAAAAAGAGCCATGGCCGCAATCGTGCTGGATCATAAACAAGCGAACCAGGAAGCCCGCGGCCGGGATGGCGAGCAAGAGGCTGATCCAGTACCCGTAATACACGCCAATCCACGTGGCGAACCATAACAACACGAATGGAACGAGTGTGACGGCGAGTTCGAATGCAGCTCGCCCTAAACTGGGGTCGCGATAGTGACTGAGTATCTTGCTCCAACTGCGGGCATCCGGAGCCACCGCAGCGTTCGCCGCAGCATCTTGAAGAGTTGACGTCGCAGTTGCTGACAAAGGTGAACCTCGACCTGGAGTGCCGGCCCGGCGCCGGCGACCTTATTGCACAAACAATCGACGTAATCCCGACATCCCGCGCTCGTGACTCCAACCGGTTTGCCGGTCCTCGCGCGGGGAATATCAGGGGAAAATGAACTCGTTCGCGACGCCCACGACCGCTGAGCGTCAATCATTGAGGATTGTTCAACAACGTTCGCCGAAATGACCACGAACGGACCGTGGTCACGTTCGCTGCCTTCATGGGCGGGCGTCAACCCGTCCTATCCGGGTAATCCAGCGAACGCGTAGCGCCGGAGAGGTACTCCAGGCAACTTGCTTGGCCTACATGGCCCACAGGCAAGGCTTTTGTCAATGCCGGCGCCAGGGAAGCCATTGCAAGATGCTGACAAACGACACCGCTATCGTGACAAACAATGACGAACACGATACGCGGCCGTTATATCTTCCGACTGAGCGGCGACGCCAAGTCCGCCTCGGTGACAACCACGGTCGCGTCGGTGTGGGGTTCGATCATCCCAGCGTCATATTTGTAGCTTGCCGCCTCTTCGATCGCGTCCCGGTGGAGCTTGAAGCTTTCCTCGTCGCCATCACGATCATGACTGCCGAACCTATGGCGCAGCAATTCGCGCTCTGCTCTGCAGGCGACCTCGGTTTCGCCATCGCGCATTAGGAACTTGACTCCCATCATCGTCGTGAGAATCTGCTCTTTGCCGCGGATCAAAGGCATGGACCTCTCCAAAGACGCATCTCCGAAATCGATATGTGGGCTTGTGTCAACCGCCTGGCAAGGCGGCACCGAAATGGCACCGCCGCGGTGGCGCTTCCAACATTCAAGAAATGAGCACCGACACTTCGATGTTGCCTCGGGTCTTGAGGACGCTCAGTGATACGGTCTCGCGACTGCGGCGAACCGCGATGTCGACGCTCGAGTTGCCGACATGCAGGTTTCGCAGAATCACCTCATCAAGGAACTTCGGCAGGCGCGGGCTGCGCAAGCGCACCTCTTTGGCCGCCGGGTCGAGTTCCAGCCCTAGAGCGGCTTGAAGCAGGCTGAACGGCGTCGCGCTCGCCCACGCCTGCGGCGAACACGCCACCGGGTAAAGCGTCGGCCCGCGACCACGAGCGCGTTGGAAACCGCAGAACAGTTCGGGTAAGCGGTGCAGGTCCATGTATGTGGCGGCATCGAAAAGCCCGTGGAACAGGCGGTCGACCTCGCTCTTGGCTCCGATTTGCGCGAAGCCGAGGGCCATCAGTGCATTGTCATGCGGCCAGATCGAACCATTGTGGTAGGACATCGGATTATAGCGAACTTCGCGACGGGATACGGTGCGAATGCCCCAGCCTGAGAAGAAATCGGGCGCCATCAGCGCGCTTGCCACGAGCTTGGCCCGATCAGGACGCGCGATGCCGGTAAACAACACCTGACCGGCATTGGAGGTGCGCACGCGACACGGCTCCTTGTTGCCGTCGAGCGCAAGCGCATACATCTGCAAATCGTCGCACCAAAACGCCGCGTCGAATCGTTCGGCGAGCCGGAGTGCCTGGCCCTCCAGAACTTTCGCGCGGTCGAAGTGGCCTAACTGGTGAGCGCACCGCGCGACCAACCGCTTGGCTGCGAACACGTAAGCCTGGACTTCGGCGAGCGCGATAGGACCTTCGGCCAGCCGGCCGTCCGCGTGGAAAACAGCGTCAAACAAGTCTTTCCAACCTTGGTTTGCAAGACCGTGCTCGTTTGCGCGAGCATACTCGATGAAGCCGTCGCGATCGCGGTCGCCCGGCCCATCGATCCAGGCGAGCGCCGCTTCGATCGCCGGCCACAGCCCTTCCAGGGTCGCGACGTCGCCGGTGCGCTCGAAATAAAGGCCGGCCAGCAACACAAAAAGCGCAGTGGAATCGACGCTTCCATAATAAAGGCCGAACGGCACCTCTCCGAGTGCAGCCATCTCGCCGGAACGCATCTCGTGCAGGATCTTGCCGGGTTCGGAATCCGAACTGCCATCAGTCGTCTTTGCCTGATACGTTGCAAGGCGGCGCAGCACGCCCCGCGCGATCCGGGGGTCGATCCATAGCATCTGGATCGCGGTGATGAGGCCGTCCCGTCCAAACGTGGTCGAGTACCAGGGAATCCCAGCATACGGATAGGGTCCTTGTGGAGTCTCGGTCTTCAGCATAGCCAAGTCGGCCATCGAGCGGCACAGGACTTCATTGAACAGCGGGTTGGAGGTCTGGACCACCGCCACGCCGAGCGCTGCTTGTCTCAGCTCGCGATGCGCGCGGAGCAGGCCGCGGAGAAAGGGCACAGGCAGCTGGGACGTCGGGTTGCACCGAATTGCGAAGCACAGCACCGTGGCCTGATGCGAGGCGAGCGCGATCTGATAGGTGGCCTCACTCCGCGAAAGCCGCGTCGGGGCCGGATCGAAGTAGACCGACGTGACACGAACGACGCCATCGAGGCCCAGATAACTCAGGACGACTTCATGTGGGGCATTCAAACGGATGCTCGACGTACCGCGGCGCGCGCGGCGCATGCCGCGTACCTCGAATACGTCGGCGAAGTCGCTTGCGAACGCAATCGTCACAGTAAGATTGAGCAAGCGAGCTCCGTGATTGCGCAACGCCAGCCGCTGAAACGCCGTGTCGCGCCACACGAATACCGAGCGATTCACATGCAACGTGTCCTTATGGAGGAGGACCACGCGCTCGCCGGAAAAAATATCCGGGTTGGTAAGATCAACCGTCAAACTCGCATTGTCGTCACGCATATTGCTGCCGAGCAGCAATTGTTGTGTCCCATTGACGCGCATTTCGAGGTGGGACAGAAAACGGGTGTCGCGATAAAACAGTCCGTCACCCGTCCCACCCGAGGCACCGACGTCACCGTGCGCGTCGATCACGAGGAAGCAATCATCATGCTTAAGCGTGCACCGCGGCCGGGTCTCGGGACCGGTGGCCGGGATATAGAATGGAACCTCGGTGTTCGCGTCCCCCTCAGAAACGGCCGGACGCGGCTTTTCAATCGACATGGGTGTTCAAGCCGTTTCCACCTCTGAGATCGGGTTGGCGCGACCAATTGCTCCGCGTTTCGCCATTCACCATCCGCTTCGTTGATAACCTGTGATAAGCACTGACATAATCTTTGGCCATTCTTGTGGCGGAGAACCGCTCGTCAAACTTCTGCCGGACGGTGCGGCGGTCGTAAGTCAGAACTTCCCCCAGCGCCACGACGGCCTCTTCTTCGCTCTCGACTACTCTGCCGGTGACTCCATTATCGATGACCTCGGGGATCGACCCGCAACGGAATGCCAGCACCGGTGTACCGCATGCCATGGCTTCGATCATCACCAATCCAAAGGGTTCCGGCCAGTCCACCGGAAACAGCAAGGCCGCGGCCTCGCCCAGGAATTTGGTTTTCTCGCGCTCGTTGATTTCCCCGATGAACTCGATCTCGGGGCCCTTGATGAGGGGGAGTATCGCGGTGCGAAAGTATTCTTCGTCAACCTTGTCCACCTTGGCGGCAATTTTCAGCGGGACACCGGCGGCGCGCGCTATTCTGATGGCGCGATCGGGCCGCTTTTCCGGTGAAATCCGTCCCAGGAACGCTACATAGCTGCCCCGGTCGAACGACGGCTGATGCAGGCCGGCCGGAATTCCATGTTGGATGGTCGCGACAAAATTGGCATGCGGCAGGGGCTTGCGCTGGTCGTTGGAGATGGAAACCAGCGGCATCTCGCCGAAGCGGAAATAGAAGGGCTTGAGATCCTCCAAATCCAGTCGGCCGTGAAGGGTCGTAAGTGTTCGTCCTGCCAGCGAGCGGAATAGCGGGAAATGGAACAGATCGACGTGAAAATGAAGAATGTCGAAGTCCTCCACCCGCTCGCGCACCTTGTCGATCATTACCATGAGGTGCGGTATGGCGTCCTTTACAGCAGGATCAAGTCGGAGCGCTCGCGTGCAGCACGAGACCAGATCGGCGCTTGTAATGGAATCGCCGCTCGCAAATAGGGTTACATCGTGACCGAGATTGACCAGTTCCTCCGTCAAATAGGAAACAATCCGCTCCGTGCCGCCATAAAGGCGAGGAGGAACACTCTCGATGAGCGGAGCGATCTGCGCGATCTTCATGTGACATTACTCCCACCGGCGCTGAGAAAACGCCCGCAGTGCAGCAAAGTTCCGTTTGACGCGAAAGAAATGACATCCGTACAGGCGGCGCTCCACGAACGCTCCTATGCGGACAATTGCCGGGCGCGCTTCCGGGAACACCGCAACGGCAACGGTCGGCAATGCCCCGACGCCTACGCCGGCGAAGAAATAGATCGCATAATGCAGCGGACGGCTCAGTTGGAATGCAAATGGTCCGATGTCCAGCCACTCAAATGGCGTGAATGCGAGCGCAAGCGGTATATAAGCGACGGCGGAAGCGCACAGGAGGAGGACGAGACGAGCCGGGTCGGTACAGAGCCGCCCCAGAGCATTGCCCCACGCGCGCGCGAATTTGTAAAGCGCGGCCGCCGCCGAGTCGAACACCAGCAGCACCAACAAGAACCACGGTGGCCCGCTAGGCCCATGGCAGATCCGGCGAGATCAGCGCATTGATATCGCACATCCCCCGCCCAATTCTGACGCGGCAAAAAGGTTCCAAAAGAATGCTGCATCCGCTGGAACTACCGTGGTTTGATTTCCAAACGCGCAGAGCGCGCCAGGGCGATCCCAATGATGTGATCTTTTCGCGGGCGCATGCGGGAGGTTGTTGCAACTTGTGCGCAACTTTGGCGAACTGTTAATACGCTATGGCTTGTAGTCCTGACAGGTGCTCACGAGGAAAGACGCGGACACCTTGCTGCCCGAAAAGGGAGGTCGACCGCAATGGGACCGCGCCGGTGCGCGGACCATCATCCTGTCGCGACAAGGGCGTGGGACAAATAAAGGAACAGCGCGCATCCCAGAAGCACCAGCAGTGCAGCGAGGGCGATGTCGATCCGCGACCCGGCGCCTTGTTGCGGCTGCTCGCTATCGATTTTTCTCGAGGTGATCAGAAAGCGTGCCACTGCAATGGCGACCATGGCCGTGCCAAGAACGATCAGCGCCAAACCCGCATAGTTGCCAAATCTTTGGCCCGGCAACGATAACGTCCGGCCGGCCAAAGACGGTGCGGCAAGCTCGAGGAACAGATCGAATTTTTCTACAATAAATCCAAACGCCATAATGGCGATGGCCGTGCGCACCCAGGCAAGGAATGTGCGCTCATTGGATGAGTGATCACTGAAATTTCTGATCATCGCACTATTCTCAATCAGCGGGACGCGCGCCGCGTCCATGTATCTAAAGTAATTTCGTCCGCAGCGATAGCGGCCGCAGGGTTCGGCGTCGACCGCGGTGTGTGCGTCCAATCGCCGGCTTCGCGGTCCAAGTCCGCGCACCGCGCCCGACCTAGAAAGCTTGAACATCCCTCCCATTTATGCCAGTTCGCCATTCATCGGCGGATGTCGGATAAAACTCTGGAAGCGGGAGAGACCGTGAACATTGATACGGCTGAGAAACAAGCCAACGAGGCAAAAGTCTTTGATATTGGTGTCAACGATCCTCTTCCTGCATCGCAACTGTTGATCCTCGGACTTCAGAACGTATTCGGCATGACGGGAATGTTCGTCTTTCCCGGCTTGCTCGGCCGTTCGTTTGAACTTCAAGCGGGTCAGATTGCCTATCTGTACGGCACGACTTTTGTGGTTTGCGGCGTTACCACCATCCTGCAGTCAGTATTGCTTCTGCGCCTACCCATCATCCAGGGACCCTATGCGGGTTGCTTCGCTGCATTGCTCGCCATTGGGCATCTGCAAGGTGCCGGCCTCGGAGCAGCTTATGGATCGTTCATGGTTGCGGCGTTGATCTGGTGTCTGTTGACAATATCGATCCGGGGTTTCAGCGTCATTGGACTGTTCGCTCAATTCCTGCGTGCTCCCATCATCTCCGGCATGATCATTATTCTGATCATGATTCAAATTGCGAGCGTGGCTCTTCCGAACTGGATTGGCGTGCGCGCCAGCCCGGGATTTCCGTTCGTCAATCTTTTCGCCGGAGCGGTTGGCCTCGTGGCCCTGATCACCCTCACCATATGGGGTGGATCGTATCTGCGCCGTGGCGCGATTCTCCTGGGGCTCGCCCTCGGTACCGCCTGCTATGCGCTATTCAGGCCAATCTCCCTTGGCGCAGTTGGCGATGCCCCGTGGTTGGTGACGCCGCAGCCGTTTCCGTTCGGCTTCTCAGTACAGGCTGATCTCGTCATTGTGTTTTTGCTGGTGCTCATTCCGGCGGGCATCGGGTCGATGGCGCTCTATCAGGTCGTTGCAGACTGGGGAAATGAACCCTTGGCAGGAGAGCGCATGTCGCAAGGTGTTTTCGCCATGGGGCTCGGCGCCGTTTTGGCCAGCTTGGTCGGCGGGTTCAGCACAATCGCCTATCCGGACAATATCGGCATGTTACGCACCACGCGCGTCGGCTCCCGTTACGCAACTTTCTCGGCCGGGATACTGCTCATCGCGCTCGGCGCCTGCGTGAAGTTTGACATGCTGCTTGTCGTCGTGCCGTTGCCGGTCATATCCGCGGCGGCAACGCTTCTGTTCGGCGTGGTGTTCATGCATGGGGTGCATATGCTGGCGACCGTCGAATGGGACGACCGAAAACTCATTGCTGCCGGTCTTGCCATCCTGGTCGGCCTTGGCGGTCTTTTCATCGCCCCCGACGTGATGCAGGACATGCCGCTGATGGTGAGGCTTCTGTTCCAGCAACCCGTGATTTCCGGCGGCGTAACGTTGGTTGTACTGTACACACTGCTGTGTGCTCGGGCGCCACGGGACGCACTGTAGCGGCGAGGCAGTCGGACTTCTCCACGGAAATGCGATGCCAGAAAGCCTCGGACACCGGTTTGCAGAAGTTACCCGTTGGAGCCCCGGCGCGCCCGATTTAACCGCGCCGGGGCTCGCTCCAGTTCGACTTGGCAAGCGCCAAGCGACCCGTCGAAAGGTCAAACGGTTACCAATTCGGTCGGCAGACGCGCCCCCAGGGTCCGGTGTGCCACCCCGCCGGGCAATTGTAGAGCGGCCGGCATCCGCCGAAAGGGCCCCGATGGGCGCCCCAGCCGCATCCACCGTAGACCTGAATGACCGAGCCGGCCTCGGGTTGATCAAGCGGAGCGATTGGCATTGCCCGCACATGCGACACGAGGGCCATGCCGACGCTGGCGATAAAGGCGGTGGCGACAAGCTTCTTCATGATGATTTCTCCTGGGTTCAAGATATGGAGACGCTGGCAGGACGCTCTGTCAGCCGGATGTGACTGCTGCATCATCCTGGCTATTGGTGCAGCCGGCTGATCACCGGTTCAGGATTGGCAAATCGAATTGCGCAAATCCGTGATCGCCATCACATCGCCGAGGATTCGATCCTGTTAGCGTCGCCTTGTCTCTCGAACTTGCCCCGGCCGACGCCCGTCCCCCAACCCACGAAGCCAAGGCCGGGGCTTTTTTTATGCCAGCCCGCAATTCTGCCTGTCGCGTGACCCGCCGCCGCTCGTGGGCGAGCAATGCACGACTCTGAAAGCCTGCGGCCAGCCGCCCCGGACGATCAGAGGCCTCAGCGCTCCAGCGGCTCCATGGCGCCCTTCCGAAGCAGCGCCGCGTTCGCCGGATCCGCCATGAACTTGATGAAGGCCCTTGCGACCTCCGGCTGCTGGGAGACCGCCAACAGGCCAACGGCGACACGGCCATATTCCATCAGCTCACGCGGCAGCGGGCCGACATATTCGCTCCCGGCGACGGGTTGGATCACGTTGGTCTGCTGGATGCCGATCTCAACGTCGCCTGCCGCAACGGCTTCGGCGACGAGCCGGCCACCCTGGACAATTTTGATCTTGTCCTTGATCTGATCGTAGATGCCGAGTTTCTGGAACAGCCTGGTGTTGAATGGGCCGGTGCCGGCGTTGGTATGGCCGATCGACTTGGCCTCAAGCATCGCGTGCTTGAACGCATCCGGCGTGCTGATGTCGGGCTTCGGCGCACCCGCTTTCACGGCAACGCCGTTGCCGACGCGGGCGTATTCGACGACGCTGCCGGCAACGACTTGTCCCTGCTTGACGTAGGCGTCGAACTGATCGAGGCCCAGCGAGGCTGAGATCCCCCGGCGAGTTCGAAACGATCTTCTGGTTCAGTGCCGGGCCGCCCTGGAAGCTGACGTTGACCTTGTGCCCGGTCGCTTTTTCGAAGCCAGCCGTAAGTTCGCGCACGCCCGATGCCGTGGCCTGGTTGAGGAAGATCGTGATCACCTCCGACCGGGCAATTTCCGGGCACCAGATACCAACCACAGCGATAAGGCCAAGCATCACGCCCTTGGTCGACAGTCTCATAGCATCCTCCCGATGTTTTCTGTGCTTCATACGCATTCCGATAACAACTGATCTCGCGCTGTCCCACCGACCGGCCCGCCCGCGCGCGCCTCGAATTATCGACAGCCTATCTTGGCCAGCGATCCGTGGGAACGGGCCAAAGCCAAGGATTACCGTTGATGCGACGGCAGTTAAAACCGACGGTGCCATCCGATGCAACGACTTTCAGCGCGGTGCGTGCTCTGCGCGAGTGCGGTCCGTTGCTGGAGCGGCTTAATCATCCGGTGGTGATCGGGGTGAAGCAGATTTCGTCTCAGTCACCAGAGTCGCACTCTGCCGCGCAAACCGATGGGCGGCATCCAAGTCAGCGAATTGATCCATGTCAAAGATCGCGCAAGACAAGTCCATAGGATTTCAGAAGTTCATATTGTCCGAGGGGAGAAAATAAATGAATCCGTCGCAGCCTCCTGAGTCGCACTTTTCAGGGTTCGTCTTCGGGATATTGCTTTGCACCGCTTATGCGTGCGTAGGCGTTAGCTTTCTTTACATGGCCCACTTGATATCCCTTTAATTAGCTGCCGCACACCGATGCTGGTCGTGGACGGTACTGTATGTCTTTTGGAGATATTCCTGCCTAAACGCTTTCGGTCTATTTCGGGCCGCCTATCAGCGCCCGTTCTCTCTTCTCGGCGGCAGCATACTCGTCAAGAAAGGTCTGGAGCTCGTCGGGATGGTGGGTCGGACGTGGCGGCGAAGGCGGAGATCCTCCCCAGAGGGTCAAAGCGACCGCGGCGCGAAGTGCATCGGGTGCGCAGCGGGCTTCGAAGAAACGTCGAGCTCGCAATGAGTGCTCCGCCAGCACTTCCTTTGAGAGCGAAATCAAAGCGTCTTTCAGGTCGGCTGGTGTTCGCCAAGTAAACGCCCCCGGATAGACCTCGTTCAAGTCGGTGAGAAACACCGAACGATAGTTAGAGTGGATGAGCAGAGGAAGGCCTGCCCCCATTGCTTCGACAGCGGCACGACCTCCGCCGAATGGAAACGATGCAAAATAAATGTCGACCTCATTCTCCACCAGCGCGGCAGCAAGGTCCGGAACATATGTGATCCAGATAAACCGCGCCGACGGGACACCGCATTTCGTCAATTCCTCGATTACGGCCTTTCGTGTTTCTTCGTGCAGTTCTCCGATGTGAATATGAGTGCCACGAGTGGTGCACAAGATGGTCGCTACCGCCTCCGCGTAGCCGTACAGATATGGCGTCCGGTACGGCATATTGCGCTGATCAAATTTTTCGAACCCGCCGGATGTGCATGTGGTGAGATGGCCGTGGACCATGAACGGCCGACCCGCACGATGCTGGGACACGTCGGCCGTCAATGGCCAGATGACGTTGCGAAGGACGCCCTCACACTCGCGGCAATGATAAAAGCCTTTGGCGCTGAAATCGATGTGGATGGCGTGGGGCGTATGGACGCCGAGCGCGAGGCTATGGTCGCAGTTGTGGTAGTACAGCAGTGTTCCGGACAATTCCGGTTGTGCCGCGGCGATGCAGAGCGGATCAAAGTGATGTTGCAGAATGTATGTTCGCTTAGGGCGTAGCTCGAACAAACGCTTTTGCAGCCAAGCCAGCCGCTCGCCCAGATTTCCCAGAGGGGCTATCTCAACTTGCGCTCGCTCGTCGTCAAATAGATCGTTCAGATCGCCCGGCCGCAGGTCGTGCTGAGTGTTGCTCACCAGCACCGTGTGCTTTGGGTTGGGGTCGGCGCGTATGAGGTCCAAGAGTACCCTGGTGTGGCCGCCGGCCTTTGCCAATGCGGTGACGAGATATACAGTGCGCTCATCGTCCCGGGATGTTGGTGTTTCAAGCGGCAATGATCGGCCAAGTTCGATGCAAAGCTGATCGAGTTCTCGGCTCGAAAAGACCCTTGCGATGGAGTTCTCATGAGCGATGATGCTCTCGACGAACTCAACAATCATTTGCAGCGCCGCCGCCAAGTTTCCTCGTGTAGCCTGATCCTGTGCCGCGATGCAGAGGTTACGGACGCTGCGGTGCATGGGGCGTAGTGGGCGAACTAGGATCTGCGCTTCTGCCGTCGGAGGCCGGGGAAAATTGAAGGCAACAACAACCGGGCTCGCCGGACGGAAGAAATATCTCAGGAAAGTAATTGGCCGGCGCAACAGCCCTTTCGTCAAAGAGTGCCAAATAAACTCGACAAGGCGAATTGGTCTCAGCGTGGCGGACATGCCAGCTGCGTGGTCTCCGATTCCATCGAGCCGAATGTAGGTATAGGCGACTTGCGAGCCCAGATAGAGCGAGCAGGAAAAATGTCGGCCCGGTGCAGCTCCCTCGAAAGCGTAGATCAGTGTGGCTCGGTCATCGGAGGCCTCAATCCTTATTTTTTGAAGATTACCATCCGGAGTATTCACCTTCGCGCGATACCATCCGCAAACCCCAGCTCTCCTTGTGTCGAGTATCACGCGAAATTCGGAGCGGAAGCTTTGCGGCGCTAATTGACTTCTTATCGCGAGCGGCGGGGCGCTCGCCTCGTCCAGCAGATTGATCTTGCGACGAAGCAGTCTTGGCACGCGACTGGTCCAGATACCCCGACGCTCCAAGGGGGCAGGCCGAGCCTGCACCTTCTCATCCACGGCGCGTCACTGCCGTTCGCTCTGCAAGCTTGCGAAGCCGCCAGTTCTTTATCTCGGAGATCGGATTCCAGCGGTAGCCAAGATAGCCCGCCAGCAACGGATCGGTTGGCGCCTCACGCGCCAGGATGGCGGGAATATCCACCTGTTGGCCCAGGATGGGAACGCCAATCACGTGGTTTACGCCGCGCCGGAGTTGATTCGACCTGTTCACGCCTGCGCGGTGAAAAACCATCGAATTGAAGAATACAATCGACCCGCTCGGTGCCTCGACACCGGTCTGAAGTCGGTCAACTAACTCGATCGAAGGAAAAGCGGGAAACTTGTGGCTTGCAGGCAGAAACACGGTCCCGCCCGCCTCATCGGTGAAATCGTCGAGGCAAACGAGGGCGCTTACCGCAAGCGGGCTTGATGAAACCCAATGCTGATAGCTGAGATCTCGATGCCAGCGCGTCTGCGCCTGGCATCGCTCCGCTCGATTAATGATACCGTTCTGCATCAGCAGAACAATGTTTTCGCCAAGCAATTGCCGGGCGACGCCAACGATCAATTCATGCTGCGCGAGCTTGAGGAAGTCGTCTTCGTAAGCAAGCGGGCAACGAACGACGTCCGCGTCCTTTATGGATTCAAGGACGCTTTCCCCGCCAACTTCGTCTTGCTGGCACTGATATACGGCGTCCAACCGCCCGCATAGACTTGCGACCGCGGTTGCCTCGATCACCGGGGGGGCAACGGAGAAGCCACGGACCAAAATCTCTTCGACGATCCGGGATAGCTCGTCGTTGACCTTGGAGGCCTTCAGCACCCCGTGCGTGCCAAGCGTCTGCATTGCTCGCCCATCCGAATCAGTCGCGACCAACCAAGGTTTTCCCTGTGCCGGTTTTAATAGTGTCAACAAACAGATCGGCACGCGCTGACCGCGGAACCACAGCAGGACGTCGCGCTAAACCGAAGCCGGTGCGGCCGAATTGGTTGCCGTTATAGAACAGATACTCCCACGGCCCAACAGCGCAGGGAGCGCCGAAGCACACCATTTCCGAATCCCAGCCGGTCTCGCTCCGCGGCAGAATTTCGCGCCGACTCGTTCCCCCCGGCGCCCCGGAGGAACTGGTAAACTCCACTAGTGTATAGCCCGTCTCGCGGCGAACCGAAATCAACAGAGAAGGCTCACCAGTCTTGTCATGCCACAGGTACGGACGGCCGAACCCGATTTCCCCGGCCAGCGGGTTGCGCTCCAGCATTTCCCCACCAGCCTGCCAAGTGATTCCGTCCTTTGAGAAGGTTCTATGAAGGCTGTAGAGTGGCAACCGTTTGCCGGTGGAACCGGTGAAGAAGCTGTCGCCCGCAACGTAGAGCATGCCCCAGCCGGCTGCGGTCCGATACACGTAGGGAGCCGTCCGGAACTGCGTTTCGCCGGCGATCGGCGGCAACACGGGAGACTTCGAGACCCGTCGGAAGCTGCGTCCGTCATCCTCGCTGATCGCCAGTCCGGCGAACAGCGTGTAGGGCGTGGACGGGCTGTGGCGCTTCCAACCATTGTAATAGAGAAAGACGGCGCCGTCGCGTTCAATGAGTTGGAACGGGCTTACGCCGTCGGCATCGAAATCGCCTGCGTCTCCCAAATCAAGGACCGGCTCATTCTCCATCCGCACGATCTCCATCGGTGACGAACGGTCAAGTTCAACCGAAAAGATGCGGCCGCGCAGGTTCGCATCGCATGAGGCATACAGCACCCGAACAGTGTGCCTCTCGACCTGCGGTGTTGGAATTTGCGCATGGGTTTGCGCCAGCATTGTTCCCGGCGGCGCTAGTACGCGCCCCTGTTTAATCCATCCGGAGGGTTGGCTATCGCGATCCATTTTCCATTACCGATTTATCGGTCGCGTGAGAAAGTGCTTGTGCGGGGTTGAATTGATAGAAATCATGGCAGATCGCTCGGGCACCAAAGCCCTCCTTGAAGCCGGCAAGGCCGCGATTGAGAAAGCGACCCTCCTGTTCGTTCGAATTGCCGAAATCGAAGTAACGCGCCGTGCCGCGGCTTGCTTTGATCAGGGTAAGAAATAACAGATCCAACGCTCCGGCCGTCCTCGCGGAGTTCCTCCGCTGCGATATACTGGGCATGCACAACCGGTGGCGCATAATAGAGCAGGGTACCTGCGCACATTCGGTCGCCGGCAAACACGCCGAACAGCCGAATGTTCTGCGGGAATTGGCTTTGTAGTAGTTGCATTTCCTCAAGCGAATGCACGGGATGCACCCCATGGCGGCTGGAAAGAGTTTCGGAGAGGATATGCCAGAAGCTGTGAAGCGCGGGAACTCTCCTCGACGCGCAGTCCGCTTTTCTCCGCCTTTGCTCGCCCCCGAAGACGCCTCTCCTGCGGTGTCGTCGGACAATCGAGGTCCACCACGGACAGCACCTCGCGGCGGTACAACTCGGCGCCAAAATGAAACAGCGCGTATTTATCCTCGTCTGCAGGACCGCGATGGTAGATGGACGGGACCGCTTTATAGACAATCTGGCCTGCGCCGCCGCCGTGACAAAAGGCGATCCACGCTGCGAACACATCCAATGATCGGCTGGTCGTCATCGAAGAATTTGACAACATGCCCCCGTAGCTGAGCCCTCCATGGCTAATGACGCAAGAGTCGATGCGATTGGCGGGAAACAACGCTACCGTCCGTCCCCGGCTGTCCAGCACGATCGTGGAGAAATCCACAAACCTGTTGGCGTGATAATCCATGTAATCGCGCATGAACTGGAAAGTACCGTTCTTGCTGGCACTCACAAACTCATCCCATGCCGAGCGGTCGACGGGCGTATATGGCCTCACTGAGTACACCACCTATCATCCGGCCTTCACACGGAAGAATTGCAGGCTTCCGGCGTCCGCCTTCGCGGTCGGTACGGCTCGATACATGCCGCCCGGTTCGGTATCCTTGGTGATCAGCGCATTCGGGCCAATCCAGCTGTCCTCCGCAACCGTTACGGTGTCGGCAACAGTCGCATTGACTCCGAGGAACGAGTTCCGTCCGATGGTCACGTGTCCGGATATCACAACATGAGATGCGATGAAGACGTTGTCTTCAATCTTGCTGTGGTGACCAATGTGATTGCCTGACCATAGGATCACGTTGGCGCCGAGGTGGCAGAATGGCTGGATCACGTTGTTCTCGAACACGAAGCAGTTCTCGCCGATCGGCACGTTTCGCCACACGGTCGCTTTAGGGCTGATGTAGCGCGCCAAGGCATAGCCCTTCGCCTTCATTTCCTCGCATAGCCTTGTGCGGGCACGGTTGAGCTCACCATAGGTCAGGGCGACAAACGCTTCGCATTCAGCCGGGGGGCAGGATGTGGTAACCGTCTCGAGCGCATGGACAGGGCGGCCAAGTAACGCATCCGTATTGCGGAAAGCATCATGTACCGCGAATCCAACCACCTCATAGTCACCTGCTGCGTCAAACAACTCGCAGGCCACCTCGGCAAACGAGCTGGCACCGACGATCACCAGTTTCCGCCTGGGCAAGGTCATGGCCTCCCGATCAAGATATCCTCGCGCCGGTTCGCCATCGGCAGCCCCGACGCCTGAGGCACCACGAACGCATGCATCCCGGTAGCGCGCGCGCGCGCTAGAATGCTGAGCACGACTCGGTCGTCGATCTGCCCTTCATCCAGGCTGTTTAACGCGGTCACTGGCCGGGGAGAGTTAGGGTAATGCTGCCTGTGATAGAGTTCGCCGCTGGGACTTGCGAGGAACCGGTTGCGCATCGCGACATTTGGAATGTCCCCAATCAACAGGCGCGCCTCTTGATCCAGCAATCGCATTGCGGCATCGATAAACTCGAACAGATTCCCCTCGGCAAAGATGTACTGGACGACGCTGTAGACCAGTATGGCGTCAAAAAGCCCTATACGTCGAGACAGCTGTGACAGGCATTCGGGAAAGCGGCCGGCGATCTTCGTCAAGCTGTACTGATCCGGCAGAAGCGCGAGCATCTCCGGTGAATCGATAACCGTCAAGGAAGCGCCGGCATTTGCGCAGGCGCCGATGATGTAGCATGTCAGCTCACTGCAGCCGGCGCCAATGTCCAATATTCGAGCCCCTTGGCGGTTCAGCGCAGGGAGCTTGGAGCGGATGTCTTGCGAGATGCTTTCGCTCCTGCCCCTGCGCATGTCTTCAGGAAATCCGCATTTTTCGTTTGAAGTTAGAGCCTGATCACGAGCACGCTTGCGAAATCCGTCGTAGCCCGCGACGTCGTACCCCACCACCTTCACTCTGCTACCCGGATCTTTGTCTTCGTCCTCCGACAATGCTCGCTCCACCGACCCTCAAACGTGCCGATCAGCGACATCAACCGCAGCATGCTGCACCGCGGCTATCACCTGCTCAACCTCGTCATCTGTCATTTCCGGCCATATCGGCAGGCTCAACACCTGCTCCGCCGCCAGATCCGAGTTCGGTAAATCGAACGTGCTGGCCGGCGTCGTCGCATAGGCCGGCTGACGATGGGGTGGCACGGGATAATGAATCAGTGTGCCGATTTCCGACTGCGCCAGTGCATCTTTGAGACGTTCGCGGTTGGATGATCGCACAACATAGAGGTGCCAAACTGATTTCTCGGATTCGCCGACTGATGGCAAAATCAAGCCTGGCGTATTACACAGGCCCTCGCTGTATCGGTCGGCGATCGCCCGCCGACGAATATTCTTCGCCCTCAAAAGGGTAAGCTTGGCGCGCAGATAGGCTGCTTGCAGCTCATCTAACCGCGAATTCATTCCATTTTCCTCGTGCAGATGTTTGGTCAGAGACCCATAGTTGCGAAGTAGGCGCACGCGCTCTGCTAGCCGATCATCGTTCGTCGTGACGGCACCACCGTCGCCTAACGCACCCAGGTTTTTAGTAGGATAAAAGCTGAAAGCGGCGGCGGTGCCCAGCGCACCGGTCATGGTGTCACCGACTGTTGCACCATGCGCCTGCGCGGCATCCTCGATCAAAGCCACGCCATGCCGCTGGCTGAGAGCCGAGAGCCGGGCCATCTCGGCGGGGCGGCCGTAAAGATGGACCGCGATAATGGCACGCGTTCGCGGCGTGATGGCGGCCTCGACGGCGTCCGGATCGATATTAAACGTTGCTGTGTCAATGTCCGCCGGGACGATCGTTGCGCCGACCTGCCCGACCGCCAGCCAAGTCGCAACGAAGGTGTGTCCGGGTACAATGACCTCGCTGCCGGCGCCGATATCCAGCGCGCGCAGGATGAGCATAAGTGCATCCAGGCCGTTGCCGACGCCGATCGCATTTCGTACACCGCAAAACAAGGCGAACTCCGTTTCGAACTTATCCAACTCGGTGCCAAGAATCAGTTGACCGCTCTCGATCACTCGCTCCGTCGCTTCCCGAAGCGTTTGCCGCAATTCGAGGTGCTGCCGCGCCAAACTAAAAAACGCGACGCCACTCATGTCTAAGGGTGTTCGCCAACGGTAGCGCGGTCACGCCCGCCCGTCTCGCCCAGTTTACCGGCGCCGACAAACCGTCTGAAATCTTCATAGGAGCGGATATAGTCAGTCTCATCATAAATATCCGACGCCAACACAACGCATACGGCGCCACCGGAAAAATCGTCAAGCAGTCTCCACACCCCCGGCGGTACATAAAGCCCAATATTCGGGCAATTCAGGACGTAGCTGGTCTTGTGGTGGCCGTCTTCGACGTGAAATCTTAAAACTGCCCGCAAACGCCAGGAACACCTGTTCAAGGCGCTTGTGGGCATGCGCGGCGCGCACCGATCCGCTGGGCACATCATAGACGTAATAAACGCGGGCAATCTCAAATGGCACATGCCGGCGTCCCTCTATGGCAGTGAGATTCCCACGGACGTCGCTCACTTTTGGCATCTCGATAAGACGCCAAGTCCCCTGTACGGTCTCGACCACCGCGCTCTCCTGCCTTCTGGCTGCTAGTTTGCGGTCAGCCCGTGGATTTTTGTTACACGCATATGTTGAGTATTTTTACTTCAACAATCACTAGTCGCGCGTGGGGCCACCCTTAATATGCTGCGCCGGACGATCAATTTTCTCAACATCCAGGCGGCCGGACCTAGCGACCAGGAATCGTTCGAAGACGCGCCCCAGAGCGTGCGCCGAGTTGCGATCGCGACGCGCAGAGCCGGAATCCGTGGGTGGTACCGCCTCAAAATCGCTTCGTCGGAAGGGCTTCTCCGACGCGCTGCCATCGTGGCTCTCGACCAGAACGGAGGAACCATTTGTGCCTTCGAGAGTACAGCGCCGGGAAAGCAATTCGCCGGGTACGTCTTCTTCGGGTCGCGGATTGATTCCGTACAATTCCGACTCTATTTCGAGGCGACATCTGGAGCCGGGACGATCGCGAAGCTACGCCCGATCTCGTTGGCCGAGTACATCTGGCATTCTCTTCGTCACCAATTTTTGCGTCACCCACTGGCCTTCCTGCGGTATTTCTTCCGCCCGGTCGATCCGTTCGTGCTTGCATTCGATTTTCCCCGGCCACCGCAATTCGCCAGTCAAAACGAACTTTACGCGTGGTGGATCGCGGAGCGCGAAGCCGGAGCCTACAAACGTTTGATGGAAGTTCCGGTCGAGCGTCCGTCGATCTCAATCCTCATGACTGTCTGTGATCCGCAACCGATCTATATCCGCAGAGCAATCGAATCGGTTTTGCGCCAGACCACGCATGATTGGCGGCTCTGCATCGCAGACGACGCTTCAACCAACCCTGAAATCCGTCGAATTCTTTCCGAGGCGGCGCGGTCGGACAAACGGATCGAAGTGACGTTCCGCCAGCACCGCGGCGGCATCTCCGTCGCTACCGACACGGCATTTGCCTTGGCGTCGTCGCCGTTCGTCATGTGCCTCGACCACGATGACATGCTGGCTCCGCATGCAGTGGCGGCAATGGCCGATTTCCTCGGTCGAAGACCCCATACGAGACTCTTGTATTCTGACGAAGATAAAATCGATCAGGATGACAACAGATCTCGCCCCTATTTCAAGCCGGATTTTTCGCCCGAGCTGCTCTATTCAAGCAACTACTTCAACCATTTGACCGCCTACCATTCGGACACGATCAGGCGGGTCGGCGGCTGGCGAAGCGAGGTTGACGGTGCGCAGGATTACGACCTGAATCTGAGGATCATCGAAGTTATCGGCGAAGACCAGGTCGGGCACGTTCCGATGATATTATATCATTGGCGTGCCATACCGGGATCCGCTGCCTCGGATATCGGTTTTAAGCCATATGCTATCGAGGCCGGTCGCCGAGCCCTTAGTGAGCATCTCGCAAAGCGCTCTGTCAGGGCGACGGTCGTCATCGTTGCCAACGCAATGTATCGCGTGCGGTATGAACTTTCCGAACCTCAGCCGAGGGTATCGATCATCATTCCGTTTCGCGATAAAGCAACGCTATTGCGACGATGCGTGTCGTCAGTTCGAGAAATGACAACTTACCGAAACTACGAAATCATACTGGTCGACAACGGCTCGTCCGAGCAGTCGACGCTTGAGCAGTTGAAAGGTTATCAGGAAGACGATCGAATTCGTGTGTTGCGCCAACCGGGCGCGTTCAATTATTCCGCTCTCAACAATCGGGCAGCGGAATATTCACGCGCCGACTATCTGTGTCTGCTGAACAACGATACCGTCATCATAACACCGGACTGGTTGGAGGACATGGTGGGGTATGCCGCCCAATCCGGAGTAGGTTGCGTCGGCGCCAAGCTGTATTACCCGAGCGGAACAATTCAACATGCCGGGGTCGTGCTGGATCCGAGCGATGTGGCACGACATGTGTTTTTGAATCGGGCACGCGATGAACCGGGGTATTTCGGCCGCTTGGCGGTCGCATCAAATTATTCCGCAGTGACGGGTGCATGTTTGCTGGTTAGCCGGTCGATCTATACGCAGGTCGGCGGTTTGGATAAGAAAGATCTGCCGATTGCATTCAATGACATTGATTTTTGTATCAGGGCAAAATTGCTTGGCTACCGCAATCTTGTGACTCCGTTTGCCGAGCTTTTCCATCATGAGTTGTCGAGCCGCGGTAGAGAGGATACAGAGGATAATGTTTTGCGGTTCAGTCAGGAGATGCGCGTGATGAAGGGACGATATGGCGCCCTACTCAACTCGGACCCGTACTTCTCACCGCACCTTACGTTAACTCAGGGTGACTTTTCGATACGCGCCGATTGAAAACGCGGCAACCTGGCGAACGCCAAAGGTACGATTGTTTGGTCTAACCGCGCCGGCTCTCCTGGCCTGGAAGCCCGATCTTGCCGCGCCGGCGCCATCCTTCGCGATTAATCCAGTCGATCAAGGAGGGGCACAGCCGCGTCATCCACCATGCCAATCTCGCAAGCGGCGTCACAATGACGAGACCGCGGTCGTGTCGGATGGCGGCAATCGCCGCCGCGGCCACCGCCTCGGCTGTCGTGGTTAGAAAGCCCGGCAGGACCGGCGCCTGTCGATGCGCTTCCGGGTCCTTCAGGTTCGTCAACATCGGGGTGCGGACAAATCCCGGACACAAGGCTGTAACCCCGAATGTGTCCCGGTGATAGTCATTGCGCAGCGCGAGTGTGAATCCGACCAGCCCGAATTTGCTCGCTTGGTAAGCCGCTAACTTCTTCGACGGAACCAGACCCGCAATGCTGCAGACGTTGAGAATGTGTGCGTGCTCGGATGCGATGAGGGTTGGAAGCAGTTCATGGATGATCTGCATCGGAGCGAGTAGGTTGACCGCCATGGTCTGCCGCCAAGCCTCGTCCGCCGTGAGGTGGTAGGGACCGTAGCAGATGATGCCGGCGCAATTGGCGAGGATGTTGAAATGATCGCACTTTGCTCGCATCCCGGTGATCGCCTTGGAAATCTCTGTCGGAATCGCGAGATCACAAACTTCGGCCATGACCTCGACGCCGTACTCGGCCGCCTCGCTGACCACGCCTGCCAGTCGCTCGGCGTCTCGATCGATCAAGAACAGGTCCGCACCCTCGGCTGCCAGCGCCAGCGCAATCGCCCTGCCGATCCCGGACGCCGCGCCAGTTACAACAGCCTTACGTCCACGAATAATGCGCATCGGATGAGGACCAAAAAACGCCTGGTGCGCAAGGGAGAGTGAGGCAGCGCCGGTTAACACCAACTAATGACATCGAGCTTTGGCAGGAGCCTGGCTGCTTTCGAGGGCGCGGGCAACGATCAATTCGGCGGCGCGGCCCTTTCCCTCGCAAAGCCAGTTTTGCTTGCCGTATTCGCTTCCGGCTTTCGACCAACGCTTGATCCAGGAGGGGTCGCGGGCCGCCTTCAACGCGTCGACAAGAGCTGCCTGATTGAAGGGCTCCTGAACGACAATTCCAGCGTCGGCGCAAGTGACATGCTTTGCATATCCGCAGCCCGAAGTCGTGATCACCGGCAAACCGTTCGCCACGGCTTCCAGAATGACCGTTCCGGTCGTGTCGTAACGTGCGGGATGAACGAGCACGTCCGCGGCCGCCATCAACTCCGGAACGTCTTCGCGGTGCCCGAGCCATTTGATTCTGTCGGCAACGCCGAGCCATCGGGCGAGACTTTTGATCCACGCGGATTTTGCATCCCGCTCGGCCAGTCCGACGATCAGCAATTGCGCGTCGGCAAATCGGCTCAGCGCCCGAATGCTGCGATCGAATCCCTTGGTCTTAGGTTGGACGCCGACCGCGATCCAGGCCCAGTCATCGGTAGCCAGACCCAAGTGCGCGCGGTATTCCCCTCGCTTGGCATTCGTCCGGTATTCGGGCCTGCGTCGCGTTGCCGTAAGCGTCGGCGGCAACATGATCAACCGGTTCGGCTCGGTCGTCCATAAATCCCAATACTCGTGGCGTTGAGCTTCACTCAACAAAAGAACTTTGGTCGCCCGGTTGGGTGCAAAGCATTCCTTTTCCAAACCGACGAATTCCGAATAGCGCGGCACCAAGTGCAAAATCGGATTCTTGATGAGCCGCGCCCGCATAGACCGCTCCGAACAATACAGAACGTCGAGGCCGATGAGTTTGTCGAAGCCGACCAGAAGATCGAATTCTTCCGCCGCGCGCCGCCTGAATTGATCCGCGAATGCGCGTTGGCGCCAATGGTTCGTGCGGCCCCCAACGCTCAAGACGCTAACCGACAAATCTTCGGCGAACCGTCCGCCAAATTTTCGCGACGTGAAAATTGTTACCTCATGTCCCAACTCTCTAATGCTGCGCGCGATATCAACGCAATCTCGCTGAAGGCCGCCGCCGGGAAACAAGCTGACGATTGCAAATGCAAAATGCATGTTCTCATCGAACGTGTATCGTAGAGGTCATGATACAACTATATAGAGTATAAAATAACTAATACCCTTGAAAGTTGCTTTTCCTCTGGATTTAAGCCGCACATTAGCCTCAGTCCGGACCGTTTTCAATTGAAAACGGGTGTTTAGTGACCCCTACAGTTTATGCGATTATTTTGGTGCAGCCAAAATCCACGAGACAAAGCGAAGGATGAAGAGATGCTGTGGCGATCTTTTTTTAAGGGAAAACAGCGCGCCTTCAGCCACTGCGTCGTTGCGCTTGCTTGCCCGATGCTGCCACATCAAGATGGCAATAAAATCGAAGCAGATCGTCGCAATTCCGAAGCATCCCGTCACGGCCACCACAATCAGTAATCAGTTACGTGAGGGATCAAACTCATTATTGGCGGCCAAAATGCCCGCAAAAAAGCTCGCCGCAGCTTCTGACCAACTGGGATGGCGGAATCGCTCGCGGATTGTTCGTTCGTAGGCATCCCAGAGTCTGGGGAAATTCGATCCATTGCCTTATGGTATCGTACCAAGCACGCTCGTCGGTCGGGTCGAGACATGGGAGAAGATCCACGCGCAAGCTCCGGTAGCGCGCCGCCGGTCGATGCGAGAACGGCCTTACCGTAACCGAACGCTTCAATAACGGGGAGGCCGTATCCTTCATACGCAGAAGGGTAAACGCAGAATGCCACATCTCGATAGAGGGTATTGAGCAGGTCGTCATCGGCGTCGTGGATCAGGACGATTTGCTCCGCTGTGTCCGGATCATTCCGGATGGCCGCGAGAAGATCGTCAACCATCCAACCGGGACGGCCAACAAACACGAGCTTGAACCCCCTCGCCTGCGGCACGCCTTCGGCTACCAAACGTCGCCAAACTTCGTAGATCAGCCGGTGCCCTTTGCGTGGCTCGATCGTGCTCACCATCATTGCGAACTGGCCCGCGCGAAGACGGGAGGGTAATCCTGCCACGGATCTCATGCGAGCCGCGTCCACGTCGAAGCCGAGAGAACCAAGGGCAATATCGCCGACAACGATACCACGCCGCATGCAATAGGCCCGGCAATCGGCTTCAATGGCGCGAGAATTGACCACGATGCGATCTGCGATGCTAAGGGCCTTGTGCATGTAATTGCCGAATAATTCGACATCATAGCTTCTATAGAAATATGGAAACATCACTGGAATAAGATCGTGACACAGCAGGACCATCCGAAATCCGATTCGCGACTTTAACTCGCCTATAGCTCCTATATTTGTATGTCCCCATCCGCATCCGACACAGACGAGGGTGTCATTTTGCTCGAAATTAATCGGCGAGCCGACCGCTATCTCAAGGGGAAAAAACGGTCGACGGGTATCGTCCGCCAACACCAGTAAACTATGATATTTGCCCGACATCAGACAGCGCTGCGCCCGATCCGCCAGACGCGCGAGCCAGAGGTGTTGCGTGCCAAGCCGGATTTTCTCCAAGCAGTTGAGCGCCTTGCGGCGGGTTTGACCAATCCAAAGGAACGCGGACTTCCATGCGGTTGGGACTCGATCGGTTCGACGTCGCCCCGGCCGCGCCGGATTGGTCAACCCCAAGGTATCGAGCGCCGCTTCGCCCGTCAGAAATTGACTCACATCGCAAGTGACCTCGCAATAGGCCAACCGCTCGGGATCGAAAAAGACAAATGCAACATCAGGAAGATTTGCGTGAGCCCACGATCCCAGTTTGCGCTCGACCCGGACAATTCCAGCTGGCGGTCCGGTCCATCGCATCGACGATGAGATGTCGAACAGAATCCGCCCCGAACGACTGGGCTTCACCTGCCGCCTGCTCCGAAAAGCGGTCCTTGCCGATGTCCAGTGAATGAGCCTTTGATCAGGTTCATTTTAACTCAATTTGATGCGCGGGCAGTTTTCTGATAGCTGAACCGCGAGATAACGGCAATGTACCAAACTCGGACACCGCGGACTTGACGTGCAAGGTTACTTCCGTTGGAAGTCATCATCTCGCCAGGCAGGTTGCTCGCCGGGCGCATGTGCTGCGGTTAGATGACACCCCAGATTTCCGTGGTCATGCCGGTCCGAGACGGAGCGCGTTGGCTCCGTGAGGCCATCGCATCGGTTCAAGTTCAGACTCTAGAAGATTTCGAACTCATCATTGTCGATGACGGGTCTGAGGACGAAACTCCGCGGATAATCGAAGCAAGCGGGCGTGGCGACTCGCGCATCCAAGTTCTCCGACAGGAGCGGCGTGGGCTGGTTCCGGCACTCAATCGTGGGTTAACGCGAGCGCGGTGTCCGCTGGTTGCACGTCTCGATGCCGACGACCGCGCCCACCCGCAACGACTCGAGCGCCAGAAACAATATCTGGACGGTCACCCTGAGATCGGCCTGCTTGGTGCGTGGGCCGATCAGATCGACGAGCAGGGGGCGAGAATAGGCTCGTTGCGGCCACCGACACGACCGAAAGCGCTCGCCGAATTGCTTGCTCGCATGAACCCGATGCTGCATTCGTCGATAATTCTGCGCGCTTCGGTATTGCAGAAGGTTGGGTTTTATCGACCGGCTTTCGAAGGCGCGGAAGATTACGACTTGTGGGTCCGCATCTCCGAGGTCACCGAGGTCGCCAATCTGCCGGAATGCCTGCTGCAATATCGCGTCCATTGCGAGAGTGTCACGCATCGCGCTCGCGCACGGCAGATGTTCTCGACGCGCCTGGTACAACGGTCGGCGGCGGCGCGGCAGACCAATGCACATGGTCCGGATATTGACGTCACTGCGCCACCCGATTGGCTGGCAACGGAATCCCTCAGTTCTCCGATCTACGGAGACATTGCGCGGCTGTATTGTCTGCTGGATTTGGCGGACTCCTCGAATTTAACAGGTCCGTGCGATCATCGTTCCGACATCTCGGCGTTGAGCAATGGCAATATCGTTCTCAATCACGCCGAGAGACGAATGGCTCAACTGGCGTTGCTCAATCTATTAAAAAGAAGCACGGCATCGCGAAACACATCCCGCGCTGCCACGCTCTGGCATTTCATTCGATTGCATCCCTTGCGGGCAATTCAGCTCGGATATCAAGCGTTCCTGAAGAATTAGCCGAAGAGATAAGCATCGGCGAAGTTGAGCAGGCGCTCCCCTAGGGGCTGTTGCCGGTCGAGGCGCCGACCGCGCGGGATGGCGCGCGGGGCTTCGCAACCGTCGTAAATGTGCCGCGTCCTCGTTGTTTTGCCACGATTAAAAACGCCTTTTCGCCTCCACAGTTGGCATCGCTCTTGCAACACGACACTTGCGCGCGGCGTCCGGTCTGGCCGCGCCATCGCCTCGCAACGCTGCAAAGATGAGGTGCATTTCGATGTCTGAATCAAAAAAAGCTCGCTTTTTCCGCGTCACTACCCTCGCTCTCGCCATCGGAATTTCGATCATTTCGTCCCACGCCTCATTGGGCGAAACGGTTCTGCGGATCGCCATGACGGCGGCCGACATTCCGGATTGGCGCGGGCAGCCCGACCAGGGGTTCGAGGGAAGTCGCTTCATCGGCAATTCGCTCCATGACCCGCTGGTCAGCTTTGACTTGTCGAGCAGCGACAAGGAGGTGACCGTCCGGCCGGCGCTTGCGAACAAGTGGTATGTCGACCCGAGCAATGAAAAAAAATGGGTCTTCGAACTGCGCGACGACGTGAAATTTCATGACGGCTGCCCCTGGAACGCGGAGTCGGCCATATGGAATTTCGAGCGGCTGATATTCGAGAAACATCCGGCGTTCGCGCCGTTCAACTTTGCCCGTGCCCGCTCGCGCACCAACAACATCGAACAAATCGAGAAGATCGATAGCTACAAGATCGCGATCTATACGAAAACTCCCGAGTCGCTCTTCTACTACAACATGCCGTTCCTGTTCATGCTGTCGAAGTGTGCGCTCGACAAAGCCGGTAACGACTACAACGTCTATGCCAAAGCCCCGGTCGGGACGGGCCCGTACAAGTTTTCCGCCGTCGTGCCCCACGAGCGCTTCGAGTTAGTGAAGAACGCCGATTATTGGGACAAGAAGCGGATTCCAAAACACGACCGCGTGGTCCTGCTGCCGATGCCGGAGGTAACGACGCGGGTCGCTGCGCTCCTATCGGGTCAAGTCGACTTTATCGAAGCGCCGTCGCCGGACACCATCCCGGCCCTCAAGGCGGCCGGGATGACGATCGTCACCAATGTGTACCCGCATACCTGGCCGTATCTATTGAACGCGGCCCGCGGCCCCTTCAAAGATGTGAGGGTTCGGCAAGCGGCCAACTATGCGATGAATCGAAACGAGATGGTCGAGCTTCTGGCCGGCGTCGCCGTCCCGAGCCACGGCATCTTTATTCCGCAGCAGAGGTGGTACGGCAAGCCGTTTGACTATGCTTACGATCCCAAAAAGGCGACCGCGCTGCTCAAGGCGGCCGGCTGTTATCCTTGCGAAATCTTCATTGCCATCTCGGCATCCGGTTCCGGCCAGATGCAGCCGCTGCCGATGAATGAGCTCGCCAAGGAGCAACTTGAGGCCGCCGGTTTCAAAGTGAAGTTCGCAACGCTCGATTGGAATTCCTTGATTGACATTTTCATCAAGGGCCAGTCGACGTTTCCTTATGACGGCGTGAATTTCTCAAGCGGCGCGATGGAACCGCTCGGCGCCGTCAAGAGCACCATGACGGACTACAACGCGCCGCTCGGCTCGAACTGGGGCTGGTACTCCAACCCCGAGGCGGACGAACTCGGCAAAAAAGTTCTCTCGAGTTTCGATCCCGCCGTTCAAGATGCTCTCATCACGAAGATTCACGAACTCGTCGTTCGCGATGCGCGCAGCCTGTTCATCGTGAGCGACCTCAATCCGCGCGCGATGTCGCCAAGGGTGAAGGGATTTGTGCAGGCCCAGAGCTGGTTCCAGGACATTACGCCGATCATAATCACGGACAAGTAGCGGGTCGGCAGGAGGGGGCTGCCGACCGCGACTTTTTTCCGGCCCGGTCGAGCGTGTGATATCGAGAGAGCCGCTCTGATGTGGTCTTACGCAGTTCGCAGAATCCTGTTGGCGATCCCGATCGCCCTTGGCGTCAGCGTGATCTGTTTCGCCCTGGTCTATCTCGCTCCCGGCGATCCGCTCCAGTCGCTCATCCCGCCCGATGCAAGACCGGAGGATGTCGAACAGATCAAGCGGCTCTACGGTTTCGATAAGCCTGTCCCGGTGCAGTATTTCTTATGGCTCACGCGGGCCATCAGTGGCGACCTTGGTATGTCTCTGCAGACCGGTCGACCGGTGCTGCTCGAGGTCATGAATGCATTGTCGAATACGATCGTCATCTCGGCGGGCGCCGTGCTGATCGCATTCACGCTCGCATTCGGCATGGGAATACTCGCCGCCTACCACATCGGTCGGCCCACCGACCGCGTCGTGACCGCGGCGGCGGTGGTCGGCGTCAGCATTCCCAACTACTGGCTCGGCATTGTGCTGGTCATAATTTTCGCGGTTAAGCTCGGCGTTCTGCCTGCGACCGGCATGGGATCCAAGGGTTCGACCAGCTTTAGCCTGCTCGATTGGGAGCAGGTCAAATACGCGATCCTCCCGGTACTGACCATGGCACTCGTACCACTCGGCATCATCATGCGCACGACGCGTTCCGCGGTCGCCGACATTTTGAGCCAGGACTTCGTCGAAATGCTGCGTGCGAAGGGCTTGGGGCCAATCGCCGTGTTGCGGCATGCGGTTCGCAATGCGTTGCCACAAGTGCTCACCGTGATGGGCCTCCAGTTCGGTTACCTGGTCGGCGGGTCGATCCTGGTAGAGACCATCTTCACCTGGCCTGGCACCGGCTTCCTGATGAGCAAGGCCATCCTGACTCGAGACGTTCCACTGTTGCAGGGCGCGATCCTGGTGCTCGCAATGACGTTCGTGTTCATCAATCTGGTTGTCGATCTCGTCCAGACCGCGGTCGATCCCAGGATCAAGCGGGCCTGATCGAGCACACGGGTCTGACCATGAGCAATGCCAGTATCGCCTCGGTTGCTGCCGCAGAGACCGCAGAGACCGCAGAGACCGTGGACGACGTCAGCGCGCCCGTGGTGCGCGGTTACTGGCGAAGCGTGGGATACCGGCTCCGCTACGACTACGTCACGATGTTCTTTCTCACGGTCATTGTCATCATCGCCGTGCTCGCGATCCTGGCGCCGCTGCTCGCGCCTTTCGATCCGAACAAGTCGAGCATGATCAATCGCATGAAGCCGGTCGGATATCGCGACTTCTTCCTCGGCACCGACGAACTCGGGCGTGACATGCTGTCCCGCCTGCTGTGGGGCGGCCGCGTTTCATTGATGATGGGGCTCGGTCCCGTGGTCCTTGCCACGATGATCGGCGGCTTCCTCGGCGTGGTCGCTGGCTTCGTCGGCGGGTACGTCAACATGGCGATCATGCGCACCATGGACGTGTTCTACGCCTTCCCGTCGGTGTTGCTCGCGGTCGCGATCTCCGGGATGATTGGCGGCGGGACCGCAAACGGTCTGCTCGCGCTGACGCTGGTATTCATTCCATCGATGTGCCGGGTCGCCGAGTTGGCGACGACCCAAGTCAGGAGCCTCGACTTCGTGGAGGCCGCACGCGCCAGCGGAGCCGGGACGCTGTCCATCATCCTGCACCATGTCCTCGGCAACGTTTTGGGACCGGTCTTCATCTATGGATCCAGCCTGATCTCGGTCTCCGTGATCCTGGCTTCCGGCCTCTCGTTCCTCGGCCTCGGCGTCGAGCCGCCGACTCCGGACTGGGGGCTCATGCTCTCGACGCTGCGCTCTGGGCTTTACATCCAGCCTCTTGTTTGCGCGCTGCCGGGCGCCGCGATCTTTATAACTTCGCTATCCTTCAACCTCGTCAGCGATGGCTTGCGCCGTGCCATGGACGTCAAGGCGTGATCGAGCCGAGACCGGAAGGCATGGGAATGGCTTGGTTTGCAGCACCTGCCCATCTGAAGCCCGGAGCGGTCGCTACGAATCAAGCGCGCGATCGCGGGGGCGTGATGCAGCCCATGCTGATCGCAGAGAACCTGAAAAAATACTTCCCGATCCATGGCGGTCTGCTGCGGAGAAAGGTCGGTCACGTGCGGGCCGTCGACGACGTCAGCTTCTCCGTGCGCAAAGGTGAGACGCTGGGAGTGGTCGGCAAATCCGGTTGCGGAAAATCGACATTGGCTCGCCTTCTGATGCATTTGATTCCGAAAGACTCGGGCGAACTGGTGTTCGACGGCGACCCGGTCGGCGAGTGGGGCGGGGTGTCATTGCGCGATTTGCGGCACAACATGCAAATGGTTTTCCAGGACAGCTACTCGTCGCTTAACCCACGGCTTCCGATCGAAGCGAGTATCGCTTATGGTCCGCGCGTGCACAACGTGACGCGGATAGCCGCCAAAACGCGGGCGCGCGACCTGCTCGACAAGGTCGGGTTGCGGCCTGACGTATTCGGTGCGCGCTATCCCCACGAGCTTTCGGGTGGCCAGAGGCAGCGCGTCAATATCGCCCGGGCGCTGGCGCTAAATCCGCGCATGCTTATCCTCGACGAAGCGGTGTCGGCGCTCGACAAATCCGCCGGCGCGCAGGTGCTGAACCTGCTCGGTCAGCTCAAGCGCGACTTCGATCTGACCTATCTGTTTATTTCGCACGATCTCGGCGTCGTCCAATACATCTCCGACCGCGTGCTGGTGATGTACCTCGGCGAGATTGTCGAGATCGGGCCGGTCGAGGCGATCTACAACACCCCGCGCCACCCGTATACGAAGGCGCTGCTCGATTCCCGGCTTGCCATGAATCCCAACGAGCGCAAGCACGAAGCCCCGATCACCGGTGATCCTCCCAATCCGATCAATCCGCCGCCTGGGTGCCGGTTTTCCACCCGTTGCCCGTATGCGGAAGCGATCTGCGAGGCCGAGGCGCCGAAGCTCGGCAGCGGCTCGGCGCAGGCGCATCTCGTCTCCTGCCACATGGTGAACCCGGGGTCGGGACACTCCCGGGCGACGCAATGGCCGGTCAATCCACCGTCGCATTGCTCCGTAATGTAGGGGGAAACGGATGGTCAATACGGCGCCCGATCACGCCAAACCCCTCGTCGAGGTCAAGGATCTCACAGTCAAATTCGTGAGCCGCGAGGCAACGACGCGAGCCGTGAATGGAGTCACGTTCGACCTCATGCCGGGCGAAGTGCTCTGCATCATCGGTGAATCGGGGTCCGGTAAGTCGGTTACGTTGCGCGCCCTGCTCAAGCTGCTGCCGCCCAAGCGAGCCGTGCTTTCGGGCCATGTGCGGGTCGGCGAACACCTCATCCTGGTGATGAACGAGGGTCAGCTCCGCAACATTCGCGGCTCGCTGGTCTCGATAGTCAGCCAGGAGCCGATGACCGCGCTCGATCCGGTCTATACGGTCGGCGACCAGATCGCGGAGACGGTCATGCACCACGAGGGCTGCTCGAAATCGGCAGCGCTCGCGCGTGCTTTGGAGCTGCTTCAGCTGGTGAAGGTGCCGTCCCCGGAACGCCGCCTCAAAGCGTATCCGCATGAGCTGTCCGGTGGCCTGCGCCAGCGCGCCATGATCGCGGTCGCGTTGGCGTGTCGACCGAGCCTGCTGCTGGCCGACGAGCCGACGACGGCGCTCGATGCGACGGTTCAGATCCAGGTGCTGGTGCTGCTTCGCAAGCTGCAGCAGGAACTCGGCATGGCCGTGATCATCGTCACCCACGACATCGGTGTCGCGGCCCAGATTGCCGATAATGTGGCCGTCATGTATGCGGGTCGTATCGTCGAGTATGGAAAAGTCGCCGACGTGCTGATGAACCCGAGCCATCCCTACACGTTGGCGATGCTGGCCTCGACCGTCCACGGCCAACCGCGCGGACGTGCCATCGAGGCAATTCCAGGCAGCCCGCCGGATCTGCGCCGCCCGATCGTCGGCTGCAGCTTCGCCCCCCGCTGCAAGTTCGCGATTGCGAGCTGTCGCCAGAGCCTTCCCACGCCGGTCGCCGTGAACCGCGATCAATACACTTGCTGCATCCGCGCCGGAAACCTCTGTGAGACGCCCCAAATGGCGATCGCCTGATCCTTCGCAAAGGGCGCCCGAAAATCAGTCGCTGATTAAGATTACGAAATACCCACGATGGAGAGAGCAAAATGGACACCATGAACACCAGCAAGAAAGCACGCATCGCGCACCTGGCGGGACCGACCGCCACCATCCAGAATACCCCGCCGCTCGTGACCTCGAACAAGGCGCGCGCCAAGCATGGGTTGCCAGTGCTCAAGGACGTGGATGGCAACGCGCTTGCGCACGACGCGCTGCGCCTCCAGCGCCTCGCGGCGCCCGCGAAGGTCTATGTCGAGCAATTCTCCGCTCACCCCTTAGAGTCCGATGTGGCCGAACTCTATGGCCCGCCGGACGGATACATCGGCGCCGACGGGGTTTTCCACAAGGAACGCCAGAACGCGAGCGACAAGGCGGTCTACGAGATCGAGCTCAGTCCGGAAGACGGCCTGTATCCGCTTCCCTATATGGCGGTGCAGGCCGACGGAAAGCCGTGGGAGGAGGAATGCACCTTTCCTGGGTCGCCCATCGGCCGCCAGGGCTTTTTCCCCGACGGCTCGCGCAGTTTCGAGGAAATCGACCGGACGGCGATCGGGGTCGAAGGCACCGCCAGCCTGCTGTCTTCCATCGCCACGATCGACTTCTATCGCGGGGTGCCGCCGGGCGGCTTTACCAAGGGCGTCCCGGCCAAACGCCGCAGCGACAAGGGCGAGGGCGACATCGCGCCGGAAATTCGCGGCAAGGACTACTTCGGGTACAAGCCCTATCATCTCGCCTCCGCGCCGCCACGGCCTGCGTTGGCGAAGGCGACCAACGATATGCAAGCGCTGGTATCCAGCGGCGACTACGACGGCGTGATCTGGACCCAAGGCAGCCCGCAGGTCGAAGAGAGCGCGTATTGGTTCAACCTGCTGATCGATACGACCTTGCCGATCTGCGGGAACGCGGCACAACGTCCGCAAGGACAGATCAGCGCTGACGGGCCCGCGAACCTCGTGGACTCCGCGCGCTACATCAAGTCTCGCATCTGGGCCGACGAGCACGGCCGCAACCGCTGCGGCGTCGTGGTGATCCAGGAGCAGCAGTTGTTCGCCGCCCGGGAGGTTGCCAAGGTCGATGCGCGTCCCGGCGGCTACGTGGCGACCGGCGGTCACGGTGGCATCATCGGCAATGTGAGCCACACCGGCCGGCTGGCGCTCACCTATTTGCCGGTGTTCAAACATACGCATTTGTCGGAGTTGAAAATCACGACGCTGCCAAGCTCGGTGAAGGCTGTAAAAAAGGGTCAGAACGGGATCGAAACGGTCAATGTCGCCGTCAAGGACGCCAAGGGCAAGCTCCTCCCTGGCGCCATTCCGGTTGTCACCATCTCGACCGATGGCAGTTTCTCAGGGATGGATTTCGGCGACGATCCATCGCTGGAGCAGGACCTCATCGCCTCGATCGCGCACAAGCTCAGCCTCGGCATGCTCACCGGCTTCGTCGTCCAGGGCTTGGTGCCCTACGGATCGAGCCCATCACAGGCGCGCCACAAGATGATGCTCAAGGCGGCGTTCAGCGGCATCCCGGTCGCCAAGGTGGGACGCGGCGCTCCCATGGGCTTTTCGGACCCGCACGAATTCCAGATCGCCGCCACCAACCTCACCGCGACCAAGGCCCGGCTCCTGCTGATGGCTTGCCTCCTGAAATTCGGCAGCTACCCCGCCGCGAAAGATCCGGACAAGCCGACGAAAGACGAACTGGACGCGATCCGCAAAGCGGTCGCCACCTATCAGTCCGTTTTCGATACGCATTAAACGCGCAACAGCGGCGCCATGATGCGGCGCCGTGCCGATCCCTTTGGTCCACAGACGGCGGCGGATGCTGACGCGCCCGGGCGCGCGTGCGGGACTTGCCCCTTGGACGCGACCGGCTCTCGTTGACGACGTTGCGAATTTGCCAGGAACTATCGGTCAATTCGTGCGTTATCCGCGCGGGCCTCCGCTCGGGGGAGGCGTCCTTCAGAGAGATACCTCCATGCGCTTTGTTTTGGGGATCATTGTTGGTGCAATCCTGACGATCGGCGTTGCCTATTTGTCCGACGCATCGATATCGGGATCCTCCAACACCACGGCCCAGACCGAACAGCACCCGATGGTCAATTGGGACATCGTCAACAAGAATTGGCAGAACCTGACCTCCGAGGTGCGTAACACCTGGCACAGGCTCGCGTCTCGCTGACGCACGGCAGAACGACATGATGATCGCGCACGCTCCTCTGTTGCGCTGTGCAGTCATTCGATGAAGGGCTGGAGATGACGCACCCTGCTGCTATTGCTCGCCTCGCGAGGAAGTTCGGTCTCGCAAGGGAGTTTGACGGTTTTCTGTTCGCATCCATCGGTCTGGACAGAAATGAACTACCGCTCCGCGTCGTCTCGGTGCTTGCCCGACTGGACCTCGACCCCTGGCGGGAAGCAGGCGAATTGGACCGGATGCCCTGCGAGGCCGCGACTGATAGACTGGCCTCGTTGCTGGGCCGGTTACCTCAAGATCACTTGATGCATCAGGCCCCTGCGATGATTGCCGGCCGCTTGGTCGCGCTTTTGCCGGGGCATCCGCGCTCCGAGGTTCTTTCGAGCGAAGCGTCGTTTGACGTCGGCGCCGGGACAAATTCCCGCGCCGCCTTATGTGGGTTCTTGGTCCTTATGGCCGTGATGATGGCGGCCCAGATGTTCATGGCGAGTCAGTTGCCGCAACAGCAGCTCGATACGGCAACACCCGTCTCCCGCGCCGTCGCCGCGATGGTGTCGCCGCCGAACCCCGGTCAGTGACCCTCGGGATTCCCGCAAAACACCGCGCCCTCGCCGGCGCTCCGATGACGATTGCTATTTCGGCGCGGCCGCCATCTCCCTGAGCTTCGCGCGGATCGGACCGAATGGTCCGTACTTGTGCTGCTCGGCCGGAAAGCCGTCCACATAAGGGCCGTAGGGCGCGTCCACCGGCTTCTGCAGTTTGTTCGGAAAATCCTTGGCGAGATCGGCCTTGACCGGCCGGTCTTTGCTGTTGATGTAGGCGGCGACGTCGTAGGCTTGGTCATCGGACAGTATCGGGGCATCGAAGCTGGTGCCGAGCGGCATGTTGTGCCGCACGAAGCCCGCCGCGGTCAGAACGCGGCCCATGCCGGCACCGTTGTTATAGCTGTCCGGCCCCCAGAGCGGCGGAAACTGATAGCCTGGGCCGGTGGTGGCGCGCTGGCCTAGACCGTCCTTGCCATGGCAGGCCGCGCACGTATCGGCGAATACCTTCTCGCCGTTGCCGAGATCGGCCGCGCGGCCCGGGTCCTTCACGTTCATGGTGCCGGCGCCGGTCAGCTTGGCGCCGTCCGGAACCCCGGTCGAGAGCCACTTCATGTAGGCGAGGTAGGCTTTCATCTCGCGCCCGTCGAGCGGCAGGCGACGGCCGTTCATGCTGCGATCCATGCAGCCGTTAATACGTTCCTCAAGGGTGCCGATCTCGCCTTCACGCCCGCGATACTGCGGGAACTGACCCCACACCCCGACCAGCGGCATGGAGTAGGCCTGGGCGCCGGCCTTGAGGTGACAGCTCTGGCAACTGAGGTTGTTGCCGGAGTAGCGCATGGCGGGGTCGGCCACGGTCGGGCCGATGTGGTTCGCGGTATCCGTCATGAGGGCGTAGCCGTATTTGACGAGCTTGCCGAAAGGGTCGTCCTTGACCGTGCCGATGCTGGGTGCGGCCCAATCGGTGAGATCGACTTGCGGCACGTCAGCCGCCGGCACGCTCGCCGTCGTCAACGCGGCCGCGCTGGAGCACGCAATCGCCAAAACCAAGGAAACGCGAAGCCTCATTGATTCACTCCCTCAATGACGAACCTTATTTGCCGCCAGAATGAGCGGTTTCGGGCGAGCCCGCAAGGACGTCCGGCAAGCGTAGGGCCGGTTCACTTTAACCCGCCACTCTTAACGCACGTCTTGCAAGGATCGGCGGGTTAAAGAGAATCCGCCCGACACCAACTAATTCGCACCCTTCGGTGGCGGCATCCGTTCGGCGAGCGGCGGCAGGTAGCGGTCGGTATAAATCGACGACGGGTCCGGACTGTTCGGTAGCCCGTATGCCGACACGACGTCATCGATCGTCAGTTTCAATTTCTCCGGCGTGACCGAACTGAGCCCGAATTGGGCGACATGCGGTGTGTCGGTGAGTTCGAGCGCGATGCCAAGACGGATCTTTTCGATATCCGTCTTCATCATGGCGTCCTGCGACTTCAGGATGGCCAGCGCCTTTTGCGGGTCCGCGATCGTGTCCTTGGTTCCCTGGTTGAGTGCCTTGACGACGCCGCGCGTGGTCTCCGGATTTTCGTCGGCGAACTTCTTCCGCGTCGCCAGCGCAACGCCATACATGTCGGCACCGAATTCGGAATATTTCAGGACGAACAGGTCGTCCATGGTGAAGCCCATTTCGAGCATCGCCGGAATGTTGGAATTGGTGAAGCCGCCGGTGCCGTCAACCTCGCCGCGTTTGAACATTGCGCCGAACAATTGCGGCTGCACCGAGACCCAGTTAACCTTGACGCTTTCGGCGTGAGCCGCTTTGAAAAAGATCGACGCGGTGTCGTGCACCGCGATGCCGGGTCCGCCGGCGATCTTCTTGCCGTCGAGGTCCGCGGGCTTGCGAATGCCCGCGCTCTTGCGGGTGATGAACGCAAGCGGGGTCTCGTCGAAGCTCACATAGACGGCGATCAAAGGCGTGGTCGGATTTTTGGCGTTGAACAGGATCATGGACGGCATATCGACCCAGCCGAAGTGGTAGGCGCCGCTCGCCACCGTCACCGCCACGTTGGTGGCGCCGCTGCCCTTGTCGATAGCATCCACCGTAACACCCGCGGCTTTGAAATAGCCCTTGTCCTGCGCCACGAAGAACGGCGCGTGCGTGCCCTGGATGATCCAGTCGAGCGATATCCTGACGTTCTTGACTTCCGCGTGGGCGGTAGCCGCGCCGAGCGCGACGAGGACGAGTGCCGGGGAAAGCAGGCGGCGAAGCGCCCCGGAAGCAAGACAAATCCACGCGTTCCCGCGGGAGCGACTGCCGATCATTGAGTGCCTCCATCCGGACAGAGCGAAATACAAATACGAAGCGCGAAGGTGAGGAATTCCAAGGTTATTGTGCGTCCGGCAGACGCCCCGTAAACTAGGCCGCCTTGGCATGGCGGTCAACGATTGCTAACATCGCCGCTCCTGCCAGCTTGATCTCACCCAAAAGCACAAAGAGCATGTTTCGTGCCCATCGCTGGCGCATCATCGCGGGCATGTGAGCGTGGCGGCGCTGCCCGGATCGCCCGTCCGCACGATCAATCGAGGAGAACTCCCAATGCTGAAACTTCCCGGCCATTCGCGCTACGCCTATTCGCCGATCGTGACGCGCAAGGACTACACGTGGCCGGGCGGCAAGCGGCTCGCCTTCTATGTCGCGCTCAACATCGAGCATTTCGCGTTCAACGCCGGCCTCGGCATGGACCCGGTACGCAGCGGCCAGCAGACCACGCGCAATTATTCCTGGCGCGACTACGGCAACCGGATCGGCAACTGGCGCCTGTTCGAAACCCTCGACGAACTTAAGCTGCCGGCGACGATCCTGCTCAACAGCAGCGTCTGCTACAACTATCCGGAAATCGTCGACAAGATCAAAGCGCGCGGCGACGACGTGGTCGGTCACGGCCGCACCAATGCCGAGTTGCTGCGCGGCATGTGGGAGGAGGACGAGCGGCGCGTCATCGAGGAGTGCACCCAGGTCATCGAAAAGCATGTCGGCGTGCGGCCGACCGGGTGGATGGGGCCGGGCGCGCTCGAATCGAACGTCACGCCGGACCTGCTCAAGGAGACCGGATACACGCATTTGCTTGACTGGCCGTTCGACGATCAGCCGATCTGGATGCAGACGCGCGCCGGTCCGCTGCTGTCGGTGCCGTATCCGATGGAGTTGAACGATGCCGGCGCGCTCGCGCACCGCGACCAGACCGGGCGTCAGTTTGCGGAGATGATCGTCGACCAGTTCGAGGAGCTTCTGGAGCAATCCGAGCGCCAGCCGCTGGTATTCGCACTGTCGTTGCACGGCTTCATCGTCGGCCAGCCATACCGCCTGCGCCCGCTGCGTCAGGCCATCAAGCACTGCGTCGAGCACAAAGCGAAGGACCGCGTTTGGTACACGCGTGCCGGCGACATCGCGAAATACTGTTTCTCGATGGCGCCCGGAATTATCCCCGGCAGTTGACGGTGCGACCTTCGTCTCCCGTTCCCCTTGTGGGGAGCGGCCGGGCGTGGGGGTCGGGAGGTGTGGCCGTGCTTTGCCATATCACCCCCCACCCGACCCTCTCCCGCAAGGGGGGACGGAGAATCTGCCACGCCGTATCGGTTAACTAGCGCCTACGGACGAGCCGCAGCTCACCGAACGCGCCGCGTTCAATCCTCCGCCGGAACCTCGTCGACCTTGAAGCCGCGGAACGCCCAGCCGGTCGCGGCGCCGAATATCAACAGCGCGACCGGCGGTCCGAACAACAGCACCGGCACCACCAGCATTTCCCGCGGTCCGATATGGCCCTCGAGAGCGGACATGATGAGGTAGATGGCCCAGCTCATGATCCATGCGGCGGATATCAACACCCACACGCGGAGCATGCCGCGCCGCCAATTGACCGGAATCTGCTCAACAGGTTGCGCCGCCGTAAAGGAGCGCCGTGGAAAGCTATGGAGCTGCATGACGAAAATCCCTTCTTAAGGACGGTACGTTCGGTGTGAAGCGGTCCCGGTCCTTATCGCGCGTGGCGACGACTTGAACATCGGATTGTGCGTTTACCGTGGCACCGTCATCGTTGGAGCCGTCTCGCAAGGTCGGCAAGCTGACGTGACGGCCTCTGCCGGCTGGGGTGAATTCGCTGCGAACTGCGAAAATAACAGCGAATTTCGCAAAAACCGCCCTCGATTTGGCTGTTTTGGGCGCCGTCGCGGCCTGATCGCGACGCGATTTCAATATGTTACCGACGATACGCTGCTCGCTCGGGCGGCAGCGAATTTCATCAGCCGTAACAGCGAAGCCTCCGTGCCGATCAGCGAATTAGCAGCCAATTTGCTCTCCATGGCCATCACGCCTCAGTGGGGGCGTTACCCGCATGGCCGGTCTCCGGCATACCGTAAACCGATATAGTAGGCCTATTCCTACTATCCGTCAAGGTGATCCGATGCTGGGTCGTGTCTCAGTTTGATTGTGGCAAAGCGAGCAACCGCCTGAATTTCCGCGTCGTCGATCAACCAACATCGATTTTCTCCCACGCTTTGCGCTATGCGGAGCCTTGATTGGATGGGCCGCCTTCTGGAGAAATTAGACAATCAAACTGACCCACGACCCAACGCCGATATGTCGACGCGCTTTGAGCCGCCACCGCCACTGTGATAGCGTGTTGTTCCGGGCCAATGGACCGCGGCCGACCGGGCCTCGCGGCAGACTGGCGACTGCTGGATGAATTTTGTCGATCTCGATCGCGTATCCTTGCGTTACGGCGAGGATGGCGACGGTACGCTGGCGTTGCAGGGCGCGACGCTCGCCGTCGCGGCCGGCGAGTTCGTCGCCGTGGTCGGACCCTCCGGGTGCGGCAAGTCCACCCTCATGAAGGTGGTGACGGGACTATGGCCGCCGACGGCCGGCACTGTCGTGGTGAGCGGCAACGAGGTCGTGGCGCCGCTGTCGATCGTCGGCATGGCGTTCCAGAATCCGACCCTGCTGCCGTGGCGCAAGACGCTCGGCAACATCATGCTGCCGCTGGAGATCGTGCAACCCCATTGCGCGCGGCTGCGCCGCGACCGTGCCGCATATCTGGCCAAGGCGCGCGATCTTCTCGCGCTGGTCGGCCTCAAGGGGTTCGAGGACCATTTTCCCTGGCAGCTTTCCGGCGGGATGCAGCAACGCGCCTCGCTGTGCCGCGCCCTGATCCATGACCCAAAACTTCTCATGCTCGATGAGCCGTTCGCGGCGCTCGATATGTTCACCCGCGAGGAACTGTGGCTCGTCCTGCAGGACGTCTTCCTGGCGCGCCGGCCGACCGTCATCCTGGTCACCCACGACCTGCGCGAGGCCGTCTTCCTCTCCGACCGGGTGCTGGTGATGAGCGCGCGGCCCGGCCGCATCATCGCGGAACGCGCCGTCGATCTGCCGAGGCCGCGCAAGCTCGACGTCACCTACGAGCCCTATTCAGTGGCGCTCGTGCACGAGCTGCGCGAGCACATCGGCGCCGCGCGCGCGACCGCCGCGTGAGCGGCGGGAAAGACGTGAACGACACCATGGCGTCGACCGAAACAATCCTCGACGCGCCTCCGGCCCGGCCCCGCAAGCGGCCTTTTCTCAGGCGCAAGGCGGTCCGGCGTGCGCTCCCGTGGATCGTCATCGTGGCGATCTTCGCCCTATGGGAGATCGTGGTGCGGGCCTTCGGGATCGAGCAATTCGTGCTGCCGGCGCCGAGCGCGGTATTTGCGTCGGGCTGGGAGTGGCGCGGCCCGATCCTGGAGAATTCCTGGCAGACCCTGATGACGACCGTGATCGGCTTTATGTTTGCTGTCGTCTTCGGCCTGCTGGCCGGCGTCGCGGTCGGCTCCTCGAGCCTCGTCTACGACGGTTTCTATCCGGCGCTGGTGGGCTTCAATTCGATCCCCAAGGTCGCCGTCATCCCGATCCTGGTGATCTGGTTCGGCATCGGAACCGTGCCGGCCGTCATCACGGCGTTCCTGATCTCGTTCTTTCCGATCCTGGTCAACGTCGCGGCCGGCATCGCGACCGTCGAGCCCGAACTCAAGGACGTGCTGCGGGCACTGGGCGCCAAGCCATGGCAGGTCATCCTCAAGGTCGGGCTGCCGCGCTCGATGCCGTATTTCTTCGCCTCGCTCAAGGTGTCCATCACGTTCGCTTTCGTCGGCTCGATCGTCGCCGAAACGGTCGCCTCCAACAAGGGCATCGGCAATCTGATGCTGGTGGCGAGTTCGCGCTTCGAGGTGCCGCTCGCCTTCGCCGGGCTCCTGGTGACGAGCATCATGGGCATCGGCATGTATCTCGTCGCCGAATTCATCGAGCGGCGGACGACGGGCTGGGCGACGCGCGGCGCAGAAGGGATGGGAGGCATACGGACATGACGTTTACGCGGAGCTGGCGTTCATCTGGACGAGAGCAACTTCCGATGCGATCGAATCATCTTTCGGTCGTCATGCCCGCGCTTGTCGCGGGCGCAGCAAGGATGTGGGCGAGTCAAAGCCAAGAAACTTCTAGCCAACTACGACCTCGCGAAACCTAGGAGGGAACTAGGATCGTGATCGTCTGCCGCTTTCAGGGCATCGATATAAGCACGCCGGACATCACTTGCCGCTTGAAGGTTCGCGCGCCCCCAGGTGAATCGAGAGCCGCCCTGCCGGACGATCAGCAAATCGGCCGCGAAGCGCGACCAACGTCCGTTGCCGTTGGGGAAGGGATGCACAGCGACCAGCCGGTGATGAAATCGAAGCGCCAGTTCGTCCGATGGATAGGAACTATGCTCTACCCAGTAGCGCGCGTCATCAAGTGCCTGTCGAAGGTCCGGCTCTATCTGATAAGGAGCGACGCCAAGATTGCGTTCCGAGGCGCGGTACTTTCCCGCCCATCGCCAGACGCGGTTGAACATGCGGCGATGAAGACTTTTGAGGAATCGCTCTCTAAGAATGACGTGACGGCGACTAAATGCCCAGCGATCCGCTCCGCCGATATTTTGTTGTTCGAGTTCGTTCAGTTCGCTCCGCAAGGTAATGTGCGTCGGAATGAGTTCGCTTCGCTCTTCCGGCGTCAAGGATGTCGCATGATTGTCAGCATCCATGCGCTCGATCATTTTTCATCCCAAAGACGGGCCGGACGGCGCAACAAGTCTTCAATCAGTTGTTGGCGCAACTCACGGCCAGCTTTCTTGTCGTGGACGGCCTGATCTTCAAGAAGCATCGTGTGCTCGACGGAGGCCGACTGACGATCGGCGACGAGTTCTGCACGCTCGCGCACGACCTCCGCGAGGGGCCGTTCGGGTACGATCACGTAGACCAAACGGCAGCCGAGCGCCTCGGCCGCGCGTTGAAGTGTGTGCAGGGTCAGTTTCCCGCTCACCTCCGATTGTTCGAGTTCGACCACCCTCGGCTGCGATACGCCTAGCCGACGCGCGAATTGAGCCGTCGTCATGCCGAGAGCATCTCGTATAGCGCGTAGCCAGCCCTTCGGCGGACGGGGGCTTTCGGCTAACCGCCGCAGGGTGTTGAAACGCAAGTCGAGATGTCGAATAGCGTCTTTCATTGATGAGTTATAGACTATAATTTATGAATATTTCAATAAGGCATATCATATTGAAATCAGACAGAAAAATAAGGCATATCATATCGTATATGCCCAAGGACAGCCGGAAGCAGCTGAATCGTCAGCTCTAACGTTCACGCATCGACCGCGACAAAAATCTCCCCGTCCCTGACCGCGACCTTGACGGGTGTCAGGCGCACGGTCGGATCGCCCGGGTGGCAGCCCGTCTCGATGTCGAACTCGTAGCCGTGCCACGGGCAAACGATGTTGCGGCGCTTGGAGTGCCGCAGACCGGCGCTTTTCTTGTCGGGCGTCAACATCTCGTCGATCTGATGGAAGATCTTGCCCTGGCAGACCGGGCCGCCCGCATGGGGGCAGTCATTCCGGTAGGCGATCACCTTGTCGCCGACCCGGAACACGCCGACTTCGAACGCATCGACCGCGAAGACTTTGTAGTCTCCGTCCCCCAGTTCGGCGAGGCGCCCCACCGCGACTTCGTCCATTGTCTTCTCCAATGTTGTGACTTTAACGGTTCATAGCTGTGTCATGCCGCGCGAAAAGCGGGGCATCCTGTAACCACCGACCAGCCGATGAGAAGAGCTTGTGCCTCATGCGAAGCTGCGTGGTTACTGGATCGCCCGGTCAAGGCCGGCCGATGACAATATTGGGAATCAAGCGTTGGAACCACAACACTAGCTGTTATCCGAAACGGCCGGCGGGCGATTGAACCACATTGCCACGTCGAACAGGTTGAGGTCGGCGGCCCGGATCAGCGCGCACGCCGCGACGACCAACTCGGTCGTGGTGACGGCATTGTCCGGGAATGGCTTCATTTCGCTGCCGCGACGCTCGGTCTTCGCCGCATAGACCTTCACGGCGGCGGCGAACACCTTCTGCAGCAGCGCGTCCGAAATTCCGTCCGGGTCGCGGCGGCGCAGTGCGTCTTTCGCGAGGGCGACAAAGTCGCCGTTCGCCGGCGGTTTACGCGGATCCGCAACGATCTTGATGCGTGCAGTCTTGGAGCGTGCAGTCTTGGAGCGTGCAGCCTTGGAGCGCGCAGTTTTGGAGCCCACGGCGTTTGAACGCTCAGGCTTGGAACGGGCGGCTTTCGTGCGCTTCGATTTGACGACTCTCGTTGCCATCGGGCTACGCCGGCACCGGTTCGCGCGGCGACGCGGGAGCGGGGGACTTCGCCAGCTTGCCCTTCGGGATTTCGAGGTTGAACAGCCGCGCCGCGTTGAGGCCGAGAATATTGCGCTTGGCCTTTTCGGTGAGGAACGGCAGCGACGTAATGGAGCTCGGCAGGTCGAAGTCCCAATGCGGCCAGTCCGACGCGAACAGCAACTGGGTGTCGGCCTTGATGGCGTCGAAGGTCGCCTCCGTCAGTTTCAGGTTGGAGCGCTCCAGCGGTTGGCTCGTGTAGTACATGTCGGCCATGTATTCGCTCGGCTTGCGGCGTAGCAGCGGCGCTTCGGACGAGCGCATCATGTACTCGTGGTCGAGCCGCTGCATGATGAACGGCACCCAGGCGAGTCCGCTCTCGATCCATATCACCTTGAGGCGGGGGAAGCGTTCCGGCAGGCCGTTGATGATCCAGTTGGTGAGGTGCACCAGGTTGAAATGCACGAACGACAGGGCGTGCATGGAAATGAACCGGTTGCACTGCTGCATCGACTGGTCGCCCCAGTGGAAGCCGGAGTGGAAGCCGAGCGGCTTGCCGCTGGCCTGGATCGCCGAATAGAGCCGCATGTAGGCGTCGTGATGCACGGCCTTGTAGCGCGTCGAGGTGACGGTGAAGCCGAGGACGCCCGGCATGTCGCCGAACCGCTCGACCACATCGACGCAGGCCTCCGGTTCGTTGAACGGCAGGTACAGCATCGCCTTGATGCGCTTGTCCTGCGGCAGAATCTGCTCGCAGAGCCAGCGGTTATAGGCGGTGCCGATCGCGACCTCGATCTCGGCTTGCGGATGCATGCCGAGCACCAGGATCGGGGTCGGGAATACCACCATGTAGTCGATGCCCATGCTGTCCATGGCGCGCCGGACCAGCGTCACCTGGGCATGGGTCGAATCCGCCGGAACCGCTTCGCCAAGGCGTTGCTGATGGGGAATGCGCCCGAACACGTCCTGATAGAGCATGCCCGGCATGACGTTCGCGAGCCCGGGCGGCGAGCCACCGCGTTCTTTGAACGCGCGCGCCATGGTCTGGTAGACCTCGTTGTCCATCCGGTCGACGATCTCCGACCAGAACGCCGTTTCGGTGACGTGGGCGTCGATGTCGACAATGAAGTAGTCGTCGTGGCGCTGCTGGGTCGCCGCGTGGGCGAGGATGTCGCGGGTGTCCGTGGTGTTGGTGATCTTCGGCAGTTCGGTCACACGTCGGCCGGCCTTGCCGCCGTTCCTTGCGGTGGTTTTCTCGGACGTCTTGGGCATTACCATCCTCCAATGGGGGTGCGGCTTGCGCTAATTCGTGTTGATGTTGGCGATGCGGACGATCTCGCCGACGCGTGCGATTTCCGCGGCGACGAGCTGGCGCAGTTCCTCGCTGGGCCGCCCTTCGGGCACCACGGCGAGGGCGCGCATACGCTCCTCGATGTCGGGCAGTTTGACGGCTCGTATTAATTCGGCCTCAAGTTTGCGGGCGATCGGCGGCGGAATGCCGGCCGGGCCGAACAGGCCGTTCCAGAACGAGACGGCGAGATCCGGATAGCCGGCCTCCGCCATGGTGGGCACGTCGGGAAGCTCGGGCGAGCGCGCCGCCGACGTGATCGCCAGCGCCCGGACCTGGCCCCCCTTGATGGTGCCGACCGCCGGGCCGGAATCGATCAGCGTCACGAGCGTCGTGCCGGACATCACCGCGGTCAGCGCCTCGGCGCTGCTCTTGTAGGGTATGTATTGCAGCGGCGCGCCGGTCATGAGCTTGAACTGCTCGACCACGACCTGGAACGCGACGGACGGCTCCGAATAGTTTGCCTTGGCGGGATTTTCCTTGGCGTAGTGGACGAGGTCCTGGACGGTGCGGATCGGCATTGCCGCATTGACGACGAGCACCAGCGGAAACGACGCGATCATCCCGATCGGGGTGAAATCGCGCGCCGGCGCGTAGCTGAGCTTCTTGTTGATGACCGGGCTCACGCTCATCATGCCGCTCGCCCCGACCATCAGGGTATAGCCATCCGGGGCGGCGTTCTTGACGTAGTCGGCCGCAAGCTCGCCATTGGCGCCGGCCCGGTTCTCGATCACGACCGACTGGTTGAGCGCTTCTGAGAGCTTCTGTCCGATGAGCCGCGCCATGATGTCATTGCCGCCGCCGGCCGCAAATCCCACCACGATGCGGACAGGCCGGTTCGGATAAGAGGCTGCATCCTGCTGGGCGTGCGCGGGCGGCGCGGCGAATGCCGCAAGCGTGGCCGCGCACGCAAAGAGGATGCGGCGACAACGCATGGCAACATGGCTCTCTCGGTCCACCCTGGCGGCTCTCATGCCGCGACATTAGGCTTGGCCGCGATGGCGCTCAATCGCAATCGCGCGCGCTCAATCGCCCACCACCGCGATGGCATTGATCTCGATGAGGTATTCGGGCGACGCCAATTTGGTGACCTCGACCATGGTGGACGCGGGCGCCGGCGCGCCGAAATACTCCCGCCGGACTTTATGGATCAGGTCGAACTGCTCCATGTTGCGCACGTAGACATCGACCCGGCAAATATCGTCCATGGTGCCGCCGGCGGCTTCGACCGCGGCTTTGAGATTCTCGCAAACCTGGCGCGTCTGCGCCTCGATATCACCGATCCCCGCGATGGAGCCGTCGGGGCGCCGCGACGTCATGCCGGAGATGAAGACCAGCCGGCCGCGCGCCTCGATCATGGTGGCTTGGGAGAAATGACCGCTCGGCTGCCGGATCTTCGCCGACGTGACTTGCTTCTTGGGCATCATGTCCTCCGTCGGCGCTCGTCGTTCGGCGCGCCGGTTTTGTTCCGACGCGGGAGTGGGGAGAAGCCCATCACGGCTTTTCCGGATAGCGGGCGCACATGCGGGCGCCCTCGCCATAAGCCTCCTGGCATTCCTCACGCGTGATATCGACGCCGCGCCCGATGACCTTGGCGAGGAGATAATCGGCGACCGCCTCGATCTCGCGCTTGTTCAAGGTCGAGCCGGGCGGCAGGGCAGGGGTATCGCGGCCGAGCTCGGCGGCGCTGACGCCGTAGCAGCGCTTGTCCGTATAGGCCTGCTCGTCGAAATGCGGCATCGCCTTGCCGGGCACCCCGCAACTGATGATCTCGATCAATTGATCGCGCTTGAGCGGCGTCACCCGCAGGTTGGCGGCGGCGCCGTTCGACTGCGGTTCGCCGGCGCCATCGCCGGCCCAGCCATGGCAATAGGAGCATTGCGCCTTGTCGAGAAACAACCGGCGTCCGAACGCATAGTCGTCGGCTCGCGCGGCCGATGCCGCGGCCGCCACGGCGAGGCCTGCCAGCAGGGCGAAAAGTCGTTTCGAGCCGCCCACCACGTCATCCCGGCCCAATCGAGGGCGCCGCCACCACCGGGGTTACGGGAGGACAGGGATTGACCTCGATGTTGACGTGGGAAAGGCCCTCGATCCCGACCAGCCGCGCCTTGTAGTAGTCGGGCGCGCGCGGGTTTTCCGAAACCATGACCGCCAGCACGCCGAGATGTCCCGGGCCGAGCCGCCAGAGATGAAAGTCGGCAACACGATCGCCTTCGATCTCGAGCCGCTGGCGGATCAGGTCGGCGCGCGCTCGGCTCGGCACCGCATCGAGCAGAACCGCCGACGCGGACCTGATCAGGCTATACGCCCAGGCCGCAATGACGATGGTTCCGAGGAGCCCGGCGATCGGGTCGAGCCAGGGCATGTCGAAATAGGCGCCCGCGGCGAGCGCCGAGATCGCGAGCAGCGACGTGACGGCGTCGGCCAGCACGTGAACATAGGCCGCCCGCATGTTGAAATCGGTATCCTGCGCGCGTTCGTGCGCATGATCATGGGCGTGGTCGTGCGCATGATTGTGCACATGGTCGTGATCATGATGATGGTCGTGGTCTCCATGGCCGTGATCGTGATCATGGTCATGATCGCCGGCGTCATGATCGTGATGATGATCGCCATGGCCGTGGTGATCGTGGTCGTGCAGCAGGAAGGCGCTGACGAGGTTGACCCCGAGACCCAGGATGGCGATCGGAATTGCCTCGCGGTATTCGATCGACACCGGGTTGATAAGGCGGGTTATCGACTCGTACCCGATCAGCAACGCCACCATGGCAAGGATGATGGCGCTCGCGAACGCCGCGAGTTCGCCGATCTTGCCGGTGCCGAACGAGAACCAGTCGTTGCCGACGTGGCGGCGCGCCACGCTGTAGGCAAAGGCCGCGATCGACAGCGCCGCGACATGCGTCGACATATGCAGGCCGTCGGCCACCAGCGCCATCGAGCCGAACAGAATCCCGCCGCCAATTTCGGCGATCATCATCACGGTCGTCAGCACGACGACCGACCAGGTACGCCGTTCATAGGTGCCGTGCTTCTCGCCCAGGAAGATGTGGTCATGCCGCCACGGATCAAGAAACTGGGTATCCATCCTTCGGCTCCGAGATCGTGTCAGATGCGGACCGCCCGGCTGCGCGCGACAAAGCTAGAACGGGTTCCTTTCAGCTCAAACCACTCTCGTGGGTCGTGGCCGGGCTTGTCCCGGCCACCTCGATCCGGAAGGTATTGTCCCTTCCTTGTTGGGGTCGCCGGGACAGGCCCGGCGACGACAGCTCAAACCATCGAAATCCGCTCTAGCAGTGGCTTCGCGCGCACGACGCTCAGGGGCCTCTTACACCTAAAGCCCGAACACGAACAGCATCGTGCCGTTGCCCTGAGTTCTTGAGCTCCGGCGACCGTGCGATCTTGGCCTTGCCGACCGGCCCGATGCCGGACGCGATCGCGATGTATTGCCTGCCATTGACCGCGTAGGTCATGGGCGGAGCGACGAAGCCGGTGCCGACATTGACCTCCCAGAGCTTCTCCAGCGTCTGGTCGTCGAACGCGAAGATGGTGCCGTCGAGCATCGCCGTGACGCCGATACCGCCCCCTGTGGTGAGCACGCCGGAGAGGTCCGGATAGGGCAGTTCCCGGCGCGCCTTGACCTCGGCGGTGAGCGGATCGACGATCGTGAGGCTGCCGACGATGCGTTCGTTGTTGACGTAGCCGCCGCCGCCGAACTTGCCTCGCACATGGGCCTTCGGGTCAGGGGCGATGTCGGCGCAGCCCTCGCTCGCCCCGATGTAGAGGAGCTTGCTCTTTTCCGAATAGGACGGCGGCCAGAAATTGGTGCCGCCGTGCACGTCCGGGCAGGAGTTCCTGATGGTGTCGGTGACCTGCTTCCAGTCGTGATTGTAGGACTGCACGTCCTTGCCGGGATCGTAATCGACGGGCTTTCCGGTCTTGGGGTCGAGGCCTTTGGTCCAGTTCACCTTCTCGGCATACTGCACCGCCTTGAGGAACTGCCCGTTGAGACGGTCGAAAGTGTAGTTGAAGCCGTTGCGGTCGGCGTGGACCACCAGCTTGCGATCCTCGCCGCCGACCTTGCCGTCGATGATGATCTGCGACCCGCTGGTGTCGTAATCGTGGATATCGTTTGCGGTGTGCTGGAAGTGCCACAGGATTTTGCCGTCCTTGACCCCGAACGCCACCGTCGAGTCGGTGTAGAGGTTGTCGCCCGGCCGCGAGCCGGAATCGTAGCGCGGCACCGGATTGCCGGTTCCCCAATAGGTGAGGTTGGTGGCCGGATCGTACGAGCCGGTGACGTACATGGCGCCGCCGCCCGTTTTCCAGGCGTTGTTCTGGTCCTTCCAGGTCTCCGAGCCGGGCTCGCCGGGCGCCGGGATCACGAAGGTCTTCCACTGGGTCTCGCCGGTCTTGGGATCGAGCGACGCGATCCAGTCGCGCACGCCGTTGTCGCCGCCCGAGGCGCCGATGATGACTGCGTCCTTCAGCGCAAGTGGCGCCGCGGTGATCTCGAGATCGGGCTGGTCGAGCAGGTTCTTGTCCCACACGATCTTGCCGGTCTCCTTGTCGGTCGCGATCACCCGGCCGTCGAGCCCGGTGACCGAAATGACGTAATTGCCCCACAGGGCAACGCCCCGGTTGCGGTCGGGCTTCTGGGTGCCGGGGTCCATCTTCCACACCACGCGGCCGGCGGCGCCGGAGCGCACGTCGATCTTGTAAACCACGCTCCACACGTCGGTGATGTAGAGGTAGCCGTCCTCCACCACCGGTGTCGCCTCGGTGTATTCGTTGCCGCTGGTGCCGCCGAGCGGCACCGCGAACGCAAGCTTGAGGTTGCCGACATTGCCCTTGTTGATGGTGTCGAGCGCCGAATAGCGGTGCGACCCGTAGTCGTGGTGGTTCATCAGCCAATTGCCGGGTTCCGGGTTGGCCAGGCGTTCGAACGTGACCTCGGCCGCCGCGGCGCCGGACAGGCCAAAAGCCATGCCACCGAGAGCCATGCCGCCAAGCGTGGCGCCGAACCGCAGCAATGCGTTGCGGGATACGGACAGTCTGGTTTTCACATTATCCTCCAAGCTTGATCTGGCCTATAATACGGCCACAAAGGTCACCGCACAGGGTAGTTCAGTTGCAGGCGATGTTCGAGTGGGTTCGGGTCAGCCCATCCGGCAAAATCGAATAGAGGCGCGCCGGCCTGGCGGCGCGATCGTCGTGATTTCGTGATAATGACAATCAACAGTCGTCCGGTCGGCCGGGCGAACCGTGCCAATAGGCAAGACGAGAGGGAGTACGTCATGGGTAGGATGATTGCTTTGAGTGCCGGTGGTGCGATGCTGGCGGCCGGCGCCGTGGCCGGATTTGCGCCCCATGCGGGTGCCGAGACCTTGCTGGAGAACAGCATGGAGTTCCGGTTCCAGCTCGATTTCCATGTCAATGACGCCGCCCTGCAGAAACTGCTTCCGGCCGGCTGGGAGCCGGTCATCGCCACCCAGGGACCCGCCAAGGACGCCAATCTGCGCGTGATCTTCATCGACCGCGTCGATGTGACCAACCCGGACGGCACGCCGAAGACGACGGATCAACTCGTCTACGTGGCGATCCCGGTCAAGCAAACCGGCACCAACAACGCCGGCCAGATGGTCATCGGGGGCCTCGTATCCGATGCCAAGGAGGCGCCAGGTCCGTTCGGCAATTACGCTGCCGCGAGCGCCAAGGCTTCGCGCTCGTTCGGCACCGCTAACGGGACGACCCAGGGCGAGGAGAGTTGGGAATTCGTCGCGCCCAATGGCGAGGTCTTCGAGACCCATGTCAAATATGAGCGCGGACCCGCCCGCAAGAACCCCACCCAGGAGGTGAAGTTCTTCAATCCCGCCAATCCAAGCTCCTTCCAGATCTTCAAGGTCAATTCCGGCCTCGACATCATGAAGAACGCCTCGGTGCCGGTGAAGGATCGGGTCAAGGAGTTCAGCTACAAGGTATCCGGCGGCAAGCTCGGCGGCCTGTTCGACGGCACTGAGAAAGTGTTGAGCTGGGATTCGTTCCACACCTACAACCGGGCAATCTACACGCCTTGAGAATTGCGGGTCGCGGCTGTGCTTGTCCCGGCCGCGACGACGCAGCATCGCTGTGTCGCGATACCGAAACATCCGGTGAGGAGGAAAAACATGCGTTCCTGTCAAACTCTGCGCGGCCTGCTGCTGGCGAGCGTCGCCATGCTGGCGGCGGCTCCTGCGATCGCGGCCGATGTCACAGCGGACCGGCTCGTCAACGCCGACAAGGAGCCCCAGAACTGGTTGATGAACCACCGCACCTATGATGCCCAGCGCTACTCGCCGCTGGACCGCATCAGCAAGGCGAACGTCAAGGACCTCAAGCTCGCTTATGCGACGGCGATCGGCGGCACGTCGGCGAACGAGAACCTGCAGTCAACTCCGCTTGCCGAGGACGGCTTCCTCTACGTGGTCGATCAATGGGGCGTCCTCTATAAGATCGACGGCCGCTCCGGCGACGTCGGCCGCATCGTCTGGCGCATGGACCCGGGTCAGGAAAAGGTGCCGCTGTCGAACCGTGGCGCGGCGCTGTGGGGCAACTTCGTCATCACGGTCGCGAACTATCCGGCGCGCATGATCGCGACCAACAAGGAGACCGGCAAGGTCGCGTGGGAGACCAATCTCGCCGACGGCCAAGTCGACCTCCAGCTCACGGCTGCGCCGTTGGCGGTGAAGGACAAGATCGTGCTCGGCGCCGCCGGCGGTGATCGCGGCACCCGCGACTTCATCGTCGCCGTCGATGCTGCGACCGGCAAAGTGGCGTGGCGCCAATACGTCGTTCCGGCACCCGGCGAGCCCGGCAGCGAGACCTGGAAGGACAAGAACAACGCCTGGCAGACCGGCGGCGGCGCCATGTGGGTGACGGGCTCTTACGACGTCGCCACCAATCAGCTGCTGTGGGGCACCGGCAATCCGGTGCCGATGTTCGACCCATTCTATCGGCCGGGCGATAATCTCTATACCGACAGCCTGATCTCCTGGGACCCCGACAGCGGCAAGATGAACTGGTATCACCAGTATCTGCCGGGCGACATGTGGGACTATGACGAGGCCGGCACCCATATCCTGATCGACGGCCAGATCGCTGGTCAGCCGCGCAAGCTGATCACGCACTCGGCGCGCAACGGCTTCCTCTACACGTTCGAGCGCGCCAACGGGCAGACCGTGCTGGCCAAGCCCTATGTGGACAAGATCAACTGGACAAGCGGCATCGACCAGAAGACCGGCCAGCCGGTCGACTACGATCCCAAGAAGGACGTCCAGGTCTATTCGGGCCAGCAGAACCAGACGCTGGCGGATCGCACCCGCAAGCTTTGTCCGTCGATGTCGGGTGGCAACAATTTCTGGCCGGCGTCCTACAGCCCGAGGACCAAGCTGCTCTACATTCCGTCGATGTCGTCCTGCAATCAGCTCACCCTCGACACCAGCCTCTCCAATAAGGCGGGAGACTGGAAGGGCGCCACGTTCAAGAACATCGAGCGCAATGAAGCCGACATGATCATCGCCGACCCGTTCACCGGCGAGATCAAGCGCAAGGTGCACGTGCCATATCCGAACAACAGCGGCGCGCTGGCGACCGCGGGCGGCATCGTGTTCACCGGCTACACCGATGGCACCTTCGTGGCCTACGACGACACCACGCTGGAGCAGCTATGGAAGATCAACGTGGGCTCCGGCTTCAACGCCCCACCCATGACCTTCGAAGTCGGCGGCAAGCAATATGTGGCGATCCTGTCCGGCCTGAGCCGCATCGCCAAGGGCCGCAACACGTTCACGCCCGAGCTTCGCGACATGAGCAACCAGACCATGCTGTTCGTGTTTGGCCTATAAGTACGGAAATGATCCGTGTTCGGACTTTGAGCGCGGAATGAGGAGAGGCTGAACCGTCGTCGCCGGGCTTGTCCCGGCGACCCCGACGAGGAGGGCACAGGCACCTTCCTGATCGAGATGGCCGGGACAAGCCCGGCCATAACTAACGTAGAACCCGCTTTGTATCTTCGGATAGCCTAATCAAGAACAATCTAAAGCTTCACCAAAGGGAGAACGCCATGCATTTACATCACCGTCATTCCCTGCGCACGCTTCTGCTCGCAGGCTCCGCACTCCTCGCCGTTGGTGCCTTCGCGCCGGCATTCGCCGCCGATGTCACGCCGGAGCGGCTTGCCAACCCGGAGCCGGGCAACTGGCTGATGAATCACCGCACCTATGATTTACAGCGCTATTCGCCGCTCGACCAGATCAACAAGACCAACATCAAGTCGCTCAAGCTGGCCTATGCCGTCGCGATCGGCGGCACGTCGCCCAACGAGAACAATGAATCGACGCCGGTGGCCGAGGACGGCTTCCTCTACATCGTCGACCAATGGGGCGTGGTCTACAAGATCGACAGCCGCTCCGGAGACGTCGGCCGGATCGTGTGGCGCATGGATCCGGGCCAGGAGAAGGTGCCCGACGCCAACCGCGGCGTCGCGCTGTGGGGCAATTTCGTCATCTCGGTCGCCAACCATCCGGCGCGGCTCATCGCCACCAACAAGGAGACCGGCAAGACCGCATGGGAGACCAATATCTCCGACGGCCAGAACGGCCTGCAGTTCACGGCGGCGCCGCTCCCGGTCAAGGACAAGATCATCGTCGGCGCCTCCGGCGGCGACAACGGCGTGCGCGATTACATCCTGGCGATCGATGCCGCGAGCGGCAAGCAGCTCTGGCGTAAATACGTGATCCCGGCGCCGGGCGAGCCCGGCAGCGAGACCTGGAAGGACAAGAACAACGCCTGGAAGACTGGCGGCGGCGCCCTGTGGGTCACGGGCTCCTACGATCCGACCACCAATCAGGTGCTGTGGGGCACCGGAAACCCGGTGCCGTGGTCCGATCCCTATTATCGCCCGGGCGATAATCTCTACACCAACAGCCTGATCTCATGGGACCCCGACAGCGGCAAGATGAACTGGTATCACCAGTACACGCCGGGCGACATGTGGGACTATGACGAGGAAGGCTCTCACATCCTGATCGACACGATGGTGGATGGTCAGCCGCGCAAGCTCGTCACCCATGCGGCGCGCAACGGCTTCTTGTATTCGCTGGAACGCACCAACGGCCAGACGGTGTCCGCCAAGCCTTATGTGTCCAAGGTCAATTGGACGAAGGGCATCGACCAGAAGACCGGCAAGCCGGTCGACTATGATCCGGCTCGCGACGTACAGGTCTATTCGGGCCAGCAAAACTTCACCGTGGCGGACCCGACCAAGACACTGTGCCCGGCGATGTCGGGCGGCAACAACTACTATCCGCCATCCTACAGCAAGAAGACCGGATTCATCTACATTCCATCGATGTCGATGTGTAACGAAGTGACGCTGGATCAGGACTCGATCAAGAAGGGCATCTTTTTCAGCCGGACGTTCAAGAACACCAACCGTGCCGAGTCCGACCTCGTGATGGCCGATCCGGCAACCGGCGAGGTCAAGAAGCGGGCGCACGAGCCTTATCAGAATGTCAGTGGCGTGCTCTCGACCGGTGGCGGGCTGGTGTTTACCGCGTTCACGGACGGTACCGTCGCGGCCTATGACGACGCGACGCTCGACAAGGTGTGGAAGATCAACGTCGGCACCGGCTTCAACGCCCCGCCCATGACGTTCGAGGCGGGCGGCAAGCAATACGTTGCGATCCTGTCCGGCATCAGCAAGATCACCGCGAGCCGCCATGCTCTGAGCCCCGAACTGCGCGAGCAGCGCAATCAGACGATGCTGTTCGTGTTCGGGCTCTGAGATCGCGTAACGGGGCCTAATGACGCGGCTGCATTGTGGCCGCGTCATCCAACGGCGGCCGCGCAATAGGTCCCCGGATATCGCTGCACTCATCCGGGCTGCGTTTCGGTTTTGTGCGCAGGCAAGTCAAGCGCCCGACACGCAGTCGCGCGCTGACTTGCAGCCCGGATGAGCGAAAGCGACATCCGGGGACGGGAGCACGGCAGGAGAGCGACTGGAGAGTGCGGTCCCGGATGTCGTGGTCGCGTAGCGGTGACCGCTCATCCGGGCTACGATCTGCACCAACACCATCAAATGGGGAGGCGTTATATGCCCTCGAATCTGCATCGTCGCGGTTCCGTGTACGGCGTGCTGCTGGCGAGCACCGTCACAATGGCGGTCGGCCCCGCCGCCGCGGCGGACGTCACGCCGGAGCGGCTCGCCAAGCCGGAAGCCGGCAACTGGCTGATGAATCACCGTACCTACAACTCCCAGCGGTACTCGCCGCTTGACCGCATCAGCAGGGCCAATGTCAAAGGGCTTAAGCTCGCCTATGCGGTCGCAATCGGCGGCACTTCGCCCAACGAAAATCTGGAAGCGACGCCGCTCGCCGAGGACGGGTTACTCTATGTGGTCGACCAATGGGGCGTGCTCTACAAGATCGATGGCCGCTCCGGGGACACCGGGCGCATCGTGTGGCGGATGGATCCCGGCCAGGAGAAAATGCCGGATGCCAATCGTGGCGCGGCGTTGTGGGGTCGTTTCGTCATCACCATCGCCAACTACCCGGCGCGGGTCATCGCCACCGATAAGGAGACCGGCAAGATCGCCTGGGAGTCGAACGTTGCCGATGGACAGGCGAATCTGGAATTCACGGCCGCGCCGTTGGCGGTGAAGGACAAGATCATCGTCGGCGCGTCCGGCGGCGATAAGGGCGTGCGCGACTTCATCGTGGCGGTGGATGCCGCAACCGGAAAGCCCGCCTGGCGCAAATACGTCATTCCGGCCCCCGGTGAGCCCGGTAGCGAGACTTGGAAGGACAAGAACAACGCTTGGCAGACGGGCGGCGGCGCCATGTGGGTCACCGGCTCCTATGACGTTACGACCGACCAAGTGCTGTGGGGCACCGGCAACCCGATCCCGTGGTCGGACCCGTTCTATCGTCCCGGCGACAACCTCTTCACCGCCAGCCTGATCTCGTGGAATCCCGATAGCGGCAAGATGAACTGGTATCACCAGTACACGCCGGGCGACATGTGGGACTATGACGAGGAGGGCTCTCACATCCTGATCGATGGCGTGATCGATGGCCAGCCGCGCAAGATCGTAACCCACGCGGCCCGCAATGGCTTCCTTTACTCGTTCGAGCGCGCCAACGGCCAGACCGTGATGGCGAAGCCTTACGTTCCCGCTGTCAATTGGACCAAGGGCATCGACCAGAAGACCGGCATGCCGGTCGATTACGATCCCGGCAAGGACATCCAGGTCTATTCGGGCCGGCAGAATTTCACCCTGGCGGATCGCACCAAGACGCTGTGCCCGTCCATGTGGGGCGGCAACAACTATTATCCGCCGGCTTACAGCGCCAAGACCGGGCTCATCTACATTCCGGCCTTGTCGATGTGCAACGAAGTGACGCTCGACCAGGAAGCCATCACGAAAGGCGTCTATTTCAGCCGGACGTTCAAGAACGCTGAGCGCAACGAATCCGATATCGTGGCCGCCGATCCGTTGACGGGCGAGATCAAGAAGCGGGTGCATTCGGCTTACTCGGACGTCAGTGGCGTGTTGACGACCGGCGGCGGCCTCGTATTCACTGGCTATGTGGACGGCACCCTCACTGCCTATGACGACGCCACTCTCGAGACGCTGTGGAAAATCAACGTCGGCACCGGCTTCAACGCGCCGCCCATCACGTTCGAGGCCGGCGGCAAGCAATACGTCGCCATCCTGTCGGGCCTGAGCCGGCAATCCAAGGGCCGGCTCGTCAATACCCCGGAATTGCGCGAGATGCGCAATCAGACCATGCTGTTCGTGTTTGGGCTGTAAGGCCCCACGCCGCGCCATCGACATTGGAGGAGGACTTCATGCTCTCGAACCACGCATCCCTACGCAATCTGTTGCTGGCCGGCATCTCCTTGATGGCCGCGGTGCCGGCCTTCGCGGCCGACGTCACGTCAGACCGGCTCGTCAACGCCGACAAGGAGCCGGGCAACTGGCTGATGAATCATCGCACCTACGATGCGCAGCGATTCTCGCCGCTCGACCGCATCAACAAGGCGAACGTGAAGGGTCTGAAGCTCGCTTACGCGGTTGCGATCGGCGGCACATCGGCGAACGAGAACCTGCAGGCCACTCCGCTTGCCGAAGACGGCTTCCTCTACGTCGTCGACCAATGGGGCGTGCTCTACAAGATCGACGGCCGCTCCGGCGACCTCGGCCGCATCGTGTGGCGCATGGACCCGGGCCAGGAAAAGCTGCCGCTGTCGAACCGCGGCGCCGCCCTGTGGGGCAATCTAGTCGTTACCACCGCGAATTACCCGCCGCGGGTGATCGGCACCAACAAGGACACCGGCAAGGTTGTGTGGGACACCAACCTGTCGGACGGCCAGCCCGATATCCAGCTCACCGCGGCGCCGCTCGCCATCAAGGACAAGATCCTGCTTGGCGCCGCCGGCGGCGACCGCGGCACCCGCGATTTCATCGTCGCGCTCGATGCCGCGACCGGAAAATCGGTGTGGCGAAAATACGTGATCCCGGCGCCAGGTGAGCCTGGCTCGGAGACCTGGAAAGACAAGAACAACGCATGGCAAACCGGCGGCGGTGCCATGTGGGTGACCGGGTCTTACGACGTCGCCGGCAACCAGGTGATCTGGGGCACCGGCAACCCGGTGCCGGGCTACGACGCCACCTACCGCCCGGGCGACAACCTCTACACCAACAGCGTGATCTCCTGGGATGCCGACAACGGCAAGATGAACTGGTACTTCCAGTACACGCCGGGCGACCACTGGGATTACGACGAGGCCGGCACCCACATCCTGGTCGACGGCCAGGTCGCGGGCCAGCCGCGCAAGCTGATTACCCATTCGGCCCGCAACGGCTTCCTCTACACCATGGAGCGCAACAACGGCCAGACGCTGCTCGCCAGGCCCTATCTCGACAACATCAACTGGACCAAGGGCATCGACCAGAAGACCGGCCGGCCGGTCGACTATAATCCAAGCGCCGACATCCAGCTCTATTCCGGCGCCGCGGCGCCGACGCTCGCCGACCCCACCAAGAAGATGTGTCCCGGCCCCTCCGGCGGCAACAATTTCTGGCCTGCGACCTACAGCGTGAAGACGAAGCTAATCTACATTCCGACCGCGACGCCCTGCGTCGTCCTCACCCAGGATCCGGCGCTCTCCAACAAGGCCGGCGACTGGAAGGGTGGCACCTACAAGCAGACCGAGCGCTTCGAATCGAACCTCACCGTCGCCGATCCGTTCACCGGCGAGATCAAGAAGACCGTGCACGTCCCATACCCGAACTACAGCGGCACGCTGTCGACCGCCGGCGGACTGGTGTTCACCGGGTTCACCGACGGCACCTTCGTCGCGTACGACGACACCACGCTCGACCAGATATGGAAGATCAATGTCGGCACCGGCTTCAACGCGCCGCCTATGACCTTCGAGGTCAACGGCAAGCAATACGTGGCGATCCTCGCCGGCCTGAGCCCGATCGCGCGCAGCAAGCACCAACTCATCCCCGAGTTGAAGGACCAGCGCAACCAGACCATGTTGTTCGTGTTCGGGCTGTAATTGCGAACCTGAAACGGCCAACGCGCTGAAATTCGAACTTTCAACTTGAAATGCCCCGCGAAAGCGGGGCATTTCGGCATTCCCGCATGGCGCTTGTTGCGCTTCAGCCGCGAGCAATGTGACGGTGTCTTCGCGAGGGTTAGCGAACGTTGGAGGGATCTCGTGTTGTGGTTCCACCGTTGGTTTTCAACCGCTGGATTGCCCGCGCTGCGCGGGCAATCCAGTAACCACGGTACATCGATGTGTGCATAGTGCCCACCTCGCAGACGGGGGTTATTGGATGCTCCGCTCTCGCGGAGCATGACACTTCGGAGATGAGACCGTCTCTGCGACAGCGCTGGAATCCGAAGCAAATGGAATGAGGAGTAACTTCGTGAAGTCTGTTAAGTTTGCTGCCATCGCGGCCCTCGCGGTCACGTTCAATCTCGGCCCCACGTGGGCCCAAGATTATTCGTTCGGCAATCGCCTGTTCCACGACAAGGCCGACTGCCAGTTCTGCCACGGCGTCGATGGCGACGGACGCGGCGATCCGCGCTCGCCGGGCCGCGCGGCGAACCTGCATGAGACCATCCTCACCCGCGCCCAATTGATCGAGGTCATCGCCTGCGGGCGGCCGGCGACCGAGATGCCGCACTTCGACAAATACGCCTATGAGGACACCGACTGCTACGGCCTGAAGGCCAAGGACCTGGGCAACGACATGCCCCACGATCCGCATTCGACGCCGCTGACGCGACGCGAGATCGAGGCGGTCGCCGACTACATCATCGCGACCTTCGTCGGGAAATGACTCAATCCTCTCGTCATGCCCGCGCTTGTCGCGGGTAGCCAAGTCTTTGCGATCTCACGGCGCAAGAAAGGCTTGGGTGGCCGGAACATGTGCGGCCATGACGACGCGAGTTCATTGTGCGTTGATAATTGACACTTGTCATTGCGTGCGACGCCGGGCTTGGCGAAGCCGTCGGAAAGGCTCATTCTGGCGCTCATAAAGCAAAAATTCTCCGGGAGGACATCATGAAGTCGATCACGCGACGCGCATTGATCAGCCACGCCGCCGTCGTGGGGACGGTCGCCGTCGCGGCGCCGCCGCTACTCGCCGCCACTCCGAAGATCGCGAAGCGAAACGGCGCGGTCGGCGCGTTGCCGGAGCGAGGCGAGTTCGTCATCCGCGGCGCCTATGTGATGACCATGGACCCAGCGCAGGGCGACATCGCGGGCGGCGATGTCCATGTGAAGGACGGCGCCATCGTGGCGGTCGGCAAAGGGCTCAAGGCGCCCGGCGCGATAGTGCTCGGTGGCGAGCGCATGATCGTGCTGCCCGGGCTGGTGGAAACCCACTGGCACATGTGGAACACGCTGCTGCGCGGCTTTTCCGGTGACCGGCACGAGGAAACCTATTTCCCCATGGTGTCGGCACTGGGCAAATTCTGGACTTCGTCTGACACCCATCAAGGCACGCGGCTTGGCGCCATCGAGGCACTGCAAGCGGGCATCACCACGGTTCATAACTGGTCGCACATGCTGCCGGCGCCGGAATTCGCCGACGCGGAATTGCAGGCGCTCGCCGACGCCGGCATCCGTGCGCGGTTTTCCTATGGTTGGTCGCCGATGCTTGCCGAAACCGAGCGGTTGCCGCTCGCCGACATCGAACGGCTTCACAAGGATTGGCCGAAATTCTCCAACGGCGGTCTCATTCATCTCGGCCTCGGTTGGCGCGGCATGTGGCGCTTCGGCAAGTTCATGCCGGCCGAGGTCTATCGCGCCGAATTCGACTTCGCCCGCCGCATCGGCATCCCGATCGCGCTGCACGTGCCGGGCGTGCGCAATTCGCCGAAGGTGATCGAACTCCACGGCAAGGAGAATTTGCTCGGCAAGGACGTACTGATCGCACATGCCACTTGGGCGACCGCGGACGAGATCAAGATGCTCAAGGATACCGACAGCTCGGTGAGCTTGTCGCCCGTCACCGACGCGCGGGTCGGCTACGGCTTCGCGCCGACGAGCGAGCTCATCGACGGCGGAGTCAATTGCTGCATCTCGATCGATACCGTCGCGGCAACCGGTACGTGCAGCCTGTTCGAGAACATGAAGTACCTCGTCAATCTCGAGAACGGCCGCTTCGGCAGCGAATTTAAGCTGCTGCCCCGCAAGGCGCTGGAGCTTGCCACCATCAACGGCGCCCGCGCGCTCGGCATTGCCGATCGCGTCGGCTCGCTCGTTCCCGGCAAGCGCGCCGATCTCATCATGGTGTCGACCCGCGGCGTCAACATGGGTGTGTTCACCGACCCGGCGCATCTTCTGGTCGAAGCCGGCGAGCCGGCCAATGTCGATACCGTTGTGGTCGACGGTCGCATACTGAAGCGCCAGGGCGTGCTCACGCATGTCGATGCCGAGCGGCTGACCGACGAGACCGCCGCCGCATTCGACTCACTCCGCAGGCGCTCGAACTGGCGGGTGTGAGGTACTTCGTGCGCAGTTCGTAGGGTGGACAAAGGCGCTCTTCGCGCCGTGCCCACGTCGTAAAGCCGAGCAACGTGGGCACGCTTCGCCTTGCCAACCCCACGACTGATTCCATTCGATCGGAATCCACTCACGCCGCGTGCGCGGCTATCTGGTCCGCAGCAGCTCGAAGCGGACGTTGCTGTCGAACTGGTTGAGGGTTTCCTTGCCGGAATGCGGATCGTACTGGCTTTGGCCGGGCTTGCGCAGATAGCGCGTCACCAGGGTGCCGCGCGTCGCCTCGTCAATCTGTTTCTGGCAGTTCTGCTTGATGAAGATGCCGGATACCGGTGTCTCGCCCGACTCCGGCGGCAGGTCCTCGCATTGCCACCCCTCGCGGCCAAATCGCGCGTTGAGAAAATTGCGCAGCAGGTAAGCTTCGTCGCGGTCGCCACTCGGGTCGCGCGGATCGGTGACGATGCGGATGCCGTGCGCCACGGCGTCATCACCGATGAGGACCGAGACCGTAATGGGGAAGCCGTAGGTCTTGGTGCCGATATATTGCTCCATCTGGGGGCCGAGATTGTTGGCCTTGGCCCAGTATTCGAGCTCGTCGTCATAGCGGAAATAGACTTCGCGCAGGCCGCTCGGTTCCGGCCGGCAGCGGCGATAGTCCTTCCAGCCGGTGAGCGGCGTCGAAGGCGGACCGCCGTTGGTGCCGCAGGCGTAGTCGACGAAATCGTCCGGCAGGTCCGCGACCTTCGTGCCGAGCGTGATGTCCCACACCTCGCGGCGCGTCGGCCGCTCGTCGGCGCCGCCTTTGGGGGGCGGCGCGCTTTGCGCCTGCGCGGCTTCCGGCAGGCCGGCGAGGTTCAATGCCGCGGTCGGGATGAGGGCCGCTGCGGCAATCAAGGCACCGAATAGGCGCATACGTTGGTCTCCCGGCTCGGGGTTCGGCGCGCGCGGCGCGCCGCGGAACGGCACGCTTTGGTGGCGCTTGGAAACATGGCATCATATTAACCGGCAAAACGGAATTAAGCACCATGACGCATCCTCGGTTCCTCGCCCTGTCCTGTGCGGCCGCCGCGTTCGTACTGCTTTCGCTTGGCGTTGCGGCGTCGCGGGCGGAGACCGAAGCGGATTTCCTCGCCGGTACGACCAAGGGCTGCCCAAACTGCGCGCTCGAAAGGGCCCAGCTGAAGCGGCGCGATCTTGCCGGCTTCGATCTTGCGGGGGCGGATCTCGCCAAGGCGGTCTTGCACCGCAGCCGGCTGATCGGAACCAATTTCACCGGCGCCGACCTCACCGGCGCGAATCTCAACAAGACCGACCTCAAGAATGCGAAGTTCGCCAAGGCCAATGCGGCGGGTGCCATGTTCTACGAGTCCGACATGAGCGTCGCCAATCTCTCCGGCGCCGACCTCACCGAAGCCAAGATGGGCAAGGCGCGCCTGGTCCGGGCGATCCTCGACAACGCCAAGCTCGTCGAGGCGATCCTGACCGGCGCCCGCATGGATGACGCCTCGCTGCGCGGCGCGGAACTGATGCGGGCCAACCTGATCGGGGTCTCGCTGCGCCGGGCCGATCTCGAAGGTGCCAACCTGGAGGACTCCGGTCTCATCGATGCCGTGATGCGCGAGGCCAACCTCAAGGGCGCGAAACTCTCGGGCGCCGACCTGTTCGGCGCGGACCTTACCGGCGCCGATCTCACCGGCGCGGACCTGTCCGAGTCGCGGCTATCGCGCGCCGTCCTGACCGATGCCAAGCTCGACGGCGTGAACTTCAAGGGCGCCCTGATGCCCGACGGCAGCACCCACGAATAGCGGCCGGTCCGCGCCGCGGCGGCGTCCCTGAGGTTTCTCAATTCGAGTAGGGCGGATAGCCCGAACTACGCCCATCGGCGTCGAGCCGGCGCAGCATCGCGGGCCATTCGAGCACGCCGTAAGGGCGCCGCGTGGCGGGCTGGTAGAGATGCGCCGTGTGGGCGAGCACATTGTCGCCCGGCATCCGCAACTCCGTGCGCGCCGCCATGGCGTCGACCTGGGCGCGGCACGACATTTCAAGCTGATACATGGTGTTGAAAGCCTGCTGGATGGTGGCTCCGCAAGTCAGGAGCCCGTGATTGTACATGATCATGGCGTCGTGCGGCCCGAGGTCGCGTACCAGCCGCTCGCGCTCGGCGAGATCGATCGCCGGCCCCTCGTAGTCGTGGTAGCCGATGTGGCCGACAAAACGCATCGAGGTCTGCGACAGCGGCAGCAGCCCGCACGCCATCGCGGCAACCGCCATGCCGGCGCGGGTGTGGGTGTGGATGATGCACGCCACATCGCTGCGCGCCGCATGGATCGCGCCGTGAATCACGTAGCCGGACTTGTTGATGCCGTAGTCGGTCGCAGGCTTCCAGATAATGTTGCCTTCGAGGTCGATCTTGACGAGGCTCGACGCGGTGATCTCCTTGTAGGTCAGACCGTAGAGGTTGATGAGCAGGTGGTCGTCGGTGCAGGGAATGCGCGCCGTGATGTGATTGTAGATGAGGTCGGTCATGTCGAAGCAGTCGACCAGGCGATAGCAGGCCGCGAGGTCGAGTTGGGCCTGCCACTCTTGCGGCGAGACCTCGTCGCGGATCGATTTGAAGTCGGTCGAATAGTTCATCCGTCGTCCTTGGTCATGCGCGGGCGATCGCAATTTATCGCGAAGGACCGTCAGCATAGCTGCGGCGTCGAAATAACGCTACATGACCGGGCGAGGTCTGAACGGCTAAGATCGGCAGCCCGGAACGCGGAGCGCGAACATGACGATGGAGAAACCGGCGATCGGTGACATCCTGCGCAACAACGTCAAGGACAAGCTCGCGCGCGGCGAGGTGGTGGCATCGATGACGGTCCGGCTGGTGCGCCAGATCGAGATGGCGCAGATCGCCAAGACGGCGGGCTTCGACACCATCTATGTGGACATGGAGCACTGCAGCGCCTCGATCGAGACCACAAGCCAGATCTGCATGGCGGCGCTGGCAGCCGGCATCGCACCGTTCGTGCGGGTGCCGGCCAATACGCCAGAATACATCACGCGGGTGCTGGAGGGCGGCGCGCTCGGGGTGATCGCGCCCCATATCGGCTCCGCCGCCGAGGCGCGGGCGGTGGTGCAGGCGGCGAAATTTCCCCCGGTCGGCGCCCGCTCGGTCGCGGCCGGGCTGCCGCATCTGCACTTCCACAGCTTTCCGGCCGCCGAAGCCTTTGCGGCACTCAACGACGCCACCATGATAATTGTCCAGTTCGAGAACGCCGCCGCCCTCGCCAAGGCCGAGGAGATCGTCGCGGTCGACGGCATCGACATGGTGATGATCGGCACTAACGATCTGTTATGCGACTGGGGCATTCCGGAACAATACGACGACCCCCGGGTCCGCGAAGCCTATGCGGCCACCATCACGGCGTGCCGCCGCCACGGCAAGCACGTCGGCGTCGGCGGCCTCGCGACGCGTCCCAAGCTCGTCGAGGAATACGTCCGCATGGGTGCCCGCTATGTCTCGACCGGAACCGACCTCGCCTTCCTGATGGGCGCCTGCGTTCAGCGGGCGAAGGAGGTGCGGGATATCGCGCTGTGAGATGCGCCCGTGTCGACTGATGGCGACGGGGCCTGCAGCAGGTTAAACAGTGCGCGCAGCGTTAATTAATCAACAACCATAATCGACTATTGATCGAAGCGCATCGAATACTTATTGGGCGCAATTTAGCCGTTTATACATATAAATACGATATCCTTAGGTCCGGTATCATCCTGGCCACCGACGAACGGGTGATCAATTATGAACGCATTGACGCGTCTCGCCCTCATATCGTTCGCGCTGCTTTCTCACGCGCCGGCCACAGCAGCCGAGCCCTTACGGCTGAAGTTTGCCTACTTCTCGTCCGATCGCACGACCACCTATCTTGCCGCAATCAAGCCCTTTGTAGATGCGGTCAATTCCGAAGCTGCCGAGCGCATGGAGATCGAGGTCAATTTCAGCGGTGCGCTCGGAAAGAACCCGGCACTGCAATTGCAAATGGTTCTGGACGGGACCGCGGACATCGCCTTTGTGGTCCCCGGGTATACGCCCGAGCGTTTTCCGGACAACGTCGTAGTTGAACTGCCTGGGCTGTTCGGCGGCATCCGCGAGGCAACGTTGGTGTATAGCCGTCTCGTGGCTGCGGGAGCGTTGCGGGGCTATAATGACCTCGTTGTAATCGGGGCATTCGCCACCGAGCCAGAAAGCCTTCATACCCGCAACGCAATCGCCTCCCTTGCCGACCTCAAGGGCAAGCGAATTCGCGCAAATAATGTGGCGCAAGCAGCCGCTCTGGAACAACTGGGCGTCGTGGCAGTTCAGATGCCGATCAACCAGGCCGCCTCGGCGATCAGCGGCGGAAAGATCGACGGCGCCGCCGTGTCTCCGGCTCCGTTGATTGAGTTCGGCATTTCCCGCGTCGCCGCCAATCACTATTTTCTCGGTATTGGTTCTGCCCCGTTGGCAGTTGTGATGAATTCGAGCCAAATTCGAGAGTTTGCCGAAGTCCGACCAGGACATTATTCGCAGGTTCAGCGGCGAATGGACGGCCGAGCGCTACATCGCGACCTACGATGCCGAGAACAAAGCCGCGATCGAACAACTGCGGTCGGATACCAACCGCAAGGTCGTGGTGCCGTCGGCGGCCGACCGAGACGAAACCAATGCCGCCTTCCGCGCGGTGATCGAAAACTGGATGAGCGCAAATCCGCACAATCGCGAGTTGATGACCAGGGCTGAATTCGAAATCGCCAAGATTTGTTCAGGCTCGTAGCCGGCCATGCAGAACATCTCATCTCCGCGCGGTATCGCTCTGCTGATGCTCGCATTCTGCGTCATGGTCGGCGGCACGTCCGCCGTGGTGAAAGTCGCGACCGAGCATCTGTTGTATCAGGACGCAACTTCGACCGCCGGCAATTGGGCCCGCCTGTTGGCGGAAAGCGTCAACGATATCGAGGAGATCGCAGCCGGCGAGCAGCCCTCAAATGCCAGCATGACCTTTTTCAAGTGGGCTCAAAGGGCCGGCCAAGTGTTTCGCTACGAGATTTACAATCGCGAGGGCTATTCGCAGTTGGTATCGGAACATGGAGTTAATCAGGTCAATCTGTCGACATTCAGTGCCGACGCTGTTCGCTCTCTCGCGATAAACGGCCCGGTGGTTGATGTCAGCGAGGGCAGACCGCCGGGACGACCATCATTTTTCGCACAGGCCTATGTTCCGGTCATCGTCGATGGACGGGCCGTCGCCATCGTGGCGGCCTATGTCGATCAGACCGAGAAGCGCGATAGTTTCTACAGCACGTTCCTGATCGCTGGCGCATTGCTGTGCCTGCTCACTGCACTTTCCTTCAGCTTTCCAGCGATCGCTTGGTATCGACGCACCAAGGAAAAGCAGCAGGCCGACCGGCGCATCCGCTTCCTGGCGCACCATGACGCGCTGACCGGTCTCGTGAACCGCGCCCGCCTTATCGAAAAATTGGATGGCGCACTCGCTGCGTTGCCTTCCGAGAAAAACTGTTTCGCCGTCCATTTCCTTGACCTCGACCGCTTCAAGGAGATCAATGATACCTTGGGCCACGACGGCGGCGACTTCCTGCTGAAAACGGTGGCTAAGCGATTGCGTGCGGTGACGCGCCCCGACGATGTGATAGCGCGTCTCGGTGGCGATGAGTTCATTGTCGTCCAGCCTGGCATTCTCATCGAGGGCGAGGCTGAAGCATTCGCCGAACGGCTTACGTCCGCGATCGCTGTGCCCATGCAATTCAACGAACATGAGATCGTGACCACCGCAAGCGTCGGTGTCGCTGTCGCGCCCGCGGACGGCACGTCCCCGCAACGGCTGTTGAAGAGCGCGGATCTTGCTCTTTATCGAAGCAAAGCCGATGGTCGGAATTGTATCCGGCTGTTCCTGCCCCAGATGGATGCCGAGTTGCAGTCGCGGATCGAGCTTGAAAAAGCGATCCGGGACGCGGTCATCCACGATCGGTTCGAGTTGCACTATCAGCCGTTGTTTGAAATGTCGGATCGGCGCCTCATTGGGTTCGAGGCGCTGATACGCCTCCCCAAGGCTGATGGCACGCTCATACCACCGTTGACCTTCATCCCCATTGCCGAAGAGCTGCGCCTCATCGATAAGATCGGGGCGTGGGTGTTGCGTGAGGCGTGCCGAACTGCCGCGACTTGGCCAAGCCATTTGACGGTCGCGGTCAATCTCTCGCCGGCGCAATTTTCAGCGGGCAACGTCAGCGCAATTGTCGCATCAGCTCTTAAAGAGACCGGCCTGGAACCGCATCGCCTTGAGCTTGAAATTACGGAAACGCTCCTGCTCCGCGACAGCGAGGCAATCATGGCCGAACTGCGGGCGCTCAAGGATATGGGCGTCGCCATTGTGATGGATGACTTCGGCACCGGCTATTCGAGTCTCAGCTATTTGTGGCGGTTCCCGTTCGACAAAATCAAAATTGACGGCAGCTTCATGCGGGCTTTCGACGGCGCTGGCCGTGAGGCTGAGACGGTTGTCAAAACCATCATTGCCCTCGGACGCGAGCTGAACATGCGGGTCACCGTCGAAGGCATCGAGACCGCCGAGCAAGTGAGTTTTCTGGACAGCGCCGATGGCGACCAGGCTCAAGGCTTCTATTTTGGTCGGCCGGTGCCCGCCTCCGAACTCGGGGCCGATGTCCTGGCCGATTTTCGGCATCCGAAAATCCTCCGATCGCTTCCACTCGGAACTGATGCCAAACATCGGGTTGCTGGTTAGCCCCGATGTCGGGTCCTGGCCGCGGGCCTTCACGTCGATTGCAGTTCGGCGGCGGCACGACCGCCATCGGATCAGGCAAGACTATATGCTCAGCTCGGAGGACTTTCTGATGCCGACCCGCAAGGACCAGACGCCCCCGGATTTGCGATATTTCAAGCAAAGCAAAAAGTGACGCGTTGGCGGCATCTCCGCTGCGCGTTTCCGAGATCGTCGAATAAGATTTCGCGGATAGGCCAGAGCGCCGACTGCCGTTCGGGGCCGATCACGGAGGCAGCAATATGATCGCACCGAAGAACAGTCTGCCAATCCTGTCTAAACCAGTTCTGCTTGTGACATATTGCAGTTTCGGCACTGTTGCTGAGTGCAAGGAATAGGCCCGTTGTAAGTGCCGGAACTTGGGTCCAATACCCACATTTCGTATTCATCGCCAAGCTTGTAGCATCGGCAATGATATTGAACGCGCGTTGTTGTCGTGCTGGCAGGCGGTTTTGGCTTGGTTTGCTTGGGCATAATTCACTCCGTGTCGCTCGCTCGCGGCCGCGCCAAGGAAATCCTATTGGCGCAGTCCATTTCTGACTCCATTGCTAACCGAATTGCCGATATCCGAAGAAAGCGCCGCGCTAGCCGCTGCAGGCCCAAGTGCTGTAGGTCGAAGTGACTTTGTCTTCGTTTTAGGGTCGACGACAACCACCGACCACGTGGGATCGGGAGGCCCAAACGTGATGATCACATCTTGCGTTCGATCGCGGGTGGCACTCAGGAACGTTCCGGACTGGTTGATGGTACTCGTTGTGAGCTTCCAGCCTGGGGTCGCCGTTCCGGCGGAAATAATGTCGAATTTGACCTCATGAGACAGAACATTCGACTTGAAAGGCCCATTTTGATTTTGCGGCGCAGGTGTATCTGCGTTGTCGCTGGAGATCATGATGGCAATGAGCCAGTCGTAGAGCTTCAGATCGCTCTCAAGTATGAAGGGGCCCCGATTCCTGTCCTCTGGGCGGCACGCCTGTAACGCTCTGAGCTCTGAAACCGAGAAGAATGAGCCGATTTTGTCGACACGCTGAGCCTCTGACGACAATGTTGCCCCCAGACCGAGATTGAAAATACTGCTTGCTGGTCCCGGAGGTAGAACATTGACAGAAGGATTCAGTGATCCCTTTTCGTCCGTCGTTAAGGTCAGCGATATTTGAACTGCCCAGGAATCGAACCATTTCAGGTTTCTGTTGAACGGATCTATCGGCTGGTTGTCGGCATACAAACGAATCACTGCATCTTGAACTTCGCACCGCACATTTCTGACGATCGCTTGAATGAAGTCGGAACGTTCCGCCACCGAGGCGAATGGGTTCTCTTGAAATCTCCGGCACGTAGGTGCCACAGCCCGCAAGGGCAAATATTATGACGGCCTGAGTCCCCCCACCGATTGGCACCGCTCTCATGACGCCCCGCCAAACGCCACAGTTTCACCTGCGAAATCAATCCTACGATTACAAATTTAAGTTGTAAAATAAAAAAACACACGTAAATGGAGAATGTATTTGCGTGTGGCTGGGATGCAACACAAGCGGTTCGTTCGCGCGCCGAGCGGCGATCTGTTCAGATCGCTCCCGACCCCCATTCAGGGGCGATTGCATGCGGCTCGCGCGATTGTTCGCGCCGGGCAGTTCGGTCAAGGCAGTTCGGGCAGAGCCGGTTGCGCGGAAATCTTCTCATCCGCAGCTTCACCCCGGAGGACCTGAGCTGCGGGTAGAACGTCCGGATTTCGCGCAGATCATTTCCGGACGCTGGCGCGGCGGGCGTCGATAACTTATGGTCGTCGACCACGCCTTGGCGAAGACGCCATCATCCTCGATGGCGAATTCGAGCTGAGGTCGTCGGGGACCCCGCCAAGTCGTATGGTTTGACTCACACCGTGCCGCGGCGTCGACATGACGACGTTCAGAAATCCGGCTTGTCCGCGGTCGGTACCGCGGCGCGCCTTCCGGGGAAATATCCATCGGGGTTTTCGGCGCAGGCCATTTCCGGCCACTCGCCCAAGGGGCGCCGATAGCTTATGGCCGCCGACCAGGGCTTGGTGAAGACGTCGTCCTCGACGGTGAATTCGAGCTGCAGCCCCTTGCCTTTATAGTCGGGATTGCGGGCAAAACCGGGATCGCGCCCGAACCGGGAAAGCGCTCTCTGGCCGCGTTCTTCGACCTGTTTCGCGGTTTCGTTGTCGAGCAGCCGATAGCGCTCCACCACGTGAAGAGCCGGGCTGTGCGGCGTGCCGTACATGTCTACCATGGCAAACGGCCCGATCTTGACCCCCACCGTGTCGATCACCAGCGTGTCGCCTTCGTAGCGGCCGACGGAATCCCCATACCAGGACGGCGTCACGTTAGCCGGATGAGGCTGGTTCATGCGCACGTGGCGGACTTCGTGATCGTTTGAATAGAGAAACGTGATCTTGTCCGGCTGCTGGATCATCTGCATGCCGACATTGAAGAGAACGAACGGCACTCCTCCGGGCCAGCACTGGTTGCTCGGGGTCGGATAGGGTACGCCGGTCAATGAAATCTCACCGTGCTTCTTCACGGCCTCGGAGGCTTGCGGCTTCAAGATCGGATTGGTGTGATCGCCGATCAGTTGGTAGGCGTCACTGCGGCCCTCGCGGCGCGCCCTGTTCGTCACCGGGCCGAGGCCCGCCGGCGGCGGCTCAAAGTCGGGCCAAGTCAAATGAGCCCATATGCCGGAGAAGTCCGGGATTGATGCGGCACTTTGGATACCGCCGGTGCGAGATGTTCCGGCCGCTGGACGCCCGTCTTGCCCCAAGGCAGGCGTCGTCGCCGCCGCCAATATCACGACGAAAAAGATCTCCCACCGCCGCGTATCCATGCTGCGCTTCCTTTCATGGTCCCCGCTGGCTGCTCTGCGTAAAGATACACTCCTTGCGGGTGCGCTTGGAAGGGCTGCTTGGTGGCTTTACCCGGTCTCAAACGCGCTTGCGCCGCAGTTCGGAGGGGATTAATTGAAAAATTGTGATCGCCGCGCACGATTTATCAATAAAACTGCAAATTTTGAATAGGTTAGCCTAACGATCTGGTGCAGTGGTACATGGACGAAAACTGCCCTATTCTGACAGGTGTTGTGTGCCACGTCGCGCTATTATCTTTGCGCATCGGAGGCATCTATGCCGGTAGATCGTAGTCGCGCTCGTGGTCCGTGCGAATTCAGTCTTCGCGCGCTCGGTCCCTCGGTGGGAGGCGCCGCAATGAATATTCCAGATGTCGCCGGCGAAGTCATCGAGGTGCCGGTTTGACCGGTGACGCACGAGATCTTCCGGTCAGTCCGTCAACATCTCCGGAACTCCAACTCATTTATGATACGGCTCCGATCGGACTTGCATTTCTGACGCCGGATTGCCGTTACGTCCTTGTCAACCAACGTCTGACGGAAATTTGCGGCATTTCTGTCGCTGGTCACATCGGAAGGTCCGTGCGGGAGACCGTTCCCCAGGTGGCCGACCAAGTCGAACAGATTGTACAAACAATCTTGCGCACCGGGGAGCCGATCACCGGCATCGAGGTCAACGGGCAGCGGCCCGACAACGCGCAGCGCTGTTGGGTCACCTATTGGCACCCGTTGAAGAGTTTCAACGGCGACATCGTCGGCATCAATGTTGCCGCGGAAGAGATCACCGAACGCAAACGTGTCCAGGAGGCCCTGGCAGCCAACGAACAACGGCTCCGCGAGCTTGCCGAAACATTGGCACAGCGCGTCGCGGCGCAGGCCCGAGAGCGCGACCGCATCTGGAATGTCTCGCAGGATCTTCTTGTCGTGGCCGACACTGAAGGCCGGATCGTGCGGGTCAATCCGGCTTGGACCGCGATGCTCGGCTGGTCCGAAACCGACAGCATCGGAATGAGTGCCGAATCGCTGGTCCATCCCGACGATCGCGAAAGAAGCAGCGCGGAACTGGCAGGCCTGATCCAGGGCCGCAAGACGACGCATTTCGAGAACCGTCTTCGCCACAGGGCCGGCTCGTATCGCTGGGTGTCTTGGCAGGCGGTTTCCGACCAGGATCTCCTATTCGCTGTCGGACGCGACATTACCGACCTCAAGGAGGCTGAAGAGCAATTGCGGGCATCGCGTCGTGAACTCGCGGAGGTCACCCGGCACACGGCGATGGGTGCAATGACCGCTTCGATTGCTCATGAAATCAGTCAGCCGCTGGCCGCAATTGTCGTGAACGCGAACGCCGGCTTACGCTGGCTGGATCGGCCACAGCCTGATCTCGACGAGGTCCGCGGAATCCTCGGCCGGATTGTCAGCGAGGGTCACCGGACCAGCGAGGTTATCGCCACTGTCCGTGGAATGTTCGGAAGGAAGCCAACCGAAAAGAGCTTGTTAAACGTAAATCGACTGATTGGCGACGTTCTGGCACTGGTTCAAGGGGAACTGGAAATCCACCAAGTATCTCTTGAAAACAAGATGGAAGACGGACTTCCCGAGGTGGCGGCTGAGCGGGTCCAGTTGCAACAGGTACTTCTGAATTTGATCATGAATGCCGTCGACGCGATGGGTTCGATCCCCAGGCGCGAACGACGATTGACGATCAGATCGGAAAAAACCGAACGCGGCGGCGTGAAAATCGCAGTGGGAGATTCGGGAATCGGCATCGATCCAATTCATAAAGCCCGCATATTCGAGCCCTTTTTTACGACGAAGCCCAACGGAATGGGAATGGGTCTGTCCATCTGTCGATCGATCATCGAGTCGCATGGCGGACGGCTCTCGGCGGAACCGCGGAGTTCCCGCGGCGCGGAATTCTGCATTGAGCTGCCGACAACTGCCCCCGCCGCCGAAGCGACCGCAGATGCTTGACACGCAAATCCCGAAGATGCCTCGCGGATCTCGTTGGAACTTGCGGCGCCGCAGCCCGGATGAGCGGAGCGATAATCTGGACTGGCGGTCCCACTTGTCGCTTCGCTCATGCGGGCTGCGACTTTGCCGGACCGACTGCCGCTACGAGAACCCGATCCAGCGTCCGCCCCACGCCACGCCGAACCACAGGACCAACGATATGATCGCCGCAATGCGGCCCGGCAGCGGCCGATCGGGGGTCGGTTCGGTTCGCGCGACGCGGCGGAGAACCGTGAACGTCAAGATGAGCACCAGGAGCAGTGATGTCATCTTCACCCAGAAGGCAAAGCTGTAATAACACTTGATCAATTCGGACATGAACAGCGGAATACCAGACGCAAACATCAAGGTGACGCCGCCGAGCAACCACGGCTGAGCGTTGGCCCAGATTTGCTTGGCCGGCTGTCGGCTCAGGCCCACGCCCAACAGGCGCAGATCGACGATCAACACGGCTCCGGCCGTCAGCCCAAGACCAAGGAGATGGAAGGACTCGATGACGGGAAAGATCCAGGTCGAATTTCGTATCCCTTCGCCGAGCTCCGTCTGGTAGCACCACTGAAAGAACGCGAACAAAGACATCGGTGCCCCTATTCGGTGGGTACGCAACTGGTCAGGAAATTGATGATATCCGTTTGCGGCTGCCGATCGCAGTCGAACCAGTTGTAGGCGATCATCCGGCCCGAAACGACGACGCCGATCCAGAGTACGAGAGACAGCGCGCCGGCGACCCTCGCCCCCTTGGGTGCCCCGTCGACATCCGCGGTCGCGACCTTCGGATAAACGCGTGAGTGAAAGATCCACACGTTCAAGCCGGCCAGCAGCAGCAGAATCATTTTGAACCGGAAGAAAATGTTCTGATAGGACCGCAGAGGTATCGCGTAGAACAACAGCGTGCCGCTGATGACCATCACGACGAACGCCGCGATGGTCCATGGCAGCACGCGGTTGGCAAACTCCGTTATCGGCACCTTCCGCATGGTCCAACCCAGCAGGCGCAGGTCGAACATCACCGTCAAGCCGAAGAATACCGCCAGCGACCACACGTGGCTCGATTCGATAAGGGAATAGGCGATTTCCGATTCGTGGAGGCTGACGCTCCACGGGGATTCCGCCAGCTGTTCGAAGAAAGCCAGAAACGACATTCCAATCCCGTCGACTACCGGGTGTGACCGCGTAAGACGAAGCGCGATATCAGAGCATGTTTCGGTGCGATCGAACCACCTCTCTCCATCGTCATGCTCGCGCTTGTCGCGGGCATCCACGTCTTCCTCGGGCGATTGCGCGAGAAAGGCGTGGATGGCCGGGACGAGCCCGGCCATGACTCGGAGAGGCGGTTCAACATCATCGAAATCCGCTCTAGCTATTTTATCAGTTATTCTTGTCCTGGGTCCCGGGCGTCAACTCGTAGGGAGCACCGGTTCCGGAGGAGCCGAGAAACAAGTGGCGTCCGTCGGGCAGGGTGAGATCCCGGCCGTTGGCGCGATGGGTCCCGTCCTTCGCCTGGTAGCCGTCAACCACGATCTCGGTGCCGGGCAGCAGAGAGTCCTTGGTGAATCCGCGGCGGAACAGCACGTTCGGCGTCCCCGCTTCGATTGCCCAGTTGTCGCTGGTGCCATCGGGGTTCTTCACGGTGACGTGCAGCCAAGTGTGGGGATTGACCCACTCCATTTTCGAGATCGTCCCCTTGAAGCTCACCGGCTTGTTGGCGTCGAACTCGGCCGCAAACGCGTGGTGCGCCGATGCCGAAGACGCAAATCCCGACATCGCGAGACCCGTGATACAGCCCATAACGGCAAGCTTCGTGCTCATCGAATGCCTCCTCTTCGCTCATGGCGCCAAGACAGGCGCCCTTATCCGCGGCCGCTCGACCATCCCGCATCGGGATAATCCGCGGCCGTCCATGTCGACTACCCTACCATCTCACTTACCATACCATTGATAGAAGCTGTCACCGGGCGGCACCTTGCGGGTGATATCGACCGACATGGTATCGCCTTCCCAGTGTTTGACCAACTGCTGCTTGCGAAGATTCCCGTACATGAACTCTTCGACGAATTCGTTGCAGCGAAACTCCAGAAGCTGCATGTTCGGCTCGACCCGACGGTAGAGCGGCATGGCGATCTTCCATGGCTGCGTGAAGACGTTCGGATCTTCGATCGTCACTTCGTACCAGATGACGTCGGGCGACATCTGGGTGAAGCGCTCGACCAGGTGCAGCGCCTCGCTGTGAAAATTGCCGGCGCGGTCGAACCAGGTCCGATCGTTGAAATTCGTCACGTCGACCACCAGCGTGTCGCCGTCCCATCGTCCGACCGAGTGTCCCATCCAGGTATCGTCAGGCGGGCCCTCGACCTTGTCCAGATGGATCGTGCGCGCCGTATTCGAGAATTCATAAGCAAAGTGAACCTTGTTGGTGCTTTGCGTGATCTGGAACGGATACGGCATGTACATCGCGCGGGGAATGCCCGGCAGGTAACATTTCAGCTCCGGATCGCGGTCGATCCAGTGCTCCGCGTTCTCTTTCTTGATCAGCAAGGCTTCGGGCTTGTAGGGGATTTGCCCGTTGCCCTGCACGACGCCAAGCGATCCCGGTACGGCGCCGGCGGCGCCCATCGCGAGGACCGGTGCGGCGGGCACTCGCGCATAATCATACGGATAAGTGCCCTGCTGCGTGACGGCGGCGGGAAGTGCCGCGTGCGACTGCAAATCCCAGTTGGCCTCGTTATTGGCTTGCCAAATGCCGCTGAAATTGGGCTTGCCGTCAACCCTGGCGGGGGGCCGCACGATCTGCGTCTGCGCCAACGTTTGTGTGACGGACACGGAAACGACGGCGCCGATAGCGGCTGCCGCAACGGCGACCGTTATCATCGAACGTAAGAAGCGGTCGCGCATGGCGGTCTCCTCCTGTGACTTTTATTTGACGTTACTACCGACGTAACTACCGATGGTACTACTGACGTTACTGCAACGGATCGTCTTCGACGCCGACAAAATCCGTGGCGTTATCCTTTGTCGCCGGGTTGGGACCGCGTCCCTCCGCGAAGGCGACGTCTTCCATACGCGCTCCCCGCATCAGCCCCGGCAGGCCAAAATTTCCTTCGACGCAGCGGGGTTCGTAATAAAGCCTGTTCTCCTGGTCGCTCTGCCTGGTGAAGTCTTGCTTGACGGTCCATGGCCGCGTCCACACCGTCGGATCTTCGATCGTCACAGCGTATTCAAGCGACGTCGGCCCGGTGCGCGTCCAGCGCTCGACTAAATGCAAATTCTCGCGCGAGCCTTGATAGTCGGTCTTCGGACTAAAGTTCGTCACGTCGACCACGAGCGTATTACCCTCCCAGTGACCACGTGAAGTCACCGTACCATTGGCGGATGTTGGCCGGCAAGTGCGGGCTTGCGTTCATGACGATGTTGCGCTGCCACCCCTGACCCTGACCCACGTCGTAGAAGATGGCAATGCCGCCCGGCGTTTGCACGATGCGGCGGAAGCTGCCGGTTGCGGCGCCGAATTCGGGAAGTCCGATCGTCAAACAGCGGTCCGGCAACGCGGCGTCTTCCGGATCATCGTGGCGATTCATGCGGGCCGTGTTGTAGCGCGGCGGAAGTTCCGCGCGTCGCGGCGAAGGCGTCGGATCGTATTTGCCGCCATTGCACGCCACAGATTTACTTTTGCAGGTCTCGGTCGATTGCAACAGCGCGAGCCGGAACTCCCGATCGGCGGCGGCCGCCTTCTGCGCCGCCGGCGTCAGCGGCGGCATCCGGCCATTGGGCGGATCGACGATCATCGAGGTGCGCCCGCCGGTGCGCTTCATAGACGTGAACACCGCGTTGTAGGCGCCGGCGACGTCGAGCTCGGTGCCACGCTCTACGCGCTTGTCGCGCCGCTGCAACGCCAATCTCTCCTTATCCAATTCGGCGCGCTGTGCCGCGGTGAAAAATTCGAGGTTTGCATACTTCGGGGAGCGCTGCAGCGGCGTATCGGTTTCGTCCGTCCAAATGCCCTGCAGGTCGGGCTCGCCCCAGGGCGTCTTTAGCGCCGAGGCCGGCGCCGGTGCAGTTGCGACAGCCGACGGAGCCTGGGCGGACGTCCGTGTGACGGACACCGAAATCACAGCGCCCACAGCGGCCCCGGCAATGACGACTGTTATCATCGAGATCGAGAAGCGGTCGCGCATGTTGGTCTCCTTCCGCTTTGCCTTTTACTGCTGCAACGGATCGGAATCAGCACCTCCCGATGCGTTGTCCTTGAACAGCGGATTCGGTCCGCGTCCCTCGGCGAACTCGCGGTCCTCCTGGCGCGCCGCTTTCATAATGGCAGGAAAGCCGAAATTTCCTTCGTTGCAGCGGGGCTCGTAATAAATTCTGTTTTCCGGATCGCTCTGCCGGATGAACTCCTGTTTGGCGGTCCATGGCCGCGCCCACACGGTGGGATCTTCGATCGTCACGACGTATTCGAGCGTGGTCGGCCCGGTTCGCGTCCAGCGCTCGTTCAGGTGCAGGTTCTCGCGCGATCCTCGATAATCGTCCTTCGGACTGAAGTTCGTCACGTCGATTACGAGCGTGTTGCCCTCCCAGTGGCCGCGGGAGTTGCCAAACCATTGGCGGATGTTGGCCGGCAAGTGCGGGCTGCCATTCATGACTATGCTCCGCTGCCAGCCTTGGCCCTGGCCTACGTCGTAGGCGATCGCGATACCCCCCGGCGTCTGCACGATCCGCCGGAAGCTGCCGCCGCCATTTCCCGCTCCAAACTCGGGTAGCCCGATCGTCAGGCAACGGTCTGCCAACGCGCCGTCCTCCGGATCGGCATGCCGGTTCATGCGCGCCGTGTTGTAGCGAGGCGGAAGCTCTTCGCCTCGCGACGTGAGAGCCGGATCGTACTTGCCTTCAGGACATCCGGGCAGCTTGAGTTTGCAAGTCTGGGTCGCTTGCATCAGGGCCTGACGAAAGTCCCGGTCGGCGGCGGCAATCTTTTGCGCCTGCTGCGTTAGCGGCGGAATGCGGCCATCGGGCGGATCGACAATCATTGATGTGCGGTTGCCGGTGTGCTTCATGCCGCCCCACACCGCGTTGTAGGCGCCGGAGACGTCGCTCTCGCTGCCGCGCTCCGCACGATCGTCGCGCCCGCGGCGCGCTGATCGGACTTTGTCCAATTCACCTCGCTGTGCCTCGGTGAAAAATTCCTGATTGGCATACCGGGGGGAACGCTGAAAAGGCGTGTCATTTTCGTCGGTCCAGATGCCCTGCAGATCGGGTTCTCCCCAGGGCGTCTTCAGCGCTGCCGCCGGCGCCGCGCCGGAAGTTGCCGGCGCTTGGGCCGACGTTCGCGTGATCGACATCAAACTGACGGCGCCGACGGCGGTCGCCGCAACAACGACCGTCATCACGGACATCGACAAGCGGTCGCCCATCATGGCCTCCCTTATCTCTCGCAGCATGCTGCTGCTACGTTTTTTGCCTTGCAGCGTGTTGCCGCAACGGTTCTTTGCCTTGCGCCGTTACTGTAGTGGTGGTCATTATCATCTCCGACCAGGCGCCTGTCCAGCGGGCAATAGGATCGCTGACAGTATGATCACAATCGCGCCCGCTCCGGTCCGCCGGAGTCTCGCCCGGGTTTCAGTTCGATCAGTTCTCGGCCGAACGCCTGAGCTTGTTCGGGTGTCCTGAGGTTCCATCGCACGTCGATCCGGACGTTATGGCCTGCGGTCCAGCCGCGTTCCGCAAGGCCCTGGATAAACCCGGCGTGCCATGCCTTGCGCACGGGATCGTCCTCGGAAAACGGCCACAGGATGCCGACCCGCCGCATTGGCTGCTGCGCACGCGCTGCAAGAGGCCACGCCGCCGCGCCTACCCCTGCCATGAATTCCCTCCGCCGCATCCACTGTCCCCGCGCAGCCATTGCGGGAGCCTACCTTGCACATGGTTGAAGGGGAACTACGTCGCCGATTCCGCCGGCATCCCGCCTGGTGACCACAATTCAGCCCGTTTCGGGTCCGCCGCGGCTGCGCAGATCGCAATTTCGTTGAGGGGACCTTATCGCTTCCGTGCGTCGACCATCTTGCGCCACAAGCCCGACTGCGGCATGTCTTAGCCCGGTTCGGGCGCACGGGTCGCGTCACCGGACCGGGGGGAAACTCGAACAACGGTGGCGTCAAACATGGCCAACAATCACTATCCGAATGTTTTCGGCACACTGCTCGTTTTAGCCGCGATGGCCGCGCCCGCAAGCGCGGCCGAGGCCATCGCCGAAAAGCTGCAAGTCTGCGGCTCATGCCACGGCGAGAACGGCGTACCGATCAACGCAACCACGCCGATCATCTGGGGGCAGCAGGAATATTTTCTTGTGAAGCAGCTGCACGACTACAAGAGCGGCGATCGCGAAAACCCGATCATGGCGACGTTTGCCAGGACGCTCACCCAGGCGGAATTGCGCCCCGCGGCGGCCTATCTCGCAAGCAAGAGCTGGCCGGCACGCCCGACCCCCGCCGCTGCCGTGTCGGCGCCCGCCGGGTTGACGGTATGCCAGATCTGTCATCAGCAGGGTTTCGTCGGCGGCCTGCCGGCGCCGCGGCTCGCCGGACAAAGCTACGAATATCTGGTCGAGGCGATGCGCAGCTTTGCCGACGGCGATCGCACCAACAATGCCGACATGGTGAAATTGATGCAGGAGCTGTCGCCAGCCCAGCGGGAGGCCATAGCGCGTTACATATCCACCCTCTGATCGGCAGCAGGGTAGCCCGGATCGAACGTCGCAAGATGACCGGGTGAGCGACGGGGTAAAGCGCCATGACGGACCTCAAAGACAAAGTCGCGTTGATCGTCGGCGCCGGTTCGGGCCTCTCGGCTTCGATTGCGAAGAGCTTTGCCACAGCCGGCATGAAGATCGCGCTCGCGGCGCGCAGCGTCGACGATCTCGGGACCTTCGCGAAGGAGATCGGCGCCAGGACTTTCGTTTGCGACGCGAGCAACCGGGAGGCGGTGAAGAAGCTCTATGCCGATCTTGCCGGCTCCCTGGGTGACCCTTACGCGGTCGTCTACAACGCGAGCTATCGCACCCGCGGCCCGTTCGTCGATCTCGATCCCGCCGAGGTCGAGAAGTCCATCGCGGTGACAGCCTTCGGGGGCTTCCTGGTGGCGCAGGAGGCGGTCCGCCGCATGCTGCCGAAGGCAAGCGGCGTGGTTTTGCTCACCGGCGCGTCCGCGAGCGTGAAGGGCTATCCGCAGTCGGCACCCTTTGCCATGGGCAAGTTTGCGCTACGCGGGCTCGCCCAGAGCATGGCGCGCGAACTCGGCCCGCAGGGCATCCACGTCGCCCATGTGGTGGTTGACGGCGGCATCCGCTCGTCGCGCCGGCCCGAAGCCGCCGACCATCCCGACGCCACCCTCGAGCCCGACGCCATTGCGGCGAACTACCTGTTCTTGCTCCAGCAGCCGAGAAGTGCGTGGAGCTGGGAAATCGAGGTGCGGCCGTGGGTGGAGAAGTTCTGAACGCGCGGCGGGTCCGGGCTGCGACGTCCGGTAGCTATGTTGCGAAATACGTAAATGCCGAGCGGATGGCGATGAACCACAGCGCGAGGGCGGAGACGAGATAGAGGTAGAACCGCAGCATGACTTTGTTGAAGGCGCAATGGACAGCACTGTGCAGCGCCCGAAATGCCGCAAAAATCCAGCCGGCATAGACATAAGCGGCGTCCACTTGGCTTGTGACGAACAGATAGAGCGCCAGCGCATAGAACAGCACCGGCAACTCGAACAAGTTCTTGAGATTGTCGGACGGATTCGATACCGCGAGCGGCGATAGCCGTGCAAACTCTCCAGGCGCCGCAAGATCAGTCGCGCCGACGTTGAGGCTCGTGATGAACGCGATGCGTCGGACGAACATATAGACCCAGACGACAAGGGTCAGGAATATGATCGCAAAGAACGGGCTGAATATCGCGTGCTGTGCCATTGGTCCTCGCGTTTCCCGAAGTTCGGCTGATTGCAACATCCGCCGCTCGCCGGGGCAAGGTAGGGCGCTCACACGCTGACGTCTCTCGCCGTCCTCAGAAGCCCGAAGCAGACGCCCGACCCGCTCGGAAACCCGTGGTCAATCTGATATGGTGGCGCCTTCCGCAAGGGTGTTGCGGCAGGCAGGAATGATCGTGGTTGGGATGACAGCGCGAAAGGCAGCGCGGAACGCGAAGTACGGAGCCTTGGCCGGTGGGCTGGCGCTGGTGCTCGTGGTCATCACCTCAGCGCTCGCCGATGACATCGAGGCGTTTCTTGCCGGGACCGCCAAGTCCTGTATCGAATGCGACCTCTCCGGGCGCGATCTCAAGGACCGCGAGTTCAAGCGCGTGAAGCTCGACCGGGCCAGCCTGAAGAATGCGGACCTCTTTCAGGCGAGCCTGTTCCGCAGTTCGTTGCAGCACGCCGACCTCGCCGGCGCCAAGCTGGTCGACGCCGATCTCAACCACGTCGACGCCAAATGGGCGGATTTCCACGGCGCCGACCTTACCGGCGCGCTGCTGTTCGAGGCTGACTTGTCGAGCGCCAATCTGGCCGGCGCGAAGCTGCTGAATGCCCGTCTGGGCCAGGCGCGGCTCAACCAAGCCAATCTCGAGGGCGCCATGCTGGGCGGTACCGACATGCGCGGCGCGCGGCTCGCAGGCGCCAAGCTTGCCGGCGCGAACTTCCGCGGCGCCAAGCTCGACGGCCAGAAGTTGCGCGAGATGGATCTGCGCGGCGTCGATTTCACCCTGTCCGACATGGTCGAAGCCGATCTCTACGGCGCCGACCTGCGCGGCGCGATCTTCGCGGGCGTCGACCTGTTCGGCGCCAATCTGCACGGCGCCGACCTGCGCGGCACCAGCTTCGAGGGTGCCAACCTGAAAAATGCCATCCTGACGGATGCGCAGATCGAAGGCGCGAATTTCGACGCCGCCATCATGCCGGATGGGAAGCGCCAGGAATGAGAATGCGTTCGTTGCCTCGTCATGCCCGCGCTTGTCTCGGTCCTCCACGCTTTGAAGGCCGCCCGCGCTCAAAGGCGTGGATGGCCGGAACAAGTCCGGCCATGACGATGCGGATAGGAAGCGGACAATTCGGGTGGGTGTTACTGCGCGCTCTGGCGGCTATTGCAGCGGTTAGCTTCGCCTCATCCGCGTTCGCCGAAAAAGGCAAGCTGCTCGAGCGGCTCACGCCGGACGTGATGGCGGTTGTCTATCCGGGCGCCGAACGGCTTGGGCCGGAAGAGGGATCGCCGCCGGCGATCGCGGTCTATAAGGGCGACAAAGCGGTCGCGTACCTGTTCTCGACCCTCGATATCATTGCGGCACCCGGCTATTCGGTGACGCCATTCGACGTCATCGCAGGCGTCGATGTCGGTGGCAAGATCACCGGCGCCAAAGTGGTGTTTCACCGCGAGCCCTACGTGTACCACGACGCGGTTCGCCAGCCGCTGCTTGACACGTTCCTCGCCCGCGAGGACGGCACGCCGCTGCGGGGCGGCGCCGCGACGTTGCCGCCGGATTTCGTCGCCGGCGCGACCATCAGCGCGCGCGCCATGCGCGGGGCTGTTCTCGACACAGCGCGGCTGGTTCTGAGCGCGCGGGTGGCGCGCTCCAACGTCACGGCACCGACGCTCGATGTCGAGAGCTTCTCGCTGATGTCTTGGAACGAACTCCTGGCCGAGGGCGCGGTGGTGCGCCAGCGCATCACGTCGGGCGAGGTCGCGGCGGCGCTCGCCAAGGCGGGCGCGCCCGACGCGGGGCTCGAGGTTCCGCTCGGCAAGCCTGACGATCTCTACATCGAGGTCTTCGTCGGCCTGGCGACCCCACCGGCGATCGGCGGCAACCTGCTCGGCTTGCGCAATTTCGAGGAATACCGGCGCCGTGGCCCCGGTGGCGGCCAGGCGATTGTCGTCGCCTCGAACGGGCCTTACGATTACCTCGGCACCAAACATTACCGGGAGGCCGACGGCCACCGCTTCGACCGGCTGCGGGTCGTGCAGGACGGTCAAACGTTCGGTTTCGTCCACGACGACTATCAGCGGCTCGGTACCGGCACCGCCGACGGCATCCGGGCGCAGCAGAATGCCGGGCTGTTCGCCCTGCCGGCTGCGGCGCGATTCGATCCGGTCAAGCCGTGGCGGCTCGAAATCCTGGTCAACGGGGCCGGCGCGAATCCCGTCACGGCGGCGTTGCCGATCGACTACAAGGTGCCGGCCGCCCATATCCTGATGCCGGAAGAGCCGCCGGTCGCGGCCTGGGTCGAGGCGTGGCGGGACGCGCGCGTGAACATCGCGATCCTCGCGGCGCTGCTTACAGTGCTCACCGCGATTTTTGCGTTCCAGGCACAACTGTCGCGCTCGCGCCGCGCCCACCGGTTGGTGCGCAATGGCTTTCTCCTGGTCGTCCTGGTCTGGCTCGGCTGGACCGCCGGTGTCCAGTTCTCCATCGTCAACGTCATCAATTACGTCCAGGCGCCGTTCCACGGCTTCGGCCTCGGATTCTATCTCGCCGAACCGTTGATGGTGATGATTGCGGCCTATACGCTGGTCTCCGTGGTGCTGATCGGTCGCGGGGTCTTCTGCGGCTGGCTGTGCCCGTTCGGCGCTCTGCAGGAGTTACTGGCGCAGATCGCCCGCGCTGCCGGGCTGCCGCAGTGGAGCCCATCGGCGGCACTGGAAAAGCGGCTGTGGCTCGGCAAATACATCGCCGCTGTCGTGGTGCTGGTTCTGGTCCTGACCGCGATCGACGGGTCGGGCGCAACCACCGAGATCGAGCCGTTCAAGACCGCGATCACGTCGAAATTCACCCGCGCCTGGCCCTATGTGCTTTATGCCGCGGCGCTCCTCGCCATCGGGCTGTTCTCGGAGCGCGCCTACTGCCGCTTCCTGTGCCCGCTCGGCGGTGTGCTCGCTTTCCTGGACCGGCTGCATCTTCTCGATCTCCTCAAGCGCCGCCCCGAATGCGGCAGTCCGTGCCGGCTGTGCGAGCGATCATGCCCGGTGCGGGCAATTGAGCCGTCCGGTAAGATCGTCACGGCGGAATGTTTTCAGTGCTTGGATTGCCAAATCGAATATTATGACGACAAGCGTTGTCCGCCGCTGGTGCAGGCGAAGCGCCGTGAGGGCGCAAAAACCGGTACCGCCGTTCCGGTTGCCGCCATGGTGAAGAATGCGTGACGCGAGCCCAATGACACCCGCCCCCGGCGCGCCCGCTACCCGCGGCCTCACGCGCCGCCGCGCCATCCGGATCGTGGCGGCCGCCGCCGGCCTGCCACTGATGATCGCGGCGGTGCGCGCCACCGCGCCCACCGGTCAGTTGTTCAACTGGCAGGGCGAGGTGCTCGGTGCGTTCTCCGAACTCACGCTATGGCATGCCGATGTGGCGCTGGCGCGGCGCACCATCCTCAAAGTGCGCGACGAAATCGCGCGCTATGAGCGGATTTTCAGTCTTTACGATCCCGACAGCGAAATCTCCCGGCTCAACGACGCCGGTCTGTTGCAGCGGCCGTCGCCCGAACTGCGTTTCCTGGTGGAGGAAAGCCTGCGCTTCGGCACGCTCAGCGACAGCGCCTTCGATATCTCGGTGCAGCCGCTGTGGCGGCTCTATGAGGCGCATTTCTGGTCGCGCAGCGCCGTCCAAGCGGACATTCTCGCCCGCGCGCTCGAAGTCGCGCAGCGCCAGGTCGACTTTCGCCGCATCGAAGTCGGGCCGGCCCGGATCGCCTTCGCCCGAGGCGGCATGGCGATCACCCTCAATAGCCTTGCGCAGGGCTTTATCACTGATGCGGTCGCCGACCTGCTGCGCAATGAGGGCTTCGAGCGCGCGGTGGTCGATCTCGGCGAATACCATACGCTCGGCCGGCATCCAGACGGTCACCCGTGGCGGATCGGCATCCGTAGCGCGTTTGCGGACAGCATCGCCCGCACGATCGAGCTCGAAGACATGGCGCTTGCGGTCTCGGGCGGCTACGGCACGACGTTCGAGCCGACCGGGCGGTTCCATCATATTTTCGACCCGCGCACCGGCGCGAGCGCGAATGCACTCGCCGACGTGGCGGTGATCGGCCCGCGCGCCACCGCTGCGAACGGGCTCTCGACAGCCATATGCGTGGCCGGCGAGGACCGAGCGCCGGCGCTGCTGGCCGCCTATCCGGGCACGTGGGCGATCCTGACCCGGGCCGACGGAACGTCCGTTACCGTAACGGGCGGGGCTTAGCGTTTTGCCTTAACAGTTGATTTCCATCGGTGTTATTGCCCGCACAGGCGGGCAGTCCAGTAACCACCGGACTTTGATGTGGGCACAGTGTCCACCCCTCGTGCGGGGAGTACTGGATGCCGCGCTTTCGCGGAACATGACACAGCGGAATTGGCGGTACGCCAGGAGCGGGAGACGCCATGCGTAGCCGGGACGTTCCGCCCGTTCACGGCTTCTTGTAACTCGGGTCCGTGATCTCGAAGCGCGTCCAGCTTTCGAACTGGCCGCTGGTGGATTCGCCGGTTGCCGGGTTGACCTCGCTCTGGCCGGGCTTGCGCAGGAAATGCGCCTCGACCATGAGGTCGCGCTCGGGCGAGTGCTTCTCGCAGCGCTGCTTGATGAAGACCCCGCCGCCGACCGGCGTTTCGCCCGGTGCCGGCGGAAAATCTGTGCAGGTCCAACCCTCGGGATCGTATCGGTTGATGACTGCAAGCCGCAGCATGTGGGCCATGCGCCGCTCCACGGGCGATCCGCGCGGATCGCTGACCATGCGGATGCCGCGCAGCACGCCGTCCTTGTCGAACAGCACCGACAGGATCACCGGATGGCCGGCGACTTGGGTTCCGACCCTTCCTTGGGCATAGAGCGGATCGTCGATGGCGCGGCCGACATATTCCTGCGCATCGTCGAAGCGTGCGTAAATCTCATGGAGGCCGCTCGGCTCCGGCCTGCATTTGCGGAAATTGGCCCAGTCGTCGATCATCTGCCGCGGCGGGCCGCCGTTGCTGCCGCAAGCGAGGTCGCCGAAGGTGTCGGTCGACATCTCGCTCGCCTTCAGGCCGAGCTTGAGGCCGTGGATTTCGCCCGGGTCGCGCCGGGGCTGGGCGTTCGCAAACGCGACCGACAGAGCTGCGAGCGCGAGTGCCGCGATCGCGCGTGCTGATGCTTTCGGCCTCATTTTTTCATGGGCTCGCACTGCCGGGTGTCCTTGCCCCAGAAATCCACGCAGTCATCATAGGTTGCGGGGCCTTTGCCGACGTCCGTGGCGAACAGATATTTCACCACGGCCTCGACCTCGCGGTTCGACAGAAAGTCATTGCCGGCGGGCGGCATATCCTTGCCCATCTGCTCGCGGGTGTAGCCGTAGCAGCGCTTGTCCGTATAGGCGAAGCGATCGTGATAGGGCATGCCGGTGCCGGGGCGGCCGCATTTCACCACTTCGGTGAGTTGCTCGGGCGTGAGCTGTGTGATGCGCAACGACAAGGCATTGCCACCATAGCCCTGGTCGCCGGATGCATCCCACTTGTGGCAATACTGGCACACCGCTTTGCTCTTGAAGATTTCCTTGCCGAATTCGAGCTGGCGCGCCTCCTCGGCGCTGAGCGGCGCCTGGGCGGCGGCGCGGCCGGGAAGGAACGCGAGAGCAACAAAAACGATGATGACAAGCGCGGAGGCGAGGCGGCAGCGTTCGAGTTTCATTTGAACTTTCATCTTTGCAGGGACATCTTTGGCGGAATTTCCGGGGGTGGCGAAACGAAACCGGCGCGACATGATATCGCGCCGGTGCCGAGAGTTCTATCGGGCGTCGTTTAGAGGGCGAATACATACAGCATGGAGGCGGGTGCCATATTTTTGATCTCCGGCGACAGCCCATAGATGTTCGCGTTCTGCCGCGAGCCCGCCAGCACCGCCACATACTGCTTGCCGTTCACCGAAAACGTGATCGGGGGCGCGTTGATACCGGTACCGGTGTTGAAGCTCCAGAGCTGCTTTAACGTTTTCGCATCGTAGGCCCCGAAGGTGCCGTCGGGCTCGCCCATGAACACCAGGTTTCCGGCGGTCGCGAGCGCGCCCCCATAGTTCGGATATTCCATCTTCAACGACGCCTTGGTCTCTCCGGTGACGGGGTCGATCGCCTTGAGGCTGCCGTAAAGCCGCTGGACCGTCTTGGCACTGCCGCCGGTGAAGCGCTCGCGCACCTTCGACGGGCCGCCCTGGTCTTCCATGTCCTTTTGCTCAAGCGTCTCGATCGTGTTGCAGCCCTCGATGGAGGGAACGAACAGCAGGCCCAGTTCGGGGTTATAGGCGGAGGGCTCCCAGTTCTTGCCGCCCACGTTCGCCGGGCAGGTGCGCACCGATGGCAGTCCGCGCATGCCGTGCGAGCCCGGCGCATAAGGTTGGATGTCGGTATTGGGATCGTAATTGAGCGGGCGGCCGGTCTTGGGGTCGAGACCCGGCGTCCAGTTCAACTCGTCGACGTATTGCTTGCCGGCGACGAACGATCCGTTGGTGCGGTCGAGCGCGTAGAAGAAGCCGTTGCGTGCCGCATGTACGACGAGCTTGCGGTCCTGGCCGTCGACCTTGGCGTTGATGATCGGGTGCTCGGAAATCTCGTCGTAGTCGTAGGGATCTTGCGGGGTATATTGGAAGCCCCATTTGATCTTGCCGTCCTTCGGGCTGATGGCGAGTACGCTCGCGGCCCATTTGTTGTCGCCGGGACGATACTGGATATCGTAGTCCGGGCCGGCATTGCCGATGCCCTGATAGAAGGTGTCGCTCTCCGGATCGTAGGTTGCGGTCTCCCAGATCGAGCCGCCGCCGTGCTTCCAGCGGTCCTTGCCGTCTTTCCAGGTCTCATTGCCGGGCTCGCCGGTGCCCGGGATCGTGTAGGTGCGCCAAGCGGCCTTGCCGGTATTGAGGTCGGTCGCCTCGACGAAGCCGCGGATGCCGAACTCGCCGCCGGCGGTGCCCACGATGGCGAGGTCGCGTACGATCAGCGGTGCGATGGTGAGCGTCTCACCCAAGGCGGGGTCGGCGATCTTGCGCTCCCAGGCGACTTCGCCGGTCTGCTTGTTGATGGCGAACATGCGGCCATCGAGCGCGATCGAGATCACCTTGTCCTTCCACAGCGCGACGCCACGATTGTTGACGCCGCAGCAGGCGACGTCGCCCGCCCAGGCGCGGTCGGTGCCGGGGTCCATCTTCCACTTGATGACGCCCTTCTGGCTCGCCGTCATGTCGATCGCATAGACCGAGCCCCAGCCGTCCGGCACGTACATGATCCCGTCCTCGACCAAAGGCGTCGCCTCCAGCGCGCCGGCGGCGTAGCGCCCGCCGCTCTGGAACCCGCTTAGCGCCACCGTGAACGCCGGCTTGAGATTCTTCACGGTGTCGGTGTTGATCTCCTTGAGCAGCGAGAAGCGGTGGCCCTGGTAATTGCCGTGGTGCAGAATCCAGTTCTGAGGCTCACGCTGGGGGTTGAGCAGGCGCTCGGGGGTCACGTCGGCGGCGCGCGCCGGCACCAGCGCGGTCGCCATCAGCAGGGAAGCGGCGAGCCCGCCGGCGAGAGACGTCGTCTTCATGGCTTTTTCCTTTCATCCGCCGGGCCGCCGACGGCGGCCGGCACGACTGTGAAAACCCGGCGCCGATCTCAGAGGCTGAACACGAACAGCATCGAAGCGGTGGACGTGTTCTTGAGCTCGGGCGCCTGCGGGATGACATTCTGCGACTGCTTCGACCCAACCAGGACCGCGATATACTGCTTGCCGTTGACCGAGTAAGTGATCGGCGGAGCATTGATACCGGTTCCGACGTTGAAGCTCCATACTTCCTGCAGGGTCTTGGCGTCGTGGGCCGAGAAGGTGCCGTCGGGGTTGCCGATAAATACCAGGTTGCCGGCGGTGGCGAGTGCACCCGAATAGTTCGGATAGGTGAGCTTCAGGGCGGCCTTGATCTCGCCGGTGGCGGGATCGACCGCCTTCAGGCTGCCGTAGAGACGCTCCTGGATCTTGGTGCCGCCGCCGCTGAAACGATCGCGCGGCTTCACCGTCCCGCCCTGGTCGGCAAAGTCCTTCTGCTCGACCGTGTTGATGAAGTCGCAACCCTCGATGGACGGAATGTAGAGCAGGCCGAGCTCCGGATTGTAGGCGCTTGGCTCCCAGTTCTTGCCGCCCGTATGGGCCGGGCAGAGCTTGCCGCTGTTCGGCTGGGCGCGGGTGCCGTGGCTTCCCTCGGCATAAATCTGAACGTCGGCATTGGGATTGTAGTTGAGCGGCCTGCCGGTTTTCGGATCGAGTCCCGGGGTCCAGTTCATCTGATCGACATATTGCTTGCCGGTAACGAATGAACCGTTGGTACGGTCGAGTGCGTAGAAGAAGCCGTTGCGCGCCGCGTGCACCACGAGCTTGCGGTCCTCCCCGTTGACCTTGGCGTTGATGATCGGGTGCTCGGAGATCTCGTCGAAATCGTAAGGGTCGTTCGGGGTGTATTGGTAGCCCCACTTTATCTGGCCGTCGTCCGGGCGGATCGCGAGCACGCTTGCGGCCCATTTGTTGTCGCCGGGCCGGTATTCCGCGTCCCAGTCCGGACCCGCATTGCCGATCCCCTGGTAGAAGGTGTCGGTGTCGGGATCGTAGGTTGCGGTCTCCCAGATCGAGCCGCCGCCGTGCTTCCAGCGGTCCTTGCCGTCCTTCCAGGTCTCGTTGCCGGGCTCGCCGGTGCCCGGGATGGTGTAGGTGCGCCACGCCGCTTTGCCGGTGTTGAGGTCGGTTGCCTCGATGTAGCCGCGAATACCGAATTCGCCGCCGGCGGTGCCCACGATGGCGAGATCGCGGATGATCAGCGGCGCGATGGTCAGTGTTTCGCCCAAGGCAGGATCGGCGATCTTGCGCTCCCAGGCGACTTCGCCGGTCTGCTTGTTGATGGCGAACATGCGTCCATCGAGCGCGATCGAGATCACCTTGTCCTTCCACAGCGCGACGCCGCGGTTGTTGACGCCACAGCAGGCGACGTCGCCCGCCCAGGCGCGGTCGGTGCCGGGGTCCATCTTCCACTTGATGACGCCCCTCTTCCCGGCCGTCAGATCAATCGCATAGACCGAGCCCCAGCCATCCGGCACGTACATGATGCCGTCCTCGACGATCGGGGTCGCCTCCAGGTTGCCGAAGGCATAGCGCCCGCCGCTCTGGAATCCACTCAGCGCCAGCGTGAACACGGGCTTGAGATTCTTGACCGTGTCGGCGTTGATCTCTTTGAGGAGCGAGAAGCGGTGGCCCTGATAATTGCCGTGGTGCAGAATCCAGTTCTGCGGCTCGCGCTGCGGGTTGAGGGCGCGATCGTTGGTCATGTCCGCCGCACGCGCGGGCGTGAGCGCGGTCGCCATCAGAAGCGAACCGATCAAGGCGCTGGCGAATGCTCTCGTCATCATAACATTTCCCTGCTGCGCCGGATCTCAGCCGGTATGATCAATCGGCGAGATCGGGCCTGCGCATACGCGCAGGCCCGATGCGCGGCTAAAGGCTGAACACGAAGAGCATCGACGCCGTCGAGGTGTTCTTGAGTTCGGGCGCCTGCGGGATGACGTTGCCGGGCTGGCGCGACCCTACCAGAACGGCGATATATTGCTTGCCGTTCACCGCATAGCTGACAGGCGGCGCATTGATGCCGGTGCCGACATTGAAGCTCCACACTTCCTGCAACGTCTTGGCATCGTAGGCCGCGAACGTTCCGTCGATGTGGCCGAGGAAGACAAGATTACCGGCGGTTGCCAGCATGCCGGCGAAGTTGGCGTAGTCGAGCCGCACGCTCGCCTTGGTCTCGCCGGTCGTCGGGTCCACGGCTTTGATGGCGCCGTAAAGGCGGGGCTCCGGAGGCCTGAAGGAACCGCCCGTGAAGCGCTCGCGCGCCTTGATCGTGCCGCCCTGGTCTTCGCGATCCTTCTGCTCGTTGGTCTGGGTGGAACTGCAGCCCTCGATCGAAGGGATGTAGATCAGTCCAAGTTGCGGATTATAGGCGGTGGGCTGCCAGTTCTTGCCACCGGACACGGATGGGCACAGCTTGTTGCCCAAGGGTAGCGCCCGCGTGCTGTGGCTGCCCGGCGTATAGGTCTGCAGGTCGGCCTTGGGATCGTAGTTGAGCGGCTTGCCGGTCTTGGGGTCGAGGCCGGGGGTCCAGTTCAACTGATCGACATACTGCTTGCCGGCGATGAAGGAGCCGTTGGTGCGGTCGAGGGTGTAGAAGAAGCCGTTGCGCGCCGCATGCACCACGAGCTTGCGGTCTTCGCCGTTGACCTTGGCGTTGATGATCGGGTGCTCGGAGATTTCGTCGAAATCATAGGGATCGTTCGGGGTGTACTGATAGCCCCACTTGATCTTGCCGTCGCTCGGGCTGAGCGCCAGCACGCTGGCGGCCCATTTGTTGTCGCCCGGCCGGTATTCGGTGTCGAAGTCCGGGCCCGCATTGCCGATGCCTTGGTAGAAAGTGTCGGTGTCCGGATCGTAGGTTGCGGTTTCCCAGACCGACCCGCCGCCGTGGCGCCAACGCTCCTTGCCGTCCTTCCAGGTCTCGCTGCCGGGTTCGCCAGCACCCGGGATCGTATAAGTGCGCCACGCAACCTTGCCGGTGTTGAGGTCGGTCGCCTCGATATAACCACGGATGCCGAACTCGCCGCCGGCGGTACCGACGATGCCGAGATCGCGGATGATCAGCGGCGCGATCGTCAGCGTCTCGCCCAGGGCGGGGTCGGCGATCTTGCGCTCCCACGCGACTTCCCCGGTCTGCTTGTTGATTGCGAACATGCGACCGTCGAGGGCGATCGAGATCACCTTGTCCTTCCACAGCGCGACGCCGCGGTTGTTGATGCCGCAGCAGGCGACGTCACCGGCCCAGGCGCGGTCGGTGCCGGGATCCATCTTCCATTTGATGACGCCCTTCTTTCCGGCGGAGACGTCGATCGCATAGACCGAACCCCAGCCGTCCGGCACGTACATGATGCCGTCCTCGACGATCGGGGTCGCCTCCAGATTGCCGAACGCATAGCGCCCGCCGCTCTGGAAGCCGCTCAGCGCCACCGTGAACACGGGCTTGAGGCTCTTGACGGTGTCAGGATTGATGTCCTTGAGAAGCGAGTACCGGTGCCCCTGATAATTGCCGTGGTGCAGGATCCAGTTCTGCGGCTCGCGCTGCGGGTTGAGGGCGCGATCATCGGTCATGTCGGCTGCGCGCACCGGCGTGAGCGCGGTCGCGATCAGGAGCGCACCCATCAAGGCGCCGGCAAAGGTCTTCGTAGTCATGACAATTTCCCCCTGTTGTGCGGAAGCCGAACCGCGTGGCTCCGTCCGTTTTATCGGCCACGACGCGACCCTCCGGTCGCGCCGCGCGCCACCAAGCTGCTACAGGCTGAACACGTAGAGCATCGATGCCGGCGCGCTGTTCTTGAGTTCCGGCGCGCCGCCGATGACGAACTGGGACTGCTTCGAGCCTGCCAGCACCGCGATGTACTGCTTGCCGTTCACCGAATAGGTGATCGCCGGCGCGTTGATGCCGGTGCCAGTGTTGAACGACCACAACTCCTGCAACGTCTTGCCGTCGTACGCCGTGAACGCCCCGTCGGCGTGGCCGAGGAACACGAGGTTGCCTGCGGTGGCGAGCGCGCCCGAGTAGTTGGAATAGGTGAGCCGGATATGGGCCTTCATCTCGCCGGTCACGGGGTCGACCGCCTTGAGGGCGCCGTACAGCGGCTCGATCATCTTCAAGCCGCCGCCGGTGAAGCGCTCGCGCGGCTTGACGGTGCCGCCCTGGTCGACGAAGTCCTGCTGCACTTTCGTCTCGAGGGCATTGCAGCCTTCGATGGTGGGAATGTACATCACGCCGAGGCCCGGATTGTAGGCCGTCGGCTCCCAGTTCTTGCCGCCGAAGTGAGACGTGCAAAGCGGGTTGCCCTCGGGCTTTGCTCGGGTCGGGTGACTGCCTTCGTTGTAGGCCTGAAGGTCCGCGTTCGGATTGTAATTGAGCGGCTTCCCGGTCTTGGGGTCGAGGCCGGGCGTCCAGTTCAATTTGTCGACATACTGCTTGCCGGCGACAAACGATCCGTTGGTGCGATCGAGCGCATAGAAGAAGCCGTTGCGGGCCGCGTGCACCACAAGCTTGCGATCCTCGCCATTGACCTTGGCGTTGATGATCGGGTGCTCGGAAATCTCGTCGAAATCATAAGGATCGTTCGGAGTGTACTGATAGCCCCACTTGATCTGGCCGTCCTTCGGGCTGATGGCGAGCACGCTTGCGGCCCATTTGTTGTCGCCGGGGCGGTATTCGGTGTCCCAGTCCGGGCCGGCATTGCCGACGCCCTGGTAGAAGGTGTCGCTCTCCGGATCGTAGGTCGCGGTTTCCCACACCGATCCGCCGCCATGTTTCCAGTGGTCCTTGCCGTCCTTCCAGGTCTCGTTGCCAGGCTCGCCGGTGCCCGGGATGGTGTAGGTGCGCCACGCGGCCTTGCCGGTGTTGAGGTCGGTCGCCTCGATGAAGCCGCGGATGCCGAACTCGCCGCCGGCGGTGCCCACGATGGCGACGTCGCGCACGATCAGCGGCGCAATGGTGAGCGTCTCGCCGATCGCCGGATCGGCGATCTTACGCTCCCATACGACCTCGCCGGTCGCCTTGTTGATGGCGAACATGCGGCCGTCGAGCGCGATCGAAATAACCTTGTCCTTCCACAACGCGACGCCGCGATTGTTGACGCCGCAGCAGGCGACGTCGCCCGCCCAGGCACGGTCGGTGCCGGGATCCATCTTCCACTTGATGACGCCCTTCTTTCCGGCCGTGAGATCAATTGCGTAAACCGAGCCCCAGCCGTCCGGCACGTACATGATGCCGTCCTCGACCAACGGGGTGGCTTCGAGGTTGCCGGCCGCGTACCGCCCGCCGTTCTGGAAACCGCTCAACGCCACCGTGAACACGAGCTTCATGTTCTTCACGGTGTCGGTGCTGATCTCCTTGAGGAGCGAGAAGCGGTGGCCCTGATAATTGCCGTGATGCAGAATCCAGTTCTGCGGTTCGCGCTGCGGATTGAGCGCGCGCTCGTCGCTCATGTCGGCGGCCCGCACCGGCGTCAGCGCGGTCGCCACCAGCAAGGAACCCAAAAACGCGCCGGCGAACGGTTTCATCGTCATGACATTTTCTCCCTGTGGGCCGGGAAGGAATCCCAGCATGACCGTTTATTTTTGCCTACCGTAGGCCCTCCGAAGTCGAGGGGTCAATACGGCTGCGCTATGTCTGTGGCCCGCAAAATCGGGCGATCCGCCGGCATATGTCGGTCTGTCCGGATTGCCTGCCGGTGGGATGCGACGGTGGGCTAATGGTGGGCAGCCGAGCATGGGGGGCCTAGCGCCTTCGCGTTGCATTTGCCGCGCACTCACTCGCCCGTTACTCGCCCATGCTTACCGGCACGCTTACTTGACACGCTTACTTGCCGCAGTCGGTCAAATCCTTTTCCTCCAGGGAAAAGATGTCGCCGGCCTTGATGTCGATGTTGTGGACGTAGCAGACCCGGCCCGACACATCCTTGAGCCGCGCGTCATAGGCGCCGGGGGAGATGCCGGTGATCCGCAATCGCTCGTCGGAGTCGACCGTGCCGTCCTTGTCGTTCTTGCACTGGTTGTCGCCCCATTTGGTGGTGCCGGCGGGCGCCAACTGGAACTCCGAGATGGTGTGGCGTGTGAGGTTCCAGAACCGCATCTGGCGCTCGGCGGCGGTCGCGGTTGTCGCCGTGAAGATAAGCGCCAGAACGACGCACCCTGCCTTATTCATGTTTTCCTCCGCAGCTTTGCCGCAGGTTAGCCGCTCGGACCGCCGTGCGACAAGATGCTTGATACCAGGGGCGGCACGAAAGCAGCCGCGCGGAACACTGGGAGGCTTGCGGCAGCCCGAACTCTCGCCAGTCGCCCCGAATGCCGCCTAAGGGCCGGGGGGTATCGACATGACGGCGGTGGGCAGGGTAACAAGTTGACAGCGGACACGCCTGCGTCACTATCGTTGTCAGGCTCATCAAAAAGAAGTTTCCAGGGATGGCGATCAGCGCAGTGCACAGCGATTACCCGGTGGACCACTTGCCCCTGCTCCGCTGGCTGATATTCACCGGCGTCTGCATCTTCGCGTTTGTGCTGGCCTGGCATTACGGCCTCGTGCGGATGATGCTGAACGGCGACAAGACCTATATTTCGACGATCATCGGGGTGCTTTATGTGGCAAGCTCGCTGCATTGCCTGTTGCGCACCTCGGTCATCTCGCGCGAGCTCGACAGCGCCCATCGGGTGCTCGCCATGGTCAGCAACGGAGAACCGCACCTGACCGTCCAGGGATCCGACGTGGTGACGGCGGACGGGGCGAAGCTGCCGCGCGGAGAGGTCACCGGCCATATCCGCAATCTCCTTCTCAAGGCCAAGCTGCAAGGCGGCGAGCATCGGCTCGATCAGACCTTGCTGCTGCGCGGCCTCGCCGATGCCCTGCGCGGGCCCAATCAACTCGGTTCCTACGCGGGCGACGCGCTGATGAAGCTCGGCCTGCTGGGCACCGTCATCGGATTCATCATGATGCTGGCCCCGATCGCCGGGCTCGATGCGGGCGATCGGGTGTCGGTGCGGACCTCGATGGGGCTGATGAGCGACGGCATGGCGGTGGCGATGTATACGACCCTCACCGGCCTGATCGGCTCGATCCTGGTTCAGACGCAGTATTACATGCTCGACAAGGCGACGCAGCGGCTGTTCGGGATCGCCACCAATCTGACCGAGGTCTTCGTCGTGTCCGTCCTCGAGCGAGGGCCGGATGGACAGCTTCGGTAATTATCCCGACGACAGGCCGTTCGACCCTTTCAGCGTCATGCTGTTCAAGGCGCTGCAGGTTGTTGCGTTTTTGTTCTTCATCGCGCTGCTCGCCATGAATCCGGAAGCGAAGTCCGGCAAGATCGACACCAAGGCGGAGTTCATCATCACGGTGGGCTGGCCCGACAGCCATCCCGACGACATCGACGTTTATGCCGAGGACCCGCTCGGCAATATCGTGTGGTACCACGAGCGGGAAGCCGGCTTCATGGTGCTCGACCGCGACGATCGCGGCGGGCTTAACAATTCCATCACGGTGAACGGCCGCAAGGTCCAGAGCCCGATCCGCCAGGAAACCGTGAGCATCCGCGGCATCGTGGCCGGCGAGTACACGGTGAACGTGAATTATTACCTTGCGACCACGACGGCGCCGGTTCCGGTATCCGTCAAGATCGAGAAGGTGAACCCCGCCGTCGAGGTCATCTACTACGACACCTTGATGCTCAACCACATGGGCGAGGAGAAGACGGCGGCGCGCTTCAAGATCGCCGATAGCGGCAACGTGCTCGACGTCAATCACCGGCCGAAATCGCTTATCCAGCTGACACGCAGCGTTCGTCGCAACGCCGGCGCCAAGTAGGCGCCAAAGTAGGCGCCAAAGTAGGGTCGTCAACCTATGAACGCTGTCGTGCTCGCCATATCCGTCGCCTACGTGGTCATGGCGGTGCTGCTTTTGAGCATGGGCCTCACTTCGCGGTTTGCCTGGTGGATCAAGGGCGTCGTGATCGTGGTGACGTCGGTGTTCTTCATCGAGTCGTTCTTTGCCACCAAGAGCCTGCTCGGCTGGCCCGGCAGCGGGCAGCTTCCCCATCGTTTCCAGCTGTTGTGGACCCGGGTGGTCGAACCCGACCCGAAAATCAGCGATCCCGGCGCGATCTACCTGTGGGTCGAGGAACTCGATGAGAACAACGTGCCGAGCGGCACGCCGCGATCCTATAAGCTGAAATACACGCCGCCTCTCGCCGACAGCTCCAACAAGGCCAAGGACGAGATCATGGCCGGAAATCCCCAGGAGGGGACCGCGGAGGAAATGGAGGGCCAGGAAATCAAGAGCGAGGCGAAGCTCGATCAGATGAATGGTCCGAACCGCCCCGAAACCGGGATTTCCAAAGTCGAGATGGAGATGCTGCGCCAAGCCCAGCAGATCGAATTCCGCCCGCTTGGCGGCGTGCCACTGCCGCCGAAGAATTAGTGTTTCGCTGCGGCCGCGTCTTACGCCCGCTCCGCGCCGGTGCCGGTCATCGCCAGGAACGCTTCCTCGATAGTCCTGGTGCCGGCGGTGGCGACGAACTTTGCCGGCGTGGTGTCGGTCAGCACTTTGCCCTTGTTCATCACGATCACCCGATCGGCGTCGCCGACCTCGTCGCACAGGTGCGTCGCCCACAGCACCGCCACCGAGCGCTCGATCCGCATCGCGAGCAGCAGCTTGAGCAGATCGCTGCGGCTCGCCGGGTCGAGGCCGACCGTCGCCTCGTCCATCAGCAGGACGCTCGGCTCGTGAAGCAGTGCGCGGGCGAGCTCGACCCGGCGGCGATTTCCGCCGCTCAACTGCGACGCTTTGTCATGGGCGCGGTCGGCGAGGCCGAGCCGCGCAAGCTCAGCCGCGATGCGCGGCTTCGCGATGGCGCGCGGGATGCCGTGCAGGCCGGCGTGGAACATGAGGTTCGCGGTCACCGACAATTCGAGGTCGAGCGTCGGCTGCTGGAACACGATGCCGAGCCGCGCCAGCGCCGGCACCGGGTCGCGCGTCATGTCGTGTCCCATTACCTCGATACGGCCGGAGTCCGGGACGAACAGCCCAGAGAGCAACTGGAACAATGTCGATTTGCCGGCCCCGTTGGGCCCCAGCAAGGCAATGAACTCGCCCGGTCGTGCCGCGAAGCTGACGCCGTCCAACGCCCGGACCGTTCCATAGGTCTTGACGACGTTGTCCAACAACAGGGCGGCCCCCGTAATCACGCCGCCGGAACGATCGTCCATCAGCCCGTCGCCTCCCGATTCGCGGCAGAATTGCATTGCGGGCAAAGCCGTACCGATGGGCTGGCGGCTTGCCCGGCCGCTTGGATAAGTCGTACGCTGGGGTTAACCGCTTTCGCAAGCAAAAGAGGATCGCCCGTGCCCATCCTACGCTGGTTGTCGGCGCCGCTCTGTGTTGCGGCATGTATTGGGGCGTCCGTGGCGGGGCTGTCGTCGGCCGCCGGCGCCAAGGACACCGGGCTCGTCTTCGTCAGCAACGAAAAGACCAACAATCTGATCATCATCGATCCCAAGACCTTCAAGGTGGTCAAGGATCTCAAGGTCTCGCGCCGCCCGCGCGACATGCACTTCAATGCCGATCACACCAAGCTCTATGTCGCCTGCGGCGACGATGACGTGATCGATATCATCGACGTCGCCAAGCTCGAGGTGATCGGCAAGCTATCGACCGGGTCGAGCCCCGAGACCTTCGGCATCGACGAGAAGCGCCGTCGCATCTACGTGTCGAACGAGGAAGGCTCCTCGCTCTCGGTCATCGATATGGACCAGAACATTATCATCCACGAGGTGCCAACCGGCGCCGAGCCGGAGGGTGTCTTTGTCGGCGAAGACGGTCATTTCGTCTACGTCACTTCCGAGGTTGGCGATCTTGTCCATCTCATCGACGCCGACAGCGGCAACGTCGTGCAGGACGTGGTGGTGGGCACGCGGCCGCGCCGTTTCGCGGCGACGCCGGACGGCAAGGAATTGTGGGTGTCGACCGAGTTGTCGGGCGAGGTCTATATCATTGACCGCGAGAAATTCGTCGTCACCGGCAAGATCGAGTTCCTGCCGCCCGGCATGCGCAAGACCGACGTGACGCCGGTCGACCTGCGCATCACCAAGGACGGCAAGACCGCCTATGTGACGCTCGGCCATGCCGCTCACGTCGCGGTGGTCGACGTTCCGACCCGCAAGGTTCAGAGCTACATCCTAGTCGGCAAGCGCTCCTGGGGCCTCGGCATGACGCGCGACGAGAAGACGCTCTATGTCGCCAACGGTTTTGGCGACGACGTCACCGTGATCGACCTCAAGACCCGCAAGGCTACGATATCGATCCCGGTCGGTCGTATTCCGTGGGGCGTGGTGATCGATGACTAGGGGATCATACGCCTTCCTGGCTTTGCTCGGGCTGGCGGCACCGGGCCTTCTGGCCGCGCCTGCTGTGGGGCAACCCGCCCCTCCGGCGACGGCCGCGCCCCGCCAGCACATCTCCATCGGCTTCGTCGATATCGAGGGCGATCCGCGCCACGATCCGGTCCGCGCCTATGAGCGCCTGATCCTCAAGGTTCGCGACCATCCGTTCGCGGGCGCGCAGATCGGCGTCGACGAGGCCGCCGCGTTGGTGCGGGTGCTCAACACCGAGTTCTCGCTTGAACGCATCACCGTCAAGTCCGCCGCCGAGGTCGCGCCGGCGGTGGCGCAAGCGATTGAGACCCGCAACATCGGTTTCTTCCTGATCGATGCTCCGGCCGATGCGTTCAAGCCGCTGGCGGCGGCCGTGAAGGGTCGCGATGCCCTGCTGTTCAACGTCACGGCGCCGGACGACGGCCTGCGCCGCGACTTGTGCTCGCGCGAAGTCGTCCATGTGATTCCGAGTCTCGCGATGAACATGGACGCGCTGATGCAATACCTCGTGTCGCGCAAATGGCGCGATGTGCTGGTGTTTGAAGGTCCGCTGCCGGCCGACGCCGAGACCGTCAAGGCTTTCACCCACTCGGCGCAGAAGTTCGGCGCCAAGATCGTCGCCGACCAGCATTTCAAGGCCGGCACCGATCCGCGCGAGCGCGAGCTGAACAACCCGGCGCTGCTGAGCGCCATTCGCGGCAATTACGACGTGGTGTTCGTTGCCGATGACGCGTTCGACTTCGCCCGCCAGGTGCCTTACCACACCGTGTTGCCGCGGCCGGTGGTGGGGGCGATCGACCTTGAGCCGGCGGCGTGGCATTGGACGTGGGAGCACAACGGCGCCCCCCAGGTCAACGCGCGGTTCGACAAGCGTTCTGGCGGTCGCCGCATGGAAGGCGCGGACTGGGCGGCCTGGATCGCGGTGAAGATGGTCGTGCAATCGGCGCTGCGGACGCGCTCCGCTGACTTCAAGAAACAGCGCGATTTCATCCTTGGCGATGCCGGCTTTGACGGCGACAAGGGCCTCGCCGTCAGCGTGCGGCCGTGGGATCATCAGGTGCGTCAGGCGGTGCTGCTCGCCGCGCCCTATGCGGTCGTTGCTAGCGCGCCGCTGGAAGGGTTTCTCCACCGCACCAACGAGCTCGACACCCTGGGCGACGACGAGCCCGAGACCCCCTGCCATCTCAACAAGTAGAGCCATGCAGATCGCTCACGTCGCCCGCGCCCTCAAGGCGCTCACCATGCGGGAAATCACCAAGTTCACCCAGCAGCGCGGGCGGCTCCTCTCGGCGCTCGTGCGGCCGCTAATGTGGCTCGCGGTGTTCGCGGCCGGCTTCTACAACGTGTTCGGCGTCTCGATCACTCCGCCTTACAAGACCTACATCACCTATCAGGTCTACATCGTGCCGGGTCTGCTCGGCATCATCCTGCTGTTCCACGGCATGCAGTCCTCGCTCTCCATGGTGTATGACCGCGAGATGGGTGTGATGCGCCTGTTGCTGACGGCGCCGCTGCCGCGCTGGGTCCTGCTGGTGTGCAAGCTCGCCGCCGGCACCGCATTGGCGGTCATCACCTGCTACGTGTTTCTCGCCGTCTGCATCCTGTTCGACGTCACCTTCGAGCCGATCTATTGGCTCGCCGTACTCCCGGCCCTGATCGTGTCCGGGCTGATGCTGGGCTCGCTGTGGCTGTTCCTGTCGGTGCACATCAAGCAACTCGAGAACTTCGCCGGCGCCATGAACTTCGTGATGTTTCCGATGTTCTTCTTCTCCTCGGCACTCTATCCGCTGTGGCGGCTGCGCGAGGGCGGCTCCGAGTTCCTTTACTACGTCGCGCTCGCAAACCCCTTCACCCACGCGGTCGAGTTGATTCGCTTTGCGCTCTACGGCGAGTTCGAGCCGGTCGCGGCGGCCGTGGTGGTGGTTTCGACGATTGGTTTCTTCATGCTGGCCGTGCTCGGATACAATCCGCAACGCGGCGTGCTCCGGCGGGCGCCGCAGCCGGCGTAGGGTTACCCGGCGACTTTCCCCAGCACCCGCACAATCTCGCCGCGCATCGCGGCGCGTTCCTCGGCCGTATGCGGCCCGCGCGGTCGTCCGATCGGTACCTCGGCTACCACGTGGGCCGGGCTTGCCGACAGCAGGAACAGCCGGTCGGCGAGGCCGATCGCCTCGTCGATATCGTGGGTGACGAGGAGCGTCGTGACCCGCCGGCTCATCACCAGGGCGGCGAGTTCCTCGCGCAAATGGGCGGCGAGCGCCGCATCGAGCGACACGAAAGGTTCGTCGAGCACCAGGAGATTGGGTTTCACCGCAAAGGCACGGGCGAGCGCGACCCGGCGCGCTTGGCCGAGCGACAATTCCCCCGGGAAGTGGCCGCGATGGGCGCCAAGCCCCAGTGCGTCGAACAGCGCGTCAAGTTCGGCGTCGGTCGCGTCCGGCGCTCCGAGCCGCACGTTCTGTTCCACGGTGCGCCACGGCAGCAGCCGCGGTTCCTGGAACACCATGCCGAGCTTGCCGTGATCGGGCAGGGCGACTTTGCCCGTATAGTCGTGGTCGATGCCGGTGATGATGCGCAGCAACGTCGTCTTGCCGCAGCCCGACGGCCCGACCAGCGCGCCGACCGAGCCGGCCGGGAGCGCGAACGCGAGATCGCGCAGCACGTCGAGCCGGGCGCCCGACGCCGTGCGATAGAATTTCTCACGGATGCTGACGTCAAGCCGCCCTGGGCCGCCAGCGGGAGACATGTCGTTCAATCGGCTGCACCAGGAATGTTTCGATCGCCAACATGACGACGACGAACGCGATAGCATAAGTGAGGATGCGGGCAACGTCGAACAGCTGGAACGCGATCCCGATCTCGAAACCGACACCGTTCGAGCGTCCCAGCAATTCGACGATCAGCACGATCTTCCAAACCAGCGACAGGCCGGAGCGTGCCGCCGCCGCAAGATAGGGCGCAAGCTGCGGCACCAGTACATGGCGCAGCCGCGTCCATCGTCCCATCTGAAAAACCGCGGCCATTTCGTCGAGTTGGCGGTCGAGCGAGCGGGCGCCCTCCCGCACCGTGACCGTGGCGTTGGGCAGCTTATTGAGCGCGACGGCGGCGATCGCGGCCGGCTCATTCAAGCCGCCCCAAACGTAAGCCAGCACGATGATCACCAGCGCCGGGAGGTTGAGCAGCGCCACCAGCCAGGGATCAGCCAGCCGGTCGACCAGACGAGAGCGGCCCATCGCAACCCCGAGCACGGTGCCGAGTGCCATCGCGATCGCAAACGACACCGCGACGCGGGCGAGCGTCACGCCGAGGTTAAACGTAAGAGCCCCCGATTGGGCTTCCTTCCACAGGTCGAGGCCAACGGTCTGGGGCGTCGGCAGCATCCGGGAGCCGGCGATCTGCGATCCGACATACCAGGCCGCGATCAGGATACCCAGCGAGAACAGTCTCAGGGCGACGTTCAATCGGACTTCCCCGGATCGTAAAACGTACCCTTGTCGAGGTCGCGCGCCGGACCGACGAGGTCCGCGCCGCCGATGTCGGCGAGCACATGATAGAGCGCCTTGGCGTCGTGCTCCTCGTCCTGGATCGGACGGTGGGGAATGCCTTCGCTGTAGCGACGGCGATAGATTTCAAGCCCGGCCTTGTCGGTGACGCCGATACGCGGCGCGAGACGCTGCCATTCGGCTTCGGAGTTCGCCAGGATTTCTTTTGCCTGGGCGGCAGTCTCGAGAAATCGCGCGACCGCCGTCTTGTTCTTGGCCGCCCAGTGGGCGTCGAATGCATAGCCCACCATGGCGACCGGGCCGTTGGCGCCCAGACGTTTCTCGATCACCTCCATCTCGACGGCGCGTTTGAAGCCCTTGCCTTCGAGCTCGGCGCAGAAATTCCAGAACGTCAGCGTGGCGTCCTGTTCGCCCTGGAGAGCTTTTTGCGACAACAGCGGCGGGGCTCCGTAAAGGACGGTCGCCTGGGACTTCATATCGAGGCCGTCGCGGCGCGCCACCGCCTGCAGCATGAGCCAGCTCTTGTCGAGCGGCCCGCCGGCGATCGCGAGCTTCTTGCCCTTGATGTCGGCGAGGTCGGCGACGGTGGAATTCGCCGGCACCATCACGGCGCCGAGCGTGCTGGTGTAGGGATAGAACACGAGGTTGTCGCCAAGCGAGCGTTCGCGTGCAACCCATAGCCAATCCGACACGATGACGTCGGCCGAGCCACTGCGTAGCGCGATCTTGCCGGCTTCGGTGGAAGCGAGTTCGACGACTTCGATATCGAGATCGGCCTTCTTGTCCAGCGCGTGGGCCTTGATGATTTCGAGCTCCCACGCCAGCGTGCCGGTCTTTTGCGCCGCAATGCGAATGCGATCGGCTGCCGTGGCGGCGCCGGCGAGGCAGAGGATGGTCAGCAGCGCCGTGCCGAGGTACGCGCCAAGGCAGGCGCGCAGGCGCAAAAGCCCTCGCGCGTCCCGCGACATCTCGCGTAAACTACGGCCGGATCGCGCTTGCGCCAGTGTGACGCCCCCCTCCATCGCTTTCCTCCGCACCGTTTGCACCTATTTGAAGAGTCCGATGTTGGTCAAACGCAACGATGCCAAGTCGGATAACTAAGTCGGACAAGCGGCGCAGCATACATGCTCCGCCGACGGTGGCTTCGGCATTTTTTCCTTATCTCGCTATTGGTTTTTCCTATGGCGCCAGAGCGATCTTAACAGGAGGCAAATGATGCTGGTCGGCGTTCCGAAGGAGACCAAGGACAACGAGTACCGGGTCGGGCTGGTGCCGTCCACGGTTCGCGAATTGACGCTGCACGGGCATCGCATCCTGATCGAGCGCGGTGCCGGCATCGGCGCCGGACTTTCCGACGATGCCTACTTGGCAGCCGGTGCCGAGATCGCGGCGGACGCCGACCGGGTGTTCGCCGAGGCGGAGTTGATCGTGAAGGTCAAGGAGCCGCTCGCGGCCGAGCGTCGCAAGCTGCGGCGCGGGCAGGTGCTGTTCACCTATCTGCATCTCGCGGCCGATCGCGAGCAGGCCGAGGACTTGCTGGCCTCGGGCTGCATCGCGATTGCGTATGAGACGGTGACGAGCCCGCAAGGCGGATTGCCCTTGCTCATGCCGATGTCGGAGGTGGCCGGCCGCATGGCGCCGCAGGCGGGGGCGCACTGTCTTGAAAAGGAAATCGGCGGGCGCGGCGTGCTGCTCGGCGGCGTGCCCGGCGTTCCCGCGGCCGACGTGCTGGTGCTCGGCGGCGGCATCGTCGGAACCAACGCGGCGCGGATCGCAGCCGGCATGGGGGCCGACGTCACCGTCGTCGATCGCAGTCCCGAGGCGCTGCGCCGCATCGACAACACGTTCGGCGGCGCCGTCCGCACGGTGTTTTCCACCCGCGACGCGGTCGAGACGTTGTGCCGCCGCGCCGATCTCGTCATCGGGACGGTGCTCATCCCGGGCGCCAAGGCGCCGAAGCTGATCACCGCCGAAACCGTGAAGGCGATGAAGCCCGGCTCGGTGATCGTCGACGTGTCGATCGACCAGGGCGGCTGTTCCGAAACCTCGCGGCCGACCACGCATTCGCATCCGACCTACATCGTCGACGACGTGGTGCATTATTGCGTCACCAACATGCCGGGCGCGGTCGCCCGCACCTCGACCTTCGCGCTGAACAACATGACGCTGCCGTTCGTGATGGCGCTCGCCGACGACGGCTACCGGGTCGCCCTCGGGCTCGACCCGCACCTGCGCGCCGGCCTCAATGTCCACGAGGGCCGCATCACCTACAAGGCGGTCGCCGACGCGTTGAAGCTGCCCTACGTGCCGGCCGAGCAGGCGTTGCGGATGTAGTGCCGCGGCGTTGCGGCGCGTAGCCCGCGTTGAGCGAAGCGAAATGCCGGGCGGGTTCTGCGCTTGCTCGTGCTCCGCTCCCGGTTTTCGGGACCGCGAAACGGCGGTCCCTCAACCCAGGCTACAGGTCCCGAACAACTACCCGTTCATCTGCGTGATGAACTTGGTGTTGAGATAGGCGTCGAGCGCGTCGGCGCCGCCCTCGCTGCCGAAGCCGGAATCCTTGACGCCGCCGAAGCGCACTTCGGGCAGCGCCAAGCCGTGGTGGTTGATCGACACCATGCCGCTTTCGACGGCGTGGCCGATCGCGGCCGCGGTCTTGGTCGAACGCGTGTAGGCGTAGGCGGCGAGCCCGTAGGGCAGGCGGTTCGCCTCGCCGACCACCTCATCGAAGGTGTCGAACGAATTCACGATCGCGACCGGGCCGAACGGTTCCTCGTTCATGATACGCGCCTCCTGCGGCACGTTGGTGAGCACCGTCGGCTCGAAGAAATAGCCCTTGTTGCCGATGCGCCGGCCGCCGGTTTCGACCTTGGCGCCCTTCGCCACCGCGTCGGCGACGAACGCCTCGATGGCGTCGAGCCTGCGGCTGTGGGCGAGCGGGCCCATGCGGGTGTCGTCCTTGAGGCCGTCGCCGACCTTGATTGATTTCGTCGCGCTGACGAACTTGTCGACGAACTGCTTGTAGACCGGCTCCTGCACCAGGAAGCGCGTCGGCGAAACGCAAACCTGGCCGGCGTTGCGGTATTTGTTGCTGCTGAGGATCTTCGCCGCGGCGTCGATGTCGGCGTCGGCGAACACGATCGCGGGCGCGTGTCCGCCGAGCTCCATGGTGACGCGTTTCATGTGGGCGCCGGCGAGCGCCGCAAGTTGCTTGCCGACCGCGGTCGAACCGGTGAACGAAATCTTGCGGATGATCGGATGAGGGATGAGATAGGCTGAAATTTCGGCCGGCACCCCGAACACGAGATTGACCACGCCGGCCGGAATGCCGGCCTGGGCGAACGCATCGACGAGCGCGGCGCAGGCGGCCGGCGTCTCCTCCGGTCCCTTGATGATGATCGAGCATCCGGTCGCGACCGCGCATGACAATTTGCGCACCGCCTGGTTGATCGGGAAATTCCACGGCGTGAACGCCGCGACCGGGCCGACCGGCTCCTTCACTTCGAACTGGTACACGCCCTCGACCCGCGCCGGCACGGTGCGGCCATAGGTGCGGCGGGCTTCCTCGGCGAACCAGTCGATCACGTCGGCGCCAACCAGGGTCTCGCCCTTGGCCTCGACCAGCGGCTTGCCCTGCTCCATGGTCATGAGCGTCGCGATGTCGCCGGCGCGGCCGCGCAAGATGTCGGCGGCCTTGCGCATCAGCCGATAGCGGTCGTAGGGGGACACCTTGCGCCACGTCTCGAAGCCCTTCCGGGCGGCCGCGAGCGCAAGATCGAGATCGGCCTTTTCGGCATGCGCCACGGTGCCGATCGGCTCGGCGGTCGCCGGATTGAGGACCGGGATCGTCTTGCCGCTCTGCGCCGGTTTCCAGGCGCCGTCGATGAAGAGGTTTACGTTGGCATACATGGATGACCTCGTTGCTGGCTCCAGCGTATTGGCGGACCATGGCTTAGTGGACCGTGACCGCCGCAGCAATGGCATTGTGCGGTGGTCGCGAAGGTTTGAACTCGCCGTGCCGGCAAAACTACTGATCCGCACGGCACATTCGCAAAGGCAAGACCGTTTCGCAAAGGCAAGACCGTGAGTGACGCGACGCATCCGGACGTTCTGTTCGTGCCGTACCGCGACTCGCTCGCCTTGCTCTCGCTCGCGGATGCCATGCGCATCTGCGAGGAGACCTATCGGATGCACGCGCGCGGCAGCGTCGTGTGGTCGAAGCCGCCGAGTTTCAAGCTCGATGTCGCCGAGGAATTCAACAACCACTGGCACGTCAAGGGCTGCCTGCTCAAGGACATTCCGGTCACCGGCGTGCGCCTCTACAACTACTTCGACGACGGCGCCCGCAACACCGTCGGCGCGCTCGACTGCACCCGCTTCATCGTGCTGTCGGATCCGCGCAGCGGCCATGCGCTCGCGATCGTCGACGAGCATCTGGTCTACCAGGTGCGCAGCACGGCGGCCGCCGCGATCCCGCTGAAATGGGTCGGGCCGGTTTCGCCCAAGGTGCTGGGCCTCGTCGGCATCGGATCGATGGGCACCAACATGATGCGCTGCCTGTTGACGATGTACCGATTCGACGAAATCCGGGTGACGTCGCGCCGCCCGGAAACCCGCGAAAAGTTCGCGGCGGAATGGGGTGAGCAACTCGGCATCCCGGTGCGTGCCCTCGACCGCGTCGAGGACGTGGTGCGCGGCGCCGACATCGCGGTCGGCGGCACCACCTCGTCCGACATCATGACGCGCGAAGCCTGGGTGAAGCCCGGCGCGGTCTTCATCTCGCTGGCGCGCCGCGAGTTCGAGCCGGACGGCTGGGCCCGGATGGACAAGGTCGTCATCGACAGCTGGGACATGAATTACCTGATGCCGTTCTTCCGCGCGATGGTCGACGGCGGCGTCTTCACGCGCGAAAAGCTTCACGGCGAGATCCACGAGGTGGTGGCTGGCGCCAAGCCCGGCCGCGAGCGCGCCGACGAGAAAATCCTCGTTCACACCACCGGCCTCGTGTCGCAGGACATCGCGATCTGTCATTACATTTTCGAACAGGCGAAGGCGAAAGGCCTCGGCATCACGCTCCCCGCCGCCCGCGCGCCGCGATGAGCCGCCGGAATTCCCTGAGTGCAGGGAAGATAATAGGGAGTTTCCGCCGCCGATGCCGGGCGCGATCCTGACGTGCGTGCAAGCGGATTGATGTAAGTGGATTGACGTAAGTGGATTGACATGGTGGCCGTCCGGTAAGAGGAATAAACATATAATATAGGATATTGCCGACAGAGGCAAGTTCGCTATTGATCTTGTCATCAAACTTTGGGCGCGCCGGCGGGCGTTCAGGACAAGGATATCGGCAATCGCGAACTCCGCGGATGAAGACTTCGCGTTTTGTCTTTATGGCATCACCGCAATGTGTCGGAACGCTCGGCATATCAACTTTACATTCCGGCGGTGATCCGAGAGAGTGCGGGCAAGCGCGCAATCAGACCGCGCAAAGAATTTCGATGAAATAAATCACTCGACAGGCCCGGCAACACAGGGCGTAACCCGGGCTTTGGCAAATCGGCCGGGAATGCGGAAAACAATCAAGCCGGAATGAGGAAGCGCGGGGCAGCACCTCGGCTTCAGCCGCTGACTCGAATCCAACAAAACCAAATTCCGGTTTCTAGGGAGAACGGGACATGCGCAATTTGATAGGCGTTGGCTTGGCAGTGTCGGCCGCGATCATGGTTCAGCCGCAAGCAAGAGCAGCAATAGGCGGCGAGGCCGAGTGGTGCAGGATTGCAAGAGCCGAAGGGGGCCGCGAATGCATCTTCCACACCCTGGCGCAGTGCGCCATGTCGACCGAGCGGCTTAACGGCGGCGGCTGTATCGAGAATCCCTACTTTCGTGGCAGCGCGGCGCCTGCGACCGCCGGGGGAGTGCCGGCCGGATTGGCCCATCATCCGGTTCACCATAAGCGGCACCGCGATACCGGCCGCTGACGGGAACGTTATCGACGCCACCCGAAAACTTCGACGCCACCCGAAACTTCGATGCCGGCGAAACTTGCGATATGGCGCACACGGTCAATACCGGCCGCGCGTGCGACGGTCGCGCATTACCAGGTGAAGTTTTGGCAAATATATAAATAACCGACAGGCGTCAAAACATTGCAGGACGTTGAATACCCCAGGATTGGCCCCCGATAGGTGCCGATGACCTGGCCCTCCGGATTATAGATCGGGCCGGCGTATCCCGAAGCGTTCGCGCCCAAGCGGTAAGCAAATTCCGGATGCGCCGTTCTATGGTGGTAGGGCACCATTCCGTGCTGCTGCGCCTTGGCGAGAGCCGGGCTGACGGCGAGTGCGACGAGACCGATCGCCGAGATGAGTACGTTGAATTTCTTTTGCATGGCAGCATCACCGCAATGTGTTGAAGGACCTCGCCGAAAAACTTTACACCGGAACAGCGATCCGCAAGAGTGCCCAAAAGCGCGCACGACCCGATCGCGCGAAATGATCATGAAAGTAATTCAGGCCCGGCGGCGTACGGCGTTACCCGGGCCTTAGCAGGTCGGCCGGGAATGCGGATATAGCCGGAACGAAAGCCGCGGACACAATCCGGGCTTCGGCCGCTGACCGGAATCGAGCAAACGAAATTCCGGCTTAAAAGGAGGAATGCGATATGCGCAATTTGATAATCGTCGGAATGACAGTATCGGTAGCGCTCGTCGCCGCGCCGCGGGCGGACGCGGCTGCGTGGTGCAGAATTGCAAGGGATCTTGGAGGCATAGACTGCTCCTTCAACACCTTTGCGCAGTGCGCCATGTCGACGGAGCGCCTTAATGGCGGCGGCTGCATTCAAAATCCCGGCTATGGCAGCGCAAGTGCAGCGCCTGCCGCCGTTTCGGTAGAGCGCGGCGGTGTAATCCACCATCACCGCAAGTCTCACCGCCAAGTCGCTAACCGTTGAAGCGCAGGTCCGGGTCGTTTCCGGCCCGTCGTAGAAGATTAAGGCGCTCTTCGCGCCATGCCCACGCTGCAAGGCCGAGCAGCGTGGGCACGCCTCGGTTTGCCCACCCCACCGTCGATTCCATTTCGATCGAGATACGCTCATCGCCCGCGCAGGGCGGGGCGATCCAGTAACCACCGACTTTAATGCGCGCGCGACGGACAGGCCGGCGCCATTGCTAACCGCGACATCGCCGGCGGTGGGCCGCGGTGCCCTTCATTCAATCACCTCGTCGGCGCGGCCAAGCAGCGTGATTGGGAACGTCAGGCCAAGCGCTTTGGCGGCTTTCATGTTGATGATCAGTTCGACCTTGGTCGACTGCTGTACCGGCAGGTCGGCAGGCTTTTCGCCCTTGAGGATGCGGCCGGCATAGGTGCCGGCCAGCCGGTATGCGTCAACCACGCTCGGGCCGTAGCTCATGAGGCCGCCTGCATCGGCGAACTCGCGGACGTCGTAGATCGCCGGGACCGCATGTCGAGCCGCCAGGCCGGAAATCTGTAGGCGCTGATTGAAAAACAAGGCGTCTGAGCCTTCCAGGAGCCCGCCGATCTGCCGTGTCACTAGCGTTTCGAACGCGGCTTCGATTTCGCCGGGCGTTCTTGCTTCGAGCGGAATTAGCCGCAATCCAAGCAACTTCGCGGCAGCGTCCGCTTCTTTCATCTGGGCCGCTGTCGTTGAGTTGGTCGGATTGATGAGAAACCCAATCGATGGGGTTGTCGGCGCGATTTGTCGCAACACTTCCAGACGCTTTGCGACGAGTGCGATCACCAGGAAGCTTACGCCCGTGACGTTTCCGCCCGGATGGCCGAGGCTCGCGACAAGGCCAGTCTCGACCGGGTCCGAGCCAAGGGCAAAAACGATCGGAATAGTCGCGGTAGCCGATTTTGCGGCCAGCGACGCCAATGCGGGGATGCTCGCAAAAATCAAGTCGACACGATGTTTGACCAGGTCCGCCGCCAATTCCGGCAATCGCTCGTAGTAGCCTTCCGCCGATCGATACAAGATTTCGAGATTGCGCCCCTCGATGTAGCCTTGTTCGCCGATGCCTTGGCGAAAGGCCATATTGAGAAGCGGCGTTTCCAGCACACCGCTGAGATACCCGACCATCGGCATCGCCGCCTGCTGCGCCCGCACCGCGAGCGACCACGCCGCCGCACCCCCGAGCCCCGCAATGAACTCCCGCCGCCGCATCCGTGATCTCCCGCGCTGGATCGGGGAGCCTATCCCTGTCCGGGGTGCGGGGGAACCGGGTCAAAGAGGAGTGCCGGTAGCGGGTCACTTGTTCGCCTTTTGCAGCAAACGTAAGGGTTATCGTGCCGTAGCGCCGACAGGCCCTACCGCCTGTTCCGAGGAAGGCGGCCGGTTCGACGGGCGCATGCGCGTCCTCGCTCCGTGAATTCGGCGAAGTATGAACGGCGCAACCACGCGTCGCTTGTTGCGCCCGACGTGCTTGCCGGATCATTTCGATGCGAGATCGCTTCGAAACGGCGCAATAAAGCGATTGCACTAAACCGCTCCGCGGTAAGGAGCCCGTGGTGCAGTTCAATGCCTCAATCGAGAGACCGTCTCGCGGTAGCGACTAGAGCTTCCACCGGCCTAGCGCAATCGACCTCTCCGCTCTAAAGCTAAAAGAAGCGTCGGGTCGCAGGTAAGTCAAATGATCGCAATAAAATGATCGTACCTGAATGGTTTTGTGTAGCATCACGAGGAGTTCGGCCGTTACAGGAATGCCTGAAAGGCCCTCCGTAATCGTCATATGGGGCACAAAGGACCTGAAGGAGGGTTCACCAAATAGTTGGGTCTCAAGCAGGCCGTCTCTAAGCTTCAGAAGCTTCTCCACCGGACGAACTTCAAGATAGATAACTGACTGGCTGAGCCAGCCCTCGGCGGGTCCGAGAGTGATGTCAAAGGAAGCGAATTGCTTTGCAGCGCTCTCCAGGGTCTGCCAGTCGTGGTCGGTTGGGGGATTCCGGAATGGTGGTGTGAGCGAAACGTGGGCCTCAGAGTAGGACTGTGATTTGAAATCATACTTTTCTCGTAGCGGGTTAATGTACGATCTAATTTCTGCCGGCGGCCAAATCAACACGACGCCGTTCACGTAGGGTTTCTGCCATTCGGCCCAGTCGCGCACCTGAGGTCCTCCAAGCTTCTGATCCCCTTGGAATAGTTCAGTCCTGGGGAAGTGGCTCAACAGAGCCATTTTTGATACGTCGCACAAGATTAGTTCTGCGACGTTAACCGAACCGACCTCGGTTCGCGCGGTCATCCGATCAACTCCGTACGATTGTCGCCGCTGCATGTGCAGTGCTTACGACAGGAGTTCATCGATGACCAAGCCGATATCGCCGCTGAGGCAGCGGATGATCGAGGACATGACAATCCGCAACATGTCCCCGAGTACGCAGAAAGTCTACACCTACGCCGTGGCCAACTTTAGCGCTTTCCACGGGCGTTCTCCCGATAAGTTGACCTTTGAGGACGTGCGAACCTATCGGCTTCACCTGATCTCCCGGGGGCTCAAGCCGAACTCGATCAACCCAATCATGGGTGCGCTGCAATTCTTTTACGGCACTACTCTCGGACTGAAAGAAGTATCCGAACACATCCCGTATGCGCGCAGGGCTGACATCTTACCGGCCGTGATGGCACCGGACGATGTGGTGCGGTTCTTGAAAGCGGTGCCAGACCTCAAAATGAGAACGCTGTTCATCGCGATCTATGCCGCCGGTCTGCGTGTGTCTGAGGCCGTCAAGCTGACGGCCCGCGATATCGACAGCGCGCGTATGGTCATTATTATTCGTCAGGCCAAGGGGCGTAAGGATCGCTATGTCATGTTGTCGGAGCAATTGCTCGGCATCCTGCGCGCCTATTGGAAGCATGCGCACCTGCAACACTTGCTGTTTCCAGGACCCGATCGGTCGCGGCCGATCACGACGCGGTCGGTGCAACGAGCTTGCCGTCAGGCGGTCGAGGCCGCAGGGCTCGACAAATCAATCACCGTGCACACGCTGCGCCACAGCTTCGCCACCCACCTGCTGGAACAGGGTGTCGATATCCGCGTGATCCAGGATTTGCTCGGCCATCGCAACATTGCGTCGACAACTCGCTATGCACGGGTGGCAATCAACACCATCCGGAAAATCCAGAGCCCGCTGGAACTCCTGAACATGGAGTTGGCCGCGCCCGCTTGATACGCCGGCCATGCCCCAGCCAAAGCTGGAGGTGGCGGATATCTTCCGCCGCCACGGTGAAGCGTGGCGCTCGGCCAATGCCGGTCACGTCAGCCTTGCCCAACGACGCGCCATGACGGCCATCGAGATCTGCCGCACGGCTGCGCTTGGCGGACATGTCGAGCGCTGCGAGGACTGCGCGCACCTGCGCATCGCGTACAACTCGTGTCGCAATCGCCACTGCAACAAGTGTCAATGGTCGGCGGCTCAAGAATGGCTCGAAGCCCGCAACGCGGAACTGCTGCCAGTCCCCTACTTCCACGTGGTGTTCACCCTTCCGGCAAACCTCCGGGCCATCGCCTACCAGAACAAAGCCAAAGTGTACGGGTTGCTGTTCAAGGCCGCAGCCGACACGCTCGCCATCATCGCCGCAGACCCGAAGCATCTCGGCGCCGCGATAGGCCTTACGGCGGTGCTGCATACATGGGGGCAGAACTCGATCACCATCCCCATGTTCATTGCATCGTTCCCGGTGGCGGCATCGCGCCGAATGGTGAGAGCTGGGTCCGATGCCGGTGGAATTTCCTTGTGTCGGTGAAGGTACTCTCTTGCCTATTTCGGCGGTTGTTCCTTGAGGGTCTCCAAGCATTGCACGCAGCGGGCGAACTGCAGTTCTTCACCGATCTTGACCCGCTCAGTGACCCCAGATCGTTCCGAGCCTACCTCGCGCCGCTGCGCAAAAGTAAATGGGTGGTCTATGCCAAGCAGCCGTTCGCCGGTCCCGCCCAGGTACTGGCGTATCTTGCGCGCTACACGCACCGTGTCGCCATCGCCAACAGTCGGCTGCTCTCACTCTCCGACGGCAAGGTTCGCTTTCGCTGGAGAGATTACAAAGATGACAACAAGAGCAAGGTGATGACGCTCGAAGCCGGCGAGTTCATCCGCCGCTTCCTGCTCCATGTCCTCCCAGACGGCTTCCATCGCATTCGTCACTACGGGCTGTTTGCCAACGGCCATCGGGCAGACAAACTCGCGCTATGTCGAAGGCTGCTGGAGGTGGCGCCTGTCTCGGCTGATCGCGGCGGCGAGGGTCGCGAGGACGACTGCGCTGCCCAAAACGACGTGCCACCCTGTCCATGTTGCGGCGGTCGGATGAAGATCGTTAAATCCTTTGATGGACCACTGTCTCGTCCGTATCACGTTCGGAAATTCGATAGCTCATGACCTCCCACGTCCCGACCGAACAGATCAATATCAACAAGCGCCGAAGAAAGCACCGGCCTCGGCAGCGCATGGCCTCGGCGCCGACATCGCGTCTTGACCAGGTGCGACGTGATGCGAGATGCTGCGCCCACCGCTCGATCCGCGCCAGCGGAAAGCTGCTTCACCCGCATACTGGGCTTCTCTTCGCGTCCCCACGCCCCAACTTCCGAGTATCCCGCGGCAACAGCTCGGCCAAATCTCCATAGCCTGACTCGCTGACCGCGGTTTCGTGCAACAAGGTTTCTGCAACGCCGCCCGACGGCCTTCGCTCGGCCGCAGAGTCAGAGCGAGGCGTCGCAGAAACCTCATAATTGTGCCCCACGCGCTGATAAACTCCGCGATTTGGCTCGTTTTTGATCTTCGGCCGTCTCCTCGTCGACTCGCGTGCTCCCCCGCGGTGTGCCACAATTCGAGAGGGGTAGCCCTCATGTTGCAAGATTTGCAAAAGCAGGTCGAACGCCCGCTTTCTGCCTTCGGCAAACCGACGCGGCGGTGGATTGGCTCGATCGGGCTCGCCATCGCGGTGGGTGTTGCCTATTTCCTGACGGCGCGGCTGAGCCTTGGCCTGCTTACCCCTGACGGCGTCGCCGTGATCTGGCCCGCTGCGGGTGTTGCGGCCGGCGTGCTGATCGCTCTTGGGCCCGGCGCACGATTGGCGGTGGCGGCCGGGGCGGTAGGCGCAACCATTTTGGCCCATTTCTTGGCCGGTGACCCGTTGGCCTGGAGTACCGTGATCTTTGCGCTGTGTAACGCCGGCGAAGCCGTGCTCGTGGCAGGACTGATCGCGCGCTACTTCGGTTCGGCGTTCAGCCTGGGCAGGCTGAGCTGCGTGCTGGGACTGGTTGCCGCAGCGATCATCGGGGCCGCTGTCTCAGGGATCGGCGGGACGGCCGGTTACGTGTTGTTCGAAGGTTCGAACGCGCCGGTCCTGACCATTTGGTATCACTGGTTGACTTCCGACGCGCTCGGCATCGTCACGTTTGCGCCGGTGTTGATCGGGCTCGTCTCCGCCGCGCGCGATCCGCCGCCGCGAAGCGAACTCACCGAAGGCGCCGTGGCGCTTGTGGCGCTGGCCGTTCTCAGCGGAGTCATCATTTTCTTACCGCGGGAGCCTTGGGCGGCCGTGGTGCCGATCGCCTCGCTATTTCCGCTGTTGTTGTGGCTTGCGGCCCGCTGCAGGCCGGTGTTTGCCGCGGCGGCCGCGTTCATCGTTGCCCTTACAATCGTTTGGACGACAACATTCGGCATCGGCCTTTTCGGTGATGCAGAGTTTCCGATTGCCGAACGTATCTTGTCGGCTCAGGCCGGCATCCTGGCGGTGTCGCTCTGCGCATTCGTTCTTGCAGCGCTTTTCGACGAGCGGAGGGCGAACGAGGCGCACCTCGCTCGCTCCAATATGATGCTGCAACGCGAGCGAAATAATAAGCTGATGAACCTGGAAGCGATGGCGGCTTCGATCTCCCATGAGGTGAGACAGCCCCTGGCGGCGATCGCGACCAACGGCGGTGCGGCAAAGCGATTTCTCAGACATGCGCCGCCCGACCTTGAAGAGGCATTGTCCGCCCTGGACAGGATCATCGTTGCCAGTCATCGCGCCACGCAGGTCTTCGACAACATTCGTGCCTTGTTCGGGAGTGCCGAACAGAGACAGGAGTTGATCGATGTGAACGAGATGGTTCGCGTTGCGCTGCGCGCGCTGCGTGGAGAGTTGGACGAACATGGCGTCGTAACCCGCACCGAGTTGACATCCGGGCTGCCGCTTGTGATGGGCCACAGAGGTCAATTGCAGGAGGTCATCCTTAATCTGGCGCGCAACGCGATCGAAGCAATGGATGCCATCGAAGATAAAATCCGGGTGCTGCAATTTAAGACTGGGCGTGACGACGGCGATGCCATTGCCGTGGCGATACAGGATACGGGAGCGGGAATTGATCCGGAAAAATTGGACGCCATATTCGATGCCTTCGTAACGACGAAGCCAAAGGGAATGGGATTGGGATTGGCCATTTGCCGAATGATCATTGACCGTCATAACGGTCAGCTGACGGCGTCATCGGACGGCAAAAGCTGGGCGCTGTTCCAATTCGTTCTGCCGATCAAATCGGAGACGGGGGCCTCGACGGCGCAGTGAGCGCTTGCGGAAGGGGTCATCGCGTCGGGTGCAATAAGCGAAGCGCATTGCACCGCTCCCGATCCCAACGACGCTCAAGGCCTTCATGCCGAATTGGCGCAATGCGCTGCGCTTATTGCGCCCTACTTGCTACTTGCTGGCCGCCCGTCACACGGTCAATTTCGCCAACAAGCCCGCAACGTCATCCGTGGCGTCAAGATCCCACAGCGAGTCCATCACCGCTCTGCTCTGCTCCGCCGACCAATGGCGGGCGACGTTGCCGCGGAACTTCCGCTCGGCGTCGGCGCGTTCCATGGGTTTGCCTGGAAAGCCCGGCATGTCGTCGACTTGACGGACGACCAGCCGACCGTCATCGAGTTTCGCGGTGATTCGGGTCGAGGGCGCGTTGCCACGGGGCGTCGCGAAGGCTGGGTCCTCCTTCACGGCGATTTTCTTCATGAAGGCGAGAATTTTCGGATCACGCAAATTCTCCGGCGCATAGCTTTCATTGGTGATGTCGCCATCGAACATCGCGCGCGCCACGATGTAGGGCAGAGAATGATCGGCGGTGTCGCGGGTCTCGGGCGCCCATTTCTCCGGTTCGCTGCCCGCCATCACGTAGCCGCGGCTGGTGGTGGCGACGTCGATCGTCGCGACACGATCAAGATGTCCAATCTCCTTCGCAACCGCCGCCGCCGCCACAATGGCGGTCTGCGTATAGACCTGTGCCGGATAAGCTTTCAGGCCCACGGACCTGATGCGGAACGACTTTCCGACGCTGCCGAACGCGCCGACATCGATCGAGACCGGTTTTGTGACGGATTGAAAGAATCCCGAATTGCCTTCGAAGATCGGTGCCGGGCCGGTAAGGCCGCCGCGCGCCAGCATCGCGGAGAACACGCCGTTGCGCACCGCATTGGCATCCGCAACGCCCTTCCAGTCGGACAACGTCTGCGTGCGCGTCTGAGCAAGCGGGACATGGTCGTTGACTGCAATATTGACGGCTTGGGTCAGCTTCTCGCGATCGAGCTTCATCAGTTTGCCGGCGGCCAGCGCCACCGCCGGCAAGGTGAAGACGGTCGCGTCGAAGCGGCGAGCGGAAAGATCGAAGGCATCAACCAGGCGGCATTCGATTTCGTAAGCGAGCACGATCGCCGTAACGAGGTCCTTGGCGCCGGCCTTTGCGGCTTCCGCGATGGCAAAGCATGCCGCAATGGCGTCGCTCGGATGGCTCGCCTGGCCGGACACATAGACATCATTGAGGTCGTAATACCGGATCGCCGCCGCATTGGCGAAGGCCGCGAGATCAGGCGTCGTGCGACGTGCGGTGCCGAGGATGGTCGAACTGCTGCCGCCGGCCGCGGCCGCGATCTCGCGGCAGATACGTACCGGCCGCTCGTCGAATGCCGCGATCGCGCAGCCGAAAGAGTCTACGACCAGTACTTTGGCGGCTTCGAGGGTGGCAGCGTCGATGTCGCGGTAGCTGAGCCGTTCCGCATAGGCGGCCAAACGCTCGGCGAGCGGGGTGTCGAAGGCCGCGAGTCGCCGTTCCGGGTCCGGATCCTCGGCGCCCTGCGCAAACGCGCTAAATCCGGTTGCCGCCATACCGGCGAGGACGCTTCGGCGCGGAATCGAGGTCATGGCCGTGCTCCGGAAACAAATCAACAGTTGCGGCGATCAAATCCGGTAATCAAACTCGGGTCCCAGGTTAGAGCCAATTTCGCTGGGCTTAAATCGGGGGGATTCCCAACTGTTTGTCAATGAGCGAGTCTGGCGGCGTTGATTCGTTTGGGAGCGAACGATGCCGAAGCCTTATTCCGGGGACTTGCGTGCCCGCGTGATCGAAGACATCGAGACCGGCGCCTCGCGGCGTGAGGCGGCCGAGCGCTATGGGATTAGTCCGAGCGTCGTAGTGATCTGGGCGCAGCGCTTCGAAGAGACCGGAAGCGTCGCCGCCAAGCCAAGCGGCGGCAGCACCTCACCGCTGGAGCAGCATGCGGCATTTTTGCTCGGTCTCATCGCCGCCAAGCCGGACCTGACGCTGGACGAGATCGTCGCGGCGATGGGAAAGCGAAAAATTGCGGGCAGCCGCAGCGCGGTGTGGCGGTTCTTCGATCGGCGCAACATCAGCTTCAAAAAAAACTCTGTACGCGGCGGAGCAGAAACGCGCGGACGTGGCCCGGGCACGGGCGCGCTGGATGCGCGAGCAAGGCATGTTTGACCCGGCGCGACTGGTGTTCATCGACGAAACCTGCACGAACACCGCGATGGTGCGGCTGCGCGGCCGTGCGCCGCGTGGCGAGCGGCTCGTCGACCACGCGCCGCATGGACATTGGAAGACAATCACCTTCGTGGGCGGCCTGCGGCAGCGCGGAATGACCGCACCTTTTGTGCTCGAGGGGGCGATGGATGGGCCGATGTTTCTCGCTTACGTGAGACAATGCCTTGTTCCAACCCTCAAGCGCGGCGAGATCGTGCTCATGGACAATCTGCCGGTACACAAGGTCGCCGGCGTCGCAGAGGCGATCGAAGCAGCGGGCGGGACCCTGATTTATCTGCCGAAGTATTCGCCGGACCTCAACCCGATCGAGTTGGCCTTCAGCAAACTCAAGGCGCATCTACGCAAGGCGGCTGAGCGCACGATCCCGCGCCTCTTGCGTCGGATCGGCCGCGTCGTTACCGATTTCAGTGCCAAAGAATGCAAGAATTTCTTTCGCAACGCAGGCTACGTTCGGACATGACCGGAATCCGCTCTAAGGTGAAGCAGTCATTGCGTAGGGTGCAATAAGCGCAGCGCATTGCACCGCTCCCAATCTCAACGAAGCCCGTATAGCCTTCACGCCGAAATGGCGCAATGCGCTGCGCTTATTGCGCCCTACTTGCTGGATCATCGGGCTTGAGCTTTGGCTTGCGTTCCATGGCCCTCGGGCGCCGGCTGCCATCCGATCACGCGAAGTTTTCGCCCTGCGGCCGACGAACGGCGCCAATTCCGGATGTATCATGCGGCGCGACTTGAATCTCCCAAGCTGAGGTGAAGAGCCCGGATGGCGACGGCAAAGGACATGCGGCGGATCGCGATGTCGCTGTCCGGCACCACGGAAGCCCCGCACTTCGATCGCACTGCGTTCAAGGTCGCCAGAATCTACGCGACGCTCGCGGCCGACGGACTGACCGCCAATCTCATGTTCGCCCCGGACGAGCAGGACCTCAAGTGTCTGATGGCGCCGGAGGCCTTCTCGCCGGTTCCGAATGCCTGGGGCCAGAAGGGCGCGACCACGGCGATATTGGGCAAGCTGACGGTGGAGGACCTGACGAGCGCGCTGGAACTGGCGTGGCGACGCGCGCAACCGAAGCTGCCGGCCGCGACGCGGAGAGGTCGGAGGAAGCCGTGCGCCTAGCGCGATGGAATTGAGAGCTTGATGCCTGGGGCCGATTGCGTCGTGGGTGCGTTCGGATTGTCCAGCGGACCGTGGGTGTAGGTCTGCGAGGCGCCGCCCGTATTGGGATTGAGCTGGTAGTTGTGCGGCAATGGAACGATCGCCGGGACCGGAGGGATCAGCAGCTTGAGGTCGACCGGCTTGCCCCATTTATCGTCCTGGGCGGCGGCGCCTTGCTGCGCAGAAGCGCCGACCGGAGCGCACAGCGACATAACGCAAAGCATGAACAAAGCCCGTGTCGGAAGGTTCATGGGACTCTCCCCCGCAATGAAACCGATGATGTCGCCCGGACGGGCACACGCCCTTGCGTGCCCGCAATCCGGCGACAGCCCCAATCCGCCGCGCTAACCCGGGTTGCTCGACCGCAAAGCTACGGTCCCCTCATCCGGGCTGTAAGCTCGACATTGTAATGACGGCGATTATCAACTCGCTTTGTCGACAGTCCGAAGGGAACACTACCGCGGTTTCGCATTGAGGCGAAAGGGGGGCATGGCGGTGTTTTGGGCCGGGGGCGGCCATTCTCCACACGTCCGGCGGCCTGCGGCACGGTCGAAGCCGAGGCGGCGCCGCGCCCGTTCGCCCGCGCCTGGAACGACAATGCCGAGTGCGGATTACCTATCAGGGGCGGCGAGTTATACCAGCGGCCTGGGACGGCGATCTGTCCGCTGTCTTCGGCCGGCTTGACGGGGCGATCCATTAACCCCCGCGTGTGCGAATGAACCTCCAGGCTGGGGGCTACTGGCTTCCCCGCCTGCGCGGGGAACGACAGGTTATTTTTTGTGGCCGTTGGTATTAGAGGAATCCATGGACCCGCAAGCGCAGCTCGTCGAACTCAAGCGCGTCATCACGGCGGACGCGTGCAAGCGGCTGCTCGTCAACCTCGTGCGGGTGCCGAGCCCGCAGACCACGCTTTTGGAAGCCGAGCCGCTGTTGCACAAGTTCATCGAGACGGCGGTCGAGCCGCGCCTGCGCGCCATGGGGTTTATCGACATCCGCTTCGACCGGATGGGGAATCTGATTTCGACCGTGGGCGCCGATCGCTCCGGCCGCTCGCTGATGTTGATTACCAATGCCATGAACCAGCCGCGAGCCACCATGGCGAACGCCTATGCCGGGGACGTCGCCGACGGTGCGCCGCACGGTCTTCCGGGCGAAGTGGTGCTCGGCAAGGGCGCAAGCGAGCAAAAAGCCAACATGGCGGCGATGCTCGTCGCCATGGAGGCGGTGCTGGCGGGCGGCGTGCCGATCGAGGGCCGCCTCGTCCATGTGTGCTGCGTATCCGGGGAGACGGGGAGCCACGCCGCCATCCGTAGCGTGGTCGAAGGCGAGGGGGTGCGTGCCGACATGGCGCTGCTCGGCGGCACCAGCCTGATGGCGACGCTCGGAAACCGCGGCCGCATCGACGTGTTCGTGACGGTGCACGGCGCGCCGACCCATTCGAGCCGCCCGCGGGACGGCTGCAATGCGATCACCGGCGCAGCGGAAGTGATCCGGCGGCTGGCGAGCGAGATCACGCTTGGCCGCACCCATCCCGACCTTGGACCCCAGACGCTGACCGTCAACCGGATCAGGAGCTATCCGGAGAGCACCCACACCATCCAGGCATCCTGCGAACTCACCATCGACCGGCGGCTCCTGCCGGGCGAGGACCCCAACGAGGCCTTCGCCCGCATCGAAGCGGTGGCAAAGAGCGTCGAGGGTTGGCCGGACCCGGCGAGCGGCAAGCCATTCCTGGTCGAGGTCAAGCTTGGGCCGTTCATGTATCCGTCGCTGGTGACGACGCAGTCGCCGGTGGTGCAGGAACTGTTCGCCGCATGCCGCGCCGCGCTCGGCACCGAACCGGAGACGTTCTTTTCACCCGCCGCGTTCGATCAGGGCTATCTCAATCACGTCGGCATTCCGACGGTGAATTGGGGGCCGGGCGAGTACAAGTTCGCCCACACGGACTTCGATCTGGCGAGCGTCGAGCGGACGCGTGATGCGGCGCTGGTTTACGCGATGATGATTTTGCGAAGGCTGACGTGAGGCGGGTTCACGTGACGGAGGATCGCGGCTCGACGTGACACGGGATAAAGCCGGGAGGACATCGTGCCGTTCAGGATCATAAAGCCCGCGGCCGCGCCGCGCCGTTCGTTGGAGCCGGGACGCGGCGAGTTCGATCCGCCTGATCGATACGTCGATTGGCGTCGAGAGCCTCGACGTTCACGCGAACATCCTGCGCCCGGGCGGCCCGCGCGGACGCGTGCACCGGCATACCAGGTCGGACAATGTCTACATCGTGAAATCGGGCGAAGGCCTGCTCACCATCGAGGGCGAGACGCACACCATCGTGGCCGACGACGTCGTGTTCATCCCGGCCGGCACGCGGCACGCGCTGAGCAACGTGTCGGAAGGCGAGCTCGTGATCTACGAGATTTATGCGCCCGCGGGTGCGGCGTTTGATTTCATCGCGGAGGAGTGAGCGTTGGCGCGTCGTCATGACCGGGACAAGCCCGGTCATGACGACGTGTATGTGAGGACATGGGTAGTCCAGGGTGGACGAAAGGTGCTCTTCGTGCCGCGCCCACATGCCGAGCGGCGTGGGCACGCTTCGCTTTGCCCACCCTACGGTTGATTCCACGCGAACAGAATCGCCCTCAGTAATTCGCGGCCTTGCGCATGGGGTGTGGCTCGGGCGCGGAGCCCTTCGGCAGGTCGAACATACCCGACGGCAGGGTGTCGAAGAACGACAGCACTTCCGAGGTCTTCACCACGTCGGCGTATTTGGCGTTCATGTCGCACAGGTTGATGGCGTGGCTCGCTTGCGAGCGGTCGAAGCAGCCTTCCTCGGCAAGCGTGATGCGATAGTTCAGGCTGAAGGCATCGAGCACGCTTGCGCGCACGCAGCCCGACGTCGTGGTGCCGGTGACGATCACGCTGTCGCAGCCGAGCAGCGTCAGGTAGCTCGTCATGTTGGTGCCGAAGAAGCCGGATGGCTTCTGCTTGTAGATCACGATGTCCTTGGGGCCGGGGGCGATCTCGGCCATGATCTCGTTGCCGTCGAAATTGGACATCACGGTCTTGTTGCCGATGTCCTCGCTGGAGCGGTTGTTCTTCCAGGTCCAGCTTCCGGAATCCCAACTGTCGCCGCGGCGCACGCCGGTGGTGTAGATCACCGGCAGGGCTTTGGCGTGTGCCTTGTCGATCAGGCTGCGGATGTAGGGCAGCGCCACCCAGGCGTCCTCGCCGCAGGAATTGCGCCACTTCTTGATCGATTCCAGAATCGGCTCCGGCTTGTCGCCGCAAAACGCATAGTTCACGTCGATGACGAGCAGCGCCGGCCGCTTGCCGAACCCCTGGCGGGCGCCGTAGCCGGATGTCGCGAACACGGCCTTGTCGCGCTCGGTGAGAAATTGATTCCAGATCGGTTCGCTCATTTCTTTCTCCTTCGGTCTTCCCTGGTGGTTTGTCGGCGCGCATAGCGCATTGAATATATCACAGCGTGGCGCGGACGCTCTCGACGAAGCTCATGTCGATGATCTCCTCATACTTGATGTCGGTCTTGAGGATACCGGCCTCGCGCACAACGGCGCTCGCGGTCGCCCATGATTGCCGGCTGATGCTGCCGTCGCGGCTCCACATCTCGTCGGCGAACGAGCGATCAAGCGTCGCGCGCATGTCCTCGAGCGGCATGGTGGGAAACTGGGTCTTGGCGATTTCGGCCGCCTCGCCCGGATTTGCGTAGACGAACTTCAGGCCCTGCATCATGCCGCGCACGAAGGTGCGCACCAGTTCAGGATCCTTCTGGATCGAGTTCGAGCCGTACGTTGAGGGTCGAATAGGCGTAGGGCCCGAGTTCCTTCGGCACGTTGAAGAACGGCTCGCCCCACACCTTGTTGCGCACGCCCTGGGTGACGAACGGCTCGGTCGCCTCGCCGATCTGCGCCTGCTTGCCGCGCACGGTCGCGATGGTGGCCGAATTGCCGGTCTCGACCAGGGTGACGTCCTTGACGGGGTCGAGCTTCCACTTCGCCAGCAGATAGCGGGCGATCGAATTGGGGGTGCCGCCATAGGGGCCGATCGCGATGGTCTTGCCCTTGAAGTAGCGCGGCCAGTCGGTGTCCTTGGGCTCCTGGCCGATCGCGGCGCAGAAATAGTTATTGCCGCGGTCGACGCAGTTGACGACGGAGCGCAGCTCGGCGCCCTTGGCTTTGGCGAAGGCGTTGTGCTCTGGTCCGCCGATGAACGCGAAGGCTTGGCCGGTCAGCACCGCATTGGTGTGGCCGCTGCCGGACTCGATGGTGACGATCTTCACCGCGAGGTCCTGGAAGAAACCTTTGGCGATCGCGACGTAAAGCGGCAGGTAGCCGGTCCCGTGCACCGGCTCCGCGATCAGAACCTCGCGCGCCGCCGCCCGCGCCGGAACGATGCGGCCCGCCACGGCGGCGCCGGCAGCGCCGGCGGTGACTTTCAGAAATCGACGTCTATGCATGGCGACCTCCTGTTCAGCTCTTCACGCCCTTGCGAAGCACCCGCTCGATCCACGACACGATGACGTACATCAGGATGGCGAGCGCCGACAGTACGAAAACCGCGACCCAGACCAGCGCGATATCGTAGGTCTGGCCGGCATACAGGATGGCGCGGCCGAGCCCGTGCTGGGACGCGATGAACTCTCCGACGATCGCGCCGGTCAGCGCGAGCCCGATGTTGACCCGCAGCACCGAGATGATCCACGGCAGGCAGGACGGGATGACGAGCTTGCGAAACACCTGCAGGCGCGTGGCGCCAAGCGAATAGAACAGCTTCTCGCCGTCCGGATCGACCGCCTTGACGCCCGCATAGGTGGTCAGCGTCGACACCACCAGGGTCAACGCGGTTGCGATCGCGACCTTGGAGGCGATGCCGATGCCGAATACCAGCACGATCAGCGGCGCGAGCGCGAGCTTCGGCAGCGACTCGAAACAGATGATGTAGGGCTGCACGATGGCGGCGTAGTTGCGGGACCACCAGAACGACATTCCGAGCGCGGAGCCCGCGATGGTGCCGATCAGGAACCCCAAAATGGTCGAACGGAACGTGAAGCCGATGTCGGTGAAGGCGTCGCCGGTGGTGAAGAATATGGTCAGGGTGTGGAAGATCGCACTCGGCTGCGACCAGAAGAACGCATCAAGCGCGCCGGTATCGGCGGCGATCTCCCACATCGCGATGATGCCGACCAGGATGCCCACCTGCACCGCTACGATGACCGCCGTCGGCCAGTCCTTCCGCACCGGCAGGCGGCGCACCGGCTTTGCGGCCGCGGCGCCGGTCGCGGCATCCGGTGCGCGCCACTTGGTGCGCCCCTTGGCGGCGCCTTTCGCGGTCGAGGCCTGCGGAATCGTCATGCGCTGCCTATGCGGCGTCGTCGAGGGAGGCGACGGACTGGCCGTGCAGCAGGTCGAGGCAGCGCTCCTTCACGGCGATGAATTCGGACGCGGTGGTGCAGGCGCGGGTGCGCGGGCGCGGCAGCGCGATCGAAATGGTGTCGATCACCCGGCCGGGCCGCGATCCCATCACGTGCACTTCGTCGGACAGGAAGATCGCTTCCTCGACGTCATGGGTGACGAACACGACGGTCTTGCCGAAATCGCTCCACAGTTGCAGCAGCCATTCCTGCATGCGCAGCTTGGTCTGCGCATCGAGCGCGCCGAACGGCTCGTCGAGCAGGATCACGTCGGTATCGAACAACAAGGTCCGTAGCAGCGCGGCGCGCTGGCGCATGCCGCCAGACAGCGTATTGGGATAGGCGTTCTCGAACCCGGCGAGGCCGTAGCGGCGCAGCAGCGGCAGCGCCCGTGCGCGCGCCTCGGCGAGCGGCACACCCTGGATCTCCATGCCGAGGATGATGTTGTCGGTGAGGGTGCGCCACGGCAGCAGCAAGTCCTTCTGCAGCATGTAGCCGACCCGACCGATGGTCCCGGTGGCGTCGACGCCGTCGATCATGACCCGGCCTTCGCTCGGTTCCTGCAACCCGGCCACGATGTTGAAGATGGTGCTCTTGCCGCAGCCCGACGGACCGATCAGGCTCACGAACCAGCCCTGCGGCACTCCGAGGGTGACGTGATCCAGCGCATGAAAGACGCCGCCGGGCGTCGCGAATTTCATGCTCAAATCGTCGATCAGGAGCTTGGTCAAAGGCATCGGGCGCCTCGGGTCGTTCAGGGAGCCTAGAACGTGCTTCGCGTGCCCGCAAGAAGCATGCCAGACGGCATTCAGGCGGCATGTGATCACAGCGCAACATTCGTCGTTCCAGGGCGCCGTGAAACGGCGAGCCCGGAACCCATGACTCCGGTTTTCTCCGCATAATTCCCGAACGTGGTTATGGATTCCGGGCCTGCGCGAAGACGCGCGTCCCGGAATGACCAAATCCAGCGTTACTGGTGTTGCGACACTAGCGGTTCATACCTTATCAGTGTCATGCTCCGCGAAAGCGGGGCATCCAGTAACCACCGGCCAACCGATGGGGAGAGGCTGTGCCTAACGCGAAGTTGCGTGGCTACTGGATCGCCCGGTCAAGGCCGGGCGATGACAATATTGGGAATCAAGTGTTGCAGCCACAGCACTGGGTCCCTTAAGTGCATCCGGAGCTTCCGAGCCGGTCATCGGCTCCGTCATGTCCACAGCGACGCCGCGAGGAAAGTCACGGTCGCGGCGGCGCCGAGCGCGCTACGTACCGCGTGCAGGGTGCCCCAGGATTCGATGAGGCTTCGGGTTTCCGAGGTGGTGGCGGCGGGATCGGTCGCCATCAGCTTGTTGTTGGTCGGCATGATGCCGAAGATCGTGAACGGCCAATTTGCCAGCATTATGACGCCGCCGATCAGCCACCACCAGTTGCCGGTCTGGTACGCCGCGAGCGCGCCCAACAGAAAGCCGATCACGGCGAGCGGCGCCTGCATGGCGAAGCCGCGCTTGTAGGACGGCTTCCATTCGGTCAGCAACGCGCGATCGTCCAGCAGCAGGCGAGAGGGCTGCTCGGCCACGTTGACGTAGATCGCGGCTCCCGCGAACACGGCGGCAGTGATCAGGGCTAACTGACCGGCGAGCATGACGTCCTCACTTTCACTGGCGAGCGTAGTGCTTGCTGTCATTGCCCGCAAGCAACCCGCGGCGCACAGCAACCCGTGGCGCGCGCTCACCCGAGCAGCGCCGGCAGCCAGGTCGCGACCGCCGGGAACAGAATGATCATGACCAGGAGCACGAGGCTCATCACGATATAGGGCACCACGGCGCGGAAAATGTCGGCCATCGTCACCTCCGGCGGCGCCACTCCGCGCATGGTCATCAGCAGCAGGCCGTGCGGCGGCAGCAGCAGGCCAAGCTGCATGCAGATCAGATAGAGCACGCCGAACCAGATCAGATCGATGTCGAGCCGCTGCACGATCGGCATGAACACCGGCAGCGTGATCAGCATCATGCTGACTTGGTCGACGAAGATGCCGAGGAAGATCAACAGCAGCATCATCCCGGCGAGGATCGCGAAGGCGGAGAGCTGCTGGCCGAAGATGGCCGACACGATGCCTTCCGTGGCGCCGGAAAAGCTGAGGATCTGGGAGAACGTCGTCGCGCCAAGAATGATGAACAGGATCATTCCGGAGATGCCGACGGTACCGCGCAGGGCCTTTCGCATGGCGTCGACGCTGAGCGCGCCGTAGGCGGCGGCGAGCGCCATGGTGGCAAGTGCGCCGAGTGCGGCGGATTCGGTCGGCGTCGCGATGCCGCCCGACATGGCGCCGATCACCACGATGAAGATCGACAGCAGCGGCAGCACATAGCGCACCAGCGGCTCGTATCGCGCCCAGCCGTATAGCGGTTCGATCGGGGTCGGCGGCGCGAGCGCCGGGTTCGCCTGCACCCGCACGATGATGTAGGCGACGAACGCGGCGCTGAGGATCAGGCCCGGCACCACGCCGCCGATCAGCAGCTTCGAGATCGAGATGCCCGACAGGCTGCCGAGCAGCACCGTGAGGGCGGACGGCGGGATCAGCATGTCGACGGCGCCGATCGCCATGATCGGGCCGGCCGCCATCGTCGGATGGTAGCCGCGCGCCAGCATGATCGGTAGCATCAGCGAGCCGAGCATCGCGGTGGTGGCGATCGTCGAGCCCGAGATCGCCGAGAATACTGTGCCGGCGACCACGGCGACGACCGCGAGCCGGCCCGGAACCTGGCGGATCAGGCGCTCGACCCCGGCGATCACCTTGATGGCGAGGCCGGTGTGGAACAGCACCTCGCCCATCAGGATGAAGAGCGGAATCGGCGTCAGCGAAAAATTGATCACCGCGGCGCTGCTGTTGCGCACCAGTTGATGCAGGCCGGCGTCGCCGCCGAGAAACAGCACCGCGCCGACGAGATTGATGGCGACGAACGAAAACGCCACCGGCATGCCGATGAACAGCAGGACGGTCGAACCGCCGAGCAGTAGCAGCGAGGCCATCTGCCAGGACATTATTCAGCGTCCTCTCTCGATCGTGTCAGGATGCCGAGACCGCGTCGTCGCGGGGCCGGCGCTCGGCCAGCGCGAGCCGATGCATGCGAAAGCCGAACTCGATCGCGAGGAGGGTGAACGCCACCGGCATCGGGGCCAGCAGCCACCATTCGGGCAACACCAGCGTCTTGATGGACATCGCGCCGTCGCGGAAGCTTGTGGCCGCGACGCCGGCACCGTACCAGACGAAAAACAGGCAGCAGACGAGGCCTATGATGTCGCCCACCCATTCCAGCACCCAGCCGACGCGCGGCGGCAGTACCCGCAGCACGATGTCGATGCGGATGTGCTGGCCGTGGCGCAACAGGCCGGGCGCCGCCAGCAGCGTGATGAGATAAAGACTGTCTTCAGAGAGTTCGTTGCTCGGTGGAATTCCGCCGGCGCCGACGTTGCGCAGGAAGACGTCGGCCCCGATCATTACCGTCATGAACAGGAGGAGCAGGCCGGCGGCCGTCAGCATCCCGTCCAACAGGCGTCCGTACCAGCGGGACAAGTTCGCCACAGCGGCGCCCGCCTCACGGGCGAGCTTTGGAGAAAAGTTCCTTGAGCTTCGGGCCGGCTGTCGGGCTTTGCCGGATGATGCCGTCCCAGCCGGCCTGATAGGCCTTGGCCAGGTACGTGCCTGCCGCCGCGCCTTCAAGTTTGATGGTCTGGATGCCCGCCGCGGCCTGGCGCTGGGTTTCCTTCTCGTTTTCCTCGGTGAACACCGCGACGGCTTCGGTTTCGCCGCGCTCGGCCGCCGCGCGCAGCACGTTCTTCTGCGCCTCGCTCAGCCGGTCCCAGGCGTTGCGGTTGACGAGCACGGAGACTTCTGCGGTGTAGAAGCCGGGATCGACGCGGTATTTCGTCTTCTCGTTCCAGCCGAGATCGAAGATGCCGCTGATCGGCCAGCCGTAGCCGTCCACGACGCCGCGCTCGAGCGCCGTATAGACCTCGCCGGGCGCCGTCTGCACAACGGTGCCGCCCAGCGCCTGGAAGAAGTCGCGGTAAACGGGAGTGATGCGCAGCTTGAGGCCGGTGAGGTCCGCCGTCGCGATCGGCTTGTTGACGTAGAGGTGGAACGGGTTGTTGTCGACCAGGCGGGCGAAGAAGATGGCGTTCATCTTCTGGGCGTAAAGCGCCGCCATGACGTCGTAGCCGCCGTTCTGGCGCAGTTCCGACATCGGCCGCTCGGTAAGTTTCCAGGCGTCGGCTTCCGGCAGCACGTTGGTATAAAACGCGCCGGCCGCATTGGCGATGTCGATGACGCCGCCCTTGAGGGCGTTGCCGATCTCGAACGGTGGCAGCGCCTTGGGCCGCCGATGTAGTTGATCCGGATGACGCCCTTGCCGGTCTCGTTAACGCGGCCGACGAAGCGCTCGAACGGGCGCGAATAGGTCGTGTTCTCGGTGAACGCGCTGACGGCCTTGAGCGTGACCTCCTGCGCCGCGGCGGCGTTCGCCAGCAGCAGCCCCGATAGTCCCAGCAGAACTGGTTTCATGTCGAGCGTCCCCTAGAAAGCCGGTAAGCGTGATAGATAACCGCGAACTCTGCCGGACGACTCTAATGCATTGGCTGCAAAGGTTCGATCCCATTCCGCAGTGTCATGCTCCGCGAAAGCGGAGCATCCAGTAGCCACCGTCCGAGATGTGGGCACTGTGCGCCCATCAAGGCGCGGTGGTCACTGGATTGTCCGCCCGCGCGGGCAATGACAATAGGGAGGTCACAGCGTCCCGAATGCATCGTTTGCAAAGGTTCGATCCATTTCCGCGATGTTATGCTCCGCGAAAGCGGAGCATCCAGTAGCCGCCGTCCGAGAGGTCGGCACTGTGCGCCCATCAAGGTGCGGTGGTTGCTGGATTGCCCGCTTGCGCGGGCAATGACAATGGGTAGGTCACAGCGTCCCGAATGCATTATTTGCAAAGGTTCGATCCCAATTCCGCGGTGTCATGCTCCGCGAAAGCGGAGCATCCAGTAGCCACTGTCCGAGAGGTCGGCACTGTGCGCCCATCAAGGTGCGGTAGTTGCTGGATTGCCCGCTTGCGCGGGCACGACACTGCTGAAGGTCATCCTACCTGCCTAACGTCACCGACGACATGGCGCGAGGATCGCGCATCGGCCATTTGCCGATGTCGACGGCGTGCAGGAAGCCGTCGATATGCCGGTTGTAGGCGTCGGGGTCCTCCAGGTTGATGGCGTGACCGCAATTCGGCATCACCACGAGGCCGGCGCTTGGGATCGTCTTTTTCATCAGGATGCCCGGTTCGAGGCAGGCCCAGTCCTCGTCGCCGGTCATGACCAGGGTCGGGACCGCGATCTTCTTCATCTCTTCGGTGAGGTCGAAGAGCGATGGCCGACGGCTCTGGACGCCGCGCATGGTCAGGGCCGAGCCCTTGGTGGAGTGGTCGGCGAGTTGGTCGGCGAATTCGCGCCAGCCGCGCGGGTCCTTGTTCTGATACTGCACCCGCGTCGGGCCAAGCGCATAGGCCTCGGCGGCTTTGGCGAGGCCGATCTCCTCGAAACGCGCGGCGGCGGCTTCCGCCTCCTCGGCGAACTTCTTGCGCTGATCCGGCGCCGCGCCGTAGCCGCAGCCGCCGATCGTGAGCGAGCGTGCCCGGTCCTGATACGCGAAGCCGAAATGAAGCGTCGCGAACCCGCCCATGGACAGCCCGACGATATGGGCCTTGTCGATCTTGAGGCCGTCGAGGACGGCGCGGATATCGTCGCGGGCGCGCGCCTGGGAGTATCGATCCACGCTCTCCGGCACGTCGGAGGGCGGAAATCCGCGGGCGTTGTAGGCGATGCAGCGATAGTGCCGGCCGAAGTAGCGGAACTGGGTTTCCCACGACCGGCAATCGCCGGCGAACTCGTGCACGAACACGATCGGGATGCCGGCGCCGACTTCCTGGTAGAAGAGCTTCACGCCGTCGTCAGTGATGATATGAGGCATCGTCGATCCTTCCGGTCATCAAAACGGATTGCATGCAGTTTCACGCCGGTCATCATTTGTCGAGTGTTTCGCTCTTCGGGTGCAGCACAAGTTCAGTCGAGCAGCGCAAGCCGGGTTATTCGATCGCTTCGAAGCGGCCATCATGGAATTCCGACTTGCGCCGCACCCATAGGTCGCCATCGTCCCCCACGTACAGCACAACGACCTCGTGGTCGTTGAGCGGAGCGTCGGGAGGGCATTGCACGTGTGCCAATCCAAGCGTGGTGTAAAACGTGCCACGCTTTCGGTGACGCCAACGGGATGGCCGCGCTTTCATGAACGGCGTCGCCCTGATCACCGCTTCCAGCTTGGTCAGCAGCAAGACTGCGCGAGTCTTCATCGTCATTCTTGCTCCCTCGTTCGTTCACGGCCTCTGCGCCACTCCGGCAGCCCCGCGAAATTCGCCGCCCGACCGCCATACCTGTCCGGCGCCACGGCCGGTCCGCCGGACGATTGATCGTTTTGAGAATCGGACGCGAGGAATCCTCGGTAACGCTGACTGCACCCGATTCGGTTGACACCCGCCTAAGCTGATCCTGATCCAGCGTTCATTTCGAACTCCACCGGGCATGTGTGGTCGATCATCTCTTTTCGAACGGCGACCAATTCAACGGCGCATTGACCTCATTGACGGAGAGTGGCTCAACTCGTCTTGCCGCCCACCGCGCCGATTAATGTCTGGGCAAATGAAACTGGACCCGCCAATTTCCTATGCAAATGTATGTACGTACCGCTGACGCCATCGAAATGTCACATTATTGTCAGCTCGGCCGTTAACTAAGAATTAACCCTATCTTTGTCCTGAACGAGCGTTAATGATATTGTCTGAGTGCGGCGGCGCTTTCTAATCTACCTCATTCCCAGCCTGGAATGAGGCCCGCCGATGATTTGTGAAGTGGTGGCGGACCATGCGTATTAACCGGCAGTACACCGCCGATGGGGTTTCTCCCTACGCGCGCATAGAGTTTCGGACAGCAAAGAGCGAAATTCGCGATCCTGACGGCTCGATGATATTCCGGCTCGAGGAGTTCAAAGTTCCCGCGGCCTGGAGCCAAGTGGCGGCGGACATCCTCGCCAAAAAATACTTCCGAAAGACCGGCATTCCTTCGCGGCTTAAGCGCATCAAGGAAGACGGCGTGCCGTCGTGGCTATGGCGTTCCGCCGCGGACAAGCGGGCCCTCGCTGACTTGCCTGAAGCGGAGCGCATTCGAGGTGAACACGACGCCCGTCAGGTATTTGACCGTCTCGCCGGAGCCTGGACATATTGGGGCTGGAAGGGCGGCTATTTTGATTCCGTGGAAGACGCCTCCGCCTTCTACGACGAACTCCGTTACATGCTGGCCGCACAGAAGGGGGCGCCAAATAGTCCGCAATGGTTCAATACCGGGTTGCACTGGGCATACGGCATCGAGGGATCGAGCCAAGGGCATTACTACGTGGATCAAAGTTCCGGCCGGGTCAGGCGGTCGCCGAGCGCGTTTGAGCATCCGCAGGCTCATTCCTGTTTCATTCAATCCATCGAAGATGATCTGGTAGGCGAATCCGGAATTCTTTCTCTATTGGTCGACGAGGCGAGGATTGCCAAGTTCGGGTCTGGAACCGGCGCAAATTTCTCAAAGATAAGAGGATCTTCCGAAAGTCTTTCGGGCGGCGGAAAGGCCTGCGGTCTGGTGTCGGTTCTTCGCGCCGGCGATCGTGCGGCAGCCTTGGTAACGGCGAAAGGATCGACGCGACGAGCCTCGAAGATGATCGTAGTCGACGTCGACCATCCGGACATCGAGGAATACATCGACTGGAAGGTGAAGGAGGAGCAGAAGGTCGCCGCCATGGTGACGGGATCCAAAACCGTCGCCCACCACGTATCCGCGATCATGCAAGCATGCATAACTTTCGAAGGAACACGCGACCGCGGCTTCGACCCTTCCAAAAATCACGCGCTCAATCGAGCCCTCAACGCCGCCCGGGCCGCGATGGTTCCCGAGAACTACGTTCGCCGCGCCATCGAGTACGCCCGCCAAGGCTACTTTGACATGGGGCTTGTGACTTACACCAGCGACTGGGACTCCGACGCTTACCTTACCGTCTCCGGTCAAAACTCAAACAACTCGGTCAGAGTGCCTGACGAATTCATGCGCGCGGTGGAGTCCGACCGCGATTGGACACTGACGGCTCGCGTCACCGGCGATGTCACCAAGACATTGAGCGCGCGCGACCTTTGGGAGAAGATCGGCCGCGCCGCCTGGGCCTCCGCCGACCCCGGTATCCAATTTCAGACCACCATAAACGATTGGCACACCTGCCCGGCTTCCGGCCCGATCGCGGCCTCGAACTCGTGTTCCGAATATCAATTTCTTGATGATACCGGCTGCACGCTCGCCTCGTTGAATTTGTTGCAGTTCCGGGGGCGAGACGGGTTTGACGTTGAGCCGTTTGAGCATGCGGTGCGGCTGTGGACCATCGTCCTCGAGATTTCCGTAGCGATGGCGCAGTACCCGTCGCGGAAGATCGCGCGTCTCACTCATGCATTTCGCCCGATCGGGCTTGGCCACGCCAATCTCGGCGGCCTGCTGATGGCCTCGGGGATTGCGTACGATTCAGCCGAAGGTCGTGCAATGTGCGCAGCGATTACCGCGCTGATGACCGGAGTGGTCTACGCAACCAGCGCGGAAATGGCGCGAGAACTCGGTGCATTCGACGGCTACCGGAAGAACTCGGCCCACATGCTTCGGGTGATGCGCAATCATCAACGAGCAGCGCACGGGAGAGCTGCCGGCTACGAGGCGGTCAGCAATTCTCCGGTTCCGCTGGACCACGCTGCGTGTACCGATCTTCGTCTGCTCGGCCGCGCGGCAGCCGCCTGGGACAGGGCGATCGAGTTGGGGAATCAACACGGATACCGCAATTCTCAGGCCACCGTAATCGCCCCCACCGGCACAATCGGACTTGTCATGGACTGCGATACCACCGGCATCGAGCCTGATTTTGCCCTGATAAAGTTCAAGGAACTCGCCGGCGGCGGCCATCTCAAGATCGTAAACCGAGCGGTCGCCGAGGCGCTACGCACCCTGGATTACGACGAAAAGACGATATCCGGGATCGTCGACTATGTCGTCGGCAGAGGCACGCTTGCAAACGCCCCCGGCGTCGACCACGCGCGGCTGAAAGCAAAGGGGTTCACCGCCGCCGAACTTGCGATAGTCGAGGCCGACCTGAGAGCCACCTTTGATATCCGCCAAGTCTTCAATAAATGGTCGCTCGGCGAACGGTTCTGCGTGAAGGAACTTGGTATCGATCCCATCAGACTTGCGGCACCGGAGTTCGACATGCTGACCGCCCTCGGCTTCAGCTCGAAAGAAATAGCGCAAGCCAATATGTACTGTTGCGGCACGATGACTGTTGAGGGAGCACCGGGCCTGAAAGATGAACACTTGCCCGTCTTCGACTGCGCCAATCCATGCGGTCCGCGCAGCAAGCGCTACCTGTCGGTGGAAAGCCACATTCGAATGATGGCGGCGGCTCAGCCCTTCGTTTCGGGGGCGATCTCCAAGACCATCAACATGCCGAATGAGGCAACGGTCGCGGATTGCAAGGCGGCATTTATGGAATTGTGGCTTCTGGGCCTGAAGGCGAACGCCCTCTACAGGGACCGATCGAAACTATCGCAGCCGCTGAACACACAAATTATGGTGGAATCCGCAAACTGGGCAGTGGACCACGACGACGCCGGCCCGAACGATCCGGCCGTGCATTTTCGTGCCGCCGTCGGCGTCACTCGGCGAGAGCCAGTCGGGTACGTTGGTTCCGGCCAGAGCGTACCCCGCCGAGAAGTCCGTCAAATTGTTCGAGGGCGACAGGGGGGCTGAAGAGATATCCTTGATATTCGTGACACGCTTTCATACGGAGCCATGCAAGCTGCTCTTCCGTTTCCACGCCTTCGGCGACAATTTTGGCGTTGATGAGCTTGCACATGGAAATAATGAGTTCAGTGATCGCGCTATTGGATTTTAGATCCGCTATGAACGAGCGATCGATCTTCAGGCAGTTCACCGGATAGCGTTGGATGTACGCTAAATTGGAATAGCCGGTGCCAAAGTCGTCGATTGAAATGCTGAATCCGAGGCCGCTAAGGACCTGCAGCGTTTCGGCGACCTTGTCGTCGTTTCCCATGAGCATCGACTCGGTGAGTTCGAGTTCCATGCGTGCCGGATCGCAACCGGTCTCGGCCGTTATCCGCCGTACGACAGGCAACAGGCTTTCGTTCCGAAACTGGCGCGGCGACAGATTAACCGATACCGAAATCGGATAGCCCCGGTCCTGCCAGATCCTCTGCTGCCGCGCGGCCGTTTCCAGCACCCACGCGCCGATGGGCTCGATCAGGCCGGTTTCTTCGCACAGCGCGATGAAATGACCCGGTCCGATGAGTCCCTTCTCACGGTGGCGCCATCGCAGCAATGCTTCTGCCCCGACGATCTCATTATCGGCAATGGATATCCGCGGCTGGTAGAAGACTTCGAACTCGCCCTGTTCCAGCGCCCGCCGCAGGTCCGACTCGGTTTCAAGCCTGTTCTCCGCCTGCTCTTTCATCGCAGGTAAAAAATAGCGATGGCAATTCCGGCCGGCCTCCTTGGCCTGGTACAGTGCAAGATCCGCGCTTTTCATCAGCGTATAGATGTCTGCGCCGTCGTTCGGAAACACGCTGATACCAATACTTGCGGTAACTTGAAGCTGCCGCGTATCGACCACGACCGGCCTCGACAGTGCCTCGCGAACGCGGCAGGCGATGGTGTCCAGACTGTCCCCGTCGCTTGCATCGCGAAAGAGAACCAGGAACTCGTCACCTCCCGCGCGAGCGACGACGTCCCCCTCTCGCACCGATCCCTGCAAGCGGCGGGCAACTTCGATAAGCAACTCATCTCCGACGGCGTGCCCAAGCGAATCGTTGATGTTCTTGAAACGATCGATGTCGATGAAGAGGAGTCCGACCAGCTCTCCCTTCGTCCTGAGGCCGTTCAACAGCGTCTGAAATTCCTGCTGCACAAAGGTTCGATTTTTCAATCCGGTCAAAACATCGTGGAGCGCAAGGAAGTGAGCCTTTTCCTCGGTCTGCTTTAGATCGGAGACATCGACCTCGCTGATCAGAATTGCCGGGGAGCCGGTGACCGCATCGCGGCACTCGCGAGCGGTGATCTCGTGCCACCGAATCCCGCTGGCAGCGCGGACCCTTGCAACGAGGCGCGCTTCGCCGCTTGCGTCGAGCGAAGTTCTGATTTTTTGATAATCTTCTTGATCCATGAGACGCGAAGCCAGAAGAGCGTCATTACCGCCGGCGTCGGCGCGAGCAGCGGGATTGCGGTATAATGGCTCGCCCAATTGGTCGTAGAGCGAGATCATCACCGTAGCGTGCAACAGGGCTTCGGCACTGCGTAGCGTCTCGGGGGTTTCGGAGTGATATGCGAGCCCTTCGCAGAACATCGCCATGCGGCCGTCCGGTAGACGGATTCCGCGAGTAAATGACGCGCAGCGTTTTGGGCTTCCCTTTAGGATAGAGCGTCCAGAGCTCCGAAAACGTCGCCCCGTGTTTTTCGAAGTCCTCCTGGTATTGCCTCAACCGCTTTGCTACCGAAACGGACATGTCCTTTTCGAGATCGCGAGCAATCAATTCCGAGAGCGTGCCAGCCCCCCAGACATCAAGAGCCGCCCGGTTGGCCCAGACGACACGACTGCGATCGATGTCGAACACCCAGACCGGCGTCGCCAGGCGATCGATATACTGGTGCAAAGGTACGTCGTCCGACGACTGATGCGGGACAGCCGCTGCAGCTGCCAGCTGATCAATGCTCATGACGACGACCGGAGTCATCAGGCTGCCTTTGTTTCAACGCCGGCCTGCAACCTGGGAGCCGCGCTGAGACCGGACATCGGCACGTAGCCCGCGGTCCTCTCGACGTGTCCGATCCAGGCGGCGACGGCAGGAAACTCATCGAAGTCAAATCCACCCTCCGCGGCTACGTGGGTGTAGCCAAAGAGGCTGACGTCGGCGATCGAGTAGGTATCGTCGACGACAAATTGTCGACCGCGCAGGTGGTCATCGAGCAGTTTGAGTCCCTTGCGTCCGCGTTCTTGCCAAACCGTAATGTCCTTCTCCCGCTCGGCCCGCCGCGATGGAACGATCGAGACGAAAAACCGGGCTGGCGAAATGAAAGGTTCGAGGGCCGACTGCTCGAAGAACATCCACTGTAACACCTTCGCCCGTTGGTAGGGGTCGGCCGGAATCAGGTTGGAGCCTTCGGCGAGGTGCCACAACATCGCGTTTGATTCGCCGATGCCGCGCCCGTCCGACAGCGTCAGATAAGGCACGGTTCCGTTCGGGTTGATAGCAAGATAAGCCGGCAGTCTGGTTTCGCCCTTCAGGACATCCACCAGAGCCACCCTGAACGGGATGCCCAGTTGCTTCATCACTAAAAAAGGCTTGAAGCAATTCCCGGAACCAATAGTTGCATGCAGCGTGTTCATCTCACAAAATCCCGTCTTTATTGCGGAGAGACGCGCCATAGGGACCCGATTGGGTTAAAGACTGCTTCACGCGGCAGCGCGTTTTTATGGGGATTTGGTTGATGGTTAAATCTTCGATCGTCTCCGTATCGTTCTCCCAGCCTATCGATTGGAATTTGATCGATATGGTTGACTACTCTGCCGCGATCCGCGCGATGACCGACTTTTATGGTTGTGCCGGAGCTTCCATCGCCAACACGCCGAACTCAATGCGAGTTTGCGCCCTCCGGCCGTCAAACGCCCGGGCGATCGACGACTGGCGGTATCGCCGTTAAGAGCTTGTACAAAAAGGGAATCGGCCTCGGCCAGCCGTCAGCTTGTGCCGGTCAATTGGTTCAAATACCGCGTGGCGAGCCTCGCCAATAGCCGATGGCGCCCGCGCGTGCCAGCCGGTGTCGCGCCGGCCGATCTGCGGCAGGCGCCGCCCATGAGCCCGGAGCTACGCAATCGCCGGACTCATTCCGCCCTGATGCCCGCCGCCTTGATGATCGGCCACCATTTCTCGATATCGGCTTTTTGCCGGACGCCGAGGGTCTCGGGAGTCAGTTCCTCCGCAGGGTAGAGCTTCTGGCCGATGTCGGTGAGGCGCTGACGCACGGTGGGATCGCTCAACGCTTTCACTGCCGCCGCATTGAGCGTTGCGATGATGTCCTTCGGGGTGCCGCGGGGAACGAAGAAAGCGTGCCAGGACGACATGACGAGCCCGGGCGCGGCCGCCTCATCCGCGGTCGGAATCTCCGGCGCCGCCGCAAGGCGGGTCTTTTCGAACACCGCATAGGCCTTCATGGTGCCGGCGCGCACCTGCGGCAGAAAGCCGGCAATCGGACCCATCAGCAGATCGATATGGCCGCCCATCAGGCCCGTGCCGGCTTCGGCGAAGCCGCGAAACGGCACGAACTGCAAGTCCGAGCCGGTCGCCTTTTCGAAATTGACCCCGACGATCTGACCCAAGCTGCCGATGCCGCCGGTTCCCGCCAGGGCCGGGTCGTGTTTCGTCTTCAGCCACCCGATCAGTTCCTTGAGGTCCTTGGCGGGCAGGTCTTTGCGCGTCACCAACACGATGGGGTCCGACGTGATCAGCGAGACCGGCTCGAAGGCGGTGGCGAGATCGTACGGAAGATCGTAGATCGCGCCATTGAACACGTACCAGGGCAGGTTTCCCAACCCGAGCGTGTAGCCGTCCGGTGCCGCTTTGGCGACCCGTCCGGCGCCGAGGCTGCCGGACGCTCCCGGCACGTTTTCAATGACGACAGGCTGCGCCAGGTGCGCGCGCATGCCGTCCGCCATGATGCGGCCGATGGTGTCGGTGGGACCGCCTGCCGTGGTCGGGATCAGCATCCGGATGGGGCGCGAGGGATAGCCCTGTGCGGTTGCGCCCGGGAGGTTTCCGAGCGTGAAGGCCAGGGTCATCAACGCGACAAAGATGGTCCGCTTTTGCATGGCGGTGTTCCTCGATGAAATTGTGGTTGGATTGCCGGATTCCTTGCAACTATCTTGCCATCCCGCTGCCCGCATAGGCTTCGAAGGTATTGCGTCTAGCAGGGCGACGCGCCCTATCGTCGCCTGCTTGAGTGCGGCATATCGGTCATGCAATACCAACACACCTCGTCACGACGTATTGAAATTCATTCCTCGACAGGAGTTCCACCGGTGCCTGACACCCTCGGCTATCGCAAGCGGATCGGGATCGTGGTGCCGAGCACCAACACGACGGTCCAGCCGGAATGCGAGATGCTGCGGCCGCCTGGCGTCACCAATCACACCGGCCGCTCGACCATCAAGGAGCGTCCGCTCAACAGTGAGCAGGCGTTCTTCGAGCACATGGAGATGATGCGCGAGGGCATGACGGTCGCGATCGACCAGATCATGACGGCGGGCCTCGATCATCTCATTATCGGCATCGCGCTGGAGACGTTCTGGGGCGGCGTCGCGGCGGCCGACAAGCTGCAAGCGGAGCTTGCGGTGCGCGCCGGCGTCGGCATTTCCATGGGTTCGACGGCGGCGGTCGCGGCGCTCAAGGCGTTCGGAGCGCGGCGCATCGCGGTGCTCACGCCGCACCAGCCGCGCGGCGACGAGATCGTGCGCACCTACTTGAAGGAATCCGGGCTCGAGATCGTGCGGCTGAAAGGCCTCGCGGTCCAGACGCCGCGCATGATCGCCCAGGTTCCGGCCGCCGACATCCGCAACGCCCTCAAGGAACTCGACGGCCTGGATGTCGATGCGCTCCTTCAGGTCGGCACCGCGCTGCCGACTGTCGCGATCGCGGCGGAAGCCGAGCGATGGATCGGCAAGCCGGTACTCGCCATCAATGCGGTGACCTATTGGCACGCGCTGCGGCGATGCGGAATCGAGGATCGCATTTACGGGTGCGGCCGGGTGCTTGAGGAGTTCTGACCGTGAAAGTGATGCACATGCATAATCGCAGGTCAGGCGGTTGATCACTCCGGAAATGGCGGTGCGGGTTGAGAAGGCGCTCGGAAGCACTGCGGACACGTGGCTGCGGATGCAGATGAGTTACGATCTGGCTCAAATCCGGGCAAGTGCGTCCTCAATGAAGGTGAAGAGGCTGGTGGCAGGCTAAGAGCACCAAGCACGTTTTGAAAAGATTGGCGTATCTCGAAACTTCGTAGGGCGGGTTCGCATTAACCCGCGCCATCTTCGTTCGGAATTGCGGCTCAAATGGCGGGTTAAAGCGAACCCGCCCTACGGTGACGAACTCGGTCGGATCGCCGACATTGCCCGGCAGCGCAGTGTCGCGCCATGCGGCGCAATCATACGGGCGATGCGGTTTCGGCGGCGCTGACCGGGCGGTTGGTGCGCAACGGCTTCTCCTCCATCAGCAGGAGCGCGATGAGCGACACCGTCATGCTCAAGGCCGCGGCAAAAAAGATGTGGCTGAACCCCTCGGGCGAGATCGCCGCCGCGCCCACGGCGCCGCGTGGCGGCAAAGTGCCGACGCCGGCGCCGGCCAGGATGATGGCGCCGAAGATCGCGACCATCATGGTGGCGCACAGGTTGCGCATGAAGCCGAGGGTGCCCACCGCGGTGCCGAGGTGATGGGTCGCGACCGTGTTCTGCAACGCAACCATGGCGAGCGGCGCCACCGGTCCGAAGCCGATGCCGAGCACGGCGAGCAGCAGTTCGACCGGCAGGGTGGTGAGCGACTTTGCCGCGAGGCCCATCACCACCAGCGTCGTAATCGCCACCATGAGTCCGCACATCGGCAGCCGCTTGTAATGCCTGACCCGGCCGAGCAACTGCCCGGTGAAGCCGGCGCTCGCGTTGACGGTCGCCATGATCACCATCAGGCTGAGACCGGCCGAGGTCGCCGACATGCCGAGCACGCTTTGCAGGTACATCGGCATAAAGATGTTGAGTCCGACGATCGGCGCCCACGCGAAGGTGTTGAGCGTAAGGGCGCAGCGCGCCACCGGGTCGGATAGAATCGAAATCGGGATCAGCGGTTCGGGCGCGGTGCGCAGGCGGACGATGAAGAGAACACCGACGCCCAGCGCCAGCGCGAACAGCGCAAGGATCGGGCCCGAATCCCAAGGGTAACGCGCGCCGCCGAGCGTCAGCGCCATCATGAACGCGACGCTCGCCGCCATGATCAGCGCGGCGCCGATGACGTCGAGACGGTGCGAACGCTCCAGGCGCGGCAGCATGCGCAGCCGCGACGACGTCAGCCCCAGCGCGATCAGCCCGAGCGGAATGTTGATCCAGAAAATCGCCGACCAGTGCACGTAGTCGGAAATGAAGCCGCCGAGGGCAGGGCCGCAGGCGCCCGAGGTGGTGTAAGTCGCGGAAAAATACGCATAATAGCGGCCGCGGTCCTTGGGGGCGGCGAGATCGCCCAACACCACCATACCCATCGACGTCAGGCCGCCACCGCCGATGCCGTGAATGACCCGCCCGAAAATCAGCACCAGCAGGTTCGGCGCGAGCGCGCAGATGAGCGAGCCCACGATGTACCCGCTGATCGCGACCATCAGGGTGACGCGGCGCCCGCTGATGTCGCTGATCTTGCCGTAGAGCGGCGTCACCGCAGTCGATGCAATCAGATAGGCGGTGATCAGCCACGGCAGCAGATGGACGTCCCCAAGATCGCGCCCGATGGTCGGCAGCGCGCTTGCCAGGATCGTCGAGTCGAGTGAGCCGAGAAACACCGGCAGCAGCACGCCGTACACGATCCGCTGGGTTTGCGCGTGACTGAGGGGCGGCGGCGGGGCGACGGCGGCGTCCATGGACATTCACTGAGGTATTGCAAAACGGCCGGTGGGGACTTATCTCGGCTGCTCAGGTGGTCGAGACTTGAGATTCGATGTTTCCCCGGGGGCGGTTCTATAACGCTCCCGTACACCCGTTACCAGCGCGCACCTTACCAGGCCACGATGCACCAGCACCCGCTGCGCCAGGAGCTCGACCGGAACCATCGCTGGCGGGCGGCGTTGCGTCAATGCCGCAATAATTGGTTTAACATTCCCTGCAATTCCGCAATTGTGTGCCGTTGTGGCACCCCGAACCAGCCCTCATGATACGCCCCCGAACTGTCGCACCGATTGCCGGAAGTGTTCGAGCGGCTGGGCCCGGTTCGTGGCCGGACGGCCGCGGTGCGGATGCGCGGCAGGCTTGGCTCCACGCCTATCACACGGTGCGCGGGGAGACCGAACGCCGTGCCGCGCCGCTGTCGCCTGAGGATCAGATTGTCCAGTCGATGCCCGATGCCAGTCCGATCAAGTGGCATCGCGCGCACACGACGTGGTTCTTCGAAACCTTCGTGCTGATGCCGCATGCCGTCGGCCACCAAAGTTACGACGCGCGCTTCGCCTTCCTGTTCAACTCCTATTACGTCGCGGCAGGTCCGCGTCACGCGCGGCCGAAGCGCGGCCTGTTGACCCGGCCCGATGCCGCCGAAGTGGGCAGCTATCGCGCCCACGTCGATGCCGGGATCGAAAGTCTGGTAGCCGACGCGCCGGCCGCCGTTCTCGACCACGTGATCCCGCTCCTCGAAATCGGACTGCATCACGAGCAGCAGCATCAGGAACTGATGCTGACGGATGTTCTCCACGCATTCTCGGAGAATCCGACTGCGCCGGTGTACGAGGCGGACTGGCGGTGGCCGCAAGGCGCACCCGGTAGCAACGCGTGGTGCGAATTGCCGGAAGGGATCCACACCGTCGGCCATCAGGCGAGCGGCTTCTGCTTCGATAATGAGGGCCCCGCCCACCGCGCCCTGGTCGGCCCGGTCCGGCTCGCGCGCAATCTCGTTACCAACGGCGAGTGGCTTGCCTTTATGCGCGACGGCGGCTATGCGCGTCCCGAACTGTGGCTCTCGGACGGCTGGGCCGCGGTTGCGGCCGACGGATGGTCGGCGCCCGGCCATTGGCGCGAGGTCGACGGAATCTGGCATGCTTTCACGCTCGCGGGTCTCATCCCGATAGAACGGGAACTCCCGGTCTCTCATGTGAGTTACTACGAGGCCGACGCCTTCGCGCGTTGGGCCGGAAAGCACCTCCCGAGTGAAGCCGAATGGGAAGTAGCAGTACGTGCCGGCGAGTTGAAGGACGCCTTTGGCGTCGTATGGCAATGGACGCGCAGCGCCTATTCACCCTATCCGGGCTACCGCCCGGTCGAAGGTGCGCTCGGCGAATACAACGGCAAGTTCATGGTCAACCAGATGGTTCTGCGCGGCTCGTCGGTCGCGACACCCCACGGACACGCACGGGTAAGCTACCGAAATTTTTTCCATCCCGCCGCCCGCTGGCAGTTCAGCGGGCTTCGTCTTGCCGATTTTCCCGGCTGACAATCCCGCGTTTGGCAATCGTGTTGATGGGAGAAAGCGCATGAATGTCGTGGTCCGCAAGCCGCGCACGCCTGCCGCCAGTGATGCCGAGCGCGGCTTTGCCGCCGATGTGCTGGACGGTCTTCTCGCCGATCCCAAGCAATTGCCGCCGAAATATTTCTACGATCAGCGCGGATCGGAGCTGTTCGAACAGATCACCAAACTCCCCGAATACTACCCGACCCGCACCGAGATCGGCATTCTCGAATCCAATGCGGGCGGGATCGCGAAGCTCATTCCGGCCGACGCCGCGGTTGTCGAATTCGGCGCCGGCTCGGCGGCGAAAACACGCATCATGCTCGATGCCGCGCCCCAGATTTCGGCCTACGTCCCGGTCGACATCTCGGGCGAATTCCTGGCCGGCACGGCGTCGCGGCTGCAGCAGGACCGGCCCAATCTGCGCGTACTGCCGGTGGAGGCCGATTTCACCAAGCCGTTTGCGCTCCCGGCATCGCTCGGGACGCAGCCGCGCGTCGGCTTCTTTCCCGGCTCGACGATCGGGAATTTCGAGCCGCACGAGGCCAACACGCTGCTGCGCCACGCCGCCGCGATGCTCGGACCCGGAGCACTGTTCATCGTCGGCGTCGATCTTGTGAAGGACCCGGAGGTCTTGACCGCCGCCTATAATGATTGTGCCGGCGTCACGGCAGCGTTCAATCTCAATCTGCTGGCGCGGATCAATCGCGAGCTCGGTGGCGATCTCAATCTCGACAATTTCCGCCATCGCGCTTTCTATAATCAGGACAAGCGCCGGATCGAGATGCACCTCGTCAGTCTCGCGCGGCAGAAGGTGCGCGTGTCCGGCAAGGCGATCGACTTCCGCCGCGGCGAGACCATCCACACCGAGAACAGCTACAAGTACACGGTGGAGCTGTTTCTCAGCCACGCGAGCGGCGCCGGCTGGGCGAGCGTCGCGACTTGGCTCGACGAGCGCAATTATTTTTCAGTGATCGCCCTGCGGGCGCGGGCGGCCGCCAAGGGCACCCGCAGGGTCCCGGTCGACCTCATTTGACATTCGCGATGGGCGGTTGAAATAGTTCCTGCTCACAGGAACAACAACGCCTGTCGGGAGCTCACATGTTGGACGGCAAGGACGCCGTGGCGCGCGATGCGCGTATCACACGTTTAGGCTCTGATTTTCGCTGGCCCGGTGGGCGGCACGTCGCGATCGTGTTCAACATCGCGTTCGAAGCGTGGTCGGACAACAAGGCGCCCGGCGTCGGGCCCATGGGCAATCCGCTGCCCGGAGGCGCCTTCGACACCAATGCGCTGTCGTGGGGGCACTACGGGGTGGTGCGCGGCATCGACCGGCTGCTGCGCACGCTCGACCGCGTCAAGCTGCGCGGCAGTGTCATGGTCAGCGGCGTCCTGGCCGAGCGGGCGCCGGCGGCCGTCAAGGCGATCGCGACGGCCGGACACGAGATCGTGGCCCATGGCTTCGCCCAGGACATCGTGCCGGCGACCCTCACCCCCGAGCAAGCCCGTGCCGATATCGCGAAAACCACGCAGCTTCTGGAGGAGGTCAGCGGACAGAAGCCGAGGGGTTGGATCAGTCCGCGCGGCACGCCGGGCCACGACAGCGCGCGTTATCTGGCCCAAGCCGGCTACCAATGGCACGGCGACGTATTCGACGACGACCGGCCCTATCTCCAGACGTTCCTCGACGGCAACATCGTCGCCATCCCGCTGACCATGGAGGTCAACGATCTGCCCCATGCGATGCGGTTCGGTCGTTCGCCGCGGCAATACGTCGAGAGCTTCGACGAAATGCTGGCCCATTTGCTGGGCGGCGAGACCGACGCCCTGATGATCGACGTCACCGCCCATACCCACGTCTATGGCCGGCCCTCCGGGGCGTGGGCCTATGAGGCGATCGCCCGCAAGGTGATGTGGCGGGACGACGTCTGGCTTGCGGCCCGAGCCGACATCGCGGCGCATGTGGCGGCTCACGTCCTCAAGTCAATCGGCTGAGGTGATGGCGCAGATGCTCCAACCGGACGCCGGCCGTCCAGCCGCCGTACCGGAGCGGGCATCGTTTGGCGCCGCGGCGTTGCGTGCCGTCACGCGGCCGCGGTTCTGGCGGCCGCTGATCTCGCTTGCCGTGGTGCTGATCGGGTGGGAGCTGCTGGGGCGCTACGTCCTCACCAACAAGCTGTTCTTCGTGCCGCTGTCGGACGTGGTGATGGCGACCATCGAGCTCGCCCGCACCGGCGAGTTGCAGCGCGACTTTGCCGCGAGCTTCACGGCGATCTTCTACGGCATGGTGCTCGCGACCGTGGTCGGCATCGCGTTCGGAATCCTGATCGGTGCCAACTCCACGGTTGCGGACTACACCGAACTTCATCTCAACGCGCTTTATTCGACGCCGCTAGTCGCGGTCGCGCCGCTCCTCATCCTGTGGCTTGGCATCGGCATCGCCTCCAAGGTTGCGGTGGTGTTCCTGATTTCGGTTTTCCCAATCGTGATCTCGACGGCGTCCGGCGTGCGCAATGTGGACGCTCACTATCTTGAAGTCGCCCGTGCGTTCGGGGCGCGCGAGGATCAGATCGTCGCCAAGGTGATGATCCCGGCAGCGCTGCCGTTCGTGCTTACCGGCATCAGGCTTGCCATCGGGCGCGCCATCGTGGGCGTGGTGGTGGGCGAACTGTTCGGCGCCAATGCGGGGCTCGGCTATCTCATTTACACGTCCGGCCAAACCTTTGACGTGCCGTCGCTGTTTGCCGGCGTGCTGTGTCTCGCGGTGGCCGGTGTGTTCCTGACGTTCCTGGTGCAGCGGCTGGAGCGCAGCGTGGTGCGCTGGAAGCCCGCCGTGCAGGAGGACTGACGTGGCAGCGACCGAAGCGGCGGGCTTGGCGGAGACCGTCGACGCATCGGACGTCAAGCTGCGGGTTGCGGGGATCACCAAAACGTTCCGCCGCCGCGACGACCAGCTCCTGGTGCTCGACAATGTGAGCTTCGACGTGCGCCCGGGCGAATTCTTCGCCATCGTCGGGCCGAGCGGCTGCGGCAAGACCACGTTCCTGCGCATTGTCCAGGGCCTGGAGGCGCCGACGAGCGGCAGCATCCTGCTGTCCGGCAAGCCGTTGGAGGGGCCTGGGCCCGACCGCGGCTTCGTATTCCAGAACGACTCGCTGTTTCCCTGGCGCACCGTCCTGCGCAACGTCACCTTCGGCAACGAGCTGCGCGGCGAAAAGCGGGCGAGCGCTGATCGTAGCGCGCGCAGCATCATCTCGCTGGTGGGCCTCGGTGGCTTCGAAGGCCACTATCCGCACGAACTCTCCGGCGGCATGCGCCAGCGCGTCAATCTCGCCCGTGCCATCAACGTCGCGCCCGACATTCTGCTGATGGACGAGCCGTTCGCCTCGCTCGATGCACTCACCCGCGAGGCCATGCAGCAGGAATTGCTGCGCATCGTCGCCGAGACCCGCAAGACCGTACTGTTCATCACCCATCAGATCGACGAGGCAGTGTTGCTCGCCGACCGCATCGCGGTGTTCTCGGCGCGGCCCGGCCGGCTGATGTGTACGCTCGATGTCGACCTGCCGCGCCCGCGCAGTTTGCATGTCAAACGCAGCCCCAAGTTCCAGGGCATCGTCGATGATGTCTGGAACCTGATCGCGCAGTCGCACGGCAGCGGCGCGGTTTCGGATTGAGCCGGTGCCGGTAAATGTGATCAATGTGATCTCGGCAGCCTTGCCCATTGGCGCAAAATGACCCAGTAAATCCCGCATTCCACACGCTCACAGGACACCATCATGAAAATCGTCGGGTTCACCACGGACGCGGGGCCTCGCCTCGGCGTCGTCGAGGGCGATCAGGTCGTCGATCTCCAGGCTGTCGATCCCAAGCTGCCGAGCGATCTCGGCGCCGTGCTCAGGCAGCACAATGGCGATCTCAAGCCGCTTGCCGATCTCGCGAAACGCGCGCCGGCCTCGGCCAAGCGCCCGCTCGCCGGGCTCGCCTACGCGCTGCCGGTGGCGCACCCGGGCAAAATAATTTGTCTCGGCCTCAACTACCTGGAGCACGTCAAGGAAGGCCCCAACGCCGCGAATATTCCGAAGTTTCCGACCCTGTTCATGCGCGGGCTGAACTCGGTCGTGCCGCACCAGCATGCTCTGACCCGCCCGCTCGTTACCGAGACCTTCGACTACGAAGCCGAGATGGTGGTCGTGATCGGCAAGCGGGCGAAGCACATGACGCTCGACAACGCCTACTCCTGCATCGCCGGCTATACCTGCGCCAACGAGGGCTCGATCCGCGAATTCCAGCGCCACACCACCCAGTGGCACATGGGCAAGAATTTCGACAGCTCCGGCAGCATCGGGCCGTGGGTCGTTACCGCCGACGAACTCCCGCCCGGCGGCAAGGGCCTCAAGATCGAGAGCCGCGTGAACGGCAAGATGATGCAGTCCGACAACACCAACAACATGATGTTCCCGGTCGCCGAAACCATCGTCTACGCCACCCAGGGCATCACGCTGGAGCCGGGCGATCTCCTGCTCACCGGCACCCCGTCAGGCGTCGCCCACGCCCGCAAGCCGCCGGCCTGGATGCGGCACGGCGATGTCTGCGAGATCGAGATCCAGGGCATCGGCATCCTGCGCAACCCGATCGAGGACGAGAAGAAGGGGTAGCGATTTTTGCGGGTCCACCTTCCCGGACCACCGGGAGAGTGGACGTCCCACTCCCGAGCCCGGAAAGCCCGCTCGCCAGCGCGGGCCGGCCCTGCTAAACGGGCGCTTCGATGCCGCCGGCCGATTGCGCCGGAACGGCACGTTCAGGGCGAGGTAGGGTTATGGCCGAGACGGTGAAGGTGATCACGATTTGCGGCTCGTTGCGCAAGGGCTCCTACAACGCGGCGCTTGCCCGCATGGCGGTCAAGCTCGCGCCGCCCGGGATGTCGGTTTCGCCGGCACCGCCGATCGGCGACATTCCGCTCTATAATTTCGACATCCAGAACAGCACCGGCATTCCGGGCCCGGTCAACGATCTCGCCGACGCCATCAAGGCTGCTGACGGGCTGTTGATCTGCTCGCCCGAATACAACTGGTCAATCCCGGGAGGATTGAAGAATGCCATCGACTGGCTTTCGCGCATCAAGGACCAGCCGTTCGCCGGGAAGCCGGTGGCGTTTCAGTCGGCCGCGGGCGGGCTCCTGGGCGGCTCGCGCATGCAATACCACCTGCGGCAGTCGCTCACGTCGCTCGACGTCCACTTGTTCGGCCGGCCCGAGGTGATCATCACCTTCGCGCCACAGAAATTCGACGAGAAGACCCTGGAGCTGAAGGATCAGCCGACCATCGACATGATCAAGCAGCAGCTCGCGGGCTTCGAGACGTACATCCGCAAGCTCACCGGCAAGTGAGCTGCTGATTGAGCGGCAGCTGAACCGCGAGCGAGCCGGTCATCGCCCCGGTCTCACCCGATCTTGTCGCCCCGCAGCCACGCCTCGCCGCGGCCGTAGAGCGCCGTGACCTCGGGCCCGTCGAGGCCAGGCATGTCGGTCTTCACCTTGTAGCCGATCTTGGTCTGCAGATAGGCAAGGTGCCGGTAGCCTTCGGGAAACTGCGCCAGCAGCTTGCCATCGAGTTCGAGCCGGGCGGCCGGGTTCACCGGGTCGAGGCGATCCTTCTCGTAGATCGGCTGACGCAGCACCAAGCCCCACCGACCATCGCGTTTTTCCAGGAAGTCGTAGAAGCGGCCGGTGCAGACGACGTCGCAGAGGACGTTCTCGACGAGGGCGCGCTGCGAGATCGTCATCTTGGTCTGCGCGATGGCGCGGGCGCCGGCGACGTCGATCGAGCTGCCGCCGAGGAAATGCAGGATGCGCACGCCGCGGTCATAGCCCTCCTGGCTCACCTTGATGAATTGATCCGCCGTGCCCTGGAACCAGGTCGCCATCATCCGCCCGTCGTCGTGCCACACGGTTCGGAACCGCTGCCACATCAGGGCGTCGCGCCACACCGCCCAGTTCTCCACCAGTTCGCGGATCTGGCGCTTGTCCTCGATTTCGGTGGCCATCCTGTCCTCGCCTCGGCGGGCCGGTCCCGCGCGGCGATTTAGCGAGGTTGCGGCCGTGCTGGCAAGGCGGGGCCAAATACCCCGATCGCGATCGCGGCGCGCCGCCGCATGGCTGCCACTCTTGGGCTCAATCGCTATTCCCGCTTGCGCGCCGAGTGGCTATATTGAGTGTAACAATGTGATTTCTGCCTGGAGGACACCATGGCGATAGCGGCAACAGCGGCCGACCCAAAGCACAACGTACAGGCCGTCCGTCAGGCCTATTACGACCGGATTTCCAAGTACAACATGGCGCCGCTATGGGAGAAGTTGCGCGACCTCGTCGCCAATGAGCCCAAGACCCTGTGCGCGCCGGCGATCTGGCGCTTCAAGGACGTCAAGGCGATGGTGATGGAAGCGGCCGATCTGATCACCGCCAAGGAGGCGGATCGGCGGGTGCTGGTGCTGGAAAACCCGGGGCTGCGCGGGCAGTCGCGCATCACCCACACGCTTTATGCCGGCTTGCAGCTCATCATGCCGGGCGAGATCGCGCCGGCCCACCGTCACACCGCCTCGGCGATCCGCTTCATCATCGACGGCGAGGGCGCTTACACTTCGGTCGAAGGCGAGCGCACCCACATGGCGCCCGGCGATTTCGTGCTGACCGCCAACTGGGCTCCCCACGACCACGGCAACACCACCAGCAAGCCGATGATCTGGCTCGACGTCCTCGATCTGCCCACCATCAATTTCTTCGAGACCATGTTTTCCGAGCACCTGGAGGACGACAGCCAGGCGATCAGCCGCGCCGAGGGCGATTCGGCTGCCTTCTTCGCCTCCGGCGTGCTGCCTGACGGCGTCGAGGTTCCCCACCTGCGCAGCCCGGTGATCAACTATGCCTACAAGCGTACGCGGCCGATCCTGGAGCGCATGAAGAACGCCGGCGAGGTCGACAAGCGCCACGGCGCGCGGGTGCGTTACGCCAATCCGGTTACCGGCGGGTGGTCGATGCCGACCATGGGGGCGCACCTCGCCCTGCTGCCGGCAGGCTTCAAGGGCGAACGCTACCGCGCCACCGATGGCACCATCTTCGCATGCGTCGAAGGCGAGGGCTCGACCCGCATCGGCGACAAGGATTTCGCATGGAGCGCGGGCGACGTCTTCGTCGCGCCGCCGTGGCAGCACTACTCCCACGAGGCCGCGCGCGAGTCGGTGCTGTTCTCGATCTCGGACCGTCCCGCCCAGGAAGCACTCGGCATCTGGCGCGAGATTAACTGAGCGGATTTCGGTCGAGCGATCAGCGGTAGGGCGGGCAAAGCGAAGGGTGCCTATGCTGATTGAGGTGTCTGCGCGGCGATGGCGTCGAATTGGTCGGAGAACCGATATCCTCGCTCCGCACGGGATGCTTAAGGCTCTCCGATGTTGTTGATGGCCACGGTCGTTTCCGCGAAGAGCGCGGTGATTTCGAGCGTACCACCGAGCGCCTCGATGTAGCGGCGCAAGTTGCTGACATGCATGTCGCTCCGTTTCTCCAGCCTTGCTGCGGCGGGCTGGTTGACCGAAAGCGCCGTGGCGACTTCCTCTCGCGAGAGAGAACGCGACTTGCGCAACTCCTCAAGTGTCATCGCCTGCGCCTAGCGCAGCAGCTTTTGCTGCCACGCGCGCGCGGCGGGCAGGCGTGAAGTCTTTCAATTCGCTAAAGGGTCTGTGCCCGGTCATGGCAGCGTCCGCCACTTTGCACGCGCAGCTCGTGCAAGCGTGCGTGCCTCTATCGCTTCTTCCGATAGTAATGCACCTCGACGTTCTCCCACACGTGGTTGACGTGGTACGGATCGCTGGCTGTGAAGGCATCGATGACGGCGCGGTTCTCGGCTTCGAGGATGAAAAGACTGCCGACCGGCGTTTCGCCGTCCGGCGCCACCAGCGTTCCGGCCGTCATGACGCCGACCCCGTGCCGGCTCGCCTCATCGAGATGGATGCGATGGACGCGGTAGAATTTTGCGCGGGTCGCAAGTGCGTCCGGCCGGTCGACCGCATGGACGACAAAATGCACGGGGCTGTCCTCCTGATCGCGGCGCTTCGGTTCCGCTTGTTCGGGCAAGGGAGCTTAAACCTTTGCGCGCCGTCATGCACCCGCACACCCGCATGCCGCTTTCCATCTCGCGGCGGTCATTGAGCCCGTGCTAAAGGTTCGCTCCAGGCTCGATCACAGGGCCGGTCCGACGGGAGGCTTGCATAAAATGAAGCAGCAATCGCAGGATGGTCGTGAGGTGGCGGGGCTCGCATTGTCCGCGACATCGTCGTTCCTGACGTCGTTATTCCTGACGTCGACGTTCCTCGCATCGTCATTCCTGGCATCGTCATTCCTGGCACGGCCCGCGATGGCGCAGCAGCAGCACGTCGGCGACCAGCCCGAGGCTATGAACATGCGCCTCGTCGGCTACAACGACCTCCAGGGCCGCAGCGCCTACCAGCCCACCATCCAGAAGCAGGGCGACCGTTACATCGCCTATATCGGGCATCACGGCGGCAGCCGGGACATCCCCAAGCCCACGAACGCCATCACTGGGCAGGCTGAGTTCAACGGCACCTCGATCGTGGACGTGACCGATCCGGCCCATCCGCGCTACATCAAGCACATCCCCGGCACCGAGGCTCTCGGCGAACAAGGCGGTGCCCAGATGGTGCGGACCTGCGCCGGCAAGGACCTTCCCAAGGGCGCCCCCGGGAAGTTCTATCTGCTGCGCGTGTTCGGCAGCCAGGGTCACGAAATTTGGGACGTCACCGATCCGACCAAACCGAGCCTGCTCACCCGCATCGTGATGGGTCTGAAAGACACCCACAAAAGCTGGTGGGAATGCGACACCGGCATCGCCTACCTGGTCTCCGGCGTGCCGGAATGGCGGGTCAAGCGCATGACTCAGATTTTCGATCTCAGCGATCCGGCGAAGCCCGTCCATATCCGCGACTTCGGCCTGCCCGGCCAGGAGCCCGGCGCGACCGGCACCATCCCGGCCGACCTGCACGGGCCGATCTCCACCGGTCCCCAGGGCAATCGCGTCTACTTCGGCTACGGCACCGACAAAGGCGGCGTATTGCAGATCGTCGATCGCGAGAAGCTGCTCAAGGGGCCGGCGGAGCCGACGCCGGAAAATCTGCGCTATCCCGAGATCAGCCAGCTCGACATGTCGGCATGGAACGGCGCACACACCACGTTGCCGATGCTGAAGATGCCGATCGCCGAATTCGCCAAGGACAAGGACGGCCAGACCCGCGACATCGTGATGGTGGTCGACGAGCAGATCCGCAACGAGTGCCAGGAAGCGCGCCAGATGGTGTGGTTTGCCGACGTCACGCTCGAGAAGACGCCGACCATGATCTCGACCTTCCTGGTGCCGGAGGCGAGCGGCCACTTCTGCGACCGCGGCGGACGGTTCGGCTCGCACTCGGTCAACGAGAGCATGGCGCCGGTATTCTACAAGAAGGTCGCCATGGTGACGTATTTCAACGCCGGCGTCCGCGCCATCGACGTGCGCAATCCGTATCAGCCTAAGGAGGTCGGCTACTACATCCCGGCCATCACCGAGGCGACCGACAAGCGCTGCATCCAGGTCGACGGCAAGGAACGCTGCAAGGTCGCGATCCAGACCAACAACGTCGAGACCGACGATCGCGGCTACATCTACATCGTCGATCGCGCCAACACCGGCATGCACATCCTCGAACTGACAGGCGACGCCCGCAACGCGGCGGGGCTGCCGTAGCCTCCTGCGGCCGGCAATTGCGCCGTCCCCTTGATGTCGAGGACACCGTAACGTAATCGTTACCACATGATCCACGCACTCGATGCTCTGGGAAGCCCGATGCGTCGCGCGATCCTGCGGCAGTTGCGCGATACGCCGATGTCGGTTGCCGAGATTGCCGACCGGTTGCCGGTGAGCCGGCCGGCGGTGTCGCGGCATCTGGGCGTGCTGCAGGACGCCGGCCTCGTCGAAGTGCGGGAGGAGGGCACGCGGAATATCTACGCGGTCCGGATGCAAGGGTTTGCGTCGGTTCGGGAATTTCTCGACGATTTCTGGGACACGGCGCTGGCGCGCCTCCAGGAACTTGCCAGGATAAAACGGCAATGATCACCAAGTCCGTGGCGCTTCCGCTCTCGGTTCCTCAGGCATTTACGCTTTTCACGGCCCAGATCACCGCCTGGTGGCCAGCCGACCGGCGTCATACCGATGACGCTGAGAGCACGCTTCATCTGGAGGCAACAGGACGTTTCTTCGAGCGGACACGGGACGGGCGCGAGGTTGATCTTGGTCGTGTGCTCGAATGGCAGGCGCCGGAAAGGATCGTGCTCGACTTCTATATCGCGACCGGTCCAGCGCATCCGACCCAGGTCGAGGTGACGTTCGCGCCCGAGACCGACGGCACCCGCGTCACCGTCACACACATGCCGAAGCCGGAGAGCGAAGCGTTGTGGAGGGAGCGCGCACCGCGATACGAGCGCTCCTGGGAAATCGTGCTGGCCGCACTGCAACGAACGGCTCCGCGCGGGGCTTGCGTTTCGTAACAATATTGTTACGGATAGAGCCATGAAGTTCTTCGCCACATCGATTGCCATCCGGGCGCGTGCCGACACGATCTGGTCCCTGCTGACCGACGCGGCCGGCTACCCGAAATGGAACTCGACAGTAGAAAAAGTCGAGGGGCGGATCGCGCCGGGAGAGAAGGTCACTGTCTATGCCAAGGCGGCGCCCGGCCGCGCTTTCCCTTTGACGGTCGGCGAATTCGAGCCCGGCCGCAGAATGGTCTGGGCCGGCGGCATGCCGCTCGGCCTGTTCACCGGCAAACGCACCTACACGCTCACTCCGGGCAAAGATGGCGCGGTGGAATTCGTTATGCGAGAGGAATTCGGCGGGCTGCTGGCGCCGTTGATCACGCGATCAATTCCCGATCTTCAGCCTTCTTTCGATGTCTTTGCTGCGGACTTGAAGCGGCAGGCTGAGCGGGTCGGCTAAATACGCGCGGGTTCGCGGGAAGAGCCGTTCTGCGTACTCTGACAAAGATGGTACTCCGGCAAAGGTGAGCCGATCACCAGACCCAGGCGAGGAGCGATCGATGACAACCGACCTTAAATATTTGGCATACACGGCACTGCTGACCGCCGTGCTGTGGATACCCTACGTGGTCTCACAAGTCATGACCAATGGCTTCCTTGCGCCTGCCAACTATAAGGACCCCACACCGCGGCCATTGCCGTTGTGGGGCAAGCGGGCGGACCGCACCTATGTGAATGCCGTCGAGGCTTTCGCGCCGTTCGCCGCGCTCGTCATCGTTGCGCATCTCGTCGGCAAGGCCAATGCGATGACCGCATTCTGGGCGATGTTTTTCTTCTGGATGCGCCTGGTGCACGCCGTCGTGTATCTGCTCGGCGTTCCCTATATGCGAACGCTGGTTTTCACGCTGGGATTCGTCGCGGTCGCCGGCATCTTTTGGGAAGTGATCCAGTAAGCACGCCGCAGATAGTCAGGGTGGGCAAAGCCAACGGGTCCGGCCCTCGGCCGGCCTGATGACAGGCTCCGCGTGCCCACGCTGGTCGGCTTTAAGGCGTGGGCACGGTTCGCTTTGTCCGCTCTACGGTTGATCGACAAGCGCGGGCACGGGAATCCGTGGCGACTACTTCGCGGCAGCCGGGAACGCCGGCAATTTGGCGACGTCGCGCGCATCGTGCTGGATGATGACGGTCGCTTTCAGATTCGCCGCGATCTTCTTGAAGCGGTCGATCGACGCCAGTGTCTCGGCGCGGTCGGTGTTGAAACTCGGCACGCCGTTGGTTTCATAATTTTCGTGAAAGTGCGCGAGGTCGCCGCTGAGCAGCACGTAGCCCATATCCTTGAGCTTGACCATCAAGCTGTGATGGCCGGGCGTGTGTCCTGGCGTGTTCAACATGATGACGGTGCCGTCGCCGAACACGTCCTTGTCGAGGACCACCGGTTCGACCTTGCCGCCGCCGCTGATCCAATTCGTGAACGACTTGGGATTAGCCACGTCTTTCATCTTCGGGTCGGTCAACACGTCCCAATCGCCCTTGCCGATCAGCAGGGTCGATTTTGGAAACGAACCGACTTGGCCGATATGATCGCCGTGATAGTGGCTGATGCCGATGTAGGCGATTTGCTCCGGCTTTAGCTTTACTTGCGCCAACAGATCGACCAAGCTGGTCTTCGGCGCGACGGCGCCGGCGCTCATGGAATGGCCGCTGTCCCACACCAGGTAGTCGTCGCCGTGCTTGATGAGGTAGCAGCTGTAAACAAGCTGAACCTTGATGCCGTTGAATGCATAGGTATCAGTGAAGCGTATCCCGACATCGGTTGGCGGGGCGTTGCTGCCGCAGTCGAGGCGCGTGAGAGTAACTTCGGGTGCCGGCTGTGCGGAGGCCGACAGGCCGATCAACGCGTTGGCACAGGCGCCGATCGCCAGCAAGAACAGCGTTCGCTGCATGGTTTCCTCCCAGGTCGCAACAAAATTGAATTCGGATCGAGCTTCGGATTTTGACCGGTTGCGGGAGCCCGGTCAATGTGCGGGCGTGCTTTCCATCCAAGGATCGGAGCCCGAAAGGGCAGCCCGCGCTATGGCGGAACGCTATCGTTTGTTGTAATCGCCGGGTATTGTGGGGATGTTTGCAGCGAGGGGAACTTACCATGGACATTGTCGAGCGCGTCAAAGCAATCCTGCTGACGCCCAAAAGCGAGTGGCTCGTAATCGAGTCCGAGCCGGGCGATCCGGCTTATCTGTTCACCAACTACGTTGCGATTCTCGCCGCCATCCCGCCAGTGTGCGGCTTCATTGGCGGGGTGGTCTTCGGTCGGGTCGGAATCGTGTCCGGCCTTGCCGGTGCCGTCATCCAATATCTGCTGGCGTTTGTCCTGGTTTACGTCGTTGGCCTCATCATCGATGCGCTGGCGCCGACCTTCGGCGGGGAGAAGGATCAGCCCAATGCCCTCAAGCTCGCCGTCTATTCGACGACGCCCGCCTGGCTCGCCGGCGTGTTCTCGCTTATCCCCGGGCTCGGGGTCCTGCGCATCCTCGGCCTTTACGGGCTTTATCTGCTGTGGGTCGGTTTGCCGCCCTTGATGAAGGCACCGGAAGACAAGGCGATCGGCTACGCCGCCGCCGTCGTGGTGTGCGCGATCGTGCTCTCAATCGTGATTGGCGTGATCGTGGGCGTATTCGCCGCTATCTAAGCGACGGGAGGGTCAGCGATGATGAATAACGGCTACAGCCGAAGGGGGTTCATGGGGCTGTCCGGCGCCGGTATCGCCGGTCTGCTCGGCGCGCCGTGGCCCGGCGGCATCGCCGCCGCCGATACCTCCACGCAGGACCCCGATCTCGTCGTTTTCAACGCCAAGGTCTACACCGTCGATCCGCTGGAGCCGCGAACGCAGGCGTTTGCCGTCAAGGCCGGCCGGTTCGTCGCGGTGGGAAACAGCGAAGAGGTGAGGGCGCTGATCGGCAAGCGGACCCAGACATTCGACGCCAAGCAGATGACGATCGTGCCCGGGTTCATCGACGCCCACAATCATGCGCCGGGCGCGATCCTGCTCTACGAGGTGCTGGTCGGAAACCCCTACGAGGTCGAGTTCGTGACGATCGACAGCATCGTCGACAAGCTGCGCGCCAAGGCCCGCGAGACGCCACCGGGCTTTTGGGTCGAAGGGTATTTCTTTGACGACACCAAAGTGAAGGACAAGCGCGCGCTCGACATTCATGACCTCGACCGGGTGTCGAGCGATCATCCGGTCGCCGTCCGTCACCGCGGCGGCCACACCTCGTATTACAACAGCAGGGCCTTCGCGCTCGCGGGCATCACCAAGAACACGCCGAACTCGGCCGCTGGGACCTTCGACCGCGACACCACCGGCGAGTTAAACGGCCGGGTGACGGACCGTGCACGGGCCGTGTTCAATACCGTCGGGATGCGGCCCAGCTTCACAGCGGACCAGGTACGGCAGCGCAATCGCGATGGACTCACTTTCATCTCCAAGCAGTTCGTCCGTTACGGCCTGGCGAGCGTGCACCATGAAGGCGGGGATCTGTTCGCCTTGCAGCAGGTGCGCGCGCGCGGCGACCTGATGCACCGGGTGAGCTACGAGGCCATGGACGACGTGCTGGAGGGGATGATCACCAACGGCATCGCGACCGGTTTCGGCGACGAGTGGATCCGGCTCGGCGCCACCTCCGAGCACACCTGCGACGGATCATTCTCGGAGCGCACCATGGCGCTCAGCGAGCCGTACCCCGGCGTCGAGCCGCCGTATCTCGGCAACGTCACCACGTCGCAGGACGATCTCAATGCCTGGGTCGAGCGGGTGCACCGGGCCGGCATCCAGGTCAACTGCCACGCCAACGGGGATGTCACCATCGACATGGTGCTTACCGCGCTGGAGCGGGCGCAGCGGCTGTTCCCGCAGCCCGATCCGCGCCCGAAGATCACCCACTGCACGCTGATCAACGACGATCTGTTGCGCCGCATCAAGGCGGCCGGCGTCGTCCCGGCTCCCTTCACCTCCTACGCGTACTACAACTCCGATAAGTTCCACTTCTACGGCGAAGCACTGATGCAGCGCGCCATGGCGTATCGTTCCTTCGCGGACGCCGGAATTCCGGCGGCGGCCGGCTCGGATTTCAGCCCGGGTCCGTTCGCCCCTCTGATGGGCATTCAGGGAATGGTGACGCGCACCGGCTGGAACGGTGAGACCTGGGGTGCCGGCCAGCGGATCAGCGTGGACGAGGCACTGCGGGTCAACACCATCAATGGCGCTTACGCCTCTCGCGAGGAGGCCATCAAGGGGTCGATCACGCCGGGCAAGCTCGCCGACTTCGTCGTCCTCGCGGACGATCCTCACACGGTCGACCAAGGCAAGATCAAGGACATTGCAATCGTGCGGACCGTGACGGGCGGCAACACGGTCTACCAGGCGTGATTCCGGGCGTTATCGGATTGGTCTCACGCGGAATGTCTGCTGCCAATCTAAGTCGTCGCGGCCGGGCGAGCGCGGGCATTACAAGTCGCTGGAATTGCGGCTTCTCAGGAGCCGCAGCCCGGATGAGGTTCACCGATTGACGGGCGGCAACGCCAGCGCCGCATCGACCAGCGCGGTCGCGCGCTTGTAATTGTAGAACCGGTTGACGTTCTGCTTCACCAGGAACGACGCGCCGCCGTAGAACTTCTCGTACTGGGCATGGCGATTGCCGAACTCGGTGCCGAGGAAATCCCATGCCATCCGCATCAGGGCGACCCGTTCCCGGGCCGGTGTCGTGGCGGACTGCATGTATCTTTCCATGTCGCGGGCAATCTCGGGATTGTCGAAGTCCTTCGCCGAGGACGGCAGCGTGATCATGGCGGCGCCTGCGAGTTCGCGGATCGTCTCCAACATCCGGCCGTTGAGTTCGGACTGCAGCGCCATGATGGCGTAAAGCCCGGTCTGCGAGGGCCACAGCACGCCGTCGGAATCGATCGGACCGGTGGTTTCGTGGGAGAGCAGCATGTTCTCCACGATGGTGACGATCGAGGCGAGCTCGCCCATCTCGACCTGCACGGCCTGATGGCCGTCGTTTCCGGTCATCTCGTTCATGCGCTTGGCGAGCCCGAGCATGAAGCGGAGCTTGACCGCATAGCGGCACTGGGCCTGATGATTGCCGTAGAGATGCGCTGGAGTCTTCCACCACTGGTCCCAGCAGATCTGCAAGTTGCGATAGATGTAAACGTTCTCCCAGGGCACGAACACGTTGTCGAACACGCAGAAACAGTCGGTCTCGTCGAACCGCGTGGTGAGCGGGTAGTCGAACGAGTTCTTGCCGTCGTCGGCGAAGGCGCGGCGCGAGTAGAGCTTGAGCCCCGGCGTTGCGATCGGGATAACGACGCCGTTGGCATAAGCCTCGTCGCCGGGACGCAGCGGGTGAATGCAAGTGAGCTGCAGGTGGTCGGCAAACACGCCGCCGGTCGCCAGCTGCTGGGCGCCGGAGATCACGATGCCGTCGTCGCGCTCCTTCACGACGCCGGCGTAGAGGGCCGGGTCCTTCTGCTGATGGGCCGGCTTGCTGCGATCGATTTGCGGCGGAACGATCGCGTAGGTGACGTACTGATGGGTGTCGCGCATCTGCTCGTACATCTTCAGGAGATTGTCGGCGAAGCGCTGGCCGCCCGCAGCGAACAGGGCGGGCTTCGCCGCATAGCCGGCAATGAAGCCCGCCACATGGTCGGGCGTGCGGCCCATCAGGCCGAAAGTCTGCTCCGCCCATTTCTCCGCAGCGAGCCGCTTGGCGCGCAAGTCGGCATGGCTCCTCGGAATTTGCCAGGCCCGCCAAACCGGCGCGCCGGTCTCGGGCGACGGATAGGTCATCAGCTCACGATTTTCCGGCGCCGCCGCGACATCGAACAGTTGCGCCACTCTCTTTGCCGCTTCGCGAAAGGCCGGATGGGTGGTGACGTCCTTGACGAGCTCGCCATCCACAAAGACGTGCCGGCCGTCGTTGAGGGAGCGCAGATAGTCGGCGCCGCTGCGCATCGCACCGGGACGGGCAGCTTGGTTCGCATCGTGGTCCGTCTGCGCCATCGTCATCTCCGTCTCCCGGCTTATCCTGGCCGGATGGGCCAGGTTGCTACATAATTTAGCTACAGTATGTAGGTTTTGTGCTAAGGTCAAATGGTGAAATAAGCCGGAAAAGGTTTCGCATCTCGATGGCATCGAAAACCCGCATGACCGACATCCGCGCCGCCGCCCGCACCCGGACCAAATCCGGAGCGCCCAAGAGTTTCGCGCCGCCGCTGACCGTCTCCCACGCCGATCTGCTGGCCGACGGCACCGACATCGCATTCCGCCAGTCGCTCTACCTGATGGTGCTGGCATTTTCGCGGCTGGCCACCTGCCGGGAAGCCTTCGGCCGGGCGGTGGGCCTCACCGGATCGCAGTTCGCAGTCCTGATCGGCGCCGCGTACCAGCAGGGACCGGACGGCGTGTCGATCCGCGCCCTTGCGGATCACGTTCAACTTGCGGACACCCACGTGACCACCGAAGTCGGCCGGCTGATCGACAAGGGCTTGCTGACCAAGACTGCCAACCGTCACGATCGCCGCAGTGTGTTGGTGCGGCTGTCGCGGCGGGGCGAAGCTGCGGTCGGTACCGTCGCGCCGTTCGTCCGCCAGGTCAACGACCGGCTGTTCGCCGGCATTTCCCGCCGCGACTTCGCGAACGTGTCGGTGTTCCTGTCGCGGTTTGCCGCCAACAGCGAGGATGCGCTCGACGAGATCCGCCGCACCGAGCGCCGCCGCCGCGGGGGTGCAGCTCCAGCCAACTGATGGTGCGCCAACGCGATTGCACGCCGCCTGCGGAACCAAGGCGTCCCGCGCGCGTTGTGTCAGCGGGACTCGTGACTACGCGCACTGGCTGGGAGGCAAAGCGGAAACCCCTCACCTGACGTTGTGCGCCACACTCGGGAGGCGGTCATGCTGCATCTTCGTCATAGCTTCGGTTTCGCCATCGTGCTTGCGGCAGTCAGCATGATGACCGGCGCGCAAGCCCAGCCATTGTCGCTCGCGCCGGTCGATCACGTCTACCGTACCCCCTTCGATCAAATCCTGCGCGATCCGCCGGTCACCAATGACGTGGCGCCGTTCGCACTTACGCCGGACCTGCAGCGGCGGGTGGTCGATTATCCCTCCCATGAGGCAGCGGGCACCATCATCATCGATACGCCCAACACGCATCTTTATTATGTGCTCGGCGGCGGCAAGGCGGTGCAATACGGCATCGGGGTCGGCCGCGAAGGCTTCACCTGGTCGGGCGTCGAGACGATTTCCCGGATGGCCGAATGGCCGGATTGGAATCCGCCGAAGGAAATGATTGGCCGGCAACCCTACCTGCCGCGCTTCATGGCGGGCGGTCCGGGCAATCCGCTAGGAGCGCGCGCGCTCTATCTGGGCAACACCGCCTATCGGATCCACGGGACCAACGATCCCTCGACCATCGGGCACCGGGTATCGAGCGGCTGCATCCGTCTCACCAACGAGGACATCGTTGACCTTTACCAGCGGGCAAAGCCGGGTGCGAAGGTGATCGTGCTGCCGTCCGGTGGGCGCAATGCCGCGCGGCCGGGCAATTCCGGGGTCTGACGGGCCCAGACCAACCGAGCCTTTGCTCTCAAGCGTGCCAGCAATCCGGGTTCAAAGCGGGCGTTAACGAATTTTTCACTTCGCTTTGAACCTGCGGCCGGGCCCGACCGACTAATTCACAGGCTACGTTTTTTCGTGATGGGGGATAGCCATGGCTCGGATTCAAATCGCATCGGCACGCACGGTTCGCTCGCAAGGACTGCGACGGCTTTTGGCTTTGGCCGTGGTCGGCGCCGCGGTCGTTTCGTTCGTCCCGAGCGCCCAGGCCGGCGGGTTCTTCGAGTCGCTGTTCGGCGGGTTCGGCGGCCAGCGTGCTCCGGCCTACGCCTATTCCGACCCGCGCGCCGACCTTGTCGGCCGGGGCGAGACCAACCCGAACCTCAGGGCCGAACCGGCCGCGCCTGCCGGCGGCAAAGCGTTCTGCGTGCGGCTGTGCGACGGGCGGTACTATCCGATCACTGCTGCTAGCGCCAACTCGACCCCGGTGCAGATGTGCAGCGCCATGTGCCCGGCGGCGAAAACCAAGGTTTTCCATGGCGGCGAGATCGCCTCGGCGGCGGATTCCACCGGCGCCCGCTACAGCAAGCTTGATCAGGCCTTCGCCTACCGCAAAAGCATCGTTCCGGGCTGCAGCTGCAACGGCAAGGACGCGTTCGGTCTTGTTCAGGTCGATGCCAAGGCCGATCCCACCCTGCGGGCCGGGGACATCGTGGCCACCGAGAACGGCCTCAAGTCATTCCAGGGCGCCAAAGGCGAAACCCACCAGGCCGCCGATTTCACCCCGACAGGAACGATCTCCAAGGGTTCGCTACGCGACCGGATTTCGGATTTGCGGGTCAGCGATAGGTAGTAAGCGGCGGCTTCCTGGGCAACGTTACGACGGGGCTATGCCAGTGCGGCGTAGGCCCCGTGTTGACTCCGGAGTGGTTTGTATATAGAACAAATCATGAACAAAATGAGTCCACCCTATGTCCCCACCGACCCTCTACGCATTGCGTCGCGCGGTTGCCGATATCACGCCCTCCCCGGCGGATGAAGGCGGCCGCCTTATAAATCTGGGCATTGCTGCCATCGATGGGGCACTTGAAGGCGGGCTCGCCTGCGGCGCCTTGCATGAGATCGGTCCCGCGGCTCCGCTCCAGGGCGGCGCGGCGGCAGGATTTGCCGTGGCGCTCGCGGCCCTGGCGCTGCGCGAACGCGGGCAGGCGGTGTGGATCCAGCCCGACTTCGTCGCCACCGAGGCGGGCGTCCTTTACGGGCCGGGGCTCGAACTCATGGGGCTGCCCCTGAGGCGCCTTGTCATCCTGCGCGTGCCGCGCCCACGCGATGCCCTGTGGGCCATGGAGGAAGCGCTCAAATGCCGCGCCGCCGGCGTGGTGGTCGCCGAGCTTGCGAGCGAGGAGACCGACCTCACGGCGACGCGCAGGCTCGCGCTCGCGGCCCGCGAAGGCGGCGGGCTCGGCCTTATCCTCCATCACGACCCTCCCTCCCGCAGCCAGCCGACCACGGCGACGACGCGCTGGGAGGTCGCGTCCACCCGCGGCGAGCGCGACCGGTTCGGCGGCCTTGGCCCGACCACCTTCGCGCTTTCGCTTGTCAAAAACCGCCACGGCCGTACCGGCCAGTGGCGCCTGTCGTGGGATCATCATGAGCGCGTTTTCGCTGCCGCGGCGTCATCTCTCCCTGTGGCTCAGGCGGCTCGCGACGGATCGCCTGCGCGCGTCCGCGCCGGGTGAGCCTTCCGAGCCGCTAGTCGTTGCCCAGGCGGTCAAGAGCGCGCTGCGCATCCTCGCCATGAACGACGCGGCGCAGCGCCTCGGCCTGCGGTCCGGCATGGCCCTCGCCGATGCGCGCGCCATGTATCCGGCGCTTGCGGTCGCCGAGAGCGACGAGACGGCGGACTACCGCCTGCTCGACGCCGTCGCCGACTGGTGCGACCGCTATACGCCGCTCATCGGCCTTAACGCGCCGGACGGCCTCGTGCTCGACATTACCGGATGCGCCCATCTGTTCGGCGGCGAGGCGGCCCTGTGCCGCGATATGCTGGCGCGCCTCGCCGCCCAGGGCCTCGCGGCCCGTGCCGCCGTCGCCGACACGGTCGGCTGCGCCTTCGCGGTCGCGCGTTTCGGCGCCGCCGCCCTGGTGCCGCCGGGCGAGATGCGCCATGCACTCGCGCCGCTGCCGGTGGCGGCCTTGCGGCTTGCACCCGAGACCGTCGAGGCGCTCGCCGAATTGGGCCTCAAACGGATCGCCGACCTTATCGAACTGCCGCGCGCGCCGCTCGCCGCCCGGTTCGGCGAGGCGCTGGTGCGCCGCCTCGACCAGGCGCTCGGGCGGGAAGACGAGCCGATCACGCCGCGCCTGCCGGTGCCGTCCTACGTGGTCGAGCAGCGCTTCCCCGAGCCGATCGGGCTCGAACGCGACGTGCTCGCCACCATCGGGCGGCTTGCCGCCCAGCTTGGCGCCGCCATGGAGCGGCGCCAGGATGGCGCCCGGCTGTTGCAGGCCGCGCTGTTCCGCGCCGACAACAAGGTCTACCGCATCGAAATCGGTACCGGCGCGCCGGTGCGGGACGCCGCCCGCATCGCCCGGCTGTTCGCCGACCGGCTGGCGACGATCGGGGACGCCTGCGATCCCGGCTTCGGCTACGACATGGTACGGCTTGCCGCACTGGTAACGGAGCGCAGTGAGCCGGTGCAAAGCGGGCTTGCCCCAGTCAGGCACGTACCGAGTGGATTTGCACAAAGCGAGTTTAGTTGCCCGGACGAAGACGCCGAACTCTCCCATCTCGTCGACCGCCTCGGCGCCCGCTTCGGCCTGCGTCGCGTCACCCGCTTGGTCGAGCAGGATACCCACATCCCGGAATTCGCCGTTGCCGCCATGCCGGCCCATGCGGTGAAACATGAAAATATCCGGATCGTCGGGCGACCCCGGACCGCGCGCGCCGCACGCGCATCTTCAAGACGCGGCGGCGCTGCCGCGCTTCAAGAAGACCTGCTTCAAGAAGCCCTGCTTCAGGATGGCCGACTTCAGGACAGCCTTTCGCCAACCCGCCCGGTCCGGCTGTTCGGCCGGCCCGAGCCGGTCGAGGCGGTCGCCGAAGTCCCGGACGGACCGCCGGCGCGGTTTCGCTGGCGGCGCGTGCTGCACGAGGTCGCGGCCGCGGAAGGACCCGAGCGCATCGCCATGACGTGGTGGCGCGACGAGGCCGGACGCACCCTGACGCGCGACTATTTTCGCATCGAAAGCCGCGACGGCCTGCGGGTTTGGCTCTATCGCGAGGGTCTTTACGGCCGCGAAACGCCGACGCCACGCTGGTTCCTGCATGGGTTGTTCGGCTGAACGAAACACTCCCGGAACGGGTCCGCGTCAATGTCCGAGTCTGCGTCCAAATCTGCGTTCAATTCCAAGTCAAAGTCTGCATCAAAGCCTGCGTCCGCCGAGTATGCCGAGCTTGCCGTCATCACCAACTTCTCGTTCCTGCGCGGGGCTTCCCATGGCGAGGAACTGGTAACGCACGCCAAGGAGCTTGGCCTTGCGGGCCTCGGCATCGCGGACCGCAACTCGGTCGCCGGCGTCGTGCGGGCCCATCAGGCCGCGAAGGATGCGGGGCTTCGCTTTGCGCCCGGGACCCGGCTCGTGTTCGCCGACGGCACGCCCGACATCCTCGCCTATCCGCAGGACCGCGCCGCCTGGGGACGGCTCACGCGGCTTCTCACGCTCGGTAAACGCCGCGCCGAAAAGGGCCGGTGCCTGCTCCATTGCGACGATCTCGTGGCGCATGTCGCGGGGCTCAATCTCATTGTGCTGCCGGGGCGCTTGAGGAAGACGGCCGACGCCGACCGGAAACTGGCAACCCTCCTGCTTCATCTCCGCGACGCCGCGCCTCGTGCGGTGTGGCTCGGCGCCAGCATGCTCTACCGTGGCGACGACGCCCGCCGCCTCGCGCGCCTCGCCGCTATCGCGGGCGACGCGCGGATGCCGCTGATCGCGGTCGGCGATGTGCTCTATCACGCGCCCGAGCGGCGTACCCTGCAGGACGTCGCGACCTGCATTCGCGAGCACCTCACCCTCGCGACCGCGGGACGCCGGCTCGAAGCCAATGCGGAGCGCCACCTCAAGCCGCCGCGCGAAATGGCGCGGCTGTTCCGCGACGCGCCGGAAGCCGTCGCGCAGACGCTGCGCTTTCTCGGACGCTGCCGGTTTTCGTTGGATGAACTCCACTACGAATATCCCGACGAGACCCATGAAGGCTTCGCCACGCCCCAGGATGCGCTCGTTGCCTACGCGGAGGACGGCGCGCGGCGGCGCTATCCGCATGGCGTGCCAGCGAAAGTGCGTACCGCCCTCGACCACGAGTTTGCCCTCGTGGCTGAACTCAAGTACGCGCCCTATTTCCTCACCGTCCACGACATTGTGCGCTATGCCCGCTCGTGCGGCATCCTGTGCCAGGGGCGCGGCTCGGCAGCCAATTCGGCGATCTGTTTCTGTCTCGGCATCACCGAGGTCGATCCCGAGCGGGTCGATCTCCTGTTCGAGCGCTTCGTCTCGGTGGAGCGGCGCGAACCGCCCGACATCGACGTCGATTTCGAGCATGAGCGCCGCGAGGAGGTCATCCAATACATCTATCGCCGCTACGGCCGTCATCGCGCCGGCCTTGCCGCCACCGTGATCTGCTACCGCGCCCGCAGTGCCATCCGGGAAGTCGGCAAGGCGTTCGGGCTGTCGGACGACACCGTGGGCGCGCTCGCTGGCATGATGTGGGGATGGTCGGACCAGGGCGTCACCGAAAAGGACGCGCGCCGCGCCGGTCTCGATCCGGCCGATCCCCACCTCGCCAAGGTGCTGGCGCTGGCACATGAACTGATCGGCTTTCCGCGCCATCTCTCTCAGCATGTGGGCGGCTTCGTCATTACCCGTAGCCGGCTCGACGACGTCGTCCCGATCGAGAACGCCGCCATGGCGGAGCGCACCTGCGTCGAATGGGACAAGGACGATCTCGACACGCTCGGCATCCTCAAGATCGACGTGTTGGGACTCGGCATGCTGACCTGCCTGCAGCGCGGTTTCGATCTGTTGAACAAGCACTACGCCGCCGCACTCAGCGGTGATGCGGCGCTTTCTTCTCCCCTCCCCCTTGTGGGGAGGGGTCGGGGGTGGGGAGTCGGAGGATGTGGCACCCTCGCGCCTAAACCGTGCCGACCCCCACCCCCGACCCCTCCCCACAGGGGGGAGGGGAGAAGCAATTCTCGCTGGCGGCTATTCCGCCGGAGGAGCCCGAGGTCTACCGCATGCTGTCGCGCGCCGATTCGATCGGCGTATTCCAGGTCGAGAGCCGCGCCCAGATGTCGATGCTGCCGCGGCTCAAGCCGAACAAATTTTATGACCTCGTCATCGAGGTCGCGATCGTGCGCCCGGGGCCGATCCAGGGCGACATGGTGCATCCCTACCTGCGGCGCCGGCAGGGTGTGGAGAAGGTCCAGTTCCCGTCGCCGTCTCCCGCCAGTGGCGACCCGGACGAACTCGAGCAGGTGCTCGGCAAGACACTCGGCGTGCCGCTGTTCCAGGAGCAGGCGATGCGCATCGCGATCGTCGCCGCTGGCTTCACGCCGGCCGAGGCCGACAAGCTGCGCCGCGCCATGGCGACGTTCCGCCGTGTCGGCACCATCCAGTATTTCCGCGACAAGCTGGTCGAGGGCATGGCGTCGCGCGGCTATCCACGCGATTTCGCCGAACGCTGCTTCCACCAGATCGAGGGCTTCGGCGAATATGGTTTTCCGGAAAGCCACGCCGCGAGCTTCGCGCACCTTGTCTATGCGTCCGCCTGGATGAAGTGCCGCTATCCCGACGTATTCGCGGCGGCGCTGCTGAACAGCCAGCCGATGGGCTTCTATGCACCCGCCCAGATCGTGCGCGACGCCCGCGAGCACGGCGTCGAAGTACGCCCGGTCGACGTCAATCACTCCTGCTGGGATAATACGCTGGAGCCCGGAACGGCAGCGCACGCACTGCATGACGCTGAATCGTTACCGGACGTCTCCCGCCTCAACCCGCGCCATGCCGAGATGGCGGCCGACATCTGCACCACCCATGCGGTGCGGCTCGGCTTTCGCCAGATCAGCGGATTTTCCGAGGATAACGGTGTTGCCATCGAGGGCTGCCGCGGCGCCGGCTTCGATTCGATCCGCGACCTGTGGCTGCGCAACGCGCTAAAGCCCTCGGTGCTCGAACGGCTGGCGGCCGCGGATGCATTCCGCTCCCTCGGCCTCGACCGTCGGCAGGCACTGTGGGCAGTGCGGGCGCTGCGCCGCGCCGGCGACAAGGATGATCTGCCGCTGTTTGCCCGCGCGGCCTCGCCGGCGCTCGAACCCGATGTCGCCCTGCCGCCCATGCTCATCGGCGAGCACGTGGTCGAGGACTACCGTCATCTGCATCTGTCGCTCAAGGCGCACCCGGTCTCGTTCCTGCGCCGCGAACTCGACCGCCGCGGCATTCTCAGCCACGAGCGGCTTGCCGCAACCCCGTCCGGCCGCCGCGTCACCGTCGCCGGTCTCGTGCTGGTGCGCCAGCGTCCCGGCAGCGCCAATGGCGTGATCTTCATGACCCTCGAGGACGAAACCGCTGTTGCCAACACCATCGTGTGGCCGAAGATATTCGAGACTTTCCGCCCGGTGGTGCTCGGCGCCCGGCTCGTCAGCGTCACCGGCAAGCTGCAGAACGAGTACGGCGTCATCCATGTCATCGCCGAACGCATCGACGATCTCTCCGCGCTGCTCAGGCGCCTCGCCGACGACACGGGCTGCGTCGAAGCCCTCGCGAACTGCGACGAGGTCCGCCGCCCGATCCCGGAACAGCGGCAGTCACGGCCGCGCCCCGTTATGCCGCCTCCAACCCTCATGGAGGACCCGGACTCTCGACGACGCGTTAACCCCCGCCGCCGCGATCCGCGCCGTCATGCCGAAAGGCCGCAATTTTCACTAGCGCGAACGCTCTGGATTCCGCGCTCACTCGGCGGCGCGCTTCGCCGCCACGATCTGATCGGCCGCCTTGCCGGTGAGTTCCGACATGTGGTCGAACTTGAAGGTGAAGCTACCGACGCCGGCGGTCGCCGAACGAACCTCGATGATGAGATCGCCGATTTCGGTCTCCGGCATCATGGCGCGCACCACGTCCCAGCCTTCCCAACCCTCGCGGGTGTCGAAGCCCAGGATCTGCCCGCGCCGGCCGGACAGGATCGCGTTGATCTTGGTCGCGGCGTCCGACGGGCAGGCGATCTCAACCATGTGGATCGGCTCCAGCAGCACCGGCTGGCACTGCGGCAGCGCCTCGTTAACGCCGATACGGCCGGCGATGCGGAACGCCATGTCGGAGGAATCGACCGCGTGGTAGGAGCCGTCGATCAACGCCACCGAGACGTCGACCACCGGAAAGCCGAGCGGGCCATGCTTGAGGGCGTCGACGACGCCTTCCTCGACCGACGGAATGTAGTTGCGCGGCACTACGCCCCCGGTGATCTTCTCCTCGAACACGAAGCCGGCGTTGCGCGGCAGCGGCTTGATGTCGAGGACCACGTCGCCGAATTGGCCATGGCCGCCGGACTGCTTCTTGTGGCGGCCGCGCTGCTGCATCGCCTTCTTGATGGTTTCGCGGTAGCCGACAGTCGGCCGGCGCCGTTCGATCGCGATGCCGAAGCGGTCGGCGAGTCTTTCCGTTGCGACGCGCAGATGCATCTCGCCCTGGCCCCACACCACGACTTCGTGGGTCTCGGGATTGTGGAACACGGTGAGGGAGGGATCCTCCTCGACGAGCTTGTTGAGGGCGAGGCCGAGCTTGACGTCGTCCTTGCGCTCTTTCGCCGAGATCGCGACGGCGAGCACGCCCGGATATGGCTTCATCGCCACAACCGCGGCATGAGGCTCCCTGCCTGACGACAACGTGTCGCCGGTGTGGGCGTGATCGAGCTTGCCGAGCGCGACGGTTTCGCCCGCGACGGCCGCACCGCGCTTTTCGGTCGCCTGTCCCAGCAGCTTGAGTACGCCGGAGACGCGCCCGGCTTCCCCGGTCGGCGAGTTGAGCGTGACGCCGTCGCCGACCTGGCCGTTGAGCACCCGCGCCACCGACAGCTTGCCGCCGTGGGCGGTGTGGAAGGTCTTGAGCACCACCGCAACCGCGTCGCCGCCCGGCTTGACGCCGAGACGCTTCGCGGTCGACTCGATGCCGGGCGATTCATGGCGCAGCGCCTTCAACAGGCGCAGGACGCCATTGGTGCGGGTGGCGCAGCCGATCAGCACCGGGCAGACGAGGCCGTCGCGCAGTTCCTTGGCGAGATCGTCGAACACCCGGTCGCGCGGCGGCGGTATGTCGGCAAGCAACTGTTCCATCAGCGCGTCGTCGTGATCGGCGAGGGTCTCCAGCATGGAGAAGCGGGCATCCTTCTCCTGATCGGCTCCGCTGCCCTCGAGCTTGATCACTTCGGATGGCGCGTGCTCCTTGTAGACAAAAGCCCGTTCCAGCGCGAGATCGACGAAGCCGGTGATGATCTCGTTCTTCCAGATCGGCATCTGGCGCAGCAGCAGCGGGACCCGCGAGGCCGGCTGCAGAATCTTGAGGCTTTCGCGCACCTGCTTGTCGGTCTTGTCTATTTTGTTGAGGAACAGGAAGCGCGGGATTTTCAAATCCTCAAGCTCGCGCATGACGAGCTGGAGTTGCGCCACCTTGCGCTCGTCGGCCTCGCACACCACGACAGCGGCGTCGATCGCCGGCAGCGCGGCGCGCATGTCATGGACGAATTCGACCGAGCCGGGGCAGTCGATGAAAGCGTAGCTGTCGCCCATGAAGCTCGTCGTGGCGATGGTGACTTCGACGCTCATCTTGTGATGGCGGGCTTCCTTGCTGGCGTCACCCACCGTGGTGCCGGCTTCCACCGTGCCCTGGCGCGCCACCGCGTCGGTGCGCGCGAGGATCGCTTCCAGCAGCGTGGTTTTTCCGCTTTGAAACGGGCCAACGAGCGCAATGCACCGCGGACCTCTTGGGCCGCCTTCCTTGTCTCCCATGTCTGCCTCCCGGAGTTTTCAGGATCGGGCTTCATCGCCGACTATGTTTCAGGGGAAAACTCCGATTGGCAAGTGGGCATTTTGACGTGATTTTGACGCGGGCATTTTGACGCGCGCAATCTGACAGACATCGTGTGCGGTTTTGGCGCGGCGCGACGTCGGTCTCATGGTACGGCATGCCGCGGTGATGCCCCGCGATCGACACCACAACGCCGCATCCGCCGGAAGGCGGCGCAATGGCCCGGCCGCATCGAGGGAGAGATCGCGGCAGGCCGATTCAGGAAATCAGGTCTTCGGCCGGTCGCGTCGCGCCGCCGCGTAGTCCGGATCGTCGTCAAGCGTGCGCATTTCGGTATTCATCTTGACGTCGCTCCGTTTGCGCTGACGGCACCATTCGCCGGTCTGCCAATACTCGCTCTTGACGGCGAGTTCGGCCTGGCGCTCGAGGTGATCGTTCCATTCGCCGAGGTCGTAGCCGAACCACGGCATTTCGGGCCGCAGCTTGGGCAGGCCGAGCTCTTCCCAAATGTGCTTGGCGCGCTCCATGTATTGGCGCTTGGGCAGCGAGATCGGCGGAAACGTCTCCTTCAGGGTGGCGTCGATCAGGACCGCCGAATCCTCGTGGTCGATCAGGCTGCGCGGGCCATGGCCCTCGTCCTTGTGATCGAGGATCCTCACGTCGCGGTGCGGCTTGCAGCGATAGGACATCGCCCAGAACGTGGCGTCGGAATTATCCGGATCGATGTCCTCGTCCACCGCCACCACCCATTTACCCTCGGCGCGGCGGAACGAGGCGACACCATAGAGCGCGCGCCAGATTTCGGTGCGCGGCACGCCCTTCTCGAACACCACCACGATGAGTTTGTGCAGGCGATGTCAGCGGTTCGTGGGTCACGACCCGCTTGATACCCTGGATACCGAGATTGTTGCGCAGATGCAGCATCTGCGCGGCTTCATAGGCGGGGCGCTTGATGCAACTCGATTCCGACGGCGTCACCTGGCTCACCCACGACGTCATGATGGCGTCGCGGCGGCGGGTGATGCAGGTGACGTCGAGCACGGCGTTATATTCCTGCAGATTGACGTGGCCGTGGGATTCCCCGAACGGCGCCTCGGGTTCGAGAAACTTGGTCGACACGAAGCCCTCGATGATGATCTCGGCCTCCGCCGGAACGATGAGGTCCACGGTCCTGCATTTGACCACGTTGAGCGGAGCGCCGATGAGGCCGCCCGTGATATCGAGTTCGTCGTGGATCTCCGGCACTTTCTGGACAGCCGTGTAGGAGACCGCCGGCGGGCAGCCCAGCACCACGGCGCACGGCATCGGTTTGTCGAGCGCCTTCCATTTCGCCCAATGCATGTAGCCGCCGGTGCGAAGCTCGATCGACGGATTCATCCCCATGCGGTCCGGCGCTTTTATCATGCCCCGGTAGTTGCCCATGTTCTGGATGCCGGTTTCCGGGTCGACGGTGATGAAATGGCTCGACGTGGTATAGGGCGCGTTGTCCCAACCGGGCGTCGAGATCGGGACCGGGATGGCGTCGAGGCCGTGGCCATTGTGCAGGTCACCGCCCGTGTAGACGATCTCCTGGCACGGCGCGTGTAAGACGAGGCGCGGCTTGATCGGATGGCTCATCGCCTTGATCCAGCGGTCGCGTACTTCATCGATCCGGCAGCCCATGCCGAGCGAATAGATTTGGTTGTTGCCGGCTAATCCGCACACCAGCACCGGGATGTCGAACCGGCGGCCCTTGCTGTCGACCACGTTGGTGAACAGGAAGGCGCGGCGGTCTTCCGGCGCGATGCCGCCGCGGAACTGCCACCGCACCAGCGGGTGCATCTCGGTGTCTTTGTTGATCTCGCGGTCGATCTCGATCAACAGGCCGGCTTCGCGCAACGCCGCGATATGATCATGCAGATCCGGGTAAGTGCGCTCGGTGGCGCCTGCGGATTGCTGGTCCGGCGATTGAGCCATGGAGACTTTCCTCTCGAAAAAAAGCCCCGGTCGAGCCGGGGCTTTCTACAAAGGGAGCGCGATCGATTACAGCACTATCGGTCCGAGATCATTTCATGGTGCTCCGAGCCTTCTGGTCCGGCATGTCATTCTCCAAAGGTCCGCTGCTCGGGATCATGCGCTGATCTTGCGCATGATTTTAGCCGAGCAGCCCGTGACCTTGACCGGGCGCGGCGCCTCAGTGGTGATGATGGTGATGGTGCGGATAATGGCGCGGACCGTAGTACCCGTAGGCTCCCGCCGGACGCAGCTCCAGGCCGGCGAGGCCGCCCGCAACGCTGAACCCGGTCTGTGCCTGCGCACTGACGGGTTGCAGCGCGAATGCGTTGTTGCTGCCGCCGACCATAGCATTGGCGCCGAGGCCGACACCGAAGGTCGCGCTGCCCTGCACGCCGCCGTAACTACCGGTGAGGTCTCCGGGAGCCAAATAGTTGGTTGCCGAGAATACCGTCCAGCCCATCGACACGTTCTGGGAGTATCCAAGGTCCAGTCCGACGCGGCGCATCACCGCCACATAATGCTGCGGCCGGCCGCCATAGGACGGGACGAACACGCAATTGAAACTCATCACCGAGCCGACGATGAAGCCGACACCGCCGCCGCTGCGGCAGGAAAGGCCGCCGACCTGAACAGCCGCTTGGGCGCCGGTCGGCACCGCTGCGGCCATCAACACGACGGCAGCGAACGCGGAAAGACATGGAACACGCAACGTCATGACTGTTTCCCCTCTTGGTTTGACTGCTGATTACTGAACTGCGGTAATCACCGTACCCAGCGCAACTCGATGCCGGCGACGCCGGCAGCGACATTCAGTCCGGACTGGCCCTGCAGCGAGACCGGTTGCAACGCGATCGTGCGGTTGGAACCGCCGACGAGAACATTGGCTCCGACGCCCGCCACCACGGTCGCCTCCGCCGTAGCGCCGCCATAGCTGCCGGTAAGCGAACCGGCCGGCCGTGATGTCGGCGCATAGACCACCCAGACCATGACACCGCCGGTGGTGATCCCGAGGTCGACCCCGAGCTTGGTGAGCGAGCCGGCATAAAATTCGATCGGGCCTGGAACCGCCGGCGTGAACGAGCAGTTGAGAGTGCGTTGTGAGCCGAGGATCAGGCCGATGCCCCCGGAAATATCGCAGGTCAGCGTTCCAGCCTGAATGCGGTCATCCGGGCGCAGTTGCGCGGACGCATTTCCAACCATCGTGGCTAGCGTCGCCGCCACGGCCGCAAACTTGGCCATACTACGCATCGATACTCCCCCTTGTGCTCCGGCACGGCTGGCTTGGCTTATTATGGCCGGGCAGGATTTCCCGCGGCCGGCGCTTTCTCCGCCAGCCTTCCCCCTGCCGAATATACGACATAAAGGAAGCCATGTCGCGCCGTCAATCCGAACGTACCATACGGCCGAATTTGACCGATGGATTAACCGGTTACCGCAAATTCGCGCAGAACCGCTGAATCCGCTCGCACGCCGTCTGCAGCAACGGGGTCGCGGTCGCGTAGGAGATGCGGAACGCCGGGCCAAGGCCGAACGGAGTGCCCTGCACCACCGCGACTCCCTCGGCTTCCAGGAGTTCGGTGACGAAATCCTGGTCGGTCCTGATGGTGTTGCCCGACGGCGCGGTGCGGCCGATGGTCCCGGCGCAAGAGGGATAGACATAGAACGCGCCCTCCGGCTTCGGGCACTTGATCCCCTTGGCTTGGTTGAGCATCGAGACGCAAAGGTCGCGGCGTTCCTTGAAGATCTTGTTGTGCTTCGGAATGAAATCCTGGGGACCATTGAGCGCTTCGACCGCGGCCCATTGCGACACCGCCGCCGGGTTGGAGGTCGATTGCGACTGGATCATCGCCATGGTTTTGATCAGCGGCTCGGGGCCGCCCGCATAGCCGATGCGCCAGCCGGTCATGCAATAGGCTTTGGAGACGCCGTTGACCGTGAGGGTGCGTTCGTAGAGCTTGGGCTCGATTTGGGCCGGCGTCGTGAAGACGAAATCGTCGTAGACGAGATGCTCGTACATGTCGTCGGTCATCACGTGGACGTGGGGATGGCGCACCAGCACGTCGGTCAACGCCTTCAGTTCGGCGCGCGTATAGGCGGCCCCGGTCGGGTTCGACGGCGAATTGAGAATGATCCACTTGGTCCTGGGCGTAATGGCGGCTTCAAGTTGCTCGGGCTTGAGCTTGAAGCCGGTTTCGGCGGTCGCCGTGACGGCGACCGGCGTACCGCCGGCGAGCAGCACCATGTCCGGATAGCTCACCCAATAGGGGGCCGGGATGATCACCTCGTCGCCCGGGTTGAGGGTCGCAACCAGCGCGTTGTAGAGCACCTGCTTGCCGCCGGTGCCGATCGAAATCTGGCCCGGCTTATAGCCGAGGCCGTTCTCGCGCTTGAATTTGGCGATCACCGCGGCCTTGAGCTCCGCAACGCCGTCCACATTGGTATATTTGGAAGCGCGGCCGTCCCGGATCGCCTTGATGGCGGCTTCCTTGATGTTGTCCGGGGTATCGAAATCCGGTTCGCCGGCGCCGAGCCCGATGACGTCCCGGCCGGCCAATTTGAGCGCCCGCGCCTTGTCCGTCACCGCAATGGTGGCGGATGGCTGGATGCGCTGCAGATGGTCGGCGAGAAAAGCCAAGACAACCTCCTTGGAATCTTGAGAATCTTGCGCGCCTTTTATGGGCGACCGTTTCCTAACGGCATGAGGTCGGATCGGCAAGCACATACCATGGCGCAGCCGCAACGGCGCCATCATTTTAAGTTGAATCGGATAGTGCGCTGGAGTTGCTTGCGCTCGGTGATGTGCCGGCAAGATGAGGATCGAGCCGCCGTGAAAAATTCAGGCCGAAACATCGTCCAATTGTTACCAAATTTCGGCTAAACAATCCCACGATGAAGTGGCGTCGGGGGCGCCTGCGATGGAGATCATCGTTTCCGATTTCGGCGGCACCGCCAGGAAAATCACCCTGGTCGGCAGGCTCGACATTGCGGGCGCCGAACAGATCGGGCTGCCGCTGGCAGCGGCCGCCGGAGCGCGCGGCAACGTCGTGATCGACATGATCGGCGTCGATTTCATCTCCTCGATCGGAGTCCGCCACCTCGTCATGGCCGCCAGGACGGTCGGGCGCGGCGCCGGGAAGCTCGTATTGCTCAACCCCACCCTCACGGTCACGGAGGTGTTGACGGTTGCCGGCGTCGATGCGCTTCTGCCCGTCGTGCGCTCGGAAGCCGAGGCCCGCGCCGCGTTTCTCGGCACCGCCGGCACCTGAGCCGGCAAGAGGTTTCGACGCGCCCGAACACGGCCTTTTCCCGAGATGGCGCTCAGATGGATATCCGCTAAGATGTGGGCCGGTGCGCCTGCCTGCGGCGGATAGCGGCAGTGGAAAGCCCCAGTGCGGTCGCATTCGCCACCATAGTCACCGCCATGGATGGGTGCGCCCTTGACGATGACGTGAGGCCGGGAAGCGGGATGTACACGCTCTACTCGATGCAGCGCTCGGGCAATTGCTACAAGGTGCGGCTTGCGCTGGCGCAACTCGCGGTCGACTACCGCTTGATCGAAATCGACATCCTCCGGGGCGAGACGCGCACGCCGGAATTCCTCGCCAAGAATCCGAGCGGCCATGTGCCGCTGCTCGAAGCCGCACCCGGCCGCTATCTGCCCGAGTTGGGCGCCATCCTGTGGTTTCTGGCGGGCGGCACGCCGCTGGCGCCGGACGACCGCATCGACCGCGCCGAAATCCTGCAATGGATGTTCTTCGAACAGCATAGCCTGGAGCCCTATGTGGGTGCCGCGCATTTTTGGCTCGCGCTCGTGCGCGGCGGGCGCGAGCTGCAGATGCACGCCATCGAGGAGTGGATGGAGCACGGCTACCAGGCCCTGCAGGTGATGGAAAAGCATCTCGAAACCCACCGCTTCTTCGCCGCCGACCGCTACACCGTCGCCGACATCGCGCTCTACGCCTATACGCATGTCGCCAACGAATGCGATTTCGATCTCACCGGGTTCCCCGCCGTGCGTATGTGGCTCAAACGCATCGCCGAGCAGCCCGGCCATGTCCGGATGGACTGGCACCCCACCGCGATGGCGATCGCGGAGTGACCCGCATGGGCGACACCGCCCACCCGGCTACGATTGTTTCCACGGGATCAGCTTGCGCTCGATCTCCTGGAACAGCACCGCGGTAATCAGGCCGAGGATGCCGATCACCACGATGCCGACGAACATGTAGTCGACCTGCAACAGCTCCCAGGAATTCCAGATCAGGTAGCCGAGGCCGGTCTTGGAGGCGACGAATTCGGCCGCGACCAGCACCACGAACGAGACCGCGAGCGCGATCTTGAGCCCGGCGAAGATCAGCGGCAGCGCGCCGAAGAACACCACGCGGGTGAACATCACGTAGGTGCTGGCGCCGAAATTCTTCGCCACATCCCAGTAGATGCGGTCGATGTTGGCAGCGCCCGCATAGGTGTTGACGATCACCGGAAAGAATACCGCGGTCGCCACCAGCGCGATCTTGGAGGCGTCGCCGAACCCGAGCGCGAGCAGCAGCAGCGGCATCAGGGCCACCTTGGGGATCGGCATCAGCGCCGCGATCAGCGGATCGAAGAAGATCCGCACCGGCCGGAACATCGCCATCAGGAGGCCGATCCCGACCGCCGGCACCGCTCCGATGACGAACCCGGCAACGATCCGCCACAGCGTCGCCGCTGTATGCAGGGCGAGTTCACCGTTCAGCGTGAGCTCCCAGAACCGCACCGCGATGTCGCTTGGCGCCGGCACGAAACGGCGGTCGCCGAACCCCATTTCGAGGAGGAGTTGCCACACCAGCAGGAGCCCGATGGGCGAGATCAGGTAGAGGAGGCGCTCAGTGAGTTTCGACGCCGGCTCGTTCATCCCTCGATCTCCGCCCTCGCCCGCAACACTTCGTCTTCCAGAATGTGCCAGATCGCGAGTTTGAGCGCCCCGAACTCGGGAGTCGCCGACAGCTCCATCACGTTGCGCGGGTGCTTGAACGGAATGTCGATGATGCGCTTGATACGGCCGGGCTGCGCCGTCATCACCACGGTGCGGTCGCCGAGCACCAGCGCCTCTTCGATCGAATGGGTGATGTAGACCACGGTCTTGCCGGTCTCCTCCCAGATGCGCACCAGCTCGGCCTGCAGGATTACGCGGTTCTGGGCATCGAGCGCCGCGAACGGCTCATCCATCAGCAGCATGCCGGGATCGGTCACGAAGGCGCGCGCGATGGCGCCGCGCTGGCGCATGCCGCCGGAAAGCTGGTGCGGGTAATGATGCCGGAACTTGGTGAGGCCGACGAGGCGGAGCGCCATCGCGACGCGCTCGCGCGCTTCGGCCGACGGGACCCCGCGCGTCATCAGGCCGAAAGCGACGTTCTTCTCCACGTTCATCCAGGGAAACAGGCCGCTCTCCTGGAACACCATAGCGTTGGCGACCGGCCAGCCGGCGGCGTCGATATCGAGGCGGCCGCTGCTCGCGCTATCGAGGCCGGCAAGAATGCGCAGCAAGGTCGACTTGCCGCAGCCGCTCGGGCCGACGATGCAGACGAACTCACCGGGCGCGATGGTGAGATCGATACCGTCGAGCGCGACCACGCGCGCGGTCCCGCTGCCGTACTCCTTGCGCAAATCCGCGATCGCGATCGCTGCGCCGCGCCGCTCCTGCATACTCGTCCTCTCGCCTGTGGGAACCGTCAGCGGCAGCCTTCGAGCTTGGAATCCTTGTTGGCGAGAACGAACGGTCCGAGTTTCTGCACCGCATAGTCCGCAAAGCTCGCGTCGACCAGGCGTTCCGCCGGAAATTTCGCCCGCGAGAAACCGTTCTTGACGAACCAGTCCTGCATGTCGAGCATGCTGGCGGTATTGATGTGGCCATCCGGGCTGCGCGCCGGCCACGGATATTTGTACAAGAGCTCCGGACGCCGCTCGGAGCCGTAGCGGATCAGGGCGGCGACGATCTCCTCCTTGATGGACGCGCCGTGATAGGCGTTGCAGTAGTCGCGCACGCCGCGCAGATAGGCGGTGTAATAATTGCGCAGGAGCGCAGTGTTTTTCTTGGCCCAATCGGTGTTGACCATGATGACCGCGATGGTCATGGGGCTCGGCTTGACCAGCACGTCGGGTTCGGCAAAGCCCAGCGCAATGTTCTGGTCGAGGAATTCAGAGACGAATGGCGGAATCACGATTCCGGCATCGATTGCCTTGTTGGCGAAGGCAACCGGCATCTGGGTGAACGGGAAAATCTTCACGTCGACGTCCGCGAGCGCGACGCCCGCCGTCTCCAGCATCTTGCCGACCTCGTAGGTCGACACCGAGCCGGCGCCGTTGCTGGCGATGATCTTGCCCTTGAGTTGGGCGAGGCTCGTGACCTTGCCCTTGAGGTCGGGCCGCAGCATCAGGTTGTGGCCGATCGGCGTCGACACCCGGTCGGCGATGACGGTGATCGGCAGGTCCTTTTCAAGGGCGTTGAAGTAACCGGCCGAGATGCCGCCGGCGATCACCTGCAGCCGGTTGGTGGCAAGCAGCGCGATGGTGTTGGCGGAGGTATCGATATCGTCGATCTCGACCTTGATGCCGACTTCCTTGAAATAGCCCTTCTCGATCGCGATCAGTTCGGCGCCATTCGACACCGAGCGCGCCATGCCGATGTGGACGGTCGCTTCCTGAGCCGCGGCCCGGCCGGCTGCTAAAGCCGCAAGACCGACCGCAATCGCCAGGATCGGGCGCAGCGCAGTCATGGTTCCTCCAGATGGCGTCGCCGTTCCGGGTCGGAGCGACGCAATTTCACGCCGGCTTGACGACATAGCGCCCCTCGCCGTCGCGGTCGAGGGCGTCACGGGCGCGCAGCCCTTCGAGCTCGCGCACGATCTCACGCCCATCGCGGCTGCCCACCGCCGTCATAAGCTCTTCAAAATATTTCGGCCCATCCGTGAGCGCGGCCGCGACCGAAGCAAAGCGCTTGCCCTCGAAACGCGGCGGCTCCGGTACCCGGGTTTCGAGCCGGTTGCCGGTGCCGAACGGCCAGGTGAGATCGAAGCCTGCCTTGGCACCGACCCGGCCCGACGTGATCGAGGGATCGAGCGGCAGGGTACGCATGCCGGACACCACGATGAGGTCGCGATCGGGCTGGAACCGGGTCGCCATCGCCCAATCGATCTGTTCGTCCGACGTGACGTCGATGTCCGGATCGACCACGAACACGTTCTTGACGTTGACGAGCGCGCTCATGCAGGCCGTGATGGCGTTGCGGGCCTCGCCGGGCACGCGCTGGCGCAACGCCACGCGCACGTTGAAATTGCCGCCGCTCGATGTCGTGGCGTGGACGGCCACCGGCTCGCGCACCGCGACTTCGAGCGCGCGCCAGATGATGACCTCGGTGCGCACTGCCGTGAGCACGGCGGTGTCGGTGCGGCTCATGGCGCGACCCCCGATGGTCGCGGTCTGGAACAGCGCATCGCGGCGACGGGTGATGGCGGTGAGATGGAACACCGGGTTCTTCTTCACGGCCCCGTAATAACCGAGGAATTCGCCGTAGGGTCCTTCGGATTCGACGTGGCCGCGCGGGTCGAAATAGCCCTCCAGCACCATCTCGGCGTCGGCCGGCACCCGGATGTCGTTAGTGACGCACTTGACCACCGGCAGCGGCGCGTCACGGAGCGATGCCACGATGCCCAGTTCATCGATCGGCATGCGCATCATGGCGGCGACGTGATCGATCGGATGCGCCCCGACCACGAAGCTCACCGGCAGCGGCTTGCCGTCGGCGGCGCTCGCCTCATAAAGGGCGCGCAGGTCGCTCGGCGACACCAGATCGACACCGGTCTCGCGCCGTCCGCGCAGCATCAGCCGGCGGATGCCCACATTGGTCCAGCCGGTCCGGGGATCGACCGCATAGTCGATCGAGGCCGAGATGTAGGGGGCGCCGTCGAGACCGTGCTGGAGATGCACCGGCAACGCCGTGAGGTCGGCGTCATCGCCGGCGAGTACCACCTGCTGCACGGGCGCTTCCGCGCGGGTGACCTCGACGATCTGCGGCTTGGTGGCGAGCCGCCGCGCGATTTCCGCGGCGAGCCGCCCTGGCTCCACCCCGAACGCGCGGGCGATGCGGGAGCGGCTCGACACTACGTTGCCGACCAGCTCCTGCCGCTCCGGGCCGGCGGCGAGGAAATGGACCGCGCGCGGATTGCCGTCGAGGATTTTCGCAATGTCGGCAAGATCGACCGGCGCCTCGCGCCGCTCGACCTCGTCGGTACCGGCGAGTCCATCGATGAAGCCGCGCAAGCGGTACCGATCGAGATCGGGCGCCGCCGTCGTTGGCGCGACCCTGGCCGCCGGATGGGGCTTGTCGATTATGTTCATGCCGGTCCTTGCGTTTCCCATTTCGAGCGAATGTACCGCTAGCGGTATGTCATGACCATAGTCTGCCTGTCGGTGGCTTTGTTTCGCCAATCGAGCCGGAGGGTGCATGGTGGATTGATTCTACTACGTTTTTCATCAGGAGTTCGTTTGGGCAGATGCCCACACGAGCCCCAGCTGCCGCGGTGGCTTCGTTTCGCCAAAAGTCTCCATCCTCGGACCTCAAGGGTGGCGCGGTGGCTTTGTTTCGCCAAATCTCCTCCTCACGAAGCCACGCCGGCTAAATAGGATTTGACCGATTAGTGTATAAGAGTATTCCTATTTTTGTCAACATGGCGCCCGCCCAGGTCATGCGCTTGTAGCCTGGATGAGCTACGCTTCATCCAGGCCACGGCGCCGCAATCCTTTGCCCGCCCCGCCACATTGTCATTTCCGGGGCGGTGCAATAGACAGTGGCCGCATCATCCACGGAGGACGCGCATGCTTTCGGACGCTGACCGCCACAAGGCTGCCGACATTCTGATCGCGGCCGAGAAGGAGCGCAAACAGGCCGTTCAGCTCTCCAAGACCTATCCGCAGATCACGCTCGAGGACTCCTACGCGATCTCCTCCGAGGTGGCCAAGCGCAAGGTCGCGGCCGGCGCACGGCTGATCGGCCACAAGGTCGGCCTCACCTCGAAGGCGATGCAGCGCTCCTCCCAGATCGACGAGCCCGACTACGGCCACCTCCTCGACACCATGATGATCACCGACGGCGCCAAGGTGCCGCACGAAAACTTCTGCCTGCCCCGCGTCGAAGTGGAACTGGCGTTCGTGCTCGGCAAGCCGCTCAAGGGTCCGGGCATCGGCCTCGCCGACGTGCTGCGCGCGACCGAATATGTGATCCCGGCGCTGGAGATTGTCGATGCGCGCGTCCAGGACCCGCGCAAGATCGTCGATACGGTCGCGGATAACGGCGCCGCCGCCGGCATCGTGGTGGGCGGACGGCCGGTCGGCCCGATGGATGTCGACCTGCGCTGGGTCGGGGGCATCATGTACAAGAATTCCGAGATCGAGGAGACCGGCGTCGCCGCCGGCGTGCTCGGCCATCCGGCGCTGGGGGTCGCCTGGCTCGCCAACAAGCTCGGCAGCCTCGACGTGACGCTGCGGCCCGGCCACATCGTGCTGGCCGGCTCGTTCACCCGGGTGGTGTTCGCCCGCAAAGGCGACACGTTGCACGGCGATTTCGGCGCGCTGGGCGGCATCGCGGTCCAGTTCGTGTAAAAGGAGGGCGCCATGGACCTTCCTCGCAACGCATTCAAGCACGCGATCGCGGCCGGAAAGCTGCAGATCGGCCTGTGGTGCAGCCTGTGCAGCAACATCGCGGCCGATATCGTGCGCGATTCGGGCTTCGACTGGCTGCTGCTCGACACCGAGCATTCGCCCAATGAGATCCCCGACCTGCTGGCGCAATTGCAGGCGGTCGAGGGCGGCACCGCGACCGCAATCGTGCGCCCGGCGTGGAACGACACGGTGCTGATCAAGCGCTGCCTCGATATCGGGGCGACCGCGCTGCTGGTGCCTTATGTGCAAAATCCGGACGAGGCCAAGAGCGCGGTTGCGGCGGTACGTTACCCGCCACGCGGCGTGCGCGGCGTCGCCGCGGCGTCCCGCGCCAGCCGCTACGGCCGGGTGACCGACTATCTCAAGAAGGCGGATTCCGAAATTTGCCTGCTAGTCCAGGTCGAGACCCGCCAGGCGCTTGAGAAACTCGAAACGATCGCCACCGTCGAAGGCGTCGACGGTGTCTTCATCGGCCCCTCCGATCTTTCCGCCTCGCTCGGCCACGTCGGCAATCCGGCGCACCCCGAGGTACAAAAGGCGCTCGAGGACGCCGCCCGCCGCCTCAAGGCCGTCGGTAAGCCGGCCGGCATCCTCACCGGCAACGAGGAGGAGGCGCGGCGCTACATCGCTTGGGGCTACACTTTCGTCGCGGTCGGCTCCGACGTCGGGCTCATCGGTCGCGGCGCCGACGCGCTCGCCAAAAAGTTCAAGAGCTAGGGTTGTGCCTCTGAGGTTTGATCTCCTCCGGGTGTCATCGCCCGCCCGGGCAGGCGCTCCGGCAACCACCGGGTTGTGACGTGCGCAGAGTAGTCGTCTCTCGCGCATGGGTTCCGGGATGCTCCGCTTTCGCGGAGAACTGGACGGAACCGTCACAGCCATTACATGAGGCCGCAGAAGCTTCCCTCCCGGCGGCAATCCCACCGATCGCAGCATGGCATGACGGGTGCATCCGAAGACGGGCCGGACGTGGGCCCCCCTTGGGCCGCCTCGCATGACCGCCGGCCGCCGTCCTCGCGTTGATCAAGGAAAATTCCATGGGTGAATTCGGCATTGGGCAACCGGTTCCGCGGGAGGAAGATCCGTACCTCCTGCGCGGCGCCGGACGCTATGTCGATGACGTCCAACCGGGCGGGCAGACGCGCGGCTACGTGCTACGCTCGCCGCAGGCCCATGCCCGCATTGTGCGGATCGACGCAACGAACGCCAAGACGATGCCCGGCGTCCTTCTGATCTTGACCGGCGAAGACCCTGAAGTGGTGCGGCTCGGCACGCTGCGGCCGCATCAGCCGCGCAAGCGGCGTGATGGCGGCCCGGCCTTCATATCGTCGCAGCCGTATCTGGCTCGCGAGCGGGTGCGCTATCTCGGCGATCCGGTCGCCTTCGTGGTGGCCGAAACCTTGGAGCAGGCCAAGGACGCCGCCGAGGCGATCGTAGTCGAATATGAGATGCTGCCCGCGGTCGCGACCACCGAGGACGCGATCGCGCCGAACGCTCGCGCCGTGTGGGAGGGATGCCCCGACAACGAGGCGTTCACCCACATCGCGGGCGACAAGGCCGCGGCGGCAAAGATGATGGGCGCGGCGGCGCACGTGGTGCGCCATCGCATGGTGATCAATCGGCTGACCACCAACTCAATGGAGCCGCGCGGCTGCATCGCCGAATACGCCGTCCGCGAGAGCCGCTACACCCTGCGTTGCACCTTACAGGGGGTTCATGCGATCCGCCGCAGCCTGGCGGCGGAAGTCTTCAAGCTGGCGGAAACGAATTTCCGCGTGATCGCCGACAATGTCGGCGGCGGCTTTGGCATGAAGGGCGGGCTCTATCCGGAATACGTGCTGGCGACGCTCGCGGCGCGTCTCACCGGCCGTCCGGTGAAATGGATCGCGGAGCGCAGCGAAGCGCTGCAGTCCGACGAGCACTGCCGCGACAACATCACCGAAGCGGAGCTTGGGTTCGATCGCGACGGCCGCTTTCTGGCGTTCGCGGTGCGGTCCTACTGCAACATCGGCGCCTACTATACGTCGGACCGCATCGCTGGTCCGCCCACCAACAACGTCGGCGTGCTCGCCGGAACCTATGTGATCCCGGCGGCGCACGTCGAAACCACCGGCGTGATGACCAACACCATGATGACCGGTCCCTATCGGGGCGCCGGCCGTCCGGAGGCCGCCTACGTGATCGAGACCATGGTGGATCTCGCGGCGCGCCACCTCGGCATCGATCGTGCCGAGCTGCGCCGGCGCAACATCATCCCGGTGAGCGCGATGCCTTACAAGACGGCACTGGTCTACACCTATGACTGTGGCGATTTCGGCAAGAACCTCGAAGACTGTCTCAAGCTCGCGGATTATGCGGGCTTCGCGGTGCGCAGCCGCGAATTGCAGGCGCGCGGCAAGCTGCGCGGTCTCGGCGTCTCCTCGACGGTCGAAGCGTCCAACGCAGGCCTGATCGAGCACGCCGAAATCCGCTTCGACCCCACCGGCACCGTCACGGTTTCGGTCGGCACCCACGACCATGGGCAGGGCCACGCCACCACGTTCCGGCAGATCATCTCGGACCGGCTCGGGCTCGCGCCGGACCTCGTCCGCTTCAACTATGGCGACACCGACCAGATCGCGATCGGCACCGGCACGTTCGGGTCGCGCTCAACCATCGCGGCCGGAACCGCCATAATCATCGCCGGCGAAAAGATCGTCGCCAAAGGCCGCCGCATCGCCGCCCACCTGATGGAAGCGGACGAGAGCGATATCGTGTTCGAGAAGGGCCGGTTCGTGGTCGCCGGCACCGACAAGACGGTCGGCCTCACGCAAATCGCCCGCGACGCCTTCGTGCCGGCAAAGATTCCCAAGGGCATCGAGCCCGGGATGTACGAGACCGGCACGTTCTCGGGAGGCGAGCGGACTTATCCGAACGGCTGTCACATCACGGAAGTCGAACTCGATCCCGAGACCGGCGCGGTCGCGCTGGTGCGCTACACCGCGGTCGACGATGTCGGCCACATGATCAATCCGATGCTGGTCGAGGGCCAGCTGCATGGCGGCATTGCGCAGGGCGTCGGCCAAGCGTTGATGGAGAACATGGTGTACGATGCCTCCGGCCAGCTCGTATCAGGATCGTTCATGGATTACGCCATGCCGCGCGCCGGCGATTTCTGCACTTTCAAGTTGGGCGAGAACGAAGTGCCCACCAAGACCAACCCGCTCGGCGTCAAGGGCGCCGGCGAATCCGGCACCGTCGGGGCGCTGGCGTCGGTAATGAATGCCGTCAACGATGTGCTCGCCCGGATCGGTGCATCCTACGTGCAGATGCCGGCGACACCCGAGAAGGTGTGGCGGGCCATCAAGGCGGCAAGGACGCAGGCCGCGTCTGATGGCAAGGTCACCGCTCCGGCGGCAGAGCGATCAACCGCAAAGGGCGTTCTGGTTTGAAGCACCACATCCTGATCGCCGGCGGCGGCATCGGCGGCATGGCGGCTGCGCTGGCGCTGCTCAATCGCGGCCACGACGTCGACGTCTACGAGCAGGCGCATGAGCTCAAGGAATTCGGCGCCGGCGTCCAGATCAGCCCGAACGGCACGCGGGCGCTGCACGCGCTGGGCGTGCTCGACGCGCTGCAAAAGCTCTCCTGCAACACCGAGGGCAAGGAGGTCCGGCTATGGAACACCGGGCGGACCTGGAAGCTGTTCGATCTCGGCAGCGAAGCGATCGAGCGCTACGGCTTTCCTTACGTCACGGTATTCCGTCCCGACCTCCTCCAGGTGCTGGTCGATGCGGTGCGGGCGAAAAAGCCGGACGCGATCCATCTCGGCAAGCGCGCCGTCGCGGCCTCGCAGCGTGACGGGCGGGTCTCGCTCGCTCTCGAAGACGGCGGCGCTGCCGAGGGCGACGCCCTGATCGGCGCCGACGGCGTCCACTCGCGCGTCCGGCATGGCCTGTTCGGCGGCGACAGTCCGCGCTTCTTCGGCATGATCGCCTGGCGCGGCGTGATCCCGATCGAGCGCGTGCCAAAACAAATCAGCCGCGACAAGGCCACCAACTGGATCGGGGTCGGCGGTCACGTGGTGCATTATCCGCTGCGCGCCGGCAAGCTGATGAACTTCGTCGGCATCCAGGAGCGTACCGACTGGCGGGTCGAGTCGTGGACCACGGAAGGCACCGCGCAGGAATGCGCCAACGACCACAAGGGTTGGCACGCGGACGTTCACGCGCTGATCGCAGCGGCGCCGAGCCTGTTCAAATGGGCCTTGATGGGCCGCGATCCGCTGCCGCAATGGACCGTCGGACGCGTCACGCTGCTCGGCGATGCCTGCCACCCGACGCTGCCGATGCTCGCCCAGGGCGCCGTGATGGCGGTCGAGGACGCCGTGATCCTGGGCCGCTGCTTCGATAAGTACGCGGATGTCGAGACCGCGCTCGCGCGCTACCAGGACGCCCGCATCGCGGTGACGACCCGCAAGGTGGTCGGCGCCAATGACAATGCGGTGCGGTTCCACAATCCGGCGCTCGGAACCGAGGCCGGCGCCACCGCCTATGTGGACCGCGAATGGAGCCGTGACGCCGTGATCCGCCGCTACGAATGGGTTTTCGCCTACAACGTCGATACGGTCGAGATTTAGTCTTTGATCCCGGAGGCGCGCTGTTTGGAAACGCGCTCGCAAATCAACGAGAGCGCAGTGCTATCCGATTCCACCCGGGATGGTAGCGCTGTAATGTACGGGTTGATTCCGCGCACCGTGACGGGGCGGACTTGAAAGGATCGGCCTTGCCTGATTTCATCGGCGGTCGGCGGCAGGAAAGGGTATGTCGAGCATGCCATCGATGAGCGAATGGAAGGTTCCGCCGGAGCATCAGCCGAAGCCCGCTGATTATGGCTTCGATCTCGACGCCGCGGTCAGTGCCGTAGTCGGGTTGCGTGCGGTGGTTCCAGACGACGCCTTCACGGCGCAGACGCTCGGCACCGAGCGAGCCGGCAACGGCGTGCTGATTCGCGACACCGGGCTCGTGCTCACCATCGGCTACCTCATCACCGAGGCCGAAATCGATCTGGCTCAGTCCGGTCGCCGGCAGTCCGGTGCCGGGTCACGCGCTCGCCTACGATCAGGAAACCGGCTTCGGCCTCGTCCAGACGCTGGCGCGGCTCGACCTTCCGGCGCTGCCGATCGGCAATTCAGGCGGCGCACAGATCGGCGACCGCGTCGTCGTCGCCGGGTTTGGCGGCCGCAAGCGTTCGGTCGCAGCCCGCATCGTCGCCAAGCAGGAATTCGCCGGCTACTGGGAATACGTGCTCGACGAGGCGATCTTCACGGCTCCGGCGCATCCCAATTGGGGCGGCACGGCAATGATCGGCGCCGGCGGCGAACTGCTCGGCATCGGTTCGCTCCAGTTGGAGCAGGGACGCGACAAGAACCTCTCGGGCCATCTCAACTTGATCGTGCCGATCGATCTCCTCAAGCCGATCCTCGACGACCTCATGCGCCACGGTCGGCCCAACCGGCCTCCGCGACCCTGGCTCGGCCTCTACGCGGCCGACGTCGAGGACCGGATCGTGGTGATAGGGCTTGCGGACCGCGGCCCGGCGCAGCGCGCCGGCCTGCGCACCGGCGACGTGGTGCTCACGGTCGGAGGCGAAGAGATCAGCGATCTCGCCGGCATGTTCCGGCGCATCTGGTCACTCGGCAGCGCGGGAGTTGAAGTCCCGATGCAGATCGACCGCGACGGCCGCAAGCTCGACCAAAAGATCGCCTCGGCGGACCGCAGCCGATTTTTCAAGGCGCCAAGGTTGCATTGACATAGGAAGACAAGCCGCATCGAGACAATGCGGTCCGGCGATGTCCGCGCCGTCTCAGCCGCGTGCCTGCAGGGCGTTGCCGACCAGCGTCTTGCCTAGCGACCAGATCGCTCCCGGAACCCGGTGGGTCGCGGCGACCACTTCGTCGAAGGCGCGATCGATCAGGTCGCAATCCTCGTCGGTGATGATGAGCGACGGCAGCAACTTGATCGTGTGGCTGCCGTGACCCGCCACCTGGGTCAGAATCTTGTGGTCCCGGAACAGCGGGATGGTGACGAGCTGGCAGAACAATCCCTTGTTGGCGGCCTCGAGCAGGTTCCAACTCGCCTTGAGCTTCAGTGAGGTCGGCGGACCGAACTCGACCCCGATCATGAGGCCCTTGCCGCGTACCTCGCGCACGAGTTCATAGCGGCCGACCAGTCGCCCCAAGGCCTGCTGCAGCCGCTCGCCCTGCCGTTCCGCCCGCGAAATCAAACGTTCGTTACGCATGACCTCAAGCGTCGCGATGCCGGCCGCCATGGCGAGATCGTTCTTCGCGTAGGTCGAGCCGTGCACCACGGCGCGATCGATGCGATCGAAGATCTTGTCGTAGATGCGTTTGCGCAACAGCACCGCACTCACCGGCACGTGGCCGCCGGAGAGCGCCTTGGCGAGCAGCACCATGTCGGGCTCGACGCCCCAATGCTCGACCGCCAGGAACCGTCCGGTACGGCCGAGCCCGGTCTGGATTTCATCGGCAACGAACAGCGTGCCGTGGCGGCGGCACAGCGCCGCGGCTTCCTGCAGATAATCGTCGGCCGGCATGTTGACGCCCTTGCCTTGTATAGGCTCGACGATGAAGGCCGCGACATCGCGCACGCCAGCGCGCGCTCAAGCGCCGCGAGGTCGTTGAATGGAACCACGCGGCAATGCGGCAGCAGTGGCTCGAAGCCGCCGCGGAAGGTCGCGTCGCCGTTGAGCGACAGGGAGCCGTTGGTGAGGCCGTGAAAGGCATGGTCGCAATAGACGATGCCCGGCCGGCCGGTCGCCGCGCGGGCGAACTTGATCGCCGCCTCGGTCGCCTCGGTGCCGGAATTGGCGAAGAAAACCTTGTCGAGATAGGGCACGAACGCCAGCAGTCGCTCGGCCAACACGCCCGCCAGCGGCGAAACATCCATCTGCACCAGATTGGGCAGTTCGGCGTCGAGCACGGCTCTTGAGCGCCTCGCGCAAGGCCGGGTGGTTGCGGCCGATGGCAAAGACGCCGTAACCGCTCAGAAGATCGAGGTATTTCGCGCCGTCGCGATCGTAGAGATATTGCCCGACGCCGCGGCAGAACGAGACGTCATAACCGATCGTGCGCAGCACCCGCACCATCTGCTCGTTGAGATGGCGCGTATGCATATCGTAGCGATCAGCTTCACTTTCCGCGTAAAGCTGTGCAACATTTAGGCTCATCGCCGAGTTGCCCGGCATGTATATTACTTGTGATCGATGACTCACAGCTGCCCCCCCCCCGACTGCCATTCGCCGCTTGCCGAAATACTGCCGGAAACGGTTAGTAAAGCAATCATTCATTATGTGCTACAAATGAAAAAATCACGCTGAGGAGAAATCATGCGCTGGTTTCTGGCAATCTGTGCTGCGACATTTTTGCTCGCAGGCTCCGCTTTCGCGGCCGAGCCGGTCGGGGTATGGCGGGTCGCCAACGGCGACGCCAACATTCGCATCGATGATTGCGACGGAATATTGTGGGGCATCATCGCCTGGGAGAAGGATCCCGGCGGCGTCGATTCTTACAATCCGAACCCGGCCGATCGCACCCGTCCGACCCTCGGCATTCACATATTAAAGGCGATGCGTCCGACTAAGCCGGGTCTGTGGGAAGGTGAAGTCTACAATGCCGAAAACGGCAAAACCTACACATCCCACCTCAGCATGACCTCGGCGGACGTGATGCGTATCGAAGGATGCGTGCTCGGCTTCCTCTGCGGCGGCGAGAACTGGACACGGGTGAAAACCGCCGATATTGCGCCGCCCGCTCCGGCAGCGCGTGCACCGGCGCCCCCACCGCCACGTGGTGCTAAACCTGCGCAGGCTACATCGCCGGCACCCGCCCCCGTCCGCACCGCCTGCTCAGGTATTCCCGACGTCGCGGGGGCGGCCCATAAGGGCGGGTTGAAATAGCACCGCGGCCGCCAGGGTGCAGCACAACGACAGCGCCAACAGCTTGCCCATGCTCGACGTGCCGGGGTGGCTCGAGAACCATAGACTTCCGAACGCAGTCGCCGTGGTGGCGGCGCTGAAAATCACCGCGCGGGTCAAGCTCGACTGAAGAAGCTTGGTACGGCCGCCACGCCACGCCATGACGTAGTAGATTTTGAACGCCACGCCGATGCCGAGCAGAAGCGGCAACGCGATGATATTGGCGAAGTTGAGCGGCATCCCGATCAGCACGCAGATTTCGAGCGTGACAGCGCCGGCCAGCATCAGCGGCACCAGCGTCAGCACGACGTCGCCGAACCGGCGCAGCGTGATCCACAGCAGGATGGCGATCGAAATCAGCGCCCAGGCACCCGCCTCGATGAAGGCGCGCACGATGGTATCGCCGGATTCCAGGATCGAGATCGGACCGCCGATCGCGTTGGGTTCGACCGCGAGCACCGCCCGCGCAAAGACGCGGATGTTTTCGTTGTCGTCGGGATCGCCCTTGGGCGATGCCTCGACCCGGACCTTGCCGTCAGGGGTGCGCCAAGCGCGGGTGAGGTCGGCCGGCAGATTGTCGAGAGTTATGGGCTTCGCCTGCAGCATCTTGCGCAAGTCATCGAGGTCGGACTTGACCGGCACGATGAAGACCGCCTCGGCGCGCTTGCGCATCGCCTCATCTGCCTTGGCTAGGTTCGACATGGCGGCGGCGAGGCGGCGCGCCGCGTCGGGTCCCGGCCCGGTGAGATCGGCCGATGCTTTGCCGAGGCCGTCGATGCCGCGCTGGAGCGCCTCGACGTTTTCCGCGTCGGTCGGGGCCGGGCGTTGCGGCACCCGCAGGATCGGGTTGAGCGCCGCGGCGCCCTGCGCGATCAAGGCAAGCTTGTCCTCCTGCTCGGCGGGGACAAAATCCGCGATCGTCATGACGCGATCGACCGCGGGCAACGCCTTGAGACGCGCACTCGCCGCATCCGCATCCGCGAGCGAGGGGACCAGCACGTTGATGGCATTCGCCCCGGTGGTCGGATCGCGGCGCAGTTCCAGATAGGTCGCGATCGATTCGACCTTGGGGCTGCGCAGGTTCATCGGGTTGAAGTCGAACCGCAGGAAGTACAGCAGCGGCAGTCCCGCGATGGCGATACCGAGTGTCGCGACGATGATCGGAATCCGGTGATCCTCCAGAAAGTCGTCGAGCGGGGCGAGCGCCGCGAACCCGAGGCCCTCCTGCTCGCCGGGCGGATTGAGGACATAGAGCAAGGCCGGCAGCACCGTAATGCTGGTGAGATAGGCGACGAGCATCCCGACCCCGGCGATCTGACCAAGCTCGGAGACGCCGCGATAGGCCGTGGGAAGAAACGACAGGAAGCCCGCCGCTACCGCGGCGGCCGCAAGCGTCAGCGGAATCCCGGCTCGGGCGCCGGCCTGGCACAGGGCGGTTCGCAAGTCCGCCACCTTGAAGCGTTCCTGGCGATAGCGAACGCAGAACTGGATGCCGAAATCGACCCCGAGGCCAACGAACAACACCGCAAACGCAATCGAAATGAGGTTGAGCGCCCCAACCATCATGAGGCCGATCGTCGCCGTGATCGATAAGCCGATGAACAGCGAGATCACGGTCGCGAGGATGATGCGGAACGATCGCAGCGCCAGCCACAGAATGAGAAGCACGACCGCCAGCGTGATAATCCCATTGGTGGCGGCACCCTCCTTGAGGGTGGCGAATTCCTCGTTTTCGATCGGAACCGGGCCGGTGAGCCGTACCCGTGCCTGGAACCGCGACGCCAGATCGAGTTTCGCCGCGGCGGCCCGGATAGCGTCCGTTGCCTGCTCCCCGGGTTCCAGCGCGGTGAAGTCGAGCTTCGGCACGATCTCGATGAACTTCCGCAGATCGTCGGGGGCCGAGGGGGTGCCATTCACGAGTTCGCGCCACGAGAAGGTGGCGGACCGGCCGGCCAGCACTTGTTCCAAGGTTGCCGCAGCCGCATTGAACGGCCGTGCCGTGTCCTCGAGGGTGAGTTGCTTTTCGCGGACGCCGGCGAGGCCGAACGCGACCATCTGGGCAAGGCCGCGTAAGGAGGGATCGGCAACCGGGACCCGCACCAATGGCGCAGCCTCGCTCAATTCGTGCATGATCCCGCCGACTTGTTCCTTGGGCAGGAACAGGAGGCCGTTCTGGGCGAAAAACGGGGTGCCGCCAAGTTCCGTCACGGACGGGAACAAGCCGGTCTCCTCCGATAAATTCTCCGCCAGTGCCGAGCGCGCGAGCGAAGCAAGCTCCGGGGTCGGCGCGTCGACGACTGCAAGTATCTTGCTGTCGCTATCGGGGAACGATTTATCGAAGCTAAGCTCACGCTGGCGCCACGGCAGTTTTTCAGAGATCAGCGTATTGACATCCGTATTGATTGCAAAGTGTTCTTCGGTATAATAACCAGCTATACTGGCAATTATGACTCCGATTGCTATCGTGGCCCAAGCATAGCTCGTACAAAAATCAATAGTTGCAACGATTGCTCTCTTCACCATGCTGTCTGTTTTCCTGCCTTGGCCCGTGCCGCGTCAGAGTCCGATCGCCCCGAAACCGGCTTCTTCTATACCGGCACCCGCCTCCCGGCGGGGCTTGTTACATAACGACAAGGGATAAAATACTAGACCTAATTGTGGCGCCGCCTCAACCGGCCGGGCAGGTTGAGCGTTATCGGCTGCCGGCGAGGTCACCTCCGGCGGGAGCCATTCGGAACTCCGATCACCCCCCACCCTGAGGGGTCGGACACAGACATATTAGGTATCGGAATAACTGCACAAGGTGGGTGCACCGGCGATCGGAATCCGTTAGGAATAGGTCTGGGGCTCTGGGGGATTTCCTCGAACCGATATGGTCGCCTTGTGCCGCGAGGCCGCAAAGGCGTTTGAAGTTCCGGTGACGGCATAGCCGTCACCGGGTGTGTGTGGGCGCTTGTCAGACAGAGAGACCGGGAATGACGATACCGTTCTTCAAGGAGTTAAAGATCGGGGCTTATCTTCTCAAGCAGAAGATAAGCGGCCGTAAACGCTTTCCGCTGGTGTTGATGCTAGAGCCTCTGTTCCGCTGCAATCTCGCCTGCGTCGGCTGCGGCAAGATCGATTATCCGGACCCGATCCTCAACCGCCGCCTGTCTGTCGAAGAGTGCCTCGCAGCGGTCGATGAATGTGGCGCCCCCATGGTGGCGATCCCGGGCGGCGAGCCGCTCATTCACAAGGACATCGGCGCCATCGTGAAGGGCATCGTGGCGCGCAAGAAATTCGTGTCGCTCTGCACCAACGCGCTCCTGCTCGAGAAGAAACTCGATCTGTTCGAGCCATCGCCTTACCTGTTCTTCTCTGTGCATCTCGACGGTCTCAAGGACCATCACGACAAGTCGGTATCGCAGGAAGGCGTGTTCGAGCGGGCGGTTTCAGCGATCAAGGCCGCCAAGGCGCGCGGCTTCGCCGTCAACGTCAATGCCACGATTTTCGATGGACATTCCGCCGAGGACATCGCGAAGTTCCTGGATTTTGCCAAATCCCTCGACGTCGGCGTGTCGATGTCGCCGGGCTACGCCTACGAACGGGCTCCCGACCAGGAGCATTTTCTCGGCCGGCGCAAGACCAAGGAATTGTTCCGCCGGGTGTTCGCCCTCGGCAAGGGCAAGGGCTGGAACCTGATGCATTCGGGTCTGTTCCTCGATTTCCTCGCCGGCAACCAGACCTATCACTGCACGCCCTGGGGCATGCCGACCCGTAATGTTTTCGGCTGGCAGAAGCCGTGCTACCTGCTTGGCGAAGGATACGTGAACTCGTTTACCGAACTGATGGAGACGACCGACTGGGACGCCTACGGCACCGGCCGGTATGAGAAGTGCGCGAACTGCATGGCGCATTGCGGTTACGAGCCGACGGCGGCGGCGGCTACGTTGGCTTACCCCATCGAGGCTTTGCGCGTCGCCATGTTTGGTGTGCGCACCGAGGGACCGATGGCGCCGGAAATTTCGCTCGAGCGGCAGCGCCCGGCGCAGTTCGTGTTCTCACGCCACGTCGAGAAGATGCTGGCGCATATCGGGCAGCCCAAGGTTCGGGCCAAGGAACCGGCGACTCGGGACTAGGGCCTGCCGGGCCGCCCAGCTATCGAGAGCGAGACGGAACAGCGTCGGCACCTGCTTCGGGTGCCGGAACAACGACCGCACCACGGCGCGCACATCGACCGTGCCCTGGGGGCTCGTTGCCACCAGGGCGGCCGGCGGCAGGGCTCGGTTCGATGGATCGGTGATGACGCGGAACGCTGCGAACGGCACCCGGTTTTCGTGGGCGATGCGCGCCGCCACATGGGATTCCATGTCGACCGCGACAGCTCCGGTCCGTTCGTGCAGAGTCCGCTTGGCGCGGGTGGAGGAGAGCGGCACGTCCGACCCCGCGATATCGCCGAACGAGATGTCCCGCAGCGCCGCGCGACGCGGTGCCATGCGGTGATCCGCCGCGTCCTGCATCATCTCCATGAGCGACTGCGCCCAATCGGTATGGCTCGAATAGCGGCCATGGTCGGAAATGATGTCGCGCGCCACGATGCAGGCGCCGGGCTTGAGATGCGGCGCAAGACCGCCTGCAATTCCAAAGCTGAGTATGCCGCGACAACCTTGCCGCAGGGCGGTCTCAAGCGCCTTTTTGAGTTGCAACGGTCCGCCGCCGCAAACCACGGTGACGCCGGGACCTGCCACGATGCGCGCTTCGAACGCAAGACCGGTCACCGCCACGAAGTACGGCTCTGCCAAGCCACCCAATTGAAGCCCCCTGACCGTAAACAGCCACGGATTCCGCGTCCCGGCAGATTTTCCGCGTTCCGGCCTTAGCCCGATTCAAATAGAGCACGCAGGTGTTGGGTCTTCAAGGCGGGTTATCAAACAGTTAACCGCCGCTTATCAATTAGTTAACAAGCGTGGCTTTCGTGTCACATACCAAACACGACGGCACCGCTATCGGCCGCCTTCAAATTGCGGTATCGGGCCAAGGCCCACAGCGGGAAAAATCTCCGATAGCCGTGGTAGCGCAGATAGAACACGCGCGGAAACCCCGTCGCCGTGAAACGCGCTTCGGTCCAGAAACCGTCGTCATCCTGGGTGCCGGCCAGGTGATCGATGCCGCGCGCGATCGCCGGGTGATCGACCCTGCCGGCAGCCATCAGGCCGAGCAGCGCCCAGGCGGTTTGCGACGCTGTGCTCGGCGCACGCTCATAGCCGCGGTAGTCGAGTTTGTAGCTCGTCCCGTCCTCGCCCCATCCGCCGTCCGGATTCTGAATCGAGACGAGCCATTCCGCGGCGCGGCGCACGAGATCGGTCGCAGGATCGATACCCGTCGCGTTGAGGGCGCACAGCACCGACCAGGTTCCGTAAATGTAGTTCATGCCCCAGCGGCCGTACCAGCTTCCGTCCCCGCACTGGGTATCGCGCAGATAGTTGACGGCCGCGGCGAGCATGGCGTTGGCGGCGGGTCGCTCGCCGAGCTGCGCCAACATGGACACGCAACGCGCCGTGACGTCGTCGGTCGGCGGATCAAGCAGCGCGCCATGATCCGCGAACGGAATGTTGTTGAGGTAATAATAGGTGTTGTCCGCATCGAACGCCGCCCAGCCGCCGTCGCGGCTCAGCAGTCCCTCGATCCATTCCTGGGCGCGCGCGATGGCGGCTGTCGAACTGCCGGGTGGGCTGCAACTTGCGCATCCGGTCGAATGCCATCACCACTACGGCGGTGTCGTCGAGGTCAGGATAATGCGGGTTGGCGTATTGAAATGCCCAGCCGCCCGGACGGACATGCGGCCGCGCCACCGCCCAATCGCCTTTGACATCCAGAATCTGTTTCGGCAACAGCCACTGCAGCCCGCGCGCTGTCGCCGCCATGGCGGACTCATCTCCGGCTTCGAACAGTGCATGGCAGGCGAGCCCGGTATCCCACACCGGCGACATACAGGGCTGGCAATAGGCTTCGCGCTCGCCGAGGACGACGAGCTTTTCGACCGCGACCCGGGCGAGCGCCGCATCCGGATGATCTTTCGCATAGCCGAGCACGTCGAACATCATCACGGTGTTGGCCATGGCCGGGTAGATGGCGCCTAGCCCGTCTTCGCCGTTGAGGCGCGCGGTGACGAAGGCGACTGCGCGCGCGATGGCGCGCTGGCGCAGGCTGGCCGGGAACAGCGGTTCGACGCGCGCGCAGGAGCGCGTCGACGCCGCGGAAGAACGCGAACCAGCCGGCGTTCTGGTGCGGCGCCCGTTCGGGCGGCCCGATGTCGCGCGGATTTTCCAGAAACAATTCGTCGATGGTGACGCCGCGGCGATTTTTGGCGCGCGGCTTGCGCGCCTGCAGCACGAGGAGTGGCACGATGACGGTGCGGCCCCAGTAGGAGATCTTCTGAGATGAAACGGGAACCAGCGCGGCAGCAGCATGATCTCGATCGGCATGACCGGAACGCTGTTCCAGCTCATGCACGCCGTAAAGCGACAGCAGCACGCGGGTGAACACATTCGACTGCTTGCCGCCGCCGCGCGCCAATATGGCTTCGCGCGCCCGCGCCATATGCGGCGCGTCTGGCGCGTCGCCGATCATCTTGAGGGCGAAATAGGCCTTCACGCTCGCGCTCATGTCGAAATCGCCGTCGTGCAAATAGCGGCCAGCCGCCATGAACGCCTTGCTGTCGGCGCAGATAAACGGCGAATTTTTCTTCGACCGCCGGATCGAGCGGCTCGTCGAGATAGTGCTTGAGAAGGACATATTCGGCCGGAATGGTCGCATCGGCTTCAAGCTCGAATACCCAATGACCGTCGGGGCGCTGGCGCGCCAGCAGGGCCTGCGTCGCCGCCGCGATCGGACGATCGAGGGCCGGCCGGTCGACCGAAGGCGGTGCCGCGTCAGGCTTGGAATGCTGCTGCATGTCCTTTAATCGAAACCCTTTATGACCCCATGATGAAATCGGCCGCCCGGTTGCCCGAGCGCACGGCACTTTCGATCGTCGCCGGCAGGCCGGTATCGGTCCAGTCGCCGGCCAGCGCAAGATTGCGCCAAGCGGTCCGCGCGCCCGGGCGCCGCGCGTTCTGCGCCGGCGTCGCCGCAAAGGTCGCACGACGCTCGCGCACGATCTGCCAGGGCGGCAGGTCGGCCGCGATATCGTCGACGCGCTTCACGTCGTTCCAGATCATCTGCGCGATCTCTTCCCGCTGGTGTTGCAGAAACCGATCGGCTCCGCTGATGGTGACCGATATACGATCGTCGAATCCAAATATCCATTCGGCAACGCCGTTCAATACGCCGATCATGGGGTCAATGCCCGGCGGCGGCATGATGCGGAAATGGGCATTGATGATCGCCCGATATTCATCGGGTGCCATGCAAGTCCGGCACGAGCGCGCTCGCCGCATAGGGCGGCACCGCCAAAATCGCGGCGTCGTCCGACCCGAGCACGACTTCGCCGTTGCCGAAATCGAGACTGCGCGACGGCACCGTCGGCAAACACGAAACGGCGCAACTGGTCGGTGAAACGCACCGTGACGGAACGACGATCGAGATGCGCGATCGCGGGCTCGATGAAGGCAGCGCTCAGTCCCTTCGGCGCCAGGTAGGGCCGGCAAGCCGCGCCTCCCGCCGCGATCGTTTCGCGCACCACCGCGCGGGCAAGGTCCGATGACGCCTCGCGAGGATCGGTGTTGAGCGTCGCCAGCAGAAAAGGCTGCACCACGCGTTCGTACGCCGGGCCGCTGCACGCGATGACCTCGCCGAGCGGCTTCCCGCCCGCCGGCAACATCAGCCGAAAGAGCGAAAGATAATCGACCGCGCGGGTGCCGGGCGCGCGCCGCTTGTTGTCGAATATCCACAACGGCACGCGGCCGGTGCCGAGATCGAGCGTCCAGCGCTCCCGGGTCGCGAGATCAATGTAGGCGATCCGGGCATCCGGTGCACCGCGCATCAGCGCGGTCGCCCCGATGCGTTCCAGGAATCCGAGCGCGGCGGTATTTCCGGACAGCAGGATGTGGGTGCCGTTGTCGATGCGCATGCCGGTTGCGGCATCCTCATAGGAACGGCAGCGGCCGCCGGCCTGCTCGGTTGCTTCGTGGATGACGGTCGTCACGCCACGCTCGGCGAGACGCACTGCCGCTGCCAGGCCGGCAAGCCCGGCACCGATGATGTGAACCGTGCCGGGCATCAGATGAAGGCGTGCCGGGTGAGTATCCAGGCGAGCCGCAACCGCCCGGGCCGGACCGGCTGGCGCGGCGGCGCAAAGCCGCGCGCCGCCATCCCTTCGAGAATCAGGCGGTAGACCTCGGCCATGATGCGCGGCGCCCGCACCGTGCGGCGCGGACATTCCGACATGATCTCGTCGGCCTTGTCGAAATGCCCGCGCGCAGCTTTGACGAGTTGGGCGCAGGCAACGTCGAGCGAGGGACTGGCCACCGCCGCAACGGGCTCGACGGTCTCGATGCCGGCGCGGGCCAACGCCTCGCGCGGCACGTAGAGGCGACCGGCCTCGGCATCTTCGTCGAGATCGCGCAGGATATTGGTGAGTTGAAGCGCGCGCCCGAGATGATGGGCAAGCTGGCGGCCCGGCTTCGCGTCGAGACCAAAAATCCGCACCGACAGACGGCCGACCGCGCTCGCCACCCGATCGCAGTAGATGTCGAGTTCGGACCAGGCGGGGCCGCGAATATCGGCCAGCACGTCCATTTCCATGCCGTCGATGACGGATAGAAAATCCGCCTTCTCGAGCCCGAAGTCGTGCATCGGCTGGGCCAAGTCGCGGGTCAGCACTGTCGGATGTCCGGCGTAGAGGGCATCGATGTCGGAGCGCCACGTCGCGAGCTGTTTGAGGCGTTCGTCGCGCGGTCCGGGCGAATCCGCGATATCATCAACCTGGCGACAAAAGCTGTAGATCGCGAACATGGCGTCGCGCTGCGTCTGCGGAAGGATCCGCATTGCCGCATAGAACGAGCTGCCGGAGGCGCGACTGGTGTTTGGGAGCGTATCGGACTGTGTCACGCGCGTACTCATGCATCCTTGGACCTGTGCGAAGCGAAGCCGCCCCGCGCAACGCGTGCGAACGACGCCCCCGCCACGCCCGTCACGGTGCTTGCCATAACGCCGATCTTGGTCAAATGCACGTTTTCGCTCAGGGGATCACGGATCTTGATCAGCCCCTGAATGCGCTGCGCCATCGCGGTGATCACGGCGACCTCCAGCGACAACCGGAAGTCGCCGATCATGGCCGCAAAGCCGCGGCTCTCCTCCAGCAATGCACCGGTGCGCCGCGCCAGCCCATGCAGGCATTGCAGCAGCGCCGGCGAGGAGCGCGTCGCGCCCAGGTCCTCGACCCGCGCGCCCGCCGATGCCAAGGCATCGAGCGGGACGTAGACGCGATCGAGGTTGCAATAATCGGCGTGGCAGTCCTGGATGTGGTTGTTGATCTGCAAGGCGGCGCACAGCGCGTCCGACGCCGGCCAGGTCGAACGCGGCTCGCCATGGACGTCGAGCACGAAACGGCCGACCGGCATCGCCGAGAGGCTGCAATAGTGGATGAGTTCGTCCCAGTCGCGGTAGCGCAGCTTGGTCACGTCCATCCGGAATGCGGCAAGCAGATCCTGGGCATGCCGCGGCGATAGATGGCGTTCCTCGAGCGCGGCGCGCAGGCGCTGCGCGGCGGGTTCGCCATCGGCGTTGCCGAGTAATGCCGCTTCAAGCGCGTCGAGATGCGCGAGCTTGTCGGCCGGCGCGAGCGTCGCATGATCGGCAATGTCATCGGCGATGCGGACGAAATCGTAGAACGCTAGAATCGGCGCGCGGTGCCGGGCGCTGATCAGCAGCGAGGCGACCGGGAAATTCTCGTCCCGGTGTCCCTTTCCGGACCTCAATTCCTCAGCACCGGTCATTTGCCCTCGCGGCCTGGAAGCGGCCTTTCCACAGGCCGCCCTTCCCGCGCATCGTTTGCAGCGCGGAATTGATGGTGAACATCAGGTAGACCAGCGCGATGGCCGGCAGCGCCACGCCCCACAACGGCGAGCGACCATAAAGGCGCAGCGTCGGGGAGAACAAGGCCGCCATGATGAGCCACGCACCGGCGCCGAACAAGCAACCATATCCCGACCCGAGTAATGCCGCGGCGGGCGGCACCACGAAGGCCAACGCCATTGCGACTACCGTTGCGGCAAGCAGGACCGGCGAATATCCAAGCTGCGCATAGGCCGAGCGAGATATCACGCGCCCCACGTCGGCCCACCCGGGATAGCTGCGGATGCTGTGGATGCGCTCGGTCAGGCCAAGCCATATCGGCCCTCTGGCCTTGAGCACGCGGGCGAGCGCGCAATCGTCGATCAGGGCATCGCGGATCGCGTCGATGCCGCCCGCATCTCGCAACGCGCCCGCATCGATCAGCATGCATCCTCCTGCCGCCGCGGCGGTCGCGCGGTCGCGACGATTGACCCAGGCAAACGGATACAACATCTGGAAGAAGAACACGAAGGCCGGAATGAGACAGTGCTCGGCGAAGCTGTGGCAGCGTAGCCTGACCATGAGCGAGGTCAGGACCTGGTTCCGCGCCGCCGTGTGAGCAACGAGCCAGCTCAGCATCGGTGGTGCGTAGACGATGTCGGCGTCCGTGAGCAGCAGGAATTGCGGCGGCGGGTGTACGGCCATCGCGGCATCGATGCCCTGGCGGAGCGCCCACAGCTTTCCGGTCCATCCGCGCGGCAGCGGCGCGCCGGGAACGACGGTCAGGCGATCCTGCGCCGCGCGATCCTGCCCGCCGCTGCTGGCGGCGGCGCGTCGGGCCACCTCCGCGGTGCCGTCGCTGCTGTTGTCATCGACCACGATGATCGAATACGGCCCCGGGTAGTCCTGCCGGAATAGCGACTCGACGCATTGGCCGATGCCGTCGGCCTCATCGCGCGCCGGAATAACGACCGTAACGCGCGGCCACGTCGGCGGCGGAACCGGGGCCTCGCTGTCGCGCTCGGCGCAGCGCCAGAACGCGCCCCTGCCGATCGCCAGATACACCGACGCCGCCAATGCCGGAACCGTAATGATTTCAAGGACCATTCTGTCGCCAGCCACTCCGGCGCCGCCGCAGCGGCCACAGCTATTGTACCCCGAAACGGTTAGGCAATATAACGCCCTGCGGCACCAGATCCGGCATCGTCGGTTTGTTATATCGGCCGGCCATAACCGAAGCCAATGGGACTTGTCATGGCGGTAAACGACGGCGGCGCGCAATTTGTTGCGCGCCTCAATGAGATTGCGGCGGCCACGGAAAGTCTCCTCGACCAGCTTCTCTCCCCGGATCCGGCTCCCGGCGAGCGCGCCCGCCCGCGGCGCCTCCTCGAGGCCATGCGCTATGCGTGTCTCGGCGGCGGCAAGCGGTTCCGCCCGTTTCTGGTGATCGAAAGCGCGGCGCTGTGTGCGGTCCCGCGCGAGCGCGCCCTGATGGCGGCGGCCGCGCTCGAATGCGTACATTGCTACTCGCTGGTGCATGACGACCTGCCCGCCATGGACAATGACGATCTGCGCCGCGGCCGGCCGACGGCCCATAAGGCTTATGACGAAGCGACTGCGATCCTGGTGGGCGACAGCCTGCTCACCTTCGCGTTCGACATCCTGGCCCGGACCGACACCCATCCGGACCCCGCAGTCCGGATTGCGTTGGTGCTGGAAATGGCACGCGCATCGGGCCTCGGCGGCATGGCCGGCGGCCAGATGCTCGATCTTGCCGCCGAGGGGCGGTTTGCCGCTGCCCCGCCGCGGCTCGGCCTCGCCGACGTCGAGGAATTGCAGGCGATGAAAACCGGGGCGCTGCTGCGCTACGCCTGCCTCTCCGGCGCGATCCTGGGCGGGGCGGACGCCGGCAAGCGGGCGTCGCTCGATCGGTTCGGCGCCATCATCGGGGAAGCCTTCCAGATCGCCGACGACATCCTCGACGTCGAAGGCGATGCCGCAACCGTCGGCAAGGCCACCGGCAAGGACGCCGAGGCCCACAAGGCAACCGCCGTCGGTATCCTCGGCGTTGCCAAGGCCAAGGAACGACTGTTCGCGTTGATCGCGCAGGCCGAGACCGCGCTCGCGCCGTTCGGCACCGACGCGGCCCTGCTCAAGGCCGCGGCACGCTTCGTCGCTGAGCGGCGGGCGTAAGCACGCCCACGGCTCGGCGGGGCCGCGCATGTAGCGCGAAGGATTGCGGCTTGATCCTTGCAGTGCGAACGGCATTTGCGGCGTGAAGGATGAGGAGTGAGCGGCTTTGATCATCGACACCCATGCGCATTTCGTTCCGCCCGCGCTCCTCGACGACGTCAAGACGCAACCGTGGCTGTTCCCCTCCCTGAAGACCAAGGAGGAGAAGGGCCTGCTGTGCTTCTCATTTGCGGGCTCCGAGATGACGCGCCCGATCATGCCGTTGCTGAGCGACGTCGAAAAGCGCCGCGCATGGATGGCCGAGCAGTTCATCGACCGGCAGGTGGTCGGCGGCTGGCTCGACAGCTTCGGCTACGAATTGCCGGCCGAGGAAGGCGCCGACTGGAGCCGCTTCTACAACCAGCATCTCCTCAAGGGCGTCAAGGCGCTGCCGTCGCTGGTGCCGCTCGCGACCGTGCCGATGCAAAGCGGCCGGCATGCCGCCCGCGTGCTCGAAGAGGCGCTCGACATGGGCTTCCACGGCGCCATGATCGGCACCCAGCCCAAGGGGCTCGGCGGCAACCTCGACGACCCCGACCTCACCCCGTTCTGGGAGGCGGCCCACGCCCGCAAGGCAACGCTGTTCATTCATCCCATGTATGGCGTCGACGACGATCGCCTGCGCGCCTACGGCCTCGTCAATGCGCTCGGCCGCGTGACCGATACGTCGATCGCGGTGGCGCGGCTGCTGCATTCCGGCCACCTGCTCAAATATCCGGGCGCCCGGCTTGTGCTGTCCCACGGCGGCGCCGCGCTGCCGATGGTGCTCGGGCGGCTCGCCAAGGCGCACGCCGCGCACCCGGCAGGCGCGACCGATCCTGCCGAAAGTTTCAAGCGGCTCTATTTCGACACCGTCGTGTTCAACGTCAACGCGCTGCGCCTCGTCATCGCGATGGCGGGCATCGACAAGGTGGTGCTCGGCACCGACTATCCGTTCCCGATCGGCGACTGGGAGCCGATCACCATTTTGGACGGGCTCTATCTCACCGACGCCGAGCGCGCCGACATCGCCGGCAATACGGCTGCCGGGCTGTTCAAGATCGAGGAATGAATTTCGCTGCCAACAGCGAAAATATCAGCGAATTTTGCAGAATCTTGCCCGTTTTGGGCTTTCTGAGCGAGGTTCGAGCAAATTCACTTTGCAATTCCAGTATGTTGCAAGCGATTCCCTGCTTGATCACCGAGCAGCGAATTCTTCTCTCGCGAATAGCGAATGAAGCGGCCGAGCAGGGATTAGCAGCGAATTTCGTTTTCATCATCGTGGTAGCTCGTCTGTTGAAGGATCGAGCAAAACTGAATGCGGCTCAAAATTTAGTAGTCCTATGCCTATCATAAGAAGCCATTTTTCGCAACTTTAATTTGCGCCGCAATGCTACCACGTGCCCGCTATCGCATCGCTGGATCGCATCCGTGGAGAGAGATGACATGCCCGTCGTGGCCATGACGGTGAACGACAAGCCGGTGCGCGGCGAGGTCGAGGGGCGCACGCTGCTGGTCGAGTTCCTGCGCGACCATTTGCGGCTCACCGGCACCCATGTGGGCTGCGACACGAGCCAGTGCGGCTGCTGCACGGTCCATGTGGACGGGCGCGCCATCAAGTCCTGCACCGCGCTTGCGGTCGCGCTCAACGGCGCCAAGGTGACCACCATCGAAGGACTTGCGGCAAATGGCCGGTTGCATCCGATGCAGGAGGCGTTTCACGAGCATCACGGCCTGCAATGCGGCTTCTGCACCCCCGGCATGATCATGTCGGCGGTCGACATGGTGCGGCGGAAAGGCTTCGATCTCGACGAGCGCACCGTGCGCAAGCAGCTCGAAGGCAACCTTTGCCGCTGTACCGGCTATCACAACATCGTCAAGGCCATCCAGGCGGGCGCCGCGGCCATGAAAGAGATGCCGCCGCCATGAAGGAGATGTGAGGCGCAATGTACGACTTCACCTATCATCGTCCGCCAAGCCTCGAAGCCGCGGTGCGCCTCACGGCGGTGATCGACGACGCCAAAGTGCTGGCGGGCGGCATGAGCCTGCTGCCGACCTTGAAGCAGCGCCTGGCGCAGCATTCCGACATCGTCGATCTCGCGGCGCTCGATGCCCTTGCGGGTGTCAGGCGTGATGGCGACGATCTCGTGATCGGGGCGATGACCCGCCACGTCGATGTCGCCACGTCGGCGGCGGTCAAGGCCGCGATTCCGGCGCTGACGATCCTCGCGGACGGCATCGGCGATCCGATGGTGCGCAATCGCGGCACCATCGGGGGCTCGATCGCGAACGCCGATCCGGCGGCGGACTATCCGTCGAGCGTGCTCGGCCTCGGCGCCACGATCGTGACCAACCGCCGCCGCATCCCCGGTGACGATTTCTTCAAGGGGTTGTTCGAGACCGCGCTGGAGCCTGGCGAGATCATCACCGCCGTCAGCTATCCGATCCCGCAGCGCGCCGGCTACACCAAGTTCCCCAACCCGGCCTCGCGCTTTGCCATCGTGGGCGTGTTCGTAGCGAAGACCTCCGGCGGCGTGCGGGTCGCCGTCACTGGCGCGGGTCCCTGCGTGTTCAGGCTCGGCGACGCCGAGGCGCGGCTTACGAAAGACTTCGCGCCGGACGCCCTGGACGGGCTCGCGGTCAGCCCGCGCAATCTCAACACCGACATTCATGCCGGCGCCGAATATCGTGCCCACGTCATCGTCGTGATGGCCAAGCGCGCGGTCGCGCAAGCGCTCGGCTGAGGCGGGGAATCGCGCATGGCCGAAAAAGCAACCAGTGCCCGCATCGGACAGCCGGTCCGTCGCAAGGAGGACCTGCGCCTCATCACCGGCGACGGCAGCTTCACCGATGACGTGAATCTGCCCAACCAGGCCTACGCATCATGGTGCGCTCGCCCCACGCCCATGCGCGCATCCGCGCAATCGATATTTCGGCGGCCATGGCGGTACCGGGCGTGCTCGCGGTGCTCACCGGGCGCGACTTCGTGGCTGACGGATTGCGGCCGATCCCCCACAAGGTGTGGTCGCAGCATCCCGGCCGAGATCATGTTGCGGGAGCATAACGGCTTCAAGACCTTCACGGCGCCGCACTACCCGTTGCCGCCCGACAAGGTCCGGTTCGCCGGCGAGGCCGTCGCCATGGTGGTCGCCATGACGGTCGCGGCCGCGAAGGATGCGGCCGAACTTGTTGAGTCGACTACGAAGCCCTGCCCGCCGTCACTGATACGCTCGAGGCGGCGCAGGCCGACGCGCCGCGCCTGTTCGAGGAAACCGGGCTCGAACGTCGTAGTCGATGGCGAGCTTGGCGATCGCGCCGCCACGGAGGCGGCGTTCGCCCGCGCCACCCATGTGGTGAAATTCGAGACCTGGGTGCAGCGCATCACCGGCGTGCCGATGGAGCCGCGCGCCGCGGTGTGCGAATTCGATCCCGACACCGAGCGCTATACGCTCTACGCCGGCAACGGCGGCGCCTGGCGACTCAAGGACGATCTCGCGACTATCCTTGGCGTGCCGGCCGATCAGGTCCGCGCCATCATGCGCGACATCGGCGGCAATTTCGGCACCCGCGGCATGATCTACGCCGAGTTTGCCCTGGTGGCGTGGGCGGCGCGTCGCGTCGGGCAGCCGGTCAAGTGGACCGGCGACCGCCACGAGGCGTTCCTGTGCGATTACCAGGCCCGCGATCTCGCCGTGACAGCGGAACTCGCCCTCGACGCGCAGGGCAATTTCCTCGCGATGCGCGGGTCGAACATCAGCAATGCCGGTGCCCACACGACCAACTACTCGCCGCTGCAAAAGGGCGTCGAGATCATGACCACGATCTACCGCATTCCGGCCGCGTATTTCCGCGCCCGCGCGGTGCTCAGCAACACCTCGCCGACCCGCCCGTATCGCAGCGCCGGCCGGCCGGAAGTCATGTACGTGATGGAGCGGCTGATCGATCTCGCATGCGAGGACCACGACTTCGATCGCGTCGAGATCAGGCGGCGCAATCTCGTGCAAGCGAGAACGAGTTTCCCTACCGGAACGCGTTCGGCATGATCTACGACAGCGGCTCCTATCACCACACCATGGACTGGGCGCTGAGGCTGGGCGACTGGGACGGCTTCGCCGGCCCGCCGGGCGGCCGCACGCGCCGCCGCGCAAGCATCGCGGCATTGCGGTCGCCAATTATCTCGACACTGCGACGGGCGTCGCGCGCGAGCGCACCGAGATGACGGTGCATCCGGACGGCTGGATCGACGTCGTCATCGGCACCACGTCAGCCAGGGCCAGGGCCACGAGACCAGCTTCGCGCAACTCGTCAACGAATGGTACGACGTGCCGATCGAGAACGTGCGCATCATCACCCACGACACCGACATCGTGAAATTCGGCGGCGGCGCTCATTCTGGACGCGGCATGCGACTTGCGAGCCAGATCATGTGGAAGGCGACGAACGAGATCATCGCCAAGGGCAAGCGGTCGCGGCACTGCTGCTGCAGTCAAAGCCCGAGGCGATCGAATTTGCCGGCGGCCGTTTCGTCGTGAGCGGCGGCACCGGGCATCGTCAATCATCGACCAGTTCGAGATCGCGGATGCGATGCTGCGCCGGACCGACTTGCCGGACGAACTGCGGGGGCCGCTCGCCGCGACCTGCGACGAGGTGGTGCCGGAGGCGAGCTATCCCGTTCGGCTCCCATGTCTGCGAGGTCGAGATCGACCCCGATCTCGGCACGCTGGAGATCATCAAATACTCCGCTGTCGATGACGTCGGCCGCGCCGTCAACCCGATGATCATTCACGGCCAGACCCACGGCGGCATCGTGCAGGGCGTTGGCCAGGCGCTGCTCGAACAATGCTTCTACGATGCCCGCACCGGGCAATTGCTGTCGGCCTCGTTCATGGATTATGCCATGCCGCGCGCCGACGTGTTCCCGTTCTTCGATACCGGCATCAGCGAAGTGCCGACCCGACCCATCCGCTCGGCATCGGCCGGCCGGCGAAGGCGGCACCACGCCGCGCTCGCGGTCGTCGATCAACGCCATCGTGGATGCGTTGCGCGAGTTCGGCGTGCGCCACGTGGAGATGCCGGCCACCCCCGAGCGCATCTGGCGCGCCATGCATGGCATGCCGATGCGTCCCCACACCCTCGAACTGACCTGAGGATCCCGATGCCGATGACGCTGCGCGCTGCGCCGCGTCGCCGTTCGCCCGCAAGGTGCGCATGGCGAGCCTGCGTCTGCGGCTGTCCGACAAGATCGACATGGTGAAGGGCCGATCCGATGAATCCGGACGATGTGCTGCGCAAGGAAAACCCGCTCGGCAAGATACCGACACTCATCACCGACGGATGGCATCGCGATTTACGACAGCCGCGTCATCCTGGAATATCTCGATCACGTTGCCGGCGGCGGCATCATCATCCCGGACGGCTGGCCGGCGCGGCTCGACGTTTTGACGCTGCAGGCGCTGTGCGACGGCGTCATGGATGCGTGCATCCTGATCGTCTACGAGGGCCGGCATCGGCCGGCGGAAATCCACCATCCGCCATGGCTCGACTACCAGCGCGGCAAGGTGGTGCGCGGCCTCACGATATTCGCGAAGGCCTGCCCGATCCGGACGCATTTCAATATCGGCACCATCGCGGCGGCGTGCATGCTGGGCTATCTCGACGTCCGCCGGCAGGTCGACTGGCGCAAGGACTTCGCCATGCTGGTCCCCTGGCTCGACGCCTTCCGTGCGCGCCACAAGGAATTCGACGCGACCGTGCCGGTCGATGCCTGATCCTTGCATGCGATCGTGATCGTTGGACCGATGGGGCGTCATGATCGACATCTTCAATCATTTCATGCCGCGGCCTCACCTCGATCGGCTGGCAAGCCTCGTTCCGGGCCACATCGTGCTGTCGGCGTTTCCCAAGCTCAAGGAACTGTGGGACGTCGAGGCGCGGCTGCGCATGCTCGACGAATTCGACGGCCTGCAGCAGGTGCTGTCGCTCGCCGATCCGCCGATCGAGCTGCTGGCGCCGCCTGCACGGTCGCCCGACATCGCGCGGCGCGCCAATGACGGCCTCGCGGCGCTGTGCCAGCGCTATCCGGACCGCTTTCCGACCTTCATCGCGGCGCTGCCGATGAACAATCCGGATGCCGCCGTCGAGGAGGCCGATCGCGCCATCCTCGATCTCGGGGCGCGCGGCGTGCAGATGTTCACTCACGTGGCCGGCGAACCGCTGAGCGCGAAAAAATTCCGTCCGGTGTTCCGCTGCATGGCGGAACACGACCTGCCGGTGTGGGTGCATCCCACGCGTGGGCCGCAAATTGCCGACTACGCGACCGAAAAGGAATCCGAGGACGAAATCTGGTTCTCGTTCGTATGGCCCTACGAAACCTCGGCCTGCATGGCCCGGCTCATCTATTCCGGCCTGTTCGACGAGATGCCGAAGCTCAAGATCATCACCCATCATATGGGTGGCATGATTCCCTACGTGGCCAGGCGGATCGAGCTCGGGTTCTCCCAGATCTTCGAGGGCACGGAGCGCAACCCGGTGGCGCAATCGCGCGGCCTCAAGCGGGCGCCGATCGACTATTTCTACATGCTCTATACGGACACCGCGCTCAACGGTGGGGCGGCGGCGACGCAGTGCGGACACGCGTTCTTCGGCACACCGCGCTGCCTGTTCGCGACCGATGCGCCATTCGACCCGCAGGGCGGCCGCAGCCTCATCGCCAACACCATTGCGGCGGTGCGGGCGCTCGACATTCCGGAGCCGGAGCGCGAGCGGATTTTCTCCGGCAATGCCCGCGCGCTTCTCAAGATTTAATAGTGGCGGCCCCATCAAGGCGCAGAATATCCGGGTGCGACGAGCGCGGGCATGAAGAGCGAGGGATATTGCGGGTTGGTCTTGTGTCTCATACCAACGGCCTTGGCCGACGACCTGTCCGCTGTCTTCGCCCGGCTTGACCGGGCGATCCAGTAACCCCCGCGCGTGCGAATGAACCTCCAGGCGGGGCTACTGGACTCCCCGCCTGCAGGGAATGACAGGTTATCTTTGTGGCCGTCGGTATCAGTTCATTCCGGCATTCGGCGCGTACGTCTTGGCAAAGCCGTTTCGGGTATTGGTGACCGTGAATGTCCCGTCGGTTTGCGCCGTCACCTTGATCCAATAGGCCGGTCCATTGTGGGCAGGCGGCGGCGGCGCGTTGGGGCCGGGCTGCGGCGCTGCGATCGGCGCCACCGGCATCGCGGGAGACGGGTCGTCGAGCAGATTGGCGATGAACATTCCCGGTACGGTGTATTCCTGGCCGCTGAGCTGGGAGAAGTGCATCTGCCACAGGTCTTCCAGGCCTGGCGACGAATGGATGACCTCCATCGAGTCGGGCTCGCCGCCCTTGCGGGTGCCGTTGTTCATGATGGCGACGCGGGGATGGGCGGCGTGGATCATGACCTGAGAATTCGAGCTGTTCTGCCCATGATGCAGGCCAAGGAACAGGTCGACAGTCCCGATGCGGTTGTTCGGGCACATCAACTCGAATTCCTTGTTCTTCGTCAGGTCGCCGAGATGGATGGTGCGGAATTTCCCGAACGAAACATAGATGCCAACCGACATCGGGTCCTCGGCGTTGCTCTGTGCCGGCTTGAAACTCGCGCAATACGGATTGGGAGCGCCAGCGCCGGGCAACGCCGTCTTGATGGTCTCGCCGGCAGACGTCACCACCTGCACGTTGAGGCCGGCGACCGCGATCGTGTCGCCCGGTTTGGCGACGGTGTGCTTCGCGTTGGCGATGAGCTGCGGATAGACCTTCGCCAGAAATTCATCGACGGCGGGCGACGGCTGCACGTTCGGGCCGTGATCGATGAAATGCCGGATCGGAATGTGCTTGGCGAGCTCGGCCAAGCCGCCGTAATGATCGCCGTGCCAATGGGTGATGATCAGATTGTCGATCTGGGTCAGCCGGGCATCCTTGATGGCCAGCATGATGCGCCCGGAATCCCGGATCGCCGCATCCGGCGCCACGTTGCCGGTATCGATCAGCAGCGACTCGCCCGACGGCGCGACAAAGAGCGTGGCGTTGCCGCCTTCGACGTCGATCATGTAAATGTCCAACGTCGAGCGCGCCTGCGCCGCAGCGCCGTCGTGTCCAGCCTGGATCAGCAAGGCCGCCAAACCGGCGGCCGCGGTGAGCACTGTGTTGCGCATGGCATCCTCCCTGTCGGCCCGAGCAAAGCTCTAATTGGCGGTCCGGGTCAACGGCCTTGCGAACCGATGCGCGGTTACGGCGGCTCGACCGTAAACCCGTCCGCGCGGTCGAGGAGGATGCGACCGGCGGCAGCCGCAGCGATCCAGCGGGCGGCGGTGGCGAGCCCACCGAACGAGAAGACGTGCGGCGCCACATCGCCGAGCCCGGCCTGCGCAAGCGGGCGCAGCAGCGTGTCGGGCGCGATCATGCCGAAGGCGTGCTTGGCAAGGCCCGCATGGCGTGCGAGGCCCTGGATCGAGGCCGTGACGCCGCAAATCCGGGCGTAGCGCATGAGGCCGGCGAGCGTGGCCGGGCCGGCGAGGCCGATCCGCACCGGGTGGTCGATGCCGTGCGCGCGCAGCCGCGCGATCCAGGCGAGCATCGCCGGCGCGGAAAAGCCGAACTGGGTGACGATGTGGATCGCGAGCCCGGTTTCGGTTGCGGTCTCGATCTTGGCGGCGAGCGCGCGGTCGAGCTCGACGGGGCCGAGCCGCGGATGGCCATCCGGATAGCCTGCGACGCCGACCTCGGCGATGCCACGGGCCTGGAGCAGGCCGCTTTCGATCACCTCGATTGCGGCGTGGAACGGGCCCGCCGCGGCGGCGCGGTCGCCGCCGATGACGAGAACGCGCCGCACCTTCGCGGCATCGACAAGGCGGCCGAGATGGCGGTCGAGTTCGTCGGCACTCGCAAAGGCGCGGGCCGCGATGTGCGGCACCGCGTCGTAGCCTGCCGCCGCGAGCCGCGATGCGGTTTCGATCTGCTCGGCCAGCGGTCGCGCCGGCACCGCGCTGACATAGATCGACGCGCCGGCCGGAATGCCCGTTTGCAGCGCCGCGATGTCGCCCGGCTCAAGCCGGGTCGCCTCGAACGAGGCCTGCGCCGCGAAGGCCGCGATGCGGCGCCGCGCCTCCGCGGGCGCTGCAACGGTTTCCGGGACGGCGGTCATGGCGCCCATTCCTGCCGGCCGCTACGCGCGGCGCCGCGAGATGACGTAGGATTCGTCGAAAAACCAGAGGCCGCCATTACGGCGTAGCACTTCGCGGGTCGCGTCGAGATAGTTGCCGTCGTTGACCACGGTGGCGAGGCGGTCGTCCTCGACCTGGGCCACGTAGATGGCGGCGTTCCAGGCCGCGAACAGCGTCGAGGTGCCGATCGATTCCGCCACCTCCGAGGGCAGTGTGTGCATGTCGTAGCGAAACAGCGCGCGATGGTCGGAATTGACGTTGAAGTTGAGTTCGCGGCCGGCCGGCCCCAGTTCATGCTTGACCGCCTTGAGGATCTGATGGCGGTCGTGGATGAAGGGGTTATCGCCGGGCCAGATGCGCTGCACGATTTCGAGCCCGGGATCGCCGCCGTGGGAGTGAATGGCGATCAGGCGGCCGCCCGGACCGAGCGCGCGGGCAAGCGGGGCGATCACGCGGCGCGCTTTGAATTCGAGCGACGCGCGCGCCCGATAAGGCTGCGACGCGATGACGAGGTCGTAGCCGGCCTGGGTGCCGCCGGGGCGCGGCAGGATCGGGTCGAGCAGGAAGCGGTGATCTTCGCGATAGATCACCATCACGACGGGACGATCATAGACCGGGTTGCCGGTCTTCGGGCTGACGCCCGCCTTCCAGTTTTCCGCCAGGAACGGTTCAAGATCGATGATCTGCTCCTCGAACTTGTGGGCGGTGGTTCCGGTAAGCGCCACCTCGTGCCACACCAGGCTCGAGGCCGCGCTCACCGACTTCACATGGAGCCAGGGCGCGTCCGCATAGGCGAGGTTGGTCAGCACCAGCGCGGTCGCCGGATGTTCGACAAAGCGATCCGCCACCTTTTGCAAGGTGAGGCGGACATCCTCCAGGCTGATCTCCTTGCCGACGACGTAGAACGGCATGGCCGGGAAGCGGTCGTGCATGGAGCGCATCACCCGAACCAGCACGCTGCCGTCGCCGACACCGGCGTCGAACAGACGTACCGCCGGCGGGCGCGGATGGATGTTGGCGAGTTCTTGCCCAACGCGGTGGGCCACGACCCACTTTTCGCTGCAGGTGTTGACGAACAACAGGTATTTCTGCCGGTTGTCGAAGAAACGGAAATTGCGCTGCGGATCGGACGGGCCCTGCGGCGCCGGCGGTACGGGCGCCCCGGCTCCCGCCGGCGGCAAGCCGCCCGGCAGGTTCGGGCGCGTCGTCATCGGCGCGCCCCGGTTGGCGCTCATGTAAGCCTGGATGCGGTCCACGGTTTCGGTGGTGATGCGGCCGCCATTGCGCAACCGATTGGCGAGCTTGCCGTCATTGACGGCGCGGCGGCCGAAGGTGGATTCGGCAAGCCCGGTCTGGCGGCAGTAATCGGAAATCTGCGCAAGAAGTTCTTGAGCGGTCATGGCGTCGGTTCCATGGCTTCGTTTCTCCCAACTCGCCCGTCCGGATCGCGTGTCCGTTTGTTTCAGGCTATCCGAATGAGAGCAGTGGATGCCTTAATCGTCAACCATAAAAGGTCCCACTGTTGCAGTGGGACAAAAGTTGGGCAGCAAAGCTGTCCTAATTCGCTCTAATTCACTGGGAAACAGCGCCGGTACGCCGGCGCTGAGCTGGCTGGAGCACTTTTTCACCCTGAGACGGCCCGCTGATGGGCGATTGCCCACTAGGCGCTGGCCTTGCTTGCTGCTGGTGGCGGGGTGATCGACCGCCCGGTTTGGTCAATTCGGCTGATCCATATTATCCATGTGGGTCTTAGACGGATGTAGCGTGAATTGATGCCCCGTTTCGCCGCCAATCTGGCGTACCTGTTCACCGAGCGGCCGTTCATCGAACGTTTCGGGGCGGCGGCTGTGGCCGGATTTAAGGCGGTCGAATTGCAATTCCCCTATGACCATGCGGCGTCGGCGGTGCGAGGCGAGATCGAGCGTCACGGCCTTGTCATGCTGGGTATCAATACGCCGCCGGGCTCCGCAGGAGAGCCCGGCCTTGCCGGCGTCCCCGGGCGGGAGAGCGAGTTTGGCGCCGCATTTCGCCGGGCGCTCGATTATGCGGTGGCGATCCGCGCGACGGCGATCCATTGCATGGCCGGCATGGTGCCGGCCGCGCTGCAGGCCGCCGGCGAGGACACGTTCGTCGCAAACCTTGCCCGCGCCGCCGATCTCGCCGCCGAGCACGGCATCACGATCCTGATCGAACCCCTCAATCGGCGCGACCGGCCCGACTATTTGCTCCATCGGCCCGAGCAGGCGGTCGCCATCATCGAAAGATGCGGCCGGCCAAATGTCCGCATGCAGTTCGATTTCTATCACGTGCAAATCGAGGCCGGCGACCTGATGACGAGGTTCGAACGCCATCGTCCGGTCATCGGCCATGTCCAGATCGCGGCGGTGCCGTCGCGGGCGGAGCCCGACGAAGGCGAGGTGAACTATCCGGCCATTTTCGCCATGCTGGACCGCAGTCCCTATGCGGGTTACGTCGGCTGCGAATACAAGCCGCGCCGCGGCACCCGGGAGGGGCTCGGCTGGGCGGCGGCCTTCGGTATCGGGTAACCGCATTCGTCCGGCGCCGCCAAGCTGCTATAAAGAATTGGGGACGGTCCACGGTGGGCGCGGCAATCGAAGCGCTCCAGCCGGCCGTTGATGTTGGCTACCGCGAGCGACGAAAGCGCGATCATGTGGGGACGTGGCAAGACTGGGAATACGCAACAGCGCAAGCCCGACGGGCCGTTGCGCGACGCCTTGCGCGAGGCGCGCATCGAGGCCGCCGAGCGTACCGGCGTGGTGGTCGATCTGCGCGACGCCGAAATTGCCCGGCTCGAACTTCTCAATGATGAGCTCGACCCGGTCTTTGCCGAGGTTCCCGCCGGCGTCGATCTGTTCGACCGCGGCATTTCGCGGGGCGACACCCCGAGGCTGTGGATCGACGCCATCGCGCATATCGAGATGGGGCGCGACAAGCGGCTGTATCGCTTTGTCCAGGACAGCCGGTTCGGACGCGTGGTGCTCGCCGAATCACCGGCCGGCCGCGACATCGTCGAGGCCGTCACCCGGTATATCGCCCGCCGCCTGATCGAGCGCGAACGCGCCCTTGCGGGCGACGAGCTTTCTCCGCTCGCCGGCCGCAACGGCGCGGAGCCGCGGGCTCCGCGCCGGTTTCCGGCCTTCGTGCTCGGCGTGATGTTTGCCCTGGTGGCGCTCTTTGTTGCGGCTTGGGTTGTGGCCTTACGTGGGCCGGTGCCATGACAATGCGAAGCGGCCACGTTCCGCAATCGCGCCGGTGGGAACGAGGCCGCGCGACACCACTTCGCAGGTGAAGGCGCCCGGCGCGCCGTCGATCCGGTAGAGATTGAAGGCTGCGGCCTCGTGCCGTCCTCCGGCGGAGGCGGAGACTGACGGCACGCCGATCACCTCCACCGCGCCGCCGGGTCCCGGGATCGTCGTGCGTTCAAGAACATGGTCGTGGCCGTGGATCACGAGTTCGCAGCCTGACGCCGCGATTGTGCGACGGAATTCCGCGGCGTCGACGAGCCGCTTGTGATGCGACGACGACGCGATCGGAGGGTGGTGGATCATGACGACGCGGAACAATCCTGCGGTGCCGAGTTCCGCCAGAACGGCCTCCAGCCGGGCAATCTGCTCGGCGCCGAGCCGGCCAGTCGCCATGAAGAGCGGCGTCGCCACCGCGGTCGTCACACCGACAAGCGCTATCGGACCGCGTCGCCGCACATACGGAAACGCCGCGATGCCGTTATCGCCCGTCGTGTAGGGCGCCCAATGGCGATCGCGTTGAAGCGCAGCCTCGCGCACATAGGCGTCGTGGTTTCCCGGCACCAGGCTTACGTCGTGGGGGGTGCCGAGGCTTTCGAGCCAATGGCGGGCGCGCTCGAATTCAGGGGCGAGCGCGATGTTGACGAGATCGCCGGTGACCGCCACGTGATCCGGTCGCGCGCCGCGCAGATCGCGGCCGATGGCTTCGATGACATCGGTGCGATGGACGGCGCGGCGGCTGCGCTGCCAGTTCAGGTAGCCGAGCAGCCGTTTCGATGCGAGCTCGGAAAGGCGCGGCCGCGGCAACGGGCCGAGATGCGGATCGGAAAGGTGCGCCAGCACGAACATCGATGCCTATGTGAACGTCTTGTGCGCCGAACCGGACGGCCGTGGGAGAAGTTGACGACGCGTGAAGTGCGCGGTCGGTTGATAGCACGCCGGTTCCGAAATTCCCGGCTCACGAACTCCCGATCAGGATGCCGGCGAGGAATACCAGCGCGCCGCCGACGCCGATTTGGAACGCCGCGCCGAGGAACGGCGTATCCATGTAACGGTACCGGATGTAGGAGATCGCCGCGAGTTCGATCGCGACCACCGCGAAGGATACCGCGGTCGCGGTATAGAAGCTCGGGATCAGATAGGGCAGGGTGTGTCCGATCCCGCCGAGAAACGTCATGAAGCCGCAGACTGCGCCGCGCAGCACCGGCGACCCGCGCCCGGTCAGCGAGCCGTCGTCGGACAGCGCCTCTGCAAATGCCATCGAAATACCGGCGCCGACGGACGCCGCGAGGCCGACCAGAAACGTCGCCCAAGTCTGGTGGGTGGCGAATGCCGCCGCAAATAGCGGCGCCAGCGTCGACACCGATCCGTCCATCAGGCCGGCGAGGCCGGGCTGCACATATTGCAGTACGAATATGCGCCGCGCGGTCTCGTCCTCACGCTTGCGGACGTCCGTCGTGATAATGCGCGCGCCGAGTTTTTCGGCCAGTTCCTCGTGCTTGTCCTCGTCATCGGCGAGTTTGTCGAGAAGCTCGCGAACCGAGGCGTCGCGGGCCTGCTGGGCGGCCTTGCGGTAGAAATGCGCGGTCTCGTATTCCATCCCGGCGGCGTATTTGCGCACTTCGTCGAGCCCGAGCGGACGAACCAGCCACAGCGGTTTGTGGCTGAGAAAGCCGCGCACGTCCTGACGCCGGATCAACGGCAGGAATTCCCCGAATTTCGAGCGATAGAGGTCGTAGAGCAGGCCGCGATGATGAACCTCCTCTGCCGCCATCGCCTCGAAGACCTTTGCGGAATCCGGGAACTGCTCGCGAAGGCCCTCCGCAAAGCTTTGGTAGATGCGGCAGTCCTCCTCCTCGTTGCTGATGGAAAGCGCCAGGATTTCCCGCTCGGACAGGTCGGCAAAGCGCTTCATGCTCCAATACTCCGAGGGCATGATCCGCAAATTTTGCGAAAGTTTCGGGACAACATGGGATTGGGGGCGTTTGTGACGAAATTACCACCCTTAGAAAGATTTAGAAACGGGTCCCACCGTTGAGCCGGCGGACTGCCGTAATCGAACGTACAAGTCGCCCCGACTTCTGGGGTTGGCTGGGGGGCCGGGGAAGAAGTCGGGGCCGCGCTCTTGGGGGGAAGAGCACATTCCTTGTACTACTGTTAGTCGCCGCAAGGGCTTTAAAGGTTCATTAATTTATTGGCGAGGCCGCTGCATCGCGCACCCAGCGCCTGCAACCCTGGCGGCTAGCTGGGGGTTTTTCTTTCTCGGCTAACGAGACCACGGCATGATCGTGCCGACGGTCTGCGGCACCGCCGCGCCGATGGAGGCGGCGGCCAATTCGACGGACTTGCCATGGGGGGTGTGCCGATACGCTTCGGCCCAGGCCTCCTTGCGCGTCGCGAGCGCCGCGCGATCAGCCAAGCCTTTGGCCGTTACCAAGCGTTCCAGCGCGGCGAGCCAATGTTCATAATAATGCGAGCCGTCGTCGGGCTCACCACGCTCGGCGGCACTCCGGAGTTCATCGGCGAGCGTGGCAGCCCACTCCTTCCAGGTAAAATGTCCCTGCTCGGAGAGCTTGACGGCGAGCGCAAACGCCTGCGCCTCCCACGGCTCGGCAAACACCGGTCCGTCCTCTTCGCGCGGTAGACGCGGCAGCGCGTCGAACCTCTGGGCCGCGCCGGTGTGTTCAGGCTAACTCAAGATAATCGTCCCACAGGTCAAGGTAGACGCTATCCCGCGGCTTCGCCTGGTCGCCCCATAGTTCACGCGCCGAAAAGCGCACCGAATAGACGTGTTGGGGCTTCTCGCCGAGGGCATGAGCCGCGGTGTCCGGGAAGACAAAGACGCCGTGATCGCGATCGATGACGCCGGATTTGGCGCGCGCGTAACGCGGCAACCGCGTGTGGCCAAGCGGATTGATGTTCTTAGCTCGCACCGGCTGGCCGACCGCGAAACGCGGCGCCACCATGGCGGTCCGTCGCGTTGATCCGCGCACCACCGCAGCGGCCTCCGCATTGGCGGCGGTTACCGGCGGCGTTGCTTTGGATGACCCGGGAGCAGCCTTGCCGCTCTCGACTTCCGCCCGCGTGACCAGACCGGTTTTGATCGAAATGTCGGTCAGCCTGACGAGCCATTTCTCGTAGTAGCTCATGCGGAAATAATCGGCTGGGGGAAGGAGCTCTATGCCGTGGCGGGAACCGTCGATCGTCCACTTGCGCCAAGCGCCCAACGCCCGATTGATGGCGTAGACCCGCCCTTCCCAAGGGGCGTGAAAGACCGGCTCGTCCTTTTCGTATTGGATCGGGCCCATATCCTGATCGCCACCCATGTCATGGACGCCGTTCATCGCGCGGCTCCTTTCTGCCGCAGATCGGCCTTTCCAACGCCGATCATCGCATCACGGGTAACGAGCGCAGCCAAAGCCTCTTCGCTCATGTGTTCACTCCCGGACGGCCGTTCGGGCATAACGAGATAGCGGAGTTCCGCGGTGCTATCCCAGACACGCACCTCGGTTTCGTCCGGCAACGTTACTCCGAATTCCTCCAACACGCCGCGTGGGTCGATTACGGCGCGCGAGCGATAGGGAGCGGACTTGTACCAGACCGGCGGCAGGCCGAGCAGCGGCCAGGGATAACAGGAGCACAGCGTACAGACGACGAGGTTATGCACGCTCGGCATGTTCTCCACCACAAGCGTCTCCTCGCCCTGGGTTCCGCCGTAGCCCATTTCCTTGAGCGCCGCAGAGCCGTCGGCCAATAGGCGCTGCTTGTAGGCGGGATCGACCCATGCACGCGCAACCACCCGCGCGCCGTTGCGCGGGCCGATCTTGTGCTCATAGGCGTCAACCATCACGTCGAGCGCCGCCGGGTCGACCAAGCCCTTTTCGACGAGGAGCGATTCAAGCGACTTGGTGCGGAGCGCAAGGTCGGAGGGCACATCCTGGTGATCGTGCGTTTCCGCGTGGGCGAGGTCAGGCGCCGCCGTCACGCCCGCCGCCGTCACCGCAACTGCGAGGAAATCACGCCGGGTGCTGTCCATGAGATGCCCTCCCATGCCTCAAATCAATTCGGCAAAACATCGCCGTGACAATACAAAAGGAAACGTACTGCAGTTGCAGTCAGCGCGAAAGGGGACACGCCGAATTACATTGGTCACTCCGATTAAACTTTCGGCACTGCGGCGGCAATCTTATCGGGGGCGGCTCACCCTTGCATTTGTCTGGCGGTCGCACTGAAAATCACGGAATGGGAACGCGACCCGCGCGCAAAAAAATGCGACGTCCCCGGTGGGGCCAGGGACGCCGCAGCCGTCCGAGCGGTGTGGGGTGCCGCCCGGACTAAACGTCAACGTGAATAACTCAACCGGGGCCAAATTTGGAAAAGCGAGGTCCGAACGGTCCCGACGCCGAGATCGGGCAGGCAGGCGCAATGCAAAAAATTGGGCCGCTACGATCCAACGAAGCGTGGAAACCGAGATAGCTCAGCCTGCAGCGGCGCGCAAAATACATTTATGATAGGCAGCCATGCGAGGGTCGCAAATCTTGCGGCACATTTTCAACGGGCCGTTGCATTTCATGGATATCGGTGACCTGCGGCGGATACCGGCGCCCGCGCTGCGTCGGATCCTTCATTTCTATTGGCGCATTACGCGCGGCATGACGCTCGGGGTTCGCGGTCTCGTCATCGATGACGACGGCCGCGTTTTTCTCGTCAAGCACACCTATGTGCGCGGTTGGCATCTTCCGGGCGGCGGAGTCGAGCCGGGCGAGACCATGCTCCAGGCGCTCGCGCGCGAGCTCAAGGAGGAGGGCAATATCGAACTCGTGGAGCCGCCGGTGCTGCACGGCGTCTTTTTCAACGCGGCGGTGTCGCGACGCGATCATGTGGCATTGTATGTGGTGCGCGAGTTCCGCCAGCCGGAGCCGCCGGCGCCCGACCGCGAGATCATGGCGCACGGTTTCTTCGCGCTCGATGCGCTGCCGGGCGACACCGTCGCGGCCGCCCGCGCCCGCATTGCCGAGGTCATGCTCGGCGCTCCGGTCTTGCCGCGTTGGTGAATCATCCGGTCTGGGATGGAAACCGGCCGCGATCATGGGGCGCGGTAAAATCGAGCGCCGGACCGAGAGGTACGATGCCGGTCGGATTGATGTTGCGGTGGCTGCCGTAATAGTGGCGCTTGATCTGATCGATGTCGACCGTCGAGCCCACTCCCGGGGTCTGGTAGAGGTCGCGCAGGTAGTTCGACAGGTTCGGATAGTCGATAATGCGGCGCAGATTGCATTTGAAGTGGCCGAAATACACGGCATCGAACCGCACCAGCGTGGTGAACAGCCGCCAATCCGCCTCGGTCTCCTGCGCGCCCACGAGGTAGCGGTGGCGGGAAAGCCGCTGCTCGACATCGTCGAGCGTCGCGAACAAGGCGCGGAACGCCTCCTCGTAGGCTGCCTGGGTGGTGGCGAAGCCGGTGCTATAAACGCCGTTGTTCACGGTGGCGTAGACCACGCCGTTGATGGCGTCGATGGCGTCGCGCAAAGGCGGCGGGTAGTAGTCGGTGCGGTCGTCCGTGAAGGCGTCGAACGCCGAATTGAACATGCGGATGATTTCGGATGACTCGTTGTTGACGATGGTCCGCCGCTCCTTGTCCCACAGCACTGGCACCGTGACTTTGCCGGTGAACTTCGGATCGGCGGCTAGATAGGCGTCGGAGAGCTTCGCCTTGCCGTTGACGGTATCGGCTGTGGGGCTGCCTGCCGGTCCGAACACCCAGCCGTCGGTCAGCATCAGCGGCTCGACGATCGACACCGAGATCGCGGCCTCAAGTTTCTTGAGCTTGCGGAATATGAGCGTGCGGTGCGCCCACGGGCAGGCGAGCGCGACATAAAGATGATAGCGGCCCACCGCCGCCGGAAAACCGCCTTGGCCGGTCGGCCCCGGGGCGCCGCCCGCCGTCACCCAGTTGCGGTAAAGCGTCGGCACGCGAACGAACCGGCCGCCGGTCGATTCGGTATCGTAACCTTTGTCTCTCCACACGCCGTCGACCAGCAAGCCCATGGGTGCTCCTTCAATGCCATTGCTGGATCGAATATAGGTATTGTGCGATGACGCGGCAGGCGCCCGAACCATCTCGATGGCTACGCGCGCTTTGCCTTGCGCCCGACGCCTTCACCCAGGACGCGGCGCGCTATTTTTGCGGCGGCTTGAAATAGCGCAGGTCGGGCGCCGGCTGGCCGGCCTTGGTTGGCATCAGAAAGCCGTTGGCGCTCAGCATGTAGGTTTCCTTGCCGATCACCACATGCGGATTGTTCTCCGCGCAATCGACGAAGTCCCACACCGCGCCAGGATCGCGCTTGTAGGTCCTGGTGACGGTCCAGGGGCGCGTCAGCGCATGGTCGATGACGGTGACCTGATCATACAGCACATCCTTGTTGGCCTTGTCCTCGAAGATGCGCTCCTTGATGATGCTCTGTTCGTCCCGATGCAGCGGCATGCCGCTGCCTTCGAAGGTGCGGGGGCCCTTGAAGCCGCGGGTCTCGACCTCGAGAACGTCGTAGCGGCCGTCGCCGTCCTCATCGAGCCATTTGCCGATCGAATAGCCGTTGAAGCTCGGCAGCAATTCCTCGGGCCAATCGCGTCCGTCCGTGAAGATGCGCCGCGATGTGGTGTAGTCGGTCATGTAATAGGTGATCTTCGGCGTGACCACGAACTCGACCGGATAGATCGCCACCATCATGCGCGGCATGCCATGGGGCATGCACAGGCCGGTCGGGTCGCCGGTCAGTCCGCCGGTGGCGCGGTCCTTGAGGACCGATTCGAAGATCGCCTGATACTCGGGCGTTAGCGGCGCCTGCTGGCCGCGACCCGGCGGCTTGGTCGGATCCCAAGACGGCGCGACGTTGTCCGGCCGTCGCCATTGCCCCGACCAGTCGGGATATTTCGACAGGTCCTGCGCGTCGGCGGCGGCCGCCATCGCGAGCAACGCAGCGGCGACGCAGGCGGCGATCAGGCTTCGGCAACCCATTTGGTCCTCTCCGATGTCCGGGCCGCCCACCATACAAGGTCGGCGGGATGCCCGAAAGGGCGTGTCCGAATCACATAGGTGCCGATGGACCTCAGCGTCGCGGGATGATATCGGCGGGGCCGGAACCCCGATGACCGACATCACGCTCACGATCCTGCCCGAAGCGCCGCAAGACGGCCCCGCCATCGAGCGTCTCCACGAGCGCACGTTCGGGCCGGGCCGCTATGCGCGAACGGCGTTCCGGATTCGCGAGGGTGTCGGGCACTTGCCGGAGCTTTCCTTTACGGCGCGGATCGGCACCTTGCTGGTCGGCTCGGTGCGCCTGACGCCGATCCGCATTGGAGAGACGCGGGCGCTGCTGCTCGGCCCGCTGACGGTGGAGCCACCCTTCCGCGAGCATGGCATCGGGCTCGCACTGATCCGGCGGGCGCTCGACGACGCCCGCGACAAGGGCCATCGCGTGGTCTTGCTCGTGGGAGATGAGCCCTGATTATGCGAAAGCCGGATTCAAGCGCGTACCCAAAGGACAGGCGCGGATGCCCGGGCCAGTCGATCCGGCGCGGCTGCTGGTGGCGGAACTGGTCGAGGGCGCGTTCGCCGGCGTTACGGGGCCGATCAAGCCCGAGTGGGAAGCCGCGCCCACGTAACGGTAATCGGCAAATTGATCCCGTCCGGCGGATGGACGTCGCGGATTTCCGCAACCGCGATGCCGGTGCCTACGACCCCATTCAAAGTACCGGATTTTAACTTGATCTTTGTCAAGGCCGCGGCCGTGACGGCGCGATTGAATGTATTTCATGGGCGCTGCCCGAGACAACGTAAAATGGACTGGGGAGGAATTTGATGAGGCGACTTCAAGGACTGAGTTTAACGGCTGCTGCTTTGGCATTTGGTTTTGTGAGCGTGGCATCGCAGGCGATGCCACTGACCAATGCGGCTGCCGGCCTGAAAGCAGCGGGCGAGGAATCAAATCTGATCGAGCGCGTCGACGCCTGCAATCGCTATTGCCGCAAAGGTTCGGTCGAGGAATGGGGCGGCGCCGTCCGCTGGCATCGTCACGTCGGCAAGGCATGCCGCCCGATCCACTGCTCGCCGTAATATCGAGGTCCAACGGGTGCGATACGATGGCGCGGCGTGGCATCCATCGTGACGAAACGTGATCGAGATCGGCCCGACCCAGTACGGCGTGTTTCGTCATCGAAACGCGCCGCCGAGTTCAGGCGATTTCGTCGCGATGGGCCGGCCGCGGCTCGCGGAGGTCGCCAAATATCCCAAACTCGACTATCGATTCTGCTCTGCTCAAGGAAGCGAAGCGGACCCTCAATCTCTGCGCCGCGGACTCCCGCGGCTGTCCAGATCGCCCGCGATGTCGGGAGCGCTTCTTTATCCGGCTTACCGGCCCTCGCGGGCCCAGGTGAGCGCAAGGCTTCCGACCAGCAGGAGCAGGCCGAGCAGGCCGGCGAACATCGGCAGCACGCCGATGCCGCGCACGACGCTTGCTTCCCTGATCTTGAGGCCGATCCAATCGTCACCCTTGAAGGTGTCGCTGGAGCGCACGCCGACGATGCGCGGCACCACGAGGCTCGATCCCTCCATGATCCGCCGCGAATCGCCGCCGGTGGCGTTGGTAAGCGGCGCCATCACGGCGGTGGTCGAGGTTACCTCGCTGAACTCGCGCGGATTGGCGGGGCCGACATTGACGAGGGCGGTCAGCTTGCCATCGGTGGCGCGCCACAACCCGAGTTCGGTGGCGTCGACGACCTTGCGCCATACGCCGGGTTCGGCCTGATCGAGGGTCAGGTTGCGCTGGGCGCCGGACGGGGTGGTGAGGATCACCGGCGCAACGCTCTCCGCCATGGTCTGCCGCTGCACCGTCAGTTCACGGCCATGCACCATCAGGCGCAGCGCCTCTTCCTCGAGATCGGGCTGCTTCATCAGCCAATGGGACAGCCGGCGCAACAAGTCGATGTGGGGGCCGCCGCCCTCATAGCCACGCGCCCACAGCCAAATCTGGTCGGACAGCATCAGCCCCACCCGGCCTTCGCCTTCGCGCGACAGCACCAGCAGCGGCTGGTCGTCGGCGCCCTTCATCACGGTGGTGCCGGTGCTGGTGGTGGAATCGACGACGCGGAAGAACCGGCTCCAATGGGGCGGGTCCTCGTTCGAGCCTTCAAGGCCGCGCGTCACCGGGTGTCGTTTCCCGAGATCGGTCAGGCGGGCGTGGAAAGCGTCCTCGGTGACGTGCCCGGTTGGCTCGGCTGGCAGGATCGAGTCGAGAGGCGTCCGCCAGATGCTGGTGGGACCGGCATAATCCGGACCGGCCGCGACCAGCACGGCGCCACCGTTGCGCACGTATTTGGCGATGTTGTCGAAATACATGACCGGCAGCACGCCTTGCCGCGCGTAGCGGTCGAAGATGATGAGCTGGAAGTCGTTGATCTTCTGCTGGAACAGCTCACGGGTCGGGAACGCGATCAACGACAGCTCGTTGATCGGCGTGCCGTCCTGCTTCTCCGGCGGCCGCAGGATGGTGAAGTGGACGAGGTCGACGTTGGCGTCGGATTTGAGGAGATTGCGCCAGGTCCGCTCGCCCGCATGGGGTTCGCCGGAAACCAGCAGCACGCGCAGTTTATCGCGCACGCCGTCGATCGACACCACGGCGCGGTTGTTGACCAGCGTCAACTCGCCCGGCAGCGCAGCCGCCTCGATCTCGATGATGTTCGCGCCCGCGTGCGGAATCTGCACCTGGATGTTGACCTGCTGGCCGGGATTGACGATACGCCGGTCGATCAGTTCGCCGTCGCGGCTGATCTTCACTTCGGCGGGCGAGCCGCGCACACCTTCGTCCTCAACTTTGAACGAGATGGTCTGCGATTGCCCGACGATGCCGAACCGCGGCGTCGCGATCAACGCCACACGGCGATCGCGCTCGTCGGCGCTGCCGGTGACCAGGGCATGGACCGGCGCCGCAAAGCCAAGCGCGCCGGCATCGGACGGCACGTCGTGGACGCGGCCGTCGGTGATGAAAATCGCACCGGCGACGCGATCCGGCGGGACGTCGGCAAGCGTCGCATTAAGTGCGCCAAACAGCCGCGTTCCGTCGGTCTCGCCGTCGGCCTGGCCTGCCTCCACGATCCGGGTTTCGATCCCGGGGATCTTGGATAGGCGCTGCGCCACGGCGGCACGCACCGCCTCGGTCTGGGTGGTGCGGTCACCGAACGACTGGCTGGGGCTCTTGTCGACCACCACGACCGCGACCGACGTCAGCGGTTCGCGGTCTTCGCGGGTGAGCGACGGATTGGCGAGCGCCAGCACCAGAAGTGCCAGCGCCGCAATCCGGATCAGCGCGCCGCGGCTGCGCGCGAACAGGAGCAGGATCGCCACCACGGTGGCGACCGCGGCAGCCGCCCACACGTAGTCGATCGGAATAAGAGGCGAAAAGCTGATCCCGAATGTCACCGCGGTTTCCTACTGGCCAAGCCGTTCGAGTAGTGCCGGAATATGGACCTGATCGGCCTTATAGTTTCCAGTCAGGGTGTACATCACGATGTTGACGCCGGCCCGGAACGCGAATTCGCGCTGGCGCGGCTCACCCGGCACCATGGGCAGCGTCGGCTGGCCGTCGGGCCGCACCGCCCAGGCGCCGGCAAGATCGTTGGACGTAATGATGATCGAAGACACGCCGTCTCCCCCGCGCGCAGGCCGCTTGGTGTCGTCCTCGTCATCCTTGTTGGCGCTTTGCAGTGCCTCGACCCAAAGCTGGCCCGACGTGAAGCGGCCCGGGAAGTCGTGCAAAAGAAAGAATGTCTTGGTCAGCACGTGATCGCGCGGCACCGGCTCCAGTTCCGGAATGTCCAGGGATGACAGGATGGAACGCAACTCGACCATACCGGGGCTGCGCGCCTCGCCGCCGGGCCCGGGGGGCGCCAATACGGCGTCGCGGGTGTCGAACAGAACGGTGCCGCCCTGCTTCATGTAGGTGTCGATGCGTGCGAGCGCCTGCGGGCTCGGCTTCTTGGCGCCAGGCACAATCGGCCAGTAGAGGACCGGGAAAAACGCAAGCTCGTCGCGGTCGAGATCGACCCCGATCGGATCGCCGGCTTCGAGCGCGGTGCGCTGGGCAAGGAAAGTGGTAAGGCCGGCCAAGCCGGATTTGCTCACCCCGTCCGCCTCGGTGTCGCCGGTCACCACGTAGGCGAGGTGGGTCTCCATCGTCGCGTGCGCGGCGAACTGGTCGGCTGCCGCGTCGGCAAAGGCGGATGAGCCTGCGAGTGAGAGGCCGGTGAGCGCCAACCCAAGCCCAATGCCGGTGGCGGCCAGCATGCCGGCCACCACGCGGCGGCGCGGCAACAAGCGATAGATACCGCCGGCGAGCCAGAACACCACCAGCGCGTCGATCAGCAGCAGCAGCAGAGACACCAGGAACACCGGCCCGCGCAGGTCCTGCGGATCGCTGGTGCGGAAATATTCGAGGCGCGCGTTGAGCGGCGCGTAGTCGATCTGTGCCAGGCGGTCGGCCGGCGCCAGCGTATTGACGGCGACGAGGCCTTCCGGCGGTCCGTAGAACCCGGGCGGATTGTCGGCGGTGGCGCGGCCCGCATAGCCGGCCTGCACCGGCCGTGCGGTCGGCGGCGGCGGTTCGAAGGCGCCGAAACCATCAAGCACACGGGACGGCGGTACGGCGTCGCGTGTGGTGCCGGCGGCGCCGGTTGCCGCATTGGCCTCGGTCGAGGCGAAGGCGCCCGACAATCCGACGATGCGCTTGAGCATGTCGACGAAGGCGCCGGACAATGGAAGGTCGGACCATCTGGTGTCCGCCGTGACATGGAATAGCACGATCATGCCCTTGCCTCTCCGTGCCGCCGTGACGAGCGGCGTGCCATCGCCGAGCGTCGCCCAGGTGTGGTCGGAGAGACCGGAATCGGGCTCCGCCAGCACTTGCCGATTGACCGTCACGTCGTTCGGCACCGTCATGCCGTTGAAAGGGCTCTCGCGCGAGAACGCGGTGAGTTGCTGCGGCTGGTCCCAGCTCAGGCTGCCGCCGAGGATGCGGCCGCCGCGCCGCAGCTTGACCGGAACGAGTTCGTCGTCCGAGGCCGCGAGCCGCGGGCCGGCGAAACGCACCAGCACCCCGCCATCGTCGATCCAGCGCGACAGCCGGTCATGGGCGTCGCCGGCGACATTGCCGACATCGGCGAGGATGATCATCGGCAAGCGCTGCTCGACGAACTGGTTCACCGCCTCGCCGGGCGAGCCGCGATCGGCAAGCCTGATGTCGGCAAACGGCGTCAGCGCGCGGGAGAGATAGAACGTGGAGGCCAGCAACGGCTGCGCGGCATCGGCGGTCGAGCCGGTGATCACGCCGACCGTGCGGCGCCGCCACCGCTTGTCGAGAAGCTGGACCGCGCCGGCGGAGCGCTCGCCGTCGATCTCGATACGGGCGATGTCGTTGCGGATTTCGACCGGAAGGTCGAAATCCGCATCGGCCTCCCGCTCGCTCGCCTTGAAGCTGTAGGGCGCTTCGCCGAGGGGGAGCCCCTTGAGATCCAAGGCGCGAACCGATCCCACATCGTCGCCGCCGGTTACGGGACGCAGCACCTTCACGGTGAGGACCCCGGCCGCATTGTCGGCTGCGGTCAGCGCATGGGCGGGCCTGATGCCGCCCTCGACCACCGTGATCGAGCGCTTGTCGGCAACGCGTGCAAGCGCGGTCACGAAATCAGCGGCGCGGCCGGCGTCGACGCCGTCGGACAGCCAGACGATCTCGATATCGGGCGTGCCCATCAGGAATCGTTCCAGCGCCGGCAGGATTTCAGCGCGTTCCACGGCGTGCGGCTTCGGTTTGACGAGGCGCAGACGCGCGCGGGCAGCGCCGGGGGTTTCAAGCGAAATGTCGCGGGAGAACGCCGACACCGGCACCACCGCGACGCCGCGGCCGTCCGCCTCGGCGCGGGCGATAAGGTCTTCGGTGGTGCGCATACGCGCATCCCAGGTCGAGGCCGCAGCGAAGCCGTCGTCGATCAGCAGCAGCAACGGGGAACTTGCGCTGGAGGTCGCGACCGGCGGATTCCATAACGGCCCGGCCGCCGCGAAGATGACGAGCGCCGCGAGCGTCAGCCGCAACAGGGTGAGCCACCACGGCGTGCGGGCCGGCGTCTCTTCCTTGGGGGCGATGTCGAACAGCATGCGGGTGGGCGGAAAATCGATGCGGCGCGGCCGCGGCGGCACCAGCCGCAACAGCCACCACAGGATCGGCAAGCTGAGGAGACCGAGAAGGACGAGCGGCTCCGCGAACGCGAGGGGAAGGCCCGCGATCATGCGCGTCGCTCCATTTGGCCCAGCGCATGCCACCGATTCATGCCGGTGCCGTTGCGTCCGGCGCCGAGTTGCTCGTGGAGCTTGAGCAGGAGATCGCTCGCCGGCCGGTCGGTGCGATGGACGATGAAGCTCCAGCCGAGCCGGTCGGTTTCGAGGCGGATTTCAGCGCGGTGGCGCTCGACCCGCGCCTCGTAATCTGCCCGCCAGGTCTCGGCCCGGCCCGCCGTGATGGCGCCACCGCCTTCCGGTTCGACGAATTCGATCCGGCCTGCATACGGGAAGGTCTCCTCCGCCGGATCGACGATCTGCACCACATGGCCCTGCGCTCCCGTTGCGGAGAGCTGGGCGATGGTGCGATGTACGTCAGCGATCGAGCTCCACAGGTCGGACAAGACGATGATCTCGGCAAGCGGGGAGGGCGCAAAGGTGGGCGGCAGGCTGGTGCGGGCGACCGGATCGTGAATCATCGCCTGAGCGATCTTTTCGACTACATTGCGCGAGCCTGACGGCCGGGTCAGACCGGGAACGCCGACCCGCTCGCCGCCCTCCACCAGGATTTCGGCGAGCGCCAGCGCCATGACCAGCGCGCGGTCGAGCTTCGTCTCTTCCGCCAGCGGCGACGAGAATGCCATCGACGGCGAGCGATCGGGCCATATCCATACCGTGTGGGCGGCTTCCCATTCCTGCTCGCGCACGTAAAGATGATCGTCGCGTGCGGAGCGCCGCCAGTCGATCCGCGCCGCCGGTTCACCGGAAATGAAACGGCGATATTGCCAGAAATTCTCGCCCGATCCGGCGCGGCGGCGGCCGTGGAGACCATGGATGATGGTGGCGGCGACGCGCCGTGCCTCCAGGATCAGCCGCGGCATCGTGGCGGCGAGCGTCCGGCTCTCGCCGACGGCGTGGGGAATCGCCGCGACGTCGTGAAACGCGGCTGGGTCTTTGGCCATCGATTATCCGATCCGCGCCTTCAGCCGCCCGATCACCTTGTTGATGGATTCGCCATCGGCGCGTGCCGCGAAGGTCAGCGCCATGCGGTGCTTGAGGATCGGCTCGGCGAGCGCCAGAACGTCATCGATCGACGGCGCGTAGCGTCCGTCGAGCAGCGCGCGGGCACGCACCGCCAGCATCAGCGATTGGCTGGCGCGCGGGCTCGGCCCCCAGGCAATCAATTTTCCGGCATCGCCGGCTTCCGGACCCGGGCGCGCCGAGCGGACCAGCGTGAGGATTGCCTCGACCACCGATTCGCCGACCGGCAGGCGGCGCACCAAGCGCTGCGCCGAGATCAGATCATCGGACGACATGGCGGCCTTGGGCTTGGATTCCTCGGCCCCGGTGGTGTCGAACAAAATGCGCCGCTCGGCCTCGATGTTCGGATAGTCGACGTCGATTTCCATCAGGAAGCGGTCGAGTTGGGCTTCGGGCAGCGGATAGGTGCCTTCCTGCTCAAGTGGATTCTGCGTTGCCAGCACGTGGAAGGGCTTGGGCAGGTCGTGCCGGGTGCCGGCGACCGTGACATGCTGTTCCTGCATCGCCTGCAGCAGCGCCGACTGGGTGCGCGGGCTGGCGCGGTTGATTTCGTCGGCCATCAGGAGCTGCGCGAATACCGGTCCCTGGATGAAGCGGAAGATACGCTTGCCGCCCGGAGTTTCCTCCAGCACCTCGGTGCCCAGGATGTCCGACGGCATAAGGTCCGGGGTGAACTGGATGCGGCGCGCGTCGAGGCCCAGCACCGTACCCATGGTGTCGACGAGCTTGGTCTTGGCAAGGCCCGGAACGCCGACCAGTAGCGCGTGGCCGCCGGACAGCACCGTGATGAGGGCCTGCTCGATCACCTTGTCCTGTCCGAAAATGACGGCGCCGATCGCGTCCTTTGCGGCGCGTACATGCGCCGCCGTGGACTCGGCGGCCCGAACGATCATGTCTTCCAGCTTCTCCAGGCTTTCGCCGGCCGATGTCGCCATAAGGCTTGCTCCTCGATGTATCCTGTGCCGCGCCGTGTCGGCGCGTTTGGTGTGCAAAAACCAGACCGCTACCGGGCACGCTCCCGGCCGCCGTCTCTATCCCCAATGTACGCTATTTTGGCGCGTTGGCGATTATTTTGGCACGTTGGCGATTTTGATCCGGCCGATCATATTTTTTTGAACGACCGAACGCGTCGGTCCGTTAGAGTAGCGTCAACCATGGCGAAGGAAGGGCAGACCGGCGGGACTGGGCTTGAAGCCATTGTCGGCGCGGTCAAATCGGCCTCCGACAAAGGCCCTCCGCCTGTCCACCTGTGGAATCCGGCCGATTGCGGCGAAATCGACATGCGGATCGCGGCGGACGGCACTTGGTTTTACCAGAAGACGCCGATCGGTCGGCCTGCCCTGGTCAAGCTGTTCGCCTCCATCCTGAAGCGGGAAGCCGATCGATACTTTCTCGTCACGCCGGTGGAAAAGTGCGGGATCGTTGTGGATGACGCCCCGTTCCTGGCGGTCGAGTTGCAAATCGACGATACCGAGGCGGGTCGCCGGCTCGATTTCCGCACGAATGTGGACGATTGGGTCACGTGCGGCCCCGGCCATCCGTTGCGGTTCGAGACCGAGCCGGTGACCGGTGGTCTCAAGCCCTATCTTCACATCCGACGCGATCTGTGGGCCAAAGTGACCCGCGCCCTGTTCTACGATCTCGTTGACCTCGGCGAGGAGCGCGACGTTTGCGACACCGCGATGTTCGGACTTGCATCCGCCGGAGAATTTTACCCCATGGCCCGTGCCGACAGCCTGAAGGATATCGTCCGATGACGGATGCCGCGCGAGTACGCGCCGGCGCCGGCCCCGACTTTTTCGACCGGGCGCGCCAACGGCTCACGCTCGAGGTGCCGGCGGCGCTCGGCGATCCCGACGCACCGGCGGTCCGCGGCGACCTCGATCTCGATCCGAAGACCTGGAAGAAAGCCGGCGTCGTCGCTTCGAAGCCGGCCGCGGTGCTGGTTCCGGTGGTGGACCGTGATCCGCCGGCCGTGATTCTGACCCTGCGCACTGCCGATCTCACCAGCCATGCCGGCCAGATCGCGTTTCCGGGCGGCAGAATCGAACCGCTCGATGCAAGCCCCCTAGAAGCGGCGTTGCGAGAGGCCGAGGAGGAGATCGGCCTTGATCCGGCGCTGGTCGAGCCGCTCGGCTACCTCGACCTTTATCTCACCTTCAGCGGCTTTCGCATTCTGCCGACGGTGGCCCGCGTCGCGCCCGGCTACGTGCTGGCGCTGAACCAAGCCGAGGTTGCCGAGGCGTTCGAGGTCCCGCTGGCATTCCTGATGGCGCCTGAAAATCATCATCGCCACAGCCGCGACTGGAACGGAATCGTTCGTCATTACTATGCGATGCCGTTTCAGGAGCGCTACATCTGGGGCGTCACGGCGGGAATCCTGCGCAATCTTTATGAGCGTCTGTATCGGGATTGAAGATTGTGATTGCGCTGCCGCAGGATGAAAACCACAGCCTCTTCGGTTAGGATCATGGGCAAAATCAAAGAGACTGGAGCGCCGTCCGACTTAGTATGATAGCGGTCTGTCCGCCCGCCATCCGGATCGCAACAGCGAGCGCCGATGATCCGCCCGATCTTCACCGAAGTTGCCCTTTTCGTCGCGCCCTTCGCGGCCTATGCGCTGTTTCTGTGGGCGACGCGATCGGGCGTACTCGACGTTTCGGCGTGGTCGTTGCCGCGTCTCGCGTGGCTCACCATTGCGGCGCTGGTGCTGGTGATCGGCAGTTTTCTCGCACTCGCCGAATTCGGCGGCGCGCCGCCCGGGTCGACCTACGTGCCGGCCCATATGGAGAATGGTCAGCTCGTGCCCGGGGCCGAGAAATGACGGAGACGTTCCGCCTCCCGGATGCTGCCTTCATTGCGGCGGCGCCGGTCGCCCGCGCGCTGGCGCTTCTCGATCGCGATGGCGAGGAGGCGCGCGTGGTCGGCGGCGCCGCGCGCAATGCCCTGATGGGGCTGCCGCTGAGCGACATCGACATCGCCACCACCGCGGTTCCGGAGGAAGTGCTGCGCCGCGCTGCCGCGGCCGGGCTGAAGGCCGTGCCGACCGGCATCGAGCATGGCACCGTCACGCTGGTAGTCGACGGGCGGCCGTTCGAGGTCACGACACTGCGCGAGGACGTTGAAACTTTTGGACGCAAGGCCAAGGTTGCGTTCGGCCGCGACTGGAAGGTCGATGCCGAGCGCCGCGACTTCACCATGAACGCGCTGTCGATCTCTCGCGATGGCGTGGTGCACGATTATGTCGACGGTCTCGCCGACATCAAGGCGCGCCGGGTCCGCTTCATCGGCGATCCGGCGCGGCGCATTGCGGAGGATTATCTGCGGATCCTCCGGTTCTTCCGCTTTCAGGCCTCCTACGCCCATGGAGCGCCGGACGCGGCCGGCCTGCACGCCTGTATCGTGGCGCGGGAAGACCTGCGGATGCTGTCGCGGGAGCGGGTGCGGGCCGAGCTGATAAAACTCCTCGCCGCACCCTTCGCGGTCGCAACGCTCGCCGTTATGGCGGAGACCGGCTTCATTGAACGGCTGCTCGGCGGCGTCCCGCTCGTCGCGAGTTGCGCCAACATGGTCAAGGTCGAAGCGGCGGCGGCGGTCGCGCCCGACCCGGTGCGCCGCCTTGGTGCGCTCGGCACCCTGGTGGTCGAGGATGCCGCCCGGCTGTGGCAGAAGCTGCGCCTGTTCAACGTCGAGCACGAGCGGCTGACCTCCATGGCGGATGGATGGTGGCGGATATCGCCGGCGATCGGCGCCGATGGCGCACGTGCGTTGCTCTATCGGTTGGGGCCGGTCCATTACGTCGACCGTGTGTTGGTGGCGTGGACGCGCTCGCCACAAGGCGCCGCCGATCCGGCATGGCATGAACTCGCCACCCTGCCGGCGCGCTGGCCGGTGCCGCGATTCCCGCTCCAGGCCGCCGACCTGATGTCGCGCGGTGTGGTCCGCGGGCCGGCATTGGGGGCGGCGCTCCATGCCGCCGAAGACGCCTGGATCGCGGCCGGATTTCCACTGGACAAGGCCAAGCTCGACGCGATCGCGGATGCTGCGGCGGAGCGCGCCGGGCAGGAGTAGACGGCTCCGGCCGATGACCTATCCGCTGTCATCGCCCGGCCTTGACCGGGCGATCCAGTATCCTCTGCGCTCGCGTATAATTCTCCAAGCCGGGGGTTACTGGATTCCCGCTTTCGCGGGAATGACAAGTCATCCTTAGTGACGTTGGTATAAGCACCGCCTGCAAACGAACACCTGGAAGCACCGGCCATTCCGTCCTTGTTCGACGATATCTCGATCCCGCAATTGCTCCTCATCGGCGCGATGGCAGCGTTCACCTCGCTGATCGGCGGCGTCACCGGATACGGCACCGGGGCGTTGATGCCGCTGGTGCTGGTACCGATCGTCGGAGCCGAGCCGGTGGTGCCGATCATCGCCATTTCGGCGACCCTTACCAATATCAGCCGCGCGCTGGCGTTCCGTCATGCGATCGACTGGCGGCGTGCGCGGCTTGTGGTGCTTGCCGCGATCCCGACCTGCATCATCGGTGCCTGGGGCTATACGCTGCTGTCCGGTTCCGGCGCGATGCTGCTGATCGGCTCGATGCTGGTCGTGGTGGTGGTGCTGCGCCGCCTGGTCGGGCGCTACGGATTTCAGGTCGGCGACCGCGGGCTTGCGGTCGGCTCCTTTGGCTGGGGTCTCGTGGTCGGCGGCACCAACGGGGCGGGCGTCATCATCATGTCGCTGCTGATGGCGGCGGGCCTCACCGGCGCGGCCGTGATCGCGACCGATGCCGCGCTCTCGGTGGTGGTCGGGGTTGTCCGGTTCACGGTGTTCGGTGTCGCCGGCGTTGCCACCGCAAAGGTGATCGCGATCGCGCTCCTCATCGGCGCGGTGACGTTTCCGGGCGCCTTCCTGGCGCGGTTCTTGGTCGAGCGGCTGCCGATCCACGTCCACACCGCGATGCTTGACGTGGTGGTGGTGATCGGCGGGCTGGCGATGATCGTCGGGGCGGTGGGGAAATTAAGTTGACGCGCGTCGCGGCCGCTACGGCCACTTCACCACCGGCGGCATCGACGACAGGATCAATTCCACATTGCCGCCGGTCTTGAGGCCGAACACGGTACCGCGGTCGTAGAGCAGATTGAACTCCACATAGCGGCCGCGGCGAATGAGTTGTTCCTCGCGGTCCGCGGCGGTCCAGGGCGTCGTGAAATTGTGCCGCACCAGCGCCGGGTAGACGGTGGCGAAGCCGCGCCCGACCTCCTGGGTGAACGCGAAATCGGCATCCCAGTCATTGTCGAGATAGTCGTAGAAGATGCCGCCGATGCCGCGCATCTCGTTCCTATGCTTGAGCAGGAAATACTCGTCGCACCACGTCTTGTACTTATCATAAGGGGCCGCGTGGGCGTCGCAGGCAGCCTTCATGGCCGCGTGGAACGCGACGGCGTCGGGATCATGCTGGGTGCGGCGCCTGTCGAGCACCGGTGTCAGATCGGCGCCGCCGCCGAACCAGGCCTTGGTGGTCGCGACGAAGCGGGTGTTCATGTGCACGGCCGGCACGTTGGGGTTCGTGAGGTGCGCGATCAGCGAAATGCCCGAGGCCCAAAATCGCGGATCGGCCTCGGCACCGGGAATCTGATTACGGAATTCCGGCGCGAATTCGCCAAACACGGTGGAAACGTGGACGCCGACCTTCTCGAACAGGCGCCCCTTCATCATCGACATGACGCCGCCGCCTCCGGGCGTGCCGGTATGGTCGCTGCGCGACCATGGCGTGCGCACGAAGCGGCCAGCACTATCGCCGTAAAGCGCGGCCGGCGCATCGGCCTCGAGCGCTTCGAATGCCGCGCAGATGTCGTCGCGTAGCACCTCGAACCAGGTCCTGGCGCGTGCTTTGCGTGAATCGAGCTGGCCTGCGTCCATTTCACTTAACCCTTGGGCTAACTGCGCCGGGCGGGCTTGACCCGCGCGTCGATCCGGCGATCAACTGCACTTCGAACGATTGCCGGGTCAAGTCGGCAACGGGGGAAACAACGCGAGGACGGCCATGCAACTTACCCGCCGCACATTGGCGCTGGCAACGCTCGGCGCCGCCGCCACTCTCGCCCGCCCCGCGATCCTGCGGGCGGCCGAGCCTCTCGTCATGGGCTACGTGCCGGCCAACGCCATTCATTGGATCGGCAGCGTCATCATCGAGAAGGGCTTTCTCAAGGAACAGGGCTTCGAGCCGCAGCCCTCGATATTCCAGTCGGCGCCCCAGGCGATCCAGCAGCTCATCGCCGGCGCTTATCAGGTCGCCTCCGCGCAGCCGGAGCCGCTAGTGGCGGCGGTGGAGCGCGGTGCCGCCATCGGGGCGTTTACGGCGCCGGCCAATACGCCGGACTGGACGCTCAATGCGCAGCCGACCATCAAAAGCCTCGCCGACCTCAAGGGCAAGACGATCGGCGTCTCGGCGCTCAACAGCAGCGAGATCTGGCTCACCCATGCGCTCCTGGAGAGGGCAGGCCTACACAAGGGCGAGGTGAACTTCATCACCTCCGGAACGTCACCGCTCAAGGTCACGGCGCTGGAACGTGGTGCCATCGCGGCCGCGATCCTGTTCCAGCCAACCGCTGAACTCGCGCGCCGGCAGGGCTTTCCACCTATCGCCAAATATGCCGGGCTGCGCAACTACCCGTCGATCCTCTACTCCATGAGCCGGGATTGGGCCGGCAAGGGCGAGGCCGGCCTGCGAGTGGCGCGGGCCTTCGCCAAGGGGCACGAATGGTTGTGGGACCCTGGCAACAAGGCCGAAGCCATCGCGATTCTGGCAAAATACACCAAGCGCGAGCCCGACATCTGCCTTGCCGTCTACGATCAGTATTTCGTCACCGACAAGCTCTACTCAAAGCATGGCGAGATCGATATGGCGGGCTTCACCCAGGCGATCGTCGACATGGTGACCGACACCGACATCGTGAAGGCGCCGGCGCCACCGGCGACAAAGTTCGTGCTGGAGAAGAACCTCGGCGGGATTCTCGGGTGAGGCGGCAGCGAGGCCGAAATGCGTGTCACACCGCTGCAACGAAACTAAGCTCGATGGTCGTCACGTAATCGACGGGTTGCGGAAGGCGGCTGGCATGTCGTTCGATCCCGAAATTTTGTTGTCTCAATCTTTGCCGGCGTCCGGCGGCCTGGATCGCCGCAGGCTGGTGGCGGCGCTCGGCGCGTCCTACGCGGTTATGGCTGCGCCCGCCGTGATCGGGCGGGCACAGGCGCAATCGCGGCGCTGGCTCGATGGTGATCCGTTCAGCCTCGGCGTCGCCTCCGGGGCGCCGCGCCCCGACGGTGTCGTGCTGTGGACGCGGCTTGCGCCCGATCCGCTCTCCGCCAATCCGGCAACCCCGGGCGGAATGACGGGCGGCGACGTGCCGGTCGTCTACGAGATCGCGAGCGATCCGGCGATGCGCGACATCGTGCGCCGCGGCGTCGCTATCGCGGAGCGCGCCTATGGCTGGTCGGTCCATGCCGATGTCGTCGGCTTGCAGCCCGGCCGGCCATATTGGTACCGCTTCATGAGTGGGGATGCGGTGAGCCCGGTTGGTCGCACCATGACGGCGGTGGCGGCCGGAACGCCGGTCGACCGCATGCGGTTTGGCTTTGTTTCTTGCTCCCATTACGAGCACGGCTACTTTTCCGCCTACCGCCATCTCGCCGACGAAAATCCGGACGTGGTGCTGTTTCTCGGCGACTATATCTACGAGAACGTCGAGCAGTTCCGTCCGATCGTGCGCCACCACAGCGACGGCATCGACGCCGCGACGCTGCCGACCTACCGCAACCGCTATGCCCAATACCGGCTCGATGCCGATCTGCAGCGCCTCCACGCGCAGGCGCCTTCGCTCGTCACCTGGGACGACCACGAAGTATCGAACGACTACGCCGACAAGTGGTCGCAGTACGCCGTCGAGCCGGAAATGTTCCTGCGCCGTCGCGCCGCCGCGTACCAGGCTTTCTACGAGCACATGCCGGTGCTGCCGATCGTGTCGCTCCCCGACGGCCCGCTGATGCGCATATACGATCGCTTCAACTTCGGCGACCTGCTCGAGGTTTCGATGATCGACGGCCGGCAATACCGTTCGCGCCCCGCCTGCTACGCGCCGCCCAACAAGACGCGCGGCCATCTCGAATCCGAAGCGAGTTGCCCCGAATTGCGCGCCGAGGGCCGTTCGATGATCGGCTTCGAGCAGGAAGCCTGGCTTGCCGGCAATTTCGCGCGCTCCCAGGCGAAGTGGAACCTGATTGCCCAGGACGTGTTGATGGCGCGTTTGCGACAGAAAGCGCCGGACGGCACACCGGGCTTCTGGACCGACGGCTGGGACGGCTTTCCGCCGAGCCGCAGGCGGTTGCTCGCGCGCATTGCCCAGGCCCGCGTGTCCAACCCGGTGGTGATCGGCGGGGATTTCCACGCCTTCTTCGCCAATGACCTGCGGGTCGATTTCGACGACCCCAATTCGCCCGTGGTGGCGACCGAATTCGTCGGCACGTCGATATCGTCAGCCGGTCCGCCTTATGAAGCGATTGCCGCGGTGCTGCCCGACAATCCGCACGTACACTTTTTCGAAAGCCGCCAACGCGGCTATGTCAGCGTCGATCTCGACGGCCGGGCGATGACGACGCAAATGCGCGTCGTCTCCGACGTTGCCGACCCCAAGGCCAACATTTCGACCCTCAAGACCTTCGTGGTCGAAAGCGGCAAGCCGGGGGTGGTGGCGGCGTGACGCGCATCCGAAAATTTAGGCTCACTTGTCGTCGCCGGGCTTGTCCCGGCGACCCCGACAAGTAGGGCACAGTACCTTCCTAAGCGAGGTGGCCGGGACAAGCCGGGCACGACCAAGTAAGAACTCCACGGCTTTTGCCGCTCTTACGTTCCGGCCATCCACGTCTTTGGAAGTGGAGAAGGCTCACAGACATGGATGCTCGCGACAAGCGGGCATGACGACACCATAATTTCGCGGGTCCATGGTTGCGCTTCCGGACCTTCAGTCACGGTCGATTCTGCGACGACAGAACTGCCGGCTCTTCGGGAGGCGGAAGCCCCAACAGTTTCGCCGGATTGACCTTGTACATCAGGTCGAGTTCCCGCTGCGTCACGCCATGATCGCGCATGCCGCGGGCGGCGAGCACCAAGCAGTCCGTCGGGTACACGTTGTTGGTCTGGCCGCAGTCGGTCGATACGATGATGTGCTCCGCTCCCACCTTGTGAACGAAAGCCGCCGCCCGCGCGTGTGCGGCCTCGGTCTTGTAGACCTGGGAGGCTGTGAGTTCGATGAAGGCGCCGAGCTTCGCCGCGTCCGCCAATTGCGGAATATCGCCGGGATGCGTGAGCAGGACATTGAGCCCCTGCATGCGCCCTTCGCGCGCCAGCAGCAGGTGTTCCTCATTCGTCGCGTGTCCGGTCGCCAGCACCATGCGGCCGTTGCTGTCGACCGTCCTGATCTTGGCGAGCACCGCGATCAGGTGCTTCACCTCGGGCAGGAGTTCGCCGTTCTTCGAGACCGGGATGAAGGCCGGGGTACCGGGCGGCATCATCAGCATCCATGGCCGGTTCTGGGCCAGAAATGCCGGGTCCATGCTGTTCGGAGCGGAAGTGGCGGTAATGGAATCGCGGGTCGGCATTTCATAGATGCGTCCCCAGCCGCCCTTGATCTGGGTGAAGTGCTCCAGCGCCGCAACGTTGACGCCACCGGTTGCATAGTTCGAGGCCATGCGGCCGAAAATCTCGAAGCCGGGCGCGAGATGCTTGCGCACCATGTAGGCCTCACCCGCGGAGCCTGCGTCCTGATGGGTCTTGAACACGAACCCGCGCATGCCGCGCGCTTTCGCGATCGTGACCGCGTCGAACACGTCGATCGCCCGGATCACCCCGCCGGTCCCGGGCGCGTCCGGGTCCACATGCACGTGAATGTCGATGGCGCCGATGAGCGATGGGTCCGTCAGGCCGAGATCGATTGGCCCGCGGATCGGGTCGACCCGCCAGTCGTCGGGGTTCGCGGCGCCTGCGGTTCCCGGCGCTTGCGCGCGAGCTGGGTCGGGCATGAGCGCCAGCATGGCGCCCAGCAGCATGACAAGTGCCACGACCCTGCGTGCAAACAAAGCCGGCGTCACTGCGGCTCGCGATTTTTCCGCAAAACTCTTCATCACGGCTCTCTCCTCCCGTTTTCGACGGAGTCCGACGTGTTGCCGATCTGCCCTCGGATTCTTTGGTCCGGTGAGGAAGTCGGCGCGATGCGACACTTCAGGCTCTCATCCAATTTAGCATACACCCGTTTGCGCCGCGCGCCGAACCCCGGCAGCCCGGATTGCTCTCTCGGCCTCTCGCCCGTGACGTGGTAGGTTCATTATCGGAATGATCGGCCGGAAGTGCCGGCGCCGTTGCGGCAGCGTCTTCGCGAGCGGGAGGACATCATGCATTATCAAAGCGCGATGCGTGCCGTGGCGTCTGCCGCGATGCTGGCTGCGACGGTTTCGGCGGCGGCCGCGTTTGACGAGACCAGATATCCCGACTGGTCCGGGCAGTGGCTGCGGCCGCCGGGGGTTGGGTTCCAGTGGGACCAGACGAGGCCGCCCGGCCGCGGCCAGCAGGCACCGCTGACGCCGGAATATCAGGCGGTGTTCGAGGAAAGCCTCGCCGATCAGGCGGCAGGCGGACAGGGTGGGGATCGGCTCGTCACCTGCATCACCAACGGCATGCCGCGAATGATGACGGTCGCGTGGCCGATCGAATTCGTGGTGCTGCCGAATATCACCTATGTCAACTTCCATCCGTTCCTGCCGCGCCGCATCTATACCGATGGTCGCGATTTCCCGGCCGAGGACGAACCCAGCTTCAGCGGTTATTCGATCGGGAAATGGCTCGATACCGACGGCGACGGCCGCTTCGACACTCTCGAAGTCGAAACCCGCAATTTCAAGGGTCCGCGCATCCTCGAGCCAAGCGGCATCCCGTTGCACGACGACAACCAGACGATCGTCCGGGAGCGGATCCATCTCGACAAGGCCGATCCGAATGTCCTGCACAACGAGATCACCACTATCGATCATGCACTGACGCGGCCGTGGACGGTCGACAAGCGCTACAGCCGCGACCGCCGGGTGATCTGGTACGAGGACAATTGCACCGAGAACAACCGCCACATCATCGTCGGCAAGGAAGACTACTTCGTGGGGGCCGACGGCTTGCTGATGCCGACCCGGAAGGACCAGCCGGGTCCCGATCTCAGGCACTTCAATGCGTCGCGGAAGTGACGTCTCTGAGTTGATCGTCCGACGCGCTTTCGCAACCGCCGCGGCTCACTTCGGACCAACCTCGCAGAACTCGCCGGTCTGGCGCAAAGCTTCGCCGGCCGCCATGGCGCAAGTCATCGCCACGTTGAGCGATCGCAGGCCGGCACGCATCGGGATGCATAGCCGCGCATCCGCGGCGGCATGGACATGGTCCGGGGCGCCCGAGGATTCGCGACCGAACAGCAGGATGTCGTGCGCCTCGAATGCATGTTCGAGATAAGACCTCGTCGCCGTGGTGGTGAACAGGACGAGACGGAACGCGCGGGCGGCGCGCCAGCGCTCGAACGCGTCCCACGACAGGTGCCGTTCAAGCTTCACCTGGTCGAGGTAATCCATGCCGGCCCGGCGAAAGGCCCGGTCACTGATCGGAAACCCGGCCGGTTCGATCAGATGCGCTTCGATCCCCAGGCAGGCCGCGAGCCGCAGGATAGTGCCGGTGTTCTGCGGGATATCGGGCTCAAACAATGCGATCCGCATGGATTGGACCAGGTTGGCGGCGGCGGCCCGCCGCGGGCGGCAGGACCCGTCATCAATTGGTACAAGGCCCCGGTGATGGCTGCGTTAGCGGGCTTGCGCTCCGCCGGCAAGGGTGCCAAAAACCCCGCGGGATAGTGCCGCGCCGTCATGTCCTTACCGGATCCATGGCGGCAGGTGGGATTGTCCGTTGCCGCCGGGAGCGTCGTTTGGGGGCTGGGGCGCTTCGACAGTCCGCCGCGCAAGCGGGCTGAGAGACGGAAAGGATCGAAATCGTGACAACCATGTCCGCGGCTGAGCCGACTCGCCGCGATTTTCTTTTTGTCGCGACCGCGACCGTCGGGGCGGTCGGGGCTGCCGCGACGTTGGTGCCGCTGATCGCGCAGATGAATCCGGACGCCTCTACGATCGCGGCCGGCGCCCCGATCCAGGTCGACCTCGCGCCGATCACGGAGGGGCAGATCATCAAGGTGTTCTGGCGCGGCAAGCCGATCTTCATCAGCCACCTGCCCAAGAAGGAACTCGAAGAGGCACTTGCGGTTCCGCTCTCGAGCCTTCCGGACCAGGAGCCCGATGATCAGGAGCGCGTCAAGCCGATGCACCAGCAATGGCTGGTGGTGATCGGCATTTGCACGCATCTCGGATGCATTCCGCTGCCCCATCAGGGCAATTATGACGGCTGGTTCTGCCCGTGCCATGGCTCGCAATACGACCAGCTTGGGCGCATCCGCCAGGGTCCGGCGCCGTATAACCTTTACCTGCCGCCATACGCTTTTCTACCGACAGCAAAATCCAGATCGGCTGACGCCGCCTGCGCCCTGCGAGAGACATCATGAGCGGACCTTCGACCGACAAGCCGACCGAACTATTGGCGCTGGCCGAACGAACTGTGCGCGCCGACGGCAGCGGCCCGTACGTGCCGCCCGCGTATGAGCCGAAAAACTCCGTGTTGCGCTGGTTCGAGGCGCGGCTGCCGATCATCGGCCTCGCCTACAGAGCCGCCGTATCATACCCGACGCCGCGTAACCTGAACTACTGGTGGACGTTCGGCGGCATTCTAACGTTCATGCTGGTGGTGCAGATCGTGACCGGCATCGTGCTCGTCATGCATTACACGCCTCAGGCCGACTTGGCGTTCAATTCCGTCGAATACATCATGCGCGACGTAAATTACGGCTGGCTGCTGCGCTATCTGCATTCCAACGGCGCCTCGATGTTCTTCCTCGCAGTCTACATCCACATGTTTCGCGGCATGTATTACGGCTCCTACAAGTCGCCGCGTGAGGTGCTGTGGATTCTCGGCGTCATTCTTTATCTGCTGATGATGGCGACGGGCTTCATGGGCTACGTGCTGCCGTGGGGCCAGATGAGCTACTGGGCGGCGACCGTCATCACCAATCTGTTCTCCGCGATACCGGTGGTTGGCGACCCCATCGTGACCTGGCTGTGGGGCGGCTATACGGTGGGCAATCCGACGCTGGCGCGGTTCTTCTCGCTGCATTATCTGCTGCCGTTCGTGATCGCCGGCGTGGTCGTGCTGCACATCTGGGCGCTCCACGTGGTCGGGCAGAACAACCCGGCCGGCATCGACCCGCAGACCGAAAAGGATACGGTTGCGTTCACGCCCTATGCGACCATCAAGGACATGTTCATGATCGCTGTGTTCTGCATCGTCTATGCGTGGTTCGTTTTCTACATTCCGAACTTCCTCGGCCATGCGGACAACTACATCCCGGCCAATCCGGCGGTGACGCCGTCCGAAATCGTGCCGGAATGGTATTACCTGCCGTTCTACGCCATCCTGCGCTCGATACCGGACAAGCTCATCGGGCGTGATCGCGCTGTTCTCTTCGATCGGGATTCTGTTCGTCCTGCCCTGGCTCGACACCTCCAGCGTGAGGTCGGCGACTTATCGGCCGCTTTACAAGCAGTTCTTCTGGCTGTGGGTATCGACCTGCATTCTGCTCGGCTGGCTCGGCATCGAAGAAGCCGGAAGGCGACTATGTGCTGTCATCTCGCGACTGCTGACGGCGTGGTACTTCATCCACTTCCTCATCATGCTGCCGCTGCTCGGGCTTATCGAGCGGCCGAAGCCGCTGCCGACATTCGATATCGGAGGCCGTGCTCAAGGGCGGAAAGGCGCGAGGCGATCTCGCGCGCTCGCTCTTGGCGTCGCGATGCTCGTGCCAGATCGCCGCCGTTTCGGCGCAGCCAGTGCGTTACCGTCGCGCATCGGCACGCAATGCTGGCCCGCCGTCAACGCAGCAAGGACCGGCCACCCGCCGCCGCTTCAGGCCGAAGGCGACCAGGAGGTGGCCCCGCCGCACAACCATGGTCGTTCGCAGGCGTGTTCGGCAAGTACGATACCGGTCAACTCCAGCGCGGCTTCAAGGTCTATCACGACGTTTGCCAGCGGTGTCACGGCCTGTAGCTGCTGTCGTTCCGCAATCTCGGCCAGGAAGGCGGGCCGGAATTTACCGCTCCGGAGGTCGCCGCGATCGCGGCCGATTACATGGTCACGGACGGCCCGAACGACATGGGCGAAATGTTCCAGCGTCCGGGCCGGCCGGCCGACCATTTCCCGCCGCCGTTTCCGAACGAACAGGCGGCGCGCTTCGCCCTCGGCGGCTCGGCGCCGCCCGACATGTCGGTGCTCGCGAAGGCCCGTCAGTTTTCAGCGCGGTTTTCCGGCGTTCGTAATGGATATCTTCCTCCCGTACCAGGAGTTCGGCGTCGACTACATCGTCGCGATCCTCAAGGGCTACGGCCAGAAGCCGGCCGGTATGACCATGCCGGCCGACATGCAGTACAACGAGCTACTTCCCTGGCCACGCGATCGGCATGCCCGCCGCCGCTGACGCGACGGCGCCGTCGAATACACCGACGGCGCGCCCGAGACGGTCGATCAGTATGCAAAGGACATTGCGGCGTTCCTGATGTGGGCGGCCGAGCCTTCGCTCGACGCGCGCAAGCGGACCGGCTTTCAGTCGTCATGATTTTCCTGATCGTGTTTTCCGTCCTGCTCTACTTCACCAAGCAGAAATGTGGCACGAAATCGAGAAGCCCCACGAGATCGCGCGCGGGCAGGACGCCAAGGCCACAACGACCTGAATGCAAGCCATCGTCAATGAGGGGAACCTGACCGCCGCGGCCTCAAAGGCGGACACGCGCGCGGTCCTCGGCATCATCGGCGGCTCCGGCATCTACGATCTGCCGGGGCTTGAACGAGTCGTCGAACGGAAGATCGCAAGCCCGTGGGGCGAGCCGTCGGCGCCGCTGCGGATCGGCGAGATCGGCGGGACTTCCGGTGGTGTTTCTTGCCGCGCCACGACAAGGGCCACCGGCTGTCGCCGTCGGACATCAACTACCGCGCCAATATCGACGCGCTCAAGCGCGCCGGCGTCACCGACCTCATCTCCCTGTCCGCCTGCGGCTCGTTCAAGGAAGAACTGCCGCCCGGCACGTTTCGTGCTGGTCGACCAGTTCGTCGACCGCACTTACAAGCGCGAGAGCTCGTTCTTCGGCAAAGGCTGCGTCGCCCATGTGTCGATGGCGCATCCGGTATCGCCGCGCCTACGCATTCATCTCGCCGCCGCGGCGGAAGCCGAGGGCATCGCCATCGCGCGCGGCGGCACCTATGTGTGCATGGAGGGGCCGCAATTCTCCTCGCTCGCCGAAAGCCTCACCTACAAGCAGCACGGCTATGCGGTGATCGGCATGACCAACATGCCGGAGGCGAAGCTCGCCCGCGAGGCTGAGATCTGCTATGCGACCGTCGCCATGGTGACGGATTTCGACTGCTGGCATCCCGATCATGATGCCGTGACGGTGCAGGACATCATCAAGGTGCTGACGGCGAACGCCGAGAAGGCCAAGCGGCTGGTGGCGCGGCTTGCGGTGGATTTCCCGCGCATCCACGAGCCGTGTCCGATCGGCTCCGACCGAGCGCTCGATACCGCGATCATCACGGCGCCGGAAGCGCGCGATCCCGCGCTGTTGGCGAAACTGGATGCCGTGGCCGGACGCGTGCTTGGCTCGGGGGCTTGACGGCCGGTCCGGTCGAACGGGAAAAGCGCTTTGTGACGGTCCGGCGCCGCGGTTCACGCTGGTGGCGCCAGTCATTTGTGTCGCCGGCGGTTCCTGTCGCCATACAGGGGAATCCATCATGTTGTCGCCGGAAATCGACCTCGACCTGCGCGCCTCGATCCGGTCAATTCCGGATTATCCGTCGCCCGGCATCATATTTCGCGATATCACCACCTTGCTCGGCAATGCGCGCGCGTTCCGCCGCGCCGTCGACGAGCTGGTGCAGCCGTGGGCCGGAAACAAGATCGACAAGGTCGCCGGCATCGAGGCGCGCGGCTTCATCCTCGGCGGCGCGGTGGCGCACCAGTTCTCCGCCGGCTTCGTGCCGATCCGCAAGAAGGGCAAACTGCCTTACAAGCGCGTCACCATCGGCTATTCGCTGGAATACGGCATGGACGAGATGGAAATGCACGAGGACGCCGTCGCCAAAGGCGAACGGGTTATGCTGGTGGACGACCTCGTCGCCACCGGCGGCACCGCGCAGGCGGCGGTCAAGCTGTTGCGCCAGATGGGCGCGGACGTGCTCGCCGCCTGCTTCATCATCGATCTGCCCGAACTCGGCGGCGCCGCCAAGCTGCGCGCCCTCGACGTGCCGGTGCGCACGCTGATTTCATTCGAGGGGCATTGAGGCAGGGTTCGGTCGCCAAGCAATCCGCGCCCGCTGGCGGTGCGGGCTCGGCGCGATGACGGGCCGCCGTCACCCTACATCTTGAATCGCACCACCTTCTGGGTCTGCTCGCCGAGGCCCGTGATGCCGAGGTGAACGACGTTGCCCGGCTTGAGGAATTTAGGCGTTGGCTTCATGCCGAGTGCGACGCCCGGCGGGGTGCCGGTGACGATGACGTCGCCGGGCTCAAGCACCATGAATTGCGAGCAGTACCACACCAGATGGGCGCAGCCGAAGATCATGGTCCGGGTTGAGCCTTTCTGGCGCGTCTCGCCGTTCACGGTCAGCCACATGTCGAGCTTCTGTGGGTTTGGTATCTCGTCCTTGGTGACAAGCCATGGCCCGAGCGGCCCGAACGTCTCCGAGCCCTTGCCCTTGGTCCACTGGCCGGCGCGCTCGATCTGGAACTCGCGCTCGGAGACATCGTTCGCCAGGCAATAACCCGCGACCGCGTCCATCGCTTTGCTCTTCGACAGATAGCGGGCGCGGCTGCCGATCACGATGCCGAGCTCGACCTCGTAATCGAGCTTGACCGAGCCTTTTGGCGTGATGGTGTCGTCGTCCGGCCCGCAGATGCAACTCGGCGCCTTGTTGAAGATGATCGGCTCTTTCGGCACCTGCAGCCCGGCCTCGGCCGCATGGTCCGCATAGTTGAGGCCAATGGCGATGAAATTGCCGACATGGCCGACGCAGGGCCCGATCCGCGGATTGCCGCGCACCGGCGGCAGTGTCTGCGGCTTCACTTTGGCGAGCTTCGACAGGCTGCGGGGCGACAGCGCCTCTCCGGCGATATCCGGCACCAGGCTCGAGAGGTCGCGGATGTGCCCTTCGGCGTCAATGATGCCGGGCTTTTCGCGGCCGGCCGCGCCATAGCGCACGAGCTTCATGTCGAGTCCTTTCTGGGAAATTGGGTGGGCGACGCGGAATGCCGCCAGGAGAACGAGATCATGCGTCGGCGATGGCACCAACACAAGTGCCGGCGGTGGCACGTAATGCCGGTTAGAACGCGCCCGGAAAGTTGCCGCCGTCGATGAGCAGGTTCTGCCCCGTGATATAGCCCGCATGCGTCGAGCACAGGAACGCGCAGACGGCGCCGAACTCCTCCGCGGTGCCAAAGCGCTTTGCCGGAATGGTGGCGACCCGCTCGTTCGAAGCCTGCTCGACCGTAATGCCGCGCTTGGTCGCGATCATCTCCATGTTCGATTGCAGGCGGTCGGTCGCGAAGGCGCCCGGCTGCATGAAATTGATGGTGACGTTCGAGGCTGCGACCGAACGGGCGACACCCGCCATGAAGGCGGTCAATCCGGCACGCGCTCCGGACGACAGGTCCAGCCCGAACAGCGGCGCCTTCACGGTGCCGGAGGTGATGTTGACGATGCGGCCGAACTTGTTCTTCACCATGCCGTCGATCGCCTTCTGAGTTAGCTCGATCGCCACCACCATGTTGGCGATGACGCCGTCGATGATCTGCTGTCGCGTCAGCTCGCGAAAGTCGCGGAACGGCGGCCCGGCATTGTTGTTGACGACGATGTCCGGGTCCGGACAAGCGGAGAACAGCGCCTTCTGGCCGTCCGGAGAGGCGACATCGGCCGCGACCGCCGTGACTTTGGCACCGGTCGCTTTGCGGATGTCGGTCGCCGCTGCCTCGACGGCGTCGCGGTTGCGGCCATTGACCACGACCTCGCAGCCCGCCTCGGCGAGACTTGTGGCGCAGGCTCGGCCCAGCCCCTTGCTCGAAGCGCAAACGATGGCCTTGCGACCGGCGATGCCAAGATCCATGGCGTTCTCCCAACGTGGCGCAAATTCCCGGGAACGTCGCAGACGTTCCGGATCAGGTCAAAATCAAAATGCCTCGCGCGAACAGACCCCCGCGCCGGCGCCTTCCTTGGCGGCACCGGCGCGCGATGTCAATTGGCGAAGGCATTGATGGGATATGTCGGCTTGCGAATTTGCCTCGCCGCGCTCGGGCAGCTACGGCACGCGAGGCGCCAGCCTCTACTTGGTGCGACGACCGCGGAAGTAGCCTTTGTTGATCGTATTCTGACGAACGTTGGCGGTCTCGCCCTGCTCGGCACTGTTTTGAGGCTCCGAATGATTGACGGTATCGTCCTGGTGAGGTTCGGGGTCGCCACCGGTCCCTTTTGGGCTGCGATTGGCGGGGGGCACCGGAGGCATATGCTTTGTCATCGCGACTATCTCCATTAATGAATTTCGGGATCACCCCGGTATCTGAACGGCGATGAGCGGTCTTCGTTCCTCGGGAGCGTGAGAAACGCATCCGGCGAAATGGTGCGGCCGCGGCCTCGCCGGATCGCACCGCCGTAACCATATAAACGAAGCCGGCTCGTTTTTTGGAGGCTTCATTGAAAATTCGCGTCGGCTATCAGCTCGTCTACGACGTTCCGCAGCCGACGCCCATGATCATGGTGCTCGGTGTCCATTTCAGCCGGGCATCCGATATCGTGGTGCCGGATATCCTGACGACCAGCCCCTCGGTGCCGATCCACTCCTACCGCGACGGCTTCGGGAACTGGTGCTACCGCATCGTCGCTCCGGCGGGGCGAATCCGATTGTCCGCTGCCGGCGTCGTCAATGACAGCGGGAACCCGGATGTCGTCGTCCCTTCCGCCACGCAATCGACCGTGGAGGACCTGCCGGCGGAGACCTTGGTTTTTCTTCTGGGCAGCCGCTATTGCGAGACCGATCGCCTCTCGGAAATTGCCTGGAAGCTCTTTGGCCACGGGCCTCTCGGTTGGGCTCGGGTCCAGTCGATCTGTGATTTCGTCCATCGCCACATCGCGTTTGGTTACGAGCATGCCAGCGCGACGAAAACGGCTTGGGAGGTCTATACCGAGGGAAGGGGGGTATGCCGCGATTACGCGCATCTCGCTATCGCGTTCTGTCGCTGTATGAACATTCCGGCGCGCTACTGCACGGGCTATCTGGGCGATATCGGCATGCCGCCGCCCTATGGGCCGATGGATTTTGCCGGCTGGTTTGAGGCCTATCTTGGCGGACGCTGGTATACGTTCGATGCGCGCAACAACATCCCGCGGATCGGGCGCGTCCTCATTGCCTACGGCCGGGACGCCGCCGACGTGCCGATCACCCACACGTTCGGTCCGAACACCCTGGTCGACTTCAAGGTCTTTACGGACGAAGTGGCTTAGGCGTGATTCTTACCCCTTGGCCCCTACTCCTTGATCCTTACTCCTTGATCCTTACTCATGGCGATGCATCGCGGAGTTGGCTTTGGTGTCGCGCATGAACAGGTAGACGACGAGCGAAATGCCGATCATGCCGGTGAGATAATAGTAAAACCATTCCTCGTGCCCCAGCGACTTGAATCCCAATGCCACCGAGTCCGTGGTTCCACCGAACACCGATACCGTGACCGCATACGGAAGTCCTACCCCGATGGCCCGTATCTTGGTCGGAAACAATTCCGCCTTTACCACCGCGTTGATCGAGGTGTAGCCTGAGACAATCATCCAGGCCGCCGCGATCAGCAGGAACGCTGCATACGGTCCCTTGACGGCCTGAAGCGTGGTGAGCAGCGGGATCGTGAACAGGACGCCGCTGACGCCGAAGCCGATGAGCAGCCATTTGCGGCCAATTCGGTCGGAGATCGCCCCATAGATCGGCTGCAGGATCATCCCGAACACCAGCGAACTCAATGTGACCAGCGTGGTCTGATCGTCGGTGAGGCCGACCGAGAGCTTGAGGAATTTCTGCATATAGGTCGTGTAGGTGTAAAAGGCGGCGGTACCACCGGCCGTCAGCCCGACGACGAGCAGGACTTCGCGCGGGTACTTCATCAACTCGCGCAGCGACGATGTCCGCTTGGCGATCTTCCGAGCCGCTTCGAACGCCTCGGTCTCATGCAGATTACGCCGCATGATGAGCGCGACGGCCGCGAGCAGCGCCCCGATGAAGAACGGGATGCGCCAGCCCCAGGCGCGAATCTCATCGTTGGTGAGAAACACTCTCTGCAAGACGAGCAATACGATCACGGCGCAAATCTGTCCACCGATCAGCGTCACATATTGGAAGCTGGAATAGAAACCGCGATGCCTTTCATCGGCCATCTCGGCCAGATAGGTCGCGCTCGTTCCGTATTCGCCGCCGAGGCTCAAGCCCTGAATGATGCGCGCGGCGGCGAGCAGAATGGGCGCCAGAATTCCGATCGAGGAATAGGTCGGCGTCACCGCGATCATCAGCGAACCGAAGCACATCAGTGAGACGGAAAGCATCAACGCGCCGCGCCGTCCGCGATGATCGGCGAGATAGCCGAACAGCCATCCGCCCAAGGGGCGCACCAGGAAACCCGCGGCGAACAGCAGCGCAACGTTAAGCTGCTGAACCACCGGATCGGAATTGGGAAAGAACGCGCCCGCGAAATAAAGCGCAAAGGCTGCGTAAGCGTAGAAGTCATACCATTCAACCAGATTGCCGACCGATCCGATGAAAATAGCCGTGATCCGCCGCCGCATGTCGGCAACATCGACCGGCTCGTCGCCGGCCGGGCTCACTACGGTCGCGGTCGTCATTGTCTACTCCAGTCGATATGTAGATCACCGGGACCGGGAAAGGTACACGGGGCCTCCGCTGGTGAACAGGGCCCCAGGGACCGACCGCGACGTCACTCACGGGTCTACGAGAGCTCCGTGCTCGGGCGGCGACGATGCGGGTGGTTCGATCCGATGTTTGCAAAAAGGCTACAAAACAAGCGGCTTTCTCTGACGAAGTATTAATCGGGGTGTAGTCCGTTCGAGAGACGCGACGGACTGAGTTCGATCGAAAGATACCGCGCGGGGCGACATCGTTTGACAGGTACATGCCGCAAAAGGAGTTGTCCGGACGCGATGGATTCCGTCTTCGGCATGCCGGAAGGGTGAAAGCGACAGCGACATCGAATTCAAGGAAAATCGTTATGCCGACGACGCTTCCGCTTCGGGTGGTTTCAAATTCGGACGACGGACTGGCAAGCTTCTGCCGCGTGCTCCTGCGATTTTATGGGGCGATCGCGTTGATGCTGTTGTCGTTCACCGCCATCGAAATGCAGCTCGGAATGTACCCGGGATTGACGGCTGCGGAATCGCTTCTCAAGGCGAGTGGAATGGATCCGTTCGTGCACGAGCCGGGAGGAGCGTTACCGTAAGGGTTACGCCCGCGGGCGGCTCCGTGCGTCCCGCTATGCTACCGGGGCGTCCGCCGCGATGCTCATCTGATTGCCGCGCCAGACGAAGTCTTTTCCGACCCAGGCGTCGATCCACAGTGCCGGCAGCAGCAGATCGCGCACCATGGCGTGGACCGGATAGAGCGGCGTCAAGTGCCACCGCGCCACTTTCACCAACGCGGCTTCGGCGCCGTACCAAGCCGCCGCCAGCCCCGCGACGGTAGGCGCCACCGGAATGCCAGCCGCATGCGCCACGTATCCGGCCGCGACCAGCGGGAACAGTGCGCCGCCAAGTATCTCCGGCACGAAGAACAGTGGAAAACAGGCGCGCCGCAACCGCGCCCACCGGGTTTGGCGCCGCCAGACTTCCGTCATGCTGCGCCGGCCGAGCGGCTGGCCGAAGGGCGCATCGGTGAGGCGGACCCTCAGCCCCGCAGCGCGCACGACCTTGGTCGAGGCCGCGTCCTCGGCGATTTCGGCGCCTAGTGCAGCGATGCCGCCCGCCGCCTCGAGGTCGGCGCGTCGCCACAGCATGGTCTTGCCCTGGGCAAAGCCGATGCCGAGCGTGTCGGCAAAATACTGCGCCCGAGCCTGATAGGCGTTCAGGAACGCGCATTCCAAGTTGGCCCAGAACCCTACCGGGCGGCAGCCCGCGGGCGGCGAGCAGACGAGCCCGGTATCGGGCTGCCAGGCGGCGAGCAGGCGCTGGATGTAATCGGGCGGCATCAGTACGTTAAAGTCCGCGATCGCGATCCAATGGTATTCCGCCGCCCGCCATCCCTTGACGCAGTTGTTGAGCTTGGGATTGTGGCTGACGCGGTCGTCGCCGACCAGGAGCCTCGCCCGCACCTGTCGGTGCGTCGCGATGAGCCGCTCTACTACCGGCACGGCAGGATCACGCGCCGAGGCGACGCAGAAGACCAACTCGAAGTCCGGATAGCCGAGTTCGAACGACGTGCGTAGGGTCTCTTCGAGAAAGTTGTCGAGCCCGCATACCGGCCGCACGATGCTCACCGGCGGCAGTTCGCCCAGGGGGCGACGAATCGGCCGCGGCCGGCAGCGCCATGCCGCGACGACAATGCTGGCGATATGAAGCAGGATCGTGATACCGCAGAAAAACGCGGCTGCAATGGCCGAATCTGTCATCTTAACAACGTTAGGGTGATCCGATGACAGAGCGGTGACGGAGCTGTCATCCAATCGCAACACGACTCTCATAGAAGCCGCATGGGCAACTTCGGGAGACACGGATGGAATCTGAAGACGGCATGCGGCAATTCCGCACCCTCTTCATCTCCGATGTTCATCTCGGCGCGCGCGGCTGCCGGGCCGATCTCCTGCTCGATTTCCTGCGCTATCATGACGCCGATACCATCTATCTGGTCGGCGATATCGTGGACGGCTGGCGGCTGCGCACGACCTGGTACTGGCCGCAACCCCATAACGACGTGGTGCAGAAGCTGCTGCGCAAGGCGCGCAAGGGCGCCCGCGTGATCTACGTGCCGGGCAATCACGATGAGTTCCTGCGCCAATATTACGGCACCCATTTCGGCGGCATCGAAGTCGTCGAGCGCGCCTTCCATGAAGGCGCCGACGGCCGTCGCTATCTCGTCATCCACGGCGATCATTTCGACCTCGTGGTGACGCAGGCGCGCTGGCTCGCTTATTTCGGCGACCACGCCTATACGGTCGCCCTTGTCGTCAATCGCATCTTCAACGACCTGCGTCGCCGTCTCGGCTTCGGCTATTGGTCGCTGTCGCAATGGGCGAAGCAGAAGGTCAAGAACGCCGTCAACTATATCGGCGAGTTCGAAAAGACATTGGCGCTGGAAGCCAAGCGCAACGACGTCGACGGTGTCATCTGCGGCCATATCCACCACGCCGCGATCCACGACGATTTCGGCATCCGCTACGTCAACTGCGGCGATTGGGTGGAAAGCTGCTCCGCCATTGTCGAACACATGGACGGCCGGTTCGAAATCATCCATTGGACCCGCGTCACGAGCCGCGAAGAACCGGAATTCGAAGCGGTGCCGCAACGCGCGGCCGATACCGTAAGGGCCGCCTGACGCGGCCCACTGCCATGCGGCCGATCTCGCGATGTCGCGCACGAGGGGGGCGGTACTGTCGCGCCCCCGCTTCGGCCTTGCGCACGCCACAGTCGCGGCGGTACGTTTGTCCATGGCAAATTCCCGGGGTTTGACGTTTGCGCTGCCCACGGCGGCCGACGTGGATGCTGCCGCCGAGCGGCTTGCCGGCGTTGCCGTGCGCACGCCGTTGATATCCTCACCTGTACTCGATGCGCTCAGCGGCGGCCGGGTGTTCCTCAAGGCGGAGACGCTGCAGCGGACCGGATCGTTCAAGTTTCGCGGTGCCTACAACAAGCTTTCCTCGCTTGCACCGAACATGCGGCTTGGCGGTGTCGTCGCGTTCTCGTCGGGCAATCATGCGCAAGGCATCGCGGCGGCGGCCAAGCTCCTCGGCATGCCGGCCGTCATCGTGATGCCGCGTGATGCGCCGCGGCCGAAGCGCGAGCGTACCGCCGCCCTGGGCGCCGAGGTTGTGCTCTACGACCGCGAACGCGATGATCGCGAGGCGATTTCGCAGGCCATCGCACGCGCGCGCGGGGCCGTCCTGGTGCCGCCCTATGACGATCCGTTCGTCATTGCGGGGCAGGGCACCGCGGGGCGCGAAATCGCGGAGGACGTGTCGAGCCTCGGACATGCGCTCGATTGCGTCATCGTCAATGCCTCGGGCGGCGGGCTTACGGCCGGCATCGCACTTGCCGTCAAGGCGCGGGCGCCGGCAGCGCGCATCTACACCGCGGAGCCCGCCGGCTTCGACGATCACGCCCGCTCATTCCGCAGTGGCCGGCGCGAACGCAATCCGGCCCTGACCGGAACCATATGCGACGCCCTAATGGCCCAGAAGTCCGGGCAAGCTGACTTTCGCGATCAACCGGGAGTTGGTCGGTGACGGCCTCACCGCGACCGAAGAGGAAATCGGCCTTGCGGTGGCGTTCGCGTTTCGCGAACTCAAGCTTGTGGTCGAGCCGGGCGGCGCGGTCGCACTCGCGGCGCTGCTCGCCCGCAAGCTCGACGTTACCGGAAAGACCGCCGTAGTGGTGTTGTCGGGGGGCAATGTCGACCCTGAGCTGTTCGCCCGCCTGGTGGCATAAGCGCGCCGGATCTTGCGGCCCGCCCGTTCAGGTAAACAGCGCGATGCGCTCTTCCTCGGTCAGCGCCATGACGTCGGCGAACAGGTCTTCCGCGAGATCGCTGGCGCGGCGAGGCGCTGCCGCCGGCGCTACAGGTGCGCGGTGCTGGGCGGGGTCCTGCGTCATGTCGGCAAGCCGCGGTGCCGCCGCGAGCGGCAGGATCGTCTCGGGTTGCGACGGCGGCTCCCTCACCGGCTCGCAGGCTGTTGTCGTCGGGACGGGAGTCGGCTCCGCGCCGGCCGGCGTCGCCACATTTTTGTGGAATTCGGCCGCAAAATCCGACGCGAAGACGAGCAGATCCGAGATGACAAAATTCAACTCGTCGGCGGGCTCCGGCATCGGTTCCCGATAGGGCTCCTCCGCGACAGGCGGCATCACGCGCGGTCGTCGTGATTCCTCGGCGGGCTCCGGGAGCAGCGAAAACGATCCTTTCGGTCCTTCGATGGCCGGCGCCGCGGCTGCCGGCTCCACCACAGAACTTTCCGACGGCACCGAAGGCTCCACCGACCGCGGCGCCCCTTCCAACCGATCCAAATGCTCCGATGACGGGGGAGCCTCCGTTGCCGCGGGAACCTCGTCCAACCGCCCCAAAGTCTCCATCGCCGGGGGCATCTCTTCCGACCGTTCCAAAGGCTCAGCCGTTTCGGTCAGCCAAATCGGCGCCGTCGGCGCCATCATGAGGTCGACGTCATTCTGGACGAGGTCGTCGGTCGGGACCGCTTGCCCGGTTGGAGCCGGGGAGGCGGTCGACGCCGCGCCCCACAGCCCGTTCAACACGTGGATTCGGGCTTCGAGATAGCGCAGCACATGGATGATCTTGCGCGTGCGCTGGCCCGTCAGATCCTGGAACGAACAGGCCGTGTAGATCGCGGTGGCGTAACCGTCGAGTTGGTCGCAGAACTCGGGTTCCATGCCCTGCTCGCGCATGGTCCAGGCGACTTCCTGGACCTGTTCAGCGGCAGCCAGGATATCCGAGGTGGCGCGCTCGGTGGTGCGCACGACGGAATCGAGTTGCTCAGTCGCTTCCAGTATGCGGTCGCCATGGTGCGGGTCCGAATTGGCGGCATCGGGCTTGATGGAGGCGATCTCGACCTTGGTGCGAGCGATCGCGCTTGCCATGTCGGCAAGCTCGGCGCGCAGGCGCTCCATGTCGGCTCCGGTTTCGGCAACCGGCTTTGGCTCCGGCGGCGTGAGCGCCTTGAGTTCCGCGTCCTCCCGCGACGCAACGATCAGGCGATCGATCGCGGCGAGCACAGCGACCGTATCGGTCTGGCGGTTGCGGCGGGCATATTCGCAGAGAAACCAGCGGCCCCGCTCAGTCGCCATCACGGCGGCGTATATGGCCTCGAAATCCGCCTCACCGGGAGCCGGCGGCGCAGTTGATGCGACCGCGGCAGGTCTCTGGGAAAGCGCATTTTCGATGGGCATGGCGGGCTGCGGTGGTGGTGTTATGCCGTTGGGATCGGGGCGGACAGAAGGGCAGCTAAGTGATTTGGCTTTTTTTTAGGATAACGCGCATCGACGGATTCGCACTGCGCATGGCGATCTTCTATGCGGCATTCTTCGCCTTCGGCGGTATTCAGATGCCCTATTTGCCGGCGTGGCTGGCAAACCATGGGCTCGATGCCCGCGACATCGGCATCCTGCTCGCGGTTCCGATGCTGGCCCGCGTGGTTGCGCTCCCCTTGACGACCCGGGTGATCGATCGCCGCTTCGATCCGCGCGTCGCCTTGACGATCACGGCGATCCTCACTGCGGCCGGCTATGCCGTAATGGCGGGCGCGCATGGATTCGCAGCCATCTTGACGGCCTATGTCGCGATCTCGATTGTGTATGCGCCCGTGCTGCCGCTCGGTGATTCCTACGGCCTGCGCGGGCTTGGCGCGCGAGGGCTCGCCTACGGGCCGGTGCGTTTGTGGGGATCGGTCGCGTTCATCCTCGCCAACCTGGCGGGCGGGACTTTACTCGCCACACTCGGCGCAGGGCCGGTCGTCGTGGTGCTATCCGCCGCCATGGCGATGACGGCCGCCGTTACTCTGCTGCTGCCGGAAATCCCCGATGGCGCCGGGACGAGGGGTAAGACGCTGGCGGTCGGCTCAGGCCTTTGGCGGTCCGGTGTATTTGTGACGGTGGTGGTCGGCGCGAGTCTCGTCCAGGCCAGCCACGCGGTGCTCTATGGCTTTGTGACCCTGCAATGGAGCGCCGCCGGTCTCAATGGAACCGCCATCGGTCTGTTATGGGCGATCGGGGTCGTCGCGGAAATATTGCTGTTCGCCGGATCCGGGCGTCTGATCGCCCGGATCGGCGCGGTCGAGATGATCCTGCTGGGTGCGCTCGGCGGGGTGTTGCGCTGGACCGCAATGGCGTTCGATCCGCCGGCGGCCGCGTTGCCGGTCCTGCAATGCCTTCACGCCCTGTCATTCGGCGCGACCCATGTGGGCGCCATGCACGTGCTGTCGCGCCTTGCCGGCCGAGACGGCGGCGCGACCGCCCAGGGCGATTTTTCCGCCCTGCAGGGAGTGACCTTCGCGGCCGCGATGGCATTGGCCGGCGAGCTCGTAGAGAAATTCGGCAGCTATGCCTACTTCGCCATGGCGGCCGTCGCGGCCACCGGCTTTGTTATCGCAGCGGCTGGGCGGCAAGCGTGGCGCGTGGAAGCAAATCACGCCTCACCGTCCGGGTAGCGTGCTGGCTGCGCGGCGCGGACCCGGCCTCCGCCATCGCGCTTCCGGCGCATGGCGGTACGATCGCGGCAAGCTCGCGGCCTCTGAGTATCATCATGCGCTCGGTCAGACCGCCGCGACGGGTGATCCAATTGCGAACCTCGGCGGGATACATCTCGTACATGGCCTGGGTCGCGACGTCGCTCCTGACCTTGCCGCCGTTCGTGGTCGGCCGCCAAGCCGCGTGAAAGCCGAGCACGGCATTCGGGGTCGCGCAAATCTGCCCGCGCGGCAATATGCCGACCGCCAGGGTGCAGGCCGACAAGCAGGCGCCGTCGATAACGACAAATTCCCCGCTGGCGCGCGCGGCCATGAAGCGTTCCGCGTAACTGATGATCAAGCCGCCCCGGTCGCCAGTGATACGCATGGTCGCGCCGGCGGGGGCGACCGAAATCAAGGCGGCGGCGAGGCTGGCGACGAGCAGGACTGAGTGGCGCATGTTCCCTCCTGTGATTGTGTATTTTGAGAGCAACATTCATGCCGCGCAAGGAGGTTTTGTGGCAAGCGGGTGAATATTTCACTCGTGTGTCCGGGTATTTCGTCGCAGCGTTAAAGCGTGAACGCCAACGCGCTGGGTTCCGTATCGCTGCGGCCAGCTTTTATCCCCACAGCGCCGGGTCGGACGGATGCACCGTGCTGCCGTCATAGAACAGGCCGTTGGGGCGATCGGTCGCCAGCAAGAGCGGCCCATCAAGATCGACTACGCGGGCGCGCTCAGCCACCAACATGGCGGGCGCGATGCCGAGCGACGTCGAGATCATGCACCCGACCATGAGGTCGAAACCGGCGGCGCGCGCGGCGGCAGCGAGCGCCAGGGCCTCGGTCAGCCCTCCGGACTTGTCGAGCTTGATGTTCACGGCGTCGTACTTGCCGGCGAGGGCGGCGAGCGAGGCGCGGTCGTGGACGCTCTCGTCGGCGCACACCGGGATTGACCGCGCAAGCGTGCCGAGCGCGGTGTCGTCGGCGGCGGGCAGCGGCTGCTCGACGAGGGTCACACCCGCCGCCGCGCAGGCCGCGAGATTGGCCGCGAGGTTTGCCACACTCCACCCCTCATTGGCATCGACGATCAATTCGGCTCGCGGCGCCGCGCGGCGCACCGCGGCAATCCTTTCGGCGTCGCCGGCGCCGCCGAGCTTGATCTTCAACAGCGGCCGGGCTGCGGCGGCGTTGGCCGCGGCTGCCATGCCGTCGGGCGTTCCCAGAGAAATCGTGTATGCGGTGAGACGGGGACGCGGCGCGGCAACGCCGAGCACGTCGTGCGCGGCGCGACCGGTACGCTTTGCCTCAAGATCGATAAAGGCGCAGTCGAGCGCATTGCGGGCGGCGCCCGCCGGCAGGGCGCGCTGCAAGCCGGCGCGGTCAAGGCCGGCCGCGATCGCGCCCGCGAGATCGCCGATGGCCGCGGCGACGCCCGCCGCGGTCTCGCCGTAGCGTCCATACGGCACGCATTCGCCACGCCCGCGGACCGCGCCGTCGGCAAGCTCGGCCACCACCACCTCGGCCTCGGTCTTGGATCCACGGCTGATCGTGAAGGCCCCGGCGATCGGCCAGCGCTCGCAGCGCACGGAAAGGACGACGGGCATCGCCGACGATCAGCGGCCCGGCGACGCGCGCCGGGCCGCGCTCCGCCTTACTCGAACCGTCCGGCCGCGTGGGCCAGCATGGTGTAGACCTTGCCGGTTTCCGAGGTGAGGTAGGTGCGTGCCACCACTTGGCCTCGGTCATCGCGGGCGACTTCGTTGAGCAGGCGCTCGAATTCCCCAATGTAGCGGTCGACGGTCTGGCGGAACTCGCGGTCGGCCTTGTAGCGCCGCCGCACCTCGTCGAACGCCTTCTGGCCCTGCATGGTGTAGAGGCGCCGTGTGAATACGTTGCGCTCGCCGCGGTTGTAGCGATCCCACAACTCCGCTGCGGCGTCGTGATCGATCATGCGGGCGATATCGACCGACAGCGAGTTCGAGCGATTCGATGGTGTGACGAACGTTGCGGTCGTCCGGACGCTGGCTGCGGTCATCCTGGCGCGGGGGCGGTTGATAGGCGGAGTGGTCGTCGCCCCGCGCGGGCTCGTCGTCGCCTTCGCGCGAGGCCCGGGTCAGCAACTCGGACAGCCAACCACCGCGGCCTTGCGCGGCGCCGTTCGGTCCGGCGGGAGCGACTGGCGGCGCTTCGATGCGGCCGCGCGGGGCTGCCTGCGGGCTCGCCGGGTCGGTGCGTTGGACGATCTGGCGGACCGGTTCCTGACGCGCTGCCGCATTCACGGTCGCGGGTTCCTCGCGAACGGTGCGGCGTTCCGTGCCGGTGGCTACCGTGTCCATGCTGCGGCCGTGGCGGGCGACGATGCGGTTGAGTTCGGCGAGCGCCTCCATCTGGTCGACAATCACCCGGCGCATTTGCGCCGTGCTTTCGGCGGTCTCCTCGGGCAGTTCGAGCACGCCACGCCGCAGTTCCTGACGCGTATTGTCGAGTTCTCGCTGCATGTCGAGCGACATCTGCTTCATGGTCTGCATGACGTCGGCGAACCGTTCGGTCGCCTGCTGCAGGAGCTGGTGCGCCTCGGAGGCATTTTGTTGGAACAGGCCTTTGCTCTCGCTCGACACCTGCTCGTAGAGCTCGTGCAGGGTATCGAGCGTGCGCTTGCTTTCCTCCTCGGTGGCGGAACGGACCTTGGCATGCTGTTCGGCGATCGTGCGCGCGCCGTCCGACGTTGCCTCGGCGACCACGCGGGCGATATCGCGGGCACGGTCCTCGGCGGCGTGCAGCGATTCGTCGAGCAGGCTCGAGAAACGCTTCAGCCGCTGGTCGAGCTCCTCGGTACGGCTGTTCACGGCGGCCGCAAGCTCCTCGATCGCGGTCTTGCGATCGCCGACAATCACGGCGCTGTCCTTGTTGCTCTTGTCGAGCGTGGCGACGGCGTCGGCGAGCGCGCGCCCGTGGCCGTCGAACTGCACCGCAAGCTCGCCGAGGTCGCCCAGCACTTTCGAGGTGAGCCCGTAGAACGATCCGACGTGCTGATCCATTTTGCCGGTCGTGGTGTCGGCGCTCTCGAGCAGCTTGCCGATGGTCGAGACGAATTCCGTCGACTCGCGTCGACAGGATCTGCTCGATCGAGCTGAGGTTCGTCTGGGCGCCGCCCAGGACTTCCTGGAGGAGGTGGTTGGCATCGCGCAGTCGTTCGAACAGCGACGTGGTATCGGCGCGCAGCATGCCGTGGGTCTCGAGGATTTCCGAAACCGTCGACACCGCCGCCTGTTTCGACTGTTCGACCGCGCCCTTGGTCGACTGCTGGAGGTCCTTGAGCGTCTGCGCCACCGTGACGGTCGCCTGCGAAACCGAGCTCTTGGTGCGAATCCTGAAGGTCCTTCAGGGTGCGGCTGACGATCGAGGTCGCACTCGCGCTGGCGTCGTTGATAATGCGGGCGAGTTCGTTCGAGTTGTCCATCATGGACTGGGCGAAGGCGAATGCCTTGACGTCGATCGCTTTGACGGCGCTCTCCGCGGCGCGCTCGATCTCGACCGAGAATTGGCCGCCCTTGCTGGAGATGGCGTTGATAAGCCCGCTGCTCTTCTCGTCGAGCAGGTGCGATAGTTCGGTCGAGCGCTGTCGGATCGAAGCCGTGATCTCGTCGGCCTTGCCAACGAAGGTGCGGGCGACCTCCTGGGAAACGCCGAGGAGGGTTCGCTCCACTTCGGTGACGTTCTGCTTGAGCACCGCGCTTGCGCCGCTCGACAGCGTCGTCAGCGTCCGTTCGACGTCGCTTGCGCTCGAGCGGATCGACGCGGTGGTCGCGGTGGTCAATTCGGTGAGCATTTGGCTGGCATCGGAGGTGTTGGTCTTGATGGCGTCGATGAACTGCTCGCTGCGCACCTGCATCAACTCGGCCGCCATGCGGCTCTTGGCGTCGATTTCGCCGCTGACGGCTCCGACCCGTCCGACCAGGAAATCGGTGGCCGCCGCGGTGCGTGTTTCGATCTCGGTCGCGATTTGGCCGGTGCGTTCGACCAGCAGGCTGCTGGCCTCCGCGGCGCGCGCGCTAATGTGCTGAGTAACGTTCTCGACCCGGCGCGAAGCCTGCTCCGAGGCAGTGGTGGTGCGCGTCTCCATGTCCTGGGTGGCGCCCGTGAGGCGTGCGGCCGCACCCTTGGCGGCGGCATCGGTGCGGCTCTCGATCTGCTCGGTCGCCTTGCCCACGGTGACGAGGGCGGACTCGGCGGCCGCGCTGGCGCGGGTCTCGATCTGCTCGGTCGCCTTGCCGAACGTGGCCAGGGCAAACTGGGCTGCGGCACTGGTGCGGGTCTCGATCTGCTCGGTCGCCTTGCCAACGTTGGCGACGGCCGCATCGATGGCGAGGCCGGTGCGCGCTCCGATATCGTGAGTAGCCCGGTCGATCTTGCTCGCGGCGAATTCGGCCGCGGCGTTGGTGCGGGTCTCGACCTCGAGCGCAAGCTTCTCGATGCGGTCGGCGGTGAAATCCGCGGCCGTCCGAGTCCGGGACTCGATCTCGTGGGACACCGCGCCAATGCGATTGACGAGGGCTTCGGTGGCCCCGGCGGTACGGGTCTCGATTTCCTGGAAAGCGGTTCCGACCCGACTGACGAGGAACTCGGTCGCCCCTGCGGTGCGGGTCTCGATCTCCTGGGACACCACGCTGACACGATTGACGAGGAACTCGGTCGCCCCGGTCGCGCGGGTCTCGATCTCGTGGGACACGGCGCTGACCCGACTGACGAGGAACTCGGTCGCCCCGGTCGTGCGGGTCTCGATCTCGTGGGACACGGCGCCGATGCGGGTTGCCAGGAATTCGGTGGCGGCCGCGGCGCGCGTCTCGATCTCGCGGGCGACGGTTTCGGCACGGCCGGTGAGCGTCTCGGTGGCGCTCGCCATCCGCATCTCGATTTCGCGAGTGACGTCGGCGGCGCGGCCGAGCAGGCTCTCGGTCGCCGTCGCGGTACGCGTCTCGATGTCGCTGGTGGCAGTTTCGGCGTGGCCGACCAGGATGTCGGTCGCGCGGGCGGTGCGGGCCTCGACGTTGAGGGCGGCGGTCTCAGTGCGGCTGACCAGGGAATCGGTCGCCTTGACGGTGCGCGTCTCGACATCGCGGGAAGCGGAGTGAGCCCGGCTCACCAAGAGTTCGGTCGCGCCCGTGACGCGTGTCTCAAGTTCGCGGGAGGCGGCGTCGGCACGGTGGATCAGCAGTTCCTCGAACCGGTTGACCCGGCTGTCGAGGTTTTCCGCGACCTCGGTGGCGCGCAACGTGAGGGTGCTGTCGGCGTTGTCGATCCTGGTGGCGAGCGCGGTCGTCAGTTCCTCGCCGCGCGTCGTTATGGTGGAGGTAATGTCCTCGATCCGGCCCTCGATTGCCATCACCACCTCGCGGCCGCCGTCGGCAACCACGCGGGCGATATCGACGATGTGGGTCTGGAAGTTTTCGTTGAGGCTCTGCGAGCGGTTGTCCATAACCTCCTGGAAGCGGGCGAGCCGCTGGTCGAGTGAGGTGGTAATTTCCATCGCCTTGGTCGAAACCCGCGAATTGAAGCCGTCGAGATAGTCCCGCATCATGACCTGGAGGTCGGTGGTCCGTTGGCTCAGATTCTCCACAAGCTCGCCGCCGTGAGTTTTCACGGTGCGATCGAACTCAGCGAGGTGGCGGGTGATGAGGTCGCCCAGTGTGGAACTGTCGCGGCCGATGCGCTCGGCCAGCTCGGAACCGTTGTGGGTGAACATCTCCTCGAAGGTCTGCAGGCGCTGCGCCAGCATGTCGCGCATCATATCGCTGCGCGAGGTGATCGATTTCGGCAAGCGCCTCGGCGTTGTTGCCGAAGTGCTGAGTTACGTAGTCGCTGCGCGCGATGATGGTCTCGGTGATCTTGTTGCCGGTTTCCTCAAGCTTGGAGACCATGTCGCCGCCGCGCAGGCTGAGATCGAGCACGATCGACTCGCCCGTCGTCTTGAGCGAGTTGTTCACCTCGTCGGCGCGCAACGCGATGGTCTCGGCGAGTTGGCCGGTGGTGTCGATCAGCGCCCGCGACACGTTCTCGGAACGGTCCGAGATCGTCTCGGTGATTTCGCGGGTCCGAACCTCCACGGTCTCCAGCACCGAGGCGCTCTTGTGCGAGAACCCTTCCACCACGTCGTCGAGGCGCGACGCCAGCGACTGCTGCAGGTTTGTGGCGATCGACAGGAACTGCTCGTTGAGATGGTCGGATTTGAAATTGAGGCTCGACGTTAGCCGGTCGCTTGCCGAATCGATCGCCTGGGTGGTGTCGTCGCTGGTGCGTTCGAGCCGCTCCAAAAGGTCGGTGCCGCGCTCGCCGAGTTGCTCGATCATGGTATCGCCGGCGGTGCCGAGCGCCACCGTGATCTGCTCGCCCTTCTCGGCGAGCGAACGGGTGATCCGCTGCGCCGCCTCGTTGACGCGCTCCGCAATCAACTCGCTCACGGTGGTAATGTCGTGCGACAGGTCGAGATGCACGTTGGTAATGGCATTGCGAACCTGCTCGGCCTGGCCGACCAGGGTCTCGCGTTGCTGGGCGAGACCATCGAGCAGGTTCCGAATACGCACCTCGTTGTCATTATAGGCGCGCTCGAGCGCCGCTACCTCATTGTTGACGAGGGTTTCGAGCTCGGCGGCTCGCGCAAGCGCGCGCTCGACGCCATCGCCCATGGCGGCGACTTCGCGGCGGATCGCCTGGCCGACCGTGACAATCGAATCGTGGGCGAGGCTCTCGGGCTCGGCGAAGCGAAGGGTGGCCTCCGCCATGGAATTGGCGACGATGCGCAACTCGTTCGAGCGCGCCACCATGTTGGCGAGCGCGTAGAAGAACACGATCGGAGCGCTGAAGGCGCCCAACAGTCCGATGATGGTGGGAAGCGCGCTGCCGCCGTCGCCGATGAGATCACGGATATGGCTGCCAAAACCGTAGATCAGCATAAGCGCGGAGAGCGCCCACAGGACGGCAAACAGGGTCGCGATGATGAACGGCGTGCGCGACGGGCGGCGCTGCAACGACTGCAGAATCTGACCGATCGATTCCTGATCGTCATTGGCGGCCTGCACGATGTCGCGGTCGTCGCGAGCGGGCCCCATCGGAAGAGGATCGAGCGGGGCGTCCTTGATGCTGCTGCGCGGGCCGCGTCGGCGGCCCTCGTTCGCGGCGTCCCCCAACCCGACGGCCGGTCCGCCACCCCCGCCGGACGACACTTTCGGGTCGGCCTCACGGATGTTGAGCGCGTCCTGGATCGCCGAAAGCGCGACCTCGGTCGGGTCTTTGCCTTTCTTCGAATAGATCGCCATGGTTTGGTCGCCTCACAACTTACGCTACTCAGACGCACATGGGCTTCAGTCGACCCGTCGCCCACGCCCCGATGCGTGATGATCACCCGTCTCTAAGTGGAAACCGCTACCCCTAAGCCACCCCAAGCTAAGGCATTTTACCCGCCTAGCCGCGATTTACGAAACCAAATCGTAACCTCTTTTTAATCATCGTTAACGGATGTTATGGTTAACACGCATAAATTGAACACAAGTCGGCCATGATTGGCGAGGTGGCACGCGGCCGCGAGGCTTGCGGGACCTTTTCGCCGGCGCATCCCGGTGCGCGTGGACAGCCTGTAAGGCGTTCTATTCTTGAGTGAAGATGACGAGGATATTGCGGCAACGTTGCGGCCGACTGAGCCGCAGCGACGATATTTGCAGCGCGGTCTCGCCGAGCCGGGCGGCAAGCTGCCCCTGTTCGACCGCGAGGGCCGTGAGGTTGCGGTCCGGACCATCCAGGCATGTATCGCCCACGGTTGGGCCGAACCATGGGTCAACAACCCGGTGAAACTCGACTGGCTGGTGTGCCGGCTCACCGAAAAGGGATATTCGGCGCTCGGGGAGGCGCCGCCGGACTCGCCGCAAGGTCGTCGACACTGGAGGGCGGCCTTGTGGGATAGAGAATCTTAACCGACCCATACTGGAATCAGCCCCACGGGCGCGGGAGTTGCGGCTTTTGCCCGGTTTCCTTCGACGTCAAACCGTAAGGTCGCGTCAAGGCGGAGGCCCGCCTGCATCGGGAGCCTTACCGGAGGCGGACATGAACAAGCCGGCGCAGCAACCTCCCACCATGATGGCATCGCCGCCAACCGCGGCCGGACCGCCAGGGCAGGAACCCGCCATCGACGCCGTCCATCTGTCGCGCATGACGCTCGGCGACCGCAGCCTCGAGTTCGAGGTTCTGGGGCTATTCGACTGCCAGGCCGAACTGTTGCTGGCGCGGATGCACGAGGTCCCGCCGGCCGGCGTCGCGACGCTCGCCCACACCCTCACCGGGTCGGCACGCGGGATCGGGGCATGGCGGGTAGCGGCAGCCGCCGAGGAGCTTGAACGCGCCGTCCGTGAGAGGACGAATCTCGCCCCCGCCCTCACGCGCCTCGCGGCAGCGGTGGAGGAGGCGCGGCTCGCCATCGGCGGCCTGTTGAAGGACGCGTCGGCGGCGTGACGCGTTACGTCCGGGCCGCTGCGGCACCGGATTGCCTGCGCCAACATCGCGACAGACGGAGGATGAGCCCCTTTCGCGCGGGTACGAATAGTGTAGCCTCATCCGCGAGTTGCCGACGGGATGTGCCGGGATCCCGCGTACCTAAGCGGCAGCCCCGAATTTTCGAAAAAAGCAGGGAAGCACCGGCTGCGCCAAGGGAGAGAGCCATGCACAACATTTTGCCGATCAACGGCGTTGGTAGAGCCCCTAAACTTGTGAGCTTCGTTGCCGGTCTGCTGCTCGCGGGTAGTGGCGCAGTGTCGGCGCAAACGCTCGACGACCTCAAGAATGACGGCAAGAACACCGACGACGTCCTCACCTACGGCATGGGCTATGGCCAGAACCGCTATAGCGCGCTTAAGCAGATCGACAAGACCAACATCAAGCGGCTGGTGCCGATCTGGAACCTGAGCCTCGACAATCAATGGGGCGAACAGGCGCAACCGATCGTCTACAATGGCGTGATGTACGTGACCAACGCCAAGGCGACGGTTGCGATCGATGTCGGCACCGGACGGCAAATCTGGAAGACGCCGGTCAATTGGCTGCCGGAAACGCCAAGTGTGGTCTGCTGCGGCGTCTCCAGCAAGGGCGCCGCGATCTATAACGGCAAGATCTTCCGCACCACGCTCGATGCCTATGTGGTGGCGCTCGACGCCAAGACGGGTGCCGAAGTCTGGCGGTCGAAGGCGGCCGAGTGGCGGGACGGCTATTCCATGACGGTAGCGCCGGTGGTCGCGAATGGTGTGTTGATGACCGGCATCTCCGGCGCCGAATACGGCATCCGCGGCTTCATCGACGGCTGGGACCCCGAGACCGGCAAGCAGCTTTGGCGCCGCTACACCATCCCGGGCCGTGGCGAAAAGGGCAACGAGACCTGGCCGCAGAACACCGACGCCTACCTGCACGGCGGCGGGTCGACCTGGATCACCGGATCGTACGATCCCGATCTCGATCTTTCCTACTGGGGCACCGGCAATGCCGCCCCGTGGGCGACGCAGAGCCGGCCCGGCGACAACCTCTACACCTCGTCCGTGCTGGCGGTGCGGCCGAAGACCGGCGAGGTGGTCTGGCACTACCAGTTCACGCCCAACGACGCCTACGACTACGACGCGGTGTGGGAATTGATCCTTGCGGAGCTACCCGTCAACGGCGTCAAGCGCAAGGTGGTGATGCAACTCAACCGTAACGGCTTTCTCTACGTGCTCGATCGCGCCACCGGGGCGATCGTCGCCGCCAACCCATACGAGAAGGTGAACTGGGCGAGCCATATCGACATGGAAACCGGTCGGCCGGTCGAGACCGAGATTGCCCGGAAGCTGCGCGCCGGCGAGCAGATCGAGATGTGGCCGTCGACCCGCGGCGGCAAGAACTGGCCGCACGCGGCATTCAGTCCGGAAACCGGGCTTCTCTATGCCAACACCATCCATGAGGGCCGGCTCTATAAGCATCTGACCATCGAAGAGTTCAAGGCCGGACAACGCTACATGTTCGTGCAGAACACCAACATGCCGCCGAACGGCGAACCGATCGGGCATGTCGATGCCATCGATCCGCTCACCGGCAAGCAGCGCTGGCGCGTGCCTCTATACGACCACCAGTACTGGGCGGCGATGCTGGCGACCGGCGGCGGGCTCCTGTTCACCGGCAAGGAGACCGGCGAGTTCATCGCGCTCGATGCCGCGGATGGCAAGACGCTGTGGCAGTTCCAGACCGGGTCGGGCATCAACGCCATGCCGGTCACCTATACGCATAATGGCCAGCAGTATGTGACTGTGCTGTCGGGTGTCGGCGGCCTGTACTGGAACCTTGCCAAGGAGGCGTTGAAAAACGTCCCGCCCGGTGGCTCGGTATGGACCTTCGCGCTGATGCCGAATTGATCGAATTGGCAGCAAATCAGGACGGTGAATTGAACCGAGGCCGGCAGGGCCGCCACCCTGCCGCGGCGCTCTGGCGTGGCGCGTCGCGAGCGGATATAGGAGTGCGCCCGGCCGATCCGGTTGCGGCGGTTCCCGGATTTGGCACGCATGGTCAAGATCACTTTCGTCGACAGTTCAGGAAAGGCCCGCATCGTGGAGGCGGAGCCGGGCGCGACCGTCATGGAGACGGCGATCAAGCACGGCGTTCCGGGCATCGAGGCCGAATGCGGGGGCGCCTGCGCCTGCGCGACTTGCCATGTCTATGTGGACGAAGCCTGGCGCGAGAAGACCGGGCCGCCATCCCCGATGGAAGAGGACATGCTCGATTTCGGCTACGATGTGCGCCCCAATTCACGGTTGTCGTGCCAGATCAAGGTGACCGAAGCGCTCGACGGCCTCGTGGTCACAACGCCGGAGCGCCAAGCCTAACGAGGACAACCCTGAACAAGGGCAATTAGATCATGGCCCCGCTCCGGGGGCCGCAGGCGCCGCAGTCTTGATACGTGCTGCGTGATCGAGAGTGAAGGGCCGCGGTTTCCTGGTGGTCTTGTCGACCAGCACCAAGGTGTTCTCGGCAGTCGCTACGCACACGCCATTGACGAACAGGGCCTGGTCGAGGCCGAGCGAGGAATTGCCGACCCGCACGATCGCGGTGCCGATTTCCACGTCGCCCGGCCAATGCATTTCGCCCAGGAAATCGATCGCGAGCCGCGCCAGCACGAAGCTCGCCCCCGGCACGATCAGGCCGAATTCCTCGCCATAGAGAATGATGACGCGGCCGGACTAAAATGGGTCGCGAACACCGCATTGTTGATGTGGTTTTGGCGGTCGAGGTCGCCAAACCGGATCGTTTCCACGGTCCGGTGCGGAAAATCCTCGGGGCGCGGCGGCGGCGGCCGGCGGCCGCCTTGTGGTTGATCGGTCACGGTACTCCTCGGGAGGTAGGTTAGGCGCGCAGCCGCATGCGGCGCGGATCGACCTCGCTGACGCGTGCGAGCAAGCTTGGTGCCATGGACGATTTACTTTGTCAGAGAGGCTGACCTGCGAACCCGCCACCGACCGCCACCCAACCCCACCAGGCGGCAACCAATCTCAACCCCTTGCAATTTGCAACCAAAGGCGCTCTTTCCCGGGCCGTCGGCCCGGGCTAGACACTCGCAATCCCAAGATCACAGATCGCCAGAACAACGCCAGAACAACGCAAGAACAACGCATGTCCGAACCAATCAAGACTGACGTACTCATCATCGGCGCCGGCCCGTGCGGACTTTTCGCCGTATTCGAACTCGGCCTGCTCGACATCAAGGCCCACCTCGTCGACATCCTCGACAAGGTCGGCGGCCAATGCGCCGAGCTTTATCCGGAAAAGCCGATTTACGACATCCCAGCGCTGCCGATCGTGTCCGGCCAGGGGCTTACCGACGCGCTGATGAAACAGATCGAGCCGTTCAAGCCGGCCTTCCATCTCGGCGAGATGGTGGAGACGATCGAACGCATCGGCGAGCCCCTGTTCCGCGTCACCACCGACGTCGGCAAGGTGTTCGAGGCGAAGCTTATCGTGGTGGCGGCCGGCGGCGGCTCGTTCCAGCCCAAACGTCCGCCGGTGCCGGGCATCGAGGCCTATGAAGGGACTTCGGTGTTCTACGCGGTGCGCAAGATGGATCGCTTTCGCGACCAGCGCCTGCTCATCGTCGGCGGCGGCGACAGCGCGCTCGACTGGACCCTCAACCTTGCGCCGGTGGCCAAGCGCGTGACCCTTATGCACCGGCGCGACCAGTTTCGCGCCGCGCCCGACAGCGTCAACAAGATGCGGGCGCTGGTGGAGGCGGGCAAGATCGACCTCGTGCTCGGTCAGGTTACGGCGCTTGAAGGCGAAGGCGGCGTGCTGCGCGCGGCCCATGCCAAGCCCGATAAGGGCGAGCCCTACCGGGTTGAATGCGACGCCCTGCTGCCGTTCTTCGGTCTCACCATGAAGCTCGGGCCGGTCGCGAACTGGGGCCTCAATGTCGAAGGCGACGTCATTCCGGTCGACACCGCGGCGTTCGAGACCAACGTGCCGGGCATCTTCGCGATCGGCGACATCAACACCTATCCGGGCAAGCTCAAGCTCATCCTGTGCGGCTTCCACGAGGCCGCTCTGATGGCGCAGAAGGCCTATCACTACGTCTTCCCGGACAAGCGCCTGGTGTTCCAATACACGACGTCGTCGACCAGCCTTCAGAAGAAGCTCGGGGTCGTGTAGGCAGGTTGTCCGCGCAAAGTGGGTAGGTGCGCGCTCTACGGCAATGGCCGCGCCGCGGCGGCCGTCACCACAAGACGCATCGGATGCTACCGTCCCGTTCCGCAATCATTTCACTTGGGCGCGGGCTCATCCGGCAGCGGCGGCAGCGGCAGCGTAATGATCGTCTCGTCCACGCCGGACAGGTGCAGCGCGCTCCTCGCGCCCGCCAGTGCAGCATCCGCCATGGCGGCGTGGCCTTCGGCGGTCGGATGGAGGGCGCCGCCATAGACGGCAGACAGGACGCCCCAGGTGGCGTCGTGAAGATCGCTCGGCTGCAAGGCGGCGCCGATACCCTCCGGGAACGTCATAGCGGTAAAGAAGCTGTCGTTTGCCGTTCTGATCCAGCGGGCGCGTCGCGCATAGGGGCGAAATTCGCTAACGGCGGCGCCGCAGGCCAGCGGCTCGAGTCGCGCCGTCGACCGGACTGTCGTCGAAGCTTTTGCCGTCGGTAAGGAAGCATTCACGGTCGAACGGCGGATCGGTCTCGGTGGACGCGCAGAAGCCATGGTCCGCGAACGCCGCCTGGTGTGCGTCCACGAAGGTCATGGCCTCGGATGGCGCTGCGCAGCCGCTCTTGGCGTCGCAGGTCGCGATGCCTTGAGGGCAGGCAGGAACTTGTCCTGCACGAAAGTCGCGGCACGGCGCAGCCGCCCGGCATCGACGCCGAAGGCCGGGTGGATGTCGAAGCCGCCGCGGCCGCCCGGGCAGGGGCCGCCTTCGGGGCTCAGCGCCGGATGCCCATAGGAGACGAACACCACCCGCTCGAACATGCCGTCGACCATCGGCTTGAGCGCGGCGCGCAGCCGCGCGAAGTCGGCCGGCAAGCACGGTGTCAAGCGTCGCCTGTGAGGCTCTCGACCGTGGAAATCACCCCGGCGCGGCCGAACAGGCCGCGTTCGCCGCCGGCCTCGATGATGACGTCGGCAACCAGCCCGGAGAAATTGATGTCGTTCGCCCCGATGGTGAGGAACACCAGATCGAGGACGCGCGCGGGTTGTCCGCGCCGGGCGCGGGCCAGCAGATCGCGCAGTGCCGTCAATTGCGCCGGCATCGACGTCGGGCACGGCTCGGTGCCGCAGTTCATCTCACGGCTGCGTTGGCCGTTGAACAGGCCGTTTGCGATCGTGGCGCCAGTGCAGGCGAGCGGCAGGAACGTCACCGCCGCATGCGGAATTTCGATCGCGAGTTCGAGCGCGGCGCGCAATTGATAGCCGTAGAGCGAGCGGTGGCATGACCCGTTCATCCAGCGCGCCGAGAGTTTCGCCCATTCGATGCGGGCCGTGTCCGAGCCCGCGAGAATGTCGCAGGCCCGGTCGCCGCGAAAGCCGACGCGACCCGGGCGGAAATATTCGCCGCGGCCTCCCGACATGAAGCGCCGGAAACAAAATCCGTCATCGGATAGCGCCACCGGTCGGTCCGGATTGCCGTCACCGGAGGCGACCGAATCGCCAAGGCCGGCGATCAGGAGGTCGCGCACGACGATTTCGGTGGTGGTGCGGCGCACCGGTTCGCCCGGTACCGCGATGTCGACGCTTGCCGCGGTCGGCGCGCCGTAGCGCGCCCGCACCGCCATCGGCTCCGCGCAATCCCCGCTCGCCGTCACCGGCATGGTGTCGCCTTGGGCCGCAAAGCTCCATGCGCAAGTCGCGCCGGTCGGAACGACGCCGGCGAGCCGCACCGTGACGCGATGGTCCGCCGGGTTGAGATAGTTTTCCCGTGTCCCGTCGCGGACGCATTGGTCGGTCACGCGGCCAACGCCGTCGAGGCATAGCCGCACCACCATGTCGTGCGCCCAACCGCGGCCGTCGGTATCCTCCGCAAGCGCCCGTTCGGCCTCGAGCACGCTTTTGCCTCGCGACGCCTCGACTTGGCGGCGGAAGTCGCGTTCATCGCGGAACAAGCGGAACCGGTTGGCGACCTCCCAGTCGATCGTTACGCCGGTGGCGGGTTCGATCGCTTGTGCGGCGGGCGGCCCGGCAAGATCCGGAGTTGCCTCCTGGGCGCGACTTGAGCCGTATGCACAAATGGCGAGCAGGAAGCCCGCTGCCACCAGGATGAAACGATGTGAGACGCGCATGCAAGACACCGTCAAAAAAGGGAATTCCATTATGAATTCCGAGAAACGCGACGCTTTTCGTCGTCTCGCGCGGCAATATCGGGGCCAAAGCATGACAGCTTCAAATCAGATTTCTGAGTGCGAGATGAAGACCGATAAGCAGCAGCCCCACCGCGAAAATACGCACGAACAGGGCCGGATTGGTCCGCTGCCTCAGCCGTTGCCCGATTATCATCCCGAGGCCGGCGGGCGCGAGCGCAAAAATCGATGTGCCGGCGAGCGACAGCGACAACGCGCCCTCCCGCGCCAGAGCGATGGCGAGCGCCGATGCCGACGCCACCAGAGCGAGGCCAAGAGCCTGAATGAGTTCGTCGCGCTGGAGCGACAGCGCGTTGAGATAGGGCACGAGGGGGATCACAAATACCCCGGTGAGGACCGAGATCAGTCCGGTGAGCGCGCCGATCAGCGGTCCGAGCCACCATTCGGTCCGCGGCGACACCCGCAGCCGTGGCGCCGTGAGCGAGAACAGTGCGTACAGAATGAGCATGATGCCGAGCGCCATGGTGGCGCGGCCGGACTTGTCATTGGCGAGAAAGCCCGCGCCCGGCGTGGTGCCGATGCAGATGCCGACGAGCATCGGCCAGAACCTCCTGAGCAGCGGGCGCAGATGCTTACCGGAAAATGCCTGCCAGATGTTGGTGGTCAAGTTCGGTATCACCAGGAGAGCAGCAGCCTGGCCCGGCGCCATCACGGTGGTGAGCAGCCCGGTAGCGATAGTCGGGAGACCCATGCCGATGAAGCCTTTGACGAACCCGGCAAGCAAGAATGCCGCGAAGGCGAATAGCAGGACCGACAGCGGCACATCGAACACAGGCATATTCCCTGGAGAGACGGGGGCGGGCTGCGTCCTTGGAACCATAGTGAAGGGCAGGGGACAAGCGCATCGGCCGGCGCGACAGTTCGGAATCCGCCGAACTGTGCCGGCGGCGGGCGGCGCCTGACGAATTTCCGGGCTACGTCGCGAAGGGAATCCCGCTATGGAAGCACGCGATCCAAGGGGCGGAGATTGCAGGAGAGCGATGAGATGCTGCGAGGCGATCACTCTCAGGCGGGCACGAGATCGTAGGTCTGGCGGTCCGCCGGCAATTCGCGCAGCGCCGTGCCAACGAGCGCGGCATCGAAGTCGGTCGGGAACGGCTTGGCGTAGCAGCCGCGGCATGTGAGCTTCAAGCGGTCCGCGAACGGAAACGGATCGAGGCTATAGGTGCGCTCGTCGACTTTCTTGAGCGCGATCGTGGTGTCCTCCTCGCTGTTCAGCGGGACATGGACGTAAGTCTGTTCGCCGCGCTCGCTGGCGTGGCGCAGATGAAAGTAGAGCGACATGGTGTCGAAGAACTGGAGCTGCTTGTAGTTCTGGAACAAGTGCCGGTCTGCGATCCAGTCCCGCGTCGCCGGATTCGCCGCAAGCGTCGATTTGAGCCGCGCCTGGCGTCCCTCCTCGTAGGCTAGCATGGCGTCGATCTGCGGCCGGAAGGCGTCGGCGACCCGGATCGAGGTCGTGGCCCGGGTGGGCGGGACAAATTTGCTGAAGCCGTAACGGCCGTTGTAGAGCCCCCAGCTGTGCATGCTCGACAACAGCCCGCAATAGGGATGGTGCGCCTCGTTGAAATCCGGCGAGCCACGGTTGGTCTTGACGGCGTCCGGGGTCGGCGTCCGCGCCATGATGTAGGGCAGGCGCGTATCCGGATCGATGCCTGGATTCGCGTCATAGGTTTCCCAGCCGCGGTCGTGATTGTCCACGATGTAGACAACCTCGTCGAACGGTGCCGGCCGCTCGAAGCGGTCATTGCCGAAGGCGCGCGCCATCTGGCCGCACATCTCGGTGTGCTCCGCCATCGTGTTGACGAAATGCGGCTCGCCCTCCGGCGCGGTCTGGGTCATCATGATGGATTGCTCTCCTGCTATTTCTTCAGCCCGGCTGCCTTGGCGGCCTCGTTCCACTTCTCGGTCTCGGCCGTGATGAAGCGGGCAAATTCCTCGGGGCCACCCGTGAGCGTCTCGAAGCCCTGGCCCTTGAGGGCGTCGCGCACTTCATTCGATTTCATCGCTTCCGGAACGGCCTTGGCAAGCTTGTCGATGATCTCGCGCGGCGTGCCGGCGGGCGCCATCAGGCCAAACCAGATGCTGGTGTCGAAATCCGGCATGCCTGCTTCTGCCATGGTAGGCAGATCGGGCGCGATGCTCGGGCGATGCGTGGCCGCCGACGCGAGCGCGACGAGCGAGCCTGCCTCGACCTGCGGAATCACCGTCGAGGCGGGCGAGAACATCACCGCGGTGCGGCCCGCGAGGAGGTCGGTCACCGCCTGCGGACTGCCCTGGTAGGGCACATGCACCATCTTGATCCCGGCGCGGGTGTCGAACAGTTCGGCGGAAAGGTGAGGCGCGGTGCCGACGCCGGTCGACGCATAGAGGAGTTCGCCAGGCTTTGCCTTGGCGAGCGCGATCAACTCCCTGACGCTTTTAACCCGGATCGAGGGATGTACCACCAGGATCACCGGCACCATGGTGGCGAGCGCGATCGGGGCAAAATCCCTCGCCAACTCGGACGTGGGACTAGCGGAGAGCGTCTGGTTGGCGATGTTGGCGGAGGAGCCGAGAAACAGCGTGTAGCCGTCCTTGGCGGCGCGCGCCGCGTAGTCGGCCGCGACGCTCGCGCCGGCTCCCGGCTTGTTCTCGACTACGAACTGTTGGCCGAGAAGCTGGCCGACCCGGTTGCCGACGACCCGCGCCGTGATGTCGGCCGCAGAGCCCGCGATGAATCCGACCACGATATGGACCGGCCGGTTCGGGTAATCGTCCGCGCGCGCGGATGCCGCCGCCGGGGCGGAGATCATGAGCGCGGCCGCAGCCACGACGCCGATTGCTCGCATGCGGGTTCCTCCGGGCCGGTTCATGAACGATCTTCGCCCGAATTGGTGCGCTGGGTCCACCGGGCAATTGTACGCAATTGTGTTCACCGCTCGGATTCCTCTAAGCTCCGCCAAGCCGGGTTATGTTATCGGCTTTGAGGCTCGCATGTTCGTGACTTTCTTTCATGAGCTCAAATCGGCCGGCGTGCCGGTTACGTTGCGCGAATATCTCACCCTCATGGAGGCGATGGATAAGGACCTGGCCTCGCGCCGGGTCGAGGATTTCTATTACCTGTCGCGCGCCGCGCTGGTGAAGGACGAGCGCAACCTCGACAAGTTCGACCGAGTGTTCGGCCACGTGTTCAAGGGTGTCGAATTCATCACCGAGGCGGCCGCGGCGGAGATCCCCGCAGAATGGCTCAAGAAACTCACGGAAAAATATCTCACCGAGGCGGAAAAGAAGGAGATCGAGGCGATGGGTGGTCTCGACAAGCTGCTCGAGACCTTGCGCGAGCGCCTCAAGGAGCAGAAAGGCCGCCATCAGGGCGGCAGCAAATGGATAGGCACCGGGGGCACCTCCCCTTTCGGCGCCTACGGGTACAATCCGGAAGGCGTGCGCATCGGCCAGGACAAGAACCGCAATTTCCGCGCCGTGAAGGTATGGGACAAGCGCGAGTTCAAGGACCTCGACGGCGACGTCGAACTTGGCACCCGCAACATCAAGGTGGCGCTGCGGCGCCTGCGCAAATTCGCCCGTACCGGTGCGCCGGAGGAACTCGATCTCGACGAGACCATCCGGGATACCGCCCACAAGGGCTATCTAGACATCCATATGCGGCCGGAGCGCCACAACGCCGTAAAGGTGCTGACCTTCTTCGACATCGGCGGCTCGATGGATTGGCACATCAAGCTTAGCGAAGAGCTGTTCTCGGCGACCCGCACCGAGTTCAAGCACATGGAGCACTTCTATTTCCACAACTGTCTCTACGAGAGGGTGTGGAAGGAGAACCGGCGCCGCTTCGACCAGACGATGCCGACATGGGACGTGTTGCACACCTATCCCCACGACTACAAGGTGATCTTCGTCGGCGACGCATCCATGAGCCTTTACGAGATCGTGATGCCGGGCGGCTCGGTGGAGCACATGAATCCCGAGCCCGGTCAGGCCTGGATGGAGCGCGTGACCCGCACCTATCCGTCCTGCGTGTGGCTCAACCCGGTGCCGGAAGGCCAGTGGGAATATGCTCAATCGATCCGCGCCATGCGCCAACTGATGGGCGGACGCATGTATCCGCTGACGCTAGAGGGTCTCGATAAGGCGATGCGCGAACTGGTGAGATAGCTTTCCAGGGGCGATGGTTAAGACATTGCCGTCACGGCGCAGGCCGCTTTCACCGACGGTACACTGTTGGTGGCCTCGCGTGGCAATTTGCACAAAGCACCCCGATGTTAACGCTCGGTTAGGTATCGCATCGCGCGCATGAAACATTAATGCCTTTGTCGTTGGATGCGCTCGGACGGTCAACCTAAAGGTCACTCGTATATGAGCGTCACAAGCATCGTCGCCCCGCCCTACCCGACGACACAATCTCCCCTGTACGGCCAGGCGAGCAACGGTACGGCGACGAACACTGCCGCCACCGGTGGCACAAACGAAGGCGCAAACAATGTGACGTCAAGCGCTGCGACCGGTACCGCCGGCACTGGCACGAGTGGGACCACCAACAACACCGCGAACCAGGTCGTCGACAACACCGCCGCGAACCCGCTGCCGCCGGTGCAGGCCGCCACGGCGCCCGGTACCGGCCAAAAGATCGACGTTCTCGCGTAACGTCAACGCCGCGCCGCAAAGAATGCGCCAAGGCAGGCGGTGACCAGCGATGCCGACATGCCGGCGACGTTTCCCGCCACATGGGCGGCCGCGTCGAGGTCGGACACTTCGCTCGCCACATGGCCCACTGCCGCAAGCGCCGCCACCATGGCGGCGCCAAGCACCCAGCGCGGCCCCCGCAGCGGCCACCAGTTCAGCATCAGGAATCGCGACGCTGCCGCAGCGAGGAAGCCGCCGGCCAGCGCTGCTCCAGCAATCAGCCACCACGCCAGCGCGGACTTGATCTGCACGGTCGAGGTGACGAACAGGTTGTGCCACGCCGCCTCGACCTCGACATTCATGTGGCCGAGCAGGATCTGCGCCGAAAACGCAACTAGAAAGCCGCCGATCGTTCCGGTTGTAAGCGCAAGCATGCGCACGGAAGGACTTTGTTTTTCCTGCATAAGGACTCTGTTTTTCCTGCATTAAGGTGCTTTGGGAGGGACGTATTTACGTTGCCGGCCGCGTTCTGACAATCGCGTTGCGGGGCGTGCGCCCCGGGCATAAGGCCGCCCCGGCAGGCCATCGCGACGGCCTTACAGGGCCGCGAACAAATGGTATCCTGCCGTTCTCCGTTGACCGGGAGAGACCCATGAAATCCGCCAAAGCCAAATCCGCCAAAACCAAATCCGTCACCCTCGCTGCCGCGATGTCGTTCGCCGCCTTGACGTTCACGTCCGCAGCCCTTGCGCAAGGCAAGGGCGTCGAACGGCTCTACATCCTCGAATGCGGCCAAGGTCACACCGGGGACATGTCGCGCTGGACGCCTGGTCAGAACCTCAACGTCCCAAAGGACATCGTCGACGACTGCTTCCTCATCAAGCATGCCCAGGGCTACATGATGTGGGATACCGGTGTTTCCAATTCGATCGGCCCCAACACTCCGCCCGGCGACGATCCGGCCGCACTTGTTTGGCGGCGGCCGAAGACGCTTGCCGCTCAGCTTGAGCAACTCGGCGTCAAGCCTGACGAGATCAAATTTGTGGCTGTCTCGCATACGCATCCGGATCATATCGGCAACGTGGAACTGTTCCCGAAGGCGATGTTGCTGGTGCAGAAAGCTGAATATGAATGGCCGGACGCCAAGGGTGGCCCGCGCTTCAAGCCCGAGCACCCCGTCACCAAGCTCGAAGGCGACCGCGACGTGTTCGGGGATGGCAGCGTAACCATCATCTCGACTCCCGGCCACACGCCGGGCCACCAGTCGCTCCTGGTCAAGCTGCCGAAGACCGGCGCTCTGCTGCTGTCCGGCGATGCCGTGCACTTCCAGGCGAATTGGGACGGGCGCGTCGTACCGGGAATCAATTTCGACAAGGAAAAGACCGCAACGTCGATGACGCACATGGCGGACGTCATGGCGAAGGATCACGCCCAGCTCTGGATCAATCACGACAAGCCGCAACGCGAGACCCAGAAGCTGTCGCCGGGGTTCTACGAGTAAGGCATCCGGCGGGACCCGATCGTTATTGCAAAATTGGCCCTTCCGGAGTCCGAATCTTCGCGGATCCGGAAGGCCGCCTGTTACGTTTGCGCGATCCCGCAAAAGCGCGCGAGCGCGCGGGCGAGATCAAGCAGCGCCTCGTCGCCGCCCGCCCAACCGATGAACGAAAGCCCTGCGGGGCAGCCGTCGATGATCCCGGCCGGGATCGTGACCTGCGGCAGCCCCGACAGGCCCGAGATGCAGGTGAGCCGCATCACCCGCACCCTGAACGACTCAAGGTCATCGGCTGCGAGATCGACGGGCGGCGCGATGCACGGCGCAGTCGGAAGTGCCATCACGGTGCCGGGCGGCACCAGGGCGCGAATGTGGGCCCGCGCCACGGCCATGGTCCGGTGCGCCGCATCCGCCTCGGCGGCGGTGACGGTTGCCGCATAAGCGATGCGCTCCTTGATGCCCGGGCCGAGTTGCGGCTTTGCGGTGGTGACGAATTCGCCATAGCTCTGCCAAGCCTCGCGGCCCTGAATGATGCGGTTCGCCTCGCGCCACGGATCGAAACCGCCCGGCGCGACCCCGATCTCGCGCGAAGGCGGCAGGACCCCGGCGGCGCGCGACAGAAATTCGCGCCCCAGCGCGGCGACCTTGGGGTCCGCCTCCGCGAAGGCGTCGGCCGCGACGAGCAGCCCGGTGAGCGGCGCGTCGACCCGCTCGCCGCCCAACAGAACGCCGCCGACGCGGCGGAACACGCCGGGCGCCGCCGCAAACCACCCGGCGACGTCGAACGACCGCGCCATCGCGACGGCGCCCGCAAGGTCGACCCGGTCGATCGTCGGCCGGATGCCATAGAGGCCGCAGAACGAGGCCGGTATGCGGACCGAGCCGCCGGTATCGCTGCCGAGCGCGAAGTCACAGGCCCCTGCCGCGGTTGCGGCGGCGGAGCCGCTCGACGATCCGCCGGGCATTCGTCCGGGCGCCCGCACATTGGGAGGCGTGCCGTAGTGCACGTTGACGCCGGTGACGCTGAAGAACAACTCCTCGCAGATCGCCTTGCCCGTGATGGTGGCTCCCGCCGCGAGGATTTTCTCGACCACCACTGCGTTGCGCCGCGCCGGCTCGTGGGTGGCGAGCCAGGTCGGGTTGCCGGCGCCGGTCCGCGTGCCGACGATGTCGTACATGTCTTTGACGGCGGCCGTGAGCCCGGCAAGCGGACCGGTGGCGCTTCCCCGGATCGGAGCGGCGATGTCGTGCGGCACGAAAAAGTTGTCGCGCCGGGTGTCGTGGGTCTGCATGGCGACTCTCAATTTGCAATGGTCATAGGGCTCGTCATGGCGGCGCCAACAATGTCGCCGGATCGCAGCCTCGTCAAACTTGTGTATTCTCGGGCGGCGCGAGCGTACATCCCGCCGCGACCTCAACGGAGTTCTGCATGTCCCACTTGCTCATCAGGGGCGGATGCGTCGTCACCATGGATGCCGGCATCGGCGTTCTTGCCCGCGGTGACGTGCTGATCGAAAACGATCGCATTGCGGCGATCGGCCCGGTCCTGGCGGCGTCGCCTGATGCGACGACGATCGACGCAGCCGGCATGATCGTGATGCCGGGCCTCATCAACGCGCATCTGCATGCTTGGCAATCAGCATTGCGCGGTATCGCCGGCGACTGGACTGTCGCCCAATACATGCAGGCGATGCATCGCGGCCTCGCGACGTTGTATCGTCCCGAGGACATCTACATCGCGAACCTGATGGGCGCGCTCAACCAGATCAACGCCGGCGCCACCACGCTGGTCGACTGGTGTCACAACAATGCGACGCCCGATCACACCGATGCGGCCGTCAAGGGCCTTTCCGACGCCGGCATCCGCGCCGTATTCCTCCATGGTTCGACCAAACCGGACCCGAAGCCCGGCCAAAAGCACTTCAGCGAGATTCCGATGCCGCGGCCGGAAATCGAGCGGTTGCGCAAGGGCCGCTTCGCCGCCGACGGTCTGATGACACTCGGGCTTGCAATCCTCGGTCCTTATTACTCGATCTGGGACGTGACGCGCGCCGACGTTAAGCTCGCGAACGAGTTCGATCTCATCTGCAGCATGCATGTCGGCGGCGGCGTTCCGATGGTCGCCGATGGTTTCGAGCGCCTCGCGGCGGAGGGGCTGATCGGAAAAAACTTCAATGTGGTGCACGGCAACGACATCAAGCCGGAGGTGCTCCGCACTCATCGTGGAGCGGGGCGGCAACTTCACGGTCACGGCCGAGGTCGAGTTGCAGATGGGCTACGGCGATCCGCTCACCGGCGCCCTCCATGCGCTCGGCTCGCCGGTATCGATCGGCACCGACGTGGAGGCGGCCGCGCGCGGCGACATGTTCACGGCAATGCGGGTGACGCTCCAGCACGAGCGCAACCGCGCTATCACGGCGACGCTGCGCGAGACCGGCCAACGGCCGGAACGGATGCCTGTGACCTGCCGCCATGCCCTCGAGTGGGCAACCGTCAACGGCACCCGCATGGCCGGGCTCGATCACCGCGCCGGATCGCTGACGCCCGGCAAGGCGGCCGACATCGTGCTGCTGCGGGCGGACGACATCACCATGTTCCCGGTGCGCGATCCGGTCGCCTCGATCGTGATGCAGGCCGGGGTCGCAAACGTCGACACCGTGCTGGTGGCCGGCCGGGTGATGAAGCGCGGCGGCAAGCTCCTCCACCCCGGCCTTGCCGATCTGAAGGAAGCGCTGCGTCGCTCCGGCGACCGCATCCTTGCCGATTTCGGTTATCGGGCGAGCGCGGCGTGAACTGGATCTGTGCTGTCCTGCATGGCGCGCCTGCGGGAGACTGCCGCGTTACTTCTTGAAATCCGAATACGGATATTTGAAGTCGCCCGACTTGTACTGCGGCGGGAACACGATGACCTGCTTGCCGACCTCACGAAACTGGTTCACGTCGTTGCCGACTATGCCTTGGTATTGCACGAACAGGATGCGTTCTTTTTCCCATTCGCCATTGGGGGCGAACTTGATATCGCCAACGATAGTCTTGAACGCGGTCTTGTGGATGTAATCGGCAAGCTTGCCCTGGTCGAGGCTGCCGACCTTGGTGATCGCCTCGGCAAGCACCTGCATCTCTGAATACGCATAGGGCGGCAGGTAGTAGCCGAGCGGATCGACGCCCTGGGCGGCGGCCTTTTCCTGGTAGCGTTTGAGGAACTCGTCGATGCCGGGAAACTTCATGGTGGGCTCCGGCACGTACACATCGTAGGCGACGATGCCGTTAAGCAGCGGGCCGAGCTGGGTCTTGATGGGCGTGAAGGCGAGCCCGATCATGCCGCCGCCGAACATCTTCGGTTTGAGGCCGATTTCGTTCGCGGCCCGCACGATGCCGACCGAGTCCGGCGGATAAGATGCAACGAACACAACGTCCGGATTGGACGCCTGGACGGCGCGCACGATCGGAGAATAGTCGGTCGTGGCAGGCGGATAGCTGCGGTCGTATACGACCTTGAGGCCGAGTCGCTTGACCGTCTCGCGCGCGCCCTCGATGACATTCTGGGCATATTCGGCATCGGCACCGACCAGCGCGACGGTCTGCGGCTTCGGATTCATTGTCATGGCGGTTTCCAGGAACCCGCGCGACGGGCCCTGCTTGGTCTCGACGCCGTTCGGCAGGATCTGGAAATACCTGTCGTATTTGAAGTCGTCGTTCACGCCGGTGCCGAATAGCGCCATAAACAAAAGCTTGCGCTGCATCACGATCGGCATTGCCGGAGCGATCTGGTTGGTCGCATAGGACGAGATCACGAAATCGACCTTGTCGATGTCGAGTAGCTTCGAATAGATGGTCGGCACCAGCGACGGATTGCTCTGATCGTCGTAGTTGATGAGCTGGATCGGCCGCCCCAGCAACCCGCCCTTGGCATTGACGTCATCGCGCCAGATTTCGAAGGCCAGCAAGGCACTCTTGCCTCCGCCCGACAGTCCGCCGGTCATCGACATGGAGAATCCGATCTTGATCGGATCGGCGGCAGAGGCGGCGATCGGCGCCAGCACGGCGGCCGCCACAGCAAGCGGCACCAGCCGGAGCGCGGCCTTGCCGAAACCGCGGCGCGATAATGCAAATGGGCGCTTCATTTTTTATTCCTCCCTGCGCGTAAAATCTTTGTTGAGGTTCTTCTATCAGACAATGGCGCATTTGGCTGCAACCGTTGGGCCCTGCGCCTGATCGCCGCGCCCGGTCCGTTGGCGCCGCTATCTCTACGAATGGGCCGGAATATAGGGCTGGGTGCGCACGATGTGCTGGATGAGCCCGGTAAAGCGTACCGGGTCCGTCGTGGGGACTGGGGTGGCGTGTGTTCGTCGCGGCCGCATCGGGCGACGGTCGATGTCCCCGGACGGAACCCGGAACGGTGTGAGCACCGTCATCAGGCGATAAGCCGCGAGCGCGCCCCCGGTCGCGGCGAGCTTCGCCATCCCCTTAGCCGATATATCGTCAGTGACCCGCGCGCCAACGAAGAACGTGCGCCAGTCGAGCGTCGCGCTATTCCGCCGGTTGAGGACCGCGCGGGCAATGCCGGGCGCGACGTCGCCGACGGTCGCCGCGAGATGGTCGGCGAGGTCGCCGATTTCAATATGATTGGCGCGTGCGTTAGCGTGCATGAGCGGCGGCAGCACCACGCCGTTGCGCTTCGCTGCCGCCAACACCGCCGACCATGAGCCGCCGCCGAGTACGGCTGGAAGAAAGATGAGCCTGATCGCGAGATCCGGATAGTGCTGCGCGTTGCCGCATAGCACCGTCTCCTGCAGCAGCTTGCCGAGCGGGTACGGCGCCATCAGTAGCGGCGTCTTGCCAAAATTGAACGCCGCCGCATCGAGCCCGCCTCGCCCATGCAATGTCGCGAAGCTCTGCAGCTGTACGAAGCGCTTCACGCGGTCGCCGACTGTCGCCAGCACATCGGCCGTGAAGGCGGCGTTGTCGCGCGGGCTGCCGTGGATATTGGCGCAATGGATGAAGGTTTCTGCGCTGGTGTTGCCGTCGCGGAACTCTCGATAGTCAGCGACCGCGAAGCCGTGCGCCGCAAACGCCGCGGACAGATATCCGCCGATGAAGCCGCCGGCCCCGCTGATGACGACGTCAGGCAAGGACCGTGTCCGCCATGCGCAGGGCGAGCGCCCCGATGGTGAGCCCGGTATTGGCATAGCCGGTCGTCGGCAACACCGATCCGTCGCAGACGTACAGATTCGCGGTGCCGAACACGCGCCCGTCGCGATCGCACACGCCAGCTTCGGCCGTCGCTGCCATGCGGCAGGTGCCGCTGTGATGCGCACCGGTCCGGATGTCATCCGGCCAATCGTTGAACACCGTATTGCGTTCGATGATGGGGGCAAGTTTGACAAGAAGCCGATCGATCGCGGCTCCCGCGGCGGCGAGAAAATCTTTGTCGAGGCGCCAGTCGCGGCTGACGCCGCTGTTCCTTGACACGATGTCGATTCCGTCCTGCGGCGTCTGCTCACCGAACATGTAAAGCGCGAAACGTCGGGTCGGGATATTGATGCCGGCGCGCAGAGACAGCGCTTCGACGATGTCGTTCGTATGCATCAGTAGCCGCGCGTAGTTGCGCGGATCGAATGGCGCGTTGCGCAGATCCGACAACACGCTCTGCACCTTGAGGGCGTGAAGGCCGGCGGGCCGCAGATAGAACGCGAATTTCTGCTGCGGCATCGCGATCACGAAAGGCAGCCTGACGCTGCCCGCGATGCTGCGGTCGAACCAGTTCCAGAGTCCGTTGAGATTGGCGCGCGCCGTGAACTCGCCGACGAAGGCGACCGGGTGATCGGTATAGAATCGTCCCGCATTCGGAAAGGTACCGTCGTGACTCGCTTGCAGGATGAGAGGGCTGCCGAGGCCGCCGGCAGCGAGAACGAAGATGTCGCCGGTGATCGGATCGGGGCGGCCCGCGATGTGGGCGCTTTGCACGCGGCCGCCGTCACCGATTGCGAGCCGCTCGACGCGGCCAACCACCGTCGCCACGTTGCGCCCGCGCAGGTGCTCCGACCGCCACACGTTGCGGCGCTTGACCGGATAGTACAGCGGGAGACCAAGCAGGCTGCCCGGCACGCCTTGGCGCTCGAAGCAGGTGCGAAGCTCGCCGCCGATCTTTCGCACGCTGTAGATACTCGCTCCCGATAGTGCCTCATGGGCGGCAGGGACGTATTTCCGCAGTTCTGCGGCCGGCAACGGCCAGATGCCGTAGTCGTCGTCTTCGAGCTCGATCAGGCCATTATGCCAAAGATAGGTGCTGCCGCCGAATCCCGAGCCGGCATGCGCATCGAGCGCAGCCAGGCGGCCGCGATCGGCGATCGTCAGCGGCCGATTGCGGTCGGACTGTTCGATGACGGTGACGCGGTGGCGGTCGGCGAGCTTGCTCGCGATCAGGCTGCCGGCGAGCCCCGCCCCGATGATCACAATGGCAGCCATCGCGTCGATCCGAACGTCGTTCATGGAAAGCGCGCACGGCGCGCAGGCGCGGCGGCACTACAGCAAGATTTTATGAAAAAAGGCGTAAAGGAAGATGACCGCCGCATTAGCCTTTCGTAAACCGCGATAGCCGTGCGTATGGCGCGGGTTCGTCTTACCCGCTCGCTGCGATTGCGGATGACGGTCGCGCGTCGCTGATCTGCCCCGGCGTGGAATTGCGTGTTGAAAACCGGTTGCAAGTGTGGTGCAACGCCTTGTTCGCTTGCCCCTCACAGGCCCGGTCCGGCGATCAATGTGGAGAATCCCTATGGCGCGGCCGCATCGCCGCTTCCCCGTTGTTCCAGCCGGTCTCGTGGTCGCGCTCGCGTTCGTGATTATGCCGCTTGTAGCGGGGCAGGAACTACGGGCGCAAAATGCTCCAGCCCAAGGTGCTCCCGCTAGTGTTGCCGTCAGCGATTATCCGCGCCGCGCCATAAAAATCATCGTGCCCTATCCGGCCGGCGGCACCGCCGACTTGATGCCGCGCATCGTTTTCGATGCACTGTCGCGCAAGTGGGGCCATCCGGTCGTGATCGAAAACAAGCCGGGCGCCGGCGGGAATATCGGCGCCGAGGCGGCGTACAATGCCGAGCCCGATGGCTACACGCTGATGTCGACACCGGCGCCGCCGCTCGTTATCAACCAGAATCTCTATCCGCGGCTCGGTTACGATCCCGCGCGCTTCGTGCCGGTCTCCGTGTTGGGCATCGTACCGAATGCGCTGGTTGTGAGCCCCCGCAAGGTCGCCGCCACCACCATTGCGGATTTCGTTGCCTATGCGCGTGCCCATCCGGGGCTGGTCACCTCGGCGACCCAGGGCAATGGCGCCACCTCCCATCTCACCTCGGCTATGTTCCAGATGATGGCCAAGGTGCAGTTTATCCACGTGCCGTATCGCGGCACCGCGCCGGCATTGCAGGGCCTGCTGGCGGGTGACTGCGACATCATGTTCGACAACCTCGGCGTATCGCTCCCGTTGGTGCGAAGCGGCCAACTCAGGTTGCTCGCGGTCGCGGCCCAGCATCGACTGGCGTCGATTCCGGATGTGCCAACCGTCGCCGAGACATTGCCGGGCTTTGAAGCATTAGCGTGGTTCGGCGTCGCCGCCCCACCCCGGACGCCGCGCGACATCGTCAATAAACTCAGCGCCGACATCGCCGAGGCGATCCGCTCGCCGGATATCCGCAAGCGCTTCGACGATCTCTCGGCGGAACCTGTGGGCAGCGACCCGGAGGCCATGAGCCGATTCATGGGCGAAGAGATCGATCGCTGGCGCACCGTCATCAAGGCGGCGGGCGTGACGCTGGAGTGATATGCTTGTAAGAACGGTCCCACGGGCTCGCGGCATGACGTGTCAGATATTACGGAGCAGGCGATGAATATCCACCGGCGGCAATGGCCCACCGAGGGCCTCACCCGCATCCCCTATTGGATCTATTCGGACCGCGACCTCTATGCTGAGGAGCAGGAGCGCATTTTCCGCGGCGACACCTGGACGTTCCTGTGCCTCGAAGCGGAACTGCCCAAGCCCAACAGCTTCCGCGCCTCCAATCTCGGCGACATGCCCGTGGTAGTGACCCGCGACGCCGCCGGCGTGATCCACGCCTTCGAGAACCGCTGCGCCCATCGCGGCTCGCTGTTGTGTCTGAAGGAGCGCGGCGAGGCGAAGGAGATCGTCTGCGTCTATCACAATTGGACCTACGACCTTACCGGGAAGCTGACCGGGGTTGCGTTCCGCCGCGGCATCGCCGGCAAGGGCGGCATGCCGGCGGACTGCAAGCCCGAGGAACATGCGCCGCGCCAGTTGCGCATCGAGATATTCGCCGGCCTCGTGTTCGGTACGCTCGGCACCAACACGCCGCCGCTCGAGCAGTATCTTGGGCCGGATCACGTGGCCCGCATCAGGCGCGTCATGCGGGCGCCCGCCAAAGTCATCGGCGGCTACAGCCAGATCATACCGAGCAACTGGAAGCTCTACATCGAGAACGTCAAGGACAGCTATCACGCCAGTCTGCTGCACATGTTCTTCGCGACGTTCCGCCTCAATCGGCTGTCGCAGAAGGGCGGGCTCGTGGTCAGCGAGGCGGGCGGCAACCACATCAGCTATTCCATGACCCAGGACGTCGCCGGCAAAGAATACGAGCAGGCCGGCCTGCGATCCGCCAACGAGGGCTACGCACTAGAGGCTCCGGAACAGCTTTTGAAAAATGTCGACGAATTCGGCGACGGCATCGGGCTGCAGATCCTCACCGTATTCCCCGGCTTCGTGCTGCAACAGATCCGCAACTGCCTCGCTGTCCGCCGCGTGGTGCCGCAGGGCCTCGATCGAACCGAGCTTGTCTGGACTTGCTTCGGCTTTACGACCGACGACGAGGCCCTGGCGGAGCTTAGGCTCCGGCAAGCCAATTTGATCGGTCCGGCAGGCTTCATCTCCATGGAGGACGGCGCCGCCGCCGGCTTCGTCCAGCGCGGGGTTGCCGGCGCCGGCGACGAACAGTCGCTGGTCGAGATGGGCGGCAGCGGCACGGCATCCGAGGAGAGCCGGGTGAGCGAAGCCGCGGTGCGCGGATTCTGGAAGGACTACCGTCATCACATGGGCATGTAAGTGACGGACCGGGCGTTCCGGCATTCCGGATCGCGATTTTGTGGCGGTACAGCGGAACCCTTCGGCAATGAATATCGAGCACATGATGCGGGTGGCGGACCTTAACGCCCGCTACGTCGACGCCATTGATGCGGATCGCCTGGAGGCATGGCCGGATTTCTTTCTCGAGGACGGGCGCTACCGCATCACCACCGCGGAGAACGTCGCGCAGAACCTGCCGCTCAGTATGGTCTATACGACGTCACGAGCGATGATGCGCGATCGCGTGCGAGCGCTGCGCGAAGCCAATGTCTATGAAGGCCAGCGCTACCGCCATGTGCTCGGCGTGCCGCTGATTGCCGCGGTTGAGCACGGCGTCCTCGTGGCACGAACGAACTTCATGGTGGCGCGGGTCATGCGGACCGGAGAAACCATGCTGTTCGCCACCGGCTGCTACGACGACCGCGTCGTCCTGGACCGCTCCGATGTGGGGCATTTCGCCGAAAAGACCGTCATCATCGACAGCCGCCAGATTGACACGCTGCTCGCCATTCCGTTGTAGAAGATCGCCGGCGGCACCTGACATCTCACTCCGTGGCGCCGCGACGAAGCGGACAATACCTCACTGCGGGTGGCGCACCACCAGTACCGAGCATTTCGCGTAACGCACGACGTAGCCGGCGTTGGAGCCGAGGAAGTAGGTTCTCATCGCCGGCCGGTGCGAACTCATAACGATGAGATCGCAGTCCTTTGCCTCCTCCAGCACCTCGTGATAGATGCCGCCCTGGCGGACGTTGGTGGAGATTCGGCCGGCGTCAAGGCCGCTCTCTCTCGCTATGATCTCCAGCGCCTCCGCGGCGGATTGGCGCTGCTGGGCGTCGAAGTCGGGCGGCACATATTCGGCAAGCATGACGGGCGTGGTCGGCAGCACGTTCAACAGCCGCACCGATCCGCCCGACGCCCGCGCCAGCGACACCGCCGTCTCGATGGCGGATTTGGCGAGGTCGGTGTCGGCGAGATCGACCGGCACCAGAATGTGCTTGAACATTGTGCTGTCCCCCGTTGAGCCGCTGCGGCGAGTGCCGCGATCCTCAATTCGTAGCCGCAGCGATCGAGCGCGGCGTGACGTAACGATCAAGCCGGCCGGAATGATCGTGGATCCGGTTCCAAGCATCCACGGCAAAATCGATCACCGCCAGGGCCCCGGTCGGGAATTTTTCCCGCAGTCCTTCGCGCAACGTAACGTCGCCCGCCGCGATGAGGAACTCGGCGGCGTCGTGCAGGCCGGGATTATGGCCGATCACCATGAGGTTTCGCGCTGTCGCCTCGTCCGCCTGGGCCGAGATTACCGACAGGATGGCCTGCGGTGTTGCCGCATAGAGGCGATCATCGAACACGGTTTTGACTTTGCCCTGCCACTGCGCCGCCATGGCGGCTAGCGTTTCGCGGGTGCGCGTGGCGGACGAGCACAGAATCCGGTCCGGGACCAGACGATGGCGCTTTATGTAGCCGCCCATCAGGTGCGCCGCCGCGACGCCGCGCTCGTTGAGCGGGCGGTCGAGGTCGGGCTGTCCCGGCGAGGACCAGTCCGATTTGGCATGGCGCAACAGCATGAGTTGGCGCATGGCGGCAGCATCGATTTTATGCGGCGAAAAGTCTAGAGCATGTCAGTAGTCCGGGAATCGAGTCATCCGACGGATCCTCCGGAGGCGGCGCGAAAATGCTATTATGGGGGCGCGGGCGCTGGCTGCCGGCTTTTGGAATTCCTCCAGGAAGATGCGGCCGTTATCGACCTTGATGCGAGGTGAGATGGAGACCTCCGTTCGATCGGAATTCGGACCGACCTGGTATTCTGGCATCACGCCGTTGCCGGCGCCGCGGAACCCGCTTAACTTCGATCTCGACGTCGATGTTTGCGTGATCGGCGGCGGTCTCGCCGGGCTGACGGTGGCGCGCGAAGTGGTGCGGCGCAACTGGTCTGTGGCGGTGCTGGAGGCAAAGCGTGTCGGCTGGAACGCGTCCGGCCGCAACAGCGGCTTCGTGCTGCCCGGTTTCTCGGCGCGAATCGAGAAGATCGTCGAGCGCATCGGCCTGTCCAGTACCAAGGCGCTATGGGCACTGTCGGAAGCGGGCGTGCAATATGTGCGCGATGCCATATCCGACCTTGGCATGACTGGCGTCGAGCAGGGGCAGGGCTGGCTCGACGTCTCCAAGACGCCCGATGCCGACGCCGCGCTTGCCCGCGTCAGTCTGCTCGCGCAAGAGATCGGCGTCGAGGTCGAAGGCTGGTCGATCGAGCGTATCCGCGACGTGCTCAAAACCAACCATTATTTCCACGCCATCCATTTTCCGCGCGCGTTCCACATCAATGCGCTCGCCTATGCGTTGCGGCTTGCCGACGGTGCGGAGCAGGCGGGCGCGCACATCTACGAGCACACTCCGGCGCTCGAAATTGATCCGGCCGGCGTGCGCAAGCGCATCACCACCCCACAGGGGCGCGTACGCGCGAACCACGTCGTGCTCGCCGGGAACGTCTATCTCGGCGCCGTCGCCCAGCGGCTCGCCGATACCCTGGTGCCGATCACCGCCTATACGGGGGTTACGGCGCCGCTGGGTTATGCCCTCAAGGCCGCGATCGGGTTTTCCGGAGCGGTCAGCGATTCGCGCTATGCCAACTACCATTACCGCATCGTCGGCGGTGACCGCCTGCTGTGGACCGGCGGCGCGTCGACCGCGCCGGGCGGCGCCGCGCGGATGAAGAGAACGCTCGAACGGGCGGTCCGCTCGACCTATCCGCAGCTTGGGCCGGTCGCGTTTGAGAGTTTTTGGCCCGGCGAGATGGGCTTTGCGATCCACCGCATGCCGCAGATCGGCGAAGTGCAGCCGGGTGTCTGGCTTGCAAGCGCGTTCGGGGCCCAGGGGATCAACACTTCCGCGATCGCCGGCGACCTCATTGCGCGCGCCATAGTGGAAGGCGATGACAGGTGGCGGTTGTTTCTGCCCTACGAACTGGTGTGGGCCGGCGGCCGCGCCGGACGCGCAATCGTCAAGGCCACCGCGTGGTGGTGGAACAAGCGCGAAGCCTTGACCGCTGGGGTGGCGCGCCGCCGCGAAGAACTGCGTCGGCAACGCCAGCAGGAAGAGGGCGGTCCACAAATCGTGCGTCCCGCCTACCGCGAACTCGAAGCCGCGCCCGACGGGGTGCCCGAGGTCGGGCCGCCGAGGGTTGGGGAGGGCGATGCTGAGCGTCCGGCAGACGTGCTGGCAGCACGGCCGCCGGCGCCCGGCGCTCCGCGCTCGCCCGCACAGGCGTAGGGCGGAACGTCTTCAGCGGCCTTCGCGTCGCGCCATGAAAGCGAGGCGCTCGAACAGATGGACGTCCTGCTCGTTCTTGATGAGGGCGCCGTGCAGGGGCGGGATCAACTTCTTTGGATCTCGCTCGCGCAGCGTTTCCGGGCCGATGTCCTCGACCATCAGAAGCTTGAGCCAATCCAACAGCTCGGAGGTCGACGGCTTCTTTTTCATGCCAGGCACTTCGCGGATTTCATAGAAAAGCTTCAAGGCTTCGGCGACCAGGCGCTGCTTGACGCCTGGAAAGTGGACCTCGATGATCGCCCGCATGGTGTCGGGATCGGGAAACCTGATGTAGTGGAAGAAGCAGCGGCGCAGGAAAGCGTCAGGGAGTTCCTTCTCGTTGTTCGACGTGATGACGACGATCGGGCGGCGCCGCGCCTTGACGGTCTCGCCGGTCTCGTAGACGTAGAACTCCATGCGGTCGAGTTCGAGCAGAAGGTCGTTGGGAAACTCGATGTCGGCCTTGTCGATTTCGTCGATCAGCAGCACCGGCCGCTCGTCGGCAACGAAGGCGTCCCACAGTTTGCCGCGCCTGATGTAGTTGCGAATGTCCTGAACCCGTGCGTCGCCGAGTTGGCTGTCGCGCAGGCGCGACACCGCGTCGTATTCGTAGAGACCCTGCAGCGCTTTGGTGGTTGATTTCACATGCCATTCGAGCAGCGGCGCGCCGAGGCTTTTGGCGATCTCGATCGCCAGCACAGTCTTCCCGGTGCCGGGTTCGCCCTTGACCAGCAGCGGCCGTTCGAGCGCGATCGCCGCGTTGACGGCGACCTTGAGGTCATCGGTTGCCACATAGGCGCTGGTTCCTTCAAAACGCATGTCGTCTCCATTCTGGCTTCGGCGACAGCCGCGGCAAGGTATCACCGCGACAGGTACCACCGCGACAGCACCTCTTCCGACATCACCCCGTCCTCGCGGGGATGTGAGAGGAATTGACAAGCATATTGCACGCCAACGGTCTATCAGCGGACCGGTCGGAGCATGAATACCGGGAGAAGCCCATGAACAGGCTTACGACGCGTCGGATGCTGCTCGCGGGCGCCAGCGCCATTGCGGTGCTGGCGGCGCTGCGCTGGAGCGATGCCGGGGACGAGGCGGTCGCCGGTCCGTTCGAGGTCGAGAAGGAAGACAGCGAATGGCGCCACAACCTCGGTTCGGCGCAATACAACGTGTTGCGCCGCCATGCGACCGAGCAGCCCTATTCGAGCCTGCTCAATCATGAAAAGCGCGACGGCACCTTCGCCTGCGCAGGCTGCGAACTGCCGCTGTTTTCCGCCGTTACCAAATTCGAAAGTTACACCGGCTGGCCGAGCTTTTTTCAGCCGCTACCCAACGCCGTCGCGACCACGAAGGATCACGCCTATTTCATGGAACGCACCGAGGTGCATTGTCGCCGCTGCGGCGGCCATCTCGGCCACGTGTTCGCGGACGGCCCGAGACCGACCGGACTGCGCTACTGCATGAACGGCGTTGCGCTGAAGTTCGTGGCCTCGGCGCCGGGCGCGGCCTGACGGCGCCGCCCGGCATTTTCTGCCGCCGGACCGGTAGATTTTTGCCGGCCGGGCCGCGCCACGGCGCCGTCGCGTTATGGCAAACTATTGAAATCACACACTCTTTCATCTGGCACAGGGCTTGCGACAGCGGCTGTCGGAATTGCTGCCGCAACGATCGCTATCGCCGGCGGCCCTGACGGATGGGAGACCGAGTATGGGTATTTTCGACGCCCTCAATACGGCCGTGACTGGCCTGCAGGCCCAGTCCTTCGCGCTCCAGAACATCTCCGGCAACATCGCGAATTCGCAGACCACCGCCTTCAAGGGCACCAGCACGGATTTTGAGACGTTGCTGTCGGGCCAGAATTCCGCGCCGGCGCAGCAAAACTCCGGCAGCGTCCTGGCGTCTTCGGCCTCCACCATCACGGTGCAGGGCGACATCCAGTCGACCACGACCGCTACCAACATGGCCATCAACGGCGACGGCTTCTTCGTCGTCCAGAAACCAACCAGCTTCAGCGCCGGGGTGCCATCGTTCAACGGCGTCGACTACTATACCCGCGCCGGCGACTTCCAGGTCCAAGACGGTTATCTGGTCAACGGCGCCGGCTATTACCTGATGGGTGTGCCGATTGACCCGACGACGGACAATCCGATCGGCAGCGTACCGCAATTGCTGCAGTTTCAGAGCAGCTTCCTGCCGGCCCAGGCGACCACCACCGTCGAATACGGTGCCAATCTGCCGACCGATCCGACCACGCCTGACACCAGTTCCACTGTTGCGAATTCAGACCTGCTCAACCCGGTCGACTTCATCTCGAACCCGCTTGCCATCAATGCGCAAGCTGCGACCATCACCGGAACCGGCGCGGCGCTGGAGCCAGACGCGCCCGCGAGTTTGACGGGAACCGCCAACACCGCGGGCTATGTGGTTCCGGCCGGCGGCGTCAACCTCGTTCTCAACGGCGTTACCATCAATCTGCCCGCAACTGATACCCCCACCCAAATCGCGACCGCGATCACCGGCAGCACGGCGGGCGTGTCAGCTGCAATCGGGTCGAACGGCGAGATCACGCTCACCAGCGCCAACGCCTCGACCGCAATCGACATCCAGACCGGCAGTGACGCCGGCCTGCTGACCGGGCTCGGGCTCAACCTCGGCACCACGGAGCCGACCAACCTTCTCACCCAGAATGCTGTCGCCTCGGGCGACGACATGGTCATCCAGTTCGGCTCCAATCCGCCGACGACAATCACGTTCGGCACTGGCGCCAACCAGGTCGCCACCATGGCGCAGTTCGAAACCGCCCTCACCACTCAACTGAATGGCGGCTCCGGATCGCTTAACCAGACGGATGGCGACCTCACGCTGACCGCCGCGAATCTCACCAGCACGATCACGGTGACAGGCACCGCGACGCCCTCGCTGTTCGGGTTGCAGACCACATCCGCCCTGCCGCCAAGCGAGGCCGTGATCGCCAGCGACGCCACCACCTTCGTCAACCAATCGGTCGGCGGCGGGGCGATCACGGCATATGATAATGCGGGCTCGCCCGCGAACATCCAGTTCCGCTGGGCGAAGGTCGACGACAGCAGCCTGGGCGCCGGGCATTCCGACACCTGGAATCTGTTCTACCAAACCAACTCATCCGCCACCGGCGATCAACCCGCCTGGGTCAATGTGGGGACCAACTTCACCTTCTCGTCCAACGGATCCCTAAGCCCGCCGATCAGTAGCGTCACGTTGCCAAACGTGTCGGTCAACGGCGTGACGGTCGGCAATGTCAGTGTCAATTTCGGGTCCGGCGGCCTGACCCAATTCGCCGACGTCAACGGCACCGTGAACGTCAACCTGCTGCAGCAGAACGGCTACGCCGCGGGTGCGTTGCAAACCCTCGCGGTGAGCGACAAGGGAAGGGTCACTGGCGCCTACTCGAACGGCCAGACCGTCGATCTCGCCCAGGTCACGCTCGCGTCTTTCAGCGGCGAGGATTTTCTCCAGAACGTCTCCGGCGGAGCCTATGCGCAGACCGACGCGTCCGGTGTCCCGGTCTACAACGCGAGCGGCACCATCACGCCGAGTTCACTCGAGGGCTCGAACACCGACATTGCGGACCAGTTCACCCAGCTGATTGTGACGCAGCAGGCTTATTCGGCCAACGCGCGCGTCATCACCACCGCCAATCAGATGCTCCAGGTGGTGATGAACATGGTGCAGTAAGCAATGCGCGCCGCATCCGCAATTTGCGGTTTCGTCTCCCGACCAAAGCCAGGTTTATCCGACATTCGCAACGGATGGGCCGAAGTCGGCAGCAGCCGACTTCGGATGCGGGTGAGGGATCCGTGTCGGCCATATGAGTTTGCGAGCGCGACATGAGTCTCAACCAAGCCTTGTCGGCGGCAATCGACGGATTGAGCGTCACCCAGAGCGGGATGGCGCTGATCGCCTCCAACGTGGCGAATGCCGGGACGGCGGGTTACACTGAAAAGACCCAGTCGCTGCAAACCGTCACGACGGGCGGCACCAATGTCGGCGTCGACGTCACGTCGGTCAACCGGCAGCTCAATACGCTTCTGCAGAGCCAGTTGCGCACCGAAAGCACCGGCGGCGCCTACGCGGACCTCACCTCGCAGATTTATCAGCAACTCCAGGACGCCTACGGCAGTCCTTCCGGGTCGACGTCCCTCAGCTCGACCTATTCAGCCTTCACCGGCGCCCTGCAGACGCTTCAATCCGACCCCTCCAACTATTCGGGGCAATCCGCCGCCGTCACGGCCGCCCAGACGTTGGCGTCCCAGCTCAACAGCCTCAGCAGCAACGTCCAGCAGTTGCGCTCGAATTGCGAGCAGGGCCTGAGTAACTCGGTGAGCAGCGCCAACAGTCTGCTGCAGAACATCGCGTCCATCAACGAGCAGGTCGCGAGCACAACGACGCAGAATGCCTCGACCGAATCCCTGCTCGACCAACGCGACCAGGACATCAATCAGCTTGCCAATCTGATGGACATCAACGTGGTTCCCGGCAGCGGAAACCAGGTGACGGTGTTCACGACCTCCGGCCTGCAACTCGCGGGCATCACGGCCTCGACCCTGTCGTTCAATTCCCATGGCACCCTATCGGCAAACGACCTGTGGAACGCCAATCCGGCGCTGAGCGGGACCGGCACCATCACACTCACCAACGCGAACGGCAGCACCACCGATCTCGTCGCCGCCAACGCCATCAAGTCCGGACAGATCGGCGCCTACCTGCAGATGCGCGACACGGTTCTGCCGCAGGCGCAAACCCAGCTCGACCAGGTCGCCGCCTCGATGTCGAGTGCGCTGTCCGACTACCAGACCGCCGGCACCCCCGTAACGTCGGGCGGCCAGTCCGGCTACGGCATCGACGTCGGCAATCTGTCGTCCGGCAACAGCGTGACGGTGAGCTACACCGCGCCCGGCAATATCCAAAAGACGCTGACCATCGAGCAGGTGACCGATCCCTCCTCGCTGCCGCTGCCGAGCCCTGACCCCAACAACTCGGTGGTGGGGGTCGATTTCTCGGCCGGCAACATGGCGGGCATCGTCACTCAGCTCAATGGCCTGCTAGGCAGCAAGCTGCAATTCTCCAGTCCATCCGGCACGCTACTGCAAGTGACGAATGGCGGGGCCGGCACCGGGATCACCATCAATTCGGTCACCTCGACGGCGACCCAAACGAGCCTCACCGGCGGCACATCGCAATTGCCGTTCTTCACCGACGGCTCGAACCCCTACACGGGTGCGATCTCGGGCGGGACTTCCCAGATGGTCGGCTATGCGGGCCGGATCGCCGTCAATCCCACGCTCGTCGCCAACCCAGGCGACCTCGTTACCTACGCGGCGAGCACGCAGAGCGGTGATCCGACCCGGCCGACGTTTCTCGCCTCGCAGCTGACAACAGCAAGTTTCACCTATTCGCCGCAAACCGGCATCGGCACCGCGACGCAGCCCTACGGCGGTACCCTCAGCGCTTTTGTCGGCCAGGTGCTGAGCGCCCAGGGTGCTGCCGCATCCTCGGCGCAGAGCCTGAGCCAGAGCCAGGACGTTGTCGTCAACACGCTGCAGCAGAGCTACAACACCGCGAGCGGCGTCAATATCGACAACGAGATGGCGAACCTGCTGACGCTGCAGAACGCGTATTCGGCCAATGCGCGGGTGCTGACCACCGTCAATCAACTGTTCACAACCCTGTTGCAGGCGTTCACCTCATGACGATTTCCGGCGTCCAGAACAGCTATTTCCAGACCCAGTCGGTCGACAATATGGAAAGTCAGCTGACCAACTTCGAAACCGAGCTCGGTACCGGGCAGGTCTCGCAGAACTATGCCGGCCTCGGCAATAGTCGCGGGCTTGCGGTCGCGCTGCAATCGCAGCTTTCCACACTTACCAACTACGACAGCGTTATTAGCACCGTCGGCACGCGGCTCACCATCGCGCAAAACGCCCTGACGTCGATCGGCACCGCGGCAAACCAAGTGCAGAGCGACGCACTCACTTCGCAATTCTCGACGGACCAGACCGGCCAGACGCCCGATCAGCAGACCGCCTACGGGCAGCTCCAGCAGATCGTCGACGCGCTCAATACGCAGGTCGGCAACGACTATATTTTTTCCGGCACCAATACATCCTCACCGTCCGTGGTGTCGGTGAACGAGATGCTCAACGGCAACGGGGCGCAGGCGGGGCTAACCCAGGTCATCTCCGAGCGTCAGCAGGCCGACCTTGGCACCAACGGTCTCGGCCGCCTGGTGATCCCGGCTCCCGGCGCATCGCCGGCCGATGTCATCGGGTCCGGCGCGACGCTCACACCCGACGCAGTCGCATCGGTGGCGGGCTCTCAAAACATCTCCTCGCTGACTTCGGCGGGCGGCACGCTCGTCATCAACGGCCAGCCGATTACCATCAATCCCGGAGACAATGCCACCGCCATCCTCGGCGACATCAACGCCCAGACCGGGACAACCGGCGTCTCGGCCTCGCTCAACTCCGGCAATCAATTGGTGCTCACGGGCACCAATGCGGCGACCGCGGTGACGGTCGGGGGCGCAAGTTCGGCCTCGGTGCTATCGGAGCTTGGCCTGTCGGCCACGACCACCAGCCCGAGCAACCTGCTCACCCAGGGCGCCGTGACGAACAATCAGACGCTTGTGATCACGGTCGGGGCCAATCCGCCGCTCACCGTCACGTTCGGAAACGGTCCGGGACAGATATCGACCTTGCAAGGGCTCAACGCCGCCCTCGGCACGCTTGCCGGGGGCACCGCAAGCGTCGACCCCGCGACCGGCAACATCTCCATCGCCGCGCTCAATGGCACCGACCAGATCACCGTGGCCGGCAGCGCGAACCTCACCAACTTCGGGATTACGGCCGGCACCACCGGACCGACTGCCGGAACCAGCGTGTCCCTTAGCGAGGACGTCGCCGGTTCGCCGTTCGGGCTGAAGATCGCCGGCATCACGTCGACCCTCACCGGGGCGGCGGTGTCGGGGCCGGCCGGCTCGCCTGCGGCCGTCACCGTCGACCTGGCGTCCAATCCCAAGGCCGGCGATACGGTGACCTACTCGTTCAATCTGCCGGACGGCACCAGCCAGCTGCTTACCTTGACGGCGACAACCGCCTCGCCGCCCGCTACCGGGCAGTTCACCATCGGGGCGACGCCCGCCGCAACCGCGACCAATCTCCAGGCGGCGCTGACGAGCGGCGTCAGTACTATCGCCGGCACATCGCTGACGGCGGCTTCCGCCATGGCGGCGGCAAATGACTTTTTCAACGCGGACGCCGCCAATCCGCCGCTGCGGGTCGCCGGTCCGCCATTTTCGACCGCGACCGCCCTCGTCGCCGGCACCAGCGCCAACACCGTCTCGTGGTACACCGGCGAGGCCGGCTCGACGCCGGCGCTGAGCACCGCCACTGCCCAGATCGATCCTTCCACCAGCGTGTCCTACGGCATGCGGGCAAACGAATCTGCGTTGCGCAACGCGGTCGAGAACATCGCCGTGTTCGCCGCAACCACCTATTCGAGCAGCAATCCCAATGCGGCCGGCGCATACACGGCGCTGGCCCAGCGGGTCAGCACCAATCTCAACGTTCCAAGCGGTTCGCAGAGTATCGACGGCATCGAGGCTAACATCGCGGGCGCACAGACCGCGATGACGACGGTGTCCGCCAACCACAGCCAGACCGAGGCTACGCTTCAGGATATGGTGCAGAACATGGAGAATACGAACAACGACCAAGTCGGTTCGCAACTCCTCGCTCTGCAGACCCAACTCGAAGCTTCGCTCCAGGTCACGGCGCTGCTCGCTCACACCAATCTGGTGAGCCTGCTGGCTCCGCTGGGCTAGCGTGCCGGTGTATATCGCGCAGCAGTCGTCCATTGCCGCAGTCACTGCGGTTTCGCGTTAGGGCTTGGGTTTCGCTGTTGTATGCCGGCCCCGCGCGCTCAGCCAAGCGCCCGCATGGTGTCGCTGAAGAGTTCGTCCACCGTAACCGCGCGCGGCAACAGCCCCTGCTTGACGGCGAAATCGATGACGATCTCGAGAGAGCGGCGGTTCGCCTCGATGCCGAAGCGCAGTGGATCGAGTTTGGGTACGCCGGTCTCGGCAAAGCCGGCCTTCTTTGCATCCAGGAACAGCCGGTAGGTTTCACGCACCACGTCGGGGCGGGTGGCGGCGAGTTGCTCGCGGATCACCAGCATGTGGTTGATGGGCACGCCGCCATGGGTTTCGGACCATTTGCGGTTGGCGGTCTCGGGGTCCGGGATGAGCGGCTTGAGCCTGGCATCCGGCAACTTGTCACCGACGATTGCGGCATCGAGTTCGCCGTCAAGCAACATTTGCACGAGTTGGCCGCCTTCGGGGGCGCGGCGCACATTGGGCGGGTCTTTATATTCGGCGACATGGCCTTCCTCGAACGTCACCCATTTGATGCTGCCGAGATCGACGCCATAGTCCTCGGCGAGAATGCCGCGCACCCACACGCCGGTCGTCTGCGTATAGGCACGCACACCAAGCGTCTTGCCGTTGAGATCGGATGGACCGAGATGGCCGCGCTCGGGATTGTACGCGATCGTGTGGAGCTGGCCGCGCCCGACCACGGTGGCGGGGATCAGCACGTAGGGCTTGCCATAGTGCCTGGCCTGCAAAAAGGTGACGATCGCCACCTCTGCGAGATCGAACTTCGCATCGCGCACCAGCGGCTTGAAAGCGGTGTTGGAGACCCTCACGTCGGCGAAATCGAATTCCACCAGATCGGATTTGATCCTCCCGTCCTTCAGCGCCATGGCGTTCGGGTAGCTCCCCATCAGGGTGAAGAGCTTGACCTTGTCGGGCTTGGTCAGCATCGGGCTTCCTCCTCGATCTCTAATCCGCGAGCGCGGGATACAGCGACTGCGCGGTCTTGGCGAAGATCCAATCCTGGTCGGCCTGCGGCAGCGCGGCGACGGACGCGCGCGCCACCGCGAGCAGGTCCGGCAACTGACCTTCCGACGACGGATAGTTCGAGCCCCAGGCGATCCGCGACGCGCCGAATTCGCCGGTGAGCTTCTTGAAGAACGTCTCGGGCGTCGCCTTGCCGCTACGGCATTCCGCGAAGGTGCGCGGCGTCGCCTTAAGATAAATGCCGGGGTAGCGGGCGAGCCCGAACAGCGCATCCGCCGCCGCATAGGGCGGACCGTCGCTGAGTACCGGCCGCGCCAAATGATCGAGGATGACTTTGACGGCCGGGAAGCGCTGTACCATGGCGACGAGTTGCGGCACCGCCGCCTGCGACATCTGCATGCAGATCGAAAGGCCGAGTTCACCGGCCGCTTTCCAGGCCGGGAACGCGCGCGGATCGTCGATCCACTCGGCCTGCGTGTGCATAGTGCTGCCGATCGTGAACAGGCGCATGCCGGAGAGGCCGCGGTCGCGCCAATAACGCATCTTGTCGGGCGCATCGGGCGCCAGCACGTCGACGGAAAACACCCCGGCGAAGCGCGTCGGATGCGCCGCGACCGCATCTGCCACGTAGGAATTGTCGTGGCCGTAGCAGGTCGAGGCCTGCACGAGAGCCGACTTGTCGACACCCGCCTTGTCCATCGCGGCGATCATGTGCTCGTAGGTCACCGGGCGGGTGCGCGACCAATCCGATTGGTGGCCGCCGAGCGGCGCCAGTGGATAGCGCTTCTCGTCGTTCGCGATGATGTGAGGATGGATGTCGACGGTGCGGGATGGCATCAGGGCTCCGGGATTGGGGCGTCGGCGGAAACAATGGGCCAGGCGAAGCCGGCCCGTTATTTGGCGTCCAAACTGTTGGCGCATTCAGGCAAGACGAGTGGCCGCCGAGCACGCTTCGTCCCACCCAGCCGGCCGCTGTCCCGCATCTCGATGTCTGTTTTCCTTCTCAGGCTTATGCCGTCGCCTTGGCGGCAATACGCTTGCCGAGGCGGCTGTACACCTTGCGGGCATTGCCCTCGAAGATCTTGTGCTTGTCCTCCGGCGAGAGCCAGCTCACCTGATCGATGTAGCGCTTGGTGTCGTCGTAATAGTGCCCGGTGCGCGGATCGATGCCTTTCACGGCGCCGACCATTTCGGAGGCGAACAGTATGTTGTCGGCCGGGATGACCTTGGTGAGTAGCTCGATGCCGGGCAGGTGATAGACGCAGGTGTCGAAATAGACGTTCTTGAGGAGATAATCCTCCAGCGGCGGCCGCTTCATGTCCTGGGCGAGCCCGCGATAGCGGCCCCAGTGATACGGTACCGCGCCGCCGCCGTGCGGAATGATCAGTTTCATCGTCGGGAAATCCTTGAACAGGTCCGACGTGATGAGCTGCATGAAAGCGGTGGTGTCGCCGTTGATGTAGTGAGCGCCGGTGGTGTGGAAGGCCGGATTGCACGAGGCGCTGACGTGGATCATGGCCGGCACGTCGAGCTCGACCATCTTTTCATAGATCGGGTACCAGAAGCGGTCGCCGATCGGCGGCGCGTCCCAGTGGCCGCCAGATGGATCGGGATTGAGGTTGCAGCCGACGAAACCGAATTCGTTGATGCAGCGTTCGAGCTCGCCGATGCAGTTCTTCGGATTGACGCCGGGCGATTGCGGTAGTTGGCACACGCCGATGAAGTTGTCCGGATAAAGCGTCGTGAGGCGGTAGATCAGTTCGTTCGACACCTGCGACCATTCGAGGCTCACGCCTTCGTTTCCGATGTGGTGCGACATGCCGGATGCGCGCGGCGAGAAGATGGTCAGGTTGGTGCCGCGCTCGCGCTGGAACTTGAGCTGGGCGCCCTCGACGCTCGAGCGCAGTTCGTCGTCGCTGATCTTGATCGCCGACGGCGAGGGCTTCTGCCCGGGATCCTTGATGGCGGCGATCTGTTGCTTGCGGAAATCGTGCAGCTTTTGCGGCTCGGTGGTGTAGTGGCCGTGGCAGTCGATAATCATGGCGCCTCGCAAATACGAAATGGACCGGAAGGACGCCGGTCGGCCCGGCGATCGTCGGCGCGGATGGTAGGGAGGGCGTTCGATGATTGTCAAACGGATTGAGGCGATGAAATCGCACCGAGCCGTTCCGCTGGGGTGAACGAAGGTCCCAAAATTCCGGTTGCGCGCTCCCGGGGTTGCTCCATATGTTCGGCGCGCCAAGCGGGTGCCATTGGGCGCCAAGCGGGCGCCGCATAGGGAACATCGCGTCCCGGGAGAGAAAAATGGCTGAGCTGCCGCGTCTGAACAACGTTATCCGCGCCTGGGAGGAGGGCAAGCCAGCGTTCACGTCCTTCGCACAAGCTGAAATCGAGACGGCGATCGCCATGAGCACATCGAAGTTCGACGGTGTGGTCTACGAGATGGAGCATAATTTCTGGGATGCGCGGGCGTTGCGCGACAGCATGCAGTACATGCTCAACCGACGCCAGGTCGCCCAGGGCGGCACGTTGGCGCCTGCCGTGACCCCGATGGTGAGGATTCCACCGAACGGCGGCGAGCACAATCAATGGCTCGCCAAGCAGGCGCTCGATCTCGGCGTCTATGGCGTCCTTTGGCCGCACATCTCCACGGTCGATCAAGCGCAGAACGCGGTCGCGGCATGCCGCTACCCGCGGCTGAAAACCGCACCGCGTTATGAGCCTGCCGGCATCCGCGGCGACGGTCCGACTACGGCGGTGCGATATTGGGGTCTCACCCAGCCGGAATATTATTCGCGCGCCGACGTGTGGCCGCTCGACCCAAAGGGCGAGATTCTCTGCATGCTGATGATCGAGGACACCCAGGGCATCGCGAACCTCGCCGATATCTTGGAGAAAGTGCCGGGCATCGGCCTCGTGCTGATCGGCGAAGGCGATCTTTCCCAGGAACTCGGCTTCCCGCGCCAATATGAACACCCTCAGGTGCTCGACGCCATGGCCTACATCGTGAAGACCTGCAAGGGGAACAAGGTCGCGGTCGGCCATCCGCATGTGGATGCCAATAATGTGGAGCGCGTGCTCAACGAAGGCTACACGTTCCTGATGGCGGCTCCGGTCCGCAGCTACGCGGCGCTGGACAAGGGCAGGCAGTTGGCGGGGCGCAAGTAGTTACTTATCGTGCAGGACTTTATCGCGTTTTTTCGTCGGAGTAGGATTGGTAGAGCTCGCGAGCCGTTAAGGGAGGGAGCACCGTGAGATACATCGTGACGGCGATAATGATCGTGGCAGTGGCAACGCCGGTCTACGCTCAGTTAAAGCCCAACATGCTGGGCGGTGACAGCCCAAAAATGAAGACCCAGGAAGAGGTCAAGGCGCAGGAGGAGCGGGAAAACTCTTACAAGGCCGGCGTGAGCAAAATTCCCGATCAAAAGGGCAAGACGGATCCGTGGGGCGGCGTCCGCGGTTCGTCGACGTCGCAAACCAATCAGAAGCAGGGCCAGCAGGGCTCCAAATAGGTCTTTCCTCACTCCAGCTTTCGGGTCGTGTCATCGAACAGTTCGTCGACCATGAACCGCTGCGGGATCAGCCGCTGCTGAACGGCGTAATCGATGATGCGCTGCAGCCCTGGCCGGCAGGCTTCGACGCCGAACGGCGTAGTGTCCGGGCCATCCCCCGCGGCGGGGGCGCGCCGCTTGCCTTCCCGGAGCAGTGCGTAGATCTCCTCGACGATGTCCGGCCGCGATTTCGCGAGCTCCGCGCTCACCACCACCATGTGATTGAGCGGCACGATGTGGTGCTTGCGATACCATGCCTGGGCGGCCGCCGCCGGGTCTCCGAACAGCGATTTCGCCCGTGGGTCCTCGGAGCGGTCACCGAGCACGGCATCGAGCTCGCCGTCGAGCAGCATCGGGATGATCTTCTTGCCGGGCGGGGCGTGCTCGGTGGTGTCGTGATATTCGGCGACGTGGGGCTCTTCGAAGGTGATCCACCGAACGCTCGCAAGGTCGAGCCCATAATCGTTTTCGAACATGCCGCGCAGCCAAGCTCCCGTCGTTGTGGTGAAGGAGCGGATGCCGACCTTCTTGCCGTTGAGGTCAGAGGGCGTCAGCATACCGCGCTCGCCATTATAGATCGCCCAGGCGTGCTGGATGCGCCCGGTCATGACGGCCGGCAGCAGCACCATCGGCTTGCCGAACGATTTCGCGATCAGATAGGTGACGATTGCCATTTCGGAAACGTCGAAGGCCTGCTCGCGCACCATCGCCTTGAAGCCCGCGAAGATCGGCGTCACCTCCTTAAAATCGAGCGTTAAGCGCGGGGACGTCAGTTCGCCGCTCAGTAGCGGTGCGGTGTGAGGATAATTTGCGAGCAGCGTGCGCAGCCGCATCGGCTGTGCAGCAGGGCTGGTTGCGAGACTCATGGCGTCCTCTGGTCAAGGGCTCCGATCGGGGCCTGTCTTCATTGAATCAGTCCACGAGCTTCGGATAGAGCGCTTGCGCTGTCTTGCCGAAGATGAAATCGCGGTCGGCCGCGCTCGTGAACGCGAAGGCGGCCCGAGCCGTGCCGAGAATATCCGCAAGCGTGCCGGTGGTCGCCGGAAAATTCGAGCCCCAGGCGATGCGTGCGGCGCCGAAGGCTTCGATCAGCGCGCCGAAAAAGCTCTCCGGGCTCGCGTTGCCCCAGCTCTGCGGCGTGACGTTGAGTGGCGTCACTTTGAGGAACACGTTCGGGTAGCGCGCGAGTGCGAAGAAATCCCGATCGGCCGCGTAGGGCGGCCCCTCGACCAGGGTCGGCCGCGCCAGGTGGTCGAGGATGATGCGCACCGCGGGGAAACGCTCCATCAGGCCGCACAACTGCGGGAATCCCTGTGGCGTCATCTGCATGCATACCGGAATGCCGGCACTGCCGGCGTATTCCCACGCCGGATAAGTGCGCGGATCGTCGAACCAGGTCTGCTGGCCCGGCATGGTGCTGCCGGTGGTGAAGAGCCGCGTCCCGGAGAAGCCGAGCCCGAGCCAATGGCGCATGCGTTCGACTGCGTCCGGCGCCAGCATGTCGACCGAGAACACGCCGGTGAAGCGTTTCGGAAAGGCCGCAATCGCCTCGGCAACGTAGCCGTTGTCGTGTCCGTAGGCGGTCGAGGCCTGCACCACCGCGGCCTTGGCGACGCCGGCCACGTCCATGGCGGTAATGAGCGCTTCGAACGGGGTCGGCCGGTCACGCGACCAAGTCGACTGGGTGCCGCCCAGCGGCGCCAGCGGATGGCGCACCGTATCGGTCGAAATCACGTGGGGATGGATGTCGATTATGGAGGCCATGTCACATCGCCTCCGGATCGGCGAACACCTCGCTCACCGCGGGCCGCTTCGGGATCAGGCCCTGCTGCACCGCGTAGGTTATCAGCGCCTCGATGCTCGCCATGTTGGCTTTCATGCCGTAGGGCAGGGGATCGCTCATCAGCGATGCGAAGGAGCGATAGCGCACGTCTTCGGGGGCGCTGCCAGCGCCGGCCTTGAGACGCTCGAGATAGGGCTGCTTGGCGGCCGTGAAGGCGTCGAACAAAGCCCTTGCTACATGCGGATGCTTCGCCAGGACTTCGTCCTTGACCACGATCGTGCCGTGGATCGGATAGATGCCCGTGCGACTGTACCAGTCCGCCTCGACCTTCGCGGCATCGGGAATGAGTTCCGGATAGACCTGGGTTGGCGCCTGTCCGCCCTGCTCCCAGTTGCCGGTCGGCGGGCCGGCGCGGCCGATCCCGGCGGGGCCGGTGAACCCGGCCTGCAATTCGCCGCTCGCCATCATGGAGGCGAGCGATTTGCCGGGCGGCGCGCGGATGACGTTCGGCGGCAGCTTGAGCGTCGCGACATGTTCCTCGTCATCCACCACCCAGGTGACCCTTGCGGAATCGAGTCCGTATTCGTTGATGAAGATGCCGCGCGTCCATACCCCGGTGGTGACCGAATAGGCGCGCACGCCGACGTGTTTGCCTTCGAGGTCCTTCGGCACCTTGATGCCGGAATCCGGTCGCACCACGAAGCCCGCATGGTGGAAGCGGCGCATCACGAAGATAGGCAGTGCAACGTATGGAGCGCCGCGCGCCCGCGCGATCATGTAGGTCGTCGGCGCCATTTCGCAGACGTCGAATTCGACGTCGCGAACCATGCGGCGGAACGCTCCGATGATCGGCACCACTTCGATGAAGTTCGGCGTCACGCCGGCGATCGGCACCGTGCCGTTCTTGAGGGCGGCGGTGTGACCATAAGTTGCGATTGCAATATCGAGTTTTACATCAGCCGGCATCAATGGCTCCTTACTTCTTCTTGTTCTGGACTTCTCGGACTCCCGCCGGAGATCTTCACTGTCTTTCGATGCCGGCCTTGGCAATGATGGTAGACCATCTGGCAATGTCGGCCTTCATGCGTTCCCCCATTTCCTCTGGAGTTGTGCCGCGCGCATCCATGCCGAACAGGCGCGCTCGTTCTTTCACGTCCGGCAGATTGAGCACGTCGTTGACGGCGCGGTTGAGGAACCGGACGACATCGTCCGGAGTGCCGGCGGGGGCGGCCAGTCCGTTCCAGCTTTCCACGACGTAGCCGGGCAGCCCGCTTTCCACGACGGTCGGCACCGCGGGGAGCGCCGGCGTCCGCTGGCTACCGGTGGTCGCGGCCGCGTTGAGTTGGCCCTCGCGCACTGCCGCATTGAGGCCGGCATAATATTCGAAGCCGACGTGAACGTCCCCGCGCAGGAGTCCGGTGATCAGCTCGGGCGTGGTGCGATAAGTCACTAAGGCGACGTCGATGCCGGCGACGCTGCGGAACAGTTCCGCCGACAGGTTCTGGGTACTGCCGGGCGAGATGGTGGCAAAGTTGAGCTTGCCCGGAGTGGCGCGCGCGGCAGCAAGGATATCCGCAACGGACTTGAGCGGCCCGCCTGCCTTGGTGGCGAGAACGAGATCGAACCAAGCCGTGACCGTGATGGGCGTGAAGTCGCGGACGACGTCATAGGGCAATTGCCGAAACAGCGCCGCCGAGATGGCGGCGCCGTTGCCCATGAGATGAAGCACGTAGCCATCCGGTGCCGCGCCGGCCGCTGCCTTGGCGGCGACGATGCCGGCGGCGCCGGGGCGGTTGTCGACGATGAATTGCTGGCCGAGCTTCTGGGTGAGCCTGTCGGCGATAATGCGCATGGTGGTGTCGGCGATGCCACCGGCGCCATAAGGAACGATGATGCGCACCGGCCGGTTGGGATAGCCAGGCTCCGCTGCCGCCGGACCACCTGCGGCGAGGACCGCCGCGACCGCGAGGGCGGCGAGGTGTCGTGCCGCACTCCACTGCACGCGGCTCAAAACCGCCGATGATCTTGATGTCATTTCCATCCCCGTACCATCGCCCGCCGATCTATTGTTTGCGGGTCGTGCGGGCCAGAAACTTAATGGAGCGCGCCGCGCAATGCCAGCGCAAGCGTGGGCGACGTCGGCACAAACGAAAGCGGCGGGGCCGAAGCCCCGCCGCCGCTTCCCCCGTCAAATTCGCAGCCCATCAACGAACTTCAGGTTGCGGCGTCAATCATGGCGCGATCAGAACCGGAAACTGATGCCGGCCGTCACGGTCTGAATTTCCAGGTTGATGCCGGCTGACGCGTTCGCGAATCCGGGAAGTGCCAGGTTGAGGGTCTGACTGCCAAATCCGAGGTAATCGTATTCAAGCCGCACCGACCAGGAGCGATCGATCGCGAATTCGACTCCGGCTCCGACGGTCCAACCCGCGCGCGTCGTCGTGGTGGTCAGCCCTGCGGTGCTGAACGGAGGCGAAATCGTTTCGCGGTCGCTCGCCAGGGCGGCGCCGCCTCTCGCGTAGATCAGAAGCCGGTTGTAAGCATAGCCTGCCCGGCCGACGAACATCGACGTCCAGTCGGTGCGGCTGTTGTGCGTAAAACCGGCGGCGTCAACCGTGGTCGCGTTGAATTCCGTGCCGGTCAGATCGGCTTCAGCGCCGAGGAGCAACCAGCCCATCTGGTAATTGTATCCGACCTGACCGCCGCCAATGAACGCGTTGGACCGCGGGTTGTCGGTGAGCCCGTCGAACGGATCGATCCAGGAGGCGCTGTCCCAGCCGGCGCCGACATGGCCGCCCAGGTACACGCCGGTCCAATAGCTGTTGGCCGGATAGAAGTTGGCTTGCCCTTGGCCGGGCATAGTGAACAGGTCGGAAGCCTGAACGGACGAGATCGCGCCGGTGCCCAGCACCGCGCCAAGGATGAGGCCTATTGTTTTCATTGAAATCCCCGGATGTGGCCGCACAGGATGAGCTTTCCCTGAGCGACGCGCCCGAGAGGTAATACAGGGCCGTCAGGGATGATCGGTTTGACGCGGTGGATCGAGAAATTGAACGCCGGAGCGCAACATACTTAACGAAGCCTTGCGAAATCGTTAACGATGCGTTGCTGCCGCGCCGGCGGACGCGGCGTACGCGCTGGGAGCCAGAAACAAGGGAAATGCCGCGGACCAGAACGCCCGTCAGGCTTCGAGGTCTGCCTGGGTCTGGGCTTGGAACGGCGTTGCGCCGTTGGCGATCGCCTGGGAGTAGGCCCGGTTGCGCAGCAGGGCTTCGTCCGGAACCTGCTGGATCACCTGCCTTGTGCGCGAATCGATGACCCGATAGATGACCTCGCGGCTTTGCGGATCGATTGTGATGCTACTCGTGATGTTATCGGAGCTGGGATTCCCCGGCTGCGCAGTTCCATTGTTGGTCGGCGAGGAGTTTGGCGCCGGCGCCACGGTCTGTTCCGGAGGCAGTTGGGTCGGGCCGGTACCCGCGGTCGCGGCAGGGCGCACGTAGTCCGTAACGGCTACGCCGGTAACCGGCTGGATCGTCAGTCCCGCGTCCATAACAGCCTCCTGGCTGTAACGGCCCGCACCCCATGGATTCCAGGCCTCACTGAGCCTAGGCAGACGGGCATTAAACCGACGTTAGGGAACGTGGTTAAACAGCCGTGCCCGGCCGGCCATAATCTTGCGTGATTCGCTCTCCGTGGCGCGCCGAGATCGTGCCGGCGTTACAGGCTGCGGCTGAACGCGATCGGCGCCGTCGCGCGGCGGGCGGGGACGTGCCTGCGCCCCGAGGCGCCGTAGGTCTGCACCGTCGATCGCCGCGCCAACTCGTTGGCGACGCCGCGCAGGATGCCTTCCGAAACCGCCCGCGCGGTCGACAGCACGGTAAGATTGAGCTGGAGCTCCGCGCTGAACTGCTCGTGCTGCCGGCGCAGCGTGTCGAGCAGCTTCGGCGCCGAGCGGGCGAGATAGCGCGTGCTCGCCCGCACCCGCGTCGCCTGGGTCACGAAGATGCGCGCGAGCTCGGACTTGCGCTGCGCCACCTTGCCGGCGGCCGTGAGTTCGTCCGCTCCGCACCAGCGCGGTCTCCTGTTCGACGATCTCGCACAGCTCGGCCATGAGCTTGCCGATCTCGGCCATCACGGCCTCGGCCTCGGCCTCGCTGGTGATGGGCTGGACCTGCGGTTTTGCGGTGGGCGCGGTGGCGGCTGATTGTTGCATTGGTGTGCTCCGGTTTGGTCAGGCGGCAAGCGCGGCCAAGCGCGCGGTTTCGCTTGCGGTCTGGGCCGCGGCTTGGCGTGCGAGCAGCGTTTTGTAAACCTGGTTGGCGATGCCGATGCCGCCGGCCTTGACGAAGGATTTGGCATATTGCTCGGTCAGCATCGAGCGGAACACACCGACGCCCTGTCCGTTGCCCAGCGGGCCTTCCTTGCCGATGCCGGTGAACATGTGCTGCATCATCTGGCTGAGGAACAGCGTCTCGAAATTCTGCGCCTGCGTGCGCGCCTTGTCGGCACCGCTTGGCATGGGCTTCAGGCGCGCTGGCGCGCCGTAGGGCACCACCAGATCACTGGTATTGAGTGAGAGCGGGGTCATCACATCACCTCGACGTCGGCCTGAATGGCGCCGGCGGCCTTCACCGCCTGAAGGATGGAGATGAGGTCGCGCGGGCCGATGCCGAGCGCGTTGAGGCCGTCGACCAGCTGCTGGAGCGACACGCCCTCCTGCACCACCGCGAGCTTCTTGCCGTCTTCCTGGACGCCGATCTGAGTGCGCGGCGTCACCACGGTCCGGCCACGCGAGGCCGGCAATGGCTGGCTGACCTGGCGGCCCTCGGCGATCGTCACCGTCAGGTTGCCCTGCGCCACCGCCACCATGGAGACGCGCACGTCGCGTCCCATCACGATCACGCCGGAGCGTTCATCGATGATGATCTTGGCGGGCAGATCCGGCTCGATCTGAAGCTGCTCGATCTCGACCAGCAGCGCCACGACATTGTTGGCATATTCCTTGGGCACGCTGACCTGCACGGTCGACGGATCGAGCGGCTCGGCGGTCGGCGAGCCGAGAAAATCGTTGATGGCGGCGGCGATGCGCTTCGAGGTCGTGAAATCGGCATTGCGCAAAGCCAATCTGAGCTGGGTGAGGCGGTTGAGGGCGAAATCGATCTCCCGCTCGATGATCGCCCCATTGGCGATGCGGCCGACGGTCGGTACGCCGCGAACGATGCGGGCCGCTTCGCCCTCGGCCTGGAAGCCGCTGATGGCGAGCGAGCCCTGGGCGACCGCATAGACATTACCGTCGGCGCCGAGCAGCGGGGTCACCAGCAGCGTGCCGCCCTGGAGGTTCTTTGCGTCGCCCAGCGCCGACACGGTGACGTCGATCCGAGTGCCCTGGGTGGAAAACGCCGGCAGGTTGGCGGTCACCATGACGGCGGCGACGTTCTTGAGGTTGAGGGTCTGACCGCGGATGTTGACGCCGAGGCGTTCCAGCATCGAGGTGATCGATTGCTTGGTGAACGGCGAATTGTTGATGGTGTCCCCGGTGCCGTTGAGGCCGACCACGAGACCGTAGCCGATCAACTGGTTGTCCCTCACCCCTTCCACATTGGTGATATCCTTGATGCGGGAGGCAGCCTCGGCGGCCGGGGCCGGGGCGAACGCGATAGCGAGGCCCAACGCCAGCGCTACCGCCCATGCCGGCGCGTCCGATGCCCTTATGCGCCACTTCATTACATTCTCCCCGCGCCAACCCCATGGTCGGCACATCCCTGCCAAGCCATTCGCATGCCATTTCGTTGTTTCAATTATCTCGTTGAAAACGCGAGGAAATCAGCAGGCGCCAAGCGCCCGCCAAGAAACCCTGGTCGCGCTCCAGGGGCATGCTTTGCCGCCGGACGGCAATAATTGCCGGGCATTTACCCGGAATTAACCATGGCAGCGGAATTTCATGGCGGGCGTCGCCGGGCGCCGATCGACGCCAGGCCGCCATTGGAGGACTTCATGCGGGTGGAGCGACCGAATGGCGCCAATACGGTCGCGTCCAGCAAGGCGGTCCGCCGTGGTGGCGCTGGCAGTTTCAGCCTGGCGGAGGGAGAAACCGCTTCTGGGCCAACCGCCAATCAAGGTGTACGCTTGATCGGCGGCATCGACGTCCTCATCGCGCTTCAGGGCATCGAGGAACCCGGCGAGCGGCGCCGCCGGGCGGTTGCCCGCGGCCGCAACGCCCTTGATGCGCTCGACGCACTGAAAATCGGCCTGTTGGATGGCGGACTGGGCGCCGACACCGTGTCGAGGCTCAGAGCCGCGGCGTCGGGACTCAAGGACGGCTCCGGCGATCCGGTGCTCGACGGCGTGCTGGCCGAGATCGAGTTACGGCTCGAGGTCGAGCTCGCGAAAATGGAGCCTTCGCCCGTTGTCTAGAGGGACGAGCAATAACGCGGTGGCTCTTGGGATCCGATTTCAGGCAAATCGTGCGATCTCAAGCACTGTCGGGTTTCGCTCTGAAATGGCGTCCTAAGCGGCGCAAACTGCCTTTTCTTTAGCCTTCTGTCACATTTCATTGACCTGATTCATCTAGTGGCTCCTTCGGTGTTGAAGGGCTCGGGGCGGGCATATATAACGCCGGCCGCGGACCGGCAGTTCGCAAACAAAAACAACCAGTTTCGGACGCGGGAGCCGAGTGAATGCGTGCGGATAAGGTGAAGACTTATCGGCCGACCGATAAAGAGCCGTTCATGAATGAGCGCCAGCGTGACTATTTCCGTCAAAAGCTGCTCGCATGGAAGGAGGATATCCTTAAAGAAGCGAAGGAAACGCTGCAGCACCTTCAGGACGAAAACCAGAACCACCCTGATATTGCCGACCGGGCATCGTCGGAGACCGACCGTGCCATCGAATTGCGGGCGCGCGATCGCCAGCGCAAGCTGATCGCCAAGATCGATGCGGCGCTGACGCGTATCGAGGATGGCACCTACGGCTTTTGCGAGGAGACCGGCGAGCCGATCTCCATCAAACGCCTTGAAGCACGCCCGATCGCGACCCTGTCGGTTGAAGCTCAGGAACGCCACGAGCGGCGCGAACGGGTGTACCGCGACGAGTGATGATTGTTTCGGTTTCCGCGCGCGATCCGTGGGGTGCCGGTTCCTGAATTGCGCTTGCGACCGATCAGCGTCATTGTGGCGTCAGGTTTAGTGCCTTGGCGAGGATCGCCATCGAGGCGAACTCGGACTTGACGAACCTGTCGAATTCCGCAGCGCCCATCACCATCGGATCGACGCCCTGATTGGCGAGCTTATCGCGCACCGCCGGCTTGGCGAGCGCGATGCCGATCTCGCGGTTGAGCTTCTCGACGATGTCGTTGGGAGTTCCGGCCGGGGCGAACACCCCGATCCAGAAATTCAAATCTGAATTCGGATAGCCGGCTTCGAGCGATGTCGGCACATCGGGCAGCGCCGAGGAGCGCTGCACGCTGCTGACGCTGAGCGCCACCAGCCTGCCGGCGCGGATGAATTCGAGCGCCGCCGGGACCGGCGCGTAATAGGCGTCGACCCGCCCTGTCATCACTTCGGTCACGACCTCCGGGGCCCCGCGAAACGGGATGAAATCTCCCGGAAAGCCGGCGGCGAGGCGGAATTTCTCCATAGCGAGGTAGACTGGCGTGCCGATGCCGGCCGAGCCGTAGGTGATCCGCTTCTTCTTTGCATTGTTGACGAAGTCCTGCACGGTGCGGATGTTCTGCGATGGCGCGACCACCAGCACATTGGGCAGGTTGGCAAGCGGCGCGACCGCGACGAAATCCTTGATCGGATCGTAATGGGCGTTCGCGATCGTGAACGGAGAAACCACCAGGGCGGACGAATCGGCGAGCAGCGTATAGCCGTCTGGTGGGGAGGTCGCGACCGCGCGGGTTCCGATGGTGCCGCTCGCGCCGGTGCGGTTCTCGATCACGATCGACTGCCTGATCTGTCCGGCGACCTCTTCGAGCACGATGCGCGGCACGGTGTCGACCGCGCTGCCCGCCGTAAGCGGCACCACGGCGCGGACCGTCTTCGTCGGCCATTGCTGTGCGATGGCTGGAACGGACAGCAGCGGCGCCATCACCGCAAACAAACAGAACGCACGCTTCATCTCAACCTCGCTCGCGCGGAAGTCCCGCCGCGTTTCATGAACCCAATACCGCCAAAGCGCCGGGCGAAGCAAATCGCCGCTGCACCGCATCGCGGCGCGGTTCGGACATTGGATTCACGCGAGGCCTCGCGGCAAGGGCGTCGCAGGACCGGTGCGGCCTCCGGCAGGGGGAAGCCGCCGGAGACCGCGCCGTCGTCACCGTTCCGGTCGCGCGATCCGGAACGGCGGGGAGCTCAACGCGGGGCTGCGGCCTGATCAGAACGGGAGCAGGATGTCGGACAGTTGTTGTCCGTAGCGCTCCTGCTGGATGTCGGTGATCTGGCCCGCGCCGCCATAGGCGATACGGGCTTCGGCGATTTTGGTGGAGTCGATCGTGTTGTCGCTCTGGATGTCCTCGGGCCGCACGATGCCGGCAACGATGAGCTCGCGCTTTTCGAAATTGACGCGGATCTCCTGCTTGCCCTCGACCACCATGTTGCCGTTGGGCAGGATCTGCGTCACCACGGCGGCGACGTTGGTCACCAAGGCCTCGTTGCGGTTGATCACGCCCTTGCCGTCCGAGGACGCCTGCGTTTCCGCATTGAGCAGGCTGCCCGGCATGGTCACGTTGCCGAGCGGGAAGGTGTTCTTGCCGAAGAAGGAGTTTACGGTGGTATCGGTCGCGTTGTTGCGGCTGCGCTGGGTCTCGTTCTGGAACTGGGCGTTGTCGTTGATATTGACCGTGACGGTGAGGATGTCGCCGATCTGGTGGGCGCGCTGATCTTTGAAGAAGGCCCGCGAACCGTTGCGCCACAGCGAATTGGGATTGTAGGTGGCGGGCTGCGGCGTCGGCATCGGCATTTGTACCGGCTTGTAGCCGGGCTTCGCCGTCGGATTGTCGATCGCGGACAGCTTGGGCTGCTCCCCGATGTTGACGATGCGATCGAGCGCCGAGCACCCATTGAGGAAGAATGCAATTCCGGCGAGCGCCGGAAAGTGACGCGGCTTGACGGGAAAATGGGACATGACGCCTCGCTACGGGGAGCCGGCGGACACTGCGTCCGCGGGCGGGATGGGATTTTCGGCAGTCAGTGTGCGCGCCGTCGGCGCCGGGATTTCGACGCGGCCGGGACCGGTGACGATGCCCTGGATGGTGCGTTTGGTCTGCAGATTGAGAACGCCGACGAGGTCACCCTCGGCGCCCGCTTCGACTGCCTTGCCCCGCGTCGTCAGCAGGATTCCCGGCATCTCGTAGACGAGTGTGACATTGTCGTCGCGCTTCACGAGTTCCGGCCTCATCAGGTCGGCGCGGCGGATCGGCTGGTTGATGCGCAGCGGCTGGCGGGCGGCGCGGCCGACCGTCTCGGCGGCCGTGGCGGCGATGTCGCCGGTGACCTCCGCCTTCGGGCGCCGCTCGACCGTGAGATCGGCGGCTTTCACAATCTCGCCTCGCCCGATGGTGCGGATCGGCACCACGGCGTCCGCAGTTTCGACGAGTGTGCCGGTATAACGCATCAAGGTGCGGCGCGACGCCCCGAGTGGGACCTCGAACACGACATCGAAGCGACCGCGCGAATCGTAGAATGCGCGCATCGCCTTGAGATCGGTGCCAGGCGTGAGATCGGCGTAGAAGCTCGCGACCTCGCGATCGAACCCGATCACGAGTCCGGACGCCTCGCCGAGTCCGTTGGTGCCGGCGAATAACCGCGCGATCCGGGCCTCGATCTCGCTCTTGGCGATCACATGGCCGGATCGGGTCACTTGGACCTCGATGACCTCGCCGGGCTCGACGCCAAACAGATTATGGGCGCGGGCGGCCTCGATCACCTTGCGTCCCGCAACCGATCCAACGGTGCCGACGTCGGGCGAGCGGAATACCGGAATTTGCGCAAAGGCACCGGCATTGTCGATGAGATCGCCGATTCGAACGATGTCGCCGGTGACGACAACGCTGCGCCGCAGCGTCGGGACCGGTGCCGGCTCGCGCAAGGGCTCAATGATCGGCATGTCGGCCGGCGGCAGCGCGCCGGTGATCTGCCCGGCGGCCGGCGTCGCGAGCGCCGCGACCGCGAAAATGGCGGCCGACACAAGAGACGACAGAGGAGACAAAACAGCGGACTGCCGTCCGCGTGACCGGAAGCGACCGGGCATGGTACCAGACCTTCTCAGCGTTGCAGGCTCACCACCGACGACAGCATTTCGTCGGATGCGGTGATCACCTTGGAATTCATTTCGTAGGCGCGCTGGGCAGCGATCAGGTTGGTGATCTCGGTGACGGAATCGACGTTCGACTGCTCAAGGCTCGCCTGCTGAATGGTCCCGGCGCCGTTGGTGCCGGGCAGGCCGTCCTGCGGCGCGCCCGAAGCCGGTGTCTCCTGCAGCAAGTTGTCGCCGAGAGGCAGCAGGCCGGCTTGGTTGATGAAGCGCGTCAGGGTGAGCTGGCCCAGGATGGTGGGCGTCGTGGTGCCGACCGGCGTCACCGATACCTGGCCCTGGGTGTTGACCGTGAAGCCGGTGGCGTTCTGCGGTACCGTGATGCCCGGCTGCACCACATAGCCTTGTGCGGTGACAAGGCGGCCGGTGCCATCGAGCATGAACGAGCCGTCGCGGGTATAGGAATAGGTCCCGTCGGGCATCAGGATCTTGAAAAAGCCGTCGCCTGTCACTGCCATATCGAAGGCGTTGCCGGTCTGCGACAGCGAACCCTGGGTCGTCACCCGTGGCGTGCCGACGGTCTTCACGCCTGACCCGATGTCGATACCGACCGGCAGGACGTTGCCCTGGTCTGAAGACGCGGTGCCGATGCGGCGGACGTGCTCGTAGAGCAGGTCGGAAAATTCGGCGAGCTGGCGCTTGTAGCCGGTGGTGGACATGTTGGCGATGTTGTTGGAGATGACCTGCACTTGCAGTTCCTGCGCCGCCATTCCGGTGGCGGCGGTTTGTAATGCGTGCATGATTGGTACCCCTTAATGCCCGTTAGTTCGGGACTTGTGCGAGTTTGTCGATCGAGCTTTTGTGCTGATCGTCCTGCGTCTGCATGAGCGCGGAGATCATCGAATAGGTGCGGTTGATCTCGACCATCCGGGTCATTTCGAGAACGGCGTTGACATTGGAGCCCTCGATCGCGCCCTGGATGATGCGCGAGTTCGTTGCGGGCTGCGCCTGAACGCCCGCTGGCGCCGAATACAGATTGCCGCCTTCGTTCTGCAATTGCTGCGGCAGAGCGAAACTTGCGAGCTTGATGCGGCCGCGCAGAACCTCCGTCGTGTTCAGGCCTTCGATCACGGTGACGCGGCCATCGGGGCTGATCGACACGTTGCGGTCGGTGGGCTGAAACACGATCGGCCCGGCGTCGCCCGCGACCCTGGTGCCGTCGGAGGTGACGAGCTCGCCGGCCGAGTTGATCTGCAGCGCGCCGTTGCGGGTGTAGCGCTCGCCGCCCGCGGCCTGGACCGCAATGAACGCATCGCCGGCGATCGCGATATCGAGCGGATTGCCGGTCTGCTGGATCGCGCCCTGGCCGAAATCGCGGAATGCGGAGCGGTCGAGCACGAAGTGAACCTGGGAGTCGGGCGCGGCGAACGTGTTTTCGCGCGCGTTCGAGCCCAGGAATTCCGAGAACACCTCCGTGGAGGCCTTGAATCCGGTGGTGTTGAGGTTCGCGATATTGTTCGCGACCACGTCGAATTGCCGCTCCATCGCCACCTGGCGCGACAATCCGATCAGCAAGCTGTTCGGCATCGATCAATCTCCCCAACGCGGACGGCTGGGCCGCGCTCCCGAGCGACCGTTGCCATCATTGGGGCGGTTCTCCCAAACCGCCGCCGACGAGACACGAAGCAGGGCTCATGCCAGTGTCAAGAAGTTCATGATTTCAAAAGGTTGGCCGAAAATCCGCGATTTGGAGGGCGGCAACAAGCGCGTTGTTGCCGCGTCAACCCGGCAAATTTTTCCGAGCTGGAGGCGTTTGGAAAGGTTCCATTAACCACTGTGACCTTAAGTTTTTCCCAACGCCGCTGCCCGCGTGCGGGCCCGGCTCGCGACCCACAGGACCGCGGACCCATCATGGCATCGAAGCCCAAAGCCGCCGCGGCGGTCGCCGAAGTGGCCCCCGAAGGCGAGCAAAAGAAGGCTGGCCTGCCGCTCAAGAAGATCATTATCGCGGCGGTTGGCATCGTTGTCCTCGGTGGCGGCGGCTTCGGGGCCTACAAATTTCTGTCTTCCGGCCATGAAACCCACGAGGCAGCGGCGCCCGTCCCGAAGCCGGCGGTGTTCGTCGACCTGCCGGAAGTCCTGGTGAACCTGTCGAACACCGGCTCGGACCGGACCCAATATCTCAAGGTGAAGGTCGTGCTCGAATTGCCCGACCAGGCGCTCATGGCGCAGATCACCCCGGTGATGCCGCGCGTGCTCGACGCGTTCCAGACCTACCTGCGTGAACTGCGGCCGACCGATCTCGACGGTTCCTCCGGTCTCTACCGCCTCAAGGAGGAGTTGACGCGTCGCGTCAACGCGGCGATCGCCCCCAACAAGGTCAGCGCCGTCCTGTTCAAGGAGATCGTGGTTCAATAGGACGCCCGGTCATGGCTTCGGATAATAAAAAAACGTCGGTCGATCAGGACGCCTTGGCGGCCGAATGGGGCATGTCGCTCGAATCCGACGACGACGGTTCCGGCTCGGCGCCGGCCGGCGGCGGAGACGGTGGTGGCGGTGGTGGCGGTGACGACATGGCGGCTCAATGGGCCGCGATGATCGACGAGAACGGCGGCCTCGCCCAGGCCGTCAAGGGCGGCTCGGAACGCATCCTGCACCAGGATGAGATCGACTCGCTCCTCGGCTTTAACATCGATGACATCAAGCTCAGTGACAATTCGGGCATCCGGGCGATCATCGACTCCGGCGTGGTCTCCTACGAGCGTCTTCCGATGCTCGAGATCATTTTTGACCGGCTGGTGCGCCTGACGACGTCGTCGCTGCGCCAATTCACATCCGACAATGTCGAGGTCTCGCTCGACCGCATCACTTCGGTGCGGTTCGGCGACTATCTCAATTCCATCCCGCTGCCGGCGATCCTTGCGGTATTCCATGCGCAGCAGTGGGAGAATTACGGCCTCATCACCGTCGATTCGAACCTCATCTATTCGGTCATCGATGTGCTGCTCGGCGGCCGCCGCGCGCCATCAAGCGTGCGCATTGAGGGCCGTCCATATACCTCGATCGAATCCAGCATGATTCGCCGCATGGTCGAAGTCATTCTTGCCGACGCCGAGCAGGCCTTTGCGCCGGTGTCGCCGGTTCGCTTCAAGGTCGACCGGCTTGAGACCAATCCGCGCTTTGCCGTCATTTCGCGGCACGCCAATGCGGCGATTCTGGTCAAGCTGCGCATTGATATGGAGGACCGCGGCGGCTCGGTCGAACTGCTGCTGCCCTATGCCACCATCGAGCCCATCCGCGACGTGCTGTTGCAGATGTTCATGGGCGAGAAATTCGGCCGTGACCCGATCTGGGAGGGTCATCTCGCCACCGAGATCGGTCAGGCGCAGATCGCCGTCGACGCCGTGCTTTACGAAGCCGAGCTGCCGCTGAAACGCATGATGGATCTGGCGGTCGGTGACACGCTCGATCTCAATCTCAGCCCCGACGCGCCCGTGACAGTGCGCTGCGGAAACGTCGCGCTGACCGAAGGCCGCATGGGCCGGGTCGGCGACCGCGTCGCCGTGCGGGTGCTCAAACCGCTGCGCAAGCCCAAGACCACCTTCGCGATGTTCGAAACCGCCGGCGAGCGATCGGGCAGAATGGAGTAGCCGTGAACCACATCATCGGACTTGTCGTCGAGGGGACGGTCGCGATCCTGCTCATGGTCACGATCGGCTACTGCTACCTGCTCAACAAGCGTCTGCAGCGGTTCCGCGCCGACGAGCAGTCCCTGCGAGCCACCATCGCCGAGTTGATCACCGCGACCGAGATCGCCGAGAGGGCAATCGGCGGCCTTAAGGTCACGGTGCGCGAATGCGATCAGAATCTCGGCGAGCGCCTGCGCGCCGCCGAGCGGTATTCCGCCGAAATGGACGCCCAGCTTGCGGCCGGCGAGACGGTACTGCGGCGGGTTTCGCAGATCGCGGCGGCGGGGCGTCCGCAAACTGCTGCACCGTCCCTCAACACCCAGTCGACGCTCGCCGCGGCCCAGGCCCTGGTCGAGCGGGCGCGTTCGCGGACGGGCGATATCGCGGCATGATTCGAATTCGTGCGCGAATTCCGGTTGATCCCGGTCGTACTGCTGGCGACGGCAAGCCTTGCCGCGTTGAAGCTTCTCGGCCTGCTGCTCGACGGCGGTTATCTGCTCACCGACCTCGATGTCTCCGGGTTCGACCGGCCGATCCACGTCGACCGCGATCCTATGACCGGCAGCGTCACGGTGGCGGACAACAAGGTCACGACACAGCCGGCGGAGGGGACCTGGGCCAAGTGGATGTTGGGATTCCCGGACATCACCGGTTCCGTGCCCGCCGGCCGCCGGGCGGAACGCGATGTTCCCTACACCGGACATAGCGATGCCGCTCCGCCGGAAAAGCCGAAATTCGAAAAGCCCCCGCCGAAGCCGCCGGACGGTAAGCGCGTCGAACTCGACACCAAGCCGGCGGCGTCACCTGCCGAGCGCGCCATCCTGGAGCGGCTGCAGGAGCGTCGCCAGGAACTCGATCAGCGCGGACGCGAGATCGAGTTGCGCGAAAGCCTGCTCAAGGCGGCCGAGAAGAAGCTTGAGAGCCATGCAAACGAGTTGCGCGACCTCGAAACGAATGCCGGCGGCATGCTGCAGAAGAAGGAAGAGGCGGAAGCGCAGCGTCTCAAGAATCTCGTCACCATGTACGAGAACATGAAGGCGAAGGACGCCGCCCGGATTTTCGACCGGCTGGAGATGCGCATCTTGATCGAGGTGGCATCAGGCATCAATCCGCGTCGCATGTCGGACATTCTCGGCCAGATGTTGCCCGAAGCCGCCGAGCGGCTCACCGTCGAACTCGCCAACCGCGCCACCGCGTCCGATGACCGCGGCGCCGACATCGGCAGTCTGCCCAAGATCGAGGGCACGCCAAAAAACTGAAGACGTCTTGCGCGCCCCGCGGAGGCACGAAGGCCCGCCGCGCGGTTCGCTTTTTTCTGGCGTTTTTATGACCGTCGCGGGTAACGCGCGCCTGCCCAATCCGTAATGCGCCGTTCATCGGTTCGTAATGTTCGGCCCGATAGGGTCCGGCCGCTCGCGCTTGCGCGAGCCTGTCGATCCAGCACCTTAATCTCGTTTGGACCAGCCAACGGGGTCAGATGACCTGGAGGTGCCGCGCCGTCGCCTGGGGGCGAACGACGGGTGCCTGCGGCAACCTCCGCACAAAACTGCGGAGTTTGAAATGCAAATACGCTCGCTTCTCTTCGCTGCCGCGCTGTGCGGCGCACCGCTGGCCGCGGCCCACGCGGCGGATTCTGTCGACGCCGCCCGCCAAGGCGCCAGCCTACGCCGCGCCGCCGATCTACGTATACACCTGGACCGGCTTCTATCTCGGCGGCAGTCTCGGTGGCGCCTGGAGCCATGCGAACTGGACCGATCCGGTCTCCGGACTTTCCGACAATGTCTCCAGCAGCGGATTTATGGGCGGCGGTCAGTTTGGCTACAACTGGCAGATCGGGCCGTGGGTACTTGGTGCCGAAGGCGATTTCACCGGTACCAGCCTGCGCGGCACCGATACCGATCTGGCGGGCTTCGTCCATAGCACCAGCACCTATTGGACCTCGACCGTGACGGGCCGTCTTGGATACGCGGTGAATCGTGTGCTGTTCTACGCCAAGGGCGGTGTCGCCTTTGCGGATGAGCGCGAACTCGGTGACCAGTCCGCTTGGAGTCGCGTCCGGCACCGGAACCACCACGCAAACCGGCTGGACCGCCGGTGCCGGCATAGAGTATGCGATCGATCCGCATTGGTCGGCCCGGGTCGAATACGACTATCTCGGCTTTGGCTCCGTGGGTGTCGCGAGCCAAGCGGTCGGCGGCCTGCCGGGCTCCGTTGACATGAACATCCAACGGGTAATGGCGGGCATCAATTATCGCTTCTGAGGCACATTGCGCCGGCGCGTCCGCAAAAACGCGCCGGCGAAACAGTTTCCTATGGTCGGCAAGGGGCGGACGCCGGGCGGCATTCGCGCCGGGCTTCCGAGGGTTTGCGATGCACTCCTCCCGACGTCACTCCTCCCGACTTCTGTCCGTCATTGCCGTATCGCTTTGCGTCATGAGCTGCGGCCAGGAACCCAAGGGGCCGAGGGGCGACACCGGTCCGCCCGGTCCACCCGGGTTGATGGGCGAAGCCGGCACGCAAGGACCGGCCGGGTCGCAGGGGCCGCAAGGTCGGCCGGGTCCGGCGGGTCCGCCCGGTCCGGCTTCGCAAACCAGGGTCATGCGGGTGAATTGCGCGCTGCAATCCTGTCAGGTCCAATGCGACGTAGAGGAGGTGCTGGTGACCGCCTATTGCGGCGTCAGCAGAAAGCCGGCGCTGTTTCTCGGCGAGAAGTCGGCATCATGCGGATTGGCCCCGAACAGTGCCGAAAGCCCGCTCGTCGCTGTCTGCGTCAGGTCGCAGGCGCAATAGTTGCCGTCGCCCATCGCGCGATGACGGGCAATTGGTCAGTTTGGGCTTCCGAAGATCGCCATTGATCCTCGCGCTGTTTAAGTCTAAGCCGCCCCGCGTCCGACACCACAAAATCTGAACAGTCGGTTTTTCTTGGATCGTTTCGTGGTCCTTAGCGGCACGCTCGGAGGAGTCCCATGGCGTATCACACCGGTCGCAGAATTGTTTTCGCCTCTCAACTGATCATCTCGGTCATCGCCCTCGCGTCCGTCGCACAAGCGGCATCGCCGGTGACCGTCACTGACACGCGCGTCTTCCCCGAGAGCATTTCGGTGACTTCGGACGGGACGCTGCTGATTGCGGGATCCGAGAAGGGCATCATCTACAAAGCGTCGCCCGGCGCGACGACTGCCCAGGCTTGGATTTCGAGGGAGCAGGCTGGGTTCGAAGGCTTTCTTCTCGGGATTTACGCCGATGAGCCGCACGGTGTGTTTTATGTGTGCGCAGATGTCGTTGGTCCTCCCCGCCAAGCGGCATTCAAATCTTTCGACCTCAAAACCGGGGCGCTCAAAGCCACCTATCGGTTTCCGGATGGCGGTCTTTGCAACGATTTCATCACGGCTGCCGACGGCACGGTCTATGCCACAGACACCGAACTCGGGCGCATTATCCGGTTGAAGCCTGGCGCCACCGCGCCTGATGTTTGGGCCAACGATCCCGAATTGGCCGGGATCGACGGCATCGCCTTCGCGGGAGGCAAGCTCTATTTCAACAATGTGCGCAAGAACCTCCTGCAACGTATCGACATCAACGCGGACGGCAGCTCCGGCAAGATCACCACGCTGCAGCTGTCCGGCGAACTATCCGGACCGGACGGCATGCGCGTTGGGCCCGGCAACGTTTTGCTGATCACCGAAAACAAGACCGGCAATCTCACCCAGGCGAAGATCGAGGGCGATAAGGCGGCGCTGAGCGTGATCAAGGGCGGGTTCGGCCAGCTCACCGCCATCGGCGTAGTGGGCAATATCGCGTGGGTGGCAGAATCCAAATTTGCCCTGCGCAACGACCCCAACAACAAGGACCCCGGCCCGTGGGTCATTACGCCGGTGACGCTGCCCTAGCAGCGACACCGCTGTCCGGATTTTCGGTCTCGATCAAGCCGAAATTGGTGAAGGTCAGACGGGTGACGGCGCAAACAGTCGCCGCCACCCGTTCATAAATCAGCCGCCGGCGCAGTAAGTGCAGCCCGCTTCCTGGGCGCGATTCACGCCCCAGACGCCCGACGGGATGACCGTAATACCGGGAATGATATTGGCGGTGAATTCCTTGGCGGCCTCCTCGGGGGTGACGCCGGCGTTGCTGGCGAGTCGCCTCGCATGTCCCCGTAGCGCGACACTGCACGCTCCAAACACCGTGCCGACCGCAAGCAGCCGGTTGATGGCCATTTCCTCGTTGTTGAGAACCCCGGCCTTGGGCTCGAAGTACGGATTCTTCACCGCCGCCGCCTTGGTCTCCGGGTCGATGACGTTTTCCTTCTCGCCGATCTTGTACTTTTCCCACATCGCATGTCCGAGCGCGAGCGGGAAGGCGTCGTGACGCAGTACGATGATTCCCGTCGCGGACTTGTTCGGGGCCAGGAAATTGTGAACAAATCCCAGCGGAAATCCGCGGTTGATCTCGTAGGCGTCGACGACCTGACGATGGCGTCCGGTCAGCTTGCCGGGCCAATCGGGGCCATCGTCTGCCTCCGTCTCGGCGTGCGCCGCCGTCGGCACGAACCCGGTTAGTCCGAGCGCCATCACACCGGCAATGCGGCCGAAGAAGCCTCGGCGTGGCGTCGCATCGGTGACGATTTGTCTGAGATCGATCATGGTCCCCTCCTATGTTGGCGGCGATATCCTCGCGCGCCGCTGGGCGCGCCGGTCGCGGCTACCTCTCGCAGACTACGACCTTACGGGGGCAAATGGCTATATTCGAATTGGTACAGCGGTTGCCCTTAGGTCTACATCGCCCCGAATTTTCGAAAGTCGAGTGCGCGCAGCGTCAATTGCTCCGGGCGAATTCGCTGCCAACAAGGAAAATATCAGCGAATTTTCCGGATTTTGGATCATTTTCGGCCGTTTTGGCCATTTGCGCTGCCATTTCACATCGCAATTCCATTGGGTTAAATGCCAATTCGCAGATCAATCGCGGAACAGCAAATCGTTTTTGCGCTAACAGCGAATGGTATTCGCGGAGCAGCGAATGAGCAGCGAGTTCAGAACTCAGGCGTATGCACGGGCGCCATGACGAGGTCTCGGTAGGACGGTTGACGATCGACGTAGTCCTACATATAGCACAATAGTCCTATTACGTCCAGACGCAGAAGCGCGGGCGGAGCCGGCTGCATAAAAGTAACCCCGGCCGGTCTCATCGCGGCTCTTGTCGCGCGCAAGCGCGACGAACATTGCGACCGCCGCTGGGGCGCGAGCGCCTTGATGCGATCGAACGCAAACGCGACCTGAACGTAGACCGGCTGCTCGGTCCACAGCGAGCCATCGTTATCGACGACGGCGATGCGCTGCGCCGGCGTCACGAAATCGGGCCCGCCCGACGTCGTGACGTGCGCGACGAAGCCGCTGATCGCTTGCTTAGCCTTACTTTGTTTCACGACGGTAGCGCGTCGGATGCAGGCTGCTGCGCCGAAGTGCTGCGGCAGATACCGAGAACGAAAAAGCAGACCAGCAAGCTGCGGCGACCGAGCATGTGAAGCGCTCCCCTATCGTTTTCCAAGGAGTGTGCCGGCCGGCCTGACACAGGCCAGCGTGCTTCGCGTCTCAACGATTACTGGAGGCCGCGATTCTGAAGCTGCTGGTTGATGATCCGGTCCAGGGCGCCACGAACCTGCTCGGGGTCCAGCCCCTCCTTCAGCATCTTCCTGGTCTTGAGGTCGTCCAGCATGCCTTCCATGACGTTCGCGGGATTGAAGCTCGGCGGGAACGAGCGTGGCGGGAACTCCTTGAATGTCGCCACGAACTGGAAGACTTCGTCCATCATCCCGTAGGCGGCTCCGACATGGTTGAGCTGCCAATCCCAGAACGTGTTGGACGTGATGTCGGCACGCTCGAAGGGATCCTGCATCAAGTTGAAGATTTTCTGCAGGCGCAGCGTCGTGAACGGCTCGGCCCACAGGCCCATCGTGCCTTGCATTCGCTGCTCGGAGAAAACGTACTTGATGTCGCCCAGACGTACGCCCACCAGCAGGCCGTCGTCGTCGGAGTAAAAGAACTTGTCGCGCGCGCTCTTGGTGCCGTTGTTATTAGCGGCGCTGCCGCTGACGCTGCGCAAGAAAGCGGACTGGTCGTAGCCGTCGAGATGCACCTTGTAATTGATGCCGTTGGCCGTGTAGCCGTTGCGGCACTTGTTGACGATGTCCGGCTCGCCGGCGATTGCACAAAGCGTCGGAATCCAGTCGTTGTGGCTCATGATCTCGTTGGTGACCGTACCGGGCTTGATGACGCCCGGCCAGCGGACGAGACATGGCACCCGGAAGGCGCCTTCCCAGTTGGTGTTTTTCTCGGAGCGGAACCAGGTCATGGCGCCGTCCGGCCAGGTGTTCATGTGCGGGCCGTTGTCGCTTGAGTAAACCACGATGGTGTTGTTCGCGATGCCCATGTCGTCGAGCGCCTTGAGCAGCGTGCCGACGGTATCGTCGTGCTCCTGCATGCCGTCGATGTACTCGCTGTCGCCATGCTGGTAACGGCCCCGGTGCTCGGTACGGACATGCGTTCGCAGGTGCATGCGGGTCGCGTTGAACCAGACGAAGAAGGGTTTGCCCGCTGTCTGCTGCCGCTTCATGAAGTCGATAGCGGCGCCAGACGTCTCGTCATCGATCGTCTCCATCCGCTTCTTGGTGAGCGCGCCGGTGTCCTCGATCGTCTGCTTGCCGATCCTGCCGAACCGCGGATCGACCGTGGGGTCATCCCGGTCGCTCGCCTTGCACCGCAAGACGCCGCGCGGGCCAAACTTGGCGATATAGGCCGGGTCTTTCGGATAGTCGGGCAGTTCCGGCTCTTCCTCGGCGTTGAGATGGTAGAGGTTGCCGAAGAACTCATCGAACCCGTTCACTGTCGGCAGCGAAGGGTTTCGATCGCCGACGTGGTTCTTGCCGAACTGGCCGGTGCCATAGCCGAGGTTCTTGAGCAGGCCCCCAACGGAGGGGTCCAACTGGCTCATGCCCATCGGCGCGCCGGGAAAGCCCACCTTGCTAAGTCCGCTTCGGATGATGTGTTGGCCGGTGAGGAACGCCGACCGGCCCGCGGTGCACGACTGTTCGCCGTAGTAGTGCTGGAACTTGATGCCTTCGCGACTGATGCGGTCGATGTTCGGGGTCTCGTAGCCCATGAGGCCGTTGGAGTAAGCGCTGATATTCGCGATGCCGATGTCGTCGCCCCAGATGACGAGAATGTTCGGCTTGCTTCCCGTCGGTGCGGGCGCCTGCTGCGCTTGACTGATCTTGACGTCCGCCGCCGTTCCCAGCGCCGATGCCGCGGCAAGCGTTGTGCCGGCGAGTAAGATGTTGCGCCGGCTGAGCCGGCCGCTATCGAGTTCCGTTTCCGGACCCTTGCGTGATTCATCGGCCGTATCGGCACTTGTCGAGCTATACCTGTCGTGGTCGGGGGTGTTCGTCATGACGCCGTCCTCTATTGATGACACACCGAAAGCCAACATGACTTGTCGACGTATCGACCGCCTCCGCGTGTCGTGCGGCGGGGCGATAGCGGCGGCAATAGTTTGGCGCGCAAAGGTGCGAGCCGCCTTTGAGCACCTTGCGGGGAATCTTTATGTTTGGCTGGCTGGAATCGTAGCTCGCGTGTTCGCGGCCGCCACGCGGGTTCTCCGGAATGCAGCACGCTTTCGGCGCGTCGGCCTCGTGCTTGGCCGCGTACCAATCGGTGGTCCATTCCCAGACGTTGCCGACCATGTCGTAGACGCCGTATCCGTTGGGCGGAAACGCGGTCACCGGCGAGGTACGGTCGAAACCATCCTCGCAACGGTTTTCGTGCGGGAATTTACCTTGCCAGGTATTGGCGTGATGCTGTCCGCCGGCCGTGAACTCGTCGCCCCAGGCAAATTCGGCGCCGTCCAAGCCCCCACGCGCGGCGAATTCCCACTCGGCTTCCGTCGGCAGCTCCTTGCCGGCCCATTTCGCATAGGCCTCTACGTCGCGGTACGCGACGTGCACCACGGGATGATCGTCGAGGCCACTGATCGAGCTGCGCGGTCCGTACGGCCTGCGCCAATTGGCACCGAACTTGAAAGTCCACCAACTGCTCCAATTGCGCAGATCGACTTCGTGCTTGGGCGGCGTGAAGACCAGAGAGCCGGCCTTAAGCATATGCGGCAGAGCGCCGGGATAGTCCTTCGGGTCAGGCGCGATTTCCGCGAAGGTGACGTGGCCGGTGGCGTTGACGAATTTGCGGAACTCGCGATTGGTCACCGGCGTACGGTCGATCCAGAAGCCGTCGACGGTGACACGATGGACCGGCGCCTCCTCCGGGTAGTGCTTGTCCGATCCCATGCGGAAAGTGCCGCCGGGAATCCACATCATGTCTTCTGAACGCGCGTTTGCCGGCGGGTCCGTAAGACCCGTTTCTGGCACTGGGGCAACCGACACGGCTTTGACTCCCGCATTTGGGTCGAGAGAGCGTCAAGACATGTTGCTTCGGACAGTGCGCACCATCAATCGACGAAAACGTGATGGCTACGATTGTCGATTAAAATCGCCGGATGATAGCTCTAAATCCTATGTTTGTTTGCTAAACTTTTCTGTGATGCCGCCGCCATCCCGGCGCGGCGTCCGCTACAACAGCACAATTGCCTTGGCGTCATGGGTCTGGGCGTCATGCGTCTGGGCCCCATGTGGGCTTTCGGCCACACCGCCAAAGAATGTCACGGTGCAACCCGGTTACCTCATTACAAATGTGGCCCGAAGCTCCAGTGCGCGATAGTATTTGACACTGATCGGCTGGGATTTTGCGGTGCGCCGCGCGTGCCGATAAGCGTCGAATAGCGCGATCGAACGGCGCGCACCATCATCTGGCACAGGGTGGGGGAGGCGGTGATGCAGACAGCGATCGCTAAAAGCGTATGTGAGCAAACGTCTTGTGTGCTGGCACTGTTAAGCGTCATCGTGTTGTCGACGGTTGCGGCGGCCGACGAAGGCGGCGTGAGCTTCTGGGTTCCGGGTCAATTCGGCAGCCTTGCGGCCGCACCGCAACAACCCGGATGGTCGTTCGCCGACATCTATTACCACACATCGGTAAGCGCGGGGGGCCAAGTCGCCGTCGCGCGCCAGTTCACGTTGGGTGCGTTCAGCCGCACCGCGACCATCAGCCTCAACGCCGACCTGAATTCGCGGGTCGATCTCGATTTCGTCTCGACGAGCTATGTGTTTGCAACTCCGGTTCTGGGTGCGCAACTGGCCGTCGGCCTGACCGGCGCAGCCGGCCACAACGGCACCTCGATCGACGGAACTTTGACGGCCTCGCTCGGAAGCCTGACCGCAACGCGAGCCGGCAGCATCAACGACGCGCGGGACGGGTTCGCCGATCTTTATCCGCTCGCGTCGATGCGCTGGAACGCCGGCGTTCACAACTTCATGGTCTACATGACAGGCGACGCCCCTGTCGGGACCTACAATTCGAGCCAACTCGCTAATTTCGGCATCGGCCACGGGGCGATCGACGGCGGCGTCGGATATACGTATTTCAATCCGCAAACCGGGCACGAACTCTCCGTCGTCACCGGTCTGACTGGAAATTTCGTCAATCCGAGCACCAATTATCAAAATGGAATCGATTGGCACCTCGACTGGGGTGTATCCCAATTCCTCACCAAGCAATTCCAGATCGGCGCCGTCGGATATATCTACGAGCAACTCACCGCGGACAGCGGCGCGCCGGCGATATTGGGCGGCAATCGATCCCAGGTCGTTGGGGTAGGACCGCAGCTCGGATATCTGTTTCCGGTCGGCAACATGCAGGGTTATGTCAACCTGAAGGCCTATTGGGAGTTCGACGCCGAACGCCGCGCCGACGGCTTTAATACGTGGCTCACATTCGCGATATCGCCGGCGCCACCACCCAGTCCGGTTTCTCCGTCAAAGCCCATGTACACCAAATAAGCGCGGGGTATCGCGGCTGCGCGATCGGGACGACGAATGCCGGCTGCCATCGGAAGAGCAGTTGAGCCAGCAAAGTCTCCCTGGCGGATTGCATGGGCCATTCCGCCTTTCGTTGCGAGTTTTGTGGTGGGATTGACGTGCGCCCCGGCGGTTTCCCAGGTTCGCAGCGAAAGTTCGAACGATGCCGGCGCCGGTGACCGCGCCGAACCGCTGAATAACGGGAGCGACATTACCCGCCCACAGAACAGCTTCGACCTGCGCTTCCGGGAAGTGGATTCTTCAGGCTCCGACAGTCACACCGAGCGCAGTTTCCTGATCTTGCAGGCCAGTACGAAAATAAGCTTGGACGCTGATTGGAAGCTCGGCGTTCTGGCGCAACTTCCATTGCTCGACAAGGCCAATACATCAGATGGCAACGGCCAGACCGTTCGCGATTTCGGGGTCGGGGACACGGTGTTCCAGGCAATGCTTAGTCGTCCCCTCAGCGATCGCCTCGCTTTCGGCTTCGGCGCGCGGCTTGTAGCGCCCACGGGGGATGACTTTCTCGGCAGCGGAACATGGCGCATCATGCCGGGCGCGGGCGTGCGTTACTCGCTGCCCGAACTGGGCCCGGACAGCTATTTCGTACCGGCGGTCCGGTACGCCATGAGCTTTGCCGGCGATCCAACAAAGCGCAACGTCAGCGAGCCGCAGATCGCGCCGACCTTGAATGTCGGTCTCCCCGATCGGTGGTTCGTTACGCTCTATCCAAGCTTCGATATCCGCATCAACTACGGCGATCCGATCTCCGGGCAGACCGGTCGGCTGTTTCTGCCCTTCGACGTTGCCGTCGGGCGAAACCTCACCGACAGCCTTATCGCGTCATTCGAAATCAGCGTACCGATGGTGAAGGATTATCCAGTCTACGGCTTCAAGGCTGAGCTACGTCTGATTGCGAAATTCTAGACGTTTTCGATGAGCTTCCGACTGCCGGCAAAGCCTCGGGCAGACGAGCGAATGGCTAAGCTGCGTCGGCTTAGCGCCGAGGATTGGCTAAGGTATTTGTTTTCGCGTGGGAGTTTCACGCGAGATGTTAACCGCTCCTTAAAATCCCACCGCTAGGCTTCGCCCCGCGCTCGGCGCGCGTTGGTTGCCCGGCGTTGGGAGCGTATCACCCGTGATTTTCGACGCCGCGCGTACCGGAAAGCCCGGAGCAAGGTCCGGTGTCTTGCGAGCGTTATCAAGGGCGCGCGCAGCGACGCTGCGGCTTGGCGCACGCGGCGCCGTCGCCGCACTCCTGCTGCTTGCCGCCTCGCTGGGACGCGGCGCACTGGCGGAAAAAGTTTCGGCGGAACTTTCGGTGGACAGTTCTGCCGGCTACGCCCGCATCGTCTACCGCTTCGGCGGCGACATCGATGCCGCTGTCCGCATGTCGAACGGCATCCTGCTCATCAGCTTCAGCGCCCCGGTCGAATTGTCGATCGAGCGGCTCAATTCCGCCGTGCCGGGATATATCAGCGCAGCGCGTCGCGATCCGGACGGCAAGGGTTTGCGCGTCGCACTCGCGCGCAAAGTCACCCTGCATTCCATGCAGGCTAACGACCGCCTGTTCGTGGACCTCTTGCCCGACACCTGGACCGGGCCACCGCCACCGCTGCCCCAGGACATCGTGGAGGAGTTGGCGCGCCGCGCCAAGGAGGCTGAGCGGCACGAGAACCAGATGCGCCTACTGGCCCAGCAGAAGAGGATGATCGAGACCCGCGTACGCGTCGCCCAACAGCCTAACTTCACGCGCTACATCTTCGAACTGCCGGACCTTGTCACGGTCGTTGCCGAGCGCGGCGGCGATAAGCTCAACCTGCGGGTTGACGCGCCGCTGAAGTTTGATCTTGCCGAGGCCAAGGCGTCGCTGCCGGCGGTGATCGAGCACATCGATTCCGAGACCGGCGACCAGACGACGACCGTCAAGTTCACATTCGTCGGCAAGGTCGACATCCGCAGCTTTCGCGAGGACAACACCTACATCATCGATGTCTCCGCGGTTGATCCGCTCTTCAAGCGCGGTGCCGCGCCGGAGCGCACGACCAGCGCGAGCGACAAATTGCCCGCTGAGCTTGAGGCACCGGCGACGGTTCCGGCGCGAGCCTCGATGCCCTTGAAGGAGAATACGAGAGAGGGTGCGCGAGAACCCGTCAAGGAAGGCCCGAAAGGAGCCTTCACGGAACCACCTGCCAAGGCACTCGCCAAGGGCGGCACGCCGCCATCCAGTCAAACTGGGCCGTTCCCCCCCACTATGCCGATGACGTTCGACCCGGCAAACGAGATCGAGGTTGCCAACCGTGCCGCTGCCGCACTCGCCGCGCCGCCGGCAGGCGTAGCCGCCATGGGGGCGGAGGCGGTGGCGCCGGAGGTTCGTGTCAGTCCGGCGGTCGAACCTGCTCCCGCGCAGCGCAGGGTCAAACGGCTGGCCGCCGCGCCAAACGCGCCTGCTCGGGCCGAGCCGGAACCGCCGGCCGCCGCGGCCTCATCCGAGCCGGCCGTTCCGGCCGGCAGCGTGAAGGCCGAATTGCACCGACAGAGCGACAATCTCAAACTCGTATTCCCATTCGCGCTCCCGACGTCGGGGGCGGTGTTCCGCCGCGCCGACATGCTGTGGGCGGTTTTCGATTCCACCGCCGCCATCGACGTCGAGGCACTGCGCGCGGATCCCACCGGTACGATTGGCGGCGCCACCATCTTACGCGGTCCGGACTATCAGATCGTGCGCATCAAGCTGGAGCGCCCGCGCCTCACGTCGTTCACCACGGCGGAGAACAGCTGGACCATTGCGATCGGCGACACCGTGCTGGAGCCTACGCTGCCGGTAATCATCGCCCGCAATGTGGTTGGCGCCTCGCGCGCGACCGCGGTGGCGACGTTCGAACGGCCGCGATCAATTCGCCGCATCGCCGATCCGGACGTTGGCGACACCCTGATCGTGGTGACCGGATTCGTTCCGGCACGCGGCATTCTCAAGGAGCAGGATTTCGTCGAGTTCCGATTGCTGGCGTCGACCCACGGCATTGTGGTGCAGCCGTTCGCCGACGATGTCGACGTTGAGCTGTCGAGCGACAAGGTCGTCATTTCGCGGCCTTCCGGTCTCGCGCTCTCAGCCGCAAATCAGATCGGCCACCGCGGCTATCGGCCGGTCGTGCTCGACTCGCAATCTTGGGGTTTCGACCGCGAGGCGGATTTCACCAAGCGTCAGACGGCGCTGATCGCCGCCGCCGCCGCGGCGCCCGAAGGCAAGCGGATGCCGCCGCGCTTCGAGCTGGCGCGGTTTTATCTCGCGCGCGAGATGTATGCCGAGGCCAAGGGCGTGCTCGACGTCGCGCTGGCCGAGGACCATCCCTCGGCGGAGGATTCGACCGGCCTCGTCATGCGCGCCATCGCTGAGATCATGATGAATCGCATCACCGAAGGCCTGCAGGATCTCGCCAGCCCGCTGGTCGGCAACAACTACGATGCTCAGCTGTGGCGCGCGCTTGCCTATGCCAAGCAGGGCAAATGGGCGGATGCGAGCGAGAATTTCAACAAGACCGAAACCGCACTGACCGCGCTGCCGGTGGAATTTCAGCGGCAGTTGATGGTCGACGCGGTGCGCGCCTCGATCGAGACGCGCGATTTCGCTGGCGCCGCCGATAAGCTCAACGAGTTCGAGACCGTCGGTGTCCCCAAGGAGCTGGAGCCGCGCATCGCGGTGCTGCAGGGCCGCCTCGACGAAGGGCTTGGCCGCAACGAGGACGCGCTTGCCGCCTATCGGGCCGCCGCCGAATTCGACCGACCGGGTTTTCGCCGCGCGCGGGCGCCTCCACGATATCGCGCTGCGCTACCAGCTTGGCGAGACGAAGCGGCCGGACGCCGTTTCGGAGCTTGAGGACTTCACCACGATCTGGCGCGGCGACGAGACCGAGGTCGCAGCGTTGCAACTCCTGGCGCATCTCTATACCGAGGAGGCACGCTATCGCGACGCCTTCCAGGTCATGCGCACCGCCTTGAAAGCGCATCCCAACCAGGAATTGACCCGCCACATCTACGATGAAGCTGCGGCGACCTTCAATTCCCTGTTTCTTGCCGGCAAGGGCGACGCGATGCCGGCGGTCGACGCTCTGGCGCTCTTCTACGATTTCCGCGAACTGACCCCGATCGGACGCCGCGGCGACGAAATGATCCGCCATCTCGCCGACCGGCTGGTTTCGGTCGATCTGCTCGATCAGGCGGCCGAACTCCTGCAGCATCAGGTCGACCACCGCCTGCAGGGTGCCGGACGGGCCCAGGTCGCGGCGCGGCTCGCGGTGATCGACTTGATGGATCGCAAGCCCGACAAGGCGCTCGCGGTGCTGCGCTCCACCCGCACCGCCGACCTCTCCAACGAATTGCGCAATCAGCGCCTCTTGATTGAGGCGCGCGCGCTATCGGACGTCGGGCGCCACGACATGGCGATCGACATCCTCTCGAACATGAACAGCCGCGAGGCGATCCGGATGCGCGCCGACGCCTATTGGGCAGCCAAGCGATGGCGCGAGGCCGCCGAGCAAATCGAGCTGTTCTACGGCGACCGGTGGAAGGATTTCGAGCCGTTCACCGACCTCGAGCGCGCCGATCTGCTGCGGGCGGCGGTCGGCTTCTCGCTCGCCGACGACGCCCTCGGGCTCGGCCGCTTCCGGGAGAAATTCGCCGCCAAGATGGCGGATAGCCCGGACCGTCACGCCTTCGATGTGGCGACGTCGCCGGCCATGACCAATGACGAGTTCCGCGACGTGGTGCGCCAGATCGCCTCCGCCGATACGCTCGACGGTTTTCTCCGTGCGTTGAATACGCGATTTCCGGAGACCGGTTCGTTCGGACCGTCGCCCGCGTTGGTCCCCGCGGCGCCGGTCGCCCCCAAGGCTGAGCCGACCGCGGCTGTGCCCCGCAGCGCGCAGTTGCAGCGGCGCCCGGGTGACGTGGCGCCGACCGGGAGCATCGCGCGCTAGCGGCCGCTTTTGATCTCTTCGACCGCCTTCGCCATCATCTCGTCCAAGGTACGGCGAATCTGATGATCGGACTGCGCGACGCCCTTGGCGTCGAAGTCCTTGCGGAGCTTGCCCAACACGTCGTTGCTGCCGGGTTCGTTCAGGTCCACCGTGACGATTTCGCTGGCGTAGGACTCCGCAGCCGCGCCGGCAAGGCCGAGCTTCTCGGCGGCCCACAAGCCGACGAGCTTGTTGCGGCGCGCATGCGCTTTGAACCGCTGTTCCTCGTCGTGCGCGAATTTGTTTTCGAAGCCTTCCTCGCGCTTGTCGAAGCCGCTCATCGTTGTGCCCCGTTGCTGTTCGCGGAGGTCCATGCCGTCTCCGCTGGTCGCCTTGCATAACGATACGCGTCCGTCAAGGCAACTTGATCAATCTCGAAATCATCGCCGTTGCGGGAACGCGATGATGAGCTTATGTGAATTGTGCTCCGCACAAGGTTGAGCTAGCTTGCCGATGCGGAAAGTTCGGCGCACAGTTCGCTGAGTCGCATCGCGCCACGTATTCGCCGCCGCGGACATCGAACGACACATGGAGCCACGGCACAATCATGGACTTTCTCAAGCCACGGTATATTCCGATGAGCCGACGTCGCCGCATCTATGAAGGCAAGGCGAAGGTTCTTTATGAAGGACCCGAGCCGGGAACTCTCATTCAGCACTTCAAGGATGATGCCACCGCCTTCAACGCGAAGAAGCACCAGGTGATCGAAGGCAAGGGCGTGCTGAACAACCGCATCTCAGAATACGTGTTCCAGCATCTCAACGACATCGGCGTGCCGACGCACTTCATCCGCCGGCTGAACATGCGCGAGCAATTGATCCGCGAGGTGGAGATCATCCCGCTTGAGGTGGTGGTCCGCAACGTCGCCGCCGGCTCGCTGTCGCAACGGCTCGGCATCGAGGAAGGCACCCAGCTGCCGCGTTCGATCATCGAGTTCTATTACAAGAACGACGCGCTCGGCGATCCGATGGTGTCGGAAGAGCATGTTACCGCGTTCGGCTGGGCGACGCCCCAGGAGATCGACGACATCATGGCGCTCGCGATCCGCGTCAACGATTTCCTCTCCGGGCTGTTCCTCGGCGTCGGCATCCGTCTCGTCGATTTCAAGATGGAATGCGGTCGGCTGTGGGAAAACGAAATGATGCGCATCGTGGTGGCCGACGAGATTTCGCCGGACTCCTGTCGGCTGTGGGACATCAAGTCGAACGAGAAGCTCGACAAGGACCGCTTCCGCCGCGACCTCGGCGGCCTGCTCGAAGCCTACACCGAAGTCGCCCGCCGCCTCGGCATCATGGGCGAAGGGGAGCGCCCGCAGGGCGCCGGCCCGGTCCTGGTCAAGAGCTGACCCGACGCCGGGTACTGGCGCGCCCGTTGGGCGCGCCAAGTCGTAAAGCGAGCCAGGGCGAGCGGGTTGCGGTTGCGTCGATTCGCCGTTATCGACTGACGGATGGAGGGCGCCGATGAAGGCCCAAGTCCTTAAGGCCCGCGTCACCGTCACGTTGAAGTCCGGCATTCTCGACCCCCAGGGCAAGGCCATTGAGGGCGCCCTCAAGTCGCTTGGCGTTGCGGGCGTGGCAAGCGTGCGCCAGGGCAAGGTGTTCGACATCGAGATCGCGGACGGCGACCATGCCGGCGTCGAGGCCAGGCTCAAGGAGGCCGCCGAGAAGCTGCTGGCGAACACCGTAATCGAGAATTATCGCATCGAGATTGCCGGCTAGGTCGCATGAGAGCCGCCGTCATCGTCTTTCCCGGCATCAATCGCGAGCGCGACATGGCGCGCACCTTGAAGCTCGTGTCGGGCCGCGAGCCCGCCATGGTGTGGCATGCCGACACCGCGCTGCCGGCCGGCACCGATCTCGCGGTCGTGCCGGGCGGCTTTTCCTATGGCGATTATCTGCGCTGCGGGGCGATCGCCGCGCGCGCGCCCATCATGGATGCGGTGCGGGCGTTCGCCGCCAAGGGCGGGCTGGTGCTCGGAGTCTGCAACGGTTTCCAGATCCTGTGCGAGTCGGGTTTGCTGCCGGGCGTACTGATGCGCAACGCTGGGCTCAAATTCATCTGCCGGGACGTCTATCTGCGGGTCGAACGGTCCGGCACTGCGTTCACGCGTGGCTACAATGCCGGCCAGGTGATCCGTGTGCCGGTCGCCCATGGCGAAGGCAATTTCGTCGCCGACACCGACACCATCGCGCGGATCGAGGGCGAGGGCAGGGTGCTGTTTCGCTACACCGCACCCGACGGCACGCCGGCGCCGGAATGGAATTTCAACGGCGCCACCAACGCCATCGCCGGCATCGTCAACGGAAGCGGCAACGTGCTCGGCATGATGCCGCACCCGGAGAACCACGTGGAGGCGGCCATCGGCCCGACCGATGGCCGCGGCCTGTTCGCCGGGCTTATCGAGCATCTGAGCTGCGCCGCGTAAGGCGCGGACGGATCGATCAATTCCGCCGTCGGCAGGCCGGCATCGCGCTCAGATTTTCCTTTGGAAATCTTCCCCGACGGCGTTCGGGTGCGCGGCTTGTGCTAAAGCGGTTCACCCATCACTTGAAGGTGTTCGGGCTCGATCGGCGCCTCCCGCTCCAGGACTCTACGTGCCCACGGATTTCAACATCGAATGACCTCCCGCGAACCTGAAGTAACACCCGAGCTCGTCGCCGAACACGGCCTGAAACCGGACGAGTACGGCCGTATCCTGAAGCTGATCGGCCGCACGCCGACTTTCACCGAGCTCGGCATCTTCTCGGCGATGTGGAACGAGCATTGCTCCTACAAATCCTCCAAGGTGCATTTGCGCGGCCTGCCGACGACGGGGCCGTGCGTGATCCAGGGGCCGGGGGAGAATGCCGGCGTGATCGACATCGGCGGCGGCCTCGCCTGCGTGTTCAAGATGGAGAGCCATAACCACCCAAGCTACATCGAGCCCTACCAGGGCGCCGCCACCGGCGTCGGCGGTATTTTGCGCGACGTCTTCACCATGGGGGCGCGGCCGATCGCGTGCCTCAACGCGCTGTCGTTCGGCGATCCGCAAAACCCGAAGACCCGCCATCTCGTCTCCGGCGTGGTGGCCGGGGTCGGCGGCTACGGCAATTCCTTCGGGGTGCCGACAGTCGGTGGCTCGGTGCGATTCCACAGCCGCTATGATGGCAACATCCTGGTCAACGCCATGGCGGTCGGCCTCGCCGAAGCCGACAAGATTTTCTATGCCGCCGCTTCCGGGGTCGGAATGCCGATCGTCTATCTGGGCTCCAAGACCGGCCGCGACGGCATCCACGGCGCCACCATGGCGTCGGCCGAATTCGGCGATGATTCCGCTGAGAAGCGCCCGACCGTGCAGGTCGGCGATCCGTTCGCCGAGAAGCTACTGCTCGAAGCCTGCCTGGAAATCATGGCAAAAGGCTGCGTCATCGCCATCCAGGACATGGGCGCGGCCGGGCTCACCTGCTCGGCCGTCGAAATGGGCGCCAAGGGCGATCTCGGCGTCACCCTTGAGCTCGACAAGGTGCCGTGCCGGGAGACCGGCATGACGGCCTATGAGATGATGCTGTCGGAAAGCCAGGAGCGCATGCTCATGGTGCTCAAGCCCGAGAAGGAAGCCGAGGCCGAGGCGATCTTCCGCAAATGGGGACTCGATTTCGCGGTGGTCGGCACGACGACGCCGACCCGCCGCTTCATTGTCAAGCACGGCGGCGCCGTCATGGCGGACCTTCCCATCAAGGAACTAGGCGACGAAGCTCCGGTCTACCGCCGGCCCTATGTGGAGCCGGCGAAGCCGGCCGCGATCGACCCCGCCACCGTGACGCCGCCGATGTCGATTGCCGATGCGCTCGAAAAACTGATGGGAACGCCCGACCTCTGCTCTAGGCGATGGGTATGGGAGCAGTACGACCACGTTATTCTCGGCAACACGGTGCAGCGGCCGGGCGGCGACGCCGCGGTGGTGCGGGTGAATGACGGTCCCAAGGCGCTGGCGCTGACCACCGACGTGACGCCGCGCTATTGCGAGGCCGACCCGTTCGAGGGCGGCAAGCAGGCGGTGGCGGAAGCCTGGCGCAATCTCACGGCGGTCGGCGCAACGCCGCTCGCCCTCACCGACAACCTCAATTTCGGCAATCCGGAACGGCCCGAAATCATGGGCCAGTTGGTCGGCTGCGTGCGTGGCATCTCGGAGGCCTGCCGGGCGCTCGATTTTCCGGTCGTGTCCGGGAATGTCTCGCTCTACAACGAGACTAATGGCAAGGCGATCCTGCCGACCCCCTCGATCGGCGGCGTCGGTCTTCTCGATGATTTTACCGGCTCGGCGACGCTCGCCTTCAAGGCGGGGGATGAAGCTATCCTGCTGGTCGGCGAGCCGCGCGGCTGGCTCGGGCAATCGCTCTACCTTCGTGAGATTTGCGGACGTGAAGAGGGCGCGCCGCCGCCCGTCGATCTGGCGCGGGAACGCAAAGCCGGCGACCTCGTCCGCGGCCTGATCCGCGACAAGCTGGTGTCGGCGGTCCATGACGTCTCGGACGGCGGCATCCTGGTCGCGGTGGCCGAGATGGCAATCGCATCCAGGATCGGAGCCGTGCTCGACACCAAACGGCGAGACATTCCGCGCCATGCTTTCTGGTTCGGCGAGGACCAGGGTTGCTACGTGGTGACGGTGCCGAAGCCTCACGTCGAAACGGTGTCGGCGCGGTTGCAATTGGCCGGCTTGCTCTGCAACCTCGGCATGACGGGAGGCGAACTCGCTGATGCTTCCCGGTGAGCGGCCAATTCTGTTAAAGACATTGACGGAACGCTTCGAAAACTGGCTTCCGGCCTACATGGCGGGAGCCGACAACCCTTAAGGCCGCGACCGCGGACGGGACAGAGAGGCAGACAGCGATGGCGATGCAGGCCAACGACATCGAGCGGCTGATCAAGGCGCGCATCCCGGATGCCGAGGTGACGATCCGCGATCTGGCCGGCGACGGCGACCACTATTCCGCCACCGTACTGTCCGAGGCCTTCCGCGGCAAGTCGCGGGTGCAGCAGCATCAACTCGTCTACGATGCCCTCAAAGCCGAAATGGGCGGTAAGCTGCACGCACTCGCCCTCCAGACCGGGGTGCCGCCCGGCTGATCGCCGGTCGCCATAATTGCCGCCGGACCCGGCCGCTTTCGCTCCCGACTCGCCCCTCAACTCTACCCTCAACTCGCCTCTTGCGTTTCGGTCGGAAACACACGATTTTGGTAGAGGATTCTCCCCGCGCCCGGCAGGCGATCGAACCCGGGCCGCAACCGAAAGTTAGGTGAGCCATGGGCATCGAAATGTTCATCGATAGCGAAGTGAAGGCGAACGACGTGGTGCTGTTCATGAAGGGCACCCCGCAGTTCCCGATGTGCGGGTTCTCCGGCCAAGTGGTGCAGATCCTGGACTACATCGGGGTGCCCTATAAGGGGCTCAACGTCCTCGAAAACGAAGAATTGCGCAACGGCATCAAGGCCTACTCCAACTGGCCGACGATTCCCCAGCTCTACGTGAAGGGCGAATTCGTCGGCGGCTGCGACATCATCCGCGAAATGTTCCAAGCGGGCGAACTGCAGGGCCTGATGAAGGAAAAGGGTCTTGCCGTGAAGGAAAGCGCGCAGGCCTGATCGTTCCGGCGCGCGAGTGCGGCCGTGCTCGCGCTCCTAGTGATTGCCGCAATCATCGACGTGGGCCTTGCGGTTCTGTTTATTGCCGTTTCCGGCTTCATCATCGGGGGCGGGCCGGAATCCCTCAACAATCTGTCGTCCACTTCCGCGTGGGGCGCGGCACTTGCCTTTTGCCTCGCCGCGCCGATGCTCGGCTTCATCTTGCGCCGGCGCGGATTTCCGTGCGCGGGCGCGACAGTCGCGCTGGTCCCGGCGATGCTCGGCCTGATCCTGGCTCTGGGCGGCCCGTGAGCGCCCCGCCGCAAACCTTCCAGCCCCGTCAGCAAATCCGCCGCAGGCGTCGCCGCTTGCGCGCGCGTTACCGCGAATAATATTCCACCACCAGGTGCGGCTCCATCTGGACCGGGAACGGCACCTCGGTCAGGGTCGGCACCCGCGCGAGCTTCGCGGTCAGCTTGGTGTGGTCGACCTCGATGTAATCCGGCACGTCGCGCTCGGCGAGGCCGGTCGCTTCCAACACCAGCGCAAGCTGCTTCGACTTGTCCTTCACCTCGACCAGGTCGCCGACCTTGGTGCGAAAGCTCGGAATGTTGACGCGGCGGCCATTCACCTTGACGTGGCCGTGATTGATGAACTGGCGCGCCGCGAACATGGTCGGCACGAACTTGGCGCGATAGATCACCGCGTCGAGCCGCCGCTCCAGGAGGCCGATCAGGTGGGCGCCGGAGTCGCCCTTCAGGCGGATCGCCTCCGCATAGATGCCGCGGAACTGCTTCTCGGAAATATTGGCGTAATAGCCCTTGAGCTTCTGCTTGGCGCGCAACTGCACGCCGAAGTCGGAGAGCTTGCCCTTGCGGCGCTGGCCGTGCTGGCCGGGGCCGTATTCGCGGCGGTTGACGGGGCTCTTGGGGCGGCCCCAGATGTTCTGGCCCATACGGCGGTCGAGCTTGTGCTTCGCCTCAATACGCTTGGTCATTCGCGTCCTCATGGCGGGCGCGCGGCATTTGGCGCAGCCCTTGTGTTATGGCCGGAGTTTGAGGATCGCGCCCTCCTCTGCGCCGGCTTGCCGGCACCGACAGGTCCGCGCCTCAAGCGAAGCGGCAAACCACGGGTCGCGAAACGCCACGCGGGCCATTAGGCCCGCGGAGCGAGCGGGTTTTAGGGACAAATCGAGGGGGTGTCAAATGACGACCGCCCAGTGTACCCTGTCCGTTCGCTCGGAGAAACGTCATGCCTCGCCTGACGCGCCACTTCGCGACTGTCCTCGCTGCCGCGCTCGCCGGCCTCATGGCCTGTTCGAGCGCCGGCGCCGAAACCGATGTGAAGTTGCTGCTCGACTGGGTGTTCCAGTCCAATCACGCGATCTTCACGATGGCGAGCGACAGCGGATATTTCTCCGATGCCGGGCTGCGGGTGAAGATCGATCGCGGCTTCGGCTCCGCGGACACGATTTCCAAGGTGGCGGCCGGTACTTACGATTTCGGCTTCGCTGACTTGAATCTGCTGGTCGATTTCAACGCCAAGAACCCGGCCAACAAGGTGGTCGGCGTGTTCGTGAGCTTCGATGCCACGCTTAATGCTGTGATCTCGCTCGCCAAGTCGAATATCCGAACCCCGCACGACCTTATCGGCAAGCGCATCGCGGCTCCGATCGCCGACAATTCCCGCCAGCTGTTTCCGATTTTTGCCGCCGCCAACGGTATCGATCCGAACTCCGTGACCTGGATCAGCGCCCAGCCCAATTTGCGCGATAGCTTGATGATCCGTGGTGATGCCGACGCGGTCGCGTCGTTCGCCTCCACCACGATCCTGGCGCTGGAAAACCTCGGGATCGCGAGGCAAAACCTCAATATCATGTGGTTCTCCGAACTCGGCGTCGATCTTTACGGCCAGGCCGTCGTGGTATCGTCGAAGTACCTCGCGGCCCATCCCGACGTCGTACGCGGCTTCCTCGCCGCGGTGGTGCGCGGCACCAGGCTCGCGCTGTCCGATCCGAAGGGCGCGGTGACCTCGGTCATGAAGCGCGATTCGCTCTTGAAGGAGGACGAGGAGATGCGCCGCTTCGTACTGCTGCGCGATCTCGCGATTGTCACCCCCTCGGTCAAAACAAATGGATTGAGTTACGTCGACCCGACGCGGCTTGCCCGCACCACGAGCTTCGTCGCCAAGGCCTTGGACCTCGCGCCGCCAACGCCGAGTGATATCTTTCGTGGCGATTTCCTGCCGCCGCTTGTTGACCGCAAGCTGTGAGCGCCGGGCGTCAAGCGATTGGAAACGTTGCAAGCGTGACGTCACAAATGACGTGACCGGATGATCGCCACGAGAGAGAACTCGGGATGGACCACATCGCGGTTCGGCTGTCCGATGGGATCACGATCGCGGTTCCGGCGTCGTTGAGTTGCGTTTCGACATATGTGCTGCTTGAGCAAGAGGCATGGTTTGAAAAGGAATGTGCCTTCGTCCGCCGCTACCTCAAGCCGGGGATGAACGTCATTGATATCGGCGCAAATATCGGCGTCTACAGTCTGCCGATGGCCATGCAGGTCGCTCCGGGCGGACGGGTGATTGCCTACGAACCGGCGAGCGAGCCGCGGCGGTTGTTGGAGATCAGCCGGCAGTTCAACCAGGCGAATAATCTCGAGGTCGTCGCCGCAGCCGTCTCGGATGGGGAACGTCAAGGGCATCTGGCATTGGGGTCATCGAGCGAATACAACTCGCTCGGCGGCACCGGACCGGGAGAAGATGTTCGCATTACCAGCCTCGATCTTGAAGAGGTGACGCGGTCCCTGCAATCGCCGGACTTCGTCAAGATCGATGCCGAAGGCGAAGAGGAGCGGATTCTTGCGGGCGGCCGGGCGTTTTTCGATCGCCATTCGCCGTTGGTGATGTTTGAAAATTCCGACACCCGCTTCAGCGCCAACCTGCGTGACGCATTCGCCCACATCGGCTACGAAAGTTACCGCGCACTGCAGGGCGAACCGATCCTGGTACGCATCGATCCGCAGACGCTACTTGATAAATTCGAACTCAATTTATTTGCGGCGAAACCCGACCTTGGACGGCGCCTCGCCGCCGATGGACTGGCGGTCGATCGTTTGCCTTCGTGGAGGCCTGACGCGAATGCACGCGTTGCGGGCCTCGCATGTTTGAAAGCAAAGCCGTTCTCAGGGCCCCTCGCTGTCGTCATGAATTTCGACGCAAAGCACGATCCGGTTTACCTCGACGGACTGGCCGGCTACGCACAATGGCAAGATAGAGCCCAACCGCTGACGCAGCGATGCGGCGCGTTGGCATTTGCGTATATCGCCTTGCAGCACTTGTGTCGGCGCGCGCCTTCCGTGGCACGGCTCTCCACCTTGGCACGATGCGCCTGGGACTGGGGCAGTCGAACCGACAGCGTTGCTGCTTTGCGTCAACTTGCCATGATGGCTGAACAGGGAGCGCCGCCGCCGGCCGAGCCGTTCTGGCCGGCCTGCGCTCGCTTTGATGACATCGTACCCCCGGCGCGGCACGGCCAAAGCTGGTTTTTGTCCGCGGCCGTCGAGCAACTCGAGCGCTCTTGCAGCCTTTCTTCGGCATTCGCCGGGGAGCCATCGCTGTCGCCTCGCGTCGCATGGCTTTGTTCCCAGCCATTCGCCTCGGCCGAAATGGAGCGGCGCCGATTTTTGCAAGCCGCACGGGCCCGCCGGCCTATCGAAGTCCCGCCACGCCTGCGCACGGAAGCGCCTGATCATCACAATGCGGCGCTATGGCGCCAGGCTGAGGTTATGGCGGCTCTCTAGGATGGCGCGTGCCGGCGGCCGCTTTGGAGGTGTTGATGCGGATTGGAGTTGATCTCGGCGGAACAAAAATAGAAGCAATTGCCATCGACGAAGGTGGAAACGAACTCTGGCGTCGCAGGGTTGCGACCCCTGCCGAAAGCTACGACGAAATTTTGAAAGCCATCCGCAATTTGGTTCTGGCCGCCGAGAACGAGCTGTTGCAGAAAGGTACCGTCGGAATTGGATCCCCGGGAGCCATATCGCCGTTCTCGGGGCTTATCAGAAATTCAAACAGCACCGTCTTGAACGGGCGGCCACTCGACCGAGACCTCTCGGACCGCTTGGAGCGACCGATCCGCCTTGAGAATGATGCGAACTGCCTGGCGTTATCGGAAGCAACCGACGGTGCCGCCGGTTTCGGCCGGGTTGTATTCGGCGTGATATTGGGAACAGGGGTCGGCGGGGGGATTGTAATCGACAAGACGCTTATCAGCGGGAGAAATCGGATCGCGGGCGAATGGGGGCACAATCCTCTACCGTGGCCCATCGGCGATGAGCGGCCAGGCCCCAGATGTTATTGTGGCAAGAGCGGCTGCGCCGAAACGTTCCTCTCCGGCCCGGGTTTGTCCCGCGGATACCATGCCCTGACACAAAAGAACTTGAGCGCGAAGGATATCGCTGCGGCGGCCGAGAGCGGCGACGGCGAGGCCATCAAGTGCTTGTCACTTTATCGCAATCGCCTCGCCCGGAGCCTGGCAACCGTCATAAACATGCTGGATCCGGACATCATCGTTTTAGGCGGGGGTCTGTCCAACGTCGAAGAGATCTATCAGAACCTTATAACCGCAATAAAAGAATTCACTTTCACCGATGTGCTCGACACAACGATCGTTCGCGCGCTTCATGGCGATTTAAGCGGCGTCCGGGGCGCGGCTTGTCTGTGGCCGGCAACATCTCCCAGGTGAGCCCATATTTGTCAGGTGAGCCCATATTTGTCCGGTTTCATCTATCCGGGTCCGCCGATTCATTCGATCACCTCGTCGGCGCGGCCGAGCAGATTGAGCCGAAACGTGAGACCGAGTGCCTTGGCGGTCTTGAGGTTGATGACCATTTCGATCTTTATCGCCTGCTGGACCGGAAGATCGGCCGGCTTATCACCCTTGAGAATTCTGCCGGCATAGGCGCCGGCGAGACGGGGCGTTTCGGTGTCATTGCTTCCGTAGCTAATCGCGATGAATTCCCGCCGCCGCATCCGTCGACCCCTGAAGCCGATGTGCGATTAACCTATCGCGGGCCGGGGGTGGTTGGGAACGGGTCGGTCCCTCGGATCGCCGCTATCGCGCATTGCCCGGCCAACGCCGAACCGCGCGAGCGCCGCTGCCAGCGTCGGTGTCGGCATCGCCCCGGAGGTGAAGATCGCCCGCGCGGTGCCGGGCGGCCGACCGGCTGGCGCAGGCCCGATCAGGTCGGTCACCCGCCGGGCGATCGCCGGGGCCGGATCGATCCAGTCGACCGGCCACGGCGCAAGTCGCACGAGGCGGTCGAGCAGCAACGGAAAATGGGTGCAGGCGAGCGCGACCGTGTCGGTGCGGCGGCCATCCCGTTCGACGAAGCAGGGCGCGATCTCGCCGGAAACGGCGGGGTCGTCGACCGTCGCGCCGTGCAGTGCTGCCTCGGCCAGCGAGGCAAGTCGCGCCACGCCGACCAGGGTGATGTCACAGCCCTGGCCGAAATCCCGGATCAACGCGCGAGTATATTCGCGCTGCACCGTCGCCTCGGTGCCGAGCACAGACACGAGCCGCGATCGTGACGCGAGGCAGGCGGGCTTGATGGCCGGCACGGTGCCGACGAACGGCACGGTGAGACGCGCGCGCAGATGCGGCAGCACGAGGGTGGAGGCGGTGTTGCAGGCAATCACCACCAGATCGGGCGCGTGTGCGGCGATCAAGTCCTCCATCAGCGGCACCACGCGCGCGGTCAGTTCCTTCTCGCCATGCCGCCCATAGGGGAAGAACGCATCGTCGGCGACATAGACGTAGGATGCGTCGGGACGGGCCGCGGCGATCTCGCGAAACACCGTGAGGCCGCCGAGCCCGGAATCGAACACCAGGATGGTGGGGGTGGAATTCATCTCGACGTCAGGCGCTGCCGAACACCCGCGCGAAGATCGTGTCGACCTCCTTCAAGTGGTAGCCGAGGTCGAAGTTTGCCGCGATATCGGCCTCGGTGAGATACTTGCGCACGTCCGGATCGGCCGCCAGCAAGGTCTGAAAGTCGGCGCCCTCCTGCCACACCTTCATGGCGTTGCGCTGGACGATGCGGTAGGCGTCCTCTCGCGGCGAGCCCTTTTGCGTAAGCGCGAGCAACACGCGCTGGGAATGGACGAGGCCGCCGAGGCGGTCGAGGTTCTTGCGCATATTTTCCGGATAAACCACGAGCTGATCGATCAGCCCGGCGAGGCGGTTGAGGGCGAAATCGAGCGTCACGGTGGCGTCCGGCCCGATCATCCGCTCCACCGAGGAATGCGAGATGTCGCGCTCATGCCACAGCACGACGTTCTCCATCGCCGGCGTCACGTAGGCGCGCACCATGCGGGCGAGACCGGTCAGGTTTTCCGACAGCACCGGGTTGCGCTTGTGCGGCATTGCCGAGGAGCCCTTCTGGCCCGGCGCGAAATACTCCTCCGCCTCCCGCACCTCGGAGCGCTGGAGATGACGGATCTCCGTGGCGATGCGCTCGACCGAGGAAGCGACAACGCCAAGCGTCGCGAAATACATGGCGTGGCGGTCGCGCGGGATCACCTGGGTCGAGACCGGTTCGACCTCAAGCCCCATCGCCTTCGCCACGTAAACTTCGACGCTTGGATCGATCTGCGCGAAGGTCCCGACCGCGCCCGAAATCGCACAGGTCGCCACCTCCTTGCGGGCCGCGGCGAGCCGCTCGCCGGCGCGGGAAAATTCCGCATAGGCGTAGGCGAGCTTGAGGCCGAAAGTGGTGGGTTCGGCATGAATGCCGTGGGAGCGGCCGACAGTCGGGGTCATCTTGTATTCGAAGGCGCGCCGCTTGAGCGCCGCCTTGACCTTTTCGACGTCCGCGATCAGCAGGTCGGCGGCCCGCACCAGTTGCACATTGAGACAGGTGTCGAGCACGTCCGACGACGTCATGCCCTGGTGGATGAAGCGCGCGTCCGGCCCAACGATCTCGGCGAGATGGGTGAGAAACGCGATGACGTCGTGCCTCACTTCGCGTTCGATCTCGTCGATGCGGGCGATGTCGAAGGTCGCGTTCTTGCCCTTGGTCCAGATCGCCTGCGCGGCCGCCTTGGGCACGACGCCGAGCGCCGCGAGCGCATCGGTCGCATGGGCCTCGATCTCGAACCAGATGCGGAACCGCGTCTGCGGCTCCCAGATCGCGGCCATTTCGGGCCGGGTGTAACGCGGAATCATCGGGCAGCCTCGTCATTCCGGCGCGCGCTTCTGTCGCGGCCGCGCTGTGCGGCACGGGCTATCCGCGCCGACATAGCACTATAGCGGCTGACGGCCGCGCAATCGCAAGGGATCAGATTCCCGGTCGGGGATAAAATCGCCGTTATCGCGTTTTGCCCGATAATCGGCCGCGTACAGTCAGCGCTGTGTCTGCTTGAAATACTTCAGGTCGGGCGGCGACTGTCCCTTCTTGGCGGGCATCAAAATGCCGCCCGCGCCGAGGTAATAGTTCTCCTTGCCGATCTGCACGTGGCTTTGGGCGGCCGCGCAAACATACTCGGTCCAGACCGGATGCGAGCTTGCGTTGCGGCGATACCGCTTGTTCGCCGTCCACGGGCGCGTCAACGCGTGGTCGATCACGGTGATCTCGTTGTGAAGGATGTTGGGATCGGCCTTGTCGAGATAGAGCCGCTCCTTGACGATGGTCTCGTTATCCTCGTGGAGCGGAATGCCGTCCGAACTGAACACGCGGGGACCTTTGAAGCCGCGGGTCTCGACTTCGAGCGTGTCGTAGCGGCCGTCGCCGTCCGTATCGAGCCATTTGCCGAGCGACAGCCCGCCCTGGAAGGCAGGCTCGATCGCGTCGGGCCAGTCGCGTCCGTCGGTAAAAACGCGCCGTTGCGAGAGGTGGGTGTCGCTAGTCAGAATGTAGGTGGTGTCCGGCAGCACCACGATTTCCATGGGCTGGTAGACGTTCATCATGGCCGGCATGCCCCACGCGCCGCAATGCCAGCCGACCGTTGTGCCGAATCCGCCGGCTGCCTGATCGGCGAGGTTGGCCTCGAAAATAGCCTGATATTCCGCCGTCAACGGCGCCTCTTGTCCGCGGCCCCAAGGCTTGCTCGGGTCAAACGAAGGCTGGCCGCCGCCCGCCGGAGCGCTAGCCCGGGTCCATTGGCCGCGGAGGTCGGGGTACTGGGCGTCATCGAACGCCTGGGCGTCGGCAACCGCCATGATCAGCCCGGCCGCGACGGCGACGGCGCCAGCCAAGCCCCGACAATGCATTGGGTAATGCATCACTTCCTCCCCGTCATCGTGTTCAAGACCGATACCCGTCAGGGCATCTGACCCACGCAATTCAATCATAGCCCGTAGGCCGGGGCAACGAGCGGCCGATGATCATTTTGACAGTTCGCGGGTCTGTTCATTCCACCTTGACGCCAGCCGCCTTGATGATCGGCCACCATTTCTCGATCTCTGCCTTCTGCAACGCTGCGAGCGCCTGTGGGGTCTGCTGATCGCGTGGCGGAACGTCCAGCCCAATATCGGCCAGCCGCTGGCGCAGCGCCGGATCGGCGAGCGCCGCCACGGCCGCACCATTGAGCTTGGCGAGGACGTCCGCCGGCATCCCCTTGGGACCAAACAGGGCGTACCAGCTCGAGATGTGGAATCCCGGCAGGCCGGCTTCGTCCACGGTCGGTATTTCGGGCGCGGAGGCGAGGCGGGTTTCCGCCGTGACCGCATAGGGCTTGATCTTGCCGCCGCGCAAATAGGGCAGGGAATTCGACGATACATCGACCATGAGGTCGATCTGACCGGCCACGACATCCTGCAGCGCCGGCGCTGCGCCGCGATAGGGCACCATTTGGAATCGCACCCCGGCGAATTTTTGGAACAACAGGCCGGCGACGTGGGTGGTGGAGCCGACGCCTGCATTTCCGGCCGAGGCCTTGTCCTGGTTGAGCTTCAGCCACGCGATCAACTCGTGCAGGTTGTTCGCCGGCAACGTGGCCCTGGCGACGATCAGATGGGGACTGCTGGAGACCAATGCGATCGGATCGAAATCCGAAACGACGTCGTAGGGCAGCGCATAAAGCGCGCCGTTGAGCACGTGGGTGCCGAGGAACCCCATGGCGATAGTGTAGCCGTCGGGCGCCGCGCGGGCGACGCGGCCGGTCCCGACCGTACCGCCGGCACCGGTCACGTTCTCGATCACGACAGGCTGCCCGAGCGAAGCCCGCATCGGCTCGGCGAGGACACGCGCCATGGTGTCGAGCGGTCCGCCCGCCGCCAGCGCCGCCACGATGGTGACCGGACGCGACGGATAGGTCTGTGCCGACGCGCCGCCGATACCGGACAATACCACCGCCGACGCGACAACGAGAGGCAGGCTTTTCATGTCACCCTCCGGCGCCTTCCGGGCGCAGTGTGCGCGCCATCGCGCGCGCCCTCAACAGGCCGAAACAGCCCGCCTCAGGCCGCCTCGCCGCGCGCGAGCGCCGCAGCATTACGGATCGCCGCGATGTTGGCGCGGTAGGCGCCGGGACCGCCCCTGAATACGGCCGAACCCGCGACCAGCACGTTCGCGCCCGCCCGCGCGATCTGCGACGCGGTGTCCGGCGTCACGCCGCCATCGACCTCGATGTCGATCGGTCGTCCGTTTGCCATGGCGCGCAACCGTCTCACCTTCTCGATCGCTCCTGGAATGAAGCTCTGGCCGCCGAAGCCCGGGTTGACCGACATCACCAGGATGACATCGACGAGATCGATCACGTGCTCGATGGTGGATTCCGGCGTGCCGGGATTGAGCGTCACGCCGGCCTTCTTGCCGAGCACCCGGATCGCCTGGAGCGAGCGGTGTATGTGTGGGCCCGCTTCCACGTGCACGGTGATGTGGTCCGCGCCTGCCTTGGCGAAGGCTTCGAGGTAAGGATCGCAGGGCGAAATCATGAGATGGACGTCGAATGGCTTGCGGCTATGCGGCCGCAGCGCCTTCACCACGTCGGGTCCGATGGTGATGTTGGGCACGAAATGGCCGTCCATCACGTCGAGGTGGATCCAATCGGCGCCGGCCTCGTCGATCGCGCGCAACTCCTCGCCAAGCCGGGCGAAGTCGGCCGCCAGTATGGAGGGAGCGACCTTAAGGGCGTGATGCATCGAGACCTCCAACCGGCCGGCCGACAAGCACCGCGCAAGCGGCGTCGGACCAGCGTCCGCCTAACATGGCATGCCGGGAGCGGCAATGACCGCTCCGCCTGCGATCCGGTCCGAGGTTCGCAACCCGCGCGGCAGAAAATGCCGGCCGTTGCCGCCGCGGGAATATGTTGCCGGGTGGGAGCGTCAGACCCGATTGAATTTGCGAGGGAAATTCCGCGGAATGGGGCGGCACGGCTCTTGCTGCATGGTGCTCAGACGAACCCGCGCAGGGTTATTGCGCTCGGGTGTGGCGCCGACCCCTTGGGCCGGCCGGAGCAGGAGCTGACGTCATGTTGTTCATGAGCGGAGCGGCATCGAGCGTGCTCAGCATGCTGAGCTCGATGCAGCAGTCTTCGTCGGCCACCCAGCAGGGCGCGAGCGCTGCGGGCGGCGCAAACGCGGCGCAAAGCCTGTTCGACCCTGGCGGCTCCAGCCCGTCCACCCCGTCGGGCAGTTCCGCTTCGGGGAGTTCCGGCGCAAGCACCAGCGCGAGTTGGTTGACCCCCAGCACCATGAACGCGCTGCTGTCGGCGCAAACCCAGTCCGGCGCAAACGGCACTAGCGCCGCCAACACGGCGTCCGCGGCGGACGACGGCGAGTCCGCTCCCGAAACCTCAAGTCCGGTGCACGGCCACGGCGGCCATCATGGCGGTCACGGCGGCATCAGCCAGTTGCTGCAAAGCCTCGGCGACCCATCGAGCACCGGCCAGACGACCGGCACGGGAAGTACGACCACCACATCCTCGACATCCGCCAGCAATTTGATTCAAAACATGTTGCAGCAGCAGTCGCAAATGTTCGCCTCGGTCGGACAATCGTTATCGATGAGCGCGTAAGTTTGCGCGATCGCCGGCGCACATCGTCACGAAGCTGGCGTTCATGGTGATTTTGCCGCCCGCATCTCATATAGGGGATGGGGTGCCGTGCTATGCGCGGCCGATCCGGATGAGAGACGCGGCAAGGGGATAATCAGGGACCATCAGGGACAATTCATGGCACGTACCGATGCGATCGTGCTTGGCGCCGGCATCGTCGGCGTCTCGGTGGCGCTGCATCTCCTTAAGCGCGGCCTCGGCGTCGCGCTGGTCGATCGCGGCGACCCGGGCGAGGCCACGTCATACGGCAATGCCGGTATCATCGAGGCCAATACGTTGTTTCCGGCCGCGTTCCCGTCGCGTCTCGGCGCCCTCCTGCGCATCGCCCTCAAGCAGGCGCCGGAGGCGGACTATCACGTGTCGTTCCTCGCCAATGTGGCGCCGTGGCTGCTGGCGTTCCGCCGCAATTCCGCGCCGGACCGCCTCGTCGCCACCATGCAGGCGATGCGGCCGTTGTTCGCCCGCGCCGTCGTGGAGCACGAAGCCCTGATGGCGGAGGCGGACGCCTCCCGCTATCTGCGCCATACCGGCTGGCTCAAGCTCTACCGCAGCGATCGCGGCTTTGCCGGCGCCGCGCGCGAGCGCGCCATCGCGGCGGAGCTCGGCATGCCGCTGCGCGTGCTCGATGTCGAAGCCGCCCGCGCGCTGGAGCCGTCGCTGGCGCCGGTGTTCCGCCACGCGGTGTTCTGGGAGCAAGCGGCGAGCGTGTCCAATCCGCTCGCCGTCACCCGCGCCTATGCGGCGCGCTTCGCGGCGCTCGGCGGCATCGCGGTCCAGGGCGATGCCAAAAGCCTCCACCCGTCCGGCACGCGATGGCGGGTCGAAACCGCCCAAGGCCCGATCGATGCGGAGGCCGCCGTGGTGGCGCTGGGGCCGTGGGCGCCCGACCTGCTCGGTCCGCTCGGCATCAGGCTGCCGCTCGCAGTGAAGCGTGGCTACCACCGCCACTTCCGCCCGCGCGGCAATGCGAGCCTCGCGCGGCCGATCCTTGATGCCGACAACGGCTATTGCATCGCCCCGATGGAGCAGGGCATGCGCATCACGACCGGGGCCGAGTTCGCCCCCCGCGACGCCGCCCCGACACCCTATCAACTCGACCGCGTGATGCCGGCGGCGTCCCAACTGTTCCCGCTTGGCGATGCCGTCGAGGACAAACCGTGGCTCGGCGCGCGTCCATGCTTTGCCGACTCCGCCCGGTGATCGGCCGCGCGCCGGGGCGGGCCGGCCTGTGGCTCGCCTACGGCCACGGCCATTCCGGCCTCACCCTCGGCCCCGCCACCGGCCGGCTGCTCGCCGAGATGATGACCGGCGCGACGCCGTTCTGCGATCCCGCGCCCTATGGGGCGGAGCGGTTTGCGAAGGCGTGAAGCGTCGCGCGCTGAAATCGAAGCGACCCTGCCCGCGAAATGATCTGCCGCCAGCAGGATCACGATTCTTGCGTCCGTATCGGTTGTAGTGCAGAAAACTCCCATGGGGATCGCAGGAGCCACCTGATGGCCGAAGACTTTAGTTTCTCCGTCGTCCTTGAACCGCAGGAAAACGGCGGATTCACCGTGCTCGTTCCGGCGCTTCCCGAAGTCGTCACGGAAGGCGACACCGAGGCTGAGGCGCTGGTCAACGCGAAAGAGGCTATCCGCGCGATTCTTTCCTTTCGACGTGATCACGGGATCCCGATCCCCGCCGATGCGCTTCCAGAAATCCGGCGCGTAACCGTGGCCGCGTGACATGGCTGGCGGGCGCTTGCCTGCCGTCAGCGGCCGACGCGTTATTCAAGCATTAACGAGGGCTGGATTTGTCGTCGACCGTATCGCGGGAAGTCACCACGTACTCACCTTGCCGGGAGATTTTAGGCGCACGGTATCGGTTCCGGTGCACTCCGGGCGAGACCTAAAACCGGGCACGCTACGGACAGTAATCCGGCAAGCCGGCTTGACCGTCGAGCAGTTCGTCGCGCTTCTGTAGTTTCATGTAAGAAAGCGGGAGAACCTCGCAAATGCGCGCGTGTTCGAGGCTCGCCATAACGCATCGGTGCGGCGGCAGCGGTGCTACCACGCGCGCCGCCCCTTACTGGCCGCTGATCGTCCGTACCACGCTCTCGGTCGGCTTGTTCCCGGTCAGGGTCTGTAACTTGTTCTCCTTGAGCACGGCCTCGTCATACTGCGGCAGCGTCGTCAGGGAGTACTTCGGCACCATGTGGACGACCTTGTACCCGTTCTTGTGAAGTTCGCCGAGGATTTGCGGCAGGGCGATCGAGGTCACCTTCTGGAAGTCGTGCATCAGGAGGATGCCCTTGCCGGTCTTCTGCAGCTTGCCCATCAGGGATTTGACCAGTTCCTCGGGCTTCTTGATCTTGAAGTCCCAGGAATCGATATCGGTGGAGAACGACGCGATGTTGCGCTGGCCCAGATAGGTGAGCATCTCGGGCGGGTGGCGCAGGTCGGGGAAGCGGAAGAACGGCGCGATCGGCGCGCCCGCCATCATGGTGACGGCGCTGGCGCCTTTTTCGATTTCTTCCCGCGCGGCCTCGGGGCCGTTCTTCTTCGTGACCGCCTCAAGGTCGGCATGCGACCAGGTGTGACTGCCGACCGTGTTTCCGGCGGCGACCACCATCTTGAGGATTTCCGGATAGTACGTGGCGTGCTTGCCGATCGAAAAGAACGTCGCCCGCAGGCATTGGTCGGCGAGCGCCTTGAGCACGGCCTGGGTGTGGCCGAGCCACGGACCGTCATCGAAGGTGAGCACGACTTCATGATCGCGCAGGAAGTCATAGGTCTTGAAATGCTGGGAGCCAAAGCCCGGGCCGCCAGTGGTGTCGATCTCGACCACCCGGGCGATACCCATGGCGTTGGGATTGGCGCAGGCAACCGGGCTCGGCGGCGTCACCGCTGGTCCGGGCGGCTGAACGGCCGGTGCAGCAGCCTGTTTTGCCGGGGGCGAGGCTGCCGGCGGTGGGGCTGCTGGAGTTGGCGCTGGAGCCTGTGCTACCAGCGGGGCTGGCGCCACTGGCGGGGCCGGCCGGGGCGCCGCCTGGGCGAAGACTTGAGGAGGTGACGGTGCCGGCACCTGGGCAACCGACACGGGTTGGGCCGGCGCCAGCGGGGCGGGGGGCGACATGGCGGCCGGCGCGGAGGCCGACACGACGTTCGTGACGGGGTTCGCTGCCTTTTGAGGCGCCAGCGCGGTGGTCGCCACCGGGGCGAGTCCCGCGGTCTGCACTGGCGCCACGGCCTGCGGCGGCCCGCGATCGAGCCACCCGGTCTGCACAATGCCATAGGCGCCGGCCGATATGGCCGAAATGACTGCGATTGTTCCGCCCGCCAAAATCGCTCGCTTCATGTCAGCTCCTTACGCGCTGCCGGCAACACCGGGATACCATGGACGATACCCACGCGCAGCAGATTCTGCGCCCCGTGATCCTATTAACCCGAGCCGCCGTAACATTGCCGTTTCAAGGCGGCGGCGGACAGGGCTCCATGCAGCATATTAACCGGTTTTTGCTTAGCAATCCAACAATGCCGTCCCGGAACGGCGGATTGATGACGAGTATCTCAAAACTTCTCGCGATAGCTCGGCACGGCGTCGGGCAGGGGTAGTGCCGCGGCCTCGTAGACGCCGCGGGCGATGGCCCGCGCCACCACCTGCGCCGCCGCGCTGCCGAGCGCGGTAAGGCCGAAAGGCCCTGGCTCCAGCGCGCGCCGGCCGGTCGCGGCCGCGAACACGACGTCGCCGTCGAGCGGTGTGTGGACCGGATGGATCGCCCGCGCGAGGCCATCCTGCGCCATGACGGCGAGATGCCGCGCCTGCGCCTTGGTGAGCCTGGCATCGGTCGCGACCACCACGAGGGTGGTGTTGCCGCGCGGCGCCCCCTTGGTGCGCGGCTCGAGCGCGCGCGCCGGCACCGTGACAGGAAAGCCATGGCCGCCGAACTCGCCGTTGCGTTCATAGGGCGCCGCCCAGAACCACGGCCCGTCGTCCACCACGGCGCTGCCGGCGGCATTGACGGCGGCCAGCGCCGAAACCGTAATCCTGTTGTCGAGCACCGCCGCGGCCGCCCCGATCCCGCCCTTGTAGTTCACCGTGGTGGCGCCGAGGCCAGCGCCGACACTGCCGAGCGCAAACGCAGGCCCTGCCGCCTCGGCCGCCGCATAGGCCAGGTCCCGATAGGGCGGGAACCGGCCCCACGCCTTGTCGCCGCCGTTGAGGAGGTCGAACAGGATGGCACTCGGGACGATCGGCACCCGCGCGGCGCCCACCGCATAGCCGCGCCCGACTTCACGCAAGAAGGCCTGGACCCCGGTCGCGGCGTCGAGCCCGAAGGCCGAGCCGCCCGACAGCACGATGGCGTCGACGTGATCCACCGTGCGGGCCGGATCGAGGAGGTCGGTCTCTCGGGTCCCGGGGCCGCCGCCGCGCACGTCGACGGATGCGATCACGGGCTCGTCGAACATGATCGCCGTGACCCCGGACGCGAGGCGCGCGTCCCCCGCATGGCCGACCCGGATGCCGGGGACGTCGGTGAGGAGGTTGAGGCGTGGCGGGGCCATGCCGGCGATCGATCCCTGTTGTGGCGATCCAATCTTAGCGGCACCGGAGACGAAATTGGCGCAGGGGTCAATCGGCAGCCGCATTGCGGGAGGCACGAGCGCTCGAGCTGAAGCGAGCCGACCTCTCATACCGACGGCAACAAATGTCTGTCATTCCCCGCGCAGGCGGGGAATCCAGTAGCCCCCAGCCTGGAGGTTCATTCGCACCCGCGGGGGTTACTGGATCGCCCGGTCAAGTCGGGCGATGACAGTGGATGGCTCATCAGCCAGAGCCGCCGGTATCACCTGCGAGGGACCAACCGGATAGAGGGATGTCGTTCTATTTTTTTCTAACTTCGATGGTTGCAATCGGACACGAGGCAGTGACACTGGCTGATGTGTAGGCGTAGGGGTCGCGTGCGTAAACTTTCAGAAGATCGGTTTGTCTTGGGATTCGTGGTGCTGTGCGCCGCATGGATTTTATTCGGGTTGCCGTTCCTTTACGGACCGCCCCCACGGTTCGCCCAATCCGGTCGCCCGCCGCAGGCCGGTTCCGAACAAGCTGCCCAGAATCCTCAAGCGAACGCCCAACCCGACTCACGCGGCATGGCACAAGAGGCCCAGGTTCGCGGCGAAGAATCGTCCACCGATTGGTGGCTGATGATATTCACCGGCGCCGTCGCGCTTTTTACTCTTATGCTGGCCGGAGCCACCTTCTTGTTGTATCGCGCCGGCGTGCGTCAATTGGAGTTGATCGAGGGCAACGCGGTCAGTCAATCACGCGACACCAGGGACGCCATCGATCTTGCTCGCAAAGAGTTCATAGCATCTCATCGCCCAAAGCTGCGGGTTCGCTTCATCGAATTGCGGCCGTTGGTGGCGGGCGAGCGAATGATGGCCGACATCGGCATCGCGAACATCGGCGTCAATGACGCAGCCCTAGTGTCGATCGGTGCCGACATCGCCTGCCGGACGAAAACCTGCGATTGGGAGCCGCCGGGACTCAATGTTTCGGTCCATCAATCGATCTCGCCCGCGACGAGAATAATCAAGAGCGGCGAGCAAAAGACCTTTTTTCTGCAATCCGAAGGTCACCTCTCGCTGAATAGCTTTCACAAGGTCCATTACAAAGAATTCGACCTGTGTGCGGTCGGGATCATAAAATATGTCGATGGAATCGGGACCAACCGGCATACTGCCTTTTTTCGCGTTTATGACAGCGTCCGTAAATGCTTCGTTGCGGCCGACGAACCGTCCTACGAATACGAGGACTAACGGATTGCGTTGAGATGCATGCAATTCGTAGGGTGGCAACGGCGCGCCCTTCGCGCTGTGCCCACGCCCACGCCGCGACAGCACGCCGCGCTGCCGAGCAGCGCGGGCACGCGGAGCCTGTCGTCGGGCCGGCCGAGGGCCGGACCCGTTGGCTTTGCCCATCCCACCGTTGAGATTCGCTTCCCGCATTTTTATTGAGTGAACCGATGGCAGGGTTCAACGAACCAACGAACAGTGCCCCATTTGCGGCACGTGTAAATTCGGATGGAGGATCAGGCCATGGACGCGTTGCAGCCGGATACCCTGAAGTATTTGAACGAGATTCTGCAAACCGCCAGCACCAATTATCTCGGATGGGCTGCCTTCGCCTGCGTCGCCGTCACCACGGTGCTGTATATCCTGAGCAAGACAAGCAAGGGCATCGGGGCGCTGAACCTCGTGGCCTACGTCGCCACTATACTCTTCGTTGGCGGCCTTGCGGTGGCCGGGACGGTTATACCGCGCCCGGTGAATTCGGTTTTCTATTTCGGCAAGGATGACCAAGCCTTCGACATCGGCCGCTTCGTGCAGGTGGCGAAGGACCGCTGGGACGATTGGGCGATCGTCCGCGTTCCGACCACCGCGGCGGGGACCGCTTCGCTCCCGGATCAGCCGGCGGATGCGAATTATCATTACAGTTACAAGGTCGATCGGCAGATCGACCAACAACTGTTCCTTAAAGGCCTCGATGCAGGGCGAGAAAACGTCATTATCAAAATCGACTTCGAAAATCGGGTCGTCTCCTACGTTCCCAACCAGACCACGGAGGTCCCGCTGTATCGCGTCATCAACGAGCAGTGATCCCGGGGACGAAAAAGTTGAGCCATGTCGAGGTCGAGATATGGGGTAGGGTGATCCGAGCCGCCAACGTACGGCGTCGCGAAAAGGAGATCAGACAATGCCCTACCTGCAGCTCGACGTTCCCAACCACTACCCGGTCGACGTGAAGCGGAAATTGGCGCGGCGCTTGGGCGATATCTTTGCGCGCATCATGCAGACCACGCCCGACATGGTTACCGTGGGCTTTCGCGAGTTGTCCGAAGGCGGCGTATGGCGCTGCGGCAGCGGCGAGCCTGAGGCTGCCGCCTTGTTGATGTGCGAGATTCGGCGTGGCCGTCCCCCCGAACAGCGGGCCGAGCTGGCCCAGGCTCTCATCGATGCCTGTGCCGAAACGCTGGGGCTGCGAGCCGACCGCCTCGGCGTGGAGTTTACGCAGCACACCGGCGATGAGCTTTTCCGCGCCGGACGCGGCTTCGCCCCTGACTGGACGCGCGCCGAGGCACAGGCATCGGCACCGGCACCGGTGTAAGCGGGGCCGCGTCTGCGATTGCGCCGCGGTTACGGAAGCGCAATTCAGCGCTGCCGCGCAGAATTGCGCCGAACGGATTGAAGAAAGGCAAGGTTCGAGAACGTCTGTCGGGACGTATGGACACAATAGGACTATTATGCTAATAATAGGACTGCGACGGCGGTGTCGACCCGCGCACCGGGAGCCTCGATCGTGACACATTCGGCAAGGCAGACGCCCACACTTGAAATTCGCTGCTCCTTCGGTGTTCGGCGAAGCCGGTTCGCTGTTTGCGAAAAAGCAATTCGCTGTTCCGATTCATCGGGAATTTATCTGCAACTCGCTGGAATTGCTGAATAGATCTCTGCCACAATTGGCCAAAAGGGCAAAAAGGCCAAAATTCGCTGTTATTTTCGCTGTTGGCAGCGAATTCCGGGGCGCGGAAATTGAGGCCGATGCGGCTGTTTACGCTCGCTTGAAGCGCGCTGAAATCCGGATGCGCGGTGTGGGCTCCATCACACCCGATCACATCACCGTTGCGGCACCGGCGCCGCCTTGCGCGGCACGTCCCGTTGGCGCATTTAGAGCGCGTCTTAACGGTTCGTCGTCGCTGGGCTTGTCCCTGCGACCCCGACTAGGAGAGCGCGGTGCTCTCATGATCGAGATGGCCGGGACGACAGGGTGTTTACGCCCGTCTTCAACGGGCTATGTCCGGCCATGACCGAGTGGCTACGTGAAGTTGAACGGAACTCGCCTAGGCGCCCATGAATGCCGATGTGTCCATTGCGGCGGCGTTGTTCGCCGGCGTCCTGAGTTTCCTGTCGCCGTGCGTGCTGCCGCTGGTGCCGCCTTATCTCGTCTATCTTGCCGGCGCCTCGCTGGAGCGGTTGGCTGACGCCGAGTCCGAGTCGATGGTGCGCAAGGACACCGTGCTGGCGGCGCTGCTGTTCGTCGCCGGGTTCTCCACCGTGTTCATCGCGTTCGGGGCAAGCGCGAGCGCCATCGGGGGGCTGGTGCAGGCGTATTCCGCCGAACTCAGCATCGCGGCCGGCATCGCCATCATCATCATGGGGCTGCACTTCCTCGGGTTCACCCGGTTCGCGATCCTGATGCGCGAGAAGCGCGCCCCGATGGCGCGGCCGGTCGGGCTGTGGGGCGCCTACGTGATGGGGCTTGCGTTCGCGTTCGGCTGGACGCCGTGCATCGGGCCGATCCTCGCCGCGATCCTTGCGGTCGCGGCGTCGAAGGAGACGGTCGCGAAGGGCGCCGGGCTGCTCGCGGTCTATTCGGCGGGGCTCGGCATTCCGTTCCTGGTCGCGGCGCTCGCGGTCGAACCTTGCGCGGCTTTCATCGCCCGCTTCAAGCGCCACCTGGAACTCGTCGAAAAGACCATGGGCGGCCTGCTGGTGCTGACCGGCATCGCGTTCCTCACAGGCTTCGTCAGCGAGGCGAGTTACTATCTGCTCGAATGGTTCCCGGCGCTCGGGCGCATCGGGTAGCGCGTGTTCCGGTCACGTTGAATCATGTAAGTCATGACCGGGACAAGCACGGGCATGACGGCGCAACGTGATTTGATCGCATCGGAAGACGCTCCGGCCTGTCAGCCCTCGGCGAGCTGCATGGTGCCGGCCTGGCCGGTCATGACGGCAATGAGTTTCTTCCAGGCGCGCAGCGCAAGGCCGAGCGGCTGGGGCAGCGAGTGCCGGCACACCGCGAGCTTGCGCACCGAGGTCGGCACGCGCCAAGTGCTGCTGCTGCCGGCCGGGAAGAACGCCATGTCGCCGGGTCCGAGCCGGCGTTCATGTCCGTCATCATTGGTGACGAACACTTCGCCGGAGATCACGTGCACGGTTTCGTCGACGCTGTAGTGCCAATGGAAGCGGCCGGCGGTGCACGACCAGGCCACCACCACGGAGGTGCCGTCGTCGCTACGCGCAAGCTCCTTGGCGCGTGCCACCGGGTTGCCCTCCACGATCCAATTCGGCTCGATTGGGGCGAGTTCGAGGGCAACGGTGGCGGGATCGGCAATGACGATCGACATCGACATGGGAGCTCCAGACGTGCTGAAGCTCCCACGTATCGCCGCAAAGGCTTGTGATCGCGTTAATCGGACGGGGCAAAATGTTCGGGCGCGCCGCTGGGCAGCGCGCCCGATATGGTTAGCGGATTCCTGCTCCAATTCCGCGGTGTCATGCTCCGCCAAAGCGGAGCATCCAGTATCCCCGTGCGAGAGGTGGGGGCACATGTCAGAGGCCGGTGGTTACTGGATCGCCCGCCTGCGCCGGCGATGACAGTGATGATGATGCGGGCGAAGGCTTACTCGGTTTCGAAGTACGTGACCCGGCCGTCCGGGCCCTTCTTCCAGACGTAGAGCACGTAGCGGTCCTTCTTCTTGCCGTCGACCACGTAGCCGGCGGCAGAAATATCGCCCTTCTTGTCGAACGCGACATCGCCCAGCACGGTCGGGAAGGCGCGACCCGAATGCATCACCTCCGCCACCTTTTTGGGATCGAGCGAGTTTGCGATTTCGGCCGCCTGCTTGATGATCTGCACCGCCGCGTAGCTGTAGAGCGTGTAGGCCTGGGGCTCGAAGCCGCGCTTTTGGCGGAACAGCTCGACGATCTCGCGGTTCTTCGGATTGGTGCGCGAATCCGGGGAGAATGTCATCAAGGTGCCTTCGGCGCCGGGGCCGGCGATCGCGGCGAACTCGTCGTCGGTGATGCCGTCGCCGCCCATCAGCGGCGCCTTGACACCCTGGTCGCGCATCTGGCGAACGATCAGTCCGGCGGTGTCGTGCAGCCCGCCCCAATAGATGAGGTCGGGGTTGGCGGCCTTGAGCTTGGAGACGAGGGCGGTGAAGTCCTTGTCGTCCTTGTTGATGCCTTCGAACATCACCTCCTTGAGGCCGAGCGCGTTGATCGCCTTGCGGGTCTCATCCGCGAGGCCCTGCCCGTAGGTGGTCTTGTCGTGCACGATGGCGACGCGCTTGCCGGCGAACCGCTTCGCGATGATGGCGCCGGCGACGCTGCCCTGCTGATCATCGCGCCCGCACACCCGGAACACGTTCCACATGTTGCGGTCGGTCACCTTGGGGTTGGTGGCGGCCGGCGTGATCACCAGCATGCCATTCTCCTGATAGACCTCGGAGGCCGGGATGGTGACGCCGGAATTGAAATGGCCGACCACGAACTTGACGCCGTCGGCGGCAAACTTGTTGGCGACCGATACGCCTTCCTTGGGATCGGCGCGGTCGTCGCCCACAGAGAGCACGATCTTCTGGCCGAGTATGCCGCCGGCGGCGTTGATGTCGGCGACCGCCTGCTCGACGCCGTTCTTGAGCTGGGCCCCGAATGCGGCGCTGCCGCCGGTGATCGGGCCGCCGACGCCCAACTTGATGTCGGCCTGCGCGCCGGTGGTCAGTGCGATCGCAAACGCAAGCGCCGGTCCGACCGCGCGAAATAAGGTCTTCGGTTGCATTGCTGCTCTCCCTTAATGGCCAGCGTTGGCCGATGTAATCCTCAAGAACTTTCCAACCATGCGGGCAAAAGTCACGCCAATCAGGAGCTCTTCACCTGAGAATTCAGGACGTCTTGCCGCGCGCCCGCCGAAACCAGGAAACCGTACTGGTTCGCCATCTGATGCCGCCGCATGGTGCGGAAGCCGAGGGCGGCAAAGCCGATCGCCACCGCGGTGTCGAGCCCGTAGCCCGGCAGCGACGTCAGCGTTCCGCCCGCAAGGGCGTAATGCATGAACCGTACCGCGCCGCCGAGCAGGAGCATGTAGGCCATGCCCTGCCACCACGGCCGCCAAGTCTCGGCAACCGCGCGCCCGGCGAGCCACGCCGCGCCGCCGCCAAGCCCCACGGTGATCAGCAGGAACGCCCAGGCGTTGTCGGTGACAAATTCGAGCATCGCGCATCATAGCGCCGCCGAAGCGATTGGACAGCCTCGAAATTGCGGCTTATCGGCGCCCGCCCTCGAGGTACGCGGCGCGGACCTCCGGGCGTTCCAACAACTCGCGGCCGGTCCCGGCAAGCGCGATCTCGCCATTGACCATGACGTAGCCGCGGTGGGCGAGCTTGAGGGCGTGATAGGCGTTCTGCTCGACCAGGAACACCGACAGCCCGTCGCTCGCATTGAGGGTGCGGATGATGTCGAAGATCTGCCGCGCGATCAGCGGCGCAAGCCCGAGCGAGGGCTCATCGAGGAGGAGGAGCCGCGGCCGCCCCATCAGGGCGCGCGCGATCGCGAGCATCTGCTGCTCGCCGCCCGACAGCGTGCCGCCGCGCTGCGCGAGCCGCTCGCCAAGCCGCGGGAACAACGTCAGCACCCGGTCGAGATCGGCGGCGAAACGATCGGCATCGCCCGCAAGCGCGCCCATCTGCAGGTTTTCCAGCACCGTCATGCGGGGGAAGATGCGCCGGCCTTCCGGCGATTGCGCGATGTTGAGCCGCGCGATCTCGTGCGTCGGCAAACCGGTGATGTCGCGGCCGGCGAACACGATCGAGCCCTCGCGGGCACGCGGCTTGCCGAAGATCGTCATCATCAAGGTCGATTTGCCGGCGCCGTTGGCGCCGATCAGGGCGACGATCTCGCCCTCACCGACATCGACGTCGACGCCCTTGAGCGCAATGATGTTGCCGTAATAGGCCTTGACGCCGCGCACCCTGAGGAGTGCGGTCACAAGCCGACCTCCGCCTCGACCTTGCCGACCTCGTCATCCTCAACGCCCAGATAGGCGGCGATGACCTTGGGATCGTCCCGAACGGCGGCCGGCGCGCCGTCCGCGATCCTGACGCCGTAGTCGAGCACGACGATGTGGTCGGAAATGTTCATCACCACGCTCATGTCATGCTCGATCAGCAGCACCGACACGTTGTGATCGCTCCGAATACTCAGGATCAGTTCGTTGAGTTCGGCGCTTTCCCGCGGGTTGAGGCCGGCGGCGGGTTCGTCGAGGCACAGCAGCACCGGATCGGTGCACATCGCGCGCGCGATCTCCAAGCGACGCTGCGCCCCGTAAGGCAGCGCTCCGGCCGCGTCGTCGGCGCGATCCTCCAGCCCGATGAGGGAGAGCCAATGGCGGGCCTTCTCGATCGCGGCTCTCTCCGCCACGCCATAGCGGGCGAGGCCGAGGATGCCCAACGCGGTGTAGCCTGACGCCCGCATCAACGGGTTGTGCTGGGCGACCAGAAGGTTTTCCAGCACCGTCATGCCGGAAAACAGCCGGATGTTCTGGAACGTGCGGGCGACCTTGGCGCGCTGGGCGACAAGATAATCCGGCATGCGCTCCAGCAGGAATAGCGCGCCGTCCGGCCGCGCCAGGCTGCGCGCGTCGCGCCGCGTCAGCGCGTCGAGCTCCTCCCACACCGCCGGTGCCCCATGGGCGAGCGCGATGCGGCCCTCGGTCGGCTTGTAGAAGCCGGTGATGCAGTTGAACACGGTGGTCTTGCCGGCGCCGTTCGGGCCGATCAGCGCGGTGATGTCGCCGCGGTGCGCTGTGAAGGAGAGGTCATTGACGGCGGTCAGGCCGCCGAACCGCATGGTGAGATGCTCGACCTTGATGAGGGCCGCACTCATCCGTGCCCTTCCTTGACGAGTGCGCCGGAAATCGTCTTGCGCTCGGCGAGGTGCACCGAGGCCTGCCGGGTCGAGATCAGGCCGCGCGGCCGCACGATCATGATCAGCACCATGGCGAAGCCGAATAGCAGCATGCGGTATTGTCCGGGATCGAAGTCGTTGCCGAACCACTCTTTGAGCACGTCAAGCTCGCGCAGCGCCTCGGTGCCCCCGATCATGGCGATCGCCGCGATCGCGACGCCGATCTGGCTGCCGAGGCCGCCCAGCACGACGATAGCGAGGATGGTGGCGGATTCCATGAAGGAGAAGGATTCCGGTGAGATGAAGCCTTGGCGGGCCGCGAAGAAAGAGCCCGCGAGGCCGCCGAATCCGGCCCCGATCGCGAACGCGGTGAGCTTGGTGTTCGTCGTGTTGATGCCGAGCGAACGGCACGCGATCTCGTCTTCGCGCAATGCCTCCCAGGCCCGCCCGACCGGGAGCCGGCGCAGCCGCACCGTGACGAAGGCGGTGAGCAGAACCAGGGCGAGGATGACGTAGTAGAGGAAGATGGTGCGGTAGAGCGGCGTGAACTCGAGCCCGAACACGGCCGCGAAGCCTTCGTCCGAGGCGTTGAATGGAATCCCGAAGAAGGTCGGGCGCGGGATCGAGGTGATGCCGGCATAACCGTTGGTCACCGGCACCCAGTTGATCAGCACGAGGCGGATGATCTCGCCGAACGCCAGCGTCACGATGGCGAGATAGTCGCCGCGCAATCTCAGTACCGGGAAGCCGAGCAGCAAGCCCCAGAACGCCGCCAGGCAGCCGGCGAGCGGCAGCAGCATGAAGAAGGACAGGCCGAAGGTCTGCGACAGAAGCGCATAGGAGTAGGCACCGACCGCATAGAAGGCGACATAGCCAAGGTCGAGCAGGCCCGCGAGACCCACCACGATGTTGAGGCCAAGGCCGAGCATCACGTAGATCAGGATCTGGATGCCGAAATTGTCGACCCACTTGACGGCGCCGCCGAACCCCGCGCCCCATACGGCAAGCGGCGGATAGACGAGCACGAAACCGATTGCCGACCACCTCATTATGCGTGCGAGCGCGGCACTGCCCTCCGCGCGGGCCGCGACCGGGCGAGCTGCGACGCGCTCGCGCCGGCGTGAGAGCCATGGCGCGATCACGAGATTGTAGAACAGTCGGCCCACCGCCACGATGGCCACGAACACGAACAGCAGCCGGAAGCGCGTCTCCAGCACGATCTCGTTGCGGATGTCCTGCATGGCGCGAAAGCCGATCAGCGGCAGGAACAGCCCGAACGCGATCGCGGCCGAGATGCCGGCATCCTTGAACGCGTGACCGAAGTCGGTGTCGGCAGCAGAGTTGCGCATGCCGTTACCTGTCTGCGCCGGCAAGGATCGGCCGGTTGTCGCGACCATCGGGCGCGGAGGAAGGAGGCCTCTCCGAGATCAGCTCGGCGCCAATCGTTTCCAATATCCCGTCAAAGTTCTCGATCACATTGTTGTTCCAGAAGCGCAGCACGCGACAACGATTATCGTGAAGCCATTTGTCGCGAACGGCATCGCGTTCGCTGTCAGCATGCCGGCCGCCGTCCAGTTCAGGCGCTGCTCTCGACAAACAGAGTCGACGAAGTATCGACCTATGGGCTCCTGACGCACGAACTTCATCCCGCGGAGCGCGCGGGAGCGCAACCAATTCCACAATCTCTGTTCGGCGACTGTGGCGTTACGGCAAAGATGACGCGCTGAAGCTGCCTTTGCTGCCTTTGCTTCGCGCATCAAGCACGTCCCTCGCCGAGCCGCCGCTTCCCCCTCTCCCCGCGTGCGGGGTGGGGGTCGGGGTGAGGGGGGCTCTCCAAAGGTTCAAACTCGCGGAGAGCACCCCTCGCCCGGCGCGCAAGGGCGCGCCGACCTCTCCCCGCACGCGGGGAGAGGTGAAGTGAAACGGGCGCGCGCGACCACATCGATGTCACACCTTCTCGACGTCCGGGCGGCCGAGCAGGCCCTGGGGCAGGAAGATGAGCGTGACGGCCAGGATCGAGAACGCGGCGACGTCCTTATAGTCGATCGAGAAATAGGCCGACCACATGGTCTCGACGAGGCCGATCAGGAGCCCGCCGATGACCGCACCGGGCAGCGAGCCGATGCCGCCTAGCACCGCCGCCGTGAATGCCTTGACGCCGGGCGTGAAACCGTCGGCGAAGCTGACGACGCCGTAGTACATGAGATACATGGTGCCGGCGACGGCGGCGAGCGCGGCACCGATCACGAAGGTGATCGAGATGGTGCGGTCGACGTCGACGCCGAGCAGCGCCGCCATCTTCTGGTCCTGCTCGCAGGCGCGCTGAGCGCGGCCGAGCGAGGTGCGGCTCACGACGTACCAGAAGACCGCCAGCATCGCCGCGGTGACGATCCAGATCAGCAGTTGCCGGTAGGACAGCGTCACCTGGTAGCCGGGGCGCGACATCAGCACGAAATCGCCCTGCAGCAGCGGCGGGATCGACTTGTTGCGCGGGCCCTGGGCGACCTGGACGAAATTCATCAGGAAGATCGACATGCCGATCGCCGAGATCAGCGGCGCGAGGCGGAACGAGCCGCGTAACGGCCGATACGCGAGCCGTTCGATGGTCCAGTTGACGAGCGAGGTCAGCGCCATGGCAACGACCAGTACGATAAGGAGCGCCGGCACCACCGATGTTATGCCGAGCCAGGCGGTGACGATGAGGAAGGTGACGAGCGCGATGAAAGCCGACACCATGAAGACGTCACCATGGGCGAAATTCACCATGCCGATGATGCCGAACACCATGGTGTAGCCGATGGCGATGAGGCCGTAGATCGCGCCCAGCGTCAGCCCGTTGATGAGTTGCTGGACGAATTCTTCCATGCGTCTGCCGCGCCCGCCAATTGTCCGACCAAGCGAGTCTTAACAGGGCGGTTGGTGAGCGGCAACGCTGGGGCGTCTTGCCGGTCGCGGGCACCGGGCGCTCGCAGGCAACGGCATTTGTTCCAGCAATCCCCGGTTTCGTGTCTTTCGCCTCCCGCTACGCCGCGCCAAATATCGCGGCAAAAACCGCAACCTGGAGGACCCCCATGAGCCCGACGACTGGCCGGACCAAGGCCGAGGATTTTATCGGCGCACCGAACCGGCCGTTCACCGGCGCCGAATATCTCGAAAGCCTGCGCGACGGCCGCGAGATCTACATCTATGGCGAACGCGTCGCCGATGTCACCACGCATCCGGCGTTCCGCAACGCCGCCCGCACCATCGCCAAGCTTTACGACGCCCTCCACGACCCCGCCACGAAGGACGCCCTGACCTGCCCGACCGATACCGGCAATGGCGGCTTTACCCACAAATTCTTCCGCGTCGCCCGCACCCGCGAGGATTTGATCGGCCAGCGTGACGCCATCGCGACCTGGGCGCGCATGTCCTATGGCTGGATGGGGCGCACGCCCGACTACAAGGCCTCGTTGATGAACACGCTCGGGGCCAATCACGCCTTCTACGAGAAGTTTTCCGCCAACGCGATGACCTGGCACCGGCGCGCCCAGAACAGTGTGCTGTTCATGAACCATGCCATCGTCAATCCGCCGGTCGACCGCAGTAAGGCGGCCGACCAGGTCAAGGACGTCTTCATCACCATCCAGAAGGAGACCGATGCCGGCATCTACGTCTCAGGCGCCAAGGTGGTGGCGACGTCGTCCGCGCTCACCCACTACAACTTCCTCGGCCAGAACGCCGCGATGCCGATCAACGATTCCGACCTCGCCGTGATGTTCATCGCACCCATGAACGCGCCGGGCGTGAAGCTGTTCTGCCGCGCCTCCTACGAATTGATGGCGAGCGTGATGGGCTCGCCGTTCGACTATCCGCTGTCGTCGCGGTTCGACGAGAACGACGCCATCTTCGTGTTCGACAACGTGCTGATCCCGTGGGAGGACGTGCTGCTCCACCGCGACATCGAGAAGATCAAGATCTTCTATCCGCGCTCGGGCTTTCTCAATGGGTATCAATTCCAGGGCTGCACGCGGCTAGCCGTCAAGCTCGACTTCATGGTGGGCATCATCGCCAAGGCGTTGCGTGCGACCGGCGCCGACGATTTCCGCGGCAATCAGGCGATGCTTGGCGAAGTGATCGCCTGGCGCAACCTGTTCTGGGCGATCTCGGACGCCATGGCGATGAATCCGGTGCCGTGGGTCGGCGATACCGTCCTGCCCAATGCGCAATCGGGCGCGAGCTACCGAGTGTTCGCCGGCGACGCGTACGGCCGCATCAAGGAGATCGTGGAGAAGATCGTCGCCTCGGCGCTGATCTATCTGCCGTCCTCGACCAAGGATTTCGAAAATCCGGACATCGACCGGTATCTTGCCAAATATGTGCGTGGCTCCCACGGCATCGGCTACCGTGAGCGCATCAAGATCATGAAGCTGCTGTGGGACGCGGTCGGCACCGAGTTCGGTGGGCGTCATGAACTCTATGAGATGAACTATGCCGGCAATCACGAGGACATCCGCATCCAGGCGATGTGGAACGCGCGCGGTTCGGGCGCGCTCGATAAGATGATCGCACTCGCCGACGCCTGTATGGCCGATTACGACGAGAGCGGCTGGACCGGGAAGACCTGGGTCAATCCGGACGACGTGTCCTGGCTTGGTCACGGGGCCGGCGCGCGCGCTGCGGAGTAGGGCGTCCGGGCGCTTCCGTGGGAGCCACGGACCCGCTAATGTTCGTGGCATCGAAGCCACGGCGACTCCGGTCGTACGCCTTCGCGACGTCGGGCCGATCGGCCGGTGGACCAAAGACAACTTCACACAGGGCCGGGATGTTCGCCGATAGCCGCATCGTCACGACGCCATTCCCACCATGGCTTTCGCGCGCCGCGTTTGCCGGCTTGGCGATGACGGCGTTTTCCAGCGCGGCACTTGCATACCGTCCGTTCGATGGCACCGACGCCGACGTCGCGAAACTTGGCGACATGGAGGTCGAATTGGCGCCCGCCGACGTGGTGCGCGAGCGTTCGCTGTCGACCGTGATTGCGCCGTTCACGATCCTCAATTTCGGAATAGCGCCGGGATGGGAAGCGGTTTTTTCCGGACAAGGCCAGTTTCCCCAATTCCAGTCGGACGACCCTTCCAGCATCGGGAACGTGAGTGCGTTCCTCAAACATGTCGTACGTCCAGGCGTCTTGCAGGACCAGAGCGGGCCAAGCGTTGCGGTCGAGTTCGGGCCGCTACTGCCCGGCTTTCGTGCCGATGAGGGCTATGGGGCGCACTTGGCGGGAATCGTGAGCCAGCGTTGGGATTGGGGAACGGTTCACTGGAACTTGCAGGCCGAATACAGTCGCGACCACCATCCTGACGCGTTCGCCGGCGCCATCATCGAGGGGCCGGAAAAGTGGAAAGTGCGGCCAGTGGCGGAGTTCTATTACGACAACGAGATCGGGGTTTCGCGCACTCTATCCGCGTTGGTCGGCGCGATCTGGCAAGTGCGCGAGGACCTCGCCTTCGATGTGGCGATCCGGCATGCGATCGTGACCGACAACGGGTCGAATTGGCATCCGGTGGATGAAATCCGCGCCGGCATCACGTTCGGGTTTCCGATGTCGATATTCAGCGCGGGCAGGCGCACCTGATCGGATCGGCGGCCGAAGAAACCTCCGTCACTTTAGCCGCGTGAGTTCATCGCCGCCGCATATCCCGAGCGCGCAGCCTTCAACCCTGATGCTCGATGGGCCGAGTTCAATCAGGTTGCCCGGATAGGTCATTCCGTCGTCATCGTTGTAGAGCCGACCGCTCCACTTGCCGGCGCCGTTCGGCTGCATGGAAATCAATGTCTCGACGCCGACCAGGGGGCGGTTGCGTTTCGCCGGATCGGCGTTGTTCTTGTCCGTCATGTTTCGCTGACTGGATTGTGCAATGAAGCCGCATAAATTTCGGCCGCAGGCGCTGATCCTGATCTTTGCCCCGTCCTTCGCAAGCCAGAGGCCGACCGGCGACGAGAAGCCGGGTGCGCCGCTCGCGATGAACGCGGCCGCGGAAAGTGCTGCCAGCAGCAGTTTTTTCATGGATGCCCCGTATGCGGATATCATTTAGTCCGAACGTTACGAATTCGCAGCAAAGAGGTCGGCGACGGTAAGCTCAAATCCGGTTTGGATTCGATGCCCGGTAATGTTGTTCCAACGCGTGTTGACGGAAGCCTCGTTGCCAACCGCGTGGTGTCGCAACGGCGTGCCCGAAGATGGAGTCAGGACTAGCATTTCGAACCGGCGGAGGTGGTAGCAATTGGGCAACACCCGGTTGGAAAAGCGCGGGCTGGTCTCCCGTGTCGCCGCGGCCACAACTGCATCGTCGCGACGCATCGCGTGTCTGGCATGCGATTCGGAGCTCCCGTCGGGCTCGTCGATGTATTATCGTTGACACATGAGTTGGAGCGAACAACGACCCGACGACGCCATGGCGGGCGCCTTCGAGGCGATCGGCCCGGACCCGGTGACAACTGTCGCGGCGCCATTGTTTCGCGAAGCCATGAGCCGGCTCGGTGCCGCTGTTCACGTGGTGACCACGGCCGGGGTGGGCGGCAAGACCGGCTTTACGGCGACCGCTGTGTGCTCGGTGTCCGACGGGCCGCCGACGCTTCTGGTCTGCCTCAATCGCAAAAGCCAGGGCGGCCCGATCCTGCGGGAAAACAAGGTGTTCTGCGTTAATACGCTGGGCGCCGATTGCGAGGCTATCGCGGATGTCTTCGCCGGTCGTACCGGCGCCGTGATGGCGGAGCGCTTCGCCACCGGACTATGGTCCACCTTGAAGACCGGCGCGCCGGTGCTGACCACGGCGGTGGTTGCCTTCGACTGCCGCGTCGTGGAGATCAAGGCGGTGGCGAGCCACAATGTCATCTTCGGCGCAGTCGAGGATATCCGGCTGGGTCCCCCGGGAGCGGCGCTTGTCTATCATGACAGATTGTATAAGCGCGTCTAACCAACGATTTTCAATCGTTCACAGCAGCGCGACAATTGAATTAATTTGTGAGCCCTGATTGAGACACTGTAGAGCAAGCCATCGATGTGGTGAATTGTTGTTCGTGCCTCTATTTTAGAGGGTCAATGTTTGATTTTTTGTGCAAGGCGGTAAGTCATTCAGGTCTTTGTCTATTTGGGCTTTTGTGATCTTACGGAAGTTTTCGAACCTTTCGCCCCGCTATTTGTTTTGTCCACGGGACTGGGCAATTGGAGAGTGACAATGAGCCAGAATCCGCAGAACCCGGGTCAGAACCAAAACCCGGGTCATCAGGACGATGATCAACGTCGACAACAGCAACAGGGCGGGCAGAAACCCGGCCAGCAGCAGGGCGGCGGTCAGAAGCCTGGCCAGCAGAACCAGAATCCCGGCCAGGGCGGCCAGGGCGGTCAACATGGCGGCGACCGCGGTCGCTGACGCCCCCGATAACGCAAATTGCGCAAAACCCCGTCGAAAGGCGGGGTTTTGTCGTTGAGCACCGACAGCAGTTCGGTGTCCCTTGATTCATGCCGTTCCAAAATGCGCTAGACTGCCCGCCATGCCGCGCAGTTCCGCCCTGCCTTTGTTCCACCTCTACGGCGATCCGCCGGACGACCAGGCGTTCGACTTCGTCCATATCGAAACCATCTCGTCGCGCTCGTCGATCCACGACTGGACGATCCGGGCGCACCGTCACCGCAATCTGTTCCAGATTCTGCTGATCGCGCGGGGCGGGGGCGAGATGACGTTCGAAGCCCAGGCGATCCCGTTCCAGGCGCCGGCCGCGATCATCGTGCCAGCGACGACCGCGCACGGCTTTCGCTTTCGTCCCGAGGCGACCGAGGGCTGGGTCCTGACGTTTACCGAGGACGTTGCGCGTGCCCTTGGGGAGCGATCGGGAGAGGCCATCTCCGGCCTGCGTGCGCTCGCCGCCGATCCGGTGGTGCCGATTTCGGGCGAAGCCGAGGTCGAGCGCATCGGCCGGCTGTGCGCCGATCTCCACGAGGAGCGCTTTGTCGCGCGCGAGGGTTACCGTTTCGCCATGCGGGGCTACCTTGCCCTCATCGCCATCGCGGTTGCGCGCCTCGCGGCGAGCCGCGCCCGCACAGGCGCCGCAACCCTGATGCCGGCCGACCCGACCGTCGATGCGCTGCGCTATCTCGTCGAGGAGCATTTCCGTAAGGAGCGCCAGCTGTCCTTCTACGCCGGCAAACTTGCCATGACGCCGGACCGCCTCAACGATCATGTCAAGCGCGCGGCCGGCGTGACCGCCGGACACCTGGTCCGCCAGCGCGTGCTCACCGAAGCCAAGCGCCAACTCGTCTTCACCAATCAGCCGATCCACGAGATTGCCTACGATCTCACCTTCGCGGACCCGTCGCATTTCGCCCGCTTCTTCCGCAAGCAGACCGGCACCACGCCGCAGGCGTTCCGCGACCGCGGCGGCGGATGATCTCATCCGCCGGTCATGTCCTGGGGCGTGAACGAGAGATCGATCACCTGCCACTCCTTGTATTTGTCCGCCGGCAGCATGGTGTAGGGCTGACATTTGCGCAGCGCGTTGATCGCGCTCTCCATCAGGGCCGGGCCCTTCACCGATGCGCTCGCCTCGATCACGACCGGCGTCGATGCCAACGTGCCGTCGGGCTTCAGGCTCACTCGCAGCACGATGCGGACCTTGTCGTCCGGCGAAAGTCCGGTCGGTAGAATCGAGCACGTTTTCAAACGCTCCCGGAACGCCGTCTGGTTGTCGCTCCCGATATTGGCGGAGTCATAGGCTGGGGCGTCGAAAGCGCCGCCGAGCTGACCACCCGGAAGGGCAACGGGCATGCCGAACATGTTGGGGAAAACATGCTCCGTCTTGTCGGGCGCCATGACCGCAGCCGGTGGGGGTTGTGGCGGCTCGGGCAGGCCCGGCGGGGTGGGGGGTGCCGCTGCGGCCTGACGGACGTTGCGTGCCGGATTGGGGCGCTGCGCCTGCGATGGAGTTGGTGCCTGCGGCGAAGCTTGTGCCGGTGCGGTTTTGGGCGTCTGGGGCGCAGCCTTTTGGTCCGGCGGCTGGGGTCCGGCCGGCGGGATGAGATTGAAGGGCGCGGCCTGCGCGGCGGACAGGCCGAAGCTGTCGGGGGGAGTCCTGGGCGGCTTGGTTTCAACCTTGGGCGGAGTTCTCAGGCGGCGGCGGAACCTCGGGCGCAGCCTGGGCCATCTCGTCGGGCGTCACGATGTCCACCGTGATCGCCTCGGCAGGGGACGAATCGAACGGATTCGCTCCTGCGTAGAGCAGGCCCACCAGCAGGGCCACCACGTGGCCGCAGATGGATATGACGAAGCCGGCGCGCATCAGCCCCAATCGTCCTGGTCAAGAAATCTGCCGCCATACGGGCCCACGAGCATACCGGCTGATGCGACCGAATGTTCACGTTTCTTGCAATTCCAGCGCCCGTAACCCGGCCGTGAGGCGGCGGTGCTCAGCGCTTAGCGGCAAGCTCCGCCACGACCGCACCGGCTTCCCGGAACGCGTGGTTACCGGCCGGTGCGCCGCAATAAGCCGCCTGCTGCAGAATGATCTCCTTGATGTCGTCCACCGTGAAACCGCCGACGCCGAGCGCCGCGCGCACGTGCAGGCTGAACTCCTCCCAGCGGCCGAGCGCCATCATGGTGCCGATGACGAGGATGCGTCGGGTGCGCTCGTTGAAATGCGGCCGCGTCCAGATGTCACCCCAGGGCGAGCGGGTGATCATGGCCTGGAACTCGGCATTGAAGTCGGTCTTGTTCGCCTCGGCGCGGTCGACCCACGCGTTGCCCAGCACCTTGCGGCGCATCGCCATGCCCTCGGCGTAGCGTTCCGTCTCGTCCATGGATGCCTCCCTGCTACGACGCGCTTTAGTCTACTTCGACGTCAAGAAACCGAGCACCTCGGCAGTGAAATCGGAGGCCTGCTCGACGTTGGAAATGTGGCCGGCATCGAGAATCGTAAGGGCGGCTCCCGGAATGCGGGCGCGGATGTATTCGGCGGCCTCCACCGGCGTCGCCACGTCGTGGCGGCCCGCGACGATCAGGGTGGGCGCCTTGATGCGGGCAAGAATGTCGCGATGGTCCATGTCACGGACGGCCTCGCAATTGGCGATGAAGCCGGCAGCCGGAGTCGTTATCATCATGGCCTTCACGCGCGCGACGGCGGCGGGCTCCTGCTCGATGAAATCCCTTGGTGAACCACCGCAACATCATGGCGTCCGCGAGTGATGCGACCCCATTCTGGCGCACCAGCGCGATGCGCTCGTTCCACGGCTCCTTGACGGGGTAATAGCAGGAGGTGCTGGACAGCACGAGCCGCCGGACGCGGTCGGGCGCGTTGGCGCCAAGCCATTGCCCCACCATGCCGCCCATCGATAAACCGCACCAGTCGATCTTCTCGATGCCGAGGCGATCAAGAATGCCAAGCACGTCGCGGCCGAGGCGCTCCATCGAATAGGGGCCCGGCGGCACCGCCGACTTGCCGTGGCCGCGGCGATCGTATCGGATGAGCCGGAAGTGCTCGATGAACGGCTCCACCTGGGGGTCCCACATGCGGAGCGTGGTACCGAGCGAGTTCGACAGCATCAACGCCGGCGCGTCCGGCGGTCCTTCGACCTCCACATTGAGCTGACAGCCATCCACTTCGATCAACGCCATTGTACACCTCCTTGCCCACTCATGACGGTCCGCACGGAAGTGTCATCGTCTGTCCGCATCGCCGCCGCCCACTCTCAATCCCCTGCTTATCGAGCTACGACGCCTGCGCCAACGGCCCTTTTCATCGCGTTGGCGAGCATATAAGTGCTAGGGGTCGTTCATGAGGAGGGGAGGTGGGTGAAGGTGGATGATAGAGAATGGAATTTGAGAGAGGGTGGAGGTTTGGGATGAGGTTTGGTGGTTCGGCTACCGGAGACTGCACAATGGCGATGACGATGAATGGCGAGGTCCAGCTCGCGGCGACCCGCGAGGTGGTGTGGGCGAAGCTCAACGACGCCACGGTGCTTAAGCAGTGCATTCCGGGATGCGAAGAGCTCGATATGAGTTCGCCCACGGAATTCCAGGCGGTCGCCACCATCAAGGTCGGCCCCGTCAAGGCCAAGTTCAAGGGAAAGGTCCACCTCACCGACATGGATCCGCCCAACGGTTACAAGATTTCCGGCGAAGGCGAGGGCGGTGTGGCAGGGTTCGCCAAGGGCGCGGCGACCGTCAAGCTCACCGACAAGGATGGTGGCACGCTGCTCAGTTATGACGTTGAATCCCAGATCGGCGGCAAGCTCGCCCAACTCGGCCAACGCTTGGTGCAGGGCACCGCGAAGAAGCTCGCCGACGATTTCTTCTCCAAGTTCGCGGCGGCAGTCGCGACCGGTTGACGGCGGCGCCGAACCCGGGGGCTCACGCTACGCGATAACGTGTCGCACCTTGGGCGTCCGCCCCATGATCTCGCAGGATAGTGCACGCGTTTTCGCAATTGGGGCGGGCAATTGCTTCCTTTGCCCTTGACCCCGGACCACCCGGCAGGGCACATTCCGCGCGGTTCAAAACGAAAGAGGTTCGGCCATCGGCTGCTCCCTTTCCGCCGGCCCGTGTGCCGGCATTGCAATTTTGTTTGATCCGGAAATATGGAGGATGCCATGCCTGCCGTTTCGCTGACGGTGAACGGCAAAGCCGTCAACGCCACCGTCGAGCCGCGCACGCTGCTGGTGCAGCTGCTGCGCGAGCAGCTGCGCCTGACCGGCACGCATGTGGGATGCGATACTTCGCAATGCGGCTGCTGCGTCGTTCATGTCGACGGCAAAGCACTCAAGTCCTGCACCATGCTGGCGTTGCAGGCGGACGGCGCGAACGTCCTCACCATCGAGGGCCTGGCGACCGGGGACACGTTGCACCCGATGCAGGAAGCGTTCCGCGAGAATCACGGGCTGCAATGCGGGTTCTGCACTCCCGGCATGATCATGACGGCGGTCGACATGGTCTATCGCCTCGGCCACGAGCTCGACGAGCGGACCATCCGCGAGCAACTCGAAGGCAACATCTGCCGCTGCACCGGCTACCACAACATCGTGAAATCGATCGCCGCAGGCGCGAGGGCGATGAGCAGTGGTGCCCAATCGCATAAGGCGGCGGAGTAAAGCTGCCGGCGGCGCGACGACCTCGCAGCGGCGGAGGCGCCATCACGGGTGCGGCAGGGCAGCACCGATGTCCCCGGTTGCTCATTTAGAGGAGACGACGGATGTACAATTTCACCTATCACCGCGCCAGCGGGTTGCGACAGGCCACCAACATGCTCGGCAAGTTCGAGGAAGCCAAGCTGCTGGCAGGCGGCCAGACGCTCTTGCCGACCATGAAGCAGCGCCTCGCCTCGCCCGCCAATATCATCGACCTCAACAAGATCGAAGGGATGTCCGGCGTCGAACTCAAGGGCCGCAATGTGGTGATCGGCGCCATGACCCGCCATGCCGACGTGGCGAACTCTCCGGTGGTGCAGCAGAACATCCCGGCGCTTGCGGCGCTCGCCCACATGATCGGCGATCCGGCGGTGCGCCATCGCGGCACCATCGGCGGGTCGGTCGCCAACAACGATCCGAACGCGGATTATCCGGCCGCCTGCCTTGCCCTCGGCGCCACGATCGTTACCACCAAGCGCAAGATCCCGGCCGATGAGTTCTTCAAAGGCCTGTTCGATACAGCGCTCGCCGAGGACGAGATCATCACCAAGGTGAGCTTCCCGATCCCCAAGAAGGCGGCCTACCAGAAGTTCCGCAATCCGGCGTCGCGCTTTGCGCTGGTTGGCGTTTTCGTCGCCAAGCGTCCGTCGGAAATGCGCGTCGCCGTGACCGGCGCCGGCGCATCGGGTGTGTTCCGGGTGCCGGAATTCGAAGCCGCACTAAAGAAGCGGTTCTCTCCGAAGTCGCTCGAAGGGCTAACGATCCCGTCGACGGGGCTCGCCGGCGACATCCACGGGAGCGCCGAGTATCGCGCCCATCTGGTGGGTGTCCTGGCGCGACGCGCGGTAGCGGACGCCGGGTGAATCAGCCCTGGCTTCTCCGTGCGGCGATTATTTCCCCGCCAGCATCTTGTAGGCGGCATCGATGTTGGTCGGCATCCGGTCCTGGCTGCCGAAGCTCGCGTATTCCGGCATCTTTAGGTCCTTCTTGATGTCGTCGAGCGATTTGCCTTCCTTCATCAGCTTACCGACCCGGTCCAGAAGCAGCGCGTAATACTGCTCGCCGTCCGCGAAAATCTTCACCGTGCCGGGTGTGCCATGGCCGGGAACCACGTGTTCCGGGTTCAACGCCTTCATCATTTTTCCGGCGGCCAGGATATCCGGAATGGTGACGAACGGCCGGAGAATATTGATCTGGTTGACCACGAAAGCCGACGCCGAGAACACGATGCGCTCCTTGGGCAGCCATACCGCGGTATCCGCTTCGCTATGAACTCCCTTCATGTAGATGAGTTCGAAGGTTCGCCCGCCCAGATTGATCGTCATGCGGTCGTGATACTCGACGTGCGGCGTGATGAAACGATAGCCTTCGAGGGCCGCCTTCATTTCGGGAGACGTGGCCGCGAGTTTCTGGATTCGATCCGGCGCGTTGCGGTCGGCGCCTCGCATCGATTTGCCCGCTCCTGCTGCGGCGATAATGATCGCGGGCGGCGAGAAGACATAGTGGCCTGTCGTGTGATCGGCGTGCGGCTCGGTATCGATGACGAGGCGAACCGGCATCGAGGTCAGTTTCTTGACGGTTTCCATGATGTCGCGCGACTCGATCGGGTTCTGCCCGGTGTCGATCACCACGACGCCTTCATCGGTGAGAATAATTCCGCTGTTGGAGTCAAACCCCTTTCCGGTGTGAACATAGACCCCGTCCGCGAGCTTCTTGACCTGCGGCCCCAGATCCTGCGCGAAAGCGGCGGCGGTCAACGCAAACGAGGCGAAAATCGCCAATGTCCCGGCGGCCTTGATTTTCATGGTTTCCCCCCTGTTTGACGAACGGCCTGCGCCGCTTTCGTACTGCCAGCTTAGTCTTTTCAGATTTGGGATCAAGGCGGCGCACGAGAGGGCGCGCCGCGGCGGGTGGCCAATCCGTAATCCATCATTCATCGACTGGTAATGTGCGAACCGATAGGGATACGATCTGAACCTGACCTTACGATTTTTATGCTTGGCAAGGCCCAACAGGAAGCACCTCCGATGCGCCTGATCGCCCTAATCATCGCGGCGTTTGTCGCCAGCGCCCCGGCCGCCGCTCAAGGCTGGAAGGAATACGCTTATCCGAGCTACTCCTTCTCGGTTTCCTTTCCGGCCGACCCCAAGATCGAAACCACCACCTATCAAGCCGCCGACGGCCGTACCGCCGAAGCGCGCGTCTACTCCCTCAGCCAAGACGGGGCCGTATTCAAGCTGACGATTGTCGACCTGTCCGACCCCGCGATGGACGAAACCGCCGTGATCGACCATGCGATCAAGACGCTGTCCCAGGGCGGCGAGATCAAGATCGACATTCCGGCCCGCGTCAGTCGGGTTTATGGCCGCCAACTCAGCATCGCAGGGTCGGACGGCAGTCGTTCTTCGGTCGCGGTCTTCTATTTCAAAGGGCGGCTCTACCAGATCGAGGGAATAGCGCTTCCTGACGCAAAAGATGCCGGGTCATATGTCATCCGCTTCCAGCAGTCGCTCGTCTTCACCGGCGGCGAGACGAATCGCTCCGGGGATGTCGACCGAGAGCCGCGGCGGGCGTGTCGCGGCGGGCCCGAAGGCACTCCTGGCGCCGTGGCCTCGAACGAAGGGCGGCCGCGCGCCGAAGAACGCTGTCGTCGCGGCGCCCGAGAGGGCGGAGGCCGCGGATAACATCGCGCGGCGAGGCGATCGCGATGCGGTGTCGCCGGGCTATGGCGTTCCGCGCATCACCACCCGGTCGCCATGCACCTCCCAGCTTTGCAGCCGTGACAGGAAGCTCATCCCGAGGAGGCTCGTCTTGAGCTGGCCGGGTTGCGCGATAAGAGCCGGCACCGAGCGTTCCACAATGCCACCGATGGTGATGCGATCGAGCGTTGCTGCCGCCGCCTGGGTGCGGCCGTTGGCGGTTTCGATGTTGACGGTGTATTTGATCATTTCCACCGGCAGGCCCGCCGCGATGGCGGCGTCGCGGGTCAGCATCACCGAGCTTGCTCCGGTATCCAGCACCATAGGAACCCGGGCACCGTTGACCTCGGTGGCGATCTGGAAGTCGCCGCTGCTGGCGCGCGCGACCTCTACGGTGTGGCCGCGCGCGATCGCTCGTCCCGGTACCAGCTCCGCCATGATGCGGTCGCCGGCATCCTTGAGTTCGAAGCGATACGCGTAGCCGGCGACCAATACCAGCGCCACGATCACCCACATCAGGGCGGCCCGGATGGCTTCGCCGAAGCGATCGCGAAATATTCGCAGCACCGCACCGCCGATCAGGATCAGGAAGGTGATCTTGTAGACCAACGAGGCGAGGTCGTTGCCGGCGAGCCCCGTTACCGCCTCACCGTGCCTTGCCACCAGCACGATCAATGCGCCGATCGCGGCGAGCATGACGACGGTCTTGAGGACACCACGCACCTTGAAATCTCCAGGATATTTGTCCAGCAGTTATGCGCGTGCGCCGCCGCGATCAAGGCCGCGCCACCGTGGATGGGGCATTGCGCGCAAATCGGCGGCCGTCGGTCGGACGATCATCGGCCAGCCTCTTTGGCGGCGGAGCGGTTGCGGCGCGCGCGGCCGAAGTTGATCGATGCCAAAAAGCCGCCGATGGCACCGCGGCCGGGCAGGCCCGGCTCGACCTGCGGCGCATCGAAGATGGTGGGCAGGATTTCCTCCACCACCGGCTCGAGCGCCGCCATCACGCGTTCGGGCGGGAAGGTGATGATGACCTCAGTGCCCTCCCGCAGCTTCGATTTGAGAGAGAAAGTGCCGCCGTGAAGCTCGATCAGGCTCTTGACGATCGGAAGGCCGAGCCCGGCACCCTGTTCGGCGGATTTGATTGCGTTTGAACCCTGGCCGAAGGTGTCGAGCACGATCGGAATTTCATTCTCCGGGATGCCCGGCCCCGTGTCCCTCACGCTAAGATACTGGCCGCCGGCGGCGGTCCAGCCGACCTTCAGCCAGATCTCGCCACCCTGCGGGGTGAACTTGATGGCATTGGACAGGAGGTTGAGGCAGATCTGCCGCGCGGCGCGCTCGTCCGCCCACAGCCGCGGCATGTCAGGCTCGAACAGGCCGTTGATGACGATGCCGCGGGCCGCGGCACGCAGCTTGAGCAAATGATGGCATTCCTCCGCCACCTGCGCCAGCGCCACCGCCTCTTCATTGAGCTCGTAGCGGCCCGCCTCGATGCGCGACAGGTCGAGTATCTCGTTGATGAGGCCAAGGAGATGCACGCCGGAATTATGGATGTCGTCGGCATATTCCTTGTAGGCGGGAACCGCATGGGCGCCGAACAGCTCGTTCTTCATGACCTCGGAAAACCCCAGGATGGCGTTGAGCGGCGTGCGCAGCTCGTGGCTCATCTGGGCGAGGAAGCGCGACTTGGCGATGTTGGCAGCCTCGGCGTGGCGTCTCGCCTCATCGGACTTGGCCTTGGCCTGCTCCAGTTCGCCGATCAAGGCGTCCTTCTCGGCGCGCGCCTCCAGCATCGCCAGATTCGACTGGTAGAGCCGCTTGGCGAGAAGCCCGAAATAGCACAGCGCGGTCAGCGCGAGTCCGGCCAGCACATAGCCGTGAACCGAGCCGAGCAGGAGATAGCCGACCGCGATCGCGATGGTGAGCGGTGCCGTGGTGGCGAACACCGCAATCGGCAGACTCGATCCCAGCATGCTGGACACCGCGACCACCAGCAGCACGACGAACACGTTGATAATGTCGGTGTTGGCGGTATCGTCGGAGGGGTGGACGAGATTGACGGTCCAGGCAAGTCCGAACAAAAGATCGAGCACGATGAACGTGAGCCGCGCCCGCCGTACCCTCACGACGCTTGCCGGCTTGGCGAGGAATTCCCGGCATTTGATCATGCTGGCGAGTTGAAGGGTGAACACCACCGCGACCCAAGCGCCCGCCCAGGCCGCACTCGACCAGATCGTCGAGACGAAGCCGATTGCGCCGGCAAGCAGAATGACGCCGAGCGCACCCGACAGGCGGTTCTGGGCGTATTGACGCAGCAGTTCGTAATCGAAGGCCGGGCGCGTGCCGGACGTCGAGGTCAGCCGGTCGCGCACCTCGCGCACCCGCATGGACGCGGCTCGCCGATGCCTCGCCGCCGTCTTTTCGGGTCCGGCAGACGCGGCTAATGGGTCGGTGGTCGCGAGACTCATCGTTTGGCTGACGTGGTTAAGGAGGTCATCAACCTCGCCCAAAAACATTAAGGGCGTGCTTAGACGATGTGCGAAACATCAATCTATTATGGTTAATCCTGACTTGCGGGGTGCGCCGCAGGCGGACCGCGCTCCAACCCGTCCGGCTTGTGCCCTGGGGAGGCAGATGAAATGAAGCTCTATGATGGTGGCCGCGCGCCTAATCCGCGGCGGGTGCGGGTCTACCTCGTCGAAAAGGGCATCGTGGTGCCCACCGAGCAGGTCGATCTCGGATCGTTGCAGCAGAAATCGGCTTCCTTTACGGCGATCAACCCGCTCCAGCGGGTCCCGGCGCTGGTGCTCGATGACGGCGCCGTTATCACCGAATCGATCGCGATCTGCCGGTACTTCGAGGTGTGCCATCTGGACCCGCCGCTGTTCGGAGAGGGCGCCCTCGAACAGGCCTTGGTGGAAATGTGGAATCGGCGGGTCGAGCTGCACCTATATTTTCCGGTCTCCCAGGTGTTTCGCCATCTGCATCCCGGCATGAAAGCGACCGAGGTGCCACAGGTTGCCGAATGGGGCGAGGCCAACAAGGCGCGGGTGCTCGATTTCCTCTCGATCCTCGATCGTCAGCTCGGCGATCAGCCCTTCGTTGCGGGCGCGCGCTATTCGGTTGCCGACATCACCGCCCTCATTGCGGTCGACTTCATGAAGCCCGCAAAGCTCGCCGTGCCGTCCGAGCATCGCAATATCTTGCGCTGGCATGCCGAGGTGTCGGCTCGTCCGAGCGCGAAGGCTTGATCCGCGCGAAAGCATAGAGGCCGCCAGCGATTCCCTCGATAGTTGCATGAGGTAGCCCACACATGTGGCGCCTCGGTAACAATCGCGCTTAAATCGCTGTGATCAACGGCACAAACCAGATATTTTCTTGCCGCTGCGGCGGTCGGCCGTATGATGATGCTCAGGCGTGGCTTGGGGTCTTGTGGGGACACGCGATGGGCAGGCAAAATTTGCTGTTGTCGACGACGATGCTGTCGGGCGTCGTCGGCGCTCTATTATTTGTAACGTCCGCCGCGCACGCGGCGGACCTCTCGCTTTTGGCCGCTACACCATTGGGACCGGCCCCGGCGGTCGATGCTTTCAACGCCAAATTCGAAGGACTCGGCGGCACGCTGAAGGGCAAGTCGCTTTACGGCACGGAAGGCTCCTTCACGTTTCCGCTGGCGAATCAGTACGGAGCGCAGGTCGACTTCAATGCCGGCAGCCTCGATAACAGCACCTACGGCGCCGTCGCGGGACATTTCTTCTGGCGCGACCCGTCGCGGGCGTTGCTCGGCGTCTATGCCAGCTACACGCAATGGGATCGGCTCGGCGGGGTCAATGTCAGCCAGGTCGCTGCCGAGGGCGAATATTACTTCGGCAGGTTCACGGTGCAGGGCATCCTCGGCGCCGAGTTCGGCAATACGGTGACGAATTCGCAGACGACGTTGTCGTCGGTGCCGATCATTGGCGGCGTCCTCAACTCGTCGACGACCGTCACTCAGGGGTTCAGCATCGGGACGCGGTACTTCGACCAGATCAATCTCAAATACTATCTCAATGATTTTGCCGACGCTTACGTAGGTCATCGCTATCTGGCCGGCAAGAACATGGCGGCGTTCGGCGGAGAATGGGCATTTCCGGTTGCGCGCGGCGTGCTTGGTTCCGCCTTCGCCGAGGGACGGGTAGGCGACAACAATAATTACGGTGTTTGGGGCGGTATCAAGCTGTACTTCGGTCCGGATGACAAGCCGCTGATCGCGCGTCATCGCCAGGAAGACCCGAACAATTGGACAACCGACACGCTGTTCACCATCATCAACAGCAGCACGTCCAGCGGCAGCACCAGCCCGACGCAGCTGGTTTGTAATCACGGTATAAACCCCGAAACTGGTACCTGTAACGTGGCGGATTGAGTTGACGCGTGCGTTTAAGGCTGGAACCCGCGGCGGTTCTGATTACAATCGGGCATGACTGGCGACGGAGCTCCGGATAAAAATCCCTATTGCGTTGAAGACCTTGCGCAACTTGCAGCGTCGCAATACCGATTGGCTGACCGGTACTGTGATCGCTGCAGAAACTTTCATGCTCTGTGGCCTTATCGCCGCGTCGCCCGCATCGCTGGTGCAGCCGAAGCCGGCGGGGGTGCCCTCGAATTGATTTTGGCAGACGCTTTTGCGCGTGGGCGCCGCAAGGTCGTTATTGCCGGCGCCGCGGACACCGGCTTGCTCGCACTGACTGCGCGAGCAGGCGCTGGACGCGACATCGAGATCACTGTGATTGATCGGTGCCGCACACCGCTCGAACTCTGCCGGCAGTTCGCGCAGCGCTGGTCGATCAACGCTCAGATGCTGCATCAGGATTTGTCCAGCCTCGAGGTCACGGCTGACTTCGATGTCGTCTTCGCCAATTCCGTCCTTCAATTCATCGCGTCCGAGTGCCGCGTTGACTTCCTGTCTCGGTTGCGGCGCGCGTTGCGCGCTGACGGACTGCTGGTAAATCTATTTAACACAGGTGCGCCTCTCTCCGTTGAGGTCTTGCTGGAGTACCGGTCGGGCTACGCCGGCTGGGTGCTCGCAGAGCTCGATCGGCTTGGTATTTCAGTCCCTGAATCTCGCGAGAAGTTCTCGCAGCGGCTTGGCGATTATGCGCGGGAACTCGAATCACGCGAAGGCGCGTTCGATCAGCCTGAACAAGTCCTCGCGCTGCATGAGCGCGCTGGCTTTGCCGTTGAGAGTTGCGTCGAGACGGACTTGGTTATGACGGCCCCTTTTCAGCAACTCATCGTGAAGTTAACGAAACGGCGCCATATTATCGTCGCGACGCCGACGGCCATAAGGGTAGGCGCATGAGCGGCGCGGCGCAGCCTCACAGCGCCGGCCACAATCCGGCCGTAATGACCGAAGCGTTCGGCCGCTACTTGGCTGCACTCTCTCGGACCGAGTGGATGCCACCTGCCGACCTCATCCGCTATCAACGGCTGCTGCTGGAACGGCTTGTACGTCACGCGTACGAACAGGTTCCGTTCTATCGAGAGCGGCTGGGCCACCTGTTTGCATCTGACGGCACCATCGATCTCTCGGGTTGGCGTGACGTGCCTGTTGTCGAACGGGCCGAGGTGATCGCATGCAGTTCCGACATGCGCACGCCCGAACTTCCGCCGCTCTACGGCGTCGTCGGTGAATTGCGGAGTAGCGGCACGACCGGCATCCCACTACGCTTTACTTCAAACGAGTTGAGCACCGTGGCTTCAAACGCGGCAATGACGCGTATGGCCCGCTGGTTCGGCCTCGATACCGCGCGGCCATTGGCGAAAATTAGATCGTATGGTGAGCGCCGTAGCCCGTCTTATCCGGAGGGCGCCATCAACGAGGGCTGGTCCGCCGCGAATCCGCGGGCCGTTTCCTACGACCTCGAACTCAAGACACCGGCGGCGCAACAGCTGGAATGGCTGTCGCGATGTAAGGCGCCATACCTCCAGACCGCGCCCTCGAACGCGCTCCAACTCGCCTATGCGGCGACGCCGGAACAGGCGCGCGAACTTGCGATCGAATTCATCTTCGGAATCGGCGAGACAGTCTCCGAAGGCGCGCGCGAAACGGTTTTGAAACGGCTCGGCGCGCGTCTTGCGGGCATATATTCATGCCAGGAGATCGGGTTCATTGGGACCGAATGTCCCGCCGCGCCGGAATATCACGTGGTTGCGGAAAACGCCGTCGTTGAAATCGTCGGTGAGGATGGCCGCCCGGCCGCGCCTGGCAAACTTGGCCGCGTCGTGCTGACCGGTCTTTACAATTACGCCACGCCCTTCATCCGTTATGCGGTCGGCGACGTTGCCTCTTGGGCGACAGTACCGTGCCGATGCGGGCGCTCGCTGCCGGTCATCGCAAAGGTCGAAGGCCGCACCCGCAGCGCTTTCGTCTTCGAGGACGGCAGGCGCATGTGGCCGCGTGGCTGGGATGCGCGCGAGATGCACGCCTTCGTCGCATTCAACGAATTTCAGATGGTGCAACTCGATCACCACCGCATCGAACTGCGCTATGTGCCTGATGGCTCGGGTCGTGCGCCCGACACCGCCGGCCTCGCGGCGTTCGCGCGTGAAAGACTTCACCCGTCGGTCGAAATCATCCTCGTGCCGTTGGAGGCGGTTCCGCGCGGGCCCGGCGGAAAGTTCGAACAGTTTGTGTCCCTGGTTCCACTCGATGATGCGTTGCCGCCTGTGACGCGGTGACCCCACGCCCGCATCGCGGGTCACGGCGAGTGCGGCTCGGCGCAGAATCGGATCCGTGGGTAGCGTAGGAGAGCGCGATCGCGTTGGCGGGGACCGCAAGCTCGCCGGGCTCAACGATCCCGCCGGTCGTTGCCACCGCGTGAACCGGGAGGTCCGCCAGCGCGTCGAGACTGTTTTGCAGCTTGGCAAGGTTGCGTATGGCGGCCGGAACGCTTAAGCGTTTCAACGCTTTGGTGCGTGTGTCAAATCGAGGGGAGTCGCCATGGACCTGATCACGAACCTGGATGTAAAGGGCGCAATAGAACTCATTGCCGCCGGAACAGCCGCGATCGGAGCCATCGGCTCCCTCATCTATGCCGGGAAACGCGGTATCGGGCCGGGCACCATCAAGCTCGCCGGCACCGTAATGATCATCCCGATCGTTCTCATCCTGGCGCTGGAAAAAACCCTCGAGCCGAGCACGTTGGGCACTGTCATCGGTGCCGTGCTCGGCTTTGTGCTCTCCGGCATCGGGGGGACGGACAAACCGGTGCTGATCAAGGACGCGAACGATAACGCTTGAGACAAACGGAGCCGCGGTCAACGCGACGTCTGACGGAATCGTTGCTCGTTTTTTCTCGTTGGAGTACGACGCTGGGACTTAATCGCGGTGCTTGGCGGCCGCGCCTGTCACTGCTCCAAAATCGCGATCAGACTCGACGTGTCCCAGCGCCGGCCGCCCATCGCCTGAACTTCGGAGTAGAACTGGTCGACCAGCGCGGTCATCGGGAGGTGGGCGCCGTTACGGCGTGCCTCGGCGAAGCAGATGCCGAGGTCCTTGCGCATCCAGTCGACCGCGAAACCGAAATCGAACTTGCCGGCCGCCATGGTTTTGTAGCGGTTCTCCATCTGCCAGGATTGCGCCGCGCCCTTGGAAATCGTCGCGATCAGCTTCTCGATATCAAGATTGGCGCGTTTCGCAAAATGCAGCGCTTCGGCAAGTCCCTGGACGACGCCCGCGATGCAGATCTGGTTGCACATTTTGGCAAGCTGGCCGGAGCCCGGCGTGCCCATCAGGTTGCAGGCGCGCGCATAGGCGACAATGATTTTCTCCGCGCGGCTGAACGGCTCGGCGTCGCCGCCGCACATTACGGTGAGGACGCCGTTCTCGGCGCCAGCCTGGCCGCCTGATACTGGCGCGTCAATGGCGTCGAAGCCGCCTTTCCGGGCGGCGGCGTGAAGCTCGCGGGCGATCTCGGCGGAAGCCGTGGTGTGGTCGACGAACACCGCGCCCTTGCCGATGCCCGAAAAGGCGCCCTGCGCTCCGAGCGCGACTTCGCGCAGGTCGTTGTCGTTGCCGACGCAGGCCATGACGAAATCCTGGCCCTCGGCCGCGAGCCGCGGTGTTGACGCAAGGCGGCCGCCGAACTGGGCAATCCATTTCTCGGCCTTGGCGGCAGTCCGATTATAGACCGTAACGTCATGCCCGCCCTTGGTCTTGAGGTGCCCGGCCATCGGGTAGCCCATCACGCCGAGTCCCAGAAACGCCACCTTCGCCATCGCGGTCCTCCCTGCGGCCGCAATTCTTGGCCGCCGCCCTTTGATGCGCCGCGACGCTGGTCCACGTCAACCGGACCGCACCATCATGCTCCTACCCTCGAGAGATCAGAACTGATGATCGGTTGACCGAAGCATTGGGGCTCCTATTTTGTGTATAGAGTTCCGGCCCCGCCGCCCCCGCGGCGGCCATGGAGAACGCTATGGCGCCGACCAAGAGCGAGGTTCTCGCGAGCCTTGAACGTGTTGCAAGTCCCGACGGGATCGCCTTGCCCAAGACCGGGACGCTGTCCGACATCATCGTCTCCGATGGCAAGGTTTTCTTCTCCATTACGGTGGATGCCGCTGTAGTGAATGCCTGGGAACCGGTGCGCAAGCGCGCCGAGGCAGCCGTGAAGGCGCTGCCGGGCCTCGTTTCGGTCATGATCGCGCTCACGGCAGAGCGCGCGGCGGGTGCGGGCCGTGCCGCTGCCCCGCCGCCGCGCCCGCAGCCCGGCGTGACTTCGCCGGCCGCGGCCGCGGCCACGCAGCGGGCGCAGGGCACCACCGGGATTCCAGGCGTCGGCGCCATCATCGCGGTCGCGTCGGGAAAAGGCGGCGTCGGCAAATCGACCACCGCGGTCAATCTGGCGCTCGGCCTGCGCGATCTCGGGCTCAAGGTCGGCGTGCTCGACGCTGATATTTACGGCCCTTCGATCCCCAAGCTGTTCGGCATCAAGGGCAGGCCGCAGACCATCGGCGGCACCCGGCTCATCCCGATGGACGGCCACGGGCTCAAGGTGATGTCGATCGGCTTCCTAATCGAGGAAGAGACGCCGATGATCTGGCGCGGCCCCATGGTGATGTCCGCCCTCACCCAGATGCTGCGCGAAGTCGAGTGGGGTGAACTCGACGTCATGGTGGTCGACATGCCGCCCGGCACCGGCGATGCGCAGCTGACCATGGCCCAGCAGGTGCCACTGCGCGGCGCCGTCATCGTGTCGACGCCGCAGGACCTCGCGCTGATCGACGCCCGGCGCGGCATCGCCATGTTCCGTCGCGTCAACGTGCCGGTGCTCGGCATCGTCGAGAACATGAGCTTTTTCCTGTGCCCGGAATGCGGGACGCGGTCGGACATATTCGGCCATGGCGGTGCCCGCCACGAAGCCGAGCGCCTTGGCGTGCCGTTCCTGGGCGAGGTGCCCCTGCACATGGATATCCGCGAGCGATCCGACGCCGGCCAGCCGGTGGTGGCGAGCGTGCCGGACGGCCCGCATGCCGAAATCTATCGCGGCATCGCGGCGCGGGTGCGCAATCAGATCGCGGCCGGAGCCGGCAGGGCGGCGCCCAAGCTTGTGATCGAGGCGTAACGCCCGTCCGATCACGCGCCTTCGGCGCATAGCCGCCCAGCGCGTGTTCGCGCTTTGCGGATGAGCCCAAACACCGCGCGTTTCCGCCGATCGGCAGGCTGCCGCTGCCGGCTCGATTGTGATAATAAAATGACGCGGCAAAGCCGCCGCATTCTTTATCCAGAAAAGATTTTTTCGGAGGGAATCCCATGAAGCGTCGCCAGTTCCTGCAAGCGGCCGGCGTCGGACTTGCCGCGACCGCAATTGCGAGGCCCGCCGTCGCGCAATCCAACCCGGCCATCAAATGGCGGCTGACGTCGAGCTTTCCGAAATCGCTCGACACGCTTTATGGGGCGATGGAATCCATCGCCAAAATGGTTGCAGAGGCGACCGACAATCAATTCCAGATGCAGACCTTCGCGGCCGGCGAGATTGTTCCGGGCCTGCAGGCTCTTGATGCCGTGAGCAATGGAACAGTCGAAGGCTGTCACACGGCGGCGTATTATTATTATGGCAAGGACCCGACCTGGGCGCTGTTCTGCGCCGTTCCGTTTGGGCTCAACACCCGTCAGCAGAATGCGTGGTTCTATGACGGCGACGGCATGAAGCTCATGAACGAGTTCGGCAAGAAGTTCAATGTCCACTCGATCGCGGCCGGCAATACCGCATGCCAGATGGGCGGGTGGTTCCGCAAGGAGATCAAGGAAGTCGCCGACTTCAATGGGCTGAAATTCCGCATTGGCGGCTTTGCCGGATTGACGATCCAGAAGCTGGGCGGTGTGCCGCAGCAGATCGCGGCCGGCGATATTTACCCGGCGCTGGAGCGCGGCACCATCGATGCCGCCGAATGGGTCGGCCCTTATGACGACGAAAAGCTCGGCTTCAGCAAGGTCGCGAAATACTATTACTATCCGGGCTGGTGGGAGGGTTCGGCCGCTAATCATCTGATGATCAATCTGGCCAAGTGGAACGAATTGCCGAAGCGCTACCAAGCCATAGTCTCGGCCGCGGCGGCCTACGCAAACGTCGAGGAAACCGCCAAGTACGACGCGCGCAATCCCGGCGCGCTGCGTAAATTGCTCGCCAGCGGCACCGAGTTGCGCGCATTCTCACAGCCGATCATGGAAGCCTGCCTCAAGGCTTCGAACGAGGTGAATGCCGAGACCGCGGCGACCAACGCGGATTACAACAAAGTACTGGCGTCGATGCAGACGTTCCGCAACGAAGAATACTTCTGGTGGCAGGTCGCCGAATACAGTTATGATACCTTCATGATCCGCTCCCGCTCCCGCACCTGATGCGCCACCGCGCATGGTCCGAAGTATTGCTGACCTTTCGAATGGAATCATGACTGAGTTCAGCGAACTTGGAGTGCCACCAATCAACCTATGCTGTTGGCGCGGTAGCGTAGCCGGAAAACGGGGTGGCGCGGCGCTTGGCGGCGCACTCCGATACGAACGATGTTTGTGGAGGCCATCATGAGGCGCAGGAAATTTCTTGAGACGGCGGCTCTCGCCGGTGCCGCAACCGTCGTCACCGCGGTCGCCAAGCCTGCTCTCGCGCAACAATCTCCCGAGCTCAAGTGGCGCTGCACGTCGAGCTTTCCGAAGTCGCTCGACCTGATGTATGGCACGGCCGAGGTATTCGCGAAGGCGGTTGCCGAGCTCACGGACAACAAGTTCCAGATCCAGGTCTTCGCAGCCGGCGAACTAGTGCCCGGGGTCAGTGCCGCCGACGTGGTGACCAACGGCACTGTCGAGATGTGCCACACTGCCTCCTATTATTATGTCGGCAAGGACCCGACCTACGTGTTTGGCACCGCGGTGCCGTTCGGCCTCAACGCCCGCATGCAGAACGCCTGGATGATGTTCGGCGGCGGCATGGAGTTGATGAACGATCTGTACAAAAAGTCCAATATCTATGGGATTCCCTGTGGCAATACCGGCGCTCGGATGGGCGGTTGGTTCCGCAAGGAGATCAAGGAACCCGCGGACCTCAACGGGCTAAAATTCCGTATCGGCGGCTATGCGGGACGGGTGCTGCAGAAGCTCGGCTGCGTGCCGCAGCCGATCGGAGGCGTAGACATCTACGCGGCGCTGGAGAAGGGCACCATCGATGCGGCCGCGTGGGTCGGCCCTTACGACGACGAGAAGCTCAGCTTCTACAAGGTTGCCCCGTTCTACTATTACCCCGGCTGGTGGGAGGGCTCGGCGATGCTCCACAATTTCATCAACCTCGACAAATGGAATGCTCTGACGCCGACCTACAAGGCGGTCGTGCGCACGGCGTCGGACATGGCCAACGCCTGGATGCAGGCGAAGTACGATGTCGCCAATCCGGCGGCGCTGCGCAAACTGCTCATCGCCGGCACTCGGCTGATGCCATTCTCGACCCCGATAATGGAAGCCTGCCTGAACGGAGCGCTGGATCTTTATCACGAGGTTTCGGCCGCGAACCCGGAATTCAAGAAGGTTTACGACTCGATGATCGCGTTCCGCGGCGATGAATATTTGTGGTGGCAGGTCGCCGAATATTCCAATGACACCTTCCTGATCCGCAATCGCATGAAGACGTGACGATTGGACCGCGGGCGGGCGGTCCCTGATTATCACGATGATCTACTTCAAATTCAGCGGTGGCGGCAGCTCGGGCATCTGGATTTCGATGTTGACCTTGCCGGGGTCTGTCCTGGCACCCTTTTCGATCCAATAGGTGACGGATTCGGGCCAGAAAATCAGGATGGTGACCAGAACGAGCTGGAGGAACACCCAGGGTATCGCGCCCCAATAGATGTCCGTCGTCTTCACCGAGGGCGGCGCGATGCCGCGCAGGTAGAACAGCGCAAATCCGAATGGCGGATGCATGAAGCTCGTCTGGATGTTGGCGCAGATGAGCACCCCGAACCAGATCAGGTCGATGCCGAGCTTGTCGGCCACCGGCGCCAAGAGCGGGATGATGATGAACGCGATCTCGAAGAAATCGAGAAAGAACGCGATCACGAAGATGAAGATATTGACGAACACCAGGAAGCCGACCTGGCCGCCGGGTAGCGACGTCAGCATCTGCTCGATCCACACCTTGCCGCCGACGCCCTGAAACACCAGGCTGAAGGTGCGTGCCCCGATCAGGATGTAGACCACCATGGCGGTGATGCGCATTGTGGTCGCCATGCCCTGATAGACCAGCGGTCCGGTGAGCGTACGGTTGAAGGCCGCAAGTGCCAGTGCGCCGACCGCGCCCATGGCGCCGGCTTCGGTCGGCGTCGCGAGGCCGAGGAAAATCGTGCCGAGCACGAGGAAGATCAGCCCGAGCGACGGGATGATGCCGCGCAAGCACTTTTTCAACAGCGGCCGGCCGTGCAGGATGCGTGATTCGATCGGCAACGCCGGGACATCTTCCGGCCAGCGCCAGCTCACGATCGCGACCCAGATCACGAACAGCGCGACCTGGATGATGCTGGGGCCGATCGCGCCGGCATACATGTCGCCGACCGATTTGCCGAGTTGGTCGGCGAGCACGACCAGCACCAGCGACGGCGGGATCAACTGCGTTATGGTGCCGGAGGCGGCGATCACGCCCATGGTGTGACGCACTGAATAGCCGTTGCGCAGCATGACCGGTATCGAGATTACCCCCATGGCGATGACCGAAGCCGCAACCGTGCCGGTGATGGCGCCCAGGATGGCGCCGACGAAGATCACCGCATAGGACAGGCCCCCGCGCACCGGCCCGAACAACTGACCGATCGAGTCGAGCAGGTCTTCGGCGAGACCGCAGCGCTCGAGGATCGCCCCCATGAAGGTGAAGAACGGGATCGCGAGCAGCAGATCGTTGGAGATGATGCCGTAGAGCTGGTATGTCAGGTTGCCGAGAAAGTCCGGACTGATGAGGCCGAATTGAATACCGATGAAGCCGAAGAACAAGCCGGTCGCGGCGAGCGCGAACGCCGCCGGATAGCCGATCAACATGAACACGATCATCCCCGCGAACATCAGCGGCGCCATGTTGTCGCGAACGAAATTCATTGCAACGGCTTCTCGTACTTGAAGCCCGCATCGATCACGCGTTCGAGCGCGGCGACGCGCTTGATGATTTCCGAGATGCCCTGGAGTGCCATCAAGGCGAAGCCGACCGGAAGGAGCAGCTTGACCGGCCAGCGGACAAGGCCGCCGGCATTATTGGACTGCTCGTCGATCAGGAATAAATCCCAGAACCATCCCCAGGTGAAATAGATCAGGATCAGGCAGATCGGCAGCAGAAACAGGAGGCCGCCGATGATGTCGATCCAGATGCGAGCGCGCTCCGACGCCATCCCGTAGAACAGGTCGACCCGAACATGCTCATTGAGCTTGAGGGTATAGGGACCGCCGAGCAGCACGATCGCGGTGAACATGTACCATTGCGCCTCGAGGAAGGCGTTGGCGTGGTTGGCGTACCAGCCGACGCCTGAGGTGATGCCGCTCAGGAAGGAAAAATCCTGGCCAAGGGCCAAAAGCCCGTTGATTCCGTACCGCACCGCCGCATTGCCGGCACTGACAAGGCACGATAGCAGCACGAACCAAGTTGCGACGACACCGAATTGCTCATTGAGGCGATCGATTGCGCGACTGAATTTCAGCAATACGATCACGGTCCGTTTCCTCGCCCGGTCCGGCCAATTTATCTTCGCCGTTGTCACCGACGTTACCGTGCCGAAATTGGCAGTCCGGCTCCGCGCGCAAAGCCAATCGGCCTGACGCTGGTATCTTTAATTCAGACCAGGATTGTGCCGTCAATTGAGGTTTCGGGCGTCAGCCGCCGGTCACGCTCATGTGCCGGGCGAGCGCGGGGCGCGTGTGGCGGCGGTCGATGACGAAGTCGTGGCCCTTGGGCTTGCGCGAGATCGCCTCGTCGATCGCGCCATAGAGGAGATCGTTGCCCTCAGAGGCGCGCAACACGCTGCGCAGATCGGCTGCGTCCTCCTGGCCGAGACACATGTACAGGGTCCCGGTGCAGGTGACGCGCACGCGATTACAGGATTCGCAGAAATTATGGGTGAGGGGCGTGATGAAGCCCAATCGGCCACCGGTCTCGGCGACTTTCACATAACGGGCCGGGCCGCCGGTGCGGTAATCGATGTCGGTCAAACTAAAGCGCTTGGCGAGCTGCGCCCGTACCATGGACAGCGGCAAGTACTGGTTGAGCCGGCCTTCACCGACATCACCGAGTGGCATCACCTCGATGAAGGTGATGTCCATGCCGCCACTGTGGGCCCATTCGACGAGGCTCGCGAATTCATCCTCGTTGACACCCTTGAGTGCCACCGCGTTGATCTTGACCGCGAGGCCCGCGTTCCGCGCGGCCGCAATGCCGTCGAGCACTTTGTCGACATCGCCCCACCGTGTCACGGCGCGGAATTTTGCGGGGTCGAGAGTATCGAGCGAGACGTTGATACGTTTGACCCCGTGGGCGGCAAGCTCGGCTGCATATTTCCTGAGTTGGGAGCCATTGGTGGTCAGCGTGAGCTCATCAAGCGCGCCGGAGTCGAGGTGGCGCGACAGCGAGGCGACCAGCGTCATGATGCCGCGGCGCACCAGCGGCTCGCCCCCGGTGAGACGCAGCTTGCGCACGCCTTTGGCGATGAAGGCCGAGCACAGCCGATCGAGCTCCTCGAGGGAGAGAATGTCGGTCTTCGGCAGGAACGTCATGTCCTCCGCCATGCAATACACGCAACGGAAGTCGCAACGATCGGTCACCGATACGCGCAGATAGGTAATGGCGCGGGCAAACGGATCGACGAGCGGCCGCGGACGGAACGTTGCCGCCCGCTCGAATTCGCCTTTCGTCATCTGGTCAAGCCCGGACATTTACAACAACTCGCTCAACTTCGGTTGGTTTTCCCAGGGAACCGTTTGTGTGGCAAGCATTATATAGGCAATATAGTGGCGGCGGCCGCTAACCGCGAGGGCCGCGGCTTTGATGTCGGGCCGCGATCCACATCCTGATCGGCATCGTCGACCGCCGGCAGGTATTCGCGGCGCAACATGATGGAGCCGCCGATGGCAGTCGTACCGGACGCGAGCCCCTGGCCGACCGAAGTGAGGCTGCGTAAGGACAAGGCGGCGCTGAGCGTGGCGTTCGAATCCGGCGAGGTATACGAGTTGCCCACCGAATTCCTGCGCGTCCATTCGCCGAGCGCCGAGGTCCAGGGCCATTCGCCAGACGAACGCAAGACCGTCGGAGGCAAGCGCAATGTGTTGGTGCTAGAGGTCCAGCCAGTCGGCAATTACGCGGTGCGACTCGTGTTTGACGACCTGCACTCCACCGGAATTTTCAGCTGGGACTACCTGCTCAAGCTCGGACGCGGACAGAACCGCATGTGGCAGGACTATCTTGGCGAACTGGCCGCCAAGGGGCTCAGCCGCGAGCCGGTCAAGGGATCGTAGGCGGGCCACCGCGGGTCCGCGCGAACGCTTATCGGTTGTTGCCGAATTGCCAGGTCAAGGTGTCGATCTCGGGCGACCCCGAGATCGATGGGGCAGCGGAAACGGCAAACCGGCGCCATCAGCGCATCACGATGACCTTGGCGCCTACCCGGACGCGGCCATAGAGGTCGATTACGTCTTCATTGGTCATCCGGAAGCATCCCGACGAAACCGCCTGACCGATGGTCTCGGGCTCGTTCGACCCGTGAATGCGGTAAAGCGAAGAACCCAGATACATGGCGCGCGCGCCGAGGGGGTTGTCGATGCCGCCCGCCATGTGCCGCGGGAGGTCGGGTCGTCGCTGCAGCATCTGCTCGGGCGGGGTCCAATCGGGCCATTCTTTCTTCATCGAAACCGCCGTGGTGCCGGCCCAGGCGAAGCCGATGCGCCCGACGCCGATGCCGTAGCGGATCGCCTGACCGGGTGCCGTCACGAGATAGAGGCGCCGCTCGGTCGTATTGATGATGATTGTGCCGGGGCGGTAGGAGCCGTTGAATTCGGTGAGGGTGCGCGGGATTGGCGAGGATGCGGTGCCGAGGCCGAAGAACCGGGCGATCGGAGAACTGCTTGGCACCTGCTCGTCGAGGTTTCGAGAGTAGTTTTGAGCCCCGGCCGTTCCGGTTGCCGCCATCAGAAGGCAACACGCAAAAGTGGCAGTCAGCATCATCCCCGCAAAGACCCTCGAAATCATGGTCATGCTCTCCATTGCTCGCGTAGCCCCATCGATATCCGATACGCGCGCCGCGCACCGGCGCATAGAAATATCACCTGCCAGCTACTCCTCAATGGCAATTTGTTAACGGTGATAAAGTTATTTTATTTCAATATGTTAACAGATTTTCCTGGCGTTCATGCCGCGTCAATCTTATTTTCGCCCCTACTGTGACCGCGCTGTGACCCCTGCTATGATGATGCGCAGAGTTCAGGGAGTAACGGGTGCAAAATGTCAAAGAGCAGCACATCCAAGCGGGGTGGTGCCAAGAAGCCAGGGGCGCGGCTGGCATCGCTGTCGGCATCGCGTTCGAGAGCGGCCAAGAAGCGCATCAGACGGGTTATTTTCAAGGCGGATGAGTGGTACGCTGGCGCGGCGCTTTCGATCGGTATAGCGGGGCGAGCGAAGACTTCGCGGCCGCTGCAGCTTTTCGTGCCTCGCGTGCAAGATAAGGTGGATTGAAAACCGTGCGCGGCGTCGGGACCGCTGTTGCGGCCGGCGCCGCAGCTCAACTGAACCAGCAGTCATTCTGACGCCGCTTTGCTCTCCGTTGTGAGGCCGAGCGCGCCGGGCGCGCCGGATCAGATGCTCGTGCTGCCGGTCCCGAACATCGTGCCGAGCATTTGCTGGGCGATCTGGCTCTGGTAAAGCGCCACTGCGGTTGCGAGATTGGTACCGGCACCGTTTCCGGTCGAGGACGAACCGGCGGCAGTTGAGGAACCGGCCGGAATCGCCTGCAGCAGTGCTGTCAAAGCATCCTGCGCGGTCGAGCCCGATGAGCCAAAGCTGAAACCGTTGCTGCTGCTTTGCCCCAGGGATAATAGTGGGTCTTGGCTCGACCCGCCGAGCGCACTCAACGCTGAGCCGATACCGTCGTTGAACAACGCGAACAGGGCATCCTGCGCTGTGTTTCCGGAGGTGCCGGTGTCGGTGCTGTTGCCGGAACCGATGTTGCTCAACAGCGCCAGCAGGGCGTCCTGCGCGGTGGTGCCGCTCGCCGCGGAAGTGCTCGACGTGTCGGCCGAATCGCTGCCTGTGCTTGCGGATGTGCCGGTCGTGCTTTGCGAGGACGGATCGAGCAGCGCCAGCACCGCGTCCTGCGCCGTGGTGCCGCTCGGTGACGGCGGCTGCAGAGCTTGTGCGAACTGCTGCTCGGTGACGCTACCGGTGTTGTTGGGGTCGAGTTGCGCGTAAAGCGCGTCGGCCGCCGTCGTGGTGCCGCCCGCATTGGTCACGGCCTGCTCGAGTTCGCTCTTGGTGATCGATCCGCTGCCGCTGGTGTCGATCTGCGAGAACAGGTTTTGCGCGAACTGGGCCGGCGTGGTCACCCCGCCGGCACCGGCGCTGGCGTCCGCCTGGAACAGCGAGGCGAGCGCGTCCTGCGCGCTGTTGCCGCCGTCGGCATCGGCGCCGCCGCCGGAATGATGATGCGGCAATATCTGGGACAAGGTTTGGGCAAATTGTTGCTCGGTGACACTGCCGGTATTGTTGGGGTCGAGCTTCGCATAAAGAGCATCCGCCGCCGCGGTGGTGCCGCCCGCATTTGTCACGGCCTGCTCAAGCTCGCTCTTGGTGATCGATCCGCTGCCGCTCGTATCGATCTGCGAGAAAAGGCTTTGCGCGAGCTGGCCCGACGGACCGGCGCCGGACGTACTTGGCCATCCTTGGGCCTGGAAGCCGATCAACTGCGCGCCGATAGCGTCGCTGAATGGCAGGCTAGGTAGGTTCTGGCTGAATTGCTGCTCGGTGACGCTGCCGATGTTGTTGGGATCAAGGTCGGCATAAAGCGCGTCGGCCGCCGCGCTGGTGCCGCCCGCGGTGGTCACGGCCGTCTCAAGCGAGCTCTTGGTGATCGATCCGCTGCCGCTGGTGTCGATCTCATTGAACAGACTTTGCTGGATCGAATACGGGTTGTACCCATTTCCACCGATGCTCGTCATGGCACAATCTCCTCGGTTCCGGGGACGCGAGCGGTACTGGAGCGCCACGGTCGGTCGCCGAACTCGCCGTCTGATCCGCAAATCACGTGCCACGCTGGTAGGAATGAAATTCTGCTGCGAATTCCTCATATTACGTTCACTGTATTTCTAGGCGCCGCAGCATGACCGGCGGATATTGCCGCCGAGGGGAAATTTTGGCCGAGCGGGCCGGCAAGAAATTCCCGGCAAAATCCGGCCGGCCGCCGAAAATATCGCGGGTTGGATGACGTTGGCTGCGAACCGCGTTCAATACTCGGTGAGCGGATTAATCGACATCAGATATCCACGCGATCTCACCCTCGTCCGACGAACGGCATCTGGTTCGCCATTACGGTCATGAACAGTACGTTGGTGGAGAGCGGCAAGTTCGCCATGTAAACGACGGCGTCGCCGACGTGGCTCGCCTCCATGCGCGCTTCCTGCGTCAGGCGGCCGTCAGGCTGCATGACGCCCGCACCCTGGACCATGCGATCGGTGAGAGGTGTCGCGGCATTGCCGATGTCGATCTGGCCGCAGCAGATGTCGAATGGGCGGCCGTCGAGGGCGGTCTGCTTGGTGAGCCCGGTGATGGCATGCTTGGTCGAGGTGTAGGCCGCCGCCATCGGCCGCGGTGTGTGCGCCGAGATCGAGCCGTTGTTGATGATGCGGCCGCCGCGCGGGATTTGGGACTTCATGATGCGAAACGCCTCCTGGGTGCACAGGAACGGTCCGGTCAGGTTGGTATCGACGACGGCGCGCCAGCGATCAAGCGGCAGGTCTTCGAGCGGCACCGCGGGTGCCCCGATACCGGCATTGTTGAACAGTACATCGAGGCGGCCATAGGTTTCCTTGACAGCGGTGAACAGTGCCTTGATAGCGCCGGGGTCGGCGACGTCGGTCGGCACCGCTAGGCTGCGACCCTGGGTCGCCGCGCCTTCGGCTGCGACCTCGTCGAGCTTGTCTTTGCGGCGTCCCGCGAGGGCAACCACGTAGCCCGCCTTCATCAGGGCAAGTGCCGCGGCGCGGCCGACGCCGGTACCGGCGCCGGTGACGATCGCGATCTTCGCAGTGTCGCTCATGCTGTCTTGATTTCCTTGCCCCACTCCACCCCGCCGCTCGCCGGGGAGGGTAGGATGGCGGACTTGTAGGGAACCGGCGGGATGCTCGCGTGGGCGGCGCGCAACGCCGCCGACCAGCGTTCGCGCAGGTCGGTGAAATAGGGCTCGCCCGGCTCGATGCGGTAGACGAGTTCGGCGGCGCAGACGTCACGCCGCGCCACCAGCACATCGATCGGCATGCCGACGCTGATATTGGAGCGCATGGTGGAGTCGACCGAAACCAGCCCTACTTTGAGGGCGTCATAGAGGTCCATGTTGTAAATGACGGCGCGATCGAGCACCGGCTTGCCGTATTTGTGCTCGCCGATTTGCAGATAAGGCGTGTCGGTGGTGCATTCGATGAAATTGCCGGCCGGATAGATCATATAAAGGCGCGGCCGCTCGCCGCGAATCTGGCCGCCGAACAGTAACGATACGTCGAACTTGACGTCGGCGGCTTCGAGCGCCGGCCCATCAAGGTCGTGAACGTGGCGGACCGCTCGGCCGATGCGTTGGGCGGCTTGGAACAAGGTCGGCGAGTTCATCAGCGTCTCGACCTCGCCGGTCGCGGGATTTTCCAGGCCTTCGCGCAAAATGCTGAGCACCGACTGCGTGACCGAAAGATTACCCGACGACGCGATCGCCATGATGCGCTCGCCGGGCGTCGCGAACGTGTGAAGCTTGCGGAATACCGAAATATTATCGAGGCCCGCGTTGGTGCGCGTGTCAGCAATCATGACGAGCCCGTCATGGACCAGAATGCCACAGCAATAGGTCATGATGTTCGGCCGCCCTCACGCCATCGAGCATGTTCCGTCGGGGAGGATGCCGCGCCGCCGCAGCATCCGGAGGCGCGACCCCGATCCGGTGTCGTCGCGCAACTCTCACCGGTCTCGACCCGCCCGGCATATAGCGGTGGCTCGGGCGACACCACCTTCGACACCACGTAAGACACCACCTGGGCTGGGGGCAACATGTTCACGTCGGTCAGCCTTGCGTCTGCCAGGAGGCCTGGCTCACAACGAGCTTGACCGCGAGTACCTCCCGGCCGCCGCCGTAATGGGCGCCCCGCACTGGGGCGGCCCCGAGATGATCGAGCCCGATCGCGACCCTGACGTGCTGGTCGGTGACGCAAAAGCCGTTTGCCGGATCAAACCCGACCCAACCGAGACCGGGCACATGGGCTTCGACCCAGGCGTGGCCGGCGTCCGGTGCGACATCATCGGCGACATCCTTCGCGGCTTCCTTCGCAGCCTCCTCTATCACCTCTTCGGCGCTGTCGACGCGGCGGAAATAGCCGCCGACGTAGCGGGCCGGCACGCCGAGCGAACGGGCGATCGAGATGAAGATGTGGGCGAGGTCGCGGCTCGCTCCGCGCTTACCGGCGAAAGCTTCGGCTGCCGTGCCGTGTACGGGGTTGGACGCAGTGTCCCAGGCGATGTCTTCGCAAAGCTGCGTCAGCAGATTGTGCAGCGTTGCGAGCGTGGTGTCGGCGCTCGGCCGCGGAAACTGCACCGCATAGGCGAGGATCGCGTCATCGGCGTGGGTGAGCGGGGTCTCGCGCAGGAACAGGCTCGGCGGAAAGCGCTCCACGGCGCCGCGCACGACGCCGGCTGTATCCTGGGTTTCGACTTCGCCTTCGACCAGGAGGCGCAACTCCCCGATCGGCCCGTTGGTGGAGAAGGCATGGATCACATTGCCGAACGCGTCCTCCTGCGGGTCGAGCCGGCAGTCGGCGGAGACATCGATGCGCCAGTCGACCACGTACTGGCCGGCGTGGTTGCGCGGCGTCAGACGCAGCGTCTGGATGACGCCGGACGATGGCGAATCGTAGCGGTAAACGGTTTCGTGCGCGACGCAGATGCGCATGGCGGTATCCCAACAGATCCGCGTGAAGAACGCGGATGCGATGACCTTACAACAAATATTGGGAACTCACGGCGGCGCCTAGCGCATTGTTGTCCGAGACGAATTCTCCAATGAATTCATGGAGGCCGGTCTGGAAAATCTCCTCCATCCGGCTGTTCTGCAAGCGGGTGCGAACGGCGCGGGCCTGGCGCTGGGCCTGGCCCTGGCGGCCATAGGCGGTCGCGATCAGTTGCAGAAGCGGACCAAGTTCTCGTAGCAGCTCGCAAGCGAGCGCGGCATCTGCTCGTTGAGGATCAGGAGGTCGGCGATCAGCCACGGCTTGAGGCTTTCCCGGTATACCCAATGGTAGGCGGTCAACGCCGATACGGTGCGCAAGATCGCGGCCCATTGATAGTAGTCGAGCGGGCCGCCAACGTGCTCGTCGGCGGGCAGCAGCATGTGGTACTTCACATCAAGGATGCGCGCCGTATTGTCGGCGCGCTCGATGTAGAGACCGAGGCGGGAAAACCAATAAACATCGTTGCGCAGCATGGTGCGGTAGGCGGAGCCGTCGAAGCGCAACGAGGTCTCCTGCACCCAATGCAGGAAGCGCAGGAACTCCTCCCGCGAGGTCGGGCCGTTGCCAAAGCGCTTGAGTTCGAGCCAAGCGCCATTGATGGTTTCCCAGGTCTCGATGGTCAGCGCGGTACGTACCGCGCGGGCGTTGTGGCGCGCGATCTCGATGCAGTTGCGGATCGAGGACGGATTGTCCGGGGAGAACGCCAGGAACTCGGCGACGTTCTCCTCATTGGCGTCGGTATAGCGGGCGAAAAACGCCTTGCGGCACCCTGCCGTCGCCACGGCGGTCTCCCATTCGTTGGTCGAGCCTACATAGGAGAGCGGCAAGGCGGTTAGCCGCATAGTGGCCTCGAGCACGCGGGCGAGGTATTCGGCGCGCTCCACGTAGCGGGCAAGCCAATAGAGATTATCGGCGGTGCGCGAGAGCATATTCAGGCCTTGGTCACGGTGCCCGCCTTCCCGGTCAGGGAAAGAAGGGGCGAATGCGATGGCATCGCCGGGGGCGTCTCACTCATGCGTCCAGCACCCATGTATCCTTGGTTCCTCCGCCCTGACTCGAATTGACAACGAGCGACCCGCTCTTGAGGGCGACGCGCGTCAGGCCGCCCGGTACGATGCGGATGCGGTCGCGGCCGGTGAGCACGAACGGCCGCAGGTCGACATGTCGCGGCGCCACGCCCTCCTCGACGCAAGTGGGGCACGTCGACAGCGCGAGCGTCGGCTGGGCGATGAAATTCTTCGGGTCGGCCTTGAGCTTGGCGCGGAACGCCGCGATGGTGGCGGAATCGGACTTCGGCCCGATCAGCATGCCGTAACCGCCGGAGCCATGGACCTCCTTGACCACGAGGTCAGCGAGATTGTCGAGCACATAGGAAAGGTGTTCCGGTTCGCGGCACCGCCAGGTCGGCACGTTTTTGAGGATCTGTTCCTCGCCGAGATAGAATTTCACGATCTCCGGCATGTAGCTGTAGACCGCCTTGTCATCGGCGATGCCGGTGCCGACCGCGTTGGCCAGCGTCACATTTCCGGCCTGGTAAACCGACATCAGGCCGGGCACGCCGAGCGCCGAATCGGGCCGGAACGCGAGCGGATCGAGGAAATCATCGTCGAGGCGCCGGTAGATCACGTCGATGCGCTTGAGCCCCTCAGTGGTGCGCATGAAGGCGACCTGGCCCTTGACCACGACGTCGCGGCCCTCGACCAGTTCGATGCCGAGCTTATCGGCCAGGAATGAATGCTCGTAGTAGGCTGAGTTGTAGATGCCCGGCGTGAGCAGCACCACGGTTGGTTCGGCCGACGCCGTCTTGGGCGCGATCGACCTCAAGGTGGCGAGCAATTCGTCCGGATAGTTCTCCACCGGCGCGACGCGGTGGCGCGACAGCAACTCGGGGAACAACCGCATCATGATCTCGCGGTTCTCCAGCATGTAGGAGACGCCCGAGGGTGTGCGCGCATTGTCTTCCAGAACGTAGAACGTCTCGGCGTCGATCCGCACGATGTCGATGCCGGCGATGTGCACGTAGATATCATGCGGCACATGCAGCCCGTTCATCTCCGGGCGGAATACCGGGTTCTGGAACACAAGGTCCTCGGGCACGATGCCGGCGCGTAACACCTCGCGTCGCCCGTAGATGTCCTTGATGTAAAGATTGATCGCCTTGACACGCTGTTCGAGGCCACGGCGCAGCGTCGTCCATTCGGCGGACGAGATGATGCGCGGCAGCACATCGAAAGGAATCAGCCGCTCCGTCGAATCCGCCTCGCCATAGACCGCGAAGGTGATGCCAATGCGCCGGAACAGGAATTCCGCCTCGCGGCGGCGATGCTCCAGCACGTCCGGCGGCAGATCGCGCAGCCAATTGTCGAGCCCGGCATAGACCGGCCGCACGCGGCCGTCTGCTTCCCTCATCTCGTCAAATGCTACTACCATGACCGGCCCCGGCGGCCCGCGCACTGCGAGCCCCGCCTTACGATGCAAGCGTAGCAAGCTTCACGCCAAAAGCACGCGGTCTCTGGCATGTCGCTGTCGTGGCCGCGCCCGGCTCGGCCATTTCACGTCTCTCGTCGGCAAAAAATAAAGCGCCGGCTGCAACACGTCTCGTCGTCGCATCGGAATGCGTGCCAGCGAGGAGCGGAGGCCGGTCCCGCGAGTTGCCTAAAGTTTGGGCAAGCGCGCCCGCTCAAGTCGAGACAATTACGTCCGGTCCCGGAACCTCGACATAGAGCAACTCGATCTCGTGACGCCGGAATTCGATGGCGGCACGCTGGTTGATATAGCCCTTGTCGGTGATCTCGTTGGCGTCGATGGACGGTGGGGTGGGGAGGAGCAATACCCGGGCGATGCGCTCCGAGGAGCCCGGGTGTGCCGCGTTCCAGCGCGCGACCGCGGCGCGCACATGGTCACGGATCGCCGCGTGCCCGGCGAGCTCGCCAAGGCTTGTGTCGCCAAGGCTTGTGTCGCCAAGGCTTGTGTCGCCAAGGCTTGTCTCGCGAGGACTTGTTGCACTGAAACTTGCATCGTTGCTGACGGCGTCGGTGCCAAGCAGCCGGCGGCAGCCGGCGAGGTTGAGCCACGCCAACATCGCGACGAATTCGCGATTCTCGCCGGCCAAGACGGCGTCCTGGAGGACCGGCGTCGCGGCCGCGAGCACGCCGACCCGCAGCCCGCCCACGTGGACCCAGGTGCCCGTGGCAAGCTTGAAATCCTCCGCAAGCCTGCCGTCGAACACGACACCCTTTCCGGCGTCGGACGGATCGGCTAAGCGCACTGCGTCGCCAGGCCGGTAGAAGCCCTCGTCATCGAATGCCGCGGCGGTCAGGTCCGGCCGCTGCCAATAGCCCGGTGTCACATTGGGCCCGCGCACGCGGACTTCGAGCTTGGTGCCGGCCGGCACCAGCTTGATCTCGACCCCCGGCGCCGGTACGCCGACCATGCCAGAGTGGTCAGCGAGGAAATGGGCGGCGGTGGCGAGGGGCGCCAACTCGGTCATACCCCAGGACGAGGTCAGCGGGATGCGCTCGCCGGTGGCGCGGACCGCGGCGGTCTCAAGCCGCATCCACAGGTCCTGCGGCAGCGCGGCGCCGGCGTAAAAGATGAACCGCAGCTTGGCGAAGAAGCGCCGCGCCAACGCCGCGTCGCGCTCCAGGTGCGGCAGCAGTGCCGCATAGCCGGCCGGTACGTTGAAATAGACGGTCGGCGAAATCTCCGTGAGGTTGCGCACGGTCTCGCCGACCAGCGTCGGCATTGGCTTGCCGGCGTCGATATGCAGGGTGCCGGCGTGGCGCATGACGAGGTTGAAATTGTGATTGCCGCCGAAGGTGTGGTTCCATGGCAGCCAGTCCACCAGCACGGGCGGCTCCTCGGTGAGGAACGGCCAGATCTGGGCGATCTGCTGCTGATTGGCGGCGAGCATGCCGTGGGTGTTGATGACGCCCTTGGGAAGCCCGGTCGAGCCCGAGGTGAAGAGGAACTTCGCGATGGTGTCGGCCCTGATCGCCGCGACCGCGCGCTCGACAGCCGGCCCGGCTGAAGTCGCGGCGAGTTCATCGAAGTTGGTGACACCATCAAGCTGCGCACCATTGCGGCCTGCCACGATTTCGGTGCCGCCGAAATTGGGCGCCTCGCGCGCGAGCGCCGCCAGCGCGCCCGCATAGGGGGCGGTGTCGGCGACGTAGACGAGGCCCGGCCGCAGCAGGGCGACAATGTGCCCGAGCTTGGCGTAGTCGCTGCTTTGCAGCGAATAGGCGACTGAGACCGGCGCCGCCGGAATGCCGGCCGTATAGGCCGCGAGCATCATCAGGGCGTGATCGATGCCGTTGCCCGACAGCAGCATCAGGGGCCGTTGCGGCGAGAGCCCGCGTTCGATGAGGGCTGCGGCGAGCGCATCGACAAGCGGGCGGCAGGCTTCGTAGGTGAGCTTGCGCCAGCCCTCGCCGGAGCGCTCGGCGAGAAACGCGCGCCCCGGCTGCGCCTCGACGGCGGCGCGGAACATGCGGGCGAGGTTCGGATCGTGCGGACCGAGGGGAATGCGCGAGCGCAATCGGAAGCCGCCATCCGGCGTCGCCTCGCAGGAGATGTCCACGGGACCGAATGCGATCGGCCGGTAGGCGGCGGTTGCCGGCGCCGTGCGCTCGGTCCGGTTCATGGAGGCGTTTCCCACATCGTTCTTCCGCATTTCGAGCAAAACCCGCTGATGCGGTTGTAATCCGTCGCACCGGCCTATGACAACGCTGCCCGTGTTGTGGATCGCCAGCCGATCGGTCTATGAAGGTTGCAACTTAGTGCTGGACGACGGTCGCGATACCTGTTGTCACAGCATCGAAAACCAGGCGGAACATGCGATGAAGGACAACGTCACGATCGTCACCGCGGGCCTCCTCGTGATCGGGGACGAGATTCTGTCTGGACGCACCAAGGATAAGAACATCGGTTACGTTGCCGAGTACCTGACGACAATCGGGATCGACCTCAAGGAGGTTCGCGTGGTTCCCGATGACGAGGCCGAGATCGTGGAGGCGCTCAATGCGTTGCGCCACCGCTACACTTATGTGTTCACCACCGGAGGTATCGGCCCGACCCATGACGACATCACGGCAGACTGCGTCGCCAAGGCGTTCGGAGTGCCGATCGACTACGATCCCCGCGTGGTCGCTATGATGAAGGAGCGTTATGGCGCCCTGGGCACTGAATTGAACGAAGCCCGCATGCGCATGACACGCATTCCGCAGGGCGCCGAGCTTGTTCCCAACAAGGTGTCGGCCGCCCCCGGCTTCTGGATCGGCAACGTCATCGTGATGGCGGGCGTACCCTCGATCATGCAGGCGATGCTCGATGCGGCGGCTCCCAAGCTCAGGACCGGCGTCAAAATGCTGTCCGAATCCGTGCGAGCGGATTGCCGGGAGGGCGACATCGGCACCGAACTCGGCGCGATCGCCAAAGCGCATCCCGACGTGATGATCGGCAGCTATCCGTTCTCCGACGAGGTGCGCGGTCCTAACACCAACATCGTGGTGCGGGCCCGCGACCCCGCACGCCTTGCTGCCGCCAAGGCGGCGGTGGAGGAGATGCTCGTCGAAGTGCGCACCCGGCTCGCCGGGCCGGGAGGCGGCCGATGAGGCGCGGATGACGGCGATGGTGCGGAGGCGGCGTCGACAGGCCGCGATCGCGATCGGGCGGATCGTCTGCTTCATATGGCTTGTCGCTGCCGCTTTGCCGGCCGCGGCAGCAGGTCTGCAGGGCACCGGCGTCGTGTTCCTGCATGGCAAGGGCGTGTTTCCGGGCGCCTTCGACGGCGGGATCCCGTCGGCGCTCGAAGCCGAGGGGGCGCTGGTGGCGGCCCCTGAAATGCCGTGGTCGCTCACACGCATTTACGGGGCGACTTACGACGACGCGATGCGCGAGATCGACGCCGCCGTTGCCGGGCTCAAGGCCAAAGGCGCGACCCGCATCATCGTCATTGGCCATAGCCTCGGCGCCAACGCGGCGATCGGCTACGCGGCGCGGCGCCGCGGGGTTGCGGCGGTGGTGGCGCTCTCGCCCGCCCATCTGCCCGAGACAGCCGAGATGCGCGCCCGGGCCGGCGACGCGATCGCCGAGGCGCGGCGGCTGCTGTCCGCGGGCGATACCGGCCGCCATGTGTGGCCCGACCGGGTTCAAGGTGTCCCTACCTTCGCGACGGCGTCCGCTGCCGTGTATCTCAGCATGTTCGACCCGGACGGCCCGGCCGTAATCCCGAAAAATACGGCGGCCCTGCACGGCATTCCGTTGCTGTGGGTGGTAGGAGAACTCCGACCCGATGTTCTCGCGCGGCCGCGACTACGCGTTTTCGCGCGCGCCGAAGAATCCGAAAAGCCGCTACGTGGAAGTTTCGGCCGGCCATCTCACGACCCCGCGGGCCGCGCAAGCGGAAGTGGTCGAATGGTTGAAATCGCTGTAGCGCGCCGGCGCTCGTGGAGGACGCGATGAGTTCAAGCGACGACACGTTCGGCGATGATCCGGAAGCCGAAGTCGAGGGTCAATTCGAGCGCCACAGCCAGGCGATCCATGATCTCGTTCAGGACTACATGGACTCCGAAGACATTCCGGAGGCTGTTGGCCCGGACCTGCTGTTCTCCGTGGCGCTCAACATGCGCATGGTCGGCTATGCCATCGAAGTCGACAAGCCGTCGGGCAGCGGGCTCAAGCTCGATCTCGATCGGTTCCTCCGCGACATCAACGACATTGTTCGTCGGGCCAAGAAGGGCGCGGACGAATTCATCGAAAAAATAAAGCCGATACTCGCGGCCGAAAGAACCGACAACGACAACGATGAAGAGGGTGGGGAACGATGACGCAAGCTCCGGATAAGGCGTTTCCTGTCTCCTGGGACCAATTCCATCGCGATGCCCGCGCGCTCGCCTGGCGGCTCAACGGCGCCGGGCCGTTCGAGGCGATCGTCACGGTGACGCGCGGCGGCTTGGTGCCGGCCGCCATTGTGGCGCGCGAGCTCGACGTGCGTCTGATCGAAACGATCTGCATCTCAAGCTACGACCACACCCGCCAGGGCGACCTGAAAATCATCAAAAGCGTCGCCCCCGAGCTCATCAAAACGGCCGGCGGCGGCGGCAAGGGTGTCCTCATCGTCGACGACCTGGTCGATACGGGCAAAACCGCGCGCGTGGTCCGCGACCTCCTGCCCAAGGCGCACTTCGCCACCGTCTATGCCAAGCCGATGGGCCGGCCGCTGGTCGACACGTTTGTGACTGAAGTATCCCAGGACACCTGGATCTTCTTTCCCTGGGACACCGGGCTCGCGTTCCAGCCGCCGATCCGCGCCGAGGGCGCATGATTCTGAAAAGTCGCAGGTGATGGCGCCAAGTGATGGCGCCAGGTGACGGCGCCCTGGGGCGAACGGCCGCGATGGTGTAAGGTGCGTCGAACGTCACGGAGGATGTCATGGACGCTGTAACGCCCCAAAACGCAAACCCTGCAACGCCCGCGGATCTCCACTCCCGCCACGTCCGCGTCGGCGACATGGAATGGCAGAAGACCCGATTTCCCGGCTGCGAGGTGAAGACGCTGCTGTTTGACCGCGACAGCGGGCTCGTGACCGCCTTGATGCGCTTCGAGCCTGGCGCGGTGCTGCCCGACCATGAGCACGTCAAGATCGAGCAGACCTATGTGCTGGAAGGCAAGCTGGTCGACCGCGAGGGCCCCGACGAAGGCCTCGCGGTGGGCAAGGGCGATTTCGTTTGGCGCCCGGCCGGCAGCCGCCATTCGGCCTGGTGCCCGGAGGGCGGCCTGATGCTGGCGATGTTCCAGGTGCCCAACCGGTTCTTCGAACGCGACGGCCGCATCACCGACCTCGGCGGCGGCGACTGGGCGGCGCTGTGGGGCGGCGTCGCGGAGGAATAGGGCGCGGCGCGGCGAGCCTGGGTTTCGAATCCCGGCCGGGCGATGTTAGAACCTGCCGCGCGCGGACGTGGCGGAACCGGTAGACGCAACGGACTTAAAATCAGATTTTTTAAATCAATATTTTTAAAATTCTATTGACATTTCATGGATTTGATGGAATTAATAGGTATTAAGAACGCTTACACAACCCTTACACATTTTTGGTTATTTTTCGCCCTTTTGGAGGGCTCCGCATATGGCAGAACAACACGACCTCATGGGTGGCAAACTCCACCTCTATAAACGAGAGAACAGCAGCAACTGGCAGTGCTCCACCTATCTTGCCGGAAAGAACTGGCGGAAGACCACGGACGAGGACAGCCTCTCACGGGCGAAGGACATCGCCGAGGACTGGTATCTGGAGCTGAGGGGAAAGGCTCGCGCAGGCGAGCTGAAATCGGGACCGACCTTCCAAAAAGCAGCGGACGCGTTCCTCAATGAATACGAGGCGCTCACGAAGGGCGAGCGCAATCCGGAATATGTTAAAACTCAGAAGGACCGCTTGCGGCTCCACGTCATTCCATTCTTCAAAGACAAGGCTCTCGCTGAAATCACGCCGGGCATGGTGCAGGACTATCGTGTCTTTCGCACCAAGAATGGCCGCAAGACCAAAGATCACCCGGACGGCAAGGCACCGTCGCGCAGCAGCATGCATCAGGAGATCGTGGCGCTCCGGCAGGTGCTCAAAAGTGCCAACCGCCATGGATGGCTGCCGTTCCTCCCAGACCTCTCGGCTCCGTACCGGGCTTCCGGTAAGATCAGCCATCGCGGATGGTTCTCGCCGGAAGAGTACAAGCAGCTCTACGAGGCGACGCGGCGACGAACAGAGAACCCGAAGAAAAAGCGGTTCACCTGGGAGTACGAGCAGCTTCACGACTTCGTCCTTTTCATGGGCAATACCGGGCTGCGCCCGGACGAGGCGAAGCGCCTCGAATACCGCGACGTGAACATCGTCAAGGACGCAGCGACGAGCGAGACCATCCTCGAAATCGAGGTTCGCGGAAAGCGTGGCGTCGGCTATTGCAAGAGTATGCCAGGCGCGGTGCATCCGTTCCGCCGCCTTAAAAAGCGAAACAATCCCCAGCCCACGGATAGGATTTTTCCAAAGCCTCAGCGCGAACTTTTCAACAACATCCTTGAAGAGGAAGGCCTCAAGGTCGACCGTGACGGCAATCAACGCACGGCTTACAGCTTGCGCCACACCTACATCTGTCTGCGCCTCATGGAGGGCGCTGACATCTATCAGATCGCCAAGAATTGCCGCACCAGCGTGGAGATGATCGAGAAATACTACGCTTCCCACATCAAGAACACGCCTGGATGCCGCCGCCATCAACGTGCGGAAGTCCAAGGTCAAAGCCGTCAGGCGCGACGAAGAGTAGGCGATTTCATTGGCTCTGCCGTTTTTGTTTGGCTCACGCACTTGTCGGCGCTATAGGTAGCTGAGATCAATGCGGGCGTGGCGAAACTGGTAGACGCAACGGACTTAGACGAAACTTGAGTGCTCTCTGGGAAACCGAAGATGCAGAACTGCTCAAATTCGGGGAAACCTCTCACATGGCAATCCCGAGCCAAGCCCGCGAACGCGGGAAGGTGTAGAGACTAGACGGGCAGCACCTAAGGCGAACGCCAAGGCGAACGCTACGGTGAAGGGATAGTCCAGACCACAAACGAGCCGAAGCGCGAACGCGCCCAGGCGAGGCGGCGAAAGCCGTAGCTGGTAAGAAAATCCGTAGGGCCGAAAGGCCTGTGCCGGTTCAAGTCCGGCCGCCCGCACCACGACTATCTTGGCCCACTACAAGAGTGCGGAGTCCGCTAGCAACGATGATAGGGCGCAGCCTGCACTCGCAAAAATCTCTCTCCTAATTCACCACCACCGCGAAATGTAGGCGCAGGCGTTAGCCGGTTTCATTCCGTACTGTCCTTTCGACCTCTGTGACCCACCAACCAAGGCGTCCTCTCTTTGTGCCCGGTTCTGCCGAGGCACGCGTGGTAGTCAAAGCCGCTCGCTTCCGCACTGCGTTTGTGCAGCTCCGCGCCCTCCGGGGGGCCTGCGGCCCGCTTGTGACAGCCCCGCTTCTCCGCCTCTGCCTTGAAACGGGCATCGAGGCCGCCATTGGGGCGGGCTCACAACGAAAGGACAAGTGTTATGACGAACGAAACCACCAACTCCCGCCCGACGCATCGCGTTTTCGCGGTGACCAAGAACGGCAAGAAGAAGTTCTGGCAGCCCATCGGCGCTCTCTGGGCGCACGCAGACGGCAAGGGCTTCAACCAGCGGCTCGACTACCTGCCGCTGAACGACGCCGAGATCGTGGTTCGCGCGATCGAGGAAGACGCGCAGGCGGACGACAACGGGGGCGCTCAGTGAGCGCCCCTACTACCAACACCGCCCGTGCCCAATGGGCGGACGAAGCCGTGCGGGTCTTCATGACCCGCACCGGCAGCGACCTGGAAGACTGCCTTTGCGATTTGCTCGCCGACCTCATGCATTGGGCCGACAAATGTCAGTTTGATTTCTCGGCTGCGTTTCGCCGCGCGTGCGACCACTACGTTGCCGAACGGACAGAAGAGGGCAGCTTATGACCGCCCTCTTCCGCAAAATCCACGAATTCGCTTCTGCGAATGGCAGACATTCGCGATCGACATCACGGCCGCAAATGGGGCCCAGGCAATTGTGCTCGCACAAGCAATTCGCCAGCAGCATGGCACGGGCCGATTCGATAAAGTAGATGGCGGCGCCGATGATTGGTACGCATACCCGGTCGACCGGTTGCCGTAACTTGACAAGCCGCGCATGGGCCTCATGCGCGGCGTCTTGCCGGTCATCCGAGCGACATCTCGCGATGCGCGAGAATGCGTGCGATGTTCCGCACGTTAGTGATAGCGGCCTCACGCTCGGCCGAGCCTTCGGGATAAATCCGCAGGATGTTTGCCATCTGCGCCATCAGGTCGCAAAGCTCCATCCGTGTCAGGCGCATCAGTTCGTTTAGGGTAAGCACTCTCATAATTTCCTCCATCGTTTCCGGCCGCGCCAATCGCGGCCTTGTGACGGAGGCCAAGGCGACGTAGGAGGCGGCTGCATCGCGTGCGACCGCAACGAAGAGGAGGAGTGCAAGGACTTGCAGCCGGTCAGCCGACGAACGGTGCCAAAAGGCCGGGAGAAGGACGTGAATGGTGCGGTGGAGACGGAGGAAAATGCGGCTGCGGTAAGTCGACGGCGTGCGTGCATTTGGAAAATTAACAATGGAAACTGGATGGGTACGAAGCTAAAGTCGGTCGGAATTCCTTCTGCATCGAAACATTTGTGAAAATCATCACCTCTGATCAGCTTGCCACTACGGACCTTCATGTAGATGCGCTCTACGAAGGAGGGCGACATGGCAATGCCGGCGACGATCCATTGCCGAAGCTGCTACGCGTAGACAGCCAGGGCGGCTTCCGATACCGGGGCAAGGTTGCGGGCAAACTGCACATGCTTGTGCTGACGTCAAGCATGAGCGATCCCGACTGGCCCGACGCGCTAGATCGAGAAACCGGGGTGTTTACCTATTACGGCGACAACAAGAAGCCCGGTCGTGAACTTCACGACACTGGCAGGGATGGCAACCTCATCTTGCAGAAAATATTCACGGCTGCTCATTCTGGTCAGGAAGCCAGGAGTTAGGTACCCCCTATTTTCGTCTTTGCTGGCGCCGCTTCGTGGCGCGACATGAATTTTCTCGGGCTCGGCGTACCCGGAGCATCCGATCTGGACTCCTCCGAAGAGCTGGTCGCCATCTGGCGTACTGCCGAAGGGAAGCGATTTCAAAACTATCGTGCCAGATTCACCATACTAGATGCTCCTGTCATTTCCAGGACCTGGATCGACAGTCTCATCGCCAGCAAGCCTGATGATTTTGCGGCGCCGGACGCGTGGCGAACATGGGTCAAGACCGGTCGCCGCCGAGCACTGATGGCTACACGCTCGCTGGAATATCGCAGCAAGAACGAGCAACTGCCCCAGGACGAGGAAGGCAATGCGATAATCCAGGCAATCCGCGAATACTTCAAGAATACTCCGCATGCCTTCGAGCATTGCGCTGCGGCGATCACCCGTCTGATGTTGCCGAATGTTGCGGTGCTGGATGTAACTCGGCCGTCGAGGGATGGGGGGCGGGATGCAGTTGGCCAAATGCGAGTTGGCGCGGGAGCCAGCGGCATTCTCGTCGATTTTGCTCTTGAAGCGAAATGCTATTCGCCGCCGAATTCGGTCGGCGTCCGCGACATGTCGCGTCTGATTTCACGTCTCAGACATCGCCAATTCGGTGTTCTCGTCACGACTACGTCGGTGGATCTCCAAGCCTACAAGGAAATCAAGGAAGACCAGCATCCCATCGTCATCATTTCTGCCATCGACATAGTCGATCTCCTTCGCCGAACTGGGAAAGGAAGTGCTGCCGAGGTGACGGCTTGGCTAATCGAGCAGTTTCCAAAGAGCGCTTAGCTACCTAATCACCCAAGGCTTCGACTTTCACGATGCTAGCCTCTTCCGCGGCACGAAGAGCCTCCAGGGCGTGTTTAGCCTGTTTTGCCGATGGCTTTCGATCCCAGCCGCCGGCAGCATAACCAGCCAAAGTGCGGCATATGCCGGCAATCTTCCAATGAAACAAGCCTGCCTTCACCCCCAGCTCGGCCACCTCCATCCAGGTCGCGCTTTTGACATTCATGCAACGTGCGATTCGTTCGTAGTCAGCCACTGAATGTGTTCCAACGGGAGCGATCGCGTCGACTTGACCACTCCCCGAATAGGACAGCTCGGGTGGTAGAGGGTCAGAAAATGGAGGCAGTACGGCCTGCATTTCTTTCCAGCATTCTTCTTTCTTGTACCATTCACTTGGATTCCGCTGACCGGCAGACTTCCGCAGGGCAGCATCAATCAGCGGAGCCCAGGCCCGCACCAGCTGATCCATCTCGACGCTGATAGCCTGCTGCGACCACAACCGATCGAAGTCGGCCCTGCCGCCTGTCTTGTGACCGAGCCCTGCGACGACATAAGCAGTGATCTGCGCTCCGTATGCCGGAAATTTCATGCTGCGAACGATCTTTTCGATGGCGCGATACAGCACCGCAATCGCTATCAGCTTCTTGAACCATGCAGCGTCAGGAGGCGGCGGTGGATCATCCTTCAGCCTCTGCATAAAGTTCTGGAAGTTCTTCTGTCCACCGAGGCACACTTTGTGGGGCAGGCCAGTCCAGGCACTCAGGTAGCGAGCGACATCGAGCTTGCTCAGGCGTCGCTGCTTCGGCGTCTGTTGACGGAACGTCTTCTGGTCGGTCTTGCGGAGCGCCGCCTTCTGCTCCGCGGCGAGATACGATCCCCGCGCGCGCTCGTAGAACCAACGTCCCTTTCCGTCGTCCAGCCAAGTCGTATTGGCCAAAGTCTCAATCTGCTGGTGGAAAGGATCGTTGGCAGAAAAATCAGCCAGCTGCACTGTGTTCTGACGGTTGGCCGCGCGGGAAATGGACGAAACCATTTGGCTGAGGTCGGCACCGCCGACCTTGATGATCTTCACCGCAACGGAGACATGGTCCAGACTCACGCTGTCCTTGCGTCTTGCCCGATGAAGGGAAGCCGTTGTCTGTCCTCCATTGACGATCTGGAGACCCTTAAGCGAGCGAATTTCCAGGCCCCCCGTACCGCCAGCTGCCACATCGAGGTCGTCGACGGTTGCAACAATTCCATTGTTGAACGCAAGGAACATCGAAGGTTGTTCAGCAATAGTCCGCCGAAGCTCGGCATTGACGCTCTTGCGTCCCTGAAGTCCGAGGAATGCGCGGACGTTCAGTTCCAGAAGGCGGACGCCATAACGTTCGTAGACCTGCGAGAGCACATCACCAGGCAGCACGGCGAGGTAAGCATCATAATCATCGTTCTGTGCCGGGACATGGAGGCACGAAAGAGCTTTGCCGGTCAAAGCCACCAAGTCGACAGCGATATCTGCACGGGTTTCACCTTGGCCAAGAACGCGGAACAGACGGACAATGTCATACACTTCGAACTCAAGGGGTTTGCCACGCCACTCGGTCGGTGGCGTGATGCTGCCCACGATGCCATCGGTCAGAAGTACGATGCGGATGGCGGAAAGATTGCCTGCCTCGTTCTCTATCAGTCGTGCGAGGTCACTGGCGTCAGTGTTGGCGGGCTCCAGCTGGGACGCGAGGCCGTCCACGCATGCGCTTGCGAAGCGCAGGGCGCGCTCTAGCGCCTTCGTCACATCGGCAGAAGGAATCTTTCCTGGCGGCACGTCACCCGAATAGATGGTCGTGAAGAGATCAAGCCGGGAGCGCTCTTCATCAAAGGCGTAGCCGTCGATACGATATGCGGCGTTTCGCACGCGACCTTCCTGGTAGAGCGGGAACGTCGCATCGAGATGGCCGGCCTCTTCGAGACGCTCCAGGATCAGGCGAGTGAATACCTCCTGAGAAAAGGGCGCTTCTGTCGACAGGCTTTCCTCGACCTCGGCGATGAGATCCTGTGAAAACTCGACGGTTGCGTCATCTGTCATGCATGTTCTCCTTGACGGAACGCATCAAGGACAGACGCCGCGTCTGCAGAGAAGGCTGAGATGGCCCGAACTTCAAGCGTGTAGGTTGCCTCGCTGATTGCGATAGGAAGAGCTGAGCGGATCAGCCGCGGAAAACCGTCGGACACGGCATACGCGTCGATGGCGCGGAGCTGGACCTTCGGCGTACTCCGTGCGGTATCATCGCCGGGCAGCAGACCACGGCGCAGGAGCGCGTTTTCGAAGCTGCGGCGATTGAAGTCATCCGGCAGGACGTCGCTCACAGCCGCGATGATGTCGCGCAGGGAGCGACCGTCAGGACTCTCGATAAGTCTAACGTGCAGGAGGTCGAGCTGCCGAAGTCCGGCAGTATCCAGCTGATCAAGCCTGGAAATCGTGATGATCGACGAGGGTCCGAGCCCGGCTTTCACCTCAAGGGCATGACCGTTGCTTTGGAAGTCGTGCAGCCCGTCAACTGGTGACTGCCAGGACGCGAGGTGGTGGGAATTGTTGGCTAGCAGTCGTTCCAGGACCACCAGTTCTCCGATAAGGCCGATCGTCTCTGACCGGGAGAGGCCGTCCCGCCGGTCGCGCAGGAACTGCCGCCACGCATCCAACCGCGCAAGGAACTGTTGCAGTGCCTCGTTCCTATCTGCGAGCGCTGCAGCAGCGACAACATCGGCACAGATGGTCGAGAAGAGGTCGCGTCTGCTGCTGTCTTCAAGAGACAGGACGAGAAGCGGACCGGTATCATCCGGCACAGAATTTAGCCACATGCCGCTCAGCTCGAACTGGGCACTTGGTGCAAGCGCGGTCTGGAGCATCAGGCAGGGCGCATTGTCGATCGCACGCATGCCGGCGCGAATTTCCAGAGATACATCCTTGGAGATGAGCTTGCTACGATACTGGCGTGACACCGGCGCGGTCTGCGCGAGCTCGTCCCAGGCGTCATTCAGCGTGTCCAGCCAGGAGGTCATGATTCCTCGCGCTGCAGAACACTGTTGATCCTGTAGACGCGGTCGTCGGCCGCTTCACTGTCCGGGAAGCTGACGACAACGCTGATGACAGGGCGATCCGTGGTTTCTACCTTCGCCTTGTCGGGATCGATCGGATAGATGATGAGCAGACCGTTCTGCGGGCGGCCACCCCGGACCTTGCGGATGAACTCGCCTGACGGAACATCTGTCGACGGCTTCTTGCGCGACTGTCTCTCCAGGTTGGTGCGTTCCAGCGCCTTAGCAAACTCGTCATCGGTCAGATCAATCGCCTGGTCCAGCGGGCTGAGTGCCGTACCGATGATGAATTGATCGTCCGGCAAGGCTTTTCCGTCCCTGGGTTCTCGCGGCGTGCGCAGGATGCAGTTGCGGCGGCGTCCCGCGATTTCCACTTCCTTTTCCGAGCCTGTGGCGAGGAATACGGTCCAGTTCGTCAGCTCTTTCATTGCAAGCTGATCCGTGATGTAGGCGGCAAGCTTGTTACCGTCGACCTGCAGGCTTTCCGGCGGGAACGTCAGGTTCCTGAGGTATTCCGCAATGTCGCGTCCGGCGATGCTGGTCCACAGGGTTCCCTTCGCCTCTTTGTCTCCAGACCCCGGACGAGGCGGACTGTCTTTTCCATCGCCAAGACTGCGAACGAAGTCATCGGTAAGGGCCGCGTTCCGATCGATGGTTAGGCGATCGCGAAACATGACCGTCTGTACCTTGCCTTCGCCTGCATAGCTGCTCTGGCGCAGTTCGGTGTGACGTTGCTTGTTCTTCGCCGTGATCTCTAGAACGTCGTGAACGGCAACCTTGAGGCCGAACTCTTTCGGCGTTGCCTTGGTAAGGGACATGTCGAAGAACTGGGCACGCAGCTCCTTCTGTGCCGTTGCTACGTAACGGAACCAGTCTTCCATATCAGTGGTCGTATACAGGCGGCACAGATCGGCGAAGCCGCGGCGATAGCCGAACCAGCGTCCCATCTGCAGCAGGCTGTCGTACTGGCGGGATACCCGCAGGAAATAACTGACGGACAGGCCTTCCAGCGTCAGACCGCGTGAAAGCTTATCGCCCCCGATCGCGATCAGGGAACGGCCGGTTTCCTTGTAGGCATCGTAGTCGATGTCGGCCTTGCTCTTACCGTTCGCGGTGATGACCTCGATCTTGTCGCAGCTATCTGCGAGCTGAGCCCGGACCTGATCCCAGGTCACACGAATGGTACTCCGGCCATGGATCGTCTGCTCGACCGCCGCGGTCGTCGGCACGTAGTCCTCGTCCCACATGTTCTTGAGACGCCTCAGCGTCTCGCGGTCACCATTGGAGATCATGGCACGGGTTTCGATCAGGTATTTCTCGACCTGACGATGGACTTCGATGTGAACATCGACATAGCGTGAGACGTGAACCAGCATCGAGTTGTGTTCGCGGCCCTGACCTCGTGCGACGCGAGCGGCACAGGTCAATAGGAATGTGTCGATGGCCTTCTCAAGACTTGGCGGAATCACGTCCTGACCGTTGAAGCGGGGCTTCAGAGTCTTATCGTGTTTTTCCGGTATCCACTTCTCTCCCGTCTGATCGAGAGGGCGAACCAGCGGCAGCCCCGGGTTGTCGGCCTCATCGTTGGTTCCGAACACGGCCGCAGGGCCGAAATAGTCATCAGGCGGCGTCAGCGAAACTATGAAGGTAGAGGGGAAGAGGTCCGGACCGTAGTCTTTCGCCTTCCGTTCGTCGTGGATGAAGATGTTTGCAAACGGCGTTGCCGTGTAGCCAACATAGACGCGTCGGTCGAACTTCATAAGGAGTTTGCGTATCTCTCCGTTGACGCGCTTGGGATCGTAGTCTTCGTCAAACGTCCCGTCCTCTAAGAGCGGCTGATCACCAGTGTCTACGGATGCCTGGTCCGACTCGTCGTCGATCACGAGGACGGGAGCTGCTCTGGACGGCGCCGAGCGCCGCGCAATCCAGTTGTTGAGGTTCTCCAGAACCTTGGCGTTTTTCTTGACCACAAGCACACAGGGCTGACTGACCGGCGAGAAGTTCGCCTGGTCTGCCATGGTCTGACTGAAATCACCTTTGAGAGAAGCGGCCGTCAGGCTGTCTACAACCAGCTGCGCGTTGAACGCACCTACACCCACGACCGGCATCGGCCGATTGGGTTCCTGGGACTTCGGGTTTGTGTCGTAACCAAGAAAATCCTGATCGAAGCGCTTCTGCGTCTGCAAGCGGAGAATGTTGTGCATCCCCGCAAGGATGATGATGATGCGATAGCCGGCATCCGCAGCACGATTGACCACGCCCGCGTAGCTCGCAGTTTTGCCTGACTGCACATCACCGACCACAAGACCGCGCCAGTCCCAGCTGCCCATCCGCTGCGGATCATCCATGGACTCAAGGATTTTTGCGGTGCTTTCCTTGAGCTCCGTGATGGACTCCTCGGGCCATCGGTCTTCTTCCAGCTTGTTGATGTACCGCTGCATGAAAGGCCCGGGTTGGCGACGATCGCCAACGTACCACGGAGCGGGCCTTACGTTTTCCTTGTCCTGCAGGAAGAGCGCAGGACCCTGTTCGGTGACGAAGATCGTCCATAGCACCCGGGTCGCGGCCTCAATCTCTTCAGGCCCGATTGTCTGCCCCGTGGTCAGACTGAATATCGGTCCATCAAGTGCAACGAGCTTCGCGATAGACTCGCGGTCAATCTGGGCGCCGGACTCCTTTTGGAGTTGCAGGATTTTTCGCGCTCGCAACGCGAGCGCTTCAATCACGTCAGCCATCACTGCCCCCAAGCTTTCGTACGATTTCGGATTTCAGCTTCGTCAGATCTCCGGGAAGATTGAGAAGGAGTGCATCGACGCGCTGATCCAGCGTCATGTTCGAGGGGAGAGTTCTGCCCAGTTCCGCGAGCTGGTCGGTAAGCTGGGCGATTTCCTCGGCGTCCAATGTCGGAACTTCCGCTCCTTCGGCCTCTGACACATCAAGCCATATGCGCTCAACAGGCACACTGCGTTCGATGATCGACAGAACGGCATTCAACAGGCGGACGCCGCTGGCGGCCTCACGACAGGCGACGATGACGGGGTGATCACGATTGATCCGGTACTGCGTTCCTTTTTGCCCCTGGCTTGCAAGCCATATGGCGGGCGCAGTGTGCGGTGCGCCGCGGACGCGCGGTCCCTGACCGCGGAAGGCGAAGACTTCACGTGCCTCTTCACGGCAACGTCCGGCAATCGCAGTCAGACGTGCGCGGAGCGCACCTGGCGGCCGCGCCTGGGACTTGCGCACGTCAATGCGCCAGTCACGGTCCAGTTCGGTCGGGAGGTCTACCTGAATACGGGCAAGCCGGCTTGCTTCATCGCGGGTCCACGTGCGAACGCCGCCCAGTCCGAGCCAGCTGCCCGCAACCAGGAGACGTTTGCCGCGATAGATATAGAAGCCCTGCCTTGCACCCCAGCCACCGGGTCCGCCAGCGGATTCGTATTCGGCATCATTGGCAAAGCGGTCGCGATGCGGAAGCACATAAGGTTTGACGCCGAAGGTCGATCCGGCATGACGTATCCGCTCTGAGGGCATTTCCGTCGTAGCCGGATGGGCAGCCTGAAACGGGTCCCACGCTTTGACCGGGCGTCCGTTCGTCGAAATGCGAATGCTTTGAGCGTCCCCGCCAAGGAAGCGGTGAAAGACCATCCCTAGATGCGCGCGGATATCCTGGAGGCGCAGATAGAACGTCTGCTTGTCGAGGCCTGACAGTCCACCGAGGCTATCCATCCGATCCCAAAGAACCAACGTGCCATGAGCGAGCTGGGAGAGTTTCGACACGAACGGATGTTCCGGGAGTTCTGTTGGCGCCAAAGCCAGCCACCCGCGCTCAGCCACGACATCCACGTCCAGCACAAGGGCATTGGTCTGTCCGTCGCGCCGGCTGATGACCGTGAGACGTCTGCACTGGGATAAGGATGCGGTCTTGAGGCCCAGCCCGAACCTGCCAAGATCGGAGGGGTTTCGTGGGGCTGCAGGACCGCTCCCGCCGAAGCGTAAAGCCTCGCCAAGTGTTGTGCGATCCATTCCGTCGCCGTCATCCAGCAGAGCCATGCGAGGATCGCCGTCGTTCCAGTCCAGGTCCAGTTCGACTTGCTTGGCGTCCTTGCCGATGCTGTTGTCGACAAGATCAGCTATCGCGGTTTCAGGCGAGTATCCCAGGCCTCGCAAGGATTTGATCAGAGCTGAAGCTGAGGGTGTTATCTCGAAGGGTAGCTCCAGTGTCATGGTCTACGCCACCCGGCGATCAAATTTCCTGTTCATATCGCCTATAGCCTGATCGAGCTGTTCTTTGATTGCCCGAGCGATAGCGAGTGCAAGCAGGGGCGGAACGGCGTTTCCGATCTGGCGAAAACCAGCGTTCATCGCGCCCGCAAAATGGAAGCCGTCTGGAAAGGACTGAAGACGGGCGGCCTCACGCACCGAAACCGTACGGCACTGGCGGCCGTCGTAATGGATATGGGAATAGGTATCCTTGCCCATGTGCGCCGTCAGGGTACGCGACGGCTTTTCCGGATGAAGCTTCCACCACTTGTTCGGAAATTTCTCAGGATCGTAGGGCGGTACCATTTGTGATCTGAGGTTCTTGTAGTCCGCAGAGTTCTTCGAAGAACTCCCAAGGCGCTTTCTTTTCAGCGCCTCTTCAAACAATTCTTCAGCGAGCCTGTATGCACGCGGGTATTCCGCGCCGTACTCCAGAGCTGCAAAAATGGGAAAATCGCGAGGAGTTCAACCGGACAAGATGGCCATCTGTACCTGTTTTTGTTTCGAATCCCGGCCAAGACCGCATCAAACGGGCGTAGTCAGACAAGTCATCCTTCATCGACTCATATGGCAGCACGTCCGTCAGTCTGCGCCGACGAATGATCTTCGGGTCTTTTACGTGCTCCCTGATCCTGGGCAGATCACCGAGGGCTTCGCGAGCTCCAACTGCAGCCTTGAGTGACGGGGATGGCGCGTGGATTTCATGAAACCGCCCGCTGGTCCGATCAACATATTTGAGGGCCACGTGTCGGGATCCCTCGTATCCGCGAGGCAGTTCGACGAAATGGGTCGGCTCCGGAAAGACCGGCACCGACCGAAGGACATTGGCAAATGCTACGATGAACAGCCGCTCTCGTATCTGTGGAACGCCATAGAATGAGGCGTTCAGGAGAGTGTAGCTTGTCGAGTATCCCGCGTCCTCAAGCGCTTCGCATATTTCTTCTGGGACGTTGTGACCGCCGAAGTTCAGAATGTCAGGAACATTTTCGATGATTATGACAAGAGGCTGTGCGTCTGCCACGTATCGAAGAAAGCGGCGATAAAGCGACGCGCGCGGGTCTTTCCGAAAAGCATCGTCCGCTCCGCCCGAAACCGAGCGAAGTTTTGATCGACCGATTCGCGCGAACGCCTGGCAGGGGAGTCCAGCGGCAAGGATATCAAACGAATCCTCGGGCGAAGTGTGCAGCCCGAGTTCGGTGACGAGCTTTTCTGTCGAGCATTTTTCCAGGTCGCGCGGCAGAGCCCATCGAGCTTCACGGTCGTGGCCAAAATTTACGGCATAGCTTTCCGCGGCTTCGGCATCAATTTCGATGTGCGCCGAGAGTTCGAACCCGGCGGTCAGGAGGCCGAGGGCGAGCCCGCCGCAACCAGAGCATATTTCCAGCACGCGCGGCTTCTTGCCTGAACGCAGACGTTCAAGCTTTTTTTGTCGCGCAGCCTTGTCGCGTGCAGAGATCATCGACGCAGCAATTCCTTCAGCTCCTTGCGGAGACTTTCAGGATTTGCCGTTTCGCATTCCCAGATGATCGCGACGCGCCAACCCATTTCCTCCAGCTCCCTCTGCACACGTTTATCGCGTGCTACATTACTCTTAAACTTTCCTTTCCAGAACTCAACATTCGATTTTGGCCTGTAGGCACAAGCACATCCCCGATGCCGATGCCAGAAGCACCCATGCACGAAAAGCGCGAGTTTCCTGCCGGGAAAGACCAGGTCTGGCGAGCCAGGGAGGTCTTTGACATGAAGCCTAAACCGGTATCCGAGGCGGTGCGCGGTACTCCGAACGATAAGCTCCGGCTTCGTTCCCTTCGCGCGGATGCGGCTCATCATTTCGGAACGACGGGTGGGTGAAACTATGTCT
>CAVVGO010000002.1:0-18352 GCA_963747835.1 uncultured Alphaproteobacteria bacterium
CGGCATCTGATCGATCACGGCGCGGAAGTGGCCATCAAGGACGACCGCCGCGTGTCACCGCTCGACGCGGCTTTGGGGCGGGCCGGTAGCGCGGACAATCGGCCCTCTCCCGAGGTCGCCAAGATACTGCAGACGGCAATCGGCGAGTAGACCGTGGGATTGCCAGCCTGAACTGATCTTGGATTGAGGAGGCGGCGCCGAAATCGATGGGGCGACGCCGCCCTGTTGTCGCTCTAAACCTTAGGTTTGTTTTGTTCTGGCGAGGGACTTGATTCCCGTGTTCACGGGGGCGGCGAGGGAGCCGTGCACCTTTCCGCCGCCCACAACCTCCTTGGTCTCGACAGGCCTGAGTTCAACGATCTTTTTCATCATTAACATCCTTTGATTGCAGCTCGCATTATAGTTCGACGCTGATTTCAGCGCGGTGCAATTTTTACCTTCGCGAGTGAATTTCAGAAGTCAAAAGCGTGATTGACGTGTGACGCGCTCCGTAAAGTTAGCGATCATGATCGGAGCTTCGCGGTCTTGTGCTCATATAGGATCGCAGGCGCCACCTGGGCGAGGCGATCAGTGAGATGGGCCGCCATCTTCAGTTCGTTGTCATGAAAATCGAACGTCATCCGCATCAGGGGCTGGCCGAGCCGATCCTTGCATCGCCATCTTGTAGGCGGCCGGCTTGCCCTTGCGGAGGGCGACGCGGGTGACGGGCATGGCTTCTTTCCTTTCGTGATGGTTGAGGCAATGGCGCTAAACGGACGCTGACCTGAACGGGGTTGAACCGCATGTCAAAGACGGCAACTCCCGCCAACCAGACTAACCATATAAATGACATTAATCAGGTTACCATATGAGGCCCTCTTACAGAGGGAGAATATCGATGCCGGCTCCGCCGTTGATTGTCTTCGATGTGAATGAGACGCTGCTCGATCTTGAAACGATGGTGCCGATCTTCGAGCAAATCTTCGGTGAGAAGCTGGCGATGCGGCTGTGGTTCGCAAACCTCATCATGTATTCCGAGGCGCTTACGCTTGCCGACTGTTATGTACCCTTCACGGATATCGGCGCTGCGGCGATGAAGATGCTGGCGGATACACGCGGCATAACGATCAATGAGGCGGATAAGAAGGAACTGACGGATAAGTTTGCGTCGATGCCGCCGCATCCGGAAGTCCCCGCGGCCCTACGCAAGCTGCGCGCCGCCGGGTTCCGAACTCTTCACTCTGACCGACAACGTTCTTTCAATACAAGGCCGTCAGTTGGAAAAGGGCGGCATCATCGATCTGTTCGAGAAACGGTTCAGCGTCGATGAAGCCGTTCGGCGTCACAAACCCGCGCCCGAAGCCTATGCCTATGTTGCAAAGACGATGAACGTATCACCGTCGCAATTGTGCATGGTCGCCTGCCACACCTGGGACACGCTGGGGGCTGCGGCAGCGGGATGGCACGCGGCGCTTATCAAACGACCTGGCAACGACGTGCTTGGGGTTGGGCCGCAGCCGCAGATCGTGGGTTCGGATCTGGCCGAGGTCGCAGACAAGCTGATCGAGCGCTTTGCCAAGGGGATTACGTGAGATTGGTGCTCGCGGCACCGGCGTGGGGGGCGCCGGTTCCACGCCGGTCCGTCTGCAGATGTTTCAATGTCTTCGCGGAGGGTCGCTGAATGTCAACGGGATCGAAGCCAACCATCATTCTTGTCCATGGCGCCTGGGCCGACGGTTCGAGTTGGAACGCCGTAACGGCCGCTTGCGCGGCGAAGGGCTATGTGGTCCTCGCAGCGCAAATTCCATTGACCGGTCTTTCCGATGATATCGCGGCCGTGGGGCGCCTTGTCGATCGGACCGAAGGCCCCTTCATCCTTGCCTCTCACGCATATGCGGGGGCGGTCATCTCGGGTGTCAAAAGCGAGAGACTGAAGGCGCTCGTCTTCATCGCCTCGTTGACGCCCGATGAAGGCGAGACCGTCGCTTCCATGTTCTACCGTACCGACCCGCATCCGATGGGACCGAAGCTGGCGCCGGATCCCGAAAATTTCATTTGGATGCCCGATGAGAGTTTCGAGAAGGCCTTCGCGCAAAATGCCACGCCGGGACAGCTTGTTCTCATGAAGGCGACCCAACGGCCGATCGCGCTGCCGTGCATCCAGGAGCCGATGGGGGCGCCGGCATGGAAGAAGACTCCGTCCTGGTTTCTCGTCGCCAGCCAAGATCGCATGATCGATCCCGCGACGCAGAAATTCGAGGCGGAGCGAATGGCCGCGAGAATGGTGGTGGAAGACGTGGACCACACCCCACTCATCACGTCGCCGGCCAGCGTCATAAAGCTGATCGAGGAAGCTGCCGCTGCGGTCGCCTAGAATCACCAACGCCCCTGGTTTGCCTAAGCCAAATATCCGCTGGCTTGAAGCGTGGACGCATCCGCTGGCTTTCGGTGCGGACGGCGGCGGTCGCGGGCTCCGCGGCCTGACTTGGCAATGGGGTTCGAGGTGGTTTTGTCAATGGGGCGGCGGTTTCCAGTTTTAGGGTACCGGCCAATTCAGGTAACCTGCCGATCGTGGCAAATCGTCCCCCTCCTATGTTTCTCGCCGATGCGCGCGGGCTGGACTTCCTGAATTCGATCGCGACCCCGGTGGATGCAGCGGTTGAATGGCTGGCCGACGGCAAGGACCTCTTGGCTTGGCTGGATCAAGCCGGTCTTGTGCCAAAGGAAATCTTGAGCGGGCCGCAGATCGCGGGTGTGCCCGGTGACCTCGATGCGGTCGCCGCGCAGGCGCGTGCTTTGCGGGAGTGGTTTCGCGGCTTCGTGCGGAAGCACAAGGGCAAACCGTTGAAGCGTTCCGCCCTGCGGGAATTGGAGCCGCTCAACCTGCTCCTCTCTCGGGACGAGGAATTCGGACAGATCGTTACACGTACCCGCGGCGAGAGTATTGACGATACGCCGTCGTTCGGCCTTGCGTGGCAAATCCAGCGGCGGTGGCGCTCGCCGGACATGCTCTTGTTGCCGATCGCGCGGGCGATGGCGGAATTGGTATGCGACCACGACTTCACCCAAGTGAAAGCTTGCGAGGGACCTACCTGCACCTTGCTCTTCGTCGATCGGACGCGCGGCCACGCGCGGCGCTGGTGCAGCATGGCGGTCTGCGGCAACCGAGCCAAGCAGGCGGCACATCGGACGCGCGCACACACGTTGCGTCGCTGACCAACGACCAACCGACCAAGCGCGTTGCGCGCTCGCGCTCTTAGGTGCGGTGCGGCCGCTTGACCGTGCGGTCGTATTGCTCCCCAACGCCGCCCGTTACGATGCTCTACAGCGAAGCCGACCCGTTTCGCGCAACCATCCACGCTGCCCGAGGGCTCCGGCTACGCGTCGGGATTTCCTTGCCCCTACGCAGACCTCATCCGAGAGGCGATGGGGCCAGGGCAACGAGTCGAGGTTAACATCGGAGTAGTCCGAGGATTTGGAGCAGGTAGCCTGGATCCCATGAGGCACGTTTTCGCCGTCGTTTGATGGATAGCTTGTCGTTCGCTTGCCGTATCAGGTTGAGGGCGAAGTGGCGGACGACGGCCATATTTTTGGCCCCATGACCAACCCGCAGGCGGGATTGGTCTTCATTGAATGTCATGTCGAGCGTCCAGTGGAGGTTGTTCTCGATGGCCCAATGGCTGCGCACGGCATCCGCGAAGGCCTCGGCGGCAAGAATGCGAGACGAGATGTAAGAGCGCCGTTCGGTCTCGATTTTGTCGCCGCGTTCGATCCGGCTTTCGACTATCGCGATGGTGGTGAGCTTGGGGAAGCGGAATGCTCCCGGATAGGAACGCTCTGGGGTCATCCAGTCGACCTCGTGGGATACCGTATGGGTTCGGATTTCGAGCCTGCCATGGCCCTTCTCGACGACCTGCGACCGCTCGACCTGGTTGGACGGGACGGTATCGAAATAGCTTTTGATTTCGGCATGAAGCGTCGGCTGATTGTCCTTCACGGCCAGAAGGTAGTCGGCTTTGGCATCGAGGATGCCCTGAGCGATGTTCGGATTGCATCCCATGGCATCAATTGAGACCAGGGCGCCTTCGAGGTCGAGGCGTTCCACCAGCGCCGGAATGGCGGTAATCTCGTTGGATTTTTCGTCGGTCGCTTCCTGGCCCAGCACCAGCCGGCGGGTGGTGGCGAACGCGGAGACCAGATGCAGGGCTTTGTGCCCGCGCTTACGGTCGTGGCTGCGCCGCGAGGTCTTGCCGTCGATCGCCACCAGGTCAGGCTTGTCCGGCCAGCATTCGGCCACCCATGAGGAAAAACAGGCCGCAAACAGCTCCGGATTGATCCGATTCATGACCGTCCGCAGCCAATCGGCGCATGGGATGCCGAAGTGAAACTCGGAGAACGGCCGCAACAACGACAGGTGCGCTCCACCCCAATCGACGATGTCGTCATAGTCGTCGCCGCTCGCGATCGTGCCACACACCACCAAAAACAGCACCTCGCGTAGCGGATACGCGACCTTCCACGATTGCCGCGTATCCTGGATCGCCCCCAAGTGATCGAGCAACAGCCGCAATTGCGGTTTGGCGGACAACGCTTCCATCGGCGCCTCCCGAATCGGAAGCCCCAAGGGAATCAGTTCCGCCGAACCGGCGGAAGAGGCCACCCCCGCCACGTCAAGACAAAATCCACGTTAACCTGACCACGTCGCCCTGCGATGGGGCCGGACGTGATTGACAAATTCCGTACAGTGCCGTACGGTTCTCTCAGGTCAAGGATCGGCGTTATGCTACGCAAAGGCGCGGAAGAAGCTCGCAATCAGCTACCGGACCTTCTTGATGCGGCCGAGAAAGGCCGATCAACGATTATTACCAGACATGGCCGATCAGTTGCGGCGTTAGTGCCCATCGAGACATATGGCGCCGCCGTTCGCCAGCAGCCGCTGCTGCCCGTAGCCGGTTCCGGTCGCGGACTATGGGGAAAGGTTGGTACCCGGACGCTGCGAAGGCTGCGTGACGAATGGAGCCGCTAAGATTCGACGATCTGTTGGAGGACGCGCTGGTGCTGGTTGATTCGGCGCCAATCATCTACGTTCCTCGACGGACACCCGAAATTCGGACCGCGCTTCAGGCCGCTCTTCGAAGCCCATGCAGCCGGGAAGCTGCGCTTTGCGGTAACGACCATCACCATCGCCGAGGTGCTGACCGGTCCCCTGCAGGCAGCCGATGAGGCGCTCGCCCGGCGCTACCGTGCTATCCTCGAATCGTGGCAGCCGATCGCGCTGGGGGTCGACATTGCGGAGAGCGCTGCGAGACTGCGGGCTTCACTCCGCCTCAAGCTGGCAGATGCCGTTCAAGCGGCGAGCGCTCTGGCGATCAACGCCGCCGCCCTGGTGACGCATGACCGCGATTTCTCACGCGTGCATTCGCTGCGTATAATTTCTTGAACCCGCAGCACGCCGGATCGAAGACCGTCTGCGAAGCCTTGTTCCGATATCCAGCTTGCCCGGAGTTATCATGTCGTCGATCGGCGCCACCCTGCTTGATTGCCTTCGTTCCGTCGAGCGGCCGGGCGACTTCTGCGTCGGCGGCCTTCGGGAAATCTTCATGCCGGCGGTCGACGTCGACGGCGTCGGCAGGATCGCTTTGCCGCTTCTGTCGGATCAGGCAGAGCGGCTCGTTGCAACCGCCGCGGCGGCGCCCTATGGACGGGGCGAGGAGACGGTGGTCGATCGCGATGTCCGGAGAACCTGGCAGATCGAGTCCGGCAAGGTCAGGATTGGCGGGCGTCATTGGGGGGAGACTCTGGCCGAACTCGTCGCTGACGCGGCCCTCGGCCTCGGCGTGAGCGAGCCGGTCGCGGCCGACTTCTATAAACTTCTCGTCTACGATACCGGCAGCTTCTTCGTCGACCACCGGGACACCGAGAAGATCCCCGGCATGTTCGCCACGATGGTGCTGGTGCTGCCCTCGACCCATAGCGGCGGCGAACTGATCGTAAAACATCTCGGCCGGGAGATGGTGCTCGACCCGCGTCCCGAGGAACCCTCGGAAATCGGTTTCGCGGCCTTCTATGCCGACTGCGTCCACGAGGTCCGCCCGATCACCGCAGGCTGCCGTCTGGCGCTGGTCTATAACTTGCGCTTCCTCGCCAAAAAGAAGCCGCCGGAACCGCCCGATTATCGCGCGGAGCGGAGACGAATCGAAGAACAGTTGCAGCTCTGGACCGAGGCGATCGACGAGCCCGACAAGCTGATCCTCCCCTTGGAACACGCCTATACGCCGGCGGAACTGTCATTCGAGACGCTCAAGGGACGCGATGCCGCCGTGGCCACCGTGCTTGCAGCCGCGGCCGCCGAAGCGAGCTGCGACCTCCATCTGGCGCTTGTTTCAATCGAGGAAAGTGGCAGTGCCGAACATAGCGGCCACTACGGTCGTCGGCGGCGCTGGGACGAAGAGGATGAGGACGGGTTTGAAGTCGGCGAGGTCATCGATCGTACCTTGATCTTATCCCAATGGCGGCGCTCGGACGGCGGCGAGGCCGGGTTCGGCAATTTTCCCTTCACCGAGGATGAACTCTGCCCGCCCGACGCCTTCGAGGACCTGACGCCGGACGAACAGCATTTCCACGAGGCGACCGGTAATGAGGGCGCCTCCTTTGAGCGCGCCTACCGCCGCGCCGGTCTGGTGCTGTGGCCGCGTGTCCGGCGGCTCGCGGTGCTGAACCAGGCTGGGCTCGCGGCAACACTGCCGCATCTTGAGGACCTGACGACTTGCTGGGAAGCGAGCGGCGCGGGAATCGAATCTCCGCTATGGCGCGAGGCCGACCAGCTTACAGGATACATGCTGCACTCGTGGCCCCACCCGTCATGGCGGGCGGACGGTGATACCGACGCCAGCCGGCTGCTCAACTTGCAGGTCAGGCTCGGGAATGCGGCACACATCGATGCGTTTCTCGCCGGGCTGTCGGCGGAAGGCCACTACGCGGCATCCGACAACGAGGCGATCGTGCATGCTGCTGCCCTTCTTCCGCAAGCGCGCGCCACGGAGTTGCTGGTTCGCGTCGTCAGACGCAACGCGCCGGCTCATCTCAACGCTTGCGCCGATCTCCTCCGGCGTTGCGTGACGGCTGGTCCCGTTGGCGGGGCGGCGAGCATCGGCGCGGCGCTGCTCGACGTCCTGCCCGGCGACCCTGCAAAGCCCACGGAGCCTGACACTTGGCGACGCCCTGCTCTCGCGAAGCCGGATTTCGTTGTCGACCTCCTGACCGCGTCGAGCCAGATCGATGCCGGACTCGCGGCACGTGCGATTGAGCATCTGCTGGCTTGGCCCAAGACATACAAGCCGGACGAACTCCTGGTCCCCGCCGCTCTGGCCTTCGCCAAGCAGGCGGAGAGCAAGGCTTGGCCGGCGGTCGAGCGGCTTCGCGAGGCGTCTCTCGACCACTTGCGAAGGCGTGTCGCCCTGCCGCTGGAGGCCCCACGAGATTGGGGCCGGACCAACCCGCTCAAATGCACATGCGCCGACTGCCGCGAACTGGGCGCTTTCCTGGTTGCCCCCCATCAACAGGAGTGGCGCCTGAAAGCCATCCAGGACCGGCGGACCCATGTCGAGCAGAGCGTCCGGAGCGCCGCGTGCGACCTTGACCTCACAACCGAAAAGCGCGGTAGTCCCCACGCGCTGGTCGCCATCAAGAATCAGGCCAGCTATGAGCGGTGCGCAAAGCAGCGCCGGCAGGACCTGAACCACGTGTCGGCGCTGGGCGGATGACGTTTGTCGTGTGCCGCAGGGCCTTTGACAATATAGGCCTATTATGATAGGCTTTTACTTATGACAGTAACTTGCCGTAACGGCAGACTTGAACGCAATTCGGTGTATTTCCCTGCTCCGGCAAACACTTTCGCTGTTTTCGCGTTTGCAATTCGCTGTTGCGCACCTCAACAGCGAATCGCGCACAACGCCATGATATCACTATCGAAATCAGCGCCGGGAACCGCCAAAAGGGCCAAAAACACCTCGAAACTCGAAAATTCGCTGTTATTTTCGCTGATCGCAGCGAATTCCACCGGAGAAATTCCGCCGGTCTATTGCGCTCCGGCTAATCCAGCGCCTGCCTCGCAGCGTCAAGCTTTGAGCAATTTCGTCTGGCCGCCCAGGACGGCGCTCATGCCGCGATCCCGGCGCCGGTTTGCACGGCGGCTCCGCGCTACGGCTCCCTTGGTTAATGGTTGCGTAACCGGATTGATCAATAGTGACGGCTGTGCAGCGTTTTGGGGCTTCTCTCATGAAACATGTCTTCCTCGTAACCGCTTCGTTACTGGCCTTCGCGAGTGCTTCGTTCGCAGCCGACATGCCGACCCGTCAGCCTCCGCCTCCGCAACCGGTGCTGGGCAAGGCCCCGATCGGCAAATATCCCGTCGGTAAATACCCTGTCGGCAAATACCCTGTCGGCAAGGCGCCGATCGGTAAGGGTCCGATCGTCACACGGGGCTGATCCGGGACCGTCACGCCGGCCGGCAGCGGCCGGTTCCGCGATGGATTGTGCGCTCTGCCGTCCCGGTCAACCGACGCGGGGGCAGATCGCATGACCTCGCGAGATGTTCTTCGTAACAAGCCGCGCGGCCGCGTCGCGGATGCGCCACCCGTCGGACACCACCCCTCGCCTAAAGCTCCACTTGTCCGCCGAGTTCAATGACGCGGTTCGGCGGGATGCGGAAGAACTCGGTCGCCGGCATCGCGTTGCGGTGCATGAAGTCGAACAGCGCGCAGCGAATGCGTCCAAGCTGCGAATGCTTGGCCGGCACGATGGTGACCCGCCCGACAACGAAGGACGTGTCCATCATTTCGAGGTGGAGTTCGTGCGCCGCGCACATTTCCAGCGCCCGCGGGACATTCGGACGTTCCATGAATCCGTAATGCACGATAACGGAGTGGAAATCGTCGCCCAGATGGGCGACCTCCAGGCGCTTGTTATATTCGACGCGCGGAATGTTCTCGGTGACCACGTGCAGCAGCACGATACGCCGGTGCAGCACCTTGTTGTGCTTGAGATTGTGCAGCAACGGCACCGGCACGACGTCGACCCGGCTCGTGACGTAAACGGCGGTGCCGGGCACGCGCGCCTTGGTGTGGACCTGGGCGATGAAAGTATCGAGCGGCAGCGTGTCGCGCTCGAGCCTGAGTTGCAGCGCGGCGCGGCCGAGCCGCCACGTATGCATCGCGGTGAATACCAGCGCCGCCACCACGAGCGGCACCCAGCCGCCTTCGATCACCTTCATCAGGTTGGCGCCGACGAAGGCGAGATCGACGATCATGAACAGGCCGGCAACCGAGCCGGCGAGCGCGAGGCTCCAGCCCCATACCTCCCGCATCGCGATGAACAACAGCACCGAGGTCAGGAACATGGTGAGCGACACCGCGATACCGAAGGCCGCGGCGAGGTTGTCGGACGAGCGGAACGCGAGCGTGAGGCCGAGGGTGAGCACCATCAGGGTCCAGTTGACGAAGCCCACATAGATCTGGCCGTACCCCTCCGACGAAGTCTGGGTGATGTGGAGGCGCGGACACAGGCCGAGCTGGATCGCCTGGCGCGTCATCGAGAAGGTGCCGCTGATGATGGCCTGGCTCGCGATGATGGTCGCCACCGTAGCGAGCGCGATCAGCGGCACCTGCAGGGCGGCGGGGCACAGCACGTAGAACGGATTGGCATCCGCCGCGACCGCGCCGTCGACCACCACGGCGGTCTGCCCGGCGTAGTTCAGAAGCAGCGTCGGGAGCACAAGCCCGTACCAGGCAAGCCGAATTGGTTGCGGCCCGAAATGGCCCATGTCGGCGTAGAGCGCCTCGGCGCCGGTCGCGCACAGGAAGACGCCGCCCAGCACCAGGTAGCCGGTGAAGCCATGGGTGAACAGATAGCCGAGCCCGTAGCGCGGATCGAGCGCGACCAGCACGCCCGGGTGCTGCAGGATGCCCACCAGACCCAGCACCCCGATGGTCGCGAACCACACGGTCATGATGGGACCGAACAGCTTGCCGATGCGCGCGCTGCCTTGCGGCTGGATCGCGAACACGCCGAGCAGCACCACGACCGACAGCGGCACGACGTAGGGGGCGAATTCCGGCGCCGGGCCTTTGATGCCCTCAAGCGCACTCAGCACCGAGATGGCCGGCGTAATGGCGCCGTCGCCGTAAAGCAGTGCCGCCCCCAATATGCCGATCGCGATCACCCCGTTGCGCTCGCCATGCTTGATGCCGAGGAGCGACATCAGGGCGAGAATGCCGCCCTCGCCGTCATTGTCGGCGCGCATGACGACAGCGACGTATTTCACCGACGTGGTGATGATGAGCGTCCACACGATGAGCGACAGCATGCCGAGTGCGACCTCCGGGGTCGCGCCGCCGCCGGCCCAGTCGAGTGCCGTCTTGAAGGTGTAGAGCGGGCTGGTGCCGATGTCGCCGTAGACGACACCAAGCGCGCCGAGTGCCAGGGCGGCGAGGCTACCCTGGTGGACGCGCCCGCTCGCTTCGGGACCGGGCGCGTCCAATACGTTACGCCTTCAACGCGGCGCGGACGCGATCCGGCGTCATCGGATACTCACGCATGCGCACGCCGGTCGCATCGAAGAACGCATTCGCGATCGCCCCGACGGCCGCGCCCATGACCTCCTCGCCGGCGCCGGTCGAGCGCTCGTCGAGGCGCTGGACCACGATCGGCGTGACATTGGGGTGGTCGGCAAAGCGCAACACCGGATAGCTCCTCCAGTCGAGGGTGGTGACATTGGTCGCGGTGAACTTCACCTCTTCGATCAACGCCCGGCTCGCCGCCTGGGTCATCATACCGACAATCTGGTTCTCGACCAGCGCCGGATTGACGACGAGCCCTGCGTCCATGGCGCCATAAAGATGCTTCACCTTGATCTCGCCGGTGTCGCGGTCGACCTCGATGTCGGCGACGGCGGCGCCATAGGACACGATGTGGGTGCCGAGAGCGATGCCGCGGCCGGTCACGACACGCCCGCCCGGAGCGGCTCCATGGGAAACCCGCGGGGCCCAACTCGCAGCCTGCGTCACCGCGTCCATCACGCCGATCCAGCGCGGGTCGGTCATGTTGCGGTGGCGGAACGCGACCGGATCCATCCGGACCGCGTGAGCGAGGTCGTCGATCGTCTGCTCCGACGCAAACGCGATCGAGAGGTCGAGCGGCGAGCGCAGGTTGCCGCCCTTGAGATAGCCGTCGAGGCCCGGCACGTGATGGTTGATCAGCCGCACGTTCGGCATCACATAGACGTCGCTCGTCGTCACCTTGTTGACGAGCCGCGCGCGTCCGCTCACCGGCGGCGTCAACGGCGCCCCGAGCGCGAGTTCCTGGGACGTCTCGACCCCGATCCAGCCATGGTGCCAACCATGGTACTCATAAGCCACGATGTTGCCGTCCGCATCGACGCCGGCGCGCACGTCGGCGAGATGCGCGGGGCCGTAATTATCCCAGCCCAATTCGTCCCAACGCATGAACTGGAGGCGCACCGGCCGGCCCACCACCTGCGACATGACGGCGGCGGCGATCGTCGCGTCGTCCTGGCAGGCGCGCCCAAACACGCCGGCGCCTTCGTAGTATTGGACCCGGATGCGATCCTGCGGCAGCCCCAGCGTCTGGGCCAGCATCGCCCGCACCCCATGGGGGAACTGGGTCGAGCACATCACGAGCGCGTGCTCGGCACCCACGTCAGCGAGCGCGCAGCTTGGCGCGAACGGCGCGTGAGACTGGTACGGACCGTAGAAAGTCGCGGACGACACATGCGCCGCCTTGGCGAGCCCGGCCGGAACATCGCCGGTCTCGACGATGACGCTGTCGGTCGTTTTCGACGCCCGCATCGCGTCGAACAGCTTGCCGTCGGCCGGCAGGCGCGGCGGCACGTCCCACACGACCTTGAGCCGGTCGGCCGCCTGCACCGCATCCCATTCGTGCTCGGCGACGACGCCGACGAAGTCGCCCTTGCGCACCACGCGGGCACCCGGAATCCCGGCGATCGAACCCTCGTCGATACTGACGATCTTGGCGCCGGCCCCGTAGGCACCCTGCCCGCGCGGACGCACCACGCGACCGTGCAGCATGTTGGCGACACGCACGTGCTGCATATAGACGTATTTGCCGCTGACCTTGTCGGGAACGTCTACGCGCGGCACCCGCGTGCCGACGAGCTTGTAGACTCCGATCGGCTTTTGCGGCGCCGTGCCGGTCATCTTCACGTTGAACTGGCGGTCGCCGATGAGGTCGCCGTAGGTCACCCTGCGCGCGGGCTCGCCGTCGACCGTCACGACGCCCTTGGCGACCCTGAGCCGCTCGACCGGCACGCCGAACTTGGCGGCGGCGAGTTGCAGCAGCGCCTGACGCGCCTGCGCGGCCGCGACGCGGACCTGCGGGCCGTTGTCCATGATGGAAAGGCTTGCGACCCCCGGACCCTGGTTCGGCGTCACGTCGGTATCGACCCGGGTGGTCGAAAGCTGGCTCATGTCGAGGTCGAGTTCCTCGCCGGCAATCTGCAGCATGCCGGTGGTGGTGCCCTGACCGAACTCGACCTTGCCGATGAAGATGGTCGCGGTGTTGTCGGCGTGGACCGCGATCCAGGAGTCCAGCATAGCGGGGTCCGGGGTGGCGGCCGCCGCCGGTGCCGTCGCCGACCAGCGCGCCGGCCAATGGCCCGGCCAGCGGAGCCGCGATGTTGAAACCAACCATGAGGGCGCCGCCCTTGAGGAGGCCGCGGCGCGACAGAGGCGCGTCGATGACGTTGGTCATTTGCGTTCCTCCGCCATCATGCGCGAAGCGACCTGGATCGCCTTCATGACCCGCGGATAGGTTCCGCAGCGGCACAGATGGCCGTTCATCGCCTGGCGAATTTCGGCTTCACTCGGCTGCGGCTTCGCGGACAGCAGTTCGGAGCCCTTGATGATCATGCCGTTGTAGCAGTAGCCGCAGTGCGGGGCCTGCTCGTCGATCATGGCGCGCTGGAGCGGATGAAGCTCGGGCGCCGCCGCAAGACCGCGCTGCTTGGCATAGAGTGCCGGCAACCCTTCGAGCGTGGTGATCGCCTTGCCCTCGACAGCGCCAACCGGTGTGACGCAGGAGCGGGTCTCGACGCCGTCGACCAGCACCGAGCACGAGCCGCACTGGGCAAGTCCGCAGCCGAACCGCGGGCCTTTGAGGCCAAGCTCGTTCGACAGCACGTAAAGCAGCGGCGTGTCCCGGCTCGCCGCGACGGGCGACAACCGGTCGTTCACGCGGATATTGAGCTCCTCCGCCATTTCTCCCTCCAGGTTCGTTTCGGTTTCGTTGCGGTGACGCGGGATCGACTTGTCGTCGTGCAGCAAACCCGTGAGCAAGACGGCCCGCGTTCTCCGGGCGACTATGTTACCAGTCGGCTGGCACCTTATAAACAGACGTCTTGACGTCGCCGTGACTTTTCGGAGCGAAGGACGGCCTGCCAAGCTCTTCGCTTCGAGTTCTTCGCTTTCTTGCCGCCGCGCGCAAATTCGCGCAATCTGGCGCACGGCATCGCATTTGGTTTCACAGCGGCGGCGGGGAGTGCCGGCATGGCGGATGATGTGATTGCGCGACGCGAATTTCTGCTCGGCGCCGGAACCGCTGCGGCGGCCGGGATTGCGTCCGCTGCCCCGGCGCGCGCGCAGTCGGCGCCCGGGGGGCGGCCCGCCGACCTGGTGCTGCGCAACGGCAAGGTCATCACGGTCGATGCGCAATTCGCCATTGTGGAGGCGATCGCTATCTCCGGCGACCGCATCTTGGCGGTCGGCCCCGATGCCGCGATGGCACCTCACATCGTGCCGGGTACGCGCGTATTCGATCTCGCCGGCCGCACCGTCATTCCGGGGCTGATCGACGGCCACGCCCATATGGACCGGGAGGGAACTCAAGGGCGTCTATCCGGCGCTCGGACCGGTGCGCTCGATCGCTGACATCCAGGATCGTATCGCCGAGCTTGCACGGGGCAAACGGCCCGGCGAATGGATCGTCACCATGCCGATCGGCGATCCGCCCTACTACTGGGATGTGCCGGACATCCTGGCCGAGAAGCGTTGGCCGACACGCCAGGACCTTGATGCGGCGGCACCGAACAATCCAGTGTTCATCCGTTCGATCTGGGGCTTCTGGCGGCACACGGCGCCGCTCGTCTCGTGCGCCAATTCGCAGGCGCTGCGGTTGGCCGGCATCACCCGCGACACCGTTTCGCCGGTTGAAGTGCTCAGCATCGTGAAGGATGGTAACGGCGACCCGACCGGTGTGTTCATCGAACAGGATATGCAGCCGGTCGCCGAGCTGATCTGGTTCCGGCGCGCCGCCGGCTTCACCCGCGCCGATCGCGCCCACGCGATGCCGCTCTCGCAAGCCGCCTATCTGGCCTGTGGCACCACCAGCGTGTTCGAAGAGCACGGCGTCGCCAATGAGTTGCTGCGCACCTATAAGGACGCGGCCCGCGACGGCACGCTGGTGATGCGGGCGAGCCTGGTGTTCAGCCCGAACTGGAAGGCGGCCGGCGGCGCGCCACTTGGTCCGTTGATCGAAGCCTGGGCCGGGTGGCTCGGCGAGCCCGCACTCGGCGATGACCGGCTCAAGCTCGCGGGTCTTGCCGTCGGCATCGGAGGCGACGCCGCCGATGAGGTGAGGGCGACCGCGGCGCCCTATACCGGTTGGGCGGGCTTCAATTACGACATCGCCTTGCCGCGCGAGAAGTGCAAAGAACTTTTGGTCGCCTGCGCGGCGAACGAAATTCGTCCCGTTGCCCTTGCCGGCACATCGCCCGGCATGCTCGACCTCTACGAGGAGGTGGACCGCGAGATCCCGTTGCGCGGACGGCGCTGGGTGCTCGGTCATATCGGCGTCGTGACGCCGCACGATATCGAACGCATGGCCCGCATGGGCCTCGTGCTGACCACTCACACCAACCGCAACATCTACAAGGACGGCCATTTGCATCAGCGCCGGCTGCCGCCCGAGCGGCACCGTGAGATTTCGCCGTTGCGCGATCTCCTCGCTGCCGGCGTCAATGTCGGGCTCGCGACCGACAATGTCCCGGTGTCGCTGTTCTGGCCGATCTGGGAGTCGGTCGCGCGTATCAATCGTTTCACCAACGAGCGCATCGCGCCGGAGCAGGCGGTGAGCCGTGCCGATGCACTGCGATGCGCCACCATCAACGCCGCCTATCTGACGTTCGACGAGACCCGAAAGGGCTCGCTCGAAGCCGGCAAATTGGCCGACCTCGCGGTGCTCAGAGACGATCCGCTCACCGTCGCGGAATCCCGGCTTGCGGACATCACGGCATCGATGACCATGGTGGGCGGCCGGGTGGTGCATGAAGCGCCGCCCTGGCACGGCTGACCGTCGCTACCTCTATTTCGGCGCCGCCACGCTGGTGATCCGCCAGATGGTTCCGCTCACGTCTTCCGAGACCAGCAGCGCGCCGTCGGGTGCCACCGTAACGCCGACCGGGCGGCCCCAGGCGGAGCTGTCATTGACCACGAAGCCGGTCGCGAAGTCTTCATATTCGCCGGTCGGCACGCCGTCCTTGACGATCACCCGGATTACCTTGGAGCCGGTTCGCTTGCTGCGGTTCCACGAGCCGTGCTCGGCGGCAAACAGGCTGCCGCGATACTCCGCGGGGAATTGCTGCCCATTGTAGACGGTGAGGCCGAGCGAGGCCGAATGGGCTTCGAGCAGCACGTCCGGAATGGTGATTTTGTCCTTGAGATCGGGCCGCGCGCCCTTGTGGCGCGGGTCTTCGTTGGCGCCGATGTAATACCACGGCCAGCCATAGAACGCGCCGTCCTTCACGCGGGTGATGTAGTCGGACGGCACGTCGTCGCCGATCGCGTCGCGCTCGTTGGTCGAGCACCACACATCGCCGTTCGGCGTGACCGCGAGGCCGACGCAATTGCGGATGCCGGTCGCGAAGATGCGGCCGTTCTTGCCGTCCGGGTCGAACACCAGCACGTCGGCGCGCTCGGTCTCGAAGCCCCAGGCGGCGCCGGGCGGATGTTGCGCGTTCCACGCCGAAAGCGCCGCAGGATCGAGCTTGCCGAGCCCGTCGGCTACGTTCGAACCCGAGCCGACCGAGACGTACATCCTCGATCCGTCGGGCGAGAACACGACGTCCCGGGTATAGTGGCCGCCGGTCGGCAGCCGCGGCACCACGATCTCCGGTTTGCCGCGCGCGTCGAGGTCGCCGGTGCGATACGGGAACCGGACCACCGAATTGGTGTTCGCCACGTAAACCCATTCGGGGTTCGTGCCGGCGGGATAGAACGAGATGCCGAACGGAGCCGTAAGGCCGCTCGCGAAGGTTTCGACGCGGGGCTTGCCGCCGTCTTGCGGCCGCAGCACGCGCACGCGGCCGCCCGCGCTTTCGGCTACGAAGATGTCGCCATTGGGAGCGGCGCGGATGATCCGCGGCTGTTCGAGGCCTTCGGCGAACAGGCTGATTTCGAAGCCCGGCGGCACCACCGGCTTTTCGTTGCCGCGCCGCGCGGTCCGCACGCCATTCGAAGACGACCCCGCGAGGTTGGCGGGCGGCAGGTCCACCGGCCTGATGTGGCGGCGCAGGCCGGGCCGGTCGGCATGCCAGTCCGTGAACGCGGCTTTACCCTCCAGGACTTCGCCATTGGGCTGGGCCGGCGCCGGCCCCGACGCTGCGAGACCCATCAGCGCCGCCGCGACGACCGCCATAGAGAAGTGTTTTTGCATGACCGAAGCCTCGAATTCCGGATCAACCGCCCGCGCGACATTATACTACACTTGCCGCTCGGCGGATCGGGCCGTTTGATCGTCAATCCCTGCGCGGCACGACGTCACCGCGGCAGTAGAGCCGCCTGCGTTCAACCGGGATACGAAGCCGCAAATATGGAACCTCTACCGGAAACCCTGCCGCACCTCGTACCGGGCCGCGCCTGCGGCACCTGCATGATGTGCTGCAAGGTGCCGGCGATCGAGGAGTTCGCCAAGCCCCCCGGCGTGTGGTGCAAGCACGCGGCGAGCGGCAAGGGCTGCACTATCTACGCCGACCGGCCGGGGTCGTGCCGGGCGTTCTATTGCCTGTGGATGCAGGACGCGCGGTTCGGCCCGGAGTGGAAGCCCGAAAAAGCGAAGTTCGTGGTCTACCTGCAACATAACGGCGTCAATCTCCAGGTCGGGGTCGACCCAAGTTTTCCCAATGCGTGGACGCGGCCACCGTACCAGGCGCAGATCAGGCAATGGGTGGCCGAGGGCGCGAGCCGCGGGCAGTTCGTGTTCGTGCGCATCGGCGCCCGTATGATCGCACTGCTGCCGGATCGCGACGTCGATCTCGGGCGGGTGGAGCCGCGCGATGAAATCATCGTGTCGCGCCGGCCCGGCGCTGCGGGTTCCGTCTATGATGTCGAGGTCAAGCGCGCGCCCGCGGAGGCACCCGCGAACATGACCGGCCCTACTGGCAGAGCGCTCGGGTAACGAAATGCTCCATCGGGCAAGCGCCTTCAGGCCTGATGCGGCTCGATACCCGATAGGACGGCGGGCAGTTCTCGGAGGTTTCGAAATCCACGATCGTGCCGCTGCCATAACCCTTGGCGCGGCACATGGCCTCGGCGGCGACGCGACAGTCCGGCGCGCCGTTGGGGGCCAGGATGCAGCGTTCGCGGCCGGCGGCGAATCCGGAGCTTGGCAGCTTGGCGACGGTCGCGGCGGTGTCGCGGGCGACATCGGCGGCGCCCTTGGCAATGGTCACGGTCGCGTCGGTCGCGCCCCTGGCGATCGTCGCGGTGGCGTCGCTCGCGCCTTTGGTCATGCTCGAGGTCGCGTCGGACGTGCCCTTCGCGGCCTGGTTGGCGCGACCGCTGATGGTGCCGACCATTGCATCGAAGCCCGCCCCCATATTGGAGACGCCCTGCTGCCACCAGGTTCCGACTGCACCCATGAAGCCCGGCCGCTCGACCGGCGCCGGACTTTCGGCGGGCGGGGGTGGCTGGACGGGTTGCGCCGGCGTCTGTGCCGCCACGATGCCGGCTTGGAACGCCAGCAGGCAAGCGGCGGCCCCAGCCGCAATCACGCCGGAACGCGCTTGCCGCCGGTGCATCATGGTGTCCGGTTGCGCCATTCGTGTCATCGCCCACCCTGGCGCCGCTTCCGACGCCGATCTAACAACAGAGATTATAACGCGCCAAGGCGGCGTTTGTGAATCAGAAAAGATACACGACCGCAACAATGCCGATCAGGATGATGGCGGCGCTCACCATCAGCCAGAAGCCGAGCCGCTTTTCGATCATCTCGCGCGCTATCGGCCCATAGCGGTTGAGCAGGAACGCGATCAGGAAGAAGCGCATCCCCCGCGTCAGGATCGACA
>CAVVGO010000003.1:0-206760 GCA_963747835.1 uncultured Alphaproteobacteria bacterium
GTCCTGCACGTAATAATCCGTCGCCAGATGCGCCCGGGTCTTTTCGTGAGCGATGATCTTCGCCTCCGACCGACCGAAGGCCAGGTTCCCGCCCACCTGCTCCCGGTGCCAGTGCGTGTTGAATACCGTTGTCACACGGCCTGCGCCCGGCAGCTTGCCCAGGCGCTTAACGATCGCATCGGTGAACTCGGCGGCGCCACTGTCCACCAGCACCTGACCGGTGCTTGCCGTCCGCACCAGGACATTACCCCCGGCGCCGGTGAGCATCACGAAACCCTCGCTCACCGGGACGACAGCGGGGCTTTCTTGGGAGAAAGCGGAGCGCGCAAAGGGCGGTAGGGTCAGACCCAGGACGCCGCCTAAAGCACCTTTCACGATTGCCCTGCGATTTATGATTGCCCTGCGATTTATGGCCGGGTGTCCCGAGCGCTCAGACATCGGCGATCTCGCCGGTGCTGTCCCCGAAGCTCTTCGTCTCGAGGCCCGCCTTGTTCAGCAGCGTGAGGTGCAGATTGGAAATCGTCGTGCGTTCGGGCAGTTCGACTTGCCGTCCCCCCTTGAGCGCGCCGGCGCCGCCGCCGACCAGGATGTTCGGCAACGGATAATTGCTGTGCAGGTTGCTGTTGGACATGTTGGAGCCGTAGAGCAACATGGAGTTATCCAGCAGCGTGCCTTCGCCGTCGGGTGTGGCGGCCAGTTTCGCGACAAACTCCGCGAACCGCTCCAGGTGATAGCGCTGAATCTTGACCAGCTTTTCAAGCCGATCGAGATAATCGGCATGATGCGACAGCGGATGGAAGGAGTTCGGCACGCCGATGTGGTTATAGGTCCGGTTTGTGCCTTCGCCGATCATGATGTAGGAGGCTACGCGCGTGAGATCGGCCTGATAGGCGACCGCGATCAGATCGAACAACAACCGCACCTCCTTATCGATCGCCATATCCTGCTCGGCCACAGGTATCTCGGGCGCCTCCACGCCCGAGAGATCGCGGTTCTGCGCAAGCTGAACGCGCCGTTCGATCTCTCGCACCGTGTCGAGGTAGCCGTCGAGGAGCACTTTATCGCCCGGGCCCAGTTCCAGTTGCAGCGCTCGGGTGCGCTCGGTGATAAAATCGAGGATGCTTCGTTTCTGCCTGACTATGGCCACGCGCTGTTCCGCGGTAGCGCCTTCACCGAATAACTGTGCGAAAACTTTGCGCGGACTGGACTCCATCGGCAAAGGCGAGTTTGCATTTCGGTACGACAACGTGGAGCTGTAGAGGCAGCCGAATCCAGCCTCGCACGCGACCGCCTGGGTTTCACCCTCCGAGCAGACCTCCATCGACGGCAGCGCTGTCTCCTGACCGATGCGCCCGGCAATGATTTGGTCGATCGTCGCAGACATGCTGGGACCGGGCGCTTTGAGATCGGGCTTGACACCGCTGAGCCATGTCGCCGGGTTGTATTTGTGCACGGAGGCGACGCTGGCCTTGTTCTCGAGATTGGAGAACGAAGTCACGGCGTGCTTGTGCTTCTCGAGCGGCTCGAGAATATGGCTGAGTTTGAAATCCGCGCCAGCGCCGCTCGGGGTCCAGCGGTCCATGGCCTTCCCATGCTTCGTGTTCGACATGACCGCGCCGTGGGGAATATAGAAGAAGCCCACCCGCAGTTTCGGTGCGGCGTCGGTCTTGGCGAGCGCGGTGGCGGCCGGGATCATCGCATCGAGCAACGGCAGTCCGATGGAGACGCCGCCCATGCCCCTGAGCAACGTCCTGCGAGAAAGATGCTTTCTGGTCAGATACATGGTCTTCACTCCTCCAGCGCCTGCATGCGGAATGCATCACTCGATACAATCCCCGCCACGAGCGACGAGAACCTGTAATCATTCTTGGCCGCATCGCGCACAATCGCCCGGACCTGCGGCATGTCATAGGGCGCGACCTCCCTGCCCAGTCCGTACATCATGAGCTTCACTGTCAGCGCCTGGACGAACTGGCCGGGGCGGCTCAACAGGGCGCGGCGTAGGTCCGCCGGACCTTCGATTTCCTTGCCGTCCGGCATTGTCACCTTCGAATCGATGGGCGCATTAGCCTGCCAATCGACATCGCGCCACCGCCCGGTGACGGTGAAGTGCTCCAGCGGCAGTCCATGCGGTTCGATCACACCATGGCACATGTTGCAGGTCGGATTGGCGCGATGTTGCTCGAGCATCGCGCGCATGGTCTTCGGCTGCGCGCCCGGCGGCGTGCTCAGATCCGTCACCACATTCGGTGGCGGCGGCGCCGGCGGCGTGCCGCGGAGTTTGTCGAGAACCCAGGCGCCACGCACCACCGGCGAAGTCCTGTTGCCATAGGACGTATGCAACAGCACGGCGCCCTTGCCGAGAAGGCCATAGCGATTCTCGTCCTCAAGATGGACGCGGCGGAACTGCGCGCCGTGCACCGTTGTGATGCCGTAGTGTCGCGCCAGCCTTTCATTGAGGAAAGTATAGTCAGCCGTTAACAGCTCCTCCACGTTCTTGTCTTCGAGCAGGATACTCCGCAGGAAGAGGTCGATTTCGGTCGAGACATCCTGGCGCAGTTCGGCGCTGAATTCGGGGAAGATTTGCCGATCCCAATCGAATTTGTCGACCTCAAGGAGGTCGAGCCAGCGGAGCGCGAAATCCGTCACCAGCATCTCAGCCTGCGGAGCGGCCAGCATACGCCGCACCTGGGCGACCAGCACGCCCGGACGTCGCAGTTCGCCCTTGTTCGCAAGCTTGAGCAGCTCATCGTCGGGGGCACGCTTCCACAAAAAGAAAGACAAACGCGAGGCCAGTTCCAGATCGCTCAGCGCATAGAATTTCGCGTCTTTCTTATCCTGCGGCCGGGCGATTCCGCGATAGAGAAAATCCGGGCTCACCAGAACCGCAGTTACCATCTGTTCGATCCCGGCGTTGAATCCGCCAGATCCTTCATGGCCGGCGTCGTAGAAGGCCATCAGCCCGTCTATATCATCCTTGGTGACGGGGCGGCGGAAGGCACGCCCGGCGAGATCTCGAGTGATGCGCTCGGCGCAGGCGCGTTCTTGCTCGGGGACTTCGGGCTTGCAGATGAATAACTTCTCCCGGCTGGGTGTGCGCGTCGGGCCCGTGGCCGCGTGCGGCCCCACGACCTGTATGGACCCAACCACGCGCGGCAGACGCAGATACCCCTTGAAAGCAAACCCGGAATACTGGGTGCCGCCCGCAATCAGGTCGTCGGTCGCCACACGGGAGCGCTCGATGAACGTCACGACGACTTCGTGCACACCGGCCGTCACCTGCACGGGGATATTGGCGAACCGCTGCATGAGCTTCGCTCCAGCCGGAGCACCGCCGCCACGATCCACGAACTCGCGATCCGCGTCCCCGCCGATCTTTTCCCGGAAGACTTCCTTACGATCGATCAGCACGACCACGGTTGTCTCGTTCTCGACCCCGCGTGGGTAGAGCCCGAAATCGAGATCAGTGACAGTGACGCGGTACTCCCCGTCCGCCGGGAACGTGTACTCGAACCTCGTGCCGCCCCGCGTACCGAGCGGCATGCCGTCCACATAGCCATCCTGGTCGCCGGTAGCGGGGGGAGGGAAAGAGGCTTTGACGACCTCTGGCACCGGCTTGCCTACTGCCATGCGCGAGACTGCCCGCGCGACATTGACGTATTGCTCCAGGAACGCGGGTGAGACGGTCAACGCCGCAGCGATGTTGCTGAAGCCTTCGACCTCGATCTCGGCCGGCAGGTACTGCTTGGGATCGATCTCCACAGCCAGAAGGTCCTGCACGGCATTGGCATACTCGGTACGGTTCAAGCGCTGGACCGGAACGTGGCCCGCAAGGTGCGCCTTGCTGCTCTCGTCGAGCGTGCTCTCGAGCCAGCCAACCAGCGCGTCGATTTCCTGCTGCGAGGGCTGGAGATCGCCGGGCGGCGGCATCTGGCGCCCGCGCAATTTGCGCACAGCTTTCTCGAAGATCTCGGGGTGTTCGGGCACGGACTCGGCGCTAAGCTCGTCCAAAAAGAGGTTGCCGGCGCGAACGTACTCGTTGTGGCAACCGAAGCAGTAGGTCTGAATGGTGGACCACTGCGATTCGGGATGCTGCGCGACCTGGTTCGCGGGTTGGGAGAAGACCTTGGAGTCGGCCGAAACGATACCGACGGCACAAGAAATGCCGATAAGCCATGTAGCGAGTTTCATATCAGCCACCACCTAGCGAGTTTCATCCCGACCCACGGATTTATGCCGGTGTTCCCCGGATGAACCTTGAACCGACGTCAATGGTAGCCGTTTTCTGAACCGACCGGAAGGCCCCATTTGGAAGGCGATGTAGCGACCGTGGCTCACGACCTTGGCGGCGATCTTGATCAACTTCTCCCGGAGGCTCGTCAAAGACCAATCCTTGATCCGCTCCGGCGTCGCCAGCGTGCGCAGGAAATTGCCGAGGTTGGAGGCGAGTTCATGTTTGGTATCTTGATGATGGTGACCTCGGGGGTATAACGAAGTCTCCGACAGTTTTTCAACTTGATCGGGCAGCCCGTCTGGATCGCCAAAATCATCGCCGAGTACACCCAGACACCGGTAGAGTATTTTTGACCGTGCTCGGCGTCGGCGTGCTGATCCATCGGCTCCGGTGCACGCAGAGGGGCAAATACGGTTTTATCGAAACGGTTGTCGGTGCTCTCACTGTCTGGTTCGCGCTCAACAAGATTTTCACGCCAGAGCCTGCAACCCCGGCCCCACCAGACCACTGGATCGACGTCATTGCCTTACTCGGGGGACTTTATGTGGTCGTCCGCGGCCTCGACAATTGCGAGAACGGCCTCAAGGGGCGCGCTTCAAAGATGTACCTGGTCTGGAAGGCGTTGTTTCATTGCAACTGGCTGCGCCGGAAATCCCGTCAGGAGGGTTGGAAAGAGTTGAAGGAGGCGCTGATCGACACTCTTTGAATCAGCATCTCTCCCCGCGAAAGGCTTGGGCCTTCGTCACTTCCGCTGACCGCGTGGCTCCTGTGGTTTGGTGCGGGTGGAGGGAATCGAACCCACACTCTTTTAAGGGAACTGGATTTTGAATCCAGCGCGTCTACCAGTTCCGCCACACCCGCACACGGCGCTTTTATAGCCATCGCCTCTCATGAAGCCAACAAAAATGAAATGACCGGCTCAGCTTCAGTGTTTGGCCGTTCGGCCTCCCCTTCGCTTCGTACGGAGCGTATTGTTTTTTGCCCGCCTGCGCGGGCGTTTCACTCCGTTCAGATCGCAGCTTCGCGCCCGCCTTCGCGGTTTTTGCGCTCCCTGCGGAGCGTACCCCGTTGCACATTAATAGCCGTCGCATCGAGTATCGTCTTGATGTGCGCCGCGTAGAACTTCTCAATCATCTCCACGCTGGTTCGGCAGTTTTTGGCGATCTGGTAGATGTCCGCACCTTCCATCAGGCGAAAGCAGATGTAGGTGTGCCGTAGACTGTAAGTTGTTCGGACATTGCCGTCACGGTCATGCTTGAGCTTCAACTCGTCGAGTATGGTGTTGAACAATTCGTGCTGACTTGTCGGGAACAGCCGGTCGGTCGGCTGCGGTACAGCCCTGCGCGGCTTGGCCGCTTTGATCCCGGAGTCCGCGGGGTCGGCTGACGCATCGGTGATTTCGGTCTCGGCTTGCAGTCGTGACTGTAAAATCAAGATAAAAATCGAAATCTGGATTTTTCGGACCGCTCCCGGAGCCTTTAGGAAGGCCGCTGGGCGGCTTTACGAATTTCCTTCTCGATACAGTGGCTGGGTCGATTCGCGAAATCTGGGCGCATTTTGCTGGAAGCACCTAGTGCTTCGAATGTGAAATTTCGACCTAGAAGTCTTTTGAAACCGCGTCCGCCAAATGGTCCAATATATTTCTCCAGCCCCTCGTATGACCTTCAACAATTGCCGGCGTCGGTAGACGCTCGTGTGTTAGCACGAGGTCGGTTTCATCGCCGCGCGGCGTGAGTTCGACGGTCACCAACGTATTCACATTGTTCGTCAGCGGGCCAATCCACGTGAACACAAGCTTGCGCGGCCGGTCGACTTCCACATAGGTGCCGGACACTTCGCGGCTTGATTCCGCCGATGACATGACAAGGCTGAAGGTTCCGCCAGGGCGGAGGTCACAGTTCGCCTTGCAATCGACCGTGCCCGGAAAGGGGCTCATCCACCGAACCATCAAATCGGGTTTGGTCCACAGGTCGAAGATATGCTCTGCTCGGGCGCTCACGCGCCGGCGCACCTGCACGGTCGCGCCCGTCGTGTCATCGCGAACCATGCTTGCGATCCTTTGTCCCCAACTTGTTGTCCTTCTTGAGCTCGCGCAGCAGGCGCTCCATGGCGTCTAGCCGCCCCTCCCAATAGCGGCGCGTCCGCTCGATCCAGTCATCGACCTCGTTCAGCGAACGGGTGTTGATGGAGAGAATGTGGTCGCGCCCTTCTATGCGCCGCTCGACCACGCCGCTCGCTTCCAGCACGCGGATGTGTTTCGACACCGCGTTCAAGGACATATGGAAGGGTTCGGCGACCTCGGTCACGCGCGCCTCGCTGCGCGAGAGCCGCTCGATAATCGCCCGCCGCGTCGGATCGGCTAATGCGGCGAATACCGCGTCGAGGCGCGCCGTGCGCGAAGCGGTTTCCTTCCGGGCTTCGATCTCAATCATGGCGATCTGCCCGCTCGATTCTCGATTCTGAAAATATTCTACCAAAAGGTTGACAATCGTCAAGTCGACGCAATATTCAACCCGTTAGATGAAGGAGCCGCGACGCTCGTCGCACCAGCAGACGTAGTTCGACCACAAGGGAAACAGAACCCATGACATCCGGGCAGAACAAGCCGACCAAGATCAGCTTCGTCTATTCCAACCCCACCGACCCGGCCGCCTTTGAGGCGGCGTACTCCCAGCAACTTGCGCTGGCGCGGAAGCTTCCCGGCCTGACTCGGCTGCAGACGTCGAAGGTCTGGCCGAAGGAGAACGGCAGCCCGACCCCGGCGTACCGACTGTTGGACCTGTACTTTGCCGACTACGCGGCGGCCAGCGCCGCCGCCAAAGAGGCGGGCGCCCTTGTCGGTGCTACCCGCGAGCACGCCACCGGAGGCGTAGTGATCGCATTCGCGGAGATCCTCGAAGATGCCTAGATCGTTGGGCGGCGTCGAAGGTCTAGCCTAAGGCAGCGTGCATCAGCGTGATGCCATGGAAGCCGCACTGAAGGACATTGGGATCGTGCTCGGACCCGATAAGTCGCAAGCTTGGAAGCGCCGTAATGACGCGGCGCACGGCGTTGCCATGGAAACCGGAAGAGCTTGACGTGATCCGCGATATATAGCTCCTCAAGGTTATATTCCATCGCATGGTGCTGCGGATCATCGATGGCGCCGACGCCTAGCACGACTACGCCACGCCGGGATTTCCGGTCCGCAAGCTCGCCGATCCTGTCCCGCCGGCGGGATCGGGATAGCCGACGCCGGTTCTTAAGCGAATAAATTGGCGTGCGAGAACTCCCAGCCTGGATCAGGAGTAACGACCCGGCCGGGTCAACGCAGAAATGCCGTTTCATTGATCGACACTCGGATCGAGACTTGGATCGAGACTTGGATCGAGACTTGGATCGACACTAGGGTCGACACTTGCCCACCGAACGGCTATCCGGGCGTCCAGAGCATTTCGCACCACGACACATCCGCCGCACCACGTAGCGACGACACAAGGCCCGTACCATGCAAGGAATGCCAGCCGCCGAAACGCCGGCCTCCGGAACGCCGGGAGTGAGCCCCGCGCGGCGGCCGTTCGCGGCGGCAGCCACGATCGCGGCGGTCGGCGCGGCCACCATCCTGGGGGCCTATTACTTTCAATTCGTCGTGGGGCTGCCGCCCTGTCCGTTGTGCCTCGAACAGCGCATCGCCTATTACGTTTCGATCCCGCTTGCGGTTGTGTTGGCAATCGCGGCCGGCCGGAATGCGACGCCCCGGCTGGTGGCGTTGGGGCTCGGCATTATCGCGCTCGCCATGCTGTTCAATGCCGGGCTTTCGATCTTTCACGCCGGCATCGAATGGAAATGGTGGCCAGGGCCGCTGGAGTGCTCGGGGCCGCTCGGCGATCTTTCCACCGGCGGCGATCTCCTGTCCCAACTCGGCAACATCACGCTGGTACGCTGCGACGAGGCGGCGTGGCGCCTGCTCGGTATTTCGCTCGCCGGCTACGACGTGGTGATCTCGCTTGCGCTGTCCGCGATTGCCGCGTGGGGTGCGGCGGCAGCAGCCCGCGGCCCGCGCCCTACACCCTGACGGACGTCATGATACCGGCGGGGAAGATCTCCTCCGGCTTGGCGTGGCGGTGGGCGATGCCCTGCTCGTGGGTGTATTGCAGGAACAGTTCCAACGTCGCGCGGTTCTCCTCGATCCCGAACGGGAACGGGTCGCCGCCGAACAGATCACGCATCTTGCGCGCGTAGGTCGGCAGCCACGGCAGCGGATAGCGCGACACCGCGGGATCGAGCAGGCGCTCAACGCTGCGGCGCTTGGATTCGTTGAACGCGGTGTAGAGATTGCGCGCGACCCACGGATGGGCGTCGAGAATTTCCCGCTTCACCGCAATCACATGCATGATTGGAAACACCTTCGTCCGCGCGTAATGCTCCTGCTCCATTTCGTAGAAATTCGGAAACAGCCGCACCACGTTCGGATTGCCGGCGAGAAACGAGTTCGGCGGCCGCGCGATCAGCGCGCAGTCGATCTCGCCGGACGCCACCATGTCGCTCAGCGACTCGTCGGCAACGCGGGTGAGCTTGACGCCCGGCGGCAGGCTCAATTCCACCTTCTCGATGCGGCCCGCCTCGTTGGCGCCGGCCTGGTACCAGTGCACGTCGGTGAGCTTCACACCGGCCTCGTGGTGCAGCCAGCCGCGCATGTAGACGGCGGCGGTGTGAGCCCACTCCGGCGACCCGATGGTTTTGCCCTTGAGGTCGGCCGCGGTTTTGATGCCGCTGTTGCGGTTGACGTAGAACGAGCCGAACCGGAACAGGCGCGACGCGAACACCGGCAACCCGATGATGTCCGGTTTGTCGCGCGTCACCTGGGCGGCGAACTTGGCGAACGACAGCTCGGTCACGTCCCATTCGCGATTGAAGGTGAAACGCAGGAAGATCTCGTGATGGCCGAGCGTAAGCCACAGATGCTCGATGCCCTCCGCCTGCACGGCGCCGGTACGGAAATCGCGGAAATGATCGTAGTCGGTGGTGGCGATGGTGAGCTTGAGCTTGTTCATCGCGGCTCGCTCTGTGAATGTTGACGACGGATCACTGCGACCCCCACGGCTTGTGGGCGTGATCGACCGGGAGGTCTTCGACCATATGGCCGCAGCCCGCCTTGTTGGCCCAATAGCGCCAGGCCCGGCGGGTTTCCAGCGAATAGGGCTTGTAGCCGGCGTTGCGGGCCGCAATCTCGCCGTCGTGGAGCGGCTTGATGGCGGAGCCGAGGCGCATCGCGTTCATCTGCACCCGCGCGTTGCGCGGCAGGTAGACCGACATGCGCACCACCTCGATCAGCGATCGCGCGGCCGCCGCGAAGCCGTGGCCGCGCATCAGGGCGACGTTGTCGTCGCCGAGGCAGCACGCGAGATCGCGGGCCTGCTCCATGTTGGACACCAGCAGATTGGTGTCGGGGCCGAACCGGTCCGCCATGTCCCACACCGGGACGCGCGCCCCGATGAAGCTGCCGGAATGGACGACAGGCCGCAGCGGCGTCGCCGCGATCGAGAACGGCAGTACGTCCTCCGCATGGGCGTGGACCACGGCCTGCACGTCGGGCCGCGTCTCGTAGATGCCGCCATGGATGAAGCGCTCGAGATAGAGCGGGCGGCCGTCGTCGCGCACCGGCGTGCAATCGAGGTTGAACTCCATGATGTGGGATTCCTCGACCATCTCGGGCGAGATCGAGGTTGCGAGCAGGAATCGGCGCGGATTGTCGGGATGGCGCACGCTTACGTGGCCGTAGGCATCGACCACGTCCTCGCGGGCAAGGATGCGGTTGGCGACCACGAGGTCGCGCACGAGGGGCGAGATACGATTTTCACTCATGGGGTCCGTGGCGGATGCTTGGTGGGTTGGAAGCCGGACTGATCTACACTAATTCACCGAAATGTTCGCGGCGCGGATGACCTCGCCCCAGCGCAGGGTTTCCTCGCGCAGGAACGCCGCCATGTCGGCCGCGCTGCCGCCGGCGGGCTGCATGCCGAGCCGTTCCAGCGACTGTCTCACGTCCGGCGCCCCCAGCAACTCGTTCATCGCGGCGTTGATCTTGGCGATCACCGGTTTCGGCGTCCGCGGCGGCGCCGCAATGGCGTTCCAGGTGTCGGAACGGAAATCCGGCACGCCGGCCTCCGCCATGGTGGGCACTTCGCTCAAGCCCGGCAGCCGATCGGCGGTCGTCACCGCCAGCATCTTGAGCTTGCCGGCGGCGTAGTGCTCGCGCACCGCGTCGATCTGCATGAACAGGAGATCGAGGTGACCGGCGACGAGATCGTTCACCGCCTGGGCCGTCCCGCGATACGGCACGTGGGTGAGCACGGTGCCGGTGCGGCTCGCAAACAGCGCCGCGGTGAGATGGGGCGTCGTGCCGATGCCCTGGGAGCCGTAATTGACCTTGCCGGGATCGGCCTTGGCGTAGGCGATGAGCGAGGCGACGTCGTCGGCCGGAAAATCGCGACGTACCACCAGGGCGTTCGCGAGCGTCGTCATGATGATGACGGGCTCGAGCGTGGCCGGATCGAAATTGAGCTTGCGGTACAACAGCACGTTGGTGGTGAGCGGCGCAGGTTGGGCCGAGAGCAACGTGTAGCCGTCGGGCTCCGCCGCCGCGACCTCGGCGGCGCCAAGGTTGCCGCCGGCGCCGGGGCGGTTCTCGACCACGACCGGCTGGCCCCAGCGCGGCGCCAGCCGGTCCGCCAGCAGCCGCGCCACGATGTCGGGACTGCCGGCGGGCGGCGCCGATACGATGACGCGTACCGTCCGGGTCGGATAGTCCGTCGCTTCCCGCGGCTGGGCGCCGGCCGGGTGGGGCGCCGCGAGGCCGAGTACCAAGCAGACGGCGGCCGGCACATGACGGACGTATGAAAACGCGTGCCTCTCTGTCATCCATCCCTGTCCGTCTTTGTTCGTCATTGTCTGTTTTGGGCGCCGCTTTTGTGGTCGGTACGCTTCTTTATCCGCCGTCTTATACGCCACTGGACAACTATGGTACCCCGCAAGGCCTTGAATGTGGAAGACGCGATTGACTTCGTGAATTCCGGCACCATTTGCGTTCCTCACCCAAGGCGGCGCCCGTCTCTCGCTATCCCGGGCCGACTGCTGTATGGAACGGCCCCTTCGGCCTTCCTCAACCATCAGTTCGGCACCGTCGCGACATGCTTCAGATCGAAAATCTTGTATTCAACGGCTGGGGTCGCCGCTTCTTCGACAAAGCGAGCGTCACGCTCCCACCGGGGGCCAAGGTCGGATTGGTTGGACGCAACGGGGTGGGAAAAACCACGCTGTTCAAGCTGATTCTGGGCGAACTCGTTCCCGATGGCGGTGAGATCAAGCTGCCCAAGGCTGCGCGGATCGCCTCGGTCGATCAGGAACATCCGGCCTCGCCGGTCTCGCTGCTGGACACCATTCTGGCGGCCGACCTGGAGCGCGAGGCGCTCAATGCCGAGCTTGAGACCGCGGCTCCCGAGCGCATGGGAGAGATTTACGCGCGGCTGATCGAGATCGATGCGGACCGCGCGCCGGCGCGCGCCTCGGAGATCCTCAGCGGGCTGGGCTTCTCCACCGCGAATCTACCCGTCCGATGGCGGAATTCTCCGGCGGCTGGCGGATGCGGGTGGCGCTGGCGTCGGCGCTGTTTGCCGAGCCGGACCTGATGCTGCTCGACGAGCCGACCAACTACCTCGACCTCGAAGGCGCGCTCTGGCTCGAAGCGCGGCTGAAAAAATATCCGCATACGGCACTGATCATCAGCCACGATCGCGAGCTGTTGAACCGGTCGGTCGACGCCATCCTCCATCTGAGCGACGGCAAGCTTGATATCTACACCGGCGGCTATGACGACTTCGAGAAGCGCCGCGCCGAGAAGGCGCGGTTGCAGGCCGCATTCCGGGCCAAGCAGGAAGCCGAGCGTGCGCACCTGCAAAGCTTCATCGACCGCTTCAGGGCGAAGGCCAGCAAGGCCGCGCAGGCGCAGTCACGAGTCAAACGTCTGGCCAAACTAGCATTACAGTTGCCCTTTCTGAAGATTTCTAAATCCATGGGCAACCATGATTTGAAGATCGTGGGCGCGGACAGCGTCGATTGAAGAGACGCTTGCGTTGTGGGCTGCGTCGCTTCGGGAGGTTAAGAAGCGGATACGTCCGTTGTTCGGGCAGGAACGGGTTGCGAGGAACGCAGGCCTGTTTCTGGAAGGCCTGCTCGGCGATGAGCAACGCAAGACCGGCTGGATGCGCGCGGAGGCGGCCGGCGATCCTGGCCCATGGCGACAACAGGCGATCCTTGGTCGCAGGGATTGGGATGCCGATGGCTTGCGCGATATCGTGCGCGATTATGTCATCGAGCATTTGGCAGATAATGATGCGGTGCTCGTCATCGACGAGACTGGCTTTCTCAAGCAGGGCAAGGCGTCGTGCGGCGTGGCGCGGCAATACACCGGTTCAGCAGGCAAGATTACGAACTGCCAGATCGGCGTCTTCGCTACCTACGTTTCACGTCATGGCCATGCGTTCATCGATCGCGCGTTGTATCTCCCAAAGGAATGGACCGACGATCCGGATCGTCTGGAAGCCACATACGTGCCTGCCGACACGGGCTTTGCGACCAAGCCAAAGCTTGCGACGAGAATGATCGCACGCGCGATAGTCGCGGCTGTGCCATTCAAGTGGGTAGCTGCCGATACGGTCTACGGTGTCGGAGATATCGAACAGCAACTACGCCAGGCGGGAAAAGGCTATGTGCTCGGGGTCAGCAGCGCTCATGCGTTCCAATCCTGGGGCAAGCGGCGATCAGTCTCCGGCACCGCCGCGGACATCGCCTCGACGCGGCGGTCGTCCGACTGGAAACGCCTGTCGGCAGGGGACGGAACCAAAGGACCGAGGCTGCATGATTGGTGCTATCTCGAACTGGCCGATCTCGATGCCGGGCAGTTCAACAGCGCAAATGACGGTTTGTGGACACGCGGTCTGCTGATCCGTCGTCGCATCGTAGATGATGACCTCGCCTTCTTCACCACCTGGTGCCCAGCAGGAACAGCCATCGAAACACTGGTCGCGGTCGAAGGCCATCGCTGGGCGATCGAGGACAGTTTTGAGACCGCCAAAAACGAGTTCGGGCTCGATCACAACGAGAGCCGATCCTGGCATGGCTGGCATCGCCACGTATCTATGGTGATGCTCGCCTTCGCCATGATGGCGGCGATCCGCCGTCATGCCAATCCACCGCAGCCAAAAAAAACGCAACGCCGAACTATGGCAAAAACAAAACCGTCGTCGCCTCGTCATTGATCCGATGGTCAATCCAGGAAGTCCGGCGCATCGCCGTCAGGCTGGCTCGAAAGCGGATCCAACCCGCCCACATCATCGCATGGTCACTCTGGCGCAGAGCTCACCAAGCGCCGCACAGCGCGCGCACTTCAAAGCAAAAGGCAACTGTAATGCTAGAGCCGATCGGAGCCGTGATCGAAGAGCGCGTGGCGCCGTTCGCACTGCCGTCGCCCGTCCGGGCACTCGCGCCGCCTTTGCTGCAGCTTGACGACGCGACCGTCGGCTATGACGGCGCCGCGGTCCTGCGCGACCTCAATCTTCGGCTTGACGTCGACGACCGCATCGGGCTCCTCGGCGTGAACGGTGCCGGCAAATCGACTTTCGCCAAGATGATCGCGGGCGCGCTGCCGCTGCAATCCGGCATGATGAAACGGGACAACCGCATCCAGGTCGGCTGGTTTCACCAGCATCAGATCGAGGCGCTCGAGCCGGCCAATTCGCCGCTCGATATCGTTCGCCGCATGCGACCGGACGACAGCGATTCCTCGCGCCGCTCGCGGCTCGCCCAATGGGGCCTCGGCTTCGACAAGCAGGAGACGACGGTCGCCGCCCTGTCCGGCGGCGAGCGCGCCCGGCTGCTGCTCAATATGGTGGCGATGTCGGCGCCGCATCTCTTGATCCTCGACGAGCCGACCAACCATCTCGACATCGACAGCCGTCGCGCGCTCCTCGATGCGTTGAATGATTACGAGGGCGCCGTGATCCTCATCACCCATGACCGATCTCTGATCGAACTGGTGGCGGACCGGCTGTGGCTGGCGGCCGACGGCCACGTCAAGCCGTTCGACGGCGATATGGACGACTATGCCCGTTTCGTGCTGGATCGGGTGAGAACGGGGTCGCGGGCACCCGCGCAAGGTCGCGATCGCGGGGAGTCCGCGTCACGACCGGCGAAGCGGCGGGTCAATGCCACGGTGAATGCTTGATACTGGCGCAGCGTCCGGCGGGCGCTTATGTGCAACGGTGGAGGCTTTTGCGCCCGGTCGTTTGAGGAGATTGCGCGATGACGAAGACATGCAGCCACCTTGAAACGATCCGCAAAGTGGTTCCGAGCGCGCGAGGGTGCGAGGAATGTTTGAAGACGGGGTCGACTTGGCTCCATCTGCGCCTTTGCCGAACCTGCGGGCATGTCGGCTGCTGCGACAACTCGCCCAATCGTCACGCCACCAAACATTTCCATGCCACCAGCCACCCGATCATCGAAGGCTATGATCCGCCCGAGGGCTGGGGATGGTGCTACGTGGACGAGCTTATGTTCGATCTCTCCGACCGCGCTACGCCGCAGGATGGGCCGATACCCCGGTATTATTAGCCCCGACAGCACACTTTGAGTCAAACTGAGAGCTGCGTCTCAAAATTGCGCAGTGCTCCGCTGGCTGGACGCCCGGAAGCACCTCGGGCCGAGACGGCTGAGCCGCTCGCTCCATGTTAAGTCATTGTTGATCAACGTTACGCGAATTGCCTTTTTGAAACCAAATCTCCGCCCTAGAGTTGGGTCGCCGGCGGTATTCCACCGCGTCCGGAGGTATCCATGCGTATCGCTCGCCTCGCCCTCATCGCACTTGCCACGGTCATCGCTGCTCCCGTTACGCCGGCCGGCGCCGCCGTCCTCATTACCGTCAACAAGTCGACGCAGCAGATGACGGTGGAGGTCGACGGCGACTTGCGCTGGACCTGGCCCGTCTCGACCGGCCAACTTGCCCACGATACGCCGAGCGGCAAGTTCACCGCATTCCGCATGGAGGCGGACCATTACTCCAAGGAATGGGACGATGCCCCGATGCCGCATTCGATCTTCTTCACCCAGAAGGGTCATGCGATCCACGGCTATCTCAATACCAGCCATATCGGCAGCCCCGCCTCGCACGGTTGCGTCCGGCTCGCGCCCGACAATGCCGCCGAACTCTATGCGCTGGTCGAACAAGAAGGCTTGCCGAACACCAAGGTGGTCTTGACCGGAGACGTGCGCGTGGCGCTGGGGCGGCGCGGCGTCCCGCGCGGCCGCGATGACGAAGAAGCTACCACGGTGAGCGGGCGTCCTTACGGCTACGCACCGCGTTATGACTACCGCCCCTCCTTTTACGGGTATCGTGCGGCGCCGTCCGCCTATCCGCCGGCGTTCCGATCGAACTATTACCGTCCGGTCCCCTGCGGGTACTGATCGGCGCGGCGGCGGCTGAATTCGGTTTCCGGCCTTGAACCGAATATCCCGGCGCAATGCAAAGAAACTCGCCAAATACTCAACGAGGAGCGGGCATGAAAAGCGGATCACGAGTTCTACTGGTTGGCGTCGTTATTCTTTCTGCCGCGGCCCTGGCATCGATAGCGTTAGCCCGCGGCGGCGGCGGCCGCGGTGGAGGACGGGGCGGCGCGGCGATTGGCACGCTTTGCTTTAGCGGCGGCCAGTTCGATCGGAGCCTCACCACCATCGACCTGCTGATAAAGCCGAGCGGAAATCAGAAAACGGCACTCGATGACCTCCGAAAGGGTGCGAAGGAATATGCCGAGACCATGTCGCGCGCTTGTTCCGGCGATAGTCCGATGGACATCCCGGCCAAGCTCGCGGCATCGGACAAGCGCCTCGAAGCGGCCCTGACGGGGCTGCGCAAGCTCAAGCCCGTGGCTGAAAAATTCTACGATACGCTCAACGATGAGCAAAAAATGCAGGTCAACCTGTTCATTGAATTGCCCGGCTTATGACGTGACACCCGCCAAGCAGAATTGACCCCGCCTACGGCTCCAGTTCGCTGTCCCAATACAGATAGTCGAGCCAACTCTCGTGCAGGTAGTTCGGCGGGAATAGCCTGCCGTTGCGGTGGAGGTGGTGCACGGTTGGCTGGAACGGCATCTGGGCCGGGATCATGCCGGCCTCATGCGGCGTCCGGCTACCCTTGCGCAGATTGCAGGGCGAGCAGGCCGCGACCACGTTGATCCAGGTGGTCTGGCCGCCGCGCGAGCGCGGGATGATGTGGTCGAAGGTGAGGTCGTCGTCGTCGCCGCAATACTGGCAGGAGAACCGGTCGCGCAGGAACACGTTAAACCGGGTGAAGGCCGGGTTGGTCGAGGGCTTCACGAACGTCTTGAGCGACACCACGCTCGGCAGCAGCATCTCGAAGCTCGGGCTGCGCACCGCCTTCTCGTAGTTCGCCACAATGTTCACGCGGTCGAGGAAGACCGCCTTGATGGCGTCCTGCCAGGACCACAGCGACAACGGGTAGTAGCTCAACGGACGGAAGTCCGCGTTGAGCACTAGGGCCGGCCATCCGCTCTGCGATACGTGAGCGTTCAATGCGACGCTCCTCAACCTCGTCCTATGGAAACTGCCGCGAAGCAGTTCACCTCTACTTTATAGGTGGAGGTTACAGGAATGTGAAGGTCGCCGCAAATGTTGACGCTCGCGGCATCGAGGCCCGTTCTCGCCACATTATCGCCGCACCCGAAGCCTGCGGGCCAGGAATTCGCCGCCGTGGCGCAGGCCCTCCTCATCGATGCCGTGGCCAATGCCGGCGGACATGTGCCATTCGGTCGGGATTTCGAGGGCAGCGAGGTATTGGGCGGACAGGAACAGGGCCTGGGACGGGATCAGGTCATCGCGGTCGCCATGGATCAGCAGGATCGGGGGGCGTGCCTTGATCTCGTTCTTGACGGCCTCCGGCCCGGCCCCGTCCGGCAGCACGAGCAGCCCCGAATAGCCGACGATCGCGGCCGGCGCCGCGGCGCGCCGAAGCCCAACATGCAGCGCCATCATGGTGCCCTGGCTGAAGCCTACCAGGGCAAGCGCGCCGGGCGGCAGATTGTTGCGCCGGAGTTCCTCGTCGATGAAATGCTCCAGCACCGGGGCCGCCTTGTTGACGCCGATCCAGCGTTCGTTCTTGTCCCGGAACGTAAGAGGAAACCACTGCCGGCCGGTCGGCGTCTGGGCGGACCGTTCGGGCGCGTGGGGAGACACGAAAGCGGCGTCGGGCAACAAATTCTGCCAGGCGCGGCCAAGCTCGATGAGGTCGTTGCCGTCGGCGCCGTAGCCGTGGAGGAACACGACGAGTTGCCGCGCCGGCCCGCGCGAGCGCGGCGCAAGCCGCGGGCCGGTGAGTTCTGCCGCCATCCGTCCTCCGCCTAATCGGTCGCCTGAACCGGCACCACGTCGCGTTGCTTCACGGCCTTATAGTAGGACCACAGCAGCCGCGCCGCCACTCCGCGCCAGGGTCGCCACGGTTCCGCGAGCGCCGCCATCTCCTTCACGGAGGGTCGCGCCGGCAAAGCGAAAGCAAGCCGGGCCGCCTCCTGCAGGGCGAGATCGCCGGCTGGCCACGCATCGGGATGCCCAAGGCAGAACAGCAGGTAAATGTCGGCGGTCCAAGGGCCGATGCCGTGAATGGCGCACAGCGCCTGATGGGCGGCATCGGCCGGCATGGCGGGCAGTGCGTCGCAATCGAGCACGCCGCCGGCGACAGCCTTGGCGATCTCCTTGAGGGCACGGATTTTCGGCGCCGACAGTCCGAGCCGCGCGAGCCGGTCCGCGCGCGCCCGGATTATGGCCTGCGGGGTGAACGGATCGTAGGCGGCCGCGACTCGGCCCCAGATCGCGCCGGCGCTCGCAGTCGACAATTGCTGCGCCACCACAATTCCGGCGAGCCCGGCAAATCCGCCGGGCCGGCGCCGCAGCGGCGGAATGCCGCTAATCGCCACCACAGCGGCAAGCCGTGGATCGGCCGCAATCAGCGCGTCAAGACCAGCGGCGATATCGCGTTCCGTTTCGATGCGCTCGGGCACCGCTGTTTCGCGTCGGACTTTGCGGCGGGGGCTGGAAATTGTGGCCATGGTGAGTTGATGATCTACCACGTTCCGCCTCCGGGGAGGTATGCGTGACGGCACCGACGTTCCGTTTCGCACCGAGCCCCAACGGCTACCTGCATCTTGGCCACGCGTTGTCGGCGGCGCTCAATTTTGACGTGGCGCGCCGCGAAAACGGGCAATTCCTGCTGCGCATCGAAGACATCGACCAAACCCGCTGCCGCCCCGAATATGAAGACGCGATCTACCAGGATCTCGCGTGGCTTGGGCTCGCCTGGGAGTCTCCGGTGCGCCGCCAGTCCGACCATCTCGACGTCTACCAGGCGGCAATCGGCGTGCTCGAAGCCATCGGGGTCGTCTATGCGAGTTTCGAAAGCCGCGCGGAGATCGCCCGGCTGGTGGCCGCCCGCGAGCGCGCCGGACCGTGGCCGCGCGATCCCGACGGCGTCCCGCTTTATCCGGGCGACGGCAAGCACCTATCCCTGGTCGAGCGGGTGCGGCGCGTCGATGCCGGCGACCCCTACGCCCTGCGCCTCGATATGGCTCTCGCAATCGAGCTTGCCGCCGACCACGCCGGCGCTCCGCTGACCTGGGCCGAGACGGGCGAAGGTCCCCGCCGGGAGACCGGCACTATCGCGGCCGACCCTGCCGCATGGGGTGACGTCGTTCTGGCGCGCAAGGACGTACCGGGGAGCTATCATCTTTCCGTGGTGGTCGATGACGCCCTCCAGGACATCACCCATGTGGTGCGCGGCCAGGATCTGTTTGCGGCCACGAGCCTGCATCGTCTGCTCCAGCTGCTTCTCGACTTTCCACCGCCGATCTATCATCACCATGGGCTGATCCGCGATTCGGACGGTCGCAAACTGTCCAAGACGACGGCCGCGACCGGGCTGCGGGAGTTGCGGACCGCCGGCATGGCGCCCGGCGACATCATGCGCATGATCGGGCTCGACATTGGGCCGCGCCCCGCCGGAATAGCGCCGCGATAGTTGCGGCCTGCGCTTCGTGCCATGTTGCAGGCCACGCAGAGGGGTTTATGGCCAGGATTGCGGATAGCAAGACAGCGTCGAAGCGCCCGGTCCCCAAGGGCCGCGCTGCCCCGCGCCACGGTGCCAAGCCGACGTCGAAGCCCGCTTCGAAGGCCGCGGCCAAGCTGGCATCGAGGCTCGCATCGAAGCCGGTGTCGAAGCGCGACGCCGGCGCGGATTCGAACGCCGTCGAAGCCGTGCTTGCCGCGTTCGCTCACGATATCCGCACGCCCCTCACCGGTATTCTGGCACTTGGCGACCTCCTCGCCACGTCCGGGCTCGCGGAGCGGGAACGGCTCTGGGTCGCGTCCATCAAGGACGCGGCCGAGCATCTTGCGGAGCTGACCACGCTGATCGTTGAAGGCGCCCGCGCCGGAGCCGGGCGGCTGCCGTCGCGAAACGAGATTTTCGATCTGCCTCGGCTCGCCGCTGCCGTCGCGGCCTCGTTGGCGGCGCGGGCGGAAGCCAAGAACCTTGCCTGCGAGACCGGCATCGCCGCCGGATTGCCGCAGCATGTAGCCGGCGATCCGACTCAATTGCGCACCGCGTTGGAAAACCTGATCGCCAATGCGGTGAAATTCACGGAGCAAGGCAAGGTCGGGCTCACGGTCGGGGCCGCGCCGCGTGCGCGCGGCAAGCTGCTGCTGACGTTCGCAATCGCCGACAGCGGCATCGGCATGAGCGCTGCCGAAATCCGGCGATTGTTCCGCCCGTTTGCGCAGGCGAACCGCGATATCATGCAGAAATTCGGCGGTGCCGGCCTCGGCCTCGTTCAGGTGCGGCGCCTCGCCAAGGCTATGCACGGCGATCTCAAGGTCGAAAGCACGCCCGGCCGCGGCTCGACCTTCAGTCTGTCGGTTATCGTCGATCGCGCCGCGCCGGACGATAGCGCCAAGCAAGAGCTCGGCACGGGCATCAGCCGCGCCGTCGTCGCCATCCAAGTCCTGTGCGTCGAAGACAATCCGTTCGGCCGGGTGGTGATGAACGCCATTCTCGGTGAACTCGGCCACCGGGTCGATTTTGCCGGAAGCGGCGAATCTGCGGTCGAAGCGGTCGCGCACGGCGCCTATGACGCGGTGCTGATGGACATCACCCTCGCCGGTATCGACGGCTTCGAGGCCACACGGCGCATCCGGGCGCTACCGGGCCTGGCCGCTCAGGTGCCGGTGATCGGCACCTCGGGTCGTTCCGAGCCGGCCGATATCGCCGCCGCGCGGGTTGCCGGCATGCAGGCCTACCTCACCAAGCCCCTCAGCCCTCGCGTGCTGGCGGAGACGCTCGCCAAAGTCCGGAAGGGGAGCGCTGGAGAGCGTGATGAGCCCATAACGACGGACCGCCTTTGACGCAGCCTGGCGTCATGCTCCCTCGGACTCTCGTTGCGCCCACGCCATCGCGTGCTCAATCCGGTCATTCCCCCAGAACAATTCGCCTGACGCGGTCGTGAAGCTCGGGGCCCCGAAGATGCCGCGGGATTGCGCCTCGTCGGTCGCGGCGCGCAGCGCGGCTTTGGTCGCGGGCGCATCCGCGGCGGCGAGTGCGTGTTCGCCGTCCGGGATGTCGCTCACGATGGCGGCGAGCACGCGGCGGTCGGCGATCGAGCGGCCTTCGGTGAATTGGGCACGATAGACCGCTCGGGAAAAATTGGGGCGCGACGTGTCCGGCAACGCGGTCGCGATCCTCGAGGCCAACAGGCTATTCTGCGGGAACGGGTCCGGCTGCACCAGCTTCGGCAGACCCATGAGGGCGCATTGACGTTCGATGTCCCGCCACATGTTACGACCCTTGGCCGGGAAGAAATTGAACGGGGACGTCGTCCAGCCCTGAGCGACAAAGATCGGTCCGAGCAGAAACGCCCGCCACGTCACCACGACGCCGGCCGCTCCGGCGACCGCGTCGATGCGCTCGGCCGCAAGCCAGGAATACGTCGAGGCGAACTCATACCAAAAGGTCAGCGACGGTTTCATGCCGCGGACCCAGCGTCAGGAACCCGGCACCAATTCTATCAGGCGGCCCACCATGGCGCTGTCGGGATCGGTGAGCGGGTCGAGCACGCTGAAGTGGTTGGTGCCGGCGATCTCCTCATAGCGTGTCGTGACGCCGGCCTCGCCCCAGGCGTCCGCGATGGCATGGCCCTGGCGCAGGAATTCGTTCGATTCGAGCGCGCCCACCACGGCATCCAGCACACGGCCGCGCGGCGGCTGCCACAGCACCGGCGAGAGCCTGCGGGCTTCCTCCTCATCCAGTCGAAAATCCCGGTTCATGGCAATCTCCACCAGCGGCACGAGGTCGAACACACCGGAAATCGCATAGCCGGCCGGCACGAGATCGGCGGGTGCCGTACCGTCGAGGGCGCGCCAGTCGGTTGCCATCATGGCGGCGGTGAGATGGCCGCCGGCCGAATGACCGAGCACAAGCATGCGTCTGCCGTAGCGGCGCCACAGATACACCAGCGCCCGGCGCATCTCGTCGATGATGTCGGCAATGCGCACCTGCGGGCACAGATTGTAGCCCGGGAGGGCGACGCTGACGCCGTGGTCGTTGAGGCCCGCCGCCATGTGGCTGAACAGGCCGGGCTCGAAGTTGCGCCACCAGCCGCCATGGATAAAGACCGCGAGCGATGCGTCGGGCGCGGCCATGAATACGTCGATGACCTCCCGCGGCGTTGCGCCGTAGCTCATCCGGGCCTGGCGCGAGGCGGCGATCCGCGCCCGGTAGGCTTCGGAGTTTTTCGCCCACTGGGCAAAAATCTGCGGATGCTCGGGCACCCGCGCACGATTGTCATATTCGGTTTCGTAGTCGACTTTGGCCATGGCGGCGCCCTCCTTCGGGCCAGAGTGCGTCAAGGCGGGGCGCCCGGCAAGCTATCTTGCCCGCCCCGGCACGACGTGGAATCCTGATATGGAAAATCTCGCTCACATAGTTTGACGCGGAAAACTTGATCCATGTCGCTCGCCGCCTCGCCCACGATCCCGCTCGACCGGCGTCAGTCGCAAACCGCGCTCACGGTTGCGCGCGGGACCCAGCGCCTCCTGTTGGCGCTGGGCTTGTCTTGCGTCGGGGAACTCCCGCTGCTGTCGGGACGTCGCGCCGACCTGCTGGCGCTCGGGGGTGACGGCGAAATCTGGATCGTGGAGATCAAGTCGTCGGTCGAAGATTTTCGCGCCGATCAGAAATGGAGCGATTACCGGTTGCACTGCGATCGTCTGTTCTTCGCGACCGCGGAGCATGTACCGCTCGACATTTTCCCGCTCGATGCCGGGCTCATCCTCGCCGACAGCTACGGCGCGGAACTCGTGCGCGAGGCGCCGCGGCATCGGCTCCATGCCGCGACCCGCAAGAGCGTCACGCTAGCCTTCGCCCGCGCCGCCGCCGTTCGCCTGCAGGCGCTGTCCGATCCACAAGGGCCCTACGGCAACGAGATCTGAGGCCGGCGACCGATGGTCATTTGCAGCCGTTCGACACGAAGGTCAGCAGCGGGTTGAACTCCGCGGCCGTCAGATAGGCCGCCATTTCGGCGCCCGGAAAACTCGCGTTGCTGAACGACGTCACGGCGATCAGGTTGTTCTGGTTGGCGCCTTCATTGGTGTTGAAATTGGTGATCCAGGCGCCGCCGCTGGTGCCGTTGGTGAGATCGGTGATTGACTGCCAGTGGACCACCAGGTTTGGGAACGATTGCTGGAACATCGGAATCGCATCGGCAAAGAACACGATGCCGTGCGATTGCTGGACGATCTTGCCGTCGAGAATGTCGCCGGCGTAGCCGACCCGGGTCGACCCCGTCCAATTGCTCTTCCAGTCGAGCAGATACGGCATCACGCCGGTCGGACTGTTGTCGTCCACCAGAATCATCGCGAAGTCATGTTGGGCGGCGGTCAGGAACGCGATGTTCTGCTGGTCCGCCGTCATGGTTTTGTAGTTCGCCGGATAGGTCCATTGCGGACTGGCGGCTCCGCACTTGGTCTTGAACGTGTGGGAGCCTTCGCCGTTCTGATATTGGAGAATGAAATACTGCTTGGTCAGGTCGTACCACGGGCCGGTGGGATTACCGGGCAAATCCTTGAGGCAATGGCCCGCGGTGAGAACGACGTTCGGCTTGATGAATTGACCGGTGCATTCGACGACGGCGTTGGGACTGCTTTGCGTCGGCGTCGGATTGATCAGCATGCCGACCCATTTGAGCGGCGCGACGCTTGGGTTGCCGGTGCTGACCGGCCTGGCGATCTGAGCGAGGCGGACCGCGTCGCGTCGTTGAATTGGCAGGCCGTTCGGCGCGAGGATCACGTCTCGCGGGATTGTGGGAGCCGCCGCGAATGGGTTATTCCTGGCTGGACCCGACCCGACGACGTCCGCCTGAATCGCACTGACGCCGGCAACGCCCGCGATACACGCAATAGCAAAGTAGAATATGCGCATTCACGCCCCCTTGATTGCGCTGATCACTTTCGATGATATCAGGACTGCCCGGATCGACGGAAGTTCAAATTGGACAATGGGCTTGAGGCGCCGCAGAGCGGCGTGAGCGCCGCGATGCAGCCGGCATCACATTGCGGAAGTGCCAAGTCGAGGAGGGTGCGCACCATGAAGATTGCAGCACGCGGCGTCGCGGCGCGGGTGTCGTCGCTCGTCATTGTGGCGCTGGCGTTGATTGTGGCGACGGCGTTCGCGCAGACACCGGGAAAATCGATCAAGGACCAGTTGGTGGGCCACTGGCAGCTCGTCGCGGCCGATTTAGGCGGCACCGAGCCATACGGCGCTAAGCCGCAAGGCTCGATGTTCCTCGATGCCGACGGTCACTATTCGGTCATCGTGCTCAGCGGGGGTGAGGCGAAGAACGTCGCCTACTTCGGCACCTATGCGATCAATGATGCGGACAGTTCGATGACGTTCCGCATCGACGGCAGTACCAATGCGACCGCCGACGGGCGCGACATGAAGCGACTTGTCACACTCAGCGGTGACCAATTGATCACCGACACCCCGCCATCGGCTGGTCGCCGTGGCACCGTCAAGCTGACCTGGAAACGGTCGCAACCGGCGTCCCCAAAATAGGGCCGCCACGAAAAATCCAATGTCAGGACAGTGTGAGACTATTTCGGAGCGCGCTTTGCGAGAATTCGCTGCAGGGTCCGACGGTGCATGTTGAGGCGGCGCGCCGTCTCGGAGACGTTGCGCCCGCACAATTCATAAATACGCTGAATGTGCTCCCAGCGGACCCGGTCGGCCGACATCGGATTGGCCGGCGGTTCGGCCTTGTGGCCATCGAGCGCCAGCAGGGCCGCCGCAACATCGTCCGCATCTGCGGGCTTCGACATATAGTCGACGGCGCCGAGCTTCACGGCGGTCACGGCGGTTGCGATATTGCCGTAGCCGGTGAGCACGATGCCGCGCGCCTCCGGGCGGCGCTGCTTGAGCGCCGAGATCACATCGAGGCCGCTGCCGTCACCGAGCCGCATATCAACCACCGCAAACGCGGGCGCCGCCCGTTCGACGTGGGTGAGACCGTCCGCGACCGTCTCGGCGGTGGTCACGGTAAAGCCACGCCCTTCCATGGCGCGGGCCAATCGTTGGAGGAATGATTTATCATCTTCGACGATGAGAAGGGTGCGTTCACCCGGGATCGCAGCGAGGGTATCCGTCATTGGAACGAACCTCAGTTGATAACCGATACGCCGCCCTCATGGTTTCACAAATATGCCATCAAGGGTTTTCGGCAAGGGGCGGGGCGGGAATTTTCTCCTCGGGGTCGGCTCTGAGACTGGTGTCGATCTGCTTTTCCCAAATGCGTGCGCGCTCGAAGTCGGCCCGTTTCCAACGCACCCGGACGATGGCACCGCGCTGCGGGAACTGTTTGTTCTCCAAGGAGATTTTGGCACCGGACCGGGCCAGCAAGGTCTTGGCGATGAAAAATCCGAGACCGAGCCCCGGCATCTCCCGGCCGCGCATGCGCCGGCCCCGCTCGCTCGTCACATAGGGCTCGCCCATGCGGTCGATAATTTCCGGCGGGAAGCCCGAGCCGTCGTCGCTGACCACGACGGTGACCTGGTCGTTGGTCCAGTTGGCTTCGACCTCGACGCGCTCGCGGGCAAAATCGACGGCGTTCTCCAGAATGTTCCCGAGACCATAGAGCACCGCGGGGTTGCGCGCGCCGACCGGCTCGTTGGGATCATCCTTGGCGATGACGACGTCGATGACAACCCCGGCGTCGCGATTGGGCGCCACTACTTCCTCGATCAAAGCCGACAGCTTCATCCGCTCGAACGGCTCGCCGGGCGCCGGCAGCTCAGTGAGTTTGCCCAGAATGACCCGGCAGCGCTGCGCCTGCTCGCGCAACAGGCGGATGTCGTCGGCAAACCGCGAGCCGGGCTCGATCTCGCGCTCGAGTTCGCGCACCACCAGCAGAATGGTCGAGAGCGGCGTGCCGAGTTCGTGGGCGGCCGCGGCGGCGAGGCCGTCGAGCTGGGACAAGTAATGCTCGCGCGTCAGCACCAGTTCGGTCGCCGCGAGTGCGTCGGAGAGCTGGCGTGATTCCTCGATGATCTGCCACGCGTAGATGCTGGTATAGGCGATCGCCAGCATCAGCGAGAGCCACACCCCGATCATGTAGAGCGGCGGCAGTTCGAGCTGTTCTTCCTCGGGCCACGGCAACGGATAATAGTAGCGCACCAGCACGGTGGCGCACACGAACACGAGAGCGCCGAGCATGAGCGTCATGTGCTTGGGCAGCGCCGCGGCGGAAATCAGGACCGGCGTCGCCAACAGGAACGAGAACGGATTCTGCAGCCCGCCGGTCAGGAACAGCAGTACCGCGAGCTCGATGATATCAAGCGCCAGCAGCCGCGCGGCCTGGTGCGGTTCCAGACGTTGGTTCAACCGGAACCGGACGCGCAGCGCCACGTTCACGGCCGCATAGACGGCTATGACACCGAGGCACGCCCAGAACGGTACCTCGAAATCGAATCCATCGTAGACGACCAGCACGGCCGCGGTCTGCCCCAGGACCGCGAGCCAGCGCAGGCGCACCAGGGTGTCGAGGCGTACGTGGCGCAGCGATTGGGGCGTCTGTTCGGCTAGCGTATCCGACATGGCAAACCTGATTGCGGCGCGATCTCACCCACCTCATGTGGCGTCATCTTATACGGGTTGAAACCGGGAGGTGAGCCCCACCGGGACGCCCCTTGCGCCGCGGTTCCGGTCGGGCCAAGGGTGCTCCCTCCCCGCAAGATCGTAATGGGGAGAAGCCTGAGCAATCCCGAGAGTGTCCCCGTGACCGTCGCCATACCCGCCATCGCGGTCGAGCGCCTCGTCAAGATCTACCAGCGCGGCATGGCCGTTGACGGTATCAGCTTCGTGCTGCCGAAAGGTTCGATCACCGGACTCCTGGGCGGCAATGGTGCCGGCAAGACGACGACGATTGCGATGATCATGGGACTTCTGACGCCGACCTCCGGCACCGTGCGGGTGCTCGGCGCCGACATGCCGCGCCAGCGCTATCGGGTGTTGCACCGGATGAATTTCGAAAGCCCCTATGTGGAGATGCCGATGCGGCTCACGGTGCGCCAGAACCTGACGGTGTTCGGGCGCCTCTACGGCGTGCGCGGCCTTGCCGAGCGTATCGCCGAGCTCGCCCGCGAACTTGATCTTGTCGATCTGCTTGACCGGCCGACCGGCAAGCTGTCGTCGGGACAAAAGACCCGTGTGTCGCTCGCCAAGGCGCTGATCAATCGCCCCGACGTGCTGCTGCTCGACGAGCCGACCGCTTCGCTCGATCCCGACACCGCCGATTGGGTCAGGGCAAGCCTGGAGAAGTACCGCACGACGCATAGCGCCACCATCCTGCTTGCTTCCCACAACATGGGCGAGGTGGAGCGCCTGTGCGAGCGCGTCATCATCATGAAGAAGGGCCGGATCGAGGACGACGGCACGCCGGCGGCGCTGCTCGCACGCTACGGCCGCGACACCCTCGAAGAGGTGTTCCTCGATGTGGCGCGGGGCCGCGGCCAGATTCGCGAGGCCGCACAATGAGCGAGCGTTCCGTGAGTGGTCCGGGCGCCGGCCAGCGCGTCGAATACGGCATCTCCTGGCGCCGGATTGCCGCCATGGTGGAGCGCTACTGGTATCTGTTGCGGTCGTCGTGGCCGCGGCTTCTGGAGCTCATCTATTGGCCGGCCGTGCAGATGCTGATGTGGGGCTTCCTGCAGCTCTACATCGCGCAGAACGCCGGCTTTTTCGCCCGCGCGGGAGGCACCTTCATCGGCGCCGTGCTGCTGTGGGACATCCTGTTCCGCGGTCAGCTCGGATTTTCGGTGTCGTTCCTGGAGGAGATGTGGTCGCGCAATCTCGCCAACCTGATGATGAGTCCGCTCAAGCCCGTCGAGTTCGTCACCGCCATGATGGTGATGAGCGTGGTGCGGCTGCTGATCGGCATGGTGCCGGTGTCGCTCTTGGCCATCGGGTTCTTCGGCTTCAATCTCTACGGCATGGGCCTCGCGCTCGCGGCTTTCTTCGTCAATCTCATCATCACCAGCTGGGCGGTCGGCATCTTCGTGTCAGGGGTCGTCATGCGCAACGGCCTTGGCGCCGAGAATCTCGCCTGGACGATCATGTTCCTGCTGATGCCACTCACCTGCGTGTACTATCCGGTGGCGGTATTGCCGCATTGGCTTCAGCTTGTGGCGTGGTCGCTACCGCCGACCTATGTGTTCGAAGGGATGCGTGCTCTGTTGATCGACCATGTGTTTCGGGCCGACCTCATGCTGCAGGCCCTCGCCATGAACGTGGTCGCCTTCGCGGCCGGTGCGTTCGGGTTCATGCGGCTTCTCAAATCAGCACGCCGCCACGGGTCGTTGATGCAGACTGGCGAATGAGGGATTTCACCCCCTCGGATACCGACCGCCGGCGCGCCGGCGCGAAACGAACTATTTGCCATGCTGCGGGGTTCATCCCTCGGGATAACAAAGGTCAAATCGCCGCGCCGTATATTGACGTAAATGCGACGAGTCCCCATGTTTGTTGCAGCGCAGCATAAAAAGGATAACCAAAATGGCTATCGGCGAATTCGGCGGTGCGCCCAAGCTGCCTTACGAGGGCGGAATCCTGTTCGCCGCGCCGATGTACTGGCTTTATGAAATGAGTCATGCGGCGCTTAACCCTTCGCGCGCCTTGGCCGATGCCACCAAGCTGCTGTTCAAGAATCCGCTTAACCCGCTCGCGATGACGACTTTCGGCAAGTCGGTGGCGGCGGCCTGCGAGGTGTTCGAGCGATCCACGCGGCGCTACGGCCGCCCCGAATGGGGCATCAAATCCACCCTCGTGGGCGGCGCCCGGGTGCCGGTGCATATCGAAACCGTGTGGGAGCGCCCGTTCTGCCGCCTGCTGCATTTCGAGCGCGCCTTCGAGCATCAGCCGCACCGGCCTCAGCCGCGTCTCCTCATTGTGGCGCCCCTGTCGGGGCATTACGCGACATTGCTGCGCGGCACCGTCGAAGCGTTCCTGCCCAATCACGACGTCTACATCACCGATTGGGTCGATGCCCGCATGGTACCGATCACCGAAGGGCGGTTCGATCTCGACGACTACATCGACTACATTATTTCAATCCTGCATTTTCTCGGCGGCGACGTCCACGTCATCGGGGTGTGCCAACCGTCGGTGCCGGTCCTGGCCGCGGTCGCCCGCATGGAGGCGGTCGACGATCCTTATGTGCCGCGCTCGATGATCCTGATGGGCGGCCCGATCGATACCCGCGTCAATCCGACCAGCGTCAATACGCTCGCCGCCAGCCGCGGTACCGAATGGTTTCGGCGCAACGTCATCAGCAAGGTGCCGTTCCCGCATCCCGGCATGATGCGCGACGTCTACCCGGGCTTCCTTCAGCTGTACGGCTTCGTCAGCATGAATCTGGACCGCCATATCGAGGCGCACCGCAACCTGTTCCATCACTTGGTGGCCGGCGATGGCAACTCGGCGCACAAGCATCGCGAATTCTACGATGAATACCTCGCCGTGATGGATCTCGCGGCGGAATATTATCTCCAGACCGTCGACACCGTGTTCGTGCGTCACGCCTTGCCGAAGGGCGAGATGACCCATCGCGGCGAGCTTGTCGATCTGGGGAAGATCCGTCGCGTCGCCCTGATGACGGTGGAAGGCGAGCACGACGACATTTCCGGCGTCGGTCAGACCGAGGCGGCACATCGGCTGCTCGTCAATCTCCCCGACGATCTCAAGACGCACTGGCTGCAGCCGAACGTTGGCCACTACGGCGTGTTCAACGGCTCGCGCTTCCGCGCCGAAATCGCGCCGCGCATTTCCGATTTCGTTCTGTCGCACAATTTCCGCCATGCCGGCTACAAGCGCCGCAAGTCCGCCAGCGGCGCCGATCCGGAACGTCAGGCCGCGCAAGGCGGCGATGAACCCCGTTTGGCCCATTCCGAGACTTCCGCCGCCGCTCTGAGCTTCGGATGATTCCGTGGGCTCAGGCCAGGTCGATGATTCGCGATTCAGAACTGAAAAACCAAAGGATTTGCCAGTTTCCCAACGATTTCGTCATCTTCCATGCAAGCGATTGTAATCCTTGAAATATTTTACGTATTTCGCGGCTTGATTTGGGTGGAATGAAATGAATGTTAATTCACTAATCGATCGCGCCACATCTAGGACCTCGGCGGATACCTGACCTCAACATATTGAGGTTCTCAGCCGCAAAAAGAATGTCCATTGCTCTTTCGGCGAATATGTCACTATCGGACCGAACAGATCGGCCCAGCATTTCGTCCGGAATTGCCGTCCATGCCATTGCGCGCGCTGCTTTATCGTCGACCGACAGAACCGCAGGCAATCGAGGTCGTGTGCGATGGCGCTATCCATCTCGTGCGCCTGCGCCGCCACCGCCAAGCGCGCCGTTACACCCTGCGCGTCGTCGCGGTGACGCGCGAAGCGGTGCTCACCATGCCGCCGCGCGGCAGCTTTCGCGAGGCGCGCGAATTCGCCGAGAAACACGGCGCATGGATCGCGGCGCGGCTAGGTCGCCTGCCGAAGGCCGCACCATTTGCCCATGGCACCGAAATCCCATTGCGCGGGGTGCCGCACGTCATCGTGCATCGACGCGGCGCACGCGGCACCGTGTGGACGGAGCATGACCGTCATAGCGGCCGCGTGCTTTGCGTTGCCGGCTACAGCGAACATGTGGCGCGGCGCATCACCGATTTTCTCAAGCGCGAGGTCAAACGCGATCTCGAAGTCGCGGTTGCACGCTACGCAGAGCGTCTCGGCGTCACGGTGCAGCGCATTTCGGTGCGCGATCAGGCGAGCCGCTGGGGCTCCTGCTCCACCACCGGCGCGTTGTCGTTCTCGTGGCGGCTGATTCTGGCGCCGCGCTATGTGCTTGATTACCTGGCGGCCCATGAAGTCGCCCATATGCTGGAAATGAACCATTCGCCACGGTTTTGGCGCCTGGTTCGCCGCATCTGCCCCGACGTTGAGCGCGCCAAGGCGTGGCTCGATGTGCATGGCACGGATCTCCACCGCTATGGCATGGAGCATGACGGCCTCGGCATGAAGCCCGCGCGCCGGTCCCTGACGTGCAACACCTGAACCCGAACGCGCGCGCGTGATGCTGCGCCCGGGTTCGCTTGCGCTGACCGGCCTGCTGGCGCTGTTCACCACCATCGGGCCGCTCTCGATCGACCTCTATGTTCCGGCGTTGCCCGATCTCGGCCGAACGTTGGGTGCCTCGGATGGCGCAGCGCAGCTCACCATTTCGATCTTCATTCTTGGGTTCGCGGGCGGCCAGATTGTCTATGGTCCGGCGTCGGACCGCTTCGGCCGCCGACCGGTGCTGCTCGCCGCACTGGCGATATTCTGCCTCGGATCGCTTGCCTGCGCGGTCTCGCCTTCAATCGAATTGCTGATCGCGGCGCGGATGGTGCAGGGCTTTGGCGCCTCGGGCGCAATCGTGCTCGCCCGCGCGGTGATCCGGGACCTCTACGAAGGGACGCGCGCCGCGCGTGAACTCTCGCTGATGGCGATGATCATGGGGCTTGCCCCGATCGTGGCGCCGCTGATCGGCGGCGGCCTGCAAACCGTGTTCGGCTGGCGGGCCGAATTCATGTTCATCCTCGCGGCGGGCGCCATCGCGGCTGGTCTCGCCTGGCTGCTGCTGCCGGAAACACGGCGCCAAAGTGGGGAACCACCCCACGGTTTGAGCGAAGTGTTCGCGAGTTTTGGCACGGTCGCGCGCAATCGCGCCTTCCTCCTCAACATCGCCATGGCTTCGCTGAGCTTTTCCGGGCTGTTCGCCTGGATTTCCGGCTCGCCCTTTGTGCTTCAAAATCTCTACGGCATGTCGCCCCTATCCTATGGGGCGGCCTTCGCGCTCTCGGCGGTCGGGTTCATCACCGGCAGTTCCATTGCGGCGCGCATCGTTGGGCGCATCGGCGTCGACCGCACCATCGGGATTGGCGCGATATTGCTCGCCACGGGCGGCGTCGCCCTGGTCGCGGCCGTCGCCCTGCTGCCTCCGGCCGGTTTCAGCCTCTCCCTGCCGGTCGCCGTCTATCTCGCCGGCATGGGCCTCGTGATGCCGCAAGCCTTCGCGGCATCGTTGCAGCCGTTTCCCCATCGCGCCGGCGTCGCGTCCTCGCTCGGCGGCGTGATCCAGCAAACCGCGGCCGCCGCCACCGGGGCAGCGGTCGGCTCGATGCTTGGGGTCTCGGCGTGGCCGATGGCGCTGCCCATGGCGGCTGCCGGACTGCTGACGCTTGCGCTATGGTGGCTCAGCCGCAACGTGCGCCTCAAGGGATGAGGCGGACCCGGTGATCGGCCGACGATCATCAAATCCGAAAGTGACCTAACGCCTGGAGAACAGGCGGTCGAGAAACCATCCGTCGATGGTGCCTTCTTCCGGCCGCACCGGCTCGCGCGTGCGCCCACCCGGAGTTGCGGCGGGCGGCATCGGTGCCGGGGCCGGCGCGCCAGCATTGGCGATCGTCATGGTGACGTTGCCGCCCGGCACATCGATCGGGGTCTTGCCCCGATGCGCGGCCTTCATGAACTGGCTCCACACTTCGACCGGCAGGCTGCCGCCGGTCGTCTTGCGGGTCGGGGTATTATCGTCATTGCCGAGCCACACGCCGGTGACGAGGAAGCTCGTGTAGCCGATGAACCAGGCGTCGCGAAAATCCTGGCTGGTGCCGGTCTTGCCGGCCGCGGCCCAGCCGGGCAGGTCGGCCTTGCGGGCGGTGCCGGACGTGACGGTGTCGCGCATCATGGTGTTCATCATGGCGATATAGCGGGGATCGACGATGCGCCCGAGCGTCGTCTGGGTGCGGGCATAGAGGACTTTGCCGCTATGCTGGGCGCGCACCCGCTCCACCACCCGCGGGATGACTGCAATGCCGCCATTGGCGAACGGCGCATAAGCCGACACGATCTCCAGCACCGAGACTTCCGAGGTGCCGAGCGCGATCGAGGCGTTCGGCTCGAGCTTCGAGGCGATGCCGAGCCGGTGCGCGGTCCGCACCACGGCGGTCGGACCGAATTCGAGCGTGAGCCGCACGGCGACCGAATTGAGCGAATTGGCGAGCGCCTGGGCGAGCGTTACCGGTCCGGCGTATTCGCGATTGAAGTTCTCCGGCCGCCAGCCCTTCATCTCGATCGGCTTGTCGTCCCTCACGGTATCGGGCGTGAGCCCGTGTTCAAGCGCCGTCAAATAGACGAACGGCTTGAACGCCGAGCCGGGCTGGCGCTTCGCCACCACGGCGCGGTTGAATTGGTTCTCGGCGTAATTGCGCCCCCCGACGAGCGCCCGCACGGCGCCGTCCGGCGTCATCGCGACCAGCGCGCCCTGCTCGACCCCGGCCTTGTCGCCCTTCTGGGTCAGTTGCTCGAGCAGCGCCTTTTCGGCTGCGGCTTGCAGCGTGACGTCGATCGTGGTGTCGACCACGACGTCTTCGTCGACGCGGCCGATCAGGTCGTTGAGCACGTCCATCACCCAGTCGGCGACATAATTGGACGAGCCGCCGGCGCTCGGCTTGACGATCGCGGGAGCGAACGCCATAGCGGTCTTGGCGGCCTCTTCCTTGACGAGGCCGGCGTCGGACATGGCGGCGAGCACGATCTGGGAGCGCCGTTCCGCGGCTTCGAAGTTCTTGTTCGGCGCGAGCCGCGACGGTGATTTGACGAGGCCGGCGAGCAGCGCCGCCTCCGCGAGCGTCACATGGCGCGCCGACTTGCCGAAATAGCGTTGTGCCGCCGCCTCCACCCCATAGGCTCCGGAGCCGAAATAAACCCGGTTGAGATAGAGCTCCAGAATTTCGGTCTTGGTGAACTTGTGCTCCAACCACACCGCCAGCACTACCTCTTGCAACTTGCGCATCAGGTGGCGCTCGGGCGTCAAAAACAGGTTCTTGGCGAGCTGCTGCGTAATGGTCGAGCCGCCTTGCGAAATGCCGCGATGAAGGACGTTCGCAAGCACGGCGCGGATCAATCCGATCGGATCGACGCCGTGGTGGGAATAGAACCGTCGGTCCTCGATGGCGATGAAAGCATTGGGCAACTGAGCCGGCATCTCCTTGAGCGGAATCGCGGCGCCGCCCATCTCGCCGCGAGTCGCGAAGATACGACCGTCGACAGTGTTGATCTGGATGGTCGGCGGCCGTTTGGGAATCTCCAGCGACTGGATCGGCGGCAGGTGGAGGGCGACCCAGGCGAAAAGTCCGACCGTCCCGACCCCCGCCCAAATGCCGAGAACGGCGCCCCAATAGAGGAGGCGGGTGAAACCAGAGCCCTTGCGCTTAGTGTTGCGAGCGCCACCGCCCCCACCGGCCTTGGCCTTGTGGTCTCGCGGCGCTGCGCCTTCATTCGTGCTCGCGTTGCGCGGTGGGCGCCGCGGGCGGCGTTCGTCCGCCCCGGTATCCTCGCGCGGCTGGACGGGCTTGCGGCGGCGTGCTGGCGTTGGTGAGGCGGTGCGATCGTCCGGCGTCAACCGTAAATCGAGCGGGGCCGCACCCTCCGAGGATGTGTCGCGGCGTTTGCCCACACTTGCTCCCGTCGATACCCCGCTCCATCAGCTCCCCATGGCGCGGGATGCGAGGTGTCGACAGGCTAATGGCGGCAGCTTAAGGCAGGGTTAATCGGCTTTTCGAAATTCATTTGCAATATCAGCGGCTTAAAAATTGACACGAGCGGCAGCCAACGCTCGTAAAGGCGCCCTGACATCGACCCAGGCGCAATCACGCCGGCAACCCGCGGAGCGAGGCGATCCACCGGGCGCGTCACCGATCGCGTGGCGATTGCCGGCGTTATCTCGCCGGGCTCTGGTCTGAGTGGTGCTGAGATCCCTGATTCTCACGAGCTGCCTTGTTGGCTTCGTGACGCCCGATGATGCAACCCGCGGCAGCGCCGAGAATGCCATGGTGATGAGCCAAGTGCCCGGCCACGCCGCCCACCAAAGCGCCCTTGATACACCCTTTGGCCTCGGCCGCGACCGACGAACTCGCCATTGCCAATGCGATCGCGGCAATTCCAATAAATCTATACATCCCGAACTCCTCCTCAAAAGGCAGCTACCTAACGCGCGGCGGCCGCCTTCGTTCCAACGGGTCACGGCTACCGCGATTACGGAATCTTCTTCACCGGCTTCGGATCAAGCCCGAAAAGGCGCGCCGCGTTGGCGCCGAGAATGTTGCGTTTTGCCGTTTCCTCGAGGAAGGGCAGGTCGTAGATCACGGTTGATCAGCAGTCCCTCGCAGGCCGGGCCGCCTGAGTGCAGGCAGTAATTGCTGTAGGCATAGAAGGTACCGTCCTTGAAGAACACGCCGATCTCCTGGGAGCCGGCCGTGACGACTCGGCGATCTCCATCCGCCATTTCGGCGGACTTAGCGACAAACCATTCGGCCATGAACACTTCCTCGTCTCGGGTGGCGCTCGTTGCGGGGCGCATTTTTACGATATTTGCAGAACCCCGAATGTCCCGCAATCACGGGGCGACGCCAGTAGGAAGCGACATCGCCGCCTTGGGGACATTCCGCTACCTATCGCAGGAACGATCTTGCGAAGACGCCGTGCCGGGCGTTCGACGATCGCGATCGCGGATTCATGCTCCCACGGCCCGCCGTGGTGTCGCTCCCTCTTGTGGCAACGCAAACGCGCCGATCAGGGCGCGCTTCACCGCTGCGTTGCGGGTCGGCGACGAAATCTTCGCGCCCATCAGGTCGGTGACGTAGAACACGTCGACGGCGCGCTCGCCGAAGGTTGCGACGTGGGCGGAGGCGATATTGAGATTGAGCTTCGACAAGGTCGCCGTCAGTTCGTACAGCAAGCCGGTCCGGTCGAGGCCGCCGACTTCCACCACGGTGTAGCGGTTCGACCACTGGTTGTTGATGGTGACCTCGGGCTCTATGGCAAAAGCCCGGATCCGACCCTTCGGGGCGGCGCGCTTTGCCACCATCTCGGGCAGCAGCAGATCGCCCTGCAGCGCCTTCTCGATCGCCGCCGCGATGCGGTCGGCGCGGCGTTCCTCGTCTTCATCGCGATCGAACGCGCGGGTGATGGCGATGGTGTCAAGCGCCATGCCGTCGGTCGTGGTGTAGATCTGGGCATCGACGATGTTGGCGCCCGCAGTCGCGCACGCACCGGCGATGAACGACAGCAGCCATGGATGGTCGGGCGCCAGAACGGTGAGTTCGGTGACGCCGCGCATCGCATCGAAACCCACATTCGTGGCGAGTGTCCGGCCGTCGCGCTCGGCGGCGCGCACGAACCGGGCATGGGCGACCTTGTGCGGCAGGTCCACCTTGAGCCAATAGGCCGGATAATGGCGGGCCACGTAGCGGTCGATCTCGTCAGGCACCCAGTCGGCGAGTTCCGCCCTGAACTCGGCCTGGGAAATGGCGACGCGCTTGGCGCGGTCGACCTCCGAGAAGCCGCCCGTGAGGGCGGGCTCGGTTTCGTAATAGAGCGCGCGCAGGAGCTGGGCCTTCCAGCCGTTCCATACGCCCGGGCCGACCGCGCGAATGTCGGATGTCGTGAGAATGGTGAGCAGCTTCATGCGTTCGAGCGATTGGACGATCGAGGCGAAATTCTCGATGGTCTTGCGGTCGGACAGATCGCGCGATTGGGCGACCGTCGACATCACGAGATGGTTCTCGACCAGCCATGCCACGGTTTCGGTCTCGATCGGCGAACAGCCGAGGCGCGGGCAGAAATGCCGCGCAATGCGGGCGCCGGCGACCGAATGGTCCTCGACCCGCCCCTTCGCGATGTCGTGCAGGAACAGCGCGATGTAGAGCATGTCGCGATGGTTCGGCTGGATCGTCCGCATCAGGTCGTTGGCGAGCGCGTATTCCGGGTTGGCGCCGCCCTCGATCTCGGCGAGCACGCCGATGCAGCGCAGCAGGTGCTCGTCGACGGTGTAATGGTGATACATGTTGAACTGCATCATCGATACCACTTGGCCGAACTCCGGAACGAACCGACCCAGCACGCCACATTCGTTCATGCGGCGCAGCACGATCTCGGCATTGTTCTTGGAGGTCAGTATTTCGCGGAACAGCGCATTGGCCTCGGGGTTCTCGCGCAGCGCCTTGTCGATGAGCTTGAGCGATTGGGTGGCGCGGTGCAGTGCGTCCGGATGGAAGGCCAGCACATGGCGCTGGGCGAGGCGGAAAATGCGAATGAGGTTGACGGGATCGCGGACGAAGACCTCGGGATCCGTGATGTTGATCCGGTTATTATCGATGATGAAATCTTTGCTCTCGCGCAGCGTACGCCGGCCGCGTGGCCGCAGCCGCGCCACCACGCGGTTGAGCATAGGCACGCTCTTGGCTTGCCGGCTTTCAAGCTCCGCACACAGAATCGCGGTGAGGTCGCCGACCTCCTTGGCCACCAGGAAGTAATGCTTCATGAAGCGCTCGACGTCGCGCAACCCGAGCCGCTCGGTGTAGCCGAGCCGTCTCGCGATGCTGCGCTGGATGTCGAATGACAAGCGCTCCTCGGAATGGCCGGTCACGAAATGCATGTTGCAGCGGACCGCCCAGAGGAAGTCTTCGCAGCGGCGGAACAGGCGGTATTCGGCGCGGTCGAACACGCCCTGCCCGATCAAGTCTTCGGTATCGCGTACCCGGTAGACGTACTTGGCGATCCAGAACAGGGTGTGAAGGTCGCGCAGGCCCCCCTTGCCGTCCTTGACGTTGGGCTCGACGAGGTAGCGCGACTGGCCGCCGCGGCGATGACGCTCCTCGCGCTCGGCGAGCTTGGCGGCGACGAATTCCGCCGCGGTGCCCTGGATCACCTCTTTGTCGAAGCGGGTAACCAGTTGGTCATAAAGGTCGCGGTCGCCGAACAGGTAGCGCGCCTCCAGGATCGCGGTGCGGATGGTCATGTCGGCCTTTGAGAGCCGGATGCAATCGTCGATCGAGCGGGTCGCATGGCCGACCTTGAGACCCATGTCCCACAGGCAATAGAGGATGACCTCGGCGATCTGCTCGCCCCAGGCGGTTTGCTTGTACGGCAGCAGGAACAGGAGATCGATGTCCGAACCCGGCGCCATCAGGCCGCGGCCGTATCCGCCGGTCGCCACGATCGCCATGCGCTCGGCTTCCGACGGGCTCTGGGACGGGTAGAGGTGGGAAATAGCGAAAGCGTGGATGGCGCGGATGATCTCGTCCTGCATATGGCACAGCCGCGCCGCGCAGCGTCCGCCATGACGGTCCTTCAGAAGGAGCCGCTCGGCCTCCATGCGGCCGTCGGCAAGCACCACCTTGAGGCGCTGGGCGATGGCGCTGCGCAATTCGCCGTCGCGGCCCGCATACGATTTCGCCAACTCGCGGAATTCCTCCACAATGGTGTCGGCGTCGAACAGGGCGGCCGGTTCGGCGATGTTGGGGGCATAGTACATAGCTCATCGGATAGCCGACGCGGAGCCCTGTGTCACGGCGCGCCGCCGCATGGCGGACGTGAAACGAATGGTGCGGCGCCGCAAAAATACGGACAATGGTCATCGGGGGTGCGACTTTCCCGCGCCTTATCGTCCGTCACCGGGTCGCATTGAGCGGTCCCGAGCGGAGTCGATATGGTTACGGCGCCGCGAAGAACGAGCGTCCGATCACGTCCACAACGCCCTGATCCCGAAGAACGCCGTGTCCTTCAGCCGGCGCGACATGCCCTGCCACCACCACGACCGCGGATCGGTGCAATAAGTCATGCTCAGCACAAGGCGGCGCTCGCCCTCGAGGATCGGCGTCACCTTGTGCTGCACGTTCGCGCCCTCAAACACAACAGCCGTGTTCGGCGCCGTGCTGATGTTGATTTCCTGCCCTCCGACCCGGCCCATGAGAACCGCGTGGCTCAAGCCGTCCGCGGCGCGCCCGACATTGCTCATGGCAATCAGCACGGTGAAGTGCCGTTGCCGGTAGAAATTGTGATCATAATGCCAGCCGATGTGATCGCCCGGCTTGTCATAGAATAGTACCGAGAGCGAACTCTGATCTTGCAGCGGGGTCGGCCGCACGGGTTCGCCGACGATGCGCGAAACGAACTCCTGAAGATCGCCGGAGTGATAGCAGGCAACGATCGCGGGGGCGTGGGCTATCAAGGTCTCATAGGCGACCGTGCCTCCCTTCTTATGGGTGGGCACGAAGCTACGCTCGGGCGCGACGAGGCGTTCAGCCTCGGCGGCGACGGCCGCGAATACCGGACCGGGCAGCAAGTCCGTCGCGATGGCCAGGCGATCGGCAAAACCGGGGGGCGGGCGCCGCAGGATCGCACTCAAATCGAGGGCTTGGACGCGCGAAATATCCGCCAGCCGCCCGTCGAGCTCCCGATAGAGCTTGCCGCGGCGTCTGCGGGCATAAGCAAGGCCCCCGGTCGCAATCGCCCCGGCGCCTATCATCAGTTCGGCAATCAACGCGGCACGTCCCTCTCGCGGATGGGTTTCGACGATCCGAATCAAAGCCGCTCAACTGTTAGCGGTGTCGTGCGACATTTCTATTGCAGCCGCTTGCCGTCCATTGGCCTGCGCCCGGCTTGGCGGATCCCAGGGATACCGCCGCCTCACCGTAGCCGGGCGGGGCTTGAGTTCATCGAGCGAAAGATGCCGCGCCCCCGGGGCGAGCCGGTGAACCCGCGCATATAGCTCGTTCGTCAGCGCCGCGCGGTCGCTCTTCGCGCGCAACTCGCCAAACGGCACCACGGCTCCGACATGCACCTTCACGGTCGCGCCGATGAAATTGCGGAATTCAGACACCAGCAGTGCGAGCCGCACCGTGAGGCTATAGCGGCTCACAAAGTGAAACAGCGCGCTGTTCTGGCCCTCGAAGTAGACCGGCAACACCGATGCTTCGGCCAGCTGGATCAGCCGCGCCGTGAACGCCTTCCAGGGAAGTTCCTCGGCCGGGCCGTACGGATCCTCGGCGGTCGCGACGCCGCCGGCCGGGAATACCGCAAGGGTCATGCCCTCTTTCAGCCGCCGCCGCGCCTCGTTACGGGTTTCGAGGTTGGTCTTGATCGCCTCGCGGGTCTCGGAGAAGTCGATCGGCAGCACGAAGGGCTTCAGTTCGGGAACCTTCAGGAAATCGCTGTTGGCGAGGATGCGATACGGCCGGCCGATCTGTTCGGCGAGCGCCAGCAACGCGATACCATCGCCAATGCCGAACGGGTGATTGGCTACGATCAACAGCGGGGTATCGGGGGGAACCGCGACCGGCCAGGCAGCGGCGTTGATGTCGAGCCGGGTGCCGATCATGTCGAGCAGCGTGCACATCATCCGGGGGTCTTTGCCGGCGACCTGCGTTCTCCAGACGTGATAAGTCGGCAGCAGCTTCCGCCGCCCCGAGAGGTTTTCGATGGCGCGCATGGTCCATCGCTTCCAGGCCGGATCACGCCGCGACGCGTAGGTGAGGATTTCGGATTTCACCGGCATGTCCTGCTGCATTTCGTCCGTCGCCTTTGATGTCTGGATGACACGCTCGGTTTGATTCGGTCACTATGTGCGATCAATTCTGACACTTGCGCGACATGCGGCCAACGGAGCCATCCTTCTGCCCTATAGTGGTTGAGCGTCATTCGCCGGATTTCCCAGTCGTAGTTATCCACATCGTAGCCTCATGTCCCCCGAATCGTCCGTCTTTCTCGTCCTCGCCGTCAAGATGGCGGCGACCGCCGTGGTGGTCGTCGCCGCTTCGCTCGTCGCGGAGCGCGTCGGCGCCTTGATCGGCGCCATGGTGGCGACGTTGCCGATCGCCGCCGGCCCGGCCTACATCCTGCTGGCGCTCGATCACGATGCCCAATTCATTGCCGACAGCACGGTGGCGAGCCTCGCGGTGCATGCCGCCACAGGCGTTTTCGGCATGGCCTATGTGCTCGCGGCGCAGCGATGCTCGTTCCTCGCCACCATGGCGATCGCAGTTGGATCGTGGTTTGGCTGTGCCCTCATCATCCGCTTGATCCCGTGGTCGCTCGCCGGCGCCATCGCGCTTTGTGCTGCGACCTATGCGGTCTGCGTGTGGGTGGCACAGCGATACCTGCACGCGCGGGTGCCGGTGATCGCGCGGTGCTGGTTCGACATTCCGCTGCGCGCCGTGCTGGTGGCGGTGCTGGTCGGGACCGTCGTCACGCTCGGCGCCAATGCGGGTCCGAAGCTCACCGGCATATTCGCCGTATTCCCCATCGTGATGATGAGCCTGATGCTGATCCTGCATCCGCGCATCGGCGGTGTCGCGACCGCCGCCATCATCGCCAACACCATGTGGGGTCTGGTCGGATTCGGTGCTGCGATCGTGGCGCTTCACGTAGCCGTAATGCCACTTGGCGCGCCGGCGGCCCTTGCCATCGCGCTCCTGGTCTCGGTCGTCATCAATATCGTGATATTCGCCCTGCGCCGGCGCGGCTTTGCGGCGCGCACCGAGGCGCTCAACCGTCCGGCTTCGCCATGATCTTGAGGGCGTAGAGGGCTTCCAGCGCATCGCGCGGCGACATCTCGTCGGGATGCAATTGTACCAATGCCTTGATAACCGCGTCGGCCGCCGGATTGGCAGGCGACGCCGCAGCGGGCGGGCGGGATGAGAACAGCGGCAGGTCATCGATGAGATGACGTGCCGGCGAGGTACGATCCTCGGCTTCCAGCTCGGCAAGCACAAGCTTGGCCCGCTCGATCACGGCGCCCGGCAGGCCGGCGAGCTTGGCGACCTGGATGCCGTAGGAGCGGTCGGCCGCGCCGGGCACCACCTCGTGGAGGAACACCACGTCGCCATACCATTCCTTGACCCGCACCGTGGCGTTGAACAGCCGCGTCAGCTTTGCGGAAAGTGCGGTCAATTCATGAAAATGGGTCGCGAAGAGCGCGCGGCAGCGATTGACCTCATGCAGGTGTTCGATGGCGGCCCAGGCGATCGAGAGGCCGTCGAACGTCGAGGTGCCGCGTCCGATCTCGTCGAGGATGACGAGCGAGCGTTCGCTTGCCTGATTGAGGATCGCGGCCGTCTCCACCATCTCGACCATGAAGGTGGAGCGCCCGCGGGCGAGATCGTCGGCGGCGCCGACCCGGGAGAACAAGCGGTCGACGACGCCGATCCGGGCCTGCTTCGCCGGCACAAAACTGCCGATCTGGGCAAGCACAGCGATCAGCGCGTTCTGGCGCAGATAGGTCGACTTGCCGGCCATGTTGGGGCCGGTGATGAGATAGATGCGCCCGGCCGCAGCGCCCGACGGCGGCGACAGGTCGCAGTCGTTGGCGACGAAACTATGCGTCCTCTCGGCCCCGTCGCGGGCGAGCGCCTGCTCGACCACCGGATGGCGGCCTCCCACGATGACGAACTCTCGGCTGCCGTCGACCTCGGGGCGCACATAGCCGCGCTCGACCGCCAGCGTTGCCAGCGCGGCTGCCACGTCGACGGCGGCAAGCGCCTGGGCCGCAGCCTTGATGTCCTCGGCGGCCGCGACCACTTGCGCGGCGAGGCGGTCGAAGATTTCGAATTCGAGCCCCAGCGCGCGGTCCGCCGCATTGGCGATCTTGGCCTCGAGCCCGCCAAGCTCGGTCGAGGTGAATCGCACCTGGCCGGCGAGCGTCTGGCGGTGGATGAAGGTCGCATTCCACGGCGGGGTCATGAACTTGTCGCCGTGCTGCGCCGTGACCTCGACGAAATAACCGAGCACGTTGTTGTGCCGGATCTTGAGCGACTTGACCTGGGTTTCCTCAGCGTAGCGCGCCTGAAGCGCCGCGACGATGCGACGGGATTCGTCGCGCAGCGCGCGCGTCTCGTCCAGCGGCGCGTGATAATGGGCGCCGACGAAGCCGCCGTCGCGCCGGAGCAGCGGGAGTTCGTCCGCAAGCGCCGCAGAGAGCTCGGCCGCGATCGCCCGATCGGGACGCCGCAGGTCCGCGACCGCCTCGGAAAGCTCGGGGACCTGGGGTGCTGCCTCCAGCCGCTCGGAAAGTTGCCCCGCGGCGCGCAGGCCGTCGCGGATTGCCGCGAGGTCGCGCGGCCCGCCGCGCCCGACCACGAGTCGCGCCAGCGCGCGGGCGAGATCGGGAGCCGCCGCGAGCCTTGAGCGCAGGTCGGTGCGCAGATCGACCTCGCTGACGAGAAGCCCGACCGCGTCGAGCCGGTGCGCGATCGCGTCCGGGTCGGTGAGCGGCGCGGCGAGCCGTTGCCCGAGCAGCCGCGCGCCCGCCACCGTCACGGTGCGGTCGATGGCGGCAATCAGCGAGCCTCGCCGTTCGCCGGTCTGGGTGCGCATGAGTTCGAGGTTGGCCCGCGTCGCCGCGTCGATGGCGAGCGAAGCGCCCGTCGTTTCGCGGGTCGGCGGCGATAGCGGCGGCCGCTTGCCGATCTGGGTGCGCTCCACATAAGTGATGCATGCGGCGGCGGCGGCGAGTTCGAGCCGCGACAGCGCCCCGAACGCATCGACGGTCGCGACCGCAAAGTAGGCAGCGAGGCGGCGCTCGGCACTGGCGCCATCAAACACGTCGCGGGCGAGCGGCGTCACCACGGGAAGCGAACGCCACAGCGGGACAAGCTCCGGATCGCTGTAAATCGCGTCCGACACCAGGATCTCGCCAGGCTCAAGCCGGGCGATCTCGGCCGGCAGGCCGTTGCGATCGCATTCGGAGAGCCGGAATTCGCCGGTCGAAATGTCGAGATAAGCGAGCGCGAACCGGCTGTCGTCTTCCGCAAGCTTCGCGCGCGCGATCGCGACCAGATAGTTGTTGCGCCTGGCGTCGAGGAGCGAATCCTCGGTGAGGGTTCCGGCCGTGACGAGCCGGATGACGTCGCGCTGGACCACGCTTTTCGCGCCGCGCTTCTTCGCCTCGGCCGGATCCTCGATCTGCTCGCACACCGCGACGCGGTGGCCGAGCGCGATCAGGCGATGGAGGTATTCGTCGGCGCGGTGTACCGGCACGCCGCACATCGGAATGTCATGGCCGCGATGCTTGCCGCGCTTCGTCAGCACGATGCCGAGCGCCCGGCTCGCCGTCTCGGCGTCGTCGAAGAACAATTCGTAGAAATCGCCCATCCGGTAGAACAGCAGGCAATCCGGATTGGCGGCCTTGATCTCGACGTACTGCTCCATCAGCGGCGTGACGCGGCTGTCCTCGCGCGGCGGCGAAGCCGGAGAGGAATCAGCGGGACCGCGAAACGGAACAGCATCCATGGCGCGACGCTAGATCATGTTCGCTTGCGTTGGAATCGGAACATGGGCCGCTTTCGCGGGTTTTCACGCGGTTTGTACGAGCAACCTCGTAGCCCGGATGAGCGAAACGATATCCGGGATTGCGAGAGGGATTTGGAAAGTGCGGTCCCGGATGTCGCAGTCACGAAGCGGCGACTGCTCATCCGGGCTACGGTCTGGTTTGGTTCGCAGCCAAGTCTAGGCTGGTCCGCTATTTTACAAACGTCTTGCCGGTGATCTTCTCCAAGTTTCCGTGGAAAATTTTCTCCTGGACGTCCTTCGCCAGGTTGAGCGAATTGAGGATGCGCAGAGTCTCGCGGATGTAGCCGGTGCCCTTTTCGGGATCGAACGGGCAATCGGAGGCGAACAGCACTTTTTCGGTGGGATAGAACGCAAGCCCGCACACCGTAGCGGCGTCGGCGCCGAACACGGCGGTGTCGGCGTAGAAGTTCTGCTTGAAGTAATCGAGCGGGCGCTTTTTCAGGCTTTTGCGCAGGGTGACGTAATCCTCGTCCGATGTGCGGGCGCCGAGTTGGTCCCAGCCCGGTCCAATGCGGCCTTCGAGGATCGGCACGATGCCGCCGAAATGGTGGACGATGATCTTGAGGTCGGGGTGACGATCGATGATCTTGGAGAACACGAAGCGCGCCATGGCGGCGGCGGTCTCGTAAGACCAGCCGAACGTCCACCAAATCTCGTAGAGCGATTTCTGCTCGTCGACATAATCGGGCCGCTGGGCGGTGCGCGCCGGGTGCATCCAGATCGGCTTGTCGAGCTTCTCCATCGCCGCCCAGAATTCCTCGTATTGCGGACGATCGATCGGCGTGCCGTTGACGTTGGTATAGATCTGAACCCCGCAGGCGCCGAGGTCCTTCACGGCGCGCTGCGCCTCCTTGACGGCACCGGCGGGCGACAGGAGCGACACCTGGGCAACGAAGCCCGGAAACTGATCGGGATGCTGGCGCACGATCTCGGCAAAGCCGTCATTGATCATTTTACACAGGTCGTCGACCTGGTCCGGTCCGGCGAAGCTCTCGATCGGCGGCATCGGGTATGACAGGATCTGGGCGTAGTCCTTGAACAGTCCGACGATGCGGCGCCGCTCATCGAGGTCGTAGATGCACGGCACGCCGCGCATGCGCTTGCCAATGTCCTTGCCGGCGCCGGGGATCTTCTCGACCGCCTCAAAGAATTTTTTCGGGATGAAGTGCGTATAGGCGTCGATGCGCATGCGTGGTTCTCCAAAATTACTCATGGGGCCGAGAGATGTTCTCAAGGCCACTGTTTCGCGCGCGGCCAGGCAGCCGCGGCGGCAGCCCGCCATCGCGTTGCAAGACGGCAGGCAAGCTCACGGCGGAAGGGCCACACCTGCGGTCCCGGTGTCAAGGCGGAGCTATCGCATAGGACATCGGCGGTCGCCGCCGATCAGCCGCGCTTGGTCACCATCGCGAGGTGGGGATGGCGCTTGTCGCCGCGCTTGTTGCTGCGGCGGACGTAGTTGATCATGGCCTCGGGATTTTCGCATTTCACCTTGAGGGCGGCGATCAGAGCATCCTCGGCCGGCACCGTCACGCTTTGCGATTTGCCGGCGATGTTCAGTCCGACCGTGAATTCGAGCGCCATGGCGATATCTCCCTGAGAACCGGCCGGATGCTGCTTCACTCTGCCGCGATGTCGAGTTCGCGCGCCTCACCGATCTCGGCGAGGCATTTGGCGAGGCTTTCGCCTTCGGGGTCGACCAGTGCCGCGGTTCGGGCGCTTGCGATCGCATCGACGCCGCGGGCGGTCGCAATCGTGCCGGCGAGGACCGGCCGGATTACCCTCGTCTCGATCATGGCATAATTCTCGGCGCCGCGCTTGAGCGTATCGCCATAACCCTTGACCAGCCGCGAACATTCCGCGACTTCGAGGGCAAGCGCGGCGGATTTCGCCGCCGCCGTTACTACGACCCCGAGCCAAGCCACGATGGCGGCCTGCTCCTGCGCGTAGCGATGGCTCCGCGGCCGGAAACGACGGAGCTTCGCCAGCATGAACAACCGCAGATAGCCCGACACCGCGTGGGTCTTGATCTCCATGCCCCAATGGAAGCGGTCGATTAAGCCGCGAAGCTCCGCAAACGCGATGAATTCGGGTCGCAAGCCAGGGCGGCAGGATCGAGCACATCTCCTCGATGCCGGGCTTGAGGAATTCGACCACCGCGACCGGCTCCCCGGGCTTGGCGCCGATCTCAGCGATGATCTTCGCCATCCGGTCGGGCGCGATCTTGGCCTGGGCGACCCGGATCACATCCTCGTAGGACATGCGCACCGCGAGATGGCGCGCCGTCTCGCGGACGAGCCGGCCGTCGGCGCCGGCGCGCGCGTCGGCCTCGGCGATTGGACCAAGCCGCTCCACGTAAAGCGCCGCATAGGCCGTGTCCTGATAGGCCACGAGCCGCCGCACCCCTTCGACCACGATGTCGCGGGCGGCACCGAAACGCACCGCATCAGCCTCAAGGGCGGCGAGCGATGGTGGGCCATCGTCGGCCTGACGGTGCCGCTTTGCGGCGTCATCGCGGGCCGGCGCCATTGGGCTCTGACGCGCTGCGTCGATGCTCGCCTTGAACCCCCGCAGATTGGCGTTCACAGCCTTGCCGTCAGCCTGGATGGCGCCCTCGAACGCCTCGACCGGGATCGGCAGCCGTCCCGACGCCGCGATCGCGCCCAGCATAACGGCGTTGATCATGGCGCCGGCCGTCTTTGCGGCGGCGTCCATGTCGAACAGCACATGCGCCCGCGCATTCTTCTCGATCGCCGCCACCAGCCGCCCGGTATCGAAGCGGCCGTCACCCATGGCCATCTTCTCCGCGATGGCGTGGGAGCGATGGGTGCTGGCGATCAGCAGCGTGCGGTCGGGCGTGACGAAGCCGCCCGCGATGGCGCGGCCGGCCTCCAGCAGTTCGCTCGCCACCACCATGTCGACGTCGCCGATGCCGGGCGCGAGCGCCAGCACCGGCCGACGCCCGTCAAGCTCGCGCCACGGCTTTGGATAGATTTCGATGTAATAGGTGGTGGCGCCGGTGCGCTGCGCCACGCCCGGAATCGAGGTGCTCTGCACCGGCAGCCCGAGATTCGATGCCGCCGTGATGATCCAGTCGGTGAGCACGCCGCCGCCCTCGCCGCCCAGCGCCGCGATCAGCACCGTGATGGGCCGTGAGGGGGCTGGGCTGTCGGGCGCGTTCATGCGGGACTCTTCCGAGCGTCGGCGGCGGGATCGCCGCCCAAAAATCCGATGAACGCGATGACGCGCCGGCGCGTTGCCGCCAGCACCCGGTCCCACATGTTCGGATTGCGGATGATCTCGGCGCGATAGAATGACGGGCACAGCACTGCGGCATGCGCCACCTCGCCGCACAGCCCGCAGCCGACGCAACTGTCGATCACGGTGGTCACCGGGTCGCTGCGCAGCGGGTCCGGGTTCGGCTTGACGGTGAGCGACGGGCAACCCGACAGGCGGATGCAGGAATGATCGCCGGTGCAGATCTCTTCGTCGACGCCGAAACGGGTGCGCACCACGCGCTGGCCGCGCTTGAGCTTTTCGGCGTCCTCGGCGCGCACCCGGCGCTGCCGCGCGAGCTGGCATTCGCCGTCCGCGATGATGACCTTGAGACCATGCTCGGCGCTACGCATCGCCTCTTTCAAGGTCGCCACCATGGTGGCGACCCCGTAGGTGCGTACCTTGCGCAGCCATTTCACGCCCATGCCGCGCAGCGTGATTTCGACGTCCATGCCGGGAGCCTCGCCGGTGCGGCCGGCGAGGCTCGATGGCATATATTGCTGGCCGGTCGCCGACGTGTAGCCGTTCTGCATCACGATGAGGATGCCGTCGCCCTTGTTGAACAGGTTGCTGGCGACGCCGGTGATCAGCCCGTTATGCCAGAAGCCGCCGTCGCCCATGATGGCGATGGAGCGGTTCGCCATGTTGGGGCCGACCGCGGCGGCGCTCGCGAGGCTCATGCCGTAGCCGAGGATCGAGTTGCCGAGGCTGAACGGCGGCAGCGTGCCGAACGAATGGCAGCCGATGTCGGCGCTGATGTGGGCGGGCCCGAGTTCCCGCTCGGCGAGCTTGATGGCGCTGAATACCGGCCGCTCCGGGCAGCCGGTGCAGAAGCCGGGCGGGCGCGCCGGCAATTCGCCGAGCGCCGCGGCCGCCTTGGGACGATGGCCGACGATATCGCGCACCCCGGCGACAATGGCGTCGCTATCGATACCGGCCGGCCGCGTGGCGGCGAGAAACGCCGCAAGCCCGTTGAGTAGAACCTCGGCGGTGTACTCGCCCGCCTTGGGCAGCGGCCCCTTGCCGAGCACGCGGGTCTGGATGTCGGCGCGGCGCAGCTCGGCGTTAAGCGCCTGCTCGATGTATTCCGGATGACCTTCCTCGACCACCAGCACGGCGCCCTTGCCGGCGCAGAAGGCACGCAACTCCTCCGGCACCAGCGGGTAGACCACGTTGAGCACCAGGATCGGCACCCGCGAGGCACCGAAAATGTCGGCGAGCCCCAGCCGCTCCAGCGCCCGCAGCACCCCGGTGGTGAGGCCGCCCATCACGATGATGCCGATATCGGCCAGATCGCCCGGGATCGTCTCGTTGAGCTTGTGATCGCGGATGAAGGCCCGGGCCGCCGGTAGGCGGTCCTCGACCTTGAGGCGCTCCTGGATGAAGGTCACGGGCGGATGGGCGAGCCGTCCATAATCGAAGCGCGGCGGGCCGGGTAGGCGGTTGAGGCCGGAATATCGGCCGGGCCGGTTGTTGCGCGCCGTGAACTCGCCGGTGACATGGCAGGCGCGGATGCGCAACTCCAGCATGACGGGGGCGTGGCTTGCCTCGGAGAGCGCGAAGCCCTCCTCGACGCAGCGCACGATGGTCGGCAGATCGGGTCGCGGATCGAGAAGCCACATGGAGGACTTGAGCGCGTAGGCATAGGAGCGCTCCTGGATCACGCTCGCGCCTTCGCCGTAGTCCTCGCCCAGAATGATCATGGCGCCGCCGATGACGCCCGGCGAGGCGAGGTTCGACAGGGCGTCGGCCGCAACGTTGGTGCCGACGATCGACTTCCAGGTCACCGCCCCGCGCAGCGGATAGTTGATCGAGGCACCCAGCATGGCGGCGGCCGAGGCCTCGTTGGTGCAGGTCTCCAGGTGCACGCCAAGTTCGGACATGATGTCCTCGGCGTCGACCAGTACGTCGATCAGGTGCGACACCGGCGCACCCTGATAGCCGCCCACATAGCTCACGCCCGACTGCAGCAGCGCCTTGGTGACGGCAAGGATCCCCTCGCCGTGGAACACGGCGCCGTCGCCGAGCCGCAGAGCCTGCACTTCCGTCTTGAACGAGCGTTCCATTTGGCCTCCGTGGCCTCGCATTCGCGTCGGAAATACAACGCAATGCCCGGAAAAGCGACCAGCATAACAGGATAAAGAGACGCACGGATCAGTAAGACAACGACCAAGCGGCGCCAACCGCGTCGGGGGTCACCCCTGGCTCACGCTTGGAGACGCCTTGCTCATCCTTGGAGGCGCGCGATCACGTCGGCCGGCATAGGCTTGCCCTTGAGCTTCTCGGGGTTGTCGGGGTCGCGGCCGACCCAGACCCGCGTCTCGCGGCCTTCGACCGCGAGCGTGTCGCCCCTGAGCAGCCGGTGCTCCATCCGAAAGCTCGATCGCTTTATCTCGGCTACGGTCAATTCGATCGTGACCACGTCGCCGAACACCGACGGCACGATGAAACGGGCGCCGACATCGACCAGCGGAATGCCGATAATGTCGTATTTCTTCATCATCTCGTACTTGTTGAAGCCGAGCGCGCGCAGGAACAGGGCGTTGGTCGAGCCGTCGAAATAACGGAAATAATTAGGGAAATACACGATTCCGGCGGGGTCGCAATCGCCCCATTCGATGGTGACTTGATGGCGCGACGTGAGCATGGGTCCCTGCCGCTGCTTTACCGCGGCGCCATGCGGATAGCGCCGTCGAGCCTGATCACCTCGCCATTGAGATAGCGGTTCTCGATGATGTGGAGCGCGAGGTCGGCGTATTGGCCAGGCTTGCCCAGCATCTTGGGAAACGGGATCGCGGCCGCGAGACTGTCCTGCACATCCTCCGGCATGCCGGCCACCATCGGGGTGTTGAAAATTCCGGGAGCGATGGCCATGACCCTGATGCCGAATTGCGCGAATTCCCGCGCCGCCGGCAACGTCATCGACACCACGCCGCCCTTGGAGGCCGAGTAGGCCGCCTGGCCGATCTGGCCGTCATAGGCGGCGACCGAGGCGGTCGACACGATGACGCCGCGCTCCCCGTCCTCCAGCGGCGCAAGCGTCTGCATGTCGGCCGCGGCGAGCCGCATGACGTTGAAGGTGCCGATCAGGTTGACGCCAATCACCTTGGCAAATTCTTCGAGCGGTTGCGGCCCGTCGCGGCCCACGATACGCCGCGCCGGCCCGATGCCGGCGCAATTGATGAGGATGCGCGCCGCCCCATGCTTGGCGCGCGCTGCCGCGACGGCCGCAACGGCCGCGTCCGCGCTGGTGACATCGCATTCGATGGCGATGCCGCCGAATTTGCCAGCGGCCGCGCGGGCGGCATCGCCGTTGACGTCGAGGATCGCGACCTTGGCGCCGAGGGCAGCGAGCCGTTCCGCGGTGGCGCGGCCAAGCCCGGAGCCGCCACCGGTTACGAGCGCCGCATGTCCGTTGGGATTCATAGGATCGGTCCGGGGTTGGCGGGGTAGAGACGCAGTTTCCTACGCGGTTCGCCGGGCGGCGCGCAAGCCCGCGCGCGAGCTTCTATCGGTGCTCGGTCTTGGGCGCCCGTTTCTCCAGGAACTCGCGCAGCCGCCCCTTGGCTTCCGGATCGCCCTGGGCGATCGCCGACATCAGGGACTCCATCAGCAGGCCACTCGCGCGGTCAATGTCGGCATTGCGCGGCAGGACGTGCATGGCGGCGAAATTGGTCATCGGCGCATTGCCGGCGATGCGTTCGGCAAGTTCGAGCGCCTTGGCGAGCCCGGCGCCCGGATCGACCACATAATGGGACAACCCGAGGCTCATGCCGTCCTTGGCCCCGTAGGTGCGGCCGGTGAGCATCATTTCCATCACCCGGCTGGTGCCGATGAGCCGCGGTAGTCGCACCGAGCCTCCGCCGCCAACGAAGATGCCGCGGCTGCCCTCGGGCAGCCCATAATAGGCCGAGCGCTCCGCGACCCGGACATGGCAGGCGGCGGCAAGTTCGAGCCCGCCCCCGACAACAGCACCATGCAGCACCGCCACCACCGGAACACGCCCGAACTCGATGAACTCGAAGGCGCGATGCCATGCCCGCGAATGCGCGATCCCGGCCGCGACATCGCGCTCGCTCAGCTCGGTAAGATCGAGCCCGGCGCAAAAATGTTCGCCTTCGCCATGGAGGACCACGGCCTTGACGGGGTCGGGAACGGCGGCGAAGAAATCTTCGATTCCCCGCACGGTCGCGTCGTCGATCGCGTTGCGCTTTTGCGGGCGCGCCAAGCGCAGCAGCCCGATGGCGCCGCGACGCTCGAACTGGAGCGAGGCCGGAAGAAGCCCACGATCAGGATGATGCATTTGTTGTCGGGATCGGTCATTGTTCAGGTATAGCCAACGACATGATCCGTTCACAGATAGGTCTCTGACGGGCCGAACGATTGGATCGATCGGGCCTCCGCCGCCATTTGACCCCGGCTATGTTGGCCCCTAAATAACCCGCCACCAGCCACGCCGGAAAGCGTATCGATGTCCGAATTCATGTCTCTTGCCGCCGCGGTCGCGGAGCATGTTCGCGACGGCGACACGGTCGCGATGGAGGGCTTCACCCACCTCATTCCCCATGCGGCCGGCCACGAGGTGATCCGTCAGCGCAAGAAGCATCTCACCGCCATCCGAATGACGCCGGACCTGATCTACGATCAGCTCATCGGCATGGGCTGCGTCGACAAGGTGATGTTCTCGTGGTGCGGCAATCCGGGCGTCGGCTCGCTGCACCGCATGCGCGACGCGATCGAGAACGCTTGGCCGCAGCCGCTCGCCTATGAGGAGCACTCCCACGCCGCCATGGCGAACGCCTACGAGGCGGGCGCCGCCGGCCTGCCGTTCGCGGTGTTCCGCGGCTATGTCGGGGTCGACTTGCCGAAGGTGAACCCGAACATCCGCAGCATCACCTGCCCCTACACCGGAGAGAAGCTCGCGACGGTCCCGGCGATCCGTCCCGACGTCGCCATCATCCATGCGCTGCGCGCCGACCGCGCCGGCAACGTGCTGATCGAAGGCATCATCGGGGTGCAGAAGCAGGTGGTGCTCGCCGCCAAACGGTCGATCGTGACGGTCGAAGAGGTCGTGGAGGATTTCGGGCCGCGCAGTCCCAACATGGTGATCCTGCCGTCGTGGACCATGAGCGCCGTGGTGGTGACGCCGGGCGGCGCGCACCCGTCCTACGCGCAGGGCTATTACAAGCGCGACAATGCGTACTACAAGAAATGGGACGAGATTTCGCGTGATCGCGATGGCTTCCTGGCCTGGATGAAGGCGAACGTCCTTGATAAGGGACCCGAGGTCTTCGCCGAACAGCGCAAGCGGCTCGCCGTCGCGACGGCAGGCGCTGTACGAGTTGCAGGATGAGCTTGGCCGCATGAGCTTCACCCCCACCGAGATGATGACGATCGCGGCCTCGCGCGCGCTCAAATCGAGCGACGTCTGCTTCGTCGGCATCGGCATGCCGTCGGCGGCCTGCAATCTCGCACGTCTCACCCATGCGCCCGGCATCACGCTGATCTACGAGTTCAGGCACCATCGCGACCAAGCCTGCCGTCCTGCCGCTCTCGATCGGCGACGGCGAACTGTGCGACACCGCGCTCACCACGGTCTCGGTCCCGGAGATGTTCCGCTACTGGCTCCAGGGCGGCCGCGTCACGGTCGGCTTCCTGGGCGGCGCGCAGATCGACAAATACGCCAATCTCAACACCACGGTGGTCGGGCCTTATGCCAAGCCCAAGGTCCGGCTGCCCGGCGGCGGCGGCGCGCCCGAGATCGCGATATCGTGCGGCGAGATCTTCATTACCATGACGCATGGCAAGCGCGGCTTCGTCGAGAAGATCGACTTCGTCACCTCGCTCGGTCACGGCGAGGGCGGCGACCATCGGGCGCGGCTCGGCGTGAAGACCAAGGGGCCGACCAAGCTCATTACCGACCTTTGCGTGTTCGAGCCGGATCCCGATACGAAAGAAATGACCGTGGTGTCGATCCATCCGGGCGTCACCCGTGAGCAGATCGACGGCAACACCGGCTGGACGGTAAAATACGCCGCGGATGTCGCAGTCACCCCCGCCCCCACTGAAAACGAGCTGACGGTGCTGCGCGAACTCCATGCCCGCACCAAGCGCGCCCACGGCGACCAGGCTTGAGGAGAAGTCCCATGCGCGACGCGTTCATTTGCGATGCGGTGCGCACGCCGATCGGGCGCTATGCCGGCGCGCTCGCCAAGGTGCGCACCGACGATCTTGCTGCGCTCCCGATCAAGGCGCTGATGCGGCGCAATCCCAAGGTCGACTGGTCCGCGCTCGACGAGGTGTTCTACGGCTGCGCCAACCAGGCCGGCGAGGACAACCGCAACGTCGCCCGCATGGCGCTGCTGCTCGCCGGGCTGCCCGACAGCGTGCCGGGCATTACGGTCAACCGGCTGTGCTCATCGGGCCTCAATGCGGTCGGCGACGCCGCGCGCGGCATACGGTCCGGCGAGATCGATTTCGCCATCGCGGGCGGCGTCGAATCGATGACCCGCGCCCCGATGGTGATGGGCAAGGCCGCCGAGGCGTTCCAACGCACTACAGAAATGTTCGACACCACGATCGGTTGGCGCTTCATCAATCCGCTGATGAAGGCGCAGTACGGGGTCGATGCCATGGGAGAGACCGGCGAGAACGTCGCCGAGGACTATCAGGTGTCCCGCCACGACCAGGACGCGCTGGCGTTGCGGTCGCAGCAGCGCGCCGGCAAGGCAATGGCGGCCGGTTATTTCGCCGAGGAGATCGTCGCGGTCGAGATGCCGGGCGGCAAGGCCGGGCCAATCATCGTCGACAAGGACGAGCATCCGCGGCCCGACACCACGCTGGAGCAGCTTGCCAAGCTGCGCGCCGCGTTCCGCACTCCCGGCACCGTGACGGCCGGCAATGCCTCCGGCGTCAATGACGGCGCCGCCGCCATCTTGGTCGCCTCGGAGGAAGCCGCCAAGCGCCACGGCCTCACGCCGCGGGCGCGCGTGCTCGGCATGGCCTCGGCGGGCGTGCCGCCCCGCGTTATGGGCATCGGGCCGGTGCCGTCGACCCGCAAGCTGATGGAACGTCTCGGCATGAAGATCGGCGATTTCGACCTCATCGAGATCAACGAGGCCTTCGCGTCGCAGTCGCTCGCCTGCATTCGTCAGCTCGGCCTGCCGGACGATGCGGAGCACGTGAATCCTCATGGCGGCGCCATCGCGCTCGGCCATCCTCTCGGCATGTCGGGAGCGCGACTTACTCTCACCGCCGTGCACGGCCTCGAAAAGCGCGGCGGCAAACTCGCGCTCGCCACCATGTGCGTCGGCGTCGGCCAGGGCGTCTCGCTCGCGCTGGAGCGGGTATGATCATTTTGGCGAAACAAACCCACCGCCGCGATTTTATGAATAAAATCATGGCTTTGCTCGGTCCGTGGGGCGCCGCGACACCGCGCACGCGCTGGTCCTTGAAGCGCCCAGAGGAGGTGCCGCCGTGGCGATGAGCCCAGGTTACATTCCGTTCCATCCCGACCCGTCCAAGCCCAAGTTCAAGCCGCCGCCCGGCGCCGTGGACGCGCACTGCCACGTGTTCGGCCCCGAGGCCAAGTTCCCCTATGCGCCGGAGCGCAAATACACGCCCTGCGACGCGCCCAAGGAGAAGCTGTTCGCGTTGCGCGACTTCCTCGGCTTCGACAAGAACGTGATCGTGCAGGCGAGCTGTCACAGCAAGGACAACCGCGCGATGGTCGATGCACTCGAGACCTCGAACGGCCGCGCCAAGGGCGTCGCCTTCGTGGGCGAGGAGATCACCGATGCCGAGCTCAAGGCGCTTGATCGCGCCGGCGTGCGCGGCGTGCGCTTCAATTTCGTCCGCCGCCTGGTCGACGTCACCCCGCGTGACGTGCTGGAGCGGATCGCGGCCCGGGTGGCGCCGCTCGGCTGGCATATCGTGGTCTATTTCGAGATGCCCGACCTGCCGGATTTCGAGCCGTTCTTCACCGCGTTGCCCACCACCGTGGTGGTCGACCACATGGGCACCCCCACGGTGAAGAAGGGCGTCGACGATCCGGAAAACCAGCGCTTCATCCGTATGCTGGAAAAGCACCCCAACATTTGGAGCAAGGTGACCTGCCCGGAGCGCATGACCATCGCGGGGCCGCCTTACGACGACGTGGTGCCGTTCGGGCGCACTCTGGTGGAGCATTTCCCCGACCGGGTGCTATGGGGCACCGATTGGCCCCATCCCAACATGAAGAAGGAGGCGCCCGACGATGGCGTGCTGGTGGACTACATCCCCAAGATTGCGCCCACCGCGGCCGAGCAGAAAGCGCTGCTCGTCGACAATCCGATGCGTCTTTATTGGGCGTAACGGGTATTCGTCCTTGCCGACATTGCAAACGCCCCCCGGGCGATATTAAGTGATTGTCTATCCGCTCATGCCATGGAGGGATGCCGATGACGGCAACCAAGGAATATGACGACATCCCGGGCACGTTCGTGTTCGACGCCGACCGATCGCGCCAAGGCTATCATCTCAACATGTTCTGCATGTCGCTGATGAAGGACGAGAACCGGAAGGCCTTCAAGGCAGACGAGGCCAAGTATCTGGATCGCTTCCCGCTCACCCCGGAGCAGCGCGAAGCCATCCTCAAGCGCCAGTACAACCGCATGCTGGAGCTCGGCGGCAACATCTACTTCACAGCCAAGCTAGGCGCCACCGACGGCCATTCGTTCCAGCACATGGCCGCCGTCATGACGGGCGCGACCCAGGACGATTACGCCAAGATGATGCTGGGAGGCGGGCGCTCGGTCGAAGGCAATCGCAGCAAGTCGGGACGCGAGCCCGTGAAGACGCCGGCGGCACCCAAGACTGCACCCAAGACTGCACCCAAGACTGCACCCAAGACTGCAACCAAGACCGCCACCAAGACGGGCCGTAAGGCGACCCCGAGGGCGGTGGCAAAATCCAAACCCGCGCGGCCATCCGCATCGAAGGCGCGCAAAAAGGCAGGATCGAAACGTGGCTAAGAATCATCGCAGGAGTGACGTCGTCGCACGTGCCGGCCATCGGCGCCGCGATCGACCTCGGCAAGACCGAGGAGCCGTATTGGAAGCGGGTATTTTCGGGATTCGAGAAATCCAAGGAATGGATGGCGAAGACCAAGCCCGACGTCGTCATCGAGGTCTACAACGACCATGCCTCCGCGTTCTCGGTCGAGATGATCCCGACTTTCGCGCTTGGCTGCGCGGCGGAATTCCCACCCGCCGACGAGGGCTGGGGACCCCGCCCGGTGCCGGTGGTCAAGGGCCATCCGAAGCTTGCCGCCCACATCGCCCAGTCGGTCATCCTCGACGAGTTCGACCTCACCATCGTCAACAAGATGGAGGTCGACCACGGCCTCACGGTGCCGCTGAACCTGATGTTCGGCTCGCCCAAGGAATGGCCGTGTCCCGTCATTCCGCTTGCCGTCAACGTGGTGGTGTTCCCGCCGCCGACGGCGCACCGCTGCTTCATGCTGGGGCGCGCGATCCGCAAGGCGGTCGAGTCCTACCCGGAGGATTTGCGGGTGGTGGTGATGGGTACCGGCGGGATGTCCCATCAGATTTCCGGGCCGCGCGCCGGCCTCATCAACAGCAAATTCGACAAAGCCTATCTCGACGGCATCGCCAACGACCCCCTGAAGCTCACCCGCATTTCCCATGTGGAATTCATGCGCGAGGCAGGCGCCGAGGGCATCGAGATGGTGATGTGGTTGATCATGCGCGGCGCCCTCGATGACAAGGTGAAGGAGGTCTACCGCTTCTACACCGTGCCGGCCTCCAACACGGCGGTCGGCCACATCATCCTGGAGAACCTCCCGCGCGCCGCCGCCAAGGCCAAGCGGCCTCTGGTCGGCAAGGCGAAGACGGTCGCCGGGCGATCATCCAAACCGAAGCGCGCCGCCGCCCATCGGGTGAAACACGATACGGTGAGGACGAAACGATGAAGATTTGCGTTGCCGGGCAGGGGGCCTTCGGCCAGAAACATCTCGATGCCTTGAAGCGCATCCCGGACGTCGAAGTGGTGTCGCTGATCGGCGGCAATCAGGATGCAACCGCGGAAGTCGCGAAGAAATACGGCGTCCCCCATTGGAGCGGCGACCTTGGCGAGGGGATCAAGCGCGCCGACGCCGTGATTCTCACCACGCCGACCCAGATGCACCGCAGCCAGGGCGAGCAGGTGATGCGGGCCGGCAAGCATGTGCTGATCGAAATCCCGATCGCCGACAGCGTGCCGGACGCCGAGGCGCTGCTGAAAGTCCAGGAGGAAACCGGCGTCATCGCGATGGGCGGGCATGTGCGCCGCTTCAATCCGAGCCACCAATGGGTGCACAAGCGGATCAAGGCGGGCGAACTGAACATTCAGCAGATGGATGTGCAGACTTATTTCTTCCGCCGCTCCAACATGAACGCGGCTGGTAAGCCGCGCAGTTGGACCGACCATCTGCTGTGGCACCACGCCGCTCATACGGTCGACCTGTTCCAGTACCAGACCGGCGAGACCGTATCCGATCTCTACGCCGTGCAGGGGCCACGCCATCCGACGCTCAAGATCGTCATGGACATGGGCATCGTCATGAAAGTGCCGTCCGGCGCGATCCTCACGCTGTCGTTGTCGTTCAACAATGATGGGCCGATCGGCTCGTTCTTCCGCTACATCTGTGACAACGGCACCTATAACGCCTATTACGACGACCTGTTCGACGGCAAGAAGAACCAGATCGATCTCTCCAAGGTCGATGTGTCCATGGACGGCATCGAATTGGAGGATCGCGAATTCATCGCGGCCATCAGGGGCAAACGCGAGCCGATCGCGAGCCTTGCCGAGGTGATGCCGTGCATGCAGGCCCTGGGCAAGATCGAGCAGATCATCGATCCGCGCCGCGAGGCCCATGCGTAGTCAGTGTAGGGCGGGTTCTCTTTAACCCGCCATTCCAAGCGAGACGGCGGGTTGAAGAGAACCCGCCCTACGGTGGTGGGAGAAGCACAGCAATGTTTCGCAAATCGATAATCATCGGCATTGCAGCGACGGCCTTCGGATTGTTCGCCGCCGCCGCGCAGGCGCAGGACATCGTCAAGATCGGCGCGTTGCTGCCGATGACCGGCGCGCAGCAATCCACCGGTGTGCAAATCTCTGCCGCGATCCGTCTCTATCAGGCGCAGCACGGCGACACCGTGGCCGGCAAGAAAATTCAGGTGATCGTCAAGGACGACGGCGCGGTGGCGGAGACGACGAAACGCCTCGCCCAGGAACTGATCGTCAAGGACAAGGTGAATTTCGTGGCCGGCTTTGGCCTCACGCCGACGGCTTTCGCGGTCTCTCCGCTCGCCACCGAAGCCAAGGATTCCACAGGTCGTCATGGCGGCCGGCACGTCGAGCATCACCGAGCGCTCTCCTTACGTCGTTCGTACCAGCTTCACGCTGGCGCAATCATGCGTGATCATGGCCGAATGGGCGCTCAAGAATAACATCAAGAAAGTGGTCAGCATGGTGTCGGATTTCGGTCCCGGAATCGATGCCGAGAACTTTTTCAAGGGGACTTATCTCCAGGGTGGCGGCGAGATTATCGATTATCTCCGCACGCCGCTCAGCAACCCGGATTTTTCGCCATTTCTCCAGCGCGCGCGCGATAGCAAGCCCGATGCGGTTTTCATCTTCATTCCCTCCGGCCAGGCGGCCAGCGTCGTGCGTCAATTCCTGGAGCGGGGCCTCGACAAGGCCGGCATCAAGATCATTGGCCCCGGCGACGTTACCGATGATGACGTTCTCAATGGTATGGGCGACCAGGTGATTGGTACCGTGACGGCTCATATCTATTCGGCCTATCACCAGTCTGCGATGAACAAGGAATATGTCGCCGCCATGCGCCAGGCCAACAACGGTCTCCGGCCGAACTTCATGTCGGTCGGTGGTTATGACGGGATGCACCTCATCTATGAGGCGCTGAAGAAGACCAATGGCAATACCAATGGCGACGCTCTCCTTGCCGCCATGAAGGGCATGGCGTGGGAGAGCCCGCGCGGACCGATCTCGATCGATCCGGAAACCCGCGATATCATCCAGAACGTCTACGTGCGCAGGGTCGAGAAGGTGGACGGCGAACTCTACAATGTTGAGTTCGAGACCTTCCCGAACGTCAAGGACCCCGGCAAGATCAAGAAGTAGCTTTGCCATAGCGTGGGGGCGACCGATGGCTTTCTGTTTCCTTGACTTGAGGGGGCGGCGTCGCTCGACGACACGGCCTGAAAATCGCAGCCGTCCCTGGAAGCGGTTTCGCGAATGCTTTGACCGCAGGCGCGCGAGCGAGGTCGTCATGGCGACCCCATGCTGACCAATCTGTTCGACGGCGTCGCCTACGGCATGCTGCTGTTCGTGCTGGCGTGCGGGTTGTCGGTCACGCTGGGGCTGATGAACTTCATCAATCTCGCTCACGGTTCGTTCGCCATGGCGGGCGGCTATATCACGGTGGTGCTGGTCAATCGCGCCGGAGTGCCGTTCATCTTCGGCCTGATGCTCGCCTTTTTCATCACGGCCGCGATCGGGGCGCTGTTCGAGCGGCTCCTCTATGTCCACGTTTATTCCAAGAGCCATCTCGACCAGGTGCTGTTCACCATCGGCCTCGTCTTCATGTCGGTGGCGGCGGTCGATTACGTCATGGGCTCGTCCCAGCAGTTCGTTCAGATCCCGACCGCCCTGCAGGGCCAATTCGACGTGTTCGGGGTCGGGGTCGGCCGCTACCGCCTGCTCATCATCGGGGTGTGCGGGCTCCTGACCATCGCGCTGCAACTCATCCTCAACGGCACCCGGTTCGGCAGCCGGCTGCGCGCCGCGGTCGACGACCAGCGGGTGGCGCGCGGTCTCGGCATCAATGTCGGCGCCGTATTCGGCATCACGTTTGCGGTGGGCTCGGGGCTAGCCGGTCTCGGCGGCGCGCTCGGGGCCGAGGTGCTCGGGCTCGATCCGATCTTCCCGCTGCGCTACATGATTTATTTCCTTATCGTGGTCACGGTGGGAGGCACCTCAAGTATCACCGGCCCGTTCCTCGCCTCGATCCTGCTTGGCATCGCCGACGTGGCGGGCAAATATTACATCCCGACCGTCGGTGCCTTCGTGATCTACACCATCATGATCGTGGTCCTGATCCTGCGCCCGCAAGGCTTGTTTGTGCGCGGCACGGCACGCTAGGGGGCGGCGCCATGAGGCAGCCATCATGAGCCAGCCACCATGAGCCAGCAGCTCGAGGCCGCCGTCACCCGCTTCCTGCACGCCCGTGCGCGCTTCGGTCCTTTCGAGATCGCGTTCTGGCTTGCGGCGCTGGCGACCGTTTATTTTCTGCCGACGTATCACCTGATCCTCACCGAGATCGTGATCTGGGGCCTGTTCGCGCTCTCGCTCGATCTGATCCTCGGTTACGCGGGCATCATTTCGCTCGGCCATGCGGCGTTCTTCGGCGTCGGCGCCTATGCGGCGGGCCTCATTGCCAAGTACGAGATCATTCCGGAGCCGACCATTGCGCTGTTTGCCGCCGGAACTCGTAGCGGCGGCGCTCGGCTTTGCGACGAGCTTTCTGGTGCTCCGTGGCTCCGACCTGACGCGGCTCATGGTGACGCTCGCGGTCGCCGGGGTGTGCCAGGAGCTCGCCAACAAGTTCGGCGACATCACCGGCGGTGCCGATGGCCTTCAGGGCATCACCATGGCACCGATATTCGGCGCTTACCGGTTCGACATGTTCGGGCACACCGCCTACATCTATGTGCTGGCGTGGCTGTTCGTGCTCTTTATCGTGGCGCGCCGCATTGTCCATTCGCCGTTCGGATTATCCCTTCAGGCCATCAAGGGGAATCCGCTGCGTAGCGCCGCGGTCGGCATCGCAGTTAACTGGCGGCTGGTCGCCGTCTACACGCTCTCGGCCGGCTATGCCGGCGTTGCCGGCGGCTTGTTGGCCCAGACCCAGGCCTTCGCGTCGCTGTCGATGCTGTCGATCGACCGTTCCGCCGATGTGCTCCTGATCCTGATCATCGGCGGCACCGGCTATCTGTATGGCGGACTGGTGGGCGCGCTGATCTACCGCGTGCTCCAGGACTACCTTTCCGATCTCACGGCGCGTTACTGGCAGTTCTGGATCGGGCTGCTGTTGGTCACCATCGTGCTGGTCGGCCGTGACCGCATCGGCCGTTGGGTCGCTGTGGTGGAAGCCGGGATCACGCAGGGGTTCCGCCGTCCAGTGCCGAGCACGACCCCGAGTCCGGAAAAAGGCGCATGACCATGGCGCCGGATCAGAGCACGCCCGTCCTTGAGACCCGCAATCTCGACAAGCGGTTCGGCGGCATCGTGGCGGCAAGCGCGATCTCGATCGCGATCAGGAAGGGCGCCCGTCATGCGCTGATCGGCCCCAACGGCGCCGGCAAGACCACCTTCGTCAATCTGCTCACCGGCATGTTGCGGCCATCGGGCGGCGAAATCCTGCTCGATGGCGTGCCGATCACCGGCCTCGAGCCGCACGCGCGGGTGCGGCTCGGCATCGCCCGCACGTTCCAGATCAATCAGTTGTTCGCCGACCTGACCCCGATCGAAACGCTCGGCCTCGCGATCTCCGAGCGCCATGGCTCGGGCCGCGACTGGTGGCGCATCGTCGGCAGCCGCGGCGGCATCACGGCCGAGCTGGCGTCGCTCCTGGAGCGGTTCCGCCTCGCCGACGTCATGACCGAGCGCACCGCGACGCTCCCCTACGGCAAGCAGCGGCTGCTCGAAATCGCGGTCGCCTTCGCGTGCCAGCCCGCGCGTGCTCCTTCTCGACGAGCCCGCCGCCGGAGTACCGGAAGCCGAACGCCACGACATTCTTGCCACCATCGAGGCCCTACCGGCCGACGTGACGGTGCTCCTGATCGAGCACGACATGGATATCGTATTCGGCTTCGCCGACCGCATCTCGGTGCTGGTCAACGGCGAGCTGTTCGTCGAAGGCCCACCTGACGACGTTGCGCGCGACCCGCGCGTCAAGGCCGTCTATCTCGGCGAGGCGTTCGATGCCTGAGCTTCTCAGCCTCGAGCGGCTCCGGGCCGGCTATGGCGAGGCCGTCGTGCTGGCCGACCTCTCGCTCTCGCTCGGCGAGGGCCAGTCGCTCGCGCTGCTGGGCCGCAACGGCATGGGCAAGACCACGCTTATCAACTCGATCGTCGGGGTTACCCGCTATCGCGGTGGCACCATCAGGCTTGGCGGCCGCGACATCACCCGGCTGCCGCCGGAGCAGCGCGCCCACGCCGGCGTCGGCTGGGTGCCGCAGGAGCGCAATATCTTCCGTTCGCTCACCGTCCACGAGAACCTGACCGCCGTCGCGCTACCCGGGCCTTGGATGCCCGACCGGGTCTACGAGATGTTTCCGCGGCTCGCCGAGCGGAAATCCAATCTCGGCAACCAGCTCTCCGGTGGCGAGCAGCAGATGCTCGCGGTCGGCCGCGCCTTGGTCCTCAATCCCAAGATCGTGCTGCTCGACGAGCCGCTGGAGGGGCTTGCGCCGATCATTGTGGACGAGTTGCTGGCCGCCCTCAACCGCATCATTCGCGAGGAGGGGATGTCGGCAATCCTGGTCGAGCAGAATCCGCAGAAGATCCTTCCCGTCACCGACCGCGCCGTGATCCTGGAACGTGGCGCCGTGGTCCACGAGGCCGCGAGCGCCGCGCTGCGCGCTGATCGCGTCACGCTCGAAACCTTTCTCGGCGTCACCGACCATGGTCCCCGCCGCGGCGGCAGAGCGGCGCATTGAGGTGCCGCAACGACGTTTCACCGATGACGTCGTTTGACGAGCCGCGGCTCCGCTTGCTCGTGGGCGATGTCCCACATTGCGTCCCAACGTCGCGCCATTTGCAGCATCGGTCTAAACTCTATAATTGCTGACAAGAAAGCTGGTCGCCGTGTTGGCCTGAAACGAACCGATGCCGGCAACTCTCTGCGGCGTCTGTCCGTGACAGCGCCGGACGCGAACAGAAAAGTTAAGGGAGACGTCCATGACTGCTCGATCGAAGCCGCCCTTCCGGGCCGACCACGTCGGTTCGTTCCTGCGCTCGGCGCCGCTCAAGGCGGCACGCGAAAAGGCTGCCGCGGGCGCCATCACCGCGACGCAGCTCAAGGCCGTCGAGGACGAGGAAATCCCGAAGGTCGTCGCCAAACAGGAAGCGATCGGCCTCAAACTCGCGACCGACGGCGAATATCGTCGCTCTTGGTGGCATTTCGATTTCTTCGGCATGCTCGACGGCGTCGAGATCTACGAGCTTGGACCACGGCATTCAGTTCCAGGGCATCCAGACCAAGGCGCAAAGCATCCGTGTCAACGGCAAGATCGGGTTTTCCAACCATCCGATGCTGGAGCACTTTCGGTTCCTCAAGGCCCACACCAAGGTGATGCCGAAGATGACCATCCCGAGCCCGAGCGTGTTTCATTTCCGTCTCGAGCCGGACGCGGTTTCAAAGGTGGCCTACCCCGATCGCGACGCGATCTTTGACGATCTCGGTGCCGCCTATGCGAAGGCGGTGCGTGCCTTCTACGATGCCGGCTGCCGTTATCTGCAATTCGACGACACTGCCTGGGCCTATCTGTGTTCCGACGTCGAACTCAAGAAGGCGCGCGACCGTGGCCTGGACGTCGATCATCTCCAGGAAAGCTACACCCGCATGATCAACAAGGCGTTGGAAGCGAAGCCGGCCGACATGACGATCACCACTCACGTCTGCCGCGGGAATTTCCGCTCGACCTTTATCTCCTCTGGCGGCTACGAGCCGGTGGCGCAGAACATGCTCGCCAACTGCAATTACGACGGATATTTCCTCGAATACGACAGCGAGCGGGCCGGCGGCTTCGAGCCGCTGCGGTTCTTGCCCAAGGGCGACAAGGTCGTTGTGCTCGGGCTCATCACCACCAAGGTCGGCGCGTTGGAGAACAAGAGCGAAGTCAAGAGCCGCATCGAGGAGGCGACCAAGTACGTCGCGCTCGATCAGCTTGCGCTCTCGCCGCAATGCGGCTTCGCCTCGACCGAAGAGGGCAATGTCCTCGCCGAAGAGGAACAATGGGCGAAGCTGCGCATGACGGTGGAAATCGCGAAGGAGATTTGGGGATGAAACGCACCGTTCCGCCGTTCCGCGCCGACCACGTCGGCAGCCTGCTGCGGCCGGCTTCCGTCAAGGAGGCGCGCGCGAAACACGCCGCCGGCACGCTTCCGGATGCGGACCTCAAAGCCATCGAGGACCGCGAGATCGAGCGCCTGGTGAGGAAGCAGGAAGAGATCGGATTGCAGCTTGCCACCGATGGCGAGCTGCGGCGTTCGTGGTGGCATTTCGACTTCTACGCCGGGCTCGACGGTGTCGAACTCTACGAGGCCGACCACGGCATTCAGTTCGCCGGCGTCGCGACCAAGTCGCAGGGCCTGCGGATCGTCGACAAGCTCGGATTTTCGGGCCATCCGCAAATCGACCACTTCCGGTTTCTCAAGTCGAAGACCCGCGTCACGCCGAAAATGTGCATCCCGGCGCCCGGCACCATGCATTTCCGCCAGGGGCGCCAGGCGATCTCCAAGGACGTCTATCCCGATCTCGACGGCTTCTTCGCCGACCTTGGGGCCGCTTACAAAAAGGCCGTGCATGCTTTTTACGACGCCGGCTGCCGCTACCTCCAGTTCGACGATACCGCCTGGGCAATGATGTGCTCGCCCTTCGAGCGCGAACAGTCGAAGAAGCGCGGCGACGACCCGGATTCGCTGCCGGCGCGCTACGCCCGCGTCACCAACGTGGCGCTTGCCGGCAAGCCCGCCGACATGACCGTCACGATGCATTCGTGCCGCGGCAATTTCCGCTCCAAATGGATTGCCGAGGGTGGCTACGAGCCGGTCGCCGAACGCATGTTCAACGACGTCGACGTCGACGGCTATTTCCTCGAATGGGAGAGCGAGCGCGCCGGCGGCCTCGATCCGCTGCGCTACGTCCCCAAAGGCAAGAAGATCATCGTGCTCGGCCTCGTTTCATCGAAGCTCGCTGCGCTCGAAACCAAAGACGCCATCAAGCGCCGCATCGACGAGGCGACCAAATACGTCGCGCTCGACCAGCTTGCGTTGTCGCCGCAATGCGGCTTTGCCTCGACCGAGGAGGGCAATGTGCTCTCCGAGGACGAACAATGGGCGAAGCTGCGGCTGGTGGTCGAGATCGCGCAAGAGGTTTGGGGATAATCATGCAACGCACCGTTCCGCCGTTCCGCGCCGATCACGTCGGCAGCCTGCTGCGCACCGCGGCGCTCAAGGAAGCGCGCGGCAAGCGCGAGCGCGGCGAGATCGATGTCGCCGCCCTGAAGGCCGTCGAGGATCAGGAGATCGTCAACCTCATCCGCAAGCAGGAGGAGGTCGGCCTCAAATCGATCACCGACGGCGAATATCGCCGCGCCTCCTGGCAGACCGACTTCCTGGTTGGGCTCGACGGCGTCGAGTCCTATCAAGGCGAGCGCAAGTTCAAATTCCAGGGTCAGCAGCCACGGCCGATCCTATTGCGGCTCAAGGGAAAGCTCGGCGGCTTTTCTGGCCATCCGATGATCGAGCATTTCCGTTTCGTCGCGGCGAACACCAAGGCGACGCCGAAGATGACGATCCCGTCGCCGTCGTCTCTACACTTTCGCTACGGCCGCGAGGCGGTGCCGGAGTCGATCTATCCCGCGATGGAGGATTTCTATCGCGACCTCGGCCTCACCTATCGCAAGGCCGTGCGCGCTTTCGCGGATGCCGGCTGCCGCTATCTCCAGCTCGACGAAGTCAATCTCGCCTATCTGTGCGATCCTGCGCTGCGCGACCAGGTGCGCGCACGGGGCGATGATCCCGACACCCTTCCGCTCGTCTATGCCGGCATGATCAACGCCGCGATGTCGGACATTCCGGCCGACATCGCGATCACGATGCATCTGTGCCGCGGCAATTTCCGCTCGACCTTCGTCGCCTCCGGCGGCTACGAGCCGATCGCCGAGATGCTATTCAACACGATTCATGTGCACGGCTATTTCATGGAGTTCGACAGCGAGCGCGCCGGCGGTTTCGAGCCGCTGCGCTACGTGCCCAAGGGCAAGACCGTGGTGCTCGGTCTCGTCACGTCGAAAAGCGGCAAGCTCGAAAGCCGCGACGAGTTGCGGCGGCGCATCGACGAGGCCGCGAAATTTGTCGACATCGACCAGCTTTGTTTGTCGCCGCAATGTGGCTTTGCCTCGACCGAGGACGGCAACGTGCTTGCCGAAGACGAGCAATGGGCGAAGCTCAGAATGATCGTGGACCTCGCCAAAGAGGTCTGGGGATAGGATCATGCAACGTACCAGGCCGCCGTTCCGCGCCGACCATGTCGGCAGCCTGCTGCGTCCGCAGGCGCTCAAGGATGCGCGGGCGCGGCGCGCCAAGGGCGAGATCACGACGGCGGAGCTTGCCGCCGTAGAAGACCGCGAGATCGAGCGCATCATCAAGAAGCAGGAGGAGGCCGGGCTCAAGTCGATCACCGACGGCGAATTCCGCCGCTCATGGTGGCATCTCGACTTTTTATGGGGCCTCGACGGCGCCGAGCGCTATGCGATGGACCAGGGCGTGGCCTTCGCCGAAGTCCAGACCCGCGCCGAGGGCGTGCGGGTTGTGGGCAAGCTGGGGTTCTCCGGCCATCCGATGATCGAGCACTTCCGTTTCGTCAAGGCGCACACCGCGCGCACTCCGAAGTTCACCATTCCGGCGCCGTCCGCCATGTATGGCCGCATGGGCCGGGATCCCATCAGCACCACGGCTTATCCGCGCCTCGACGATTTCTTCGCCGATCTCGGCGCCGCCTACCGCAAGGCGGTGCGCGCCTTCGCGGACGCCGGATGCCGCTATCTCCAGCTCGACGAAGTCTTCATCGCGATGCTGTGCGATCCGGGCTACCGCGCCGCCCAGCAGGGCCGCGGCGACGACCCGCAGAAGCTCGCCGAGACCTACGCCAACCTCATCAACGCCGCGATGGCGGATGTCCCGCCCGACATGACCATCACGATGCATTTATGCCGCGGCAACTACCGCTCCACCTACATGGGCAGCGGCGCCTATGACGCGGTCGCTGACGTCTTGTTCAACCGCATCAAGGTGCACGGCTATTTCATGGAATACGACACCGAGCGTGCGGGTGGCTTCGAGCCATTGCGCCTGCTCCCCAAGGGGCGCGTCGCGGTGCTCGGGCTCGTGACGACCAAGAGCGGGCAACTCGAATCCAAGGATTTGTTGAAGCGTCGCATCGAGGAAGCGGGGAAGTTCGCCGATATCGATCAACTGTGCCTGTCGCCGCAATGCGGCTTTGCGTCGACCGAGGAAGGCAATACCCTGGCCGAGGACGAGCAATGGGCGAAGCTCAGGATGATCGTCGAGGTGGCGAAAGAGGTGTGGGGATAGCCGCGCCGCCATCATAACGCGCGCTCCCCGTGAAGCCCTTATGACGCTGCCGCTCTCCGGTCTTCTCGTCGTCTCGCTGGAGCAGGCGGTGGCGGCGCCGATGTGCACCTGCCGCCTCGCCGACGCCGGCGCGCGGGTGATCAAGATCGAGCGGCCAGAGGGCGATTTCGCCCGGGGCTACGACAATCTGGTGCACGGCGAGAGCGCCTACTTCGTCTGGCTCAATCGCGGCAAGGAATCGGTCGTGCTCGATCTCGCCCGGGTCGACGACAGGGCGTTGCTCGAAGCCATGCTCGCCAAGGCGGATGTGTTCGTGCAGAATCTCAAGCCCGGCGCGGTCGGCAGGCTGGGCTTCGGGTTCGAGCGGCTGCGCCGCGACTATCCGCGCCTGATCGCGTGTTCAGTGTCTGGCTACGGCGAAACCGGCCCCTATGCGCAGCGCAAGGCCTACGATCTGTTGATCCAGGCCGAGGCCGGCCTCGCGTCGGTGACGGGGGGTCCGGAAGCGCCTGCGCGCGTTGGCGTCTCGGTGGTCGATGTGGCGGCCGGCATGAACGCTTACGAGGCGATCCTCGAAGCGCTGATTGCGCGCGGACGGACCGGGGAGGGCGCCACGCTTTCGGTCTCCATGTTCGACGCCATCGCGGACTGGATGACGGTGCCGCTGCTCCAGCACGAAGGCGGCAAGACGCCGGCCCGCGTCGGCCTCGCGCATCCCACCATCGCGCCTTACGGGGTATTCAAAACCCGGGATGGCGCCGACATCCTGATCTCGATCCAGAGCGATCGCGAATAGCGCGTACTGGCAAAGGACGTGCTGGGCGACGCTGCGCTTGCGGTGGATCCGGCTTTCGCCACCAACGTGGAACGGGTGCACCGCCGCGCCGAGACCGATGCGTGCGTCCAGTCCGTATTCGGCGCGACGGACATGGCACCGCTGTCGGCCAAGCTCGCCGCTGCCGACATTGCGTTCGGGCGCGTAAGCGACACCGCGATCCTGGCGACGCACCCGCATCTGCGGCGGATCACGGTCGCAACACCGACCGACCCGGTGTCCTACCCGGCGCCGCCCCGCGCTCGTGCGGCCGGTTACGGCGCGGTGCCGAGCTTGGGTGAACATACCGCGAAGGTGCGGGCAGAGTTCGGCGGCGGATGAACGCTCAATCGAGCGCGTGGACTTCCTGGGTCTTCGGACGCTTGGGACCCGAGATCGTTCTGAGCGTCGAACCCAGCAGAACCACGAAGGGCAGCATCACGAGGGATAGGATCATCAGCATCTTGTAGTCGTTGGCATAGGCAATGATCGCGGCCTGCTGAGTCACGATGGCGTCGAGCATGGCGAGCCCGGTGCGGGAGGTGACGTCGAGATGCGCCGCAACGTCCGGCATCTTCAGGGCATCATTGAACGGGGTGAGGCCCTCGACGATCTGGCTGCGGAACATGGTCGTCTTGCTGGTCAGCATGGCGGTGACGACGGAAATGCCGATCGCGCTGCCGATATTGCGAACGAGCGTCAACATGGCGCTGCCGTTGGTGCGCAGATGGCCCGGCAGCGTAATGAACGCTACCGTGCTCAAGGGCACGAAGACGAGGCCGAGGCCCAAGCCTTGCACCATGCCGAGGACCACGACGGTCTGCGCGCTGGTCTGCTCGGTAAAGCCGATCGTTTCGTAAAGCGTGGCCGCGATCATCAGGACGCCGACGAAGATCAGCGTGCGCGCTTCGCAGAGCTGCATCAGGCGGCCGACCGCGATCATGCCGACCAGGGTGCCGCCGCCGCGCGTGGCGAGCAGTACGCCCGCCGTGACTACCGGATAGCCCATGATGCCCTGGATGAAGGGCGTCGACAGCGCCAAGGTCGAATACAGGATCACGCCGACCGCGAACATGAATACGACCGCGCTGGCAAAATTGCGATCGCGGAACATGGCGAAATCCACAAACGGCTTGTCTGTCGTGAACGAATGCGCGAAGAACACGTAGAACCCAGCGATCGCGATGATCATCTCGGCGAAGATCTCGTTCGACTCGAACCACGCGAGCTGCTCGCCGCGGTCGAGCATCAGCTGGAGCGATCCAAGGCCGATACTGAGTGCCAGGAACCCGAGCCAATCGAAACGCAGATTGGCCACCGATTTCGTTTCGGTCATGAAGATCAAAAGGCCCGCCACGGTGACGATGCCGATCGGCAGGTTGACCAGGAAAACCCAGTGCCAGCTGTAGTTTTCGGTGAGCCAGCCGCCCAAGGTCGGTCCCATGATCGGGCCCAGCATGACGCCCATGCCCCAGATCGCCATGGCCATGCCGCGTTGGCTGGGCGGGTAGATTTCAAGCATGACGGTCTGTGACAACGGCACCAGCGCCGCCCCGAAGCTACCTTGCAGCAGGCGAAACAACACCATCTGTTCGATCGTCTGAGCGACGCCGCACAAAAGCGATGCGAACGTGAACCCGGCCGCGCACACGACGAACAGTTTTTTGCGGCCGAAGCGCTCCGAGATCCAGCCGATCGGCAAGGTCAGGACCGCCGCGGCGACAATGTAGGAGGTCAGCACCCAGTTGATCTGGTCCTGGGAAGCGCCGAGGCTGCCCTGCATGTAGGGCAGCGCGACATTGGCAATTGTGGTGTCGAGCGCCTGCATCACGGTGGCCGACATGGCGCAGACCGTGAGCATGATGCGGGTTATCCCCGCGCTAAGTTCTGTCGACGGAGTCGCGGCTGCATTCACGACTCAGTGGTCCCCGTCCGCGGCCATGAGACCGAGCATCACCGGAAGCGAGCGCCGATGTCCGGTATCGATATTGACCGTCACGCTCATGCCGGAGCGCAGCCGGCTGATGTCCTGCCCGGCCGCGAATGTGATGCGGACCGGCAGCCGCTGCACCACTTTCACCCAATTGCCGCTCGCGTTCTGCGGGGGGAGGATCGCAAATTGCGCTCCCGTGCCCGGGCTGACCGAGGAGACCGTGCCGTAGAAGGGATGATCCGGAAACGTATCGACATCGATCGTGACCGGTTGCCCGACCTTCAGGTAAGTAACGTCGGTTTCCTTCGGATTGGCATCGACCCAAGGCTGGATATCATCAACCACGCTGAACACCGGCATGCCGGCGGTCACGTAGCGGCCGAGCTGGATGGCATCGACCTGGGTAGCGGTGCCGGACATCGGTGCGCGCAAGACCGCGTGATCGAGATCGCGCTGGGCCTGCTCGACCGCGGCCTTGGCCTGGCGGTAGGACGGAAAGTCCTCGATCAGCAGCTCCGGGTTGCCGAGCAGTTGTGTGAGCGTGCTGGCCTTCTGCTGCACGGCCAGTTGGGCTTCGAGCTGGGCAATCACGACGGCGGATGATGAGTTGTCCAGATCGAGCTCCGATCCGGAGGCTCTCGCGACCAGCGCCGACTTGCGTGCAACGTCGCGCTGCTTGAGCAACACGTTCTTCTGGGCGAGATCGGTAAGCGTGGTCAACGAACTCAGGTTGCTCTTGAGATTGGCAAAATCGACGCGCGTACCGGCGAGCTTGGCTTCCGCCTGCGCCAGCACGAGCCTGAATGGCTCCGGATCGATTTCGAACAGGACATCGCCCGGCGCGACATGCTGGCCCTCGCGAACCACGATGCGGATGACCTTGCCGGAAATATCAGGCGTGATCAGAACCTTCTGGGCTCCCACATAGGCGTTATCGGTCGAGATGTAGCGCCCGCCGGCCAGATAGAAGGCGAACCCCGCGAGCAGGGCGATCACCGGCACCACCACTAACAGGATCATGCGCATCCGCTTGCGCAGGTAGGTCGTCAGGTCCCGCAGCCCGGCGCGCGGCGCCCGCGCGGGTCGCTCGGCGGTATCGGGAAATTTCAGCAGTGCTTCAGCCATGGGCTAGCTCCAGCGCGGGCTCGTTTGCCCGATTGGCGATGGCGCCGCGCAAATTGGTCTTCATCTTCAGAACGGTGTCGAGTAGCTGATCGCGCGCGGCGGGATCGATGCCCGCCAGCACGATTTCCATCATGTGCTGGCCCATCTCGAACATCGCCGCGAGCGGCGCTTCCGCCGCGGGCTTGAGGAATAGCCGCTTGGCGCGGCGGTCGTGGGGATCCGAGCGGCGCTCGATCATGCCCTGGTCGCACAGCTTGTCGATCAACCGGCACAGCGAGATCGGCTGGAGGTCGCACAACTCAGCGAGCTCGGATTGCTTGAGCCCCTCGGTGCGCTGGATCCGGGACAGCACAAACCACTGTGCCCGCGTCGTGCCAACCTGCCGGGCCTTCTGATCCACATAGGTCCGTAGCATCCTAGCTACATCATTGATTCCAATAGCTATTTCTCGTTCTTTGGTCGACGTCGGCATCGCACCCACTCTCTCTAAGCAAGCATATTATAAGTAAGCTTATAAATTTTTCAACACCGTTGGTGCGCGTTCATGCGAGCGGCGAGCGACGAGGTGACGGCGCCCTCCCGATCAGGCAGATTTCCGCATCCCGCGGCCGGATCGCGTCGGCGGCGCGGCCGGCCACCATTGCGCAAAGGAAATCACCATGGACAAAGCCAGGTTTGACAAGGGTCTCGAAGTCCGCACCGCCGTGCTCGGCAAGGACTACGTCGAAGCGTCGATGAAGAACGCGGACGATTTCAATCGTCCGTTCCAGGAACTCGTCACCGAATATTGCTGGGGCGCCGCCTGGGGCAGCGACGGCCTCACCCACAAGACCCGCAGCATGCTCAACATCGCCATGATCAGCATCCTCAACCGGCCCCACGAATTGAAGCTCCACGTCAAAGGCGCGCTGCGAAACGGCGTTACCAAAGACGAGATCCGCGAGGTGATGATGCAGGTTGCGATCTACGCCGGTATTCCGTGCGGGGTCGACGCGTTCCGCATTGCGCGGGAAGCCTTCAAGGAGGTCGACGCTAAACCGGCGTGAACAAGCCCGCGGGCTGTAGGTCTGATCCTTTGTTGGCGTCGCCCGCCACGCGACGGGCGATGCCAGTCCGGCGGCCGGTGAGTTTTGCGCCCGGGGTCGCCCAAGGCCCTGTCGCCCAAGGCCCTTCCCTCGGAGACTGAGGCGGCGTAGCATTCCAGACAATCAGAAAGGGGTTTGCCCGGTGACAACAACCGGTACGGCCAACGCGATTTCTTCGTGGCCGATAACCCGCACCTGTTTTTAAGACCATCACCTCGGCATCGACAAAGCCAACAACCGCGTATGTGAGAGCCAACGCCAACCGCTCGGGCAATTAATGCCGGGCAACGAGTGAAGGAGAGAAACACCATGACACACGTACGAGGGCAATTATTGGCGAGCGTTGCCAGTCTCGTTTTAGTCGCGGCACTCGTACCGGCCGCAGCGTCGGCCGACGAGCTGCTGACCGGCTCGATCACGTCGGCGACCGGGCTGAAGCTCGAGGGCATTCAGGTCTCCGCCAAAAAAGAGGGATCGACCATCACGACGAGCGTCTACACCGACCGGAACGGCGATTATTTCTTCCCCGCGATGGTAGACGGAAAATACCGCGTGTGGGCGCAGGCCCTGGGCTTCGAGACCACGAAGGGTGAAGTCGATCTCACCGCGACGAAGCATCAGGATTTCAAGCTTGCGACCATCACGGATCCCGAGGAGCGGATTCGCCAGTTGCCGTCCGAGATGCTGGCCGCCGCGTTGCCTGAGGACACCGAAGGCGACGCCCAGATGAAGCGCATCTTCCACAATCAGTGCACCGGCTGCCATACCCCGGGCTACCCGCTGCAATTCAAGTTCGACGAAGCCGGCTGGAACAAGATCATCAACCTGATGAAAGTCGTGGTCGGTACCGGCGAATATCAGGGTCCGAACGCCAAGCCGAACGGCATCATCGAGCATAACCGCAAGGAACTCGCCGCTTATCTCGCGCGCGCGCGCGGCCCCGGCGAAAGCTCGATGAAGTTCAAGGATCGTCCGCGGCCGACCGGCGAAGCTGCCCGCGTCGTCTGGACGACCTATGACGTGCCGCTCAATCCGGACACCGGCATGGGCGTCCAGGGTGCGAAGTATCCGATCAACGACGGATCTGACTGGTCGCTCGGCACGCCATCAAAACTTGGTCAGCTTCCCCACGATGGCGCCATGGGCCTCGACGGCAATCTCTATTACACCGTCAACAACCCGAATCCCGGCGTCACCGTCGGCAAGGTCGACACCAAGACCGGCGAAGTGAAATATCTCAAGGTCGACCGCAAGGACGGCAAATACGCCGCCACCGCCCACGGTCTCACACGCGACGCCAATGGCGATTTGTGGTTCGACGTGAACCCCGGCCGCCGCAGCCTCGGCAAGCTTGAGGTGAAGACCGAGAGGATCAGCGTGTATGAGACGCCGGAGCCGATGTCGCCGCTGGGCGGCGCGGTCACGCTCGACGTCGACGGCAAGGGCCGCATCTGGGCCTCGGCCCCGGACGGCGTCGTCGCGTTCGATCCGGTCGCCGAGAAGTTCACCGACTTCAAGTCGATGACGCCGTTCAAGAACCCCAAGGGCACCAACAGCACCTACGGCGCCGCGGGCGATCGCGACGGCAACGGCTGGTGGGCCCAGATGGCGTTCGATACCATCGGCAAGGCCGACATGACGAACGGCAAGACCACCGAAATCACGCTGCCGGCGCTGAAGGACGAAATGGCACGCCTGCCGGAAGCCCAGCGGGCCTTCTACGAGAACTTCCCCGACCGCACCAACAACAACCCGTTGCCATGGTCGCAAGGCCCGCGCCGCATGGGCACCGACAAGAACGCTGACGTGCTGTGGGTCGGCAACTCGTGGGGCTCGACGCTTGCCCGCATCGACACCAAGACCGGGCAATCGACAATAATTCCGTTCCCGGATCCAGCCTATCAGCCGTATCACATCGCGGTCGACCAGAACCACAATGTGTGGGGCAATCTGTGGACCGCCGATCGCGTCGCCAAGTACGACCCGAGCAAGGGCGAATGGACGTTGTTCGACCTGCCGGTGCGCGGCACCGAAATCCGGCACGTCTCGCTGCTCGAGCGCGACGGCGTCACCAAAGTCATTGTGCCGATCTACCGCGACAGCAAGATGGGCGTTATGACGCTGCGCAGCGAAGCCGACATCGCTGCCCTCAAGACGGCAGCGAAGTAAGGCGGTCGCCGAAGCGACCTCGATCGCACGTTTACCGCAAAGTGTGCCGGGCCCTGGCGACGGGGCCCGGTTTTTTGTGCGTGGTTATGACGCTCGTGGTGCGATGAGCGAAGGCTGCCCGGACGATCCGGCGCAGCGCCTGGGTGGCGGGCGTTGCGTGGCTGGGCCGAATTGATCGGCTCTTTTTGATATGCATCAAGCGGCACACCCCGTTCGACGCGCAGTCTGAAAGTGTACTGCTGAAATTCAGAGCGGGCTTTCATGTCCGCACAGTTGAAGGGAGACTCCGATGTCCAGAGCAGGACGATCGATCGGCGGCGCTTGCCTCGCATTGGCTCTGATCGGGGCAGGTTCTTTGGCTCTCGCCCAGGATCAGAACCCGGCAACGCCCAAGGATGTAATCTTCGCCCGCAAAACGCTCATGAGCGCAATCGGCACTAACATGTACCCGATCGACGAAATGCTCGAGACGGGAAATATCGATCTCGCCAAGGCTCGCGCAAACCTCGAGTCCATCTCGGCGATGCTGATGGCCTTCCCAAATCTCTTCCCTCCCAATACCAACCTTTGGAAGCCAAATGCACCGCGCGACCCGGCAACCGACACGCTCGCCGATCCGGCCATTTGGGAGAGTCGTACCTTCTTCTATAGAGATGCTATGGCGGCGTCCAAATTCGCATTCGACGCCAGCCGCGCACAGAACGTTGCCGATTTCAGGAAATCCGCGAGGGATCTGCGCCTGACCTGCGACGGCTGCCACTCGACCTATCAGAAAAAGGACTGACCCGCGGAAACGCGCCCAGCGGTTGCCACGGCGTCGTCCAATCGCGGTCTCATGCCTAAATCAATCCGGCGACCCGGAACGCGTGCTCGTGGTGCCGCGCCGCGTCCCGACCGAAGCAGCAGAACACCACGTGCTGCAAGTCGTTTGCCGGGGCGATGCTCGCCATTACGGCGTTCACCGCAACGCGGGCGGCGCGGTCGGCCGGAAACGCGTAGATGCCGGTCGAGATGGCCGGAAACGCGATCGAGGCGAGTTGGTTGCCGGCGGCGAGCGCGAGCGCCGAGCGGTAACATGAGGCGAGGAGTTCGTCCTCGTTGCGGTTGCCGCCGCTCCATACCGGTCCGACCGCGTGGATGACGTAGCGCCCCGGCAGCCGATGACCCGCCGTGATCTTGGCGGAACCGGTTTCACAGCCACCCAGCGTTCGGCATTCGGCGACGAGGTCGGGGCCGGCGGCCCGATGGATCGCGCCGTCGACACCACCGCCGCCGAGCAGCGTGCGGTTTGCCGCATTGACGATGGCGTCGAGTGCGAGGGTCGTGATGTCGGCGACGATGATGTCGAGGCGGGCGCCGTGCCAGGCGGCGGAATACAACGGGTCGGCAAGCGGGGAGGCCGTCGGAAAGGCCGGCAACGTCTTCATGTCAGGCCCATTCTGCCTGCGTTTCGGCGCGCAAGTCGAACGTGCTGCGCACGCCGATGTCGTCGAAATGCTCGTCGAGGAAGCGGCGCGCGGCGCGGCGGCCGCTGGTATGGAGCATGCGGAAGAAATCGTAATCGGTCGACATTTTGGATTCGGGCGAATAGGCCTTGAGGCCGTCGCCGAGCAAGATGCGGTGGGCGTTGATGCGACGGTACTGGCCTAGCCCGGTGCCGCGTTGCAGCCGCCCCTGGTCGATCAGCCGGGCGACGAATTCGATGGCGCGGAATTCGGCGAGAAGCGACGAGTTGAAGCTGATCTCGGTGGTCCGGTTAATGATATCGCGCGCGCTGGTCGGCACTTCGCGGCGCTCCTCCGGGTTGATTTGGACGACCAACACATCCTCGGTCTTGGTATCGCGAAAGAACGGAAAGATCACCGGATTGCCGAGATAGCCGCCGTCCCAGTAGGGCATGCCGTCGATGGTGACCGCCTGGAACAGGCTTGGCAGGCAGGCCGACGCCATCACGGCGTCAGCGTTGATTTTCTCGCGTCCGAAGATCCGCAGTCGGCCGGTGATTACATTCGTCGCGGTGATGAAAAGCTGCAGGTTCGGATAAGCGCGGACCGCGTCGAAGTCGACGAAACGCTCGACCAGATCCTTGAGCGGATTGATGTTGAGGGGGTTGAACTCGTAAGGCGAAAAGTAGCCTGCCATGGTGTCGAACCACGCCTGCATCGGCGAGCCGTCGAGGGGCACGAAGGAGAGCAGGCGCTCGACGATCTTGCGTTGAATCGACGGCAGGTCGCCGTCCATTGAGACCGCGCGCCAGAAGTCAGCGAGCCTCTTCTGCGCCTCCGCCGATCCGCCGCGCGCGAGCCCGTCGGCGAGCATCACCGCATTGATGGCGCCCGCCGACGCGCCGGAAACGCCTTCGATCGTGATGCGGTCATCTTCGAGCAGATGATGCAGCACGCCCCAGGTGAAGGCGCCATGGGCACCGCCGCCCTGCAAGGCGAGGTTTATGGCCTTCTTTGCGACCGGCGGCTGTTGGCCGCCGGTCGCTGCGTCCGAAATCGCGGCTATCACTCCGCGGTCCAGCCGCCGTCGATTGAAAGGTTAGCGCCGGTGATCTGCGCCGCCGCATCAGAGCACAGATAAACCGCGAGCGAGGCGACCTGTTCGGCAGTGACGAACTGCTTGGTCGGCTGGGCGGCAAGCAGGACGTCGCGCTTGACCTGCTCCTCGGTCATGTTGCGGGCCTTCATCTGCTCGGGAATCTGCTGGGCGACCAACGGGGTCCACACATAGCCGGGGCTGATGCAATTGACCGTGACGCCAAAGGTCGCGACTTCGAGTGCCACCGTCTTGGTGAGGCCGGCGATCCCGTGCTTCGCCGACACATACGCGACCTTGAACGGGGAGGCCACCAGCGAATGCGCCGAAGCGGTCGAGATGATGCGCCCCCATTTGCGCGCCTTCATGCCCGGCACCGCAGCGCGCACCGCGAGGAACGCCGCTGTCAGGTTGATGGCGATGATCTGGTCCCATTTCTCGATCGGAAATTCCTCCACCGGCGCCACGTATTGGATGCCGGCATTGTTGACCAGGATGTCGACCGAGCCGAGCGTCGTTTCCGCGGTCTTGATCATGCCGGCGATATCGGCCGGCTTGGTCATATCGGCCGGCGAATAGATCGCCTTGACGTGGAATTCGGATTCAATTCCAGCGCGCTCTTTCTCGATGTCGGCGGCCGCGCCGAAACCGTTGATCATGACGTTGGCACCGTCCTGTGCCATGGCGCGAGCGATGGCGAGGCCGATACCGGAAGTCGAACCGGTGACGACCGCATTTTTCCCTTTCAGCATGATCTGTCCTGTCCTGGTTGTTTAGGGCTTTCGTGAATTGGGGCGGTACCGTGCGAGACTTGCCTAAATTCTAGTCAAGGCCTCGATTGTGGGCTCTTTTCAGGGTGAAGAGCAACGAACCAAGCGTGCAGCCACGCCCGACCTAATCGATCTTATCAGGTCATTTGCGTCGTTTTTATCATTGCCATGACTGGCTGCACATCGCCCTGCCCGGCTAAGCCGCATGGTGCCAACCGGGACGACCTAACGAAGCGGCTTGCAGGATCAGTGCCGGCCAGACGTCTCCGAATTGGTGCTCGCGGCGATCAGGAGTAGAAGCGCGTCATGCCCGCGATTTTTCCAATGCCCGATGATGACCAAGCCCGTTGCAACGCCGACGCGATCTCCCACGCGGAGGCGTTCCTGATCTCTGATATCGGCGCGGCGGTGGGTGAAGCCTCGACCGCCGCCATAGCGCAGTTGCTCACCACCGCCGCGCGCAAGGCCGGCTTCCGGCCTTCGATGTCGGTTATCGAAATCGCCGGCACCTGCTCCCATTGCGGCCGCGATTGACGGGCCCACGGTGAACCGCGCGACCGGCCGTCCGCTCGATGCCGTTGCGGCCGCCGCCATGGTGGCGCTATGCGCGAGCTGGGGCCTCAACCAGGTTGCCATCAAGCTCGCGCTCGTCGATATCCCGCCATTCACTCAAGGGGCGCTACGCTCGCTCGGCGCGCTGCCGCTCGTCCTCGTCATTGCGCGCCTGCGCGGGGTGACGTTGACGGCGCGCGACGGCACCTTGATGGCGGGTATCGTGGCCGGCACGGTGTTCGGAATCGAATTCGCCTTCATCTATCGCGGCCTCGTCTGGACCACCGCGAGCCGCGGCGTGGTGTTCGTCTATACGGCGCCTCTGTTTACCGCACTCGGCGCGCGGTTCATCCTGCGCGAGCAACTCTTGCCCCTGCAGTGGGGCGGACTTGCACTGGCGTTCCTCGGCATCGTGGTGGCGATGGGCGTGCCGGACCCGACCGTCGATGCCCAAACGCTGGCCGGCGACGGTTTGCTCATCGTCGGCGGTGCGCTGTGGGCCGCGACCACGCTGATCCTCAAGGGCACCGCGCTCGCCAAGATATCGACCGAGAAGACCACGTGTTATCAGCTCGTGTTCTCGGCCATCGTGTTCATCGCCGCCGCGATATTGTTCGGCGAACACATGGATCGGATGCCCGGCAGTGTCCCGCTGGCGTGGCTCGCCTACCAGTCGTTCTGGGTACTTGGCATCACGTTCACGATCTGGTTCGGGCTGGTGGTCCGTTATTCCGCGAGCCGCTTGTCGGCGTTCAGTTTCCTCACACCGCTGTTCGGCGTTGCGGCCGGCCACCTGATCATGGGCGATCCGATCACCCCGACCTTCGCGGTTGCGGTGGTGCTGGTGATTGCTGGGCTCGTGCTGGTGAACCGGCCGTAAGGATCACGACTCCGCGAGTTCTCGCCACAGCGTGATGAGCACCGCGAGCAGCGCCGGCCCGAGAAACAGCCCCAACAGGCCAAAGGATTCGACGCCGCCCAGAATACCGAGCAGCACCCACACGAATGGCAGGCGCGTCGACCCGCCGATCAGGACCGGGCGCACGAAATGGTCCGCGATGAACACTACCGCCGTGCCGAACGCCAACAGGCCGACTGCGGCGACGATCTCGGATTGCGCCAGCAGCCACAGTGCTGCGGCGATGAACACCACCGGCGACGCAAACGGGATTGCCGACATGATACCGGTCAGCACGCCGAACAGTGCGGGGTGAGGCACGCCGCACACCGCGTAGGCGATGCCGAGCAGCATCGCCTCGGCCAGCCCGACCAGCAGTAGCCCGTCGACGGTACCGCGCACCGCAGCCGCGGCGACGCGACCGAGTTGCTGTCCATGCGGACCAAGCCAACGATCGCCGACCGCACGGAATTGCCGCAGCAGCGTGTCGCTTTCGCGGAAGATGAAAAATACGATCAGCAGCGCAAACAGCAGCGTCGTTGCGCGCCGTATCGCCTGACGGCCGATGATGCGGCCCCATTCGGTGAACGAGCCGACGTCTGCGCCGGCAAATGGGTTGCTCTCCGCGCGCAGATGCTCGTTCAACCAGTCGGCGACGGTCGGGCCCGCCAGCGGCAGATCGCGGATCCAATCGGGGGCCTCGAAGCCGGCGCTGCGGTTCTCGATCACCCAATGGATGATCTCGCGCGCTTCCTGCACCGCCTGGACGGTTGCGACGATCAATGGAACGAACACGACGAGTGCTATCAGCGCCGTCACGGCTGCGGCCGCGGTGGTGCGGCCGGCATGGCGCCGCGCCATGAGGTAGACCGGCCAGGTCGCGATCGCCAAAATCGTCGCCCACCCCAGAGCGGGTAGGAAAGTCGAGAGCATCCAGACCGCCAAGACCAGCAACGCGAGGGCGGCTGTCACCCCCACGATATGCTGCCCTTTGGTCTGAGGCTCGGGCGCCGGTGCCGGCCGGCTCACGATATCGGTCATGGCAAAAAATTATCCGCTGGTTCGGGTTCACGGCGACGTCTGCCGGCGGACGCCATTCTAGCCCACGCATGACCAGCCGTCTGGAAATTGGCGGAACGCCGAGACAAGGGCAAAAACATCGGATTTCGCTCGTCTTGTATTCGCGATAGGCTGGGGCATCGACGAACCGCGGGTCGCGGTCGCATCGCCGCCGACATCAGGGAGGATCGCCATGAAATCGCGTGCCGTCGGAACGCTCGCTGCGGCGGGCCTTGCAGCAAGTCTTGTGAGCGCGGCCGCGGTCGCGCAGCCTGTCGATACGGCCGACGCTCACGTCGCGGCCGCAAAGGTCGCGGCCGGCGAGGACCACGGCTACATCTTCAACAGCCTGTGTGTCGCGCCCGCCGGCGGCCCGACAACCGGCGCCATCGATGCAGCCTCTCCGGATCCCGCAGTGTTCCACGTCGAACCCGTCAAGGTGTTCGACAATCTCTATTTCGTCGGCGAAAAGGAATACTCCGCCTGGGCGGTGACGACGTCGGAGGGGATCATCCTGCTCGACACCATCTGGGATTACTCGGTGGCGGACGAGATTGTCGGCGGATTGAGGAAGCTTGGTTTCGATCCGGCGCAAATCAAATATGCGGTTGTGACGCACGGCCACCGCGACCATGTCGGCGGCGCCAAGTATCTGCAGGATCATTTCGGCACGCGCATCATCCTCTCGGCGGCCGATTGGGACCTGGTCGAGAACAGCCCCCGCATCGCCGCGAAACCCAAGCGCGACCTGATCGCAACCGACGGCGAAAAACTTACCCTGGGCGATACAACCCTGACGCTCTACCTCACACCGGGCCACACGCTCGGAACGGTCTCGGTCCTGGTCCCGGTCAAGGACAACGGCAAGCCGCACCTCGTCGCCGAATGGGGTGGCACCGGTTTCAATTTCGAGCACTCGCCCGAGCGGTTCGCCACCTATTCGGCCTCGGCGCAGCGCTTCGGCGACATCGTGGCCAAGGCCGGCGCCGACGTGTTGATCGCCAACCACACCAATCTCGATGGCACCAAGACAAAGATGCCGGCGCTGGCAAGCCGCAAGCCCGGCCAAGAGAATCCCTGGGTGATCGGCAACGCCGCCGTGCGCGGCTACGTGAAGGTCGCCGAGGAATGCGCACGCGCAAGCCTCGCGCGCGAGAAGTAGAACTGTTCACTCGACTATCCACTCAGGGAGAGGAAACCATGAGACATCTGATCGCCGGTTTGTTTGTCGCAGCGAGCGTCGCCGCGCCCCTCGGGGCCGTTGCGCAAGACAATCAGCGCTTTCCGCCGCTTCGCCCCGATCAGCTCTCGCCCGAGCAGAAGGACTGGGCGGACAGCATCGCGCAGCCGCCGCGCAACGCCAAGTTTACCAACGCGCCTTACCGCGCCTATATCCGCAACGCGACGCTGGCGCCGAAGCTGCAGGCCATCTCCGATTATGTACGATGGAACAGCTCGTTGCCGCCGCGGCTGAGCGAGTTCGCGATCCTGATCACCGCGCGCCAATGGACCCAGCAATATGAATTCTCCGCCCACTATCCGCTCGCGATCAAAGGCGGCCTCGATGCGAAGGTCGCCGGCGATCTCGCAGCCGGCAAGCGACCGGACGGAATGAAGGACGACGAAGCCGCGCTTTACGATTTTGCCATGGCGCTCTACCGCGACAAGAACGTGAGCGATGCCACTTACGCCACCGCCATGGCCAAGCTCGGCGAGCACGGCATCATTGATGCGATCGCCGTCATGGGTTACTATGATCTCGTGTCGATGACCCTCACCACCATCAGGGCCGAGCCTGCCAATAACGGCTCGCCACTGCTGGCACCGCTCACGCGGTAGGTGCCGCGGGTAAGTTGCATCGCTGCACAAGGTTATTGCGGGGGGGGGGCCGGTGCCCCGCGATAACCCATTCCGTTTGGCGTTGGGAGGCGAGCGCCGCCGTTACTTCTTCGGCCGGTTGAAATATTTCAGGTCCGGCGGCGCCTGATCCTTGCGGGCCGGCATCAGCAGGCCGTCCGCGCTGAGGAAATAGTTTTCGGTGCCGATCACCACGTGCGGATTGTTCTCGCCGCAGATCCACTCGCGCCAGAAGGCTTTCGGATACGGGTTGCGCAGGTAGTTCTTGGTGACCGTCCATGGATGCGTCAGCGCATGGTCGATGGTGGTGACCTCGTCGTGCATAATGTTGGGATTGGATTTGTCGAGATAGATTCGTTCCTTGAAGATGCTCTCATTGTCCTCGTGGAGCGGAAGTCCGCTCGCGTCATAGGCGCGCGGTCCTTTGAAACCCCGGCTCTCGACCTCGAGCACGTCGTAGCGGCCGTCACCATCCTCGTCGATCCACTTGCCGATCGAATAGCCGACCCAGCTCGGCTCGATTTCTTCCGGGAAACCGCGTCCATCCGTATAAACGCGGCGATTGTGCTCGATATGCTCGACCAGGACGTAAGTGATGTCCGGCGTGACGATGAATTCGATCGGCTCGTAGGCGTTCATCATCCGCGGCATGCCGTTGGGGAGGCATGTAAAGGTTGCCGACGTGCCTTGGCCGCCTGCCGCCTGGTCAACCAGATTGGCCTCGAACCTGGCCTGATACTCCGGCGTCAGCGGCGCCTGCTGGCCGCGGCCCGGGGGCTTCGACGGATCGTGGGGCGGCTGGCCGACGGCGCCCGGTACCCGCGCCCTGGTCCATTGGCCCTTCCAGTCTGGATATTTCGAATCATCGAATGCCGCCGCCGTGCCAAGGTGGCTGCAAAGGGCCGCGCACAGCGTCGCAGTCGCCACGATCGGGCCGACCGCGCTTCGGATCGGCAACGTCATACTCCGCATCATCTTGCAAGCCTTGAACTTTATCGCGCCATGCGCAATTCACGCATCTCGCGTACGTTAGAGCAAGAAGCCGGCCAAGCCGGCCAAAGCCATGCGCCCGCTGTCATCACAAATCGCATGCATCGGACATTAATCCCATGACCGGAGTTGTTGCCAAGCCGGTCCTGGCTTATGTCTGGGGCGATGAATTCCGAGGAGTTCCCGATGAACGATGTCGCCGCGCCATTGCCCAGACACCGGACCGTGGCGGTCCAGGTCGGCGACGTGACCGTGGGGGGCGGGGCGCCGGTCGTGGTCCAGTCCATGACCAACACCGATACGGCCGACATCGAGGGCACCACCCGCCAGGTTGCGGCGCTGGCCCGCGCAGGCTCCGAAATGGTGCGCATCACGGTCGACCGCAACGAGGCGGCGGCGGCGGTGCCCCACATCAAGGAGCGCCTGCTCAAGATGGGCGTGACGGCGCCGATCGTGGGTGACTTTCATTACATCGGCCACAAGCTCCTCGCCGAGTACCCGGCCTGTGCCGAGGCGCTCGACAAATACCGCATCAATCCCGGCAATGTCGGGTTCAAGGAGAAGAAGGACCGTCAGTTCGGCGCCATCATCGAAATGGCGCTCAAGCACGGCAAGCCGGTGCGCATCGGCGCCAACTGGGGCTCGCTCGACCAGGACCTGCTGACGCACCTGATGGACGAGAACGCCAAGCTGCCGAAGCCCGCCGACATGCGCGCCGTGACGCGCGAGGCGATGGTGCAGTCGGCGTTGTTGTCGGCTGAACGTGCCGAAGAGATGGGCATGCCGCGCTCGCGCATCATCCTGTCCGCCAAGGTGTCGGCGGTGCAGGATCTGATCGCGGTCTATATGGATCTCGCCAAGCGCTCCGATTACGCGATCCATCTCGGCCTCACCGAGGCCGGCATGGGTTCGAAGGGCATCGTGGCGTCGTCCGCCGCCATGGGAATTTTGCTGCAGCAGGGCATCGGCGACACCGTGCGGGTGTCGCTCACGCCGGAGCCCAACGGCGACCGCACGCTCGAGGTCAAGGTCGCTCAGGAACTCCTGCAGACCATGGGCTTCCGGGTGTTCGTACCGCTGGTTGCGGCGTGCCCGGGTTGCGGCCGCACCACCTCGACAACATTCCAGGAGTTGGCCCGCGAGATCCAGGATTTCATCCACGTCTCGATGCCGGAGTGGAAGACGCGCTACCCCGGCGTCGAAGCCCTCAACGTCGCCGTGATGGGTTGCATCGTCAACGGCCCCGGCGAATCCAAGCACGCCGACATCGGTATCTCGCTGCCCGGCACCGGTGAGACACCGACGGCGCCGGTTTTCATCGACGGCAAGAAGGCGATGACACTGCGCGGTGCGACGGTCGCGGCCGACTTCAAAAACATCGTGATCGACTATATCGAGCGCCGCTACGGCACCGGAGCCGGGCGCACGGCGGCGGAGTAGGGCGGTAGCGCCAGTTTGTTTAGCCCGCGTGCGACGCGATAATCGCTTCGCCCATGCGGACCAGGCGGGAGGCCGGGCCGTCGCGGCCGACGCTCTGGGCACTGATGCGGGCGCCCTCGAGCAACAAATGCAGTTCGTCGGCCAGGAATTCGGGCTCATCGAGCCCGGCGGCGTGACATAGTCGGACCAGACGGTCGCGTTGCGCGCGCTTGACGTCCTCGATCACCCGTCGGGCCGGATGATTAGCCTCCCGCAGCTCCACGGCTGCGTTCGCAAGAGCGCATCCGTGATCGCCGGCAGCGAGGACCCGGTTGGCCATGGCCGCAAGCCATGCACTGAGCTCCGCCCTCGGATTATCTTGATGGGCGGCTTCGAGTTCGTCCCAGAACGCATTTGCCTTATCGGCGAAAACCCTTAGGCATTCAGCAATCAGGGCATCCTTGGACGGGAAGTGCCGGTAGAGCGTCATCTTATTGGTGCCGGCTGCATCCGCGATTTCCTCGACCCCGACGGCGCGGATGCCGCGCTGATAAAAAAGGCCCCGGGCAACTGAAAGAATGCGCTCCCGCGGCGGCGGGCGCGCACCCTCCGGTAGCGATTCCGCGAGGGCGTTACTCGATTCGGGAATCATTTCGTGTTCTCGGACCTTGACAGGGGTGTTACCGGTCGGTAACTGTGAGGTAATGTTACCGGTCAGTACCACAAGGTGTCTTTGCTGTCACTGCAAACTGTGGACGCCGGTAGCCGCATCCAGCGCAATGCCAGTTCATCGAGGATAAAGCCATGCTTCATTGTTCCCGCGAATTTTCACTTGAGGAGGCGCTGTCGGATTCGATCGTGAAGGCCATGATGGCGGCCGACGGGGTCGATCCGCAGGAACTGAGGGATACCTTGACCAAGGTCGCCCGAATACGGGCGATACCAGCCAGCGTCCGGCCGATGGAGCGCTGTTGCGATCCGGGCTAAGGTCTGCTCGCGGGGCATAGCCCAGGCCGATTCGTGAAGCGGGTCCGCCTGAATGCGGGTGGAACTCATGACGTGGACGATCACGAATTTGCTGATCCAGTTTGTTGCCGGCATCCTTGGCGGGCATGCCGCCGCCGCCGCCGCCAAGGAGCATGAATTCGGTGCGCTTGGCCACACCCTGGTCGGCGCCGTTGGGGGTGCGTTGAGCGGCGTGTTCCTCCAGACATTGGCCGCCACGGTGGTCACGGCCAGCGGCGACGCCAACGAACCCACGCTCGTCGAATTGTACGTGCTTCAGGGCCTCACTGGCGCCATCGCGGGCGGCATCCTGACGCTGGTTGCAGGCTTCATCAAGCACAGCATGGAAGCGCACAAGTCCCAGAACCGATAGCCGCCGTATCGGGGCGTTGTCGGCGACAGGAGGCCGTCCTTGCGAAACTGCCTCGTGCTCGCCGCAGCGATCGGACCGTGCTTGCGGCTGCCGGGCCGGTCGCCCATGCGCAGCCTTATCCGGCTCATCCCGTCACGGTCGTGGTTCCGTTTCCGGCGGGCGGAAATCGAGAAATGGTGGCCGGTCATCAAGGCGGCCAACATCAAGCTCGAATGATGCCGCGATCAACGCCAGACAGTGCGGACTGATTCGCCGCCGCCAGCGCGCGTTCCGCGCCGCCTTCGGTCGCGCTCTTGCGCGGCGACCTGTCGGCGCGGCGCGGCGGCTTGACTACCCGTGCGCAGACGAAATTGAGCGCCGCCACCGCAAGGCCGGCGGCGAGAACGAGCCAGCCCGGCCGGATCATATCGAGGCCGACGTCGAAATCGAGATCGGCCTGGAGCACCAGCAGCGGCGAGACGTTGAACGTGATGGCGATGCCGATCGCCTCCGCCAGGAATGTGAGGCCGGCCACCGCGACGGCGAGCGCCACCAAGGCAAGCGTCGATAACTCGCCCCGTGTCTTCCGCAACGTGATCACGATCCGGTAGCCGATCAGCCAGGCGAACAGGCCGGCCGTGAAGGTCGGGACGCTGACGTCGGCCTTGGTCTGCTGGAAATAATGGATCAGCGCCAGGATGCCGATCACGTAGACGAGCCGATGCAGTCGCTGCCAGCGCATGCCGCCGAGCGCCCGCACCATGGCGTCGGTCGAGGTGGCGGCGAGAACCGCGAGCCCGACCAGCGCCGTGAACCCGATGGTGAGGTAGACGCGCAGAAGGATTTCGCTCGCGACCTTGGTGAGGTCGAACGCCTGGTCGACAACGTAGAGCGAGATGTGGGCAACGCCGTAACAGAGCGCCCCGACCCCGAGCATGCGCCGGACGTCCACGAGTTCGCCGAAGCGGGTGATGCGGCGGAACGGCGTGACGGCAAGCGTCGCCAGAATGAACATCAGCATCCAGAAGCCGGCGCGGTGGATGAGGTCGTTGACAGGCCGCGCGCCGTGGACGATGGCATCGGCGTTCCACAGAGCGATCGCCATTGGCGTCAGCAGGAACGCGAGCGTGGCAATGCGCAGGAAGGAAAGCTTCCCGCGGCGGTCGCGCCAGACCTGGAGCTTTTTCCACATGGCCTGCAACTACCATTCTCCGCCCTGGTGTACCATTCACGACGGCGCGGGCAAACCGCGATGGCAGATGACGCCCTCGTGAGACCCCGCTATAAGGCACGGCGTCGGAGCGGCCGACCGGGACGTGCCGCAAACGGCCGTGGGGTTGCGGGGGATTGGCGATGTTCCTGGTCCGGCACCGGCCGGTTCTGGCCGCGGTGGCGATCATTGCGGTCGTGCTGGCCAACTGCGCGGGCTCTGGATCGCGGCGCGAAGAGCGCGAGGCGCGGCTCAACGCCGTTCCGGAAAACTTCAAGGCCGACATCCTGGCGGCGCTCCATACCTACGTGGCCGATCCCACCAACATCCGTGACGCCTTTATCTCCGCGCCGGCGATCAAGCCGGTCACCGCCGGGCAGAACCGCTACGTGGTCTGCGTGCGCTTCAACGCCAAGAACAGCGACGGCCGCTATACCGGAAGCCGCGACGTCATGGCGATTTTCGTCTCGGGCCGCTTCGACCAGTTCGTCGATCAGCTCACGCTGACCAACCAGGCCCAATCGGAGGCCGCTGCGACCCTTATCAAGGACACTTGCGGACCGGCCGAATACACGCGGTTCCCGGAGCTGGAGACGCTGAAGCGCTAGCGTCATGGTCCCGACAACAGTGCGCGGCGGTGTGATCGCGTCCCCTCAGGCGTAATAGTCCGAGGCCGCGGTCTGGTCGGCGTGTTTTTGTCCGAGCGCGTTCATCACCGGCGTCAGCACGATGGCGATGACCAGATTGAGGATCAGGGTGTAGAGCGCCGAGTAGCCCGGGAACGTCCAGCCGCCGATCACCAGTGCATAGGTCGTCGTGAAGCCGCTGGTAAAGAACAGGTATGTGCCCACGAAAGTTCCGGCCGCCCATCCGATCAACAGCGCCCATGGGTTGAACCACCGCGTGTAGAGGCCGATCAGCACGGAAGGCAAAGTCTGGATGATCCAGATGCCGCCCAGCAGTTGCAGATAGATCGCGTACTCCAGCGGCACGAACACGATGAAAACCAGCGCGCCCAACTTGACCACCAGCGACACCATTTTGGCCATCTGGGCTTCCTGCTTGTCGGTGGCACGGGCGTGGAAGAATTCACGATAGATGTTGCGGGTGAACAGATTTGCCGCCGCAATCGACATGATGGCGGCCGGCACCAGGGCGCCGATCCCGATCGCCGCGAAGGCGACGCCGGCAAACCAGGCCGGGAAGCTGTGCAGCAGCAAGGCCGGAACCGAGAAGTTGTTCTTGAATTGGCGGAAGCCCTCCGCGTATTCCGGCATCTTGTCGACGCCTGACGCAATCGCGAAGAAGCCAAGCAGCGCCAGCAGGCCGAGCACGAACGAATAGGCCGGCAGCAGCGCGGCGTTGCGGCGCACCGCGTGTCCGCTACTGGCGCTAAGAATGCCGGTCAGCGAGTGCGGATAAAGCAGGAGCGCCAGCGCGGAGCCGAGCGCCAGCGTCGCGTAGACTCCATAGAGGCCGGTCGAGTTCGCTGGCGGCATCGCCAGCAGCAGTTTTGCCGGCGGGACGGCGGCGAAGATCTTGCCGAAGCCACCGAGCTGGATCGGGATGACGACGATGGCCGCGAAGGCGGTCAGGTAGATCAGCAGATCCTTCACGATGGCGATCGCGGCCGGCGCCCGCAGCCCGCTCGAATACGTGAAAGCAGCGAGGATGATGAAGGCGATGACCAGCGGGATGTCGCCCGCGAGCCCCTCGCCGGTAACCCCCATGGCGCCGATCACGACCTGCAAGCCCACGAGCTGCAGCGCGATATACGGCATCGTCGCGACGATGCCGGTGATGGTGACGGCGAGCGCGAGCCAGCGGTTGCCGAAGCGGCCGCGGACGAAATCCGCCGCCGTGATGTAGCTGTGCTTGCGGCACACATACCACAGCCGCGGAAACACGATGAAGAGCAGCGGATAGATGATGATGGTGTAAGGCACGGCGAAGAACGCGATCGCGCCGGCCCCGAACGCGAGCGCCGGCACCGCAATGAACGTGTAGGCCGTGTAGAGATCGCCGCCGACCAGGAACCAGGTGATGAGGGTGCCGAACCGCCGGCCGCCGAGGCCCCATTCATGCAGTTGATCGAGATCGCCCTTGCGCCAATGGGCGGCCGCAAAGCCGATCCACGTGATGAAGCCGAACAGCAGAATAAAAACCGTGAGGGCAACCCAGTTCAATTCCATGACGCATTCCTATCGGGGCTTGATGTGCTCGCGCCGGCGCAATTTGGTGCGCACGGCACTCCGTCAGGCGGACCGCTCGGTCAGGACATAGACGAGCGCGGTCACCACCGCGCTGACGAACACCAGCGCAAGCTGAAACCAATAGAAAAACGGAATGCCTTCGAAGGAGGGCTCGACCGTATTGTAGAACGGCACCCACAGCGACGGCACGAACTGCAAAAGCAGCAGCAGGTACCACCAGCTCCACGCGTGATCGCGGCTGTTGTCCATCGGCGTTCCCCTCACCACTCCCGGCGGGCTTTGCCCTGCTGGGTCCGTGCCGGCGTGTCACCGAGTATCATGCCGGTTCTCACCGTCGAGCGCGTCCCGACACATGTCATCTTTGGGCACAAGTTCTAGCGCGCGGAGCGTCGCTGTAAAGCCGAATCATGACCAATCCGTAATGTCACTGACGTGACAAGTCCGCGCTGCGCTGCACGAATTCGCTGCGCTGCACAAAGCAGCATTATCTGGGACTCTGCGTGCATTTCGCAGCGCCCCTGAAACGACGACGCTCGATGACAGCGCGGTGCTGACATTGACGGGTATGACCGCAGAAAAACGTGTTGCTCGCCCTGGGTGTGTTACCGGCCGGCGCGCAACCGCGTCAGCAGTTCGACGGTCGGATAGGAGTCGGCCGGCAGGCCGAGCTTCATTTGCATCGCCCGGGTCGCGGCGCGCGACGAGAGGCCGAGCTTGCCGTCGGCGCCGCCCACGTCATAGCCGGCCTTGATCAGAAGCTGCTGCAATTCGCGCGCCTGCTCGAAGGTGAGCGGCGGTGGCGGCGTGCCGCTGCCGCGCGACATCGGCGCCGCGCCCGCAAGCCGCGCCGCGTAATAGGCCGCCGTTGTGGAGTAGACGAGCGAACTGTTCCACTTCAGGTAGGCCTGGAAGTTGTCGAACGCCAGAAAGGCCGGCCCGAACCGGCCCATGGGCAGCAGCAGCGACGCCATCAGGTTGCGGTTTTGCAACGCCCGTCCGTCCGCTTGCGTAACGCCCCAGCCCGCCCATTCGGCAAGCGAATGCTGGATCGAAAGGTCGGCCTGGTCCCATGGCAGGTTCGCCGGCACCCGCACTTCCTGCAGCCAGGGCTCGCCGCGCTTCCAGCCAAGGCTGACGAGGTAATTGGCGGTCGAGCCGATCACGTCCGAGACGCTGCGCAACAGGTTGCGCTTGCCATCGCCATCATAGTCGACCGCGTATTTGATGTATTCGGACGGCATCATCTGGGTCTGGCCGAGTTCGCCTGCCCAAGAGCCCAGCATTTCGGCCGGGTTGAGGTCGCCACGCTGGATCAGGCGCAGGGCGTCGAACAGGTGGCCGCGGAACATGTCGGCGCGCCGGCAGTCATAGGCGAGCGAGACCAGCGATTTCAGCGAATTGTCCTTGCCCATGTTGGTGCCGAAATCGCTTTCGAGCCCCCAGAACCCGGTGGTGACCGCTGCCGGAACGCCATATTGTTTCTCGGCGCGATCGAAGATCGCCTGGTATTTTTTGATTTCCGCGGCGCCCTGCTGCAGCCGGTAAGCCGGCAGCATCTTGCCGGAGAACTCGAGGAAGCTCTGGCCGAAAATGCGCTGGCCGCGGTCGATGTTGACAATGCGCTGATCGTAGACGAGGTACGGCGAAGCGGCATCGATGGCGCCCCGCGAAATGCCCTGCGCCGCTGCCTCGGCCTTGAAGCGCGCGAGCCAAGCCTCGAAGCTGCCGGACGTGCGGCAGTCGGTCGCCGCCGAAGCCGCGGTTGCAACGAAAAGCGCCGCCGCGAGCGCCGCGCCTGCGGTGAAATAATTGCCGATGCGGTTCATGATCGCAGCCGAATGTTTGGGACGAAACGGATCAGCATCCTCATACCATATGCCCCAAATGGGAGTCGTTGAGTTTCGCGTGGCCGACCGGTGAGCTTGGCGGGAACGCGCACAGAATTCGTGCCGCGGCTCCCGCCGTTATGGACGCGCCCGAGTGCCCCACCGCTGTGGCTTTTCATAGATCGTCGTGTCGCCCGGTTCGGCCCCAATAATTGGTTTGGCTCCTACTGACGGTGGCTTCGTTCTGCCAAAAAACGGGGGCAACGCGAGCCGCCGCCGTTGTGGGTTCGTTTTGCCAAATCCCAGAACTTGATTGTCTGCGTCCATATTGTCTGCGTCCATCGATCCGCTGAAGGTCATTTGGATTTCGACGTGCCGCACAGCCGTTGATTCAATTATGTTTTTCCTCCGGAGTTCGTTTCGGCAACTTGGCGTAAACTCTCCGACGCCTTCGCGGTGGGTTTGTTCCGCCAAAATGGCCGGCACACCCGTAACGGCCTGAACTCCCGTCAATTGTCAGGACAGGCTCCCATAACGATATAGGACTATTCCTAGTACGTCAATTTATCCGTCAGGCCAATCGGTCAAACGCGAGTCCATCAAATCGAACGAAGACAGATAACCTGTCATTCCCCGCGCAGGCGGGGAATCCAGTAGCCCCCAGCCTGGAGGTTCATTCGCACACGCGGGGGTTACTGGATCGCCCGGTCAAGCCGGGCGAAGACAGCGGACAGGTCGTCGGCCCGTTGGTGTTACTTCCGCGATGGCTCGAAATACTTCAAATCCGGCGGCGCTTGATCCTTATAGGCCGGCATCAGCTTGCCATTGGTCGCGTTAGCCACGTAGGTCTCATCGCCGATCTTGACCCAAACGTTATCCGCCGGGCAGGTCTCCAACAGCCACACCGGGTGCGGAATCCTTCTTGCGGACGGCCTTCTGCAATTTGCCGTAGGGTCGCGTCAAAGCGTGATCGATTACGGTGATGTCGTCATAGATCGTGTTGTGATCGTTCTTGTCGAGATAGAACCGCTCCTTGATGACGGTCTGATTGTCCTCGTGAAATGGAATGCCCGAAGCTTCATAAGCGCGCGGCCCCCGCAGGAATCGGGTCTCGACTTCGAGAGCGGTGTACTTGCCCTCGCCGGTTTCGTCGATCCACTTGCCGATCGAGTAACCCGTGAGCGTGCGCTCGGCATCATCCGCCGGCCAATCGCGGCCGTCGGTGTAGATTCGCCGGTACACATCGTTGTTGTGGCTCGTCAGGAGATAGGTTGTCTCTAACGTGATGATGAACTCTATCGGATTATAAAGGTTCATCAACGCCGGCATCCCCTCCGGAACGCAGAAGGTCGATGGCCAATTGCCGGGCCGGCCGGCGCGCTGATCGGCGAGACTTCGCATCGTAGACTTTTTGGTACTCGGGCGTCAGCGGAGGTGGGCCACCAAGCTGGCGCCAGTTATTCGGGGGGCCGACGCGATCCCATTGACCTTGGAAATCGGGATACTTGCTGAGATCGAGCACCTCCGCGATCGCCGGCGCCGCCGCCAGCGCGGTTGCCAGTGCAATTGCACACGTCGAGGCTGGATAACGCATGGGCATCCTCCGTGAGGTCAGCCAACAGCTGTGGCTGCCGGCAATTGGCAGAAGGGGCCACCGACGCCGTTCGTTGGCGCGATTTTACGGTGCGACTTCGCGAACTACATCCTGTCTCAACCAGCATAGGTTATCAAGATATCGTCGTTCAGATGTCATGTCCGGAAAGACGCCAACTCCGGATGTGCCGGGGTGAGGCGCTGCCACTCGGGCTTCGGGGCCGGCACCAGGACATTGCGCATTCCTCATGACGGCCCGAACCGCTCACCGTCTAACCCGTCGATATGAGCGGCATTAAAAGATAGCTCGCGCGATCGCCGCCGGTGTGAATCGTGTGGACTCCACCGAATACATCCATCGGCCGGTCGGCAGGATCGTTGTGCAGGAAAATTCCCGAGCCCTTCATGAGACCCTGCGCATCAGGTCGCTCGAAATCCTTGCCGCCGATGGTAAGTGCAAGGCGATAGCCGGCGGGCACGACGATCGAGGTTGGCCAGATTTCGACATCGACCTCGTAGACCTCGCCTGGTTTGAGCAACTGCCGGCCGTCATGCGGATGAAAGGGCTTGTAGGGACGAGATCGCTCCGGGTCGGTCTTGCGATGCGAGACGCGCAGCCAACCCTGTGAAACCGGTACCCGCGGGTCATTTGCGCCGACGAAAGTGACTTCGTTGTGATCCGCATCGAACAATCGCAAAGTGAGGAACAAATCCATATCGACAGTGGAAGTCGAGACGAACAGCTTCGCCGCGATCGGCCCGGTAAACTCACTGTCCTTTTCGAACGGCGCACTGCGAAAGGTCACACCTTCGCTTCCCGCGTCGTATTCCGCTTTGCCAGACGCTGCCGGCACATCGATTGATAACGCGCGGTCGCCGGCGCCGAGGTAGTATCGGGTCCACTCCGTCCGCGCGAGCGGCCATTCGTTCTCGTTGCGGCGAACCGGCCCGCGTGGATCGCGGATGGTCAGGATCAGCGGCTGCTTGTCCCAGCCATTGTCCTCGCCTTTGAGGAAATGGTCGAAGAACCTCATCTGCACCGCCACCGCCTGGGGAAGGTACATCGAGGCGAAGTGTGTGTCGGTATGCATTTCGAGCCATTTTTGTCGCGATGCCGCCGTCTCGAATGCCTCTATATTGCCCCGCAAATGCAGCCCGAGTCCGCCCCAGTTGCCGGCCGACAGCAACGGGACTGTGATGCGCGCCGCTACCGGCGTACGCAGCTTGAGTATGCGTCATCGAATGGATGTTGCAGTCCGGCTTCGTAGACATTTGCGAGATTGCCGGACAGCATCTCGGGATTGAGCGCGGCGCCTGTCGAGACTTTTCCGGTAAAGCGGTCGCGGTATGGGCTGGCAGCGTTGCCGTTCTGGTTGGTCGCGATCTGTGTATCCCACAGCAGCTTGAGGAAAAAGGACGAATAGACGCCGCCATGGCGGTAGAGATCGCGATAATGGTCGAACATACCCTCCCACGGGATAATGGCCGCGAGATGCGGCGGCTGCAGTGCCGCGACCTGCCACTGTTTGATCGCGAGATAAGAAACGCCGAGCAAACCGACCCGCCCGTTGGACCAGGGTTGTGCGCCAGCCCACTCGATGGCGTCGTAGTATTCACGGGTTTGCAGCGGCGCCATCATCTCGTAGAAGCCCGGCGACTTTCCGGTGCCGCGTGCATCGACGACGATCACGGCATACCCCGCGGGCACCCATCGCTCCGGGTCGGGCACCTCCCAGGTCAGGTATTTACCGGTCGAGCCCTCGCGCACCACCTCGGGATGATCGCGCAGCACGAAATCCCAGTAGCGCTTGAAGTCGACTGCGACATCGGAGTCCTTGCCGTACGGGGTGAACACCACGATGGGCGGAAAAACTCCATCGCGATTAGGGCGGAATACGTTGCAATAGACAACATGCCCGTCGGCCAACGGAATCGGCACATCCTTCTCAACAAGAATCTCGCCGTCCTCGATGACGGTGACGCCGTCGCTTGAAGCCGCCATTTTTGTTCCTTCGGGTCGCTCGTTGACGTAAGACATACTTTTTTGCGATGCCGCGTGAACTGACGTGATGATAGGCGCTTTCGGAATTGGTTGGAACCGAGGTGATAATCCGTCGGATGTCGCGTACGCATCATTCGCATCGAATCACCTGACAATGCGGCGATGTTTGCTCGCCTCGATTGTCATCGCCCGCGCAGGCGGGCGATCCAGTAACCACCGCGCTTTGATGCACGCGCCGTGCTCACCTCTCGCACCGTGGTTACTGGATGCTCCGCCTTCGCGGAGCATGACACCGTGGAACGGGGTCGTCAGCACCGCCGATATGTCCGGACGACCCTGAAAAGGGTTGTCTAGAGCAGGCTCTGGCGCGATCGAATCAGCTCTCTCCATCGTCATGCCCGCGCTTGTCGCGGGCATCCACGACTTCCTCGGACGGTTCAGCGAGAAAGGCGTGGATGGCCGGGACAAGCCCGGCCATGACTCGGAGAGGCGGTTCAACATCATCGGAATCCGCTCTTGCTGCGCCGCGCGCTGGCGTCCTGGGCAAGACCGTTGGTCGTTTGCTGACATCGTCGAGAACCTCGGGCTATAGTGCGCGATGGAACGATGACGCAAACGGCGGGCCTGCACGGTCTCATCGGAACGTGCTTGCTCCGCAACGCCCGGGATATGGCTTCAGCATATGGGTGTCGGTCGCAGCGGTCGCGCGGCGGCGATGACCAAAAAAGCGCAGGGAGGGCGCATGCAATGGAAGACGGAATTTGCTACGTCAACGGCAGCTTGGTGAACGCGAGCGAGGCGAAGGTCTCGATCTTCGACCGGGGGTTCACCAGCGGCGAAGGCGTCTATGACGTAACGCGCAGCTTCGGGCACAAGCTCTTCAAACTGGATGGGCACATTGCACGGCTCTATCGCTCGTTGAGGTACACCCGCATCGATTGCGGCATGGCGGCCGAGGAGATGACGCGGCTCTCCGTCGAGGTCTTCGAGCGCAACAAGCATTTTCTCGGCCCGGACGATGATTACGCCGTGTGGCAGGTGGTGACCCGCGGTGCGGACCGCTTCAGCAAAGGGCGGCCGGTGAACGCGACGGTCGCGGTGTTCTGTGTGCCGATCGCCTACCACAGCTTTGCTCGCGAGTATGTCGAAGGCTGCGTGGTGGTCACGCCCTCGACGCGCCGGATACCGCCGCAGAGCCTTGAGGCGAAGGCCAAGATCACCAACAAGATGAACCACAACATCGCGGCGTTCGAGGCGAAGCAGGTCAATCCGCGCGCTACGCCGCTGATGCTCGATCTCGATGGCAATATCTCCGAAACCCACCTCGGCAACTTCTTCTTCGTCAATGGCGGCAAGCTCTGCACCTCGACCGACCGCACCGTGCTTGGCGGGATCACGCGGGCGACCCTGCTTTCCATCGCCGGCGAGCTTGGGATCCCGGTGATCGAAGGCAATTTTACGCCTTATGATGTTTATTGCGCCGACGAAGCGTTCACCGCCAGCACCAGTCCCAGCATCGTACCGGTCAAGAGCCTGAACGGTGTCGCCATCGGTGCGGCGCTGCCGGGCCCGATCACGCTGAAGCTCATGCGGGAATGGGAGAAGATGGTCGGCATCGATTTCGTCGGTCAGGCGCTCGGCCATATCGAGGATCGCGACAAGCAGCACCTGTTGGGCGAATGGGCTAAGCTGAGAGAGGGCGGAGCGTCGCGCGCGTAATTGACCCCGCGCCAATTGCACCTTGAGGAGGATTGCCATGCGTCCGAAATCCCGCGCTCTCTTCGGCGGCGCAATCACACTCGCCATGATGACCGCGATGGTCGCTCTGCCGGGGCGCGGCACCGCGCGCGAACTGCTGCTCACCGAGCCGGTGCATCATGTCGGCTTCCTGCCGGTCTACGTCGCGCTGCGCAAGGGCTATTTCAAGGATGAAGGCATCGACCTCAAGATTGCCGTCATGGTGTCGCCGGGCTTCATCAATGCGGTGCTGGCGGGCGATGCTTTTGCCTACATCGCGTCGGTCGATCACAACGCCTTCGCCCACGTCAACGGCAAGGATTTGACGGCCGTCAGTAATCTCGTCGCGCGCGCCAACATCTACATGATGGCCCGTACCGATATTCCGTCGATTAGCGGAGATCTCGCTTCCTATATCAAGGGCAAGCGCATCGCGGTCGGCTACTACAGCAGCACGCCGAACAACGTGCTCCGCTATTTCCTCAAGCAGTGGAAGCTGGAGCCCGGCAAGGATGTGACCCTGATCGAGGTGGGGAATTCGGCCATCGTTCCCGCCACCGTCAAGGCGAAGCAGGCGGAGCTTGGCGTCTCGTCGGAGCCGTTCATCACGCAACTCTACCAGCAGGGCGTCTGGACCCAGCCGATCCTCAATTCATCGCGGGAGCTCGGTCCCTTCACCGACACCGCGCTCAGCGTGCGCCGCGACGCGATCGAGAAGGATCCCGGCACCGTGAAGGGCCTCGTCAAGGCGCTCGTTCGTGGCCTTGTCTACACCGACGCTCATCGGGCCGAGATGCTCGACTTCGCCAAGTCCGAGTTTCCGACCGCCACGACGGATGACCTCAAAGCTTCGCTCGAGCGCAGCTTCGCCGACGGCATCTTCAGCACGGACGGAATTCATCACCAAGGAATCCTGGACGACCGGCGAGGCCATCGTTCGCCAGGCCGGCATCCTGAAGCAACCCGTTTCATATGACGAGGTGATCGACATGCGCTTCGTCGACCAGGTGCGAAAAGAACTGAATATTCAGTAGACCAGTGGAGCGGACCGGTTCTGCCTAAAAAATGCCGTTGCGCGGAAGGCATCTTTTCGTGCGTGTTATCTTTTTGCTGACGTCGCCGCCCGTGACGGCCTTGATCTCCTTTGCCTGACACGAATGATCGTCGACCAGCACAGTCGCCCCAAAGGGTAAGGTGCCGATCGGCGGCTCCGCCTTCAGGGCGATCGCGATCGCGTCCCGGCGCGCCTCGGAAATGTGCCGACCCTGCGGATGGGCTTTTGCGTAGGCCTCGTAGGCTTCATAGCTTCCGCTCGCCTTTGCGGCGTTCCAGTCGCCATCGTCGGTGCCAGCCTGGGATGCCGCAGGTATCGGATCGACCCGAGAAGGCGTAGGTGGTGATGGCGCGGCGAGGATCGAGAATCCGCTGCTCTGCTTCAGCCCGATGCCTGCTCTCCGGATTCTGTTCGGCGAAACGGCGCAGTAATCCGATGTCGATCGTATCCTTCAGCAAGTCCCATCGGATATCGTCGGCGGACGCATCGACGGGCTGGGGGACGGCCACGGAACCAGGCGCCGGCGTTCCTCCGGGGCCGGCAGTCGCCACGGCTTGCGCCGGCGGCGGCGCCGCAGCCGATGGGACCGATGCGATCTGGTATTGCGAGGTCGAGGAGTTGTATCGCCACGCCGGACCTGCACCGAGAAGGAGCAAAACGGCGACGACGGCAGCCATGATCATGGTCGCGTTTGCGCGAGGCGAGCGGGCCGCCTTCACACCTGCTCGCCCAAATCGATCAGGACCGCCGCCTTGAGGGCCGTATGACCTGCTCGCCAAGGCGCTCTCAATCGATTAAATCAGACGGTCGGAGTGCGGACGAAAATCTCTTCCGTCATCGACCGGTGCCGCATTGAGAAACGCAAAGTCCCGAAGGCCGACGGGCAGCGCGTCGGATTTCGGCATGCTGGCGCCGTTTACCAGCACCGGGATGACCAAGAGCTTCTGCTGGAGCGCCATCTCGATCTCAACTCGGACCGGATCATCCTCATCATCGATGCGGGTACGGCTGTCCGCGCCGGCGCCCAGCCAGCCGGGCCCGACCACCGCAATCAGGACCTCGGCTTGCGACAGGGCGGTTTTGATATGCAGGCGGAAATCAATTCCGAATGGGATGTTGTCGACATCCATGAATACGGAGTCTGCACCAAAATACGCGATCAGCCGATCCGCGATGCGGCCTGCCACAGCCTGGGAGTCGGAGCGGCGGTATGAGAGAACGATTTTCGACATGCTCGGCCTTTGAGCAGAAGGTGGCGGAGCGAGACGCTCAGGCCATTGCATTTCGATTTGGACGAAATTGCAAGGCGTATAAGGACGGTACCCGATGCTACAGAGTCGAGGCACAAAGCAGACCGTGTCCGTCGAAACTTGGCAACGGCGAAGCTGGTTGGCCATATGTCGCAAAACGTCGAATTGGTTTAGTTTGTCACGGTCCGGCCGGCTTGGTTGGCAGATTTCGCTTCCAGAACAGGAGCAATCGGGAGCTTATTTATCATGCTGAAGTTCTATTCCTTCGTCCTGATGGCCGCCCTCGCCGCAACCGGCACGGCGACCTTCGCCAGGGCGGAGATACTCAAGAAAGAGCCGCCCATGGGGCAATTGCGAGAGGGGCAGACGGTGTTGGTCGACGACGGCACCTGTCCGCAAGGCCAGATCAAAAAGGTGATTGGTGGCAATCACACCAAGGTTGGCGGCACCAAACAGATCTTGCGCAACCATCAATGCGTTCCGCGATGAGACGGGCCGACTTTGCGGTTGATGCCATTCGACCGCCAACGATCCTGCGCTAATCAAAGCCCGCCGAGGTTGCGGAACTTCTGCACCCGCTTGCCCTGGACCTCGGCGGTGTAGATGTTGCCCTTGCTGTCGATGCCGATGTTGTGGAGGTTGTAGAACTCGCCGAGCTGATGGCCGACGCGGCCATAGGAGGCCATCAGCCTGCCGTCGGCGTGATCGATGACGTGGAATTCGCCGTTCGGGTCATCGACCACGATCAGGTAGGTCTGCGCCGCATCCGGCCATTTGGCGATCGATCCGATCGTTCCGGGCGCGCTGTCTTTCAGCACCGATATTTCGCGCACGAAGGTGCCGTCCCGGCGGAACATCTGCATCCTGTTGTGGCTGCGGTCGCACACCAGCACCAGCCCGTCATTGGTGATGGTGATGCAATGCACCGGATTGCCGAACTGCTGCGGCGGCGGCCCGTTCGGGTCCCACGCGACCTTGTCGTCGGTCGGCGGCTTGCCGTAAGCGCCCCAGTGCCGCTTGTAGGCGCCGGTCGCGGCATCGAATACGATGACGCGATGGTTGGCGTAACCGTCAGCGACGAAAATCTCGTTGCTCTCGCGATCGACCACCATGTCGGCGGGACGGTTGAAGTGCTCGGTGTCATTCGAGCCGCCGGGCGTGCCGGGCTTGCCGAGCCGCATGACGAATTTGCCGTCGCGGGTGAATTTGTAGATGTGGCCGCCGGTCTCGACATTGTCGCCGACCCAGACGAAATTGTTGTGGTCGACGAAGATGCCATGGCCGTCGTTGCCCCACTTGTAATCGGGACCGTCGCCGCCCCAGCCCTGCACCACCTTGCCGGCCTGGTCGAACTCGATCACCGGCGGAGCCGGCACGCAGCACTTCACATTCGCCGTGGTTGACGCTCGCTTCTCGCGGGCATCAAGCGAGCTGGGACGCTGGTTGATCCAGACATGATCCTGCGCATCGACGAAAATGCCGCCGATCACGCCGATGATCCAGTTGCCCGGCAGCGTCTGCGGCCAGGTCGGATCGACCTGGAATTTCGGCGGCTCCGCGAGGGCCGGCCGCAGCAGCACGGCAGCCGCGACCCCGACCAAAGCAATCCTGCGTGCGATGCGCCGCATCAGTCCACCCCTTTGCCTCATCCAAATGCCGCATTCACGGGACGACTTGATCGGTCGCCCGGTCCGGAGGCTAAAGTTATTCGTAGGCTGTTTGCAACTCAATGGCGCCGCGATCGCCAACTCGCCATCATGCGCTCGCGATCCGCGGCCGTGATCCACGAGGCGGGGCGCCGCGGATGCGAGCCTCGCGCTTTGGCGCACCGCGCTCGCGCGACGGTCGGGCGTTGCGAGCCGCCGGAAAATATTCGGCGGCCCGCTTCAGGAGCGGATGCAAGGCGAGACGGCGGTTAGTCCGCGGTCACGCGATCGTTGTAAACGTGGATGTTCTTTATCTTGCACCAATCGACCTTGTACTGTTCGGTATCGATATCTTCGTAGATAATCCGGAACGGGACGACGCAATCGCCTTCGTTGGAGTTCCAGTCCATCACTTGGTGTTCGTCCTGATCGACGCCGACGTTTTTCCAGGTATCCCACTTTCCGTTCTCGTAGGTCTGGAAACCCTCGATCGCGTATTTCGAATGATTATAGAGGGTGAATTTGTAGCTTTCGGCCACCGCGGGCCCGGCAACGAGGCCGCCGAGCAGTCCACCGCATAGCAAGAAGTAGCGCACCATTCTTTGTCTCCGTTTAGGTTTGGATTGAAGCACTTCGAGGCGAATGCGCTCTGACGATTGGATCCAGGCAACAAACGCTATTTCCAGCCCGCCTCTTTGTCGCAGGCGCGACGCTCCGTTACGTGGACCTTTTCCCACTGCGTGATGGATTGGGTTTCGTTATCGCTCATCTTGTTGTTCATGCAGGTGCAGTACTTGAGCACGACCTCGGATTTCGCGCCTTCGTTCTTGTTGTCCTGCACACACTGGTTGATCCACTTCACGTCATCCGTGGTCGCCGCAAGGACGGCCTTGCCGGCGAAAAAACAGCTCATCCCGGCCACGACTAAGGTTGCAAATCTCATCGCTCTTCACCCTTCCATTAGCCGCCAATCTTCCTGATTATTAGCGGTCGGACGCACATTCATGTCCCATTTGATTGTGTTTTTCAAGAAAAACAACCTCAGATGGGCGAATCGGTTCGTCGTCGATTCGCCCGAACCGTTACACTGCCCGTGACTGGGCCGATCAACAAACGCAAGACACGGTTACTGCGGGGGATAAATTCGACGGCCGATGCACGCGAGCAGGATTAGCGCGGGTCGAACGCGAAAATGTGACACGCCCGAAGGACGCCCGCCGATGTCAGAGATCCGCTCAACCGCGCCCGAACAAACGCAAGACGGATTGCCATAGCACCTTGGCCATCAGGGCAAACCCGGAAATCGGCTTTGCGGCCGTCGGCGCGGGCAGCGGCGGTGCGACAGCGGTGCGCGTTTGTGGGGCCGACGCGGGAGGCATCGCGACAGTGGGGACGGGTGCGGAGGCCGGCGCAGCATCGGGGGCGCCAGCGGGCGCGGGTGCGGCCGCGGCCGCATCCTGGGCAAGGTGGGCTTTGAGGTTGTTGGCAAACTGCGTGATGATCTGCGCCGCCGTCATCTGGATGATGCCGACGCCACGGCCATATTGGGCGACCGCGCCGGACAGCGTCAGGTTGGTGTGCACCAGCACCTTGGTGCCGCTGCCGGCAGGCTCCAGGTGGAAGGCCGCCACCGCGTTGGCGGCGCCGCGCCCCTTGGCGTCGTTGCCTTGCGCGGCGACGCGGGCCTTGTGGGCGTCGTTATCGATCTCGTCGAACTTCACGGTGCCGGCGAAGGTCAGCGCGACCGGGCCGAGCCGCACCCCGATCTTGCCCTTGTAGGTGCGGTCGTCCGTCACGTCGGTGAGTTCTGCGCCCGGCATGCACGGGGCAATGCGCCTGATGTCCATCAGGACCTTCCAGGCATCGCCGACCGGCAGCGGCACCTCGAACGAATTATCGAACTCCATCCTGCTTTTTCCCGTCCGTCGCGCTGCGACACCCGCGCGAAAGCGCCACCCTTATAGGTTTTCCCGCGCCGAAAAGTCGGCAACTTTGCGGGATCGGAAAATTCTATCAAAAATCGTGCCGTTCCGGACGCGGCGCGGCGTCACTCGGCCGCGGCCGCGGCGACGCCGCCATGAGCCTGGGACCAGCCGGCCGGATCGTTCATGAACTTCTCCACTTCGGTGAGCATCTTCGGCTCGAATTTGTTCGACGCCTTGGCGACCTTCAGGATGTCCCACCAGGTGGCGAGCCAGTGCATGTTGATGCCGAGATCGGCGAGGATTTTACGGCCGTCCGGATAGATGTCGTAGAAGAAGCACACGAAGACGTGGTCGACCTTGGCACCGGCCTGGCGCAGCGCATTGCAGAAATTGACCTTGCTGCGGCCGTCCGTGGTGAGATCCTCGACCAGAAGGATGCGCTGGCCTTCCTTGATGTCGCCTTCGATCTGGGCGTTGCGGCCGAAGCCCTTCGCCTTCTTGCGCACGTAGAGCATCGGCAGGTCGAGCTTGTCCGCCATCCACGCGGCGAACGGAATGCCGGCGGTTTCGCCGCCCGCCACCGCGTCGAACTGCTCGAAGCCCGCCTCGGACATGACGATCGAAGCGCCGAAATCCATCAGGGTGCGCCGCACCCGCGGAAACGAGATCAGGCGCCGGCAGTCGGTATAGACCGGGCTCGCCCAGCCGGAGGTGAAGATGAACGGCTTGTCGGTCATGAACCGCACCGCCTCCACCTCGAGGAACATTTTCGCCGTAAGGTCGGCGATGACCTGGCGATCGGTAAAGCTTGGCATCGTGGCGTTCCTTAATTCGTCTTCGTCGGGGCTTTAACTTGCCACCACTTTCCACTCGATGGTCTCGCCACCGCGGTACACGAGCGCGCGCTCGTCCGGGCCGTCGACCTTGATCTCTTCCGGCGCCACCCACGACGACTTTTCAAGCGTGATGGTTTCGGTGTTGACCGGCAGCTTGTAATGGGTCGCGCCATTGATGGCGGCAAAGGCTTCGAGCTTGTCGAGCGCGCCTTCCTCCTCGAACACCTTGGTGTAGGTCTCGATCGCCACCGGGGCGTTGAACATGCCCGGAATGCCGTTGACATTGACCTTGCGGGCGTAAGGATGCGGCGCTGAGTCGGTGCCGAGGAAATAGCACGACTCGCCCGAGGTCGCGGCCTTGCGCAGCGCGTCGCGGTCGCGCGCCGTCTTGATGACCGGCATCACGTACATGTACGGCTTGAGGCCCCAGCCGAGCCAGTCGGTGCGGGTCAGGATGAGGTGATAGGGCGTGATGGTGCCGCCGAGTTGCGGCTTGGCGCTGCGCACGAAATCGACGCCGTCCTTGGAAGAGAGGTGTTCGAGGATCATCCGCAGGTCGGGAAACATTTTGGTAAGCGGGATCAGCTTGCGTTCGATGAACACCTTCTCGCGATCGAAAATATCGATGTCGGGATCGACGTCCTCGCCGTGCATCAGGAACGGCATGTCGATCTTTTCCATGCGCTCCAGCACGCGATGGACGTTCTTCAGATCGGTCACGCCGGCCGCCGAATTGGTGGTGGCGTTGGCCGGGTAGAGCTTGACGCCGGTGAACACACCGTCGCGGAAACCGCGCTCGACGTCGTCCGGATCGGTATCGTCGCGCAGATAGCAGGTCATCAGCGGCGTGAAGGTCGAGCCCGGCGGCCGCGCCGCAAGCGCGCGCTCGCGATACGCAACGGCGTCCGCCGTGGTGGTGACCGGCGGGATGAGGTTCGGCATCAAGATCGCGCGGCCGAAATGCCGCGCCGTATACGGCAGCGACGCCTTGAGCATGGCGCCATCGCGCACATGCAGGTGCCAGTCGTCCGGTTTGCGGATGGTGATGCGCGTTGTCATCCGATCGGGGCTGCCGCCGCCGCGAATGTCTCCATCGGGGCGTCGTCGATCATGGCGCCGGTGAGGTCGGACACCCGCGCGAAGCCGCGCTTGCGGCACCATTCCTCGAGGCCGTCCAGAATCGCCAGCATGCCGGACGGATTGCGGAAGATGATGTAGCCCATCATCACCGCGGTGGCGCCGGCCAGCATGTACTCGACCACGTCCTCGACCTTGACGATGCCGCCGCAGCCGATGATCGGGATCTTCACCGCCTTGGCGCATTGATGGACCATGCGCATGATGATCGGCTTCACGCCCGGGCCCGAAATGCCGCCGAACTTGTTGCCGATCGCCGGGCGGAACGTGTCGACGTTGATCTTGAGTCCCAAAATGGTGTTGGAGACCACGAGCGCGTCGGCGCCGGCGGCTTCCGCGGCCTTCGCGATCGCCACCACATCGCCCGCATTGGGCGACAGCTTGCACCATACTGGCTTGTCGGTGGCTTTGCGGATGCGGCTCATCACGCTGAAGGTGTGGTCCTCATGCATGGCGAAATTGCCGCCGCCCGGATTGCGGGTCGGGCACGAGATGTTGACCTCGATGATGTCGACGTCCGGCACGTCGACGTCGCGTGTCATCGCCTCGAAATCGTCGGCGGTCTGAGCCGAGATGCTGCCCACCAGCGGCGGGGTGAAGCGCTTGTAGTCCGGCACCTGGTGGCTCAGGAAATACTCGATGCCCTTGGTGGGCAGGCCGATCGAGTTGATCATGCCGCATTCGAGCTCGGCGACACGCGGCGGCGGATTGCCGATGCGGAACTCGCGCGACACCGTCTTGGCGACCAGCGCGCCGAGGCGGTTGATATCCATCACCTGGGCGAGATCGGTGGAGAACGCGCCGGACGCCGGCATGATCGGGTTCTTCAGGGTGACGTTCCCGATCTTCACCGTCATGTCTACCATCCGACTGCCTCCTGTAGATCGAACACCGGCCCTTCGATGCAGACGCGGCGAAGCTCCTTGTGGCCCTTGACCTCGAAGGTCCGCACGCAGACGTAACAAGGGCCGAGCCCGCAGGCCATTACCTGTTCCATCGCGACCTGGCCCGGAATGCCGTGTTTACCGCCGAGCCGCTTCATCAACTGCATCAGCCGATTGGAGCCGCAGGTGAAGAACGCGTCGGCGCGTTTCGCCGCGATCAAATCGTCGAGGATTTTCTCCACATTCTCGATGTCGCTAGAGCGATCGATGTCGAGCACCGGAACCACGGTGCCGACCTTGGCGAACAGGTCGTCCGCCATGACGAGGTCGCGGCTGCGCGCCGAGAGGATCGCAGTGACGCCGATGCCGTAACCGGCGGCAAGTTGTGAGATCGGCGCCAGCGTGGCGAGGCCGACGCCGCGGCCCAGCACCACGATGTTGCGCCACGCCGGATCGAGATGAAAACCGACGCCGAGCGGGCCGACCAGGTTGAGCATCTCGCCCCTCTTCAAGGTCGCGAGGCCCTTGGTGCCACGTCCGACGCACTTGTAAAGAAACTCGATGCGGCCGCGCGCGGCGTCGACCCGGTACACGCTCTGCGGCCGTCGCAACCACAACTCGCCCGCGTCCGGCGACGGGCACAAAAGATTGAAGAACTGCCCGGGCTGGACCGCGAGCGCCTTGGGCGACGCCGCGACGACCAGATGCTTGTATTCTTCGTTCACCCACTCGTGGGAGATGACCGGGCACAGCGCCTCCTCGGCCGGAATATGCGTCTCGGTCGGAGACAGCTCGCTCTTGCCGACAATGAACGGCGCCGATGCAAAGACTTCACCCATTCACGGCACCCATTTTGCGGCGGTTGCAGCGGCCGCGGGCTTGCGGCGGCGGGGCCGGCCAAGTCGGCCCTGCAGGCCATACTGCGCTGCCACATGATCTAACGCCAGACTGTGCCAAAATCAAGAATTTATCCAATTTGTGAACAACTCAGCCCCAGGGGCAGCTTTCGTTATTGTACGGAATGAATCCGTATTGTACGTTCATTGGTAATGAGAGGAGGCACTATGCCACGCGCTTTGAAGGATAGCGGGCGGATCGAGCTGCGACTTCGCCCCGAGGATAAGGCGACGCTGACTCGTGCAGCGACCATCAAGCGGCTCGATCTAACGGGCTACATCTTGGGTACCGTGCTGCCACAAGCCGAAGCCGACATCACCGAGGCGGAGCGGCTGATACTCTCGGAGCGCGATTCCCTGCGCATTCTCGATCTGCTTGAACACCCTCCGGCGGCCCCCAAACGCCTAATACGTGCCGCGAAAGCTCGGTTCACCCTGCGGTGACGGCTCTCGTCTGGCAGGAATCCCCGCTCGCGAAGCATCACGACCGCGCCTCGTTCGACTGCACGGACGACAATCTCAACCTCTATCTGCAACGCTACGCCCGCCAAAACCACGACAGCGGCGGAGCCAAATGTTTCGTCGCGTCGCCGACCGACGCGCCGGGACACGTTCTTGGTTTCTATACGCTCAGTCCTGCTTCGATCGAATACGTTCGTGCCCCAGCGGTCGTGAAAAAGGGGCTCGCCCGCTACGACGTGCCCATGTTCCGTCTCGGACGTCTGGCCGTCGATAAGACCGTTCAAGGCCGCGGCGTGGGCGGGGCGTTGCTATTGTGCGCAGCGGATCGTTGCATCCGCGTCGCTAAGGATGTCGGGGGTGTTGCCATACTCATTGATGCCAAGAGTGACCGTGCCGCGCAATGGTATGCGGGCTACGGTGCATTGACGCTGCTTGACGCGCCGTTATCCCTCGTGCTGCCGCTCGCCGTTGCGGCCGAGGCGCTCAAGCGTGGGATGTGACGGATAGTAAATTGTTGATGCTAGATACACGTTCGCAAGCTGACGGGGAAAGGCGCAACGTCCGTGACGCCCGAAGCCATAATATGTGACGCGAGGCCACCCACCTCGCCGCGTGCGGGGCTCGTGCCGGTCGGCCGGCTGCTGCGTCCGGCATCAATTGCCATCGTCGGCGTATCGTCCGAGCCAGGATCGTTCGGCGCCACCATGCTGTCGAGCCTCAAGAGCTTCGACTATGGCGGCGCGATCCATCTGGTGAGCCGCAACCGCAACGAGGTGTTCGGGCGGCCGTGCGTGCCGTCGATCGACGACTTGCCGATGGCTGTCGATCTCGCGGTGTTGTGCCTGCCGCGCGCCGGCGTGCTCGACGCGATCGCGGCGTGCGGGCGGCGGCGCATTGGCGGCGCGATCGTGTTCGCGGCGGGATTTGCGGAGACGGGCGAGGCCGGGCTCGCGGAGCAGGCGGCGATTGTCGAGGCGGCGCGCCGCTCGGGGGTCGCGGTGCTGGGACCGAACTGCCTCGGCTTCCTCAATCACGTGGACGGCGTCGCGCTGTGCCTGTCGTTGCCGCAACCGCGGCGCGATAGCAATCCGTCCGTGGGATTCATTGCCCAGAGCGGCGCCATGATGCTCGCGACCGTCGATGTGGTGCGGGCAAAGGGTATCGGGTTCACCCATGTGGTCTCGACCGGAAACGAGGCCGTCGTCGGGCTCGAGGATTTTCTCGCCGAACTGATCGATGACGACGCGACGCGCGTCATCACGCTGTTTGTCGAGCAGATCCGGCGGCCGCGCGAATTCCTCGAACTTGCGGCGCGAGCGCGCGAACGCCGCAAGCCGATCGTGATGTTCCATTCCGGCCGCACCTCAGCGTCGCGCGCCGCGGCGCTGTCCCACACCGGTGCGCTGGCCGGCGATTTCAAGACCATGGCGGCGCTCACCGCGCACCAGGGTGTGATCCTGGTCGAAAGCTTCGACGAGTTGATCGATGTCGCGGATTTGCTGGTGCGGTTTCCGATCCCGCCGACGCAAGGCGTCGGTGTCGTTACCAATTCCGGCGCGTTTCGTGGCATCACGTTCGATGTCTGCAACGACGCCGGCCTCCACGTGCCGGCATTGTCGCAGCCGGTGATGGAACGGCTCGCCGCCCTGATGCCGTCGCTTGCCTTGACCGACAATCCGGTCGATGTCGGCACCCAGCTCATCCGCACGCCGGGACTGCTCGGCACAGCTACGCGGGCATTGCTTGATGATCCCCATGTCGGCAGCGTGGTGGCGGCGATCGTGCTGGGGTCACGGCAGCAGGCGGTGGACAAGGCGCGCGCCGCCCGCGGCGTCATGCGCCATGCGGAAAAGCCGGTCGCCTTCGCGGCGATCGGCGGCGAGGCGGCGCCGCCGGAGTTTTTTGCCGAATTCGAGGACCATGCGGTCCCACTGTTCCGCTCGCCCGAGCCGGCGCTGCGGGCGATGGCGCGCATCACGAATTACGGCCTCGCGCTGCGCCACTGGGAGAGCCGCGCCGCGCATCGGGCCGCGCCCGCGTCGCCCGCGCCGCCCGCGTTGCCGGACCGTGGCACACTGCCGGAATACCTCGGCAAGGCTTATCTGGCGGCGCTCGGCATTCCGGTGCCGGACGGGGCGCTGGCCCGAAGCGCCGCCGACGCCGCCGCGATCGCGGCCCGGATCGGCTTTCCGGTCGCTCTCAAGGCGCAGGCCAGGGACCTGGCGCACAAGAGCGACGCCGGTGGCGTCGTCCTGGGCATCGCCGATGCTGGCGCCCTGCGGGCGACTTACGACCGGCTCCATGCGACGCTCGCCGCGGCCCGCCCGGACGTGCGGCTCGACGGCGCGCTGGTCGAGCGCATGTCGCCGCCCGGCATCGAGATGATCGTAGGCGCGCGGCGCGATCCCGACTGGGGGCCGGTGGTGGCGGTCGGTTTCGGCGGCGTGCTGGTGGAAATCCTCGATGACGTGCGCCTGATGGCACCGGATGTGAGCGAAGACGACATCCTGCGCGAATTGGGCCGGTTGCGCGGCGCAAAGCTCCTCGCCGGCGTGCGCGGTGCGCCGCCGGCCGACGTCGTGGCGCTGGCCGCGATCGTTGCCAAGGTGGCGGCGCTGATGCGCGATACGCCGGACCTGATCGAGATCGACCTCAACCCGGTGATGGTCTACACCCGCGGCAAGGGCGCCTGCGCCCTCGACGCGTTGGTGGTGTCGCGGTGAACGATAAATCGTCCGGTCGCCGCATCACAATCCGAACACGTACAGCACCGTGGCGCTGCGCTGGTCGTTGAGCTCCGGTGTCAGCAGCAGCTTGGTTCGCGACGTCGGGCTCGGCCCCGATGCGATCGCGAGGTATTGCTTGCCGTTGACCTCGAAGGTCATCGGCGGCGCGCCAAAGCCCGAGCCGACATTGATCTTCCACAGTTCGTCGAGCGTTGAATCGTCGTAGGCTGCAATGGTGCCGTCCATGAGGGCGACGAACACGAGGCCGCCTGCGGTCGCGAGCGCGCCCGAGTAGTTCGGGTAGGCAAGATGGAGGCTCTTCTTGATCTCCATCGTTACCGGATCGACCGCCGTCAGGTTGCTTTCGTAGCGGCCGTCGAGCTTGTAGCCGCCGCCGGTGCGCTTGAACCAGCCGGGCTCGCGCTGGACCAATGCGCTGTCGTTGGTGACGAATTCGCACGCCGTCATGGCGGGAATGTAGAGGAGCTGCGTCTTCGGGCTGTAGGCCGACGGAAAGTAGTTGTTGCCGCCGGTGCGATTGGGACAGACCTTCTTCACCGGATTTGCAGAAGTCGGATCGGCAAGGCCCGAATAGGTCTGCACGTCCTTGCCGGGATCGTAGTCGATCGGCTTGCCGGTCTTCTGGTCGATGCCCTTGGTCCAGTTCACTTCCATGTAGGGCTTGGCACCCACCATCTCACCGTTGTGGCGGTCCATGGTGTAGAGGAAGCCGTTGCGCGCCGAATGGGTGACGAGCTTGCGCGGCTCTCCGTTGACGGTGCGCTCGATCAGGATGTGGGTGCCGACCTCGTCGAAATCCCACATGTCGCCGGGCGTGAACTGGAAGTACCAGTTCATCTTGCCGTTGTCTGGGTCCCACGACACCACGCTGTTGGTGAACAAATTGTCGCCGGGCCGGGCGCGCGCATCCATCATCGGCACCGGATTGCCGACGCCCCACAGGGTTTGGTTGGTGTCGGGATCGTAAGTGCCGGTCACCCACACGGCGCCGCCGCCGGTCTGCCAGGCGTTGGTCTTGTCTTTCCAGGTCTCGCTGCCGGGCTCGCCGGGCGCCGGAACCGTGTACTTGCGCCACAGCAGCTTGCCGGTCGCGGCATCGAGTGCCGCCACCCAGTCGCGCGCGCCGGCGTCGCCGCCCGACGCGCCGATCACGATCTTGTCCTTGATGGCGAGCGGCGCCCCGGTGACGGTGATGCGGTCGCCGTCGGAAACGTTGGTTTCCCAGACGATCTTACCGGTGCCTTTGTCGGTGGCGATGACGCGGGCCGGCGCGCTTGCCCCGGAGATCACGAGATTGCCCCAGAATGCGGCGCCGCGGTTGGCGACCTGCTTCTCCTGCTTGGGATCCATGCGCCAGACGATGCGGCCGACATCACCGGCGGTGGCGTCGATCTTGTAGACCACGCTCCAGGAATCCGTGAGGTAGAGGAATCCATCCTCGGCGAGCGGCGTTGCCTCGATGAACTCCTTGCCGCTGGTGCCGGCGATCGGCACCGCATAGGCGAGCTTGAGGCCCTTGACGTTGGCCTTGTTGATGCGCGCGAGCGGCGAGAACCGCTGGCCGTCATAGCTGCGGTGATTCATCAGCCAGTTCTGCGGCTCCTTGTCGGGATTGAGGAGCCGCTCCGGCGTCACGTCGGCGGCCATGGCGGGGCAGGCCAGTATGCTGCTCGCGAGAAGCAGCGCGGTGCCGGCAAGCAGGGCGGCGTCAAAGTGATTCCGTCTTGTCATGGTGTTTCTCCCGATTCGGTGTTTCGGCGTCATGCCCGTGCTTGTCATTTCGCTTATCATGGGCATCTACGTCTTGCTTAGCGACCTCGCCGCGAGGAAGGCGTGGATGGCCGGGACAAGCCCGGTCGAGACGATGTTTGAAAAGCGCCTCTACAGCGCGAAGACATAGAGCACGGTCGCGTTGCGCATCTCCTTGAGTTCCGGCGTGTTCATGAGCTTGGCCTTGGCGACCGCGCTCGGTCCCGACGTGATCGCCACATACTGCTTGCCATTGACCTCGAAGGTCATCGGCGGCGCCGTGAAGCCGGTGCCGACATTGGTCTTCCACAATTCGTCGAGCGTGGTGTCGTCGAATGCCGCGAGTGTGCCATCAAGGAGGCCGAGGAAAACCAATCCGCCGCCGGTCGCGAGCGTGCCGGAATAATTCGGGTAGCGCAGGTGGGCGTTCTTCTTGATTTCGCCGGTCAACGGATCGACGGCGGTCAGGTTGCTCTCGAAGCGCTCGTCGGTAGTGAAGAGACCGCCGTTCCAGCCCCGTTGCGCGTTGTGCTTCTCGCGGTCGATCGCTACCGCGACGCACGCCGTCATGGCCGGGATGTAGAGGAGCTTGGTGTTGCGGCTGTACGACGACGGCCAGTAATTGTTGCCGCCGGCGATCGACGGGCAGACTTTCTTCAGCGGTTCGTTCGGATTGAGGTTGCCTACGCCCGCATAGGTTTGGATGTCCTTGCCTGCGTCGTAGTCGAGCGGCTTGCCGGTCTTCTGGTCGATGCCCTTGGTCCAGTTGACGTTGTCCATGTAGGGCTTGGCGCCGACCATCTGGCCGTTATGACGGTCCATCGTATAAAGGTAGCCGTTGCGCGCCGAATGGGTGATGAGCTTGCGCGGCTGTCCGGCGACGTCGCCGTCGATCAGGATGTGGGTGCCGACCTCGTCGAAGTCCCACATGTCGCCCGGCGTGTACTGGAAGTACCAGTTCATCTTGCCGGATTCCGGATCCCAGGAAATCGCGCTGTTGGTGTAGAGATTGTCACCCGGGCGGTAGAACGGGTCGAACATCGGAACCGGATTGCCGGTGCCCCAGATGGTCTGGTTGGTATCGGGATCATAAGTGCCGGTCACCCACACGGCGCCGCCGCCGGTTTGCCACGCATTGTTGGCGCCCTTCCAGGTTTCGCTGCCGGGCTCACCCGGCGCCGGGATGGTGAACTTGCGCCACAGCACGGTGCCGGTCGCGGCGTCGAGGCCGGCGATCCAGTCGCGCACGCCGCTGTCGCCGCCCGAGGCGCCGACGATGATCTTGTCCCTGAGGGCGAGCGGGGCTGCCGTAATGCGCGTCTCGGACTGGCCAAACACCATGTTGGTCTGCCACACCACCTTGCCGGTGTCCTTGTCGGTGGCAACGAGACGGGCCGGCCAGTTGGCCGGCGAGATGACGAGATTGCCCCAGAACGCGGCGCCGCGGTTGGTGCCCTGCTTTTCCTGCTTGGGGTCCATGCGCCACACGACACGGCCGACGTCGCCCGAGGTGCCGTCGATCTTGTAGAGCACACCCCAGGAATCCGTGATGTAGAGGAAGCCGTTTTCGACCAGCGGCGTCGCCTCGTTCCACTCGTTGCCGCCGACGCCGCCGAGCGGGACCGCATACGCGAGCCGAAGGTTCTTGACGTTGCCCTTGTTGATGCGGGTGAGCAGCGAATAGCGCTGGCCGTCATAGGTGCGGTGATTCATCAGCCAGTTTTGCGGCTCCTTGTCGGGATTGAGCAGCCGTTCGGGCGTCACCTCGGCTGCAAATGCCGGCAATACGGCCGCCAGCATGCCCACGGCAAAAAGTGAGGTGCGAAAGCGATAGCGTCGCGTCATGATGTTCCCCCGATTTTATGGTTGGGAGTCTTGCCCGCGCTTGTCGCGGGCATCTACGTTCTGCTCGGCGATTTCCGCCTATGACGGCCGATCAAACAGCCCCTACAGGCCGAAGACATAAAGCACGGTGGCGTTGCGCTGCTCCTTCAACTCCGGCGTATTGACGAGCCGCGACTTCGCTGCCGCGCTGGGACCGGACACGATCGCCACATATTGCTTGCCGTTGACCTCGAACGTCATTGGGGGGGCCGAAAAGCCCGAACCCACATTGGTTTTCCACACCTCGTCGAGCGTGGTGTCGTCAAAGGCCGCGACGGTGCCGTCCAGCAGCCCGAGGAAGATCAGACCGCCGCCGGTCGCCAGCGTGCCGGAATAGTTCGGGTAGCGCAGATGCACGTTCTTCTTGATCTCGCCGGTAAGCGGATCGACGGCGGTCAGGTTGCTTTCAAAGCGCTCGTCGGTCTGGCTGAGGCCGCCGTTCCAGCCCCGTTGCGCGTTGTGCTTCTCGCGGTCGATGGTGACGGTCACGCAGGCGGTCAGCGCCGGGATGTACAGGAGCTTGGTCTTGGGGCTGTAGGAGGACGGCCAATAATTGTTGCCGCCCGCCTGTGAAGGGCAGACCTTCTTGAGCGCGGCGCCCGGAACCACATTGCCGACGCCCGCGTAGGTCTGGATCTCTTTGCCGGGATCGTAGTCGACCGGCTTGCCGGTCTTCTGGTCGATGCCCTTGGTCCAATTGACCTCCATGTAGGGTTTCGCCAGCACGGTCTGGCCGTTGAACCGGTCCATTGTGTAGAGGAAGCCGTTGCGCGCCGAGTGGGTGATCAGCTTGCGCGCCTGGCCGGCGATCTGGCCATCGATCAGGATATGGGTCCCGGCCTCGTCGTAGTCCCACATGTCTCCCGGGGTGAACTGGAAATACCAATTCATCTTGCCGGTGTCGGGGTTCCACGAAATTGCGCTGTTGGTGTAGAGATTATCTCCGGGGCGTTGGAACGGATCGAACATCGGGACCGGATTGCCGGTGCCCCAGATGGTCTGGTTGGTATCGGGGTCATAGGTGCCGGTGACCCACACGGCGCCGCCGCCGGTCTGCCATGCATTGGTGTTGCCCTTCCAGGTCTCGCTGCCGGGCTCGCCGGGCGCCGGAATGATGAAGCGGCGCCACGCCAGCTTGCCGGTCGCCGCGTCGAGCGCGCCGATCCAATCGCGTACGCCGCTATCCCCGTTGGCGGCGCCGACCACGATCTTGTCCTTGATGGGGAGCACCGCCGACGTGAAGGTCACGTCGGGCGTATCCGGGAACGAGGTTTCCCACACCACCTTGCCGGTGTCCTTGTTGGTCGCGACGATCCGCGGCGCGATGCCGGCGCCGGTGATCACCAGATTGCCCCATAGGGCGGCGCCGCGGTTGCGCTGCTGGCGCTCCTGCTTGGGGTCCATCCGCCATACGATGCGGCCGACGCTGCCTGAGGTGCCGTCGATCTTGTAGAGCACGCCCCAGGAGTCCGTGACGTAGAGGAAGCCGTCCTCCGCAAGCGGCGTCGCCACCGAATATTCGTTGCCGGCGCCGCCGCCGAGCGGGACCGCGTAGGCTAGCTTGAGGTTCTTGATGGTATCCCGGTTGATGCGGGCGAGCGGCGAATAGCGCTGGCCGTCATAGCTGCGGTGATTCATCAACCAGTTCTGCGGCTCCTTGTCGGGATTGAGGAGCCGCTCCGGCGTCACGTCGGCGGCCATGGCGGGGCAGGCCAGTATGCTGCTCGCGAGCAACGCGGTGTGGATCGAGACCAGGCGTCTTGCCATCAATGCCTCCCTTGCGATTTCGCCCCGCTCGTTACGACGGCGGCCTTTTGGGAGTTTACATCACCCGGACGGCCATGTCCGCAGGGTTGCGGCGGGGGTTATTTGCCGATCATTTCGCGCATCACGCGGACCGCCGCGGCACCCTTCAGGGCCCGGCGCCACAAATCCTTGGCCATCTTGTCATGCAGCGCGAGCGCTTCCGGCGCCGACGTGATCATCGCCACACCGACCCGGATGTTGGGCTGCTCGCCAAGCCGGAACGGCGACAGCGCCAGTACCTGGCGGTCCGGCTGACGGAAAAGCTGGAAGCTCGCATGGGGCAGCGTGTCCGGCACGATGCCGATCTGCACGCCGATCGGCTCATCCGCCATCAGGGCGACGAAGTGCTCGGCTTCGGCGCGGGCGAGCGCCTGGCGTTCGCGCCGCACCTTGTCGGCGAGGTCGAGCCGTCCGACGAGGCCGTTGCGCAGGAAGTGCTGCATCTCGGCGGCCGAGATCAGGTTGACGATGCCGGGCTGGCGGCGGCGATAGGCGTCCTTGCGCTGGTGCAGCACCGCCATCACCTCGTCGACCTGGGCGAGCGCGCGCTTGCGGCCGTCCGCTGAGTCCGGGATGCTCTCGCGCAGGATTTCGGCGAGCGCCCGGTCGAAGCCGTCGGAGGCGAGCAGGTAGGAGATCGGGCCCGCCAGCACGATGATGTGCTCGGAGGTCTCTTCGATCTGGCGCATGCGCTCGAAATAGGCGACCGCCGAGCCGATGTATTCGACCCCGACCCCGAGCAGCGTCGGCACCGACACGCCGAGCAGGTCGGCGAGTTTTTCCAGCGTTTCGATCTTGGCGAGTTCGCCCTTCTCGAACCGGTAGAGCGCGGTGCGCGAAATACCGAGACGGTCGGCGATCTCGTCGGCGCTCAGCCCGGAGCCGAGCCGGAACGCCTTGAGCCGGTTACCGATGTCGTCGAAGCGGATCGCCATGGGGCTAACTTACTGCCTCTAACCGTTCGATCCAAATCCGCGGCGTCATGCTCCGCGAAACCGGAGCATCCAGTAGCCAGTGCGCCATCGGTGAAACTTATGCTGTGCGCACATCACAGTCCGGCGGTTACTGGATCGCCCGCCTACACGGGCGATGACACCGGTGGCAATCGAATGTCAAAAACAGAACGCTATCTCTCCGGCCGCCCCGCCGCGATCTTCGCCACGAGTTCGGCCGGCGTGATCGGCGCGTGGTTGATCCGCACGCCAAACGGCGACAGCGCATCTTCGATCGCCGATGCCAGCGCGGCGCAAGTCGGCAGCGTCCCGGTCTCGCCGACGCCCTTGATGCCGAGCGCGTTGAGGGGTGTCGGCAACTCGTGATGGAGGAGATCGACGTTCGGCATCTCGGTCGCGGTGACCAACAGGTAGTCGGCAAGCGTCGTCGTCAAAGGCTGGCCGTCGGGGCCGAACTGCATCTTCTCGAACAGCGTGTTGCCGACCGCGTGGGCGATCGCGCCGATCACCTGGCCCTCCACGATCATCGGGTGAATGGCGCGGCCGCAATCATGCACGAACACAAAGTTGCGGATAAGGACGGCGCCGGTTTCGATATCGACCTCGACCTCGGCGACGGCGGACCCGTTCGCATAGGTCATGTCGTTGACGACGACGCTCTCGCTCGCCTCCATGCCGGCATCGACGCCACCCGGCAGATAATAGCCCGGCATGCCCATGGTGGCGCGGGCGATTTCGGAGAACGACACCTTGAGGTTCGGCGCGCCCTTGACCCGGATTTCGGGGCCCGCCATCTCAAGGTCCTGGACGGCGCATTCGAGCATATGGCCGGCAACCACCAGGGCCTTATTGCGAACCTTGACGGCGGCCGCGTGCGCGGACGAGCCGGCCAGTACAGCCTGACGGCTGTTGAAGCCGCCGAGGCCGAGCGCGGTCGCGGCGCTGTCGCCGGTCGTCACCGTGAAAGCACCCATGTCGCCGCCGAGCTGTTCGGCGACGATCTGGGTCAGCATGGTCTTGGTGCTCTGCCCCATCGCGGCGGCGCCGCAATAGATGTGGACCTTTCCGGACGGCGCCATTCGGACCGTCACGGGTTCGAACGGCCCGCGGCCGGTACCCTCCACATAGTTTGCGATTCCGATGCCGATGTAGCGCCCGTCGCGCAGCGCCGCCGCTTGCCGCGCCCCGAACGCGCCCCAGCCGGCGCGTTCGACCGCCATGCGCTGGCACGCCGGATAGTCGCCGCTGTCGAGCACCACCTGCATGCCGCCCCGGGTCTTGAGCTTCGTGCGGTACGGCATCTGGTCGGCCGGGACGAGATTGCGGCGCCGCAGCTCGGCGCGGTCGATGGAGAGTTCGTGGGCGGCGCGATCCAGCATCCGTTCGATCGCGAATACGCCTTGGGGCTGGCCGGCGCCGCGCACCGGCGTCACCGGGACCTTGTTGGTGAGCGCGAGCTTGATGTCGAGCCGGAACGCCGGCACCACGTAGCCGAGCGTCAGCGCCGCGCCGGACCCATAAGGCACGTTGACGCCGCGCGCCGTGTAGGCGCCGTGCTCATGGATGAGGGTGCCGCGAAAGCCGCGGATCATGCCTTGCCGGTCGACCGCAATCTCGACGTCCCAGATCTGGTCGCGCTCCTGGGTGGTCGAGATGAAATGCTCGCGGCGGTCCTCGATCCATTTCACCGGGCGGCGCAGCAGCAACGCGGCGACCGCCACCACGGCCTCCTCCTGGTAGAACACGAGCTTGGGTCCGAACCCGCCGCCGACGTCCGGCGCCGCGACCCGCACCTGATTTTCGTCGCGCCCCAGCAGATCGGCCAGCATGCGCATGCAGACGTGCGGGGTCTGGGTCGAGCTGTAGACCGTCAGGCGGTCCTCGTGCGCTTCATAGTTCGCGACGAGGCCGCGGCACTCGATCGAATGGCTGCCGCCGCGGTCGATCCGGAATCGTTCGCCGAATACGTGGGCGGCGCCCGCGAATGCCGCCGCGACATCGCCATAGCCGAGGTCGAAGGTGGCGACGAGATTGTGGGGCCCGCCGTGGTGGACGGTGGGCGAGCCGGACGCGAGCGCCGCCTCGGCGTCGACCACCGCCGGCAGCACGTCGTAATCGACCGCGACCAGCGCGGCGGCATCCTCGGCAGCATGGCGGCTCGCGGCGATCACCACTGCCACTGGCTCGCCCACATGCACGACCTCACGCCATGCCAGCACGGGCCGATCGACGTTCTGGCGGAACGCGGGCGTCGGCAGTGCCACCACCAGGCGATCGGCGGTGAGGTGTGGGCGGATATCCGCGAAGGTGTAGACGGCATCGACGCCCGGATACGCGCGCGCCGCCTGCGCGTCGATGGTGCGAATGAGCGCGTGGGCCTGCGGGCTGCGCACGAAGGCGGCGTGGCGGGTGCCGGGAATGCGAATGTCGTCGACGAATCGGCCCTTGCCGATCAGGAGATCGCGATCTTCCAGCCGCTCGACATTCTTCCCGAACGTCCCGCCGTTCAAGCCTTCTGCCTCGCTTCCGCCTGCAGGCGCTTGGCGGCATCGAGCGCCGAGATCACGATGTTCTGGTAGCCGGTGCATCGACACAGATTGCCCGAGATGGCGATGCGCACTTCCTGCTCCGTCGGGTCCGGATTGTCGCGCAGAAATTCGATCAGCGTGGTCAGCATGCCCGGCGTGCAGAAGCCGCACTGCAGGCCGTGGTTCTCATGAAAGGCCTGCTGCAGCGGGTGAAGTTTGTCCGCGCTTGGTGCGATACCCTCGACGGTGAGGATTTCATGGCCGTTCGCCTGCACGGCGAGCATCAGACAGGAGCGCGCCGAGCGGCCATCCAGCAGGATGGTGCAGGCGCCGCAGACGCCGTGCTCGCAGCCGAGATGGGTGCCGGTGAGGCCGAGCTGGTGGCGGATGAAATCCGCGAGCGTGACCCGGACTTCGACCTCTTCCTCGTAGCGTTTGCCGTTGACCGTGACGGCGATTTTGCGGGACTCACCCATGCGGATTCCTATGCCTCTCTATTCCCTCCTGAGTCATGGCCGCGACAAGCGTTGCCATGACGCATGGGCTATCATGCCTTGCCTGTCGCCCGCGCGTAGGCTTTTTCCAAAGCGCGCCGGGACATGACGGTTGCGAGGTGCTGGCGGTAGGACGCCGGCGCGTGGACGTCATCGAGCGCCTCGAACTTGCGGCAGCTTTCGCAGGCCTGGCGCAGGAAATCGACATCCGGTGCCTGGCCGATCAGGGCCTGTTCCAGTTCGCTCGCCCGCACCGGGCCGGTGCCCATGCCGCCCAGCGTGACCGCCGCCCGGGTGATCTTGCCGGCGCCATCGGTCACCAGCAGCACCGCGGCCGACACGATGGCGAAATCGCCGTGGCGGCGCGCAAATTCCAGAAACGCGAAACCGTGCTTCGCCGGCCACGCCGGAAACCGGATCGCGGTCAGAACTTCGGTGGGCTCGACCGCCGAGGTCAGATAGGCGACCGGAAAGTCGCTGAACTTGATCTCGCGCTGGCCATTGGGTCCCGCCACCACCACGGTGGCGTCGAGCGTCATGGCGCAGGAAACAAGCTCGGCGGACGGATCGAGGTGGCACAGCGAGCCCCCGATGGTGCCGCGATTGCGGGTCTGGCGGTGGCCGATGCTCTGGATCGCCTCGTGCATCAGCGGGAACCGCCTCTCGACCAACTCGGAGAATTCGAGGTCGCGCTGGCGCGTCATGGCGCCGACTTCCATGCCGCCCGGCGTCTCGCGAATGTATGCGAGCCCTTCGACCAGGTTGAGGTCGATGATGTGGTCGGGCTGCACATAGCGGAAGTTCAGCATCGGCATCAGCGACTGCCCGCCGGCCAGCAGCTTGGCGTTCTCCAGCGTGGACAGCAGGCCGACGACCTCGCTGACGGTCTTCGGATCGTGGTAGCTGAACGGAGGCGGCTTCATCTTGGTTCTTGTCTTGGTTGCTGGTGTTGGATGCTGGTCTTTGTTGACGGCGTGGCTCTTGCTCGAAAGACCGAGGCACGGCTGCGGCCCTTTGTTTACATATAGCAATTCTCGTGTATCAATCCAAAAAAACGCGTCGTTCTAAAAATGGAACGCGCGCGTTTTCGATTTACGGGAGTCCATGAAGCCCGCCACGTTTCGCTATCATGCGCCGAAGACGATCGACGAGGCGCTTGCCATGCTGGCCGAATTCGCCCCCGACGACGGGCGCGTGCTGGCCGGCGGCCAGAGCCTCGTCCCCACCATGGCGTTCCGCTTGGCGCGGCCGCATCACCTCGTCGATATCAACGGCATCGATGCCTTGAGGCACCTCGGCGTCGAGAACGGTAAGCTTGTGATCGGCGCCGGCATCCGCCACCAGGCGTTCCGCCTCCCGGTCGTCGAAGGCCCGCTCGGCACGCTGCTGTCGACCGTGATGCGTCACATCGCCCATTATCCGATCCGCACCCGCGGCACATTCTGCGGCAGCATCGCCCATGCCGACCCATCGTCGGAATGGTGCCTGGTGGCGGCGACGCTTGACGCTGACATGGTGGCGAGGAGCGAGCGCGGCACCCGCGTCATCGCGGCGCGGGATTATTTCCAGGGCATCATGGCGACCGCGCTCGAATCTGACGAACTGCTCGCCGAAGTGCACCTGCCATTGCTGTCCGCCGCGACCCGCACCGGCTTCTACGAGTTCAACCGCCGCGCCGGCGATTTCGCGATGGGGATGGCGTTGGTTGCGTACGAGGTGTCGGAGGCCGCTATGACGGCGCCGCGCGTGGGCGTGGGCGGTGCCGAGACCCATCCGCGCCGGATCGCGGCGGCCGAGGACCTGCTGGCCGGCCGACCGCCCGGCGCGCCCGCTTTCAGGGCGGCGGCGGATGCCGCCGCCGCCGCCATCGATCCGCTGACCGACGCCCAGACCGACGCCGAATACCGCCGCGATCTCGTCGCCACCGTGACGCGGCGCGCCCTGGAGCAGGCGGCGGCGTAGCCTGAATCGAGCCCCGCAGATAGCGTCAGGCTCGATGCAGGCTACGATCGGCGTGGTAAGTGTTCCCCCATGAGCAATCGGCCCAACAGCTACATCGGGCGATCGGTGCTGCGGCTCGAAGATCCGCCGCTGGTGCGGGGGCGCGGGCGGTTTGCCGGCGACATTTCGTTTCCGCACCAACTTCACATGCGCATCGCGCGCTCGCAGGTCGCCCACGGCCGCATCTTGGCGATCGATGTCGCCGCCGCACGCGCGGTGCCGGGCGTGTTCGCAGTGTGGACCGCGGCCGACATCGCCGATGTACCGCCGATCGATTTCCGCGAGGGCCGCATCGAGCGGCTGGAGCCCTACCGCCAGCCGGTGCTTGCGACCGGATACGTTCGCTATGTGGGCGAACCGGTCGCGGCCGTGTTCGCAAACGATCCCTATGTCGCCGAAGACGCCGCTGATCTCATCGCGATCGAGATCGAGGATTTGCCGGTGCTACTTGATGCCAGCGACGAGCCCGGCGAGTTCTCGCCCGGCCGCGCCACCGAAGCCGCCATCGTGCGCCAGGGCTATGGTGACATCGACGCCGCCATGACGCGGGCCCATGCGGTGATTGAGCTTGATCTTTCGGTCGGCCGCCATTCCGGCGTGCCGATCGAGACGCGCGGCGCCATCGGCCGCCACGATGCCGCCCGCGACATCGTCGAGTTGCACGGCGCCGCCAAGGTGCCGCACCGGGTGCGCGATCTGCTGGCCCCGATGCTGCGGCGCGCACCGTCGTCGATTCATATCCACGAGTCCCACGTCGGCGGCGGCTTCGGGGTGCGCGGCGAGCTTTACCCGGAGGACGTCCTGGTCTGCCTCGCCGCCATGCGGCTCGCCCGCCCGGTGAAATGGATCGAGGACCGCCGCGAGCATCTCGTCGCCGCCAACCAGTCGCGCCAGCAGCGCCATAAGATCCGGGCGGGCGTCGATGCCGCCGGCGTCATCCTCGCCCTCGACGACGAGTTCTGGCACGACCAGGGCGCCTATGTGCGCACCCACGCGGTGCGCGTCGCCATGATGGTGAGCGGCATCCTGCCGGGGCCTTACCGGATTCCGGCCTATCGGTCGCTCGGCCATTTCCGGCTGACCAACAAGACGCCGGCCGCGACCTATCGGGCGCCGGGCCGCTACGAGACGACCTTCGTGCGCGAGCGCCTCGTCGAGGCGGTGGCGCAACGGCTCGGGCTCGACACCATCGAGGTGCGCCGGCGCAACGCCATCACGTCGGCCGAAATGCCGTTTCCGCGCCCGCTCGAAGTGCTCGGCGAAGAAGTCGAACACGACACCGGCGATTACATGGGGCTGCTCGATCAGGTGTTGGCGCGGCTGTCGTGGCCCAAGCTCACGGCCGACCTGCGGGCGCGGCGGGCGAAAGGCGAACTGGTTGGCGCCGGTGTCGCGATGTTCGTCGAGAAGAGTGGGCTGGGGCCGTCCGATGGCGTCAAGATCGCGGTGGATACATCCGGCATGGTCGAAGTCGTCACCGGCGGCGCCTCGATCGGCCAGGGCTTCGAGACCGTCATCGCCCAGGTGGCGGCCGAGATGATCGGCGTCGACTACCGCCATGTGCGGGTGATCCACGGCCAGACCGACCGCATCGAGTTCGGTCTCGGGGCGCACGCTTCGCGCGCGACCGTGATGACCGCCTCGGCGACGCGGGTCGCCGCTCTCAAATTGCGCGACAAGGCGCTCGACATGGCGGCGCAGCTCATGCAGGCCGTGCCCGGCGATCTCGACATCATCGACGGCGTGGTGGTCCGCACCGCCGGCGGGCCGTCGATGCCGCTCGCGGCTGTTGCGACCGCGCTGCTGCCCGCCTCGCCGGCGCGCAACGGCCGTGTTCCTGGCCTTGCCGCCGAGGGCTGGCATCATGTCGGCCATCAGGTCTACCCCTATGGCAGCCACGTCGCCGTGGTGAGGGTCGATCCGGACACCGGCGGCGTCGCGGTGGAGCGCTACGTCATCGGCTACGACATCGGCCGCGCCATCAATCCTACTCTGGTGAAGGGCCAGATCGTCGGTGGCTTCGCGCAAGGCCTGGGCGGCGCTTTGCTGGAGGAGTTCCGTTACAGCGAGAACGGCGACCCGCTGGCTGTGACCTTGGCGGACTACCTGCTCCCGACCGCCCACGAGACGCCGGAGATCGAGATCGTCCTGACCGAGGATTTTCCTGCCGACCGCAACCCGCTCGGCATCAAGGGCGCCGGCGAGAGCGGCATCAACGCGGTCGGTGCCGCGATCGCCAACGCAGTCGAGGATGCCATCGGCATGCCCGGTGCCATCACCGAACTGCCGATCACGCCGCAAAGGCTGAAGGCCATACTGGACCGGCGGCGTTAGGCGTTGACGGATTTTCTTGTTTCACCTCATCCGGGAGTTGTGGCAGGTTCTCGCTATCTCCCGTATGGTCACCGGCTCGATCGATCACCGCCACCGGGCGGCGCTCCGTTCGGCGACACGATCGAAAGCCTTTCCATGGGCAACACACCAAGACCGCGACAACCAAGGAGCCCGAAATGCTGAACACCGTCGCGCCGCGCGCAGGTCGGCGCTCCACCAACGCTCCCAAGCAGGATTTGCGCGCCTGGCTCGCCCAGATGCAGGACGCCGGCGAGCTTGTCACGGTCACCGGCGCTGGATGCGACGAGGAGATCGGCGGCATCGTCGACATCTACCAACGCACCATGGGGGCGCCGGCGGTGATGTTCGAGGACATTCCGGGCTTCCCGGCCCGCCACCGCGTGGTGGCGAACATCCTCACCTCGGTGCGGCGCATCAACCTCACCCTCGGGATGCCTGCGCAGACCAGCGAGATGGACCTGGTGCGTTACTGGCGCAACTACATGAAGAACCCCGAGTCGATCCCACCGGTCATGGTGGACGACGGGCCACTGATGGAGAACGTCGCGACCGGGGCCGACATCGACATCCTGAAAATCCCGACGCCGAAATGGCATGAGCATGACGGCGGCCGCTACATCGGCACCGGCTGCATGGTGATCATGCAGCATCCCGACACCGGCTGGATCAATTACGGCGCCTATCGCATCCAGGCGCAGGACAAGGCCGTGGCGTCGATCATGACGTCCAAGGGCAAGCACGGCAACCTGATCATGCGGCGCTGGCACGAGCTTGGGAAGCCGTGTCCGATCGCGGTGGTATGCGGCATGCACCCGGCGCTGTTCATGGTGGCCGGCATCGAGATCCCGTACGGCAAGAACGAGTACGACGCCGCCGGACGGCTGCTCGGCGAACCCGTCGAGGTGATCCTGGGCCCCAAGACGGGCCTGCCGATCCCGGCCCATGCGGAGATCGCGTTCGAAGGCTTCGTGCACCCGGACGACCTCGTCGACGAAGGCCCGCTCGGCGAGTGGACCGGCTACTACGCCGGCGGCAAGAAGCGCGAGCCCGCGATCCGCATCGAGACGTTCTGGCACCGCGACGATCCGGTGCTGCTCGGTGCGGTGCCCGGCATGCCGCCCAACGACGATACTTTCTACCGCGGCACCTATCGGTGCGGCGCGGTGTGGAACCAGCTCGAAGCGGCCGGCATCCCGGAGGTCAAGGGCGTGTGGTCGCACGAGGCGGGCGGCAGCCGGCTGTGGCTCACGGTCGCCATCAAACAGATGTATGGCGGTCACTCAAAGCAGGCCGGCCTGATCGCGTCGCAGTGTCACGCCGGCGCCTATGCCAACCGCTGGGTGATCGTGGTCGATGACGACATCGATCCGGCCGACATGAACGAGGTGATCTGGGCGATGTGCACGCGGTTCGATCCGCGCGAGGATATCGACGTGCTGCGCGGCTGCTGGAGCACCACCCTCGACCCCATGGCCTACAGCCACGACGACCCGCGCAACGCCCGCGTCGTCATCGACGCCTGCAAGCCGTGGGCGCGGCGCGATACGTTTCCGATCGAAGCGCGCTCCAGCAAGGAACTCGACGCCCGCATCCGGGCGAAGTTCGCGAAGTTCCTGCCCAAAGGGGCCTAAATCGCGTGACGGAAAAATTCGACATCACGCTCAATATCAACGGCCGTGATTACCCGGTCCGGATCGAGCCGCGACGCACGCTGGTTGACGCCATCCGGGACGATTGCGGCCAGACCGGCACCCACATCGGCTGCGAGCACGGCGTCTGCGGAGCTTGCACCATCATCCTGGAAGACGAGGCGGTACGGTCGTGCCTGATGTTCGCCATCCAGGCCAACGGCAAGAAAATCCGCACCGTCGAAGGGCTGGCGAAGGGCGATGTGCTGCATCCAGTCCAGCAAGCTTTCATCGACCATCACGGCCTGCAATGCGGCTTCTGCACTCCAGGCTTCCTGATGCTCGCCGTCAACGTGCTCGAGCGCCAGCCCGACATCGGTGACGACGAATTGCTCGACGTGCTGTCCTCGAACCTGTGCCGCTGCACCGGCTATCAGAACATCATCAAGGCGGTGCGCGCCGCGCGGGCGGAGATGCGCAAGGTGAGTGCGTAGCGCCAGGCGCCGCGTGCCTTCGCAGCCTCCTCAAATCCTGTGCTCATCGCCCCGCTTGCGGCCCTGGAACGTCGACACGAACAGTTCATCGAGTGAAAACCGACGCGGCGTCAGGCCCTGCTCGTGGGAAAAGCCGGCGAGCATCTCCAACGTCTTGCGGTTCTTCTCGGTGAGGCCGTACTCCCATGGATCGGGTCCGAGAATGCGTTCCTGCTCTTCCAATGCTTCCTGATACCAGGCGAGCGGCACGACGCGCGGGTTCTTCATGCGCTCCATGGCGATCGCCTTTGCCTTGTTGAAGGCGTGGAACATGTTGATCGGCACCCAGGGATGCCGCTCGACGACTTCCCGCTTGATCCCCATCACGTGCATGATCGGAAAAATGCCGGTCTTCTGGTAGAACGCCATTTCCTCCTGCTTGTAGTTCGGCCACAGCCGGCCGACCCGCGGGTCCTTGGCGGTGAACGGCTTGATGATGCTCGAATGTATCACCGCGTCGAGCTCGCCTTCCGCCAGCATGGTTTCGACCGACTTGTTGTTCGGCAGGCGGGTGAGCTTGAGCCCGGGCGGCGGCGTGAAGTCGACATCCTCGTCGAGTTCCGCGACCCACTCGACCGATTGGTGCGGCACGCCGTATTCCTTTTCCAGGAGCCCGCGCATCCAATGGATCGCGGTGACCAAAAACGACTTGATTCCGATGCGGCGGCCGATCAGGTCGGTGGGCTTGGTGATGCCCTTCTGGGTGTTGATGAACACGAAGCCGTGGCGGAAGCGGCGATGCAGGAACACCGGCAGGGCGTTGATGGGGAAATCATGTCCGCGCGCCACGATGTAGGAGGAGGCGGAAGTCTCCGCCATGTCGAAATCCCGATTGCGCAGGAAGCGCCAGTGACGGGTGGTCGAATCCATGTCGGTGAGCACCGTGAGATCGATGCCGTCCGGCGTGACGATGCCCTCCTTGAGGGCGCGGGTGATATCGTAATCGCCGCACGCAAGCGTGATCGGAATGTTTTTCGACACTATGGTTTCCTCGGGTTGTGTTTCTTCTGCCGCTGCAAAAACGGGGCAATCCCTACTTCGCGCCCTCCGCGATGATCGCTCTGACCTCCGCCAGAATGGCGGGAGGCGTGGCGTAGAGTTGGTCGAGCAGCTTGTCGAGATCGGCGCCCTTGACCGGATTGACCTCGAGGCTTCGCGCGATCGCCTCGGCGACGAAGTCCGGGTCCGCCATGGTGGCGTCGAAGGCGCGCCGCAGCGCTTGCTTGCGGTCATCCGGCGTCCCGGGTGGCGCCACCAGGGGCCGCCCCATCGCCTGCCGGCTGAGGATCAGGTCGACGATCTGGTGCTGGCGCGCCGTGGTGGCGATGTCGGTGATAAGCGGCACACCGGCGAGCTCCGGGCTCGCCTGGGTGGCGAGCTGGACCAGGAGATTGAGCTTGTGACCCGGAATCCACTCGGGGCGCTGCAACTTGAGGCTCGACCAGGTCCAGCCGCAGCGGCCGTCGATCTCGCCGCGTTCGATCGCAAGCGTCATGTCGGCGCTTCCCGGATATCCGGAAACGAGGCGCAGCTTGGCGCCGAAAACGTTCCTCAGCATGATGGCGAAGATGTCCGGATCGGACCCGGAGCCTTCGCCCGCGACGGTCGAGGGGATGGCGAGAAAGTCGTCCCAGGTCTTCACCCGGGACCCGGCCGCGGTGGCACAGATGCTCATCTCATTGGTGCCGCTGCCGAGCCAGGCGAATTTTCGCGCATCGAAGTTCGTGGTGCTGGTGCCGATCAGCGGCTCCATCGCCATGCCGCGTGCGAATACGCCGAGCGTCGCACCGTCCTTTGGTGCCGCATTGTAGAGGAAATTGGTGGCGCGCAGGCTGCCGGCGCCGGGCATGTTCTGCACCACGACGGACGGATTGCCCGGAATATGCTTGCCGAGATGGCGGGCGAGTACGCGCGCGTGGGCGTCGTACCCGCCGCCGACACTGTACCCGACAATGATCGTCACGGTGCGGCCGCGGTAAAAGCTCTCGACCGATTGGCTGGTCGACTGGGCGGAAACTTCGGCGGCGGCTAGCACGCTGCCGGCAAGCATTGCCGCGACGCTGGCCGCCATTCGAACGTTCACAACTTGCCCTCGACTTTCATCTTCCACATATCCCAGGCGCGCCCGACCTGGGCGGCGTTCGCGGCCGCGGTGGCGCGGCCTTCGGTTTCGGTGAGATAATTCACGGCGCCAAGCCCGATCGCCTCGAGCTGGAGCCGCGCATTGACGTCAACGTAGACGCCCCGATAGACGGCCTCGGGTAGGTTCGGCGCAGTCACGGTCACGCCGTGCCCGCGCATCAGCACGACCGATTTCTGTCCGAGCGACTTTGCGAGCGCCGCGCCAAGCTCGCGGTTGCGGACCAGGAGATCGCTGCCGTCGCCGACGCAGTCGCGAATCTCGAAGATCGGAGTTTCGGCGCCGACGAACCCGCTCATATGGAAGATCGCCCGCAGTTTGTGCGAGCGCACGACGCCGAACGGGATCACCGCATGGGAATGGCTGTGCACCACCGAGACGACGTCAGGCCGCACCCGGTAGATCTCGCCGTGGATGAACCTCTCAAGATAAACCGCGCGACCGTTGGCGGCGATCGGGTTGCCGTCAAGGTCGAACTCCAAAATGTCGGCGGCCGCGACCAGCGCCGGCGCCATGCTGCGGGCGAGCAGGAACCGATCCGGACGCTTGTCGTGGCGGACGCTGACATGGCCGAACGCGTCGACGACGTGCTGGTCGAACAGGATGCGGTTCGCGGTGACGAGATCGGCGATGAGCCGCGGGTCAGGCGCGGGCCCGTCCGCCTTCGCATCGGCCACAACGGTGGAAATCGGCGCGACGTCGCCGTGGGATGAGGTGCGCATGGAATGGTCCCCTGCTGAGGAGGACCGTTATAGCCAGCAGTCGGCGCGACTGCATCCGGTTTCGTGGCCGATGGCCGCGGCGGCTACCCCCACAGCTCCTTGGAGGCGAGCTTCGCGCCCGCCGCCAGCGCCTCAAGCTTCGCCCACATGATGCTGGGATGCACGCGGCGGTACATCGGGCTCTGAGCGAAGCCGCAGTCGGTGCCGGCGATCACGTTCTCGCGGCCGACCACCCGGGCGAACCGCACGATGCGCTCGCTGACAAGTTCCGGATGCTCGACGATGTTGGTGGCGTGGCTGATCACGCCCGGCATCAGCACTCTTGCCGGCCGGCAGCTTGACCTCCTGCCACACCTTCCACTCGTGCTCGTGGCGCGGATTGGCGCCTTCGATCACGTAGGCTCCGACCCGCATCTTGAGGATGAGGTCGACGATCTCCTTGAGCGGCACGTCGGTGGTGTGCGGTCCGGGCCAGCTTCCCCAGCACACGTGATAGCGCACCCGATCCTCCGGAATGCCTTCGAGGGCGTGGTTGACGACCTCGACGTATTTCGCGACCCAGCGCCGGTAGTCGTCAAAGCTCGCGGGCGGCACCATGCGGTCATAGGTGACGGCGGTGCGGGCGTCATCGAGCTGCACCAGGAAACCGGCATCGACGATCATGCGGTATTCGGTGCGCATCGCCTCGGCGATCGCCTGGAGGCAATCGTCCTCGCTCGGATAGTACTCGTTTTCGCGATCCGGGATCACGCTCGCGGGCGCCGCCACCGGCAGGAACGCCTCGGTGACTTTCACCTTGGCGAGCGCCGCCTTGAGATTGTCGATATCGCGTTGGAGCGCCGCCTGTCCGGTGTAGGCGATCGGGCCGATGCACACCGCCTCCGTTTGGGTGGCGGGCGCGTCACGGGCGTCGAGTTCTGCGTAGAACTCGGCGAACCGGGTGCGGTCGGCGCCGCGGGCGAACGGATTGGCGCCTCCCTTCATCGGCCGGCGCTCAAAACCCGACAGCCGCTCCAGGGCGTATTGCGACCAGCTGATGGTCTTGCCGAATTCACCATCGTCCACCACGTCGATGCCGACCTCCGCCTGCTTGCGCACGATGTCGTCGACCGACGTGGCGAGGCAGGCCGCGAAGGCAGCCTCATCGACTGGCCGGCGCTCCTGCTGGGCGCGCAAAAATTCGATCAGCGCGGGCGGCCGGATCAGGCTGCCGACATGGCTGGTCAGGATGCGCTCGGTGCTGCGTTTCATCGTGGCGGCTTTCGTGAATGAGAAACGGCCCGTGCTTTAGGCGCTCGCGAGCGGCAAGACAAGCCGCGTCATGTGTGGGCCAAAGCCCGTCATACGGGCCGCGATTGGCCCACCACGGCGTGCTCGTGATACGGGTTGTCCGCCGTTCCGGGTCCGCCATAGCACGGCGCAACGGAACGCCATCGCGATGGAAATCTTCATGCACGAGCTCGATATTTTCCACGACCACCTCACCATGTCGGATGAGGAGCGCGCCGCGATCGCGCAATACATCTGGAACCAGGAGAACGTCGAGCTCGCGACCATCGGCATCGACATCGGCAGCTCGACCTCGCACCTGCTGTTCGCCAAGGTTCTGCTGCAGCGCCAGAGCCAGGGACTGTCGAGCCGCTTCGTGGTCGTGCACCGCCAGGTGATCTGGCGTTCGCCAATCATGCTGACGCCGTTCCTGCCCGACGGCACCATCGATGCCGGCGCGGCTCGGCGCTTTCATCGCGCAGTGCTACCGCGATGCCGGCTTCGCCGGAGCGACGTCGACAGCGGCGCCGTGATCCTCACCGGCGAGGCGATCAAGCGCAAGAATGCCCAGGCGATCGACGAATTGTTCGCCGCCGAAGCCGGGAAATTCGTGTGCGCCACCGCCGGGCCACAAGCTCGAATGCACGCTTGCCGCCTACGGCGCCGGCGCGGTGAAGCTCTCCGAGGATCGCGGCGAATGCCTGCTCCATGTCGATATCGGCGGCGGCACGACGAAGCTCGCCCTGATCGACAACGGGGCGTTCGTCGGCGTGTCGGCGTTCGCGGTCGGCGGCCGGCTCGATCGCGACCGACGACGAGCGGCGCCTGGAGCGCGAGTTCGACGATTCGGCCCGCCTCGTCGCCGATGCGCTCGGCATCGCGACCGATGCCGAAACGCTCGCCGAACCCCGAAGCGCGTCACGCCATCGCGCGCCGGCTCGCCACGATTGCGGCGGACTACATCCTCGGCACGGCGCCCGACCCGCTCGGCCAATCGCTGCTCCTCACGCCCCCGTTGCGCGCGCACCGTGGCGCCCGCCGCGATCACGTTTTCCGGCGGCGTCGTCGGAATACGTGTTCGGCTACGAGAGCCGCGGATACGGCGACATCGCCATGCTGCTCGCCGACGCGCTGCGCGCCGAACTCAAAGCGCGCACCGCGCTCAAGCTGATCGATCCCGGGCCAGCGCATCCGCGCGACCGTGATCGGCGCCTCCCAATTCACCGTCCAGGTCAGCGGCAAGACCATCCACTTGCCGCGCCCCGGCGTGCTGCCGGTGCACAACGTGCCGGTGGTGCCGATCGGGCTCGACCTCTCCGGCGCGATTGACGGCGCCGCCGTCACGGCGGCGATTCGGGCGGGCTTGTCGCGGCTTGATCTCGACACGGATCGCGCGTCGCAATCGCGTTTTCGTGGCCGGGCGATCCCGATTACCCGCGCCTCGCCGCGGCTGCCCGCGCCATCATGGCGGCGACCGCGCCCCGAAGGCGGGCGCGACTGCGCCGCTCATCCTGATGATCGACGGCGATGTCGGCAAGACCATGGGCCGCATCATGGCCGAGGAGCTCGGCTTGCCGGCGATCTCGTCTCGATTGACGGCGTCCAGCTCCAGGAACTCGATTTCGTCGATGTCGGCGAGTTGATCTCGCCGCCCGGCGTCGTTCCGGTGGTGATCAAATCGTTGTTGTTTTCGTGACGAATTGCGGATTGACTAGGGTGATCGCCGCGCTTGATCGGCGGTCCGAACCAGATGCCGGATCAAGCCGGCAGCCGTTCAAGGGAAGAAAGCCATGAGCGAACAAAAACCGCGCTACGGCGTCGATGCCTATCTGGATTGGGTCGAGAGCGGAAGGGCTGCGGGCGTTCGAGGACTACGCCGTCGACTTGTTCGCGGTCGAGACCGCGCTATGGCCGCGCTACGGCGTCAAGGCGGCGGCGGTCCATCTCAAGGGCCGCGGCGACTTCGGCAACATGTTCGTGCTCGATATTCCGCCGGGCGGCTCGACCTCCCCGCAGCGCCATCTCTACGAGGACGTGGTCTATGTGCTGGAGGGCAGCGGCTCACCCAGATCGAATTCGCCGACGGCCGCAAGAAGAGCTTCGAATGGGGGCCGCGCAGCCTGTTCGCGATCCCGCTGAACGCCAAGCACCGACATTTCAACGGCTCCGGCCGCGACGCGCGCGCTCATCGTCAGCACCACCGACCTGCCGCTGGTCATGAACACGTTCCACGACGAACGCTTCATCTTCGACACCGACTACGAGTTCACCGCCCGCGCCGGCAAGAACGAATATTTTGCCGGCGAAGGCGATCTCATCACGGTGCGTCCCGGCAACCACATGTGGGAGACGAATTTCGTCCCCGATCTCGCCGCCATCGAGCTGAAGTCCTGGGGCGACCGCGGCGCCGGCGGCACCAACATCATGTTCGTGCTCGCCGACGGCACCATGCATGCCCATATCTCCGAAATGCCGGTCGGCACCTACAAGAAGGGCCACCGCCACGGTCCGGGCTTCCACGTCATGTGCGTCACCGGCCACGGCTATTCGCTGCTGTGGTACGACGACCAGAAGGATTTCCAGCGCCTCGACTGGAAGCACGGCGTGGTGTTCCCGCCGGCCGACCAGCAGTTCCACCAGCATTTCAACGCCAGCAGATTCCCGGCGCGCTATCTCGCGACCGGCGTCGGCGGCATTGCGCTATCCGCTCACCATGCAGCAGCGCCGCTCGCTCCTCGGCGTCAAGCCCGGCGACAAGGGCGCGGTGTCGCTCGACATCAAGGAGGGCGGCGACCAGATCGAATACGAGGACCAGGACACGCGCATCCATCCGATCTGGCTTGAGGAAATGAAAAAGAACGGCGTCACGCCCCGCATGGAGAAGTATTTTCCCGACGAGGCGGTGCCGACGACGGAGGCCGCGGAGTAGATCAACAGCGCTCGATGACGCCAGCGTTCCGCGCGCGAGGCGTTCAGGGGCAAGGCGAGGATGGCCGGGACGAACCCCTCCACGATGCCGCGACGGCGGCTCAGCCGCGCTCGAGGCACATGGCAATGCCCATGCCGCCGCCGATGCACAGGGTGGCGAGGCCCTTCTTGGCGTTCCGCTTCTGCATTTCATAAAGCAGCGTGACCAGGACACGCCCGCCTGACGCGCCGATCGGGTGGCCGAGCGCGATGGCGCCGCCATTGACGTTGACCTTGCCGGTATCCCAGCCGAGGTCCTTGTTGACCGCGCAGGCCTGGGCGGCGAACGCCTCGTTGGCCTCGATGAGATCGAGGTCGCCGATCGACCAGCCGGCCTTCTTGAGGGCCGCGCGCGATGCCGGGATCGGGCCGGTGCCCATGATGGCGGGATCGACGCCCGCATGGGCCCAGGACACGATGCGCGCCAGCACCTTGCGGTTCTCCTTGGCGGCATCGCTCGCCTTCATCAGCACCACGGCGGCGGCGCCGTCATTGATGCCCGACGCGTTGGCTGCCGTCACGGTGCCGTCCTTGCTGAAGGCCGGCCGCAGCTTGCCGACCGAGTCGAGCGTGGTGCCGTGCTTGGGGTATTCGTCGGTGTCGACCACGATGTCGCCCTTGCGCGACTTGACGGTGACCGGGGCGATCTCGTCTTTGAACCGGCCGGCCTTCTGGGCTGCCTCGGCCTTGTTCTGCGAGCCGACCGCGAATTCATCCTGCTGCTGGCGAGTGATCTGGTACAGTTTGGCGACGTTCTCGGCGGTGGTGCCCATGTGGTAGCCGTTGAAGGCGTCCCACAGGCCGTCCTTGATCATGGTGTCGACCATCTCGAAGTTGCCCATCTTGACGCCGCTGCGCAGGTAGGCGCAGTGCGGCGCCATGCTCATGGATTCCTGGCCGCCGGCCACCACGATATCGGAATCGCCGTTGAGGATCGCCTGATAGCCGAGCGCCACCGCACGCAGCCCCGATCCGCAGAGCTGGTTAATGGCCCAAGCCGGGCTTTCGACCGGAATGCCGGCCGCGATCGAGGCTTGGCGGGCCGGGTTCTGCCCTTCGCCGGCGGTCAGGATCTGACCCATGATGACCTCGGAAACCCGCGGCGATTCGACTCCGGCGCGCTCCAGCGCGGCCTTGATGGCGACCTTGCCGAGGTCGTGTGCCGGCAGGGTGCCGAACACGCCGTTGAACGAGCCAACCGGTGTGCGAGCCGCTCCAACGATGACGATATCGTCCTTCATCACAAAGCTCCATGTTTGGTCGAGTTTAGGGGTCTGGTCATGTTTCGAGTCACGTCAGGCGGCCGATCCTGCGCACCGTCCCTGATACCGGCGGTTTGGCAAATGCCATGGGTCAATGGCGGCAGGCCTTTCCAAAGTCAATCACGCTCGCAGACAAACGCAATCTCCCGCGGTCCGACCCGGGCCTGTTAACCGCGACCTCTGTTCTCAGGTGAGATAGGCGAAAAGTGCTCATAAAACAGTGGCCGGCTATCACAAAAGCGCATATTTTCAACAAGGGCTGAATGAATCCGTGGGTGGCGGGACGATGCAAGTCTGGAAATCACAAGTCTGCAAATCGCAAGCCTGCAAATCGAACCAAGCGCTGCTGGCGAGCACATATGCACCGCGGCGGCTCTACCGGCCGGATATTATGAGCTACCTGACCCGCGAAGACCTCATAGCGATGGCGAATGGGGGCGAGCAGTTCATCGTGGTCGATGCCAAAACCGGCGAGGACCTCACCCCGTCATTTCACCCCGTGATTGTCGAGCATTGAAAAAAATGGCCAAATCGGAAGAGCCAATTGTCATCAAGAAATACGCCAATCGTCGACTCTATAACACCGGAACCAGCACCTATGTGACGTTGGAAGACTTGGCCGGCATGGTCAAGACCGGCGAGGACTTTATCGTCTACGACGCCAAGACCGGCGAAGACATCACGCGTTCGGTCCTCACCCAGATCATCTTCGAGCAGGAGAACAAGGGGGGGCAGAATCTCCTTCCCATCACGTTCCTGCGCCAGCTCATCCGCTTCTATGGCGATAGCATGCAGATGCTGGTGCCGCGCTATCTCGAAGTCTCGATCGAATCGCTGACCCGCGAGCAGGAGAAGTTTCGCCAGCAGTTGAGCCAGGCCTTCGGCGTCGGCCCGTTCGGCGCGCTGGAGGATCAGGTGCGGCGGAACATGGAAATGTTCGAGCGCGCTTTCGCGATGTTTGCGCCGTTCGCGCGGCGCGAAGCTCAGACCGCCGAGGGCGAAAAATCGGCTGCCGCTAGCGGCAGCAGCATTACCGCCGGCGGCGGCGAGATCGACGATCTCAAGCGCCAGCTCGACGACGTGCAGAAGCGCCTCGACCGCCTGAGCGAGACCAAGAGCTAGGGCCGCGGTTGCAAGGTTTTCATTTCATTCGCCGTAGGGCGGGTTCGCTTTAACCCGCCATCTTAAGCCGCCGTCTTGCTCGGAATGGCGGGTTCAAGCGAACCCGCCCTACGGCAACAACTATACCAACAGCGGCGCGCCCTACCGGTTCTTGAACTGCGGCGGCCGCTTTTCCACGAACGCCGCCATGCCTTCCTTCTGGTCCTCGGTCGCAAACAGCGCGTGAAACACGCGCCGCTCGAACGCGACGCCCTCCGCGAGCGAGACCTCGAACGCCCGGTTGACCGTCTCCTTCGCCACCATGACGGACGGCAGCGACATCGACGCAATGGTGTCGGCCGCCTTCATGGTCTCGGTCATCAGGTCGGCGAGCGGCACCACGCGGGCGACCAGGCCCGCGCGCTCCGCCTCCGCCGCGTCCATCATGCGGCCGGTCAGGATCAGGTCCATGGCTTTGGCTTTGCCGACCGCGCGTGTGAGGCGCTGGGTGCCGCCGATGCCCGGGATGATGCCGAGCTTGATCTCCGGCTGCCCGAACCGCGCATTGTCGGCCGCGATAATGAGGTCGCACTGCATGGCAAGCTCGCAGCCGCCGCCGAGCGCAAACCCCGCCACCGCTGCGATCACCGGTTTGCGCGCATGGGCGACGCGATCCCAGGTGGCGGCGAAGTTTTCCATGAACGCGTCCACATAGGATTTGGTCGCCATCTCCTTGATGTCGGCGCCCGCCGCGAACGCCTTCTCCGACCCGGTGATCACCATGCAGCCGATGGCGGTATCGCCCTCGAAGGCATCCACCGCTGCCGCAAGTTCCCCCACCAGCGCCGCATTGAGCGCATTGAGTGCCTGCGGACGGTTGAGCCGCACGACGCCGACCCGGCCCTTGGTTTCGACGATGATGTGCTGGTAGGACATGGGGCTCTCGGGGGCTGCGGAAATTTCGTTGGCGGCAGCGTAGCGCGCGAGCGCCGGTGTGTCATGGCGATAGTCACGCGTCAGACATCCACGACCCCGTAGCGCATAGCTAACATGTAACGAAAAAGGGCCCCGGACCTTTGTCCGGAGCCCGTTTGGTTTCAGCGGCCGCATCGGCCGTTGTCGAAGGTTTCGGTTCCGGCGGCTTCTGCCGGTGGATCACCATTGACCATATGGCCTTACGGCATGCGGTCCACGATGGTGCGCCGGCGCCAGAACCGAACCATGAGCATCAGTGGGGACGCCGGTCACTTCCGTTTGGTCCCAGTTTGGCGAAGACGGAAGGAAAATTGCCTGTTGCGCAGAAGCGAGACTGGGACCCGCAATCGTGGCCAGGATTGCAGCCACCGCGATGATGTTGGCTTTCGTGCTCATGACATAACTCCTCACGTTGATATGGCGAGAGCGTTCTTCTCGCGTCGACCTCAATTGCCCGGGCATTTTTGTCGCTGGGATTTGATCGGCAAATGGAAGATGGATGGAGCGACCGATATTTTTAATGAGGCAGGGGCCGAATGGACTGTTCGCCTGAACCAATTAATCGTGATCCCCGATTGCTGACAGATCGGAATAACGGAAATATACGTCGAGTTGGTACGTGGAGCTGACATTCGGAGAACACAGCCTATGCGCTGGGCCGGACGGTCTGAAACGGGCTGATCTCGGTTACCGCGCATCACGATCGACAATGACGTGCTCGTCGCGTCCTCAGTGCGCGGGCACGGCGACAGCCTGACTTTTCTTCGTTATCAAAACGATGATTGCGGCCGCAAACACCAACATGCCCAGGACCGCAAAGGTGTCACTGAAGCCCATGATCAGCGCCTGCCTGCGGACAATCTTGCCGACTGCGATGATCGCCTGATCGCGAGCGGCGGCCGGATCGGGCATCCCGTGCATGGTGAAATAGCTCGTCAACTGATCGATGCGGTCCCGCACAACCTCCCGGGACAATGTCACCGCGCTGCCGATGACGTTTGAGTGGTATTGTTCGCGTTTGGTGATGATGGTTGCGAGAATTGCGGTGCCGAACGCGCCGCCGAGATTACGCAACATGTTGAATATGCCGGAGGCGGCCGCGGACTCTTCGCGCGCGATGCCGAGCATGGCGATGCTCTCATCGGCGTGAGCACCGCTGCCTGTCCGACGGCGCGAACGACGTTAGCGAGCCACATCTGGTCGCCCGCATAATCGACAGACATGTGGACGTTCATCAAACAACTGCCGGCGAAAATGCACAGTCCCACCGACACGATCGCCCGAACATCGAACTTTTCCCACCAGTTTCGGGACGAGGGGAATGAGCAAAAGCTGGGGCAACCCGATCCATGCCATCACCGAGCCGATTTGTTCGGAATTGTAGCCGTGCACCTGGCCGAGATATTGGGGCAGGAGTAAACAGAGCCATAGAGCGCAAAGCCGAACAAGAAATTGGCCAACGTTCCGAGCCCGAAATTGCGGCGAAACAGGAGTCTGCAAATTGACGGCAGGATTGTGCCCGTGCAATTCGATCGCAGACAAACAGCGTGAGAGACACCGCTGCGATGATGGCGAGGCGGACGATGAGTGGGGAGCCGAACCAGTCGTCCTTATTCCCCTCCTCCAACACGGTTTGCAGCGCGCTAAGCCCGATCGCCATGGCGGCGATGCCGAACCAATCGCCCTGCTTTAAAAGGTCCAACTGCACGGTTGCTGCTCCAGCGTCGCCATCAGGCCAGCCAGCATCACGGTGCCGGGGACGAGGTTGATGAAAAAGATGTATTGCCAGCCGTAATTTTCGGTCAGAAATCCGCCGATGGTCGGGTCCGATGGCCGGCGCGAATGTCGCCGTGAGTGCAAACAGCGCCATGCCGACCGGCTGCTGGCTTTGCGGGAGTTTCGTCAGCACCAGGGTGAACGCCATCGGGATCAGCACGCCTGCCGGTGAATCCTTGGAGGGCGCGCAACGCGATCATCTGCTCGAGGTTCTTGGCGAAGGCGCAGGCGACCGAAAAGACCAGAAACAGTGTTGCATTAGTGAGAGGATAGATCGGCGGAACGAAAATACGCGGCTGAGATAATCAGTCAGCGGGATCACGATGATCTCGCCGATCAGGTAGGCGGTCGATATCCAGGCACCGTTGTCGACTCCGGTCCCGATGCCACCTTCGATGTTGAGTAGCGACGCGTTGGTGATCTGGATGTTCAGCACAGCCATGAATGCCCCGATCAGGCCGGCGACGACCGACGACCCAGGTCCGCAAACTCGCGCGCGTCTGCGGAACGCGATTTCGGCGAATTGATGCCCCGGCTGTCGACATGACGTGATCTCCCTGCCGGATGACCGGCCCTCACCGCCGCGCCGCGACGGTCTGTCGGTTTGCCGCCGCCAGAGCCGGTTCGCTTGGTGTCGACGGTTGGGATGACCGACATGCCGGCCCGCAGCCGGCCGGCGAACGGGTCGCCGGATCCAGCACGATCTTGACCGGGATGCGCTGCACGATCTTGGTGAAATTTCCGGTGGCGTTGTCGGGCGGCAGCAGGGCGAACTCCTGGCCGCTGGCGGGCGCGATGCTGTCGACGTGGCCCTTGATCGGGCGTCCGGAAAGGTATCGACTTCGACCTCGACGGGTTGGCTCTCGCGGACGTCGGTCAGCTGGGTCTCCTTGAAATTCGCAATGACATAGACGGCGTCGAGCGGCACCACGGCCATCAGTTGCGTACCGGCCTGGACGAATTGTCCCACCCGCAAGCTGCGATTGCCGATCACGCCGTCGACCGGGGCGACGATGTCCGTGTAGCCAAGATTGAGTGCCGCCTGTTGCTGCAAGGCGCGGTCTGCCGAGATACCGCATCGGCCTTGGCAAGTTGGGCCCGCAACATGTCGCTTTGTCTTTCGGCGGCCATCAGCGCCGCCTCGTCGCGTGCCGCCGTCGCGCGTGCGATGTTGCGTTTCGAGATGGCCTGCTGGGCCATTCTGCACGCTGCCGGCCCCGCGATCGGCAAGGGTCGTATAGCGATCATTGTCTTGCTCCATGAATGTCAGATTGGCCTTGTCGATCGTCACGGTGGCACGCGCCTGTGCGATGACGGCTTGCTGCTGTTCGATGGTCGCATGGATGTTGTCGACGTCGGCTTGCGCCGCCGCAACGTTGGCCCGCGCCTGCTGGACCGCCGTGACAAAATCACGGTCATCGATCTTGGCGAGAAGCTGACCGACTTTCACCGGTTGATTGTCGGCAACCAGCACGTCGCGCAAATAGCCTCGCCACCTTGGGCGCGATGATCGTCGAGTCGGCTTTAACGTAGGCGTCATCCGTCGAGACCTCGAACCGGCTGACTGTCCAGTAGTGCCACCCAAATCCGCCAAGGGTGAGTACGACAACAGCCGCCGCCCCCACAACGGCCAGGCGAAACCATTGGGGACGACGCTTGTCGTGCCGGCCGACGACCGGATGGCCGACAACCGGATGACTGGGGTCGAAGCCCGGAAGCGGCCGCTCCGCCTCTAGCTTCGCAGGCACCAACTGATTCATGGACCTACCTCGTTTCAATCGCGTCTTGGCCTGAACGCCACGCTTAGGAGCCGCGCGGAAAATGCGCGAATTAAGCAATGGCGGGATTTTTCGTCTTGATGGCGTTGCCCAGCACCATGCTGCAAATGGCACCAAACGGGATCGGCGATAATCGAGAATTGCGCGAACGATCTATGTGCCTGGATCAAGCAATTCCCTCGGGACGATCGGGTCCGGCTCGCTCAGAGACGATTGTTGGCGGGTAAATTTTCACGATTTGCCTTGTCTGGCTGTTGAAGCGCACTATTTTCGAACGAAGTTGAAACGCTGGCATGTTTGCCTTCGCGTTGACGTCGCGGATGACGCCGCCGCTCCGTTTGCCGGGATGTTGGAATGCGAGGGACTCGATTTGCCGAGCTGAGCGCCTTCGTCGCGGTCGCGGAGCACCGGAATTTCACGAAGGCTGCGGCGCAATTGGGGATTTCGCCATCAACCCTCAGCCAGACCATTCGTTCGTTTGAGGAGCGGTTGGGCGTCCGTCTGCTCAACCGCACCACCCGCAGCGTGGCGCTGACGGACGCCGGCGAGCGCCTGCTGAGTGACGCGCAGCCGGTTCTTGACGGCGTCGACAAGGCCATCGAGGCCGTCAATTCGTTCCGTGACAAGCCGATCGGCACGTTGCGCCTGAACATGCCGCGTGCGGCCGCCCTTGGAATTGCAGGTCCGCTGCTGCCGAAATTCCTGGCGAAATTTCCGGAGATAAAACTCGAAATCTCGGCCGACGATACCCACAGCGATATCGTGAGCGGCCGGTTCGACGCCGGCATTCTTATCGGCGAGCGGATTGCAAAAGATATGATTGCGGTGCGTCTCCTCGACGAATTTTCCGTGATGGCGGTGGCCTCGCCGGCCTATCTGGCCCTTCACCCACATCCTTCGACACCTGACGATCTCCACGCGCATAACTGCGTGCGGCTCCGTTGGGATTGGGATGGTTCGCTTCAGCCGTGGGTTTTCGAGAGCGCTGGCCGGCGGCTCGAGGTGCCCGTCGATGGTTCGCTTATCCTGAACGATATGTACTTGGTGATGAACGCCGTCCTCGACGGCGTAGGCGTCGGCTACTTGTCCGAACCTCTCATTCAGTCACACGTTGCCAATGGGCTCATGGTCCCACTCCTGGGGGATTGGCGTTGGCATATGTCCGGGGTGTTCCTGTACTATCCAAGTCGTCGCCAAATGCCGGGACCACTGCGCGCATTCATTGATTTCATGCGCGCAGAAACCGACGTCGTTCCCGGGATCCCCGTCAAAAGAGCATGATCTGCATTCAGCTCGCGCCGGGCAGCCTGCTCGCAGTCGCGACCCATCCGCGTCGTCATGGCCGGACTTGCTCCAGCCGTCCACGTCTTTGGGCATGTATGGCCGTTTAGACGTTGATGCCCGCGACAAGCGCGGGCATCACGAGTGAATGTTATCGCGGGTTGGTATTACTTGTAATGTTCATGGTCGCGCCGCATCTCCAGGCGGACGTTCGCGTCGGGATCGGCACCAATGACCCTGCCGCGCATGTTGGTGATTGTCGTGTCGGCAGCCGGCTGGGTGCGATGAACGCTCGGTGAGTTCGGATAGAAGATGGGCTGCTGTGCTAAGGCAGCCTCGGATCCGCCGAAGCCGGCTACCAGAACGGTGGCGACTGCTAATTTGGCCTTGGTAAACATCTTTGTTCTCCTTCTTGGGACATGCGTCGCGGCGAAGCGTCGGTTGCTGTTAACCCGAGTTATCTTGGCTCTCGTCGCCGCGGCTCCCTTAACAGCCGGAACATGGCCCGCTGAAGCGGAAATGATAATTCCGCGAATTTCGAATGGACTGTTCGATTGGGCTAATCAATCGCGCACGCTGAAGCGCGGCGCGCGTTGTGTCCGCCGACGCTGAGTCGCCTCAGACGTCGACGCTCGCGGTCAGCGCATTATCCTGGATGAACTCGCGGCGCGGCTCGACTACATCGCCCATCAGCTTGGTGAAGATGTCGTCGGCCTCGTCGGCCTCCTTGACCTTCACTTGCAACAGCGAGCGCGCATTGACGTCGAGCGTGGTTTCCCACAATTGGCTCGGGTTCATCTCGCCGAGACCTTTGTAGCGCTGCAGCGCGATGCCCTTGTGGCCCATGGTGGTGACGGCGTCGAACAGGCTGACCGGGCCATGAATCGGAGTTTCCTCGCCCTTGCGGCGAAGCGCGCCCGGACGCGGATAATTCTCCTGCAGCGAGAGGGCGTACTCGTCGAGCTTGCGCGCGTCGGTCGAGCCGAGCAGCGCGTGATCGATGATGGCGGAATCCTTCACGCCGCGCACGGTGCGTTCGAACAGGAAGCCCTGGCCTTCCACGAACGAACCCTGCCAGCCGCGCTCGGTCTCGTCGGCAAGCGCATCGAGGCGCCGCGCAATGTAGGGCGCGGCCGCGAGCGCCTTCTCGGGGTCGCCGAAAACGCTCGCATTGAGGACGCCGAGGATCGCCGCCTGCTCGACCACTTGGCGGTTATAGCGGCTATGCAAGCCGGTCAGCACATTCCGGATGATCCGCGCCTCTTCGACCAGTCGGCGCAGGTCTTCGCCGGCGCGCTCCTCGCCGGTCGCGGAGCGCAGCACCGTCTCTTCGAGGCCGGTCGCGATCAGATAGTCCTCCAGCGACCGCTCGTTCTTGAGGTACTGCTCGGATTTGCCGCGCGCCACCTTGTAAAGCGGCGGCTGGGCGATGAAGAGGTGACCGCGCTCGATGATCTCACGCATCTGGCGATAGAAGAACGTCAGCAGCAGCGTACGGATATGAGCGCCGTCCACGTCCGCGTCCGTCATGATGATGATCTTGTGGTAGCGCAGCTTGTCGGCGTTGAACTCGTCGCTGATGCCTGCGCCGAGCGCCGTGATCAGCGTGCCGATCTCCTGGCTCGACAGCATCTTGTCCATGCGGACGCGTTCGACGTTCAGGATCTTGCCGCGTAGCGGCAGGACGGCCTGGAATTCGCGGTTGCGGCCCTGCTTGGCGCTGCCGCCGGCGCTGTCGCCCTCGACGATGAACAATTCGGACTTGGCGGGATCGCGCTCCTGGCAGTCCGCCAGCTTGCCGGGGAGCGAGGCGACGCCGAGCGCGCTCTTGCGCGTCATCTCGCGCGCCTTGCGGGCAGCCTCGCGGGCGGCGGCGGCCTGGATCACCTTGCCGACGATGACTTTCGCCTCGCTCGGATGCTCCTCGAACCAGGCCGCGAGAGCCTCGTTGAGGATGCCCTCGACCACCGGGCGGACCTCCGAGGAGACCAGCTTGTCCTTGGTCTGGGACGAAAATTTCGGGATCCGGAACCTTGACGGATAGCACCGCCGTCAGGCCTTCGCGGCAGTCATCGCCGGTCAGCGCGACCTTTTCCTTTTTCGCGATCCCGCTGTGCTCCGCGTAGCCGGTGACCTGGCGCGTCAGCGCGCCGCGGAAGCCAGCCAGATGGGTGCCGCCGTCGCGTTGCGGGATGTTGTTGGTGAAGCAAAGCACGGCCTCGTGATAGCCGTCGTTCCACCACATCGCGCATTCGACGCCGATGCCGTCGCGCTCCGCCGTGACCACGATCGGGTTCGGTACCAGCGCGGTCTTATTGCGGTCGAGATATTTGACGAAGGCCTCGACGCCGCCTTCGTACATCAGCTCCTCGCGCTTCTCGACCGCGTGGCGGCGGTCGGACAGCACGATGCGCACGCCCGAATTGAGGAAGGCGAGTTCGCGTAGGCGATGCTCCAGCGTCGCCCAGTCGAACTCCGTCATGGTGAACGTCAGGGTGGACGGCAGGAACGTCACCTCGGTGCCGCGCCGACCCAACGCGGGACCGATGTCGGCGAGCGGCGAGACCGGTTCGCCATGAGAGAATTCCATGGCATATTCGCGGTCGCTGCGCCAGATCGTGAGCTTGAGCGAGCTCGACAGCGCGTTGACGACCGAGACGCCGACGCCATGCAGGCCGCCCGACACCTTGTACGAGTTCTGGTCGAATTTCCCGCCGGCGTGAAGCTGGGTCATGATCACTTCGGCGGCCGAAACGCCCTCGCTGTGCATGTCGGTCGGGATGCCGCGGCCGTCATCGCGCACGGTGCATGAGCCGTCCGGATTGAGGGTGACGCTGACCTCCTTGGCATAGCCGGCCAGCGCTTCGTCGATGGCGTTATCGACCACCTCGTAGACCATGTGATGGAGGCCCGAACCGTCATCGGTGTCGCCGATATACATGCCGGGGCGCTTGCGCACCGCATCAAGGCCCTTGAGGACCTTGATCGATTCTGCGCCGTAGTCGGATTCGTCAATTTTGCGGGCTGGTTCGACCATGAAAATGAATTTCGAATCGCTGTTGGAACGATCCTGTCTCCATACTTGCTGTGACACGATTTCGGGGCGTCGTACAGTGCAAAGTGGTAGTACTTAAGTGGTTGTTCTCTAAAGAAATTTCAAGGCCGCGCGGGCGTTGCTGCGGTGCGGCGAAAAAGGCCAATAAATTCGCTCCCGATCGACACGAAAGCGGAATCAAAACGCGCCCGCGCCGAGAGTTCTGGCGTCCTCCGCAGCACGTCGAAAGTAGGACGAGATTTTGTCGTCGCCGGGCTTGTCCCAGGGCTTGTCCCGGCGACCTCGATAGGAGGGCACAGCGCCTCGATAATCGAGGTGGCCGGAACAAGCCCGGCCACGACCCATGGAGTATGTGAATCCGAACGGAATCTGCTCCGGCCTACGGCCTATTGCGCCAACGGTCCGGACGTCGCGGCCGTAGGCCGACACCGCCTCCGACCTCGGCAATCGAACTCATCGCTCGGTCAGGATTTCTGCGCCTTGTGCCACCCCACCACGGCGTCGGGAACGGAATTGGTCGAAGCGAAATAGGGCTTGATGTCGATCAGCGGCGTGCCGTCGAGACAGTCGAGGCCGACGACGGACAACCGCGTGCCCTCGACCTGCAGCAGCGTCGACACACTGGCGGCGATCGGGTTCGGCCGCGCCGGGGAACGCAGCGCGAAAGTGCCGCGCTGCTCGCCGGATGTCCGCGGCACCTGCAGCACGAGATCGCGCCGCGACTTGTCCATCCAGTACAGCACCAGAAGGTGCGAGCAACTCTCCACCCCGGTCAACGCCGCAGCGTAGCGCGGATCGACCTCGATGGTGCAGACCTCAGAAGACTCTCGTGCATTCTTGGGACAATCCTGCCGCCGCGTCCACGGCGTGCGGATGCGGCCGATGAAATAGACGCTGGCGTCGAATTGCGCCGGCAAACTGGTGGCGACCTCGCCGTCGCGGATGCCGAACTGATCATCGGCCATGGTGTCCTCCACAATGCCCTCAATGGTGCCCACACGATGCCGAATCCGGACTGGGCTTCGGATTCGAGACCCGGGGAATCAGGCTGTTAGTCCGTTGGGCTCCGCACCGCAGGGCGATCGGCTTGCCTCGCATATGGTGCCGGCCCGATAATTTGGAAACCGTTAACGAAGCGACATCGAAAAAATTGCATAAAGATATCTTTATGTCTATCTAACGGTCTGCTATAGCTGCCCACTCGATTGGGAAAAGTCCCACCATGAACAAAGCATTGATCGGCTTCGACGACCTCAACACCACCCTCAAGGCGACAGGGGAGGAGACGCGCCTGCGCATCCTGGTCCTGCTCTCCGAGGCGGAGCTTACCGTGTCGGAACTTACCGAAATCCTGCGCCAATCGCAGCCGCGCATTTCGCGCCACCTCAAGCTGCTGGCCGAGGCGCATCTCGTGGAGCGGTTTCGCGAAGGCTCGTGGGCGTTCTTCCGCCGCGCTGAGCACGGCGCCGCTGCCGCCGTGGTGGAGCGACTGGTGGCGGGGCTCGACCCCGCCGATCCGACCGTTGCCCGCGACCGTGAGCGGCTCGCCGGCGTCCGGCTGGCGCGGGTCAAGGCGGCGCAGGATTATTTCGGCCGCCATGCGGCCGAATGGGACCGCATCCGTCGTCTCCACGCCGCCGACGCGGCCGTTGAGGGCGAAATCCGCAGGCTTTTGTCGGACCGCCCGTTCCGCTCGCTGCTCGATCTCGGCACCGGCACCGGCCGGATTCTTGAACTGTTCGGCCCCCACATCGAACGCGGACTCGGTATCGATCTTAGCCACGACATGCTGGCGTTCGCTCGCAGCCGGCTCGACCACGCCGGCCTGAAGAACTGCAGCGTGCGGCAGGGCGACATTTTCGACCTTGCGGTGCCGCACGACTCCTTCGACGTTGTCATCATCCACCAGGTGCTGCACTTTCTCGATGACGGCGGCCGCGCGATCCGCGGGGCGGCGCGCGTGCTGCGGCCCCAGGGTCGTCTGCTAGTGGTCGACTTCGCGCCGCACGAATTCGAATTCCTGCGCGAGGAATATGCCCACCGCCGGCTCGGCTTTCCGTCCGATGCGGTGGCGCAATGGATGGAGCAGGCAGGCCTCGAAGGCGTCGTTCACGAGAGCCTTGCGCCCGAGCCCGGCTCCGACGGCAAGATCGCCGTGTCGCTATGGCTTGCGCGCGATCCACGAATGGTTCTCGCCGGCCAGCGCGAGGTCGCCTGATGCATGCGGTTCCCGAGTTTCGCGCCAGCCGCTTCCAACAGCGCGCGCCCCGCGCGCGCGTCTCTTTCGAGTTCTTTCCGCCCAAGACCGCCGAGATGGAGAACACCCTGTGGGAGGCGATCGCGCGCCTCGCGCCGCTCGCTCCGTCGTTCGTCTCGGTGACCTACGGGGCCGGCGGCTCGACCCGGGAACGCACCCACGCGACCGTCAAGCGCATCATCGCGGAAACCACGCTTGCACCGGCGGCCCATCTCACCTGCGTCGCCGCCGATCGCGCCGAGATTGACGACGTGGTGCGTTCCTATGTGGCGGCCGGCGTGCGCCATATCGTGGCGTTGCGCGGCGATCCGGTCGGCGGCGTTGGCGCCCGTTACGCGCCGCACCCGGAGGGCTACCGCAATGCCGCCGATCTCGTCGCCGGGATCAAGCGCGTCGCCGACGTCGAGGTGTCGGTCTCGGCTTATCCGGAAAAGCATCCCGACAGCGCGTCGGTTGAGGCCGATATCGACATGCTGCAAGCCAAGGTCGATGCCGGCGCAAGCCGCGCCATCACCCAGTTCTTCTTCGATAACGACCTCTATTTCCGCTACCTCGACCGGGTTCGCGCCCGCGGCATCACGATCCCGATCGTGCCCGGAATCCTGCCGGTTCAGAACTTCAACCAGATGCGGGTCTTCGCCGAACGGTGCGGCACCAGCGTGCCGGCCTGGCTCGCGCATCGCTTCGCCGGGCTGGAAGCGGATGCGGCGACCCGCCGTCTCATCGCCGCCGCCGTCGCGGCCGAGCAGGTGGTCGACCTCGTCGACCGCGGCGTCACGGATTTTCATTTTTACACGATGAACCGGGCCGATCTGGTGTTCGCGATCTGCCATCTCCTCGGCGTTCGCGCGCAGGAGGTCGTCGCATGAGGAACGCACGTAGCCCGGATGAGCGGAGCGATATCCGAGGACGGTCTCCCTACGCGGCTACGACCCTGCACTTGCCAACCACTTGCCCCGGATGTCGCTTCGCTCATCCGGGCTACGACCACCGACGAACTTCCTTGACGACGGATTGACATGAAATCGTTTCCCCCATCGCCGGTCGAGACCGAACTGCGCCGCCGCGCCGCGGAAGCCATCCTGGTGCTCGACGGCGCCATGGGGACAGAGATCCAGGCGCTCAAGCTTGGCGAGGCTGGGTATCGCGGCGCCCGGTTTGCCGATTGGCCGAGCGATATGCGGGGCAACAACGACATTCTCATCCTGTCGCAGCCCGACGCCATTCGTGAGCTGCATCTCCAATATTTCCGCGCCGGCGCCGACATCGTTTCGACCAACACGTTTTCCTCAACGCGGATCGCCCAGGCCGATTACGGGGCGCAGGACCTCGTTTTCGAGCTCAATCTCCACGGCGCGCGGCTTGCCAAGGAGGCCGCGGCTATCGCGGCCCGCGAAGACGGCCGCGCCCGCTTCGTCGCCGGCGCGATCGGTCCGACCAATCGTACCGCCTCGATCTCGCCCGACGTCAGCAATCCGGGCTTCCGTGCCATCAGCTTCGACGAGTTGCGGCTCGCCTATGGGGAACAGGCGCGCGGGCTCCTCGATGGCGGCGCCGATATCCTCCTCGTCGAGACTGTATTCGACACCCTCAATGCGAAATCCGCCCTCTACGCCATCGCGGAACTGTTCGAGGAGCGCGGCGCCAGCGTTCCCGTCATGGTTTCCGGCACCATCACGGACCTGTCCGGGCGCATGCTGTCCGGCCAGACCCCGGAGGCGTTCTGGATTTCGGTGCGTCACGCCGCGCCATTCTCGATCGGGCTCAACTGCGCGCTCGGCGCCAAGGAGATGCGTGCCCACATCGCCGATCTCGCCCGCGTCGCCGATACGCTCGTGTGTGCGTATCCGAATGCCGGGCTGCCCAACGAATTCGGTCTTTATGACGAAAGCCCCGAATATATGGCGTCGCTGCTGGCCGAATTCGGCGAAGCGGGCCTTGTCAACATCGTCGGCGGATGCTGCGGTACCACGCCCGCCCATATCCGCGCCATCGCCGAGGCGGTCCGCGGCAAGCCGCCACGCAAGCCGCCCGGCGAGCCAACCGAACTGCGCCTGTCCGGGCTGGAGCCGTTCCGGCTCACGGCGGACATTCCGTTCGTCAACGTAGGCGAGCGCACCAACGTCACCGGATCGGCGCGCTTTCGCAAGCTCGTCACCGCCGGCGATTACCCGGCGGCGCTCGCGGTCGCGCGCGATCAGGTCGAGGGCGGCGCCCAGGTCATCGACGTCAACATGGACGAAGGCCTGCTCGATTCCGAGCACGCCATGACGACCTTCCTCAACCTCGTCGCCGCCGAGCCCGATATCGCGCGGGTGCCCGTGATGGTGGATTCATCGAAGTTCAAGGTGATCGAGGCGGGCCTGAAATGCCTGCAGGGCAAGGCTATCGTGAATTCGATTTCGCTCAAGGAGGGCGAGGACGTGTTCGTGCGCCAGGCCCGAATCGTGCGTCGCCACGGCGCCGCCGTCGTCGTCATGGCGTTCGACGAGCAGGGCCAGGCCGACAGCTTCGCACGCAAGACCTCGATCTGCCGGCGCGCCTACGACATCCTGACCGGTACCGTCGGCTTCCCGCCTCACGATATCATCTTCGACCCCAACATCTTCGCGATCGCGACCGGCATCGAGGAACACAACGGCTACGGCGTCGCCTACATCGAGGCTACGTGCTGGATCAGGGCCAATCTGCCGGGCGCTCACGTGTCGGGCGGCGTCTCCAATCTCTCGTTTGCATTCCGCGGCAACGAGCAGGTGCGCGAGGCGATGCATTCGGTGTTTCTCTATCACGCCATCAGGGCCGGGATGGACCTGGGCATCGTCAATGCCGGCCAGATGGCGGTCTACGACGATCTCGACGCTGAATTGCGCGAAGCCTGCGAGGATGCGGTGCTCAACCGCCGGGCCGACGCGGCGGATCGTCTGCTCGCGATCGCGGACCGCTTTCGCGGGCAAAAGGGGGATGCCAAAGTCGTCGACCTTGCATGGCGCAGCTGGCCGGTCGACAAGCGCCTCGCGCATGCGCTGGTGCACGGCATAACGGATTTCATTGCCGAGGACGTCGAGGCCGCGCGGCAGGCCGCCAAGCGCCCGCTCGACGTCATCGAGGGGCCGCTGATGGCCGGCATGAACGTGGTCGGCGATCTGTTCGGCTCCGGCAAGATGTTCCTGCCGCAGGTGGTGAAATCCGCCCGGGTGATGAAGCAGGCGGTGGCCTGGCTGATGCCCTACATGGAGGAGGAGAAGGCGCGCTCCGGCGATACGCGATCCAGCAGCGCCGGTAAGATCGTGCTCGCCACCGTCAAGGGCGACGTCCATGACATCGGCAAGAACATCGTCGGCGTCGTGCTCCAGTGCAACAACTACGAGGTGGTCGATCTCGGCGTGATGGTGCCGGCGACCAAAATCCTTGATGCAGCGCGGGCCGAGAAGGCCGACATTATCGGGCTGTCCGGCCTGATCACGCCGTCGCTTGACGAGATGTGCCACGTCGCCGCCGAGATGGAACGGCAGGGATTCGATACACCGCTCCTGATCGGCGGCGCCACCACGAGCCGCGTCCATACCGCCGTGAAGATCGATCCGAACTACCGGCGCGGCCAGGCCGTATACGTCACCGATGCGAGCCGCGCCGTCGGGGTCGCGTCGGCGCTGCTGTCGGGCGAGCGGCGCGACGGCTACGTCGCCAACCTGCGCACCGAATATGCCCGCATCGCCGACACCCACGCGCGCAGCGAGGAACAGAAGCGCCGCGTGGCGCTCGCGGCCGCCCGCGCCAATGCCCTCAAGCTCGACTGGAACGGCAACTATCGGCCGATCCGCCCGCGCGTCGTCGGCACCACGACGCTGCGCGATCTGCCGATTGCGGAACTCGTGCCCTATATCGACTGGTCGCCGTTCTTCTCGACCTGGGAACTCACGGGCAAATTCCCTGCGATCCTCAGCGACGACAAGTTCGGGCCGGCGGCACGCTCGCTGTTCGACGACGCCCAGGCCATGCTGGCGCGCATTACCGCCGAGAACTGGTTTTCCGCCCGCGGCGTCGCCGGCTTCTGGCCGGCCAACGCCCAAGGCGACGACATCCTGGTGTTCGGCGACGAGGAGCGCCGCGAGCCGATCGCGACCCTGCACACGCTCCGCCAGCAGCTCGCCCGCCGCGAAGGCCGCGCTAATGTGGCGCTCGCCGATTTCATCGCGCCGCACCGCAGCGGCATCGCGGATTACGTCGGGGCGTTCATCGTGACCACCGGCATCGGCGAGGACGAGGTCGCCAACCGCTTCCGGGACACGAACGACGACTATTCCTCAATCATGGTGAAGGCGCTTGCCGACCGTCTCGCCGAAGCTTTCGCCGAACGTCTGCATGCCAAGGTGCGGCGCGAATTGTGGGGCTATGCGAGCGAGGAGGCGCTCGCCCCCTCCGACCTGATCGGAGAGAAATATTCCGGCATCCGCCCGGCTCCCGGCTATCCGGCCCAGCCCGACCACAGCGAGAAGGCGGCGCTGTTCCGGCTTCTCGACGGCGAGGCCGCGACCGGCGTGAAGCTCACCGAGAGCTTCGCCATGTGGCCCGGCGCCTCGGTGTGTGGGCTCTATTTCAGCCATCCGGAAAGCCATTATTTCGGGGTCGGCAAGATCGAACGCGACCAGGTCGAGGACTACGCGCGACGAAAGGGCTGGGCCGCACAGGAAGCCGAGAAATGGCTGGCACCGGTGCTCAACTACGATCCGGCGCCGCGCGCGCAGGCGGCGGAGTAGAGGATGGCGTGGGCGCGGTATGCCCAAAGCACTGTTTCCGCGTTATATTGATTTGTAATTGCGTGAGCATGGTGCCACGGAGGCCGCCTTGAAGTTCACTCGCATCAGTTCCGACCCGCGCCAGATGGGCGGCATGCCGTGCATCCGCGGATTGCGTATTCCGGTGGCAACCATCGTGGGCATGATCGCCGACGGAATGGCCGAGGAAGAGATATTGAGCGCCTATCCGGATTTGGATCGCGACGACGTTCACGAGGCGCTTCGGTACGCGGCGGACGCCTTACGGGAGCGTGCGTTACCACTTACCTCCCCGTGAGATTTCTCATCGACAATGCGTTGTCGCCCGTTGTGGCCGAACGACTGAGGCGAAGCGGGCATGATGCCGTGCATGTTCGCGACTACGGCATGCAGGCCGCAGACGATGAATTTATTTTCGCGAGGGCCGCGGTTGAAGCGCGCGTGCTCGTGTCGGCGACACCGACTTTGCCGCCATCCTGGCGTTGCGGTCGGAACGCTCGCCGTCAGTAATCCTGTTCAGGGGTGGGAACCGAACGTCGCCCCGAACGCCAAACGGCTCTCCTGCTCGCCAACCTTTCGGCAATTGAGAAACCGCTGACGGAAGGCAGCATCATCGTAATGGAGGAGACCCGGATCCGGGTAATATCCCTGCCAATCGGCGGCGAAGAATAGAGCGGGCCCAACCGAGGCTAGCTCCAATCACGCCGCCTTCTTCTCCAGGTCGACCTTCCACTGCCCAAGGCTCGCAAGCCCGTTCATCCGGGCGCGATGCGAAAACGCGCGTTGCGCGGCGGCGACGTTCTCGGATTTGCCCGACCACACTTTCTGCGGTGCGTGCTGGAGCGCGCGGCCATACGAGAACGTAAGCCGCCACGGCAGGTTGCCGATCCGGTTCATCGCATCGAGATGCGCGGTTGCCTCCTCGTCCGATTGGCCGCCCGACAGGAACGCGACGCCCGGCACGGCACCCGGCACGCATTCCTTGAGGAGCCGGATGGTTTTCTCGGCGACCTCTTCGACGCCGGCGCGCTTGGCATTCTTCTGGCCGGAGATCACCATGTTCGGCTTGAGCACCATGCCCTCCAGCGCAACGCGGTTGTAGTAGAGTTCCTGGAACGTCTCCTTGAGCACCCGCTCGGTCACGGCGCGACAGCGGTCGATGTCGTGATCGCCGTCCATGAGAACTTCAGGCTCGACGATCGGCACGATCTGGGCAGCCTGGCACAGCGCCGCATAGCGCGCGAGCGCGTGAGCATTGGCATGAATGGCGCTGTAAGTCGGAATGCCCGCGCCGATGTCGATCGCGGCACGCCACTTCGCAAAGCGCGCGCCCTGCTCGTAGTATTTCGGCAGACGGTCGGCGAGTTTGTCGAGGCCGATGGTGATGACTTCGTTGGGGCACTCCGGGAGCGGCTTGGTGCCCTCGTCCACCTTGATGCCCGGCAGCGCACCGGAGTTGCGGATGAGCTTTACCAACGGGGTGCCGTCCTTGGCTTTCTGCCAGATGGTCTCGTCATACAGGATGATGCCGGAGATGTGGTTGCGGATCGCCTCGGTCGAGCGGAACAGCATTTCGCGGTAATCGCGCCGGTTCTCCTCGGTGTTCTCCACACCGATCGCATCGAACCGCCGCTTGATGGTGCCGGTGGATTCGTCCGCCGCCAACAGGCCCTTGCCGGGAGCCACCAATGCGGTTGCGACCTTGTTCAAATCGGCGAGGTTCATTGCATCTTCTCCGTCCTGAGCCGCGCCAATGCGGCGGCGATCGATTAGGTCAAAATTGCCGGGCGCCGAACCGGAAACCCGCGGGTTTGCCTTCCTGTACGCGCAAGCGGTTCATTCTGAATGAATTTATGCCACCCGCAAGACCTCGACGCCCGGCAGCGCTTTTCCCTCCATCCACTCCAGGAAGGCGCCGCCCGCCGTCGATACATAGGTAAAGCGATCCGCCGTCCCGGCCGCGTTGAGCGCCGCCACGGTGTCGCCGCCGCCGGCGACCGATACGAGCCTGCCCCGCGCGGTCAGTTCGGCGGCAGCTTCGGCAACCTCAACGGTTCCGTTATCGAACGGTTCCATCTCGAAGGCCCCAAACGGGCCGTTCCACACCAGCGTCTTCACCCGCGCCAACACCGACACCACGGCTTCGATGGATCGCGGACCGATATCGAGGATCATATCGTCCGGCCCAATGGCATCGACCGACGTTACCCGGGATGGCGCATGGGCTTTGAATTCCTTGGCTACGACCGTATCGATCGGCAGCACGATCTCGCACTTTTGCGCCGCGGCCTTGACGAGAATTTGTCGCGCCGTCTCGGCGAGATCGTGCTCGCACAGCGATTTGCCAACCGCCTTGCCCTGGGCGGCGAGAAACGTATTGGCCATGCCGCCGCCGATGATGAGGGCGTCGACTTTGGCGACGAGGTTGCCGAGCAGATCGAGCTTGGTCGAAACCTTGGCGCCGCCGACGATCGCGGCCACCGGACGCTGCGGCGTCTCCAGCGCCTTGGCGAGCGCGTCGAGTTCGGCCTGCATGGTGCGGCCCGCATAAGCCGGAAGCTTGTGGCCTAGCCCTTCGGTCGACACATGAGCGCGGTGGGCGACCGAGAAGGCGTCGTTGACCCACAAGTCGCCAAGGGACGCGAGCGCGGCAGCGAACGCCGGGTCGTTCGCCTCTTCCCCCTTATGAAAGCGCGTGTTCTCGAGGCACAGGATGTCGCCGGGTTTCATGGCGTCGACGGCGGCCTGCGCGGCGGGGCCGACGCAATCCTCGGCGAATGCCACCGGGCGCTTGATCACCGCGGCAAGCACGGCGGCGACCGGCTTGAGCGACTGCTTGGGGTCGCACCCCTTGGGCCGGCCGAAATGCGACAACAGGATCACCTTGCCGCCTTTGTCGGCGACCTCCGTGATCGTGGTCGCGACGCGCTCGATGCGCGTCAGATCGCTCACCTTGCCGTTGTCCATCGGCACGTTGAGATCAACGCGGAGCAGCACGCGCTTGCCGCGCAGGTCGACCTGATCGAGTGTGCGAAACGCCCCCACGTCCGCCACAATCAGATCAGCTTGCCCATCGCCACCGCGGTATCGGCCATGCGGTTGGAGAAGCCCCATTCATTGTCGTACCAGGACATGACCCGCACCAGTGTGCCGTCCATGACCTTGGTCTGGTCCATGTGGAATACCGAGGAGCGGGCGTCATGATTGAAGTCGATCGAAACATTCGGCTGGTCGGTGTAGCCCAGAATGCCCTTGAGCTGCTGCTCGGCTGCGCGTCTGACCGCGCCGTTGATCTCGTCCTTGTCGGTCCGTCGCTTGGCGACGAACTTGAAATCGACCACCGAGACATTCGGAACCGGCACCCGGATGGCGACGCCGTCAAGCTTGCCGTTGAGTTCCGGCAGCACGAGGCCGACCGCCTTGGCGGCGCCGGTCGAGGTCGGGATCATGGATAGCGCCGCTGCGCGCCCGCGATAGAGGTCCTTGTGAAACTGGTCCTGGGAGGGCTGGTCGTTGGTGTAGGCGTGCACCGTCGTCATGAACCCCTTCTCGATCCCGACGGCATCGTTCATCACCTTGGCGAGCGGTGCCAGGCAATTGGTGGTGCACGACGCATTCGAAACCACGAGGTGCTGCTTGGTCAGCTTGTCGTGGTTGACGCCGTAGACCACGGTGAGATCGGCATGGTCGGCTGGCGCCGAGATGAGGACGCGCTTGGCGCCGGCGTCGAGGTGGACCTTAGCCTTGTCCCGGGACGTGAAGATGCCGGTGCATTCGAGCGCGACGTCGACGCCCAGGTCCCGCCATGGCAGTTCGGCCGGGTTGCGGATCGCCGTCACCTTGATGGGTCCGGTGCCACAATCGAGGGTGTCGCCGGCTACCTTGACCTCGCCGGGAAAGCGCCCGTGGACGGAATCGAAGCGCAACAGGTGAGCGTTGGTTTCGACCGGCGCGAGATCGTTGATCGCCACCACTTCGATGTCCTTGCGGCCCGCCTCAACGATGGCGCGTAGGACATTGCGGCCGATGCGGCCGAACCCGTTGATGGCGACACGAACTGACATTTCCGGCTCCTCGGTTCCCCAGCGATCACGCGTCATATGTCATTGCGGCTGGCGTTGCGCCACCCACTCCGGTCGGATCGCGGGATAGGAACGTGGCGGCCGGCGCGGTGCTCAATTTTGCGGCGTTGATATCATACGGGGGCGGCGTTGCCAGCGCCGATTTCAACCGGTGGAAAGTTTGGTCAACGCGGCCTCGGCCACGCGCTCGGCCGTGATCCCGAAGTGGCGATAGAGGTCCTTGGCAGGGGCGCTGGCGCCGAACCCGGCCATGCCGACGAACGCCCCATCGGATCCGATGATGGCGTCCCAGCCCTGCCGGATCGCGGCTTCGACACCGACCCGGACCTTCGCCGGGCCAATCACGGCGGCCTGAACGGCAGGCGGGGCGTTCAACAGCAATTCAAAGCACGGCACTGACACCACCCGGGCCGCGACGCCGCTGGCCGCCAGGAGCTTGCGCGCCTCGACCGCGATCGCGACCTCGGAACCGGTGGCGAACAGCGACACGGCGGCGGCGCCATCCGCGGCGGGGAGGAGCTCATAGGCTCCAGCCGCGCAGCGGTTTTCCGCCGAAATGCCGGTGCGTAATTGCGTTAGGTTCTGCCGCGTCAGCACCAGGACGCTGGGCGCGCGATTCGACGCGAGCGCGAGTTCCCAGCATTCCGCCGTCTCCACGCTGTCGCAAGGGCGGAACACCAGGAGGTTCGGAATCGTTCGTAGCGCCGCCAAATGCTCGACCGGCTGATGGGTCGGGCCATCCTCGCCGAGGCCGATCGAGTCGTGCGTCATCACGTGGATGACCCGCAGGCCCATCAGGGCGGCCAGCCGGATCGCGGGCCGGCAGTAGTCGGAGAACACCAGGAACGTGCCGGAATATGGGATGATGCCGCCATGCAGCGCCATGCCGTTCATGGCCGCCGCCATGCCGTGCTCCCGGATGCCATAATGGATGAAGCGGCCCTCCGGGCGGGCGGCCGACAGCACCGCCATTCCTTTCGGCCTGGTATTGTTCGAGCCGGTGAGGTCCGCCGACCCGCCGACCATTGCGGGCACTGCCGTGGTCAGCGTTTCGAGTGCGAATTCCGAGGCCGCCCTGGTGGCGATGTCCTTGGGCGCGGCGGCGAGCTTTTCCTTGATGCCGCGAACCGCAGCCGCAAGTGCGTCCCTCGGCAGCTCGCCCGCAATCCTGTGATTGAATTCAGTGCGCCGTTCGGGCGCGAGCTTTGCAATCCGTTGATCCCAGGCGAACCGCGCCGCCTTCGAACGCTGCCCGGCGCTGCGCCAGTCGGCCAGAATGTCGGCCGGCACCTCGAACGGCGGCGACGTCCAGCCGAGCCGCTCGCGGGCGCCCTTGATCTCCTCGGTGCCGAGCGGCGAGCCATGACTGCCGCTGGTTCCCGCCTTGGTCGGGGCGCCGAACCCGATGGTGGTGCGGCAGGCGATGAGGCTTGGACGGTCGTTCGCCTTCGCCCACGTGATGGCGGCCGCGATCGCGTCCGGGTCGTGACCGTCGATCCGGGTTGCGCACCACCCGGCGGCCTCGAAACGCTTGAGCTGGTCGACCGAATCGGAAAGCGACACCGGCCCATCGATCGAGATGCCGTTGTCATCGAACAGCACGATGAGCTTGGCGAGGCGGAGATGACCGGCGAGTGCGATCGCCTCCTGGCTGATGCCTTCCATGAGGTCGCCGTCCGACGCGAGCACGAAGGTGTGGTGATCCACCACCTCGGCGCCGAATTCCGCCGCGACGTGGCGCTCCGCAATCGCCATCCCGACCGCGTTGGCAAGGCCCTGCCCGAGCGGGCCGGTGGTCGTTTCGACGCCGGGCACGTGGCCGTATTCCGGATGGCCGGCCGTAATGGACCCGATCTGGCGGAAGCGTTTGATCTGGTCGATCGTCACCGCTTCGTAGCCGAGGAGATACAGCACCGCATAAAGCAGCATCGAGCCGTGTCCGGCGGAGAGCACGAAACGGTCGCGATCGGACCAGCGCGGATCGGCGGGATCGAACGCGAGGAAACGCGTGAACAGCACGGTCGCAATGTCGGCCGCGCCCATGGGCAGCCCCGGGTGTCCCGACTTCGCCTGCTCGACCGCGTCCATGGCGAGCGCCCGGATGGCGTTTGCCATGCGGTCGTGAGCCGCCCTTTCGCCCACCCGCGCCGAGCCGGATTTTTCGATGCCGCGAAGCGGCGCCGTCGCCGCGGCGGATTGAGCCGCTTCCCCCATCGATGTACCTGCCGTGAGCTAAAAAAATCTCGCGCCCGGGATTGGAACGCTGCGTGCCAAGGCTGAGTTTCAAGGCTGCCTTTCAAGGCCGCGGACTGATTAACATGTGAGCCCGGCGAGTCAACGAATTGGGCGCCCGTTGCGCGCCCAATGTGCGCCCATGGCCGCGCCATCCACACCTCTTGCACGGAATTGCGGATAGAATCGGCGATTGCGTTGACGCCCCGCCGGCTATGCCCGTAAGCTCTTACGCCATACGGGTCTTGCCATAATCGTCTGCGAAGTAGGGATGCACAGCCTGTGTTGGCAGCTGGCCCAGAGGGGGCGATGAGCGACACGAGCGCGGTCGATCAGGCGGTCAAGCGCCTCCTGGATGCATTGGACGCGCTCGACGCCGTGATCGAACTGCGGCTCGAGGAATATGGCCGGCGCGGCTTGCTTGCCGAGCAAGTCCATGCCTTCAGCCTCGATCGGGCGCGACTGGCGTCCGAGCTCGACGGTGCGGCTGCGCGCTCGCGCGTGCTCGAGACCACCAATCGCGAGGCGGCGCGCCGCCTCGACGAGGCGATGAACACGATCCGCGCCGTGATCGTGGAGAATCAGCCTTAGTGCGCCGTAGAATCAACCCGGTACGCGTAACGAGACTTCGGTCATGGCTCATGTCAGCGTCACCATCAACAGCCGCCAATACCGCATGGCCTGCGACGACGGCCAGGAGCACCATCTCGGCCGGCTCGCCCACGACCTCGATCAGCGCATCAGCCATCTGCGCACGACCTTCGGCGAGATCGGCGACATGCGGCTCACCGTCATGGCGGCGCTGATCCTCGCCGACGAGCTCTCGGAAATGCGCCAGCGCATGCGCAAGGTCGAGGAGGAACTGGCAAGCCTGCAGCAGGCGCGCGTCGCCGCAGCCGATCGCGCCGAGGCGACGCAGGCCGACCTCACCGCTGCATTCAACTCCGCCGCCGAACGCATCGAGAAGGCGGCCCGGCTGCTCGGCCAGACCAGCGACGGCCATCAGGTGGCGCTCGGTTGACAGCCCGCTGGCGTCTTGCCGCCGACAACACATTGCCGGTAGCGAATCCCGTCCCGGTGCATTACATTAATGGCGCGGGGCTGCGGAGTGCGTCAGGAGCCTTATCCCCGGGGCCTTAGCGATCCTCAAGGGAGCTGTCCCTGGTCGGACCCGTGGGTTCGGACATATGGCGCCCACCTACTTTCGTAGGGAACCCGGGATCGTTGCTCCAACGGCTCTCGCGGCTCCGCACTTTTGGCGATGGCAGATCCGCACAATCCGACCGAAACGCTTAAAGCCGACCTCCGCCGTGCCGCCACGGCGCGACGGGACGCGTTGCCGGCGTCCGAACGCTTGGCGGCTGCGCAGGAGATCACTGACCGCGGATTGCCTAACGGCGTTGTCGCCGGCCCCGGTATCATCGTGTCCGGCTATTCACCGCTGAGGAGCGAAATCAGCCCGCTGCCGCTGCTGCGGCGTCTTGCCGACGCCGGAGCCGGGCTTGCACTCCCGGTCGTGGCCGGCCGCGGACAGCCGCTTACGATGCGGGCGTGGTCGTTCGGCGCCCCGCTCAACGCGGGCGTATGGGGCATTCGCGAGCCGCCGGCCGACGCCGCGGAAGTGTTCCCCGACATTCTGATCGTGCCGCTGCTCGCCTTCGACCGGGCGGGCCATCGGATCGGCTACGGCGCAGGTTATTACGACATGACCATTACGCGCCTGCGCGCCTTGAAGCCGGTGACGGCGATCGGCATCGCGTTTGCGGCGCAGGAAGTCGCGGCGGTTCCGGCGACCCCCCGCGACGCGCCCCTCGATCTCGTGCTAACGGAGCGCGGGGCGATCGATTTCAGGGTGTGACTTCGTGCGGATTGTGTTCATTGGCGACATCGTCGGAAGAAGCGGGCGCAGCATCGTGACCGAGCGCCTGCCGGCGCTGGTGAACAACTGGAAGCTCGATTTCGTCGTCATCAACGGCGAGAACGCCGCCGGCGGGTTCGGCATCACCGAGTTCGATCTATCAGGATCTCGTGGGTGCGGGCGCCGACGCCGTCACGCTCGGCAATCATTCCTGGGACCAGAAGGAGGCTTTGGTCTTCATCGAGCGCGCTCCGCGCCTCATCCGCCCGGTCAACTACCCGAAAGGCACGCCGGGCCGTGGTGCCGCGCTGATCGAGGCGCGTAACGGCGCCCGCGTGCTTGTCGTCAATGCCCTGGGCCGCGTCTTCATGGACCCGCTCGACGATCCGTTTGCCGCGCTGGAGCGCGAGATCGCCGCCTGTCCGCTCAAGACCGCAGCCGACGCCATCATCATCGACATGCATGCCGAGGCCTCCAGCGAAAAGCAGGCGATGGGATTTTTCCTCGACGGCAAGGTGAGCCTCGTGGTCGGCACCCACACCCACGTTCCGACCGCCGATCATCAGGTGCTGCCCTACGGCACCGCCTTCATGACCGACGTCGGCATGACCGGCGACTACAATTCCTGCATCGGCATGGCCAAGGAGGAACCGCTGACGCGCTTCCTGCGCCGGATTCCGAGCGGCAAGTTCGAGCCGGCACTCGGACCCGCAACCCTGTGCGGGCTTGCAGTCGAAACCGACGACGCGACCGGCCTCGCGCGCCGCGTCGCGCCCATTCGACTCGGCGGCAAGCTCGAAGAGACCCGGCCGACGTTTTGGGAGTGAGGTGGGGTCTCGTTCCTGCGTCCGCGCACGTTCGCCCACGGAAGGCGCGGATCGCCCATCCCGGCGCGTCGGCCGACGTCCCGCGTGGTCGCGGCGCGAACGGCCCAAGGCAAAGTGTCAGCCGGCAGGTCCCGCCGGCCGACACGCTTTGAGCTAGCGAAGCTGGATCTTTACCAGTTTGGACGGCGGCCGATAGGCCGGAACCCACACGGTCGGGTGCGCGGCCGCGGTATCGACCTTCAAATCGCGCACCTCGTAGTTCGACGGCGTCATGTATTCCGTCGATTCCCCAGTGTTCATGTCAATGCGATACAAACGGCCGCTGCTGAAATCGTGCGTCCACACGATCTGGTTCTTGTCATCGGCGCTCGCCGAATAGGGTTCCGCGTAGGGCGCCGTGTAAGGCTTGGTCCCGGTAATGAGCGGGTATTCCTTGATGATCTTCTTGTCCGGATCGAACATCATGAGCTGGCCGGCGTAGAATTCGCCGGCCCACAGGCGATTCTGACCGTCGATCTGCCCGCGCCGCGGCCCAGACATGGGCGTGGGTGTCAGGTACTCGGCATATTCGACCGTCTTGGGATCGAAGATGCCGATCTTGCCTTCCTGCCAGATGTAAAGATGGGTCCGGCCCTTGGAATCGGTGTCGGTGTCGTAGATTCCCTTATTCTTCGGAATCTTGAAGGTCGTCCGTTTCAGCTCTTCGCTACTGGTGTCGATCTTGGCGAGGTCGCCATTGCGCTGCAAATTCCAGACATTGCCGTCCGGGTCCAAACCAAACATGGCGCGGCCGGCCGACCAGCCCATGAACCGGCCTGTCTCCGGATCGTATTTGACGGTCCCGTTGTCCATGCCGACAATGACATTGCCCTGGCGATCGAATTGCAGTTCGTGCGCCCCGCCGCCGGGCGCGCCCGGGCGGGTGTCACCATCGCCCGTCATGTTGCGTCCTTCGCGTCCCGCTCCTTTCGGCGGCGAGAAGGGTATTTCCATCGCTTCGCCGGTCTTGGCGTCGACGCGCCCGAGAACGTAGGAGAAGTGATCGGTGTAGTACGCATATTTGTCGTTCATGACGACGTCGTGCGGCCACACGAACCGCCGATCACCGCGCAGCATGTAGAGTTCGCGGTCGCCGCCGCGGGGAAGCGCGTATTCGGTCACGACCAGATTGGTAGAGGCCGCATCGGTTGGCCGCGGGCGTTGCTTGAACGGGATAGTGTCGGAGGAACTCAGGTCCACGGATCGAGACCAGATAGTCGGCCAAGGGCTCGATGAACTGCTTCTGGCCGAACGCGTAGGTCCCCGGCGCCTCCTGCTCGGCGGGACGGCCCGCCATCTTCTTGACGACCTCGACCCACTCTTCCTTCGTACGCCCGGCCTGCAGCGCCCATTGCAGCGTGTGACAATTGCTGCATTGGGAAAACAGCGTCTTCTGGTGGTCGGTGCCGGGAAGGCCGGCGATGATTTCGGACGCGGTCGCGTCTTCGTACGCGAGCGGCTTGGATTTCAGCGTGAAGTCGACTTTCGCGGCTTTGCCTTCCGAAACGGCGACAGGCCGCGCGGTGTGCTCGAAATCCGGCAGCTCGATCGCGACCGAATAGGAGCCGGGCGTGAGGTCCGACCAGGTCGGGAACGCGTATTCGCCCTTGGCGTCGGTGTAGACCGCCACCGTCATGGTGCTGTTGTCGCGATGGGCCTTGATGGGAATCCCGGCCAGTGCCTCGCCGGTGGACGAGACAACTTTGCCGGCGAGAAGCGACGCGCCTTCCGCAGCGAGCGTTGCGCTGGGCGACACGAAGGCACAGGCGGCCATGGCGACAGCCGTGAGTGCCGTTCCGACGTAGAGATTGGCTTTCATCGTGGTGACCTTTCTCCGATGGGATGGGACGCGGGCCGAATTACGATTACTGCCGTTCGAAGTTAATACGCTACGCCATCAACCGGGGGGCTTCAAGAAGCCTGCTGAAAACTCAGGGGGGTCTCGAAAACTTGGAAGCTCCAAATGCCCTGAAGTAACGTGTCCGGTATCCTCGGGTGGATTGGAAACAAGTTTATGTCGATCTCGATTTACCTCGCTCGCGTCTTTTTCCGAACGTTCGGACCGACGGTTTGATTCGCCGGCACTGCTTCGGGCGTTGGCATTGTTGACTCTTGCGGTCGCCTCTGAGAACGTGGTGGCAACGGTGAGAGAAGAAGAGGTCGCAAACACCGCCTGCGAAACGCCCCTCAAAAACAAGGAGAAAAAATATGAAGACGATCCTTTCCGCAGCGTTCCTTGGTGCAGGCGCTGTCCTGGTTTCCTTAGGAAGCGCGTCGGCGGTTCCGGCCGACGCCGGCGCAGTCGCCCGCGTGCAAGCCCCCGCCGATATCGTATTGGCGGCGGCCGGACCCGGACCCCAATACGGCCGGCGCGCCGGTTGCGCCCAAGGTCAAAAGCGTAGTGCCCGAACCGGATATTGCCGGCCGTCCCCGGCGGAATCCCGGTAACTCAGCGCGAATTCCTCTTCCTGCGTGTTATGCGCCCTAGAAATTAGCGGCTGGCTCTTGGTATGCGGAGCCGGCCGTTTGTACGCTTGCGCTCCATGCCGGCCAACGCGGCACGAGTTCGCGCTGTCCCGTCAGTGATGCTCACCGCTGATTAGGGTGTGATGCAGCGGGCCGGGTTTGGCGCTGACCAGGTCCCGGCCATCGCGTTGCTTGCCCACGGCGATACATCGATGAAGGGATCGAAGCTCTTTGCCCTTCACCCGGGCTTGTCGCGACGGACAAGGGCGCGGCAATGCGTTGACAATATAGGAATAGGCCTATAATGTGGAGTGCTGGTTCTCGCTGGACGATGGCTGATGGTCTTGGAGCCGACCGGCCGTTTCGGCGAATCAAAGCCACCGCGAGGGCTTGGGATGAGGGCCAATTTGCCAAAACGAACTCCGGATGAAAAGCATAATGGATTTAGGGATTCGATGAGAGATGCTGAAGCCTGCCGGCGCAATCGGCCTCTTCGATGAAGCCAGATCAATGTACGCTGATCAACGCGCGCGCGATTTTTGCAGAACAAAGCCACCGCGACGGCCTCCAAGCTCCGGTGATGATTTCTGCAAAACTGCAAAACAAAGCCACCGCGGAACGCCGAGGGGCACGATCCGCCCTGTCCGGTCCGGATCGCTTCCGCCACGTTTCAGGACGCGCCCATTTCACGACCGATGCGCTCGGCGGAGCGCTCTTCGTTTCAACTTGAAATGATGCCGCTCGCGCGCGGGCTGCACGCCGCCTTGCGGCACTTGCGTGATGCCGGCCCGCCCTCTAACCAACACGCGGCAAGTCAAAGAGGGAGGTCATCATGGGGTCCGGCGTCGGCATCCGCCAGGTCGGCTATTTCGATTGCGCCGGCGGCGGACAGGTCGTGGTCGACGGCACCGTCGCGTATGTGGGGCATATGCGCAGCCCGCACGGCACCTCGATCGTCGATGTCGCCGACCCCAAGAACCCGAAGGAACTCGCAACGCTCGGCATGCCGCCGGGCGCACACTCCCACAAGGTGCGGGTCGGCAACGGACTGATGGTGGTCAATCACGAGGTCAATCACGCCGACACAGGGCCGCTGGCGGCCGAATTTCGCGGCGGGCTCGGCATCTACGACATCAGCACGCCGCGCACGCCCCGCCTCGTCAAGCGCTGGGAGACGGTCGGGTCGGGCGTGCATCGCTTCGACTTCGACGGCCGCTACGCCTACATGTCGCCGACACTCGAAGGCTATGTCGGCAACGTCGCCATGATCATGGACTTCAAGGATCCCGGCCCATCCGGCGGAGGTCGGCCGCTGGTGGATGCCGGGGCAGTGGATCGGCGGCGGCGAAAAGCCGACCTGGGACAAGACCGCGCATCGCTGCCACCATCCGCTGCGGCTCGGCAACCGGCTCTACACGAGCTATTGGCTCGGCGGCTTCGTGATCCTCGACATCGACGACATGACGAAGCCGAAGCTGGTGTCGGGCCTCGACTGGTCGCCGCCGTTCGCGTGCCCGACCCACACGGCGCTGCCGATTCCGTTCGACATTCGCGGCCGCCGCTACATCCTGGTGGCGGACGAGGACGTGCAGCGTCCGGTCGAGGCGATGCCGGCATTCCTGTGGATCGTGGACGTGACCGACGAACGGCGCCCGGTTCCGGTCGGCAGCTTCCAGGTCGACGGCATCGAAGGCAAGCCGCAGCATCCCGCCATGACGGGCTGCCATCAGCCCTGCGAGAAGGTCACCGGGACCGAAATTCCCTGCGCCTGGTTCGCCCAGGGGCTGCGGGTGGTCGACATTTCCAATCCGCATGCGCTCCGCGAAGTCGCGCATTTCATGCCCGACGCGCCGGCCGGCTCCGACCGGGTGCAGAGCAACGACGTCACCGTGGACGACCGCGGACTGATTTATTTGCTGGACCGGGTGCGCGGGCTGACAATTCTGGAGCGGGTGTAGGCTTGCTCAAAAAACCGACGCGTCATCCTGCGCCTGCGGCGCCGGTGTCACGCACCCTTCGGGCGCCAAGTGCGTCGGCTCATGCCGCCATGGGTGAAATGATGCTGGAGATTGATGATCCGTTGGTCCATGATTCCCTCCTCTGCTTTTCCACACGAAGGTTCAACCCTCAGCCGCTTCCCCACATCGCGACACGATACCGCGACAGCGCTCCGCCGAGGCGTCATTGCGGCGTGGCTTGCGGGGCCTGTTTGATTGCGAGGTCAACATGAAGTTCTGCCGTCCGAGAAGCTGGTTGTTCCGAACGGCGCACGTTGTAGCGGGCATCGTCGCGCTGATAAGCGCGGCGCCGGGTGCGTTCGCCCAGTCGTTTCCGTTTGGCCGCGAGCTCGTGCTCGACGTCAATCCGATGCGCGGCTCAAAGAAGGTGCCGGTCCTCGATATCGGCGACCGCGGCTCCGCCGAGATCGAACTGTGGTGCAACAGCGTCAAGGCACAACTCGTCGTCGCGGCCAACACCATCACGATCATCACCGGCGAAATGTCGTCGCGCCAATGCGCGCCCGAGGTCGTCCGCGCCGACGAGGATTTGCTGGCGGCGCTCAACCAGGTAACCGGTTGGCGGATGGAAAATTCCGCGCTTGTGCTCAGCGGCTCGCGAACGCTGCGGTTTCGGGTGCAGACGAATTAGTTTCCGCCAGGATGCGGCCGGCCGCGTCGTCGCCGGCCTTGATGGCGCCGGTGAAGCCACCGAAGCCGGCGAATGCCGACGCCAGATAAAGCCCGGGGATCGCGGTCCTCACCGAGCGATCGACGCCTCGCCAGATCGGCCCCGACGGCGGCAGCGGCGCGAAGCCGTAAATCGCGCCAGCCGGAGTGCCGAGATAGCTGTTCATGGAATGCGCCGTGTTGAAGACCGAGGCGACGATATGGCTCGCGAAGCCCGGAAACTCCCGGTCGATCGCGGCCACAATGGCGTCGCGCCAGCTGTTGCGCTTGGCCGCCTCGGCGTCCTGGTCGAGGCCGGTCCAGTTGGCAAGCCGGTCGGGACCGACCACGGAAACCGGATATGGCGGTCCGCCGAGGCCGGAGTCGATCGCGGAGAAATCCACCACCGTCATGACCGGTACGTCATCGCTCGGCGGCTTGCCGAGCAGTGCGGCGCTACGCCCGTGATCGGACAGCCTGCGCATCCAGGCCGGCAACAAGAAATTCGCGTAGGCCCGCATGCCGAGCTCAGACGGCCGCACCGAGAGCCCATAGGTCGCCGAAAACACCGACATCGACAGCTTGCGCGCCGCGTAGGTCGCCGCGAAGGCCGCCCGAACCGGTTCGGGCAACATGGTGGCGATCACGGAGGGTGCCGCGTTGGCGATGATGACGGGAGCCGTGTGCTCGATCGGATTGTCGCCGCGACGGTCGGTGTGGGTTACGCCGGTGGCGCGGTGATTGCGATCGAGACGGATCGCGACCGCCCTGCGCCGCACCTGGACGTCCCCGCCGGCGGTCTTGACGGCGCGGGCGAGCGCACTCGACAAGCGCTGCGAGCCGCCGCGGATGAAGCGTCCGCCCGAGCCGAGGTAGCCGCCCTGGGCGAGCGCGAAGAACACCCACCACAACGTATCGGGGTCGTCGTGGTAGTAGAGGAGATTGGCGGCGAGCGCGCATTTGACCGCCTCATCGTCGCCGAATGCGCGCGCGAACACCTCGCTGAGCGAGCGTCGCCAATCGCGCACCAAGGGCGACAGCTTGAGGAGCGCGGCGGCGCCCCCGCGCGGATCGCGAAATGCCTCGCGCCCGCGACTGAGCACGCCGAGCCCGGTCGCGATCCGCTCGGCATCGTGGAGTATCGCTTCGATTCCGGCGCGGGCGGATGGAAAGCGCGCCTGCAGCGCATCGCGGGCAGCCGCAAACCCTTCCGGCAGCATGAAAGGCGCGCCGACCGGGCCGCCGCGGACTTCATAGAGCCCGTCGGTCGGCACCCATTCCACGGCGTCGAGAACTCCGGCCCGCGCCAGCACGTGATACTTGGGATCGACCGGATCGCGCGCGTTGCTCGTCTCGTGCAGCGCCGCCTCGATCACGAGGTCGCCGGCCTTGTAGGTGGAGGCGGCGCCGCCGACCGAGTTGCTGCGTTCGAGAACGAGCGTCCGGCGTCCGGCGCGGGCCAGCAGCGCGGCCGCCGTCAGGCCGCCGAGACCCGATCCGATCACGATGACGTCGTAGCTGTCGGACAAAAAAATTACACCGTCGTGCCTGGTCGGCAGATGTCGGCAGGCCACGCGTTCTTGCCGCCGGGCCGCCTCATGTCAAACCGCGATGCGAAAAAAGGGCGGCCTTTCGGCCGCCCTCCCGATTCGCATTGGTTTGTTCCAGGCGAACAGACTTCTTTAGAAATCCATTCCGCCCATGCCGCCCATTCCGCCCATGCCACCGCCGCCACCCGGCATCGGCATCGGCGGCTTGTCCTTCGGCACTTCGGCGACCATCGCCTCGGTGGTCACCAGAAGTCCGGCGACCGAGGCCGCGTCCTGCAGGGCGGCGCGAACCACCTTGGCGGGATCAATGATGCCCTTCTCGACCATGTCGACATATTCCTCGGTCTGGGCATCGAAGCCGAACGTCTCGGATTTGTTTTCCATGATCTTGCCGACCACGATCGAGCCTTCGACGCCGGAGTTCTCGGCGATCTGGCGGATCGGGGATTCCAGCGCCTTCAGCACGATGTTGATGCCGGCCTGGACGTCGTGGTTGTCGTTGGTGATCTTGCCGACCGCCTTCTTGGCACGCAGCAGGGCGACGCCGCCACCCGGCACGATGCCTGCCTCGACCGCCGCGCGGGTCGCATTGAGGGCATCCTCGACGCGATCCTTCTTCTCCTTCACCTCGACTTCGGTCGCGCCGCCGACGCGGATCACCGCGACGCCACCGGCGAGCTTGGCGAGCCGTTCCTGGAGCTTCTCACGATCGTAGTCGGAGGTGGTCTCCTCGATCTGCGCCTTGATCTGGCCGACGCGGGCTTCGATGTCCTTCTTCTTGCCGGCGCCGTCCACGATGGTGGTCTTTTCCTTCTCGATGATCACCTTCTTGGCCTTGCCGAGCATCGCGACCGTTACGTTCTCCAACTTGATGCCGAGGTCTTCGGAGATGAGCTGGCCGGCGGTGAGGATCGCGATGTCTTCCAACATCGCCTTGCGGCGATCGCCGAAGCCCGGCGCCTTCACGGCCGCGACCTTGAGGCCGCCGCGCAACTTGTTGACCACGAGTGTGGCGAGCGCTTCGCCTTCCACGTCCTCGGAAATGATCAGCAGCGGCTTGCCGGACTGCACCACCGCTTCGAGCACCGGCAGCAGCGCCTGCAGTCCCGACAGCTTCTTCTCGTGCAGCAGGATGTAGACGTCCTCCAGATCGGCGACCATCTTCTCCGCATTGGTGATGAAGTAGGGCGATAGGTAGCCGCGGTCGAACTGCATGCCCTCGACGATCTCGACTTCGGTATCGAGCGACTTTGCCTCTTCGACCGTGATGACGCCTTCGTTGCCGACCTTCTGCATCGCCTGGGCGATCATCTTGCCGATCTTGCTGTCACCGTTCGACGAAATCGTACCGACTTGCGCAACCTCGGCAGAGGACTCGACCTTCTTGGCGCGCTTCTCGATGTCCTTCACGACGGCTGCGACCGCGAGGTCGATGCCGCGCTTGAGGTCCATCGGGTTCATGCCGGCGGCGACCGACTTGGCGCCTTCGCGGATGATCGCCTGGGCAAGCACGGTCGCCGTCGTGGTGCCGTCGCCGGCGAGATCGTTGGTCTTCTGGGCAACCTCGCGCACCATCTGGGCGCCCATGTTCTCGAACTTGTCCTCAAGCTCGATTTCCTTCGCCACCGTCACGCCGTCCTTGGTGATGCGCGGGGCGCCGAACGACTTGTCGAGCACCACGTTGCGGCCCTTGGGGCCGAGCGTCACCTTTACGGCGTTGGCGAGGATATCGACGCCGCGCAGCATCTTGTCGCGTGCGTCGGTGGAAAATCTAACTTCCTTGGCTGCCATAGCTTATTGCTCCTGTTGGTGAGGCCGTTGCGGCCGTCAGGCGATCACGCCCATGATGTCGGATTCCTTCATGATCAGGAGGTCCTCGCCGTCGAGCTTCACCTCGGTGCCGGACCATTTGCCGAACAGCACCTTGTCGCCGACCTTGAGGTCGATCGGAATGAGCTTGCCGGCTTCGTCGCGGCCGCCCGGGCCGACAGCCGTGATCTCGCCCTGCGAGGGCTTTTCCTTGGCGGTGTCCGGGATGATGATGCCGCCGGCAGTCTTCTCCTCGGCATTGGTGCGCTTCACGACTACCCGATCGTGCAGGGGACGGAACTTGGTTTTCGCCATGATGACCTCGTCGCCGCCTGGAAGGCGGACTATGGGGATTGCAATCGGAACGGAAGATTTCGGACCGAAACGGGGCTGCTAGCACTCGATTGGCCGGAGTGCCAAAGCCCGCCGGAGATATGGCTTGGCGCCGGGGCTGTCAAGCGCCGGAGCGCCGGCGTCTGGCGGACTTACTCACCGGTCTTTGCCGCCCTCGGCGACGAGACGCGGTCATCGCTTGTCGCCAAACTTTGCGGGAGGTCGTGCAATCGATCTCGCGACTGGCGGAGGGTCTCACGCGACAAGCGATCAGCGAGCATCTTCGCGTGCTCCAAAATGCCGGGATCGAAGAAAGCCCGCGGGCAGGGCGCGAGAGCCGGTACAAGTTCAAGCCGAAACCCATCGACGGCGTCGGAAGCTACCTGGACCAGGTATCCATGCAATGGGACGGCGCATTGGTTCGGTTGAAGACGTTGGTCGAAGACCGACCAATCGCCGCTTGGACCGCGGGTCAAGATTGGAACCGGCATCGCACCGGAGCGACGCGACCATAAAGTCTGCGTAAACAGTTTGGCTCCGACCGGCGCCGGGAGGTTCTTTCGATGCCCTGGCGCCGAGCGGCCTCCATCCTTGTATCATATTGAAGAATAACACTTAACATCGAGAGCTCTTGATTTTGTCGTCCGGCCGCTCGAGCCGCAGGTGAAAGAACACCGCTGTTCCTTTGTCATTAACTTATGATATTGTGGTTATACAAATTTAATGCAACCCAGCCGCTGATCTGCAACCGGACTGGGATTCCTTGGGTGGGAGCGAACCTTAGCGGCCGGATGGGGGGTCTAAGCCATTCCGAGATTCACGACAGAGGAGCGCTTCTGCGCGTCACCCACAAAGGCGACGTCCGGGGTGCGGTCACTGAGGACGTTTCCTTCCGCCGCCATGTGGAGAGAGACATGGAACCCAAGTTGACGGACGAGCGCCTGAAAAATTGGCCGAACGCGAACCAGCCCGCGCGCGAGCGGTTGTGCTTGGCGCTGTTGACTTTCGATTCGCGATTTGAAAATCCACGGCCTCGACGCCCAAGCGGACCGGATGGGGCGCGCGACATCGAGGTTGTCTTTCGTGGCATCGAAACATGGGGTTCGGTTGGATTCAGGGATGATGCGGACGACTCCGAGGATGACAAGAAGTGGACCAAGCGGAAGTTCAAGGATGACGTACTGGCAGCTCTGGCCGAGAAGCCGGACCTGACGTCGTTTGTCTTTCTCACCAATGTGGAGCTCACGCCCGGCGAGTTGAATGAAATGGGGACTTACGCGGGCAGGCAAGGGATTCGGCAGTCTGAAATACTGGGTAGAGAACGGTTGCGTATTTTGTTGGATGGCGCCGCAGGGCTCGGATTGAGATATCGATACCTCAACATTCCCCTGTCCGAAGCCGAGCAGGCCGCCTTCTTTGAGCGCTTTGGTCCGCAACTTGAGCGGCTGATGCTCAATCAATTCGATCACGTCGATGAGCGGCTTGCTCGCATCGAGTTCTTGCACGCTTGCGCCAGGCCATTAACGGGCATTGAAATTGTCATAGCGCTGAAGCGGCGGTACAGCCCCGCGGAGTTGGGTCATTTTCGCGTGCTGTGTGGGCTCATCAACGTGCACGAATTGGAGCCGCATCCGACTTTGTGGATCGGATGCCGGGATGCGTACAGCGATGGTCCCGATAGCCGGGCGAAGCCCCGGAAATTCGGCTGCAATTCGTTGGTGTGGTCCAGCAATCCCGATGGCGCGATACTGTCCGCGGTTTCGGGGACGACGCAAACCTCCGCACATGAGTTGAGGGCGGGCGGGTCTCTGCAGAAGCGTCGTCCATATCCCACGTTGGCCGCGATGGATGAAAGCACGATGTGGGTTTTTGTTACGCGTCCGCTATTCGAGCAGATCCAGACCATCGGATTGGTGGCCCAGGGCTACGTCCTTACCGCCGCGAATGTGGAAGACCTGGAGGCTGAAGACACCACCCCCTTGGTGGCGTGGCCGGAACCTCTGACTGAGAATGAGACAAAAATTCCGTGGGTCCTTCTTCAAGCCAAGCGCGAACCCGGCTCGGCGCCTTGGACTTGGCCGCGGAGCTGGTCATTGGACTTCTCCAAATTCACGCCCCGTCGAACGACGACGGCCGCGCTATCGGACAGGCGCGACGGACCGCCAGTTCCGCGCGCTTACGATTCGCCGTCGGCCGTGCCCGCGGTACCCGCGGTCGGTCGATTGCAGTTGATCGATGATCTATAGAAACCGATCGCTAGCGCGCCAAGAGCTTCATCGCCCGATCGTAATATCCGAGGTCGACATACCGCTCCGGCATCGCCGCTTCCGTATCGGGCTTGCGCTCGATCTCGGCCCGCAGCGCCAGCATGTTCCTGAAGCCTTCGACCTCGAACCTCGCATCGGGTGTGAAGCCGGACGCCGGGATGAGCAGTAGGTCGTAGGTTCGTTGCGCGACCTTGCGATCGAGCTTGAGCGCTTCGACCAGCAAGTCGATCGCCTCGGCGCGGTGATCGGGGTCGCGGATCCAACGCACTGCCTCGACATAGGCGGCAAGATAACGCTCAAGCACCGCGGCGTTGTCGCGTGCCCACGGTCGCATCACGAATGCACCGACGGCCTGGTAAGGTCCGAGCAGATCGACGAGACCGCCGAGACTCTTCAAGCCCCTCGCCTCGGCTTCCACCGTGAACGGCAGATTGAGAATGCCGGCCGCATTGCTGCGGTCCTCGATCATCGCCTTGTAGCGGAACGCCACCGCGCCGACCGGCTTGACCGCGTAGTCGGCGCCGTCGCGCAGCCCATGTTGCAACAGCAACTTCTTAGCCTGCAGTGCGTAAGCGGTGTCGGGGGCATCAACCACGATGGTCTTGCCCTTGAGATCGGCGAACGACGCGATGTCGGCCTGCACGAAGAACTCGTTCATGCCGCTGTCGCCGCCCGATACGATGACCACGTCGCGCCTGGCGACCTCGATCATGGCGACTGCGTTGTCGAGAGCCCCATGGGCGATCTGGAATCGGCCGGCCGCAAGGCCGTCGCGCTGGCTCTGCGAGCTTTCGGTTTTTTCGAGTTCCACCGCGAGGCCGTATTTGGCGAACAAGCCCTTGGCGATCCCTACGTAGACCGGCATGGCCTTGGCGTTCGGAAACGTGTTGACGCGAAGCGTCGTCATCTCGGCGGCCCGCGCCGGCGTGGCCGGCCCGCCCGGCGCCCAAGTGTCGACGCATAGCCCGGCGACACATAGCCCGGCCACCCATAGAGCGGCTGCCAGCGATTTGACCGGGATCGGCATTTGACACCTCCGTATTTCGGGCCGTACGACCACGATACCATCTCAGGACCGGTGTGGAGGGGACGAATGCGAGCGATCAGTCTCGACGAAGCGGTGACGATGATCAACGGATGCTTCGCGGCCGCCAAGCAGCACAAGCTGCGCCCGCTGACGGCCGTGGTCCTCGATGCCGGCGGCCGCCTCAAGGCAGCGCTCAAACAGGATGGCTGTGCCATGCTGCGGTTCGAGATCGCCTACGGCAAGGCTTACGCGGCCCTGTCGATGGGACGGCCGTCGCGGCTCGTATTGCAGAAGCAGCGCGAGAAGCCTGTCTTCATGGATAACCTGCTGGAGCTTGCCGACGGTCCGATGTTCCTGGAGGCAGGCGGGCAACTCGTCCGCGACGCGGCCGGCGAAGTGATCGGCGCCATCGGGGTCACCGGCGACGCCGGCGAAATGGACGACGTCTGTGCGGTGGCGGGAATCCACGCCTGCGGCCATAAAACTTGCTCGGACTTTACCGATCCTGAAATCATTCGCGCTATCAACGTTAAGGAATTGGTGCCGCAACCGGCGAATCGCGGTAAGCTTCGATTGCCGGGCGGCACTTTGGTGCAATGCAATATGGTATCCCGTGCCGTGCGCCTGTGCGCCAGCGCGGGCGGGTGCTCTTGCGCTCGCCCCAAAGGCCACGCAGAGTGACCGTCATGCGTACCGAGGAGACCATCCCGATGGTTCGTGTGCCTCGTAATTCATTGTTCCTGGTCGCCATTCCGGCCGGCTTGCTGCTGCTCGGCGGCTGCGCGTCCTTCAACCTCAACAGCTTCAGCAATCCGTTTTCATCATCCCCGTCCGCGCCGCCGCCGCCCTCGGCGCCGGCGGGTCCCGTGATACCGCCGAGCCTGCGCGCCGAGGACATCGTCGGGCGGTGGGGGCTCGCGTCCTACCATCGCGAGCAAGACCGTGCCCGCACCGCGGAGGCCGCGCGCGGACAATGCAGCCAAGCCTACGTGATCAACCGCTCGCCCAGCGGCGGCGTCATGATGCTGGGCCACGACAACCCGGCGGTCCAGGACATGAACCTCAAGGGCAGCGTCGAGGGTAAAAACTATATCGGCCCCGGACCCGATCCAGGCCGGCGCGGACGACCGCGAACTGGTCAGTTTCGACGGGCGCATCCTGATCCTCAAATGGGTCGACCCGGAAATTGCCGGCCGCTACGGCAACATGGTTCTGGTCCGCTGCGGTCCCGAGGGTGCCGCGCGCACCGCGCGTGCCAAGAAGCCGCCGGCGCCCCACCGGCGCAATGACCGTCACCATTTGGCACAACCCGAAATGCGCGACGTCGCGCAAGGTGCTGGGCATCATTCGGGCGGCGGGTATCGAACCAAGCATCGTGGAATACGTGAAGGTGCCGCCCAGCGTCGCGGCCATCAAGGCGGCGCTGAAGGCGATGGGCATTTCGCCGCGCGATCTGCTGCGCCGTCGCGGTACTCCCTATGATGCGCTCGGTCTCGACGACCCCAAGCTCACCGACGCCGCACTGATCGCCGCCATGCACGACGAGCCGATCCTGATCGAGCGACCGGTCGTGCTGTCGCCAAAGGGTGCACGGCTGTGCCGGCCTCCCGAGCGGGTGCACGAAATCCTGTAAACGCTGCGACAGGCGACATTCGCAAAAGACAAAGGCTTGACACAAGATAGGAATAGGCCTACATTATCATTTGCGATGACATGAGATGGAGCGGTTGCGGTCGCTCCGCCGGGATGCGGATGCGGATGCGGATGCGGATGCGGATGCGGATGCGGATGCGGATGGGGATGGGGATGGGGATGGGGATGAGGATGAGGAGAGATACCGTGATAATTCCTTGCTCCGCGCGGACTTTCGCTGTTTCGGCGCGCACGATTCGCTGCTATCCGATCGAGCAGCGAATTGCCGGCAACCTTTTGATATTACGCCGCGATACTGCGCCATTGCCGCCCAAAAGAGGCCTATCGGCACCGCTTTTTTGGAAATTCGGTGTTAAATACGGTGATCGCAGGGAAATCCGGTCTCGCGGCGCGACCACTTGCACGCACCCCGGGGATCAAGTCACTGCGTCCACGACCCGCGTTCAATTGAACAACGCATCGATATCGTCCTGCGATGCGTGGCCGGCGTCGGCATCGAGCCGAGGGCCATTGAGGAGTTTGGCATCACCTTCACGTTCCGCTATGGCGATCGGAGTGAAGTCCTTCAAGGCTTCGATGCCGCCCCAGATTTCCATCATCTTTAGAATATGCTGTTCGATGAATTGGAGGGTGGACACCACCTTGGTGATGCGCTGCCCGGTCAGATCCTGGAAATTGCACGACTCGAAAATTTGGACCACCCGCTCAGTGATATCGCGGGCGAGGTTTTGCTCCTGCTCGTTCTTGACCATGGCGCACAGGTTGCTGGCGCATTGGTCAATGTCCTCGGCGGCGGTCAGAATCTGCTCGGTGGCAGACTTGGTACCACCCACGATGGCGTCGAGTTCATCGGTGACACGCCGCATTTCGCGGCCCTTGAAGCCGGTCACGTGCAGCGTCGCGATTTCTTGCTTGGTGTCGTCGATTGCGGCCTGGATGATGTCGAGTTCGCCCTTGAGCTTCTGAATTTCCCCGATCTGCGCCTGATACGTCTCGATGATCCGCGTCGAGTTCGTGCTCGCGAGGTTCGATCGCGGCCCGCAGGGCGCGTATTTCCAGGATGAGTTCGTGATGTCGCTGGATGGCATCGGCATCCGGATCGGGCACGAGCGACGACGCGACCATGTTTCTCACTTGATCGATCCGAAACGTCCTTCGGTGTACCATGGCCGCCGTATCCTCCAGCTGAACTCAAACTTCTAAGCCATGAAATTTAAGACCTCGTTATCCGTTTGCAGTGCGAACAAGCTTTTTTTGGTATTAGATTCCCTTTAACCATAAATCTATTGTCAGAGTTAACCATGTGTAATTCGATTTACGGCTCGTAAACCAAGTTACTATGAACGGTTGGTATCCGTATATACTTACTATTCCAACAATTATTATTTACCAATCGGTGGGGATTGCATCATTATTGTCGACGCGGGACCGATCGTCACGTCGTCCGCGCCCTCCGGCCGGGCGAAAACTGAGAGTAGACCTCATGTCACGTATCGTTGCGTCGCGTATTCTCGCATCTCGCCTCGTTTCATCCCGCGCCATCGCGATGGCGCTGCTCATCGGCGCCGCCATCCCGGTCGCGGCGCTCGCCGAACCGCTTGGAATCACGCCTGCGGCCCCGGTCAATCCCGCACCGCAGTTCCAGTCGATGCCGGTCCGCTATGCGGCCGCGCAGGCCCCCAATCTGGGCGGCGGCTTTTTCGAGTTCCTGGCCTCCGGCGGCACCGTCGCGCCGCGCCGGACCTACGCACCGATGGAGCCCGACGCGGATGCGAGGCGCGCCATAGGTGACCCGCGCTACGAGCGCCAGATGGTTGATTACGAGGGTTCGGAAAAGCCCGGGACCTTGATTATCAACACGCCCGAGCGGCTGCTTTATCTGGTCGAGTCAGGCGGCAAGGCTTTGCGCTACGGGATCGGGGTGGGACGCCCAGGCTTCACATGGGCGGGCGTCAAAACGGTTTCGATGAAGCGCGAGTGGCCGGAATGGAGGCCGCCGGATGAAATGCTAAGGCGCCGCCCCGACCTGCCCCATTATATGCCCGGGGGACCCGAAAATCCGCTCGGCGCGCGCGCGCTATACCTCGGTTCGTCGCTCTACCGGATCCACGGCTCGAACGAGCCCTGGACCATCGGCACCCAGGTCTCGTCGGGCTGCATCCGCATGCGCAACGAAGACGTGATCGACCTCTACGCACGCGTACCGGTCGGCGCCAAGGTTGTGGTGATGTGAGTGGACATCGCGGTCGAGCCGAGTTCGGCTCGACCGCGGGGCCCCTGTTACGTGAGTAGCGCTCTACGCGCTGTCAGAAATCGCCGCCGCCGTCGAAGTCGCCGGCGATGTCGCCATCGTCGTCGGGTTGGTCATCGTCCGCGGGCTGATTGTCGTCGTTTCCGCCGAAAAGGCCGCTGCGGCCGGAGTCGTCGGAGGTCGCGCGTTGCCGGCCGATGTCGTCATTGCCGGCGTCGCGAGCCAGACTGCCGCCTCCGCGGTCGCCGCCGCTATCCCACGGCGACCCGCTGGAACTGCCGCCGCTGAGATTGCTGCGCTCAGAATCGCCCATAAGCGACTGATGGCCTCCAAATGCGGAGCGGATGCCGTTCAGCAACAGGGAGCCGCCGACAACGCCTGCGACCGCCGCCGCCGCGGTCCCGAGGAATGACCCGCCGCCGGAACCCGGCCCCATCATTCCGCCGCCCATCATGCCACCGCCCATCGGGCCTCCCATCGCGCCTCCCATCGCGCCTCCTGGCGGATAGCCAGGCTGCGGATAGGATTGCGGATATCCGGCGGGCGGGCCCGACTCGGGCCGCCTGCCCCACACGCCGCTTGTGCCTTGTCCGCCTGGCCGAACCGACGGTACCGAGCCCCGGGGCTGCCCCATGATCACGTTGCGCATGTTGTCGAGAAAACCGCCGCCACCCTGGGCGGGTTCGGCATTGCCGGCAGCGTGTTCCAATTCCTCGATATGGGCATTGGCGCGCTTGAGCGCCTCGTCCTGAACCAGCACCGACTGCACCAGCGCGTAGACGGCGTTGGGCGCGCGGCCGAGACCCTCGCGGATCAGGCGTTCCGCGTCCGGATCGCGACGCTGGCCTTCCAGGGACGCAAGACGGTCGAACAGGTCTGCGACGAGCTGTTGTTCCTGCGGGGTCATGGTACCTCTCCTCTGCCGGATCGTCCGGTCGCGCACCTATATGGGGAGCCGTTGGGCCGCCGGAAGTGGCCGATCGGCCTGTGGCGGTCCGCCGCATCGACGCCCGTTCCGCTACGCTTTTGCCTTCGGTCGCGGCTGCGCCGCATTACGCCAAAGCGAAACCATGTGCCGCCAGCAGTTGGGGAAATCGTTCGCCGGCAAAAAAGGAATACTCATGCTCGCGCATGGCGGTAAGCGTGTCGAGCCGTTGTAGCTCCGCATCGACGAAGCCAGGATGACACATCACGAGGCCGCCGTCAGGCAGGCCTTCCAGGAACGATGCGAACAGGATGTCGTACCCTGAGCGGCGGGCGAAATTATAGGTGCCGGCGAAGGCAGGATTTGTCGTGATGCCGCGGGCCGCGCTGCGGGCGCGCAGGCGCCGGCTCAGAACATCGAGGAGCAGCCCCTTGGGATCGTCCCATCGCCGCGACAGGCGTGTTGCCCGCCCGCATTGCCGCACCCAGGCGGCCGGTGCCGCCTCCGACATTACGCCGAGCAGTGCATCGCCGACCTGGGGCAGCAGGTGCACGTGCTGATGGCCGTCCACGAAGTCCGGTGGTCGCCCGAACGCGGCACGGAATGCGTCGAACTGGCTCTCGGCTTCCGCCCTGAGCGAGGTGGGATCGAGCCGAGCCAGCAATCCAGTCGTGAGCTTTTTCGGCAGCGACGGAAAAACGCCGTTGCCGCTGACCGGGCGATAAGCCGGCGTTAACGGCCGAAACGGCGCCGTCAGGGTGAAATGCAGGCCTATCGCGGCGCCGCCGAGCGCCGCAAGCGCCGCCGCCTCTGCTACCGAAAAGCTCGGCGCCGTCACCATCACGGACGTCGCGTTGATGCGCCCGCGCCCGATCAGATCCCGGATCGCGCGATTGACCGCCGGCGAGATGCCGTAGTCGTCAGCGCACAGCCAGAACCGGCGCACGGGCCGCTCGGGTCGCCGCTCAGGCTGCCGTCCCGGCGGCGACGGCGACAGCGCGATCGGTGCGGCTTGGCTCACGCAGTCATTCGGCGGCGTTGCGCGCCGCGTCCTCTGCCCCGGCATTCTCGCCGGCCTCGTCCTCGGCACGCTTGAGGCTGTGTTCGGCGACGAAATAGACCGGCCGGCGTTTCAACTCGGACAACACCTTGCCGATATATTCGCCCATCACGCCGATCATCAGGAGCTGGACGCCACCGATGACCATGATGCCGATGATCAGTGACGGATAGCCCGGCACCGTGCGCTCGTAAACGAAACTCTCGATCAGGATCCAGACGCTGAACACGAGCGCGCCCGTGGCGAGCAGGATGCCAAGCAGGCTGGCGACCCGCAGGGGCGCGACCGAGAACGACGTCAGCCCCTCGACCGAAAGACCGATCAGGGAGCGCAGGCTCCAGCTGGTGCGGCCATGAGTTCGTTCGGCCGGGTTGTAATCGACCCGGAACTGCCGGAAGCCGATCCAGCTGGCGAGGCCTTTGAAGAAGCGGTTGCGCTCCGGCAACTGCCGCAGGGCCGCCGCGGCGCGCGGCGACAGCAGGCGGAAATCACCCGCATCCTCCGGAATTTTTTGCCGCGCACCCCAATTGATCAGCGAATAGAAACTCTTCACGGCGACCCGCAGCAGCATCGGCTCGTTTTCGCGATGCGCCTTGGCGGTGTAGACGACGTCGTAACCGTCGTCGAGCCAATGCGCCACGAGGGTTTCGATGAGTTGCGGCGGATGCTGGCCGTCGGCATCCATAAACAGCACGGCGCCGCGGCGGGCATGATCGAGGCCCGCCATCAGGGCCGCCTCTTTGCCGAAATTGCGCGACAGCGATACCACCTGAACGTCGACCGTATCGGCCGGCAGCGACCGGGCTACGTCGAGGGAAGCATCGCGGCTGCCGTCGTCCACATAGACGAGCTCGCAAGCGAGCCCGCGCCGATCGCGCAGACGCGCGGCGACCGCGCAGATACGTTGATGCAGCGCGCCGAGCCCCGCGGCCTCGTTGTAGACCGGGACCACGATCGACAGGCCGGCAACGGCACCGCCCGCGCCGCCGCGCCGCGCTGCCGGTCCATTGATTTCCCGTTGGTCAGACGTCATCGCCGCCACATCGAATGTCGATTACCAGTCATCATAGCCCATTTCGCCGGTCGCTGTCGTGGCGCCGCAGGCGAGTCCGCAAGTCAGGCTCGGCGGGCCGGACCGGACGTGCTAAGCGAGGCCCATGATTCCGGTCGAACGCTTCCGAGCCCTCTTCCCCCGCGCCACCGCGTTGGTTGAACCGCACTTCGACATGTTGCGCAAGGCAGTCAGCTTCGCGTGCATCGGTGTGGTCAACGCTCTGATCGACACCGGCGTGTTCCTGCTGGCCTATTCGTATCTGACCGGCGCGCCGGAGGCGCTGCGGCGGCTCGACGCATTTGGAGCATGGTGCGGTTGCGCGAGCCTCGAAACGCTGGTGCTGGTGACGTCCAACATCATGTCCTGGCTGGTGGCGGTGTCATGTTCGTATGTGATGAATTCGTTTATCACCTTCGCGGCCGAATCCGGGCGGCGGTTGCGATGGAAGGATTACGGAACCTTTGTGGTATCCGGAATTCTCGGCGCCGTCGCCAACACCACCACGCTGGTGGTGGCGGCACATTTCATGCCGGTGCTGGCCGCAAAAGGCTGCGCCATCCTGGCGGGCTTCGTGGTTAACTTCAGCATGACGCATTTCGTGGTGTTCCGGCCGCGGCGCAAGACGGCCGAGGACGCGAGATAACCCTCAGACATTCCGCCAGCGCGGCTGAGGGTTCTGAGCGGTGCCGGCTCGTCGCGATGTCAAGCAACCGATTCGGTATTCGGGGCGAACCGCCGCGATCCCGGCGTCGTGAGCATCTCGCCGGCCTACGACCCGACCGGTTCGCACCGAAACCCGTCGCCCCAGCGCTTTATCCGGCCCCACGACGGAGAGGGGAAATGCGCCGGGCAACACAGGGCGCCGGTGTCGCAATAGCGCTCCAGGAACTGGCGCCGGGTCACGGCGGCTTGGGCCTGATCGACGTCGAATATGATCGACAGCTCCGGATAGCGCGCCTGCAGGGGCGAATGCATGAGGTCCCCGCTGACGACGCCGTCGGCGCCGTTACGCCCGAAGCAGACCGCCACATGGCCGGGGGTGTGTCCGGGCGTCGGCAGGAGATGCACAAGGTCATCGATCTGGTGGTCGCCGTTCACCATGTCGGCGCGGTTGGCCTCGACGATCGGCAGTACGCTGTCGTTGAACGGTGGAACCGGTGCCTTGGCGTTGACGGCGGTCCAGTGGGCAAATTCCGCCGCCGCGAAGATATAGCGGGCGTTCGGAAAGGTCGGGACCCAGCGGCCGTTTTCGAGGCGGGTGTTCCAGCCAACGTGGTCGGTGTGCAGATGGGTGCACATGACGAAATCGATGTCCTCGACTCGCACCCCGGCGGCCGCGAGCCCGGTCATGTAGACGTCGTCATTCTTCATGTCCCATCGGGGCCGGTTGGGTCGCGGCTTGTGATTGCCGATGCAGCTGTCGACCAGGATGATGTGATGAGGCGTACGCAGGACATAAGACTGAAAGCACAGGATCAAGACGCCGCTGGGATCGAGCGCGGTCGGCTCCATCCAGTGGCGGTTTTCGGCCAGCAGTTCCGGCGTCAGCGCCGGAATAATATCCAGCGCGGACAGGAACGGGACCTCCTGCTCGATGATGCGCTGCACCGTAATGTCGCCGATGCGGATGTCTTTAGTCATGACAAATTCGCCGGTGTTGGTCAGGACAGCGCCGCCGCGAGCTTCGCAAACAGCGGGTTGTCGCGGGTGAACACGTAATCGATCGCGGCCACGATGACGCTATCGGCGCCGTGGTCGCGCAGGAAGCTCGCGAGGGCGTGGATCGCGTCGGGCGGACAGTGCAGTGTCAGCATGCCGGAAGAGGTCGGCCCGCCGAACGGCGTGGTGACGCCGAATTTGTCCCTGGCGATCGCGAGCAGATCGTCGTTGCAGCCGGCGAACCGCGTCCGAACCTCCTTGAAGAGCCGCGCGCGGTTCTGCGCCGCGATGCGATCGAGGATCAAGCGCGCAGTCGCGAGTTCATCCTTGCCCCACGGCGCCGCGCGTGCCGCCACCAAGTTCGCTTGCGACCGCAGCATGACGCCGTCGTCGATCACCTTGAGGCCGTTCGCCGCAAGCGTCGAGCCGGTGGTGGTGATATCGACGATCAGCTCGGCGGCGCCAGCCGCAGGCGCGCCTTCGGTCGCCCCGGTGCTTTCGACGATGCGGTAGTCGACAATGCCGTGGCCGGCGAAAAAGCCGCGGGTGAGGTTGATGTACTTGGTCGCGACGCGCAGGCGCCGGTCGTGCTTGAGGCGGAACGCGGTCGCCACATCGTCGAGGTCCGCCATGGTGCGCACGTCGATCCAAGCTTCCGGCACCGCCACCACGACGTTCGCGAAGCCGAAGCCGAGCCCGTCGAGCAGCACGACCTTGTCGTCGGCAACGGGGATCATTTCCCGCACCAGGTCCTCGCCGGTAATGCCGAAATGCACGGCACCGGCCGCGAGTGCGTCGGCAATCTCGGCGGCCGAGACGAATGCCACCTCGATGCCATCGAGGCGCGCGATGGTGCCGCGATAATCGCGCGCACCGCGCGGCTTGACGAGGTTCAAACCGGCGCGTGCGAAGAACGCCTCCGCGTTCTCCTGTAGCCGACCCTTGGCCGGCACCGCGAGGACAAGGGCGCTCATGACGTCACCCCGGTCAGGCCGAGCGCCGCCAGCCGTTCGATCCACACCGCAAGTCCCACGGCGGGGACCGGCTGCGCGCTGCCGAGCCGGGTCAACAGCGCGTCATAGCGGCCGCCGGCCACCAATTGTCCGTCGACGCGGCGGCGCGGATCGTGGAGTTCGAACACGAAGCCCGTATAGTAATCGACGCCGCGGCCGAACGCAGTCGCGAACCGGATGCGGCCGACATCGACTCCGCGGGCAGCAAGAAACCCGGTACGGCTTTCGAGCAGGTCGAGGGTCGGGCCGAGCGCGATCTGCGCATCTGACGCCAGGGCGCGCAGCGCCGCCGCGGCATCGTCGGGCGTGCCCACGATGGCGAGGAAGCGCCCGATCAGAACGCGCGCCTGTTTCGGCAACGCGTTCGAGGCGCCAAGTTCGGCCTGCTCGACAAAGCGGTCGGCGATCTCCCCGATGGTGCGGCCACCGACCGCGCTGATGCCGGCGATCGACAGGAGGTCGGTGACCAGCGCATGGGCAGCCTTCGGATTGGCATTGGCGAGGGCGGCGAGCACCCCCTCGTATTCGCCGCGCCCGGCGCGGGCCGCGAGGGTCGCGCCTTCGAGGTCATGGGCAAGGGTTGCCCGGCGATTGAAATCCTTGCGCAGCCGGCGCTTCCAGGCCGGGGCGAGATCGAGTGCCTCGATCAGGGCGGCGAACAGCGCCACGTCGCCGACGACGATGTCGGGCTCCGACAGACCGTAATGGGCAGTTGCCTCAAGGCCGAGCGCGAGCGCTTCGGCGTCGGCGGCGGCGGTGTCGGCACGGCCGAAGGACTCGATGCCGGCTTGCAGAAATTCGCCCGACGCTCCGCCGCGATCGCGGAATACAGGGCCCAGATAGCAAAAGCCTGCCGGTCGCGTGGCGGCGGCGGACGCCAGGTAGTCGCGCGCCACCGGGATGGTGAGGTCCGGGCGCAGGCAGAATTCGTGCCCGGCCGCGTCGGTGACGAGATACATGTGGCGCCGCATGTCCTCGCCCGACAAATCGAGGAATGGCTCAGCCGGCTGCAGGATCGCGGGCGACACCCGCGTGTACCCGGCGCCCGCATAAGACGCGACCAGGTGGTCGGCCTGAGAGTAGATGTCGGCGGCGGGCGTGCTTGTCATGGTCTGTTCCGGCGGCGCTCTTAGCACGGCTTTGTTAAGCTTTCGATGGCGGCTCGCGGATGCGCTTAACGGGTGGCGAGGCGGTTCGCTGGAGCAGCGGCGACCGGCCGGCCGGCGCAATTGTGAGTTCCGTGGCTCAATTGGCGACTCCGGCCAAGCTCAGGCCTAACCCTTCTTTAACTGTGAAATTCGAATAGCATGCTTTTATCCAGACGCCGGCCGACGGAATGAGCGCATGAGAATTGCGAGAAGGCACTTCATTTCCTTGCTCGGCAGCGCGGTCATGACTGTGCCGCGCGCCGCCACCACGCAAGCCGAGGAATTGCCGGTCATCGGGTTCCTGCACGCTGCCTCAGTGGAGAGCTACGCATCCAATGCAGCCGCGTTCGCTCAAGGCTTGAAGGAATCCGGCTTCGTGGAGGCCCAGAATGTGGCGATCGAATACCGCTTTGCAAACGGCCGGCTCGATCGTTCGGCGATGCTCGCAGCCGATCTCGTCCGAACTCCGATCGCTTTGATCGTCGCCGGCGGGGCCGCCGCGGCGCTTGCCGCGAAGGCCGCCACCTCCACGATTCCCGTGGTCCTGGTGTCCGGTTCCGATCCGGTCGGGCTCGGCCTCGCCGCCGACCTGAGCCGTCCCGGCGGCAACGTGACGGGCGCGACCTTCACGACCACAGGCCTTATGAGCAAGACGCTCGATCTCCTCCGCGAATTGGTCCCTGGTGCGACGACCGTCGGTTATCTCGCCGAAGATGGGCGAACCTACCCGTCCGACTCTCCGGCATTGCGCGCCATCGGGCATTTAAAGAGCGAGATACTTGCAGCGGCGCGCGCTGCGGATTGGCAGGTCATCGTTGTTGAGATCGGCAGCGACCGCGACTACGAAGCCGCCTTCGCAAAGTTTGTGGAAGGCCGGGCGGCCGCGTTGGTGGTGGCTCCCTCGCCGGTCTTTGCCAGCGACGCCGAGGACATTATTGCGCTGACCCTGCGCCACGAGATCCCAACGATGTTCCAGCGCCGCGCCGACGTCGTCGCGGCCGGACTGATGAGCTACGGTGCCAGCCAAAAGGACGCTTGGCGCCAAGGCGGCCTCTACGTCGGGGAGATTCTCAACGGCGCCAAGCCGGCGGACATGCCGGTGATGCGGTCGACGAAGCTCGAGCTGACAATCAACCTCGCGATCGCGAAAGCGCTGGGCTTGACGATTCCGCCGAATCTGCTCGCGCAGGCGAGCGAGTTGATTCAATGAGGTCGGCTTGCCGACGATGGAGTTCCGCCCAGGGGCTGGCGCCGGGATATCGTGCGGCGCCTTCAACATCTAAGCTAAGCCGAGGTGACGGTATCCATCCGCGCGCATGTGAAGGCTGCGCGATGGCGGTCGGTCGCCTCTGACGAGCCCGAAATATGAGGACAGCATGTTCAAATATGACACCTTGAGCTGGACCGTTCACCCCAACGCGCAGAGGCCGGAAGAGAGCACGATCGGGTTGATCACGCTGCGGCGGCCCGAGGCGCTCAATGCCATCGATGTCCAGATGCGTGTGGAGCTCGACATTCTGCTTGACCAAATCCGCCGCGACGACAATATCCGCGTCGTCATCATCACCGGAGAGGGGCGCGGATTTAGTGCCGGAGGCGACCTGCGTTCCGAGGCGGGTCCGCTCGGCGCCCTCGACTCCGAACATGACTTCGGGGATTTTGGCGCCTATCGATTGCTCGCAAACTATTTCTTCAACGATCTGCGCCACGTCGTCATTCAACGCGCCATCCGTAAGCTGGAGGAACTGGCGCCGATCACGATTGCGGCGATCAACGGGCCCGCGGTCGGGATCGGACTTGAACTTGCGACCGCCTGCGACATCCGTTACGCGTCAGATCGCGCGCGTCTCGGCGAGGTCGCGGTGCCTGCCGGTTTCGTTCCGGAATCCGGCGGTGCGCGCAACCTGCCGAAGCTCGTCGGCGTGGGTCGCGCGATGGAGATGATCCTGACCGGGGAAATCATCGACGCCCAAGAGGCCGCGCGCATCGGGCTTGTGGAGCGTGTCTATCCGCACGACACGCTGCTCGATGAGGTATTCAAGATTGCAAGCCGCATCGCCTCCGCTCCCTATCTGTCGGTGCGGCAGGCTAAGGCTCTTGTGCGTCTCTACTGGGATCATAACAAGAGCGAAGACGGTGCGCGCGCCGAGTTGGAGGCGGTGATGGAGATCACCCGCACCGCGGACTGCCGCGAGGGGATCGCGGCATTCCTCGGCAAGCGTCCCGCCTCCTATCGCGGCCCGCACTATCGCGACGGTAAGGACCAGCATGAACCTCGCTGACATTGCGCTGCGTCCTGGCCGCGAGCACGCGGTCGCTTCACGGCCAGCCTTTTTGGCCGCGGCCGGCCCGGTCACCAATGCCGAGTTTCAGCGACAGGTGCAGGCGATTGCGCGCGGGCTGTTGGCCGTCGATCTGCAACCGGGCAGCAAAGTTCTCGTGCGGATGACCAATTCGGTCGAGTTCGCGGCTAGCTTTCTGGCGCTGGTCTGGGTCGGCGCGGTGCCGGTGCTGCAGAATTCGCAATTCGGGCGCAGCGAGCTCGAACACATCGTCAGCTTGGTTCGCCCAAGTGGCCTGTTGTTCGCTTCGGCAATCGAGGATCCTGCCACTGAGGGATTGGCGTCCCATGCGTGGCGTGCGGTTGTTACGGGCGAGGGCCTGACGCTCGGTGGGGCCGCGGTCGGCGACTTAAGAGCCGACGCATCGGCGGCGCACCACGCAAAGGCGGACGACCCAGCCTTCATCGTGTTCACCTCGGGGACGACCGGGCGTCCCAAGGGCATCGTGCACGCGCATCGATGGCTGGAGGCCCTCGGCGACAGCAACCGGGCGCGCATTCCGCCGCAAGCCGGCGATGTCGCCCTGGCGACCGGCGAGTGGAGTTTCATCAGCGCGCTTGGGCACAATGTACTGTTTCCGCTGCGAAACGGCATTCCGGCTTCGATCCTGGAGGAACGCACCACACCAAAGCGCATCCTGGAGACCATCGCCCGCGATCGCGTGACGTTGCTCTACAGCGTGGCAACGCTTTATCGCCGCATCCTGGGGCAGCCCCGTATCGAGTCCGAATACGACCTCGGTTCGCTGCGTGGCGTCAACGCGACCGGCGAACCGCTCGAGACAGCCGTTCGTGCCGAATGGGAAGCCCGCTTTCGCTGCCCGCTGTGGGAGCACTTCGGCATCTCCGAAGCCCAAATGGTACTCGGACACGGTCCGCTCGTGCCGCAGCGCGAAGGCACCGTCGGGGTGGCATGGGGTATCCGCCCCGCCATTCTCGACGACGCGCTTGTGCCGCAGCCCGCCGGGACATCCGGCCGCCTTGCCTTCGCGGCCGATTATCCGGGTTTTTTCCTGGGCTATCTCGGCGACGAGGCGCAGACACGACAGACTTTCCGCGACGGCTGGTACCTGACCAGTGACCTCGCGATCGTCGACCCGGATGGTTACGTTTCAATTCTTGGCCGCGCCGACGATTGCTTCAAGAGCAAAGGCGTCTTGATTGTTCCGCGTGAGTTGGAGGACGCGCTGCTCGCTGTCGGCACGTTCGAGGAGGCTTGCGTGTTTGCAATCCCGGACACCGAGATCGGCAACCGGATTGGCGCTGCCGTCATTCCACGGGCCGGAACCCCACCCGATCTGCTCGACCAAAAAGGCCTCGCGAATGCACTCAGAGGCCGCATCGCGGCATTCAAGTTTCCACATTACGTCCTGGTGCTGGATGCGATGCCAAAAAATGCAAACGGCAAGACCCAACGGTCGGCCGTTGTGAACGCGGCGCTCGACCAGATCGGAGTGGTGCCGAGCCATTCAAGCCCCGCGCGCCCTCGCGACCCGGCTTTCTGACCCGGCGTTCGAGACGGCGTCTGACCGGGGGCCCGCTGCGTCGTCGCGAGTTGGCTGAAGTTGCCGCCAATGGGCTATCTGCTCCTCAAAATCAGAGATAGGCGCTGGAAAACTTCTATATTCTATGCTATTTGTAGACAATCTGATTTCATGCTCCCGGTTCCCACCTCAGCCAACTCCGACAGGAACAGATGCTCACCGCCAAAGGAAAATACGGGCTCAAGGCCATGGTTTACCTTTCCTCGCTGCCGAAGGGCGAGACCGCGCAATCGGTCGACATCGCCGAGGCCAACAACATTCCAAAGAAGTTTCTCGATGCGATCCTGGGGGATTTGCGCAACGCCGGGGTCGTACACAGCAAAAAAGGCCCGGGAGGGGGCTATATGCTCGCCCGGGCGCCGAGTGAAATCAAAGTCGGCTATGTTATCCGCACGCTTGACGGACCGCTGGCACCCATCGCCTGCGCAAGCCGCACCGCCTATCAACCCTGCCAGGATTGTGACGAGGTGAAGGTGTGCACGGTGCGCCTGACCATGGTGAAAGTGCGCGATGCCATGGCGGACATTTTGGATCGCCTGACCATTACCGATATGCTCGCGCTCGATGGTGGTCGCAAGTCAGCGCTGATGTATCACATCTGACCGATCGCCTATAAGGCGCCCGAGACATCGGCGCCTCGTTTCGCAACCCGGAACGACAGTCCGTCAATGGCCGGATCGCTTGGCCCCAACAAGCGCTACTCCGCCATAGCGGGGCTGTGCGCTGCCCGCACGCCGCCGGGAGCAGCCTGAATGTTGCAATAATAAAGTTATTCGATATACTATTGGCGCTCGCCAATGGACGAGGTATATGGGCAGGATCGCGCAACTTCTGGGAACCTTGCTGCATCCAGCGCCGCCGGCCTCCCATATCGGCCGGTTTGCAACGGAGAGGGAGAAGCGCGGTTGCGGCCTTGAGCGCGAACGGGAACAGCCCGTCTTGTTTGCCGAGATCGTGGCAGCATCGGCGTTTGTGGACTTCGGTGGGGTTCCGGACGGCCGTTGGTTCCACATTTTATACGCGTGGCAATTATCCAAGACCTGCGAGTCCATGGGCGACGCACCGGATAGCAGTGGAACAACGGCAGGATCAACTCGCGCATCAGTTCGTTCAACAAGAAAATCGTCTGATGAGAAGATCAAGGAAAGAAGAAACGTTCTGCTATCGACACGGTTCAAAGCATGATGGGTGCGAAATTCATGACCCGGGACTTTGCCTCTTTCCCAAGCGGTCCATGCATCGCTATAACATTAGTCTATAGATAATATGGAATAAATTATATGCGTCCGATCAGTGAATCTTCGATCCTGAATCTTGCGATGTTCATTGTGGCGTTCGGTGTTGTCGCTCTCGTCGTCATCTTTGCGCACCCGGCCTCGCAGCCAATGGCGACTGCGGTGAATGGAGCGGTCGGCGACGGCGCCACGGCTGCCAGTGCATCGTTCAAGCCTGCGGTCGCAGAGCCGTTACGCCGCCGCGCCGCCGAGTAGGGCGAAAATCGATGCCTATACGGTCCACCTGGCGCAATCGAAACTTCGGACAGCTTGCCGTTTGTGACGGTTCGCCGCCCGTCCTGTCGGCTGAAATCTTGCCTCGCCGTGCATGACTGCGTCTCAGCGCTGCGTGAGCGTACCCTTCTCGGTGACAACTTCCCAATGACCGCCGCGTTGGCGGATGGCCGCGACCCGGCCAAGCTCGGGCATCACATAGCCGGGCGTCACGTCGATGGTGCCGCCGGTGCCGCCGATGACGGCGAGGCCTTCCTCCGCGTGCAACACGGTCCAGGCCGACTTCGCTTTGGCGCCGCGCCGCCGTGTCGCCGGGACGGTCGGCTGCACCGAGCTGGTCGCGTCCTGGCTGTAGACGAGCGTCTCCAGCCAGTCGATCCGCTTGTTGACGGCGGTGAGGGCAGCGCTATTGCGCTGCTCATGTTCGTCGATGGTCGTGCGCAGCGTCGCGAGATCAATATCGGTCGGACGGTTGGTCGTCGGACCCGGCTTCGCGGCTTGGTGCTGCAGCGCATCGGCCGCAGCATCCGCCCGAGCCGTCAGCCGCGCGATCTCGCTACGCACTTGGCCGAGCGAACCTCCGATTTTGGCGAGCTCCAATGCCTGGAGCTGCTGCTCGGACTTGATCACCTCGCTCTGCCCGAAGCCCGCGGTGCGCATCATGTTCTGCACGGCGCCGCTTGCGATGCCGCTGAGCGCGGCGCCGGACGTCACCGCAACTGCGAGACCGACAGCGATCAAGAACGTGAATGCGACAGGATCTTGTTTGGGGAGAGAGGCACTGCTGCCCGGCTTACTCATGTACATAAACCCCGATACACAACACGAAACTGGATAGACGTTGATAACCCTAACGACTTTCAGAATTGCTAACGGGGCGTCCAATGCCGATGCGCCCGCGAGTTTTTCGCCCCGCCAGCGATCACGCGATCGTCCGAAAGTCGGTAGGTTGTTCGGACAGGATCATGCGCAAAGTTAACGCAGATCCGGCGGCGGTCGCCGAACTGGCTCGCACCAACGTCCCCAAACGGTCCGAAGTGGTCAGGCGGGCCGGTATCCGGATGGCAGACTGACCGGGCCGGCTAACAAGGGCCGGGTGGCCCCTACGGCTTCGGCATGACGTGGCTGCAGGACTTGCAGGTGCGGAATTCCTCGTTGTCGAACAGGCGCGCATAGGCCTTCGACACTGGATCGGCGCGGTAGTCGTGAACCTCCGCCTTCTCCTCATGCAACAACGCGTCGCATTGAGGGCAGAACCAGCGGAATCGGTCGATCTCGCCGGCGCGGCGCTGGCGCTCGATCACAAGCAAGTAAGCATCGGGCGGGAAGCGCGGCGAATGCGGAGTGCCGGCAGGCGTGTAGATGGTGGAGCCCTCCGCCACTTCGGCGATCTCTTCCTTGCCCTCGGGGGTGCGGTAGTGCAGCCGCATGTCCCCCTTGATCATCAGCATGACCTCGTCGCTCGGATTGATGTGGAACTCCGACCGGTACTCGCGGCCCCGTGCCACAAAGGCGAGTGATTCGGGTTCCTGCCACAGCACGCTTACCCGCTCGCCGCGCTTGGCGAGTTCGCGGCCGCGGGCGAGCAGATCAACGATCGGCATCGGCAGCATGAGATGATCCTTAGTTGCGATTTCAATTTCTATTGTGTTCGGTCGGTCGCGGTGCGCCGTGCGGCATTAGTGTCCTGGCAATACCAGGAATTTGCCCTTGGTGGGTAGCGTTGCTTTCGACACCACGAAGGAGGGCGTTTCGGCGAATTCGACATCGTAGTGCTGACCGACCCGTTCCAGGAACCGGCGCAACGTGAAGGTGCTGAAATAGTGCATCGGCACCATCAGGGGGGCCTTCATGGCCTGCACGACTTCCACCATGCCTTCCAGGTCCAGGGTGACGCTGCCGTCCACCGGCACCAGCAGCACATCGATATGCCCGATGTCATTGAGCTGCTGCTGGGTCAGGGTGTGGTGGAGGTGGCCCAGATGCGCGATGCACAGGCTGCCGACTTCGAAAATGAAGATCGAGTTGCCGTTGCGCTCGGTGCCGCCGCTCCAGTCGCGGATATTGGTGGAGACGCTGCGCGCATGCACATCCGCATAGGTGATGTCGTGGTTCGCCGGCTTGCCGTCGTCCCGCCAACCGCGCAGAACGAACTTGATGTCGGCGTCGGGCCGGTCGGTATAATGCGTCGAGTGCGCGTGGTTCATGGTGACGATATCGGGCAGGATCGGCGGCCGGACGTAATCATTGTAATCAGTGGCGATGCGCACCAGCTTGGGGCTCTCGATCAGGAAAGTCGAGTGGCCTATGTAGGTGATCCGGGCTTCATTGGTGGCGAGCGCGGCAGGCCGGTAAGCGACCGGGACCGCCTGGGTGCGATCCGACGCGACGAGGCCAGGGCAGGTTTCGTTCATTTCGGGTTTCGCCCCCGGGGCCTCTGGGGGCGCCGCGTTCTGCGCCGAAGCCGCAAGGCAGGCGAGGCTAATCAGTCCGCAGGCAAGGATCGACAATTGCGGCACGACAGCAAGCATGGAACGCTCCATGAAGATTGCGTTCCACAAGCTTAACCCAAGTTTCGGCCGGCCGTCCTGCCTTTATTGGTTGCGTAATTGGTGGCACCGGTGATTGCGCATCAGGCACCGGGCGGCGAAGCGGAGGCGGTTTCGCGCAAGGCCAAAGCGCTCAGCTTCAGCGGGATACGATCAGGCCGCGGCTCGTCACCACCACCCAGCGCCCGTCCAGTCGCTTGACCGCCTCAATGCGGCCGAGCCCTGGCAGCGTGTCGCCGGGCAGGACCGCGATGACGCCGCCGTGGCTGCCACCCTGGATCATGGCGGCGCCATTATAAACATCGCGCAGCACCCAACCGTCGACGATCAGGGCCGGCGATGGCCGCTTGGCGTCGACGGTCGGCGGCGTCGCTGAAGCGACGTGCGTCTCTGCGACCGTGCCGGTGATATCTGTCGAGGAGGCCGCGAGCTTTCGCTCGACGCGGTCGAGCACGTCGGTTGCTTTGGCGAGCTTGGTGCCGGCCTCGGCCTGGGCCTTTTCGGCGCGGTCCATGCGGTCGTTGATCTTGGCGACTTGCTGATTCGTGGACTTGGCGGCGCTGTCGATCCCGGTCTTGAGCACCGCGAGTTCGCGGTTGACGCGGCCGAGCGCGTCGGTGAGCGCGGTGTAATTGACGGGCGCGGCCGGTTTGGATTTGTTTGTCGTGAGGTAGCCGATGCCGGCGGTGGCGAGCGATCCGGCGAGGCCGCCGAGAACCGCGGCGATCGCCACCATGGCGGCGAGCGTGCGAAACCGGAAAAAAGTCGACCTCGGTATGGCTTCGGCCGGCTTGGCGTCGGGCTCGGGAGCATCGGCCTTAAGGCGGGGGTGCGCGAGCACCAGGGCGGTGCCCATCGCGGTCGCGGTCCCCGGGCTAGGGATTTTGTCGTTCACGTGCGGCGCCCCGATGTGTTCGGGGCCATGCCGTTCCGCCGAAGGCTCCGCTGCGGCCTTCACGGCTTCACCCGGTGCATCCGGCGCGAGCCCCGGCGACTCCACGTGGGCGAGGCTGTCCTGGGGCGGACCGATGAACTCGCCGTTCGGGCGATTCGAAGGTCCGCCTGGATCGTTTTTGGTGGCATCGCTCATGGCCTGCTCCCACTGCTGGCATTTTTCGGCAAAGCTGGTGCCGGCTCGCCGCAGAAAATGCGTCAAAACCAACGCAACTGGAGCTTGAATTGACGAGGTCGGATCACGCTCCGGCGTTCACCAATTGGTAAGCACTGTTGCTTACCAATTAGTTACCGGTTCGTGCCGCGACGCAGGTGTTCGCGTATGACGGAATGTCCGAAGGCGTCAGCTGAGGAGGCCTTTTTCCTGCGCCAGCGCGCGCAGCGAGGTCTCGGGCCGCGCACCGAGATGCGAGATGACCTCGGCGGCCGCGAGTGCCCCGAGCGCCGCAGCCTTTTCGTTGCTCAGTCCGCGTGCCAGTCCGAACAGGAAACCGGCCGCGAACAGATCGCCGGCACCGGTGGTGTCGACCACCCGTTCGACCGGAAATGCCGGCGCCGCGATCGTGTTCGTCCGGTCGACCACCACGCAGCCCGCAGCGCTGCGCGTCACCACGGCGTGTCGCGCGTCGTGCCGCAAGGCTGCGATCGCAGTATCGAAATCGGCGGTTTGGTAGAGACTGTGCAACTCGGCCTCGTTGGCAAATAGCAGGTCCACGGTGCCGGAACGGATGAGATGCAGGAATTCGTCGCGCCACCGGTCGACGCAGAACGCATCCGACAGCGTCAGCGCGACCAGCCGCTTGGCCTCGTGCGCGATGGCTGCGGCCTTGGTGAACGCCTCCTTGGCATGGGCCGGATCCCACAGGTAACCTTCGAGATACGTGATCGCGGCGCCAGCCACTATCTCGGGATCGATGTCACGCGGGTGCAAGTCCTGGGCGGCGCCCAAAAAGGTGTTCATGGTGCGCTCGCCGTCCGGCGTCACCAGCACGTAGCAACGCCCGGTCGAGGGTCCGGCGGCCGATGGCGCGGTATCGAAGGCGACGCCGGCGGCGCGGATGTCGTGGGCGAATACGGTACCGAGCGGATCGCTTTTGATGCGGCCGATGAATGCCGCGTGGGCGCCGAACCCCGCCACGCCCACGATGGTATTGGCGGCCGATCCGCCCGAGATTTCCACCGCGGGGCCCATGGCGTCATAGATCTTCGCTGCGTGCGCCTCATCGATCAGGGACATCGACCCTTTGCGCATGCCATGGGCGGCGAGAAAGTCGTCATCGGCGCGGGCAATCACGTCGACGATGGCGTTGCCGAGGCCGAGGACGTCGTAGCGGACGGCGGTCATGAGGGGCTCGCGGCTGTGGGTCAAGGTTCGCGGTTGCAAAAGGCCGCGCACTATAGCGAGCAACCGGTAGGTTGCAACGCCGCCGGTGGAAAATTCCCCCGGCCTTCCGTCGGACTTTGCTGACGCGCATCGCGCGGTCCAGGTAATATCGACCCGGAGGCCACAGAATGTCGATCACGCGCGACGTCACCACCGTTGGCGCCGGGACCCTGACGTCGCGCCTGCTCGGGTTCCTGCGCGACGCCGGCGTAGCGGCGATGCTCGGGGCCGGAGCGCTATCGGACGCCTATTTCGCGGCGCTACAAATTCCAAACCTGTTCCGCCGGCTACTTGCGGAGGGTGCGCTCAATTCCGCCTTCGTGCCGATGTCGATGCGCATTCGCGACGAGAACGGCGCCGTCGAGGCCCGGCGGTTCTCTGAGCAGGTGCTCGGCGTGATGGCAGCGTCGTTGTTCGGACTGGCGCTGTTGTGCGTCGTGTTTGCGCCTGCGATCGTGCACATGCTGACGCCGGGTTTTCGCGGCGAGGGGGAGCGATTCTCTTTCGCGGTCGAGTTTGTCCGCCTGTCGGTGCCTTATGTCGCAGTGTCCGGCATGGTGGCGGTCGCGGCGTCCGCCCTTAACGCAGAAGGCCGGGTCGCGGCGGCGGCATTCGGCCTCGTGGTATTCAACCTCGTGCTCGTTGCCGTCGTGGTGACGCTCATTCTGTCTGGGGCGCGGGCGACTGCGGGCACCGCCGCGGTGCTGTCCGGCTCAATGGCGGTCGCCGGCTGTGCACAACTTGGCTGCGTCGGCGCCGCCTGGCTGCGTATCGACACGAGGCCACGGCGGCTGACGCTGCGGCTCACGCCGGCGGCGCGCCGGTTCTTCCGGCAGGTGATACCGGGTGTGGTCGCGGGAGGCGTGCCACAGCTCAAGCTGATGGCCGGCGCCATGGTGGCGTCGTCCTCTCAGGCAGCGGTGTCGTGGCTCTATTATGCCAACCGGCTCTATGAACTTCCGCTCGGCGTCATCTCGATCGCGATCGCCTCGGTGCTGGTCCCGGCGATCGCCGCGAGCCTGCGCAGCAGCGACGGCGATCATGCCGCCGGCGCGCAGTCGCGGGCGTTCGAAATCGCGCTCGCCCTGTCGCTGCCCTCCGCGGTCGCTTTCGCGGTGCTGTCGGAGGCGATTGCAGGCGGCTTGTTCCAGCGCGGCGCGTTCGGGCCACGTGACACCGCCATGGTGGCGGCAGCCCTGGCCGCGATATCGGCGGGCCTCCCGGGCCATTCGCTGGAGAAGGTGCTGGGGGCCGTGTCGTTTGCCCATGAGGATACGCGCACGCCGATGTACACGGCGCTGTGCGGTCTCGCGGCCGCCGTTGCGGGCGCCATCCTGCTATTTCCTCATTACGGACATGTGGGGGTCGCGGCCGCGATCGCGCTGTCCGGCTGGGTCGGCGCGACCTTGCTCGCCCTCATCTTGTGGCGGCGCGACTGGCTGAGGATCGAGATCGCTGCGTGGCGACGCGTCCCGTCCATTGTGCTGGCGACCTTCATCATGGGCGCCGTGATCGCGGCCGGAGATGCCACGATGGTTTTGCTGTTCGACATTTCGGGCTCCTCGCTCGCCCGCATCGCGACGCTTGCCATGCTGGTGATCGTGGGACTTGCGGTTTATCTTCTCGCTCTGCAGGTATTCGGCGTGACCTCGATGCGCATCCTTGTCGGGAGGTTCCGCGAGCGCTTGTAGCTGTCGTTTAAACTTTCTCGCCTCTTGCCTGCTGCCGCCGATGCGTGCCATTGACCGCGCAGAAGCGAGGGAGCCGCGCGATGGCGTTCAAGGAGCTGGTGTTTTCCGGGGTTCAGCCGACCGGCAATCTGCATATCGGCAACTACCTCGGCGCCTTCGTGAACTTCGTGGCGCTGCAGCAGCGCTATTCCTGCATCTATTGCGTGGTCGATCTTCACGCCATCACGGTGTGGCAGGATCCCGCCGAACTCAAGCGCAGCATCCGCGAGGTGACGGCGGCCTACGTTGCCTGCGGCATCGATCCAAAGAAGCAAATATTGTTCAACCAGAGTCAGGTCGCCCAGCACGCCGAGCTTGCCTGGATATTCAACTGCGTGGCGCGGCTCGGCTGGCTCAACCGCATGACCCAATTCAAGGAAAAAGCCGGCAAGGACCGCGAAAACGCGTCGATCGGGCTCTACGACTATCCGGTCCTGATGGCGGCCGACATTCTGGTCTACCGCGCCACACATGTGCCGGTCGGCGAGGACCAGAAGCAGCACCTCGAATTGTCCCGCGACATTGCGCAGAAATTCAACAACGACTTTGCCGCCACGATCGCGGCGGCTGGCTTCGGAAGCGCGTTTTTTCCGCTGCCGGAACCGCTGATCCAGGGGCCGGCCACCCGCGTGATGTCGCTGCGCGACGGCACCAAGAAAATGTCGAAGTCCGATCCGTCCGACTATTCGCGGATCAATCTCACCGATGACGCCGACGCCATCGCCCAAAAGATCCGCAAGGCGAAGACCGATCCGGAGCCGCTGCCGTCCGAAGAAAAAGGATTGGAGCTGCGCCCGGAGGCGGACAACCTGGTCGGGATCTATGCGGCGCTCGCCGATACTTCCAAGGCCGCGGTGTTGACGCAGTTCGGTGGCGGTCAGTTCTCGACCTTCAAGAGCGCGCTGGCGGACCTCTCGGTGGAGCGGCTCGGACCGATCGCGGCCGAGATGAAGCGGCTCTGCGCCGACTCAGCCTATATCGATTCCGTGCTCGCCGACGGCGCCGCGCGAGCGGAGCTCATCGCGGCTGAAACCATGAAATCCGTCAAGGATATTGTCGGATTGATCCGGCGCTGATCGCGCCGCCGGCGGCGGTTTTGGCGCCGCGCTTATCTTGTGCTTTGGCAACCCGGCGTGGCACCATCGGGGCATGAGGCGCCGATCACGGATCGGGGGCGGCGGCGGCCCCGAGAGGTTCGATGAGCCGGAAGCGACGCAGCTACGAGGTCGGTCACAAGGCGAAATTCCTCGTGATCATCGATGAAACCCCCGAATGCGACCGCGCCGTCTATTACGCGAGCCGGCGCGCCGCGCGGGTTGGCGTCAGCGTGGTCATGCTGCGCGTCATCGCCACCGACGATCACGGCCAGCAGTGGCTTGGTGTTGCCGACATCATGCGGGCCGAGGCCCATGAGGAAGCCAACAACATGCTCGCCAAGTTCGCGTCACGCTCCAACGGAATCGCCGGCATCACGCCGGAATGCGTGATCCGCGAGGGCGAGGCGGCGGAGGAAATTCTCAAGCTGATCGAGGAAGACGAGGACATCGCGGTCCTGGTGCTCGCCGCCGGCATCGATACCGAGGGGCCCGGCCCGCTGGTTTCCCATCTGGGGAGCACGGCCGGAACATTTCCCATTCCCGTCGCCATCGTGCCGGGGCATCTCACCGATGAAGAGCTCGATGCGATGAGTTGATCCCGGGATCATGCGGCGGTTGACGTGCCCGCCGTAAACGCCCATCTAAGCGGCGTGATTTGTCCTCGGGCCTTGAACCCGATGCGGCAGGGAGATTGCGATGTTCATCCAGACCGAGGCGACCCCTAACCCCGCGACCCTCAAGTTCCTGCCCGGTCGGCCGGTGCTGCCTGACAGCGTTCTCGACATCGCGGACGCCGCGGATGCGGGCAAGTCCCCGCTGGCGGAGCGCCTGTTTGGCATTGCGGGAGTCGCCGGGGTGTTCTTCGGCAGCGACTTCATCACAGTGACAAAGGCGGATGCGGACGCGGAGTGGCAGCAGATCAAGCCGGCAATCCTCGGCGCCATCATGGAACATTTCATGTCCGGCGCGCCGCTCCTCAACGGAGCCCAGGCGGACACCGACGCCGCGGACGAGTTCTTTGACAGCAAGGACGCCGAAACGGTCGCAACCATCAAGGACTTGATCGAGACGCGGGTGCGTCCGGCGGTTGCCAATGATGGCGGCGATATCACGTTCCGGGGCTTCAAAGACGGCATCGTGTTCCTCAACATGAAGGGGTCGTGCTCCGGTTGCCCGTCCTCCACCGCGACCCTCAAGCACGGCATCCAGAACCTGCTGCGGCATTACGTGCCTGACGTGGTTGAAGTGCGCCCTATGTGATAGGGTTGGTGGCCGATCCGATTCTTGATCCGATTCCTGCGAGATGATCTGCGGTCGAACCGTTGCGTGTGCTTGCCATAGACACCGCGCTCGAGGCCTGCTCCGCCGCGGTCCTCGATACCGACCGCAAGAGCGGGCTTACGAGCCGATCGCTGCCGATGATGCGTGGCCATGCGGAAGCCCTGATGCCTCTCATCGCCGCGGTGATGAGCGATGCTGGTGTTGAATTCGCCGATCTCGATCGCATTGCCGTCACGGTCGGGCCCGGCAGTTTCACCGGCCTTCGGGTTGGCGTCGCCGCCGCCCGCGGCATCGCGCTCGCGGCCGGTAAGCCGGCGGTGGGCTTGACGACGCTCTCGGCAATCGCGGCTCCGTTCTTCGATTCCGACGAAAGCAAGGCGCTGCTGGCCGTCATCGATGCGCGGCATTCTCAAGTCTACATGCAGTTGTTCGGTCCCGGCGGACGTAGTCTGATTGCGCCGCGGCTCGTTCATGTGCGCGACGCCATCCGGGCCGCCATGGCGAGCCCGACCCGGATCGTCGGCAATGCAGCGCGGCTCGTCGAATCCGCTTGGCCCGCCGACGAACGCCGCCCGCCGCTGGTGAGCCCGGTGCGGGCACCTGACATTGGCTGGATCGCCCGGCTCGGCGCCGCCACCGCCGATGCATCAACCGCCTTGAAGCCGCTTTACCTGCGCGAGCCGGATGCGCGGCCCCAGGAAGCGGGTATTCTGCCGCGGCGATGATTTCACCGTTCTTCCTGTTTTCTCCGTTCGCATGGTTTGAATGGGTGTTTGGGCACCCGGAACCTGCGGTGTCGCCGGCGGGTGCCGAGGACGCGGCGCAGCTCGCGACGTTGCACGCCGAAGTGTTTCAGCGCGGCTGGAGCGCCGAGGAATTCGAGCGCCTTCTGATCGAGCCCAACGTCGTCGCCGACCGTGCCATGACGGGTTCGCGCCTCGCCGGATTCGTGCTGTCACGGCTCGCTGCCGACCAGGCGGAGATCCTGTCGATTGCGGTTGCGGCGGGAGAGCGCCGGCGGGGGCTCGCCGGCAAACTATTGAACGTCCATCTACACCGCCTCGTTGGCTATGGGGTTAACGCACTGTTTCTGGAGGTCGATGAGCACAACGTCGCGGCCCGGCGTCTTTATGCTGGGTTCGGTTTCGGACAGGTCGGCCGACGCAACGCCTATTACGCGCAAGCCGGGGCGGAGCCGGGCGCGGCGCTGGTGCTGCGCCGCGACCTCGCCTGACATGGACGTAATCCGTTTGTCACCCCTGGAGTGTTATTCGTCGCGCCACCTGCGGCGCTCAACAAGGAAAGGCTAACGGTGCTGACCCGATGGTGCGCCTTGTCCTCTCGATTGGGGTGATCGCCATCGTCACGCTCGCGCTGCTGCCGTTTCAATGGCTCGCGGTGCGGATGGGATGGCCGTTGCGACGGCGTATCCCGAGCCGATATCACCGCATCGTGTGCCGGGTATTGGGCGTTCGCATCACGGCAATTGGCCGGAGAATCGATGAGCAACCGCTGCTGATCGTTTCGAACCATGTCTCCTGGCTCGACATTTGCGTCATTACCGCAGTGGCGCCGGTGGTGTTCGTGGCGAAGCGTGAAGTTTCGACGTGGCCGGTCTTCGGGCTGCTGGCGCGGCTGCAGCGCTCGGTGTTCGTCGACCGCACGCGACCGCATAAGACCGCGGCCGTGAACAGCGAGATCGCCCGCCGACTTGCCGACGGCGATCCGGTCGTGCTGTTCGGGGAGGGTACTTCGAGCGACGGCAATCGGGTGCTCGCCTTCCGGTCTGCCCTGATCGGTTCCGCCCGGGACGCGCTTGCCGAGATCGGGCAGAACCGGCAGGTGTGGATTCAGCCGTTGTCGATCGCTTACACCGCAATGCTGGGGCTGCCGCTGGGGCGGCAGAACCGCAACCAAGTCGCATGGTATGGCGGCATGTCATTGTGGCCGCATCTGCGGTACTTGGTGGCGCGCGGGGCGGTCGACGTGCGGCTGAGCTGGGGCGAGCCGATTGCTTATGACGAGATGTCAGATCGCAAGGCGGTGGCGCGGCGCCTCGAGGAGGAGATCCGCGCACTTACGGCGGCGGCCCTGCGCGGCCGGCCCGTGGCAACGAGCCCGTCATGACCAATTCCTTTTTGGCGCGAAACCCTTTATGACCTATATGAAGGACGGCCGCCGCGCCTCGGGCTGATTAAATCACCAGGAATTACAATAGGTTGCGAAAGGTCCACGTCAAATCCTACGGCTGTCAGATGAACGTCTACGATTCTCATCGTATGACCGATTTGCTGACGCGTGACGGTTATGCCGAGACCGCAACCCCGGAGGATGCCGATCTCATCATCCTCAATACCTGTCACATAAGGGAAAAGGCGGCCGAAAAGATCTATTCGGAGCTTGGCCGCATCAACAAACTCAAGCGGCAGGCGGTGCTTGCCGGGCGCAATCTCACGGTCGTGGTCGCGGGCTGCGTCGCCCAGGCCGAGGGCGAAGAAATCGCCCGCCGGGCCCCGGTGGTCGACATCGTGGTCGGGCCGCAGAATTACCACCGGCTGCCGGCACTGCTCGCGAAGGCCGCCCGCGGTGCCCCGGTGGTCGACACCGAGTTTCCGGTCGAGGACAAATTCGACCATCTGGTACCGGCGACCGCTCCCGCAACCCGCGCCCGCGGCGTTGCGGCCTTCGTCACCGTCCAGGAGGGCTGCGACAAGTTCTGCACCTTCTGCGTCGTTCCCTATACGCGCGGCGCCGAGATGTCGCGACCGGTTGCCAAGATTGTGGCGGAGGTCGAGCGGCTTGCCGCGGCGGGCGTGCGGGAAATCACGCTGATCGGTCAGAACGTCAACGCGTACCATGGCGAGGGCGATTGCGGGCGACCTGCGACCCTCGCCGATCTTCTCCACCGCATCACCGCAGTGCCGGGCGTGGCGCGCCTGCGCTACACGACAAGCCATCCGGGCGACATGGACGCGAGCCTGATCGCTGCCCATCGCGACATTGCGGCCCTGATGCCGCAGCTTCATCTCCCGGTGCAATCGGGTTCCGATCGCATCCTTACCGCCATGAACCGCCGTCACAGCCGCGCCGATTATCTCGCGGTGGTGCAACGGCTGCGCGCCGCCCGGCCCGACATCGCGCTCACCTCCGACTTCATTGTCGGGTTCCCGGGCGAATCCGAGGACGATTTCCGCGATACGCTCCGCATCGTCGAGGAGGTCGGCTATGCGGGCGCGTTCTCGTTCAAATATTCGTCCCGCCCCGGCACGCCGGCGGCAGCGCAAGACGAACAGGTTCCCGATGAGGTGAAGGCCGAGCAACTCGCCCGCCTCCAGGACCGCATCGAGCTCCATCAGACGGCCTTCAACGCGGCCTGCGTCGGGCGAAGCTTCGACGTGCTGTTCGATAAACCCGGGCGGCATTTTGGCCAATTGGTTGGGCGTTCGCCCTACCTGCAGCCCGTCAACGTCACGGCCCCGTCATGGTTAATCGGCGAAATCGCCGCGGTCAGAATCACCGGCGTCGGACCGAACAGCCTGTTCGGTGCATTGCGGTCCGAGCCGGAACCGTCGCCGGAGCGTATTCGTCAGCTGGCCTTCGCCGGCATCGGAGGTTGACTCGTTGGCACGACGCTCACCCGACGCCGGATCCCTGATGGCGAGCCCGGTATCCTCCGATGCCGCGACGCAGATCGTGGTGACCTTCGACGACAACCGGTTGGCTTCGGCGCTGTTCGGGCAATATGGACAGAACCTCGCCTTAGTTGAGCGCCGCCTCGGCGTGGTGGCGGAGCAGCGCGGCAATCACATCACTATCGCGGGCTCGCGCGATGCCTGCGAGCAGGCCCGCCGCGTCCTCGAGGGGCTCTATGACGAACTGAAACGCGGTCACGAGCTCTCGACCGGCGACGTCGAGGGCGCGATCCGGCTCGCCATCGCCCAGGGCTCGCTGTTCGATTTCGACACCGCCTCCTCGCGGGCGAACTTTGAGGAAATCAACCTGCGCAAGCGCCCGGTGCGGGCGCGCACGCCGGGACAGGACGCCTATATCAGGGCGCTGCGCCGCAATGCGCTGGTGTTCGGGGTCGGCCCCGCCGGCACCGGCAAGACGTGGCTCGCGGTCGCCTATGCTATCGCGTTGTTTGAGCGCAAAGAGGTCGATCGCATCATCCTGTCTCGGCCCGCCGTCGAAGCGGGCGAGCGGCTGGGCTTCCTGCCCGGCGACTTGCGCGAGAAGGTCGATCCCTATCTGCGGCCGATCTACGACGCGCTGTATGACCTCATGGACGCCCGGATCGTCGAGCGTGCGCTGCAGACCAATGAGATCGAAATCGCGCCGCTCGCCTTTATGCGCGGCCGCACGCTGGCGAACGCGATTGTGATCCTGGACGAGGCTCAGAACACCACCTCCATGCAGATGAAGATGTTCCTGACGCGACTCGGCGAGAACAGCCGCATGATCGTCACCGGCGATCCGAGTCAGGTCGACCTTCCGGCGGGCCAGACATCAGGTCTTGCCGAGGCGGTGCGGCTTCTCGCTGATGTCGAGGGCATCGGTCGGGTCGTCTTTACCAATGAGGACGTCATCCGGCACGAACTGGTGGCAAAGATCGTGGCTGCCTATGATAAAGCTCCGGCTGCGTCGCGTCCGGGCGGAAAGCCAAGCGGGATGCCAAGCGGGCCGTCATGATGCCTTATCCACCACGTAATGCAGGGACGGAGCCGGAGATCGATGTCTTGATCGAAGTTCTGGTCGAGGCGCCGCTGTGGCAGGCACTGCCGGATGCTGAAGGCATCGTTCATCGTGCGATAGAACTGGCTTCGGACAAAAAGGTATTGGGACACCATCACGGTGGCGAGATCTCGGTGCTGTTGTGCGATGACGCCGCCATTGCCGACCTCAATGCACGCTGGCGTGGCCAGGACCGGCCGACCAACGTGCTGTCGTTCCCGGCGCCGCCCCCGTTGGCACCGCCCGGACCTGGTAACAAGGCCCCTCTCACCGCCCTTCATGGGGCTCCCCTTGGGGATATCGCAATTGCGTATGAAACGGTCGCCCGCGAGGCCCGCGAGCAGGGCAAGACCGTGGCGGACCATCTCGCCCACCTCGCGGTCCATGGCTTTCTCCATCTTTTGGGGTACGATCATCATATCGAGGTCGAGGCCGAACGCATGGAGCGGCTGGAGCGCGATATTCTCGCGCGGATCGGGATCGCCGATCCTTATGCGTCTCGCGACGTCGAAATCTGAACATTGACCATGGCTGACAGCGACGCGCGCATGACGATCAATTCGGCACCCGCCGGGAGCGCCGCCCGAACCGGCCAGCGCGATTTTCCCGGGCTGGCGCGGCGCTCCAACGGGTTGGCGCGTGAGCACCGCGAAACGTGGCTCAACCGCATGCTGCGCGCGTTTTTTGGCTGGAGCCCCACTTCGATCCGCTCCGACCTCAAGGTGTTGCTCGACGGCGCCGCCTCGGAGACCGGCTTCTCGCCTGAAGAAAGCCGTATGCTCAAGAACATCTTGAGCCTGCGCGAGCGCCGCCTCGACGATCTCATGGTCCCGCGGGGCGATATCGTCGCGGTGCAGCAGGACATTCCGCTTGGCGAACTCGTCAAGGTGTTCGAGAACGCCGCCCATTCCCGCCTCGTTGTCTACAACGATACTCTCGACGAGCCGGTCGGCATGGTCCATATCCGCGACCTGATCGGCTTTATGACGGCGCGGGCCGCCGTCAGTCCCGAGTTCAACGCCGCCCGCGCCGAGCCGCTGCCGGCCGGCCTCGACTTCGCGGCGATCGACCTCGCGATGCTGCTGTCGGCGGCCAAGATCGTTCGCACCATCCTGTTTGTGCCGCCTTCGATGCCGGCGATCGATCTGCTCGCCAAGATGCAAGCGACCCGCATCCATCTGGCGCTGGTCATCGATGAATACGGCGGCACCGACGGCCTCGCATCGATCGAGGACATCGTCGAGGAGATCGTCGGCGATATCGAGGATGAGCATGACGAGGCGACCCAGCACACAGTGATCCGCCAGCCGGACGGATCGTTCGTGGCGGTCGGCCGCGCCAGCCTTGAAGAGGCCGTCAAGGTGATCGGCGCCGAGTTCGACGTCGGCGACGCTGCCGAGGAAGTCGACACCATCGCGGGCTACATCGTCACGCTGATTGACCGGGTACCGGTGCGCGGCGAACTGGTGCCGGGTCCCGGCGAATTCGAAATTGAGATCCTTGACGCTGATCCGCGGCGGGTGAAGCGGGTGCGCATCTATCCTCGCCGGCAGCCGCGGCGCGGCCTAGAGCGCGCTGCGGCCCGCCGACCGGAGGCGCCAGGCCGCGCCACTGCTCCGCCGATCTTGCCGGCGGCCGAAAAGCGCGATCAGCCGCCCCTCCAGGTTACGGCCGAAACCGACCCGCCGCCGGCCGGAGTGATAACCAAGCCGTGAATTTGTTCAGCCTCGCCCAACCCGTCATTCTGGCCTGGGGTTGGCGCAGGGCCTTGATCGCGATCCTGGCCGGCGCCGCTTCGACCTTGGCGATGGCACCGATCAATTTTTGGCCGGCGATGTTCGTGACCTTTCCGCTGCTGGTTTGGCTTCTCGACGGTGCTGCCGAGGCGCGTTGGGGCGGCATCGGGGCGGGCTTCGTGATCGGCTGGTGGTTCGGTTTCGGATATTTCCTCGCCGGTCTCTATTGGATCGGTAACGCCTTTCTGGTCGATGCGAAAACGTTCGGGTGGTTGCTCCCCTTCGCGGTTACGGCGCTGCCGGCCGGTCTCGCCGTATTCAGCGGGCTTGGTCTTGCCTTGGCGCGGTTGCTGTGGACGTCTGGACCGTGGCGGATTTTGACGCTCGCGGCCGCTCTCTCGGCGGCTGAGTGGCTCAGGGGCCATGTGTTTACTGGATTTCCCTGGAACGCGTTTGGCTACGCTCTGACGACGCCGCTGCCGCTCGCGCAAAGCGTGTCCCTGTTCGGCATCTGGGGTCTCACCTTCATTGCAGTCGCGGTATTCGCGAGCCCGGCGGTGCTGGCGGATGAGCCTGGTAAGACGCGGCGGCGGTGGATGCCGGTACTTTGCGCCGGCCTCGCGCTCTTTGCGCTTGCCGCCTTTGGCGCCTTCAGGCTGTCGCGCAATCCGACCGAAATCGTTGCGGGCGTGCGCCTGCGGCTCATGCAGCCCAACATCCCACAGGACGAAAGATTCAATTACAACGCCAAACCGCAGATCATGAGCCGCTATGTCGCGTTGTCGGAAAGTCGGGGGGGTGCCAACGGCAGCGGCTTGCGCGACATCACCCATTTGATCTGGCCGGAATCGGCGTTTCCGTTCTTCCTCACCCGCGAACCCGACGCTCTTGCTGCCATCGCCAACATGCTCGCGCCCGATACCGTGCTGATCACCGGTGCCGCGAGCCTGGCCGAGCGGGTGCCGGGCCGCAGCGGCTTGCGTGCTTACAACTCGGTCTATGTGATCGATCACAGTGGAACGATTCTCGCGAGCTACGACAAACTGCATCTGGTTCCGTTCGGCGAATACTTACCGTTTCAGGATGCGCTGGAACGCCTTGGACTGACGCAATTGACCAAGGTGCAGGGCGGATTTCTGCCCGGCGAGCGCCGGCGCAAGATCACGGTTCCAGGCGCCCCCGATCTGCTGCCGCTGATTTGCTACGAAATCATTTTCCCGGGTGAAGCGGTGCCGAAAGGAGAACGGCCTGGCTGGCTCGTGAACGTCACCAACGATGCTTGGTTCGGTATGAGCGCCGGTCCGTATCAGCATTTCCAGCAGGCGAGGGTTCGTGCCATCGAAGAAGGATTGCCTTTGGTGCGCGCCGCCAACAACGGGATTTCGGCGGTGGTCGATCCGGTCGGACGCATCATTGGGTCGCTGCCGCTCGGACAGGAGGGCGTGTTGGACGCGCCGCTGCCCGGGCCGGTTGTTTCTACAACTTATGCGAGCACTGGCGATTTATTATTCTTAATAGTATTTGGCGCGACGATGTTTGCTAGTGGGGTCGTTCGCCTGCGTAAGTAGTCCCTCGCCCGCCTACCTACGATATTGAGCAAGTACGCCGATCAGTCACAGGGGCATTAAGCTGGTTGAACCCCCGAAAAATGCAATGCAGTTAAAGAAAATGCATCTAAATTCTTGTTCGAACTTAACTATATTTGTGTTTTAACAGCATCCGAGCATGAGGGTGTTCACGGATTGCGATGTCCGCGGCGGCCTCGGTGCATGATGCCCACGGAGATGTGGGAGAACACAGGAGAATCAAGTAATGGCGAAAAAGGCTCCCAACCCGATCGATAAGCATGTGGGCAGCCGGGTGCGAATGCGTCGAATGATGCTGGCGATGAGTTCAAGAAAAGCTCGGTGATGCACTGGAGCTTACGTTTCAGCAGGTGCAGAAGTACGAAAAGGGTACGAACCGCATCGGGGCGAGCCGTTTACAGCAGATTTCTCTTATCCTTCAAGTTCCTGTTGCGTTCTTCTTCGAGGGTGCTCCGCATCTTGCTGGCACGCCCGGTCCGGGAGGCATGCAAGAGGCGCCGTCTCCGGCCTACGTATCCGACTTCCTGGCGACCTCCGACGGATTGTCGTTGACCAAGGCCTTCATGCGCATCCCGGACGCCAAGCTGCGCCGTCGCATCGTCGATCTCGTCCAGCAGATCGCCGGCGAGGACGACAAGGCGCCGTAGCGCAGCTCGCCCGGAACGATCCGGGCGCCTGCCCAACTTCCCCTACCACACCTTGACCGCACGCGACGCCGCTGCAAGAAACACGGCTGCAAAGGCGTAACGCAATTTGATTTCGTCGCCCCAGTCGAAGGGAGATCCATCTTGTCGCGTGCGAGCTATCTGTTCACCAGTAAATCGGTCTCCGAAGGCCACCCCGACAAGGTGTGCGGGGGATTTCCGATGAGGTCGTTGACGCGTTTCTCGAAATCGCGCCGCGGCACCGCTGGGATCCCCGCGACGTACAGGTCGCATGGACGCCGACGACCAATCGGGTTGTGATTGCCGGCGGAGCCCAGTGGTCAGTCCACCATCACCCGCGACTATGTCGCGCATCTGCGCCACCTTCGCCATCAAGGACATCGGCTACGAGCAGGCCCACTTCCATTGGGAGAAAGCGACGATTGAGGTGTATCTGCACGCCCAGTCGAGCGACATTGCCCAGGGCGTTGATTTCCGCCGGCAACAAGGATGAGGGCGCCGGTGACCAAGGTATCATGTTCGGCTATGCGTGCCGCGAAACCCCGGAGTTGATGCCGGCGCCGATCTATTATGCGCACCACATCCTCAAGGTGATGTCGGACGAGCCCGCCGGTCCGGCGAGACGAAGGCGCTGGGGCC
>CAVVGO010000004.1:0-6182 GCA_963747835.1 uncultured Alphaproteobacteria bacterium
GCATCGTAAAAGCTTTTCGCACGGAGAAGAACATTTGGCCGCCCGAGACGGTGCAGGAATTCCGCAAGCGACTTGCGCTTCGACGACCCTCTTTGAAACCCGTTCTCGACGACTGGATTGCCCTCACCTTCGTGTCCGAGCGCACCAAATGCATAACCACTCTGATCTATTATCCGTTCGCGATCATCGCGTTGCTGGTCGTGTCGCGAAGCCGGCTGTTCGCCAATTACGCCGGCAGCGTCCCAATTCTGATCGTAATAGGGCTGAGCGTGCTCATTGTGATCTCCTGCGCGGTGGCGCTCAATTGGTCAGCGGAGGCCTCACGAGCCAAGGCGCGCCAGCGGCTTAGCGATGAGATCGTCAAGGCCCGGGATTCGAAGGACGAGGGCCGGCTGGCGAGCCAATTGGAGACGATGTTGCGTCGGGTCGAAGAACTGCGGGACGGCGCTTTCAGCCCGTTTTCACAGCAGCCCGTGGTGCGAGCGATACTCTTACCGCTCGGCAGCTTTGGTGGCACGCAGCTGCTCGAATACCTTCGAGCTTTCCTGTCGTGATTTGAGCTCCGCTGCCCGGTGCACCGCGGGTCGAAGAGGCCGTCGTCGAGGCGCTGGAGCGCTTCGGCGACGGCAGCAAGTGGTGGAGCTTGAGAAATGGAACCTTCGGGTTGTCAGGCTGCGGTGAGGGCGGCCTGATCGGCTTCATCACTGTGATGATCAAGAAACACATCCATGACCTCGAAGCGAATTTGGCGAAGGCGGCAGGCGATCCCGCAAGTTACAACTCCGCCCGAGACCGCCAGCCGCGCTTGGGTTCGTGGCTGGTCGCGCGGCGGCGGAGGGCTGTTCCGGCGCCACGGGCGTGATCAATAGCCAGGACGGGGATCGGCGCTCGGCCGTGGGAAGGCATCACGCGGGCGAAACAAGGGCAAGCCGGGCCGGTGATGGGCCGTGGCCGCGCCCGCGAAACATCTGCGATTTCTCACCAATGTGCCTCGTGCGATGGTCGTCGCGCGCTCGGCGGCTGCCGGCTCTGTGGAGAAGTGCACGCGGCACCGGGCAGCCGCGGCAGCCGGACCCGGCCGACCGGCGCCCGACCGGCGGCGGCGCTTGTGGCGTGGCCCGATCGGGCCTATTTGAGGGGCGGAAGCTCCGAGCCCATCTTGCGGCGATCGCGCCGCCGCATGCGAACCAGGGAACACCACATGAGCGGACGCCTGCCCCGGCTGCTTGTCGTCTTCACGGCGTTCCTGGCCGGGCTGGGCGTGTGCCTCGGCGCCATCCTGTATTTCACCGCGCCCCGGGTCCGGGCCGATCAGCATCCCGACCGCGGCGATCGGCGGGCCGTTCCATCTGCGTGGACCAGAACGGGGCGCCGTTCACCGACCAGAACCTCAAGGGCAAGACGTTCCTCGTCTTCTTCGGCTTCACCCATTGCCCGGACGTGTGCCCGACCACCCTGTTCGAAATCTCCGAGATCATGCGCAAGCTCGGCAGCGATGCCGATCGCACCGCGGTGCTGTTCATCACCGTCGATCCCGAGCGCGACACGCCGGAGAGCATCAAGGATTATCTCGCGAGCTTCGACCCGCACATTCGCGGCCTCACCGGCGATGCCGCGGCGCTCGCGGCGGTCGCCAAGGCCTATCGCGTCTACTACAAGAAAGTGCCGCTCGAAGGCGGCGACTACACCATGGACCATACTGCGATCGTCTATCTCATGGGCAAGGACGGGCAGTTTCGTCAGCCCCTTCAGCATGAAGCGCACCGCCGACGTCGCCGCCGCCGACCTGCGCAAATATCTCTGATCCCGTGCAGCCGGCCAGGAGCCGGAGCGGCCGGTGAACCGGGGCGGCGACGCGCCGCCGGCCGAAGCGAACGCTTCCCTTTTGCTGGCGGGCAGGGCAATTTCGGCTATAACCGGCGGTGGTGGCGGCGGGCCGGCCATGGGAATTGTGCCGATATCAGGAATTGGGAACTGGGCCTCGACGATCGAGAACCGTGATGCAGCTTTCATTCGCCTCCGTATCGGTTCGCGCGTGCGCTGCGAGGCTTTGCCTCGCAATGGGGCTGGCGGTACTCTTCGGACTCGCCGCGGCAATTTGCGCGAGCGCTCCGTCCGCGGCGCAGACCGCGATGATTCGACCGGCGACGCCGGCCGTGGTCCCGGGCTTCTGGGACCCGCGGCGGCGTCCGGAGCGGCCCGACACCGCCCGCATGAGCCGCGATCCGCTTCATGACCGAGGTCGACTATCCGCCGTTCAATTTTGCCGGCCAGGACGGTAATCCCGCCGGCTTCAACGTCGATCTCGCCCGCATGATCTGCGAGGAGCTCAAGGTCAATTGCACGGTGCAGATGCGCCGCTTCGATACCTTGTTCGACGGCGCTCAAGGACAATCGCGGCGACGCCGCCATCGCCTCCATCGCGGCATCGGAACAGACCCGCAAGCTCGCCGATTTCACCGACCCCTATTACCGCCCCTCGGCGCGCTTCGTCGCTCGCCGCGACAGTGCGATCCTCGAAGTGGCCCCGGAAAAGCTGGAGGGCAAGAAGATCGCCGTGGTCGCTGGGCTCCGCCCACGAGCAATATCTGCGCACGCTCTTCACCGAGGCGGAGCTGCGCCTGTTCCGCGACACCGATGGTGCGCGCGAGGCGTTGCAGCGCGGCGAAGTCGATCTCGCTGTTCGGCGACGGCTATGGCCTGTCGTTCTGGCTCAACGGCGCGAGTTCGGCCGGCTGCTGCGTCTTCGTCGGCGGGCCGTTCGTCGAAAGCCGCTATTTCGGCGAAGGCATCGGCATCGCGGTCAAACGCGGCAACGACACGCTGCGCCTCGCCATCAACTGGGCGTTGTTTCGCATCTGGGAGACCGGGCGGTTCACCGATCTGTGGCTGCGCTATTTTCCCGATCAGCCCGTTTTGACGCCCCGCCGACGTCGTCCCGCGCTCGATCGGACGGCGGGTATCGCCCTGAAGTCGTTGATTTCGAGCATCAACTCGTCCGAATCCTGTGCAACCTTTCGCCGCCTGCGGTAGCGTGGGCGGCCGCGCCCGGAGTATGCGATGTCCGATGTCGTGACGCCCCCGTCGCCGATCTGCGGGCCCTCGCCGAGCAATGCAATGCCTGGCCGTTCGAGGAGGCGCGCAAGATCGTCGCCCGCCTGCACGCCGGCACCGCGACCACAAGGACGAGGTGATCTTCGAGACCGGCTACGGGCCCTCGGGCCTGCCCCATATCGGCACCTTCGGCGAGGTCGCCCGCACCACCATGGTGCGCCATGCCTTCCGCGTCCTGACCGAGGACAAGGTCCCGACGCGGCTGATCGCGTTTTCCGACGACATGGACGGGCTGCGCAAGGTGCCCGACAACATTCCCAACAAGGAGTTGGTGGGGCAGCATCTCGGCAAGCCGCTGACCCGCGTGCCCGATCCGTTCGGCACCCATCCGAGCTTCGGCGCCCACAACAACGCGCGGCTGCGCGCCTTCCTCGACGCCTTCGGCTTCGACTACGAGTTCATGTCGTCGACCGAGTGCTACACGTCCGGGCCGCTTCGATGCCGCGCTGCTCACCGTGCTCGCCCGCTTCGACGAGGTGATGGCGATCATGCTGCCGTCGCTGCGGGCGGAGCGGGCGCAGACCTATTCGCCGTTCCTGCCGATCTCGCCGCGCACCGGCGTGGTGCTGCAGGTCCCGATCGTGGCCCACGACAGTCGCCGCCGGCACCGATCTCCTATGACGACCCGACAGACCGGCGAGCGCATGACGACGCCGGTCACCGGCGGCCGCTGCAAGCTGCAATGGAAGCCCGACTGGGCGATGCGCTGGGTCGCGCTCGGCGTCGACTACGAGATGGCCGGCAAGGATCTCATCGATTCGGTGAAGCTGTCGGGCGAAATCTGCCGCGCGCTCGGCGGCACGCCCGCCGGAGGGCTTCAATTACGAACTGTTCCTCGACGAGAACGGCCAGAAGATCTCCAAGTCCAGGGGCAACGGCCTCACCATCGACGAATGGCTGCGCTATGCGAGCCCGGAAAGCCTGTCGCTGTTCATGTATCGCGAGCCGAAGGCGGCCAAGCGGCTGTATTTCGACGTGATCCCGCGCCATGTCGACGAGTACCAGCAGTTCCTCGAAGGCTATCAGCGCCAGGACGCCAAGCAGCGGCTCGACCAATCCGGTGTGGCACATCCATGCCGGCGCGCCGCCCCAGCCCGAGGTGCCGATCTCGTTCACGCTGCTGCTCAATCTCGTCTCGGCGTCCAATGCCGAGAACGCCGAGACGCTGTGGGGCTTCATCGGCCGCTACTGGCCGGGCGTGACGCCGGCGAGCCATCCCAAGCTCGACCGCATGGTCGGCTACGCCATCCATTACTTCCGCGATTTCGTGCTGCCGGCCAAGACCTTCCGCGTCGCCGGCGAGACCGAGCGCGCGGCGCTGACCGATCTGCGCGATGCGCTGTCGCAACTTCCGCCCGACAGTCCGGCGGAGAAAATCCAGGAGGTGGTCTACGAGGTCGGCCGCCGCCCGCCGTTCCTCGACACGACCGGCAAGATCAAGACCAAGGACGGCAAGCCGGGCGTGTCGCTCGAATGGTTCAACATGCTCTACCAGGTGTTGCTCGGCCAGGAAAAAGGCCCGCGCTTCGGCTCGTTCGCGCGGTCTACGGCCTCGCCAACACCGTCGAGATGATCGACGGCGCGCTGGCGCGGTCGGCATAAGTGATGATGTCAGTGATTCCGAGAGCCTTAGCCGTCATTCCGGGGCGCGCTCTTGCGCGAACCCGCGATATGCAGGCTACTTTTGCGCGCAAATATGGATTGCGGTTCGGTGCTTTCGCACCGCCCCGGAATTGACGGCCCGACGGCTACTGGGTCGCCCACACGATGCGCGCGACCCACAGCACCTCTTCCGAGGGGAGCGTGCGGTCGGGATGCTCGGGATTGAGCGATTTCAACTCCAGCGACTTGGTGGTCTTGCGCTTGAATTCCTTGGCCATCATCTCTCCGTCCTTGGTCTTGACGACGACGCGGTCGCCGCGGCGGAGCTCGGTGCGGCCGGCGACACGATGATGACGGTGCCGTCGCGATAGGCCGGGTGCATCAAATCGCCGGAAATCTCCAGCGCATATGCATGCTCGTCGTCGACCGCGGGAAACGCGATCTCGTCCCAGCCTTTGCCGGCGGGAAAACCGCCATCATCGAAATAGCCGCCGGTGCCGGCCTCGGCGAAGCCGAGCAGCGGCACGGCTTCGGCGGGCGGAAGGGTCGGATTCGGAGATCAGGGCGACGAACTGTTCGAGCGACGCCCCCGTGGCCGCCAGCGACTTCGCCACCGATTCCGTCGACGGCCAGCGCGCCCGCCCATCGGGCGTGATGCGCTTCGACTTGTTGAAAGTGGTCGGGTCCAGCCCCGCGCGCTTGGCAAGGCCGGAGGGCGACAGTTCGTACCGCTTGGCCAGCCCGTCGATCGCCGACCAAATCTGAGCATGCGTCAGCATTCCTGGCCTCCCGCTAGGCGCCATATAGGAATTATAACCTGCCGCCGGCCCCGTCTAGGTGGCGGGCGCGTCTTCGCGGAAAATTTATTGGGGTGCCTGGTGTCAGCATCCCCGCGGGTTCATTCAGTTTCAGTGTCGTACCCCGCGAAAGCGGGGCATCCAGTAACCCCTGGGCCATGCGCGGAACCCATGCTGTGCCCACATCGCGGTCCCGCGGTTACTCGTTTGCCCGGTAACGCCGGGACATGAGCGCGGTTCACGCGCGTCCCGTGGTCCCCCGCGCCAGGCGGACCAGCAGCCAGATCGGCACCACCAGCACGGCGCCGAGCAGGAAATAGCGCCACAGCCAGCGCACCGCGTCGAAGCCCATGTCCCAGACCTCGCGGATCAGCTTTTCGATGCTGCGCATGATGTTCATGGGGTCGAGGCCGACCGCGGAGAGCACGACGCCGACCAGGATCGACAACAGCACCAGGCGCGCCAGCACCGACAAAGGCGGCCCGCCGAAGAACCGGTTGACCAGATCATTCGCCATGAAATCCCTCCAGCTGAATTCCGCGCGCTCATTTTACCACATGGCCGGCGCGCGAAATGAGGGCCGCGGATCGGTTCGCCGCGCCGCGTTCGAGCAGGGCCTGGAGCGTCTCCAGCCGGTCGGCATCGCGCGGCGGCTTGTCCCAGCGCAGC
>CAVVGO010000005.1:0-3516955 GCA_963747835.1 uncultured Alphaproteobacteria bacterium
TGCGCCGGAACAACCTTGAAGCCCGGATTCCAATTCGGTCGGATCGATCCGGGCTTGGCGGCGCAACCAGTCGATGCCATCGCGAGAGCCCTCTCTGATCCGCAGTTGGGTGTCGGAGGCTGACGTGGTGCTCCGGCACTGGCACCGAGTTCGAAGTAGTCAGGAACCAGCGTCGCCAATCCCGCGAGGCAAAGGGCCTCGGCGTACCGATCCGGGAACATCTCGCGTATCGCGTGAATCCGGCGAATTATCATGGACGCTCGGCCGGGCTGAAGGTTTGGAGCCTCTTGATTTGGGTTGACTTCGATACGCGCCGGTCTCGATTTTGGGGGCATACGATGCTTACCGCGTATCAGAGAACTCCAGCAAGGCCGCGTGGCGCCTCATCCCGTTTTTGACCGGCGCTGCGTCGTCGCTCTTCTTGATCGCGTCAATGCTGGGTTTGCGGCGCTCACCATGAATAAGGAACTCGGCCTGACCGCCGAGATGTTCGGCTTCGGCGTTGGCATTTTCTTCTTCGGCTACTTCGTTTTCGAAGCGCCATCCAACCTGCTCCTCGAAAAGGTCGGCGCGCGGCGCTGGATTGCCAGGATCATGATCTCATGGGGCGTCATGTCCGGCGGCATTCGCCTTCGTGGCGTCCATCTCGGCGGCCTTGCAAAGCTCTGGCTTTCTTTTTCGATAATGCTCGCACCTTTTATGTCATGCGTTTCATCTTCGGTGCAGCGGAGGCGGGGTTCTTTCCGGGTGTCATTCTTTTCCTCACGTATTGGTTCACGAGTCACGAGAGCCCGCTGGCTAGGCGTGTTCTGGCGGAGTCCCGTTATCGTTGGTCATCTGGTGCCCGATGTCAGGGCTCATTCTCGATACGCTCGACGGCTATAGGGGCTCAGTGGATGGCAATGGCTGTTCATGTCGGAGCGTGCCGTCTGTTATCGTAGGGCTGTGGGCTTTGAGCCACCTGACAGATAAACCGAGGAAGCCGCCTGGCTGGAAAAAGACGAGCGTATCGCGCTCCAGGCAAGATGGATCATGAGCGTAAAAGCCGTGAAGCGATCCGGCACTATACGCTGGGGAGGCTCTCACAAATCCCCGCGTTCTTGGCCTTAGCCTCGTATACTTTCGGGATTGTTTCCGGGAACTACGGCCTGACCTACTGGCTCCCGCAAATCGTCAAGGGCGTGGCGACGGACATCGGACTGGATAAGGCCACGGGTATTCCGATCAACGCGCTGACCGGCTACCTCGTTGCGGTTCCTTTTGCGTTCGCGATCGTCGCAATGATCTGGTGGTCGCGGCACTCGGACGCCACCCAAGAGCGAGTGTGGCACGTGGCTGGTCCCGCAATCGTCGCGGGGCTGTCTCTCATCAGCTGCCGCCTATCTGACCATCCCGCTCCTGGCGGCATTGCTCTCACCGTCGGCGCGATGGGCCCTATGCGGCACTTCCACTTTCTGGACCCTTCCACCGGCTTTCTCACCGGCTCCGCCGCCGCAGGCGGATCGCATTGATCAATTCGATCGGAAATCTCGGCGGCTTTGTCGGCCCCTACGCCATTGGCTGGATCAAGGATGCGACCGGTGCGACAACCCTTGGGCTCGTGGCGTTGGCAGCATGTTTGATCATGGCAGGTTTGGTTACATTTATGCTGGGCCACGATTTAAATCGAATTGGCGGCAGGCCGGGCGCACGCGAATGAAGCCTGCAAGAGAGGCTTCCAAAGGGCACCCGCACTTGAAGCCGCATTGGGCCTTCGGCCCGCGCCGGGTTAATTCGCGGGGATCGATGCCTTAGGTCCGCTCGGGATCAGAACCGGCCCGCTGAGCCGGTCGCTGGCTATTCCGTTCGCGGTCCAATCCGGAAATAACAATCAAATGGATATGTTCTAGTACGATACACGTAAAACTTGCGCTGGCGGCGGAGGCTGTGTCATATTGCGCTTTGCACAGTTGGCAGCCGAACAATGTTGATCGTCCCATCGCGAAGCCATTCCAAGGTTCAGGGCCTCACCGAAGATGAGGTCACATGAACGGTCTTTGGCCCTTTGCAGTTCATGTCTCCACAAGAGGCATGGGAAGCGTTGCTAGGCTCGGAGCTAGTGAAAGGTTTCGCACAGGGCTTTCCCGCACGGCATCACGAGATCGATTTCTGGAAGTTCCGTTCTGTATCGCACGAGGGAACAAGATCGGGCCCTAAAGCAGCCCCTGACGCGGTTTTTCGTTTTGATTTTGGCGAGGGCGGAAGATTATGGCTGGCCCTCGAAATCAAATCGGACGCTCCTCAGAGCAGTCACGATGCCGATGGGAACGGCACGCAATTGGCGCGTCAATGGAATGTGACGACTTCTGATGCGAGACTAGAGGGAGCTACTGTCAAACAAGCCTATTTGGCGCTCCACAGCTCAAACGCGCGTTCGGCGATCGAAGAGACCAAACAGGCGGACGTCGAAAATTTCAATTCATCCAAATGGATCGCGGCTCAGCCAATCGCGATGACGTGGTCCGAGATGTGCAGCAACTTAACTCAGGCGGCGCTGCAGGCGTCTGCGGTCGGCAGGTGGGCGAAATCGGTCGCAGCGTTTCTTGCAATTCGAAACGTCAAGCCATTCAGTGGTTTTCGAGGCGTCAACTTTCAAAGTGGGTGGCGTCCTGCAACGTATCGCTTCGGGATTTCGTCCTTTCGCTGACAAGCACCCCCGTGCCCAACACTGTTTCAGTTCAGCCCCGGCGTTCGAGGAGGAGGAGGCTATGACACCAGAACTGGCCGAAAAGAGCAAATCGTTGTTTTTTGCCGCTCGCGCTCTCGAGGAAACGTGGCTCGAAGTCAGTCGCCTATCGAAAGCTCTTGATAAAGAGCTCACAAAGGCACTTACGGGTGACGGGAAGCCATTCGTGACCCTAAAGCAAACGGAAACTGCCGCGGACATTCCGGAAGAAACTTTATGTATGATTTCAGGCTATTCAAAAGAGGGCAAAAAATATTGCTGAGCTATGAATTCAGACTCTGCTGGCCTCAAAACTATAAGATTACTCGTAGCGATGCGAGCGAGGCCAATATCCCTTTGATTGTGGTCAAATTAACCGACGATCCAGATCATGATTATGGGTGCTTCTATTTGCTCAATTATCCAACTGAGCGAACAGATGAAGAGGATTTCGAATACGGCATATTTGGTCGCTTACTTTCGCAACCCGATGCGAATAAAGAACGTTGGTACCGAGCGTTTGCGGTACCACTATTTGCAATAGCAAATGAAGCAGACCTCAAGAGGGAGCTCGTTGACCCCGTTTGTCAACTTGTCAAGGCAACCTGGAGCGAAGACGCTGCGGAATTAGAAAAGAGAGCATTCGCGAACTCTTCAGCGCTTCGGTGGAAAGAGGGCGACCAAAAGCAAGTTCTGCTTGATGAGGGTTGAGCACGGGTATCGCGCATCAGCGATAAACCCAAATCCGGAGACGCTTCCTCACCTGTGTTACCAGCCATCGATCCCAGCACGTAGGGAGAATTAAGCGGCGCGCATTGTGCCATTCGATCCGAAGGCTACGCGCTCGCGAGTGAAAGGGAGCGGCGCAATGCGCTGTGCTTATTGTGCCCCACGGAATGACCGCTGTAGACCAAACCGTTCGCCGGCCCTGTCCTCGCCCGATCCGTTCGCGGTCCGGTCGATCTCAGTCAGCGGACCTTCAGCTTCTGCCGCAGGGCTGGTCGGCCGTGGGCCAAAACGGACTTCGACCGTCGACACCGTCAACTCAGTCCGGCTCAGCACGCGTTTGATGGCTCCGCACCAGCGACAATTGATGGCGACAAAAGCTATTTGCTTTGGGCTTGCGGATATGGTCGAACCGGTGAGGAGACCGAGGCGGCTGCACGGCTTGAGCCGATTCTCGGGTGGGAGATTCCGGCCGGAGTAACCGGGACGAGTGTCGGTGGTGCACGTCGTGCTCTGGGGAAGCGGCGCCTCTTCGCGGTGCGCAACGCGGCTCGCAGGCCTAGCGATCGGTGCGATGGCGACGTCATCTCCGGCTCACGCGGATGACGTTGCCTCCTCGTTGGCCGCCGCCGTTCCCGACAAGAGCTGGTACAGCCTGCTCAATCCGACCCCTGATGACGAGATGCGAAAATTCGCACCCGACCGCCCGACGAAGGGTTTTTCGGTTCGAACGGTCGACGCCGGGCATTTCGAACTGGAGACCGACATCGTCAACTATACCTATTCGAACTATCAGGGCGTGATCACGCGCAGCTTCCAAGCCTTCGACCCGACCCTGAAACTCGGGCTGACGAACTGGATGGACATCGAAGCACAGTTCAATGGGTTGCAGTCTTCGCAGACATTCGACAGCACGTCCGGCGCCGGCATCCTGAACAGCACGGGTTTTGGCGATGTCTTCCTGCGGAGCAAGATGAATCTGTTCGGCAATGACGCCGGTCCTGCCGGCTTTGCTCTCATTCCTTACGTCAAACTGCCCTCGTCGACCCCGGTCATCAGCAACGGCGCGGTTGAGGGCGGCCTGATCGCGCCGTTCGCGCTGCGCCCCCAGGACTACATCATCACTTTGATGACCGAGGTGGACGTGCTGAAGACCGCGAACGGCGACGGGAGATATGCCAATTTCGTCAACCTCGTCGGCATCAGTCATCCGATTCCCGGTCTCGATGGCGCCAACGCGATGGTCGAACTTTTCTCCTCGGCCGGTACCGATCCGGCAACGCCGCCGATCTACACCTTCGATCTCGGCATGAACTACCGGCTGGACCAACACACGATCCTCGATGTCGGTCTCAATCTCGGCCTCAACAAAGCGGCGCCAAAGGCGCAAATCTATTCGGGCATATCGCTTCGCTTTTAGCTCCGGCGTTTTGGGCACTCCGTCAAGCGACCGTCGTTCTCCGTGTCGGCGGCTGCACCCGTTGGCACCGGTCCACCTCGGCACGTAAGGCGCAATAAGCGCGGCGCATTGCGCTAGCGTCAGGAGAGCAGGAGAGGGGGATGATCGTCGATACAAGCTGAAACCTCTCGTCGCGGTCCAGAGGGTTCGACTCCCTCGCGGCAAAGGCCGAGCCGGCCAGCCGGAAGCGAGCCTTGCGTGTGAGCGGCAACGCGAAGCATGAAGCGTAGGACAGCAGGTGCCGAAGCTGCGCCAGTGAGCCCCGAAATCAGCCATCGTCCGAAGCCTTCGCTGTGCGCAAAGCGGGGGCAGCATCGGCGTGACCGTCACGGCAAGGGCACGCCGGTTCGACCGGGGTCGAGGAACGCAGCAGAGGCACGGGATGGATCGCCTGAAGACCTGAGAGATCCCATTCGCGTCCACGGACGACAGCCGGGAATGTGGGCAACCGGCACAGCAAGGCCCTGGCCTGGAAGGCACCTCCAGCCTATCGGGAGCGCTGCGGCGGACACGAAACAGGAGGAAGCCGCGGACTGCGGCGGCGAACCAATAAGCGGTCGCAGACGCGCGGATGGGAAGTCGTAGCGCCCTCATAGTACCGAGGAGAGCGGGGAACCGGGCTCACCGGGACCCGAAGGAGGGAAGGGGGGCGTCGCGTGGAGGGAACCAGTGACGGGACACACGGGAAGGGACGATGGACCCTGCCAACCTGTTAACGAAACGGCACTGGATAGCCGAACTGGCGAGGAGAAAGCCGGGAGGGGTGCTGTACTCGCTCAACCACGTTATCGACTTCGAATGGATGCGGGAGGCCTATCTGCAGACCCGCAAGGATGGCGCGACGGGCATCGACGGAGTGACCGCGGCGGACTATGAAGCGAACCTCGAGGCCAATCTTAGGGACCTTCGGGAGCGCATCAAGTCAGGCCGCTATCACGCGCCGCCGGTGCGCCGCACCTACATCCCCAAGGCGGACGGTTCGCAGCGGCCGCTCGGCATTCCGACCTTCGAAGACAAGATAGCGCAGCGTGCGATCGCCATGGTGCTGGAGGCCATCTACGAGCAGGACTTTCTGCCCTGCTCGTACGGCTTTCGGCCGGGGCGCTCGGCGCATCAGGCGCTGCGTGAACTGTTTGGTGTCATCACGCGGCAAGGGCAGTACTGGGTGATCGAAGTTGACGTACGCAAGTACTTCGATTCGATTCCGCACTCTGAACTACGTGCCATCCTCGACCAGCGCGTGACCGACGGCGTGATCCGACGGATGATCGACAAGTGGCTCAACGCAGGGGTCTTGGAGGATGGCTCCCTGCGGCTGGCGACCCAAGGCACCCCGCAAGGCGGCGTGATCTCACCGATGCTCGCGAACATTGTCCTGCACCATGTGCTGGATACCTGGTTCGAGACCGAGGTGAGACCGCGCCTGGCGGGTTGTTGTACGCTGGTTCGATTTGCTGATGACTTCGTGATGACGTTCAAGAACCACCACGACGCCAAACGGGTCATGGAAGTGCTGACGAAGCGCCTTGCTCGGTTCGGGCTCACGCTCCATCCCGACAAGACGCGCTTCGTCGACTTCCGTCCCGAGCGCCAAGATGGCACGCATCCGGACTGCAAAGACGGGCCGTTCGACTTTCTCGGCTTCACCCACGCCTGGGCGAAGTCGCAGAAGGGCAAGAACGTGGTGCGGCAGCGGACGGCGAAAAGCCGCCTCGCCCGCGCCCTGGTCGCGGTCAACGACTGGTGCCGGAAGAACCGCCACCAGCCGGTCCGCGATCAGCACGTAAAGCTGTCCGCGAAGCTCGTAGGCCATTACGCCTACTACGGCATCACCGGGAACATCGCGCAACTCAGCCGCTATGCGCGCCAGCTCGCCCGGCTATGGCGCAAGTGGCTGGCCCGCAGAACGCGCCCGCATGTCCTCACCTGGGACAGCTTCAACGCGCTCCTCGAACGCCACCCGCTGCCCCAGCCTCGGATTGTCCATCACTACGCCAAGCGCGGCGAAGCTCTCCCGTGAAGAACCGGATGCGGGAAATCTGCACGTCCGGGTCTGTGGGGGGCGAGGGTGGAAACATCCTCGCCTACCCGGCCATTTCGATGCGAAGGCTACGCGAGCGCGGGTGAATTGGGAGCGGCGCAATGCGCTACGCTTACTGCGCCCTACGAAATGACCGCTTCGGGTCACGCGCTGCAAGCTCTGGTCTGCCGCAGAAAGATGGCGTCGCGTTCTCGTCGATTTGACCAAATAGGACTATTGTGTTAGTTATAGGACTGCGCTATCGGGCAATATTTTCCGCCAAGGCACCGTCATGGCAACGACCCCGAGATTAGATTCCCTGCTTTTCCCTGCTCCACGCAGACGTTTCGCTGTTCCGGCGCGCAACATTCGCTGCTCCCCGATTGAACAGCGAATTGCCGGTAACGCACTGATATCCTGTCAAGATAGGGCCGCTACGCCCTCGAAAAGGGTCGAAAACCGGCCAGAACTTGCAAAATTCGCTGATATTTTCGCTGTTGGCAGCGAATTCCTCACCCGCCGCCTCGGCCGTTGCGGCGCAGGATCGCCCGCTTCATGGCAGCCCGAACACCGCGATGAATGCCGAGGGCTGGTAGAGGACGGCACCGCGCAGGCCGGAATCGCCGCCGGCGTTGACGGCGATGTACTGCTTGCCGCCGGCCGCGTAGGTCATCGGCGGTGCCGTGATCGGGGTGCCGAGGCTGAAGCTCCACGCCTCGCCGAGCGTGTCGGCGTCGTAGGCGGACAGGCGGCCGGTATGATGGCCGGTGAAGACGAGGTCGCCGTCGGTGCTGAGCATGCCGGACTCGTTGGGGATCGGATACTGCGCCTTCGCCACGATCCGCCCGGTGCGCACGTCGAGCGCCCACACGGCGCCGTGGGCGGTAGCGCGGCCCTGCTCCTGGCAGCACATGCGCAGGCCGACCCAGTCTTTGTTCTCGTCCATCGGGGTCTGCACGATGGTGCCGCCGGAGCAGCCTTCGCCGCCCGACACGTAGGCGATCATGCGCTTGGCGTCGAAGGTCGGCGGAAAGAAGGTCGGCGAGCCGTTGTACCACGGGCAGGCTTCCTGCCCCGGCTTGCCACGCCGCTGGCCGATCCCCGCATAGGACTGGACGTCCTTGGTCGGGTCATAGTCGAGCGGCTTGCCGGTCTTGGGATCGATGCCCTTGGTCCAGGTCACCTTCTCCTGGTACTGGTCGGCGCGCAGGAACTGGCCGCTCGCGCGGTCGAGCGTGTAGTAGAAGCCGTTGCGCGAGAAGTTCGCCACCACCTTGCGGGTTTCGCCGTTGATGGTGGCGTCATAGAGCAGCTTCGGGCTCGGCGTGTCGAAGTCCCAATGCTCGTTCGGGGTTTCCTGAAAGTACCACGCGATGCGCCCGGTGTCGGCGTCGAGTGCAAGCGTGCTCGCGGTGTAGAGATTGTCGCCCGGGCGATATTCTGGATCGAAGGTCGGGAAGGCGTCGCCGGTGCCGTAATAGAGGAGGTTGGTGGCGGGATCGTAGGACGCGGTCTGCCACACGCTGGCGCCGCCGATGCGCCAGGCATTGTGGCTGTCCTTCCAGGTCTCGGAACCGGGCTCGCCGGGCGCCGGGATGGTAAAGGTGCGCCACGCCAGCGCGCCGGTTTTGACATCGAAGGCGCCGACCCAGCTGCGGGTGCCGAGCGAACCGCCGGTCGACTCGCCTTGCACCACAAGCTCGCGGCCGCCGGCGGTCTTGATGGTCAACGGCGCGCCGGAGAACGCCTGGGTCTTCGACGGCGTGCCGGTCTTGGGATCCATCGGGGCCGCCGCCTGCACCTCCCACACCACCTCGCCATTGTCGCGGTTGAGCGCGATCAGGCGCGCGTCGTAGGTCGAGAGGATCACCATGTTGCCGTACATGGCGAGGCCGCGGGTGGTGCGCGACACCCGGATTTTCGGGTCGTATCGCCACAGCGGGATCGCCGCGGTGCCGCTGCGCACGTCGAACTTCATCACCCGCGACCAGGTGTCGGTCACGTACATGAAGCCGTCGTCGATCAGCGGGGTCGATTCCTCCTTGCCGCGCAGCACGCCGCCGGTCGCGCGGCCGCCGATCGAGAACATGAACTTGAGCTGGAGGTCCTTGACGTTGCCGCGATTGATATCGGCAAGCGAGGAGTGGCGGGAGTTGTCGTAATCGTGGTGGACCATGAGCCAGTTCTGCGGCTCGCTTGCCGCATTCAACAGGCGCTCCGGGGTGACGTCGGCGGCGAATGCCGGCAGCGCCACGAGGCCGATCGTTGCCGCAAGCGTTGCTCCCCGTATCATGCCCATCCTCCCATTTTTTCTACGATTGGTTTTGCGAAGGGGCACCTTATTCTAAATCCGACGCCGTATCGAACCCCTATTGGGGCGTCTACCGGTTGTGGGGCCGGGCTTGGCTCGTTACGAAGTAAGGCCGTAAACGATACTTCTTCTCGTCCTTAGCCCATCCTTGGTCCCATCTTTGGTCCCCCATGGCAGACGACATCACGTTCAACAGGACCCTCGACCTCAAGCCCGGCGTCGTCGACGATGTTGCGCCGGGCGTACGGCGCATCCTGGTCGACAACCCGAGCCCGTTCACGTTCAAGGGAACGCTGAGCTACATCATCGGTCGCGGCAAGGTCGCGATCCTCGACCCCGGACCTGCCGACGAGCGCCACATCGCGGCGCTGCTCGATGCCGTGCGCGGCGAAACGGTGACACACATCGTCATCACCCATACCCATCGCGACCATTCGCCCGCGGCCGCGGCCGTGAAGGCCGCTACCGGCGCGATCACGATCGGGGAGGGGCCGCACCGGCCGGCGCGTCCGCTCTTCATCGGCGAGACCAAGCGGCTCGATGCCGGCGGCGACACCGATTTCGTGCCGGACCGCAGGATCGCCGACGGCGAGGTCATCGCGGGTGACGGCTGGGCGCTCGAGGCGATCGCGACGCCGGGGCACACCGCCAACCACATGGCGTACGCGCTGCGCGGCACCGACGTGTTGTTTTCGGGCGATCACGTGATGGGGTGGTCGACGTCGATCGTGGCGCCGCCGGACGGCGCCATGAGCGACTACATGGCCTCGCTGCAACGCCTCGCCACGCGCCCGGAGACCGTCTATCTCGCTGGCCACGGCGACGTCATCCGCGATGCGCCGGATTTCGTTGCCCGCTATATCGCCCACCGTCGCGGCCGCGAGGCCTCGATCCTGCATCGGCTCGGCAAGGGCGAGGCCGATATTCCGGACCTGGTGCGCGCGATCTACATCGGCCTCGATCCGCGCCTTGCCGGCGCCGCCGGGTTGTCGACGCTTGCGCACCTTGAGGATCTGGTGGTGCGCGGCCTCGTCGCGACCGATGGGGCGCCGTCGATCGCAGGCCGCTATCGTTTGCCCTGAGCCGGCTTGGCGGCGGGCTTGGGCGCCGGCTTGACCGGCTTTTGCGGCCGTTCCTTCTCGACCGAGGTCGCATCGTCGATGTCGTCGATCAGCGCCGTCACGCGCTCCGCGTTGCCGCCGAAGTCGGAAATGCCGTAGCGCGACGCCGAACGCACGTCCACGCGGGCGCCGTCGCGGGCGGCGCGGATGCGCACCACGACGTCGTCGCGGAAGCCCATGATCGGCGTCCTGGCGATCGCTTCGATATGCCCTTCGCGGCCGGGCTGCGGCGCGCGGGCATCGACGATGCGCCACTTGCGCTTGTTGATGAGGATGATGGTGCTGTCGAAGGCGGCCTTGGCGTTGACGGAGACGTCCAACGGCTCGATGTCGGGCCACGCCTCTTTCTGAAGTTCGGCGGTGGCGAGCCCCGGATAGATGCTAGTGTTGGGCGGCCGCAACCGTGCCACGACTTCGAAGCGCGGCGGGTCGATCGGGTCGGTGGTGATGTCCCTGATGGCGGGCAGGGTGTAGGCCTTGTAGCCGAGAAAGCCCGGATAAGCGAGCAGGCCGACACCGATCAACACCGCCGTCATCGCCTGGAAGAAGCCCGGACCGCCGTTCACCCACAGTGCCACGAAGGCCGCGAAAGCGAACAGGATGGCGAGCAAAGCCAGCGCAAGCGCCGCCCCGAACGTGACCAGGACCGGGACGAGTTCAAGGAGGTCCGCCCGCTCGATGCCGATCGCAAGCAACGCGACCGCGAGCGAGAACACCGCGAGCCGGCGCGACCAGACGGCGAGCCGCGAGGGCGACTCCTCGAGCGCGCGGCGACGGGTGAGCGCCAACGTCATTGCGGTTGATCCCCGGTGCAGATGGTCTTGAGCGCGGTCCACTCGTCCGGCGTCAGCAGCGCCTTCATGGGCGAGGGCTGCGGAACCTGATCGATGGCGGCGGCCCGCACCTCGGCTTCGGGATGGTCGAGCAGGAAATGCTCTTGCGCGGCCGAGCCGACGGAAATGCGGACCAGGAACTCGCCGAGCGCGTGCGGGTCGCCTCCGATCTTGGCCATCAGGCGCGCGCCGAACAGATCGGCGGCCGATTCCGCCTTACGGGAATAGGCATTCGTCAAGAGCTGTGTCGCCGTGAATACCACTGCCCCGCCGCCGGTGAAATCGCCGAGCAACAGGCCGAACAGCACCGACATGCCGCCCGCCTGCACCTGCGTCTTGACGCCGTCGCGATGATCGACGTGGCCCATTTCGTGTGCAATCACGCCGGCCATCTCGTCGATCCGGGTGGCGCTGGCGGGGATGCCTTCAAACACATAGATGTGGCCGCCCGGAACCGTGATGGCATTGACGTCCTTGACGTGCACCATAACGACCTCGACCGGCAATGGCAGCCCTGCCGCCGCCGTCAACGTGGCGACGAGCTTGGTGAATGCCGCCTTCGCGGCCGCGGCCTGGGTGGTGTCGGCGGCGCCGCATTCCAAGGTCTTTGCATCTTTCATGCCGTCAAGTTGCTGGCGGACCGCGACATTGGCGACCTCGCCCATCCTGATATCGACCGCTCTGGGCAGCAGGGGCGTAATCTTGTCGGAGATGAGCGGCACGCCCCAGATCCCCGCCGCGATCAGGACGACGACGGCGAGCGCACTGTAGCTGACGACCCGGAGCCGGGTGCGGTGGTCGGTCAGTCCGGTGCGGTCGCATGGGCGAGCGGATCGCACCACGGCCTCGCTCAGCGCCTTGTCGTGGATTTCGAGACGAGCCGCGGATTCGCCTGCCGGAAGGCCCAGTCGCAGCACGCCCTCCGGGGTCGACACCGGGGCGATATCGGCAACGCGCCACTCCGTGAGTTTACGGCCATCGCCCGCACTGATGCGGAGCGCGCCGTCGTCGAGGTCCACCACGACGTCGTGACGGGCGCTGGTCAGGCCGTCATAGAAGGTGGCGGGTCCGGTGGTGCTCATGGCTAACCGGTCACAAGCTGCCGCTGCCGAGCGCGTCGGCGAGACCTTCGCCGAGAGCGGTCGCCTTCGCCGGTCGCGCCTGGACATTTTCGAGCGCCGCAAGGCCCGAGACAACCAGGGATTCCGCAGTCAATTGCCATATCCTCAACTTTACCACGACCTGGTAGATCGTCGAACAACCGAGCACGTAGATCACGTAGGCAACGATGCCGCCGCCGGCCAGGACGGCATCACGCAGTGTCGAGGTTACGGAAAAATCAATTGCGCCCGACAGCGCTCCGATGATCGCGCCGCCGACAAAGCCGCCAATGGCCGAAAACGCAATCGAGAAACCCAGCAGAATGAGGAGGCAGCGGAAATAGACGCGATAGAAGTCGCGCTTGCGCAAGTCGCAGGCGATCGCGGCGCCGCCGATCCGCACGCCGCCCAGCCACCAGCGCATCACCATCGCGCCGAAGGCCGGATACAGGATCAATCCGGACAGGATCGACCACACCAGCGCGAGGGCAGCCGGCGGGCCGGCCTCCGACACGCCGTTCATCTGCTTCGCGCCGTTGATGACGGTTTGCAGGTTTTTGGACGCCAGCAGGCTTTGGATTGCAGTCCAATCGATCTGCTCACGCGCCTGCTCGAGCGCGTAGGCGAGCGGCGCAACGACGACGATCCACATCAGGATGCCGCGCCAGAACAGCCGCCAGCCCGAACCGTCAAAGCGTCCGCCGGCATCGCCGAAGAAGGTGTGACGCATCCGGTAGCGTTCCTGGCTTGCCGCCATGAACGGGTAGGCAAGGCCGATGGTACCGAAGACCACGATCCACCACAAAATCGCGCGCAGCGCGAAGACGATGCCGGAGCCGGTCTGATGAAACCGCAGGCCGCGCAGCACCGTGCGGGTAAGTCGATAGCCGCGCGCCCGGAATATTCCGAATTGGCCGAAGCCGTACAGGACCACGAACATGATGGTCGACTGGCCGAGCGTGCCGACCGACAGCAGCGCATAGAACAGCGCCATGTTGACCGGAATGAGCAGGCCCAGCGCCCGCATGAAGCCCGTCAGCAGTTCGAGGGCGGTGCCGGTATATTCAAAGTTCTCGTCATCGAGTTCGATGCCGGCCCATAGAAAGCGGCGCATGTCGCTGAACAGCCAGAATCGGTAAAGCCCGAGCGTAACCGCCTGCAGGGCATTGCCGCGGATCATCAGCCGCCGGAAGTCGCGGGGATCGCCAACGAACCGCAGCCGGAGCGCCGCAACCGCCGGGGGCGGCGCAGCTTGCGGCGACGCCGGGCCGGCCGCGATTGCAATACGATCGGCTACCGTCATGCCCCCACCGTGCCGCCACAGCAGCAGTTGCCCCGGATGAATAATGACCCGGGCGATGCGACGCAATAGATGCGCCCGCACGCGGCGTGCGCGCCGTCGTCGGCCGAGGCTGGAACTTCGCTATGCGGCCGGAAACCGATAGTCCTTGAAGCGCTCGCGCAGCGCCGTCTTCTGGATCTTGCCGGCGGCAGTGTGGGGGATTTCGTCAACGAACACCACGTCGTCAGGCATCCACCAATTCGCGACTTTGCCGCGCATGAAGCCGAGAATGTCTTCCTTGGCGGCCAATTCGCCCTTTTTCATGACGACGATCAGCAGCGGCCGTTCGTCCCATTTGGGATGACGGACGCCGATTACGGCGGCTTCGGCGACCTTGGGATGGCCGACGGCGAGATTTTCGAGATCAATCGAGGAAATCCACTCGCCGCCCGATTTGATGACGTCCTTGGAACGGTCCGTGATCTGCATGTAGCCATGCGGGTCCATGGTGGCGACGTCGCCGGTATCGAAAAAGCCGTCGCGGTCGAGAATGCTGCCACCGTCGCCCTTGAAATAGGCCCGCGCGACCGCCGGGCCGCGCACCTTGAGGCGGCCGAACGATTTGCCGTCCCACGGCATTGGGCGGCCGTTGTCGTCCTCGATTCGCATCTCCACCAGGAACGGCGGGTGACCTTGCTTCTGCTGGACATCGAGCAGGGCTTCGCCGGTGAGCGAGGCGTATTCCGGTTTGAGCGAGCCGAGCGTGCCCACGGGCGACATCTCGGTCATGCCCCAGGCGTGGACCACGCGGACGCCGTAGTTGTCCTGGAATTTCTGCGTGACCATGCGCGGACAGGCGGAGCCGCCGATCATCACGCGATTAAGATGCGGCAGGCTGCCGCCAGTGGCTTCGAGGTGGGCGAGCAGCGCGAGCCAAACGGTCGGCACCGCCGCCGTGCAGGTGACCTCGTAGTCGTTGAGCAGTTCCCGCACCGACGGTCCGTCGAGTTTCATGCCGGGCATCACCAAGCGGCCCCCGACATCGGGGCCGAAAAGGCAAGCGACCAGCCGTTGGCATGGAACAATGGAACCACCGGCATCACGATGTCGCGGGAAGACAGCGCAAAGGCGTCCGGCTGGCTCGTGGCTATCGCGTGCAGGATATTGGAGCGGTGGGAGTAGAGCACGCCCTTGGGATTGCCGGTCGTGCCTGAAGTGTAGCAAAGGCCGGCGGCGGTATTTTCGTCGAACGATTTCCAGGCGAAATCGCCGTCAGCTTCGTCGAGCCATTCCTCATAGGCGACCGCGTTGCGCAGCGTGGTTCGCGGCATATGGGCGGCGTCGGTCAGGATGACATAGCGTTCGATGGTCGGGAGCTGGTCGGTGAGCGCTTCGAGCAGCGGCACAAAGGTTGTGTCGGCGAAGAGGATCCGATCCTCCGCATGGTTGAGGATCCACACGATCTGCTCGCGAAACAGCCGCGGATTGACGGTGTGATAGATCGCCCCGTTCCCGAGAATGCCGTACCACGTTTCGAGATGCCGCCACGTGTTCCATGCGAGGGTCGCCACCCGGTCGCCGAGCTTGATGCCGTCGCGCTCGAGGCGCTGGGCAACTTTGAGGGCGCGGGGGCGGATCGCGGCGTAATCCGTGGTGTGGATCGGACCCTCGATCGAGCGTGAGATGACCTTGCGAGCGCCATGATAGGTGGCCGCATGGTCGATGACCTGGTGGCACAGCAGCGGCCAGTCTTGCATCAGTCCGAGCATGGGCTATCCCCCAATATGCCGCCGGCCCATTCGTAGGCGGGCCGTTGTCAGGAACGATGATGAAACTAACACGCCTGCGCGAGAGGCAAACCGGTCCGATTGCCCCATCGCGTGCCGCGCGCGCCCGTTTGGCGCTTTACGAAAATCTGGCTAGCGAGAAACGTGAGATATCGTGGGCGGTCGCGCCCATCATGGCGAGGTCGGCGAGGATTTCGCCGATGAGCGGGGCGAACTTGAAGCCGTGGCCCGAGCACGGTGACGCAACAATGATCTGGGGATGGATCGGCAGCCGGTCGAGGATGAAATCGCCGTCGGGTGAGCACGGTGTAAAGGCAGGTCTTGGCAGTAATGAGCCGGCCGTCGGCACCCGGCACGTGGGCCTTGAGCGCCGTCCGGATCGTTGCTTCGTCACCGGCGCGATACGCCGCGGTCGTAGCGGTCCGGGTCGACGGTTGTGCCGGCTGGCGTGGGTCGCGACCTTCACGCCAGCGCTTCCATCCGCCGGAAACCCGTAATAAAGCCAAATCGCGGTTTTGCAACAGGAACACCGGAAAGCGGTCCGGCGCGAACATCGCCGCCTCGCCGCGTCGACCGGTTCGAACCAGCCCAGCACTTGGCGGGCTACCTGACCGGCAGCGAACGTGGCGCACCAGCGACTTCACCCAGGCGCCGGCCGCAACGATCGCGCAACCGGCCGCGAAGGTTCTGCGCTCCGTCACTACGCGCACGCCGGTCGCCGTCGGGCGCGAATGTCGATCACGCGCTCCTCGCGGCACAGCTCGGCGCCCGACGTTACGGGCATCGCCGAGCAGGGCATCGACCGTAGGCTCCGCCCGGACAAAACCGCCGTCCGGCTGGAACACGCCGACGAAGTCTGCTCCGGCACGCGAAAAGCCGGGAAACGTTTCGCCAGGGCGCGCTGGTCGAGGATTTCGTGGGCGAGGCCGTGGAGCCGTGAGGCGCGCAGCGTTCCGGCAACAAGCTCGCTCGTAGGGGCGCCGATCTCCAAGATGCCGGTGACGGACATCAACGACTCGCCCGATCTCGCTTCGAGTTCGCGCCACAACGGGTAGGCCGCGCGCAACAGCGGCACATAAGAGGGGTGCTCGAAATAGCCGAGCCGGATGATGCGGGTCGCCCCATGGGAGGAGCCGCGATCATGGCCCGGCACGAACCGGTCGATGCCGACCACGCGCCGGCCGCGGCGGCCGAGCGCGGCGAGCGCCGCACTTCCCATGACGCCAAGACCGATCACCGCGACATCGAAGGACGACATCGTCACGCATTCCTGCCGATACGGGGTTATGCTACCTCAACTCGCTGCAGAATCGCCGCGATTGCGGCGGATGCTCGACGCGAGGTGGCTCTTAACCCATGCAGTGGACGCTCTATCGGACGACAATGGCAAGCGGTGTCTTGATCGGCGGCACTGTCGGCGCCGTCTTGATTAGCATCGTCTCGGCCGGTGGCGCGGTGGCGCAAGTGAGTCCCAATGACGCCCCGGCGGTGACGGCCTGCCAGATGCGGCTTACTGCGGATCGTGCCGCTTTCAAGCCGCTTGGCGAGATCAGCGGCCCCGGCGGGTGCGGCGGTCCCGATGTCGTCCGTCTCGAACGGATCATCCTGGCGGATCGCACCGAGATCGCGGTCGAGCCGCCGGCCACGCTTCGCTGCGAGATGGCGGAGGCGATTGTGTATTTCGTGCGCCAGGACCTCGCGCCGGTCGCTGCCCGGATGGGAGCCGCGCTGAGTGCCATCGAGAATTACGATTCCTACGATTGCCGCGGCCGTAACCGCGTTTCCGGCGCCATATTGAGCCAGCACGGGCTGGCGAACGCGCTCGACATTCGCTCGGTGCGGCTCAAAGATGGCCGCGTGGTGCGGCCTGCCGATGCGGCGGCGCCGATGGAGTTCCGTGTCGCCATGAAAGCCGCAGTCTGCAATCGGTTCACCACCGTGCTCGGCCCCGGCTCCGATGGCTATCACGAGGATCATATCCACGTCGACCTCGCCCAGCGCAGCGGTGGCCACCGGCTGTGCCAATGGGATCTGCACGACGAAAGCCATACCTATGCGGTGCAATCTGCGACCGCGCCGACACACACCAGCATCGCCGCCTTGCCGGGTCCGATACCGCTGCCGCGGTCACGGCCGTTCGATGCCGGCAGCGCGGCGCGCGCGAATTCCCCCACGGTTGAGGGTCGCCACCGATGAACGTGCTCAGCAACGTCGCCGCCCGCGACGTCGAAACCTTGCTTCATCCGTATACGAACCTCGACGCAATCCGTAACACCGGTCCGCTGGTGATCGAGCGCGCCAAGGGCGTGTACGTCTACGACAGCGATGGCAAGGAATATATCGAAGGCATGGCCGGCCTGTGGTGTACGGCGCTCGGCTACGGCAACGAGGAACTCGTGGAGGCGGCGGCGACGCAGATGCGCAAGCTGTCGTTCGCGCATCTGTTCAACGGACGCAGCCACGACCCGGCGATCGAGCTTGCCGAGAAGCTCAAGGAAATCGCGCCGGTGCCGGTGTCGAAGGTATTCTTCTGCAATTCCGGATCCGAGGCCAACGACACCCAGATGAAGCTTGTCTGGTACATGAACAACGCGCTCGGCCGGCCCCGGAAGAAGAAGATCGTGAGCCGCCAGCGCGGCTATCACGGCGTCACCATCGCGGCGGCGTCGTTGACCGGTCTGCCCAACAACCACATCGACTTCGATCTCCCGATCGCAGGCGTGGTCCACACCTCGTGCCCGCACTATTACCGCAACGCCGCCGAAGGCGAGACCGAGGAAGAATTCGCGACGCGCCTCGCCGCCGAGCTGGAGGCGCTGATCGTGCGCGAGGACCCTGACACGGTCGCGGCTTTCATCGCGGAGCCCGTGATGGGCGCGGGCGGCGTCGTGGTGCCGCCGCCGACCTATTTCGAAAAGATCATGACGGTGTGCGACAAATACGATCTGTTGATGATCGCCGACGAGGTCATCACCGGTTTCGGGCGGCTCGGGCGCATGTTCGGCAGCGAGGCGGTCGGCTACAAGCCGCACTCGATTTCGGTCGCGAAGGCGTTGTCGTCGGCTTACCTGCCGATCGCCGGCGTGATGGTGCCGCCGCTCATGTATGACGCGCTCGTCTCGGAGAGCCGCAAGATCGGCACGTTCGGGCACGGCTTTACCTACTCCGGTCATCCGGTCGCCGCCGCGGTGGCGCTGAAGACGCTGGAGATCATGGCGCGCGAGCGTATCGTCGAGAAGGTGGTGGCGCTGGCGCCGCAATTCGCCGATGCGCTGCGCCGGCTCGGCGAGCATCCGCTGGTTGGCGAGGCGCGCGGCATCGGCTTGATCGGCGGGCTCGAGCTCGTCGCCGACAAGCGCACCAAGCGCGCATTCGACCCCAAGCTCGGCGTCGCGGCGCGCTGTGTCGCGGCCGCCCAAAACGAAGGCCTTATCGTGCGCCATCTCGGCGGCGACACAGTCTCGCTATGCCCTCCGCTCATCATTTCGCCGCAGGAACTCGGCGAGATGTTCGAACGGCTGGGGCGCGCGCTCGATCGCACGCTCGCGTGGTGCGGAGCGAAAGGTTAATGACGGCGTGACCATTGTGTCGCGGTCGCGATGTATCTTGATTGTGTTGTATTGCGGCCGGCGGGGTGCCATTTGAGCTGGCGGGCGGGAATTGGAGTTCGCGTTGGGTAATGTGAATGGCGGTGGCGTGACACGCTTCGTTCATGCCTTGACGCCAAGAATGCGGTCATGAATCCCCTCGAGCCCGCGCCGCTGCGCCCGACCGACATCGCGGTAGCCGACAACATGGTTAACGCCCGGGACGTCGCCGCCGGCGATATCGACAGTTCGCCCGCGCGCCCGCGGCTGAGCCGCCGTGGCTTTCTGGTGCGCGGTGTCGGTATCGTCGGTCTGAGCGCTGCCGGCGTCGCCGGCTATGCGACCGCCGTCGAGCCCGAGCGGCTCGTGACCACGACGTACCGGGTGACGCCGCCCGGATGGCAGTCGGGACCCTTGCGGATTGCGGCGATTGCCGACATTCACGCTGGTGGCCCGAACATGGCGCTCGAGCATATCCGCCGCATCGTCGATCGGACCAACGCGCTCGCCCCCGACATCGTCGTGCTGCTCGGCGACTTTGTGGCGAGCCACCGCTTCGTCACCGAACGGGTGCCGGCCGCCGTCTGGGCCGGTGAATTGGCCCGCCTCGGCGCGCCGCTTGGCGTATGGGCGATCCTTGGCAATCACGACTGGTGGCACGATCTTGCGGACGTACGCGGGGCGCTTGGCGGAGTCGGCATCCCGGTGCTGGAGAACCGCGCCATGTTGTTCGGCACGGGTTCGCGGCGTTTCTGGCTCGCGGGCCTCGGCGACCAGCTTGCCCATCCGCTGGGGCATGGCAATTTTCGCGGCGTCGACGATCTTGCCGGGACGCTCGCCCAGGTGACGACCGATCACCCGGTGGTGCTCCTCGTCCATGAGCCCGACATTTTCACGCAAGTGCCGGATCGGGTCGCGCTGACGCTCGCGGGCCACACCCATGGCGGACAGGTCCGTATTCCGTTGATTTGGCCGCACCTGGTGCCGTCCCGCTACGGGGCGCGCTTCGCCTACGGCCATATCGTCGAAACCGGGCGTCACATGATCGTGTCGGGCGGCCTCGGCACCAGCATGATTCCGGTGCGGCTCGGGGTGCCGCCGGAAATCCTGCATATTCAAATCGGCGCTTGAGGATGTTGGCGTCGGATACAAGCTGCGATCAGGCAACAGCTTGATCGCAGCCGGCGGAATTCCGTCTACGGTGTCCGATCAATTGCGGTTGTCGGGCCCGCCCAAGGCGACCCTCGGGCTGTAGGGCGAATTGCCCGCGCCCGGTGCCAACACCACCACCGGGCTGCCGAGCTTGGCGCGGCTGTAGAGGTCGATCACGTCCTCGTTGGTCAGCCTTATGCAGCCCGACGAAATCGCGGAGCCGATGTATTCCGGCTGGTTGGTGCCATGGATGCGGAACAGCGTGTCCTTGCCATTGGCGTATAGATACATGGCGCGCGCCCCCATGGGGTTCTGCGGGCCGCCCGGAACGAACTTCGGCAGCTTGCCGAGACGGTCGTGCTCACCCTGGGTTGGGGTCCAGTTCGGCCATTCGGTCATGTTGCCGATCTTGGCGACGCCGGACCAGCCTTGTGCCTCCTCGCCGACGGTCACGCCGTAGCGAATCGCCTTCTGGTTGGCCTGCACGTAATAGAGAAACTTGTTGTCGGTATCGATGACGATGGTGCCGGGCGCTTCCTTGCGGTGATAGTCGACGATATGGCGCTGGTAAGGCTCGGGAATGGAAGCAGGAGCGTAAGGCGCATTGGCCAACAGCTCCCTGTCTCGCGGCTTGAGCGAAGTGGTCGGCGCCGCCTCCAGCGTTGCCTGCATGCAACCGCCGAGCAACAGACAAAGCCCAACAAATCCCAACTTCCAAGACGCCATCTCTGCCTCTTCCCGCTGTGGCGGCACAAGCCAAGTCGTCAGACTAAACCAAATAACCGAAGCCGCTGAATAATTCCAGTTTCGCCGCGCCATTTCCTCGTTCAATCCGCAAATCTGTTGCAAGATTGCCGCACTTTCACGAAGTACCGGAAAAAGCTTACCATTTTGCCACCGTTTGGAGCCCCAGCCGCCGCTGCGCGGGCGTGGCGGTGATCGAATAAGCGCACAGGCGGGGCAAAAACGACAATCTTAACCTTGCGTTTACCATGTTGATCTTAGGTGCGGCGGATTTGCGGCAAACGGGTCGGCTTCCGTCAACGGACCCTACCCCGACAAATCCGGTGCGCCGGCCGCCGTTTGCGAATGGCGGACTGCCGTCGCGGAAAAAATTGCGGCCAGACATCACAGCGGAGACTCCATGAAATCCTCACCGAAGACCGACACGTCCGACAAATCCGCGGCTGCCAAACCCGCTCAGGTCAAATCCGCCGCTCGACCGGTGACGGAGCCGCATGCGGCCGGTCACGGTCATCGTGCCATCGGCATTCCGGCGGTCGCGGCAGCGGTGCGCTATCAGGGCGGTTCCAACCACCGAAGCTGATTGCCGCGGCGCGAGCCGGCGCATCGTAACGCCGGTGCCCGCGCGCATCCCTCTGTGCTCTCCTGCGCGCTTGCGCGCGCTATCGCCGTTCCGTCGACGCGCTCGGCTCGCGACGCACGAAAGGCTTGCCGCTGCGCCCGGTTCCGGGCATGAGTGCGGCGCGGTAGAAGCGTGCTCCTCGAGGGTGCGGCACGGGTCCAGGGGGTGTCGATGCTGTCCGTCAATGTGCCCCGCGGCACGACCCTCGAACGCATCAATTTCGACGCCGACGCCGAAATGCCGGACCGCGCCGTCTGGCTTGATCTCCACAGTCCCACCCACGCCGAAGACAAGCTCGTCGAGCGTGCGCTCGGCATCGCGGTGCCGACCCGGGAGGAGATGCGGGAGATCGAGGTCACGAGCCGGCTCTATGTGGAGAATGGCGCCCGCTACATGACGGCGACGCTGATGTGCAACTCCGACACCGACGTGCCGCGCACCACGGATGTCACCTTCATCCTGTCGGGCCACCGCCTCGTCACCGTGCGCTACGACGAGCCAAAACCGTTCGCCATCGTGGGCGCCAAGCTCGCCCGGCTGTGTCCCTCGACCGTCACGGGCGAGACCGTGCTGATGGACCTCCTTGATGCCGTGATCGACCGCGCCGCCGACATATTGGAAAAGATCGGCAGCGACGTCGACACCATCTCCCACGACATCCTTGAATCCGAAGGCGGGATGAGCCGCGGCACGAACTTCAAGGAAATCCTCAAGTCGATCGGACGCCGCGGCGACCATACCTCGAAGGTACGCGAAAGCCTGGTCTCGATCGGAAGGCTGCTGCTCTACCTCGCCGCCGAAGCCGACACCATGAAATGGGCAAAGGACCAGCGCGCCACCATCAAAGGCATGCAGCGCGACGTGCAATCACTGTCCGACCACGCCACCTACCTGTCGCAGAAGATCAACTTCCTGCTCGACGCCATGCTCGGCGTGGTGAGCCTCGAGCAGAACAACATCATCAAGATCTTCTCGGTCGCCGCGGTCGTGTTCATGCCGCCGACGCTGATCGCCTCGATTTACGGTATGAACTTCCGGCACATGACCGAGCTCGAATGGGAATGGGGTTATCCGTTCGCACTGGGTCTGATGCTGGTGGCGGCGGTGTTGCCGTATTACTTCTTCAAATGGATGAAGTGGCTGTAGGGCGCAGCGTCGCGCCGGCCGGCAAATGCGTGACGCGAGCAATACGCCTTTGAGCCCCCTCCTGGTGGTGGCTGGCGGGAATTTTGACCGCCTCGCTGAGACCCGACGTAACCATCTGATTTTATTGATAATCCCGCGGTGGGTTTGTTTCGCCAAAACCGCAGCGGCGGCAGCCGCAGCCGTAGGGGGCGCCGGGGCCGGGGCTGCGGCAGTGCCGTGCGTTTGGCGCGCGCATGTAGCGTGGTGGGTTTGTTTCGCCAAACTTTCGCGGCACGCGGTTGCGATCGCCCCCGGGACGATGTCCGCCGGTGCGCCCGGGATCGAATGGTGACTTGCGGGGCGCCGCCGCGCCGGGTCGGAGAGAGGGTGGGTTCGCATGGCGCTCGCTGCGTTGGGGGGCATGGGATAAGAGGCTTTTTCCTATTATATAATCAATATCCTATTTTGGCAACCGTCGCCGCCCATGTCTTCTTGTTCAGCGCGACGCCCGCGCGGATCCCTGTTCTGCGCTGCCCTCCTATGGCCGGCGGCAGTACTTTAGTCCTGGTACCAATGATTTCGACAAGACGATGCAAAGTTAACTTACAATTCAAGATCGCTTTTCACCGGCGTGATGGCTCACAGTCGTCGCGGACCGAGAGACCTAATGGCGAAGTCTAGCCGTTCCAAGAAAATGCTGGGAGCGATCGGGACACAGTACGGGAAGTTCATCTTGGTGATAGACGACGACCCGCTGGTCCGCGACGGAATGCTTGGCTTGCTGCGAAGCTGGGGTTGCATTGTCGCAGTCGCGAAATCGGAAGCCGAGGCCCTGCGCAAAGTCGCTGACCGAGGACCGCCGGATCTCATCATCGCAGACTACCGATTGGCGCACGCGGATACAGGGTTCGAACTGATCGAAGCAATCCGATGTTCATGCGGAACTCGCACTCCGGCATTCCTGATCAGCGACGACATCGCCCCCGAGCGAGTGTGGGAGGCACGCGCTGGTGGTTTCCATTTATTGCACAAGCCAGTCGCACCGATGATACTCCGAGCAATCGTCAATCAGTTGTTGAAGGATCACGGCGACGGCCGGCACTAGCGCGAACGTGAGCAGCCATCGACTTGGTTCGTCGGGTCGTCTAATGACCGCCAGATTCAGACATTGGCCCAGGTATGCGTTACTTTGCGGGCTTGGCCGGTTCGCCGACGACGACGAACGGCGCCCAGTATTTGGGGTCGGCCCATTCGGGATGGCGCGTGTCGTCGATCATGGCCAGCATGGATTTTTGCAGCGCTTCGCCGTGCGAGAGTTTCGGGTCGGCGGCGAACGCCGCGAAGGTGCCAACCATCAACGCGACCGCGCTCGTGGTCTCGACCTCCCAGTTCGACACCAGCAGCGAGCGGCCGCCGGCATAAAAGAAAGCGCGTGCCAACCCCGACAGCGGCGCGGCGCCGGGCTTTTCGCCTGACGCCGTATTGCAGGCCGACAACACCACCCATTCGGCATTGAGTTTGAGCTGCGCCACCTCGCTAGCCGTCAGCAGCCCGTCGTCGAATTCCGTCGGCTTTTCGGGCAGCGACAGGACCAGCGCCGGCTCCGCGTTCAGCTTGGCGAAGTCCGCAACATCGCCGGCGAGTAGCCCGTGAGTGGCAAAATACACGATGCGGAATTGATGGAGCTCTTCCCGCTTGACGCGGGTCTCGGTGGCGTCGGCGCCGAGAATGATGTCGGCCGGGTCGGCACGTACGCTGGCAGCGACTTCTCTCAGCTCATTGGCCGTGTCGGGTAGCGGCGGCAGCGCCGTCTTGAGCTCTGCGATGTCGGCCACCGTGCCGCGCAGCCCGCGCGAAGCGGTCACGTCGGCGGCGAGGCGGGCATTCCGCTGCAGTTGCTGCGGATTGCGGTCGAACACCGGATCGGCGAAGCCGATCAGTGGCTTCTCCGCGACCGCCATGGCGGACCTGCCGCGCAGCACCTTGAGGCTCGCGACCGAGGGCAGCACGGTGACGGCGTGCGTGCGCACGAGCCAATCCACGTCCTTGAGCGGCTTGCCGGCGGGATCGCGCGTGACCAGAAGCTGCGGCGGCAGGCTGGTCAGCGCGCCATTAAGCACGAGGCTCAGCCGCGGTTTGCCGCGCAGCAGGTCCGCGACCGGCGCCAGGATTTTTTGATAAAGCACGAAGCTTGCTTGAGCATCGAATGGCTTGGCGTTGTAGAAATCCAACAGAGCGCGCAGCGCTGATACGCTCTTTGAGACGTCGGCCGCCGTGACCGCAATTTCCTTCCAGTCCGCCTCGCTCCCGGTGATGACCCACACATAGCTCTTGGCGCCGAGTTCGACGACGATCAGGGCCTCGTCATCGGCGAGCAGCGGCTGGAGGTCCTTGGCTGTCAAAGGCTGCGGTTGTGTCAGTGCCGCATAGCCGGGAAATTCGCGCGCGAAGACAGTCCGAAGCTCGTCCTTCTCCTTGGCGATTGCCGCGATACGATCCCTGGTCCGTTGCTCGTTGGCGGGATCACGCTTGGACGGCTCATCGGAGACAGAGGCCACAACGACAGCATCGAGATTCCGGATTTCGGTGGTGAGATCCTGGTCCTTACGAACGAGCTGGGAGAGCGGGTCATTTCCGGCGGAGAAGCGCGCCGCCAAGGCATTAAGGGCTTCGCCAGCCGAACTCTGATGGGCGCGCTGGACCACATTCAGGCTATCGTCGAATGCTTCGACAGCGGGAATGAGCTTGGCGGCTCGGGCGCCGAATAATACCGGGAGCGCCGCCGAAGCAGCAGCGGTCTTATCGGCGATCGTCCTGCGGACGACCGTCAAAGCTTCGACATAACGATGCTGGTCGCGGTAGAGCGCAGTCAGGTCATTCAGCGAAATCGCGACGTCGGGGTGACCCGGCCCGAGCGTTTTCTCCTTGATCGCCAACGACCGCAGGTAGAGTGGTTCGGCGTCAGCGTAACGGCCACGGAGGCGGTAGAACTCAGCCAAGTTGTTCAGCGAAATCGCGACGTCGGGGTGATCGGACCCGAGCGCGGTCTTCTGGATAGCCAGAGACCGCTGGTACAGCGGCTCGGTGTCGGCGTAGCGACCCTGTTGGTTGTAGAGAAACGCCAAGTTGTTCAGAGCCATCGCGACGGCGGGGTGATCGGGCCCTAATGCTTTCTCCCGGATCGCCAGCGATCGGCGAAAATGCTGCTCGGCATCGGCGTAGCGGCCCTGTCGGTTATAGAGCGATGCCAAGTTGTTCAGCGAAATCGCGACGTCGGGGTGATCGGGCCCGAGCGCTTTCTCCTTGATCGCCAGCGATCGCAGGTAGAGTCGCTCGGCGTCCGCGTAGCGGCCCTGTCGGTCGTAAATCGAACTCAGGTTGCTCAGCAAGGTCGCAACGTCGGGATGATCGAGCCCGCGCGTTTTCTCCTGGATCGCCAGCGACCGCTGGTAGAGCGGCTCGGCGTCGGCGTAGCGACCCTGTTGGTGGTAGAGAAATGCCAAGTTGCTCAGCGATTGCGCGACGTCGGCGTGATCGGGCGTGAGCGCCTTCTCCCGAATCGCCAGTGATCGCCGGAACAGCGGTTCGGCGTCGGCGTAGCGACCCTGTCGGTCGTAGAGCGCCGCCAAGTTGTTCAGCACGGTCGCAACGTTGGGATGATCGAGCCCGCGCATTTTCTCCTGGATCGCCAGCGATCGCTGGTAGGGCGGCTCGGCGTCCGCGTAGCGGCCCTGTTGATCATAGAGGAATGCCAGGTTGTTCAACGATTCCGCGACCTCGAGATGGTCGGGCCCGCGCGCCTTCTCCCGTATCGCGAGCGACCGCTGGTAAAGCGGTTCGGCGTCGGCGTAGCGGCCCTGTCGGACGTAGAGCGATGCCAAGCTGTTCAGCGAAATTGCGACGTCGGGGTGATCGGGTCCGCGCGTTTTCTCCCGAATCGCCAGCGCTCGCTGGTGGAGCGGCTCGGCGTCGGCGTAGCGGCCCTGTCGGTCGTAGAGCGATGCCAGGTTGTTCAGCGAGATCAAAACGGCGGGCTGATCGGGCCCTAGCGCCTTCTCCCTGATCGCCAGCGACCGCAGGTGTAGGCGCTCGGCGTCGGCGTGGTGGCCCTGTTGCTCATAGAGCAATGCCAGGTTGTTCAGCGACTGGGCGACGTCAGGGTGATCGGGCCCGCGCGCTTTCTCCCGGATCGCCAGCGACCGTCGATAGAGCGGCTCGGCATCGGCGGAGCGGCCCTGCAGTCGGTAGAACTCAGCCAAGTTGTTCAGCAATTGCGCGACGTCGAGATGATCCGGCCCGAGCGCCTTCTCCCGGATTGCGAGTGACCGCCGGTACAGCGGCTCGGCGTCGGAGTTGCGACCTTGGACGCGGTAGAGTTCGGCCAAGTTGTACAGCAAAACCGCAATGACAGGCTGATCGGGCCCGAGCGCCTTCTCCTGGATTGCCAGTGAACGCCGGTACAGCGGCTCGGCGTCGGCATAGAGGCCCTGGAGCCGGTAGAGAAATGCCAGGTTGTTGAGCGAAATCGCAACGTCGGGGTGATCAGGTCCGAGCGCGTTCTCCCAAATCGCCAGCGCCTTCTTATGGAGTGACTCAGCGACCGCGTAGCTGCCCTGAAGACGATAGAGTTCGGCAAGGTTGTTCAACGAAATCGCGACGGCGGGATGGTCGAGCCCGAGCGATTTCTCCCGGATCGCGAGCTCTTGCCGCGCCAGCGGGATCGCCTCCGCATATTTTCCGACCTTGTAAAGTGCATTGACCTGCCGGTTCAATTCCTCCGCTTCGCTCGGCTGCGCCTTCGACGGCGAAACGAGCCAACAGCCCAGCACAAGCGCTGCCGCGACGACAAGACAACGGGACTTGACCCAGTTCAGTTCCGCTCGTCGCAAACCCGCGGCCGCCGGTGCGCCGATCCGTCGGCTATGGGCCGGCGCGAGCGTGGAAAGCATCCATGCGGGAGGCAATCGGCCCACCAGAGGGATGAAACCATCCAGATACATTTTCGTGTAACTCCTCGAAGCTCCAGGACCACGCAAAGCGCCCGTTGATCGTCAACTGGAATTGGTTTCAACCGGTTTGGAGTGCCAGGCTGAATGGGATTTATAGACCAACTCCATCGACGCTGACAGTCTGGGACGGCGCCGGCATAGATCGGATTTCCGAACACCGCTGACAGGAATCTGGCGCCTCCTATGCCACCATCGGCGCGCTGGCGCGATAAATGTTGTCGATGACTTTGGCGGCCCGACGACGCAGAGATACGCGCGCATCTACAGCCATGAAGAAGGCGGCATCATAAGCATAGAACGTGCCGGGCAGCCGTGAGGACAGGCCCGGCCACGACGATGTGATTGATCGCGGACGGTTTGTATCACAGGTCCTTCCGAACGCTGCGCGCGTGATGTAGCGTCATCACATTGGGAGCCGGCGATGAAACTTTCCCGTCGACAATTTCTGCATCTGGCTGCTGGCGCTGCCGCGCTTCCGGCACTCTCGCGCATTGCAAACGCGCAATCCTATCCGACGCGACCGGTGCGCATTGTCGTCGGTTTCACTGCCGGCGGCTCTACCGACATCGGGGCGCGCTTGATCGGACAATGGTTGCAAGAGCGGCTCGGCCAGTCATTCGTCATCGAGAACCGGCCGGGCGCGGGCACCAATATCGCAACGGAGTCGGTCGTACGCGCTCCCCCCGACGGTTACACGCTCCTCATGGTCGGTCCTTCGAGCGCGGTCAACGCCACGCTGTATGACAAGCTGAATTTCGTGTTTCTCCGTGACATCGCACCGGTTGCGAGCATGATCCGGCAACCTCAAATCATGCTGGCCAATCCATCCCTGACGGCAAAAACCGTTTCCGAGTTGATTGCCTACGCCAAGATCAACCCTGGCAAGATCACGATGGCCTCGGCTGGCATAGGTTCGACCGGTCACTTGGTGGGCGAATTTTTCAAGATGACGGCCGGCGTCGATCTTGTTCACGTGCCCTATCGCGGTGCCGGGCCCGCATTGACCGATCTTCTCGGCGGCCAGGTATTGATTTTATTCGCTGGTATCGCCGGATCGATCGAGTATGTGAGGAGCGGGAAGCTGCGCGCGCTTGCGGTCACGACCGCGACGCGCTCGGAGGCGCTGCCGAGCATCCCGACCGTGAGTGAATTTGTGCCCGGCTTCGAGGCCGGCGATTGGCTGGGCGTCGGCGCGCCCAGAAACACACCCCCTGAGATCATCGATCGACTCAACAAGGAGATCACCGCGGGCGTCGCCGATCCCAAAATCAGGGCGCGCTTTGCCGATTTGGGCGATACCGCGCTTGCGTTGACGCCAGCCGAGTTCGGCAAGTTCATCGCCGACGAAACCGAGAAGTGGGCCAAAGTGATCCGGGCGGCCAACATTAAGCCGGAGTAGCGAGCTCCGTCATTGACTTGTTCATGAACGAATTGCGGCTAATGGGTCAAACGTTCCGCGACCGAGACTATCTTTACACCTAAGCAGCACTTTCGATCCTATATGGCCGAACCAGCAGATCGGCAGGAATCTTCCAAGTCTCACTGATCCGGTGGATCATCTCGACCGTCAGCGCGCGCCGGCGCGCCAGAATTTCCGATGCGCGCGACCGCGAACCAAGCAGTTCGGCCTGAGTGTGGCCGAGTTCTTCGATTGCATAATGGAGCACGTCGACCGGATCGAATTTCTCCTGGCTCTCGACGGGCCATCGCCGCGCCTCGTAACTTTCCACCAGCGCGACCAACACATCGAGTTCGTCGCCTGCCTCGCTGCCCTCGGGCGCACCCCAGCAGGCCTCGATCTCGGTGAGCGCGGCACGGTAGTCCTCGTCGGTACGGATAGGGCGGATGTCCATATGAGCCCAGTCAGAATTGAGACACCGTCATTGCCCTTCAACGAACTTTTTTTGCTCGGCGTACAATCAAATCGTGGGCTGCGCTATCTCGATAGGTCCCAGTCGGCGGTCGATGCGGTCAAGCCGAACGTCAATACGATCTATCCGAGCGTGCAGCGTCGTGACTTGCGCGACCACAGCCGCAAAGGCAGATTCCGTTGCTCGAGTCCGAGCGGTCAAGTCGTCGAGCCGCTCCGAACACGCGATCAAGCTTTTGGTCGATGCCGCGTAGATAGCGCAGCACTAGATTATCGGGCTCGATGTCAACCATGTATACCTCTTTCGGATGCGCTTCCTTGGTTTGCATTGTGAGGGCGTTCTGTAACGGAAAGCGAGGACTTTGGCACCGCAACTACCTCGCACGCAGGCAAGGCCTCGCCGCTGTTCTTCCGCCCACAGCGTGGCCGCTGGCGGCGCGCCCGGGGGGGGTCGAGGTCGGCGATTTTCCAAAAAGGAAAAATGTCGGTTAAGATCATTTCAAGCGATCTAATTTTTCCGCCGAAAATACAAAATAGGGGAAGATTATGAGAGAAGATCTTGCGCGGCGCATCATCGCCATTGTGATGCTGTCTTTTCTGGTGCTCGCCGCAATCGCTGAGGCACCGGGCCGCGCAGCAGCGCAAAATCTTGAGCCGGTCTCAGTGATCGTTTTCCCCGGTGGGTTCAATTGGCCGATCTGGGTCGCGCAGGAAAAGGGTTATTTTGCCGAAGGCGGTATCGACGTGAGGCTTACCCCAACTCCCAATTCCGTATTCCAACTCACCAATCTGATCGAAGGCAAGTTCGATATCGGCACAACGGCGATTGATAATGTCGTCGCCTATATGGAAGGTCAGGGTGAAGCCTCGGTGTCCGTGCAGCCCGATCTCTTCGTGTTCATGGGGGGCGATAATGGCCTGCTCAGCCTCGCCGTCCTTCCGGAAATCAAGGCCTACCAGGATCTCAAGGGCAAGACGCTCTCCGTCGATGCCATGACCACCGGTTATGCTTTCGTGCTGTTCGATCTGCTTAAACGCAACGGGCTCAAGGCGGGCGACTACAAGGTCGTCAAGGCTGGTGGTGTGCTGGAGCGTTGGGAAGGGCTCAAGGAACGCAGACATGACGGCACGATGCTGCTCGCACCCTTTGATATTCTTGCCAAGGCGAATGGCTTGAACATTTTACAATACGCCATCGATGTCTATGGACAATACCAAGGGCTATCCGGCGTGACCCGGCGCTCCTGGGCCGCAGAAAATCCCAAGAAACTCAATGCATATATCCGCGGTTACCGTGCGGGCCTCGCATGGCTCTTCGATCCCCTGAACAAGCAAGAAGCGATTGCCATCCTTCGCAAGAACCTGCCGGCGTTTTCGGAAGGTTTGGCGGCCCAGAGCTATGGCGTCCTCGTCAATCCGAAGGGCTTCACGGCGGGCGGCGCGCCGTCCATCGAAGGCGTCAGCCGTGTGCTTGCGCTTCGGAGCGAGTACGGCGCGCCGAAGAAGACCCTCACTGATCCCATGCGCTATTACGACCCCGCATATTTCGAGGCGGCGAAGCGCTGACCGATCGCGGTCGCCGGCACCGCGCGCTCACGCGGGGTCACGGTCAGACGAGCAGCGCCGCTCAGAAATCCGCCGTTTCCGCTTCGGGGATGTGGTAGTCGAACAAATGCTGGTTGTTCTCGGCGCAGACTGATTCGAGCATCGGTTGCTGCACGCGGTCGTAACGCTGGGTCGCCGACCATGGTTCCATGAAGGCGTCCGGATCCTCGATCTTGATGTTCACTTCCAGCGCCCCGTCGCCGTCGATCAGCTTAAATCGCTCCACCACGTGTAGCTTCTCGGTATGGGGCGTACGGAAATTGTCGACGAAGGTCTTGTCGTTCAGCCCGATGGTATCGACCACCAGCGTATCATCCTCGTAATGGCCGACCAACTCGCCGTACCAAGACGGCCTCGGATTTGCGGAATGGGGCACGTCAAGATGGACGTGGCGCACCTGCTTGTCGCCTGAGAAGATCATCACGACTTCCTTGGGCGTCTGGACGAAGTACATCGGCTGGAAACCGTACAAATGGAATGCGGGCACGCCGGCCGGCATGCAACTCGAGTGCGCCGTGAAGGCGATCTTCCCAGCGAGCACCTCCGCGTTGTCCTTCTTCATTCGCTCCACGACCCAAGGCTTCAGGTTCGGATTGCTGAGATCGGCGATGAGGTACGTTGGCTGCCGGCCCGTCGCAGCGGCGTCGGCGTTGCTGACGCGGGGATGGGCGGGGTCGTTGCGCACGGCGCTTGGTCCGCCGGGAACCGTCATGAATTCGACCCGGACCGTGAGCCATCCGACCTCGTTGGAAGAGAAATCGGGCGGAGGCGCCTGCCGTTGCGCGGCGCTCCCCGCAGTCAGCGCCGCGTAGACCAGGGTTATCAAGATGCCGTTGGCAAGCCATTTTGCTTTCGAAGCGAATGTGGACATCGTTCCTTCTCCTCTTGCCACGTTCGTTCCCGCGCAAATGCCGGTTTGTCGACCTTCCTGAATCCTTTTACGTTATCGGGTTCGCGTCGGGAGCAGAGCGGGCCCCGCTATCAAGTCATTTTACGGCCTTGTGGTTCGTTAGTCACGTCGTATGCGGTTCACCCCGCCGCACCAAGGCGGAGGGCGCCGCCGGAGCCGCTTCGGTTCGAGGGCGACCGCTGCCGCGGCGTCAGCACATTGTCGGCTTCCCTCTCGATAGCGGCCGCGTCGCCTTGATCCGCGGTGGGGCTCCGGGCCATGAGCCGGCCTGGCGGAACCGGATTGACACAAGGCCCCTGCATCGTGACGCTGAGGGCATGAACTATTTCGAGCAGTGCAAACGCGATCTGGTGGCGCTCGCAAAGTCAGACTGTGACAATTTGCTTGGCCTGGTTGACGCTGTGGTGGAGGCCTACGTCGCGGGATTTGGTCCCACGCAAACAGCCGCGATGCGCGAGAAGCTTGCCGACGCCTTCAGCGCAGATGCTTCCGCCTCGGAGTTAAGCCAGCGCATTCGGGCCAGGATCTTGCGCGAAGATCTGCCGCCGCGCTCGTCATCGAGGGACCGAGCGATGGAAGAAACCGCCGACCGCATCACGCGGGAACGGCACCGTATCGACGCCCTGCATGACGCAATCGCAATTATAATCGCCGAGCTAGGTCAGAAGGACACGGCGCTCCGGGACTCGATCCTCCGCCGCCTGCGTGTCGAAGAACAGAAGATGGAAGTCGAGTACCCGCCGGATGAGCGAGGCCTGAGACATGCTCGGCCAACCGAGTTGTCTTCGCTTTGTGATTCAATCCAGCAATTCGGGCGGCTGCCTCCAGCGTAAATGCTCCGCCTCCGTGCCGCCGTTGCACCGGATGGCGGAGCGAACCTTGGGTGATGATGGCCGAATGCCCGGCCGCTCGCTTGCGGAAGTCACTTGCCCAAGTCACTTACCCAAGTCACTTGCCCAAGTCACTTGCCTAAGCGGTCCGGTCCCTTGGAAAGCATGTTGATGCGGTAAAGGCCCTCGCGCGCCGTGATGTAAAGCGTCTGTTTGCCGGGCCCGGCAAAGGCGATGTTGGCCGGCTGGCGGGGCACCGGGATAGTCCCGAGGTACGCACCCTTGGTGTCGAACACCTGGACGCCAACCACGCTGGTGACATAAAGGCGGTCGTCGCGATCGATCGCCATGCCATCGGCGCCGCTTGGCTTGCCCTCGGGGGTGCCGCGCAAGGTCGCGTGTTCGCGCTTGTTGCCGACGGTGCCGTCGGGCTTGACGTCGAAGGCCCAGACCACCGGGCCAAGAGTGTTGTTGACAATGAGCGTCTTGCCGTCGTTGGTCAGGACAAGCCCGTTGGGCAGGGGATTTTGGCCGTCGATCATGACCGGAACCTTGCCGCCGCTCGGCAGGTAGTAGACGAAGGCTTGGCGGCCGGGCACCGGCGGAAACGGGCCGGGATCGGTAAAATAGACGCCGCCTTTGCTATCCACGATCAGATCGTTAGGCGCCATCAGCGGCATCCCGGGTATGCCTTCGGTCAGCGTGACGATGGTGCCGTCCTTGCCTCGCTCCGTAATACGCTTGCCGCCTCCTTCCGCGAACAAGAGGTCGCCGCCTTTGGTAAGCGCAAGGCCGTTGGCCCCGTTGCTGGCTTCCCGCACCACGCCAATCTTGCCGGCAGGATCGAGATAATAGACCCGGTTGGCCCGGATATCGGAGAAGTACAAGCCGCCGTCGGCGGTGGCGACCGGGCCTTCCGTGAAGGTGAAATTCTCTTGCACGAGCTCCGTCGCGACGCCGCCCGCAAGCACGCCGGGAATGCCGGCCGGCGTCTGCGCCTGCACCGGCAGGGTGCAGATCGCGAGGAGCGCGGCGGCGGCCACGCCGTCGCGGCGGCTTACTCCAAGTCCAATCCGTTGCTGCTTGGTCATCGTTACTTCCTCCCTGTTTGAGCGTCGGCGCCGCTGTGCCCCGGCCTCCACGAAACTACGCCACTTTAGCAGACCTGCCGTTCCCAACTCACGTCCCCAGTTTCTCCGCCAAGTCCTCAAAACTCTTTGCCGCGATGTCGACCGGCACCTTGGGCGCGGCCTCGCCGGTGTTCTTCGGCCCGTATTCGCCGGGGCGCGCCACGTGGGCGGTGCGCAGGCCGAGGGCCGCCGCGGCGGCGAGGTCGCCGCTGTGGGCCGCCACCATCATGCAATTTTCCGGCTTGAGGTTGAGGGCCTCGACGAAGTCGAGGTAGACGCGCGGCTTCGGCTTGAAGTCGTGGGCGATTTCCGAGCCCAGGACGGCGTGCCAGCGAAAATCGTTGCGGCGTCCGATGTCCGCCATAATGGCGATATTGCCATTGGAGCAGGGGCACAGCATCAGCCGGGTGCGTAGCCGCGCGAAACCGGGCCCGGCATCCTTCCAGCCGTCGAGCCGGTGCCAGGCGAGGCTGAGCTCCGCCCGCGTCGCGTCGTCGAGCTTGTCGAGCCCGAAGCGCGGGCTGATGGCGTCCAGGATATGCCGATGAATGACGTCGAGCCTGACGAACGGGATGCGGCCGCTGCGCACTTCGTCCATGGCGGGCTGATATTGTGCGCGCCACGCGTCCGCCAAGTCGGACCAGTCGAGCGTATAGCCGAGCGGCTTCAGGGTTTTTTCCGCGTCGCGGGCAACGCCGCCGCGCCAGTCGACCACGGTGCCGAACACGTCGAAGAACAGCGCCTGGACGTCCGGCATCGGCTTGGCGGACGCTTGCGCGAACGTGCGCGACGCCTTCAGCAAACCTGGACTGGAAACCGCGAGCGCCGCGCCGGCGCGCAGCAGCGTACGCCGATTGAACGTGGTCATGTGTGTCCTCCCTCGGTTATTTTCTTCACGCTCCCCTAATACGAAAACTCAGACGTACTGCCCGCCATTGATGTGGATCTCGGCGCCGTTCACATAGGACGACATCTCGGTGCACAGCACGTAGATGATCTTGGCGACCTCGTCGGTGGTGCCGAGCCGGCGCAGCGGAATCTGGGCGACGATCTTGTCGGTGCCGGGCGACAGGATCGCGGTGTCGATCTCGCCGGGCGCGATGGCGTTGACCCGGATGCCGCGCGGGCCGAAGTCCGATGCCATCTCGCGGGTGAGCGAGGCAAGCGCGGCCTTCGAGGTCGCGTAGGCCGAGCCGGCGAACGGGTGGACGTGGGAGCCTGCGATCGAGGTGACGTTGACCACCGAGCCCTTGGCGGCTTCCAGTTCCTCGACGAGGCCGCGGGCCAGCATGATCGGGGCGAAGAAGTTCACCTGGAACACCTGCTGCCAAACCCCGTAGGTCGTATCCATCGTGCCCATCCGGGTGCCGCCGTCCGCCTTGGGGGAGATGCCGGCATTGTTGACCAGGGCGTGGAGCTCCCCGTTGATGCGCTGCTTGATCTCCCGGATGGCGGAGAGCGTATCTTCCGGATTGGCGAGGTCGACCTGGATGTGGTCTTCCGGCCCCATGGCCCAGGGGCAGTTTTCCGGGAAGGCGTGTCGCGAGCAGGTGATGACGCGCCATCCGGCGGCGGAAAACCGTTTGACCGTGGCATGGCCGATGCCGCGGCTTGCTCCGGTGAGCAGCAGGGTGCGGCGCGGCTGGTTCGAGGCGGGCGCGTTCGGCATGGCGTTGATCGGTGCACCTCAATGGGACTCGCGGCGATTATATAGGTGTTGTGCATCGCCGTCGTGATAGCGAAGCAGGCGGATCGGGCCGCGGGTGGATAATTGTGAGGCAGACAGTGCCGAGTCCGCCTGCCGGACGATAGCTTCTACGGAAATAGCCTCGATTTGGTCCACGCCGTCCCCACATCGACGCGGCGGAACTCGATGCGGTCGTGCAGCCGGTAGGGGCGGTCGTGCCAGAATTCCATCACGGTGGGGCTGACCCGGTAGCCTACCCAGAATGGCGGGCGCGGCACCGTTCCAATGGCGAACTTGGCCGCGTAAAGCGCAATCGCCTTCTCGAAGGCGAGGCGGCTTTCGAGCGGACTCGATTGCCGGCTGGCCCAGGCGCCGATCTGCGAGGAGCGCGGGCGGCTTGCGAAATAGGCGTCAGCCTCGGCGGCGTCGACGGCCGAGACCGCGCCGCGCAGCCGTACCTGGCGCTTGAGCGATTTCCAATGGAAGGCAAGGCCGGCCTTGCGGTTCGCCGAGAGCTCCTGGCCCTTCTGGCTGGCGTCATTGCTGTAGAACACGAAGCCGCGTTCGTCGAAGCCCTTGAGCAGCACGATGCGGACATTGGGCAGGCCTTCGGCGTCCACGGTCGCGAGCGCCATCGCCTCCGGATCGGCGGGCTCGGCCTTGCGGGCGTCCTCGAACCACGCGGCAAACAGCCGCAAAGGTTCGTCGGCCTCGGTGAAATCACCACTCCTTAACCACCCGGGGTGTTCAATAGGCGCCGTGTCGGACATTATCAGGAGCACTTTTGTGACCGGCCGGTCGCCGGCTCATCGCCGGCTCGGTTATAGTCGAAACGGCGGACCGCGCCTATGGCGGCTTGCGGCGGTGGCGGGGATTCTGAGCTGGGTCGCGGCTTGTGCCTTGCCCAACCAGCCTGGTTCCTTGGCTCGCAATAACGACGCAAGCGACATCACCCACTCGGTTTCGGCCGGCCCATCGGCCAGCTCCATTGGCGGTCCTCTGGGCGATATGCCCCTCTATGTCGACGCCGACCTCGGGGTCGCCCGCGCTGCCGCGTCGGCGATGCTGGATCACGATGGGCAGGAAAGCGCGGCGTGGGAAAATCCCGCCACCGGCGCCCGCGGCACTATTACGAGGGTCGCTTCGACCTACAGTCTCGGCGGCACCGAGTGTCGCGATTTCCTGTCGAGCTATCTCCGCGACAATGCGGAATCCTGGCTACAGGGCGAAGCCTGCCGCGATGCCTTCGGCCACTGGGGCGTCCGCGACCTGCGGCCTTGGGGCCGGTCGTAGCGCCGTCTTCGCTGGGTGTCGGCTGGCCGGTTCCGATTTTCCGCCGCGGCAACAGGGGTTTCGCGTTGCGAAAAAGCAACATTACCCCCACATTGGGACACAACGCCGGGGCTGGGCACCGGCGCATGACCGGAGATTGTTGAACAATGCGCGACCCCTATGACGTGCTGGGGGTTGGGAAGACCGCGAATGCGGCGGCGATCAAGACTGCTTATCGCAAGCTGGCCAAGAAGCTGCATCCCGACGCCAATAAGAATGATCCCAAGGCGGCGCAACGCTTTGCCGAGATTAATTCGGCCTACGAAATCCTCGGCGAAGAGGACAAGCGCAAGGCCTTCGACCGCGGCGAGATCGACGCCGAGGGCAAGCCGCGCTTTCACGGGCCGCATGTCGGCGCCGGGCAGGGCGGGCCCGATGTCAATTTCGAGCAGTTTCACTTCGGGCAGGAAGGCTTCCGGCAACCGGGTGGGCAGCAGGGCGGCTTCAATAATTTCGAGGACGTGATCTCAAGTGTGCTCGGCGGCCTCGGCGGCGGTGCCCGACGCGGCCGCTCGCGGGTGCGCGGCGGCTTCGAGCCTGAGGAATTCAGCGAGCCGGCGGGCCGGGATGTCGCGGTTGCGGTCACCATCACGCTCGCGGAAGCCGCTGCGGGCGGTACAAGGCGCGTGCAGCTGCCGACCGGCAAGGAGGTCGACGTCAAGATCCCGGCCGGGCTTGCCGAAGGCAAGCAGATCCGCCTCAAAGGGCAGGGCCTGCCCGGCCCCGGCGGGATCGGCGATGCCCTGATCACCATCAAGATCGCGCCGCATCCGTATTTCACGGTCGACGGTGCCAACTTGCGGATCGACGTGCCGGTCACGCTCTACGAGGCCGTACTCGGCGGTAAGGTGCGGGTGCCGACCCTCGACGGCGCCGTCGACATCAACCTGCCGGCCGACACCAGCAGCGGGCGCACCTTCCGGGTCCCCGGCAAGGGCTTGCCCCATGACGGCAAGACCGGTGATCTCTACGCCACCGTGCGCATCGCGTTGCCGGAGCAAGCCGATCACGACCTCGAAGAGCTGATGCGCAAATGGCGCGAGCAGAAGCCCTACGATCCGCGCAAGAACTTGAAGTAGCGGCGCAAACACGTCGCGCGGGGGGCTTGGCCTGAACTCGCGACCCGCCTTGTGGCCCCCGAAGGCCTATGCCATAGGAAGCGTCCGGCCGGTCACCGGCTTTATGAGGACGATATGCCGGAAACCGCGGGGCTGATGCGGGGCAAGCGCGGCCTGATATTGGGGGTTGCGAACAGTCGTTCGATCGCCTGGGGTATTGCCAGGTCCGCGCATGCGCAGGGGGCGGAGCTCGCCTTCACCTACCAGGGCGACGCCCTCAAGAAACGGGTCGAGCCGCTCGCCCAGGAGGTCGGCGGCCTCGTGGTCGGCCATTGCGACGTCACCGATCCGGCCACTATCGACGCGGTGTTCGCCGCGACGGCGGCGAAGTGGAGCACGATCGATTTCGTGGTCCATGCCATCGCGTTCTCCGACCGGGCGCAGCTTGACGGCCGCTATGTCGACACCACCAAGGACAATTTCGTCAACACCATGGTGATCAGCTGCTACTCGTTCACCGCGATCGCGCAGCGCGCCGAGAAGCTGATGACGAACGGCGGCGCCATGCTGACGCTCACCTACTACGGCGCCGAGAAATGGATGCCGCATTATAACGTGATGGGCATTGCCAAGGCCGGGCTCGAGGCTTCGGTGCGCTATCTCGCGGCCGATCTCGGCAGCAAGAAAATCCGCGTCAACGCCATCTCGGCCGGACCGATCAAGACGCTCGCGGCCTCGGGTATCGGCGATTTCCGCTACATCCTCAATTGGAACGAACACAACTCGCCGCTGCGCCGCAATATCACGGCGGACGAGGTTGGCGACACGGCGGTCTATCTCCTGTCCGACCTGTCGCGCGGCGTCACCGGCGAAATCCATCACGTCGACGCCGGCTATCACATCGTCGGCATGAAGCATCCCGACGCTCCCGACATCGTGGTAGGCCGGGATTGATCGGGCGCGACGGCGGTCGTCGCGACCGGCGATACGGGAAGTCATGACGCCGCGTCTCTATTTCGTCCGGCACGGCGAGACCGACTGGAACGCCGAGCGACGGCTCCAGGGCCAGCTCGACATCCCGCTCAACGCGCTCGGCCGCCGCCAGTCCGCCCATTGCGCCGATATCGTGCGCGGCCTCGTGGCCCGCGCCGGCAGGACGGCGGACGACTTCGCCTACATATCGAGCCCGCTGTCGCGCGCCCGCGAGACCATGGAAATCCTCCGCGGCGGGCTCGGCCTTGCGGCACAGGACTACACGGTCGATGGCCGCCTCGCCGAACTGTCGTTCGGCCGCTGGGAGGGGCTGACCTACAAGGAAGTGCGGGCCCGCGACCCGGCGGCGCTGCCGGCGCGCGAGCGCGACAAATGGAATTTCCAGCCGCCGGGCGGGGAAAGCTATGCGCAACTCCACGAACGGGTGCGGGCATGGCACCAGGGCGTCAGCGGCGACGCGATCGTGGCGGCCCATGGCGGCGTCGCCCGGGTGTTGATGGTGATGTTCGGCGCGCGTACGCCCGCGGAAGCACCGCTCGGCAATATCCATCAGGGCGTGGTCTACGAATTCGTGCCCGGCGCGATGCATCCCCACGTTTGACGTTGTACGGGCCCACTGGCAAACAAATGGGCCGGCCCAAGGCCGGCCCATTGAAGGGAAGCAATCCGTTCAGGGTGATGTCGCGCGCAAAACCGAGCCGCAACGCAATCGTTGGCTTAGAACCGCCAGTTCAGGCCGCCGCGGAAGATATTCGTGTTGTATTTCACGTTGTCGGCCAGAAGCTGAGTGTCGGTGCCGAGGTCGACGTAGAGATACTCCAACTTGCCGCTCAGCTGCGGGGTGAACCGGTACTCATAGCCGGCCCCGATCGTCCATCCGAACCGCGTCTCGGTGCCGCCCACAATTCCGGCTCCCGCCAAGCCGCCGGTTCCGAACGCTTGCGCCGCTACACCGCCGTAGGCAGCACCTCCGGTGACATACAGTAGGCCCGGACCGAAACTATAGCCTAGGCGCGCCCGAAAGGTATCGAGCCAATCCAAATGGCTGGAGACGAATCCTCTGCCGGCAGCCTGGCTGCCATTGATGTCGGCCCAATCGAGATCGGCTTCGAGGCCGGCGACCCACGGCCCGGAAAGTTGATAGTTGTACCCGATGGTGCCACCAAACAGGCCGCCGCTCACATCGAAATCTCCCGACGCCCCGCCTCCCAGCAGGTTCGTATGGCTGCTGGTCCCCCAGCCGCCGCCGCCGTTGAGACCGACATAAATGCCGGTCCAAGTGCTGATGGGGATCGGAGAAAAGTCGGAGGGCGCCGGCCGCGCCTTGAGGGACAAATCGGCAGCATTGGCGATTCCGCCTAGCAACCCCGTCACGAGCCCGACGGTCATGAGGGCGACCGCGGTAAAGTGAGTATTCTTCATTTGATGCCTCAGCCCCTAAAAAGATTCTTTTTGTACTCGTTTTAATCATACTGCCTTCGAATAGGACGAGTCCCCGAGTAAACAGCATCGTTCGCGCGATTTTGGGTTGAGTGTTGCGTTTTCGCAACAAGAACGGAGATCCAAAAGCGCCTGGTCAGGCTGCCAAACTGGTTTTCCGAGGTAAATCCCCGCCGCCGGCGACCTCGCGGTTTTCAAATCCAGACTTCTCGCGAATCGGCCGCGCCGGCCGCACGGAGCTTTCGCGGACGGAGCCGCCGCTCCGGCAGCTGCTCATCATTTTTGCGATGCTGAAAGCACGTCGCCGTCCTATCGCCCCGCGTGCAAGCCATGCACGCATAAAAGGCCAGCGTTACCCACCCACCACATTCATCCCACGTTCACGTTGATTCAGGCAGCTTTCGTGCGGGGGAAATTTCCTCAGAATCGATCCGGCCGGCCGACCCCGAAACGGGGCGTGCGCCTGCGTTTGCTTGGGTACCAGTCAACAATGGCTAATTTCACGCATTCCTTGGACACCGGCGTTCCGGCGCCGGAATCGGTGGCATTGGCGAGACCTTCGGTCGGACACAAAAGCGGTCGAAACCCGCGGATCCGTGATTTTTCCAGGTTTCAGATCGCCGCCCTATTCGTCCTGTTCGCAGGCATTGCGTCGATTCCGATCCTGCTCCATCCCGTGCCTCCGCTTTCGGATTACATCAACCACCTTTCGCGCATGCATGTGATCGCGGCGATCGGCGGTGATCCCGATCTGGCCCGGTTTTATGAGGTCGACTGGCAGGTCATCCCAAACCTGATGATGGACATGGTGCTGCCCCTCCTGGTGCGGGTCATGAGCATCTATTCGGCGGGCCAACTCTACACGGTCGCCAGCTTCGTGCTGATCTTGTCGGGCACGTTCGCGCTCAATCGGCAACTCCATGGCCGCTGGTCCGTGCTTCCGCTGATGGCGTTTCCGCTGCTCTACAATTTCGTTTTCCTCGTCGGCACCATGAACTACGTGTTCGGCATCGGGCTTTCGCTGTGGGCGCTGGTGGCTTGGATCCGGCTGCGCGACCGCAACCTGCTGCTGCGACTGGCGGTATCGACCCTGTTCGTGCTGGCATTGTTCTTCTGCCATCTGTACGCGGTCGGGATTTATGGGATCGGACTGCTGGGGTTCGAACTGCACCGGCTGCTGGTCGCCTGCCGAGACCGTTCCGTGGCGGCGCCTGCCGGCTCCGCACGGGCGCTGCTTTTGCTGATTGCGGATTTCGTCGCCGGCGGCTTGCCGTTCCTGCCCGTGCTGCCACTGCTGATGATGAGCCCGACCTGGGGGTTGCGCGGCGCCATAAGCTGGGAACTGCCGGGCAAGATCGACGGGCTGATCTATGTCGTCGACGTCTATTCCGACGTCGTAGCCGTCGCTCTCGTCTTAAGCGCGGTTATCGCGGTGGGCTTTGCAATTCGCCGTCGCGCGCTGACGTTCCACGCCTTCGGATACGTCCTGCTCGCGGTCGGCGCCGTCGTCTACCTGGCGATGCCTCGCCTGATCTTCGATACCTACATGGCGGACCAGCGGCTGCCGATCTCGCTTGCCTTCATGGCGATCGCCTGCGCGCAGGTTGAATTCCGCCATCGCTTCGTGCAGCGCGGCTTCGTCGCCGTCGTGATCTTGCTCCTGGCGGTGCGCGTGCTCGAAGTGCAGACCGTTTGGAGCGAACTGTCGGCAGGCACGTCGTCGTTCCGCACCTCCGTCGATCTCATCGATCGTGGCGCCAAAGTGCTGGTCGCTTACGCGGATCCCGACGCGCCCGACGACGTGCGCAATCTCGGCCTGGTGCACGCCGCCTGCCTCGCCATCATCGAGCGCTCGGCGCTGGTGACGACCGTATTTACCGTCGTCGGCAAGCAGATTTTGCATGTCCGCCCTGATTATCGGGACCGCGTCGACACCCAGGACGGCAGCCCGCCGGAGATCACCAATCTGGTACGCGTGGCGGACCGTTCGGATACGAAAATCGATGATTATTGGGGGCGATGGACCTCGGATTACGACTATATGTACGTGCTGTTCACCGATCCCGGTCACGAAAACCCCGATCCAACGCGTCTCACCCAAATCTACGACGGTGGCCAGTTCGTGCTTTATCGCATCGAGCAATCGCAGGTGGCCGACGCCGGGAAGACTGCGAAATAGCAACCCAATCGCGTTCGTCACGCTTGCGCTGGCCAGTTCGCGTGGTCGTCTCGCGGCACGAATTAAAAAACCACGCCGCGATCGCTCGCGGCGTGGTTCGATGTTTTGCGGCTTGCGGCTCGATGCCTCGGCGGTGCTTCGAAGTTAGCCCTGTGCCTGCTTGACGCGGTCCGGCGTCATCGGCAGATGCCGCAGCCGCTTGCCGGTGATCTGCGCCACCGCGTTGGCGATGGCAGGCGCCACCACCGGAACGCCGGCCTCGCCGACGCCCGTCGGCGGATTGTCGGTGGAGATGACTTGCACATCCATCGGCGGGATGTCCGACATCCGCAGCACGCGGTAACTGTCGAAGTTGCTCTCCTGGATCACACCGTCCTTGATGTGGATCTGCTCCTGCAGGGCGGCGCCGAGCCCGAACACCATCGCGCTTTCCATCTGGGCGACCACGTTGCGCGGCTGAACCGCTTGGCCCGGATCGACCGCGGCCCACAGATGATGGACCGTGATCTTGCCGGTCCTCTCGTCGAGCGAGATTTCGGCCGCCGCCGCAGTATGGCTATGTAGGGCATCCGAATAGGCGACGCCGACCACCCGACCGCTGGTCCGCTTCTGCTTGTAGTTCGACATCGCGGCGACTGTTTCGACCACCTTGGTGGCTCGCGCATCGTCCTTGAGAAGCGCGAGCCGGTAGGCGACCGGATCGATGCGCTTGAGAGCCGCGATCTCGTCGATCAGCGTCTCGATGGCGAACTTCGTGTAGCCCGCCGCGATTCCGCGCCAGGCGCCTACATCGATGCCGCGCGGAGACCGCACCCACTCGACCCGGTGGTTGGCGACGCCGTAGCTCATTTCGCCGCCGCCCCCCGACACGATGTCCTGCTTGATCTTTGCGAAAAGGTCCGGCGGCAGGATGCGCGCGAAGTAGGACTCGTTCACGATGCGGTGCCGCCAACCGACGATGTCGTTGTTAGCGTCAAGACCGATCTCGACCCGCTGGGTGGTGAGCGGCCGCAGCTTGTCGTTGCGGATATCGTCCTCACGATTCCAGATCATCTTGACGGGTCGGCCCGGAACCGCCTTCGCCATCAGAGCGGCCTGGAACATGTCGTCACCGTCGGTGCGCCGGCCGAAGCCGCCGCCCAGCAACGCAGTGTGCACCGTCACCTTGTCGGGTGTCGTGCCGGCTGCGATGGAGCCGAGGATCTTCATGGTGGAGGGCGATTGGTTGCCCGACCAGATCTCGACCTTGTCGCCATCGATCCGCACCGTGGCGTTGAGCGGCTCCATGCACATATGAGAAACGTGGTCGGAGTAGAAGTCCGCTCCCAGCACCTTTACGGCACCTTTAATCGCCGCATCGGCGTCGCCGGCGTTCACCATCTCGACGCCGGGCTGCGACCAGTCCGACGCGATCACGCGATAATCCTCCAGCACTTTGTCGTCGTCGTACGTCTGGGCCGGGGTTGCCTTGGTCCAGGTGACTTTTAGGGCGGCCTTGGCCTTCATGGCGGCCTCGACCGTCTCTGCGATCACGCCGACGCCGGCGGGGAGCGGCACCACCTGGACCACACCTTTGATCGCTCGGGCGGCGGCATCATCGATGTGTTCGGGCTTCTCGTACTGCACCTGTGGATACAGCACAGCCGCATAGAGCATGTTCGGCAATTGGGTGTCGATGCCGTATTTGGCGCTGCCGTTGACCTTGGACGGCACGTCAATGCGCCCGGTGTCTTTGCCGATCAGGCGGAACTGCGAGGCCGGTTTGAGATCGGCTTTGGTGACGGCCGGCAGCGGGCTCGGCACCGTCGCGGTCTTGGCAAGTTCGCCGTAGCCGATCCTGCGCTTCGATTTGGCGTGGACCACCACGCCGGGCTCGGTGGAAAGTTCCGTGACCGGCACTTTCCACGCTTGCGCGGCGTTGATGAGAAGGATTTTGCGTGCCTGTGCTCCGGCGAGCCGCAGCTTCTCGTAATAGCCGGTGACCGAGAGGCTGCCGACGGTCGTGAGTTGATCGTTGAACTTCGGGTTCCCGTAGAGCTGGTCGTTGTCGGGCGTCTCGGCGACCCGGACCTTGCTCCAGTCAGCGTCGAGATCCTCGGCGGCAACCAGCGGGAGCGATGTGCGCGTGCCCTGACCCATTTCGACCGCGGGCGCCACGATGGTGACGATGCCGTCGTCTCCGATCGTGATCCACGCATTGGCCTGCAAGGGGCCGGCGGCGAACGCGGAATGAGGCGCAGTGCCGAATGCCACCGCGATGCCGAATGCACCGGAAGTGACGAGGAACGCGCGGCGCGACAGTACTTGGCTGTGTATGTCGTTCAGCATGGTCAGGCCCTCACGCTTTCGATGGCGGCGATGATTCGGCTGTACGTGCCACAGCGGCAGATATTGCCGTCCATGTGCTTGATGATTTCGTCGCGCGATGGCTTCGCGTTTTTTGCCAGCAATTCGGCGGCCTGCATGATCTGGCCGGACTGACAGTAGCCGCATTGCGGCACCTGGAGGGCGACCCAGGCCTTCTGCAGCGGATGACTGGAATTCGCTGATAGGCCCTCGATGGTGGTGACCTTCTTGCCGCTCACCTCGGACAATTGGGTCAGGCAGGAGCGCACCGCCTTGCCGTCGACATGGACCGTGCAGGCGCCGCACAGTCCAGCCCCGCAACCGAATTTGGTGCCGGTCAGCTTCAGGTGCTCGCGCACCACCCACAGCAGCGGCGTGTCGGCGTCAGCATCAACGCTGACGGCCTTGGCGTTGATCGTAAATGAGACTGTTGTCATGCGATGCTCCTTCACGGCGGTTTCAGTTGAAATTTCCAGTCAAGAGATTTGCGGCACAGTTTAAGCGCGGCGATCGTGAGACCGCTATTGCGGCTTGAGGCTGCCGACTGTCGCCAAGGTAGCAAGTTCTCGGATTGCTCGGAAGGCCACAAAGTACTCCGCAAAAGAGGGGCGGTTCGGCGGCGTTCACCTCATGGCGCTATCCGGCCGTAGCGGGGCGGTGTATTTTACTGGTGACAATGGCAACCGAGGGAACGTCCACATGCGCAAGCTGCTTTGCTGTTCCGTGGTTCTTCTGGTTCTAGCGATGGTGGGCCCTGTCGCGGCGGCCGAACCGACCTATGTCACCCCCGATCGGCTCGATCTTACCAAAGTGCTGGCGCCGCCGCCGGCGCCCGACTCCGAACAGCAGAAGCGCGACCTCGCGGCCGTTCTTGCGGTGCAAGCGGCACGCACTTCGGCCCAATCGGAACGGGCGCTCGCCGACGCCACCGCGGGTACTTTTGGTTTTGCCGATGTTCTTGGGACGAACTTCAGTGCCCAGCACGTGCCAGCCGTGGCAGCGCTGTTGGACAAGGTCCGTAGCGATGCGGCGGCGGTGCTCGCGGGCGGAAGGAATAGCTGGAATCGGCCTCGTCCTTTTGTGGTCAGCACGGACGTCCATTCGCTCGGCGAACGGCCGAGAGGCGGTTCGTATCCGAGCGTCAGCGCGACGGAGGCGTACCTGACGGCGATTTTGCTCGCCGGCATGGTGCCGGAAAAGGGCGCGGCCCTGTTTGCGCGCGGGCGGGAGTTCGGCGATGAGCGCGTTATCCTCGGTGTTCATTTCCCGAGCGATATCGAGGCCGGCCGTTTCGCCGCCACCGCGCTGGCGACTGTGCTGATGCAGGACCAAGCCTTCATGAAAGGATTTGCCGCGGCCAGGTCGGAATTGCGGCAGGCGCTCGGGCTTTAGCGAGGCGCGGGCGTGTCCGCTTCGGCCGTTACGGTGTGAAGCCGGTCAAAGTCCGCCCATGATTGACCCTCGCCCGCGCGCAGGCTACCAAGCCTGCCGGCAGGCTAAAACTCATGTCTCACAATACCTTCGGCCATCTGCTCCGGGTGACCACGTTTGGCGAGAGCCATGGCGCCGCGATCGGTTGCGTCGTCGATGGCTGCCCGCCACGGATACCTCTCGTTGCGGCCGACATCCAGCACGATCTCGACCGCCGTCGGCCCGGCCAGTCGCGCTTCACCACTCAGCGCCGGGAGCCCGACGAGGTCAAAATCCTCTCCGGGGTGTTCGCCGACGAAGTGGGCCGGCAGGTGACCACCGGAACCCCGATTGCGCTCGTGATCGAGAATATCGACCAGCGTTCCAAGGACTATTCCGAGATTCGCGACCTCTACCGGCCCGGCCACGCGGACTATACCTACGACGCCAAATACGGCCTGCGCGACTATCGCGGCGGCGGCCGTCAGTCGGCACGCGAGACCGCGGCGCGGGTCGCCGCCGGCGCGGTGGCGCGCAAGATCGTGCCGGACATGACGGTGCGCGCCGCACTCGTCGCCATGGGGCCGCACCAGATCGACCGCTCCAAGTGGGATTGGGATGAGGTTGCGCGCAATCCCTTCTTCTGTCCGGATGCCGGAAAGGCGGCCTTCTTCGAAGACTACCTCGACGGCATTCGCAAAGCGGGCTCCTCGATCGGCGCCGTTATCGAGGTGATCGCCGACGGCGTGCCGGTGGGTCTCGGCGCCCCGGTCTACGGCAAGCTCGACGCCGATATCGCGGCCGCCCTGATGAGCGTCAACGCCGTGAAGGGCGTCGAGATCGGCGCCGGCTTCACGGCGGCGGCGCTGACCGGCGAGGACAATGCCGACGAGATGCGCATGGGCAATGACGGCCGCCCACGCTTTCTTTCCAACCATGCCGGCGGCATTTTGGGAGGAATTTCGACCGGACAGCCGATCGTGGCGCGCTTCGCCGTCAAGCCGACCTCCTCGATCCTGACCCCGCGGCTGACCGTCGACCGCTATGGCGGCGAGACCGAGATCGCCACCAAGGGACGTCACGACCCGTGCGTCGGCATCCGGGCGGTGCCGGTCGGCGAAGCCATGGTGGCATGCGTGCTCGCGGACCACTATCTGCGTCATCGCGGCCAGGTCGGCGAGACGCCGCCATGGCCGTTCGTGAGGTCGCCGGGATGATGCGACCGAAGCATGACCGGGTGAGCCAGCCGCCGATCCGTAAGCCGATAAATAGAAGGTCAGGAATTCGATGACGACACCTGCGTCTCAAGTGCTGGTGGAATCGGCTGCCGCCGCGTTTGCGCGCGGCGAGATCGTGGTCGTGACCGATGATGATGATCGCGAGAATGAAGGCGACCTGTTCGTTGCCGCCTCGATGTGCACACCGGAGAAGATGGCCTTCATCATCCGCCACACCTCCGGCATCGTATGTGCGCCGCTGTCGGTGGACGAGGCGAAGCGCCTGCATCTCGATCCCATGGTGGCGCTGAACAACGCGCCGCTTGGCACCGCGTTCACGGTCTCGGTGGACGTGCGCCACGGGCTCACCACCGGGATTTCGGCCGAGGAGCGCACCAACACGGTGCGCGCACTCGCCAATCCCAACAGCGGCGCCGCCGATTTCGTGCGCCCCGGTCACGTGTTTCCGCTGGTGGGGCGCGAGGGCGGCGTATTGATGCGCTCGGGTCACACCGAGGCCTGCATCGACCTGTGCCGGCTTGCCGGCACGCCTCCGGTGGGCGTGCTCTCCGAACTCATGAACGACGACGGCACCGTGATGCGCGGCGCCGAGGTGGCGCGCTTTGCCGACAAGCACGCCCTCAAGCGCATCACCATCGCCGATCTCATCGCCTATCGGCAGGCGCGCGAGAAGCTCGTCGAACGGGTGAGCGAGTTTACCGTGGCGACCGAGATCGGCACGCTCAAGGGCTATGCCTATGTGACGCCGTTCGACAAGGTCTACCACATGGCGCTGGTGCACGGCCGCGTTGGCGACGGCCGCGACATGCCCACGAGGCTGCACCGCGCCAACATCTTGCGTGATATCTTCGGCGGCGCTGTCGACGTGCACGGCGCTTTGAAGCGGTTTGCCAAAGACGGACGCGGCGTCATCGTTTTTCTGCGCGACGGCTCGGCCGGCGTGCCGGTGTCAGCCCTCCCGCAAAACGGCGACCACGCATCGGAAACGGCGCGGCAGCGGCAGTGGCGCGAAATCGGGCTCGGGGCGCAAATCCTCAAGGACCTCGGCATTTCCTCGATCAGGCTCCTGACGTCCGCCGAGCACCGCTATGTCGGCCTGGCTGGATTTCGGAATCGAGATCGCGTCGAGCGAACCGATCGTCTGAGCTGCAGATCACGCTCCAGCCGCCGCGCCGCCGTATTCCAACGCCATTCTCCGGTCCAGTCGTTGCCGGTTTTCGGGTGTTCCGGGTCGCTTTCCTTGTATGGCCAAGCGTGCCACGATGTCAGTCCATGCCGGCATAAGGTGCGGAGATGACGATGAGCGCACATAAGGCGATTGCGGCCGCCGCTGCGGCGATCGGGGGCTTGGCACTGGGCTTGGCGACATTTGGCGGCGGGGATCGATTGGTAGACACGGCGGTGGCTCAGGTGCGGAGCAATCCGGCCGCCGCGGCCGCAACCGATGTGGACGTCGAACTCGTGATTGCGGTCGATGTGTCCTATTCCATGGATCCGGACGAGCAGACGCTGCAACGCGAGGGCTACATCACCGGGCTGACCTCGCCGGAATTTCTCAACGCGCTTCACCAGGGCGCGCACGGCAAGATCGCCATCACGTATTTCGAATGGGCGGGTTCGACCGACCAGCGCGTCGTGGTGCCGTGGCGGCTGATCGATAACTCCGCGAGCGCCCGCGCGTTCGCCGACGAGATCGCGCACGCGCCTTACCGCCGCGCCTACCGCACCTCGATCTCCGGTGCGCTGAAATTCGCCCAGCCTCTGTTCGAAGACTCGGCTTCCGCGGCCTGCGCCGCGTGATCGATGTCTCCGGCGACGGCGTCAACAACCAGGGCGTTCCGGTGACGATCGTGCGCGACGAGGTGCTGGAGCATGGCATCACCATTAACGGCCTGCCGATCATGCTCAAGCGCCCGCAGCCGGGCTCGATCGACATTGAGGACCTCGACGTCTACTACGAGGATTGCGTGATGGGCGGCCCAGGCTCGTTCGTGATTCCGATCAAGGAGCGCGATCAATTCCGCGAGGCGACGCGCACCAAGCTGGTGCTCGAGATCGCCGGCGTTACGTCCCAGCCGCGCATCATTCCGGCGACAGCAGACAAGCCGCGTATCTCCTGTACCATCGGTGAACGCATGTGGCAGGAGCGCTGGGGCGGCATGCCGGATTTCCGCTGAACGGCGCTAATGCCGCTTGATGAACTCCAGAACCTTGTTGTTGAAGGCTTCCGGTTGTTCCCAGGCGATCGAATGGCCGGATTCCGTCACCATTGCCCATTCGTGGTTCTTCAAATGCGCCGCCCAGACCCGCATCAGGGCCGGGGGTGCCAAGAGATCGCAGTCGGCCGCCAATACGAGGGTCGGCATCGTCACGTTGGCGAGCTTCGCAAAGGTATTCGGCGTTCGCGGCGGCTGCGGCGGAGTCCCCGGCTGTTGGGCGTGCTCCTCGATCTCGATCCAGCGCTTCGTACCCTCCGGGTTAATGCCGCGATAAGACGAGCCAACTTCACGGTAAACGGCCGGCTGCTTCCTCAACTCGGGAATTTCGATCCGCGCGACGAATTCCCGCATCTGTGGTTCGACGAATTGTCCGGTGCTCGCGGCGATGACGAGGCTGCGCAGCCGTTCCGGCCGCCACGCCGCATAATCGAGCGCCGCGAATCCGCCCCCGGCCACGCCGACAAGATGGAATTTGTCGAGCTTGAGTTGATCGGCGAGCGCGTCGAGGTCTTCAGCCAAGCTGCCGGGCTGCGGCCCGGTCGCGGGCGCCGCCATGCTCTTGCCCCAGCCTCTGCGGTCAAAGGCGATGACGCGGAAGCCTTCGTGCGAAAGCGCATCAGCTTGGCGTTCCCAGTTCGCACTGGTGCCGGTGTTGGCATGAAGCAGTACCACTGGCAGGCCGGATCCGCCGGTGTCGGTGAACCACAGGTTCACACCCGGAAGCGCGGCATACATGCCGGCGCTCTCGGCCGCCTGCGACGGCACGATCGCCCGCGATACCGCAACGGACAGCGCCAACACTGCGGTGACGATGCGCCGCGACTGCCGATGATGTTTCATGTCCTGCTCCCCGGAAACGATGATGCCCCTATCAAATCTCAATTCGGCGCCAAGAGATACTCACCGCGAGAAGCGCGCGACGATCTCCACGTGGGCGGAGTAGCGGAACTGATCGACCGGGGCGACGTCGCCGATACGATAGCCGCCATCGATCAGGATCCTGGCGTCGCGCGCGAAGGTCGCGGCGTTGCACGACACCGCAACAATTGTGGCGACGCGGCTGCCGGCGAGTTCGCGGGCCTGCGCCTCGGCGCCCTGGCGCGGCGGGTCGAACACGGCGGCGTCGAGCCCGGCCAGTTCTGAGGCGATCAACGGCCGGCGGAACAAGTCGCGGCGCTGGGCGTCGATTGGCTTGAGCCCGGGCGTGGCGGCAGCGGCCCGGCGTAAGGCTTCGATCGCGCCGTCCTCGCTGTCCACAGCGACGACGCGGGCGCGCTCGGCGAGGCGCAGCGCGAACGGCCCGACGCCGGAGAACAGGTCGACGACCGCCTTGGCGGTGCCGATATGGTCGAGCACGAACCGCGCCAGCGTTTCCTCGCCGAGCGCAGTCGCCTGCAGGAACGCGCCGGGCGGCAGGCTCACGACGGCGCGACCGATGCGCACTCTCGGTTCGTCGCGCATGGCGACGAGTTCACCGTGGCGGGTGATTCGGGCGAGGCGATGGGTCGCGGCGACGCCGGCGAGCGCTTGCGCCAACCGCGGCGTGAGCGGCCCTGATCCGCGCACGTCCACATCGATGCCGGCGTCGGTTGCGGTTGCCTGGATGTCGAGCGGCTTGCCGGCGGGCCTTAGGGTCTCGGTGATCGCCCAGGCGGCCTTGATGATGCCGGCAAGTCCGGGCGCGAGCACGGGGCAACGATCGATTGGCACGATGCGATGGGCATGGAGCGCCGCAAATCCGACTTCGAGGATATCCTTCGTGCCGCCGCGCGCGTGCAGCACGGCGCGCCGGCGGCCCTCGCCATGCGCATCGATAAGGGCGGCGACGGGCGCGGCGACGCCAGCGCGCCGCAGTTCGTCGACAACGCGTTCGCGTTTCCAAGCGCGGTAGTCGGACGTCTCCCAATGCTGAAGCGCGCAGCCGCCGCACACGCCGAAATGTGGGCAGACCGGATCGATCCGGGCGGGGCTCGCGGTCTCGACGCGCAGGAGGTTGCGGCGGTCTGGATGGCCAGGCCACGGATAGACCTCGACGACCTCTCCGGGCAGCGCATAGGGCACATAGATCGGGACGGCGGCCACGAGCGCGACGCCGTCGCCGCGGTGGCCGATATGGTCGACGGTGAGACGCTCAACCAAGGGACGCAGCTACGAAGAATTCGCGATTGCCGTCTGCGCCGGCGATCGGGGAGGGGAACACCGCAATGTTCGCGCAGCCGAGCGCGGCCGCGAAGCTTTCGAGTTCGGCGCATACCGCTTTGTGAACCTCGGGGTCGCGCACGATGCCCTTCTTGATACGGGCGCGCGGCGCTTCGAACTGCGGCTTGATCAGGGCGACAACATCGGCCGGCCGCGCCACGAGCGCCAGTGCCGCCGGCAGCACCAACTTGAGGGAAATGAAGCTCACATCGATGGTGACGAGGTCCGGAGGTTCGGCAAGTCGCGCCGGATCGAGCGCGCGCACGTCGGTTTGCTCGAACGATACCAAACCGGAATGCCCCGCAAGTCTCGGATGAAGCTGGCCGGTGCCGACGTCGACCGCATAGACAAGCCGGGCGCCACGGGCCAGCAGGACCTCGGTGAAGCCACCGGTTGAGGCGCCGACATCAAGGCACACGCGTCCCTCGACCATGATGCCGCACCGGTCGAGCGCGTCGTTGAGTTTCACGCCGCCTCGCGATACCCACGCGAACGCCGGCTCCGCTGTGAGCGCCGCATCAACCGCAACCGTCGCAGAGGCTTTGCGCACCCGGGCGCCGTCCGCGGTTACGAATCCGGCCGCGATCGCTGCTTGCGCCTTCGCGCGGCTTTCGAACAACCCACGTGCGACGAGGAGAAGGTCGGCGCGCCGGCGGGTGGGCAACGGGTGCTCATGTGTCGGATTGTTCGAGAGCACCGATCCACTCAGCGGTTACACTGTCTGAGGCTGGCCCTCATGCCTTCAATAGAGTTTAGCGCCAGCGTCTCGATGAGAGTCGGGGCTCCCGGAATATTTTTGCAGCCGGGACAGCTCTTCGGCGACCTTGGTCCAGGCCACAACGCCGGAGCGATCGCCCCGTTTCCGCAATTCCTGAGCCCTGCTCTTCGCTACACGTACCGCCCTTGCGCCATACCAAGCCCGACAGGCCCGCGCATATATGACGGCAGCGTCGTCGATACTAACCTGCATGAACCACAGCCTCGTTAACCTAATCGCTTCGCTAAGGCGAGTGTTTCATCACCAACCATGCAGCATATATGACGGTGCGCTCGATTGTGACATAGCACTTTAGGAGATGCTGCCGCGTGTAATGTGAATGTCATGCGCAACATTATCGGGCAGTGCCGATCTGAAAGGCAGCCGCATAGCGATTCGTTGACGATAATCGCGCCAGCCGTGCGCCATTCGTGACATCGTCCCGACTTTTAACCCGGCCTTTAAGCAAATCTCCTACCAGTGGGTGAAGCCCACCTATAGCGTTCATCGACATCCCAGAGCTCACCATGGCGGCATCGGCGGAACGAGCAACGGTGCGACCGGCCACGTTCGAGGCATCGCCGTTGGTCCCGGACAGCACGATCCTGCGCCGCAAGTGGCAGGCGGCGCGGGCCCCAGATCAGAAGCTCCCGGCCTATGAGGACGTTGTTCTTGGCAGCGTCGGCCGGCTCTCGGATTATCTCGCCCTCGTCGAGGGCGGTTCGCCGGCCACGTTGCGGATGCTGCGTGGCGGCCGCAAATTCAGAGAGGCGGTTGGCTGCGAGGTGACTGGCGTTCGGGTCCTCGATCTTCCAGGGGATTTCGCCGGCCCGATCAGCGATACGATCGTCCGGGCCCTCGGTGCCAGCGCGCCCGCCTCTACCCGCGGTCACCAGACGCATGACGGCCTGGTCTCGACATATGAAATTCTGGCACTGCCGCTGGCGTGCCGTTGGGGTCCGCCCCTGATTGCCGTCTACATCCGCGAGCATGGCGCGAAATTCAATCTGCTGAGCTCCCTGTTCCACGCCACGGACGAGGGGATGATGGCGCTCTCCGCTATCCGCGACGCCGACAACCAGACGGTCGATTTCCGGATCATCGATTGCAACGACGCCGCGGCGCGGTTGTTGCGGGTGCCGAAGACCGAGCTGCGCTGGCGCCATCTATCGGAGGTCGGAGGTGGACTGGTCACGAGTCCGATGCTCGATCAATTCCTGGAGAGCTACAACGGCGGCCGGCGCCAGCAATTCGAACTGACCAAAACGCATGGCGACGTGAATTTTCATGTGAAAGTGGCGATCACCCCGGTCGGGGAACTCCTGTCGGCGACGCTCACCGATATCCGCGACCTCAAGCAGCGGGAGGTGTCGTTCCGGCTGCTGTTCGACAGCAATCCGGTGCCGATGTGGCTTTTCGATCCCGAGGGCTTGAAGATCATCAAAGTCAACGACGCCGCGGTCGCGCACTACGGCTACAGCCGGGGGCTTTTCGAGAGCATGAGCCTATTCGACCTGTGGCCGCAGGACGAATGGAAAATTCACGAGGAGGCCGTGCGAAGGGCGACGAACGTCTATATGCCGGACCGGACCTGGCGGCACATCAAGGCGGACGGCAGCCAGATCGAAGTGCTTGTCTACGGCCGCGAAGTCAATTTCGGGGAGCGCAGAGCCGTTCTCGTTACAATTCTTGACGTCACCGAGCGAAAGAGGGCCGAGGCGAAGATTGCCCACATGGCCCATCACGACGCATTGACCAATCTCGCCAACCGCGTGCTGTTCCAGGAACGATTGACCGAGGCGATCGCGCGGGTGCGCCGTCACGGCGAAAGCCTGGCGGTGCACTGCATCGACCTCGACCATTTCAAAAGCGTGAACGACACGTTGGGGCATCCGGTGGGTGACCGGCTGCTGCGCGCCGTCGCCGAGCGCCTGACGAGGTGCTTGCGCGAGACCGGCCTCGTCGCCCGGCTCGGTGGCGACGAATTTTCCATCGTCCAGTGGCCGATCGCCTCGCCCAACGAGGCGAACACGCTGGCGCGCGAACTCATCGAAGTCGTAAGCAGGCCCTACGAACTCGACGGCCAGGAAATCATTATCGGTGCCAGCGTCGGGATCGCGCTCGGGCCGGCCGACGGGGACAGCGCGGACGTTCTGTTGCGAAATGCCGACATGGCGCTTTACCGCGCCAAGGAGGGCGGCCGGGGCACCGCGCACTTCTTCGAGCCGGAGATGGATCGCCATATCCAGGCCCGGCGCGCGCTGGAACTTGATCTGCGCAAGGCGCTCGGCAACGGTGAGCTTGAGCTGTTCTACCAGCCGCTCGTCAACATACGCCGCGACGAAGTCAGCGGGTTCGAGGCGCTGCTGCGGTGGCATCATCCGACCCGAGGCATGGTCTCTCCGGTCGAATTCATTCCACTTGCCGAAGACATCGGGCTGATCGGGCCGCTCAGCGAATGGGTACTCCGCACCGCCTGCATGGAAGCAACACGATGGCCAGAAAATATCAAGGTCGCGGTCAATCTCTCGCCGGTGCAGTTCCGCGGCAAGGGCCTCGTCCAGAGCGTCGTCGCAGCGCTCGCTTATTCGGGACTGGCCCCCGGTCGGCTGGAGCTCGAAATCACCGAGTCGGTCCTGCTCAGCGAAACCGAGGTCAATCTCGCAACCCTTCATCAATTGCGCGAGATCGGCGCGCATATCTCGCTTGACGACTTCGGCACCGGCTATTCGAGCTTGAGCTATCTGCGCAGCTTTCCGTTCGACAAGATAAAGATCGATCGCTCCTTCGTGCGCGACCTCGTGGCGCGGCCCGACTGCATGGCGATCATCAGGGCAATTGTCGGTTTGGGAAAAAGCCTTGGCATTGCGACCACGGTCGAAGGCGTCGAGACCAAGGAGCAGCTCCATCTTCTGCGCGCCGAGGGCTGCACGGAAGTCCAGGGCTATCTGTTCAGCCCGCCTCAGCCGGCGGACGTTATTGAAAGATTGCTGCAACCGCGCCAGGTAGCGGCAAGCGTGCCGATCGATCAGCCGACCACGGAGATGATCCGGGCCGCCTGTTAGGTACGATTATCGGCGATCCAACGGACGCATTTTTCGAACAACGTGAGGTCTTGCCAGCGATCCGCGAGAGCTTGTACGGGTGTCAGGATCGCCTGCCCCAAAACCCCGAGCGCATGGACGATCATGAGGTTGTCGGCAAGCCCAAAATCTTCGACTGAATTGCCGTCGCGATCGACATGGATGTGCTGCCCGTCGCGGGGCGGTGGCTGGTTGTCGATGCGGTCGATATAGCTTCCAGGCACGTTCGAGTAGCCGGTGCAAAGCTTGCCGCGCGCCGCCATGAAACCGAGTTCAAACACGGTTCCGGCGTCGGCGCTGGGGCCGCGGAATGGTGTGAGATTGGCTATGATGGCGTCGGCCGCTTCCATCATGGCGACACAGCGGCGAAAGATTTGCAGCGACGCCTCCTGGTCGTCCGGGGCGCCTGTGACGGGGATGTCGTCGATCTCGTGATCGAGCGGGAAGAGCCCAACCAAACCGTGCCGTGCGCAGATCTCCTTCTTACGACTTCCAACCTCCTGCGCATTGCGCAAGAAAACATCGGGGCCGGCGAGATAGAGTTTCATGCGAGGCAGTCCAAGTGACGAGGGTGCAACGATTGCATGCGCGCAATTCGCTGTCGACCTGAGCCCTGCCTGCATGGAATGATGCGAACCGGTGCATGCGTCTGCGGCGGCGCGCCGCGAAAAGTACCGGGCTGATGAATTTACCAGCGGAGGAGCAATGCGGGTCGCGGTCGTGAACATCGGTACGATCGTGTCAGGCGATCTTCGTGATCCGCTCGTCAAGGGCGACACGATCATCCTGGACGGCGGACGTATCCTCGTCGTCGGCTCGGCGTCCGCAGCCGACGTGGAGGCCTGCGACATCGTGATCGATGCCGATCGCACCACCGCCATCCCGGGGCTGATCAACTCCCACGTGCACGTCACGTTCGGCGATTATACGCCGCGCCAGCAGACCGTCGGCTATCTCGAGAGCTATCTGCATGGCGGTGTTGCCACGGCGATCAGCGCGTCGGAGGTCCACGTGCCGGGCCGGCCGCGCGATGCCGACGGCGTAAAGGCGCTCGCGGTCGCGGCGCATAAATGCTTCGAGCATTATCGGCCGGGCGGTATGAAGGTTCACGCTGGGTCCGTCATTCTCGAGCCGACGCTGAGCGGCAATGACCTCGGCGAGATCGCCAAGCAGGGCGTGTGGCTCGCCAAGGCGGGCTTCGGGGCTTTCAAGACGGCTTTCGAGTACACCCCTCTGGTCGCGGCGGCCCGCGCGCATGGCATGGTCACCACTTGCCACACCGGCGGCTCGTCGATCCCAGGCTCCGGCGCCATTACGGGCGATCACCTGCTGGCGATGCAGCCCGATGTGTCGTTCCACGTGAACGGCGGCCCGACCGCGATGCCGGACAAGGATTTCGAACGGATCATCGTCGAGGGCGCCATGGCGCTTCAGGTCTGCACGGCCGGCAATCTGCGGACCACGCTTTTGTGCGCGGCGCTTGCCCAACGCCACAACGCGTTCGACCGCTTGATCGTCGCGACCGATACACCAACCGGGAGCGGCATCATGCCGCTCGGCATGCTCTATACGATTTCTCATCTGGCAAGCCTCGGCGGCATCGCACCCGAGCTCGCCATCGCGGCCGCGACGGGAAGCAACGCGCGCGTCTACGGCCTCGATTCGGGGGTGCTGGCGGCCGGCCGGGCAGCGGACGTCGTGTTGCTCGATGCCCCCGATGGCGGGACGCAGGATACCGCACTCGCCGCCATTCGAAACGGCGACATCGCAGCGGTCGGTGCCGTAATCACGGACGGAGAGCCGCGGTTTGTCGGTCGCAGCCGCAACACCCCCGCGACCACCAGAAATATCCGCGTGGCGCGTTGCGAACTTGCGCGCGACTTCTCGGGTGCGCGGCAATAGCCACTTGGCGCGACGTCGCCCATCAACGCAAAAGAGCTCCGGTCCAATTGAACCGGAGCCCCTGTGAATTTGGAGACTGACGCGTCCCGTAACGCTGGTTATGCGAGCTTCACCGTTCCGGTCGCCACGTCCTTGCCGAGTGCCTCGAACACCTTGGTGACGATGCCCCTGGCGTCGAGACCGGCCTTTGCGTACATGGCGTTTGGCAAATCCTGGTCGATGAAGGCATCGGGCAGCACCATGGCGCGGAACTTGATGCCGCGATCGAGCACGGCGTTGTCGGCAAGCGTTTGCAGCACGTAGGATCCGAAGCCGCCGATCGAGCCTTCTTCGATGGTGATCATGACTTCGTGGTCGCGGGCAAGCCGCAGTACGAGATCGGTATCGAGCGGCTTGGCGAAGCGGGCATCCGCCACCGTGGTGGAGAGGCCGAAGCCCGCCAGTTCGTCCGCCGCCTTGAGGCACTCGCCGAGCCGTGCGCCATAGCTAAGGAGCGCGACCTTGTCGCCCTCGCGCAAGACGCGGCCGCGGCCGATCTCAAGCGGCTTGGCTTCCAGCGGCATCGGCACGCCGCGGCCTTCGCCGCGCGGATAGCGCAGCGCGGACGGGCGGTCGTCGATGGCAACCTGGGTTGCCACCATATTGGCAAGCTCAGCCTCGTCCGACGCCGCCATCAGCACGAAGCCGGGCAGGCAGCCGAGATAGGCAACATCGAAGGAACCGGCATGGGTCGGCCCATCTGCGCCGACCAAACCGGCTCGGTCCATGGCAAAGCGCACCGGCAAACGCTGGATCGCGATGTCGTGCACCACCTGATCGTAGGCGCGCTGCAGGAAGGTCGAGTAGATCACCGCGAACGGCTTCCAGCCTTCCGTCGCGAGGCCGCCCGCGAACGTGATGGCGTGCTGCTCGGCGATGCCGACGTCAAAGGTGCGGTCGGGGAACTCCTTGCCGAACAGGTCGAGCCCGGTCCCGGACGGCATCGCCGCGGTGATGGCAACGATCTTGGGGTCCTTGCGGGCTTCCTTGATGAGGCTCTCGGCGAACACCTTGGTGTAGGCGGGGGCGCCCGGTTTCGACTTCTGCTGGGCGCCGGTCGCAACGTCGAAAGAGACCACGCCGTGGTACTTGTCCGCAGACGTCTCGGCGGGCGGATAGCCCTTGCCCTTCTGGGTCACCACGTGGATCAGAACCGGTCCGGTCTTGGCGTCGTGCACGTTGCGCAGCACCGGCAGGAGATGCTCGAGATTGTGGCCGTCGATCGGGCCCACGTAATAGAACCCTAGCTCCTCGAACAGCGTGCCGCCGGTGATCAGGCCGCGCGCATATTCCTCGGCGCGCAGTGCGCGCTGCTCGAAGAACTTCGGCAGATGCTGGGCAAGCTGCTTGCCGATCTCGCGCAACGACAGGTAGGTGCGGCCGGAAAGAAGCCGCGACAAATAGGCCGACATGGCGCCGACCGGGGGCGCAATCGACATGTCGTTGTCGTTGAGAATGACGATCAGCCGCAAATCCATGGCACCGGCATTGTTCATGGCCTCGTAGGCCATACCGGCGGACATGGCGCCATCGCCGATGACGCACACGACGTTGTTGTCGCGGTCCTCCAGCTTGCTCGCAACCGCCATGCCGAGGCCGGCGGAGATCGAGGTCGAAGAATGGGCGGCGCCGAACGGGTCGTATTCGCTCTCGGCGCGCTTGGTGAAGCCGGACAATCCGCCGCCCTGTCGCAGCGTGCGGATGCGGTCGCGGCGCCCCGTCAGTATCTTGTGCGGGTAGCTCTGGTGGCCGACGTCCCAGATCAGGCGGTCGCGCGGCGTGTCGAACACGTAATGAAGCGCAACCGTCAGCTCGACGACACCGAGGCCGGCACCGAGATGGCCGCCGGTCTGGGAAACCGCATTGATCAGATCCTGCCGCAACTCGTCAGCAATCTGCCGGAGCCGATCCGGCTCGAACTGGCGCAGGTCTTCCGGGGTGCGGATTTGATCGAGAAGCGGCGTCTTGGATGGCTCGTACAAAGGTTTCCTCCGTGCCGGCGATTCGAGGGGTGTCCGCGGCACATTCACGAACAGGTTACCATGCAGTGCAGACTAGACTACATGCCGCCGGATTTAAACCATAGAGTCGAGGAAAGACAATTCACCTGATTTTTCAAATGGTTTCGTACCTTGGAGTGGGCATCGGCGAACGTTGGACCCGACACCAGCGGGATTTGAGGACAAGGGTTGGTGCATCACCCAACGCACCCTTGGTATAGTTAATGGCCATCCGGAGTAGCCGGACGGGCCTCACCGGAGACCCCTATCCTTGCAACTCCCAAACCGGGCGATGGTTCAAAAGCGCCATTTCTTCCACGCGTCTGGATTCGATCCCTTCGATCTTGCCGCCGTGCACCGCCGCTTCGTGCGGGAGACGGCGCGATTCGCCACGACCTGGAACGTGACGGCCGCGGTTTCGACCTTACGCGACCCATGCGGCGAGGACGGGCATTGGACCGTGGCCGCAGAGGCACCCGGCTGGCGGGTCGAGAGCCGCTACGAGCACCTTGACTGGAGCGACATCGTGCGCGCCGAACTTGCCCATCCGACCTGGCGGCGACTGTGGGGTGGCGCGGTGACGTTCGCAGATATCATCGCCACCGGCACGGCAGGGCGCTATTTTACGGCGAATTGGCGTTACGGGATGTTCTTCCTGGTGCCATTTCTCGACGTGATCCTGTTCGCCGTGATTGCGGTCGCGGCGGGTGGCGCTCTTGCCATGGTGATGCCCTCCGCTGCGGTGGGCGTTATCGCGGGTGCAATGGTCGCCGTGCTCGTCTTCGTGTTGCTGCTGCGCTGGCCGGGCGAGCGCTGGCGGGTCGGGCAGGGGCTTGCCGATTGGATTTTTGCCCGCGACTACATGCTCGGACGGCGCCCCGACGTCGAGGCGCGAATCGAAGCCTTCGCCGACCGGGTGATCGCCTGCGCCCGGCGCGGCGATGCCGACGAGATCGTGGTCGCCGGCCACAGCCTCGGCGCCACCATCGTGATCGATCTCGTGGCACGTGCCATTGCCCGCGATCCGTCGCTCGGGCGGCACGGGCCAGCCATCTGCGTCCTCACCGTCGGGGCAACCATCCCGAAGCTCGCGCTGCATCCCAAGGGGGAATGGCTGCGCCAAAAGGTGCGCCGCATCGCCGACGAGCCGTCGCTGGCCTGGGCGGAATACCAGGCGCGCGACGACGTCATCAGCTTTCACAAGTTCGATCCGGTGCGGCTTCGCCGGTTCGATACCGTCAGCGAACCGGGCGGGCTCGTGATCCGTCGCCTGCAGATCCACGAAATGCTCGCCGAGGCGTCGTTTCGACGGTTCCAATTCAACTACATGCGGCTACACTATCAGTTCGTGATGGCGAACGAGCGGCGTGCGCTCTACGATTATTTCATGCTGCTGAGCGGGCCGGTACCGTTTCGGCGCACCATCAACCAGCCGAACGGTCCCGACGACTTGTTCGCGGCGGACGGTTCGCTGCGCGAGCCCGCCGCTCCGGCGTGACGGCGATGACCCCTTTCATCGCCAAGCTCGCATGGTGGGTCGGTATCATCGGCTGGTACGTGATCCGCTATCCCCACCAGCGGCGCTCGCGTCGTACGCCGGTCGCCGAAAAGCGCGAGCCCTTCCGCGACCGGATGCTGTTGGTGATCTCGTTCTGCGGCCTGTTCGTGGTCCCGGTGATCTATGTCCTAGCCGGCGAGCCGCGGATTGCCGATTATCCGTTCAGTCCGGCGCTGGCGGCGCTCGGCGTTATCGTGTTCGTCCTGTCGCTGGCGCTGTTCCACCGCACCCACCGCGACCTCGGCCGGTTCTGGTCGGTGACGCTCGAAATCCGGGAGACCCATCGACTCGTTACGTCCGGCGTCTACCGCTATGTGCGTCACCCGATGTATTCGGCGTTCTTCCTGTGGGCGCTGGCGCAGGCGTTGCTGCTGCCGAATTGGATCGCCGGCCCGGCGGGTTTCGTCGGCTTCAGTACGCTGTTCGCGTTCCGGCTTGGACGCGAGGAACGGATGATGGAAGCGACCTTCGGGGAGGACTATCGGGAGTATGCCCGGCGCACCAGGCGTGTGGTTCCGGGGGTATTTTGACGCTATTTCACGTCCAGAGGCTCGGTGCCCTTGGGTTTGCCCGATGCATCGAGGGCAATCTTCTCAACCCGCGCTTCCGCCTGACGCAGCAGTTGCTCGCAGCGCCGCTTGAGCGCTTCGCCGCGCTCGTAGATCGCGACCAATTCCTCAAGCGGCACCTTGCCCTCCTCGAGGCGCTTGACGATCGTCTCCAATTCCTCGATCGCGCGTTCGAAGCTCAATTGTTCGACGTCGGCAAGGGCCTTCTCGGGCGGATTTTCAACCATTGTCAGTTTCCGTTGCTTTTAGGGCGCCGCCTTTTTTAGGGCGAGTTGCCTGGCGCGCCGAACTCTTTGTTTTTGCGGATCATCAAGTCCGAAAAGTCTGCAACTTTTCGGAATCGTTCGCTAGCCATGCATCAGTGCGGCGACGTGCGCCGCCACCGAGCCGGACAGGCCCTGCAGATCGTAGCCACCTTCCAGCACCGCGACGATGCGCCCCGACGCGCTCGCGTCGGCCAGCTCCATCAGCTTGCGAGTGGCCCAGGCGAAGTCCGCCTCGACAAGGTTGAGATTCGCCAGCGGATCGCGCATGTGCGCGTCGAAGCCGGCGGAAATCACCAGGAAGTCGGGCCTGAAGGCTCCGGCGCGCGGCAGGATCACGGTCCCGAACGCCGCGCGGAATTCGTCGCCGGCGTCGCCGGCACGGAGCGGCGCGTTGACGATGTTATTGTGAAGACCGCGCTCCGACGGCGCGCCGGTGCCCGGATAGAGCGGCATCTCGTGGGTCGAGCAATACATCACGGTCAGGATCGGACCAGAAAATCTCCTGGGTCCCGTTGCCGTGATGAACGTCGAAATCGACGATTGCCACCCGTTCGACGCCGTGGCGTTTCTGGACGTGGCGCGCGACGATCGCGGCGGTGTTGAAGAAGCAGAAGCCCATGGGGCGTGCCGTCTCGGCATGATGGCCAGGCGGCCGCATGGCACAGAACGCGTTCTCGACCTTGCCGGCCATCACCTCATCGGCCGCCATGGCGGCGCCGCCGACGGTGCGCAGCAGCGCTTCGAAGGTGCCGGGCGACATGGAGGTGTCGGCATCGAGCCGCACGATCCCGTCGGTCGGGCTCGCATCGCGGATTTCCTCGACGTAGTCCATCGGATGACATAGCGCGATGGTCTCGAGCGTCGCGGCCGGCGCAAGCTCGCGCGCCAGCGATTGGAAGCGCTCGTCCTCCAGCGCCTGATCGATGGCGCGCAGCCGGTCCGGCCGTTCCGGATGTCCGGCGGGGGTGAGGTGGTTGAGGCAGGCCGGGTGGGTGACCAGAAGGGTCGTCATGGATGCCGTCGACGGGTTGTCGTGAAATCACGATTGTGGGCTTATAGCGCGTGGGATGGGCAAAGCGAAGCCGCCCCGGGTGGAGGTGCGGTGTGGGACGCTCCGCCCCGTCCGTCCAACGACGGATCGCGTGCGGCCGTCACCGCAGGTGTCTCGGCGTAGTCACGACGCCGGGCGGCGGCTTGATGTGGTCGGGGACGAAGAAGCACGTCGCCAGAGTCTCGGTGGGATCGATCCGGTAGTGCTCGAAGTCGGTGACGCCCTGCGCTGCCAGGAACGTGTCGTCGATCAGGAAATGGCCGGTGAACTTTGCCGGCTTCTCGAAAATCGCGTGGGCGGCGTCGGCCAGAATATCGGGCGTGCGTGAGCGGCGCATGATCTCGTCGCCGCCGAGGAGGTTCTTGATGGCGGAGGTCGCGATGGTGGAGCGCGGCCACAGTGCATTGACGGCGACGCCCTGCGGCCGCAATTCGCCCGCAAGCCCCAGCACAACCATGCTCATGCCGAACTTCGCCATGGTGTAGGCGGTGCTCGGCGCGAACCATTGCTCCGCCATGTCGAGGGGAGGAGACATCATCAAGATGTGCGGGTTAGCAGCTTTGAGGAGATACGGGATCGCGTATTTCGACACCATGAAGGTGCCGCGCGCATTGACCTGATGCACCAGGTCGAAGCGGCGCGTGTCGGTATCGGCGACCTTGCTGATCGAGACCGCGCTCGCATTGTTGACCACGATGTCGATGCCGCCGAAATGGGCGGCGGTCCGATCGATCGCGCCCTTGACTGCGGCCTCATCGCGGATGTCGACGGCAAGCGGCAGCGCCCGCCCGCCGGCCTCTTCGATCTCCGCGGCCGCCGTGTAGATGGTGCCGGGCAGCTTGGGATGGGGTGTCTCGGTCTTCGCCGCGATGGCGATATTGGCGCCGTCGCGGGCGGCGCGAAGCGCGATGGCAAGCCCGATGCCGCGGGACGCACCGGTGATGAAAAGCGTTTTGTCCTTGAGGGGCATCCCTGGCTCCAGCGCGGAGGAATTGGGGCGACGCCGGCCGCGCGATCCGGCCGAAGCGCCTCAGCCCTTGCGCGTGAGAAAGGCCTCGAACGCCGCTTTCGCTTCGGCGGATTTCAGCCGCAGCTTGAAGATTTCGGCTTCTTCGTCGATCCGTCTCACGATTTCAGCAGTCGAGCCCCGGATCAGCCGTCGCGACGCCGCGATGGCTTCGGCTGGCAGAGCCGCGATCTCATGGGCAGTCTTTAATGCCACGGCTTCGACCTCCGTGGCCGGCACCACAACATTGACGAGCCCGAGCGCATGCGCCTGCGCGGCGTCGAGCGGCCGTCCCATCACCAGAAGCTCGAAGGCGCGCCGCGAGCCCATGAGGCGGGGCATGAGCAGACTCGATGCCGCCTCCGGCACGAGGCCGAGAGCGGTGAACGGCGTTGAGAAGCGGGCGTCGCTTGCCGCCACCACGTAATCGCAATGCAACAACATGGTAGTGCCGATGCCGATCGCAACCCCCTGGACGGCCGCGACCAGCGGCTTGCCGGCATGGGCGAGGCGGTGGAGGAAGCGCATCACCTGGGGCCGCAATCCGTCCATTTGCTGGGCGGCGTGGAGGAAATCCTGGAGGTCGCCGCCGGACGTGAAGGCGACCGGTCCGCCGGTGATCACAACGCAGCGGATGCTTTTGGTCACGGCGGCGTTCTCAAGCGATTCCGCCAGCGTCTCGTACATGGCATCGGTGAGGGCGTTCTTCTTGGCGGGCCGGTTGAGCCGCACGACCCGGATAGGCCCGTCGTCGGATATGATGATGTGATCGGTCATGAGGCCCCTATCCCGGCGCCGGCGGTGAGCACGGATTCCGATCCCTCGGTGACGATCCGGGCGAGCGCCGGCGCCTGCGCCGCAAGATTTTCGGCAAAGAACCTGGCGATGGCAATACGGCCCGGCTTATCGCCGGCGCCGTTGAGGTCAGCATGGCGCGAGGCCGCGAGCGCCTCCTCGGCCAGCATGCAGCCTCCGGCAGCCGACGCGAATAGCCGCAAATAGGTGGTAGCACCCGCAAGCGCCGCGTCGGGCGAGGACGCAAGCGCGGCGAGCGTCCAGTCGGTGGCGCCGGCAAGGCTGTCGACCGCCTCCGCAAGCCGCTTGCCGGTAGCGCCGAACGCCGGGTCGTTGAGCGCTGCGACCGCGCCGACGGTGCGCCGCAGATCGTCGAGATAAAGCCGCACCACGGCGCCCCCCGCCATCGGGAGCTTGCGGGTGACGAGATCGATCGCCTGGATGCCGTTGGTCCCTTCGTAGATTTGGGCGACGCGGGCGTCGCGATAGTGCTGGGCGACCCCGGTTTCCTCGATGAAGCCCATGCCGCCATGGACCTGGATGCCGAGCGAGGCGACCTCGGTGCCGATGTCGGTCGAAAACGCCTTGGCGACCGGCGTCAGCAGCGCGGCTCGCTGCTGCGCCGCCTTGCGGTCGGCGGCATCTGCCGCGAGATGAGAACGGTCGAGCACGACGGCGGTCGCAAAGCAGATCGCGCGGGCCGCCCGGGTGAGTGCCCGCATGGTGAGAAGCATGCGCCGTACGTCGACATGCGCGATGATCGGCACCGACTCGGTTGCCCTCATGCCGGGATTGCGGCCCTGTCGGCGCTCGCGCGCGTAGGCGATGGCCTGCTGGGTTGCGGCTTCCGCGATGGCAACGCCCTGCAGGCCGACCGCGAGGCGCGCTTCGTTCATCATGGTGAACATGCACGCCATGCCGCGATTTTCTTCGCCCACCAGGTAGCCGACGCAGGCACCATGGTCGCCATAGACCATATGGCAGGTCGGCGAGGCGTGGAGCCCCAGTTTGTGCTCGATCCGGTTGGCGCGCAGATCGTTGCGGGGGCCGGGCTTGCCGTCGGGGCCGATCGGGAACTTCGGCACCAGGAACAGCGACAGGCCCTTGGTGCCCTCCGGGGCGCCGACGACACGGGCCAGCACGAAATGGATGATGTTGTCGGTGAGATCGTGCTCCCCATAGGAAATGAAGATCTTGCTGCCGGAGATGCGATAGCTTCCGTCGGCAGCGCGCTCGGCCTTGGCGCGCAGCGCGCCGACGTCCGAGCCCGCCTGCGGCTCGGTGAGCTGCATGGTGCCCATCCATTCGCCCGAGACAAGCTTCGGCAGGTAGGTCTTCTTCAAGTCTTCGTTGCCGAACGCCGCGAGCGAATCGACCGCCGCCATGGTGAGCACCGGGCCGAGGCCGAATGCCATCGCGGCCGAATTCCACATCTCGATACAAGCGGCGTTCAGCGCCCGCGGCAGGCCCTGGCCGCCCCATTCGGCCGGAGCGGCGAGGCCGTTCCAGCCGGCCGCCGCCCAGGCCCGATAGGCCTCCCGCCAGCCGGGCGGCATGGTCACCTCGCCGTCCTTGAAGGGGGTGCCGTAGCGGTCGCCCGGGGCATCGAGCGGCGCCAACACTTCCGCGGCAAAGCGGCCAGCTTCGCCCAACACCGCTTCGACAACGTCGTCGCCGAGATCGTCATAAAGCCCGTCGGCGCGTGCCTTCGCGAACCCCGCCGCATGCTTGAGGGTGAAGACGATATCCTCGACCGGTGCCCGGTAGGGCATGACTTTGTGTTCTCCGCGGCTTCCCCGGATCGCCCGACCGGTGCGGGCGCGCAATCAAGGCTTACTCTAATCGGCGTGTGGCACCGGTCAATTCGCGCGGTGACCTCCGCCTGCGGCGCCGGTCAGCGGTTACGAGTTAACATGGTCCGGGCCGCGGCGGCGCGCAAGCCGCGATCGCGAGTTCGTCGATTCCCCGCTCGATCCCGTTGTCGGCGCCGTGCGCGCAACCGTTTGCACGCCGCGAATGATGCGATGCAACAGATTGATCTCGATGGGTGCGGCCAGTATGGTCCGCGCGCCGCCGGCTCGCCTTCACCAGCACACCGTCGGCGCTCGCATGTCGCGATGGGGCGTAGCCAAGTGGTAAGGCAGCGGATTTTGATTCCGCCATTCCCTGGTTCGAATCCAGGCGCCCCAGCCAGATTACATTAACCCATTGAAGTAGAATGGTTTTGCCGGAGGCTCGATCGTGTCTGTGATGAAGCATTGTCGTGGAGAGATCGGTGGGGCCCTCGAAAGCGCGAGGCTTGTTGGCGCAAGAGGTCCACAGGAAGCTCTCGACGACGTACAGGCTCTCACTCTGGGCGCGATCTGGTGAAGGGCGAGTGGATCGGTGTCGGCGGCGCGACCACGAAGGCCAACGCCGCGCCGGCGACCCATCGTGCTCCATTGATGGTTCAAAGACCATCGCTCGCGTTTTCGGAGCCGCCGGCGCACGAGATCCACTGTTGGACGGTACAGCTTTGTGCCGCAGACGATGTTCTCGATGTTTTCAAATCGCTTCTGTCACCAGATGAAGCCGATCGCGAACGTCGTTTCCGATTCGCGCGACACCAGCGTGCCTTTTCCGTCTCAAGAGGAGCGCTCCGAATCCTCCTGTCACAGTACTTATCAACCCCGGCTGCAGATGTCCGATTCACTTACGGTGAAAGAGGTAAGCCACGCTTGGTGGACGCCACGCCGGACCTGCAATTCAATTGCTCTCACTCCGACGAGATCGCGGCGTTTTCCATCGCCCGGGGATGCGAACTCGGCATTGATGTCGAGAAAATTCGATCCCCACAAGACATTGAGGCGATCGCGCACCGGTACTTCTGTCCTGAAGAAGCATCCGATCTTCTGTCGGTACCTGCCGCGGAACGCGCGCGGGCGTTTTTTCGCTGTTGGACACGAAAGGAGGCATTTATCAAGGCAGTCGGCGACGGATTCGCCATACCGTTGGATAGTTTTCGCGTATCGCTAAAGATCGGCGATCCCGTCGAAGTCGTCCATATCGGCGGGGATTTCGGCGGCGGCGAATGCCTGGAAATTGCACGAAATTATCCCCGCCGAAGGGTATGTCTGTGCACTGGCTTATCGGGATAGCGAGCGGGCCGTTCGCGCGCATCCGCTTCTGAACGCAAGCGAACTCCTGAATTGGTCGTAAGGCTGCGCGTTCGCCCCGGCGGATTGCTGCAATCACCACGTCGCGCCCGCCATCGCCTGCGCTGCCCAGGTCGCGGTGACCATCAGCACAACGAGGACGACAACAGCGAGCATCCCAAATATCGTTAAAGGCAAGCGCGCTTGCGCGGCGGGCGACCTACAAACGCCCCATCTCGACGTCCTCGGATGACAGTCCAAACTGGGACAGGCCGCCTATGCTTCGGCTTTGGCGAAAAGGCGCACGGGACTCTCAGGAGATATGTCGTTTGCAGGCGCTGCGGGCTCGAGTCCCGACGACACCGCTTCATCGACGCGTTCAAGCCAGACGAATTCCAACTGCGCACGCGTCTCTTCGGGAATGTCTTCGAAGTCCTTCCGGTTCCGCGCCGGCAGCATGATGCGTTTGATGCCGGCCCGCTGTGCGGCGACGACCTTTTCCTTGATGCCGCCGACCGGCAGTACGAGGCCGCGCAGGCTGATCTCTCCCGTCATCGCGGTGTCGCTGCGCACGGTGCGATCGGTCAGCAACGATACCAGCGCCATGAACATTGCGACGCCGGCACTTGGCCCGTCCTTGGGAGTGGCACCCGCCGGGACGTGAATGTGGATGTCGATCTTCTCGAATCGGTGCGGGTCGATTCCGAATGAACTCGCCCGGTTCTTGACGATGCTGAGGGCAGCCTGAGCACTTTCCCGCATCACCTCGCCAAGTTGGCCGGTAAGGATCAACCTGCCGCCGCCCGGGTTGGCGGTCGCTTCGATGAACAGGATATCCCCTCCGACCGGGGTCCAAGCCAAGCCGGTCGCGACACCCGGCATGCTGGTCCGCATCGCCACTTCGTTTTCGAACAGTGGCGCGCCGAGAATTCCCTCAAGATCGCCGGCGGCAATGCGAATCGGTCCGCTTGGGGCTTCGGCGATGTGGACGGCGGCATGTCGCAAGACCTTTCCGATCTCGCGCTCGAGGTTCCGTACGCCGGCCTCCCGGGTATAGCGTTGAATGATGTCGCGCAACGCGTCCTCGGTGATCTCCACCTGACCCGGCTGCAGCCCATTCGCCTCCATCTGCCGGCGAACCAGATAACGCCGTGCGATCTCGAATTTCTCGTTGGCGGTGTAGCCGGCGAGGCTGATGATTTCCATGCGGTCGCGAAGCGGCCCCGGAATCGTATCGAGCATGTTCGCCGTAGTGATGAACACGACCCGGCTGAGGTCGAACGGAACCGCCAGATAATTGTCGCGGAAGCTGTTGTTCTGCTCCGGATCGAGCACTTCCAGGAGCGCGGAGCCGGGATCGCCGTGAACGCCTGCGCCGAGCTTGTCGATCTCGTCGAGCATCATGACACAGTTCCGCGTGCCGGCCTTTCGGATCGCCTGGATGATGTTTCCGGGCAGAGCGCCAATATAAGTCCGCCGATGGCCGCGGATTTCCGCCTCGTCATGGACGCCGCCGAGGCTGACCCGCACGAATTTGCGGTTCATGGCACGGGCGATCGATTGGCCGAGCGACGTCTTGCCGACGCCAGGCGGCCCGACAAAGCACAGAATCGGCGCCTTACCGTTCGGCGCGAGCTTGCGCACGGCGAGGTACTCGATGATCCGCCGCTTGATCTTCTCAAGCCCGAAATGATCCTCGTCGAGGATACGCCGCGCCGCCACGATATCGATCGCGGTCTCTTCAGGCAGGTTCCACGGCAGTTCGACCAGCCAATCCAGATAGGTGCGGACCATGCCGTATTCGCCGGCGGCTTCCGGCATCCGCTGCAGGCGTCGTAATTCCTTGCGGGTCTGATCATCAACCTCCTTGGGCATCTTGGCCTTGGTGATCGCTTCGCCGAGTTCGGCGATCTCGGTCGCTTTGCCTTCATCGCCCTCGCCGAGCTGGCGCTGGATCGCGGCCATCTGTTCGCGCAACAGGACTTCGCGATTGCGCGAGTCGAGTGCTGCCTTGGTCTCACGGCCGATCTCCTGGGACAGCCGCAGCACCTCGATCCGGTGTGCCAGGATGCGGGAGACCCGATCAAGTCGCGCGGTGATATCGACCGTTTCGAGAATCTCCTGCTTCTCGTCGGGCGTTGCGTCCATATAGGTCGCCACCATGTCGGCAAGGGCTGCCGGCTTATCGATGGCTTGAATTGCCGCCAGCAGTTCGGGTGGCGCCTGGGGCAACAATTGCACGGCCTCGACGGCTTGCCCTTTGAGATGGACGAAGCGCGCTTCGATGTCGGACGATACCGGCGCAGGCTCAGGAATCCGCAGCACCCGTGCGACAAAGAACGGCCAGCCGTTCAGGAATTCGACGATCTGGAACCGCTGCTCGCCCTGGCAGACGAGGTGATGCGAACCATCCGGCGCCGTGATGTAGCGGGCGATGTTGGCGATCGTACCCATCCGATGCATGTCGATTGCAGCCGGGTCGGCCACCTCGGCGTTCCGCTGCATCAGGATGCCGACCGGGCGCTGTTCGCGCATCGCCTGCTGCGCCGCCAAGATTGAGCGCGGGCGGCCCACCGTGATGGGCAGGACGACGCCTGGGAACAGCACCGTCTGCCGCACCGGCACGATGATGAGTGCATCCGGCGGCAGCGGCGGCATCGGCGAAGATGCCTTGTTTTCTTCCGGTGAGCCGGGAAGCTGATTTTCAACCACGGAAGGCTCCCGATTTTTCCAATGTGATCACAAGGCAGCCGTCGGCGGCGGACCGATGGACCGCGTTGTAACGTCCGGCGGGCAGCCGGATACGCCGCTCGAATCGGCCCTGCGGAAGCTCGAGGCGATGAATGATGGCCGTCTGCATCTCTGCCGGAAAAACGCGATCTCCGGAAAACACCAGTTCGTTTCCGTCAAGGATTGCTTGAACACCCTCCGGGCGGACCCCCGGCAGAGCGACCAGCACCAGTACGGCGCGCTCGGTCTCCAGAACGTCCACCGGCGGCTCCCACGACGGCGACCGGACAGCCGAACCGGCCGGCCGAAAGAACTCGCGATGCAGCCGCTCGGCGCGCGTAAGCATCGCCAGGGCGTCCGACCACATCCAACGAGCTGGCAAATCTGACCCCATCATCTCACCTTCCAATGGATGCAGATTTGAGTATTGCGCCGGCGAAATTCAATGCCCAGGCGCCTTAACCCCTTCGATTTCTTGAACCATCGGGCTTGCCGCGACGACAGTGCCGACCGCGATCAATCAGGATCGACCCCACCGCAAATGCAAAGAAGACGAAGCAGCGCTCCCAATGACGTTTGCGCACAGCCGTAGACTGGGCACGACGCGCGGCGATCAGCCGAGCCGGCGGATTGGGTCGATCCCGACTTAGCGCCACCGCGCGCGCAATCGCCCCGCGATGTCGACCTGGACCTTTGATCGACCGCCTGCCCCGAGGCCAGACTCCTCCCCGCGGGCGGGCCAGGTCCGCTGTTCAAACAAAGCAAGAAGTGCGTCCGGCACGAAGCGCGTGCGGGCGGCATACAAATGCCGATCACCACGGGCGGATTGATAGTGAACGTAAAATCGCTGCGGCACGATGATATCGAGCTGGTTCTTGGCGCGTGTCATCGCGACATAGAGCAGGCGACGCTCTTCCTCGATGTCATCTGTGGCGCCGGTCGCGAGGTCGGATGGGATGCAGCCATCGACAGCGTTCAGCACGAACACCGAGGACCATTCCTGCCCTTTTGCCGAATGGATCGTCGACAGAATGAGATAGTCTTCATCAAGGAGCGGAACGCCCGCCTGGTCGCTCGTTGCGTCCGGTGGGTCGAGCGTGAGTTCGGTGAGGAAATGTTGCCGACTCGGGTAGGTCGCGGCGATCTGTTCGAGTTGCATCAGATCGGCCTTGCGGGCCGGCGCATCGTCGTGGATGCGTTCGAGATGGGGCTCATACCATTGGCGCACCGCCGCGACCTCGGCTGGCCAGCCGGCGAGCCGCAGCGACAGATGGCGCACGATATCGGCGAATGCAGCCCACTCGACATGGCCACGGCTTGGTGCCGGAAGGTCGGCCAATGCGGCGCCCGGATGGCCGGTCGTCGTTTGGTCCAGGATACGTCCGGCCGACGCCGGGCCGATGCCCGGCAGAAGCTGCAGAACGCGAAACCCCGCGACCCGGTCGCGCGGATTTTCCACCCAGCGGAGGCAGGCGAGCACGTCCTTCACGTGTGCGCTGTCGAGGAACTTCAATCCACCGAACTTCACGAACGGAATTCCCCGCGACGCAAGCTCGATTTCCAGGGCCGCGCTGTGATGGGACGCGCGAAATAAGACCGCTTGTGCCTTCAGGAGGGTGCCGCTCTCGCGGTTTTCCAGGATGCGGGCAGCGACGTATCTCGCCTGTTCGATCTCGTCTGCGACGGTCACGAGCTTTGGCCGATCGCTTGACGCGCGTCCCGACCAAAGGTTTTTGGTGAATCGTTCCGCCGCAAGCCCAATCACCGCATTGGAGGCGGCCAGGATCGGCTCGGTCGAGCGATAATTGCGCTCCAGTGTCATGACCGCGGCCGTCAGCTTGAACTGTCCCGGAAACTCAAGAATGTTGCGAACCGTGGCGGCGCGAAAAGAGTAAATCGATTGCGCGTCGTCGCCGACGACGGTCAATCCGCGACCGTCGGGCTTCAGCTTGAGCAGGATCGAGGCCTGGAGGCGGTTGGTGTCCTGATACTCGTCGACCAGCACATGATCGAACCGGCCGGCGACGTCGTCGGCGATCGATGGCTCGCACATCATCTGGGCCCAGTAGAGAAGCAGATCGTCGTAGTCGAGAACGTGCTGCCGCTGCTTGGCGTCGAGATATCCCGCGAACAATTCCCGCAGTTCGTTCTCCCAGGCGCAACACCAGGGGTAGGATTTCGGCAGCACTGCTTCCAACTCTTGTTCGGCATTGACGGCACGCGAGTAAATCGCAAGGCAAGTTGCCTTGGTCGGAAATCTGTTTTCTTTCTTTGAGAATCCGAGGTCGTGCCGAACGAGGTTCATCAAGTCGGCGGAATCTTCGCGATCATGAATCGTGAACGTCGGATCCAATCCGATCTGGTGTGCGTATTCCCGCAGCAGCCGTGCGCCGATCGCGTGGAAGGTGCCGGCCCAAGCCAGCGCTCCCGCCAGCGCCCCTGTAAGCGCTCCCGCCGGCGCGACGCCCCCGGCCGACGATTTTCCCCCGAATGCCTCATTGCTGATGCGCTGGACCCGTCGCGTCATTTCGACCGCGGCGCGTCGCGAGAACGTCATGAGAAGGATTCTTCGAGGATCGGCGCCGTTCACGGTGAGATTCACCACGCGATGGGCGAGCGTGCTGGTCTTGCCCGACCCGGCGCCCGCGATGACCAGGAGCGCCTGGTCGGCGCCGGTCGCGGTTTTGCATGCGCCATGCTCGACCGCCCGGCGCTGGTCGGGGTTCAGCTTTTCGAGATAGGCCGTGGACATCGAGCGGGCGAATTGCTTGGCTGGAGGCACTGCGGCCAGAGACCACGTTCGTCGTTCGTTCGCAACCAAGCTGGCGATGCCGGATTCGAGCGCCATAATGGCGTGTGAATACCGGGATTACAGCTCGCGGAAGCCCCGATGGAGATGACGTTACATGTCGATCAAAGCGGTCATGGTTCGTCTCAAGGAGTGGCAGGTGCAATCCCGCGAGCCGGGTCTCACAGCACTTCTTGTTCTCGAAGTGGCACTGATCTTCGGGGCGATTCCGCTGGCCGGCATGGGAGTGGCTCCGTTTCCAACACTGCCGGTGATGTTCGCGCTGCTGGTGATCGCCACATTGGTGGTGACCTCCCGGAGCCATCTTGCGGTGGCGATTGTCATCGTCTCTCTCGTGCTTAGCCAGATTGGAGTATTTATTCACCGGGTGCACCCCTCGGTTCTGACCGACTGGCTGGGATTCGGCGGGCGGATGCTGGTGATCCTGGCGTTGAACTGGGTCATCGCACGGGCGGTGTTTGGGCCCGGCCGCGTGACGGTGCACCGGGTGCAGGGCGCGATCGTGCTCTATCTGAATTGCGCGTTGCTCTTTTTCACCATTTACCGACTGATCAACGTCCTCGATCCCGGCGCGTTTTCGGGCCTGTCGCAAGGGCCGGACGAGAGCGGCTCGGGAGCTGGCCTTCTCTATTTCAGCTTCAGCACGCTGACGACGGCGGGGTTCGGCGATATCAGCCCGCTCCATCCGATGGCGCGAAACATTGCCAATCTCGAATTGGTGATCGGCCAACTTTATCCGGCAACGCTTCTTGCCCGGCTGGTCAGCCTGGAAATAGAGCACAGCCGTAGCTGAAATTAACCGCAGCACACGGTGACGTCGCCCGTTGCGCCGCCACCCGCACGGCAGTTTGCTGACTTCGCGGAATCCCCACCCGGGCGAGCCCGCGGTGAATTGGATGTCGGCCGGCTCGTCGCCATTAGGCCGCGATTGGGGCCGACGATGAGGAGGTTGCACGTGGCAAGTCACTTGTTGTTGCAAGTCACTTGTTGTTGAACGGAGGGGACAAGCCTTTGATCCTGGCGCATGGAACCGATCCGTATTCCGCAGGTTAGGCCGTGGGGGTCTTCTCCCTGCATCGGGAGATTGCGTAAAATTGCAAAAACCACTGCAAGATCGACTGAAGAACCGCGAGAAGCCGCCCGATGTCTGTCAAACCTAAATCGACGACGACCGAACCTATTGAATCAGCCGGGGATAAATCGGCACACGCCGAGCGCGCGTCCGATCAATTATGCATCAATACCATTCGCACGCTGGCGATCGACGCCGTACAGCAAGCCAATTCAGGGCATCCTGGCGCCCCAATGGGGCTGGCGCCGGTGGCGTATACGTTATGGCAAAGCTTTCTGCGTACTGATCCCGACGATCCAACTTGGCCCAATCGGGATCGCTTCGTGCTGTCCAACGGCCATGCCTCGATGCTGCTGTACGCCGTGCTTCATCTCGCAGGCGTGAAAGCCGTCGATGCCGAGCACAAGCTCACAGGTAATGCCGCGGTCTCGCTTGAGGATATCAAGCGGTTTCGGCAACTCGACGGCAAATGCCCGGGCCATCCCGAATATGGCCTGACCACGGGCGTCGAGACCACGACCGGTCCGCTCGGGCAAGGATGCGGCAATAGCGTCGGCATGGCGCTGGCGGGGCGCTGGTTGGCCCGGCATTTCAATCGCCCGGATTTTGCGCTGTTCGACTACGAAGTTTATGCGATATGCGGCGACGGCGACATGATGGAAGGCGTGTCGAGTGAAGCCGCGTCGTTTGCCGGACACCAGATGCTGGGCAACCTGTGCTGGATCTACGACAGCAACCGGGTAACCATCGAGGGACACACCGACCTTGCATTCTCCGACAATGTGGCGGCGCGATTCCGCGCGTATGGCTGGAACGTGCTGCACGTCGGCGACGCTAACGACACGGAACGGTTGGCGGAGGCTTTCGAGAGTTTTAGGCGCACCAAGGATGCACCGACGATGATCATCGTCGATAGCCACATCGGCTATGGTGCGCCCCACAAGCAGGACACAAGTGCGGCCCATGGCGAGCCGCTCGGCGAGGAAGAGGTCCGGCTCGCCAAACGAAACTACGGCTGGCCCGAGGACGCAAAGTTTCTGATACCCGAGGGAGTGCGCGAACGCTTCCGGGAGGGCGTCGGGCGGCGCGGCCGAGGTTTGCGCGAAGCCTGGACCACCTTGTTCAAATCCTATCGCGGCAAATACCCCGATCTTGCTGCCCAAATCGAGCAAATGCAGCGCGGCGATCTCCCTAAGGGCTGGGACGCCGACTTGCCGGTTTTTTCGGCCGACGCGAAGGGGCTCGCCACCCGCGATTCCTCGGGCAAGGTCCTCAACGCCATTGCGGCGCGTTATCCGTGGCTCATCGGCGGCGCAGCGGACCTCGCGCCCTCCACCAAGACCCACCTCAATTTCGAGGGCGCCGGCGATCTTGAACACGATGATCCTAGCGGGCGCAACCTGCACTTCGGCATCCGCGAGCACGCCATGGGGGCGATCCTGAATGGGCTCGCCGTATCCAAGTTTCGCCCCTTTGGGGCGGGCTTCCTTATCTTTTCAGACTACATGAAGCCGCCCATCCGCCTGTGCGCCATGATGGAGCTTCCGGTCATCTATATATTCACGCACGATTCGATCGGCGTCGGCGAGGACGGCCCGACGCACCAACCGATCGAGCAACTGATCGCGTTACGCAGCATTCCGGGTCTCATCACGCTGCGGCCCGCCGATGCAAACGAGGTCGCGGAAGCGTGGCGCGTCATCGTCGCACTCAAGCACCAGCCCGCCTGCCTCGCGCTGACCCGCCAGGCGGTCCCCACGTTCGACCGCACGCGCTTCGCGCCGGCGGCAGGCGTCAGCCGGGGAGCCTATGTTCTCGCCGACGCCCCCGACGGCAATCCGGCGGTGATCTTGATCGGCACCGGCAGCGAGGTCGCGCTCTGCGTGCACGCCTATGAAGAACTTAAGCGGGACGGTATTGCGGCACGCGTGGTCAGCATGCCGTCGTGGGAGTTGTTCGAGCAGCAGGATCAGGCCTACCGCGAGATTGTCCTGCCGCCAAGAATCGCGGCGCGCGTCTCCGTCGAGATGGGCGCGGTGACGGGTTGGGACCGGTACGTGGGCCCGACCGGCACCAGGATCGGCATGACGACGTTCGGCGCGTCCGCGCCGCTCAAGGACCTGCTTACGAAGTTCGGGTTCACTCCGGCACGAGTCGTCGCCGCCGCGAGAGAACAGATCGCGAAGCAGAAGGAAAAGACGGCATGACCGTGCAACGCCCGACCACAGTCGTCAAGAATTCCAGCGCGAATCCGCTTGAGCGCCTGCACGATTTTGGACAGGCCGTGTGGCTCGACTTCCTGGCTCGCCGATTCATCGCCGAGGGCGGGCTCAAGAAGCTGATAGAGCAAGACGGGCTTACGGGCGTTACCTCCAATCCCTCCATCTTCGAAAAAGCCATTGCCGGTAGCGCCGACTACGATTCGACCTTGAATACCGTCGAAGCGGAGGGTGACATCAACGTGATGGCGCTCTATGAGCGCGTCGCGATCGAGGATATCCGCCATGCGGCGGACGCGCTGCGCCCGGTCTTTCAGGCAACCGAACGCCGTGACGGATATGTCAGCCTCGAAGTGTCGCCGTACCTGGCAATGAATACCGAGGCGACGGTGGCCGAGGCGCGGCGGCTTTGGCAGGCGGTCGGCCGCGAAAACCTGATGATCAAGGTGCCCGGTACGACGGCTGGCTTGCCGGCAATCCGGCAACTCCTCGGCGAAGGGATCAACGTCAACATTACGCTGCTGTTTTCGCAGCAGGTCTACGAGCAAGTCGTCGAGGCTTATCTCTCGGGCCTTGAGGCATTGGTCGCGCGCGGCGGCGATCCCGGCAGGGTCGCGAGCGTCGCCAGCTTTTTCGTGAGCCGTATCGATGTCGCTGTCGACAAGCTGATCGAGGAACGTATGGCCAGCCACGCCGACGGCAGCGAGTCTCTCGCCGCGTTGCGTGGCAAGATCGCCATCGCCAACGCAAAGCTCGCCTATCAAAGCTATAAGCGCCTATTCGCAGGGGCGCGGTGGGAGAAGCTCCGAGCCAAGAGTGCCCGGGTGCAGCGGCTGTTGTGGGCGAGTACCGGGACGAAGAACCCGCACTACAGCGACGTGCTCTATGTGGAAGAGCTGATTGCTGCGGACACGGTCAACACCCTTCCGCCCTCGACCATGGATGCCTTTCGCGATCACGGCAAGGTTCGGGCGAGTCTCGAGGAGAATGTCGACCAGGCCCGTGAGATGATGGCGACGCTGGAACGGTCAGGCATCTCGATCGATGCGGTAACGGCCAAGCTGGTGGACGAAGGTGTGCAGCTTTTCGCCGATGCGTTCGACCAGTTGCTCGGCGCGGTTTCGCGCAAGCGTGCGGCGTACCTCGGCAACGAGCTCGATAGCCAAAGCTACAAACTTGCGCCCGACCTTGAGAAGGCGGTCACCGCATCGCTCGAATCGTGGCGGCACGACGCAAAAGTGCGTCGGCTCTGGGTCGGCGACGCGAGCCTGTGGACTTCGTCCGACGAGGCGAAGTGGCTCGGCTGGCTCGACATCGCCGATCAGCAGTTCAAGCGAATCGACGCGCTTATGACGCTTGCCAAGGATGTTCGTGGGCAGAATTTCACCCACATCCTCCTCCTCGGCATGGGCGGATCGAGCCTCGGTCCGGAGGTTTTCGCGCAAACATTTGGACGGCAACAAGGCTGGCCCGAGCTGCTGGTCCTCAATTCGACCGACCCGGCGCAAATCCGAACGATCGAAAGCAAGATCGATCCGAAGCGCACCCTTTTCATCGTGTCCAGCAAGTCCGGCAGCACGCTGGAGCCGAATATCCTGAAGCAGTATTTTTTCGAGTGCGCGAAGCGGGCGGTCGGCGACGAGCAAGCCGGTTCGCGCTTCATCGCCATCACGGATCCGGGGTCGAAGATGCAGACGATCGCCGAACGCGATCGGTTCCGGCACATCGCGTTCGGGATTCCGAGCATCGGCGGGCGGTATTCCGTTCTGTCGGATTTCGGCTTGGTGCCGGCTGCCGCGATGGGACTGGATGTATCCCGCCTGCTGAACGCAACGCAAAAAATGGTGCGCTCCTGCGCGGCCGATGTGCCGCCAGCCGATAATCCGGGGGTCGTGCTCGGAACCATCCTGGGTGTGCTGGGCAAGTCCGGTCGCGACAAGATCACCATCATGGCATCGCCCGGCATCGCCGATTTCGGCGCGTGGCTCGAACAGCTGCTGGCGGAGTCCACCGGCAAGCAGGGCAAGGGGCTGATCCCGGTCGATGCCGAACCGCTCGGGCCCCCGGAGCTCTATGGGCAGGACCGTCTGATCGTCTACATGCGTCTGACCGGCGAGCCTAACGCGAAGCAGGACGAGGCCGTGACCGCGATTGAACGGGCAGGCCATCCGGTGGTGCGAATCGCCGTCGCGGACCGCTATCACATCGGTCAGGAATTTTTCCGCTGGGAGCTTGCCACGGCGGTCGCGGGGTCGATTCTCGGCAATCAATCCGTTCGACCAGCCAGACGTCGAGGCCAGCAAGGACAAGACCCGCGAATTAACCAGCGCCTACGAGCTCTCGGGGCGGCTGCCGCCGGAAACGGCGCTGTTTGAGGAGGGCGGACTTACGGTCTTTGCCGACGAGAAAAACCGTAGGGCTATTGCCAAGGCTAGCACATTTGCGGAATGCCTTGCGGCACATTTCGCGAGGGTTCGCGCCGGCGACTACTTCGCGCTCCTCGCCTATGTCGAGCGCAACAAGCTCCATCGTGAGGCTCTCCAGGAGATTCGCGTCCTGGTTCGCGATCGCAAGCGCGTCGCCACCTGCCTCGGCTTTGGACCGAGATTCCTGCATTCGACCGGGCAAGCCTACAAGGGTGGCCCGAACAGCGGCGTATTCCTCCAGATCACCTGCGACGACTCAGCGGATCTCCAAGTGCCCGATCAAAAATACACCTTCGGTGTCGTCAAGGCCGCGCAGGCGCGCGGCGACCTGGAGGTGCTGGGCGAGCGCGACCGGCGTGTACTGCGCATCCATCTCGGCCCCCACGTCGCGGCCGGTTTGACGGCGCTCAAGGAAGCCGTTCGACAAGCGCTCGCGTGATTTAGACGATCAGGAGACGACCAGATGCAGATTGGCATGATTGGCTTGGGACGCATGGGCGGCAACATGGTGCGGCGCCTCGCTCGCAACGGGCACCGGTGCGTGGTGTTCAACCGGACCCCGGCCGCCATCAAGGCGGTCGTCGGCGAGCGGGTCACCGGTAGCACCGACGTCAAGCAACTTGTGAGCCAGCTCGACAAACCGCGGGCCGTCTGGGTGATGTTGCCCTCGGGCGAAATCACCGAGAATGCCGTCACGGAACTGGCTGGGCTGCTCGAGCCGGGCGATACCATTATCGACGGCGGAAACTCATTCTATAAGGACGACGCCAGACGGGCGAAGTCCCTCAAAGCCAAGGGCATCCACTACATCGATTGCGGCACCAGCGGCGGCGTCTGGGGACTCGAACGCGGCTACTGCTTGATGATCGGGGGCGAAAAGGAAGCGATTGATCGGCTCGATCCGATCTTCAACGCCTTGGCTCCCGGCAGGGGCGACATTCCGGTCACGACCGAACGTAAAGGGCGCGATCCGCGGGTCGAGCGCGGCTATATGCATTGCGGTCCAAGCGGTTCCGGACGTTTCGTCAAGATGATCCACAACGGCATCGAGTACGGCATCATGCAGGCCTATGCCGAGGGGTTCAACATCATGCGCGGCGCCACCTCCGAAGAGCTGCCGGAGGACCTGCGCTATCAACTCGAACTGCCCGACATTGCCGAGCTTTGGCGCCGCGGCAGTGTTATCGGGTCCTGGCTGCTAGACCTTACCGCCATGGCGCTCGCGGAGGACCCCGGCCTCAAGCGGTATTCGGGGTTCGTCGAGGATTCCGGCGAGGGCCGCTGGACCATCAAGGCGGCGATCGAAGAGGCCGTCCCGGCGGATGTCCTGTCCGCGGCGCTCTATGCCCGCTTCCGCTCGCGCGAAAAGGAAAGCTTCTCCGACAAGCTGCTGTCGGCAATGCGAAACAAGTTCGGCGGGCACGTCGAACCCAAGGTCGAGGCCGGGACGGAAAAGTGAGATGGACCCCGTCGCGAAGCCTGCCGACCCCTGCGTCCTGGTGATCTTCGGCGGCGCCGGGGACCTCGCCAACCGCCTGCTCATCCCGGCGCTTTACAATCTTCGACAGGCCGGGTTGCTGCCGGAAAACTTTGCTTTGATCGGGATCGCCCGGGCCGAAAAGGACGATAAAACGTTTCGTCGTGATCTCGGCGTCAGCCTTCGCAAGTATGGCGGCGGCCAGGTGGTGGATGCTGATTGGAACTGGCTTGCCGAGCGCATCTACTATCAGCGGGGCGATTTCGACGATCCGACGACCTACAAGAATCTCACGGAGCAGTTAGCGAGGACCGCGGAGGCTCATCACGTCGGCGGCAATTGTCTGTTCTACCTGGCGACGCCGCCGCAGGTGTTCGCCACCGTTGTCGAGCAGCTCGCAGAAGCGGGCCTTGTCCGCGAAGCCGACGGGCACTGGCGGCGTGTCATCATCGAGAAGCCCTTCGGCACCGATCTGCCTTCGGCGCAGGAGCTCAATCGCAAAATTTTGAGTGTGCTTACCGAAAGCCAGATCTATCGCATCGACCATTATCTTGGAAAGGAAACGGTACAGAACATCATGGTCTTTCGCTTTGCGAACGGCATGTTCGAACCGTTATGGAATCGAAATCACATCGACCATGTTCAGATCACCGTCGCCGAGGCACTCGATGTCGAGGGACGCGGCAGGTTCTACGACGTTACGGGCGCCTTGCGCGACATGGTGCCGAACCACATGTTTCAGCTCCTCACGCTCACCGCGATGGAGCCGCCGACCTGCTTTGGCGCCGGCGCGGTGCGTTCGGAAAAGGCCAAGGTCCTGGAGGCCCTTCGCCCATTCGGGCCGGAGGACGCGCACCGCAACGTGGTGCGCGGTCAGTACGGCGCCGGCGCGATTGCGGGGAAGCCCATAGTTCCCTATCGCGGCGCGGCAAACGTTGCACCTCAATCGGCTACCGAAACGTATGTTGCGCTCAAGCTGTCGATCGACAACTGGCGGTGGGCGGGCGTCCCATTCTATCTGCGGACCGGTAAGGCCCTCTCGGCTCGGCGAAGCGAAGTCGTCATCCAGTTCAAGCAGGCGCCGTTCGCGATGTTCCGCGATTCGCCAGTCGACCGACTCACGCCGAACGACATGACCCTGAAGATCCAGCCCGAGGAAGGGGTGGCACTGCGTTTCAGCGCCAAGATCCCGGGACCGAGCGTTCATATGGACGGGGTCGAAATGAAGTTCAATTACAAGGATTATTTCAAGGCCGAGCCGAGCACCGGCTACGAGACGCTGATCTACGATTGCATGATTGGCGATGCGACGCTGTTCCAGCGTGCCGACAGCATCGAGGCCGGTTGGCGGGTGGTGCAGCCCGTCCTGGACGCCTGGGCAAAGGAAGGTACGGCGGAGCTGCCGATCTATCCGGCTGGAAGCTCGGGCCCAGTCGAAGCGGACGCGCTCCTCACGCGTGACGGTCGAAACTGGCGCTCCATCAACGGTGCTGCCGACGGAAAATCATCATGACCCTGTCGCGCCGATCGCCGCCATTGAAAATCTCGGCCGTCGTTTCCGACGTCGACGGCACGCTGGTGACCGACGACAAGGTTTTGACCGCGCGTGCCAAAGCGGCCGGAGCAGAACTCCGCGCCCACGGAATCGCATTCGCGATCATCAGCGGCCGACCGCCACGAGGCCTGCGGATGCTGATCGAATTCGTTGACGATCACAACGCCGGTCGGCTGCTTCAACGGCGGCGTGATTGTAAAGCCCGATCTTTCGGTGATCGGCGAGCATCTTTTGTTGCCTCAAGTCGCACGCCGCGCCGTCGCTATGCTCGATGCGAGCGGAGCGCAGGCGTGGATATTCGCAGGCCAGGATTGGGTAACCCGCGACGGCGACGGCCCTTACACCGGACTTGAGGAGCGCACGATCGGGTTCGGGCCGACAATCGTCGAGGATTTCGGACCTGCCCTTGATGTTGCCGCCAAGATCGTCGGCGTCAGCGCGGATCACGAGCTTCTGGCGCGGTGCGAACGCGACGTGCGCGGTAAGCTCGCCGACGGAGCTACGGTTGCGCGTTCACAGGTTTATTACCTCGACATCACCCCGCCGCTCGCCAACAAGGGCGCAGGGTTGCGGGAACTCTCGAAGCTGTTGTCGATCCCGCTCACGGAAATCGCCGTCATCGGCGATGGCCGCAATGATGTCGCGATGTTCGAAGAGGCCGGCTTCAGCATCGCCATGGGCAACGCCAGCGCGGAGGTGAAGCGCGCCGCAGATTGCGCGACCGACAGCAATCATGAGGACGGCTTCGCCAATGCGATCCAGCGGTACATCCTCGGCGGCGAACATCCGAACGCGCGGGTCGAGCGGGCGCCGGCCGGAGAAAGCGCATGTTAGAGAAGAACCGTGGCGCTTCGAAAGTCTCGCTGGTGTTGGCTGACGTGGACGGCACCCTCGTCACCGCGGACAAAGTGCTGACCAATCGCGCACAAGCGGCTGTGAAAGCCCTCCACGCCGCCGGCATCGGGTTTGCGATCACCAGCGGCCGGCCACCCCGCGGCATGGCGATGCTGACCGGTCCATTGGCGCTCAGCACTCCTGTCGCCGGTTTCAACGGCGGCATCTTCGTCAAGCCCGACATGACGATTTTGGAAGAGCACGTGCTCGCGGCCGATGTTGCCCAGCATGCGCTCAAGCTTATTTTCGACCACGGCATGGATGCCTGGGTCTACAGCGGCAAGGACTGGTTTATCAGAGATCCCAACGCGGCCCACGTCGCACGGGAGCAATGGACCGTCAAGTTCGCCCCAACTGTCGTGGAGAAATTCGATAAGCTGCTCGATAACGCGGTGAAGATCGTCGGCGTGAGCGACGATCGCGACTTGGTGGCGCGTTGCGAGAAGGATGTCCAGGACGCGCTCGGCACGGGGGCGTCGGCGGCGCGCTCGCAGCCCTATTATCTTGATGTGACCCATCCGGACGCCAACAAAGGGACTGTCGTCATCGCCCTGTCGAAGTTCCTGTCGGTCCCCGCCGCGGAGATAGCGACGATCGGCGACATGCCGAACGACGTCCTGATGTTTCGCAAGGGCGGGCTCAGCATTGCCATGGGCAATGCCAGCCCGGAGGTGCAGGCGCAAGCCGATGTGGTGACCGCCTCCTATGACGATGAGGGTTTTGCCAAGGCGATGGAGCGGTTCATTTTGCCTAGCGAACCGACATCCTCGGCGGCGGCAAGATGACCGCCGCTGCATCGACCGAGAATCGGACTTTCGAAAGCGCCGAGATGCTTGCGCAGAAAGTCGCCGAATGGGTCAGCGCTCTCGCGCAGGCAAGCGAACGGAATTTCGCGATTTGCCTGTCGGGCGGATCGACGCCGCGGCTGCTTTATGAGCAGCTTGCAGCGCCGGCCGTCGCATCGCGCTTTCCGTGGAGCCGGGCTCATTGGTTCTGGGGTGACGAGCGTTTCGTGCCGCCGGACCATCCCGACAGCAATTATCGTATGGCCCGCGAGGCCCTGCTTTCGCGGGTCCCGATTCCCGCCGACAACATCCACGCCGTGCCGACGGAAGGCCTGTCGCCTGAGGAATCCGCCGACGCGTACGAAAAAACGCTGAAGCGTTTTTACGGCGCCGACACGCTGGCACGCGACCGGCCACTGTTCGATGTGATGCTGCTCGGAATTGGCGACGACGGACATACGGCGTCGCTATTCCCCGGTCAGCCGACGTTGCAGGAAAGCCGCCGGTGGACGGCTGCCGTGATCGGCGCAAAAGCCGAGGCGCGCATCACACTGACCTATCCCGCGCTCGACAGCAGCCGCGACGTCGCGTTCCTGGCAACCGGTGCAGGAAAACGAAGCATTGTCGCGCGCGCCCGCTCGGGTGACCGGACGCTACCGGCGGCCCGGGTTCGCCCGGTCGGGCGTCTCCACTGGTTCACGGATCGGGCGGCGGCACCGGGAGAGAATTGATGTCCGATCACACCCGGCAAAACGAAGGCGCTCCGGGCCCTGCGATCGCGATCGTCATGGGCGTGTCGGGAAGCGGGAAGTCGACAGTCGGAATGCTGCTTGCGCACAGCCTGCATTGGGAGTTCGAGGATGCCGATTGGTTCCACCCCGCCTCCAACGTCGACAAGATGCACAGCGGTATCCCGTTGACCGACGAGGATCGGCGCCCTTGGCTCGTCGCGATCGCTGCCTGGATCGACAAGACGCGTCGTGCCGGCGGACACGGCGTCATCGCGTGCTCGGCATTGAAGCGCCGTTACCGCGACGTTCTGATCGGGGATCGCGCGGACGTCCGCCTAGTCTACCTCGAGGGTGACGAGCGGCTGATCGCGCGGCGCATCGCCACCCGCCATGAGCATTTCATGCCGGCAAGCTTGCTGCACAGTCAATTCACCGCGCTCGAGGAGCCGGGACCTGACGAAAATCCCATCGTCGTCTCGGTCGAGCCGCAGCCACGCGAGATCGTGACGCGGATATTGTCGGCGCTGAAGATGGCCGAAGACGTTCGCCCGACCTTGGTTCCGTAACGCCCGCGCCGCAGCGCATCGCAAGCGCGCGATCGCGTGGCTTGGGCGATGTCAGATAATTCTGGGCGGCGACATTCCGGCCGTTGGTCTCCTTGCCGTCGACGATCTTGACCATGTGGGTGACGAGGAGCGGATCGCCTTTTTCGTCGAACTTGAAGGGACCGCGCACGCTGTCGATGCTCAATTTGGCTAGGGCATCGCGAATGGCCGTATGGTCCTCGTTGCCGGCCTTCTCAATCGCCAGGATTGCGAGTACGACGGCGTCATAGCCTTCTGCCGCATAGGCGTCCGGCACCTTTCCGAACATCTTTTGGAATTTCTCCGTAAAGACTTTTGCAGCCGGAATTCCCTCGCTGGTGGCGACGCTGAAGTGGGACGTATAGAATACGCCGTTCACCGCCGGTCCGCCGAGCTCGATGAATTTCGGCGATGCGAAACCGTCGGACCCGAAGCGTTGCAGCGTCATCCCGGTTTGCGCGTATTGCTTTGCGACCAGCGCCCCCTCCGCATAGCGCGACCACTCGATCAGGGCCTGGGCGGGGCTCGCTTTGATCTTGCCGAGTTGGGCGGTGAAATCGAGGTCTCCGCGCGTATAGCGCTCCTCGTCCACCACTTCGAAGCCGTACTTCTGTCCGGCGAGCTTGAAAGCCTCGAATCCGCCGCGGCCGAAATCGTCGTTGACGTAGAGGAAGGCGAATTTCTTCAGCGCGGGAAACTTCTCGTGGATGAAGTCGACGAGATCGCCGACCAGCTTGGTATCGGGCACTGCGGAGCGGAACACCCACTTGTTGCCCTGGGTGGTGATGCGCTGTGCCGTGCCGGAGACGACGATCTGCGGGACTTCCGACTGGCGGCTGACCTGCGCTGCCGCGAGACTGGCGGGGCTGGTGATGCTGCCGATGGTGATGACCGCGCCGTCCCGGGAGATGAGGCGCTTGGCGACGTTGACGGCTTCCTCGGGCTTGCCGCCGTCGTCGGCGTAGATGGCTTCGATCTGCTTGCCGCGGATGCCGCCGGCATCGTTCTTCTCCTTGATGGCAAGCTCGGCGCCCTCCTTTTCGCTCTGGCCGGTGGCGGCGGCGTCGCCGCTCAGCGGGCCGAACACGCCGATCTTGATGGTCTGCGCCGAGGCGGGTGCGTGGGCGGCCAACAGGACAACGGCCGCCGCCAATGCGGCTGCGTACAGGGGCAATCGTTTGCGCATGGATGAGTCTCCTCGGTGGGGTTGTGTGATCACGGGATAGCGGTTCCGAGCGGGGCAGCATCGCCGGCCGGCGGACTATCGAATTCCCATTCTTCCTGGCCCAGATAGCTCGCCCACACCTGGGGATTGTCGAGCAGGCTCTCGCTGGTGCCGTCCAGAACGATCCGGCCGGTCTCGATGACATAACCGCGTTGGGCGAGTTGCAGCGCCAGTTCGGCGTTCTGCTCGACCAACAGGATGGTGACGCCTGATTTCTGGAAATGGCGGATCGCATTCGCCACTTCCTCGACGATAATCGGCGCAAGGCCGAGCGACGGCTCATCGAGCAGCAGCAGCAGCGGATTGGCCATCATGGCGCGCCCGAACGCCAGCATCTGCTGCTCGCCGCCGCTGAGCGAGCCGCCGGCCTGGCGGCGGCGCTCATAGAAGTCTCGGAAACAGCGCGTAGACCTCTTCGCGGATGATGGTTTCCTTGCCGTGCGCGCGCGGCGAATAGGCGCCAACCCGCAGGTTCTGCTCGACGCTGAGCCGCGGGAAGATGCGGCGCCCTTCGGGCACTTGGATGATGCCACGCGCCACGATATCCTCCGGGCGCAGGCCGGCGATCGGTTCGTCGAGGAATGTGATCTCGCCTGCGGTCGGCCGGATCAGCCCCGAGATCGCCTTGAGCGTCGTCGATTTGCCGGCTCCGTTGGAGCCGATCATCGCCACCACTTCGCCGGGTGCGATCTCGATATCGACGCCGCGCAACGCTGCGATCGGGCCGTAGGCGGCGGATACTCCCTTAAGACGCAGCACGGGCGATCTCCCCAATGCCATCCGATCGCTTGGCGCGCCGCCGGCCGAAATCTTTGCCGAGATAGGCCTTCACCACTTCCGGGTGGCGCTTGATGTCGGCCGGCGTGCCATCGGCAAGCTTGCGGCCATAGTTGAGCACCGTGATGCGGTCGCAGGTCGGCATCACGACGTCCATGTGGTGCTCGACCAGCATGATGGTGATGCCGGTCGCCTTGATGGCGCGAATGAGATCGACCAGCCGCCGGCTCTCGGTGCCGTTGAGACCGGCGGCCGGCTCATCGAGCAGCAGCAACTTCGGCGTCGCGACGAAGGCACGGGCAATCTCCAGGAGGCGCTGATGTCCATAGGGCAGGCTGCCGGCCGGCTGATCGGCAATGCCGAGCAGTCCGATGAAGTCGAGCGCCGCGCGGGATTTCGCCACGATCAAGGCTTCCTCGCGTTTCTGGAACCCGGTGCGCAGCAGCGCATGGAAGATGTCCGCGCGGGTCTGGGTGTGGCATCCGACCATCACATTCTCCAACGCCGTCATCTCGCGGAACAGCTTGAGATTCTGGAACGTGCGCCGCACCCCGAGCGCGGCTCGGCGCTCCGGCGGCGCACGGGTGATGTCGCGGCCCTCGAACGTGATGGTGCCGGACGACGAAGCAAGATGCCCGGAGACGAGATTGAGCAGCGTCGTCTTGCCGGCGCCGTTCGGGCCGATCAGGCCGTGCACGGTGCCGGGCGCGATCAAGATATCGGCCTGGTCGATGGCGACGAGGCCGCCGAAGCGCCGCGTCAGTCCTGCGGTTGCGAGCAGGGGCTCCATCGTCACGGCTCCTGCGCTCGCATGGCGGGGGCGACCGGCTTGCGAAACGCCACGAGACGTTGCGCCAGCGCCGATATCAGGCCGGCGAGACCCTTGTTGCCGACGCCTACCAGCACCACCACCAACAATCCGAACAGGATGAGCCGCAGTTCCCCGGACGACCGCAGGAATTCCGGAGTCAGCACCACGATGGCGGCGCCCAGCGCCGCGCCCGGCAGGCTGCCGAGCCCGCCGACCACCACCATGATCAGGATATCGATCGAGCGCTGGAAGGTGAAGTCGTTCGGGCTCAGATAGCGCGTGTGATAGGCGTAAAGCGCGCCGGCAATGCCCGCCGTGAATGCCGCAACCAGGACGCACTTTCTTTTGTAGGTGTTTACCGAGATGCCGCTGGCGCGCGCCGCCTCCTCGTCCTGCGACATCGCCATCAGGGCGCGGCCGAAACGCGACTTGGTCAACCGGTCGATCCCGACATAGACGATGCCGGCGACCACGAGGCAGACGTAATAGAAGGCGAACTCGGAGCCGACATCGAGGCCGAACACGGAGGGCTTGGCAATGTCCATCATGCCGATGCTTCCGCCCGTCAGCCAGTCTTCGTTGAGAATGATCAGGTGAACGATGATGCTGAAGCCGAGCGTCGCGACCGCGAAGCTCGAACCCTTCAATCGCACGATCGGTATCAGCAGCAGGCTCGTGGCTGCCGCCACCACGCCGCCCGTCAATAGCGACACCACGAACGGAAGTTCGAGCGCCGACCCGATGAGCGCTGCCGCATAGGCGCCGATGCCGAAGAACGCGCCCTGTCCGAGCGACAGCAGGCCCGCCATGCCGAGCAGCAATTGTAGTCCCAGCGCAAGGATCACTCCGATCAACGCGATGGCGAAAACATGTAGCCAGTACTGATTGCTTTGGATGGCCGGCACCAGGGCAAGGGCGATCAGCACGCCGAGGCGCAGGGCGATCGAACGCGTCATCGCGGCCTCACACCTGACGGCCGGCACGGCCGAACAGGCCCATCGGCATGAACAGGAGGATCACGATCAGCACCACCATGCCGATCGCGTCCTTGTAGGAGGTCGATATCACCATTCCGGCGAAGGTCTCGATCAGCCCGAACAGCAGGCCGCCGACCATCGCGCCGACCACGCTGCCGAGGCCGCCGAGCGTCGCGGCGACGAACGCCTTGATCCCGGTCGTGAAGCCCATGTTGAACGAAGCGAAGAACAACGAGCCGAGCAGGACGCCCGCGGCGCCCGCCATCATGCCGGACGCCGCGAATGTGAACGTGGTGGCGCGCTCGACGCTGATGCCCATCAGGCGTGCCGCGTCCGGATCCTGCGCCGCCGCCTGCATGGCAAGGCCAAGCCGTGTGAAGCGAAAGAACAGCATCAGCGCGCCCATGATGAGGATGCTGAGCGCCACGATCCACAACAGTTGCGGCGACACCACCAAGCCGCCGACCACGATGCCGGCCGAGGTGAACAACGGCGGATAGCCCAAGGGCTGCGAACCCCAGACCACGCGCGCGCCGTTTTGCATCATGATGGAAACGCCCAGTGTGGCGATGATGATGTTCACCAGCGGAATGCCGCGCATCCGCAACGTGCGATAGGCGAGGACTTCGACGATCGCCGACGCAAGGCCGCCGCCGATCATCCCGAACAGCAGAACAAGTGCAAACGGCATATCGCGCAGCCAGGTTGCGGTGAGCCCGGTCATCGCGCCGATCATCATCATCTCGCCCTGGGCGAAATGCAGGATGTCGGTAGCGCGGATGATCATCGAGATTCCGAGAGCGATGAGGCTGTAGATGCAGCCGATCGCTAGCCCGCCGAGCACGGTCTGGAACAATTGGTCATGCGTCACGGCGGCAGATGGCTCCGTCGTTGCTGAAGACCCGGCCAGAAAGGCTATCGGTCCGGCGGAGGCCGAGCAAGGTCAAATTGCATGTGTTTGCAAAGCGATTTGACAGTGTTTTGTGCATCCGCGAGGCTGCTAGTAGATCGATCCCATGAAAGCTATCAGTTGTCGGTGTAGGGCGGGTTCGCTTTAACCCGCCATTCCGAGCAAGACGGCGGGTTAAGCTGGCGGGTTAAAGCGAACCCGCCCTACCCGATTGATTATTCGAACTTCGGAAACGCCGCACTAGGGAAGCGTTTCGCCCCACAATCTGGCACCGGTGTTGCAACGGTGTCGCGAGCCACACGGCCGGCGGCCGGCGCGTCGGATATGTTCCCGCGGGAGAACCGAACGGATGAAGAAGAAGATCCATCTCGCTTTCGACTTTTCTTGGACGACGGTCGAGTCGCAGTGGCGCCTGCCGGGCTCCTGGGTCGATAGCCACCACCCCAACATCGGGATGTTCGAAGAGGTCGCGCGCGTTGCCGAGCGGGCCGGCTTCGACATGATTTTCTTCGGGGATAGCACCGGCATTCCGAACACCTGGATGGACGGCATCGACGACGCGGCGCGGTACGGGGTCGCGTGGCCACGCTTCGACATGAGCCCGTTCGTGACCTTGATGTCGCGCGTCACCAGCCATCTCGGTTTCGGGCTCACCTATGCGTCCACCTTCATGCATCCGTTCTACACGGCGCGGCTCCTCAATGCCCTCGACCACGTCACCAACGGGCGTATGGCGTTCAACGTGATCACGTCGCAGCGCCGCGCGGATTTTGCCAATTACGGCTACGACGAGTTGATCGATCACGACTCGCGCTACGAGCGGCTGGAGGAATTCATCGACGTGTGCCGGGCGCTGTGGACCAGCGTCGATCCCGATGCGTTCGTGTGGGATCGCGCGAGCGGGCAGGTGGCCGATCCGTCGAAGGTGCGGGCCATCAATCACGTCGGCAAATTCTTCAAGGTCAAGGGGCCGCTCAGCGTCGTGCCGTCGCCGCAGCGCCAGCCCGTCATCATCCAGGCCGGCGGGTCGCCGCGCGGCACCCGCGCCGCCGCCCATGTGGCGGATCATATATTCGGACTGACCAAGTCGGTCCCTTTGATGGTTCAGCAGCGCAAGGATCTCGACGAAGCGTTGGTGCGCGAGGGCAAGGATCCCGAGAAAGTCGGCATCCTATGGTCGACCCGCGCCGTGGTGGGCGAGACCGAGGCGGAGGCCAATGCGCTGCGCGAAAGCATGATCGCCGACGTCCCGATGGCGGCGGTCGGAGTCTGGCTCTCCCATAACACCGGATACGACATGTCGCAGTTGCCGAGCCATTTCTCGCTGGCCGAGTTGCAGCAGCGGATCGTCGCCGCCAATGCGTCCCCGGTCGGCTTCGTTCATCTGCTGGCCAAGAAATACGGCGACAGCGTCGAAATCTCGCGCGACGAGTTCTTCGAGCACGCGCTTCAGGCGGCGACCGGCTACGATATCACGTTCGCGGGCACCGCGACGCAGGTCGCCGACCGGATGGAGGAGATGTTTGACGCGACCGGCAGCCGCGGCGGCTTCATGCTGCCGATCGCCCAGGGCGGCCGCCGCGCCGTGATGATGAACATCGTCGACCTGCTGGTGCCCGAACTCAAGCGCCGCGACCGCTACCGGACCTCCTACGAAGGCGCGACGCTACGCGAGAACCTGGCGGCCTGACGGGGGGGCTCCGGCCGGGGTTAACGCCTTGCCGGAACGCCAAATCCGCGGGTGGACGGCGCCCTCGATCGCCCTTATATCCGCTACCGAAAGGCTGCTTCGTGACCCTCCCCAAATCCATCGACGAAACTCTCGCGCTGCTCGCCTCGGCCGAATACCTGGCCGACCGTTCGCTCGCAACCGTGCTGTTCCTGGCGCTCCGGATGGGGCGGCCGATCTTTCTCGAAGGCGAGGCCGGCGTCGGCAAGACCGAGATCGCCAAGGTGCTGTCGAGTACGCTGGGCCGCCGGCTGATCCGGCTGCAATGCTACGAGGGGCTCGACGTCGCGGCCGCGGTCTACGAGTGGAACTACGCCGCCCAGATGATCGCGATCCGGCTCGCTGAGGCCGAGGGTGCCGTTGACCGCGACCGGCTGACCCATGACGTGTTTTCGGAGAACTTCCTGATCAAGCGGCCGTTGCTGCAGGCGCTCGAGCCCGATACTGCCGGCGCCCCGGTGCTGCTGATCGACGAGCTCGATCGCACCGACGAGGCGTTCGAGGCGTTCCTGCTGGAGGTGCTTGCCGATTTCCAGGTCACCATCCCGGAGCTCGGCACCGTCAAGGCCGCTCATCCGCCGATCGTGGTCGTGACTTCGAACCGCACCCGCGAAATCCACGACGCCCTCAAGCGGCGCTGCCTCTACCACTGGATCGGCTACCCGAACGCCGAGCGCGAACTTGCGATCGTGCGCGCCAAGGTGCCGGGCGTCGCGGCGCGGCTGTCGCGCGAGATCGTCCTTTTCGTGCAGGCGTTGCGCCGGCAGGACCTCTTCAAGTCGCCGGGCGTCGCCGAAACGCTCGATTGGGCGAGCGCGCTATCCGAGCTCGACGCCGTCGCCCTCGATCCCGCTGCGGTGTCGGACACGCTGGGCGTGCTGCTCAAGTACCAGGACGACATCGCCCGCATCGAAGGCTCGAAGGCGAAGGAACTGATCGACGGCCTGCGCGCCGAGCTGCGCGCGGCCGAGTAGGGGCGCATCCGGTGCGTTGGTCCATTGGCTGAATCCAGAACCGTGGCGGCCGAGGGGCGTCTTGCCGAAAACATCCTCTATTTTGCCCGCGCGCTGCGGGCAGCCGGCATCCCGGTCGGGCCCGGCGCGGTGCTCGACGCGCTCGAAGCCGTCAAGGCCGCGGGGGTCGGCGAGCGCCAGGATTTTTATTGGACGCTCCATGCGGTGTTCGTGAAAAAGCACGAGCATTCCGTGCTGTTCGACCAGGCGTTTAAGATCTTCTTCCGCAAGCGCGGCTATCTCGACCAGATGATGGCGATGATGATGCCGCAGGCCGCCGGTCCGCAGCAGAAGCCCCAGGCGGGCTCATCGCGGGTCCAGGAGGCGCTGTTCGCCGGCCTCAAGGACAAGCTCAAGGACGAAGAGCGCGAGATCGAGATCGACCAGCGCCTCACCGTGTCCGACCGCGAGGTGCTGCAGACGAAGGACTTCGCCCAGATGTCGGCGGAAGAGATCGCGCTCGCCAAGGACGCGATCAAGCGCATGGTGCTCTCACTCGACGAGGTGAGAACGCGGCGCCTCGCCCCCGACCGCCGCGGCCGCGTGGTCGACATGCGCCGCACGTTGCGTGCCAGCATGAAGGCCGGCGGTGCGTTGATCGACCTCAAATATCGCGGCCCCCGGACCAAGCTGCCGCCGATCGTGGCGCTGCTCGACATCTCCGGCTCGATGGGAGAATACACGCGGCTGTTCCTGCATTTCCTCCACGCCGTCACTGATGCGCGAAAGCGCGTCCATTCGTTCCTGTTCGGGACCCGCCTCACCAATGTCACCCGGGCTCTGAAGGCCAAGGACCCGGACGAGGCGCTTGCCGCTTGCTCGGCCTGTGTCGCCGACTGGTCGGGTGGCACCCGCATCGCGACCTCGCTCGCCGCCTTCAACAAGCAGTGGGCGCGCCGGGTGCTGTCGGGCGGGGCGATCGTGCTCCTCATCACCGACGGCCTCGAGCGCGATCCCGACGACCGCCTCGCCTTCGAGATCGACCGCCTGCACCGTTCATGCCGGCGCCTGATCTGGCTCAATCCGCTGCTGCGCTTCGACGGCTTCGAAGCCAAGGCCCGCGGCGTCCAGGCCATGCTGCCCCACGTGGACGAGTTCCGCCCGGTCCACAATCTCGCCAGCATGGCCGATCTGTGCCGGGCGCTGTCGAGCCATGGGGCAGGCCAAGGGAGCGGGGACCCTAAGGCATGGCTGAAGCGGGTGGCATAGTTATCTGCCGCCCGAATACCCGCCAACGGCCGCCGACTTTCGAATTCGGTGACCGCCCCTGCATTCCGCGCACTGGCTTAAGGTTCCCGAAATTCCTATATTGCCTGCGACATATCGGCTTAGGAGACTCCCATGCTCGCGCGCGATGAAGACATTCTCAAAGCCGCCGAGGACTGGCGGCATGAAGGACGCGGCGTGGCGCTTGCCACCGTGGTGGAGACCTGGGGATCGGCGCCGCGGCCGGTCGGCTCCAACCTCGTCATCGACAAGGACGGCAACTTCCTCGGCTCGGTGTCGGGCGGCTGTGTCGAAGGTGCGGTCGTTACCGAAGCCCTTGACGTCATCGACAGCGGCAAGCCGAAGATGCTGGAATTCGGCGTTGCCGACGAGACTGCCTGGAAGGTCGGTCTGTCCTGCGGCGGCACCATCCGGGTCTATGTGGAGAAAGTAGACTAGGCTTCCGGGCGCACTGGCGACGCGGATTGCGCCGCTGCTCCAAACGATTTCGGCGGAATACGCTTCGCTATTCCGCCCTACGATTTCCTCGCTCCGTCAGGATTGGCCAATGCGCCTCGACATCCTCAAATCGCTCAACGCCGAACGCGCAGCGCGCCGCCCTGCCGTCGTGGTTACGGACGTCGCGTCCGGCGCCCAGCGTTTCGTCGCCGGCGCCGCCGCCGCGGCCGATCCGTTGCACGAGATCCTGGAGGCTCATCTGCGCAGTGGCAAGAGCGGCATGGAGGAGACTTCGCAAGGGCGCGTCTTCCTCACCGTCTACGTGCCGCCGCCGCGTCTCGTCGCCATCGGGGCGGTGCACATCAGCCAGGCGCTGGCGCCGGTGGCTCGGCTGCTCGGCTACGACGTGACGATCGTCGATCCGCGCACCGCGTTCGCAAGCCCCGAGCGGTTCCCTGACGTCAATCTGATCGCGCAATGGCCGGACGAGGCGCTGCCGCCGCTCGGCGTCGACCGTTACACGGCCTTCGTGGCGCTCACACACGATCCCAAGATCGACGATCCGGCGCTTGCCCATGCGCTTGCGCGCGACTGCTTCTATATCGGCGCGCTGGGCTCGCGGAAGACCCACGGGCGGCGGGTCGAGCGGCTCAAGGCGCTCGGCTTCTCCGACGCGGTGATCGGGCGCATTCATGCGCCGATCGGCCTTGCCATCGGGGCGGTGTCGCCGCCCGAGATCGCGATATCGATCATGGCCGAGATCACGGCCGCGCTGCGGCTTGCCGCCGATCGCAAACCGGCCGAACCACCCGCCGCCGATCGCCCCGCCGGCGAGCGCTTCTTGGCGGGGAAGGCCAGATGAAATTCGGGGCCGTCGCGCCCGCGCAAGCCAAAGGCGGCATCGTCGTCCATTCGATCCGCCAGGGCGGCCTCGTGCTGCGCAAGGGCACGCTGGTGGGCGATGCCGAGATCGCGGCGCTGAAGGCGGCCGGCGTAACGTCGATCACGGTCGCCCGCGTCGAGCCCGGCGACGTTTCCGAGGACGCGGCGGCGGCGGAACTCGCGGCGGCGGTCGCCGGCGCGGGTGTGCGCGTCGATCGCGCCTTCACGGGCCGCGCCAACATGTTTGCCGAGACCGCGGGCGTCGTCGTGGTCGACCCGGACGGCATCGATCGGTTCAACGAGGCCGACCCCGACATCACGCTGGCGACGCTTAACGCCTTCGTGCCGCTCGTGCCTGGCAAGATGATCGCCACCGTGAAGATCATCCCGTTCGCCGTGAAGGCCGAAGCCCGCGACAAGGCGCTGGCGGTTGCGCACAATGCGCAGCCGCTGGTGCACGTCGCGCCCTACGTGATCCGCAAGGTCGGGGTGATCTCGACGGTGCTGCCGGGCCTCTCCGACAAGGTGATCGACAAGACGCTGCGGGTGACGCAGGAGCGGCTCGCTCCCGCCGGCGCCGCCATCATGGCCGAACGCCGGGTGCCGCATGAAACCGCGCCGCTTGCCCGCGCCCTCAAGGAGGTCCTCGCCCAGGGTGCGGAGCTTGCCATCATGTTCGGCGCCTCCGCCATCGCGGACCGGCGCGACGTGATCCCGGCCGCGGTCGAGGCGGTCGGCGGCACGATCGAGCATTTCGGCATGCCGGTCGATCCCGGCAATCTCATGCTGATCGGCACCGTCGGCGGCCAACCGGTGCTGGGCGCGCCGGGCTGCGCCCGCAGCCCCAAGGAGAACGGCTTCGACTGGGTGCTGTCGCGGCTGTTGTGCGGCCTGCCGGTGACCAAGCACGATATCACCGGCATGGGGGTCGGCGGCCTCCTGATGGAGATCGTCACCCGCCCGCAGCCGCGCGCCATCGAGGTCAAGCCCGGCCGCCACACTGCGGCGATCGTGCTCGCCGCCGGGCGCTCCACCCGCATGGGCGGCCCTAACAAGCTCGTCGCCGAGATCAACGGCCGGCCGCTGGTGCGCATCGCGACCGAGAATGCGCTGGCGTCGCGGGCTCGGCCGGTCATCGTGGTCACCGGCCACCAGCGCGAGCGCGTCGAGGCAGCACTCGAAGGCCTCGACGTGGTGCTGGTGCACAATGCCGATTATGCCGCGGGCCTTTCAGCCTCGCTCAAGGTCGGCATCGCCGCCGTGCCGGCCGACGCCGACGGTGCCATCGTCTGCCTCGGCGACATGCCGCAGGTCGATGCCAAGCTGATCGACCGGCTGCTCGGCGCGTTCGATCCCGAAAAGGGCGCGCTGGTGGTGGTCCCCGTCATCGACGGCCAGCGCGGCAATCCGGTGGTCTGGTCGCGCCGCTTCTTCTCGGAACTGGCCGCGATCGACGGCGATGTCGGCGCCCGCCACCTCATCGCGAGCTATCCGGAAGCCGTTGTCGAGGTGCCGATGACCGGCCACGGTGCCCTCGTCGATGTCGACACGCCTGACGCGCTTCGGGCCGTGAAGGCGGAGATCGAGCGGGCGTAGGGGCGGGACCGTAGCCCGGATGAGCGGGAGCGATATCCGGGTGCGCCTCTATGCCGGCGCGGTGGTTCCCGCATGTCGCTGCGCTCATGCGGGCTACGCCGCCAACTCTCAATGGCGAAGGAGAGCGGTTCCAACTTTCCGCCCGGCCGCCGATGCGCGCCGCGCCCATGCAAAACCGCATGCCGGACCCGGTAGGCGGGCCGCGGCCGCTCATATATATCAAGCGGCAAGATTCGAGCGATTCAAACTCGGCCACAGCGCCGCGGCCGTGAACCACGATTGATGTTTCCATGAACGACGTCTCCACCAACCTGGAAGCTCTCAGTCGCGAAACGACGGCCGCCCCGGCTCCGCAGTCGGAGGGCGGCAAGCGGCGGGCCATCACGTTCCTCAACATCGCGCACGCCATCGATCATTTCGTGCTGCTGATCTTTCCCGCCATCGTGATCGGGCTCGAGGTGGTGTACGACCGGCCCTATGCGGAGATGATCGCGCTGTCGACGGCGGCGTTCGTGGCGTTCGGGGTGTTCTCGCTGCCGGCGGGTTGGCTCGCCGATCGCTGGAGCCGGCGCAACATGATGGCACTGTTCTATTTCGGCTGCGGCGTCTCGCTGGTCGGCGCCGGGCTGGCGCCGACGCCCGCGGTGCTCGCCGTCGCCATGTTCCTGCTCGGCATGTTCGCGGCGATCTATCATCCGGTCGGCATGGCTATGCTGATCGACGTCTCCAAGGCGCGCCCGCGCACGCTCGCCTTCAACGGCGTGTGCGGCAATCTCGGCGTCACCTTCGCGGCCGGCGTCTCGACCACGCTCGCCGCGTGGGTGAGCTGGCGCGCCGCATTCCTGGTGCCGGCCGTCATCTGCATCGCCACCGGGATCGCGTATCTCGCCCTCGTCGCCGATGACCACCATCGCATCGGCAAGCGCAAGGCGACGGCCGACGTCAAGCTCACGCAACGCGCCGCCGTGATGATGTTCGCCTGTTACGTGGCGATCTCGCTCGCCGGCGGGCTCACCTTCAACACCGCCCTGATCGCGCTGCCGAAGCTCGTCGACGAACGCATCGGCGTCGGCGTGCCGCTCGTGGTGGTGGGCTGGCTCGCGACCGGCATCTTCCTGTGCGGTGCGCTGGCGCAGCTCGCCATGGGGCGGCTCATCGAGCGCGTGCCGCCGCATCTCCTGTTCGCCGCGGTGGCGACGGTGCAATTTGCCGGCGTGGTGTGGGCTGGCTACGCCAGCGGGGCGGCGCTGATCGTGGCGCTCGCGGTCGCTATCGCGGCGATCTACGGCCAGGTGACGGTCGGCGACATCGTGATCGCGCGCTACACCGCGGACGCCTGGCGCGGCCGGGTTTATTCGGTGCGCTACTTCCTCACCTTCATCACCGCCGGCATCGCGGTCCAGCTCATCGCGCAGCTTTACAGCCGCGGCGGCTTCGATCTTGTGCTCGCCGCCATCGCGCTCACCGGCTTCGTCATGATGACCGGCGTCTACCTCATGGCGGCCGCCGTAAACGGCGCCGAGATGGCGCACCGCGCCGCCGCCCGGCAGCCGGCGGAATAGCGCCTCAGACACCAGGTCCCAACACCGGCGCGAGCACTTTTGTGCCGAGGTCGCTGTAGTAGCGCCGAAGCAGCACGAAAATTACCGCGGTCCCCAGCAACGACAGCAGGATCACGAGCGAAAAGGGCGCGCCGGCCCAGAGCAGGACCGCCGTGATGACGCAAGCGCTCACCGCTCCGGCGTCCCAGCCACCCTCGGTGGCGATGTGGAAACGCAGCGCGCACGGCGAGCCCTTGGCCTGGTTGTAGACGGCTGTCATCAGGGTCGGCACGTAGAGGGCCGGCACCATCGCGCCCGCCGCATTGGCCACGACCGCGAGCACGGGGCTGCCGCTACTCATGGCGCGAAGCCCTATCACGATCGCGAGCGAACCGGTCGCGAGCCACACGGCGCGCTTGCCGTGGCCGGCGTCGATGAAGCGGCCCAGCAGGAGCCCGCTCACGGCGCCGACCAGGGCGGCCAGCGCCATGGCGCCGCCATAGGCCTCGTAGCTCTCGCCGAGGGCGAGGAAGAGCGCGATCTGCCAGACGAAGTAGAACCCGGCCGAGATCCAGCCGTCGGCCGCGAACATCAGTATGCCCGGGATGGCGGCGCGAAAAGCGCCCGGCGCCTCGTCGGCGATTGCGACGTTGCGGGTTCCGAAAATCGGAAGAGCGGCAAGGATCTGGACGACGGCCGTGGTATCGAACGCGATCCGCGGTCCGAGTGTCGTCAGCGCCCATCCGGCCGCGAGGGGTCCGACAATCCCCACGATCGCGGCGATCGCCTCGCGGGCGCCGATCTGGTGGCCGCGATGGTCGGCGTCACCCAGCGAGGCGAAGTAGGCGTGATAGGACGTCCAATAGAGGGTGTCGCCGGCCGAGGAAACCGCGCACAGCGCGAGGAGCCCCCACCCGACGCCGTGCACTTCCGCCAGCAAGGGATATTGCAGGCCGGTCAACACCGTGCCGGCGATGACGAGCGGCCTCAGCCCCCAGCGCCGCGCCGGCGCCAGCATCAATGGCCGCATCACGAACCGGCCGGCAATGATAAGCGCCAGCGCGGCGAGCACGGCGGACGCGGAGACGCCGGCGCGAAGCAGGAAAGCCACGAAGAAGGCGCCGCCCCCGCTCACCGCCAGCGCGTGAATGCCGTAATGCAGATTGAGCAGGTTGACGGTGTCGTTGCGAAAGAAGGCCATATGCCGGTTACATGTGTGCGTTGAACGGGTCGGGCGCCGGATCGGCGCGGGAGTGCGAGAGCGGCTGAGATTTTTCAGACCGGCGCGCAGAACAGGTTCTCGACCGTCATGCCGAGCCGCGACTGCAGCTCCGCAGCCAGCCGCTGGCGGTGGCAGTGGGCGGGATCGCGCTCGTAGCACAGGAGGCAGATCGGCCGCCGCGACGTCAGCGATGCCTTGGCGAGCGCGGTCAACTCGTCGAGCTCTTGGGCTGCGTTCGTGGTCGCGAGATGGCGCTCGAAGATGCGCAGCATCTCGTCCGCGTGGCCGGCGCGCGCCGCGAGCCGGCCTTCCTTCGGGGTGCCGAGCTTTCGCAGGTGCACGTAACCGATGCCGTGCTGGTCGAGCCCGGCGGCAAGCTGGCGCTTGGAAAACCCCGGCCGTCGCGACGCCGCAACCGCGCGCACATCGACTAGCAGTCCGACCTTCGCGGCACCGAGCGCGTCGAAGAAGGCGTCGGTGGTGGATTGCTCGTAGCCGATGGTGAATAGGGGTTTCGCGGACATTGGTGTGTTGCTTTTGTTGACCGGGAATTCGCTGCCAACTGCGAATTTAACAGCGTATCTCGCGGATTTTAGCCGACTTTACCCTGTTCTGGGGTCCGGCAGGCCAATATTCAAGCACGATATCATGGCGTTGCCGGCGATACCCTGTTTGATCGGATAGCAGCGAATTTTGCGCGCCGGAACAACGAAACGTCGGTGCGGAGCAGGGTAGAGCAGGGTACTTGCTACTTCGCATCGCGCGCACCCGCATCGCGTGATGCCGCATTGCTCGCGTCTGCGTCGGCCGACGGCGCTCCGGCTTTCGTCTGAGCCGCCTCCTCTTCTTTGGCGAGGTGGAGGAGAAACCCGATTCGCCGCGCCGCCTCGATGTTGCCCATCGGTGGCACCTCGGGGCCGCGCTGGGGCGCTTCGCTCGCCCGCTCCGCCTCGATCGCCTGGATTGCCGCGATGACGGCGCGCTGGGCGGGACCGTTGCCCTTGGCGGCGAGCGCCACCTGGTTGCGCAGGATGGCCTGGATCGCCGGCAGCGCGATGGCATTGCCGGCCTCCTTCATGGTAAGCTTACGATAGGCCTCCTTGAGGGCGAGCGCCTTGGCGCGCTCCACCGTCGTGCGGCGCGGCCGGCCGCTCGGATTGCCGGACTTCCCCTTGGGGAACTGGTAGGCAACCGGCGGCTTGCCGTAGCCGATCTCGTAGGTGCCGGGTCTCTTTTTGCTGCGCGTCATGGGGTGTTCCTCGGTCGTCGTGTGGGGGCGGCTGGAGGTCTCTTTCCGTCGGCCTTGATGCAAGGGTTGCGGAGGAAGCAGTCTCGTCGGATGGCCATCCTTCGCTCTCGTTGTGATAAGCTTATAACATAGGCTTATTCCTATTTCGTGTCAAGCAAATCCCGTCCCGGCCCCCGGCGCCGAATCAAATGGAAAGCACCCTCGCGATCTGTGCAGCCGAGATAAGTCGTAGCCCGGATGAGCGCGTAGCGCGACATCCGGGATCGGGCTCTCGATTGAAATGCTGCCCGGATGTCGGCCGCAAGCGCGGCCTCATCCGGGCTACGGACGCGTTAGCCGAATTTGCGGAGCCGACCGCCGCCGCAGCGCGAACTCGTCACCGCGTGGGCGAAGTTAAGCCAACAACGCGGGGCCGTCCCGGGTTTGGCCGCAGCGGCGATTGCTGGTTAGCCTCAGCGGGCGGGCGCGGGCACCTGCTTTAATGACCGCCACACGCCCTCGGGATCGGATGCAATTACCTTGAGGTACGCGCGCGCCGGTTGGTCCGGCTCGGTGCGTCCCTGCTCCCAGTCGCGCAATGTGCCGAGCGGGATTTGATACCGCGCCGCGAAATCCTCCTGCGTCAGCCCCAGGGCTCGGCGTATCGTCCTGACGCGCGGCACCCGCCGCGCCGTCGCCATTTCCTCGGGCGTCGTTGGTTGCGCATCCGGATCGGCCATGGCGGCAGTGTGCACGTCCTCTTCGGTCATCGCGTCGACGCGAGACCAATCGGTTCGATCATGCAGCGGTCGCGTGGTGCCGTCGGGCAATACTTCCACGAGTGCGCCGTCACTCTTCTGCCTGGCTACGATAGTATTCTCTTTGCTCAAATTCTGTCGCCTTGTTTCTCGATGGGCCGACCCTCCGGTTGATGAGCCGTAGCCCGGATGAGCGCGCAGCGCGACATCCGGGAACTGTCTCTCGAACGCTGCCGCGAATATCGGCCGCAAGCGCGGCCTCATCCGGGCTACGTCCTTCGAATTTGGAAGCGCCGTACCAACCGGTGCCATACAGCCGCGAACAAATATATTGAATGTTGCATTATTGCTACAGCGGAATTCCTCCTCGCGAAATAACCTGTCGGAGATAGGGGTGATGAACACGAGGCTGGCCGTTATGAACCGTCCGCTTCTTGCAGCGACCGCACTCGTACTGGCTGCCGCGACCTCCGCGTCCGCGGCTGACATCGGCGCAGTATCCGTTTCGGCCTTTTCGCCAATTCCGGTTTACAATTGGACCGGGTTTTACGTTGGCGGCCATCTCGGCGGGGGATGGGCCGATCTTCAAAGCACCGTGGTTTCCGACTTTTCGGGGTTGGGTGCATTTTCGCCCGGCACCACAGTCGACCAAACTCACCCGACTGGATTTCTCGGTGGGCTTCAAGGCGGCTTCGATTACCAGTTCAGCCAATGGGTGCTCGGCTACGAGGCCGATTATAGCTGGAGCGACCTGACCGGGAGTTCGACCACCCAAAGCGCGGTCAAACCTCTGATTTCGTCGACCACCAGCGCCAAGATCTCGGAGATCGCGCTGATATCCGGGCGCCTCGGCTACGTATGGAGCAACTTTCTATTTTACGTGAAGGGCGGCGGAGCCTGGGACCAAGGCAACGCCAACGGTCAGGTGCTCTCGGGCGGCGCGCTCATGGCGACGACGTTCTCCGGCGCCGACCGCTACGGCTGGACCTTTGGCGGGGGCGCGGAATGGGGCTTCTGGGGCAATTGGTCCGCGAAGGTCGAGTACAACCATATCGACTTTGATACGAAGACGATTTCGACTGTTGCGAATTCCGGTGTCCTCGCCGGACGCTCATCGACGCACAATACCTCCGAGACCATCGACGTATTCAAAGCGGGCCTGAACTATCGCTTTAGCTGGCTGCGCGTCATTTGATTTCGGCGCGCGGGAACCGGGTTCAAAGAGCCCGTCGTCTTTCGCGTGCGGACTTCTAACCCAACGCCGTCATGGTCGCGACCGACCGCGATGTGCAATGTGCCTCCGCGCCATCGACCGCCTTCACTTCAAGCGTGACGAATGTGCTGCAGCGGCGTAGGCTAATATTCAATGACAGGTCACATGTCACCATCGGCAAACAATGCCGGTTCTTGCAACGCAACGCACCAAGGGAGCAGGACATGCCTCAGTTCAATTCCCAAAAAAACCTTTTCGCGGTCGGCGCTTTGTCCGGGCTCGTCTGGGCAGCGGCGGGGTCGATACTTGCGGCGGAGCAGGGCGGGTCGACGCCCGATTTTTCTTCCAACGAGGCCGCGTGGGTTCTTGCCAATCTCGACTACATGCCCATCCCGGGTGGGCCCAGTCCGACACGCAACGATCCGGCCCATCCCTATATCAACAACAACGTGTTTCGGAGCACCGGAGCCCAGCCCACGTTCCGGGTCGCCGATCTTGCCAATCCCAACATCAAGCCTTGGGCCAAGGAGATCATGAAGCGGGAGAACGACAAAGTGCTCTCCGGAGGGATACCCTATGCGGCGCGACAAAGCTGCATGCCGGCGGGCGTTCCGGCTTTCATGAACTTCGCAGTCGTCGAGTCGATCCACTTCGTGCAGACGCCCAAGGAAGTGGCGATGATCTTTCTGGGCGATGCACAGGTTCGCCGCGTCCATCTCGACGTGCCGCATTCGGAAAATCCCAAGCCGTCCTGGTACGGGGAGTCAGTCGGCCATTACGAGGGCGACACACTCGTGGTCGACACCGTCGGAATGAACGACAAGACCTTTCTCGATAATTTCCGCACGCCGCATTCCGAGAAGCTGCATGTCGTCGAGCGCTACAAATTGGTCGACGACGGCAAGACGCTCCAAGTGACGTTCCGGGTCGAGGATCCGGACACGTTCTATGAGCCATGGTCGGCGGTTAACAATTTCAGTCGGATCAAGCTGCCGTTTCACGAAGAAGTCTGCGCCGAAAACAACCAGCACTTGTTCGACTACCACATCCCGGTCGCGAACAAGCCGGATTTCTGAAAACGGAAAGACTTTGAGTCCGAACTTTGGAAAGGTGCGGCGGCAGCGGACCTTCAGTAGACGAGCGGCAGCCCGGATGATCGCGTAGCGCGATATCCGGGAACGGGCTCTCGATTGAAATGCCGCCCCGGATGTCGGCCGCAAGCGCGGCCTCATCCGGGCTACGGATTCCCCATCCCCCTGAAGGTCTCTTGTCGGTGCTTGTCGCGGGCATCCACTATCATTATGGGCTGCCTTGATCTCGCTATGGTCGTACCCCAGACCGCTGGCGGCCGACAATAATCGCTTGGCCATTTAGAGGCGGCTGCAGGTTCGCCTGCATCATCACGCAATCATCAAGGAGTGCGCGACATGGGCACGATCACAACCAAAGACGGCGTGGAGATCTTCTACAAGGATTGGGGCAAAGGTCAGCCCATCGTGTTCAGCCATGGCTGGCCGCTGTCGGCCGATGACTGGGATAACCAGATGCTGTTCTTCATCAAGCACGGCTATCGCGTCATAGCCCATGACCGCCGCGGCCACGGCCGATCCACCCAGACCGGCGACGGCCATGACATGGACCACTACGCGGACGACCTCGCGGCCTTGACGGCGCATCTCGATCTGAAGAACGCCATTCACGTCGGCCATTCCACCGGCGGCGGCGAGGTCACGCGCTATCTCGGGCGTCACGGTGAGAGCCGGGTGGCGAAGGCGGCCCTGATCAGCGCGGTGCCGCCGCTGATGCTGAAGACTCCGGCCAATCCGAATGGGCTTCCGAAGGAGGTGTTCGACGGACTGCAGGCGCAACTCGCGGCCAATCGCTCGAAATTTTATCGCGACCTGCCGGAGGGGCCATTTTATGGCTTCAACCGGCCGGGCGTGAAAGCCTCGGAGGCGGTCATCGCGAACTGGTGGCGCCAAGGCATGATGGGCGGCGCGAAGGCGCATTACGACGGCGTCGTCGCCTTCTCGCAAACCGATTTCACCGAGGACCTCAAGAAGATCACGGTGCCGGTGCTGGTGATGCATAGCCAAGACGACCAGATCGTTCCCTATGTGGCCGCCGGACCGCTGTCGGCAAAGCTTCTGAAGAATGGGACGCTGAAGACCTACAAGGACTTCCCGCACGGCATGCCGACCACGCAGGCAGACACGATCAATGCCGACCTGCTGGCGTTCCTGAAGGCGTAACGCCGCGGCTGCAGCCGCCTCGGCAATACACTTGATCGGATTCCGGAGAGACCGCCGCCAGGCGGTCTCTCTTTTTGCGCTCGACGATCGATACGAGTTGGCTCCGTGCCGCTGCCAACGCTGTTGTGGCCGGGGGTCGGAAAGGTGCACAATCGATACGGCGGCGGCGCCAAGGGCGAAGCCGCGCGCGGCCCCGGGGTCCCGCGGCGGCCGAAAAAACGGGCGAGCTTTTCAAGGAGCGCTAGTGATGCCAGCTTTCGCAAGAGGTTGTTCTGCCGCGGCGGTCGTCGTGTGCATGGCGGTGGCAGGAAGCCAGGCCCGGGCGCAAGACGTTGCACCGGTCAACAGCGGCGCCGATCCGTATCGCGTCATCCGCGACTGGGCACAGCTCACGCTGGAAAAACGGCCGTGGGGCGGGTCGAATGGCGTCGCCGTCGACCGGGACGGTAAGACCGTGTGGGCAACCGACCGCTGCTCGCCGGGGCCAGCCCCGGGCTGTCTCGGCACCAAGGCAAACCCGGTCCACCAATTCGACGAATCCGGAAAGGAGATCCGGAGTTTCGGCGGCGGCATGTTCGTGTGGCCGCACGGCATCCATGTTGATCGTGACGGAAACGTGTGGGTGACCGACGCGCGCGTGGCGAGCCCTGACGAGCTCAAGAAGTTTCCCGGAGAGGACAAGAAGGGAAGCGTTGTCGTCAAGTTCAGTCCGGAAGGCCAGGTGCTGATGACGCTTGGCAAGCCGGGCGTGAGAGGAAATCCGCCGGACGCCCTGACCGAGCCGACCGATGTCCTCACCGATCCGGGCAACGGCGACATCTACGTGGCCGAGAGTCATACCGACGTCGAGGACCCGAATCTGATCGGGCGCATCTCGGTGTTCGACCGCAACGGCAAGTTCCTGAGGGTGATCGGCAAGACCGGAACCGGCCCGGGCGAGTTCCGCACGCCGCATGCCCTCAAGTTCGATTCCCAGGGCCGGCTGATCGTCGCCGATCGCCACAACCACCGCGTCCAGATCCTGACCAAGGACGGCAAGTATCTCGGCGAAATGCGGGAGTTCAGCCGCGTGAGCGGATTAGCGATCGACGGCAACGACACGATTTATGCGGCCGACTCCGAGTCGACGCCACGGAGCCACCCGGGCTGGATCAAGGGCATTCGCATCGGGAACGTGAAGGACGGCAAGGTGACGATGTTCGTGCCGCCGCACAAGACCGAGTCTCCTGACGGCGCCATGGGTGAGGGCATCGCCATCGATGCGGCCGGGAATTTGTACACCGCGGAAGCGACCGTCAGGGGCGTGACGAAGTACGTCAAGGAGTAGTGGATCGATTCTGCTGTGTTCGTGGGACGGGTTCGCTTTAACCCGCCGTTCCGGGCAAGATGGCAGGTAACCCGCCGTTCCGAGCAAGGTTGCGGGTTGCGTCGGCGGGTTAAAGCGAACCCGCCCTACGGGTCCGCGGGAGACTTCAGATGAACCGACAGAATACGAAGTGGATGCTTGTGGCTCCCGCGGTGGCGGCGATCGCGTTATTGCTGATCCGCCCGCTCCAGGCGGAAGTGCTGGAGAAGACGAAGAACGTGGGCGATACGACCGTGCACTATAAGGTGGTCCTTCCGGATGGCTATGATCCGGCGAAGGCGTATCCGGCCATCCTGGCCCTCGGGCGGCGGCCCGCAGAACATGAATACGGTCGACCGCGTCCTCAACAACAACCTCCGTGCCGAGGCTGAAAAGCGCGGCTACATCGTGGTCGCTCCTGCGGCGCCGGACGATGATTTGTTTTTCGAGGACGGCGACCGCATCTTCCCCGAATTTCTGCAAATGATTCTGGCGGACTATAAAATCCGGGACAACAAGTTTCACATCGCGGGGCCGTCGAACGGCGGGATCGCGTCAATGCATGTCGCGGCGAACAACCCGCAATACTTCCTTTCGGTGACGGCTTTCCCCGGATACATGTGGGAGCCGAGCGCCGCAAAGCTTCGCGCGATTTCGAAGATGTGCGTCTTCATGTACGTCGGCGAACTCGACCAGTACATGTGGCACGCCGAGATGAAGAAGGAGGCAGAATTCCTTCGTTCCATGGGGACCGTCGCACGCTATACCGTCGAGAAAGGTCAGCCGCACCGGATGGAGACCCTCGCGGGCACCAATGCCGGGCGACTGTTCGATGGCTTTGAAGAGGCCGCGAAGGGCTGCAACAAGTAAGGCCGGCGGTCCGTTCGCAGACACGCCGCGGGATTTTACCGCATGATCTCGATCAGCAGAATCCAAGCGCTCCAGACACCGGCCGCGAGCGAAATCAACACGCCGACAGCCGCCCAATAGAGGCCACCGCTGAGGCCGAGCACCAGCAGGACGCCCCCGATGACCAGCGGCTCGTCGCGGCCGCGCACACGAGGGCGCGCAGATATATTTTCGGCTTCGTCAGGCCTTCTATCGGGAGCATCGGTCGCAATTGATTGTACAGAGGCACCGCCAGTGTCACGAGGCCGATGGCGAGTACCTCGACGCCGAACATCGCCAGCGGTTGGCCGGGCATCAGGCCGAAGCTCGCGAGGACAAGCGCGCCGGTCAACATCAGGAGAGACTCGGCGGCCCGTGCCGGTAACGGGGGAAAGGCGAGAATACGCGTCAGGTTGATCGATATCGCGACCACGATGAGCCCGGCCAGCGCTGCCGAGGCCCCGACCTCGGCGACGAAGAAATTTGCCCAGTCGGCGGTTGGAGAATTCATCTCCCGGAAATCCGTTGTTGGTCCTTGGCCGCCCCGATCATCGTTCGCCTCTTGGACTGGTTTTGATACCAGCGACTCTGGCCGATGACCTGTCCGCTGTCATCGCCCGGTCAAGCCCTCGGTCAAGCCGGGCGATGACAGCGGATAGGGTCGTCGGCCGGAGCCGTCGGTGTTATGGATTCGTCCAGTAGGCCGGGTTTTGCTTGAAGAGCTTCTTCGGGATCGTGCCGTAGATCACCTGCACGCTGTCGACCGCCTCGGCGACCCGGAAGTCGACGCCGAGGCTCGCGACCGAATACGCCTCCGCGGCCGTGAGGCCGGCTTTTTCCTGTAGCAGTTCGACGGCCTCGCGGACCGCGGTCTTCATCGCGACGTTGAGGTCGAGGTCGAGCCCCATCGTGAAGTAGTTGGCGGCGTCTTCGGCGCGCGGGCCACGCATGGATTTTCCCGCGCCCTTGTGGAGGATGAACTGCAGCGTTGCGGTCAGGGACTGCTCGAGCGCCCCGCCATCGACCTCGCCGTCGGCCTGCACGCCGTGCGGATCGCCGGTATAGAACAACGCGCCGTCATTGAAAACCGGCAGATATAGGGTCGATCCCACCCCGAGCTGGCGCAAATCCAGATTGCCGCCCCAGCTACCGGGTGGCCCCGAACTCACGATGATGAGGCTCGGCGGCGGCGCAACACCCATGACGCCGAGGAACGGTGCCAACGGCAGCTCGATGCCGCCGGGCAGCAGCGCCACCTTGCGCTGCAGGTCGGTCTTGATGATGCGCGGCGTCGGCGTGGCGACGAGGTCGGGCAGCACGCCGGAGCCTGGTCCGGTATTGTTGACGCCGTAAGGAACGCGAAATTCGAGATTGAGGACGCGCACTTCGAGGGCATCGCCGGGCGCGGCGCCCTCGATGTAGATCGGGCCGGTGAGCACATGGACTCCAAGCCCCTTGCCGCGCGGCACCTTGCGGTAAATGTCGATGGCGTCCTGCAGCACCTCCTCCGGCTTGATGCCGGCGCTACCGAAGAATGTCACCGGGTCGTCCTTGCCCACGAGGCCCTGATGCGACATGGCGTCGACCCGGACGGTGGTGCCGGACTTGATGCGCAGCACGGGCGGCGCCCGCGACGTCAGATACCCCCAGACCACCGTGTCGGGCGTGGAGCCCAGGCTAACGTCCGCTTTGTTGCCGGCCGGCGCCGGCTGCGCAGCTGCCGGCGACACCGGCAAGAACGCGCAAAGCACACACCACACCATCGGCGCGTTGAAAAATCGCTTCGAAATCCGCTTGAACATCACCCCCCCTGTCCGGCGATCGAACTGATCAAGTAATCGCCTCATCTTAGTGCAGCCCCGAATGATGCCTCGGATCAACCCCCGTCGCCTATCAGTGTGTAGGGCGCCCAGAACAACGGATGCGCGTAGGAGAACTGGGTCTTGCGCTGGGCGTCGAGGCTCCCCGGGCCATCGGCAAGCGCCATCATGGCCTGACGCAGCGCCTCGGCTCGCTTCAATTTTGGATTGGCGGCGAGCCGGCGGAAGATATCGGTCACCAGTTCGCGCGCCGAATCCGACTGCACCGACCAGTTTGTCACCAGCAGCGCGCGGGCGCCGGCATAGAAGAACGCTCGCGCCAATCCCGAGGCGGCCTCGGCGCCGGCCCCGGCACCCGCCGCGGTATTGCACGCGGACAGAATGACCCAATCGGCGTTCAGCTTGAGGGACAGAATCTCCTCCATGGTCAGGAGACCATCGCCATCGATCCCGGCGACCTTGGGCGCCGTCAACGCCAGGGCCGGTTGCGACAGCCCTTCGAGATCATCCGCCATCAGTCCGTGGGTCGCGAACGCGATGTAACGATAGCTTGCCAGATTCTGCGGTCTTGACCTTGCGCTCGTTGGCATCCTTGCCAAGGAACAGGGATTTGGCCGGGTCGGCGCCCAGCGCGCGGGCAATCGACCGCAGTTCTTCCGCCGTTTCAGGCAGCCGCGGGAGGCGCGCGAGCTGCGCTCCCACGTCGGCGACGGCCGGCGCCGTGTGTCGTGCGAGCGCAATTCCGCGCGTGAGACCAGCGTCGGCCGGCCGCGGCGGCGTCGCTTCGGCCGTCACCATCTCTTCCGGGCTGAAGATCGGGTCGCCAAAGCCGATCAGTTTGTCGCGCGGGGCGACTCCGGCGCCGCTCTTGCGCAGGGCGAGCAGTGACGTCGAGGACGGCACCACCGTTACCGCATGCGTGCGCGCGAGCCATGGCACCACGCGATAGCCCGAGAATGGCGGCGCCGCATCGGCATCGACCTGCGCCGGCCCAACCGGCAGCACGCTCAACGGCAACAGCCCCAACGCGCCGTTGGTGGTCATGACGATATTGTGCGACGGCTTCCAGGACGACTCGATTGGCTTGAGAATGAGTTCGTACAGTTTGAAGGCCAGCGCCACATCGAATGGTGGAATATCGCCGACCGCTTCCGCCTCCGGGTCCAACGCCTCACGCAGCTTGGCGACCATGTCGTCGAGGCCGGACGGCGTGATGTCGAGCTTGACGAACTGCATCGGGCCGGCCTTTGGGAGCGCCCACACGAAACTCCCGGCGTCGCCGAAATAATACGAAATGAAGGTTTCGTCCTCGGCCAGCACGGCGCGGACATCGGCCGGATTCGCGGGCGGCGGATTGAGCAGGTTGGCATAGGCCGGAAAACGCCGGGCCAGTTCCCGCTGCGCCGCATCATGGTCGACGCGCAGCTTGGCGATGCGTTGTTGCGCATCCGATACCGCCTTGGCATCGCGCTCGGCCGATGGCAGCGCCAGAAGGGCGTTCAAGTTTTCCAGCGCATCGGACAATTGCTTTCGCAAATCCTGTTCCGATCGCGCAAGCCCGCCCATCGCCGGGTCCTTCGCACTCGACCGCGCCGATGCCTGGGCGAGCGCGCGCTGAACCGAGCGGTTGCGCAGGTTGTCCGCCAGCCCAAAAGTCTCCGCGCCGGCGTCATCCGCCAACGCCGGATTGCGCGCCAGCATCGTCATGTAGCGTTCGACGATGAAACGGTTCTGACCGACGATCGCGCCCGCCGCTGCCGCGTCGTCACGGTCGTCGCGCCGGCTTAACAGCGTCGGGATTGCGGCCTTGAATTCGGTTGCTGCCTCGGCCTCGCGTCCGGCGCCGGCAAGCGCCGCGCCGAGATAGCCGCGAATAAGTGCGGTCGCGACGCTACCGTCGCCCGACCGCCCACGTTCGCGATCGCGCTTCTGGGTCGCGAGCGTGATCGCTTCCTCGGCGCGGCCGGAATTGATCAGAAGCGCAATGCGACCGGTTTCGTTCACCATCGCGGCGCGGAGCGCCGGGTCCCATCTCGCGGTGACGCGGTCGACCTCGTCATAGACCTTGGAGGCCTCTTCGCCGCGCTTGAGATTGCCGAGCACGCGGGCAAGCGTCAGCAGGTTTCCGACCGGACGCGCCGACTCCGCAGGCAGACCCGCTTTGGCGAAGATGTCCGAACTGATCCGCGTGATCTGTTCGGCCTCGGCGTTGCGTCCCTGCTCGATCAACGCCGCCGCAAGCTCGCTCAGGGTGCCGCCGACGTCCTCGTGGTTTTTTCCGAGCCGTTGCAGCCGGTCCAGCAATACCTGGCGGATTTCGATTTCGGCATCCGCCGTACGGCCCTGGTTGAGTTTGACGCGGGCCTCGCTGAGGTTGAGGAAGTCGATGTTGTTCTCGAACTCGTACCGAAACGGAAAGAACTTGCCGTTCTTTTCGGCCATCGCGACGTATTGGTCGAGGGACTCCCGCATTCCCGCGGCGCTCTGGCGAAAGCGCGATTCGGCGCTCGCGTACCGACCTTTGACCTGCTCGACAATTGCCGCCGCCTCATCGACATTCGACGCAAAGCTGGCGCGACCGCCGCCCGTGATACTGGGCCAGCCCTGCGATTCCGCCAGGAGGGCACGCAACGAGCGGACATATTGATCCGCCCGGTCGAGATCGCCGATGAAGGCGTAATAGAGGGCCGCATTCATTTCGAGCGTGAACAACCGGAACCGGCCGCGTGATTGAAAATTACGGATCTGGGATTCGATGATCGGGATGGCGGATTTGAAATCCCCGATCATGCGCAAGCGGCGCTGCAGGAATTCCTCGTAACGGCTGGTGACGGTCGCGTAATCCTGCCCCTTGGTGAACTTGAGCGCCTCTCTTGCGTCCGCGATGCCTTCCTTGAGTAGCCCCACCTGCACGCGCGCTTCGGCGCGGCGGAAGAACGCCTCGCCACGCGCGGCTCCGGTCAACGACGCCGGAATTTCGGCGTTCGCAGCCGCGTTGAGCTGTGCGGTCTTCACCGGATCGGGCTGCTCCTGCTCGAGCAGGGTAATCAGGTCCTGGATCGATTGCGGCACCGCCGTCGGCGCGACATCTTTGTTCTGAGCGCGGGCGGGCCCGGAGAGCAACGCGACAACGGTGCACGCCATTGCGAGGCGCAAGAAGGGAAAGGAAAACATCATTGACCTGCCGTGACAGATAATCGGAAAACCTGATCCCCCGGCCGACAAAAATAGTAGGCGCTCGGCAACCGCAAGGCAATCCGGTCGCGCCCTTGTGCACTCTGGCTTGGAGCGCGGCGTCGGCGCGCCCCCTTCTTCAGGCGCCGGAAGCGGCGGCGGGACCGTAGTGAAGCACCTGAACCCTCTCGATGGTTACCAGGCCGCCCGTCATCATGCCGTCGAGCACCGGGAGGAATGTGTCGATCTTTTCCTGCGCGTCGACGATTTCCACGATGACGGGCAAATCCTGCGACAGGCGCAGGATCTTGGTGGTGTGAATGAGGCTTGAATGGCCGAAGCCGACGTGGCCTCGCAGCACCGTCGCGCCGCCGAGGGCCATCTCCCGGGCCTTCAGCACGATCGCCTCGTAGAGCGGCAGATGATTGAATTTGTCGTCTTCGCCAATGAAGATGCGGAGCAGTACGGCGTCGCGCGGAATCTGCATGTTCAGGTCCACTTCATTGTATTGACGCTGATAGCGAGGATATAGCCCGCCCATACGGCGATCAAACACAAGACCACCGACAACACGATGTAGGCTCCGCCCCGGAACCACTCGCCGTCATTCATGAGGTTGAGCGTTTGCAGGCTGAAAGCGGAGAAGGTTGTGTAGCCTCCGCAAATGCCGACCATCACGAACTGGCGCCCCGTTGTTCCGACGAAGACCCGGCCATCGGGCCCCGTGAGGGTCGCAAAGAACCCGATGACGAAGGAGCCGGTAACGTTGATGATGAGCGTGCCCCACGGAAACGTCTCGCCGATCAGCGCGGCGACCACGCCCGAGAGCCAATAGCGGCCAACGGTCCCGATGGCGCCGCCGACCGCAACCCAGATATAGCTTTCCATTGAGGCCCTAACCTCCCTTTCGCAGTCTCGAAAAGTGTCCGCGGTTTGCCGCCCAGCAATCGGTGTGCCGATTGCGCTTTGACGCCCGAACCGAACCCGCAGAACGGTGAGCCGAGGCCCGACGCAAACGCCTGCTCAATGGCGAACACTCTTGACGAGGTAAGGCGGGGAAAAGTCGTATCTTTTGGGGCACACGATACACTCCTGCCGGCTTGCGCGACGCAGCAGGAGTCATCAGCCAGATCGGCGGTTTTGGGGGACCCCATCCCCTTTATGCTCTTTCAGCTTACGCCGGAGAAACGACCGGTGACAAGCACAGAAACCGCGACACCGATCGCCGCCGTACGCCGCAGCGGGGTGGCCCTATGTCAGCTGCCAGAAGATGTCGGAATTGTCCGAGCCGATGAACTTCGCTTGGACCAAATTTCCTTTGTCATCGTACCAGACATACTGGGTGAATGGACCCTTGATCTCGTAATGACGGGCCTTGGTCGGCTGGCCGCGAACGACCAGATTGTCGATCCCCATGTCGGTAACGGTGATTTGCATCACGCTGCCGTCCCGCGGGTTCAACACCGTCGTCTGCTTCACCAAGGCGACGTTCCACAGGCTGGCCGGGAGGGTGGTGGTGGAGACCTGGTTCGTCTTCCCGTCGCCGTCGACCATCAAGACAGTTCCCTTGAGGCGGACTGTGAACTTGTGTTCGGTGCCGTTGTCATTCGCGACGGATTCCATAGCGGCCAGGTGATTGTTGCTCCAGCGTTCGCTTTCGGTCTGCTCGAAATGATAGGCGGTGACGAACAGAACCTTGACCACGATTTGCGTAGACTGATTGACCAGGATTTCAGGCCCACTGCGGCGTAATTCGATGGTGTGGGTGCCGATCTGGGTGCCGTTGCGGACCACCGCGAATTTCATAGTCTCGGCGCCCGGTTCCGCCGCGACGGCAGCCGCGGCGAACATGAGCGCGCCGATACACACGGCAATCATTCTCATCGAAGCCTCCATTTCTCTCAAATAGTGATTGGAGCTGAAATTTGTCGATTTCAATGCGGCCGGTCGACCGATCCGACATTTTTATGCGGTACCGGTTGCCGGCAAGAGGGGATCGCTGCATACCATCGCACATGCATTGGCGCGATTGCGTGGTGCGCTGAGGCATGGCAGGATTTTTCCGCGGCGTTGAGGCGCTGCCCCATCGTCACGCAACGAACCATCTTCGCAGGATCGTATTACATGTTTGTTTCGAATCGAACACGCTTTCTGGCCGGCGGCCTCATAGCCGGCCTCATCTGCCTCACCACTCCGCAAGGGCCGGCGCGCGGCGCCGAGAGCGCCCCCAACTTCTCCCCTGACAGCAACACCGGCTGGCTCGCGGAGGACGACGATTTCCTTCCCCCGCCAAGCGGCCCGGGGCCCGTGCTGTCCGATCCGGCGCACCACTACACCAGCTTCTACAAGTTTCCCAAGAACCCGCACCCGGCCTTCCGGGTCGCCGACATCACCAATCCGATTCTGCAGCCCTGGGCCAGGGAGGCGTTGCGCAAGACCAATGAACTCGCGTTGTCCGGCAAGACCGTGTTTACCCCCAAGGAACGCTGCTGGCCCATGGGTGTTCCCGGCTTCCTGGTCTACCCGGCAATGCCGGTCTATTTCATGCAGACCCCGAAAGAGGTCGCGATGATCTGGGCGCAGGATCATCAGGTACGCCACGTCTATCTCAACCAGGAACACGCGGCGCAGCTGACGCCGTCATGGTTTGGCGAATCGGTCGGCCATTATGACGGCGACGCCCTGGTCGTGGATACGGTCGGACTTTCCACCAGGACGTTCATCGATCACTACCAGACGCCGCACACGGAACAGTTGCACGTGGTCGAGCGCTTTCACATGATCGAGGGCGGCAAGACCATGCAGGTCGACGTCCATGTCGAGGACCCCGGCGCCTTCACCACGCCGTGGAACGCGATTCAGCGTTATCGGCGTGTGACGCCGGGCGCTCTGTTCGAAGTGGCCTGCATGGAGAACAACGCGGATCATTTTCATCAGGACGTTGGCCCGGTCCCGGAGGCGGATAAGCCTGACTTCTGAGCAGTGACCGTGCGCCGTAGCGGCCGCCGTCGCGACGCCGCTTCCCGGTTTCCGGCATTGGCTTTCGGCATTGTGCCGGCCCGTCACGTCACCGCTTGATCGCGCAAAGGCGCGCGATCGGTTGGTATGCTCAGGTCCGTGTGATAAAGCGGCACCAAAGGAACTCCAATGGCAACATTCTCTTCAACCAGTGCCTTGATCGGCTTTCTCTGCGCCGGCGCTGTATTTTGGCCGGCGCAGGCGGCGAACAATGCCGCGATACCCGATTTTTCCTCCAACGGTACCGGGTGGGACGGCCGGGGCGAAAACGAATTCACCCCGCCGAAAAGCGGACCAGGTCCCGTCACGTCCGATCCGGCCGAACCCTACATCAGCAACTTCGAAGCGAGGCGCACCGGACAGCAGCCGAACTGGCGAATAGCCAATCTCAACGACCCCAATCTGAAGCCGTGGGTCGTCGAGTCGTTGCGACAAGCCAACGCGGACGCGCGTGCCGGCAAGGCGATGTTCACCCGTGAGGCACGGTGCTGGCTGCAAGGCGTTCCCGCCATGCTGCTCAATCCAATTACGCTGTTTTTCGTCCAAACTCCCAAGGAGGTCTGGATCCTTCAGCAGGCCGACCATCGGGTGCGCCGCGTTTATCTCGATCGGCCGCATTCGGCCAATCTGAAGGCGTCATGGTTTGGAGAATCAGTCGGCCATTACGAGGGCGGCGATACGCTGGTGGTCGATACAATCGGCATGAACGACAAGACGTTCGTCGACTCCTACCGTACGCCGCACACGAGCCAGATTCACGTCGTCGAGCGGTTCAAGATCCTCGACGGCGGGAAGGTCCTCGAGGTCAATTTCACCGTCGACGATCCGGGTGCTTTCAACATGCCGTGGTCCGCGAGCAAGCGCTGGTTCCGCATAAAGGCCACCCTGGAAGAAGAGGCCTGCGCGGAGAACAACGCGAACTTCTACCAGTATGACGTTGAGCCGATGCCGCAGGCAAATAAGCCGGAATTCTGAGCGACGCCAGCGGCACGACCGGCGAACAGCGAGTTCGTCCGATCGGCGGAGATCGCTACTTCGTCATTTTGCCACGGCACGCGGCTCACGATCCGCGATCGTCGCGCGGATGGCGATCGGCTTTCCTTCGCGCAAGACCGCGAGTTCGGCCACCTCGCCGATCCGATGCAGCGCAATCCTGGTGCGCAGAAAGGCCGCATCTCGCACCTTCGCGCCATCGATTTCGGCCACCACGTCGCCGGACTTCAGGCCATTGCGTTCTCCGGCCGATCCAGGGTCGACTTTCGTGATGACGGCTCCGGTTTGCGGGCCGACCAGCTTCATGTCGCGGATCACGGACGGCGTCGGATCCTCGATCGTGATGCCAAGCGTGCCGCGATGGATATCGCCGTACGCCAAAATCTGGTTGGCAACGATACGTGCTGTATTGGTTGGGATCGCGAACCCCATCCCGGGGTTGGTACTGCTTGAACCGATGAACGCGGTGTTGATGCCGACGAGATCGCCCTTGAGGTTGACGAGCGCTCCGCCCGAATTCCCCGGATAAATCGCGGCATCGGTCTGGATGAAGTTTTCGTGCTGCTCGATCCCGATGTTGGTGCGGTGCAAGCCGCCGACAATTCCCGAAGTCACCGTCTGGCCGATGTTCATCGGATAGCCGATGGCGAGCACGACATCGCCAACCTCGACCTGGCTCGAATCCCCAAACGCAATGGACGTCAGGTTTTCCGCCGCCACCTTGATAATGGCGAGATCGAAATCAGGGTCGGCCCCGACACGCTTTGCCTTGAGCATGCGGCCGTCGGTGAGCGTTACGGTTATTTCGTTCGCATGGTCGATGACGTGATTGTTGGTAATGATGTAGCCCTTGCCGGCGTCGTATATCACGCCCGACCCGACCTCATGGATTTCGCGTACCTCGCGCCGTTTGGGATTCGTCCCCGTCGTGTAGCGGCCCTTGATCTCGACATTGACGACGGCCGGCGTGATTTTCTTGAGGATCGGGGCAAGGGTGGGCATCGGGCTCGTCAGGGTCGGGGCCGCCGCGTCGCCCTCGGCCGCGACGCTTTGCGCGATCGCGACCACGGCGCTCAGTGCGACCGCGCCGAATATCCGGTTCATGATCCCCCGGCCTTCAACCGACCGCACCAAGGCGCCTTCATTCGATCACCGTCGCGGCGCGAGCGATGAGGGCGTGCGGGAATTCAAGACCGATCTCCCGCGCGGCCTTGAGATTGACGACGAGCTCGAACATGGTCGGGAATTGAACCGGTAAATCGCCAGGCTTCGCACCACGCAGGACGCGGTCGACATAAGGCGCGGCATTGCGGAACATATCGGGGATCAAGGGTCCGTACGCCATCAGACCACCCTCGACTGCGAGGCCTCGCACCGGATAGATCGCCGGCAACCGATATTGGGTCGCCAGCCGGAAAATCAATTCGACATTGCTGAAGGACGGGGTCGGCGACACGATGACGAGCCCTCCGTTCGGCCCCGTCGCGAAGGCATCGATCCCGTGCTTTATGTCATTGGCGTCGCGAACCGGAATCCTGGCGGTCTTCACGCCGTCTGCCTCCGCCGCCGCCTCGATCGCCGCCAGATAACCTCGGCTGTCGAATTCGGGGTTGAACAGAAGCGCGACCCGGACCACGCGAGGCGCCGCCTGCCTGAGCAGTTCCAGCCATCGGGCGCCGATCGCAAGGTAAAGATTGGTGATCCCGGTGGCGTTGACCTTCGGATGGGCGAGTTTTCCGGTCAGACCGTAGCCGACTTCGTTGGTAACCTCGACAAAGACGATCGGGATTGTCTGCGTCAACTGCTCGATCGCCCGCGTGGCCGGCGCCGCGCCGGTGACGATCACCTCGGGAGCAAGCTTCACCAGTTCCTCGGCGGAGGAACGAAGCTGGGCCGCATTGGCGGCGCCATAACGAACATCGATGTGCAGGTTGCGGCCTTCGGTCCACCCGGCGCCCTCAAGTCCGTCCCGCAATGCGGCCAACCGGGTCTGGGTCAGGGGATCGTTCTCGGCCGAGAAGATCAGCACGCCGACGCGTCGCACCCGTTCCGGCTCCTGCGCCGATGCCGCCCATGAAAATGCCGCGGCGCCGCCGAGCCCCGCGATGAATTCCCGTCGTCTTATCATGCGTCATCTCCATCCGCCCAATTGGCGAAAGGTTGGTCCGCGCGGCGCGAAATATAGCAGATTTCATCGCAGGGCGAGCAGGCGGTAATTCCAGCCGCGCCTCTCGGCGCGCGGCCCCAAAGGATGTCACTCGGAGGTATCAGGGGCGGAAGCTGGACTTGGCCGCGACCAGGGGCGTATCCATTGTTCGCTACCCGCTTCCGCAATACCTTGACCTGCAACTGACGGAGGTGCCGGTTTCACACTGGCGGCCCGGTCACCGGGCCCGGCTATTACGACAACGACTGCGACGTAATTCTTGACGTAATAGCGGCGGTTTTGCCGGAATAATGCTGAAATTCGATCGATTTCGGAAATATTCCCGACCATAGAGCTGTTTTTATTTTGCTTTCTGTTTATATGCGCCCAGTCATTCCGACCCGGCTCCCCAGGATGATCCTGACTATTGGGTGATTATCCGCCGGTCCCACACCAAATGACTTTTCAGAGATAAGGGAGGCACCAAATGAAGTTTCGTCCACTCCATGATCGTGTTGTCGTCAGGCGTATCGATGCCGAGGATAAGACCGCCGGCGGCATCATCATTCCGGATACCGCCAAGGAAAAGCCGAGCCAGGGCGAGATCGTCGCCGTCGGTCCGGGCGGGCGCGATGAAGCCGGCCACGTTATCCCGATCGACCTCAAGGTCGGCGACCGTGTGCTGTTCGGCAAATGGTCGGGCACCGAGGTCAAGATCGATGGCGCCGAACTCCTGATCATGAAGGAGAGCGATATCATGGGCGTACTCACCGACGTCGTGGCCAAGAAAAAGGCCGCGTAGCGCTAGCCTCGCCTCGTCATCCCGGGTGCCGAACGCCGGCCCGTGAAAGATGACATCCCCACACAAAAGGAATTATCAGTATGTCCGCCAAGGAAGTTAAATTTTCGGTCGACGCGCGCGACAGGATGCTGCGCGGCATCGACACGCTCGCCCACGCGGTTCGCGTGACGCTCGGCCCCAAGGGCCGCAATGTCGTGCTCGACAAGTCGTTCGGGGCACCCCGCATCACCAAGGACGGCGTGACGGTAGCGAAGGAGATCGAGCTTGAGGACAAGTTCGAGAACATGGGCGCCCAGATGGTGCGCGAGGTCGCCAGTAAAACCTCCGATCTCGCCGGTGATGGCACCACCACGGCGACCGTGCTCGCTCACGCAATCGTGCGCGAGGGCGCCAAGGCGGTTGCCGCCGGCATGAACCCGATGGACCTCAAGCGCGGCGTCGATCTTGCCGTCGAGGCAATCGTGAAGGACCTCCAGGCCAACTCCAAGAAGGTTACCTCCAACGACGAGATCGCCCAGGTCGGCACCATCTCGGCCAATGGCGATGCCGAGATCGGCCGCTTCCTCGCCGAGGCGATGAAGAAGGTCGGCAATGAGGGCGTCATCACGGTCGAAGAGGCGAAATCGCTGGAGACCGAGCTCGAAGTCGTCGAGGGCATGCAGTTCGATCGCGGCTACATCTCGCCCTATTTCGTCACCAACGCCGACAAGATGCGGGTCGAGATGGACGATGCCTACGTGCTGATTTCCGAAAAGAAGCTGTCGAGCCTGCAAGAGTTGCTGCCTCTCCTGGAGGCCGTGGTGCAGACCTCGAAGCCCCTCGTCATCATCGCCGAGGACATTGAAGGCGAAGCGCTCGCCACCCTGGTGGTGAACAAGCTGCGCGGCGGCCTCAAGGTCGCGGCCGTGAAGGCGCCGGGCTTCGGCGATCGCCGCAAGGCGATGCTGCAGGACATCGCGGTCCTGACCGGCGGCCAGGCGATCTCGGAAGACCTCGGCATCAAGCTCGACAACGTTACCGTCGCCATGCTCGGCAAGGCCAAGAAGGTGATCATCGAGAAAGAGAACACCACGATCGTCAACGGCGCCGGCAAGAAGGCCGACATCGAGGCGCGCATCTCGCAGATCAAGGCGCAGATCGAGGAGACCACCTCGGACTACGACCGCGAGAAACTCCAGGAGCGTCTCGCCAAGCTCGCGGGCGGCGTTGCGGTGATCCGCGTCGGCGGCGCGACCGAAGTCGAGGTGAAGGAGCGAAAGGATCGGGTTGACGACGCGATGCACGCGACCCGCGCCGCGGTCGAGGAAGGCATCCTGCCGGGCGGCGGCGTCGCGCTGCTGCGTTCGATCAAGGCGATCGAGAAGATCCGCACCGCCAATGACGACCAGAAGACCGGCGTCGACATCGTCCGCAAGGCGCTATCCTGGCCGTGCCGCCAGATCGCCCTCAACGCGGGCGAAGACGGCTCGGTCGTGGTCGGCAAGATCCTCGACAAGGACCAATACAACTACGGCTTCGACGCCCAGAACGGCGAATACGGCAACCTGCTCTCCAAGGGCATCATCGATCCGACCAAGGTGGTTCGTGCCGCCCTGCAGGGTGCGGCTTCTGTCGCAGGCCTGCTGATCACCACCGAGGCCATGGTGGCCGAAGTGCCGAAGAAGCAGAACGCAGCCCCCGCCATGCCGGGTGGCGGCGGCATGGACTTCTAGTTCCAGCGCAGCTCGCTGATCGGACGACTGATCTCAACGGCCCGAAGCGCCAGCGCGTCGGGCCGTTGACGTATCCTGCCGACGACCCTCAGGTTTGCGCCATGGCTCAGGAAACCGTCTACATCGTGCAATCGTTCCGGGCCGGCCGCGGGACGCGCCTTCTCGCCGATCCGTCCGTTGCGTGCAAGTCCGAGCGGACGGCGCGGCGAACCGCGGAGCGCCTGGCGCTAACCAGAGTAGGCGTGATCGCGTGGTCACGGACCGGTGACGCCGAATTGGGAGACTTTGACGAGGAGCCAGTCGTTCTCTTTCGTGCGGGACGCGTGCCGGCGGAGATGGACGAGTAGGCGCGATAGCGTTCGGACGACTTCAGCCGCGCCGCGATTTGGCGGCCATCTGGGCGGCGATCCCGCATCAGCAGACGAGCCCGCGCTTATACCAACCCAATGTCCGTGGGGCCGATATCCGCGTCGTCATGGCCGCGGTTGTCGGACCAGGCAGTGCCGGCAACCACCAGCGGCGCTCAAAGCCTGATGGCTCTCCAGGCAAAAAGAACGACCGCAGCTCCCAGCGCAGCCGCGATAAAGGGCACCAACGAACCCGATGTGGACAGCGCGAGCAGCGCAGCGATGTGAAAGCCGATGAAAGCTCCCGCGATGCCGACCAGCGCGCTGGTGACATAAACGCGACCTGCACCGGTGATTTGCTTTGACAGCCAAGACGTCCGCGCGATCGTTTCCGCGATGGCTCCTGCCAGGATACCGATCACCAGGACGATGAAAAAGCTCATCGCCGGGTCCGTAAGATTTTTCATTGCATCTCCTCGCAGGGCAAATTCAAATGCGCAAAGTACAAATGTCAAACCCAACCTTCTGCAATTCTCAGCCGAAAAGAGGGGCACCCGATAACGCTTCGACCGGTCTATTGTTCCTCACCTGTTCCGACTTGTCGCCCACCAAAGCAGCCGGAACGAGAGGTGGAGCGGAAACCGCCGGCGACGCACTCAGCGAAGAGATCGACCCAATCACGCCTTTTCATGTTGAGGCTTTATTGTCCGGACTCATCCGACGGCGCATTGCGCCGCGCCATTTAATGCTTATCTTGCTGGCACCGCCTAATTGCCACCCACGATTGCCACCCCCGATTGCGCTCGTAGCAATGCTCAGAAACCCCGGCGACCACGCAGGGCAATTCGCTGGATTGCACACCCGCCCCCGAAGGATGACCGCCATGAACTCACCCGCATACAATCAGGCGACGAACCTCTCCGACGCGCCGCAAGTTCTTCGCGATGTCGCGGAAAAGACCGCCGCCCAGGCGAAGGACAATCTCGAGAAGATGAGCGTCGCCGCCAGTGAGGCAACCAGCATGATGAAGAATGCCTCGACTACAGCATTCAAGGGCGCCCAGGAATACAGCGCCAAGGTCATGGAATTCACTCAAGCAAATATCAATTCCGCAGTTGCGCACTTCACCAAATTGTCGACCGTAAAGACGCCAGCCGAATTTTTCGCACTATCCAGCGAACATGCGCGGCAACAGTTTGAGGTACTTTCCCGGCAGGCCCAAGAGCTTGCTTCAATCGGTCAGAAGATGGCGACCACCGCGACCGAGGCCATCAAAACTGGGGTCCGCAAGGGCGTTTGATCTGTCGTATTTGGACCGCTGAGGCCCGGGCGGCCGGCGCCTCGATTTGAGGCATCGGCGGCTTTGCCCCTCAAATCAATCCGCGCACGGGACAACTTTTCCACCGGCAACGATAACTTGCGTCTCCCACCTCGATTCCGCGCAGCAAAGAAAGATGATGCAATGGCCTCACGAAATGACGCCCCGTTCAGACCGGTAGAGCTTAAAATGCCCGCCACCAAGGATACCGATCCGAAAGAGTCGCCGCTGCTACCCTTGTCGCAACGCCAAAAGCCGGAAATCGGGCAGTTCCGTCTTCAAGTTGACAGGCAGACGAAGGCGTCGTTCACCACCTTCGATGCAGCGCGCGAGGCCGGGCTGGAGATCAAGAAGGGATACCCGGTCGTCCGGGTGGCAGTGTATGACGTTATTGAATGCGTAAATCAGATTATCGAGTTGCCAACCGCCTGATCTCGCCCTCGTCCTTCCGGCGCAGCATGAACGTTTCGACGTGCCTCCGGGCGCGGTCGGAAATCGCCCAAAAGGCTCGATGATCCGGCCTCGCGTCCTTGCGGAAGTTTGCAATCAGAAGCAAACACCATGCCTCCAAGCACGTACCTGACAAACTCGGCGCTCTGAAGAAGACCGCGCCGAGCGTCCGTCGCGGCATCAGACGTGGATGCCGCCGAAAAGCCAAAGCACCACAAGAACGATCAAGACGAGGCCGAGAATACCGCCGAGTCCTGTCCCGCCGTAACGGTTATAGCCATGATACCCGCCGAAGCCTCCCAACAAAAGGATCACTAGAACGATGATAAGGATCGTGCCCATTTACCAATCTCCATGACAGACCAGCCGCATCGGCTTCGCTGTCTCCATGTCGACGAGCTTATTTTCGAAACTACGGCGAGGAATTACTTTTCGTTCCCGGCAACCGGGTGCTTCACCTCTATTCGGAGCAACGGAGCGGTTAGAGAGGAAAAACCTCGCGAGGCACCCAATGATACAAAAATGGCGACCACGTATGTCCCCTCTGAGATTGAATCTCCAACGCGATAGGCGCACGGTGGTTCCGCAAATGGTTACTGTCGCGCAAAAGATATTGGCCGCATGCCGGCAGCCCGCAATCGGCCCTGGAAGGTTGCGAAGATGAGACCCGAACACGAGGCCCGCCGAACCGTGATTCGCGAATGGATGTCGCTGCCCCGCGAGATGCGCCAAACCGAGCAGCAGGCCGCCGCGTTTGCGAGGAAGACAACGGAAAAAAATGAGTTCACCTGTAGCGGCGATCGTTACGGGAGAATCATGTCGTGGCTATTGCCGCGCACCGCCAAATCATAGTCGCCGAAAGCACGAGGAGGAGGCGTCGTCGCAGTGGCGACGCTCGTCATCGGGTTTTTCCTGGGGTGGCTGGGTTACCGGTACCACAGCCAAGAATATGGCCTCCGTCGCCGAGACCAACGGCCAAATGTCGGTCCTGGTCCCCAACACCGGCATGGACTACGGTTTTGCCAGGTCGTTCGCGACCGCAGTCGATGATTCCCTGGCCAAGACGGCGGCAAAGGGCTGATCTCCGCCTCTGCATGACTGGCGGTGCGGTGGCGCGACGGGGCGAGTTCAAGCTCCAGACGCGGCCGGGGAAGCGACCGCCGGCAGCGGCTATTTTGATGCCGAATCCACTGACATCATCCGGAAGGCTTCCTGCACTGTCGTCATGAATTGTGCCGGGAAAATAATCGTCGAGTTCTTTTCGACCGAGATTTCCGCCATGGTCTGGAGCGTGCGCAGTTGAAGTGCCACGGGATGCTGGGTCATGATGTCGGCGGCTTCGCCGAGTTTCACCGCGGCTTGGTATTCGCCTTCGGCGGCCACGATCTTCGCGCGACGTTCGCGCTCGGCCTCGGCTTCCTTTGCCATAGCGCGTTGCATATTTTCCGGCAGCAGGATGTCCTTGATCTCGACCGCTGTCACCTGCGTGCCCCACGGTTCGGTGTGTCCGTCGATCACATTCTTGATCTGCAGGTTGATGCTCGCGGTGTCCGACAGAAGCTGATCGAGGCTGAAACGCCCGACGACATTGCGGACGGTGGTCTGGCTGATCTGATTGATGGCGTTGTAAACGTTCTCAATCACGATGACCGCCTTTTCCGGATCCGAAATATGATAGTAGGCGACCGCCGCGATATCGATCGACACGTTGTCTTTCGTGATGATTTTTTGCGACGGGATCTGCATCGTCACGGTGCGCAAGGATACGCGCACCATTTGCTGGAAGGGAACGAAAACGAGCGTGAGGCCCGCACCGCGCACGCCTCCGAATCGCCCGAGAAGAAATATGACGCCGCGCTCATACTGACGCAGCACCCGAATCGCACTCAAGAGATAGAGAACCACCACCGCGACGACGATGCCGAGAATGTAGGTCGAACTCATGGCGTTTCCATCTGGTTGTATAGGGTTTAAGGCGCTGCAAACAATGCCGTGCCGGAATGGTGATCAGAGCGCACGCGAGCGCAGCAAATGCGACCGCAGACAAGCATATCAGCATAGGTGCTCAAACGAAACTGCGTCTGATCAAATTAGCTCGTTCCCACTCGATCGAACGGAGGATCAACTAATGCTCGTGATCTTATCAGACGACTCGGTCGCCGAGGCTTGGATAACTGCCGAAGATCGCCCTTCGCAATTGCGGGCCGCCTTGCGCTTCTGGTGCATCGATAAGATACCCGACGGCAGCGCCGATGCCGCCGATGCCGCCCGCCAATTGTACGGACGATCGACTCGCCGCAACGCGAGGTGCGTGCGTCGCGGCGGCGCACGTCCCGCTCCCTCCCCCTCACGCTTGTGATAGCCTCCACGCCATCCAGTTTTGCCAATGTTGAAGAAATAGCGAGGAATCGTCGGACCGTCATCTTCAAAACAGAGCCCCGGATCAGCGGCGACTGGCAATACCGACAACGAGACCCATGCCATGAAAGACCGAGAGGACACGATGAAGTCATCTCTTTGCGGCGTCGCCGCCACCCTCGCCGCCTTGCTGGCTCCTGCCGCCGAATCCGCCGAGATCAAGATCATCGCCTCGAACGCCGTTAGGGAGCCCTATCGCGAGCTTGTGCCGATCTTCGAGAAGGCGACCGGGCATAGCGTCACGATCGACTGGGGCGGCACCGTCGACATCGTCAAGCGGGTCGGCGCCGGGGAGGTCGCCGATATCGTTATCATCCCGGGCCCCCGCGTCGATGACTTCGTCAAGCGTGGTACGCTCGTGGGCCGCATCGATGTCGCGAGGTCGGGGGTCGGCGCCGCGGTGCACGCCGGGACGCCGCGGCCCGACATCTCGTCCGCCGAGGCACTCAAGCAGACCTTGCTTGCCGCAAAGTCGATCGTGCTTTCGTCCGGACCGAGCAGCGTCTATCTCCCCACCCTCTTTCAAAGGATGGGGATCGCCGACCAACTCAAGCCGAAGATCACCCAGATCGGTCCCGGTCTTCCGGTCGGCGAGGCCATCGCGCGTGGCGAGGGCGAAATCGGTTTCACCCAAATGAGCGAATTGATGTCGGTCAAAGGCATTGTCTATCTGGGTCCGCTGCCGGCCGACGTCCAGCTGGTTACGGTATTTTCGGCGGGCTTGCACGTCGCGGCTCCGGCGCCGGACGTGGCCCTTGCGCTGCTGAGATTTCTGACCGCGCCGGAAGCCGCGCCGGTCCTCAAGAGCCACGGAATGGACCCGGGCTGAGGTCGCGGCCGGGCGCACACGATACCCGCCATGGTGCCATTAGGGCGCCGCTACCTTGACTGTCGAGCGGCACGAACGTCCGGTTGAGGTCTCGAATTCAACATGTCATGGTTGATATTCGCCTTTTCCGGCCCGGTTCTTTGGGCGCTCTCGACGCACCTCGACAAGTACCTGGTCGATCGCTTCTTCAAGAACAGCGATATTGCGGTGCTGCTGGTGTTCACCGCCCTGATCGGCATCGTTACGCTTCCGTTCATCGGGGCTTTCGTTCCGGCCGTCTTGTTCGTCAGCGGCGGCGCCATGGCGCTGATGGCGCTGTCCGGCGTGCTCTACATTGCGGCGCTGTTCTTTTATCTGCGCGCCTTACAGACTGAAGAAGCCTCCACGGTGGCGCCGTTATTCCAGATGGGGCCGTTGATAGGCTATGTGCTTGGCTACTTCATCCTGGGTGAGGTCTTGACGGGCGCCCAGATGACGGGCGGGGCCCTCATCGTCGGCGGGACGTTGCTGGTCTCGATCCGAACCGGCAAACATACACCGCGATTCAAGGCGAGAATCGCCGGACTGATGCTGACAAGTGCCACGTTCATGGCACTGAGTTCGCTGCTGTTCAAGATCTTCGCGTTGCGCGACGAGTTCTGGACCACGACATTCTGGATGTTCGTCGGCGAAGGCGTCTTCGGCGTTGCGCTGTTGGCGCATTCGCCGTACCGCCGCCAATTCGTCGCCCTGATGCGATTGCAGACCGGAGCGGTCCTCGCGATCAACGGGGCGAACGAATTGATCAATCTCGGCGGCGGCCTCGGCAACCGCTACGCCCTGATGCTGGCGCCGTTGAGCATCGTCCAGGCCATCGGCAGTACCACGACGCTTTTCGTGTTTTCCTTCGGGGTGATGCTGTCCTTATGCCTTCCCGCCTACAGTCGAGAGAGCATCGCGGCCCGGGAACTAATCCAAAAGGGCGGCGCGGCGTTGCTGGTGGCGGCAGGCGTGGTTCTCGTCAGCCGTAATTGATCACCGGCTCGCGCCAAAACGACCAAAGTCCAACATCATTATGGTTGGTTTGGCCCTGCGGACCGCACATCGCCGGGCGGACTCCGAGCTTCGGATGACGCCGGCTGGCTCTCGGATCGAGACTGCCCCTACTTGCGACTCGGCGTTATCCCGTGGCACCGCACATCGTCGCGTTGACCGAAAAAATCCGCGAGCTGGAGGCCGAACTCGACGCGGAAATCGTCAAATCCAGAGCCGGATTAGATGTTGGCATGGAGCGGGGACGAGCTTATTTCGAAGAAGAGATTCTGGAGCCATACCGCGAGTCGCATACTGCGGGCTTCCTTGTCACGGCTGGGCGAGCCGCTATGGTGCGGCGGCAACGTAGATCGATGACAGGGAAGTTTCACCATGACGAGCGCAGATCGCTCCTCTGATCCTGCCGTGGCGAGACGGGGTGGTGCCGACCGCGGCGCGACCAAGGTCTATCTCGTCGGCGGCGGGATAGCTTCGATGGCCGCGGCCGCCTTCATGATCCGTGACGGCGACGTTCCAGGGCAGAATATCACCATCTTCGAGGAACTCGACAAGCTCGGCGGAAGCCTCGACGGCGCCGGCTCTCCGGAGGACGGCTACGTGCTGCGCGGCGGCCGGATGATCGAGAGCAAATACGTATGCACCTATGGACTATTCTCTTCGATCCCCACCCTCGACGGGACGAAGACGGTCACGCAGGAAATCTTCGATTGGAACGAAACGATGAAGACCTCGTCCAAATCGCGTCTGGTCCGCGAGGGCCACCGGGAGACGGCGCCCGCATTCGGCCTCGGCGAAAAGCACATATTGACGATCGAGCGTCTGGCGCTCGAACCCGAAGTCATGCTGGGCCGGACCAGTATCGCGGATCAGTTCGATCCCGCGTTCTTCAAGACCAATTTCTGGTTCATGTGGTGCACGACCTTCGCGTTCCAGCCGTGGCACAGCGCGGTCGAGTTCAAACGCTATCTGGTGCGCTTCGCCCATATGGTTGCGGGCTTCAACCGGCTCGAAGGCATCATGCGGACCGTCTACAATCAATACGACTCGATGGTGCGGCCCCTGCACAAGTGGCTCGACGAGCGCGGCGTGAAGTTCGAATTGAACACGAGGGTGACCGATCTCAGGATTTCGCGATCAAGGCAGCGAGACGGTCGTGGAGGAGATCGCTTATGAGCGGGGCGGCAATGCCGGCGCGGTCACGATCGGCGCCGGCGACCTTGTCCTGGTGACACTGGGCTCAATGACCGAGGCATCGAGCCTCGGCGCCATGGATATCGCCCCCGTGCTCAACGGCAAGGCGGACGGCGGCGCCTGGACGCTATGGGAGAAGATCGCGCGAGGCCGTCCCGCGTTCGGTCGCCCCTCCGCCTTCGCTGATCATATCGACGAATCCAAATGGGTTTCGTTCACCACAACGCTCCACGATCCGACCTTCCTGCGCATCGTGCGGGACTTCACCGGCAATGTACCCGGAGAAGGTGGCCTGATCACGTTCCCGCAGTCCGGTTGGCTCGCCTCGATCGTGATCCCGCACCAGCCGCATTACATCAACCAGCCCGAGAATGTCAGCGTGTTCTGGGGCTATGGCCTCTCCGTCGACAAACCCGGCGATTTCGTTAAAAAACCGATGTCTGCTTGCACGGGCCGCGAGATCATGGCGGAGGTGCTTGGCCATCTGCGGATCGAGACGGAGGCACCCAGGATCCTGGAAACGTCGATCTGCATTCCTTGCATGATGCCGTTCATCACCAGCCAGTTCCTCCGCCGCGAGAAAGGGGACCGCCCGCAAGTCATCCCACAAGGATCGAGAAATCTCGCCTTCACGGGCCAATTTTGCGAGCTGCCGGAGGACGTGGTGTTCACCGTCGAATACTCGGTGCGCTCGGCGCAGGCGGCCGTCTACGGGCTGCTCGGTTCGAAGCGCGAGCCGCCTGCGGTTTATCACGGGCAGTTCGATCCGCGCGTTCTCTACAGGGCGTTCATGGCGTTGCACGACCTCCGGACTTAACCGCTCCGACCCAATTTCTTTGACTGGTATCCGCAATCTTGAAATGATCGCGGGTTGACGTTTGGGGGATCGGATGTCGTTACCAGCCACTGAGGATAGAGTCGGACAAGCGCTTGCCGGTGAAGGCGTGCAACGGGCCGGGGTCAATATCCTGGCGCTCCGCTATGGCCTCGAAGACAAGCCCGGGCTTGTTCCGTCGGTGTTGTTCGGCTTGCAGCATGTGCTGGTGATGTTCACCGCGATGATCGCGTCCCCGCTCGTCATCGGCCAATTGCTCAATCTCTCTCCCGAACTGCGCACCACCATGGTGACGGGTGTCATGATCGGCTGTGGCGTCGGGACGATTATTTCGGCGCTGGGATTTTTCTGGATCGGCGCCAGGCTGCCGCTGTTGCTCGGCGCCTATGCGGTCTACATCGGGCCGGTGGTCGCGATGGCCAAGGCGACAAGTTTGGCGGCCGCGACTACCGCGATGGTGATCGGCGGAATTGTCCTGTTTGCCGTGAGCCCGCTGCTGGGCAAAATGCGTCCGCTGTTTCCGCCCGTGGTGGTGGGGACGCTGCTGATCATCACCAGCGAAACCCTGATCCGGATCGCGGTGACCATCGCGGCCGGGGTCAACACGCCCTATGCGGGCAATCCGCTGACGATGATCCTCATGATCGGCAGCATTGTTCTGATACTCGCGATCAACCGTCTTACCAGTGGTTTCTTGAGGGCGCTTTCGGTCTTCATTGCGCTTGTGTGTCTCTATCTGATCGCGATACCGCTTGGGCTTGCGAACTTCGAGATCGTCACGAACGCCCCGTGGTTTCGGCTGCCGAGCATTGCGCCATACGGCGATTTTGCCTGGCCGGATATGGCCGGGCTGACGACCGTCATCGTTTATCACCTGATCGCCGCCATCTACACCATGAGCATCACGCTGGCGCTCTGCAACATGCTGAAGGTCGACGGCAGCGAGCGCCGGGTGCGCGGCGCGGTCGCGGCCGACGGCCTGGGATCGGCCATCGCGGCGCTGTTCGGCGGCGTCCCGCTGATCTCGTACGACCAGAATGTCGGCGCGATTTCCCTGACCGGCGTCGGCAGCCGGTTCGTGGTTGCCGTTGCTGGCGCCATCCTGTTGGTCATGGCGCTGCTGCCGAAGGTCGGCGCCGTGATCGCGATTGTGCCACCGTTCGTTCTCGGCGGCACGCTCATCTTTATGTTCGGCATGATCGGGGCGGTCGGCATCGGCATCCTGGCCGATAGCCTGAAGAGCCAACGCGATCTCCTCCTGTTCGCGGCTTCGGTCGGGTTGAGCACCGCGGTGAACTTTGCGCCCCCGGCGTTCTTTGAAGTCGTGCCGCAAGGGGTCCGTATCCTGGCGGCCGACGGGATCGTGGTCGGCACGGTCGTCGCGGTGGTCCTCAACCTGGTGCTGCCGGCCAAGGATTGACGCCGGCCAGACGGACCGGGGGGCGCAGTCACGATGAAAGATCTGCCACTGTCGAAGGTCTATCAACTGCTCGAACCGGGCCCGGTTGTTTTGCTGACGACCACCAACAAGGGCCGCGGCAACGTCATGACCATGTCCTGGCACATGATGGTCGAGTTCGAACCGCCGCTCGTCGCCTGCGTGGTCAGCAACGCGGATTACAGCTTCGCGGCATTGCGCGCGACAAAGGAGTGCGTGATCGCGGTCCCGGCGCGCAAGCTCGCCCCGAAGGTCGTAAACGTCGGCAATTGCTCAGGCCGCGACGTGGATAAATTCGAGCGGTTCGGCCTGACGCCGGTCCCGGCCGCGCGCGTGGCGCCGCCGCTGATTGCCGAGTGTTTCGCCAATCTCGAATGCAGGGTCGCCGATATGCGCTTGGTGAACACCTACAATCTCTTCATCCTTGAAGTCCTCAAGGCCTGGACCGATCCGGCACAAAAAATCCCAAGACGATCCATCATCATGGTTACGGCAAATTCGCCGTGGATGGCCCGATGATCACGCTGAAGTCGCGGATGCGATAATGGGTCCGTTGTCACGCGGACCCTTTCGCATCGACAATCAGCGCGCGGGTATCCCACCGACTGCGCGGGCAGCCTGGAGGTCCGGCTCCAGCGCCTGAATCCGCTCAAACCCCTCGTGCAGCACCGGATCGAACGCCATATGGGACGTAACGAAGAGGCTTGCCTGATGCCCGCCAGCCTCCGCGCCACGTCGATAGGCCTCGCCGAGCGCCTCGCACAAGGTGCCGGTTCGGGCGCGCCCGACAAAAATTGCGATCCGCGCCATTCTCCCACTCCCATAAAGAGGTCTCGATGGAGTTTAGGAAAAGCGCGAGCACGGCGCGTCGCGCGATCAAAGCCCTACTGCCGGCGCCGATTGACAAATCTCATGGTCCGCCACGCGCTTTCCGGACATGTTTGTCAGGGAGCAGAAACGGAGAAACGCCGTGTCCTTTGCGACCATCATGGTGCATGTAGATGTAGACGGTGGGTCCGAAGCCCGCGTTGGGCTGGCGGCGGGACTTGCCGATCGATTCGCATCGACGCTAATCGGTATTTCGGCCTGCATCCTGCCACCCTATCCGGCCGAAGGCGCGTATTTCGTCACACCTGACTTCGTGGAGCAGGAGCGCCGAGATATGGCGGCTTCGCTCAAGCGCGCCGAAGAGGGGTTCCTGTCGGTCGCGGGGACGCAGCGCAAGGTTGAATGGCGATCGGACATCGAACTCCCGGACGACTATCTGGTCGCGCAGGCGCGCGCCGCCGACCTCGTCATCGTCGGGCGCGATCGCGCCCCCGGAAGCGTATGCCGGGCGATCGATCCGGGCACGGCGGTGCTGAAGGCCGGCCGCCCGGTGCTGGTCGTGCCACCGGGCGTCGAAACCCTCAAAGCGGAGCGTGTCATCATCGGGTGGAAAGATAGCCGCGAGGCGCGGCGCGCCCTCCAGGATTCGCTGTCCCTGCTGCACGAGGCGAAATCCGTGACGATTATGGAAATTTGCGACCAGGGGATGGAAGCCCTCGCGCGCCAGCACCTCGATGACGTCGCGCAATACCTGACGCGGCACCGCATAGCGGTCGGACCCGTGCTGGCAGTACATGCCGCCAACGCCGCAGCCGAGTTGATCCGGGTGGTTAAAGCGGAGGGCGCGGACCTGATCGTCGCCGGCGCGTATGGGCACAGCCGGCTGGGCGAATGGATTTTCGGCGGTGTCACGCGTGACCTGCTCGCATCGAGCCCGGTTTGCTGCCTGCTCGCCAATTGAGCACCCGGATTTGATCCAGCGCAAAGAGTGTCATCGAGCGCCGATTTATGAAAATAATTATCGTGCGCTCGCGCCACGGTTGGGAGGGAAAAAACGTGCCATGAAGCAGGACATACCGGGCACCATCATTTTCGACGGAACGCTGGCGCAGAGGGGCCTCGCGCTCAACAAGATGTGTTTTTCGTTCAACGATGCCGAGAATCGCGCCGCGTTCCAGCGTGACGAGGATGGCTATTGCAGCAGGTACGGGCTCTCGCCGGAACAGCGCGCCGCGGTGAAGCACCGTAACGTGCTGGAAATGATCGCGGCCGGCGGCAACGTTTATTACCTCGCAAAGCTAGCCGGTATTTTCGGGCTCAACGTCCAAGACATCGGGGCGCAGCAGACCGGAATGTCGGTCGAAGCGTTCAAGGAAAAGCTGCAGGCGGCGGGGAGGTAGATCATGGCACGGATCATCGGCGGCGTCGGCACCACGCATGTTCCCTCGATTGGCGGCGCGATCGCCAAGGGGCTGCAACAGGACCCGTATTGGAAGCCGTTCTTCGACGGTTTTTCCGGCGCCCACAAGTGGCTGGCACAGGAGAAGCCGGATGTCGCGGTCGTGTTCTACAACGACCACGGGCTCAATTTCTTTCTCGACAAGATGCCGACATTCGCGGTGGGCGCCGCCAGCGAATACAAGAATTCCGACGAAGGCTGGGGCATTCCGGTTTCGCGCCCGTTCCCCGGGGACCCGACATTTTCGTGGCACATCATCGAGTCGCTGATCGCCGATGAATTCGACGTGACCACGTGCCAGGAAATGCTGGTCGATCACGCCTTCACGATCCCCCTGGCGCTGCTGTGGCCGGGGGCCGGCAACCGCCCGGTGCGCACCATCCCGATCGCGGTCAACACCGTCCAGCATCCGCTGCCGTCCCCGGCGCGGTGCTACAAATTCGGACAGGCCGTCGGTCGCGCCATCGACAGCTATCCGCAGGACGTCAAGGTCCTGGTCATGGGCACCGGCGGACTGTCGCACCAGCTCGACGGCAAGCGGGCGGGCTTCATCAACAAAGAATTCGACATGTGGTGCATGGATAAGCTTGTCGGCGATCCGACGGCGCTGGCGCGCTACTCAACCCTCAAGATCGTTGAGGAAGCCGGCACACAGGGCGTCGAGCTTCTCAACTGGATTGCCATGCGCGGCGCGCTGACCGGCCGCGTCTCCAAGGTGCATAGCAACTATCATGTCCCGATTTCCAACACCGCGTCAGCGCTGCTGGTGCTGGAAAATGACAAGCCGGCCGAGTTGCGTAAGGCGGGATGATCGGCCTGTCTTGACGGGTGCGGGCATGCGCGGCCTTGATCGAAGTCGATCTCCACGTCAAAATCTGCTGAAGAGACGAGTTTGCCTCCGGCGGCCCGTGCCTTCGGAGCGCCGGCAGGGCGCAGGATTTATGCAGCCCCGACGACGGCGCCGCCCGTCATTGCGCCGCCATATGGGCGACGTCGCTGCGCAGATATGCCGGACGCGTGATTCCGCGCGGCCGTTCGGTCGGTGCCATGACGTCGGCCAAGAGCCCGCAGTCGGGCGTCATCACCTCGCCATCCATTACCACGAGGTCGGGCAACAGGCGCTCCCGTACCGTAAGCCGTTCGCGGCGGGAGTCGACGAAGGTCCATTCGCCCTCGACCGGCCGCAGCACCGTGACGTTGGCGCGTGCACCGACGCCGAGATGCCCGATCGATGGATCCGCCAGCACCTTCGCAGGCGTCGCCGTCAGGGCGCGCACCGCATCCGGGAGGCTCATGCCAAGACCGATGAGCTTGTTCATGCCGCCGACCAGGGAATAATCGAGAATGCTGTAGTCGTGATAGGCGTTGAAATCGCCGTGCACGTCCGACCCAATAGTGTCTGGCAGGATGCCCTTCTCCATCATCTTGCGGGCGATCCTGAAACTGAGATTGACGCCGTGTCCGAGGTCGAACAGCACGCCGGCGGCCTTCGCTTCGAGCAGCCAGCCCGGCACGTCCTCGCCGACGCTCATGATGCCGTCCGGCATGCTCGAATAGATATGAGCGAGCGTATCGCCGGCCTTGAGGTACGGCACCACCTGGCCCATCACCACGGACGGCGTCGGCCGGTTCGCCTCGTCCACCGGGAAGAGTTCGCCGGTGTGAACGTAGAGCGGCAGGTTTGCGGCGCGTCCAGCCTCGGCGGCCTTCTTGAGCACGGTCGGGCCCCAGTGCGACAGGCTGCCGCTCTCCCAGTGGCATTTGATGCCGCGCACCAGATGCGGGTGCTCCTCCGCGATGCGCACCAGGCTCTCGACGTGAACCATGCCGGGATTGTGCAGCGTGGTGCCTTCCATGCCGCCCTGCAGGGCGCCGGCGACGTTGATCGACACGAAGGCCCGCACGTCGGTGCGCGCCGGATCGGCGATGAAGGCCTTGAAGCCGCCGAACGTCCATGCGCCCGAGCTGCCCTGATCGACAATGGTGGTGGCACCCGATTGAATTCCTGCGGCGTCCGCCGGCACGCCGAAATTCGTCACCCACTCGTAGATATGAACATGCATGTCGATGAAGCCGGGAGTGACGATGGCGCCGCGGACATCGACCTGACGCTTGGCCGCAACGTCCTGCGCGGCAGCGCCGACCGCGACCACGCGACCGTTGCGGATTGCCACATCGGCGACTCCGTCGAAATTGTTCGCCGGATCGATGACCCGGCCGCCGCGCAGCAGCAAGTCAGCGCGCGGTGCCATCGGATTATTCGGGGCTGCATTCATGTCGATCCTCCCTGCGAGGTTTCATGCAAACTCTGCGCCGTCATTCTTTCGAATGATGCCGTTGCGGATGGCCGTCGGGCAAGGCCCGCCCGGCAGCGTTCACTTTACCGCCGTCACTTTGATCTTGGTCCCGGCCTTCACGCCGGCGAGTGTCTTCACGTCACTCACCGCCTTGGCAAAGACATTGCACGGGCTCGCGAGCCGGGTCTCGTCGCCTTGCGAAATGGGGGTGCGGCCGAACCCGATGGCGATGGCAGGGCCGTCCGGCCAATAGGCGATCTCACCGGGCGTCACGATGGCGCGGGCATCCTTCTCGCGCGCGACCTGCACCGGCACTTCGAAATAAACCTCCTCGCCCCACGTCAGCGCCGCGGCCGCGACCGGCAACGCCGCGAGGATCGCCTTCGCGGTGGGAGTATCTAGGAGCTCGGCTTCGAGCACGAATTGGCCGATGTCGAAACGGATGCGCGGCATGGTCGGAACCTTTTGATCGCGGCCGGAGCCTAGACATCGGCCGTGCCCGCGACAAGCGGCGGCAACGACGTAGTACGGACCGGAACACAATTCAAATTCTCGCTCTCTACGGTCGTGGCGGGCCTGCCCCGGCCACCTCGATTAGGACGGTGCTGTGCCCTCCTTGCCGGGGTCGCCGGAACGCGCCCGGCGACGACCTTGTGGGTTAAAGCGAACCGGTCCTCCGCCAACTGCTCGGTTCATTCTTACCTGCCCCCCGCATCGAGACTTTGCGGGACAACGTCGACAATCCCCCGCTAAGATCGCGGGCCGGGAATCGGGCGAGGGGACATTCATTTGGAGACCGTTCAATCCATCTTCGGCGTGTTCGGCCTGCTATTGCTCACTTATGCGATCAGCGAGGACCGGCGTGCGGTGTCGTTCCGGCAGGTCGCGATCTCGCTCGGCATCACCATCCTGCTGGCGGCGCTGTTCCTCAAGATCCCGCAGCTCAAGGTTGCGTTTGCGGCGATCGGCGACGGGGTCGACGCGATCGCGTCGGCGACGCGAGCCGGCACCTCGTTCGTGTTCGGCTATCTGGGCGGTGGGCCTTTGCCCTATGAGCTCAAGACGCCCGGCAACGAATTCGTGTTCGCCCTGCAGGCGCTCCCCGTAGTGCTGGTCATGAGCGTGCTCACCACACTGATGTTTCATTGGGGCATCCTGCCGCCGATCGTGCGCGGTTTTGCGTTCGCCCTCAACCGCACCATCGGGGTCGGCGGCGCGGTCGGCCTGTCGACGGCCGCCAACATCTTCCTCGGAATGGTGGAAGCGCCGTTGTGCATCAAGCCGTATCTCTCGCGCCTCACCCGCAGCGAATTGTTCGTGGTGATGACGGGCGGCATGGCCGGCATCGCCGGCACCGTGCTGGTGCTCTACGCCACCGTGCTGGGCACCGCGATCCCGGATGCCGCGGGCCACCTCGTGGTCGCCTCGGTGCTGGGCGCGCCGGCCGCGATCCTGATCAGCCTGATCATGGTGCCGGAGCGCCCCGAGACGCGCGCCGGCAGCGACATGGAGGCGCTCGGCCCGGTCGCCACCAGCACCATGGATGCGATCGTGCGCGGCACCGCGGCGGGCCTCGAACTGCTGCTCAACATCAGCGCCATGCTGATCGTGCTGATCGCGCTGGTGCACCTCGTCAACGCGACGCTGGGCCTGATGCCGGCGGTCGCCGGCGCCCCGGTGACGCTGGAGCGCCTGCTCGGGATCGTCATGTCGCCGATCTGCTGGCTGATGGGTATTCCGTGGCGCGAAGCCGTCACGGCGGGCGGCCTCATGGGCATCAAGACGATCCTCAACGAGTTCGTCGCCTACCTGCAGTTGGCGGCGCTGCCGCCCGAAGCGCTCGGCGAGCGCTCGCGCCTGATCATGCTCTACGCGCTGTGCGGCTTCGCCAATTTCGGCAGTCTCGGCATCATGATCGGCGGCCTTGCCACCATGGCGCCGGAACGCCGCGAGGACGTGGTGTCGCTGGGCTTCAAGTCGATCGTCTCGGGGACGCTGTCGACCTGCCTGATCGGCGCCATCGTGGGTGCGCTGACGGCGGCACCCTGACGCGAGCGCGGCGCGAATTATTAACCACGAGCCGCATTGGCGAGACTTTGAGCGGATTTTAGGCTCTGCTCCCGCAACACCGTCCTGCATCCGGGCATGGCACAAGTGCCGGCTTATGCATTGAGCAGAATCGACGCGGCTGGCGAAAAAACTGGCGACAAATTCGCCAACCGTGCCCCTGGGCGACGGTATGACCGCCGGCGCCGGACTGGCGGTCGTCCCGATGCGCTCGCGGATCGAACCGTTTGTTCAGAGTTGATACTGCATATCGCGGTCGGAAGCAGTTTGCAGGACTTCGTTTACCCATGCGCTCAAAACGCACCTCCGTCCCTTATCCAAAAGCGACCTCCAAGGCCCGCGGTGAGACCGAAAGCGAGGCGCTGCAACAGGCTCGCGCCGAAGCCCAGCTTGCCATCGAGGCCGCGGAGCGCGCTCATGCGCGGCTACGCGACGCCATTGATCTGCTGCCCCAGGGCGTCGTGTTTCTCGACGCCGAGAACCGCTACATCATGTGGAATCAGCAATATGCCGACATCTACAAGCGCAGCGCCGATCTGTTCAAGCCGGGCGCGCGGCTCCAGGATACGCTGCGCATCGGCGTCGAGCGCGGCGACTATCCGGAGGCACAGGGGCGCGAAGAAGAATGGATGGCGGAGCGTCTCGAGCAGTTGTGCACTCCGCGCGGCCGGCACGAGCAGGTTCTTTCCGATGGCCGCTGCATCCTGATCGAGGAGCGCCGCACCAGCGATGGCGGCTCAATCGGCCTGCGCGTCGACATCACGGAGTTGAAGCAGCGCGAAGCGTCGTTCCGGCTGCTATTCGATTCGAACCCGGTGCCGATGTTCGTCTATGCGCTCGACGACGAGCGCATCATTGCGGTGAATGACGCCGCGCTCGCCCACTACGGCCATACCCGCGAAACCTTCCTCGCGATAACGCTTCGCGCGCTGCACGACCCCGCCGAGACCGCCGAACTGCCGCACATTGCGTCGCTGTCGCCTGATGACCAGGCCGGGCGCACCTGGAAGCACCGCAAGGCCAATGGCGAGCCGATCGACGTTGCCATCTACTCCCAGCTTCTCACCTACGAGGGACGCGCCGCAGCGCTGATCGCGGCGATCGACATCACCGAACGCAAGCGCGCGCAAACCCGCATTGCCTACATGGCGCACCATGACGCGCTCACCGCGCTGCCCAACCGCGTGCTGTTGCGGATGCGGCTCGAGGACATGCTCGGCCGCGTCGGCCGCGACGGCGGGCAATTCGCGGTCCTGTGCATCGATCTCGATAACTTCAAGATCGTCAATGACACCCTCGGCCATCCGCTCGGCGACCTGCTGCTCCAGCACGTGGCACGGCGCATCCGGGCCGCGCTACGCGACCAGGACACCGTGGCACGCCTGGGCGGCGACGAATTCGCGGTGCTCCAAAGCGGCGCCGGCACGGTGGAAGCCGTGACGGCTTTCGCCGAACGGCTGATCACCATGATCGCCGAACCCTACGAGCTCGATGGCCATACGGTCGCGATCGGGGCGAGCATCGGCATCGCGCTTGCGCCGGGCGACGGCGACGATCCCGACCGCCTGCTCAAGCAGGCCGACATGGCGCTCTACCGCGCCAAGGCCGACGGCAAGGGCGCGTTCCGCTTTTTCGAGCCGGAAATGGACGCGCGCGTACAGGCACGGCACCGCCTCGAAGTGGACCTGCGCACCGCGCTCCATGACGGCGCGCTTGAAGTCCACTATCAGCCCCTGATCGATCTCGAGAGCGGAGAGACCTGCGGTTTCGAGGCGCTGTTGCGCTGGCCGCATCCCGTACGCGGCATGATCCCGCCTGGCGAGTTCATCCCGGTCGCGGAGGAAACCGGCCTGATCGGGGCGATCGGCGCATTCGTGCTGCACCAGGCCTGTGCCGACGCCACCGCCTGGCCCGGCGACACCAAGGTCGCCGTCAACCTGTCTCCGCTCCAGTTCCGCACCGGCAATCTGCTGCACACCGTGATGGGCGCGCTCAGCGCCGCCGGCCTGGCCCCGCCGCGTCTCGAACTGGAGATCACCGAAACGCTACTGCTTGAACGCAGCGATCACGTGCTCGCCACGCTTCATGCGCTGCGCGCGCTCGGCGTCCGCATCGCCATGGACGATTTCGGCACCGGCTATTCGTCGCTGAGCTACCTGCGCAGCTTTCCGTTCGACAAGATCAAGATCGACCGCTCGTTCGTGCACGATCTGTGCGCGAACACGGAGTCGCAGGCGATCGTGCGGGCGGTCATCTCGCTCGGAGCCAGTCTCGGCATCACCATCACGGCGGAAGGCGTCGAAAGCGAACGCGACGCCGACAAGCTGCGCGCCGAAGGATGCACGCAGGCCCAGGGCTTCTTCTACAGCGTGCCGCGGCCGCAGCGTGAAATCCTGTCGGATTTGCGCCGCCGCCAAGTGGCGTAAAGACGTGGCGTGACGGAGTTGGCGTAACGGAGTGGTGTGATGGGGTCGCCTGATCGCGCCGCTCGGCCGGGCGTCAGTGCAACCGGAACACGCCGTCGACCGCGCGCAGTTCCGCCGGCTTGATGAGCTTGGAATGCGCCACCGTCACGGAATGCAGGTCGCCTTCCAGCTTTTGCCGCCAGAAGTCGAGAAACCGCTGCAATTCCGGGAATTTGGGACATAGATCGTAGGCTTGCCAAACATACGACTGGAGCAGCCAGGGATGATCCGGCCGCCGGTAGAAAATGTTGGCGGTGGTGAGACCGTAGCCCGCGACCTGCTTGCGGAAATCTTTAGAGGCCATTCTGCCCTCCATTGGAGACGCGCCAAGTGTGTGTCCCGGAGACAATCCATTGCAAGCCTAAAAGTTCGACAAACCGTGCAAAATCAATGTGTTAGCAGCATTCTGATGAGTCTGCTAACAGTGTGGTTCCAGGGCAATGGGCGAGCCCGCGCCTTGTCTCGTCTTGTTCGACCGTTCGCGCACCTCGGTCTGCATTTACCTTGCTGGTACTTTGCTGGCAGTCGTCCGCTCTGAGTGCTAATTTTTTTGCGTCCCCCTCTTGTGCGCGCCGCCGCATTCCCCTAAATCGCGCATCGAGGGCGTGGGCGGGGAGCCTGGCTGCGTCCATCGCTTCGCAAAACCTAACTCAATCAGTCATTTAGGAGGACAGCATGAAATTCCGTCCGCTTCACGACCGCGTCGTCGTCAAGCGCATTGATGCCGAGGAGAAGACCGCCGGCGGCATCATCATCCCCGACACCGCCAAGGAAAAGCCCTCCCAGGGCGAAATCATCGCCGTCGGCCCGGGTGGCCGCGATGAGGCGGGCAAGTTGATCCCGCTCGATGTCAAGACCGGGGACCGCATCCTGTTCGGCAAGTGGTCGGGCACCGAGGTCAAGATCGATGGTGTCGAATATTTGATCATGAAGGAAAGCGACATCATGGGCGTCCTCGACGAGACGCACGCCAAGAAGAAGGCCGCCTGACCGGTTCAGGCCCGCCTTTCCATCGTCCGGACGGGATCGCGGCGCGAGCTTCTCGCGCCGGAGTCGCCGGGTATTACAACTCTCAGGAGAATGAAACATGGCTGCCAAAGACGTGAAATTTTCCGTTGATGCGCGCGACCGCATGTTGCGCGGCGTCGACATCCTCGCCAATGCCGTGAAGGTGACGCTCGGCCCCAAGGGCCGCAATGTCGTGCTCGACAAGTCGTTCGGCGCGCCGCGCATCACCAAGGACGGCGTGACGGTGGCGAAGGAGATCGAGCTTGAGGACAAGTTCGAGAACATGGGCGCCCAGATGGTGCGCGAGGTCGCCAGCAAGACCTCTGACCTCGCCGGCGATGGCACCACCACGGCGACGGTGCTCGCCCAGGCAATCGTGAAGGAAGGCGCCAAGGCGGTTGCCGCCGGCATGAACCCGATGGACCTCAAGCGCGGCGTCGATCTTGCCGTCGAGGCAATCGTGAAGGACCTCCAGGCCAACTCCAAGAAGGTCACCTCCAATGACGAGATCGCCCAGGTCGGCACCATCTCGGCCAATGGCGATGCCGAGATCGGCCGCTTCCTCGCCGAGGCGATGAAGAAGGTCGGCAACGAAGGCGTCATCACGGTCGAAGAGGCGAAGTCGCTGGAGACCGAGCTCGACGTGGTCGAGGGCATGCAGTTCGATCGCGGCTACATCTCGCCCTATTTCGTCACCAACGCCGACAAGATGCGGGTCGAGATGGACGATGCCTACGTGCTGATTTCCGAAAAGAAGCTGTCGAGCCTGCAAGAACTGCTGCCTCTCCTGGAGGCCGTGGTGCAGACCTCGAAGCCCCTCATCATCATCGCCGAGGATGTGGAAGGCGAGGCACTCGCCACCCTGGTGGTGAACAAACTGCGCGGCGGGCTCAAGGTCGCGGCCGTGAAGGCGCCGGGCTTTGGCGATCGCCGCAAGGCCATGCTGCAGGACATCGCGGTCCTGACCGGCGGCCAGGCGATCTCGGAAGACCTCGGCATCAAGCTCGACAACGTTACCGTCGCCATGCTCGGCAAGGCCAAGAAGGTGATCATCGAGAAAGAGAACACCACGATCGTGAACGGCGCCGGCAAGAAGGCCGACATCGAGGCGCGCATCTCGCAGATCAAGGCGCAGATCGAGGAGACCACCTCGGACTACGACCGCGAGAAGCTCCAGGAGCGTCTCGCCAAGCTCGCGGGCGGCGTTGCGGTGATCCGCGTCGGCGGCGCGACCGAAGTCGAGGTGAAGGAGCGCAAGGATCGGGTTGACGACGCGATGCACGCGACCCGCGCCGCGGTCGAGGAAGGCGTCCTGCCGGGCGGCGGCGTAGCGCTGCTGCGTTCGATCAAGGCGATCGAGAAGATCCGCACCGCCAATGACGACCAGAAGACCGGCGTCGACATCGTCCGCAAGGCGCTATCCTGGCCGTGCCGCCAGATCGCCTTCAATGCAGGCGAGGATGGTTCTGTCGTGGTCGGCAAGATCCTCGACAAGGACCAGTACAACTACGGCTTCGACGCCCAGAACGGCGAATACGGCAACCTGCTCTCCAAGGGCATCATCGACCCCACCAAGGTGGTGCGTTGCGCCCTGCAGGACGCGGCTTCCATCGCCGGCCTGCTGATCACCACCGAGGCCATGGTGGCCGAAGTGCCGAAGAAGCAGAGCGGAGCGCCCGCCATGCCGCCGGGCGGCGGGATGGACTTCTGATCCGCGCTCGATCAATCGCCGCGATCGCGGCCCATTACGAGGGCCCGGGCGCAAGCCCGGGCCTTCGGCGTTTGGGCGCCGTGGTGCACCGCTTCCGACGTTTAGATCAGTTTACTTTCCGCCCGCGTCCGGCCCATCGCGCGCTCACCCACGGATCGTCAGGAACCTCGTCATTGCGCTGAACGGCCAACTCGAGGCTGTTGCCACCGTGTGCAGCTGATAAGGCTGAGCAAGAGTTCGAAACGGGTCCGGTGTTCTACCGCGCGAAATAACCGATATAGATCGCGGCAAAGCCTCTTCTGGCGGGGCTCAGGACGCCTTTCTGGGCGGAACCCGTTTGCCTTCCTTGCGTGCTTTGGAGAGGCCGATGGCAATGGCCTGTTTGCGGCTTTTTACCTTGCCGGCTTTGCCACCAGGTCCGCTTTTCGCCGTACCACTTTTGTAGCGACGCATCTCGCTCTCTACGTCCTTGCTAGCACCGGGGGAGTATTTGCGCCGTGTCGTTTTCGCCATCGTTCGTTCCTCCAGAAGTTCTGCCGTTATCCGCCCAAATAGCCACCGACGATCGGCAGGATTTCGCCTGTGATGTAGCTGGAGCAACTGGGCGCCGCCAGAAACACGAACGCGGGCGCGATCTCTTCGGGCTGCGCGGGGCGCCTCATCGGCGTCTCAGCACCAAACTTCGATACACCCTCGGCGTCGCGATCGGCAGGCTCCTCGATTTGTGTTTTCTGGTATTCCTTCTTTTCCCAATCAAAGTAATTAAGCTCAAGTTCGCTAAGCGCCCCAATGGCACTGATCTGCGCGGCAGAAATGCGCTCATTTTTTGCGAACTTGCCGAGGGAGTCTATGACTTCTTCTCCGGTCTTAAGGACGACGACAAACGTTCTTTGACCGTCCTGCTCGTGAAGAAGTTCGACTTCCATCGGAACTCTCCGCCTTTCACGCTAACCCGGAGGATGCTTTCCCGGTTTCAGGAAGCCCCCTCTTTTTTGGAGATCGTCGCGGAGTTCGGACTGGACGCGGGGCGGAGACGTTGCGCCGTCGTGACATCGTGGCCGACCGCGCGGGCGGCGGAGACGGGGATTACACCGCGACCGCACCGGTTCTCCTTGTCGGAGTGCCGCCGCCCTCGACGGCGGCAACCGATCTCGGCGACAAGGCGACGGAGTATCTAGCGGATTCCCAGCGTTCTCGCTTACGTGCCGCGTTCGCAGGATGAGCCGAAGGCCCGGGTGTGGGCGCGGGCAGCCCTGCGCCGTGAACTGCCGATGGCGGGCATATATCAAGGCAAGCTGATCGGCGCGGCCGCACGAAGCCCAAGCAAGAGCCGGCCGGAGGTGCCCCAAAACGCCAACGACCACTAATCCGAGGGGTGCGCGTACATCCGGCGTCACCCACTCAAAATCGTGGCCGCAAAGGCAAGCGCACCTTGCAGCGCCATGCTCGCCCAAGCACAATACATAGGCGCGAATTGCGGTTTAACAAGGGCCGAGGATGAATATGCCTGCGCCGAAGCCAAAACCCGCCACGGAATCGAAAGTGGCATCAAAGCGGAACGACGTTTCCAAGCACATCCACGTCGGGATCGGCGGCTGGACTTTCGCGCCGTGGCGGGGGGTATTCTATCCAGACGGCCTGCCCCACGCGCAGGAACTCGCCTACGCGGCAACGCACCTCACCTCGATCGAGATCAACGGAACGTTCTATCGCACCCAGACGCCGGCGACCTTTCGTAAATGGGCCGCCGAGGTTCCCGACGGATTCGTGTTTTCCGTCAAAGGCCCCCGCTACGTGACCCATCGGCGCGAACTGAACCTCGCCGGCGAATCGATCGACCGTTTCCTCAGCTCCGGCGTGACCGAGCTGGGTGACCGCCTTGGGCCACTGCTCTGGCAATTCCCGCCGACAAAGAAATTTGACGAGGCCGATTTCGGCAGCTTCCTCGAATTGCTGCCGAAGGACTTTCAGGGCCATCGGCTTCGCCACGTCATCGAGATCCGCCACGCGAGCTTCTGCGTGCCGGAATTCATCCGGCTGCAGCGCAAATTCGAGATCCCGGTCGTATTCAGCGAGCACGACACCTACCCGGCCATCGCCGACGCCACCGGCGATTTTTCGTATCTGCGGCTCCAGAAGGGCGACGATTCGATCGAGACCGGGTATCCGCCTGCAGCGATCGCCAAGTGGGCCGAGCGGATCAAGGCGTGGCTCGCGGGCGAAGTGCCCGCGGACCTGCCTCACGTCGACACCGCGCCCGCGAAGAGCAAGCCGCGCGACATCTTCGTCTACTTCATCCACGAGGGTAAGGTACGGGCGCCAGCTGCGGCCATGGCGTTTATCGAAAAGCTGGAATCGTGAAACCCTCCCCGCCGCGCGTCAAGCTTTCTTGAGAATTAGGCACGTCAGCGAAGCCGATCCCAAAATGCCGGCCGCAGGATTACTCTCGCTTCATCCAGGGTGTTTACCCGCTGAGCCGCCACCCGCATGCGCGGCGGCGGTGGATAGGGTTGGGGAAACGCACCCGCATGCTTTTGAGCGAAACGGTTTGCGTACTTGGGATATTCGGGAGAGCCCGGCCCCTTTGATTCATGAAAGAACGCCAGCTCGGAAACGATACCGAGCTTGAAACCCGCCTGAAACGCCCTGAAGGTGAAATCGATGTCGTAGAAATGGAATCCGTCGAAGGCGACGGCATCCCACGGTATCGCCTCCACCACGCTACGCCGCGCCGCCAGGAACAGACCATCCATCGCCATCATGCCGCCGACCAAAGGAATCTGCGGGCCATAAATATTGATTTCGTAGCCGCCACTTTCGCCCGGGTGAACGATCTGTCCGAAAATGTGCGAAAGTCCCGCATGGGTCCATACCGGGTGAATCAAACGGTCGGTACCGGCAACGCCGATGACATCGTATGAAGCCATCGCGTTTTCAAACACCTTATGAAAATCGTCGAACAGACATTCGATGTCGTGGTGTGCAAATATGAATACGGAGCCGGCCGCCTGCTTCGTTCCACGCGCATACCCGTCGCTCATCGAGCGCGCGTCGGTGATGACAATGACTTCGTGCGCCGTGTCCCGCAATAAGTGGTCCCACATCCTGCGGCTCTTGCTTGCCATCTGCGGGATGTGACTGTTGATGACGACGCTGATCATCTTGCTTCCGATTTACATGCGCAACTCAAATGCGCCGTAGTCGCCGGGTTTCACCGTTTCACAGCCGTTCGCAAACTTCGTTTGCAACTGCTGCCACGGGATCACGTTTGGATCGGTATAAAGCAGGTCGACCGGAAGACCGTATTTAATTTTGAAGCGCGCCCAGTTCTCGATGACGCGGTGCCATCGCCTTTGATGTTTCTTCTCCCGCTCCGCCGGCGGCAGATAATGAAAGTTGGCGTCGCGTTTGTGGCCGGCGTAAGCGCCTCTGGCAAGCACCAGATCGAAGCCGGCGACCTGGGTTCGAAGGCCGAGGTCGGTATCCGCGAAATACCCGAAGAACAGCGGATCGAGCGTGCCGATGCGCTCGATGACGGCACGCTTGATCAGGAACGCATCGCCGACCAGATAGTCGTCGATCACGGTCTGGCCGTGAAATGTACGCGCGATCTGCTCGGTAAACCCCAGATGCTCGTCAAACGACTTTATGACCGGGGGCGAGACGTTGTGGGTCGCCTTGCCGTTATCGACATAATTCGAGCAGCCGCGCACGATGCCGAAGCGCGGGCTCGAACGCGCGACGTAAAGCAGTTCGCGAACATAGGCGGGAGACGCATAAATATCGTTGGACAGAAACAGGATCTCGTCTCCCGATGCGTGAGACAATATCGCGTTCAAGCTTCCGGAATATTCGAGATTCTTGTCGAAGCGAAAGATGCGGGTGCGGGGATGATGGCCTTTGAATCCCTTGAACACCCGCAACACGTCGCCGCCATCAGGCGAGCAGTCATCGACCAAAATAGCTTCGTACTCGCCCTCGATCGAACGTTGAAGACAATCCAGGGCCTCCTTCGTGGTGCCGGCGTTACCGTACGCCGACATGCCGATTGTCAGATTGCGCTCGACAGCAAGCATCTATTCCCCACGGATTGATCTTGTTCAAAAACCAGCGCGTAGGGTGGCAAAGGCGCTCTTCGCGCCGTGCCCACGCGGGGAGCCGAACAGCGTGGGCACGCGGAGCCTGTCATCGGGCCGGCCGAATGGCCGGACCCGTTGGCTTTGCACAACCTACGAAGGACTCCATTCGAACGGAAGTTACCGCAGCAGCAACGGCGGTACCAGCCCGGACGAGTCGGTAAGCGCGGCACGCGCCGGCCCGCCGTTGCATCCGACGCTGGCGGTCAAGCTTGTCAAGGCGCCGGAGTGGAAGAAGCGGAGGAATCAAGCCTCTGGCTCGCGGCCTCGAACTCCTGGCGCAACGACACATTGTCCGGCTCCTTCGCGACAAGCCGCTCCAGGAACCGGAGCTTGGTTCGCGCATCGCCCCGTGCATCGGCCATCATAGCGCCGCGCTTGAGCAGTGCCGGATGGTCGGGCCATTTCGCCAGCGCTTCCGCCAGCACGATCTCGCTGCCGGAATAATTCCGCGTCAACACGTAGAGCTCCAGCAGGTTCGCATAGCCCTCCGGGGTCGGGGCGCGCTCCAACTCCCGCGTCATCGTTCGCATCGCTGTCACGGCATGGGAATTCGCCGGATCGTAGCTTTGGTTGGACGGTTCGTCGTTTTCGCCTTTTTCAATCACAATCAGATTGTGGTGCGCACGCAGCGACCGCACCTGGTTTGCGAAGGCCGGCATCTTCGCCTTCGGGTCGGCAATTTTTACCTCCGCATGATTGAGCCAACCCAGCGCCGCCATGGCGAGTTTCATGGTGCCGCCTCCGTCGACAACGGAGCCGCCGAATTGCCGGAAGAAAGTCGTCTGCACGTCTTCGATGACGTAGAGGCCGCCATCGGCGAGACAGGGGAATAATGCGTAGAAACTCTCCACGACATGGAGCGGGACGTGGCTGCCGTCATCGATGATGACATCGAACGGCCCGTGCTCGTCGCATACGCGCTTGAGAAAAGCAGCATCGGTCTGTGAACCCACAAGCGTAACGACGCGAGAGTCGAGCGTCAAAGCCTTGGGCTGCACGTCGATGCCGATGATCTTCCCGAGCGGAAAATACTCCGCCCACATCGCCAGTGACGCGCCGCCGACCGTGCTGAGGTTGTAGCCGCCAATTCCGATCTCAAGCAACCGAATGGCGCGGCTGCGCAGGTGCGCGAACAATTCATGATAGATCGGCGTGTAGAAATGCGGCCCCCATTTGTCGGTGCCGTGCTTGATGGCGAGCCGCGTCAATGGATCGATGTCATCGTCCGTATCCGCGGTGTTGGGATTTGTCACGACGAACGCCTCGTTTCAACAAGTGTGCGGACTGGCCAGGTCGTCTGTTTGCCGTTTCTAATGTGTCCGTTCCGTATCTTCAACCGGCCGGCTTGTTCGCGGCGGCGACGGCGGCCGCCGCGAACCCTCTTTGATGCTGCGTCAGCGTCGCCACGACGCTGCTGCCCGCCCGCCGGAAATTCGCCCTTCCCGCCGCGCCCGCATGCTATGATGCGCACCTCCAATACTGACCCGGAGGAGCCCATGCGCATTTTAGTGATCATGCTCGCGCTTTTCCTCGGCGCCGGCCCGGCATCGGCCTGGGAAGAATACAAGTATCTCGACCAGGGCGTGGCGATCCAATTTCCCGTCAAACCCCAGGCGATGAAGTCGACCTACGATTCGACCTTGGCCAAGGGCCTTGCGTCGACGATCTACTCGGCCGAGGACGATCACGTCGTCTACAAGCTGACCGTGGTCGACCTGACCGGCCGCCCGGACGTCGGCGCCAATTTCCTCAACGAAGCGGCGTTCGGGCTGATGCATGAGGGCGAGGTGCTGTTCACCGATTTCCCACGCGTCTACCAGGACGTGAAGGCGATCTACGGCGTCACCCTCGTGGTCGATCGCCCGAATGGAAGCCGTGTGCGCACGTCGCTCTATTACAACAAGGGCAGGCTCTATATCGCCGACGCCGTGGTGCTTGCAGCGCGCGGCGACAAGGACATGACCACGCCCTCACGCTACGACCAGACCATCCGCTTCCCGCCCGACGGCCGCTTCGACTAAACGGCGCGGCGGACAGTCGCAATTTCAATGGTCGTCGCCGGGCTTGTCCCATGGCTTGACCGGGCGACCTCGATAAGGAGGGCATGTACCCTCGTGATCGAGATGGGCGGGATAAGCCCGGCCATGACCCGGTGAGTGCGTGAATTGAACGGATTCCGCCCTCAGAACGGCGGAAGAATATCGCCGGTCCCGTCGCCGCAGCCGCGGTTGGAGCACAGCTTCTGCCCGCCCGCGAGCTTGACGCTCATGAGCTGACCGCCGCGCGAACCGTCCTTCATCGGGTGGAAGCCGACCTCGACCTTGTCGCCGACTTTGAAGGTATCCATCGACCAGCCGAGCCGCGCCAGCTGCAACACCGAACCGCCCTCGAACGACCATGTCGTCGCGTCGCCCTTATCGTTGGCGATGGCCAGATGTAGCCACGTATGCGGGTTGACGAGTTCGAACTGCTTCACTGTGCCCGACGTGTAGGCCATCTTCGCCGAATCGAAAATCGCGAAGGCATGATGCGCAAAGGCGGGCGCAGCCAACAGCGCCGCGGTCATGCCGGCAAGACCGAAAGCTCTCCAGGTCATTATCCGCTCCCTGATATTTTATCGGTCTACAATACCACGAGTGGAGGCGCCCAGAAATAACGATTCTCCGCTGGCCAGGCGCAATGGGCGGCGGGGGGGGGCCCGGTTCGGGCGAGGAGCCCGAAACCATCGACATCACTGTTGCGGGCAGGCTGCCCGCGCAACTATTGTGTCGACGTGACCGGCCGCGCCAGCAGATCAACGCGGCGCCACGGGAGCGACGAGAGATCGCATCTCAATAGGCAAATCTTGGGTAAGCAAAACGACAGTGACTCCAAGGAGGACTAAATGAGGACGTTGGTGCCGGTGCTGATGCTCGCATGTCTGCCGTCGCTTGCGCTCGCGGCCGAGCGCCCGGATTGGGCCTATCCGCCCGCACAGGCGGCGAATGTTCCGGCCGAGAAGGATAGCGGCAAACCCCTTCAGGCTCCGGGCAGCACAAGGTCCTACACCCGGGCACAGATCGATTTACAGATGGATTTGCCGGACTGGTTCCCTGACGAGCATCCGCCGATGCCGGCGATCGTGGCTCATGGCAATGGCACCACGGTGCGCGCCTGCATCGGTTGCCACCTCCCGCACGGCTTCGGCCATCCCGAAAATTCACGCCTCGCCGGCACCACCGCGTCCTATTTGGAGCGCCAACTCGCCGATTTCAAAAGCGGCGTCCGGCGAGGCGCCGGCGCGGGCGCGATGACCAGGTTCGCCAAGGACCTGACCGAAGACGAGGTCCGCGCCTCCACCGCGTACTTCGCGGGGCTCAAACTCACGCGCTGGACGCGCGTGGTCGAGGCCGACACGGTGCCTAAGACCTATTTCAAAGGAACGCGGCGGCTCCAGCTTCCCGAGGGCGGCACCGAGCCGATCGGCAATCGCATCATCGAAGTGCCGGAGGACATGGAGCGCGTCGAGCTGCGCGATCCGCATGCGAGCTTCGTGTCCTATGTCCCGGTCGGGAGCCTCGCCAAGGGCGAAGCGCTGGTCGCGACGGGTGGCGGCGGGAAGACCATTCCTTGCGCGATCTGCCACGGCGTCGGGTTGAAGGGACTCGGCGACGTGCCGAATATCGCCGGGCGATCGCCGGGCAACATCGCGCGCCAGATTCTACTACTTCCAGACCGGCGACCGCGGCGGCACGTCATCAGCGTTGATGAAAAGCGTGGTCGACCGATTGTCGGGCGACGACGTGCTGGCCATCGCCGCCTACGTGGCGTCGCTTGAGCCGTAAGGTCTCGTCGCTTCCGAACCGATCCTGGCCGACCTTCGGGCCGGCCGGGATCGTGCTCTGCGCCGGTCAGCGCACAACCTATCCAACTGCGGAGTTGTAGTGCCAGATCGAGCAGCGTGACCCTTGGGGCGTTGTCCCGCAAACCTTCAGTGCAGGGACTTTCAGCCCGTTCGGAATAGGTCTAGCATTGGCGTCCGCTGGAGGTTCATTCGAGGAATCTCGGCTCCATTATCCGCGCCACTTCGGGAGTTGTCTGGAATCCTGGCGTGGCGACGATGCCGTGTTCGCGATCGAAGGAGCCCGCCATGTTGCCGACCGCCCGCAAGCTCGCCTTCACCGACGTCCCGGTGGTCGATATCAGCGCGGCCTGGTCGGGCGATGCCGGCAAGCGGCAGGCGCTGGCGGACGAGATCGCGGACGTGTGCGGCCGCGTCGGCTTCATGTACATCAAGAACCATGGCATGGCGGCGGCCGATATCGACGCCATCTTTCAGACGGCGACCGATTTTCACAGCCTCCCGCTCGACGTCAAAATGGAATCCGCGATGTCGCGGAACGCCGACGCCCAGGGCCAGGGCTATCTCCCGGGCATGAACAAGGGCACCGGCAAGACACTTTCCGAAAACCTGCAGGAGGCATTCCAATTCCGTCGGCCGCTGGCGGACGACGATCCGGATTTGCTCGCCGGCAAGCCGCTGCACGGCCGCATTCCGTGGCCGAAGGCGATGCCCGATCTCATGCCGCGGATGATGGCGTACTACGACAAGATCAATGGATTGGGTTACGACCTGCTCGCGCTGTTCGAACTGGGACTGGACATGCCCGCGGGGACGCTCCGGCAATATTTCCGGAAGGACATGAATTCGCTGCGCATCCTGCACTATCCGCCGCAGCGGCCCGAGGACGACGGCGTTCACCTGGGCGCCCGTGCGCATACGGACACCAACGCGTTTACGATCCTGGCGCAGGACAACAACGGCGGATTGGAAATCCGCAATCGCGAGAACGAGTGGGTCGCGGTGCCACCGGTCGAAGGCACTTTCGTCGTCAATGTCGGCGAGGTGCTGAAGGTGTGGACCGACGGAATCCTGTCCTCCACGCTGCATCGCGTCATCAACCGCTCGGGCCGCGAGCGGTATTCGATCCCGTTCTTCATGTATCCGAGCTACGACGCGCTGATCAAACCGCTGATGAAAAACCCCGATCCCGGAAACGTCGCGCCGGAAAACCTGCACACGTCGATGCCGCGCGACAAGCCATTCTTCTACGGCGAGTTCAAGGCGCAGAGCACCGCCCGGATCATGCCCGGCAAGGTGAACGTGCCGGAGGCAACTGCTTCAAAGTGAGCCGCGTGCAGACGATCGCTCGACTGTTGGCGGTTGCGGTCCACGTGGCGCGCTTCGCCGCGGTCCTTGTCGCGGGCTTCGTCGCTGTTGTCGCCGCCAGCTCCGGACCAGCCCGTGCCGCCGATCGCTATCCATCGCGCACCATCAAGCTCGTGGTCGCGTTCGCGCCGGGCGGGGTCGCCGACATCATGGGCCGCCTGCTCGCGCAGGCCTTGCAGCAGCGGCTCGGCCAGACTGTCGTGGTCGAGAACCGGCCGGGCGGCGATGGCCTGATCGGCATGGGAGAGGTCGTGCGTGCCGCGCCCGACGGGTACACACTGCTGGTCGGCGGGTTCGGCGGACAGATCGTTCCGCCGCTGATGCGCGACGATTTTCCGTTCGATGTGCGCCGTGATCTCGTCAAGATCGCGCTCACCGCCGAGTTCGCCAACGTGCTGGTCGTCAACAAGTCGCTCCCGGTCGGTTCGGTCGCGGACTTGATCGCGTACCTCAAGGCGCGGCCGGGACAGCTGAATTTCGGCTCGTCGGGACGCGCCACGTCGGACCGGCTTGCGGCCGAAATGTTCATGCTCGAGACCGGCACCAAAATGCTCAACGTCCCCTATAAGGGCGGCGGCGTGGCGCTCAATGACATGCTGGTCGGCGAGACCCAGGTGATGTTCCCGCAGCTTCCTGCGGTGCTTGGCCTCGTCACGGCGGGAAAGGTGCACCCGCTCGCGGTGACCAGCCGGTATCGTCTCTCGCAGCTTCCCGATGTGCCGACATTGAGCGAGGCGGGCCTGCCGGGATTTCATGTCACGAGTTGGAATGAACTGTTCGGGCCGCGCGCCTTGCCCGATGACGTCCGCAAGACGTTGAGCGATGCCCTCGTCGACGCGCTGCGCAACGATACGCAGCTTCGCGAAAAGATGGTCACGGTCGGCGTCGAGCCGGTCGGCGAACCCTCGGACCGGGCCGAGGCGTTTTTTGACGAAGAATTGCGGCGCTGGAAGGACGTCATCGACCGCGCCGGGATCAAGCTCGAACATTGAACGACCGCCTGCAGCGCCGGGGCGAATGCGATAAGCCGTAGCCCGGGTCGAGCGCCTGCGAAATCCGGGAGGGACGTTGCGGTGTGGATGGGGCAGTCCCAGATTTCGCTGGCGCTCAACCCGGGCTACGATTGCTGATCGAGACACGCGTTGCCATGCGGTGCAACAAAATGACTCTTGTAGCGCCAAAGTGCACACGTGATATTTTGAATGCGAAGTGATAGCTTTGACGTGGCATCGCCAGACGACAAGAGAATCCAGCTCAACAGGGAGGCATTCATGAAGACAAGTATGTTCGCAGCTTTATTGTTCGCGTCGACGCTGACCGCCGGCACGGCGGTCGCGCAACCGGCCCCGTTCAACGAGACCGGCGTGACCATGGGTCACTGGCACATCATCTCGAAGGATGTGGAAGCGAACAAGAAACTCTTCCTCGCCATGGGCGGCAAGTTGTTCATGGTCGGCGGAAACCCGCTGATGATGTTCCCCGGCGTCTATATCAATTTGAACCTCGGGACCGAGAAAGGCGATGGCGGCAGCCAGGGTTCGGTGGTGAACCACGTCGGCTTCATCGTCGACAACGTCCAGCAGCGGGTCGCCCAATGGAAGGCGGCCGGCGTGACGGTGCTGCCGGGCACCAACAACCGCCCGGACCAAGCCTTCGTCGAGACGCCGGACGGCGTGCGCATGGAAATCCTGGAGGACAAGACGCAATCGATGCCGATCCGCAACGAGCATGTCCACCTGCTCCTGACGGAAGGGGAAATCCCCAAGGCTCAGGCCTGGTATGCCAAGACCTTCGGCGGCAAGGTGGGAACCCGCAACAACGCGCCGGTCGTCGACATCCCGGGAGTTCAAATGCGGTTCGCCAAGGCCGACACCGCACAGACGCCGACGCGAGGCCGCGTGCTCGACCACATCGGTTTCGACGTGAAGGACCACGCGGCCTTCGTGAAGAAGATCGAGGCGGAAGGCGTCAAGCTCGATGAGCCGGTTCGCAAGGTTCCCAATGGCAGCGTCATCACCTACATCACCGATCCGTGGGGCACCCGCATCGAGATCATCGAGCGGGCGCCGCTGGGGGCGCCGGTGGTTCAATAGCCGCGACATCAGCAAAACGTCTGTAGCCCGGATGGGGCCGCCCTTGCGGCCGACATCCGGGACAACATTCAACCGAGAGCCCCGGATTCTCGCGCAACGCGCTCATCCGGGCTACGCTCATCAAAATCTTATGGCGTTGAACAGGACCAATTACGGTAAACCTCAGGCAAAAGGAGACTGTCATGCGCACACGCTTTTCAGGCTCGTTGATAACTTCGGCCATGGCCGCGGCCGCCGTCAGCGCGATCATTTCGGTTTCCGTGACGCCGACGTCGGCCCAGGCTCCGGCCGCGTCCGGCACCACGCTGAAAACACCTTGGGGGGAACCGGACCTGCAGGGAATTTGGACGGACGAATTCGATACGCCCCTTCAACGCTCTCCCAAGAATGCAAACCAGGAATTCTTGACCGAGGCGCAGCGGGCAGAACTGGACAAACAGCGGGGCACGCATTTCAGCGAGGACCCGCGTCAGGAGCGCGGGAGCCCGACTGACGTCGGCGGCGCCTACAACACGACGTTCTTGAGCATAAAGCATGCCGGCCCGCGCACGTCGTTGATTGTCGATCCGGCCAATGGCCGGCTTCCAACGTTCACGTCCGAGGCTCAAAGAGCCGCCGCGGCGGACCGGGACTTTCGCCTCGCCCTGCTGCAGGCGACGCCCGCGTGCAAGAACCAGGAACTCGCCTGCGCCGGAGGAAAGTACGATCCGACGCCATCGCCCCGGTTTGCGGAACTCGCTCCCCGCTACCACTCGGGCAACGTCGCGCGCCTCAATCGTGCCGATGGCCCGGAGGACGACGGCTTATCGGACCGCTGTCTGCACACCGGGCTACCCGACTTTGGCAGCTTGTTCGGCGGCAGCTTTCGCCGCATCGTGCAGACGCCCGGCGGCATCGCGATGTTCTACGATTTGAACCAAGGCCAAGGGTGGCAGCGCAACATCGTCATGAACGGGAGCCCCCACTTGCCGCCCGGCATCCGTCAGTGGTTCGGCGACTCGCGCGGCCATTGGGAGGGCGACACGCTTGTGATCGACGTCACCAACTTCAGTCCGAAAACCGATATTTTCGGATCGCGCGAGAACTTGCATCTGGTCGAGCGCTGGACCCGCACCGGGCTGAAGACCCTCGAATACGTGGTCACGATCGAAGATCCGACCGTGTGGACCCGGCCATGGACCGTCAAGCAGGAGTTTGGCAGGCAGAGCGAGCAGCAGAACAGGATCTATTACGAACCGCGCTGCGTCGAAGGGAACTATGGCTTGCCGGGCCTGCTGCATGCGCGGCGAGCCGAAGACCGCGCCTTTGCGGAGGGTCGAGGTCCCGATCCGCGAACCACGGACAGCGTGGGCGTTGTGTTGTCCGTTGCACAGGATCCGTTGCTGCAGTGACGCGAGAGTGTGATCCGATGGGATGTACGCAGTGGGTAGGCTGGGCAAAGGCGCTCTTCGCGCCGTGCCCACGCCCTACGGCTGAACAGCGTGGGCACGCCGAGCCTGTCATCGGGCCGGCCAAAGGCCGGACCCGTTAGCTTTGCCCACCCTAAGGTTGATTCCGCGTGTTACTTCGCCGCCTTCTTCGCGGCTTCTTCCGCGGCCTTTTCTTGGGCGCGCGCCCCGGCGAGGATGCCGACCATGGCGTAATTGCCCTCGTGACAAGCGAATTCGTATATCGGTTCCTCATTCTTCGACATCGGAACCACGGCCGTCCATGGTCTCGTCCACGTCGTCGGATCCTCGACGGTGAATTCGTAGAGGAGCGTGTTGGCGCCGGCGCGCGTGAAGCGTTCAGTCAGGTGGGTGCTGGCGCTGGAGCCTGCGAGGCTTGTCTCGCGGTTGAAATTCGTGGTGTCGACGACGAGGGTGTCGCCCTCCCAGTGGCCGCGCGAGTTTCCCTTCCACTGGCGGATGTTCAAATGCGGGCGCCCATCCATGGGGACGATGCGCGCGTCGTGTACCATCTCGTTGAGGATCACGACGCTGTCGGCGGTCTGGAACATCTGAAAGTTATTGTTGTAGGGGCCGGGAGTCATCGGCGGTCCGGAGTTCAACCCCAGAATGCAACGCTCCTGTAGCGGCCGGTCTTCATACGAGTCGGCCTCGGTATGTCCGGTCGAATTGTTGCGCTGCCACGCCGCGCGGACGGCCGCTGCCTTTTCACCCTCCGGCGTCAAGGCTGGGAGGCGGCCATTAGGCGGATCCACGATCAACGACGTGCGCCTGGTCCCGACGATCTTGCTGCCGCGCTCGTACCAAACTTCGTTGTAAGGGATGATGCCGCCCGCCGGGTACAACGGACTGGCTTGCTTTGGATCAAGCAGATCGCGATTCTGGCGTCGGTTTTCCTGTTTCTCAAAGTTCGCCGCTTCCTCGTCGGTGAAAAACGCCTTGGTTCCGAGCGCAACCGGGCGCTCCAGCGGGGTCAGGGTGCCGAAGTCCCACACGCCCTGCAAATCCGGGTGGCCGTCCGCGAGCCGCGGTGGGGTCCATGCCGGCGCGGCATCCTTCGTCTTAGCCGCAGAGGACGTGGATTGGGCGTCGGCGGGGACCGGCGTCGGCAACGTAAGCGCGACTGCGACCGCCAGACCACCCATCGAAGTGACAATGCGATGGCTCATTTGAACCTCCCTTTCACTTGCTCGGCTGCTTGCGCAGATTGCCATACATAAGCTCTTCGACAAACTCCACGCACTTGAATTCCAGCAGTTGGACGTTCTTATCCAACCGGCGGTAGATCGGCATGCTCATCTTCCAGGGCCGCGAAAACACCTTCGGGTCCTCGATGGTGGCTTCGTAGGCAAGCGCGTCAGGGCTAATGGGAGTGTAACGCTCGACCACGTGCAAGGCATCGCTGTGGAAATTCCCGGCCCTGTCGAACCAAGTCTGGTCGCTCAAGCTCGTCACGTCGACGACCAGCGTCTCACCCTCCCAATGGCCGACCGAGTGCCCCATCCAGCTGTCGGCGGGGCTTGGCGGCGCCTTGTTCATGTAGATCGTGCGGGTGGCGCCCGCATACTCGTACGCCATCAGGATGGCGCTCGGGGTTTGAACGATCTGAAACGGATAGGGCATGTACGTGGCCCGTGGCACGCCGGGCAAATAACATTTGATCTCCGGGTCGGCGGTCAGCCGGTTTTCAAAGTGCTCTTTCTTTTGCACCGCCGCCGCCGGCAGGTACGGGATCACATTGCCCTCAACGACGCCTAGCCCCGCCGGAACCGCGCCGATCGCACCGAGCGCGAGCGCCTGCCCGGGTCCCGCCACATGTTCCTGGATGTTCCAGTTCGCCGTGTTGAGGGTCTGCCAGATACCGTTCAGGTTCGGTTTGCCGTCCTCCGTGCGCGGCGCCTTATAGGTCTGGGCCTCCGCGGCGATTGCCGTCACGACCAACTGGAGGGCGGCTATCAAGATGGCCGCGGTACCCGCAAATCTCGCGCCTCCCGACCGCTTTCGCATCTGTGTCTCCTCTCCAATCCCGCCGTCCTGCATGTCCCGCAGGTTCAGCCGTCCGCAAAGGTCACGTTAGCTTTGTCAGCCTGCTTTCGCAAGTCAATCTTTGTGTGCGGGCCACCCGGGAAGCGACGCGTGATAGTGTTCGACGGTACGCGTGCAGCGTGCGGCAATGCATCACGACGCCAGTCGCCTTCTCCGCCGGCGGCGGACGTCCGGGCCGGATCAATGCAAGTCGATAAATCTCTTCACGGTCTCGAAGTAGAGTTCCTCCTGCTCGAAATGAATTTGGTGGCCGCCGCCGGCAAGGACCTCAAGTTGCGCACCGGGTATCTCGCGAACGATCTCTTCCGAGATATGCAGCGGCGTGCAGAAGTCGTGATCGCCGCAAACCGCCAGGGTCGGTTGCCGGATCGCGCTCAACCGCGCGAAGTTGTCGTAACCCATGACCATGTCAGTGCGCTTAAGGGCGATTTCCCGATCGAACTCGCCGCGCGCGGCTCGATCGATCCAGACCGCGATACGTTCCGGGTGTCGGCTGGCATATAGCGGCGAGAACAGGAAAAGCGCGTATGCGCCGTAGATCGTGTGCGGGTCCCACTCCGCCAAAATCTTGCGGCGCACCGTAAATTCCCGCAGCATGTAGGCATCCATCCGTGCGAAGGCCGAGGTCATGACAACACTACGAACCAACGGAGCGTATTCGAGTGCCATCACCTGGGCGATGGCTCCGCCCGTCGAGGTGCCCACGATGTGCGCCGGCCCCAGGTCGAGATGATCGAGCACCGCGGCCATGTCGGCGGCATGCTGGGCGATGGAATAGCCGTCTTTCGCCGGTGTCGTCCTGCCGGTGCCACGGTGGTCCGGCAGCACGATGAGGTAGTGTTCCGCGAAGCGCTCCACCTGGGCGCCCCAGGTCGACCCGGCGCCTCCGAGGCCGGCGATCATGATGACCGGCGGCCTGCCGCGGTCGCCATGGGTTTCGTAGTAGAGCGAGATTCCCTGAGTTTCCAGTGTGGCCATGGCGGGCGCTCCCTTGCAAAACCTCTTGCCGTGTTGCATATTTTAATTAGATCGTCTAATATTTAGATTATCTAATAATTAGGCCATTTAAATGATCCGGAAGCGAACGTCAAGCGGTAGGATGGATCGGTACGTCCCGCTGGCCCAGGACTTCGCGGCGCGGGTCGCGCTGTTTCACGAAGCCGTCGCCCAAAAGCTCGGCCTGCACGCGACGGACGTGAAGGTGCTCCGTATGCTCGGCGAAACGAGGATGACCGCAGGCGACCTGGTGGCGCGAACCGGTCTCACCGGGGCGGCGGTGACCGCGCTCGTCGATCGACTGGAAACTTCAGGCTATCTTAAGCGCGAGCACGACCCCCAAGATCGGCGGCGGGTAATTGTTTGCGCCGTCATCGAAAAGGTTCGCGTATTGGATCAGCTCTACTCCGGACAGGGCGCCGCGATGACGAAGCTGCTATCGCATTACGACGCTGCTGCGTTCGCAATCATTGCGGACTTCCTGACGAAAGTCTCCCAGGTCCTCGCAGAGCAAACGACCAAGCTACGCGCGGCAAGCGATGGCAAGAAGAACAAAGCAAAGACGAACGCAAGCAGCAAAAGCAGTGGAGTACGGACTCATACCAACGGCCACAAAAGATGACCCGTCATTCCATGCGAAAAGCGGGGAATGACGGGTCATCTTTTGCGTTGGGGGCGGGTCAAGCCGCCTTCTTGCGATTCATCTCCAGCCGCGCGTCGACCAACGCGACGATCGCGTCGATGGCCGGGAGGCGCATGCCTTTTTGCAACGCGATGAGCTGAACCAGCTTGTCGGCACGCTCGATGTTTGGGGCGCCGTTTTGGAGCGCGCGCGCCGCCGAGGCTGGGCGCGACAGGCTCATGGCCGCCGCCGCATATTTTTCGAACGGTACGAGATCGCTCGGCGCGGCGCCGAGCTTGACGCAGAGGTCGAACACGAAATTGTAGACCGACCGCGACTCTTCGAGATTGGTATGCACTGCCTCTTGCGCGGTGCGCATGCCGTCCTTGGTGATGCAGCGGTAGTTGCCGGCGAGCAGCATCGACCACTTGGCGAGCGGTACGAAGATCGAGTCGTGCACCCTGAGCTTCACCGGCAGCTCGATCTTGCCCTCCTGCGTGTCGAACCGCACCGCGTCGATATCTTTTTCAAGCTGGCGCAGGATCGCGGTGTACTTGTCGTTGTCGAATTTCGCGACCTTGAAGTTGGTCGGCAGCGTCACCTGCAGCACGTTGACCTTCTCTTCGGGCGGGCGGATCGCCTGCGGGTCCGGGCTGCACAGCGTCAGCAATCCGGGCTCGAAGCTGTCCCACACGGTCGGGTCGGTGTAGGCGGGCTTCAGCGCGTCGTAGTTCAGCCCTGGAATCCGCTTCACGTAGGGCAGCGGCGGCATGTTCATGATCGACATGCACGGCACCTTGGATTTCGCCACCGCGTCGAGCAGTTCGCGCACCCCGGGCGAACGGTACTGCGGCTCCTGCATCGCCAGCCCGACAAGATCGAAGTCCTTTGGATTGACGTCGCCCGGCCCGGCCGCGGACACTTTGCCGGGCAATTTGCGCGAGTCGATCTCGATTCCGTCCTTGCGGCCTTTCACCGGCATCCGCACCCGAAAGCCTTCCGCGTTGATGAGGTCCGCTTCCGCCGGCAGACAGACGAGCTTGACGCTATGGCCACCGAATAGCAGCTTGGAGGCGAGCAGCGATCCGTAGGATGCGCCCATAATCAGGATTTTGTAGGTGGCCATGTCAGCGACTCCGCATTTTGCGTGGTGGGGTGGGGGTAACTCCGAGCGAACATGCCGTCCGTGAACAGGCGTCCCACCGGCTCGCCGTTATCCAAATCCTATCTTATCAACGGGCGTCAAGACATCCAAGCATTCGCGTAATGCGTAATAGGACGCCTGAGCACAATGGTGCACGGCCCGTCCTGACCCCGGGGTTCGCCTGCGGCCGCCGCCCGCCCATGATTTCAGCGCATGAATCAGAGTTCCGCGGCGATCTCATAAAGTTAATTTAACGAATGCGTCCTATGACCATTGGAACGCCGGGATCACGTGGTCCGGGCTGGATGGCGCCTCGCCGCAGCAGCGCTTGGGGGCTGAACTGCTCCGGCCGGCGTCGTGGACCCGACAGGCATCCCCATGCGCGACCGTGACGACCTGACCACCCCGCCGCCCGGCCATCGCGTTGCCGACGCGGAAATGTTCGATCTCGCACCGGTATCGCTATGGATCGAGGACTACAGCGGCGTCAAGGCGCTGTTCGAGGCGTGGCGGTGCGCCGGCGTGGTTTCGCTGCGCGACTATCTGCGCGAGGCCCCGGGACGCGTCAAAGCCTGCTCCGACCGCATCCGCGTCATCGATGTGAACCGGTGGACGCTTGCCTTGTTCGAGGCGCGCGATCTCGCCCACCTGACGGACAATCTCGGCCGCGTCTTCCGCGACGATATGTTCAATGCCCATATCGACGAACTGACGCAATTGTGGGACGGCGGGACGGCATTCCACAGTCATACCGTCAACTACACCTTGACCGGTCGCCGGCTCGATATTCAACTCAAGGGCAGCATCGTGCCGGGTTACGAGGACACCTGGGAAAAGGTGCTGGTCGCAATCGAGGACGTCACCGGGCGCGAGGAGGCGCGGCGCCGGCTGGCGAGCAGCGAGGCTTATGCTCGCGGGCTGTTCGAGCATTCGCCGGTGTCGTTGTGGGTCGAGGACTTCAGCAGTGTCAAGCGCCTGCTCGACGAGGTGCGCGAGCGCGGCATCACCGATTTCCGGGTCTTCACCGATGTCCATCCGGAATTCGTTCAACGCTGCATGAGCGAAATCCGCGTCATCGACGTCAACCAGCAGACCCTCGAACTGTTCGCCGCCCCCAATAAGGAAAGTCTGCTGCACCGCCTCGCCGACGTGTTCCGCGACGACATGGAACGACATTTCCGCGAGCAGCTTATCGACCTGTGGGATAACAAGCTGTTCCAGCAACGCGAAGTCGTCAATTATGCGCTCGACGGCACCGAGCTGCACGTCCTCATGCAATTTTCCGTGCTGCCGGGCCGCGAACGCGACTGGTCGTTGGTGCAGGTCGCGTTGACCGACATCACGGCACGCAAGAAGGCCGAGGCCTATTTGGAGTTCCTCGGACGCCACGACGTTCTCACCAGGCTGTGCAATCGGTCGTTCTACGTGGAAGAGCTCAATCGGCTGGAACGCAAGGGGCCGACACCGGTCACCATCATCATTGCCGATCTCAATGGCCTCAAGGCCGCGAACGACCAGCGGGGCCACGACGCCGGCGACGCGCTGCTCCGGCGCGCCGGCGAGGTTCTCAACGAGATCGCCTCCAAGCCCTGCTACCCCTGCCGGATCGGCGGCGACGAATTTGCCGTGCTGATGCCGGGCGCCGAGCCGCGCGACGGTGATGCCATGATCGAGGCCATCCACAAGCTCGTCGAACTCAACAATCAGTTCTATCCCGGGCTGCCGCTCAGCCTGTCCATGGGGGTGGCGACGAGCCGGCCCGGCGAGCGCCTCGAAGCCGTGGCGAAGCGTGCCGACATCCTGATGTTCGAGCAGAAGCGTCTCTATTACGCCGCAGGGCACGACGGGAAAAACCTGGACCGTAGAGGTTCGACGGCGGCGTAACGGCGGAATGGCCGCGAGACCGGCCATGTGCGTTGGTGGGGAGCCAAAGGGCGTAGAGCCGATTTGGAGCAATTCCATATTGCGGACGCCGTTCGATCGATTGATTTTGGCCCAATTGGGTTTAGCCTCGGGCGCGAAACGAATTTTGCGCGCGAGGGCATCATGACACGCAATTCGACGACAAACTGGGGCTGGCCCGCCATTGCGCTGCACTGGCTCGGCGCTGTGCTTATCGTTTTCCTGCTCGCCCATGGCTGGTGGATGACGCACCTTGCGCCGCGGCCCGAGCGGATCGGCAATTACGACTGGCATGCGGCGGCCGGCTACGATCTGCTGATTCTGCTGGTCGCACGGCTGCTGTGGCGCTGGATGAATCCGGTGCCGGCGTTACCGGGCGATGCAGCGCCGTGGGAGCGTTACGCGGCCCACATCAGTCATGCCGGTCTCTATGTGCTGATGTTCGCCACGACCTTGGTCGGCTGGGCGCTGGCCGGCACCATGCGCACGCCGCTCCAACACGATCTGTTCGGAATCAAGGTGCCGCTGTTCTACGTAAACCCGGACCGGTCGATCCATGAGAATATGGAGGACATCCACCGGGTGCTTGCCTACGTGCTGCTGGCGCTGGTGGTGGTCCACACCGCGGCGGCGCTCTACCATCACTTCATCAAGCGCGACACCGTGCTCAAACGCATGGTCGTCGCCATCAAGACATGAAGCCAGACATGACGCCGCGTTAAAGATGGCCGTCGCCGACGCGGATTGCGCCGATCGCCGGCGCAATCTCGGCTTCTTCTTCGACGATGCGGTGGCGCGCGCCCCGGACAAGGTCGCGATCATCGACCTGTTCGGCGGGCGCGAACGGCGGATCACCTACCGGGAACTCGACGCCCGGATGGACCGGATTGCCGCCATGTTGGCGCGGCTCGGGGTTGCGCCCGGCGAACGGGTCGGCATGCTGGTCGGCAACCGGCTCGAATTCATCGAATTCTTTTTCGGCGCGATGCGTGCCGGCGCGATCCCGGTGGCGCTGAACACGCGCCTTGCCGCCGACACGCTCGGCTACATCTTCCGGGATGCCGGCTGCGTCGCCGCGCTGATCGATCCGCGATGCAATCCGGCCGCGGTTACGATCGCGACGGCGATGCCGCTGCGGTTCGCGCTCGTCCTCGATGAGCCGCAGCCGGGATTTCTCTTCTTCGAGGAGGAGATGGCACTCCCAGCCCACGAGGTCGCGCCGCCGCCGCTCGGCGATGATGCCCAGGCGTTTCAGCCCTACACATCCGGTTCCACCGGCCGCCCCAAGGGCGCCATCATGACCCACCGCGGCATGCTGTGGTACGTCGCGCACAACCAGCGCCATTGGCCGGCTTCGCCCGACGACCGCGGCCTCGTCGCGCTGCCGCTGTTCCACAAGAACGCGCTACGCGGCACCGTGAAGCCGATGCTGTACGCGGGCGGCTCCTTCGTGCTGATGCCGGCCTACGAGCCCGTCGCCTATCTGGAGGCATTGGCCAAGTATCGCTGCACCTATTCGCGCGGTGTCGCCGCGGTCTTCACCCTGGTGCTGCAGCATCGCGACCTCATCGCGGAGCTCGATCTTTCCGCGCTACGCGAGATGACCATCGGCTCCGCCGTGGTGACGCCGGAATTGCTCGACGCCGTCGAGCGCGCGCTGCCCGGCGTGAAGACATCGGAAAGCTACGGCCTGACCGAAGGCGGCAGTCCGTTCCGCCCGCCCCTCGACGGCCGCAAGGTGCCGCGCGGCAGCGTCGGCGTTCAGGCGCCCGGCATCGAGGTCAAGCTCGTGGATGCCGCCGGCCGCGAGCAGCCGGATTTTGGCGAACTCCTGATCCGCAGCCCCTATGTCTGTCTCGGCTATCACAATGCGCCCGTCATCACCCGGGAGAAGCTCCAGGACGGCTGGCTGCGGACCGGCGACGTGTTTTTCAAGGACCGCGACGGGTTCTATTATTTTAAGAGCCGGGTCGACGACATGTTCAGTTGCGGCGGCGAGAACGTCTATCCGAAGGAGGTCGAGAACCTGCTGTTCGGCCATCCCGACGTCGTCAATGCGGTGGTGGCGCCGGTACCGCACAAGGTGAAGGGTTTCGCGCCTGCCGCCATGGTGGTGCTGCGCGACGGTGCGCAGGTTACTGCGGACGACCTCAAGGCATTCTGCGTCGAGCGCGGGCCGCTCTACTCGCATCCGCGCCACGTCGCGGTGGTGGCGGCCCTGCCGCTCAACGGCGCCGGCAAGATCGACCGCGCCACGGTGCAGGCCAGTTTGATGGACGCGTGGATGGGACTGATCGGTAGAGATTAATCCGCATCGAAGGAAGTAGGGTGGGCAAAGCGAAGCGTTCCCACGCGGACGACGCACAGTATGCTTAGCATATTTACTCTCCGTAACCGCCAGCGATGTCGCCTGAATTACCACCCCAGTCAGATCTCAGGTCGCCTTGTGCGACGTAACGACTAAAGCTGCTATGGGGCCAATCGCAGACGCGATTGACGAGTCCGTGCTTTACGGGATTGAAATGAATGTAATCGATGTGGCGTTCTAGATCGGCGTTATCCCGGATCGCGTGCTCCCAATAGCGCCGCTGCCACAACCCCCGCTCGCGCTTCGCGATCTTGCTAGGCGTTCGTTTGGCATCGTCTGGCAGCCCACGCGAAAAGCCGCTCTTGATCAAGCTCCAGCGGATTGGAAAATCGGAATCGTCGGGCGGAAGCTGCCAAATCGCATGCAAATGGTCCGGCAGGACGCAGATGGCGACGGTTTCGAATGGTTGGCGCTCTTTCACTGACGCGTAGATGCGCCGCAGCCGATCAACGTGGCGGATCAACAGGTCACTCGAGCGATCGGCGAGTGTCACTGTGAAGAAAAAAATTCCGCCTTCGACGCGGATACGACGGTAGCGAGGCATTGATCGCCCATGAGAAGCGCGGGCACGCTTCGCTTTGCCCACCCTCATATGGGGCCTCTGGTCAAGCATCCCGAGCGGGGCTTGGGTGTTGTTTTTTGGCCTCCGGCGTAGCGGCGGCGCGCGGAGCCATGCGTAGCGCAGCGTGCCGCCGCGGTCCACACGCACTGGGACTGGCTTCCGGTGATTTATGCAGCTCACTGCATCACCTCATATCCGGTCGGACCGCTGTGGTCCGTACCCACATTCCGCATGCATGCGGCGAGGAAGCCACGAGGATGGGACCCATCTACGAAACGGCCTGTCTGTTGGCCCAAGGGTGGCACGGTCACCATCCATCCCGCGCTGACCGCGGCAATCGCCGCGACGCTGACGCGTTTGTTGAAGCGTTTATGCCTTTGCGGTCTTGAGCACCGCATGTTCGGGCACAAGGCCCGTTGTGAGGTAGCGCCACAGCGCCACGATCAGCTTGCGCGCCAGGGCGACAATGGCGATGCGCCTGATTCGTTTGCTGGCATTGACCGTGCGCTGCCGGAACCATTGGGTGAGCGTGCTGTCCGGCTGATGTCGCAGCCACAGCCAGGCCAGTTCGATCGACGTGCTGCGGGCACGCGGATTGCCCGCCTTGCTGATCCCCTGCTCACGATCGGTCCCTCCGCTCTGCCACGGACTGGGCGCCAGCCCGCAATAGCCGGCGACCTCACGCCGATTGCGGAAGTCCTTGTAGAGAACCTCGTTGGTCAGCGTCGCCGCGAACACAGGGCCAAGGCCTTTGAGCCGGAGCAAGAGGTCGCTGCGCCGTGCCATCTGCGCCGCCGCAGGTGTCGGCTCCGTCTCAGCCGGCGCCCGCGTCAGCGCCTCGATCTGGCAGCGTACCAGCATCAGCCGCGCGTGCTCGCGCGCGAGTTCGGCCATGATCCGCGGCGGCACCGCCTGGCCTTGCCAATCCCGCTGGGCCGCGAGCCACTTCAACCAGTCGCGACGGCGCGGGTTCCCGACCGCCATGCCCAACAGCCGCAGCAGCGCCTTGATCCGATTGGTGTGAGCGGTCTGTTCCTTGATCAGCCGATCACGTTCGCGGGTGTCGCGGCGCACGTCCTCCTGCTCGGCACCCGGCACCCGCACGATCCGCACCACCCGCGGCTCACCGCGGCAATGCGCCATCAGGGTTCGCAGCATCTGTTCGCCGTCAATCCGGTCGGTCTTCGCCCGCCGGGCGCGCTGATCCACCGCAATGCTTGCAGGATCGAACACATGGTTCGTAATCCCCGCCGCCATCAAAAGCCGATGCAGCCAAAATCCGTCGTAGCCCGCCTCGTAGCAACTCACCACAGCTGGCACCGCTCCCAGCGCCCGCGCCGACCGCTCGCGAATCCGATCAATCAGTGCCAGCAGGCCGGCATGATCGCCGCCCTCCACCTTATGGCGCGACATCCGATCCCGCTCCGGACTGTGCATTGTCACCAACCAGCTCTTTTGGCTCAGTTCAATCGTAACGAAAATCGTGCCAATATTGTTCGCGATGGGCGTGCTTACATTGGATGCTTGCATCTGATGTCTCCGATGGTTCGAGTCCGGAAACCCAAACCTACCGGATGCACGCCCATCGCCCCATGGTATCTACGATTGCTTATGTGAACTGCTAATCAAAAATCCGGCTTGTCGGCTTGCGGGAGCGGGACGACGTCGTAGTCGAAATAGCCGGAATTATTCTCGGCGCAAACCATTTCGACCAGCGGGCCGCCATCGGTACGGCGGTATCGTTGAATGGCATTCCAAGGCATGTTGAACGCACCGGGATCCTCGACGTGCACGTTTATCTCTATGGTTCGGCCGCCGTCGATCAGTTTAAATCGCTCGATCACGTGCATTTGCGGCGTGTGCGGCGTTCGATAATTGTCGACGAAGGTCTTGTCATTTTGCGCGACGGTATCGACGACGAGCGTGTCGCCGCCCTCATAATGGCCGACGGATTCGCCGTACCAGGATAACTTCGGATCGGCCGTATGCGGCTGATTGAGATGAACGTGCCGCACCTGTGCGTCCTGCTGCCAGATCATGATGACCTGGTCCGGTGTCTGGATAAATCGCACCGGATTGGCCGGAAAGAGCAGGAAGCTTGGAACGCCGGATGGGTAGCAACGTGAGTCCGCGGTAAACGGGATTTTGCCGGCGATCACCTCCTCGTTGGCTTTCCGCATTTGTTCCACCACCCACGGCTTCAAAATCGGATTGCTGAGGTCCGCGACGCGGTAGGTCGGTTGCCGACCGAGCCGGGTGGCGTCGGCATTGGTAAGGTAGGGATAGGCCGGATTATTCGTGACCGGGCCGGCGCCGCTGGGAGGCTGGACAAAGTCCACGCCAAAGCCCTTGCCGGCGGCGACCCACCCGACATCAGGGTTAGGCGCAAAATTTGGAATTGCTTCCTGCTCCGCGGCGAGGACCTGTGTCGGTGTTGCGGCACCGCATAGGAGGCTCGCCAAGGCGGCACCCGCGAGCACATGCTTTCTGGTCATTGCGTTCGAAGGGAATGCCGCCATCGCCGTCCTCCAGTACCCATACTGGGCATGTTCGCGCTCCAAGCCGCGCCGGTCAACTATGCGAATGGCTTGATCTGAATGGTTCGGGCGCGTTTGTACTCGCTCGCCGATATTGTGGGAAAGCCGGCGCTACCAGACCTTTCGCAGCGTCGCGGTGCCGGCGTAGCTCGTTTTATTGGGCGAAAGCTCACCGTCGAAACGGCCGCCGACGCGCCAGCCGTTGGCGAAGAAATACTCCGCCGCAAGCGATACCAACGCCGAATTCCGCGACCGGCACCGCGCCGCCGACCGTGAAGAACGTCCCCGGCAGGGCCTGGAATGCCGCATTCGCGCTGCTGTCGGTGTTGAAATCATGCGCCCAGGCGAGCCGTGCGCGCAGTACCAGCGCGTTGCCGTTGGCGAATTGGATGCGCCGATCGGCCCAACTGCCGAGTTCGGTGCGCGCCGTCGGCACGGTATGGTCGGTGTAGGTGAGAGCGAATGTCGGGAGGCCACCGGCGGCCTGCTCGGAGTAGGTTGGGGTCGAGAAGATCGTAACCTGACCCGCCACATAGGGAGTCACCGCGTAGTCGGCCGCCTCGACGCGGTATCCGCCTTCAAGCCGGCTCGAGAGGGTCGAGGCGAAGAACTGGGCGTCGAGCGTGTCGATGCCGGCGACCGATACGGTACGGCTTGTCGACATCCAATGTGCCCCATAGGCGAAGCCGGCCGACCCATAAAGGTTGCCGAACCTTTGCGAAGCGAAAGCACCGATCTGGAATACGTTCGACTGGCCCCCTCCAAGTCCGCCGGCAAGGCTCCAGTTGCCGGCACCGCCGGCAAGCGCGATCCCCAGGATCGTGTCCGGATCGATCCGATAGTCGAGACCCACCGCGTAGCCGGCGACCTGCGTGGTCGTTGTCGCGCTTCCGACCGTCCCGTCGCCGCCCACGGTCGCTTGGCCGCCATAAGCCGAGCCCCAAACGGACCAGCGCGGCTGCAACGGCGATAACGGCGGCGACCCGAACGAGGCGAGCGGCTGGTCCGACTTCGGGCGCGCCTTCTTCTTTGCGTAGGCAAGCACGTTGTCGGTGTCGTCGTCGTCGGACCCATAGGCGAGGCTCGGCGCCGGCGCGTAGCTCATCGGGCCGAAGCCGCCGCCGGCGCCGCGATTGCCGACGAACGGATTGAACATGAGGTTGAGGAAATCGTTGGTGAGGTCGAGGGCGGTCTGCTGAGCGCCAGTCGCGGCTTCGCCCGAAAGCTGGGTCAGCGCGAAGCCAAGGCCGGCGCCGGTCTGCGAGAACACGTTCAGGAATCCAGGCGGCAGGTTGCCGGAGCCGTTGAAGTAGGTGTTCAGCGTGTTGGCAACGTTGGTCTGGTTGCGGTTCAATCCGGCCGTCGATATCAGCGCCGACGAGAGGTCGATCGATACCGTATCCGTGGAGCCGTAGTCGAGGCTCGCCCTCAGGGTCCTGCTCAGGCCGGGGGTTGCAAGAGCACTGAACGTGCCGACGTGGGAGGCGGCGTCAATGATGACGTACGACCCGAGCGAGTAAGTACCGGGTGCAAAATTCGCCGACACCATGCCGCCGAGTGTCGCGACACCGCCAGCGACGAGCTTCGATGAAGTTGCCGGCGCCACTTGCACCGCGAAGACGGAGCCGGGCGAGAACGTCACATTACCGGGCGTCGTCAGCGTGCCGGTGGCGCTCATCAGCTTGATGGTGCTGCTGCTGGTCAGCAGCGCAAGGTTCGAGAACGTCGCGGAATTCGCGATCGCGATCGTCCCCTCATTGTCGATGGTGCTGATGCCGGTCGTGAACGTGTTGATGCCGAGCGTGTTCCAGGTGCCGGTGTTGGTGATCGACTGAGCACCGCTGCCCGCCATTGCGACGGTGCCGGTCATGGTCGCCATATTGGTGATGCTCACATTGCCGCTGGAACTGGTGGAGACCGCCTGGCTGCTCGCCAGTCCGCTCAAATTCTCCAGCGTCGCGTTGCTGGTGATTTGTATCTGGCCGGACGAAGTCGCCATGATGGCGTTGGCGCCTCCCCGGGTGGTGCCGCTGTCAACCGTTACGGTGGTCAGTCCGGTCCCGGCGGTGGTCGCGATGCCACTCGCGGACGTGCCGGTGACATTGTTGACGACCGTGACCGCCACGGTGCCGGTGCCGCTGGTCGACGCATTGATGCCGGTCGTCGTGCCCGACACATTGCCGATCATCGTGGTGGCGGTCGTCCCCCCGACCGTCACGTTGCCGGCCCCGCCATTCGCGATGATGCCGGCGCCGGCGCCGCCGGTCACATTGCCGACGCCTGCCACGGTGATGTTGGCGCCGGCGGCGGTGACATTGATGCCCGTGCCAGCCGTGCCCGTGACATTGCCGACGCCGCCAATAGAGGCCGTGCCGTCGAAGAAGTTCACATCGATGCCGTCGGTTGCGCCCTTCACGTTACCGACCGCGGTATTCGCTGTGCTACCGCCGATCGTCAGTATCCCGCCCACGGTGCTAAGCGAGATACCGGTCCCGAACGTGCCGGTGACGTTGCCGATACCGGCCACCGTAATGTTCCCGCCGGTCAGGCTCGCGCTGATGCCGACGCCGCCTGACACATTGCCGATCAGTCCGGCGGCCGCTCCTCCATTGGCACCAATGACGATGCTGCCGCCGCTCGCCTGCGCATTGATGCCATATTGGCCGGTAGCATTACCGCCGGTGACGCTCGCGATCCCTTGGACGACGACCGAGCCTCCGCCGGAGGCGTCGATGCCGGTCGTCGTGCCCGACACGTTGCCGATCGCCGTGGCGGCGGTCGTTCCCCCGACCGTCACGTTGCCGGCGCCGCCATTCGCGACGATGCCGGCTCCGGCGCCGCCGGTCACGTTGCCGATGCCCGCTATGGTGATATTGCCGCCGCTCGCGGTGACATTGATGCCGGTGCCGGCCGTGCCGGTGACATTGCCGACGCCGCCAATCGAGGCCGCACCGTCGAAGAAATTCACATCGATGCCGTCGGTCGCACCTTTCACATTACCGACCGCGGTATTTGCGGCGGTCCCGCCGATCGTCAGCGTCCCGCCCGCAGTGCCGAGCGAGATACCGGCTCCGAATGTGCCGGTGACATTGCCGACACCGGCAACCGTGATGTTCCCGCCGGACAGGCCCGCGCTGATCCCGACGCCGCCCGAAACATTCCCGATCAGTCCGGCGGCCGCTCCTCCATTGGCACCAATGACGATGCTGCCGCCCGTCGCCTGCGCATTGATGCCGTATTGGTTCGTCGCATTACCGCCGCTGACGCTCGCGATACCCTGAATCACGACCGAGCTTCCGCCAGTCGCAACGATGCCGGACGTCGTGCCCGACACGTTGCCGATGGCCGTGGCGGTGGTGTTGCCGCCGATCGTCACATTGCCGGTGGCAGCCGCCGCGATGATGCCGGCGCCGGCGCCACCGGTGACATTACCGATGCCGTCGATCGTCACGTCGCCGCTGGTGGTGACGTTGGCATTGATGCCGGTGCCCACGGTGCCGGTGACGCTCGTAACGTTGCTGACCGTGATGGTGCCCGAGGAGATCGACAGGTCGAGGCCGTCGGTCGCGCCCTTCACGACACCGACCCCGGTATAGTTGCCGGTCCCGCCGACGATTACGGCGCCGCCGCCGGTGTTTGTCAGCACCATGCCGGCACCGGACGTGCCGGTCACGTTGCCGACTCCAGACACGGTGAGGTCCCCGCCGGCCCCTATGCCGATATTGATGCCGGTGCCGCCCGAGACGCTGCCGATCAAGCCGGTCGCGGAGCTTCCGTTGGCTCCGATCGTTACGTTGGTCAAGGAGTTGGCGATGTCGATGCCGAAGTGCCCGGTCCCGTTGCCGCCGGTGACACTGGCGATACCCTGAATCGTGCTCGTGTCGGCGCCGGTGATGCTGATGCCGGTGGTTGTGCCCGAGACATTGCCAATGGCCGTGGCGGTGGTGTTGCCGCCGATCGTTACATTGCCGCCGGTGGTGAGGCTGACATTGATGCCGGCCCCCCCGCCACCGGTGACATTGCCGATGCCGCCGATCATCACGGCGCCGCTGATGGTGACGTTGGTATTGATGCCGGTGCCCGCGGTGCCGGTGACGCTTGTGACGTTGCTGACCGTGATGGTGCCCGAGGAAATCGACAGATCGAGGCCGTCGGTCGCGCCCTTCACGACGCCGACCCCGGTATAGTTGCCGGTCCCGCCGACGATTACGGCGCCGCCGCCGGTGTTCGTCAGCACCATGCCGGCACCGGACGTGCCGGTCACGTTGCCAACTCCAGACACGGTGAGGTCCCCGCCGGCCCCTATGCCGATATTGATGCCGGTGCCGCCCGAGACGCTGCCGATCAAGCCGGCCGCGGAGCTTCCGTTGGCTCCGATCGTTACGTTGGTGAAGGAGTTGGCGATGTCGATGCCGAAGTGCCCGGTCCCGTTGCCGCCGGTGACACTGGCGATACCCTGAATCGTGCTCGTGTCGGCGCCGGTGACGTTGATGCCGGTCGTCGTGCCGGACACGTTGCCGATCGCCGTTGCCGCTGTGGTTCCGCCGATCGTCACATTGCCGCCGGTGGTGATGCTGGCATTGATGCCGGTGCCCGCGGTGCCGGTAACGCTTGTGACGTTGCTGACCGTGATGGGGCCCGAGGAGATCGACAGATCGAGGCCGTCGGTCGCGCCCTTCACGACGCCGACCCCGGTATAGTTGCCGGTCCCGCCGACGATTACGGCGCCGCCGCCGGTATTCGTCAGCACCATGCCGGCACCGGACGTGCCGGTCACGTTGCCAACTCCAGACACGGTGAGGTTCCCGCCGGCCCCTATGCCGATATTGATGCCGGTGCCGCCCGAGACGCTGCCGATCAAGCCGGCCGCGGAGCTTCCGTTGGCTCCGATCGTTACGTTGGTGAGGGAGTTGGCGATGTCGATCCCGAAGTGCCCCGTCCCGTTGCCGCCGGTGACACTGGCGATACCCCGAATCGTGCTCGTGTCGGCGCCGGTGACGTTGATGCCGGTCGTCGTGCCGGACACGTTGCCGATCGTCGTCGCCGCTGTGGTTCCGCCGATCGTCACATTGCCGCCGGTGGTGACGCTGGCATTGATGCCAGTACCCGCGGAGCCGGTGATGTTACCGGCGCCGGAGACTACGACGCTGCCCTGATTCGTGCCGACGTTGAGGCCGGTCGCGCCCGAGATGGTCCCCAGCACCGCCGAGGCATTGCCGTTGCCGCCGATCGCGATGTTGCCGGTGCCGGTCGAGGAAAATGTCGCGGCGGTCAATCCAACGCCGGCGTCGTTGACGGAGCCCACGCCCGAGTACGTGATATTGCCGGTCGTCGTGACGTTGAGGACGCTGGTGCCGCCCTGGGCCGGAGCCGCGCCCGTGCTGACGGTGACGCTGCCGCTATTGACGACCGTCACGTCGCCATTGGGCGAAGCCTGGGCGTTTGTGATCGCGAGACCGTCGCCCGAGATGGTGACGCCGGAACCGATCGTGGCGGTTACGTTGCCGCCGGTGTTGAACAACTGCTGACGGTCAGACGAGTTCGCGGTACCAGCGTTTGTGTTTGTGGCGTCGGTGGTCGTCGTGTTGGTGGCGCACGTGACGGTGTTAGGATTGGCCGCAACGGCGCATTGCGCGAACACGGCGCTTGGCGCAAGCCCTGCCGCGATGCCGCCCGCAAGCGCAGTGCAGGCCAGCAGCGTTGCTCGATGCCGCCCGATAATCCGCACCAATCCCGCTTTGGAGCCACACTCACCGACTTGCATCGAGCCCCAAATCCCAAGCTTGATCTAACAGCGGCTCGACCCGATTTCCGTCGGAAGCTGGCGCACGACATTTTAGCAACGGAGGCCGGCGTACGCACCGCCGCAATGCGGTTTACCCACGATATTCGTGTCTGGTGTGGCAGATTTATCACGGGGCGGCGGGAGACGCTCCCGACACAGAAGCCTTGACCGCCCAAACATAACCTTGGATCACATAAGATGATCTCATTGGTTGATGATCGACTGATAGACGCCAGATGGACGCGGCTGCGAATTCGCCCAATTGCTCGCTCGCCGCATTCGAACGCCTCGCGGTGGAGGGAGCCCATGACCAGGCCGCGCTCATGGCGCTGCAAATCCTCCAATCGATCGACGCCGCGTATGGACAGATCCGGCACATCGATTTCGGCGGCCCCGATGGCGCGGCCGATGACGAACAGCGCGCCGTCATGTTCTGCACGCGCTTCGCGGCGGCACTGAGCCTGATCGTCACCAATGCCGGCTTCCGGTTTTCCGACCAGGGATTCGAGGCCTTTCTTTTGCAGCACCGCTGGATCGATCTCATTTTCTCGATCAGCGGATTCTCGAGCTCCGACCATCTGCTCCCCCTTGTGGGAAGCGTCGCCGGCAGCGACACCTGGAATCTTTCCGCCGAGACGATCATCCGCATCCTGCCGGTGCTGTCGACGAATACCCGCTTTGATCTCGACCTCGACCAGTGGTGGCAAGCCAACATGGCGGCGGCCGCAATTACATTCCTGCACTTCCTCGGTTCGCGTACGGTGTTCCGGCCGCGTGCGGCGGCGCTGCGCGAACGACTGCTCGAATGGCTGCCGGGGCGGCTCGACGAGGTCAAGCTCGGCACCATTTCGCTGTCGAAGGCTGTCGAAGCCTACATGCATTGCAGCTACGCCTTCTCGCCACACAAGCACCTGATCAAGGCCGCCATCATGCGCCAGATGCATCGCAAGTGCATCGAGATGGGATGCCGGGAGGTATCGCGGGCGATGGTGCGCGCGGGCGAACGGCCGACCATCGTGGTGGTCGCGGAACACTTCTCCGCACGACATTCGCTCTATCGCACCCATTCCCAGGCGGTACGTTCGCTGCGCAAGCATTTCCGGGTGATCGGGCTGCTGCCCAGCGCGCAGATGGACGCCGCCACAGCCTCGTGTTTCGATGAACAATTGGCGCTGCCGGTGACCGACTTCGCCACGGCACTGCCTTTGCTCGCGGCCGCAATCGTGGCACGCGCGCCGTCGGTCGTCTTCCATCTCAGCGTCGGGATGCGTGCGGAAACGATTGCGCTTGCCTCTTTGCGCCTTGCGCCGGTGCAATGCGCGTCATTCGGGCATGCCGCCACCACCATGAGTTCCGGCGATCGACTACATGATCCTGCCGGAGGATTTTGTCGGCTCGCCGGATTGCTTTTCCGAAAAACTGGTGATGTGCCCGAAGGAGGCGATGCCCTTCGTGCCGCTTGGGCCCAGAGTGACGCGGCGCGACGCGCGCCGCGAGGATGGATCGCCTGTGCGCGTTGCGGTTCCGGCGTCGATCATGAAACTTAATCCGAGATACCTCGACGCGCTTGCCCGCATCGCGAGGGACGCGCGCACACCGACCGAATTTCATTTCTTTCCGCTCGCGGCCGTCGGTCTTGCGCACCTGGAGCTTGCGCGGGTGGTCCGCCGGAGCATCCCGCGCGCGGTCGTGCATCCTGAACTGCCATACGACGCCTATACAAAACAGCTTGGCGCGTGCGACCTGTTTCTCAGCCCATTTCCCTACGGCAATACGAACGGCATCATTGATACGGTGAGCCTCGCGCTGCCCGGTGTCTGCCTGGACGGTATCGAAGTCCACGCGCACATCGACGCCGCCATGTTTGACCGGATCGGCTTGCCGCCCGACCTCGTCGCCGACAGCATCGATCGTTATGTTGCCGCGGCTTGTCGCCTCATCGACGACGCGGACTGGCGTCACCGTTGCGCGGACATCTGCGCGACCTGCGATCTCGACGCAGCCTTTTTTAGTGGCAACCCCGATCTCTTCGGAGAATTGATGGCCGATCTTGTCGCGCCGTCCCGGCCGGCCTGATACCGCCAATCCGCGCCTGACCGGCGTCGGACTACGCAATCACAGCCGCGGAAGTTGCCCGCGCCGGGGGTTTCAAAATGCCGCCAAGTCATTATCTTCCGAATGCCACACACAGAAACTTGACCGGAGAGGCATTGATGAGCGCGACCCACGGATTTGAGCTGCTGCACGAACAGAAATTGCCTGAGATCAACTCCACGGCGCGCCATTATCGTCACGTCAAGACCGGCGCCGAACTGCTCTCGCTTCTTAACAGCGACGAAAACAAGGTGTTCGGCGTGTCGTTCAGCACGCCGCCCGCCAACTCGACCGGCGTCGCCCACATCCTGGAACACTCGGTGCTGTGCGGATCGCGCAAGTATCCGATCAAGGAGCCGTTCGTCGAGTTGATGAAGAGTTCGGTCAACACCTTTCTCAACGCGATGACGTTTCCCGACAAGACCTGCTACCCGGTGGCGAGCCAGAACGTCCAGGATTTCTATAATCTGATCGACGTCTATCTCGACGCGGTGTTTTTTCCGCGCCTAACGCCGCACATCTTCCAGCAGGAGGGCTGGCATTACGAACTCGACAAGCCGGACGCGCCGCTTGCCTACAAGGGTGTCGTGTTCAACGAGATGAAGGGCAATTATTCCTCGCCCGACAGCATGCTGCGGGAACTGTCGCAACAGTCGCTTTACCCCGACATCACCTATGGCCTCGATTCGGGCGGCGATCCCAAGCACATCCCGGACTTGACCTATGAAGAACTCAAGGCGTTCCACCAGCGGCATTACCATCCGTCCAACGCGAAGCTGTTCTTCTACGGCGACGACGATCCCGAGGAGCGTCTGCGGCTGCTCGACGCCTGCCTCGACGAGTTCGAGCGCATCAACGTCGATTTCGGCGTGCCGTTGCAGCCCCGCTTTGCCGCGCCCAAGCGGCTGACCAAGACCTACGCGGCCGGCCCCGCCGAGGCCGAGGCTCCCGCCGTCGGCGATGAAGTTGCCCAACAGGCGCCCCAGCCGGCTGCCCGCGAGGCGATGATATCGGTCAACTGGATGCTCGACGAAATCGTCGACGTCGAAACCGGTCTCGGCTTCGACATCTTGGAATACATTCTGCTCGGCACGCCCGCCGCTCCGCTCTACAAGGCGCTGATCGATTCCGGGCTCGGCGAGGCGTTGACCGGCGGCGGCCTGGACGATGGGCTGCGCCAGCCGATGTTCTCGGTCGGCCTCAAGGGCATCGATCCCGCCGACGCCGATAAGATCGAGCTCTTGATCGTCGACACCATCGGCAAGCTCGCCAGCGGAGGCATCGATCCGCTTACCGTCGAGGCTGCGCTCAACACCGTCGAGTTCCATCTGCGCGAAAACAACACCGGCTCCTTCCCGCGCGGCATCGTCTTCATGCTGCGGTCACTGCGAAGCTGGATGCGCGGCCGCGATCCGCTGTCGCCGCTCGCCTTCGAAGCGCCGCTCGCCGGGGTCAAGGCGCGGGTCGCCGCCGGTGACCGCTATTTCGAGCGCCTGCTCGACCGCTATCTGCTCAGCAATTCCCATCGCACCATCCTGCTGTTGCGGCCGGACCGTGAGCAGGCCGAACGCGAGGCTAAGGAGGAGGAGGCGCGCCTGACCCGCGCGCGCGCCGCCATGACGCCGGCCGACCTCGAAGAGGTGATCAAGGAAACCACCGAGCTCAAGCACATCCAGGAGACGCCGGACTCCCCCGCTGCGCTCGCCACCATCCCGACCCTCAAGCTTGCCGACATGCCGCGCCGGAACAAGCTTGTTCCGATCGAGGTGACGAAGCTGCGCGACACCAAGGTGCTCTACCACGACCTGTTCACCAACGGTGTCGTCTACCTTGACCTTGCCTTCGACCTGCATACGTTGCCGGCCGGCTTGTTGCCCTACGTCAACCTGTTCGGCCGTGCGCTGCTCGAAACCGGCGTCGGCAATGAGGACTTCGTGCGGCTGTCGCAGCGGATCGGCAGCGCGACGGGCGGGATCTCGCCGCAGCGCTGGACCTCCACGGTCGCTAGCGGCAAGGGAGCGACGGCGTGGTTCAATCTGCGCACCAAGGCGCTGCCCGACCAGACCGGCGAACTGCTGGCGATACTGCGCGACATCCTGACCGCGGCCCGGCTCGACAACCGCGAGCGGTTCCAGCAACTCGTGCTGGAGGAGAAGGCGTCACTCGAGTCGCGCCTGGTGCCGGGCGGTTCAAGCTATGTGGACCGCCGCCTGCGCGCCGGTTTCAACGAGTTCGGCTGGGCCGACGAGCAGATGGGCGGCATCAGCTATCTGCTGTTCCTGCGCAAGCTGGCCGACCAGGTTGCGACCGACTGGGACGGCGTCGTCGCCTCATTGGAACGCATCCGCAAGACGCTGCTCGACCGCGCCGCCATGGTGGCGAACGTCACCGCCGAGCAGGCCCATTGGAGCCGGCTGCAGCCGCAGCTTGCCGACTTCCTCGCAACCCTGCCGCTCACGGCGGCGTCGCCTTCGCCGTGGCAGATCGCCGACGCTCCGCACGGCGAAGGCCTGGTGGTGCCCGCCACCATCAATTTCGTCGGCAAGGGCGCCGACCTCTACGCCTTGGGCTTCAAGCCGGGCGGCTCCAATATCGTGGTCCAGCGTTACCTGCGCACGAGCTGGCTGTGGGAAAAGGTCCGCGTGCAGGGCGGCGCCTATGGCGGCATGTGCATGTTCGACCGCTACAGCGGCGTGTTCGATTACGTGTCCTACCGCGACCCCAACCTCACGGCCACGCTCGACATCTACGACCAGACCGCCGACTTCCTCAAAGGCGCCGCTATCGATGACGCCGAATTGACGCGCAATATCGTCGGCACCATCGGCGACATCGATACCTACCGGCTGCCCGACGCCAAGGGTTTTGGTTCGATGCAACGCTACCTGATCGGCGACACCGACGAGGCGCGCCAGCAGATGCGCGAGGAAATCCTCGCCACCACCGCGGCGGACTTCAAGAACTTCGCCGACGCCGCCGCGCAGGTGGCGGCCAAAGGCCGCGTCGTCGTGCTCGGCTCCGAGCAGGCGATCACGGCCGCCAACGCCGAGCGTCAGGGGTTGCTCGCGGTGTCGCGGATCATGTAGCGGCGCCGACTTGGCCGCGACCAGCGCGGCCAAGCTCATCCAAGCTGCGGCTCCGCCTGCGCCGCGGCCTTCTTGCCTTCGAACGCGCGGATGGCTTCGTCGACGCTGCGGAAAATGCGGTCGGATCCCAACAGTTCATCGATGCGAAACCGCGTCATCGCCTCCTGGGCGCGTGGCGATTCGAGCCGCGCGATCGCGAACGCGGTGCCGGCGTCCTGACATTCGCGGATGACGTCGCGCAGCGCTTGCGCCGCGGTGAAGTCGATCTCCACGATGCCGGTTGCCTCCAGCACGACGAGCCGTACATCTTGAACTGACGACTGCATGGCGTCGCGCATGCCGCTGCGAAAATCATAGGCATTGAGGAACGACAGCGGTGCCGGGAATCCCACCACGATGATGTCGGGGACCCGTTCGCCCGCGAGTCGCGGGTTTTGCGGCCACCAGATCGTCGTTCCGGGCAGGCGTTCGTACATGATGACGCGGGCCCGCGTCGTGCTCCAGATGCCGTGCAGCAGCGACAGCGCGATGCCGACGCCGACGCCCTGGTCAATCGGCAGCGCCACGATGGCCGCGGCCGTGCCGACGATCAGGAGAAATTCGCCGAACGACTGCCGCCAGACGGCGACGATCTGGCGCAACCGGATGATCCGGAAGGCGACGAAGAACAGCACGCCGCCGAGCGCCGCATCGGGGACGTGGCGCAGCAGTGTCGCGCCGGCGACCGCCAGCGCGACGATGATGGCCGCGGCCACCAGGCCCGCGAACTGGGATTGTCCGCCGGTCTCCACCACGATGCCGGTGCGCGGCGGGCTGGCATCCACCGGAAACGAACCGAACAGGCCGGACAGGATGCTGCCGGCGCCGACGCCGATGTAGTCGCGATCGACGTCGGGCGCCTCGTCGGGATCCGACGGGAAGGAGCGTGTGGTGGCGGCGGTCTGCACCATCACCACGATCGCGATGAGGAGGCTGAGCGGCACGAGGTTCATGAGCCGCGCGATCGCGACATGCGGGATGGCGGGCATCGGCAGCGCGCCCGATACGTCGCCGAGCACGGCGACGCCGCGGCTTTCGAGACCGGCCAGCGCCACCGCGGCGGTCGCGGCGACGAGCCCGATCAACGCGCCCGGAATGCGGTGGTCGATGCGCTCTCCGACCACGATGGCGGCCAGCACGCCGACCCCGATGATGATGGTGAACGGGTTCGCGTCGCCGATCCGACCGGCCAGGATCGCGAAATTTTCCAGCATCGTGCCGGTGGGCGCCGGCACGCCGAGCACGGCCGGCAATTGCGACATCAGGATGTGAACTGCTATGCCGGCCAGGAAACCGGTGGTGACCGGCAGCGACAGCAGATCGGCGATCCAGCCGACGCGGAACAGGCCGCCGACCACGAGCAGGATCCCGACCATGACGGCAAGTGCTGCCGCAAGCGCCAGATAGTCGGCGGAGCCGCTCGCCGCCATCAGGGCGAGGCCGCCGGCGAAGATCGGCGTGATGGTCGAGTCGGCACCACTCGACAGGAAGCGGCTGGCACCGAACACCGCGAAAGCGAGCGAGCCCGCCACGAAGGCATAAAACCCGAACTGCGGCGCAAACCCGCCCAATCGCGCTGTTGCCATCTGCTCCGGGATCGCAATGGCGGCGAGCGTAAGTCCGGCCGCAAGGTCGCTCGCCAGGAAGCCGGCGCGCCAGCCCAAGAATGAGCGGAACACGAATGAGCGGAACATGAACGAGCGGAACGCCGGCCACGCAGGGCGCGTGCCCAAGTGGCCGCCCGGGTGCCCGGGCGTGTCTTGATTTTCCGCCATGACCGTGCCGCCTCGCCCGATCGCGCCTGCGGCCAAGAGTGCGGCAGGTCAACTCGCCTGGCGGCAAGCTAAGGCCATCGCTGGCGGCGACGCAATCTGCCCCGACAATGCGCCACGGCCAGCTTGCCGCGAAGCCGCCGTAGCCCGCCCGATGTCCTTTTTTTAATGTAGTCTGTGGCACTTACACGATAACGTGAAGCGCAATTTCGGCGCCGTCGGAGTTCAATCGGTCGGCCGGATCGCCAGAATAAATGACGGAGCGCGTGTCGGCGCAGTGCCGACGATGTGTAGGCGCGATGGTGCGCCGCCAACCAGGAACAACTGCCATGCCGAGGATTTCCCGGTTCATGCTTGGAACCGCAACGGGCGTCGCCCTGAGCGCACTCGCGGTCGCGTCGGGATTTGTGCCGGCCGGATCGAGCGCGAACGCGCAGCAGACCTCCGGAATCTATCGGCAGCTCGATTTGTTCGGCAAGGTTTACGACATCGTCCGCGCCAAATACGTGGACAAGCCGGACGACGAGAAGATGGTCGCGTCGGCCCTCAACGGCATGCTCGCCGGTCTCGATCCGCATTCGAGCTACATGGATGCCAAGAGCTTCCGCGACATGCAGACCGATACCCGCGGCGAATTCGGCGGACTGGGCATGCAGGTCACCATGGAGAACGCGCTCGTCAAGGTGATCGCTCCGATCGACGATACCCCGGCCGCCAATGCCGGGATCATGACGGGCGACGTGATTTCGCTGGTCGACGGCGAGTCGATCAAGGGCCTTACCCTCACTCAGGTGATCGAGAAGCTGCGCGGCCCGGTGGGAACCACGATCAAGCTCGAGATCACCCGTAAGGACAAGCCGATCGAGGTGTCGCTGACGCGGCAGATCATCAAGGTTCCGACAGTGCGCTATCGGGACGAAGGCGGCGACGTCGGATATCTCCGCATCACCCAGTTCAATGGCCTCGCCACCGACCAGCTCCGATCCGGCATCAAGGCGCTGTCGGCGCAGATTCCGCCAGACCGGATCAAGGGCTATATCCTCGACCTGCGCAACAACCCGGGCGGGTTGCTGGACCAGGCGGTCTCGATCTCCGACGCCTTCCTGACGCGCGGCGAAATCGTATCGACGCGGGGTCGCAATTCCGATGAAACGCAGCGCTGGGACGCCACCGCCGGCGATCTCATCGACGGCAAGCCGATGATCGTGCTGATCAACGGCGGGTCGGCGTCGGCCTCCGAGATCGTCGCCGGCGCGCTTCAGGATCAAAAGCGCGCCACCGTGGTGGGGTCGCAATCCTTCGGCAAGGCCTCGGTGCAGACCATCATTCCGCTCGGCCAGGGAAATGGCGCGCTGCGCCTCACGACGGCGCGGTACTTCACCCCGTCGGGCCGCTCGATCCAGGCCAAGGGCATCACCCCCGACATCGAGGTTCTTCAGGATCTGCCGAAGACGGACGACGCCACCGCCGCAGCCGCCGCCCGGACCGCCAGCGAGGCCGGCCTTCGCGGCCATCTCAAGGCGGAAGCCGACGAGCGCAAGGGCTCGCAGGCCTACATTCCGCCGGACGCGAAGGACGACAAGGCGCTGCAGTCGGCACTCGCGCTCCTGCGCGGCACGGAGACCAATCCGGCCTTCCCGCCGAACGCCCGACAGGCGATCGCGCGCTGAGCAGGGGAATCAGCCGTAGGGTAGGCAAAGCGAAGCGTGCCCACGCTGCTTGGCTTTAGAGGGTGGGCACGCTTCGCTTTGCCTACCCTACGAATTGCTACGAGCTTCGGTACGTTCGGTGTTCCGCCGACGTCACCCCGCGGTCTTGCCGGCGCGCGTCGCGTCCCACCACCAGAGGGCCGGGAACGCCGACTGTCCGAATTCCGGCATCTTGTCGGGTTTGGCGAAGCGGTCCCAACGGGCGGTGCGGACTTTGTCGATGGTCCACTGCGGGACGACGTAGAAGTGCCACAGCAGCACGCGGTCGAGCGCGTGCACGGCGGCGGTAAGTTCCTCGCGGGTCTGGGCCGCGATGACGCGCGTGATCAGGGTGTCGACCGCGCTGTTCTTGATGCCGACGAGGTTGCGCGATCCGGTCGTATCGGCGGCCTTGGTGCCCCAATAGTCGTTCAGCTCGCTGCCGGGCGTCAGCGATTGCGGCCACGACTCGATCACGATGTCGAAATCCCACTGCCGCAGTCGGTTTTCGTATTGGATATCGTCGACGGAACGCACCGTGACGCCGATGCCGAGGCGCTTGAGTTGCTCCGCGTAGAACAGGACAAATCGCTCGAAGCTCGGATCGGGCAACAGGAATTCGGCCGTCAGCTGCTGACCGGTCTTGGTTTCGATGAGCTTGAGATTGCGCACCGCGTAGCCGGCGGCATCGAGAAGCCGCGTCGCCTCGCGCAGGTTGTTGCGCACCAAGTCCGGCGTGCCGCCGACCGGGTTGGCATAGGCCGTCGTGAACACCTCCGGCGGCACCTCGCGCCTCACCGATTCGAGAATCTCAAGCTCGAGACCTTGCGGCAGCCCCGATGAGGCGAGCTCGGTGCCCTCGAACCAGCTGGCGATGCGGGTATATTGTCCGTAGAACAATTGGCTGTTGATGCTCTCAAAATCGAGCGCGAAGTTGAACGCCTGACGCACCCGCGGGTCACGGAACTTGCGGCGCCGTGTGTTGAAGGTGAAGGCCTGCATCATCCCGACATTGCGGATCGGGAATTCCTCCTTGAGTACGCGCTTGTCCTGCACAGCGGGGAAATCGTAGCCGGTTGCCCAGACTTTCGCGGTGTTCTCGAATTGCATGTCGAACTGATCGGCCTTGAATGCCTCGAACTCGACCGTGGTGTCACGGTAATAGTCGAACCGCAGCAGGTCGAAATTGTCGCGTCCGACCCGGACATTGAGATCCTTGCCCCAATAGTCCGCGACCCGTTCGTAGATGATGGTGTGGCCGGGGACGAACGACTTGACCCGATAGGGTCCCGAACCGACCGGCACTTCGAGGGTGGTCCCGGTCACGTCCCGCCGGCGCCCGGACTTGTCGGTTGCGTCGAACCAGTGCTTCGGCAGCACCGTGAGTTCGCCGACGATATGCGGCAACTCGCGGATGCCGCCGTGATCGAACATGAAGGTGACCTCGCGCTCGCCGGTGCGGCTCGCCTTGGCGACGCGGCGGTAATAGGTCGAAAATTGCGGGCTGTTGATCTTGAAGGCATCGAAGGAAAAGATCACGTCCTCGGGCGTGATCGGGCGGCCGTCGTGCCATTTCGCCTCGGGGCGCAGCCGATACGATACCGAGGAGCGATCCGCCGGGAAGGTCACGGCTTCGGCAAGCAGGCCATATTCGGCCGATTCCTCGTCATACGACGCCGTCTGCAGGGTTTCGTACATGAGCTCGGTGCCGTTCGCGATCTGCCCTTTCAATCCCGCGATCACCAGATTGAAATTGTCGAAAGTTCCGGTGACGCTCTGGCGCGCGGTGCCGCCCTTGGGCGCCGTCGGGTTGACGTAATCGAAATGCGCGAACCCGGCGGGATATTTGAGCTCGCCGAATATGGCGGTGCCGTGCTGCCAGGATGGTTCCTCGGCGTGCGCGGGCCGCACGGGTTTCCCGATCGTGGCGATCGCGGGCGCGACGATCGTGCATCCGGCGGCCCGCATGAAGGTGCGGCGCGATGTTCTCATGGTTGCCTCTCGGTGTCTTTTGGTGCCTCGGGTTCAGCCGACGGCAGAAAGCCCCCGATGGAGCCGCGCAGCCTGACATCTATGTTACCGCGTCCCGCCGGCATTGTGAAAGCGTCTCGACCTTTGTGCCGGCCTTTGACCTGCCGCGGGACCGCGCGTTGATGACGATGTGCCGCAAGCGTAGAGTTTCATGTTCATGTGCGCCGCTCCGGCCCAATTGTCGTGGAGTTTGCGGTTCGCGTCGCCGGCGCTGCGCGCCGCCGAGAATATCGCGCGCGAGGTGGCCGTCCGGTGAAAAATCCGCTGGTCGAATTCGAGGTACCGAATCGGCTGCGCGCCTTCGTTCGCGCCCGCGAGTCGAGCCTCATCGTCCTTGGCGCGGTCGTGGGCGCGCTCGCCGGCGTGGTGACGGCGTTGATGGGCTATGGTGTCGACCTGCTCCACAGCGTGTTGTTCGGCCTGCGCTTCGGTGAGCGCCTGTCGGCGGTGCCGTCGCTTGATCCGCTACGGGCGCTCCTGGTGCCGACGCTTGGCGGCGTCGCACTCGGGTTCGCCTTCACCGTGCTGGCGAGGCGGCGCCCCGCCCGGGAGATCGATCCGATCGAGGCCAATGCGCTCCATGGCGGCCGCATGTCGTCGATCGGCAGCCTGATCGTCGCGGCCCAGACGGTGTGGTCGAGCGGGGTTGGGGCGTCGGTCGGGCTCGAGGCGGGCTACACCCAGCTTGCGAGCGGCATTGCGTCGCGCATCGGTCGCGCGTTCCGGCTCCGCCGCGCCGACCTGCGGATTTTGGTCGGCTGCGGCGCGGCAGGCGGCATCGCAGGCGCGTTCGGCGCGCCGCTCGCCGGTGCGTTCTATGCCTTCGAACTCGTGATCGGCAACTATTCGGTCGCGAGCCTCGCGCCGGTCGCCGTCGCGGCGCTGGTCGGCTATCTGGTCGCCGCCAACCTTTTGGTCGATCACGTCGGCATCGTCGCGCCGCACGCCGCGACCATCACCAACCAGGATCTCGTCGTCGCCGCCTTGCTGGGTCTCGCGGCCGCATTGTTCGGCATCGCCGTCATGCGCGGTGTCGCATTCTGCGAGTTCGTCATGGCGCGCTTCATCAAGCATGCAGCGTTGCGGGCCGGTCTCGGCGGCCTCGGCGTCGGTCTGTTGGCGCTGGTGACGCCCCAGGTGATGTCGTCCGGCCACGGCGCGTTGCACTTAGCCGGCATGCTCGACCTGCCGCTGCATGCTGTCGTCACCATCCTGGTGCTCAAGGCTGTCGGCTCGATCATCTCGCTCGGTGCCGGCTTCCGGGGCGGGTTGTTTTTTTCATCGCTCCTGCTCGGCGCACTGGGAGGCCAGGCATTCGCGACCGTCGTGAACATGGCGCTGCCGGCCACATATTTCGATCCCGACGCCTATGCGGTGATCGGCATGGGGGCGCTGTCTGCCTCGGTGATCGGCGGCCCCATGACCATGATCTTTATTGCGCTCGAAACCACCGGCGATTTCTGGCTCGACCGCCGCCGTGATGATCGCCGTCATCGTCTCGGCGCAGGTGACGCGGGAGCTGTTCGGCTATTCGTTCGCGACCTGGCGTTTCCACCTGCGCGGCGAAACCATCCGCAGCGCCGCCGACGTCGGCTGGATCCGCGATCTCACGGTCGGGCGGATGATGCGGCACGACGTGCGCACCATCCCGGCGGAAACCACCATCGCGGCGTTTCGTGCGGCATTTCCGCCAGGCTCGCCGGCATGCGTCGTGGCGACCGACGCCGAGGGGCGCTATGCCGGCCTCGTGCTGGTCGCCGAAGCCCACGCCGCCGAATTGCGCGACACCGGCTTCATTTTCCAGATCCTGCGTAATGCCGGCGACATGCTGACGCCGAGCATGACGTTGCAAGATGCCGTCGCGGTGTTCGACCGCGCCGAGGCGGAAGTGCTCGCGGTCGTCGATACCCTCGCAGTGCGCCGCGTGCTTGGCCTGCTGAGCGAGGCCCACGCGCTGCGGCGCTACGCAGCCGAACTGGACGCGCGTCGCCGCGAACTGGTGGGCGAGGGGTGATGCCGAGCCCTTGATTGGAAGCCGCGGTATCACTGACGCGTCTTGCCGACGCTTGTCGCGGGCATCCACGTCTTTCTTTGGGTAGTGCAGCGAGCAAGATGTAGGTGGCCGGGACAAGCCCAGCCATGACGACGCGGATGGGTCCCCGCTGTCGCGGGATCGTATTCGGTGACAGCCTTATCAAGCCGACAGCGGCTACCGACTACCGCATGTCACTCGTCGTGATCATCGTGATGTTCCACGTGGTGCTTCGCGGCCTCGTGGGCATGGTGCGTGGCATGCACGCCGTGGCCATGCGCCAAATGGGCGTGATGCGCGGCCTTTTCGTGGTCGCCGCCCTCGTAGTGCTTGGCGGCCTCGCGATGGTGCTCGGCGGCGTTCTCGTGATGCTCGGCGGCGGTATGGTGATGATCCTTATGCGTCTTAGCCATCGCAATCTCCTCTCCAGGATGCCTTGGCCGGGACCCTGATGAATTTCTCTGACACCGTTGTGACAGTCGATGTTGCGACAGGGCGGATTCGCGTGCGCCATTGTCGCAGTCGTGCGACATCGGCTCAGCCAGCGAGCACTTACATGGCTCCTTGCGGTAAGCGAGTTTGTATTAAGGTGGCGAACCATGAGCAGACAGGAAGTTCTTGATCGTCTTCGGGAGAACGAACGGGCTTTGCGCGCGCGCAGCGTGATGCATGCTGCCTTGTTCGGCTCACGTGCGCGGGGCGACGATCGTCCCGGCAGCGACACGGATATCATGATCGAAGTCGATCCCGATGCCCCTATTTCGGTCTATGACTATGTCGGCCTGAAGGAGTTCATCGCCAGCCTGTTCGACGGCCCCGTCGATGTCGTAAGCCGCGACAGCCTCAAACCTTACGTCCGTCCCGCGGCGACGGCCGATGCGGTCTACGCCTTCTAGGTCTGAAACCGCGCGTCGCGATATCCTCCACCACATCGATCTCGCTACGCATTTCGTCGCCGGGTTCGAGTATGCGGCGTTTCAGGCCGACGTCCGTACGGCTTACGCCGTCACACGTTGCCTTGAAATTATTTCCGAGGCCTCGCGGCGCTTGCCAGAGGAGTTAAGGGGGCGGCATCCGTCGATCGCATGGCGGCAAATGTCTAGCGCCGGCAACGTCTACAGGCACGACTATGAAGATGTAGCAGCTCAATACGTGTGGACTACGGTTAAGCGCGATTTTACTCCCTTTGCGCGTCGTCGTTGAGACCGAATTGTCTTCGGGCAGCTGATTCCGACCTGCAGCAAAGACGTTTTTTGAAGCGCGAGTAGTGGGCGACGGTCGACGGGCTCACAGGGATAGTCTCCAAATCGTGGCAGCGCCGACCTTGTAGCTGCCGTTGCAAAAGTCTTCATAATCACGCTTGACGCAAGACAGGAATAGGCCGAGAATATAGGCTAATAATTCCTTGGGCGCTCACTGCAGGATTGGAGATTTGAAATGCGGCGTCAGGCGGACGACGACCACTATCAGGTGATTCGCGAGGGAGCAGCGGGCCGAGCTCCGCGGGACGCCATCGGCCGTTTTAATTCGGTGATATTTTCGCTGCATTCAGTGAATTTCGCCGCGGCCGTCATCGCCGATGTGAGCTGAATGTTGATGCTCGCCGCCGACATCCAATCGCCACGTCGCCAACACCATCAACCTCAACAAACCCGCTCACGGTTCGATCGGGATCACGTCGACCGCCGTGTTGAGCGTCTGCCGGCCGGACGACAGCACCACGCCGTCGATCGGGGCGACGTCGGCGTAGTCGCGGCCGATCGCGAGGGTGACGTGGTCCTCGCTTACGACGAGCGCGTTGGTCGGGTCGAGCCCCCACCAGCCGGCGCTGCCGCACCACGCCATGACCCAGGCATGCATGGCGTCGGCGCCTTCGAGGCGGCGCGCGCCCGGGCGCGGCACGGTGCGCAGGTAGCCGCTCACATAGGCGGCCGGCAGGCCGAGGCCGCGCAGGCCCGCGATCATGATGTGGGCGAAGTCCTGGCAGACGCCGCGGCGCAGCGCAAACGACATCGACGGCGTCGTCGTCACCGTGGTGGCGCCGGGCTCGTAGGTGAAATCGTGCTTGATCCGCCGCATCAGGTCTTCGGCGCCGGCGAGCACCGGCCGGCCCGGCGTGAAGCTTTCGCGCGCATACTCGCGGATCTCGGGATCGAGCGGCACCTGGCGGCTCGGATAAATGAAATGGACCGGCGAGGCCGGCCCGATGTCCTCGCTTGCGTAGGTCTCGGCGCGCACGCTCTCCCACGGCGGCGTCTGGTCCGGGTCGGTGGGCGCGACGGCCGTGATGGTGACGCGCGCCGCGAGCTTCACGGTCAGCTGCTCGTGGGGTTCCTCGAGTTCGACCACGGTGGTCCAGTTGTGGAAGAAGTCGGTCGCTTCGCGCCGCTGCACCGGCGCGGGATCGACGTCGAGCATGGCGGCGGTGACGCGCTGGCGGTCGCGCGCCACCGGCACTAGCCGCAGCACGTGCCGCGCGCGGGTCACGACGCCCTCGTACGCATAGGTCGTGGTCTGGCGCACGTCGTAGATCATGCCGGCAGTTCCTCGCGCGTCTCGGCCGGCTCGTTGCGCCCGAGATAGGTGCTGGAGATCGCCTCGGAGAGGTGCATCAGCGCGGTTTCGGTGGAGAGGATCAATCCGTCATCCACCCGCGTCGCGTCCGCGGTGCGCAGCTTGGCGGCGGTCGCCATGGAAATCTGGCGCGGCAGCGACATGCGGCCGCCCGGACGCATATGCGGCAACGCGTCGAGATGCTGCTCGATCTGGTCGAACTGGAACGCCACCGAGCGCGGATTGGAGGGATCGAGCAACGTGAGATCGATCACCGGGGCGCGCGCCGCCACCATGACGTAGCGCTGCCGGTAGGTGATGCGGCTGTCGCATAATTCGAGCAACGTATCGAGGCCGCGGTCGAGCCGGCCGCCGAACTGGCGGATGAACCGGCAGGTCGCGATGGCGCGCTCAATGCGGCGGCCGAGTTCGAGGAACCGCCAGCCGCCGAGGCGCGTCATGTTCTCCTGGGCGAGGCCGGAGAACGACGCGATGATGCGCAACGCCGCTTCCACCCGCTCGGCCATCGCGGCCTCGAAATCGGCGCCGCCGAGCGGAGCGTTGCAGGTGGCGACGAGCCGCGTCAGGGTCTGCCAGGTGTCCGGCGACAGGCGGTCGCGAATGACTGATCCGTTGGCGCGAGCGGCGTTGGCGAGCGCCGGGATCGAGCCGAAATGATCGCCGCGTTGCAGCGCCGCCCGTGCGATCGCGATCGGCCGCGTCACCGGCAGGTCATCGGGCACGACCTCCCAGGACAAGAGGAGCGAGGTGACGGCCTCGATGTTCTCCTCGGACGGATCGCTCTCAGACATGCGCGTCAACAGCGCGCGCACCAAGCGCAACGTCGCCTCGGTGCGTTCGATATAACGGCCGAGCCAGAACAGGTTGTCGGCGGCGCGGCTCGGCAGCGTGCCCGAGGCGCGCTTGATCTGGACGCGGTCCGGGCTCGGCAGCAGCGTGGTCTCGACCAGCGGGGTCTTGGAGGGGATCCACACGTCGGCCGTGAGCGCGCCGCGCTGCAAGCTGATGGCGTAGACATCGTCGGGATCGCCGATGCGCACGAAGCCGCCCGGCATCACCGACCACGTGTCGCCAAGCCGGGTGAGGAACACCCGCAGGATGAACGGCCGCGGCTCGAGCTTGCCGTCGCGCCATACCGGCATGGTCGAGAGCCGCACCGCCTCCTGCAACACGACGTCGACGCCGCGATCCTCGATCGATTGCAGGATGCGGCGCCGCCGCTTCGGTCCGAGATCGATGCCGAGCACGCCGTCGCCGAGAATCTCGCTCGGCAGATCGCCGGAGAACGCCGAGGCGACCACCATCTCGTCGATCCGGTCGCTCATCTCGGCGCGCACCTCGGGATCGCCGAGCCACCAGGTCGCGATGTTGGGCATGGCAAGCTCGTGCCCGTCGATCGCCTTGGACAGTGCCGGCAGGAACGCCAACATACCGCGCGCCTCGGCGACGCCGCTGCCGAGGCCGTTCGCCAGCACCACCTTGCCGTCGCGCACCGCCTGGACGAGCCCCGGGACGCCGAGACGGGAGCGCGCATTGAGCTCCAGCGGATCGGAAAAGTCGGCATCGAGCCGGCGCAACAGCACCTCGGTGCGCTTGAGCCCCGACACGGTGCGAATAAACACGCCGTTGTCGCGCACCGTGAGGTCCTCGCCCTCGACGAGCAGGAAGCCGAGATAGCGGGCGAGATACGCGTGCTCGAAATAGGTCTCGTTCATCGGTCCCGGCGTCAGCACGCAAACGCGGGAGTCGTCCTGGCGATTGAGGCCGCTGAGCTCGGCCTGCAGGGCCTGGAAGAACGGCGCGTGGCGATGGACGTGCAGGTTGCGATAGACGTCCGGAATGCCGTGGGTGAGTGCCAGCCGGTTCTCCAGCGCGTAGCCGGCGCCGGACGGAGCCTGGGTGCGGTCACGCAACACCCACCAGCGGCCGTCGGGGCCGCGCGCGATGTCTGCGGCATAGAAGCGCAGATGCGCGCCACCCGGCGGCGGCACGTCCACCAGCGGCCGCAGGAACTCCGGGCTGCCGGCGACGAACGAGGCCGGCAGCCGGCTCTCGCGGAACAGCTTCTTGTCACCATAAACGTCGGCGATCACCGCCTCGATGAGGTTGGCGCGCGCGGTGAGCGCCGTCTGCAAATGCGCCCATTCGCCGGCTTCGATGAGCAGCGGGATCGGCGTCAGCGGCCAGCCGCGCTCGGCGCCGTCCTTGTCCTCGTAGACCCGATAAAACACCCCGGAATCGTGCAGGTAGCGCTCGGCGGCGGCGAACCGGCGGGTCAGTTCCTCGCGGCCAAGGCCGGCAAGCCCCGTGAGCAGCGGATGCCAGTGCTCGCGGACCGCCCCGTCGTGATCCATCATCTCGTCATAGACGTCCGGCAACGGACGGTAATCCGCCAGCAATTGCGCGACGAGTTCCGAAGCTTCACCCGGGGCAGAATCGAGAACGGCGGACATGGTGAGGGACAATATGGGGTTCGGCAGCAGGCTGCCACACTGCAATGGCGGGATGGTCGTCGACGCGGTGCCACGTTGCGCCATGGCCGGTATGCGAAAACCGGGCCAGACCGCAAGGATTTCGGGCGCGGCATCCGCTCGCTTGCCGGCACGGGGCCGGACCACCACTTCAAGCTCTCCAGCAATGCCAAGGCGGCATCCGGATTCCGCGGCAAGTCGGATCGATATGCGGTCTTCGGCGCACCACTTCAAAAGCGAGAGTCATCATGATCATCGATCTGTCCGGTAAGCATGCCATCGTCTCGGGCTCGACATCGGGTATCGGCTTTGCGATCGCGACCGGATTGGCGGCGTCGGGCGCGGCGGTCGTGATCAACGGCCGCAATCAAAAGAATGTGGACGCCGCGCTGTCGCGGCTCGTCGGGATGGTGCCCAAGGCGAAGGTCGAAGGCATTGCGGCCGACCTCTCCGGCGCCGAGGGCGTTGCGGCTTTCGTCAAGCGGGCGAAAGACACCGACATCCTCGTCAACAACCTCGGCATCTTCGAACCCAAGTCGTTCGACGCCATCACCGACACGGACTGGCAGCGCTTCTTCGAGACCAACGTCATGAGCGGCGTGCGTCTCTCGCGCCACTATCTGCCCGCCATGGTGAAGCGCGGCTGGGGGCGGATCGTGTTCATCTCAAGCGAATCCGGGCTCAATATTCCGGTCGAGATGATCCATTACGGCATGACCAAGACGGCACAGCTTGCGATTTCGCGCGGCCTTGCGGAGTCGGTCGCCGGCACAGGCGTCACCGTCAATGCGGTGCTGCCGGGACCGACCCGTTCCGATGGCGTCGTCGAGTTCTTCGGCCGTCTCGCCAAGGAGCAGGGCGTGTCGCAACAGGAGATGGAACAGGAATTCATCGCCAACCATCGTCCGACCTCGCTCATCCGCCGTCTCGCGAGCGTCGAGGAGGTCGCCAACATGGTGGTCTATGTCTGCTCGCCGCAAGCATCCGCGACCACCGGCGCAGCGCTCCGGGTCGATGGCGGCGTGGTGCGTTCGATCGCGTAGGGTGCGGAGACGCAGTTAGGTTTGTCCGGGCTGCAGACGGCTGTTGTGCTCCGACGTTTGACCCTTACCGGTGTCATCGTCCGCGCCGGGCGGGCGGTCCAGTAACCACCGGAGTTTGATGCGCCCGCGGCGCTCACGTCTCGCACCGGGGTTACCGGATGCTCCGCTTTCGCAGGGCATGACACTGCTGAGTTCAATCGAGCCGATAGAGAGCCGGTGCCCTAAGCCGGCCCTTTGCCGGCCCTCCGCGCCGCGCGGTTTGGTGCCGGTCCGGATGGCAGTGGTTCCGAAGCGGGCGGCGCGATCGGCTCCGGCGAATGCGGCTTTGGTCCCGGCGCAGGCGGTGGCGATGCCGGCGGAGAAGGCGCCGCCGCCGCGCGCGGGCGTAGCGCCGGACGCTTGTGCTTGTCTTTGACGTCGGCGATTTTCTCAAGCAGGTCCTTGATGTCGTCGATCGCCTTGGTTTCCTCGGCCGTCAGCGGTACCGTCGGGTGGAAGTGCGCCAGCAGCACAATGAGCGCGTCCCCGATCCGGCCGAGCTGCTTGCCATAGCCGGCGACATCGGACAGCACGTCCAACTCGACCGCCGGCTCGCTCGATTGGCCGACCGTGATGTTGATGAGCCCCAACTGGTTCCCGATCGGCGACATGAACGCCGTCCACGGGCTGATCGACTGGACCACATCCCCGGACAACGGCAACTTGAAAGTCGGCATGGTGGACCTCCGCGTTACGGACAGCGTGGTATATTCGCCTGGGTAAGCAAAAGTGAGACCGCAAGGCCGTGGAACCTGTGACTGAAATTGCAGGGGAATTCCCCGTCGACAATGGCGACCCCCGCGCTCAGATAGCGCGCATCGAGGCGCATCTCGAGGTGCTCGCCGAAGCCCGGGAGCGTGCCCGCAAGTTCATCCTGGCGGGCAGGATCGCGATCGCGGGCGGGGCCGTGTGGATGGTTGCCGCAACGATCGGCGTCATCGGCTTCGATCCGGTGGGATTGGTCGGCTCGATCTCGGCCGTTATCGGCGGCATCGTGATGTTCGGATCGAACACCACGACGGTCGAGCAGATTTCCGCCGCCATGACGGACGCCGAAGCGCGGCGGGCGGCGTTGATCGGCGGGCTGAGGCTGCGGGTGGTGGGGGAGGGCGAGTGAAAGGATTAGCTCGCCCAAAAACTGAGAAGAGCTCAGGTTAACCCAGCGACCCAAGCTGTTGTCCTACCTGCGCATATCCAGCGTCGTCGGATATTCCACCGTGCGCTCCTCCGGCGGAATCTTCGTCACGAATCCCGGCGTATGGCCGTGCTCCTGGAACCGCGCCCGCCGCCGGGCCTCCGCCTCGTAGGAGTTCACCGGGAAGGTCTCGTAGTTGCGGCCGCCCGGGTGCGCCACATGATAGACGCACCCTCCGAGCGAGCGGTGGCTCCAGCTGTCGAGGATGTCGAAGGTCAGCGGCGCGTGCACCGGCACCGTCGGGTGGAGCGCGGAGGGCAGCGACCATGCCTTGAAGCGAACGCCGGCGACGTACTCGCCGGGGCGGCCGGTGCCGGTGAGCGGCACGCGGCGGCCGTTGCAGGTGATGACATGGCGAACCGGGTTGAGGCCTTCGAGCTTGACCTGCAGGCGCTCGATGGAGGAATCGACGAAGCGCACGGTGCCGCCGGGCTGGCCTTCCTCGCCCATCACATACCACGGCTCCAGCGCGTGGCGCAGTTCGAGGCGCACGCCGCCATGGGTGACCTCGCCATAGACCGGGAAACGAAACTGGCGCTGGGCATCGAACCACACTGGGTCGAAGCGGTAGCCCTCGCGGCCGAGCTCTTCAAGAAGGTCGACGAAATCCGCCCACACGAAATGCTCCAGCATGAAGCGATCATGCAACGCGGTGCCCCAGCGGACTAAGGGGCCGTCGAGCGGCTCGCGCCAAAACCACGCGACAAGGGCGCGCAACAGCAGTTGCTGGGCGAGGCTCATGCGGGCGTCCGGCGGCATCTCGAAGGAGCGGAATTCGACGAGGCCTAGCCGGCCGGTCGGCCCCTCCGGCGAGAACAGCTTGTCGATGCAGATTTCGGCGCGGTGGGTGTTGCCGGTGACGTCGACCAGGAGATTGCGGAACAGGCGGTCGACGAGCCATGGCAGCGGCGCCGGTCCGGCCTTGCCGGGCACCAGGCCGAGCGCGATCTCGCATTCGTACAGCATGTCCTGGCGCGCCTCGTCCATGCGCGGCGCCTGGCTGGTGGGGCCGATGAACAGGCCGGAGAAAAGATACGAGATCGACGGCCGGCGGTTCCAGTAGAGCACGATGCTCTTGAGCAGATCGGGCCGGCGCAGGAACGGGCTGTCCGGGGCGGTGGCGCCGCCCAGCACCACGTGATTGCCGCCGCCGGTGCCGGTGTGGCGGCCGTCGATCATGAACTTGTCGGTGCCGAGCCGCGTCAGCCGCGCATCCTCGTAAAGCGCGCGGGTGATGGCGACGGCGTCGTGCCAGCCTTCCGCGGGATGGACGTTCACCTCGATCACACCCGGATCGGGCGTGACCTTGATGAGATTCATGCGGGGATCGAACGGCGGCGGATACCCTTCTACATGGACAGGGATTTTCAGATCGGCGGCGGTCGCTTCGACAGCGGCGAGAAGTTCGAGATAGTCCTCGAGCCGCTCGACCGGCGGCATGAACGCGCAGAGGTGCCCGTCACGCGCCTCGATGGCGAGCGCGGTGCGCACCGGAATAGGCGGCTGCGCGCGCTCGCGCCCCTTGCGCCGCTCTTCGGCGTAGCGCGGCTCCGCTTTGTCCAGGGCGGCTTGCGCGTCCGCCTCGACGAGGTGGTCGTGGGCGCGCTGGAACAGGATGTCCGGATGCGGCAGGGCATCGCGCGGCATGAAGGGATCGGCCGGCCCAGTGACGGGCCGCTCCGAAGGCGGCAGATGGGGCAGCGAATCGAGCGGCAGGCGCAAGCCGATCGGAGAGTCGCCCGGGATCAGGAACAGGTTGCCGCGCCGCATCGGCCATCGCTCGCTGAACCACCGGGCCTTGCTGGCGAGCGCGTTGGCGGGCTGCACCGGCAGCACGAAGCCGGTCGGAGCGGTGAGACGGCGGGCGAATTCGCGCATGATGCGCGCGCGCTCGATCGGGTCGTCGATCTGGGGATTGCCGGGATCGATATTGTCGGGCCAGTCGCCCTCTTCGAGCATCTGGCGCACCGGATCCTCATAGGCCGGGATTCCATAATCGCGACCGATGCCGAGACGCGCCGCGACGCCTTCGGTGAAGCGCTTCGCCTGTTCGACGGTTGCGGCGAAGTCACGGCCTTCGGGCGCGATCAGCGCCTCGTCGTGCCAGATCGGCAGGCCGTCCTTGCGCCAGAACAACGCGAACGCCCAGCGCGGCAAGGGCTCGCCCGGATACCATTTGCCCTGGCTGAAATGCAGGAAGCCGCCGGGCCCGAACCGCTTGCGCAGCCTGCGGATGAGTTCATCGGCGCGCAGGCGTTTGGTCGGCCCGAGCGCGTCGGTGTTCCACTCGGCCGCCTGGTAGTCGTCGACCGAAACAAAGGTCGGTTCGCCGCCCATGGTGAGGCGCACGTCCTGGGCCAGGAGATCGGCGTCGACCTTTTCGCCCAGCGCATCGAGGGCGGTCCAGGCGGCGTCGGAGAACGGGTAGGTGACGCGCGGTTTCTCGGCGATGCGGGTGACCCGCATCTCGAAGGAGAAATCCTCTTCCGCAAAGTCGCGCGCGCCGGTGATCGGCGCCGCCAAACGATAATGCGGGGTCGCGGCGACCGGGAGATGGCCCTCGCCGGCTAACAGCCCGGAAGTCGGGTCAAAGCCGATCCAGCCGGCGCCCGGGAGATAGACCTCGGTCCAGGCGTGCAGGTCTGTGAAATCGTGGTCGGTTCCGGAGGGGCCATCGAGCGCCTTCAAGTCGGGGCGAAGCTGGATGAGATAGCCCGACACGAAACGCGACGGCAGACCGAGCTGGCGCAGAATCTGGACGAACAGCCAGCCGGTGTCGCGGCACGAGCCCGAGCCGGCCGCCAGCGTTTCCTCGGGCGTCTGCACGCCGGCCTCCATGCGGGTGACATAGCGGATCTTGCGTTGGAGTTGCTGATTGAGGGCGACGATGTAATCCACCGTATTGGTGCGCTCGCGCGACAGGGTGGCGACGAACGCCTTGAGCAGTGGGCCGGCCGGCTCGGGCTCCAGGTATGCCGCGAGATCGGAGCGCACCTCGTCAGGAAATTCGAATGGAAACTGGTCCGCATAGGGCTCGACGAAGAAGTCGAACGGATTGATGACCTGCATGTCGGCAATGAAGTCGATCGCGAACGAAAACTCGGTGGTCTTCTCGGTGAACACGTACCGCGCGAGCCAGTTGCCGTGCGGGTCCTGCTGCCAGTTCACGAAATGCTCGGCCGGCAGGACCTTGAGCGCATAACTTTTGATCGGCGTGCGGCAATGCGGCGCCGGACGCAGGCGGATCAGCTGGGGCCCAAGCGTGACGGGCCGATCGTAGTGATAGCTGGTGACGTGATGGAGGCCGACGAGAATCGACATTGAACGCCCTATGCCGCTAGTGGCCGAAATGCCGGATCAGGCGGCCCGGAACGCGCGGCGGTGACTTTTTGCGCGAGCATCGAGCAACGATCGCGGCAAAAGTCTCGCCCCATCTCTATGCAAGTCGCGCGCCCAAGGAAACCCCGAAGTTATACCGACGACCTGGCCGACGACCGATCCGCTGTCTTCGCCCGGCTTGATCGGGCGATCCAGTAACCCCACGCTTGCGAATGAATCTCCCGGCTGCGGGTTACTGGATTCCCCGCCTTCGCGGGGAATCCAGGTCATCTTTTGTTGCCCCTGGTATTAGTCGAATCGAGCGCGGTCGCTTTGCATATAAATTATGCAAGCTGCCCGTTTGCCACGCTGAGGCGACTTTGCGCGATTACGCTAAGTAGCCACCGCGGAAATGGACGAGTGGAACGGCGGCGCTTCCATCGAGCACGTCGACCACCCGGCCGATCGCGATGACGATCCCATGGCGTTCGATCGTTTCCTCCAAGGTGCAATCGATGGCGCCGACCGCGCCGAGCAACACCGGTGCGCCGGTGGTGAGCGTTCCCCATTGTCCTGCTTCGAAGCGGTCGGCGCCCTTTTCCGCGCCCTTGCCGCCGAACATGTCGGCTATGTGCTGGGCCTCGCGCGGCAGGAAATTCAGGGCGAAATGGCGTGCCGCGAGGATGGCCTGCAACGCCGAGGTGCGCTTGTCGATCGAGACCAGCATCAGCGGCGGGTCGGCGCAGACGTGGGTCGCTGAGAGCCCCAGAAATCCGGCCGGTCCGTCTTCCGAGCGGGCCGTTACGATGGTGCTGCCGGTAGCGCGATTGCTGATTGCGCGCCAGAACGCCTTGGCGTCGATGGTCTTGGCTGGTGCGCTCATTGGGTCCACCGTTTCAGCTTAGGTTGTCGCGCAGCATCGGGCCGGTATATTTCGTCTTCGACAGGCCGCGCCGTTGCAACTCCGGCACCACGTACTCGACGAACTCGCGAATATTGTCCATGGCGGAAAATCCGCGCCCAAGGATGAAACCGCCATTCGCGCCGGTGGCGAAATGCATTTCCTCCAGCCGGTCCACGATGGACTTCGGGGTGCCGGAGGCGACCAGGATGCGGTCGAGTAGGAAGCGGCGGCCGAATTCCTCGACGGTCTGCTTCGGATCGACGGTCTTGAGCAATTCCTCGAAGCTGCCGAGATTGCCCTTCTGGGCGTGGACCTCGTCGGCGAAGTCGCCGAGCCGCATACCGGGCCGGGCGGTGGAGAAATCCACGTTGTATTGCACCGACATCTCGACGAGCCCGGCTTGAGGCGGGATGGCGTCGAGATAGCGCCTCTCCTGTTCGAGCGCGTCCGCTTCGGACTCCGCCACCTGAATCCGGATCGACCACAGGATGCCGACATCGCGCGGTGCACGCCCCACCGCGGCGAGCTTCTGGTCGAGTGTGGCGCGATGCTGCTGCATGCTGGCGAGCGTGCGCCGCGTCGAGAACTGCAACTCCGCATAGGTCGCGGCGAGATTCATTCCGGGACCCGACAGGCCGGCCTGGATGATGACTGGCCGGCGTTGCGGCGACGGCAGTGCCGGCAACGGGCCGCGCACGTTGAAATAGCGGCCGCGAAAGTCGATGCGATGCACCTTGGCGGGATCGCAGAACAGCCCGCTGTTGCGGTCGGCAACAAACGCGTCGGGCTCGACACTGTCCCACAGCGCGCAGGCCACTTTGAGGAACTCCTGGGCACGTTCGTAGCGCTCGTCATGCTCCATCATGACGTCGAAGCCGTAATTCGCGGCCTCGTTCTTGTAGGCCGAGGTGACGGCGTTCCACGCGATCCGACCCTTCGTCACATGGTCGAGCGCGTTGAACAGGCGCGCGACGTGAAACGGATGATGATAGGTGGTGGACATGGTGAGCGCGAAACCGATGCCGGGCGCCGCCTTCGCCAACAACGGGATCATCGGCGCCATGTCATGTCGCGGCCACTTGGCGCCGTAACGCACCACGGCCTCATGGCTGCCGCCGAAATCCTCCGGCGTGCCGCCGGTGTCGCCGAAGAACAACATGTCCATCACGCCGCGCGCCGCGATGCAGGCGATATCTTCGTAGAATTCGGATGATGAATAATACGGATAGCCGACCCACGAGCCCGGCATCCGCCACAGATAGTCGGTGTGAAGGAACGACAGGTCGGCGGCGAGATGGATTAATTCGGACTGCGACATGGAATGCTTTTTGGACCCGTTTACCCGAGGATACTAGCGCCATACCGGTACGCAATCGCGCATCGACCGCCACATGGGAGTTGTGACGATCGGTTGACCCTATGGTGACCGCGTGAGATGTATGTTGCGGTGCGATCGCGTTTTGCGATCTGGTTTTGCGATCCCATCGGTTCAGGCGAGGCGATATCATGACAGGCGCCATCTCTCGTCGCCGTTTTATCGAGCGTTCCGCCGTTGCGGCCGGCACGCTCGCGCTCCCCGCCGTGTTGTCGGCCCGTGCCGCAGGCGCCAAGCCCGTGACGCTGCTGCTCGACTGGATCTATCAGGGGCCCAATGCGGGCTTCGTGGTGGCGCGGGAGAAGGGCTTTTACCGCGACGCCGGCCTCGACGTCGAAATGACGTCCGGCAAGGGCTCCGGCAGCACCGCGCAACTCATCGCCAGCAAAGCGGCGCAGTTCGGATTCGCCGACGGCTTCGTGGTCGGCAATGCCGTCTCCAAGGGCATGGCCCTCAAGAGCGTCGCGAGCATCTACCGACGCAATCCGGCCGCCATGATGGTGCTGGCCCAGTCTGACATCAAGAATCCGAAAGACCTCGAAGGCAAAAGCATCGCCATCACGGCCGGTAGCGCGCAGTTTCAGCAGTTTCCCGCGTTCATGAAGGGCGCCGGGATCGACGCTGCCAAGGTGCGGGTGGTCAACCTCGATCCTGTCGGCGTGACGCCGGCCCTCCTCAATCATCAGGTCCCGGCAATTGCCGGATTCGCCCAGGGCTACGTGCCGACCATCGAAATCCGCGGCAAGCAGGAGGCGCGCGTGTTCTGGTATGCCGACTACGGTGTCACCGTGGTGAGCAACGGCATCATCGTGCACGACGATCTTCTGAAAGGCGATCCTGACCTGGTCCGCACCTTCGTGGCGCCGACCATCAAGGGCTTTCTGCACGCCCGCCAGAATCCCGACGAGGCGGTGGAAATGCTGCGCAAATACCTGCCGTCGATCGACCCGACCATTGCACGACGCGAGATGGAATTCTCGTGGCGGACCTGGGTCACACCCAATACCAAGGGTAAGGCGTTGGGGTGGGCCTCGGACGTCGATTGGAACGAGACCGTGAGCGTTCTCAAACAATATGGCGGCGTCAACACGCCGCTCGATGCCGCCGCTCTGTTCACCAACGATTTCGTCCCCGCCGGCGCCGAATTCGTGCCGCCGCAAGTATAAGCGCCGGCGCAGCCGCACGAGACCGAGGCCAATCTGCAGATCCAGGACCTGACCAAGATCTATTCGACGCGCGACGGTCCCGTGCGGGCGCTGGATCATGTGTCGCTCGAGGGGCGGCGCGGTGAGTTCCTGTCCATTCTCGGGCCGAGCGGCTGCGGCAAGAGCACGCTGCTGATGATCGCGGCGGGGCTGCTGGTGCCGTCGGGCGGCTCGGTCAGCATCGAAGGCCGCATCGTCGACGGTCCACGCACCGACATTGGCATCGTATTCCAGAGCCCGGTGCTGCTCGAATGGCGAACCGCGCTCGCCAACGTCATGCTCCAGGCCGAGGCGCGCCGCATGGAACGCCCCGCGGCGTCGCGGCGCGCCCGCGAGCTTCTGGCCTCGGTCGGACTCGCGGGCTTCGAGGACAAATATCCCCACGAACTGTCGGGCGGCATGCGCCAGCAAGTCTCGATCTGCCGGGCGCTGATTCATGGGCCGGAATATCTCCTGATGGACGAGCCATTCGGGGCGCTCGACCAGCTCACCCGCGACCAGCTCGTGTTGGATCTACAGGCGCTGTGGAACGTGCGGCGGATGTCGGTGCTGTTCATCACCCACAGCATCGCCGAGGCGGTGTTTCTGTCGGACCGCGTGATCGTAATGACGCCGCGGCCGGGCCGCATCGACCGCATCTTCGACATCGCCCTGCCACGCCCGCGCACGCTGGCGATGCGTGAGAGCGCGGAATTCGCCGCCCTGAACCGGCAGATCCTCGAACTTTTCCTCGCCCGCGGCGTGCTGCGGGAGCGCGCCCTGAGTGCGCTCGCATGACCGAAATCACCGAGACTGCCCGGATCGGCGGCAAGGCTGCGGCGCCGAGCACCGAGGAGATCGAGCGAGGCCTGCGGCGGAGTCGCGCGCACGAGCTGTGGCGCGATCGCGTCCGGGCGGTGCTCTATCCGGTCGGGTCTTTGGCTGCGGCGCTGGCTGTCTGGGAGGTCGTGGTGCGGCTGTTGCATGTACCGTTGTTCCTGCTGCCGCCGCCGAGCGTGATCGTACAGGCGATGTATTTCAATGCCGACGTGCTGGCCCGCGAGAGCGTCGCCACCATCATCGAGATCGCGCTTGGGTTCGGGCTGAGCGTTGCCATCGGCATTCCGCTGGCGCTCGCCATTTTCCTGTGGCCGCCGTTTGCGCGCGCGCTCTACCCATTGTTGATCTCGTCCCAGGCGGTGCCGAAGGTCGCGGTCGCGCCCCTGTTCATCGTGTGGTTCGGCCTTGGCCTCATGCCCAAGGTGCTGATCGCCTTCCTGATCGCGTTCTTCCCGGTGGTGATCAACACCGCGATGGGGCTTGCGGCGATCGAGCCCGAGAAGGTCTATCTCGCGCGCTCCATGGGGCTTGGCGCGCTCGCGACCTTTTTCAAGATCAGGCTGCCGAACGCGCTGCCGTCGATTTTCGCTGGGCTGAAAATTTCGATCACGCTTGCCGTGGTCGGAGCCGTGGTCGGGGAATTCGTCGGCGGGCAGGGCGGCCTCGGCTATCTCCTGCTCATCGCCAATGGCAGCATGGACACGGCGCTGCTGTTCGCCGGCCTCGTGGCGCTGACGTTGCTTGGGATCGTGTTCTTCGCGCTGGTCGTCGTGGTCGAACGGCTCGTCCTGCCCGCTCATGCCATCGCCGACGCTCCTGCGACCCGCGAGTCGATGTGAGGCTGCCGCCGTGGATGCCTTGACGCTCTTTGGCTTGTTTGCCGTCACTGCGATGCTGGTCTTCTATGCGGTTGAGGCGCGCAGCCCATGGTTCGTCCTCGCCTTCGCGGCGGCGTGCGCGCTGGGCTCGGTCTACGGCTTCCTGCAGGGCGCGTGGCCGTTCGGATTGGTCGAGGCGATCTGGGCGGTCGTTGCGGTCGGGCGCTGGCGCGCCAGGATGCACGAAAGCTAGGCCGCTTGGTCAGGCCCGCTTTTCCAAGGCGCGGGTCAGCTCTTCGGCGAACACGGCGCTGGCGAGCGGCAGGCTGCGGCCACGCAACTGGGCTAGCACGAGCTTGGCACGGGGGATGTCGCGCCCGTCGATGGCCCGCGCCACGACGCCCGGGCTGCCGCGGCCCTCGGTTCCGATTTCGACCTGGAACGACAATGCGCCGGCATGGCGCACCAGCCCGCGCAGGAACTCAAAGGAATTCGATTCGCTGACGATCCGCAATTCGAGGGTCGAGCGCGCACACACCTCTTCGAGAAGTTGCCGGCCTCCGAAGCTGCGATCCGGCAGCACGATCGGGTAGGGCGCACAATCGCGCAGCCGCACGGTGCGGCGCTCTGCGAGCGGATGCCGCTCCGCCATCAGCACCACCAGCCGCTGCTCGATCGCCATCAGGGATTGCACCGCCGCCTCGGCCGGTGGGCGGAACACCAGCGCGAGATCGACGCCGTAGTTCACCAGATCGGCGATGGCATTGTTGTGATCCAAAACCCGCACGTCGAAATCGACCTGCGCGTGCCGCTTGCGGAATTCCGCGATCATCCGCGGCAGAAAATCGAATGCCAGCGCCTGGCTGCAGGCGATGCGGACGGTGCCGCGGCGCAGGCCGCGCAAATCCTCGATGTGCGATCGCGTGCGTTCGAGATCGGCGCCCTGTTCGCGGACATAGCGCACGAACAACTCGCCGGCGGCGGTCAGCCGAACCCCGCGCGCCTTCCGCTCGAACAGTTGGGTGCCGAGTTCCTCTTCCAGGTCCATGATCCGGCGGTTGACGGCGGATGCTGTGACATTGAGCCGGGCGGCGGCGCGCCGGATCGAGCCGCTGCGGGCGACCTCGTCCACGTATTGGAGGATTCGCATGTGCCGCATGTCGGGGTTCTCGTCGAGCGTGTGGCCGGCGCTCCAGAGTGATGCCTTTTTGGCATCAGTCCAGCAGAAAATCAGCGGCGCTGCGCAATGGTCAAACGGCGGCTTTCGGCATAAGGATTGCAAAATACCAAGCCGGAGTGGCGGTCGTCGCGTCAATTCCGCGAATAACCCGCGCGATGTCCGGCAATCCGCCAGCGGCTGTGCCACATCAAAGCGCGCTTGGCTCACGAAAGCAGCAGCGGCTCGACCGCAACAGGAGACCGACATGCATGTCCTTCGACCCCGGCGCGCGGCCATCGCGCTCGGCGCCGTGATCGCGCTCGCTGCCGGCTTTTCCGGCGCCGCCTCGGCCCAGACCAAGCTCAAGATGGTGCTGAACTGGAAATACCAGGGGCCGCAGGGATTCTTCTTCGTCGCCGAAGACAAGGGCTATTTCAAAGCCGAAGGCCTCGATGTCACCATCGACCAGGGCGACGGTTCGGCGACACCGATTCCGAAAGTGGCGAGCGGCACCTACGATATCGGCTTCGGCGACGTCAACGCGCTGATCGATTTCGCTGCCAAGCGTCCCGATGAGGCTCCGATGGCCGTCTACGTCATGTTCAACCGGCCACCTTTCACGATCGCCGTGAAGGCCGACGGGCCAATCAAATCGCCCAAGGATCTGGAAGGTCGCACGCTCGGCGGTGCCGCCAATGACGGCGCCCTCAAGCTCTTTCCGGCGTTCTGCAAGGCCGCCAAGATCGACTGCACCAAGGTCTCGATCACCAACATGCAGCCGAACCTGCGTGAGCAGATGCTGATGCAAGGGCAAGTCGACGGTGTGTTCGGCTACGTCAACACCATCCGCTTCAGTGCCAAGTTGATCGGGGTCAATCCCGACAAGCAGATCCGCTTCATCAATTACGGCGATTACGGCATGGACCTCTATTCCAACGCCATCATCGTCTCCAAGAAGCTCGTCAAGGAGAAGCCCGAGGTGGTGCGCGGCTTTGTGCGCGCGCTCAACAAGGCGGTGATCGACTCGCTCAAGGACCCGAGAATGGCGGTGGCCGCCGTCGTCAAGCGTGAGCCACTGATCAAGTTCGATGTCGAGTTGGAGCGCATGGACGCGACCCTCAAGGACGAGATGAACCACCCCGAGATCGCGAAGATCGGCCTCGGCAACGTGGACGATGCGCGGCTGAAGCGTTCGATCGACATCCTGGTCGAGGCGAACGGGCTCACGCGCACGCCGAAAGAGGACGAGATATTCACGCGCGCCTTCCTGCCGCCGGCCGCGGACCTGCCGAAGACGCTGTTCTGAATGCTGCGCGGGCTCGCGGCTGATCAGCAAATTACCCGACGGAGAAGTTAGAGGCAATTTCGTTCAAGCGGGGATCAATTGTAGTGGGCAAAGCGAAGCGTGCCCACGCTGATCGACCACCGTGGGCACGGCGCAAAGAGCGCCTTTGCGCACCCTACAGACCGCGTAAACCCAATCGCAACGCGCTCTCTAAAGACGTGGAACACCATGGATCTTGCGATGAAACGCCGCGTCGCCGTGATCACCGGGCCGGCGAAGGGGATGGGCGCGGCGATCTCCGAGGCGTTTGCGGCGGAGGGCTGTCGGGTCGCGCTGGTGGGCCGGGATGTCGATGCGATCGAGCTGGTGGCGGTGGACATCCGCGCCGGCGGGCGGGAAGCGATCGTGGTGGCGTGCGACGTCACCGATGCCGGGCAATGCGCGGCGGCGGTCGAAGCGACGCACGCTGCCTTTGACGGGCGCATCGACATCCTGATCAACGTGGCGGGCGGTTCCGGTCCGATCGGCAAGAGCGGCGTCGAGACGACGCCCGAGGAATTCCGCGGCATCGTTGATCTCAACATGACCGGCTGCTTCAACACCATGCGGGCCGCGCTGCCCGGGATGATCGCCCAGCGCTACGGCAAGATCGTCAACGTCGGCGGAACCTTCGGGATGCGCGGGCGCGCCGGCCGCATGGCCTATTCGGCATCGAAATGGGGCCTGCGCGGCATCACCAAGAGCTTCGCGATCGAGGTCGGGCCGCACAATATCAACGTCAATTGCCTCGCGCCCGGCATGGTGGACGGGCCGCGATTCCGCGACAAGGTGTGCGTCGACCTGGCGCGGCGGCACGGGATATCGATCGATCAGGCCGTTGAAAAGCACGCCGGCGAGTATGCGCTCAAACGCGTCTCGACCGATGCCGACGTCGCCAATGCCTGTCTTTTCCTCGCGAGCGACGTCTCGCGCCAGATCACCGGCGTCGACCTTCCGGTCGACGGCGGCTGGGCCATGTTGTGAGGCGCGCATGACCATCACGGCCGATCTCGTCATCCGCAACGGCACCGTAGTATCGCCTGATGCTGCAGTGCCGGCGAGCGTTGCCATCAAAGATGGCGCGGTGCTCGCCATCGGGGCGGCCGACGCCATGCCAGCCGCCCGGGAGACGCTCGATGCCACGGGACTTCATTTGCTCCCTGGCGCGATCGACGATCATGTTCATTTCCGCGACCCCGGCTATCCCCACAAGGAGGATTTCGCGAGCGGCACTGCGGGCGCGGCCTTCGGCGGCGTCACCACGGTATTTGATATGCCGAACACCGTCCCGCCGACCGGCACCGGCAAAATCCTCGCGGAGAAGCAAGCCATGGCGGCGGCCGCCGCCCATGTGGATTTCGGCCTCTACGGTCTCCTCGGCGAGGACACCATCGCCCAGGTGCCGGAACTCGTCGCCGGCGGTGTCATCGGTTTCAAGCTCTACATGGGCAACACCTTCGGCAACATCCCTTCGCCCTCGACCGGCGGCATGCTGGAAGGTTTCGAAGTCGTCGCAGCGACCGGCAAGCGTATCTCGCTTCATGCCGAGACCGCCTCCATCATGGCGCGTCGCGAGGCGCGCATGACGGCAGCCGGACGGCGCGACCCGCTGGCACATTTGGCCGCGCGCCCCGCCGTCGTCGCCGTCGAAGCCGTTGCCCGCGCCGCGATCCTTGCCGAATGGACCGGAGCGCGCATCCATATCCTGCACATTTCCTCCGCGGATGAATTGCGCCCGCTGGCAGAGGCCAAGGGGCGCGGCGTCGACATCACGGGCGAGACCTGTCCGCATTATCTGATGCTGTCGGCCGATGATTACGCGCGCTTCGGCGGCATCATCCGGGTCAATCCGCCGGTGCGCGAAGCACATCATCAGGCGCCGCTGTGGCGCGCGCTCGCGGACGGCACCGTCGATGTGATCGCGACCGACCACGCGCCGCACGCGCCCGAGGAGAAGACCCGCAACGACATCTGGACGGTCGATTGCGGCTTCCCGGGCGTTGAGACCCAGATGCCGTTGATGCTGACCGAGGTCGCCAAAGGGCGTTTCTCGATCTGCGATTACGTGCGGTGGAGCGCCGCCAACCCGGCGAAAATCTGGGGCCTTTATCCGAAGAAGGGCGTCATCGCGCCCGGCGCCGACGCCGATATTGCGGTGGTCGACCTTCGCAGGGCATGGACCATCGACGACGCCCGGATTCAATCGCGCTCTAAAATTTCGCCATGGCATGGGCGCCCGGTGACCGGCCTGCCAATCCACACGTTGGTGCGTGGTCGCTTCGTCATGCGCGACCGTACCCTGGTGCCCGGAACCAAGGGCTGGGGCCGCTCGGTGCACGCGATCCAGCACATGCCGCCCGCGACGGTCCGCCACGCGGGCGAGACCATGGCGGCGATCGTGCAAGGTCCTCGCGAGAGCGCCGCATGACCGGCGCCACCGATCCGATGCTCTCCCACGACGAGGCCTTCGTCGAGCTCGAAAACGCGACCGTCACCTATGGCGGCGGCGAGCGCGCCGTGAACGCGCTCGCACCCACCAGCCTGCGCATGGGCAAGGGTGACTTCGTGGCGCTGGTGGGCCCGTCGGGCTGCGGAAAGTCGACCATTCTCAAGCTCGTCAGCGGACTGATCCACAGCAGCAGCGGTCATGTCTTCGTTGCCGGCCGCGAAGTCGGTGCCGAGGCGATGCGGGTCGGCATGGCGTTCCAAAACGCGACGCTGTTGCCGTGGCTGCGGATCCGCGACAACGTTATGCTGCCGCTCAAGATCGTGCCGCCGTTCCGCGGCCAATACCGGAGAAAGCGCAAGACCGAGTTTCGGGATCGCGCCGAGGCGCTGCTCGCTAAGGTCGGTTTGGCTGGCTTCGGTGACAAATATCCGTGGCAGCTCTCGGGCGGCATGATGCAGCGCGCCTCGCTGTGCCGCGCGCTCATCCACGATCCGCAACTCCTCATGCTCGATGAACCATTTGGGGCGCTCGATCAGTTCACCCGCGAGGAATTGTGGGCGATCATGCAGAACCTGTGGCTGGAGCGGCGACCCACGGTGCTGCTCGTCACCCACGACCTTAAGGAGGCAGCCTATCTCGCCAACCGCATCTGCGTCATGCAGGCGCGACCAGGGCGCATCATCGAAGACCGTACCGTACCGTTCGTGCGGCCGCGGACTATCGACATGACCTATGCACCGGATTTTGTTTCCCTGACCCAGGACTTGCGCGACGCCATCTTTACGACCGGCGGCGCGAAGGCGGCGGCGTGATGACGGCAGACACAAAACGCCACGTCGCTTCGGCGGCGCTCATTATCGGCTTTTTCGTTTTTTGGGAATTTTTCTGCTGGGCCGCGAATATTTCAAGCATCGTGCTGCCACGGCCGAGCGAGGTCGTGGTGACGCTGTTCGAGCGGCGCGACGCGATATGGCCGCACGTCTGGCAGACCCTTTTCACGACACTGATCGGATTTGTGCTCGGGGTCGGGATCGGGCTGCTGCTTGGCATCCTGATCGGGTTCCTCGAAGCTCGCCTACGGCGTCGTCTATCCGTTGCTGGTCGGCTTCTCCAGCATCCCGAAAGTCGCGGTGGTGCCGATCTTCGTGCTGTGGTTTGGCGCCGGCACGGTGCCGGCGATCCTCACCGCCATGATCCTTTGCGTATTCCCCGTGGTGGTGAATGTCGCAACCGGGCTCGCCACCACGGAACCGGAGCTTGAGGACGTGATGCGTTCGCTGCGCGCGACCTCGCTCGACATCCTCACGAATGTGGGGCTGCCGCGCACCATGCCGTATTTCTTCGCGTCGCTAAAAGTCGCCATCACGCAAGCCTTCGTCGGCACCGTAATCGCCGAGACGGTTGCTTCAAATCGCGGCATCGGCAATTTCATGCTGATCGCCAGCTCGAGTTTCGATACGCCGCTGGTGTTCGCCGGCCTGCTGGTGCTCGCGATTCTCGGCGTAGGCCTCTACGTTATCTTTTCGATCATCGAGAATTGGGTCACCGGTTGGGCCCATCGCAAGGACGTGGCGATGGGGTAATCACGGCTCTGGCCGTGGATCCGATCCTCTTATCGTGAATTTTTACAACTGTTTTGAACAGGAGTTTTTCATGTCGATCATGCGCATGGTGTTTGTTCTTGCGGTTGCATCCGCCGCAACGTTCTCTGCGGCTTCCGCGCAGGATACCGCCAGGATTCGCTTCACGCTCGATTGGAAGCTGCAGGGCATTCATGCGTGGTATTTCTGGGCGCAGAGCAAGGGCTACTTTGCCGCCGAGAAGCTCGACGTCGTGATTGATCAGGGCGAGGGCTCGGCCGCCGCGGTGACGCGGGTGTTGTCGGGCGCCTATGACGCGGGGTTTGGTGATATCAACGCGGTGATCCAGATCGCGGCGGCCAAGCCCGCCGAGGCGCCCGTCATGGTGTACATGATCTACAGCAAGGCGCCGTTCGCGCTACTGGTCAAGGCTGCGAGCCCGATCCATAGCGTCAAGGACCTCGCCGGGCGCAAGCTCGGCGCGGCGGCGGGTGGCGCTTCGATCAAGCTGTTCGCGGCGCTGGCGAAGTCCAATGGTCTCGATGTCGGCAAGGTCGGCATTACCAACATGTCGCCGAACCTTCAGGAGCAGATGCTGATCCAGGGACAAGTCGACGCGACAGCGATCTTTACCGCCACGAGCTACATGAACCTGGTCGCTCTCAAGCTCGATCCCGACAGCGATTTCCGCTGGCTGAGCTATGCGGATTTCGGCCTCGATCTTTATTCCAACGGCATCGTTGTGTCGGCGAAGCTCGCACGGGAAAAGCCGGAGGTGGTGAAAGGCCTGCTGCGCGCCATTAATCGCGCCATCAAGGAGAGTGTCGCGAACCCCGACGGCGCGATCGATCTCCTTGCCAAGGCCGAGCCGCTGATCAACCGCGATATCGAAAAACGCCGGCTTGAGTACGTCTACCAGACCCTGATGGCGACGCCGGAAGCCGCCGCACTCGGCATCGGAGACGTCGACGATCGGCGACTCGCCGCCAGCGTCGCGACGATCGCAAAGTCGTACGATCTCGCCAAACCGCCCGCTCCGGCGCAGGTCTTCAATCGCAGCTTCCTGCCCGCGAAGGCCGAACGCATGCTCGCCGGCCCGTTGCGGTGATGGTTAGGGCGCCTTCAATACGTCGCGCACCGCAAGCGCCACGATCTTCGTCGCGACACGCAGGTCGTTGAGGCGCAAATTTTCGTTGGCATTGTGAGCATTCGCTTCCAGGATGGTGCGCGGCCCCGCGCCATACAAGACGATCGGGATTTTTCGCTCCGCGTAGTGACGGGCGTCGGTATAGAGCGGCACCCCTTTGACCGGAATGCGCACCTTGAGAATCCGCGCCGCATGGCGGCGCAGCGCGTCGCTGATGCGCTCCCAGCCGGGCTGCGGCGCGAGCGGCAGCGCGGAGAGGACACGCCGGGTTTCGACCGTGATGCCGCGGTAAGGCTTGCCGGCCGCCGCGATAATCTGCCGTAGCTCTTTTTCAACCGCGGCGCCGTCCTCTTCCGGAATAACGCGTCGGTCGATGCGCAGCGTCACCCGGTCCGGAACCACGTTGGCGGCAAATCCGCCGGAGATCGTGCCGACGTTCAGGGTCGGCGATTTGATCCCGGTACTGCGCGACTTACGCCGCGCGAGCCGCGTGCGATATTTATAGAGCGCCGCCAGTATGCCGCTTGCGGCTTCGAGGGCGTCGCGTCCGGAAGTCCGGCTGGGCCGCGTGGGCCTGTTTGCCGGTCACCACGACGTCGAAGTGCAGGCAGCCATTATGCGCGTTCGCCACCGCATAGGAAAATCCGGCCGCGACGGCGAAGTCGGGCTTGGTGAGGTTATTGTCCAGCAGCCATTTCGGCCCGAGAGTTCCGCTCACCTCCTCGTCATAGGTCAGGTGCAACTCGACAGTACCCGGGAGCGCCTCGTATCCGGCAAGCTCGAGCAGCGCGAGCAGCGCGAACGCGTAGGTCGCAAAATCCGATTTAGAGACGGCGACGCCACGGCCGTACATCACAGGGCCGTGCGCGCCGTTCTCGATCGCGGCCCCATAGGGATCGTGGGTCCAGCCGAGGCCCGGCGGCACGACGTCGCCATGGGCGTTGAGAGCAATCACCGGTCCGTCGCCGAAGCGGTGACGGACGATGAGATTGGTCACGCTCTTCATCCCGGCGGCGGAAACGAGAGCAGCCGGCACCGGATGCGCCTCGACCTGAAACCCAAGCTCTTCCAGCAGTGCCTTCGCGCCCGCGGCCGCCGGCGCGCAATCGCCCGGTGGATTGTCGGTTGGAATCTTCACCAACGCGGCCAGGAACTCGGTCTCGCGAGCGAAATTCTTGTCGACGAAGGCGGCGACGAAATTCTCGGCGGCGACGCCTACGGACAATTCGGTGGGAATTTTGCGGGCCACTCTGGTGGTCACGGTTGGCTTGGCGCCGACGGGTTCAGGGCCGGGGCGTCGGACGCGTACACAGCAACGCCGATCGTGGGATCGACGGGAGTCTCCCACGGCCGCTGCGAGATCATACGGTGCGCATCGGCATATCCGGCCTGCCAGCGCGCACGGATCGCGCCCTCCGAGAAGTCGAAGTCCCGGGCGTTGGTCTCGCCGTCGATTGGCTCAGCATTGATCTCCAGGAGATGCATCGTGGTCGAGCAGCCCCATCTCGCGAGTTCCTTGATCTGCGGCGTGTTCTTCTGGTCCTCGGGCAGCATGCCGACCAGTTCGCGGACGACGTGGCGCATCCGGTGAAGCTGCGCCTGCCGCGCAATGTGGCTCCTGGAGCGACTGCCGAATAGAATATCCTTTTGGCGCATGAAAACCTGCGCGATGGATTCCGGTTCCGGACCGCGCGAGTGCCAAATTTGCACCGCAAAGACGACGGAATCCAGCCGGGGGTTGTCGTCGAAAACCACCTCGACCGGCGTGTTGGAGTAGATGCCCCCGTCCCAATAGGACTCGCCTTCGATACGGACTGCGGGAAACGAGGGCGGGATGGCACTCGAACCCAGCACATGCTCAAGACCGATGGTCTCTTCCCGGCTGTCGAAATAGCGCATCTGTCCACTTCGCACGCTGACAAGTCCGAGCGTAAATCTTGGCTTTCCGGAATTGACGAGATCGAAGTCCACGAGGGTCGGCAGCACCTTTTTGAGGGGATCGACGGAATACAACGCAGCCTTCTCAATACCGACCGGCGCTTCGACGCCCCACATGACCGAAGGGTTCGGCGCAAAGAAGCCGGGCACGCCGTTCATGAGTGTTGTGAGGTGACTGAACGGCCCCGGCGGCCGGCTTTCGAGTCGCGTCCAGAACTCCCGCAGCCGCTCCAGCCGGTCGGTGACCTTGTTGCCGGCGATGATGGCACCGTTGATGGCGCCGATTGACGTGCCGACGATCCAGTCGGGCTCAATGCCGGCTTCGTGGAGCGCCTCGTAGACGCCAGCCTGATAGCACCCAGGGGCGCCGCCGCCCTGCATGACGAGCACGACCTGGCCCGGAAGCTTTGCGCGCTTTGCCGGATGGGCCTTCGAGGCAGGATGTATGGCGTCGGTTGAAGTCATGATGCGGGTCCTCGTTCAGTGTGTCCGGACAATTCATGTCATTACGGACTTAGCCAGCGATTGACTGGCCGGGCCGGATAACGGAGCCGGCCCGGCTTACGTTGCGGACGAAATACACGCAACGGGGCTTTAGAACCAGAACGGCCGTATCGGCGGCAAAAATGCACAAAAAATGGCCGGGGCGAGCCCCGGCCACGATCTCCAAAGAAGCGCGGCGCTTGCCAAATCTGGCGGCGCCGCGCGTGGGCATGCTCAGTCGAGCGGCTCCACCTTCACGATCGAGGCGCCGTGATTGCTGCCGGTCCAGAAGGTGACCGGGGTCGTGGTGTTGTCGACATAGACGCGACGGATGTTGGTGTCCTTGGGCAACAGGTATTCGATCGTCTCGTTGGTCTTGGGATCAAGCCGCACCACCCGATCGGTAGTCATGCCGCCGGTCCAGATTTCGCCGTTACGATCAACCACCGGATAGTACGGACCGCTCCAGGGGGTCGGCAGCTTCCACTCCTTGAAGGACTCCTCCTTGGTGTCGAATACGCCGATCTTGTTGCCGCGATATTCCGCGAACCACAGCCGATCCTGGTCGTCCATGACGCCGCGGCGGTTGCGCGACCGCTCGGTGGGGGCCCGGAACAGACTGACGCCGAGCGTCTTGGCGTCGATCTTGCCGATGTAGTTGTCCTGGAATTCCATGAACCAGAGATTGTTCTTGGAGTCGGAGGCGATGCCGTAGATCGAGTGACGTCCGGACGTCGTGATCTGCTTCATCGGATCGAGCGTCTCGTATTTGCCCGATGCGAGATCGATGCGATAGACCTCCTGGTTGCCGGCGTTGTTGGTCCAGATCTTACCGTCAACCTCGTGTTCCATGCCCAGCATGTTGAGCTGGGTCACGTTGTCGTTCTGCTCTTTCGGCATCGGATAGAACTGGAACTTCTCCGCCTTAGGGTCGAACTTCGCGATCGCGCCCTGGAACATCATGCCCATCCAGATGTCGCCGGACTTGTCGATCCCGATGTCGAGCGTACCGACCGGAAAGCCCTTCTTGAGCTCGGGCAACGGGAACTCCGAAGTCGCGCCGGTCTTCGGATCCAGCTTACCGAGGAATTGCTCGCCGAAATTCGTATACCAGACCGTGCCTTTGTTATCGAGAATGACGTCATGCGGCTCGATAGTCGTGCGCGGCAGGTCGTATTCGGTGATCAGCACCTTGGTGCCACGGCCGGAAGGGCGCGGCAACGTCTGCAGCGGATATTCCCACTTGTCGACTTCGGAGAGGTTGATGGACGCGAAGTACTCCGCGGTCTTGCGATAGGCCTCGGGTTTGGCGGCCCATTCCGGATCCATGCGTTTCTGCGGTTTGATCGGCTGGCTCACCTGGGCGTAGTTCATCATGCGATAGATGACCTGGGTGAACTCGTTGGCGTCATGCGTCGACCGCATGATGCGCTCGATGGTGTGGCACCCGGTACAGTTAAGGAGTTGCGACTTCTGCTCCTCGGTGCCCGGCATGCTGATCATCCACTCGGCATTGGTGAGCTGGGACGGCAGATTGCGGGTCTTCTTGAGCTTGAGGTCGGCGGTGTTGGCCTTCGACCCGTCGACCGCGGTCTTGAGCGCGCCGTCCTTGTTGGCGCCGTCGAGGTCGAAGCCTACCGCGCGGACGCGCAGCGTGTATTCGCCTGAATCGAGCTTGCCGGCCGGGAAGCTGTAATGCCCCTTTGCGTCGCTCACCACCGTGTAGGCGACGGTCGAGCCGGTCTTCTTGGCGGTGACGAGAACGCCCTCCATCGGGCCTTCCTGGGAGACGACTTGTCCGGCAAGGCTCTGCGCCTGGGCCGCAACCGACCCTGCGCCCGACCCCGCAACGGCGACCGCCAGGGTGGCGGCCGTCGACAACAGCAATTGCTTCATTCCCATCGTGAACTCTCCCTCATGGCCGCAGGCCCAGCAGCTGGAATTAGCTTTCAACGCCATTGGGCGTGAGTTTGCTCCATTTTGCGATGCTAATCCATGGGATCGCCGCGCCATCGGCAAAAAAAGACGGCGACGGGATGAACCGCCACTTAAACGCGCCGCAACCGTCACCTCTTCCCAGCGGCGCCCGCCTCGTTGAAGAAGTGCAGGTCCGGCGGCTTCTGGCCTTTCTTAGCCGGCATCAGGATGCCGTTGGCACTGCGCATGTAGACCTCATCGCCGATCTTGATGTGGTCGTTGTTCTCCGAACAGATGGCCTCGACCCAGATCGGGTTGCGTACGCGGTTGTAGTTCTTCACGACGGTCCAGGGGCGGGTGAGAGCGTGGTCGATGGTGGTGACCTCGTCGTGCAGCACGTCAGGATTGGCCTTGTCCTGGTAGAACCGCTCCTTGACGACGGTCTGGCCATCGGCATGGAACGGGATGCCGCTGGAGTCGTAGGCGCGTGGATTTTTCAAGAAACGGGTTTCAACCACGAGCTGGTCGAAGCGGTCATCGCCATCGGTATCGACCCATTCGCCGATCGAGTAACCCATGAAGGACGTGTCGGTGTCCTCGGGAAACGGGCGGCCATCGGTGTAGATGCGCCGCAGCATGGTGAGATATTCGATCAGGATGTGGGTCACCTTCGGATAGATGATGATCTCCATCGGGAAGATGACGTTCATGGCCCGCGGCATGCCGTCCGGGATGCAGGAGTAGGTCGGGTCGGTGCCCATTCCGCCAAGGTCCTGATCCTTGAGATTGGCTTCGAAGATCGCTTGGTATTCCGGCGTGAGCGGCACGCCTTCCTGTCCGCGCGGCCGGGTCGGGTCCCACTGGTTGTTGACACCGGGCGGTCTTCGCCACTGGCCGTTCCAATCGGGATATTTGGATTCGTCGAAAGCCCACGCAGCGTTGAGCGTTATCGCCATAGCGGCCGCGAAGGTCAGCGCGCCGAAAGAGCACCGAAACAGCATTACATCGCCTCCCGCAAAGATTTGTTATCTCGTCCCGCCGGCCCGGCGCCGGCCGGGATCAATTGTTCGCCGGTGTGAAATATTTCAGGTCCGGCGCCGCCTGCCCCTTTTTGGACGGCATCAGGTAGCCTTCCGCGCTCAGCATGTAGGGCTCGCTCCCGATCACGATATGCTGATTGCCCTCCGCGCAGACCGACTCGCTCCACACCGGCTTTCGGTTCTTGTTGCGGACGTATTTCTTGGTGACCGTCCACGGTCGCGTTAGCGCGTGGTCGACCACGGTGATGTCGTCATAGAGCGTGTCGGCATCAGCCTTGTCGAAGTAGATGCGTTCCTTGATCACGGCCAGATTGTCGCTATGGAACGGAGTGCCGGTGGAGTCGTAGGAGCGTGGTCCGCGCAGGCCGCGAGTCTCGACCAGGAGCGCGTCGTAGCGACCGTCGCCGTCTTCGTCCACCCACTTGCCGATGGAATACCCGACAAAGGCCGCCTCGATTTCCTTCGGCCAATCGCGGCCGTCGGTATAGATCCGTCGCGAAGTCATGTATGTGGTCCATCAGGAAGTGGGTCGCCTGCGGCGTCACCACGACCTCGAATGGCTCATAAGCATTCATCACCCGCGGCATTCCGGGCGACAGGCATGTGAAGGTCGGCGTGTCGCCCTGTCCGCCCTCGGCCTGATCCTTGACGTTGGCTTCGAAGATCGCCCGGTATTCCGGCGTCAGCGGCGCCTTGCTAGCGTCGACCCAGCGCGGCGACGTGGTGCGATCCCACTGGCCCCGAAAATCGGGGTATTTGCTTTCGTCGAATGCCTGCGCACCCGCGACCGTCATCAGCAGAGCGGCAGCAAGCATTGCGGCCCGAAGCGCGACATCTTGCGCGAGCGAGCCGCTCCAACGGCGAAAAGGCATCATCGACCCTCCCAAGGACTTTCTCAAAGTATATCAGGCGGAATGGGCTGTCCGAAAGGGCAGCAGCGGCCTCGCCGGCAACAAGCAGACGGCCGGCTTCGCGTGAGTGCAACCCCGATAGCTCACCGCGCCCAATTGCGCGTGACGGTAATCCGCTCTGGCGGGGCGGCGCCGGGCGCGATATCATGCGGGTGCAACATGCGGGCGAACAGCCAAGCGAACGGCCAGGGCATTATGCGGTGGAACAGCCGCATGATGCCTTCGCTTTGCAAAAAAGGGAGAAAGCCATGACGACGAAACTGCGTTTATCGATCCTTGCCTCCGCGGCGCTGATGTCCTTCGGCTGGGCCGGCGCGTCCCAGGCGCAGCAGAACAACATGACGTTCTTCATCACCAGCGCCGGCTCCGGCAAGGGCGGCGATCTTGGCGGCATCGCGGGCGCGGACGCGCATTGCCAGGCCCTCGCCGCGGCGGTCGGGGCGGGCAGCAAGACCTGGCATGCGTATCTCAGCAGCAATTCGGCGCCCGGCGGGCCGGGCGTCAATGCCCGCGATCGCATCGGCAACGGCCCGTGGCAGAACGCGAAGGGTGTCGTCATCGCCAAGGACGTTAACGACCTCCACAGCAATCCGCAACATCAACAAGGAGACCGGGCTCGACGAGAAGGGCGAGCGCATCAAGGTTCGCGGCGACACGCCGAACATGCATGACATGCTGACCGGCTCGACCCTCGAAGGCCGCGCATTCCCGGGCAATCTCAATCTGACGTGCAACAACTGGACCAGCAGCACCTTCGGTTCTGCCATGCTGGGCCACAGCGACCGCGAAGGGATCGCCGACACGGTTTACCAGCACTCCTGATTTCTTCGCACATGTCGCGCGACTGCACGCAGCCGGGTCTCGTTGCCACGGGCGGCAACGGCCTGTTCTACTGCTTCGCGGCCCAATAAGACGCCGCGCTGGTTGGCGGCGACCCAAGCGGTCGCCGCCACGGCGCAGTGACACGATATCGACCTCTCAATCCGAATGGCCGGGCTTTGTCCCGGCCATTTCGTTTTCGTCCGCCCGGTAGGACCGGCGAAGCCAGGTGAGGGCAGCATCCCCGGGACGCGCCATCATCTGGAACCAGAATTGCCATGGAGCGTTGGGTAACTTCACGGACCGTTCACGATGGAGTGACTTCCATGACGCCATTTCCATAGAAAATGTGAACGCTGATAACGGGCCGCGCGATGGCGTTATTCTAATCTTTCGAATAATTGAAGAATTCAGACGTACTTTTGGCTGGACGAACAGGGGCGAGCTAGTGAGGAGCAACGGCGACGAAATCAAGGCCGCCGTGGCTCCGTCTTGCGGCATTGCCGTGATGGCCAAAGCCTCGTTTCCCGGGCGCACCAAGACCCGTCTGGTCCCGCCGTTGAGCTTCGCGGAAGCCGCTGCCTTCAACACCGCATTCCTGCAGGACGTCGCCGCAAATATCGCGGCGGCCGCGCATCAGCTTGAATCAAGCTGCGACGCCGGGAGACGGTACCATCAAGGGGTACATGGCGTTCGGGCCGCCCGGCTCGGATGCCTTCTTCGCCGACATCCTGCCGGCCTCGATCGGCCGCTTCGAAGCTTGGCATCCGAATTTCGGCGATTGTCTTTTCGTCGCCATCGAGCGGCTGATTGGGCATGGCCACACCGGCGCCGTGGTGCTCAATTCCGACAGTCCGACCTTGCCGACCGCGCTTCTGGTGGAAGCCGCCGAAGTGCTGGGCCGGCCGGCGACCGCATGGTGCTGGGGCCGTCGACCGACGGTGGATATTATCTCCTCGGCGTCAAGGCGGCGCACCGGCGCCTGTTCGAGGATGTGGCGTGGAGCACGGAAGCGGTGGCGGGTCAGACCGCTGGAGCGCGCGGCCGAGATCGGCCTCGACGTGCACATGCTGCCCGCCTGGTACGATGTCGATGACGCGGCGTCGCTGCGCCTGCTCAAGGCCGAACTCTGCGACGGCGTCACGTTCGCGAGCGGACTCATCCCCATCAAGCGCTGCATACGCGAGCCGCTATTGCTTGCGCTGCTGACCGGAAGCCGATCTGTCGCAGCGGCTCTCTGACGAGGCCGATCCGTCGATGCAAAGGGCTGCGGAATGAGCGACATGACCGATGCCCGGAGCAGGCCGCAATTGGGCGAGGCGGCCGCGTCGCCGTCGATCCGCGCCGCTATTTCGAAAGCGTCGGCCGGGCGAGCGCACCGCCGCGCCGGCGCGGCCGCCGGTCTGCCTTTATCTGGAGACCACTAACCGCTGCAATCTTCTGTGCACGACCTGTCCTCGCACTTACGAGGAACTCGAACCGCCGGCGGACATGAGCTGGGAGCTGTTCAGCCGAGATCGTCGACCAGCTTCCCAATATCGAGCGCGCGGTGCTTCACGGCGTCGGCGAGCCGATGCTGGTGAAGAATCTGCCCAGGATGGTCCGCTATCTGAAGGAGCGCGGCGCCTACGTGCTGTTCAACACCAACGGCACGGTGCTCAACGAACGCAACGGCCGCGCTTTGATCGAGGCAGGTCTCGACGAACTGCGCGTGTCGCTCGATGCCGCCAATGCGAAATCCTATCGGGCTATTCGCGGCAAGGATTATTTCGGCCGCATCCTCAAGAACGTCCGCGCGTTCCGTAATCTTCAGGAACGCGAGGGCAAGGATCGTCCGCGCGTCTCGGCTTGGCTCACCGGTCTTAAGGAGACAATTGCCGAGCTGCCGGCCTTCGTGAAAGTCGCGGCCGAGATCGGCGTGAAGGAAGTCTATCTGCAGCGCCTGGTGTTCTTCGAAGAGGGTGCGGTCGGCCACGCCCGACCCGACCAAGCGCTCTACGAGCGCATGAACCGCGAAGAGGCGGCGCTATCTCGAGGAGGCGACCGCGCTGGCGACGATCCTAGGGCATGAGGTTCAGCGCGTCCGGCGCGGCCTCGGAGCCGGGCATGAGCCTCAAGCGCCACGCAGGATGACGGCTCGCCATGGTCGATGTGCCGCCGGCCGTGGACCGTAATGTATTTCACCGCCAACGGCCGGGCGCTGCCGTGCTGCATCGCGCCGTTCTCCCAGCGCGGCTACGAAAACTACACGCTCGGCGATGCCACCCAGCAGACGCTGCGGGAGATCTGGAACGGGCCGGCGCTACCAGGCGTTCCGGGAGGAGCTGCTGTCTGATAAGCCGCCGTCTGCTTGCGCGAGCTGCGGCTTGCGTTGGAGCCTGTGATGGCGGCTGCTGCAACCACGAGACCGGACACCCGGCGGGCCGCGGCGGGACACGCCGCGATCGCCGTCGTGATCCCGACACTCAACGAGGAGGCCGCGATCGGCGGAGGTCGTGCGGGCGATACCGCGCCATCTCGTCGGCCGCGTCATCGTGGCGGACGGCGGTAGCCGCGACGCGACCGCTGCGCGCGCGCGCGGCCGCCGGCGCCGACGTTATCGATGCCGGCCGCGGCTATGGCCGCGCCTGTCTTGCCGGCGCCGCCGCGGCGGACGACGCCGACATCGTGGTCTTCATGGACGGCGACGGCGCCGACGATCCGGCCGCTATCGGCGGCTTTGGTCGAGCCGATCCGGGCCGGCCGAATTCGATTTCGTCATCGGCTCGCGCGCACGCGGCAACCGCGAGCCCGGCAGCATCGCCTGGCATCAATTGCTGGCCGGGATGGCTCGCCGGGTCGGGCATGCAGACGCTTTACGGCGTGCGCTACACCGACATGTGCGCCTTCCGGGCGATCCGGCGCGATGTTCTGCTGCGGCTCGGCATGTCCGAGATGACCTACGGCTGGAACATCGAAATGCAGATGCGCGCCGCCCGCGCCGGGCTGCGCGTCCTGGAAATTCCGGTGGAGTATCGCTGCCGCAGCGGCGGCGCTTCCAAGGTTGCCGGCAGCCTGCGCGGTAGTGTGCGCGCCGCGACCCGCATCATCGCGACCTTCATGAGGGTTGCGGCCCAGCCGCGGCCTCCCATCGCCGCATCAATGCGGGAGCGCGACGCATGAGCGAAGTCTGCCATGACCGCCCGGTGCGCGCTGTGTCCACCGGCGGGGTGCCGTTGCTCGAGCGCAAGGATCATGCTGCGCCTTCGGTATTTCGCCCCGAAAACATGCTGCGGGAGGCGCGCCGGCAGAAGGAGCTCTTGTCCGGCCTGGTGCCGCCGGTCTGCGTGATCGACCCCGACGGTGACGTCGTAAGCTACCTGCGCCGCAGGCATGCGGCCGTCCCATGCGATCACTGGGCCTGTTACCACACCAGGATGTGGCAATGGACCGCCGGCAATCTCCGTTGCGGCATCATCGGGAGCGTGGTGGGCGGCTCGTTTTCCGTTCTGGTCGCCGAGCAATTTTTTGCGTCCGGATGCGAACTCCTGGTCAACATCGCGTCCGCCGGGCAGATCACCGATGTTGGACCGCCGCCCTACTACATTTTGATCGAGCGCGCGCTGCGCGACGAGGGCACGAGTTACCACTATCTGCCGCCCTCGACCTACGCGGAAGCCGATCCCGCGCTGATCGCGTTCGCGGCGCGCGCGCTCGGACGCGCCGGTCATCGGGTGCATCGCGGCGCGACTTGGACGACGGACGCCCCGTTTCGCGAGACCGCGGAGGCCATCGCGCTCCGCCGCAGCGAAGGCATCCTGGCAGTCGAAATGGAAGCCGCCGCGCTCTACGCCTTCGGGGCTGCCTGCGCCCGGCCAGTGATCTGCCTCGCCCACGTATCCAACCAGCTCGGCTGCAAAGAGGGCGACTTTGAAAAAGGCGAGGGCAATGGCGCCAGCGGCTCGCTCGATCTCGTGATGGCGCTCGCGGCGGCGTGGTCCCGCGAGACCAAACGCGCCAAGGCGACGGGGTGACAGGAATTGGCAATCGGTGGTCAGCGACCGGTCGCGTGTTCGCGATGCCGATCGCTGGTTACTGACCTCCGATCCCCGACCACATGGCATCGACGCTCAATGTCGCCATCGGCGCCGCCGCCGCGCTGCTGTTGTGGACGCTGGTCGGGCTTGCGGTGACGCGTCGTCTCGTCCCGGCGTCCGTCGCCCTACCGATGGCACCGGTCGTCGGCTGGGCGATGCACGGCGCCGTGGCGCTGCCGATTTTCATGGTGCTGCATTTTTCGGCGACAAATGTTGTTGTCTTGGCCGCGCTTGTGCTTATTGCTGCTGTGCTGGTTTCGCGCGCTGCCGCGCCACCGGACGATATTGCCGCCGGCGCCGGCGTCCCGCCCTGGTCCTATATACTGGCGGCGCTGCTCGCCATGGTGCCTGCCTCGGCGGTTCTGCCGAAGCGGATCGGTGACGCGGTTTATCTTGCGGACCCGATTTTCGATCATGCCAAGATTGCGCTCATCGACGACATGATGAAGTTCGGACTGCCGGCGGGAAACCCGTTCTTCGCCGAGCCGCAACTTGCCTATTACTACCTTTGGCATTTCAGCGCGGCGGAGATCGCGGTCGCAACCGGGCTCTCGGGTTGGGAGGCCGACGCCGCCCTGACCTGGTTCGCGGCCGCTGCTTCGCTCACCCTGATGATGGGGCTTGCCACCTGGTTGGGTGGCCGCAGCGCCGCCATCCTCGCCGTTGTCCTCGCCGCGACGGCGTCTGCACGTCCACTGCTGTGGTGGGTATTCGGAATTGAAGAAGTAGATTCGGTGGTCGGAAACGCTGGGGGATTTGCCGGATGGCTGTTCCAGTCGGCTTGGGTTCCGCAGCACGTTATGTCGGCGTCCTGCGTCATCGTGGCGGCAGTATTGATGAGCCGGCTTGCGGCCCGGACGAATGCGCTTCTTGTCGCAACGCTTGGACCTGTCGCTGCCGCCGGCTTTGAAAGTTCGACATGGATCGGTGGCGTCACCTTTGCGGTGGCGGCGCCGGTGGTGGCGATCGCCCTCGCCGCCCAGGCAGAACCCCACCGTCGTCTGCGTTTCTTCGTGGCGCTGGCGATGGCGGCGGTGCTCGCGGGGTTGCTCGCAGCGCCGTTTTTGCGCGATCAACTGGCGGCCGCCGGGGCACACGGCGGCGGCCCGCCCATCGCGTTTCAGTTCTATCCGGTCCTCGAGGACGGCGTTCCCGAAGACCTGCGCCACGCACTCGATCCGGCGGCCTTCTGGCTGGTGCTGCTCGTGGTCGAGCTGTCGGCGGTCTACATGATCGGCATGGTTGCGCTGGCGCGGCTTGTGTGGGCGCGCGAGCCTGCACCCGCCACCCGGCGTGTCGTCGCGGCGCTTGCAGCCCTCGCGCTCGCGAGCCTCGCGGTATCGTGGCTCTTGGCCAGCACGCTTGCGGAGAATGACGATCTCGGCTGGCGCGCACTTCTTCCCGCCGCCACGGCGCTGACGGTGTTCGCGGCGGCCGGAGTGTCGCGCTGGATCGCGTCCCGCGCCCGCATCGCGGTCACGGCGGCGGCGGTCGCCATCATGCTCGGCGTGCCGGGTGCGATCGATCTTACGCGCGGAGATATTGCAGGTGTGCCGCGGCCCGCGGGCAAGTTATTTGCCCAGATGCCGAAGCTGTGGGCGGCGGTTCGCCGCCATGCCGCGGTAGGCGAGCGGGTCGGCAACAACCCGCTGCTGCTCGCTGACATGACGCCGTGGCCCGTCAACATATCATGGGCGCTGCTGGCGGACCGCCGCTCCTGCTATGCCGGACGCGAGCTTGCGCTTGTCTATACGTTGCTCCCCGCCGCGCGCCGCGAGGCCATCGATGCGCAGTTCATCCGGGTCTTTGCCGGCGAGGGTTCGCCGGGGGATGTGAACGAACTCGCTACCACCTATGGATGCCGCGTGATCGCGTTGACCAGCGCCGATAACGCGTGGGGCAGCGATCCTTTCGCTGCAAGTCCGGCCTATCGGCTGGTCGAGGAAAAGCCCGATAGCTGGCGGGTGTACCGCGCGACAGCGGCGGACTGACATCGGGCGCATAGCGCCGTTATATCCCGGCGAACCAGTTGAAGCCTTCCTTGCGATAATAGGTATCGGGGAAATCGTTGGTAACCTCGATCGAGTTGACCCATTTGGCGTTCTTGAACCCAAGCTTGGTCGCGGTGCGTAGCCGCAGCGGAAACCCGAATGGATCGGCGATCGGCGCACGAGCGTATTTGGTTGCCAGCATGGTCTGGGGATGAAGCGCGGTCGCCATGTCGAGGCTTTCCGTGTAGCCGTCGGCGCAGCGGAACGCCACGTATTTGGCAGTGGTATCGGCGCCGACGCGTTCGAAGAAGGTGCGCAGGTTCACGCCCGACCATTGCCCGATATAGTCCCAGCCCTCGACGCAGATGTGCTTGATAATCATCTCCTGTTCAGGGAACCGATACAGTTCTTCGATCGTCAATGGGCGTTTGTCGTTGATGCGGCCGGCGAGTTCGAGCTTCCACGTCTTGCCGTCGACCGGCATCACGTCCTCGATGTCGTAATGAGCATTGAAGCGCGGCGGCTTGACCACCTGCGATTCCGGATAGGTCGGCGCGAGATGATCGGGCCTAAAGATGAAGCCCTGCACGCGGTCGTTCCACTCCGAGAACGCACGCAAAAAGGACTGCATGTGGGCGCTCTCGGAAACGTCGCAGCCGCTCAATAGCGTGAGCGCGCCGAGACTCAAGGCACCGCGCAGCACGTTGCGGCGATCTATCTTCTCGATGAGCTTCCTGTGCTCGTGAAGGATGCCCTGATCGATGCCTTGCTTCGGGCGGAAGATCGACCGCGAAGGGGTTTTGATGGCCATAGCTACCTCTCAATGAGTTGGTTCGGGTTGGGCGGATGCCGGTGCGTTGCCGTCGGCAACGACCGGCCCGCCGGTCACCATGGCGATCAGCGTATGCGGCACCAACAGCGCCAGCGTGACGTGCACCAGCACGAATCCCACGATGGCGCTCATGCAGAGAAAGTGCACCAGCCGCGCGTTCTGGAAATTGCCGAACAACGTCAGCAGCTCCGAGAACTGCACCGGCTTCCAGATCGCGAGGCCCGATATGACGATCATGATGCCGATCATGATCACGCCCACATAGAGCATCTTCTGCACCGTGTTGTATTTGGTTGGGTCGTCATGGGCGAGGTGAAGCCGCAGCGCGTCCTTGATGGTGGCGATCAATTCGCTCCAACGGATCGGCAGCAGCATGCGGCGGAACCGGCCTGTGGCGAGTCCGAAGCCGAGATAGGAGAGCCCGTTAAGCACCAGCACCCACATGCCAAAGAAGTGCCACTGCAAGCCATGCTGGGCCCATTTGCCGATGGTGACCGCGTCAGGAAAATGCAGCCATCCGAAAATGACTTCGTCGTTGTAGATTTTCCAGCCGCTGCCGATCATGATGAACATGGCGACTGCGTTGGTCCAGTGCATGATGCGCAGCGGCAGCGGATGAAGGTGTTGGACTTGTGGAGCACGCGCGCGTGAAACGGCGTTAGCCGGCGTCATCTCTCATCCTCCGTTGGAATGGCCGGGCAATCGGCCGGTGGCCCACGCGTGTACGACGTTACGGGCGTCGCGGAATCGAATCAATCGCTGTTGACGACTCAGACCATAAACTTCCCGTGTGGCGCAGTTGCCGCGGAGGTAACGGCCCCGTGTAAGAGAGCAGTACGATCGTAACATTTGCGTGTCGGCGCGTTCGTCGCGCAGATACGTGGCAGTATACGGCCGGTGGCGGATCTTATTGATGCTTGCAGATGAAGGACGTCGAGCGATGCGTTTGCGATTTACAAACTTGCTGATGGCCGTGCTGGCGCTCGCTGCGACGCCTCTCTATGCCCGCAATGCCGTCGCGGGTCCGGCGACTACGGTGGTGGCGCAGCAGGCCGCGCCGACCCCAGCGGGGGAGCCGGCACCGGCACCACAGGACGATTTGCCCGAAGCCAAAATGGCGCGGCGATTTCCGCAGCCGGTCAAAGTCGGCGATCTGATAGGATTGCCGGTGCTGGACGATAACGACGTTACGCTCGGTCATGTTCAACAGGTCGTCCGCAACCCGCAAGGCAAGATCAAGCTTATCGTGTCCTACAGCAAATGGTTTGGGTGGTTCGGACGCCCGGTGGCGGTGCCGATCGAGGTCGTCGCCATCCTGGCGAAGCAGATCGCCTCGGTCGACATGGAGCCACCAGACTATGCGGAGGCACCGACCTGGAAGGCAGGCGCCGACACCCCGATTCCGGCGGGCGACATCATCCGCATTGCCGTGACGCGGCGGTAAAGGCAATCCGTTAGCGCGGACCGGCTGCTGCGATACCTCTCGCCAGGAAGCGCGCCGCTTCCTCCACCGACGTCTTGCCGGTGTCGCGGTCGAGCATGTAGTTGACCTGCCGCATCCGCTCGACCGGGATGGCGCCGATGAGCGGGGCAAGCGCCTCACGCAGCACCATGTCGTTGCGGCGCCTCGGCGAGATCAGGATCACGGCGTCATAGGCCGGAATGGCGTGCTTGACGTCGGCGAGCACGACGAGATCGTCGGCAGCGATGCGGCCGTCGCTCGAGAAAGCCGAGATCACGTCGACGCTGCCGTCGGCGAGCGCGCGATACATGAAGGTCGGGCTGAACGACCTCTCCTGCGCAAAGGCGAGCCCATAGGCTTGTTTCAGGGCGGCCCATTCGGGACGGCTGAGAAATTCGAGGTCGCTCCCGAGCGTGAGGCGCGGCGCCACCGGAACAAGGTCCGCGATCGTCGCGATGCCGGCGGCACGGTCGCGGCGCATCGCCAGCGCGTACGCGTTCTCGAAGCCGAGGGCGCCCAGAACCGTGACGCCGTACTGGTCCCGCATGATGCGGGTCAATTCATCCAGCATCACGTCGCGCGACGGCGTGTCGCGCCGCGCCAGCACGTTCGTCCACAACGTGCCCGAATAATCGACGTAGACGTCGATGTCGTTGGCCGCGAGCGCGCGGAAGATGATGGCGGAGCCGAGGCCTGTTTTGCGGGCAACGCTCCGCCCTGCAGCTTCGAGCCGCATGGATATCAGGTCGGCAAGAATGAACTGCTCGGAGAAATTCTTCGCCCCGACCACGTAGGTCGCAGCCGGCGACAAAATGAGCGGCACGACGGCGGCGGCGGTTCCGGCGATGAGCGCGCCGAGACCGATCGCCATGCGCCGAGCGTCGCGGCGGACCGCGGCCGTCTCGATCAGGCCGAGAAGCTGGTCGACCACGAGCGCGAGGATGACGGCGGCGGCGCAGCCGACCAGCACGGAGATCCAGTTCTCTGTCTGCAAGCCGGAGAAGATGAAATTGCCGAGGCTCGCCTGGCCGACCGTGGTGGAGAGCGTCGTCATCCCGATCGTCCACACCGCCGCGGTGCGGATGCCGGCCATGATCACCGGCGCCGCAAGCGGCAGCTCGACGCGGTAAAGCTTCTGCCGCGGCGTCATGCCGACGCCATCAGCGGCCTCGCGATAGGCGCGGTCGACGCCCAGCAGGGCGGCGACGCTGTTGCGCAGGATCGGCAGCATGGAATAGATCGTCAGCGCCAGGACTGTCGGTAGGAATCCGAGCGCTGGCACGCCGAACCCGAACGCCCGCCCGGTGAAAGCCGACAACGCCAGCAGCAGTGGATAGAACAGCGCCAGCAGAGCAAGGCCCGGAATGGTCTGGATGAGGCTCGCGACCGCCAGCAGGACCGCGCGCAGGCGCGGGCGCCGCGCCGCCGCGATGGCGAGCGGCAGGCTCGCGGCGATACCGAACGCAAGCGCGACGGCGCTGAGCAGCACGTGCTGGGCGGTATAGCCCGGCAGCACCGAGAACGCGCCGGCGAGGCGCTCATCCATGGGCGGCTGGCCGGCTGGTAGCGCCAAGGAGTGCCTGAACGCGCTCCGCCTGTCGCCGCGGCATTGACATCAGTTCGGCGGCCTCCGCGCTGCCGGTGTCGGCGAGCAGCGCGCCCGGGGTGCCGTCGGCGACGACACGGCCTGCGCTCATCACCACGATGCGGTCGGCAAGCAGCACAGCCTCCTGCACATCGTGGGTCACCATGACGGTCGTCATGGCGAGCCTTTCGTGCAGTGCCTGGTATGCAGAGCCAAGCGTGTCGCGCGTTATCGGATCGAGCGCGCCGAACGGTTCGTCCATCAGCATGACCCGGGGGCGTGCCGCCAGCGCCCGGGCGACGCCGGCGCGCTGGCGTTGGCCACCGGACAGAGCGTGGGGGAAACGTCCCGCGAAGCCGTGCGGCAATTCGACGATGTCGAGCAATTCCGCGACGCGGGCATCGATGTCCGGCTTCGGCCATCCCAGAAGTTGTGGCGTGATGGCGATGTTTTCCCCGATGGTCATGTGGGGAAACAGACCGACCTCCTGAAACACATAGCCGATGCGCCGGCGCAAAGTTGGTGGGTCGAGGCCGGCGACGTCGGCGCCGTCAAACCGCACCTCGCCGCGGTCGGGCTCGATAGTCGGTTGATGGTCTTCATCGCGGTGGTCTTGCCCGCCCCGGAACTGCCCACCAGGGCGACAAAACTGCTAGGCATGATGCGAAGCGACACCCCGTCCAGCGCGAGGCTGCGCCCGTGATCATGGGATTTCGTGACGTTGATGAGTTCGATGATAGGTTCTGGCGCCATGGCCCATGATCCCATGCCGCGGTGATCGGCGATAGGTGATCCGGTGTGTGCAGCAAAAACTCGGGGCGGCGTGCCAACGTCCCGGTACGAAGCCGATTTCGCCGGCAAATTCTCTGGTACACTGTGGTGATCCTGTGGCCTTCGCCCGCCGCGAGAATTACGGATAGATTTGACGACGTATGATGATGGAGCTGCCATGGACCGCCGTGAATTCGGAAAAGTTGCACTCGGGGCCTGCGCCGTGACAGGGCTTGGCGAGGCGCAAGATGCGGCGGGGCAAGCGGCTGCTCCGGCGCCGGCGGGATTCCTCAAGCTGCCGGCCGATCTGGTGCCGATTTTCGAGCAGAGCTATCCGCGCTTTTCGGACGCCGAATATGCGCGTCGGCATGCCGGCATCGCCCGCGCGATGGCGGCGGCCGGCGCCGACCACGTGCTCATCGTCACGGCACAGAACGTCGGCAACGCGACGCGGTGGATGACAAGCTGGCCCGGAACCGCGGAAGCTCTGCTGCTGTTACGGCCCGGTGAACCCATGGTGATGTTCGTCGAATATTACAATCACGTGCCGCTGGCGCGGCAGATCGCCCGCGATACCGAGGTGCGGTGGGGCGAGGAGAAGGGCATCGCCAAGACGATCGAGGAGCTGCAGCGCCGCGGCGCCAAACGCATCGGCGTCATCGGGCCACTCAGCGGCACGCGGTGGAAGGCGCTGGAGACGAAGTTCGAGCTCACCGGTCTCGACGCGGAATACGTCAAGCTGCGGCTGCTCAAGTCCGACGAGGAGATCGCGTGGCTGCGCATCGGCGCCGCGCTGAGCGACGCCGGCATGGCGGCGCTGGTCGGCGGCACCCAGCCCGGCATGACCGAGCATGAGCTCGGCAGCATGATCGAGCACGCGTACATCGGTCATGGCGGAACCCAGGTGATCCATTTCATCGGCTCGACTCCGATGGCAAACCCGGACGTCTATGTGCCGCGACAGTTCACGTCGCGGCGGAAGATCGAGCCGGGCGATTTCGTGTTCTGCGAGTTGTCGGCGGCGTGGTGGGATTATTCCGGCCAGGTGCTGCGCGGATTTTCGGTCGAGGCCGAGCCGACCTCGCTCTATCGCGACCTCCATGCCACCGCCGCCGCGGCCTTTGATTCCATTACCAAGGCGATCCGCCCCGGGGTTGTGCCGCAAAGCCTGATCGACGCCTCGGGCATAATCGAGGAGAACGGATTCACCACCTGCGACGACCTCGTGCATGGCTATGGCGGCGGCTATTTCCCGCCGATCATCGGTTCCAAGAGCCGTCCAGCCGGGCAGATGCCGACGTTCCCGTTGCAGGAAAACATGTGCATGGTTGTTCAACCCAATGTCGTCACGCGCGACCTCAAGGCGGGTGTTCAGTTCGGCGAACTCGTCCGCGTCACCAAGACGGGATGCGAATCGTTGCACCGGACGCCGCCCGGGTTGTTCCGCGCCGGCCAGTTGATTTGAGGGAGGGAGCAGTGCCGGCTGGTCGATTTGCCGTCATTGCGGCGCGCTGCGCGGCTGTTAGCGTGCTGGCGTGCCTTGCCATCGTCTTTGCCGCGTTCGCGGCGTTCGAGGCGCGGGCGCAGGCGCCTATCAAGGTCACGGCGGCCTATGTGGGAGTGGTAAGCGACATTGGGCTCTTCGTCGCCGAACAGAAGGGCTATTTCCGTGACGAGGGGCTTGACGTCACGCTCACCGGAATCGACCAGACCAACCGCATGATCCCGACGCTCGGTACCGGCGATCTCGACGTCGGGTCCGGTACCATCGCGGCGGGGCTCTACAATGCGGTCAGTCGCGATATTGGGCTGCGGGTGGTGGCGGACAAGGGTTCGGTCCGGGCCGGCTACGGCTACGAGGGCCTGCTGGTGCGCAAGGATCTCGTCGACAGCGGCCGCTACAAGAGTTTCGCGGATCTCAAGGGCATGACGATTGCGCTCGGCAGCCTCGGCAGTGGCAATTCCTCAGCACTGAATCAAGCCCTCAAGCGCGGCGGCCTGAAGTTTTCCGACGCCAACATTGTGACGCTGCGTTTTCCCCAGCATCTCGTCGCCTATACCAACAAGGGCATCGACGCCAGCATCACCAACGAGCCGACCATCACGCTCGCGGTCGAAAAGGGCGTTGCCGTCAAGGTTGCCGGGAACGACAAAATCCATCCAAGCTCGCAAACCGCGGTGATGTTCTACTCGGAAAAATTCTCACGGGATCGCCCCGGCGCGGCGCATAAATTCATGCGCGCCTACATCCGGGCGGTGCGCGACTACAACGACGCGCTCGTCGACGTGAAGATCGCGGGACCGAATGCCGACGAGATCATCGCGATCTTGCAGCAGTACACGCCCATCAAGGACCCGGCCTTGCTGCGCAAGACGACGCCCGCCGCCGTCAATCCGGACGGCCGCGTCAATCTCGAAGGCATGAATATCGACCTTGCCTTCTACAAGGAGCAGGGCCTAATCCAGGATCGCACCATGACGGCGGAAAGGATCGTCGACATGTCGTTCGTCGACGCCGTCGTCAAAGAGCTCGGCCCCTACAAGCCGAGAGCCGATCGGTGACCGCGATGGCGGACGCGACAACCTCGACAGCAGTCCTGATTGCCGGCGCGGGACCGGTCGGCCTCGCGCTTGCCTGCGAGCTTGGCCATTACGGCATCGACTGCGTTCTGATCGATAAGCGCGACGGCACCATTGCCTTGCCGAAGATGAGTGCCGTGAGCGCCCGCAATATGGAATTCTGCCGTCGCTGGGGCATTGCCGAGACGGTGCGTACCGCGATCTGGCCGGAGTCCCATGCCGGAGATTTCATCTACGCGGATACGCTGCGCGGAACCGAACTCGCCCGGGTGAGGCGACCGCCGACCGCCGAATGGGGCAAGCTCGATTATACCCCGGAGGGCGGATGTCAGTGCCCGCAGATCTATTTCGATCCGATCCTGGCGCGGCACGCCAAGAGCCTGGCAAGCTTAAGGCTCCGCTATCTGACGCGGCTCGACGGCTTTGACCAGGACGCGGCCGGCGTGCGTGCCCGTGTCACGAACGTCGCAACCGGTAAGCCGGAGACGATTGCAGCGCGCTATCTCGTCGGCTGCGATGGTCCGGCCGGCGTGGTGCGCGACGCGCTCGGCATCGGTCTCGGCGGGAGGGGCGTGGTGGCGAACAGCGTCAACATTTTTTTCCGCTCGGCCGGGCTTTCCGGGCTTCACGACAAGGGTTGGGCGCGCATCTATCGGTTCATCGACGGTACCGGCTGCTGGTCGGAGCTCATTTCGATCGACGGTCGGGAACTGTGGCGGCTTACGGTGCTCGACGACGTTTCTTCCGCTTCGGCGTCGCAGGCGGCGCTCGCCCGCATGGCGGGTGGCGATTTCGAAAGCGACATCCTCTCGGTGACGGTGTGGGAGCGGCGCGATTTCGTCGCCGAACTTTATGGGCGGGGCAGGGTGCTGATCGCGGGCGACGCCGCCCACGAATGCTCGCCGACCGGCGGCCTCGGCATGCATACCGGCCTGGAAGAGGCCGTGAACCTCGCCTGGAAGCTTGCGGCGCGGATCGAGGGCTGGGGTGGCCCCGAGCTCGTCGCTTCCTATGAAGCCGAGCGCCGTCCGATCGCGGCGCGCAACGTCGCGCTCGCAACCCGCACCTTCAGTGCCATCCGTGCCATTCCAGGCTGGCGGGGAGGGCCGGCTCCCTCGGGCTCTGATTGGCCCGACCTTGGCCTCATGGCGCCGACCGAGCAGCAGAAGATGGACTATGCCTACGAGCCGTCGCCGATTTGCGCGCCGGATGCGGCCGGGCCCATGTCATCGCGCCCTGGCGCCCGCGCGCCGCATGCTTGGCTTGACGACGGCCGTTCCACTCTCGATCTGTTCGGCAAAGGTCTTACGCTGCTGCGCTTCGGCGATCGTGCGCCCAGCGCTGCGCCTTTGTTGCAGTGGGCCCACACCCGCGGCGTTCCGTGCCGCGCCGTCACGGTTGAGGAAGATGCCATCGCGCCGCTCTACGGCAGGAAGCTTGTGCTGGTGCGGCCGGACGGCCATGTCGCGTGGCGCGGCGACGCCGCGCCGGACCCCGGCGCGATCATCGATCGTGTGCGCGGCGCGACCGCCGCTGCGGAGAACACGCGCCCGGTGGGCGCAGTCGCGGAGGTAACATGAGCACTGCAAGCGCAAAGATGGCAGAGGCAACCGCGACCATGCGCGAGGCATGGCGCAACGCCAATGTACGGCCGCTATGGGAAAACCCGCTCGCCCACAATGTCAAGAAGGGCGCCCCGGCGCCGCATCTGTGGAAATGGAGCGTGCTCGGCCCGCTCATCGCCGACGCCATGACCATCACCTCGATGGCGGCGATCGAGCGGCGGGTGCTGACGCTGATCGATCCCGAAGCGGAAGGCAACACCGCCGGCACCACCACGAATCTGACCGCAGCGCTGCAAATCCTGATGCCAGGCAAATCCGCGCGGCCGCATCGCCATTCCATGAACGCACTGCGCTTCGTCATCGACGGAAGCGGCGCTCTTACCAAGGTCGATGGTCGCGACTGCCCGATGCAGCAAAACGATCTCGTCATCACGCCGGGCTGGACATGGCACGAGCACGTTCACAAGGGCAGCTCCCCGATCGTTTGGCTAGACGCGCTCGATGCGCCGCTGCACCGCCACCTCGGCACCGATGCGTTCGAGCCGGGCCCGCCCCACAACGTGCCGGACTATGCCGACGACACCGCATTCGCGGTCCCCAACATGGTGCCGGAATACGACGACGGCGCAGCCGCGTTTTCGCCGGTGTTCCGCTATCCGTGGGCTCAGGCCGCCCAGGCGGTCGGCGCGGCCCCGCTGTGGAAGGACGGCACCAGACGGGTGCGTTACACCAACCCGCGCAACGGCGGGCCCGTGATGTCGCTCCTCGACTGCTATCTCGTCCAGGTCGACGGCGGCGCCGAGACGATCCCGTTCCGCACCACCAGCAACGCAATGTGCTGCGTTGTCGAAGGCAGCGGCACCAGCCGCATCGGCGACGAAACGCTCGCCTGGGGCCCAAAGGACATCTTCACACTGCCGCACGGCAATTGGATCACTCACCGAGCCGAGACCGGCAAGGCACGGTTCTTCATGGTCACCGATCGCGATGTGCTGCGGCGGCTCGATCTGTTGAAAGAGGAACACGGCGACCGGCGCTAGAGCGGGTTTCGATCGAGCGGAATCAGCCGTAGGGCGGGCAAAGCCAACGGGTCCGGCCCTCGGCCGGCCCGATGACAGGCTCCGCGTGCCCACGCTGCTCAAGTTGCGTGGGCACGGCGCGAAGAGCGCCTTTGCTCACCCTCCGTTGCGCGTCCATCTGCTCGGAATACCCGCCAGTCTCACCTCTGCGCGCAGCCGCGGCTTGGCGTTCCTACCCGGTCGTGAGCCCGGGTTGAGCAGCGATGACGCTGCGGATGGCCTCATGGTAACGCCGGTAACCGGTGCAGCGGCAGACATGCTCCCCGCACGCCCGCTCAATTTCCGGTTCGAGCTGGGCCTTTTCAACCGGCGTCTCTCTGAGACGGTCCAACAGGACGAAAGCCGCCATCAGAAAGCCCGGGGTGCAATAGCCGCACTGAAATGCAAACGTCTCGAGAAATGTCTGCTGAAGCGGCATAAGTTCGCCTGCTGGCGCGAGCCCTTCCACGGTCGTGACTTCCTTGCCGTCGAGCGAGACAGTCATCGTGGCGCACGCACGCACGGCCTCCAGCGGTGCTCCGGGCGCATGCCGAACCGCCACCGTGCAGGCGCGGCACATCCCGATCCCGCAGCCGAATTTCGTGCCGGTGAGGCTGAATTCCTCGTGCAGCAGGTCGAGCAGCGTGAGATCGGCCGGAATTGCGCGGAGCCGACGGACCGCGCCGTTCACCGTGATGCTGATGTCGGCAGCCTCGGCGGTCATGACGCCAGGGCCTCGCGAACCCATTTGGCCGTGATGGGAAGCGATCGCGGACGGCGGCCCGTCGCATGCGCGACGGCGTTGGCAATCGCCGCCGGAACCGGGCACAGCACCGCCTCGCCAATTCCCTTGGAAGTCGTGTCATCCTCGCCAAGCAAGGTGAGCCTTGTGCTCTTGATCGGCACGTCGGCCACCAGCGGTACGTTGTACAAATGCAGGTTCCACTGGCCGTTGCCGGGGCCGTTTTCATCATTGGGAGCATTTTCCAACAAGGCGTACCCGATGCCCATCGCAAGGCCGCCGTCCGCTTGCCCCGATACCATATCGGGATGGATGATGCGGCCCGCATCGAGAAAGGTTTCAACGTCGACCACGCAGACGCGGCCGGTCGCGCGGTCGATTTCGACCGCCACCAAGGTCCCGGAGGGCGTGAAAAGATTGCGACCGAGCAGGAAGGCATTTTCGGCGGGCGGCACCACGTTGTGCCTGTCGTGCCGACGCCAATGCGGATTGTTGGCCAATCGGGTCGACAGTCCATCGCTCTCAAGTTGCAGCCGTTGCTCGTCAACCTGGTAGTCGGCGTGTACCCATCGATCGACGAAAACCGCGTGGGCGGTGGCGCCGCTTACCAGATTCCCTTTGTAAATCTCCGCGGCAAGTTCGGAGATACCAAGCGCGCGGCGCGAAGGTGCGACCAGAGCGCCCCCTTCCCATCGCAGTTGCGAGAGGAGCGGCGCGTTAAATCGGCCATCAAATCGCCCGTCGAGATCGGCAATCTGTGCCACCCCCCAAAGGCTGCGCGCGGCCGCCATGATTCCGGTGCGGAACAACGCCAACGCGGCCTGCTGGACCACGTGCACGTGGTGGAACGCGGTAAGACACGCGCTCGACGATCCGTTCATTATCGGGGTCCAGCGCGGGTTCACCCAATTGTTGGTGGGCCGCGTCGGCGTGGTATCGAGGCCAAGCGCGTCGGCGAGGTGCGCCGAATCCCCCATGTGAATAGAACTGGCGTTGCGCCCCAGGATCGCGCCTGTACTGATCGCAAGGGATGTCGCCGATCCGTTACCCATGTCCACGCAGTGAGTGCGGACCGCAATGTCGCCGTTCCGGGAGATCGAGACTTCGGCCATGACGGCGTCGGCGCCTGATCCATAGGCTTGGTTGGCGATTGCAAATCCAACGCCGTACGCCTTCCCATTGCGGCTGCGCGATTGTTTGTCGTGGTCGCGGCTTTTCCACACCGGTCGCTCGCCGGCGATGTCGCATATGTCGACGAGGCGCATGACCTGGTTTGGAATTGCGCCGGTGACGGTCCCTTCTCCGGATCGCAAAACGTTGCGACGGCGCAGCTCGATCGGATCGATAGCCATCGCCTGCGCGACGTCCTCCACCAGCGTTTCGACAGCAAAGACCGCCTGTGCTCCGCCGAAGCCTCGCATCGATCCGGCGACGACCCCGCTGGTCGGAACCGCCATAGCGTCGATCGCGGCCTGACCGATATTATATCCCCCCAAGGCGGAGTATCCGGCCAGTTGCGCGACCCACTGGCTGTAATTGTTGTTGCCGCCCGCCGATAGGACAATCTCGCTGATGATCGCGCGGAATTTTCCTTGGGTGTCGACGGCGAGGCGGTGCGCGATGTTGGAGGCGGGCTGCTTTACGCCGGCCTGGAATTGCTCAAAGCGATTGAAGGCAATGCGGACCGGACCGTCCGCATAAAAGGCCGCAACCGACAGCAATGCGGGAAATGGGGATTCATCGCGCCCCCCGAACGCTCCGCCGGGGTAGCAGGAATTTAACACCAGAGTCTTGATGTCGCTGTTGCCGAACAGCCCAATCGCCCCCTGCAAGTCGGTGCTGGTCGATTGCGTGCCCAGGACGAGATGCAGCGTCGGATTGGACGACGTCCGATCCAACCACGCCAATCCGGCTTCGGGTTCGAGGAATACCGGATCGAGCATCTGGGTCGCATAGACGCCTTCGAAAATCCGCCAGCCGGACTGACCAAGGTTGGGCTGCGCCAAGTTCTGATTGATTCTGTCCCGCCACTTCCGTGCCTCAAGGCCTATCGGCGTCGGATCGGCGGCAATCGGATTGCCGCGCCCGTTCTTGACCTGGGAAAACCGCTCGCCCTTGGCGTCCCGGTAAAGGGTCAGATGGGTTGCCGGATTGTAAGGGGGATAGGTTCGTTGCGTGTTCTCCTTGGGTCCGAGTTGTACGACGGCCGGATTGAACTGAAGGATCTTTTCGGCCTTTCGCAGTGCGCGGTAGTCATCGAATATGAGAATGGCCAGCGGCTGCCCGAGATACACGGGACACTCATCGCGCGTCACGAGAATTCCGTTCGGCATTCCGGCCGGCGGCTGCTGGAATCCCGACGGCCCGATTTTGTCGGCAGCAAGGTCCTGCGCCAGGACGACCCTTCGGGGCGCGACGTTCGCGTTCGCCAGCGGCGAGAAATCGAAGCCGTGCAATCGTCGATTGACGTCGGTGGCTCGGAGCACCAGAGCGGCGCGCTCCTGCGCAGGCCATCCTTCCATGTCGCGTGCGCGAAAATCCCGTGCATAAATTTTTTCGCCTCGGACTTTGGCGATGCCGTCGATGCGAAACCGGGCCTTCCCGGGTGGTCCCATCCACCCGTGCTTATCCGCCGCCGCGGCGTGCGTAGGTGGGCAAATATTGCGAACCACCAACGTAATGCCGGCAGCGCCCGCACCTTTCAGAAACGCGCGGCGCGATTCGATGAAATGTTCTCGCATTGCAGCTAGCCTCAGCCCGACCCCTCCTGGTGCAAAGTTACTTACAATGAAGAGAGTCGAAAAGATCGGGGTTGTCGGCAGCGTGCGACTTCTGCGCACGCGTCCCAACATGACAAGGTCGGCAATCCGACATGACGCGGTGTAAGCGGTGTGCCGTACTGATGAGTTGAGATTCCGCTTAGGAGGTCATTGAGAGCGAACGTGCCATTGGCAGGCGAAGGCGCCACTGAGCACTTATCATTGAAAACCCGCCCGGCAGCGCCGGGCGGGTAAACTTTCAAACCAACCGCGGCGGCTTAATGCGCGAGCGGATCGGGCCGCAACTGGAAGTGCACGGCCATCGGCGTCATGCCCTTGCCGCCTTCCTGCATCCAGGGTGCGCGATCGCCGCTCGATACCCAGAGCCCGCGGCCTTTCCAGCCGGCGTTGGGATCGTCGATGCGGCCATCGAGGCCCTTGGCGTAGAAGCCGGTTGGGTACGGCACCTTCATGGTGATCATCTTGCCGTCCTTGAGGGCGACGACGCCGTCGTTGAGGTTGGCGGTCGACATCGGAACGTCTTCGCCGAGGCCAAGCGTGTTGTGCTGGTCGACCCACGAATAATAGCTTGCCTCGGCACTGTTCGGGCCGATGCCGTCAAAGCCCGGCCCCGGATACTGGTAGAACGACCAACCCTCGGCGCAGTGATCGCCGGTCGCGGTCGGACCGTTGAAGACCTTGCATTTGCTCCGGTCGAACGAGCCCATATGGCCGCTCGCCAGCGACACCCAAACGACACCCTTCTTGTCGATGTCGGCGCCGCGCACGCCGAAGCCGGGCATCGGAACCTTGTAGAGTTCCGTGAGTGTCGTTTCCGGCGGGTTGGCGCCGGGAATGATCCGCACGACCCCGCCGGGGATGCCCCACAGCGAACCCCAGATCGAGCCATCCTTCGGGTCCGGCATTACGGCGTAGATGGTCTGGCCGACGCGCATGTCCTTGTTGGGATCGAGCGGCTGGCCCGGCTCGGTATACTCGTCGCGCTTGCCGTTGCCGTTGGTGTCGACGATGAGCGAGGTCCAGCCTTGCGACTTTGCCGCATCGCCGGTTTCCTCGAACATCTTGGTGTTGAGCCAGCCCACCGGATTGTCGCCGCCGCCGCCCGACGTCCACAGCGTGTCGTTGGCGTCGTAGGCGAAATTCAGGTGCTGGGTCCCGAAGCAGGTGTCGATGAAAGTATACTTTCCGCTCTTCGGGTCGAACATGGCAAGTTGGCGACCGCTGCGCGCGAGCGGTCGCAGCTTGGCCGAAGGATGATCCGAGCCGCGGCGGCAGAACGCCGGGTTCTCCACGCCACGAACCGCAGCTGCCAGCCACAGCCTGCCCTTTCGGTCGAACACGGAGTTGTGGTTGTTGACCCTGGTGTCCCAGAGCTGCTCGTTGCCCCAATAAGCAGACGGCATGATGGGCGTCTTTGCAGCGGCGTGGCCGGGGCCAAGCGATTGCGGCATGTCGGGATCGCGCACCGGCGGCTTGTAGTTCACGGTCTTGTTGGTCTTGGGATCAAGGATCGGAAGGTTGTCGGTCGAATACTCCGGCGACCCATAGATTGCCCCGTAGGCATTGACGGTCGGGTCGCGCCGGTCGGTCGAGATCAGATCGTGGAGATAGTGCTTGTCGTCCGACCAGTCCCAGGTGGTGACGACGACGTTGCGCTCGACGCCGGACGGCCGCGGCGGCTTCGCGTGGGGCAGTTCGCCCTTGGCGATGCGGTCGGTCCAATCGCCGAGATACTTGTAGGGAGCGCCGCCAAGCTGGCCGGCCAGAACGTTGGTCATCATCTCGCCGGCCTGGCCGGATTGGGTGCGGCGCATCCAGGCTTCTTCGCCGGACTTGAAGTCGCCGAACGCCTTGGGAATGGTGCGCGTTGCCAAATTCCCGAGCTGATGACAGCCGATGCACTGGCTGCCCTTGAGGGTGCTGATCCATTCGGTCTGCGTGACGCTGGCCGGAATGTCGCTCTTGCCGCCGAACTGATCGGCGCCCGGCATCTTGAGCATGGAGTACCAGTAGATCGCCGGATAATACTGCGCCGCTGCGGCTTCGTTCGGTGCCGGCACGGCAGTGAGATTGAGCTGCTTGCCCGGCTCGCCGTCGACCTTCGCGGAATCGACGAGGCCGTAGCCGCGCACCCAGATCTTGTACATGGCTTTGGGAAGATCAGGCAGCACGTAACGGCCCTGGTCGTCGGTGACCACGCTGCGGGTGAAGCGGGTCGGCAGATCGCGCGTCTCCGCGATCACCCACACGCCGGCCTCGGGCCCGTTCGGGCCTCTGACCACGCCGCCGATATCGTCGTTGTCGATGGCGGGCGCTGCCGCCCCTTGCGCGCGCGCGTCGAATGGCATCGCAAACAACGACGCAATGCCGACGGCCGCCGCGGTGCTCAAATAGAAATGTCGAATGTCTCTCATGATCGGCTCCTATCCCTTAGCCTCTCGTCGTCCGGGCCCACATTGAGGCCTGACGGCCTTTCTCCCGCAACCCGGACTTGCCTCAGTTTGCCACGCAAACGCAACGCAATCCACCGGCAATTGGACAACGGCGCGAAGGGCCGCGCGACGAGCTACTGTTTGAAATATCGCAAATCCGGCGGTGCCTGGCCTTTGACGGTCGGCATCAGGAAGCCGTCGCCGCTTAGCATGTAGCCGTCCTTGCCGATTTCGACGTGGCCGTTGCCCTCGGCACACACTTCCTCGACCCACTCGGGCTGCTTTACCGGTAGGCGAGAGTACTTCTTGGTCGCCGTCCACGGCCGCGTCAACGCATTGTCGATCGTCGTGATCTCGTCATAGAGGATATTCGGGTCGGCCTTGTCTGCGAATATCCGCTCCTTGAAGATGCTCTGATTGTCGGCGTGGAACGGAAGGCCTTGGGGGTCGTAGGAACGCGGCCCTTTCAGTCCGCGGGTCTCGACCTCGAGCATGTCGTAGTGGCCGTCGCCGTCCGTATCGATCCATCGGCCGATCGAATAGCCGACGAAAGTCGGCTCGATTTTCCTCGGCCAGTCGCGCCCATCGGTGAAAATGCGGCGGGAATCGTGGATGTGCTGGATCAGGAGATTGGTTATCTGCGGCGTGACCACAATTTCAAACGGGTCGAACGTGGTCATGACGCGGGGCATGCCGGGCGACAGGCACGTGTAAGTCGGGTCGGTGCCCTGTCCGCCGGCGGCCTGATCCTTCACGTTGGCTTCGAAGACGGCCTGGTATTCGGGCGTGAGCGGAGCCCCCTGGGCCTGCCCCCCGCGTTTTGTCGGGTCGTATGACGGCTGACCGATGATGCCGGGGAAGGCAACGCGACGCCACGCGCCTTTCCAGTCGGGATATTTCGTTTCATCGAACGCCGACGCGCCGACGCATGTCATGCAGAGCGACGCCGCCAGCGTGACGGCGCTGATCAAGTTTCGATAAAGCACGGGCGCCCTCCGGGTTTCTGGTTCAAATAGACCGCAAATTCGGCCGCTTCGTCACTTCTTCGGTGGATTGAAATAGCGCGGGTCCGGCGCAGGCTGGTTCTTCCTAGTCGGCATCAGGTAGCCATCCTCGCTTACCGTGTAGGCTTCGTTTCCAATGTTGATGAATGGAATTTTCTCGTTGCAAATATATTCCGGCCAGTCTGCCAGCCGATCGAGGGTGCGACGGTAATTCTTCGTTACCGTCCACGGCCGCGTCAGCGCATGATCGAACACGGTGATTTCGTCGTGAAGGAGGTTGCGGTCGGCCTTGTCGAGATAAATGCGCTCCTTGACGACGCTCTCGTCGTCCTCATGCAGCGGGATGCCGCTACTGTCGAAAAACCGCGGACCTTTGAAGTAGCGGGTTTCGGCTTCGAGCACGTCGTAGCGGCCATCGCCGTCCTCGTCGATCCATTTGCCGATCGAGTAGCCGGTGAAAGTCGGACGAACCGCCTCGGGCCAGGAGCGGCCGTCGGTGAAAATCCTGCGATGACTTTCATGGACATAGTCGATCAAGATGTAGGTAGTCTCCGGCAGGACGACGATTTGCATCGGCGCGTAGGCCTGCATCATCATCGGCATGCCCGGCGCCAGACAGTTCGTCGAGACCACGTCGCCCAGTCCGCTGGCCGCTCGCGCGGCGCGAATGGCGTCGAATTTAACCTGATACTCGGCTGTCAGGGGCGCTTGCTGTCCGACGCCCGGTGGCTTGGTCGGATCGAACGGGGGCTGGCCGACGGCGCCGGGGACGATGGCCCTCGTCCATTGCCCGTCCAGGGCGGGATACTTCCCGTCGTCGAATGCGTAAGTTGCAGCGGCCGGCAAGCACAACGATGCCGCCGCCAGCATAATCTTCCAGGTCGAAACTTTCCCAGTCGAACCTTGCATGGCGCTCCACCCCTCGCATCCACCCCTAAATTATTGGGGGAGCGATCTTTTGCCGGATAGAATGCCTGTTTCGGGCGCGGCTGCCAAGTATATCACGCGTTTATATCGCGCGTTAATGGTGATCACCGCCGGGGTCGCCGAGCCCCCGGCGGGTCATTGCCGTTGCACTGTTAGTGCGTCAGTTCTGCGGCTCTCCCGCCACGACGTACGACCACAGCGCTTCAATGTCGTCCGGACGGAGCGCGTCCTCCCAAGACGGCATGGCGCGTTTTCCGTAGGTTACCGAGTTGACGAACCGTGAATGCTCGTCATGCGGAAACGCTCTCAGATCAATCGCCAATTGCGGATCGCGCATGTACGCGCCGTGGCAGGTCGCGCAGTTCTTCGCGAACAGGGCCGCGCCCTTGGCGACCAGCTCGGGGGGAAATTTCGCATCTTGCGCCCCGGCGCTCGCAGCGAAGAGCGCGAGGCCGGCGGCCAGGGCAATCTCTACTCTCATCGTCTGGCCACCGCCGATATCATTCGGGCATCAGGGCGAAAGTCCATACCGACCCGCCGGTGGGGGTGCCGTCCGCAACTTTCATGACCCGGTTGAGAGTGCCGCCGATGCCAGACAGGACCGTCACATATTGCCGGCCGTTGTGCGTATAGGTGATGGGCGGCGCGTTGATGCCGGAGCTGGTTTTGAACTTCCACAACGTCTCACCGTTCGCCTGGTCGAGAGCGATGAAGTCGCCGTTCAGCCGGCCGGTGAACAGCAGGCCGCCGTCGGTCGCCAGCATGCCGGCGGACAGCACGGTTCCGGCGACCGGGACCTTCCACGCCGCCTTGCCGGTCAGCGGATCGAAAGCCATGTGATAACCCCAGGGCTCGCCGGCGGGCGGGGTTCGGAAGCTGGTGTCGACACCGGTGGTGCCGGCGCCGAGGATGAAGTCGACCTTGGTATATTTCATGACGCGGGAGATTTCCCACGAGTTCACGTATATGAGCCCGGTCTTCGGATTGAACGCCGGCAAGGTGGCGTTGGTGCCGCGCGACGGCCAGATTTCGACGGTCTCGCCCTTGATGGCGCGATCGTAAGCATCGGCGAGCACCGGCCGTCCTGTCTTGAGATCGACGTGGGTCGCCCAGGTGACCTTCACGAACGGATGCGCCGCGACCAATTTGCCGTTGGTACGGTCGATCACATACATGAAGCCGTTCTTGTTGGCGTTGAGGATCACCTTGCGGGCCTGGCCTTCAATGGTGAGGTCCGCGAGCACCGGCTCGGCGGTGCCGTCGAAGTCGTAACTTTCGTTGGGAATGTACTGATAGGCCCACACCAGTTCGCCAGTCTTCGGCCGCACCGCGATCACGCTTGCGGTGTGAAGGCTGTCATTGCCGCCACGATAGATCGGGTTGTACGGCTCGGCGTTGCCGGTGCCCCAATAGACGAGATCGAGGTCGGGGTCGTAGGAGCCATTCTGCCACGTCGCCCCGCCGCCATATTTCCACGCGTCCGGAATATCCTTGGGCCATGTCTCGGAACCGGGTTCGCCGGGCGCCGGGATCGTGTAGCGGGTCCACAGCTTTTGCCCGGTCTCGGGGTCCCAACCCATTAGGAAGCCGCGGGTGGTGCGATCGCCGCCGGCAACGCCCGAGATCACGACGCCGTTTGCGACCAGCGGAGCGATAATGCCGGTGTAACCTTCCTTGTAGTCGGCGAATTTCGCCTTCCACAGCTGCTTGCCGGTCTTCATGTCGAGGGCGATGAGGTTACAGTCGATCGTCTCGCGGTAGAGCTTGCCGTTGTAGATGGTTGCGCCGCCGCGCATGATGACGCCGGGATTGCCGACGCGCGCCGCGGCGCGCTCGTAGTCGACAGGCGTGCGCCAGATCTGTTCGCCGGTCGCGACGTCAAGGGCGAACGTCCAGTTTCCGTTCACTACGTACATGACGCCGTTGTAGATGGTCGGCTGAGCGAGTTCGCCTGTGTCATTACTCAGGCTCGTGCTCCAGACCGGCACGAGGCGCTTGACGTTCGATTTGTTGATCTGGTTGAGCGGGCTGTACTGGTTGAGGCGATAACCCATGCCGAAGGTGGTGACGTTCTCGGTATTTCTGCCGTTGTCGATCAGCTCCTGCCCGGATTGTGCGAGCGCGCAACTGCACCAGGAACACAACAAAGCCGCCAGCACATTCCTCATGGTTTACTCCCTGTCGTATTGGTGACGATCTACCACGCCGCTGCCGCGTCAGGTCCGCCGCACCCGCTGGATCTGCATCTTGGCGAGGAATGGCACCAGCGGGTGCGCCCCCATGGCGACCATCGTTTCCAGATCGAGATCGATAAGCGCCTTGTTCTGTTCCGGCGTGAGCTTAAAGCCGCCGGCATAGGCCCGGGCGTCGGCGACGAATTTCGTGCGCGCCGCCTCCTCGTGAGCAAGGCCGTGCAGAGCGCTCGTCAGTTCCACGAGTTCCGGCCTGATTGACGGATAATGGGCGTCATGCCGGCCGGGCTGTCCATCGGTCCAGCCGAGCGAGGCGTAGTTGTGGTGCCAGCTCGGATTCATCGATACGATGTCTGGCTTGCGTTCGCCGAGCGCGCCCGCGGCGCAGGCCCAGCAGCGCAGTTCGATGTTGCCGGTGTCGTCGAGCTCCGCCTCATCGAATCCGATCAGCGACTTCAGTTTGCCGGCGGCGAGCTTTTCCAGCACCCGGTTGTCCCAGTCGAGCTCGGGATTGGAGTATCGGTTGGTACCGGGGAAATGCGACATGCCGCCACTCGCAAGAATCACGGTCTTCAATCCGAGCGCGCTGACACTGCGGGCGATCGCCTGTCCGAACGCATAGCAGCGTTCCGGCGTCGGCTGAGGCGGCAGATAGGCGTTCACGAAGATCGGCAGCACAGGGTCGGTCAGCGCCAGATGGGTGAGAGGGATACCGATGGCGTAATCGATCCTTGCGGTGCTGGTGAAGGCCGGATCGAAGTTCTGGCGGTAAAGCTCGCGCACCAGCTCGAAACCGATTTCGCTTGGAATCTTCCAGTGGAATTTGCGGCCGGCAAATTCCCCGCTCGCCTCGCCGCCCACATGAATCGTGAACGGCGGCGCGACGTTGTGAAAGAACTGCTCGGCATGATCGTTGGAGAAGATGATCCACAGGTCGGGCCTCATTGCCCGCAGCCGGTCGCCGATCTGGCGGGCAACCGCGCGGACCTTCTCGACATTCGCCTTGTCCTCGGTCTCCGGCATCGTGAAGAACTGAGGCGCATGAGGCAGCATGGCGCCACCAATGACCGTGGAATGCATCGCGTGTGACCTTGTCTCATTGTGCTTTAGAGATCGGCAGTTATCCTCTTGCATTCCGCCGCGTCGCGCAATGGGACAGGCCCCGCTATGACGAGGCGAGAGGGCCTCGCAGTCGGGTCACACCCGCGACAGTTCGAACATCGAGGGCGGGAACAGTTCTTCGGCCGTGAGTTTGCGGTCGATCAGGCCTTGTTCGAACGCGTAGCCGGTCAGGGCGTCGATTTCGCGCATGTTTTCGTGGACGCCGTAGCGCCAGAAATCGTTGCCCATGGCTGCCATGGTGGCGAGGGTCTCGGCTTCCAGGAACGGCAGCGTCACCGCCAGCGCATTGACGTCGAGCAGGTCCTTCATGGCGAGCGCCTTGGCCTCGCAGAATGCCTTGTAGAGGCTGGTCGCAAGCCAGGGATACTGCGCCAACAGCGTCTTGCGAATGCCGATGAGATGCATGATGGGGAACAGGCCTGTCTTCTTGTAATACGCCATCTCGGCTTGGCGCGTGTCGGGGAAGAGGCGGGCGATATGCGGCTCGCCGCGCAGGAACGACGACGGCCCGCGGGCCGTGAATAGCGCATCGAGTTCGCCATCGCGCAGCATGCCGACGAGCGTTTGGTCGGGACCGATCGGCACCAGATCGAGCCCGGGGATCGGCTTGAGCGGCGTGCGCTCGCTGCGCCCCGGCTCCTCTTGCCCGCCGCTGCGCCAATGGATTTCCGTGGGCTTGACGCCGTATTCGTGCTGCATCATGCCGCGCATCCACACCACGGCGGTGATCTGGTATTCCGGCAGGCCGATGCGCTTGCCGCGCAGGTCGGCGGGTGTCTTGATGCCGGCGTCGCGGCGAACGTAGATGCCCGAATGGCGGAAGATGCGGGATACGAACGCCGGGATCCCCACGTAAGCGGACGTGCCGCTCGCAACCGTGCGCAGGTAGCTGCTCATGGAGAGTTCGCATACGTCGAACTCCTGATACCGGAACGCGCGGAAGAAGATTTCCTCGGGATACAACGGCAGACAAGTAACGGCACAGCCCTCGACCCGTATCCGTCCATCCATGATTGGGCGGGTACGATCGTAATTGCCGCACGCGATTGTTATCGGTATCTCGACCATCTTTCCTCCAAGCTGCGTCTGATGACCAGCAGACCGCGGATATACAGGGCCGCTGCGGCGCTGTGAAGTAAACTGCCTAAATGCCGGGCACGGGCGCCGCAACAGCTTGCTTGCCGGCCGTTGCGCCGCGGTTGATAATTTCCGCGTCTCCCGGAGAGCGCATATGGCCTGCCGCACCGTCCCATGCGCCGTCGCCGCGATCTTGGTCGCCGCGGTCTTGAACGCGGGGCCGGTGGTCGATCAGGCCGCTGCCGACGAGATCCTCACGCTCGCGGTTGGGCAGCGGGGCAATTGGAATACCGGCATCGCCGGGCTCGGTCAGCGCGCCGGCTTCTTCAAGAAGCACGGCCTGGTGCTCGAAATCCTCTATACCGCCGGCGGCGGTGAAACCCAGCAGGCCGTGCTCGCCGGCGCGGTCGACATCGGCACCGCGATCGGCACCATGGGGGCGCTCGGCGCTTACGCCAAAGGCGCGCCGTTGCGCATCATCGCGGCGGAGACGACCGGCGGTGCCGACTATTGGTATGTGGCGGCCGCTTCCCCTATCAAGTCGCTTGCCGACACCGTCGGTAAGACGCTTGCCTACTCGACGGCGGGTTCCTCAACCGAAGGCGTCGTGCGTGCTTTCATGAAACAATTGGGCCTCAAGGCGAAGCCTGTTGCCACCGGCGGCCCGGTGCCAACCCTGACCCAGGTCATGACCGGCCAGATCGATGTAGGCTGGTCGACGCCGCCGCTGGGCCTCAAGGAGATCGACGAAGGCAAGATTCGCGTTATCGCCCACGCGATCGACCTCGACGTCGTGCGTGGTCAGACCATCCGGGTGCTCGCGACCCGCGCCGACGTCCTCGACCGCCGCAAGGATGCGATCGTACGCTTCATGGACGCCTACCGGGAAAGCTTCAACTACGCTTACGGCGACGATCCCCGGGCGGTTGCCGACTTTGCGGATTTTGCCGGCGTACCCTTGGACATTGCGCGACGAACTCGTGAGATGTTCGACAAGCCAATGCTTGTTCCCGACGAAATAAAGGGCCTCGACATCATCATGCCGGAAGCGGTGGCGTTGAAGTTCCTCGCGGCGCCGCTGACCAACTCTCAGTTGCGTGAACTGATCCAGATTCCGCCGCCGCGAAATTGAAGCCGACGCCGATGCATGCCAATATAAAAGTGACAAAGAAACGCACCAAAAAAGGCCAGATCGTCGTCTAAGCGTATAGTTTGGACTCTCGCAATCGATGTCCCGCGACTGTGCGGGAACAAGCCCGAGCCGGCCCTCCCGGCGACAAGGAGAAATCGATGAAGACGTTATGTCGATTGGCTGCATGCATTGTTGCGCTCGCGACACTGACGGTGTCGGCGATGTCCCAGACTGTTCCCGCGGTCTCGGCCCCGGTGACGTACGAGAATCTCGCGGTCTACTTCGTTCGCGGTAATGGCAGTGGCGGTGCAGCGCCGCTCACCCTCGATCAGGCCGTGACCAGCGGACAGGCCAAGGTGCGCTGGCGCGACGGCAACCCGATCACCGTCGAGAATCTCTCCGACCTGGGCGTCTTCGTTCCCTTCGGAACGCTGCTCAAGGGCGGCCTGCAGGACCAGGTCACGAGCGCGAGCCTCTTCCTGCCGCCCCATTCCGGTCCGATCCCGCTCGCCACCTTCTGCGTCGACCCGTTCCGCTCGACGGCGCGCGACCAGGAGGACCCGAACACGCTCGCGGTTACCGGGCAGATGTTTCCCGGGCACTTGGCGAAGCTCGCCATGCTGGTGAGCGCACCCGATTCGAATGTGGTCAGGCGGCTGCGGCAATCGGCCGTGTGGTGGAACATCGACACGACGCGCTCGGATATCTCGCGCAATCTCGGCGTCGCGATCGAGCCGCCCCATGACTATCACTGGGCCACCACCGACCTGCAGGACCAGATTTTCAACGTGGTGCTCGGGGCGCGGACGCAGCCGTGGACGACGAGCCTGCCGCTGGCGCTCGAGAACACGTCGCTGATCGGAGCGCGGCAGTCCTATGTGGATGCGCTCGCGGCCGCTGCCGACAGCAACGACATCGTCGGCGCCGTCTTCGCCATCAACGGCAACGTCGCGGGCGCGGAAGTCTATCAGTCGCACACCCTGTTCGCCGCGATGTGGCCAAAACTGCTGCGCGCGAACGCCGTCGAGGCTCTGGCCGCGAACCGCGACCTTGCGCAGGATCTGCCGACGGTCGAGACGGTAGACGGCTTCCTGGCGTCGGCGCTTGCCGGGGCGGAACGCGCGCGTGTTTCCGGCCGTCGCGCCGTGCTTCGCGACAGCGAGGCAGCGGTGGTTGCCGAGACCAGGGCGACCGACGGCAGCTGGATCAATCGCAGCTTCGTGGCCAGGGCGGTTCCGGCGGCGGCCGCGGCCACCCCGGAAGCAGCGCTACTGGGCATCCTCACGACCGCCCGCGTCAACGAGCGGCCGCTCGAAAGCCTCGGCTGGAGCGACATGGTGGTGCTGCGGCGTGATGGTGCCGGCGACGGCTGGTCGACCGCGATCCAGGATTCAGACCCCTGGTCGCAGTTCGATCTCGGCTCTCAACTGCAGGCCCTTCTGTCCGCCGGTCTCGGCACACCGAATTCCGGGAGTGACGGCAAGCTCGCATCCGGGGCGATCACCCTCGCGTTCTTCACGCTGCTGTTTTGGATGCTCGTGCCACTACGGCGCGCCAAGCGCCGGAGCCGGGTCATTCATACCCGCTTCGGCGCCGGCTACATCGGGGTCCGGACCGACTCGCTTCGCGGCGACCGTTTCGAGCCGGCGTGGCAGCCCGATTGTCAAACGGATCGGCGGCTGCAGCCCGTGCCGACGCCCGCACGGCCGCGACTTGCGTCCACCGCGCTCGCCCTCAAGGCATTTGTGGTCATGGTCGCGGTGGCGCTCAAGCGCGTGAGCGATGCCGTGAGGAGGTGGCGCGGCGCCATGGCGGGCTTCCCATCGGCCGGTATCGTTGCCGCTGTCGCGAGATATCTCGGGCCGGCATGGCCGGGCAATTTCCGGCCGCCCGCCCGCGCCATGAGGATGGCGTCCAGGACGTAAAGCTGACCCGGCGGTGTTGGGACCGGATTCTGTTCTCCTCCGCGCGCGGGGGAGAGCTTCTTCGTGGTCGATGTCGCGTACCTACTTCGTCTCGACCGCGAACGGGCCGATGGCGATAACCCGGCAACCGCGATCCTGGCGGCCGCAGTCGCCGAGTGCGCCGTCGATCGCCTGTTGCTCGCTCGAGGCCTTGAGCATCAATCCGGGCCGCCCGCCCGCTCCCACTGCAACCGCGTTCCAACCGCTCGTGGCATTGGCGAGGCGATGAGCGACATCGTCGCGCGCGTCGGGCGCAATGGTGTCATTGCGGGCGGCGTGGAACAGGCCGATCACTTTCATGGCGGTGGGGATCGGGACCACGAAGCTGTCGTCGACGGCCAAGACAATGCAGGCAACCTTCGCCCGGCTGGCGCATAATTCGAGCGCGCGGCGCGTGGCTTCCTCGGGGCTTGACTGCCTCGCAAACATTCCGCCTTGTCCCAGCGTCGAAATTGCGATCGCCTTGGAGCTGCGCCCGTTGCGATAGTTCCTCTGGATATTGCCGCGGATGCCGTCGTTGAGAAGCGGAACAAGATCGGGGTCGAATGGCGTCTCGATCGACGGATCGCGCGTCAGCCACGGTTCCGGCGGCATCGGCAGGCGTCCGAGCCCCGATACTACGGTGTTGCCGACCGCGTAAAGCTCGCATCTCGGTCCGGTTTTGGTCGTCGCGTCGGTGGCGCGCTGGCACGATTCGAGGGCGGCGACCGCGGCGGTGTCGTCGTCCTTCTGATCGGTGCTGAACGCACCCTGAAAAATGCTGATAGCCAGCGCCTTGTGATCGGGTGCCGACATGTAGGCGTTGCGAATGGCGGCGCGTTGGCGATCCGGAATGAACGGCACGGTCTCCGGCACCAGAGGTTCGGTTCGTCTCGCCGGCGGGTGCGCCGGAGCCAAGACCGGGATCGGCGTGGGCTCGACAGCGGCGGCGGGCGCGGGTGCCGCGGCGACTTCCACGGGCGCCACAGTGGGCGCCATCCGAGACGACTCGCCGCGATACAGCAGCGCGACCACCGCGACTGTGGCAATGCTCGCCGCCGTGATGGCGACCGGCCAGATCACCGAAGCGGCGCGCGTCGGCTGCTTCGGCACCGCTGCCTGCGCGCGCCTGTCCGCGGTGCCGAGTGCCAGCGCATAGGCGTGGATCGGCATCGGCAGATTCTTCACCTGCTGTTCTCCGATGTCGACAAAGTCCACCGACAATTTGTTCGCTACCTGCTCGTAAACGGTGCGCGACACGCATAGGCTGCCCGGCTCGGCGAGGCCTTGCAGGCGCGCCGCGACGTTGACGCCGTCGCCAAGCAGATCGCCGTCCCGCTCCACCACGTCGCCGATCGTGATCCCGATACGAAAGCTCATTTGCCGGCTTGCCGGATAGCCCATGTTGCGGGTGCGCAGGCTTTCCTGCACGTCGATGGCGCAACGCACCGCTTCGACGGCGCTCGGGAATTCGGCCAGTACGGAGTCGCCTGAAGTATTGAAAATGCGGCCCGAGGAGCGGGCCACGAAATCCTGAAAGACGGCGCGGTAGGAACTCGAGGCGCCGCAGCGTCTCCTCTTCGTCCTCGGCAACCAGCTTGCTGTAGCCCGCGATATCGGCAGCCATGATGGCTGCAATCTTGCGTTTCATGAAACGGCCCGATCATCGAGCGCAAAACGAGGCATGCCAGAATGCCGTCGCACCGCCGAGCTTGCAAGAGACCGGCGGCGACGAAGCGGCAACATGGTTTAGTATCGCCCGCAGCGGAGCGGGTTCAACGCATATTCGCCACGTCTCGTCACCGCGGTTCCCACGGCTCCGGTCATCTCACCGGAACCGTCATCGTGCCGATGCGCGCGAAATCAAGGGTCATGACGTCGCCCGGCTTGACGGGCGCGACGCCCGCGCAGGTGCCGGACATGATGATATCGCCCGGGTAAAGCGTATAGATGGACGACGCCCAGGAAATCTGGCGGGCACACCCGATGATCATCTCCTTGGTATTGGCGGCCTGCCGCAGCTCGCCGTTGACGTGAAGAGTGAATTGCAAGTCATCCGGATTGCCGAGTTCGTCTGAGGTGACCAACCACGGGCCGAGGACGGCGTAAGTGTCCGGTGACTTGCGGAAACTGCGATCCTCCTTGCCGCGCACCACCATGTCGAGCGCGATCGCGTAGCCGGCGACGACGCCCAAGGCATCGGCCTCGGAGACGAATCCGGTCTTGCGCCCGATCACGATGCCGAGTTCGGCCTCGTGGTCGGTGCGGCGGTCGGGAAACTTGATGATGACGCCCTCGGAAGGCCCCACCAGCGAACTCGACGCCTTGAGGAACAGGCCCTGCTCCTCGACGGTGCGTTGGCGGCCGGCATTGTAGACCGAGATCTCGGCGTCGAGGCGCGCCTCCTCTACGTGGGCATGGTAGTTCGCCGGCGTGCCGATGATCTTCGACGGATTGGCAACCGGGCTGTTGAGCCGCACCTCCGTCACCGGCCGCGGCGGCGCGCCGTCGGCGAGGCTCTCCATGCGCTCGCGCAGCGCACCGAGATTGGCGATCAGGGCATCGCCGAACGGCAGCGGATATCGCAGCGGCGGCAGCGCGTCGAGGATCGGCGAAACGTCGTGGACGTTGCGCCCGCGAACGAGACCGATCCGGTCATCGTCGTAGCGGCAGAGCTTCATTGGATGGATATCCTTCTCAGATCGGAACCGCCATGGCATCGAAGGCGGAATCGCAATTGATGAGATCGACGCGCTTTTGCACGATAAGGAAGTCGTCGCCGCTGCGGCGCAGCCGGTGGAATTGCCGGCCGGCGAAAATGCGCTGATTGTCGTCGCGGTACTCGACCATGATCACGGTCGAGGACACCGAATATTCTCCGGTGGCATCGTTGCCCTTATCGATCGTCACGTTCCCGACCACATGGGCGGTGCGCGACGGCGGCGTCTGGATGTGGATGCGGGGATGTTCGAGCCGATCAACCCGCGTTTTCATCAAGTCGCGGTCGTCGTAGAACAGCGACACTTGGTTGGTCGGGCTGGTCTGGCCGGCGACCGCCGGAACCCAATAGGTGCCGTCCTCGGCGAACAGCGCCATCCAGTCGCGAAAGCGACGCTCGTCGAGGAGGCGCGCCTCCGCGAACAGGAAATCCTCGACCTCGGCGCGCCCGATCGCCGATGTGCGACCGGCGGGCCGCGCGGTCGCCGCGCCACTGTCCATCACGCCGCCTCGCGCATGTAGCCGAGCCAGGCCTTGTACTGTGCCCTCATGGTCATCTCGTGCACGGCCGAAGCGCGGGTCGCGTTAAGCTCGCGATCGGGTTCCTCGACGCCGAGCCCGCGCGAGATGTCGACCCAATCGCTCGCAAGGCTTCGCAGGCCCTTCTGGGTGCGCACGAAGGCTTCGATGTCGTCGGTTTGCACGAACGAGGCCGCCGAATGGGTGACATTGAGGAGGCGCATATTGCCGAAATTCATCGCGTCAGGGGCGCCGAGGAGACGGACCGGATAAACGTTGACCTCGGTGCGGTCGACCGCCACCGGCTTGATGACGCGCACGTGGATGTTAAGCCCCATGATCGACACGTTCGGATAGATGAGCGTGTTGTGGAGCCGCGGCGTCAGGATGTGCTGGGCGCGTTCGGCACCCACTTTGTCAATCAGCACGCGCTTGTATTCATCGAACGCCGGGCTCGAGCGTTTGCCGTCGTCGAGCGCGGTATTGCTCGTCCAGCCGTGGCCATTGCCGGAAATGTAGCTGCGGCGCTCCTTCCAGGACTGGGAGGTCTTGCTCTTGTCGGCCTCCACAACCTGGGTGCCGGCCTTGTCGCCCTCGCGGCGGGCGAACTGCACGCCCTGCTTGTTGACGGTCGAGGCGTGACCGAAGGGCACGTGGTAGGAGTCGAGCACGTTCTCGACCTGGAGCTTCCAGTTGCCGTTATAAGCATAGCGATGGACGCCGAGGTCGAAGGCGAGCGCGCCGTCGGGCGCGCGGTCGACCAGGTCATCGATGTTGGATTTGATCGGGCCGATATGGTCCTCGAAGCTCGCTCCGGTGGCGGCGAGGCTTGCGAACACGAAGCCGCGATATTCACCGACGCGCGGGACGCGGGCGAGCCCAAACTCCTCGCGCCGGAAATCCGCCGCGCATCCTTCCGGGATGGGAACGGCCGCGAGGGTGCCGTCGGTATCGAAGCTCCAGCCGTGGTAGAGGCAGGTAAGCCGCGCCGCGTTGCCAGACCTTTCGTTCGCCACCTTGGCGCCGCGGTGGGTGCAGCGGTTGAAGAGCACGTGGACGCTGCCATCGCGGTGACGGGTTATCACCACCGGCTGGCGCCCGAGCTCGGTAGTGAAGTAGTCGCCCGGATTCGGTACTTGGCTGGTGTGGCCGACGAACAGCCAGGCGCGGCCGAAAATCCTCTCCATTTCCAGCTCAAACACATCGGGATCCGCATAGACCCGGCGATGGACGCGGCCGGGCTCGACCAGTTCTGCAATCGTCTCCGAATTTCCGTTCAGCATGGCAGCCACCCTGGCGGCGGCCAGGCGGCCGCGCGATACGTTCTCGATGGAAGCGATTGTGAACGCAGCCGCGATGGCGTCAAGGGCGCATCCGGACGGCGCGTCACTCGGTCTTCTGATATTTGGCGTGACAGCCGTCGCATGCTTGGCGGAGTTGGGTCACCTCGCCGCGCAACTCGCTCTCGGTGCCGGCCCGGCTAGCCTTGAAGGCGACACTGGACGCGTCGGCTGCCCGTTTGTAGAAATCCGCAAAATTGGTCCACAAATCCGGCGACGCATAAGTATCGACGGCGGGATCGCGGCCGACCGCGCCGGCTTTCCATTGGTTGGTGCCGGGCGGGAAGATGTGCGGGAACAATAGCAGCAAGACCGAGATGTTGTCGGCGTGTTCGCGCGCATCCGCCATGTCGATCGGCTTGGCTGAGCCCGCGATGGTCTCAAGCTCGTCCATGTTCATGCTCACCTGATTCATCAGGACCTTGCGGGCGAAGATGGCGTCTTTCGGGGTTGCCGCGCTCTGGTCCTGGCCCGATGCCACAGAGCAGGCGGCGACAAGGCCGAACGCGACGGCACTGACGACGCTCAGAATTTCGCGTCGCGTTGCCGGAACCGATCGCTCAAAATTTGTCATCACGCCGTTCCGGACAATGCGCTCTGTCGCGGGACGCGGGCCTGCCTTCCACATTCACCTCAGGCAACGTACAGCGATGACAGGTAAGCGGTCAGTCGTCCTGCGATCAACACGGCGGTCCACGCGAGCGTGGTGGCGGCGACAAATCTTGCGCCCCGAGACGTGACTTTTCCGGCCGCATCCCACGCGGCGGCCTCGCGCCTCAGTGTGCCTTGGAAATAGGCGGTCAGAATCGCGCCGATAATTACAAATGTGATCTTTGAATTGAACATCGGATCGGCAACATATTTTCCCGGCTTCGTCATCCAAAGCGTAAAGCCACTGAGGACTTGGAATGCGACCGCAATCCAGATGACGGGGATGAACTTGCGCAGTGTCGTGAACGGAATCGTTTGGAATAATCCGACCAGACGCAGGGCAATGATAAATGTGACACCGATGACGACCGCAGTCCCAAACGCGTGGACCGTCAACGCGATCGGCCAGCCCCACGATTCCCTGACCCAATCAGCGTACTCGGTGCCTTCCAGCCATTCGAACACTGTTCAACCCTCCCTCGATCGTCAGTCCACCACGAGGCACTAAGTGCTAGCGGTCGGTCTGTTGCACGGACTTGTTCAAGAAATACAGCGCGACGAACTCCAGGCCCAGGACAACCCCGGCGACCGCGATGACATTGAGAAGCAGCATTAGGCTATCCTTTCATTGCATGCAGCGCAGCTACACGTAGGGCAGTAGCCGGCCGCCGATGATCACCCCGGACCAAGCCAGCAGGACCAGGATGGCGGCCGCCTTGGCGCTGGCCGGCGCGTCCTCTCCTGCCTTGACCCTCCAAATCTGCTCGGACAGGGAGAAGTACAAAACCGCAATCGCGCCGATCGCGATCAAGGCAATTTTCGGCGCGAAGGTGGTCTCGTTCAGGTAGCGGAAGGAATTGGCGAGCAGCATCAACATTCCGCTAAAAACATTCATGATTACCCCTAGGAAGCCCAAGGGGAGTATCCGATGCACGGCAGAGAACGGTATGGATTTTGCGAAACCCAGCACCCGCAGTACCACAATCAGCACCGTGCCGAATATCAACGAGAACCCGAAGAAATGTACGGTCTGCCAAGGCACAAACCAAATGACGTTGTTTATCAGCAATTCGATGGCTGGGGTCCAGCCGGCATTCGGATCGGTTGGCAGTACGTCCGTTGCCAAATGGATCTCCGGATGATTGATCTGCCCGCCGCGGTGGCCGGTTTCGGCCATTATCCCCAACGTGATAATTGCAAAGATGAGGACAAGGTAAAGCGCCCGGTTGTTAAAGCGCCCAAGGTGCCGATACTGCCACAGCTCGATCCAGGCGCCGCCGCCGGTAAACGCGAGACCGAAGAGCGTCAACAATGCCATGTCGCGGTGCTCGTTGATCAGCGCCTTCGAAATCTCGGGAATCGGATTTGCCGGGTCGGTCAACGCCCACATCGAAGCGGCGCCGGTGACATAAGTCGGGACGCCCAATATGCCGCAGATGGCGAAGACGACGAGGCTGCCGCGCTTCATGACATCGTTGTTCAAGACGAGTGCGGCGAGATAAAAACACAGCGCAATCACAAATCCGACGGTCGGAAAGTGATTCAAGATCATGTGGACGTGCGACCACGTCTGCGGCGTTGTCCCCGGAGCGAGATACCCGCCGACCTTTGGGGCCAGGCGCAGTTCGGGATGATTGATTTCCCAGCCGAGCTCGCCCACGACGACCATCAGGAGCACGGTGATGATGGCGAGAACCAGCACGATATTCACGGCTTGGCCGGACAGTTGGCCGACCTGCCGGAACCGCCAAAGCTCAAGCCATGCGGCGATGCCCAAAATCACAAGGCTGCCGAGCGCCGCCCATGACACGTTGTAATGGAAATTCAACGTGTCCTGGGAAATGTGAGCGTCCCGCGATAACGCCGCCATTGAACCGACGCCGCTGAAATAGGTCGGGATGGCCAATATCCCCAACAGGCCGAATAAAACGAGGCAGCTCCGCTTCATACCCTCATTTTTCGTGACGATCGCTCCGAAGTAAAAACCGAGCACGAATATAAGCCCGACCGACGGGAAGACGCTTACGAGAATATGTAAATGGGACCAAGACTGCGGGATCAGATGCATGTAACCCCCCTTACCCGGATTATCATCTCGCGGGCACGTTATTGCTGGCGAATATCAACCCGGCTCCGTTACGTCAACGGGATGCCCCGGTTGGATCGCGTGTCTCGACCATCCTTCGCGGGGGTTGGTCGTCGCGGCTTCAAGTTTCGATGTTCGGCGGCGCCGTCGTAGCGCCTGACGGCGAGGTCCGGGGGGATGTCGCCGATCGATCATGGCGACCGCGTCGCTCGCCATCGCTGCACTGCCCGCAAATGCCGGCTCGCCGCCAAAGCATGGCTCGGCCAGTTCCCAACTCATCAACCCCGCCTCCCAGTCACCGCATCCCCGTTGCCGTTGTTGTTTTTATACGTGGGGATCGCTCTTCATCGCCCCTGACCAAGGCTTATCATCTTTGCGTGCTTCATGCCAAGCGTTGCGAGCAGTGGTCGCGAGCAGTCGTCGCGAACGTCGTCGCAGGCGCGGGATCGAGGGCGCTTTGCGTGGATTCAACGCTTGGTTTCACGTAGTTTCCAATAGCGAAGGGGGGTAGCCTTTTGATGCGACGGCGGCATCGCCATCGTCGTCTTGCACGCGTGTCCGGATTCCGCGCATCCGCATCGCGACGATAATTGAAAACGCCAGGGAGGATGATATGAGCCCGGTTACCAAGTCCAAGATGCCGCTTGCGGCGGTGGCCGCCGCGGCCGCCATCATGCTCGCCGTGCAACCGCGCCTCGCCGGACAGAACGCCATGCTGCCTCCACCCGGCTTTCACCATCTTCGCCTGAACTCGGTCGATCCCGATGCGGCCGTTGCGTTCTATACCCGACAATTTCCGAGCACCGCCAAGGCAACATGGAGCGGGTTCGCGGCGCTCAAGTCCCCGAACAATGTGATGCTGGTGTTCAACAAGGTTGCGACCGCGCCGCCGGTGCTGCCGCAGACCGCGATCTGGCACTTCGGTTGGCACGTGGTCGACGTGCGCAGGAATCTCGCACTCTATAAGACCCGCCCCGAGGTGTTGCTGCGGCCGCTGTACACCACCGACGAGGGCGGCTCGGTGCTGCTGAGCAGCGACACCTGGCCGGGCACCGGCGGCGTGCTCGGCTTGACCAAGGCCCAGATCACCGCTGCCCGCGCCGAAGGCGTCAAGCCGGCCGGCGGAGCCGGCTTCGCCTACCTGGCAGGGCCCGATAACGCGCTGATCGAATACCAGGGCAACTTTCCGGCGGAGCGCTTCAACCACGTCCACATGTTCCAGGAAGATCCGTACTGTGCCCAGTTGTGGTACCAGAAGCACCTCAACGCGGCCGCGGTGCCGAGCCGCAGCGGCGAGGCGCCACGCACCGAAGCGAACTGCAAGGTCGCGCGCAGCCCGGACCGCACCTGGCCGGCGCTCGAACCGGAAGGCGCCTTTCGCGTCCCGACCGCCGCCGTCACCTTCGGCGATGTGGCGATCACCTGGTACATGCGCCAAGGCGACCGGCCGCTCGAACCCACCCGCGGCCACCTCTACGATCACTTCGCGCTCAGCGTCGCCGATCTCGACGCCTGGGTCGCGAAGCTGCGCGGCGAAGGCGTGACCTTCCTCGATGCGCCATACCGCCTCGGCGACACCCGGGCGGTGATGATCGAAGGTCCGAGCCGCGAGGCGATCGAATTGATCGAGGTCCGGTAACGCGCCAACGGCGCCGCCGGTCCGCTGGCCCCGCCGGCCGTCGCCGTTGAAGCCATGGCGGGGGCGGCGTATAGCCAGCCCATGGAACCTGCAGCTCCGAGCGCGGCCGCCGACGATTGCCCGCGCTGTCACAAGCCGGCGGCGCTGTGTGTCTGCGACACCATCGTTCCGATCGATAACAAAGTGTCGGTGCTGATCCTCCAGCATCCCCAGGAACAGGACCGTCTGCTCGGAACCGCAAGCCTGACCGGGCTCCACTTCCGCGATGCTGTCGTGAAGGTCGGCCTATCGTGGCCGAGCCTCACCAAGATCCTCGGCCGATCGGTCGATCCGCAGCTCTGGGCGATCCTTTATCTGGGCTCCGCCAAGGCGGCGGAACTCGCGCCCGACCGCGAAATCGTGGCGGTCAACCGCAAGGGCGAGCCCGAACCCCACCAGGACGCCGTGCTGGAGGACATCGAAGGCGCGGTGCTGCTCGACGGCAATTGGAGCCAGGCCAAGGCGCTGTGGTGGCGCAACCCTTGGATGCTCAAATGCCAACGCGTCATCCTCGGGCCGCGGGCGCCGTCGCGCTACGGTGCACTGCGGCGCGAGCCGCGCCGCGACGGCCTGTCGACCATCGAGGCGGCCGCCCTCCTGGTGAGCCGGCTGGAGGGCCGGCCGGAGATCGAAGCGACGCTGGTCGCGAGCTTCGAGCGCCTGCTCGCGCGCTATCGCGCCGCCTATCCGGAGGGCGAACAGGAGGCGCGCGCGCCGCGCGTCGACTGGCGGCGCGCCAAGGGACAGCGCGCCAAAGGACAGCGCGACAAGGCGCAACGCGCCAAAGCCCGGCGAACGAAGGGGAACGCCGGATGACGGATTCCATCGGCAAGCCGATCTTGCGGATCGAAGACCCGGCGCTGTTGCGCGGTGAGGCGCGGTTCGTCGACGATATCGCGCTGCCCGGCGCACTAGAGGTTGCGTTCGTGCGCAGCCCGCACGCCCATGCCGCCATCCGCGGTATCGACACCGCAGCCGCCCGCGCGATGCCCGGCGTGCACGCGGTCTATACCCTCGCCGACCTGCGCCCGCTGGTCTCGAACGTGCGCCTGCCGCTGCAATTTCGCAGCGCGAACCTGCCGCCCGACATTACGCCCTTCGTCCTCGCCGACCGCGAGGTGGTGTTCGTCGGCGAGGCGGTGGCGGCGGTGTTCGCGACCTCGCGCCACCTTGCCGAGGACGCCGTCGCGGCGGTCGCCGTCGACTACGCGCCGCTGCCGGCGATCTCCGATTGCCGCGACGCCATCGCGCCCGGCGCTCCGATCGCGCGGCTCGAAGGCAAGAGCCCGGGACGCCGGACCAATGTGCTGGTCGAGTTCGGCCAGTCCTATGGCGACGCGGCGGCGGCCTTTGCGCGCGCGCCGCATAAGGTCGCGGTCAACTTGAAGCAGCATCGCGGCGGCGCCTTCTCGATCGAGGCGCGCGGCGTCGTCGCGTCCTACGACGCCAACGAGGAGCGGCTGACCGTGTGGTCCTCAACTCAACTCGCCCACGAGGTGCGCGCCTTCCTGATGACCATGCTGCGCCTCGACGAAAATCAGGTCCGGGTGGTGGCGCCCGAGGTCGGCGGCGGCTTCGGGGCCAAGTTCCTGATGTATCCGGAGGAACTGGTGGTGGCGGCGGCGTGCCTCAAGCTGCGCCGGCCGGTGAAATGGACCGAGGACCGGCGCGAGAATTTCCTCTCCACCATCCAGGAGCGCGACCAGTATTGGGACGTCGAGGCGGCCTATGACGACGACGGCCGCCTGATGGCGATCCGCGGCGTCCTGATCCACGACCAGGGCGCCTACACGCCGCAGGGCACCAACCTCGCCTACAACGCCTCGACGGCGGTGCCCGGGCCTTACATCCTGCCGGCCTATGAGCTCAAGGTCGTGGTGGCGGAAACCAACAAGGTCTCGACCATTCCGGTGCGCGGCGCCGGCTATCCGGAAGGCACCTTCGTGATGGAGCGCCTGCTCGACCGCATCGCGGACGAACGCGGCCTCGACCGCGCCGAGGTGCGCCGGCGCAACCTGGTGCCGCCGGAGAAGATGCCCCACGTGGGAGCGCTCAAGACCCGGGCGGGTTCGCCCGTCACGCTGGACAGCGGCGACTTTCCGAAATGCCTCGCCATGGCGTGCGAGTCGGCAGACCGCGCCGGGTTCCCGGAGCGCCAGCGCCGCGCCCGGGCGCAGGGGCGCCATCTCGGCGTCGGCGTCGGCATCGGGGTCAAGGGCACCGGGCGCGGGCCGTTCGAGTCCGGCATCGTGCGGGTCGGGCGGTCGGGCCGCATCTCGGTCTACACCGGCGCGATGCCGATGGGGCAGGGCATCAGGACCGCGCTCGCCCAGATTTGCGCCGAGCAGTTCGGCGTCGCGCCGGAGCGCATCGCCGTCATCGCCGGCGATACAGCGGTGATCCCTTACGGGCAGGGCGGGTTCGCCAGCCGCCAGACCATCACGGCCGGATCGGCCGTCCACATGGCCGCGAAGGCGGTGCGCGAAAAGGCGCTGACCGTCGCGGCGCATCTCCTCGAGGTCAACGCCGAGGACCTCGAACTGCGCAACGAGCGCATCGAGATCGCCGGCGCGCCCGGCAGCGGCCTCGCGCTGCGGGAAGTCGCCGAAGCCATCTCGGGCGTGCCGGGCTATGCGATGCCGGGCTACTTCGAGCCCGGGCTCGAAAGCTTCCAGAGCTTCATTCCGAAGGGGCTCACCTACGGCATGGGATGCCACGCCGTCGAGCTAGAGGTCGACGCCGAAACCGGCCGCGTCACCATCGACAAATACGTCGTCGTCAACGACAGCGGCCGGGTCATCAATCCGGTGATCGTCGAGGGCCAACTGGTCGGCGGCGTCGCCCACGCCATCGGCAACGCGCTGTTCGAATGGATGGGCTACGACGCCCAGGCGCAACCCGTGACCACAAGCTTCGCCGAGTACCTGCTGCTGTCGGCACCGGAAATGCCGCACATCGACGTCAGGCTGGTCGAGTATCCCTCCCCGGGCAATCCGCTCGGCGTCAAGGGCGTCGGCGAATCCGGCTGCGTGCCGGCGGCGAGCGCCATCGTGGCCGCGATCGAGGACGCGCTGTCGCCGTTTGGCGTGCGCATCGAGGAGATTCCGGTCCTCCCGGCCCGGCTGCACGCGCTGATCGAGCGCGGGCGTTAGGCTGGGGTGGCGGGTGCGGTGGGTGGCTGCCGAGACCCGGTGGAGCACGCCGGCCGAATCGCGGAATTCGCTGCGAGCAGGGCAAATAACAGCGAATTTCGCAAAATGTCGGCAGTTTCGGGGATTCACGATGTAAATTCATGAGTTATAACAATGCGTTCCAAATAATTTCGCTACGGAACGGAACAGCGAATTTATTTCGCGGGAACAGCGAATAATGCGGGCGGAGCAGGGAAGATCAGCGAAGCCTCCTCGATGGTTCGTTTCATGGTGTAATCCATCCGCGCCCGCTGAAAGGAAATGTATCATTTTATAGGCCTTGTGTATAGGCCTATTCAAACTCGTGGGCACGCAGGGCGGATTAGCGAAGCGCAATCCGCCGTTTCGTCGGTGTTGAATGGCGCGTTGGTGGCTGCCCGAAAACTGCACCGCTTCACGAACGGAGCTAGCGGCAAATTGCGTCGGCGGATTACGCTTCGCTAATCCGCCCTATGAGATGGCCGACTTTCACCTTCGGATTATCGGCCCCGCCGGTCTCATGCCGGCGGGGCTTTTGCTTTGACAGAAGAGATGGAGTTATTTCGTCGGCGCCGGCTTTACGCTCGTCGAAGGAGCAACATAGCTGACTTTCGTCGGAGTCGCGATCCGAGCGGAATGATGACCAGCGCCGCATGCGAACGCGGAGGCGGAATTGATCGCAAGAACAAGGGCCACGGTGCCAATGGCGGCACAGACACGAGTTTTCATACGAACCTCCTCTTGAATTAGCGTTGAGACTGAAGGCTGCCAGGAAAGGAACGGCAATTCAAGTCCGACAGTCCGTGCGTCCATCGCTCTTCGAAGCCAGGCAATGCACCCGCCAAGGCCGGCGACTACCCGTCGTAAGGGCGATTCCAAGACGTAAATCGAGGTGAGCCTTCAGATGGTCCGTCGGGCCCCCGCCGCTGCCGCACGCGCAGGACCGCTGATCCATCTAAACGTAGGTATAGGGGCCGCAACCAAAAGGTGCCCGAGTTCATACCCGTGCACAGTAGGGCGACCGGCTCGCATCGATTTAAACATCTAGCCACCGGGGGGCTCGCACACGCTGTCAGCGTCATGGAGGCAATATGCGACCGAGATTTGGAGTGAGGTCGGAGGAAGGTATCTTGACCCCCAAGGGACGCGGTCCTCGGTCTCCGATTGTGGTCGCCGCGGTGTTGTGCGTTGTGGGTGCGATTGCCGGCGGCAGCGTCTATTCGCAAATTGTAACCGATCGTGGACCCGCGGACGCCTTAACTTCGTTCAGCGCACGACCGGCCGAGCCATCCCAGGTTTCAGAGAAGGCATCGGTTGCGGTGCCGGCTCGGACGGGTGATGCGGATTGGCACTCCACCCCGCAACGTGAGGCGGCTGTGGACTACACTCTCGCTGCGCCGCCCGCCGGAATCGAGACGCTACGGTCACCGTCCTCGCCGTCCTCGCTTGCCTTTGCCGATGGCGCATCGGCCGTAGCATCATCCGCGGAATTGGCGGAGGCGCAACCAGGGCAAACCGGATTGCCGTCGGCCAAGCCCGAGGAACAATCACGCCCGACGAAAAAGAAATCCGCGCGCGCCGGCAGTAACGTTTATCGATCAACAGTAAATGGCGGCTGGAGCCCCGAACCGTGGGGTAGCTTTTGGGGTGGATTCGGCAACGGGGCGCGAACTGGCCGGAACATTCATATTGCCCATCATGGTCCGTTCCAGTGGTGACAGTGAGACCCGCAGGCGATCGCTGCACCTGCCGCGTCAAAGCCGAAGCGGTAATGGCGGCTCTTCCGCAGTGCACCTTGTTGAGATACGTTGATAGCGCAAGCTGCCACGAGGACATGCCGAAGTCCTGAGGCGAACGGCAGCAAGGGTGCCGTCGGCGGGCCGGATTTTTCCAATTGAATCTACCGTTCATGCAGGTTGCGCCTGCATGTCTGCTCATGCACGTGCCCGAGCGGCGCGTGTTGTATCATTCGGGAAACTTCAAATTTCAGGAGAGTATCATGAAGCGACATTTTTCAATGGGACTGGCAATGCTAGCAAGTGCCGCGTTTGGTGCAATCGCGGTCAACGGGCCGCATGCACAAAACAAGGCGCCGGGTGCCTACGTGGTGATTGACATCAGCGCCATCAACAATCCCGAAATGTTCAAAACGCTCCTGCCGAAGATCGCGCCGTCCAATGCCGCGTTCGGCGGCCAAAACATTGCTGCTACTGAGAATATCGTCGCGCTTGAAGGAACTCCGCCCAAGCGGTTCGCTATTGTTTCCTTCGACAGCATAGATAAGGCAAAGGCCTGGAACGGGTCTGCGGCCACGAAAGAGATCAACGACATCCGCACGAAGTCGGCAACTTCGCGCACGTTTATTGTCGAAGGCATGTAGCACGGACGCGACGTGAACTGGACCTCGGGAGCGATCCCGGGGCTCTTTTTTGAGCCGGGTCGTCCGGCAACTGCATCGCGCGCATTCTCTCCGAGAAAACGGATGGCCCGTCACGGAAGTAAATTTGGATCGGATATCGGCGCGTGTGTCCGCCCCGCCGCCGTGAGCACGGCCAAAACGGGCATCGCCCCTTCCTGCAACGCTACCGACTGATGTAGCTTAGGCGCAAAGCTGCCGGCGGGGTGTGCCGAAATCCTGCGACTGATCGCAGCGTCGGTGCCCGCGGCAGGTAAGCATTTCAAAACTCAGCCGCGCTTTCGTGCATCCCGATTTTGGCGCGCGTCGGCGTGGGATGGACCGTTGCGACGGCCCGAAAACGGCACGCTTCACGGACGGAGTTGGTGGCACGTTGCGTCGGCGGATTGCGCTACGCTAATCCGCCCTGCGGGCTGGATCGCTGCTCCGCCTTGCAATAGTCTCTGCGTGCGACCCGCGAGCCATTACCACGGAGGCAAACCCCTTGCAATTCATCTGGCCATGGCAGGACAGGAATCGCCGGTTTTCCTGGCTCAAGGCGAGCACGTTCGCGCTCATGCTGTTGCCGGCGATCCGGTCGGCCTATCTGGTCGGCACCGGGGACTATGGAAGCCCTCCGTTCGTGCTCGGTGGCCTGACGTACTGGTCGGGCGTGTGGGCGACGGTCTTCGTGCTGATGGCGTTGGCGGTTACGCCGGCGGCGACGATCTTCCGCTGGCCGGCACTTGTCGATGTGCGACGGATGATCGGCGTGACGGCGCTCGTCTATACCATCGCGCATGTGGTCATCTATTTCGCCTTTCGGCGCTGGGACGTTGCATTCATCGCCAACGATATGATGCGGTTCACGCTGATCCTGGCGACGTTCTCGACCATCGGGTTGATCGTCCTCGGCGCGACCTCGGTGGACGCCGCGATCCGGTACATGGGGGCGAGAAACTGGCAGCGGCTGCATACCACGACCTATATGATCAGCGGACTTGCGATCCTCCACGTCCTGCTGGCGCGAGGCACATACGCCGAGCAGTACATGCTGACCGGAATATTTTTCTGGCTGATGGGTTGGAGGGTGCTGGCCCGTTACCGGTTGGGTGCCAGCGGGAAGGCGCTGGCGTTGCTCGCGGTGGCGTCGTGCCTGGTCGCGGCGTTTCTCGAAGCGGGCTTCCTGTGGGGTCGCCGCGGCTTCGATGTGCTGGGGACGCTCGGCTATAACCTCACCTTGGCGATCCTGGATGTCGGCTACCCGCCGGCATGGCAGGTGCTGGCGTTCGGACTCCTGGCAACGCTCGGCGCGCTCGGCCGCGAAGTTCTCCGCCCCAAAGCGGTGAGCCTCGAGGTCCGCCGGCCCGTAGGCCGGATCAGCGAAGCGTAGTCCGCCGATTCGTCGGTGTCGGACCATCCATTACTGAACGCACCGAATCGCTTCAAAGCAAGAGTTCCCGGATTGAACGAAAGTGAAATCCGGGGCGTGTTCTCACCGTGTGGGTCGGCCGTTCCCGGATTTCGCGAGCGCTCAATCCGGGCTATTCGCGGCCCTTTGCGCGATGGCCGAACTGCACGCCCAAGCGCCGAATCGGTGCAAGCGTTGGCGGATTACGCTTCGCTAATCCGCCCAACCGACTACGCGCTGCCGAACGCTTCAAAGACCAGCCAGCGCGCGTTGGTAATATGACAAGTCGAGATATTTTTCCGCAGGCGGCGGGGTGCCGCCCCAGGTGCCGAGCATGTCGGCGCGCAGCTTCAGCACATTGCGAAAGCCCTCCACGTCGAACTTCGCGTCCGTGGCAAATCCCTTCTGGTCGAATGCGAACTGCAAAGTCCGTGCCACCACATCCGGCGGCAGCTTGAGCCGCTCGGCGACGATCGCCGTCATCGCGGCCTTGTTGGACGGATCGAGCGCAAAGCGGATGCCCTCGATGTTCGCCTGGATATAACGCACCAGCGTGTCGGCATTCGCCCGGCCCCACGATCGCAGCACCCATCCGGCATCCGATTGATAGGGACCGATCACATCGACGGCGGCTCCCAATTCCTTCAAGCCGGCGGTCTGCGCCTGGGCCGAAAACGGCGGGTTCAACATGGTGGCGGCGTACGTCTTGTCTTTTGTCATGGCCTGAAACCGCAGCGGCGTTGCGCCGACCGCCTTGACCTCGTAGTCGCCGCGCTTCAGTCCCTTCACCTCGAGCATCTTGTACAATTGCAGCGCGAAGGCCGTGACCGGCGAGTCGACCGCCATCGTCTTGCCGCGCAGGTCCTCGTAGGACCGGACCTCCGGTTGAACGATGAGGCTGTTGAGCCCGCTGTTGCCGCCGATGAAGACGAACAGCTCGACATTGGCGGTCTCGACCTGGGCAACCGCGTTATCGACGGCGGCATGCGCGATCTGAAAGCGCCCCTGGGCGAGACCGTCCCTCAACTCATCGGAATTGCCCGTATAGGTCAGTTCGACCGCGAGGCCGCGCTTGCTGTAATAGCCTTGCGACTGCGCCGCGAACTGCGCCAGGTTCGACAAGCCCGGAAAAACGATAACCTTGAGCGGGGTCTGCGCCGCCGCGGCGCCGTTCACCGCCGCGACGCCCGCGGCGGCGACCGCCGCGATGATGGTCCTGCGTATTGTGTTGCCGATCATGATGTCCTGCCTGGTCGATCTTTAGGGTCGCCAGTGTAGCATCGGCAACGTGGTTCTGGCTAACGGGCCTCGTTGATACATGATGGGACAAGTCGGCACGCGCAACCCAAACGGCGGATCAGCGAAGCGTGATCCGCCGTTTCTTCTGCTTCTTTCTGCGATCGGATGGAGCGTTACGCTTGTAACCAACCCCTGCGTACATCCGTCGAACTTGTGCAAGCATTGGCGGATTGCGCGTCGCCAATCCGCCCCACGGGCAGAGCATTGATAACACCTATTTTATTTGCCCATCGCCGACCGAGAGGCTTCGATTTTCGTCTTCACGGCGTCCAGGTTGAAGCTCGCGCCCTTCTGCATCGGCGGGAACTCGACCGCCGTCACGGCAAGCTTCTCGACCTCTTGCTGGACAAAAACGAAGCGCCAGAATTCGTATCGGAACCAGCCGAAGTATTCTTGCGCTCCGTTTTTAGTCCCGCTATCGGGCCAGCCAGTGCGCTCGAATGGATCGAGGCGCAAGTTGGTTATGTAGGGCACGTCCGGTTTGGTTTTGTCACCCAGCCAGCCCCCAGGCTGGTCTATGAATCGATACTTGTAGTCGTCGATGCGCACGGCACCGAGTTCGCTTTCGCCGAAATACCATATTTCATGACGGTTCGAGGGCCCCTTGCCGGTGATCATGTCCAACTGATTGTAACCGTCGAGATGCACCTTGTAGGTACGATCCCCGATTTGTTTTCCTTTCTTCAGCTCTTCGGCGATGTCGGGGTTACCGGCCGCCGCTACCAAGGTCGGAAACCAATCCAGTCCGGAAATGATTCCGTTTTCGACCTTGCCGGCCGGCACTTTGCCCGGCCAGCGTACCATCGCCGGCGCTCGGAAGCCCCCTTCCATGACTGTGCCCTTGGCCTGCGCGAACGGCGTCTGTCCGCCGTCCGGCCAAGTGAAGACCTCGGTGCCGTTGTCGGTGGTAAAGACAACGATGGTGTTGTCATCCACACCCATGTCCTTGAGCTTCTTCATTACGATGCCAACGTCGTCGTCGAGCTGCGCCATACCCGCTTCATGTATGGTCCAGCCATTTTTCGAATTGCGCATCGCCTCGTACTTGGGTGACAGATGCGTCACGATATGCATGCGCGTCGGATTAAGCCAAACGAAGAACGGCTTATTGTCGGCCTTGGCCTTTTCCATGAAATTAAGCGCGAGATCGCGGATTTCGTCGTCCACCGTCTCCATCCGCTTCGGATAGAGCGTGCCGGCATCCTCGATCCGTTGTTTGCCGATTTTGCCCCAGCGTGGCTGTACCGCAGGGTCATCGCGGTCCGTCGCGAAAGAGTGAACCATATTGCGCGGACCCACGACGTTCAATAATTCCTGCGGGTACGCGGGGTGCGCCGGGTCTTCCATCGCGTCGAGGTGATATAGGTAACCGAAGAACTCGTCGAAGCCATGCACGGTCGGCAGGAACTCGTTTTTGTCCCCGAGGTGGTTCTTGCCAAATTGGCCGGTGGCATAACCCATTCCCTTGAGGGCGGTGGCAATGGTCACTGCTTCCGCCGGCAGGCCGGTCGGTGCGCCAGCCTGACCTACAGTGGTCATGCCGGTTCGGATCGGCAACTCGCCGGTGATGAAGGCGGCACGGCCCGCTGTGCAACTCGCCTCCGCGTAGTAGTCAGTGAACAGCATGCCCTCGGCTGCGATCCGGTCAAGATTGGGCGTTCGTCCTGCCATCATGCCACGGTGGTAGGTGCCGATATTCCAGATGCCGATGTCATCGCCCATGATGACGACGATGTTCGGCCGTTGCCCGGTCGTCGCGGCCGGTTGCTGCGCTTGGGCAGGCGTCGTCAGTCCGACCGCCGACAATGCTGACGCCGCCACGAGCGAAGTGCCGCTCAACAGCAGGTCGCGCCGTTTGAGTCCGTCGCCGTTTTGCGTGGCGCCTCCCTCGGATCTTCCGCGTACTTCATCTTTGCTCATGACGTGTTCCTTCCTCTGCTGACGTATCTGAAGCGGACAGGACTTATCGAAGTGTCGACTGGCTCGGCGTGCCGCGCGGCCGGATGGTAGCGGCCGCAATGGTTGGGTGCGCAGAGATATAACCCGCCGGCCGCCTCGCGATGTTGGAGCTAAGCGGCAGCGCAGGCTTTTCCCGGAGTGTGTGCAAACGCCACGGCGCACCTGAGCGTCACGCCACGACACTATGCCTGCTTGACGACAGGACTGTAAATGAGAAACCTATCTTTTGCGGCAGTAATGTTGACATATTTGCAGGGTGGACGCGAAGATAAAACAAGAGAAATAACGCTGATATTGTTTTTACGGGATCAGGCTAAGTTAGCGAATCCTTATCGGCGCGTATGGAATCTTAAAATCGTTGGACACGATTATTTTCGAAGGCCATGCGGCGTATACGACGCTCGCCACATCCGCACCATGGTGCGGTCGCGCCACCACAGCGTGTGGGCGAGCGCGGCGGTGAAATGCACGACGATGAGAATGGTGAGCGAGATCGCCGCCGTCACATGGACCGCATGGGCGATCCGGTAGATTGTCAAGTCGGGCCCCAATGGATACGGGAGTTCGAAGAGGCCGAATACGGTGGTCGGTATTCGCACCGGCGTGGTCGTTGCCATCAGGAAGCCCGACAACGGCAGCAACAGCAGCAATCCATAAAGACAGATATGCGTGGCCCTTGCGGCCAGCCGCAACAGCGGCGCCAAGGACCCGGCCTTGGGTGCGGTGGTCAGGAGCCTCGCGCAGAGCCGCACCACAGTGAGGACGAACACGGTGACGCCGATGCTCTTATGCGTTTGCGTCAGATCGAACCGCTTGGCGGGATCTTCGACAAGTTGCACCATGCAGGCGCCGAGGCCAAGCGCCCCGATGACCAGCGCTGCGCTTACCCAATGGATGAGCCGCAAGGAGAGCGGCCATATCTGCGCACAATCGGTCCGCCCACTTTCATTCATCGGTCAGTGCGCGCGTCTTGACGGTGATCTCGATCGCGTCGTCAATGATGGGGCTGCCGAAGGTCATGCCGAAGTCCGAGCGCTTTATCGTAGCGGTCGCCGAGAACGCGACGGCGCGTCCCTTGGCCGATGGGTCGGTTTCGACGTTCACGGTGAGCGTAAGCGGCTTCGTCACGCCGATCATGGTGAGATTGCCGATGACGCGCGCGGTGTGCGCGTCCACCTTCTCGACCTGTGTCGAGGTGAAGGCGAGCGTCGGAAATTTTGCGACGTTCAACAGGGCGGCGCTTTTGACAAAATCATTGAAGGGTTGGGAACCGAGGTCAATCGAAGCGGAGTCGACCGTGAAGCTCGTGAGGCTCTTCGCCGGACGGTCGAAATCGATAAGGATGCGCCCCGTATAATGCGTGAAACGGCCACGCGTTGTCGGGAAACCGGTGGCGTCGATCTTGAAGCCGATCGACGTATGCGTCTCGTCGATGTGCCAGCTTTGGGCGGCCATGGCCGCATACGCGCCGATGCAGCACATCAGCGCAAACGTCAACGCGGCGACCAACGGACGGCATGACCGCCCGCGGCGCGACGGCATCATTCGAATCAGGGAATGTGAGTTCATGAAGTCTTCGATCAGTTGCTTTGGCCATATTTGCGACGACCGTCAGTCAGGGACGGCGTGGCTTGCCCGCCACGACGTGAAGGGCGCGACCGACGATCGTCGGTCGTAACCAGCGCAGCCGGGAGCCGACAGACTGTGGGGCGGATTAGATCAGCGAAGCGTAATCCGCCGTTTCGTCTGTGTCAGAAGAGGTGCGACGCTTGCGGCCAGTTTAAAGCACGCCTTGCTCACAATCGTCGAACCGCAAATTTACCGCGCCCAATTTGGCGGATTACGCTTCGCAAATCCGCTCGGTTTCATAAATCCATCATCCCGACATTGCGCGGCACCCGCCCGTCAGCCAGACGGGTTGGCGGCTGACAGGATCAGGCCGGAGATTTCTTTCGGATGGGAGACCAGCGACAGATGGCCGGCGTCAACCTCGATCGTCGTCGCCTTCATGCGCTTCGCAAGAAAGCGCTCCAGCTCGGGATTGATGGTCCGGTCTTGGATCGAGACGGCGTACCATGAGGGTTTGGACTTCCACGCGGCCGCCGTCGTCCTTCCGGAAAACAACGTCACGGCGATCGGAGCCTGAACCGCGTAGAGAATGCGCGCCTTGACAGGGTCGACTCCGTTGGCGAAGTCGGCGAGAAAAGCGCTCTCGCTCAGTTGAGCGAACCCGTTCGATTCAACGAGCCCGGCACCCGCCGGCGCCGTGGGGAATGTCTTGGCCAATGCCGTGAAATCTTCACCGGCATCCGGAGCACGAGCCGCAACATAGACCAGTGCGGAAACTTTGGGATCGACGCCGACTTCGCTCGCCACCATCCCGCCCCAGGAATGGCAGGCGAGAACAGTGGGCCCGTCTTGCAGCGCGAGGGCGCGGCGGGTCGCCGCGGCGCTTTCTTCCAGCGACGTGAGCGGATTTTGCACCGCTGTCACGCGAAGCCCGGCGCGCTGCAACGGTCCGATCACTTCGGACCAGCTAGAGCCGTCCGCATAGGCGCCATGCACAAGCACGACATTACGGGCGGCGATGCGGGCTGAATTTTGAGCTTTGCTCGATCCGCCGATGAGCGTTACGGCGGCGCCGGCTATGAGCGCACCTGAAAAGCTGCGTCGATCTATCCCGATGATGTCTCGCTTTTTTGAGCTGTCGGTCGATTGGATATCCATGATGGAGCTGCTCCTATCGTTGCTGAGCCGCACTGTTTCCCCCCCGCAATTCACAAAGTTTTGCAGTGGCTACAGTTTGAAGGCCGGCTCGCACTCCCCGCCTCAGTTTCGTTGCCATATCCTTTGTTGCCGGACGAATAACATTTGCGCGAGCGCGACAAAGACCGGGCTGCCGATTGAAGCGCCATTCGGTGCAAAATATATTATCCGTCGTTACGGCGGATTGTGCCTCAAAAGCCAGCATTTGCCAGCAATATCCCGCAATATCCAGCAATATAAAGTGATGCTCAAAACGCCGATTTTAGCGGGGGCCGTGACCACGGAAGAAAGGTGTATTCTCCGTCTTTAAACCACAATGATGCGCGGATACTTTTGGTAGGCGCGGCCACATCGGCCGCTTCGGAGGCACCTTTATGTTTAGACCCAAGCTCTTTGCCGCATTCGGCGTACTCGCGCTCGCAGTTCCGAACCTTGCCCAGGCGCAAGACCAGCCGGTCGAAGTCCAGGTCGTGGATGCGCTTAACAAGGCATTCGGCGTGCATCCGGGATTTCGCGCCAACCACGCCAAGGGTGTGGTCGTGGAGGGCAACTTCAAGGCTTCGCCCGGTGCAGCAGCCTTGAGTAAGGCAAAGCTGTTCGACGGCAGCACGATCCCGGTGACGGTGCGATTCTCCGATTCGACTGGCATCCCGAACCTGGCTGACGGCTCCGATCTTGCCAATCCGCACGGAATGGCAATCAAGTTTCATCTGCCTGGCGGCAGCGATGTTGACATGGTGACCGTGTCGCTGAAGTTCTTCCCGGTGGCCAGCGGCGCTGAGTTCCGAGATTCTGTTTCTGGCAATTGCCGCCAGTCCGCCCAACGCCCCCAAGCCGACGAAACTCGATCAGTTCGTCGCCGCCCACCCCTCCGTAGCCGCGGCCTCGGCCACCGTGGCCACGCCCGACAGCTTCGCCGACGAAGAATATCATGGCATCGATGCGTTCATTCTCGTCAACAAGGCCGGCGAGAAGCAGGCGGTGCGTTATCTGATCGCGCCTGAGCGTACGGTTCACCTCGATCCCGCTGACGCGGCTAAACGGGTGCCGAATTTCCTGATGGAGGAATTGCCGCAGCGCCTGATGCGCGGGCCGGTGACCTTCGCCCTCAAGGTGCAACTCGCCGCGCCTGGCGATTCCACGAAGGATCCGACGAAGCCTTGGCCCGCGGACCGCAAGGTGGTTGATCTGGGCACGATCACGATCGACAAGGCGGTTGCAAACAGCGCCGCTGCCGAGAAGCCGTTGATGTTCCTGCCGGGCCAGCTCATCGACGGAATTGAGGTCTCCGACGACCCGCTGATCGACGTGCGCGACGGTGCGTACCCGGTCTCGTTCTCGCGGCGCAATCCTTGAGCGGCGGGCGGGGCCGCCGAGAGATTATTGAGGCGGTGAGTGATGAGTAGGATGGGCAAAGGCGCGCTCTTCGCGCTGTGCCCACGCAGGTATGTCAAGTAGTGTGGCACGCGGAGCCTGTCGTCGGGCCGGCCAAAGGCCGGGACTCGTTGGCTTTGCCCACTCTACGGATGATTACACTCGATCGAAGTCCGCTCCAGCAAATTTAAGATGTGTAGGTCGTGCACGCAGACGGCCGAAGGCGACGCAATCGACTGCTCAGTCGCGCGGTATCAAGCGCTCGGTACCGTTTGCGTTCTTACCCCGGATGGCCCAAAGCCCGTCGAGCGTCCCGTTTGCGTCGACCTTATAGATGACAAGTCCAGGTTCGCCATTGATCATGTACGTCGCCGAAAGAGAGTTGTTCATTCGCATGCCGAAGCCTCTGATGACCGAGCCTCCGATCGTCCATATGATCGTGAATGTCACATTGGAAATGACGGTGACGGCCGCCGTCCCGGTGTATTTCGAGCCGTCGGGATTCGTGCCGACGGCGTCGTATTTCGTGGAGAGTGCCAGCGGCTCGGTGTGAGCCGGTATCGCGACGGCGATGAATATGAGCGTCCAAATGGTGCGTAACACCGTACTGCCCTCCTTGATTCAAGCGCCGGACGGTCCGGCTCATCACATTGATTACTTTCCGAACAGCTTGTCGGTAGCCGTTATCAATCCCAGCGTCGGATTGGCGGCACAGAAGGTGCCGAGTTTTTTCGCGTTGGCCTCGAACCGGTCCGTGTCGAACACGGGCGGATCACTTTCTTCCCGGTAATATCCGTCAAGCCACGCCAGCACAACGCCGATCGAATCCTTGTGACTGTCCAGGAACTGCTTGCAGGTCGTGGTCGAGAAATCGATCTTCTCAGCCCGCGCCAGATTTCCAGAGATGAGGCAGGTACCAACGAGCACAGCCGCAAACATTTTCATCGGAGCTTCCTTTCAGGATGATTAAAAATCTTTGCCGACACTCGCAGACTCACGGACGGCCGCGTTCCTGTAGCACGCCTTCGGCGTTCCGATAAGCGTCCGGGCGCCCTGCGCGCCGCGAGTTGGCGTCTTACCGTTAACGCGTGGCTTCAAAGCAACGCTGGTCCGAGCGGGCGGAGAGCATCTATTCGGGGGCGGCGACTTATCCTTGCGGGTGCCGCTGGATTTTTAAGGACGTGCCCCGATCATTGCGGCTGAATATCCAGGTCCTTTGCTAATGCACGCCAATCGGCCTGATCGTGGCGAATGAATTCGGCGGTCGTTTCCGGAGTTCCGGCACCTTCCGTTGCCAGGCCGAAATCGAGGAGCCTCTGCTGGACGTCCGGACCGCTCAAATACGCGCCGATGTCGTGATTGAGCTGATGCATGATCTCGGGCGGCGTCCGGGCCGGCGCGACCACGGCGAACCAGCCGTTCATCACAACGCCCGGCACGGCTTCGGTTAAGGACGGCAGTTCGGGCAGGCCTGGGAAACGCGTCGCGGAAGTGATGGCGATGCGCCTGACTTTGCCCGCCTCGATTACCGATCGTGCCGCCGCAATGGAGCTCATCATGACCTGCGTCGAGCCGCCCGCGGTGTCCTGCGCCATCTGCGAGGCCGCGCGGTAAGGCACTTCGATGAGGTCGAGGCCGGCGCGTTTGTTGAGCAGCTTCGCGGCGAAACCCGCGGCGCCTGCCGTAGTGTCGAAGGCTATCGAGAGCGTCCCGGGATGAGCCCTCGCAAAGGCGATGAAATCCGGCAGCGACTTTACCGGCAGTGGGCATGTCACCGACAGCATTTGGGGTCCGACGCTGCAGACCATAGCGAACTGGCGCGAAGTCACGTGTCGGGTCGTAGGGCAGGTGCTTGAAGGAGACGAGGTTGATGGCAAGCCCCGACGTGTTGCTGAACAGCAGCGTGTAGCCGTCCGGCGCGGCGCGCGCGACGGCCTGATGGGCGATGATGCCCGAGGCGCCCGGCATGTTCTCGACCACCAACGGCTGCCCGAGCGTCTTCGATACGCCGTCCGCCAGGAGCCGCGCCATCACGTCCGTGGCCGTGCCCGCCCCGGTCGGTACGACCAGTCTCACCGGTCGGGTGGGCCATGCTTCTGCGTTGGCTTCGACAGCGGAAATGATGAGCGCACCGCAAAGCAGCGAACGGAGAAAACACTTCATCGCGTCCCCCAAAATTCGTCACGTTGACCGATAGTGCATTATTGACCACAGAGGGGAAGGAGCAGGAGGATCAGGGTAGTGGGTGACGAATTGCTGTTGGTGGGCAGCATCCCTCTCGATACGCCGGAGGACGTGTTCGAAACGTTCGGCGCGCCGCTCGGACAAATATCTGCTCGCAATGCCCGACGGCGAAGTCGGTCCCCGTCGCCATTGGATCAGCCGCGTCCATTATCAAGTGCTGGCAGCGCATCCGGAGCTTGAAGTGGTGCAGCATCCTGCACCCGATGAGAATGGGGTCGAACGGCAGGCGCCGCGCGACGCGGCCGACGCCTGGTGGTTCAAAGTCAAGGACGGCGTAAAGCAAGTCCGCTTTGGCGATCCGGGCTGGCGGCTTGGTTATGCGCGCGACGCGCTGAACTCCTATTTCGTTTTTCGCACCATGAAGGAACAGGGCGTGCTGCCCGCGCATCTGCGCTTTCAGGTATCGGTGCCGATGGTCAACAGCGTGCTGCCGCCCCGCATTTTTCCCGACCAGAACGATCTCGCGAAGATCGGCCAGGCTACGAAGCAGCGGTGCGGGCGGAGCTGACGACCATCATCGACAACATCCCGTCGAAAGAGCTGGCGATCCAGTGGGACTGCTCGACCGAGGTTCAGGATGCTTATGGCAGCCATTCCCGGCTATCCGTTGGAGGGGTCTGTCGACGCAACCTCGATGAAGTCCGAAATCTTTCGCCGCAGATCCCGGCCGATGTTGCGCTCGGCTATCACTTCTGCTTCGGGACGCTCGGCGGCTGGCCGCGCTTCCAGCCCGACGACCTGGGACAGGCGGTGCAACTTGCCAATGGGTTCGTCGCGGCCTCGGGGCGCAAGGTGGATTGGATTCACCTTCCGATACTCGATCGCAGCGATGATGCGTTCTTCTCGCCGTTGAAGGAGCTCAAGCCACAGGGCGCTCGCGTCTATCTCGGCATGATCCACAACATGGCGAGATTTCAAGGCGAGGCTGGCAACCGCCCGCAAATTCATCCCGGATTTTGGGTTGGGTGCGTATTGCGGGTTCGGGCGGATGCCGCCAGCCGATCTGCCCAACGTCCTGGCGGCGCACCTGCAAGCGGTCGAGTTTGCACGCCAACGCTGATTGAAGCTACCGCTGGTGGAAGTCGATCAGCAGGCGATTGACGGCATTCGGCTGGTCGTACGCGATCCAATGGCCGCCGTCGGGGACGATGACAATCCGCACGTCGGGCCGTGCCGCGCGGCAGGCATCCGCGCGCGCCGCGAGGGATGGAATCGGGAGCTTGTCGAGCGCTCCCCAGATCATCTGGACCGGCGCCGGAATGCGCGGCAAATCATCGAGCATGGTGGCCCGCCGGCTGACGCGGCGGCTGTCGAATCGGGTGCCGTCGATATTCGCCAATTGGATGGCGACCACCGGATCGTCGGGCGCGGCGGATTTCGCCAGCATGAATGCGCCGAGATTGGCGGCCGCGATGGCGACGCGCTCGGGCGCGCCGGGCGGCGGCAGCTTCGCGAGTTCGACCGCGCCACGCGCGCCGAAACCGCTGGCGCCGAGCAGCGATACCCGCCGCACTGCTGGGCTGATTTGGGGCGCAATGCGTGCCGCCAGTGCGCCGCCGAAGCTGAAGCCGACGAGGTCGATGCCGCCGGGCGGACCCTGTGCCGCGACGGACGCCACCGCGTCTGCAACCCATGACACGTAATGCTCGACGTCGATGTCTTTCGGCACGTCGGGCGAGGCGCCGTAGCCCGGAAGATCGAAGGCCACGACGCGGAAGTGCTGCGCCAGCGCATCGATGTTGCGGACCCAATGGGTCCACGACCCATGGCCGCCATGAAGAAGCACCATCGGCGGCCCGGTGCCGTCGATGCGTGAATTCAAAGCCGGAAAGCGGGGAAGCGGTTGGACAGCCACGGCGGCGCGGCTAGCTGGCAATTTGCGGGGCGAGCTGCGCCCCGCAATATCGACGTTGATTAAGGCGTCGCCACGCGCGTGGAACCGAATGCGCCAAACCGGGCACTCGCGAGGGAGCTACCGCCGGCGGAACTGCTGGCGCGCCGGGGGACGGGCCGCGCTCGCGGCGCGGTCGTCCTTGTGGCGGAAGATGATGCGGCCCTTTTCGAGGTCGTAGGGCGACATCTCGACGATGACGCGGTCGCCGGCCAGCGTCTTGATGCGGTTCTTTTTCATCTTGCCGGCCGTATAGGCGATGATCTCATGGCCGGTATCGAGCTTCACCCGGTAGCGGGTGTCCGGCAGGATTTCGGTGACGAGACCGTCGAATTCAATCAGTTCTTCCTTCGGCATGGGTTCTCACTCCGGTCGATCGGCGATTCGGCGATGAGGGGGACGAGGTTCGGATTCACGATGCAGAAAGGCAACGCGGCTGAGATCGCCCGAGGCCTCGCTGGCCTGGGGGGGCTTTGTGCCGTTCGAATCGCCGCGGTTCGGGTTGGGGCGGTCCTGACGCGGACGGTCTTGATGGGGCCGGTTCCCGTTGGGCCGGTCTCCATTAGGGCGGTTGGGGCGGCCCGCGTTGGGCTGCGCCTGGCGCGGTCCGCCGCGCTGATGGCCGCGGCCCTGGGGTCGGCCATTGCCACCGGGACGATTGCCATTGGGCCGGCCATTGCTATGGGGTCGACCTTGCGGCGTGCTGCGGCCTTCGGGCGGGCGCTCGCCGGTCGCCGGCAGCGCCATGCGGATCAGCTTCTCGATCGCGCGCAGATACGGCACCTCATCGGCGTCGCACAGCGAGATCGCGATGCCGGTGGCGCCGGCGCGCGCGGTGCGGCCGATGCGGTGCACGTAGGCTCCGGGCTCGTTGGGCAGATCGTAGTTGACGACGTGGGAGATGCCGTCGACGTCGATGCCGCGCGCGGCGATGTCGGTGGCGACCAGCACGCGTAGCTTGCCGTCTCGGAACGACGCGAGCGCCCGCTCGCGCTGGCCCTGGCGACTTGTTGCCGTGGATGGCTTCGGCGCCGATGCCGGCCTTGCTGAGGCCGCGCACGACGCTTGTCGGCGCCGTGCTTGGTGCGGGTGAAGACGAGCGCGCGGTCGACCGGCTCGTTGCGCAGGAGTCGGCGAGCAGGGCGCGCTTGCCGCCACTTGTCCACGATGGATGACGCGCTGCGTCGACCCGCTCCGACGGTGGAGGCGACGGGCGTCACCGCGACGTTGGCGGGATTGCGCAGCATGCTGTCGGCGAGCTCGGCGATCTCCGGCGGCATGGTGGCGGAGAAGAACAGCGTCTGCCGCTCGTGCCGGGAGCTTGGCGACGATCCGGCGGATGTCGTGGATGAAGCCCATGTCGAGCATGCGGTCGGCCTCGTCGAGGACGAGGAGCTCGACCCGGTCGAGGCGCAGTCGCGTTGCTGCATGAGGTCGAGCAGGCGGCCGGGCGTTGCCACCAGGACGTCGACGCCGTCGTGCAGCGCGCGAACCTGCTTGCCCATCGGCACGCCGCCGATCGCGAGCGCTGTCGCAGAGCCGAGATGGCGGCCGTAGGCACGGAAGCTTTCGAGCGATCTGGCGCGACAGCTCGCGCGTCGGGCGTGAGCACAAGGACGCGGCAGGTCTGCGCTCGAGTGGCGGCGCTTTGCTGGCGGACAGTTGATGGAGGATGGGCAGGGCGAACGCGGCGGTCTTGCCGGTGCCGGTCTGCGCGATGCCGAGGATGTCGCGTCCGGAGAGAGCGAGTGGCATGGTCTGCGCCTGGATCGGGGTAGGGGTCGTGTAGTTCTCCTCGGCGAGCGCCCGAGCGATCGGGTCGGCGAGGCCGAAGCTTTGAAATGAGGTCAAAATGATACTTTCCAATTAGCGAAACCAGCGCGCGCTGATAGACTCAGCGACGCGATTCGCGGTGATGTTGACATCCCGCGTGGTCTGGGCTGCCGTTGATTGAACAGATAAAGGCCGAACCCGGTTGGGATTATCCGTTGGGGTTCGTGCACGCGGCCATAAAGTCGACCAAAGTCGATCATCCGCTCACCCGCCTATATGGCTCAACCCGAAAGATTTTACAAGCTAAACCGGCGTGAAGTGAAGATTTTCTCCGCCAAGACACGCGCTAACCATTTGTAAAGCATTGCGACGGTGACTTTTGAGTTGTCGTGGCCGCGCATGTCCCTGCCCGGCCACGACTCAGGGAGAGGGTGAAGCCGGGCCACCCTCATTCGCCCCACCGGCCGAGACCTTGCTCGCTATCGCGCTGATGAGCCGGGCGGCAGCGGTTGCCGGATCGCCGACATTCTCGATGATCGCGTCGGGCGAGAGCCCGTTTGCTGCGGCGCGGGCGATGCGGGCGTCGATAGCGCCGTCGGTCGCGCGGTTACGGGCCGCAAGCCGCGCCGCCAGGACCTCGGCGGGCGCCGTAACGAGAATGACGGTCAGCGTGGCGTAACGGCGGCGCAGTTCGCCCACGATCGCGCGGGAGACGTTGCAGACAACAATCCGGCCGGCGCGCAAATCGTCGTCGACGGTGGCGGGCAGGGCGTATTTCAATCCATGCGCTTCCCACCAGAACGCGAAGCGCCGCGCCGCCGCGGCGGACGCGAAGTCCGTCTTGGATATCGCTTCATTGTCCTCCGCCACGGTCGGATCGCGGGTGACGATCCGGCGCGGAAAAACAACGTTGCGATCGTCGTGGAAGTGCGCCCGCGCCAGCCCAAGCAGCGTATCCTTGCCGGCGCCGCTCGGGCCGACCACGACGACGAGCCGGCCATCGGGCGGAATGGTGTCGCGCGCGTCCGACATCAGGCGACGCGTCGTCCGGCGCGCCATACCGAGCGCACCACCGGCACCCCCTCGGTGATGTGAATGCGCACCAGGTCGGCGCGCTTGCCGACGGCGATTTCGCCGCGATCGGTGAGGCCGACCGCTTCGGCGGGTGTTTTGGTGACGGTGCGCAAGGCGGCCGCCAGGTCAATCGCCGGCACGGCGTCCGGCAGGCGCAACGCGCCCATCAGGAGGCTGGCCGGCACGTAGTCCGACGACAGCACGTCGAGTACGCCCATGCGGGCGAGTTCGACTGTCGCCACGTTGCCGGAATGCGAACCGCCGCGCACCAGGTTGGGCGCGCCCATCAGCACCCGCACCCCGCCGGCATGGAGGGCAGCCGCGGCCTCGGCGGTGGTAGGGAACTCGGCGATGGAAACGCGGTCATCGATCGACTGAGCAACGTGCGCGACGGTGGTGTCGTCGTGACTGGCGAGCGGCGTGCCGTGATCGTGTGCCAGCGCAACGAGATCGCGGTAATTCCGGGCCGCGTAAAGGCGCGCCTGCTCGCGGCGTTTCTCGAACATGGCGTCGAGCTCAGCGTCCGTGAGGCCGCCGGCCTTGCCGCGATAATAGTCGCGCAGCTTGGTCTCGTCGCGGAACTGACGCTCTCCCGGCGTGTGGTCCATCAGCGAGACGAGCCGCACGTCGTTGCGGGCGATCAGGGTGCGGGTCTCGGCAAGCACGTCCGGCATCGGCACCTCGCAGCGCAGATGCAGATAGTGGTCGGCCCGCAGCATCCCGGCGCCGCGCGCGCGGGCAATGGCGTCGGCGAGCATCGTTGCCTCGCCGCCGACATCGTCGACGCCTTCCTCCCGCCAGACCCGCAGCGAATCGAGCACCGTGGTGATGCCGCAGACCGCGAGTTGCCCGTCATAGGAAACGACGGCTGAGAGCGGGTCCCAATGGACCTTCGGCCGCGGCATGTAGTGCGCCTCGAGGTGATCGGTGTGCAGTTCGACGAGACCCGGAATGACGAGGTCGCCCGCCATGTCTCCGGCACCGGCCGGCCGCGCACCGCCGCCGAATTCAGTAATCGTGCCGTCGTGGGCGGCCACGAAGCCGCCGTCGATGACCGTGTCGGCCAGCACCAGGCGGGCATTGGCGAGAACGAGAGGAGGATTCATGGAAACGTCCGGGCGGAATTGGAAATGTCGCTTGCCAAGTTGTCCGATATAATAGACGGCGTTGGCGAATGATTGCACGCGTCATGCCGGAAAATCCAAGAGATGCGCCAAGATGTGAGCCGAGATATGCGATCTATTTCGTGCCCGCGGCCGACAGTGCACTCAACCGCTTCGGTGCCGCGACGCTTGGCTATGATTGCTTCAGCGGCGCGGACGTGGCGTTGCCGGACGCCCTGCCGGTCGATGACGGCACGTGGCGCGAACTGACGGCCGAGCCGCGTCGGTACGGATTCCACGCCACCCTGAAGGCGCCGTTCCGTCTCGCGGCGGAATTCGACGAGCCGGCGCTCGTGCGCGCCTTCACGGACTTTGCGCTTACGATCGCGACGCTCCCGGTCATCGCTCCCGTGGTTCGCTCGCTGGGGCATTTCATCGCGATCATCCCCGAGCATCGCAACGGCGATCTCGATCACCTGGCGGCGTTCTGCGTGCGCGCTTTCGATTGCTTCCGGGCGCCGCTCAACGACGGCGACCGCGCACGCCGCCACGTCGTCGGGCTCAGCGCCCGGCAGGCGGAAAATCTCGAACGCTGGGGATACCCGTATGTGTTCGACGAATTCCGCTTCCATTTGACGCTCACCGGCGCGCTCCCTCCCGAACGGCAGACGCCGCTGCTGGTCTGGCTCGAAGATGCTTTCGTGCGGCGCCATGGCGGCGGCCCGGTGCCGATCGACCGCATTACGCTGATGCGGCAGGATCACCCCGACGCTCACTTCGTCGTGCTCTGTGAGGCGCCCATTGGCACCGTGAAATAGGGCGCGGCCGGGAGCCGCCCTGGTGGATTTGACCCGGATCAAGGCAATTCGATATCGTGCCGTCCATTCTGGTTTGGATTAGTGTCGCTGCCCGCGCGCGCGACCGGGAAAGCTGATTTCGCCATGGCTAAAAACGACCTTCATCGCGCCGAACTCGACAAGCTGAGGGCGGAGCTTGCTGCACCGGGGCCGGCTGGCGGCCCGCGGGCGCGCGAAGCGAAAACCCATACGCCAGAGGCGGGGCCCCATCGTGCGGCCGCGGAGCCCAATCCTATCCACGATCTCGCCGCGATGTTGCATGAGGTTCAGGATAAGCTCGCCGACGCCGCCGAGGATATGGAAGACATCGTGATCACGCATCCCCTCGCGGCGGTGGCGGCGGCGTTCCTGCTGGGCCTCGTGGTTGGGCGCATCGTGGGGCGGACGCGATGAGAACCGACAGCATCGTCGCAAATGTGCGCGCGCTGCTGCGGGCGCATTCCATCATCTACGAAATCAAGGCCCGCCATTTCGTCGCGCGTTCCGGCGTCACCGGCTTTGCGGTGGTGATCGGGGTGTTCGGCGTCGTCATGCTGGGCTTGGCGGCGTTCTTCGCGCTGGAACAGCTCTGGGGGTCGATCTGGGCCGCCGTCGCCATCGGGATTTCCGCCTGCGCGATCGCGCTGATCCTGATTTTCATCGCAGGGCACCTGAAGGCCGGGCGCGACCTCGAACTCGCACACGAGGTGCGCCGGTCAGCCGTTGAGGGGCTTCTCAATGACGGGCGCTCGATCGAAGCCGAACTGGCCGATCTCAAGAGCGCGTTCCGTCATCCGGTCGAACTCGATCATCCCCAGCATAATCGTCCCGCTCGCCGGCATTTTGCTCAAAGCCGTGCAAAGGAAAGCTGAAAAGTCCGACATGCCGCCGGGCAGCTGACTCCATCGAATCTACCCGGGCTTGTCCCGGCGACCTCGATAAGGAGGGCACATACCTTTCTCATCGAGATCGCCGGGACAAGCCCGGCCATGACCCAGGGAGTGCGCTAAGCCGGACGAAGTCGGCTCTGAAGTGCGGATCTTCGGGTCACCCCTTCATCGGATGCGGGCTAGGGAATGAACGACAATTCTACAATGCCGGCTCCATGCCGTTCTTGCGGATCACCGGCACCGAGGATTCGAGCGACAGGTACTTCACCAGCGCGCCCGCGGCATCGCGCTGTTTCGCATGGGTCGCGACGCCGGTGGCATAAATCAGCGTCGTGTTCAGTTCCGGCGGTAGCGGACCGACGATGTCGATGCCGGGGATCGGCATCAGCTCGGCGATCTGATGGATGCCGATCTCGACCTGGCCTTTGGCGACCGCGGCCGCGACCGGCATGCCGCGCACCACCGTGATCTTGGGCTTGAGTGCATCCGCGATGCCGAGCTTCTGGATCAGGACGGTGGAGAAATAATCCCCGCTCGGGCCGATGCTGTGACCAATCGATTTCGCGTCGAGCATCGCCTTCTTGAATGCCTCCGGCGTGCTGATGTCGGGCTTCGGTGCGCCGGCGCGTACCGCAACGCCGACCCGCGAACGGAACGCCGGCGTGATGGTGCCGCCGGTGACCTTGCCGGCCATGGCGAGTTCGCCCAGCGCCTCGGGAGACAGCAGCACGAGATCCGGATTGTAGGTGCCATCCCTGACCTTGCCGACCGCGGTCGGCGTGCCGTCGACGCTCATCTTGACCGTGTTGCCGGTCGCTTTCTCGAATGAGGGAATGAGGCCGAGCATGATCTGCTCGACGGCGGCGGTGGTGACGAGCACGATTTCGGCGGCTTTGGCGGTTGCCGCGAGCGACCATAATCGCTGCGCCGGCAACAAGACCCGCGAATATTCGCGTCCATCGGCGAATGTTCGTCCACCAAGCTTGCCGGCACTTCGGCGCCGCGTTGTCGCGAGAATACATGTTTGCCGGACGAATTGCGCATGAGGCGCAGATGTTGTTCGCGAAGCCGCAGCCAGGCAGCAACAAATCCCTCCATGGCTTCCGAGGGCTATAGATTCCGGCTCGTTCGTGCCTTCGGCGCCCCGGAACGATCCATCGCAAGCCGGGTGGACGTGCCAAGATGATGCTTGCGATCGGTCGACAGCAACTGGTATCACATGAGCGGCTCAAACAACAATCCCAGGGAGGACTTGATGAAAAGATTTCTGCTTGCATTTCTTGCTTTTATGTGTGCCTTCTTGCGCCGGCTTTCGCCGAGCAAAGCGCGCCCGAGATCGCATTCGATTCGGTTCCGGATTTCCTAAACTTCCACAGGGCATGAATTTCGGCGAGGTTCCGGGCGTTGCGGTGAACTCGAAGGGCCACGTCTTCGTGTTCACGCGCTCGAACAGCGCTCCGGCCCGGCCTACGCGCCGACGGCGGCGCAGTTCTCGAGTTCGACGCCAATGGCGAATTCATGCGGGAATCGGCAAAGGGCTGTATGCTTGGTCCTTCGCCCACAGCGTGCGCATCGACAAGGACGACAACATCTGGGCTGATCGACAAGGGCTCGGACATGATCGTCAAGTTCAACCCGGCCGGCCGCGTCGTCTGGGTGTTCGGCCGCCGCAAGGAATCGGCGGACGAGGAGACCGGGCCGTGGGAGCATGCGAGCCGCCGCTGGCGCCGGTCGACGGCATGTTTCGTCAGCCCACCGATGTCGCCTGGGACATCGCAGGGCAACATCTACATCAGCGACGGGTACATCAACTCGCGCGTCGCGAAGTACGACAAGAATGGCGACTGGGTGAAGTCATGGGGCGAAACGGGACCGGGCCGGGACAATTCCGCACTGTCCACGCCATTGCGATCGACCACAACGACAATGTCTATGTGGGCGACCGCACCAATCATCGAATCCAGGTATTCGACACCGACGGCAAGTTCCTGCGCATGTTCTCGATCGACGCGCCGCCGGACCCCGGCACCCGCGCGGTCTACGGCAACACCCCGACCGGAGAGCGCCTGACCCAAATGATTGGGGCGCCCAACTCGCTCTGTATTACGCCTGGCCCCAACCAGGTGATGTTCGTCGGCGAGTCCACTTTCCCGGGGCGCATCTTCAAGGTCACGCTCGACGGCAAGGTGCTCGGCGTGATCGGCCGCTCGGGACGCAACCTCAAGCAGTTCTCCGGCGCCCACGCGCTAGCGTGCCCGTCCGACACCGAGATCTACGCGGCGGAAACCGCCAATTGGCGGGTGCAGAAACTGATCTTGCGGCCGTGAACGTGCGCGCAGCGTCGGGCAGGGTGCAGAGTGTTGCCGCCGGCTATAACGGCCGGCGGAGCACGGCGGTCTGCGCGTAGCCGCGGTACGGACGTCGGAACACCAGCGTCGCACCGAGCGCCGCGCTGCGCGCCCGCAAGGCGGCTTCGAGGTCGTCGCGTGGGGTGACGTGAAACAGTGCGAGCCACCGGCGTAGGAGCAGTCGGAACGTGGCCGGCAGGCCCTCCTGGCCTCCGAAATCGACAATCCGCAATTCGCCTCCGGGGGCGAGCAGCGTGGTCGCCACTTCGAGGGCGCCGCGCCAATCCGGGATCATGGACAGCGTGTAGGACATGAAGATGCGCTCGAATTGCGCCGTCCCGAACAACGCGTTCGGATCAAGCCGCGTCGCATCCCCCTGCGCCACGAAGATGCGCGACGCGAGGCCGGCCCCCGCGATGGATTGCGCCGCGGTTGCGAGCATGGCGTTCGAAACGTCGACGCCGAAAAAGTGCGCGCCGGGAAATCGGCGTGCCGCCGCGATGAGGTTGCGACCGGTGCCGCAGCCGATCTCGAGAACGCGATCGCCGTCGCCGGGACAAAGCTCGGCGATCATCGGGTCGCGGCCGAGCAGGTAGTATTTGCGGGTGAAATCGTAGACATGCCGCTGATGGCGGTAGGTCCGATCCATCAATTCGGCCGCAGCGGACATTTCAATCGGCGAGCACGTAGAGGTGGAAGCCGCCGTAGATCGCGGAGCGGTCTCGCGCGGTGAGGTCACGCGACCATTCGGCCTCGTAGCGCCACTTCCCCAGTATTTCGTCGTCGACCCGTCCGGGCAGCAGGCTCGGTTCGGCCGCGGTGCGGAAAATCACGCGCGCGCCCGGGCGTGCCGTGCGGGTGATCTCGCGCCACAAATCGTTCAACTGGCGGTCCACCATCCAGTCCTGGGCGTCGAGCAGCACGTAGCGATCGAGCGAACGATCCGGCCGGCTGGTCAGATATTCGGTGAACGAGCGGTTGAGCACCTCGACCCGGTCGGCGCGGTCCCGCACGGCGTCGAAATGGGTGCGCATGAGATAGGGCGGCAACGGGCCGGCGCCACGCTCCGCATAGGCGCGGCCGAACGCCTGCCAGGCGAAATAATTGTCATCCACGGAAAATCCGCAGGACAGGCGCTCGACCCGGTCGCGCAGCACCGCGGCCATGTCGGGGCCGCCGGCGCCAAGCGCGGCGTACTGCGCCGGCGGTATTCCGAGGCCATAGAGCGACAAGCGCCGCGCCGTCGCCCAGCGCACCAGCGGCTTGTCAAACAGGGGAGCGAGCGAAGTCTCGAAGAACGCCCGTTGCTCCGCAAGCGAGCGGGCGCGCAGGATACCGCCCAGGTCGACCCCATGGAGGCGGGCGACGAGATGGCCGAGCCCGATCGAATGGCCGAGCAGCCCGTGGCGGTAGACATTGCGCGAAAACATCGAGATGCGGCGGCGCCCGAGGCCGGTCGCGCTGCGCCCCTCCCAATAGGCGCGCGTCTCGGCGTCGAGATGCGGCACCAGGAATCGCCAATAGGCCGCGATATTGTCCGCTTCATCGGCCTCGCCGAAGAAGCGGTAGAACGCCTGCCACGACGGCAAATGGCGCGCCGCCGCGAGCTTGAGTCGGTTGAGCGCCACATGGGCGCGGGCGAGATCGACCGCCGTGATCCGGCCCGGGTCGGCGACCAGGTAAGACAACACGTTGCAGCCCCCCGACGCGATCGCCACCACGTGGCAATCCGGCGTCAGCGCGAGCGCTTCCATGTCGATGTCAGGGTCTTCCCAGATTTGCGGATAAACCAACCCTTTGAAAGCAAAGGTAAACAATATTTCGAGCAGGCCCGCGGCCGAAAAGGCGCGGTTGCGGCGAACGGCCTCGTTCAGGCGGCGGCTCGCCGCGATTTTGGTGCCCGACGTCAAGGCGTACTCCCTATCATGGATCGGAGATTCATTTGAGAGGTCGAAATCAACAGCGGATTAAGCACCATCCCGGATGTAGGTTTGATGACGGTGCGCGGGCTTGTGCAAAAGGCCAATTCTCCCTCCATTTGGGAGCCCTTGTGCGATCTGGAGCGAGCATTTGGCCTGGTTTTGCGTCAACTGCGTGACGGCCTGTCGCATTCCTGTCGCCTGCGGTGGCGAGTATCAAAAATCGATTCGCAAGTCTGGCGCCGCCCGTTCGCCGCAATACTGCGGCGGTCTGTGTTGTCTGCAGCGGCACCATGCTTGGATCGGCGGGGGACGATTGACTCATCTGCTTCGGGACAGGGTGGCGGCGGTCGGCGCCCGCTTCCGATGGAACTGGATTGGGTTTGCGCTCAGCGCAACCATCGTGGCGATCTCGCTCTTTGTACTGGCCCACATCCTCAAGGACATCGACGTCGCCCGGGTGGTGGCGAATGTGCGGCAGATGCCGGCGGCGAATATCATTCGCGCGGTGCTCTTCATCGCCGCCGCCTATTTGACACTGACCTGCTACGACCTCTTTGCCCTGCGCACCCTCGGGGCCAATCATGTGCCCTACCGGATCGCGGCGCTGGCGAGCTTCACCAGCTATGCCATCGGGCACAATATCGGCGCCACTGCATTTTCCGGCGGCGCGATCCGCTACCGCATCTATTCGCAGTTCGGGTTAGGTGTCATCGATACCGCCAAGATATGCTTCCTCACCGGGCTGACATTCTGGCTCGGTAATCTTGCGGTGCTGGGATCCGGGATGGTCTATAGCCCGCAGGGACCCGCCCATATCCTCGAACTTCCGCCCGGCGCCGCGCGCATCATTGGCGTCGCCGCGCTGGTGCTGCTGGTGTCCTATGTGGCATGGGCGTCGCTGCGGCCGCGCTCGCTCGGCGTGAAGGATTGGCGCGTCGATCTTCCGGGCGGAGTATCGACCCTCGTCCAGATCGGCATCGCGGTGGCCGACCTCGGCTGCTCCTCGTTTGCGATGTGGAGCCTCATGCCGGCGGGTGGCGACGGCTATGTCACTGTCGCGGCGGCCTTCGTGGCGGCGACGCTGCTGGGATTCGCGAGCCATGCTCCGGGTTCGCTCGGCGTGTTCGACGCCGCCATGCTGGTGGCGCTGCCGGAAGTCGGCAAGGAAGAGCTGGTCGCGAGCCTTTTGGTGTTCCGCGTGCTCTATTTCATGATCCCGTTCTGCCTCGCACTCGTCACGATGGCGTGCTGGGAGGCAGCGCTGGCGATTTCTCGGCGGAAATCAAAAAGTTGACGGCGCTCGCTGGCGCGCGATATCAGCGGGCATCGGGGCTTTGACGCGGCGCGAAAGTGCGACGCCAAGGATCGCCGGGAACCGCCGGAGCCAACTCGGGATTTCATGGACGCGTCCCTCCGGCAGAGCTCAATCATCGCGCTCCTGGTCGCCGGCGCGCTGTTCATGGAGCAACTCGACGGCACCGTGATCGCGACCGCGCTGCCCCAGATGGCCTTGTCGTTCGGGGTCGCGCCGGTCGACATCAATATCGGCATGTCGGCCTATCTGCTCACGGTTGCGGTGTTCATCCCGGCGAGCGGCTGGGTCACGGACCGGTTCGGCGCCCGGGTGGTGTTTGCGAGCGCGATTGCGCTCTTCACGGTGTCCTCTGTGCTGTGCGCCGCGAGCGGCACGCTATGGCAATTCACCCTCGCGCGCATCCTGCAGGGGATCGGCGGCGCCATGATGGTTCCGGTCGGGCGCCTCATCGTGCTGCGCACCACCGAGAAGCAGAATCTCGTGCGGATGATCGCATACCTGACCTGGCCGGCGCTGACGGCCCCGGTGGTCGGCCCGCCGCTCGGCGGCCTCATCACGACCTACAGCACATGGCAATGGATTTTCCTGCTCAACGTGCCGCTTGGGCTGATTGGGCTGGGGCTCGCGCTCGTCCTTATCCCGAATGCGCGGGGGGGCAGCCTGGGCGGGTTCGATTGGAGCGGCTTCCTGCTGACCGGACTTGCGAGCCTCGGCCTGATGTACAGCCTGGAATCGATCGCCCGCAACCGCATCGACTGGCTCGTCACCGGTCCACTCGTCGTTATCAGCCTGGGCGCCGGACTCTACGCGGTGCGCCATGCGCAGCGCGTCGCTCACCCGTTGCTCGATCTTTCGCCGTTTGGGGTTCCGAGCTTCGCCATTACGGTGACCGGGGGCGTGCTGGTCCGCACCGCTATCAGCGCCGCGCCGTTCCTGCTGCCGTTGATGTTCCAGCTTGCCTTCGGGCTCGACCCGCTCAACTCCGGGCTGCTGCTGCTCGCGGTGTTCGCCGGCAATCTCGGCATGAAGCCCGCGACCAACATCGTGCTCGGGCGGTTCGGGTTTCGCGCCACGCTGATCTGGAACGGCGTACTCGCCATCGCGACGATCCTCGCCTGCGGCCTCCTGACCGCGACAACGCCGACGATCGTCATCCTCGCCGTGCTGTTCGTCAGCGGGCTATCACGGTCGATGGAATTCACCACCATCAATGCGCTGAGCTTCAGCGACCTCGACCAGCGCCGCATGAGCGGGGCCAACACGCTGTTCAGCATGCTGCAGCAGATGGGAAACGCCTTCGGTATCGCCGGTGGCGCCATCATGCTGCGCCTGGCCGCGCTGACCCATCCGGGCGATGCCTCCGTCACGACGGGCGACTTCCACATCGCGTTCTGGGCGATCGCCTGCGTGGGTCTCCTGGGCGTGTGGCACTTCCGCCGCTTGGCGCCGGATGTCGGCGCCGCGCTGGGCGCGAAGAAGAAGAGAGAGTGAGGCCGCGGCTCTTTCCCTCGCCCGCAAAGGGGAGGGAAGGAGAAGCGAGACGGGAGGTAGACCGGAAGGCCTACGCCCCGAGAGCGCCGCGAACGCGATCGGGCGCGAACGGCAGTTCGCGCAAGCGCACGCCGGTGAGCTTGGCGATGGCGTTGCCGACCGCGCAGGCGACCAGCGGCAGGCCATCCTCGCCGGCGCCGGTGGGCGGGTTATTGGTGGAAACCACCTGCACCTGGATATTGGGCGCGTCGGACATCCGCGCGACTTCGTAGTCGCTGAAGTTGGACTCCAGCACGCGGCCGTTCCGGATCGTGATTTTCTCCCGCAGCACGTGGCCGAGGCCGTAGACGATCGAGCCCTCGGTCTGCGCCGCGAGATTACGCGGCTGCACCGCGATCCCGGCGTCGATCGCGGTCCAGAAATTGTGGACCTTGATCTTGCCGGTCGCGCGATCGACCGAGACCTCGGCGACACCCGCCGACAACGTTTCGTCCTTTTCCATGAAGGCGACGCCGAGCGCGCGCCCGTCGCGCGGCTTCTTCCACTCGGACATCACCGCGACGGTGCGCAACAATGTCTGTGCCCGCGGTACGCCCTGGGAAATTTCGAGGCGGAATGCGATCGGGTCCTTGCCCTGTGCCTGTGCGATCTCGTCCAGGAAGCTCTCCACCGCGAAGGCGTTGTGGCCGTTGCCGACGCCGCGCCACGGCGACAGCCGCGCTTTTCCGGGCAGGATCACGTGTTCGGCCAGCTTGTCGGCGACCGGGTATTGCGGGACCGGCGAGCCCTTCATAACGATGAGGTCAAGCTTGGGCGGCGTAGTGCCGGCCGTGGCCGCCATGTAGGCGACGGCGGATTCGGAGATCACGCGGTGATGCCACGCGATGAGCTTGCCGCCGGCGTCGAAACCCGCCTCGATGTGGTGGGCCGTCATCGGACGGAACTTGCCGCCGGCGATGTCGTCCTCGCGCGACCAAACGAGCTTGACCGGCTTGCCGGCCGCCTTGGCGAGGCGCACCGCGTCAAGCACCACCTCCTGCGATCCGCGTCGCCCGTAGGCGCCGCCGACGAAATGCTGGTGGAAGGTGATGTTGCTCCGCTCGATGCCGAGCAAGCTGGCGACCTGGGCGTACAGGGCCGTCGGCCCCTGGGTGCCGGCCCAGATCTCCGCCGACTTACCGTCGGCCGCGACCGCCGCGGTGGCGTTCAGGGGCTCCATCTGGGCGTGGTAGACGTAGCGGGTCTGGTAGTCGCCGCGGAACACTTTGGCGGCCCCCCGCATCGCGGCCCGCGCGTCGCCGGAACTCGCATAGGGCACGCCCTCGCGGCTCAGGTCGCGGCCGATCGCGGCGAACTCCTCGAGCGCGCGCTCGCTATCGTGATGCGCCGCCGGCACATCGCTCCACGTGACCTTGAGCACGTTCTTGGCGGCCTGGGTCGCCTCGACGCTGCTGCCGATGACGCCAACGCCCTCAGGCAGCCTTACGATGTCGGTGATGCCCACGACTTTGCGCGCGCGCGTGTCGTCGATGGTCTCGGGCGCACCGCCCGGATAGGGCGACTGCAGCACCGCGGCGTAGACCATGCCGGACACCTGCGCATCCATGGCGTATTTCGCCGCGCCGGTGACCTTGAGCGGGACGTCGACCCGCGCGACGTCCTTGCCGATGAGGCGGAAATCAGCCGGCTTCTTGAGGTCCTTGTCCTCGATCTTCGGCAGTTCGGCTGGCGCTTTGGCGAATGCCGCAATCTCCCCATAGGAGATACGGCGCCCCGATGCCTTGTGCACCACGACGCTCGGCTCGGTCGAAAGCTCGGCCGTCGGTACGCCCCACTTGGCCGCCACGGCTTCGATGAGGACGCGCCGCGCCTGGGCGCCGGCGATCCGCATCGGCTTGAAATAGCCGCGCGTCGAATTGCTGGCGGAAGTCTGGAACGCGCCATTATACATCGGATTGCCGAGCTTATTATCGTTCCATTCCGGCGGCGCCACCGGTTTGACCTTGCTCCAGTCGGCGTCGAGTTCCTCGGCGAAGATCGCCGGCAGCGTCGTAAAGGTGCCCTGACCCAACTCGGCCGCGGGCGACACGATGGTGATGGCGCCGTCGGTCGCGATCGAAACCCATACGTTGGGGACGAGCGGTGTATCGGCCGGAGCCCCTGAGGTTTCTCCGATGAATGCCAGCCGGTCCGGCGCTGCCACGAGTGCGAGAGTAAGGCCGGCGGCGGCACCCAAGAAATCGCGTCTGCTAAAATCGCGTCTGCTGAAATCGCGCCGGTCGAGATCGGTCGAGCGCACTTCGAATTGGTTCGTCATGGCTCAGCCCTCCCGCGCTGCGCGCTGGATGGCGCTGATAATCTTGAGGTAGGTGCCGCAGCGGCAGATGTTGCCGTCCATGTGCTCGACGATCTCCTCACGCGTGGGTGCCTTGTTGCGCGCGATGAGGTCGGCGGCCTGCATGATCTGACCGGATTGGCAGTAGCCGCATTGCGGCACTTGTTCGGCGATCCAGGCCTTCTGCAGCGGATGGCTGCCGTCCGCCGAAAGTCCCTCGATGGTGGTGACGGCCTTGCCCTCCACCATCGCCACCGGCGTCGCGCAGGAGCGGGTCGCCTCGCCATCGATATGAACCGTGCAGGCGCCGCAGGCCGCGATGCCGCAACCGAACTTTGTGCCAGTCAGTTTGAGATGTTCACGTAGCACCCACAGCAACGGCGTGTTGCCGTCGACGCCAATCTCCTTGTGCACTCCATTGACCATGAAGGCGACCATCGCTTCCTCCTCCGTTTGCGGTGAGACGATTGCTCGGACCGGAAACCAGCCTGACGCCCGTGATCGACGCAAAGGCGCCGATCGTGTTGCGTTCGCGCCAAGCGTATTCGATTTGCGTCGACGCCGCGAGGGGGGATGTTGGAGGTCTAAATTAAAACCGGGGCAAGCAAAACGGCGCAAAGTCTCCGCCATGCTCAGGCCGTGCAGCAGCCCCGATTGGGCATGGCGCGGCTGTGCACTTTCGCACACCAGACGGTTATCAGTTGCAGATATTAGGGTTCGCGCGTCAGTCCATGCCCGATATTGATTTGGGCTCGATCTCGATCATCATGCGCACTTCGCCGGGCTGGGCATAGGGATATTTGTCTTGCCCGAGATATTTCTTCGCAAGCGAGTCGATGTGGGCGTTTGCGCCTTCTTCGACAACGCGGGCAACGCGGCCGCGGATTTGCACATAACGGTATGGATTGTCCGGATCCACAATCACAGCCGCGACTGCTGCCCCAGGCGTCATATTGCGCGCCTTGGTCCGGCCCTTGGCGGTATTTACCCGGAGAATACCATCCCGGTAGTCGAACCATACCGGGGTAACCTGGGGGGAACCGTCGGACATCACGGTCGCGAGACTTGCGAACGCTTTTTTCTGATTCAGCAGATCGAGGTACTTCTCCGGGGCTTCGGCCATGATGCGCTCCTTCGGTCGGTGCGAATTCAAAACACGTATCTTAATACCGGGTATCGCGGCATTTTCGCGACGCGGTGCCGGCACCTCTCGGTACCCGTTCGCACGCATCCCACGCAGGGGCGCCCGAGCACGGCCAAAGCAAGCGCTCCCAACAAGTACACGCTATACGTGCGACAACAGGCAAAAACTCCACCCGCCGGGGCATGCAACCTACTGCAATACCCAGAACTCAGGGACTTTCGCTTCTGCTGTGGCAGCCGAAATTCAAATACGTGCTTAAATATAAGCCGCGCGATTATTTGCGTTTGGCGCGGGTCTTTTTCTTGACTGCCTTCGCCGCGCCGTTTGCCGCGCCCGCGATGCGAAACTCATCCAGTTTCTTGCCGGACTTGATTGCAGCGGCCAACCATCGCGGTTTGAGACCGCGGCCGGCCCAGGTTTCCTCGGGATTCTCCGGATTGCGAAATTTCGGGGCAACCTTTCCGCGGGCGCCGCGCCCAAGTGCCGACTTTGCACGCGATCCACCCAACTCGAAACGCGAGAGCTTTGCGAGTTCGGATTCGAGTGTGCGACGCTCATCCGCAACCTTCGATCCCAACACCCCGTCGATCTTGCCTCGCAAGGTCATGAGGGCGTCGATCGACATAGATTTTAAATTCATATTGTCCTGCTCCATTGAATACGGAGTTGGCATTATATCGAACCGGCCTTGAATGCAAGCCGAAAAATCCATTAAATCGTACCTGTTCCACTACAACGTTTGAGTACTCGTTTCCGATCGAACCCAAATAATACTCCCGCGAGATGTCAATAAGCCGCACAAATCGGCAAATGAATGCATAAATCGGTACTCGGCGTCGCACCATTTGGGACTGCTGTAATTTGGCAACCAAATCGGTCCCGCATCGGTGGTTAACGCCGTGCCGTAATGTGCCGGGAGGCGTGCCGAATTGGCACCGGAATCAGGACTTTGCGTGCAACGGCGGATTTTGACCAGAACCTAGAAGCGACGGTACTCTGCGTTAGCCCCGCATACGCCAAAACCCGGACAAAATACCCGGCCTCGCGAGGCCCTAATCATCGCGGCGGTACGAATGCCGCAACGGCGGGCGGCGCCGCGCAACGTTCGACTTCCACCGTGGCGGTTGCCGAGCTCGGCCCTTGGGCGAGTTTCGAGGTGCCGCGATCGCGCGTAAGCACGTTGGCGTTTCCGTGTCGGCACAGCGCATCCGGCGTACCGTCGGCCGGGTCATACCAGGCGCCGCAAGAGAGTTGCACGACACCCTCGCGAACCGCATCGGTGATGACGGCGCCGGCGAGACAGGCGCCGCGTTTGTTGTGGACGCGCACTACGTCCCCCGCCGCGATGCCGCGCGCCGTGGCATCGGCTGGATTGATCAGGATTGCTTCGCGGCCCGCCACTTTGCCGCGCGCGCTGACCGGCCCGTCATCCATCTGGCTGTGCAGACGCGTGCGCGGCTGGCTTGATACGAGATGAAGCGGGAAGCCGTTCGCGGCGCCCAGCCATTCGGCCGGCTCGATCCAGGTCGGATGCGGCGGGCAGTCGTCGTAACCGAAGCCCGCGATGCGCTCCGAGTAAAGCTCGATGCGGCCCGACGGCGTGCGCAGTTTGCTCTTCTCCGGATCGGCGCGGAAGTCGGCAAACAGCAGGTATTCCTCAGCAGCGTGGGGGATCTCGAAATAGCCATCCCGCCAGAACGTCTCGAAATCCGGCAGCGTCGCCCGGTTGGTGCGCGCCCCGTCCCGCCATCGCTCGTGGATGTGCCTGAGCCATGCTGCTTCATCGCGTCCCTGCGTAAACGCATCGACGCAGCCGAGCCGTTCGGCAAGGCTGCGGAAGATATCGAAATCGTCGCGTGCCTGTCCGACCGGATCGATCGCCTTCTGCATGGCGATGACAAAGCGGTCGCGGCCGGCACAGCCGATGTCGTTGCGTTCCAGCGTCGTCGTCGCCGGCAGCACGATATCGGCGTGGCGGGCGGTTGCGGTCCACCACGGCTCCTGCACCACGATGGTGTCGGGCCGCTGCCACGCCCGGCGCAGCCGGTTGAGGTCCTGATGGTGATGGAAGGGATTGCCGCCCGCCCAGTATACCAACCGAATGTCCGGATAGACGCTGCGGGTGCCGTTGAAATCGTAAGGCTCGCCAGGGTGGAGCAGACAATCGGCAATGCGCGCCGCCGGTATGGCGAGCCGCGCCGGGTTCGGCAGCAACTCCATGATGGGCTCGCGGAACAGCAGCGGTGGATCGGCGATACCGGCCGCCGAGCCGTAGCCGAAGCCGAAGCCGCCGCCCGGCAGACCGATCTGTCCAAGCGCGGCGGCAAGCAGAATGAGCGCCCAATACGGCTGCTCGCCGTGATCGGCCCGCTGCAGCGACCAGGTGGCAGTCACCATGGTGCGGGTCGCGGCCATGCGACGCGCCAGCGACCGGATGGTGGCGGCCGGAACCGCCGTGACCGCCGCCGCCCAATCGGCATCCTTCGGCACGCCGTCGCTCTCGCCCATGAGATAAGGCAGCACCCGCTCGAAACCGGTGCAGCAGCGCGCCAGAAACTCCTGATCGTGCAGCCCCTCGCCCACCAGCGTATGGACTAGCGCCAGTATCATGGCAGTATCGGTATTGGGCCGGATCGGAATCCACGACGGCCGCACCAACTCGGGTCCGTCGTCGCGCACCGGGCTGATGTTGATGACCTCCACGCCGGCAGCCGCAAGGTTGCGCAATGAGCCGGCGGTCGTATGGGCGGCGCAGCCGCCCTTCGCCACTTGGGTATTCTTTGGATTGGCGCCGCCGAACATCACCATCAGCCGGCAGTGGTGCGCGATCGACAACCACGACGTCAGCGGCCCGGTGACAGCCTGGGCAGTGCCGATTACGTGAGGCAGGAAGGCGAGCGCGGTGCCGAAGCTGTAGTTGGTGGTCTGGTCGACGAAGCCCCCGCAGGCGCCGAGAAACCGGTGGAGCTGACCGCGCGCGGCGTGGAATACTCCGGCCGAACCCCAGCCCTGCGAGCCGCCCATGATGGCGGCATTACCGTGGTTTGCTTTCACGCGCTCGATCTCGCCGGCGACGAGATCGAGCGCGCGATCCCAAGATATGGGCACGAAGCGCTCCTGGCCGCGACCTTCGCCGGTATCGGCGCCACGGGGTCGCCAGCCCTCCCGCACCATCGGGGCCGCGACGCGGGTCGGTGAATGCACGCCCGCTGGGATCGCCTCGATGAGCGGAGAAGGATCGGGGTCGTGCTCGAACGGCCGTACGCCGACGACGCGTCCGTCCTCGACTTCGGCGAGGAAAGCGCCCCAGTGGGAGTGGTTGCGAACCCAACGTGATGCCATCACGAAAATCCAAATTGGCGGTCGCCCCCGTTCGACAGAGGCAAATTAAAAGGTAGGTCGAATGGTCGCACGGACGGAGGGAATTGGCGAGAAACCTATCACGATATCGACACGATGATGGTTTCATCGTTTTTGATTGTGCGCTGCAGCGAATTACGATTTGGTTAGGCTTCACCTTCCCACTTGAATTCTGCCACGATGTCGCTAATCCGACGCACGGCGCCGCGGGTCGCAACGCCTTCAGCGAATACGGCAGCGAATACGGGAGCGAATATATGGCGCTCGTCGAAGCACGAGACCTCGTCAAGCGGTTCGGGTCACTGACCGCGGTCGACGGTATCTCTTTTGCGGTCGAACGTGGCGAGGTGGTCGGATTCCTGGGTCCGAACGGCGCCGGCAAGTCGACTGCCATGAAAATCATCAGCGGTTTTCTCGAGCCGACGTCCGGGCGCGCCTGGATCGACGGTCATGACAGCCACGCCGACCCGATCGCGGCGCGCCGCAAGCTCGGCTATCTGCCGGAAGGCGCACCGGCCTATGCGGATATGACGGTCGCGACGTTTCTGTCTTTCGTCGCCGGCATGCACGGAATGACGAAATCGCAGGCCAATGACCGCCTCGCCGAATTGATCGAGCGCGTCGATCTCGCGGACGTCTGGAACCAACGGATCAACTCGCTCTCGAAGGGCTTCAAGCGGCGCGTCGGCATTGCCCAGGCGCTGGTGCACGATCCCGATGCGCTGATCCTGGACGAGCCGACCGACGGCCTTGATCCGATCCAGAAATTCGAAATGCGGGACCTGATCCGCTCAATCGCGCCGCACAAGGCGATCATCATATCGACCCACATCCTTGAAGAAGTGGAAGCGGTCTGCACCCGTGCCATCATTATCGCCAAGGGCCGCATGCTGGCGGACGCGACGCCAGCCGAGCTTATGGCGCGAGCGCCGGTCAATGGCACGCTTGCGCTCGCACTCGCGACCGCCGAGCCGCAATATGCGATCGACCTTATTTCAAAGCATCCGGGCGTCGGCCGGGTCGACATCGCACAGCGCCATAACGGCGTCACCCGCCTCGTGATCCAGACCGTGCGGACACGCCCGTCCGCCGGCGAGCTTGCAAGCCTGCTCAATGGTTCAAACGTCGTGGTCACCGAATACTACATGGAGCGCGCGACGCTCGACGACGTGTTCCGAGACATTGCCGCCGGCAAGAGCGCGGGAGAGAACTGACATGCGTCCCGTCTTCCTGGTGTTCCGGCGCGAATTCGCCGCCTATTTCGCAACCCCGGTCGCGGCCGTGTATCTCATCGTGTTCCTGGCGCTGTCGGCCGGCATGACGTTCCTGGTGTCGGGCTTCTTCGATCGCGGCCAGGCTGACCTCTCCGGCTTCTTCTTTTGGCACCCGTGGCTCTATCTGGTGCTGATGCCGGCGATCGCGATGCGGCTGTGGGCCGAGGAACGGCGCAGCGGCACCATCGAGCTGTTGATGACGCTGCCGGTACAGCCGTGGCAGATCGTGATCGGCAAATGGCTCGCCGCCTGGGCGTTCGCCGCGCTGGCGCTGGTGTTGACTATGCCGCTGTGGATCACCGTCAACGTGCTTGGCTCGCCCGACAACGGCGTCATCCTATCCTCCTACATCGGCTCGTGGCTGATGGCTGGCGCCTTCCTGGCGCTGGCGGCGGCAATTTCGGCGCTCACCAAGAGCCAGGTGCTCGCCTTCATCGGCGCCACCGCGGTGAGCTTCCTGTTCGTGATGGCGGGATTCGATCTCGTCATCTCGTCGGTACGCTCCTGGGCGCCCGCTTTCGTGATCGACGCGGTGCGCTCGATGTCGTTCTTCGCGCAATTCCAGCACATCACCGACGGCGTGCTGGAATTGCCGTCGGTCATCTTCTTCGTGTCCCTGATTGTGTTCTGCCTGTGGCTCAACGTCCGCATCATCGAAGTGAAGAAGGCTGCCTGAGGGTTTCCCATGTCCGATTCCAATAATATGTCTGACGCCAATAGTTCCGGCCCACGCAACACGTGGTCGACCGGGCGCATCGCGATCGTCGCCGCGCTGCTCGCCGCCGTGATCTTCGTCTGCATCAACATCATCAGCGCCCAGGCCCTGCGCAACGCCCGCCTCGACCTCACCCAGCAGCATCTTTATTCCCTGAGCCAGGGTACCAAGACAATGCTTGGCGACCTCAAGGAGCCGGTACGCTTCCGCCTCTTTATGTCGTCCGCGCTCACGCGCCAGGCCCCGCAACTTGCCGCCTTCGCCGGCCGGGTGCGCACGATGCTGGACGCCTATGTGGCCGCCGCCAAGGGCAACATCATCCTCGAGGTCATCGACCCGCGGCCGTTCTCCGAGGAGGAGGATCGCGCGGTTGCGTTCGGCATCGACGGCTTCACCGGTACCAATGGCGAGCGTTTGTTTTTCGGCCTTGCCGCCACCAATTCGACCACCGGCCGCGCCACCATCGGGGTGTTCGCGCCCGACCGCGAGGCGTTCCTGGAATACGATCTCACGCGTCTCGTCTCCGAGCTCGGGCGTCGCGGCAAGCCCGTGGTGGCGCTACTCGACGGAATGGGCCTCGCCGGCAATCCGATGGTGCGCATCCCCGAGCAGCAGGTGCTGGTGCAGATGAAGCAGTTCTTTGACGTTAAGCCGGTCTCCGGCGACGTCGAAAAGCTTCCGGACGACACCCGTGTGCTGATGGTGGTGCACCCGCAGGACCTGAGCGAGCGTACGCTCTTCACCATCGACCAGTGGGTGATGGGCGGCAACCCGGCCATCATCTTCGTCGACCCCTATGCGGAAAACCAGATGGGGCCGCGCGGCGGTCCGCCGCCCAATCCGACCTCGACGCTGGAGCCGTCCTTCAAGGCGTGGGGCGTCAAATTCGACACCTCGCGCGCTGTCGGCGATCCCGACTACGCGTTGCAAACCGAACGTAATGTCCAAGGCCGGCCGGTGACGTCGCAAAACCTCGCCTGGCTGGCGCTGCGCGGCAATGCGCTTGCCCGCAACGAGGCAATCCTGGCGCAACTCTCCGCCGTCGTGGTGACTACCGCGGGTGCTTTCGAGACCACCAAGGATGGCGTCACGCTGCGGCCGCTGTTGAGCGCATCGGCCGCGGCCGTCACCCTCGATGCGGCGCTTGCGGGCGATCGCACTGGCGATCCGCGCCGCCTCCTGGTCGGCCTCGTCAAGAGTCCGAAGCCGCCCGTCATCGCGGCCCGGCTCGAAGGAACGCTCGACAGTGCCTATCCGGACGGGCTCGGCAAAAAGGACGCCGCCGCCGAGCCGGCCAAGCCCGAGCCGGCCAAGGAAGGCGAGACGAAGCCGGATGAGCCCAAGGTAGAAACGACCAAGCCGGAAGCGACCAACACCGAGGCCGCCAAGAGCGAGCCGGCAAAGCCCGAGAGCACCGCGCTCAAGCGCTCCGTCAAGCCGGTCAACGTCATCCTGGTGGGCGATGCCGACATGCTGATGGACCGGAACTGGATCCAGCAGCAATCCCTGTTCGGACAGCAGATCGCCCAGGCCTTCGCCAACAACGGCGATTTCGTCATCAACGCGATCGAGCAGATGGCCGGCGGCGCGGCACTTGCCGACTTGCGCGGACGCGGTGTGTCGTGGCGGCCGTTCGAGCTGATCCAGCGCATGGAGGCCGACGCCGATAGTAAGTTCCGCGCCAAGGAGCAGGAACTGACCCAGCAGCTCAAGGATACCGAGCAGAAGCTGTCGCAACTGCCGAAGTCTCCGGAAGGCTCGAACGACGTGCTGACGCCGGAGCAGGCCAAGACCATCGAAGGCTTCCGCGCCCAACTGCTGACCATCCGCTCCGAGCTGCGCGACGTGCAATTCGCATTGCGCCGCAATGTCGACAATCTCAAGAGCTGGGTCACGGCGATCAATGTCGGCGTGGTGCCGGTGACGGTCGCCATTATCGCGCTGGGCTTCGGGTTGCGGCGGCCGCGGCGCCCGCTGCCGGAGAAACGCAACCGCGACGCCGACGGCAAGCCGGCTGGAGAGGCATGATGAACGCCAAGCAACTCACCGTTCTTGCCGTACTGGCTGCGATCTGCGTCGCTGCGACCGCGATGGTGCTGCGCTCCGGCGCGCCCACCGTGGCATCGGATCGGCGCGGCGAGAGCGTGGTGCCGGGGCTCGTCAGCAAGGCCAACGACATCACTGCGATCACGGTGCGCGAGGGCGCCGACACGCTGTCGATCGAGCGCCGCGGCAACGGCTTCGTGGCGGCGGAGTCCGGCTATCCGATCAAAACCGACGCCGTACGCGACCTCGTCGCCAGCAGCGCCGAGCTTAGTTTCGAGGAGGCGCGCACCAGCGATCCGGCGCGCTACGGCGATCTGGGACTCGCCGATCCGGGCGGCAAAGAGGGCGGCAAGGAAATCGCCTTCGGCACGGCCGGCGGCCAGATCGTGGATTTCGTGATCGGCAATCGCGATACCACCGTGGGGAGCGCCGCCGGTGGCATGTATATCCGCGTCAAGGGCACGCCGCAGACCTTCCTGGCGCGCGGCAGCGTGCGGTTGCCGTCGACCCGCGCCGACTGGTTCCTCCCGGTCGACTTCGACGTCAAGCGCAGCGAAATCAAGACGATCGCGCTCGCCGGCGGCGGCCGTGATGCCGTCAACGTGACGGCGGAGAAGCCCGGCGAGTTCAAGCTTGCCGATGTGCCGGAGAAGCGCACCCCCGATACGTTCAAGGTGGGTCGGCTTGCGACGCTCGTCGACAGCTTCACGTTCCAGGACGTGCGCAAGGCAACCAAGCCAGCGGACGACGCCCGCCACATGACCTTCGATGCCGAGGATGGCCTGCGCCTCGTATTTACCAGCGTCGGCGACATCACCGAGGGCTGGATCCAGGTTACGGCGGAAGCGACGAACGACGCCAAGCAGGACAAGGCAAAGGCGATCGCCGCTAAAGTCGCTGGCTATGATTTCCGCCTTGCATCGAACCAGGCGGAGATCCTCAGCTGGACGCTCAACGATCTGACCGACGAGCAGAAGAGCTGAAGCCTGCCGACCCCCGGGGCTACTTGCCGGAGCCGCAGATCTTCTTGAGGGACGCCCATTCCGGCGACGTCAGCAATGGCTTGGCGACGGAAGGCCGCGCAACCTGGTCGATAGCGGCAGCCCGCTCCTTGGCTTCCGGATGATCGAGCAGGAAATGCGGCATCGTGCCCTCGGCGCCGGAAATGCGCAGCAAAATATTGCCGAGGGCGCGCGGGTCGCCGCCGACCTTGCTCATCAGCCTGGCGCCGAATTCATCCGCGGCAGCCTCCGTCCCGCGCGAATAGGAGGCGTGAAGCACCGTTCGCGCCCCGATGACCGCGGCGGTGCCGCCGCTGAAATCGCCGAGTAGCAGACCGAACAGCAAGGACGTGCCGGCGGTCTCCAATACCGATTTGGTGCCGTCACGATGGGCGACATGGCCGATCTCGTGGGCGAGCACGCCCGCGACCTCGTCGGCGGATTGCGCCTTGGACAGCAACCCCTCGAACACGTAGATGCGGCCGCCCGGCAGCGCAATCGCGTTGGCCTCCGGCCGCCGTACCACGACGACGCGCAATCGCAGCGGCAGCTCGGCCGCTTGCTCCAAAGTACCCGAGAGCTTTGCCAGCGCGGCGCGGGCGCCCGCAGCCCCGGCGTCGCATTCGAACGGTTTATCTTTCGCCCCGGTATCGAGCAGGTGGCGTATCTGGGCATCGACCGTATCGCCGAGCCGCATTTCGAGCGGGATCGGCAGATGCGGTGCGATGCGTTGCGCCGCCCAGGGCACGCCCCAGATCGCCATTGCGACGAGGGATGCGACGGCGGCCACGCTCCACGACACGACCTTGGTCCGGGTGCGGCGATCGGTGAGGCCGTGAGGGTCGCTTGCCCGGGTGCCGCCTTCGAATGCCGCTGCGAGCGCCGCATCGCGGATTTCGAGCCGGGCCGAGACCTTGCTGTTGACCCGCCCGATCCGCAACACGCCGGCCTGCGCGGAGAGCCGTGCAATCTCGCCCAGTCCCCACCGCGCCAGCACACCGCCGGCCGTGGAACTGATCTCGATGCCGTCGCCGGCGATTTTCACGGCAACCGGGTGACGGGCGCTGGTTTGCCCGTCGTAGAAGACCGCGGATCCAATGGTATTCATGGAGTTGCTCCTGCGCGCGGTTGCGGATGGCGGATCAGAAGCCGCCGGACCCGAGGGCGTCGGCCAATCCTTCGCCGACGGCCGAGGATGAGGCTTCGCTCGCCCGCACGTTCGCAAGTGTCGACAGTCCGGTTATCTCGATCAATTCGGCCGCGACCTGCCATAACCTGAACTTGACCACGACCTGGAAAATGGTCGAGGCAACCAGCATGAAGGCGATATAGCCCAAGGCTGCGGCCGCCGTAGCGGCACCGTCGCGCAATGGTGACGACGTTTTGAGATCGGTCATGCTCGACAGGGCGCCATGGCCGAGTTTTCCAACCATGTACGCCACGACACCAAACGCCACCGAGAATAACAAGACGTAGAGGAAAAAGCGAAGATAGGCGCCGTAAACGCGGCGGATCTTCAGGTCGGAGGCGGCGGCTGCGCCGCCGAACCGCAAGCCCGACAGCCACCATCGCAGCGCGATCGCCTGGTACGCGGGATACAACACCGCCCAGAGCAGAAGCGACACGAAAATGCCGGCGAAGATGAGGGCGGCGACCGGACTGAACGTCCCAAGGGCCTTCGCCGCGGACACCGTCGCGGGGTTCACGACCCCGGCAGCGGTGGCGCTTCGCGCCGATAGCCCGATTGCGCCAACAATTCCGGTCATGGTCGGCGACACAATTACGATCCAGATCAGGATGCCGCGCCAGAACAGCTGCGACGCCTTGCCGGCAAAGCTGCCGGCAAGGTCGCCATAGAAAGTGTGGCGCATCTTGTAGCGCTCCAGGCTCGCCTGCGCCGCCGGCAAAGCGAGGCCGATCGTGCAGACGATCGCGATCCACCACAGCACCGAGCGCAGCGCGTAGCCGAAAGCGGAGCCGGTTTGATGGAACCGGACGCCGCGCAGCACCGTGCGGGTCAGCCGATAGCGGCGCGCCCGATAAGCCGCATATTGACCGAAACACGCCAGCACAGCGAAACCGACGATGCTGGAGAATGAGCTGAGCGCGCCCATCTCGAGCGATCCGACGAACAAGAGGCCGTAGATCGGGATGAGAATGCCGATCGCGACCAGGAAGCCGAGCAGCAGTTCGACCGGGGTGCCGGTGTATTCCAGGCTTTCGCCGTCGACCTCGGTATTCGCCCACAGAAAGCGGCGCATATCGGTGAACTGCCAGAACCGGTAAATGCCGAGCGTGATCGCCTGAAGTGTGCCGCCGCAAATCATCAGCCGCCAATACGCGCCGCGGTCGCCGACGAATTTGACGCGGTCGCTCGGCGGCATGACGGCCGACACGGCGGGCTCTGAAATGGAATTCTGCCACGGGGCAGAAACAGTCATGATGCTCATGATGCGGCTCCTCGCGAACAAATCTCAGCGCGGCCGGTCTGGCCTTGTCATTTGTCTGGAGGTTCGGAGAAAAGGTTCACCGCGGCCTTAGCCGGCTGGGAGCGATCGCGACGGGACCGTACGTGGAGGCGGGAGATCGTGTCACTGTCGGGCCGGCTGTGCCTGCCGTCACTTGTGGTGCAAAAAGTCTTGCACCGTCTCGACAAAAAAATCGGTCTGGTCGTGATGAACCCAATGGCCGGCCTTTTCTACCATGACGACGCGGGCGTTCTTGAAATGGCGGGCGCGGCCATCTTCCTGCGGATTGGAGGCCCAGCTTTCCTTGCCGTAGACCAGGAGCGTCGGGCATTCGATGTGAGCCCACAGCGCCTCGATTTCCGCGACCGGCAGATCGACCGGCGGGAAGACGTGAAGGTAGGGATCGAACTTCCAACTATAGGTGCCGTCCTCGTTCTGGGTGACGCCGTAGCGGGTGAGATGGCGGGCCTGTTCGTGCGACAGGTGCTTGTTGGCCTCCTGCATGCGCGCGACCGCATCCTCGATCGACGGATAACGCCGCGGCAGACGGCCGGCAAGACCGCGTTGCGCCTCGATCCAGGTCCGCAGACGATCGGCCATCGGCTTTTGGCCGCGTTCGGCGATCGCCTTGGGGGACGGTCCCAGTCCCTCGATGGAAACGAGACAGCGCACCCGCTCCGGATAGATGGCGGCATATCGGGTCGCGATGTTGCCGCCCAACGAGTGCCCGATCAGTGTCACCGGCGAAAGCGCGCGCTGATGAATGAGCTGGGCGAGATCGTAGATGTAGCCCGGCATGTTGTAGCTGCCATCGAGCGACCATTGGCTGTCACCATGGCCGCGCAAGTCGGGCGTGATGATGTGCCAGCGATCGCGAAGCCGCGCCGCCACCCAGTCCCAGTTGCGCGCGTGATCCCGCCCGCCGTGGACCAGCACCAGCGGCGGCGCATCCGGATTGCCCCAGTCGTAATAGTGCAGCCGCAGACGTTGGGAAATGAAGGTGTGGGAGGTCGGGGTTTGCATAATGCCGAGGCTGTTGATGGGTCGACGGGAAAGCTAGCCCCGATATCGGCTCACGGGCAAGTTATCCGAAGAAAGTTCTATCGAAGGGACGGTCTTTCGGTTATCGCCTAGCGAGGCGATTTGGCCCGGCTCGCCGATAGTGAAGATTGCAGAAACTCAAGATGATGCGACAGCAAAAGATCTACTACGGCTGGATCGTGGTCGGCGCGACGTTCCTGACGTTGCTGCTGGGCGCCGGCGTGCGGTCGAACTCCAGGCATCCTGATGGTACCGTTCGAGGATGAGTTCCACTGGACCCGCAGCACCATCTCGTTCGCGGTCGCCGTCAATCTCATCATCTATGGGTTGATGGGCCCGTTCGCAGCGGCGATGATGGAGCGGTTCGGCATACGTCGGCTGATGCTCGCCGCGATCGTGTGCATCGGTACCGGCGTCGCGCTGACGACGTTCATGCGGGAAGTCCTGGCAGCTCATCCTGCTGTGGGGCGTGGTGGTCGGATGCGGCACCGGCGTTACGGCGAATGTGCTCGCCGCGACGGTGGCGACGCGCTGGTTCACCAAAAATCGCGGCCTCGTGGTCGGACTGCTCACGTCCGCTGCTGCCGCTGGCCAGCTTGTCTTCTTGCCCGCGATGGCGGGAATCGTAACGGCCTACGGCTGGCGGCCGATGGTGCTGAGCATAACGGCCTTTGCGGCGCTGGCATTTCCGGTCGTCGCGTTCCTCATGCGCGACCGCCCGGAGGACTTGGGCTTGGCGCCGTATGGCGAGACCGAGGGCGCAAAGCCCACCGCGCGGGCGACCGGCAATCCGGCCGTGACGGCGCTTCGTACCCTCGGCGAAGGGCTGCGCCGGCGGGATTTCTGGTTGCTCGCCGGCAGTTTCTTCATCTGCGGTGCCTCGACTAACGGCCTCATCGCCACCCATCTCATTCCGGCCTGCATCGATAACGGCATTCCCGAAATGACCGGCGCCGGCATGCTCGCCATGATGGGCGCCTTCAATTTCGTCGGCACCACTGGATCGGGCTGGCTCAGCGACCGCATCGACAACCGGGTGCTGCTCGCGACCTATTACAGCCTGCGCGGCCTTTCGCTGCTGTTCCTGCCGTTCTCGTTCGTGTCGCTTTACGGGCTGTCGTTGTTTGCGGTATTCTACGGGCTCGATTGGATCGCCACGGTGCCGCCGACGGTGCGCCTTTCGGCAAACTGCTTCGGCAAGGAAAAGGCGGGCATCTATTACGGCTGGATCTTCGCCTCCCACCAGCTCGGCAGCGGCGCGGCCGCCTATTTCGGCGGCGTGCTGCGAACCGACCTCGGCAGCTACCTTGAAACCTTCATGCTGTCCGGAACCCTGTGCTTCGTCGCCGCCGCGCTGGTGATGTGGATCGGCGTCGACAGGCGGCGGACCGCGCCGGTCGCAGCCGCGGCCTGACCGTCCGCCGCGTAGCAGCTACTGAGCGTTGCGGATATCCGTCACCGGCATTTCGACGGTGACTTTCTGGTCTCCGCGCAGCAGGGCGACTTTAACCGTGTGACCAACTCCGACCTCGTCGAGTTCGTCGGCCAGGTCCGACAGGCGGCGCACCGGTTTGCCGTTCGCTCCGACGATCACGTCACCCAGCGTTCCGGTATCTCGATCGACCCCGCGCACCCCCGCGCGTGCCGCGGACGAACCCGGCAACGTGCGGAGCACCACGATGCCCTCGACGCCGAGCTTCGTGGCGGCTCCTTCGCTCGCTGCCACGATGCCGATGCCTGGTGTCGGCACGTGACCGTTGGCCACAAGCTGCGGTATCACCCGATTGACGACGTCGACCGGGATCGCAAATCCAATCCCGGCATTCGATCCCGAGGGTGAGATGATCGCCGTGTTGACGCCCACGACCCGGCCGCTCGAATCGAGCAGCGGACCGCCGGAATTGCCGGGGTTAACCGCCGCATCGGTCTGGATCACGTTCGAGATCTGATGGCCCGAACTGGTTGGCAGGCGCCTTCGAAGCGCGCTGATGACGCCGAACGTCAGGGATTGATCGAGCCCGAACGGATTGCCGATCGCAAACGCGAATTGCCCGACTTTAAGGTCGGACGAGCTGCCGATCGCGATTGCGGGCGGTACCTGGCGCGGATTCCGCAGTCTGACGACGGCAAGGTCGTAATTCGGCGCCGTGCCGACAACTTCAGCCGCGACGACATCGCCGCTGGAGAGGCGCACGGCGACCTCGTCGGTTCCGTTGATGACGTGGTTGTTGGTGACGATGTTGCCGGCGCCGTCCCAGACAAATCCGGTGCCGGTCTGGACACCTTCTTCGTCGCTCGAAACGTCGCTGCCGGCGTGGCGTCCGACCACCTGGACGACCGACGGCGAAACCCTTTGGAACAACGCGATGATGGAGCGTTCCGCATCGGACAAATCTCCGCGCGCCTCGATCGGGCGCGGCGTCGTCTGGGCGAACATCAGACGGGTGATGTAGGGCTCGGCCACCTGAGCCGCCAATAACAGAAGCACGACAATGATTGCGAAACGAAAAAACCGGCCACTCATGCGCATCTCCTGAATATTCCGCCGATCTCCCCAAAACCTGGTAACGCCAACCCTTTGCAAGACATTTGGTTCCCCATCGGGGTTGACGCTCCTGCGGCAGTTTTCCGTGTTTTCGTGCGCGCTCCGCCCTACCGTTAATCCTCCTGTAACAGGCGCGGCAGCCATACCGAGATGACGGCGGGCTTGCCGGCGCGGATCTGATCGAGCCCCTGTCGATCGCGGGCGCGATCTCGGCCGGATCGCGCACGTTCTCCCCGTAGGCGCCGGCGGCCTCCGCCTCCTTGGCAAAATCGATGGGTGGATCGAAATAGCCGCCGTCATAACCGCCCTTCGCGGCATGGCCGTCGGGGAAAACGTTTGCGACGCGCAGCACACCGGTCGAGTAGCTGCGGTTCTGGTAGACGATGCTCATGAACGGCGCCTTGTAGTGCGCCGCCGACCATAACGCCGCGTTGGCGGCGGCGAACATGTAGAAGCCGTCGCCGGTGATCGACACCACGTCGCGTTCGGGCGCCGCGAGCTTTGCCCCGAACGCCGCGCCCGGTGACCAACCGCCGGCGCTCGCCGGCAGGTAGAAATACGAGCCCGGACGATCGCAGTGCAGATAGTTGCACAACGGGTCGCTGGCGATGGTTTCGTCGAATATGATGCAGTTGTCGCCGAGTGCTTCGGCGATCTCGTGGTGCAGCCAGCGCGGATCGATGGGATTCTTGCTCTCCAGCGTCAGCGCGGCGCGCTCGCGTAGCGCGCGCCGTTTCGCGATGCCCTCCCGCCACTTCGCGCTGCGCTCCGCGAAGCGGCTGCGGTCGCCTGCCGTCAGGAGCGGCCGCACCGCGGCGATCAATCCTTCGATGGTCGCGAGCGAGTCCGCATTCATGCGCATATCGGCGGTGAATTCGTAGGTCGGAATGCGCGCCTTGGCGGGGTCGACATCGACCACTGCCACATAGGCATCGTCAGTCGGCGCGGTGGGCCCCGGCATCCAGGGTACATCGGCCTCCAGCACCAGGACCATGTCCGCACCCTTGAGGCTGGCGTTGCCGAGATAGAGCGGATGGGTCATGGGAAAACACAGATAGGCCCGCGGCAGCGCGTCGACGACCGGAATGCCGATGAGGTCGCACAATTGCACAAGCGCCGGCACGGTGCGCGGATTGCGCCCGGAGCGCCCGGCCACGATCATGGGATTGCGGGCGCGCACCAGGCGCTTGGCGATTTCGTTGAGGCCGGCCGGGTCGGGTGCCGCGGGCCGCGCAATCCCGAGTTGTCCGGCGGTCGGAAAGCGCCCCTCGCCACTTTTCATCAACGCCACTTCGCGTGGAAACGAGATGTACACCGGCCCCTTCGGCTCGGTCTGGGCCACCTGGAGGGCCCTGCTTACGATCAGGCCCGGATTGTCCCGGGATTCCAAGCGGTGGTCCCACTTGGTGTATTGCCGCACGATCCCATGCTGATCGAAGCTCTGCTGCATCCAGATATGGCCGCCGCCGTCGCGCGCGCCGCGGATGCTGCCCGGATAGGCGGTCGGTGGCGCGCCGGCGGTGATCAGCACCGGCAACCCGCTGTGCCAGGCGGTGTGCACCGCGCCGCCGTAATGCTGGGTGCCGACGTCCACGTGGGCGGCCGTTGCCGCGACCTTGCCGCTCACCGCTGCATAGCCGAGCGCGGCATTGAGGCTCGCGTGCTCGTGGGTGACCGTGATGAGACGCGGCACGTTGTTGCGCCCTTGCGCGCGGGCCTTGGCAATCGCCTCCTGGAAAAAGCCGATTTCCGAGCCGGAGGTGAAGAACAGATACTCGACGCCGCCGTGCTCGAGCGCCGCGATCACGGCGTCGCCGACCTCTCCGTCCGGCAATTCGACCCATGCGCGGGTCTCTCCTTCACTCACAGCTTCCTCCGCCCTCAGTGTCGCGCCCATTCTCGCCCAGCGCCGCGGCGGCGTCTATGGAAACGCGGCGCCGCGCGGTTTTCCGCTTCGATGCCGCGCCTTTGCCGGGTAGGCTGCGTACAAGAGAGGACGCCCGATGAAGCCGGTCGTGCTTGCCACAGTTTTCGCCAGCGCCTTGCTCGGAACGCCCGCCTTTGCGCAGACTTCCGCGCAGGACCCGGCAACTTACCCCAACCGCACCATCACCATCGTGGTGCCACTGGCGCCGGGCGGCGGCGTCGACGTACTGGCGCGCACGCTTGCCGCCGAGATGAAGCAGCGCCTCGGCCAGTCGGTGGTAGTGGAAAATCGCGTGGGCGGTGGCGGCATTGTCGGCGACGATTCGGTCGCCAAAGCGGCGCCGGACGGCTACACGCTGCTGACGATGAACACCAGCGAAGTGCTTCACAAGTGGCTGCACAAGTCGGTCCCGTTCGATGTCTTGAAGGACTTCGCCCCGGTGGGGCTGTTCGCCACTTCACCGCTCATCCTCATGACCAATGCGGCGCGCCCGTTCAAGACGTTTGCAGAATTCCTCGCCTATGCGCGGCAGCATCCCGGCGCATTGACCTACGGCTCGCCGGGCGTCGGTTCGCCGCACAACCTCGCCGGCGAGATGCTCAACAAGATGGCTGGCATCGACGTGGTGCACGTGCCTTATCGCGGCACCGCGCTCGCGCTCAACGACCTCATCGCCAACCAGATCCCGGCGATCTGGGCGACCTCCATCGCGGTGCTGCCGTTCATCGAGGCGGGAAAGGTCATTCCGCTCGCCTCGGCCGATGTCAAACGCCCGGCCGTGCTGCCGGACGTGCCGACGGTCGCGGAATGCTGCGTTGCCGGCTTCCATGTGGAGGTGTGGTTCGGCCTTGCGGCGCCGGCCGGCACGCCCGCCGCCATCGTGGCGCGACTCGAGGGAGAGTTGCGGCGCATCGGTGAAATGCCGCAGGTGCGCGAACAACTCAATCGGCAGGGCTTCGACCTCGTCTACCGGCCGGCCGCCGCATTTGCCGCCATGGTGGCGGAAGATCACATCCGCTATGGCGACCTGATCCAGGGACTAGGCATCGGGGCGGAATAGGCCGCGCATCCCCGGTCCTGGGTCCGCTTGCACGGCGCGCCGGCGCGGCGCAGTGTTGGGCGCATTTAAACGACGCCGCCACCGGACCGCGATGACCAAGGCCATTCTTATCCACGCCAATGGAAGTCCCGATGTAATGCGCTTTGAGGATATCGCATTGGCGCCGCCGGGGCCGAGCGAGGTGCGCATCCGTCACACTGCCATCGGGGTCAATTATTCCGACATCAACGTCCGCCGCGGTGGCTTCTATATCGCGAAGCCTCTGCGGTTTCCGGTGATCCTCGGCAACGAGGCGGCGGGTGTCGTCACGGCCACGGGGCCCGGGGTTGTAGACATCGCGGCCGGCGAGCGCGTCGCCTATGTGGGCATGGGCGGTCCATTTTACGAAGAGACCGGCGCCTATGCGCAGGAGCGCAACGTGCCGGTGTCGTGCCTCATCAAGCTGTCCGATCGGATTTCCGACCAGCAGGCCGCCGCCCTGCTGGTCAAAGGGCTCACCGCGTCGAGCATCGTCAACCGGGTATTCAAGCCGCGGCGCGGCCATACGATCCTGATCCATGCGGCGGCGAGCGGGGTCGGCCTGCTGCTGTGCCAATGGTCGAAACATCTCGGCGCGACCGTGATCGGCACCGTGGGCTCGGCCGAGAAGGCGCGCATCGCCGCCGCGCAAGGCTGCGATCACGCTATCCTCTATCGCGAGACCGATTTCGTCGCCGCCGTGCGGGCGATCGTGCCGGCGGGTGTCGACGCGGTATTCGACGGCGTCGGCAAGGACACTTTCATGGCCTCGCTCGATTGCGTGCGGCCGTTCGGCATGCTGGTCAATTACGGCAACGCTTCCGGCCACGTGCCGCCGTTCGACCTGCTGCTGCTCGCCAAGAAGGGATCGCTGTCGGTGTCGCGCCCGGGACTAAGCCACTTCTTCAGTGAGCCCGGCGCCCTCCAGGCCGCCGCCGCCGAGCTGTTCGATCTGGTGGGGCAGGGCGTGCTGCGGCCGCAGATTGCGGCGACCTATCCGCTGCGCGACGCCGCAGCGGCGCACCGCGATGTCGAGAGCCGGAGCATAGCGGGCGCGGCGCTGCTGCTGCCGTGACGACGATCACCAATGGAATGTTCTAACAATAGAACATGGAGATGCACATGAGCCGACCGACGCCGATCGAATATGCCGATGCCTCGCCGCCGGTGCGTGCCGTGTTCGACGATATCAAACGGTCCCGCAAGGTCGAGGACGTCAATAATTTCTGGAAATACCTCGCGCACGACCCGGCACTTCTCAAGCGGACCTGGGAGAGCGTGAAGGAGGTGATGGCGGATGGCGCGCTCAGCCCGCTGGTGAAGGAACTTATCTATGTCGCCGTCAGCGTCACCAATGGCTGCGGCTATTGCATCGCGAGCCACAGCGCCTCGGCACGCAAAGCCGGCATGACCGAGGCGATGTTCGGCGAGCTGATGGCGGTGGTCGGGATGGCGAACGAGACCAACCGCCTCGCCAACGGTTACCGCGTCCCGATCGACGAGGCGTTCGAGTGATAACAAGCGCTGGTTGGCACGTCGCCGTTCGCGTTACAGATGCGCGATGCGCGGCATCACCTCGGTGCGCATCAGCTCAAGCGAGCGCAGCGCCTGCGGCAGCGCCATCGTACCGAAGAACAGGTAGGACAACAGGTAATTGATGCCAAGCTCCGCGACTTGGCGCTCGATCGCGGCGACGACGGTATCGGGGGTGCCGGCGATCACCGATCCATCGGCAAGACCGTCCGCGAGCGTCGCGGCGCGCGGCACGTTGAGTCGCGATGCGAAGTCGGTCGAGCCGTGCCGGTCGCGCAGCCAGTTGAGCATGCGAAGGTGATGCGCCAACGCCGGCTCGGCGATGCGCCGCGCCTCGGCATCGGTATCTGCCACCACGATATTGCGCATCACCCCGATCGCGGTGCCGCCACGGAATTCCGCCTTCGGGAACGCGGGACCGCCGCGCTTGGCGAGCGCCGTTTTGAATGCCTCGATGTTACCCTTGGCGAACCCGGTCGGCCCGAGGCTCACGAAATGCATGCCGTGCTCGCCGGCCCAGGTCGAGCCGATCGCGTTAGACGAACCGTACCAAAACGCCGGATGCGGCTGCTGCAACGGCCGCAGCGGCACCGGGACGTCCTTGTAGTTGAAATACGGTCCCGCATAGGTGAGCGTTTCCGCCATGAGCCCGGCGCTGAGGCAGGCAAAGGCGTCGATGAAGATGTCGCGCGATTTCTCGGGGTCGACCTTGTGAAAGTTGAGCTCGAACGGGGATACGCCGCGTCCGACCCCGATCTCGAATCGTCCGTGACTGAGCTGGTCGAGCATGCAGATTTCCTCGATCAATCGCATCGGCGAATAGAGCGGCAGAAGATAGACCAGCGGGCCAAGGCGCATGCGTTTGGTCGCCCGCGCCACCGCGCCGAGATAGGCGCCGGGCACCGGCACCATGTTGAGTGGCGTGGCATGATGCTCGGCCACATGCAGACAATAGATTCCGGCATCGTCGGCCGCGGCCGCGAAAATCAGACGTTCGTCGAACAGCGTCGCGAGCGAACGGTCCGCTTGCTCGACATGGTCGAAAAGGCCGACTTTCATCTGGTTCCTGTCTCCTGGGCGAGGCGTGCCAGCGCCTTGGCCTGGATGGATGGATCGAGCATGGTGCGGATGTCGAAGCCGGCGGAAAGGCGGCCGTCGGCGACAAGCTGCCCGCGCATCCATTCGATTTTTTTCAGCGGGATCGAAATCTCCGGATCGACGCCGCCGGTCGCAACCGCGTCGTCGAAAATATAACCCGGCCGTGGATCGTCCGGCTTGATGCCGGTCACCTCCCGGGTCAGCGCGAGGACGGCATCGCGATGGGCGAGCGCGTAACGCAGCGCCGAGATTTCCGCGGCCAGGAAGCCCACAGCATCGCCCTCGCGCGCTGCGAGCGTCTGAGCGGTCGAGAACATGCACAACCGCATGTAATCCGGCAGTACGTCGCGCGCCGCGACCAGCATGTGCGCGCCATTGCGGCCGGCGATCGGGGCATATTCGCTCGATACCACTGTGGCGTCGACGACGCCCGCCAGCAGCGCTTTATAACGGTCGGCGTCGCCGCCCATGTTGGCGAACCTGACGTCCGCCGGCGCGATACCGTGCTGGGCGAGCAGCGTGCGGGCGATCACGTCGGGGTGGGAGAACGGCGTCGAAATCGCGATCGTTTTGCCCTTGAGGTCCTCGACGGTGGCGATGCGGTTCGGCACGAAGATGCCGTGGGGCAGCCCGGGCCAGTGGCAACCGATGAGTTTCACGTCGATACCGCGCGAGGCCGCCACTGCGGTCCCGGTCAGCGCGCCGTCGTAACTCTCGATCTCGCCCGCGATGAGCGCCCGTAGCCCGATGGCGTCACTCTTGAACTGCAGCAGTTCAAGATTGAGGTCCTGCCGCTCGGCGAACCCCTTGGTCACCATCATCAGGATGCCGGCATCGCTCTTGGCCTCGATGATGCCGTGGTGCCACACGGGGCCGCCGGCGCCGGCCGGCAGTGTGGCTGCGAGAACGAGTAGCACCGCGCCCGCGCCACGCCAAATCCGCGAATTCCGGTAATCCATTCCTACCTCTTCGTCTTAAGAACTCACTCTACCAAAACTGAGTTCAGAAAGAGAGGCCCCTGGCGGCGGCCGTGGCCCGATGAGCGAAGCGATATCCGGGGATGGGGACGCGTGCGATTGGAGAGGGCGGTCCCCGGATGTCGCGGTCGCGAGCGGCGACCGCTCATCCGGGCTACGGTTTGGGTTCAATCGCGGCCCGACCGCTGCGCGCCTTTCCTCCGATCGTCGCAGCAGATATGATTGCCGACGCCCATCATTTCGGCTCTGCGGGAGGGCACGTATGACGAGAGCATTATTTTCGAAGGCCGCCATCTGTTGCTGCCTTTCGCTGACAGGCGCCGCGCTCGGGGCGATGGCGTCCGCGCAGGCTCGGATCACCCAGGTGGTGATCACGGCGACGGAATCTCCGACCTTCGGGGGCGCCAGTTTCGGTGCGGTCGGCCAGTACGAGCGCATCAGCGGCCGCGTCATCGGCGAAGTCGATCCCAAGGACCCGGTCAACACGATCATCGTCGACATCGGCCTCGCGCCGGTGAATGCCAACGGCATGGTGACCTATTCCACCGATTTCCAGCTGCTGCGGCCGGTCGATCGCCACAAGGGTAACAAGCGATTGCTCTACGAGATCACCAATCGCGGCCGCACCAACGTGCTGGAGACGCTCAACGACAGCAAGACCGGGAATGATGTCGGCTCGTCGGGCGATGCCGGCAACGGCTTCCTGATGCGCCACGGCTATAGCGTGCTCGAAAGCGGTTGGGATTTTTCGGCGCCGCGCAACGGCAAGCTGTTCACCGCGACCGTTCCGGTGGCAAAAAATCCGGACGGCTCCGTCATCACTGGCCCCAACACCGAGGAGTTCGTCATCGACAAGGAGGCGACACCGGCGTTCCAGCGGCTCACCTACCCGGCAGCGAGTGGCGACAAAACGCAGGCTAGCCTCACGGTGCGCCGGAACTATGGTGATTCGCCGATCGCGGTGCCGGCATCGGACTGGGACTATGTCGATGCCAAATTGAACGCGATCAAACTGGCATCGGGCAATTTCGGCGGCCCGGGCTCGTTCGGGCCGACCGCGCTTTACGAGTTTACCTATGTGGCGAAGGACCCGGTCGTGGCCGGGCTCGGCTTCGCTGCCATCCGCGACATCGCCGCGTTCCTGCGGAACGCCGTGACTGACGACAACGGCACAGCCAATCCGCTCGCCGGCGACGTGCAATACATTTACTCGTTCTGCTCGTCCCAGCCGTGCCGTACCATGCACGACTATGTGCAACTCGGCTTCAACCAGCCCGAACGCGCGGCGGGCGCAGCGCCACCGGCGTTCGACGGCATCCTCAACTGGAAGGCCGGTGGCAACGGCCTGTTCATGAACTATCGTTTCTCCCAGCCGGTGCGCACCCACCGCCAGCACATCGGGCGGTGGACGCCGGAATATCAGTTTCCGTTCGCCGACGAGAAGCTCACCGACGCGGTTACCGGCAAGACCGATTTCCGCCTGCGCCGCTGCGAGGAGACCGCGACCTGCCCAAAGATTTTTGAGGCGAACTCGTCCAATGAATACTGGGCAAAGGCGGCCTCGATGATGCAGACCGACAGCCTCGGGCGCGATCTCGGCGGCGTTGCGAACGTGCGCTATTACCTGCTCGCGAGCCTTCCCCACGGCGCCGGCAACGGCCCCGGCATCTGCGCCCAGCCCCGCAACCCGCTGCGCCCCAACGTGGCTTTGCGGGCGCTCCTTGTCGACCTCGACGCCTGGGTCACGGCCGGGACGGCGCCGCCGCCCGACCGCATGCCGCGCGTCGCCGAGGGCACGTTGGTGCGTCCGCTGCCGGAACCGGGGTATGGCGAGGGCGGGGTCTATGCGTTCCCGCGCATTCCGGGCGTAGTCTACAACGGCGTTCATCACACCGGCGACCGGTTCGACTTTGGTCCGGACTTCGACAAGGGGTTCGTCTCGGTGCTGCCGCCCAGGCTCATCGGGACGCCTTATCCGGTGTTTGTTCCCAAGGCTGACGCGGACGGCAACGACGTCGCCGGCATCAGGTTGCCGGAGGTGGCGGTGCCTGTTGCGACCTATACGGGCTGGGCATTGCGGGCTGACGGTCTCGACGGCTGTGACGCCGCCGGCCAGAAGATCGCCCTCGCAAAGACCAAAGCCGAACGCCTCGCCGCCGGCGATCCGCGGCTCTCGCTCCAGGAGCGCTACGCCGATCACCAGGGCTACGTGGCCGAGGTCGCTCGCGCCGCCGATGCCCTCAAGGAGCAGCGCTTCTTGCTCGAAGAGGACGCCGCCGCTTATGTCTCGGCCGCACGGACGGCGAACGTGCCGTAGCGCCGTGTGGGAGGTTGCCGGCGCGCCGGCTACTCACTGCTTCTCAATTCCGGCGTCTTCGACGACGCGGCCCCATTTGGCAATCTCGCTTGCCATCTGGGCGCCGAGCCGTTCGGGCGAGGTCGGGGTCGGCTCAAGGCCGAATTCGGCAAAGCGCCGCCGCAACTCCTTGTCTTCCAGGACGGCGTCGAATTCGCGATTGAGTGTCGCGACGATGTCGCGCGGCGTCTTCGTCGGTACGAAAAAGCCGTTCCAGGAAATCACCTCGAAGCCCGCGATGCCGGTTTCCTGCACGCTCGGAATGTCCGGCATATAGGAGGCACGATCGGCGGTCGTGCTGGCGAGTGCACGCAGTTGCCGGTCCAGCAGCGCCGGTCGCAGGGCGCCGAAGGATTGCACGATCACGTCGACGTCGCTCCGCATCGCCGCGGTCAACAGCTCCGGCGGCCCGCGATAGGGGACGATGACGAAGTCGAGGCCCACCATCGAGCGGAACAGCATCGCGGTGAGATGATTGGTCGAGCCCACCGTGGTGGTCCCGACGTTCAGTGCCCCCGGCCTCGCCCGCGCCGCCGCAATGACGTCGGCAAGGGTACGGTAGGGCGAATTGATGCCGGTTGCGAAAATATTGGCGAAGCTCGTGAAGCCGACGATTGGCACGAAATCGCGTACCGGATCGTAGGGCAGATGGTGGAACAGCGAAACGCTGATCGCGGTCGAACTCGACAGCAGAGCGATGGTGTAGCCGTCCGGCGGCGCCGACAGCACCGCCATCACCGCCGTGATGCCCCCGGCGCGCGGCTGGTTGTCGATGACGACCTGCCCGCCGATGCGGGCACCGAGCCGGTCAGCGAACAGGCGCAGCGACACGTCGGAAACCGAGCCGGCCGCAAACGGCTGGACGATGCGGATCGGCCTGGTCGGGAACCGGCCTTGCGCGGCGGCCGGCGCAGCGGCCGACGATACAGCCAGCGCCGCCGCAAATAGCGCCGCCCGCGACACCGCGAGCGGTCTATCGGTGCGGATCAACGGCGCGTGTCGCGAGGCGCGTTCTTCGGCGAGCCGTTACGGCCAGTTCGGCCGTTCATTCAGCTCGATATACGTGCCCCACGGATCGGTGATGAACGCAAGCGCGCTGCCGTTCGAACTCGTTCCGGGTGAAGGGCCGGTCGAGCTTGATGCCGGATGCCTGGAGTTTCTTGGTGAACCCTTCCAGGTCCTTCACGTCGAAGCCGATGTGGTCAAGTACGTGTCCCCGTGTCGGGACGGCCGGCTGATCGGTCTTGGCGAACGACAGGTTCGCTCCGGGCAAGTCGTCGGCCACGTTCTGTCCGCGCATGCCCGGTATGGCGCCGAAGGTCTTGGCGTACCAAGCCTGGATCTCGGGAATCACTGCTTCCGGCACATAGAAATGGATGTGGTGATGCCGGATCGGCACCGTCTGGGTCTTGTCTTCCAGGATCTCGATCCTCAAATCATCCGGCGTCATGACAAAAGCTTGGTCCGTCCTGCCATTGACGCCGGGCAGTACCGTCACCCCCGCGGCTTTCCATTTGGCAACGGAATCCTGGACATTGGGAACGATAAATCCCACGTGGTTCACCACGGTTCCGACGCTTCCGCCGGTCGGCGGTGCTGCCCCCGGACGCTGATTGAGATAGACGAGCACGCCTGGAAACTTCACGATCTCGAAGACGTCCTGCTTGACCGGCGTGCCACCTAGCGCGACGAAGATCTTCTTGTTGGCTTCGATGTCGCGCGAGTTGAGGTGCCAGTGTCCCATCGTGACGCCGGCCTCGTTCGGCGGAGCCGGTTGTGCGTACGCCGCGGGCGCCGCCAATCCTGCAGCGGCAAAGCAAAGTGCGAATGTCCAGATCGGCAAGCGTTTCATGATTTTCACTCCCAACTCGCGGCCGCCGAGGGAGCGGCCCGATGCTCTTGGCCGGAATTCTCCGGCGCGTTCCCGACGGCAACGATAGCCCGTTTCCGGGTTCCTTGGAAGCCGCGGGAAAGGCAGCCGTGGGAAAGGCAGGGCCTGCGGCACTATCGAGGACATAGTCAAATATTAGGGCGCTGAAAGGACCGCTCGAAGCCCGGAAATCTGGGCCAAGCGCCGGTCACGAGACGGTGCCGCGGACCTGCATGAATCGAAGCGTTCTCTGTGCGGTCTCAATCGATAATTTTGCGTAATCGTAAGAGGCAATCTCAAGTATGCGAGGCGGTACGGCGTGATTTGCGAGCCGGTTCTGTAGAATGGCTTCCACGGTGGGCCAACTCAGCCCGGCGGCCTTGCATGAAATCAGCACTGCATCATTCCGAAGTCCCGACAACAGGCCGGAAACGGTCTTTATCGGTGCGGAACACAGTAACGAAATCGCCGCCGTTACTTCTTCGAATTTGCCGCGATTGGCAAAATCCAAAACAGCGGCGTCGTTGAGCCGCCCCTCGTCGTGCATGGATCGTACGAATTGCTCCGCCGCCGTGAAGTCGTGGGGGGCGGTCGTCGCGCCGGTGACCGCGTTCGCGATCGTTGCGAGCACGCGCATAATCTCGTCGCGAGCTTGAGGAGAGGCAAGTGACAGAAGCTTCGAACGTACCGCTTCCGTTGCCCGGGACAAAAGCTCGCGCAGCAAACGGATTGGGATATCGAGCCGCAGCCCGACCTTTTCGGCAAGGGTATCGTCGCTCTCCGCCTTCTTCACAAGAAGCCCGTAGCCGGCCTCGGAAAAGTGGACGCCCGAATTGCTGGCAAGTTTATGGACAACCTCGCGGTTGCCGCGCTCTACCAACACGTCGGTGACCTCCTCGTCGAGCTCATCGCGTCCGGAGATGGCGAGGAGGTGATCCTGGCTTTTGGTACGGGCGATCTCCGAGAGGTCCGTGGTGGTCAACCGTTTCGAACTCGGTCAGCACTGGCCCGGCAACTTTGATTTCATCGTCCCGGGCGAGGCGCCTGACGAGCTCAAGCGGAGCGTTATCGACCGGAGCGAGACGTTCGCTGAGTTCGGCTAGGGCTTTGCTCTCGATACGATTTATCAGCAGGCATAAAACATCGTCGAAAACTTTGATTTGCTCGTCGTTGAGCTGATCCGAATCATTCAAGAAGAGATCGGTGACTTGGCGTAGCGTGTTGATCCGCTTTTCGGATGAACCGCTCCTGACCGCTTTTTCGAGCTCGGCAATAAGCGTTTCAGATTGAGGTTGCATTGTCATTAATCCGGCCAATTCCCGCCGGGAACAGGCGTCCGCAATTGAGTGCCGTGGCCAGTGTATCTGGCCGAAATGCTTGCGATGGAGTAGATCATACAAATACAAATTTTCTTATAATGGGTTGCGAAATTACTGTTCGCGCGGTGGACTTGGCCCTAGCGGACGGATTGATGATCAAGACCATCTTGGCGTTCAGAAAAGGCTTCCGTCTTGCGACGGAAGCCGCTGGCTGACGGTTTCCGCCGGGCTGCCCGGTTAACGAACCGTTCAGTACTGACCGGCGTTCATGCCGTCGCGCAGAATCTCAAGGCGAACATTCGCATCCAGATCCCGGCCTACGACAATGCCGCCGAACACAATCTCGGCCGACGCGCGATTTGACGATGTGCGCGCCCGCAATTCGACTGCCCCACGGGCGTCGGCTGGAATCTGAGCGCCCGGACGTCCGGACGTCGCATGGAAATATTCGCTGTTTTGCGCGAAGGCCGTCCCGTGAATGGAGGCAATCGTCAGAAGCGTGGCGAGAGCCGCGAGAGCGATCTTGGCAGACATGGCGGTTGTCCTTTGCTGGATACGTATCGAGACATGATGTCCCCGGTTGAATTTCGATCTCGGTTGCCGAGGCTGTTCAGCCTCTACAAATTCGATCCACGCAGGCGCAATCGCTTGTAGGCCAGAAGAAGAAAGTGCCTGCGATGCCCATAAGACCGCGGATGCGGCCGGATAATTCCAGCACGGGCCATCACGTCTTCTTTATCGCCGCGTGAAAGGTGCTTTAAAAAAGGATATTGCCTATCGACCGGTGCGCGGCCACGCGAGGCACTCGGCAAGTCCGCGGCCCATGATCCAGCCGAGGTCGTCGGCGGAGAGAAAATCAAGTTCTTCGGTGAAATGGGCCACCACTTGCCGGTAGGAGCAGGACGCCGGCACGCGGGTGATGTCGCTGCCCCAGAACGCGCGGCGCGGCCCGAATGCCGCGATGACGCGGCGCAGCGGCTCGCGCAGATTGCGGAACGGGTAGGGTGCGGTCGAAAACGCCGGCAGCGCCGAGACCTTGACGAAGACATTGGGATGGCGGGCAAGCGCGATCATGCGGTCGGCACCCGCCGCGGCAGCGTCGTCCATTGTGGCGCGGGCAAATCCCATGTGATCCACGATAATGCGTAGCCCTGGATGGCGCGCCGCGATCTCGCCGATCACGGCGAGCCGCTCCGGGGCGTGCACCATCACCGGAATACCGGCCGCCTCGGCCTCGCCCCAGAACCAGTCGGCGGTGCCGTCGGTAAGCCACGGCCGGTCAACGTCGCGGTGAAAGGTAAGACGCACGCCCAGCATGCCGGGCTGCTGTTTCCATCCGGCGAACGTGTTGTGGCCGCCCCCGCCCCTGAGTGTCACGCGGCCCATGATGGCGAAGCGGTCCGGATGCTTGGTGACCGCCTCGATGACGTAGTCGTTGCGATCCTTATCGATTGAGGGCGGTACCAGGATGGCGCGGTCGACCCCGGCACCATTCATGGCGGCGATGAGTTCGTCATAGCCGAACGGGGTGCGGTCCAGTCCGGATTTGTCGAGCGGCCGGTGCGGCCGGTCGGGCGGCCACACGTGCACCTGGGAATCGATGATCTCCATGGTGTCGCTCCGTCCGGCTTCGCGTCATGCCTCGGCGGTGACGCGGTTGCGCAGCACCCCGATGCCGTTGATCTCGATCTCGATCGTGTCGCCCGGGTGGAGGCTCTGCGGCACTTCGTCAGTTCCGAGCCAGACGACGTCGCCGGGCGACAGGGTATTGTGGCGAGAGATCGCGCTGATGATTTCGCCGGGGCCGAACAGCATGTTGCCGGTCGGAAAGGTGTGTAGCGTCTTGCCGTTCAGACGCACCTGCGTCGTCATGACGGAAGGTTCGATCGCGGTCGCGATCCATGGCCCCATCGGCTTGAAGGTGTCGGCGTTCTTGGCGCGCAGGTTGGTCGGGTCCTGCTGCTGCCAGTCGCGCTCGCTCACGTCGTTGCCGATGGTCCAGCCGAAGATCGCGCGCTCCGCCTCCTCGGGCGTCGCATTGCGAACTTTCTTGCCGATGACGGCGACAAGCTCGGCTTCGTATTCGAATTGCTCGCCGGCGTCCTTCGGCTTGACGATGGCTTCGTTGGTGGCGACGAGCGCGCTGTTGGCGCGGTATCCAACTCGCGGGCTGTCGTAAAACTTAGGCTCGGTTCCCTTGATCTTGGCGCGGCCCTCGATGTGATTGCGATAGTTCGAGCCGATCGCATAGAAGGTGCCCGGCAGCACCGGGACCAGGAGCTTGACCTCGCTGAGGCGAAACCGCTCCGCGGTCTGCACGTAATCGGAAAACGGATCGCCGTCGACGGCGGCAACGGTGTCGCCTTCCACTAGTCCGTAGGAAATCGATTTGTTTTTTTGAAACCGGCACCAGATCATGAAGGCTCTCCTTCCCACGCCGGGCATATACTACCGAGGTGGGCAGCAGTCACAATGTCCCGTGCTATCGGGCGTGAAACCTAAGCCCAGTTCAGGCGCGCCATGATGGCCCGTCCCATCACCCAATCCTTATCGTCCTCCGACAGGAACCGCAGCTCTTCGGTGAAATGGGTGATGCGCTGGCGGTAGGTCGCCTTGGCGAATGAATTGGTCATGTCGGTTCCCCAATAGCAGCGGCGCGGACCGAACGTGTCGAACAGCCGTTCGATGAACGGCGCCATGTCGCGGTACGGATAGGGATCGAACGAATAGGCCGGCGCCGACGACAGCTTGACCGACACGTTGGGGTGTTTGGCGAGCGAAGCGGTTTGGGCGATCGCCGCCTCGCGCTGGTTCGCCTTGGCGATATCGATGGACAGGCCCATGTGATCGGCGATGAGCTGGAGTTGCGGGTGGCGCTCTGCAATGCGATCGAACGCCGGCATGTTGCCGGGGGCAAGGAACATCACCGGAATGCCGGCCTTCTCGGCAGCGGGCCAGAACCAGTCCGCGGCGCCGTTGCCGAGCCACGCGATCTGCTCTGGAGTATTAAACGAAACCCTGATGCCGAGCATGCCCGGCTGCTCCTTCCACTTCGGCAGCAGCGTGGCCGACTTCGGATCAGCGAGCGGAATGCGGCCCATGATGCCGAAGCGGTCGGGATATTTCGCGTGTGCTTCCAAGGCGTAGTCGATGCGGTCGCCTTCCCACGACGGCGGCACGATGACGACGCGGGCGACGCCCGCTTCGTTCATCATCGGCAAGAGCTTGTCGTAGCTGAAGGGCTCGGGAAGTTGCGGCACCGTGTTGGGCGGCCACGGCCGATCGACTGTATTCGCCTTCCACAGATGGACCTGGGCGTCGACGATGATGCGCCCCGGCCGTGGCGCCTGCGCCGAAGCCGAGCCACGCATTGCCAATGCGAGGCCGGTGGAAACCGAGCCGTTGAGCAGACCGCGTCGTGACAGCATGTGAACCCTCCCTTGAGCCCCGGTCGACGTCACGACGCCGCCGCTATTCTTTGATCACCGCGTCGTCGCGGTGTTCAACCTTTGGCGTCCCATTTGGCCGTCAATGCGGCGCGCGGGATTTCCAGGCCGCGCAGGTAGACTTTGCTGATCCGGCGCGTGTTGGCGATGTTGTCGAGCGGATTGGCGTCGAGCACGATGAAATCGGCGCTCTTGCCGGCCGCCACGGCGCCGAGCTCGTCGAGCCCGAGGATCGCGGCCGCGTTACCGGTTCCGATCACCAGCGCCTGCATGGGCGTGAGGCCAACCCGCGTCACCAGAAGCTCCAGCTCGACATGGGAGCCGAGGCCGAAGAACTGGCCGCCGGTCACCCCGCCGGTGTCGGTTCCGAGACCGATCCGAACGCCGGCGGCGTAGAGCTTTGCGGTGTTGCGCAGGTTCGTCTCCGCCATGTCGCGGGCGCGCTTCGCGGCGCGCGGATCAGCGGCGGGGTCGGGCGTAAACTGATCGGCAAGCTGCCTGAGGTCTTCCGCCGAGAAGGCCTCCCGCAGTGATGGATCGTCGAGCCATGCGGGCTTGCTCGTGTAGATAGCGCGGCGCTCGCCCCACAGCGTTTCCAGGAAGAACACATCCGGCCGCGCCTTGAGCAGCCCGAGTAGTTCATCGTCCACGTCCTTATCGCGGACCATGTGGGCGAAACCGTCAAGGCCGGCGCGCAGCAGATCCTTGGCGTCGGCAAGGTCGACCGTGTGTGCCATGACACGCAGATTGTGCTTGTGGGCCTCGTCGATGATCGCGCGGTAGAGGTCGGGCTTGAGCTTCTCCACCGTGCCGTTGCGATCGTCGACCCAAATCTTCACCATGTCGGGTTTGTGGGCTGCCATTTCCCGGACGTATTTGCGCGCCTCCGCCTCGCTCGTGACACCGTAGGCGGAATCCCGCATGGCGCCGCCCGGTCCCGCATTCGGCATCCCGAAGCCGCTGCCGGTGGTGAGATAGCGTGCCCCCGCGTGCGTTTCGGGCCTCACCTTGTAGGGCAGGTCGCCGCGCCCGGTTCCGGTTTCGAGGATTGCGGCGATGCCGTAGAACGCGAAGCGGTCCAGGATGTCGAGCAGGTTGTCGCGGGTATAGTTGTCCGCCGAGAAGCTTGTGCCCTTGCGGTAGCCCATATGCACGTGGTCGTCCACGAGAGCGGGCATCACGGTCTTGCCGGCAAGATCGACGCGCGCTGCGCCCGGCGGGATTGCCAGTTCACCGCGCCGGCCGACAGCGATGAAGCGGCTGTTGACGACCACGAACGCCGAGTCTTCGATGGGCGCGCTGCCGTCACCGATGATCAGCCGCGCGCCTTCGAACACCGTCGCGGCGCCCGGAGTCTGGCCGACGACCGGCGCCGAGCTTCCCACTATCAACAGCACGGCGGCGGTAGCGAGACGGGCGGGCATCCATTCTGCGCGGAACATCTTTATCTCCTGCGGCCGTTTTTCAGCGGATCGACGACATGAGAGTCAAACGTTGACCCCTATTTGAGCACATCGCCCGAATCCGCCGCCGCGACGAGAGCCGCTGCGTCGCGTTCGAGCAGGAACCCTTGTGCGACCGCGTTGCGGGCGGCGGTCTCGACCGCGGCCACGTAGCCGGCGTGGGTCCCGTAGCGTTCCTCCACCGAAGGCCGCGGATCCTCGTTTGCGGTCCGCTCGGCCTTGGTCTTGGCGAAGGGAATCATGCCTCCAGCGTAGTTGCAGATTTGGCCCTTGTGGAAGCCCGCGGCCGTAATGTTCCAGCCGAGATAGGTGCCGAGCGGCGCATCGCGCAACACCACCGGGACGCCGCCAAGTTCGTTGCCATCGGCGTCGACGCGCGGCACCTTCAGCTTGATGACGCGCTTGATGCGGGGCGGCACGACGGTATCGACGCCGGAACCATCCACGTAGTTGAAATCGGGGCCGAAGTCGTAGTCGATGGCGGGATTGATGAGTCCGGTCGGTGCGTGCACCGGCAGGCCGGGGAGCGCCGGGAACCCCATGGCGTCGGCCGTGGCGTCCACCAGCATGCCGGCGGCAAGCGTCGGATAACGGCTCGGCGGCGGTGCCGTGCCCTTCATCACCCAGGCCCGGAAATGGGCCCGGATTGCATTCACGGTTTCGGTGTGCGGCACCGGGTTGTCCGGCAGCGCGCCCTTGCCCCAGCCGAGGCTCGGGCAGTTGGGTGGCGCCGGCGGATTGGTGGCAAAGCCGCCCTGGCCGCCGCCGTGCTGGGTGCTCGGGATGTAGTAGCGCCGCACATTGTCCGGCAACGGGAGGTCGGCGTCGCCCGCCGAGCCCACCCATTCCGGCGAGAGCTTCAAGCCCCATACCTCGGCGGCGCCGAAATGCTCGATGATCTTCGGGCAGGTGTGGCTCGCGGTGCAGCGGTCGAGGATGCCGCCTGAAGGCAGGCCGCGCACCGGATCTGGCGCGTCGCCCCACCATTGCGGGCCTTCGCTCCCCATCTCGTAGAGCCGCAACACCCCGTCCGGCATCGCAAAGCGGATATTCAGGGCAATGCGCCGTCCGGCGATGATCGGCCAGGCACCGTCATAGATTTGGCGGCCGGCCTCGTTTTCGTTGAAGCCGAAATGCAGGAAGCCGCGAACGAAATTGCCGGACTGCGACCGACCGCGGGTGATCGCCCACGACACACCATCAGCGACCGGATTAGGAGTGCCGACATCGTCTGCCGTCGCGTTGCGGAAGAACGACGCGACGTCGCGGAAGGCCGCGAACCCGATGCCGAGCACCGGGGGATCCTTGGCGGTGAACACCACCTGGTAGAGCAGGTTCGGATCGAAGCCGTTCTTGAGGCAGATCTGCGTCGGATCAGGCGTACCCGGGAATGGGTTCTCGGTGCTGCATCGGGCGAATGCCCAATCGCTTGCCGGGATGTCGGCGGTGGCGCCGATCACGCCGTCGATGGTCTCGGACGCGTGGGTGGTGACGCTTGCGTCCTTAGTGTCGAGCGCGGCTGGCCGATACGGCATCGGATTGCTATGCACCATCATGGGCTGCGAATTCTTGCCGCCCGCGTTGGCGATGCGCGCCATGACGCGGCCGGTGATCGGCGAGCCGTCGAGGTTCTTCGCCACCGGCACCACCACGGTGTCGTTGTTCGGCCCCGGCACCGTTGCGCCCGCACTGTCGCCCTGCCAACCGCTGGAGAGGCCGATATCGCCGTCGGCGCGTTCGAGCGGTGCGATGGTGATGCGGCCGGCGCGGTTTGGAACGTCGTGCCACATCAGCCGGCTCGACTTCGACATGTCGATCGGTTTCACAAGCTGGAATGTCGCCGTGTACTCGACCATGCCGCGGGCATTGCGCAGCGCGAGCTTGATGTCCTGAATGACGGCATTGTGCGGATCGTTAGGATCGAGTTCGCCGAAGGCGCGGCCGGCAAGCGTCTCGTAAGCGCCGACATTGCCGAAGCCCGCGCCGTTGAAGGCGGGCGAGACCTTGGTGTCGACCACGATGCGGGTCACCCGCGCCTGCGCGGCCGCGGTCATGGCCAGAACCAGGCCTATCGCCGTGAGACAAGCCGCCGGCTTCACGACGGCCTTGTGCCGCCTCCGCCCAATGCCAACCATCGGTTCCTCCTGAAAATGTCGTGTCGTCTTGGTTCGCGGTGGCGTTCGGACCGGGCCGACGGCGCCTTACTTGCCGAGGCGATCTGGTCCCTTCGCGAGCATCCGGACGCGATAAAGGCCTTCGCGCGCGGTGATATAGAGCGTCTGCTTGTCCGGCCCGGCGAACGCTGCATTCGCGGGCTGGCGGCCAACCTTGATGGTTCCAAGGTACTGGCCCTTGGGGTCAAAAACCTGGACGCCCGCCACGGTCGTCACGTAGATGCGATCGTCGCGATCGATCGCCATGCCGTCGGCGCCGCTTTCCGCACCGGCCGGAATGTCGCGCAACTGCGCGAAGGCTCGCTTGTTCTTGACCGTGCCGTCGGGCTCGACGTCATAGGCGAACACAGTCGGGCCGAGCGTGTCGTCGACAATAAGCGTCTTGCCGTTATTGGTGAGCGTGAGCCCATTGGGCCGCGGCACGGCGCCGTCAATCAGGATCGGTTGCCCGCCGCCGGCGGGTAGATAGTAAACGTAGGTCGGCCGGCCTGGGACCACCGGACGCGGGCCCGGATCGGTGAAATAAATGCCGCCGCGCACATCGACGATGAGATCGTTGGGCGCCAGCAGCGGCTTGCCAGGCGGACCTTCGGTGAGTGTGGTGACGGTACCGTCCTTGCCGCGCTTGGTGATCCGCTTGGAATTGCCCTCCGCGAACAGAAGTTCGGCGTCCTTGGTGAGCGCGAGGCCGTTCGCCCCGTTGGTGTTTTCGCGCACGACACCGATCTTGCCGCCCGGATCGAGGTAATAGGTCCGGTTGGGTTGGATGTCGGAGAAATAGAGCCCGCCATCGGCGGTGCCGACCGGTCCCTCCGTGAAGGTGAAACCTTCCTGGACGAGTTCCGGCGTGGCACCCGACGCAAGCACGCCCGGGATGCCGGCAGGTGACTGTGCCGGCACCGGCAGGGCGATGATCGCCATGACGGCCGCGGTGGCCGCCGCCACACGGCTTCGCATTTGAATTTCGGTCCGTAGCCGATGTGCCATCATGGTGTCCTCCCTTGCTCGACCGGCGGCGGGCTTCGGCCCGATTGCCTTGCCGGTTGGCGCGAGTGTAGCAGACCGGTTGCCCTGCCAGGAAGCGGGGTCGGCGCTACAGACAGCGGGGTCGGCGCCGTCGCCGCGCTGTTCGCAAGCGCCCGATGTGCTAGATTGGCAGTGAACCGCGAAGCGGAAGCCGGAGGGAAAAACGCCATGTCTGAATCAGTGATCGCTGCGACGTCGCGCCAAACCATTGCCCGCCGGGGTATCGCCATGCTGGCAGGTGCCGCCCTCGCGGCCTTATCGGCGTCGGGCGCGGCGTGGGCACAAATGCCGCCGGACGTCGCCGCGAAAATCGCGGCACTCGGTCGCGTGGTCGATCCCGAGAACACCGGCAAACTCTACGCGCCGCTGCTGGAGAAGGAGCCCTACAATCTCGTCAAGATTTCCCGCAACGTCAAATACGGGCCCCATGAGCGCAACGTCGTCGACGTCTTCGTCGACGATTCAAGCTTTACCGGCCGCCCGGTGCTGATGTTCGTGCACGGCGGCTCGTACAACCGCGGTAACAAGCGTCCGCCGGGCAGCCCGTTCTACGACAACGTTATGGTGTTCGCGGCGCGCAACGGCATGGTCGGCGTCAACGTGGAATACCGGCTGGCACCCGACTTTCCGTGGCCGGCCGGCGCCGAGGATTTGGGCGCGGCGGTGCGCTTCGTGGCCGAGCACGCCGCAAGCTATGGCGGGGATCCCAGCCGCATCTACCTGATGGGCCATTCGGCCGGCGCCACCCACGTGGCGACCTACGTATCGCACCCGGAATTCCACGGGCCGAATGGCTCGGGACTGGCCGGCGCGATCTTCTCATCGGGGATTTTCGACCTGTCCAAGCGGGAACCGAACGAGGGGTCGCTGCAGTATTTCGGCTCCGACCCGGCGCGCCTTGCGGAGCGCTCGGCGCTGCACGGGCTCGTCAACAGCAAGATCCCGTTCATGATGTCGACCGCGGAACTCGATCCGCCCGTGTTCGGCGAGCAGTTCGCGCTCCTCAAGGAGGCGATGTGCAAGTCCGAGCGCGGCTGCGTGCGCGGCATCGTGCTGCCGAAGCACAGTCACATGTCGGAGTCCTATGCTATCAACACGGCCGATACGCAACTGACGGCCCAGATTCTCGAATTCATCAGGACCGGCAAATAGCGCGCAGCGGCGCGGCGAAACGGGGGCGCCATGGCGGAACTCTCACAATGGGTCGGCACGCTGCCGATCAGCTTGGCGATGCGCCGCATCAGCTGGCTCATCGGGCTGCTGCAGTCCGTTCACATCATGTCGATCGGGATCATGCTGGCCTCGGTCGTCATGATCGACCTGCGTGTCTGGGGAGTGTCGCGGGTCGGCACGCTGGCGGCGACGGGCCGACGCTTTCTGCCGTGGCTGTGGATTGCGGTTGCGGTCGCGACCCTGACCGGCATCGGCCTGATGTTCGGTGCGCCGCGCTCGTGGCGCGACGGCGCGTTCGTGGCCAAGCTATACATGATGGCGGCGGCGGCGGTCGCGACGCTGGCGCTGCCGCTGGTGCTGCGGTGGAACAGCGGCGGCGGTGAGAAGGACGCCCGCCTGCTGGCGGGATTTGTAGGCACCGCAGCCCTCGTACTGTGGCTCGGCGCGACATTCGCCGGCCGTGGCCGTTGGATCGCCGGAATGCTGGGCGGCTGAGCGCGCCTGTTCCGGCGGAGCCGCCGTCGGGCCAAACCGGGGGATGACCGTGCAATCCGTTTCGGAACTCATGAGCGGCGCCCTGGGCTGGGTGGAAAATAGCGCCGTCGGTCTTTACGTTGCGCAGTCCTCCTATGGCTTCTCGGCGCTCGACATGGTCCATATTGCCGCCATCTCGGTGGTGTTCGGCATGATCGCGCTGCTCGACCTGCGCCTGCTGAGCATGGCCTTCACCGATTATTCGGTCACCGGCCTGTCGCGGCAGGTTTTGCCGTGGACCTGGGCCGCATTCGCGGTCGCCGCGATCACGGGCGGGCTGATGTTTACCGGCCAGGCGATGAAATACGCGGTCAATTTCGGCTTTCGGGTGAAGATCATTCTGATGATCGTCGCCGGCTTCAATGTGCTGGTGTTCCACTTCATCACCTATCGCGGCGTGGCGAAGTGGGATCGCGACGCCGCCGTCCCGCTGGCCGGCAAGCTCGCGGGTGCGATTTCGCTGGTGTGCTGGATCGCGGTCGTCTTCTACGGCCGCTTTACCGCCTATTATCATTATCCATGAGTGCGCGGCGCCGGCATTGGTGGCAGGATGGCGCTTGATGGAATTGGCCGAGCAAACTCCCGACTTCAAAGCGCCGCAGGCGGCACTCGAAGCTAGTGCCGCGCCTGCGGTCCTGCCTGCGCGCGAGGTCATGTATCGGCACACGCTTGCGGTGCGCGTCACCCATTGGCTGAACGTGTTGTTCCTCACCCTCCTTTTGATGAGCGGGTTGCGTATCTTCAACTATCACCCGGCGCTTTACTGGGGAAATTACGGCTATCGGGGTGTGCCGTCGGTGTTCTCGATCGCTGCCCGAGAGGACGTCGAGACCGACGAGCCGATCGGCGTCACAATCATCGCGGGTCACAGCTTCGTCACCACCGGCCTGCTTGGCATATCGTATGATGCCGAAGGTATGCCGGTTGAGGGCGCGTTTCCCGGCTGGCTGACTTTGCCGGGCGGTCCCGGCCTCGGGCTCGCGCGTGATTGGCATTTCGCCATGGCGTGGCTGTTCGTCCTGAACGGTGCCGCCTATCTGCTGTTCGGCCTCTTCTCCGGCCACTTCCGCCGCGATCTCCTGCCAGGAGCGGGAGAACTTCGGCCGCGCCACATCCTCGCCGACATCTGGAACCATGTCCGGATGCGGTGGCCGCGCGGGGAAGCGGCCCGCCGCTACAACGTGCTGCAAAAACTTGCCTACATGTTGGTGGTGTTCGTGCTCCTGCCTGTCATGGTGTTGACCGGCCTCACCATGTCGCCAGCCGTCACCGCCGCGGTGCCGTTCCTGTTCGATCTGTTCGGCGGCCGGCAATCGGCGCGCACCATCCACTTCATCGCCGCCAATCTCATCGTGCTGTTCGTGGTGGTTCACGTCGTCATGGTGCTGGTTTCCGGCGTGTTGAACTCGATGCGGTCCATGATCACCGGACGTTACGCGATCCGGCCGGAGATCCGGCACATGAACCGCCTCATCTCGCGCCGGGGCCTGATCGCGGGCGGCTCGGCCGCCGCTGCGAGCCTCCTCTCCGGTTGCGAACAGGTTTCGGATGCGCCGTCGCTGCGCTGGATCCTCGAGTTCGGCCGGTTCATGTCGCTTCACGCACAGCGCCTGCTGTTGTCGGGGCAGCCGCTGGTACGCGAATATTCCGAGGCCGATATCTCGCCGGACTTCCCGCCCAACGGCAGCGAGCGGCCAAACAGCATGCAGTATTTCCAGATGATGATGTCGAACTTCGCCGGCTTCCGCCTGAAGGTCGATGGCATGGTGAGGAAGCCGCTATCGCTCAGTCTCGATGACATCAAGGCCATGCCCTCGCGCACCCAGATCACGCAGCACAATTGCGATGAGGGCTGGAGTGCGATCGGCCAGTGGACCGGCGTGCCGCTCGGCAATCTCCTGCGGACGGCGGAGCTTTTGCCCGAAGCCCGCTATATCGTGTTCCACTGCCTCGACGAACTGGTGCGCACCGCCGACGGCAGCGGCTTCTATTACGAGAGCCTCGACTTGTTCGACGCCATGCATCCGCAGACCATCCTCGCCTATGGCATGAACGGCCGGTCTTTGCCGGTCGCACATGGGGCGCCGCTGCGCCTGCGGGTCGAGCGCCAGATCGGCTACAAGCACGCCAAATTCGTAGCGCGTGTCGAAGCCGTGGACCGCCTCAATCAATTCGGCAAAGGCAAGGGCGGCTTCTGGGAAGACCGCGGCTACCAATGGTACGCGGGACAGTAACTCCCCGCCGCCCCGATTACCCTGCCGGCAAATTGTAAAGCTCGCCGTATTTGCCGCGAAGATAGGCGAGATACGGCGCGATCGTCATCGGGGCGCCGGTGGCTCGCGTGACAAGCTCGGCCGGCTCGAACTTGCGGCCGTATTGGTACACGTGCTCGACCAGCCATCCGTGAAGCCTGGCAAAGTCCCCATGGGCGATTTCGCGCGGTATCTCCGGCCGGGCCTTGATGGCGGCGGCGTAGAACTGGGCGCTCAGGATGTTGCCGATGGTGTAGCCCTGGAAGCTGCCGCCGATGCCGCCCGAAAACCAATGTACGTCCTGCAGGCAGCCGTCGCGATCGTCGGGCGGCGCGACGCCGAGGTCGGCCATGATGCGCGCGCGCCATGCTTCGGGCAGATCCTCGACCTGCAGGCGGCCCTCCAGCATGTCGAGTTCCAGGTCGAAGCGCATCATGACATGGAGATTGTAGGTCACTTCGTCGGCGTCGGTGCGGATCAACGAACGCTGCACCTTGTTGATTGCCCGATAGAACGTGTCCAGCGGAACAGCCCGAAATTGATCCATGAAGGCAGCCTGCAGCGCGGGATAGAAATGCTGCCAGAAGTCGCGCCCGCGCCCAACCACGTTCTCCCATAGCCGCGACTGGCTTTCGTGCACGCCGGCCGAGGTACCACTGCCGAGCGGCGTGTCGGCGAGCGCCGCGCTCACGCCCTGCTCATACATGGCGTGGCCGGATTCGTGGATGGTCGAGAACAGCGCCTGGCCGATGTCGTGCTCATCGACCCGCGTGGTGATGCGCACGTCGCCCGCGGAGAACTTGGTGCAGAACGGGTGGTGGGTCTTGTCGATACGACCGCGGGCGAAATCGTAACCGAGCCGCCTGACCACGGCGTTGCCGAGTTCGAGCTGGGCGGGCTCGGGGAACGTGCCGTGCAGGCAGCGATCGTCCACCGGTGATTGATCGCAGATCGCACGCACGATCGGCACCAGCGCCCCCCGCAGCTCCGCAAACAGCGCGCGCACCGTGTCCGTCGTCATGCCGGTATCGTAGGCGTCGATCATCGGATCGGTGACGTGCGTCCACGGCTTGTAATAGCCGGCATATTCGCGGCTGAGCGCGACGTTCTTTTCGAGGTACGGACGCATCGCGGCAAAGTCGTTGGCCGGGCGGGCCCGGGTCCAGGCGTCGTACGAGGCAGAGCGCAACGTACTTGACCGCTCGACGAAATCGGCCGGCAGCTTGATCGCCTTCTCGAAGTCGCGCCGCGCCACCCGGACGAGGCTCGCCGCATCGGACTCGTAGGGCAGGCCGTCCGCATAAGGCGCAACATCGTCGAGGAGCCGGCCAAGCTCCGGATCGACGGATTTTTCGTGCGCGATTTTGCTGAGCATCGCGGCCTGGCGCCCGCGCGCCTGCGCACCGCCGGGCGGCATGTAGGTGGCCTGGTCCCATTCCAGCACGGCGTCAGCGAAACCCAAATCGCTGATCTCAAGCAGGCGGCGCTTGATCTCGGCAAGCTTCAGTTCGGGCGAAAGCCGGTTGCGGGACGGCTGCTTCGCCGGGCTTTTGCGGGCCGGGTTTGCTTTCTTCGGCCTTCGACCTGACGATTTTTAGCTTTACGGACTTGGTTTTGGCGGTCTTGCGCTTGGCGATCTTGGCTTTGCTGTCTTGGTCATATGTTGCTTCCGTGCGCCCTTGACGTTCCGATTACACTAAATCGCTCAGACGGACGAGGGCACATTGCCGAGGAGATGCGTGAGAACGTGAGTGGCAAAAAATGGCGCTGAAATTCAGAGTCGAATTGGTGTGGCAGGATGACGCCGACGCCTCGGCGTCGATATTCCTGACCGCGGATGGCCGCGTCCTCCTGCAAGGCCGCCCGGTGTCGGCGGAGGAGCGTAAGACGCTCGACCTGCCGGAAAGCGGCGCCATGATAAGCGTGGACCGCAATCTCATCCGCGCCATCAAGGAGATGCTGTGAGCGCCGGGAATCGGCGCGGGGGCTTCTGCGACCGTGCGCTGCATTGAAAAATCCGTCGCGGCAGTTACAATCTCTACTGAGGAGAAACGCCCATGTTCCTAAGGAATTTCTGGTATGTCGCGGCCTACGATCACGAGGTCGCGCGCGAGCCGCTGGGCCGCATGATCCTCGGCGAGCCGATCGTGTTCTTCCGCAAGGAGGACGGCACGCCCGTTGCGCTCGAAGACCGTTGCGTCCACCGCCACCTGCCGTTGTCCATGGGCAAGCTGGTCGGCGATCAGCTGCAATGCCACTATCACGGCCTGCGTTACGACTGCAGCGGCCAATGCGTGAGGGTGCCGGGCCAGGACGCCATTCCGCCGTCGGCCCGGGTCAAGACTTATCCGGTGGTCGAGCGCTATCACTGGCTGTGGATATGGATGGGCGACCCTGCGCTGGCCGACCCCGACCAGATCACCGACTTCCACTGGTTCGACGATCCGGACTGGGGCGCCAAGGGTTGCTATCTCCACGTCAAGGCCAATTGGCAGCTCATCGTCGACAACCTCCTCGACCTGACCCATCTCGCCTTCGTGCACGAGACCACCATCGGTAACGCGGCGCTGGTCGACAACGCCGCCGTCAAGGTGACGCGTGCGCCCAACAACGTCGTGGTCACGCGCTGGATCATCGACGCGCCGGCACCCCCGACCTTCGTGAAAGCGGGCGGCTTCACCGGGCCGGTCGATCGCTGGCAGATCATCGATTTCGTGCCGCCGGCATTCCTGCGGCTCGATGTCGGCTGCACGCCGACCGGAACCGGCGCGCCGCAGGGCCAACGGGTCGGCGGCATCACCATGCGCAACCTCAACGCCATCACGCCGGAGACCGAAAGCACCAGCCATTATTTCTGGGGCCAAGCCCACGACTGGGACGTGCGCAACAAGGCTCTCACCGACATGCTGGTCGACCAGATCACCATGGCGTTCCTGGAGGACGTGGCGGTATTTGAGGCGCAGGAACGCAATATGACGATCCTGCCAAACGCCACGCAGATCGACATCAATGCCGATACCGGCGTGATCCAGGCGCGCCGCATCCTCGATCGCATCCACCGGGACGAAGAGGCGCAGTCAGCACCGATGGCGGCTGCCGAGTGATCGACGAAGGCTGGCGAAACTGATGGCGGAGCTTCGCTGGCACCGGGCGGCATCGCTCGCCGATGTGCGCGACGGCGAAATCCTGGGCGTCCGGATCGGCGGCGCGTGTGTCGCGCTGGTCCGGCTGGACGGCGAGATTCACGCCATCGATGATCTCTGCACCCACGACTTCGCCTTCCTGTCCCAGGGCTTTCTCGACTGCGGGGAAATCGAATGCCCGCTGCATGCAGCGCGGTTCGACGTCGCCACCGGCAAATGCCTGGAAGGACCGGCTATGACGGACCTGCGCGTCTATCCGGTGCGCACCGTGAACGACGACATCGAGGTCGGCATCGATCCCGACAGCGATGTCGTCAAGCTCCCCTCTGCTCCGCTGACCTCAGAACGATAAAGTCGAGTGGCCGCCCTTCAACAGCGTCCGGGTGGTGTTATGTAAAAGGCTTAGGCGCCCCGCGGCGCACATCAGGAGAGCCCGCACATGGCAATCGAAAGCGGTTCCACCAAGAGCGCGACGTCGGACCGCTCGGTTCTCGACCATATCCGCGAACTCGTTGCGGAAGAGCAGCGCCTCTACGAGCACAAGACCCCGACCGAGGCCGATCAGGAGCGGCTGGCGAAGATCAAGGTGGAACTCGACCAGTTCTGGGATTTGCTGCGCCAGCGCCGGGCGCTGCGCGAATTCGGACGCGACCCGGGCGAAGCGGAAATCCGTCCGTCGGGGATCGTCGAGAAATATCTAGGGTAGGCGTCGTCGCTGAGCGAAGCTGAGCCGCGCTCGTTCACGCCCACCGCGCTCTGCGCAGCCGACAAGCTAAGACAAAGCGCCGAAAGCGCAGCCGAAGCCGCGCTTTGACGCTACTTCTGCGATCCTTTGAAATAGCGCGAAGTCCGGCGGCGGCTGGTTCTTGCGCACCGGCATCAATTTGCCGTCCGAACTCAGGAAATAGGCGTCATCGCCGATGCGAACCATGGAATTGTCCGCCGCGCATGCGTCCTCGTTCCACTGTGCGTGCTGATCCGCATTGCGCTTGTAGGTCCGGTTCTTGGTCCACGGATGGGCCAAGGCATGGTCATAGGACGTGATGTCGTCGTGGAGGAGGTTCTTATCGGCCTTATCTAGGTACATGCGCTCCTTGATGACGCCCTGGTTGTCTGCATGGAACGGAATCCCCGTGGCGTCGTAGGTGTGCGGCGCGCGGATGTACCGGGTCTCGATTTCGAGCACGTCGAACTTGCCGTCGTGGTCCTCGTCGATCCACTTGCCGATAGAGTAGCCGGTGAAGATCGGCACGACCTCTTCGGGCCAGTCGCGTCCGTCGGTATAGATGCGCCGGTAGGCGTCGTCGACATGGCTGATCAGGATGTAACTGATGTCGGGGGTGATAATCACTTCCATCGGATCATACGCATTCATCATCATCGGCATGCCTTGGGGCAGGCAGTACCACGACGGAACGTTTCCCGGCCCGCCATCAGCCATGTCGGCGAGGTTCTCCTGGAACACCTTCATGTATTCCGGCGTGAGCGGCGGCTGTTCCTGCCCGAGGGTCCAGCGCGGCACGAAGGTGCGGACCCACTGGCCTCTCATGTCGGGGTATTTGGAAATATCCCTGGAATCCTCGGCCTTGGCGCCGGATAGGGCTGTGCAAAACGCGAAAGCGCAAAGTGCCGCGACGAGGCTGAACGTCCGGGCGAGACCACGGCGACGCATCTCAAATCCTCCCTTTCACGCAGACCGGTCGGCAGATCGCGCGAAAAATATTTTTTTGAATGACAGGTAAATCAGGCGCCGACGGATGACGGCGCCTGATTGCTGGCATCAATGCGTGGCAACGATCGGGTCGCCGCTCTTGAACTTGACCTTGTTGACGTTCCAGGCACCGCCCGGAGCGCCGGAGCGCAGCGGCTCGATCGTCATCTTGAGCTCATCGCCGGGCTTGAGCGACTTGCTGGTCCAGCCGTCGCGGGCCAAGGCGCTCGGGCTGCCGCCTTCGAGGTTCCACGCCTCGGAGCTGCCGTCCTTGTCCTTGATCTCAAGAATGATGAAAGAGTGCGGGCTCGTGTACTTGTATTCCTTGACCACGCCAGTCACTTCCATGGGATGTTCTTGATCAAACATCGCGAAGGAATGGTGGGCAACAACAGCACCGGTCATGGCGACAAGCGCAACGCCGGCAAACAACGGAGCAAGATAGGACTTCATCGCATTTCCCCCTTCAAGAAGCTTTCGATGACCTTGTCCCGAAGGCTTGACGCTGGCGCAGAACTTGCCGCAATCAACACCGACGGTGCCGAACACCTTCGCTGCCGGTTTCACCCGAGGGACTTCGGCCTATCCCATCAGGCGGCAGCTCACAGCAAGAATACACCACTTGTTGGGCGGGGAGAAGGGGTTGCCTCGCGGAAAGGCACGACCCTGCGTGCAATCCGCGCGACTGGTGCTCCTCGCTGCCGCGTCGGGTCCGGCACATAACCGCGCTCACATGGCGATCGCGATCTTGCCGAAATGCCGATTGGCCCGCATCATTTCCAACGCCTCGCCGATCTCACCGAGCGGAAACGTGCGGTGGACCGGCAAGGTGAGCTTGCCGGCCTCGACGGCGCCCCACAGATCCGCTCTCATCAGCCGATTGATTTCGCGGACTTCTTCCATTGTCCGGGTACGAAAAGTGACCCCGATATAGTCGATGCGCTTGGCAGCATGCAGGTCGAAATCGAACTCGCCTTTCATCCCGCCGAGCCGGCCGACATTAACGATACGTCCAAGAATCGCCGCCGCGGCGAGGTTCTGGTTGGCAACCGGGCCCGATACCAAGTCGATGATCGCGTCGACGCCCTCGCCGCCGGTCGCTTTCTTGACCGCCTCCGGCCACGTCGGATCGGCCGAATCCAGCGCGAGACCGCAGCCATAGTCCTTGAGGCGGGCGCGTCGCTCCGGATTTGTCGAAGTGCCGATCACCAGCGATGCCCCCATCAGCTTGGCGATCTGCATCCCCATCAGGCCGACGCCGGCGCTCGCGCCCTGCATCAGGAGCGTCTCACCGCGCTTGAGGCGCCCGGCGGTGACGATTGCGTTGTGCATGGTGCCGAGCGCAACCGGAAGGCACGCGGCTTGGGCAAACGTCATGTTGTTGGCCGGAATGCGGTGCACCCGCCCCCCGTCGGTCACGGCATATTCCGCGATACCGCCCGGCGCCGTCGCCATGACGCGATCGCCCGGCTTGATGCCTTGGACGTCGCTGCCGACCGCCGCCACTTCGCCGGCACATTCGAGGCCGATTCGCGCCCCGACGCCGCCCACGGCGCCGTGCCGATGTCCCAACGCGACGATGAGATCAGCGCGGTTGAGCGTCGACGCGCGCACCCGGATCAGCACCTCGTTGGGCTTGGGCTCCGGCTTCGGCAGATCGCGAACCTCGATGCCGGCGTCACCCAAAACTGCGGCTTTCATGTCGCCTTCTCCATTGTGGCGGGCGCCCAGCATAGCCGGTTCAACGACGGACCGCTCCTGCCCAGCGCGCTCGCGTTTCGCCGGGACGGCTAATAAGATCGCGCATGACCACTGAACCAACTCTCCCCGTTCTCGTCGCCGGAGGCGGCCCGGTCGGCGTCATTGCGGCGCTGGCGCTCGCCCGGCAAGGAATTCCGGTCCACGTTTTCGAGGCCGACGATCGCATCAGCGATGCACCGCGTGCCGCCACCACCCATGCGGCGACGCTGGAGATGCTCGCGGAGCTTGGGTTGATCGAGGAGGTGATGAGGCGCGGCCTGATCGAACCGAAATTCCGCATCTGGGATCGGGCGTCCGGAGACGTGATCGCGGCGTTCGACTTCGGCGTCCTCAAGGACGAGACCCGCTATCCGTACGTGGTGCAATGCGAGCAGCACAAGCTCAACAATTTGGCGATCGAGCGCGTGCGCGCGTTTGCCCATGCGAGCTACGACTTTTCATCCAGGGTCTCCGGGATCAGGCAATTCGATGACCGCGTCGAGATCGACGTCGAGACGCCGGCGGGCACGCGCCGGTTGACCGGCGCTTATCTGATCGGGGCGGACGGCGGCCGCTCGACCGTGCGCAAGGTGCTCGACATCGCGTTTGAGGGTTACACCCATCCGGAACAGTTCGTGGTGCTCACCACCCCATTTGATTTCGGCGCCATGTATGACGGCTGCTCGCGCAACTATTTCTCTGATCCGGACGAATGGTGCGCGTTGTTCAGGGTGGCGGGCGACGACGGCACCGGATTGTTTCGCGTCGTGTTTCCAACCCGGAACAGGGAAACCGAACAAGAGGCGCTCGGCGACGAGGCGGTCAATCGCCGGCTGCAGCGGTTTTTCCCCAAGCCAGACGGGTATCCGCTGGTTCACCGCAACATCTATAACGTGCATCAACGCGTCGCGGCTTCATTCCGCCATGGGCGCGTCTTCCTCGCCGGCGATGCCGCGCACATCAACAATCCGCTCGGCGGGCTCGGCCTCAATTTCGGTATTCACGATGCGGTCGAGCTTGCTCGCCTGCTCGGACGGGTCATGCGGGGCGAGGCGGCGCCCGGCACGCTCGATTTCTACGACCGGTTTCGTCGGCCGCTCAATGTCGAATACGTGCAGCAGCAGACCATCGCCAACAAAAAGCGACTCGAAGAGAAGGACCTAGCCGTGCGCGCCAAGGGTAACGCTGCGTTGCGCGCGACCGCCGCGGACCCGGTGGCACAACATGCCTATCTCATGCGCGCCTCGTTGATTGAGAGTGTGCGCAAACAGGCGGCGTCGTCCGCCGACATTTAAAGTTCCCCTCCCCAAAGTGTTCCCAACGGGGAGGGGAAACCGGGCCGCTTCGTGATTGGCCGCCGTCAGTTGGTGGCGAAGCAGTAGAACAGGCCCGCACCGCCGGTGCTCTTGAGGTCGGCTTGGCTGCAACCGCCGTCCGGACCGCGCGAGGGGTGCGAGGCGTTCCACGACCGGCCCTCGACAGTGTCCTGGAGGCCTGAGCGGTCGATATGACCGAGCATTGCGGTGCCTTGGGTGTTGCTCGTCCAGTTCTTGCAGGTTCGGTCCTCGCCAGGCGGGAATGCGCGCCCTTCCATGGTCGAGCCGGTGAGGGCGTCATGCTCGTTGGGCGTATCGCCGCGGCCTTTGACCAGTTCGCCTTTTTCGGTGAGCGCGGTCTGCTTGGTGAGATTGTTGGTCTGGCTGTGCAACTCGTCGACGTTTTTCGCAACGACCGCGCCCTTGGCGTTCTGCCACGGACCATTACCGATACGGTCGCGTGCGTTGACGGCCGTCTGACCGCCTTCAGCCTGAGTGCTGAGATAGGCATGCCACACCCGGCTTCCCGCACCAGCGGCCTGGGCAAGCTGCTGGCAATAGCGGTCGGCGCCCGCGAGACCGCCGAGGTTGGCGCCCTTGCCTTCGCCGACGCTGGTGACGAAGAACGTCGTGGCAGCTTGCTGGGCTTGCGCGCCGGCGGACCAGGCGAGCATCAGCGATGCCGCCGACGCAAGAATGGATAATCGCAGGGTCTTATTCATATTTTCTCTCCCGTTTCTGGTTCTTTGCGGCCATGGCCGCGCGCTTCGCTTAGCACAGAACCGCAATGCAAGCGTAACGCGGCACGGGAGCAAAATCAGGGCATCGTGGCCGAAGGCGCGCAGAGCCGGTTCGTCAGCACGACCACACAAAGCCGGGAAGTTCGGCCGGGGTTTTGTCGGCAAGCCCGAGCCGCTCCAAGGTCAATCCGTCGCACCGGTAATCGATCCCGACGGCCAGTCCGGCCAGCGTCACGAGTGCGTCGATGGTCGGGGTCGCTATCCCGGCCAGGCGCCCAAGCTCCGCCATCGGTACGAGGCCATAGCCGACGTCCTCGTGGATGTAACGGTGATCGAGGGAAGGGGGCGACTTGATGGTGCGGTTGGGTTCGCTCTCCTCGCAGGCGCGCGCGATGCTGCCGCTGTCGCGCGCTGCGTCGGTGGTGAGCCCCGCCGCATGGAACAGGTCGAGGAACGGCGCCGTCGGTGCGCCGAGCGCGCGCGCGATCGCGAGGCGTTCGCGGTCGACTGCTTCGGTGACGCGCCCGACCGCCGTGGTGAAGCCTTCGCGATAGAACAGGAAATCGCCGTGGTGTCGCTCGATCCAGCCGGCGTTCATGATCATGCCGGGCGGATGGAACACCGCATTGAGATTGTTGAGCCCGGTCTCAAGCACGCTCGTTGCCTGGACGATGTTGGGGTAGAGCGGCTTGATCAGCGCGAACATCTCATCGGCGAACCGGCCGGGGAGGGCGGCGAAGCGCAGGCGCGTCGTATAGCTATAGATGTTGACGGTCGCTGGACCCTCCATGCGGGTGACATAGGTGAGCGACACGCTCTCGCAGCTCTTGACCGGCCCGCGATAGCCCGCGCGGCGCACTTCGTGGAGGAAATGCAGCCCGCCGCCGGTGTGTCCCGGATTGAGGAAGATCGGCTGGTGCCCGTCGAGGAGGGGAGCGAGGCCGCGCGCGTAGGGCTCGTGGGCGACCGACGGCACCACCAGCATGATGAGGTCGGCGCCGCGCACCGCCTCGCCGAGATCGGTGGTCATGAGTTCGACCGGCACGAGGCCTTGCTGCACGCCGCGTGCTTCGATGCCGCCACGCTCGCGCAACGGGGCCAGCCGTTCGGCGTTGCGCGCGTGCAGGCGCACCCGGAATCCGCGCTTGCCGAGGTCGGCGGCGGCGGCGCAGCCGCCATGCCCTGCGCCGAGGACCGCCACCGTCTTGATGCTCATCGCGCGATTCCCATCACTGCTTTCAAAGCCACTGCTTCAGGGCCGCATGCGGCGGGCGCGGATCATGGTCGGGACCGCGCGGTTGTCAACCGCGGCGTCAACCGACGTGTGTCCTGCGGCGTACTGTAATATAGTTGCCGCGCCAAGACGGACGACCGGAGGGCCTCTTGAGAAAGCACGCGGTTTTGCTGGTGGCGACTATCACCTTCGTGCTCCCGGTTTGCGGGGCGGCCTTTGGCCAAACGGAGACCTATCCGAACCGGCTGATCAGGATCGTCCATCAATACACGCCAGGCGGCGGCAACGACCTGGTGTCGCGCATCATTGCCAACGCGCTATCCGAACGGTGGCACCAGAGCGTCATCGTCGAGCCGCGTCCCGGCGGTGGCGGCATCATCGGAGCCGACGTCGTCGCCAAGGCGCCGCCGGACGGCTACACACTGTTGGAGTCGAACGTCGCGCTGTCGATGTTGCCGTCGCTGGGCAAGCCGCTGCCGTTCGACGTCCCCGGCAGTTTCGCGCCCATCGTGATCGCCACCTCCGGCCAATTCGTCTTGGTCGCCTCCAACAATGCGCCATACCGCTCGGTCAAGGAGTTGATCGACTACGCGCGCCCGCGTCCGGGCCAAATCCCGTACTCCTCGGTCGGGGTCGGGTCGCCGCACCACCTGATCATGGAGATGTTCAAGTCGAAGGTCGGCATCGACCTTCTACATGTCCCCTACAAAGGCGCCGCGCCGCAGATGCAGGACATGGTCGCTGGTCAGGTCCAGGTCGGATTTTCCTCGGTTTCCTCGGCAATCGCGCTCATCAATTCGGCCTCGGTGCGCCCGTTGGCGGTGGCGAGCGCGCAACGCTCTGTGCTGCTGTCGGACACGCCGACCTTGATGGAGGCGGGGGTTCCAGAGTTCATAACGGAGAGCTGGTACGGACTGCTGGCGCCGGCCGGAACCCCGAAGCCGATCGTCGATCGCATCGCCGCGGAAGTGACGGCAGTCTTTGCCGATCCGGCATTGCGGGAAAAGCTCGCCGTACAGGACATGGTCGCGGTCGAGGGCTCGGACCCCGCCACCTTCAGGGCCCGTATCGTGCAGGAAGTGCAGATGTGGCACGACGTTGTGGCGAAGCAAAATCTCAAGCTCGAATAACGACGTGCCCTGCTGCCGTTCCCCGCGCCATGAACCTCGGCACGCCCCCACGCGACTCAGATGAGAGTGCAGGTCGAGCGACGAGCCAAAGGGCACTATCATGAAGCGGGATATCACATGGGTCATCTCCGCGGCGGCCGTCGCCGCGAGCCTGGCCGCGGGCATCGCGCCCGGCCGGGCCGATGGCGCTAATTTGAAGGAATGCGAACGCGTCGAGCAGGACGCGAAAATCGCCTGCTATACGCGCGTCGCCGAAGAGCCGGGCGCGTCGGCCGAGACCCGCGTTACCGCCTACACGCTTCGCAGCTTGACCTTCGACGCCAAGGGCGAATACGAACCCGCCAGCGCGGACGCCGCCAGGGCCATCGAAATCGATCCCAAATATGAAAAGGCGTACTTCGCCCGTGGCTTGGCCTATCACCACAAGGGTGAAGTCGATCCGGCGATTGCCGATTACGGCGCCGCGATCGAACTCGCTCCCGGGACGCCGACGCGCTGATCAACCGGGCGATGCTATACGACCGCAAGGGCGATCATGACCGCGCCATCAGGGAGTTCGACAACGTTCTCGCCCTGGACAGCGCCAAGCCGTTGCTGTCGGAGACGGGGCATTGCTTGGCCTACATCAATCGCGGCGTTGCTCACTTCAATCGCGGTGAGTTCGATCTGGCGATTGCGGACGCGAGCAACGCCATCGGGTATGATCAAAAGTTCTCATACGCGTATTACAATCGCGGCCTCGCATACCGGATGAAGGGCGAATTCGGCCCGGCGATCGCGGACTTCGACAAGGCGATCGAAATCAATCCCAGCTTCGCATATTCCTATTTCAACCGCGGCCTCGCGCACCGCGGCAATGGCGAGTTTGGCCTTGCGATCGCGGATTTCCAAAAGACGATCGAAGTCGATCACAAGTTCGCGGCGGCCAACGCCGAACTCGGAAAGACCATCGTGGAGGCCGGCAAGGCGGCGCTCGCCCGCTTGCGCAATTGGGTCATGGGCGGCTGAACGCGATATCAGGATCCTCCCGCAACGCGTGCTATAATAAGAAAAATTCCGCGCCCCTCGACGCGGAAATCGCGGAGGATCGCCATGCGGACAGATCGACGTCGCCTCATCGTGGGCGCCTTCGCCCTCGGGATCACGGCCGCGACCTCGGCGCGCGCGCAACCGGCCTATCCGACCCGGCCGGTCCGCCTGATCGTGCCTTATCCGCCGGGCGGCGGTACCGATTTCTTCGCGCGCCTTGTCGGCGCTGCCATGACGCCGATTCTGGGCGAGGCGGTGATCGTGGAAAATCGCCCGGGCGCTGCCACCATCATCGGGGCTGACGCGGTCGCCCATGCGCCGCCGGACGGCTACACAATTCTGCTAGGCGACACCGCAACTTACGCGGCCAACAAGAGCCTCTACCAGAAGCTGCCCTACGACCCGCAAAAGGACTTCGCGCCCATCACCCTGACCGGCCGTTTCGCGATCGTGCTTTTGGTCAATACCAACAAGCTCAAGGTCAATTCCGTGAAGGAACTGGTCGAGGCCGCGCGGCGCACGCCCGGGGCGATCGATTACGCGAGCCCCGGGGTCGGCAGCCCGTTCCACCTTGCCATGGAACTGTTCGCCAGCTCGGCCGGCATCAAGCTCAACCATGTACCCTATCGCGGCGTCGCGCCGGCGCTGCAGGATCTTGCGGCCGGCCAGATCGGGGTGATGTTCGTCGACTTCGCGAGTGCCCGCTCGCAACTGACGACGCCCGGCATCAGGGCGATCGCAGTTGCCTCGGCAACGGAATTCGCCGGCATGCCAGGCGTACCGACCGTGGCGGCGAGCGGCTATCCGGGATTCGAAGCCTGGGCGTGGCAAGGCTTCGCGGCGCCGGCCTTGACCCCTGACGCCATCGTCGCGAAGTTGCAGGCAAGCTACGTCGCCGCCATCAAAGACCCCGAGATCGTGACCAAGCTCACCGGCGCCGGCATCGACATCTTGCAGAGCACGCCGGCGGAGTTCGCCGCCTATATGCGCAGCGAGACCGAGAAGTGGGATAAGGTCGTCAAGGCCGCCAATATCAGGGCCGATTGAGCACTGATCGATCCCACGCGATCAACCCCATTGCGGCGCCAGATATCCCAGTCAGCACGTTTCGCGCCGCATCCGGAGAACACCCATGATGAAATTGTCGCGTCGCCGCTTCCTCGGACTGGCGGGTGCCATTGCGGTGGCTCCGGTCGTGGCGAGGCGCGCCTTCGCGCAAAACTATCCGACGCGTCCGGTGCGCGTGATCGTGCCATTTGCGCCGGGCGGCGTGACCGACGTGGTGGCGCGCCTCATCGCTGGGAAGGTCGGCGAGCAACTCGGCAAGCAGTTCTATGTCGAGAACATCGTCGGCGGCTCCGGCAATGTCGGCATGGGGCAGGCCTCGCGGGCCGCTCCCGATGGCTATTCGATCCTGACCGCGTTCAGCTCCTACGTTATCAATCCGCACCTGTTCGTCCGGGTACCGTACGACCCCGTCAACGACTTCGATCCGATCTCGCTCGCCGTCACCTCGACAACGGTCATTGTAGTCAATCCGGACTTGCCGGCCGCGAACCTCAACGAACTTGTGGCTCTCATCCGTGCCAATCCGGGCAAATACAGCTACGCGTCGGCCGGCACCGGAACGACCTCCCATCTGGCGGGTGAACAATTCCGTCTGGCGCACGCTCCCGATCTGGTTCACGTGCCGTTCACGGGCGGAGCGCCTTCGATGGCCTCCACGGTCGCCGGTCACACGCCGATCTGCTTCGGCTCCCCGGCGGTTGCGCTACCCCTCATCAACGATGGCAAGCTGCGCGCCCTTGCGGTCACCAGCAAGACCCGCACGCTGACGCTGCCGCAAGTGCCGACCATCAAGGAAAGTGGCTTCCCCGACATTGAGGGTGACAGCTTCGTGGGGTTCGTCGCCCCGGTCGGAACCCCGAAGGACATCGTCGCCCTGCTCAACCGCGAGATCGTCAAGAGCTTGGCAGCGCCGGAGATGAAGGAGCGGCAGGCAACGCTCGGCAACGATCCGGTCGGCAGCACGCCGGAGGAGTTCGGCGTGCGCATCAGGTCCGAGGTCGCAACCTGGGGAAAAGTGACCCAGGCCGCCAACATCAGGCCGCAATGACGCGGAAAGTGACGGTGATCGGCCGGCAGCTTTGCTGCGGAGTATCCCCGCTAGTCCCGCCTCATCCGCCCCAATTGTGGCCAATCTTTCGACGGACTTGCCTTCTGCGGCGCGCCCGCCCAATCTTGAATAGGGGCCTGAACGTCTACGAGGGGTTTCATGGCCGAAGTGCTCAATTCCGTCATCGATCGTCCGGGCCGCCAAATGCCCGTGGTCGAGCCGCCGGACCTTGGGATGCGCCGCATTCTATGCGTGTTTCCCGTTACGAGCCCTCGCTCGGCTCGTTCGATTATGCCTATGACATCACCGGCAGCCTGCGGGCATTCATGCCGCCGCAAGGATTGCTCGTGATCGCGGCTTCGCTGCCGGCGAACTGGCAGGTCAGGTTTATCGACGAGAACATCGCGCCGGCACGGCCTGAGGACTTCGCATGGGCCGACGCGGTATTCGTCAGCGGCATGCATGTTCAGCGCCTGAAGATCATGGACATCTGCGACGCCGCGCACGCGGCCGGAAAGCCGGCCGCGCTGGGTGGTCCTCGGTCTCGGCCAGTCCGGAACTCTATCCCGACTTCGACTATCTTCATGTCGGGGAGATCGGGGACGCCACGCGCGAGCTGTTCGCCATCTTGGGACGCGACTGCTCGCGACCGCCCGCGCAGGTCAGGCTCGAGACCCGCGAGCGTTTGCCGCTCGATCAGTTCCCGATGCCGGCGTATGAGCTGGTGAGCTTTGAATATTATTTCATCGGGTCGATCCAATTCTCCAGCGGCTGTCCCTATACCTGCGAATTCTGCGACATTCCGGGCCTCTATGGGCGGGTGCCGCGACTCAAGCGGCCCGAGCAGATCATCGCCGAACTCGACAAGCTGCGTGCCTGCGGGCTTTCAACTTCGGTCTATTTCGTCGACGACAATCTCATTGCCAACCGGCGCGCTTTGCGCGAACTGCTGCCTCATCTGATCGCGTGGCAGGAACGCAACTCGTTTCCACTCACTTTCGCGTTCGAGGCGACGCTCAACATCGTGAAATACGAGGACGTGCTGGCATCGCTGCGCGCCGCCTATTTCGTCGGCATCTTCTGCGGCATCGAGACCCCGGAGCCCGATGCGTTGCGCTACATGTCCAAGGAACAAAACATGATGGTGCCGATCCTGGAGGCGGTGGACAAGCTCAACGCCTACGGCCTGGAGGTGATCGGCGGCATGATCGTCGGCCTCGACACCGACAGTGCCGCCACCGAAACGAAGATCATCGAATTCATCGAACAATCCAACATCCCGATGCTGACGATCAACTTGCTGCAGGCGCTACCGCGCACGCCGCTATGGGACCGGTTGCAGCGCGAGAACCGCATCAGTGACGACAACAGTCTCGAATCCAACGTCGTGTTCAAGATGCCCTACGACAAGACCATCGCGATCTGGCGCGCCTGCCTCGACCACGCCTACGACCCGCGGCGCCTGTTCCGTCGCTACGACTACCAGATTCACCGCACCTACCCGAATCGGCGGCCGCGTCCGCGCCCGCCGGGGCAGCTCACGCTCAAGAACATCAAGCGCGGACTGACCATGTTCTTCAAGGTGTGCTGGAAGCTCGGGGTCGTGGCCGACTACCGGCGGCATTTCTGGTCCTACGCCTGGCCGCGCCTGAAGGAGGGCCGGATAGAGGAGATCATCGGCACCGGGATCATCGCCAAGCACCTGATCACCTTCTCCCGCAAGGCCTGCGCCGGCGAACTCAACGCGTCGCATTATTCGAGCCGGTTGCGATAGTGCGTCAAATCGGGAACGGGCCTGTCTTGTGCTGTCTCCATCGGTACATTCAACTGGTGTCATTGCCCGCGCAGGCGGGCAATCCAGTAACCACCGGACCGTGATGCGCGCATCCAGCCCACCTCTCGCACAGGGGCTACTGGATGCCCCGCTTTCGCGGAGCATGACACCGCAGTATTAATCGAACCGTTCGAGCCAATGCATCACTGGAGGTCACTGCCGCTCCGCCGCGATGCCCGACAGGAGCCGGTTCCACATCCGCGTAGCGTCGGCGATAAACCGACCGAACTCCTCCGGTCCCATGAGGAACAGCTCCGCGCCGGAATTCTCGATCGGGTCCTTGACCTCCGTCCGCTCCATGACGTCCCGCGTCACGTCGTAGAGCCGCCGCACGATCGGTTCGGGCGAGCCGGCGGGTGCGAGCTGGCCGAACCAGGCGCCGTTGGTGAACGGGATGCCGGATTCGATGAAGGTCGAAACCGCGGGCAATATCCGCATGCGCTCGCGAGACGCGACCCCGACCGGCCTGAGCTTGCCGCCCTCGATGCCGCCCCCGACCGACAGGGCGGTCGTGAACACCATTTGCACCTCGCCGGCCATCACCGGCGCATACGGGACCACGATTTCGAATCGGGCGGGTCGGAAAGTCGAGCGCCGCCGCCGGGGCGTGCATCGCGAGCAGCACGGCGGCAAGCGTGATGCCGGCCCAAGTGCGCACCCATTCGCACGCCCATCTATGCACCGTTGCGTCTTGCAGTCGGGTTGCGCGCATGGGCCGCAACTTGGGACCGGCGCGACGGCGCGTCAACCGTCTCGAACGGTCGCGCGGACGATCCCTTTGCGGGGATGCGGCGGATGTGTAATCTGCCTGTCCAAGGCCCCTACGAACAACGCGTTGGCGCGCGGGAACGGAGGGCCGCTCAATGGAGGACCCCATGCATTGCAAAAACCGTAAAAGGATCGCGCGCGCCGCGCTGTTGGGCGTATCGCTTGCCGCGCTCGTCGTGTCGGCGCACGGGCCGGCCCGCGCCGCCGAGTACAAGATGACGGTCAACAAGGACCGGCTCATCAATTCCGCCAACGAGCCGCAGAACTGGCTGATGATGAACGGCGATTACGGCTCGACCCGCTATTCCAAGCTCGCCCAGATCAATCGCGACAACGTCAAGGGCCTGCGCATGGTGTGGGCGATGGCGCTGCGCGGCATGCAGGACGTCGGCCAGAACGGTCCGGAGAACGAAGTCAATCCGCTGATCGACAACGGCTTCATGTATACGAGCGACGGCTGGGGCACCGTCTACAAGATCGACGTGCGCAGCGGCGATCGCGGCGAATTCGTCTGGATCGCCGACCCCGGCGTCAAGCACGAAGGCAACCGGCCGCAAACGCGCGGCATTGCGCTGTGGGATGACCTCGTCATCAACAACCTCCCCGACGGCCGCGTGATCGCGATCAATCGCGACAGCGGCGAGATCGTGTGGGACAAGCAGGTCGCCAAGCCCAATGAATTCGGCAGCAAGGAGCGGTTCCACGCGGCGCCGATCGCGGCCGACGGCAAGATCATCGTCGCCAACGGCGCCGGCAATTCCGGCACCCGGGGCTGGCTCGCGGCGCTGGATGCCAAGACCGGCAACGAGTTGTGGCGCTGGTACGTGATCCCGAAGCCCGGCGAGCCCGGCAGCGAGACTTGGAAGGACAAGAACAACGCCTGGAAGACCGGCGGCGGCGGGATGTGGCAGACCGGCTCCTATGATCCGGTCAACAAGCTCACCATCTGGGGCACCGGCAATCCGGTGCCGATGTACGATCCGCAATCGCGGCCAGGCGACAACCTCTACACGGATTCGGTCGTCGCCATCGACGTCAACACCGGCAAGCTCGTATGGTACTACCAGTATCTGCCGAACAACTCGTGGGACTACGACGAGATCGGCATCCACATGCTCTATGACATCAATATCAATGGCGAGGCGCGCAAGGTGATCGGCCATTTCGGCCGCAACGGTTTCTATTACACGCTCGATCGCGCCAACGGGAGTTTCATCAAGGGCGGCCAGTACGTCAACGATCTCAACTGGACCAAGGGCCTCGATCCCAAGACCGGCAAGCCGATCGAATACGATCCGAAGCTCGACGTGCAGCCTTACCAGCCGGAGGCGCGTGCGTTGCGGGGCGATCCGATGAAGCGGGCATGTCCCACTTGGCACGGCGGCGTCGCCCATCAGCCGACCGCCTACAACCCGGTCAAGCAAATCGCCTACGGCGTCGGCACCGAAGGCTGTTTCAGCCAGAACGGCGCCGAGTACCGCTTCAAGGGCCCGGACGGCGGGCTCGACGCCAAGGGAAGCGACAAGCGCAACTATACGAGCGACCTCTACTATGGTGCGATCACGGCTTACGATGCCGTCACCCACAAGGTGCTGGCCAAGACGGTGACGGATATCGAGATCCGTTCCGGCGCGACCGTCACGGCGGGCGGCCTCGTGTTTTCGGCGCTGCAGGATGGCTGGGTGGTCGCCTATGACGACGAGAAGCTGCAGGAGCTGTGGCGGTTCAATGTCGGTACGCCGCTGAAGGGAGCTCCGGTCGTCTACGCGATCGGCCCGAAGGAGTATCTCGCGGTGCAGACCAGCGGGCGCCACCTCCATCCGGTGAAATACGACAATCTGGAGAATTCCAGCTACCTGTTCGTGTTCGCCCTGAACTGATATCGGGCCGCCGGGAACGGCACCCTACGATTGTTTCCACTTGAATGAACTCCGCACTAAATCTCTACCGCGATGTCCTTGATCACGGCGCGCAGCCACGCTTGCAGCGGGTTGGTGTGGGTGCGCCGGTGCCAGAACATGTGCGGGCTCACTTCGACGTCCGGGAGCGGCGGCGTCAGCACCCGCACGTTCGGGAACACTCGCCAAGCCCTTGACGATCCGGCTTGGCAGCGTGGCGATCAGATCGGTCGCCGCGACCACGAATGGCACGCCCGCCGAGTTCGGCAGCACCAGCACGATCCGCCGCCGCAATCCGCGCGCCGCCAGAATGGCGTCGACCACGCTGGTGCCGACGCCCTCCGGCGATACTTGCACATGGCCGGCATCGACCAGGTGTCCGGCAGCCGCGAATGCCTCGATCGACAGCGGGTCGCGCAGCGGATTGTGCGTCCCGGCCAGCATCACCAGCCGGTCGTTCCACAGCGGCTCGGCGACGATCTCGCTGGTCCTGGTGCCAAGCGGCGCGAAAGCGAGATCGATCTCGCCCGAGCCAAGCTGCTCGAGCAGTCGCGAGCAGTCATTGGCCCGCACCTGGAGGTCGACGCCCGGTGCGTCACGCCGCAAACGGCGGATCAGCGAGGGCAGCAGGCTCGTATGGTAGAGATCGATGGAGGCGATCTTCACCGTCGCGGTGACGGTCGCAGGATCGAATGCCCCGGGCAGCGACAAGGTGCGTGAAATGTCGGAGAGCGCATCGTGGATCGGACCGGCAAGATCGAGTGCGCGGGCCGTCGGCTCCATGGCGCGGTCGCGACGCACGAACAGCGGGTCGTCGAACAGGTAGCGCAGGCGGCTCAGGGCCTTGCTGACTGCCGGTTGGCTGAGCCCGTTGCGCGCGGCGGCGCGGGTGACGTTGCGCTCCGCCATCAGCGTGTCGAATACGACCAGCAGATTGAGGTCGACCGATCGCAAATTCCGTTCGGCTATGACTTGCATATTATCTATTCATTTCCTTGAGGACGGCGGTTTCGGCATCATCGTTTCAACGCCGGATCGCGCCGTCGCGTCGCTCGGCCGCCGAGACATCGCGGCGGCCTTAAATGAGGAAACTCAATGTCTTGCCTGATCCGCACGGACCCCAGGCTCGCCTGTCGTCCTCATCCAATGCCTACGAGGCATAACGGCCGGAGCCACTATTACGTAGCAAAATACATGCCGCTTGGACGGGGTGCGTCGCACCCGCGAACGGCCCCGGCATGACGGCGCCCTCCGAGCCGCCGCTCCTCGCGGCCAGCGGAATCGTCAAGCGATTTGGCCCGCTGCTGGCCAACGACGTTGCGTCATTCGAGGTCCGCGCCGGCGAAGTGCTGGCCCTGCTCGGCGAGAACGGCGCTGGGAAGAGCACGCTCGCGAAAATCCTCTATGGCTATTACGGCGCCGATGCCGGGGAAATCCGCGTGCGCGGCGCGCCCGTGACGCTGTCGTCGCCGCGAGGTGGCGCGCGGCCTCGGGATCGGCATGGTATTCCAGAATTTCACCCTGATCCCCGCGCTCAGCGTGCTCGAGAATGTGGCGTTGTTTCTCAACGACCTCCCGGCCGTGGTGCCGACCGCCGAAATCCTGCGGCGGATCCGCAGCCACGCCGATCGCTTTCGTCTCGCGGTCGATCCGTGGGCGCCGGTCCGGCAACTGGCGGTCGGCGACCGGCAGAAGGTGGAGATCCTCAAGCAGATACTCGCGGGCGCGCGCGTCCTGATTCTGGACGAGCCCACCAAGGTTCTTGCGCCGCAGGAAAGCGAGGGCCTCTTCGCCACCATGGCGCAGTTGCGGGCGGAGGGTTACGGCCTCGTCCTGATCACCCATAAGCTCCGCGAGGTTCTTGCCCATGCGGATCGGATCGCCGTGATGCGCCAGGGCCGTATCGTCGGCACTGTGAATCGCCGCGATGCCAGCGAAGACCGGCTTTTGACGCTCATGTTCGGCGAACCGGTCAGCCCCGAAAATCGCCCGCGCCGCCCAGCCGCAAGCGCCGATCGCGACTGGGCGCTCGAACTTGACGGGGTTTGCACCGCCGGCGGCCGAGGCGAAACCGCGCTGCGCGATCTGTCGCTGAAAATCCGTGCCGGCGAAATCGTCGGCGTCGCCGGCGTGTCCGGCAATGGGCAGCGCGCGCTCGGCGACCTCGTACTCGGCCTGCGCTCGCCCGACACCGGTATCAAGCGGCTGTGGGGTGAGGATGCATCGCGGTGGTCGGTCGCGAAAGTGCGCGAGCGCGGCGTTGCCTCCATACCGGACGATCCGCTGGCGCTCGCGTGCGTTCCGGGAATGACGGTGCGGGAAAATCTCGCGCTCGGCACGTCGCGACGCTACCGCACCGGGCCTCGGGATCGACTGGCAGAAGCTCGATCACGACATGCAGCGGACATTTACGCGACTGCAATTTCCCCGCCCGCCGTTCGACGCCCGCGCCGCGACGCTGTCCGGCGGCAATCTTCAGCGGGTCGTGCTCGCGCGCGAACTTGCTCACGATCCCAAGCTGATCGTCGCGCTCTATCCGACCCGCGGCCTCGATGCGCGCAGCACCAATACGGTGCGCGCGCTGCTCGGTGCCGCCCGCGATGCCGGTGCCGCCGTGCTGATCATGTCGGAAGACCTCGACGAGTTGTTCGCCGCTCAGCGACCGCCTGATCGTTCTCTTTTGCGGCGCCATCGCGGCCGAATTCACGCCCGAAAATTTCCGTGCCGAGCTGGTCGGCCCCCCGATGGCCGGGGCCCAGGACGCCGCCGATGCAGCTTGACGCCGCAACGATCTGCCGCTTCGCGTCGGGACGCGCCGCAATGGCGTCGCGCCCGGTGCTGGTCGCGGTCTGTCGCGCTCGCGATGTTTGCGGCGCTGCTCGCCGTGGCCGGCAAGGATCCGCTGAAGGCCTATGTCGACACGCTGGTCTACGTATTCGGCAATGCCTACGGATTCTCCGAACTCCTGGTGCGCATGATCCCGCTGCTGCTCACGGCCGTCGCGGTGGCGCTGCCGACGCGGATCGGCCTCATCAATGTTGGCGGCGAAGGCCAGCTTTACATGGGCGCGTGGCTCGCGACCGCGGGCGCACTCGGATTTGCCGACGAGCCGGCGATGGATCCTCCTGCCGATGTTGACCGTCCTGGGCTTCATCGGCGGCGGGGCGTGGGCGCTGATTGCCGGGCTGCTGCGGGCGCTGCGGCTCGTCAACGAAACCATTTCGACGCTGCTTCTCAACTATATCGCGCCGTTGATCGTGAGCTGGTTCATCTTCGGACCGTGGCGCAGCGAGGACAGCGCGTCCTACCCGCAGTCGCCGGCTTTTGCCGACGCGGCGCGGCTGCCGACCTTCTTCGATACCCGCATTAACGCCGGCCTCATCCTGGCGCTCGCCTGCCTCGTGCTCTACGCGCTCGCGATGACGCGGACCCGCTGGGGTCTGGAGATGCGGGCGATCGGCGGCAATCCGGAAGCGGCGCGCCGCCTCGGCATCCCGGTGTTCGGCTACACGCTGGTCGTGATGTTCATCGCCGGCGGCGTCGCCGGCCTCGCCGGTATGGCGGAGGTGTCCGCGATCCAGGGCCGCTTGGTGTCGGAGCTTTCTCCCGGCTACGGGTTCATCGGCTTCCTGGTGTCGTGGCTCGCCGGCACCCGCGCTCTCGGCATCGTGGCGATGGCGTTTCTGTTCGCCGTCATCAGCTCGATCGGCGACATTCTCCAGATCACCCAGGGACTGCCGTATTCGGTCGTCAACATCCTGATGGCGGTGATCCTGTTCATCGTGCTGGCGCGACGGCCGGCCGGGGGGATGCGATGAGCACCGCGCTGCTTCTGGGTGTGCTGTCGAGCGCAATCCTGTCGGGCACGTCGCTTCTTTACGCGACGCTCGGTGAACTCCTCGGTGAGCGCGCCGGCATCGTCAATCTGGGCGTCGAAGGAATCATGCTGATCGGCGCCGCGGTCGCGTTTGCCGCGACGGCGGCGACCGGCGACCCGTATCTCGGTGTCGCGGCGGCCGCGCTCGCGGGTGCCGCCACCAATCTGATCTTCGGCTACCTGGTGGTCGGGCGCCGAGCCAATCAGCTCGCGGCCGGCCTCAGCCTGATGTTCTTCGGCTTCGGCGTGAGCGCGCTCGTGGGCCGTCCGTTCGTTGGCGCGCTCATTGGCGGGCTGCCCAAGCTGCGGGTGTCGGGTGACGCCAACGGGTCGGGTTACGACATCCTGGTCTATCTCGCGGCACCTACCGCGATATTGATCTGGTGGCTGCTGTTCCGCACCCGTTGGGGTCTCGCCTTGCGGGCGGTCGGGGAGGACCCGGCAGCGGCATTCGCTGCCGGCCGTCGCCCGGAGCGGCTGCAATACCAGGCGCTGGCGCTCGGCGGACTTTTGGGCGGCATTGCCGGCGCGCATCTGTCGATCGCGCTCACGCTCACTTGGGCCGAGGGGATGACGGCGGGGCGCGGCTTCATCGCCATTGCGCTGGTGATTTTCGCCAAATGGAATCCGCTGTGGGCGATCGCGGGCGCGCTGCTTTTCGGCGGTGCCGAAGGACTGCAGCTCCAGCTGCAGGCGCGCGGCATCGACGTCTCGCCGTTCCTTATGACCATGATTCCCTATGGGCTCACGCTCTTGGTCTTGGTGGTGTGGGGATGGAGCCGCCAATCGGTCGCGCCGGCGGCACTCGGCAGGACTTTCGTCGGCGTGGAATAGCACGCCTGTGGAAACGAAACGCGCCGGCGCGCCGCGCCGCCGCTTGGGAAGAGGAGAACATGATGGCACGGATAGCAGCATTGATTTCCGCGTGCGTCGCGTTTGCGGCGTTGTTGATCGGTCCGGTTCTGGCACAGGACAAGCCGCCCCTGATCGTCGGAGCGATCTATGTCGGCAGCGTCAACGACTACGGCTACAACCGGGCCATGAAAGACGGCCTGGAGGAGATGAAGAAAAACATCCCTGGCCTGAAGCTCATCGAGGCCGAAAACGTGCCGGAGACGGCGGAATCGGAGCGGATCATGCAAGGCATGATCCAGCAGGGCGCCAAGCTCATCTTTGCGACCAGCTTCGGCCATCAGCAGTTCGCCTTCAACCTCGCCAAGACCAACCCGGGCGTCGTGTTCGAGCACGCGGGCGGCTTTATGCAGGCGGCCAATTTCGGCAACTTCTTTGGCGCCACCCAGGCGGCCTGGTATCCGATGGGTGTCGCGGCCGGCAAGATGACAAAGTCGAACACGCTCGGCTTCGTGGTCGGCGTGCCGATTGGTTACGCGATCGGCAACGTCAACGCCTTCGAGATGGGTGCCCGCTCGGTCAACCCGAACGCACAGACGCGCGTGGTGGTGACGGGCGGCTGGGCCGACAAGGCCAAGGAAGCGGCGGCCGCGAACGCGCTGATCGATCAGGGCGCTGACGTGGTGACCATGCATGTGGATTCTCCCGCCACCATCATCCAGGTCGCCGAAGGTCGCAACGCCTATTCGATCGGCTTCCAATCGATCGAGGCGCGCCAGCTTGCGCCGAAGGACTGGATCACCGGCGTCGGCTTCACCTGGGGACCGTTCATGACCGCGACCGCCAAGGGCGTGATGGCCGGAACGTTCAAGGGCAGCATGGTGCGGGAAGGACTCGGGGAGGGAATGATGGCGGTGGCGCCGTTTGGTCCGGCGGTGCCGCAAGGCGTGCGCGACCTGGTCACTGCCGCCGCCGGCAAGATCGGCAGCGGCTTCAATCCGTTCACCGGACCCATCACCGACAACACCGGTGTCGTCCGCATCAATGCCGGCAAATCCTGGGGCGGCGACAAGATGGGGAACTTCGACTGGTATGTCGAGGGCGTGATCGGCAAGGCCAAATAGGCGAAGCGCCGGTACATTCGTCGAATTTGGAGAGTGCGGGCCGCCGGTGGTGCTGCGTCGCCGGCGCGCTCGCGGCAGGAGACGCCGATGCTTGAAATCAATATCCCGGAAGTGGTCGCCGAGGTCACCGAGGCGTTTCAACGCTACGAGCGCGCCTTGGTGGCGAATGACGTATCGGTACTCGACGCGCTGTTCTGGAACAGTCCAAACACACTTCGGTTCGGTATCGGCGAGAATCTCTACGGTTACGAGGCGATTGCCGCGTTCCGCAACGGACGGCCGCCGATGAATCTGACGCGGCGGCTGATGAACACCGTGATCAGCAGCTACGGGCGCGACCTTGCCACCGCCAATACCGAATTCCAGCGCGAGGGATCGACCATGACCGGCCGCCAAAGCCACGTCTGGCTGCGCACCGAACAAGGGTGGCGCATCGCCGCCGCCCATGTGAGCCTGATGCCGGCGGCGCGCTGACCACCCTCCGCGCTACTTCGGGAACTCGTCGCAGGCGTCGGTCTCCTCGCCCCAGAATTCGATGCATTTCGCATGGTCCATCGGTCCCTTGCCGATGACTTTGGCGAACATGAAATCGGCAATGAACTCGATCTCCCGGTTCTGCAGCGTGGCCGGCGGATCGGACATGCGCTGGCCTGCTTTGGTAAGATCGGCGAGCTTGAGGCCGTAGCAGCGGCCGTCGCTGTAGGCGAACTTGTCGAACGGCGGCATTCCGGTTCCCGGCAGGCCGCACTTGATGGTCATGACGAGCGCAGCGCGGTCGAGGCGGGTTTCGCGCAGGTTGGCGCCGTCCGGCATCTGGCTGTCCATCTTGCGGCCATCGCCGGCCCAGCCATGGCAAGATTGGCAGTTGCCCTTCTGGCGGAACAGCCGCGCCCCTTCGGCGATGTCGCTCGCATCCGGCGTCTGCGCGGCGAGATGCGTGGGCGCGGCGAACACCGCGGCGAGTGTTGCGATAACCAAAATGACGCGGCACTCGCCACGGCGCGTTCGTCTGCTCGGGTCGTGTTTCCTCAGGTCGTGCAAGGCTGTCTCTCCGACAATGGTCGCCCGTTGCGATGGATCATATCGTCTGGCGATCGTCGAATCCAAGTGATGAATAAGCGTGGCGATTGGCCCTGACGGGGTCGCCGCGTTACATTGCTTCGTGATGTTTACGGAGGTGCGCTTGCCAGAGGTTCTGTCCAGAGCGGATTCCATTCAGCTTCTCACACTCCGCGGGCCAGGCTTGTCCCGGCCATCTCGATCGGGAAGCTACGCTCCCCTACGATCGGGGTCGCCGGGACAAGCCCGGCGGCGACAATTCAAACCCATTGAAATCCGCTCCAGTCGGCAGTGGTTCTCGTTGTTTACTGGGCTGCTCCTTGTCGCTATGGCGTGCCTGACGGCGCCGCCGGCCGCGGCCCAGATGGCGCGCCGCGACACCGTATGGGACCTCAAGCTCGGTGCGCCGATTGCGGCGCAGCCGGCGCCGGGCGAATTCCGCGGCTTCGCATGCGGCTCGAACGGCGGTGCGCCGCGCGCGCAACTCGCCGGCTGGGCTGACTTCAAGCGCTGCCCGCCGGAGGCGGTCGGTCTGCACGAAGTCTATTTTGAGTACGACGACGAAAACGAATATATCGCCCGCGCCCATGACGACGACCGCGAGATCTCGCGCTGGGCCGGCACCCATGAAGTCACGTTTCCGGTGATTGCGAGCGCCTTGTTCGATGATGCCGGCATCCTCAAGGGCATCCGGCTGGTGACCGACGCGCGGCCCGACCATCGCAACGACATCACCGAGGCGAACCGGCGCAAGCGCGAGGACGCCTATATGCTCGGCGGCATCATGGCGTCGCGGTTCAATATCGAGCCGGCGCGCGACTGCAAATCGCTGCCGCCGGCTGAGGGTGAAAGCGCAGTCGGCTCGCTGTTCGTCAAGCAGTCCTGCGAGCTGCGCGATGCCGGCGCAGGGCACCGGGTCGTGCTGCGGGTCAACCTGTTACGTAAGCCGGGTCAGAGCGCGTTCAATCCGCAGATGCCGACCCAGTTGACCGAGGGGCAGTTCGAGAGTTTGGTGCGGGTCGAGATTTATCAACTCGACCGGTAAGACCGGGTGGACGCCGCCCCAATCCGTCACGGTTCGGTGGTGCCGTCCGGCATGATGGTAGCGCGATAGATCGCGCCGTCGAGCTTGGCATCGTAGAGATTGGCCTGGCGCAGATTGGCTTCGGCGAGGTTTGCCCCGGACAAATCCGCCCCGTGCAAATTCGCGTGCAGCGCATCCGCCTCGCGCAGGTCGGCGCCGGCAAGGTTGGCGCCGACCAGTTCGGCCCCCATCAGGCGGGTGCCCACCATCACGGCGCCGTCCAGCTTCGCATCGCGCAGCATCGCCTGGTCGAGGGCGGCGCCGGTGAGGTCGGCGCCGGACAGGACCGCGTCGTCGAGCCTTGTCTTGCGCATGTCGGCATCGCGCAGGATCGCCTTGGCAAGGTCGCTGCGCAGGAAGCGGGCCGTCCCCATCAGGGCTTCGGTGAGGTCGGCGCCCGCGAGCCGCGCGGCGTCCAGTATGGCGCCGTAAAGCATCGCGCCGGCGAGCTTCGCGCCGACGAGATCGGCGCGGCTGAGATTGGCCTTGTTGAGATTGGCCCCGGTGAGGTCGGCGCCCGCGAGCTTGGCGCCGGTGAGCCTCGCGTCGTGAAAGTTCGCCCGGCGCAGGTCGGCGCCGGCGAGATCGGCACCGGTGAGGTCGCGCCGCTTGAAGTCCGCGCCCGCAAGATCGCAGCCCGGGCATCCCTTGGCGCGGCCGGCGAGGAAGTCCTCGCGCTGATCGGCCCGCGCCACGGCGGCCGGGAACGCCAGAACGGCGGCCACGAGCACGACCGTCGCGATCCGGCAATACGACATGCGGTTCATAGTCCTGCAAGCATAGCGAGGTAGCCCTTCGCGGGCGAGTGCCTTAACATTGGCGCAGCGCTGACCGCGCTTTGACCGTCGCCGTCGACCAGGAGAATACCCGATGCGTACCAAGCCGTGCCTGACATCCGCCGATGTCAAGAAAATGATGACAGCCTGCCTCGCCGAGGCCGAGAAGAACAAGTGGCTGGTGTCGGTCGCGATCCTCGACGACGGCGGCTTCATTTGGCACCTCGAGCGCGTGGAGGGCGCAGCGGCGACCACCGCCGAGGTCGCCGTCGGCAAGGCGCGAACATCAGCACTTACCAAGCGGCCCAGCAAATTCTTCGAGGACCGCGTCAAGGAACGCCCTGCCTTCATCGCCTTTCCGGCCGGCCTGTTCATCCAGGGTGCACTGCCGATCATGCATGACGGCGAATGCGTGGGCGCGATCGGCGTGTCGGGTGTCCAGTCCCACGAGGACGAGCAGATCGCCCACGCCGGGCTCGCGGCGCTGACGTAGGGGCCGGTCGGCGCCCGAACAGGATTTGCGCGATGGTCTCGACCGACATAGCCAAGCGGGTCTACGACCATACCTTCAAGCTCGATCCGATCGTGCGCAGCCTGCTCGACACTGATTTCTACAAGCTGATGATGCTCCAGATGATATGGGGCCTTTATCGCGACGTGCACGTGACCTTCTCGCTGATCAACCGCACCGCCCACGTGCGGGTCGGCGAGGAGGTCGACGAGGCGGAGTTGCGCGCGCAGCTTGATCACGCCCGCACGCTGCGTTTCACCAAGAAGGAGATGATCTGGCTCGCCGGCAACAGCTTTTACGGCCGCGCCCATATCTTCGACGCGAAGTTTCTCGCTTGGCTCGCCGATTTCTCGCTGCCCGAATACGAGTTGCGCCGCGAGGACGGACAATACGTGCTGCATTTCGCCGGCCCCTGGACTCACACCACCATGTGGGAGATTCCGGCGCTCGCGATCATCAACGAGCTGCGCTCTCGCGCCGCGCTGCGGCACTACGGCCAGTTCACCCTCGACGTGCTTTATGCCCGCGCCAAGGCCAAGCTGTGGACGAAAGTGGAACGGCTGCGCGAACTGCCGGGCCTGCGCATTTCCGATTTCGGCACCCGCCGGCGGCACGGCTTCCTGTGGCAGCGCTGGTGCGTCGAGGCGCTCAAGGAAGGGCTTGGCGAGGCTTTCATCGGGTCGAGCAACGTGCTGCTCGCCATGGACAATGATCTCGAGGCGATCGGTACCAATGGCCATGAGTTGCCCATGGTGCTCGCCGCCATGGCCGGCACCGAAGCGGAGTTGCGCCTGGCGCCTTACCAAGTGCTGCGCGACTGGCAGCGCTATTATGCCGGCAATCTGCTGATCGTGCTGCCCGACACGTTCGGCACTGCCGCGTTCCTCCGTGACGCCCCCGATTGGATCGCGGACTGGTCAGGGTTCCGGCCGGATTCGGCGCCGCCGGTCGCGGGCGGGGAGGAGATCATCGCGTGGTGGAAGGCGACGGGCCGCGACCCGGGCGACAAGCTGCTGGTGTTTTCCGATGCCCTGGACGTCGACACCATTGTTGAGACCTATCGGCACTTCGCCGGCAAGGTGCGCATGAGCTTCGGCTGGGGCACCAACCTCACCAACGATTTCGATGGCTGCGCGCCGCAGCCGGACGACGGCCTGCGGGCGATCTCGCTGGTTTGCAAGGTCACCGAAGCGAACGGCCGCCCCGCGGTCAAGCTTTCCGACAACCCGCGCAAGGCCACAGGGACGCCGGAGGAGATCGCGCGCTATCTCCGGGTGTTCGGCGAAGCCGGGATGGTGGAGCGCGAAGTGTTGATTTGAGCCGAATGGAAGTTTGACCGATGCATTATGCGGGTCGTTTCGGTTTGGCGGGGCTGGCTCTGGGGTTGGCATTCGCCGGCGTGCAGCCGGCGAGCGCGCCGGCGCGCGAAGAGGCCATGAGAATTGCCGAAATACCGTCGGCTGGCCGATCGTGATGTCGTGCAAGCGCGGCGGCGTGAACACGCTTGCTCTCCTGGTAGCCATGGCCTTTGTGTCGATGGCAGCGTGCGTGGCCCTCGCCGGCGGGACAGCGCGGGATCGCGACGTGTTCCTCGCCGGGCAAACCATCGATTGCCCGGATTGCGACCTTAGCGGCGCGAGCCTCGACCGCCGCGATCTCACCGGCGCCAACCTGTCCGGCGCCAACTTGAAGGACGCGACGTTCTCCCGGACCATCCTGCGCGGCGCGAAGTTGTCTGGCGCCAACCTCGCGGGCGCGCCCTTCAAGCGGCACGATCTTACCGGCGCCGACCTGTCCGGCGCCAATCTCCAGGGTGCGACGCTGCATCGCGCGGTTTTGCGCGGCGCCAATCTGTCCGGCGCGAACCTGTCGGACGCCAATCTCAATCTTGCAAACCTCACCTCGGCCAATCTCCAGCGCGCGAACCTCGTCCAGGCGATGCTGTTCCAGGCCGAAGCGAGCGGCGCCGATTTCACCGGCGCCAAGTTCAGCGGGGCGCTGATGGGAAGCGCCCGATTGATCGTGGCAAAGCTTGATGGCGCCGATCTCACCTTCGCGGATTTGTGGGAGGCGAAGCTCACGAATGCGACCTTGCGCGGCGCGACGCTCGATGGCACCAATCTGCACGCCGCCACCTTGCTGCGGGCCGACATGAGAGGCGTCCGCGGCGACCACACGATCCTTGCCCGAGCCAACATGCGCAACGCCAACCTCACGGGCGCGGTGTTGCGGGAGTCCGATCTCTTTCAGGCCGATCTGGTCGAGGCTGACTTGAGCGGGGCGGACTTTCACCTCTCTCGCCTGTTGGCGGCCAAACTGTTCAACGCGAACCAGACCGGCACGAAGTTCGAAGGCGCCATCATGCCGGACAACAGCGTTCACCCCTGACGGGGCGGTGACCGCGGCGGCGCGGGATGTTATTGTCCAATAAAATATCAAGTCGGGAGGATGCAGATGACGACACGTTATTACGCACGCTGTCTTTCGAAACGTGGTCGCGCCAAGGCGTCGCAACTCGCCCTCGCGACAGCGGTGCTCGGCGCCTGCGCCAACCTGCCGGCCTCGGCGGCCGAGACCACGTACCAGCGCCTGTTGAACGCGTCGTCCGAGCCGCAGAACTGGTTGATGCGGATGGGCAACTACGCGAACTGGAACAACTCGGGGCTGAGCCAGATCAACCGCGGCAACGTCGCCAACCTCAAGGTCAAGTTCATGGCCTCGCTCGGCGACCCGAACCGTCCCAACAAGGCGACCGAATACTTTACGCCGCTTGTCGAGGACGGCTTTCTGTATGTGGGCAACCAGTGGCAGCAGTACTGGAAGTTCGACGTCCGCAACGAAAAGCCGACCGTGGTGTGGAAGTTCGACGCCAAGGTGCAGAACGGCGGCAAGAGCGCCCACAGCATCGCGCTGCTTGGCAACAACGTTTACTTCAACACCGGCAACGACAGTCCGAACCCGCGCCTCGTCGCGCTCGACAAGAATTCCGGCGAGGTCGTTTTCGACGTCGCCACCACGACCCCGGATGTCGTGCCGAACCAGGGCCATTCGGCGGCACCGCTCGCCATCAAGAATATGCTCCTCATCGGGCAGGCCAACTCCGGCGAGAACGGCCGCGGCTATGTGGCGGCCTACACGGCCGACACCGGCAAGCTGCTGTGGCGCTTCCTCGTCGTCCCCAATCCGGGCCAGCCAGGCTCCGAGACCTGGGCCGACCCGCGCACCATTCCGACCGGCGGCGGCGGGGTGTGGACCGAGCCGTCGTTCGATCCCGAGACGAACCTTGCCTATTTCGGCACCGCGAACCCGGTGCACATGTTCGACCCGCAGGGCCGTCCCGGCGACAACCTCTATACCAACTCCATCATCGCGCTCGACGTCGATACCGGGAAGCTGAAGTGGCACTTCCAGACGGTGCCGAACGAATCCTGGGACTACGATTTCGGTCGCCATCACCCAGCTCTACGACGTCAACATCGGCGGCGAGACCCGCAAGGTGATCGGGCAAACCAACCGCAACGGTTTCTACTACACGCTCGATCGCACCAATGGCCAGTTCCTCAGGGGCGAACCTTTCACCACCGTGAACTGGACCGCCGGACTCGATCCCAAGACCGGCAAGCCGATCGACTACGATGCGGCGAAGACGGTCCAGGATTACGCCGGAAAGGCGGTGCGGTACGGCAAGAAGGCGATCGACGTTCGCCCGGCGCATTACGGCATGCCGACCCTAATGCCGAACACCTACGATCCGTCGCGCGGCATCACCTACTTCAATGCCATGATCGGAGAAGCCAATTATTTCAACTCGCGCGGCGCCGATCCGACCAAGCAGCTTATTGGCGGCGGCTTCCGCGAAATCTACTGCGGCGTTTCCACCAAGGAGAACGCCGTCGAGCCGATCGAGCGTAGCGTGCTCAACCCCAACTGCAAGGTGAGCCACGGCCTCCTCGGCGGTATCGACGTGCGCACCGGAAACACCGTCAAGAAACTCGACTCCTGACTATCCGGCCTACTCCGGCGTACTCGGCACCGCCGGCGGCCTGCTCTTCATGGGCGACATCATGGGCAAGATCGCGGCCTACGATAAGGACACCATGGCCGAGCTGTGGAGCTTCGAGACCGGCACTGCGCTTGCCGGATCGCCGATGACGTATTCGGTGAACGGCAAGCAGTACATCGCCCTGGTGCTCGGCGGCCGGCCGGCGCGAGACGAGGGTTCGTTTCCGGAGGCCCTGGCGCTCGGGCAGAACGTCATCCTGATGGTGTTCGGCTTGTGATGCGCCGCCGCGCGGCGATCGCGGCGGTGGCCGCGATCGCCATCGGCTGGATCGCCGATCCTGGGTGGTGCCAGCAGCCGGCGCCACGCATTTGGGACTTGCAGCTCCCCACCGCCGTCGGCGACCTGCCGGAAGAGGAGTTCGTTGGTCCGGCGTGCGGCACCAATGGCGGTCCGCCGGGGCTTGCAATCGGGGCGTTCGAGCGGTTCGAGCGCTGCCGCGCGGAGCCTTCGGGTCTGCGCGAAATCTGGTTCCGCTACGACGACGAGTGGGAGTTCGTGGCGCGCGCGGCGCGCGATCCTGACGCCATCGTCCGCAACAACGCCATGGTGGTGCTGGGCCAGCCGGTGACGCTCTCCCTCCTGGTCGACCGCGCCGGCTTGGTTCAGGGCTATCGCATCTTCACCGACCCGCGCGCCGAGGAAGAGTTGCGATCGCACGCTTACGGCGTCGCCATCGCGTTCAAGGCGCGCTTCGGCACCGACGGATGGAGTTGCGAGGAGCTTCCGAAGGCGGAAGGCGAAACCGCGATCGCCGGCATCTTCGTCAAGGAGCGGTGCCGCAAGATTGCGGAGGGCCAGGAGATCATCGTCGAAAGCCGCTATTTCTATAAAGCCGGCCAGGGCATGGTGGACCCCAACACCGGCCTTGCGACGACGAACCAGTTCGAGAGTGTGGCACGCCTGGAGGTGCTTCGGGTGGCGGCGAAGTAGCGGCATGATGATATCTCCCGCAGAATTGTGACTCGTCACGCCCGCGCTTGTTGCCGCTTGTCGCGGGCCGCCACGTCTCAAAAGAGGGGTGTGCTCGAAGAAATAAGAGGAGCAAAACCCGTGGAGTTCCTGCCTGGTCGTGGCCGGGCTTTTCCCGGCCACCCGGATTATCGAGGCACTGTGCCCCCCTAATCGAGGTCGCCGGGACAAGCCCGGCGACGACGCCGCCACGAGTTTTTCCGCTCTTGCGCCGCGACAAGCGCGGCCATGACGACGCGGATTGGTACCGTTCCGTCCCACTACCGCCCGACGATTTTCGCCATGAGATAGTCGACCAGCGCCGTGACCTCGTCGGCGCTGAGAACGGGCGTCACGACGGTTCCGCCCGGAGCCGGCCCCTTGGGAAAACCGTAGCATTCGGTGTCCGTATAAGCGCCGTCGAGCCACGCCGGCATCTGCGTGCCCGGCAGGCCGCAGCTGATGGTCTGCGCCAGCGCCGCCCGGTCGAGCCTCGACTTGCGCAGGCTGGGGCCGGCGGGGAATTCGCCGCCGTTGCCGCCCTCGCCATTACTGCCGTGGCATTGCAGGCATCCGGCCTTGTCCCACGCGCTCTCGCCAGCCGCCACCCGGCCTGCGTCCTGCGCGATTGCGAAAGCCGGAAGCCCAAGGAGGAGGCCGGCCGCAAGCGCCGGTACCGTCATGCGCATCGCAATGCTCCAGATTGTTCGGGCAGCGACGCACCCGATCGAGCGACGATATCGGTGCGCATCATCCGATACCCAACCGCGCTTTGCGAACCCGCGCCGCGCGACCCGGAATTCCCAGCGAGCAGCGAAAATAACAGCGAATTTTGCAATTTCTCGGCCGTTTTCGACCATTTTGGCCATCCTCGACACAAATTTGCAGAGCAGTTCCAAAGCGTTGCGCACGATTCCCTGCTCAGTCCAGGATCAGCGAATTTTGACACCGGAACAGCGAATGCTTTCTCGCGAGCAGGGAAATACACGGTATTTCGTCCTTCGTCGGCGACACCAGCAAGAAAGTGCGTGGGTGGCGGATCCAAATGCGCAAAGACGGCTCCTCATCTGGAATAGGTCTATTCTTATCATAATAGTCCTATTATGTCGAGGGCAAATACTGTAATGCAACGCTGTCTATTTTTCGGTCGTCTATTTCCTGTCCGCTGACGCCGGCACGGATGGACCGGAAGGCGAGGCCATCGGCCAGCGCCGTGTCACGCTAGCCGGGCCTTCGGGAATGGGAAAGCTTCTCGGACAAAACTGATGTTTCCGATGCCTTCGTTACCGATGCCCTCCTGGAGCCAGCGGGCAAAATGGATCAGCCCCGACGTTGCTGCAGGGCGGGCATCTGAAATGTCCGCGCGTGCAAGCCGCGGCCTTTCATCAGGCCGCGGCGTTTCATCGAGCCGCAGCAGCATGGCAAACATCAGGTGCGGCAAATCATTGGGGATCGCGCGCCGCCGGCGGTACTCGCTGCCGATCGCCCAATGGACGAGGTATTGGTTTAGCGGAGACCCGATCACGAAACCCTCCGGATAGCTGACAGGCCGCCTACAGCGGGCGGTGCATTCTGCCGAGCAGCCAGCCGATGCCGAGCGCCACGATGACGCTGGTGTAGGGCTGGGTCTCGATCGTATTCCGCAGGACTCGCTCGAATGAGGATGCCGTGTCGGTCGCCGCCCCCGCCGCGTTGGCGGCAGCGTCGCGCGTTTGGCCATAAAATTCCTGGGCGGCGCCGGTAACTTGGTTTGCGATGCCCTCCGCCCGCAACTTGGCATCGCCAACAACGCTGCCGAGGCCCTCTTGGGCTTTGCCCCCGGCATTCCTGATGGTCCCAATCATTTGGTCATCGTTCATCGTTTCCTCCTGGTTACGAACGATAACGCGCTGGGCAGGAATACGTTCAGGCGTACTGCAAGGAGGGCTTGCGCCGGGCAGGCGTACCGGAGGATCAGTCGTTCACCGAGCGGCCGGCTCGCGCGCCACTGCCTGCTTTCGGCTGCCGGCTCTCGCATCGATGGAACTTTTAGCCTGTCGAAGGGTTATCACCTCAGAGCGTAGGTCGGCGCTTCCTGGGGAGCAAATGTCAAAATCCATTATCGCCAAATCGATTACCTCTGCCGCTCTCATGGCTGGCCTCGTAGCTGGCGCGGTGGCTCTTTTTGCTCCCGCCGGACCCCAGGCGATGGCCGAGACGGTGGTGGCCCAGCCGGCGGTGGCCGACAACCTTCATCAGGCCGCCGTCAAGGGCGACCGTTTTCATGCGCTCGCAAGCGGGGCAGCGTGCTCATCGCGTGGCTGGCCCTACTACGAGCAGGCCTGTCAATTCGATCTCAGAGGGCCCGCCGCCAGCGCTCGGATGATTCGGGTTATCGCAATTCGCTAGACCGGATTTCAACCGGCAGCGCGGCCAGGAAGTCGATCGAGCGCCGCAGCGTCCGTGAAGAAACTCGGTTCCATCAGGGACTGCAAAGGAGAATAGGACATGTCGCTCGGCACCATCCTCGTTATCATTCTCATCATTTTTCTGCTTGGAGGCTTCAGTGGCCGCTTCGGCGGTTATGGATATGGCTTTGGTCACGGTGGCATGGGCGTTATCGGTATCATCCTGATCGTCCTTGTCGTATTGCTTCTCATGGGTCGGCTTTGATCCATGAGGCACTACCGGGCGATGTAGCGCGGACCGATCCGGTCGGCGCCTTCAATTGAAAGTGTCTGACAATCCATGTCATCAAATCCGACCGGGTCTTCGGCGAATGTGCTCGTCGTCGAAGACGAGATGGTCCTGCGCATGCGCGCGGTCGACATCGTCGAGGATGCCGGTTTCACGGCGGTCCAGGCCGTCAACGCGGATGAAGCGCTTTCCATTCTCCAGTCGCGCTCGGACATTTCGCTCCTGTTTTCCGACATCCAGATGCCCGGCAGCATGGACGGGTTGAAGCTCGCTCACGCGGTGCACGACCGTTGGCCGTCCATCAAGATCGTCCTGGTCTCCGGCCGGGTTCAATTGTCCGATGCCGACAAGCCGACCGACAGCCGCTTCTTCGGGAAGCCGCTGGAAGTCAAGCAGATGATCGCCGAATTGCAGGACATGGTCGGCGCCGGAGCGCTGAAGGTCGTCCCGGATGCGGCGCTGCCGCTTGCGGCCGAAGCGCTCGCCCGATCGAGGCCCGCCGGGGCGCCGCCGAGCGCCGCCGCGCAGGAATTTCTGACGGCCGAGAATGACAGCCTCAGGCTGCTGCTGGAGCAAGCCGTCATCGACGCCAAGGCGTTGCTTGCGCAGGCGGGCATCGACGCCAAGGAACGCGAGGCGGCGGACAAGCTGCAGAAGCTCATTCTCGACGAGTTGCATCATCGCATCAAGAATACGCTCGCGACCGTGAGCGCCATCGCGTCCCAGAGCCTGCGCACGGCGACCAGCATCGAACACGGACAGCACGCCATCGAGGGCCGGCTGGTAGCGCTCGGGCGTGCGCACGATTTGCTGATGCAAGTGAACTGGGCCAATGCGAGTCTTCTAAATACCGTTTGCGGCGCCACCGAGCCCTATGACAGCAAGGGTGGGGGACGATTTTCGATCGATGGACCGGATATCGGGATTTCCTCCGGTGCCGTGATCGCGCTGGCGTTGACGTTCAACGAACTCTGCACCAACACCACGAAATTCGGCGCGCTGTCGATGCCTGCCGGGCGCGTCGCGATCGCGTGGACGATCGATAGCGAAACGCAGCGGCTGCGGCTGACATGGACCGAAACAGGCGGTCCGGTCGTCACGGCGCCAACCCGGCGCGGCTTCGGCACCCGGATGATGGGATCGCTGGGGCAGCAGTTGAATGGCAAGGTCGAACTCGCCTATAAGCCGACCGGATTCGTCTACACCTTGGACGTGCCGCTCGGTTCGCTGACGATGAAGGTTTGAAGCGGCCGCCGTCCCCGAACCGGCTTGGACAAGGCCGTCGGCTTGGAGACCGGTCGCCGATCATTCGGATACGTTGCCCGGTTGTCGATACTATCGAACGCCGTCTCCGCCCGGGCAATCGTTTGGAGCCTCATTGCCGGCCAGGCGCTCGGAAATCCACGCGATCGCCGTCAAGGCGCTGCGCATCGCGACGAATCCATGGTTCACCCCTTGCAGCGTCAGCATCTGCACGCGGCTGCCGGCCGCGCACAAGCGCCGCATGTAATCGCGCGTAACCGGCGGCCTGACGACGTTGTCGGTGGAGCCCTGCGCGAGAAAGACTGGAATGGAAGTCGGCAGCGCGCCGACGGTATTATCGGCAAGCAGGCCACGCCATGGCTGCGTATCGGTCAGATTGCCGACGGTAAGGAAGCGCTGTTGGAGGAACGCTGCGGCGCGCCGCCGCGGACCCATGTCGATGACCGATTCCAGGCAGACATTGGCCAACGCATCGACGGTGGCCATGGCGGCGGGATCGACGACGCGAGCGATCGGCGCCCCAAACACGCGGGACCACGACCACAATGTCATGGCTAGGAGGTTTTTCCCGCCCGGCGTCGCGAAATCCTCGCGTAGAAGCGTTCCGAGATCGGTTGCGGGTGCCGCCGCCGCAACGCCGACAAGGTCCAGCTCGGGAGCGTACTCTTTCGCAAGTATGCCGGAATAGAGCGCGGCCTGACCGCCCTGCGAGTGGCCCCAGACCGCAACGCGATGCGAAGCGGAGCGACCGCCCAGCTCGCGCGCGGCCAGCAGCGAGTCCAGCACGGCGCGGCCCTCGCTGTTTCCGACCAGGTACGGATGCGGGCCCGGGGTGCCGAGTTCCGGATAGTCGGTCGCGGCAACGATATAGCCGCGCCGGACCATCTCCCGCAGACCCTGCATTTGCTGGAACGCGAAAATGGCGAGCGACGGCGCACAATGCGGGACGATGCCGGTGGTTGGGTGCGCCCAGGCGATGATCGGCCTTCCCCCGACCGGCGCGGGACCCGGCGGGATGATCACAATGCCCGATACGGCAATCGGCTCGCCCTTAAGCCCGGTCGACCTGTACAGCACCCGATAGGCGTCAGCCAGCAGGGGAGCGCCCGGCATCGGTTCTTGGCGGATGAGGGTCCCGGGACGCCCGGCGAGCTCCTGCTCGGCTGCGCGGTAGAAATCGGATTGGGCGTGAGCGCCGCCAACCAGCAACCACGACGCACCGCATGTCGCCACGATCGCGCGAAACACGAGGTGCCGGTAAATCGGGAACGCAGTCACAGGTCGTCTCTGATTTGGTGCCGCCACCGGCGCCGAACTGGAGGCCATCACGAGGAGAGAGAATGAGCGGCCGCGCCGGCCAATAGATCTTCTATCGATCCTTGGCCGATTGACCAACACGTGTGCGCCGAATGTCGCGTCAATAAGGCGCCGGGTTCCGCCGGCGGCATTTATCGGCTGGTGGACAGTGCGTAGGGCGGATGAGCGCAGCGCAATCCGCCATCTCGTGGCCAATTAGAGCGGATTCCGGTCATGTCCGAACGTAGCCTGCGTGGCGAAAGAAATTCTTGCATTCTTTGGCACTGAAATCGGTAACGACGCGGCCGATCCGACGCAAGAGGCGCGGGATCGTGCGCTCAGCCGCCTTGCGCAGATGCGCCTTGAGTTTGCTGAAGGCCAACTCGATCGGGTTGAGGTCCGGCGAATACTTCGGCAGATAAATCAGGGTCCCGCCCGCTGCTTCGATCGCCTCTGCGACGCCGGCGACCTTGTGTACCGGCAGATTGTCCATGAGCACGATCTCGCCGCGCTTGAGGGTTGGGACAAGGCATTGTCTCACGTAAGCGAGAAACATCGGCCCATCCATCGCCCCCTCGAGCACAAAAGGTGCGGTCATTCCGCGCTGCCGCAGGCCGCCCACGAAGGTGATTGTCTTCCAATGTCCATGCGGCGCGTGGTCGACGAGCCGCTCGCCACGCGGCGCACGGCCGCGCAGCCGCACCATCGCGGTGTTCGTGCAGGTTTCGTCGATGAACACCAGTCGCGCCGGGTCAAACATGCCTTGCTCGCGCATCCAGCGCGCCCGTGCGCGGGCCACGTCCGCGCGTTTCTGCTCCGCCGCGTACAGAGTTTTTTTTGAAGCTGATGTTGCGCCGATCGAAGAACCGCCACACCGCGCTGCGGCTGCCCGCAATTTTTCGCTTTCCCATCGCCGCGACGATCTCGTCCAGCGTCAGGTCCGGCTTGGCGGCGATGAGACCGAGCAAAAATGCCGCATGCTGCTCCAGCGGTGAGGTGCTGCCGCCGCTTGGCTTGGCGGCGACGCTTCCGGTCTCTTCGAAGCGTTGCGCCCAGATCACTACGACGCTCGGACTAATCCCATAGCGCTCGGCCGCCTCACGCCGCGAGGCGCCGGTCTCGATGTCTTCGATCACGCGGGCACGCAAGTCCCTGGAATAAGGCTTCGGCATCGTCCGCTCCCAAACGAATCAACGCCGCCAGACTCGCTCATTGACAAACAGTTGGGAATCCCCCCGATTTAAGCCCAGCGAAATTGGCTCTAATGGAAGCGTGCTACCGCGCCGAAACTGCACATGTTTCGGAACTGGAATTGGTGCAAGTTGCGTCGGCGGATTACGCTACGCCAATCCGCCCTACAAGGGACTGATCGCGGCGGCATTCCGCCTGCGGTCAAGCCGGTGTATCCTGCCTGCCACGGGGCGCACGACGCGCCGATAAAAATGAAGCCGGCTGTCCGACAGTTCAGGGAGGATCAACATGTCTTATGGAATCTCCACGGGGGGATTAGCACTGGTTGCGCTGATGGTGACGATGGGCGGATTGCAAGCTGCCGATGACTCGAAATATCCCAATTGGAAGGGCCAGTGGAATACAGTCGGTTTTCGTCTTGGCGGGCAGTTCATAAAGTTCGATCCGAATAAGGCTTTCGGACCGGCGCAGCAGGCCCCGCTGACGGCGGAGTATCAAAAGGTCCTGGAAGCCAGCATGGCCGACCAGGCCAAGGGCGGACTTGGCAACTATCCGAGCGCCCGGTGTCTTCCGGGCGGCATGCCGCGCATCATGGCGTTGCCGATCATGGAATATGTCATCACACCGGAAACCACTTATATCTTGATCGGCATGGACATCCGGCGGGTCTTCACCGACGGACGCGACTGGCCCAAGGACGACGAAGTGGAGCCGACCTATGAGGGCTATTCGATCGGCCGATGGATCGACGAGGACGGCGACGGGCGCTACGATGTGCTCGACGTCGAGACACGCGGCCCATTCAAGGGACCTCGCGCCTACGACGCATCCGGGCTGCCTCTGCATTTCGACAACCAGTCGATCTTCAAGGAGCGGATCCATCTCGACAAGAGCGACCCCAGCGTTCTTCATGACGAAATTACCGCAATCGATCATGCCCTGACGCGTCCCTGGAGCGTCGACAAGACGTTTCGGCGAAGCTCGAGCCCGCGTCCGGACTGGAGCCTCAATTCCTGCACCGAGGGCAACAACCAGATCGTCATCGGCGAGGAAAACTATTTCCTGAGCGGCGACGGCGAACTCCTGATGCCGGCCAAGAAGGATCAGGCGCCGCCGGATCTGCGATATTTCAAGCCGGCGCGGAAGTGACGGAGACGAAGGCGATGGCCGGACAGTTACAGGACCGGGTGGCGATCGTCACCGGCGCCAGCAATGGGATTGGCCGCGCGATTGCCGAGACGTTTGCCGGTGAAGGGGCGAAGACGGTCCTGGTCGCCCGGCGCGCCGAATTGCTGGACGAGGTCGCCTCGGGGATCCGGTCGCGCGGCGGAGACGCGCTGCCGGTGCCGACCGACGTGACGCAGGAAGACCAGGTCACGGCGCTGTTCGCCAAGGTCGCGAAGACGTACGGCCGCCTGGACATTCTGGTGAACAATGCCGGCGTTGCGACCCACATCAACACCGAGGACATCTCGCTCGCATACTGGCAGGAGGTGCTCGACATCAACATTACGGCGGTGTTCCTGTGCTGCCGCGAGGCGGTCAGGATCATGAAGGACCAGACACCGCAGGGCGGGCGCATCATCAACATGGGCAGCGTCTCGGCCAAGACGCCGCGTCCGGACTCGCTGCCCTACACGGCAACCAAGTTTGCCATCCAGGGCATGACGCATCAGTTGACCATGGATGGCCGCAAGCACGGCATCGTCGCATCGATCGTCCATCCTGGCGCCACGCTCAGCTCATTTTCGACGCGCCGCGGCCGCACCAAAGCAGGTCCGGGCCCGACGCCCGACGATTACATCATGGCGGGCGAAGACGTGGCGAAGGTTGTGGTGTTGATGTGCGCGCTGCCGCCGGAAGTGAACCTGTATGAGGCGACGATACTCCCCAACCACATGCGCTCGTTCATCGGCCGCGGGTAGCAGGCGTGGGTTGACCGAATGGAGGGCGTGGGAGCCGGAGGTCGCCCCCGGCTCTGCGGTTGGCCACGCGCCGTTCCGGCTTTTGTGATAGTGTTGACGGTGCGTTCGTCCAGACTGGGCGAACGGCGGGAGGCTGGCATGATCATGCGGCGGGGTTGGGTTTTGGCGGTGACATTGGCGGCAGCGGCTTCGACGATGGCCCTGGGGCAAACGCCGACGCCCGCAGGCAACGGCACCCCAAGCGCCGCCGCCATTCCGGATTTCGGCGGCGTATGGCGCCACCCATCCTTGCCCGGCTTCGAGCCGCCGGCATCGGGTCCCGGCCCGGTGACGAACCGGTCTCGCCGCCGTGACGGCCGAAGCAATTGGAACGAGCTTGTCGGCGATTACACCAATCCGATCCTGAAGCCGTGGGCGGCGGAGGTGGTGAAGAAGCACGGCGACATGTCGTTGGCCGGCGTGGTCTATCCAACTCCGGCCAATCAGTGTTGGCCTGAGCCGGTGCCGTTTATCTTCTGGAGCTTTATCATGGAGGTCGTGCAGATGCCGGATAAGGTCACGTTCATGTACACCGATCCCGGCGATAAATTCCGCCAGGTCAGGTTGAACCAGCCTCATCCGGCCCACGTGACGCCGTCGTGGTTCGGGGATTCGGTCGGCCATTACGAGGGCGACACGCTGGTCATCGATACGGTGGGGGTCAGGACCGATCGGCCCTACGCCATGATCGACCACTTCGGCACGCCCTATACGGAGGCGCTGCACGTGGTGGAGCGCTATCGGCTGCTCGATTACGCCGACGCGAAGGAAGGGCTGGAGCGGGACGCCAAGGAGAATTTCCGCGTCCAGCTCAACTCATTCGACCGCAACTTCCGGGGCAAGCATCTGCAGCTCCAGTTTACTGTCGAGGATAACGGGGCCTTCACCAAGCCATGGACCGCGACCGTCACCTATGTGCCCTCCCTCGTCAAATGGGAGGAGGAAGTCTGCGCCGAGAACATCCGGGAAAGCAACACCAGGGAGTCGAAGGAGGCAGACGTGCCGCGGGCGGCCAAGCCGGACTTCTGAGCGGGGCGGGCGGGCAATTCAGGGGCGGCGGTGAAGCGGAAATCTGCCACGTGGCCGGCGCATACCTTACTCTGCTATGCCGGACGACTGCACTATTCCCACCGGCCACGTCGGGCTCCGTGGATAACGCGAAGTACGATCACATCGCTGTCAACGATCGTGTAGTGAACCACGTAGGGATAGCGCACGAGCGGTACGCCAATGTTCGACCCGTGACAGCACATGTTTCACATCCGCATTCATGGGCTTTTCCGTAACACAAAATCCGATGGGGCCACCTACACGGTCTTCCGCACCGCCGGATCGAACCCGAAAATCCGCGCCGCGTTGAGACCCAAAATATTGCGCTTCGTCTGTTCGTTCAGGAACGGCAGGTCGATGATTTCGCCCGGCAGGTCGAAATCGAAATGCGGCCAGTCGGATGCGAACAGCAGTTGCGTGTTGGCGTTGATCATCTCCAGCGTCACTTCGAGCGCCTTGATGTTGGTCGTCTCCATCGGCTGGGTGGTGTACCAGAAGTGCTCGCGCATGTATTCGCTCGGCAGCCGGCGCAGTTGCGGGGCTTCCGACGGGCGCATCATGTACTGGTCGTCGAGGCGCTGCATCAGGAACGGCACCCAGGCGAGCCCGCTCTCGACCCAGATCGGCTTGAGCTTGGGGAAGCGCTCCGGGATGCCGTTGAGGATCCAGTTGGTGGCGTGGATCATGTTCGACCACACGAAGCCGAGCGCATGCATGCCGAGGAAGCGGTTGATGGTGGCGAGCGAGGGGTCCTGCCAATGGTATCCGGCATGGAACGCGAGCGGCTTGTTGCGCTCCTCGATCATCCGGTAGAGCCGCATGTAGTGATTGTGATGCACCGGCTTGTAGCGGGTGCTGGTGATGCAATAGCCGATCACGCCGGGCACGTTGTCGAATGCCTCGACAGTCTTCTCTGCTTCTTCCGGCGTGTTGAACGGCAGATAGATAAGCGACTTGATGCGGTCGTCGGCGGCGAGCAGTTTCTCCGCGAGCCAGCGGTTATAGGCGTTGCCAAGCCATACCTCCATCTCGGGCTGGGGATGCATGCCGAGGAACAGCATCGGGGTCGGGAACACCACCATGTAGTCGATCGCCATCGCGTCCATGGCGCGGCGCGTCAGCGTCACGTCGCGATGAACGTCGGTCTCGGTCACGGTCTCGCGCTGGCCGTCCTGGTGGGGGATGCGCCCGCCGACGCTCTGGTAGCGCAGGCCGAGATCGCCGTTGAGGCCGTAGGGCGGGGCGCCGATGCGCTCGTTCTGGAAGTGGATCGCCTGTTCGCGCACCACCGGGTCTTCGATGTAGGTGATGATCTCCTTCCACGACACCGTCTCGACGTGATGGGCGTCGATGTCGCAGATCAGCCAGTCGCGGTATTTGCGCCGGATCGAGTCACGCTTGGCGTGGGCGAGGAGATCGCTGGTGTCGGTGAAGACGTCCGCCTGCTGCGGCTTGAGCAGGTGCGGCACCGAACCGGTGAGAGCGTTCATCATGTCCTCCGCGTGCAATCCGGGATCAACATTTCAACTCGTCGCTCCGCGCATTCCGGTCAATCCTACGGCTCATCGGGGCGGCGGCGATACCACAGGGCAAGCTCCATAGGGCCGAGTCGCAGCGCCCGCAGCAGTTCGGAGACGGCGGACAACAGCTCGGTCGCCGTTAGCGGCTCGGTGTCCTCGCGCGCGATCGGGCGGAAGGTGCGCTCCTCGCCATCCGATTTCGCGACGTAAAGCCTGATCGCCGCCGTCAGCATCTGGGCGACCGCTTCGTCCGATACCCGCGCCGCCTCGCCGTTGCGCACCAGGTCGCGCGCCGCTCCGTGCAGGTCGGCGGCGAAGCGGTCGATCCAGCCGTAAGGATCGTTCGGCAGCGCCGGGTCGGCGGGTCCGGATAGAGGAGGGTTAGACGACAACATAGATTTGCCCGTCGGTGATCTCGAGCTTGGCTTTGCGCAGCGCGAAGCGCTTGCCGGCCGGGTGGTGGCCGGTCTTGAGGTCGAACTCCCAGCCGTGCCACGGGCAGACGAGGTTCTTCCGATCGGGATCGTGCTGCAGCATCCTGGTCTTGCCTTCCTGGTCCACCGGCTCGCAGACGCGGTGATAGATGCGGCCCTGGCAGACCGGGCCGCCCCGATGGGCGCACTGATTATACCAGGCGATGAGTTCGCCATCGACCATGAAGACGCCGATCTCGGTGCCGTCGCAGGATATCACCTTGCGCTCGCCCTCCGCGAGTTCGCCGACCCGTCCGACCACGAAGGATTTCATCCCGACCTCGTCCGTTGTCGGCGCCGGCACGACGGCACCCAGACGCCGAACAGAGTGCCGAACGCAGTACTTGCTTCCCCGATTAAGATCGTCAAGTCTGCGTGGCGTTCGTTATTCCGGGAGATCCATGCGTCCGTTTGCCGTGCTGATCGCCTTCGCCATGATGGCGAGTACCTTTGCGGGCCCGGCGGCCCCGGCCGAATGGCCGTCGCGGCCCATCAAGGTCATTGCGCCGTCGACGCCGGGTGGGGCGGCCGATACGTTTGCCCGGCTGCTGGCGGAATTCCTGCCGCCGCTCCTCCATGTGCCCGTTATCGTCGACAACCGCGCCGGCGCCGGCGGCCAGATCGGGGTCGCGGCGGCCGCCCATGCGGAGCCGGACGGCTACACCTTCACCACCTCGAGCATCGGTTACCTGGCGATCGCGCCGGCCGCGAGTCCGAACCCCGGCTTCGATCCGGTCCGCGACTTCACTCACGTGGCCTATCTGGGCGGGCCGCCCAACGTCTTCGTGGTGCATCCCTCGCTCGGCTTGCATACGCTCAAGGAATTGGTCGCGCGGGCGCGCGGCGGGCGGCCGGTCGACTTCGTGTCGCCGGGCGTCGGCAGCGTCGGGCATCTGCTGCTCGAATATTTCGCCCGCGAGGCCGGCATCGCGGTCCAGCACATTCCGCACAAGGGTTCGTCCCAGGCGATGATGGACCTGATCGCCGGCAATGTGATGATCGGCTCGATGACGTGGAGCTCGGCGGTGGCGCAGGTCCGTGCCGGCACCATGATCCCGCTCGCGGTGTCGTCGAGCGCGCGGATTGCGGAGTTTCCGGCGGTGCCGACGCTGCGCGAAGAGGGTTACGACATCGTGGCGCTGACCTGGTACGCGCTCTCCGGCCCGGCCGGCCTGCCGGACGAGATCGTGCGCAAGCTCAATCGCGCGGTGATCGCGGCGTGGGCGGTTCCCGACCTGCAGCGCCGGCTCGCCGAGGATGCCATCGTGGCGGAGCCGATGACGCCCGCCGAAGTGACGGCGTTCGTGACCGCGGAAGTCCGCAAATGGGGTCCGATCGCGCGGCGCGTCGTGGCGGCTCCATAAAAATTGTGTCGGCAAATTAACTTGGGCGTCCCTCCTCATCGGTTTAACTTTTATTTTAGAACAAATAGTTGGAACAAATCGGCTGTAGGACCGGTTGAACACCTGTTGCCTGGGTCCCACATTCAAGCCGTATTCTGGTCAAAAGCGGCCGCTACCGGCTTGCATGCTCGCGCGCGTCGCGCTACGTCGTTGCCAGGGTAATTTCGGGGCTTGCATCGTCAATCAACAGGATTGGGCAGACCGTGACGCGTGACCGAATTGCACGAGCCTTTCATGGTAATGGGGTAGGGAGCTCGCCTAGCGCGTTCGCATGGACCGCCGCGGCGGCATCGCTCGGGCTTTGCCTGGCCGGCGCTCCAGACCAGGCGGCGGCCTATCCGGACGACGTTTATTTGCCTTCGCGAACCTTCCAGCCCGGGCCGATTCTGAGGCCGCAGGTCCTGAGGCCGCAAGCCCTGGTGGAGCGCAGGCGGACCGTCGTCGCCAAGAAATCAGAGCCTGTCGCCAAGGACGCCAAGAGCGCCTCCAATAAAACTCCTGCCAAGCCGGTCCCGAAGGAGCCGACGGGGCCGCTGATCATAGCGGTATCGATCGGCAGCCAGCGGGTGAACGTCTATGACAACGGCAGCCCGATCGCGTCGGCGCCGATCTCAAGCGGCATGAAGGGGCATTTGACCCCGATGGGCGTGTTCAGCGTCATCCAGAAGGACCGCTATCACCACTCCAATCTCTACAGCAACGCCCCGATGCCCTACATGCAGCGCATCACCTGGTCGGGCGTGGCGCTGCACGCCGGCGTGCTGCCGGGCTATCCGGCCTCCCACGGCTGCATCCGCATGCCGGAGTCCTTCGCGTTGCGGATGTGGGGCATGACCCATATCGGCGCCCGCGTCGTCGTGACCCGCAATGACGTGGCACCCTACGAGATCAATCATCCGCGCCTGGTGGCGCTGTCGACGCGGCCGGCCGATCCGGAACCCGCGGCCCCGCCGGCTCCGGCCCCTGTCGCGTCGCCGAGCGCTGCCGCGCCCGCGGCGGCTCCTGTTGTTGCGTCGACTCCGGTAACGCCGAATGCGGCCAAGCCGGGCAGCGGCACGACTACCTTAAGCACGGTTAGCGCCAGCACGGTTAGCGCCAGCACGTCCGGCGCTGGTGCGGTCGCGCGGATCCCGGCCCAGCCTTTGATTGACGGATCGGGCAATCCGCTGGCCGGCGTGGCGAAAGTCGAGCCAGTAAGCTTGAGGTCGGCGGCCATCCCGCCGCTCGTGCCGGCGCCGCGCGTCGCTCCTGCGCCTGCCCCGAGCGAGCAGTCCGCCGACTTGCGTCCGACGCTTGCGATGTTCGCCGCGAACGAGCCGGTGCCGATTCCCTCCGCCAAGCCGACGGACGCAGGGGTGCGCGCCGGCGCCATCTCGCTGTTCGTCAGCCGCAAGACCGGCAAGCTCTACGTCCGCAAGGGCTTCGAGCCGATGTTCGACACCCCGGTCACGATCGCGCGCCCGGAAGTGCCGTTCGGGACCCACGTCTTCACGGCCGGCCGCCCGACCGATGGCGCCCCCGGCCTGCGCTGGCTGGCGGTGTCGATCCCGAACGAGCGCGCGTCGGATGCCGAAGTTTCTGCCCGGCCGAAGTCCCGCGGTGCCCGCGAGGAGCGGCCGGCGGCGCCGTCATCGGACGGGCTGCGCCGATCCGCCAGCGAAGCGCTCGACCGCATCGACCTGCCGCCCGACGTGCTGGCGCGCATCACGCCCTACATGGCCGCGGGAGCCTCGCTGCTCATCTCCGATCAGGGCCTCGGCGAAGAAACCGGGAAAGAAACCGATTTCATCGTGGTGACGCGATAGGGCGTTGGGTTTCCTATTTTTGGCCGTCCGTGCTGACTCGTGTGCAAGTGTAGATTATTGAGATGAGTTTGCGCCTGATTTTCCGCACCGAAAATCTATTCTCCATTGCCAATCATACGTGCGTCCCGTACGGCATGAGGAAGGTCGCGAGGTCGTCGACAACATTGGCCAGAGTGCCCGGCTAAAGCGCAACGTCTGCGATAAGCGAATTCCGCTGCTGGCTCTTCGCCGGATCTCCGGCAAAAGCTCGCGTCAGTGCGTCCGGCCGCTCTGAGGGAATTGCGGTTTTTCGGCGAGCGAAAGTTGCCGCGAAATGCAGGGCAAGCCCAGCCTTGACTGTTTGAGTCGATCAAACTTGGTGGGAGTGCGCCCGACACTTGCGCTGACGCCCCGGACCGCGTGAATTCACATGCGGCCGCGTCACCCGCGCTACTTCTTCTCCCCATGATAGGCCGCGAGCGCGGCGTCGACGCCGGCGCCCGCGCTGGTGCGGGCCTGAAAGCCGGCGCGGCGGAGCGCGGCCTCGAGTGCCGCGAGGCAATGCAGCACGTTTTCCTTGCGGCACACATAGCCCATGGTGCCGATCCGCCAGATGCGGCCGTGGAGCGGCCCGAACGAGGTGCCAATCTCGATGCCGAAATCGTTGAGCATGGTTGAGCGCACGGCCTCGCCGTTGACGCCGGCAGGGATTACGACGCCGGTCACGTTCGGCATCTTGTGGCGCTGGTCGCCAAACAGGTCGAGCCCCATGGCGATGAGCCCGGCGGTGAGTGCGTCGCTCGCGACACGATGGCGCGCGAAGCACGCATCAAGCCCTTCGGCGAGCAGGATGCGGACGGCCTCGCGCGCCGCATAGAGCATCGAGGTCGCCTCGGTGTGGTGGTTGAGGCGGCTCTCGCCCCAATAATCCATCAGCATGGCGAGATCGAAATAGTTCGACGCGATGCGCGGGCCGTTGCCTTCGACGATACCGGCGGCGCGGATGCCGGCCTCGACGTGCTTGCGCGTGTTGATGATGTCGGCGACGCGGTCGTTGAACGTGATCGGCGACGAGCCCGGCGGGCCCGACAGGCACTTCTGCAATCCGGCCGACGCGGCGTCGATCTGCCAGGCGTCGATCGCGACATCGGAGCCGCCGAGCGAGGCGGTCGCATCGGCATAGACAATGACGTCGTTTGCCCGGCAGAGCGGCCCGATGTCGGCGAGCGGCTGCAGCATGGTGGTCGAGGTATCGCCATGGACGATTGCGAGCAGCCGCGGCTTGTGGCGGCGGATCGCGGTCTCGATCTCGTCCGGGGTGAACACGGTTCCCCACTCGCGTTCGATCGTGACGACCTCGGCGCCGCAACGCGCGGAGATTTCCGCGAGCAGATGGCCGAAGCGGCCGAACACCGGCACCAGCACCTTGTCGCCCGCCGCGATGATCGAGACCAGAATCGCTTCGACGCCGGCGCGCGCGGTTCCGTCGATCAGCAGCGACCAGCGATTGCGGGTGCGATAGATCCGGCGCAAAAGCGCCATGGTGTCGTTCATGTAGGCCGTGAAGGCCGGATCGAACTGGCCGAGCATCGGCATCGACATGGCGCGCAGCACGCGCGGGTCGACGCCCACCGGTCCTGGCCCCATTAGGATGCGGGGCGGCGGATTGAGTTCCGCGATGGTCTCGTTCACGCAAATGCTCCTGCGGTGGGTACTCAACGGAGGGCGGGTTCCCTTTAACCCGTCATCTTGTTCACTCTTGCTCGGAACGGCGGGTCAAGGAGAACCCGCCCTACGCGATCGATCTGCTAGACCGCCGGCACGCGGCCGGCCGGCGTCGCGAGCGGCGACTTGTCGCGACTGACGTAGGCGCCGCCGCCCTTGGCGCCCACCAGTTTGCCGTCGCGCACCACGAACTTGCCGCGCACCATGGTGGAGACCGGCCAGCCGGTGACCTTGATGCCCTCGTACGGGGTGTAGTCAGTGGCGTTGTGCATCAGGGTCTGGGCGATCGTCACCGCGCGGTCCGGATCCCAGATGGCGATATCGGCGTCGCTGCCGACCGCGATGGTGCCCTTGCGCGGATAGAGGCCGTAAGTTTTGGCGTGGTTGGTCGCGGTCAGGGCGACGAATTCATTGAGGCTGATGCGCCCCTTCTTGACGCCTTCGGAGAACAGGATCGGCAGCCGCGTCTCGACGCCCGGGATGCCGTTCGGGACCCAGCGGAAACTGGTCTTGCCCTTGGCGAACAGCTTGCCGTGGGGATCGTCGTAGCGGAACGGGCAGTGGTCCGAGGAGAACAGGGAGAACACCTTCTGTTGCAGGCCCTCCCAGCATGCCTGCTGGCTTGCGGCGTCGCGCGGCGGCGGCGAGCACACGTATTTGGCGCCTTCCATGTTGAGGCCTTCGAGGTCCTTCGCGGTCAGCACGAGATATTGCGGACAGGTCTCGCCATAGACCTTGAGGCCTTTCTGCTGGGCGCGGCGGATTTCCTCCATGGCCTCGCGGTTGGATACATGGACGATCATCACCGGCACGTCGATGATCTCGGCGAGCGAGATCGCCCGGTGGGTCGCCTCGCGCTCCACCGGGATCGGCCGCGACGTCGCATGATACTGCGGCGCGGTCTTGCCGGCGCGCTCAAGCCGGTCGGTGAGAAAGCGGATCGCATCGTAGTTCTCCGCATGGATCATGACGAGCGCGCCGGTCTCGCGCGCCACCTCCATCACGTTGAGGATTTCGAGGTCGGAGAGGGCGAGACCCTCGTAGGTCATGAACACCTTGAACGACGTATAGCCGTCATTCACCAGCGCCGGCAGTTCCTGGCCGAGCACGCGGTCGGAGGCATCCGCGATGATGAGATGGAACGACACGTCCACGTAGCATTTGCCGTCAGCCTTGGCGTGATAGTCCTTCACCACCTGCCGCAGCGATTGGCCCTTCTGCTGGAGCGCAAAGGGCAGCACCATGGTGTTGCCGCCGAACGCCGCCGCCCTTGTGCCGGTCTCAAAATCATCCGCCATGACGATGCCGGGCGTGGCGGCCTGGTCGAGATGCACATGGCTGTCGATGCCGCCCGGCAGTACCAGCCGGCCGCTGGCATCGACAATTTCGGCGGCGTCGCCGAGGTTGTCGCCGAGCGCCACGATCTTGTCGCCGCGAATGCCGATGTCGCAGGCGAAGGTGTCGGCCGCCGTCGCGACGGTGCCGCCGCGGATGATGGTGTCGAACTGCATTGCGGTGCTCAACTTCCTCGATAGGTCGAATAGCTCCACGGCGTCACCAGGAGTGCCACGTGATAATGGCCCTCGGGCTCGGCGATGGAAAATCGGACCGGTACCACATCGAGATAGGGCGGGTCGGCCGTGGCGAGCCGGGCGAAATGGCTGCCGACATGGAACTGCAATTCATAGGTGCCGATACGCAAGGGGCCCGCGGACATGAGCGGCTGGTCGGTCCGGCCGTCCGCGTTGGTGGTCGCGACGGTGAGGAGCGCGCGGGCACTGGCCCCGACCTCATACAGTTCCAATCGCACGCCCGCTGCCGGCTTGCCATCCATGGTGTCGAGCACATGGGTGGAAAGCTGGCCCTCGGTGCTCGGCTTGCCGGGGCCGTCCACCAAAGCGACGAGTCGCAGCCTCGTTATCAGGCCGATCTCATCGAGGGCAGTCTGGAATTCCATGTCCGGGTCGTTCGCGAGCCGCCGCTCGAAATTCCGCAGGATCGAATCCCGGGTATGCCGGCGCACGCAGATCACGAAGGGCAGGGCGAACCGCTCCCGATAGGCCTTGTTGAGACGGGTGAAGTGCTCAAACTCCTGTTCGGACAGGCGGTCGAGGCCGAGACTGCCCTGTTCCTCCTTGGAGGCATCGGTCAAATCGGTCGCCCGGCCGAGCTTGCTGCCGAGTTCCGGGTGGGCGCGGACGAATTCCCGTTGCCGGCTCGGTGGGGCGTCGCGGACCGCCTGCATCATGGCGTCATGGAGCGCCGTGACGGTGGGAAAGGGACGAACCAAGAACGCCGCTTCGGCGACCCAAGGGGAATGCTCGAAAACATCCCCGAGCGCGGCAATGAAGCCATCCCGAGGACAGGTATTAAGGTAGTCAAGATGAGGCATGGCCATTCAAGTTGGTTGCCGGGTGTTGCTGTTTGATCACAGCCCGGTAAGTCGGTTCAGGTGCGTCTCTTTAACAAGATCGTGGGGGATTTATCGGTTAGACTAAGGTTGGTTGAGCGAACCTGAAGGTTGGCCGCGGCCGTGTAAAGGCTCGGGATAAGCGGCGGATTGTCTTGCCGACCGAGGGGTTTAAAGGCATTTTAGCGGTGTCCGGGGGGATGCCGGCGGCCGGTTCGGCCGCGGGATGGAATGGGGAGCCGTCGGTGCGGGACGCAGATTTGCATTTTTTGTGCCGGGGCAGGTCATTTTATCCGTGTGACTTTTCACAGCCCGTTGAACCTATCGCGGTTTCACCACGACAAACCTTACGAGCCGATCGTTGAGCGCGAGCCTTTCAGCCTCAGACGAAGTTCTTATCGGCAGGATCGCCCAAGGCGACCGGCTCGCGATGCAAGTGCTGTTCGCACGCCATCAGGTCCGTGTGTACCGGTTCGTGCTTCGCCTCGTCGGCAACCAGTCGGTGGCCGAAGATCTGATCAGTGAAGTGTTTCTGGACGTGTGGCGCCAGGCTGACAGGTTCGAGGGACGAAGCGCGGTATCGACTTGGCTCCTGGCCATCGCGCGGTTCAAGGCGCTTTCCTCGATGCGGCGCAGGCCGGATCAGGAGCTGGACGAAGAAACGGCGGGTGCAATCGAGGATACCTCGGATGACCCCGAAGTGGCGGTGCAGAAGAAGGATAAGGGCGAGGCTTTGCGGAAGTGCTTGCAAATGCTTTCGCCAGAACATCGGGAAGTTATCGACCTCGTCTACTACCACGAGAAATCGGTTGAGGAAGTGGCAGAGGTCGTAGGAATCCCGGAAGCAACGGTAAAGACGCGCATGTTCTACGCGCGCAAGAGACTTCTCAGAGCTGCTTAAAGCAGCAGGAATAGACCGAGGTTGGCCATGACCAAGTCAAATGACAAGATGCCTGCAAGTGAACTTGAGGCGCTGCTGCCGTGGCATGCGGCCGGGACCTTGGATAGCCGTGAGGCTGACGAGATCGAGCAGGCGCTGGCTGCCGACAAGGAGCTCGCACGGCGCTTCGCCCTGGTCCGCGAGGAGATGACCGAGACGATCCTCCTCAATGAAGCGCTCGGCGCGCCCTCGGCGCGGGTGATGGAGAACCTGTTCAAGGCGATCGACAAGGAGCGCAAGGTCGCGCGCGGCGCTGCCGCCGCCGGCGGGCTCACCAGCGGGTTCACCGCTTGGCTTGCCGACCTGATGTCGCCGCGTGCATTCGCTTTCGCGGGGGCAGCTGCAGCAATCGTCATCCTGCTGCAGGCCGGATATATCGTCCGATCGGTCCTGGAGGATCGTGGTGGCGGCACTTTCGAGACGGCGTCGGCCCCGACTGCGCCGGGCGAGATCGGCTCCTACGCGCTGGTGCGGTTTTCGCCCCAGGCCACCATGGGCGATATCACCCGCTTCCTCGACACGCACAGCGCCGTTATCGTGGATGGGCCTCGGCCCGGTGGCACCGGCGGGATGTACAAGGTGCGGGTCGCCGGTACAGCGCTTTCCAAGGATGATCTCGATCGTCTGGTGAAGGAATTGCAAGCCTCGGGCGGCCTCGTGGTCTTCGCCGCGCCGACCGAATAATATCCTCGTGAAGTTTGGTTCTCGTAACCTTACGGAGGCTGCGTCATGATTTCTGGCGGCACGTTCTCCTCGATCCCCGCCCGCCCGCCCTCGCGGCGGGCGCTTGGGGCGTTGGCGATCATCGTCGTCGCGGTGTCCGCTGGCGGTGTTGAGGTGGCACCGGCCTTCTTCCGCGCGCCCCCACCCCCCGTCATAACGGTGCGGCCGTCGATGCCGTCCATGAGTGGCGTGAACATCGGGTCCGTCAATAACGTCGGGGTCAGCGTTCCCAAAGTCAAAGTTAACGGCAGCTCCGACGATTGCGGCGGAACGCGAAAGCGCTTGTCGCGCTGTTCCGGCGGCTCGCGCGTCGTCGGCACGCGGTCCACCGGCACCCGGTCCACCGGCACCCGGTCCACCGGCACGCGAAACATCGAGACCCGTGACACCGAGACCCGTAACAACGAGAGCCGCAACACCGAGACGCACAACACCGGCAAGCACGTTACCATCATGCGGTCGGTCGAAACCCACACACCTCCACCGCCTCCGCCGCCACCGGTTATTACCAACCGTGTGGTGCGGCGCGGCGGCGGGAACGTGGTGCCGCCGCCCGTTGTTGAACCGAATTACGTAACAAACGAGGTCGTCGTCGAGTTCGCCGGGACGCCCTCCGATCGGGCATTCAATACCCTCGCGGCGCGGCATCGCCTGACGCGGCTCGACACCCAGCGCATCGCCTTGACCAATTCCACCTGGGTACGCTGGCGCATTGCCGACCGTCGCTCGGTGCCGACGGTGGTCCGCGCCTTGGCGGCCGACGGATCGGTGCGCTCGGCGCAGCCCAATTATCTTTATGCGATGCAACAGGACGCCGCCGACGCTCAGACCGGCGATAACGCCAAGCCCGACCAGTCGCCCGACCGGCCGGCCGGCGATCCCGGCCAATATGCGCTCGCCAAGCTTCATCTTGCCGAGGCGCAGGCTACGGGACGCGGCGGCCGCATCGTCGTGGCGGTGATCGATACCGAAATCGACCGTACCAATCCGGAGCTTGCCGGCGCGGTGGTCGATTTTTATGACGCGCTGGGCGAGACGGCCGCCATGGAAGCCCACGGCACCGGCATCGCCGGCACCATCGCGGCCCACGCGCGGCTTCTCGGCGCCGCACCCGATGTTCGCATCCTCGCGGTGCGCGCCTTCGGCGGCGGCCACGGCACGACGTTCGGCATCATCAAGGGGCTCGATTGGGCGGTCAGCCATGACGCCAAGGTGATCAATATGAGCTTCGCCGGGCCGGCCGATCCCGCTATCGCGCGCGCCATCAAGGCCGCCTATGACAAAGGCCGTATCCTGATCGCGGCCGCCGGCAATCGGGGGCCGAAGTCGCCGCCGCTCTATCCGGCCGCCGATCCCCATGTGATCGCCGTGACGGCAACCGACGCCAACGACAAGCTGTTCGCGATGGCAAATCGCGGCGACCACGTGGCCGTTGCGGCGCCGGGCGTCGACATCCTGGTCGCGGCGCCGGACGGACGGTATCTGGTGTCGTCCGGTACTTCATTCGCGGCGGCCTATGTGTCCGGAATTGCAGCGTTGCTGGTCGAGGGCAAGCCGGATTCTGTCGCCCGACGCTGCAAAGCGCGTCCTGATGTCCACCGCCCACGCTCTTGGTCCGAAGGGACGCGACGATCAATTCGGCGCCGGCCTTATCGATGCCAACCAGGCGCTGCTCGCGATCGTCGGAAGCCCCGCCGCCGGTCTTTCCCAGTAGCACGCATCGCGCGACGTGCGTGAAACGCGGCTCGATCCGGTCGGGGCGCCGCGTCCGACCTCTACTGTTCGGCCTGCGCGAGTTGCGCCCTGAGGCGCGGCGCCGCGAAATCGAGAAACGCACGCAACTTCAGCGGCAGCAGTCTCTGGCCGGTGTAGACGAGATTGACCGGCCACGGCGCCGGCTCGAACTTTCGCAACGCCAGCGCAAGCGTGCCGGACTGCAGCGCACTCGCAACCTGATACGACAGGACGCGCGTCACCCCGATCGCCGCAACCGCCGCGTCGATTGCGGCTTCAGCCGTGTTCACGGTGAGGCGCGAATGGATCGCGATCGAAACTGTCGACTTGTCGACTTCGAACGTCCAGGTGTTCGGAGACATCAGCCCGTCAAACGTGATGCATTCATGAGCGACGAGTTCGCGCGGATTTCGCGGCGTCCCTCGCTCGGCGAAATAGGACGGGCTCCCGCACACCACATGCCGGATCGACCCGACGCGGGTCGCGACAAGGCTGCTGTCGGGCAGGTCGCCGATCCGCACGGCGAGATCGACACCTTCCTCGTGCAAGTTGACCACGCGATCGGCCAACGCGACGCGAATGTCGATGTCCGGGTAGGATTTTAGAAACGCGATTGCGACCGGCAACAGGTGCACGCGTCCGAACACGATCGGTGCGGTGATCATCAGGTCGCCTGTCGGAGCAATGTATTCGCCCGCCGCGGCGCGCTCGGCCTCACCGATGTCTTCGAGGATTCGTTTGCAGGCCGCGATATAGGAACGCCCTGCATCGGTGAGCGTCAGACGGCGGCTGGTTCGATTGACGACCCGGGTCTTCAGGTGCGCCTCGAGCTCCGACACCTTGCGGCTCACGGTCGCGAGCGGCATTCCGAGTTTGCGGGACGCCGCCGAAAGGCTGCCGGCCTCGACGGCGGCAACCAGCGTTGACATGGATTCGAGCCGGTCCATCAAGCCTTCCATAATTCGGAAGCAAGCCTCTATAAGATACAGGATACCAGGAAAATGTGGAAGGGCTTAGTTGTCGGTGGTCGACTATCCAGGCCGACGAACCGAGGAGAACCAAGGTGTCCCGCATTCCGACCCCCACCGCGATCAGCGACGATCCCGCTGCCTCGCGGCCGCTTTTGGAAAGCGTCAACATGTTGATTTCCGACAGCCCGGCCGCGCTGGGGGGCTATGTCGGCCTGTCCGGAGCCCTCGGCAAAGGAACGCTCCCGGCAGCAACGCGCGAGCGCATTGCGCTTGCCGTCGCCGAGATCAATCGCTGGACGACTGCCTGTCGGCCCATGGCTGTCTCGGCAAGAACCTCGCCAAGCTCGACGATGCCGAGATCGCCGCCAATCGTAACGGCTCAAACGATCCGAAGGCGGATGCCGCCGTACGGTTTGCCGCGAAGGTGGTGCGCGAGCGCGGCCATGTGAGCGAAGACGACGTTCGCGCCGTCAAGCTCGCCGGCTACGATGACGCCCAGGTCATCGAGATCGTGCTGCACGTCGCGCTCAATAGCTGAACCAACTACATCAACGAAGTCGCCAAGACCGATATCGATTTTCCGGTCGTGACCGCCGCAAGGGCGGCGTAGCGTATGCCCGTTGCGAACGCCGCCGGCGGCCGCGTTCGGCGTCGGCGGCGATCGGATCGCAACTGTTGGAGATGCCCATGAGCCGCCCCCCGCTACCACCCTTTACCGCCGTCACAGCCGCCCAAAAGGCCCGCATGGCAGAAGACGCCTGGAACACCCGCGACCCGGCACGCGTTGCGCTTGCCTATACGACCGACAGCCGCTGGCGCAATCGCTCCGAGTTCCTGCAGGGCCGAGCCGCCATCGAGGCGTTCCTGACGCGCAAATGGCAGCGTGAACTGGACTACCGGCTGATCAAGGAAGTCTGGGCCTTCCACGCGGACCGTATCGCCGTGCGCTTTGCCTATGAGTGGCGCGACGACAGCGGAAACTGGTTCCGCAGCTACGGCAACGAGAACTGGGAATTCGACGAGCACGGCCTGATGCGCCTGCGCCTCGCCAGCATCAACGATCTCCCCATCGACGAAGGCGAACGAAAATATCATTGGCCGCTGGGACGGCGGCCCGACGATCACCCGTCCCTGAGCGACCTCGGGCTTTAAGGAGGCCACCATGATGACGAACCATGCCTATTCCAGCGACGTCGCGTTTACCCCAACCGTGAAAGCGCTGCAGTCCCGCAAAGGCTCGCGTTCCGCCTACGCGCGCGTGGAAGATAAAGGCGGCTGGCAAACGCACATCACGCACGAACTTGCGGACTTCATCGAGGCGCAGACCAGCGTCTTCCTCGCCACCGTCAACGCCGAGGGACAACCCTATGTCCAGCATCGCGGCGGCCCGGCCGGCTTCCTCCGAGTCATCGACGACAACACCATCGCGTTTGCCGACTTTGCCGGCAACCGGCAATACATCACGCAAGGCAATCTTGCGGACAATCCGAAGGCGCATCTGTTCCTGATCGATTATGCGCACCGCAAGCGGGTCAAGATTTGGGGCGAGGCGCGCGTCGTCGAGGGCGACGCCGCCTTGATGGCGCGGCTGATGCCCGACAACTACAAGGCACGTCCCGAGCAGGTGATCCTGTTCAGCGTTTCCGCCTGGGACGCGAATTGTCCGCAGCACATTCCGGTGCGGTTCGAGGCCGACGACGTCGCCGACGTTATCGCCGCACGCGACGGACGTATCGAGGCGTTGGAGGCCGAGATCAAGCGGTTGCGCGAGGTTGGGCCGGCAATCGTCGGCAAGGGTGAGGGCAGCCCCGATCGCGGCAGCGCCACCGCATGAACTTGTGCGCCTCTCCGCGCCACTAATGAGCGCAACGGAGCAGCCGCCATGGGCACGATCTTCAACAACACGCGGTTACTTGGGATCGTGATCCTGGGCGCGGCCACGATCGTCATCTTGCTGACGGCTATCGTCAGTGCGCATGTCGCCCTCCTGACCCTGGCGACGACGTGGCTCATCGCCGAATGCTGTGCGCGACGTCTCGCGACGGTCGGCGATGATAAGAGTTGCGGCTGATCGTCCAGCTTGGTGACCTCGCAAGGCTTGCCGTGTGATGCCCGTCACGAAACGGACGATTCCACGATCTCGCCCCGCATTTTCCATGAACGCGCGACATCAACGCTCCTACGAACGGAGGTAGTGCCGACCAGACAGGAGATACCGATGTCCACTCGAACATTCATCGCGGCGCTTGCGTTTGGGCTGGGAGCCGCGTGCGCGGTTCAGTCTGCTTTCGCTCAGGGGCAGGGGCCGTGCTTGCAAATCAGGGCGGCCTGCGAGCAGGCGGGCTTTGCGCAGGGCGCAGCGCGGGAAGGCAACGGCATCGTGGTCGATTGCGTCCGTCCCATCATGCTGGGGACGCCCCAGCCGCGCCGCGCCAGCCTTCCGCTACCGCAAGTCGATCCGCAACTCGTCGACGCCTGCAAGGCGCGCAATCCGGGCTTTGGCGAAGCGCCAGGGGCGCAAGGGGCGCCACAAGCGGCACCGCAAGGGGCGCCATCACAGCAACCCGGCGGGCCGCCCAACGGTCAGCTCCCCGCGGCCAATTCGCCGCGCTGAACCTACCGCGCTCAAAGGGCGATTATCTGCCGCACTGAGCCGCGCCGCGATCGCGGCGCGGCTCGCATTGTGACCGCAGCGGGCGCATGATACCGATTGAGCCGGCGCGCTAAATTGCCGGGAGCGCCGCCGGCCCCCGACAAAATAAAAAAATCGGGGGCGCAGGGAACAGCACATCGATGGCGGATAACATCCTCGAAACCGAGGACTTGACCAAGGAATTCGCCGGGTTCGTCGCGGTCCGTGGCGTCAACCTGTGCGTGGCGCGTGGCACCATTCACGCGCTGATCGGCCCCAACGGCGCCGGCAAGACCACCTTCTTCAACTTGCTGACCAAGTTTCTCAAGCCCACCAGCGGGCGCATCCTCTACAAGGGGACCGACATCACGGCGGTCGCTGCTGCCGACGTGGCGCAGCTCGGGCTGGTGCGCTCGTTTCAGATCTCGGCGGTGTTTCCCCATCTGACGGTGTTGGAGAACGTCCGCATCGCGCTGCAGCGCAAGCGCGGCGGATCGTTCGATTTCTGGCGATCGAACCGGGTGCTCGACGGCCTCAACGATCGCGCGCTCGCCCTCATTGCCGATGTCGGCCTCGCATCCTCCGCGACCGCAACCGCAATCGAGTTGCCGTATGGGCGCAAGCGCGCGCTCGAACTCGCCACCACGCTTGCGCTCGATCCCGAGATGCTGCTGCTCGACGAGCCGACCGCCGGCATGGGCCACGAGGACATCGACCGCATCGTAGCGCTCATCAAGTCGGTCGCGGCGAACCGCACCGTTCTGATGGTCGAGCATAATCTGAGCGTGGTCGCGACGCTGTGCGACCGCATTACCGTGCTGACCCGCGGGAGGGTTCTGGCCGAAGGCAATTATGAAGCGGTGTCGGCCAATCCCGAAGTGCGCGAGGCCTACATGGGAGTGGGCGATGGATAGCGCGCCGCTGCTCGCGGTCGAAGCCCTCGAGGCATGGTACGGCGAGTCGCACGTACTTCACGGCGTGAGCTTCGTGGTCAACCGCGGCGAGGTGGTGACGCTGCTCGGCCGCAACGGCGCCGGCAAGACCACCACGCTCAAATCCATCATGGGGATCGTCGGCAAGCGCGCCGGCTCGGTCAAATTTGGGGGCCGCGAGCTGATCCGCCTGGCCTCGAACGAGATCGCCCGCGCCGGCATCGCCATCTGTCCGGAGGAGCGCGGCATCTTCGCGAGCCTCAATGTCCAGGAGAACCTGGAGCTGCCGCCGGTGGTCAGTCCCGGCGGATTGACGCGGGCGCGCATTTTCGAGCTGTTTCCGAACTTGCCGGAGCGCCTCGCCAGCCAGGGCACCAAGCTGTCCGGCGGCGAGCAGCAGATGCTGGCGATCGGCCGCATCCTGCGCACCGGCGCGCGGCTGCTGCTGCTCGACGAGCCGACCGAGGGGTTGGCGCCGGTCATTATCCAGCAGATCGGCCGTACCATCCGGGCTCTCAAAGCGGAGGGATTTACCATTATCCTGGTCGAACAGAATTTTCGCTTCGCCGCGACGGTCGCGGACCGCTATTACGTCATGGAGCACGGACGCGTGGTCGAAGGCTTTGCCCAGCCGGAGCTCGACGCCAACCGGGACAAGTTGCGCCAATATCTCGGCGTCTGAATTTACGTGCTATTGATCGAGGAAAGGGGCCATCGGCCCGATCGGGAGGACTGGCATGGCAAAGACGCGGAGCATGGCGGTAGTGGCGGCGTTCCTGTTGAGCACTGCGATGGGCGTCGCGTCGATCACAGCGGCTGATGCCCAATATACCGACGGCGTCATCAAGATCGGCGTGCTCACCGATCTGTCCGGCCTTTACGCCGATCTCGCCGGCCCCGGCTCGGTCACGGCGGCCAAGCTCGCGGTCGCGGACTTCAACGCCGCCGCCAAGGGCATGAAAGTCGAGATCATTGCGGGCGATCATCAGAACAAGCCAGACATCGCCGCAGGCCTCGCCAATTCCTGGTTCGATGTCGACAAGGTCGATGTCATCGTCGAGCTGGTGAATAGCGGCGTCGCGCTGGCGGTGAGCGAGGTCGCGAGGGCCAAGAACAAGATGGCCCTGGTGTCGGGTGCCGCAAGCTCGGATTCTACCGGGGCGAAATGCAACGCCAACACCATCCATTGGACCTACGACACCTGGGCACTCGCTAATGGCACCGGTAAGGCGATGGTGAAGACCGGCGGCAGTACCTGGTTCTTCCTCACCGCCGATTACACTTTCGGCTACGCGCTCGAGCGCGACACCTCCGCGGTGGTGGAGGCCAATGGCGGCAAGGTGCTCGGCCGCGTTCGGGCGCCGCTCAATTCCAACGACTTCTCGTCGTTCTTGCTCCAGGCCCAGGCCTCGAAGGCCAAGGTGATCGGCCTCGCCAATGCGGGCGGCGACACCATCAACGCAATCAAGCAGGCGTCGGAATTCGGCATCGTCCGCGGCGGCCAGAGCCTCGCCGGCCTGTTGGTATTCGCAAGCGACATCGCCGCGCTGGGATTGCCGGCCGCGCAGGGCCTGGTGCTGACGGAGACTTGGTATTGGGACATGAACGACGCCAACCGGGCCTGGACCAAGCGCTGGCAGGCCGAGCGGCCGGGCAAGTACCCGACCATGGTTCACGCCGGCGTCTATTCGTCTGTAATCCATTATCTCAAAGCGGTAGAGGCCCTCAAAGCCGATGGCGACGGCAAGGCGGTGGTCGCCAAAATGAAGGAGATGCCGACCGAGGATCGCCTGTTCGGCCAGGGCACCGTGCGGGTGGACGGCCGTAAGCTTCACGACGCTTATCTGTTCGAGGTGAAGAAACCGGCCGAGTCGAAGCACCCCGGCGATTTTTACAAGACCCGCGCCACCATCCCGGCCGCGGAAGCCTTCCGCCCTCTCAAGGAGGGCGGCTGCCCGCTGGTTCAGGGGTGAGATCTCCTCCCTCGTCTTTGAGGGAGGGCAGGGCGGCGCTTGCATGACGGATATCTTCGGCATCTCCCTGACCGCGCTCTACGGGCAGCTTTTGGTCGGGCTCATCAACGGATCGTTCTACGCGCTCTTGAGCCTCGGCCTTGCCGTCATTTTCGGAATGCTGAACATCATCAATTTTGCCCATGGCGCGCTCTACATGATGGGCGCGTTCTGTGCGTTCCTGCTGCTCAACGGGATCGACGTTCCTCTCCTCGATCTTGCGGCGGTGCGCGAGGCCGGTGTGCGAGGTGCGATCAGGTTCGAACATATAGGGCTGGGCCTCGATTACTGGTGGGCACTGGTGCTTGTCCCGGTGATCGTCGGTGCCGTCGGCATCGCGATCGAGCGGCTGTTCCTGCAATGGTTCTATCGGCTTGATCATCTCTACGGCCTGCTGTTGACGTTCGGGCTTGCCCTCATCATCGAGGGCATATTCCGCCAGAACTTCGGCTCGTCGGGGCTTCCCTACCAGATACCGGACGCGCTGCAGGGCGCGCAGAATCTCGGTTTCATGTTTCTGCCCAATTACCGCGCCTGGGTGATCGGCGTGTCCGTCGTGGTGTGCTTCGGCACCTGGTTCGTCATCGAGCGCACCCGGCTCGGCGCTTATCTGCGTGCCGCCACCGAGAACCCGACGCTGGTGCGCGCTTTCGGGATCAACGTGCCGCGCATGATCATGCTCACCTACGGGTTCGGCGTGGCACTTGCGGCGCTCGCCGGCGTGCTTGCCGCGCCGATCAAGAACGTCAGTCCGCAGATGGGCTCGGAACTCGTCATCGTGGTGTTCGCCGTGGTGGTGATCGGCGGCATGGGCTCGATCCTCGGCGCTATCCTCACGGGCTTCGGCCTCGGCGTTATCGAGGGGCTGACCAAGGTGTTCTTTCCCGAAGCGTCGAACACGGTGATCTTCGTCATCATGGCGATCGTGCTGTTGATCCGTCCGGCCGGGCTGTTCGGGCGAGGCACCTGACATGGATGCCGGACCCGCCGCCGGAGCCGTCGCCGGAACCGCGTCCGCCGCGAAACAACGCGCGCGGCGGAGCGGCGTTGTGATCGCCTTCGCCGTCATGGTGGCGGCGATCGTGCTGGCGCCGCTGCCGCCGTTCAGCCTCTATCCGGCGGACCTGATGCGGGCGTTGTGTTTTGCGCTGTTCGCCTGCGCGTTCAATCTGCTGATCGGATATGGCGGGCTGCTGTCGTTCGGCCACGCGATGTTTTTTGGCTGGGCCGCGTATGTGGCGGCGCATCTCGCCAAGGTCGGGACGGTGAGCCTGCCGTATTGGTTCGGGTCGTGGCAGTGGGTCGTCATCGCGCTGCCGCCGCTGACGCCCGAGCTTGCCATCCTGGCCGCGACCGTGTTCGCCGGCCTGCTCGGCCTTGTGGCCGGCAGCCTCGCCATCCGCCGGCAGGGCATCTATTTCGCCATGATCACGCTGGCGCTCGCCCAGATGATGTATTTCTTCGCCGTCCAGTCGCGCTTCACCGGCGGTGAGGATGGCATCCAGGCGGTGCCGCACGGCCATCTGTTCGGGATCATCTCTCTCGACGACGATTTGAGGCGCTACGCGTTTGTCGCCGTGGTGTTCCTCGGCGCGTTCCTCCTGATCTACCGCATCATCAATTCGCCGTTCGGCGAGGTGTTGAAGGCGATCCGGGAGAACGAGCAGCGTGCGATCTCGCTTGGCTACAAGACCGACCGCTACAAGCTTGCGGCCTTCGTGATGTCGGCCGCGCTTGCCGGCCTTGCCGGCGCCACCAAGGCGATCGCGATCGGGCTCGCCTCGCTCACCGACGTCGAATGGCAGATGTCCGGCGAGGTCGTCCTGATGACGCTGGTTGGCGGTCTCGGCACCGTGTTCGGTCCCGTTGTCGGCGCTGGGATCATCGTCTTCATGCAGGCCGAACTGGTGAGCTTCGGGCAGTGGGTGACGATCATCCAGGGCGTCATTTTCGTCACCTGCGTGCTGCTGTTCCGGCGCGGCGTGGTCGGGGAGGTGGCGGCGCGCTTGCGCATCAAGCTGTGAATGGTGTCGCGATTTCGACGCAATCTTCCCAATCGGCCGCGAATCAGTTACGTTGGCCTATATTGTGATGCTGTTTTTGATTGCTTTTGCGTTTGATGCGTTCAATCGCGAACCCAACGCAATCCGATGCCCATTCACCCGATCGCACCGCCCGCGGACGTCGCGCGGAAATATCTTGCGCTGGTCGAGCGCTCCCGCGCCAATCTCACCGACCTCTACGATAGCGGCCGGTGGAAGCACTATTATTCCGAGGCGGAGCTCGTCACACGCGCCCGCGAACTCGCGGGCTTACGTGATAAGTGGGCTGCGGTGGCGGCGCTGGCCGGGAATGGCCTGCCTTCGTTGGAGCGGTGGGGAGCGTCGGGCAGCGAGCCCGCTGAGGCCGCTGAACCCGCATCGCCGACGTGAGGCGCCTACCCGGATATCGCTCCCGCTCATCCGGGCTACAGCATGCCGTAACCCGGATGAGCGAAAGCGACATCCGGGCCCAATTCCAATTGCGGTGATCAGAACGGGAATATGAACGGCAGCCGAAACCCGTAATGTCGCCGGCCGTGACTGTGATGATGGCGTCCGCCGTGCCCGGGCCGGTCGGTCGCGTCGGGGGCGGCGTCGGCGTGCTCGGTGGAGCCAGCGGGCGCGTTGGAGATGTTGCGATCATCACCTTCGGTGCGGGCGACGTGCCTGCCGCGACCGCGACGGTCGGCAGTGCGCGTCCCGCGATCGGCGACGTTTATCGGTTCGAGGGCATTGAGCCGCGCCTTCTGCTCGTCGCTCAGGGCACTGTAGAAGTCGTCGAGCGCCGGCTTGACGGTCCGCACCGCTTCGAGCATCGCCTCGAGCCGCTGCTCCAAGGTGGAGAGGCGGCCGGTCGGGGTAACGGGTTTGGTGGTCGGGCAGCTCTCCTGCAGGTATTGCCGCGCCTTCTGGGACGACGACTTGAGGTCGTTGAATTTCTCAAGCTGTGCTTGGGTGAGCGACAGGGTCTGTTCGATGCGGTCGACGCCCCAGGGTGCGAGGCCCGCCTGTCCAGCGCCGCAGCCGAGATCGGCGGACCAGGGACGCAGCATCGCCGGCCCGAGAATGGCCGTGTTATCGCTTACCTGCGCGCCGCCGCGGGACTCCGCTGCCGGCGCGACGGCAACCATCGATGCCAACGCCAACGCGCCGAACGGCGCGGATACAAGTTTGGCAGAAATCCTCATATCCGGTCTCCTGACTTCGGCTGAGCCATCATGGCCGAGCGCTTGATCTACATCACCGAAATACGTCACCCAAAAGAAACGCGCGCGTGTCGATGGGGCTGACGCCCGCAACGGCAAATTGCTCATCGCCATCCAAACAAGCGCCAAGGGCCGCGCGCGGTTCCATTGGCGAAGCCATTGTTATCGCTGGTCGTCCGTTCGCGGCGGCGGACAATTGCTGCAATCCGGGTCGGCCGAATTCAATCGCGGCCTGCCCCTTACTGCCGGCTTGTAGCCGCCGTCCCGATCCACGATATCATCCGGGCGTCCTCCTCCCTCGATAGGGTTTATCCCATGTCCAGCGCCTTGTTTTCTGCGATCAAGCTTGCCGGCATCGAATTGGACAATCGCATCGTCGTCGCGCCGATGTGCCAGTACAGCGCGCTCGACGGCTGCGCCACCGACTGGCACATCGCCCATCTCGGCATGCTGTCCGGCTCCGGCGCGAGCCTCGTGATTGTCGAAGCCACCCATGTGGAGCGCCACGGCCGCATCACCCATGGGTGCATGGGGCTCTATTCCGACGAATGCGAGGCGGCGCTCAAGCGCGTCATCGACTTCTGCCGGCGCACCGGCACCGCGAAGCTCGGCGTCCAGCTTGCCCACGCAGGCCGCAAGGCATCTTCGCAGCGGCCCTGGCAGGGCGGCGGCCCTTTGAAGGCCCACGAAGACCCGTGGGAGACGATCGCGCCGTCGGCGGTGCCGTACGGGCCGGGCTGGCATGTGCCGCGCGAAATGACGGCGGACGACATGAATTGGGTGCGCGAGGACTTCGTCACGGCGGCGCAGCGCGCCGTGCGGATCGGCTTCGACGCCATCGAGTTGCACATGGCCCATGGCTATCTCGCCCACAGCTTCATCTCGCCGCTATCGAACCGGCGCACTGACCGCTACGGCGGTACGGCGGAAAACCGCATGCGGTTTCCCCGCGAGATCGCCGAGGCGGTGCGTCAGGCGGTGCCGCGCGAGATCGCGCTCGGCGCCCGCATCACCGGGAGCGACTGGCTCGAGGGCGGCCTCACCGCGACGGATGCGGTGTTCTGCGCCAAGACCCTCAAGGATGCCGGCTTCGATTACGTAGACATTTCCTCGGGCGGCATTTCGGCGGACGCCCGCAATCCGACGGCTCCAGGCTACAACGTCCCGGTCGCCGACCAGGTTCGCCGCGACACCGGCATCGCTACGCGCACGGTCGGCCTGATCGTGACGCCAAAGCAGGCCGAGGCGGTCATCGCCGACGGCAAGGCCGACATGGTGGCGTTCGCCCGCGCGGTGCTCGACGATCCGCACTGGGGCTGGCACGCCGCCCGGGCACTCGGCGCCGAGGTCAAGCGGCCCAACCAGTATTTGCGCTCCGGCCCCACGCTGTGGCCTGGCATGACCATGCGGGATTGAAGCATCCTGAAAAGGCGCTGCCTTTCGGACCGGGCGATGCGCCGAATTAAGGTTATTTCGGCTCGCGCGTTCATCGTAAACGACAAAATGGGCCGACCGCGGCCGGCCGCCGGCTGGCGCTGCGGCGCGCAGCCGCTATGGTGGATCGAGCCGCAGAAGTCGATGGGAATGCGTCACGGGAGTATCCCATGCAAGAGCGCCGCACCAGCATCCGTCACCCCAGGTACAAGACCGCGAGCATCGTGTTCAACCGCCTCGGCTCGGTCTACACCTGCACGCTGCGCAATATTTCCGAGCGCGGCGCCTGCGTGGTGGTGGAAAAGGACATGTTCGTGCCGGCGGAATTCAAACTGATGGCGGAAGGGCACATGCGTACCTGCGCCATCGCGTGGCGGCGGCCCGATCGCATCGGCATCAGATATCAATAAGCCCGTGCCGCGGCGGACCGCGGGGATTTACTGCATCAGGCTGGCGAGGCCTTCGCGCGCCAGCCGCTCGCAATCGGCCGGCACGTCGATGTTCGAAAGCCGCGCCGGCTCCCGCCAGGCGAGGCCGAGCCGGGTGAGCCGGCGCCTTGTCTGCGCCATCACCGAGTCCGTGCTCCAGGTCATACCGGCGAACAGGGCGCGCCGCGGCCACCGCATGCCGATCAGCCCGTAGCCGCCGTCATCCTCCATCGGAACGATCACCACGTCGACGCCGTCGCGCAGCAGCCTCGCGGCCTCGCGCAGGTGGGCGGGCGCCAGCGCCGGACAATCGGTACCGATGACGATCGCGGGACCCGGCGCGGCCGCGACTGCCGCCAGCATGCGGTCGCCGATATCGCCGTCGGGCTGCTCGGCAAGCGCAACGCCGAGCAGCGCCGCGATGGTCTTGACGGCCGGCTGGTGGTGGTCAGGGGCGATCCATAACGTGACCGGCCCGACGCCGGCGGCCCTGGCGGTTTCCACGGTGCGCTCGATGGAGCGGGCCTCGAGGCTGACCGCGCCGTCGGCGCCCGGCGCCGGCGCGAGGCGGGTCTTGGCGATGCCTGGCACGGGCGCCTTCGCCAAGATAGCGATCGAGATGGCGATCGAAACGGCGACCGGCACAGCATCGGCGCCCGTCGCCGGCTCAGAATTGTGGTGAAGCGTATCCATAATGTCGTGCCAGCCGGGCCGGATACGCGCTGAGAAAAGACGCGAATTGCCACCGCCACATCAGCAGAATCGTCCCCACCACGCCATGGCTTTCCCCTCGCTCCTTGGTGTTCAGCCCAACGGCGTATCGCCTTAGGAGTCCCGGAGCGGGCAGACCAAGCCGAACTCCGGAAACGCAAGTTGAACCATAAGCGGCGTGACCGGGGATCGACGAGCTTCGCCCCACCGCCCTCGGGGCTGCTGTGAAGTGGGTGTGTATCCAATAAGCGATTGATTCAATTTGTTTTCTCACGGTGGCTTTGTTCCGCCAAAATCGAGTGGGACATCTCGGTGGCTTTGTATCGCCAAAAGCCCGGCGGCTCCTCGGTGGCTTTGCTTTGCCGAAATGATGGATAGCGTGATGTCGAGGTCGGGCGTGACGGCCGCGCCGGAACAGCTTCCGCTTGGTGCGCCCCGCTATCGTCGCGTCGATGGATATTCCGTATCCGGGAGCCCATCGCGGCGAACTCGAAGTCCGAGCAGAGGGTCAAAAATCCTATAATAGGACTATTACAGCAACGACAAGTTTTTTCGAACCAATTCGCCCACAGACGCCGCGTCATCGTCGAGGAAGGTCGCAAGCTTACCAGCGGCTCAGATAGCGATGGCGCGTATGGTCGAAGGCCTCCGTCGGGGCGTCGGGCGCGATGGGTGCGGCGACGTGCGCGCAATAATGTTGGCCTCGGAGTAGCCGACCGCGCAGCCGGCACGAGATCAAGTCCGTTGCGTTGACGCTCTGCATCGCGGGATTGAGGCTTGCGGGTGTCATGGCGTCGGCGGGGCTGCCGATCCCGGTTGCCGCGGCGGTGACAAGTGCGACTGACGTTCCAAACAAAAGGCTTCGGAGCATTTGGCCCTCCTGGATCGCATTCGCCTCACGATTGCGGTTCATCATGTCATGCGATTGTGGGCTGTTCGTGACGGCGGCCGTCGCGGTTGTGTGCCGTCAGCTGGCTCCATGGCATCAGTGGGACAACAGCGCCCCTCGCGGGTCGGCGATCGCAAATCAGGGCACTCGCTTTCGCAATCTTTGAGGCGATCGTTTGTCCGATAATAAACGGCGCGGAATATTTACAGGGTCAGCCGTGACGGCAGAACTGGTAAGGTGGCGCTCAGTTTGATTCGGCCTCTGCAAGAGGCTCATCTTATGCGGAGGTTGTCATGCATTTGACAGTTGCCCACATCTCACCGATCGTTGCTCTTATCGCCGGAATCCTGATTCTTCTGGTTCCGCGTTTGCTGAACTACATCGTCGCTTTTTATCTCATTGTGGTCGGCGTTATCGGGCTCAATGGCATCTATCACTTCGTGAAGTGAGCGAAGCACATGTTTCCGCGGCGCCGCCCTGGGCTAACACCGTCACATCTTGCGATCGGCGCATGTGGCCTCAGCCTAGCGGCGTATCCCGATAAACGTCACTGACCGGGCAGACCAGGCCGAAGTCCGGCAACGCGAGTTCGTCAGCCCCGTTCAGGGTTTGTGAGCGCCAGCCATCATCGGTGCGGCGGTCCATGACAATCTCCATGCGATCCTGACGGACCAGCAGAATGCACGTGCAGGACGGATGGGCGCGGTAGATGTCGCGCTTGCTCTCGATCACGCCCTTGTCGCTCTCGGACAGCACTTCGGCCACGAGATAAAACCGCTCCACATAGCGCGGGTCCGGATTTTCGTCCTCCCGGATCACGGCCACATCGGGTTCCGGGTCGTAAGGCACCGCTGAGACGACATTCACCCCGATATCGTGATAGGCGGCAAGCAGCGGGTTGTGATGCCGGAGCGCGGCGTTCAGCAGCGCCTCAAGATTGCTCGCGATCCGCTGATGGCGACGGTTCGGCGGCGTCATCATCATCGGCACGCCCTCGATCAATTCCCAATGCTCCTCGTCCGGCCGCGACGCGAGCCATGTGCGGAACGAGGCAACCGAAAGGATCGGGGCATGCTGGCGCACGGTGCCGACCATAAGGCTTATCTCCGACTGGGACCGGGCAAAATCATAAGCGGCGTAGCGAGCGCCAACAAGGCCCCCGCATGACCGTGGTTGGGACCGGGCGCGTGCCGCGTTTCCCGTAATCGTTTGATTCAGTTTGCTTTCTCGCGGTGGCTTTGTTTTGCCAAAATACGTGACGCCGCCCTCGGTGGCTTTGTTTCGCCAAACTCCCGCGGCTCGTCCCCGGTTGGCTTGGTTCCGCCAAATGACAGACGGTAAAATTGTCGTAGGCTCAAGCACGGCCGCTGCGGATTCGCTTCCGCCGGGACGGACGCCAGTCACGGCCGCGGCGTTTTTCGTCCGGTCTGGAGATATGTCACGGGGATTTCGAGGTCCGGAAGACCGGATCAGCGTCCGCGCCGGCCGATCAAAGAAAAATCCTATAATAGGACTATTATCGTCAGGGCGTCAAGTCTCTCGCGGCCTTCGCCCCTCCCGACCCAGCAATCGCCGCCTGTTCCGTGAGCCGGTCGAGGCCGATCCGCCCGAAGGCGGGGAGCTTCACGGCGGGGTGCAGCGCGTCGAGGCCGGCGACCAGGGTGAGCAGGTTGAGCTCGATGCCCTCGACTTTGCCGATCTTGAAGCCGAACAGCCCCCACAGGCTGAGCTCGACGCCGGTTCCGCTTTCGGTGAGGCCCGCCAGCGTGCCGTCGGCGCGGAAATCCTTGCCGATCGCCTCCGGCGGCATTGCCACCGCAAGCTCGGGGACGGCGCGCAACACGGTCGCGATGAAGGTATTGCTGTTGGGGCCGGGCCACATGCGGTACGAGCCGTACTCCGTAAACGGATAATCCCGGATCGCGGCCTCGATCTTGGGAATCGCCGCGCCGGCCAGCGGGCCGCGAATATCCGCGACGGTGTCGGGCCGGTAGCTGATCCAGAACGCGTCGGGCGCGAGGCGGTTGACCCGGATCGGTTCGCCGAACCCCGTCACCTCGTAACGCGTGTACTCGTCGGCGTTGGCGGGTTTGACCACGATCCAGGTATGGACCGCGAAGATGCTGCGCCAGCCGCCGGTGCGCGCGGCGAACACCACAACGCGCGGCTCGGAATCGCTCGCGGCCGGCGGCAGGATGCCGGCGCTCGACCAGCGTCCGTCCTGCCAGCGCCGCGGCGGCTCGAACGACCACAGCACGGCCTTGATCGCCACCGGCAGCACGAACACGGTCAGCACGGCGATGCGGATGTTGCGGCCGATGTTGCGCATGGTTCGCGATAGCAAGAATTGCTTGCGGGCGGAAGCGGTCAGCCGAGGGCCTTGATGGCGATCGTGACGGCGTCGTGAAGGAAGGCCGCGACTTCGCGCTTTTGGTCCTGAGCCGCGACGATCCGGCTCGCGGTCGCGACAGCGGCCGTGAATCGGTCGGCATGCCAATGGCCGATCGCCGGCAGCGGCGGCAGCGCGGCGATGGCGGGGGCCGGATGGAGACTGACGTAGAAATAGGGCTCGTCGTAAAAGTGGTCGCCGGGCGTGAACCCGACGCCGGTGGTGCGGCCGGGTGCGAGCGTCACCAACGTGTCGAAATCGAAATGATGCGGCCAGCAGCGCACCGGCGGTGCATCGCGGCCGCCCGCGATGATGTCCTCGCTGCGCGCCGATCGCCGCGCCGGCGTTCGATTGCCAGGCGGCGAGCGCGCGCAGGGAGGGGCCAAGGTCGGCGACCGCATAGGCGGAGCCGCTCGGGAGGGCGGGCGCCTCGTAGGGCAGCGGGGTGTCCAGGGCGTTGGGCTCAAAGCCTCGCGCCGCCATTTGCCGGCCAAGCCACGCCCGCACCTGCGCGTCGACGCAGCCATCAAGCGGAAGCGTGGCGTTAGCGCCGTCGAGAACCGCGAGCGCCAGGTCGGCCACGTTCAATCCGAGCCGTCCGCCATCCGGGAACGGGTGGGTGACGAACCCGCCGAAGCCATCATCCCAGCCAAGATTGGAATGGCGGTCGTCCGGTTGGGCCGGAACATACGCGAAAGCCGCCCGCGCCAGCCATTGTGCAGCGACGTGGGCCAGAATGCGGGCCGCACCCAGGCGGGCGCGATCGAAGTCCCGGAGCGGGTGCCATTCGGAGTTGCCCATGGTTTCGCTCCTGTGCGGCTGCCAGCCTCAAGTACAACCCGTTTGTCGGATCCGCCATCGCTGCCCCCATTGGGGTTGAATTTTCACGTGGCAAACTCGGCGATCGGTTTAACCGATCATTTACGCAGCGGAGGATTAAGCTGGAAATACGATACTCGATTGGCTGGGGGTAGTTGTTGACTTAAGCGCGCGATTCCGGCGCGCAACCTTTCGTTCGAGGAGGCTATGATGAACGAAGTCAGCTATTTCACCATCCGGGCCCAGCACTATCAGGGGCTTGCCGACCAGACGGACGAGATGAAGCTGAAGGAGGCTTATCACGCCATCGTCGCCGACATGTCCGCCAAGGCGGTAAAGGCCGATCCAAATCGCGAAGTTTTCTTGATTGACGGCGTGGCGGTGGACACTTCGATCGAGGCGGTTGAAGGCGGCGGTGGCCAAATCCCGGCGGAAGCTCGGATCGAGTGAGCTGATCCGCTTTAGCAAGTAGCAAGTAGCAAGTAGCCCGGATGAGCGGAGCGACATCCGGAGTTTGACTATCTCGACCTTCGCCCCGCGTGTCGCTCGGCTCATCCGGGCTACAACGAAAGCGTCATCACAATCCCAGAGTCTCGACAATATCGTCGACCGCAAGCGCCGGCGACAGCACGCCTTCGGCAACCGCGCGCTCCAGTTGCGGCAGCCGGGCCTTGAGCTTGGGGTCGGACGCAAGCCGCCCGCGCAGGCGGTCCTCCAAGAGCGCCCACATCCACTTGACCTGCTGCTCGCGCCGCCGCGCCGCGAACGCGCCGGTCGCCGTGAGCCGGCGCTGGTGATCGATGATCTGGTCCCATAGGCGGCGATGCCATCACCCGTCAGCGCCGAATAGGTCGACGACCGGCGGCTGCCATTCGGCCACGCGGGGCGTCAGGATGTGGAGCGCCGCGCGATATTCCGCCGCCGCCAGCTGGGCGCGCTTCATGTTGTCGCCGTCGGCCTTGTTGATGGCGATCATGTCGGCAAGCTCGACCAGTCCCTTCTTGAGGCCCTGGAGTTCGTCGCCGGCGCCGGGCAGCATCAGGGCGAGGAAAAAATCCGTCATGTCGGCGACCGCGGTTTCCGACTGGCCGGTGCCCACCGTCTCCACCAGGACGACGTCGTAGCCCGCCGCTTCGCAGATCAGCATGGTCTCGCGGGTCTTGGCGGCGACGCCGCCCAGCGTGCCGGCGGCGGGGGAGGGGCGGATGAAGGCGTTGGGGTCGGCGGCGAGCTGCGCCATGCGGGTCTTGTCGCCGAGGATCGAGCCGCCGGTCCGGGCCGAGGAGGGGTCGACCGCCAGCACCGCGACCTTGTGCCCGCGCGCGGTGAGGCAGGTGCCGAGCGCGTCGATGGTGGTCGATTTGCCGACCCCCGGGGCGCCGGTGATGCCGACGCGCCGCGCCTTGCCGGTCGCCGGCAGCAAATCCTGCACCAGTTGGCGCGCCGATTTCTGGTGATCCTGGCGCTTGGATTCGACGAGCGTGATGGCGCGCGCCAGCACGGCGCGATCGCCGGCGCGGATGCCGGCAACGTACATGGCGATGTCGATCTCGGGGGCGGCGCGCCCGCGCGGTCGCGGCGGCGGGATTCATCATTGGGAAATCATTATCCGAGCCGCCAGTCAGCGTCACCCGCGCGCAGGCGCGCCGCGCCCGGGTTTCGCCGCCGCGGCGCCGCTTGCATGAATTTTGGGCGAATTGACCAAAATTCATCATGCCGGGAAAAACTATCAAGTAAAAACAATGTGTTGCGCATAGTTAATCAAGAATGAACTTTATCTACGCCTCGCGCGACGAATGAGTATTATGGCGCCGTGGGGGCGCGGGGAGAACGGCGAATGCGAACGAAGGCGCTGGTAGCTACAACCCTGTTCATTTCTGCACAGACCATGTACGGCATCGCGACAAGCCATGCCGCCGATCTCCTATGGGAGGTCGAAAACCCGTATCGCTTTTTCAAGAAGAGCACGTCGTTCGACGTGCAGGAAAAGGCGTTCAACGCGGCGCGCGGGGCTCCGGGCCAGGCGCTACCGACCAATATCCTGTGGAAGGTCGAGCGGCGGCTCAACGATCCCGACTGCAAGGACTCCTCGACGCCGGCGAACTGCCTCGCCACGGCACGGGCGGGCTTTGAGCGCAGCCGGCTCGGCTGGGCGGCCCAGACCCTCGACCTCAATTGCTACGACCGCAACGCCCGGCCGCGTCACTACATGGTGACCTGCGACCGCCAGTATTCCTGGGGCACCGCCAAGGAAGACTATATCCTTCCGGACGCCCATACGGTCGTGATCCATATTCCGCCCGAGCAGCTCGCGGACGCCGGCACCGGCGACTGCGTCTGGACGTGGCAGCCGCGACGCCCGGGCGGCGCCGGCGGAACGACGGAAACCAAGAAGCAGGCCTGCAACGCCAAGCTCGTCATCAAGCGGGTGCCGTTCTCGCTCGATCACGCGGTGTCGGGCGTGTCCGTCAAGGTGACGTTGCCGAACGGGACCGAACTTGCCGACCCCAATGTCAGGGTCGAGGACGTCTTCGTCGTCGCCATGGGCGACAGCTTCGCGTCGGGCGAAAGCAATCCGGACCGCCCGGTGACGTTCAGCAATGCCCGCGAGATGGTCTACGACCCGGTCAACGCCGTTGACCGGATGGCGTCGCGCTCGCTCGGGAAGAAGAACTCGAATTACGGCGTTGCCTCCGCCGACTCCGGCATCAATCCGAAATCGCTGCCCAAGCGGCTGATGGAGGACGAGGAAAAGGGCCTGGTCCTGAAGCCGACCACGCGCGAATTCCAAGACGCTTTCGATCGCCGCGGGGCCCAATGGCTGAGCGCGGATTGCCACCGCTCGCAATACGGCTATCCGTTCCGCGTCAGCATCGGCCTTGCGCTGGAGAACCGCCATCGCGCGGTGACCTTCGTGAGCCTCGCCTGTTCGGGCGCCGATATCGTCGAGGGCCTGTTCTCGCGAGCGCGAAGCCCGCGAGCTCACCAGCGGACCGAACGCCCAGAAAAAGGTCGTGCCGCAACTCGACCAGTTGAGCGATTTGATCTGCCGCAATGGCACCGCCGGGCGGACCCGCGCGGCGTCCTACCGCCTGCCGGTCTATAGCTCCGGCTCGACCAGCGTCAGCGAGCAGACCATCACCAAGCAGTGGTGCCCGCCGGAAGCCCGCAAGCGCCCGATCGATGTGTTCCTGCTTTCGGTCGGCGGCAACGACGTGGGATTCGGTCCCCTCGTCGCCTATGCGATGACCGAGAGCGCGGGCGATCTTGCACCGATCGTCGGGCTCGTGGGCCACGAACTGCGGTTCGCCCCGAGCGTGTCGGAAGTCTACCTGCGGGTGCTCGACCGGCGCATGAAGGCCGTAAAGGACGCGCTGCATGACGGGTTCGGCGTCGAGCCCTCCCAGGTGCTGCAGAACGCCTATGAGCCGATCCAGTTCGACGAGACCGGCAACGTCTGCGGCGCGCAGCCGACGCTCGGCCTCGACGTGCATCCCAAGCTCAAGTTCAGCCGCGAACGCACCCAGGAGGTCTCGACCTTCGTGCGCGAGTTGCAGAACCGGCTGGTCTGCATCACCAACGGGGCCAGCGCGGGTTGCCCGGCGGGTCTTGCCACCGGCAGCGGCACCGGCTTCCACTTCATCACCGACCACGTCGCGGAGTTCACCAAACGTGGCGTGTGCGCCCGCGATCCCCAGAAGGCGCTTGCCGACCAGGTTGCCATGGGCATGCCGCGCCTGTCGCACACGGCAGACGAGTGGCAGCCGTATTCGCCGGCGGGCGCGTTGCCCTACGCCCACCACTGGCGGCTCGCACGCAACCCGAACGACACGTTCCTCGCCGGTAACACCCACCGCGAAGGCATCTCGCCGTTCGACGATCTGCAGCCCGCGTATGCGGCACTCTACAGCGGCGCATTCCATCCGACCGCCGAAGGCCACTCGGTTGTCGCGGACCACGTCCTGCGTCACGTCAACGAGTTGCTGGAGAAGCGGTCGCTGGCACAGAACTGAAATCAAGATCAATCAGGGCGCTCTTTGCGCACCCAGATGGCCGGGCTCAGCCCGGCCATCTTTTTGGACGGTCAGAATTTCGTGATCGTTTTTGAGAGCCGCAGAGGGCAATCGCTTATTTGAGATTTGGTTTTTCGGACTTCGAGCGTTCGATGAGATCGATTACGACGGTCTCAAATGAATCAAGTTCAACTTCATAGACGGCCCAAAGAGATTTAAGATCAATTCGATGATATGCATGTCGGACGTGATTGCCGAGATCGGCTATTTGCCTCCAAGGAATTTGCGGATAGTTACGTTTCCACTCCTCAGGCACGTGGCGCGATGCTTCACTTAAAATTTCCAGATATCTTGCACGCGTCGGGCGATCAGTAGAGAGCACGCTGAACTGTTTTCCGGAAAGCAAGCTTCGTATGTCTTCTATCGCGGCCTTTATATCGGCGAGGCGCCAGTAGACGCGATCTGTCATCAAAATATCTCAGCGATATCAGGCTTAATCGTTGCAGACATCTGCGGCTCTATACTCCGTCTCATGAAGACGTTGGCTGATAGCCCAAGCGAATCTTCAATGACGTGAGCGACTCCGACCAAGTCCAACAAGGAAAATTTCCGACTGCGCTCGACATCGATAAGAACGTCGAGGTCGCTTTCTGGCTGGTTGTCACCGCGTGCGCGCGAACCAAAGATGGCGAGCCGGGTGACACCAAACGGGCGCAACCTCGGTTCCAGCCGCCGCAGGCCAGAAACAACATCATCGCGAGTTAGATCTGCAACAACATTCATCTTCGCAGCATATCACGGTTCGCCGGGCGTTTGGACCTCGCTACTCCGCAGCCTCGCGCGCGTGACCGAGCCGCTGATTGAGCGCCGCGATAAGCGCGCCGGCCGCTTGTGCGATGACCGTGCCGGGCGGGAAAATCGCCTCGGCGCCGGCGGCCTTGAGGGCATCGTAATCCTGCGCTGGCACCACGCCGCCGACCACGATCATGATGTCGCCGCGGCCCTCCTGGACGAGAGCGGCCTTGAGTTCGGGCACCGCCGTCAGGTGCGCGGCGGCAAGCGACGACACCCCGACGATATGGACGTCATTTTCCACCGCTTGGCGGGCGGCTTCGGCCGGCGTCGCGAACAGCGGTCCGATATCGACGTCGAAGCCGAGATCCGCGAATGCCGAGGCGATCACCTTCTGGCCGCGGTCGTGGCCGTCCTGGCCGATCTTGGCGATGAGGATGCGCGGCCGGCGGCCTTCGTTGGTCTCGAACTCGGCGACGGACTTGAGCACCCGATCGACAGCGTCGCTCATGGCGCCGACCTCCTGCCTGTAAACACCCGAGATAGCCTTGATCTCGGCGCGATGGCGTCCGAACGCCTTTTCAAGCGCCAGCGATATTTCTCCGACAGTGGCCTTGGCGCGGGCGGCGTCGATGGCGAGCGCCAGCAGGTTGCCGTTGCCACGCTTTCCGGTCTTGTCATCGGCTGCCCGCGTCAGCGCCGCGAGCGCCTCCTCGACGACGCGCGGATCGCGCTCCGCTTTGAGGCGCGTGAGCTTGTCGATCTGCAGATGGCGGACGGCGGAATTGTCGACCTTGAGTACGTCGATGCGCTCTTCGCGTTCGGGCCGATACTTGTTGACGCCGATCACCGACTGCCGGCCGGCATCGATGCGCGCTTGGGTCTTGGCGGCGGCTTCCTCGATGCGCAGCTTGGGTATGCCGGCCTCGATCGCCTTTGCCATGCCGCCAAGCTCTTCCACCTCGCGGATATGGCCCCAGGCTTTGCGGGCGAGTTCGGCGGTCAGCCGCTCGACATAGAACGAGCCGCCCCACGGATCGACGATGCGGGTGGTGCCGGATTCCTGCTGAAGGAAAAGTTGGGTGTTGCGGGCGATGCGGGCGGAGAAGTCGGTCGGCAGCGCCAGCGCCTCGTCAAGCGCGTTGGTGTGCAGCGATTGGGTATGGCCCTGGGTGGCGGCCATCGCTTCGATCGCGGTGCGCGCAACGTTGTTGAACACGTCCTGGGCGGCGAGCGACCAGCCCGAGGTCTGGCAATGGGTGCGCAGCGACAGCGAGCGCGGGTCGGCGGGATCGAACGGCTTCATCAGCTTCGCCCACAGCAGCCGGGCGGCGCGCATCTTGGCGATCTCCATGAAATAATTCATGCCGATCGCCCAGAAGAACGAGAGCCGCGGCGCGAAGCGGTCGATGGTGAGGCCGACGCCGAGGCCGGCGCGCACGTATTCGACGCCGTCGGCCAAGGTGTAGGCGAGCTCGAGGTCTTGGGTCGCACCGGCCTCCTGCATGTGATAGCCGGAGATCGAGATCGAGTTGAATTTCGGCATCCGCTCCGACGTGTAGGCGAAGATGTCGGAAATGATCCGCAGCGACGGCGCCGGCGGATAGATGTAGGTGTTGCGGACCATGAACTCCTTGAGGATGTCGTTCTGGATGGTGCCGGCGAGCTTTTCCGGCGGCACGCCCTGCTCCTCGGCGGCGACGATGTAGAGCGCCAGCACCGGCAGCACCGCGCCGTTCATGGTCATCGACACCGACATGCGGTCGAGCGGGATGCCGGAAAACAGCGTGCGCATGTCGTAGATCGAATCGATCGCGACGCCCGCCATGCCGACATCGCCGCCAACCCGGGGGTGGTCGCTGTCATAGCCGCGATGGGTGGCAAGATCGAAGGCGACCGAAAGGCCCTTCTGGCCGGCCGCAAGATTGCGCCGATAGAACGCGTTGGAATCCTCGGCCGTGGAGAAGCCCGCGTATTGGCGCACCGTCCACGGCTGCGTCACGTACATGGTCGGATAAGGACCGCGCAGGTAGGGCGCGATGCCGGGGTAGGTGTCGAGAAAGTCGAGCCCCTGGACGTCATCCGGCCGGTAGACCGGCTTGACCAGTATGCCTTCCGGCGTGAGCCATGGTTCCGGCACCGCGGCCGCAGGCGAGGGCGCGGCGTCGGCGAACGCAATGGCGCCGAAATCGGGGATCTGGGTCATGGCACGCTCGATCGCGCAACGCGGCGCGCAAGGGTGAACCGGCGCCCGCATTATAGGTTGCGGGGCGCGAAAGGCTAGGTTCCCGTCAAAGACCGCGTAGCGCCTCGTCGGTATAGACGACCTTCATTCATGACGGTGCTTGGCGAACACCGCTTCAACTTCAGCATCAGTGGCGAAGCGCCCCTCGCGTGCGGCTTTGAGACCGCGGTCGATTCCGGCAAGCTCGTCCGGCGTTGCCTGATACTTGCCGCGCTTAAGCTGAGCGTCGATTTCAAAGGCAAGCTCGGCAAGTTCCTCCTGCGCTTCCTGAGGCCAGGATTCTGCCCGCTGCATCGCGTCTTTGAGTATCTTTACCGTCATCCAGTCATCCTACCACATCGTTAGTTGATACCATGAGGGGGCTTTCGGTCATAGTGTGTATGATCGGTTCGGTGTACGGGACGGACGTGTGATGCTCACGCGAGACCCGCAATCTTTTGTGCCGCCTCCAGCGTCGCGACCACATTGCAGCCCACGTAGATGAATGTGCCGACCCCCGCGGACTTGAGCACTGCCTCAAGGTCGCCGGGCCGGCCAGCCAAGTAGACGTGCTTGGCCCCGACGGCGCTCAACGCTTTTGCGGCGCCGACGGCATCTCCCGCATAGACATCGTCCGATGAGCACAGGCAGGCGAGGTCCGCACCGGAGGCCTTGAACGCGGCGAGCATGTCCTCGCGGGTCGCGAAGCCGTCATTGGTCATCGCCTCGATGCCGCCGGCCTCGAAGAAATTCTTGGCATAGCTTGCACGCGGGGTGAAATCGGTAAGCCGCCCGAGATTCGCGAGGAATACTTTCGGCCGCACGCCGGTTTTCGCCAGCGTGACGTCCAATTCATCGCGCAGCGATTCGAACGGCTCGGCGAGACGGAAGCAGGGCAAGGCGGAGCCGCTCGCGGGACGAGACAACGGCGCAAGTTCAAGCACAGTGGCGGGTGCTTCCGCGAGATTGGGAAACTCGCTGGTGCCGGTCAACGCATCCTTGCGCCGGGCGATCGCTTTCTCGCGCTCGCCGCGCACAGCCGCGACCTTGGCCTGAAGCAGGCCGTGTTCGAGTGCCACCATGACGCCGCCGGCCATCTCGATCTCCTGGAACAACGTCCAGGCCGTTAAGCAAAGCTCGTGAGTGAGACTTTCGATCCCGCCTGAGCCCGCCGCCGGGTCGGCAACCTTGGCGAGGTTCGAACTCTTCAATAAGTATGAGTTGGGCATTGCGGGCGATCCGCCGGGCAAATTCGTCCGGCAGGCCGATCGCGGCAGTGTGGGGCAGCACCGTGATGCTGTCGGCGCCGCCGAGGCCGGCCGCTACCACCGCCATGGTGGTGCGCAGCATGTTCACGAACGGATCGCGTCGCGTCATCATCCGCCACGCGGTGTCGGCCGCGATGAAGACCGGCCGGCCGGGCAACGCGCAGGCCTCCTCGACGCGGGCCCACAGCTTGCGGAGCGCGCGAAATTTCGCGGTGGTGAGGAACTGATCGGCATCGGCCGCGAGGCGGAAATAGATCATGCGCCGGGCCTGATCGAGCGCGACGCCGCTCGCTTCCAGGGCGCGCAGATACGAAAGCGCGACGGCGAGCCCATACGCCAATTCCTGCGCCTCCGAGCCGCCGGCGTCGTGAATGACACGCGCGTCGGCGACCGCGAACGGGCCGCGATAGCCCTGATCGGAGAGGCTGCGGATCACGGCCGCGAATACCGCGGCGGATTCGGACTGCGGCGCGAACTGTCCACGCTTCGCCATCTCGCCGATCCAATCGAGGCCGAAGCGAATGTCGGCGGCCTCCGGCGCGATGGCAGCCTTGCGAACCGCGTCGGTCAGAGCGTGCACGACGCTGTTCGAATCCGAGGCCGCAACCTGGACGTCGAGTGTGATGCCGGCATCGAGCATGACCCCGTCGAGAGCCCGCGCGACCGAAGCTTCGTTGCAGGCGAGCCCAAATCCGTATTCGCCGACCGCGCCGGCGAATACCAGCGACAACCCGGTGGCGCCGTTGTTAAGGTCGTGGAGCGCCTGTGCGTTGGCGGCGGCCGGATCGGGGTGCTCGATGCGCTGGAGGACCTGCCACGGCGCGCCGGCAGTGCGGCCGAACACCGGCTGCGCCGCGGCGGCGCGGTCGTACAGCGGTTCGATGGCTATGCCGTCATAAGTTCTCGACACCAGCCGCTTTTCGAAGGACGCGCCTTTGAGCGCGCCCGATACCAGCTTGATCCATTGCTCGTGGGTCGCCGGTGGAAATTCGGTGAATGTCGGATCGTCTGCCGTTGCGGTGTCGTCGCTCATGGCACCATTCGAACATTGGAAGTCATCCGGCGGGCAACCATAGCCGGGTAGGGCTACTGAGCAAAGCGAAACCGCGACGTGACGTAGCTCGTAGGGCGGGTTCCCTTTAACCCGCCTGGGGTGCCGATACGGCGGATTACGCTGCGCTAATCCGCGCTACGTGGCGGCAGCTTCTCGATCCCAGCGGACCCCAACCGCGCCAAGGCGTCGGCGATGGTGACGCCTCTGATGGCGCGGTCGGGTGCAATCTCGGCGAGCGGCGCCAGCACGAAGGCGCGCTCGAACACGCGCGGATGCGGCAGCTTCAGGCCGGGCTCGTCGACCTCGACATCGTCATACGCGATGATGTCGATGTCGAGGGTGCGCGGGCCCCAGCGCTGCTCGCGCGCGCGGTCACGCCCGAATTGAGCCTCGATGCGCTGGGCGCGCTCAAGGAGGGCGCGCGGGGTGAGCGTGGTCTTTACCGCGAGGCCGAGATTGATGAAGGCGGGCTGGTCCGTCACCCCCCAGGGCAGTGTGAGATAATCGGAGGAGCGCGCAACCAGCCGGACATCGCGGCCGTTGCACAACGCCGCCACCGCGCGGTCGAGCGTCGTGCGCGGATCGCCGACATTGCCGCCGAGCCCCAGGAGCGCTTCGGTCAGCGCTTCGGTCAGCGCTTCGGTCAGCGCCTCGGTCAACATTTGGGCCGGCGCCTCAGCCATGGCGCGCGCGCAGGATCGATACGCCGACGTCGTTGAAGATTGCCGCGATCGGGGCGTGCGGCTTGTGCACCGTGACCCGCACCGCGGTGACGCGCGGAAACGAGGCGAGGACCGCGTCGGCAACCTGCCCCGCCGCGGCCTCGACCAGCCGGCAGCTTTTCCGGGTGAAGGCGCGTGTCACGGTGTCGACAATCGCGCTGTAGGAGGCGGTGTCGGCGAGCTTGTCGCTCAGGCCCGCCGGCGCAAGATCGATCGAAAGTTCAAGGTCGATCATGAAGCGCTGCCCGACCTTCTCTTCATGATCCATGACGCCGTGATGCGCGTGTATCAGCAGGCCGTTGATGAAGATGCTGTCGCTCACGACCGTTCCCCGATGGCCGCCATGATGCGCAGCGCCTGCACGGTCTCGGCGACGTCATGGGTGCGAATGAGCGCGGCGCCGTGGGCGACCGCGAGCAGGTGGGCGGCGATCGAGCCGCCGAGCCGGCGGTCAGGGGGCGTCGGCGTCACTGCGGTGATGAAGCGCTTGCGCGACGCGCCGACCAGCAGCGGCAGGCCAAATTTCTTCAGGCCGTCGAGCCGCGCAATCGCCGTCATGCTCTGCTCCGGCGTCTTGCCGAAGCCGATTCCGGGATCGAGCACGATGGCGTCGCGGCGGACGCCGGCGCGTGCCGCGATGGCGAGCGAGCGTTCGAAATAGGCGTCGATGTCGGCAAGGATGTCGATGTGCGGGTCCGCGGCGGCGCGATTGTGCATGATGATGACCGGCGCATCGTAGCGGGCGACCACCGCCGCCATGTCGGGGTCGCGTTGCAGCCCCCACACGTCGTTCACGATCGCGGCGCCCTGATCGAGCGCCCAGGCCGTGACCACCGCCTTCATCGTGTCGATCGAGACCGGAGCGCCCATGCGCACCACGGCAGGCAGAACGGTGGTGAGCCGGCGCAATTCCTCCTCGGTCGTCACCGCTTCGGCATCGCCATAGGGGCGGGTCGATTCCGCCCCGATGTCGATGATGTCGGCACCGTCCGCGACCATCTGTTGCGCATGCGAGATGGCCGCCTGTGGGGTCAGATAGGTGCCGCCATCCGAGAAGGAATCCGGGGTGACGTTCAAAATCCCCACCACGACGGGACGCCGCAGCGCCAAAAGCCGCGCAAGGGTAGCGGCGCCCGGCGACTGCCCTGGCGACGCTGCAACGGGAGCCGGATTGGAGGCCGCGATCATCGCCTGGGTTTGTGCGGTTGCGCCTGCGGTGTCAAGCGCCGCTTCCGCGGGCGATATTCAGGAAGCTCCCTAATGGGCGAGCGCAGCCACCGATCCGACGCTCGTCAACACGGCGACGGGCGCGTCATCGGTCCGCCTTAGTTGGCGAGGTCCGGATAACCCAATTCGGGATATTCATGGGCCGCACCTCGTTAGGCTCAAGACGGCCGTCGCGGTTGACATCGAGACGATCGAACGCCGCCGACATGAACTCGATGAACTCCGTCTTCGACACGGTGCCGTTGAGGTCCTTGTCCATCAGGCGTAACAACCGTTGAAGGTTTAAGTCCGCGGTCGCGACCGTATGCTTGCTGAATGCAAAGGCCACGGTCGAGCCCGCTCCGACGAAAAGCATGATTACGCCCAACGTCATAGCCTTCCGGATCAAACGCACAGGCGTTTCCAATTCATTTTTATATTAAGATGAACTCCAAAGACGAGAATTTCTCCAAATTGTCGTTGACCCAAGTCAATTCAAGTCAATGACGCAAGCGGCGGCAGTCGCAGCCGGCACTCAGCCGGTTCAGATCGCTCCGAATTGCCGATCCCCGGCGTCGCCAAGGCCCGGCACGATGTAGCCGAACTCGTTCAGCCGCTCGTCGACCGAGGCCGTGACCACGCGCACCGGCAGGTTCAGCTTCGCCAGCGTGATCAATCCTTCCGGGGCGGCAAGAGCGCAGATCGCCGTGATGTCGGTGGCTCCTCGCGCGATCAGCAATTCGATCGTGTGCGCCATCGAACCTCCGGTCGCCAGCATCGGATCGAGTACGTAGACCGGGCGGCCGGCGAGGCTTTGGGGCAACGATTGCATATACGGCGTCGGCAACAGGGTCTCCTCGTCGCGCGCCACTCCGACGAAGCCCATCTGCGACCCGGGCATCAGTGCATGTGCCTGGTCGGCCATCCCGAGCCCCGCCCGCAGCACCGGGACCAAAAAGGGCGGGCTTGCCAACCGAACGGCGTTGGTCGCGGCCACCGGGGTATCGATCGGCGTCAGCTCGGTCGCGAGATTCCGCGATGCCTCGTAGATCAGCATCATGGTCAGCTCTCGCAAAGCGGCGCGGAAGGTCGCGTTGTCGGTCCGGGCGTCGCGCATGGTCGACAGCCGCGAACTCGCCAACGGATGGTCGACCACCAACACGTCCAAGCCTGCCGGAATCTCGTGCGGTGCGGGCATCGTTCCCTTGCGGATGGATGTTGCGAGTGCTCTCTGGCCGTTGCGCCGCAATCTGACGATTTCGCGCGGCCCCGGCAAGCTGCCCTTTCTCGTGCATTTTGACTGCACAGCCCCCCAGGCGGGCACACCGCCCCGCCCGGGCGTCATTGAAGAACCAGGGTTTCCTTCGCGTTTACTGGTCTTTCATCTTCTATTTGATCGTGGCGGCACCTATTGTGCAAACTTGGGAATCTTGGGCACCCGTGCCGCCGCTGCAGCCCATGGCGCCGATCATCTTTCCGTCGGCCACCAGCGGCAGCCCGCCTTCGACCGCGATGACACCGAGCGTCAGAACCGCTAACGCCGGCGGTGTGTCGGTCAGCCTGTCCTGCCAAAACTTGGATGGCCGGCGAAACGCAGCGGCCGTCTTGGCCTTGCGAATGGCAACGTCACTCGATCCGAATATCGTATTATCCATGCGGCTGAACTGGATGAGATCGCCTTCATTTGACACGACAACAATCGCCATCTGCCAGCCGTTCTTTTTCGCCTCCGCCTCGGCGGCTGCGATCGCCGTCCTCGCCTGGTCGAGCGTGACTCCGGCCGATGAGTAGGGGGGCGGTGCTGCCGGCTGCTGCGCTAATGCTCCGTCCGTCAAGGTCAACGCCACGCAAAGCGCGAGCGAGTTCACAATACGATTGGTCATGAGTGCTACTCCTTGTCGTCATTTCACGCCCCAGGACGGCGAGGAGCGCCCATCGCGGCGACCCTGCTTCAGACTACGACCTGATGGGGCGGATCGGCTATATCTCGTTTGATATAGCGGTATTGCGCTGCGGGTCTGTGATCCGTATTCCGGTGGGGATCCCGTCTGCGGTTTGACTTAAGGCAACTCCGGCACCTCGCTCAGCGCTTCCAAATTTTCAAGGTCACAAACACGCCTGTCGGGCACGGCAGAGGTGCCATGCGTGCTCAATACGAAATCTTGAGCGGAAGCTTTTTCGCCTCGTCGATCCAATGCTCGATCGGTGGGAACCGATGGTAGCACGACGGACAGAGTTTGCGCTTGGCATTCGCCTCCGCCATCGCTTTGGCGAGCTTGGCGGGGCTGCGAAATTTGAGCTGGTTTACGGTGACGACCCCGGCCGCCTCCAGAAGCTCCGCATATTCCTGCCCGACGCCTTTGACCCGCATGCGGTCGACCAAATTGGCCACATGCAGCAGCATTCCTTCACGTCGATTTAGTTTTTTCCGCAAGATTTGTCGCCCCTTGGCGCTTTTGGCCTGCTCCAGCAGCTTTTCCGCCGTGCGGATGCCGGCGCCCTTCAACTTGAGACGTAACGTCGGTCCGATTTCCATCAAGCTGTGAGATAGGAAATGTCATGATTGCCGCCTTGGCCCCAATTGCAGCGAGTTCAAACGTATTGGCTGAGGCCGGGAATAGCCTCCACGATAGCGTCAAGGTCTTCGTCGCCGGCCTTCTCGCGCGCTAACGCGATGATTTCGTGGGTGACGCCTTGAATCTCGCCCATGCCGAGTCCGGCTGACATCAGCCGACTGCCGACACCCATGATGCCGCCCATGCCGCCGAACAATCCGCCGCCGCCGTCAGCATGCGCGGCCGCCGCCGCCTCGGCTGCGCCCGGCAGGCGCGCAATAAGTTCCTGCACCTTGTCGGCAGGACCCTCGGTGGCAGAAAATCGAGAATGATCCCCACAGCGCGTTCCGCCAACGGGTCGCTCGATGCCAACGTTGGAGATGATCCGGGCGATGAGTTCGTCCATGGCCTCCCCGCGCATCCCCGTAGCGCCAGCAAAATGAAAAACATATTGCGCACTACAGCCGAATCTAAAACAAGGGTGCGTCATCATTTTGGCAACGATGTGTTGCAAACCCACAACGCTTTCCCCCATGTCGTCTTCTGCGCAACATCACGCCGGCACTGCGAACGCAAGAGGCAGAGCATCTTGCGGCATACCATCCTGCGGCAGACCATCTCGCGCGCGGGCGACAATCCGCTCGCACGTCCTGTTGCTCCGCACTATAAGGAAGCCGTTGTTCGGCGGCGGGCGGAAGCGTTGCTCCGGCGAACGGAGGATTTGAAATGTCCAATCCCGACCAGGATGGAAAAATCTTTGTCGGCAAAAGCGAAAAGCCGGAAATGCTGGCGCTCGCGTTCGGCAATCGCCATGGCCTCGTCACCGGAGCCACCGGCACCGGAAAGACCGTAACGTTGCAGACGATGGCGGAAGGTTTTTCGCGGGCCAGCGTTCCGGTGTTCGCCGCCGACATCAAGGGCGACCTGTCCGGGATTGCGGCGCCTGGCGACGCCAAGGACGCATTCGTCAAGCGCGCCAAGGACATCGGCTTTGAATACGAGACCGATCAGTTTCCCGCCGTATTCTGGGATCTGTTCGGCGAGCAGGGCCATCCGATCCGCGCTACGGTATTCGAAATGGGCCCGCTGCTGCTGTCGCGCATCCTCGCCCTCAATGACGTGCAGGAAGGCGTCATCAACATCGTGTTCCGTTATGCCGACGAGACGTTCGGCAAGACCGATGCGGTGAACAAGGGGCTGGTCGACCTCAAGGATCTGCGGGAGGTATTGTCCTACATTTCTACCTCCGAGGAGGCGAAGGACATTGCCTCGCGCTACGGCAATGTCGCCCAGGCGTCGGTCGGGGCGGTGCAACGCCAGCTTCTCGTCCTCGAGAACCAGGGCGGCGCCAAGTTCTTCGGCGAACCGGCGCTCGATATCCATGATTTCATGAGGAAAGCGCCCGATGGGCGCGGTATCATCAACATTCTCGCCGCCGACAGGCTGATGGAGAGCCCGCAGCTTTACGCGACCTTTCTGCTGTGGCTGCTGTCGGAAATGTTCGGACAAGTTCCCGAGGTCGGCGATCTCGACAAGCCCAAGCTGGTGTTCTTCTTCGATGAGGCGCACCTGCTCTTCACTGACGCCCCGAAGGCGCTGCTCGACAAGATCGAGCAGGTGGTACGGCTGATCCGCTCAAAAGGTGTCGGCGTCTATTTCGTTACCCAGAACCCGCTCGACATTCCCGACAAGGTGCTGGCTCAGCTCGGCAACCGGGTTCAGCATGCGCTACGCGCCTTCACCCCGCGCGACCAGAAGGCCGTCAAGGCGGCGGCCGAGACGTTCCGCCCCAACCCCAAGCTCGACACCGCCGCCGTCATTACGCAACTCGGCAAGGGCGAGGCCCTGGTGTCGTTCCTGGAGGGCAACGGGACGCCGTCAATGGTGGAGCGGGCATTGATCCGTCCGCCGTCGGCGCGGGTTGGGCCGGTGACGGCGGAGGAGCGCCAGGCGATCATCGCCAAGAGCCCGTTCAAGGGCCGCTACGACCAGACCATCGATCCGGAATCGGCCTACGAGATATTGCAGAGGCGCGCAGGTGGCTCTTCCCGCGTCGCGAGGGCGGCGCCGCGCTGCGTCCTCGCGGTGGCGGCTTGCTGGGTGGGCTCGGCGGCATTCTGGGCGGCATGTTCGGCGGATCGTCGGGTGGACGCCGCGGCCGGATGTCCGCGACCGAGGTCATGGCCAAGCAGATGGCGCGCACAGTGGGCTCCGAAGTGGGCCGCGCCGTCATCAGGGGCGTGCTTGGAAGCCTCACCGGCAAGAAGTAGTGGCGAGAACCATTTTCGAATTCTTAGCTGATGGAAAGAAGCCATGTCGGGTGCAGACAAAGTCCTCCCAAAAGTGTTGGCGCACATCGACGCAGAACTCGACAACAGCCTCGACCGGCTGTTCCGGTTCCTGTCGATCAAATCCATCTCCACCGATCCGGCCTATGCGGATGACTGCCGAGTCGCGGCGACGAGCCTTGCGGCGGATCTCTCGACGCTCGACATCGCCGCCGAGGTCCATCCGACCGACGGCCATCCGATCGTGTTTGCCAAAGCGGACTTCTCGCCCAACGGTGCGACCAATCCCAATCCCGCGGCCAAGCCCGCCGCGAACCGCCGGCGGGTGGTATTCTACGGCCATTACGACGTGCAGCCGGTCGATCCGCTCGGCCTGTGGGATATTCCGCCATTCGAGCCGCGCATCGCCACGCTGGCGGACGGCCGCAAGGTGATCACTGGACGCGGTGCCTGCGACGACAAGGGCCAGGTGATGACCTTCATCGAGGCGTGTCGCGCCTGGAAAGCGGTGACCGGTTCGGTCCCGATCGACGTGACGTTTCTCATCGAGGGCGAGGAGGAATGCGGTTCGAAACATCTGCCCGGGTGGGTCGAGGCCCACAAGGCCGAGCTTGCGGGCGACGTCGCGCTCGTCTGCGACACCAGCATGTGGGACCCCAAAACTCCCGCCATCACCACGGCGTTGCGCGGCCTTGTCTATGAGGAGATCAAGATCAAGGCCGCCGACCGCGATCTGCATTCCGGGCTGTTCGGCGGCGCCGCGCAGAATCCGATCCGGGTGCTGGCAAAGATCATCGCCGCGATCCACGACGAGACCGGCCGCATCACCATCCCGGGATTCTATGACGGCGTGAAGGAGCTTCCCGCCGAGGTGAAGAAGGAATGGGAAGGGCTTGGTCTCACGGCGGAAAAATTTCTCGGCCAGGTGGGTTTGAGCGTGCCGGCGGGCGAGACGGGACGGCTCGTCATCGAGCAGATTTCGTCGCGGCCGACCTGCGACGTCAACGGCATCTGGGGCGGTTACACCGGCGAGGGAGCCAAGACCGTGATCCCGGCCGAGGCCTCCGCCAAAATCTCGTTCCGGCTGGTCGGCGGCCAGGACCCGGCGAATATCCGCGAAGCCTTCCGTGCCTTCGTGCGGGCGCGCCTGCCGGCGGACTGCAAAATCGAGTTCAAGCTCAATTCAGGCTCGCCGGCGGTCGTGCTCGACTGGAACCTGCCGCAGCTTGCGGAGGCCCGCGCGGCTCTGAGCCAGGAATGGGGAAAGGAGGCGCTATTGATCGGTTCCGGCGGCTCGATCCCGGTGGTCGGCGATTTCAAGCGCCTCCTTGGCATCGATACGCTCCTGATCGGCTTCGGCCTCGACGATGACCGCATCCATTCGCCCAATGAGAAGTACGATCTCACAAGCTTCCACAAGGGCACACGGAGCTGGGCGCGAATCCTGGCCGCGCTGGCGGCTTAGGGCGGGGCAGCCTGAATTCGAAGTCTTGCGACATCCAGCGCGGCGCGCCGCTGGGAACTTCCAGGTGCCGTGCGCTCCGCCTGTCCTGCGGGATGCTATTCGTCCTTATTCTCGCGATCGTGAGCGCCATGAACGATGGCGATCACGACAATATCACCGTGATCCTCGCGGATCTCATAAACAATGATATAAGGGTATTTGACGAGTTCACGCGTACCCGGTTCCAAGTCCGGAGGTCCCACTCCGGCAAATCCGAGAACTTCCAGAAGCTCGATCTTGTTTAAAATCCGCGTGACGAGATTTTCAGCGACGCGCCGGTCATTTTGAGCAATCCAATCAATGATTCGCCGAATATCTCCCAACGCTTCATCGTCGAAAACAACCCTCATGCACCGAAGTCGCGAAACCGCCTTCGCGCTTCCGTCAATGGGATGTAACTCGGACTATCCTTCGAGCGCCGGCGCCTAACCTCCGCGATCTGCTCGTCGTTAAGTCGCAATGCGCTAGTATCTTGCTGCTCCATCAGCTCGACAACGTGCGCCACATCGGCTTGCCGCCGCGGCGGCCAAGTCAACACGCGATCAAGAATTTCCTTCACCTGATCTTTGGTCATTTTGATATCATATCGGATAATTTTCCGAACGGCAGCCGCCGCGCTCTATTGCTGCAGGCTGAGCCGGCTCGTCACGGTTTGGCCGCGGATGTCGTAGACGCGCGCATAGACGACGCCGTCGCGCTCGATCTCCACCAGCACCGGAGCCGCGAGCTGGGCGCAGTAGAATTCACCCAGCGTGAGGGCGAAATCGGCGCCCTTGACGTCGCCGGTGGTGGCGAACTCCGAGCCGAGTTCGACCTGTGCGGTCCGCTGCGGCCCGCACACGGCGATGCGCCAGCGCCGCCGGTCGGTCGGGAACTGCATGGATAAGGTGAGCTTGGCGCGCAACGCCAGCGCCGCCTGCTTTACGGCGAGCCCCCAGTAATCCAGCATATAGCGGTCGTCGGCGGCACGGACTCCGCCGGCAATGACGTTGAAATGCGTGTACTGGTAGGGGTGCAGCTTCACCATTTCATTGGCTGGAAGAAACACCCCGACGAGGAAGACGAGTGCGGCGAATGCGACCGCGGGGCGCCACAGCCGCCACAACCGAACCGCGATCCAGGCGCCCGCAACCCCGCCCAGCACCGCGAGCGGTGGCGTCACGAAGACGAAATGGCGAATGCCGTTGTACATTGCGGGCTTGGTGAGCACCGCGAGCGCAACCGGGAACGCCGCCGCGAAGGCGAGCAGCAGAAATACCGCGCGCCGGGTCGGCGCGACGTCGTTGCGCAGCGCCGCGACCAACGCTCCCGCGATGCCGCCGACACCGAGCAGCAGCAGAATTTCCGGCTCCTTGAGCAGGAACAGTTTCGGTACGTAGCTGCGCGGCATGTCCGGGACTGCCACCGCGACGCCGTCGAACATCTCCTTCCACGGTTTCTCGAAGAAGTGGGAGAAGTATTCGACCGCGCGGAATGGATTGAGCGGCTCAGTCACCGACCACGGCCACACCAGCGCCATCACGGCGTAGCCGAGCACAAGCGCCGGTACGAAACGGATCGCGAAATGCCAGGCGTCGGCACCCGCCTGGCGCCAGCCATCGCGCCGCGCCATGATGGCGACGATCAGGATGAGGGCGGCGAGCCCGTTGACGGCCGCGAGCCCGCCGAGCACGCGGGTTCCGATTGCAAGGCCGGCGCCGGCTCCGACCATGGCGCAAGTGATCGGTGACGGCCGCGGATATTCCTCGAACGCCCGCACCAGCGCGAGGGTGAGAAACGCCATGGCGACCGCGAAGGGAGCGTCCTTCGCGTTCATGAACATGTTGCCGTAATAAAGTGGACAGACCGCGAGGAGCCCAACTGCGATCAAGGCGGCAAGCCCGCCGCCGACGCGGCGCGCGAGGCGCCAAGTGATGAAGAGCCCGGTGAGCCCGATGACGGCGCCGACGAGACGTCGGGTTTCGAACAGATCGAACGGCAATATCTTGGCAACCAGCGCCGACAGGATATCGAAGCCGCCGCCGTATTCGTAGAGATTGACGAAGGAGAGGGCGCGCTGGTCGGTAAAGCCGGACGTATAGAGATTTAGCAGCAGCCCGCCATACTCGGCGTGGGTGTAGTCATCCCAGCCGAGCCCGTAATCGCGAAACGTGAGAAGGGCTATGACGGACACCGCGGCAATGATCGCGAGGGCTAGCCCGTCCGCGACGCGTTCCGTCGACCACTCCTCCGGCCAGGAGGTCATATCTGAAATTCGCCATTCTTGTTGCGGTACGGGATTCGCAGAAAGCCTGCCGACCGGCGCTCAGGCATAATGCCTATTTTATATACTTTTGTCGATGAATGCGGCGTGAACGCCACAATTCTGAATCACTGAACCGCTGAGCGTACCTGGCGGGTTATCGATCATGTGCTTTGGCCGTCGCGTAGTCGGAAGAGAGTGCCGGCGAGCGCGACCAGCACGGCGGCAAGCCATAACGCCTGCCAATTGGCGAAGGTTTCATTCAGGGCGATGTAGACCGCCGATCCGGCGAGCGTCGCGGCCGCGATGGTTTCGGAGCGGCCCAGTGGCGCGGTTCCGCGTACATCTGCCACCGAGGCGACCGCGAACGGAATCACGGCCGCCGAGAGGGGCGCGAACCTGAAATCACGGTAGCGCGGATCGAACACGAGCCCGAGTGCGGTCTCGATGGCAAGGACGGTCGCGAGGACGAGGATAAGCCCGCAGCCGCGGGCGACGATGGTGGGCGGCCATTCGGCCGGCCGTCCTAAGGCGCGGGCGAACGGCGGTATCGCGATTTCAGCGCCGAGCGCCATGGCGACCGCAATCGGTGCCGCGACGGCCGTTACGATGTGCGCGGCGCCGAACAGCCAGCCGCCGAGCCCGAGGCTTTCGATCGCCACATCGACGATCGTCCACGGCACCATGACGCCCGCCGCGACCGCGATGAACGCGATTCCGGAGAGTTGCCGTAGCTCCAGTGCCGGTCTGGCCGACCATCTGTTCCGCCGCACCGCGATCGCCCCCGCGAACACCATGACCGCCATGGCGGTCCCGCCGACGAACTGCCACCGCCACAGGGGATGGTTGGAGACCGGCTGTCCCGGAGAGAATTTTGGTTCGCGCGCGACGCTGGACAACAAGCCCCAGTAGCCGCCGACCGTGCCCTCGAATTTTCGTTTCCACGGCTGATCGAACGCCTCGATCAGATTGACGCGGTAGTTCCCGGCCCGCGCCCGCGCCATCACTTCCTCGAGGACGCGCGCCTGGTTGGCGGGCGACGGCAGCGCGCCCTCGCGCATGCGCCCGGCGCTCGGCCAGCCGACTTCCCCGATCAGGATATCCTTGCCGGGAAAGCTTTTTGCCACGGCGCTCCGGATCTCGTCCACATGGGCGCCGGCGCGATCAGCGGCGATCGGAAAGTCCTCCCAATAGGGCAGGATGTGGATGGTGATGAAATCGACCGCCTGGGCAAGATCGCGGTTGTGCAGCCAGAACTCCCACACGTCCGCATAGGTGACGGGCACCGGGACCGCGGCCTTCACCTCGGCGATTGCCGCGGCGAGATCGGTCGCGGAGAGTTCGCCGCGCAGCAGCACTTCGTTTCCGACCACGATGGCGGTGATGACGGAAGGGTAGCGCTTGGCCAGCGTTACGGCGGCGTCGATCTCCTGGCGGTTCCTCAGCCGGGACCGGCTGAGCCACACGCCCAGCATGACTTTGATGCCAACGCGTTCGGCGATAGGGGGAAGCGCATCGAGGCCGCTGCCGAAATCGCGCGTCGAATAGGTGCGCACGCAGTCGGTGAGGCGCGAGAGCCTGGCAAGGTCCTCCTCGATCTGCCACGGCTCCACATTGGTCGACTCGACGAACGGCGTCTGATCGGCGCGGAACGGCGCATAGGATACACATTCGATGCGTCCCGGAGCGGCCGTTGCGGGCATCGCGACCGGCCGGCCGAGCCACCACCACATAACGGCAATGGTCGCCGCGGTGGCGAGAAACAGGCCGGCCAACCTTTGCATCGCAATTCCGAGCGGGCGGGGGTGAAGTGCGTATGACCGAGAGCGCGCTAGCCCGCGATCTAGAGGCACAGGCGGGAATAGCAGGGCGACATGGGAGTTGCAGGGCTCGCAGCTATCGAAATCGGCGAGCCGATTTCGATAGCCCTTGAGACGCTGAAGTCGGGCAGGCCCGACTTCAGCGGTGCCGCGGAATGACACATACTGTATTGTACGACGAACGGGACACTCGTGCCGCGTTGCCGGCTATGACGATGCCGGCGAGGCCCTTACTTCGTGGCGCCTTCGAACAATTCGGCCACGTAGTCCCAATTGACGAGGTGATCCATGAACGCCTTGAGGTAATCGGGGCGACGGTTGCGATAATCGATGTAGTAGGAATGCTCCCACACATCGCAGCCCAGGATGGGCTTTGCGCCGTGCACCAGCGGGCTCTCACCGTTGGCGGTCTTGGAAATCACGATCTTGCCGTCCTTGACGGCGAGCCAGCACCAGCCGGAGCCGAATTGGGTGACGCCGGCCTGGACGAAATCTTCCTTCATCTTGGCGACCGAGCCGAGATCGGCCACAATCTTCTTTTCCAGCGCGCCGGGAATCTTGTCGCTGCCGCCGCCGGGCTTCATCCATTTCCAGAAAAGAGTGTGATTGTAGTGCTGGCCGGCATTGTTGAAGAGGCCTGCATTCTTGCCGAACGAGCCCTTGACGATTTCTTCGAGCGACTTGTTCTCCCACTCGGTGCCTTTGAGCAAATTATTGCCGTTGTTGACGTAGGCGAGGTGATGCTTGTCGTGATGGTATTCCAGCGTTTCCTTCGACATGTATGGCGCGAGTGCGTCGTGGGAATAGGGCAGGTCGGGCAGGGAAAATGACATCGGGTCCTCCTCAATAACCTATGAACCAACCGTCCAACGCGAAGAGCGAGCGGTCAGTTTCCCCTAATTAAGCCGTGGTGCCCGCAGCGGCAACCGGCGGCCAAGCGATCGCGGCGGATCGGCAGGCTCCCGGGAACCCACAGGCATTGTGGCCGTGGCGCGACGACGGGCCTATAATGCTGGTGGAACGGCTTGATTCTTAATATCTTCCGGGTCGAAGCTCAGGTATCGGGGTAGGATTCCGCGGTGGAACGCTGCGCCCCCTCCTGACAGGCCCCCGGACGGGGCGGGCGAAAACGGCATGTTCTACCTCCTGGTAATTCTTGGCCTCGTAGCCATGGCGGCGGGCGTGTTTGTGGTCGGTTTTGGTGTTCCGATCCGCGAAACCGTGTTCGGCTCGGGGCTGCTTGTGGCCGGAAGCGTCGCCATCACGGGCGGGTTCATTCTGATGGGGCTGGCCGCCGCAGTGGCCGAACTGCAGCGGGTGGTCCAGGCCCTTAAGGCGCGGGTACCCGCCGTGACGCGTCCCCTGCGGCCGGTCGATCGCAAGGACGGCACGGAGAAACGGCCCGGTCCGCCGCGCGCGGCGCTCCCGGTTCGACCAGGCCCCGAAATGCAGCATGCGATGCAGCCAAATCCGGTCCAGCCGAACCCGACGCATGGCGATTCGATGCAGGGCAATCCGCTTCACGCCGATCCGGAACCGCCACCCGCAGGCCCGCCGCCGATGGATCGCGATGCGCCGGCGCGCAAGCCCGGGCCCGAATGGTTGCGGCGCGCCGTGGCCGAGATAGAACAGAGCCCGGCCCATCCCGCGGCACCCGCCCCGGAGCATTATCGAAGCGACAACGGCCGTTCCGCGCCCGATGACTGGCCGCGTGCCGCCAACCCCGCGCCGGTCGCGCCCCCGCCGTTTCCGCAAACGACTCCTCAGGCTCCTCACCAGATTGCGCCGGAGTCCGCCCCGCCGGATCCGCGCCCGCCACCGGCGCCGACCATCTTCGACATGGTGTGGCCGTCGGACCGCAGAAAGACGCCGGAAGGTGCCCCGGAAAGACGCCCCGAACCGGAGCCGCCGCCGCGTGCCGTGGAGCCGCGGTTCGTTCCCGCGCCCCCGCCACCCCCGAAGCAGCCTCCGCCGCCATTGGTCGCCCCGCCGCGCCCCGAACCGCGGCCGCAGTCGATCCTCAAGTCCGGCGTGATCGACGAAATGGCCTATACGCTGTTCACCGACGGTTCGATCGAGGCGCAGATGCCCGACGGCACCATGCGCTTCGCCTCCATCGACGAGTTACGCGCCCATCTCGAAAAGCACGCAGGCTGACAGGATATCGCGAACGCGCGGCACGAGATCGCGGCTGTTCAGGTGCCGCGCCCCCACAACAGGCAGAAGCGCCGGGCGATGAACGGCAGGCCGGCTTCGTAGCCGGGCCAGCTCGCGTATTTCGCCATCTTGAAATCCTTCTCAGCCTCGTTCCAGCATTTGCCGTCCTGGCCGAGGGTCTTCATTTCGGCGGAAGCGTCCTGCATCATGGCGAGGATGTTCTTGGCGTCCTCGTGGGTGCCGAGGCGGCCATCGACGCCGGGGTGACCCGGGATCAGGCGGTCCCAGTCGAGCGCGATCACTTTCTTGATGAAGGCTTCGGCCTCCAGCGGGAAATAGTCGATCATGCCGCGGCCCGGCACCTGGCCGGCCGGGATGGTGTCGACCAGAAAGATGATCCGCTCCTTCGGCAGACGCATCACGATGTTGGAGTCGGAATGATTGGCGCCGAGATAGAGAAGCTCGAGCGTGGTGCCGCCGAGCTTGATGACCTTCTTGTCGCCGAACGTCTGGTCCGGAATGACAGTGTTTGGATCCTGCAGCGGAACGAGATGATCCTTGGCATGCTTCTGGGCAATGAAGATGGCGCCGGCATCCTTGAACGCCTTGCCGCCGGCGATGTGATCGAAGTGATGGTGCGAATAGATCACGTACTTGACAGGTTTGTCGGTGATCTTACGGATCTCGTCCAGATAGGTCTGTCCGCCGGTCGGCTTGCCATAGGAGATCGGATCGGTGGCGATGACGCCGTCCTTGGTGACGATGAACATCGACTGAGCGCCGCCATTGCGGAATATGTAGACGTTGTCGGTGCCGTCGACCTTGGTGGTGGCGAACGGCGGCTGACCCTGGGCCGCGGCCGGTCCGCACAGTGCGCCCGCCGTGAGCGCAGCGGCTGTGGTTGCGAGCAAGAGTTCATAATTGTCCCCCCGAGTTGGCGCGGCTTGTTTGGGCACCGCCGGCTGATTTTATAACCGGCATTGTGCGGGTTGCGTAGCCCCCCGATGGAACGCCCCCCGATGGAACGTCTGCCCTAGGCTCCCGGAAGTGCGCCGTCGACTGCCGCAATGGCGAACGCATAGGCGAGCGCCACTTCCTTGAGACGGTCGAATCGCCCGGGCGCACCGGCATGGCCGGCTTCGAGGTTGATGCGCAGTATCACGGGGTTGCGGTCGGTCTTGCGGGCGCGCAGGCGCGCCACCCATTTGGCGGGCTCCCAATAGGTAACGCGGGGATCGGTCAGGCCTGCCAGCACCAGCATTGCCGGATAGGGTTGCGCGCGGACATTGTCATAGGGCGAGTAGGCCCGGATGGTGGCAAACGCCGCCGCATCGACGATCGGATTGCCCCATTCGTTCCATTCCGGCGGGGTGAGCGGAAGCGTATCGTCAAGAATGGTGTTGAGCACGTCGACAAACGGCACCTCGGCGATCAGCGCGGCATAGAGATCGGGGCGCTGGTTGGCGACAGCGCCGATCAAAAGCCCACCCGCGGAGCCGCCCTGGGCGACCACTTTGCCGGGAGCGATGATTTTCTGCGCCACCAGGAACTCCGTGGCGGCAACGAAGTCGGAAAAGGTGTTCTGTTTTGCCGCTAGCTTGCCTTCGCGATACCAGCGCCAGCCCTTCTCGGTGCCGCCGCGCACATGGGCGACCGCGAACACGAAGCCGCGGTCGACGAGCGACAGCCGGTTGGAAAAGAACGCGGCCTGCATGGCGATGCCGTAGGCGCCATAGCCGTAGACTAGCGCCGGCGCGGTGCCGTCGAGCGGTGTCGTCTTGCGGTAGAGGAGTGACACCGGCACGCTGTCGCCGTCCGCGGCGGGGGCGAGCACCCGCCGCGTCACATAGGCGGCGGGATCATGGCCGCTGGGGATTTGCTGGCGCTTGCGCAGCACGCGGGTGCGTGTCGCAAGGTCGTAATCCCACACCTCCTCGGGCGTCGCCATGGAGGCATAGGAAAACCGCAGCGTGTCTGTCGCGAACTCATAGCCGTCCTCGAGGCCGAGCCAATACGCTTCCTCGTCGAACGCGATCGCGTGCTCCTCGCCGTCGGAGAGCCGTCGCGCGATTATGCGCGGCAGGCCGTCCTCGCGCTCCAGGCGGATCAGCCAGTCCGCCAGCACCATGAATGCGAGTATGTAGATGCCGGGTCGATGGGGCACGAGGTCGTGCCAGTGCTCGCGGCCGGTGGCACCGAGCGGCGCCCAGACGATCTTGAAATCCGCGGCGTCGTCCGCATTGGTGCGGATGATAAGGGCCGGCCCACCGCCGAAGTCCGGATGATGCTCGACCGAATAGCGTACCGACGCTGCGCGCGGGGCGACCAGGACCGCCCGCGCCTGCGGATCGGAAAGATCGATCAGCCACGACTCGGCGGTTTCGTGGTCGTGCACCGATATCTCGGCGAAGTGGCCTGATTGCGATTGCGACAGCGACACGAAGTAAGCGCCGTCGCGCGCCGCATAGACTTCCACGTCGTCCCCGGGATCGTTGCCGAGGCGGTGGCGATGCACGCTCGACGGACGGTGCTGGCGGTCGACGCGCACGTAATAAAACGCACTGCCGTCACGCGTCCACACGATGGCACCGGCGGTTTCCACCACTGCGTCGGCGAGATCGGTCACGGCTGCGAGATCGCGGACCCGGATGGTGAAAAGCTCTGCGCCGGTTTCGTCCGCGCTCCAGGCGAGAAGCCCGTGATCGGGGGAATGGGCGTTGGCGCCGAGGCGGAAGAATGCCTTGCCGGCGGCCGCCGCATCGCCGTCGAGCAGTGTCTCGATGGCGCCGCCGGCGCGCGGCTCGCGGCACACCTGCGGATACTGGCCGCCGCGGCGATAACGAGTGAAATACGAGAAAGCCCCATCGGGTGCCGGCACGCCGGCATCGTCCGGGTTGATGCGGCCCTTCATCTCGGCGAACAGCGTTTCTTGCAGCGGCAGCGTCGCCGCGAGTGTTGCGTCCACGTAGGCGTTCTCGCTTTCGAGATGCGCGCGGATCGCCGGGTCGAGCAGGCTCGGGTCGCGCATCACGGCCTGCCAGTTGGGATCCCGCAGCCAAGCGAATTCGTCGGCCAGGGTGACACCGTGCCAAGTGGCCGTTGTCGTGGCCGTCACCGGCCGCGGCGGCGACGGGCTTGCGCCGGGCGGTGTCGCCTTGGAGCGGCGGAGCGTGGAGGTGGGTGTCATGTTTGCCCTAGGGGGTACGGGACATCGGGGCGCTGGCGGTTGGCGCGGTGAAACAGCGCTGGCAGCGTTCAACCGCTCAGGCTCACTCCGCGCGAACGACGGGTCGCTAGGTCTTCGGGGCGGCCGCGAACGTCATGGCCGTGCCGTTCATGCAATAGCGCAGTCCGGACGGCTTCGGGCCGTCGGGAAACACGTGGCCGAGATGGGCATCGCAGGCCCCGCAGCGGACTTCGGTGCGACGCATGAAAAGCGTGCGGTCTTCATGCTCGTGCACCGCCTTGGGATCGATCGGGGCGTAGAAGCTCGGCCAACCGGTGCCGGAATCGAATTTGGTCTCCGACCCGAACAACGGCGTCCCGCAGCATACGCAGGCATAGGTACCGCCGCGCTTTTCGTCCCAGAAGGGGCCGGTGAATGCGCGCTCGGTGCCATGCTCGCGGGTGACGTGGTATTGCGCCGGCGTGAGATCACGACGCCATTCGGCATCGGATTTTACCACGGCGGGGCGCGGCTTTGTTGTCGTGGGCTTTTCTGTCGTGCTCATTGTGACGCTTCCGAGTTTGTTCAAATCATTGTCAGGGCTGAAGATAATTGCGGTACGGCGCGGCGCAAGTCACGCGCAAGTCACGCACAGGTCACGTTTGCCGGAGCACGTCTCACACGTCTCAACAGCAATTCAATATGGCAAGAGTTGCCGCCACGCAGCAATTGTTGCGGTCCGAGGATAATCTTTCGGCTTATCCGGTGATCTTCGCTGTCGACCCATGGGTTTCTCGATGTCTTGTACTACAAATCTCAGCACTATCAGGTAGAATCGCCTGAAATATCCTTTGTATTCTTGTGTGCGGTTGAAAAACCTAGTAAATACGTTATCGGGGCGGCGCAATATGTTTTCCATTCGAACCTGTTTGGCTTTCACGGTGTAGGGGACACCGCCGACAGGATCGGATGCGAACAAGCTTGGGTGGGGACGGGGATGAATGACAAGGTCGCAAGCAATTATATCGAACTGACGGCCGGAATTGTGTCGGCTTATGTCAGCAACAACCCGGTTCCGGCGGCCGAAATTTCCTCGCTCATCAGCCAAGTGCATTCGGCGTTGCAGCGAGTTTCGAGCGGGCAGAACGAGATGGCCGGCGAAGCCGCGAAGCCCGCGATCGCGGTGAAGAAATCGATCACGCCAGACTACATCATCTGTCTCGAGGATGGCAAGAAATTCAAATCGCTCAAGCGGCATTTGCGCACCCAATACAACATGACTCCCGAGCATTATCGCGAGAAGTGGGGCCTGCCGCCGGACTACCCCATGGTGGCGCCGAACTACGCGGAAGCGCGCTCGCAGCTTGCCAAGCAGATGGGCCTCGGCCAGCAACGCAAGCGCCGCGCGCGCTGACCGCCCGCCAACGTCCGCACGCAACGGCGCCGGGCGCTTACGCTCCCGCCCCGGCGAGCGCGTCGCGCGCGTCCGTGCGAATGCGGCCGACCATGGATTTGAGCCCGTTCGAGCGTTGCGGCGTGAGATGTTCGCGCAGGCCCAGCCGGTCGAACAGCGCCAGCGCGTCAATGTCGAGAATTTCCTGCGCCGGTTTGTCCGAATAGACCGCAAACAGTATGGCGATCAGCCCGCGCACGATGTGGGCGTCGCTGTCGCCGGCAAAGCGGAGCACCGGTCCGGCCGCGCCGTTGCGCTCCACTCCGGTGGTCAGCCACACTTGGCTCGCACAGCCCTGCACCTTGTTGGACAAGGTCCGCGCCGCCTCGGGGAACGGCGCCAATGCCCGGCCGAGCTCGATGACGTAACGATAGCGGTCGTCCCAATCGTCGAGGACGGAAAAATTATCGGTGATTTCGTCGATCGTCATGTCGTCGATGGCGCCTATCCGCGCTGCCACGGCATCGCTGTTCCCTACATATGACGTAGCCGCGACGATGGCTAGCTTGCACGTCCGCGGGTCGCTCGCCGCGATGTTGCGATCCGGCATGCCTCATTGGACAGCACGTCGCCCGATTGTCGCCATCGCGCTTGCGAACCATATGAGCCCAGGTGATCTCGCGATATCCGCCATTGGTCAGGAAAGGTCCATACCATGTCAGGCATCCACCACGTGACCGCCATCTCGGGACGTGCCGATCGCAATCTGGACTTCTATACCGGCGTGATGGGAATGCGTTTAGTCAAGAAGACGGTGAATTTTGACGATCCAGGAACCTACCATTTGTATTATGGCGACGAGGTCGGACATCCCGGGACGATCCTCACGTTCTTTCCGTGGGAGCATGCATCGGCGGGCCGCTCGGGCATCGGGCTTACGCACCAGACCGCTTTTCGCGTACCCGCCGGCTCGCTCGGCTACTGGATGCACCGTCTCATCGACAAGGGCGTGAGGCACGATGGGCTGGAGAAGCGCTTCGGCAAATCGGTCCTTCCGTTTGCCGATCCCGATGGCATGCGCCTCGCCCTGGTCGGCGTCGTTGAGGCCGCAGTGGAATCGGGATGGAGCAACGGCGACATTCCGGCTGAGCATGCCATCCGCGGTTTCCACGGCGTGACGCTGCTGCTCGAGGACGCCGCCGCGACGGCCGCGATACTCGTCGACGTGCTCGGCTTTGCAAAATCCGGGACCGAGGGCCCGAACAGCCGTTATTGTGCCCACGATGCCGGTTTCGGGGCCGTGGTCGATCTGCATGAGGCCAAGGAGTTCCTACGGGGCGCAATGGGACGCGGCTCGGTGCACCACGTCGCGTTCCGGGCCGAGGACGACGCTGCGCAGGCCACGATGGCGGCGCGGGCACGCGACCGGCATGGCCTGCAAATCACCGAGCAGAAGGATCGCCAATACTTCCGCTCGGTCTATTTCCGCGAGCCCGGCGGCATTCTGTTTGAAATCGCGACCGACGATCCCGGATTCGCTGTCGACGAACCCGCAACCCCACTCGGCGCCGACCTTAAGCTGCCGCATTTCCTCGAGCCGCGCCGGAAGGAAATCGAGGCGGTTCTCCCGCCACTGCGACAGGCCGCAATGAACAATGCGAAGATCGCGGCGTCCGGCGCATCCGCGACGGCGGTGCCTTAAGTCGGGCGCTTCATTTCGCGGCGCGGCGGCGGGCCGCGCCAAGCCGGCCCCGTGTCGGCTGTGGTCAGCGTTTGTTGGGAAGCCTTTGCGGATTCAACCGCCGGCGCTTCGGTAACCGGTGCCACCGGATTGCCGGCTGCTAGATGATCCGGCTTGGCTGGTTCCTGCTTCGCATGTTCCTGCTTGGCGAACCGATCGGTGACGAACTCATAGACGATCTTGGCGCCCGCCTGGGCACGCTGTCCGAACGCGGTCGCGAGTTGCGCGCCTGCCGCGCAGGCATCGGCCCGCCGTTCGCAGAACCGGCTGAGGTCCGCGAATGTGGCCGACGCCGCGGTCACAGCCTCACTGGTCCCGACCTCGGGCGCGTTTGTGGTTGCCTGCCCCGACACGAAGGACGGAAGCAGCGCGAGCATGACGCTCACCCAGAACGTCGTTCGCAGAAGAAACATCATAATGTTTGTCCTTCCGGCTCTCCTTCCCTCTTCCCGTCTTCCCGGCTCCGGTCTAGCAGCGGCGGCTGAAAACCGCGTTTTGGGATTGCCGACAACTTGACGCATATTTTGATCAAAGTGCGCGCGGTGCGGGTAACGCGGCAGCCCGGCCACCGCGGGCGGGTTACGCGGCATTCACCATATGGCGATGCTCTCAACCGGGCGTTCACCATGCCGTCCGAAACCACTGACGGCGCCGCCAATTCGGGCTGGGATCACCGGTTCCGGCGGTGCCGAGGCGGCGTCCTTAGCGTTCGTTTAATGCGCCTTTGCCACGATCCGGCGGACACGGGGAGTACGTCTCGGGTAGTGGCGTACGTCAAGGCACAGTGAATCCATCGGCACCAATTCGCGACTATCTTGACCGGCTTGTTCATCCTGTGGCGCGCGTCGACGTGCTCACGGCCGTGCGTCATCGCGCCTTCATGGCGCCGCGCCTGTTCGGCAGCCTGATCGCGCTCGGCATCCTGCCGGTGTTCCTCGCGTTGCGCGGCGTTCCGACGTTTCTGGAATTCGTCGTGCTGGCGTGGATGATCGTTCCGATCGCGACGGCCTATTTCCTGTCCCGTACCGGACGCTATGAAAGCGCCCACGTGCTTTCGGCCCTCGCGCTCGTCATGATCATCACCATCGTGGCGGCAAACTCCGGCGGCATCAACTCGTTCGCCGCGATCTGGCTGGTGCTGGTCCCACTCGAGGCCGCGGTGTCGGGGCTGCGGCGCGTCGTGGCAATCGCCGCACTGCTGGCGTTCGGCAGCACCGCGCTCCTCATTGTCGCGGACTCGCACTTTGCCTTGGCGGCCGGGCCCACGTCCGGCACCCTCGCGGCGCTCGGTATCGTATCGGCCTCGCTTTATGCGACCGGCATCGCGCTCGGCGCCGATTCGATCGCGCGGGCGAATTCCCGTCTCCTTGGCATGGAGGAGGAACGGTGCCGGCTTCTGGCCGGCAACATGACCGACGTCATCACCCGTCATGGTCACAACGGCCGCGTCATGTTCGTCTCGCCGAATGCCGATGCCGTGCTCGGCGCGCCCGCAGGTGAACTGATGGGCCACGGCCTAATCGATCATATCCACATCGCCGATCGGCCCTCCTATCTGACGGCGTTGTCGGATGCCGCGGCCACCGGGGACACCTGCAATATCGAGTTCCGTCTCCGCCGGACCTTTGCGGCGGGAACCGGCGCAAGCCGGTTCGTATGGGTCGAAATGAGGTGCCGGCCGCTCGGCGACGGCGCCGAGGGTGACGGCGCCAAGGGCGAGCGCAATGCCGACCGCCAGGTCGTTGCCGTGATGCGCGACGTGACGCGGCACAAGGCCCAGCAGGAGGCGCTGATCGATGCGCGTGCCGAGGCCGAGCGCGCCAACGCCGCCAAAAGCCACTTCCTCGCCGTCATGAGCCACGAACTGCGTACGCCGCTCAATGCGATCATCGGCTTTTCCGAGATGCTCCGCAACAAATCGCAGATTCGCGTCGACGCCAACCGCCGCCAGGAGTACGCGCGACTGATCAACAATTCCGGTTATCATCTGCTGGCGGTGGTCAACGACATCCTGGACATGTCGCGTCTGGAAACCGGCGACTTCGAGCTCACGTCGGAGCCGTTCAACCTCGCTGCCGTGATGGTGAGCTGCCACGAACTGCTTGCGCTCAAGGCGCAACACGCCGGCGTCGCGCTCACATGCGACGCGCCCGCCGGACTTCCCGACATCGTTGCCGACAAGCGCGCCGTCAAGCAGATCCTGATCAACCTGATCTCGAACGCCATCAAGTTCACCGATCGCGGCGGCGCCGTGACGGTCGGTGTCACGATCGACGGCCAATTGGTCCTGCTTGCCGTCGAGGACACCGGGATAGGCATTGCGCCCGACGATCTCGCGCGGATCGGCGCCCCGTTCTTTCAGGCGCGCGGCAGCTACGCGCGCAAGCATGATGGCACTGGCCTTGGGCTCTCGATCGTCAAAGGTCTCGTCAATCTCCACGGTGGCGAGCTCGAGGTCCGCAGCCGGCCCGGCGAGGGCACCCGCATGGTGGTCCGCCTGCCGCTCGATTGCGAACGGGCCTCGCGGCCGCTACGCGCGCTTGTGCCGCAGCGGCGCTCCAACACGCCGGCGCAGCCGCAGCCGCAAGCACAGGCCGCGGCGCCGGAACCCCAGATCCGCCTCGAGGCGGCGGTGCAAAGGCGTGCCTGACATGCTTGCCGGTCAACGTATCACCCCTGCCCGCGGGCCGGCGCGCGAAGGCGTGTTCGGCGTCCTGTGTGCCATCACATTCAAGTGTCGCGAATTTTTGGCAAATCAGCCATGGAAGCGGGTGCGGTTTCCGCGTGTGTTCGCTGTGGTGCTGCGCCACCCGCGCGATGCTGCGTTGGCGATCGGCGCCACCGCGGCCGTCACGGCGATCGTGGCGAACGGCCTGTTCATGCAATCCGGGCCGCATCCGGCGCCGATCTTTGCCATCAGGCCGCCGCCGGTGGTCTCCCGCGAGTCGACCGGGACGGTGCAGCAACTGCCGCGACCGCGGCCCACCATCGCCGATGTTCTGAAATCGGATGGTGTGCTGAAGATCGAAGCGGTTCCGCTGCCTCGGCCGCGCGTGCAGACCGCCGTGCTAACCTCGCACCCCGATCCGATCGCCGATCTCATTAACCCGGCGCGTCACGTCGGCGAGGTCCAGCGCGCCCTCAACGACTTCGGCTACGGACCGGTCAAGGTGACCGGCACGTTCGACGACGGCACCCGCGAGGGCATCGAGCGGTTCGAACGCGACCATGGTCTCGCCGTGTCCGGCCAGAATACGCCGCGGCTGCGCCGCGCGCTGAGCGTCGCGACCGGGCGCGCGCTGGATTGACGTGCACACAGGGTGTTGGGGGCAGGCAAAGCGAGCGTGCGCACACGGACGGCGCACCGTTAGGCGCCTGAGCTATTCCCTCTGGCGTGCGATCCTGTGATATGGAGGACGATACGCCCTCGATGAAGCACCGCCGATGCGCCTGAAATCCGGATTGTGGGTCGCGGCTTATGTGCGGCGGTGTTTCGTGGAGGGGTTATTCGCGGCGGTGCGGCGGCGCGGTGCCGATGAGGCGGGCGCGATCTTCATCAAGGTCAATCGTCTCGACGGCACCGCCGACGTATACGCTCCGGCGCCGCAGTCGGCCTTCGAGGAACAACATCCGACCGATCGCGCCTTCAGCGCGGCCCTCAAGGTGATACCGGCCGCGGATGCGGACGTCGAGGCCTATCTGGCTCGCCAGGTGCGGTTCGATCCGGACGTATGGATCATCGAGACCGAAGACCGCGCCGGGCGACATTTTCTGGATCGGATCGTTGGCTGACGCCTTGATCCTGTACTTGTCCCGCGTCTTGGCCCGGGACCTGGTCCTGGACTCGCGCCGCGAGCGCGCCGAAGCGCGCGCGCAGGCCGGCCGACGAAAGATCGCGCAGGCCCACAGGCGCACGCTCCGCCATCAGGGCCGCCGTAGTGTCGTTGGGTTTGGCCTGCGCGCGCCACAGGGCAAGCAGTCGGATCGCCGCGCCACGGTCGAGCCCGTGATAGAGATCGGTGAGGTCGTAGACCCGCTGCACCGAATGGCTGACCGCCGGGTTGACCAATAGCAGAACTCGTTGCAGCACCGCGATCGGCATGTTGACGGCGCGCGCCGCGACTGCCATGGGCTCGCCCGAGCCATCGTTCACGATGCGCTCACATAAGCTTTTCGGTAAGGCGAGGCGGCGTTCGAACTCGCGGATGAATTCGCCGATCCGGCCCTGAAGAGCGGCGGTGTCGAGGGGCGCATAGAACTGCTCGGCGGCTTCGGGCGTCGCCGGGATGCCGGTCGCGGTCGTCATGGCGCCGGGATCTCGGGGAAGGAGGGACAGCAGCCTCCGCCGCTCCGCCGCGGGGGCCGCAAAGAATGCTTCGCCGAGTTGTGACTCGTCCGGGACGGCGGGCGCCACCGGCGCGATTACGGACTGTACGGGCTCCGCCACCGGTCCGGCCGATGTCGTCGACGCGGTGTCGGAGGCGGGCGCAAGGTCGCAAGAATCATTGATAGGCAATGTGGCGGCCGCGAGAACTTCGGCCGGTGCGGCGGCATGGCCGCGCAGAATGTCGGCGACGGTCGCGCGGGTAGTTTGGTCGACCCGATCGATCAGGCGCAATGCCAGTTCGACATACTGCCGCTGCTCCTCGGGCGAATGCTCCGGTTTTTCCGCATAGAGCGCCGTCAAGGCGAGCAACAGCCGCGCCGTCACGTCGCCGCCGGGCCGGTCCGCCAACCCCATCAGAATGTCGCTTTTGGCCGAATTCTCAAAAACCACGCCGTCCCCCCTCGCTGTCGGACTTCCGCTACATCTGATCGTTGTAGCGGCTCGCCGTTAGCGGAGCGTTAACCATGATCGTGGGGTTCCGGGATCGCTCGTGGGCGTGTGCCGGTTGGCGATGCGTCGCCTTTGACGAACTTCGCGGGCGAGACGACGCGTCGGAGGTGGACAGCACCGTGGCTTCGAAAACGACTTATCGGCGCGTATTCATTCCGCCTCCGCCGGAGGCTTGCGATTTGGCTTCGCCTTGTGTGTCGAGAACATCAGCTCGCATGCCCCGGAAAACATGATGAAGGGGAAATACCAGAGGAGAATAGGCATGCTGGCCTCCAGAATAGTTACCCAACGATGGGCTCGGTGGGTAAATCGATCTGGATGCGAGGTGGTTCCTCCGGCGAATGCACGCACTTTACAAAGTGGCGTGACCTCACACGAAGCCGGAGAGGGTGCGCGATCCCCGTGAAATTTGCCGAAGCGATGGAACCGGATCGGCCGACTGTCGTTGTGTAACGGATGACTGGGGATCAATTTCGAACGCGTGCGAACGAGTGCATCAAGGCGGCTGCGGCCACAATCGAGCCGGAACGCAAACTCGTGCTTCTTGATGCCGCCCAACGTTGGCTGCGGCTGGCAGCCGAAGTCGACGCAGCGGTTAGCGTCGCTCCTCGGCTTGCTCGTTTTCGGTCATACAAGACGCCAGTTCATCGCCGGGATTGCTAGTGCGGCGGCGTGGCCTACGGCGGCGAGATCGCAACAACCTGCTGCACAGTGTAAGCGGGCGCATGACCAGCGGCCCGCATGATTGCCGGCCGCTGGATTTGCGCACGGACACAGTTGGTGGATTACACTGAACGATCAAACGCCGTTTTATCTACGGCTTACGAATCCCCTCGAACGTCCCTCGTTGGTCGGCTGGCGCGCCTCGTTTCATCGTGAGGTCATGCCGGTTCGTATCCGCACCATATTGCAGACCATTGCTCACGTATGGAAAGGGCGCAGCGCAAACGCTGCATTGTGCGAATGACGGAGTAGAAATCGCCGCCGCGAGGGCGCAGACGGTGACGGCCAGCGCAGTCGTGCTCTTGGTGAACATGGTGATGTCTCCTGCTTCAGATCCCACACACACCACCTTGGTGTGTGCCTCGCATCTTGTTGACGCGAAGGCGTGGGGTAAATCAGCCGGATGTACTGCCGGTGCGATCAAGGAAGGCCCGCGGCAAGAAAAACCGCCTTTTCAAGCAATGCTTTTTCCGTTTGTTGCCCGGCAAGTGGTCCCAGGACTCAAGTATTGCGGCGTGGGGCTAGCGGAGGATAGCAGGGGGCGATATCGCTTTAGGTGTTTTCCGGGAATGTCCTCACCCCCCCCAGTGTTCGCATCGTCGGCACTCGGGCGACGAGAACCTGCCGGGACTCGAGAGGACGCCACCGGCCCTTCAAGGAGAGGTCCGGATTCGCACCGCCCGTTCTTAGGCAGCCCGTCAGTCCTGAGGGGTGAAGCCGGAGGCGGGAACGATCTGGCCCCATCGATCGTATTCGCTCCTGGTCAGGGCGGTGAATTGAAGCGGTGACATTGTTCCGACCTCGGCCGATAGAGTCGTCAAGCCACCGAAGACCTCCCTCTTGCGCACCGCCTCGCGCACCACCCCGTTAAGTTTGTCCACGATGTCGGCGGGAGTTTTGGCGGGCAGGAAAACGCCCCACCATCCAACGCGTTCGATAGACGGATAACCGGACTCGCCGATGGTCGGCACGTCGGGAAGGAAGACGCTGCGCTGCGGTCCGGTTGTTACCAGCGCCCGCACGCGTCCCGCCTGGATGTGCTGGAGCGTCCCGTCGATCGGTACGATCGTGGAGGCGATCTGGCCGCCGAGGAGGTCCTGCACGGCGGGCGCCGAGCCTTGATACGGGACGTGGATGTAATCGAAGCCCGCCGCTCGCGAAAGCGTGACGCCGACGAACTGCAGTGGGGTTCCGGCGCCAGGCGTGCCGAAGGTGGCTTGGCTGGGATTGGCACGGCACCACGCGATGAAATCGGCAAGTGTCTTAACGCTTGCCGGAACCAAAGGGCCGATCGAAACGAGATTGGGCAGCAGGCAGATCGTCGTGACCGGCACGAAATCGGCCAGCGCGTCGTAGCGGAGTTTCTTGTAGATGTGCGGATTGAGCGTGATGACGTCTAGCGGCGAGACACAGAGTACCGAGCCATCGGCGGTGCTTGATTTCAATGCTTCGAGCGCGACGCGCCCGCCGGCGCCGGACCGGTTCTCGATGATCGCGGAAGCCGCATAGTCTTTCAACTCGGGCTGAATCAGCCGCGCAATGACGTCAGTCGTTCCGCCGGGCGGAAAGCCGACCAGAATGCGCGTCGTACCGGTGATCGGATCTCCGCGTGCCGGACCGGAGATCGTGGCGGCGCTGGCCGCGATCGCCAGAAGGCGCCGTCTGGTCATTCGATTCATCACAATCCTCCCGTTGCCGCGGGCCATGATGGTGCCAGCCTATGCGACCCGCAAGCGGGAGCGGAGACTTTCGTGTCCCGACGCTGGTTGCATCGCCGGTGAGGTGATCAAATGAGCCACGGATTGGTGGTCTGTGCCGCCGCCGGCTCGCGGGCTTCTTACTCGTCGAGTATGAATGGATGCTATTGCAATCAGGGGGTTAGTTTAACTGACCGTTAACCATGCCAAGCGCTAATCATGTCGGAATCACGGCGGCCTGAGAGGCTCGGGATGTCCAGGAGGCGACATGGGCGCGGTCATTAGGTTTCCGGAAATGCGACGTTTGGCGCGCGAATTGTCGCTGCACCCGCCGCACGACAGCTCCACGGTGATCATTCTGCCGGTCGTCCGTGTCGATCGCACCGCCGACGCGCCCGCGCGGACGGGAACGCCGAAGACTCCTTCGGGCGGCAAGCGCCGCCGGCGTGTGTCGCGGACATGATCGTCGCGCGATCTTGCGTCGATGTCCGGCCTGTCGCAATCGCTGTGCTTGCCGCAAGCCTGCTCGCCGGCTGTGCCAACGGGGATTTTGACCGCGTAAGGTCCGGCCTCGTCATGGACAATATCCATGATTGGGTCGGCACCACAGCGGCGCTCGCAAACGGCGGTCCGATCTCGGATTATCCTTTGACCGACGACGAGCGGTTGCTGCGCGATCTCGCCTATCCGCTGATCGAGACGCCGCTTGAGCGCCAACGCTGGTACAGCGTGCTCAACGAATACGGGGTTGCCCGCGTGTTTCACCGCGACTGGTCGGAATTCGACGAGCAAGCCTATATGCGTATGCTGATGGGCACGGTCTACCGCTCGGAGTTCCGCGCGTTATGCGCAGCTCAGCGACGACATCCGCAATGATCGAACCCGCGTGCCGCCGTTCTTCCTGCTGGCGGGTCGCGTGCTCGACATGGACCGCAAGCGCGCAAGGAACCTCGCGGCGGTGTCCAACCTGACTGAGCGCGAGCAAGTCATGGCGCTAGCCCGCAACGCCGAGAACGCGCTCGTCATCAGTTGGGTGCAGTGGTCGCTGGTGGCGCGCGCGGTGTCCTACCGGGTGGCGCTGGAACGGCTCGCCATCGCCTCGCCGATGGCGGCCGCGACCGACGTGGAGCGTTACCTCATCGCGCTGCAGACCCTGATCCACAATTATCGGGCGCTCCCGGGGCCGGACATCGCTCCGGGTCCCGGCATCTATGCGCTGCCGCCCTTCGATGGACCGGTGCTGGGACCGCCGGGCCGGCCGTTGTCGGTTCTCGGCAAGGCCTCGCCTTCGGGATCGCCTTCGATCGAGGCCGCGAAGCTCGATCCGCCGTCGGCTGGGGCGCTATAGAGGCGGTGAGAGTCGGCCTTTTGCACTGTTGGACCGATGTCCAAATGTTAGAGGCAATGTCTCAGTTCGATTGCACGTAAGGTTGCTTGGCGAGCGGTACTTTGTGAAAATGCCTGATCATGGGAACTGTCCCGTCAGATCTTTATCGATGGGGAAAATCTGGCCCCTGGTTGGAAAACGTTCGCATCGTACCCTCGGCCGTTACGGGATCACTCGACGCAATTGCATTCGAGAGGAGGAGGGCTGACGGGACGATCGAAATTTGGGTCAAGGGCCGAGAACGGGGCGTATCGTGCTTCATGGCGCCGAAGCCTAGAAAAGGAAAAGGCAAGTGGTGGGTGATACCGAGGAACACTTGGTACGACGACCAGTTGCTCTATCTATATAACTCGCATCGCGACCACTGGTCTTGGGCGCCAGAGCGCGATATGCCGCTGGAGACATATCAAAGGGCGCTTGCAGTTCTCAATGACTGCTTCCGGTAGTGGGCGTGGTATGGTATAGTTTCTGATGCCTACTTTAGCAACATACACAACTGATCGTATTCGGTCATCAGATGATCAGCACCACGAGCGCGGGGATGCGCAGATTTCGGCTGTCTCCACAGGAACAGGTCCTGATCGGTGCCGGCGTCAGACATCTCAACACATTGTCGCGCTTGATTTGGCAACATTGGGCTTCTAACAGGCCGCCTCCTTCTTCTGGTAGTTTGAGCGATCCGTTGCCTTTAGGTGCCGTGTTCATCGCTCGGGCCGCCTTGAATGCGCTCGCCTTGAAGGTCGGCGAGCGGCTGGATGCGGCTGATCTCGAAGAAGCAGAAGAGCAGCATTTGATGAATGATCTCGGGGCCATCCAAAGTGCTCAAGAAAATTTAGCAAGTGGTGTCCGTGACGTTTGGCGGCGGCTGCCTTTCGGTTGGCGCCGTGGTCGTCGGTAAGCCGCACGATATTGGCAACCGCCTAATTGGCCACCGCATGAGGTCGATCGAAGATTTGGCGCCGTAGAAGCGGCGAGAGCAGCCGCTCAAATCAGATTTATGCTTGCGCTCACTGCGGCTTGCATTGCGCGGCCTGCAGGGTCGCGGTTGCGGTCGGCAGCAGGCTCGGCTCGGGGGCGAATGCGCGCGCTACGATGAGGCCCACGGTGGTCGGAGATTCGACGATGAGCCGGTCGGCTGCGGTGACCTCCTCGTCGTCCGGCAGATCCTCGCGCTGCTTGGTCGTCATCAGGTCGAGCTCGATCGAGCGCCGGCCGGCGGCCCGGTCGTTGATGGCATAGTAGGCGACGTCATAGCGCGTATAGAACGTCACGGAGGTATAGGCTTGACTGACCGGCACGGTGAGCTTGACCGGGCCCCGGGCGAGGTCGTAGCGGCACACGGCGGTCGCGAAGGCGGGGTCCATGAACGGCACCGTCGAGATCTCGGGCGTCGGCGCCGGCAGCAAGGCGAAGCCGTTGAGCGGGGCGATCGGGGCCAATCGCGCATAGGCGTCCTTGGTCGCGGTGCGCGGCAACAGCAGGATGGTGCTGAGATGGACGACGCCACCCAGCACCAGCCCACCGGCGATCCATAAGAGCCACCTGATCATCGACAGTTTTCCGTTTCGCGCACGGAGGGCATCGGGGCTTCGCGCCCGGCCCGCGTCGCGATGCCGAGAGAGGTGTCGTAGAAGCGCAAGATCAGCACGTATTTGTCGATTCCGCTGGTCGGCAGCCAGTTGCCCGGCCGCGCTCGCGGCGACACCGCAACCTCGAACTCGCCAGTCTGGTCGCGGATCAGCTCCTGGCTGGTGAAGCCGTGGCGGCCGAGCGAATTCGGCACCAACAGTCCCGCCAGGGTATAGATCGTCAGGGTGAAATAGCGCGCCGGCGGCGTGATGCCGTGCACCACAACGTCGCAGCGGCCGTCCAGCGGGTGTCCTTCGTCATCGGTCGTCGCACGGAACGCGATGCCGTCGCCGAGGCCGACCGGCAGCTCGCCGTTGCGCGCGATGGCGGCGCGCGCATAGGGATCGATACCGGTCGTGCCGTTTCGCGGATAAGCCTTCCACGGGCCGAGCGCGAGCGAGCCGAACGAAAGATTCTGGGTAAGAGCATAGTACGTCGAGCCGAGGCCGATGAGCCCAGCGACGAGGAAGGATAGCAAGAGTCCAATAAGCAGCCGCACGGGTGGCTCGTCAGACGACGCGGGGCGGAGGACGGACGCGGGCGAATATCACGTTCGGGCTGTCACGAGCCGTCGCGTTTTCGCGTGTCTGTCCTTGACGTCCTGCGCCCTCCGTCCTCTGTCAATCGGCGTTCTTGGCGATGGAACCGACGCCTTTGTCGGCGCGGCCTGGGGCGGGGCGCCGGGGCGGCGGCGCATTCACCGGAACCACCGGGGGCGTTGGCGCGGCGGAAGCCACCGCGCCGCGGCTCGCCTCGTCCATCAGCCGTTCCACCCGCAGCAGCGACTGCACGCCCTTGGCGGTAAGCATGGCCGGCCGGATCGGCAGGTCCTTGCCTTCCTTGTCGAGGATCGGGCCGGTGGTCATGCTGTTAGGCCCAACCCCGACGAGCTGCTTGAGCTCGATGCCCTGGTGCGCGTAGGCCATGATCTCGTGCCAGGTCTGGGCGGGCAGCGAGCCGCCGGTCATGCGATTGAGCGGGCTGTAGTCGTCGTTGCCGAACCACACGCCGCACACGAAGTTGCCGGTATATCCAACGAACCAAGCGTCGCGGTACGCGTTGGTGGTACCGGTCTTGCCGGCCGCCTTGATGCCCTCGAGTTGGGCGCGCTTGGCGGTGCCTTCCTCGACCACCTTGCTCATCATGAAGGCCATGTCGGACGCGACCTGCGGGGTCAGCGCCTGGGTGGGCTTCTTGCCGTCGCGGTCGAACCGCCACACGGTCTCGCCGCTGCCGGTGCGCACTTCGAGCGCGGCGTGGGGAGCCACGGCCTTGCCCTGGTTCGGGAAGGTCGCATAAGCGACCGTGTGTTCAAGCACCGTGACTTCGTCGGCACCGATCGGCAGGGACGGAGTGTCGGGCAGCGGCGCCTTGATGCCCATGCGCCGCGCCGTTGCAACAATCTTGGCGCGGCCGATCTTGGCGTTGCCGTTACCGAGCATGATTGAAAGCTTCACAGGCACGACGTTGATGGAGCGGGTGATCGCTTGCAACAGCGTCACCGACCCTGAAAAGCTGCGGCCGTAGTTCTGCGGACACCAGTTGCCGATGCAGACTGGGGAATCCTGCACCACGGTGCTCATCTTGTAGCCGTTCGAGAGCGCCGTGGCGTAAACATACGGCTTGAACGACGAGCCGGGCTGCCGGTACGCGTCGGTGGCGCGATTGAACTGGCTTATGTTGTAGTCGGTGCCGCCCACCATGGCGCGCACCGCGCCGTCTAGGTCGGCTACCACGGCAGCGGCCTGTTTGGCATGATAGTCGTGGCCAAATTGCCGAATCTGGTTCTCGATCGCTTCCTCGGCCGCGCGCTGCAGCCCGAGGTCGAGCGCGGTACGGACCACAAAGGCGCGGTCTGCAATATTGCGCGGGAAGGTATCGACGAGCTTGCGCATCTCGTCGAAGGCGTAGTCGAGATAATAGCCCGGGGCGCCTTCGTCGCGGCGGTCGACGGGGGTCGCCGGATTTCGCCGGGCGCCAAATACTTGGCCTTCCGTCATGAACCCGGCCTCGACCAGGTTGTCGAGCACCACGTTGGCGCGGGCGCGGGCGGCCGGCAAGTTGATGTGCGGCGCGAACCGCGTCGGTGCCTTGAACAGGCCGGACAGCATCGCGGCCTCGGCGAGATTGACCTCGCGCGCCGACTTGCCGAAGTAGAATTGGGCCGCGGCGTCCACCCCGAACGCGCCGCCGCCCATATAGGCGCGATCGAGATAGAGCTTGAGGATTTCGTTCTTGGAGAGCCGCGTCTCCAGCCACAAGGCGAGGAAGGCTTCCTTCACCTTGCGCTCGATGGTGCGCTCGTTGCTCAGGAACAGGTTCTTGGCGAGCTGCTGGGTGATCGAGGAGCCACCCTGCACCACGCCGCCGGCGCGGGCGTTGGTGACGACGGCGCGCATGGTGCCGGCGACGTCGATGCCGAAATGCTCATAGAAGCGCCGGTCCTCGGTGGCGAGCACGGCCTTGATGAGGTGGTCGGGAAAATCAGCAAGCGCAACCGAGTTCGAGTGCTTGATGCCGCGGCTGCCGATCTCGTTGCCGTAGCGATCGAGGAACACCACCGCGAGTTCGGATTTCTTCAGCCAATCCTCATCGGAGGTCTCACGGAACGCCGGCACCGCGAGCGCGAGGGCGAGCAGGAGCCCGCCCATGCCGAAGGTCGCAGCTTCCGACAGCGGCTCGACCATGAGCCACCGGCGCCATCCCGCGACATGGAACCGGTCCATGAAATCGCGGAAGCGCTCGAACATCTCGCGCGCCATCAGGCCGCCGCGGAACAGCCCCAAATCGAGGCGGGAGTCGAGGTCAAGCAGAAGGACCCGGAAGCGCTGCCTCCAGCCTGATGCCGCCTGGTTGGGAACCTCGTCCTGCACGGTCGTTCTCGCGGCTTGCGTTTAGGGCACCCACACGGGGCGATTCGGGATCGCCGCCGCTTGGTTCAACATGATGACTACGCTGGCGTTCCGGGCCGGCCACAGTGACCGCGCGTCAGACTCGAAACCCCTCGACAGCTGAACAATCCAGAAATCCTATGAGGTTGTCTAGCCTATGACTGTCGTCGGGCCAATGACTGATGCATGGTAAAATAAAGAATTGTGGGGCATTATCGCGGCGAGAATCTCGGCCTTCGGTGGCGACGACGAAAAGTCGCAGTATTCCATGAGCTTACGTTAAGCTATCGACCCTCCTTCCGGCCACGTTGGGGCGGAAACCGTTGGCGGTACGAAATGGCGCTTCAAACCCCTTGATTTTAGCCATCGTCCGGCTCGATAACGCTGCACTTTGCCGCCGCATTCGCTGGATTAGGCGCGGGCGGGCAAGAATTCGGACACCCCGATATGGATGACGTGCCGTTCTGGCGCCGCAAGAGCTTGGCGGAGATGACCGACCGCGAGTGGGAAAGCCTGTGCGACGGCTGCGGCCGCTGCTGCCTCAATAAGCTCGAAGAGGAAGACACCGGGCGCGTCCATTACACGGACGTCGGCTGCCGGTTGCTCGATGGCGCCACCTGCCGATGCAAGAACTACAAGAACCGCAGCGACGAGGTCGACGATTGCGTCCGCCTGTCGCCTGACAATGTTGCGGACCTTCGGTGGCTGCCGCCGAGCTGTGCCTATCGGCTGCTCGCTCACGGCGGCGATCTGTATTGGTGGCATCCGCTGGTGTCCGGTGACCCCGACACCGTGCATGCCGCCGGCATCTCGGTACGCGGTCGTGTCGCTCTCTCGGAGGACGATCTCGGCGACCAGGATTACGAGGACCGCATCGTGACTTGGCCGACCCGCATGCCGGCCGCGGCTCGCAACAAATCGCGCTCCAAATCGTGACCATGATGCGGCGCGATTCGCAGCGCTCCGGGCGTTACCGTCCGACGCAGCACGAGCAAATTCTCATACCACCTCCGCAGCGCTCGACGTTGAAATGGTCGGCCGCGCCCGGCATCTTGCCATCCGCCGCTTTTCCTGAAAATCGAAGGTGTAAGGACCGCGAATGTGTCGCGGTGGGAAACGTTCTCGCGTCTATGCGCGCCGTCGGGAGCCGGCGGATTTGCACTGAGCGATCACGAACATCCCGCGATAGATATTACCCAATGCCGATTATCTCGATGCAAGCCAACATCATGAAAACGCCACGCGCATGAAGCCATCGTCCGCCCCCCAATTCAACGCCGCCGTGAGCCCGCATCCGGCTGCGCAGGCAATGTCCGACGCGGTGCCGGCTTCCGATGCCTTTCATGCGCCGCTCGAGCCCGCCGCGGTGCGCTCGATCATCGCCGGCATCATGCTGGCCATGTTCCTAAGCGCGCTCGAACAGACCATCATCGCGCCGGCGCTGCCGACCATCGGGGTTCGCCTCGGTAGCATCGACAACCTGTCGTGGGTGGTCGGCGCCTATCTGTTGAGCGCGACGGCGGTGACCCCCCTGTTCGGCAAGCTGTCCGACATCTACGGCCGGCGCAGCATCCTGCTGACCGGCGTGTCGATCTTCATCGTCGGCTCGGTCGCCTGCGCGCTCGCGCCGACCATGTGGGCGCTGATTGCGGCGCGCGCCTTGCAGGGCATCGGCGGCGGCGGCATTCTGCCGATCGCCCAAGCCATTATCGCCGATCTGGTGCCGCCGCGGGAACGCCCACGCTATCAGACCCAGTCGGCGGTGATGTTCATGATCGCGAGTGTGGTCGGGCCGCTGATCGGCGGCATTCTCACCGACCATCTGCACTGGACGCTGATCTTCTGGATCAACCTGCCGATGGGCGCGCTGGCGCTGGTGATGACCTACCGGGCACTCGAGCAGCTGCCGCGCAACGAACGACCGCACCGGCTCGACTGGCTGGGTGCCGTCCTCATGGTCGCCGCCGCGTTCGCCGTGATGCTGGCGATGACGTGGGGTGGCGTCCGCTACCCATGGACCGCGTGGCCGATCCTCGCGCTCGGGGCCGGATCGGTGGCGCTATGGGCGCTGTTCGCGTGGCGGCTCGCGACCGCGTCCGAACCGTTCATACCGTTGTCGGTGCTGAGCGAGCCGGTGGTGGCCGGCACCGTGGTGGCCGCTTTCTTCAGCATTGGTACCATCATCGGGCTGTCGATCTACATGCCACTTTATCTGGAACTCGTGCTCGGCGTGTCACCGTCGATGTCGGGCATTGCGTTGATCGCCTTTACGGCCGGCACCGTCCTGGGCGCTTTCGCGGCCGGCCGCAGCTTGGCGCGGCACCAGCACTACAAGCGCATCCCCATGGCTGGCCTGCTGGTCGCGGTGCTGGCGCTTGCCGTGATGGCGGCGATGCCGGATGGCCTTTCGCTCGCGGGCGTCGCCGGCCTGCTGTTCCTGTGCGGCGGCGGGATCGGTACCATGTATCCGGTGACCACCATCTTGATTCAGAATGCCGTGCTGCCACACCAATTCGGCGTCGCGACCGGGACGCTGAATTTCTCCCGGCTGCTCGGCGGCACCATCGTGGTGGCGGGCTTCGGCGCCATCGTACTCGGCAAGATCGACAGCTCCGGTGGGCTCGTCGCGCTCGATCGGCTCTCGCACATCGGCATCCGGCCGCAGGGGAACGTCGCGGTCGATTTCGCATCTGTGTTCTCCTGGGTATTCGCAGCAGGCTGTGCCTGCCTCGCGGTCGCGCTGGTCGTTCTGGCATTCATCGACGAGCGCCCGCTGCGCGGCCGCGCGGCGTCCTCGGGGACGCGCGATCAAGGGGCGCTTGAGCGCCCGCCGCTCGCGGCCGAGTAGGGTTCCGATGAGCGAGCCGGTAGCCGACACCGCCGTCGCGCCCTCGCCAACACCCGAGGCGGAACGTCGGTCCGCGCCGGACGCGCCGCGGCGCGACACGCCGCTGAGCCATGCCGAGGTGCGCCATGTCATCATCGGCATGGGGCTTGCGATGTTCCTTGCCGCGCTCAACCAGACAATCGTGGCGACTGCGCTGCCGACCATCGGTCGCGACTTCGACGATTTCGAGAACTTGCCCTGGATCATCAATGCCTATCTGCTGACCTCGACGGCCGTGGCGCCGCTGTACGGAAAATTGAGCGACATTCACGGACGGCGCGTCATGATGCTCGCCGCCATCTCGTTGTTCACGGTGGGCTCGGTGCTGTGCGCGCTTGCCGGCAATCTGATCGTGCTGAGCGTCGGTCGCGCGCTCCAGGGCGTCGGCGGCGGCGGCATCATGCCGCTTGCCCAGATCATCATCGCCGATGCCATTACGCCGCGCGAGCGCGGGCGCTACCAGGCCTATATCGGGATCATCTGGGTTGGTGCCGGCATTGCCGGGCCGGCGCTCGGCGGCCTGATCGCCGAGCACCTGAACTGGTCGATGATCTTCTGGCTCAACGTGCCGCTCGGCATCATCGGGGCGGCGACGAGCAGCTCTGCGCTCAAGCGCCTGCCCCGCCATGACCGCAAGCATCGGCTCGATCTGCTCGGCGCTGCCCTGATGGTGGTGGCGGCCGTGCTGTTGCTGCTTGCGCTCGCCTGGGGCGGCACGCGCTATGCATGGCTGTCGCGCGAGATCGCGTTTCTGCTGGCTTGCTGCGTTGCCATGACGGCGCTGTTCGGGTGGCGGCTGCTGCGGGCGCCGGAGCCGTTCCTGCCGTTGCCTATCCTCGCCAATCCGGTGGTGCTGGCCGGCACGGTGGCGAGTTCCTGCGCGGTGGGCGTTGCGCTCGCGCTCACGGTCTACCTGCCGCTCTATTTCCAGGTGGTGCACAAGATGTCGACGGCGGATTCGGGCCTGGCGCTCATTCCGCTGGTGGTGATGTCGACGCCGGGCTCGATCCTTTCGGGCCGCGCGCTGTCGCGGACCCGCCACTATAAGCGCGTGCCGATGGCGGCGCTCGGCTGCGCGATCGCCGCCATCGCGGTGGTCGCGTGGTGGCCGGCGGCGCCGCTATGGCTGGTGCTCTGCGCGCTCGCCATCGTGAGCTTCGGATGCGGCGCGAGCTACCCGGTATCGACCGTGTGCGTGCAGAACGCGGTCGCCGTCAATCAGGTCGGCACTGCTACCGGGGTGATGAATTTCTTCCGCGCCTTGACGAGTGCAATCGAGGTCGCGGTGCTTGGCGCCATCGTGCTTGCGGGCTTCGGTGTCACGCCGGAACGGGGACGCGGTGCCGACGTGCTGATCGCCGCTGCCACCGGCAATGATCTTTCACACGTGTTCGGCTGGCTGTTCGCAGCGGCGGGCGGCTTCCTCGTCATTTCACTGTTGGCGTTGGTCGTCATGGAGGAACGCCCCTTGCGCGGCCCGGGCTCGGGGCGGCCGGTCGATCGCCGGGGGTGAGGGGGACCGGCGGTCTCGAAAGCTGCTCGGCCCCGTTCACTTCGCGCAGAACGCCACCATGGTGGACTGATTGCCGGTGCCGCACGAGATATCATGCAGGCTGTTGAGGATGGGGGCGGCCTTCTTCGGGCAGAACGCGTTGATGGCGATCTCGTCGTCCGCGCAGGTCACGGCGCAATCGCTGCCTTCGGTGCAATCCTGTCGGACCTGACGGATGTTCATGGCCGTCGCGCCCGCATCACCCTTGGGTCCTGGTGGACCGGCCGGTCCGGGTGTGCCCGTCGGCCCGATCGGTCCGGCGACGCCTTGGGGGCCCGGAAGGCCTTGCGGCCCGGCATCACCTTTCGCGCCCTGCGGGCCTTCGACACCTTGCGGTCCCGCGGCTCCAGGAGGCCCGGCCGGGCCTTCCGGCCCCTGCGGACCGGTAGGACCTGCAGGTCCCGCGGCCCCCAATTTGCCGGTCGCGCGGTGCGGAACCGCCATGTGCGGGTGGGTGAGATGCGCGGTGCCGCGCTGGTGCTTCGCCTGATCCGAAGCGAAGAGAAGTGCGTCGAGATGATGCCGATGCCGGTGTGTCACCCGGTCCGAAGCGATCAGAAACGCGTGGCGATGGTGCCGATGCCGGTGCGGCGCCCAGTCCGAAGCGAACAGAAACGTGTCGTGATAGTGCCTATGCCGGTGGGCCGCCCAATTCAGAGCGAACACAAACGTGTCATGATGGTGTCGATGCCGGCGCGGGGCGAACCAGCTGTAGGACCAGAAGATTTCGGGAGGATAATGGGCGTGCCACCACACTGCTTGGCCAGCTTTGTATAGGTCCGCATGGTGTGGGTGCGCATGGTGCGCGTGAGCCATGGCGGGTTCGAGAGAGAGCAAAGCCAACCCGGTAGCAATGGCTGCCGGCAACGCCACGACGCGCATCAAACACCCCCCTACGCATACACAACACAACCACTCACGATTTCTGCGGGAATGTGATGATGGAATTGTGGCACTGCTGCCTCGAACCAACAGCTTTCGAACGAAACGGGCAAGTTGGCGGCGACAGGTGAGCAACCCCGTTGCGAAATCCCCTTCAAGGCACCAGCGATGAGCCCATTTTGCCTGCGGTTTCGACAATCCATGCCCGATAGCGCGTTAGCGGTGTGACTCCGGTGAGCCCGCCGCAGCCGTCGGTGAGATTCGGGCCGGTCGACCAGCTGACGATGCCGATGACGGCAAGCCGCGGGGCGGCCTCGAACACGGGTGCGCCGGAATCCCCCGTGCAGGCGCCGAGGCCGGCGCGCGCCCCCTTGGTGGCAGGATCGAGCAAGCGGAGTTGCAACGTGCCGGGCTCCCCGGTGGCCACGAGGGTCGCGGCGCGCGCGGTTCCACCGGTACGGCCGTCGCCGCGCACCGTGACGCCGTCGCCGGCGACGACGAATTCATCCCCCGGCGCAACGCTGCGTCCGGCGCCAGCGAGCGGAGCGGGCGCGAAGGCGGCCGGCAGCGGCGCCGTGAGCTTCATCAGCGCGACGTCTGCGGTCGCGCGATGGGACAGCAGCGTGGCGAGCTCGAACTGCGGATGCCGCGCAATCGCGGCGACGTCTTTGAGCTGCGGTACATGGGCGGCGTCGAATTCGACGAGCTTGTAGTCGGCGCCCGGCAGCGCGCAATGCGCCGCGGTGAGCACCAGATCGCGCGCGATGGCGACGCCGGTGCAGGACGTACCGCGGGAGCCGACCAAAAGCACCACATGCCGCGCGATCGCGGGATCGGCCGGCTGTGCGCCGCCCACCATGGCGACCGCCAGGCCGGGCGACACGAGGCAACACATGAGAGCGCTAAGGCGAGATATCATGCTGGCGATCAGCCGGACCGCGCCCGCAATGTCAATGGAGGTTCGGGATGCTAAAGAGGCCGTTCGTGCTCGATGCTCGATTGCAGGGCCAAGATGATGGATGTGCGTGACGCCGTCGCGTCCCGGTTCAGTTGCCGGGCTTTCCTCCCGACCGCGGTGCCGCTCGCGACCGTGCGCGACATTGTCGATCGTGCCGGCCGAGCGCCGTCCGGCGGCAACCTACAACCGTGGCGGGTCCACGCGCTGGCCGGCGCCCCGCTCGAAGACCTCAAGGCGCGGATTCGCCCGCACGCGCCGACCAATCCGCACGGCGAGGGCGCCGAGTACCCGGTCTATCCGTCGCCTCTCAAGGAGCCGTATCACGCCCGGCGCCACGAAGTCGGCGCGGCGCTTTATCGCGCCATCGGCATCCCGCGCGAGGACCGCCCGGCACGCTATCGCCAATATGCCCGCAATTTCGAGTTCTTCGATGCTCCGGTCGGGCTGTTCTTCTCGATCGACCGTTCGATGGGACCGCCGCAGTGGGCGGACCTCGGCATGCATGTCCAGACCGTCATGCTGCTCGCCCGCGCCCACGGGCTGCACAGCTGCGGCATCGAGGCCTGGACATCCTGGCACAAGACCGTCACGGCCTTCCTCGATCTGCCGCCCGAGCACCTGCTGTTCTGCGGCATGGCGCTCGGTCACGCCGATGAAGAGGCGCCGATCAACCGCTGGCGCTCGGCGCGCGAGGATGTCGATGGGTTCGCGGTATTCGCCGGATTTGCCGAGTGAGTGCGACGCCGCAGTGTTGACGCAGTCCCGCTTTATCGGCTTCACCATCTTGGCGAAAACGCCTTTTCTCGACGGCGCCCCGATGGCACATTCGCCTGCCGCTGCATATCCTTGACGAATCAATACAGCGAAGCTTGATGCGCCGCGCCGTCGCCGCTGGAAGCGACGCGCGGGAGCCACCTCACCAAGAGGAAACACATGCGCCTCCTCGTCGTCGAGGACGATCCTGATCTCAACCGCCAGCTCGCAACGGCGCTCACCGATGCCGGCTATGTGGTGGACCGCGCCTTCGACGGCGAAGAGGGCCATTACCTCGGCGAGACCGAGCCTTACGACGCCGTGATCCTCGACATCGGACTGCCCAAGATGGACGGCATTTCGGTGCTGGAGTCGTGGCGGCGGGGCGGGCGCGCCATGCCGGTGCTGCTGCTCACCGCGCGCGACCGCTGGAGCGACAAGGTGCAAGGCTTCGATGCCGGCGCTGACGATTACGTGGCCAAGCCCTTCCATCTCGAGGAGGTGCTGGCGCGCATCAGGGCGTTGCTGCGCCGTTCGGTCGGCCACGCCAAGAGCGAGTTCCTGTGCGGCCCGGTGCGGCTCGACAGCCGTACCGGCCGCGTCACGGTTGACGGCACGGCGGTCAAGCTCACCTCTCACGAATATCGCCTGCTGTCCTACCTCATGCACCACACCGGCCGGGTGGTCTCGCGTACCGAGCTCGTCGAGCATCTCTACGATCAGGACTTCGATCGCGACAGCAATACCATCGAGGTGTTCATCGGCCGCATCCGCAAGAAGCTCGGCGTCGAGATCATCCAGACCGTGCGTGGTCTCGGCTATCTGCTGACGCCACCTGCCGATGCGCGCTAACTCCCTCGCGTTCCGGCTGTTCCTGTCCGCGACCGCCTGGACCGTCGTCATCCTGGTGGCGACCGGCATCATTCTGTCCTCGATCTACCGCGAAGCCTTCGAGCGCTCGTTCGACCGCCGCCTCGGCGTCTATCTGCGCACCCTGGTGGCCGAAGTGGCGGCGCCGGAGCAGTCTGCCGACCGCGGCGCGCCGACGCTCGGCGAGCCGCTGTTCGAACTGCCGCTGTCGGGCTGGTACTGGCAGATCGCCAAGCTCGGCGTGGCGACGCCCGAGGTGCGCTCGTCGCGCTCGCTGTGGGATAGCGAGTTGCCGAAGCTCGCCGGCGACGCCGCGACGAGCCTCGACGGCACCAGGCGCGGCTATGTGCCGGGACCCGACGAGCAGCGGCTGCGCATGCTTGAGCGCACCGTCGATCTTGGCGAGGATGGCCGCTACCTGATCGTGGTGGCGGGCGATCCACAGGAGATCGAGGACGAAATCGGGTACTTCGACCGGGCACTGCTGATCACGTTCGTCATGTTGGCGGTGGTGCTGCTTCTCATCACCATGTTCCAGGTGCGCTTCGGCCTTGCCCCGCTCAAGCGGATTTCCAAATCGCTGGCGGCGATTCGCGCCGGCACCGCCGAGCGCCTCGAAGGCCGGTTTCCGGTCGAGATCGCGCCGCTTGCCCGCGAGACCAATGCGCTGATCGACGCCAACCGCGAGATCGTCGAGCGCGCCCGCACCCATGTGGGCAATCTCGCCCATGCGCTCAAGACGCCATTGTCGGTGGTGGTCAACGAGGCGGCCGGGCGCCCCGACGATCCGCTCGCCGCCAAAGTGATCGAGCAGGCCGACATCATGCGCGACCAGATCGCCCGTCATCTCGAACGGGCGCGACTGGCCGCCCGCCTCAAAGTTGTCGGCAGCATCACGGAGGTTGTGCCGGTCGTGGCCGCGCTCACCCGCACCATGGAGAAGATCCACCATCATCGCGGCATCGCCATCGATCTCGACACGCCGGTTGCGGTAAGCTTTCGCGGCGAGCGTCAGGACCTCGAAGAGATGATCGGCAACCTCGTCGACAATGCGTGCAAATGGGCACAGGCGAGGGTCAGCGTCGAGGTGGTCGTCGAGCATGCCGGCGGCGCAGCGGCGCGGCCGATGGTGCGCGTCATTGTCGATGACGACGGCCCCGGCCTGTCGCCGGCGCAGCGCGACCAGGTGGCGCGACGCGGTCGCAGGCTCGACGAAACCAAGCCGGGCTCCGGGCTCGGCCTGTCGATCGTGATGGAACTTGCCGGCCTTTATGGCGGCATCCTCCAACTCGGCACCGCCCCGATCGGGGGCCTGCGCGCCGAGCTGGTGCTGCCGGCGGTGTAGGTGCGTGCCGACGCAAGTGGGGATCGCAAGTGTTGATGATCTGGAGCGAAAGATTTTGCCATGGCCCTTTCCATGACACTTGCCGCCGTGACCGCGACCAATGGCCCGTCTTCAACAATCATTGGCCGGCCTTAATTTCCGCTATGGTATAAACCGGTAACCAACATTTGCGGGGGCGTGTTGGTGGGGCTGCGATCCCATGGCGGATCGCTGTGTTGTAGCATCTTAGGCGTTGCGGCGCGGCTGCCGGCTGTGTTGTAACCTCTTCCCGAACGGACGACCTCGCACCATGACGATCTGGTTGGTTTTGGCGGTTATGACGGCCGCGGCGCTCGGCGCCGTGATCTGGCCGCTGGCGCGCTCGCGCTCGCTTCCGGCGGGCGCCAGCGATCTTGCCGTCTACCGCGACCAGCTCGAGGAGATCGAGCGCGATCGTGTCGACGGCCGGATCGGCCACGACGAGTTCGAGGCGGCACGTGTCGAAGTGTCGCGCCGGCTGCTGTCCGCCGCCAACGCGGACGGCCGGGCGGCCGGCGAGGCGGCCCCGGGCGGACGCCGGCGCATCACCGCGCTGGTGGTCGCCATGATCGCCATCCCGCTCTTCGCGGCGCCGCTCTATGCGTTGCTTGGCTCGCCCGATTTGCCCGGGGAGTTCGTCGCCAGCCGCGCCGCGGCCTCAAAGGAGCAAGGTAATTCGGTCGGCGCGCTGATCGCCCGCATCGAAGCCCACCTCGAAGAGGATCCCGACGACGGTCGCGGCTGGGAAATCCTGGCGCCGATCTACATGCGGCTCGAGCGCTACGACGAGGCCGTCAAGGCGCGGCAAAATGCGCTCAGGCTGCTTGGCGCAACCGCGGCCCGCGAGGTCGACCTCGGCGAGGCCCTGACGGCGGATGCCGGCGGCACCATCACCCCCGACGCCAAAGCCGCATTCGATCGTGCCCTCGCGATCGACGCCAACGATTTCAAGGCGATGTTCTACCTGGGGCTCGCCGCTGAACAGGACGGCCGAAACGCCGATGCCGCCCTCATCTGGCGCGGCCTGATTGCCAGGGCGCCGGCGGACGCGCCGTGGCTTGCGGTGGTGCGGCAATCCCTGGCGCGGGTTGAGAGCCCGGCCGCAGAGACCGCCCCCGCGATGGCCTTGGCAACGCCCCCGGCAACGGCCCCATCTGGCCCCCGCCAGGAAGACATCGCCGCCGCTGGCGAAATGAGTCCCGACCAGCGCAACCAGATGATACGTGGCATGGTGGAACGGTTGGCGACGAAACCTCCACCAGGACGGCACCGACGTCGACGGTTGGCTGCGGCTATTGCGCGCGTATATGGTTCTGGGCGACCGTGATAAGGCAAAGGCGGCAGCCGGCGAGGCGCGTTCCGCGCTTGCCGGCGAGCCGGAAAAGCTGCGGCTCCTCGATCGAGGGCATCAAGAATCTCGGCGTCGAGGGTTAGGGAGAGGTTAAGGCGATGACGCGCAAGCAGCGCCGCTTGACCATGATCGCCGGAGGTGTCGGCGTGCTTGGCGTCGCCGTCTCCTGGTGCTGTTCGCCATGAAGGATTCCATCGTCTTCTTCAATTCGCCGACCGACGTGACCGAAAAGCATGTCCGCCGGGCGCGCGGATCCGGCTCGGCGGGCTTGTGTCGCCGGGCAGCGTCGTGCGCGGCGACAAGTTGTTGGTCCGCTTCGAGATGAGCGACGGCAACCGCGCCATCCCGGTCACCTATCAGGGCATCCTGCCGGACCTGTTCCGCGAGGGGCAGGGGATCGTGGCAGAAGGTGCGCTCGACGCCGCCGGCGTATTCAAGGCCGACAACGTGCTCGCCAAGCACGACGAGACCTACATGCCGAAGGAAGTCGCCGAAGCCTTGAAGAAGCAGGGGCACTGGAAGGACGCGTACGGGGAAAAGGAGCCATGCGGCAATGAATATCTGCGTGGCTGTCATCTGTGCGACGATCTGCGGACGTAGCCCAATGATTGCGGAAGTAGGCCATTACGCACTGTGCTGGCGCTGGCGCTGGCGCTGATCCAGTCGAGTGTGTGCCGCTCTATGGCGCGCGCACCGGGACGCGCCCTGATGGCTGTCGCCGAGCCGACCGCGATCGTTCAGTTCGGCTTCGTTGCGCTCTCCTTCGCCATGCTGGTCACGTGCTACGTCACCTCCGACTTCTCGGTGCGCAACGTTTTCGAGAACTCGCACTCGGCGATGCCGCTCATCTACAAGTTCACCAGCACCTGGGGCAATCATGAAGGCTCGATGCTGCTGTGGGTGTTGATCCTGGCGCTGTTCGGCGCGCTCGTCGCGGCGTTCGCCAACAACGTTCCGCGCTCTCTCAAGGCGACCGTCTTGTCGGTGCAGGCCTGGATCGCGGCGACCTTCTATCTCTTCATCCTGATGACCTCCAATCCGTTCCTGCGCTTTGCCCAGGCGCCCTTAGAAGGCCGCGACCTCAATCCGGTACTGCAGGATCTCGGCCTCGCCATCCATCCGCCGCTGCTCTATCTCGGCTATGTGGGCTTCTCGATCTCGTTCTCCTTCGCGATCGCGGCCCTGATCGAGGGCCGCATCGACGCCGCCTGGGCGCGCTGGGTGCGGCCATGGATGCTCGCCGCCTGGATGTGCCTGACGCTCGGCATCGCGATGGGCTCGTACTGGGCCTATTACGAGCTCGGCTGGGGCGGCTGGTGGTTCTGGGACCCGGTCGAGAACGCTTCGCTCATGCCGTGGCTCGCTCGGCACCGCGCTCCTGCATTCCGCCGTGGTGATGGAAAAGCGCGAGGCGCTGAAGATCTGGACCATCCTGCTCTCGATCCTCACCTTCTCGCTGTCGCTGATCGGCACGTTCCTGGTGCGCTCGGGCGTGCTCACGTCGGTCCATGCCTTCGCGTCCGATCCGTTGCGCGGCATTTTCATCCTCGCGATCCTCGTCCTGTTCATCGGCGGCGGGCTCGACGCTGTTCGCGTTCCGGGCGCCGATGCTGCGCCAGGGCGGGCTGTTCGCGCCGATCTCGCGTGAAGGCGCGCTTGTGTTCAACAACCTGTTCCTGACCACGGCGTGCGCTACGGTCTTCGTCGGCACGCTCTATCCGCTGGCGCTCGAGGCGCTCACCGGCGACAAGATTTCGGTCGGCCCGCCGTTCTTCAATGCGACGTTCGGGCCGCTGTTCGCTTCGCTCCTCGTCGCGGTGCCGTTCGGGCCGTTGCTGGCCTGGAAGCGCGGCGATCTCGGCGGCCGTCGCCCAGCGCCTCTCCGGCGCCTTCGTGGTGGCGTTGATCGGCATTGCGGCGACCTTCGTGCTCGAAGGCCGTCCGTGCTCGCGCCGTTCGGCATCGGGCTCGCGTTGTTCGTCATCGCCGGTGCCATGACCGACATCGTGGAACGCACCGGGCTGTTGCGCACGCCGCTGTCGACGTGGTGCGCCGCGCTCGCGGGCTGCCGCGCTCGGCCTGGGGCACCGCGTTCGCCCATCTCGGCCTTGGCATCACGCTTGCTCGGCATCGTCGGCGAGACCCAGTGGGGTGCCGAGCGCATCGTTTCGCTCAAGCCCGGCGAAAAGATCGCACATCCGCAATTACGACCTCACCTTCGACCGTACCGTCAATCGCACGGTCCGAACTACACCGAGCTTGCCGCCGTCTTCACGGTGCGCCGGCACGGCGAGGTCGTCGGCGTGTTGGAGCCGTCCAAGCGCACCTTCGTCGGCGCGCGGCACCGCCACGACGGAATCGGCCCTGATGGCGCGCGGCGCGAGCCAGCTTTATCTGTCGCTCGGCGACATCAACCCGGACGGCTCGGTCGGCGATCCGGCTCTATTACAAGCCGCTGGTGCTGCTGATCTGGCTCGGTTGCGTGGTGATGTTCATCGGCGGGGCGTTCTCGCTGTCGGATCGGCGCCTGCGCGTCGGCGCGCCAAAGCCGGCGCGGCTGCGGACCGCCATGGCGCCGGCGGAGTGATTGGCGATGATGTGGCACCGCATGCGCTGGGCTGCTTCGGCGCGTTCAGCTCGGTTGGCGACCGTGGCGGTTTGCCTTGCTGGCGCTCACGCTCGTCGCGGCCCATCCCGCTGCGGCGGTCCAGCCCGATGAAATCCTCAAGGACCCGGTGCTTGGAGGCGCGTGCCCGCGTGCTGTCACGCGAATTGCGCTGCATGGTGTGCCAGAACCAGTCGATCGATGATTCCGAGGCGCCGCTCGCCCGCGACCTGCGCATCCTGGTGCGTGAGCGGCTGACGTGCGGGCGACAGCGATCCTCAGGTGGTGGATTTCCTGGTCGCCCGCTACGGCGAGTTCGTGTTGCTCAAGCCGCGCTTCGAATGGCATACCGCGGTGCTGTGGCTTACGCCGGTGGCGGCGCTCCTCGCCGGCGCGATTGCCATGTTTGCCGCGCTCAGGCGCCGCCGCGTTGCGGCCGCCGGCATCACGCCCTTAACGCGGACGAGGAGCGGCGGCTCGCTGAAATGATCGACCGGCCGGTTTGACGGCGATTGCGTCGCTGCCGGCGCGGCGTCGCCGAAATCGCCGGCATCGCGAATCAAGTACTACCGCGCCTTGCTTACTCTCGAGACTAAGACTTCATGGCCGGATCGGATGTCACCGCGAAGGCCCTTGCGACGCTCATGTGCGGGCTATAACCGTTTGTTTTCAAATGCGTAATCAACGCCGTTCGCAGGTTACCAAAGTTTAATCGCCCGTACAGCATGCGGAAAGGCGGCGCCCACCATCTTGGGCGGCAACAGCGCTTGGGCGCTTTTCTTGAATCTGAATGGAGCCTCCATAATGAATACGAGCGCACCTCGTTCTGCGCGGGCTTCGATATTTTCCAAGCGCGGCTGATTCTCCTCGCCACCGTCGCCGGTCTCGGCACCGGCGTGATCGCTGTCGGATCTCGGTCTAGCGCCGAAGTCGGCCCGCGACGTGCTGTTTACCCCGGCCTATGCTCAGACGCAGAACTGTCCAGCGTCCGGTCGGTTTTGCCGACATCGTTGAGAAGGTGAAGCCGGCCGTCATCTCGGTCAAGGTCAAGGTCAATGCGGGCGGCAACAATCTGACCCTCAATGAAGACAATCCGCTGCGCGGATCGCCGTTCGAGGATTTCTTCCGCCGTTTCGGCTCGCCCGACGGCGGCCAGCGCTTTGGCGATCGTCGCCGGCGCATCGGACGACCGCGAGCCGCGGACGTCGCTCCGCAGCGCCGGCAATACACCATGGGCCAGGGCTCGGGCTTCTTCATTTCGGCTGACGGCTATGCGGTGACCAACAACCACGTGGTCGAAAAGGCCGAGCATGTCGACGTGACGACCGATGATGGCAAGACCTACACCGCCAAGGTGATCGGCACCGATGCCCGCACCGACGTGGCGCTGATCAAGGTCGAGGGCACGAACGACTTTCCGTTCGTGCATCTCTCGGACAAGAGCCCGCGCATCGGCGACTGGGTTCTGGCGGTCGGCAATCCGTTCGGCCTCGGCGGCACCGTGACGGCCGGCATCGTCTCGGCGCGCGGCCGCGACATCGGCGCCGGCCCCTATGACGACTTCATCCAGATCGATGCGGCCGTCAACAAGGGCAATTCTGGCGGCCCGACCTTCGACATCGACGGCAACGTGATCGGCGTCAATACCGCGATCTTCTCGCCGTCCGGCGGCAATGTCGGCATCGCCTTCGACATTCCGGCCGACACCGTCAAGACGGTGGTGGCCCAGTTGAAGGATCACGGCGCCGTCACCCGCGGATGGATCGGCGTGCAAATCCAGCCGGTCACCGCGGAGATCGCCGACAGCCTCGGACTGAAGACCGCGCAAGGCGCCCTCGTCGCCGAGCCGCAATCCGGCAGCCCTGCCCAGAAGGCCGGCATCAAGGCGGGTGACGTGATCGTCTCGGTCAACGGCGAGCCTGTGGCCGATGCCCGCAACCTCGCCCGCCGCATCGCCGCATGGCGCCCGGCACTTCGGTCAAGCTCGGCGTCATCCGCAGCGGCAAGGAGACCGACCATGACGCTGACCCTCGGCGAACTGCCGAAGGAGCGGCAGGCGCGGGCCACGAGCCGAAGAGGAACGACGAGCCAGCCCGGTGCGGCCGAGGTGCCGAAGCTCGGTCTGTCGCTGGCGCCGGCCCGCAACGGCGGCGACGGCGTCGTGGTGACGCAGGTCGATCCGAACGGCGACCGCCGAGCGACCGTTTCCAGACCGGCGACGTCATTCTCGACGTCAACGGCAAGCAGGTTTCTTCGCCGGCCGACGTTCGCAAGGCGGTGACCGATGCCGCAGAGCGGCGGCAAGCGAAGCGTGTTGATGCGGGTGAAGTCCGAACCAGGGAACGCGTTTCGTCGCGGTTCCGCTCGGCAACGCCTGAACGGAAAATGGGGCCCGCCGCTCGTATTCGTCGCCCCCCAGAGCGGTGCGGCTCCGTCGGGGACGGGCTTCGGCCCGTCCCCACTATGAAAAGAGGAACCAGAGAGCCCGGCATCCATCGCCCCCGCTGGGATCTATGGTGGAGGGGCGGCAGGGCAACCTGCCGCCCCTTCTTTTTTGGACGAATTCCAGCTTCGCGACCAGGGTTTCGATACAATGAACGACGCAGCCCTAGGTGAATTGTTCACAGCCCGGCGTCCGACACGGTGACGATGCAATGCGTTTGCTTGATCATCGAGGACGATCGCGAAGCCGCCGAATACCTCGTCAAGGCGTTCCGCGAGGTCGGCCATGTTGCCGATCACGCCGCGAGACGGCGAGGAGGGCCTGGCGCTCGCGCTTGAGGGCGGCTACGACGTCCTCATCGTCGATCGCATGTTGCCCAAGCTCGACGGTCTGGCGGTAATCGGCCGCTTGCGAGCCAAGAACATCACGACCCCGGTGCTGATCCTGTCCGCTCTCGGCGCGGTCGATGACCGGGTCAGGGGGTTGCGCTCGGGTGGCGATGACTATCTTCCCAAGCCTTATTCATTTGCCGAACTGCTGGCCCGTATCGAAGTGCTGGCGCGCCGCCATGTCGGGCGCGGCGAGGAGACCCAGTACCGGGTCGGCGACCTCGAACTCGACCGCCTGTCGCATCGCGTGGTTCGCGGCAAGGAGGAAATCCTGCTGCAGCCGCGGGAATTCCGGCTGCTGGAATATCTCATGAAGCACGCCGGCCAGGTGGTGACCCGCACCATGCTGCTGGAGAACGTCTGGGACTACCATTTCGACCCGCAGACCAACGTCATCGACGTGCATATATCGCGGTTGCGATCTAAGATCGACAAAGGATTCGCGCAGCCGCTGCTGCATACGGTGCGCGGGGCAGGATATATGATCCGTGACGGCGCTCGGTAAACTACTGCGGACGACGGCGTTCCGGCTGACGCTCGTCTATCTCGTGGTGTTTGCGCTGTTCGCCGCATTCCTGCTCGGCTATTTCGCGCTCAACACCCGCCGCCTCATCAACGAACAGATCGCCGGCATCGTCGACACCGAGGTGCAGCCGCTTACCGGCGCAATACAATCAGGCCGGCATCAGGCGGCTCGTCGGCATCGTCGACGTGCGCTCGCGCCGTCCCGGATCAAGCCTTTATCTCGTCACCACGCCGACCGGCGAGGGGCTTGCCGGCAATGTCGGCTCGCTTGAGCCCGGCATCCTCGAACGGCAGGGCTGGGTCGAGACCGCCTATCGCCGGCTCGAGGAGCCCGAAACGACCGAGCACAACGCGCTGGTGCGGGTGACGCGGCTGCCGGGCGGCATCCGCCTGCTGATCGGGCGCGACCTCGAAGAGCGCGAGCGGATGTTCCACATCATCTCGCTTGCCGGCCGCTGGTCGGTGGCGATCGTCATCGTGCTCGGCATGTCGGGCGGCCTGTTCGTGAGCCGGCGCGTGCTCAACCGCGTCGATGCCATGACCGGCGACGGCGCAGACCATCATGGCCGGCGATCTCACGGGCCGCCTGTCGGTCATCGGCAGCGGCGACGAATTCGATCGCCTGGCGCTCAACCTCAACGGCATGCTGGAGCGCATCGAATCGCTGATGCGCGGCCTGAAGGAGGTGACCGACAACGTCGCCCACGATCTCAAGACGCCGCTGACGCGGCTGCGCAATCGCTGCGAAGCGGCGCTGCGAAACGGCGAAAACCGAGGCCGATTACCGCCGCGTCGCTGGAGGAGACGATCGAGGAATCGGTGGGGCTGATCCGCACCTTCGATGCGCTTCTGATGATCGCGCGCGCCGAATCCGGCGAAGTGCGCGACGGCATGGCCGAGTTCGACGTCGCCGAAGTCGCCCGCGACGTCAGCGAGCTTTACGAGCCGCTTGCCGAGGACAAGGGCCTGACGCTCGACGTCGAGGCGAGCCATCCGGCGGCCGTCAAGGGCAATCGCGAACTCGTCAGCCAGGCGCTCGCCAATCTGGTCGACAATGCCATCAAATATGCGGCGCCGAACGCAGGCGAATGGCGACAACGCCCCGCCCGGCATCGTCGTCAGGGCCGGCACCGACAAGCGACCAGGTGGTGCTGACGGTGAGCGACAACGGTCCGGGCATTCCGGAAGGCGACCGCTCGCGCGTGGTCGATCGTTTCGTCCGCCTGGAGCAGAGCCGGTCGCAGCCGGGCTCGGGGCTTGGCCTGAGTCTCGTCTCGGCGGTCGCGCGGCTTGCATGGCGGCGAGCTCAAGCTCGAGGACAATGCGCCCGGTCTGCGGGCGCGGATTGCGCTGCCCCGCGCCGTCATCCCGCCGCAACGGGCGGCGTGACGGTGCCAGAGATGGCGGCATCAGGCCCGGCGCGGGGCTTCGCGGCGCGTGTCGTCGCGCTCACCGCAATGGCGGATGCCGCCGGTCGCGAGCGGGTCGCCGATTGGCTTGCTGAGATTGCCGGCACCGCGGAAGCCGCGATCCTCGGCCGCATCGTGACGACGCATCCCGCGATCCGCACGCTCCTCGATGCGGTCGCGTCATCGTCGCCATACTTGTGGGACCTGCGTGCGCGCCGACCCGGCGCGGCTCGTCACGCTGTTGCGGGCGGATCCCGACGAGCATCTGGCGGAGCCGGTTGGCGGAGACCGCGAGCGCGGTCGCCGCCGCCGGCTCCGCCGCCGAGGCGATGCGCCTGCTGCGCACCGTCAAGGCCGAGGCGGCGCTCATGATCGCACTCGCCGACATCGGCGGCGTTTGGGACGTGATGCAGGTGACCGGCGCCTTGACCGACGTCGCCGACACGGCGGTCGACGCGGCGCTGCGCTACCTGCTTGGCGAAGCCGCCCGCGCCGGTAACCTGGCGCCGCGTGATCCCGGCGATATCGCGCGCGACTGCGGCCTGATCGTGCTCGCGATGGGCAAGATGGGCGCGCGCGAGCTCAATTATTCGAGCGACATCGACCTGATGGTGTTCTTCGATCCAAACGCCGCGGCGCTCGCCTCTGGTGTCGAGCCCGGCCCGTTCTTCGTCCGGATGACCCAGCGCCTTATCCAGTTATTGCAGGAACGCACCGAGCACGGCTACGTGTTTCGGGTCGATATGCGGTTGCGGCCCGATCCTGCCTCGACCCAGGTCGCGATCTCGGTTCCGGCCGCGCTCGACTATTATGAGAGCCGTGGCCAGCAACTGGGAGCGCGCCGCGCTCATCAAGGCACGCCAATGCGCCGGCGACGTTGCCGCCGGCGCGGCACTGCTCGACAACCTCGCGCCCTTCGTCTGGCGCAAATATCTCGATTTCGCGGCGCTTGCCGACGTCCACGAAATGAAACGGCAAATTCACGCCTATCGCGGCCACGGCGTGGTCGCGGTCGAAGGCCACAACATCAAGCTCGGACGCGGCGGCATTCGCGAGATCGAGTTCTTCGTCCAGACCCAGCAACTCATCGCCGGCGGCCGCAATCCGCAATTGCGCAGCCGCGAGACCCTGGTCACGCTGCGCGCGCTCGCCGACGGTGGCTGGATCGACGACAAGGCACGCATCGACCTTGACGCCGCCTACCGTTTCTGCGCATGGTCGAGCATCGCCTGCAGATGGTGGCCGACGAGCAGACCCACACGCTGCCGCAGCAGCGCGAGGAACTCGATCGCTTCGCGCGCTTTCTCGGCTACGCCGGTCGTGATGCGTTCGCGGCTGTGTTGCTGGCGCATCTGCGAGGCGGTAGAAGGCCACTACGCCAGCCTGTTCGAGCACGCGCCGCCTTCATGCCGCCGAACGGCGCGGCCTCGTATTTCCGCCCGACGCCGACGCCAAGGAGACACTCGCCAAGCTTGCCGAGATGGGTTTCCGCCATCCGCTCGACGTCTCGGCGACGGTGCGGCGCTGGTTCGCCGGCCATCCACGCGGCCTCAAGGGCGAGACCGCACCCGCCCGTTTCAAGGAGCTCGCGCCACTTCTCATCGACCATATCGCCAAGGCGGAGAATCCGGATGCCGCGCTCGTCACTTTCGACCGGTTTCTCGGCAACCTTCACGGTGGCGCCCGGCTGTTCGCGCTACTGCGGCAGAACCCCGATCTCGTGGCCTTGGTCACTCGCGTGCTCGGCATCGCGCCGCGACTTGCCGATACGCTCGCGCAGCATCCCGAGGTGCTGGACCCGCTTGTCGATCCGGCATTCTTCGATGCGCTGCCGGGACCGGACAAGCTCGCCGCAAGCCTCGCGCGTTCGCTGGGGCAAGCAAGCTCGCACGAGGACTTTCTCGATCGCGTGCGCTTGTTCGGCCAGGAGCAGAATTTCCTCATCGGGGCGCGCATCCTGTCCGGCACCGTGTCGGCGCAGCAGGCCGGGGAGGGGTTCGCGGCGCTCGCCGACACCATCGTGCGAGCGCTTCACCGCAGGACGGCCGAGACGTTCGGGGAGAGCCACGGCTCGATCCTCGGTGGCGAGACCGCGGTGCTCGCCATGGGCAAGCTCGGCGGCCGCGAAATGGCGGCAAATTCCGACCTCGACCTGATCGTGGTGTACGACTTCGATTCCGCGCATCCGGATTCGGATGGCGCGCGCCCGCTTCATGGTGCGCAGTATTTTGCGCGCTTCACCCAGCGCCTGATCAATGCCCTGACGACGCCAACCAACCACGGCCGGCTCTTTGACGTCGACATGCGGTTGCGGCCGTCCGGCCGGTCCGGGCCGGTCGCGACCTCGCTCGCGGCGTTCGAGAACTACCAGCACAACGAGGCGTGGACCTGGGAGCACATGGCGCTCACCCGCGCCCGGGTGGTGTCGTCGTCGTCGCCGTTGCTGTCGGCGCGGGTCGAGGCTGTGATCCGTGAGGTGCTGTGCGCGCCGCGCGATGCCGAGGCAGCCGCGGCTGACGTCATCGAGATGCGGCGGGCGCTCGCGGCGGAGAAAGGTGATGCCGCGCGCTGGGACCTCAAATACGCCGCCGGCGGCCTCATCGACCTCGAATTCATCGCCCAATACCTGCAACTCGTCCATGCGGCCGATGCGCCGGACATCCTCGACACCGCGACCGGTGCCGCACTGGAAAAGGCGGCGCGGCTCGGCCTCCTCGCCGTCGAGGATGCCGAAGTGCTGCGCCCGGCGAACCGTCTCTACCAAGACCTCAGCCAGATACTGCGCCTCGCGGTCGCCGCGCCGTTCGAGCCGAAATCAGCCGGCGCGGGCCTTGCGACGCTCCTCGCGCGCGCCGCCGACGTTCCGAATTTCGCGACGCTGGAAGCCCATCTCGCCGAGACGCAGGTCCGCGTGCGCAGGAGCTTTACACGGATTTTGGGGAACGCGCCGTGATTGGCTCGGCGCACTTTGGCGGTGCTGGAGCAGGCGCACTCACGACGGCTGCGCGGCCGCGTCGACGCCGGCGAGGCGACCGAAGGTTGCGGCTCGGCAGATACCGTGCTGGCCGAAGCCGCCGGCGGAAATCCCCGCATGCATAAAGGCCGGGGATCACTTTGCCCCGCAGGTCGATGACCTGCGCGGTTGTGTTGATCCTGATGCCCGTATAACTGTCGTGCAGCGCCGGAGTATGCCAGCCCGCGTAAAAAGGCGGCGTGGCGATTTTGTGCATCGGCCGCGGCTTCTTGAAGTCCACGTCGACGCCCGAATCGACGAAGGAATTGTAGCGTTCCACCGTGCTGCGGAGCGACGCGGCGGGCAACGGCCGCCACTGGTATTCGTTGACAATGTTGGCGGCTAGTTCGTCGATGGTATCGCCGCGGAAGAAGTAGCCGTTCGGATCGACGTAGGGCGGCTTGACCTGCCACTTCTCGCGCGCCACCGCATCGGCATCGAAGATGGCCCAGATTGGTCCGCCGCCGTTGAGCTTCTTCGGATCTCCGGTCCACGCCAGCGCCGCCGCGTAATATTCGAAGTCCTGGTTGGGGACGGTCTCGTCATAGAAGCGCAGGCCGTTCTCTTTCACCAGGATCACGTTCTGGTAGTCCTTGACGGCGAGGCCGACGGCGCCGGCGCGGAAGAAATGCGGACTGGTCGGGTAAAGCTCGGTCGCGCCGCCGTTGCTCTTCTTGCCCAGCCGTCCCTTGTTGATGAGGTGATCCTCCTGGACGGTCTGGCAGGCAGTCGCCCCGAGGGCCGCGCCTATTTCCATGGCGGCGATCTCGCCGTCGGCGGTCCGCTGCGTCCATTCGCTGTTTTCAGCCTGGTATTCCTCGGTCAGCCTCACGTCGAACATGGTGCGGAACACCGGATTGCCGGCGCTGCCGCCGGTGGCCACGATGATGCCCTTGCGGGCCCGGATGTTCACGGTCTTGATTTTCGGCTTGTACCACTCGTCGACTTCGATCGCCGTAATGCCGGTCACCCGTCCGGCCAATTGGCTCTCGCGGTGAATTTTCGTCATCTGGTGCTGCAGCAATATCTCGATCCCCATTTGCCGCGCGGTTTTCTCGAGCGGCCTGACAAAACCGGAGCCGCGTGCCGGGGTCGTCGGTTCGTTGGGCCATCGCACCACGTTGAGCCGCGTGCGGGCGCGGTCGAGACGATCCGGAATGGCCCGGTAGGATTCAAACTTGACCCCATGCTTTTCAAGCCAGTTGAACATCTCGACGCTGTTGTCGGCATGGGTGCGGACAAGCTCGCGGTCGCTGAACCGGCCCATCGGCCGCTCCGGGCGCGACCAATCCGCGAAGATGAGATCGGGCGAATCCTGCACGCCTTTTTCTTTCTGCATGCGGTTGCCGCCGCCGATGTAGAGTCCGCCATAGCTCATCATGGCGCGCCCGCCGATGTCGAAATTCTTCTCGACGATCAGCACCGATGCGCCTTTTTCGCGCGCCGCAATGGCCGCGGTCAGCCCCCCGGCCCCGGCGCCGATGACGAGGACATCGACCTCGCGATCCCAGGCGATTGCTTCCGCCGCCCGGGCCGTTGGCATCGCCGCCACCGCAACGGTGCCGGCCGCCGCGCCGGTTGCCAGAAAGCTTCGCCTGTCGATCGCCGCATTGGCGCGATCGTCGTCGTGGTCGGGACCGGCGTCCTTGGGTGACTTTGACAATCGGACCTCCTCGCCATGCTCGAAATTGCTTTTGAAAGCTGATTATCCGACAGCTTATGGGCATGACCATTCATGGTCAATAAAACGCGCGAAGCCGCCGGGCCTACCTGGCTCTGAAGGCGTGTGGGCTTGCGAAGCAGCCCCAAAACACGCAGCATGCGCGTACACCGGCGGACGAGACATGAACACATCGCGGGCTTTGGTCGCGGCCCTGGGGCTCGGCCTTTGCGGGCAGGTCCTGGAGGTCGCGTTAATTGTTGCCTGCGATGGCGCGCTGGATGCCGCTTGGGCGCAAGCCGGTTATCCGAGCCATCCGGTGCGGATCGTGGTTCCGTCGGTCGCCGGCGGGACGCTCGACGTGGTCACCCGGATCGCGGCGAACGCGCTGTCGGGTGTTCTCGGCGCCAATGTGGTGGTCGATAATCGCAGCGGTGCCGGCAATATCCTCGGCTCCCGTGAGGTCGCCCGCTCGGAAGCGGACGGATATACGCTGCTGATGTCGAGTTCGAGCGGTCAGGTTATCAGCCCGCTGGTCTACCGAAACGTCGGCTACGATCCGATCAAGAGCTTTGCGCCGATCGCATTGGTTGCCGAGGGCGCGGCCGTCCTGGTCGTCAATCCGGCCCTGCCGTTCATGACCGTGCAGGACGTTGTTGCCTTTGCGAAAGCCGATCCGGGCAAGCTCAACTATGCGTCGGCGGGAGTCGGGACGGTGCCGCATCTGATCGGCGAGCTGTTCAAGGCGCGCGCCGGGATCGATCTCGTCCATGTACCCTATCGCGGCGGCGCCCCGGCAACCGCGGACGTGATCGGCGGCAACATTCACATGACTTTCGACGCGATTGGTCCGTCGCTCCAGCACATCAAGGACGGGCGGCTGCGGGCGCTTGCGGTCACGAGCGTGGCGCGGATCGCCGATCTGCCCGACCTGCCTACCATGGTGGAAGTCGGCTATCCGGACGTGGTGTCGATGTCGTGGACCGGATTGTTCGCGCCCGTCGGCACCGATGAGAAAATCGTCGCCAGGCTGAACGTCGCCGTCAACGCAGCGTTGAAATCGGCTGAGGTCGGTGCCGCACTTGCCAGCATCGGCTATCGGACGCGGGGCGGACCGCAGGACGCTCTCATCGAAATGATGGCGACCGAGAACCACAAATGGGCGCCGATCGTGCGGGCGCTCGATCTCAAGGCCGAGTGAACGAGGGCGGTCATGGTGGCGCGCGTCGGACTGATCATTCCGTCCTCGAACCGCATAGTCGAGCAGGAAATGGTGCCGGCATTTCCGCGCGGCGTGCAGGCCCACGTCATGCGCCTGCGCATGACCGGCGCCCACCACGTCGGGCTCGACCGGTTGCTGCCGCGCGTCGAGGAGGCAACCGCCATGCTGCGCGACGCCAAGTGTGATGTCATCGCGTTCCATTGCACCGCGACCTCGATGGAGAGCGGTTCGGACGGCGAAGCGCGCATTCTGGCGGCGATGGCGGGAGCCGGCGCCCCGCGGGCATTCACGACTGCCGGTGCCATCGGCGCCGCATTCGATCGGCTCGGCGCCAGACGGATCGTGCTGGTGACGCCCTATGACGCCAAGACCACCGCGGATGAGGCCGCGTTCCTGACAAGCGCCGGCTACGAGACGTTGTCCGCGACCGGCTTCGACCTCGGCGGCAGCGACCAGTTCTGCGCGGCGCCGCCCGAATTCTGGCGAGACCGCGCCGTCGAAGCAGCGCGACCCGACGCCGATGCCTACTTGATAAGCTGCGCCAATATTTCCACGTTTTCGATCATTGCCGAGCTCGAATCCCAACTCGGTCGTCCCGTCGTCACCAGCAACCAGGCGGTGATCTGGGAGACGCTGAGGCAACTCGACTGGCGTGATCGCGGCAACTGCCCAGGGCAGCTGCTCGGTGTGACGGATGCGGCTTCCGCCGCGTAAAAGCGGAACCAGTGCAGCCTTCCGTCAGACCGCTGCGCGGGACGCCGCGCGACCAAGATAAGCCTCGCGCACGCGATCGTCCTCGCGCAACGCGGCGCAGGAGCCGCTCGCAATGATGGCGCCGGTCTGCAGCACGTAGCCGCGGCTTGCCGTTTCCAGCGCGTAACGTGCGTTCTGCTCGACCAGGAGAATGCTCACGCCCGTCGCATTGATGGCGCGGATGGTGCGGAAGATATCCGCGACCACCATCGGGGCGAGGCCGAGCGAAGGTTCATCGAGGCATAGCAGATGCGGTTCCGACATCATGGCGCGACCAAGCACCAGCATCTGCTGTTCGCCGCCGCTCAACGTGCCGGCATTCTGGGACGGGCGCTCGCGCAGGCGCGGAAACATGTCGAACATCCGCTCGATCAGCCGCCGCACCTTGGCGATGTCGCCGCGATGTTTGAAGCCGCCGAGTTCTAGATTCTCTCGCACCGTCAGGAACGGGAAAACATGCCGTCCCTCCGGAACCAGCGCGATGCCGAGATTGGTTCGCGCATAGGACGGCAACCGGGTGATGTCGGTGCCGCAAAAGCTGATCGATCCGGCCCGCGGCAGCAGGGCACCTGCGACGGCGCGCAACGTCGTCGACTTGCCCGCTCCGTTGGCGCCGATCAAGGCCACAATCTCGCCTTCCGCGATCTCGAACGAAACATCGCGACAGACCACCGCCTCTCCATAGGCGAGATCGAGGTTTCCGGCGACCAGCATGCTCATCGGATCTACGCGCCGAGATAGGCGTCGATTACGCCCGGGTGGCTTTGCACCTCGGCCGGCGCGCCTTCGAACAGAAATTGCCCGTAGTCGATGACGAGCACGCGGTCGGCGAGCTGCATCACCAAGTCCATATTGTGTTCGACGATGCAGAGCGTCAGGCCGTCGCGGCGGAGCATGCGGATGCGGTCAAGCAACATCTCGACTTCCGCGGCACCGAGCCCGGCGGCCGGTTCGTCCACCATCAACAGGCGCGGCGCCGTCGCCAGCGCACGCGCGATTTCAAGCATGCGCTGCTCGCCGTAAGACAGCGACCCCGCCGGTATGTGCGCGCGCCGTTCGAGACCCATGAATGTCAGCAGGCGCGAGGCCTCGTCGCGACAGTGCTCATGATTGCGCCGGAACGCCGGCCCGTGGAGGACATATTCCCAGGCCGGGATGCGGTGATGGATATGAAATCCGGCGACGACGTTGTCGATAGCGGACAGATGCCTGAACAATCGGATCTTCTGGAACGTGCGCGCGATGCCATGGCGCACGCGCCGATAGGCGGGAAGCGCGGTGAGGTCATTCCCGTCAAGCACGATCGAGCCGGCATCCGGCTGGTAGATGCCGCTCAACAGGTTGAGCAGCGTCGACTTGCCGGCGCCGTTGGGTCCGATGACGGCAACGACGGTGCCCGCCGGTATGGCGAGCGAGATATCGCGCAGCGCCCGGACCCCGCCGAAACTCTTGTGCAGGCCGGAAGCGCGCAGCAGGGCGTCAGTGCCGGGGGAGCTCGAACTGTCAGCGCCGATTGGCGGCGTCATCGGGTTATAACTCGCGTACGCGCCAGCCGGTCAAACGTTAGCTGTGCCGCCTCGACGAGGCCGCCCGGAATGAACAGGACCACGAGCGCGACCGCGACGCCGTAGACGACGAGCCGCAAGTCGCCGATGCCGCGCAGGAATTCCGGCAAAACGGTCAGAAGTATCGCGCCAAACACCGGTCCGATCAGCGTGCCCATTCCGCCGACCACGACCATGGCGAGGGTAGTGAAGGATTCGGTGACGAAGAACGCATCGGGCACCAGCGTCCCGACAAGGCTTGCATAAAAGCAGCCCGCCGCTCCGGCAACCGCGGAGCCGACGCCGAACGCGAACACTTTCCAGAGCCCGCAGTTGATCCCGAGCGAAGCTGCCGAGACTTCGTCTTCGCGGATCGCGGTTAGTGTCTCTCCGATCGGTGAGCGGATGAGCCGGTCGAGCAGGAGATAGCTGAGCAACGCAAATCCGGCGACGAGGTAAAGCAGGTTGGCGAGGTCATGGAAATCGATCGTCGGCAGGCCGGGCAAGGCAAGTGCCGGCGGCGGCGGTATGGCGTAAATCCCGAGCGGGCCTTCGGTCAGGCTGATCCAGTTGAGCAGTATCTGATAGGTGATGACAGCGAAGCCGAGCGAGGCGATCGCAAGATAGTGGCCGCGCAGCCGCATGGCGAACAGCGATAGCACGATGCCGGCGAAACCGGAGAACGCGACGCCGCCCGCAAACGCGATCCAGAACGGGATGCCGAGTTTCGTAATCAGCAGCGTCGAGGCGTAGGCCCCAAGGCCATAAAAGGCCGACTGGCCGAGATTGAGCTGGCCCGCATAGCCGAGCACGAAATCGAGCCCGATCGCCAGCATCACGTTGAGCGCGCAGACGATGAGGTTGGTGCGCCAATAAGTATCGGTGAAGATGACGGGCAGCAGCGCAATCGTCACGACGGCACACACCAGCGCCGTGCGCCGCGACAGCATCGGCGAAAGATACGCCGACGCCGGCTGTGCCGGGTCAGCGCTAGACATTTTCGTCGCGTTTTTCGGCGATCAGCCCGGTCGGGCGAACAGCAAGCATCAGCAGGAGCAGGCCGAACACCACGATGTCGATCATCCCGGGCCCGAGATATTGGGTGGTGAAACTCTCGATCAGCCCGACCAGCAGCCCCGCCAGGATCGTGCCTTCGACATTGCCGAAGCCGCCGATGATGACGATGGCAAACGCTTTCACAATCACGGAGGTGCCGGCGAAGGGCGTCAGCACCAACACGGGACCGAGCATCGCCCCCGCCATTCCGGCAAGCGCCGACGCGATGACGAAGGTGAGCATCACGAGCCGATCGGGATTGATGCCCATCAGTCCGGCGGTCTCGCGGTCCTGCGAGACTGCCCGCAGCGCTTTGCCGTGAAAGGTGAATTTCATGAATGCGTAGAGGAGGCCGATTGTCAGCGCTGAGACCACGATGATGAGCACGTTTTGCGCGGTGATGAAGATGCCACCGAGGCGGATGACGTCGTTGCTGTAGGGCGAGTCAAACGCATAGGGAATTGGGCCGAACCAGGCCAGCATCGCGTTTTCCATCGTGATGGAAACGCCAATGGTTGCAATCAGCGGCAGCAATTCACTGCCCTTGTTTCGCAGCGGCGCAAAGACCACGGCGTTCATGGCCCATCCGAGCACGCCGCCGATGACGAGAGCGACGACGATGCTTAGGAGATAACCGCCACCCAGGCCGTGCATGAAGAAATAAGCCGAAAACGCGCCGAACGTCATGATGTCGGCATGGGCGAAGTTGATTTGCAGCAGCACGCCGTAAATGAGGGTGAGCCCTAAGGCCACCAGAACATAGAGGCTACCCAGCACGACGCCGTTGATGCCCTGCTGCAAAACGACCGTCATGACGATCGGCCGGTCAATTCCACTGCAGCGCCTTCCACCCGAGATCCGGCATGGTCTCCATATAATGGACCGTGTCCATCTTGTCGTTCTGGTTGGTGTTGTCGAACTCCACGCTGCCGGTAACGCCGGCGAAACTCTTCGTCGCCGCCAAACCTTCGCGGATCGTCCGGGCATCCGTGGCGCCGCGCTTCACCGTGTCCGCGATCAGCATGATCTGATCGTAAGCATGGGCGTGGAGGTGGGTCGCGTCCTGGCCATATTTTGCCTTGAATGCCTCGACGAAATTGCGGACCAGCGGGCGCTGATCGGTCGGATCGAATTGAACGATCCGGATGTAGCCGAGTGCCGCCTTGCCGGCCTTCTGCTCGAAGCCGAACGGCAGCCAGATTGTGCCGAGCTGAATCGCCTGGCCGCCGCCGGCTCTGGTCACCCCGACCTGCGCAAGCGCCTGGGTGATTTTCAGCCCTTGGCCTTCGAGCGTATAGGTCGGGATCACATCGATCTTGCCGACGCCGGCGATCCGCGTCGCGATGGACGTAAAATCATTGATGTCCCGGCCAAATCCGATATCGGCAAGTATTTTGCCACCGAGCTTGGTGAAGGTATCGCCGAACACCTTGGCATTGCCGATTCCGGCGTTGGTGTTTTCGTACAGCAGCACGGCAGTACGGGCGTTGAGGCGCTTATAGGCGTTTGTCGCGATATCGACGCCCTGCATCACTTCGTTGGGCATGATGCGAAAGGTCCAGGGATTGCCGGGTTCGGTGACCTTGATCGACGACGAGCCGGCATTGAGCAACGGCACCTTTGCCTGCTCCATCAGCGGCATGATGGCGAGCGTGGCGTCCGAGCACTCCTCGCCGATCACGACATCGGGCTTGTATTGTTCGAGCAATCGCTTGGCCGCTTGTGTCGCCGGCAACGGGCTGCAGCCGGAGTCCTCGTACTTCACCTCGAACCGGTAGCCGCCCACGCCGGCCCTGTTGATCTCCACGAGCGCGAGCTCGATGCCCTGCTTGTCCTGCGCACCGAAATAAGAACCCGGCCCCGACATAGGCAGCAGCGCTCCGATCTTGATGGTCTGATTGTCGGCACCGATGGCCGCCGAGGCGGCGAGAATGAAAGTCGTGGCAATCGAGGCGCAGCGGAAAATGATCATGGGTTTACTCCATGCAGTTCGCAATCGTGGCAAAGCCTGTGAGAGCCGACTTTAATCCGGTGCGCGGCTCCACGCTACCGACAGAATACAATATGAGGATAAGATGATTTGGGTGTACGGCGGCAGCGAAAAGCTGCGCCAAAGGTCCGAATTAAACGGGCGGAGAGAGCCCGAACACGGCAAGCCGCGCCGAGAATATGCGGCCGGCCTGACCCATCCTGGCAAAGTCGTCCTAAGTCGTCGTGGCGGGGTTCGCCGACGTCAGGCGTCCCGCACCGGCATCACCGCGCTCAGACTGGAGAAGACGGAGGCTTACTGAACCTCGCTCGCATCCCACACGCGACGTCCGAAATGGCTTGGCCGGCCCTCCTCGGAGAGCGAGGCACGGCGGACCCGCGACCCGAAGCACGCGCGACGAATGCGCTCCTGCTGGGCCGTGGTGATGTTGTAGACCCTGATGTAGTAAGCCCGTTGCTCGTGGCTAAGGCTGCGCACGTCCTCACACGTATAGGCTTGCGCCGACGCGATGCTCAGCGAAGTCAACAAAGCCACACAAAGCCACTTCATGATGCCTCTCTTTTCGCTCTGATACCCAGTGAGCGAAGTTGCGTTGCAAACAGTCAGCTTGAGGGCGCGACACGCTCGTGCGCCCGATTGGTTTTCGCACTTGGCGATTGCCATCGAGGAAGGAGATGCCTGAGCGTGGTGAGCTGCCCCAGATTCTGTGTATAGGTAAGATGACAGAATAAAGCGAGCTAAATGATGCGATTTCCAGTGTTTTCGCATTAACCTTTACGGCGCCGCCGGCTTGAAATAGCTGATGCCGCAGCCTTGATCGTCAGCCGAACCTGGTCTTGCGTGCCGTCCGGATCGATAATCGAAATCACCCCGCGGCGCGCGCCGGGATCGGCAGGCGCAGCAACACCACGGTGCCCTTGTTGAGCGTCGAACGGATGCGCATGGCGCCGCCGTGCAGTTCGGCGAGCGACTTCGCGATGGCGAGGCCGAGCCCGGAGCCCTGATGGGTTTTGGTGAGCAGGCTTTCCACCTGTTCGAACGGACGACCGAGCTTCTTCAGCGCCTCCTTCGGGATGCCGATGCCGCTATCCTCGAACAAGAAGGCGATCGCACCGGCGCAGACGCGGGCGCGCACCCGCACCCGGCCGCCGTCCGGCGTGAATTTGACGGCGTTCGATAGCAGATTGATGGCGATCTGCTTGACGGCGCGCTTGTCGGCATGCAGGCGGATGCCCGGGGCGACATCGGTGACCATGACGAGGCGCTTGGTGACGGCGCGGCCGGAAACGACCCGCATCGCCTCGGCGACGACCTCGCCGACTTCGAAATCCTCGAAGTCGAGCTTGATGCGGCCGGCCTCGATCTTGGCCATGTCGAGCACGTCGTTGATGACGTCGAGCAGGAACTGGCCGCTGCGTCGGATGTCGCGGCAGTACTCATCATATTTAGCGGTTCCGAGCGGCCCGAACATCTGCGCTTCCATGATCTCGGAGAAGCCGATGATGGCGTTGAGCGGCGTGCGCAGCTCATGGCTCATGCTGGCGAGGAAGGTCGACTTCGCCTGGCTTGCCTCCTCGGCGCGGGTCTTCTCCTCGGAATATTTGTCGGCAAGCTCGGCGAGCTGATGCGCCTGGATTTCCAGCGCTTGCTGGGATTTGCGCAGGTCCGCGATTGTTGCGATCAGGCGATGTTCGCCGTCGACGAGGCGCGCCTCGTGGCGCTTGATGGTGGTGATGTCGGTGCCGACCGAAACGTAGCCGCCGTCCTTGGTGCGGCGCTCGCTGACGTGCAGCCAGCGTCCGTCGTCGAGTTGCGCCTCGAACGTGCGGGCGCCGGGATTGTCCGGCTGGGCGGCCTCGCCGGCGGGCTCGCCGATCAGTTGTGCACGTACCACCGGCGGGCGCTCGGCCGCGATGATCTCGTCGTAGGACATGCCGGCCGCGATCGACTCGTCGGGTAGGTTGTGCAGCGCCTGGAAATTCGAATTGCACAGCACCAGCCGGTTGTCGGCGTCCCACAGCACGAAGGCCTCCGGGATGGTCTCGATGGCGTCGCGCAGCCGCACGTCCGCGGCGGCCGTCAGTTCGGCCAGCGTCTTCTGCTCGGAGACGTCGACCGCGATGCCGATGAGGTGGAAGCCGGGCTCGTCGGGTTGGCCGGTGATCTCGCAGCGCACCCGCAACCACACCCACCGGCCCTGGGCGTGACGCATACGGAACTCGCGGTCGAGCGACTGGATCTTGCCTTCGGCGACCTGCTTGGCGAGCTCGTAGAGCGTAACGTCATCTTGATGAACGAGGTCGTTGACCTCGCCGAAGTTGAGAAGCTGGTCACGGGGCTCCTGGCCGAGGATCGCGAACATGGATTGCGACCAGAATATGCGGCCGCGCGCGAGGTCCCAGTCCCACAGCCCGCAGCGGCCGCGGTTGAGGGCGGTATCGACGCGCCGGCGCACCATCTCGTGGATCACGTCGGCTTCGCGGGCGCGGGTCGACTGCCAATGAAAGGCGAAGCCGAGGATCAGCACCACGAAGCCCGTGGTGGTCGAGAGCGTGACGGTGAGCGCGGCGTCCGAGCGCCACGACGACAGCGCCTGTGTCCTCGGCAGGAGCAGCGCGACCTGGCCGAGCGGACCGTGGAGGTTGCGCACCGTGACCATGGCGTCGGTGCCGTCCGACAGCGCGGTCTCCAGTACGCCGGCGCTGGCCGCGAAGATGGTGAGGGGTTGATCGGAACCGAGCACGTCGATCAGGAGGCGGCCGACCGCGCCGTGCCCCGGTTCCGCAATCACCACGGTGCCCTCGGCGTCGGAGACCAGCATCGCGGCGCGCGTGCCGTATCGCTCGATCGCGCGGGCAACAGTCTCCTGGGCAATCCGGATCGCGTCCTTGGCGCCGGCGGTGTCGTGTTCGAGGCGCGCCGCGAGGCTGTCGGCCAGCATCTCGACGTCGTCGCCGACGGCCACGAGCGCCTGGCGGCGATGATCGAATATTTGCACGCCCGTGCCGACCGCCATGGTGATAAGGAATGTGATGATGAGAAGCGGGACCGCACGGCGCAATGCCGGTTCGGCGACCAGAAGGCGCCGATAGGCGGGCTTGGCTATCGACTGAGCCAGACCCTTGATCGAATCCGTACCCGTCGACGCGCGCACCACATCGGCTGGCGCCATCGTTCCGACCCCCATCCAGAGACAGATTCTTCCAGCTCCGGAAGGGAGTCGCCCCTCACCAACAACGCCGATGAATGACCGCAAAGATATCGCCGCCCGGCAATTGAGTCCGGCCATCGCCGGACCTCAGCTTGCACGAGGATGACAGGTCAAGATTTGGTGCGTCGGTGCATCTCTCCCGAATTATCAGCATAAGAATCGAATCGCAAATCTTTGTCGAGAGTCGCTGAATCGAATTCGTAAAAAAATTATTTATCGGCGTGGAGATGCCGAAAACCGCGATGGCACAATGGGTTTTGACGTTATCCAGTGGCGCCGCCGTCGCCGCCGGGTGGGGCTTGACAGCCTGCCGGTATCATCCGGTTCCGAGCGTGCGCGCCACGATGTCGTGAACGTCGCGCGACAGCGGGGCAGCGGCGACGCGCTTGAGCTCCGCCTCGGCGCGTTCGCGGCGCTCGGGCTCGAGCGCGCGCCAGGAGCGGAACGCCGTCATCAGGCGCGCCGCGACTTGCGGGTTGCGGGCATCGAGCGCGAGCATCATATCGGCGTGGAACGCGTAACCGGCGCCGTCGCGGCGATTGAACTGGGTCTGATTGGCCTGGGCGAAATTGCCGATCAGGGCGCGCACCCGGTTCGGGTTGGACATGGAGAACGCCGGATGCGTCGTGAGGCTCTTTACCCGCGCAAGCGTATCGGGCTCCGGGATCGCGGCCTGCAGGCCGAACCATTTGTCGATGATCAGCGGGTCGCCCTCGTAGCGGCGGTAGAAGTCGTCGAACGCCGCCTGGCGCTCCGGCACCTGGTGGTGCGACAGCGTCGCAAGGGCGGCGATACGGTCCGTCATGTTGTCGGCGTCGCGGTATTGCGCGGCGGCGCTCGGGATGCCGGTGGCGGCGTCGGCAGCCGCGATGAGATCGAGGCAGACATTGCGCAGCGCCCGGCGTCCCGCGCTCGCGGCGTCCGGGCTATAGGCCCCGGTGGCGGCCATGTGTGCATAGGTGTCGACGAGCGCCGACACGAGTTTGCGGCCGATCTCGACCCGCAGGTCGCGCCGCGCCCCGAAAATGGCATCGGGATCGACGTCGCGCCCGATCTCGCGGGCGATGTCGCCCTCCGTCGGCAGCGCCAGCGCCTGGGCGACGAATGCGGGCTCCAGACTGCGGTCGGCGAGGATCGCGGCAAGCGCGACGCTGAGTTCGTTCGCGGTGCGCTTCGATGCGTTGCGGCGATGCGCCGCCACATTTTCCATCAGGAGGGCAGTCGCGAGCGTCTGCACCGCCTGCCAGCGGTTGAACGAATCGGTATCGTGGGCAGCGAGGAAGGCGAGATCGCCGTCGCGCAAGTTCGCGGTGAGTTTGACCGGCGCCGAGAACCCGCGATTGAGCGAGGCCACCGGGCGCTCGCCGACGCCCGCGAACACGAAGGTCTCTTTTGCCTTCGTGAGCGTTAGTACGCCGCGTTCGACCGCGCGGCCGCCGGCGAGCACCAGCGGGATGTCGCGCCCGTGGGTGCCGAGAAGACCGACCACGAACGGCATCGCCATGGGCTCCTTTACCGGTTGGCCCGGTGTCGGCGGCACAATCTGCGTGATTTCGAGCGAGTAGGTCTTCGCCGTCGCGTCGTGATTGCCCTGCACCACCAGTTCCGGCGTGCCGGCCTGGCGGTACCAGCGCATGAACTGGCTGAGATCGTATTTCGCCGCGTCCGCAAAGCAGGCGATGAACTCGTCGACGGTGGCGGCGTGGCCGTCATGGCGCGTGAAATAGAGGTCCATGCCGGCGCGAAACCGCTCCGGCCCCAACAGCGTCTTGAGCATGCGGACCACCTCGGCGCCCTTCTCGTAGATGGTTGAGGTGTAGAAATTGCTGATCTCGCGATAGGCCTCCGGCCGCACCGAATGGGCCAGCGGGCCGGCATCCTCGACGAACTGATGGCCGCGCAGCGCACGCACGTCGGCGATCCGCTTGACCGGCCGCGAACGGATGTCGGAGGTGAATTCCTGATCGCGGAACACCGTCAGGCCTTCCTTCAGGCAGAGTTGGAACCAGTCGCGGCAGGTGATGCGGTTGCCGGTCCAGTTGTGGAAATATTCGTGGGCAATGATGGCCTCGACGCTGTTGAAGTCCTGGTCGGTCGCGGTTTCCTGCGAGGCCAGTACGTTCTTGTCGTTGAAGATGTTGAGGCCCTTGTTCTCCATCGCCCCCATGTTGAAGAACGACACCGCCACAATCATGAAGATGTCGAGATCGTATTCGCGTCCGAACGCTTGTTCGTCCCAGCGCATGGAGCGCTTGAGCGCCCCCATGGCGTAGTCGGCACGAGCCTCCTTGCCAGGCTCGACAAAGATCTTCAACGCCACCTTGCGGCCCGACATGGTGGTGAAGGTGTCCTCGATGACGCCCAGCACGCCGCCGACCAGCGCGAACAGGTAGCTCGGCTTCGGGAACGGATCGTGCCACACCGCGAAGTGGCGCGCGGTGCCGGGAACGTCGCCGGCGTCGACAAGATTGCCGTTGGCGAGCAGCACCGGAACTTCGGCTTTGTCGGCTTCGACGCGGGTCGTGTAGACCGCCATGACGTCCGGCCGGTCGGGGAAATAGGTGATGCGGCGGAACCCTTCCGCCTCGCATTGGGTGGTGTAGGCGTCGCCGGAACGGTAGAGGCCCATCAGTTTAGTGTTGGCCGTCGGATCGAGCTCGGTCTCGGTCTCGAGTACGAATGGGCCCGGCGGCGGCTGCAGGATGGTGAGGCCGTCCGGCGTCGCCACATAAGCGTCGGGGGCAAGCATCCGGCCGTCGACCTTCACGCTGGTGAGGTGCAGTTCGTCGCCGTCGAGCAAGACCGCGGCGGGTCCGGCCGCCTGCGGATTGGGCTTCAGCTTCAGCCGCGCCCGCACGCGCGTCCGGGTCGGATCGAGCGAAACGTCGAGATCGACGGTCTCGACCAGCCAATCCGGCGGGCGATAATCAGCGAGACGGACAGGGACGCCTTGTTCTGTGCGCATGATGCTTGTAACCGGGCAGGATGGATGGGATCGCAATGATCTAAGCTGTCCGCGTGAAATTTCATAGGGGCGCGTTGAGGTAACAGTCATGAGCGTGATGCGCGCGATGGTTCTGGACCGGCCCGGGCAACCCCTTGTCATGCGGGAGCGGCCGATACCGCAACCGGGGCCGGGCGAACTTCTCGTCGCCGTCGCAGCCTGCGGCGTGTGTCGCACCGACCTGCATGTGGTCGATGGCGAATTGCCACATCCCAAGCTCCCGATCGTGCCGGGTCACGAAATCGTCGGCCGGGTTGCGGCGGTGGGGGAGGGGGTCGCCGGTTTTGCGGTCGGGCAGCGCGTCGGCATTCCGTGGCTCGGGGCGACCTGCGGGCAGTGCCCCTATTGTCTGAGCGGTCGGGAAAACCTGTGCGACGCTCCGCTGTTCACCGGCTATACGCGCGACGGCGGCTTCGCGACCCACACCGTTGCTGACGCGCGCTTCTGTTTTGCGCTGCCGCCGGAATTCGACGACGCATCGGCGGCGCCGCTGCTGTGCGCCGGGCTGATCGGCTGGCGCAGCTACCGGATGGCGGGCGACGGGAAGGCGCTCGGCATCTACGGGTTCGGCGCCGCGGCCCATATCCTGGCGCAGGTCGCGGTGTGGCAAGGACACCGGGTCTATGCCTTCACCCGCACCGGCGATACCGCCGCCCAGTCCTTCGCCCGTTCGCTCGGCGCGGTCTGGGCCGGCGGTTCGGACGAGACCCCGCCGGAACGGCTCGATGCCGCCATCATCTTCGCGCCGGTCGGGGCGCTGGTACCGGCGGCGCTGCGCGCGGTGAAGAAAGGCGGGCGCGTGGTGTGCGGCGGCATCCACATGTCGGACATTCCAAGTTTTCCCTACGAGATCCTGTGGGAAGAACGGCAGATCCTCTCGGTCGCGAACCTCACGCGCGCGGACGCCCGCGAGTTCCTTGCGATCGCGCCTGAGAGCGGGCTCAAGACCGAAGTGGTGCGCTATCCGCTCGAGCGCGCAAACGACGCGCTCGACGACCTGCGCGCCGGCAGGCTTCAGGGCGCGGCGGTGTTGTGCATATAGGCATGAGACCGACCGATCCAGTTGCTCAATGCAATTTTATCCGCGGCTCGGTACGGCGCGTGATGGCGTGCGCCAGCGTATCCAACGTCACCTTTAGGGCGCCATGCAGCGCGAGCAGGTGCTTCTTGTGCAGCGATCGATAGGCGAGTTTCGCGAGCAGGCCCTCCAGTTTGAATCCGCGAAACAGGATGCCGAGCGTCTGATAATCGGCGAGCGATACCAGCGATCCGAAATCGCGATACCGGAAGTTCGGCTGCGGTGCGCCGCGCAGCCGGGCCTTTATCGCCTTGACCATGAAATCGGCCTCTTGCTGCGCGGTCTGGGCGCGGGGTGGCAAGGGTTCGTTTGAGCCCGGCAAGACGCAGGAGGCGCAGTCGCCGATCGCAAACACCGCATCGTCACGGGTCGACTGAAGCGTCGGGCGCACCACCAAACGGTTGATCCTGTCGGACTCAAGCCCGTCAAGATCGTGCAAGAATTCCGGCGCTTTGATGCCAGCGGCCCATACGATCAACTCGGCCGGAACCACCTCGCCGGTATGCAACGTCACGCCGCCGGCGCTTACGGCCGTCACCCGCGTTCCGGTGCGAATATTGACATTCAATTCGCGCAGAACGCGATCGGCGCCGGCAGCGAGGTGTTCGGGAAGCGCCGAAAGGATGCGGGGGGCGGCCTCGATCAGGTCGATCTTGATGAGCATGTCGAAATCGATGGCGTCGAGGTTATAGGATGCGAGGTCCCGCATCGCCTTGTGCAGCTCTGCCGCAAGCTCCACGCCGGTCGCGCCGGCGCCAATGATGGCGCAGTGCAATTGGCCCGGCCGCAACGGCTCGTACTGCGCATTGGCGCGCAGGCACGCATTGATCATGCGGCGGTTGAAACGGGTGGCCTGGTCGAGTGTGTCGAGCGTGATCGCGTGCTCGGCGACGCCGGGCGTGCCGAAATCGTTGGACAGACTGCCTACCGCCATCACCAGCGTGTCGTAGCCCAGCACGCGCGGCGGAATGACCTGCCGGCCATCCTCGTCGTTGCTCGGCGCCACGTAAACCTGCCGCTTGGTCCGGTCGAGACCGATCATCGCACCGATGCGGTAGCGATAGTGCCGGCGGCGCGCATGGCCGATCAGCTCGACCGCTTCGGTTTCGCTGTCAAATGATCCGGATGCGACCTCGTGCAACAGCGGCTTCCATACGTGGATGCGGGATTTATCGAGCAGCGTTACCGACGCTTTGCCGTGCCGGCCCAGCGATGCGCCGAGACGGGACGCCAATTGAAGGCCGGCGGCCCCGGCACCGACGATAAGGATCCGGTGCAGCGACCGATCGCCGGTCGAAGGCGTTTCCGCGATGGTCTTGTAATCAGGAACATTCATCGCCGCGCCAACGTTCCTTGAAAGCCGATCGCTTGGCAACCTTACGCCACGGGATCGTGCACCGCGACGCCGACCATCGGGTCGATCTGGACGTCCCAGGGCCGGCGATCCAGCGTGCGCGCGGTATCGGCATAACCGGCCTGCCAGCGCGCAGCGATCCCACGACCGGTGAAATCGATATCGCGCATGTGATCTTCGCCATCGAGTCGAGGAGCATTGAGCCGCACGACATGCATCGTCGTACCGCAGCCGTGACCCGCCATCATCTGCACGTCCGGCGTCTCGCGCTCGCTCTCCGGCAGCCGGCGTACGAGCTCGCGGATGATATGGCGCAGGTGGTGGAGATTCTCCTGGCGGGCGATATGGCTGTCGGCGCGGCTGGCGAACTGTATGTCCTTCTGGCGATTGATCACCTGCCACACGGATTCCGGTTCGGGCCCGGCGGCGTGCCATACCTGAACGGTGAACACGACCAAATCGCGCCGCGGAATTTCGTCGAATAAGGTCTCGACCGGCGTGTTGGAATAGATGCCGCCATCCCAATAGGGCTCGCCATCGATAACGATCGCCGGGAATGCGGGCGGTAACGCCCCGGAGGCGAGCACATGCCTGAGGGTGACGGGTGCGTGGCGGCTGTCGAAGTAATGCATCTTGCCGGACCGCACGTTGACGGCGCCGACGGTCAGGCGAGGCTGCCCGGCGTTGATGTGGTCGAAATCGATCAGCTCTTCGAGCGTTTCGTGCAGTTCATCGATCGTATAGAAGGCCGCCTGCTCGACCCCGACGGAAGCGTGAAGCCCCCACGCAAGCGCGCGGTTGGGAGCGAAATATCCGGAAATCCCGGCAAATACCGTCATCATGTGGGTGGCGACATTGCCGGCCATCAAGGCGAACGGGGTGCTGGCCCAGAACGGCTTGTGTTCCATGCGTGCCCAGAACTCGCGAAGGCGATCGAGCCGCGCATGGAAGTCGTTGCCGGCGATGATGGCGCCATTGATGGCGCCGATCGAAGTGCCGATCACCCAGTTCGGCTCGATGCCGGCCTCGTGTAGCGCCTGGTAGACCCCGCCCTGGTAAGCGCCGAGAGCGCCGCCGCCCTGGAAGACGAGCACCACCTGGCCCGGCAATGGCGCCGCCGGACTTACTTTCGCAGTTGATGTGGCTGGCTGCTTGATATCCATGGCGTCTTATCCCCGGCGGTTTTGTAGTCGTGCAGCACGCGGCCATATGGCAGCGTCAGGTCGGCGATGAAGTGCAGCGCGCCATGCACCCTTCGCACCGGAAGGTCCGCCACCGGCGCATTGACGTGGGCGTGGAGCTGCAGCCGCGCCGGACCGGACCATGCGCCTTTGACTTGAATGTCGACGAGATTATAGCCGACAAGCTGACAGATAGCTTGCGAGCCGTCGATGTCCGGGATGATCTTGAGGTTGACTTGGGTCTTGCTCATCTTCTCGACGACCGTTTCGGAACTGCACTGCATGCGTCCCTTGACGTCGTAAAGCAGGTGTTGGTGCTTGTAGCCCATGGTGGCCACCGCGATGACGACGTCGGCATATTGGAGGACGCCGGTGAGAGTGTCGTGGATGATGGATAGTTTGGGATTGCCGTTTTTTTTCGGGAAGCCCCGAATCTCACGTCCGCCCGCGATCGGCGGCTCATCGTCGAGATACATCTGGGCGGTGAAGTTGACGTGCTCGCCGTTGAACAGCGCCGGGATAACCACGCCCAATTCGGTGTAATCGCCGAAATCCAGCCGAAATCCGGCATGCGGATGAATTCGTAGAGCACGGTGTTGCTGCCGTCGGGCTGCAGTGGCTCTGGCAGCGCCTCGCGGATGGCGGCCGGATCGGATTCGTAGGTGACGATCAGGAATTCGCGGTCGATGAACCGGTACGGCCCGCGCGGATAGGACGGCGAAGCCAGCGGCATCGAGGAACAGGTTCGTCACATCGGTGGCATTCATGATTACCCCCAGGGATCTAAAATCAACATTCGACGATCAACATTCGACGATGTTGCGAGCGAAATGACGACGCCGTTGCGAAACGCAGCGTTGGGGGCCTGTAACATTCGCTCCGGTAAACCCGAAATGACACGCGCGTGTTTGACGCGAACGTGATGTCTCGTGACCGCGCCAGATTGGCGGAGAATTAAGCCTCAACGCCAGATGTCGAACTTCGCGGCTCCGCGTGCCCGATGACGCGCTTGATCGACGGAAACCGCTGGCGCAAACCGCGCTCCAACTCATCGACCAGTTCGTGAACGTCGGTGACGGTGCGCTTGGGATCGACGTCGCAGTGGAAATTCACCACCTGACCGTCGGCGGTATTTCGGACCCGGACGTCGTGGACGTTGCGCAACGCGCCTGTCGCTGCGGCAATTGCGGCGAGCGCGGCTGCGACCTCGGTCACCCGGTCGGGGGCGGCGTCGCTGCCGTCCGATCGCTCCGCCTGCAGCGGCTCGATGTGGGTCTCGACCTCGACGGCAGGTCCGAGTTCGTCGCGGATAGCGGCTTCGAGACCGTCGGCGACATCGTGGGCCGCGGCAAACGACAGCGCGCCGTCGAGTTCGAGGTCGAGCGAGATCGACAGCTTATCGCCGATCGCGTGGACGGTGACGTGATGCACCGCAAGCGCGCGGTTGCGCGCGATCACCATCACGCGCTCCATGACCGTCTCGTCGTCGAGTGCGCGCGGCGTCACGATGACGCCGATCTCGACCTTGGGAAGCGCGGCTTTCACGGCCGCTTCGATGTCCGCCTTGAGTTTCTCGACGCGGTCGAGCGGCAGGGTGCGGCTGGCCCCGACCTCGATCTCGCCGAACACGGTAGGGCCGACTTCGCGCGCCCGGACCCGCTCGACGGCGACGACGTTGCGCACCTTGCGGGCGATAGCCGAGATGCGTTCGGCGACACCTTCGGGCGCGGTATCGGTCAATGTGTCGACGGTGCGCCGGCCGAGCCGCCAACCGGCGAGGCACACGAAGATCGCGACCACGATGGCGGCGGCGGAATCCGCCCATGCATAGCCGAGCCTCACCCCGGCGAGGCCGAGCAACACCGCAGCCGACGACCACATGTCCGATGAGAAGTGCAGCGCGTCGGCCTCGAGCGCCTGGCTCGACGTGCTGGCGGCGACGCGCGACAGCACGCGCGCGCGCAGGAAATCGACGACGATCGATGCCGAGATGACGCCAAATGCCGCCACCGTCGCCTCGACCGGGTGGCCGTGGCCGCTGAACAGACGCTGGGTGGCCTCCCACAGCACCACGCCGGACAGGATGAACAGGAGCGCGGTCTCGGCGAGCGCCGAAACGCTCTCCATCTTCCCGTGGCCGTAGGGATGCTCCTTGTCGGCCGGTTTGTCGCCGATGCGGACGGCGAAATAGGTCATCACTGTGGCGGCCAAATCGATCAGCGAGTGGCCGGCCTCGGACAGGATGGCGAGCGAACCGGTGGCGAAGCCCACCGCGGCCTTGGCGATCGTCAGTGCCGCCGAAGCGCCGATCGAGCCGAGCGCGACGCGTTCCTTCTCGGTCATGGTGCCATCATCCCGTGGCGGATCGATAGTGGCGTTCGTCGCAGGCGTCAATGCAACAGTCGGCGCACTTTAGCAAAGGCCGTCATCGCGTCGATGACGAAGCTTCGCAGCCCTGATGGGCGTCCGGTGCGAGGGCGGAATGAGGCGGCGCAATTCCGTCAGCTACTCTACCCAGGGGCTGATGATGCTGATCCCGCAGTTGTCGAAATCTTCGACGTTGCGCGTGGCTACGGCGGCGCCGTGGGCACGGGCGATTGCAGCGACCTGGGCGTCGAATGCGCCGATGGGACGGCCAAGCTGGCGCCGCGTGGCAGAGATATCCGCGAACTCCCGTGCCCCCGTACTGTCGAAGGGAAGAATGCGATCCGCGAACACGACCCTGAATATGGCTTCGACCGACTTCTCCAGCGCGGCGCGACGACGGCCCGCCGGCATCAGGGCAATACCGTAGAGGAGTTCCGCTTCGCAGATGGTGGTCGTGAACAAACTCATTGAAGGCTGCGCCCGCATCCAACGCTTCACTGCGTCAGCGGGATTCGGACGCAAAGCCTCGGAAAGCACGTTGGTATCGAGCACGATCATTCTTCGAGGCGCGGCGGCTCCCGCATCGCGCTGCGCCGCGGAATTTCCAGGTCGACGCCGCCGAGCGGCGCGATGTGACGGCGGATTACGTCAAAGAGGTTGGCCGGCTCGCGCGTTTTTTCTGAGAGTGCGGTGCGTAGAATATGGCGTACCTCGTCCTCCATCGATCGACCGTGCCGGGCGGCGCGAAGCCGCAGGCGGCCTTTCAGTCGGTCGTCAAGGTTCCGAATTGTGATGCTTGCCATTATGCGATCCAAGGCTGCGATCAATGATTTCAAAATAGTCAATGATGTTGATCTTCGCAATGGTCTTGAAGGCATCGAGCTATCTATGCGGTACATCTACTGCTCCGCGCTACGCGTGCGCTCCGTGGCCCGTTCCTCGTTGAGATGGCAGGCCGCGAGGTGGCCGTCTCCGACCGGCCGCAGCGCCGGCTCCTCGCTGCGGCAACGCGCGAAGGCGAGGGGACAGCGGGTGTGGAAGCGGCAGCCTGGGGGCGGTTCGATCGGGCTTGGAATGTCGCCCTTGAGGATGATGCGTTTCGTCGCAGCGCCGGGCTGCGGCACCGGCACCGGCACGGCGGACAGCAGCGCTTGCGTATAGGGATGCTTCGGCGCCGCGAAGATCTGACGTTTGCGGCCGATCTCCACGATCTTGCCGAGGTACATCACCGCCACCCGATGGGTCATGTGCTCGACGATGGCGAGGTCGTGGCTGATGAACAGCAGCGCGAGGGCGAGCTCGCGCTGCAGGTCCTGCAGCAGGTTCACGATCTGCGCCTTGACGGAGACGTCGAGGGCCGAGACCGCCTCGTCGCAGATGATGAGGTCGGGACCGGCAGCAAGGGCCCGCGCGATCGCGATGCGTTGGCGCTGGCCGCCGGAGAACTCGTGAGGCCAGCGTTTGGCGGCGTCGCGCGGGAGCCGCACCTTGTCGAGCAGCGCTTCGATCTGTTGCGTCATGTCGGCGGACGTCTTGGCGAGGCCGAAATTGCGGATGGGTTCGGCCAGGATATCGCGTACCCGCATGCGCGGATTGAGGCTCGAAAACGGGTCCTGGAATACGACCTGCATGCGTTGCCGCAACGGCCGCAGCGTGGCGGCCGGCATGTCGTCGATGCGGGTGCCGGCAAGCACCACTTGGCCGGCGGTGAGTTCGACGAGCCGCAGGATGGCGCGGCCGACAGTGGATTTGCCGCAACCGGATTCGCCGACCAGCGCCAGCGTCTCCGCGCGGTCGATGTGAAACGAGACTCCGTCGACCGCATAAACATAGCGCCGCCTTTTGCCGATGCGGCCGAGGCCGTGGGCGAGCGGAAAGTGTTTGACGACGTCGTTGACTTGCAGGAGCGGCGCGCTCATGCGGCCACCAAGGCCTTGGACGCGAAGTGGCAGGCGGCGAAATGCCCCGGCGCCTTCTCTTCAAGCGGCGGTGCGACGTGGCGGCAGATGTCGCGCACCGCGGCGCAACGGCTCGCGAAGACGCAGCCCGCGATCCGCTCCTTGAGGCTTGGGACCGTGCCGGGAATTTCCGCGAGCCGCGTCTCCTCGCCGGACAGCGAGGAGCCGAGCCGCGGCACCGCGTTGAGAAGGCCTTGCGTGTAGGGGTGGCGCGGCGCCCGGAACAGCGCCGTCGACCGCCGCCTCCTCGACCTTGCGGCCCGCATACATCACCATCACCCGCTCGGCGATTTCCGCCACCACGCCGAGGTCGTGGGTGATGAGGATGATGGCGGCGCCGACGCGCCGCTTGAGGTCAGCGCATGAGGTCGAGGATTTGCGCCTGGATGGTGACGTCGAGCGCGGTGGTGGGCTCGTCGGCGATCAGGAGCTTCGGATTGCAGGCAAGCGCCATCGCGATCATCACCCGCTGCCGCATGCCGCCGGAGAGCTGGTGCGGATATTCGCGCACGCGCCGTGCGCGGCTCGGCGATGCCGACGAGCTCGAGCATCTCGACCGCCCGCGCGTCCGCGGCTGCTGCGGCCGAGCCGCTGGTGCAGCCGCATGGTTTCGGCGATCTGGTTGCCGACCGTCGAGCACCGGATTGAGGCTCGTCATCGGCTCCTGAAAGATCATGCTGATGCGGTTGCCGCGGATGCTCGCGCATGGCGCGTTCGGAAAGCCCGAGAAGGTCGACGCCCTCGAACCGGATGGCGCCGGCGATCTTGCCGGGCGGCTGCGGCACCAGCCGCAGGATCGAATTCGCCGTCACCGATTTGCCGCAGCCGCTTTCGCCGACGATCGCCAGGGTCTCGCCGGCTTCGACCGTGAACGAGACCCCGTCGACAGCGCGATTGACCCCGTCGGGGGTGCGAAAATGAGTCTGCAGGTTCTCGACCTCGAGGAGCGCCATGTCGTTGCCCGCTACCGCCGCGTCATAATCGTTTGGCCATGCGCGGATCGAGCGCGTCTCGCAGCCCGTCGCCGAGCAGGTTGACGGCAAGCACCGTCACCGAGAGGAACACGGCCGGGAAGAACACGATGTAGGGCTTGACCTGCCACAGTGCGCGTCCCTCCGCCATGATGTTGCCCCAGGACGGAATGGTGGGCGGCGTGCCGGCGCCGATGAAGGACAGGATCGCCTCGACGATCATGGCGCTGGCGCAGACGTAGGTCGCCTGCACCGTCATGGGGGCAAGCGTGTTGGGCAAAATGTGGCGCAGGATGATCATCGGCGTGCGGGTACCGGCCGCGACCGCCGCGTCGACGTAGGGTTGTTCGCGCAGCGTCAGCACGACGCTGCGCACCAGCCGCGACACGCGCGGAATTTCCGCGATGGTGATGGCGGTGATCACGTTGCCGACGCTGCCGCGGGTGAGGGCCATCAGGGCGACGGCGAGCAGGATCGGCGGGATCGACATCAGCCCGTCCATGACCCGCATGATGATGGCGTCGGCGTAGCGCAGGAAGCCGGACACGAGGCCGATCGCCAGCCCCGCCAGCGAGGCGAGGATCGCGACCGAAAAGCCGACCGTGAGCGACACCCGCGCGCCGAACAGCACGCGGGAATAGATGTCGCGCCCCAGCATGTCGGTGCCGAACCAGAACGCCGCGGACGGCTCGCGGGTGCGCCGCGCCGGCGCAAGAGCGGTCGGGTCCACGGTGCCGAGCCAGGGCGCCAGAACCGCGATCAGCACCATCGCCAGCACCAGCGCGCCGCCGATCGCGATCGCCGGATGGCGGTACGCAAAGCCCGCAAGGCCGCGCCGCATTTTCACCGGCGGCAGCACATCGGGCAATTCCGGCGCCGCCTTGACGAGGTCCGGCGCCGTTGCGATGGCGTCCGGCCCGGCGCCCAAGAGCGTTGCTTGCGTCAATACCGGATCCTCGGGTCGAGCACGGTGTAGAGGAGGTCGATCATGAGATTGACCAGGACGTAGATGAAGCTGAACAGCAGCACGATGCCCTGGATCACCGGGTAATCGCGGCGCAGGATGGCATCGACCGTGAGGCGTCCGATACCCGGGATCGCGAATACGGTCTCAGTGACGACGGCGCCGCCGATCAGGAGCGCGATCCCGATGCCGATCACGGTGACGATCGGCACCGCGGCATTTTTCAGGGCATGCACGAACAGGATGCGGGTCTGGCCGATGCCCTTGGCGCGGGCGGTACGGATGTAGTCCTGCTGCAGCACTTCCAGCATGGCGGCGCGCGTAACGCGGGCGATCAGCGCGATATAGACGAGCCCGAGCGCAATCGCCGGCAGGATCAGGTTCGAAAACCACGGCCACAGGCCTTCCGACAGGCTGGTATAGCCCTGCACCGGCAGCCAATCGAGTTCGAGCGCGAACACGTAGGCGAGCCCGTAGCCGACCACGAATACCGGCACCGAGAAGCCCAGCACCGCAAAGCCCATGATGGCGCGGTCGATGATGGTGTCGGCTTTCCACGCCGCCACCACTCCGGTCGGCACCGCGATCGCGATCGCGAGCACCAGCGTCACCGCCATCAGCGACAGGGTCGGCTCGATGCGCTGGGCGATCATGGCGGACACCGGAAGGTTGGTGAAGATCGAGGTGCCGAGATCGCCGTGGAGGATATGCCACACCCATTCGCCGAACCGGATCGCGAACGGCCGGTCGAGGCCGAGGCCGGCGCGGATGCGCTCGACGTCGGCCGGCGTCGCCTGGTCGCCGGCAATTATTGCCGCCGGATCGCCGGGCGCGATGTAGAGCAGGCTGAACACGAACAGCGCCACGAGGCCCATCACCGGGACGGTGGCCAGGATGCGGCGGAGGACGTAGCTCAGCATCCCGCCATGATAGCAGGTCTTGTGCCAACCTTCACGGTTCGCGGGCCAGGTTCGCGGGCCGGGCGGCCCGGTGGCGATATGATTTACAATGCGTGCATCATGTTCAGTCCCAGGAACACGAGCCAGAGCGATCCGAACGAAATGGCGACGACCCGGGCTATCATTGCCTCGTTCATGGCGCCCTCACTCGTTCCAATAACGATGCAGACGAGATTTGATCGCCTGCAGAAAAAGCGTCAGGCCCGCTCTGCAATGTTTTTTCATTGTCCGCATCCCCGTGCTTATTGGCCGATGCGCCTTTGTGCATTTGATGCCCTAACGCATCTTCAATTCACGGGGCTTTGCTTTTGCGAGGGGAAATAATCGGTGAAACGTCTTGGATAACAACGGCGTAACGTTTCAAGACTGCAATAGTCCGTTCATCTCTCCATAACACTCCGGTAAGTCTCGGATGGTCCGGTAAGCCTTGGATGGTGATGTCGCCATCACGGCGTGTCTGCGTCAAAACGACTGATCAAAACGGATCGGGTCGTGGCACCGTAAATGTGTATAGTCCCGCCGGGGGCCGCCGACTTTGGTGACCGAGGGTGCGGGGTAGCTCGCCGTGAGGAGGACTAATGCGGGTTCTGAGTGACTCCAGTGAACGGCTCTCCGGACCTCCGATCGCACCCCTGGCCCAAGCTTCTCCCTATCGCGACGCCGTCACCATCCATCCGACCGCGCTGATCGAAGCCGGCGCGGTGATCGGGAAGGGCGCGACCATCGGGCCGTATTGCATCATCGGCGCCAACGTCGTGATCGGCGAGGACTGCAAACTGGTGGCGCACGTCGAGGTGGCCGGCCGAACCACGATCGGCGCACGAACGGTCATCAGTCCGTTCGCCTCGCTCGGCGCGCCGCCGCAATCGGTGAGCTATCGCGGCGGCTTGACCCGGCTCAATGTCGGCGCCGATTGCGACATCCGCCAGAGCGTGACGATGAATGCCGGCACCGAGGACGGCGGCGGCGTGACCGAAGTCGGAGCGCGCGGCTTCTTCATGGCCAACTGCCATGTCGGCCATGATTGCCACGTCGGCAACGACGTCGTGATGGCCAATTGCGCGGGACTGGGCGGACATTGCACCGTCGGCGATCATGTGTTCATCGGCGCATTGTCGGGCGTGCACCAACACACCCGCATCGGCGCCCATGCCATGATCGGCGGCGTATCCGGTGTGCGCGAGGATGTCATACCGTTCGGTCTGGCGGCTGGTTCGTTCGCGCGATTGAGCGGGATCAATGTGGTCGGAATGAAACGGCGAAAGTTCTCGAGCGAAGCGATCCGCTCGGCTCGGTTCGCATATCGTCTGATCTTTTTCGGCAAGGATGTCATGGCGCAACGAACTCGATGAGGCGGAATCGAAGTATGGCGGCAATGACTTCGTCGCCCAGATCGTGGCATTCATTCGCGCCAAGGGCCGCCGGCCGATCTGCCATGCCGGCAACAAGGACGCCTCGTAATGTTGTGGTTCAAACGCTTGATTCCCGATGTTGTCATCGCCCGGCCTTGACCGGGCGATCCAGTAACCAAGCAGCTTCGCGTGAGGCACAGCCTCTTTCCATGGGTTGGCCGGTGGTTACTGGATGCCTCGCTTTCGCGTGGCATGACACTGATGAGGTGAAATCCCAATGTTGTCATCGCCCGGCCTTGACCGGGCGATCCAGTAACCAAGCAGCTTCGCGTGAGGCTCAGCCTCTTCCCATCGGTTGGCCGGTGGTTACTGGATGCCCCGCTTTCGCGTGGCATGACACCGATGAGGTGAAATCCCGATGTTGTCATCGCCCGGCCTGACCGGGCGATCCAGTAACCACGCAGCTTCGGTTGAGGCTCAGCCTCTTCCCATCGGTTGGCCGGTGGTTACTGGATGCCCCGCTTTCGCGTGGCATGACACTGATAAGGTATGAACCGCGAGTGTCACAACACCAGCAAGCCTCACTCCTCCCGACGCGTGCGCTGGTCACTATCGGCCCGATCCGACCAGCACCATCGAGATCGCCGGCACGTAGGTGATCACGAGGAGGGTGATGAAATTGATCAGCACGAAGGGAACGACGCCGCGATAGATCGAGGACAGCGGCTGATTGAAGATCGCCTGCGAGGCAAACAGGTTGAGGCCGAACGGCGGGGTGTACATGCCGATCGAGAGGTTGACGGCCATGATGATACCGAAGTGGATCGGGTTGACGCCCGCGGCCTCGACCACCGGCAGCAGCAGCGGCGTCAGGATCATGATGGCGGCCGGCGGCTCGAGAAAGCTGCCGACCAGCAGCAGCGCGAGATTGATGAGCAGCAGGATCTGCCACGGCGGCAGGTGCAGCGAGTTGATGTAGGCGACGATGTTCTGCGGGATGCCGCTCGTCGTCAGCAGCCATGAATAGACACCCGCCGCCGTCACGATGATCAGGATCTGCGACACCAGGAACACCGCCGCGAGCGTGATCTTCCACAAGTCATGCCAGCCGATGTCGCGATAGACGAACATGGTCACCACGATGGAATAGACGGCGGCGACGCCGGCCGCCTCGGTCGGCGTGAAGATGCCGCCATAGATGCCGCCGAAGATGACGATCGGGGTGACGAGCGCCCAGCCGGCCTCCTTGGTGGCGGTCCGGATTTTTCGCCACGACGTCTTTTCGCCGACCGCGACCTTGCCGAAGCGGGAATACACCACGACGTAGACGGCATCGACGAGCCCGATCAGCAGGCTCGGCAGCACGCCTGCGGTGAACAGCGCGATCGCCGATTGCTGCGCCGACATAGCGTAGAGGATCATGGAGATCGACGGCGGGATCACCACCGCGATCGCGCCCGACGACGCGATCAGGCTCACCGTGAAGCGGTCGTTGTAGCCGCCGGCCTTGAGCGCCGGATAGACCAGCCGCCCGACCGCCGCGACCGTGCCGACCGCGGTATGCGACATCGCACCGAACAGCTCCGACGATACGATCGTGGTGACCGGCAGCGAGCCCGGCGCGCTGCCGGTCAGCGCCGACACCCAGACGATGACGCGCTTGGCGATGCCGCCCTGGCCCATGATCTCGCCGGCCAGGATGAAGAACGGGATCGCGAGCAGCGGAAAACTGTCGAGGCTGCCGAACATGTTGGTCTGGATCACCGTCAACTGCACGTCGGCCACGAAAACGACCGCGATAAGCGAGGTGAGGAGCAGGATGAGATAGATCGGAAAGCCGATGCACAGCAGGATCACCGGCAGGATGAAATAGACAAAGGTCGCTAACACGATCGCTGGGTCCGGAATGTCTGGATCAGGCGGGCGCCGACCAGGAACGCATTGAGCGCAAGGCCGATCGGCACCAGCGCCTGCGGGATCACGAGCGGAATGTCGGCCGCCTCGCTGCGCTGGTCGAACTCCGCCAGCATCTCCACCGCCGGCCAGCCGAGCACGATCAGGATCACGCACACCGCGATCATGGTGACATCGGCGGCGACTTCGAAGGCGCGGCGCACCCCATCCGGCATCGCGTGGAGCAGCACGTCCATGCGCAACTGCTTGCCCTCCCAGCCGACCACGCTGTTGCCGAGAAACACGGTGCCGACGGTCAGAAACAGCATGATCTCCTCGGCCGACGCGATCGGCCGGAAGAACACGTAGCGGCCGACGATGTTGGCAAAATTGAGCGCGACCGCGATCAGCATCAGGATCGCGGTCAACGCCTGAATGGCGGTGACGAGGCGCGTAACCAGGATCATGGGGCCTCGCTCGATGGCAGGGGCGTCAGGCGCCGCGATCTTCATGTTGCCTCATCTTGCCTGCCCGGTGACGCGCGGGCAAGCGCGGGATTTCATCACCCGGCCAACGCACCGTTGCGCCGAGCCTCGCATGCGCTCTGCGCCGGCCGATCGGACACGGCTGCCCGGTCACGCCGCCGCGGAGGCGCCTGCATTCCAGCGTCCAGCCGTCAGCGCGGCGGCCGCGCGCGGCGGACCGGTCTTGGAGCCCGCGAGGGCGCGGATCAGGCGCGCCGCGTCGTCGCGCGGCTGCCGGGGCGCCATCCGGACCGGCGTCGCGCCCGGTATCGCGACGCCGGCCGATGCCCGCGCACGCGTGTTGGCTTTGTTTTGCACAATCGCCCGGACCGCCGGCGCGTTGGCTTTGTTTGGCGAAATTGTCGGCATGGCCGGCGCGGGGCACGCGCGCCGCTGCCGCCGCTGTTGGCGCTGCTGCGGCGTTCCGCATGGCTGCGGTTGCGCGACGGCGGCATTGCGGTCCGGCACGGCAGCGTCGACCGCCGGCACGGACTGCTCCGCGCACGGCCGACACCAGGCCGGGCGCGATGACGCATCGATGGCCCCGCCGGCCGCCTGGTCCCGCGCTTTCACAAAGTCCCACACCGCCGATTCACGCCGCGACATCGCCCGGTCCCGGTAGCGATCGAACGCCGCAATCTCGCGGGACAGATACGCGAAGATCAGGGCGGTCCGCCCCGGCCCGGGCGCGAGCGTCGCGATCTCGGCCTCCAGGTCGGCGTCGAGGTGCGTGCGTCGCGCGCAGTTCGGCGAGCAACCGTCGTAGCGGCGCTTACGCGCCCCGATCTTGCGCGAGGCCCGATACGCCGGATCGACGATCGCACGGGTCAAAAGCTCATGGCGTGCGCGATAGACACGGACGAGTTCGTCCTGCGCCACCGCGATCCGGCGCGCCAGATCGAATTGCCATTGCAGCGCCGGATCGGCCGCTTCACCGGCCGCGGCGGCGCCGGCCGCCAGTCCGCACAGCTCGCGCGCGAACGTCTCGATGGCGCCCGCGACCGCCGGATCGGGGCCGGCCGGCCGGCTCAATCCGTGACGCAGCGCATTGCGCGCCACCCGCGCCTTGCCGGCCGCCGTCCGCGGCCCCGTGCTCTTGCGCGCATTGGCGCGGTTGGCCGCGCGCTTGCGCTCGCTGACCGCGCCGGCCGGGAGATTTTTGCGCGCAGTGGTCATGTCGGCCGCATGCGGGACTGATGCAAAACGGGGGTCCAGACGCCGAGCATAGGCCTATTCCTGCCTACCGTCAATGGCGATCAGGCTACGGTTGGTTTGCGGTCTCGCACCGCCGAAAACGTCGACTGCGGAAGATGCCGATGTGCGGGGGAAAGAGCCATATACCAACCGTAGGGTCGCGACCCGGTCGTGTCGTCATGGCCGGACTTGTTCCTGCCATCCACGTCGGGTGCACAAAAAGGCGAAGAGCAACCCGCCGAGGTGATCGGCAACGCCTCCCATGTCATGAGGATCGCGACCGGGAAGTTTGCTCCCCAATCAAGGGCAAGGACCCGGCCGCTGTGGCGCCCGGCAGGAAGGGCGGAAAAGCCCGCGCCACCGCGCTAAGCAAGCGCAAGAGGGCCGAAATTGCCCCACAATGCAGCCAAAACCCGGTGGAAAACTTAGATAGGGGTTGACGACGATAATTTTTATGTCCACAAATGATGACGAAAAAATTATCGTGAGGCAAACATGCTTGCTACCCGCCTTTACGTCGAGGCCCACGAGATTGACGCTCGGCTAATCCCGTTTGGGGCTACCCGCGAAGAGTTCTTTGAAGTGGTCAGGGGTGTGGTTGGCGCGAGAGCTGACGCCGTCGAGAATGATCCTATTACGGCAGAAGGACTATTCGCTTACATCTTCGGAACCCGGTTCGTCCGTAGTTTGTTTCGCACAAAGGGATGGCATATTCACCGCAAGGACAATATCGAGGCCGTGCGTCACCCGAACCGAGATCTGAGGGTTATTTATCAAAGCGTCGATCTTGCATCGTCGATCTCACATGATCCGCAGGCTGTATCTGGAAAAGGGTCGGGAGCGGATCGCGATATTGATTTAGCCCAAGGCCGCTTGTTTAAAGAAGAGGAAATGGCCGCCGCAGCGGCGTTTAAGTTCGACAGAATCGATACTGGCGTATGGTTCTTTTGCGTGTCCGTGAATGGCGATGATGTTCGCGCGGAGCTTTCATTGCCATCGTCAATCGAAGGCGGCAATTTCAAGGGCTTTCTGGAGCGCATTTTTATTGTTGGCGCTGGCGAATGGCCTGAACTTGCGGCAAAGATTGGTCCGGCGTCAGATGTGGCTGAATTTGAGCCGATGATTTCGCGCAAGTAGTATCATGTTCAACGTCGCACGACTTGAACTGGCGCGAAATCGGCGCCGGTACACGGCAAAGAGTCTGGCGGAACGAGCGCAGATCGCTCCCGTCACCCTGTCTCGTGTGGTCAACGGCCAGCAAATTCCCGATGAAGAGACAATTGATAAGCTGGTTCGAGCACTAGGCTTTCCTCGCGATTTTTTCTTTAGAGACGACATTGATGCGATTGACGCTTCGTCCGCAAGCTTTCGTAGCCTTAGAGCTATGACTGGTCGCGAGCGAGATGCCGCTCTAGCTGCCGGTTCCTTAGCTTACGAACTGTTGGACTGGGTTAAGCGAGAGTTCAATTTACCCGCCGCCGGTCTGCTGGATCTCAGTCACGAACGCGATCCGGCAAGTGCCGCAAGGACATTGCGCCAGCATTGGTCGATTGGCGAAAAGCCCATCGGCAATATGATCAAATTGCTGGAGACAAAGGGTGTTCGTGTATTCTCGTTGGCAGAAAACACTAAAAACGTCGATGCGTTCTCTTGTTGGCGCAACGATGAGCCGTATGTTTTCCTAAATACCTTTAAGACTACCGAGCACAGCCGATTTGATGCCGCACATGAGCTCGCGCATCTTGTGTTGCATCGACATGGTGGACCCCGACAAGGCCGCTCAGCGGAATTAGAAGCGCACGCGTTCGCCGCATCTTTTCTTATGCCACACGATGATGTGTTAGCCGCGATCCCGTTTGTTACTAGCCTTGGTCAAATCGTGAAGGCGAAGAAACGATGGGGGGTGTCTGCTGCCGCACTAGCCTATCGATTGCATAAAATGAAGCGGCTCACTGATTGGCAGTATCGGACGTTCTGCATTCAGTTGAATCGGAACTATGGCAAGACCGAACCTGATGGCTTGCCGCCCGAGCGTTCCAGCGTATGGCAGATGGTCCTTACCGACCTTTGGAAGGAAGGGATCGCGAAAAGTCACATCGCGGATAAGCTCGATATTCCTGATGACGAACTTGAGAATTTGCTTTTCGGGCTAACAGGCGATGTTAGGCCACCAGAACGGACGAATGGCAGACCTAATCTAAAGTCCGTTATCTGAACTGTACCCTTGACGCTAAGCAAATTGGTGCTGCGGCAAGAAGTAAGCTTGTTCGAACCTTCGCGTCGGCCTGCGCCAAAAGTCAGGGCGTCAACTGGTCGGTCGGAGCTACACCCACGACAGATCAAAGTCCTATGGCAATGATATTTCCGCCATAGGAGGACAAATCAGAATTTCTCTTTAAAGCCTAAGGTGACCCCCTGCGCGAAGAAGCTCGACTGCCTGATGCTGACGGGCGAGGGAAACTGAGCCCCGATCAGGCCGACGTCGCTCATGTACAGGTAGTTGTACGCCAAAGTCAGCGAGCGCTGATCGGGTATGATGTCATAGCCGAACTTAAGGTTGCCACTTGGCACCACTGTAAACGCCGCTTTGACGCGGACGGTGCCGCCCGAAACGTCGCTGACGGGCGGCGCACCAGAGCTGACCGTCAGCGGGATGCCGGCCAGCATGAATCCCGTGGTCGGCGTAATACTCTGGACGGTCGGACCAGACGACCCTAGCTCGATCGTGGCACCCACTGCCACTTTGTTTTCACTCTGGACCCAGAACGGTCCCCAATGCTGTTCGGCGTTGAAACCAACCTGTGGTCCCAAGAAATTATTCCAGATCCTGTACCAGCGGGAATCTGAAAAATTGACGACTGGCGCATTGGACGGCGCCGGCACGCCGAGTGACGGTTGGTAGGTCCGGGTGAAGACAGAGCTGGAGGAGGATGTGAATTCGTCAAGGCCCACGTAGCGCCAGCCAACCAGGACGTCGAAGTTGGTAAAGTATGGAAAGTGCGGCACCGTCATGCGGTAGTTTGCATCCGTGCCGTAGAACAAGTCCCAGATTCCGCCGGCCGTTGTCGTCGTGTTGTCGCTGAACAGGCCAACGAACACATCGGGGGTCGTATTTACGAAGTTGCTGGTCGTGAGTGCCTGCCCCGAAGACGGTTTGCTTAAGCCCAGCCCGAAGAAGACGCTGCCTTCGACGGCCGTCGTCCGCTGTGGGTCCAGCCAATAACCCCACCCGTAGGTCCCGCCGCCGCCGAAACTCACCGGGGCACCGTTGGAGGCCGGGCTTGCCGTCGACATCGTGAAGAGCCCGATGAACCCGGGAGAAGTAGGAATGGGGGATGATGAAGCGGGCGGTGCGTTCGGCGCGACGGCATGCACATTTCTGAGAGACCCATAAAATCCGCCCTCGGCTTCGAACCAGTAGCGAGGACCAGAATTTGCTGGGGGCAACTGCTTAAATACAGGTTTCGCCGGTATCTCATTCGAGGATGCGCCCCAGACGGGGTTCACGGCCGCGGGCTTGGCCGATCGCGCGGCAGTATTGGCAGCCTTGTCATAACAGGCCAGACGTTTCATCGGGTCGGTGATTGACGAGCAGTCGGAATAGGACGCATCCGCCGACGAAGTAAGGGCGACCACGCTTGCCAAAACAGCAAGGACCATGCCGATTTTCTTCATTGAACCCCCCCTCCCAATTCCGGCGATCGGCACCGATTCCGAACCCGACACGGTACCATACAGGGCCTGTTCCGGCATCGGGTGTCGAGAACACCGGGCGTTTTCCGTCGCCGTGTTGCGCGCGGGCAACAAAGGTGTGACTGCACTCCAGCGAGATTGTCCAACACCGGACGTGGCCTCGCCGCGGCGCTTAGACGTCACATTGAACCGCCTCCAGATCTTCGCCGACTAATTGGAAGCCGGCCTTTCGGCGCGACTGAAGGATCGATCATGATACGCGCAATCATCGTTGCCGCATTGTTGCTCGGCGGCACGACGGGTCCTCTGCTCGTTGCCGACACCGCCTTTGCCGACCATTCCGTGCCAGATCCGATCTGGCTCACAGTCAACTCCGGCGCGGACCTGGTGCTCTCCCGGCCGACCTTCTGGGACAGCGGGTGCCATCCCCTGGGCGTCACGGTGACCGTGACCCAACCCCCGGCCCATGGGACGGTTTCGGTCGCGGCGGGATTGAACACGGCCAATCCAAATCCAAAATTCGGTACCCCCGGACCCTGTGGCGGCACGCTGATCATGGGAAAGCGGGTCGTATATCAGTCCGAACCTGCCTTCCACGGCACCGACTACGTCGTTTACCACTATGTTTCGGAGCGGGGGCATAGAGCTGAGGCCCACGTGAACATCACGGTGCGATGAATGGTCTTTTGTATGAGCGTCGATCCGACCATGGCAGCGCCATGTCCGGCGCCGCCTCAATCGCTTCCCGTTGCGTGCCGCACGACCGACCGATTGGCAGGGATATTTTGAGCGCAACCGACAATCTTCGCACCGATGTGCGATGTGGGTAATCCGATGATCGATGCGTCTACCCGTATAAGGGTCGCCGGTGCTGCTGACTCGGATGCGGTCAGTGCACTGCTTACAGCAAGCTATTCGAGCTTACTTGCCGATCGCTATGACAGCGACGCGCTGGACCGCGCTCTGCCGCTGATGACCAGGGCCAACCCGACACTGCTGGCGTCCGGCACCTACTACGTCGCGGAGGGACAACCCGGCCATCTTGTCGGATGCGGAGGCTGGACGACAGCGCGCCCGGGAGACGGGGAGGTCGTTGAAGGCGAAGCGCACATTCGTCACTTTGCCACCCATCCCGAATGGGCGCGGCGAGGAGTTGGAACCTCCCTGCTTGCCCGTTGCCTCAGCGATGCACGGCGCGTTGGCATACGTAAACTGCACTGCTGTTCGACATTGAACGCTGAACGGTTCTATCGGGCGTCCGGTTTCGATACGGTTGGGCCAATCGATGTGCCGTTGAGGCCAAGTCTGACATTTCCGGGTATCTTGATGAGTTCGAGAGCTTGCGTAGCGGCACAGGGCGGTGCCAGCGGCGGGTTCGGGTCAAACTCGGACCCACCAATTTCTTCCGCCAGCACATCGCCGGCGGGTACCAAGCGTTAGGTTTGATCCACCAGACCAAGGTACGTCAGGTGAAACATCGCCGTGCGGTTCGCGCCTGGTGATATTACTTCGTCCGCTTCGCCGTCGCGACCAGCAGGTCCCACAGCGGCTTGAGCTCGGGCTTGGACTTCACGATGTCGTCGCCGACCGGTGCCACCTTGGCCATCATGTCTGTTTTGTCGGCGGCCGGCAGCGCGATGAGTTCGCCGCCCTTCTCGACCCAGGTCTTGCGCTGCGCCACCAGGAAATCGAGCGACCACGGGACCACCTCGTTGAGGGCCGCTTTGCTGGTGGACATCACGGCGGCCTGAAGGTCGGCCGGCAGCGCGTCGAACCAGCGCTTGCTCACCACGGATTCGCTGAAGACATAGGCTTGGCCGGTTTCGGTGGTGTATTTGGCCGTGTCCTGGTACTGCAGCGAGCCAAACACCGCCAGTCCGCCCATGGCGCCATCGAGCGCGCCCTGCTGCAGCGCCGGCAGCACGTCGCCGAGCGAGAGCGGCACCCCGGTGGCGCCGAGCCGCGAGAGCTGCTCCATCTGGAATTGCGATGCCAGCACCCGGACCTTTTTGCCTTTGAGGTCCGCAAGGGTGCGAGCCGGCGCGCGCATGACGAACACCGCCGGGCCGGTGATGAAAAGGCTCACCCCGATGAGGCCCTTGTTTGCCCCGAGCGCGAGATAGGCCTTGGAGAATTCCGGGTCCGCGGCAACGCGCAGCGCGTGGCGGTCGTCGTCGAACAGACCCGGTGCGCTCAAGAGTTCGAAGCGCTGATCGACACCGACCAGGAACTCCGGCGCAGTGACGAAGATCTGGATCGAGCCGAGCTGCGTGCCCTCGATCATGCGGGGAATGCTGCCGAGCTGGCTCGCCGGGTAGAGTTCCGCCTTGAGGCGGCCGTTTGAGGCCTTCTCGATCTTGGCAGCGAACCGCTTCATCCACTCGTGCTGCGCATCGTTGAGCGGCGCGGTGGCGAGCTTGACGGTCATGACCTTGTCCTGGGCTTTTTCTTGGGCGACGGCGCCGTCGATCGCGAGCGGGGCGGCGAGAAGCGCCGCCAGCGCCGCGGCGATCCGCATGCGGCCCGCCCCTGAGGCAAACCGTTGTTTTGTCCCGTTGACGCTGTTCATGTTCGGCCCTGCTGCGATAATTGTGCAATGCACAACCTACGCCGGCCTGGTAGCGGCGGTAAAGCACGCACTGCTTGTGCTAGGCGTGGCCTTCGGACTAAAAAATGGCCAACAGCCTCCGAGGTCGCGCGCCGGCCCGTAGCCTGGATTAGCCGCGTCCATCAGGGCGTTTACGCCTGTCTTCGCGTGCTATGGCGGCGTAATCCGGGAGCCTACTCTCAGTAAAGCCGCCGTACCGCCCCGGATTACGCCCGCCAAGAGCCGGCGCTAATCCAGGCTACGCCATTCGCTTACTTCGTCCGCTTCGCGGTCGCCACGAGCTGATCCCACAGCGGCTTGAGCTCCGGCTTGGTCTTGACGATGTCATCGCCGATCGGGGCCATCCTGGTCATCAACTCCGCCTTCTCGGCGGCCGGCAGTGCAATCACCTCGCCGCCCTTTTCGACCCAGGCCTTGCGCTGTGCGGTGAGGAATTCGAGCGACCACGGGATCGCCTCGGCGCCGGCCGCTTTGCTGATGGACATCACGGCGGCCTGAAGGTCGGCCGGCAAGGCGTCGAACCAGCGCTTGCTCAGTAAGGCTTCGCTGAAGATATGGGATTGGCCGGTTTCGGTCATGTATCTGGCGGTGTCTTGGAATTGCAGCGCGCTGAAAACCGACAGTCCGCTCATGGCGCCATCAAGCGTGCCCTGCTGCAGCGCCGGCAGTACGTCGCCGAGCGAGAGTGGAATCCCGGTGCCGCCGAGCCGCGCGAGCTGCTCCATCTGGAACGGCGATGCCAGCACCCGGACCTTCTTGCCTTTGAGGTCGGCGAGAGTGCGAACCGGCGCGCGCATGTCGAACGCCATCGGCCCGGTGTAGAACAGGCTCGCCCCGATGAGGCCCTTGTTGGCTCCGAGCGCGAGAAAGGCCTTGGCGAAATCCGAGTCCGCGATGGTGCCCAGCGCATGGTGCTCGTCCTTGAACAGGCCCGGTACGCTCAAGAGCTCGAAGCGCGGATCGACGCCGACCAGGAATTCCGGCGGACCGAGCCATATCTGGATCGAGCCGAGCTGCGTGCCCTCGATCATGCGCGGGATGCTGCCGAGCTGGCTCGCCGGATAGAGTTCCGCCTTGAGGCGGCCGTTGGTGGCCTTCTCGATGCCGGCCGCGAACAGCTTCATCCACTCGTGCTGCGCATCGTTGAGCGTCGCGGTGGCGAGCTTGATGGTCATGACCTTGTCTTGGGCTTTTTCTTGGGCGACGGCACCGTCGATCGTGAGTGGGGCGAGGAGAAACGCCGCGAGCGCCGCGGCGACTTGTGCGGCGCGCATCCGGGTCGCGATTTGTCGTTTTGTCGTGTTGGCCGTGTCCATTTCCTGCCCCGTAATTTTGATTATGGATTATGCAAGCGGACATCTAAGCCCGCCGGTTGGAGGCGGTAAAGCTTCCGACTTGTCGCAGTGCTGGCGTCGAGCTTGGTGCTCGATTAAAATGCGGACTTGTGTAGGGTGGCGGTCGATCGCGCTGCGGTGCAATAAAATCGTAATTCTGGTCCGGATCGCTCAGCTCCTCGCAGCAAGCGGATGGCGGATCGGCTGGCGACAAAAGTCACAACGGGAGGAGTTTCATGTCCAAGACGGTAAGGCTTGCTGCATTGGCGGCGCTCGGCCTCGCGGCGATCGCGCTGCCTGCCATCGCGGCCGACACCACCAGCGAGCGGCTGCGTGATCCGGCCAAGGAGCCGCAGAACTGGCTGATGGTGCACCACGACTACGACAATTCCCGTCATTCGCCGCTGGCCGACGTCAATCGCAACAACGTCAAGGAGCTGCGGCCCAAGTTCATCTTCTCGATCGGCGGCCGCGCCACCGGCGGCACGCTGCCCGGCAAGGAGGAATCCACCCCGCTGGTCGAGGACGGATTTATGTATGTGTCCGACACCTGGGGCCGGGTGATGAAGTTCGATGTGCGCAGCGGCAATGCGGCGATTCCGTTGTGGCGCTACGACCCCAAGATCACCAAGTCGCGCACCAACCGCGGCATCGCGCTCTACGGCGACAAGGTGGTCGTGTCGACCAACGACACCCGCATCATCGCCATCAACAAGGAGACCGGCCAACTCGCCTGGGAAACCGTCGCGGCGGCGCCGACCGATCCGGCGACCGGCACGCCGTCGCCCAAGACCCAGGCCTTCACCGGCGCGCCGCTCGCGATCAGGACCGCCGGCGGCAAGGACCTCATCCTTCAGGGCGAGAGTACCGGCGGCCAGCTCGGCACCCGCAGCTGGGTCGGCGCCTTCGACGCCACCACCGGCAAGCTGGAGTGGCGGACCTTCACGATTCCGGCGCCGGGCGAGCCGGGCTCGGAGACCTGGAAGGACAACCACAACGCCTGGCGCGTCGGCGGCGGTGGTGTGTGGCAGACAGCGTCCTACGATCCCGCCACCAATCTGCTCTATTACGGCACCGGCGACGCGTTCCCGAGCTTCGATCCGCAGTTCCGCCCGGGCGACAATCTGTTCACCGCCAGCACCATCGCGCTCGACGCCGACACCGGCAAGATCGTGTGGTACTTCCAGGAGACGCCGAACGAGCACTGGGACTTCGACACGCCGAGCCCGAAAATGCTCTATGACGTCACCGTGAACGGCGAGACCCGCAAGGTGGTCGCGAACTTCTCCCGCAACGGCTACTACTATACGCTCGATCGCAATAGCGGGCAGTTCATCCGGGCCGACCAGTACCAGGAGAAGATCACCTGGACCAAGGGGATCGATCCGAAGACCGGCAAGCCGCTCGACTACAATCCGAACACGCCGGTGCAGGTCTATGCGGGCGTCGGCGTGATGCGCGAGAAGCCCGGGCAGGAATCGTGCCCGTGGTGGAACGGCGCGCCGACCTTCTTCCCGCCGACCTTGGACAAGAAGCGCCTGATCGCCTACGTGGCCGGCGCGGAGGGCTGCATCTCGACCACCGCCGTGAAGTCGCCGATGGATGAAAAGAAAGACTACGTCGGCCTGCCGCCCTGCTGCACCGAGCAGGGCCGCATCACGGCGCATGGCGCGCTGTGGGCCATGGACCTGCGCACCGGCAAGGTGGTCGGCAAGGAGACGTTCCAGCCGCCGACCGAGTCCGGCATGCTGAGTACCGACGGCGACCTACTGTTCACCGGCCACATGAACGGGAAGTTCGCCGCCTACGACGCCGACACGCTCAAGGAACTGTGGAGCTTCAACCTCGGCACGCCGATCACGGCGCCGCCGATGACCTATTCGGTCGGCGGCAAGCAATACATCGCGGTGGTCGCGGGCGGCGCCGTCGGGGTGCGGCAGGGCGGACTTTATCAGCCGAGTGCCATCGTGGCGGTGTTCGGGCTCGACTGACACCAACGGCCGCGAAAGGTAATTCCCCGCGCTAATTCTCCTCTCCCCCTTGCGGGGAGACAACGGCATCATGAGTACCTGCTAGTGTCCGTCCGGAAGACGTTGAATTGCATGAATTGGATGTGATTTTAAACAAGGTGGCCTGATTTTGGAGGGGCCGCCGATGTGGACGAACGAGAACCGGGCAAAATATGATCGCGATAGGCTACGCTATCCAAGTGATTGTAAAGACGCGCGGAACAATGGCCCTACCCTCGAACCGTTCCAGTGCCGTTGAGGTCGTTCCGAAAATTCAGAATTAGGTGGGCCGCGGAGCTCGCGAGCGGTCATCCCCGGCAGCAAAAATCAACCCGCCCTGAATGCAAATCCATACCATCTAAAGGCAATCTCAAGGCAAAAAAACCGAGGTGCTGGTATGATCGCCGAGGCGGTCGCTGCGGCACACCGGGGCCAGCGCATATTGCGGTTGTGGTATCCCCGTGCTACTCTTTGTCCTGCGGCAATCATCGCTTCGGCGCAGCGGGCGAGGGTCATTTTCACTGCAGCGCCGACCGAAGGGGATTGGGGTTCGACCGCGTGGCAATAGCGGTCTGCTGCAGTTTGATGCCAATTTTATAACCCTCAAACGGTTCGGCTATTTGCGGACCGTGATCAGCCTGTTTGACCCGAATATCGTGTTGCGTGCGGAGCTCCAAATGGTCTCTTGCGGGTTTTATCTCGATGCTTCTCTCGCGCGATTGATAGCTATCACGACGGCCGGCCGTGGACGACGTCAGTCCAGTGCGAGCCGACTGTATGACCCTTCAAGCGCTTTATCTCAAGCACGGGCAAGGTAACGAAGCGGCGCGCCAGTCGCCGCGGTGAACATGTTGCGTCTGCGGGGGAGCCTTTCACATGGCGATCGTGAATTGGAAGAATAGCGTCAGCGGAAATTGGACCATCGCTGCCGATTGGAGTACCGGATCAGTCCCTGGCGTTGCTGACAGCGCGATCCTCGGCCTTAGCGGCACCTACACAGTCTCGATAACGTCTCCCATCGCGGTCGGTTCGATTGCCATCGCCAATAGCGCGGCGACGCTATCGGTGAATGCGGCCGGACAAACCGTCACGGTGGCGGGCGCCCTCATCGACGGCGGCACCTTGCTGGTCGACGTCTCGGGAGGCCAGGGCGGTACCACTCTGGCGATCGACGGCTCCCTCACCGGAAACGGTGGCGTGACCATCGGCAACGGGTCGTTGAGTTCTTCGACGCTGGTGACGGCGGACGCGTTCACCGACACCGGACCCCTCGCCATCACGGGGTCCGCCAGCCAGCAGGCGACGCTCGACGTCACGGCCGGCGCGGCGCCGGCGGTGCTGACCTCCACCATCACGCTGTACGGCGATTTGCTGCTCGAATTCGCGAGCGGCGGGATCACAAGCATCGCGGCGGGCGGCAAGCTGGTGCTGAACGGCAACGCCGCCCTTGTGGCGGATGCGTCCAACACCACGCATAACAGCGCGCTGACGACGCTGACGAGCATCGCGGGTGACCTCGAACTCGAAAACGGCCCATCGGTCGCCATCGCGGGCAGCCTCGCGGTGACCGGCATGCTCCGCATCGATGCGAGCCCCGGCGATTTCGGCAGCACGCTCGGCATCGGTGGGGACTTCGACAACTCTGGCACCGTCACGGTGGGGCAGACCTACGACGCCGGCGGCAGCGCCTTCACGATCGCCGGCACGCTCAACAATAGCGGCAGCTTCTCGATCCTCAGCGACCTGACCAGCGTGCTGACCACGGTCACGGCGGCGGCGCTGGACAACACCGGCAGTCTCGATCTCGAGGCCTATCGCGGCACCAATGGCAACGGCAGCGCCAAGGCGGTGCTCGACATCACCGCCGGCGCGGCGCCGGGCGTGCTGGCCTCGACCATCACGCTCTACGGCAATTCGCTGCTCGAATTCGCGAGCGGCGGGATCACAAGCATCGCGGCCGGCGGCAAGTTGTTGGTCAGCGGCACATCGTTAGTGGCGGATGCGTTCGACACCACGCACAACAGCGCGCTGACGGGTCTCGCTAGCGTCGCCGGCATTTTCGAAGTGCAATCGGGCGACACGGTCACGATCGGCGGAAGCCTCGCGGTGACCGGCACGCTCGGCGTCGATGCGAGCCCCGGCGATTTCGGCAGCACGCTCGGCATCGGTGGGGACTTCGACAACTCTGGCACCGTCACGGTGGGGCAGACCTACGACGCCGGCGGCAGCGCCTTCACGATCGCGGGCACGCTCGATAATAGCGGCAGCTTCTCGATCCTCAGCGACCTGACCAGCGTGCTGACCACGGTCACGGCGGCAGCGCTGGACAACACCGGCAGTCTCGATCTCGATGCCAATCGCGGCGCCAACGGCAACGGCAGCGCCGAGGTGGTGCTCGACATCACCGCCGGCGCGGCGCCGGGCGCGCTGGCCTCGACCATCACGCTCTACGGCAATTCGCTGCTCGAATTCGCGAGCGGCGGGATCACAAGCATCGCGGCCGGCGGCAAGTTGTTGGTCAGCGGCACATCGTTAGTGGCGGATGCGTTCGACACCACGCACAACAGCGCGCTGACGGGTCTCGCTAGCGTCGCCGGCATTTTCGAAGTGCAATCGGGCGACACGGTCACGATCGGCGGAAGCCTCGCGGTGACCGGCACGCTCGGCGTCGATGCGAGCCCCGGCGATTTCGGCAGCACGCTCAGCATCGGTGGGGACTTCGACAACTCTGGCACCGTCACGGTGGGGCAGACCTACGACGCCGGCGGCAGCGCCTTCACGATCGCGGGCACGCTCGATAATAGCGGCAGCTTCTCGATCCTCAGCGACCTGACCAGCGTGCTGACCACGGTCACGGCGGCAGCGCTGGACAACACCGGCAGTCTCGATCTCGATGCCAATCGCGGCGCCAACGGCAACGGCAGCGCCGAGGTGGTGCTCGACATCACCGCCGGCGCGGCGCCGGGCGTGCTGGCCTCGACCATCACGCTCTACGGCAATTCGCTGCTCGAATTCGCGAGCGGCGGGATCACAAGCATCGCGGCCGGCGGCAAGCTGTTGGTCAGCGGCACATCGTTAGTGGCGGATGCGTTCGACACCACGCACAACAGTGCGCTGACGGGTCTCGCTAGCGTCGCCGGCATTTTCGACGTGCAATCGGGCGACACGGTCGCCATCGCGGGCAGCCTCGCGGTGACCGGCACGCTCGGCGTCGATGCGAGCCCCGGCGATTTCGGCAGCACGCTCGGCATCGGCGGCGACCTCGACAACACCGGCACCGTCACGGTGGGGCAGACCTACGACGCCGGCGGCAGCGCCTTCACGATCGCGGGCACGCTCAACAATGGCGGCAGCTTCTCGATCCTCGCCGATCTGACCAGCGTTCAGACCACGGTGACGGCGGCGGCACTCGACAATACTGGCAACCTCGATCTTGAGGCCTATCGCGGCACCAATGGCAACGGCAGCGCCAAGGCGGTGCTCGACATCACCGCCGGCGCGGCGCCGGGCGTGCTGGCCTCGACCATCACGCTCTACGGCAACTCGCTGCTCGAATTCGCGACCGGCGGGATCACAAGCATCGCGGCCGGCGGCAAGCTGACCATCGGCAACTCCACCTCTTTCATTGCTGACAGTACCGACCTCACCCACAACAGCGCGCTCTCCGGCCTGCAGAGCATCGCCGGCACGCTTACGCTGCAAGGCGGCAGCGCGGTCACCACCATCGGCGCGCTCGCCGTGTCCGGAACGCTCACGCTGCAGGGTTCGGCCGTGACGACGGGTGGCGCCGTCACCGTCAGCGGCAATTCCGCGTCCGTGAGCATCGACGCCTCGTCCGGCTTGACGGTCGGCGGCGCCGGCTTCACTCAGACCGGCGGCAATACCAAGGTCTCGGGCGCGCTCAACGCCTCGCTGATCGATGTTGCCGGCGGCGAACTCGATGAAGCCAACGGCGTTGCCGGGCAAGCCTTCGAGGTCGGCGGTGAAGGCGTGCTCGAATTCGGTGGCGCGGTTGACGTAGCCTCTACCGTGAACTTCGCAGACGCCACCGGCACAATTCAACTCGACAAGCCGGGCAGCTTCGCTGCCACCGTAGACGGCGCGCAGGTCGGCGACGCGATCCACCTCGTCAATATCGCGGCCACGGGCCTCAACTACGCCAACGGCGTGCTTACCGTGCTGGATTCCAGCGGCGCGGTCGCTGCCCTCAATTTCTCCGGCAGCTATACGAACTCGGATTTCGGGCTCGTGTCGGACGGCTCCGGTGGCACCTACGTGGTGGTCGAGCACCCCGCACCGCCGACGCTGTGGATTGTGGCCTCCAGCGGCAGTTGGACCACGGCCTCCGAATGGTCGACGGATACAACACCCACGGCAACCACCGACGTGCTGATCGGGGTTCCGGGCAGCTACACGGTCACGTTGTCGGGGACCAGCACGACAGGCGCCGCGCGGTCGATTGCGATCGACGACAGCAATGCCAGGCTTGAGATCGATTCCGCGACTTTGACGATCGCCCTGGATGTCGACAATGTCGGCTCGTTCGTCCTCGAAGGACCCGGAGGAGATGGGGCGAACGTGACGGTGGGGGGCGATGTCCTTAGCACCGGCTATATCGGGGTCGACGACGGCTCCTTCGGCACCGGCGGCAGCACCCTCACGATCCAGGGCACGCTGACCAGCAGCGGCAGGATCCAGGTCGGCGGCGATTACCGCGGCGGCATCGGCACCGGCGCCCCCGCAACGCTCATCACCGAGGATCTCGACAATACCGGCAGCATCCTGATCGAGGGCGCGATCGGCGCGCAGGCGACACTCGACGTCGTCGCGGGCGTCGCGCCGGCCACGCTCACGAGCAGCATCGATGTGCGCGGGGTTGCGCTCCTTGAATACGCGACCGGCGAGATCACGGCGGTCGCGGCGAGCGGCAGCCTCACCCTCGGCGGCGCCAACAGCTTCATCGCCGACAGCGGAACGACGAGCAGCGACAGCGCGCTCGCGGAGCTTTCGAGCAATGCCGGCGATATCTCGTTCGATACCGGCAGCACGCTCACCATCTCCCCCATAGGGGGCACCTTCGACAATTCGGGCTCGTTTGTCCTCGAAGGAGGCCCGCCCCCGGTGCCCGGGGCGGACGTGACGATCGCCGGCGACGTCCTCAACACCGACTATATCGGGGTCGATGACGGCTCGTTCGGCACCGGCGGCAGCACCCTCACGATCCAGGGCACGCTGACCAGTAGCGGCAGGATCCAGGTCGGCGGCGATTACCGCGGCGGCATCGGGACCGGCGCCCCGGCAACGCTCATCACGGAGGACCTCGACAATACCGGCAGCATCCTGATCGAGGGCGCGACCGGCGCGCAGGCGACGCTCGACGTCGTCGCTGGCGTCGCGCCGACCACGCTCACGACCAGCATTGATGTGCGCGGGACGGCGCTCCTTGAATACGCGACCGGCGAGATCATGGCGGTCGCGGCGAGCGGCAGCCTCACCCTCGGCGGCGTCGACAGCTTCATCGCCGACAGCGGAACGACGAACAGCGACAGCGCGCTCGCGGAGCTTTCGAGCAATGCCGGCGATATCTCGTTCGATACCGGCAGCACGCTCACCATCTCCCCCATAGGGGGCACCTTCGACAATTCGGGCTCGTTTGTCCTCGAAGGAGGCCCGCCTCCGGTGCCCGGGGCGAACGTGACGGTGGCGGGCGATGTCCTCAACACCGGCTATATCGGGGTCGACGACGGTTCCTTCGGCGTCGGGGGCAGCACGCTCACCATCCAGGGCACGCTGACCAGCAGCGGCAGGATCCAGGTCGGCGGCGATTACCGCGGCGGTATCGGCACGGGCGCCCCGGCAACCCTCATCACCCAGGATCTCGACAATACCGGCAGCATCCTGGTCGAGGGCGATCCCGGCGCGCAGGCGACGATCGAAGTGGCTGTCGCGCCGACCACGTTCTACGGCTCGATCGACCTGCGCGGCGTATCGGTTCTCGAATTCGACAGCGGCAGCATCACGGCCATCGCGGCGGCTGCTTCGCTGACGCTCGAAGGCCCCAACGCCTTCGTGGCCGCGACCAGCGCCCCCTCGGCGAATGGCGGACTGAGCGGGCTGACCTCCAATGCCGGCACATTGACGCTGCTCGATTCGTCGTTGTCCTTGAACGGCGATCTCGCCAACACCGGAACGCTCGACTTCGATGCTGGCGGCAGCGGCGGCAGCATTGTGTCCATTGCCGGCACCGTGACCGATACCGGCAAGTTCGTCATCGGCAACAGCAGTCTCACCGCCGCAACGACAGTCAACGCCGCCGGATTGAACGAGCAGGGCGCGCTCTCCTTGACGGGCAGCGCGAGCGCGCGTGCGACCCTCGATATCAGTGGCGCAGCCCAATCAACGCTGAACACCACGATCACGCTCGCGACCAATGCGTTGCTCGAATTCGGCAGCGGCAGTTTCAGCACGATCGCCTTGGGGGCCTCGCTCACCCTCGAGGGTGGCGCCGCGATAGTCGCCGACAGCAATAACCTCAATACCGATAGCGCACTCTCGAGCCTCGCCAATGTCGTGGGCACGCTCAGCCTGCTCGATGGCGCCGCCGTGAGCGTCACCGGTGATCTTGCCAACACCGGATCGCTGGAGATCGACCAGTCCGGCAATTCGACAGGCGCCAGCAGCCTCGACGTTGCCGGTACGCTCGATAATCAAACGATCACCACGATCGGCAACGGCAATCTCGGCGCCAACAGCCAGGTCACCGTGGGTGCGCTCGATAATGAAGCCGACGCCACCATCACGGCTTCTGCCGGGGCCAATGGCGCGACTGCCGGCCTGACCGTGAAAGGAAATGCCGTCAATGCCGGTAATTTCGCGGTGGACCCGGGCGGATTTATCGAGGCCGGTTCGCTCGATAATGAGGGCATCCTCGATGTGACCGGCAGCGCCTCAGCGCCGGCCAATGTTGGCGTCATCGGCAATGCGACCAATGAAGGCGCGATCACTATCGGTGCTTTTGCCCAACTGGGCGTCAACGGTACCTTCACCAATTCCGGCAACATCGAGATTGCGGGATCTCTCGATCTCGCGAACGGCCTCACCGTCACGGCAGCCGGAAGCGTCCTGCTACAAGGCGGCAACATCATCGATCCGCCCGGCGTCGCCACGGACGTTGGCGCCTCGATCGCCGGCTACGGCACGATCATCGGGGCGCTTGAAAACGACGGAACGGTATCGGCGAGCGGCGGCCTTCTCGATCTCGCTGGGGCAGTTAGTGGCGCCGGCCAGCTCAATATCGGCTCCGGTGCCGTACTCGAAATCGGCGGCGCCACCAGCGAAGACGTAGCCTTTGGCGGCAATGTCGGCACCTTGAAGCTCGACGATCCGGCGGGCTTCACCGGCGCGATCACCGGCTTCGTGCAGGGCGACGCCGTTGATCTCGCCGGCATGCAGGCGACGAGCGCCGTAATCAATGGCTCAACCCTGACGGTGACGGCAGGATCGCAGACGTTGAGCTACCAAGTGTCCGGGCCAGGCCTCGCGCACAACGTCTTCGCGGTGGAGAACGATCGACAGGGTGGCAGCGATCTGGTGCTCGGCCCGCCTGGCCCGGTGATCAATGGGCCGTCGACGCAGATCGTGTTCACCGGGCTACCGGCCGTGCTCGGGCCGCTCGGCATCACCGATCCGAGTGCTGGCGATTCACCTCTGATGGTGACGGTCAGTGATACGGCCGGTTTACTGTCCACCGTGGCTACCGGCGCCGGGACTGTCGGCGGAAGCGGCACCAATGCGCTGACGCTCACGGGCGATCTCGACGACATCAACACAATGCTCGCGAGCCTTACTTACGGTGGCGCCGGCGCCGGAAGCGATACTGTCGATGTTCAAGTGACGGATGCGGGCAATCGTACGACCGAGCAGAACATCGCTGTGACAGACGAGGCCGTACCATTCACCAGACCGGAGGTGAACGCGCCGGCGCAAGAGTTGGTCATTATCGGTACATCGACGGCGTTCGGCGGCATCACGGTTTCCGATCCATTTGCCGAAGCAACGGACGAGCCGGTTTCGCTTAAGGCGAACATACAATTGGCAACGACCAGTGTCGCCAGTCCCGTTACTTTGATCGCCAGCGGCCCATCGGGCTCGACAATAACAGGGCAGGACACGGACGACCTAACGATTACCGGCACGGTGGATCAGGTCGATGCGGACCTAGCTGATCCAGTCGAGGCCTTGATTCCCCAAATTCAGCAAGGAATCGTCAATGTCGCCATCGCCCTCAATATAATTATTACATCGGGTGCGGCGCCGAACAACGAACTCGCAAATGCAATCAACGAAGCTCTCAGCCAGATAGGAGAAGCCGTAAAGATACAAGCGGAAATAACAGAAGCGACGGAAGCGATAGTCGTTACTGAGGAAGCCACCGGTCTCACCAATCTTGCGACGTTCGCTGGTCAATTCTACGACTTCAACGCCAGTGGCGAGTTTGTTTTGGCGCAATCGACACAGCTTGGTGACTTTTTCCGGGTTGAGGTCAGGTTACAACCTTACAATAACAGCAGCGCTATCAGCGCGATCACGGAGGTTGCCGCCGGAATTGGCGCCGACCGTGTCACTGTTGGTATTGGACGAACGGACGCCGTATGGGTCAATGGAATCGCAGCGCCGATGACGGCGGGCGAAACGATAACCCTCACTGCCGGGCAGATTACCGAGCTGTCGGCCACAAGCTACCTGCTTAGCTGGACCACCGGCGAGGTGGTTACGGTAACCGTTAACGACAGTTATTTGGATGTTGATCTCGGACTCCCGTCTGGAGACGCGCCGGGTTCGATTGTGGGCTTGATGGGCCCTAATGGTGAACCTCCGACGGACACTTTCGAGCTGCCAGACGGAGCGGTTCTCCAGCAGCCGCTGACTGCTGCTGAGCTTTACGGCGCGTTTGCCAATGCCTGGCGCGTAACGCAACCTACCTCGTTATTCGATTACGCGACGGGCCAGAACACTGGGACGTTTACCGACCTGAATTTTCCCTCTGCCTCCATAGATCTAGCTGATCTGCCGGCGGCCATCGTTGCACAGGCGGCGCAAGCGGTCGCCGCAGCCGGCATTACAAATCCAGCCGTCGCGGCTGCTGCGGAGTTCGATTACATCGCAAGCGGTGGCAATGTGAATGTGCTCGCAGACGAAGCTGGGCAGTTTCAGGGGCTGACCGCGACAACTACAACAATCACGCCGAGCGGGTCGCCACCGACGGCTCTCGGTGTCATCGCAGCGCAACCTCTCGTTGACGAGGCCCAAAACGGCTCGACGGCGGTCACCTTCGATGTCTATCTGACCGAGCCCGAGACCAGCGACACAGAAGTCGGCTATGTGGTGATTTTCCCCGATGTGATTGATTTTACCGCGCAGGACTTCGGCGGCCTGCTTCCAACGGGCGAAATCACTATAGCGGCCGGCAATACCGAGGGGCAATTCACCATCGACGTGCCGCAGGGTGCGCTTGGCACCACGCCCGACAAAAATGTCGTTGTGCAGATCAGCACGCCCGGCAGTGTGCCAATCTTTGCGTCGACGGCACAGGCGGAAGTTACCCAACCCGTCGCTGGGCCGCCTGCGGTTCCCCAGCTCGAAGATCTGACTAACTTCGGCGACTTCAGCCAAGTCGGCAACAATTACACGCTCGACCTCGGCGCCATTCAACTCGGCGAAACCTTGCCCACGCTGCAATTCGGCATCGTCAACGCGGCCGACGCGCCTGCGGATCAACTCGACGGAACTTTCAGATGGTCCACCGTCGTGGGCTTCGACGTTAGCGTCGATGACGACACGACGTCTGGCGCGAAGTCTTCTCTCACCAATCAGCGCTGGCGATAGCTATCAAGGTCTCAGCGTCTCGCTCATCCAGGATAAATTTGGCACGCAAAGCGAAACCATTGCCTTCGATCCGGTCGACACCAATGCCAGCGGCTATAGCGCGCCGCTGTCGCCCATCACCCTGACCATCACCGACACGCTCGAACTGCCCGGCATGATCTACAGCCAGGCGTTCGGCGACGTGCATATTATCACCTACAACGGCCTGACCTACGATTTCCAGGCGACCGGCGATTTCGTCCTGGCGCAGTCGCGCATCCCGGGCGACAACTTCGAGATCCAGATGCAGCTTGCGCCCTGGTATCAGGGCGCTTCCGTGACGACCATCCAAGAGGTGGCGATCGCGCTCGGTTCCGATGACGTTACTTTCGCCTGGAACCGCGCCGATACGGTGCTCGTCGACGGCGTCGCAACGACGCTGAGCATGGCCGATCCGACGCTGACCTTGTCGGGAGGCACGATCACCGAAGTCTCGTCGTCCGTGTACAAGGTCAGTTGGAACACTGGCGAGACCATGACGGTTTCCAATGTCACGCCATTCTATCCGGGCTTTCCTGCCTTCATTTCCATTACCGACGGGGTCCTCGGCAATGCGGGTCCTGGCGCTTACGCCGGACTGCAAGGCGAGGACGAAGGCACGCAAAACGACATTCAACTCGCCGACGGGCAGGTGCTGGCGCAGCCGGTCTCGACCGCCGCGCTTTATGGCGAGTATGCCAATTCCTGGGCGGTGAGTTCCGCGACGTCGCTCTTCAACACGGCGCTTTTGCCGACGACCGCGCCGTCCGATCTGATCACCCTTGCCGAACTGCCGCAAAATCTCGTCAATGAGGCCGCCGCGCTCGTCGCGGCCGCCGGCATCACGGACCCCGGCCTCGCCCAGGCGGCCGAGCTCGATTATCTCGCAACTGGCGACCCAAGCTTCATCAGCGCCGCTGCAAATATGCAGCAGGAGGTCGTCTCCACAACGACCGCCACGGAGACGTCGAGCACGACGCCCGCGACGGCGGTCGGGGTGAGCGCAAACGCCACTAGCGTGACCGAGGCCGCGAACGGCGACACGGCCGTCACCTTCACGGTCTATCTGACGGCCGCGGAGACTACAGACAACGAAGTTGACTACGCAGTCCTTTTTCCGGGCGCCGGCTATCTCGGCGCTTCGGCCTTTGGTGGGACGCTCCCTTCCGGCTCGGTCACCATCGCGGCGGGCCAGACCACCGCGCAGTTCACCATCAACGTCCCGCAGGGCGCGCTCGGCACCGACCCGAGCGACATCCTGCAGGTGCAGGTGAGCGACCCGGACAGCGTCCCGATCTTTGCCCCGACCGCCCAAACGGAGGTCGTCAACAACGAACCGGAGCCCGGCAATCTCGCGGTGCCGGAGCTGGCCTATCTGGGCAATGTCGGCACTTTCACGTTTGATGCCACCACCAACACCTACACGCTGGACCTCGGTGGCCTGACGCAGGGACAGTCGCTGGTGGCCGCCGAATTCGCCGTCGTCAACGCCGCAACAGCGCCGTCCGATGATCTCGGCGGTACATTCACGCCGCCGGTCGGCACTGGCTTCATCGTGACAGGTGACAACCTGCCCTCACCACTCGGCGCGGGGCAGGTTTACCAGGGCCTCTACACGTCGATCAACACGGCCGATCTCGGCTCGAACACGATGTCGTTGACGTTCGATCCGACGGATGTAAACGACAGCGGCTATTCGGCTGATCTGACGCCGATCACGCTCGACATCGTCGATTCGGTGACGCCGCCGGCGGTACCGCAGGTCAACACGCCGACCACGATCATATTTCCGAATGTCCATGTCGGCACGGTCGACAGCCAGCACGTCAGCGTCACCAACACGGCGGCGGCGGGTGCGGGCAGTCTCGACGTGTCGCTGACGCCAAGCGGCAATGCGACCGCGACCGGCACCATCACCGGCCTCGCGCCGGGCACGACCGACGCCAGCGACCTCTCGGTGGGCATCGACACCGGCACGGCGGGCGCGCTCTCCGGCTCGGTGACGGAAAGCTTCGTGTCCGACCCCAACGGCAACGACACCCCGATCTCGGAACAGGACCCCTATATCGACCTGTTCGGCTCGGCCTACCGGCTGGCCGACCCGTCGGTCATACCCAGCAACATCACGGTGCATGTCGGGGCCTCGGGCACCCAGACCATCACCATCACCAACATCGATCCCAACGACGGCTATTCGGAGAACCTGATCGCCACCGTGGTCGGCACCACCGGCGCGGTCACGGCGAGCGGCACCACCGGCGACATCGCCCCGCAGGCGGACGGCACCCTTGCGGTGACCTTCTCGACCACGACGGCCGGACCGATCGGCACGGTGACGCTCGACCTCAAGTCCGACGGCACCGGCATCGACGGCCTCGGCGTGACCGATCTCGGCGACGTCACGATCCCGGTTGCGGTGACGTCGGACAATGTCCCGGCGGCGGCGCAGTTCGAAGAGGTCTCCGGCGGCGGCACCTTCACGCATAACGGCAGCGCCTACGCCATCGATCTCGGCACCATCACGGGGCCGGTCACGCTCGATCTCGGCGTACTCAACAGCGCCACGGTGCCGGCCGACGATCTCGGCGGCACTTTCACCACGTCCGGGCCGAGCGAGTTCACGGTGAGCGGCTTCGGCGCGTTCTCCGGCATCGCGTCCGGCTCGGCCGACACTGCTCCGATGGTGACGCTGTTCACGGGAGTGGTTGGCACTTTTACGGAAACCATCACGCTCGACCCGACCGATACCACGGCCGACACGACTTTGCCGGAAGAGACACTGACCATCGACGGCACGGTCGCGACCGCGACACCGCCGGTGATCACGGCACCAAATTCGATCGCGGTGCAGCAGGGTGTGCTCTTCGCGCTCTCCGGCATCTCCGGCGTCAGCATCACGGATTCCGATATCGGCGCAACGGTCACGGCGACTTTGATCGACAATGCCGGGCTTTTGGCGGCCGATACGAACGCGACCGGCGGCGGCGGCACCATCACGGGATCCGGGACCGTCCTGCTGATGATCGTCGGCACGCTGGCGCAGGTCAACGCCGACCTCGGCACCCTGAGCGACACGGACAGCACCCTTGCGGCCGACACCATCACGATCGACGCGTCGGACAGCATCGGTGCGACCGCGACGCCGGCAACCATCGCGGTGAGCGTCAACGTACCGCTTGTTATTACGGCGCCGCCATCGGTGCTGGTGCAGCAGAGCCTAAGCTCGGCGGTCGCCGGCGTCAGCGTGGCGGACGCCGACGCCGGCGCAACCATTACGGTCACGCTGGGCGACACCAACGGCCTGTTGTCGGCCAATACCGGCGCGACCGGCGGCGGCGGTACGATCACAGGAACGGATACCACTGCGCTGACCATCGTCGGTACGCTGGCGCAAGTGAAAGCCGACCTCACCACTCTCACCGACACCGACGGCAATCTCTCCGCCGATACGATCACAATAAATGCGTCCGACAGCGCCGGCGCGACCGCGACGCCGGCAAGCATCGCGGTGAGCGTGAACGCCCCGCCCGTCATCACGGCGCCGCCGTCGGCGCTGGTGCAGCAGAGCCTGAGCACGGCCGTCACTGGTGTCAGCATCGCGGATGCCGATGCCGTCAGCGCCGGCGAGGCCATCACGGTGACGCTCGCCGACACCAACGGTCTGCTCTCCGCCAACACCGGCGCGACGGGCGGTGGCGGCACCATTACGGGTGACGGCACCACCAGCCTGACGATCGTCGGCTCGCTCACGCAGGTCAATGCCGACCTCTCAACGCTTGCCGACACCGACAGTTCGCTCACGGCCGACAGCATCGCGGTTAATGCCAGCGACAGCCGCGGCGGCATCGCCGTTCAACGGACCATCGCAGTGAGCGTGAACGCTCCGCCCGTCATCACGGCGCCGCCGTCGGCGCTGGTGCAGCAGAGCCTGAGCACGGCCGTCACTGGTGTCAGCATCGCGGATGCCGATGCCGTGAGCGCCGGCGAGGCCATCATGGTGACGCTCGCCGACACCAACGGTCTGCTCTCCGCCAACACCGGCGCGACGGGCGGTGGCGGCACCATCACGGGTGGCGGCACCACCAGCCTGACGATCGTCGGCTCGCTCACGCAGGTCAATGCGGACCTCTCAACGCTTGCCGACACCGACAGTTCGCTCACGGCCGACAGCATCTCGGTCAATGCCAGCGACAGCCGCGGCGGCATCGCCGTTGAGAAATCGATCACCCTGGACATCAACGCCCCGCCGGTCGTCACGGTGCAATCGCCGGCGCTGGTGCAGCAGAGCCTGAGCACGGCCGTCGCCGACGTCAGCATCGCGGATGCCGATGCGGTGAGCGCCGGCGAGACCATCACGGCGATCCTTGTCGATACCAACGGCCTGCTCTCTGCAAACACCGGCGCGACAGGCGGTGGCGGCACCATTACAGGCTCGGGCACCACCAGCTTGACGATCGTCGGCTCGCTCACGCAGGTCAATGCCGACCTCTCAACGCTTGCCGACACCGACAGTTCGCTCACGGCCGACAGCATCGCGGTTAATGCCAGCGACAGCCGCGGCGGCACCGCCGTTCAACGGACCATCGCGGTGAGCGTCAACGCTCCGCCGGCGATCACGGCGCCGCCGTCGGTTTCGGTGGACGAGAACGTGGGATCGCCGGTTGCGGGCGTGAGCATTGCGGACCCCGATGCAGTGAGTGCCGGCGAGACCCTGACGGTGACGCTCGCCGACACCGATGGGCTGCTCTCCGCCAACACGGGTGCCTTAGGCGGCGGCGGCACCATTACGGGTGGCGGCACCACTAGCCTGACGATCGTCGGCACCCTGGCGCAGGTCAATGCCGACCTCTCAACGCTCGCCGATACCGACAGTTCGCTCGCCGACGACAGCGTCGCGATCAATGCCAACGACGGCCGCGGCGGGGTCGCGGGCACAAAGACGATCGATGTCAGTGTCGGGGCCGAAGAGGCAAGCGCGACCATCGGCCTTGTCAACGGCAACGATACCATCAACAGCAGCTACAGCTATTATCCCGCCCTTGGGCCATATCAAATCGTGCCGACCGTCGTCACCATTCCGGGCGGCAGCGTAACCTCCGTCAGCCTGAGCGGGGATGTGAGCGGATTTTCCGCCGGAGACACCTTCCCGGTCACGGTGACGGACGGCTATTTCGCCGAGACCTATACGGCGACCGTCGGTTCGTCCGGCAACTCCTGGGCGGCGACCATGCCGGCATCCGATGTCGCCCAATTGCCGGACGGCACCGCGACCTTCACGGCGCACGACGACAACGGCGCGCTGCTCGCGACCCAGAACGTGCTTGTCGAAGGCAGCGCGGCTGCCGCCGCCAACGGCAACCTGACCATCAGCGCCGGTGCCGAACTGGAGCTATTCGGCGCCTATTCGGCCACCGCCACCTTTGCATCGACGGTGGCCGGCAGCCTCAAACTGGACAGTTCAACCCAGTTCCACGGCACCATCGCGGGATTCGGCAGACAAGACGAAATCGATCTTTCGGATATCGTGTTCGCATCGTCGCCAACCCTCGGGTTCACCGAAAATAACGCCGGCACCGCCGGCACCTTGACGGTAAGCGACGGCACCCACACCGCCAATCTCACCCTGCTGGGCAACTACATGGCGGCAAGCTTTGCCAAAGCAAGCGACGGTCATGGCGGAACCCTGGTCCTCGACCCACCGCTCTCATCCGCACAAAATTCGGGTTTGAGCCAGCCCGTCCACCATTAGATCGACGCCAATCCCGCACAACTGCCCCGCCTGACCGGGTCGCCCCGCAGGCGTCAGCGGATGATGCCCGGCCACATGAAATGATAGTTCAGCCCGACCCGAACGATATCCTCGTCGAGTTTGATCCGAGTGATCTGGCCGGGAACGCCGGTGCAGACAAAGCCGCAAGCAAACGAGCCCAGATCGGCGTGCAGATATTCGACCTTTCCGGTCCAATCACCCCACAGGCGAGCCTCAACGCCCCCGCCGACCGCCCACCCGTCACGATCGGAAGAGCCGCCATTCACGCCGCCGAACGATGGGGCTGATGATCGCCGCGGCGGAGTCAGAGTTGGGATTGAACCGGACGGAGTTGGGTGTGCGGTCACGCCGCGTCTTGATGGTAATAGCGCAGGAGCCCACCCAGTCGCTCGCGGCATTGCACAGGCCCCTCGGGGGAGACGTCGGTATCGTGAGAAAACAGCAGAACGTTGTCCTTCCCCCGATGATTACGCTCAGCATGGTAATGCTCGACGTATTCGCTGAGTGCGCGCCGCAAGGAGCGCTCGCCGAAGAGGATTACCTTGGACAAGCACTCCTCCTTCACCGACCTGACCCAGCGCTCCGCATAGGCATTCAGGTTGGGGCTGCTTGCAGGCAGTGCAAGCGGTTCAACCCGACCTGACGCTATGATGGCTCGAAATGACCGGGTGTATTTCGTGTCCCGATCATGCAGGAGATAGCGACAGTCCTGCAGGATGCCGCATCCCTCCATGGTCACGTTCCGGGCGATTTGCTTCATATCATAGCCCCAGTCCCGGTTCTCACCGGCCATGCGAACGATCAACTGCTCGACCTCTCGGGTGAGCCGAAGTCCCCGGGCCTCGCCGGGCCTTCGAGCCATCGAACTTGCGGGCGACAAGCTTGCGATACCAAGCCAGGATGGTGTCCGGCCTCGCTACAGTTGCGGGGGGGCTTGCCTTCGGTGCAGATTCCGTGTGGCTTAAGCGGCTAAGCCCTTGATTTATCATATCTGGGTAGGCTCTGTGCGGGAATTACTGTGTTGGAAAATGAAGCAAAGTCAAATACATATAGAAACATCTTCCCCCTTGTGGGGGAGGGGAGAAGAGTGCCGCAACGTTAAACCTTTCGCCGGCGCCTGGCGCCACCGACAACAGGAGTTGCGGCGATGCGGTCATCCGGGGCGTGGTTCGTCGCCGTCGTCATGTGCCTTGCGGTCGGCATCGCCCGCGCGCAAAGCCCGGCGCCGCGTATCTGGGACCTCATGCTCGGGATCCCGGTGAGCGCATTGCCGCTCAATGACTATGTCGATCCCGCTTGCGGCACCGATGGCGGCCCGCCGGCGCGCGTCCTTACCGGGTTTGACGCGTTCGCCCAATGCCCGGTCGAAGCCGCGACCGGATTGCACGAAGTCTGGTTCCGCTACGAAGACGAAATGGAATACGTGGCGCGCGCCCGGCGCTCGGAAATCATGGTGCGCCAGTATCAGGCTAATGCGCTCGCCGGGCAGCCGATCATCACGTCGCTGCTGATCGATGATGACGGCATGGTCCAGGGCTATCGGGTCGTCAACGATCCGCGCGCCGACGGTCGTACCCGCATCAACGCCTTCGGCCTTGCCGATCTGTTCAAGGGCATGGCCGGGGCCGGGCTCGAGTGCACCAACCTGCCGCCCGCCGAAGGCGAGCGGCCGATCGAAGACTGGTTCATCAAAGAGAACTGCGAACTCAAGGCCGACGGGCTGATCACCCACATCGAGGCGCGCCGCTACTACAAGCCCGGCCAGTTCGCGGTCGATCCCAACGACAGCCGCGTCACCGAAAATCAGTTCGAAAGCTCGGCGCGCCTTGAGGTTTACCGACCGCCGGGCGGCGTGCGTTAGCATCCCGTGGGGGGTTCTCTTTAATTCGCCGTTCCGGGTGAGATGGCAAGTCAAAGCTGGCGAGTTAAGGCTGGGGGAAAAGAGATGGCGGGTTAAAGGGAACCCGCCCTACGAAGCATTGGAATTGGAAGCGGCGAATGCAATCGAAGAGAAACGAACCGTCACTGTCGAACGGTAATTCCGGCAAACGCGTAGCCACTGGGATCGTGTTCATTGTCGCCATCATCGCCACTGCCGCGCTCGCCTGCGCCGGCGCCGCTTCGGCGCAGGACGAAGCGCAGGTGAAAGCCGGCGTGACGGCGTGGCGGAATTCGGGCTGCTCGGAATGCCATGGTCCGTTCGCGGACGGCGAGAAGGAGCGCGATGAGGCACCGACCGGGGCCAACCTGCGCACCACCCGCATCGACAACGCTACCATCGCAGAGACCATCCGGTGCGGGCGGCCGGGAACCGGGATGCCGAGCTTCGGCGAGGACGCCTATTCGCGCGGCTGCTACGGCCAGCCGGCCGGACCCGTCCCAGACGCTCTCTACCCGGCTTCCCGCAAACTTAGCGCTACAGAGATCGCCACGATCATCACTTATCTGCGCGCCCGGGTCATCGGCCGCGGCGCGGTGACGCCGCAGGAATGCGCCTATTACTATGGCGAGAACGCGGCGTCGTTCTGCGACGATCAGCCGAAGTAAACGTGGCGCGACTTCACCGTCACGGGTGAATGGTGTTGTCGGGCATCATGGCGCCGGTGAAGATCGCGCCGGCGTCCTTGTTGTTGCCGAGGATGGCGGACCGCAGCACCGCGTGGCTCAGGTTTGCCCCGCTCAGGTCGGCGCCGCCGAGATCGGCGAGATAGAAAATGGACTCGCCGAGTTGCGCGCCGCTGAGGTCGGCGTCGCGCATATTGGCCTGGGTGAACTCCGCGCTGTTTGCCACCGCGCCATGCAGGTTGGTGCGCAGCATCCGCACCTGATGCAGGTTGGCGCCGTTGAGCGTCGCGTTGGCGAAGCTCGCCTCGTTGAGGAGGGCGGCCTCGAGGTCCGCCTCGGTGAGGATCGCGCGGTCGAGCCGGCCGGAGATCAGCCGGATGCTGCCCATCAGGGCCTCAGTCAGATTCGCGCGGGAAAAATCGGCGCGGCTCGCATCGGCCTCGAACAGCATCGCGTTCGCGAGCTTGGCGTTGCGCAAATCGGCCTGGATGAGATCGGTCTTGTTGAGATTGGCGCCGGTGAGATCGGCGCCGGACAGATTGGCGCCGCGTAGCACCGCGCGGTGGAAGCTCGCGCCGGCGAGATTGGCGCCGGCCAGATTGGCACCGGTGAGGTTGCGCCGCTTGAGATTGGCGCCGGCTAGATCGCAGCCCGGGCAGTCCTTGGTCCGCCCCGCCAGAAACGCCGCGGCGTCGGCGGCCGGCTGCGCAGCCGCATGATGAAAAGCGCCGCCGCCGAGCACGAGGCCGCACGCGAATAGTGCAGTCGCAACGATGCGCCGGGCGAAGCCGCGAGGGGAGGGAGTCTGCATGGCCCGCACGGCCTTTCCAAAGTTTGAATCCTATCAATCGACGTAGGGCGCGTTCGCTTTAACCCGCCGTCTTTCCGGAATGACGCGGCTGCCGATACGGCGGATCAAATCGGCGGATTACGCTGCGCTAATCCGCCCTACATGGATCGATCCACTAATGCCGGATGCCGCGTGCCGGCCGTCCGGTGGCATCGCGATCATACCCCACTCCCGGTGCCGGTAGTAGCGCCGCCTCGAACGCGCTGACGATCGCAGGCCGGCTCTTGCCGGCGTTGGCGGCGTCGCCGATCACCACGACCTTCTGCCCGATCCTGGCGATGCGGCGGTAATCTTCGCCGGTACCCGAGCGGGCCTTGTCGTAGAACCAGTTGCGGAACGCCTTCGCGGAAAACAGCCGTTTGACGCCCGGCCAACGTCCGGCGCCGCGGTCGAGCAGGTATGCCGGCAGGCGGCCGAGGCCGAAGCGATAGCGCGCGCCGGTCGCGAACACGATGCGGTCGTAGCGCGCGAGTGGCGCCGGTCCCTCGATCACGTCGACGCCGTAGAGGATCACGACGCCCTTGTGCAGGCAGGCCGCCACCAGAGACTCGATGTAGCGGTCGAACGAGTCCTGGTTTGCCTCCACCTCCTGGAACAACGGCGCCTTGCCGGCGTAGCGGAACGCGCCGCCCGGCGCCTCTTCGCGCTCGAAGACCGTCACGGTGTTGGTGGCGGCGACGAGCGACGCGTAGGTGAGCCCGGCCGGTCCGGCCCCGATCACGGCGATGCGTTCCCGCTTGGGCGGCCTTTGTTGGGCGAAACGGGTTTCGTCCCCGGCAGCGGCGTTGACGACGCAGTGCAGCGCCGCTCCGCCGCGCATGTCGTTGATGCAGGTGTTGCACGCAAGGCATCGCCGCGCCGGCTCGCCGCGGGCAAGTTTCGCGACCCAATCAGGCTCCGCGATCAAGGTCCGGCCAAGCGCGATGAAATCCGCCTTGCCGGACGCGACCGCTTCCGCTGCGACCGCCGGGTCACCGAGCCGGCCGACCGCGATCACCGGCGCGCCGGCGTCCTTGCGGATATCCGCCGCGTAGGCGAGGAACGTCGCGTCGGGATACTGCATCGGCGGGATCATGCGGGCCGCCGACGGCAGCGACCGGTAATGCCCGGCCGCGATGTGGAGCGCGTCGGCTCCCGCCCGCGCCGCCGCGACCGCGACCTCGCGGCCCTCGGCAAACGCAAGGCCCTCGGGGAAATAATCGTCGACCGAGATGCGGAAGATCACCGGAATACGGACCGCGGCCTTGACGGCGGCCAGCACTTCGAGGCCGAAGCGCGCGCGGTTTTCCAGTGATCCGCCATAGGCGTCGCGGCGCCGGTTCTCGAACGGGGTGAGGAATTGCGAGATCAGGTAGCCGTGGGCGGCATGAATTTCGACGCAGTCGAAGCCCGCGGTCTCGGCACGGGCCGCGGCCGCCGCGAAAGCCGCGATGGTGAGGCCGATGTCGTCGAGGCTCATCTCCTTGGGGATCACGGTCTCGTCGGTGATCTCGAACACCGAATGCGGAATCGCCGACGGCGCGACCGGTGTCTCCCCGCAGATGTCGAAACGGGTGTGGCCGCCGCCATGGCCGAGCTGGATCGACGCCTTGGCGCCGCCGGCATGGATCGCGGCGGTGAGCAGCGTGAGGCCACGCAGGAAGTGGTCGTCATGGATGCCGAGCTCGCGGCCGCGGTGGCGGCCGGCGCGGGTCGGCGAGGCCATCTCGACCGTGATGAGCCCGGTGCCGCCGCGCACCCGCGCCATGTAATAGTTGATGGTGTGCTCGGTGACGTGGCCTTCTTCGTCGGCAAGCCGCGTCGTCATCGGCGGCATGACGATGCGGTTCTTGATTTCCACATTGCCGATGCGGGCCGGCGTCAGGAGGACGTTATCGCCTCTCACCGTTGTTGGTCTCTCACTTTTATTGGTCTCTTACAGTTCTTGGCTTCACAGTTCTTGGCCTCTCACAGGGCCGGCACTTCGCCGCCATCGAGATCGATGGTCGCGCCGTGCAGCCAGCGTCCGCGCCGCGACACCATGAAGGCGATCAGGCCGCCGATGTCCTCCGGCGTGCCGAAGCGGGTGACGTTGATGTCCTGGCGATGCCATTCGCGCACCTCGGCCTCGCTCTTCCCGGTCTTCTCCATGTCGGCCTTGATGCGGCGCCAGAGCCGCTCAGTCTCGACGTAGCTCGGGTGGATGGTGTTGACCTGCACGTGGTCGGTCTTGCCGAGATCGGCCAGCGCCTTGGCGAAGGCCGCGCAGGCGGCGTTGACAGAGCTGCCGATGGTGAAGGCCGCGATCGGGATCCGCCCGCTGGTGCCGCCGATGGTGACGATCGATCCCTGCGCGGCGCTGAGCAGCGGCCAGGCGGCGCGGGAGAGCCGCACATGGGCGAAGAATTTCAGCGCATAGCCTTCCTGCCAGTCGGCGTCCGTGAGGGCGAGGAAGTCGCCGCGCTTGGTGGTGCCGGCATTGTTGACCAAAATGTCGAGTCGGCCGAAGCTTTCCCTGGCCGATGAGACAAGCGCCGCGCCGGCGTCGTCCCGGCGCAGGTCGATGGTCTCGTATTTCGCCCGGCGGCCGCGCTGTTCGATGAGCCCGGCGACCTCGCGCAACGCCGCCTCGTCGCGCCCGGTCAACATCACGTCGCAGCCTTCCTCGGCGAGCGTCAACGCAACGCCGCGCCCGATGCCGCGGCTCGATCCGGTCACCAGCGCGACCTTTCCGGTCAATCCAAGATCCATGTACGCTCCAATGCGATTGCAGGAGCGTGGCCCATGGACGCTAAGTTCGGCCGTTACCGCGCAGCATCTTCTCCCTCCCCCCTTGTGGGGGAGGGTCGGGGCGGGGGGTGGTGCAGTGTGGCACGTCAGCGCCACATCTCCCGACCCCCGCCCCCAACCCGTCCCCACAAGGGGGAGGGGAGGAGAGCGCCACACTGTGAAGGTTCCAACTTAGCGCCTTTGGGTGCACGTCCTGCATTTGGTGTCCACGGCTGCGCGACGTCCACGCCCGCCGAGATTCAGGGTCTCTAATCCTCAATTGTGATCGGCGACGCAAGGGCGAAAAGAGCGGCGATAAGAACCCGAAATCCGCGCCGGCGGATCGATAGGGCCGCTTTAAACTCCCGAGCGGCCTTCCTCGCTATCGCCCGCGATTTCGGCCGCATTTGCCCAGGTTCTCGGATAATTTGCCGGCGGCGTGCGCCACGCCGCCAAGTTCCAGGAAGCGAGGTCCCCGCCATGGATGCGAATGCGCCTCCAATCGCAGTTCAGGGCAAAAAGGTTCAACCCTGGTACGTGCAACTCTGGTTTCAGGTGCTCGTCGCGATGGCCGCGGGCATCGCCGTGGGCCACCTGTTTCCGGATGCCGGCACGGCGATGCAGCCGCTCGGCGATGCGTTCATCAAGGCGATCCGCGTGCTGATCGCGCCGATCATCTTCTGCACGGTCGTCCACGGCATTTCCAGCATGGCCAACATGGCGAAGGTCGGCCGGGTCGCCTTGAAGGCTCTGATCTATTTCGAGGTGCTGACGACGGTGGCGCTGATCATCGGCCTTGTCGCGGTCAACATATTCCAGCCCGGCGTCGGCATGAATGTCGACCTCTCTCACGTCGATGCGTCGAGCGTGGCGCCGTACCTGGAACAGACCCGCAAGCAGACGACCGTGCAATTCCTGCTCAATATCATTCCGGACACGTTCGTCGGCGCATTCAGCGAAGGCAACGTGCTCCAGGTGCTTTACATCTCGGTTCTCTGCGGTTTCGCGCTGAACTGGCTTGGTGAGCGCGGCGAGCCGTTGAACCGTCTCATTGGGGCGTCCTCGCAGATGCTGTTCCGCATCGTTGCCGTCGTGATGTGGGCGGCGCCGATCGGTGCGTTCGGCGCGATTGCGTTCACGGTCGGCAAATTCGGCGCAGGCTCCCTGGTCTCGCTCGGAAAGCTGTTGATCAGCTTTTACGTCACCTGCCTCATTTTTGTTTTTTGCGTGCTGTGGCCGATCGCCCATTGGTGCGGCTTCAGCCTGTTCAAGCTTATTCGCTACATTCGGGAAGAGCTTCTGATCGTGTTTGCGACCACGTCCTCGGAAACCGTGCTGCCCCGCATGATCGCGAAGCTCGAAGCGGTTGGCTGCGGGGAAAGCGTGGTCGGCCTTGTGGTTCCGACCGGATATTCGTTCAACCTCGACGGTACGTGCCTGTATCTTGCAACGGCGGCGGTGTTCCTGGCGCAGGCCACGAATACACCCCTCACCATCGAGCACCAGATCGGATTGCTGGCGGTCCTGCTGTTGGCCTCGAAGGGAGCGGCCGGGGTGGCCGGTGCCGCCTTCGTGGTTCTAGCGGCGACGCTTGCGTCGGTCGGCACCATTCCGGTCGAAAGCGTGGCGCTCATCCTCGGCGTTCATCGTCTGATGTCGGAGGGCCTGACCCCCACCAACCTGGTCGGCAACGCGGTCGCCACCATCGTGGTCGCGAAGTGGGAGGGCGCGCTGGACGAACCACGGCTCCATCGGGTACTCGACGGCCGGCTGGTTGGTTGAAACCCCAAACCCCGCCATAATACGATGACTGTGTCGTCGCGATCGACGGCCGCCTCGGAGCACGCGATGAAATTGCCCAAGTCCCTCTGCGTCGTTTTGCTCTCGGCACTTTCTCAGCTTCCGGCTCCATTCCTCGCCCAATCGATACGGGCCGAGGAGGCGTGGCCGGTCCGGCCGATCCGCCTCATTGTTCCGTTCGCGGCGGGCGGCAATACCGACGTGGTAGCGCGGGTCACCGGCAACTATTTGCAGGGCGCCTTGAAGGGAGCCTCGGTGGTGATCGAGAACCGGGCCGGGGCCGGCGGCATCACCGGCACGGCTGCGGTCGCCAAAAGCGCCGGCGACGGCTACACGCTGTGCGTCTGCGGCATCGGCCCGATCTCGATCGCGCCGTCGTCCGAGAAGCTCACCTACGATCCGCTCAAGGAACTTGTGCCGATCAGCATGATCAACACCAACCCGCTGGTGCTGATCGTCAACCCGAAGCTCGCGGTGCACGCGCCGGCTGAGCTGATCGCGTTGAGCCGGTCGAAGCCGGGCGGCCTCACCTACGGCTCCAGCGGCGTCGGCGGCCTGATGTTCTTTTCCGGCGAAATTTTCAAAGTGAAAACAGGCGCGCAATTGACCCATGTGCCTTACCGGGGCGGCGCGCTCGCCACCGCCGCGGTCGTCACCGGTGAGGTCGATGTCGCGTTCGCCAACATCTCCGATGCCATGGGCCAGCTCGCCGCCGGCGCGGTGCGGCCGATCGGCGTCACCACGGCGGCACGCAGCCCTTATCTGCCCGACGTGCCGACCCTTGCTGAGCAGGGCATCGCCGGGTTCACGGCGGAATCCTGGAACGGGCTATTGGCGCCGCCCGGAACGCCGCGGACAGTGGTCGAGCGCCTTGCCGCCATCATGGCAGACATGGCAAGAGACCCGGCGGTGGAGCGGAGCATGGCGGAATTCGGTGCCGTTGCGGTTGCCAACAGTCCCGAGGAATTCGGCGCCCAGCTGCACCGGGAGGTTGATCAATGGGCGGCCTATCTCAAGGAAACCGGATACACGCCGCCGTGACGCGCCGGCCGCCACGGCCGCCGCCATGAAACCACGCGCCAAGCTGCGTCCGGCGAACCGTCCGCCTGCTGCCGCCGCACATGTGCCGAAGCCTCGCCAGTCGACGGCAAAGCACGGCCGCCGGCTCCCGCTCATCGTTTCGACCGCGCCAGGCCAAGCGCGCGACACCTTGCGGCTGCGGGTCTATCGGGCGCTGGCGCTCGGCCTCATGGGGGGCATGTTCACGCCCGGCGAAGCGGTGTCCCTGCGCACGCTCGCGGCGCGGCTCGGCACCAGCGCGATGCCGGTGCGCGAGGCGGTGAGCCGGCTGATCGCCGAGCGCGCGCTGGTGATGCTGCCGAACCGCTCGGTGATCATTCCGCGCATGACGCGCGAACGCTTTGTCGAACTGACGCGGATCAGGCAAAAGCTCGAAGGCATGTTGGCCGAAATGGCGTGCATCAAGGCGACGCCGGCAAACGTCGAGCACCTCGCCGGCGTCAACGCGGAGCTCAAGGGCTGCCTGCTGGCCGACGACGCCGTTGGGGCCATGACAGGCAACATGACGTTCCATTTTGCGCTCTACGAATACGCCGGCTCCCATGTCGCGCTGCCGCTCGTCGAGACGCTGTGGCTCCAGGCCGGCCCGTTCGTCGCCTTGTCGGCGAAGCTGCCGAACATCCGCTGGACCGCGCGCCACCACGGCAGGCTCCTCGCGGCATTGCGCGCCGGCGACGGCGGCGCGGCTCGCCGTGCCGTCGTGGACGATATCGAGGAATCCCTCCAGCAGCTTCTGAAGAAGGCAAGCTTCGCCGACGGACGGCAGTCCGACCGGCGCCGGCAGGGGGCAAGGCTGAGATAGTTCCGCGCTGTGATCACAGCTTGACCCTTCAGGGGCGCCTCCCTATCGTTTTTTTGCGATTGCATTTTCCGTGAGCGAGCCCGATGGACGTCAATGAACGCATACATGCCGAACTCGTGAAGGCGGGCGTGCGCCTCGCGGCGAGTCTTCCCGACGACTGGGTCAACGGGCTCATTCGCACGGTCACGGCCGGCAATCAGATCAAGCACATCCCGGTCGGCCGCGAGGCCGAAACCATCGCGATTTGCGCCGGCGCGTTCTTCGGTGGCATGCGCTCGGTCGCCATCATGGGCAACACCGGCCTTCTCACCTGCACCGGCGAAATGGCGACGCTCTGCCTGCGCCACATGATCCCGGTTTTCTGCATCGTCAGCGCGCGCGGATCGATCGACGATCACAAGGTCTACCAGGAGGTGCAGGGCCGCCGCACGCACCCGCTACTGGCGGCCTACGACTTCCCCTACCAGGTGATCGACACGGAGGACGAGATCGCGCGCATTCCCGACGCCTATGAGTGGCACCGGCTGCAGAAGCGGCCGTTCATCCTGTTTCTGACCAAGCGCCTGCTCGGAGTGAAAAACGCATGAAGACCCGGGAGGCCTTGACGGTGCTGGCAAGGCATCGCGGCGATGCGATTGTTGTGTGCGCGCTCGGCATGGCGGCGAACGAATGGTGGGCGGTGACCAAAAGCGAAGACAGCTTCTACATGCACGGCGGCATGGGCTTTGCCGCGAGCTTCGCGCTCGGGCTCGCATCCGCGCTACCCGAGGTGCCGGTCTGGGTCCTCAACAGCGACGGCTCGCTGTCGATGAATCTCGGCTGCCTCCTCACCGAGGCCGGCCAGCAACCCACCAACCTGAAGCATTTCGTGGTCGACAACCAGCGCTATCAGACCGTCGACACCATGCCGATGGTGAACCAGGACAACTCCGACTACGCGCTAATCGCCAAAGGCGCCGGCATTCGCCAGGTCACGACCATCGACAATCTCGCCGATCTCGAGAAGCGCATCCCCGAGATCGTCTCGGCGCCGGGGCCGTATTTCATCCGCCTGCGCGTCGAGTCCGAGCCCGAATACCAGCGCGCGCCGCCGGCGAACTATGAGGGGCCGGAGATGAAGTACCGGTTCGGGCGGGCGCTGGAGAAGAAGCTCGGTATCAGGGTCTTTGGGCCGAGGGGATTCTGATAATCCTCTCGTTGTGCCCACGCTTGTCGCGGGCATCCACGTCTCTAAAGCCATGCGCGTTCAAAGACGTGGATGGCCGCGACAAGCGCGGCCATGACGAGACCGAATTGAAATTGCCGGCTGGTATCACGGGTCAATCTTGCGACTGTGCGGTACACGCCGGGCAACCTTCAGTTCCACACCGACCAAGGGCGAACGTCGCAGCGCGGCGAGGATGCCGCCTTTTCTCGGCGGTTCGCCCTTGATGGTTCGGCTTAACGTCGCGCGGCCTTTTCTCGGCGCGCGCTTCTCCGACTTGTCGCTCACAACCAGCATCCCCTGCGACCCGACCTCACTTCGTCAACACCGCGATCTGCTGAGCAAACCAGGCGAAGTCCTGTTTCCACAAGGCTTGGTGCGGAAATTTCGCAACCAGCCGCGCCATGACGGCGCGGGCGGCGGCAAGCAACTCCTGTGCCTTCGATCCTTGCCCTGATTTCCGATAGAAATCGGCAAGTCTGACGTAAGTCACCGCGATATCGCGCTGCAGTTCGGGCTTGGCGGAGTCGGCTTCGGCCAATGGTTCGGCGATGGCGAGGCTCGCATAGAAGGACTTCAGCGCTTCAGGCAGATTGCCTTGCGCCTTGAGGACATCGCCGATTCCGCTATGCGTCACCGCGAGATCGCGCTGCCAGTTGGTATTGCCGGGCTCGCCTGCGGCCAGACGGTCCAAGATGGCGAGGCTCGCGGAAAAGGACTTCAGCGCTTCGGGAAAATCGCCCTGCGCCTTGAAAACCTCGCCGACGCCATCATACGTCACGGCAAGATCATGCTGCCAGGCGGCATTGCCGGGATCGACCTTGGTCAGGCGGTCGAGGATGGCGAGGCTCGCCTGATAGGATTTCAGCGCCTCGGCGAGATCGCCCTGCGTCTTGAGCACGCCGCCGATCCCGTTATAGGTCATCGACAAATCCCGCTGCCACGCGGCCTTGGCGGTATCGGCCATGACCAGCCGATCCGCGATGGCGAGGCTCGCCCGATAAAATTTCAGCGCCTTCGCCAGATTGCCCTGCTCGGCCAGCAGGTCGCCGGCCTTGCCGTAGGTCACCGCCAGATCGCGCTGCCAGCGCGCGTTGCCGGGATCGGCTTTGGCCAGGCGATCGGCGATGGCAAGGCCCGCCTGATAGTAATTCAGCGCATCAGGCAGATCGTCCTGGTCGGCCATGACGTCGCCGACCTTGGCATACGCCGCCGCGAGATCGCGCTGCCAGCCGGCATTGCCGGGATCGCCCTTGGTCAGGCGGTCCATGATGGCGAGGCCCGCGGAATAGGACTCCAGCGCCCCGGCCAGATCGCTTCGCGCCAGCAGCACATTGCCGGCCCTGTCGTACGACGCTGCAAGATCGCGCCGCAAACCGGCGTTACCGGGATCGGTTTTGGCGAGGCGATCCATGATGGCGACGCTCGCCTGATAGGATGCCAGCATGTCCGGCACGGCCCCGTTCGCCGTCACGCTGCTGATGTTGACGTACGCCGGCTCATGCTTCCGCTCGGCGTTGCCGGGATCGCCCTTGGCCAGGTGCGAGATGACCTCCTGCTGAGCATTATACGATTTCAGGGCCTGAGCACGATTGCCAAGTGCCATCAGCAGATCGCCGATACGTTCGTCGCTGATGCCGATGTCATACTGCCAGCCGGTGTTGCCGGGATCAGCCTTGGCCAGATTTTCCGCAATCGCGCCTGCCTTACGGTAGGTCGCGAGCGCGTCGTCGAGACGGCCGCGCTCCCGCTCGATATCGCCCTTGCCGAGCAGTGCCCAATGGACCCATTCGTTGTTGCTGGCCGTGGCCGACGCAATCACCCTGCGATAGGACACGTCCGCCGCATCGAGTTGGCCGGCCTGATGCTGAAACCAGCCATTCCGAAACATGCCCTCGATGTCCGAAGGGTCGAGCCGTGCCGCCTGGGCGTAATATTCCCGCGCCCGTCCCGGCTCGGAAACGGCAGCGATTGACGCCAGGGTCCGGTAGGCCGCGGCCGCGTCTTTGGCAGATCGCTTAGCCTTGTCCTGGGCCACGGCCTGCAACAACGGTTCTGCCTCGGCAAACCTGCCGACCTTGAGAAGCGCCAGGGCCGAGGCGCATCGTTTGTCCGTTACGGCGCCGTCCGCGATGGCGGTGATCGCCTGTGTCAGGCTTTCCCTGGCGCCCGGGTCCGCCGCCTGCGTCGGACTGAGACGATCGTATTTGTGCACAAGCGCGGAGACCTCCGCCCGCGCGGCTTTCTGTTGCTGCGCCTGCCAGAAGAAAGCGCCCGCTGCGATTGCCAACATCACGCTCGCGGCGGCGACCCTGGTGCGCAACCGGTCCTGAAGGTTTCGCTTCCGTTCGGCGCGGCGGTAGAGGTTATGCGGAGAAAGCCCCGTCATCCGGGCCACCACCTTGGCGATCGCGAGATCAAATCCGTCGCCCCTGTTGCGCAGATCGGGTGGCACCATGTCGGCGGGGCTTTCAGCGCCGTCCGGCACCACGGCAAATCGCAACGCCGGCGGAAAGCATCCGATCTCCGGATCGTCCGGTGTGCCGTCGACGATCAGGGGGATGACCGGGCGATCGGGGTGACGCGACTTGAACAGCCTGACCTGACTATCGACATATTTGCTCCGCGCCGAACCGGGCGAGGCGAGCAGGACAAGGGCGGCGGAGTTGTCCAGGGCGGCGATGGTCGCAGCACCGACCAAGGGGCTGGAATCGAAAAAAAATCGTTTGCGAAAGATCGGACGGAGGGTCGCCGGGACCGGTCCGAGCCGCGTGATGTGGCCAACGAGTTCCCGGTCGATGCAAAATTCTTCAAGGCGATGGCGTACTCGCCTCGCCGCGCCGGCATCGGCGTGGCTGTAGCAGAGAAATGCACGATACTTGGGCGTCTTATCCACGATCGCCCCGGAGGGTGCTGAACGATGCCTTGCTGCAATCCTATCCATATACAGTAGTTCCAGATTGCAGGAAATGGTTTTAGTCGAAAATAAAAAAAAGCAGTATCGGCGGACGATAAAGCTATTGGTCGCCGCGGTCATCTTGCCGTCGTACTTGCCATTATCGGGCGTTGTTCGTGCAAATCGCCCGGCGCGTCAGATCGGCGGCCGGTTCCAGCCTATGGCGGCTTGCATGCGATTGCAGGGATGCCCGCATCGAGGCAACGATCTTCTGATTAGCGCAGAGGCCCCAACCGGCGCCAAGGTCGTTCGGCCGGGGACCTCTTTACCTCTTCACCCCAATTCCTTACGCCATACGGGCGTTTTCCTCGTAGAGCTCGATCATGTTGCCGTCGGGATCGGCGACATAAATGGTGAGGCCATAGAGGCCGTCATGCAGTTCGCGGAAGAAGGTCGCGCCGGCCTGCTTGAGTCGGTCCGCGATGGCGCGCACGTCCCGGGCCTTGAAGGCGATGTGGTCGATCTGCACCGATGTGGGTGGCCCCCCGGACGTGAGCGCGATCCCCTGGTGGAACGGCACGAAGGGGCGCCCATCCGGCAACGGCTTGGCGGGCCTGACCGTGAACCCCAGCAAGTCGACGTAGAAGCGCTCCGAGCGCGCAACGTCGGTAACCTTCAGCAGCATGTGGGCGAATTCGGTTGCGGCGGCGTTCGCGGACGCCTCTTTCGCCGGTACTTGCGTCGCCATCTCAGATGTCCTTGCGTTCATGGCCGAGCACGCCGGCGAGCGCCCAATTTTCCTTCGGCACCTCCTGGAGGATGACGTGCAGATTGTCCGGCTTGGCGCCGGCATGCTGCACCATGGCGTCGGTGATGGCGCGAACCAGCGCGGTCTTCTGCGCCGGCGTGCGGCCTGTCCACATTTGAACGGTGACGACCGGCATGATGGTACTCCTCCGATGAATTACCTGTGCGTCGCGCGCCGTCAGCTTTCGGCGCGCATGATGGCCTCGATGCGCTCGCGGATGCCGCCCCATTGACTGCCGCCGACCGTGATCGGCGCCCGGCTGCCGAGCCCGCGCCCCCAGATCGCTTTGAGGCCCAAGGCCTGCGCCGCCGCGAAATCGATGCCGCCGGGTGGCGCCGCGAGATCGACCAGCAGCGCCGATTTCGGCAGGCGTTCGAGCACGTCGGCACCGATCACCCGCGACGGCACGGTGGAGAATACCATGTCGAGACGCGGCGCCAGCGCGGGAAGTTCATCCAGAAGGTGAGGGGTCGCGCCGGCCACGAACGCCGCCGCGCGCTGCTCGGGATTGCGCGCCGCCACATGGGTGCGGGCGCCGAGCGCAACCAGGGTGCGCGCCAGCACCGCCCCAATGGTGCCCTGACCGACCACGCAGACCGTGGCGTCATGGATGGTGATGGCGGTGTTCTCGATCACGATCCTCAACAGTCCCTCGATGATCGCCGGCGTCCGGCGCAGCATCAGGCTCTTGTCCCACTCGTATTCGTGGATCGTGACGCCAAGCACATCCGCATGGGTTTTCAGGTTCTTGTCGGCCCAGCCCAGGATGATATGGGCCGGTGCCGTCATGCCGGCGAGCATGTCGCGGGTCGGGATGATGGGTGTGGCGGCCGAGGGCGCAAACAGCGCCCCGTTTGCCGAGATGCCGGGGATCGGAAACAGCGCAAATCGCGCGCCCTCAAGCACCGCCGCGGGATCGTCGAGCCGGGTGACGCCCCGGATGCCCTGTTCCGGCCACGGAAAGCCATGGGCGCGCACGGCGGCGCCGGTCGCGGCTGCAAGGCGCGCAATCTCCTGCTCGCGCCGGTCGCCGCCGAGCATTCCGATCGTGAGCTTTTGCCATGCGATATCCGCCATGCCGCCCGCCGCCTCCGTGCCACGGTCATTAACCGGTCGCGATTGGGCTTGGCAACTCCGGCCGACGCGACGTCAAACGTCCGGCAATCCCCGTCTTGGCAATCCCCGTCTTGGCAATCCATTGCGAACCACGGCTTGCTGCCCGATAATCGCGGCGAGCGGTCCAAACTTATCATCGCTTCAGGCCGATCAACTCAAGGAGGCGTCATGGATATCCGTCCCTCCGGTTCTGCGCCGTCGCGCCGGATGCCCGCCGACTGGTTCACCGGGACAGTGTGGCAGGACCCGATCATCGAGGCACCGGCACCGGCTCGCATCAGGGCCGGCCGGCGTGACGTTCGAGCCCGGCGCTCGCACCGCTTGGCATACCCACCCGCTCGGTCAGACGCTGCTCGTGGTCTCGGGCGTCGGCCGGGTGCAGACCTGGGGCGGCCCGATCCGTGAAATCCGACCGGGCGACACGGTGTGGATTCCGCCCGGCGAGAAGCACTGGCACGGCGCCGCTCCGACCAGCGCCATGACGCACATCGCCATGCAGGAGGCGCTCGACGGCTCCCCGGTGGCGTGGCTCGAGCACGTCACCGACGCGCAATACGGCGGGGCGGTCGGCGGGTGAGGAGGCCAAAACGCGGAGCGTGCGCGATTTATCTGCTCGTGTTGCAAGCAATGAAAGAGAATTGAGCGTGATGCGAGGCGAATTCCCGATAATTCATATCCCCGGCGTATTCACCCTGATCTTGTAGATGCTGCTGCGCGCCGCGATGTAGAGCGTCTTCCTGTCGGCGTCGCCGAAGCCGATGTTGGTCGAGCGCTCCGGGGCCCGGATGGTGCCGAGGTGTTTGCCTTCCGGCGAGATGATCCAGGTGCCGCCGGGTCCGGTTTCGTAGAGATTGCCCTTGGTATCGACCCGCAAGCCGTCGGTGATGCCGCGCTCGATTTCCTTGGGCATGTCGAAGAACAGCTTGCCGTTGGCGAGCGTGCCGTCGGGCAGCACCTCGTAACGGTTGACGTAGTTGTCGCGGCTGCCGTTGACGTAGAGATATTTCTCGTCGGGCGAGAAGGCGAGACCGTTGGTGTTCGGCATGTCCTTGACGAGGAGGGTGAGCTTGCCGTCCTTCCATCGGAACACGGCGTTGAAGTCGAGTTCCTTCTTCGGGTCTTTGTCGCGTAGCCGAAGCGCGCCGTAGGTGTCGGTGAAATAGATCGCGCCGTCGCGCTTGACCGCGATATCGTTGGGGCCGCCGAACCGCTTGCCCTCGTAACGGTCCGCCAACACCGTGCGCTTGCCGTCTTTCTCGATGCGCATGAGCGAGCGGCCCGCGAAGGTGGCGAGGATCAGGCGCCCTTGCGGGTCGAGCCCGAGGCCATCCGCACCCATCATGACGAATTCCTCGAACTTCGGGTCATTGCGGTCGGCGCCGTTGTTCATGACCGGGCCCCAGCGCCACATCTCCGGGCCGTGATAGCCGACGTCGAGGAGATAGACGGTCGCCTTGCCGTCTTGGGGGTTGAGCTTCCAGACCACGTTTCCGGGGATGTCGGTGAACAGGAGATAACCCTCCTTGCCCTTCTGCACCCACACCGGGCCCTCGGTGAAGCCGAAGCCACCCTTGACGAGCTCGACCTTGGCGTCGGGCGACACCAGCGCGTCGAGCGCCGGATCGAGCCGCATCACTGCCGCGTCGTTCGCGGACTGGGCGGCCGCAATGGAGCACGCAAGCACGCTCGCCGCCGCGGCGATCGGAAACCTGACCATTCTTTCCTCCCGGTTATTCAAGCGGTGCCGCCCGACGCGCGACCCGCCATTTCAACTCCGCAAAGAATCGCGTTCACGGAGGCGTCGTTGCTTTCGGCGCACCCTACGCCAAAGCGGCGTGCGGGAAAAGCCGAAGGCTGTGCCCGAACGGTGTGCCAGGGGTAGCGTTTGATCGCGCGCGCATGCGGGCCGCTCGGCGAGCCGGTACCGCAGCGTGTCCGTTCGCGCCGGCCCTTGACGGCCACGGCCGGACCGCTCAATGAAGGCCGTTCATCGCCGCGCCGCCACCGACGTGCAAAGTGCTCATTCCATTCCTGCTGCTGATGCTGATATTGGGTGCGACGCCCGCGACGCTGTTCCTTGACGGGCCGGTGGAACGCGGGATTGCGGCTGCGGCGACGGCGTTGGCGGCGGCGGCTGTCGCCATCTTGGTGCGCCCGGGAGAGGGCGCCCATCTGGTGAAGCTGATCCGCCCGTGGCTCGCGGTTGCCGCCGCGCCGGCGCTCGTCATGCTGGTGCAGGCGCTGCCATTACCGGGCCTCGCACATCCTATCTGGGCGAGCGCCGCCGACGCGCTTGGCACCCCGATGGTCGGAGCGATCAGCATCGACCCCGCAATGACCCTCATCGGTTTGGGGAGTTATCTGTCCGCCGTCATGCTCGTGTTCGTCGCGATGGCGGTCACGATCGAGCGGCAGCGCGCCGAAGCGGCGCTGTTGGTGTTGGTTGCCATCACAGCCGTCATGTCGGTGATCTCCATCGCGGCGGAACTCGGCGCGTTCGCCGTCCCGGGTGCCGACCACGGCGCTGCGGCATTGCACGCGCTCGGCGCGCTCGGTGTGATCCTGGCGGCGGCGGCGACCATTCATGGTGTCGAACGGCTGGAGATGCAGCGCGAACGCAACGGTGCGGCAGCGGCAAATTCGGTCGCGACGGTCGCTGCCTGTCTGATCGCGCTCGCGATATGCGGCGTCGCGGTCGTTCTTTGGTCGCCCGCGGCGATCGTGTTCGCGACCGCATGCGGCCTCGGCGTACTGGCGGCGATCGTGGTGGCGCGGCGGTTCGGCGCCGCGCCGCGGCTCACTCTGGCGTTTACGGCTCTCGGGCTTATTGCCGTGCTGTCTGTCGCGATGAGCATTGCGGGCGGGGGCGCCGATGCGACCCTGCGCTTTGCCATTGCGGGACCGACCGACGTCGTTTCGCGGATGCTGGCGGATATCCCGTGGTTCGGCAGCGGTGCCGGAACGTTTTCGGCCCTGCTGCCGATCTATGCCGGCGTCGACGACTTCACCACCGCCGCGATGGCACCCACGGCCGCCGCCGCTATCGCGGTCGAGATCGGACGTCCCATGATGTCGATTGCGGTGCTGATCGCGGTCGCGATTGCCATCGTGTTGTTGCGGGGAGCCATGTTGCGCGGCCGTGATTCGATCTATCCAGCCGCCGCCGCGAGCTGCGTCGTCCTGATGGCGATCGAGGCGTTCGTTGATGCGACGCTGCTTGATGCCACGGTGTTGACGATCGCGTCGGCCGTGATCGGGCTCGGCTTAGCCCAGACCGTGAGCCGTACGGCCGGATGATCGGCCGTGCAGATCAATGCGGGCCAGATCCGAAGGCGCGCTTGCGCTAACTGCCGCGCTTGGGGCGAAAAATAACCGGCAACGTGAAGTCCAATCCTTCGTGCGCCACGAGAGACGGAGGCTTGGGAACAGGGTCGGAGCGCCGAATCATTGCGAGCGCAGCCTCATCAAAAGAGTTATCTCCGGAACCTTGGACGATATTCGAGGACAGGACGTGCCCTGTCTCGTCAAGAATAAAGCTCACCAGGATCGTCGCACTTTGAAGGGACGGATTGGTCGGATACCGCTTATGGCGGTTGAAATGCGCCATCAGTTCCTTCTGCCATGTCGCACGTGCGCGATCCGGGCTTTCTCCCGTTCCCTGCACCGGCGTCACGGAGCGCATGGACTCCTGAATGTTTTCAGAAGTCGGTACCGCGGTTGCCTCGGCAGCGATCGAGGGGACCGACGGAACCGCTAGCATCGTCGGGATGTCCGGCTCGTCTTTCACCACCTCTCTCGTTTTGGTCGGGGTGACAATTCGGTCAGGGTCTTCTGTCTGTGTTTCCACCGCAACTGGCGCGGCAATTGGTTCCAGAATCTCCTTATGTTCAACCACCGCCGGCGACGCCGTCGAAGCCTCGACGTCCGGACCCGGCGGCACGTCGATCGGCTCCATACGACGGGTCATCAATTCAATGCCGACTTCGATAGCGGGAGCCCCGAGATCATCGGCAAGATCGTCGTCCCTGAGGTACACGACCGCCAAGGCGGCGAGGCCCAAGTGAATTACAAGCGAGCCAAGCCCGGCCAACGCCCACCTACGCAGGGCCATCTTGTACGAAGGATCGAAGGGAAACATGGGAGCCACTCAAATACTCAGGGTTACCGGGGTCCGCGGCGCCTCGATCGCCGCGTGCGGAACCGCTTGAACAGCGACGCGCGCGACCTTGAGGCAGCAACCCATTCGCGGAATTTCCAATTTATCCATCAACTCACCATAAGGCACGGTGCGATCGGCACGGAGGAAAATTCGATTGTCCTTTCCATCTTTGGGATAGCCGATCAATCCGACAAGCCCCGGAGCCTCGGAGGCGGCCCTAACGCCTTCGACAAGGAAGGTTGCCTTTCAGGGCCGTATGAAGTCAAACCCATCATGCGTGCATTTATCGATAAGTGAACCGCAGGTATGTCGTATACTCCCCTAGATTATTGGTAGGTTCCTCCTCCTCCATGACATCGTGGGCTACACTATACGGCGCGTCGCCGTAGCGCATAGCAAAAACCGGTTGCGCCGAGGTGCTGCGCGCTGGGCAACATCCGAGACAAGCCCTGTATTGTCCCACATTTCAGGCCGTGTCGGAAGTTTTGCGCGACCATAAAAACTATACCCGCCTATATTATTGCGAGGCTTCGTAATCGCTCGGCGGGGCACGGAAGAATACCCCACCTCATTACGGAATCTAATCGAATTAGCCGGCGGATGGCGGTTTATATATCGGTTTTTACTGTCGCGACATTACAACATCTAAAATGATTCCACGGTTCGCTCTAAAAACAATATGGCGAACCATTGACATTTTTTGGGTTATATTTCTAACGTTTTTAAAGGTGTCCGATTAGCATTTTTCAGGGAGAAAGCCTCAAGTATTGATCGCCGGGGCCGTGGGAGTGCCCGCAGCCGTGGTCCTTCTTCACCAGCGAAGTTGACACCGGGAAAGACGGTCGGCGATTTTTTACATTGAGTCAGCAAATAACGCCCTGAGGCTCGTGCGGATAGTGGGTAGGTATTGCAGTTTCCGGGGGCGCGCATGTCTGGTTTTTCGGTTCGACTTTCGCCGCTGCGCGTGCGTCGGTCGCGATGGCTTACGTCCACGATTGTCGCTGCGTCGCTGTTTCCCACCTGGGCCATGACGGAGGCGCAGGAAACAACAACTCCGCCCGCAACGCCGTCCCCGGCACCAGCGCCGGCACCAGCACCCTCGGCGGCTCCCAATCCGTCGCCGCCCTCGGGACAACCAAATCTTCCTCCAGTTACGATTGATCAGCCGCCCAAGCGTCCACGGCCTGCCGTGGCCAATCCGGCGGGCGAACAGCCCGGTGCCCGTGTCCGGCGGGCGCAAACCCCGCCGCCTCGCCGGGATCGGGCGGCGACCCGGCCCCCGGTACAACCGCCAGTATCGGCCGAGGCTCCGACCACGCCGTCACCCAACCTGAACGCCGTTGCCGCCAGCGCGACCCGCCTGGGCCTGACGGTGGGTGAAACCCCCGCATCGGTCGATGTCATCAACCAGCAGACGATGCAGGATCAGGGCTATCGGACCAATGTCGAGACCGCCCAAGGAATGGTCGGCGTGCTCGCCGTGGACTCCGCGGGAGCGCCCGGCGGCTTTTCCATGCGCGGCTTCGAATTCGACCAGATCAACGTCCTCTATAACGGGATCAGCCTTGGCCCGCAGGACTTGACCGGACGCGTCATGGACACGTTTGTCTTCGATCGGGTCGAGGTCCTGAAAGGCGCCTCTGCGCTGGAATCCGGACAGGGCGCGATCGGCGGCTCCGTCAACTACGTCAACAAGCTGCCGACCACCGGACCCGTCCAAAATGAAGCCTTCACGTCCTATGACTTCGCTCGGTTCGATTCGTTCCGGGTACGGGTCCGGCGGCAGCACGCCACTTCCGGGCCTCGACTATCGGTTCGATATGAGCTACGCGCACGTCAACAGCTTCATCGACGATGACCACAAGGATCTCTCGAGCCTTGCGACGCGGCTGAATTATCAGAATTCCGACGTGTTCAAGACGTGGATCGCGTTCGAGTACTATAATGACCAGGGCAACTCCTATTGGGGCACGCCGCTGGTTCCGACCTCGTTCTCCGGTCCTTTCGCGACCAGCGGCGTCGTCTCCGGTTCGGAATTTTCGCATTTCAATGGAAGCTTTCTCGGCCCCGTGACGATCGACTCGCGGACGCTGACGACCAATTACAACGTGCTCGATAATCATAGTGGCGCGACCCAATACTGGGGGCGCAGCGGTTTTGAGCTGCAGATCAGCCCGGACATCACACTGAAGGACCAGGCCTACGTCTATAAGGCTAAGCGTACGTTCTTCGATGCCGAGTACTATGCGTTTGATACCGCCACGAATACGGTCGATCGCCTTCCCTTCTTCGTCTCCCACGATCAGCGTCTTATCGGCGATACCGCCAATCTCACATGGAATTCGCATATTTTGGGCATGGAAAACCGCTTTGCGGCGGAGCTGACGGCGAGCCACAACTACATAAGATTTACGGAATCCGCCAACTCCAGCAGCGATACGGTGGGCCTCGTCGATCCGGCGCGTGGCTACTTCGGGCCGCTGGTGACCCAGACCCGGACCAGCGTGCTTGATACGGTCGCGGAGTTGCTCGAGGACCGCCTGAAGATCACGCCCACGTTTGCCCTGATCGGCGGCGTGCGGTTTGACGAATTGTCGGCATATCGCAACGGAATAGACCCCACCGGCGTGGTCGAGCCGGGCTTTCCATTCTCCAAGGCTTGGGAGCCGGTGTCATACCGCGCTGCCTTTACGTGGGAGCCGATTCGCAAGACCGTCTTCTACGGCTTGTACGGCACCTCCTACGATCCCGCGGCAGCAGCAATCGCTGAACTGCAACCGACGCAGCCGTTGCTGTTGACGAGTTCGCGCATCTACGAGACCGGCGTCAAGCAATCGCTCTGGGAGGGCAAAGCGGAATGGACATTCGCGGCCTACGATCTTACGCGCCGCAACGTTTATGAGCAGGTCAGCGCCAACCCGATCACCTATGCGGTGGCCGGCGAGATACACACGAAGGGCATCGAAGTCGCCGCCGCGGTCCGCCCCGTGGACGGATTTAAGTTGTGGGGTAACGTCGCGCTTACGCAATCGCGATTTGTGACCGACAATATCAATGGCGTAACGTTTGCCAACAATACTCCTCCGAACGTTGCGCCAATCATCGCCAACGCCGGCGCATCATATCGTTTCGAAAGTCCCGTGTGGGCGATTCCATGGCCGGTTGAAATTGGTGCGTCGTTGCGCCATGTCGGCAATCGCTACATCTTCGATGATAACGAAATCAGTATGGATCCCTATACGGTCTATGACGCCTATCTCTTCGTGGACATCCCAAAATCCAGCATGATGCCCGGCATCGACAAGACACGTCTCTCGTTTCGCGTGCGAAACCTCACCAACAAAACCTACGCCTCCTTCGCCGATCCGGGCTACCAGGATCAAGTTTACCTGGGAGCGCCGCGCACCTATGAAGGCGCCATATCGTTCAAGTGGTAAAGCGCTCCGCGTGGGTCGTCAGGACTGTCGAGTATGAGCCGATGAATCATCCCGATCGTGGTGGAGCAGAGCTCTTACAACTCGGCATGAGGCATCACAGGGCCGGCCAATTGGCCGACGCTGCGGCTTGTTACCGTCAGCTCCTGGCGGTCCGACCTGATCATCCCCGCACGCTCCATCTGCTTGGTCTGGTCGCCCACCAAGAAGGTCGGCATCGGTTAGCCTCGGAATTGATCCGACAGGCCATACGGCAGGACGCGGGGAATGCGACTTACTTTTCCGACCTTGGCGCCGCGCTGAAACAGGAGGGGCAACTGCACGACGCGGTGGTTGCGCTTCGTCAGGCCATCCGCCTCAGGCCCGACCTTGCCGAAGCCCATTGCAATCTCGGTGCCGCGCTGCGCGAACAGGGCAAGCCTGACGAAGCGATCGCCGCATGCGAGCAGGCGATCCGCATCAGGCCGGATCATGCCGAGGGCCACTCGAACCTCGGCGTACTGCTCTATGATTTGGGCAAGTTAGAGGAAGCGGTCGCCGCGTTCTCGCAAGCCGCCCGGCTGGAACCCAATTCGGGGCAATCCTATTTCAACCTTGGCCACGCCCTGCGCGCCCACGGCAAGCGTAACGAAGCCGTTGTCGCCTATCGGCAGGCCATTCGGCTCAGACCGAATTATGTCGAAGCCCATTCGTGCCTTGGCGCGCTGCTTTGCGAGCAAGGAAAGCCCGAAGAGGCAGTCGTTGCCTGCCGGCACGCCATCGCAATAAAGCCGAACTATGCCGAAGCCTATTTCAACTTGGGCATTGCGTTATGCGCTCTGGGTAAGTTCGACCAGGCGATTGCAGCCTATCGCCAGGCTATCCACATCACGCCAAATTATGCCGAGGCCCACTCCGGCCTCGGCACCGCGCTACGTGCTCACGGCAGGCTCGACGAAGCGGTTGCCGCGCATCGCCAGGCCATCCAAATCAAACCGGACTATGCCGACGCTCATTCCAACCTCGGGCGCGCGCTGCACGATCAGAATAAAATCGAGGAAGCAATCGCCGAACTGCGTCAAGCGATTGCCCTCGATCCTCGTTCCGCCGACGCGCACAACAGTCTTGGATTGGCGTTGCGGGCGTTCGGCCGCCTGCCGGAAGCCCGCGCGGCCTTGGAACAGGCTGTCCGGCTGGCGCCACGTAACGCCAGCTACCTGCGTCATCTGGGTGAAGTGGCGCGTTTTGCTCCCGCATCCCCGCATGTCGCGGCGATGGAACAATTGGCCGCGGGCGACGACATTTCTGATGATGACCGGATCGAACTGCATTTTGCCTTGGCAACAGCCTACGACAGTGCCGGCCGGCACCCGGAAGCGTTCCGCCAATGGCTGGACGGCAATGCTCTCAAGCGCGGGCAGATCTCGTACGACGAAGCCGCAACGCTAGGGGGGCTGGACGGTATCCGGGCCGTGTTCACGCCCGAATTGTTTCACAGACGACATGTCGGACAGCCGTCCTCGCTCCCGGTGTTTATCGTCGGAATGATGCGCTCGGGCACGACGCTGGTGGAGCAAATCCTGGCCAGCCACCCGCAGGTATTTGGCGGCGGCGAGCTGAAGAATTTCAACACCGCCATGAAAGGAATTCGAACCACTTTCGGCGGCCCGGCGCATTTTCCAGAACTGGCGCCAGGAATGACCGATGCGGATTTTCGTGATCTCGGCACTCGTTATCTCGCCGAAACCGAGCGGCTCGCCCCCGCCGCCACTCATATCACCGACAAGATGCCCGGCAATTTCATCTTTGCCGGCCTCATTCATCTTGCGCTGCCGAACGCCCCGATTATCCATACCATCCGCGACCCGGTCGATACCTGCCTGTCCTGCTTTTCCAAATTGTTTACCGGAGAACAGAATCACGCTTACGACTTGGGCGAGCTTGGAAGGTACTATCGCCGCTACCAGGATCTGATGGAGCATTGGCATCGCGTATTGCCGGCTGGTCGGATTCTTGATGTCCGCTATGAAGACGTGGTCGCCGACTTGGAGGGACAGGCGCGGCGTATCGTTGCGCACTGCGGGCTTGATTGGGATCCGCGCTGCCTTGCATTCCATGAGACCGAGCGACCAGTCCGCACCGCCAGCGCAACTCAAGTCCGCCAACCGATTTACAACAGTTCAATCGGCCGCTGGCGCGTGCATAAGCCCTCCCTTGGCCCGCTACTCGCGGAGCTAGGAATTTCAGGAGATGTCAATTGATGTCGATTTAAAATTGAACGCCTTCGCCCGGTGCTGCTCTGTTGCGCAAAATCGCGTGTTGGCCGAACCGCGGACGCGCAAGGCTCAGAATTGACCGAACAGGCTTCCCGGCAACCAGTGATAGTTGATGCCGAGCTTGATCTCGTGGACCTGCGTGTTGAAGCCGGCCGATATACCGAGGTTGCCGAACGCGAGATTTTGGGTGCCGAAGTCAAGGTAGTCATATTCGAGTTTGGCTGACCAGGCCGGAGAGAGCATGTATTCCAGCCCGGCACCGATCGTCCAGCCCGTGCGGGTGCTGCTGACCGAGGAACCCGAGGTTACTCCGGTGGTATTTGCGGTTATCAGGTAATTGGCCCGCATCCATGCCGCACCACCCTTGACGTAATACAGCCAGGGGCCCTGGACCAAACCCAGACGGCCATCCAAGGTATCGTACCAATTGTGAGTCCCGGTAATCGTCGTGGCCGCGATCGCGTTAGGTACTGCAACGTTGCCCTGAGCCGAGGTCCCGTCGATTTCGCCTTCAATGCCAAGCAGCCAATTCGGCGAGAACATAAAATTGTAACCGAGTTGCCCACCGCCAATAAGGCCGCTTGGGCCAGTCGAAAACGTGCCAAGCGGCGTCGATGCGGTCTCGCTGCCGAACGCGCCGCCGAGATTGGCGCCCACGTAAAGTCCGGTCCAATTGTAGAGGGGCGGCGGAGCGACTGGCGGCCGGATGTATCCGAGATCCGCGCCATACGCGGGGAGGCAAAGCGCCATCACCGCGACCGTTATTGGCAGGCTTGCCCGCGCCACCTTGTCGTTCATCTGACGTCCCTCAAAAGATAATGCGATTATTAGCCGCTATGCTAACGCACTATGCCATGAAAGACTGTCTCCCGGAGGCAACAGTATACGGCTTTTTTTTGTTGTTTAAATCGAATGCGCACCAGAAATCGATTCTGCATCGGGTGGGAGAAACCTTCCAAACTCGAAACGATACTCCAGCATACTATGCCGAGCCGTGGGCCACGGACGCTGGCCAAAATATCAGCTGATTTGTTTATTAGCGGTCGATTTCTGCATCGGTTCTTCGGTGGACGATAATCGCGCACTTGCCGATTTTGAATCCCGTTCGGCATGCGCAGTGTTTCGATACCCGGTTCCCGGACTTCAGGGATATGGGAGATACCGCTGTCGCGAAGCTTCAGCCGCCGCGGAGATCCCAAGCTGCCGGCGCCGACATTCTGCAGCGCCGGTGTTGGCATCGGCCCAGGGCCTGGGGTCAGGCCGACGACTTGACGACCGTCGACCAATACAGCGGGTTCATCGGGGTCTGGATGCGAACCCACTGATATTGAGTCTTGAACCAGGGCCGGATGTTGGCATTGAGATTGTCGATGACGAGATCGCCCTCTTTGGTGCGAATCACCACCACGAGGTGGTGCTCGCCCCAGGTGGTCACCACCTCCGCCAGCAGCAGGGCCCGTGACGGCCAGCCGCGCGCCATGAGCTCGTGGCGCTTGGTTACCGCGTAGTCGTTGCAATCGCCGGAGCGCGGCGAAATCAGCCACCTCTCGCCGGCAACTCCCTCCAGATTGCGCTCCGGCTTGATGGAGCGATTGACTTCGGAGTTGATCGCGACGAGGTCCTTCCAGCGCGCGTCCGTAAGGGCGAGTCTGCCGCCACGGAACGCCATGCGGTGCACCTTGCAGTCCGACGGATATTGCAGGCAGAACCTGATATGCGCGAACGGGCCGAGCACCGGGGTGTTGAACTGGATCCGCTCAAGGCCCCAGTTCACGCCGCGCGAGTAGCCGAGGTTGAACGCCTTGGCCTGATTGCCCCATATGGCCGCTATGGCGGCCACCATTGCGAGTATAACGACGCGGCGATACATGATAATTCCTCCACACACCCTAAGCTTCGCAACGAATACATGTAAAAATTTGCGATCTTGTTCGGTTGAAGGGGGCAATTTGCGTCTAAGTCTTATGAACCCTGGTGCTAATGATTAACCAAGCCAGGCGGGTCCGCGGACCGGCCGCGAGGCCGAAGTGAGAGCGGAGCGCTTCTGCGTGTGGCGATTTTTTAGATCGAAGACTGAGCCCCGCGTCCGTCGGTTGCCAGAGGGGATGCGCGTCTATGCCGTCGGTGACGTGCATGGACGCGCCGATCTGCTCGCGGGGCTGCTCGCCGCGATCGACTCCGACATCACGCGCCACCCGCCGGCCCGCACGATCCACGTCTTTCTTGGTGATTACATCGATCGCGGGCCGGCATCGCGGCAGGTCATCGATCTCGTCATCGCGCGCGGCCGCTCCCACGAAACGGTCACGCTCAAAGGCAATCACGAGACCTATGCGGCTCAATTCATCAATGACCCATTGGTGCTCGAAGAGTGGCGCCTGTTTGGCGGCCTGCAAACGCTGATGTCATACGGGCTGCGACCCTCGGTCAATGCGGGCGAGGCCGAACAGCGCGAACTTGCCGAGCGGTTTGCGACGGCGCTGCCGCCGAGCCACGCCGATTTTCTTGCCGGGCTCAGGACATCATTCTCCTGCGGCGACTATTTTTTCGTCCATGCCGGCGTGAAGCCGGGAGTCCCCCTGGAGCAGCAGCACGAGGCGGATCTGCTTTGGATTCGCGACGACTTTCTCCTGCACGAGAAGGATTTCGGCAAGATGGTGGTGCACGGGCACACACCGGTTCGCGAGCCCGATTTCCGCGCCAACCGGATCAATATCGATACCGGCGCCTACGCCACCGGAAAACTGACCTGCCTGATCATCGAGCCGGAAGAGGTCGCGCTGCTGAATGCTGTAGCCTGATATCGTTTCTGATACTTAATCGGTCTAGATGGCTGGACGCGACGGAGCGGCGCAATCTACATGCGGTCATTGAAGGTGTTTCGCGTCGCGGCGTTTGTTTCAGCGTGCGTACTTGGCGCCTTGGCGTCTTGGATCCTCGCGGCCGAGTTGGCGCGACCGCCGTCGCCGAAGTTTCCTGCCGCCGTCGTTGCGCCGGCCGCCGAGCAAGACAAGGACGAGGCTGCCGCGGCGGCCAGGCTTGGCGTCATCCGGGGCGATCTGTGGGCGGACGACGCCATTTTGCAGGCTGCCGGGATGCAGATCGACTTTGCTGCCGGCGGCGCGACCGCGGGTTCCGAATCCCTTGCGGCGGCGCGGGCCGCGGCGGAACAGGCCGTAAGATTGTCGCCGCACGACTCGCGCATGTGGCTCCTGATCGCGGCGATCGATGCGCGACGCGACCCGTCTCAACGACTTGTCGATGGCCCGCTGAAAATGTCCTACTACACCGCGCCTAACGACCCGGCGTTGATGAAGTTGCGCCTCATCATCGCCACACACTCGGAAGCAATCGCGGACCCCGACCTGCAACTTTTGGTAAGGGGAGAAATCCGAACCATCATCAAGGGTGTGCCGGACTTGAAACCCGCGCTCGTCGCGGCCTATCGCGGCGCCTCGGCTCCGGGCCGCCGTTTCATCGAAGACGAGCTGGCCGGTCTTGATTCCGATTTGCTGGCTCAGATTCGTGTGCGCGGAGCACCGCCGTGAGGCAGCCGGTGTGCGAGCGGGAATATCCAATAGAATACTATAGGTTGAAGATATATATATTTTCTAGTTTTGATACGTATTCTACGGATTGTCATTAACCGCTTTTACAGTTTTGCCAATATCGCCTAGCCCAAAAAACGTGCCACCATTGTGTCAAATCAGTTCAAAATGTGACTTTAGGGCAACAAATGCTGGTATTCTTCTTTCCCTAGTTCTTCCCGCCACATGAAAACTTGTACTAACGCGTTCGTAAATATAGGCTTGCTCAACGGGAAGGTGGGGCTGGGTTAATGTATTGGGGCCGGCCAGCAATTGCTTTGTGTGTGTTGTGCGCAATGCTTTTCGGAAGCGGTTGCGCGCTGATGCCTACCGCCGGTCCCTCGCTCGAAGACGTGCGCTCAGGCCAACCCAAAGAGGCGGACAGCCTTCCCTATGCGCTGGTGCGGCTTAACCCGGGGTCCATTGGTGCGCTTTCGTCCTATGCGCCGCGGCTCGGCAACGCGTTCCAGGACCACCGCCCACCGCGCGAAATTCGCTTCGGTATCGGCGACGTCGTCAGCGTAACCATTTTCGAGGCGGCGGCTGGCGGACTGTTCATTCCGCTCGAAGCGGGCGTGCGGCCCGGCAATTTCATCAATCTGCCGAACCAAAACGTCGACAACAATGGCAAGATCTCGGTTCCCTATGCCGGGACTATCCAGGCGGCGGGACGTACTCCCACCGAAGTGCAGCAATCGATCGTCGATGCTCTGAAGAACCGAGCCATCGAGCCCCAGGCCGTGGTGGCGCTGATCATTCAAAACACCTCGCTGATCAGCGTACTTGGCGAAGTGAACAATCCATCGCGATTCCCGGCCAATGCGGCGGGTGAACACCTGCTCGATTCGATAACCCGCGCCGGCGGCCCCAAGGGGCAGGGCTTCGATACCTGGGTGATGCTGGAGCGTGGCGGCCGCCGCGCAACCGCGCCGTTCGGCGCGCTCGTCTACGAGCCATCCAATAATATATACACGCATCCGAACGACACGGTTTACGTCTATCGTGAGCCGCAGACCTTCCTCGCCTTCGGCGCAACCGGCCAGCAGGGTCAGTTCAACTTCGAGGCTTGGCGAATCTCACTCGCGGAAGCCGTCGGCAAGGCCGGCGGCCTCAACCAGACGCTGGCGGAACCTGGCGCGGTGTTCCTCTATCGCGGCGAAACGCGTGAACTGGCGCAACACCTCGGCGTCGACACCGCGAAATTCGATACGCCGATCATTCCCGTGATCTACACCGTCAATTTCCGCGATCCGGCCGGTTATTTCGTGGCGAGCAAGATGCAACTTCGAAACAAGGATGTTCTGTACGTGTCGAACACCACGTCGGTCGAAGTGGCGAAATTCCTGAGCTACCTGCGGCTCATCAATGCGACGGTCAACGATCCGATCATAACGGCGACCAACGCCTACATCCTGAAGGGTGCGATCAACGGTACCGGTCTTTCCGCAGGCGCGGCAACGGCGCCCTGACCGGCTGACGCTAGCGGTGGCCGGATCGGAAATCCGTATTATCGGGTGTGTCTCGATCGTATGCGCGGAATAGTGCCAGATGAACCGGGCGTCCTTTATGGTCCTGGCGGTGACGATCGCGCTGGCGCCGTTGCCGTTCGGCTCTACCGATCCGCCTGTCGTGGCGACCTGGTGCATTTTGCTGGGCGCGGCGCTCATTCTTGTGAATCCGAGCGGGCTGCGGGCCCCATTATTGGGGCTGGTGGCCTGCCTCGCGATCGTGGTGGGAGCCGGCGTTTTCGTCTTGCGCGAACAGCTCGCGGCGCACCCATGGAGCTCCGCCGCGCCTCATGAATTGTGGCGAGCGACCGCAGATTTGCTCGGCCAGCCTATCGAACCGTCGGTTTCGATCGCGCGCAACCAATCATGGTATTCAATCGGAGCGCCACTTTTAGCTGTATTGGCGCTTCTGCTGAGCTTCATTCTCTGCACGGACCGCGCTCGCGCGCACCGCCTTCTCGGTATCGTTGCGTGGTCCGGGGCCGCCTATGGGGGGTACGGGATTCTCGCGTTTCTGGCCAATCCCAACCAAGTTCTTTGGCGCGAAAAACTCGGACATCAAGGCTATCTCACCGCGACCTTTCTCAACCGCAACACCGCCGCGGTGTTTTTCGGCACGTGTGCATGCGTCTGGCTGCTGCTGGCGTGCGAATTGATCCGGACGTTGAACGGAGCTGGCGCGATCGCGTGGGCGACATTGCCGCGAAGGGTGTTGATGCGCGCGCCGCCTCGTCTCGTGGTCCAATTCTTGATGCTGTTCTTGTGTATCGGGGCGATGTTCATGACCGGGTCGAGGGCCGGCACGGTGCTGTCCGTCGGGGCGATGATCGTCGCTTTCTGGTGCTACTTTCATCGTGACATTGGTCGCAGCAAAGCGACGCTGATCGTGTTGGCGATCGCCGTCATGCTGGCGTTCATGGTGTTTTCGGTTCTGGGGACCGGCGTAAGCAACCGTTTTGCGATTGACGGCTTGGGCGATCAAGGCCGCCTTGAAACCTACCGGTCAACGATGCGGATGATTGCCGATCATCCGTGGATCGGCACCGGCCTTGGGACGTTCGTATGGAATTTCCCGGCCTATCGCAGTCCGGACGCTTCTTTTGTCGGGATCTGGGATCGTGCGCATAACACCTGGCTCGAACTCGCTTCCGATCTCGGATTGCCGATCGCTATCCTGGTTGCGGCCGGATGGCTGCTGATGTTCTTTGTTTTGTTCAAGGGCGTTCTCCAGCGTCGCCGGGACCACGCTTTGCCGGCGGCCGGCCTTTCCTGCGGGCTGCTTGCGGTCACCCATTCGCTGGTCGATTTCTCGCTCCAGATACCGGGTTTCACCATCGTGGCATTTTCCCTGGTCGGGGCGGGCCTCGCACAGTCGTTCCGTAGCATCTCCAGTGACAGGACGAGGCGGAATGGAGAAGAGCGTCGCGCCATATCTCGGACGAATACGGTCGAAGTCGAATAAATTCACAGCCAGGCGCCTCGTTATTGAGGTTAACCACCGCTCTTGATGGTCGATGACGATCAAAAGTGATTTGATGGTCTTTAAAATTGTATGCTATCATTTTTCAAATCGTGGAGAATCATCGATGTCGAAATCAACCCTGTTTGCTGGATTGATGCAGACGCCCGTTCGAGCCGTGCTCGCCGCGTTCGTCCTGGCGTCGTTGCTGGTGTTGGACTGCAGCCGGCCCGTCTTGGCTCAGACTCCCGCTACGCCGACGACTCCTGCACCCACTCCCGCGCCTAGCACCGACATCACAAAGACTCTCGATCAGTTGTTGCGGCAATTTCCAAAAGGCGGACCGGAGTTGACCTCCAAGTTCCGCGAGTTGGCAGCCAATCCGGCCAACATTGCGCCGCTGCTGGGGTTACTGCCAATGCTCGACGGGGATCAAAAAAGTGCGCTGGGCTCGGCGCTCGCGCAGGCGGCCCGGATCGCGTCAAGGAACAATCTGCCCTATGCGACCCAGATCCAGCGGGACGTCGCCGGGACCAAGGATCAGGATTTTATTGTCGCCTTTGCGGCGGTGATCGGCGATCAGCCGATCGGTGCCGGCGGTGGTGGAGGCGGCGGCGGCGGCGGAGGCGGCGGAGTTGGCGGCCAGACCAGTCCGGTTCCGACCGGGAACGGCGGAAGTGGGACGGCCGAGGGCATCGGAGGCGGGGGCGTGCCGACCGGAAATTTCAGCTACACCGGATCGGCCGGAGGCGCATCGGCTACGGGCAACACTACGCCGACAACGACAACCAACACGGTCAGTCCGTAGAGGTTTCTGCGCGGGTCGTGCTTTCGGCCTCACCGCCGATGATCAGGCTGATCAGCCGATGTGAGCGCCGGCGCCCCAGGCGGTCGGCGACGCTGCGACAAGGCCTTTGGAGACGATATGCTGCAGGTCCATAAATCTCCGGCCGTTTTCGAACCCGAGACGGGTCCGTCCGGTTTTGTGCCCCCGAGCGATTTTGTCGTCGAAATCCTCAACACGGTCCGCCGGCAGTATCCGATCATCGTCTTTATCCTCGCGCTGGCGATAGGGGTCGGCGGCTTTTATGTGCTGACCACGCCGCCGACGTTCACTGCGAGCGCCACGCTGTTGATCGATACGCGCAAGAACCAGCTATTCCAGCAGCAATCGGTCCTCAGCGATATTCCAGTCGACACCGCCTCGGTCGAAAGCCAAGTGCAGATTTTGCGGTCGGAGACGATTGCGCTTGCCGTGATCAAGGAGTTTCATTTGGCGGAGTTGCCCGATTTCGCCGGCTCCGGAGGATTTCTCGCCTCCCTCGTCGGCGGGGTGGCCGGCCTGTTCCCGACGGGAACGCCGCCTTCGGAATTCGAAAAGCTGCGCGCTACCGCTGAGGCATTCGCGTCCAGGTTGTCGGTCCGGCGCGTCGGCCTGACATACATTCTGGAGATCAGCTTCCAATCGCTGTCGCCGGATCAGGCCGCCAACATCGCCAATGCGGTGGCAAACGCCTACATCACCGATCTGCTCGATGCAAAGTACAAGGCGACGCGGCGCGCCAGCCTGTGGCTGCAGGATCGCATCCGTGAATTGCGGGAACAATCGACGGCCGCCGAACGTGCAGTCGTAGAATTCAAGACCCGGAACAATATCGTTCAGTCCGCCGGCCGTCTGATGAACGAGCAGGAGCTGACTGAAATCAACAGCCAGCTCGTTGTGGCGCGGTCGCAGCTTGCGGAGGCGAAGGCGCGGCTCGATCGAATCCAAGCCGTCGTCAGCGCCGACTTTCCCGACGCGGCGGTCAGCGCGACCGTCACCGACACGCTCAACAACCAGGTGATCACCAAGCTGCGCTCGCAATACCTCGATCTCGCCAACAAGGAGCGTGACTGGTCGACGCGGTACGGAAGCAACCACTTGGCGGCGGTGAACCTGCGCAACCAGATGCGCGAGATCCGGGTCTCCATACTCGACGAATTGAAGCGACTGTCGGAATCCTACAAGAGCGATTACGAGATCGCCAAGCAGCGGGCCGATGCCGCGGAGAAGCAGTTCGCCCAGTCTGTTACCCAGTCCCAGACCACCAATCAGGCCCAGGTGGTATTGCGCGATCTGGAGAGTACCGCACAGACCTACCGGGCGCTGTACGACAATTTCCTTCAGCGCTACATGGAGTTGGTTCAGCAGCAATCCTTTCCGATCACCGAGGCGAGGCTGATCACCGAGGCGTCGCGGCCGCTGAGAAAGAGCAGTCCGCGGACGACGCTGGTTCTGGCGTTTGCCGGGTTCGGCGGCTTGGCGATGGGTTTCGCGGCGGCGCGTTTCCTTGACGTCTCGGACCGCGTGTTCCGGACCAGCAATCAAGTGGAAACACTGCTCAACGCCAAATGCATTTCGGTGCTGCCGTTGCTCCCGAAGACGTCGAAGGCTTCGCCGGCGCCTTCCGCCGATGCGCCGCCTGGATCGCAGGTCATCGCCCGCAATGAAGGCCTGTTCTGGCACGTGATCGATTTACCGTTCTCGCGCTTTACCGAGTTGATCCGCACCATCAAGGTGGCCGCGGATCTCGAGTTCGGCGCGAAGTCGACCAAAGTCATCGGTTTCACCTCGGCGTTGCCGAACGAGGGCAAATCGACGATCGCCGCGGCCTTTGCCCACCTCGTGGCGCAGTCCGGCGCACGGACGATTTTAATCGATGGCGATCTGCGCAATCCGTCTCTGAGCCGCACCTTGACCGGCACGACCAAGGTCGGACTGCAGGATGCCATCGCGGGGAGCGTCCGGTTCGAAGCAGCGCTGTGGACCGATCCGGTAACGGGCCTCGATTTTCTGCCGGCGGCGACGCGCTTGCGCGTTGCGCATACCAGCGAAATTCTGGCGTCCGACGCCGCCAAAGCCCTGTTTCAGAGGATGCGCTCGAGCTACGAATACGTGGTGGTCGATCTTTCGCCGCTCGCGCCCGTTGTGGATGTCCGCACCACGATCAATTTCGTCGACTCGTTCTTCTTCGTCATCGAATGGGGACGCACCAAGATCGATATCGTCGAACATGCACTTCACGACGCTCCCGGTGTGTTTGAACGCGTCTCCGGCGTCGTCTTGAACAAGGCCGATCTCGGTACGCTGAGCCGATACGGCCATTACAGCTATTACAAGAATAAATATTATCACCGGTACGGCTATACGGATTAGCGCGGTGCTCCGGGTCGCGCTTGTGCGCCTCTTCACCGTCGGGCTCGGCGCGGCCGCCATCGCCTGGGGGATATTCAATTTCCCTTATTTCGTGCGCAAGGCGCCACTCCTGGAGGTCGCCCGACAGATCATCGCCGAAACGCCGTTCCGGGTGGATGTGCTGGACAAACTGTTGGCGGATGCGGATGCAGCCGAACAGGATTCGCTATGCCGCCCGCGCGCGATGCGAGCCGCCGCGATCCTCAAGCTGCGTGTGTTGGAGCTGACATATACCGGCGACGATGTCGCCCTCATCGATCCGCGTGCAAAGGAACTGGACGAGGCGATCCGCGACTCGTTGTCGTGCGCTCCCGCCGATGCATTCCTCTGGCAGGTGATGTTCACGGTGGAAAGCACCCGCAACGGTTTTCGGCCGGAATACCTTGAATATGCGCGCATGTCCTACCGGCTCGGTCCGAACGAGGGCTGGGTCGCGCTCAAGCGGTGTCCAGTGCTTTTGGCGGTGTTCGAGCGGTTGCCGCCGGATCTTGCCGATAACGTCGTCGATGAATTCGGCCGTATTGTTGAAAACGGCTTGTATCCGGATGCGGTCCGCATCCTGACTGGACCGGGCTGGAGGGTCCGGGATCGGTTACTGCGGCGGCTGGAGCATGTCGCGTTATCGCAGCGTGAACAGTTCGCACGGCTGCTGGATGAGCAGGGGTTTGATGTCACCGTGCCAGGAGTGGTGTTGCCCGAGCATCCATGGCGGCGATGATGGCGTCGACCGGATCCTATGTTTGCGGCCCGGTGGAAATCCCGTGGCCAGCCATTCACCCAGCCATTCACCCACGTGGCGTGGCCTATGACCCGAGAATCGATTTGTAAAAAGCCAGATAACCGTCAGCACTGTTTCGCTCGGAAAACCGAGCGGCGTTAGCTATCGAAGCGCCGCGGTCGCGGAACTCGTCCCAGCATCGATCGATCTTTTCCGCGGCGTCATCGAGTTTCTCCGGATCGATCAACAGGGCGGCGCCGCCGCCGATGCTTCTCATCGGTTCGCGGTCCGAAGTGATGACCGGACAACCACAGGCTTGCGCTTCGACAATCGGCCAACCGAAGCCCTCCTGCAGCGATGGAAACAAAAGCGCCGCCGCGGCGCAGTAAAGTGCCCGCAGGATTGCGGGAGAAGGGGTTCTGATCACGTGCACTCTCGCGCCGATGTCCTGCTGCAAAATGAACTCACGCATCGATGGCGTCAGCTCCTCGCCCGCAAACACAAGATGGAACCCGACGAAACGGGGCTTCCCGCGCAGACGGGCGTAAAGCGCGAGCACGCCGTCCCGGTTCTTGTACCAGGCCGATGCTCCGACATGCAGAAGGAACGGCGACGCGACGCTGTCGCCGAGACCGCGAAGCGCGCTGCTGACATCGGGCGCCGCCATAGGGGAAAATCCGATCACCGGATTTGGAATGAGCACGATCCGTTGGTGCGTATCACCTGCCAGACGAACAAAGTCTTGCTGTGTCGCCATCGACACGCAACAGACAAATCGTATCCTCCGTAACGAAGAAAGTACGCAGGCCTGTAAAAGGCGGCCGGAAAACTTCACGCACTGACCCTTGAATTCGCCCAATGCCGCCCGCACGGCAAGGAGATCGTGACAGGTTACGGCGACGACCGCCCGGCCGCGAATAAATCGATTGTAGACGGCATTGGAATGATCGCAGATGTGCACCAGATCGCGGCCGTACGTGATGCGCACAAGGCGCCACGGAAAAATAACGAGCTTATCGAGATAGCCGAGCCATTTGACCAACCCGGCATTGGAGCCCGCGAGGCGTCCGAACCGAACCGCAGGTCGTTCGACCACAACCTGATAGCCATTGGCTGCGAGGAGATCCGCGAGCCAATCGGTGTAGCGCAACATCGAATGCTGTCGATCCGGCTCGTAGTTTCCGATCAGCAAAATCTTCTTCATCGGTCCAATTCCGTCGCGATCCGGCTAATTCGATACTGTTGCGGTGTCGCACCTCATCAATTCCGATGATAAGGAGGGGCCGAACCGATCGTACGGCGAATCATGTCCGCGAATTTTTCGAGAACGTGATCGATCGCAAAAATGCGGTCGAATTCCCCGCGTCCTGCCTGGGCCATAGCAAGCCTGCCGATGGGGTCGCTGCACAGCCTCGCGAGCGCATCGCGCAGGGTCTCGATCCGACCATCGACGAGCAAGCCGTATGCGCCTCCGCCGAGGATCGACCGTTGCGGCTCGCGATCGGGCGCAATCGGCACCGCCCCTTGGGCCATCGCCTCGACATAGACGATGCCGTACATCTCCACGCGGCTCGGCATGGCGAAGACGTGGGCTTGCCGCATCAACTGCTGCACCTCGCCGACCGGTACCTCGCCGATCACTTCGATATCAGGCCGTTTCGGAATCTCGATCGGACCATCGATGAAGGATGACACGATGACGAGGCGCGCCGCAACATTACCGTTGTCGATCATGGCGACGAAGGCCTCGATCAGGACATCCAATCCCTTCCGCCGCGCCTCGCGGCCGACGAACAACACCGTCGGTACATCTCCCTGGTGCTTCGCCGCGATGCTCGCGGGGTCGAGCGGCGTGAGATACGGCAATATAAAAGGAAGGACGTCGATCTTTGCCGGGTCCGCGCCGAATTGCCGGACCAGTTCCTCGCGTGCAAACTCGGAAGAGACTGCGATACGCGTGGCCCGCGACAAGCAAGCGCGCTTGACGTCGAGGTTGTCGGCAATCATCGGCTCCGGTACGCGGTTGCGGCGGAGTAACGCAACGTCGGTGGGACCGTCATGCCAAAGTACCGGGATTCCATGACTGTCACGGGGAAACTGGCCATAGGCGTAAATGGCATCGTATTGTGCCGCAATGCGTTTGGGGACCTCGACGAAATATGTTCGGCTCATCGGCACATCATGGCCGGCCCACCGTCTCGACACTGCGTTCCACACATGCGAGATGTTTGCTCTGGCAACCGGTGCCATGGATTTCTGGAGCTCGAATTCGCAGCCCAAGGCTTTGGCACATCGAGATCCGGGAGCCAGGGTATCGCCGAGGAGCCGATTTTGACGCCAATCGGTGTTTTGCGGTCGGATGAACCAGTTCGGTTGGGTGCCGAGCACGCGCATCCTTCAAAACCCCGGGGGCTTGTCGGTTGCGTTTGCCGCATGCTTGAAGCGACCGACCACGCGGGCGAGGGCGTGGGCGACGAGGCCGATTACGATGACGTTCACCGCCAAGCCCGTCGCCGCAGCGCCTCTCGCCGCAAAATAGTGAATCGCCACTACCATCGGAGCCAGGCTCAATAACGAGATCACGAAGATCGAATAGGCCATCGCGGTATGCTGGCTGGTCGCGACCGCCGGCGTGAGCAGGCTGTTCCAGGACATCTCGATCGCTGCACTGCAAATCAGGAGGTAGAATAACAAGTGATCGATTTCGAACGCACCGCGTGTCAGCAGTCTGAACAGCAAATCCGCAAAGATTCCAAAAAATCCAAGATACAAGATTGCAAATGACGCCATCAGCGCGAGATGCAGGCGCAGGAACCGGGAGAACGAACGGATTTCACCTCTTCCGATGAACGCCGCGTATTCCGGCGCGACCAGATTGTTGAGCATGATCGCAAACGACAGACCCACGCGGCTGATTGTTCGTGACGCGCCGAATATCGCCGCCGCCGCCGGCGAAGACATCGCTCCGAGCAGCACGATTGGCGTCTGGACTTGAAGCGCCGAGGAGACGGAGACGAGAACGTAGGCAAAGGATGGCCCTGCGAGGCGGCTGATTTCCAAACGCTTCGCTCCCGAAACCCCGATTCTCAGCCACGGCTCCAATGCTCTGAGTCGCGCCGCCGCGATCATCGTGATGACGAGCCTTGGAAGCAGTGCCGTGAGGCTTGCCGGAATGAAGCCGCCGCCGGCCAACACAACCCCGATCAGGCTGGATCCCTCGAGCAGCCGGGTGGTCGTGTTCCAGCCCACCGCTTCGGGGAAGCGACCTGTCGCGCGAAAGGCGTTGCTGACGAGGCCGTGAGCTTGCCCCACCGGCACGCTGACGAGAAATACGATAAGCGTGGTTCGCAACACGTCCGGCGTCGCGCTTGAGGCCAGGAACATCCAATCGGGCAGCGTGAGCAATAAAATCACGCCGACCCCGACCACGGCTGAAAAAACGACGGCGAGGAAAGCCGCAAGGCTGTGGAAGACCGTCAGAGTCCGGGCACGATCGCCCGCCGCGAAAGCCATTGCCATCTCATTGGCGGCGACCTGCGTGTAACCGATGTCCGCCATCGTGAGATAGACGGGCAGCGTCGAAACCATCAGCCACAGGCCATACTGATCGACGCCCCACTTCGCGAGCAGGATTGGCATCCCGACCAGTTGGATTGCGATCTCGACCGCTTGTCCGCCAAGTTGCGTCACAAGCCCGGCGCCAAGTCTCGTTAATCGCCGGCGGCCGGATGCGTCGTGTCCAAACTGCAAAATCTTCATCCGAAGTCTTCAATCCTCTACGATGCGCGATGGTGCAGATTCGTAGGCCAGCGACAAGGATGGGCGTGGAAATTTAAATCTTGGATGTCCACCGTCCCTTGGATACGCAATACCACCTTGTTTCGTCCATGGCGTTCCGGTGAAACTGAAAATCGCGTTAGATTCGATCGAAGATCTGGTTCCGATCGAGCGGTTTAAGCGCCGGCGCGTGCCCTCTCGATCCCCGGGAAGCGCACCGTCGAGGAGCAATTCGGATCACATGCGGATACTTTATCTGGGCGACAAGTCCGGGACCTCGCATCAACGGACTGGTGCCCTCACGAGGCTGGGGCACCAGGTCCGCGTCATTGATCCGATGACCTTCCTGCCGCAATCCGGGCTGATGGGCCGGTGGGTTTACAAGACCGGCGGCCTGTTCGTTACCGGAACCATCGAAAAAAAGGTCATCCGCCTGACCGCCGACGAGCGCTATGATCTGGTTTGGGTGGACAGCGGCGTGATGATAAGCCGCCGCCTCGTGGAGATATTGGGCGCGCGAAATGGTCGCGTCGTCAATTACAACATAGATGATCCATACGGCCCGCGGGACGGTTGGCGATGGCGGAACTACCTTTCGGCGGTGCCGGCCTATGACCTCGTCGTGGTTATGCGCGACCACAATATTGCGGAGGCTCTCCAGGCCGGCGCTAAAAAAGTGCTTCGCGTGTTCATGTCAGCCGACGAAGTCGACCATGCGCCCCGGCCCATCACCGTGCCGGACCAGGAAAAGTGGGCGGCCGAGGTCGCATTCATCGGCACCTGGATGCCGGGAAGGGGCCGTTTTCTCGAAGAATTGGCGCGCCATCAGGTGCCCCTCTCCATCCATGGAGATCGATGGCATAGGGCGCCCGAATGGAAGCGGCTGCAGCGCTTCTGGCGCGGGCCGAACCTCTCCAACTCGGACGATTATGTGAAGGCGATCCAGTATGCCAAGATCTGCCTCGGTCTGTTGTCAAAGGGCAACCGCGATCTCCACACCACGCGCTCCATCGAAATTCCACACATCGGCTCGCTGCTGCTCGCGGAACGCACGACCGAACACCAGGCGCTTTATCGCGAAAACGAGGAAGCGGTCTTCTGGGCCGATGCGTCCGAGTGCGCCGCGCAGTGCCGCCGCCTGCTGGCGGATGATCGTGCGAGAGCAGAGATCGCGCAGAGAGGGCAGCAGCGTTCGATCGCCAACGGCATTCTGAACGAGGTGATTTTGAGACGCATCATCGATAATATTCCATAGCCCGCCAGCTTTTGCGGATGAAGCTCGCCGCATCGCCATCTCGGACAGCGGCCGGCCCACCGGGTTTCAGCCTTCGCGGGGCGTTGCGGCGTCCGAGCTGGGATCGACGAGCGACGCGTTACTCTTCGGTGCCACGTTGCTCGATTGCAACCTGCATTCATATATTTTTGCATCGATAAGAAATCGGAACCACAACCCTTGGAGTACGTGATAGATCAACCCCGGGTAGCCGTCCAGGAAGCCAAGCTGGATAACGTAGCGATAAATGAAAAAAACGACCGCACGCATGAAAATCGGATTCTTATAATACAGAGTCTTATAAAATCTCCTGCGCTCGATCGGGTTTCCGTCAAGCCGAGCCTGAATCTCGCCTTCATCATGGCTCATGGCCTGCTTCATGACCTCGCGTGCTTCGAGGTCGGACCATCGGTTGTGGCGAGCCGTCCACTCCGAAAGCGACGCTTCTTGATGATCGCGCATGAAGGCCTTGATCAACCCAACCCGCCCGTCGCAGATGAAGTGCTGATCGTATAACCGATCTTCGCAGCGCCCCTTTCCGGACCGAAATAGCCGGCAATGCCAGGTTTTCGCTATCCCGCCAAACCGAAGCACGCGGCCAAGAACGACGGTCTTGCGGCCGACCAGATATCCATCGAAATCAGTCGATGATAGGTCAAGGCACTTTATTTTATGAACCAGTTCCGGCTCCAACTCCTCGTCGGAATCGATGTGAAACTGCCATGGATATTTTAATTCCAGAGAGGATATCGCCCAATTGCGCTGCTCCGCGTAATTATCGAATCCACGCTGGTTGATACTGCAATTGAAGCCGCGACATATTTCAATCGTATGATCATCGCTGAATGAATCAACGACATGAATGTCATCGGTTATCGCCGCAATCGATAAAAGCGTACGCGAAATCGATTTCTCCGAGTTATACGTCAATATAACGATAGAAATCATAATATGCTCTCGGCCGAGGACGATGCCGGCGGGCACTGACTGGCGAGTCGCCGGCGGAGCAACCGTCGGCGCGCATGAACTTCGAGACCGTGGTGTTCCACCGTGGCTACCATGCTAATGTCGCCCAGGAGGCTTTGTTCAATCGATCATCACGTGGAGCGGATTCTGGTGATGTTGAACTGCCCTTCCAAGTCATGGCCGGGCCCGTCCCTGGGCTCGTCCCGGCCATCCACGCCTTTCTCGCGCAATCGCCCAAGGAAGACGTGGATGCCCGCGACAAGCGCGGGCAGGACGATGGCGGGAGGCGATGGAGAGAGGTGATACGATCGCGCCGAAACATGCTCTAATTTCCGATAATCCTCTGATGCGGCATGTTACCCGGATTTGGCGAGAAGCGGAACGTCGAGCGAGGCTTGATTTCTCAACGTGATGGGATCAGAAAAAATGAGGCGACTCGGCCGCTCATGTATAGCAATGCCGTTAAAAGTGGAATTGTGCGCCGAACATGGCTTTTAGATATTCGGATAAGCCGCGGTTGGCGCTGCGTGCTGCCGCAAGCCGATGACGGAATCGCTTAAAATATTGCATGTGGCTGCTTCGCTTGCCGCAACGCATGGTGGTGTGCCAAAGGCTTGCGTGGAAATGGCGGCCGCGGTTGCAAAAACAGGTCACGACGTCACGATCGTTACGACCGATCTGGATATGGAAGCCGCGGATTGGGACGCGGTGGCGCGCTGGAAATCCGATGGCTTGTCTGTGCGGGTCCTGCCCGCCGTCGGTAGAGGCGCGTTGCATTTTTCGCCGCCACTCTATTGGGCGCTTGATGAAGCGATTCCAAAGGCGGACGTTGTTCATCTGCATTCGCTTTATCTGTTTCATTGCTGGGCGGTCGGGCGTCTGTGCCGCAAATATGCGGTCCCCTACATCTTGTGTCCGCACGGGACGCTCGATCCGCTTATCTTTTATCGCCGCCGCGTGCGAAAGAAGCTCATCGAATTGCTGTTTCAAGACCGCGTTACCAAAGGAGCGGCGGCAATTCATTTTACCGCGGAGGAGGAAGCGAGGCTTGCGAGACCGTTCATTTTTGGTCGCCCGGAGTTTATCGTTTCGAACGGCGTCAACATCGACGAATTCGATGCGCTGCCCTCGACCGGTCGATTTGGCGAAATGTTTCCTGAGGTAGGACGTTCTCCCTACATTCTTTTTCTCGGCAGGATGAATTTCAAGAAGGGTCTGGAGATTCTGGCAGCGGGCTTTGGCGCGCTTGCCCAGGAGGACCCCGATCTCAGACTTGTCATTGCGGGTCCGGCCGATCATAGCATGCGGGAAAAGGTCGAAGCGTGGCTCGACGAGCATGGCGTAAAGGAGCGTACGGTTTTCACCGGCATGTTGCGCGGCAATACCAAGCTCGCGGCGCTTCGCGACGCGGCGATTTTTGTTTTGCCGTCCTATTCGGAAAATTTCGGTATAGCGATCATCGAGGCAATGGCCTGCGGCACGCCGGTGGTGACGACCGACCGGGTCAATATTTGGCGCGAGATAAGCGCGACCGGGGCGGCACGCATCAGCATTCCGGAAAAGGAGCCGTTCACGACGGTACTGCGGGCCGCGTTCCACGATAGCGATTGGAGGGAGCGGGCGCGTGCCGAAGGGCCAAGGATAGTCGCGGAACTGTTCGATTGGCAACGGGTCGCAAGCAAGCTGGAAGATATGTATCTCGATGTCCGCGGGAAGCAGGATTTGACGAAGCGCGAGAGCGGGGGCGTCAGCGGTCTCAGTGCGACGCGCTGAGACGAATGCGCGGGCTTGCTGCGCGGGTTCTCCAGCGGTCACGGGATGGTCGTTACGGTGGAAAGCAACGCTTGATGCTGAATGCGATGCAGCGCGAGTGTATTGTGGGCGAGCGTCTCGATCGGACGCATGGATGCGAAGTCCAGAAAAACATAGCCTTGCTCCGAGAGGAAGGCATGCAATTCCGCCTGATCGCGGTCGCATTCCAAAAAGATCGCCGGGCGAGTTCGCTCGATCAATTTCACGCCGCCACGAAGAATGCTGAGTTCCGCACCTTCGACGTCGATCTTGAGGAAATCAGGATCGCCGTCGGCGCACTGCCGATCCAGCGCCACGGACTGAACTTGAACCATCGCCGGCCGATAATGATGGTGGATCGATAAGAATGATTCGTCATATTTTTCGTACCGGATCGAGCCTGTTGCCCCCGTCAGATCGTCTTTGAAAAAGGGGAGAACGCCTTCACGATCGCAGACGGCAGCCTGGATCAGCGCCACACTTCGCAACCGGGCCCGCGTGATGGTGCGGCGGATCAGCCGGGCGTTGTCTTCATCTGGCTCGAACATCGTTACGAAACCATCGTCGACAAGACTCAGAAACAGAAATCCATAAAGGCCGAAATTGGAGCCGATATCGAAAAACCTGCGAAACTGTTTTGATTGGACAATGTTAATGAAATTACGGCGCTCATCTTCTTCCACGGCGCGACCGCGCGTCAGCACGTACGCAAGGTTCTTCGAAAGACTTACATATACTGGATGGCGAATGACCGGAAACCGTATGGCAATCGGGAGGTCGAGGAGCCGTGTCAGTTGCTGGAACAACCAGAATCGGCGCAGATAAAAGAGCGGATGGAATTTGTCTCTGATGAATCGGAGCATTCTTGAGCCTTCATTTTGGAGCCTTTATTTTGTCCGCGCGTTTTTCTGCCGTGTGTTGCCAAGCGGAGAAGGCAGAGTCAATTCTGCAAGAACCGGCGCCAACTGTTGATCCACTCCTTCTACACAGGCGTGGCTGCCCCGGCGGGGAGAGACCGGCCGCCGGTGCGGTCGCCATGGTGCGGCTGGCTCGTTGCACCATGGCGATAGACGTGCGGTCAGCGCGGGCGCCGCGGGCCGGGCGGTCCCGGCTGGGGCGGCGGTGTGCCGTCGTCGCGCTCCGCCACTGCGCTCTCCTGGGTGCAGCGGTCGGTGAACACCACGCTGCCGTCCGGCAGGTACCCTTTTACGAGGCATCCGGGGCCCGCGGGCGGCGGCCCTGAGGCTGCGCTTGCCGGGGCGGATACCGGATAGGGATTTGCCGGATAGCCGGGTCCGCTGTAGGCGCCGTAAGTGGGTGCCCCGACAGCGCCGTAATACGGCCGGGTCCACCAATGCCGATACTCGAATGGCCGGTCGTAGCCGTAGTGCCGGTAGCCCCAGCCACCCGATCCGAAGCGATGGCCCCAGCCGCCCCAATGGCCGCCACCCCAACCGCCCCAGTGTCCGCCGCCCCAACCGCCCCAGTGTCCGCCACCGAAGTGCCCGCCGCCCCAATGGCCGCCGAAGTGGCCACCGAAGTGCCCGCCGCCAAAATGGCCGCCGCCATGCCCCCAAGCGCTTGCGCTGGTGGGGGCAAGTGCCGCAGTACCGAGGGCCGCGAACGTTGCAAGCCCGAGAATCGATTTGCGCGTGAACATGTTGAACTCCTGTTGTGTTCCGTCTGGCTGCATCAGCCTTCACGTGAATTGGTCAGGAAGGCCACGTCCGACGTTCACGGAAATGCCTGCGCCATGCCGACATTCGACGTTTTTGTGACCGCCGTCACAGACCGGACGGCCCTCCGCCGGAACGCCCGGCCAAACAGCCGGATCCATCCCCCTTGCGTCGCGGTGCCGCCGCGGCGTAAGGCGGACGCCATGGCAGTCCCCGCAACCAGCGAAGAACGCGCCCAGATCCTGCCGGCCGACCTCGTGACCGCGCTGTTCAAGGAGGCCCGCGGTGTCAGGCTCGACGCCGGCGCAACGCTATTTCTTGCCGGCGATCCCTGCACCGGCTGCTATCAGGTCGTCGACGGCCTCTTGAAGGTGACGCTCGACCTGGCTTCGGGGCGCGAGCGGATCCTGGCTATACTCGGGGCCGGCGCGCTCGTCGGCGAGTTGTCGGTGATCGACGGGACGCCGCGCTCCGCCTGCGTCAGCGCCATCCGCGACACCACGTTGCGTTTCGTTAGCCGCGCCGCCTTCGAGGCGTACGGCCGCGTTGATCCGGACATCTATCGCGGCATCGCGGCGGTGCTGGCACGCCGCCTGCGCGACATCAACGGCGCGCTGCTGGCGACGAGCTTCCTGTCGGTCAAAGGCCGCACGGCGCGCGCCCTGCTGATCCTTGCGGATGCGTTCGGCAAGGATGTCGGCGCCGGCCGCATCGTTATCCGGCAAAAGGTGAGCCAGGGCGATATCGCCGCCATGGCCGGCGTCGCGCGCGAAAACCTGAGCCGCATCCTGCAGGACTGGATGCGCGGCAAGCTGGTGACCAGGCTCGCCGGCTACTACTGCATCGAAGACAAGGCGGCGCTTGAACGCGAGGCCGGCCTGTAGCGACACCGGGACGGTGACCTCACGCCGTCTTTGCCACGCCCCAGAAGAACGGCAGCGGACCTTTGACGATGCCGCTGACGGACTTGCGCCACGCCTGGTAGGACAGGAAGAAGCCGGTCGGCGCATAGACCACATTGTCGAGCGCCGCCTTGTTGAGGCGCCGCATCGCGGCTTTCTCGTCCTCGATGCTCTTCGCCTCGAACCACGCGTTCACCTCGGTCTCGACCGCCGGAATGTCCGGCCAGCCGAACCAGGCCTTGTCGCCATTGGCGCGGATCGCGTGATAGGGCGCCGGATTGATGGTGTCGGCGCCGGCATGCCAGGTGTGGAACATCGCCCAGCCGCCCTGGCCGGGCGGCGTCTTCACGGCGCGGCGGGCGCCGACGGTGCCCCAGTCGATGGCGTTGAAGTCCACGTTCATGCCGAGCCGCTTGAGGAGGTCCGCCGTGACATCGCCCTGCGCCTTGGTGACCGGCTGGTCCTGGGCGACGAGGCAGGTGACCGGCTGGCCCGCATAGCCGGATTGCGCCAGGAGCTTCTTGGCGGCGTCGAGGTTGCGCGCACCCTTGAGGACGTCGCCGCCTTCCTCGTTGTAAAGCGCGGTGCCGGGCGTGAAGAAGCCGGGCAGCGGCTTCCACAACGCGGTGTCGTCGCCCACGATGGCGCGCATGTAGTCTTCCTGGCTCATCGCCATCAGGACGGCGCGCCGCGCCCGCACGTCGTTGAACGGCGGATAAAGGTGGTTCATGCGGAAGCTGCCGACATTGCCGAGCGGATCGGCGATGTCGACCGCGATGTTGCGGTTGCGGCGCAACAGCGGCACCAGGTCGGAGATCGGATTCTCCCACCAGTCGACCTCGCCGTTCTGGAGCGCCGCCGAGGCGGTGGCGGGATCCGGCATCACGATCCACTCGACGCGATCCACCATGATGCGCTTGCCGCCCGCGAGCCACGAGCCCGGCTCCTGGCGCGGCACGTAGTCGGCGAATTTCTCGAACACCGCCTTGGCGCCCGGCACCCATTCGTTGCGCACGAACCGCATCGGGCCGCTGCCGATATATTCGCCGATCTGCTTGAAGGGATCGGACTTGGCGATCCGTTCCGGCATCACGAACGCGACCGGGGCGTTGTTTTTGCCCAGCGCCAGCAGCATTTTCGGATAGGGCTTCTTGAGCACCCATCTGATGGTGCGGTCGTCGGGTGCCGCGAGTTCCTGCTCGATCGCCTTGAGCATGAGGCCCATCTGGTCGCGTGCCGCCCAGCGGGTGAGGCTCGCCACCACGTCGCGGGCGAGCACCGGCGCGCCATCGTGAAACTTGAGGCCCGGCCGCAGCCGGAACGTCCAGGTGAGGCCGTCGGAACTCACCTCCTCGGTTTCCACCATCTGGCGCTGCGGCTGCAAATTCTCGTCGACGCCGTAGAGCGTGTCCCACACCAGGGCGGAGGCGTTGCGCACCACGTATTGGGTGCCCCAGATCGGATCGAAATTCGCGAGGTCCGCCTGCGGCACGAACCGCAACGCCTTCGCGGCGGCACGTTGGGATACCGCCGGGCTCGCCAGTCCGCCGGCCGCCGTCATGGCCGCGACCCCGGCCGCCGATTTCAGGAATGCGCGTCGATCCATGATGCTCACCTTTCGGAGTTGGGGCACAAGTCCGTGCAAGTTTCGTGCAGGAGTTTGGCGCGGCCAGGACCCCCAGAATTCCCTGAGAGAAGGAAAAATAACAGTGAATTTCGTACTGCCGAACTGACCCGATTTCCCACGGTGGCTTTGTTCTGCCGTTTTGCCAAAACGTCGGTCGCGATGTTTCCGCCGTGGGTTTGTTTCGCCAAACGATACTCCGCCTGGTCTGATTGCGCCGGCCCGCGAATGCCGATCACCGGCTGCCTGCCGGCGCCGGCGAGATTTCATTGGATTCGAAGAATAATAATAGGCCTATTCCTGCCTCTCATCAAGTGCCTTCGTGACGGGCGCCGCCCCAGGACCGAGATGAGATGGTTAGCGGACATATAGCAGATACGGGACAATCAACGCGAATGACCCGAAGGCCACCTCGGACGGCGTGTTTCGGAGAAATACCTGCCCGGCATCCTGGCTGTTCCTCATGGACCGTGAGCAGCGCCGATGCGCCAATTCTACAGGCTGCCAGCCCGCGCGGTGTGCCGCAATGATCGCTGACCGGCGCCCATTTTCGGCGCGCGCATCCTGGTCGCCGTGATTGAGCCTAGGTTGCCACCCATTGTTCCAGCGGAGCTGGATCGCCTCCACAGCGTCGGCAGTTGGAGACACGGAGGAGACCATGAAAAAAGCAGTTCTTGCGGTGCTCGCTTTGTTTTGGGCGGTTTCATCATCGGCGAACGCGCAGAATCTTTCCGCCGAAGACCTTGCCCGCCGCGCCATCGAGCGGCGCGCCGTCGAAGCGGTCATCTGGGGCATGGCGGCGGTAAACTATGATCTGATGCTCCAGGAAATGCTCAGCAAGACAAGCGCCAAGGTAGGGCAGGTCGTCTACTGGGGCCGTCCGCTCGACTGGCACAACCAAACTCTCACGCCCAACCCCGATGCGCTTTATTTTATGGCGTTCTTCAATACGAAGGATGGTCCGGTCGTCCTCGATCTACCGGCTGCGGAGGCAGGTGGATCGTTCAACGGCAACGTTGTCACCACATGGCAGATGCCGCTGGAGGATGCGGGTCTGCTCGGCGTGGACAAGGGCGCTGGCGTGAAGTTTCTGATCCTGCCGCCCGGCTACACGGGTCCGAAGCCGGATGGCTATGTCGCGCTGCAATCCGACACCCTCGGCGGCTACATGCTGTTCCGCGCGAACCTCGACAGTCACAGCGATGCCGATGTGGCGAAGTCCATTGCCTACGGCAAGACGATGAAGGTCTATCCGCTCGCGCAGGCGGCCAATCCTCCCGCGACCGTCTTTGTAGATGCGAAGGATGTCACGTTCAACTCTACGATCCGCTATGATGCAAGCTTCTTCCAGCACCTCGACCGAATCGTGCAGGGCGAACCTTGGCTGGATCGCGACCGGTTGATGATCGACCAGCTCAAGTCGCTGGGCGTCGAGAAGGGCAAGCCGTTCAGTCCGAGCCAACAAACTAAGGAATTGCTTGACGGAGCGGTGCGCGAAGCCGAGGCGTGGCTGGAACAAAAATACGATGCCGGTTTGCCGCCTTTCTTCTCGGCGACCAGCCGCTGGACGTTCCCCGCGCCTCCGGACGTCGTTAAGGCCGCAGGGGAATCGTTCACCGATCCGAATACCTATCCGACCGATAGCCGCGGCCTCGCGTACAGCTATGCTTTTGTCGGCATCAAACGGTTGGGCGCAGGGCAGTTCTATCTGATCTCCATTCGCGACAAGAACGGCAAATCGTTTGACGGCAGCAAAACCTATCGCCTGACCGTGCCGCCGAATGTGCCGATCGAGCAGTACTGGTCGGTGACGGCCTACGATCGGCAGACGCACGCCTTGATCAAGAACATGCCGCGTGCGAGCCGCTCCTCGCAGATCCCTGAGATGGCGAAGAACGCCGACGGCTCTGTCGATGTCTACTTCGCACCGAGCGCGCCGACGGGCAAGGACGGCAACTGGGTTCCCACCGACCCGGCCCGAAAGTTCGAGCTTATGTTCCGTCTCTATGCGCCGAAAAAGGAATTCTTCGAAAAGGTCTGGGTATTGCCGGACGTCGAAAAATTCGCTGTCCGGTGAACCTCGCGAAAGGATTGTGCGATGGTGGCAGGAGCGCGTTTCGTCTTCGACGCCATGTGGCCGAGCTTCTACTGCTCACCCACGTGACCGCGAAGAACGCGTGGCTTCTGGGGCAGGCGCTCTTCATCGCGGTTTACTTCGCCGGCGCGCTGCTCTCGTTCAACGGAGTGCGGCAGTTGCTCGACGCCATTCCCGCCAAGGTCTAACCGGGAGTCAAAGCCATGAAAAACAAACCGGCATCGATCACGCTCGCGCTGGGATTGAGCATCTCCTGCGCGTCATTCGCGGCGGCAGCCAATTCCACGTATGAGTTTGAACGCGGTTTCCCCACCTCCGACACGGCGCGGCGGGCTTACGATGACATCGACTTGAACCGCGCCATCGCGGCCTACCGCTTCTTCTATGCCACCGTATCCGGCTCGGCGATCTTCAAAGGCAACGCCAAGGTCGGAAATCGTTCCGAACAAGGTATTCGGCACGCTGGACACCCAGCCAAAGCACGTCGGGTTCACGCTCAACTCCGACACCCCATATGCGCCTCTTCTCCTTGATCTCTCCGCGGGACCCATGGTGGTCGAACTTCCGCCCGGGCCCCTCATCTGCATCGCCATGGACATCAATCAGCTTTGGGTCGCCGACCTCGGGCTCCCGGGGCCGGGCGCCGGCAAGGGCGACAAGATCGTCTTTCTTCCGCCGGGCTATACGGATACCACTCCGGCCGGGTACCGCGTCGCAAACTCACCCTCCAACAAAATGCTTGTCGGCATCCGCGCTCTTCCCGTGAACGGCGACGTTCCCGCCGCCATCGCCCGCATCAAGACGGCAAAGGTCTATCCGCTCAAGCCGGTTGCCGGATGGACCGAGCCGACCTGGCTCGACCTCACGCCGCTGCCGCAGGACACCACGCCGCTCGCATGGGAGAACAACATCCAGTATTGGCGCGAGCTTTCCGAGGTCATTAACGGCGAACCTCCAAATCCGCGCTTCCACGACATGTATGGCGAGCTTGCCGCACTCGGTATCGAGAAGGGCAAGCCCTTTGCGCCGGACGCCCGCATGACCGGCATCCTCGAAAAGGCAGCAAAGAGCGCGAATGCGCAGATGCGCGTCGAGTCCTTCGACGACCGTCGCCCCGACCGCGTCGTCTGGCCCGACCGCAAGTGGGAGTGGGCCGCCCTGCGGTTTGAAGACGGCGACTTCAATACGGCGAACTACGCCGATCTCTATGCCCGCGACAAATGGTTCTATCAGGCCATCGGAGCCTCGCCTGCGATGTTCAAGCGCGATCCGACCGCCGGCTCGCTCTACTGGCTCGGCCTGCGTGATGCTTCCGGAGCCACGCTTGACGGCGGCAAGACATACAAGCTGACCGTGCCTCAGCCGGTGCCCGATAAGCTCTTCTGGTCGGTCACCGTTTACGACACCGACACCCGAAGCCAGGTCATCACCGACCAGGGCAAAGCCGCCCTTCGTTCGCTCTTCGAACTCAAGGGCAAGACCGGCGCGTCGCCCATCGATCTCTACTTCGGGCCTACCGCACCTGCCGGACGTGAGGGCGAGTGGATCAAGACAATTCCTGGCAAAGGCTGGTTCGTTTACTTCCGGATTTACGGCCCGGAACAGGCCGCATTTGATGGGTCGTGGAAGCCCGCCGATTTCACGGAAGTGAAATGAACGACCGGGTTGCATCAAAGAACGACCAAAAACGTTCCCGGTAGTCGCGTGCCGCCGCTGGAAGTGCCGTCTCAGCGTCATGAGCAAGCGGTCAATATCGTGGGCAAAAGGTGCTCTTCGCGCCGTGCCCACGCTGGCAAGCCGATCAGGGTGGGCACGCTTCGTTTTGCCTGGGACACTACTCACGACCCGCCAAGCTTGCCGACGGACCAATAAGTATTAAAAAGGAGCAGATACGCGCCGCGGCAAGAATGGCGCAAACCGGGAGAGACGCATGAGCCCATCGGCCTTCGCCCGCATTGCCGGCGTCGCGGCGTCCGCGCTGGTTGCGGCGTGGAGCGGACCTTCGGCCGCCGAGGAGATCGTGGTCAGCAATTTCGGCGTCTCGGCGAACGGCATGCCGTATGGCGTCGCGCGCGCCAAGAATTTCTTCAAGGAGGAAGGCGCAAACGTCACCGGCATCCTGACGTCGGGGGGCGGCGGCACGTCGCTGCGCAACATGCTGGCGGGCGGCGTGCCCTATGGCGAGGTCAATCCGGGCTCGGTTATCGCCGCGGTCCAGCAGGGTGCCGATATCAGGCTCGTTTCCGACAACGTGCTGACGGTCGCGGAATTCGTCTGGGCGGTGCGACCGGATTCGCCGGTCAAGTCCCTCAAGGACTTCAAGGGACGCAAGATCGGCTACACCAATCCGCGCTCGACCAGCCAGGGTCTCGCCATGCTGCTGCTTGAGAAGGCGGGCCTCAAGGTCGGCGATGCCGAGCTGGTTCGCACCGGCGGCTTCGGCGAGGGGGTCGCGGCGCTCGATACCGGGCTCGTCGACATCGCGCCGCTGCCCGAACCCCTGCTGTCGCAGTTCGGGTCGAAGTACCGCATCGTCGCCAAGGCGAGCGAACTGTTGCCGCCGCTCGACAATGTGGTCGGGGTCGCGACCCCCAACATGATGGCCCAGCGCGGCGACTTCATCCGTGCCGTGATCCGGGCGCGCCGCCGCGCCGTCGCCTTCATGATCGCCAATCCGGACGAAGCCGGCGACATCGTCGCCAAGGACTACAATCTCGCGCCGGCGGTGGCGCGCGCAGCGGTGCGCAATCTCACCACCAGCGTCACTGACAAAATTCCATATTGGGGCAGTGGGCAGATTCACCTCGACGGCCTCAAGCGCATGATCGAGGTGCAGCGCATGGTCGGCGCCGTCACCGGCGAAATCGATTACGGCAAGATCATCGACACCCAGTTCCTTCCCGATGACATCAAAGCCGTCAATTGACGTGCAGCAGCGGGAGGCGGCGAAGGCGGGGACCGTCCACGCGCGCTTGCGCAACGTCACCAAGGTGTTCAAGGCCGCCGGGCAGGGCGGCAAAACGTCCAAGGCTCAGGGGAAGGGCGAGGTGCAGGCGCTAGGCCCGCTCGACCTCGATCTGCGCAGCGGCGAGTTCTTTGCTATCGTCGGCCCCTCGGGCTGCGGCAAGTCGACCTTGCTCGAACTGATGGCGGGGCTCGCGACGGCGAGCGGCGGCGCGATCGACTTCGAGGACAAGCCGGTTAACGGCACGGTTCCGGACGGCATCGGGGTCGTGTTCCAGGAGGACGCGTCGATCCCCTGGCTGACGGTTACCGACAATATCGCGTTCGGCCTGCGGCGCGCCAAGATCACCGATCACGAGCGCAACGCCCGCGTCGCCGACGCGCTGCGGATCATGGGGCTGTACGATTTCGCCGACAGCTATCCGGCGCAATTGTCGGGCGGCATGCGCCAGCGCGTCTGCATCGCCCGCACATTGGTGACGCGGCCGCGGCTCATCCTGCTCGACGAGCCGTTCGGCGCGCTCGACCAGCAGACCAGGCTCCTGATGGGCGAGGAACTCCTGAAGCTGTGGCGCGCGACCGGCGCGACCGTGTTCCTCATCACCCACGCGCTCGACGAGGCCGCGATGCTGGCCGACCGCATCGGCGTCATGTCGGCGCGGCCGGGCCGGCTCATCACGATCATCGAAACGCAGTGGTCGCGGGAGCGCGACAGCCGGGTGGTCGAGGATCCAGCCTTCGGGGCGATCACGGCGCAGCTGTGGCATCACCTGCGGCTCGAATCGCTCAAGTCCATCGGCCGCCCGGGTGGCGACGCATGAACGGCGGGGACGCATGAACCGCGGTGACGCATGAACCGCGCGCTGGTCCTGCGCTGTGTCTTGATCCTGGCGTTGATCGGGGTGCTGGAGGTGCTGTGCCGGCTGGGCGTGATCGACCGCTTCACCATGCCGCCGCCAAGCCGCATTCTGGAGGACCTGGTAGGGCTCCTCATCGCCGGCAAGCTTTACGGCGCGATCGCCAAGACCATGGCGAACGCGCTCATCGCCTTCGCACTCGCGGTCGCGGCCGGCCTCGTGGCCGGCGTCGTGATCCACAAGTTCCGCCTGTTGCGCGAGGCGCTCGAGCCGCTGTTCGCGACCTACTACGCCATTCCGGTATTCGCCTTTTATCCGCTGCTCATCATCCTGTTCGGGCTCGGTGATATCCCCCAGATCGCGATCGCTTTCATGCTGTCGGTCATCGCCATGATCGTGAACACGTTGAACGGCATCGACCGCGTGCCGGCGGTGCTCATCAAGACCGCCCACATGGCGCGCATGTCGTCGGTCGAGACGGCGCTGACGATGACGTTGCCCTACGCGGCGCCGCATTTGCTCACCGGCGCGAAGCTCGCGCTCGCTTATGCGCTGATCGGCATCATCGGCAGCGAATTCATCATGTCGCGGGGCGGCATGGGGTTCGAGATCGCCTTCGCCTATACGAATTTCGACAACGCCGTCATGTATCCGCTGATCGTGCTCATCCTCGTCATCTCGATCGGCGTCAATGCCTGCATCGGCGTATGGGAAAAGCGCATCCTGACGCGGCGGGGGCTGCGATGACGGCGCGCACCGGGACAAGGATCGGGGACTGGCGCGGATCGGCGATGCTGGTGGTCGGCGTGGTCGTGGCATGGCAACTGCTCTACGCCATCGTGGGCGATGTCGCGCTGCGCTCGCCGCTCGAGACCGTGGTATTTACCGCCGGCCTGCTCGGGCGCGACACGTTCTGGCCGCATCTTGCCGAGACCGCCGAGGCATTCGCGGTGGCGCTCGTCATCGCGACCGCGCTCGGGCTTGTGCTTGGCTTCGCGCTGGGCTTTCACCGGATCGCCGGCGACGTGCTGGAGCCGGTGCTGGTCGCGATCTATTCGGTGCCGAAGCTCACGCTCTATCCGATCGTGTTGCTGTCCTTCGGCCTCGGCATGCCGGCCAAGATCGCGTTCGGCGTCATTCACGGCTTCGTGCCGATCGCGCTCTTCACCGTCGGGGCGGTGCAGAACGTCAAGCCGGTGCTGATCAAGACCGGCCGCGTGCTGAAACTGGGCTGGCGCGACATGGTGGTGCACCTGCTGTTTCCGGCGGCGCTGCCGGAAATCTTCACCGGCCTGCGCATCGGGTTCGCGCTCACGCTGATCGGCACGTTGCTGGGCGAGATGTTCGCCTCCCAGCGCGGCCTCGGCTACATGCTGATGAACGCCATCGGGCTGCACAATGTGGATGTCATCATGGCGGTGACGTTCCTGATCACGGTGTTCGCCGCCGTGGCAAGCAGCATCCTGATCGCGGTGGACCGGCGGCTGCACCGGGGAAGTTGAGGGGCGACGCTTCGGGTTGGCGGGCGCGCCGCCGTCCCGACGCGCCGATCAGGCGGCGCGTTTCGCCTTGATGCGCTTCACATCTTCGGGCTTTAGGTTGCGCCGTGCGATTTTCAGGTCGTAATAGCTTTGAAGGTTCATCCAGAACTCCGGGCTGTTGCCGAAATACAGGCTCAGACGCAGCGCCGTATCGGGCCGTGATCCGGCGCCGATTGTTGACGATCTCCGCAATACGGTTTGGCGAAATGCCGATCGCCTTCGCAAGCTGATTTTGCGACAGTCCGTATTCGACCAAAAACTCCTCTTTCAGCATCTCACCGGGAGTAACCGGTGCAAACTCGTTGTCAGCCATTGTCATCTCCGTCAGCGGCATGCAGACCACAACTCGGGGGTCGGTCACGGCAATCAAGGAGATCGGTGGCACGAGCAAGCATCAACACGCAAATTTAACTCAAATCGCGAATAACTGGATTTGTTCCTGCCACCGAGGGTCGCCACAATGTTCCGCCTTCTCAATCGCGTCTTCACTCGCATCCTGCTGCTGGCCGTGCTGGCTGTATCGCTGCTCGCCGGCATCGGCTTCGTCGTGATCCATGAAGGGCAGAATCAGCTGTTCGAGCAGAAAAAGAGCGATATCCGCCACATCGTCGAGGGCGCCGCGGGGGTCGTCGCCGACCTCGACAAGCGCGCCGCCGCCGGCGAAATGACCCGCGAACAGGCCCAGGAGCAGGCGAAACGGGCGCTGAGCGCCATGCGCTACGAGGGCAAGGAATATCTGTTCGTCATCGACGCGAGCGGAATCGATATCGTCAATCCCGCTATCCCGAGCCTCATTGGAACCAATATGATCAATGCGCGGGATGCGAAGACCGGTAAGGCCTTTGTGCAGGAGATGGTCGAGATCGCCAAGAGCGGACGCGGTTATACCAGCTATAACTTTGCCAAGCCCGGCAGCACCGAGCCGACACCGAAGATCGCCTACGTAATCGGCTACCAGCCCTGGGGCTGGGGGATCGCGACCGGCGTCTGGTACGACGACATCGACGCGTTGCAGGACCAAATCACCAACAAGGCCATCATCTGGCTCATCGCCGGCGCCTTTGCCCTGCTGGTGTGCGTGTTCTGGCTGACCCGCTCGATCATCAAGCCGGTCGGACGCCTCACCGAATCGCTCAAGCGGCTGGCCGGCGGCGATATCGAGGCGCCGGTCGCGGGATCGGATCGCGGCGACGAGTTCGGCACCATCGCGCGCGCCGTCGAGGAGGTGCGCGATACCATCCGCAATCAGATGACGGAACGGATGCGGCTCGACGATGAGGCCAAGGCCCGCGCCAATGCCGAGCGCCGGACCGCCGACGCGCGCGAAACCGCCGAGGCGAAGGCCGCGGCGGAGCGCGCGGATGCTACCCGCAAGGGGGCGATGAACAAGCTTGCGAACGAGTTCGAGGCCGCGGTCGGCAGCATCATCCAGGCGGTCTCGTCCGCCTCGACCGAATTGGAGGCTTCGGCCGGCATGCTGACAAGGACCGCCGAAACCACCCAGCAGCTCTCCGGTGCGGTCGCGTCGGCGTCTGAAGATGCCTCCAGCAACGTGCAGTCGGTTGCCTCCGCCACCGAGGAAATGACCGCGTCAATCAGCGAGATCGGCCGCCACGTGCAGCAATCCAGCAAGATCGCGATCGAAGCCGTGAAGCAGGCCGCAAAAACCGATACCCGGATCGGAGAGCTGTCCAAAGCGGCGGCACGTATCGGCGATGTGGTCAAGCTCATCACCGCAATCGCGGAGCAGACCAACATGCTGGCGCTCAATGCGACGATTGAGGCCGCCCGCGCCGGCGAGGCCGGCAGGGGCTTCGCCGTGGTGGCGCAGGAGGTCAAGGCGCTCGCGGCGCAAACCGCCAGGGCGACCGAAGAGATCGGCGCCCAGATCGCCGGGATGCAGACCGCGACCCAGGAATCGGTCGCGGCCATCAAGGAGATCGGCGGCACCATCGGCAGCATTTCCGACATCACCACAACCATCGCGACCGCGGTGGAGGAACAGGGCGCCGCCACCCGGGAGATCGCCCGCAGCGTCAGCTCCGCCGCCGCGGGAACGGCGAAAGTCGCCACCAACATCACCGACGTAGACCGCGGCGCCGGCGAGACCGGCGCCGCGTCCGGCAAGGTGCTGTCTTCGGCGCAGTCGCTATCGAAGGAAAGTCAAAGGCTCAAGGCCGAGGTGGAACGGTTCCTCAGCACCGTCCGGGCGGCTTGAGGAATAATCGAAGCGAGTGCAACGCGTGAGACTTGCTTCGTGGCGGTCTCAACACGCCGGCCAGGTCATTGAACCACGTATGGCTTGATCTGGTCGGCAAAATACTCCGCGGCTTTGTGCGGCGATTTAAGCTCGCCACTCTCCACCATCATGTCGACGACGGCCTGCCATTTGTCGGCGTGAACCCGGTAATCCCACCCGATCAACGGCATGTCCTTGACGAGCGCCGGATCAAGGCCGGTGTATGCCACCACCTCGGCTCGCGCGCGTGGCGCATCCGCCATCATGTAGTCGATCAATTCCTTGATCGCTTCGTTGAAGCGGGCGATGACTGCGCCGTTGCTCTTGGCGTAGGTCGACTTGACAAACCAGGCGCCGAGCGGCTGCTCGGGGATCGAGTCCACGTAATCCCACACCACGACCCGCCCCAGGCCGGACGCGATCAACTGCGTCGTGTAAGGGTCGACGGTGTCCACCGCGTCGACCTGCTTGGACCGCAGCGCATCAACCTGGCTCGGAAACGGTATCTCCAGCAACTGGAGCTGATTGACGTCGACGCCGGCGCGGCGGAACAGCATCTGCATCGCCACGGTCTTCTGGCTGTGAAGACTGGACACAGCAATCTTTTTGCCCGCGAGGTCCGCGATCGTCCGATAAGGGGAATCGTTGCGCACCTCGAGCGCACCGGTATCCGGCCCGGCCTTTTTCGCAATCTCGTTCTGCGAGATCGCCACCAGGTCAAAGCCGCGTTCCACCGCCGTCATCGCGGTGCCGGGGATTGATAAGAAGACATCGACGGAGCCGCCGCGGTGGGCCGCGACGGCCTCGTTGCCGGTCCTGAACTCGACGATGGTCACGTCGAGGCCATGCCTTTGAAAAATGCCACGTTCCTTCGCGGTCCATGGATTGGTCAGCGCCGCCATCTTCAAGACGCCGATCTTCAAAGGTGTGAGCTTCGGCTCCTGTTGCGCGACGCCGACCGCGATCGGTCCGAGCAGCACGCCCATGACGAGCACAGCCGACAAGGGCATGAATAATCTCGCGTGGTGCATGTTCAAACTCCAGATTGTCCGGCTTGAATGAAGGCGCGTTGCTCTCGGCGCATGTTATCGGGTTTCCGTCGCGCCGCGATAGGCATCGATGATTTCCGATCCGGTCGCGAACCAGACCTTGTCGTGCCCGGCAATGTATTGAAGCGCGCGGTCAAGATAGCGGATGCGGTGCGGCGATCCGATCAGGAACGGATGCAATGCGATGCTCATGACCCGCGGGCTGCGCGCGGATTCCTCGTACAGCACATCGAAGGCGTCGCGGATGCGCTGATGAAAATCCTGAATGCTGATGGAGGGCATGTTGAACAGCGGCATGTCATTGAGCTCGAGCGTATAGGGGATACTGTAGAGTCCGTTGTTCATGCGATAGGGGAGGTCGTCGTTGACCCAGTCGCACGTGTAGTCGACGCCGTGCCGGCGCAGCAGATCGAGCGTGTTCCAGGTCTCGGTCAGGCCGGGGCCGAGCCAGCCCCGCATGGATTGCCCGTAGCCGCCGATGATGTCGCGGGTTTCCGCGATCTCTTTTATCTCCTGGGCCTCGGTCATTCCGGTCAGCATCACCGAATTGGTGAGGCCGTGCCCCATCAATTCCCAGCCCAGTTTCACGCACGCTTCCATGATGCGGGGATAGTGGCGGCCGACTTCCCCGTTGAGCGCGACGGTGCCGCGAATGCCGTGCTTGGCGAACACGTCCATGATGCGCCAGATACCGACACGGTTGCCGTAGTCACGGCGGGAGTAGTTGCGGATGTCGGGCGCGCCGGGGCCAAGCTCAAGGTGGAAATGTTCGATATTCGGTATGATCCAGACTGCGATCCGGGCGCCGTTCGGCCACGCAAAGGGCGGATGATCGACGATCGCCCGGTAGGGATAGTGTCGAAACGGATCGGGTGCGGTCACGACGCCATGCTCCTTGCGATCGGGTGGGGTTCCGTCGTCAGCGATAGTTTAGGCATGATGCGATCGATGAATGTGTGCAGACCATCCATCATCGGATGAAAATGCAGCATCAGCAAATCGATGCCCAGCGCGTCATATTGATGGATGCGGTCGATGATCAAATCCGGCGTGCCGACCAGACCGGCCCCGAGCGCCAGGGCCGGAACCAGCGCGATGCGGTTGGTGGCGCCGTAGGCCTCGAGCGCGTCAGCCTGGGCGTGGGCGTCCGGCAGGCTGTCGCTGCAGATCATGTGCGTGCTCAAACCGTAGCGGAGCTTGCGGCCGTGGGCCTTGGCGCGTTGGTTCATGTCGGCGACGTCGCGGCCCATCCCGGCGATGTTGTCATCGAAGTTGCGGTAGCCAGGCTTGTAGGACGCGAACCACACGTCGCAGTGGCGCGCAATCGAGTCCTTTCCGGGTCCGGACCGGCTCGCCGCATAAAGCGGCGGATGCGGACGGCTGCGCGGCGCGGTCGGCAGTTTGCCGTCCGTGAGGCGGAAGAACTCGCCTTCGAAGGTGAACGGCGATCCGGCCCACAGGCCTTTCAGGACGGTCAAGAATTCGTCCATGCGGCGGCCGCGCGCTTCCGGATCGTCGAGCCACGAGCCGTTGCCGTACATGTTGAATTCGTCCGCCCACCAGCCGTTGATGATGTTGACCGCGGCGCGGCCGCCGCTGATCCGGTCAAGCGTCGCGCCGAACTTCGCGGCGAGCTGCGGCAGAACGATGCCGGGATGCACCGCCGGCATGATTTCGATGGTGCTGGTCTGTGCCGCGAGCGCTGAGGCCAGCATCCAGGAATCGAGATCGGGGCCGAGATAGCGCTGGGCGATCAGCGTGGAGTGAAAGCCGGCGTCTTCAGCGGTGCTGACAATGTCGAGGGCGAAGCTGTACGAATTGTCGGGGCCGTCGCCCGATCCCGGCGTGGTCAACTCGGTGACCGCGTCCTGCATGCGCGGTTCCGGCCTTATGGTGTGCGGCAAAGGGGTCCAGATACCAAAACGCATGCTGCCTCCGCGACGATATTACCAGCTCAATTGGCCGCCGTTGGGATGAACGATCTGGCCGGTGATGTAAGAAGCCCGGTCGGACAACAGGAAATCCGCAACGGCCGCGATTTCCTCCGGGCGCCCCAACCGATGCATCGGAAGGTCCGCGACGAACCTGGCCTCGGCCGCCTCCCATTGCCCGGGCGTGCGGCCGGAGCGCAGCAACGGCGTGTCCACCGGGCCCGGGCCCAGCGCATTGACGCGGATGCGGTCGGCGGCAAATTCGAGCGCCAGCGACTTGGTCAGCGAATAGACGGCGGACTTCGCCGCCGCGTAGGCGGCTGCCCCGGCAAAGCCCAACACGGCGTAATCGGACGACATCGTCAAAATGGCGCCGCGGCGCCGCGCCCGCATGCCGGGGAGCACGGCCTGCGCGCACAGGAACGTACCTTTGACATGGGTCTGCATCATGGCGTCCCAATCGGCTTCGGTGATGTCCTCCACCGGGGCGCGCCGGTTGATCCCGGCATTGCTGAACAGCGCGTGCACCGGCCCGACGGCGCCGTCGATTGCCCGCATCATCGCGGCAACCGACGCGCGGGATGAGACATCGACCTCCACCGCGAAAACCTGACGGCCCGCCTGCTTCAGCTCGGCGGCGAGTGCATGAGCCGCGGACCCGTCTCGATCCGCGATGACCACGCGCATGCGTTCTGCCAGGCGCCGCGCGGCGGCCCTGCCGATTCCGCTTGCCGCGCCGGTGATCAGTACCGTTTCCATTTCGGTGTCGGATGTCATGGTCAGAACATGCGGGCGCCGCCGGTGATCCGGAGGTCCTGGCCGGTTACGAAGCTTGCATCGTCGCTGAGCAGAAACAGGACAGCCTCCACCATGTCGTCGACCGAACCGATCCGGCCGAGCGGGACCGCCGCCGCGCGGGAGAACATTTCGTCTTCCGTCATGTTGCCGCGCGGTTGCGGCGTGTCGGTGATGCCCGGCGACACGATGTTGACCCGGATGCCGTCAGCCGCCGTTTCCAGCGCCACCGAGCGGGCGAGACCAAGCACGCCGCCCTTGGTGGCCGCATAATGCGCGCCATCGATGGCGCCGCCGCGGGCGATAGACGAGGAAAACAGCACAATGCTGCCGCTCCGCCGTTGTCGCATCGCGGGAAGCACGGCCTGGATCGCGAACAGGCTGCCCTTGAGGTTGACGGCGAACGTGTCGTCCCACAGCGCGTCGTCGAGTTCGAGGAACGGCTTCGCCTTGAACACGGCGGCACAAGTGACGAGCCCCCGGATCGAACCGGCGGCGGCCTGCGCCTGCGCGGCGCAACGCTGCAACGCCGCGCGGTCACGCACATCCACGGTCCGGGTCAAGAGATTGGGGCGGGTCCCAAGCCCCGCCAACCCATCCTCGGAATGATCGCAGGCACAAACGAACGTGCCATCGTCCACCAGCCGCCGTGTCAGCGCGAACCCGATTCCGCTCGCGGCCCCGGTGACGATGATCGCTCCGTCTGGTGTTTCAGGTTTCGACACTGGTGCCGCGCCAACGCAGAAGATGGTTCTCGAGCTTCAGGAACGCATAATTGATGGCGAAGCCCAGGACACCCAAGGTGAAGATGCCGGCAAACATTTCGGGCACCCGAAAGATGCGCTGCATGTCCAGGATGAAATAGCCGATGCCGCTGCTGCCGGCGATCATCTCGGCGACCACGGCAACGATGAGCGATATGCCGAGGCTGATGCGCATGCCGGTCAGGATGTTGGGCAAGGACGCCGGCAACACGATGGACCACAGGGTCCGCAGCCAGGACACGCCAAACGTGCGGCCGGTATCGATCAGCACCGGATCGATGCCGCGTACGCCGCTGTAGGTGTTGAGCAGGATCGGAAAGATGCAGGCGAGGAATACAACGAAGATCTTCATTTCGTTGTCGATGCCGAGGAACAGGATGGCCACCGGGATATAGGCGGAGCTCGGGATGGGCCGGACAAATTCGGTGATGGGTTCCAGCAACTGATAGACGAACGGGATACTCCCCATCAGCAACCCGACCGGCACCGCGACCAATGCCGCCAGGCCGAACCCCATGAAGATGCGCCACAGGGTCGGGCCGAGGCTCGCCAGCAGCGTTCCTCCGGTCATGCTCTGCACCCAGGAATACGCGATGGTGCTGACGCGCGGCATCGATACCGGATCGATCCACTGTTCTGCCGAGGCTATCTCCCACAGCAGCAGCAGTACGACGATCAGCAGAAAGCCAGGCCACCTTTTGGTCATGCGAAGGTCCCTGAACGCCGGTCAGGCCGGCGTTGCGTTTTTTTCCTGGACGAAGATGCTCGAAAACAGGCGCTGCCGCAGTTCGGTGAACTTCGGATCGGACCGCGTGGCGATCTGGTCGCGCGGCAACGGCAGATCGATTGACACATCCTCCGCGATGCCGCCGCCGGAGCGCGCGAGCGAGATGATGCGGCTCGACAGGAAAACCGCCTCGTCGACGTCGTGGGTGACGAACAGGATGGTGATCGGCAGCGTCTGCCAGATGCGCATCACCAGTTCCTGCAGGATGGCCCGCGTCATGGCATCGACCGCCGAGAAGGGTTCGTCCATCAACAGGACATCGGGCTCGCAGATCAGCGCACGGGCGATGCAGACGCGTTGCTGCATGCCGCCGGAAAGCTGGTAGGGGAAGTAGTCCTCGTAACCCTTGAGGCCGACGAGATTGATGTATTCGTTGCAACGCTCCCGCGCTTGCTTGAATGAGACCGAGCGCTGCGCGCGCAAGCCGAATTCCACGTTTTCGATCACGGTCCGCCACGGCAGGATCGACTTGGTGTATTGTTGGAACACGTAGATCATGCCCTTGGGCGGACCGGTGACCCGCCTGCCGTTGAAAATGATCTCGCCCCGGGTCGGGGTCTCGAGTCCGCTGATCAGTTTCAGCAGGGTAGACTTTCCGCAACCGGAGGGGCCGATCACCGACAGGAAGCTTTGCTTTTCGATGGCGAAACAAAGGTTGTCGAAGACGGTTAAAGCGCGGCCTTGCGACGTGAAGGTCTTGCCGAGGCCGCGCACGTCGATGATCGGTCGCCCCGCCGCGGGCTTGCCGGCCTCGGATACCAAACGCGCTGCCGAGCCATCGCGGTCCCAAATCGCGAACGTCATCAGTGGGGTCCTGTGGGAAATGCCGGTGTTCCGTTTTCGCTGCCGATTTCGGCCTTGAAGTGCTTCCACAGCGCCCCGTAGGCTTCGTCGAATCGCGGTTCGAGATAAATCTCGAACACGTTACGCGGGCGGGGCAGCGGCACACGGTACCACTCTTTGATCCGCCCGGGCCGTTTCGTCATCACCGCCACCTGGTCGGAGAGCGTGATCGCTTCGACCAGATCGTGCGTGATGAAGAGCATGGTCATGCACCGTTTCTGCCATAGCTGGAGGAGCTGGTGGTGCAGCATCATCCGCGTCTGCGCGTCGAGCGCGCCGAACGGCTCGTCGAGCAGCACGACGTCGGGGTCAAAGATGAACGCACGCGCGATCGAGACGCGCTTCTGCATACCGCCCGACAATTGCGATGGGTAGCAGTGCTCGAATCCGGTGAGGCCGACCGTATTGATCCATTCCATCGCTCGCTCGCGCCGCTCCGCCGTCGGCACGCCCCTGACGGCAAGCGGAAATTCCACGTTGGACAGCGCCGTCGCCCACGGGAATAGATTGCTGTCCTGGGTCACGAATCCGATGCCGGTGTTGAGACCGGTGACTTCGCGTCCGTTGCAAAGCGTACGTCCGCTCGATGCCGTCAACAAGCCGGCAACCAGTCGCAGCAGGGTTGTCTTGCCGCATCCGGATGGGCCGACCACGGTTGTGATCTGTCCCCGGGGAGCCGTCAGGCTCACGCCCTCGAGTGCCATCATCCGGCCGTTCTCGCCGCCGAACGCCAGGCTGACGTTGTCGAATTCGATCGCCGGCGGGGTTGAGGCGGTCCGCGGATGCGCGGCTCTCGTCTCGAACAGGATGCAGAGCAGGTTGCGGCGGCATGGTGGCCTTTGCGGCGCGCACGACGCGCGGTCAGGTGAGGAACTTGTTGGTCCAGAGCTCTCCCTCGTGGGACGATGGGACCGTCTTCACGGTCCGCATGCTCTTGGCCGCCTTGATGGCATTCTCCCACATCAATTCCGTCATCAGGCCGCCCTTGGGAAACGTCCCGCGATCGCGCACCATCGAGCGAACGATGGCTTCTCCGTCGATTTTGGGAAACTCGGCCTTCAGCATATCCAGGGACGCGTTGAAGTCGGCCTGGATGAAATCGTTGGCCTGTCCGATCGACTTCGCGAAGGCCCGCACGGCAGCCGGTTGCGCGCTCGCGAATTCGGGAGAAACCACCAGGACCGTATAAGGGAAGTCCTGGAACGCCGGAATGTCGACAGCGAAGCTGAGGTAGAACTCTCCGATCCCCTGCAGCGCCACCTCGTCGGCGTCGGGTGCCGACCCGACAATAAGATCGACCTGGTTTTCGCGAAGTGCCGCGATGCGGGCCGCGCCGAGGCCGACCGCCAGCAGCTTGAATGCGCGCTCGTCAAAACCGTACAGCGTGCCGAGATACTTGACGTACTGGGCGGGACCGCCGCCGATCGTGGAAACCCCGATCCGGGCGTCCTTGAGCGCCTTGACCTTGTCGGCGACGGGACTCGCCGCGGTGATCCCGGCCTTTGCCATCCAATCGCTGCGCGCCGCCGTCTGCATCGCGAGACCGGACGTAAAGGCCGCGACCACCTGCGTCTTGATGCCCTTGTCCCACGCAATCAGCGGATCGCTCGACGTCACGCAGGCGAAGTCGGCCTCCGCGGCGTTCAGCGCCGCAAGCGCCAAGGCTCCGCCCTGGACCAGCTTCAGGCTGTAGTCGGCGCCGTTTTTTGCCCACAAATCCCGGCGCTTGGCGATGTAGAGCGCCGAGAATGAGAGACCAGGCGCGGCACAGACGCAACGGCCGGGCGTTAGTACGGGTTTGGGCTGGGCTATCGCCCGCCGCGGCGCCGCGAGCGGCACGCTCGCCGCGAAAGTCAGCCCTGTGCCAAGGGTTCGTAAGAAATCCCTGCGTCTGAGCATCCTTCGCCCTCGTTTCGCTATCGGTAGCGTGACAAAAGGCTGCCGCCGCCTTGAGGCACGCAATTTTGATGCCACGCGCGTCACAATTGGACGGCAGCGCCCTCGATGTGACGCCAGCGGATGGCTCGCCGTTCCAGCAGGCTCAGAACGTAGTTGGACGCGAACACAATCAGGATCAGCGCGGCAATTCCCGAGAACATCGCCGGGGCGTCGTAGGTCTGCGAGGCGTAAAGGATGAAATGACCGAGGCCTTCGTTCGACCCGATGTATTCGCCGATCACCGCGCCGATCACCGCATAAGGAACCGCGGTCTTGAGCCCGATGAAGATCTGGTGCGCGGCGGACGGAAGGATGACCCGGACGATGCACTGCCGCCACGAAGCGCCCATCAGGCGTGCCAAGCGCACCAGTTCCTCGTTGACGTTGAGCAGTCCCGAATAGGTGTTGAAGAAGACGAGAAAGAACGTCGCCAGCACCACCACGGCAACCTTGGATTGCATGCCGAGGCCGAGCCACACGATGAACAGCGGGGCGAGTGCGATCTTTGGGATGCTGTAGAGCCCAATGATGAAGGGTTGCAGCAGGTTCGACAGCAGCTTCGAGCGTCCGAGTACAAAACCGATGACCAAGCCCAGAGCGGCGCCGATGCCGTAGCCGATGGCGATCTCCGTGAGCGTCACGATGATGTCGCGATGGAAATCCGGGTCGATCGCAAGTTCGAGAAGCTTCGAGCCGACGATGAGCGGCCGGCTGAAGAACGCGACATTGCGGTCGGACACGCCGATCTGCCATAACACCAGTAGCGCGGCGACGATGCAAAGTTGCGCGATCAAGAAGCCGGTCCGGCTCCATCCCGGTCCGGTGAATCCCATCCTCGGCGATCGCCCCGTCGGCATTCCGTGCCTCAATCGCTGGAGATCAGCGCACGCGTCGGGCGAAGAGAGCCCCGCACTCGTTTTTCACTTCGAAAACCCGGAGCGAAACGCCCGGACAATTAACCCCGCGGCCGTCCGATAAGCGGAACGTGAAGACGTGCTGCCGGCATCGCACCATGGTGTCGTTGCCGACCAGATCCGCGTCCATCAGGGTTGCGTTGAGATGCGGGCACGAACGCTGGGTGCCGCGGAACCCGGTCCTGGTGCGAAAGATCAGGATGCCCTCGCCATCGACCTTCGCGCGGGCGGGGAACTTGCCCGATACCGGATCGAGGCCGTCGAGCTGTTGCCAGGGTGCTTCGACCGCCGGGTCACTCACAATGGACGATGTTTCGATCATTATTCGTCAACTCTCATCACGGTGCGTCACCGCCCGAGCCTCGCACGCGTTCACGCGGCGAGGGGACGGCGCGACGTCACCTCCTCCAGCCGGGACAACAGGAACGATCGCTCCACGCGCATGATCAGCAGGCCGATCTGCATCGTAAAGGGCTGGTCGAGGAAGCAAACATACAGCGCCGTCATGGCGTCGCGCAGCGGCAGGCCGCATTCGGTGCGGACCTCGCGGAAAATCTCCTGCAACTCGATCGCTTTCGGGAGATCGAGCCGTTCGGCGCTGGCGAGTTCCCACGTGGTCCCGGCCAATGCGCGCGCCAGGGCAGCCAGGAAATCGACCTGCGCCGGCCGCAGCGATCGGGCTTTTTCCGGCACATGGTCCTCGGCGATCTGAAGGAACCAGTTCTTTTCGTCGAGGCCCCGGGCGAAGTCGCAGTCGAACCGGCGGCCGTTCTTGAACGCCATGATCGGCACGATCTGCCGCTCGGCCTTGCGGGTCTTGTTGAAGCAGTCGGACAATTCGAACTCCCCGGCCTCGACCCGGAAGATCGTGATGTCGGCCGGCATGCCGACGGCAAGACGGCCGGCGCGATCCTGTAGCGACAGGGCATTCGCCGGAGCGGCGGTGACGCGGTCGATCGTCTCGCGCAATGTCAGGCCAAGGCGCAGCATGATGCTCATGACGTTGGCGAGGCTCTTGACCGGCCGGACGATGTTGTACTGCTGGAGAATCCGAACTGATGGTGTGGGCAACGATGCCCTGGGCAAATGCCTTCTCGGCCACGTCCCAGGAGAAATTGTAGCCGCCGAACCCGATGTCGAACAGGACGCCGCGCCGCTCGGCATCCCTGACTTCCGGAATGATCTTGCCGTCGGCGTCGATCACCTTGCCGAGATTGCCGTGGTAGAGATGCGTGATCATGTCGCCGGCTTCAGCGATCTTGAATGCTTCCGGGGCCAGAAGGTGACTTGGGTTCTGCAGTTGGAACTCGCCGATGTGCATGTAGAGCGGCAGGTCGAGTATTTCCGAAAGCCCTTTGGTGAGCTTGAGCGTTCCGGTGCCGTATTCGCCGACGGCGTTGCATTTCAGGTAACGCAACAGGCTTCGGTTTTGCTGCGCGAAATCCAGCCAGCGGTTGATGGGCACATCGCCGAGGGTCCGCACATTGCCCTCGATGAAATTGAGGCCGAGAAGCCCCATCGGCCGGATGAACGGCCCGACGTAGAGGCCGGTTTCGAGCGAATCCATGATCGTCACGAACTCGTTGAGCGTGTCGATACCGGGACCGCCTGCTTCGACGAAGGACGTCACGCCCTGATAGACCCCGATGCTGTCCGGATCGGAGAAGCCGAGCGTGCCGTAGGCATGGACATGAAGGTCGATCCAGCCAGGCGAGAGATAGTGGCCGGCGAGGTCGATGCTCGGCATCGACGGATCGACCGGTCCTTCGCCCACCGACAGGATCGTTCCGGCTCCGACGGTGACATCGGTGACGCGGTCGATGCCGAGACCGGGATCGATGACGTGCGCGTTTTTCAGGAGCAGCTTATCGCCACTGAGGTCTGCCAAGGCGGCGTCTCCAAGAAGCAAACGTGGAAGGGAAGCGAGGCGGTGGGGCGCAAATTGATCCGTCGCAAGCTCGGCCGCGGCGGACCTATCGAGGCCCCAACAGTTTGCAAACGATATGCCAGACCAGATGGGCGTGGGGTATTGGCACACTTGTACTTTTATTCGTTCGGACGACCAATATGCCACGAAAACGTGCGAATGTCTTCGGGTTGCCGCCGTTTTGAGCGCACGTTGCGCAAAATAGCGGCAGCTTGGCAGGGGTGCCGCGAGCAGATTTGGAGACGCCTCCAGGGGATCGCTCCGGCGTCGTGGCTCGGCTCTTGCTACGGTGTCGCACCGGTACGCAGTGGAGTAAGCGGTGGAACAGCCTCGCATGTCCGTCCACGGCTGGGTTGACGCCTCGCAGGGCGTCGTCAGCCGCGAAGCTTTCATCAGCGATGATGTCTACCGGCTGGAACTTGCGCGTATCTTCGAGAAAAACTGGGTCTTCCTGGCCCATGAGAGCGAGATCGCGGCGCCGGGAGATTACGTCGTTCGAACCCTCGGCAACGCACCGGTCATCGTGGTGCGCGACGCCGACGGCGCGGTTCGCGCCATGCTCAACAGTTGTCGCCATCGTGGCGCCAAATTGTGCCGCGCCGATGCCGGCAGCGCGCGTCGGTTCGTCTGCCCCTACCACGGCTGGACCTATGAGGCGGACGGCCGGCTGATCACGACGTCGTTCGACGCCCACATGCCGCCCCAGATGGACTTCAGCCAATGGGGCCTCATCCGCGTGCCGCGGGTGGAGAGCTATCACGGCCTCGTATTCGGAAGTTGGAACGCCGAGGTTGTCGATCTTGCGTCCTACCTCGGCGACTTCCGCTGGTACATCGACGCATTCCTGGGGCGAACCCCGGGAGGGATGCGTGTCTTGGCGCCGCCGCATCGGTGGCGCGCCAGGGCGAATTGGAAAGTCGGTGCGCTGAACTTCATCGGCGATAACCAGCACGTGCTGACGACCCATATAGGCCCGCTGACGCTTAATCCGCTGCGCTCGGCCCGTTCCGGCTTCGCCAAGGCGGCCGACCGCAGTACCCAGATCATCACCGAGGGTGGCCACGGCTGCACCATAACGTATCTGCCGGGCGGCATGAACGACGAGGCCTACATCACCCACGATCCGGCGCTGAAATCCATCTACGAAACCATGCTCAAGCCCGAGCAAATGAAGATGCTGCACCATTTGCGCGTGGCGGTTGGGACCGTGTTTCCAAATCTTTCCTTCATCGAAACGCAATCCGGCGTCGGCGAAAAGTCCGTCATGCTGCGGCTGTGGCATCCGGTTGGCGGGTCCGAGATGGAAATCCTGAGTTGGGTGCTCGCCGAGAAGGAGGCGTCGGACGCCTACAAGGCGAGCGCGCTCAACAGCGGCATCCACAATTTCGGCACCGCCGGCGTGTTCGAGCAGGATGACGTCGAACTGTGGGTTTCCGCGACCCAAGCCGGTGACAACGCCATCGCGAGACAATATCCGTACAGCTTCCAGACCGGCCTGCCGATCCTGAATAATCCGGTGACCGATTTCGAAGGCCCCGGCCGGGCGTTTCGTCCGGTCGCGGCCGAGGTCATTCAGTTCGAATTCATGCGGCACTGGGATCGGGTGATGATGGCCAACTGATGCGAAACCCCACCGACATGGCCGTGAATTCCGGCGCCGCCGAAGTCAGCGACACGATCTATCTTTCCATCCAGCGCTTTCTGTACCTCGAGGCGGACCTGCTCGACCGCCGCGATTACCGGCGCTGGCTGGCGCTTCTCACTGACGACGTTACCTATCGGGTCTCGGCTCAGGTCAACCGCGACGCCCATGCCGGGCCGCTGACCTACGCGATCATCGACGAGGACGCCCGGAGATTGAAGGCGCGGGTCGAACAGATTGCCGATGCGAAACTGACCCATGCAGAAAATCCGCCGACCCTGACGCGGCGGTTCGTCTCAAACCTGCGGGCCACCGATACCGGTCGTGACGGCGAGTATAAGGCGGTCTCGAACATCCTGATCTATCGGGCCCGCCCGGACATGCCGGACGGCGCGCTCTACGCGGGAGAACGAACCGACACGCTGCGCCGGCTCGATGGCGCGCTGCGGATCGCGCGGCGCGATGTCCAACTCGACCAGTCGCTGCTTCATGGCAGCGTAAGCACATTGTTTTAGATCAGGACGCCCGACATGGTCGACGCGATAGTCCCGTCGGTGCAATATGCGCCCGCGGGCGCATATTCAAGGCCGATCAATTTGGGCATCGCGGGCCTGGGACTCGCTGGCGCATTCATGATCCGGGCTGCCGTCGTACACCCTGGATTTCGCCTCGTCGCCGGCGCCGATCCGCTACCGCGGCCCCGCGAGGCCTTCGCGCGCGACTTCGGCGCCAGGACCTACATGGACTTCTCGGACCTGTGCCGGGACGACAACATCGAGGCGATCTACATCGGTTCGCCGCACCCGTTCCATCCTGATCAGGCGATCGAGGCCATGCGCCACGGCAAGCACGTCATCGTCGAGAAACCGTTGGCGTTGACGCTCGCGGATTGCGATCGCGTGATCGGCGAGGCGGAGCGGAGCGGCGTTCAACTCATCGTCGGTCATACCCACGGCTTCGATCCCAACATCAGGGCGATGCGGAACTTGATCCGGAGCGGTGAGGTCGGACGCCTGGGCATGATCCTGGCGTTCAACTACTCGGACTTCCTGCTCCGGCCGCGTCGTCCGGACGAACTCGATACCTCCAAAGGCGGCGGCATCACGTTCAACCAGGTTACGCATCAGATCGAGATCGTCCGCACCCTCGCGGGCGGCATGGTGCGTAGTGTGCGCGCCTGCGTCGGCAGCCTGGAGGCGTCGCGACCGACGGAGGGCAATTGTTCGGCGCTGCTGGAATTCCAGGATGGAGCATGCGCGACGCTTGTACTGAGCAGCTATGACTTCTTCGACAGCGACGAATTCCATTATTGGATTGCCGAGAGCGGCACAGAAAAGCCAAGGGACCGCCACGGCTCGTCCCGCCGGATGTTGCTGGAGGGCGCCGCGGCGGAGCCGGCCCGGCAGCAGGACCTCGGCTATGGCGGCCGTGACCTGCCGGTTGAGCAGCCGTACCTGCCGCATTTCGGCGTGATGATCGTCACCTGCGAGCGCGGCGACCTGCGGGTATCGCCGAACGGCATCCAGATCTACGGCGTCGATGGTGTACGCGAGATTCCGGTGGAGCGCGGCATCGGACGTCCGGGGCAGGGCGATACATTGGACGCCTTATGGGCGGCGCTCCGCGAGGGCGGGCGCGACTTCCACACCGCGCGCTGGGGCAAGGCCACACTGGAGGTGGCGCTGGCCATCCTGCAGTCGGCCAGGGAACGTCGCGACGTTGTCTTACAACATCAGGTTAGTTGCCCGTGATGGACAATGTGCAGCGGCTACGGTTGAACGTAAGGCTTAAGCGGCTCGGAGAAATACTCGCTGGCCTTGTGCGGCTTTTCGAGGATCTTGGCTTCGGTCATCAGATCGATCACGGTTTGCCATTTGTCGGGACGCACGACGTAATCAAACCGCAGCAGCGGCATATCCTTGACGAGGGCCGGATCGAGTCCGGTGAATTCGACGGTGCGCTGGCGCGCGCGCGGGCCGTCCGCATTCATGTAGTCAATCGACTCCTTGATGGCGCGGTTGAAGCGCATGACCACGTCCGGATTCTTTTCGATGTAGGATTTTTTCGCCCACCACACGCCCAGAGGGCCGGCCGGCGTGGCTTCGGCATAGTGCCAGCTCAAGACCCGGCCGACGCCTGACGTGATGAGCTGGGTGGTGAACGGCTCGGTGGTGACGACGGCATCGACCTGGTGGCTTTTCAGCACGTCCGGATGGCGCGGATAGGGAACCTCAGTGAATTGCACCTTGGTGGGGTCGATGCCGGCTTTGCGCATCGCGAGTTGCGCCGCGATGGTCTGCTGGCCGGACAATTGCGCAGTGGCGACCGTCTTTCCGACGAGATCCTTCAGGCTCTTGATGTCGGAACTGGCCAAGGATTGCACCGAGCCGGAGTCCGGACCTTGGTCCTTGACGATCTCGTTCTGGAACACGGCGAGAAACTCAAATCCGCGCTCATTGGCAGTCATGAGCGTTCCCGGGAATGGCGGGCGAAGATCGATGGCGCCGGATTGCTGCGCGGAGACCGCTTCGCGCCGGAGCGAAATTCGATCAGCGTGACGTCGAGACCATTACGCTCGAACATCTTTTCGACCTTGGCCGCATACGCATTCGCAAGGCCCGGCAATCTTCAGCACGCCGACTTTGACCGGGATCAGCGGCTGTTGCGCAAGCGCCGGAAATACCGTCGCAAGACGTCGTTGCGGCGGAAACCTAAAAAGAACCTCGAATGCGCCGTGGAAGGGCTTTCATGATTGATCTACCCAACGGCGGTCGGCTGTGGGTGTCGCGGTAGCCGCAAGGTTTATGACCCGTTGGACAATCCGCGCCGATCTCCCCCAGCGAGGGCAGAGGGCGTTGCCCGAAAAAAGCATTCCACTGGAAGGCAGGTCCTTTGCCGCGGACGGGCTTTTTCGTCCGGATATGCCGCACGATAGAATTACGTTTTTGTCAATCGGGCGAAGCAGAATTGACATTCAGCAAGGTCAACGTCATGGAAGAACGCGAGCCCGCAAGCCGCGCCTCGCCTTATCGAAGTTGGCCGCGTTACGAGGCGGCGAACAGGGATTCCGCAACTATTGGTACCCCGTATCGAATCTCGATTGTTGAAGCAGGCGCCGAAAGCGATCCAGGTCGTAGGTGAGCAAATCGTCCTGGTGCGCGATGGCGATAAGGTGCGCGCGCTCAACGATCGCTGTCCGCATCGCGGCGTGCCGCTGTTCGGCCGGCCGCCAGGAGTTCCCCGGCACGATCTCCTGCATCTATCACGGCTGGACCTACCGGCTAGCGGACGGCGAACTCGTTGCCGCGCTGACCGATGGCCCGGATTCGCCGATCTGCGGCAAGGCCAATGTTCGTATGAAGACTTATCCGGTCGAGGAGCGGGCCGGGAATCATCTGGGTCTACGTCGGCGATTGCCGCCGCCCCCATCGAAGAGGACGTCCCCGCGGAGTTCCTGGAACCCGGACGTCGGTCGTCATTCCGATGATCGAGAAGCGCAAGGGCGACTGGCGCTACGCGATGGAAAACGCCGTCGACGAAGCGCATGCCCGCTATTTCACCGGCGCACCCCGTTCGCATTTTTCCGATTGTTTCCGGCCTACCAAACCGATGTGCGCATGGTCCCGAGCGAGGACGGCAAATGGATTCGCCGTCTGAGCAAGCCGGTATTCGGTCCGCAGACCTATCCAGGCGCCGGGATGTGGCCGCGGGACGGGTTCTGGCGCAAGGCCGGCGGCCAGGTGATCATCGGCATGGCCCGGCTGCCGGGTGTCTTCTACGTCGGCCACAAGAACTGGCACGACTACCAGTTCTTCACGCCGGTGGACGACGGCCATCACCTGATGTTCAGATCGCGGTCAAGCAGCACCAGGGTCTCGGTGCACTGTTATGCAGGCTGCGGGTGTGGACCTACATCCGGCTGTTCCACCGCATCATGCTCAATCGCTGGGAGGACGGCTTCATCGTCGAAGCAATGGACTGCCCGCCGGAACGTCTGTTCAGGCCTGACGTCGCGATCGTCGCCTGGCGGCGGTGGTGCGACCAGAACGCCCGGGGGGCGGACGCGCTGCGGGTCGCCGCGACGCCGGAGGTCCGGCGGGAACAGCCGATGGCGCGACCCGGGGCTGGACGCGACGTCCGAAGCTGCCTGCGTCGCCCCGGCCCCGAATTGACTGGAAGCCGAGCCGCGAAGCGGTGGATCCCACATCAAGCGTGACCTGAGATACCGAAACGGTCTGGTCGCCATCGCCGCAACAAGCGCGCTTCGCCCGCGCCTGAGGAGTGCTATGGCTCGGAAGATGCGTTGGGTGGCCGCCGTCGTTCGCGGCATTGGCGACGTCGTCCGGACTTGCTCAGGACAGGCCATGATGCCGCTGCGGGTCGGCACGTTGCGGATCGCGGCGCAGACCGACGCCTGGGTCGCGCAGCAGCGCGGCATGTTCGCCAAGAATGGCATCGACGCGAAGCTGGTGTCGTTCAACACCGGCGCCGAAGCCATTCCGGCAATGCAGGGAGGGGCGATCGACGTTCTGCTTTCGATTCCGGGCGTCGGCATGATCGCCATGGAGCGAGGCCTCGACCTCGTCCCGGTATTTCAGGACGAGGTCGCGCATAAGACGTCCCCCGACTCCGCCAGCATCCAGGTGTGGGATGGCTCGCGACATCAAGAACCTGTCCGATCTGCGCGGCAAGAAAGTCGGCGTGGGCGGGCTGAGCACGCAGAACACCATCGCGGTGAAAATGCTGCTCGACAAAGCCGGCGTGGACCCGAAGAGCGTGTCCTTTCTCGAACTGCCGTTCGTGGCGATGTTCAATGCGCTCAAGGCCGGGCATGTGAACGCCGTCGTTCCGGTCGATCCCTTTACGACGCAAATCCGCCTGTCGGGCGGACGCGTCATATCGTGGAATTACGTCGAAGCGATTCCGGAACAGCCGCTCGGCGTTTGGTTCGCGAAGGGATCGTTTCTCAAGACCCATCCGCCGACGATCGACGCGTTCATCCGGTCGATGACGGAAGCGATCGACTATCTGCATGCGGACGAATCGCGCGCCCGCGATGAAATCGCCGCCTATACCAATCTCGATCGCGCGATGCTCGACAACATGCCGTTGATCGGTTGGAACTATCATGTGCGGCCGGAAAAGTGGCAGGCGGTCATCGAGATGATGGTGAACTATGGCGGCATGAAACCGCGCAAGGCCGAGGAGTTCCTGACCGAACAGATCAAACCCTTTGTGGTGCGGTAGTTTCGCCATACTGCAATGTCTGACGGTTTGACGAGTGCCCCGTCGCGAACTTTGTACGGTCACCCGGATTAGTCGTGCGGCGCCCCTGCTTTTGCGATAGTATTGCCTGCGCCCGAATGTGCGCGGGCGAATCGCGAACGGGAGGAGATCATGAGCGTGCAGCGGCAGGTCTTCCGTTTATTGGTGACAGCGGCCGCGGCAACCGCGATGCCGGCCTGGGGGCAATCGGTGGCGCCCGCGGTTGGGCCGGCCGGCAGCGGCACCCAAAGCGCTGCATCCATTCCGGATTTTTCCGGCATATGGGCGCACCTGACCTGGCCCGACTTCGAGCCGCCGCTGGCAGGCCCCGGCCCGGTGACGAACAAGTCGCGCCGCAACGGCGTGAGCAACAACTACCAGCTGGTCGGGGATTACACCAATCCGATCCTGAAGGTCCAGGCGGCGGAGGTCGTGAAGCAGCACGGCGAAATCTCGCAGACCGGGGTTCCCTATCGGACTCCCAGCAACCAGTGCTGGCCCGGAGGGGTGCCGTTCGTTCTCTGGAACATCGGCATGCAGATGCTCCAGCAGCCCGATCAGATTACGATTCTGTATTCCAACGATCACGAAGTCCGCCACGTGCGCATGAACCAGCTGCATCCGGCGCGCGTGACGCCGTCCTGGTACGGAGATTCCGTGGGGCATTACGAAGGCGACACGCTGGTGATCGACACCGTCGGGGTCAGGAGCGGGCCGTTCGCGATGGTCGACATGTACGGCACGCCCTACACCGAGGCGCTGCATGTGGTGGAACGCTATCGGCTGCTCGACAACGAGGCGGTAACAGAACTGGAGGAACGCAGTCAGCGCGGGCTCACGCACATTACGAGAGCGGATCCGGGCTTTGCCCGCGATGCCAACGATAAGGGCAAGGGCCTGCGGCTCGAATTCACCGTGGAGGACGGAGGCGTCTTCACGATGCCGTGGTCGGCCTCCGTAACCTATCGGCGCCCGTTGGGGGTATGGCCGGAAATGGTCTGCGCGGATACCACGCACGAATTGTTCACCGGAAGGGAGATCGAAGTCCCCCGTGCGGACAAGCCGGATTTCTGAGCGCAGTACCGTCACCCAGCCGGATGCAAATTATCTTGCGCAAAAGTTCGATGAAGCTGGAACCGGTGCACAAATTCTCCTAAAGTATAAACACGCAAGAATTCAGTGGGAGACCCCAATGACATTAAGAGCACTCGGGTTTGCGGGAATCGCCGTTGCCATGGCTGCGATCCCTGCTCTTGCACATCATTCCTTCGCCATGTTCGATGCCGAAAAGTCGAAGACCCTGGAAGGCACCGTCAAGGAATTTCAGTGGACCAATCCGCATAGCTGGATCCTGATGACGGTCGCCAATGAACAGGGACAGCAAGAGCAGTGGGCTATCGAGATGGGCGGCCCAGCCGGATTGGCGCGGCAGGGCTGGGTTCCCAAGACCCTCACCCCCGGCATGAAGATCAAGACGGTCATCCATCCGCTCCGGGATGGCACAACCGGCGGTCAGTTCATGGCAGTGACGCTTCCTGACGGAACCCAGATGGGAAATCCGAACGCTGCCGCCGGCGCCAATGCCGGCGCCGCGCCGGCCCCGGCCCCGGCGCAGTAGCGGTTAGAGCAGAGCGAGTTTCGATCAGAATTATTTTCCGAGTCACGGCCGGGCTCGTCCCGGCCGTTCACGTCTGCCTTCTTGAACGGCTGCAAGAAAGGCGTGATGCCCGCAAAGCGTGGGCATGACGACGGAAAGGCGTTTCGATCCGATCAAAATGCACTCTAAAAATCCGGATTGTCGGCTACCGGCGTGTGGTACTCGAACTGCGCGTTGTTCTCGGCGCAGACTTCTTCGTGCATCGGTCGTTGCACGCGCCGATAGCGCTGGATCGCCGACCACGGCTCATAAAAAGTGTCGGGGTCCTCGATCCTGATGGTTGCTTCCAGCACGCTGCCGCCTTCGGTCAGCTTCCAGCGTTCCACGACGTGCAGTTTTTCGCCGTGCGGCGTGCGAAAATTGTCCACGGTTGTTTTATCGTTCAAACCGACGGTGTCGATCACCAGCGTGTCCCCCTCATAGTGACCGACCGACTCGCCATACCATGATGGCGTCGGGTTCTCCGAATGGGGCACGTCGAGATGGATGCGCCGGATTTGCTGATCGCCCTCGAAGATCATCAAGACCTCCTTGGGCGCCTGCACGAAGAAGATCGGCTCGACGACGAACATCATGAAGCCCGGAACTCCGGCCGGCCTGCAACTCGAGCGTGCCGTATAACCGATTTTCCCCGCCAACACCTCGTCGTTCGCCTCCTTCATCCGCTCCTTCGCCGAGGGCTTCAGGTTGGGATTATTGAGGTCGGCCACCCGATAGGTCGGCTGGGCTCCGGGAATGCCGTTGAGCACGTAGGGATGGGCTGTATCGTTGCTGACGGGACGCGGGCCGCCCGGGACAGCGATGAAATCGCGATTGATCGCGATCCACCCAACCTGGTTCGCGGAGAAATCGGGGACGGGAGCCTGCGCCACGGCCTCAGCCACCACCGCCATGCCGGCGAAGCCGGCCACCAGGCCGGATGCGAGAAGCCATCCCTTGGTGCAAGTGGAGTTGCGAGTGGAGTTGCAAGTGGACATCGGTCCGCTCCCCTTTGGCGCTTTTTCGTTCGCTGTTGAGCTCAGTTCTGGGGGCTTATCTTAGGAGCTTGCGGTTCGGCCGTCACCTGCATCGCGCACCGGGCCCTTGAGAGCGCGCAGGCGAGCGGCGATGGCGGGGTGGCTGGAGCCGGTCAGGAAATCGTTGCGCATGAGGAAGCGGATTTAATCAAGTGCTTGAAAAGAAAGGAAAATGCTTTAGGTCTACTGTTCCGATCGGCTGTCGGCCCACCAAGCCGTGGGCCCCGCTCGTGTTGCGAAGTTCAATGAAGACAAGATGTTAGAGACACGCTTTTCCATCGCACCGATGATGGAGTGGACCGACCGCCATTGCCGCTACTTCCATCGGCTGATGACGCGGCATGCGCTCCTCTATACTGAGATGATCACGACCGGCGCCGTGCTGCGTGGCGACCGCGCGCGGCTGCTGCGCTACGATCCGTTCGAGCATCCGATTGCCGTGCAGCTTGGGGGCTGCGACCCGCGGGCGCTGGCCGCATCCGCGCGCATCTGCGCGGACCTCGGCTTTGACGAGGTCAACCTCAATGTCGGCTGCCCGTCCGACCGGGTCCAGAGCGGCCGTTTCGGCGCCTGCCTGATGGCCGAGCCGCATCTCGTCGGCGATTGCGTCGCCGCCATGAAGGCCGCGGTCGCTATTCCGGTGACGGTCAAGTGCCGGATCGGCATCGACGACCAGGACCCCGAGGTCGCGCTCGATGTCTTCGCCGATGCAATGGTGGCTGCCGGCGTCGATCGCCTGATCGTCCATGCCCGCAAGGCTTGGCTCCAGGGGCTTTCGCCGCCGCGAGAACCGGGAGGTGCCGCCGCTCGATTACGCCCGCGTCTACCGATTGAAGGAGCGCTTGCCCCGGTCTCCCCATCGTCATCAATGGCGGCGTCGCGACGCTGGCGCAGGCGCAAGCCCATCTCGACCGCGTCGATGGCGTCATGATGGGCCGCGCCGCCTACAAGGAGCCGTGGCGCCTCATCGATGTCGACTCGATGCTGTTCGGCGCGCCGGCGCCGTTTGCCTCGCCGCAGGAGGCAGCGGAAGCGCTGCTCTCCTACGTGGGGCGCGAGGTCGCGGCGGGGGTGCGGGCGAATTCCATCCTGCGCCATGTGGTTGGATTGTTCCACGGCGTGCCGGGGGCGCGCGCGTTTCGCCGTCATGTAGCGAGGAAGCGGTCAAGCCGGGCGCCGGCGCCGCGGTGCTGCGCGACGCGCTCGCGATCGTCGCGGCAGGCCGCATTCCGCCGGCCGAAAGTGAGCCGGCCGAAAGCGCGGCGGCGTGACGGGCCGGACGGTACGCCCGGAACGGCCGCGATGATCTTCGGCGTTTCGTTCGTTGAGCTCGCGATCCTGGCGGCCGCCATCGCGGCCGGTGCGGTTCTCACCGGCCTGCTCGCCGGCCTGTTCGGCATCGGCGGCGGCGGCGTTATCGTGCCGGTGCTCTACGAGGTGTTTCGCGTGCTGGGCGTGTCGGAAGACATCCGCATGCAGCTCTGCATCGGGACCTCGTTCGCCATCATCATCCCGACCACGTTCCGGTCCTATTTCACGCACCGCACCCGGGAGATCGGGCTCGACCGACGTGGTGCGCCGGTGGGCGCTGCCGGCGGTGGCCGGAGTCGCGACCGGGGCGGCGATCGCGGCGGTCGCGCCGGCCGCCGTGTTCAAGGCGTCGCATTTGCCGTCATCGCCGGTCTCATCGCGGTGAAGCTGCTGTTCGGCCGCGCGTCGTGGCGGATCGCCGACGATTTGCCGCAAGGCCCCGCGATGCTCGGTTTCGGCTACCTGATCGGCCTCTCTTCTTCGCTCATGGGCGTGAGCGGCGGCTCGATGTCGAACATCATCATGACGCTCTATGGCAAATCGATCCATACCGCGGTCGCGACCTCGGCAGGGCTCGGGGTGCCGATCGCGGTCGCCGGCACCGTCGGATTCATGGCGGCGGGATTGCCGCACCAGAGCCTGATGCCGCCGCTGTGCATCGGCTACGTGTCGCTCCTCGGCTTCGTGGTGATGGCGCCGATCTCCAGCTACGTCGCCGGCTTTCGGGGCAAGGCTCGCCCACGCGACGCCGCGTCGGCGGCTGGAAATCATCTTCGGGCTGTTTCTCGCCACCATGTCGGCCCGGTTCATCGTCAGCCTGGTGTGACGGCGGTCGCGGCCGCTTTCAACGCGTGAGGTCGAGGCGATAAAACCGCGCCGCCGTGGCGGCGAACAGATCGGCCTTTTCGGCCGCGCTCGCGCCCTTTGCCAGCAGCTTGCAGGCGTTCCAAAACACCGGGTAGCTGTAGGAGCCCTTGTCGACCGGGAAATTGCTCTCGAACATCGCGCGCGACGCTCCGAACGCTTCGATCGCGGTCTCCACATAGGGACGCCAGGTCGCCGCAAGCATCTCCGCGGACGGCGGCTCGGGCTGCTCGTGAAAACCGAAGCCGCCGGTCCGCATGCCGAGGCCGCCGACCTTGACGTAGACGTTCGGGCAGGTGCCGAGCGTCTTGATTGACGCGGCCCAACGGGCAAACACCTCCTCGTGCTTGCCCTGGTAAACGCCGATCCCGAGCGGCCCGCCGACATGGTTGAGGACGATCTGGACGTTGGGGAATGCGCGGGCGAGGTCGGTCAGTTCGTCGATCTGCGGATGATAAAGCCAAGCATCGAAGCTGAGGCCGAGCCGGCCCAGCACCGCAAGTCCCTCGCGGAATTGCGCGTCGGCGAGAAGCCCCGGCGGCGGATTGTAGTTGCGATTGGGGATGGAGCTGTCGGCGTCCCAGGCGGTGATATGGCGGACGCCGCGGAAGCGGTCGCCGCCGGCACGCAGATGGGCCGCGAGCACCGGCTCGACCCGGCCGCCGAGCGTGAGGTCCGCTTGCCCGACAATGCCGGCCGCCACCCTTGTCTCGCCGTAGATGCCGCTTGCGCTCGCGGCGGCGACGCCATTGACGAATTCGGTCTCGCCGACCGGGCGCATTTCCACTGGGCCGGTCGAGCGATACATCGAAAGCGCCTGCACGTACACGGTCGCGACGATGTTATGGCCGCTGCCGGTGTCGGCCAACAGATCGGACATGAGATAACGCCAGCCCGGCCGGTCCCACAGATGGTGGTGCGGATCGACGATCGGCAGGTCCGGCTCCAGGATCGGCTCCGTGCGCCGATCGAGCCACGCCTGACGGACCGGAAGATAATGGGGAGACGGCGTGCCGGCTGGCGAGGCGGCGGACATTGGGGGTATGCTCCAGGGCGGCGGGAGTGGCGTTGGCGTGTGCGATCGTTGCTGGAACGCACGGACAGCACTGACAATTTAGCGAATCCAGCGGCATTTTGCAGGGGCCTTGCAGCGACACGTGCCGCGTCGCGACATGACGGCTTCATCGACTTGTAGTTTGCTCTGAACTGTAACGCGCGCTTCAGGGATGTGCCGACGCGCTGCCGAATACGGCGAGGACAGAATGAAACGAATTGTCGTTCTCATTGACGGCACCTGGAACAAGGAAGGGAGCGGCGACGACACGAATGTGGCCAAACTCGATTGTGCAAAGATTGTTGCCAACAGCTTCATCAAGGCAACCGCGACCGACAGAACGGTGCAGCTTGTGCTCTATCACGACGGCGTCGGTGCCGACGGCGATCTGGCCAAGAGGTTTCTTGGCGGCGCGATCGGCTTCGGCCTCAAGAAAATCATTCTGGATGCGTATGGGTCGGTCGTTGAAAACTATGCGGGGGGCGATGAGATCTACATCTTCGGATTTTCGCGCGGGGCCTATGCGGCGCGGGCTCTTGCGGGCCTGATCGGCGCCTCCGGAATTCAACGTAACAAGGGGACCGATGGTTTCGAGACCGCCTGGCAGCACTATCGCGTCGCGCCGGCGGTGAGGAGCGGGCCGCAGACGGCGGGATCGACCGATCAAAAAACCATCACCGATTATAAAACCCTTGTCGATCAAAACGCCTTTCACGACACGCGCTCGATCAAATGCGTCGCCGTGTGGGATACGGTCGGCTCTTACGGTGTGCCTGCCGGTTTCGGGCTCGCGGCGCTGGGAAGGTATTTCACGCTTCTCACGCTCGGCTTTCACGACACCAGTTTTGGCGAGCATGTTGCCGTCGGCCTGCATGCCGTCGCGGTCGACGAGCATCGACGTCCTTTTGTTCCGACGTTCTGGACCATACCGAAGGGCCAGCAGCCGAACGGGCAGGTCGAGCAGACCTGGTTTGCCGGCGCGCATTCCAATGTGGGTGGCGGCTACGCCGACTGCGGCCTCTCCGATCAGGCGCTGATCTGGATGATCGCGCGCGTGCAGGCCCTGACCGGACTGGAGTTCGACCTGGCGGCCATCAAGGCAAACACCAAGCCGACCATCGGCGGCGCGGTCATCAATTCGACGAAGGGTTGGCCTCTCGACGAGCGCTTGCCGCATTACCGCACAATCCTGTCGCCCGACGCCATTCACCACGGCTACGTGTTCAACAGCAAGGAGCCGCAAGAAGAGCATATCAACGAGCGCGTTCATTGGAGCGTGGTGGCCAAACGGGCAGGGCCGGCGGGCGCGCTTGGCGCCACACTTCCGGGGTCAGGCGGCCCGCCCGGCGCCGCCGTTGCAGGCTACAATCCACCGAATCTGCCTTCGGATATTCCGCCGGATAAGATCGCGACAATAACCGCCGAAGAGCAGGCGCTGCTTTGATACTCGGCTGCAATTTTTGTGCGTAAACGCCCTTTGTCTCGGTCACCCGAGTCTTGTTCGCCGAGCGGCCCCGAGAAAGATCGGGATGCCCGCGACAAGCGCGGGCATGGCGAGAGAGTGAAAGTGTGGGCGAGTAGCGCGCCGATGCTATTTCACGATGCTTGGCATGACGTCCTCAGCAAACGCCTGCATCTGATCGAGCAACTCCTGCAAACCGTTCGCCGCGAAATAAAGCCCCAGGAAATGGGTGACGCCGGCCTCCTTCAACGCCTCCGCCTTGGCGATCACCGCGTCGGCATTGCCGACCAGGTTGATGTCCTCCATGGGAAGGCCTGAGTGCTCCTTGAGCGTCGATTTGCGAAGCGACATCAGGTGCTTGTACATCTGGCTCTGCTTGAAGCGGGCGACCGCCGCTTCCTGGCTGGCGCCGAGATGGACGACATATTGCGGCGCGACCGCAATCGTTTGCGGATCGCGTCCGGCCTTCGCGGCTAGCTCCTTGAGTTGCGCCACATGACCGCGCAGGCGATCCGCTTCCAGCGCGGCCGGGATCCAGCCGTCGGCGGTTTCGACGACGCGGCGCAAATGATTGGCGCTGTTGCCGCCGAAATAGATCGGCAGCCGCTCCTGCTTCGGCTTGGGGAAGAACTCGACATCGCGAAAGCGATAATACTTGCCGTCGAACGAACTGACGCGCTCGGAAAAAAGCAGCTGCAACGCTCGCACGCCCTCCTCGACCATGTCGCCGCGATGCACGTCGGCGTCCGGCCACAGCGCCTCGAATTCCTCGCGATAGGCGCCGACGCCGACGCCGATCTCTAGCCGGCCGCCGCTGAAGTGATCGAGCGTCGCGATCTGCTTCGCCACCACCACGATGTCGCGGCGCATCGGCAGCACCAGAATGCCGGTGCCGAAGCGCAGCGTCTTGGTGTGCGCGGCGAGGAACGCGTAGGTGACGAGCGGCTCCCAGAACCGCGGCGGCATGCGGGAATTCCGCCCGCACATAGTGCTGGGTCGTCATGTGGTCATTGCCCCACACCGAATGGTAGCCGAGCTTTTCGGCCAGCTGCGCGATGCGGACCAGTGCCTCAGGGTCGGCGAACGGGATCGGATAGGTCAGGCCTTCCATGCCGGTGGGAAGTCCGGCGCTGACGATAACGCTCATCGGGTTCTTCCTTATGCTTTGCAGCGGATTCTGTTTAGCTTCACATACTTCATGAGTTGGGGCCGGAATACATCATAGGTCGTGGCCTAGCTTGTCCCGGCCGCCTCGCTTAGGAAGGTACCGTGCCCTCCTTATCGGGGGCGCCGGGACAAGCCCGGCGACGACAAATTAAACCTTTCTAAATCACCTACGGACTACCGGCGTAACCTTGGGCCCCGCGGCGGCCTGCTGTGGCCTCCACGTCGATACTGAGATCGTCGCGGATGATCACACCGTAATCCGCGGCCGCCGCCTCGCGTGTCACCAGCCCGAGCTTCACGTCCTCCAGCACCCGCGCCGGATCGCGTGTTTGCGGATCGCCGAGGCCGCCGCCGCCCGGCATCTCGATGAGCAGCGTGTCGCCCTTCGGCACGGTCTGCTGTCCCTTGCCGCGCAGGCGCGCGCCCGACGCGAGCCGCAGCAAGCCCGCCTCGCCGTCCTTGCCGCCGTCGCGCCCGCGCGGCGGGAAATCGACGCGATCATAGATCGCGCTGATGGCGAACGGCGCATCGTCGAGGCTCGATACCTCCATCACCTGGCCGAGGCCGCCGCGGAACTCGCCGGCGCCGCCGGAATCGACGCGGTATTCCTTGCGCCGGATCAACAGCGGCGACATCGCCTCGGTCACCTCGACCGGCACGTTGCGCACGCCGCTCGGAAACGCGGTCGCGGAAAGTCCGTCCTTGCCGGGCCGCGCGCCGGTGCCGCCGGAGTGGAAGGACATCACGTCGAACGCGACCGCGGCGGCAAGGTCACCCGGATCACCATCGACGCGGCCGGGTCCGCCCATGGCGAACAGGTTCCACAGGCAGGACGTGCCCTCCGCCGGCACTTGTCCCTTCAGCGCGTGGTGCAGGCAGCCGATGACGAGGTCGGGCAGCATCTGGCCGGTGATGTGGCGCGCCGCCACCGGCAGCGGATGCTTGGCGTTGAGGATGCAGTTCTCCGGCACGCCGACCGAGATCACCGACAACGAGCCTTCGTTGTTGGGCACGTTCGGCGCGACGATGCATTTGATGCCGAAGGCGGTATAGGCCTCGGTGTAGCAGAGCGGCACGTTGATGCCGAAGCGCGGACGGTCCCGACGTGCCGGTGAAATCGACGTGGATGCCGTCGGCGCCCACCGTCAGGGCGGCGACGAGGTCAAGCGGCTTGTCGTAGCCGTCGAGCCGCATGGTGTTGCGATAGACGCCGGCCGGCACCTTGCGCACCGCCTCGCGCATCGCGGCGTGCGAACGCTCCAGGATGTGGTCGCCAAGCGCGATCGAGCGTCTCGATCGTCGAACTCGCCCATCATCTCGCAGCAGGCGCCGGCTGCCGACATCGTTGCAGGCGGCAAGCGAATAGAGGTCGCCGACGACCTGGACCGGCTCGCGCACATTGCCGCGCACGATCTCGATCAGCGTTTCGTCCACGCCCGCCGCGTGGCAAAGCGCATCAGCGGAATGTAGATGCCCTCCTCGATAGACCTGGCGCGCATCGGGGCCCATGCCGCGCCCGCCGATATCGACGACGTGGCAGGTGCAGGCGAACATCGCGACCAGCCGGCCGTCGCAGGAACACCGGCGTGACGATGGTGAAATCGTGGAGATGGCCGGTGCCCTTCCACGGATCGTTGGTGACGAAGACGTCGCCCGGGCTGCATCGTCTGAGTCGGAAAGCTGGTCGATGAAGTGATAGACCGCGCGCGCCATGGAATTGACGTGGCCGGGCGTGCCGGTCACCGCCTGCGCCAGCATGCGGCCCTTGACGTCGAACACGCCCGCCGAGACGTCGCCCGCTTCGCGCGTCGAGGTGCTGAAGCCGGTGCGGACCAAGCGTCTGCGCCTGCTCCTCCACGACCGCGATCAGGCGATCCCACATGATCTGCCGGTGGATCAGCGACATTCGCCCTGTTGTCGGTCATGGTTCTGTCCGCGTCAGCACGATGTAGCCGAGCCCGTTGATGCGCGCCGTAAAGCCGGCGGTCACCACTGTGGTGGTCTCGTCCTCGATGATCAAGGCCGGACCGGACGAGCATATCGCCGGCGGCAAGTGCGGCGCGGGCGTAGATCGGCACGTCGACAAGTTCGCCGGTGGCGGGGTCGGCGACGCGGCCACTGCCGCTGCGGCTTCACGGCGCGGTCCGGCGGTGACGGCGGGCAGGGCGCGACTGCCGGCGCCGACGGCGGCGAGCCGCAGCGCCCAGCTCAGAACCTCGACATCGAGCCCGGGGATGTTGCGGCCGAACTGCGCCGCGTATTGCGCCTCGAACAGGCGGGCGAGGTCGGCGCGCCCGGCCGCCGTGAACTCGCCGGCCGGGATCGGTACGGTGACCTCGTGGCCCTGGCCGCGATAGCGCATGTCGGCGGTCCAGGATTCGACGAGCGGCGCGCTCGGCGCGCCGCGGCGGACCACGGCCTCGGCCTCGGCGCGCATTTCGCGACGCAGCGCGTTGAGCGCCGGCGGGATCGAAGCTGTCGTCGAGACGGACGTGGCGGCTGCGCACCACCTCATACGCGACCGGCGCCATCAGAAACCCGAGCGCCGAGCCGACGCCGGCGCCGGTCGGCACCACCACCGTGTCGATGCCGAGCTTGCCGGCCAGCCGTGCGGCATGCAGCGGTGCCGCGCCGCCGAACGCGATCATGGCGCGGCCGCCGAGTTCCTTGCCGCGCTCGACCGCGTGGACGCGCGCGGCATTGGCCATGTTTTCCTCGACGACATCGGAGATGCCGAGCGCCGACGCCGATGTCGTCCAGCCCGAGCGGCTTGCCGATCGCGGCCGCGACGGCGGCGCGCGCCGCGTCGGGCACGAGCTTGAGCGTGCCGCCGGCAAAGCGATCGGGGCGGATGCGGCCGAGCACGCACATCGCCGTCGGTCACGGTCGCGGCGGGTGCCGCCGCGTGCCGATAACAGGCCGGGCCGGGCTCGGAGCCGGCGCTTTCCGGGCCGACCCTGATGCGGCGAAAGCTGATCGACCAGGCGATCGAGCCGCCGCCGGCGCCGATCTCCACCATCTCGATCACCGGCACGCGCACCGGCAGGCCGCTGCCCTTGAGGAACCGGTACTGCCGCGCGACCTCGAGGCTGCGCGAGATTTCCGGCTTGCCGTCGTCGATCAGGCAGATCTTTGCGGTGGTGCCGCCCATGTCGAACGAGACGATATCGATCGTAGCCGCATTGTCCGGCGATCCGCGCCGCCAGGATGGCGCCACCGGCCGGGCCGGATTCGACAAGCCGGATCGGGAAGTCGGCGCGCGGTCTCGACCGTCGTCAGGCCGCCCGCCGAGGTGATCAGGAACAGTGGGCAGCCGATGCCGCGTCCGCGCAAGCGCGTCGTCGAGGCCGCCGCAGATAGCGGTCCATCAGCGGCTGCACATAGGCATTGGCGCAGGCGGTGCACCAGCGCTCGTATTCCCGCATCTCCGGGCAGGCCTCGCTCGAAAGCGTGATCCACAGATCGGGCAGGAGCTTTGCGAGGACCTCGCGGGCGCGCCGCTCGTGCGCCGGATTGACATAGGAATGCAGAAAACCGATGGCGACACTGGTCGACCTCTTCGCGCGCCAGCGTCTTCGCCACCTCGACGAGCGCGCTCTTCGTCGAGCGGCGATCACCACCCGTCCGCGCGCCTCCGATCCGCTCGGGCACCGGCAGCCGCAGATCGCGCGGCACCAGCGGCGGCGGCTTGTCCATGAAGATGTCGTATTGCTCGAAGCGGTTCTCGTGGGCGATCTCGAGCGAATCGCGGAAACCCTTCCGTGACGATCAGGGCGGTGCTGGCGCCCTTGCGTTCGATGATCGCGTTGGTGGCGAGCGTGGTGCCGTGGATGATCGTGCCGAGGTCGGCAGCGGCGCAAGCCCGCTGCGCTTCAGGATCAGTTCGATGCCGGTCATGCACCGCCTTCCTCGGGCGCGCGCGGCGTCGTCAGCACCTTGCCGCTGAGGAACCGGCCGTCATGTTCGAGCGCGAGATCAGTGAAGGTGCCTCCGATGTCTACCGCCAATCGTGCATTGGTCATTCTCGGCCTGAGGTTATACGGCGCGGTTGGCGAAGGTCATCGCACCTTCTCCAACGTATTGCGGATGTCGCCGGGTCGGTAAAGCCGGCAAGCACGATCTCGTCCAGCCCAATTTCTCGGTAGGCTGCAAGTCGCGTACGGGCCTGCGCGGCGGTTCCGCTGGTGGTATGACGGCGCACGATGTCGTCCGTCACCAGGCTTTCGACCGATTGCCAGTCGTTGCTCGCGCAAGCGGCGCGCAGAGCGGCTTGATCGAGCCTAGCCCGGCCATCTCCAGGTTGCGTGCGTGATGGTCGCTGCGCAGGATGAAACCGAGCAGGCGGCGTGCGCGCTGGAGCGCATCGTTCTCTTGCTCGCCGACGAACGTGCACACGATGCCGATCTTCTCCGCCGGCGCGCCCCTTGGCGCCATGGTCGACATGGTCGAGGCACCAGCGGACGAATGGCAACGACGTGCCGCCGGAGACGATGACGCCATCGGCGGCGCTGCCGGCCAGCTCCAGCATTTGCGGGCCCGACGCCGCCAGCATGATGGGTACGGCTCGTGCCGCATTGATCAGCCGGCGGCGGTCGATCTTGAAGACTTCGCCGGCATGTTCGATCGCTTCGCCGGCCAGCAGCCCGCGGCAGATTGCGATCGCTTCGCTTATGGTGCGGAGCGGCCGGGCCGCCGCGATGCCGGCGCCGTTAAGGTCCGTCGGTGCCCCGACCCCGAGCGACAGGACCATGCGGCCGGGAAACATCTCGTCCAAGGTCGCCGCCGCCATGGCGGCAACAACCGGGTGCGGCGGAGTAGGGGCTGATGGCGAGAAGGCCCACGCGAATCCGGCGCGTTGCCGAAAGGGCAACCGCCGCCAGGGCGACGGGATTCGCGCTGGAACAGGTGGCACGCAATCCACAGCGTTCGCACACCGCCGGCTTCGGCGGCCTGCGCTTGTGCGGTGATCAGCGGCGCAGGCGCAAAGCCGTCGACCAGGAAGCCCAGGTCGGACATGGTATCAGACATGGAAATCATAGCGCCGGGCGAGCGCTTCGCTCATGGCGTCCAGGTCCGCCGGCACCAGCGGCACGTCGTCGGGGCGAGGGGCGGCCCGGTCGATATCTTTCAGTCCACTCGCCGTCAGGATCACGGCGACGGTATCGCGGTCGGCGATGACACCCGATTTACGGAGATGGTCGATCGCCGCGAAGGGAGTAGCGGAGGACGCCTCGGCAAAAAGTCCTTCCTCGGCAGCCACGCGTCGCTGCCACCGCGTGATCTCCTCGTCGCCCACCTTCACGGCGACGCCGTTCGAATGCGAAAGCGCGTGGACCGCCTGGTAGGTGCTGCGCGCCGCATCGATCGAGATCGCAATGCTGGGTTTTCCTGTCGGCACGGGCTGCGGTACCTCGTGACCCAGCGCGAGGGCTGCTCCCAGGGAGCCGGAAATCTCGGCAGCGACCAGCCGCGGGCGCCTATCGATCCAGCCGAGTTCGAGAAGTTCTTCGAAGCCTTTCCACATGCCATAGAGTGCATCGCCGTAGCAGACCGGCAGGACGCACCAGTCGGGAGCCCGCCAGCCGTGTTGCTCGGCGATTTCGTAGGCGAGGGTTTTGTAGCCCTCGATCCCATAAGGGTTGCTGCCGACCGGCGGGTCGAGGAACGGCGATGTGGGAAACCAGCCATAGCGCCGCACCGCCCCGGCGAGCAGCGTCCAGCGATCGTCCTTGCTGGCGGCCGCAATCGCCATCGCCCCGTAGGCGCGGATTTGCGCCAACATGGGGGCAGGGGAGTCGCGCAGCGTGAACACGACGCAGGGCAGGCCGGCACGCGCACTGTAGGCCGCCGCAGCCGCACCGGCGTTTCCCGATGACGCGCAGGCGATGACGCGTGCGCCGCGCGCCCGTGCGACCGAGACCGCCACCGTGGCGAGGCGATCCTTGAAGGAGGAGGTCGGATTGCGCAATTCGTCCTTGACGAACACGCGTCCGAGGTCGAGGCGGGCAAGCGGAACAAGCGGCGTCATGCCTTCGCCGAGGGACACGGCGGCGCCGGCCTCGACCGGCAGGAAATCCGCGTAGCGCCACAGCGACGCCGGCTGTTTGGGCAGCGCATCGCGGGCTAAGCGGACGGGTTCTCCATGGACGACCGTCAGATTGGAGGCCACGCCGGCGTCGCGGCAGCGCGGGCACTCGTAGCTCTCTGGAGGGTAGAGCCTTCCGCAGCGGATGCATTTCAACGCCCGAATAGCGGCCACGCCATTGTCCTGGATGATGTCATGCTCTTTCTATCCGGAATTCACCCGAAGTCGAGTATCGCCAATCGATGGCTGGCGCGTCGCAAGGCGATGGTGAGGGGCGCCATTGTCATGGCGATACCTGCCATCTATGCTCGACAAACGAGGCGCGTTGGCCATCTGCCGGACCGGTCTTGATGCGTTGGTACGCACGCATCGCGCGCGTGGGGTGATGCCGCATCGGCGCTGAGATAGGTGTTTGCCGGTGCCGCAGTCATCTCCCCTCCCCTTGCGGGGAGGGGTCGGGGGTGGGGTCGAGAGCTGTGGCACTATTTTGCCACGCGGCACTACCCCCCACCCCGACCCTCCCCCGACAAGGGAGGACGGAGAAGAGTGATGCCGCGCGTTTCGCACGCGCGAGACCGGAGAATGCCTGATGGGTCGTCGCGAGGGTTTGAAGGCGATTGCGCTGCTGGCCGGGCTGTGGCTTGCGGTTCTCTTCGGTGGTGGGTCCAGAGCGGCCGGTCCCGGCGTCACCGACCAGGAGATTCTCATCGGGGCGTTAGGCCCGCTCACGGGCTCGACTGCTTTCATGGGCGGCCCGGCGCGCGACGGAATGGAACTGGCGGTCGGCCAGATCAATGCCGCGGGCGGCGTTAACGGACGCAAGCTCAAACTCGTCTTCGAGCATGCGTTTACGCCGGCCGAAAGCGTTTCGGCGGCCAAGAAGCTGGTCGAGCAGGACAAGGTCTTCGTGCTCATCCTGGCGTCGGGCAGCACCGGCGCCGCTGCGGCCGCGGATTATGTCCGCGCCGCCGGCGTGCCGACCTACAATCTGTTCGGTTCGACCCCGGTCATCCGCGAGCCGTTTGCCAAGAATGTGTTTCACGGTCAGAGCCCCGACGTCTCGGTCAGTGGCCAGAAGCTCGTCGATCGCGCGCTCGGCGCCGTGACGGGCGCCAAGAAAATCGGCATCTTGGCCGGGACCTACGCGTTCCCTCAAGCCAACCTGTCTCAAGCGCTCCCGCGACTGAAGGCCGCCGGCGTCGAGACGCTGGTCGAGCAGTTCGATCAGGGCGCCCGCGACTATACCTCCCAGCTTCTCGCCTTCGCACGCGAGCGTATTCCAGGCGTGATCGTGCTCGGGAGCTATTCGGAGGCGGGTTTTGCCGTCAAGCAGGCGCCCGAAAAGGGTTTGACGAACGTCACCGTGGATTCTCGACGGATCGGCCATCAACGACGCTATCATTCCGATCGTCGGCCCGGAGAATGCCAAGTTCGTCATCGGCGCCTCCAACTCTCCATATTATACGAAGCAGCCCGCAGCCCCGATGGAGAAAGTGCTCGCCGAATGGATGGCGAAATTCGGCAGGCCGCCCCAGGGCCGGCCCAACGTCTACGACATGATCGGCTACGGCGATATGTACGTGCTCGCCGAGGCGTTGCAGGCCGCCGGCAGCGATCTGACATGGGACCGGCTGATCGACGCCTGGAGCAACCTCAAGGACGCAAGGCCCTCGAAGCTCGGCGGCGCCGACGTGATTTTTCCGGAAAGTTTCACGCCCACCGACCACCAGGGCAATAAGAAAATGGGCGACGCGGTCATCAAGGACGGCATCTGGCAGGTTCTGGGGTCGAATTAGATCATGTTCCGATTCGATCAAATCACCTTTCCACCGTCATGCCCGTGCTTGTCGCGGGCATGCACGCCTTTTTCTTGCCGCCGTTCAGCAAGAGAGACGTGGATGGCCTGGACGAGCCCGGCCGTGACTCACAAAAATGATTTAACGTGACCGGAATCCGCTCCGGCATGCGCGTCGCGGCCGTTTATGGGCCTGGCGCATCGCGCCCGCACGACCGGTGAGCGCATGTCGGAACTGATGATGAGCGCCGTCGGCGGCATCAAGTTCGGTGCCATCTACGCGCTTGCCGCCATCGGGCTCGTTGCCATCCACAAGGCGACCCGCATCGTCAACTTCGCCCATGGCGGGCTCGTCATGCTGGGTGCGTTCGGCGCCTATCTGGTGGTGGTGTATTACGAGCTGCCGTATTGGCTCGCCTATGTGCTGGTGCCGCTGGCGATCGGCGCATTTGCCGCCCTGCTCGAAATCACGCTGCTGAAGACCTTGCGCAAGGCCGATCTCTTTGCGGTGCTGGTCGCCACCATCTTCCTCGGCATCGTGCTCTCGGAATCCTATCGGCTTGCCTACAACACCGAGATCCTCGCCGTCCCGAGCGCGGTCGCGAACGCCCCCATATTCATAGGCGACATCGTGATCACCCGGGAGCAGATCTGGGTATCGCTCGGCGCGCTGCTGTGCGGACTGTCCGGCTTTCTGCTGTTTCGTTACGCGCGGACCGGCCGCAGCATGCGGGCAATGGCGGCGAACATGCGTGGCGCTCAGCTGTGCGGCTATTCGGTGGACGGCGTCTATGCGCTGGCGTGGTTCTTCGGCGGCGTACTGGCCGGGCTTGCCGGTGTGTTCACGGCGCCGAGCACCGGGGTCTCGCCGGAGCTCGCGGTTTCGACGGTGACGGCCGCGTTCGTCGCTGCGGCGATCGGCGGGTTCGATTCGCTTGGCGGCGCGCTCGTGGGCGGCCTCGTTCTCGGGCTCGCCGAGACGCTCGCCGCCACTTACGTTTCCAGCGCCGCCAAGAGTGCCGTGAGTTTCCTGCTTCTGTTCGCTGTGCTGCTGTGGCGGCCCGACGGGCTGTTCCCGGAACGAAAGATTCGTCGTGTCTGACGGCCGCTTGCGCGCGGTGACCGGGGTCCTCATGCCAAGCGCCGCCATCGGCGCTGTGCTGCTAGCGAGCCTCGCGGTCGGCCAATACTGGAAATTCATCCTCGCCATGACGATGGCGGCGATGCTGGTCGGGATCGGCCTCATCCTGCTGGTCGGCTTCGCGCGCTGCATCACGCTTGCCACTGGCGCCATGATGGGGCTTGGCGCCTACGGCACGACACTGCTGGCGACGACGTGGGGCTGGCCCTATCCGGCGGCGCTCGCGGCGGCGCTCGTGATCGGCGCCGGCGCCGGATTCATTCTCGGCGTTCCGTGCGTGCGTTTCCGCAGCCACAATCTTGCGATGGTGACGCTGGTGTTCCAGGCCACCGTCATTATCGTCATGCGGGAGTGGACCGGCCTCACCGGCGGCGCGCAAGGCATGAACGTGCCGGTGCCGAGCGTCTTCGGAATTCGCGCTCGGAAGCGATCTTGCCTTCGTGGTTTTCGCCGCCGCCGCCGTGATGCTGGTCCTGCCGGTCCTCGCGGCGCTGCTGCGCGGCGCACTCGGAATGAATCTACGGGCGCTCGCCGCTAACGAGATTGCCGCTCGCGCGTACGGCATCTCGATCGAGCGGCACCTTGTGGTGAGCTTCGTGATCAGCTCCGCCGTGCTCGCCTTCGCGGGCGCGCTCAGCGCTCCCGGACTGCGCATCATCGATCCCGACAGTTTCGGCATCATGGCCTCGATCTTTGCTCTCGCCGGCCCCATCATCGGTGGCGTCGGATCGCTGTGGGGCGGCCTGATCGGCGGCGCCATCATTCACTTGTTGCCGGAAGTGCTGCGACCGATCGCCGACTACACGGATCTGGTAATGGCCGCGCTCGTGCTTGCGGTCGTCATCTTCATGCCTGAAGGGATCGTTGGCCTTTTCCGGCACGGGGCGGCGCGGTGGCAGAGGATAGCGCCGCGCCCTATTGCCGCCGTGGCGTCACCCGGGCTCCGGCTCGGCCACCGGCGAGCGCCAGACCGGAGCGGGCCGGCGCTCTCCGTCGAGGGACTTTCGGTTGCCTATGACGCGGTGCGCGCCGTCGCCGGCGTCTCGCTCGAAATTCCCCCCGGCACGATTTACGGCCTGATGGGGCCGAACGGCGCCGGCAAGACGACGCTCTTCAATGCGGTGTCTGGTTTCGTGACGCCGACCGAGGGGCGCGTCGCGGTGTTCGGCGAGCCGTTGCTTGCCGCCCCGGTTCATCGCCGGATCGTGCTCGGGATTTCCCGCACGTTCCAGCAGGTCGCGACCTTCCCGACGCTGAGCTGCCGCGACAATGTGTTGATCGGTTTGGGTCGCAACACCATGAGCGCGGTGCTGCGCCGCAGTTTCGATGGCGCCGTGGCGGGTCCCGTCAGCCGCAAGGAAACGGCCGAGGCCGAGGCGGCGCTCGAAGCCGTGGGGCTTGGTGCCCATGGCGATGTGCGGGCTGGAGCGCTGTCACTCGGAAGCCAGCGGCGGCTGGAGGTGGCTCGTGCGATCGTCTCACTGCCGCGCCTGATCCTGCTCGATGAGCCGGTTTCCGGCGTCAGCCACGACGAGGCCGCGCAACTCTCGACGCTGCTGCAATCGATCAACCGCGAACTCGGCATCACCATGTTGATCGTGGAGCACAACATCGGCTTCCTGACCGGCGTATGCGACCGCCTTGCCGCCATGGCGCAGGGAAAGATCATTGCGGAAGGCAAACCATCGGACGTGGTTGGGTCTGCCGAAGTGCGGCGCGTCTATTTCGGCGAAGGGCAGCCATGACGCTCGAGGTCCAGGGATTGCGCGTCGCCTATGGGCCGATCGTCGCGGTCCATGATCTCAGTTTCACCTTGCCGCAGGGCGGAGCGTTTGCGCTGCTCGGACCCAACGGGGCCGGCAAGACGTCAGCCGTCGAGGCGATCGTGGGCCTCATTCCGTCAGCGAGCGGCCGCGTCATGTTCGAGGGCGCGATGCTGACCGGGAGATCGACGAGCGACATCGTGCGTCGCGGGTTGACCCTGGTGCCGCAGTGGCGCGAGTTGTTTCCGAGGTTTTCGGTCGAGGAGACGCTGCTTGCGGGCTCCGCCGCTGCGCGCGGACGTAAGCCGATGTCGCTTGACGAGGTCTACGAGGTTTTCCCGGTGCTGGCGGCGCGTTGCCGTCAGCTTGCCGGCTCGCTCTCGGGCGGCGAACAACAGATGCTCGCGGTCGCTCGCGCGTTGATCTCGCGACCGCGGGCCTTGCTGCTCGACGAACCGTCCGCCGGCCTCGCGGCGGGCGTGCTGCGCGACCTCGTCCCGGTCATCAACAGCATCCGGGCGAGCGGCGTCGCCGTATTGCTGGTCGAGCAGAACCTCGAACTGGCGCAGGCGCTCGCCGAGCGCGCCATCGTGCTCGCGGCCGGCCGCAAGGTCTGGGAGGGCAGCGTCAGCGACGGGCTCGACCTCAACGAAATCGCGCGCGCCTATTTCGCGTAACCGGAAAGGACCGGAGTCCATGACCGCAAACGAACTCAAGGTCGGCACCCTGTTCGCCGAACCCGGCAAAGCGCCCAGTCGACACGGCGCAACCATCACGTGGCGGGATGGGCGCATCACCGGCGTAACCGATACCGGACGCCGGGAAGATTCCGGCGCGAACAGCGGCCTGGTCGCGCTCCCGGCGTTGGTCAACGCACACGATCACGGACGCGGGCTGCACCATGTCGCGTTCGGGGCGCGCGACCAGCAGCTTGAGCTGTGGCGGGTCGCGCTCTATGCCCACCCGCCGATCGACCCCTATCTCAACGCCGCCCTGGCGTTCGCTCGGCTTGCGCGGGCCGGCGTCGGCGCGGTCATGCATGTTCATTCCTCGATCCTCGTCGACCGGCTCGCCTCCGATGCCGAGGCGGTGGCGCGCGCCGCCCGGGATGTGGGGATACGCCTCGCCTTCGTGGTGCCGCTGCGCGATGTGCGTACCATTGGCTACCACGACGACGACGCGATGGTCGCCCTGCACGATCCCGGCGACCGCGAAGCCATTCGCAAGACCTGGCTCTATCCGTATCCGAGCCCGGCCGAGTATATGGCGCTGGTGCGCGACATTGCGGGCCGGATCGAAGGACCGACCATCAGTGTCCAGCTCGGGCCGAACAGCCCGATCGCCTGCAGCGATGCGTTGCTCACCGAGACGGCGGCGGAATCCGCGCGGAGCGGTCGCCGCGTTCACACCCACCTCCTCGAGACCGAGACGCAGCGGCAATGGGGTGACGCGAAGTATCGCGGCGGCCTGATCCGGCATCTCGATGATCTCGGCCTGTTGTCGCCGCGGTTCTCCGGCGCTCATGGTGTGTGGCTGAGCCCGCAGGACTGCGAGCTGTTCGCCGAACGGGGCTCTTCGATCGTCGTCAACACCAGTTCGAACCTGCGCCTGCGGTCCGGCATCGCGCCGGTTGCCGATTATCTGCGTGCCGGCATGCGTTTCGGCTTCGGCATCAATTCAGCATCGTTCGATGACGACGACGATGCGTTTCGCGAATTGCGCATCACCCATTGGCTGCAATCCCTGCATCAGAGCCCGGCGCCGCTGACCCCGGATCGGCTGTTCACCGCGGCTCACAAGGACGGGTTTCATGCCGTGACCAACAGCGACCAGTTTGGCGCCGTCGCGCCCGGGATGCCGGCGGACTTCGTCGTGCTCGATCTCGACGCCATGTCGTACGATCTCATCGAAGGCATGGCGGAGGACCTCGACGTCCTCCTTACCCGGGCGGCGAACCGTTACGTGCGCCATGTCTACGTCGACGGCCGGCAGATCGTTCGCGACGGCCGCGTGGTCGGAATCGATTTTGAGGCGGTCGAACGCGAGGTGCTGCGCCAGGCGCGGACGGCGGCCAAGCATATGCGATCGCTTCGTCCCATCATGGAGCGCTCCCAGGCCACGCTCGACCGCTTTTATCGGACCGGCACGCACGCCGTCGGCAGCCCGGAGGAGCCCGGCACCAATTTGTGAGACGCGGTCGCGGCTTCTCGGCCATCGGATTGCCACGGATCGCTGGTCACATTGGCGTCAGCCATGAACATACACGAGCCGCAACTCTTCACGCCGCCCCGACCGCGCATTCCGGAGCGTGACCCCGGCTGGTATCGGTTCTTCGTCGCCGCCGGCACCAACGGGCTGGAGATTTGGCCCCAGGAGGCTTACCGGCAAGACATCCTGCCGGGCACTTTATTCGGCCGACGCCGGTTCCTGATCAATTCCGAAGAGGCGATCCATCGCGTGCTGGTGGAAAATGCCGCGAACTACCGCCGCACGGTGGCGGCCATCCAAATCCTCGGTCCAATCGTCGGCGAGGGCCTCATTCTCAGCGAAGGCGAGCAATGGCGGCATCAGCGCCGCATCATCGCGCCCGCACTGGCGCCGCGCAGCATTCCGATGCTCGCGCGGCATGTGGTGAGCACCGCGAACGAGGCGATCGCGCGCCTTGCCGCAGCGGACGGTGAGCCGGTAAATCTGCTCGCCGCGATGCAATTACTCGCTCTGGAAATCGCGTCGCGCTCCATGTTCTCGCTGGAGATGCAGCAGCATGGGGCGGCTCTGCGCAGGTTGATCGCCGACTTCGCGGTGCGCCTGGGCAGGCCATCGGTCCTCGACCTCATTCTGCCTGCCCGGATTCCGACCTTGCGTGATCTCGCGCGGCGGCGATTCCGGAAGCGGTGGATCGCCCTCATGGACGAGATCATCGAGGCGCGGCTGCAAGCACCGCCAAGCGAGAAACCGCGGGATCTGTTCGATCTGCTGCTTGCCGCGCGCGACCCGGAGACCGGAGCGGTTTTCACGCGGGCTCAATTGCGCGATCAGGTTGCCACAATGATCGTTGCCGGCCACGAGACCACGGCGCTGACGCTGTTCTGGTCGATGTATCTGCTCGCATCGGCCCCGGCCGAACAGGAGAGGTTGGCGCAGGAGGTTCGATCAATCGACTTTGAAAACGATCCGCCCGGCGACGTGCTGCCGAAACTCCCTTATACGCGCGCCGTCATAAGCGAGGCGCTGCGGCTTTACCCGCCGGCGTTCGCCATCGCGCGCAGGGCGATCGCGGCGGACCGGGTCGGTCCCGTCGCGGTTTCGGGCGGTGATGTGGTCATGATCTCGCCTTGGGTTCTCCACCGCCATGTTGGGCTGTGGAAGGATCCCGACACGTTCAATCCATCACGTTTTGTCGGCCGGGACCCGGCGGCACACCGCTTCGCCTACATGCCGTTCGGCGCCGGCCCGCGTGTGTGTGTCGGCGCGCAGTTTGCGTTGACCGAGGCGGGCCTGGTGCTGGCCATGCTGGTTCACCGCTTCAGCCTCACGCTCGCCGACGATGTCCCGGTCATTCCGAGAGCCGTAGTCACGACCCAGCCCGATCATCCTGCGCCGTTTCGGCTGCGGCCAAGAAACTGACGCAAACGGCTATTCGAATTGCTACCGATTGCAGGCCCGATCATCCTCACCCGCGCGTCCGACGATTGATATTCTCCGACGATCAGGTGGAACCCGAGCGGGGGACAGGCGTTTTCCACTCACTAAGTCTTGACGGCAAGAATTCGGACCCCCTTAACAGATATTGGAGGCACAAATGCCAATTCTCCTGTGGTTTCTCGGCGTACCGCTGGTGGTGGTCGTGGCACTCATGCTCACGCACGTTATATAAATATAATCCTCGCGCGTTATACCTTTCGAGACCCCGCACGTTCGCGGGGTCTTTTTTTGCGGGTGGCGTTGCTTGTAACAAAAGCCGCGCCGGGCACACGCTATTGTCCGGCACGTTCGACTATCCGCGCGAGGAACCCGGCGGTACAAAGGCGCGTTGTTCAGTTTGGGTTGCGGGGTTCGCCAACGCAGGTAGTGCGCTCCAAACCAAAATGAGCCGGCCCTTATGCAGGCGCTGTTCATCGGACAGACTTATATCGACGTCACGTTCCTCACCGATCGGCTGCCGACCGGCGACGAGAAACACGTGGCGTCAGCCTACGCCGTCTCTTTCGGCGGCAATGCGGTGACGGCAGCGTTCTGCTGCGCGAAGCTTGCGATCGTCCCCGATCTCATGACGTCGCTGGCGGATGACTGGCTCGGCCGCATGTTCTTGGACATGGCGGCAAAATACGCCATCCCGGTCCACCCGCGAAACGTCGCGACGTCGTCATTGTCGTTCATCATGCCGAACGACGGCAAGCGCGCCATCGTGCGCTGCCGGGACGACGGCTATCTCAGCGCGTTTCCGCTCCTCGATCTCGCCGGCTGCCGCGCCCTTCATGTCGACGGCCATCAGCCTGATGCCGCCCTGTATTATGCAAGGCGCTGCCGAGCCGCCGGAATCCTGACCTCCATTGATGGCGGCGGGCTGCGGTCTAATACGCACGAGCTGCTGGGCTTCATCGATGTGGCCGTAGTGGCCGAACGGCTGTGCGAGCAGATGCATCTTACGCCTGGCGAGATGCTCGACTACCTGAAGGCGCGGGGCTGTCGCATCGGTGGTGTCACGTCGGGAGAGCGGGGTTGTCTGTGGTATGACGAGACCGGCACCGTTCGCTCGATCGCGGCGCTCCGGGTGCCGCCGGAACTCATTCTCGATACCAGCGGCGCGGGCGACGTTTTTCACGGCGCCTATGTGCACTCCTACCTGGAAAATCCCGGCAAGGGCTGGGACAATCATTTTCGTTTCGCCCGGGCCGCCGCGGCATACAAAATTCAGCGCCTCGGAAACGAGGCGGGCTTGCCGACGCTCGCCGACATCGAGGCGGTCCGTCGAAAATTCGGAGACCCGCTTTAGCGCTATCGCTTCAAGCCTGATCGGATAGCGCTTCCGATGCAGCCAGCGACTTCAATCCGAGGAACGTGGCCTCGGGATGGACGATCACGTGGGATGGGATCGCCTCGAGATACGCACGGAAGCGCCCCTTCTGCTCGAAGCGCTGGCGGAACGCGGAGGCGGCGAGATAATCGAGAATGCGCGGCGCGATCCCGCCGGCAACGTAGACCCCGCCCCTGGCGCCGTAGGTGAGCGCCACGTTTCCGGCGACCGTCCCTAACATGGCGCAGAACATATCGAGCGCCGCGCGCGATACTGCACAGGTCCCCTGCAGCGCCGCTTTGGTGATGGCGGCCGCGTCGCGCGGCGGCGCGTCGGTCCCATCGAGCGCCGCGATGGCTCCATAAAGGTTTTCAAGGCCCGGCCCCGAGAGCACGCGTTCCGCCGAAACGTGACCGAACTGTTGACGCAGATAATCGAGAACGGCGTCTTCGCGGCGCGAGGTCGCCGCCATGGTCGCATGGCCGCCTTCGCTGGCGATGACGATGTGGCGCGCACCATCCGCAACCAGGCCGGCGACGCCGAGACCCGAGCCCGGACCCAGCACCGCCATCGGGTAGCCGGGGACCGCTTGTCCGCCGCCTAGCGAGCGCAAATCCGGTCCCGCCAGATGCGGCAAGGATCGTGCTGTCGCCTCGAAATCGTTGATGATGCGAACGGTTTTGAAACCCAAACGGTCGCCCAATTCTCGCCCGTCGATCGTCCAGGGACAGTTGGTAAAGCTGGCACGCTCGTCCTCCACCGGTCCCGCAACGGCAAGCAGGGCGCCGGAAATCTCGGCGCCGCGAAATTGCGCTTGCAGCAAATCGTAGACGGCGTCGTGAAACTGGGGATACCGCGCGACCTCGATCCAGGTGACAGGCCCGACCAAGCCGTTTGCCAGCATCGCAAATCTGGCATTGGTCGCCCCGATATCGCCCAACAATACGATTTTAGCGGAAATTTTCATCGATCGCTTTCGGTGTCACGGCATTGAAACATGGCGGAATTCGCCTTATCGGGCCGTGGCTTGGCCCGGCTCGGCATCATCAACCACACAGGCGCGGCTTGGAGCAACAGAGCAAAATCCTGCACGCCGAAGCTGACACGCCCCGCACCCGGGACAATGGAACCAAACCCGTCTAAGATTATTCTAACGGAGCTGGACCCGTCTCGGTTCGTCTTTGCGTCACTAATCCCGTTTAATCGTTTTGATGCGAGCGGTGTTGCGGTTTTCGTCATCGTCTTTTTATGGAGACGACCGGTGTCCCGTGTCAGTCGGCGCAAACTTTTGACCACGACCGCGTTGGTGCTGCTGTTCGCCCCGGTGGCGACCCGCGGTGCTACGATAAAAGGCGATCTTCCGTTCATTCCGGGCTACGCCAATCCCCCTCCTGCCGCGGAACCCGGCGGTTGGCATTATTTCACCGCGGAGGAAGGGGCTGCCGTCGAAGCCCTGGTCGATCGGCTCATTCCGCCCGATCCGGAAACCCCTGGCGGAAAAGACGTCGGGTGCGCCGTCTTCATTGATCGTCAACTCGCCGGGCCCTACGGCAACTTTGATGGCCTCTACGTGAGCGGGCCGTTTCACGATGGCACCCGCGAGCAGGGCCCGCAATCGCCGGTGACGCCGGCGCAGCATTATCGGCAGGCACTGTCGGGCCTCGACAGGCATTGTCGCTCGGCGTTTGGCGGGGCCTCGTTCGCGCAGCTTCCCGATGCGCGTAAGGACGAGATCATTACCGGACTTGAAGACGGTTCGCTCAAGATCGAAGGCACCCAGGGCTTCTTCGATCTTCTTCTCAAGGACACGCAGCAGGGTTTCCTCGCCGATCCGATCTATGGCGGCAACAAAAACATGGCGGCGTGGAAGATGATCGGGTTCCCGGGGGCGCGCTACGATTACCGGGAGTGGGTCGATCGGCACAACGAGCGCTACCCGCTGCCGCCGGTTGGAATCACCCAGCACCCGAACTGGACGAAATAACCTCCGCCGAACGCCGGAGGCTTTGGCGCTCGTCGGGACAGGAGGCGGCATGGCAAGAAAATTACCGCCGAAGGATGTGGTGATCGTCGGCTTGGGCTGGACCGGCTCTATCCTGGCCCACGAGCTGGCAGAGGAGGGCCTCGATATCGTCGCCATCGAGCGTGGCCCGTGGCGGGATACTGCGTCGGATTTTTCACCCGCCTATTCGCCCGACGAACTGCGCTACCGCTTGCGTCATGAATTGTTCCTGCGCCCGGCGCAGACCTCCCTGACGTTTCGCAATAAGTCCGATCAGATGGCGCTTCCGGTGCGGTCGTGGGGCGCCTTCATGCTCGGTAACGGCGTCGGTGGAGGCGGCCTCCACTGGAATGGAGAAATCTGGCGCTTCCTGCCGAGCGATTTCGTGCTCCAGTCGCATCTCACCCAGCGGTACGGCGCCAAGTTCCTGCCCGAGGACATGACGATCCAGGACTGGGGCATCACCTACGAGGATCTCGAACCGCATTACGACCGGTTCGAATATTTGTGCGGGGCGTCGGGAACCGCCGGGAATGTCAAAGGCGCCATACAGGAGGGCGGCAATCCGTTCGAGGGCGCGCGGTCGCGCGCCTATCCGACGCCGGCGCAAAAGCAACCCTTCAGCCACACGCTATTCGCCAAAGCCGCGCGGGAGATGGGCTACAAGCCGTTCCCGCAACCGTCAGGCAACCTTTCGCAGGCCTATACCAATCCGCTCGGGGTGAAGCTTGGCCCCTGCACTTATTGCGGCTTTTGCGAATGGTTCGGCTGCGCCAACTACTCGAAGGCAAGCCCGCAGACCACGATCCTTCCGGTGCTGGTGCGCAAGCCGAACTTCGAGGCGCGCACCGAGTGCGAGGTGACGCGCATCAATCTCGACAAGTCCGGGCATCGCGCCACCGGCGTCACCTACGTGGACAGTTCCGGCGACGAGTGGGAGCAGCCGGCGGAGCTCGTTTTGCTGTGCGCATTCCAACTTTTCAACGTCCAGCTTCTGCTGCTGTCGGGCATCGGCAAACCTTACGACGTGAACACCGGTGAAGGGCAGATCGGCCGCAATTACTCCCATCAGACCGTTTCGAGCGCGATCGGCTTCTTCGACAAGGATAAGTTCATTTTCAACCCGTTCATCGCGTCAGGCTCGATCGGGATGTGCGTTGACGAGTTCAACGGCGACAACTTCGACCATGGCCCCTTGGGATTCGTCGGCGGCGGCTATTTGGGCCAGGTCCAGTCCAACGGCCGCCCGATCGAAACGTCTCCGCTGCCGCCGGGCACGCCGGCGTGGGGTGCCAAATGGAAGCAGGCGCTGCGCGATAATTATCTCAGCACTGTGTCGTCCGGCTCCGGCGTGCACGCCTCCTGTTACAGCTACCGCACCAATTATCTCGACCTCGACCCGCTCTACAAGGATCGCTTCGGCCGACCGCTTCTGCGCATGACCATGGATCTGCACGACAACGAGCTCAAGATGAGTGCCTACCTGACCGATCGTTATGCCGAGATCATCGAGCGGATGGGCGCCAAACAGGTAGTGAAGCAGCCGCGCAAGGGTCCTTACGACATCACCAAGTACCAGACCTCCCATCTGTGCGGCGGCGCCATCATGGGGACAAGCCCAAACACCAGCGCGCTCAATCGATATCTGCAGAGCTGGGACGTGCCGAACCTGTTCGTGCAGGGCGCCACCGCGTTTCCACAGAACGCCGGCTACAATCCGACCGACACGGTGGCGGCGCTGGCCTATTGGTCAGCGGCGGCGATCCGCTCGCAATACCTCAAGAACCCGGGCCCGCTGGTCCAAACCTGATCCGGAGAGGTGCGATCATGAAGACGGCACTCTGGACCCTGGTGATCGGCTTGTCCGCGTGCGCCTCCGCGGGAGCCGTCGACCCCCAGGAATTCGGCCAGATCGAACGTGGCCGCTATCTCGCCATCGCGGGCGATTGCGCGGCTTGTCACACCGTCACGGGCAACGACCAGCGTTACGCCGGCGGGCGCCCGATCGAGACGCCGTTCGGCACCATCGTATCGCCGAACATCACCCCGGACCTTGAGACCGGCATCGGCGCATGGAGCGACGAAGCATTCCTGAATGCGATGGCGAAGGGTATGCGCGCGGATGGGAATCACCTCTACCCGGCGATGCCGTACACCTACTATACAAAGGTGACGCGCGAGGACGCACTGGCGATCCGCGCCTACCTCAGGACGATTCCGGCGGTACGCAATGCGGTTCGAGCCAACCAACTCCCGTTCCCGTTCGACGTGCGCACCGGGATGGAGGCGTGGAATGCGCTGTATTTCTCGCCGGGGACGTTCGAACCGGTCGTTGGCAAGAGCCCGGAATGGAACCGGGGCGCGTATCTGGCCGAAGGCCTGATGCATTGCGGGTTGTGCCACACCCCCAAGACCACGCTCGGCGGCGACGAGACCAAACGCAAACTGCAGGGTTACGTTCTGCAGGGCTGGTTCGCGCCCAACATCACTAACGACGATCACGTCGGCCTCGGGAGCTGGTCGATCGAGGACATCGTCGCCTATCTGAAAACCGGACACAATCGTACTGCGGCGGCGGCCGGCCCCATGGCCGAGGAAGTCGCCCGATCGAGCTCCAAGCTGACCGAGGCCGATCTTCGCGCGGTCGCAGTCTATTTGAAGGATCAGCCGGGCCAGACCCGCGAGATGCCGCCCGCGCCGGGCGAGGTCGCCATGAGCATCGGGGCTGCCATCTACGCGGACGTATGCTCCGCCTGTCATACTCCGAAAGGAACCGGTATTGACGGTTTGTTTCCCGCGCTCGCCGGCTCGCCCTCGGTCCAGTCGGTCGAACCGACGTCGCTCATCCGCGTCGTGCTGCGCGGCACCCGGAGCGTGGCAACCGATGGGGAGCCGACCGGGCCTGCCATGCCGGCATTCGGCTGGCTGATGACCGACGACCAGGTTGCGGCCGTCACCACCTACATTCGTCACGCATGGGGCAACGCGGCGGCGTCAGTGACCGCCGACGAAGTCAGCCGCGCGCGCCGGGCGCTGGCGGCGCGCGGCGATTGACCGAGGCCCTGGACGCCGGCCGTCGAACGCGATGTTTGTAATCCATCGGTTACTATCGTAACGTCGCGGAATGCTGAAAATATCCGCTGCATCGTGCCCGGTTTTTTTCTTTGCTTTGATCGCCTCGGGAATGCCAAGCGCTTCGGCATCGGAGTGCTATCCCCATTGCGACTATACCCATTATTATGGGCCTTCCGACTTCACCTATATCCGTCCGGGTCTGTACGGTTACTCGCTCTGCGGGCCGCGCGGGTACTGCGCGCCGTATCAGGTGCTGTCCGATTCCGGAATTCGACGAGGTCGGATTACGGTGCGGTTTCCGAAGACAACGTCAACCCGTCCGCAGCCCTGACGGACGATCGCCTTTGGACCATGCCGGCCGTCACCACACGATGACTGCGGGAATGCTCGCATCGAAGCCCGCGCGGTGATAAATTGAATGGGTTCTGACCTGGATGCGGTCAGGGAAACCAACGAACCTTTGCAGCGCTTACCGTGAGCGCGGGTCGATCGGTGGACGCATGGTCTACTTGTTGGTCATGGTGGTTCTCGGCGGCGGCAATGGCCCGATTAATCAGCCGTTGCGCATCGGAAGCTTTCACACCCTGGAGAGCTGCGAAGCCGGCGCCAACGAAGCCAAGGCCATCGGTCTCGACCGTGGGACGTTCGGCTTCGTTTGCGTGCGGGCCAACGACCTGCCGCCGGCCCGTCCGGGGAGGTAGAGGACGCGGCGTCGTCAGCTGCGAACCTTCACTTGGAGATCGAACGCCTTGTCGATCTGATTATCGATCGGCGTTCTCTCCGGAGTATGACAATACCACACCAACCTCGATGGTCTCCACGCGCACCGACCGACGCCGAGCCGCAGCGCTGACCGCGACTGATAATGTCGCAGTTCCGCGGCGCTTGCCGCCCACTATCCGGAGCGCGATCCGCGCCTTATGCTTGCCAAATAGGGGTTGCAACCTGGCTGGTGCGCGTACCCATATCCGAGCGGTTTGCACCGCCGGATGAGGAACGGAATAGCGGTATGCCTTGGCTGCCGATCGATCCTCAATTCGCCGTCGCCGGCTTTCTGGTCGGCGCGCTGGTCGGTGTGACCGGCGTCGGTGGCGGATCGCTGATGACGCCCATTCTGATCGTGTTGTTCGGCGTCTCGCCGGCCACCGCCGTGGGCACGGATCTTCTGTTTGCGGCGGCCACCAAGAGCGTCGGCAGCCTCGTGCATGGCTTCAACCGGACCATCGAGTGGCGCATCGTGCGGCGGCTCGCGACCGGCAGCATACCGGCGACGGTGATCGCTCTCGCGGTCCTGTCCTGGCTGAACATGAGCGCGGGCGGCGCCCACCGCGTCATCACGGCTATACTTGCCGCGGCGCTGCTGCTGACGGCCGGCGTCCTGATCGCCCGCAACCGGATTTCGGCGTTGTACGCCGAGCGCCTCGGCAAGTTCGATGACCGCTCGATTGCGGCACTGACCGTCGCCACCGGCGCGGCGCTGGGATTCCTGGTGACTTTCTCGTCGGTCGGCGCCGGCGCAATCGGCGTCGCCGCCCTCGTGCTGCTTTACCCTCGCGTTTCGACGGTGCGGATCGTCGGTTCCGACATCGCGCATGCGGTGCCGCTGACGCTCGTTGCCGGACTTGGCCACGGCGCCATGGGTTCGATCGATCTGCACACGCTGCTGTCGCTGCTGGTGGGGTCTTTCCCTGGGATATTCGTCGGCAGCTCGATCGCCTCACGGGTTCCGGATCTGCTCCTGCGGTATGTCCTTGCAGCGGTGCTCGTCGTCGTCGGGGCAAGGCTGGCGCTCGATATTGCGGAGCATCCGCGCCCGACGGAGTCCGCGGCTGGAATGACAAACGCTCCGTGAGTAGGATGACTGCGATGCCCGTCCTGCGCTTCATCCGAACCCCGCTCCGCTTCATCGGGCTCGCGCTGATCTGCCTCGCGTGCTGCGGTCCGGCGCGCGCCGCGCCGTGCGGCGGCGACTTCAACGCGTGGCTATCGGACTTCAAGCGCGAGGCGGCAAGCCAGGGCGTTTCGCAGCGGACCATCACGGCGGCCCTGGACGGGGTCGCGGCTGATCCGGCGGTGCTGTCGCGCGATCGCAGCCAGCATGTTTTCAGCCAGACCTTCGAGCAGTTTTCCGGGCGCATGATCTCGGCCGACCGCATGCGCAAAGGTCCGGCGCTGCTGGCGCAGCATGCCGCAACCTTCTCCCGGATCGAACGCCAGTTCGGCGTCCCGGGGCCGGTGCTGACCGCCATCTGGGGCCTGGAAACCGACTACGGGGTCAACCAGGGCCAATTCTCCATCATCCGATCGGTTGCGACGCTCGCCCAGGACTGTCGGCGCCCGGACAAGTTTCGCGCAGAGCTTCTGGACGTGCTTCGCATCATCGATCGCGGCGACATGACGCCGGGCGAATTGCGCGGTGACTGGGCCGGCGAGATCGGGCAGACGCAGTTCCTGCCATCGTCCTATCTGCAGTTCGCGGTGGATTTCGACGGCAACGGCAAGCGCGATCTCATTCACAGTGTTCCCGACGCGCTCGCGTCCACGGCGAATTACCTCAGGAGCAAAGGTTGGCAGCGCGGGGAGCCGTGGGGCGAAGGGTCGGCAAACTTCAACGTGCTGCTGGAGTGGAACAAGGCGCGCGTCTATGCCAAGACGATCGCGCTGTTCGCCGAGCGTCTCGCCGCGGGCTCGCGGTAGCGCTGCATCGGGCTGCCGCGCAAGTGGCAGCGACTTCCGGCGACCTTATCGCCAAGGTCCGGCGCATGATCGGCAAGATGTCAGAGGCTCAGGTCGCGTACTGAGCGATCCCGCCCCCGAACGACCAGTTCTCCTTCGCCACCTCGACCAGGTTGATGATCACGTCGTCGGGCCGCGCTTTCAATTGTGCGTGAAGGTCGTCGGCGACGCGCTTGTAGAACGCCTTTTTGAACTCGATCGACCGGCCGGAATTCAGCGTGATTTGGATGAGAATAATGTCATCGCTGTGATGATAGCCGAGATAACTCGCCGATATATTCAGCTCTTCAGGCGCGTGTTCGGTGATGACCTGGAATTTATCGTCGTTCGGCACGTTGAACACTTCGGCCATTGCCTTATAGACGATTTCGCCCAGCGTCTTCCGATATTCGGCGGACTTGCCACGCATGAGATCGATACGAACCAACGGCATCGCGCTGCTCCTCGGAATTGACAATCCGGTGCTTGGATCAGGCATTTAAGTGCGTGACGCCGCCACAGCAATGGGGAGCGCAGCGGCGGTTCATCGCGTGACACCCCGGAGGCGGACCTTTTCAGCTTTTCCCCCCAAGGCGGGCGAAATCCTATTGGCGGCCTTCCGCAAAGGCCTAGGGGAAGGCGGCCACGTCAAGTAGACGGACTTTGCCAAAGATACGCGCCCCCACTCGACACCCGACCATCATTTCGGCGAAACTTGATGTTGGGCAATAATCCCATGTTGCGCACCAACGGGTGATCGACAGCAATTCGGCGATGTGCTCCATGACGCGCGCACCGGTATATTACGGCGATTATTTGCAGATCGACCGGCTGCTTTCCGCGCAGGAACCCGAGAGCGCGAAGCACGGGACGCCTGTACACGACGAGATGCTGTTCATTGTTGTCCACCAAGCCTACGAACTGTGGTTCAAGCAGGTTCTGCACGAACTGGACCGCATCGAGCGGGACTTTTCGACCAATCCGGTGGACGACGAAGCAATGGCGCGCATCGTGCACTCGCTGGCGCGTATCCTCGAAATACTGAAGCTTCTGGTCGCGCAACTCGACGTCCTTGAGACCATGACGCCGGCGGATTTCCTCGATTTTCGCGACTACCTCATTCCGGCATCCGGCTTTCAGTCGCTTCAGTTCCGCCTGATCGAGACGCGCCTCGGACTGGCGGAGGGTACGCGTGTTGCCCTTGACGCCAAGGCGGTCGACGAGCGCCTTTCGATTGCCGACCGGCAAAAACTTGCGGCGACGCGCGCCCGTCCGACGATCCACGCCCTCCTCGATGCGTGGCTCGCGCGCACTCCCTTTCTTGATTGGGGTGGGGAGTTGTTCCGCGTCGCATATCGCGCGGCGGTGGTGAAGCATCTCGCGGCCGACATAGCGACGGTACGGGCCGACGCTGCGCTCCCGGTCGAGCGCCGCGCCGGGGACGCAAGCGCCCTCGACAAGGCTCTTGAGGCCTTTGCCGCCGTCTTCGAACCGGACGCGAACCCCGGCGCATGGCGTCTATCGCCGAAGGCCGTGCAGGCGGCTCTTTTCATTACCGTCTACCGCGAAATGCCGGCGGTGCAGCAAGCTTTTCGCCTCCTCTCGCTGCTTATGGACATCGATGAGACGCTGACATTCTGGCGGTACCGTCATGCGTTGATGGTGGAACGCATGATCGGGCGCAAGATCGGCACCGGCGGGTCATCGGGGCGCGCCTATCTGACCGCGACAGCCGAACGCCATCGCGTATTCGGCGACTTGTTCCAACTCTCGACCTTCCTCATTCCGCGCTCATCGCTGCCCGCGTTGCCCGCGGAGGTGAAGCGGCGGCTGGGGTTCGTCTACGCCAACGAATGAAAAGCGTCGGGCTGACGTGGTCGAAAACGGACGTTGTGATGCCATGGCGGTACTCGATCTTCGCGCCGATTTTTCCCGGTTTCGCGCAGCAAATCCACGGCGCATCAACTTGGCCGCGCACAGTCATCACGATTGGCCGGATGTTACATTCGAAGCCCAGACGCGCTGCTGGATCGACGCCGCCCGGCTCGCGGGCAACAAGTGGCAGTACGTGTTCGACGAATTGATCCCTTCCCTCCAGCAGGGCATTGCCGCGATCCTCAGCCTCCCTGATCCGTCCACCATCGCGTTCGCGCCCAATACCCACGAACTCGTGTGCCGAATCCTGTCGTGCTTCCCGCCGGACCGGCCTATCCGCATCTTAACGACGGATGCCGAATTCCATAGCTTCCGCCGGCAAGTGGCGCGCCTTGAGGAAGACCGCATGGCGACGGTCGCGTACGTGCCGGCGGAACCGTGCGAAACCCTTCCGGGGCGGTTCCAGGACGCTGCCGCGGAAGGCGGGCATGACCTCGTGTTCTTGTCTCAGGTATTCTTTACGAACGGCGGAACAAGCGGAGAGGTCGATGACATCGCCGCCGCCGTACCAGATGCTGAGAGCATCATCGTGATAGACGGCTATCACGGGTTCATGGCCCGTCCGACTGACCTGTCGAAGGTCGCGGGTCGGGTGTTTTACATGGCGGGCGGCTACAAGTACGCCATGGCGGGAGAAGGCGTGTGCTTCCTGCATAGCCCCCCAGGGTATGGGGCGCGGCCGCGCGACACCGGTTGGTTTGTGGAGTTTGGTGCACTGACGGCGGCTCCCGGCAAGACGATCGGTTATCCGGCGGGCGGCGCGCGTTTTTTTGGGGCGACGTTCGATCCCGTCGGCATGTACCGGCTGCACGCGGTGCTCGGTTGGATGGCCGCGCGCGGCATCACTGTTGAACACGTGCACGCGCACGCGACCGCGCTTATGGAGCATTTCCTGGCGCGCCTGCAGCCGCTCGGCCTGCCAGGCGTTACGCGTGCCGATCTCATCACGCCGTTCGGTGACGGCGTTGCCCATGGAAACTTCCTCAGCTTCCGCACGCGACACGCAGACGCAATCGAAGCGGCGCTTGGCCGCGTCGACGTCCAGGCCGACCATCGCGGCGATCGGATGCGCTTCGGCTTCGGACTCTCAATCACGCGCGCGGAAGTGGACGCGGCGATCGCGCGGATAACCACGGCCCTGGGCGGCTTTTGAACTATTCAGCAGCCAGTGACCCATGATCAATCTTGAAAGCAACGAGACGGAAACGATCCGATGTCGGTAACGCTTGTCAGACTGACGCTCTCGATTTTTGCGATGCTGTTCGCTTTGCATGGCGCCGTTGCCGAAGGACTTGCTTATCCGGAGCGACCGATAACAATGGTCGTGATATTCGCGCCGGGTGGTTCATCATGTTCCTCGCTCGTGCCGTCGCCGACGTCATGTCACGCGGGCTCGGGAAACAAGTGGTCGTGGACAATCGGCCCGGTGCGGGCGGCCATGTCGGAGCCGAGGCGGTCGCCCGCGCAACGCCGACCGGCTACACCCTATTATTCGGAACCAACGGTGCTCTCGGTATCGGGCCGGCGCTCTACAAGAACCTGCGATATGATCCGCTGCACGATCTCGTGCCGGTGGGATTGCTTCACAAGCTGCCGCTGTTGCTGGTCGTTAGTCCATCGATTCCGGCGCAGACGTTGAGCGAATTGATCGGCTACGCGCGACCCAATCCGGGAAAGCTTTCGTTTGCGTCGGCCGGTGTCGGATCGGTATCGCATCTCGCCGGCGAGCTTTTCAAGGAGAAGGCCAAGATCGACATCTTTCACGTACCCTACCGAGGCGGCGGCGCCGCGGTATCGGATTTGCTGTCGGGGCGCGTTTCGATGATGCTTGAGACAATTCCGAACGCTCTGCCGCTGGCGCGTAGCGGCCAGATGCGCGCAATCGGCGTGACAACGAACGAGCGATCGTCTTCGGCGCCCGATATACCGACGCTCGCCAGTTCGGCCTGCCCGACTTCGACGTGAGCGCATGGACCGGGCTGTTCGCCCCCGCCGGTACGCCTCGCGTGGTCATCGATCGCCTGAATTCCGAAACCCGGAGGATTGCGGCCGACAAGGACTATGTGGCTCTCATCCAGTCGATGGGGACGGATGTCGTCAGTTCGAGTCCGGAAGCGTTTGGTATATTCGTGCGCGACGACATCGCGAGATGGACCGAAGTGATCGAGCGCTCCGGGATCCAGAGGATCGAATAAGGTGACGACGCTCAATCCGGCGAAGTCTCAACATGGAGAAACGTCATGAGCTATGAATCCATCACGGTCGCGCCGCTATCTCCGCACATCGGCGCGGAGATCGGCAACATCGATCTGACGAAGCCGCTGCCGAACAATCAGGTTGAGGAACTGCATCAGGCCTTCATCCAGTACCAGGTGATTTTTTTCCGCGATCAGAAGATCAGCTTTGACGACCAGATTCGGCTCGGCCGTTATTTCGGTCCGCTCGGCGCGCACGTCGGGAAATCGACCATCAGCAAGAACACCGAGAACCCCCACGTTCGAAAGTTTCATTACAACGAGACGTCAACGCAAATTTCCGGCGAGAATTTTCACAGTGACCAGTCCTGCGCGGCGATTCCGCCGCTCGGCAGCATCCTTTATAATCACACCGTTCCTCCCGATGGCGGCGGCGACACGATGTTTGCGAGCATGTACGCGGCCTACGACGCGCTATCGCCCCGGATGAAAGCCTACCTTCCGGGACTGACCGCGACCCATGACGGCACGCGGGTTTTTGGCCCCGGCACGCCGGTCTCGGTGCATCCGGTGATCATTCGACACCCTGTCAGCGGAAGAAAGGTCATTTACGTCAATACCGATTTCACATCGAAGATCAACGAACTGCCTTTCCTGGAAGGTGAACGCGTTCTGAGGTTCCTGATCGATCACTGCAACAAGCCGGAGTGGACGTGCCGTTTCCGCTGGCGCGCCCATTCGATCGCGTTCTGGGACAATCGCTGCACGCATCACAAGGCAATTTGGGATTATTGGCCCAATGTGCGTTCCGGCTATCGAATCCAGGTCGAGGGGGCAGCTGCTCCTGAAGCGGGCTGACGTGCTGCGCATCCCCCGCCAAAAAAAGTATAGCGAAACATCGCGGCTCGGCGATGCCAAAGCGCTGAGTGGACGTCAAAATCAAGCGGCGTGATGGCCGCGTTTCGCGGCGCCGTACGCTGCGCCGCGGCAGGTTGCAATATGGCGTTCAAAACAAAATAGCGTTTATACCCCTGACGGGTCCTCGCTTATCAGATATGGTGCCCAAAACGATACGGGGAGGCCAGTAATGTTTTATCGCACCTCGATTGGGATATTTGCGATAGCCGCCGGGCTGATATTGGCAATGGACGCGGGGCAGGCCGTCAATGGTGCGGAGTATCCGGACTGGAGAGGCCAGTGGGCCCGCATCCTCGTGCCGGGCCTCGCGGGGCAGACCGTGAAATTCGACCCGAGCAAACCGTGGGGTCCGGGGCAGGGGGCTCCGCTTACGCCCGAGTATCGGAAGGTGCATGAGGCCAGCATGGCCGATCAGGCGAAGGGCGGAATTGGCAATTATCCGAGCGCCACTTGTCGGGCCGGCGGCATGCCGCGCATGATGTGGGATGGGCCCCCGCTCGAATATGTCGTTACGCCGGATACCACCTACATTCTCACCGGCGGCGATGACCACTATCGGCGAATTTACACCGATGGACGTGACTGGCCCGACGAGATCGAGCCGACCTTTCAGGGTTATTCGCTCGGACGATGGATCGATGAGGATGGCGACGGCCGCTACGACGTGCTCGAAGTCGAGACCCGCGGCTTCAAAGGACCACGTGCCTTCGACGGAACAGGCTTGCCGCTGCACTTCGACAATCAATCGGTATTCAAGGAGCGCCTCTTTCTCGACAAGTCCGACGCAACCCTCTTTCACGACGAGATCACGGTCATCGATCATGCATTGACGCGGCCCTGGACGGTGGACAAGAGGTATCGACGCAGTTCCGCGCCGCATCCGAACTGGGTCGAATATTACTGCACCGAGGGCAACAATCAGATCGTCATCGGCAAGGAGAACTATTTTCTGAGCGGGGATGGGATGTTGATGCCCGCCAAGAAGGATCAGGCGCCGCCAGATTTGAGATATTTCGAGCAGACGCAAACGTTGAAGTGACCAGTGCCGCCAGGCGCCGCAGCGTTACCGGTAATAGCAGCGCCGACCCGCACGGCTTGCCGAACATCAACAATGAGGCTGAAATGACCACGCAACTTCAATCCGAGCAAAACAAAGTAGGTTTGAGCCGCCGCGGTTTGGTCACGACCTTGGCCGCGGGTGCCGCGGCGAGCGTCGCGACACCGTCATTGGCGGAGCAGACGGCGGTGCTGGCGGAGGCGACTTCTGCCGATTATGTCCGCGATCCAACGCGCTGGGGCAGCCCGGAAGTCGCGGCCCTGTTTCCCGGATTCAAGCATCTCGACATCCGCACCAAGGGCGCCGTCATTCGCGTGCGCCACGGCGGTTCCGGCCCGCCGCTGCTGTTTGCTGCACGGCAATCCGAACAATCACGTGCTGTGGTACGCCGTCGCCGCGCGGCTTGCGGAACGGTATCATGTGGTTCTCGCCGATCTGCGCGGCTATGGCGACAGTTCGCTGCCTGAACCCGGCCCCAAGCTCATCAATTACAGCTTTCGCGTCATGGCCGAGGATATGATCGAGGTCATGGAAAGTCTTGGTTACCAGCAGTTTTTCCTCGCCGGCCACGACCGCGGCGCGCGCACCAGCCATCGCCTGTGCCTCGATCACCCGGATCGGGTCATGAAGCTCTGCCTCCTGGACATGCTGCCGAACTATTACGTGTGGACCAGCGCAAATAAGGATTGGGCCATCAACTCCTGGCATTGGCTGTTCATGGCGCAACCGGAGCCGTTTCCCGAAACCCTGATGAGTGCCGTTCCGGCCGAATGGTTTCTGAAAACCCGCGGCAGCAGCCGGAAGTCTCCCAAACTCGTGGTCGACGAATTTATCCGTTGCTACACAAAGAAGACGATCACCGGCTCCTGCCGCGACTATCGGGCTGGTGCCACAATCGATTTCGAGATGGATACGGCCGACAAGGATCGCCAGATCGCGATGCCGCTGTTGATATTGTGGGGAACGCGAGGCGCACCGCCGACCGAGGAATTTCCCACAGTGTGGCGCAAGTTCGCGTCCAACCTCGTCGATGCGCAGCCACTGCCGACCGGCCACTACCTGCAAGAGGACGCGCCGGATCGAGTATACGATCATTTCGTCAAATTCTTCACGGCGTGAACGGCGAGGCGAAGTCCGCCCGGGATAAGTCTCCCGGGCACCGGCCTTTTTCTTTTCTTTTCTGCTCCGTGGCTTACCGGCCGGACGGCATTTCCCGCCAAAGCTCAAACTCAAAAGCCACAGCCCGCCCTGTCGACAGGAAAGTTTAGCGGTCGGACAACCGATGCTTGCAAGCGGGCATGGATCAGCGTAGCGTGAACACAATTAAGAACCAAGCGACATATAATTGCGTGTGGGAGGGAGCGTTGATTCGAACCCGAGCACTGGCAGTACTAGGGGTGGCAATCGCCGGCGCGTTTCTCTGGCCTGCAGCAATGCGGTCAGCGGAAAAGGTTGCATCTACGGCGACCGCCAATAACCCGACCTTTGATCAACATTCAGTTTGGCAAACCTGGAAACTGTATTGCGATACCTGCCATCTTGGTCCGAAGGCAAGGGCCGGCGTAAACCTTGAAGCCTTGGACCTCGCCAATCTCGATAACGACGGCGCCGTTTGGGAAAAGGTATTGCGCAAGCTGCGCAATCGCGACGATGCCGCCTCCCGGCGTCGCCGATGGCCCGACGCGGCCACCTACCAGACCCTCGTCAGGGCTATCGAGGCTGAACGCGATCGCGTGGCGGACGTGAGGCCCAATCCCGGGACGTCCCACGCTCCATCGCCTCAACCGGGCGGAATACGCCAATGCCATTCGCGATTTGCTGGCGCTCGACATTGACGTTGCCGAACTGCTGCCGCCCGACGACAGCGGCTATGGCTTCGACAACATCGGCGACGTGCTGACGGTATCGCCGGGCTTGCTGGAACGCTATCTTTTGGCCGCCGGCAAGATCAGCCGGCAGGCCGTGGGCGACACCACGATGCCTGCCACCTATCAGACCTATGAGATTCCCCACGGGCTCAAGCAGGACGATCGCATGAGCGACGACCTTGCCGCTCGGCTCGCGCGGCGGCACCTCGATCCAGCACCGCTTTCCCGGTCGACGGCGAATACGAGATTTCGGTGGCCCTGCAACGGGGCAGGGCCGATGACGTGTTGGGTACAGGGCGGGAGCGCAAGCTCGATCTGAGGCTCGACGATCAAAGGCTTGAGCTGTTCACCATCGGGTTTGATGCGAAAGCGGCGCAAACCTTCGGTGCCGGGGATGAGCGCGGATTCGCATCTTAAGATCCGCATGCCGGTGAAGGCAGGTGCGCATACGATTGTTGCGACGTTCCTGAAGGATACCATGGTGCCGGAAGGCATTATCTTTAAGCCTCGTGGTGACGCGATACAGGCCCATTTCGAAGGTGTGGGCAGCATTTCGATCGCCGGCCCCTACAATGTGCAAGGGCCAGGCGCAACGCCGAGCCGCGAGAAGATTTTCGTCTGCCATCCGACGGCGCAGGCCGAGGAGCAGGCTTGCGCGGAAAAGATCATCGCCGGCCTCGCGCACCGCGCCTATCGGCGGCCGTTTGCTGTCGACGATCTGCCGCAACTCGTCGCCCTCTACAAGCAAGGCGCCGAGACCGGCGGATTCGAGTCGGGCGTGAGATTGGCGTTGCAGAAGATACTGGTGTCGCCCGAGTTCCTTTTCCGCGTGGAGCTTGATCCGCCGGATGCACCTCCGGGAAGCGTTCATCGCATCAGCGACATCGAACTCGCGTCGCGCCTGTCCTTCTTCTTGTGGAGCAGCATTCCGGATGACGAACTGCTTGCCGTCGCCGAGCGCGGTGGGCTCAGCGACCCGTCAATGCTGGAGCGCCAAGTCCGGCGCATGCTGGCCGATCCGCGCTCGCAGTCCCTGGTGAAGAACTTCGCCGGCCAATGGCTGTTCTTGCGCAATATCGCAGGGATACAGCCGGACACGACCGCGTTCCCGAACTTCGACGAGAATTTGCGCGAGGCAATCGCGAAGGAAACCGAACTGTTGCTCGAAAGCACGATGCGCGAGGATCGCAGCGTCGCCGACCTGCTGAAGACGGACTACACCTTCGTCAATCAGCGCCTGGCCGAGCATTACGGGATCAAGGGCATTTACGGCAACGAGTTTCGCCGCATCGCGGTGAATGACCCGAGACGTCAGGGGCTGCTCGGGCAGGCCAGCATCATGACGGTGACGTCCTATCCCGATCGGACCGCGCCGACCATACGTGGAAAGTGGGTGCTGGAGCAGCTCCTGGGCACGCCGCCGCCGCCGCCGCCGCCAAATGTTCCGGCGTTGAAGGACGACGCGAGCGTCAAGGTGTTGACCATGCGTCAACGCATGGAAGAGCACAGGGCCAGTCCTCAGTGCGCCGTTTGCCACCATATGATGGACCCGATCGGCTTTGCGCTGGAGAACTTCGACGGCCTTGGCAGGTGGCGCGACGCCGATGGGGAAGAGGGGACGGGACAGATCGATTCCTCCGGGGTTTTGCCAGACGGTACTGCGTTCAACGGAGCGGCGGGTTTGCGCGAAATCCTGGTGAGCAGGCGGGACCTGTTCGTGGAGAACTTCATCGAGCGGCTCCTGACCTACGCTCTGGGGCGCGGCGTCGAACAGTACGACCGCCCCGTTATTCGCAAGATCGTGCGCGATGCCGCCTCCGACGACCATCGGTGGTCGGCCATCATTCTCGGCATCGTCAAGAGCAAGCCATTCCAGATGATTCAAACGAGAGGAGCATAACCGATGGTGATCACCGGAAAATCCATACACCGCCGCGCTTTTTTGCAGGGGACTGGTGCAGCGTTCGCGCTGCCACTGCTTGACGCCATGACACCGGCCTTTGCCGCCGACACGGTGAGGCCGACCCGCATGGCGTTCATCGAGGTCCCGAACGGGATCATGAACTTGAACAACGAGTTTGCGCCCAAGGCCGCGGGCGCCTTGAATGAACTGACCCCGATTCTCCAGCCACTCGCGGATTTCAAGGACCGCATGGTGGTATTGTCCGGGCTCGATAGCCAGCAGGCCGCTGGGCTCAATTTTGAAGTGGCCGGCGATCATCCGCGCGCTTGCACCGCCTGGCTGACGGGTTCTCACGCGAGAATGACGTCCGGCGCCGACCTGCATGCCGGAACCTCCGTCGACCAGATCGCGGCGAAGGAATTCGGCAAATACACCCAGCTTGCCTCGCTCGAGGTCGGCCTGGAGTCGGCGGACGTGGTGGGCGCCTGCGAGTCCTCCTATAGCTGCGCCTATTACAATACGATCTCGTGGCGCAACGACAACACGCCGCTCCCGATGGAAAACCGTCCGCGCGCCATATTCGAGCGTCTGTTCGGCGCCGCCGGCACGACCGATCCGAAGGCCCGTCTGGTCCTGCGCCAAGAGGACCGCAGCATCCTCGATGCCATCAACCAGGACGTCAAACGGCTGCGCGGAAAGCTTGGCGGACCGGACCGCGGCAAGATCGACCAGTACCTGGAGGCGGTTCGCGACGTCGAGCGGCGCATCCAGCTGGCGGAGAAGCAGGGCAGCGACCGCGATCTGCCGGCGCTGGCCGGTCCCGCCGGCGTCCCGCCGGTCTTCTCTGAGTATTATAAGCTGATGACGGACCTCATGGTTCTTGCGTGGCAGACCGACATGACGCGCGTCGCCACCTTCCAGATCGGCCACGAGATGAGCGGCCGCGCCTATCCCGAAGTCGGATTTGGCGACGCCCATCATTCCGTGACGCATCACCATGGCGATCCCGAGAAGATCGCGAAGACCATTCAGATCAACATCTTCCACACCAAGATGCTGGCCTACTATCTCGACAAGCTGCGCGCCACGCCGGACGGTGACGGCTCGATACTGGATCACTCGATGATCCTCTACGGCGCGGCGCTGAGCGACGCCAATCTGCACCTCTACACGGATCTGCCGCTCTTGCTGGTCGCCGGCGGTGTTGCCGGGATCAAGGGCGGACGGCATCTGCGCTATCCCAATCGCACGCCGATGAGCAATCTGCTCCTCACCATGCTGGACAAGGCAAATGTGCCTCATGTCGACCGGCTGGGCGACAGCACGGGAAGGCTCGATCTGGCACTATCCGTTTGAGATGCGGATTCCCGATCACATGAACCACTCCCCGCCGCGTTACGCGGCGGGGAACTCGTTACGCGGGCGTGAGAATGTGATTCGATCATAGCCAACGCCCTCCCCAAGTTGGAGAACGACGATGAGCATCAGGGCAATGTTTCTGGCGGGACTGCTGGGCATGCCGCTCCTTGCGGGCGCCACGCTTAGCTCGGTCGTGCTTGCCGCCGATACCGGCAAACTCTCGCTGGCGGAAGCCGCGAAGCTTGGGAACCGCGACGCCGTGCGTTCCCTGTTGAGCGGCCGCGCGAAGGAAGATGTCGCCGGCGCCGAAGGCACGGATGCCCTGATCTGGGCGGCCTCTCGCAACGATGTGGAGATGGCCGACCTTCTGCTGCGCGCGGGAGCCGACGTGAAGGCGGCCAACGAATACGGCGCAACCGCGCTTTATGCGGCCGCCGGGAAAGCCGATTCGGCAATGGTCGTTAAGCTGCTGGCGGCGGGCGCCGATCCCAATGTCGGCTTGGATTCGGGCGAAACGCCGCTCATGGAAGCGGCCCGCCAGGGCAATGTCGCGACCGTCAGTGCGTTGCTGTCCGCCGGCGCCGATCCCAATGTGCAGGAAAAAAATGGCGGCCAAAACGCCTTGATTTGGGCGATATCGGAACGCCACGCTGCGGTTACCGACGAACTCGTGCGACACAAGGCCGACGTCAACGCCCGCACGAAAAGCGGATTCACCGCGTTGATGTTTGCCGCCCAGGGCGATGTGGACTCAGCCCGCATTCTGCTCGCCGCTGGCGCCAATCCGAATGATGTTATGGAGAAATGGGGGCAGACCGCCCTGATTATCGCCAGCACGATGGGCCGCACCGATATCGTTGCGATGCTACTCGACAAGGGCGCCAATCCCAACGCCCGGGATGGCAACAGTTTCACCGCTTTGCATGCCGCCGTGCGGGATTCGGATTATGGAACCGACCACGCATCACGAGGCAACGCGGCGGCAACCGTCAGGGTGCTTCTCGCGCACGGCGCCGATCCGAATGTCCGCCTCCATCAAGAGAAGCAGACCGTCCGCACCGTTAACGAGGTTTCCCTGGAAGGCGCTACGCCGCTCGCACTTGCGGCGGAGGTCAACAGTCTCGATGCCGTCAAGGCCTTGGTGGAAGGCGGGGCGGATCCGCGCATTGCCACCGAGAAAGGCACGACGCCGCTGACGCTGGCGGCCGGGGCCGGCACCGACGTGCAAAGGGCAAGATCGATCGAGGAACGGGCGACGGCGGTCGAGACGGCAAAGTTCCTTGTGGAGCATGGCGCCGACGTGAATGCCGCCGGCCAGTTCGGCTGGACCGCGCTCCACGCGGCCTCGTATCAGGGATTGAATGACGTCGTTGAATTCCTGGCCACCAAGGGCGCAAAGCTCGACGCCATGGACAGCCTCGGGCAGACGCCGTTGAGCATTTCCCTTTCCGTCCTCACCAAGGATGCTGGGGCTCGCCGCCTTCAGATTCCGCGCAGGTACCGGCGGGACACCGCCGAGCTTCTGCTGAGGTTAGGCGCCACCCCGCTCAACAAATCCGGGGTCGTGGTTGTGCTCCAGCGCAATGGGGACTTGGCCACCGGGCTTGGAGAATAGCCCCCTCGGGCGGCCCCCATCATCGCGGCGCCCGCCATTCCCTCGGGCGTCCGTTCGAAACGCGGGCGTCGCCCCCGGGCGACCGATGAGGCTTGGCAAATCGTCGTTCAACCGGAATAGAGAGATCCCAGGTGTGCGGTCAGCCGTCCCGCGACAACAACGACGCACCACACCAGAAGGGTGGCGGCGACAAACTTGACCCCACGCGAAGAGACGGCCCCGGCTGCCTGCCATGAGGCGGCCTCACGCTTGATCGTCGCGTAGAAATACAGCGTCAGAACAACGCCGATAATAACGAGCGAGAATTTCAGCACGAACGCGGTATCAGCGATATATCGTGTCGGCTTCGTCATCCACAACGCGAAACCGCTGAGAAATTGCAGCACCAACGCAACCCAGATGACGGGAAACAGCCGCTTAAGCGAGGTGTAGGGAATTGTCTGAAATATCCCGAGCAGCCGCAGGCTGATGATGAAGATGAAACCGAGAACGAGCGCCGTTCCGAACGCGTGGATTGTCAGCGCGAGCGGCCAACCCCATAACTCGCCTCGGACCCAAGCGGAAAACTGCGAACTTTCCAGCGACCCAAGCACTGCTTGACCCTCCCCTTCTGTTAAACCAACGGCTCTGGCCTATCACCTGTTCGCTGTCATTGCCCGGCTTGACCGGGCGAACCAGTAACCTCCTGCTTCACCATGAGTCTCGAAGCTTGCGGGTTACCGGATTCCCGCTTTCGCGGGAATGACAACGTCATCTTTTGTGACCGTTGGCCTTATACGTTCAAAGATAAGCCAACAGTCGGCCGCACGCGATCACCCCGGCCCACGCCACAAGCACCCCGGCGGCAACCCACTTCGCGGTTCTGGGCGCATCCTCTCCGGCCTTGAGGTTCCACAGCCGGTCGGACACCGAGAAATACAGCACCGCTATTGCGCCGATCGTGATGAAAGCGATCTTCGGCGCGAACGTGTAGTCGTTCACCACGTAGCGGTAGCTGTCGGCAAGCATCATAAGCATGCCACTGAAGACATTCATCAGGACGCCCAGAAATCCCAGCAGGAGCAACCGGTGCACTGCAGCAAACGACACCGATTTCCAGAAGCCCAGCACACGCAGCGCGATGGCGAATACCGCCCCGAATATCAAACAGTATCCAAAGAAATGGACGATCTGCCAGGGTATGAACCAGATCATATCGTTCATCAGCAATTCAAGGGCGGTGGATATCCCGGCCTTTGGATCGGTCGGCAGCGCATCTGTTGCCAAGCGAATCTCCGGGTGGTTGATCTGGCCCCCGCGGTGCCCGGTTTCGGTCATTATGGCCAGGGTAACGACTGCGAATACCAGAACCGAGGTGAGCGAGAGCTTGGAAAAGCGTCCAAAATACCGATACCGCCACAGCTCGACCCAGGCCGCGGCACCGGTAAATCCCAGCCCAAACAGTGTCCACAACGCCATGTCGCGATGGGCGTTGATCACGGCCTTGGATATCTCTGGTATGGCAGGCTGGGTCAAAGCCCACATCGCGGCGGTGCCGGTAACATAGGTCGGGACGCCGACGATGCTGCAAATGACAAAAAGGATCAGGCTGCCCCGCTTCATGCCGTCGTTATTCGTAACCAGTGCGATGACAAAAAAGGCGATCGCGAACACGAACCCGACCGTCGGGACGTGATTCAAGATCATATGGACATGCGGCCAGACCGGCGAAGTCGAAACGTCCGGTATGGTGACGGTCGATTGCAGTTCGCGGTGGTTGATTTCCCAGCCGTCCGCCACAATCATCAGGCCCAGCGCGACAACCGCGAGCCCCAGCACCAGACGCACTGCAACATGGGACGCATGCCCGGCACGGCCGGATCGCCACAGTTCCATCCAGGAGACGACCCCGGTGATAACGAGCACGCCGAGCGCCGCCGCGCCCCAAACGTAGTGTGTATTCAACATGTCCTTGGAGATTCTCGGATTCCCGGACAGCGCCGCGATCGAACCCTGGCCGCTCAGATAGGTCGGGACGGTCAGTAGAGCCAACAGGCCAAACAGCAGGAGGCATGTCCGCTTGATACCGTTATTGTCCGTGAGGAGTCCGGCGATGTAAAAGCCGAGCACGAACACCAGCCCAAACGACGGGAAAACGCCTACGAGTATGTGCAAATGCGGCCAAGACTGCGGAACGAGATGCATATAAGTCCTCCCCCACCGCGAATTGGCTCTCGCGGGTGTGTTTTTTCAGGCTGGTTTTAGGTAGTTCCGCTCGCCCCCTCCCGGCCTTTTTTTGGCCACCCAGCCGTTTGCCGGCCGGGTTTCGCAAGCTCGGAATCATGATCTCGGTTCCGAGGAATCCCTTGCCGCGACTTTAACCCGGGAATTCAGGCAAAACCAGTTGCGAAAAGACTTTTGTCTCTTTCCGCGTCCTTGCTCTGACAAATATTTCCTGATTTGCTGACACCGTCGCAATCACCAGCGTGAATTTGATGCTGAACCCTGTGAGCTTGGTCGACGCATCCGCAAGGCTCTTTGCAAAGGTCATTGCGAGTCACATTGTAAGTCACATCGCAAGTCACATTGTAAGTCTCACCGAATACGTGCTCGGCGTCGCCCTGATGGCGTTCGTCATCGCCTCGCCTGCCATTGCGGAAAAGGGCAAGCTGCTCGAACGGCTCACGCCCGAGGTCATGGCGGTGGTCTATCCCGGCGGCGCCGAACGGCTCGGGCCCGAGGAAGGCGCGCCGCCCGCGATCCCGGTTTATCAGGGCGGCAAGATCGCGGCCTATGTGTTTTCGACCCTCGATATCATTGCGGCGCCCGGTTATTCGACGACGCCGTTCGACGTGATCGCCGGTGTCGACCTCGACGGCCGGATCACCGGGGCCAAAGTGGTGTTCCATCACGAGCCCTATATCCTTCACGACGCTGCGCGCCAGCGCCTGCTCGATACCTTTCTTGCCCGCGAAGCCGGTCGGCCGCTGCGCGGCGGCACCAACGCGCTGCCGCCGGACTTCGTCGCCGGGGCGACAGTCAGCGCGCGCGCCATGCGCGCCGCCGTCCTCGCGACCGCAAGGCTGGTGCAACGCGGCCGCGTCGCGCGGACCGCTGTGACGGTTCCGACGCTTGATGTCGAGAGCTTCAGTCGCATTTCCTGGGACGGGCTCCTCGCCGCAGGCGCCGTGCTGCGCCGGCGGGTGACTTCGGGCGAGGTTGCGGCAGCGCTTGCCGAGGCCGGCGCGTCCGGCGCCAAGCTCGACGTGCCGCTCGGCAAGCCCGACGATGTCTACATCGAATTCGCGACGGCGCTGTTCACGCCGGCCGCCATCGGGGGCAATCTGGTCGGCCTGCTGCATTTCGAGGATTACAAGCGCGATTTGCCGAGCGGCGCCCAGGCGGTCTTCGTCGCCTCCAACGGTCCCTACGATTTTCTCGGCACAAAACATTTTCGGGAGGCCGAGGGCCGGCGCTTCGATCGCTTGCGCGTCGTTCAGGACGGGCAGGCTTTTAGCTTTGTGGAAGACAACTATAAATGGATCAGCCCTTACACCGAGGGCATAAAGGGCCAGCAGAACGCCGGGCTGTTCGCGCTGCCCGCCGATGCGGGCTTCGACCCCTTGAAGCCATGGCGGCTCGAACTGTTGGTCCATGGCGCGGGCGCCGCGCCGGTGACGGTCGCGTTCGGGCTCGACTACAAGGTCCCGGACCCGCAGGTCCTCGCGAGCCTAGGTGATGCGCTCGAACGTCGCGCGCAACCTGTCGTGGTCGAGCAAACCGATGTCGGAAACAGTAAGGACAGCGATCTTCAGATTTCTTCGGAGGCCGACCCGCCGCCGGTTCCGGCCTGGGTCGAGGCCTGGAACGACAGCCGGACCAACGTCGGCATTCTTGCAATCCTTCTCTCCGTCCTCACGCTGATCTTCGTATTCCAGGCAAGATTGGCGCGCTTTCGGCGCGCCCACCGGCTGGTGCGCAACGGATTTCTGCTCGTCGTCCTGGTCTGGCTCGGCTGGACCGCCGGCGTGCAGCTGTCGATCGTCAATGTCATGAACTATGCGATGGCGCCGTTCAATCACTTCGACATCGGTTTCTACCTTGCCGAGCCGCTGATGGTCATCGTCGCGAGCTACACCCTGGTCTCGGTGCTGTTGATTGGGCGCGGCGTGTTCTGCGGCTGGCTGTGCCCGTTCGGGGCGCTTCAGGAACTGCTCGGCCAGCTTTCCCGCGCGCTCGGCGTGCCACAATGGAACCCGCCGGCTGCGCTTGAGAAGCGCTTGTGGTTGGGCAAGTACATCGCGGCCGCGGTCGTGCTGACGCTGGTGATGACCGAGCTCGACCCGTCGGGCGCCACCACCGAGATCGAGCCGTTCAAGACCGCGATCACCTCGAAATTCACCCGCGCGTGGCCCTATGTGCTTTACGCCGGTGCTCTGCTGGCAATCGGGCTGTTCTCCGAGCGCGCCTATTGCCGCTTTCTGTGCCCGCTGGGCGGCGTGCTTGCTTTCCTTGATCGGCTGCACCTTCTCGATCTGCTCAAGCGTCGTCCCGAATGCGGCAGTCCCTGCCATTTGTGCGAACGCTCATGTCCCGTCCGGGCGATCGAGCCGACCGGCAAAATCGTGACTGCCGAGTGCTTCCAGTGCCTCGATTGCCAAGTCGAATATTACGACGACAAGCGGTGCCCGCCGCTGGCGCAAGCTGCCAAGCTGCGCGGCGATAAAAAGCCGGTCGCCGTCATGGTGGAGAATGTCTGAACCGAAACGCGCATCCCACGAAAGGCTGTGAGCCGCCCCTGCGCGGGGATTATGGTAACGTTCTATCTGCGGCGCAAATAGTGTATAGGGTGTAGTATTGCGCGCATTTCGCCTACACTGGGATTAAACCAGCTCTGTGATCCAAGAACCTGACGCGGGAGGACCATCATGCTGCTGCGAAGCTCAATTTGCGCTGTTGCCGTTGCACTTGCCGCCACGTTGACGACAGCCGGCGCCGGCCAGGCGACCGACGCCGCGAAGTATCCGAATTGGAAGGGTGCGTGGGCGCGGTGGGTCCCGCCGAATTCCGCGCGCGACCCCGGCAATGGTGGGACGGGTTTCACGGCCGGCGGCCAGCCTTCGTTCGATCAGAGCAAGCCCTGGGGACCCGGACAGCAAGCCCCGCTCACTGCGGAGTATCAAAAGGTCCTGGAGGCCAGCATGGCGGATCAGGCGACGGGCGGAGAGGGCAATTTCTTTGACCACGCCGTCCGCTGCATGCCCGGAGGCATGCCGCTCATGACCATCGCGTTCACGCCTCTGGAATTCGTCGTGACGCCGGACGCCACCTATGTGTTAATCGGCGGTGCCGAGCATTTCCGTCGAATCTTCACCGACGGGCGCGAGTGGCCCAAGGAGCTCGAGCCAACCTATGCGGGCTACTCGATCGGCCACTGGACCGATGAGGATGGCGACGGCGTCTATGACGTACTCAATGTCGAAACACGCGGACCCTTCAAAGGCCCCCGCGCCTATGACGCGACCGGCCTGCCGCTCCATTTCGACAATCAATCCGTCTTCATCGAGCGTATCCACCGCGACAAGGCCGATCCGAAGATCCTTCACGACGAAATCACCGTGATCGACCATGCGTTGACGCGGCCCTGGACCGTGGACAAGAAATATGTGCTCGGTCCCAATCCGCGCCCCAACTGGACCGAGGCCTATTGTACCGAGAACCCGACGATGGTCGGCATCGGTAAAGAGAGCTATTTCCTCGGCGGCGAGGGCATATTGATGCCGGTCCGCAGGGGCCAGGCGCCGCCGGACTTGCGCTACTTCAAGAAGTCGGAAAAATGACGATCGCCTCGGCGGAACGCGAACCGAGATAATCGACGTCGCGCTTCGCTTGCGATGGTCCAACACCAATCGCCCAGTGTGGTCGTGTACGGCGCATAAGCGCGGCGCATTGCGCTAGCGTCAGGAGAGCAGGAGAGGGGGATGATCGTCGATACAAGCTGAAACCTCTCGTCGCGGTCCAGAGGGTTCGACTCCCTCGCGGCAAAGGCCGAGCCGGCCAGCCGGAAGCGAGCCTTGCGTGTGAGCGGCAACGCGAAGCATGAAGCGTAGGACAGCAGGTGCCGAAGCTGCGCCAGTGAGCCCCGAAATCAGCCATCGTCCGAAGCCTTCGCTGTGCGCAAAGCGGGGGCAGCATCGGCGTGACCGTCACGGCAAGGGCACGCCGGTTCGACCGGGGTCGAGGAACGCAGCAGAGGCACGGGATGGATCGCCTGAAGACCTGAGAGATCCCATTCGCGTCCACGGACGACAGCCGGGAATGTGGGCAACCGGCACAGCAAGGCCCTGGCCTGGAAGGCACCTCCAGCCTATCGGGAGCGCTGCGGCGGACACGAAAACAGGAGGAAGCCGCGGACTGCGGCGGCGAACCAATAAGCGGTCGCAGACGCGCGGATGGGAAGTCGTAGCGCCCTCATAGTACCGAGGAGAGCGGGGAACCGGGCTCACCGGGACCCGAAGGAGGGAAGGGGGGCGTCGCGTGGAGAGAACCAGTGACGGGACACACGGGAAGGGACGATGGACCCTGCCAACCTGTTAACGAAACGGCACTGGATAGCCGAACTGGCGAGGAGAAAGCCGGGAGGGGTGCTGTACTCGCTCAACCACGTTATCGACTTCGAATGGATGCGGGAGGCCTATCTGCAGACCCGCAAGGATGGCGCGACGGGCATCGACGGAGTGACCGCGGCGGACTATGAAGCGAACCTCGAGGCCAATCTTAGGGACCTTCGGGAGCGCATCAAGTCAGGCCGCTATCACGCGCCGCCGGTGCGCCGCACCTACATCCCCAAGGCGGACGGTTCGCAGCGGCCGCTCGGCATTCCGACCTTCGAAGACAAGATAGCGCAGCGTGCGATCGCCATGGTGCTGGAGGCCATCTACGAGCAGGACTTTCTGCCCTGCTCGTACGGCTTTCGGCCGGGGCGCTCGGCGCATCAGGCGCTGCGTGAACTGTTTGGTGTCATCACGCGGCAAGGGCAGTACTGGGTGATCGAAGTTGACGTACGCAAGTACTTCGATTCGATTCCGCACTCTGAACTACGTGCCATCCTCGACCAGCGCGTGACCGACGGCGTGATCCGACGGATGATCGACAAGTGGCTCAACGCAGGGGTCTTGGAGGATGGCTCCCTGCGGCTGGCGACCCAAGGCACCCCGCAAGGCGGCGTGATCTCACCGATGCTCGCGAACATTGTCCTGCACCATGTGCTGGATACCTGGTTCGAGACCGAGGTGAGACCGCGCCTGGCGGGTTGTTGTACGCTGGTTCGATTTGCTGATGACTTCGTGATGACGTTCAAGAACCACCACGACGCCAAACGGGTCATGGAAGTGCTGACGAAGCGCCTTGCTCGGTTCGGGCTCACGCTCCATCCCGACAAGACGCGCTTCGTCGACTTCCGTCCCGAGCGCCAAGATGGCACGCATCCGGACTGCAAAGACGGGCCGTTCGACTTTCTCGGCTTCACCCACGCCTGGGCGAAGTCGCAGAAGGGCAAGAACGTGGTGCGGCAGCGGACGGCGAAAAGCCGCCTCGCCCGCGCCCTGGTCGCGGTCAACGACTGGTGCCGGAAGAACCGCCACCAGCCGGTCCGCGATCAGCACGTAAAGCTGTCCGCGAAGCTCGTAGGCCATTACGCCTACTACGGCATCACCGGGAACATCGCGCAACTCAGCCGCTATGCGCGCCAGCTCGCCCGGCTATGGCGCAAGTGGCTGGCCCGCAGAACGCGCCCGCATGTCCTCACCTGGGACAGCTTCAACGCGCTCCTCGAACGCCACCCGCTGCCCCAGCCTCGGATTGTCCATCACTACGCCAAGCGCGGCGAAGCTCTCCCGTGAAGAACCGGATGCGGGAAATCTGCACGTCCGGGTCTGTGGGGGGCGAGGGTGGAAACATCCTCGCCTACCCGGCCGCGCCAACCCTGCGCCCTGAAATCGCCCTCTGTCGAGAGGTCGCCGGCCCGGTCCTCCGGGAAGTAATTGCGCCCACACCTCGCGACGGAACGAGGAATGCGGCCAATCGCGGACGCGGGCCGGCGCCACAAGTTTGCTACGAAGCGCGCGTGCGGCAGCTTCGTTCGGCCGGATATTCACGATCTTGACGTCTGTTGGACGTGAACGCATGCCAACCTTCAGTCGATTCCCTGTCGCCGTGGCGGCGAGAAGACGCCGTCCGGATCGATGCGGCGCTTGACCTCCCGCAACCGGGGGAGATTGGCGCCGTAATAGGCGGTGGCCGGGTCGGCGAGGCCGGGATCCGTGAAATTCTGGTAGCTGCCTCCGTTGGACATCAAGGCGGCGCAGGCGTCATGGAAATTCCGCTGCCAGGCGAGGTTTGCATTCAATACGGTGGGACTGTCCTTCGCGGTCCAATTCAGTTCGGTGCCGGTCAGCCATTCGGCCTCGCGATGGACATAGGCGGTGGCGGCGGCGGGGATGGCCCGGATGCGGCCGCCCATCTGGAACATCTTGAATACCGCCTCGGCGCTGGTGCCGGGCCAGGCGCGGCAGCGGCGGAACACCTCTTCAACGACCGCATCGGTCAGGGCGCCGCAAAAGCGCGAGGTCTCCTGATAGCGCGCCGGCGGCCCGTGCTCGCTCAGGAATTTCTGGGCTTGCCAGTAGGGCGTGGTCTGCATGGTCGACGCGCTCGGAGCGGAGACCGCGAAGGCGGGGCCGAGGATGGCGCGCACCTCATCCTCCGGGCCGCGCAACTGCCCCAGGAGTGTGACGGTGTTGGGCTGGTGGCTGCCCTTTCGCGTCGCCTCGACGGACAACTTCGCGCCCATCCGATCGGGGGCGCCCTCAAGGCTGCGCGCAAGTTGGAGGAAGACGCCCTCGACCTCGCGGTTCCAGGCGAGTTTGAAGCTCGTCATCGTCTCCGCCTTTACGGCGCGCAAGGTGAAGCGCAGCGCCGCGCCGAGATTGCCGCCGCCGCCTCCGCGCAGCGCCCAGAACAGGTCGGTGTTCTCGTTCTCCGAAGCGCGGACGACCTCGCCGTCGGGCAGCGCGACCTCGATCTCCTGCACGAGGTCGCAGCCCAATCCGCGATCGCGCATGGCAAAGCCGATGCCGCCGCCGAGCAGAAACGCGCTGGCTCCGACGCCCAGGCAGCGGCCGTGCGAAACAGAGAGCCCGTCCCCGCCCACTTCCGCCTTGGCGGCGGCGAGCGTCCGGTACAGGTCGCCGTTCAAGGCGCCGCCGGCAACCTCAACGACACCGCCGCCGAGATGGCGCACCCCGCGCATCCGGCCGGTATGAATGACGAGGCCGGGCACTGTGCTGCAGCCGGCGTAGCTATGGCCGCCGGAGCGCAGCACTATTGGGATGCCGCCCGAACGCGCCCAGGACATGGCGGCGACGGTTTCGGCTGCGTCGCGAGGACGGGCGACCCCGAGGGGGATGATGCCATCGTAGCGCAGGTTCTGCGGCCGCGTGAGCGCGGCAAACCCGGGATCGCCCGGCCTCAGCACGCCGCCCCTCACCTTGGCTGTCAGGCTCTTCCATGCGGCCGCCGAAATCGCGCGTGGCTTGGCGCTGCCAAACGACGGAGCCAAAAAGGCCGCGGCGGACGCGGCTCCGGCGAGTTGCAAAAAATGTCTGCGCGGAAGATTCATCGATTCCCCATGGCGAATCGTAACACGCGGGCCGATGCGTGGGGTGGGCGAGGGCGCTCTTCGCACCGTGCGCACGCTGCAAAGCCCCGCAGCGCGGGCACGTTCGCTTTGCCCATCATACGATATCAGCCGCGTAGCAGCACAGCGGAACACCTCCGCGACCTATGGGCAAGGCGGAAACCTATTTGCCGAATGAACCGGCCGGGGCGCCATCGCGACCACTGTCAGGAGACGCCGAACCACGGGAGTGTTTGCAATGCCGGCCGCCACCATCACGAACCTGATCCGCGAATTCGCCCTCACGGCGGCGACCGGATTGTTGCTGGCGTCGGTGGCCCTCGCGCCTTTGCCGCACTGGCTCTATCCGGTTGCCCTGGCCCTCCGGACGATCCCGGCTTTGCTGATCACCCATTGATCGGGGCCTGCTTGCAGTCCGCCTTGTTCAGGCGCCGGCCGATGCGATATGAAGTGTCTAGAGAGGGAATTGCCGCCTGTGGCCGATGAGCCTCGCGACCTTGTGCTTGAGCATCTGGCCGCTATCCGCGCCGAGATCGTGGCTGTGCGCGAGGATGGGCGCGAGACCAAGGCCCGGCAGGCTTCGGTGGAGGACATGTTTTCCTTTCTGGTTTCGGCCATCACGCCCATGCAGCACTCGCTCGATCGCGTGGCGGATCGCGTCGAGCGGATCGAGAGCCGACTCGGACTGATCGATGAGCCCGCGCGGTCGCCTTAGCCCCAGTTCATCGAGGAAGCCCAGCGGCCGTTGCTGTCTCCAGTTCGACGTCTGCGAATGCCAATGTCGGCCGCGGCCCGATCATTCAGGCAGCGTTGCGTGCGACGCTCTCCGCGGCCTGGATCGCTTGTGCCGTTTTGCCCCGCTGAAGCGCCTCGCGCCCGCTCAGCCCGTCAACCATCTACCCGATCGCACACAAGCTGCGGGTGGAGACCATTAGTTAGTTAGGAGGTGCGGGAATCTGCGAGGAAGATGGTGCTGAAGGTGTCGGTTGTGGCGATGGGGGCGGGACGGGTGTCCGCAACTGCGGCGTTTGCTGCTGAGGAGATGGAGTCGAGATTTGAGCTTGTGGCCTAACTGTAGGATCAATTATGTTCCAGAGGCCCGGAAACGCGAGTTTGACTATAGCTGCAAGAAACCCGATTACGACGGCGAGAATAGCGCCCTGCCAAACAATATAAAGCAGTCCGACCTTCAGGCTGAAGCCTTCAATTTTTAGGTTGAGCGAATTTTCCACGTCGCGAATTTTTTCACTCAGCTGCTGAAGCGAGAGCAACTCACGATTTATTCCCCGGATAAGGTCTTTACTAATTTCGGTGATCGGTGGCTTGTCGAAGACATATTGCTTACCTGAGGTATGATCGACCGATGCAAACCAAATTTTAAATAATCTTTCTCCTCCCTTAATTGGAATGGGGCTTAGGCTAGCATTATAGACGGCGAATATCAAACGACCTCTGAACCCCGGATCGACGTTAAAACCCGATACATTTATAAGCCCCTGAAACTTAAACGGCGTCCGCATAGAGATGAACCCCATTGCAAAATGGGGGATGAAGACCTGTTCCTTGGTAATTAGAAAAGCGAACTGACCTGCCGGGATGTGGAACATGTCTCCTTCTTTAAGGGGCATGATTATGGGCGGTTCGGAATCGCCCTTATTGGAGGTGACAAAATATTGATCCCCCATCAAGAGCGTATAGCAATTGCAATCGATCTGCGCCTCGTTGAATAGAGCAGGCTCAATTAGCGGAATTCCACTCTTCTGGATTTCAAGCAACTTTTCGCCGCTCCAGAATCCAGAAGGGGCAATGTCGAGACGCTGAGATGGATAGTCCTGTGGCAATGGCCACGGAGAGGGTTGTGCATTTTGCGTCATGTCGAAGTCAATCGATATAGAAATGACGCTTAGCTAGCTCGGCACGTCGCTTCTGGAGTCCATCGGCAAGATCGAATTTATGCTCTTGAACCGTCTTCAGAAGCCAACGGATCACGTCGAGGTTGGCATCCAGAGCAATCGCGCGCCCTTCTTCATAGTGGTCGATTTTCTCGCACGCATCGGCGAAACGTCCGGTAGCGTCCGCGAAGGGGCGCAACGGGTCGATCTGCTCGCAAGCATGCGTCTTATAGGACAAGTCGACTTTCGAGAGGTCTTGCAGAAGCATGTTGGCGGCGCTGAGGGCGACCAAGATCGCATCGATCAGTGTCTGCTCATCGGACTTTTCTTCAGCGCACCCGCGAGCCAACCGGCCAACATACTTCGCGTAATGAAGCCCGTAGTGCTTCAATCTCTCAGACTTTGTCAGATACAAAATGTCCCTGTGATTGCGCTCATCATGGCGGAATTGGTCACATTGCATTTTGTGCAGTTCTTCGCTGCGCAACATGACACACCGTCCGAATCAGCCCCGATCCACTCGCATATAGTAAAAATGGGTTGGAGGTTCAAGGGCATAACAATCAGTCAGGTCTTTGGAAAGACTAACGAATCCTCACTGTGGCTGAAAACCAGGGGATAAGAGGATCGTCGTAAGCTGCATAGAGTGGGTGCTTCGGTTGTCCGCCCGCGTTGATGGCGACGCACTGGAACACAATGCCCACTCGATGCGCTAGAGCTATGACCAGCTTGTCGCGCCCCTTGAAAACACCATGGTTGCCCCACCCCACCACCGCGACACCGTTGCGGTCGCGACATTCAATGAGGATGCGCTCGATGTGGCCATCGTTATCCGGGCCGATGGGATCACGCATAGCCTTCCATGTCTTCGGCGCGGTCGCGCGGCCAGCCCCAAGATTCCAGACGATGAGCGAGCCGCATCCAATGAGCTGTGCGCGCCGGATGTTGCGAGTGATGGTGGCATCATCGATCTTATCGTCGGCTGTTGAGGGATTGAGCATTCCCGACACGTAAGGCGGTAGGCTCTCATCCCAAATGCGACGCAGTTCATACCGGTAGAGTCCACAGTCCGAGATAATCGCAGTCTTCAGCATGTGGCTAAATAGCAGGGCCATTCTCGCAGTATTTCACCGCCTGTATGGCAGTTTCGGATGCTCAACCTCAAGTCGAAACGACGTAATTTTCGTGCGATTTACCAGGAATGGAATCCTTAGCGCGTGTAACTTTATAAAGCAGGGTGTAAAACATTCTTGCCCTCTGTCGGAAAATTCAGCAATAATATTTCAAAAATTGCACCAGCACCAAACGCTCCCGCAAGAAAGGGAGCATTGGCGTAACCCATTGATTTTCATGGTGGGCGCGACAGGGATTGAACCTGTGACCCCTCCCGTGTGAAGGGAGTGCTTTGTTTATAAACCATTGAATTAATTCAACTTCGCTAGTGCGTTTGGCGCCGTTTAGTGCCGTTTTCGAGGGGGTTTCGGTGGCGAAACGGTGGCGCGTTTCGAGAACACGTCGACGGCCGCCCGCAACCGGTCCTGTGCATGGTGCCCGTAGGTTTGGCGGATGATGGCTTCGCTTGTGCCGAGCACGCCGGCAACGTCGTAGACCGACACGCCACGCTGCAGCATCCATGTCGCGCACGTATGGCGCAGGCTGTGCGGCAAGACATCAGGTCCGAGTCCCGCCAACTCTCGCGCCGTTTCGAAGCCGCGCCTTTCTTTCCTGACGGGCTTGCCGCCGTACTCGATAGGAGCACGCTGGGTTAGTTTTTTCCAGCGGGGCATGTGAAGCATGAGCCGGGCAGGGATAGGGATGGGCGGCCGTCTCTTGGCGGTTTCGACGGCTCCAGCCGGCCGGCGATAGAGGACGCCAGCTTCAAGGTCGATCCATCCGCCGTCCTGATTCGGCTCCCACTGCAACCGCAACATCGCGTCATGGCGTGTCCCGGTGTAGAGCCCGAGCAAGATAAACCGCGCGACGTGCCGATTAATCTTCGTCGGTACGCGGCGCCACTTGCCCGCCTTCGTTCTGTAGAATCCGAGCGCTCCGGCGAGAAGTCGGACGGCTTCGGCTTGCGTCAGGTGCCGTTCGCGCGGCTCGGCTTGCGGCGGCAACTCCACGGGCACCAACCTGTCAAGCTGGCCGGACTTCCAGCACCACGCGAGCGCTGCGGCGAGCACGACAAGTTCACGCCGTGCCGTGGCGGGCTTTATGCGCTTGGTAGGGTTGAGCGTTGCGCGCGGGTTCGTTTGAGAAGTACGCCATGCGACGTAATCGTTGCAGGCGGATTGAGAGATAGCTGACACGTATTTGTGAGCGAAAAATTCATTCAGGCGAACGCTCGCAATGGCGATCAGGTCCGCGCGCTTCCGCCCTGACGCGTGTTTCTCGATGTATTCATTGAGAACATCGGAAATCAAAACTTTGCTGGGGTGTCCGTCGCCGAAGTCCGGCCTGTGCTTCAGGCCGATATACTCCGCGATGGCCTTCTCAGCTTTTCGATGTTCGCCTTCAAGCGCTCCTGTGACGATTTGCTGGCCGTTGTCGCGGATGATCCATTGCGCCGGTCGGCCGCGCCGTTTGAGCAACCAGAGTCGGGGAGGTTTGAGGGGACGCGGCATAGCTCTCGCATCCTTGCAATTGCGGCGAGCGTTGTAAAATCCTTTCCGGCGATTTTTTCCACAGCCAGCCGCCCGCGTTTGTGCTCGCGGCGAAGCCCGCTCACGGTCATAGAGCCGTCCGGAAACGCAAGTGAAGCGGCTACGTCGAGACGCAGCGGTGCGGCATCGTCAACCGCTGACGCCAAACGACCTACATCTACACGCACGGGTTCGTACTCCCGCGCGGAAGCTGGTCAGGCCGCCGCTTGCTGGTTGCGATGCTTTTTCTTTCGGACCCTTTCATTTGCACGTTCGGACGGCGGACGCAAGATGATCGTCTGGCGATTTGTAGTAATCGAGACGATAAGAAGGATATTGACTATCCCATCTACTGATCATGCAAATCGCGTTGTTTAAACGCACTTGGCGATCATTGAAATCGTTAACCGTCCGTTAAGTTCTATACTTTATAATGCGAAATTGATGAGTTGAACCGCGCGACGGGCGCGGCCTTTCGGCCGATAGGGAGGACCGTATGAGCAGCTACCGACGTTATGAAGGCGACGCACTTCCGCCCGACCGCCTCGTGGTCAAGACCGCCGAGGCCGCACGGGCGCTTGGGTGTCATCCCGTAACAGTTCTCAAGATGATCAGGGCCGGCAGGCTCGAAACCGTGACGGTCGGCAAGAGACCTCACGTCACCGCCAATTCACTTCGCCGCGTCGCTGGCGTGAGGTGAACCGCGTCCGCATCCCGCGTCCGCGCAACAGGAGTCAGTACATGTCTGATTGGAAGCCCAACACCACAATGAGCCCGGCGGCCATCGCCGTCCCGGCGGTGCCGGACCTCAACTTGAATTTTCCGGCGACCGACCGCGTACCGGGAATTTATCGCCGCGATCCCGGCGCGGCCAATTCGCCGAACCCAAACGGCGGCTACGTGCCGCCGAGCGCTTTCGCAAACCCAACGCCCCGCAGCGAGTAACCACAAACGAAATCGGGCCGCCCTGGCAGGCAGCCCGATCCGTTTTACTGATTTGTTGAAACCCGCGTTGCACCGCGAATCTCAAAAGGACTATGGAAGTGAAACCGATATACGAATTTGTAGCCAATGGCAAGAACTTTTTTTCGGCGGTGTCGCGATGAGCGGCGCTATTGCACTCCGCGACGTGATCCAGCACGCCGGCAAGGTGACCGGCGCCGTTCCTTACCTTGCGTACTCGCGCGATGAGATCGAGGCGCAGGAACAGAAACTCGACGCCGATCCGGAATTCCAAAAGCGTGTGACCGCGTTCGCGGATGCAGAGGAAGAACCTGATGACGATACGACCGCGCGTGGCGGTCGGCGTTGGCTGGTGTCGACCCTCTCATCGGAGGATTACCCGGAGTTCGCGGATTGCGTCACGGTAACCCGCGAGTTCGATGGCCGCACGTTCGTCTTTAAGCATGCGTTCGACTGGCGTTTGTCAGACCGTGGAATTGAGGACCGAGTTGCCGATGGCGTCGGGCTGGTGTGCGACAACTTCGACATGGACCGCCATGATGAGGTCCAGCGACTCCAAATCGTCGCCCGCCGTCATCCTAACCTGGATCTGGGCGAGTTGCCGCCGACCTTCGACGAATGGCGGGCGCGACTTGAGTATGTCGACGCGCTCGACGACCTGCGAGCACAAGCCAAAAAAGATTTGTCAGGCGCGCTCGCCATGGCGGTGGCTTGCGAGTTCGCGGATCATGAAATCGCGTCCATTGTCGACGCAGCGAAGGGCGGGAGCATGGGCAGCGTTCTGAATTTGAAGGATTACGGGCCGCTGACGCAGGCTGCGCTGTTTAAACGCGACAGGATGGACCCGAACAAGGAAACCTACCTGGACGAAAACGGCGACTTTCAACGGCGCGACAAACCGAAGCTTGCCACGGTCTGCGCCGCATCTCTCGCCGGCAAAGCCGTGCCGGAGCGCAAGTGGATCGTTAAAGACTGGATTCCAGATCGGAACGTCACGCTGTTATCCGGCGACGGTGCGGTCGGCAAAAGCCTTACCGCGCTGCAACTCGCAGTGGCCGTCGCTCACACCGGTGTGTGGCTTGGGATGCCGGTCGCAAGTGGCCCGGCGGTCTACTTCTCGGCCGAAGATGAGACGGACGAAATCCACCGGCGCCTTGCTGACATTTGCGAGGCCGCCGAGATCAACATGGCGGACCTGACGGACCTGCACATCGTGCCGCTGGCCGGCCGTGACGCGCTGTTGGCAACTCTAGACAAGAACAAGCGGCTGGTGCCTACGCCGCTTTGGGGAAGGCTGGTCGAACGCGTCGAGCACTTTGAGGCCAAATTGGTTATCATTGATACGTCGGCCGACGTGTTCGGTGGCAGCGAAATCGATAGAACGCAGGTCCGGGCTTTCATCGGGCAGTTGCGCGGCATGGGGCTGGATTACGACCTTGGTCTGGTGTTGCTCTCCCATCCGTCGGTTGCCGGCATGGCTACCGGAAGCGGGATGTCCGGGTCTACCGGCTGGAACAATTCGGTTCGGTCGCGCCTGTATCAGGAACAAGTCATCGTCAGGGATAGTGGAGTTGAATCTGAGCCGGACCCTGATCTCAGGACATTGAAAACCAAGAAAGTGAACTACGGTCGCAGGGACAACGAAATTAGATTTCGATGGGTTCGCGGCGTGTTCGTTCGCGAAGAAACCGGAGAGCCCCGCGACCGCAATTCAGAGCACGCCTACGCCGAGGCCGCGTTCATGGATTTGCTGCGCCTTCTCGACGGCCAAGACCGCCACGTGAATCCAAGCAACGGCTCGAAGGACTATGCGCCGGCGGTGTTCGCCAAGCATCCGAAGAATGGCGGCGTCCGCCAGCCTGCGTTCAAAGCCGCCATGGAACGGCTGTTCGAGGCCGGCAGAATTGTGAAGGGCTACACGCCGGGTCCGCCTTCACGCCGGAAGGAAAAAATATGCGTTGGGACGGACGCGGAGAAGCCGGAAGTGCTAGGAATTTAATCCGTGTCAAAGATTATAATCCTACAAAAAGGTACAATCGTAGGGTACGAACCCCCTACGAACCTCCTTTTGTTCCCGTACGAACCCCCCCTACGAACCTCGAAATGCTAGGAATTTAGTCCTTGCGGCAGTTTTTCATGTAAGTGATTGACGTTGTTAAGATAAAGGCCAAAAAATGCACCCTACGAACCTCCCTACGGACCCCCTACGAACCCCTACGTGCTCGCCCCCCCATACCCCCTAGGGGTCGGAAGGGCGCCCTTCAGGGGCGCTCGACCCCGAAAAAGGAAGAAAGACGCGCCGCTTCCAAGCGGCCGGACATTAATATTTCGGTAACGGTTTTTTTGCCCGCCCAGGGCGCCGCCCCAATACATGCGCCGAGCTACAACCCCGATACATGAACGAACCCACGGCCGCCCTATCGCGGTCCATTGTCATTCTAATAGGAGTTCCCCCTTGTCGATCTTTTACATCGAGAACCGAAGCGACGATCCAGCCGACGATTTCAACCAACTGCCAAGCCGACGCCAGATGGCAAGTGCGCCGCAATACTGGAATTGGGTCGGTTCCATTCTGGGAAACGTCGTCGGCGGCCACGCAGAGGCAGAGAACCGCCGCATCGAGGTCCTGCGGAAAAATGCCGAGGCATATGAGCGGCAGCGCCAGCCAACCATCTTGCAAGAGATCGTGAGCGAGGCGGTCGACCACATCGTTGAGGTCGTGGTGCCCGCTCCCATCAGGAAAGCGATGAAGGCGAAAGAGCGGGCGAAGATTTGGTTGCTCGAACAACTGGCGTCAGGCCCGAAGGCCGCGACGGCACTGACGGCTGCGGCGAAGGAAGCCGGCATATCGAGCCGCACCATCGAGCGCGCCCGCAAGGCGCTCAAGCTGAAGCCAAGGCGGTCGCAAGGGCGGGTGTGGTGGACGCTGCCGGATAGCGAGTTCCGCCAAGAAATGATGGCGAAGATTACGTTCACCGCGTTCGGCTCGTTAAAGTAGCGCTCAGCGCTAACGCTAAAAGCGCTATACCATTTGAAATACACAACTAATTGAATTTTCACCGCTGTAATTATTGAGGAAAAACCATGATTGAACAAGGTATTAACGGGCCGGTTACGCCGCGAGGAAGGCCCTTCCCGAAACAAAATCCAGGAAGGCCGAAGGCAACGGGCCTCAAATCGATATCGCGGGCGTCGAAGCTGCTGGCCAACAACGCGAAGGGTATCGCCGAGACGGTCGTCAAGCTGGCGAAGGAAGGCGACGTTGCAGCCGCGAGATTGGCCCTATCGTTATCCATGCCGAAGGATCGGACCGTCACCTTTCCGATGCAGCCCATAGAGTCCCAAGCCGACGTGGTCGCGGCACTCGCAGGTTTGGTTATGGCGACCAGCCAAGGTCTGCTGACGCCGGGTGAGGCCGCAAACCTTACCCACGTGATCGATGCCTTGAGCAAAGCTATCGCCGAGAAGCGCATCCTCGATCTCGCCGAAACCGGGAGGATCGCGGAATGAGCGCGATTCAACGATTGGCACGGCTCAAACTGCGGCAGCACAAGCCGAAGGACGCATACGTGCCCGTTCGCTCGCCCGGCCCGATGCTGAGCCTTCTAATCGTCGCCGGGCATCAGGGCAGGCTCCGCAAAAACGAAGCCATGCTGGCCGCCTACAGCCGCGCCCTTGGCTTATCGCTCACGAAGCTGTGGGCGCTCGTTACGACCAAGCCCGAAAAGTGGTGGGCGCGGCACCTAGCCGTGTCGGAAGGGTGCCCGTATTCGCAAGCGGCCATGCGTGAGGCGTTGATCCGCGAGTTCGTGGTTGATGAGGCGACACAGTGCCTCGTGGAGTTGGTGATTTCCGATGGCGGCCTTTGGGCGGAACGAATGCTCGGCAAGGCACCGTGGCCGGGACTCTGTCGGCAACGGCCGTTGAGGCCCGCTATCCCGTGATGGCGCTTGACTCGTTCGGCTCGAATTTGTACTGTTTTTCTTGAGAATAACGGTACAAAACGAGCTAAAGCCATGGCGCGCAAGCAGAATTGGGTTCAAGCGGTCGGATACCTGCGTACTTCCAGCGCAGCCAACGTGGGCCACGACAAGGACTCTGAGCGGCGCCAGCGGCTCGCTATCGAACGGTTCGCGAAGTCGGCCGGCTTCGACATCGTCGAGTGGTTTAACGACCCTTCCGTCAGCGGCGCCGACCCTATCGAGAGCCGGCCCGGCTTTGCGGCGCTACTCAACCGCGTAGAAGGCAACGGCGTTCGGGTCGTGCTGGTCGAGGATGCCAGCCGCTTCGCTCGCGACCTAATGGCGCAAGAGCTTGGGATCGGCGTGCTGGTTAAGCTCGGCATGCGCGTGTTGACGGCCGGCGGCGACGACCTCACCAACACCGAAGATATGATGAAGGTCGCCATGCGGCAGATTGCCGGCGCATTCTCGCAGCTTGAGAAGGCTCGGCTTGTCGCCAAGCTCCGAGTCGCCCGCGAGCGCAAGCGTTCGGAAACCGGCAAGTGCGAGGGCCGCCGGTCGTATGCCGAAGCCATGCCCGACACGGTGGCGCTCGCGAAGCAATTGCACGCCGGTGGGCTGTCCTATCGCAAGATCGCGGCTGCCCTGGCCGAGCAAGGCCACGTCACGGGCAGCGGTAAGGCGCACGTCGCGTCAGCCATTCAAAAGATGCTGGCGGCGTAGGCGGGGGAACCCCACAGACGCGGCCATTCCCGCTTCCCCGCGCTTCTCTCCGACGCTACGATGCGGATGCGGGCGCCCTCCTTCACCAGCCGGGTGCTCGCGGCGGCGGCCGGATACCCCTCGCGCAACACCCGTCCGGTCGCCGCCCCACGTGTCTCGGGTAGCGCCGGGTCACACCACCGCCACCGAAGTAAGGGCGGCCCTGCACTGGCCGTAACGTCACGGCAGTCGTGGCGCAGCGGGCGGCGTAGGTGTTTGGGAATCACGTGACTCCCATGTCGGCCGCTCCGGCTTAATGGGCGACACGTGTCGCCCACTTGACAACCCGAGCCCTCGCACAGCATCGCCGTCTGGGACGCTACAGCAGGATCGCTGCGCTAAACACCAGCCCAAAGAAAATTATAAAGAACCATTCCTGTCGGCCCCGCAGACTTTCACCGCGCGACGCGGCTCGTGTGAGCGAAATTATCGCCAACAAGAACGCACCGATGCCGCCGCAAAAAGCCAACACCCACATGCTAGTCACCCCTCGCACTTTCAGGGGGTAACAAATGGCTTAGTCCAAAGCAACCCCACAGTGCGGCCGTATCGTCGCGCCAGCGAACCGCACAGGCGCGCATCGGGCGCTACAGTAGTGCCCACGCGAAGGCGGTGGGGCGTTGTGGTGCTCATCTGACGGTCATGCCATATTCACGCGCATGAGTGACGACAGGCAATACAAGGTGACGACTCGCCGGAGGGGTTCGGGCGGCGGCTGGATGTACCAACTCTTCATTGTCGGCGGTGATCCGCTGGCGTTCGATAGCGACAACAAGAGCTACACCACACAGCAGGAAGCCGAACGGGCAGGCTATGAGGCGGTTGCCGCCAAACAACGCCTTCGGTAGATGCGCGCACGCGCCCCACATCCCCCGCTAATGGGGTGCCCAAAGGGACACAACACATGGAAAACACCGAAAAACTGAGCGGCCTGCCCGGCATGGTCATCTTTATTCTCGATCCAGTGCGCGCCACTTTGAAGCAATCCCTAAGAAGGGACGATGTGCCCCAAGACCTGCAAGACCAGATCGCTGATATTTGCCAGAGAGTAACCCTCATCATTGACCAAGCGATAGAGGCCCAAAAAGAAATCGATCCCGATTATTTTTCGCAGTGACACTCACTCTTTGCGCCAGCGCCCCGCACAGCGGCGCCGTCCGTCAACCCACATGGGCCGCCCGCCTACGGCCAACGCACAGGCGAGTGGTTTGATTGTGGTAAACCTTTTCGATATCATCGACATTCATACTCATACGGCTCAAGGAAAATGACCAGCCCAGCGACTAACCACGTCCCCGCTGTCAATCGGCGTCCAAATTTGACCCCCGATCGGCGTCCAATTTTGACCCCCTTGAGCGACGAGTCCGGGCGGTAGCGCTCGCGCCGTCGGAGCTGGTCGGGGTTGCGGAGACGGCGCGAGCGCGGGTGGCGGGATGATCGTCGCCACGGCTCTTGAAGCGCCAGCTGTCGTTTCCGGTTTCGATGATATCGCAGTGGTGGGTCAGGCGATCGAGCAGCGCGGTGGTCATCTTGGCGTCGGTGAAGACGCTCGGCCATTCGCCGAAGGCGAGATTGGTGGTGACGATGATCGAGGTGCGCTCGTAGAGCCGGCTGATGAGGTGGAACAGGAGTTGGCCACCGGCCTGGGCGAACGGCAGATAGCCGAGCTCGTCGAGAATGACGAAGTCCATGCGGGTCAGGTGATCGGCAATCCGACCCTGCCGGCCGCTGCGGGTCTCGCCCTCGAGCCGGTTGACGAGATCGACGACGTTGTAGAAGCGGCCGCGGGTGCCGGACCGAATGCAGCTACGGGCGACGGCGATCGCCAAGTGGGTTTTGCCGGTGCCGGTTCCGCCAATCAGCACGGCATTACGCTGCTGGGTTAGGAATCCACCGCCGGCGAGATCGCGAACCAGGGTCTCGTTGATCGGTGTGCCGTCGAACTGGAAGTCTTCAAGGTCTTTTGCGAGCGGCAGCTTGGCGATGGAGAGTTGGTATTTGATCGAGCGCACCTGCTTCTCGTTGATCTCGGCGGTGAGCAGGTCGCCGATGATGCGCTGGGGCTCATGCTGGCGTTTGACGGCGGTGGTCATGATCTCGTCGAAGGCAGCCTTCATGCCGTAGAGCTGAAGTTCGCCCATGAGGTCGAATATCTCGGATCGTTCCATCAGTTGCTTCTCCTGAGGTTGTCGTAGCGGGCACAATCGGCAATCGGTGCGTGGCGCAGCGTCAGCGCAGCCGGCGTCATGATGGTGGCGGGTGGATCGGGATTGCGTTGGCGGGCCAGGATGTTCAGGACGACATCGGCGGAGTGGACGTCCTGGGCGATTGCCTCGGCACAGGCCGCCTCGACCGCCGGCAGCCCGTCGGTGATCACGGCGGTGAGGATGTCGACCATCTGCCGATTGCCATCGTCGACACCGGTGAGCTTGCGCCGGATGCGCTCCATCGCGGCCGGCAGCACCCAATCCTTGAATGGCGCGCCGTTGCGCAGGGCGCCGGGCTTGCGAGCCAGCACGGGGACGTAATGCCAGGGGTCGTAGATGGTGTCGCCGCGGCCGAACGCGCGGGGATGCTCGCCGACGATCCGGCCGTCCTGGCGGATCACGATGCGGTCCGCATAGGCATGGACTTCGACCAGCCGCCCGACCGCGCTCGCTGCCACCGAGTACTTGATGTTATCGAAGCGCACCAGGCAGGTCTTGGAGACCGACGCCGGCACCGCGTGGAAGCCGTCGAACCGGCCCGCATAGGGCACGAGCTTCGGCCGCTCCGCTTCGAACACATCCCAGATCGTCTGCCCGGTCAGCTCCGGATGGTGATGCGCCTTGGCGTAGGCGATGCATTTATCGGTGAGCCAGGCGTTCATCTCGTCGTAGGTCTTGAAGCGCAGTCGCGGCGTGAAGAAGCGCTCGCGCACCAGCCCGACCTGATTCTCGACTTGGCCCTTCTCCCAGCCCGATGCCGGCGTGCAGGCTACCGGATCGACGAGATAATGGCTGCACATCTGCAGGAAGCGGCGATTGTAGAGGCGGTTCTTGCCGACGAAGACCGTCTCCACCGCGGTCTTCATGTTGTCGTAGATGCCGCGCCTGCAGGTCCCCTTGAACAGCGCGAACGCCCGGTCGTGAGCGTCGAACACCATCTCCTGCGTCTCGCGCGGATAGGCGCGCACGAACAGCATCCGGCTGTGGCAAAGCCGGACATGGGCGGCCTTCACAGTCACGGTCACGCCGTTGAGGACGACGATCTCGTGGCTCCAGTCGAATTGGTAGGCCTCGCCCGGAGCGAAGCTCAGCGGCACGTAGGCCGCGGCCGTCGCTTGCCCGCGATCCTTGGCCCATCGCCTGGCGTAGCGACGCAGCGCATCATAGCCGCCGTCGTACCCGCGCTCGCGGAACTCCTCGAAGATCCGGATCAGCGTCAACTGCTCGCGAGCGGGCTTGGCCGCATTGCTTTCCAGCAGTTCATCGACCGCAGCCGTCCATCGCCCCAGCTTCGGCCGCGGTTGGACGGTGCGCTCGTATTCGAACGACGTCTCCCCGGATCGCAGCACCTTGCGGACCGTGTTCCGGGACACCCCGAGGTCCCGCGCAATCTCCCGGATCGTCTTGCCCTTGACGAAGTGCTCGCGCCGAATCCGCGCAACCGTCTCCACGACCAGCATCCCCCGACCACCCCGCTTCGAATCAAAGCGGGAAGCCTGCATCGGCCACACTTCAGGGGGTCAATTTTGGACGCCGATCCCCCCGATTAGGGGGTCAAAATTGCACGCCGAATGACATCCCCGCCGGTATTCCCACTAAGCAGGTGACGAAAGCGGAGCTTCTGCGACTTGAGGACACTCTTGGATTAAGCCATGCCGCTCCAGGCCGATCCAGTGTTCTATTCCTATCTCAACTGTATTATTGCGGCGTCACTCGCGTATTTACTGGCGATCCGGTTAAAATCGCCGCAGAGGTTTGGCACTTAGAAGGTCTACGTGGTCCGCTTGGTACCAAGCCCGCCGAACAGTTTAAGCACGCCCCACTTCGTGGCCTATGGAAGAAGCATCATATTACCGGCGATTTGCGTTCCGTGGCCGCAAATACGGCCATAGGCTTCGGTCGCCAACGAAAGAAGCTTAAGCAAATCATCCGTAACCACCATAATCCCGCGACGGCCACTGTACCTCGAGAAGTAACAGCGAAAATCATCGCTGACGCCGTTAGTGGCCTATATTTCGAACGTTTGTGTGAGCAGAGTTTGACGGGTGAGTGGATCGTCTTTGCTCGGCACGAAGGGAAGAACTATTATCTGTGCCTCGCCATTCACGATGAGCCCGACGCCGACATTTTTGAGCGAATAAAATCAGGCTGCGTAGATCAATTTCCGTTTCTCCGATCTCAGCTAAATCTTCCCTGACAAGCGACGCGTCACAGCGCGGCGTCCCTGGCGGTGCCACCGAACTTAGGAGGAAGTCATGCCGCGCCCACATCATCAAACCCAGTGGGCCGCACAATTCGCAGTCGCTAGCGAACTATGTAAACTCGGTCACCAAGTCGCTTTGACGTTGGGCAATCATCCCGCTGTCGATCTGATGGTGATGAGCCCCACCAGGATATCATTCAACGTTGACGTGAAGGGGCTTTATAGACGCAATTTCTGGCCCGTTCAGATACAAGAGCCGCCACAAAAGAATCTGTTCTACATCTTTGCTTACGTGCCCGCTGGGCAACCCAATCAGTTTTTCATCATGACTTCACCGGCAAGTCGCCGATGCAATTCAGGCAAATTGGGATAAGTACCGCGCAAAGCGCGGACTTGCGAAATCTAGTGCTAGCGACAATCCATTTCCCGGCGTTGAGTGGAAATTTGCGGAGCCTTACCACAATCGATGGGACGTGCTTCCGGCATAGCAGGCGGCCGGCGTTGAGCCGGCATATGTTGAATACGACGGCAACGACCCGGTTGCGTTCTGTCAATCCATGAACGATTTGCGGCGCCAACTTGACGCATCACAGCGGGCCATGGTGGCGGCGAAGCTGGCGACGTTGAAGCGTGGTCAGCGCTCGGATTTATCAAGAGCGGCAAATTTGCCGATCTTGACTTAACCCGAGGCGGCCGAAAAACTCAACGTGTCGCCGCGAGCGGTGCGGCATTACGCAATACCGACGCGCCAGCCGGCGCCACACAACGCGGGCACCCATAAGGCCACAGAACCCACCACCGACCGGCTACGTCCTATGGGCGGCCCGTCTATCGCACGCGGCATGGCAGCCTGACTGTCACGCCCAATTCTGTAAATCGCTTTTTTTATTGCTGATCGCGTCAGGCTTGTGTCAGAACGCCGCCATGCCGAGCTATGTCCGCAAGCGTACCCCCGAACAAGCCGCCAAGCGCAAGCTTCGCCTTCGGCGAAACTGGTATCGTGCAAATCGAGACCGTATTTTAGCCCACGACAACGGAAACTCAGGCTGGAAAAGGGCCGTTATAGTTTCTTTAATTGTTTTGTTGGCCCCTATTTTGACTTTTTCTGCGAAACCATATAAACGCTCTAATTACAAGTTACGAATTGCAAGTTTGTTTATTGGTTTGAGCTTCAAAATTTAAAACCATCTGATTACGACAGGCTAACAACGTACAAATCGTTTTGGGCGTAAGCGCCCAAATGTGAACGATTACCCCGGTTGGGGTATGCGCGAGGCTCCCCCGACAGTCCACGAGTTGGGTAGCTCCTAGAGCCGGCCCAAGGCCGAAATGTCCCGAAAGGGCGCGCGGCAGTACACAGAATACAAATCAAATAATCGGCGACGCATTCGCGTCGCTCAACAAGAACGCGCCCGGCATAAGCGTCGGGGCGTTCACCTTTCAGATGGAGTCTTTCATGCCAGATAATCATCAAGACCGGCTGATGTCGATTTGCGAAGTCGCCAGTCGGCTTCAATGTCACCCCACTTCCGTGAAACGAATTCTCGCGAACAGCGACGGTCCGACTCCTGTCCGCATCGGCGGGCGCGACCGGTTTTATGAGTCTCCGGTTCAACGAGTGGCTGGCGTCACGCAGCGTTTAACAAGGATTTCACAAATGCCCAGAACCATTTCAACCGTCATCGAAACCGCCGTGGCGGAAGTCGAAACCGTACCCGCACCGGTCGTCGGCATCCGCACGGTGCTTGCCGCCATGGTGCTGTCGGACGTTCACAACTCTGCCGCCTTCGCCACCGGCGGGCGCTCGCCGCGTCATTTGGTCGAACATGCGCGCACGCAAATCGGCGACGTGATTTCAACTCTGCGAACCATCGCGCGCGACTGTCCGCCGGCCGACCCGAACCGCGACGTGCTCGAAACCCTCATTGCGAAACTGGCGTAAGGAACAAGTCCATGTCCTTTCACCAAAATCCGGACGGCTCCGGCACCGAAGGCACGAAGGTTGAGCCTAACGGCCAGTTCGTCGCCAACGTGTTCGGAATCGTCGTCACGTCGGCCGTTGGTATCGGCGCTAGCGTAGCGACTTCCAAGGCGCTTGGCGCGAACTCAGGCGATTTGCCAAGCGGACGGCGGCAACCTTCGTTTCACGCTTGACGGCACCACGCCGACCACGACAAGCGGATTTCTGATTTCGAACGGCAACTCGTTTGCCCTCAACATGACCGACGCCGCAAACGCCAAGTTTATCACGGTATCCGGTGCTGTGTTGAACGTGCTCTACACTATGTGATTTTTCCTGTCGGCAACTTGGCGCTGCGTTGCGTGCGGTTAGTTCCGTGCATGCGCAGCGCTCTTTTTTTCAAAAGGATTCCCAGATGGGACACGATCCTCGCATCACGCCCGACATTGCCGCCACTCTCAAACAACTCGATATCCGCCCGCCTGCACCGGGCGCCTTCCTGAAAAAACGCGTTCTTTGGTATCAAATGGCGCTCGCGGGTTGGGTTCCCGGTCGTAAATCGTTTTTCTTCGAAACTTTGCGACAGGCTAGTCTTCTATAACCAAAAAAGGATTTCCAAATGCCAAAACACCAACCGACTTTCACCGTGAAACAACTCTGCGACATGGCCGGGGTTCAAGAGCCGGCAAGCGGACGAATTCCGATACCTGCGCTCGACAAGATTTTGAAGATGACCGGCTGGTCGACCGAGCGCCGCATGACATGGAAATCTGACGCCCGCATGGCGGGTTTGATTGACTAGCCAAAACAAACCAAAAACCAAAATCGAGAAGGACAGATTTATATGAACCAGATGCACGTAGACCTTGCCCGCATGGCCGCCGATGGGAGCGCGCCGCCTTTGGTTGGTCGCCCGGTAACGGATCAGAACACTATCGCGGATTTCAGTTTCTATGCAAATCGCGGCATCACCCGTCAGGATTTAGCCGAGCGCGACCGGCATTGGGCGCGTCAGGACGCCGAAGACAAAATCCTTGCCGAGTATCGCGGCGAGATTCCCGGCGGGATTGTCGCCGACACGCGCGGACTTCGCGGTTCCCGGTGTGAGTGGGCGCGGTACGTTGCATGGAAGGCCCGCACCGCTGCCGAGTTGGCCGACCTTAAATCAACCAAGGCGCGGCTCGGTGACATTGTTTCGGCGGCAACGCAGACCGAAGGCTTAATAGCCGCAGCGGTCAGGCGCACGACTTCAGTTCCTACTTGGCAAGGCTGCGACCGACGATACCGACGACGACGCGGATTTAGAGTTGCAAAAAAAGCTCGCGAGAGAGCGCGCCACTCACAAGCCGCAGCGCAAGCAATGCCTGAGATTGAAGCGCAGATCGAAGCCAAGAAAAAACAGCTTGCCGAGTTGGAGAAGCGGGAACCTGAATTTTTGCACCCGGCGATGGCTGAGATTTTCGAGGAGTCGGGTATCGGCCGGGCTTACGCTCGGAAGCAAGCCGAAGTCGCCGCGCTCAAGGATGTCATCGACCGCTTCACTGGTAACTTCACCGGCTTCTACACGCCGTCGCTTAATTCACTTCACGACGCGAAGCCGGTCGACCTCGGTTGGAAGCACAGTTGGAGAGAGATCGCGAAGGAACTGCGGGCGGACCCGCGACTTGAGCCGGCGAAGCTTTTGCCCAAGCTGAAGGCGTGACGATGGTAATCCGTAAACACGTTGCCGCCTACGTGGCGGCCAGGGCGTGCCATCGCGTCATTGCCGGCCGCCCGTATTTCTGTGATCTCGACGTGTCGGACCCTGCGGCCGTCATCGCGCAGGCTCACCGTGAGTGGAACGCTACAACTCGCGCTTACGCGGACGATCCCAAAACTTTCATGTGGGATGTCGTCAACCTACTGATCGAACTCGAAGCGTACCGGCAATCGAATCCGCGCAAAAAAGAACGCGAAGCGTTGATCCTTTATGCGCCGCTACCGGAACACATTACGCCGTGCGGCCGGGTCTTCTTGAACTTGCGAGCTCCCATCGTCGCCAAGGTGGCGCGGGAACTGACGCGGCGCAAAGTGATGAGTGCTGAGCGGGTACTAGAACTCGTTCGGCCGGTGACGCTATGAGCCCGGATTTTCACAGCGCCGCCTTCTGGTACGCCGGTCGCAGCGTGTTCGCCGTCAGGCGTGGCTTGTCGCTCGGCGACCTCGATATCCGCGATCCGGACGCAACGCTAACCGAAGCCGCCAAGGAAATCGCCGCTTCAACCGGCTCGTTGTCGCTAGCGGTCGGAGCGGTGGCGGTTCGTCAAGGCGCAGCGTTAAATCCGGACTGGCGGGACGCAACAGCGCCCCTGGATTCGTTCGCACTCCGGCCCAGGATGCGGCAGGCCCGTAAGTTTGTCGCCGATAACCATGGTGAGATTTTGAGACTCGCCCGCACATTGCTATCCGAACGCCAACTCAGCGTCGCCATGCTCGGCTGGATTCTGAATTCGAAGTTGCAGCGGGAAGCCGCATAGTTCTGGCCAAGTCCGGGATATCCGGCAGGCGAGCGTTAGCGTCAGCTTTACAAAATAGATTTGGTGCGGACCCGGGCTTGGTGTGGGATTCATACCGAAAACCAAATCGACTAACGCAGCTAAATTTCACCACTACCCGACGCCGGGTTTTGGCGGGTGAGCGGAAGCATCCGAATAGGCGATTTGCGGCCGGCGGTCGGTTCGGCCTTCCCGCATGTCGTCGCCTTCCGCAACCAATTCATGTGTGAGGCTTATAGGCGAAATGATCGCGGCTTTATACGTCGAGAAGGGCGGCACCTACTTCGGCCATCCCGGCATTGACCCGTGGGACATTGACCGCGACGCGCGGAAGTATGCTGGTCCGTGGCCCGTGGTTGCTCACCCTCCCTGCGCCCGTTGGGGGCGGTTCTGGCACGGGTCGACGCGCAAGCCGCATCAGTTCAGGCTTGGCGATGATCTTGGTTGCTTCAAGGCCGCGCTGGCAGCGGTGCGCCGCTGTGGCGGCGTGCTGGAACACCCGGCCGACAGTCATGCTTGGCGCTCCTTTGGGTTGACCAGGCCGGCCAGGTCGGGCGGCTGGATCGCGGCCGACGACGTGGGCGGGTGGACCTGTTACGTCGAGCAGGGCCACTATGGTCACCTGTCGCGCAAGGGAACGTGGCTCTATGCGTGCGGCGTCGATCTGCCCGAACTGCGATGGGGACGGCTGCCGCAGCGACTGCATCCGGTCGCGCTACAACGGTACGGCTACGAGAAGGCGCGTCGGATCGGCATGATGGCGATGGTCGGCGGCAAGGACAAAACGAAGATCAGGAACGCGACGCCGCCAGAATTCAGGGACGTATTGGTTGCCATGGCCGACAGCGCTAACCGGTCCATGGCTTTGGCGGCGTGACGGGCCGCGCCAGCCGGCGCAACGTTCGTCAAACTGGATCGGCCGCTACTCACGGGCCTGCGCCGGCCGGACGCACCAGCGGGCTTCCTATAGGGTTTTCATGAAATCGAGCAAGATCGGCCCCAAGCGGGAACGGCGCCGGCCTGTTTAAACGCTCTAAACGCAAGCGGCCCCGGATTGACCGAGGCCGTGCTGGACTCCTTCGTTTCCGCGCGTCACGGGTTGCGTGAAGTGCAGTTACGCGGTGACAGCCATCATGGAAAGCGACTTGCGTAGGTGTTCCAGCGACTCGTGAACCATTTCGTCGTCACCAAACGAGCCGTCCCGCATTTTTTCAAGCATGTAGTTGATTTTTGCAGCGACGCCGAGAGGCGTTGTCGGATGACACTCTCTCACGGATAAATCCGTGTCACACGCAAGATCGAATAGCTCGCACGATTCGTTCTTCATTGCCATCAGCCCGGACGATTCCTGTACTCTCATCATCCGTTTGTGGTCGCGGTCAAGCTCCTTGTGTGCTCTTGCTTTCGCGATGGGAAGTTCGGCGTGAAACTGCTCGACGATAGCACGTGCGCGGCCGTCGTAATGAGCCGCTGCGTACTCGGCTTTCCATAGGCTTTTTAGCTTTTGGTCACAGTCGAGGGCCGGCAACGAAAGCGAAGCATGACGCACGAAAAATTCGTCAATGTGCTGGTGCATGTACACGTATATCGGACCGTCGCCGTTTCGCCCAACTAGGACTCGCTGGCAGCGCGTCACTTCGTCCGGCAGCGTCGCTTCGAAATCGGTTCTAAGAGAGTCGTGACGTGTCTTTTTGGCGTTGGCTTCGTTCGCGGCCTCGATTGCCGCAAAGATCGGATCGACCGTGCCCGGCGCCGCAATGGCGGCGACAGGTAGTGTTCCGGCAGCGAGCAAGCCGGTGACGACGTTTCTTCGTGTGGTCATGATGGTGGTCCCCTTTAGGGGCGCTCCCCGCGCCCACTGTTCAAAAAAGCACAGTGACGGGAAAGCTGTCAAATCGAAAAAGATAGAAAGTCGAACGATTTCAAGATGATAAGGATAGTCAATATCCTATTGCTGGCGAAATTCTTAAGCAGAATCAATGGATGCGCTAGTGCGCATTTTTTTGCGTATCGGTGGCAATAACGGTGGCGAGCCTGAAACCAATTTTGGTTAAGTGCTTGATTCTGCTGGTGGGCGCGACAGGGATTGAACCTGTGACCCCTCCCGTGTGAAGGGAGTGCTCTCCCGCTGAGCTACGCGCCCGCCGTCTGGCCGCTGGGATTACTAGGCTAGGCCGTGCGGGTCAAGCAAGGGCCTGCCCACACATTGCACCCCCGGTATCGTGCGTCGGGCTGCCTGGGTCATCCGGGCCTCCCGTACGCCGAGCGGCCTCACCAGGCCCCCGGCATACCGCCCCCGCCTACCTTGGCGTCACCGGGGTAAACGCCCCCGGCGGCGGCGCGAACCCCGTTTGCGGCGGCGGCGCGGCCTCGACGGCGGCGGGTGCGGGCGGCGCCTTCGGCCGGCGCTTCTTTTTCGGCGGCGGCGGCTTCGGCGCCGTTGCCGGGCGCAGTTCGGCGAACACCGGGTTGGGATCGAGCAGCGCCGTGGTGGCATCCGGCGGTCCCGGACGAACCGTGACGCTTGCCGGCAGGTAGCCGTTGAGCGCGTAGCTGACGGTGATTTCGCCGCCCGCCAGCGACACCTCCTGGGTGCAGGGGGTGCGGCAGGTGCCGCCCTGCGAGGTCCGCGCCTCTGCGCCCGGCGGATCGATTCGATCGACAGCGTGGCTGTGGTCGGCTTGGACTTGAACAGGTCGACGCTCGGCATCCACGAAGGCGACGACGTGCAGGCCGCGAGGCCCAACCCCGTTGCCGCCACGGCGATAATGCTGGACTTGCTCATGTCTGTTCTCTCGCGCGGCCGGGCGCCGCATGTCGGCTACCGTGACCGCCATTCCCGCGGTCTGCCGCAGTGGCGGCGCCCTCGCGTGTCTTGAATGCCCCGCAAACCATTACCGCAACGGAGGATTTTGTGCATCCGGTATTGTCAATAAGTGCTTAACGGCGCCGTGGCGGGGCAAAACCAGGGCGGCCTTCGCCCGCCCCATCAGGCTCCAAAAGCACTTCAATTGATCCTAATAATTCATTGAAATGACTTATGATCTTGTCCGGTCCAAGGTGGGAGACGGGAATCTCCGTGTAGCCGAAATCGACTGCCACCACCGGGATGCACGCGGCCTTGGCGGTGGCGATGTCGGTTTGCGAATCACCGACCATCACGGCGCGGCGCGGGTTGCCGCCGGCCTTGCGTAGCGTGCCAAGCAGCGCCTCGGGGTCGGGCTTCTGGACCCCGAACGTGTCCTGTCCGCAGATCGCGGCAAAGCGTCCGGCGAGGCCGAGCGCGCCCAGCAGGCGCACCGACAGCCACTCCAGCTTGTTGGTGCACACCGCGAGCCGGAAACCGCGGGCGGCGAGCGCATCGAGCGCCGGCACGACGCCCGGAAACGGCCGCGACCGGTCGGCAACGTGGTCGGCGTAATAGGCGATGAAGTCGTCGAACATGCGGTCGAGGCCGGTGCCGTCGCGTCCCTCGATGGCGAGGCCGCGCTCGATCATGTGGCGGGCGCCAAAGCCGATCAGCGCGCGCGCCTCGTCATAGCCGAGCGCCGGCAGCCCCTCGCGGCCCAGGATGACGTTGAGGGTCTCAATGAGGTCCGGCGCGGTATCGACCAACGTGCCATCGAGGTCGAACACGATGGTGGGGGTTGTCGCGCTCGGGGGACTTGCGGGGCTTGCCATGGGCCTTGGCTAGGTAGCCGCGCCCTCGCGCGATTGCAAGGCGGGCGTGCCGCTCGAACCGCCCGCGCGGCCGCGTCACGCGCAGCGGCGCAATGCCGCGAAAATCTGCGATTTTCGGCTATGCTTGCCGCGCCGGCGCCGTTAAGAGGCTCCAGCCTGTCGCGTATCCAACCCGTCCCGTCTCGTGAGTGGCCGCCATCGTGACCGCCAACACCGCCGCTGCCAGCACCACCGCCGACGCCTTGAAGCGTGCCGCGGCCACGCGCGCGCTGGACTTCGTGCAGCCCGGCATGCGCCTCGGCCTCGGTACCGGCTCGACCGCGCGGCAGTTCGTCATCGTGCTGGCGGAGCGGGTGCGCGAAGGGCTCGCGGTGATCGGGGTTCCGACCTCTGAGGAAACTCGCGCCGACGCGGAACGTCTCGGGATTCCGCTCACCACGCTCGACGACACTCCCGCGCTCGATCTCACCGTGGACGGCGCCGACGAGATCGCCCCCGACCTTACCGTCATCAAGGGCGGCGGCGGGGCGCTGCTGCGGGAGAAGATCGTCGCGGCGGCGTCCGCCCGGGTGATCGTCATCGCCGACGACAGCAAATGGGTGCCGGTGCTCGGCCGCTTTCCGCTGCCGATCGAGGTGGTGCCGTTCGGCCTCGCGGCGACGTGGCGCGCCGTCGAGGCCGCCGCCCAGGCCGCGGCCTGCCCGGGGCCGGCGGTGCTGCGCCGCACGCGCGAGGGCCACGCTTTCGTCACCGATGGCGGGCACTTCATCCTCGATGCGGCGCTCGAGCGCATCCCCGACCCGCGAGCGCTGGCGACGCGGCTTGCGGGAATTCCCGGAGTGGTCGAGCATGGACTATTCATCGGCCTCGTCGACACGGCAATTCTCGCCGGCGCTGGCGGGGTCCGGGTTGTCGAGAGCAAACCCTGAGGGGGAACCTATGAGAGCATCGGACATCAGGGCGCCGCGTTTCAACACCGTTGCCGCGAGCCTTCGCGTCGTGGCGGGGCTTTGCATCGCGGCGAGCCTTTGCGCTTCGGCGGCGCACGCGCAGGAGATTCCCAAGTCGACGATCGCCGCCGCGCGCGAAGTCCTCATCGCCAAGGGCGCCGCGGCAACATTCGATCCGGTCGTGCACGGCGTGATCGAAAAAGTGAAGAACTACCTGCTGCCGACCAATCCCAACCTCGCCGGCGAACTCAACGACGTCGCCCAGACGTTGCACAAGGATTACGACCCCAAGCGCAGCGAAGTCCTCGACGAACTGGCCCGTGCCTATGCGCGCCACTTCACCGAGCATGAGCTCAAGGACCTCACGGTCTTTTACAAGACCCCGCTCGGCCAGAAATGGGCGAGGGAAGAGCCGGCCGCCATCGAGGAATCCATCCACCTCGTCACCGCGTGGGGCGATAATTTTTCCGAGGTGGTGATGGGCCGCTTCCGTTCCGAGATGCAGAAGAAGGGCCATCCGCTGTGAGCGCTGTCGCGGCGCCCTCCCGCGACGTCGACCTGTTCGTGATCGGGGCGGGGTCCGGCGGCGTGCGCGCCGCCCGCATCGCCGCCAACCACGGCGCCCGGGTGATGATCGCCGAGGAATACCGCGTCGGCGGTACCTGCGTCATTCGCGGCTGCGTGCCGAAGAAGCTCCTGGTCTACGCGTCGCGGTTTTCCCATGAGTTCGAGGATGCGGCGGGCTTTGGCTGGACGGTGCCGAAGGCCACCTTCGACTGGCCGACCCTGATCGCCAACAAGGACAAGGAGATCGACCGCCTCGAAGCGGCCTACCGCACCAACCTGGAGAAGGCCGGTGTCGAAATCATCAAGACCCGCGCCGTCATCGAGGATCCCCATACGGTGCGCCTCCTCGCCAGCGGGGCCCACGTTTCCGCCGCCCATATCCTGATCGCGACCGGCGGCGCGCCCCACAGCGGCCACGACATTCCCGGCATCGCGCACGCGATCTCGTCGAACCAGGCGTTTCACCTGCCGGCGTTGCCGCGCGACATCGTGATCCAGGGCGGCGGCTACATCGCGGTGGAGTTCGCGTGCATCTTCGCCGGCCTCGGCTCGCGGGTCACGCTGGTCTATCGCGGCGAGAACATTCTGCGCGGCTTTGACGACGACATCCGCGCCCATGTGCGCGGCGAAATGGAAAGCCGCGGCATCCTCGTGCTGTGCGGACACACCGTGACGGCGATCGCGCAGCATGGCGAACGCTACACCGCGACGCTCTCCGACGGACGCGACCTCGTTGCCGATCGCGTCATGTTCGCGGTCGGCCGCAGGCCCAATGTCTTCAACCTCGGCATCGACAATATCGGCGTCGCCATGGCGCCCCATGGCGGCATCGCGGTCGACGAATACTCCCGCACGTCGGTGCCCTCGGTCTACGCGATCGGCGACGTGACGAACCGCATCAATCTCACGCCGGTCGCGATCCGCGAGGGCCACGCCTTCGCCGACACGGTGTTCGGCGGCCGCCCGACCGCCGTCAACCATACCAACGTACCGACCGCGGTGTTCAGCGAGCCCGAGGTCGGCGTCGTCGGCCTCACCGAGTTCCAGGCGCGAGAACGCCTGCACCGCATCGACATCTATAAATCGACGTTCCGGCCGCTCAAGGCGGCGCTCTCGGGCCGCAATACCCGTATCCTGATGAAGCTCGTGGTCGACGCCGCGACCGACCGGGTGGTGGGCATCCACATCGCCGGAGAAACCGCCGCCGAGATGATCCAGCTCCTCGGCATCGCGGTTAAGATGGGCGCCACCAAGGCGGATTTCGACGCCACCATGGCGGTGCATCCGACCATGGCGGAAGAGCTCGTCACCATGCGCCAGCCCGCCGCGCGCTACGGCCTTGAGGCCGCGGAGTAGGGCGCTTTCGTTTGAGGCGCAGTCCGGATGTGCGAAGCGACATCCGGACTTCGGTGTCAGCGGGTCCGTCCGCCGGCGGACGGATGTCCGAGTTGGCATTCCCGCATGTAATCGGCCATGCCGGACTGGCCGGAATGCAGACCCAGGATCCCCGCGCGCCGCTGGCATTCGTCGTAAGGCAGCGGGTTTCCGCGGACAAGCGCGATATGATTTGGATCTTGCTTCTCCGCCGGAACGATACGGGGTGGCGTTCTTTGCCCGACGTCAGTGGTCGAAGTGACCTGGACGTGATGACGATGATGATGCGTACGCGTGGTCGCTGCCGATGACGGGACCGTAACGATCGCCAACAGGGCAGCCGTGGCTACCGCATTCAAAATTGCTTTCTTCATGAGTACCTCCCTCGCAGCCCTTCGAACGAAGCGAAGGCTGTATGCGATAAATACGCAGATGCCGCACGACGGGCATTGATGTAAATCAAGCGCCCCCAATCCATCGAGGAGGCGAAAGCGGGTCGTTCAGAGCGTGGAGGGCTCGAACAAACTTTCGAAACGCCGCACAAGACCGTGCGAGATGTAAGTGACACACGACCAATTCGTGGGCGCCACCGACATATCCAATGAATTACGGAACGGCGCGTCACGCCGGCGCTTGAAGCTCGCTCGCCACCCGCGCGACGACACTCTCCCAATCGCCCGGCCGCGGCTGGCGGAAATGCCGCACCGCCGGGTACCACGGCTTGCGGTCGGAAGTAGCCGTCCAGCGCCAGTCGCAGGAAAACGGCAATAGCACCCACGCCGGGCGCCCCATCGCGGCGGCAAGGTGCAGCACCGCGGTGTCGACCGCAATGACGAGATCGCACAGCGCGAGCACGGCGGCGGTATCGTCGAAATCGGCAAGCTCGCCGCCGAGATGCAGCAGCGGCGACGCCGCCAACAGCGCAAAGTCACCGTCGCGCAGGTCGCGTTGCAGGCTCACGAAGCTGGCGCCGCCGCCGGCCCACAGCGGACGCAGCGACGCGAGCGGGATCGAGCGGTTGCGGTCGTTGGCGTGAGCGGCATTGCCGGCCCACACCACGGCGATCCGCCGCCCTGCCAACGCCTCCAGCCGGGGACGCCGCCGGGTGACGCGGCCGGGCTCGGCGAACAGATACGGGATCTCGGCCGGCACGGTCGCGGGGACGGTCTTGAACGCCATCGGCAGCGTGCCCAACGGACAATGAACGTCGAACGCCGGCCGCGCGTCGCCGAGCGCGATCGCGGCCTCGCAGCCGTCGAGCCGCGACAGCAGTGCCTTGAGCTCCGGATGGACTTCCAGCACCACCTTGGCGCCGGCGTGGGCGAGCGGGGCGACGTAGCGGACGAACTGGATGGTGTCGCCCAGCCCCTGCTCGGCGTGAAGCAGAATGGTACGGTTCCCCAGCGGGTACTCGCCGCACCATAGCGGCCGTCCGAAATTGGCGCGCGTGGCGCCGCCGCGCTTCCAGCGCCATTCGTATTCTGTTTGGCCGGCCGGATAATCGCCGATCGCCAATAGTGCGAGCGCCTTGTTGAGATGGGCGTCGGCGTAGTCGGGATTGATCGCCAGCGCACGGTCGAAGCTCGCGATCGCGTCGGCATGGCGGTTCTGCGCCTGAAGCGAGACGCCGCGGCTGCTCCAGGCGCCGAGGTGATTGGGAGCCATGGCGAGCGCGCGATCGTAAGCCGCGATCGCTTCCGCGTCGCGGCCTAGGGCGGCAAGCGTCTTGCCCTGGTTGAACAGCGTGATCGGGCTCGGCGCGGCCGCGTTGGCGGCGGCGAAATCGGCGAGCGCCTCCGCGTAACGGCCGAGCGCTGCGAGCGCGACGCCGCGATTGGCCCGCGCGGCCGGATGCCCGGGCGCCGCGGCGAGCACGGTCTCGAAACAAGCGAGCGCGTCCGCCGGACGCTGCAACGCGAGCAGGATGTCGCCGCGATTGCCGAGCGCCTCGACATGGCGAGGGTCGATCGCAAGCGCCCGCTCGTAGCTCGCGAGTGCGTCGGCGTCGCGCTTGAGCGAGCGCAGTACATGCCCGAGATGGACCCGCGCGTCCGCCGACCCCGGCCGCGCCGCGACCGCCGCCGTCATCAGGCGCAGCGCCTCCCCCGGCTTGCCGCGCTGCATCTTCAACTCGGCCAGCAATTGCAGGGTCTCGAACTGGTCCGGCAAGGTCTTGAGGATGCGCGCGTACACCTTCTCCGCCTCGGCGAGCCGGCCCTGCCGTTGCAGGCCTACGCCCTCCTCGATGGTGCGGCCCAGCGCGGACATGAACTGCGGCGATGCCGGTTTGGGCACTGACGGATTCTCCGGGAGGCTGCCCCGTTCGGGGCGGATGGCGTGAGCCAGCGACCGGTCTGGACGGTCGGAGTCGAGCTTCGATGTTAGGCGACGGACGGGCGCGGCACCAGCGCGGGAGGCAAGTCTCCTCCGCCGAGACGATGTATAAGTTGATTTAGCCAACGCTTCGTCGTTTGGGGGTGGTGATGGACAACGCGCGTGCAGGCGCGTCGGCGGGTTGGAAAGTGCCGGCCAAGCCTCGGTTTTGGGACAATCTCATTCCTCTGCGCCCGTCGCTGTCGGGTATCCAGCTTGCCGGCTGGCAGCCGGGGCCGTCGAGCATGAGCGGGCTCGGGTGCCGGCTCCTCGCCGACCAGCGCATCCCGGTGGACGAGGCTGTCGCGCTCGCCGCCGATGTCTACCTGCCGAAGCCGCCGGGGCGCTTTCCGGCGGTCGTGGTTTTCGGCGCCTACAGCAAGGAGCTGGACACCGCAGGCGTGCCGGTCGGCACGAACGAGATCGGCTGCCCGCCCGTCTTCACCGATCGTGGCTACGTCCATGCGGTCGTGACCCGGCGCTGCATGGGGCTGTCCGAGGGCGAAGCCGGGGTGTTTTTCAACGATCAAGATGTCGATGACCACGAACGCGTCATCGCCTGGGCGGCGGCGCAGCCGTGGTGCGACGGCAATGTCGTCATGTTCGGCACGTCCTATTACGGCATGGTACAGCCGCAGGTCGCGGTGCGCCGACCGCCGGCCCTCAGGGCATTCTTCTGCAATGAGATTTGCACGGATTATTTCCGCCACGGCTATGTTCATTTCGATCTGCAAGTACCGCCGTATTTATCGCGCAACACTCTGCACTATGGGCCGGACACGTATCTGGAGCTTAGAAAAGTCCCCCGGTCCGGGGGCCCGCCGGCGCCGCCGCAGGATCCCAATTGATTGGTCCACCCGAATGGCCCATTCGAAGCTTGCGACATTTTTATTTCCCCTCCTTCGAGCCACCTAATGGCGGGTTGGTCGAACCAACTCGGCACGTGTGGACAGCCGTTTCAGCGTCTGTCCCTAGGAGGAGAATGAAAATGTTCAGCAAGACCTTTATCGCAGCAGTTATTGCTCTCGTATCTGTCTTGGCAGCTCCAGCGGCCTCTTTCGCGCAACAGCCCGTCTTCCGTCCGGGCTCGCCGACTGTGCAACGTGGGCTCCCTGCCGCTGAAATGACCGTGACCAGCCCGCGCGGAAGGATCATCGGCACCGATCCGGACGCGAACATCCGCTATGAAATTCGGCGCGACCACGAGCATTACAAGTAAAGCCGCGTCCGGATGGCGAGAGAGCCCGGGCGCAAACGGCCGGGCTCTCCCTAGGGTCGAGCCGGGAGCTAGAGCGTGTTCCGGTCACATTGAATTATCTTTCTGAGTCATGGCCAGGCTCATCCCGGCCATCCACGCCTTCCTGGCTGAACGGCTGCAAGAAAGGCGTGGATGCCCGCGACAAGCGCGGGCATGACGACGGAAAGGTTATTCGATCACATCGGGATCTGCTCTGATCGACGGAACGATCGCGGACAATCGAGCCGCATCCCGCAGGCTCTAAACGCCGATCCTTAGTTCACCCGTATTTTGAGCTCGCTGGTTTTGAGTCCGCTGGGCAGCAACCACCTCGTGCCGTGCGCGCATGAAATCGATGAGTGCGCGCAAGGTTCCGGGCATTTGGCGGCGGCTTGGATAGTAGAGAAACACACCCGACATACGCCCGCGCCATTCCCCCAGCAGCGGAACCAGCGCTCCGTTAGCAATGTGGGTCCTGATGAGAGGCTCGGAAACATAGCCGATGCCGATGCCGTCGAGCACGCCTTTCACCACGAGGTTCATGTCGTTCACGGTGAGCGTGCCATCGACGGGCACTTCGAGCCGCCGGCCGGCGCTCTCGAACACCCATGGCTGAATCGAACCGTCCCAATCGAGGCGCAACCGCACGCAGTTCTGTGCGTGGAGGTCCTCAGGCCTAAAGGGATGCGGTCGACCAGCCAGATAGGCCGGCGAGGCCACGGCCATCACGGGAAATTCGTCGAGAAGACGCACCGCAATCATGTCTTTCGCAATCCGCTCGCCGATATGAATGCCGGCGTCAAATCGACCGCTCACGATATCGCTATGGGTATCGTCGGCAACGACTTCGAGTTTAATCTCGGGAAATTGGCGCAGGAATTGCGGCAGCAGAGGACAGACGAGGGTGAGAGCCGCTACCCTTGAAATGGTCAGCCTCAACGTGCCAACGGGACTGTCGCGGAACGAATTGACGGCCTCTATGGCCTTCTCGACGCCGTCCAGAACCGGCTGCGCATCGGCCAGCAGGCGCTCACCCGCGTCCGTCAGCGCAACGCTGCGGGTGGTGCGATTGAGCAGGCGAACCCCCAGTCTTTCTTCAAACGATCGAATCGTCTGGCTGAGGGTCGAGGGTGAAAGTCCCAATTGCGCAGAAGCTTTTCTGAAGCTCCGGTGCTCAGCGACCGCGACGAAGGCGCTGAGATCGGCAAATTGAGTCCCTCTCATTCGAACATCCCGCGACTGGCCAACATCCTGCGACTAGCAGTGTGTGTCTGGCGTTGACGTGGCCGTGCACATAGTGCGCTTCTGCGCGCACGCAAGCCGATAAGCCGGTGGGGTGGACGCGGGGCTGCTCTACGTTTTTGAGCGTGCGGCGTCTTTCAGACACGGATGCCCGCGGCGTGCGCACCGATCGTCAGAACGGCCACGTCGCGCGCGCGTTTGCGGACCATATCTCGTAGCCCGCACCGAGACCGCCCAGTTCGCCGCCGAGCGAGAGGACGGCATTGTTGCGCAACGTAAAAGCAAGGCCCGACGTCACCCGCGCCGACCAGCCGTCCTTGATGCCGACGAACGGGATGCCGACCGGGAGCGCGGAATCCGACGAGAAATTGAAATCGCCGTAAACGCCCACATAAGGTGACATGATCACGTCGGGGGCGATCATCCAAGGGTAGAGCGCCTTTCCGCCGGTTGAGACGCGGCTTTCGGAGAAGCCGCGCGCGGCCTGAGCGGTGCCGAGCGTATCGGTGAAGGCGTCGTCGCGTTCCCACAGCGTGTAGATGCGGGCCGATGGTTCCAGCGTCCAGCCGGAGAGCCGATAGGTGCCGGTGAATCCGCCCGCGCCAAGCCAGCGCGAGCCAGTGAACGACCCCGACGCAGTGCCCGCGGTGCCGTTGTAGGAAACGTCAGTCCAACCGACCTTGCCGTCGACCCGCCAGTGCTCGGCGAAGCGCCATGCCGCGTAGCCGCCGGCGGTCCCACCCTCGCCGGTCATGCGGCCGGAGATCGACGCCATCGAAAACAGGAAGTTCTCGTAACCGCCGAACAGGCCGACCAGGAAATCCGACGTCAGCTTGCGGCCGATGCCGGCAGTGACATTGAGCTGGCTGCCGTGCTGGCCGTTGGCGTCGGTTTGGTCGAAGCCGGTGCCGCGCATGTCGGCCCAAGCGCTCCACAGCCGATCGAACGTCGGCTGCGGTGCCGGGGGCGCCTTGGTGTATCCCGCCGCATAAGCAAGCGCGTCGAAAGCATCCTGGGTGCGCTGGCTCGGCTGCGGCTCGGCGGCGAAGTTGATCGCCAGTCCGTTGGAGCTGCCGGTGATCGGCGTACCGCCCGGCGAGAACGCATCGTTGATGGCGCTATCGATGGCACCGGTAATCGCTTGGCCTGACGCCGTCGCGACAAATTTGGTAGCCGCGATCTCAAGCAAATTCAAGTTCTGGCTGTCGACCGGGATGGTGTTCGACGCCGCCGTGTTGGCGGAACTCCCAGCAGGAGTGCAAGTCGCCGTAATAGCCACTGATCCGGCACCAAAAACTGAAAGTTCTACAAATGCAGCCGTCTCCGGATAAGGAGCAGTGTCGGTGACAACGGTTATTGCGTTCGGAATTGGACTGATAGGGACGGCCGAATTGTTCACGGGGTTGCCGAATAGCGCAAGGAAACTGGCGCCGTTGGATAGCCCCGTTCCGGTTACCGTGTAGGTAATTTTGTCGCCAGTCGCGAATGTTGCCGCAAGAAAAGGGCCGGCGAAGCTAAATTGCGTAAAGTTCGTGATGTTGAGTCCGCCGGCGTTTACCGCCGCACAGCCTGCCGAAAGCGCCCAAGCCTCGGCCGACCATCCTAGCACGCCGCATAGTCCCATCAGCACGATGAGGCCCGCATGCCGCAGCGACGTTATCGCCATTCCCGCGCCTTCTACGTCTGTCGGACCAACACACCGACTGCGATTCTGAAAGGAACTCACGCACACGGTATGTTGCCGACGAGGCGGCGTTGCTCAACATAGACGGTTCGGCAATTGCCGTGTCAACGTTGGGCCGCGCGAACGCGAGGATTTTCCACTGCTATCGCCGAAGAATTGCTCTGCGCTTCGAGACGAGAGTTGCAGGATTGCGCCAACTGCTTTGAAAACGCAGGATGCGCAAGGATTAATATCATCCCTCTCTGAGTCACATTGTTCGGATCGAAAGGGCTCAATTCGATAAGCGCTGAGGAAGACATTGACTGACTAGGAATAGTCCTATAATGTTGGTACGGATCCTCGCTGAACGAGGACGGGAGCGCAGCGCTTGGAATTGATCGACCATTTCGGCGAAACAAAGCCACCGCGCACGGCAAAACGGCGCCATGCCGACATCCTGTCGAGGCCCCATTTGGAATTCGCTGCTATTGCCTGCTCCGCAACGCATTTCGCTGTTCCCGACGCGAAAATTCGCTGTTCCGCGTGGAGCAGCGAATCGCGTGCAAACCGTTGGAGTTGTTTTCGGAAATGACCTCGATCAGCCCCGAAACGTGCAAAAAAGGCCCACAAATCGAGAAATTCCCTGATATTTTCGCTGCTCGCAGGGAAAGCACCCCGCGCTCGCCGGCCCGTCGCAGTGGCGTTGCGGCGCGGCCATCGTGTATAAGCCGCGCCAAATCGCAATCGTCAGGGGCTTCGCCCCAACCCAGGAGTATCGCGTGATGGCCGAGCGTTGGACGCCCGACGGCTGGCGCGGCAAGCCGATCCAGCAGGTGCCGGACTATCCGGATTTGGTGGCGCTTGCCGAGGTCGAGAAGCAGCTGGCGAGTTTTCCGCCGCTGGTTTTTGCAGGCGAGGCGCGGCGCCTGACCAAGCAGCTTGCGCGCGTCGCGGCCGGCGAAGCGTTCCTGCTCCATGGCGGGGACTGCGCCGAGAGCTTTGCCGAGCACGGCGCCAACAACATCCGCGACTTCTTCCGCGTGTTCCTCCAGATGGCGGTGGTGCTGACCTATGCGGCGGCGCTGCCGGTGGTGAAGATCGGCCGCATCGCCGGCCAGTTCGCCAAGCCCCGCACCGCGCCCACAGAGACGCGCAACGGCATCGAGCTGCCGAGCTATCGCGGCGACATCGTCAACGGCAATGACTTCACCAAGGCGGCGCGCACGCCCGATCCGCGCCGCCAGATCGAGGCGTTCCGCCAGTCGGCCGCGACCCTCAACCTACTGCGCGCGTTTGCCCAGGGCGGCTACGCCAATCTCGGCAGCGTGCATAAATGGATGCTCGGCTTCGTCAAGGACTCACCGCAGTCGCGCCGCTACACCGAATTGGCCGACCGCATTTCGGAGACGCTCGGCTTCATGCAGGCGATCGGGCTCGACCTCGAGGACCATCCGGAGCTGCGCACCACCGACATCTATACGAGCCACGAGGCGCTGCTGCTCGGCTACGAGCAGGCCATGACCCGGATCGATTCGACCAGCGGCGACTGGTACTGCACCTCCGGCCACTTCCTGTGGATCGGCGATCGCACCCGCCAGCCCGATCACGCCCACGTGGAGTATTGCCGCGGCATCAAGAACCCGCTCGGCCTCAAATGCGGGCCGTCATCGCGGCCCGACGACCTGCTGCGGCTGATCGATATCCTCAACCCGGACAACGAACCGGGCCGGCTCACCTTGATCTGCCGGATGGGCGCCGACAAGGCCGCCGACCTGCTGCCGCCGCTGATCCGCGCGGTGAAGCGCGAACGGCGCGAGGTGGTGTGGTCGTGCGATCCGATGCACGGCAACACCATATCGTCGGCGTCCGGCTACAAGACGCGGCCGTTCGACCGCATCCTGTCGGAGGTCAAGAGCTTCTTCGCCATCCACGCGGCGGAAGGCACCTACGCGGGCGGCGTCCATCTGGAAATGACCGGGCAGGACGTGACCGAATGCACCGGCGGCGCGCGCGCCATCAGCGACGAGGATTTGAACGATCGCTACCACACCTTCTGCGATCCGCGGCTCAACGCCGAACAGTCGATCGAGCTTGCGTTCCTGGTCGCCGAATTGCTGAAGAAGGAACGTATCGGCCGGGCCGTGCCGCTGCCGGCCGCATCGGGGCTCTAGAGCGGATGCCGACGAGATAAACGCGGTCGGTAGGGTGGGCAAAGCGAAGCGTGCCCACGCGGCGAAACGCGGCAAACCAAGCCGTGTGGGCACGCTTCGCTTTGCCCACCCTACAGTTGATTCCACTTGATCGATTCTGCTGGAGGAAGCAGAGGAGCCGCCCTGATGATGTCACGCGGCCCGCACCGTCTGGAGGAACTTGTCGACCTCGACTTTGAGGCGACCGCTTTCCTTCGACAGCGATTGCGCCGAGGACAGCACCCGGGTGGAGGCGGTGCCGGTGTCGCCGGCGCCGCGGTTGACCTCGGTGATGTTGGAGGCGACTTCGGCGGTGCCCTGGGCGGCCGCGCCGACGTTGCGGGCGATTTCGCGGGTGGCCGCGCCCTGTTCCTCCACGGCGGCTGCGATTGTCGACGAGATATCGGAAATCCGGCCGATGGTCCCGCAGATCTCCTTGATGGCCGCGACCAATTCCTGGGTCGCCGCCTGCATGCCGGCGATCTGGGTGCCGATCTCTTCGGTCGCCTTGGCGGTCTGGGCGGCGAGCGCCTTGACCTCGGAGGCGACCACCGCGAAGCCGCGGCCGGCCTCGCCGGCGCGCGCCGCCTCGATGGTGGCGTTGAGGGCGAGGAGGTTTGTCTGTTCGGCAATGGCGGTGATGAGCTTGACGACGTCGCCGATGCGGCCGGCGGATTGCGACAGCGCGGCGATGCGCTGGTCGGTCCGCGACGCCTGGGTCACCGCTTCCGCGGCGATCTTGCTCAACTCCTGCATCTGGCGTGCGATCTCGGTGACGGACGTCGTCATCTCCTCGGTCGCGGAGGCAACCGACTGGACGTTCATCGACGCCTCTTCGGATGCGCCGGCCACCACGGAGGACAGCCGCTGGGTCACCTCGGCGGTCTGCGACAGGGTCCCGGCGGCGGACTCGAGATCGGCCGACGCCGAGGTCAGCGAATCCACGATGTCGCCGACCGCGGTCTGGAATTGGCTGGCGAGGCTTTGCATCGCGGCGCGCTTCTCGGCGGCGGTCTGCTCCGCGGCGGCCTTCTGGCGCATCGCCTCGCGCTCGTCGGCCGCCTGCTTGTCGGCGGTGGTGCGGGCCGCGGTTTCCTTCTGCTCCGCTTCCATCGCCCGCATGCGGATCAGGTTGGCGCGGAAACTCTCGGTCGCCCGCGCCATGGCGCCGATCTCGTCGCTGCGCTCGACGCTCGGAACCGTCACGTCGTAATGGCCGTCCCGCAGCATTTCCATGGTGCGGCCGAGATTGCCGAGAAGGCCGCGCAGCATGCCGATCGCCGTCCGGCTCATCATCAGCACGGCGGCGAACACCGCAAGCGACACCGCCAGCAGCGCGACGAGGTTGCGCCACGCTGCGTCGGAAATGCTGTCGGATTCCGCCGCGATGCCGTCAATGGTGGTGTTCAGCACGGTCTTCATCACGCTCGTCAGATCGCGCTGGAGGTCGGCCCATTGCTTGACCTGCGTCTCGGCGGCGGGCGTTCCGGTGTTCTTCAGGATGAGTTCGCGCAGGTCCTGCAGCGCGCGGCCGTTGGCTGCGTCGAAGGCCTGGTAGGTCCTGACCGGCTCCGCGGGCGCGAAGTCCTGGAACAGCTTACCGAAGGTCGCATTGAAGCTCATGTTCTTTCCCATCAGCAGCAGCGTGCTCACCGGGAGCTGTCCCTTCTGCAACGCGAAGGCGCCGATGCCGCGCTGGATCAGTGCGCTCTCGTTGAACTGCAGCGTCGCGTAGAGCCCGAAAATCCGGCGCGACAGGATCGGGTCGCTGGCGATTGCGGCCGCGGTGCCGACGAGATCGGTCGAGCGCTGCGATACCTGGGACACGAAGCTGGTGGTGATTTCGACCGACGTGATGGCCTTGGCATCGACCTTCTCGCGCATCGCGACGAGGTCGCGCACCTTTTCATCGAGGACCCTCAATTGCTCGTCGAGCTTGGGGTCCCTGACGATGCTGGCGGCTGCCGCTTCGCGCACGCCGCGATAATATTCGTCGGTGCCGCGCCGCGCCGCGTCGACCACCGACTGGGAACCGGTGCCGGTGAGCATCTCGCGGGTGGACCCGCCCTCGGCCGGTATCGCGATGCCGCCGAGCCGCGCGGCCGCGGTGGCGATGCGGGCGAGCGACGCGGCGCGGGTCACCTCGCCGTAGCGCTCCCAGCTTTCATAGGTCAGCATGGCGGCACAGAGGGTCGCCGCCGCGAGCGGCAAGCAGACGAGGATCATGAGAAGCTTGGAAAAGGCGATGCGGCGCACGGTTGTGTTCTCCGGGGGGAATCTTTGAGAGGCCGGTATTATCCGCGCGACCCGTTAAGTCGGGCTTAACCGTACCGGACCGCGGCCGGTCCGGCGGCCATCACCCGCACCGACGCGGTGGTCCCGGATTGCCGCGCCGCGGGGCAGGCGCTAGATGAGAGCCCATGAACGCCCGCCCCGCTGACCGGCTTGCCATCACCATCGCCCAGCTCGATCCGATTGTCGGCGACGTCGCCGGCAATGCCGACAAGGCGCGTGCCGCGCGCGCCAAGGCGGCTGCCGCCGGCGCCGACCTGATCGTATTTTCCGAGCTGTTCATCTGCGGCTACCCGCCGGAGGACCTGGTACTCAAGCCAGCCCTCCAGGCGGCCTGCCGCGCTGCCGTCGAGACGCTTGCCGGCGAAACGGCGGATGGCGGCCCGGCGATGCTGATCGGCACGCCCTGGGTCGAAGACGGCAGGCTCTACAACGCGGTGGCGCTGCTCGACGGCGGGCGCATCGCGAGCCTGCGCTTCAAGGTCGACCTGCCGAACTACGGCGTGTTCGACGAGAAGCGCGTGTTCTCGCCCGGCCCGTTGCCGGGGCCGGTGAACTTTCGCGGCGTGCGCATCGGCGTACCGATCTGCGAGGACATCTGGGGGGCGGAGCCGGTGGAATGCATCGGCGAGACCGGCGGCGAAATCCTGCTGGTGCCGAACGGTTCGCCGTACCGGCGCGGCGTCACCGACGAGCGTCTCAACGTGGCGGTGGCCCGCGTCAGGGAGGCCGGGCTGCCGCTCGTCTATGTGAACCAGGTCGGCGGCCAGGACGAGTTGGTGTTCGAAGGCGCGTCCTTTGTGCTCAACGCCGATCTCACCTACGCGGTGCAGTTTCCGGCGTTCCGCGAGGAGACCGCGACGGTGGTGTTCACCCGCACGGCGGACGGCTGGCGCGCCGTGCCGGGGCCGATCGAGCGCATCGAGACCGGCGATCATGCCGACTATGCGGCCTGCGTGCTGGGCCTGCGCGATTATGTCGACAAGAACCGGTTTCCCGGCGTCGTCATCGGTCTGTCCGGCGGGGTCGATTCGGCGCTGTGCGCCGCGATGGCGGTCGACGCGCTCGGCGCCGCTCGGGTGCGGTGCGTGATGCTGCCCTATCGGTTCACCTCGCAGGACTCGTTTGACGACGCGGCCGCGGTCGCGAAAGCGCTCGGCATCCATTACGACGTGCTGCCGATAGCGCCCGCGGTCGAAGGCCTCGAAAAGGCGATCGCGCCGCTCACGGCTGGCCTGCCGCGCGACGTTACCGAGGAGAACCTCCAGGCTCGCGCGCGCGGCACCATCCTGATGGCGATCTCCAACAAGTTCGGCCTGATGGTGGTGACGACCGGCAACAAGTCGGAAATGTCGTCAGGCTACGCCACGCTCTACGGCGATATGAACGGCGGCTTCAACCCGGTCAAGGACCTCTACAAGACCGAGGTCTACCGCCTGTCGCGGCTGCGCAATGAATGGCGGCCCGACGGCGCGCTCGGGCCCGCCGGCCGCGTCATCCCGGAGAACGTGCTGGTGCGCCCGCCGACCGCCGAATTGCGCGAGAACCAGACCGACCAGGATTCGCTTCCGCCCTATGACGTGCTCGATGCCGTGCTGGAACGCCTGATCGAGCGCGAGGAGCCGGTCGCTTCCATCGTGGAGGCGGGCTTCGACCGCGATCTCGTGATGCGGATCGAGCGCATGTTGCACCTCGCCGAATACAAGCGCCGCCAGGCGGCGCCAGGCGTGAAGGTCACCCTGAAGAATTTCGGCCGCGACCGCCGCTACCCGATCGTGAACCGCTTCTGCGATCCCGGCGTCGCGCTGCCGCCGCCGGCGGCGTCGCCGGTCAAAGGCGCGGCCGCGAGCGAGGCGGTGGATTTCTAGAGCGCGTCCCGGCGAGATACATGCAGGGTGTGGCTGTGCGTAGGGTGGGCAAAGGCGCGCTCTTCGCGCCGTGCCCACGCGGCGAACCAAGCGTGGGCACGCTTCGCTTTGCCCACCCTCATATGGGGCCTCTGGTCAAGCATCCCGAGCGGGGCTTGGGTGTTGTTTTTTGGCCTCCGGCGTAGCGGCGGCGCGCGGAGCCATGCGTAGCGCAGCGTGCCGCCGCGGTCCACACGCACTGGGACTGGCTTCCGGTGATTTATGCAGCTCACTGCATCACCTCATATCCGGTCGGACCGCTGTGGTCCGTACCCACATTCCGCATGCATGCGGCGAGGAAGCCACGAGGATGGGACCCATCTACGAAACGGCCTGTCTGTTGGCCCAAGGGTGGCACGGTCACCATCCATCCCGCGCTGACCGCGGCAATCGCCGCGACGCTGACGCGTTTGTTGAAGCGTTTATGCCTTTGCGGTCTTGAGCACCGCATGTTCGGGCACAAGGCCCGTTGTGAGGTAGCGCCACAGCGCCACGATCAGCTTGCGCGCCAGGGCGACAATGGCGATGCGCCTGATTTGTTTGCTGGCATTGACCGTGCGCTGCCGGAACCATTGGGTGAGCGTGCTGTCCGGCTGATGTCGCAGCCACAGCCAGGCCAGTTCGATCGACGTGCTGCGGGCACGCGGATTGCCCGCCTTGCTGATCCCCTGCTCACGATCGGTCCCTCCGCTCTGCCACGGACTGGGCGCCAGCCCGCAATAGCCGGCGACCTCACGCCGATTGCGGAAGTCCTTGTAGAGAACCTCGTTGGTCAGCGTCGCCGCGAACACAGGGCCAAGGCCTTTGAGCCGGAGCAAGAGGTCGCTGCGCCGTGCCATCTGCGCCGCCGCAGGTGTCGGCTCCGTCTCAGCCGGCGCCCGCGTCAGCGCCTCGATCTGGCAGCGTACCAGCATCAGCCGCGCGTGCTCGCGCGCGAGTTCGGCCATGATCCGCGGCGGCACCGCCTGGCCTTGCCAATCCCGCTGGGCCGCGAGCCACTTCAACCAGTCGCGACGGCGCGGGTTCCCGACCGCCATGCCCAACAGCCGCAGCAGCGCCTTGATCCGATTGGTGTGAGCGGTCTGTTCCTTGATCAGCCGATCACGTTCGCGGGTGTCGCGGCGCACGTCCTCCTGCTCGGCACCCGGCACCCGCACGATCCGCACCACCCGCGGCTCACCGCGGCAATGCGCCATCAGGGTTCGCAGCATCTGTTCGCCGTCAATCCGGTCGGTCTTCGCCCGCCGGGCGCGCTGATCCACCGCAATGCTTGCAGGATCGAACACATGGTTCGTAATCCCCGCCGCCATCAAAAGCCGATGCAGCCAAAATCCGTCGTAGCCCGCCTCGTAGCAACTCACCACAGCTGGCACCGCTCCCAGCGCCCGCGCCGACCGCTCGCGAATCCGATCAATCAGTGCCAGCAGGCCGGCATGATCGCCGCCCTCCACCTTATGGCGCGACATCCGATCCCGCTCCGGACTGTGCATTGTCACCAACCAGCTCTTTTGGCTCAGTTCAATCGTAACGAAAATCGTGCCAATATTGTTCGCGATGGGCGTGCTTACATTGGATGCTTGCATCTGATGTCTCCGATGGTTCGAGTCCGGAAACCCAAACCTACCGGATGCACGCCCATCGCCCCATGGTATCTACGGATATCCGCGCTAACACCTCCCATCAATCCGGCGCGCGCAGCCGGTACCCGATGCCGGTTTCGGTGAGGATGTATTGCGGCTGCTCGACGTCGTCCTCGATCTTCTGGCGCAGCTGTCTCACATAGACGCGCAGATATTGGGTATCGGTGAGGTTGTCCCACAGCTCGCCGAGCAGGAACTTGTGAGTGAGGACCTTGCCGGCATGCTGCACGAGGACACGCAGCAGGTCGTATTCCTTCGGCGACAGTTTCACCTCCTTGTCGTGCACCTTGACGATACGGCGGACCAGATCGACCGAGAGATCGCCGACCCGGAACGTCGGACGTTCGCCATGCACCTGGAGCTGATGGCGCAGCGCCGCCCGCATGCGCGCCAGAAGTTCGTCCATGCCGAACGGCTTGGTCACGTAGTCGTCGGCGCCGCGATCGAGCGCATCGACCTTGCCGGCCTCGTCGTCGCGGCTCGACAGGACGACGATCGGCACGCCCTCGAGGCGCGCCCGGATCATGGTCAGCAACTCCAGGCCCTGCATGTCCGGCAGCCCGAGGTCGAGGATGACGAGATCGGGCTTGTGCTTGAGCAATTCGAGCGCGGTCTTGCCGTTCGGGGCGTCGAGGATCTCATAGCCTTGGGTGGTCAACCCCATCCGCAGCAGCTTGCGGATCGGCGGCTCGTCGTCGATGACCAGGACTTTGAGGGGTGCGGCGGTCACGCGGCGGTCTCCAATCTCTTGGCCGACTCCGGGATCGGCAGCCGGATCGTGAACACGGCGCCGCGGCGGTCGGTGCGGTTGGCGGCGGCGACCGCCCCGCGCATCGCCTCGACGAAGCCGCGGGATATCGCAAGGCCGAGGCCGGTCCCGGGGCGTACGCTGTCGCCTTTGTTGACGCGATGGAATTTGTCGAAGATGCGCTCGAGGTCGGCGGGCGGAATGCCGTCGCCCTCGTCGAGGATCTGGAGCAGCACGGCATTCGCGTCGCGCCAGCTTTGAATGCGGATGGTCGAGCCCTCCGGCGCATATTTGGCGGCGTTGTCCAGGATATTGAACAGGGCCTGCTCCAGCAATACGGCGTCGACGTCGAGCATCGGCAGGTTGCTCGCGATGTCGAGCTCGACATGGTGGTGCGCGAGGATCTTGGCGGCGCGGCGCAGCGCAGTGCCGACGATCTCGCCGAGATCGTAGGCGGCGGTGTTGGGCACGAGCGCGCCCGCTTCGAGCTTGGTCATGTCGAGCAGGTTGGCGATGAAGCGGTTGAGGCGTTCGGATTCCTCGATGATGGTGCCGACAAGCTCCAGCTTCTGAGCATCGGTAAGCGCACCGGCAAGATCGCGCAGCGTACCGCCGGCGCCGAGGATCGCGGCGAGCGGCGTCTTGAGGTCGTGGGAGATCGAGGTCAAGAGCGCCGCGCGCAACCGATCGGTTTCGACCGTCCGCTTCACCCGGTCCATGTCCTCGACCAGATGGACGCGCTCGATGGCGATGGCGCTCTGGTCGCTGAGCGCGTCGAGCAGGCGCCGCTCGTCGGGGGTGAGCAGCGGACCGGGCTTGTCGCTGTCGATGCCGATGATCCCGACAGTGCCGCGGCCGGTCCGCATCGGCAGGAACAGGCGCTTGGCGCCCGGCAGGGTGTCGGAGCCGCGTCCGGCGGCGCGGTCGTTCTCCCACGCCCACTTTGCCGCCGCGACGTCGGCGTCGCCGATGGTGTCCTCGGGCGGATAGCCGGCCTTGACCGCGATGGTGCCTTCGGCGGGCAGCAGGATGACGACCCGCACCTTGAGCATCAGGGCAATCTGGTAGGTCGTCGCCCACAGCACGTCGTCGAGGGTGCCGACGCCGGCAAGTTTGCGGCTGAAGGCGTAGAGCGCTTCGGTGGTGCGCGCCCGCGCCATCGCGGTGACCGCCTGGGTGCGCACCCGCGCGGCGACGTTGGAGACGAGCGCCGCGATGAAGATGAAGAAGAAGAACGCCGCGACGTTGGTCGGATCGGCGATGCTGAACGTATAGATCGGCGGCAGGAAGAAGAAGTTGTAGCACAGCGACGCGACCGCACTCGCAAACAGCGAGGGAAACAAGCCGTATCGCACCGCGACCGCCACGATCGCGGTGAGAAACACGAGGTCGACGTTCTCGACCCTGAGCCACGGTTGGATCAACCAGCCCATCGCAAGCGCGCAAGCGACCGCGACGATTGCGACCGCGTAGGGGCGCAGCTGGAACGGCGGGCGGCGCGGCGCGGTGCTGACGGTCTTCTTCGGGATCGGTTCGCCGACCTCGCCGTCGCCGGCGATGACGTGCACGCTGATGTTGCCGGCGCCGCGCACCAAGTCGTGCACGACCGATCCGTTGACGATCTCGAACCAGCGCGACCGGGTCGCTTTTCCGACGATGATCTGGGTGATGTTGTTGGCATGGGCGTAAGCGAGCACGTCGTCGGCGATGCGCCTGTCGCCGCCCGGAATGGTCGCCGTTTCGCCGCCGAGCGCGTGAGCGAGCCGCAAGGTGTCCGCGAGGCGGTCGCGTTCCTCCTCGGTGAGCCCAACGGTGCGCCGCGTCTCGACCGAGAGCGCCACGAACGGGGCGTGGAGGCGGTCGGACAGGCGCTTGGCATACCGCACGAGGCCAGCCGAGCGTGGGTCCTCGCTGACGCAGACGAGGATGCGCTCGCCGGCTGCCCATGGCCCCGGTATGGCGCGCGCCTGCATCTGGGCGAGCAACTGCTCGTCGACGCGGTCCGCGGTGCGCCGCAGCGCGAGCTCGCGCAGCGCCGTCAGGTTGGTCGGCGAGAAGAAGTGCGACAGCGCCCGTTCGGCTTGCTGCGGCAGGTAGACCTTGCCGTCCTTGAGGCGCTGAATGAGATCGTCGGGCGTCACGTCGACGAGTTCGATGGCATCGGCGCGGTCGAAGATCGAATCCGGCACGGTCTCGCGGACCCGCACGCCGGTGATCTGCGCGATGACGTCGTTCAGGCTTTCGATGTGCTGGATGTTGACCGTGGTGTAGACGTGGATGCCGCGGCTCAGAATTTCCTCGACGTCGAGATAGCGCTTGGGATGCCGGCTGCCGGGCGCGTTGGAGTGGGCAAGCTCGTCGACAAGGACGATGCGCGGACGCCGCGCGATGATCCCGTCGAGGTCCATCTCCTCGATGTTCTGCCCCTTGTAGACAGCGCCCTTGCGCGGAATGATTTCGAGGCCCGCCAGCAGCGCCTCGGTTTCCTTGCGGCCGTGGGTCTCGACCACGCCGACCACGACATCGACGCCCTCCTTGCGCTTGGCGTGGGCGTGCTGGAGCATCTCATAGGTCTTGCCGACGCCGGGCGCGGCGCCGACGAAAATCCTCAGCTTGCCGGCGTCGCTGCCCTCCTGCCGGGCCGCTTCCAGGAGCGCTTCCGGCGACGGGCGCTGTTCGAAATCGCGACGCTGGTCTGCCATCGGGGACGAGGCTGCCTCTTCAATCCCTCCCCGTCATCAGGAAGGGCAGGGTGGGGGCGCGCGCCGCTCCTTCGCGGGGACCCCCACCCCCGGCCCCCCCCGTAGCAGAGGGGAGAACACATCACCTTGGCGCCGCGCGATCGAGCGCGAGATTGAGCGCCAACACGTTAACGCGCGGTTCGCCGATAAAGCCGGCCAACCGGCCTTCGACATTGTCGGCGACGAGCTGACGCACGTGATCCTCGGACAAGTTGCGCGCCTTGGCAATCCGCGGCGCCTGGAAGTAGGCGGCGTCGGGGCTGATTTCGGGGTCGAGCCCGCTGCCCGAGGTGGTGACGAGATCGACCGGAACCTGCGCCTGCGGGTTCTCCTGCTTAAGCGCTGCCACCGACTTCTCGATCCGATCCTTGAGGTCCGGGTTGGTGGGGCCGAGATTCGAGCCGCCTGAATTCGCCGCGTTGTAGGGGAGCGGCACGCTCTTGGACGAATCATTGGGATCGGGCGTGGTGGTCGCCGATGGCCGGCCGTGGAAATAGCGGTCGCTGGTGAACTCCTGGCCGATCAGGGCGGAGCCGACGACCTTGCCGTCGCGTTCGATCAGGCTTCCCTGGGCCTGGCGCGGAAACAGGTATTGCGCGATCTCGGTCATGGCCAGCGGATAGGCGAGACCGGTGATGAGCGTGAGCGCGACGATGAACACGATCGCGGGACGGATTTCCTTCAACATGACGGGTTTCCTCAGACCAGATGCAGCGCGACGACAACGTGGTCGATGGCCCAGATCCCGGCGAACGGAACCAGGATGCCGCCGACGCCATAGATCAGCAGGTTGCGCCGCAGCAGCGGCGCTGCGCCGATTGGCCGGTAGGCGACGCCCTTGAGCGCGAGCGGAATGAGCGCGATGATGATCAGGGCGTTGAAGATGATCGCCGACAGGATTGCGCTCTGCGGGGTCGACAGCCCCATGATGTTGAGGACCGCGAGCTGCGGATAGAAGGCGAGGAAAATCGCCGGGATAATGGCGAAATACTTCGCCACGTCGTTCGCTATCGAGAACGTGGTCAGGGCGCCGCGCGTCATCAGCAGTTGCTTGCCGATCTCCACGATCTCGATGAGCTTGGTCGGATTGGAATCGAGGTCGACCATGTTGCCGGCCTCGCGCGCCGCGACGGTGCCGGTGTTCATGGCGACGCCGACATCGGCCTGCGCCAGTGCCGGTGCGTCGTTGGTGCCGTCGCCGCACATGGCGACGAGCTTGCCCTTGCTCTGCTCTTCGCGGATAAGGGCGAGCTTATCCTCGGGCGTCGCCTGGGCGAGGAAATCATCGACGCCGGCTTCCGCCGCGATCGCGGCCGCCGTCATCGGGTTATCGCCCGTGATCATCACAGTGCGGATGCCCATGCGGCGCAATTCGGCGAAGCGCTCGCGGATGCCGCCCTTGACGATGTCCTTGAGGTGAATGACGCCGAGCAGGCGCCCGCCCTTGGCGACCGCGAGCGGGGTGCCGCCGGAGCGCGCGATCGCATCCGCGATGGCGGTGATCTCGCGGACTGCGTCGGCCGAGACCGGCGCCTGGGCCACCGCAACCGCTCCCGATATGGCCATGACGGGCGAACTCGCATTCAGGTAGCCGAGAACGGCTTCGACGGCGCCTTTGCGGATCCAGGAGCCGCCGGTTTCGACCCCGCTCATCCGGCTCTGCGCCGTGAAGGGGATGAAATTGGCGTGCACGTCGGCGAGGTCGCGGCCCCGGATGCCGTATCTCTCCTTGGCGAGCACCACGATGGAGCGGCCCTCGGGGGTTTCGTCGGCGAGCGAAGCAAGCTGTGCCGCATCGGCAAGCTCCTGCTCGGAGACGCCGCGCACCGGCTTGAACTCGGTCGCCTGGCGGTTGCCGAGGGTGATGGTGCCGGTCTTGTCGAGCAGCAGGGTGTCGACGTCACCGGCTGCTTCGACGGCGCGCCCCGACATCGCGAGCACGTTGAATCGCACGAGGCGGTCCATGCCGGCAATGCCGATGGCGGACAACAGCGCCCCGATGGTGGTCGGGATCAGGGTGACGAACAGCGCCACCAGCACGATCACCGGGACGGTTCCCTTTGCATAGATGACGTAGCTCGGGATGGTCGCGGTGGCGAACACGAAAATGATGGTGAGGCCGATGAGCAGGATATTCAGCGCGATCTCGTTGGGCGTCTTCTGCCGCTCGGCGCCTTCGACGAGCTTGATCATGCGATCGATGAAGGTCGAACCGGCGGCAGCCGTGATGCGCACGCGGATCCAGTCGGACAGCACCTGGGTGCCGCCGGTCACGGCGGAACGGTCGCCGCCGGATTCGCGGATCACCGGCGCGGATTCGCCGGTAATCGCCGCCTCGTTCACCGACGCGACGCCTTGGATCACCTCGCCGTCGGACGGGATGATATCGCCGGCCTCGACCAGCACCACGTCGCCGACCTTCAGGCTGGTGCCCGGCACCGTCTCGAATTTGGTGCGATCGTCGCCCACAAGCAGCTTAGCCTGGGTCTCGGTGCGGGTGCGCCGCAAGCTATCCGCCTGCGCCTTGCCGCGGCCTTCGGCCACCGCTTCGGCGAAGTTCGCGAACAGCACCGTAAACCACAGCCAGATGATGATCTGGAACGCGAACAAGAGATGAGGGGCCCCAATGGCGAGGTCGCGGACGAAGATGACGGTCGTCAACGCCGCCACCACCTCCACCACGAACATGACCGGGCTCTTGATCATCGCGCGCGGGTCAAGCTTGACAAACGACGAGCCGACCGCGGGCCACAGGATCTTGGGATCGAGCAGGGTCGTGAATTGCCCTTGTCGGCGGGGGGATGAGGTCTTCATGGCAGCGGCTCCGAACGGGGTGCGATCACGACGCGGATGGTGCGATCATCATCAGGTGCTCGACGATCGGGCCGAGCGCCAGCGCCGGGAAAAACGTGAGGCCGCCGACGATCAGGATGACGCCGACGACGAGGCCGATGAACAGTCCGCCGTGGGTCGGGAACGTACCGGCCGAGGCGGGGATCGATTTCTTGGCGGCAAGCGAGCCCGCGATCGCCATCGCCGGGATGATCATCCAGAACCGGCCGACAAACATCGCGACACCGCCGGTGAGGTTGTAAAAGAACGTATTGCCGGTCAGGCCCGCGAAAGCCGAGCCGTTGTTGCCGGTCTGCGACACGTAGGCGTAAAGCACCTCGGTGAAGCCGTGCGGCCCCGGGTTCGCCATCGAGGCCACCGCCGACGGGACCACCACGGCGACCGCGGTCCAGCCAAGATACATCAGGGGCAGAACCAGGATGGCGAGCATCGCCATCTTGACCTCCTTGGCCTCGATCTTCTTGCCGACATATTCGGGCGTGCGGCCGACCATCAGGCCGGCGACGAAGATCGCGAGGACGACGAACAGCAGCATGCCGTAAAGGCCCGAGCCGACCCCGCCGATGATGATCTCGCCGAGCTGTATGTTGATAAGCGGGATCATGCCGCCGAGCGCCGTGAAGGAGTCGAGCATGGCGTTGACGGCGCCGCAGGACGCGGCGGTGGTGACGACAGCGAACAGGGTCGACCCCACGATGCCGAAGCGCACCTCCTTGCCCTCCATGTTGCCGCCGGTCAGGCCGAGGGAATCGAGCGCGGTCGTGCCGGAGGCCTCCGCCCAATAGGCCACGACGACGCCCGCGATGAACAGCACGCCCATCACGGCAAGGATCGCCCAGCCCTGGCGCTGGTCGCCGACCGCACGGCCGAACACATTGGTGAGCGCCGCCCCGAGGACAAAGATCGAGATCATCTGCACGAAGTTCGAAAGCGCCGTCGGGTTCTCGAACGGATGGGCAGCGTTGGCATTGAAAAAGCCGCCGCCATTGGTGCCGAGCATCTTGATGGCGACCTGCGAGGCGACCGGCCCGACCGCGATGGTCTGCTTGGCGCCTTCGAGCGTGGTGGCGTCGACGTACGGGCCGAGCGTCTGCGGGATACCCTGCCACACCAGGAACAGCGCATAGACAATGCAGATCGGCAGCAGGATGTAGAGGGTGCAGCGGGTGATATCGACCCAGAAATTGCCGACGGTCTTGACCGAGGCACGGGCAAAGCCGCGGATCAGCGCCATCGCCAACACGATTCCGGTGGCGGCGGAGAGGAAATTCTGGTGCGTCAGGCCGAGCATCTGCACCAAGTAGGACATGGTGCTTTCGCCGCCGTAGTTCTGCCAGTTGGTGTTGGTGATGAAGCTCACCGCGGTGTTGAACGAGAGATCCTCCGGCACTGCCGCCAGGTCTGCCGGGTTGAAGTAGGGAACCACCGCCTGCAGCCGCAGCAGCGCGTAGAGAATCGCAAACCCGCCGAGATGAAAGAACAGCATGGCGACCGTGTAGGTGAGCCAATGCTGCTCGCGCTTGGGATCGACGCCGCCGACCCAATAGAGCGCCGCCTCGACGGGGCGCAGCACCGGGGACAGCACCGTGGGCTCGCCGTTGAAGACGCGCGCCACGTACCAGCCGAGCGGTTTCGTCAGCGCAACCACGAGGACACAGAAGGCGAGGATTTGAAGCCAGCCGATGACAGTCATGATCATATACCGGTTAAAACCGCTCCGGCCGCAGCAGGGCGTAGGTGAGGTAGATCAGAAGCGCCGCGGTCACGATGCCGGCGAGCGAATAGTCGAAGATCATGGGGTGCCTCTCACAGCCGGTCGCAGGCGTAGGCGTAGCCGACCGACAGTGCAAAGAAGCCGAGTGCGATGATCACCATCAGGACGTCCATCATGGGAAACTCTCCATCGGGGCGAATCCGCCGCTCGCGTCTATCGTGCGATCCGGCATGGCGCGGTTTGATATCCATCAACGCCGTCTCGGATGGTGCTTAGGTGGCATCGCAGCCCATAAAATTTCGAGAGGGCACGCGCCTCAACGATATAGGAATCTCATAGTGCGGCGCCATCGGTCGCCGGTTTGGCAAATCGCGTGATCGCAGCCTGCGCCGCCGGCCGGCGGGGGCACAGCGCCGTGCGCCCAAGCGTCAAGCCCTGACGCTTTAAGCAAACGAATTCAGGATGTTGCGCAAGGGAATGCGGCCTGCATTCAAGCCCGCGCGGCGCCGCATTGAAGGCTATTCCGAAGCGGGCAAGCGGGATTGGCTGGGTCCGTACCCGGATTGGCTCATCGGACGCCCTTTATGAGATCCCTATGGCCGGACCGCCTTGCGGCTGCCGACAAGAAGACCGCCGCGCTCCTCCGCGACCTTTCCGCGGTCCTTCGATACGGTGCCGGTGCCACCCTGAGGTTGGCGCGTGTTGCGAACCTCGATCCTGCAACCGATCCGCACCCATGCGCTTGCACAAATAGCATGCGCCTGTAGCGCGTTTTGCCTATCGATGGAACACTAGTGCTTGAAAAATAATATAATGGTCGGCAAACATATTAATATGAAGGCGATTTTACAGAATCCACGCTTGGCATCCACGAATATATATTAACATAATATTTTTTCGGCGCATGAACTTGTTGTAACATTGCGGTGGACATCAATTTTTGGATTTTCGGCCGTGTTGGATGCTCGCAGGAAAATTCTCTGCATCGAAGACGATCGCGACACCGCGGATTTGATTGTCGAGGAGCTGTTCGATCGCGGCTATGAGGTGGCTGTCGCCTATGACGGCCGCGACGGGCTTTCCGCAATCCTGAGAACCGAGCCGGACTTGGTGCTATCCGACATCAGCATGCCGGTCACGTCCGGTTTCGAGATTCTTGAGCGGTTGACGGCGGTGGCGCCGCGGTATCGCGACATGCCGTTCGTGTTTCTGACCGCGCTGACGGACCGGCAGATCGAACTCAAGGCGCGGCAGCTCGGCGCCGACGACTTCGTCACCAAGCCGATCGATTTCGACTTGTTGGATACCATCATCGGCGCCCGTCTGGCCGGCGTTGCCCGCAACGGGATGTGGCGCAAGCTGGTCGATATGAGCGACCGCGAGGTGGAAACGCTGACCTGGGCGGCGCGCGGCAAGACCTCGGCGGAGATCGCGCTCATCCTCGGCCTCTCCAAACGCACCGTCGACTTTCACATCGACAACGCCCGGCTCAAGCTTGGCGCGACCACGCGAATCGAGGCCGCCATCAAGGCGGCCACCGGCCGCCTGATCCACCCCTAGACGCGGGTTGAAGGGCTCGAGGCCTTTCGCCGTTCCGCCGCTGCGCTGCAACGACGCGGCGGCGCGCCGCGGCCTTCAAAAGGCCATTTGGTTTGCCCGAACGGCCGTTGTGACGGCCCACTTTGGGTTCGCCTGCATATCGCCGGACACTTGCGGGCGCTCGCCAATTCGCCTTCGAGACGGCGAGGTTAGGCGCCCGCGGGAGCAGCGGTGCCAGCCGCGCTGCGACGTCGTCTCGCCGTCTTTCCGGCGATGCGCTGGCCGGCCGCCACTGCCGGGATGCGCAACGGTGCATTGCGATAGCGCAGTCGCGGCGAGCCTTGGGCGAAATCGCGGCAGAGTGCGCGCATGCTTATATGTTCAGCAAATACGCGGAGTTTTGCACAATCCACTTGCCGAATTGAAAGATCGCGCCCATATTCTAAACTGGAATGCTGGTGTTAGCGGACGCGCACCGGCGAGGTTTCAAGATCAAGAATAACCAAATGGAGAGAACGATGCTCAAGGGTATCATCATGACCACCGCCGCGATCGCGGTCATTGCCGCCGGCTCGCTTGCATCTGTAGGCGCCCTGGCTTCGACGGTCGCCAAGCATCATAAGGCGAACCACCGGCACGTGACACAGCAGGCCAGCGACATCACCAGCTTTTCGTCATCGTCGGCGGGGCTGCATGTCGGTGTCAATCATCCGCCGAAAAAGTGAGCGCGCCGACGTCGGCCGGCAATCCGCGCCGGCGTGGGTAGTAGCGCTCATTGACCGTGGCGGTTTAACGTCACGGCGCCTGAACGGGCGGTGTCCGTCTCCAACGAGGCGGTGCCGCCCTTTTTTTTCATATCGTTCTCAAGCGTCTGACGTGCCCGCAACCGAACGGCTGCGCTTTCGTTTGCGCGTCCCTGGCGGGGTCCCGGTGAAACGATGCTAATCCAGGGCTGCCGCCGCCGGTTCGAACGGCCCGCAATCGCAGGCGGCGCCGTCAGATCCACCGGTCTCGCCATTGCGCGCTTGCTCGCGCGGGAGCGAATTCGCGCGGGAAACCCACGCCCGTACGGTCGGTAAAACCTCGGGCAAAAGCGCGTCGACCTCCTGCCGCGTCATGCCGGCTTTGACCCGCGGATCGTAGAGAATGTTGAGAAGATACTGATCGTAGATATCGAAGAAACCCATCTGGACGTCGTCATTGAACATGGTCCAGGGGATAGAGCGGTCGTCATTAATCGGGCCGAGGGCCTGCAGCAACTCTTCGTAGGCGCAATCGAAAAATCCAAATTCACCGCCGTCGGCGGTGAGGATGACCTCGGCGCGGCGGATGTGGTGCTCGGGATCCTCAGCGAATCCGGACAGGCACTGCGGGGCGAGCCGCCGTTCGATCTCGTTCGCGCGCTCACGGCCGTAGCGCATGCGCATGGTGCGGACGAGTTCGCCGCGGTCGCGCACCAGGGTAACGACGATATTGGCCGCCTTGCGGTCCTCGGTCATTGCGATATCGAGGTGCGCCACGTGGCTGCGGATGTCCGAGATCACCGCCGCGAGGTCGGATCGCCGGACGGCGCCGATGCGATTGTCGAGGAAGACCCGCGCCGGCCCGCCGAATTTTCGGACCCGGTCGGCGCCGCCGGCGAGTTGCATCTCTGCGCCGAACGCGATCTTGAAGAATCCGTCGACGATCTCGGAATTGGTGAATACAGTGCGCTCGGCGCTGCGCCTTGCCGTGATATCGCCATTCTCGGCGCGCGCCGTTAGGCCGGCCATCAATACAGCAGCGAGCAGCGCGAATACGAACGAGGCTGCCGCTGTCATGGTCGCGCGGCGTTCGCCCGGCGACGTCGGAAGTCCGCGGCCTGACGCTGTTTTCGGTATACGGATGGAATGTCTCAAAACCTGCTCCCGGCCTACGCGTTCGGACCTGTTGGCGGGCAAGGGACGTGCCATCGGCTCGCCCGCGACGTCAACATCGACTTTGGGCCATAGGATTTCGAGAGGGATGGCAATGCAATCGTATAGGAACGGCGGCTATAGTTAGTGGCGCTTTATCGCGTTTCGAGGGCTTATGTTTGATCGCAATTGCAAGGGCGCATTTGGTGGTTGCGTCTGCTGCTGCCGGACCTGGGTTGTCCTGAGGGCCTGCATTTAATTCTCGCACGACAGCAGGCAGTTGGCGTGCATTCATGCAGAAGGCTTTATCGCGCCACATAAAGATATTAAAAAAATATGTAACCCAAGGTTAACTGATATGGATTTTATCGTTAATGATATCCGACACTGCTGATACTGGGTGAACGGCAACGGACAGGGGGGCACTGTCCGTGTAAACGGGGGTTGGGGCTGCGGCATGACAATTTTTGGAATTCGAGGATTCTCGCGCGAGGCGCAGCTTACCTTGGCTGCCGTGGGATTTGCTTTCACGGGCCTGGCCGGGTCGGCCATCGCCGCGGACTTGCCGACCAAAGCTCCGGCACCTTACGCGCCTTACAATTGGTCGGGGTGTTACGTCGGCGGATTCTTCGGCTTCGGCACCGCCAACAACTGGCAAACGACGGATCTGAACGGCTTCAATCCCGGCGCTGTGAACCCTTGGCAATACAGCTTGGACAGCTCGCCCACCGGCGGTGGCTATGTAGGGTGCAACTGGCAGCCGACACCCGGCGGTGGGTTCGTTCTGGGCGTTGATGCCGAAGGTGGTTACCTCAAGCTGAACACTTCCCAAGGGCAGCAATTGACGGTTGGCGGCCTCGGCGCCTTCAACGTGGTCGACAGTTCGAAGATCGGTTCGGGTTACGGGCTGGTTGCGGGCCGTGTGGGCTGGGTTTTCCTGGAGAAGATCCACGTTTACGGCAAGGTGGGCGTTGCGTTCTATGACGACACGTCCAAGATCAGCAACTTCACCATCGCGGGCGCGCCGACAATTGCCACGGCAAGCAAGTCGCAGACGCCGTTGGCGTTTGGTGTTGGCGCGGAATATCCGCTGACCGAACATTGGATCGGCAAGGCCGAATATCTGGTGTTCGAGAACGGCAGCAACTACACCCTCAGCACGGTGGCGGTCGGACTTGGGGGCGGGCCCGCCAGGACTTTCAGTTGGACTGAAAATCCGGCGCAGGTGCAGACCTTCAAGCTTGGTGCGGCCTATAAATTCTGATCGGCGCGGGCTCGCGGACCGGCTCAACAAAATCAGTTTTCTTACTTTTCGGTGCAACGAACCCCGGCCAAGTGCCGGGGTTTTGTTTTTTATGCACGCGGTGCTCTTCGCGTGTGGTTTCAGCCCCGAATCGGGCGCGTCGGCACGTCCGCTGCGCCACGTGCGCCTCGACCCGGGGGGTCTCCAAATGAGCGCCGGATATTGCGACGGCGGCGTCATCCGTTGCCGAGAAACTGCCTGAGCGACCGGCCTCGTCGAATCGCGTCGGTATTCAGCGCCGCTAAACCCCGTAAGAAACGAGCACCGAAACTACCAGATTGGCAGGTTCGGGGCGGCAAATCGCGCCGCCGCGTCGGCGCCGCACATAGTATACGGGGCGAAGCCGCGTATAGAAAAAATTGTGTCTGGTGCCAAGGGCTTGCATGTATTTCACGCAAGGCAATATGCAGCTGCCGAAGTTTTATCCAAAGCATCAAAAATTCGCTAAAAAATATATTTTAAAAATACGAGAAAAGCGCACTGAGCCCCACAAATCATCTATATTTTAAAAATAAGTTATGGTTAAGTTTGGGTAGCGATTTTGTGAGGCTGGGTCACGAGATCGCTGGAGTTATGAGGGTTGCGGACAGGATGCCGGGGGGTATCCGCGCATTACTGGGTTGGGGCAGGGCATGCGAAAAATTGGACTGATCGGTTTGGCGTTGGCAGCGCCGAGCGGGCTTGCGGCTGTGAGTTCGGCGCAGGCGGCGGATGCATCTACTTACGCCAAGGCACCAGTGAACTGCAAAGCACCGGATGCGCCGTACAAGAAATACGACTGTCTTGACGCCTATCTGGGCGACGGATTTTTCGAGCGGCTCGCCAACTATTATCGGCTTGAATGGGGCCACGAGGTGGCACCGGCCGATCCGAAGGCGCTGCCGTCCCGCCGCGACGGTTGGCCCGCAACACCGCAATCGACGCCGCCGATGCCGTTCAGCGAGTGGCCCTATGGCGGCTCGACGTCGATCGGCGTGACCCGTCCGAATGCCGTCGATAGTCCCTTGATGGTGGCGTTGGCCAACACGGGGGTCGGAAAGTGGATGAACGATACCAACATCCAGGTCTATGGATGGGTGAACCCCGGCGCCAACATCAGCACCGACACAACAAAACCCGGCGGAAACTTTCCGGCCGCCTACATGTATACGCCCAACACCGTAACGCTCGATCAGGCGGTCGTGTATGTCGAGCGCGTCCCCGACACGGTGCAGACGGACCACATCGACTGGGGCTTCCGGATGTCCGCGATCTACGGTGAAAACTATCGCTACACGACGAGCTATGGCGTCGCGAGCGACCAGCTGCTCGGTCACAACCTGGTCAACGGCTATGACTTTCCCATGGTGTGGGGCGAACTTTTCATCCCGCAAATCGCGCAAGGCATGCTGGTGCGGTTGGGGCGCTTCATTTCGATCCCGGACACCGAGGCACAGCTCGCACCTAACAACTACATGTATTCGCACTCGATGACTTACGCGTATGACAACTACACCAACCAGGGCCTGATCACCACGACGGCATTGACCAAGAACTGGTTCTTCACGCTGGGCATGGTCATGGGCACCGACACGGCGCCATGGCACTTCGGCGAGACGACTCCCAATCCGTTCCCGAATCCGGTTTACCCGGGCAGTACGATGCTTAAGGATCCGGGCGCGAAGCCGTCCCTCACCACCGGCATCCGCTGGCAGAGCAACAGCGGCTATGACACCATCTACCTCGTTGCCGACGGCATCAACACTGGCGTGTGGGGATACAACAACCTCCAGTGGCTCGGCGGCACTTATTATCACAAGTTCAATGAGCAGTGGCACATCACGTTTGAAACCTACACGCTCAGCGAACGAAACGTGCTGAACAATACCAATCCGTTTGTCGTGGGCAGCATCATTCCGAATGGCGGGTTTCCGTTCAATGTCGCGAACGGGTTCAACTTCAATGCTCCGAACACGGCGGTTTGCGCCAGCCCGAATATGCTCACCTGTACGGCCCGTGACTTCACCGCGCTATCCTATCTGAACTACAAGTTCACGCCGATGGATAACCTGTCGTTCCGTCTCGAGTACTTCGATGACATGCAGGGTCAACGGACGACGGTGAAGACACGTTATGTCAACCCGGCCATCGGGTGGCAGCATTGGTTCTCGCCGCAGGTCGAGATCCGGCCGGAGGTCGCCTATTATCGGTCGCTCGATGCGAATGCCTTCAATGGGAACTTCAATGCCGCACCTAATGCGGTTGGCGGCGCCGTCATCGTTCCAACCCGCAACTACGCCCTTATCGGCTCGATGGATCTGATCTGGCACTTCTGATCGGATCGACGGCGCACGAACGCGCCAGCCTTGCGGTTCAAACCTTCGCGCCGGCTTTGTTCATGGCGAATGGAGCCGGCGTTTTCGTGGCCGGAGGTGCGGGATTCGTGATCGATGTTTGCGCGTGTGTCGGTTGCCGACCGTTGGTCTCTCCCTGGGTGGCGCGCGCCGCAACACGCGCCGATCCGGTCTGAGTAGCGCGCGACGGGGGCACGGCGGCAGTGATGAGGATATTTGGATTACGGGGTTTCATGCTTGTGCTGGGCGCGTTTGCGTGCGCGAATTCGGCGCATGCGGCGGATCGGCCCAAGAACGAGGCCGTGAATTGCCGGGCCGCCGATGCGCCGTACAAGTCCTATGATTGTCTCGATTCCTATCTCGGCGACGGTTTCTTCGAGCGCTTGGTCAATTACTACCGGCTGGAATGGGGCCACGACGGACCGCCGGCGGATCCGAAAGCGCCGCCGTCGCGACGCGCCGGATGGCCCGATGCGCCGCAGAGTTCGCCGCCGATGCCGTTCGCCGAATGGCCTTATGGCGGCTCGACCAACCTCGGCGTGACCCGCCCGGCATCGGTTGACAGTCCCCTGATGGTGGCGCTCGCCAATACCGGCCTCGGCAAGCTCATGAGCGAAGGCAGTATCCAGACGTATGGCTGGGTCAATATCGGCGGCAATGCCAGCACAAACACCGTCAGGCCCGGCGGCAACTGGCCGATTTCCTACGATTTTACGCCCAACACGGTGCAGCTCGACCAGGCCGTCATCTACGTGGAGCGCCTGCCGGACACGGTGCAGAAGGACCACATCGATTGGGGCTTCCGGTTCTCCGCGATCTATGGCGAGAACTATCGCTACACCACGGCGTTCGGCATCGCGAGTTATCAACTGCTCGGCCACAATGACTACAACGGGTTCGATTTCCCGATGGCCTACGGCGAAGTGTTCATCCCGCAGGTTGCCGAAGGGCTGCTGGTGCGGGTCGGGCGCTACATTTCGATTCCCGACATCGAAGCCCAGCTCGCGCCGAACAATTATATGTACTCACACTCGATGACCTACACCTTCGACAACTATACCAACAACGGCATCATCGGGACCCTGGCACTCGATAAGAACTGGATCGTGCAGTTGGGCCTGTCGGCCGGCACCGAGGCCGCGGCTTGGAACATGGGCGCCCAGGTCCCCAACCCGTTCCCGAACCCGGTTTACCCGGGCAACACCATGCCCAAGGATCCCGGCGCTGTGCCCTCCGTGACGGCCGGCATCCGCTGGGCGAGCGACAGCGGCAACGACAACCTTTATATCGTGGCCAACGCCATCAACAGTGGCCAGTGGGGATACAATAACCTGCAATGGTACGGGGTGACGTGGTTCCACAATTTCGACCAGAAATGGCATCTTGCGCTCGAGAGTTACACGCTCAGCCAGAAGAACGTGCTGAACGCGACCGATCCCGGCGGCATCATCGCCAGAGGTGGCTTTCCGTTCAGCACGGCCAATGGGTTCAATTTCAACGCGCCGAGTTTCGCGCAATGCAGCAATCCCACCGTGCTCACCTGCACGGCAAGCGTGTTCACCGCACTCGCCTATCTGAACTACAAGTTTTCGCCGTTGGACAATCTGACCTTTCGCGGCGAGTACTATGACGACATGGAGGGCCAGCGCACCGGGACGAAAACCCGCTATGTGGAATTCGGCATCGGGTGGCAGCACTGGTTCTCGCCGCAGGTCGAGCTTCGTCCGGAAGTAAGCTATTACCGGTCGCTCGATGCGAACGCGTTCAATGGCAATAACGACGCTATTCCCGTCATCCTGCCCAGCAGGAATTACGCCGTGGTCGGAGCGATGGATCTGATCTGGCACTTTTGATGGGGAGGACTGTCACCCGGCCGCAACACATCGCAGAAAATCAAATCGGCGATCATCCCCGTAACCGCGATTATGACCTGAATTCGCGTCTCGTGACAGGGGCTTGCCCGTATTTATCTCAGGTCCATAAACTGTTGACCAGCTTTTGAGCACAATTGAGCGGATGTGGTCCCTAACACATTTTAAAAATATGAAATTGGTTAACTACGCGTATCGATTCCAAATCGTACCTCATCGAAGATCGACCTGCTGGGACATTGATGCGGAATCGCTGGGTGGGCGTCCGCACAACGGGGTTGGGGCTTCGAATCATGAGGAAAATTGGTCTGATCGGTTTGGCGCTGGCAGTGCCGGGCGGATTTGCTGCCGGGGGAGTGGCGCAAGCCGCGGACGCGTCGCTTTATAGATCGTCGGTGAATTGCAAGGCGACCGATGCTCCCTATAAGGACTACAAATGCCTCGATACCTACCTGGGCGACGGCTTTTTTGAGCGCCTGATCAACTACTATCGGCTCGAACTCGGCCATGAAGGCCCCCCGGCCGATCCGAAGGCGCCGCCCGGACGGCGGGCCGGTTGGCCCGATGCGCCGGCGACGACGCCGCCGTACCCGTTCACCGAATGGCCCTATGGCGGCACGACGTCGATCGGCGTGACCCGGCCTTCGTCGGCGGACAGCCCTTTGATGGTGGCTCTTGCCAATACCGGAGTCGGCAAATGGATGAACGATGCCAGCATCCAGGTTTACGGTTGGGTGAATGGCGGCGGCAATGTCAGCTCCAACACGACGAGGTATGGCGGCAATTCGCCGGCCGCCTATGACTTCAACCCCAACTCCTTCCAGCTCGATCAGGCAGTCGTCTATATCGAGCGCCTACCCGATACGGTGCAGACCGATCACCTCGACTGGGGCTTCCGCTTCTCCGCGATCTACGGCGAGAACTACCGCTACACCACGAGCTTCGGTGTCGCGAGCTACCAGTTGCTGGGGCACAACCTCTACAACGGCTTCGACTTTCCGATGGTGTACGGCGAACTCTACATCCCGCAGCTCGGCGAAGGCACAATTGCGCGGCTGGGACGGTACATCTCGGTGCCGGACATCGAGGCGCAGCTCGCACCGAACAATTACATGTACACCCACTCGCTGACGTACACCTTCGACAACTACACCAACGAGGGTCTGCAGTTCACGACGGCTCTCAACAAGAATTGGTTCGTCCAGTACGGCATGTCGATCGGGACCGAGGCGGCGCCGTGGAATCGGGACGTCACCATCCCGAATCCGTTCCCGAACCCGGTGTTCCCCGGTAACACCATGCTCAAGGATCCCGGCGCGGTTCCGTCCGTCACCCTAGGCGTTCGTTGGCAGAGCGACAGCGGTCACGACAACATCTACGTAGTGGCCGACGCCATCAACAGCGGCACCTGGGGTTACAACAATCTTCAGTGGACCGGAATCACATGGTACCACACCATTAACAAGGACTGGCATTTCTCTTGGGAGACCTACACGCTCGGCCAGAACAACGTGCTGAACGCGAATAATGCCTTCGTAACCGGCGCAATCTTGCCGAACGGCGGCTTCCCGTGGGCCAGCTTTAAGTACAACGCGCCGGGACTTGCGCTTTGCTCAAATCCTAACGAACTTACCTGCGAGGCGCGTTCGCTTGGCTCGGTGATGTATCTGAACTACCACTTTGCGCCGTTGGACAACTTGTCGTTCCGCGCCGAGTACTTCGACGACATGGAGGGCCAGCGCACTGGAACGAAGACGCGCTATGTCGAGTTCGGCCTCGGCTGGCAACACTGGCTGTCGCCTCAGATCGAGTTGCGTCCGGAAGTCACCTACTACAATTCGCTCGACGCGAATGCCTTCAACGGCAACGCTAACGCCGGTGTCTTTGGCGCCAACGCCATCGCTCCCAACAGGAACTGGTCTCTCGTCGCCGCGGGGGATCTGATCTGGCACTTCTGATTGAAACGGCCATGCGGCGAACGGTCGTTTGCCGAAAGGTCCAAGCGGAACGTGAGCCTCCCGCTGATCCGGCGTTGCGGCTTTCTCCCTGCCGGGAGGAGGTCGCAACGTTTTGAGGCGGTAAACGCCGCCACCTCATTGCCAAAGATAAGCCGCTGCGGAGCGCAAATGCGTGGCGACCGGTGACAGCGGATAACAAAGAGAGTTCTGCGACCGGTTCGATGAATTTATATTTTTTAGATATTATAAAGAGGTGATGCGCATATCGATTTTTTATGGCCTTATGTGGACACTTGGGTCCTGCCGGATTTGCAAATCATCATGTTGGGGCAATGCAAAGCATAAATGCTTGGGCTGGCCGATCTGCCCATGAACTCGGACCGGTAACGTCACCCCTCGAAGCACCAGGACTGGAAAATGCGGCCAAGGGCGCCCGACTTGGCCTGAAAATTGAATTTCGCAGTCTGATGGGCGAAGCAACAAGCTTGAGTGCCACTCGGATATCTGTGCGGTGGCTCAGTGGGGTCGGGTTGCGCCTGCGTGACATGGCGGGGCGTGCAATGTGGTTTGAAGCGACGTTCGCCCATCGGTCTGACGGCGCCGGTGCGGGGGAGAACGGTCGGGCTGCGTTACGCGCGATTGGGCGGACCGTCGTCTTTCCGCTGGCAAGCGTCGGGCTTACGACCGCCGTGGTACTCGCGATCCTTTACTATTCCGCACTGAAATTCACGCCGAGCGTCTACCTCATTCCGGTGGTGATCTGCGCGGTGCGATGGGGCCACGTCTCCGCGATCGTGAGCGCGCTTGCCAGCGCAGCCGTGTCGGATTTCCTGTTCATCCCCCCGATTTATAGTCTCGCTATCAGCGATTCCAACCAGATCGTTGACGTCATATTGTTTCTCTTCGTTGCAGTTGTGACCAGCAATCTTGCCGCCCGGATGAAGAGCGAGGCCGACGACTCGCGCCGCCGCGCCCACGAGATCCGCAATCTCTACGAATTCTCCCGCCGCCTTGCGCTGTGTTCGACCGCAAACGATCTCGTCGCCGCGATCCAGGAATATCTCTCGATTCACCTCGGCTGCGAGGCCCACCTGATCCGCCTCCCGGGAGCCTTCGACGCGCACGCCGGAGCGCCGGTGAGTGCGGTCCCCGACCTGATTGCGCAGTCCGCGCGCGACATGATCGCGGCTCACGAGACCGCTCCGCGGCTCGCGGTCGATCTCGACAAGCAGTGCCTTTGGGTGTTGCGATCGGTCACCACGACGATGACGGACCACGGCGTGCTGGCGGTCAATCTCGGCAATCATCCCAAGGAGGACGCCGATCAGCTCAACAACCGAATCGACGCGCTGATGTCGGAGGCGAGCGCTACGCTGACCCGCATCGACGCGGTGTCGGCGCTCGCCAATGCCAACGTGCGGCTGGAGTCCGACGTGCTCAAGACCGCGCTGATCGGCACCGCTTCCCACGAACTGCGCTCCCCGGTCGCCGCCATCCTGGGCTCGGCAAGCGTGCTCGACCAGATGCCGGCACTGCGGGGCAACGACAAGGCGCGTTCGCTGGTGGACGGCATGCACCGCGAGGCGAAACGCCTCGACCACGACATCCAGAACCTCCTCGACACCGTGCGGATCACCGACACCGGAATCAAGCCGCATCTGGTTTGGACCGATCCGGCCGACATCTTCGCGGCCGCGATCCGGCAGCGCGCCCATCGCGTCGCCGCCCACAAGCTCAGGGTCGACATCGATCCGGACCTGCCGCTCGTCAATATTGACCCCGTGCTGATCGAGCAGGCGGTCGGTCAGATCATCGAGAACGCCGTCAAGTATTCCCCGGCCGGTACGGACATTGCGATCATGGCGCGCGCCGAGCCTGGATCGGTGGTGCTGTCCGTCGCCGATAAGGGCGTCGGGCTGACCACGGAGGAGACCGGTGAACTGTTCCGCCGTGCGGTGCGCGGGCGACGCCACGTCGGCAATATTCCGGGTCTCGGCCTCGGGCTTTGGATCGCCCGCATCTTCGTGTCGGCGAACGGCGGCACGCTTACGGCCCACAGCGCGGGGCCGGGACGCGGCACCACCATGTCGATTCGACTTCCGGTGCGCGCCGATATGATGCACGTGGACTTGGCACCTACTGCGGCGGCTTCGAGCGATGCGCAAGCCGGCTAACACCGTCCTCGTCATCGACGATGAGTTGCAGATCAGACGATTCATCGGCGCCGGGCTTGAGCTGCACGGCTATGCGGTACGCGAAGCCGACAGCGGCGCATCGGGGCTCAGCGCCGCCGCGCATATTCAGCCCGAGCTGATCGTGCTCGACCTCGGCCTGCCGGACATGAGCGGGATCGAAGTGCTCGAGACCATCAGGTCGTGGTCGAACGTTCCGGTGATCGTGCTGTCGATCCAGGCCGACGAGGACCAGAAGGTGCACTTGCTCAAGATCGGTGCCGACGATTATGTGGTCAAGCCGTTCGGCATCGCCGAGCTCGCCGCCCGCTGCGAAGCGGCGTTACGGCGCTATCACAAGGCCGCCGACAAGGACCCGGTCGTGCGCACCGGACCGCTCACGGTCGACCTCGTGTCGCGTGCCGTGGTGCTTGACGGCGTGCAGATCACCCTGACGCGCAAGGAGTACCGGCTGCTGCACGTGCTTGCCTCCCATCTCGGGCTGGTGGTGACGCACAACCAGCTCATCAAGGATATCTGGGGCAACTCCTCGCCGGACAATGTCCAATATCTGCGCATGCTGGTACGCAAGCTGCGCCAGAAGCTCGAGGCGGATCCGAGTCAGCCGAAGCTTCTTATTTCGGAGTTGGGCGTAGGCTATCGCCTCGAACGTCACGTCGAGCCCGCCGCGGCGAAGCCGAAACGGTGAGACCGCCCGACATCCTTGTAGCCTGGATAAGCGAAGCGATATCCAGGGACGGGCTGCGAGTGCGATTGGAGAAGGCGGTTCCGGATGTCGCGGTCGCGAAGCGGCGGCCGCTTGTCCAGGCTACGGCTTGCGTTCGCGGGCGCGCCGTTACTCCGCCGGGACGCGGTTGATCCGATCGATCTTTGCCGGGTCGGGCGGGGCCAGCGCTCCCAATATAGCGCGGCTGCGGTCGATTTGCGGATAGAGGTATCGCTCGATCAGCCAGGCGCGCGAGCTCGGTACGTATTCGGCGAGCAGGGCCTGGGCCTTCTTGCGCGCGGTCGGATAGCGTGTCGCCCACCCGGCGAAGCCGCTCGCCAAAATTTCGGTTGAGAGGATGACGGTCGCAATGAGAACGAAACCCTCATTCGCTTTTTTGGCACTACGCGACGACGTGGATCTCCGGAACAGCCGCTGCAGCACGGCGTTGGTTTCGATGAAATTCCGGGTTTCTGGGTGCCACAAGATATCGGGAAGGCCGGAATAGCCGTTCAGCTCGTGATAGCGGATGATAAATGGTTTGCATTTGTCGACGAGCGCCTTCGGCAAAAACGAAAAATCCGCGTTGTTCTCGAGAAAGTGCCCTTGTGATCGGCGGAGTTTTGCATCGGCGGTCGTAATCGACATCGCAACGATCCTGTCAAAATCAGCAAACTGTTGATTTCAGAGTATCTTACTTGTCGAGGCCGTATAAAATCGATCATGAAGCGCGAGAGCGTTTATATATTAAAAATATAAATTATGGCGATTTACCCCATCAAAGGGTATTCATGCCGCAGTTGCGGGTAGATTTGCCCAACGAAGCGGCGGGTGCACCGGCAGTGGGAGCAAGCTCGCGTCGCATGGCAGGGCCATCACCCGCCTTCCGGGGACGCGGATCAGGCCTGGCCGCGGCCGCTCGGACTTACCGTGGCGGATTCGGGTTGGGCGATATGAAGGTGGGTCCGACCGCCCGCACCGGGCGCTTGGGATCGGCCTCCGCGGTCGCGGGACCCGGATCATCGGCCGGCGCAAGCGCCGGCATGGTGCCGGCGCCCTTGCGGGGTGCCGAGGGCTGCGGTGTGCGCGGCTGGGGGTCAGGACGCGACATCGTCTTGGCCTTCTCATCGGTGATGACGATGTCGCCGCGCTCGATGGTTTGGTCCTTGGTCTGGCCCAGCGCGTCGGCCCAGCTCTGCCCTGGCTGCCTGCAGGTGCAGGACGGATTGAACTCCTTGCGATAGCGGAATGCGTTCGGCAGGTCCTTATAGAGGCGCCCGTTGGTGGATACGGCCTGGGAGACGTCTTCGCCCTGGCTGCGGTGCGAAAAAAGCGATGCCTCGGTGGCCGGGCATTGCTGGTGGCAGGCCTGCTCGTCTTCGGCAAAACGCCCCGGCGAGGTCGAATACGAAATCGGGAAATAAAAGCCGTCGCAGGTGCGCACGCACAGCGTCCGGTAGCCGCTTCCGCCGACCTGTGGATAATCGCCCACCGCCGGGGGCGGCGCGGCGCCGGGGCCGGGGTTGCTGCCGAAAATCGTCTCGAAGAATCCGCGCTGTGGCGGCGCCGCGGCAGCCCGATATTGCGGGCCGCAATTATTCTGCGCCAACGCTCCGATCACGGCTTGGCGCTGCAACTCGTCGTCGCCGCCGTGCCGGCTGCGCTGGAGGTCGCTGGTGGTGCGGTCGATGTTTGCGCGCATCTGCGCAATCTGGCCGCCCAATGGTCCACATTGCGGCGACTGGTTGGCGAAGATGGAGAACAGGCTTGGCGGCTGGCAACCGAGCCGCTGCCATGCGGCCTGGGTGCGGTCGAGTTCCGCCTGCTGCTTGCCGAGCGCGTCCTCCAGGCGCCGGGCCTGCTCGGCACGAGCCGGGTCGGCGCCAACCCCGCGGTCGATCGCGCCGAGCTGGGCTTCAAGCCGAACGCAGACCGGGTTTGAAGCGGGAGCCTGGGGGGCGCCTTGCGCCACCGCGGCGGCCGGAACCGCCAGCCCGAGCAGCGCACCCGCCGCGAAACGGCGCAGCCCCCTTCCGGAGCGGGCGCGGGGTGCGAAATAGCGCGAGGGAATCAATGCAACCAATTGAAATATAGAAATAATATAACGCGCCCGCGCGGCGCCGGTCCGCCGGTCATGCCGCTTCAATCTGTGCCAATCCGACGTCTGCCGCATCCTTGTATCGGGTCCCTGCCGGGTTACAGGACCGCAGCCGCAGTCCGTCCCATGGTGCCGGATCGTGTGGTACCGAACCTGACGGCACCGAATTCTACCCCCGATTCATCGATCTCAACGGCTTTACTAAGGCGCGTTCGGCAAAAGGGAAAGCCGTTTCTGCGTCGTGAATTTTTTCAATAGCTTGGGCGCCCCCCGGTGACGATGAGACGAAACGGCGCAACGAATCAGTGCGCATCGCGACGTGGGCGCGGCTCGCACGCTACGGTCCGGCACCCAAGTCGTTGCTTAGCTTTGGGGCTGCCTCGGCGCGCAGGTTCCACAGCACGCCCGCAATGATCAGCCCGGCCCCGGCAAATACGTAGGCATCGAGCGTCTCCCCGTAGAACCACCAGCCGACCACCGCGATGAGCGGAATCCGCATGAAATCGAGCGGCACCACCAGCGTGGCGTCGCCGCTACGGAATGCTTGGGCGAGGCAGAAGTGGGAAGCAAGGCCTGCAAGTGCGACGGCGCAGACCGGCAAGGCGTCGGCGATTCCGAGATTCAGGTAGGCGCGCGGATCGCTGCCGGCCAACGCCAATGGGAGTTGGACCACATTCATCCACATGACGATGGCGAAGGTGGTCTCGGTCGAAGTCAGCGCCTTGGTCTGGATCAGCGCCACCGCGTAGCCGAACGCCGCGATGAGCACCAGGAACGCTGCCGGCCGGACGCTTTCGAGACCCGGCCGCAAGATCACCAGCACGCCGAGGAAGCCGCAGACGACGACGCCGATCCGGCTCGGCGTCATGTGCTCGCCGAGAAATATCACGGCCAGCACGGCCGTATAAGCCGGCATGGTGAATTCGAGCGCGAATACGGTCGCGAGCGGCAGCAGCGTCAGGCTCGTGGCCCACAAGTATTGGCCACCGAAATGGACGGTGTTGCGCACGACGTGCATACCGGCGCGGCGCAGTGTGACGGAGCGCAGGAGTGCGGGTTGCACGGCGCCTAGCGCAAGAAGGATTACCAATCCGGCGAAGCTGCGGATCGCAAGTATCTCGATGATACGCAGCGTCCCGGACAGCGCGCGGACCGACACCGCCATGGCGGAAAACGACAACAGCGCGCCGACCATCCATAAGACGGCGCGGGCAAGGTCGCGGCGATGCACGTTATTCGGCGTCCGGCTGGAGTTCCGGGCGGGCGGCGTCGAAGGCGGGATGCCGGGTCGCGGCCGCATCGGCGGCGGCGATATTGGGGAACCGCTCGAGCGCCACCTTGAAGCGGCGGGCGTTGGCGACCTGCGGTACGAGGCAGATGTCGGCAATGGTGACGGTCGGTCCGAACGCATACGGGCCGGGCCGGATCAGTGCCTCGACCGCTTCGAAGCCGACCGTGATCCAGTGCCGGTACCACTCCTGCACGGTGGCCTGGTCGGCCTTGACGGCACCGCGCAGATAGTTGAGCGGGCCGACATTGTTCAGCGGGTGAATGTCGCAGGCGATGATCTGCGCCACGGCGCGCACCTGCGCCCGCTCGATCGGTTCTTTGGGCAGCAGCGGCGGCTCCGGATGGACCTCGTCGAGATATTCGATGATGGCGAGCGACTGCAGCAGAATCGTGCCGCTGTCGAGCGCAAGCGCCGGTACCCGCTGCTGCGGATTGACGGCGCGGAACTCCGCGGTGTGCTGGCGGCCGCCGTCCTTGGTCAGATGGATCGCGGCAGTTTCGAAGGCAATGCCTTTGAGGTTGAGCGCAATGCGGGTCCGGTAGGCGGCTGAAGAGCGGAAGAAGGAATAAAGCTTAAGCATCTGACGTCGACATCGCCCCCTTTTGTTCCGGCGTTCGTCGGCCGCTGCGTTTCCCCGCCTGACGAATCGAGACTATAGCGGCGCATCCGCCTGTCAACTTCGGTGCCAGCGGGTGTCGCAAGCGGGTTGCAAGAGAGTGTTGCAAGTGCTTGCCGCAACTGCTTTCCCGGCTTGACCGGGGAAGACCGAGAGACGGCGCAGGCCAACTCCATGACCCGATCGGAAAAACGCCGGCCGCTTCCGATTTCAATTTGAGACGGCCGACAGTGGTGCGTCGATGCCACCAATTACGACAAAATTAAACAATTGGTTATAATTTTAAAAATGCATTTTTTTGGGAGCGATATTGCAATGTTGATTGCAAGACGATGTTTTTGCAAATTCGCGATCGGTGCGAAGTCCACGACCATGTGCGGCAGCTTCTTGGGTCAGACGGATCTTATCTTCTCAGGTGAGAGCACCTTGCCATGAGCGATGTGCTGCAAGTTCCTCGTACCGGTGCTGTTGCCGACGCCGCTGCGCTTGAGACCACGGCGTCGCCGCGGGAGCCGATGTGTTATGTGATCGATCAAGCGCTCGGTGCGCGCGCTGCCATCTCGTCAGTTCTGGACAGCATCAAGGTCAAGTTCGAGCACTTCAATTCGTTGCCCTCGATGCTGGAGCGGTATGCGGCCGCGCCCCCCGATCTCATCATGCTCGATGTTACGGTCAGCACCAGCGAAGCGTGTCGCTACCTGGAAATTCTAACCGCGGCCAACGTCGATCGCCCGATTTGCGTCATGAGCGGCCTCAACGGGTTGCTGACCGAGGAATTGCGCCGCAGCTGGCAGAAACGCGGCCTGAAGATGCGCCCGGTCCTTGCCAAACCGCTGCGGCAGCAAGCGATCAAGCAGTCCGCCATCCATCTCGTCGAGCGTTCGGCCGCAAATCCCAGGATCAGCATCCGCGACGTCATCGAGCAGGGCTGGTTCGAACTTTGGTATCAGCCGCGCATCGACTTGAACTCGAAGATTCTGGCCGGCGCAGAAGGGCTCTTCCGCGCCCGTCATCCGACGCTCGGAATGATTTCGGCCAGCGAGCTGCTCGAAAACGCCGCCGAGGATGATCTCTTGAAATTGACGACGCGTGTGCTCGGGCGCGCCATGAGCGATTGGAAGTCATTCCGGAATATCGGCGTCCCGATCCAATTCTCCATCAATATCCCGACCTGCGCCCTCAAGAAGCTCTCGCTGTTCTCTATTTTCTGGGAGCAGGCCCCGAACGCCGCGGATTGGCCCGGTGTCACCCTCGAACTGAACGAGGACGACATCATTCCGAACATGCCGTTCGCGTTCGCCGCCATCAAGGAACTCCATAAGCAGAAAATCAGCCTTGCCATCGACAGTTTCGCATTGAGCTATGATGAATTGTCGAGACACAAGGAACTGCCGTTTTCCGAGATAAAAATCGACCGCAGCCTGATCTGCAGCTGCGACATCGATCCGCTCAACGCCGGCTTGTGCGAGACGATCATCGAATTCGCCCATCGCTATCACGCCAAGGTCGTTGCCGAGGGCGTGGAAACGCCCGGGGAATTGAAGGTGCTACGCAACATGGGCTGCGACTTCGCGCAGGGCTATCTGCTGGCACGTCCCATGAGCAAAACCGACTTCATCGCGGTCCTCCAGCAGCGCTCCCCGAAAGGCGCCGCGAGCCGCTCTGCTTAATCCGTAGGGCGGGTTCTCTTTAACCCGCCGTTCCGAGCAGGCGAGATGGGCGGGTTAAAGAAAACCCGCCCTACGCTGACGAAAGGTCATTTCGCATTCCTCGTCGCGCCGGCTTCGCCGGACAAATGCCTGGAGCGCTCGGTCAGGCGGTCGACGGCCCGTTCGAACGCCTCCCGGTCAGCCGGATCGATCGTTTCGAACAATCGGTGGGCGAAATCCCGCGCGCCCGGTGCGAGGTCGTGATAAATCGCGCGTCCAGCCGGCGTCAGCGACAGCAATGCTTCCCGCCGGTCGTCGCGGTTTTCCCGCCGGACGATCAGCTTGCGTCGTTCGAGCGCGCTCATGGCGCGCGAAACCTTGGTCTTGTGCATATGGCTGTGGGCGCCGACCGCCTTCGCGGTCATGACCTCGAATTCTCCGAGGGTGACGAGGATGCGCCACTCCGGCACGCCGATCCCGTAGCGGTCCACATAGATGCGCGAGAGTGCCAGGGACACGAGGTTCGCCACCACGTTGAGCCGGTAGGGGAGGAATTCGTCGAGTTTCAGCGGCACCTGCGGATCGGCCGGGCTACGCGCCTGTTCCTTCGCCATGGTGCCGCCGATCTTCAGCCGTCTGCCCTGGAGACAGGATGGCGGAAGTCGCGGCGTCGCGCAACGGATGATGCGCCGGCGCGGTGGGATGCGCGAAAAAAGTCGACGAGAGGAACGGGCGCGCCACGCGGGCGCCGGGCGATCAGCGCGAACACTCGATGGCGACGTACTCGTTGCACAATCCGTTGCGGCAACTCGCATCGGTGTTGCCGCTGCCGCCGGTGATCTCGTCCGGATCGATCTTGCGGAACGACACCGCCGCACCGAATTTGCGCGCTTGGCAATAGGCGCTCGCCATCGGCTTTCCGCAGTTGGCGCCCGCCGCAAGGCACCGATCGACGCCGTAGCCGTCGCGGTGGTTCTCGACGATGAAGATTTTGGTTTCGGCGGCGGCTCGACCAGCCTGTGCCAGCAGGGAAACAACCGTCACGGCGGCGAGGAGGGTGCGCATTGTGATGCCGAAATGGGTTAAGGGCCGCTCGTAAGGTGCAGCAGAGAAGTAAAGGTGGCGTTAACCGTTGGAGCCCGAGGGGCGGGTGGACCGCGTTCGAGGTCGCGGTCCTAGCGAAAACCCGCAAGAGCTGCGCGTGCTCTTTTGCGGCGATGACCATTTGCAGGAAAGTTAAATGAAATCAAAGGTGACACGGCTGAACCCCGACCTTGCGATTGGCCCCCGGCGGAACGGAACGAAGTGTTAGATTGAGCATGCGAGAATCATCCGTTTCCGCCGTCCATCCCGCGGCCGGCGCGCATCGTGGGGCATCCTGGCAGCCATGAAGGTCGCGATCATCTTTGCAACCGACGGATCGGATAGTGAGGACGCCGTCCTCGCGCCGTTCCGGTCGGCGAGCTTTGTCGACGGCCTGAGGAGCGAGGGCATCGAGCCCATCATGGTCTTCGCCGTTCCGGGTCATGGTGCTGGCGATCCGATCAGCGGCACCGCGCACGCTGGAGCGCGCACGTTGCGCTTGTCGCCTGCCGGCCTCCCGGCGTTCATCGCGGCCGAGCGGCCGGACGCGATCCACACATTCGGGCCGGAGCACCGGCTGGTGGGAATCTGGCCGCTGGCGGCAGCCGCCGACACGCCGCTCGGCCATTGCGTGTCGTGTTGGCGCGGCGAGGACATGGACTCCGCTCCGTCGTTCATCAAAGCCCCGCTCGCCGCGATGCGGATAAGGCGCGCGAGCCGCCATGTCGACGGGCTCCTCGGCACGAGCCGCGCCGCGGCGGGCAGCCTGATCGCCGACGGTTGTTTTTCCCGCGCCGCGTTCTCCGTGATCTTCCCGCCGCCGGTCGAGCGTGCTGGCGCGGCGGTTACGGCGTCCGCCGCATCGCCGCGCGCCCAGGAGCCGGTGTTCGGCATCTACGATCCCTGGGCGTCGCGCGCGCTCATCGCCTTCGTGTCTTATGCGATCGAACTCACTGGCCGGCGCGATGCCTTGCAACTGCGCATCGCCGTGCGGGAGCCGGCAGCCGATCGCGCGCCCGTTTCGTTCGTCGCCGCCACCGGGATCGACGAATTTCTTGGCGGTATCGACGTGCTGGTGGTGCCGGCCTACGACAACTCCATTGCGCTTGCGCTGATCGCCGCGTTGCGGTCGGGCAAAGCCGTGATCGTGCCGGATTGCAGCGGCGCCGCCGAACTCATCGAATATGGCCGTCATGGCGTCATGTTCCCGGCTAGAAGCGCCTACCACTTGGCGAATACCGTGAACTTGGTCAGCCAATCGTGGAGCCAGACTCCGGTGTTGCTTGCCGAAGGCGGCGCGGCTATTGCCAAGACCAACCCGGCCGCGGTGGCGCACAGCTTCGCCATGACCTGCGAGCGGCTGGTATCCGCCCACGGCAGGGCTCGCGGTGCGGCGTCCTCCCGAGGGTCCCCCCATGGATGACGGCGCCACACGACCGGCCGTGCTGCGGTATGGCATCGTCGCATTGGCGCGATCGGACCGGCGCCTCATGGAGGCGACCCTGAGCGCGATCGCGCGGCTGCACGAAAGCCCGGATGAGGTCGCGATCGTGGTTCCGAAGCTGCGTGAGCACCTGTTCGCCGACGCGGCGTCCAATCCGGCATTCCCGCGGGGTATGCGGGTGGTGACGTCCGAGAGCTTCGATGCCCTGCCGCTCGCTGACGGATTGCGGGCCATGGCGCCGTTGGTCGACATCGTCGTGTTCATTCCCGAAGGCGTCGCGCTCGACCCCGACTATTTGAGCCAAGTGCGCGAAACCGCCGAGAGCTGGCAAGACATGGTGGGCGAGATCGACATGATTGATCGCTTCGCCGACGCCGGCGCTGCCGCCGTCAGATCGCAGGCCCATCCGGGCTCGCGTCTTTTGCGAACGCTGCGGGCCAAGACCTTGTGCGCAAACGTGATGTGGGTCCGGGTTGAGGCGTGCGGCAATCTCAAATTCATGGCGTTCCCGCAGACCTCCGAATACCTGGCGTTCTCCTCGCTGCTCGACCAATTGCGCGCCCGTGGGCGCACCCGGCTGATCGCGTCCGATTGCGCCGTCCGGGTGCGCTCGGGGCCGGAACGTCGCAGCGGCTTCGAGGCCGGACGCGAGCTATACGGCGCGCTTAATCGGATCGCCGAGTGGCGGGACCGGAGCGACGTAGCGTTCCAGGAGCGTGCGACCTATCTGGAGCCGCGGGCGGAAAAGATCCGATTGTTCGGCGAACAGATCGTGCGCTGCCTGGGCTCTCCGGCGTCGCGGTCTCACATCGGCTCGTTCATCAAGGGCATGTGGGCGGCCCGGCGCGAGGCAGCCATGAGCCGCCAACGCATCCGCGCCGACATCCGAAACTTGGGGTAGCAACCTTAGGCCTTTGGCGGGCGTTGGACTTCTCGTGCGCGTATCGTTTGGTTTCCACGGAGATTGGTTCCCCCGACCGGCCTTGAACCATTCAACCAGGCGCACCAGATCGTATGGACGCAAATAGCATCAGGGCGTCACGCCCGGGTGTGTTCGTGGACCGGGATGAGGAGAAACAGGTAACTGCTGCTTAGGTTGAAAGGTCAATTGCAAATGCGCAGGCGACGCGATCGCCGATCGCCATTGGTGGAATGAAGAGGACACCATGACCTTCGTTATTAAAGTCAACGGCGACACACGCAGCGTCGATGTAGAAGGCGACACGCCGCTGCTGTGGGTATTGCGCGACGTGCTCGGCATGACAGGGACGAAGTTCGGCTGCGGCATTGCGCAATGCGGCGCTTGCACCGTCCATATTGACGGCGATCCGGTTCGCTCGTGTTTGCTGCCGGTCGGTGCGATCGAGAATCGCGCGGTCACCACGATCGAAGGCATTGGCGCCACGCCGGCGGGCGCGAAAGTCCAGAAAGCGTGGCTCGATCTGGAAGTCATCCAGTGCGGCTATTGCCAGTCAGGGCAGATCATGGCGGCGGCGGCGCTGCTGGCTGGCACTCCCCATCCCGACGATTCCGATATCGACGCAGCGATGGCGGGCAATATCTGTCGCTGCGGCACCTATGTGCGTATCCGCGAGGCGATCAAGCGAGCGGCCGCCGATGCGTCAACCATCGGAGCACGCGATGCCGCCCGTTGAAGAATTTGCGTCGGCATCATCGCGCCGCGGCTTGCTCAAGGGCAGCTTGGCGGTGGGATTTACGCTGGCATTCCACCTGCCGTTGCGGGCGGCGCCGGTGAATGAGCCGGAGCAAGCTCCCGACAGCACGGAAGGCAAGTTTGCGCCCAATGCTTTTATCCGCATCGACCATTCGGGCAAGACGACGTTGGTCATGCCGCAGGTCGAGATGGGTCAGGGCGTCTACACCGCGATTGCGATGATTCTGGCCGAAGAACTCGATGCCGACTTCGCGAAAGTGGCGCTGGAGCACGCGCCGCCTAACGACAAGCTCTACGGTAATCCGACTTTCGGACTTCAGGTCACCGGCAATTCGAATTCGATCCGCGCTTTCTGGATTCCGGTCCGGACCGCCGGCGCGGAGGCGCGCTCGATGCTGGTGCAGGCTGCGGCACAACAATGGCAGGTCGATCCGGCAAGCTGTACGGCGTCCAATGGCAACGTCATGCACGCCGGCAGCGGGCGGACGCTCGCCTACGGCGATCTCGTCGACGCGGCGAGCAACGTTCCGATCCCGCAAAAACCGCCGTTGAAGAACCCGAAGGACTTTGTGCTGATCGGCAGGCCGCTCAAGCGTCTCGATACGCCCGGCAAGACCAACGGTAGCGTTATCTACGGCATCGACGCGATGCTTCCCGGGATGAAGTTTGCGACGCTCGCGGCCAGCCCGGTGTTAGGCGGCAAAGTTGCCCGTGTCGATGACAGCGCGGCGAAGACCCTTCCCGGAGTTCAGAAAGTCATCGTGCTGGACGATCTGGTTGCCGTGGTCGGCGACCACATGTGGGCGGCGAAGAAAGGCCTCGATGCTCTCGTCGTGACCTGGAACGAAGGAAAAAACGCGCAGATCGGTTCGCGAGACGTCTGGCAGCAATTGCGCACCGCGAGCAAGCAAGACGGCGTGGTCGCAAAATCAGTCGGCGACATCGCGAAAGGATTGTCGCAGGGCGACAAGTTCGAAGCGGACTACGAACTGCCTTTCCTGGCGCACGCGACGATGGAGCCGATGAATTGCACGGTTCATCTGACGCCGGGCGCCTGCGAAATATGGACCGGCACTCAAGTCATAACCCGCGTCCAGGAAGCAGCCGCTGAAGCGGCCGGCGTCCCGATCGACAAGGTGACTGTGCACAATCATCTGATCGGCGGCGGTTTTGGCCGCCGGCTCGAGGCGGACATGGCGGCGAGCGCCGTGCGCATTGCGCGGCAAGTCGACGGCCCGGTCAAAGTTGTGTGGACGCGCGAAGAAGACATGCGGCACGACGTCTATCGCCCGGTCTATCGCGACATCATTTCTGCGACTTTGTCCGGCGGCAAAATCATCGCGTGGAAGTATAAAATAGCCGGTTCGTCCATAATGGCGCGCTGGCTGCCGCCCGCTTTCCAAAAGGGCATCGACATCGACGCTGTCGATAGCGCCGTGGATATGCCCTACGACATCCCCAACTTCCAGGTCGAATACGTACGTGTCGAGCCGCCGGCGGTGTCCACCGGTTTCTGGCGCGGCGTCGGGCCGAACAACAACGTCTTTGCCATCGAGTGTTTCATCGACGAACTGGCGCGCAAGGCCGGCATGGATCCAATCGCGTTTCGTCGCGGCATGCTGGGCAAACAACCGCGTTTCCAAGCCGTCCTCGATCTGGTGGCGGAAAAATCCGATTGGGGCAAACCGCTGCCGGCTCGCGTCGGGCGCGGTGTCTGCCTGCAACCGTCGTTCGCGAGCTTCATCGCTACCGTGGTCGAGGCGGAGGTCGACGAGCGCGGCGCGGTGCAACTACGCCGGGTGACTTCGGCGGTCGACACCGGCATCGCGGTCAATCCCGACACCATCGCGGCACAATTGCAAGGCGGATTGATTTTCGGCATGACCGCCGCGCTATACGGCGAGATCACCATCGAGAAGGGCCGGGTGCAACAATCCAACTTCAACGATTACCGCATGCTGCGCATCGACGAGGTGCCGAACATCGAGGTGCATGTCGTCAAGAGCGACGAAGCACCGGGCGGCATCGGTGAGACCGGCTGCACGGCGGGACCACCGGCGTTGCGCAACGCGATCTATGCCGCGACCGGCGTCGCGTTGCGGCGGCTGCCAATCGACCAGGATGCCTTGGCGGTTGGGAAAAGGGCGTGATCGCCATGCGCGCTTGGTTCATGCATCTCGGCGTCGTTACACGCGGCATCCTTGTCGCCGCCGCGGTTATTGCGGCAATTATCTTGGTGGTATTCATTTGGGAGGTCTCGACCCCCGGTCCGATGGCGTTTGCGCGTGGCACGAGCGTATCGCTTTCGGACTATCGCGGCGGCGATCCGAGCGGTGTCCCGCCGGATCTGGCGAAAGCGGCGCTCATTCAACGCGGCGAGTATCTTGCGCGCGCTGCCGATTGCCTGGTCTGTCACACCGCTCCCGGCGGCGGAGACTATGCCGGCGGCTTGGCGTTTCCGCTGCCGTTCGGGACGCTTTACTCCACCAACATCACGCCCGACAAAGACACCGGCATCGGCAACTACAGCGACCGGGAGTTTCTTGACGCGGTACAGCGCGGCATCCGCCGCGACGGCGCGTATCTTTATCCGGCCATGCCGTTTACCTCCTATACCTATATGACGGACGCCGACGCTCTGGCCATCAAGGCCTATTTGTTCAGCCTTGCGCCTCTGCGTTCCGTCAATCGCGCGGACACGCTGACGTTTCCGTTCAATCAGCGCTGGTTGATGGGTGTCTGGTCGTTGCTGTTCAGCAGAAATGCCCGCTTCGAGCCCGATACCGCGCAGAGCCCGCCGTGGAACAGAGGTGCCTATCTCGCCGAGGCGCTGGCGCATTGCGGCGAATGCCACACGCCGCGCAATCTCGCATTCGCGCTCGACAATCGGAAAAAATTCGCCGGTGCGCTGACTGCCGGTTGGCGCGCCTTCAACATCACCTCCGACAAGGGCTCCGGCGTCGGCGCATGGAGCGATGATGAGCTGTTCGCCTACCTCTCGACCGGTCATGCGTCGGGCCGCGGCACGGCGGCGGGACCGATGGGCGAGGCCGTCGACAAAAGCTTCAGCGCGCTGACGCCCGACCGACATCCACGCGTTGGTCGTTTATTTGCGCAGCGTTCCGGCAGTGGCATCGTCGGATTTGCCGGCGACGATCGCCCCGCCGGCGCCGGCCTCGCCCAAGAGCGGCGGCGCGACGGCGGATGTTCGCGGCAAAAAGGTATTTGAACAAGCTTGCGTCAGTTGCCATGGCTGGACCGGCGTAAGCGCGATTTCGCCCTTCGCGACGATTGCCGGGGCGCGCGCCGTCAACGATCCCACCGCAACGAACGTCGCTCAGATCGTGATATCCGGGACGATGCGGCAGACCCCGCAGGGCGTCGTCTCGATGCCGGCATTTGGCCGCAGCTATTCCGATTCGGAGATTGCTGCTGTCGCAAACTTCGTTACCGGACGGTTCGGCAGCGCGCCGTCCAAGATCAGCGAAAAAGAGGTCGCCGACCTGCGGAGCCAGACGGCTCATTGACTGCCGGTCGAAGCTTCAAACGACGCGTCTACCGGCCCGCGCCTTCGCCGCTGCGGAAATCGCCGAAGATCATGTCGGGCGCGCTCGTGTTGTGGCGCGACGGCAGCCGCCGGCCGGCCCACAATTCGAGCGCGTCGGCGCGGCGAAATTCCATCACCGGCGCGGCCTCGTAGGCCTTGCCGCCCGGCACCCGCCACGCGAGCCTGTGCCACGTCGGCATTGGTCTCGGTCACGAACATGGAGCGCAGCGCCGCGAACGGCTGGCGCGGCACGTCGGCGCATTGAAGCCGCAGTCTAGCGCGATGTGCTCCTGGTCGACCGCGTCGACGCGCAGGTTCGCCGCGCCGCCGCGCGCGAAGGCGAGGCGGAACGTGCGCGTCGCCGGATCGAAGGCGATCTCGCGTGATGTCGACGAAGGGCCGCCCCGCGGTCTCGACCGGTCCGAGCAGGAATGACGAGCCGTAGGCGCTCGCCGCCAGCTGGGTCGGCGGCAGCGGACGCGCCCGCCAATAGCCGTCGGCCGGGTAGACCACCAGCACTTCCTCGGTGCGGTCCTTGAACTTCACGATAGAGCTGCAACAGATGCAGGCCGGTCTCGACGCGGGTGCCGACCCGCACCGGCACCGCGGCGGGACGCCAGAATCCGGAGAAGGCGTGGCCGACGAGCTGCAGATCGGCGGTCTCGTAGATCGTCACGCGGCGCGGTTCGCCCGGATAGACCGGGTCCGTCGACATGTCGCAATTGCGGAAGTCCGGCGCGGTGCGGTCAACCACGATGGTCCCGGCATAAGCCGGATGGATCGCCTCGATGGCGAAGCTGCGGACGGTGCCGGACGTGAGCTTGAGGTAGACATTGTCGGTCTCGACGCACAGCGTCGGGACGCTCGCATTGACGACGTCGACCGCGATCGCCTCGGCGGCGTGTGCGCCGAGCGGAGCCGCCAGCATTGCCATGGCAGCCGCCAGCGCCGCGCGGGCGCGCCATCGTAGCCGGTCACGCCAGCGTTGCATAAATATCTCCGGAATTGACGCGCTCGGGCAAATCGCTCGAGCCACGCGGTGATTTCGTCGGCGGTAAGCTTGCGGTCGTGAACGAAGGCAAGGCTTTCGCCCAGCGAGGCCGCGAAATCCGCTATAACCGATAGCGGTGCAGCGCCCGATCGATGCCCGCGCGACATCGCGCTGGATCGTGGTGAACTCGAACGACAACGCCGGCCACCGGCGCGGCGAGGCCGGCCAGCGCCTCGGCCTCGTAGCCCTCGACATCGATCTTGATGAAGCGCGGCACGCCATGGTGCGCGATCAGCGCGTCGAGCGTCGTCATCGGGACCTCGATGGTCCTGGTCCATTGCTGGCCTTCCCAGCCCGGTGCGTCGCGCGCCGCCGCGATGAAGGCCTCCGACGCGGTCGAGACCGTCGGATTGGCGAGATTGAGCCGAGCGCGACTGCGCCCGCACTGCGCCCGACCGCGGCTTCCACGACGGTCACCGCCTCGTCGCGGCCGTAGAGCAGCCGCAGCGTCGTCGCCAGCGCCGGCTGCGGCTCGACCACGACGACTCGCGCGCCGAGGCGGCGAAATGAGGCGACGCGGTCGCCCACATGGCCGCCGATATCGAATACGAGGTCGCCCTGCCGTGACAAAGCGCCGATAATGGCGGTCGAGCGCGTCGCGCCGCGCCGCGGCCGCCGTAATAAATGCGCAACGACCGCACGACGCCGCGCGCCGCTCTGCACGCCGATCGAGCATCACGGTGATCTCCCCGCGCGCTTGCGTGGCGCTGTGCGAGGCTTGTTGTCGTGGCGAGTTTTCCTGGCCGCACCCGGCCATCGCAGAGCGCCGGCAGGCCGAGCGCGTCGAGCGGGGAGGGCGCGATCTCCTCGGGCAGGCGGCCGATGCCGGCGCGCAGCAGCGCGGCGCCGACCGCCGGGCTTGCGGTGACGACGCACAGCGGCACCGCGAGGGCGAGCCCGCCGGCGATCAGCAGCGCATACGGAATGGCGGCGGGTGCGGCCACTGCCAGCGCCCCGAGGCATGCGCAGCCGAGCACGGTCTGCGGCCACAGCGCGCGCGAGCGCCAGCGCAGCGGCACCGCGTGATCGTCGCGCGCCTGGCCGCCCCAGCCGACGCTGCCGCCGAAGCAGCAGCGATTGCCAGGAACACGCGTGTGCGCGAACCACATGATCGGCGACAGCAGCAGGAAGAAGATACGGTTTCGGCGAAGACGTTGACCAGGAACCGCCAGTCCGCCGCCGAAGCGCCGCGCGCGCCTCCGGCCGCGTCAGCGCGTCGATCACGGTGGCGATCTTGGGCGCAAACCACATCACCAGGATGATGAGCGAGGACCGCAAGTCCGGCATCGGGCGAGATGAAGGCCGACGGCCGCTCGGCGCGCACGACCCCGATGGTGCCGAGCACCAGACAGCGCCATCCAGGCCGGCGAGCCGAGAAACATCAGAATCGCGAAGGCAAGCTGATAGCGGCTGACGAACTTCAATCCCGGCCACGTCAGGAAGTGCCAGTATTGCATGTTGCCCTGGCACCACCGGAGGTCGCGGCGGATGAATTCCAGGAGCGTCGGCGGATTTTCCTCCCAGCCGAGATGCTCCTCAGGCAGCACCCGCACCTCGTAGCCGGCGCGGCGCATCAGCACCGCCTCGATCTGGTCGTGGCTCAGCACATGGCCGCCGAGCCGGCCACGCCTTCGGGCAGCGGCGGAATGTGGCAATGGGCAATGAACGGCTTGAGCCGGAGCACCGAATTGTGCCCCCAATGGGGTCCGCAATCGCCCTGCCACCAGGCGCTGCCGATGGTGTAGGACCACATGGCGAGCCGCATGCCGAACTGGAAGATGCGGGCGAACGCGCTGGTCGACGGCATGCCGACCACGAGGCCCTGCAGGATGCCGATCTCCGGCGAGACCTGCATGATGCGCACCATGCGCAGGATCGCGGACGCCGGGATGAAGCTGTCGGCATCGAGCGTGACGGCGAAATCGTGCGGCGCCGCCCCAGCGCAGGCAGAAATCGCGGATATTGCCGGCCTTGAAGCCGGCATTGTCGTCGCGACGGCGATAGGTGACGGCGATGCGGCCGCGCCATTGTTCGCCGCGAGTCGCGAAAGCTCGCCTCCTCCGCGGCCGCCGTCGCGGGATCGCTGCGTGTCGCTCAAGCACATAGAGATGGAAACGGCTCGCCGACCGGCGCGAGTCCGTCGAGCATAGGGGTAGAGATTGCGGATGACGCGCGCGGGATCCTCGTTGCGGATGCAGACGATCAGCGCGACGGCAGCCGTGATCGGTCTCGTCGCCGCGGACGCGCGTCACGGCGCGGGCGTCACCGTCGCGACCGGGTCGCTGGCAAAGCGCAGGATCAGCGAAGCCGATCGCGGCATTCCAGAACCCGATCACCGTCCATGGCAGGGTGACGAGGAAGAGACCGAGCAGGACGAAATCGAGCCCGTCGAGGCCGTCCACGGCGAGCGCGAGCGCCATCAGCCCCATCACGGCGACGATGGTCGCGATGACAAGGCCGGCGAACAGGAAACGCCGCCCGCGCGCCGGCGACGGGCTTGCAAGCAGGTCCGGCAGCGCCGGCGAGCCGGCGTGGGATTCGGTCATGGAGAAATCGCTTTGGAAAGGGACCCTGGTGGGCGAAATATAGCGGCTGCGGGGTTTCCAAGTCCAAGGATTCCAAAGGGATTCCAAGAGTCGGAAAGGATGCGGCCATATCCAAGTCCCGGAAAGTCAAATGTGGAGGGATCGTGGGCGGGGAGGTTGACGGGCGGGCCGCGGAGGCCCTGTGGTATGTCGGAGCCAACCGCGCCGAAATCCGAACCGAGAGCGTCGGCCCGGCCGGTCCGGGCGAGGTCGAGCTTCATGCGCTCTACGGCGGGATCAGTCGCGGCACCGAGCGTCTGGTGTTCGCGGGCCGCGTGCCGGCCAGCGAATACGTCCGCATGCGCGCCCCGTTCATGGCGGGGAATTTCCCGTTTCCGGTGAAATACGGTTACGCCACCGTCGGGCGCATCGCCGCCGGTCCCGGACCGCTTGGCCGGACGGGATGCCTTCGTGCTCTATCCCCACCAGACCGTGTTCACGGTCCCGGCCGACCGCATCGCGGTGCTGCCCGCCGGCGTGCCGGCGGCGCGCGGCGTGCTCGCCGCCAACATGGAAACCGCCCTCAACGCCATGTGGGATGCGGCGCCCGGCCCGGCCGACCGCATCGCGGTGGTGGGCGCCGGCGTGATCGGCTCGCTGTGCGCCTATCTGGCCGCACGGCTTCCCGGCGCCGAGGTCACGCTGGTCGACATCGAGCCGCGTCGCGCCGCAATCGCGGCGGCGCTCGGCGTCGACTTCGCGCTCGCCGCCGAGGCGCCGGACGAATGCGACGTCGTGATCCATGCGAGCGCGAGCGCGGCCGGGCTCGCGACCGCGCTGGAACTCGCCGGCGAAGAGGCGACCGTGGTCGAATTGAGCTGGTACGGCGCCGGCGCGGTGCCGGTCGCGCTTGGCGAAGCGTTTCATAGCCGCAGGCTGCGCCTCGTCTCGAGCCAGGTCGGGCAGGTGTCGCCGTCGCGGCGGCCGCGCTGGTCCCACTGGCGGCGGATGGCGGCGGCGGTCGCGCTGCTCGCCGATCCGGCACTCGATATTTTGCTCGCGCCCGCGGTCGATTTCCACGATCTGCCGGCGCGGTTGCCGGATATTCTCGCCGAACCCGGCGGTGTGCTATGCCAGCTTATCCGCTACCCGGCATCCGCGGGACGCTACGGGGCAGCATAACCTGCCGCAACGCTCCGTCCCGCGCACCGCAAATGAAAGGGCTCATGCGTGTACGCCGTCGAGGTTTCCGATCACATCATGATCGCGCATTCATTCCGGGGCGAGGTGTTCGGTCCGGCCCAGCGGCTTCACGGCGCGACGTTTGCGGTGTCGGCCGCTTTCATGGCGGAGTCGCTCGACCATAATGGCATCGTGGTCGACATCGGGCGCGCCTTCGAGGTGCTCAAGGCGGTGCTTGCGCCGCTCAATTATCGCAATCTCGACGACATGGCCGAATTCAAGACTTTGAACACCACCACCGAATTCCTGACCCGGCATGTCTTCGACGGCCTCGCAGCGGCGGCGAGGCACGGCGAACTCGGGCGGGAGCCCACCGAGATCGGCGCCATCCGGGTGACGGTCGCGGAATCGCCATCGGCGCGGGCATGGTACGAGGGAGCGCTGTGGTAGCGCTGGCTTTCGCGGTTCCGGGCAGTCTCGAACAGCCGACCGGCGGCTATGCGTATGACCGGCGCGTGATCGCCGAATTGCGGCGACTGGGCTGCGCGGTCGACATTATCGATGTCGGCGAAGGCTTTCCGCGGCCGGCCGCTGAGACTGCCCGCGAGGCTCTGTTACGGCTGCAGCGCGTCCCCGCCGGCCGCCCTATCGTGATCGATGGGCTTGCGCTCGGGGTTCTGCCGGAAGCAGCGCGAGCCTTGCAGGCGACCCATCCGGTCATCGCGCTGGTGCACCATCCGCTGGCGCTCGAATCCGGGCTCACGGCCGAGGCGGCGGCGCTGCTGCGGGCAAGCGAGCGCGCGGCGCTCGATGCGGTGCGCCACGTCATCGTCACCAGCGCCGCGACCGCGCGGACCCTGGCAAAAGATTACGGCGTCGCGACGTGCGCAATCACGGTCGCGATACCCGGCAGCGACGCCGTAGCGGCCGCGCCAAAGGCGCACCGCGAAACCGTGAATCTACTTGCGGTCGGCGCCGTGGTCCGGCGCAAAGGCTACGACGTTCTCCTCGCCGCGCTCGCCTGCATCACCGACCTCGATTGGGAACTCGTCATCGCGGGCGATTGCACGCGCGACCGCGAACTCGCGGGCGAACTTGCGACCAAGCTTGTGCTGCTCCGTTTTGGTGCTCGCGCGCGCATGGCAGGCGCGGTCGGCGAAGCTGAACTCGCCCGCCTTTACGGCGCCGCCGATGTGTTCGTGCTGCCGTCGCGCCACGAAGGCTACGGCATGGCGTTCGCCGAGGCGATCGCCTACGGCTTGCCGGTGATCGGCACAAAGGCCGGTGCGATCCCGGACACCGTGCCGGAAGGCGCCGGCATTCTGGTCCCGCCCGACGACGTGCTGGCGCTTGCGGCGGCATTGCGGGCGATGATCGCGGACGCTGACATTCGGGCGCGCTGCGCCGCCGTGGCGCGCCATGCCGCGGCGCAACTCCCCGGCTGGGACGCCACCGGGCGGGCCATTTTCGACGTGGTGCGGGCCGCCTCATGAGCGGGTTTTCGGCCGAGTGGCTGGAGTTGCGCGAGGCCTATGATCGGGCGGCGCGCAGCGGCGCGGTGCTCGATGCGCTGCGATCGGCGTTCGCTGGCGCTTCCGCCGTGGCGGTAACCGATCTCGGTTGCGGCACCGGCGCGACCTTGCGGGCGATCAGGCCGCTTCTGCCGGCGCGCCAGAGCTGGCGGCTCGTCGACAACGATGCGGCGCTGCTCGCCCGGGCGAAGGCGGCGGCGCCTGCCGATACTGCGGTCGCAACCGCCATGATTGATCTTGCGCGCCATCTCGACGAAGCGATCGGTCAAGAGACCGAACCGGTGCCCGACCTCGTCACCACGTCGGCGCTGCTCGATCTCGTCTCGTCCGCCTGGCTCGATCGGCTGTTGGCGCGATGGTGCGGATCGACCGTCCGTTTTACGCGGCGCTGAGCTATGACGGCCGCGTCATGATGGTCCCCGCGTCTCGCCACGATGACACCGTGATCGCCGCGGTCAACCGCCATCAACTCACCGACAAGGGTTTCGGGCCGGCGCTCGGGCCCACCGCCGCCGACGGCCGCGCCGGAACGCTTTCGCGGTGCCGGCTTTGCGGTTGTGACCGGCCAATCCGAATGGAGCTTCGCCCCGGCGGATCGCGACATGCAGTCCGCGATGCTAGAGGGCTGGGCGGAAGCAGTCGGCAAAATCGGCGTTGCGCCGTCAATGGTGGCGGATTGGCTCGCCGAGCGACGCGATCACGTGGCGGCCGGCCGCTCGCATATGCGGGTCGGTCACGTCGATTTCTTCGCCCGCCCCATCGGCCGGCGCTGAGCGGACAGATCGCAGTCGAACAACACCTCGTTGCCGAGTACGTGGGTGTAGGTGTGAGGCCGCAACGCCTCTTCGCAACGCGTGATCGGCGCGAGATCAAGGCTGGAGCGACCGCCGCCCAGAATGATCGGCGCCACCACCACATGGAAACGGTCGAGACACCGCGCCTCGAGGAAACGCGCGACCGTCGCCGGCCCACCCTCGATCAGGATGCGCCGCAATCCGCGCTCGGCAAGGCCTGCCAGGATGGCGGCCGGCTCAATGTGACCGTGATCGGCCGGCACGGCAATGTGCTCGATGCCGGCACGGCGGCTCGGCCCCCGCGGCGGTGATCACCAAGCGGCGCACGCCGTCATCCCGGTAGGCGCGCGCGGTCGCCGGCAACCGGCCGTTGGGATCGATGATGACGCGTGCCGGATGCGGCCCGGCAACGCGCCGCACCGTGAGCTGCGGGTCGTCGGCAACCGCCGTGCCGACGCCGACGACGACGGCATCCATAAGCGCGCGCAGCCGATGAAGATGATCAAGCCCATCGGAGCCGTTGATGTAATGGGAATGCCCGGTCGGGGTCGCTGCACGTCCGTCGAGCGATTGCCCGATCTGGCCGACGACGAGGAGATCGTCGACCGGCTTGCCGCGAGCGGCGCGAAAATCTCGTTCCATCGATCGGCTGAGACGCCGTGAGGCGACCGGCGCGGATGGCGGCGAGTGCGTCGCGCCAGCCATCGTCGGCATGGTCGAGGCAATGGTATCGGTCAAATTCATAGCGTCACCAAAATTCACGCGGTCAAGTTGCCGTAGCATGATATCAGCGAAACCGCTCGTCGAAGGAAGGCCCGAGACGCATTGCCCGGACTTGGTAATTCGCTGAATTATTCGCGCGGCTGCCGTTCCGCCGGCCGACGCTGTGATAGGAAAAGCCGTTCATCTCCTCGGGGCGGTAGATATTGCGCAGGTCGACGATGACCGCCTGCTTCATCGCTCGCCTTCAGCCGATCGAAATCGAGCGCGCGGAACTGCTCCCATTCGGTGACGATGACGAGCGCGTCGGCGCCTTCCGCGCAGCATACGGGCCGTCGCAGAACGTCGACCCTCGTGAGCAGCTGGCTGCGCCTGCTCCATGCCGACCGGGTCGTAGGCGCGCACCTGCGCGCCCATGTCCTGCAGCGCGGTGATCAGCGGGATCGACGGCGCCTCGCGCATGTCGTCGGTGTTGGGCTTGAAGGTCAGCCCAAGCACCGCGACGGTCTTGCCGCGCAGGCTGCCGCCGAGCGCCGCCGCGACCTTGCGCGCCATGCCGCGCTTGCGCGCGTCGTTGACCGCCGCCACCGTCTCGACGATGCGCAGCGGCGCCTCGGCGTCCTGGGCGGTCTTGATCAGCGCGACGGTGTCCTTGGGAAAGCAGGAGCCGCCGTAGCCCGGGCCGGCGTGCAGGAACTTGCCGCCGATGCGGTTGTCGAGGCCGATGCCGCGCGCGACCTGCTGGACGTCGCGCCCGACCTTCTCGCACAGGTCCGCGATCTCGTTGATGAAGGTGATCTTGGTGGCGAGGAACGCGTTGGCCGCGTACTTGATCAATTCGGCGGTGCGCCGGCTGGTGTACAGGATCGGCGCCTGGTTGAGATAAAGCGGCCGGTAGAGATTTTCCATCACCTTGCGGGCGCGCTCGTCCTCGGTGCCGACCACGATGCGGTCGGGGTGCTTGAAGTCCTGGATCGCCGCGCCCTCGCGCAGGAATTCCGGGTTCGACACCACCGCGCACGTCGGCGTCGGGCCGCGCCTCGCGGATGATCCGCTCGACCTCGTCGCCGGTGCCCACCGGCACCGTCGACTTGGTGACCACCACGGTGAAGCCGGTAGAGCGCCGCGGCGATCTCGCGCGCCGCCATGATGCACGTAAGAGAGGTCCGCATGGCCGTCGCCGCGGCGCGACGGCGTGCCGACCGCGATGAACACCGCATCGGCGTTGGCGACCGGGCCGGCCAGATCGGTGGTGAAATCGAGCCGCTTCTGCGCGCATGTTGGCGGCCACCAGGCGGTCGAGGTCCGGGCTCGAAGATCGGCATCTCGCCGCTTGCGAAGGCCGCGCGATCTTGTCGGCGTCCTTGTCGACGCAGGTGACGACGTGGCCGAAATCGGCAAAACAGGCCCCCGACACGAGCCCGACATAGCCGGCGCCGATCATCGCAACCTGCATCAAGTACCTCCGTGACGTGCGGGATTGATAGTCAGTTCCGGGCCGTTTGGGAAATCGCGACCTGGGAGACAGGCGCGCCCACCCGCTGGCCGCGTGCGGGCCGCCTCAGTTGGCGGCTTCATCCGGCGCCGGATTGTCAAATAGCGATGGTTGCTTCGCAGGGGCAACCAGTTCCTTTTTCTCCACAGTCTCGGTGCTAAAATCTGCCATGAGCGGTAGCTGAAGCGTATCCCCCCGCTTTGGGTGAGCGATATCGAGCATCAACTTAAATTGGGACCATGTCTTCGATACCCGCATCAATGTGATGATGGCGTGCAGGTGCTGCGCCAGGGCCGGGTGTCCGACGTCTTCGGTCAGCCATTGATGATGTTTTGACCGACGTCTTCCTCCTTCAACCGGATTGCGCCGCTCCAATTCTTCGAGGATTTGCGGAGCCAATCGGGCATAAACGATATCTTTCGTATACCCTGCAACAGCCTGCGGCGGATTGGTTGCGCGCCCCTTCCACTTCCACCCTCTTAAACGAAAGATGTGCTCGTAAAATTCATCAGGGAATCGCTTCGCCCACGCGGCCAATTCCTTTCGCAAAAACGCATCAAGCAATGCTTGCAGTGCATGCTTGTCTCGAACCTCCTGATAACCGGTTGCTTCGTCAATCAGGCCCGCGATGCCTAGCCGAGCGAGCCCCTTCATAATGATGTGGGCTTGATCGGCAATATGCCGTTGGCCTTGGGTTAATTTCCCCGCGCGGTCAGCTTTGACAAAGACGTCGCAGACCTCGGGCAACAGTTCGTCCGCGTAGCCGAAAGCACGGCCACCCTTTTTGGTCCTAAATTCAATCTGACTAGACGTCACCTCCAGCTCTTTGGAAATAAACGTCTTTAGGTTTGCAGCCGTAAGAAATGCAGGCAAGTTGGCGTCGCCCTTATAGTACTGACGTCCCTTCGCCTGCCGCGCCCTACCAAGGGCGAGCATGAAGCCGCTCTGTGTAATCACACGCTGTCCAGTATTCAGGACGGCGCATGCGATCTCAGTTTCGCCGATGCGGATGGTGCCCTCATGTGTCGCAAAGGGCGCATTACCTTTCCATCTCGCGTCGGCTGCCTTTTTCGCAATTTCCTTTCGCTGATCCGGCGACAGAGATTGGGCGCGAGCGTGCCCACCCATCGCGGCAATGTCGGCCCTACTGGGGTCGTCTGAATCGGGCTCATCCATGACCGCCTCCGCTGACAGAAGTAAGCAAGCATGTTAGGATAATGCTTGCTTTCCCAGGAAGCAAGCATAAGTAGCAAGCATGAACAGCGGAATTCACCAACAAGAACGCCCCACTTGCGTTTCCCCGAGCGGGGCGCTTTTGTGCGTGGAAGCGTGTTCCGGCGCAAATCTCGACATCGTATGTGGAGCGCTCGAACCTCTCGATCCGTATGGCGTCACGCCGGTTCACCCGCCTGACGAACAGCTTCTCAAGGAAACTGGAGAACCACGCGGCGGCCGTCAGGCTATACGTGGCGGCATTACAATTTCCATGGCGTCCATGAGAGCCTGACGCCCAATGCGCGGCACACCAGAATAGGCCAGCGATGGCGCTTGTCGCAAAGCATGTGTGGTCGATCGGAGACTTGCTGGACGCGGCTTTAACCGTGGCGCCGATTGAGCCAACCGAGACTGCACCGGATCGGCGGCGGCGGTTCCGAGTAATCGAGGGGGAAGAAACGATTAAACATAAAACTGTCGCACCCTCTGCGCGACGACAAAAAAGCCCATATGTGGTAGGAAAGTCACACAACGACGGCGGATGTTGCTGTACCGTCAGAATTTGAATCGGGAGAGTGGGACATGGCAGAACGCAAACCATCGATCAGCCGAGCGCCGAAGCGGCCGGAACTTGATCGCCTTCTGCAGCAGAGCAAAGAGATCGGCGTGACCGACGCAGAACTTGAAGAGCAGCGGGTGAGTTTCGTTTACGGGAATGCCCCGAAAGGATCACGGATTACGAGGGCCTCCGCACTCCGTGCTTCCAAAAGTCTACGTATTTACGCCCCGTAAGGCTGATTAAGGAGAAGAAGCCCAGCTTAGCTGGGCTTCTTTTTGTGTGCCATGATCGTATTAGAGCAAGTAGATCAGAATCTTTACGACAGGGTTCAAGAAAAAAATCTCATTCGCCAGTACGATCTACTGATGAATTACATAGAGGTTGGGTTAGAGCAAGATCACACATCGTTCGACAAGTATATGTTGTGGGCGCTGAACCATGTGGCCGTAGCAAACATTTCTCAATTCGGTGGGCGCTTTCGAGAGGAGCCAATTTATGTTGGTGAGCACATTCCACCGCATTTCGAAAAAGTACCGGAGCTAATGGACCGGTTCGTGTCACACGTCCATGAAAACTGGTACATTTATACCCCAATCGAATTGGCTGCATACGCGCTCTGGAGATTGAATTGGATTCATCCCTTTATAGAGGGAAATGGCAGGACGGCGCGGGCCGCCTGTTATTATCTGCTCTGTGTGCGACATGGCGCACTATTGAAGGGACGTAGGATCGTTCCGGAGCGCATCAAAGATGACCGCGATGGATATGAGGCGGCCTTAGTCGCCGCCGATCAGGCTTGGGACCAGGGGCATCTTGATTTTTCAAAGATGGAAGAATTTCTAGCGGCTCTTTTACAAGCCCAACTCGCTGATGACGGCGTGAGCAATCCAGGGCCTGTGTCCTAATTTCCCGTCCGAAGTGTCCGAATTAGGACAGTACCCGGGATTGATTGCGTGCGCAAAAGTCATTCATACTGAAACATAAATCGGCATAGCCTTGCGTCCCTGGGGGGACTTATAACCGCCCGGGCGGGTCTCGTGTTCGCGATGCCGGCGTAACGGGCGAGGATTCACTTGGAAAACCTTCAGCGGGGACTCGGCCGGTTCGGTTCGGCCGACGATATTGCGGTTCAGCGCGGGATCGCCGAATTCCAGGCCGGGCGGCCCGTGGTGATTTCAGGCGCCGAAGACCCGATCGTGGCCGTGCCGGTCGACGGCCTGACCGACGCCACCTGGGACGAATTCAAGGCGCTGTGCGCGCCGGCTCCCCTGCGGCTCGCCGTCACGGCGCGGCGCGCCCGGGTGATCGGCCTCGACGTGCCGGGCCCGGTCTTCATCGCCCTTGCCCCCGATGACACGCGAGCAATCGTCTGGGCGCTCGCCACCGGTCCCGACTGCGAGCGCCGGCCCGCCGCCGGGGCGACCGGCGAGGTGGGGGTCCGGGCGATCGAGCTTGCCAAGCTTGCCCAGCGGCTTCCGGCGCTGCTGGTGGCGGACGCCAAGGCGCTGGCGCCGGGCTTTCTCGCCCAGATGATTGCGGTTCACGCGGACGCGATGGCGCAATTCCGCAACAAGCTTCTGGATTCCCTGGAGATCGTCAGCGCGGCGCGGATACCGTTGCCGGAGGGGCACGAGGCGCGATTCCTGGTGTTCCGCGATGCGGTCGGCAGCAGCCCGGTGGCGATCATGCTGGGCGAGCCTGATTTGTCTCAGCCGGTCAACGTGCGGGTGCATTCGGCCTGCCTCACCGGCGACGTGTTCGGCTCGCGGCGCTGCGATTGCGGGGCGCAGCTTAAGCTCGCGATGGCGCAACTGTCGGAAGCAGGCGGCGGCATCGTGCTCTACCTGGAGCAGGAAGGCCGCGGGCTCGGCCTCGCCAACAAAATGCGGGCCTATACGCTCCAGGACGACGGCCTCGACACCATGGACGCCAACATGATGCTGGGCTTCGACGACGACGAGCGCAATTACGGCGTCGCCGCCCGCATGCTGAAGATGATCGGGGCGAACCGGGTGCGGCTCCTCACCAACAATCCCGGCAAGCTCGAGGCGTTGACGGAGGGCGGCGTGGAGGTTTGTGCCCGCATTCCGCTGCACACCCCCATCAATCCGGAAAATCGCCGCTATCTCGCGACCAAGGCGGCCCGCGCCGGCCACTGGCTCGATGACATGCTGGAGCCCGGCGCCACGCCGGAACACGACGTGCCTCAACCGTCCGGGGCCTAGAGCATAATCGAAAAGTTGCAGACTTTTCGGACCAGATCATGTTCAGAATCAAACGATTTAGATTCAACCCAGATGGATCGCGCTCTAACGAAAGATCACGAGCGCGTTCTCGAGCGTGATCCACACGCCCCACGCGATCGGGATACCGACAAAGGCCCAGAACAGCGCTGCCGGGGCGTCAAGGCCGCCCTTGCCGATGCCGAATGAGCCGCCCGTTACTGAAGCGCCGGCGCCCGCCGCCCGGGCTTGCAGCGCCGCCACTTCCTGCGGTCTCATGAACCATTTGTCGGCCAGCGGCTTGATCAGGAAGTTGCAGACGAAACCGGCCACCAGCATTCCGGCCAGAATATACATGGTGACGTCGTAAACGTGGTCGCGCGGCACGCCCGCCGCGATTTCGAACTCCCGAATGTAGTTGACGACCACCGGACCGATGATGCCGGCGGTCGACCACGCGGTCAGCAGGCGGCCATGGATGGCGCCGACGAATTGCGTGCCGAACACGTCGGCGAGATAGGCCGGCACGGTGGCGAAGCCGCCGCCATACATCGACAGGATCACGCAGAAGAAGGCGACGAACAGCGCCTTGTTGCCGGAATGCGCCGCCCAGGGCGCGAGCGCGTACATGGCGATGCCCAAAAGGAAGAACGTATAGTAGGTGTTTTTCCGCCCGATGTAGTCGGATAGCGACGCCCAGAAGAAGCGTCCGCCGATATTGAAGAGCGACAACAGACCGGTGAAGCCGGCCGCGATCGCCGCGATCAGGGTTCGCTGCTCCGGGCTGAGTTGCGTGAAGCCGAGCTCCGGATGCCCGATCAGCGTGCCGCCGAAAATCTCCTGCAGCATGGGCGACGCCATCCCGATCACCCCGATGCCGGCGGATACGTTGAGGCAGAGCACCGCCCAGATGAGCCAGAACTGCTTGGTCTTGTGGGCGTCCTTGAGATGGACGTGATGCGGGGTGATCATCGCGGTGGCGCTCTTGCGCGGTGCCCACCCGTCGGGACGCCAGCCGCCTGGCGGCAAGCGGTAGCCGAACGCGCCGATCAGCATGAATACGAAGTAGATCGCCCCCATGGCGAGGAACGTCTGCCATACCCCGACCGAGGACGCGGTACGAAAATGATTCATCAGCAGGTCGGCGAGCGGCGCGCCGATCATGGCGCCGCCGCCGAAGCCCATGATCGCCATGCCGGTTGCCATGCCGCGGCGATCCGGGAACCACTTCACAAGGGTGGAGACCGGCGAGATGTAGCCGAGACCAAGTCCGATGCCGCCGATCACGCCCGAACCGAGCCACATCAGCCAAAGCTGATGCGTAACGACACCGAAGGCGGAGACCACGAATCCGCCGCACCAGCACAGGGCGGCGACGACGCCGGCCTTGCGTGGCCCGGCGCGCTCCAGCCAGCCGCCCCAGATCGCGGCGGATGATCCGAGCACGACGAAGAACAGGGTGAACATCCACCCCAGGCTCGAAACGCGCCAGTCGCAGGTCGTGGTGAAAAGTTCGCCGACGAGCGTCAGGTCCGGGCAGACAATGCTCTTGTCGAGGCCGATCGCGCGCGACAGCGGCAACCAGAACACGCTGAAACCGTATGCCATTCCGATGCAGAGATGAATGCAGAGTGCGGCCGGCGGCACCAGCCAGCGATTAAATCCTGCGTTGGCGATGGTACGTTCGCGGTCGAGCAGACCCACGGTGGGTCCAAAGCTGTCCCTCGCGTGTTCGATGGTCGACATTTAGCGCTTCTCCCATATTGGCTCTTATGAGCTCTGTCTCTTATGAGGTTCGGCTCTTATGAGCTCTGGTGTGCGTTCGTCGATTCCTTGTTTTGCACTTCGCGCAGCTTTTCGACCGCCGCGCGAACGGGTGGATTCAATCCTGCCCCCCCGGCATCGAGATGCGCAACGATCGCGGTGCGCATGCGGGGATCCCAAAACTTCGTCAGGTGATCCGCGATGGCGGCCGGTGCCTTTTCGGCGCCCTGGCTGACGAAGAATTTGCCGATCTGATTAGCCATATATATCAGCCTGTCAGGCGACATTGGTAACGCATTCCTTGATGATGCGGCGAGGGTGCGTGAACACCTCGAAGCCGTCGCCGCGGGCTACCGCGACCAGTGTGATGCCGGCCGCCTCGGCGGTGCGGACTGCAAGCGCGGTAGGCGCCGATACCGCCATGATGAATGGAACCCCGATGGCAGCGGTCTTCTGCACCATCTCGACCGAAACGCGGCTGGTCAGCAGAACCGCTCCGGCTTCACCGGCGACGTGCTGGCGCGCCAGCGCGCCGCCGAGCTTGTCCAGGGCATTGTGGCGTCCGACGTCCTCGCGCAGGGCCACCAGTCCTAGGGACGGCTCCCAGAACGCCGCGGCGTGCACCGCACGGGTCTCGCGGTTGATGGCCTGGGACAGTGAGATGGATTCCATGGCGCGCATGATGTCTCGCGGCGACAGTATTTGACCGTCGGAGACGCGCGGAGGAGGGCGCGTGGCCTCGGCGAGGCTCTCGATGCCGCAGAGCCCGCATCCGGTGGGTCCGGCGAGCCGCCGCCGCCGCTCGCCGAAGCCGGTCGCGCGGGGCTCGGACAGCCACATGCGCAACTCGGTTCCGGCCTCCATCTCGATGATGTGCAGCCGCTCGATTTCGTCGATCGAAGACACGATCCCTTCGGTGAGGCTGAAGCCGTAGGCGAAGTCCTCAAGATCCTGCGGGGTCGCCATCATCACGGCGTAGGACGTACCGTTGTAGACGAAGGCGGTCGCCGTCTCCTCCGGAATAGCGCGGTACCCCTCCGCAAAGCCGACGCCCCGCCAAGCCGTTCGCGCAACGCGTTCGATCGGAAGGGCCATCGGGCTACTCCGCGGCTTCCACCACCGGGGCGATGCGGCGGCTGTTGCGTGCGAGTTCGTCATAGCGCTCCTGCCATTCGGTGGGACCGTTCGACGGCGTGACCTGGACGGCGGTCACTTTGTACTCGGGACAATTGGTCGCCCAGTCCGAGTAGTCGGTGGTGATGACGTTGGCTTGGGTCTCCGGATGATGGAACGTCGTATAAATGACGCCGGGAGCTACACGCTCGGTGATCAGCGCGCGCAGGGCGGTTTCTCCGGCACGGCTCGCGAGTTTCACCCAATCGCCGTCGCGGATGCCGCGCTGCTCGGCGTCGTGCGGATGAATCTCGAGACGGTCCTCCTCGTGCCAGACCACGTTCGCGGTGCGTCGCGTCTGGGCGCCGACATTGTACTGGCTGAGGATGCGGCCGGTCGTCAGCAAGAGCGGGAAGCGCGGCCCGGTCCGCTCGTCGGTCGCGACATATTCGGTGACGACGAACTTGCCCTTGCCGCGCACGAAGCCGTTCATGTGCATCACCGGCGTGCCGGTCGGCGCCTTCTCGTTGCACGGCCACTGGATCGAGCCGAGTTCGTCGATGCGGTCGAACGAAACACCGGCGAATGTCGGCGTCAGGTGCGCGATCTCGTCCATGATCTGCGAGGGATGATCGTAGTGCATGGCGAAGCCCATCGCCTTGGCGATATCAAGGGTGATTTCCCAATCGGACTTGCCGGACTTCGACTGCATCACCTTGCGCACCCGTTGAATGCGCCGCTCCGCATTGGTGAAGGTACCGTCTTTCTCCAGGAAGGTCGAGCCGGGTAGGAAGACGTGCGCATAGTTCGCGGTCTCGTTCAGGAACAGATCCTGCACGACGACGCATTCCATCGCGGCGAGGCCCGCCGAGACATGATGGGTATCGGGGTCGGACTGCAGGATGTCCTCGCCCTGGATGTAGATGCCCTTGAACGAGCCGTCGACGGCGGCGTCCAGCATGTTCGGAATGCGCAGACCTGGCTCCTTGTCGAGGTGAATCCCCCACAACGCCTCGAATATCGAGCGGGTCGCCTCGCCGGAAATGTGACGGTAGCCGGACAGTTCGTGGGGAAACGAACCCATGTCGCACGCGCCCTGGACGTTGTTCTGGCCGCGCAGCGGGTTCACGCCGACGCCCGGCCGCCCGATATTGCCGGTCGCCATGGCGAGGTTCGCGATCGCGATCACCGTGGTCGATCCCTGGCTGTGCTCGGTGACGCCGAGCCCGTAATAGATCGCGCCATTGCCGCCGGTGGCGTAGAGACGCGCCGCGGCACGGATGCTCTCCGCCGGAACGCCGGAGATTTTCGCCACCGCCTCGGGGCTGTTGTGCGGCTGGGACACAAATGCGGCCCAATCCTGGAACTCGTCCCAGTCGCACCGTTCGCGCACGAAGGTTTCGTTGACGAGACCCTCGGTCACGATCACATGGGCGAGTGCGGTCAGAACTGCGACATTGGTGCCGGGCAACAGCGGCAGATGGTGCGCCGCTTGAACGTGGGGCGTGCGCACCAGGTCGATGCGGCGCGGGTCGACCACGATCAGCTTGGCGCCCTCGCGCAGGCGCTTCTTCATGCGCGAGGCGAACACCGGATGCGCATCGGTCGGATTGGCGCCGATCAGCATCACGACGTCGGTCTGTTCAACCGAATCGAAGTCTTGCGTGCCGGCCGAGGTGCCGAACGTGGTGGAAAGGCCGTAACCGGTCGGCGAATGACACACGCGCGCGCAGGTATCGACATTGTTGTTGCCAAAGCCGCCGCGGATCAGCTTCTGGACCAGGAAGGTTTCTTCATTGGTGCAACGCGACGACGTGATGCCGCCGATCGAGCGGCGGCCGTACTTGGCCTGGATGCGCTTGAATTCCGACGCGGTGTAGGAGATCGCCTCGTCCCATGAAACCTCGCGCCACGGATCTGTGATCTTCTCGCGGATCATCGGCTTGAGGATGCGTTCGCGGTGGGTCGCGTAGCCCCAGGCAAAGCGGCCTTTCACGCAGGAATGGCCGCGGTTCGCCTTGCCGTCCTTGTAGGGCACCATGTTGACGACTTCGTCGCCGCGCATCTCGGCCTTGAAGGAGCAGCCGACGCCGCAATAGGCGCAGGTTGTGACCACCGAATGCTCGGGCTGGCCGATCTCAATCACCGATTTCTCGGTGAGCGTGGCGGTCGGGCAGGCCTGGACGCAGGCGCCGCATGATACGCACTCCGAGCCGAGGAACGCTTCCTCCATGCCGGGCGACACCACGGAATCAAATCCGCGACCCGCGATGGTGAGCGCGAAGGTGCCCTGCACCTCCTCGCACGCGCGCACGCAGCGCGAGCACACGATGCACTTCGACGGATCGTAGGTGAAATACGGATTGGACTCGTCTTTGCCAGGATTGGGATGCTTGTCGCCGTTGTAGCCGTAGCGGACGTCGCGCAGCCCGACGGCGCCGGCCATGTCCTGCAACTCGCAGTCGCCGTTTGCCGCGCAGGTCAGGCAGTCGAGCGGGTGATCGGAGATGTAGAGCTCCATCACCCCTTTGCGCAGCCGCTTCAATCGATCGGTCTGGGTGCGCACCGCCATGCCGGCCGTGACCGGTGTGGTGCACGACGCCGGCGTGCCGGCGCGACCCTCGATCTCGACCAGGCAGAGGCGGCATGACCCGAACGCCTCGACCATGTCGGTGGCGCACAGCTTCGGGATTTGCGTTCCCATCTCCATGGCGGCGCGCATGATCGAGGTGCCTTCCGGCACCGTCACGGCCTGGCCGTCGATGGTCAGGGTGACGGTCTTCTCGGCTTTCGAGCGCGGCGTGCCGTAATCGATCTCGTGGACGAACGCCATGGCGATCTCCTCTTATTCCGCGGCTTCGAGACGGGGCGGTCTCGCGCCGAAATCCTCGGGAAAATGGGTGAGTGCGCTCATCACCGGATAGGGCGTGAACCCGCCGAGCGCGCACAGCGAACCGAACTTCATGGTGTTGCAGAGGTCTTGGAGGACCGCAAGGTTTGCGCCCCGATCCTCGCCGCGAATGATGCGGTCTACCGTCTCGACGCCGCGGGTCGAACCGATCCGGCACGGCGTGCACTTGCCGCACGATTCGATGGCGCAGAATTCCATCGCGAAACGCGCCTGCTTCGCCATGTCGACGGTATCGTCGAACACCACGATGCCGCCATGGCCGATCAGGCCGTCGCGCGCCGCGAACGCTTCGTAATCGAACGGCGTATCGAACAAGGCGCGCGGGAAATAAGCCCCGAGCGGTCCCCCGACTTGAACGGCGCGCACCGGCCGCCCGCTCGCGGTGCCGCCGCCGATGTCGTCGACGAGTTCGCCGAGCGTGATGCCGAAAGCGGTCTCGAACAGGCCGCCATGCTTGACGTTGCCGGCGAGCTGGATCGGCATCGTGCCACGGGAGCGTCCCATGCCGAAGTCGCGATAGTGCGCCGCGCCTTCGGCGAGCACGATCGGGACCGACGCCAGCGACAGCACGTTGTTGATGACGGTCGGCCGGCCGAACAGGCCCTTGTGGGCGGGCAGCGGCGGTTTTGCCCGCACGATCCCGCGCCTGCCTTCGAGGCTTTCGAGCAACGAGGTCTCCTCGCCGCACACATAGGCACCGGCGCCGGCGCGCACTTCCATGTCGAACCCGTATGGCGAGCCCGCGACGCCGGGGCCGAGCAGGTGCTCCCGGCGGGCCGCTTCGATTGCCGCCGTCATGGTGGCGATCGCGTGCGGATATTCCGAGCGGATATAGACGAAGCCTTTGGTGGCGCCGACCGCGATGCCGGCGATGACCATCCCTTCGATCAGGACGAACGGATCGCCTTCCATGATCATGCGGTCCGCGAAGGTCCCGCTATCGCCCTCGTCGGCATTGCACACGATGTACTTCTGGGGCGCAATGGTCTGCGCGACAGTCCGCCACTTGATGCCGGTCGGGAAACCCGCGCCGCCGCGTCCGCGCAGGCCCGACTGCACCACCTCTTCGATGACCCCATCTGTCCCGAGCGACAGCGCGCGCTCCAAGCCGCGCAGGCCGCCATGGGCGCGATAATCACGCAGCGACAGCGGATCGACGACGCCGCAGCGCTTGAACGTCAGCCGCGTCTGGCGTTTGAGCCACGGGATTTCATCGGCGAGGCCGACCCGGAGCGGATGGTCTCCACCCTGGGCGAGCGCCGCATCGAGCAGCGTCGCGGCATCGGCGGGGGTGGCGGGACCATAAGCCACCCGCCCGGCGGAGGTCGCGACCTCGACCAGCGGCTCCAGCCAATAAAGTCCACGCGAACCGGTTCGCACAATCTCAAGATTGACGGCGCGGTCGGCGGCGGCCTGTCGCAGCGCCGCCGCGACGTCATCCGCACCGACCGCAACGGCGCCGGCGTCGCAGGGAATGAAGACGCGAAGGCTCATCGTTGTGCCTCCGCCAGCAGGCCATCGAGGCGTCGTTGGTCGAGCCGGCCGACTATGCGGCCGTCGATCATCGCCGATGGGGCAGTCGCGCAGAGGCCGAGGCAATAGACCGGCTCCAGCGTGACGCTGCCGTCCGGCGCGGTCGTACCCATGGGGATGCCCAGCCGCGCCACCGCGCGCGCGGCCAGCGCGTCGCCGCCGGCCGCTTGGCAGGCCTCGGCTCGGCAGAGCTTGAGGATATGGCGGCCGCCCGGCTCGCGCGGGAAATCGTGATAGAAGGTGACGACCCCATGAACCTCGGCGCGCGAGAGATTCAGGGCCTCCGCTACCATCGGAACAGCGGCCTCGGGCACGCAGCCGAACGCCTCCTGCAAGGCATGCAGGATCGGCAGCATCGGGCCGTCTTGCCCGCAATGCTGCGTAATGATCTCGTTTGCGCGCTCCGCGCTCCAGCTTTCGTGAACAGGCACCCGACGCACCCGATGTCAAACTGAACCAGTCTAAGAGTTAGGGAAATTGTCTTAATTATTCAATAGGGTAGTCAAAATGACGCGATCGGATAAGCTGATTGAACGATGCGTATCCAGGTGCTCGGTAGAGACCGGGTCTGTGCATCGTCCAGCAGCTGGTTGGAGGCGGGTACCACATCTTGCGAGGCCGTCGACGGAATTTGGTCCGGAAATCAACTTCGTTAGAATTCGATCTTGATTATCTCTACGTCGTTCGCGGACGGGTACCGATCCCAATGCCGGCCCTCCTGGAGGAGTTGGATGGCGCTTTGCGATCGTGCTTTGCAGGATTCGCAAGCCCAAGCCTGAGTAAAGCTTATTGGGCAGAGCGTGAAGCATCGGCCACGTCAGAACCGCGCCGCTACACCTCGTCCTCGGGCAACTGTCCCGCCTAAGCGCTGGCAAAGGTCTCGTTAACCAGCCATGGCCTAAGCTCGCCGGGATTCACCCGCGGAAATCTCCATGACGGACAATCTTGCAGGCATTCGCTACAGCATCGTCGTCCCGGTGTTCAACGAGGCGGCAGTCCTTCCCATGCTGTTGCGGCGCGTCGGGATGCTGATGGATCAGCTCGACGGACCAGCCGAAACGATTTTTGTTGATGACGGCAGTTCCGATTGCAGCTCGATCGTCCTGCAAGCCCTTGTTCGGGACGATTCACGCTACCGCTATATCGGTCTGTCGCGCAATTTCGGTCATCAGGTCGCGATCACAGCCGGAATGGATGCGGCCGCCGGCGAAGCGATCGTCGTCATGGATGCCGATCTGCAAGACCCCCCGGAGATCGTCGGAGAGATGATAGCAAGGTGGAAGGAAGGATACGAAGTCGTCTACGCCCGCCGTTTGTCCCGCGCGGGTGAGAGCGCATTCAAGCGCGCCACCGCGAATTTATTCTACAAGCTGCTCAGGCAAATGTCCTCGGTCGTGATTCCGGCGGATGTCGGCGACTTTCGGTTGATCGACCGCAAGGTCTTGGATGCATTGCGCCGCATGCCGGAGCAAGATCGTTTTGTGAGGGGCATGATCGCGTGGCTGGGCTTTCGGCAAACCGAAGTGACATTTCATCGGTTGCCGCGGCGGGCGGGGAAAACCAAGTACCCGCTGTTGAAGATGGTCCGGCTGGCGGTAAACGGCGCGCTCAGCTTTTCCGATGCCCCATTGCGGCTCGCGATTTGGTTTGGATTGGGTGTGTCGGCGTGCGCGGTCCTCTACGGATTCTATGTGGCCGGTCTTTGGTTCACGAACAGCCATCTCGTTGAGGGATGGTCGTCGACCATCATCGTCATTTCGTTTCTTTGCGGCATCAACATGCTCATGACCGGCATTATGGGCCTCTATATCGGCCGCATCCACGCCGAGGTGAAGCGACGGCCGTTGTATGTCGTGTCGCAAAAACTGGGGTTCGAGCGTGAGCCGAAGCAAGTGCGTGCGCTGTTAAGCGCGTCGGCGGACTGAGGACGCCGCATGGGTGAGTTATTTGATACCTACGACAAGAGCTTTGGCGCGGTCGTCCAATCATCGATCGACTTCTCCGGCCTTCCGCACAGCTTTTTCACCACCGCTAAAGCGGCCGCGCTGCGCGAGCTCATTGCCACCCGCCTGCACGGCATGCACAACCCCCATATGCTCGATGTCGGCTGCGGCGTCGGCGAATTTCATCCATTCGTACGGGGCATGTTCGGTCGGCTATGCGGCGCCGACGTCTCCGCGGCCAGCATCGCCCAAGCCCGGATCAGGAATCCCGAGGTCCAGTACGAAGCCTATGTGGGCGAGACCCTGCCCTACGATAGTGCGACCTTCGATCTTTCGATAGCGATCTGCGTGCTGCATCATGTGCTGCCACCGCAGTGGGTCGGCTTCCTGCGCGAAATGCGGCGCGTGGTCCGCCGCGGCGGCCTGGTCTGCCTGATCGAACATAACCCATTCAATCCATTGACGAGGCTCGCGGTGGCGCGCTGCGAATTTGACCGCGATGCGGTATTGCTGCGCGCCGGCCGGACGCGTGCGCTGATGACGGAAGCCGGACTCCATGATGCTCAATCGCATTATTTCCTGATGCTGCCATCGGCAGCGCCGCTGGCCCGGCGTGTCGAGCACGGTTTCCGGCGCATCCCATTGGGCGCACAATATATTGCCAATGGTATCGCGTAGGACCCGGCTGTTTCACACCGGCACTGGCATTGCGCTTGTGGACCACCGCAATATCATCGGCATAAACGCTGTCCCCACACGGCGGGCGATCGAGCAGCGCCACGGCCGGCGTCGAGGGCGCAAGCAGTGTCATGCCAACACGATACTCATCGAGCAATTTCGGGAAATCCGGCAGGTCGTGCGGCGGACACTCTACCGGATCAAATTGCAAGTCCGGACCCTAAGTTTGATAGAGGGCGAAAGATGATAAGTTCTTACTTCCAGAGGTCCGCAATTTATATTTTCGTCATTTCGTTCGCATGCTTATATTACCTCGTAAATGCGCCGCTCCTGCTTGGCCACTATGATTTGGGATGGCACCTGGCCGCCGGAGACTTAATCAGAGACCGAGGCGATATTCCTTTCCATGACCCATGGTCATTTACTTCCGGCGATAGGCAATGGTATAATGTATCGTGGCTTTGGGACGTAATTGCCAGCCTCTTATTTCAATATACCGATTTCAGCGGTCTGATCTTATTTGTAGTTGCATGTGGCGCAGTTATAGCAGGATATCTCACGTCCGCCTGCCTGAGCAGCGGAGCCTCGACGATAGCAGTTTGCATTTCCGTTTTATCTTCCTGTTTGCTTTACCCCGCTTTTGCGACGTACCCGAATATCTATCTCACCGCTTCGCCAAACATTTCTACGATGTTGTTTTGCGTGATATTCTACGAAGAATGCTTGAAAAGAAGAAACCGTTTTTTGCTGCCTGCAATAATGGTCTTGTGGGCTAATCTGCATGGCGGATTTCTGCTTGGTCTTCTTATCATTGGTATTTTTGGCGGCACGGCATTGCTTCGGCGGGATTGGGTGAATTTCAAAATCTATGGTTTAGCGGGAGTGGGTTGCTTTATTGCAACATTTATCAATCCTCTTGGCTGGCATATCTATGAAGGCTTGGCGACTGTATTAGGCCACTTTTCGCAAGCATACGTCACCGAGTGGTGGCCTTATTTTCGTAATATAACCATGCCGGGGAGCATTCCCGGTATCGTATATATTTTGATATTTATTGCATTTGAATTGGGTTACAGGGGAGTTTGTCCCATAGAGTCACGATTGCTTTCTTGGTTCTTTTTGTTTTTGGGACTTTTTCAATTTAGATACATGTCATTTTTTTTCATATTCTCGACGGTTCCAATAGCTCTTCATCTTAGTCGGCTGCTGCCGAAATCGCTGGCTAATTTTAGAATCGAAAGATTGTTATTGGCTGCCGGCACCATTGCGGCGTGCGCTCTGCCGTTGGTTTATATGCAAATAGATCCGGCTCTCGGACTTCCGCAAATGCTTTCGGAGCATGATGTTCTTTATCTTGAAACAAATTTTCCGCATGCGCGGCTTCTGAACCATTGGAACTACGGTGGAATTTTGATCTTTCGCACTCGAGGTGCCATACCGGTGTTCGTGGATGGTCGAGCAGCTACCGCTTATCCAGATACTCTATTGCGTGACTATTTCAAACTGGCTCAATTAGAGGTCGATGAGACCGCTTGGGACGCGGTGCTTGAGAAATACAAAATCGATACGGTGCTATGGGTGAAGGCACATGAAGAGTTGAGGCGGTTTCTCGTGGAGAAGAGAGCTTGGAAGGAGGCCTACGCAGGATTGTATGCGAGTATTTACGTTAAGCCACAGCACAGTATTGTGCTTTTACGCCCCGTTTCTCATGCCATGCAGTGAGTTCCACGATTCATTGCTGAACGTCATTTTGCACGATGAAATGCCTATGGGACATATGGTCGACACAGCCGCACCGCACGATCCTTCGTAGCTTGTTGCCGAGGGTGATCCTCGCCGCAACGGCAGCGATGTTGCTGGCTGGCGCGCGTGCCTCAAACGCACAAACCCCGCGCGCGGGGCAGCCGGCATCGCCGCTCGCCGATCAGCGGCCCGGTTTTCGCCGCCGCCCGGTTTCGCCTGCGCCGGCCGCCTGCGGCGCCGGCCGATCGAGCAGGGTCGCGAGTTGGCGAGCCTCGACAACCAGCGCCTTGATCAAGGGGGTGGTCGGATCCCGGTCCGGGACGATAAGGCCGACCGCGTGGGTGACCGCCGGTTCGACGATCGGGATCGAGCGTACGCTGTCGGTCAGGCCGAGCGTCTCGGCAAGCTTCGCCGGCATGATGCTCGCCCACTTTCCGGTACGCACATGGGCGAACAAGACGATCATCGAATTGGATTCGAGCGTCGGCGACGGCGCGGCGCCCGCCGAGCGCAGCAATCCATCGATGATGCGCCGGTTCTGCATGTCGGGCGTCAGCAGGCAGAGCGGCACCTTGCCGACCTCCGCCCACGTGACCTGCTCGCGATTTCCGAGTTCGCTCGATGAGGACGTGAGCAGCCGGTATTCCTCATGATAGAGCGGGATCATGTTGACCCGCCCGACCGGCTCGTTGTCCACGTAGGTGAGCCCGGCATCGACCTCGAGGTTTTCCAGCATGCTCAGCACCTGGACCGAGGTTCGCGACACGATCGTGAAGCGCACGTCGGGATGCTTGGCGCGGTAGGGCGTGGTGAGCATCGCCGTCATCGCGAGCGCGGTTGGAATGGCGGCGATCTGCACATGGCCGGCGAGGCCGCGCTTCAGGGCGTCGACTTCCTGGCGCATCGCACGAGTGTCCGCGACGATGCGCCGCGCCCATTCCAGCACGCGCTCACCTTCGGGCGTAAAGCCGCGAAACCGCGATCCGCGCTGCACCAGCAGCACGCCGAAGGTGTCTTCAAGCTGCTTGATGCCGGCCGACAAGGTGGGTTGACTGACGCCGCAGGTTGTGGCGGCGCGGCCGAAATGCTGCTCGCTGGCGAGCGCGATGATGAATTCCAGCTTGTCGATCATAACGGCACGTCGCGGCTCCGAACGCCGACTGAAAGGCTAAGCTGGCGTGGGCCGCAGAGCCGTGGACAGCGAAGACCAAGCCACCATCGATAGTTAAAGGCAATTGCGCAATATGAAATCCCGAACGACGGCGGACTATTATGCGCGACATTTCGGAGGATAGCGCCATGCCGAGCATTAGAGCCTCCCAGGACCGGATCAGCCTCCTCACCGCGGCCGGGCTTCCACGCGACGAGGCGACGGACTGGGACGCGGCCGAGCCGGCCGGCATCACGGCGCTCTCGTCGGACAGCCTTGAATATTCGGATTTTTGGCTGAAATCGGCGCGCTTGATCGCGCGGCTGCCGGGCGCGGCGCGCTGCAGCGAAGCCGAGCGCGCCGCCGCCGCTACGATACTCGAGGTGGCGCGTGCGGCGCGCGTGCGGTTTCTGCGCCATCACGTCGAAACCATCTACGACATTTTGACCGAGCGACTGTCGCGGCCGGTTCGGGTCCAGCATCTCGTCACCGCGGCCGCGGACGTGGTGCCGGGCCTGGTGCCGAGTCCGGCAGGAGATCGCCGCCGAAGACGGCCGCCTGCAGCGCGATCGCAGCGGCATTGAAATCGACCAGGGCCTGTTCGTTTCCGCGGTTCTGGCGAATGCGCGATCAGGCACGCACCTGTGCCACGCCATGCTGCTGCCGCGGCCGGAAGCGATCGAACTCGCGGGGCAATTCGAGCGCAACGGCGTCGTCGAACTCGCCGGCGCCTCGGTGCGCCGCGATGGTCGCGCCGCCATCGTGACGCTACGCCCATCCGCGGTTTCTGAACGCGGAAGACAACGACACCTTGGACGCCGCGGAAATCTGCGTCGACCTTGCGCTGCTCGATCGCGGCGCGGAGATCGTGGTGCTGCGCGGCGCGCCGGTCGAACATCCGAAATACCGCGGCCGCCGCATCTTCGGTGCGGGCATCAACCTGACCCATCTCTACCATGGCCGCATTCCGTTCATCTGGTATCTGCAGCGCGATCTCGGCTATGTGAGCAAGATCTACCGCGGGCTTGCGCGCCCGGACGCGCTCGACGACGAAGGCGCCACTACCGAGAAGCTGTGGATCGCCGCCGTGGAGGGGTTCGCCATCGGCGGTCACTGCCAGGTCCTGCTGGTGTGCGACTACGTGATTGCGGAAAGCGACGCGTTCCTGACCTTGCCGGCGCGCAAGGAGGGCATCATTCCGGGCGCCGCCAACCTCAGGCTGCCGCGATTTACGGGCGACCGCATCGCTCGCCAGGCGATCCAGCACGAACGGCGCATCTTGTGCGACAGTCCCGAAGGACGGCTGATCTGCGATGAGACCGTAACCCCCGGCGCGATGGACGAGGCGATAGCGCGCGCGGTCGCAGGATTTACGAGTTCCGGGGTGGTGAGCGCGGTCGGCAACCGGCGCGCCTTCCGCATCGGCCAGGAACCGCTCGACCTGTTTCGCGGCTACATGGCGGTGTATGCCCGCGAGCAGGCCTATTGCCACTTCAGCCCGGCGCTGATCTCAAATCTCGAACGGCACTGGAACGCCCAGAACCGGAAACCGTGAGCGGGAAAGATGCCATCCAGGATAAGCCGGTTTGTTGAGGCGCGGCGCGCAACAACCGGCCCGGCGAAACCGACGGAAATGATCCGTTGCGAACTCGGAGAGATCAAGCGCCGGATAATGCCGTCATAGGTGCGACGAATAATCGGCGCGCCCGAGCGGATTTGTCATTTCTCTCGCGTGCCGGAGAACGGCGGTCGGCTCATAAGGCTTGTCGTGAAAGCGCATGCTCAACGGGAGTTTTTCGGGTCGCGGTCGACCCGACGTCATAATGATGCCGACGCTCGGCCATCGCCCGGCGACCTGACGGGCCAAGTCTGCCCCACTCATCGATCCGGGCATGCTCACGTCCGTGAAAATCAAATTGATGGCTGCGTTTTCTTCCAAGGATCGGAGGGCCTCATCAGCATCTCCCGCTTCGAGCACACGGTATCCCGCGTCCGAGAACATGGCAGACGCGCCCATACGCTCCAGCACGTCGTCGTCGACGACCAGAATGACGGCGTGTGGCGGAAAATCGATCACTCCCAGCAACGAATGAAGATCACAATGGTTCCACATTTATTCATCGTTCCGAATTTAATTTTTTATTTACTTATAGTTTCGTTTTTTTCGAAAAACGTATGATTACAAAGTAGGCACTTTCCGTATTGCGGTTTTACGAGAGCGCCGCCTCGCGACGCTATACACTTGCCCGACACACAACGCGGCGCCAACTGGAATGTTCCAGCGCCGCCCGGGGCACATGCTGCAAAATAGTGGTCAATTTTGCACAGACTCAGCTTCGGTATCCGCGGCATCCTAGTGGTTGGATGTTGCGGGTCGTCCCCGCGTCCCACGCTCCCGGTGCCGCCGCGCGACCGGTGTCGCTTTCGGAGCCTGAAAGATTGCGGAGGCGTTCGTGCAACGGACAGAATTCAGGGAACACTTCATCGCTGTCGCTGATGCGTGGGCGCTCGCTCAAGGCATTGTCGACACCGTTCACGAGCCCGTTCTCGTGCTCGACAAGGAGCTGCGGGTGATCGCCGCGAGCCGCTCCTTCTATTCCGCATTCAAGGTCAGTCCCGAGGACACCAAGGGCAGGCTTCTCTACGCTTTGGGCGACGGACAGTGGGACATTCCGAAGCTTCGCGTACTGCTCGAAAAAATCATACCCGAGCAGGGCGTAATGGAGGGCTACGAGGTCGAGCATGAGTTCCCCGGCCTCGGGCAACGCACAATGCGCCTGAACGCCCGGCAGGTATTTTACGAAGAAGGTACGAATACGACAATTCTGCTCGGCATGGAGGATATCACCGACCGGCGCATCCTAGAGCGCGAGAAGGACGAGTTGTTGAAGCAGAAGGAAGTGTTGCTCGAAGAACTGCAGCACCGAATTGCCAACAGCTTGCAGATTATCGCCAGCATCATCCTGATGAAGGCGCGGACGGTGCAGTCGGAAGAAACCCGTGTTCATCTGCACGACGCGCACAATCGGGTGTTGTCGATTGCCGCCGTGCAGAAGCAACTGCATGCTTCCGGGGCCAACGGCTCCATCGAGATTGCGCCCTATCTCTCGAGGCTGTGCGAGACCCTCGCAACCTCGATGATTGGCGACACGCGGTCAATCGCGCTGAAAGTGGTTGGTGCAGGGGGCCGTGCGACGTCCCGTGAGGCCGAGAGTCTCGGGTTGATCGTGACTGAGCTCGTCATGAATGCCCTGAAGCATGCGTTTCCCAACGAGAAAGTCGAAGGCCGGATTACCGTTGCCTATGATGTCGCGGGATCGAATTGGAAACTGTCGGTCTCTGACAATGGGATCGGCAAGCCGGACGGTGCCTTCGCTCAGGCGAAATCCGGGCTTGGCACCGGCATCGTCAAGGCGCTATCGAAACAGCTCGGTGCCCTGGTTGAAGTTTCGGCCGGGCCCGAGGGCACGACCGTGTCGATCACCCACGCCACGTTCCCAACTACGGCAATCCAAGCGGCTGAACGCCGCAGGGCAGTGGAAAATGCTTAGATCGCAGCAATGCATCGCCGGAGCGGCGGCATGTGACTCGACATTAAAGTGAATTCCTCAAAACGCAGAGGCCCGACTTGCGCCGGGCCTCTTAGTTTTTCTACTTTTGCTGCTGGCTCTTGGAGTGAGCTTGCTCACTGTGTTTGACGGCAGTCTGAGCATGCTGCTGGGCGGATGTTGAGTGTTCTTTGCCCTTCGCATGGTCGCCCTTGCCGTGATGCTCGGCCGCGCTGCGATGAGATTTCGCCGCATTTTCGTGATGCTCGGCCGCCTTGTTGTGTTCGTCTTTGGCCATCGATTCCTCCGGTTGTCTTGCGGTTGTCTTGGGGTTGTCTTGGGTTCAGCCCGAGATAACCAAGCGGATCGTAATTGGTTCCACCGTCGGACGCTTCCGCGAACAGCCCAAACGTGATCAAAGTCGATGTTCTTCTTTGTGACCTCATCTCCGGCATGCTCAATCCGGCGCGCCCTCGCGCCGGATTGCTCATTTCGCATCAAATTGCTGGGATCAGATCATGCAATTGTAAAGGAACGTCCAGCTCGTCCGGCCCGTAAGCTGCTGATCCGTAGCGCGCTGCTGGCAGGCGGCCCATTTGGTCGTCTCCTTGGCCCATTCCGTCGTGGCGGCACTCCACTCCTCGGCCGTCCAATTATCAATCTTGGTGATCACGGACGGCTCGGACGTTGTCGCTGCTGGCGATGACGCAGATGGCGCAGCCGGAGTTTGCGCAAAGGCGCCACCAGCGTTGACTAGCCCTGCCAGTACGAACGCAGATAGACAGGCTCGGATGTGAGACATGGTGTGTTAATCCTTGATTGAATCGAATTAAATATCGTTCGTCAACGCGCGAAGGCTTCGAATGTTCCCACTTCGTTTCAAATCAGCCGCTATCGGGATTGCTGTTGAAAGCGGCAGGGACAGCATGCCGCGAGCGCCTTCTCTAAGTACGCAATTGTGCTTAGGCCTCGGTGCGGGACGGGCTTGGTATTGTTCGTCGCGAAACCGCTACTCCCGTTAGCCTGATGCCGCGTTGAAGGCTCTGATCGCAGATGGCGGTGCCGCAGGATGTCCCCGTCAATTGGGGCTTTCGCTTGCACGCGGCCTCAAGCGGGATCATCCGATCGGACCTTGAAAACGGAGGTCGGAAAGGTGTACACCTTGAGCCAGAGTCTCCTTCAAGTAGATCGCTGTTCGGCGCGCCCGCAATCGGGCGGCGTTGCTGTTAGCCAAGCCGGACCGGGCCAACGGAGTGGTCAAGTGAAGAAAAGCAGACGTTCGCTCGATCCCAGGAAACTTCTTGCCAAGGTCGGCGAGGGAAAAACGATCGACAAGTATCAGAAGGGAGAGATTATCTTCTCGCAGGGCGACGTCGCTGACGCGGTCTTTTACATTCAGAGGGGCAAGCTCAAGCTCACGGTGGTTTCCCAGCAAGGAAAGGAAGCCGTAATTGCGATCCTGGGACCTGGCCATTTCTTTGGCGAAGGGTGCCTGAATGGCCACGAGCTTCGCATCGCGACAACAATGGCGATAGATGAATGCCTGATAACCCGCATAACAAAGGCAGCCATGATCGCCACGCTTCATGACGAGACCGACTTTTCCGAGCTATTCATGGCGTATCTGTTGGATCGCAACGGTCGGATCGAGGAGGATCTGATCGACCAGTTATTCAATTCAAGCGAAAGACGGCTTGCCCGACTTCTTCTTCTGCTTGCCAATTTCGGAAAGGAGGCGAGGACGGAACCGATCGTAGGAAAGATCAGTCAGGAGACGCTGGCGGAAATGATCGGCACGACGCGTGCGCGGGTGAGCTTCTTCATGAACAAATTTCGCAAGCTGGGATACATCGACTACAATGGGCACCTGATTGTTCACAACGCGCTGTTGAACGTGGTGCTATACGACAAGACCGAAAGCGAACCGACCAATGTCCCCGCGCGAAGTCGTGCAGCGGCGGACTCTGGATCCCGGCGCCCGCGCAAGTGACGGCATTGATGGCGCCGCCGACGAGATGATCGGACGAGCGTCCTGACGAGGGATCTGAATGATCTTCACGCCGAATATGCAGAATTTCCTCGGTGCGCTGATGATCGCTTTCGGCGCGGGCCTCGGATGGGCGTTCGCGCTTTGGCTCGTCGGCGCGATTACGCGCCACATCCCGATTTAGATCTAATGAGTTTGGACCCTGATACGCATGAGATTGCTCACCGCAGACGATCGGTATTGGCCCGATTTGCAATCGCAGCGGTCGCGGCACCACTCGCGGCAGCTCAGGCATGGGCTCAAGACTTAGCCGTCGAGCAGTCCTACTGGCGCAACGTCATGGAGCCATCCGTACTCAGTCTTGAGCAGGAGAGCGCCGCGCGGCCCGGCTCGGACTTCACCGAATGTGCGCGCGGCTGCCCCGTCATGGTGGTCGTGCCGGCCGGAAAATTCGTCATGGGTTCGCCGCCGACCGAGCAGGACCACAAGCCCGGCGAAGAGCCGCAGCATGAGGTCGGCATTGCAAGGCCGTTCGCGGTCGGTAAGACCGAGGTGACGTTTGAGCAGTGGGACGCGTGTGTTGCGGCGGGTGCCTGCGCGCCGGCGCGGGACAGCACCTGGGGCCGCGGCGACCGCCCGGTCATCAATGTGATCTGGGACGACGCCAAGCAATATGTCGCGTGGCTTTCGCGAGTGACGGGCCAGGCGTACCGGCTCCTCTCCGAGGCGGAGTGGGAGTACGCGGCGCGCGCCGGCAGCCAGGCGCGTTTCTCCTTCGGAGACGACGACACGCAACTCGGCCGCTACGCCTGGTACCGCGACAATTCCGATCGCAAGACGCAGCCGGTCGGCAACAGAGTCGCCAATGCATTCGGCTTGCATGACATGCACGGCAATGTCTTCGAATGGGTGGAAGATCTTTGGCATCCCACCTACGAAGGCGCGCCGTCGGACGGCACGGCCTGGCTGGAGAATGGCGCACCGGGCCGCCGCGTGGTCCGCAGCGGCTCCTGGTATTACGGTTCGCCAAGTCTGCGTTCGGCAAGTCGGGGCGGCCCGCCCGCCGACCTGCGGGACGGCAATGTCGGATTTCGGATCGCCAGAACGTTGCACGGTTCGTGAAACCGAGAATAGCCGGCTACACGCTTGCGGCGAGTCAACGACGATCTGTCTCTCGCTGGCTAGCACGTTCCGATGAGATACACGCGGCCTGTAGCCCGGATGAGCGGCAGCGAAATCCGGGACTGCCCTATCCATCCGGCAGCGCTGCTCCCGGGTTTCGCGTTCCGCTCAACCCGGGCTACACGCTGACGAAGATATCGGCCACGCGCATAAACTCCTTGCGGGGACCGCCCGTCGGCGGCGATCCCTGCGAGGATATGATGATTGGCGGATCACCGGGGCACAAGCCGCGCGCGTGCTCAAAAAGCGGCGGTAATGGGCTTCGGGGAGGCTGTCATTTCGCACCGGACTTCGGCACCGGAAAACCGAAACGAAATCAAGGGCCGTGCCGGCTAAACGCGAGTAGACGGGAACTCGGCGGCTGAGACAACGCGTTGTGGAGGTCGTCTTCCAATGAAAAGGGCTGGCCGGTCGGCGCGGTCTATTCGATCGCCTCGTCGGAGAGGGCGAGCAGCATCGGCGGCACGTCGAGGCCAAGCGCCTTCGCGGTCTTGAGGTTGATCACAAACTCGAATTTAGTCGGCCGCATGACCGGCAGATCGGCGGGTTTTTCGCCCATCAGAATCCGGCCGATATAGATGCCGGCCTGCCGATGAGAATCCACAAGGCTGGGTCCATAGCTCATCAGGCCGCCGGCCACGGCGTAATCGCGAAACGAATAGATGGCGGGCACCTTGTGGCGGGCCGCCAGCGCGGCGATCCATTCGCGCCGGCTGTTGAAATACGTATCGTTGCCGACCAGGAGCGCGCCGGCGCGCAGCTGGGAGATGGCCGCGAAGGCCGCGTCGAGATCGCCTTCGGTGGCGGCTCTCAGGACATGGAGCTGCAACCCGAGCAAACGCGCGGCGCTCTGCGCCTCTCGCTCCTGGATCGCGGTATCGGGAAAATTCGGGTTGACCAGTATGGCGACCACGCCGACGGTGGGTACCATGTGGTGCAACAGCTCAAGTCGCTTAGGGCCGAGCACGGAAGTGATCGGGGTTATGCCGGTGATGTTGCCGCCCGGCCGGTCGAGACTGGCGACAAGGCCAAGCTCGACCGGGTCCCCCTCACCCATGACGAAGACGATTGGAATTGTCGCGGTCGCGGCTTTTGCTGCGAGCGGCGCGCCGCCCGCCGCGAGGATCGCCGCTACCGGGCGGCGCACTAATTCGGCCGCGAGCGCGGGCAATCGATCGTATTGATTCTCGGCCCAGCGGAATTCGACGGTCAGGTTCTGGCCTTCGACATAACCGGATTCCTTCAGGCCGCGACGGAACCCGGACACGATCTCCGTGAAGGCTTCGGGGGTTGAAGTGTGCAGGAACCCGACAACCGGCAGCGCCGGCTGCTGTGCGCGGGCCGCGAGCGGCCACGCCGCCGCGCCTGCCAGCCCTGCGATAAATTCGCGTCGCCTCATACGATTTTAACCCTACCGCATGCGACCAAGACATAGCACGTTTTGCGGCGGGAATTATGCTTCACATTCGACCAAAGGGCGAGGATATAAGGGTGGTCGCACCGTAGCCCGCACGATTTTGCGCCTGCTAATCCGGGTCGTCACGCGGCGTGATTTCTGGATGTGGCCCGACTTTAACGAGCCGAACCGCCTGGGCCGGGTCTGGTCAATAGGATTGAGCCGAAATGCTCGCTACGCCGGCGAACTGCGCCATCGACCCCGCGCCGAAGCAGCCGGTGTCGCCCGACATGACCGCCGCCGCGACATGACCGCCATCGCGGCACTGCGCTTCAATCGGCGCACGCCAAAAGAGCCATGAGCCCCTTCAATGCCGGCGACGGATCGCCGTGCCAAGCGATGTGGGTCCGATTGCGGGAATATTGCTTCGGCAACGGGTGCTGGCGAATGGCGGTGGTCGCGCGGAAGTCCGCGAGGACGGACTTGGGCACCACGGCGAATCCGGTGCCGGCGGCGACGCACGCGATCATCGCCTGATAGGACGCGAATTCCAGCACGCGCTCGGGCATGACGTTCTCGCGGCCCAGCCACTCCTCGATCCGCCGGCGGTAGGAGCAACCCGATGCGAAAGCGATCAGGGTGGATCGCCCCAGGTCGCCCGGACCGTGCACCTTCGCGGTGGCGCGCGATGTGATCAGCACCAGCTGCTCATCGAACACGGGCCGCGCCTGGAGCCGTGGTGCGGTGAATGGTTCGGAAACGAATGCCGCCTCGATCTCAAAATTCATCACGCGGTCGATCAGTGCGGCCGTGGTTCCGGTGACGAGCTCCACGACGATCTCCGGGTAGCGGGCGTGGTAGCCCGACAGGATGGGCGGCAGGCGGCTTCCCGCCGTGCTTTCGAGCGAACCCAGTCGGAACACGCCCCGCGGCTTGCCGTGGGCGAACTCGTTTGCGGCTTCGTCCGCGAGACGCAGAAGCCGCTCCGCGTACGCAAGAAGCGTGTGGCCGTCGGCCGAAAGGGCGAGCGTACGCCCGGTGCGGCGGAACAGGTGCACGCCCAGGCGTTCCTCAAGCTGGCGGATGCGTGTCGTCACATTGGATTGGACACGATTAAGCTTCGCGGCCGCGCGGACAACGCCGCCTTCCGCGACCACGGTGCGGAAAATGTTGAGGGACTCAAGGTCGATCATTCTCATATGTCGATCGTTCTCATATAGAGAAGCATAGTCCAGAATTATTCATTTGTAAGTGGCCAGCCGCAAGGATCAATTCGGGCCATGAGATATGATTCCGGCCTTCAAACGCGCGCATCGACGCAGACCCGCACGTCGACGCGTTCCCCCGCCGCCGTCTGTGCCGTCGCGATGATTGCGTTGGCGGTGGCGATGGGGGTTGGCCGCTTCGCTTTCACCCCAATGCTGCCGTTGATGGCCCGTGACGGCTTGCTCGAACCGAACGCGGGCGCATGGCTCGCCGGCAGCAACTATTTTGGCTACCTGCTGGGCGCGCTGACGGCGAGCCGGATCGGCGTCTCATCGCAGATGCTGTTGCGCGTCAGCCTTGTCGGTATCGCCGCCGTCACCGCCGCCATGGGGACAGGCCATGGCGACATGCTCATATGGCTTGCGCTGCGGTTTGCCGCGGGGTGGTTGAGCGCCTGGGCGCTGGTCGCGACCAGCGCGTGGGCCTTGACCCGGCTTGCCCAGGCGCGGCGCTCTGACCTCGCCGGGGTCGTGTATGCCGGCGTCGGCCTGGGGATTGCGCTCGTCGGCGCGTTCTGCGTCGTCGCCGCCGGTCCCGGGGTGGCATCGCAATCGCTGTGGCTGGAACTCGGAGCGCTGGCCGCCATTGCGGCCGCGGCCCCGGTACTGCTGCTCGACCGGTCAGCGTCCGCCGTCGCCGTTGCCGAACGCCCGCAGCCGACGGCGGGCGCGTCCGCCGGCAGCACGGGTCTCGTGATCTGCTATGGGTTGTTCGGGTTCGGCTATATCCTGCCCGCGACATTCCTTCCCGCGCTTGCCCGCGCAATCGTGGACGACCCGCGCATCTTTGGTCTGGCGTGGCCGATGTTCGGCGTGGCGGCGGCGCTGTCCACCATTGTGGCCGCCCGCAACCTTCGGCACCTGAACCGCCTTCGCGTCTGGGGGTGCAGCCATCTTGTCATGGCCGCCGGCATCGTGGTGCCGAGTTTGTGGCATTCCCCTGTTGCGGTCGCCATCGCCGCGGTGCTGGTCGGAAGCACCTTCATGGTCGTCACGATGATTGGAATGCAGGAGGCACGCGCGCGCAGCCCCGGCAACCCGACCGCGCTGTTGGGCAAGATGACGGCTGCTTTCGCGACCGGTCAGTTGGCCGGACCGCCCGTGTCCGCCGTCCTCGGAATGCTGCCGCAAGGCGATGCCGTCGGTCTCGACCTCGCTTTGCAGGCCGCTGCCGTTGCCACAGCGGCGAGCGCCGGGTACCTCTTCCGTCTCGCGCGCCACGATCCAACCGAGCGGGCATCGGCAATGAACGATACCGTCCACGATGCCGCGCCGCACGGCTTTCCCGCCGACGCGACCTGATCCAGATTATTTCGCCCACGTCCGAAGACCATCAGAGCGCAGCACTCGACGACGCCTTTGCGTTTTTCAACAAGCGGCTGTTTGGTGGACGCTTGCCCACCTGTCTCATCACCATGCAGCGGAGCAAGAGTGCGTACGGGTATTTCGCCGGTGGCCGGTTCGGATCGAAGGACGGCAAGGAGATCACCGACGAGATCGCGCTCAACCCGTCGCACTTCCACGAGCGCAGCACCGAGCAAAGTCTGTCAACGCTGGTCCACGAAATGGCGCACCTGGAGCAGCATCATTTCGGCAAGCCGTCGCGATCCGGTTACCACAACAAGGAATGGGCCGGGATGATGAAAGCCGTCGGCCTGATCCCGTCCGATACCGCCAAGCTTGGCGGCGGGGAAGTCGGTCAGTCACTGCATCGAGGCCGGCGGCGCGTTTGAACGCGCGTGCGTCGCGCTGGTCAAGCAGGGCTTCGATCCGCTGTATATCGAGGTGTGGACCAAAGGCGGCGAGAGGACGCGCAAAACCAAGGCCGCCAGCAAGACGCGCTACACTTGCCCGGAGTGCCTGACCAACGCGTGGGCCAAGCCCGACGTGCACTTGGTCTGTGGTGAATGCGACGAGTGGATGGAGGTGGATTGACGGAGGCTAGGCGCTGCGTTTGCGCTGACCAATCTTATCAGCGGAGCGCCTAATTGAGCATGAATGCCAGCCGGACGCCGGCACGGCTTAATTGTAGCGCAACACCCGTTCGGCTTTGCCAATATATACGGTATCGAGATGCTGCGGTACGTTAGCGGACAGCGGCGGATGACCGATGCCACCATTTCGGCGATCGATGCGTCCGCGGCGCTTATCGTGCTGTGCTCGCCGCTGCGGGATCGGCCAGTAAGCATCCTTCAATTTGGGACATTGCCCTTATCCATTCTTTTTATTTTTTCCTCCAGATACGAAATCCGTTCGTCCATGTAGCCATAAGGCCCTTGCTCCATTGCTTCTAACATTTGCCAGAAACGGCGGAAAATGTGTCCGGCTTTAGCCGCCCAAGATTTTAGTCGCATCGTTTTTGGCATTCCGGCCCCCTTGAGACTGGTTTATGAATGTGTTGCTGTTCTCGCCTTGCAATCGATCCATCGTGGACCCTCCGTCTAGTTAGGTGCTTGGCGGCGCACTGCCTTCAGAGCTGCGACCAACCCCCGTCGACTGGCAGTTCGGCGCCCGTCGTGAAGGTCGCGTCGAACGCGAGGAAGAGGACGGCCTTCGCGATCTCCTCCGAGGTCCCGAAGCGCTTCATCGGAATAATGCCGAGTATGTGCCCCTTGACCTGGGTACGCATGTCTTCCGCAGGGTACGCCTTTTCGAGGATGCCTGTGTCGATGGGACCGGGCGACACCGCGTTGACGCGAATTTCCCGAGGAAGAAGCTCAGCGGCGAGCGTCCGAGCGAATGATCGCAGTGCAGCCTTGGCGGCGCCGTATGTGGCTTGGCCGGGCATTCCCTTGACGTTGGCGACCGAGGTCGTGAGGACGACAGAGCCTCCCCGGTTGATCAGCGGCGCGAGCTTCTGGACCGCGAAAAAGGGGCCCTTGGCGTTCAGGTTGAACATCTCGTCGTAGATGGCCTCGGTCACGCTCTCGAGAGGCGTTGGAATGCTGAACCCGGCGTTGACGAAAAGCAGGTCGAAGGTGTCGAACTCGGCCTTCACCCGAGAGGCGAGCGCGTCGATGTCCGTCAACGACCGCGCGTCGCTCGAAACCACGATGGCGCCCTTCCCAAGCTCTTTCTGCGCCGAATCCAGGCCGGCCTGCGAGCGACCCGTCACCAGAACGCGCGCGCCCCCATCCATGAGCATCTTCGCCGTCGCGAGCCCCATGCCGCTCGTGCCGCCGATGATCACCGCCCGCTTCGCTTCGTACCGTTCCATGCGTACTCTCCTTGAGACGCCAAGGGCGCCTAGCTTATTTCGAACTGCTTTGTATGATAGTGAGGTGCAGAGCTTGAGGTCAAGAAATTTGTGAACTAATTATTTCAAAATTTTGTAGGACCCTGTGGACGACCATGTAGCTCCGCAATCGCCTGCTGATTCTGGTCGCCGCGACCATTTCGCCGCGACCGGCGCTCCTTCAGGACACCGCGCTTAAGGATGCTGGGTTAGACAAATCGACGCTGGAGACCTTGACGACGGCCTGCCACGCGGCTTCCTGGCTGGCGCGATCGTGGAGGTGTGGATGGAGCTGCGCCTCAATTGGGCCTGTGAACTTCCCTTGAGCCGAGGCGAAGAATTGCCCCGAGACGTCGGTTCCGAACTCCGACGCCTGGAGGTACCGACGGGCCGCGGTCTCCGGCGTCTGATTCATGCCGGGAATGAGGTTCACGATTGGGATAAACAGATACTTCAACGCCGGGCCAGCGTTTCGCACCACCTTGGTGTCGGTCGCCGCACCGGGCGAGACAGCGTACACGGCCATGCCGGAGGGCAGCCGGCGGGCCAGGGCCGCGGTCCACCAAGCAATGATGAGCTTCGCGTCGGCATACGCCCGGTTTGGCACGTACTTCACGTTCGGCCCGTTGTGCACCAGGGCTTCAACAGCGGCGGTTCGGTTACCCTGGTGACGCTTGGCCGCGAAGGCCGCCACGTCGGTGTAGCTGAACAGGGGTACGCCCCCGCGGGCAGGTTCCGCGCCGGTGTCAATCGGCGTCCAAATTTGACCCCCGATCGGCGTCCAATTTTGACCCCCTTGAGCGACGAGTCCGGGCGGTAGCGCTCGCGCCGTCGGAGCTGGTCGGGGTTGCGGAGACGGCGCGAGCGCGGGTGGCGGGATGATCGTCGCCACGGCTCTTGAAGCGCCAGCTGTCGTTTCCGGTTTCGATGATATCGCAGTGGTGGGTCAGGCGATCGAGCAGCGCGGTGGTCATCTTGGCGTCGGTGAAGACGCTCGGCCATTCGCCGAAGGCGAGATTGGTGGTGACGATGATCGAGGTGCGCTCGTAGAGCCGGCTGATGAGGTGGAACAGGAGTTGGCCACCGGCCTGGGCGAACGGCAGATAGCCGAGCTCGTCGAGGATGACGAAGTCCATGCGGGTCAGGTGATCGGCAATCCGACCCTGCCGGCCGTGCGGGTCTCGCCCTCGAGCCGGTTGACGAAATCGACGACGTTGTAGAAGCGGCCGCGGGTGCCGGACCGAATGCAGCTACGGGCGACGGCGATCGCCAAGTGGGATTTGCCGGTGCCGGTTCCGCCAATCAGCACGGCATTACGTTGCTGGGTTGAGGAATCCACCGCCGGCTGAAATCGCGAACCAGGGTCTCGTTGATCGGTGTACCGTCGAACTGGAAGTCTTCAAGGTCTTTTGCGAGCGGCAGCTTGGCGATGGAGAGTTGGTATTTGATCGAGCGCACTTGCTTCTCGTTGATCTCGGCGGTGAGCAGGTCGCCGATGATGCGCTGGGGCTCATGCTGGCGTTTGACGGCGGTGGTCATGATCTCGTCGAAGGCGGCCTTCATGCCGTAGAGCTGAAGTTCGCCCATGAGGTCGAATATCTCGGATCGTTCCATCAGTTGCTTCTCCTGAGGTTGTCGTAGCGGGCACAATCGGCAATCGGTGCATGGCGCAGCGTCAGCGCAGCCGGCGTCATGATGGTGGCGGGTGGATCGGGATTGCGTTGGCGGGCCAGGATGTTCAGGACGACATCGGCGGAGTGGACGTCTTGGGCGATTGCCTCGGCACAGGCCGCCTCGACCGCCGGCAGCCCGTCGGTGATCACGGCGGTGAGGATGTCGACCATCTGCCGATTGCCATCGTCGACACCGGTGAGCTTGCGCCGGATGCGCTCCATCGCGGCCGGCAGCACCCAATCCTTGAATGGCGCGCCGTTGCGCAGGGCGCCGGGCTTGCGGGCCAGCACGGGGACGTAATGCCAGGGGTCGTAGATGGTGTCGCCGCGGCCGAACGCGCGGGGATGCTCGCCGACGATCCGGCCGTCCTGGCGGATCACGATGCGGTCCGCATAGGCATGGACTTCGACCGGCCGCCCGACCGCGCTCGCTGCCACCGAATACTTGTTGTTATCGAAGCGCACCAGGCAGGTCTTGGAGACCGACGCCGGCACCGCGTGGAAGCCGTCGAACCGGCCCGCATAGGGCACGAGCTTCGGCCGCTCCGCTTCGAATACATCCCAGATCGTCTGCCCGGTCAGCTCCGGATGGTGATGCGCCTTGGCATAGGCGATGCATTTATCGGTGAGCCAGGCGTTCAATTCGTCGTAATTCTTGAACCGCAGTCGCGGCGTGAAGAAGCGCTCGCGCACAAGGCCGACCTGATTCTCGACTTGGCCCTTCTCCCAGCCCGATGCCGGCGTGCAGGCTACCGGATCGATGAGATAATGGCTGCACATCTGCAGGAAGCGGCGATTATAGAGGCGGTTCTTGCCGACGAAGACCGTCTCCACCGCCGTCTTCATGTTGTCGTAGATGCCGCGCCTGCAGGTCCCCTTGAACAGCGCGAACGCCCGGTCATGGGCGTCGAACACCATCTCCTGCGTCTCGCGCGGATAGGCCCGCACGAACAGCATCCGGCTGTGGCAAAGCCGGACATGGGCGGCCTTCACAGTCACGGTCACGCCGTTGAAAACGACGATCTCGTGGCTCCAGTCGAATTGGTAGGCCTCGCCCGGAGCAAAGCTCAGCGGCACATAGGCCGCGGCCGTCGCTTGCCCGCGATCCTTGGCCCATCGCCTGGCGTAGCGACGCAGCGCATCATAGCCGCCGTCGTACCCGCGCTCGCGGAACTCCTCGAAGATCCGGATCAGCGTCAACTGCTCGCGAGCGGGCTTGGCCGCATTGCTTTCCAGCAGCTCATCGACCGCAGCCGTCCATCGCCCCAGCTTCGGCCGCGGTTGGACGGTGCGCTCGTATTCGAACGAAGTCTCGCCGGATCGCAGCACCTTGCGGACCGTGTTCCGGGACACCCCGAGGTCCCGCGCAATCTCCCGGATCGTCTTGCCTTTGACGAAGTGCTCGCGCCGAATCCGCGCAACCGTCTCCACGACCAACATCCCCCGACCACCCCGCTTGCGAATCAAAGCGGGAAGCCTGCATCGGCTCATATTTCAGGGGGTCAATTTTGGACGCCGATCCCCCCGTTAGGGGGTCAAAATTGCACGCCGAATGACAGGCTGCCGCATAACCGAGCCCGGAGGTGGCGCCGGTGACGAGCGCGATCGAATGTTCCATGTCGGCTCCGTGGTGAAGGTGAAGGTCGAGTCGCGAGGCCCCCGCGAGGCCAGGGCCGGCTTGCTAATTTATAACTATTTAGTTATATATTGGCACGATGGTCATGGTCAAGGAGTTTTGAACTGAATGTTTGAAAATACCGCCAAGCCGCGCGGTCGGCCGCGCAGCTTCGATGAGAGGCAGGCGTTGAAAAAGGCGACCCAGGTGTTCTGGTCGAAGGGTTACGACGGAGTGACGATCGACGATCTCGTCGCCGGGATGGGCGTTGGACGGCCGAGCCTGTATGCCGTCTTCGGGGACAAGCGGACGATATTCTTGCGCGTCCTTAGGGCGTACGCAGAGGCGAAGGGCGCTCTCGCTGCGAAGGCGCTCTTCTCGCCGCCGACTCTTCGCGGTTCGCTCGCCAGTTTCCTGAGGTACGCCGTAGAAACTGCGACCGAGGAAGGATCCGCCCCAGGATGTCTAATCGTGTGCGTCGCGCCCCTCGTAGACGACGCTGAGGTCAGGCAGTTCCTGAAGGACGCCGCAGCTGCCGGCGTGGCGCTCGTGGAACGCCGTTTCTGCGACGGGATCAGTGCGGGAGAAATCCCGTCTGACTTTCCCGTAGCTGCGCGGGCGACCCAGACCCTCGACCTCGCCCGCGGTCTGACGATGCGTGCGCAGTTGGGCGCGCCGCGCAAGACGCTCCTCAATGACGCAGAGGAAGCGGCGGACTTAGTCCTCCTGCCGCGGCGTGGAAATGCGATGCCAGAAGGTTGATGCTGGATGGCATGGACGTCGAACCGATCGCTAGCGGCGTCTGTGGCCCTCGATAGGGAGCTGGCAGCTGCCCTGCCGATCCGACTACGTGATCAAGGACGGAAAAATACAATGGGCGGCACAGTGGTCGGACGCACAAATCCTCGCAGGACGACGCTCCGAGGAGAGCCGTCGGCAAGCCCATTACGAGGCGCTTTATCGTGAGCGTGGCTTCTGGCGGAAGATATGGAGATGGTTGCTCCAGCTCTTCGGACGTTGAAAAAACGAGCTACCCACCGGGCTAGATCGTAATCCGCTCGACCTCGTCGAGGGTGATCTCGTCGCCGGTACGATCGTAGAGCTTCGTCGTACGCGGGCTTTCGTGCGCCGCCATCAGCTGGGCATTTTCCAATGTGCCGCCCATTGTATTTTTACATCACAGATTGATGCCTCCAAAGCACAGAGCTGCGCCACGCAGAGAGCGTCAATGGCAGGTTGATTCTGGCTGCGTTTTTCATGCTTCCGATTGCCTTCGCCTCCATGTCGCGGCAGTTTTCGCCACGCAGTCGGAGGGGAGGTCGGTCACCCCGCTTTTCCCATATCCTAAAAATCGCATCAGCTCGTGGCCCTCCGATTCTCAGCTATAGGGGCAATTATCAGGTGAGGATGCTGTACTCGGCCGCGGGCACTTTCTTGCGCAACTTGATCCCAATCGTCATGCGCTGCTGACCTGGGTTCAGGTGTCGATAGTCATTTTCAATGCCGTAGCTCGAAGCAACTTTGTAGAGCCGTTCGAGATCAAGTGATCCGTCTGAATTTTTCACCCGCGCGTCGAGCCACAGATTGAACGAGCTCGCCGCTGTCTTCTCCATCCACGCGCGCCGTTGCTCTTGAGTAATTCTCATCGACCGGTCGCGGGGGCCCGATGGCTCTTTGTATCTCGCCGCCGTGGAAAACATGCTCTCGCGTGTGATGCGTAAGCCTGTCCGGTCGAGTTCGAAGCCCATCGCTTCCATGATCTGACGCGCCATGTGGCCGATCAGCTGCTTGAGGCGATCCTCGGCGATTTCGGGACCGAACATCCGCAGCAATCCCGGCGCGAGAGGTTCGACGGCCGCTCGATCGAGGTACGTTGCAGTTTCCATGCGCACCACGTTTTCGGGACGCTTCATGAACACCCAGATCGCTTGACCGAGGTCGGTCTCAAATAGATCGCGAAAGTTTTGGGGGTCGTAGTCCAGCTCGGTGAGGTTGGGGACATCGTTGAACGCCATGATCTCAAAACTGGAACGGATACGTCACGTTGCCCCCCTTAGAAGAGGGATTGTATCCACCATGGTAGGGGGAAGACCAAAAACGCCACGTCGACGAGGGGCTCGACGTAACGCGGCAAGGGTCTAACTTAGCGTCTATGGGGACAAGCCCGGTCATGACTCGGAGAGGCGGTTCAACGTCATCGAAATCCACGCTGTGACGGCGGGTCAAAGCGAACCCGCCCTACGATCCCAAATCCATCGGTTGGGACCAATGGTTCCGACCAAAGTTGACGGCAAGGCAATAGTCCTATAAAATAGGCCTGTTGTCATTGATCCGTGGCGAGGCCGGCAGAATGAAAACAGCGCCGGGCAGCGTGCAAATATCCCTGATGTTTTCCGTGATCTCTGGGAATTCCGGCCGGGCCCGCCGCGCCGATCTCAGGCGGTTCGGCTGGCGCGGCAAGCCGGCGTCACGGAAACGCGCCGTGGGGCAGGTTGGCGGGGAGCGGCCCGCGCAGCGCCGGGCGGACCACCGCGCCGGTCGGTACGTCGTCGGGCTTTGCCGCCTCCAGGAGCGCGCGGCTTATATCGATCGCCATGCCGCTCGTTTGCGGCACCAGGTCGAACGATGCCTTGCGCTCCGGGACCGGCGCCGGCGCCGCGGCATCGGCCGGGTAGCCGAAGCTTTCCGGGCTGGGTGCCGGCAACACCGATCGGGCGGCCGACGGCGGAACTGGGGGCAGGTCATCAAGGCTGCGCGGCCACAGCGATACCGGCGGAATCGGCGGCAACGGGATCTGGCCGCGGGCCGTCACGGTGCGGACGCGCCGCGCCGAACCGTGGACCACGGAGTGCATATCGAACGGGCTGATGTATCCGAAGCTCGCCGGGCTCGGCACCGGCAGTTCCGGATCGGTTTCGGCAAACACCGGCGTCTGCGGCCAGATGTGGCTGCCATGCACGATCCAGTCGGCCGCCGCCGTCACGGTCTTGGGCAGCTCCGGCGTTGCCGGAACCACGTGGACGATGTGGAAACCGCGGCGCTTGAGGTCTTGCAGGATGAAGGGCAGGGCCTCCACGGTGCGCGGCTGGATGTCGTGCAGCAGCAAGATGCCCTTGTGATTGGCCTCGATGCGCTGGATCGCCCGCTGATAGACCTGGGCCGGGCTGATCTTGGTCCAGTCGTCAGCCGGAAAATCGGCGCTCCAGACCTGGAGATGCTGGGAGGCGAGGTAATGCTCGACATAGTCGGCGCGCAGCAGGCCGGGGATGCGGAAGAACGGCGCCGGCTGGCTGCCGTCGCCGAGCGCCCAGGCGACCGAGGCGATGCCCTCGTTGATCTCGAACTGCGCCTTGTCGATCGACATTCTTTTGAAGGTGAACGGATGGCTGTAGCTGTGGGTGCCGATGGTGTGTCCGGAAGCCTTGATGCGGCGCACCATGTCGGGATAGGCGCGCGCCATCTTGCCGACCATGAAATAGGTCGCCTTGACGCATTCGGCGTCGAGCATCTCGAGGATCTTGGCCGAGCGCGGCGGCAGCGGGCCGTCGTCGAAGGTGAGGACGACCTCATGGTCGCGCAGCGGCAGGCTCTCGCGATACTGCATGGAGCCGAGCCGGGGGTGCTCGGTGGGGTCCACCACGATGGTGCGGCTGGTTCCGAGCGCGTTGGGATTGCCCGGGCATTCGGCCGCGTTTACCGCGGTCGCCGCACCGAGCGCCAGCCCACAAAGGGCAAATGTCAGACCCCGCATCGAACCAGTTTCCCCAGATACGCGTGGTGGCCGCGTCGATTGCAAACGAAGGACCCGCCTGCCCGGTGCTTCTACCACCCACCCTGATCTAAGTCGCAATAACCAGCCAGTAAGTTTAATTTTCCGTGGATAACGTATGGTTATTTTGTGGTCTTTTTTCTATGGCCCGGCTTTGAGGGCGGCCGGAACCACGTGAACCACCCGGTAGCCCCCCGCCTTAAGGGCGCGCAGGAAGGCTGGCAACATCGCCGCCGTCTGGCGCTTTGTATCATGAAAAAGCACGACACCGCCATGAGTTCTCGGCGAGCCGCCCGAGCACCAATTGCAACTCCTGGTCGGGCGTCATCGGGTTCCAGTCGCTCGCCCAAAAGTCGGCCCCGAAGACCATGATTCCCCGCTGTTGCAGGCGGTCGAGCAGGGCGGGCGTGGAGGCGAAGCCCGGGAAGCGGAAGAACGGCGTCCTGGGCCGCGCCGCCGGCGTGCCGTAAAGCGCGGTCTCGACCGCCGCGAAGCCGTGGTCGATCTCGGCCTCCGCGGCGGCGCCGGTCATGCGGTCCAGCAGCGGGTGGTGGAAGCTGTGATGGCCGACGGTGTGGCCCTCGGCAAGCTCGCGCCGCGCCAGTTCCGGATGCGCCAAGGCATTTTCTCCGAGCAGGAAAAAGGAAGCGCGCACGCATTCGCGCTTCAGCGCGTCGAGCACGGCCGGCGTGGTGACCGGCCACGGTCCGTCATCGAAGGTCAGCACCACCTCCTTGTCGGCAAGCGGCAGGGTGGCGGGGAAATGCTTGCGGCCGACCCGCGGCGTGGTCGCGGCGCCGACCGCGATGACCCGGGAGGTCGAGAGCGCATCCGGATTGCCGGGACAAGCTCTGCCGTTGGCGTCCTGGGCCGCCGCGGCGACCGGAATTGCCGCCAGCAGCGCCGGCATCGCGGCGAGGAGGAGGGGGCGAAGGGCGCGGATCAGGTGTCGGGTCATGGTCGCCGCACCGTGTAGTCGATCATGGCGCCCAAGGCGAGCCGCCGCGCCCGCAATACTCGCCGGCAGCGCGGGTGCCGATTTGCGACCCCATTTGCGTCCTTTGGCATGGCCACGTAAAACGCGACAACCGTCGGGATGGACTGACCCATGATCCCCAATGCTTGGACGGGCTTTGATTTCGGGCTCGGCGAGGACATCGACCGGCTGCGCGACAGCGTCGGCGGATTTGCCCGCGACAAGATCGCGCCGCGCGCCGCCGAGATCGACCGCAGCAACGCGTTTCCGCGCGACCTGTGGCCGCAAATGGGCGAACTCGGCCTGCTCGGCATCACGGTTGAAGAAGAGCTGGGCGGCGCCGGCATGGGGTATCTCGCCCATTGCGTCACCATGGAGGAGGTGTCGCGCGCCTCGGCGGCAGTCGGCCTGTCGTACGGCGCCCATTCGAACCTTTGCGTCAACCAGCTCCGGCGCAACGGGACCCCCGAGCAGAAGAAGCGCTATCTGCCCAAGCTGATCTCCGGCGCCCACGTCGGCGCGCTCGCCATGTCGGAGCCCAACGCCGGCTCGGACGTGGTCTCGATGCGCACCCGCGCCGACCGCAAGGGCGATCGCTACATCCTTAACGGCTCCAAGATGTGGATCACCAATGGCCCGGTCGCCGACACGCTGGTGGTCTATGCCAAGACCGACCGCACCGCCGGCGCCCGCGGCATCACGGCCTTCATCATCGAAAATGGATTTCCCGGATTCGCGCCGGCTCAGAAGCTCGACAAGCTCGGCATGCGCGGCTCCGACACCAGCGAGCTCGTGTTCACCGATTGCGCGGTGCCGGCCGAGAACGTGCTCGGCGCCGTCGGCAACGGCGTCAACGTGCTGATGTCGGGCCTCGATTATGAGCGGCTGGTGCTAGCGGGCGGTCCGCTCGGCATCATGCAGGCGTGCCTCGACCTCGTCGTCCCCTACGTGCACGATCGCCAGCAATTCGGCCAGCCGATCGGGCGCTTCCAGCTCATCCAGGCCAAGCTCGCCGACATGTACGTTTCGATGAATGCCGCCAAGGCCTATGTTTACGCGGTGGCGCGCGCGTGCGACGACGGCCGCGTCACCCGCGAGGACGCTGCCGGCGCCATCCTCTACGCCGCCGAGCGCGCGACCTGGATGGCGCTCGAGACCATCCAATGCCTGGGCGGCAATGGTTACATCAACGACTTTCCGGCTGGCCGGCTGCTGCGCGACGCCAAGCTTTACGAGATCGGCGCCGGCACCAGCGAGATTCGCCGCATGCTGATCGGGCGCGAGATTTACGAGAAGACCCGGTGAGGAAGATCCGGGCGGGAGGCGCCGCGCCGCCGCTATCCGACTTTGCCGACTCTATCCGACTTTGCCGACTTGGGCTTCCATCAACGCCCAGGCCTTTTCGCCGACCGATTGGCGCCAGTCGCGGTAGAAATGGGCTTCGATCAGTCGCCTGCGGAAGCTGTCGACATCGACCGTATTGACGATCATGCCGCGGTTGCGAAGCGTCTGCTCCAGCGCGGCGTTGACGGCGCGCACAAAAGTGCGTTGCTGCGCCACGTATATCTTGGCATTGCGCGCGACGATGTCCTGGATGTCGGGCGGCAATCGCTGCCAATAGGTGTTGCCGGCGATCATGTTGTAGCCGGCCCACTGGTGGTTCGTCAGGCAGAGATAGCGGCAGACTTCGTAAAGCTTGTTCTCTTCGGCGATGACGAGCGGATTTTCCTGCCCGTCCACCTGGTGTTCGGCCAGGGCCTGATAGAGCCTGTTGAAGCCGAATATCCTCGGCTCGGCGCCGAGTGCCTTGTAGAATTCGATGAACAGCTTGCCGCCTGGCGTGCGCATGCGAAAGCCTTCGAGATCGGCGGCGACGCGAATCGGCATGGCGACCGAGGTGATTTGCTTGAAGCCGTTTTCCATGCCGCCAAACGGGATGAGATAGACGCCGGCGCCGATCAACTCCCGCCGCATTAAAGCGCCAAGCTCACCGTCGATGAGCGATGTCACCTGCTCGCTGGTTTTGAAAGCAAACGGGATGCCCTGGACGTCGGCGCTCGGATGGGCTTGGCTCAGGATATTGCCGTTGAGCACGAAGAATTCGAGCTCGCCGGACTGGATCAGCTTGAGAATCTCGGGGTCCGCGATGGGGAGGCCGTTGTTCTGGGCGTGAACCGTGACATCGAGCCGCCCACCGGTTTCGATCCGCACCGCGTCCCACAGTTTGGTGAGATAGATGTGCAGGTGGCTCGTCGCCGGTTGCGGATGATATTGCCGGGCCTTGAAATTCTGCGCCCGAGCCGACCGGGAGGCGAGAGCAGCGCCGAAGCCAGCGACACCAAGGCCAGCGACAAAGGAGCGGCGATCCAGGGCCACGGACGTCTCCTTGTAAATGTTTCAAGCAAAATTGCCACGGCGGGCAAAGCTCTTCGCGTGATTGACTAATTATAACGATCGTTTCATAACGTCAACGGTCGGGATATTCACATGTGCTCCCGGAACTGTTTCGATCTTTGGTCGAGGACACATGGCGAGACCGAGAGAGTTTGACGAAAACATAACCCTCGAAGCGGTGATCGGATGTTTCTGGCAGCGTGGCTTCGAGGCGACCTCGATGCGCGATCTTGCGGCGTCGACGGGGCTTTCGGCGCCCAGCCTCTACAATGCGTTCGGCGACAAGCAGGCGCTCTTTGCGCGCGCCTTGGAACATTACCTCAATCAAACGACCCGACTGCGGCTGCGCCGTCTCGAAAATTCGTTGCCGGCCGTGCAGGCTATTCATCAGTTTTTTGATGAGATCATCGAGCATTCGGTCGACGATCGTCAGCGCAAGGGATGCTTCCTTGTCAACTCGGCGCTCGAAATTGCGCCCCACGATCATGAACTCGGAGCCCTCATCGCCGGCCGCCTCGGCGAGATCGAGGCGTTCTTTCGAAGGTGTATCAAGGTTGCTCAAGCCGACCGAATGGTGCCTCGGGGAATTGACGCGGCAGATGTAGCGCGGCTCTTGCTCGGGGTCCTCCTCGGCGTCCGGGTGCTCGCCCGCGCGAATCCGAGCCGACCCTTGCTGGAGGGCGTGGTGAGGCCGGCGCTCGCGCTCCTCGATTTGCCCCGCAATCCAAGGAAGAAGCCGCGACGATCGCTCCTTTCGTGAATACCTGACGAGGCGCACCCGTGACTATACAGATGTTCGATCTCGCCGCCGCCGAACCGGACCGCCGGTTCAGCCCCTATTGCTGGCGCACCAGGCTGGCGCTTGCGCATAAGGGCCTTCCGGTCGAAACGATCGCGTGGCGCTTCACCGAGAAGGATGCCATTGCGAAGTCCGGCCAAGGTAAGGTCCCGGTCCTGCTGGACGGCGATAAGATCGTGTCCGATTCCTGGGCTATCGCCGAATATCTCGAAGACACCTACCCGGATCGGCCTTCATTATTCGGTGGCGCGGAGGCGAGGCGCCTCACGTTTTTCATCAATTCCTGGGCCGATGCCGTTGTGAACGCGGGGCTCGCTCGCCTCTTGGTCAATGACGTCTACGCGCATCTTCACGAGAAGGATCGCCCCTATTTCCGCGAGAGCCGGGAGAAGCGGTTTGGCATGCCGCTGGAGCAGGTATCGGCCGATCGCGACACCAGGGTGGTTGCGTTTCGCCAAAGCCTCGAACCGGTGCGGACCGTTCTGGCGGCGCTGCCCTACCTCGCCGGCGGCCGGCCGCTCTACGCCGACTACATACTCCTCGGATGCTTCATGTGGCCGCGCGGCATCAGCCGTTTCCGGTTGCTCACTTCGGATGATCCCATTTTTGCGTGGCGCGAGCGGATGCTCGATGCCTTCGATGGATTAGCTCGGAAAGCGCCCGGTTATGACGACTGAGCCCGGAAATTCGATGAATTCTTGGAAGCGAACCTGAAGCGGGCAGGGGCGCGGGCTGCGGGAGGCACAGTGCTTAAACTTTACCACGGCAGAACTTCGGTGTGCTCGGTGAAGGCAAGGCTCGCGCTGGCCGCAGCCGTCGACAATTGGGTGACCCAGGCGGATATCGATGGGTACTCAGGCTTTCAGCCCGATCCTTGGCCCAAGGCCAGTGAAATTCTGCATGGGCAGTGACGGATTATTTTCACTTCGATGCGTGATCGAAGTTCTTGTGAGTGTGATCGTGGTGGACCGTAGAGTGAAATGACAACCTGGTACGTGCAGGAGGAAACACATGCTTACGAAATTCCCATCGGCGAGGCGCATTGCCTACGCTGTCGCGTTGGTGGCGCTGAGTTCGTTTTCGGCCACGGCCTTGGCTGAAGACCTGGGGCCGCCTGTCGGCGTCGCGGCGCCCGATATCGGCACGCGCCTCGATCAGACCGGCAAGCCTCGTACGCTTGCGGACGTGACCGGCAAGAACGGTCTGGTGTTGATGTTCTTTCGTTCCGCCGATTGGTGTCCCTATTGCCAGGCGCAGTTGATCGACGTGAATGGCGGCGCTGCCGAAATCGAGAAGCGTGGCTATCACATCGCCGCGCTTTCATACGATAGCCCCGAGATCTTGCAGACGTTTACGGCGAAGCGGCATATCGCCTTCACGTTTTTGTCCGATCCGAAATCGGAGGTGATCGACCTCTACAAGCTGCGCGACCCGCAATATCCAACCGGCAGTCGTGCCTACGGCGTGCCGCGGCCTATTATTTTCATTCTCGACAACAAGGGCGTGATCAAAGCCAAGCTGTACGAAGAGAGCTTCAAGGTTCGGCCGCCGGTGACAGCGGTCATCTCCACGTTGGACGGACTCGGCAAAGGAAGCTGAGCTTAAGCTTAGCTGTAACGGGCACGCTGCGCCGGTCCGCCTGCGCGGCCTCTCACCTCCATTTTCGCCAACCGGTGTCGCATGCATATTCTCGATTGCCGCCCCGTGCGGGCATCGATTGCCGGCATCATGGTTTTGGCGGCTTCCGTCATGGCGGCCGTGACGAGTGCGGGCGCACAGGCAAGCCAAGACCTGGGACTACAAGACCTGGGACTACACGTTGCGGTGAGCCTGGTCAGTCAAACGCGAAACGTCGTTCCCGGCCGGGCGCTGCATTTGGCGCTCAGGCAACAGATCCAAGCCGGCTGGCACACCTACTGGTCGAATCCCGGGGAGTCCGGCCTGCCAACGACAATCGATTGGTCGTTGCCGGGGGACCTCAAAGCCGGGCCGATCTCGTGGCCAACGCCCGAGCGTTTCACCTACGGGCCGGTGGTGGGCTACGGCTACACACATGACGTCCTGCTGCCGATAACAATCGATGTCCCGGCCACTCTGCGGCCGGGGTCCAATGTGGTGCTCGCGGCTCACGCAAACTGGCTTGCGTGCTCTGAGATATGCGTTCCGGAGGAAGCGGAGCTCAGCATTTCGGTTCCCGTCGGTACTGTGTCCGAGCCTGATCCGACCTGGACCGATGCGTTCGCATCGGCCAGCGCCCGCATCCCGACATCCAATCCTTTCCCCACGGCAGCTTCCTCCTCGAACGCGGAAGTTACCCTTCGTGTTGCGACCGGCGATGCGACGCAGCTTCGAAACGTGATGTTCTTTCCGGCGGATGCCGATGTGATCGATGACGGCGCGACGCAGACCGTCGTCGCCGATTCCCAGGGATTGGTATTGACGCTTCGGCGAGACACCACACATCCGCCGCCCGCAATGCTCAATGGCGTTCTCGTGTTTCGGGATTTGGCCGCGCAGGCGGGCGGAATTCCGGGTGCGATATCGATTTCCGCGCCGCTCGGTGCAGTGGTGCCGGCCGCCGTTCCGGGTCTCGGCTTTATGGTCGCGGTACTGTTCGGTCTGTTGGGCGGGATTGTCCTCAACCTCATGCCGTGCGTGCTGCCCGTATTGTCCATCAAGGTTCTCGCCCTGGTGCAGCACTCCGAATTGACGCCACGCGAGATGCGGCTTCAGGGAATCGCGTATGCGGCGGGCGTTCTGGTCAGTTTCGCTGTGATCGGCGGCGCACTCATCGGCCTTCGCACCGCGGGGGCGGAGATCGGCTGGGGATTTCAACTGCAATCGCCGGTCTTCGTCACTCTCATGGTCTACTTGCTGTTCGCGGTCGGCCTCAATCTCTCCGGCGTGTTTGCGATCGGGTATCGGCTGGCCGGTGTCGGCTCCGATCTGGCGTTGCGGGAGGGTTATGCCGGATCATTTTTCACCGGCGCCCTGGCCACGCTCGTCGCAACCCCATGTACGGCGCCGTTCATGGCCGCCGCCATCGGTTATGCGTTCACCCAGCCTTGGTACGTCTCTCTTGTGGTCCTCGAAGCGATCGGATTGGGACTGGCTTTGCCCTATCTGCTCGTCGCGTTCAGCCCGGGTGCGCGCCGCCTCGTTCCGAAGCCGGGCATCTGGATGGTGCGGCTGAGGGAGATTCTTGCTTTCCCGGTCTACGCCACCGCCGTGTGGCTCATGTACGTACTGTCGGAACTGGCGGGCGCTTCCGCCATCACGGCTGCGTTGACTGGACTGGTGCTGATCGCTTTCGCCGCATGGCTTTACGACGCCGCGGGCCAGAGCGAGGGCCGCTGGCGTTACGGGGGCTTCGGACTATCGACGCTTGCCGCTGTCGGCGCATTTGCGCTCCTCGTCCTCGTTGACGACGGCGGCGATAACGCCGGTCGGTCGCAAGGGTTGCAGGCCGCGCAGGGAGAGGGCATCGCGTGGCAGCCGTTCAGCCAAGCCGATTTCGAAATGCTTCGATCCGAAGGTAAGCCCATCTTCATCGACTTCACCGCAGCCTGGTGCATCACCTGCAAGGTGAATGAGCGGATCGCGCTCGCCGACCCTGCCGTGGTCAGCGCGTTCGCAAACCGCGGGGTCGTGGCTCTCCGGGCCGATTGGACCCGTCAGGACGCAGGCATTACGCGGATACTGGAAGCAAACGGGCGGGCTGGGGTGCCGCTCTATTTATTTTATCCAAAGCCGTTACGAGCCGGTGAACGCAAACCACCGGTAATATTGCCGCAGCTTCTGACTGCCGCATCTATCCTGCGCGAAGTGCAGGAGGATTGATCCGCATGCGACGTTAACCGCAGGCGTGTCCCGCACTTCGAAGGAACGAGTAATGATCAAGGTGAACCAGTCTGCCGTCGCTATCGCCCTTGCTTTGACTTGCGCGTTGCTGCAGCGGGCCTTGGCGCAAGTGCCGTCGCCGCTTGACCTCGTCAAGCAAGCGGTAGAAGCCGAGGGCGGCGTCGACGCGTTGCGCAGCCTCAAACGGATCGCCGTCAAAGGCGAAGTGAGGCACTGGGAACCGGAGGAGTCATTCGTCGCAGGCGGTCCGCCCGTCTTCACAGATCATTCCATTTTCGCCATGACGTGGGATTTGGAAAACGGGACGGCCCGCACCGATTGGGATCGTGCAATCCAATTCCCCGCCGTCACCCGCGACATTTATAGTGAGATCGTCACGCCGACACGCGGCTACGCCGACGTGGGCGGCACCGAATTGGTCATCACCCAATCCGATCTGCCGCCCAAGGGCAAACAGGCGATGTCGGGAATACGCGTCGCGGCCCACCTGCGCGAGTTGGAACGGAGTTCGCCGATCCTGCTGCTCAAGGCGCTTGATGCGCCACAGAAATTGAGCGCGTTGCCGGACCAGAAACTTGGCGGCGGGGAATTTCAGGGCGGCCTCGGCGGCTTCTTCCCGACGGTCTCCTTGCCAGCCGTTGCATTTCGCGACGGCGGGACGACGTTCACGATCCTGTTCGATCGGACCACGCATCTGCCGGCCGCAATCCGCACCCTCGATGATGACGCCATTCTCGGTGACTCCAACTATGACATGATCCTTGGCGATTGGCAGACGGTCGGCGGCGTCCGGATGGCGCGGGCGCTGACCTACACGCTGGACAACATCAGGATCGCCAAGCTGGCGTACACGGATGTCGTCGCAAACCCTTCGATCCCGGCGGACACGTTCATCTTCCCCGAGGAAATAGCGAAGGGTGCGAAGCCTCCCGCGACCGTTGCCGTGCCCTATCAATGGGTGTTGCGAAGGCTGAATTTCAATCGTTTTCCCGACAGCGACGCCGTCAATTTCATGCCGGGCGGTGGTCTCAATCTCGTGGAGCTGTCTTCCAACGTCCAGCAAGTCGTCGGCGGATCCCACAACGGCCTCATCGTTGCGATGAAGGACTATATTGTCGTCTTCGATGCGCCCATCAACGAATGGCAGTCGCGGTTCACGATCGATGCCGCGAAAGCCAAATACCCGGGCAAGCCGGTTAAATATTTGGTGCTTACGCACCACCACACCGACCACGCCGGTGGCGCGCGCACTTTCGTCGCGGAGGGCGCGACGGTTATCGTTCCGAGTCCCGACAAGGCTTTTTTTGAACGGGTCTTCAAGGCGGACCACGCGGTGGTACCGGATGAGCTGCGGAAAAATCTGAGGCCGGCGAATGTCATCGAGGTCGTCGAGCACATGGAATTACACGACGATGGCGGCGAAATCCGTCTTTACAATATCGCCAATCCCCACGTCTTCGGAATGCTTGTTGGCCACGTCGTGAACGATAATCTTCTTTGGGTCACGGACATGTATTCGCCGGCACGCGATCAGCGAAAGACGCCGGGCGCCGTCAATCTTTACGACGAGCTCGTGCAACTCGGGATCAAGCCGGCGCTTATTGCCGGCGGCCACGGCGGAACGGCAAGCTATGCCGAATTCGAGGCGATCGAAAAGTAGCCGACGCCGGTCGACGCTATCAACGCTCGCCTATACGCGACGGCCGTTGCGACGGACCCGCGACGTCTTCAGTGCGTGACTGTGAAGAGCGGCTTTCCACCCGGGTCCTTGATATCGCTGGACCAGGAGTTCTCGATGGCGGTAACCACGGCCGGCGGCATCGGGGCGAAATCGAGATCTTCGGCCATCTTGCTGCCCTTGGTGTAGGCCCAGTCAAAAAACTTCAGGGCCTCGCCGGCAGCCGCAGGGTCTTTCGGCTGCTTTTGGATGAGGATGAAGGTCGCGGCCGTCATCGGCCACGATTGAGCGCCCGCCTGGTCGCTGAGCACGAGACCGAAGCCGGGTACCGAGCTCCATTCGGCGTTGGCGGCGGCGTCCTGGAACGCTTCGGAGGAGGGCGCAACGGTCTTGCCGTCCTTGTTGATCATCTTGGTAAAGCTAAGCTTGTTCTGCTTTGCGTAGGTGTATTCGACGTAGCCGATCGAACCCTTGTTTTGTGCCACGTTGCGGGCAACGCCGTCATTTCCCCGGGCGCTGACACCGACCGGCCATTTGACGGTGGTCGCCGAGCCTGCAATTGACTTCCAGACCGGGCTGACCTTCGAGAGATAATCGGTGAAATTGAAGGTGGTGCCGGAGCCGTCGGCACGGTGCACCACGGCGATCGGCTGGCTCGGCAGCTTGATATCGGGATTGAGCGCCTTGATGGCCGCATCGTCCCAGGTTTTGATCGTGCCGAGGAAGATCTTGGCGAGCGTAGGACCATCGATGACCAGCGTCCCCGGGCCGACGCCTTCAAGATTGACCACCGGGACAATGCCACCCATGACAATGGGAAACTGGGCAAGACCGCTCTTGTCGAGATCGGACGCGCTCAACGGCGCATCGGTGCTGGCAAACAAAATAGTCTTGGCTTGGATCTGCTTGATGCCGCCGTCGGATCCGATCGATTGATAGTTGAGACCGACGCCGGCCTCTTTTTTGTAAACACCCGCCCATTTGGCGTAGACCGGGAACGGGAACGTCGCACCGGCGCCCGAAATATCAATGGCCAACACGCTGCCGGTTGACGCGGCGACAAAAGCGCCGGCCGCTAAAATTGCGGGCAGCAAATTTCGCATGTGCTTCACGGGGTCTCTCCATCGATACAGACGCGCACGGTCGGTTGTCGGGTGATCGAAGACCGCGCCCGGTCCTGCCGCATGTTTATTGTGCTATTCGGGGTTCATGACAACTGAGTGTAACCGGACGAAGAGTGTTCCAAACGCACTGCCCGCTCTCGCGATCTCTCCAAATGGGAGCGAGACGCCGGCGACATTTAGCGGCCCCTAGAAAACCTGGCTAAAGGCCCAGTACAGCGTTCCCGACAGCATCATGGCGACCGGAAGCGTCAGCACCCAGCTCAGTGCGATGTTGCGCACAGTCGACCATTGCAGACCGGAGCCGTTCGCCGCCATGGTGCCGGCGATGCCTGAGGACAGCACGTGGGTCGTCGACACCGGCAAGCCGTACACGTCGGCCGCCGCGATGGTGGCGGCCGCGACCATTTCGGCCGCGGCGCCCTGGCCGTAGCTCAGATGCGTCTTGCCGATTTTCTCGCCGACTGTCACGACGATGCGCTTCCAGCCGATCATGGTCCCGAGGCCGAGCGCGAGGGCGACCGCGATCTTCACCCAGGTCGGGATGAACTTGGTCGCGTTGTCGAGCGACTTCTTGTAGGTCGTCAGCGCGGCGCCATCGCTGGCGGTGAGGTCGTTCTCCTTGTCCTTCATCAGGAACCGGATCGCCTCCGATACGAGATACATGTCGTTGCGGGTATTGCCGACCACAGCAGCCGGCACCTTCGACAACGTGCCGTATTGCTCGACCTGCTCGCTGATATCTTTCACCAGCACGGAGAGGGACGGATAGGTCCCGCCCGTAAGTTTGTGATGCGCCACATACTCCGTCACCGCCGGGCGCGGATCGCCGAGCACGTTGAAGCCCTCGCCTTTGCTCGCGATCACGTCAGCCGCCGCGACGGAGGCAGTGCGGAACTCGGCCATCTGGCTCGCCGGCATGGAGCGGTTGAGCGCATAGGCGGTCGGCACCGTACCGATCAGAATCAGCATGATGAGGCCCATGCCCTTCTGGCCGTCATTGGAGCCGTGGGCAAAGCTGACGCCGGTGCAGGTCAGGATCAGCAGGCCGCGGATCCACCACGGCGGCGGTTCGTTGCCCTTGGGCTCGGAATAGAGCGCCGGGTTGCGAATGACGAAGCGCATCGCGAGGAACAACACCGCCGCGCAGCCGAACCCGAACACGGGAGAGACCAGAAGCGCCTCGCCGATCTCGGTCGCCTTGCTCCAGTCGACGCCGGAGGTGCCGTCCTGGCCGTGCATGAGGGCGTTGACAACGCCGACCCCGATGATCGAGCCGATCATGGTGTGTGAACTCGATGCCGGAAGGCCCAGCCACCACGTGCCGAGGTTCCAGATGATCGCGGCGATGAGCAGCGCGAACACCATGGCGAAGCCGGCCGAACTGCCGACCTGAAGGATCAATTCCACCGGCAACAGCGACACGATGCCGAACGCTACCAATCCAGACGAAAGGAGCACGCCGAGGAAATTGAAAAAGCCGGACCACACCACGGCGATCGGCGCCGGCATGGCGTGGGTGTAGATAACGGTCGCGACCGCGTTGGCGGTGTCATGGAAGCCGTTGACGAATTCGAAGCCGAGCGCGATCACCAAGGCCACGAACAATAGCATGTAGGGCGCAAGGGACGTGGTCTTGGTCCCGGACGCATCCACGTCCACGTAAAGGCTATAGGCGACGAACAGGAACCCGGCGGCAAGGACCCCGAAGAAAAGGATCAAGCTCAATGGGTTAACGGGTTGATCGAGCTTTGGTTTCGGCGACGCAGCCGAACCAATCGCCCCCGTCACGGTCATGTCAGTCATGGTAAATCCCGGGTTGATTTTGCGGCGCGAATTTGACGGACCGGCGTGACGGCTAGATGACGGATATGTGACGGCCCGGATGCAGCGTCCGAGGAGCCCGGCAACGGCGCCGCGCCGGACGCCCCATCCGTCCTGAACGGCTCACGCGTCGAGAATTCCCATCCGAAATTCTCTCTCCCGCGATCTCGGAAATCGGGTTAGGTTTCACCTGGATGCGAGGCGCGCCGCTCGGTGCTGCGCGTCCCAGGGAGGACACCCATGTTTCATCGAAGTTTGATCGCTGCGGCCGGGTTCGCGGCACTGCTGTTGTGCCTGCAGGCCGCCGGCGCCCGGGCCGAGGATGCCAAGACGGGCGCCAAGGGGAGCGAGACCATCGTCGAGGCCGCCGGCGAGGCCAAAAAGCTCCCGAACTGGGAAGGTCTGTGGAAGCGCGGCAGCCCGGTCGGCGTGTGGGATCCGACCAAGCCCGGCGGCGCCGGACAGCAGCCGCCGCTCACGCCGGAGTACCAGAAGGTGTTCGAATCCAATCTCGCCAAGGGCAAGGCCGGGGTCGTGTTCGACATCAAGGGCACCTGCGGTCCGGTCGGCATGCCGCGGCTGATGATCCTCTACGAGCCGATGGAAATCGTGGTCAAGCCGAAGGTCACCTACATGCTGTTCGAGTCGATGAGCCCGATCCGGCGCATCTACACCGACGGCCGCGCTTGGCCGCAGGAATCCGATCCGCAGTTCGTCGGCTACTCCATCGGCAAGTGGTCCGATACCGACGGCGACGGCACCTACGACACCCTCGAGGTCGAGACCCGCAACATGCGCGGGCCGCGCCTGTTCGACTCCACCGGCATCCCGGTGCACGCCGACAACGAGACGGTAGTCAAGGAGAAGCTCTACCTCGACAAGGCCGACCCCAACATCCTGCGCAACGAGATCACCACCTACGATCACGCCCTGACACGGCCCTGGACGGTGTCGCGCTTCTATCGCCGCGATCTCGAACCGATCTACGAGGAATATCCGTGCACAGAGGACAACCGCTGGATCACGATCGGCGGCGAGCTTTATCTCGCCGACAGCGAAGGCTACCTGATGCCGATCCAAAAGAACCAGCCGCCGCCGGACCCAAAATATCTGCAGAAGTATTTCCAACCGAAGAAGTGAGCAGAGTCTCCCCGACTTCGGGGAGACGGCCATCGGGACGCACGGGCTGGGCCGCGTCCCCACCAGCCCAGCGTTGGAGCAACCATGGCGGTACCGGTCATCGAGGCGAACGGCGCGCGCATCCCGGCGATCGGCCTCGGCACCTGGGACCTGCGCGGCCGCACCTGCGCCAGGGTGGTCGAGCAGGCGCTGCGCCTCGGCTATCGCCACATCGACACTGCCGAGATGTACAACAATGAGCGCGAGGTCGGCGAAGGCCTGCGCGCCTCCGGGGTGCGGCGCGACGATGTCTTCATCACCACTAAGATATGGCAGGACCATCTCGCGCCCGGCGAATTCGAGCGCGCCACCAAGGAATGCCTGGTGCGCCTGCGCCTCTCCGACGTCGATCTGCTGCTGATCCACTGGCCCAATCCGCGCATTCCGCTGGCGGAGACGCTCGGCGCGATGTGCCGGATGAAGCAGGCGGGCTTCGCCCGGCACATCGGCATCTCCAATTTCACGGTGCCGTTGATCGAACAGGCGGCGGCGCTGGCGACCGAGCCGCTGGTCGTCAACCAGATCGAATGGCATCCCTATCTCGACCAGTCGAAAGTGGTGGCGGCGACGCGCAGTCACGGCCTCGCGGTCACCGCCTACAGCCCGATCGCGCGTGGCCGCGCGGCGGACGACAAAACCCTGCGGCTCATCGGGTTGCATCACCGCAAGACGGCCGGGCAGGTCTCGCTGCGCTTCCTCATCCAGGAAGGCGCGATCGTGATCCCGCGTACCTCCAAGCGCGAGCGGCTGGAGGAGAACATGGCGATCTTCGATTTCACCCTCGACGGCGCCGAGATGGACGAGGTCCGCAAGCTCGCCCACCCGGCGGGCCGGGTGGTCGATTGGTCGGGTTCGCCGAGCTGGGATTGAGGGTTGAACTCCCTTCCGCGCCCGGTGCCGGCGGAGTACCCTCGTGGCTGCAAGAAATCGCGGACAGCGATCAAGCAAGCGTCCAAAATGCGGGAGGATAATCATGGTGGACCGATGGGGTGCGCTCGCACTCGCCGCCGCGCTGACGATGACGATCGGCGGCGCTCAGGCGGCCGAGGATGGCAAGTATCCGGATTGGCGCGGCGCGTGGGCGCGGTTCGTGGTTCCTGGGGTCGGCGGCCAGCCCTCCCATGACCAGACCAAGCCGTGGGGATTCGGACAGCAGGCCCCGCTGACCGCGGAATACAAGAAGGTCTTGGAGGACAGCATGGCGGACCAGGCCAACGGCGGACTGGGCAATTTCCCGACCGCCATGTGCCTCAACGCCGGTATGCCGCTCATGATGATCGCGTTCCGCCCGCTGGAATTCGTCATCACGCCGGACACCACCTATGTGCTGATCGGTGCCAACGATCATTACCGTCGCATTTTCACCGACGGACGCGACTGGCCTGAGGCCACGCAGCCGACCTACCAGGGGTATTCGATCGGGAAATGGATCGACGAGGACGGCGACGGCCGTTACGACGTGCTCGAAGTGGAAACGCGCGGGCCGTTCAAGGGTCCCCGCGCCTACGACGCCTCCGGCCTGCCGCTGGCCTTCGACAATGAGTCCATCTTCAAGGAGCGGATCCACCGCGACAAGGCCGATCCTAAAATCCTGCACGACGAACTCACGGTGATTGACCACGCCCTGACGCGGCCCTGGACCGTCGACAAGAAATACGTGCTCGATTCCAATCCGCGTCCGGAATGGTGGGAGTTCAATTGCTCGGAGGGCAACAACCAGGTCGTCGTCGGCAAGGACAATTATTTCCTCAGCGGCGACGGCATGCTGATGCCGGCCCGCAAGGGCCAGGAGCCGCCCGATCTGCGGTACTTCAAGCAGACGAGGAAGTGAGGGTGGGGGCAGGGGCTGTCGCGATGCAAGGCGGCCATTCCGCGCCCGACGTTGCTAATTGCGGAGACGAATAGCGATCCGATTTGCTTTGACGACGTAGATCAACTGGGCGCGGTCATTCCGGGACGCGCAGCTTCGCGCGGGCTCGGAATCCATGACCACGTTCAGCAATTTTGCAGAGAAAATCGGGGTTATGGGTTCCGGGCTCGCCGTTTCACGGCGCCCCGGAACGACAAGTGCGTTCTGGAGGAGCAAAGCTCGCTCGTGCGACAAGCGAAGGTATGACGGGCCGAAAATTGCGGCTTGGGTGAAGGCATGCTCTCAAGGCGCGCCCGGCGCGCCGCTCCCCACCTTCAACAGGATCGCCGCGATGTCGTCCGATTGCGGGCTGCCGGCTTCGAACACCTTCACCTCCCGCAGCAACTGATGCAGGAGGCCCGGCCCGTCCGCATCGCGACGGCCGGCCAATTCTTCCACCCGCGGCTCGCCGAAGAGCTCAAGCGCGGGGTTGGTTGCTTCCGTGACGCCGTCGGTGAGGATGAGGAACTCGTCTCCGAGGCCGAGGTCCACGGAGGCTGTCTTGTGAACGGCGTCCTCCATCAGGCCGAGCGGCAGCCCACCGGCGGTCTCGAGCTTCTCGACGGTGCCGTCGGCGCGGCGCAGGAACGGCGGCACGTGGCCGGCCCGCACGTATGTCAGCCGGCCCGTCGTTCCGTCGAAGGCGGCGATCAGCATGGTGACGAACATGCAGCTCGAATTGCCCGCCGACAGCGTGGCGTTGACAAGACGCACGGCCTCCTCGGGTGCCCGGAACAGGCGTGCGGCGTCCGGACGCGCGGCGATGCCTCTGAACAAGGCATGGGTTCTCGCCATCATCAGCGCCGCCCCGGCGCCTTTTCCCGAGACATCCCCGAGCACAAGGACCAGGAGATCGTCGTCGATGCAGAAGTGATCGACCAGATCGCCGCCGACCTCCTTTGCGGGTTCGAGAACGACCTCGACCGAGAGCGCGCGTCCGCCAACCACGCCCTGAAAGGGTGGGGGCGCCAGCGCGAGCTGAAGCGTGCGCGCCTCCGTCAGTTCGATCTGCTTGCGCAGCAACTCCTCGCGCGCCGCATCGCGCGCCGCTTCGATTTCGCGCTGTGCCGCAAGGAGCGCCGCATTGGCCGCCTCCAGGCGCCGATTGAGCAGCGCCTCCTTCTCCTGCAGCAGCGTCATTTCATAGGCTTTCTGCTGCACGCGGCGGGCCGCGTCGCGCTTGGCCGTGACGTCGAGCAGCAAGACCCAGGTGGTATCGCGGTCGAGATGGAAATGGAGATCGGCGGCGCGGCCGCTGGCCAACTCGACCGACGGAACGAAATAGGGCGTCTCGATCAGCGGCAGGAGCCCTTCGAGGAAGAACGCCTGCTCGACGGCCGGCTCCCCCAGATGCAACGTCCGCGAGTCCGTAATTCTCGAGATGCCCGCCGGCGCCGACCAGGGTGAGCGCGCCATCGATCTGAAGATAGGCGACCGCCCGCTCGCTATAGGTCAGCGCCTGCAGGCGCTCGGCGAGGCTCGCGGTGGAGGCCGTCCACGGCTCAGCGCGAGACGCGGATGGCGAGGTCCTTGAAGGCGTCCTCGACACCTTCGCCGGTTCGCGCGCTGCTCGACTGCACCCACCAGCCGCCCTGCCGCAGCTCCGCGATCTCGGCGTCCGGGATCGCCCACTGCTCCTTGAGATCGTTCTTGTTGAGCAGCAGCACGAACGGCAGCGCACCGTAATCCGCTTCGACGCGCTGGCGCAGCGAAAGCGCGACGTCGAGTGTCGAGTGGCGCGTCCCGTCGGCCACCAGCACGTATCCGGCGGAGCCGCGCAGATAGCTCATGCGCAGCGAGGAAATATCGTCCTCGCCCGCAAGGTCCCACAGGATCAGGGTCACGATCCTGATCGGCGAGGTCGACGGTCTTCTTGTCGATCTTGACGCCGACCGTGGTGAGATAGGTTTCGGAGAAGACGCTCTGGACATAGCGCTTGACCAGGCTGGTCTTGCCCACCGAGAAGCCGCCGAGCATGCAGATCTTCTTTTGCAGCGTGGCGGTCATTGCTGTTCCTCGATCCCGACGGTGAACGAGACCCGGCGGTTGGCCGAGCGCGCACGGCCTCGGAGTCTCTCCGGCTCCAGCCGGCTCCAGCGGACCGGCGCCGCGCACCGCGAGCAGATCCGGATCGACGCCGCGCTTCTTCAGGAGCGCGCGGACCGCTTCGGCCCGCGCCAGGCTGAGCGACAGGTTGAACGTACCCTCGCCGGCCGCGTCGGCATGCCCGGTCACCGTCACCTTGCTGGTCACGCGCAATTCGGGCAACGACAACGTCGCGAGTTCTTTCAATTCGCCGGCCACCTGATCGAGGATCGCGTCCTGCCCGGCCGCCGGCAGCGGCTGCGTTGACTTCGAAATGGATGCTTTGCGACTGCAACTCGTCGCGTACCTTGGCTATCCCTTGTCGCAGCTTGGTGATCGCCATCATTGTCGACGTTCTGCACCTCGGAAAGATCGAGGCCGGGAGTCCCCGCCGGCAGCGTCCGAGCCAGGCGATGCGCGCGCGTTCGAGCCAGCGGGACGTTGCGCCGATCCCCGCGCCACGATGCGGTCGCCGTCGACCGCGAGGGTCACGCTCGGCGGCGGATCGAGCGATTCCTGCAGCCGCTTCAGCACGAACTGCGGATCGAGCGCCTGATAGGGCGCCCAGCGGGAGTCGACGCGCGCCGGATCGATCCCGGCCTCGCGTTAGCAAGCGAGCGCGGGTCGACCGCGAGCGGATCGCGCAGGCCGGCGACTTGGAATTTGCCGTCGCGCCCGCGCCTGATCGGTGACCACGATGCCGGGCTGCGCCTCGCAGCCGCGCGACATAGCCGGCCCACATTTTCTGATCGTCCTCATCGGCATTGCGCACGCCGGAGAGATCGAGCGTCAGCGTGCCGAGCGGCAGCATCCTGCCGGCACTGCGCGCGCGCTCTAGCCAAGCGGGCATCGCCGATCCCTTTGCCACGATGCGGTTGCCGTCGACCGCGAGGGTGACGCCTGGCGGCGGCTCGAGTGACGCCTTCAGCCGCTGCAGCATGAATTGCGGTTCGAGTCGCCTGATAAGGCGTCCAATGGATGTCGACCTGCTCCGGATCAATCCCGGCTTCGCTCATGCATGAAGTCCGGGTTGGCAGCGAGCGGATCGCGCAAGCCGGCGAGCTGGTATTTGCCGTCGCGTCGCCCGGAATCGGTGACCACGATGCCGGGCTGCGTCCGAAGCTGGGCGATGATAGCCGTCCCATTGCCGCGCATCCTGCCACCACCGCAAGCCCCAGATCCGGCGAACACCAGCACCACCACCAGCCACGGCGAGGCGGATCAGACGGGGAAGCCGGTGCCGGAACGCGGCGGCGCCTGCTGCTTGAGCGCCACGCATTCTCTCAGTTCGGCCTCGACATCGGCAAAGCCCGAGCTGTCGCCGTCGAAGCTCTCCAGCGCGTGGTGGCGCTCGGCGTGGATGCGCGACAACACGTCGCGCAGCGTCTCGTGCAGCCCCTCCGGCGGATTGCCGCGGATCACCGCGACCAGCGTCGCGAACGGGCCCGGCTCGGACCACAGCCGGAGTTCGCCCAGCCGCAACGTGTCGAGCCCCTGCTGCTCGGCGCCGCTGAACGAATCCCGCACGAAATCCTGGATCGCGACCAGCATCGACGAGACCAGCTGCGGATCCTGGCTCGCCGCATTCTCGGCCGCGACATGGGAGATCAGCAGCCCGGTGTGACGGTGGATCAGGAAGACGTGCTCGACCTGGTAGACGAGCGTGTGCTTGAGCACGACCTCGGCGAAGGACTGTTCCGGTTCGCCAGGCTTCCCAGCGCCATCGCAGCCCGCGCCAGGTGAGGCTGTGCTTCAGCGACTCATTGAGCGACTGGAAGGTCTCGTCGATCGTCTCGCCGATCGACTTGCGGATCGCCGGGACGATCAGCGGATAAAGGATGTTGACGAGCGTCTGCGGATTGTTGCGGATCGAGCTCTCGCGTGGCCTTTTCCAGAGCGGGCGCCAACACCTGCCCCAGCCGCGCATCGCTCGTCGCCTGGGCGATCGCGGTCGGCAGAACGCGCCCGACCGCCGCCGCGAGCTGCTCGGGATCCTCCACCACCTCGCTCAATCGCGACAGCACTTCGATCTCTTGGCCGACCAGCAACGTGCGCAGCTGTTCGAGCCGCGGATCGGCCGGCGAGCACGCCGGTCGGCTCTGCTCGGAGCTCGGGCTTCAAGCTGCGCGCGAGCTCGAGCAGCAGGCCCGCCAGCGCCTTGCCGATCGATCCCGCTATCGCCCGCAGGCGGGGCGAAGCAGCCAATCGAGCATGGCGGGGGACGTGCTCACCTGGACGGACGGATCAGCTCGGCGGCCAACCGCGCGATCGGCTCGGCGCCGCCCTTGCCGACGCCCTTCGCGTCCGATGTCCTGGTTCAGGCACTTGGCGACCTCGACGAACAGCCCGGCGAGCAGGTTCCGATCGGTTTTGACGTTGCTCAGTTCGGCGAACATCTTCTCGATCGTCTGCTGAATGTCCTCGTTCTTGCGCTTGATTTCCTCGCGCAGCGACTGCGCCTCCTGGGTCAGGCGGTCGGCCATGTCGCGCTCGAGCTGGCTCAATTGGTCCGACATCGAGCGAAGGCGCTTTTCCAACCCTGATTTTGCTCGCGCAGCGTCCGCTCGATCTCCTTGTCGGCATCGGCGCGCAGGTCTTTCTCTTCGCGCAGCTGGCTCGCGAGCGACTCCACCTGCTTCTTCGCGTTCGACTCGAAGGCGCTGAGATTGCGCGCCGTCTCGGACTCGATGTCCTTGAAGCGCTGGAGAAACCGCTCCTCGAGCTTGGAGAAGCGGCGGTCATAGTCCTGCATTTGATTGCCGAACAGCAGGTCGCGGATCTTGTCCACGCCCACCGTGTCGCCGCCACCGATCGGACCGTTCCCGGTTTGCGCGTCCGTTCCGGCGTCTACCGGCTCCGCGCCGGAATTCGATGTTGTCGCAACCATGACCCAATCTCCACATGCACCCTGTGCGCCAAATCTTTGCGTTAAAGTACTATGACATTGCGGTATTCGAGCCCGCAAGCCTTCGGTGAAAAAAGCACTTTCAGTGTTAATGGGTTGCGGCCTTGGGGCCAGGCGGAGTCTTGCGAAGTTGGCGGTCGTCAAACCGCGAAATGGCGTATCATTTTTGAAAGATTTCAAAGGATTCAAGGGGGCGTCGATGACTTGCCGTCGCCTGCGAGGTCGTTCGGATGGGCCAGCCGCCTCGGCGCGAATAACGATGCCCGGGTTAGGATGACCCTCGTGGGACGGATCTGCCGGCTCCGGCCGACGTCCCAAAACTCCCCTTCTTTTGCGCTTTTGCGAAAGGCCGTTGGTACGGCATACTCCCGAGAGCCGGGCCTACTTCTTCTTGGCTACCCGTTGAGTGCGCGCTGCGGAGTTGGCCGCGACCGCGGCGCGGATGAGTTGCCTGAAGGCAGCTTCGTTGATCTTCTCCCCTTCGCGCAGGTCGATCGCACGCCGCGTATTCCCTTCCAGGCTGGAATTGAAGAGCTTCTTCGGGTCCTTGAGGGAGGCTCCGCGAGCGAAGGTGAGCTTCACGACCTCCTTGTACGATTCCCCTGTGCAGACGATGCCGTCATGGGACCAGACGGGAACTCCCCGCCATTTCCACTCCTCCTCGATGTCCGGGTCGGCATCGTGGATGAGCTGGCGGACCTGAGCGAGGGTCTCTCCTCTCCAATCCGCCAGCTCCTGAATCCGCTTGGTGATGTTCGCTGACGCAGCCTCGCCATCCGGACGACCTGTCGGCTTCATGTTCGCTCTGATCCTTCGTTTCGCCAGCCCTTTCGATGCCGACGTTTATAGCCCCGCGACAACGCGTTCCAGGTTACCGATGAACTTCTGCCAGCCGTAGTTCGCGCCCTGATAGTTGGCCTCTTGATCGGGACGGAAGCCGGACTGCTCCATGCGCACGAGCGTTCCGCCGCTTGTCGCAACCAACGTCCAGACAACGACGCTCTCCAGCCCCATTGAGCTCCAGCTATAGGACAGCTTTTTGTTGGGTTCGACGACCAGGACTTCGGAATCGATTACGCCGTTCCAATTGGGCATGGGCGTGGAGCGGAAATTAAACCTGTGGCCCACGACAGGCTGGAAGTCGTTGTCCATCAGCCACTCCTTGATCAGCGGGCCTTGCGTGAGAGCGCGCCAGACTTTTTCCGGCGGGTGAGGCAGTTCTTTTTCGATCACAAGTGACGCGTGGTCGTCATTGGTCCATCCTTTTGAGCAAGTTTGCCTTTTGAGCAAGTCTTGCCTTTTGAGTAGGTCTTCGAGGCGGTCAAACCGATCGTGCCAAAAGCGGCTGTAGTAACTCATCCAATCCACCAGCGGTGCGAGGGCTCGCGGCTGGGCGCGTGTAATGCGTCTGGCGTCCCCGGTGTCGAGCACGCACCAGGCCGGCATGCTTGAGGATTCCCAGATGTTTCGATACCGCAGGCTGCGACACGCCGGAGTTGTCCGTCAGCATCCGCACGGTTTGTTCACCATCACGGCTCAGACGCTCGAAGAGCGCACGGCGCGTGGGATCGGAAAGAGACTTGAAGATTGCATCAGGCGCTGTACGCATGGAAATCGATAACTCAATGGTGATGAATAAGAGATAACTGGCCAGTTATGGTTTGTCAAATTCCCAAGCCCGATGTATTGGAGCGACGTCACTTGACGTGCCATAAAGGGCGCTCACAGTCGGTCGCAATTCCGGCAGGATACATTGATGAATGATCGCGCCGGCTCGACTTCGATCGTCACCGGTGCCACCTTCCGGTAAGCGTCCTCCCGAACAGCAGCGAGTTGACCATTCAGGGCAAAGTCGTCGTCATGACCGGGGCCACCTCCGGTATCGGCAAAGTCGCAGCCGAGCGCCTGGCAGGGCTGGGAGCGCGGCTGGTGCTTGTTGCGCGCGACCGCGCGCTTGGCGAGGCGATGCTTGGATCGCTGAAGGCGGCCACGCCGGGCGTCGCCCATGTGGTGCACTATGCCGACCTGTCCAGCCTTGCGGAAACCAAACGCGTCGCGGGCCAGATCGCGGCGGCGGAGCCGCGCATCGACGTGCTGATCAACAATGCCGGCGCGGTGTTTTCCAGCCGGGCCGTCACGCCGGAAGGTCTTGAGCGCACTTTCGCTCTCAATCACATGTCCTATTTCGTGTTGACTGCCGGTTTGCGGGAACGCCTCGTCGCCGGCGCGCCGGCCCGGATCATCAACACCGCATCGAACGCGCACCGCAGGGGCCACATCGACTTCAACGATCTGCAATCCGCCAAATCCTATCGGGCATTTGCCGTGTATGGCACCTCGAAGCTTTGCAACATCCTGTTCACGCGCGAGTTGGCCCGCGAGCTCTCGGGGCAGGGCGTCACCGCAAACAGCTTCAGTCCGGGCTTTGTGGCGACGCGGTTCGGCACGCAGTCCGGCGGGCTCCTCGCGGTTGCCATCCGGTTCGCGAGGCTGTTCGCAAAATCGGCGGAGCAAGGTGCGGAAACGCTGGTCTGGCTCGCGTCGTCGCCGGACGTCGCGACGGTCAGCGGCGAGTTCTTCTACGAGGGCCGGCGCGGAACGCTGACGGCGGAAGCCCAGGACGACGCGATCGCACGGGCACTGTGGGTCGAGAGCGAGCGGATTGCGGCCCACGCGGGGATTTCGTAGGGCGGGTTCTCTTTAACCCGCCGTTCCGAGCAACAGGCAAGACGGCGGGTTAAAGAGAACCCGCCATACATTGCTACGGCAACCGCATCAGCGGCTCGCCCATCCGGATTCTCGCGCCTTCCTTGATCGTATCGCATAGCAAAAATTCCTTCGGGGCGAGCACGATGATGGTCGATCCGTGCTCGAACCATCCCATTTCGTCGCCCTTTCCGAAGTGCGCGTCGCACCGGATGACGTTGGGACCGCGGTGGCGAAGGTTGAGCAGGACATCGAGGAAATGCAACCGAATGCTGGCGACGAGGATCGCCGCCACCGGCACCAGGGTCACGGCGATGACCGGTGGCGGTGAGCGTCGTTTTCAACAGGACGCGCTCGTTCTTGCAGAACAGCTTTTCGACCCGCCGCAGCGCAATCGGATTGACGTTCCAGGTGTCGCCGGAGATGTAGGTCACTTGCTCGACCCGGCAGTCATGTGGCGCGTGAAACCGGTGATACATGCTCGACATCAGCCGCAGCGTCACATAGCGGGCGTCCCGGTTTGCTTCGACCATGGCGCGGTCGCCCATGAGATCGTCCAGCGCGTAGGTAAAGCCCTTGATCTGATAGAGCGTGGTGCCGGCGACGGCGCCGCACGCGCCGACGATCGCGTCGCACGGGCTCACGAGAATGTTCGGGTCGCGATCGATCGGGCGCGCGCCGTCCTTGAGTTCGCGGATGAAGCAGTCATGCATGCTGCGGAACTGCGATTTCTTCGCTTCGCCGAGATCGAGGCCGGAAAAGAACCGCCACAGGCCGATCGACAGGTCGCGAATCACCGGCTGCTCGATCTTGCTGAACCAGCCGACGAACTGCGTGGCGAGCCGGCGCGGGATCCGGTTGGTCAGCAGGAAGTTGAGATCCTCCTGCTGGAACAGAGACATAAAATGCGACCGCAGCGTCATGATTCCGTAAACTCTCGCAGTTAGACCCCGGCAGGATGGAGATCGGCGCAACCGCACTGGCATTCTATGGGCTTGGCGCGACCGCGCTCGCGACGTCGGTGGTAACGTTGAGGCGGCGTCTCCAGTTGTCCAAGGCGAAGCACGCCTCGCTCGCCGGCCACGTGCGGATGGCGAAGCGAATTGCCTCCCTGGTGCCGTTCTACGAATACGACGAAAGCCGCTTCTTCTGCTCCGACGGCGCCCCGGCCGAGATCGCGGCGCGCCGCCGCGACGGCTTCATGCGGCTTTCCGATCTTTATGAATCGCGCTTCCGCGAAACCAACCGGCGCACCGCCGAGGTGATCGACTCCATCTCCGACCTTCAGTTCACCGAAACCTATCGGGTGCCGTTCCAATATAGCCGCTTCGTGGGCCGGCACCTCAAGATCGGAACCTTCGTGCAATCGACCGAAGGCGTGACGGTCACCGACCTTGACGGCAATCGTTTTTACGACCTTACCGGCTCGTATGGCATCAATCTCCTCGGCTACGACTGCTACAAGGGGACGATGGAGCGCGGCCTCGCGCGGGTGCGCGAACTCGGGCCGGTGCTGGGCCCCTATCACCCGGTGATCGCCGACAACGTCAAGCGTCTGCTCGCGATTTCCGGGTTCGACGAAGTATCGTTCCACATGTCGGGCACCGAGGCGGTGATGCAGGCGGTGCGGCTTGCGCGTTACCACACCAAGCGCTCGCACCTGGTGCGCTTTTGCGGCGCCTATCACGGCTGGTGGGGCGATGTGCAGCCGGGCATCGGCAATCCGGTGCCGGCGCGGGAGACCTATACGCTCGAGGACATGTCGGAGGCCGCGCTGCGGGTGCTGCGGACCCGACGCAACATCGCCTGCGTCCTCGTCAATCCTTTGCAGGCGCTCCACCCGAACGGAGCCGCGCCGTCGGACGCCTCGCTGATTGATGGCGTGCGGCGCGCCTCGTTCGACAAGGAAGCATACGGCGATTGGCTCAAGCGCTTGCGGGCGGTATGCACAGAGCGCGGGATCGCGCTGATCTTCGACGAGGTCTTTGTCGGTTTTCGTCTCGCCCGCGGCGGCGCGCAGGAGTACTTTGGTGTCAAGGCCGACCTCGTGACCTATGGCAAGACTGTCGGCGGCGGGTTTCCGATCGGTGTCGTGTGCGGCCGCAGGGAATTCATGAAGCGGTTTCGCGACGACCGGCCGGCCGACATCTGCTTCGCCCGGGGCACTTTCAATTCCCATCCTGTCGTGATGGGCGCGATGAACGAGTTCCTGCAACTGTTGGAGACGCCGCAGATGGCCGAGCTTTATCGCGACCTCGACCAGCATTGGGACGACAGGGCCGAGCGATTGAACAAGCGCTTGCAGGACGCGTCGCTTCCGGTGCAGGTCGCCAACATGGGCTCGATCTGGACCGTCTGCTACACCAAGCCCGCGCGCTACAACTGGATGCTGCAATACTACCTGCGTGCCGAAGGCCTGGCGCTCAGCTGGATCGGCACCGGGCGCATGATCTTCAGCGCCGATTATACCGATAGCGAATTCGAGGCCGTGGCGGATCGTTTCGTTGCCGCCGCCAAGGCGATGGACCGTGATGGCTGGTGGTGGAGCGATCCGACGGTCACCAGCAAGTCGATCAAGCGCCGCCTCGTCATGGAGATGATCGCGCAACGTTTCCCGGCGCTGCGCAGTCATCTGGGAGCCAGCGGCGGGAAACTCGTCGTCGCCCGAACAACCCTCCGCTCGCGATAGTGCGATCATAACCGGCAACGTCATGCCCGCGAAAGCGGGCATCCAGTGACCACCGGCCTTGCGGCTGAATAACGCCGTACTCCCAATTGGAAGCGCTGGTGATCACTGGATCATCCGAGCAAGCCAGGCGATGACAATCTTTGGCACGGACGTTTGATCAATCCACCAGAGCCAACCAGTTAAGCTGCACCTCTCGATACGTCATGGCCGGGCTTGTCCCGGCCATCTTGATCAGAAAGACACCGTGCCGTCCTCGTCGGGGTCGCCGGGAGTAAAGCGCGTTCACGCGCGTCTTCGACCCGCTTCTGCCCAGCGACGACGTTCACAAGCTAAATCCACTCTATCCCGCCCGCGGGGCCTCTTCGGCGTCCTCGTCGTACCAGTCGGCGCCGACGTGGGGATCGACCAGTTCGCCGCGCATCAGGTAAAGCGGGGCGCGGTGGTAGAGCTTGATGTCGTGGAACGGGTCGGTGACGATTTTCGTCGCCCAGACGAGCCCGGTCTGGATGTCCTTGAGGAAGAAGAGCTGCACGGTGCGGAACAACAATCCGCCGGCCCCGACCACGAGCCAGATCTGCGCGACGTGCCGCACGAACTCGGCGGCGCCGGCGTGGGGCGTAAACACGCCGAAATAGGTCGGGTCGAAATAGAGCGGCAGCGGTGACAGCGCCCAGATCGACATCAGCACCACTTTGCGGCGCAGATTGTAGCCGACCTTGATCTCTTCCTTGTACTCGTGGCTCGCGTCGTTGACGACGTCGTAATCCCGTGGCTCGAAGAAAAAGTGCCCGATCTGCCGGCTGGTCATCGCGAGGAGCCACCCGACCAGGGCCGCGATGGCCGGGTCGGTGAATACCATCACGTAGGCGAACAGGAAGCTCGCGGCGCTGACGAGGTGGAGCGCTTGGTTGATCCGGCTGTGATGATAGTACCGATGATCATCCCATCTTTGCACTCTCAGAGCCTCGAGGAAGTCGGTCATGATGTCTCCCCGTCCTGCGGACATCCGGCCTTGGTATGGCGATTCGATGAACGCGTTGTGACACTAGAAATCGCCGCCACAGCTGCACGAAACTAAAACCAGTGGCCTTGGCCGACGACCTATCCCGCGTCTTCGCCCGGCTTGACCGGGCGATCCAGTAACCCCCGCGCGCGCGAATGAACCTCCAGGTTGGGGGCTATCGGATTCCTCGCCCTGCGCGGGGAATGACAAGGCCATCTCTTGTGGCCGTTGGTATAAGGCGGCGGCGTCCGCGGTAGTTTGATCGCGACGGCTTGGGCGAATTACCTCACCACGCGGATACCCGGCTGGTCCGCCGGCTTCGCCGCGGCTTCGTCATACTTGGCAAAGCGGATCAGCGCGAAATGGCCGAACGGCGGCATCGCGCGCCGCTCCTCCAGCCGCACCCCTTTGGTGGCGTCGGCCCAGAGCGCGTAGCGCTGCCAGGAGAATTCGGTGCGCCAGCCGAGCTTTCGGGCCGCCGGTGCGAACCATTTTTCGAGCGCGCGCCGCAATCCGGCTTCCGCGCCGACGCGGCTCACCAGCACGATCTCGCCGCCCGGTTTGAGCACGCGGGCGAATTCGTCGAGGGTCGCCTCGGGGTTGGGCACGGTCGTGATGACGTATTGCGCCACGACGACATCGAACGATGCGTCGGGGAAGTCGAGATGCTCGGCATCCATGACCCAGAGCCCCTCGACATTGGTCAGCCCGAGCTCGGTGACGCGCTCGCGGGCCTTCTGCAACATCGGTTCGGAAATATCCACGCCGCTAATCCGATTGGAGCGGGAATAGTCGGGCAACGATATGCCGGTGCCGACGCCAACTTCGAGAATCCGGCCCCCAATTCGTTCGGCGGCCTGGATGGCAGCCTGGCGACCGCGCTCGAACACCGCGCCAAACACCAGATCATAGACCGGCGCCCATCGCGCATAGGCCTTTGTGACGGTTTCCTTGTCGAGTGTATTGCGCGACAAGTCGGTCATGAATCGCTCCTTCCTGCACTTCCCCGCCACGCTGGAGGCGGCGTGCCTTTCCACTGTCGGTACGGCGCTGTCGTAACGGCCGACGACGCAGTGCTGCGCGAATGCCCTACGTTTTGCAGATGGCCGATGAATTGGCGCGCGCTGTTGTCCCACGAGCAGTTGAGCGCGAAGGCGCGGCAGGCCTGCCGCGAGACGCGCAGTGCTGCAAGACACGCCGCACCCAGATTATCGCTCAGCACCCCGACCGGATTATCGCCGATCACGTCCTTCGGACCTGTGACCGGGAAAGCGGCGATCGGAACCCCGCTGGCGAGCGCCTCAAGCTGGACAACGCCGAACGTATCGGTTCGGCTCGGAAACACGAACACGTCGGTCGCGGCGACGTGCGCCGCGAGGTTCTCGTTCTCGATCAGGCCAAGAAACTTGGCATCTGGAAACCGGTGCTTCAGTTCCGCCTCCTGGGGACCCGTACCGATGATGACTTTCGTCCCAGGCAAGTCAAGTGACAGGAAGGCGTCGAGGTTTTTCTCAACCGCAACGCGCCCGACGTACACGAATATGGGGCGCGGGAACGCGAGCTCGATCGCGCGGTCGGGCCTGAACAGGTCGGTGTCGACGCCGCGGGTCCACATGCCGAGGTTTGAAAATCCGCGCTGCCTCAGCTCCAGCATGAGTGACGGCGTCGCCACCATCGTCACGGCTGACGCGGCGTGGAAGCGGCGCAGCGCGGCGTAGATCCATTGTTCGGGTATCGGCAGGCGGGCCGAGATGTATTCGGGAAAGCGCGTGGTGTAGCTCGTCGTGAACGGCCAGCCGCGCTTGATGCAGTAGGCGCGCGTGCGGTGGCCGATCGGCCCTTCGGTGGCAATATGGATGGCGTCGGGCCTCACCTCGTCGATACGCCGGGCGATCTGCCGCCGTCCCGGCAACGCCAGCCGCAGCCCGGGATAAGTCGGCATCGGGAGGGTCGGAAAGCCGTCGGGCGAAAGGAACTCCATGTCGACGCCGAGGCTCTTGGCGCTCCGCGCCAGCGACGTCAAGGTTCGGACCACCCCGTTGACCTGGGGATGCCAAGCGTCAGTCGCTATCAGAACCCGCATAACGTCGTTTCTCGGCCGATGGCGTCCCATTGTCGAATCGCGACGGATACCATTGCGGCTTCACGTCTCAATTGTGTGACGGTTTCGTCATGATGGTGCCGCCCGGTTCCGTTATCACCCCGGAATCGCCCGTGTTTTGGTCGGCGCTGACGGGAACAATCGTTGAATATCAACTGACGAGCAAACTCGCGCCAATCTCCGCGGCCAACCCGTGCCAACGCGGAAAGCCTGCCACTCGGATCGCTGGATAAGACCGCAGCGATACAATAATCTCCTCGCCCAGGCAGATCAAAGGTCCAATAAGCCAATCGGGAACGCTCGATCCATCACGGCATGCGTTTCCAGGGGAGGTCCAAGATGCGCACCCGAGCTATTTACCTCGGCATTCTTGTCACCGCGATTCTCGCGTTTGCCGCGCCGATAGCGAGCATGGCCCAGGCGCCTTCGACGCTTCTTATCAGAGGCGCGACAATTATTGATGGACGCGCCGACGCTCCTCTGCGGGATCGCTCCATCCTGATCGAGGGGAACATCATTCGGGATCTGCTGCCCGCAGGCGTCGCGGCGCCGGCGGGAGCGCAAGTGCTCGATCTCGGCGGCAAATTTATTATTCCGGGATTGTTCGATTCCCACGTGCACTGGGAAGAATATATGGGCGAGCTTTGCGTCAATCACGGCGTGACGTCCGTGATGGCGCTGGGCGACACGCCCAAGGCGGTACGCGCCAAAAGCCAGGACGCGGCCGATCTTCCGCGATTCTTCCACACCGGCGGCCGGTTCGTGTTTTCCGATAGTGCCTCGGACGCGGACATCCGGCTCGCGGTACGGAATTGGCTCGCGAATGAGCCTGATCTGGCGTGGTTCCCGCAATACAACGACAGGATGGCTCGCGCCTACGCGTTCGCGGCCGATGAAGCCCACAAGGCGGGCTTTCTGGTGTTCGGCCATACCGACGACGCGCCCGGCTCACTGCGCAGCGGCATGGACATCATCGAGCATGCGTGGGGCTTCGGAGAGGCCGTCATGTCGCCTCAGGAGCTGCGTGCGTTTCAGGACGGCAAGATGCTGACCTGGGCGACCGCCCTGACCGATTGGAACAGGCTCGACGGCATGATCGCGGATGCGGTCCGGCGGGGCGCCTACCTCAATCCGACGCTGCACTACGAATGGGGCGGCATGAGCAGGCGCGCGGCGCAGCGAGAATTGGAAGACTATCTCACGCTGAGCAATCCCGACCTGGTGTATTTTCCAAGGAACATCACCGACAACATTCTGGCGCGGCAACGGCAGATCAAGAACTATTCCTCGCGCTACGAGAGCATGCCGTGGGTGGCCCGCCTGCCGGCGGCGGATCGCAAGCAGTTCGAGGACGGATTCCGAAACGTGCTCGAGCTGACGCGGAAATTCGTCGCGGCGGGAGGCAAGATACAAGCCGGTACCGATACGGTCACCGGGGGAACGCCGGGCCTGAGCCAGCATCACGAGATGGAGATACTGGTCGAGGCGGGCCTCACGCCGATGCAAGCGCTGAAGGCGGCTACCTCATGGCCGGCCGAATTGCTGGAAGGCAAGAACGGCGCACGCGGCCAGGCGAAGATAGGCTCGATCCGCCCCGGCAATTTTGCCGATCTCGTCGTGGTGAGTGCGGATCCTTTGGTGGATATTTCCAACACCAAGAAGATCGAGCGGGTGATGAAGAACGGCCGCTGGGTCGAACGGGTCTACCATCCGGAATTTGTCACGCTTCTCAAGCCCGCCACGGCGCTCGCGGCGTCAACCTTCGCGCCCGCGGTTAGTTCGATCGAGCCAAGCAGCGTGAAGGAGGGCTCTCCGTCCATTCACGTTTTGTTGGAGGGAAGCGGATTCTTGATGACGTCCCTGGTTCGGGTCGACGGTATCTCGGTCAAGACGACCTTCCGCGACCCGCGGCATTTGGAATTCGATCTCCCGGCAAGTGCGGTCGCGCACGCCACGCCGAACCCCTACCGGGCGCCGGGGCCGGTGCAGAACGTCGGGATCATCGGGGATCGCGCCGTTGCGGTAACGGTCTTCAACCCGCCTCCGGAGGGCGGGACCTCGAACACGGTTCAACAATTGGTGCTGCCGCGGTAACCGCGCCGACACCACGTTCGGCGCTGCAATGATTAGCCGAGTTGCAGTTGGTGTAGGGTCGGCGAGGGCGCTGTTTGCGCCGTGCCCACAATACCCAGCGGCGTGGGCATGCGGAGCCTGTCATCGGGCCGGTCGAAGGGCCGGAACCTTTGCCTTTGCCGATCCTGCGGGCGATTCCACTCGCACGAAAACAGTTTAAATACGGGAGGTTCATATGTGCGATCTTTGTGACACCGGGTCTTGGGGCACCACGGCGTCGTTCCCGCGACGCGGCTTCCTGAAGCTTGCGGGCGGCGCTGCCCTGGGCCTCGCGACGACCGTTTCGAGCTTCGCGGCGCCACCGAAAGCCCCGCCGAAACCGGAGAATGTCCTCTCTCCTGATGCCGCGCTCGCCCGCCTGATGAAAGGCAATGCGCGCTATGTCGACGGCGTTTCCAAGCGCCACGATTTCAAGCACGAGCGCGAAGCCCTAACCACGGGTCAAAACCCCTATGCGGGCATACTGAGTTGCGCCGACTCCCGGATCGCGCCCGAATACGCATTCGATGCTGCGCGCGGCGACCTGTTCGTCTGTCGCGTCGCCGGCAATCTGATCAATGATGATGTCGTTGCGAGCTTCGAATACGCGGTCTCGGTACTCAACACACCGTTCATCCTGGTGCTCGGTCACCAGGCCTGCGGCGCGGTCGATGCGGCGATCAAATCGATTGGGAGCGGCACCACTCTCCCGGGGCACCTGCCTTCGCTCGTTACCGCTCTCACGCCGGCCGTCAACGCGGCACGCGATCAGCCCGGCAACAATCTCGACAATACGATCAAACAGAACGTCATCCTTACCGTCGCGGCGATGAAGGCGGCAACGCCGATCCTGAGCAAGGCCGTCGACGACAACAAGCTCCGCGTCGTCGGCGCCGTCTATGATCTCACCAACGGCCGTGTCGTTCTCGTGAATTGAGGGCTTGCGCCATCGTCAGGAGCGCGTCGGAAATGCAAGCTGCGGAGGGGGGCAAAGGCGCTCTTTGCGCCGTGCCCACGCTGGCACCGTACGGCCGAGAAACGTGGGCCCGCTTCGCTTTGCCCGCCCTGCACAACCTGCTCCCGTCGGTTACCGCCAGCTCTCCATCGCCTTGCGGTGCAGCGACTCCGGCGGCAGTTCGGCTAATTCGATGCGAACGCCGTTCGGATCGGTGATATTGGCGAGGACAGCCTTGGTGCTGCTGTTGATCGTCTCCCCGACGCTGGCGCCTCGTGCTTTGAACATCGCCGTTGCGGCCGTCATGTTGTCGACGTGCAGGCCGAAATGGTTGATGCCGGGCGGCCGTTGTGCGTTCGCGGGCAACAGCTCCACGAACGTGTTCTGGCTGACCTGGACGTAGACCAGCTGCACTTGTCCGGCCGGGTTGGTGACGCGGAATGCTTCCGGAAATCCCATCGTCTTGGTGTAGTACTCGACGGCCTTATCGAGGTCGGGAACGCTGAGCGCCACGTGATTGACCCCGACGACCCCCTGGTTCGGCGAATGATTTTGCGCGACGGCGGTGACGCCAAGTCCGACCAGAGTGCCGGCAACAAACAAAGCAAGACCGCGCATGACAACCTCCCATGTTTCTTAGGTCCGCCACTCAAGGATTTGAGAGGAATTGACCCGACTGACGTCGGGCGCAGTTTGGCGTGTTCGCCCCGGCGAGCGCAAGCCATTGCACACGCATAATCCGGCACACGCATAAATCCGGAGAGGACGAGCTTCGCGTCGGTCAGGGCGCCGCGCCGAGCGCCTTGAGTTCGGCGTGAGCGCCTTCCCATTCAATGAAGTATTTCGGGCAATCATCAGCGGCGAGGCGGAACATGCGCAATGCGTCCTCCGGGGCGTTTTGCAACTGCGCCAGTTCCGCGCCGTAAAAATTCGCCTCGCAGACCTGTCGCCGCTTCGTCGCCGGATCCTGATCGTCGGCGGCGGCGAGTGTCTGGCCGGGCGTCAGTTCGCCGAGCAGCAGACGCACCACCGGGGCCGGCCATGATGTCATGTCGACATGCTTTGCGGTCTGTTCCAGATGGCTCGGAACACCGCCGCGGCGCTCGGCCAGGTCGAGCCAAACCGCCGGATAGGCAAACTTCGGATTGAGTTCATTGGCTTGCTTGAAATCGGCTTGCGCTTTGGCGAGGGAGCCGCCGTAGAGGTACCCGCGACCGCGGCTGAAATACGCGCCTGCCAGTTTGGGAGCGAGCCGGATCGCCTCGCTGTTGTCGGCAACGGCGCGATCGAGGTCCCCTTTGACCAGGTAGGTGGTGCCGCGACCGAAAAACGCGAGGGCAAGCTTTGGATTGAGCCGGATCGCCTCGCCGTATTCGGGGATGGCGCGGTCGGGGTCGCCCTTGGCGCGGTAGGCATCGCCGCGGTTGTTGAACGCGAAGGCAAAATTCGGATCGAGCCGGATCGTTTCGTCATAGTCGGCGATGGCCCGGTCCAGTTCCCCCCTGGCTTGATAGGCGAAGCCACGGCTGTTGAACGCGGCGGCTAGTTTCGGATCGAGCCGGATCGCGTCGTCATAGTCGGTGATGGCACGATCCTGATCCCGCTTGGACCCGTAGGCCCGGCCGCGGTTCCAATAGCCGCGGGCCAACCTGGGATCGAGCCGGATTGCCTCGTTGTAGTCGGCGATGGCGTGATCGAAATCGCCCGCGACGCGATACGCATTGCCGCGGTTGTAGAACGCTGTGACCGATTTGGGATCGCGCCTTATTGCTTCGTCGTAATCGGCAAGTCCGCGGATGTTCCGCATAACCGGCAGGCCCGCGGCGTCCCACGCCTCCAGCCCGCCACGGTACCAGGAGACGTTCGGATAGCCGAGATCGGCGAGTTCGACCGCGAGATTGCGGGCCTGCCACCATTCCGCGTTCCACGAAATCGTTATCAGGCGCCGCGTCGGACCGGCGCCGGGCAATCCGTCGACCCAGGCCCTGAGGGCGTGACGCTGTGCATCGTTCTTCGGCTGTCGATGGAGTTCCGACGGAACCGGAATTGCGCCCGGAAACGCGATGTCGATGCAACACGTGCTGACGGACGAAAGGATAAGCGGGGCGGCATCGTCCGTCGGGCTGCCCGGTCGGGCGATCAGCGCGTCGAGTTCGGCGGTCCGGATCGTCGAAACACCTGGGGCGCCGAGCGGGGTCGGTGCATGAAGGTTGCTTGTTCGCAGCCCCGCCTCGATCGGCAGGCCGGTATCGGAAATCTCGTCAACGTGGTCACGCATACCGGCAATCACGAGCCCGTCGATTTCGCGCTTCATCTCCTCGGCGATGTCCGCGTTCGCCCACAGGATATGCCGCATATTGCGTATCGTGGACGTCGTAAGCTGTCTTGCGTAGTCCTGGAACTCGCGCCGTGCCGGCTGGGCGTTGCCGGAATTCGCGTAGGCGATCGCCAGCCATCGGTTGATCCGGGGACTGAACCCGGACGAATGCTCCTTCGCGGCCCGCAACCAGGTGATTGCCTCGTCGTTGCGGCCGAGGCGGATCAGGGCGTGACCGAGATTGCCGTAGAGGTCATGCCGCGACCCGGCGCCGCGATCGAGCTTGATGGACTCCTGAAGCAGCGGAAGCGCCTCCGCGGACCTTCCGATTGCCATGAGAGACAGCGCCAGTCCCTGATAATAGGTGACGGTCGTCGGATGAGCCTGCATCAGCGCCGTGAACGCCGCGATGGCTTCATCGTAACGTCGATCGCCGCGCAAAATACGCGCTTGGAGCCGCAGCATCGCTTCCGATCCCCCGGCGAGCGCGCGGGCCTGGTCCGCGAGTTTGTGCACGCGAAGCACCCGGTCCTCAAGGTCATCGGGTTCTTCGTAGTCAAGGACCGATCGCATGATTTCGTTCGCGAGACCGATCATGATTTCGGCGGACATCGGTTCGAGCGCCAAGGCGCGTTCGAGCAGCGCGATGTTTTCCGCATTCCTGGCGGGAGCGATCGGCTGATGATTCTCCGACGCTTTCACCTGGAGCACGAGGTCATCCGCCGTCAACGCGGCCACCGGAAAACCGGCGAGCCTGCGCGATTCCGCGTCCATGAATGCGGTAGTCAACGGGAACATCAGATTTTGCATGACCCGGGCCGATACGTCCTCGGCCTCGCCAGGGGGCGCCTGGAATTGGCTGACCCAGATGTTGGTACCTCTGAGTGCATCGGTCAGTTGCAGCTTGAGCTCAACCGCGCTCGGCGATCTCCTGACGGTGCCCTCCAGCACGTAGCGAACGCCGAGTTCGCCGGCGATCTCCGGCAACGGCAATTTGCGGGTCGAAATCGCCTGCGCAGCCGAGCGCGCGACCACGAACGCGCCGCCGATCTGGGTCAAGCCGATGGTGACGTCTTCGGTCAAGGCGGCGGCCAGCTGTTCGCCCGCGGCCTCTCCGCTCGAATTTGCGAACGGCAGCACGACGATTGACAGCCGGGGCGGTGCCGGACGGTCTGATGTGCGAATAGCCGCCTGCTTGCCGGGCTGGCCGGCGAAAAGCCCGGGCCATTGGACGATCGCGCCGGCCGCGCAAAGGAGCACGATCGCCGCTGCCGCCGCGTAGAGGCGCCACCCTGCCTTGCGTCCGATGCCGCCGGGCACCGGCACCGGTTCGGCCGGGACAGCCTGCGGCGATGAGGCTTGCGGCGCGGGTTCCGGCAAGGCCGGCATGACTTCGGACGACGGCACGATGGTGTCCGGGACCAACGCAACCGGCGCGGTGGCCGGTAAGCTCGTGACCGCGTCCTCGCCCTCCGCGACCGGAAGGGTGAACCGGTACCCGCGTCCCGGCACGGTCTGAATGGTGCTTGCACCACTGCGGCCGGCGTCGAGGGCGCGGCGAAGCGTCGATATCTGGACCGTCAGATTGCTGTCCTCGACTGCCGCATTGGGCCACACGGCTTCCATGATCTCGTTCTTGGTGACGAGTTCTCCCGGCCGTGACAGGAACAAAACCAGAAGCTCGGTGGCGCGCGATCCGAGCGAAATCGGGTTCACCGCCCCCGTGTCATCGACCCGCAGCAATTCGCGGCCCGGCACATTGAACCGGAAGTGGTCAAACACCAGGGATCGGGATGCGAGCGCCATGAACCGCGCCTTCTGTAAGACCGAAGCACAGCGTCACCCGTGGCGCCCCGCGCGACACCAAAAAATCGCTACGCCAGAAAATACCCCACCTGACGGATTGTTCGCCCCAGCCGTAGCTGAAACTACCCCGTTTCGGGGCTTTTATCAACGTTTCGGAACGTTTCGGGGCGTCGCGGCGAACGCCGGAAGCGGTTGCCCCCACCAATGAACGTAACGACCTGCACGGCAGCCATCCCGGCTCACCCCGATGCAGGCGGCAAACAAAGGAAACCAAGTCATGAACTTCTCGAACATCAAGTCCGTCGCAGCTTCGCTCGTTGCAGCTTCGCTCGCGACCGCCATGCTTCCCGCCGGCGCGGCATTTGCGCAGTCGGCTCCGTCCCTGGACGGCGCTTACAAGGGCATGCTGGTGTGCGCGCAACTGCCCGGGCAGCCGGAGGTCATTCGAGTTCCGCTGGACGTCGTGATCACCAACAATGTCGTCCAGTTTTCGCGTCCCATTTTCGTTAACGGCCGCGCGGTCGGCAGCGAGATGGGGAGCGGAACGGTCGAAGGAACGACGGTCCACCTGAAGTCGAACGGGACCAATGGCAACGCGCGATACGAAGGAAACTACAACGGCGAGCTCGCGCTGGACGGCGGCACCCTGATGGGCACACAGGCCTGGACGACGGCCGCCACCGAGACCCGGACCCGGACCTGCACCGCCGCCTTCGTTAAGGCAAAATGAGTTGATCGATCCGGCCCGCCGGAGAGACCTCCGGCGGCAACGCGTACATCCGAAGCGGAGAGGCGGCTGATCCCGCCCTCCGCTTTTTTTCGTGCCTCCGGATTCTCACGCTTCCGAGATGGTTGGATACCGACGTGCCTGGGTCCGGAATTCGCCGAGGCGCTTTGGCGCCCTCCAAAACATCCAGCCTGGTGGATTTCTCTTCGGCGAAGTCTCCCTGCCACGCGGAATCCGTGTCGTTTAGCGGCTCTTACCAACATTTCGGAACTTTTCGGATCGCCGCGACGAACGCCCGTCTCGGCCCTGCCGACGAACAGGCACGACCACCTGCACGCTCGAAGCAACCATCCCGGTCGGCTTGTGTGCAGGCAGCAGATACAGGAGAGAAAAATGTTCAAGTGGACAAACATGGCGGTAATCGCCTTGGCGGCCGTCGTCTCCGCTGCGGCGCTTGCTCCAAGCAGCGCTTCCGCACGCGGGTTTGGTGGCGGCTTCGGGGGCGGCCACGGCTTTGGCGGCTTCGGCGGCGGCCACGGATTTGGCGGCGGATTCGGTGGCCGCAGCTTTGGCGGCGGCTTCGGTCACGCGCCGAGCCTCGTTCGCATCGGCCACGGCCCGATCGATGTCGGACACAACTTCGGCGGCCGCAATTTCGGCAATCGCGGTTGGGACCACGGTCCGATTCGGTTCACCCACATGCCGGGCTGCGGCTGGCACAATCCCAACTGCACGCCCGGCACCGTGCCGAATCCCGACCCCACGCCCTGCTATGTCGATTGCGGTGGACACCTCCCTCCGCCGATCGTGTGGTGGAAGCATCACCCGCATTGGGGCGTCGTCGACTACGCGGCGGTCGGGACGGTCGGCGGCGACGCCGTTGCGGCCGACCCTGCGGCGGCGACAGCCGGCCCCTGCACTTGCCTCACCAAGCAATATCTCGACGACGGCAGCGTGCTGTTCAAGGACATCTGCACCAAGGAAGCCGCCCTGGCGACGCCGGACGAGTTGAGGGCGCAAGCGCAGGGAGTGGCCCCGCGGGCCCAGGCAAACTAAATCACAAGGTGCGAGGGATCGACCTGAACCCCGGCTGGCGCCGGGGTTCTTTTTTTGCGCGACGGACCGAGGGGCGACGCAGGCCAAGTCATCACGCAGCCGCGTGGCGACCGGAAGCCACGCTTCGGATGCAACTGGCGCCGCCGTTATTCGATCACATCGTCCGCTCGGATCAGCAGTGACATCGGAAAGTTTATGCCAAGCACCTTGGCCGTCGTGAGATTGAGCACCAACTCGAACTTGGTCGGCTGCTGGACCGGCAGTTCGGAAGGAGCGACTCCTTTGAGGATTTGGCCGACGTAAATCCCGGATTGGCGGTATGCCTCCCGGATGCTGGCCCCATAACTGATCAGACCGCCAGCCGCGGCTTGTTCACGCCATGGAAAGATTACCGGCAGTGCATGGCGGATTGCGAGCGCCGCGATCTGTGCGGCCCGTATGGTAAAAAATGTGTCGTTCTCGACCATCAACGCTTGGGCTCTTTGCTCCGCGAGCGTCACGAAGGCAACGTCGATCTCGTTTTCCGTGCTTGCAGGTACTTGCCGAAATCCCAGTCCAAGATTGCGCGCCGACGCTTCAACGTCGGGAATGTCCTGGTCGAACCCGGCATTGTTCGGATTGACAAGCATGTGGATGGTCGTCGCCCGCGGCACCACTTCCCGAACCAGTTGCAGGCGCTTCGATTCCAATACCCCTGCAATCATGGTGACACCGGTGACATTGCCGCCGGGTTGGTTGAAGCTTGTGACCAAGCCATGCCTGACCGGATCGCCGTCGCCAAAGGTGAATACGATCGGGATCGTGGCGGTCGCCGCCTTCGCGGCTAAAGCAGCCTTGCTGCCGCCGCCGGCTGCGATCACCGCGACCTTTCGGTTCGCCAATTCGGCGGCAAGCGCCGGAAGCCTGTCGTACTGACCCTGCGCCCAGCGGTATTCGATCGCAACATTGGTCCCTTCGACATAACCCATCTGACCAAGCCCTTGCTTGAAACCAGCCAAATAGGCGGTCCAGGTCTCAGGCGTACCGATGTTGAGAAACCCGATCACCGGCATCGCCGGCTGCTGCGCCCGCGCCATCACCGGGCATGCCGCGGCGCCCAGCCCCGCGATGAACTCCCGCCGTCTCATTCGATCACCTCGTCGGCGCGCAAGAGAATTGACTGCGGCACAGCAAGGCCGAGCGTCTTGGCGGTCTTGCCGTTCAAGGTCATCTCGAATTTGGTCGGCAGTTGAACCGGAAGGTCGGCAGGCTTGGCGCCCCGAAGAACGCGATCGACATAGAAGCTGGCTTGGTGAAACAATTCCGCGTAATCCGGCCCGTAGGAAAGCAAGCCGCCGTCCCTGCAAAAGATGGAGTGCCAATAGACGGCCGCCACCTTGCTTTGGGCTGCCAGCGAGATGATCGCCGCGCGATGGACGACCGTAAAGACATCCGGCATGACGACCAATCCGACCCCCGGCTCGCGTCCAAGTGAGGCCATGACGTTTTCTATTTCGGCGTCGCTGCGAACCAGTGCTGCGACCGGCGCCAGTTTGATCGATCGGGCGGCGGCTTCAAACGCGCGCAGGTAGCTTGTCCCCCCATCGGGCGCAGTGTCGGGATTGAACATGGCCGCGGCCCGATCGATCCCGGGCGCGATCTCGGTCAGCAACTCCAGCCACTTGCCTGCCATTCGCGGTTCGGTGGTAATGAAGCCCGTTAGATTTCCGCCGGGGTGGGGCAGGCTCGCCACCAAACCGGCCGTGATCGGGTCGCCGACAATTACGAATACGATTGGGATCGTTCGCGTCTCCGACTGGAGCGCGGAAGCCAATGGAGTATTGGCGGCGAAAATTGCGTCCGGCCGCAGGCCGACCAACTCCTTTGCGACCCTGCTTGTCCTGTCGACACCGCTGCCGGCCCAACGTACGTCCATCCGCAGGTTGCGGCCTTCGTTCCACCCTGATTCAGCGAGACCCTGGGTAAACCTGGAGAATTGGTATTTTCCGACCGGATCACCATCGTCGAACCCCAGGGCCACTCCGACGCGCAGCGTCCTCTCGCTTTGCTGCGCTCTCGTCACCACCGGCAACGCCACGGCGCTCCCAAGCCCTACGATAAATTCGCGCCGTCGCATCCATGATCCCCCGAGTGGGTCCGCTCAGAGTATCGCCGAGCGGGCTTTGTGGGAACCCTGGTTCCACAAGGGTGTCGGTAGCGGGTCTTGATCCTCTCCGCGTGGCGAGAACGATGGCAACGACGGTCCAGTCGACCCGGCGCGGCATTTCCGACGTCCCTATCGATTGTCGTAGGGCGGGTTCCCTTTAACCCGCCGCCCTGACGCGCTATCTTGCTTGGAATGGCGGGTTCAAGAGAATCCGCCGTGCGACGACGGTAGCCTCACCGGCGAACCGCGAAAGGTTGGAATGCATGAATGCGCGGCGAGGATTCCTGTTGTGGGCGACGTTGGTGGCGGTTGTTTCGCCGGCCTTCGGGCAAACAGCGGTGCACTCCGCGGGGCCGGGAGGCGGCGGAACGCAAAGTGCCGCATCGATCCCGGATTTCTCCGGCGTATGGCATCGCTGGCTGCGTCCTGGCTTCGGGCCGCCGGCGTCGGGTCCCGGTCCGATAACGAACCGGTCGCGGGTCAATGGCGTGAGCAACTACAACCAGCTGGTCGGCGATTACACCAACCCGATTTTGAATCCCAAGGCGGCGGAGATCGTGAAAAAGCGCGGCGAGCTGGCGCTAACCGGCGTCGGCTATCCGACCCCGGGCAACCAGTGCTGGCCGTCGGGGGTGCCCTACATTTTTTGGCATTATGGAATGCAGATGCTGCAGGAGCCGGACCGGGTGACGTTCATGTACCTTCAGGATCACGAATTCCGCCAGGTGCGCATGAACCAGCCTCATCCGGCGCATGTGACGCCGTCCTGGTACGGGGATTCCGTCGGCCATTACGAAGGCGACACCCTGGTGGTGGACACCGTCGGGGTGAAGATCGGGCCATTCTCCATGATCGACATGTACGGCACGCCCTACACCGACGCTCTGCATGTGGTGGAGCGTTATCGGCTGCTTGATTACGAAGCCGCCAAGGACGGAATTGAGCGCGACGCAAAAATAAACCAACGCTACCCGCGGGGTCTCAATCCAATCGACTTCGACCCCAACTACAAGGGCAAGCACCTGCAATTGCAATTCACCGTCGAGGACGCGGGCGTCTTCACGACGCCATGGTCCGCAACCATCACGTACGGACGCCCGATCGGCCAATGGGTGGAATATGTCTGTGCCGAGAACAGAAGCGAATACTACGCCGGAACTGACAGCGCCGTCCCGACCGCGGACAAGCCGGATTTCTGAGCGGGCGGCGCACAATCGGAGCTCGTGGCGCTCACTGTCGCCGACCTCGAGGAGACCGAGGACGGTTTCAAGATCGTCATCCGCAAAAGCAAAACCGATCAGGAGGGCCACGGCGAGACGATCGCGATTGTGCGTGGCGGTGCCTCATGCCCTGTGAAGGCGGTCAAGGCGTGGCTGCCGGCGTCCGCATGCACCGCGAGCGAAAGCAGCGCGGGTGACCTTTGCTTAAAGGTGCTGCAGATTTGCCACCACGTACATGACGGCTCCAAAAACAACTGCGTAGCCGGCAAAGAGCGAAATCCCGAAAACGACCTTCGAGATGAGTTGATCCTGGGACAACGTCATTTGTAATCTCCCCGATGTTGCACTGCCCTTGGTGCTGAAGCAGCAAGCCTTGGCTGGCTTTGCTGCAGTGGTGGCACCTCGGCGGGCGCGCCGACCTGGCCGTCATGGCCGGAAGGCATCGATTGTGGCGGCGCCGAGCACGTCGCCGAATTGGCATCAACGCTAACTTCAAAAGGGGAAATGCTCAAGCTCCCACCGCAGGTGTGGGCAACCCTCCGCCGCGGTAGCCCGCTAATTTACGTTTTAATCAGTTGATTGATCTTTTGCGCCAAGCGCTCGATCTCGAACGGCTTGGCCATAACATGCATGTCCTTTTCGAGGTAGCCGTTGCCGATCAGCGCATTCTCCGCATAACCGGTGATAAACAGGACTTTAAGATCGGGCCGCAAAGCCCGCGCCGCATCTGCGACCTGGCGCCCGTTCATTCCACCCGGAAGACCGACATCGGTAATAAGAAGATCGATCCGTGCCTGCGATTGCAGCACGCGTAAGCCGGCTTTGCCATCGGACACCTCGATCCCCACATAGCCGGCGTCCGCGAGCACGTCGGCAATCAGCATGCGGATCGTAGGCTCATCATCAATCACCAGGACGACTTCTCCGTCGCCCGCGGGTGCGATCGGCCTTGTAACACTGACTTCGTCCTCGTCGCCGGCATGGTCACCCTGGCGCGGAAGGTAGAGGCACATAGTGGTGCCTTTGCCGACCTCGGTGTAAACGCGTATTTGACCGCCGGATTGACGAGCAAACCCGTAAATCATTGAAAGGCCCAACCCGGTACCGTGTCCTAATGGCTTGGTGGTAAAGAAGGGATCGAAGACGCGTGCGGCAACCTCCGGCGGCATGCCGATCCCGGTATCTGTCACGCATAAGGAAACATATTGGCCCGGCGGGAGATCGCGTTCCTTGGCCGCCCGCTCGTCAAGCCATTTGTTCGCCGTCTCGATGGTGATACGCCCCCCGTGCGGCATCGCATCCCGCGCGTTGATGCACAGATTAAGCAAGGCATTTTCGAGCTGGTTGGCATCGACAAATGTGCTCCAGAGGCCCCCGGCGCCCACGACTTCGATGTGGATGGCAGGGCCTACCGTCCGGCGGATGAGTTCTTCCATGTCCGTCACCAGACGATTGACGTTGGTGGGCTTTGGATCGAGCGTTTGACGCCGCGAGAAAGCCAGCAGGCGATGCGTGAGCGCAGCAGCCCTCTTTACCGCGCCTTGGGCCGCGGTGATGTAGCGGTCGATACTCTCCACCCTACCCTGAGACAAACGGGTGTGGATGAGTTCCAGGCTTCCGCTGATGCCGGCCAGCAGGTTGTTAAAGTCGTGGGCGAGCCCGCCTGTCAATTGACCGACCGCTTCCATCTTCTGGGATTGGCGCAGCGAAGCTTCGAGCCGCTCGCGCTCGATCATCTCATTTTTCAGCCCGGCATTCGCCACCTCCAGCTCACTGGTCCGGGCGACAACAAGGTTTTCAAGGTTTTGTGCAGCTTCTTCACGGGCTGCAATCAGGCTTTGGATTTCGTATTGGCGGCGGCGCGCGCGAAGCGCGGCTTTCAAAGCGCTTATCAATGTGACCGGTTGGATCGGCCGTTCCAATAGAAAGACATTCCGCAGCCTGACGGCGAGGCTGTGGCGCCACAGCTTGATCCTGGGATGGTCAAGGTGGCTGGTCAGAACCACAAAAGGAAGGTCTGACCACACCGGCTGGTCGCCAATCCAGCGCTCGATTGCGGTAAAGTCCGCATTGAACAGAGCCTCTTCGGCAACAAAGACGGCGCCGGCTCCCGAATCAATTTCTCGGGCAAGCGCGCCCAGATCATGAGCGACCTGCGCTCCCAAATCAGCCTTTCGCAGTAAGTCCGCCGTCGCCGCAGCATCGCGTCCTATGGGGGCGAGGACCAGAACGCGGAAATCATCGCCTTCAGTCATCTCCATTCTTCGCCTCGCCGAGAAGCGGTTTGCTGTCGCCTGTATAGCGAGGTGTGCCGGTAAAGATGCCGCTGAAGTCGGTGAGGGGTGGACCAATCTGAATGCCCTCGGCGGTCAGTTGAAATTCGCGAATGGTGTGTTCGTGATGTCCACTGCGTTTTTTCACGACCGAGAGCGCGCGCTTGACCGTGCCGGCATATTCAAAGTAACGCAGCATCACCACGGCATCGCTGAGGTAGCTGATATCCACGGGTGTATCCATGGGCCCCATCAACCCGTGCTGCGCCAGAAGAAGTAGAGTGAGCACGCCTTGCTGACCGAGATAACTCAAAAGCTCATGCATTTGCAGGATGAGAAAACGGCCGTCCGGCATGGCATTGAGATAGCCGTTCAGGCTATCGAGTACGACGACTTTCGCGTGATCGACTTCAACGCTGCGGCGCACGTTGTCCGCGAACTCGCCGGGAGAAAGCTCGGCAGGATCAATCTGCTGGAATCGGAGAAGGCCGGATTCCAATGCGGCTTCAAACCTCAGCCCTATCGTACGGGCTCTGGCCTGGAGGGTGCCACGGCCTTCGTCGAATGCGTAATAGACCGCATGCTCGCCGCGTTCTGCCGCTGCAATCGCGTAAGTGAGTGCAAGCGACGATTTTCCGACCCCGGCACCGCCGAGGAGCAATGCGTTTGAACCTCGCTCCAGCCCGCCGCCGAGAATCTTGTCGAGTTGGGTATTTCCGCTCGGGGTAAATTCATTCATGAATGCCGCATGATGCTCAGCGGCAACGAGGCGGGGAAAAATATACAAGCCGCCTTTTGCGATTGAAAAGTCATGAAAACCGCCGCGAAACGCGATTCCACGCATCTTGACCACGCTCAGCCGCCGGCGTTGCGCCCCGTAATCAATGGCTAGCTGTTCGAGCAACACGACCCCGTGCGCAATCGAATGCAGCTGAAGATCGGTATCCCGCGCTGTGATGTCGTCGAGGAGGACGACCGTGCAATGCCGCTTGGCAAAGAAATGCTTCAGCGCCAGCACCTGACGGCGATACCTGAGCGAGTTCTGGGCGAGCAGGCGAAGCTCGGACAGGCTGTCTATGACGATGCGCGACGGCCCAAGCGCGGAGATTTTATCGAATATCAGTTTCGTGGTCTCGCTCAGCTCGATCTCGGCCGGGTGTAAAACCGTAAGTTCGCGATCGGGATCGAGTGTAATTTCCGCCGGGACGAGCTCATAAATATCGATGCCGTCAAGCGACCACCCGTGCCGCTTGGCGACCAGACGCAACTCCGGCTCGGTTTCCGAGAGTGATATATAGAGGGCGCGCTCCTTGCGGCGGGCGCCCTCGATGAGGAACTGAAGCCCCAAGGTGGTTTTGCCTGTCCCCGGACGCCCCACATAAATACATCCTGTCCGGATCGAGGCCGCCGTCCAATATGTCATCGAGACCGGCGCTGCCTGTAGAGACGCGCGCGGGCTCTTCTGGAGTTTCGGCAGCAGTGTTCTCGATCGGATTCATCAGGGTCTCAACTCCGTTCGAACCAAAAAGTTCAATAGATTTACAATTTTACGCGACCACGGCCCGCTTCCGAGTAACGTGGTCCTGATCGACTGTAAAGACGCGCGGAACAATGACCCTACCCTCGAACCGTTCCAGCGCGTTGAGGTCGTTCCGAAAATTCAGAATTAGGTCGGGTCAAGTTTCGCGCGACACGTCACCCCACCTCGGGAAATCGATTTCGCCATATAGCCAATGGCATGGGTCCCTTTTTTTGGGGTCATGTTTGGAAGCGTTTTCATAGACAAAAGGCTTGCGCATGACGGGGATGATTTCGAAATGTCTCACAGCCTTCTGCTTGACCAAGTCGCGCTTGGTGCGCCCCTCGTTCAGCCGGCCACTCCAACCTCGCCTTAGTAGAAATCGGCTTACCTTGTTTGCCCCAACTGGCACGAACATAAGTCACGACGTCCGCCACCTCCTGATCGTCCAGCCGCCACGCGAAAGCGAGCATTGCAAATTGCCCAGGCCTCTTGTTGGTCTTCGGGGTAAGAGAGCCCCGAGGACGATCAAAGCCAGCGAAGCGGCGGTATCGGGGGGTCCGTTTTAACAACCGATCAAGCGTTGACCGGCAAGATGCGTGCGTTAATGAGGGTGGGCCGTTGGCGATCGGCGATCCCGTCTTTCACCAACTGGGTGACCTCGTCGGCGGTGTGTGCTTCGTGGGCGTCCAGCCCGTAGCTGGCGGCGGTGGCCACGATATCGAGCCCGGGCAGGTCCAGACCGGGAACCCCGAAGGTATGCTCCCACTTGCCGAATTCTTTGACCGCTGTTGATGCCGTGGAACGGCTCCTCCACGCCGCTCTCCAATCGGTGAAAGATCGGCGGGCACGTTGCATGAAATAATCACGAGATGTTCGGAGCAAGACCGTGACCCGCACCGGTCATTCGGCGATGGCTCTTGGTGCAGTGCGGTCAGTTCGTCAGGCGCCACCGAGGAGAAAACCCCCGGGATGGCAGCACCCCGAGGCCCCCCAGAGGCTCGATCAGATCGATTTTCGCCAAGGGATGATCATCGATGCGCGCCGTTTGTAATTGCGGTAGTCGTCGCCGAAAAGCTCGATGAGATCGTGTTCTTCGAGGAAGATGCCAACGAAGATATAGGCGGTGGTCACGGCAGCGAACAGGAGATGTCCGACCGTCATCGTCGGTGCCGCCCAGAACGCGATGATGAAGCCAAGATAAATCGGGTGGCGCACAAAATTGTAGAGCATCGGTGTCTTGAAGCGCATTGCCGGCGTGTCGCGGCCGATCAAGTGGTTCGCGACTTGATGCAATCCGAACAGCTCGAAGTGGTTGATCAGAAAGGTCGAGACCAACACCAAGAGCCAGCCTATGAAGGAGAGGCCGATGATCGCTTTGGCGATCCCCGGATCGGCGACCTGCCAAACCACCGTCGGCATCGGACGCCATTGCCAGAATAAGAGAGCCAGCGCGAGGCTGGCGAGCAGCACATAGGTGCTGCGCTCGACCGGTTTCGGCACGAACCGCGTCCACCAATCCTTGAATTGTCTGCGCGCCATCACACTGTGCTGCACGGCAAACAGCGACATCAGCAGGATATTGACGATCAGCGCTTCGGTCATTGGGACGACCGCCCCGCTATCGATGGCCTTCGGCACGATCATGCCTTCGACGAAGCCGATGGCGTAAAGGAATGTGACGAAGAAGATGAGGTAGGCTACCAAGCCATAGAGAAACGCGATAAATTTACTCATGAGACGCCCCCCCTGTCGAGCGTGGGAATTGGAGCCGCATCTTCGTCGCTCGGGCCGAAAGCCGCGGCGTGCTATCGCAACGGCATCCATTCGAACGCCGCGCGCCTTAATCGTCTCGGCGCTTACTCGGTAATCGTGCGGGGCTTATCGCTATGGTGTCGCGTCGTGATGCAGCGGCGGGGCACCAAGGCAATTAGCGCGACGAGGACAATGCACAGGGAGATATTTGTCGGGTCCATGGTTCAGCTCCATCACGCCCGCAGGCTCTCGCCCGCTGGGTGTGGTTTTGAGTGCCGAGACAAAAAGTACGGCGCTGGCAAGAAGCTTTTCGAAAGGCGGCCCGCCGGAGGCAATGTCCGCTGCCTTTAATTCGCGGGACATCGGCATGTCCTGCTGGCAGCTCTGTAATCAAATTCTCATCATACCGGGGGGCCTTTGACAAGACCGTGATGTCGGCTCCTGCGCAAGTTTTCGGACACCGGCAATGACGGTGGTTGTGCGGGTTCGTGAACCGCGGTCGCTATTCCCGCGAGGCGATTGTTGAGCGACGACAGCTCCGAGCACTACTACGAGAATCGCTGAAGCTCCTTTAGAGAATCGAGTGAGTGAACTGCGTTTGGCGCCCCGGCTCACGAAAGTCCGCCCCTACCTGATCACGAGCGGTTAGCGAAGATCACCTCGATTTTCGCTTCTTGTCCGTTGGGGCCTTATTGAAGTCGCGATAAAGTTCAGCGAAATCGTCCGCCAATTCATAGCACAGCGTGAGCTTGCGGGTCGCTTCGACCCATCGGGCATTGATAAAGCCGCAGCTTTGCATTTCCAATGTGAGCGGGGCCGGCCAATCCAGCTTGTCTGCGGCATTCTCTGCCATGGTTTCCAGTAGTCGAAGAGCGCGAAAACCTCGGGCGTAGGCATCAAACATGCCCTTGCCATCGCCATAAGCTATTTCGATTTTCGTTTTGGGTTCTCCGTCGCTGCGCAGATGGGGTTTGAGCAGTCCATCCCAGGACGACGAAGCCCTAGTGTAATCCCTTTTGCAGCGAGCTCGGCGGTCATGCGGGAGCTTTGTCGCATTGGCAAGGTCCGCGAATTGATCCGGGTCTGACCCGACCATGAGGCAGACAATCTGGTAGGCGCGCTGCTTGTGGAGACCATGCTCTTCGTAGAAGGCAAGCGACTTTCCATCGCGTTGGTCGCGTCGATGGCTCAAGAACCAACCCTCCGCAGCATCCACAAGCTCACGGTGCTTCTCCACTTCGAGCAACCTCAACACAGCGAAAGCATCGGCCCCATCCTCCTCCCGTCCGATCACGTGCAAATGCAATTCATCGAAGGCTGCATGTGCCATTTCATGCAGCGTCACGAACGACATGTTGCCGGCGACAAATTCCGCAACCTTCCTGCGCTGTTGCTGCGAAAGTTTCTTCAGTCGAGGACTATCGCCGAGGGCGCTGGTAAACTCACTGATCCTTGTTTCGAATTGCTCCGATATGGATGGGGCAGATTGCGCAAGACCGGCCCCTCCGCTGAACAGTAGCCCGAACAGGGCCACGCAGGTCGCCAGACGTTGACTGTTCGTATTACTGGGCCGATCAACGTGCGTAAGTCGCCGATATCCGATCATCGCAGCCTCCAGGTTCGATCATCATAGCCCCCTGGACGTTTGAATGAATGGCTGGATGGCAATAACGGCAACATTTCCAGCTTACAGAATCTGCTCGATCGCCCCGGGCTCGAGACAGTGGATTATGATCGGCAAGGTCGCAGCCGTAGAATATAGGTTGCAATCGAGATCTCGGTCGCCGGCAAGATTTAATGTCGGAAATGGGTTACTTTCGGCCCAGCTGAACCCGTCGGCGGGAACGCTCGTTCGTGGCCGGTCGACCTTGGTCAGCGGACCCGCGGCTCACACGAGAGGATTTCGACTTGATTATAAGCAGGAAGAGGACTATAGTTATTGCTAAAGTCGCGTCATTCCAGCGTTTCCGGGCGCCACGCCATCTTTAATACGACCATGTCCAATATCACCATGTCCAATATGACCATGTCCAATACGATTGATATCCTGCACGCCCTTCGTGCCTTCGAGCGGGCGCGGTGCCGGCTTCGCGGAACAGACCACGGCGGGTGCATTGGCGTTTCTGCAAAACAAAGCCACCGCGAGAAAATCGAATCGATACGAGGGACGAATTCGATACGAGGGACGAATTCGGTGGGAGGGGCAAAAACTCGCGGCGGCTCACGCGTCGTCGCCGGGCTTGTCCCGGCGACCTCGATTGGGAGAGCAAAGCGCTTTCGAAACTCGCTGTTATTTTCCCTTCTCTCAGGGAACTCCCCTTCCGGTTCGGGCGCGTGCGTCTCCCCGTGGGCGGAGGAAGATGGTATGCGAAGCATCGGTCACAGGCGTTGACCGCTGATCGCCAAGGCAACCAACCGCGAGGGTGTTTGATGAGTTCCGCGACGTTCGATGTGCTGCGCAAGGTCACCACCGCCACCATCACAACGATGCTGCTCAAGAAGGGCATCAGGCGGTGCTGGATGAACGGCCCGAAGCCGCTGGTGGCCGGCGGGGAGCGGCTGATCGGGCCGGCTTTCACGTTGCGGTTCGTGCCGGCGCGCGAGGACCTCGCGACGCCGGAGAGCTGGGCGAAGCCGACCTCCACCCGCGGCGCCATCGAGGCGATGCCGGAGGGCGTCATCGCGGTCGCAGACGCCATGGGGATCGTCAGCGCCGGCATCTTCGGCGACATCCTGTGCGCCCGCATGAAGAAGCGCAGCGTCGCCGCGCTCGTCACCGACGGCGCGCTGCGCGACCGCACCGGCGTGCTGGCGAGCGGCCTGCCGGTGTGGTGCGCGGGCCTTGCGGCGCCGGCCTCCGTCAACGGCCTCACCTTCGTCGGGTGGAACGAGCCGGTCGGCTGCGGCGGCTGCGCGATCTTTCCCGGCGACATCATCGTGGTCGACGACGACGGCGCCGTGGTGATCCCGCAAGATCTCCTCGAATTCGTCGCCCACGAAGGCGCCGAGCACGAACTCTACGAGAGCTGGGTGTTCACCGAAGTGGAGCGGGGCGTCCCGCTGCCGGGCCTTTATCCGCCCAACGACGACGCCAAGGCGCGCTATGCGGAATGGCGCAAGCGGCCGGCCTGAGCGTGTTCTTCCTGCTCTCGAAAGTCCTCGGCTTCTTCGCGCTGCCGTCGAATCTCATCCTGTCGCTCGGGCTTGTGGGCCTGGTGTTGATGGGGACGCGCTTTGCGCGCGCCGGGCGACGGCTGGCCGGCGCGTCGATCGTCCTCCTCGCCCTGTTCGGCATCGCGCCGCTCGGCAAGATGCTGATCGAACCGCTCGAGGACCGCTTCCCGCCCTGGCAGCCCGGATCGGATGCGGTCCGGGGGCCGCCTGCCGGCATCGTGGTGCTGGGCGGCGCGGTCGATCCGGAATTCGTCGCCGCCCGCGGCGCCGCCGACCTCAACGAGGCGGCCGAGCGTGTCACCGAAGTCGCGGTCCTCGCCCGCCGCTACCCGCAGGCGCGCATCATCTACAGCGGCGGCAACGGGCGCATCGTCTACAGCGGCGGCAGCGAGGCGGAGGCGGCCGGCGCGCTGATCGAAAGCTTTGGTGTGCCGAAAAGCCGGCTGATCCTCGAGGACCAGTCGCGCAACACCATCGAGAACGCGATCTACTCGCTGCGCCTCGCGGCGCCCAAGCCCGGCGAGCGCTGGCTGCTCGTCACCTCCGCCTATCACATGCCTCGCGCGATGGGGGCATTCCGCAGTGTCGGCTTCGACGTCGAGGCCTATCCGGTCGACTACCGCACCCGCGGCGCCCAGGACCTGCTCATTCCGTTCGACGACGTCGGGTCCGGATTGCGCCGCACCGATACGGCGGCGCGCGAGTGGATCGGGCTCCTGGCGTATTGGCTCACGGGGAAGAGCGCGGCACTTTTTCCGGGGCCTTGATCGTAAAGCACGCGGCTTGACCGCAGCCGCGGCTCTGCCACATTGCGGCGCAACAGGAGAACACAATGGTGCAGACCATCACCCAGCACGCGGATGACCTCGTCGCCGCGGCCGAGCGGGAAATCGAAACCCTGCCGGTCGCCGAGGCCGTCAGGCTCCACGCCGCCGGCGGCGCGACGTTCGTCGATATCCGCGACATCCGCGAGCTTGAACGCGACGGCCGGGTGCCGGGGGCGTCCCATTGCCCGCGCGGCATGCTGGAGTTCTGGGTCGACCCCAAGAGCAAGTATTTCAAGCCGATGTTCGGTGACGATCGCAAGTTCGTGTTCTTCTGCGCCGGCGGTGCGCGCTCCGCGCTCGCGACCCAGACGGTGCAGCGCATGGGGCTCAAGCCGGTCGCCCACATCGCCGGCGGCTTCGGCGCCTGGAAGGCGGCCGGCGGTCCGGTCGATCTGCCGGGCGCGGCGAAACCATAACGGCCTCGGCCTTGCGGCGCCGGCCTTTGCGGCGCCTGCGCGCGGGACAGCGTCATGACCCTCCATCTCACCATCGGCAACAAGAACTATTCCTCGTGGTCGATGCGGCCGTGGTTCGCCATGAAGGTCGCCGGCATTGCGTTCGAGGAGACCGTGATCTCGCTCAACGCGCCCGACTTCAAGGAACGGCTGAAAATTTCCGGGACCGGCAAGGTGCCGGCTCTGGTCGATGGCGAGGTCCGGGTGTGGGAGTTGCTCGCGATCCTGGAATATCTCGCCGAGACGATCCCGGCCGCGAAGCTGTGGCCCGCGGACCGCGTCGCGCGCGCCCACGCCCGCGCGATCGCCAATGAGATGCACGCGGGCTTCCTGCCGCTGCGCCGGCAATGCCCGATGAACCTGTGGCGCCCGGTAAAGCGGATGGAGCTCAACGCCGACGCCGCCGCGAACGTGCGGCGCATCGATGCCATGTGGTCGGACTGCCGCGCTCGTTACGGCGGCGGGGGCCCGTTCCTGTTCGGCGGCTTCACGGCCGCCGACGCCATGTATGTCCCGGTGGTGTCGCGGCTCCACACCTACGCGGTCGCGGTCGGCGCCGCGTCGGCGGCCTACATGGACGCCGTGATGGCGCTGCCGGCATGGCGGGAATGGTATGCCGCCGCGCTGGAAGAGGAATGGGTGTTGCCGGAGGACGAGATCGATTGGCCGACGGTGCTGCGGGTGAATTGGTGAGCGATCAAGCCCGGCAACGTCGCGCCGCGCTTGAAGCGGTCAGCGGCCGCCGGGGGACATCACGGCGATCATGATGGCGATTGCGGCGAGGATGCCGATGACGCCGAAGACGATAAGAAGCACCAGGAAGCTGTAGCGGGTCTGGCTGATGCCGACGTACGTCCGATAGGGGTCGAAACCGAGCCCGGGGTCATTGGCGCGGGCGCTCGCCGGCCGCTTCAGGCGTATGCGTGAATTGTCGAATTTTTCCACCATGGTCCACCCGGCGCGGGCCTCCTCTTCCAGGACGCCGTGGAGCCAGACGGGATTGCGGAACTTGCCGTTGACCGACCGCAGGATCTTGAACTCCCAATTGTCGCCCAGATCCCGTTGCGCGTAGGAAGTCATTTCCTCTTCCTCTTGCCGCTCTTTTGCCGCGGCGGCGGCAGCGGCGGCGGCAGCAGCAGCAGACACGTCACCCTCCTCGGCGTCGAGACATCAACGCTGCGCCTTCCGCCGCCGCCACGCAACGGTGCGGTGGGGCTTCGAAAGAAAAGCGCCGCGGCGAGGTCATTTCTTTTCCAGGAGCGTGGTACCCTGGCGCTGGACCACGCGCTGGATCTGCTCTGCGGCCTTCGCCAGCAGCCATGGGAGCGTGACCTCCAGCCGCGCATGATCGTCGGCGACATCGATAGAGCCGCTCGCCACCTGTCCCAACGCCATGACGCGGAACACCAGACGATCTCCGACCCAGGTCTCCTCTTGGACAGCGAGGACCTGGCCAAACCGGGTCTTCACGGTCTCCAGCCCGGACTTGAGGCGCCGCACGGCCTCATCCTTGCCGAGCTGGTGGGGAACGGAAACAATGAGCCGCTCTGGCATGGCCTCACCCGGCTCCGCGCCGTACCCTTGCTGCGGTGCTGGTTCCCGCCTACGCGGTGTGCCCGGGATCGTAATCGTCGGGAGGCATTTGTTTCTTCTGCTCCGGCGTCATGGGCGCCGGCGGCAGATTACGTGAACCGCGCGGGCCGCCAAGCTCCGCCTGCGCGATGTCGTCCTCGGTGGGGTGGTCGGCCTCAGGTGCAGGTGGCTTTGGTTTCATGGGGGACGCTCCAGTATGGTGACGGCGATGGTTTACTGGCTCACGAAATCAAGACGCCTCAATGCGACCTGGCGAAAGCCTTCACGATCGGCTGCCGAAATGACAGGATTTACCTCTTGATGCTGGATGAAGGCGGCCTCGATCTCGGCAAAAGCGCCATCGAAATCGGCTCTTGCGAGATAGGCATTGCCCTCGGCAAAGCCGTCAAAGCTTAGCGACGTGATGGCCGGGGCAACGCCAACCGCACCGGCGGTTCCCAATGCCACGAGAATGGCGATCGATTTCGGCGACATGAGGCTGCTCGCTTTCGAGACGCCCCCCACGTCGAAACGCTTTGCGAGCGATAAAGTTCAAACCGAGCCCCGTCTGAGCAAAATCTTGGCAGGGCTCCGCAATTCCGGGGTGCTCCGTTGCTTTAGAGGCGATGCGGCGGGGCCGCGGATGGCGATCACATGCCACCGTCGCTATTGGGTTGCAGCGACGCTGAGGTCGACCCCGGGAATTGGCTCGCCCTTATCCAATTGTTTGGCCAAGTCCGAAATGATGATCGGCGCGCCCTTCGGAGCGACGGTGATCGTCAGTCCCCTGGGATTTGCGATGAAGCGGGATAGTTCCGCGGCGACCCTCGAAGAGCTGGAATTGCTTCCGAGCAGGACGGGCACGTTTTTCATCATCTGCGCATTCAACTCCGACTTGATCGCATCCGGAGCCTTTTTCTCCTCGCGCGCCGTGGCGTTCAGAGCCTTGTTGAAGATACCGCCGTCCACGTATCGGAGCGTGGCATTCGCCAGTTCGGCACCCGTCAGATCGGGCGGTTTTGCATTCGGGTTTGCGTTGATCAATGCGGAAAGTTGCGACGGTTCGATGCGGTTGATGACCGAAGTCATGCCGATTGATCCGCCGCGCGTCGTCGCAATCTTGAATTCGTCGATGGTCAACGCCTTCCTGGTTCTGTTGTAAGACCAGGCCACGGTCAGGTCGGTTGCACCGATGTCGGCCATGTCGAGGTCGAACGGCAGAACCGGCCGGTCGAAATTCGCAAGCTCGATGGTCATGCCTTTCATGCGTAGCGACGAGCTTGCGGGCGTGTCGCCGTCAAATACGTTTTCACTGACGATGGATTCCATTCTTGTGGTGACGGACGTCGGCCGGCGCAAGGATGCGGAAGGCGGACGCACCTGAAACTCCAGTCCGGAAATCGCCTGGCGTCCGGAGTATCCGCCGGCGGACAGCATCAACGCCATATCGTTGACGTCGGCCCGGTTCGCAATGGCGAGAAAGCGCGCAAAATTGAAAGACCCGATCTCGATCCGGCCGGCCGTCACTGAGATCGATGCTATCGAGCCATCGCTCGGAACGAACGATGCACTAAATCCGGTCTCGATGAGTTCACCGACAGTTCCCGCGGCGATATTGGTCGCCGTCAATTCGGGGAGCGAAATGGTCAATCCGTTCTCCGGCTTGAGGACCATCTCGGAAATACTGATTCGCTCAGCCTTCACATTCATGGCGGTATCGACGCGTTCGACGACCGCTTGTCCGGCGAGGAATTTGGCCAGTTCGTCCTTGGTGAAGTTTGCACCCGTGACAGCAATGCGTTTGATGGTAACGGCAGGCGGCCCCTTGTCCGGGATGGTAACGTTATCGAGGACGAATGTCCGCAGATCGTCGATTTCGGCGCGTCGCCTGGGCGCGAAACTGGCCCAGCGGAAACGCCGCGAGATACGCGTAGTAGGCATCGGTCGAGTTGGAGGTTGCGGCTTTCGCCCATGTTGACGCGTCCGCAGCGACCGCCGCCGCAAGTGCTGCCTCGTGCCGCGCCCGTTCCTGCGCCAGTTGAAGATCGAGTGCCGCGATCCTCGCCGTCGCCTCGTTGAGCCGCGCGCTGCCGGGATACTCGGCGATGAAACGCCGCAGCGCCGCAATATCGATCGTCTCCTTGATCGTGTTCCAGGCGATTTCGTCCACCGCCGGACCGCCGGACGGCGGCGCGGCAAAATAGAAACTCCCGGCGATCGGCGAACTTGAAAACCACGGTTGCTGCGCGCCGTTGGTCGCCCGGCGCACCGCAAGCCCGACCTGGTTGAAGGTGTCGAACAGGCCGAGGCCCGGCTGCCGCACGGTCGCGGCGAGGGCCTTGGTGTAAGGGCTGTTGCCGTCGGTCCCGTCGGAGGCGACCCTGTCGGGCGCGGTCGCAAACGCGATCAAAGTGCCCTCGGGCGCCTCCATCGACGCAAGCCCGCTGGCGACGCCGCGGAAGCTTCGGCCGCCGAATGGATTGTTCCGGCAGGCGTCGAGGATGACCATATTCAGCCTGGTGCGCGCGCCCTCCATCTGGCGCAGCACCAGGTTGACGTCGAGCATCTGGAAATCGATATCGGCTTCGCGCTCCGGATTGGCGTCGATGGGCAACAGGAAGTTGCCGCCGCGCACCTGAACGCCATGCCCCGCATAGTAGAACAGCGCCACGTCGGCACCGAGCAAAGCCCGGCCGAACCCCTGGATCGCGCGTTCGACGCCGGGCTTGTCGAGATCGAGTTGGGGTCCGCCGCCGACCAGGGTGAAGCCGAGACCGCGCAACGTCTCGGCCATCAACCGTGCATCATTGACCGGATTGTCGAGGCGGGGGACGGAGCGGTAGGCCGAGTTGCCGATGACGAGTGCAACGCGGCTGTCGGCGTGCGCCGCCGAGGGCGCACCGCAAATCAGCGTCACGGCGCAAGCCAGGATCGCAACGACGCGCATCTCGATCCCCCACGGAAAGAAACCTCACGTACTCAGCCAGTATCGCACAATCCCGCGCCGGCCGTAAGCGGGCAGCGTCGGCGTCGGTCCGCCATGCGACCGGACCGCCCGTCAGGTCACCGCAACCGGCGCCAGGGCATCGATGTCGGTCACCACATCGATCACGGCCGGGCGGTCGGCGGCGAGCGCCTGGGCGAGCGCGGCCGGGAAACGCGCTCGCGCTTCTCGACCCGGATGCCGAGCGCGCCCATGTCCTCGGCAATGCCGGGCGAAATTCATCTTATTGAAAGTCCACAAGGTTCGGCCGCCCTCGGTCTGGGTCCCACCGTAAACCCGATCGAAGCCGCGCTTCGATCTGGTTGCCGCCGCCGTTATTGTTGACGATGGTGACCGCATTGATCTTCCAGCGCACCGCGGTCTCGACTTCGCCGATGTGATACCAGAAGCCGGCATCGCCGGTGAACGTAACGACCGGCCGGTCAGGACAGGCGCATTTGGCCCCAAGTCCTGCCGGGAATGCCCAGCCGAGATGGCCGGCGCTCCTGAGGTAGCTCTGGCTTGACGTTCGCAGATCATACATGCCGCCCATCCACATGCCGGCATGGCCGGTGTCGACCACCACAATGGCGTTGTCCGGCACGTGGCGCGACAACTCGGCGCAAATACGCTCCGGGCGGATCGGAACCGCGTCCGAGCCGAGCAGCGCTCCATACTTCTCCCGCCATGCACTGCAGATTTTCTGAACTTCCGTGACCCACGGCTTGCGCTTGGCGGCAGTCGCGCGGTCGGCGAGGCTCAGCATGCGGGCGAGCGTTACTTTCGCGTCGCCGTTGACGCAGGCGAGGAGCGGATAGTTGCGGCCGAGCGCCTCGGGATTGATATCGATCTGGATCGCCGGCGTGCCGATGGCCGGCACCGCCCAGAAATGGGTGGTCATGCCGCCCGGTCTCGCTGCCAATGAAGCAGACAAGGTCGGCACTGATTGATCGCGCGGTTTGCGCTTTCGCGCGAATAGGAGCCGACGACGCCGACGGACAGCGGATGAACGCCCGGAATCGTGTCCTTGCCGTTGAGTGAAGTCGCGACCGGGATCTGAAGCGCCTCGGCAAGCGCGACCACATCGGCCTGCGCGCCGGAGGCGCGTACGCCGCCGCCGGCGACAATTATCGGCCGTTCGGCCCTTTGCAGACTTTGCAGCGCCGCGGCGACGCTCGCATCGTCCGGTGCCGGACGGAACGGCGGCGCGCGGGAGAACAGCGCCTCGCACAGTGGCTCCATCTCGGCCTCTTCGGCATCGACCTGACCTTCATTGCCGCGAAACTGCAGATGCACCGGCCCGGGGGTGCCCGACACGGCTGCGCGGAACGCCTGGCGCACCATGTCGGGAAAGCGCGCGACATCGTCGACGGTCGCATTGAACTTGGTAACCGGCTCGAACGCCGGCATGTCGTCGACCTCCTGGTAGACCTTGCGGAATTTGGTGCGCGGCTCGCGGCCACCGGTCATCGCGATCACCGGGGAATGGGCAAGCCAAGCATCGCGCAAGCCGGCGGCGAGATTGAGCGCCCCGATCACCTGCGCCATGCACACGCCGGGTCGGCCTGAGGCGCGCGCATAGCCGTCAGCCATGTAGGCCGCGGATTTCTCGCCGTGAACGTGCAGGCGCTTGATGTCGGTGCGGCGCTCCATCTCGACGAAGGTTCGCCGCAACACCGCCGGCACGTGGAAGACATGGGTGACCCCGTAGCCTTTGAGCATGTCCGCCATGCACTCGGCGCCGAGCATTTTTCGATTGTGTCCGAGATTGATGGGACGCTCGTGCGGTGGGAGAAGTGTTGAGCGCTGCTCCTAGCAAATCAGGGCAACAGAAAGCAATTCAGCGCGGAGTTCTCATGGGGGATCGTGGCGCGGCGTCAGCGCCGGGCCGCGGTGAAGCCACGTCATCGAAATGTACGCGCCGAGCCACGAGCCGGCCGCGGCAAATGCCACGTAGAGCGGATTTTCCGTATAGCTGATCACCGCGAACGCCGACAGCAGGTACCAGAACGCGCTCCAGTTTGCGGCCGCGATGCGACGCCGCGCCGTTACCGCCGCGGTAAAGAACACGAAGGCCGCGTCGGTCATCGCCGTCGAAGCGACAACCCCGAGCGCGATGAGAGGATTGATGGCGAGGTTCATGGCGGGTCCCGTGGTTGAAGTTTCAAGGCGACAGGACGACAGATCCTGCGAAAGCATCCAGTCCTATCGCATGTTGCGCGCGGCGGTGTTAAATACAGTCTCGGCGAAGGAGACGTGCGACATGACCGTGAACGCACCCGCTCGGTCCGTGTCCGGAAACATGGACGTGGACGAATTCATGGCTTTCCTCGCAATACGGCCCGAGGGAGAGCACTGGGACCTGATCGAGGGCAAAGCCGTGATGATGGCGCCACCAAGTTACGCGCATCAACGGATTGCGTCCAACCTCTGCAACTTTCTCAACAGCGCCTTCGCCGCGCAGCGCCGCGACCTCTATGCCTATTTTGACGTCGGCGTCCGGACACCGGGCGTCACGAACTTTCAGCCCCAGCCGGATGTCGCGGTGGTTCCGGGCGTGGCCGGCTATGACCTTTACTCGGAAGGCTTCCAATTGGTCGCGGAAGTATTCTCGCCGTCAAATACACGCCAGGAAATCGAACTGAAGCTGCGCCGCTACCGCGAGGCGCCAGACAATCTTTATGTGGTCGTGATTGAGCCGCGCGAATTTCTGGTGGAGATTTACGCCAAGAGCCGCAACTGGCGGCCGGCGGTCCTGACGCGGGCCGACGATCCGATCGAGATGCCGGAGTTTGGCCTGCGCTGCGTGGTCGCCGACCTTTATCGCGGCACCCCGCTTAACCCACGCTGAGTATAAGGCGTTGCCCGCTCTGCGATTCCACCGCTGTTACTTGATTGCCAGTGGATTGGTCGGCGAGCCGACCGCGCCGGTGATCGGGATCGCGGGGGCGACGAACATGAATTCGTAGACCTTGTCGGCGCGGCAGTCGGCGGCGAGCTCGGCGACCTGGAAGATTTCCCCCATGGTGATTCCCATGATCGGGATGGTGATCCAGTGCCAGGGCTGGTTGATGCCTTCCTCGGATTCGTTGGGGCGTACCTCGCAGCCCCAGGTGTCGCTGGCGATCGCCGCGATCTCGCTCTTGTGGATCCATTCCAGCGTCTCGAACGAAAAGCCCGGCGCGTCGCCGCCCGGGTAGCCATCCCAGCTTCCGACCCGCTGGCAGCGCTCCATCTGGCCGGTGCGCACGATCACGTAGTCGCCGCGCTTGATCTTTACGCCCTGAGCGGCCGCGGTCTTTTGCAAATCCTCGGAGGTGATCGCGTAGCCGTCCTCCAACTCCTCCTTGCCCATGGCGCGTGGCACGTCGAGGAAGACGCCGCGGCCGACCATCTTGTTCTTGGTCTTCTCGATGCCGCATTTCTGCGCGCCCGCGCTCGTCACCTCGCGGCAGTCGTAGCCGTTCCACATGTTGTTCTCGTAGAAGATGTGGCCGAGCCCGTCCCATTGGGTGCCCGATTGCAGCGGCATCACGACGATGTCGTCGGAGGCGCGGATGCCGCGCTTGTCGAGCACGCCCGAATAGGCGTCGGTGCCGGTGCGCAGCATCAGGTGCAGCGGGTTGATCCGCCCCATCGGTGGATATTTGGTCTTGCCGCCCTGGGGGCCGAATTGGTCGAAGTTGAGCGCGAGGGAGATCACCTTGCCTTTGCGCACGAGTTGGGCAGCCGCGATGATGTCCTGCGGGCTCGTGTAGTTGAGCGTTCCGATCTCGTCGTCCGCGCCCCACTTGCCCCAGTTCTTGTACTTCTCCGCGGCGACGCGAAGGTCCTCACGAGTGAATTTACGTGCCGTCATGGGGCGTCCCTTTTTGCGGGTCGTGAAATCGATCGGGCGGGGTCGCGCGCCGCAGCGTCACGACGGCATTCCTATAGCGTCCCGGGTTCGGCGCGTCAGCCCTGTTGCGTGCCAGCCTGCGACTCCGCACCGGGTATCGACCGGCCAGCCGCGATGATACGATCGAAGCATCCGGACAAAAAAAGCTTCAGGCCGAAACTGAGGCAAGGAAACGGGCCAAGCAGGGGAAACGCGATGTCGAATGCGCGCATAATTTTCGCCGTGGTCGCGGTGTTGGCGGCGCCGGCGGCGTTGGCCCAGACCGTGCCCGGCAATTATCCGGACAAGTCCGTCAAGGTGATCGTGCCGTTCGCGCCGGCGGGGCCGACCGACGTGGTCGCACGGCTCGTTGCCGCCAAGCTGTCGGAACGGCTCGGCAAGCAGTTTTACATCGAGAACATCACTGGGGCCGGCGGCAACAACGGCATGGGCCAGGCGGCAAGATCGGCGCCGGATGGCTACACCATCCTGTTCGTGTCATCGAGCTTCGTGGTCAATCCAAGCCTCTATCCCAAGATCCCCTATGACCCCTACAGGGATTTCATCCCCGTCACGGTTGCGGGCGATGCGCCGAACGCGCTGTTGGTCAATCCGATGGTGCCGGCCAAGACCGTCGCCGAGCTCATCGACTATATCCGCGCCAATCCCGGCAAGGTGAGCTACGGCTCAGCCGGCACCGGCACCACGCCCCATCTCTCCGGCGAATTGTTCCGGCTGACGCTTAAGCTCGATATCGTCCACGTGCCATTCAGCGGCGCCGGCCCCGCCATCCAGGCGCTGGCCGGAAATCACACGCCGATGGCGTTCACCTCGCTGCCGCCCGCCATTCCGTTGATCCAGGACGGCCAGGTACGGGCGCTGGCGGTGTCGTCGGCGAAGCGCGTGGCGACGCTGCCGAACGTGCCGACGCTCGCCGAAGCCGGCCTCAAGGATGAGGAGGCCGACACCATGCAGGCGGTGCTGGTGCCGGCCGGCACGCCACGCCCGATCGTCGATTTCCTCTATCGCGAGATCAAGACGATCGTAGCGCTGCCCGATATCCGCGAACGCTTCGACGCGCTCGGTCTTGACCCGGTGACCAATACGCCGGAAGAGTTCGCGGCCCAGATCAAGACCGAAATCGCAAAGTGGGCCAAGGTGATCCACGACGCCAACATCAAAATCGATTAGACCTCGGGCGTCGGCGGCCGGTTTGGAATGTTCGGAGAATGACATGACGTTTGTTTCGCAGCGACAACGGATCAGCCGGCGCACCATGCTCGGGGCGGCCGCGGCCGCCGTCGCGACCCCGGCGCTCGCCGCGGAATGCCGCTTCGAGCCCGAGCCTCATGCCCGGGGACCGCTCGTCTTTTTGAATTACGATCAGGCCGAGCTCGATGCCGCCTACGAAAACTCCGTGTACGAGCCGAACATCAGGCAGATCGGCCGGCGGCTGGCCTCGCTGAGCGACGAGGTGCGGACGCGGATCGGCGAGCCGTTGCGCCTCGCTTACGGGCCGACCGCCATCGAGATGCTCGATATCTACCGGACCGCGCGCCCCAACGCGCCGATCTTCGTTGACGTCCACGGTGGCACCTGGCGTACCGGCTCGGCGCGGCGGAACGCCTATCCGGCCGAGATGTTCGTCGACCGCGGCGCCCATTACGTCACGCTCGACTTCATCAACGTGCTCGACGCGGGCGGCGACCTGCGCCCCATGGCCGGGCAGGTCCGGCGCGCCATCGCCTGGGTCTACCAGAACGCCGCGAGCTTCGGCGGCGACGCCGGCCGGCTTTACATCGGCGGCCACTCTTCGGGCGGCCATTTGTGCGGGGTCGCGCTGGTGACGGACTGGCAAGCGCAATTCGGCCTCCCCGCCGACACCGTCAAAGCAGGCCTGTGCATGAGCGGCATGTACGATCTCAAGCCGGTGCGGCTGTCATCGCGCGGGAACTACGTCAAATTCGACGACGCCATGGAGCAGGAGATGAGTGCGATCCGCCATCTCGACAAGGTGCGCGCGCCGATCATCGTCACTTACGGCAATTTGGAGACGCCGGAATTCCAGCGTCAGAGCCGCGACTTCGCGGCGGCACTCAAGCAGGCCGGCCACAAGGTAACGCTCATCGAGTTAGCGAACTTTGCCCATCTCGAGGCTGAGGAATTGCTGAGCAACCCGTACAGCCCCAACGGTCGTGCCGCGATCGAGATGATGGGGCTCGCGCGGGCCTGACCGGGCGGCGAGCCGCCGTTCGTTCATTCCGCCGCGCCGAGCGCCTTGAGTTCCGCCTTCGCGGCGAACCATGGAGTTCGATCACGCGGGCAATCGCTCGCCGCAACCCGGAACAGGCGGGTCGCCTCGTCCCTGTCGCCCTGCCGCAGTGCCAATTCTCCGCTGTAGAAATTGGCCTCGCAGACCTGGCCGTTTTTCGTGGCGGCGTTCGGATCATCGGCGGCGGCGAGCACGGCGGCCGGAGTGATCTGACCGAGAAACACGCGAACGATCGGCGCCGGCCATGCCGTCATGTCGATTTTCGACATCGCCTCCGGTAGGCGGCTCGGAACATTGTTTCGATGGCCGACAATGTCGACCCACAGAGCCCCATAGGCGCCGCGCGGATCAAGTTCGCTCGCCCGGCTGACATCGTCCAGAGCCTCGGCGAGATCGCCGCTGTAAAGATACGCAATGCCTCGACTGCTATAGGCAACGGTAAACTTGGGATCCAGTCGGATCGTCTCGCTGTAGTCCGCGACAGCGCGGTCGAACTTGCCCTGGGCGCCATATGTGACGCCGCGGTTGTTGTAAGCGGCGGCGAGGTTAGGATCGAGCCGGATCGCCTCATCGTACTCGGCGATAGCGCTGTCGAGGTCGCCGCTGGAGGTGTACCCAATGCCCCGGCCGTTGTGGGCAGCGGCTTCTTTGGGATCGCGCGGGATCGCCGCGGTTCGGTCGGCGTTGGCGCGGTCATGATCGCCCTTGGCATCATAGGCCGAGGCTCGGTTGCGGCGTATGGCGGCGAGCTTGGGATTCAACCGGATTGCCTCACTGTAGTCCGCGATGGCGCGGTCGACATCGCCTTTGGCATGGTAGGCAAGGCCACGATTATTGTAAGCGACGGCGTTATGGGGATTAAGCTTGATCGTCTCGTCGAAGTCGGCGATGGCGCGGTCGAAGTCGCCAATACTGTGGTAGGTGTTGCCCCGGTTCACCAGCGCGTCGAGATACTTCGGATTTAACCGGATCGCCTCGTTGTAGTCGGCAATGGCGTGGTCGGTGTCGCCCTTTGTCGCATATGTCTCGGCACGGTTGTGATAAGCAGCGGCGCCGTCGGCGCTGTTGGGATCGAGCCGGATCGCCTCGTTGTAGTCGGCAATGGCACGGTCGGGGTCGCCTTTCGCGTCATACACGAAGCCCCGGTTGTTGTAGGCTCTGGCCAGCTTAGGATCGAGCCGGATCGCCCCGCTGAAGTCAGCGATGGCGCGGTCGTTGTCGCCCTTGCTCAGATATGCCATGCCCCGATTGTTGAATGCGTCAGCAAAGCTCGGATCGATCTGAATCGCGACGTCGTAGTCGGCGATGGCGCGATCGAAGTCGGCCTTGGCGTAGTACGCGGCGCCCCGTTTGTTGAAAGCGGAGGCAAGCTTGGGGTTGATACGGATTGCCGCGTTGAACTCCGCGATGGCGCCGTCGTGGTCGCCTTTGGCGTCATAGGCGGCACCGCGGTTGTGATAGGCGTACGCTGCATTGGGACTGAGCCGGATTGCGGTATCGAAATCGGCGATGGCGCGATCGAGGTCGCCGTGGGTGAGGTAGGCGAGGCCCCTGTCGTTGTGGGCGACCGCAGTCTTCGGATTACAATCCGCGATGGCGGCACCATTTTTGACGCACGCATTCGGTTGCTGCTGGACGTCAGAATGTGACGGCGCGACCACCCCGAACTCGAATAAGAACCACGGGATGCCGATCGCAACATAGGCGACGATGATCTTCCAAAGGGCCCAACCCGGATTGGCATTTCGAGCCAGGAGTCCTGCGACGAGGGAGGGAATAAAAAGAGCGATCAGGTACTTTCCCAAAAGCTCTCCTTGAGCCTCCGGGCTATGTCCCGGAAGGCCGAAGATCACGAGAAATCCCGCAAGTACGACACCTGCGCAGGCGAAAGCCTTCAGGAACGCATATCGCGTCCTTTCGGACGGCGCCGTGGCGCCTTCGACTGAAGCATTGTCACTCTTCATTTAGGTTCTCCTGAGGCGGTGGCGCGCAGCGATCGGGGCGAACCGCGAAGCCGCGGCCCTCGCATTCTGTCGAACGCGAGCCAAGCTGCGTTGTGCTTAAGGTTCTGAGAATTCGGTCGCGATTGGGGGTCGTTCGGTTCAAACAGACGCTTTGACCGCATTGGCGGTGCGAGAACCGGGAAAGTCCCGACTCAGGCGATCGGTCCGGGGAGGAAGCATCCTCGAGATGGTAGGGGACGTCTCAATTATCGGCTTTTGCGGGGAGTTCCTTAATGCGGACCGGGTCGCCGGTGCCCGGGTTGGCGCATGTCCAGCCCGGACCAAAGCGCCCATTTGATTTGCCCGGCCAAGTCAGATTTGGAAATGCCATCTACAAACAAAGTATTGCGACCACGAGTGTGGCCACGAGCGCGATGGCGGCGATTTCTCGGCGCGTCATGAGATGCCAGTTCATTCCGCTCGTCTCGTTTGGCCGAGCCCCGGGGGCGAAGTTAGTCGCGCTCGGGTTGGAAAGGTTCACCACCTCGCTGGGTCGATGAACGTAAAAACGCCGCGCGGTGATGAGAATTTTAATGACCCTTCAACATGACCTGAAATTGCACAACACGCGTTGAACCTCAGGGCCGGGTTGCCCGACGAATGGCCGACACCACGCTGAACGCATCTGCAACCCCAAAGCCCAGGAGCAACCCATGTCGAACCGTAAGTCCATCGTCACTTTCGCCGCCATCGCAACCCTTGCCGCCGTCGCGCTTGTCCCCACCGGTGCTTCCGCCATGCGTGGCGGTTTTGACGGTGGCTGGTCGGTGCAGATCACAACCTCCCGCGGCACCTGCAGCTCCGGCGTGGGCTTTGGCGTCGAGATCCGCGACGGTATCGTTCACGCCGCCGGCGGGTTTGACGTTCAGGGCAGCGTTGCCAACAACGGCGCGACCCGGGTCCGCATCGCCGCCGGCAGTCAGAGCGCCAGCGGGAGCGGGCGGCTGTCCGGAAACTCGGGCGGCGGGACCTGGCAGGGCGTGGGCTCGCAGGGTGCCTGCTCCGGAAGTTGGTCCGCCACCCGTCGGTGACGCGGCCGGGATAGACGATACCTTCGCCGTGCCAGAGGCCATATCGCAATGCCTTTGGTTGTGTAGCCACGGTCGGCCCGGGTCAGACTCGGCCGACCGGTTGGCGTTGGGATAGACAAAGGCAGAGCAGTACATGTCCAGACGCGGGTTTGCTTGGACAGTCGTGGCGTGCGTCGGCGCGTTGGCGGCTGCCGGATTGGTTTGGAGCATGTTCGGGACCAGCAAGCTCGTCTTCGCCGAGTCCGACCTGCAAACGCGCTTGAATCAGCAACTCCCGAAGACGATCTTGGACGTGACGATCGAGCATATGGCCGTGCGTCTGGCGGAAAATCGCATGGCGCTGCGCATCGAGATGCAAGGCACGGTCATGCGCCAACCGGTTACCGCGGTGGTGTCGGCCCACGGCGTACCCCGCTACGCTGCTCGAAACGCGGCGATGTACTTCGACGCCGATGACGTGAAGATCGATCAACTCATGATCTCCCGCAAGAGCGTGATTGGAGCCGACGATACGGCTACCCGCGGACGGTTGACCGAGGCTGCCGGTTCGGCCGTGCAGCGCGTCGCCGAAACCGCAATAAAGGGGTACCTGGCGGCGCTGCCCGTGTATCGCTTCAAGCAAGACTTTAGGGGAATCGTCCTGAAGGCGGCGCTTGTGGACGTGACCATCGAGCAGAACGCATTGGTCGCCACGTTCTCGCTTTGGAACTTGACCGTGTCGACTGCCGCCTTTGCGTTCGCGGTCATGGTCATGCTGCTATTCGCGTACGTCCTTATTCGCCATCCGCTTTGGGGGCTCGGAACAATCGTGGACATTGCCGCCACCATTTCCACGCCGGGTTGATCTTACGGTGGATCGGTCGGCCGTTTGAGTTAGGCGCGCTGGGCGTAGGGCATGGGCCACGCTCCGGGCACGCTGTTGCGGCGGCGCCCGTTTCTGCTCCAAATAGGCATCATGCGCATCATCGACATCCGCGAGACCGCGGTCCCGCTCAAATCGGACCTCAGGAATTCGAGCTTCGATTTCACCGAAATGACGACGTCGATCGTCGCCGTCATCACCGACGTGGTGCGCGGCGGCCGGCCGGTGGTGGGTTTCGCGTTCAATTCGACCGGACGTTATGCCTGCGGGGCGCAGATGCGCGAGCGCTTCATTCCGCGCCTGTTGCGCGCCGACCCGGCGACACTCATTGACGCGCGCGGCGATAATCTTGATCCGGCCCGTGTGCTGGCGGCGATGACGGCGCGCGAAAAGATCGGTGGCGATGCCGAGCGCTCGATCGGGATCGGCACCATCGAGGTCGCGGTGTGGGATGCGGTGGCCAAGATCGCCGACCTGCCGCTCCATCGTGTGCTGGCGGAGCGTTACAGCGGCGGGAAGCTGCCGGACCGGGTGTTCTGCTATGTCGGCGGCGGCTGGTACCGGCCGGGCCAGACCATCGCCGATCTTCAGGACGAAATGTGGCGCCATCTCGCGGCCGGCTACACCATGGTCAAGATGAAGGTCGGCGGATTGTCCCTCGCAGAGGATTGCCGCCGCATCGAGGCGGTGCTCGAAGCGCTCGGCAGCGAGAACCGTCTCGCGGTCGATGCCAACGGCAAGTTCGATCGTGCCTTGTCGCTCGCCTACGCCAAAGCGCTGCCGCCGTTCGGCCTCAAATGGTTCGAGGAGCCGTGCCATCCGCTCGACTACGCGCTCTATGCCGAGATCGCCGCCGCCTATGACGCGCCGCTCGCAACCGGTGAGAACCTCTATTCAACCGAGGACGTACGCAACCTTGTGCGCTTCGGCGGCTTGCGGGCCGGCCGCGACTTTATCCAGGTCGACCCGCCCCAGGCCTATGGCATCACCCAATACGGCGACACCGTCGCCATGCTGGAAGCCGAAGGCTGGGATCGCGCCGCGCTGTTTCCCCATGGCGGCAACCAGATGTCGCTCGCAATCGCGGCCGGCTTCGGTCTCGGCGGCGCGGAATCCTATCCCGGCGTGTTCGGTGCCTTCGGCGGGTTTGCGGATGATGCGAAAGTCGAGGACGGTTTCGTCTCGCTGTCGGACCGGCCGGGGATCGGCTTCGAAGGGCAGGCTGCGCTTTACGCCCTGATGCGGCGGTTGGTGGAGTGATCGGGGCGAGAGCTGGGTCTTCCGCCGTGGCAGAACCGTGCGGCGTTGTAGTGAGGAATTATCCTTGTTTTGAGCGGGCTTTTTGAACGACCTCACTTGCAGTCGGCGGGTTTGGCGGATGCCAGCTCAGGCACAGCGGCGTGCGAACCTTGAGAGGACGATCGAAGCCATCGGTCGAGAAATAGAACTCGCCCCTGGTCAACCGCGCAATGTCATCTGCTGCGCCGCCCTTTGCAGCCATGAGCTCCTGCGTAGCCTGTATCGTCGCCGGCGAGCTCATCCGGCCGTAAACTTGGGTGGTGCAGTTCGATACAATTGCATTGTCAATCCCTTTGGGGAGTTGAGTTGCGAAGATCATGCCGAGACCGTATTTGCGAGCCTGCGCCACCAGCGACAGGGCGCTCGACTTGCATGCGGTTCCTACCTGCGAGGGGGCGAAGTTTTGTGCCTCGTCGAGCACGTAGAGGCGCCCGGTCGAACTTGGGTTCTGTTTGATCCAAGTAAACAATGTCATCTGCAACTGATTGACGAAGGACTGCCGGGCTTCATCACTCGGAAGTCCCGCGAGGTTGATGACCGAGACGCGGACCTTCTCGCTACGACCGTGGAAGAGACGCTGTGGATCGAGGCTTGTTCCTTTGGAGCTTAGCAATGGGTTCGTTGCAATAGCTGCGAGAAGCTGGTTCGATATCTCGGCGGCTAGTTTTTGCGCGTTGCTGATCTTGCTGACTTCCTCGGGAAGTTCGGACAGCAGACCGATGAGGTCATTGAGCGTGCCGCCGCGGCTGTCTGCAAAAGTCCGAAGCGCGTCGGCAAGCACGCCCTGCTTAAGGCTCGCTTTCTGACCGGTTCCGCCGAGATAGGGCGCAAGCGTTGCTCGGGCCATCTCGACTGCCTGCGCCCGCTCGTCCTCTGTCTGCATGTCCTGCTTGTCGCCGATCGCCGCAAAATCCGGCAACAGATTCAGCGAGACCGGGTTGCCGCTGCTCACGCCCGGCGTCCAGATCACCACATCAACGCGCGCGTGATACGCCGCAGCCTTGGCCGCATCCTCGTCGTTGAATCCGTCCGGCCGGGTGGGCCACTCTTCGCCCAGGCGCGAAAGATCATTGTTGACGTCAAGCACGATTGCGGGAATGCCGAGCAGCGCGGCTTCCTCCACAATCCGTCGCAGGAGCACGGTCTTACCGGAGCCCGACCCGGCCAGAATCGCAACATGACGCGTGAGCAGGTCAGCCGCGAGCGTGATAGAATCACCAAGCGCGCCGTGTTCGAAGCGGCGCCCTATGGGGATCATCGAGCGTAGGGCGCCGGGCTTCTCTGGGGTTTGCGTGGCCGCCGCCTTGGCTGCCGGTCGAAGATCCTGGTGTCGCGCAGCATCGTGCTTGATGTCATTAACAGCGTTCGCGCTCCCTTGCGCGGGCTGCCGCCCGGCTTTGATGGCGGGAGTTTTCTCTGTGGAGGTGGATTGAGCCGCGTGCGAAACTTCGCTCGGTGGTGTCGGCGAAGGGGGCGACAAGAACGGTGGCGGACACAGCCCCGCCGCCTTGAACAGCGCCGTGTCGAACAGTGGCTTGCGACTGCGGAGCCAGGCTTCGAACCCTGGAAGATCCAGAGCCGACATTACCCGCAATGCTACGAAGGTCCGCAAATCGTCCTCTGTTGGCGCGATGAATTTGCCGCCGGCGCTCACGAATTGATCGACCAGAGCCTTGGTCTTCGGACCGCCGGGCGGATTGTCGCGGCGCAGAATGAACAAATGGCGAAACTTTAGAGCCGTATCGATTCCGGATGCTGTCATTGCCGCTTTGAGACGCGACTGGAATGCGATGGCGTTTGTGTGCCCGAGGCTCCGGAAGCAGTAATGCTGCTCGCGGTCGTTCTCGCCACGAAAGGTAAATGAAAGGCGAGCACTTAGTGACGGTTTCTTTCGATTTGGATCAGGTTTGACGCGCGCATCAATCGCGTCTGGCAGGGCGAAGTGTTGCAAAAGCAGATCGCACATCTGGACAAGGAGGTCGCAAGTAGTTGTGTCATCGTTTTCCCGCTCCAGCAGACTGGAAATCTCAGAACACGCGACCTCCTGCTGGAATTTTTCATCGATAACAACTGACGATTGGGGCACGGAAGCGGGAGCGGCGAGTTCCCCGAACAGGACGCACTCCAATACCTCGCCCACCGCGGTGCAGCGTTGGCGGTGCGCCTGGCACCGAATGAGAACTTGGCGCGGCAGCAACCCAACAGCGTTGTCGATCGCCTCTGAACGGAACGGCCACGTGCGGTAGGGCGGGCAGAAGCCCGTCTCTCCGTACGCCGTGTCCAATCGTCCGACAATGAGGCTTTCGACCGTGTCCCGGCTCTTGATCGGTTCAAGCACGGGCAATTCCTCGAACCTCTGAGCAGCGCTCCGGACCGCCCTTGATTTGATTATTGGCCACGTGACTTGAAGGCAGCTCACAATGGTCATGGCACGGCTCTTGAGATCATGGAGGTCCATCAATCCGCCGGCCAAAAGATCGATGATGGCGCGCGCCCTACGTTCAGCGTCATCGTTCGAGGCCTCATCGACGCCAGCGAGAAGATTGCTTGCGCTAACGATCGCATCGATTTGATCGACTGCGATGAGAGTTGGTCCGGCCAAACTCATGACCCAGAGCATGCCCCGAACAAGTTCGGGATACGGCGGAGGAGCTTTCAGAAATCTCAGTTCCTGTCTTTTATTCTGATCAACATCGAGTCCCTGGAGCCAACAATAAGCTAAGTTGTTGGCGTCCCAATCGTCGGAACCCAGAAGAAGGAGGGCTCGAACAACATCCTGGTGCTTTGTCGTGTTCGGGAAATCTATTCGTCGTAGGAGATTTAGAAAAAGATCAACAGTATCAAGCCTTGTCTTTTCCGGCTTCTCCTCCCACGCGGCGAGCGCTTTTCGTCCAGCCGAATCAAGAGGGATCTGGTTTACGATCGCACTCAGCACGGCCTCGTACTGGATTCGTCCGCTCGGCATGGGTTGCTGAAGCGAGTTGAGAAAACCAAGTGCAGCTGTCGCCCAGAAATCGGTTATTCCGATAATATCGAGAAGGACAAACCAGCCGCTTGCTTTCCAAACACGACGCCTGAGAGTGCCGATCAAATGAGTTTTGCCGGCGCCGGCTTCGCCAAGGACTACTTTTCCAATTGGATTGCTAGTTCGCTTCTTTGTCTGCGAGAGAAACTCACCCATGATCTGGTCGATGAGCGGCTTGTGCAGTTCATCGACTTGAAACGCCGGGTCAGACCAGACGCTTTGGAGGTCATGGGCCCAATTGAAATCGACAGAGCGAAATGCCTGAAGCGCCTCATTCATTTTGAGATCCACAGGACATACATGGATTCGCCTTTGAAGCTGAGCCCTGCATCGCGTATCTCCTGCGTGACCTCCCGTGGGTTGTCCAATCCGGACAGCGTCGTGCCTTCTTCAAGGTGCATACTCTTAAGCGCGGCGTCGAGAGTCACGCGGTCGATGTCCCTCAGTTTCGCGCGAATGTTTTTCAGCGGCACCGGAGAATTCAAACGTTCATTAGTCAATTCGAGATAGGCTTGGCGTATGCGCCCGCGCACAGTAGGGTGGTCGAACGACGCTAGCGGCGTCTGCTCCAGCACGGGCTGATCTGACCGGTTCGCTGACGGCTGCTGCGGTCCGAGTATATCCGCCAAAGCAAAGCCCCGCGCCTCCATGAAAGCCTTGAGCTGTCTGAGCCATGCCTGAAGGATGGCGCTTCCCGCGGCGGAGCGCTTTGGCAAATCGGCGTCGAGATGGTCAGCCGCCCACGCCCACCCCCTCTCGGTTATTTCGAGCCAATACCCGGGGCGCCCCCGTTTTTCGATCATGATCAGACCCGCCTTGGCGAGCGCCTCGCGGTCGGCCTTCTTCACCTCGGGTCTGATGTCCTTTTGAAAGCTCGCGCCGTCCGTCTTGGCGAGGAGCGCCCACAGAATCAGAGTTTGCATATCAGTAAGAGCCACGTCATCCCTCCGGCAATGATCGTGTCCGGCAATGGCTCACCAGGTCACGAATTTTCTCGATGGCCTTTTCAATGTCCTGCGCGATCTCGTCGTTAGAGAGGCGCAGTACGGTGTAACCGCTTAAGGTCAGTTCGTAGTCGCGATGCCGATCGTACATGAAGGCAGCGCGATTTCCGTGACTGCCGTAGCCGTCGAGTTCGACCACGAGCCGGCCTTCCGTCCACATGAGGTCGACCCTCGGCCGCGAGCCGCGCACTGTTTGAACCGATTGATTAAAGCTGAACAATGGCGCGAGCTCGGCATCGGTACCGAGCGCCTTCGCCAACCGTTGCTCGATGTCGCTCAGGGGGTGGGGCAGGCCGCGCCACGGAGCAATCCACGTTCTGGCGTCTACCGATCTTGTTGCATCAGCCTCGAGTGTGCCGCATTCCGCGCCGTCCTCCGCCATCACGCACCGCGCACCATAAAGGAGACGGTCGAACGGCGGCTCATTTGGAGGCAGCTGGGGAAATAGCGCGACCACGGCGGCCGGCGCATTTCGCGCGATCCACTCCAGCGCCTGCACCATAGCGGCGGGATTGGGGCCCGTGCGGGCGGCCTTCACATCGGCCACCAGTACAAGGCCAGTGCGGCTAACGACGAGCGCGAGCTGCGCAAGTTCAATGGCCGCATGAGCGCCGTTCACGCGCGGCGGGCGATCAGTGAGAGCGAGCTGAGCCGCCGCCTCCGCCCAGGAGGGCACCAGTCCCACAATCTCCAGCGACGCGTTGTGTACCATCACGCCTAAAGCGAGCCGCCCCAGCGTATCGTCGCGGTACCCGCCAAAGCTTACATCGGTAAACCAGATCGGCCACAGTCGGCGCGCAGTATCGGCAAGGAGATCAATGACCTGCTCCACGATCGCCTCGGTTGTCGATGCTGGCGCGATCCGGACGAACAGCGCACGCCTGCCGTCTCGGATGGGCTCGACCGCATCGAGAAGAACGCGGAGGCTCTCGCTATCAACGCCGCCAAGCACGAGGACTGAACGGTCTGGTGCGCCAAGAACGAGTTTAGCGACCGCCCCTTCAGGGATGTTCACGTATTGCGAACTGAAACCTCGACCTTGGGTACCAGACTGGGCCATTACGGGCCTCGCCCCAACATGATCAGACCGCGTGAATGATTTGAATGAAGCCTATGCAGTTGTCGCTCACGGAACAAGCCGGGCGGATGAATTCGCTCGTGGCGCGAAGTGCCAGCATAGCCGCGTCTGGAGGCGAACAAAGAACGGTTGTGTGCCGACATGTCGGCAGGACCGCCCCTTGGCCGGAGCGGCTACGGGTCACCGCAATCGCGGCCGGCTTCGGTCTCGGCGGCGCGGAATCCTATCCCGGCGTGTTCGGTGCCTTCGGCGGGTTTGCGGATGATGCGAAAGTCGAGGACGGTTTCGTCTCGCTGTCGGACCGGCCGGGGATCGGCTTCGAAAGGCAGGCTGCGCTCTACGCCCTGATGCGGCGGTTGGTGGAGTGATCGGGGCGAGAGGCGGTGGCGAACGGCTTGGCTTCGGGACCGTCGGCGAACGATTTACGATGAATCAGGCCTTGGCGCCGAACCATTGACATTGAGGATATGATGGCGCGACATAAATGCAATAAGAACAACATATTCCGTCAGCCTGGATTGATCTCTGCATGCGGTGGGTCCGAGCGAGGTTGCAATTGGGGGCGTGGTGCGCCTTGTTTGCACTCGCGATCCAATTCGCGGTGTCATTCGGGCACGCACACAGTGCCGAATTGGGCTCGTCAGTTGGTCCGCTGTCGCTGACCGCCCCATCGGGCCACGGACCTCCTGAGGTACCAGCGAAGCTGCCCGGGACGGCGTCCGATCTCTGTGCCATTTGTGCGGTCACCAATCTGGCCGCCAATGCCTTGCCGGCCGCTGCGCCAGGGCTGCCGGTGCCTATCAGCGTTAATCCAATTGCATTTCGGCCGGTTTTTGAGGCGTCTGCGGTAGCGTCGCCGCATCGGCTTTTTCGGGCCCGCGCGCCGCCGCTCGCCTGAGTTCTCCGCTTCGAGCGGACATGGCCACTGCCCGGCCTCGCGGCGACGCCACCGATTTGACCATCGCAATAGCGTCATCACCGTAGCCAGCCGCCAAGCCGGGCGAACGCGCGCAGTCACGTCGATTTGGAATTGTCCAGATGACGGAATTAGACCGACCAAATGGCCCCGAGAACGTCGTAGCGCGACACGGCGCGGCGGGTGCTGTCGCGGCTGGTTCCCGTCGCCGCGGCTTTGCCGTCGCGGTGATCGTGATCGCAGTCGCCGTGGTGGCGGCCGGCACCTATTGGCTGATGTCGGGCTCGTTCGGCGGCCGGGCGCGCGCGCAGGATCCGGCGCCGCGCGACAACACGCCGCAACTCGTCAAGGACGGCGGTCGAAATCACGGTCCCGTCGGGCTCGCCGCTGCGCGGCAAGCTGGCGATTGTCCCGGTCGCCGAGAAGGAAATCCAGCGCAGCCTGGTGCTCCCGGCCGTGGTCGAAGCCGACCCGGCCCGTACCGTGAAAGTTCTGCCGCCGGTGGCCGGGCGCGTGATCGAACTCAAGGTCGAACTCGGCGCGCGGGTCGCCAAAGGCGACGTACTGGCGGTGATGGAATCTGGCGATCTCGCGATGGCTTTCTCCGATGCCGAAAAGGCACGTGCCGCCGTAAAGCTCACGAAGCAGTCGCTCGACCGGCTGCTGATATTGGAAAAAGGCGCCGCCATTGCGGTCAAGGATCGCCAATCGGCGCAAAACGATTATGCGCAGGCGCAAGCGGAATTGCAGCGGGCCGAGACGCGTCTGCGCGCTCTCGGGGTGCCGCCCGAAACCGCCGAGCCGACGCGGCTCTTTGCCTTGAAAGCCCCGATGGCGGGCAGCGTGATCGATCTGCAAATGGGCCCTGGAGCTTTTCTCAACGACCCGACCGCCGCGGTGGCGACCATCGCCAACCTCGACACCATCTGGGTCACGGCGAATGTTCCCGAGAAGGACACCGCGCTGGTGGTGAAGGGGCAATCCGCTGAAGTCGTCTTCACCGCCTATCCGGGCGAGGTGTTCCGGGGCGACGTCCTGTTTGTCAGCGATGTCCTCGATCCCGATACCCGCCGCACCAAGGTTCGCATAGCTTTCCAGAATCCGGACCTGCGGCTGAAGCCGAACATGTTCGCCAATGCCACGTTCCTGGCGCCAAAACGCAATCTGCCGGTCATTCCCACCAATGCGTTGATGCTGAGGAACGAGACCGACCAGGTGTTCGTCGAGGTCGAACCGTGGGTGTTCGAAGCGCGCCCCGTCGAGGTCGCGTTTCAGCAAGGCGATCAGGCGATCGTGACCGGTGGTCTCAAGGCGGGCGAGCGCATCGTCGTCAAGGACGGGGTGCTGCTCAATGATTGACTGGCTCGTCACCCACGCGCTTCGCAAACGCCTGGTGGTGGCGATGTTCTGCGTGTTCGCCGCCATTTACGGCTATTACTCCTGGACCCAGCTTGCGATCGAAGCCTACCCGGATATCGCCGACACGTCGTCCCAGGTCACCACACAGGCGCCGGGTCTCGCCGCTGAAGAGGTCGAGCAGCAGATTACGATCCCGCTGGAGCGCGAGCTCAACGGCACGCCGGGCCTGTTGTTCATGCGCTCCAAGAGCACCTTCGGCTTGTCGCTGATCACCGTCGTGTTCCGCGACGGCATCGAGGACTACTGGTCGCGCCAGCGCCTCAACGAGCGCATCCTGAACGTCACGTCTGCCGCCCAATCTCACGCCGGGACTCGATCCGCTCTCCTCGCCCACCGGGCAGATCTACTATTACACGCTTGAATCCGACAGCAAGGGACTGCGCGAACTCTCCGAGATCCAGCGCTGGGTGGTGATTCCCGCTCTCAAGCAGGTGCCGGGCATCGCGGATATCCAAAACTTCGGCGGCATCACGACGCAGTTCCAGCTTGAGCTCGATCCCCAGCAACTCATGCGATTCAATCTGTCGCTCGCCAACGTCGAAGCCGCCATAACGGCCAACAGCTCCAGTTCCGGCGGCAGCGTCGTGACGCGCGGCGAACTCGGCTATGTGGTGCGCGGCATCGGGTTGGTGCAGACCCTCGACGACATGGGCTCCATCGTGGTCACCCAGCGTAACGGAACCCCGATCCTCGTGCGCGATCTCGGCAAGCTCAAGCTCGCCAACCTGGAGCGTCACGGCATCCTGGGCAAGAACCGGCAGAACGATGCCGTCGAGGGAACGGTCCTGCTTCTGAAGGGAGACAATCCATCGCGCGTGATCGACGGCGTCCACGCCAAGGTAAAGGAGCTCAATAGCCGCCTTGCCGCTGACGATGTGAGGATCGTGCCGTACATCGATCGCGCCGACCTCGTGGACGCGACCGTCGACAGGGTCGCGCAAACAATTCTCCAGGGCGTCGGCCTCGTCTTCATCGTCCTCATCCTGTTTCTCGGCAGCCCGCGTAGCGCGCTCATTGTCGGCATCACAATTCCGTTCGCGCTGCTGACCGCCTTTATCGTGATGAACCTGACCAAGATATCGGCCAATCTGTTGTCGCTCGGCGCGATCGACTTCGGCATCATCGTCGATGGTGCCATCGTGATGACGGAGGCGATTCTTCGCCGCCGCGAGTCCAAGCCCCACGAGCCTCTGACCGAGGCGGACGCCCGCGAGGCCGCCGTCCAGGTCGCCCGGCCGATTTTCTTCGCGACGCTCATCATCATCGCGGCGTATCTGCCGCTCTTCGCGTTTCAGCGCATCGAGGCAAAGCTGTTCTACCCGATGGTCTATGCGGTGGGCTTGGCCCAACTCGGCGCATTGCTGCTCGCGCTCACTCTGATTCCCGGCCTCGCTTATCTCGCATATCGCAAGCCGCGGCGCGTTTTCCATAATCACGTGCTCGACTGGATCGGAGCGCGCTACCGACGACTGCTGGTGGGTTCGCTCAATCGGCCGGTCATCGCCTATGTGCTGAGCGCGGCCGCCGCGGTCGCCGTGGTCGGGCTCAGCCTGTCGGTCTGGCGCGAATTCCTGCCGGAGCTCGACGAAGGCTCGATCTGGCTGCATGCCGAGATGCCGGGTGGAATTTCGCTCGCCAAGGCGTCGGAGATGGACGCCGAACTGCGCAGGACCGTCCTGGATTTTCCCGAGGTCGAAACGATCGTGACCCATGTGGGCCGTAATGATGATGGCACCGATCCGTGGACGCCATCCCATGTCGAAGCCGGCGTCGTACTGCGTCCCTATAACACTTGGCCGCGGCGGGAAACCAAGCAGGATCTCATTCGCCGCATGGGAGCGAAGCTCGCGGAGTTGCCAGGTTACGAAATCGCCTTCAGTCAACCGATCATCGACAGCGTCACCGACAAGGTATTCGATCCGCACAGCCAGCTATCGGTCAAGATATTCGGCGACGACTTCAATGAGCTGCGCCGCATCGGCAAGGATGTCGTCGGCGCCCTCGAAGCCGTTCCCGGCACCGCCGACGTTCTGGTTGACCAGCGCCCGCCGCTCGCTCAGATCGCCGTCAAGATCGATCGCGCGGCGGCGGCACGCTATGGCATTAATGTCGCGGACATCACCGACCTGATCCAGACCGGAATCGGCGGCGGCGCCGTGAGCCAGGTCTTCATCGGTGAGCGCCGCTACGACACCACCGTGCGGTTCACGCCGCAGACCCGCAGCAGCCCCGAAGCCATCGGCAACCTTACCCTCACGTCCAGCACCGGGGCGCTGGTGCCGCTGTCGCAGGTCGCGCGCATCCAATTGCAGTCCGGCGAAAGCACCATCAACCGCGACATGAATCATCGCTACCTCATGGTGAAGCTCAACTTCGAGAACCGCAGCCTGCCGGCGCTCCTGGCGGACGCCAAGAAGGCGATCGCCGAGAAGGTCAAATTCGATCCGCAACTCTACCGCCTCGAATGGGGCGGCCAATTCGAGGGCGAGCAACGGGCAGAGGCGCGCTTCGGCCTGATCATCGGCCTGATCCTGGGGCTGATGATCGTCCTCCTCTACGCCGAATTTGGCGCGCTGCGCCATGTGGCGTTGATTCTCGGGGTGGTGCCGCTGGCGACACTGGGTGGACTGATCGCGCTCTATGTCACGGGGACGACGCTCAACGTTGCCTCCGGGGTCGGCTTCATCGCGCTGTTCGGGGTCGCCGTCATGAACGGGGTCATCATGGTGGCCCATCTCAACCGCATCACCGATCAGGTCGGGGTTCCGCTTGTCCATGCCGTGGCGATCGGCGCCGGCGAACGCCTGCGGCCGGTTCTCATGACCGCGACCGTCGCGACCGTTGGGATGCTGCCGGCCGCGCTTGCGACCGGTGTCGGAAGCGACGTGCAGCGCAGCCTCGCGACTGTTGTGGCCGGCGGTCTCATCCCGGCGACGCTGCTGACCTTGTTCTTGATTCCAACGTTTTATTACGTGATCGAACGCTGGGTGGCGCGGCGCGTGCAGGAGTCGGCAACCGAGGTTACGACGTCGGCATGACAAAAAAGCCGGCGGCCGAGCCGCCCGCTTTTTCAAGCTTCGCATGTCGTAATCACGTGCGCTGCGCTACTTGACGCTACCTGTTGACGCTACTTGACGGTCGGGCCGGCTCCGCGGGAACCGTTTGCACCCGGGAGGTTCGGCGTCGGTCGGTCGTTCGGACCATCGGATCGATGATCCGCGTTTGGTCCGGTTTTGCGCGGGCTCGACGGCACCGCGCCGGTGGTGGAGGGCGTGCGCATCTCGCCCGGGGAGGCGGGCTTGATGGCGCCTTCGACGCCGTGGTCGCCGGTGCTTGGAAGTGTCGCGCTGTTTTGCGCCTGCGCGATGCCGAGACTGCCCAGCAGGGCAGCCGCCGCCAGCGTCGTGAAAAACATTCTCATTCGGCTCTCCTTCAGGGCTGTTCCCCGTTTCGGGTTGCGGCGCGTTCCGCCCGTATGATCTCAACGTCTCGGCTGCTGCGATGTTCCGGGTTCCGCCCTCGGTAATCGGGTCATGCCATGGCATTGCCTTATTCGCCGTGCCAAGGCAGCCTTCGTTTTTCTGGGGGAACCATGGCGATTCTCGATTCGCCGATCGATACGACGAGTGCCGAATTTCGTACCAATGCGGCGCGAATGCGCGCGCTGGTCGCTGACCTTGAGCGCCGCCGCGCCGAGGCGGCGCGGGGTGGGCCGGCGCGGGCGCGCGAGCGCCACGCGGCGCGCGGCAAGCTGCTGCCGCGCGAGCGGGTGCTGCGCCTGATCGACCCGGGCGCACCGTTCCTCGAGCTGTCGCCGCTCGCCGCCAACGGGATGTACGAGGATGCAATCCACGGCGCCGGCCTCATTGCCGGCGTCGGCCGCGTCGAGGGCCGCGAATGCGTCGTCATCGCCAACGATGCCACCATCAAGGGCGGTACCTATTTTCCTCTGACGGTGAAGAAGCATCTGCGCGCGCAGGAGATCGCGCTCGAGAACCGGCTGCCGTGCATCTATCTGGTGGATTCCGGCGGCGCCAACCTGCCGCGGCAGACCGAGGTGTTTCCCGACCGCGATCATTTCGGCCGCATCTTCTACAATCAGGCCAACCTGTCGGCCGCCGGCATTGCGCAGATCGCCGCCGTGATGGGCTCGTGCACGGCGGGCGGCGCCTATGTGCCGGCGATGTCCGATGAGACCGTCATCGTGCGCCATCAGGGCACGATCTTCCTCGGCGGTCCGCCGCTGGTGAAGGCAGCGACCGGGGAGGTGGTGAGTGCGGAGGAGCTTGGCGGCGCCGACGTCCATGCGCGTCGCTCAGGCGTTGCCGACCACATGGCGGCCGATGACAATCACGCGCTCGCGATCTGCCGGCGCATCGTCGCCAACCTCAATGGCGGCAAGCGCGCCGATCTGACGCTGACGGCGCCGCGACCGCCAGCCAGCGATCCGGCGGAGCTCGACGGGCTGATGCCGGCCGATCCGCGCAAGCAGCTCGACATCCGTGCCGTCATCGCGCGCCTCGTCGACGGCTCTGCGTTCGACGAGTTCAAGGCGCTTTACGGCACCACGCTGGTGACGGGCTTCGCGCACATCAGCGGCATTCCGGTCGGGGTCGTTGCCAATGACGGCATCCTGTTTTCCGAGTCGGCGCTCAAGGGCACGCATTTTATCGAGCTGTGCTGCCAGCGCCGCATCCCGCTGCTGTTCCTGCAGAACATCACCGGCTTCATGGTGGGTAGCCGCTACGAGGCGGGCGGCATCGCCAAGGACGGCGCCAAGATGGTGATGGCGGTCGCCAACGCCCGGGTGCCGAAGATCACCGTAATCGTGGGCGGCTCCTATGGGGCCGGCAACTATTCCATGTGCGGCCGCGCCTACGGGCCGCGCTTCCTGTTCATGTGGCCGAACGCGCGCATCTCGGTGATGGGCGGCGAACAGGCCGCGAGCGTGCTCGCCACCGTCAAGCGCGAGAACATCGAGGCCGACGGCGGCAGCTGGTCCGAGGTCGAGGAGGAGGAATTCAAGCAGCCGATCCGCGAGCAATACGAGACCGAAGGCAATCCGTATTACGCCACCGCGCGGCTATGGGACGACGGCATCATCACGCCCGCCGAGACCAGCCGCGTGCTCGCGCTTGCATTGTCGGCAACGCTGAACGCCCAGATCCCGCGGACCCGGTTCGGGGTGTTTCGGATGTGAACCGCGTCGGCGCCTGATCGCGAGGCGTTGCGGGGACCTGACAAGGCGGTGCGAGGCTGCCATATTGCCGGATCATCAAAGGTGCTGCAGTGGCTAAGGATAAAGCGACGCTCTCATATCGGCGGATCGTCGGGCCTCTTCATGCTCTCAAGGAGGCCGCTGCTCTCCACAATATGGGAAGGTTTCCGGAGGCGGAGCAGTGCTACCAGATCGTTCTTGATGCTGACGATCGGAATTTTGATGCACTTTATCGTCTCGGCTTGCTTCGCTTGCAGCAGGGCCGGTTCGGCGAGTCTGCAAAGCTGTTCCGCCGTGCCATAAAAGTCGACCGAAAATCGGCCGACGCGCACCATTATCTGGCGTTTGCCCTCTCCGGGCAGGGACGCCACGAGGAGGCGATCGAGCGTTACGAGATCGCGCTCGCGATCAAGCCTGATCTCGCAGAAGCCCATAACAATCTCGCTCATTCATTGCAGACGCTGTGCCGGCTGGAGGAGGCGACGGCGCATTACGAAAAGGCGCTCGCCATAAAGCCCGATTACCCAGAGGCGCGGAACAACCTCGGCATCGTCGCCCAGGCGCTGGGGCGATCAGCCGACGCGATGGCGCATTACGAGGCGGCGCTGGCGCTCAGGGCGAGCTATCCCGACGCGCACAAGAACCTCGGCAACCTTCTGGGTACGGCGGGACGTTATGAGGAAGCCGCTGCACACTACGAGACAGTCCTTATCGCGACGCCGAATGACTGGGAAGCGCACGTTGCACTCGGCAACATGCTGTGCTGGCTTGATCGTCCCGACGAGGCGATTGCACGCTATGAAAAGGCACTGGGCTGCAACCCCGCGGCCGTCGAAGCCCACAATGGTCTCGGCGGTGCGCTGCACATGCTCGGACGATCCGAAGAGGCGATCCTGCATCATCGCAGGGCTCTCGCCATCAAGCCAACCGATGCGGACGCTTACAACCGGCTCGGCAGCGCGTTGCAGGCGCTAGGGAAGTTGGGGGAAGCCAACTTTGCGTTCGAGAAGGCGATGGCGCCGAACAAGGTGGGCGGCTCGTGGAACCTAGCCAATTCCATTCGTTTTGCGCCGGGTGATTTGCGCTTGATGCGAATGCAGGAACTCGCCCGGGACGCGGGATCGCTGACTGCCGAGGAGCGGAGCGAACTCTACTTTTCGCTCGGCAAGGCCTATGGCGACCTCGGGGACCATCAGCAGTCGTTCCAATACCTGCTCAAAAGTAATTCGCTCAAGCGCGGCACGATCGGCTACGACGAGGCGACGACGCTGGGCCGGCTGGAGCGGACACGGACGGCGTTCGAGGCGGCCTTGATGCGCGACAAAGCGGGCCGCGGAGATCCTTCCGCGGTACCGGTGTTCATTGTCGGCATGCCCCGCTCCGGGACGACGCTGATCGAGCAAATCCTTGCCAGTCATCCGAAGGTCTTCGGCGCCGGCGAGTTGCGCGCGATGGCAAACTTGGCGGAGCGAGTCACGGGTCCGGGCGGAATGGTGCTCCCCGAGGCGGCCGCCGCGATGTCCGATGACGACCTGCGCCGGCTCGGCGGCGACTACCTACGCGCTGCGCGGCGCCTTGCTCCGACCGCGGAGCGGATCACCGATAAGATGCCGGGCAATTTCGTATTGGCCGGCCTTATCCATCTGGCGTTGCCGAATGCGCGCATCATTCACGTCTGCCGGGATGTCCGCGACACAGCGTTCTCCTGCTTTTCGCTCCTGTTCGGGCGCGGACACGAATTCACCTACGACCTCGCGGAACTCGGGCGCTATTGCGGCGCCTATCGGAGGCTGATGGATCATTGGCGCGACGTAATGCCGGATGTGATGCTGGAGGTGAATTACGAAGAGGTCGTCGCTGATCTGGAAGCGCAGGCACGACAACTCATTGCCCATTGCGGTCTTGAGTGGGACGCCGCGTGCCTGGAGTTTTACCGGACCGAGCGGTCGGTTCGCACCGCCAGCGCTAACCAGGTTCGCCAGCCGGTCTATCAAAGCTCGCTCGGACGCTGGCGCGTTCACGAAGAGCAACTGCAGCCGTTGCTCGAAGCGCTCGGTTGACGCCGGACATTGCCGTCGCGGCACAACTCGCGGGAACGCACGAGGCCCCGGAAGATCGTTCCGGGGCCTCGTATAGCGACTAGATGTGACTCAGGCTCAGAACCCGAAGCCGCCGCCACCGAAGCGATAATTCACGCCGAGTTGGAAGGTCTCAAGCGTGTTTGGGCCGCTCTTGACGGTGAAGGGCAGGTTGGCCGTGCCCGGGTTTCCGGCAAAGCCCACGGTCTTAGCGGAAAAATCATAGTAGCTCGAATTCGAGGAAGACGGACCAGCGCGGGCTCAGAGCGTATTCGATGCCAGAGCTGAAAGTCCAGCCCACGGCCGTATTCGACGTCGTGCCGAGATTGAATCCGCTGTTTTCGATCTCGAACTTGTTGTGCTCCCAGGCAACGCCACCACGTACGTAAAGCAGGGTGCGATCGTTGACGGTGGTGCCGAATCGGCCGGTGACGTTGCCGTACCAGTCGATCCTGTCACGCAACGTCCAGGTTGCGTTGAATTGATCCATATTGGTGCCGGTGACATCAGAACCCGACAGCTGCGCCTGAAGACCGAGAACCCAATTGCCGCCCATGAAGAATGAGCCGCCCTGGTAATCGCAACCAATCTGGGCGCCGTACACTCCGCCGGACAGGTCGGTGTTCGCGGTCGCGAAGCCGCCGAGAGCAGCGATGTCACCTGGTGTGCTTACGTCCTGCCACTTCGCATGACCTGTGCCGAGACCGGTCTGCGAGCCCGCGTAGCAGCCGGTCCAGCTGAACACCGGCGCCGGGGCGAGGGGGGCCTTGTAAGGGGATGTCAGATCAGCGCCGCTTGCCGAGCCGGCCGCAACCACGGCGGCGCCGGCAAGCATTCCGGAGAGGATTTTTTTCACGGGCAATCTCCTGAACAGACGGGCCGAATAAACTGCTCGCAAAAGTATCCTTCAATTGTAACCGATTAATAAACTTCCTCTTTACTGGGCCGTCGCTTTGCAGAATTCGGCTAGATGTTGCGGCAATGTCACATCTTGCCGCACGCCGGGGCATGGCCAGAAAAGCGCCAACCTGCTTGCTGACTCTTAGCTCAACCTCGTTTGGACCGCTCTCGGGGGCCGCACTGATTTACCTCTTGCCAATTCGGATGAACGGTCCTCCGCTGGAATCGCCTGCTTGTGGATGTTAGCGGGCTTCCGAGGCAACCATGGGGTCCTTATCGGCTCACGCCTGAAATGACGACGCCCTAGACCAACGGTAACTGGATCAGGATCATGGCGAGCCCAACGATCGACACCGCCCATGCGGCGGTGCGCAGCCACGGCACGCCGACGATGTAGATGATCGCGTAGGCAAGCCTGGCCCAGAAGAAGAGCTGGGCGCCGAGCCCCGTCACGTAATCGTTCTTATTGGTGATCTCCGTGATCAGAACCAGCACGGCGAACAGCACGAGGCTTTCCAGCATGTTGCGGTGGGCGCGTTGCGCCCTTCCGACCCAGCCCGTCAATGGCGCCAAGTGTTCGCGATTGCCGGTAATCGCCGGCAGTCCGCATTGCAGGACAGCACCCGAAGTAGCGATGAGCATTTGGGCAAAGGTAAGCAGTGCCGACCAGATGAGCAGTGCGAGCTCAAGTGACATGTTCGATTCCTCACGATGGGCAGCGGCGGCGCCGTCCGTTCGATTCGGCCAGCAACTTAGCAGCATGCTGACGCGGCGCGGGAGCCTCGCGCCACCTTCCGTCGTCTTCGTCGTCTTCGTCGTCTCCGTTGGGCGACACTTTGCCCGGCACTTCGCCCCTTGGGCTTGCGGATTTCGGACCTTACGTCTGGGCAACCGAACGCCCCGGAACCCGCACCTTCGCCATCGGTTGATTGATCGGAAACGGAGGGCGATTGGGAAAGAACGAAACAGGAGAAGCGCCATGACGTACAAGGTTTACAGCGGCCCGACGGTCGCCGACGCGGTCTCGCCGCTCGACAAGGACCACATGCTGTTCAAGGAGTTCCAAAACTTCGATGAAGCCCTGGCCTGGGCAAGCCATGTCAAGGCGACCGGGCGTATGCCTTTCCTGATCGAGGACGCCGGCGGCAGGCGTTTCGACAAGCGCGAGATCGCCGCCGAGCTTGCGCATCGCGAGGTGAGGGCGGTGTCGCGATAGCGCTGCGCTATGCGTGGCCGCGCATTGCGCGGTGGCGCCTAGACTAGCGGTGGCGGTGGCGCCGCTTTAAGATGGCGCCGACGCGCGAGCGACCAAGAGCGACCAATAACAGCGAGCGGGGAAACGTGACGGGATTACGGTTTTTGGCGCTGTACTGCGCCGTCGCCTTGGTGCTGCCGGGAGCGGCCCGGGCGCAGGCGCCGAAGCTCGAAAAATCCTCGATCGATCTCGCGGTCGGCGGAAAAGTCCTGGTGGGCTACCTGCCGCTGACGATCGCGGAGCGGCGCGGCTTGTTCGCCAAGGCGGGTCTCGACGTCGTCATCCATGATTTCGCCGCCGGCGCCAAGGCGCTTGAAGCCCTGATGGGCGGCAGCGCCGACGTGGTGTGCGGCGCCTATGAGCACACCATCCTGATGGCGGGCATCAAGCTTACCGCCGTCGCGCTGCAGAACAACTCTTACGGCCTTGTGATCGCGCTGCCGCCCGCGCGGGCCGCGGCCTACCGGTCGCCGGCCGATCTCAAGGGCCTGAAGGTCGGCACCACCGGAGCCGGGTCATCGAGCGCGCTCGGACTGCGTGTGTTGATCGCCAAGGCCGGTCTCACCGAGGATGATCTATCCATCATCGGGGTTGGCGCCGGCGCGGGCGCCGCGGCGGCGATGAAATCCGGTCGGCTCGACGCCATGGCCAATTTCGACCCGGTCATGTCCATCTTGCAACGCGACGGCGCGCTTGTCCCGGTGGTCGATACGCGCAAGCAGGCCGACCTCGAATATCTCTACGGTGGCCCATTCGCGGGCTCGGCCTTCTATGTCCGCCAGGAATTCGCGAAGCGCAATCCTAACACCACCCAGGCGTTCGTCAGCGCGATTGCCGCGGCCATCGCGTGGATCGACCACGCCTCGACCGACGAAATCATTGCGGCGGTGCCGGAGGAATATTACGGCGGTGACCGCGAACTTTATCGCGTTGTCATCGAGCGCAACCGCCCGATGTTTTCGCGTGACGGCCGCATCAGCCTTGCCGCCGCCGCAACCGTGCTGCGCGCCCAGGCATCTTTCGACGAGACGATCCGGGGTGCCAAAATCGACCTCGCTCAGACTTTCGACAACTCCTTCCTCGACCGCGCCATCAAGGCCGGGACCAACTGACGGGCCAACATGAAACGCAGTACCGAACGCCTCCTCACCACCCATGTCGGCAGTCTGCCGCGCCCCGACGACCTGTTCGACCTGATGCTGGCGCGCATGGATGGCAAGCCGATCGACCAGAAGGCCTATGACGAGCGCGTGCGCCGCGCCGTGAAGGACATCGTCCGCGAACAGGCCGACGTCGGCCTTGACGTCGTCAATGACGGCGAGATGGGCAAGGTGAGCTTTATCACTTACGCGGCACAGCGCCTGACCGGGATCGAGCGGCGCGACGGCGAGCGGCCGAGCCCGTTCGCCGACACGCGGGAAACCGCTGCTTTTCCGGAGTATTACAAGTCGGCGCTCGCCCAGCAGGTGAGCGACCGGCGGCGCCGCTCCCGGGTCGTCTGCGCCGGCCCCATCGCGTACAAGGGACAAGCCCAGATCGCGGCCGATCTCGACGCCCTCAAAGCGGCGCTCATTGGCGTGGATGTAGCGGAGGCTTTCGTCCCGGCGATCGCGCCCTCGAATGTCGAGGCGACAACTCCGAACGAATATTACCCGAACGCCGAGGCCTATGTGTTCGCGATCGCGGACGCGATGCGGGAGGAATACAAGGCGATCGTCGATGCCGGCTTCCTGCTCCAGATCGACGATCCGTTTCTCGTCACCTACTATATTACCCGGCCCGATCTCAGCATCATGGAGTGCCGCAAATGGGCGGAACTGCGGGTCGAGGCGCTCAACCACGCGCTCGCGGGTATCCCGCCGGATCGCATCCGGTTCCACACCTGCTACAGCATCAACATGGGCCCGCGCATCCATGACATGGAGCTCAAGGACATCATCGACATCGTCGTGAAGGTGCGCGCCGGTGCCTATTCGTTCGAAGCCGCGAACCCCCGCCACGAGCACGAATGGGCAGCCTGGAAGCACGCCGGTCTCGGCGACGACAAGATCCTCATTCCGGGTGTCATCACCCAGTCGACCGTGTTGGTCGAACATCCCGACCTCGTGGCCCGGCGCCTTGAGCGTTTCGCCTCGGTGGTCGGACGCGATCGGGTGATCGCCGGCGCCGATTGCGGCTTTGCGTCGTTCGCGGGTTCGAACGAGGTCCATCCGTCGATCGTGTGGGCGAAGTTCAAGGCGCTGGTCGAGGGCTCGCGCATCGCCAGCAAGGCGCTGTGGCGGAGCTAACGCGTATTTCGACGACTTTGGGTCGTCGCCAGGCAGCGGCGACCTCGATAAAAGGGACAGTACTCTCCTGATCGAGGTGGCCGGGACAAGCCCGACCACGAGCCACGGCGCGAAGCTCAACGGATTCCGCTTGCATGCAGATTGATCAAGACCTGGAAAAAATCGCGGGCGTCACGCTGGATCACTATAACCAGCGCGCCGAGCAGTTTTGGCTGGGAACGCGCGATCACGATGTCAGCCAGAATATCTCCGCGCTGTTGCGATTCATCGAGGGCGATCCGCCCTTCACGATCCTCGACTTCGGCTGCGGACCGGGCAGGGACCTCAAGGTTTTTGCCGAACGGGGTCATATTGCGATCGGCCTGGAGGGCGCCTCGCACTTCGCCGCGATGGGGCGACAGCATAGCGGCTGCGAAGTATGGCAGCAGGATTTCCTGAAGCTCGACTTGCCGCCTGCCCGTTTCGATGGCGTGTTCGCCAACGCCTCGCTGTTTCATGTGCCCGGCCGGGAGTTGCCCCGCGTGCTGCAGGAACTGCATGCCACGCTGAAGCCGTGCGGCGTGCTATTCTCCTCGAACCCGCGCGGCCGCAACCAGGAGGGCTGGAACGGCGGGCGCTACGGCGTCTATCATGACCTGGAGGCGTGGCGACGCTTCCTGACAGCCGCGGGGTTCGTCGAGCTTACGCATTACTACCGCCCCGATGGTGTGCCGCGCGAGCAGCGGGATTGGCTGGCGAGCGCGTGGCGGCGCTGAGCAGACCACAACAATGTCCGCATGAGCGACTTCGACATCATCGTGATCGGCGCCGGAGCGGCCGGGTTGGCGGCGGCGCGGCGATTGTCCACGGCGCCGCTGTCGGTGCGCGTCCTTGAGGCCCGCAGTCGCCTCGGTGGCCGCGCCTGGACCTGGCGCGATCCGTCTGGTCTTCCGATCGATCTCGGCTGCGGCTGGTTGCATTCCGCCGACGAGAACGAGTGGTGTGCAATAGCATCGGAACTCGGCTATGCGCTCGACCGGGCCGCGCCGACCTGGCGGCGCCAACTCAATAACATCGGATTTCCACCCTCCGATCAGCAGGAGTGGCGCGCCGCGATGGAGCGCTTCTACACCAAGCTGGAAGAGGCCGGAGATACCGGGCCCGATCAGCCCGCCGGCCGCCTGCTCGAACCTGGGGGCCGTTGGAATGCGTTTATGAACGCCACCAGCAGCTATATCAACGGTGTCGAGCTCGATCGGCTGTCGGTGCACGACTATTGGCGCTACCGCGACACCGAGGTGAACTGGCGCGTCATCAAGGGCTACGGTACTCTGATCGCGGCTTCAGGCGGCGGTCTCGACGTCGCGCTCGATTGCCCGGCGGAAGTGATCGAGCACGCCGGCGCGACGATTGTGGTTGAAACGCCACGCGGCAGCCTGCGTTGCCGCGCCGTCATCGTCACGGTACCGACGAATGTCCTGGCCGCCGACCTGCCGCGGTTCCGGCCCGCGCTGCCCGACAAGCGCGCGGCCGCCTCGGTTTTGCCGCTCGGTGTGGCCGACAAGCTGTTCTTGCGGCTCGATGGCGCCGAGGAGTTCCCCGTCGACTCCCACCTCACGGGAGCCTTCGATCGGGTCGAGACCGGCAGCTATTATCTGCGGCCGATGGGGCGGCCGTTGATCGAGGGGTATTTCGGCGGCCGGTTCGCTGCCGAACTTGAAGCGGAAGGCGAGGGGGCCTTTGCGAATTTCGCGATCGATCAGCTTGCAGGCCTGCTCGGCGGCGCGATCCGCAAGCGGCTCCATCCGGTCGCGGCGTCGGCTTGGGCGAACGACCGGCACGCGTGCGGCTCCTACTCCCACGCCGTGCCGGGCCACGCAGACGCGCGGCGCACTCTTGCGGTGCCGGTCGACGATCGCCTGTTCTTCGCCGGCGAGGCGTGCTCGGCCCGCGATTTTTCCACCGCACACGGCGCCTACCGCACCGGCATCGCCGCGGCCGACGACGCCATGGCGGCGCTGGCGCACCGGTGAGGCGATGGGGCGCCCGCCGCCGGGCGGCGTCGCCGTGGTGTATGGCAGCACGTCGAGCTTCTCGTCGATCCGTTTGCCAGCGTCGTCAAGATATTCCCATCATGCTAACGAGCGTGCTTGTTCTTGCGATGCTGGAAGAGCGATGTCCGATCCCTACGTCGTCCTCAAGCTCGTTCATGTGCTCGGCGCCTGCGTGCTGTTCGGCACCGGCATGGGCATCGCGTTCTTCATGTGGATGGCGAACCGGACCGCGGACCCGGCCATCATCGCGGCCACCGCCCACATCGTGGTGATCGCCGACACCATCTTCACGGCAACCGCGGTGGTGGTGCAGCCGATCACAGGCGCCGCACTCGCCGGGGTGACGGGCAATTCGCTGCTCTCGCCCTGGATCGTGTCCTCGCTGGCGCTCTACGTCTTCGTCGGCGCCTGCTGGCTCCCGGTGGTCTTGATCCAGATCAGGCTGCGCGACCTTGCCGCTGCCGCGCGAGACACCGGCCAACCGCTGCCGCCGCAATATCACCGGCTGTTCCGCATCTGGTTCGTCCTGGGCTGGCCGGCCTTCGCGGGCATCATTGCGATTTTCGTGTTGATGATTGCCAAGCTGCCCTTTTAACGGCGCACTTTTAGCTGACGGTTCGGAACCGGCGAAATGCGCTTTGCTGTTCCGCGCCGGGCGCCGACAGGGACGTGGCGTCCTCCGCCCGCACGCGGCGTCTGTCTTGCGAGAAGACAAGCGAAACACTTCGTCTGAAGTTATCTGTAGAATCCCGGAACAGTTACCGAACAAGGAGGATACCTTATGTGTATGCATACCCTATTGAACCGAGCAGTGACAGGCGTCGCGCCACTAATAAGTTGCGTTCTTGTCGCGATCGCGCCCGCTCAGGCGAAATCGAACCTCAGCGGTCAGAACATCACCGCCGTTTCAGGTACTGTCAGCGGAAATGTCCAACAGGTGGGTTTCCGGGCTCTAATTCAAAAGCAGGCCATCGCGTACAATCTCGCGGGCTCAGCAGAGAATGAGGACGACGCCACGGTTCGATTTACACTGCAAGGCGACAAGAATCGGATCGATCTGGCGGTAGCGGCAATTCGTGATGGAACGAAGAAATCCTCTAATGTGAAGGTCAGCCTCTCCCCGGCCACGGTCGCCCCAAATCTGAACACCTTCACGGTCGTAGGCTGGACGTCCGTGACCAGAAACATCCGCACCCCCTATGATCTGGTTTTCACCCTCCGGGCGGACGATACAACGATAAAGAGAAAGGCCGTAAAAGCGGTCTGGTCGGAAATCTGTAACAAGACGGTAAAAGGTGGAGATGTAGGAAAATGTGATAAGGGCGACAACAGCGATGAATAAATTTGACCCAGTAAAGTCGCTCCGAGGCATTCTCTCCGGAATACCAAGTCTCTCAGTCGCGCGCCGGGTCCGGGGCATCGTCTGCTGAAACAGCGGCGCTTGAGGGAGCGTGCGGCGGATATCGTCGGCCAGCGCGAGCTGTACGGCCCCGTCGAAATAGCCGGGAAGAAAATAGAATCCCTCCGGCAGCGGTGCATCGTCCCGCAGCGGAAGCTCCGGTTGTTGGCGGCGCGGTTTCGTCGACATTTCGTCGGTATGGGGATCGACGCAGACATATTGAAGGAGACCCGGCGCGCCACGCCGGCAACCGAAAGTGACAAAGACTGTAGGAGTCTTTTGGCCGTAGATACGTTCACCGTCGCAGCTGCCAGCATCCGGACCATCTGACGACTTGCTAGCGGCCCGATCACTCAAAAGATCGCAGCTCCTCGCGTGCGGCTTCGCTGAATTCCTTGAGCGGATCGATACCCGAGCCGCTCTTCATCACCTCATTCACGTCGCGGAGCGTTTTGTTCGGCTCGTAGAAAGTATCGAGCGTGATCATCATGATTTTCTCGGCGCACGCGACGGTCCGTGGCAAGCACAGCACCCGCATCCGGCTGACCATCGCATAGATGCCGATGACCTCCGCAAGCGGCGGCTCGCTGGTCACCAGGGCCTCGGCATACAATTTCGAAGCCGCAACGATGAAATCTCTAAAGAGGTCCTGCCGACGAGATAGATCGAACGCGAGCCGCGCGGCCTGCGCCTGCGCGCGATAGCTCATCCAATTCGTGATCGCGGAGGTAAAGCCGCCCACCACGGATCCGGCCAGTGCGGCTAGCGCCGAGATGTATGCGGTGTCCATGACTTCCCCCAGCCGTGTCGCTAGTCACTACGCGGCATCCGGCCCCGGCGCGGAGGCCGCCGTTACGGCGCACCGCAACAGCGCGGCCCGTGCGCCCGCGGTCCGCCGACCACCATTGTGCCGTCGAATGCTTAAGCAGACGCTTCCGGCCAGGTGCGTGACTTCCATGCAAAACGGCCCTTTTGGTTTGGGGGCGTGGGACGCGGCGGAATACGCTTCGCTATTCCTACGGGCTAATCCCACGTAGTTGGTTCTTTGCGGGTGAACGTATATATTCTCGTTGTAGCGATTGGTCGAGACTCATGAGCATTCGGATCAACCAGGAGTACGTGAACGACACCGCGAAGCTGAATATGCAATCGGCTGATTGCGCGGGAGATTGGTCGCGGCCCTTCGTGTGGCTGAATTGTCAGCTTTTTTGGACTCCACGATGGGGAATGCCTTGAGCAATCGGACCTAACGGCGGCTCCTACGGTTCGATGTATGCGCCGACCGCGCGGCGTGTTTCGGCTTCGAAGATTGACGGGGGCATATCAAACGGTGCGCCCATTCACAGCAGCGGAAGCTAATCGTGACGAGAAATCACGAGGTTGGTGCTGTCCGCTTGCTCCTTTTTTAGGGCAGCCCGAATAGCGCCAGCGGGAGAGCGGTGTTCATGACGCCTTCGAGGCCGCATCCAAAAACTGAATCTCGTCCGTAAGGATTGCGGCGTGGGCCGCCATCTCGGAACCGCAGCTAGGCCGACCTTGACGCATCCCATGCTTTAAGCTTGGACAGCAGAACAAGCAGCGCAGCATGCGGGCCATTCACGTGGTCGACTTTATAAAGATCCAGCTCGCTGTTTTCTAAGAATTTGATGTGCACATTGTTCCGGTGGTCCCAAAGCTGCTCAAGAACCGTACATTCCTCCTGTGAAATCCAACCGTGCTTTACGGCTTCATTCAGGCGGGGTTTCACGCCCGCGCCGTGCTTGTTTGAAAGTACATCATTGCGAGGAAGACCCGGAATCCATAGTGACGCTTCCAAAAGAGTGCCAAGAGTAACGATTGCCGACTTGATTGCCATTTGTTTGCCGACGCTTGTGATGTCCGTGCGCGAAAGAAGCCACCACAGAACATCAAGATACATAAAACCGTAGGCGCAACTGCTTGTCTGATCCGGCGTTAGGTAGCCTGGACACCTGGCACGATACGAGGCCGCGGTGCGAATTAATCCCCTAGGAAAATCTATCTTTGAAGTCTTCTCGTAGAGTGCGACCGCAATAATCCTGTATTTCCTGAACTAAATTGCTCGCTTGAGCTACCGCCTTGATCAGTTCTTGGTCATTGCTAATTGCCATCTGATGTCTCGCGGGCTCGCGCCGGATCGTCGATCGGTCATTGGGCGGTTAGCTCGATCGTTATGTCCCCTGATGTCTTGCGCTCTGTGAAATATTGGCCGGATAATCTTTTCGGCTCGTTTGCTGCGTCCATTTCGAGCCATGCGACGCCTTCGTGACGAGTGCTGCGCCATGTAAACTCAGCCTTAGGCTGATTATGGTATGAATACCAAATACGGACCAGCGAAAGGTCACGATTGACCTCCACGAAGAAATGCCTTGAGTAGGACATAGACTCGCCAGTCTTCATCCGTACGTGAATGTTGAACAGGTTTTGCGTGATCCAAAAGCGAACAGGTATTGGGGGCTTCGGTCGGTTTGTCTGAGGATCGATCCAGGTCGAGACGAGGGTCCCATCCCACGTTCCGTTCAGATCAGGGAAGATACGGCGATTGAGCATTGGAAATCGGCGCCAAATCGGACGCCATATCGCATTGAAGGCGAGCACCATCGCCGTCCCGATCATGAACACAACTAGCGACAGCCAATGCAGAGGACTTGCTGACGATTGTGTAGCCCATTGATAGAGCGCCTGTAGGCTAGGCAACAGCAGAATAGAGATTGCAACTATGATCGTCAGTTGAAGTTTGCGTGGGATGACCGACCACATCCTCACGCCGTAAGTTGGGCGTAGGCGCGGCTAACGAACAGCTTCGCGTCGTCAACGGTCCAAGGCTGCCCCGAGAAGAGGGGCTTTATGCCGTTGATCTCCATCGCCAGCCATACTGCCAGCGGATTGTTGAGCTGTTCCCAGGTGTGCTCAAGTATGCGCTTTGCTCGATCGTATCGGTCCTCGTCGTAGAGGAAAAAGATGTCCTCGACCCCGTAGATGAGGCTTTCCACGAGAAAGCTGGGGACCTGTTTGGACCGAAGCTGACCAAGGTCGACAAGTTCGTCCCGGAGTTGCTTCATTGTGCGAACGATCTTCTTGAAGCGGTGCGCCGTGGCGGTCCGCTTCGCGATCCCATTTTTCGTGTGCTCGTCGGGGTAGTTAAAAGTCTCGGTGCCGTCGGTCCCGATGATATAGATGCCCTTGATGGTCTCAAGTCGCGGGTAGACCACGCCGCTGCCCGGCACCTGTCTGACATAGTGAAGCTCGAATGCGGGGACTACGTCTGCCGGGGCTCGGCTGCTCGGTATTGCCTTGACCGTGAATGCCTTACGGCCGGGAGCGATGTTGACAACTCCAAATGCGTTCGCCAAGTGATACTGGAGCTCGGATCGCATCTTTTCCGCGAGCACGTTCAGGGATACGCCTAGGCTGAAATACCCGAGACCCGGGTATGCCGCCGCCTGGTTAACGTCAGGCGCGTAGATAACCTTGATCGCCGGGTGGCGAACGCAGAGATCCATGTCGGCCTGAAGCCGGACGTTGGTATTGTTGTGGTAGGATCCTTGGGGCCGGACCTCGATATTTTGTCCGTATAGCCAAGGGCTCCTCCGGAGTGCCGCTCGCACTTGTTCCGCTGCTCGATCAATCTGTTCTTCCTCATGGTCTGTCGGCGGCTTCTCCCAATTGGCCAGCCGTTCGTTCCACGACGTTCGTGACCGCGATGGCGCGAGGAGCGCTTCCAGGAGGATGCTGTTTTGGGACATCGCCGCCGCTTTCTCAACTACACCCCGTCGTGCTGCCGCACGTGTTGCACTTCATGCACGTGCCGTTCCTTACCAGCGTGAAATTCCCACACTCGCCGCAGGCCTCGCCTTCGTAGCCTTGTGCCTTCGCCTCGGCGCGCTTTTCGGCGGCCAATGCCTTGGCGTCGGCGCGCGCATCGGCTCTTGGCCAGGCGACCACGGCAGGTTTTCGAGCGCCTCGGTCGGGCGAGGGGGCGCGCTCGGGCTTGAGGGCGGTGCTGCCTTCGACGTGGCCGTGGGCGCGGGCGCTGGCGAGCGAGGTGACCTTGGCCGATGTCGTCGTGCCGCCGCGGCTTGTTTCGCCGGCCGACCCTCCGCCCGCAGGCGAGGGTGAAGACGCGCCGCGGTCGCTGCCTCCGGGCATCACCACGAGCTTGTCGGTGCGCGAGCGGGTAAGGCCGCGCGAGACGTAGCGGGCGGCGGGCTGGTCCGGCGGCCGGCCTTCCTCGACGCCCTTGCCGAGCGCGTCCATGTTGGCCTCGCTCGGCTCCACATGGGCGAGATCGAAGCGCGACAGATAGGATACCGCGAGCTCGCGGAAGACGTAGTCGAGGATCGAAGTCGCGTATTTGATCGCTTCGTTGCCCTGCACCGGGCCGGACGGCTCGAAGCGCGTGAAGGTGAAGGCGTCGACATATTCGTCGAGCGGCACGCCGTATTGCAGGCCGAGCGAGACCGCGATCGCGAAGTTGTTGATGATCGAGCGCAGCGCCGCGCCTTCCTTGTGCATGTCGATGAAGATTTCGCCGATCCGGCCGTCGTCGTATTCGCCGGTGCGCAGATAGACCTTGTGGCCGCCGACCACGGCCTTCTGGGTGTAGCCCTTGCGGCGGTCGGGCAGGCGCTCGCGCTCGCGCAGCACGGTGATACGCTCGACCACCTTCTCGACGATGCGTTCGGCGAGCGCCGCGGTGCGGGCGGCGGCGGGCTTCTCGATGAAGGCCGCGACCTCGTCCTCGTCCTCTGCCGTCCTCGGCGATGAGCTGGCTTTGCAGCGGCTGCGACAGCTTCGAGCCGTCGCGATAGAGCGCATTAGCCTTGAGGCCGAGCTTCCACGACAGCAGATAGGCCGACTTGCAGTCCTCGACGGTCGCCTCGTTGGGCATGTTGATGGTCTTGGAGATCGCGCCCGAGATGAACGGCTGCGCCGCCGCCATCATGCGGATGTGGCTCTCGACCGAGAGGAAGCGGCGGCCGAGCCGGCCGCACGGATTGGCGCAATCGAACACCGCGTAGTGCTCGGGCCGCAGGTGCGGCGCGCCCTCGACCGTCATGGCGCCGCAGACATGGACGTTGGCGGCGTCGATCTCGCGTTTGGAAAAGCCGAGCGCCGCCAGCATGTCGAAGTTCGGCTTGGCGAGGTCTTCCGCCGTGAAGCCGAGCTCGTTGCGGCAGAACTCCTCGCCCAGCGTCCATTTGTTGAAGACGAACTTGATGTCGAAGGCGGTCGGCAGCGCGTTCTCGATCTTCTCGATGATCTCCGGCGTGAAGCCCTTGGCCTTGAGGGTGGTGTGGTTGACGGCGGGCGCGTTCGCCATGGTGCCGTGGCCGACCGCATAGGCCTCGATCTCGGCGATGTCGGCGACCGATAGCCGAGCACGCGCAGCGCCTCGGGCACGGCGCGGTTGATGATCTTGAAGTAGCCGCCGCCGGCGAGCTTCTTGAATTTGACGAGCGCGAAATCGGGCTCGATGCCGGTGGTGTCGCAGTCCATCACGAGGCCGATGGTGCCGGTCGGCGCGATCACGGTCGACTGGGCATTGCGGAAGCCATGCTCGGTGCCGAGCGCGAGCGCGCGATCCCAGGCGCGCTTGGCCGCTCGGCCAGCGCCGGGAAATTGCCGCCCGCCGCGTGGCAGGCGGCATGGTCGAGGCGCACCGGCGGGGTCGCGACCTTCTCATAGCCGGTCTTCTCGCCATGGGCGGCGCGGCGATGGTTGCGGATCACCCGCAGCATCGCGTCGCGATTCTTCTTGAAGCCCGGGAAGGCGCCGAGCAGCGCCGCCATTTCGGCGGAGGTCGCATAAGCGACGCCGGTCATGAAGGCGGAGAGCGCGCCGCAGATGGCGCGGCCGGCGTCGGAATCATAGGGGATGCCCGACGACATCAGGAGGCCGCCCAGGTTGGCGTAGCCGAGGCCCAGCGTGCGGTACTCGTAGGAGAGCTGCGCGATTTCCTTGGACGGGAACTGCGCCATCAGCACCGAGATTTCGAGCACGATGGTCCACAGCCGCACCGCATGCTCGTAGCCCTCGATGTCGAACACCGCCTCGGTGCCGCCCGCGATGGTGTTGCGGAACGCAAGCAGGTTCAGCGAGGCGAGATTGCACGCCGTGTCGTCGAGGAACATGTATTCCGAGCACGGGTTCGACGCCTTGATCGGCCCCGACACCGGGCAGGTGTGCCAGTCGTTGATGGTGGTGTGGTATTGCAGGCCCGGATCGGCCGACGCCCAGGCGGCGTAGGAGATCTTTTCCCACAGGTGGCGCGCCTTCACGGTCTCGGCGATCTTGCCGGGCTTGGTGCGCCAGGTCAGGTCCCAGTCACCGTCCGCTTCCACCGCCTTGAGGAAATCGTCGGTCACCCGAACGGTGTTGTTGGAGTTCTGTCCCGACACCGTGAGATAGGCTTCCGAATCCCAGTCGGTGTCGTAGAGCGGGAACTCCATGTCCTTGTAGCCCTGCTTGGCGAACTGGATCACCCGCTTGATGTACGGATCGGGAATCGCGTTGCGGCGCGCGGCCTTGATTTCGCGGCGCAGCACCGGGTTCTTGTCGGGATCGAAGCAATCGTCGCCCGAGCCTTCGCAATTCACGCAGGCTTTGAAGATCGCCTTGAGGTGGCGCTGGTTGATCCGCGAGCCGGTGACGAGGGCCGCGACCTTCTGCTCCTCGATCACCTTCCAGTCGATGAACTTCTCGATGTCCGGGTGGTCGGTGTCGACGATCACCATCTTGGCGGCGCGGCGCGTGGTGCCGCCGGACTTGATGGCGCCTGCCGCGCGGTCGCCGATCTTGAGGAAGCTCATCAGGCCGGACGACTTGCCGCCGCCGGACAGCCGCTCGCCTTCGCCGCGCAGGCGCGAAAAATTAGAGCCGGTGCCGGAGCCGTATTTGAACAACCGCGCCTCGCGCACCCACAGGTCCATGATCCCGCCCTCGTTGACGAGGTCGTCGGCGATCGACTGGATGAAGCAGGCGTGCGGCTGCGGATGCTCGTAGGCGGTCTTAGATTTGGTCAGCTTGCCGGTCTGGAAATCAACGTAGAAGTGGCCCTGGCTCGGACCGTCGATGCCATAGGCCCAGTGCAGGCCGGTGTTGAACCATTGCGGCGAGTTCGGCGCCACCATCTGCATCGCGAGCATGTAGCGCTGTTCGTCGAAGAACGCGCGGGCGTCGGCCTCGGAATCGAAGTAGCCGCCCTTCCAGCCCCAATAGGTCCAGGTGCCGGCCAGCCGGTCGAACACCTGCTTGGAGGAATTCTCGCCGACGATTCGCTCTTTTTCCGGCATGTCCTTGAGGGCGGCTTCGTCGGCGACGGAGCGCCACAGCCACGACGGAACCGTCTCCTCCTCGATCTTCTTCAGGCGCGCCGGTACGCCGGCCTTGCGGAAATACTTTTGCGCGAGCACGTCGGAGGCAACCTGCGACCAGGAGGCAGGTACCTCCACGTCGTCGGCATGGAACACCGTCGAGCCATCCGGATTGCGGATCTCGCTCGCCGTCAGGCGGAACGCGATCTCCGCATAGGGTGACTGGCCGTCCTTGGTGTAGCGCCGCTCGATTCGCATGGTCTGCCCCTTTTTGCGGGCGCCAACTCCTCTGGAGTGTAGCGCACCGATCCCCCTCTGCGCGCGCCTGTCCGACAGCGCACGCACCCCGGCTCGTTATCTCTGTCTTGACGCCTCGATACTCCGCGCCGGTTCCCGCGGACGGGCCGGCGCTTGTTTTTTCGCGGCGTGTCGGTCAAGTCCGGAAGCGGGTCCGAAACTTCAGGTTCAAGACCTGAAATCCAAGACCCGCCCAGGGAGGCTTGGGCAACAGCAACCCTCCACCCGTACCATCTGGCGATGGCGGGGAAGTGTCGCAAGCCTCTCGGGAATTGGCCGGCCAGGACTTGAACACGCGCCCCGCCGCACCTCCGAACGCTAAGACAACACCAACGCGCTCGTCAAGCCTTAGTACGAGAATCTGAACGATCCCCTAAATATGGTGTTCCGCCTGGGAATTATGGGGACGACTCAGCACAGGCGGCGCAAGTATCGGAAAACGAAAAGAGATTCGAAAGTGGATAACTTTGCCAATCCGCCATCAAAGCGTCATGGCGCCGTCACGGCGGGCACGGAGCGGCGAATTCGGTAAAATAATAAGGCGGGCGGCTCGCGGAAATGGTGCCGTCAAGGTACCGAAAGGAGGATTTCGAGCGCATTTGCGCATGGCAGATATCGTTCCGTGCGCCGCCCGCGTGTGCCCGGACCGCTGAGTGCGGGCGCGACTCACCCGACTCACCCGACTCACTCCCGACTCACCTGGGGCGCGACTTGAGGCCTGGACTTGGGCCCGCCCTGGTGGCATCAACGTCGCAACGCCGCGCTTTCCCGACAATAGTGCCCCGGTCCGGACCCATGAAACCGAAGCAATTCTTCATTCGCTTCTTCACTTGGTGGAACGGGCAGACGTTCGGCACCCAGCTGTTTACGGCTCGGCGCGGCGAGCTCGTCGGCGCGGACGAATACGGCAATCGCTACTACCGCACCAAGGGCGGCCGCATCGATCCCGTGCTGCTGTTCGAGCGGCGCTGGGTGATCTACAACGGCCTCGCGGAAGCCTCCACCATCGGGCCGGCGTGGCACGGCTGGATGCACCACACCGTCGACACGCCGCCGACGCTGGAGACGGTCACGCCGCGGCCGTGGTGGAAGCCGCATCGTCCGAACCTCACCGGCACGCCCGCGGCCTATCGTCCGACCGGCTCGACGCTCGCGCAGAACCGTCGTCCCAAGGCGACCGGCGACTACAAGCCGTGGTCGCCGGGGCGGTGACGCGGCCCTGCGGGTGCCGCAATCGCCGTGTTAACCGGGATGGCGCCGCGGCATGGCGCCAAGGTTCGCCGATCATGACTGCCATTCGCGCACCCGCCCTTTACGTGTCTCGCGTTCGCACGATCCTCGTGGTTCTCGGCGCCGCGCTGTTGCTGTGGGCCGGCCCGGCGCGGGCGCAGTTCGGCGGCATATTCGATCCGCCGCGCCCGCCCGGCAACGTGCCGACCCGGCCGCAGGCCCAACCTGCGCCGAGCCCGCAATATCAGCCGCCTCCGCCGCCCGTCGCGCCGCCGCCCGGGCGCATCCAGAGCGAGGATTTGCCCCCGCCGGGCGGTTCCGGCGTCTTGCTGCCGCCCGCCGCCACGGCGCCGCTCGCGCCCGGTCAGCGTCCGCAACGCGCCGGCGCGCTGACCGCGGTGCCCCCGGCGCCCACCACCGTGGCGCCGGTCGCGGCGCCCGCACCGCCGCCGGACGACGTTCTCACGCCTCCGCCGCCGCAGCGCATCACCAATCCGACCGCGGTGTTCTCGGGTCTCGACAAGATCACCGGGCGCATCACCGCGTTCGATGCCGCGATCGGCGAGACGGTGCAGTTCGGCGCGCTCCAGGTGACAGCGCGCGCCTGCTATTCGCGCCCGCCGACCGAAACCCCGCTCACCGACGGCTTCGTCGAAGTCGACGAAGTCACCCTGCAGGGCGAGGTCCGCCGCATCTTCACCGGCTGGATGTTCGCCGCGAGTCCCGGCCTGCATGCGGTCGAGCACGCGATCTACGACGTCTGGCTCACCGACTGCAAAGGCGGCGCGCAATCGGTTGCCGACGCCCAGCCGGCAGCGCCCGCGGCGCCACCTGCGGCGCGCCCCCCGGCTCCCGGGCAGCGCCCGGCGACGCAGCCGCGGTCTGGGCAGGGTGTGCCACAACTGCGCCAGACTTTGCCGCCGCCGGGCGGCGCGTTCGCGCAACCGCGTTAATCGGCTGGACCGTCAGGCGGCGAGTGCGGTGGCGCGGGCGACCGCGACGTCGCCGGGTATCGGCACGGCGAGCGGAAACACCGCGAAATCGGCTTCCCCGATCAAAGCATCGGCCAGCATCTTGTGATATTGCCGGCGGTGCACCTCGGTCGCCCCGAAGGTCTTCAGGTGCTGGGTCACAAACTGCGTGTCGAGCAGCTTGAAGCCGCCCGCCCGGAGCCGCGCCACCAGGTGCACCAGCGCGATCTTGGACGCATCGCGGGCGCCGTGGAACATGCTCTCGCCAAAGAACGTCCGGCCGAGGCTCACGCCGTAGAGGCCGCCCACCAGCGCATCGCCGTCGTAGACCTCGACGGTGTGGCAATGGCCGATCTCGTAAAGCTTGCGATAGAGCGTGCGGATGCGGCCGTTGATCCAGGTGCGCGCCCGGCCGGGGCCCGGCTCGGCGCAGCCGTCGATCACCGCCTCGAAATCGCGATTGCACACAACTTCGAACGGTTCCGCCCGCACCGTACGGGCAAGCCGCGAGGGGATGTGGAAAGTTTCGAGCGGGATGATGCCGCGGAGCTCCGGCTCGATCCAGTATAGCGCCGGATCGTCGGCATTCTCCGCCATAGGAAAAATGCCGCAGGCATAAGCCTTGAGCAGCACTTCGGGCGTGATCTCGACCTGGGCGGAATCGCGGCTGGCCATGGCGTCGGTGAAACTGCGATGTTTGCAACGGGACGACAAGAGATTTCGGCGTCGCGTCAGGCGAAGCACGTTCGGCGATGAAAAAGCAAGACACGTGCCGCGATTGACACGCCGCGCGGCGTTTCTCCGGCGGACCGACCGTTGTGGCAGGGGCATCGGCCATCGGATAAATTCGCTCAAGCGGCAGATCGGAAAAATTGCCGCCAGCCGGGGGAACGTCTCATGCGCCATTGGCGACATCCTGCATTGATCGCGGCCGTTCTCGGGCTGGCGGCATCGCCATGCCTGGTGACGCCACCGTCCGCGCAGGAGCGCTCCCAGGCGCGCTCGATGGTGATCTCCCAATACGGAGTGGTGGCGGCCGAGCAGCCGATCGCGGCCCGCGCCGGCACCGCCGTGCTGGAGCGCGGCGGCAATGCCATCGACGCCGCGGTCGCCGCCAATGCCGCCATGGGGCTCGTTGCCCCGATGATGGACGGCATCGGGGGCGATCTGTTCGCCATCGTCTATGAAGCGAAGACCGGCAAAACGTATGGCCTCAACGCGTCCGGATGGGCGCCCAAGGGACTGACGGTCGAGTTCCTCAAGAGCAAGGGTTTGGCCCGGATGCCCGGCGGCGGCATTCATTCCGTGACGGTGCCGGGTGCGGTCGCCGGCTGGGACGCATTGCTCACGCGATTTGGCACCAAGACGTTCGCCGATGTGCTGGCCCCCGCGATCGCGGCCGCGAAGAGCGGATTCCCGGTCACCGAAATTTTCGCCGAGGATTGGGCCGAGACCGCAGGCTACCTCACCCGCAGCGCCGAGGCGGCGCGGGTCTATCTGCCGAACGGCCACGCCCCTGCGGTCGGCGACATCTTCCGCAATCCCGATCTTGCGGCCGCGCTCGAGGCGATCGCCCGGGACGGCCGCGACGCCTTCTACAAGGGCGCGATCGCCAAGCGCATCCTCGACACCTCCGCGCGGCTCGGCGGCACCATGGCGGCGGACGATCTCGCCGAATTCGCGCCCGAATGGGTCGACCCGGTGTCGACCAATTATCGCGGCTGGACGGTCTACGAGATGCCACCCAATGAGCAAGGCATCGCGGCGCTGATAATGCTTAACATCATGAGCGCGTTTCCGCTCGGCGAATGGGGCCACGACGCGGTCAAGACGCTGCATGTCATGATCGAGGCAAAGAAGCTCGCCTATGCGGACATGATCGCCTATGTGGCCGACCCGCGCTTTGCCGAGGTGCCGACCAAGGGGTTGATCTCCGCCCCCTATGGCCGCACCCGGGCCGCGCTCATCGATCCGGCGCGGGCGAAGTGCGATGTCGGTCCCGGCACGCCGCCCTACGCCGGCTCGGATACGACCTATCTTTCCACCGTGGACCGCGACGGCAACATGGTGTCGCTCATTCAGAGTAACTATTCGCTGTGGGGATCGGGCATCGCGGTCGAGGCCGGCGGCTTCGTTCTCCACAATCGCGGCGCCTTGTTCACCCTCGACATGCGGCATCCCAACGTGCTCGCGCCGCGCAAGCGCCCGCTGCACACCATCATCCCGGCCTTGATGGCGAACGGCGATGTCCGCATCGCGTTCGGCATCATGGGCGGCTTCAACCAGGCCCAGGCCCATGCGCAATTCGTGTCGAACGTGGTCGATCACGGCATGAACATCCAGGCCGCGATGGAAGCCGCGCGCTTCACCAAGGGAAGTTTTTCGGGCTGCGATCTTTACATCGAGGCGCGTCTGCCGGCCGCGACGCGCGCCGGTCTCGTCAGGCTCGGCCACCAGCCGCAGACGCTCGCCGAATACTCCGGCGCCATGGGCGGCGGCCAGGCGGTGATGCGCGACTTCAAGGCGGCCGTGAACTACGGCGCGTCCGATCCGCGCAAGGACGGCCAGGCGATCGCCGAGATGCCGGACCCGCGGTGAATTCCCAGAATACAGAGAAAACAACAGGTAATTGTAGAAGGCTTTGGCCATTCGGAATTGTGCTTCTGTCGTGGCGGTGAAAGTTGAATGTTTGGAATCGGAGCCTGCGGTTTTCGGTCTCGATAATTAGGAAAAATATAGGACTATTATTGCCTATCGTCAAGAAGTTTGGTCGAGATGACCGGCCGGCGCGGTCTTCCGAGCGCACCGAAGCCGCAGGCAGCGTGCTAGAGCAAGTTCCGATGCGATCGAATCAGCTTTCGGGCTCACGCTCCATCCCAACAAGCCGCGCTTCGGCGGCAGCACAGGTCCATTTTCGGGGAAAATGGCGAGTGCTCCCAACACTCGATCAGGATCAACGACCAATTCCGGGTGTATTTTGTTTACCACTAGATGAGGACGCAATGGCCAAGAAGCTCAAACCAATGCATCCCGGTGAAGTTTTGCGGGAGGAGTTCCTGGTTCCCCTCAGAATGTCTGCGGGCGCTCTTGCCAAGGCGTGCGGGTTGCCTCGCACGCGGATCGAGCGGATCGTCGGCGAACAGACCGGCATTACCGCCGATACTGCGCTTCGGCTTGGCAAGGCACTTGGCACGACGGCAAAGCTTTGGCTCAATCTGCAGAACGACTATGACATTCAGATCGCGAAGCGCGAACTTGGCAACTTTCTCGATCGCATCGAGACCGTAAACAAGCCGAAGGAAGCCCTTGTTGACCGCTCGGCGCATGAACCATAGGCTGACAGTTGGCGATTTAGGCCGGCGTAGACGATCCACCAAATAAACCGAGGAGGATCACGATGTTCTTTGAAGAAGGTTTCACTTTCCGCAATTTCATGATCGATGCCCTGGCGATCTTTGTGTTCGTCGTCTGGTTCTGGCTGCTCATTGCGGTAATTGGCGACTTGTTCCGACGTCATGATATATCCGGCTGGATCAAGGCGCTCTGGGTGATCGTCCTGATTGTGTTCCCCTATTTTGGCGTATTCGCCTACATGATTTTCCAAGCGGGAGGCATGGCGGAACGAAGCGGCCAGCAAGCTGCGCAGGCACGCGAAGAACTCCGGCGCGTGGTCGGCTTCAGTGCTGCCGACGAAATAGAGAAGCTTGACCGGCTCAAGAAATCAGGTTCGATCACCGATCAGGAATTCACGCGCCTGCGCGCCAAGCTGGTTCAATAGCCGGGGTTCGAATTCTTCCGCAATCTGGCAATCCTACCGAAGCCCGCCGATTTCCACTGCCGACAAGCTTTCGTCGTCGATCGTCTCGTCGGCACGGACTAGGTCGCGGACTTATTTAACGCGCAGCCAAAGCCGTATTGACGTAAGCTGGACTGTTGAACAGGGTGTGATCCACTTGTTGTGGGATAGTCCTCATTTGGGCACATCCGTGGGGTCCTGGGTCAACGCCGAGGCATTCGACGGAAACGTGCGAGTTTTCGCAGAAAAATTTGCGCTGTTCACTGATCGCTTCAGCGAGCTTGTTACTCCCGAGCGGCGCGACCTCGCGACTGTCCGGATGTGACCCGAAGCCGACCTTTGCAGCTATCCGAAACAACACTAGGTTATCTGAGGAAGGGAAGTTGCTAGGCATGAAACCTCGAGCGTTCAGCAGCAATTGAATTCGGCATGCGGAATCCGAGGCAAAGCGGCCATCGATTCCGAGGCAAAGCGGCCACCGATTCCGATCGAAGGCAGCCACACAATCCGAACGAAGGGGGCCACCCTGTTGATAGGGTGAGGCGGGGAGCGTTGTCGGCAGTCTGAGCGGGGCAAGGTCCTCTTTTGCGATTCACGCAAAGGGAGGTCCGATGCCCGCCGAAAGATTGTCGATGCGGAAAGTTCGAGAAGTTCTGCGCCTGAAGTATGCCTGCGGGGCGAGCGATCGGGTGATCTCCCGATCGGTCGGGATCGGCCGCACGGCGATCGGGGAATACATTCGCCGCGCCGCGGTGATCGGCATCACCTGGCCGATACCTGAGGAGTTCGACGACACGGCGCTGGAGCGCAAACTGTTTGCGCCGGCCGGCTACAATCCGCCGCGATCGAAGCCGCTTCCGGATTGGGGCCATGTCCATGCCGAGCTGCGCCGCCGCGGCGTAACGCTGGCGCTGCTGTGGGAGGAATATCGCGGCCATCATCCCGACGGCTATGGCTACAGCCGGTTCTGCGACCTCTACGTCGAATGGCGCCACGGGATCACGGCGACCATGCGACAGACCCATGCGGCCGGCGAAAAGCTGTTCGTGGACTTCGCCGGCGATACCATGCCGGTGTTCGACGGGCTCACCGGGGAAGTGCGCGCCGCCAAGATCTTCGTCGCCGTCATGGGAGCGTCGAATTACACATTCGCCCAAGCCCGGTTCAGCGAGGCGCTGCCCGACTGGATCGGCGCCCATGTGGATGCGCTCACCTTCCTGGGCGGGGTGCCGAAGGCGCTCGTCTGCGACAATCTGAAGGCCGGGGTCACGGCGGCGAGCCGCTACGAGCCGGGCGTCAACCGGACCTACCAGGATCTTGCCGCCCATTACGGCACCACCATCATGCCGGCACGGCCACGCAAGCCGCGCGATAAGGCCAAGGTCGAGGCGGCGGTTCTTATCGTCCAGCGATGGATTTTGGCGCGGTTGCGCAACCGGCGGTTCTTCTCGCTCGCCGAGTTGAACGTCGCGATCCGCATCCTGGTCGACGAACTCAATGCCCGTCTGATGCGCAAGCTCGGCGCCAGCCGCCGCGAGTTCTTTGACACCATCGATCGTGCTGCCCTGATGCCGCTGCCGGCCGAGCCCTATCAGTACGCCGAATGGCGTCGCGCCCGCGTGGCGCCGGATTACCATGTCGAAGTTCAGGGGCACTTCTACTCCGTGCCGTCCCGCATGATCCGCCAGGTCGTCGAGGTGCGAGCCACCGAGGCTACCATCGAAGTGTTCCATCGCGGCACCCGTATCGCCAGCCACGCGCGCTCGGGCGTGAAGCGCCGCCACACCACGATCCCAGAGCACATGCCGAGCGCGCATCGCCGATACGCCTTCTGGACGCCGGCGCGTCTGCTGGCCGCCGCCGAGAAGGTCGGCCCATCCACGGTCGCGCTGTGCGAAGCGATCATGCGGGCAAAGCCCCATCCCGAGCAGGGCTTCCGATCCTGTCTCGGCATCCTGCGGATGGAGAAGACCTATGGGGCGCAGCGTCTCGAAGCCGCATGCCGCCGCGGCATTACGATTGGCGCAGCCAGCTATCGGTCAATTGCCTCGATCCTCAAGACCGGCCTCGACAAGGCCTTCCTTCCCGACACCACCCCCGATTCCGATCCCATCCAGCACGGCAACATCCGTGGCCGGGGCTACTACCACTGACCAGAAAGAAGGAGACCTTATGCTCAGCAACCACACCCACGAACGTCTCACCGCTCTCGGGCTCGCCGGCATGGCCAAGGCCTTCGACGATCAGCAACGCCAACCCGACGTTACCTCGCTCACCTTCGAGCAGCGGCTCGGCCTGATGATCGATCGCGAAGCAACCGAGCGGGAGAACAAAAGGCTCATCGTGCGCCTGAAGTTCGCCTCGCTGCGGCAGACCGCAATCGCTGAAGACATTGATCTGCGCGCTCCGCGCGGCATCGATCGCGCCTTCCTTGCCAAGCTCGTCGATGGTGAATGGATCGGCCGCAAACAAAATTTGCTCATCACCGGGCCGACCGGTGTCGGCAAAAGCTGGATCGCCTGCGCGCTCGGCCATAAGGCATGCCGCGATAATCGTTCCGTCCTCTACCATCGGCTGCCAAGGCTGTTCGAAGCTCTGGCGCTCGCCCGCGGCGACGGACGCTATGCACGGCTCCTCAAGACGCTATCGAGGGTCGATTTGCTCATCGTCGATGATTGGGGCCTCGCCCCGCTTACCGGCGAGCAGCGGCGCGATCTCCTCGAAGTCGTCGATGATCGCCACCAGCGCGGATCCACCATCATCACCAGCCAGGTGCCGATCGAAAATTGGCACGAGGTCATCGCAGACCCCACCATCGCCGACGCCGTCCTCGACCGGCTGGTCCACAACGCTCACCGCCTCGCACTCAAAGGAGACAGCATGCGAAAGATCACTGCGCAGCGCGCCAATCTTGACGTAACCAAGAAAACCTGACCCAACTCCTCATGCCGGCAACGACACCCCGGCCGCCTTCGTCGGAACAGGTGGCCGCCTTCGATCGGACCGCATGGTCGCGTTCAATCGGAATCCATGGCCGCAATCCCCGGAATCCGCATTCGGCATTCTTAGGTATGCCTGATAGCTAGTCGACGACTTAAGAAAATAGGCTTTATCCTCAACCACAAAGCCATCCAACTTGTGCTCTATGACATATGTCGAGAGGTCATCGATCTTATTTATCAACCCTCTGCCTTTGAAATTCAGAGAGGTATTGCACAAGACGCCGTACCCGGTACGCGCCTTAAATGCGCTGAGCAAATCATACATATTACGGTTAGTCCCAACCGACACTGTCTGAATTCGAGCGGTGCCATTCACATGGGTAACAGCAGCCAAAGCGTCCGTTCGGACACGATATGTGTAAAGCATATAAGGGCTTGCGTGATCACAGCCAAACCATCTCGCAGCTTCTTCTTCTAAGCAAACGGGGGCAATCGGACGGAATTGTTCGCGCTGCTTGATCTCATTTAGCCGCACTCTGGTGCTATCTTGGAACGGCGCAGCAAGAATCGAACGGTTACCCAAAGCCCGGGGACCGATTTCATATTTGCCACTCACCCATCCGAGAATGAGATCGTTGGCCAACATGTCGGCAATCATTTCATAGTTCGTCTCGTAGATGTCATATCGCGCGAGATCGAAAGAGGCGCCCGTGATGAATCCAAGGCCCGAATAAACGTTCCAATCGATCTTTGGATTTCCAGTAAGGTGGAACTGGGCGTCGATCGCTGTCCCGATGGCCGACCCCGAATCATTAGCCACAGGCGGCACGAAGACCTCGGTAAAAAGGCTGGTCTCCTTCCACTTGGTGTTCCAATCGCAATTCAGGCCGCATCCACCTGCGATGAGTAGCGGCAATCTTTTCTTCATGTTCGATTTCGCGAATTGATAAAAGACATCAAAGATCTTGTCGCTAAATATGCCTGCGAAGTTGCGAAATTCTGGATCATCCACCCCAACGTTGAAGTATGGCGAATGCTCAAGTTCTTTGTATACACTCGTTTCGAGATACGGACAGTCCAGTAGAAAGTTGATCAGCTTTCTTTCTTCAGTTGAGGGCGCACCGCGATTTGAAAATGAGGTCAAGGCCATGAGCTTCCCCGCGTCGGAGAAGCGAGAAAAGGGCGCGTTCTTAGGAAAAGTTGGGTCGGCCAAGCCGTAGAGAGAGATATAGCGATTCCCTGGCTGATTCATGACATCGGCAAGCAGCGTTATGTTCAACTCAGAATCGATCTCGTAGAAAGCGCCGATTGCCCCTTCCCATACCAACGCGTAGCATGGGGTGCCTTTCGGTAGGCTTGACATGCCGAAAGCGCAAAATAGGTGCGATCGCTCGTGGGAAGACGAGAAATAGTGGACCGGCCTTCCCAATCAAGCGCCGTTGCTCTATGATAACGTCGTTCTTCGACACGCCACGGTACCCGGCAAGAGAATGCGACCCGAGTAAGTCCTTTTCGCGTGGCCACCAACCGCCAGTACAAATAACCTCGGGAATTTCGTCGAGTTCGCCGAGAACGTTGAACACGTCATGACTTGATATCGGCGAGTATCGGTAGTTCGAGTTCTTCTCCGCCTCAATGGAAACGAGCAAATGGGCACTCTTCAAGTAGGCGATCGCACCGTCATGACCTGGATTGTACGAGAGAACATTCATGTTGCTGGAAACTCCGGTTGAATCCTCAGTGAGTTGTCGAAGACTACTTTTTATGGCGAGGCGGCGCGCCCTTTTTTTGTTTTGCCACTTTGAGTATACCTATTCGCGCGGATGGCACAAATCGCAGTTGGTACGACCATGGCGAGTTGAGCAGATATGATGGACAGTCCCGAGCACCATCGACAGCGCTCAGAGTTTATCAGAGGGCTAGTCCAACGGACCGTAAACAAGGTCCCAGCTAACGATCAGTACAAGCAAGGTCCGCCTAGAACTATCGTTCAGTATTGGCATGATCTGAGAGAGTTGCCGGAGGACATCGAGGAGTGCATCGCCTCGTGGACCCATTGGAGGACGCACGGTTTCACGCATTGCCTGTTCGACGAGCGCGGAGCCAGAGCATTCATTGCGGGATCGTTGGATGCACGCCACGAGCGCGCTTTTGACCGTTGCTACCACCCTGCCATGCAGGCGGACTACTTTCGGTTGTGTTATCTGTTCGTCGAAGGAGGCTTTTATGTCGACGCAGACGATGTCTGCGTTGGCACAACAATCAGCTGGCTATTCGATGACGGTCGGCTGAAAGTCCAGCCCCTCTGCTACGATGTTACGTCGGGAGCAATGGTGAATACAGCCAACTTCCTTCGTATCGGTGCTTACCGGCCTAGTTGGATCTTCTACGTCAATAACAATCCACTCATTGCAAGTAAGCGGCATCCGGTCATCGAGCTTGCGCTCCGGCGTGCGACTGAGCTCCTTGAACTCGCCGGCGAAGGCGTTTTGCCAGAGATACAGACGACGACAGGACCGGGAAACCTATCGAAGTCAATTTTCGAGCTCGGCACCGCTTCGAGAGAAATAGAGTGCGATCTCGCGGTGCTGAGAGATTGGGATTCATTCGCCGTCTCAAGATGGCCGTTAAGTCATCGCAACGACGCTAGAAACTGGCGCCATTCTAATCAACAAAGGTTCCGTCGTGAAAAGTAATCCCGAATGAATCTTTCGAAGCCACTACGTGCTGCTTCCCGGCTCTTGCAGTACATATTTCTTCAATGTCGTATGCACTTGCCGCGAAAGCAGTGCTTTGCGTTTGTGTCGCCTACAAATGCTCATCAATCCGGTATCTGCCAGACTTACGTAATCAACTTAGACCGACAACCTGACCGTTGGGCTGACGTTATTCGAGAACTGACTTGCATTCTGGATGCTGCCGGCAAGCCTCTGACAGATCAAGCGATTAGGTTTTCCGCAAGCGACGCGCTTGCCGCCACGCACCAGGTTCTCAATTTTGGTGACATTGATCCGTTCTATACGCTCGGCGACCAGCTGTATGTCGAGCCACAGCCTCATGCATTACCTGATGCGTTTGACCTGGTGCGTCCGATTCGAATGAGCTTGGCAGAAGTTGCGATTGCTCGCTCGCATATCGATGTCTGGAGAACCATCGCACAGTCTACCGCCCCCTATGCGCTTGTGATTGAGGATGACGTCTGGTTCTCAAGAAATTTTGCGTCCATCGTCGATCAAGCTTGGCGCGAGATGGAAAACGCTGACCGCGCCGATCCCGCCTTTGATGTGTTGTATGTGTCTTATGCGGAGGCGCGCCACGGCGCTCCGAAGGAATTGATTTCCGAAAATGTGTTTCGTCCGGAACGCGGGCTTTGGTTCCTGTCTGGATATGTACTCTCTAGGAAAGGTGCTCAATCACTGCTTCGACTTCTTCCGTGCCGCGGCCCAATTGACCTATGGATCAATCACAAGTTCCGCGCGATTGACGTGCGCGCTCTACGTCGGCCGGTAGTTAACCAACGCGTCGATCTTCTTTCGACGAATTCGTATTCGATCCTTCCGGCTCTGACCACAATTGGCGTCCTCGACCACCGTAACGCGGCGCTTTTTCATCAACGGCCGGCCCATTCTCCGGTGTTCGCCTTTGGAGCTCCGGGATCTGGATTGTCGTCGCTCGCAATGGCGCTCTCGATGCTGGGCTATCGTTGCTGCAGCGATTTGGACGGAATTCCAGAATGTGAATTTGAAAGATTGACCGCGGGCCTCGCTCAGCCCATTTTTAACGCTTACATCAATATCGGTTCACTGAGGCCACATCTTCGCACGCTCAGGCTGCGTTATCCGCACGCTAAATTCATCATGACCGAAGACGAAGAAGCAGCTGATCGCTGCAGCGACGATGTGCTGGAGGGCTTGGAAGGAGCCGACGCAGTTCGTCTGCAACCTAACGAAGCCAATGCCTGGCGGGCGCTTTGCGAGCACTTGAAACTTCCACCACCTGCGGCGCCATACCCGATCGTTCGGGATATCGGACAGCGCATGCATCGCGGCGCGGCAGTCGATACACCAATTACTCGCCCGGCAAAGCGACTGCGGTACGACCGGTCCCCCTGGATTGCAGAGCCGCGCGCTGGGTGGGAAGGAATAAGCGCGAACGTATTGGAGCGGCCGGGGGCGTTTGCGTCGCGGATAAACTTCCAAGATGATCTGGCCGATATCCAGTCGGCGCGGTGGCTGCTGAGAAACGATACGTTTCCCGGAAACCTCGGACTGTTTCGCCCGGCCAACGTCTCCGCACAATCGGGCGGCGGTCTCTTGTTCGCAGTTCTTCAGGAGCCGCTTGGCGTTCGGAATCTTAGCGCTGCCGCGATCTCGAGCCGAGACAGTTTCCTGTACGGGCGGTTCGAAGCCACCCTGCAAGCAACCAATGTTTCAGGTCTAGTCACCGGTTTTTTCCTCTATAGGGCTTCGCCCCGGCAAGAGATCGATATTGAGATCACCGGAAATCGTCCAACGCGGCTCCTGGTGAACGTGTTTTACAACCCGGGCTCGGACGGCGTGAAATTCGACTACGGCTATCGAGGGACACCGGCAGCTATCCCGTTGGGATTCGATGCGTCCAAAGCCTCGCATCGGTTCGCGATCGAATGGGATCCCTGCGAGATCCGGTGGTTGGTTGATGGCGAACTGGTTCACCGTCGCGCCGTTTGGAACCCGACTCCCATTCCGCACCTCCCCATGACGTTACATGTCAATACCTGGCCAACTCGCTCACGAGACCTTGCGGGTCGGCTTGCACTTCGCGCACTACCCGCATCAGCGATTCTCCGCAATATCGCTGTTGATGCATTCAAGGCGGACGCGTAAACTCCTTAGAACTCTTAGATTTGGTTTTGAACGGTACGCACTCTAAACCATCAGGGGGGACAGTGAGCCTTGGGCAATGCTGCAAATGTTTTATGGCATCTTTGCACTGGCGCATGTCCGCCGTGGGAGCTGTACCGGACGCGATCAGACTAAGGCCTCACTTCCGCTTGTGACCCGACGCTGATATTGCAGGGCGCTACCAGACATTGGCTTCTGACCCAATGCAGACGTTCTTCTTGACTGGAGGAGTACCTCGGGCTTCGAACGCGGGCGGTTTCTTACGGACCCCGGACCTTCCGGCGCGCAGCAGCGCTGGATTTGAACGGTTTGGTCGAGGAATTCGTCTCAGCCGATGTTCTGGCGACGATATGTTCGCTTTCTCCCTCAGACAATTTCTTCGGATTTTCCGAAGAGACCCGTATTGTCCTCCTTCAACGCGTGTTCGACGCATCCACGAATATGCGACACCATGATCGTTTGCGCCTGCTTCCAGTTGCGGACGAGCGCTGCCTCCAGCAAAGACTGATGCTCGCGGGCGGCTATCTCTCCGCGGAACACGACGGCGATCATTTGGTAGCGCAGATACCGATCGCAAGCAGCAGCGTGGGCCGCGAGCAGCACGTCAGAGCCGCAGGCCGACATCAAGGAATGATGGAAGTCCCAGTCACATTGCTTCCACAGTTCCTGGTTCTGGCGCTACCCGTCCAGCATGCGCTTTTCCATGACGCCGAGCTTGTGGTGGGCCGAGACGACGCTGCCCTCCCAATCCAGGTCGCCGGGACGTCAGCGGCTCGGCAATTTGGAGAAGAAATCCCAAATAACGACGGGCGAATCCAAGTCCTCGCCTTCGAGCGGCATGGCGTGCCCGCCGTTCTGCACTGAATACAAAACGACCACGGGGGTACCGTCTTTCACCCAGGTCATGCTGTCGACCGAGGTACGCCCGCCTTTATGCGCCAGCGTCGCAATCTGCGGCGGAGCCGTTACGCCCAACAGCTTTGCCCAATATTTCGCGGTGTCTTCGCTGGAGAGCACGTTGCCGAGCTTCGCGTCGCCCAAATTCACCATGCCGCCGCGAAAGGGATTGATTGGGTCGGCGGTGCCGTTGACGATCATTACGGGAATCGGCTTGTCAACTTGGCCGCAATCGAGATTTTCCTTCACGGGCACGCTTGCCGAGATCGCGGCGATGCCGGCGAAATCCTCGGGATGCTCCAGCGCCAGGCGATAGGCGAGCTGCGCGCCGTTGGACCAGCCGGCGGCGAAGACGCGCTTCCTGTCGATCGCGCGCGCCGTTACCTCATGGTCGAGAAGGCTTTTGATGAAACCGGCGTCGTCGATCTTCAGCCGCTTGGAGGAAAATGGCGAGCCGCCGCGGCAATCGTTCCAGGTGTCGTCGAAGCCATCCGGATACACGACCACGAATCCGTATTTGTCCGCCAGCTCGTCGAATTCGTAATTGGAATATTGGCGCATACTGGCGCCATCACCCCCCGAAGGATGCAGCGCGAACAATAACGGTGCGCCGGGCTTCAAGGTCTTGGGAACATATTCGATGAAAGTTCGCTCGCGGCCTCCCACTGTACCAATGTGGTGCGTCGCTTCACCCATTGGCTCGGCAGCGGCGGCGGTGGCAATGAACGCCAACGCGCCGCCGATCGTCCAATGCGGGAGTGTGGTGCGAGCCATGATTTCGCCGCTCCGTATACGCGCGCTTACCATATCACCGCCAGGCGCTACGTGCGCCATTTGAATGCGTGACCTCCATGTATTCTTTGATCACGTATTCTTTGATTGGTGCAATCAGGCAGCATGGCCAAGGCGGCGGTGCAGTTGCCGTGAAGCAGCCCCCGATTTCGCATGGAAGCACGCAGGGTATCGGGCCAACGATCTACGAAACCGGCGGAATAAAGGGGCGCTATTCGATAGCCTTGATCTGAACGGGTTTTGGCCGGGACTGCAGGACTGGATCCAGATTTGGTTTATGCCAGACAAGTAGGTGTGCAGTGCTGCCACGACCTGATCGCGAAGACTTGGTTGCCAAGACTTTGCTGCCAAGACTTCGCTGCGCCATGTCACGTTACATCGTCGGCCCAATAGCCCGCAAGTCATGGCGCGGCGATGCCGTAAAATGCATCGATCGAATATTTCCCCGGGCCGGTAATGTTCAACAGCAAGAAGCCTCCCATAATGGCGAGATTTTTGTAAAAGCTGTCCATGCTGTCAACGTAAGCCGCACCTGTAATCGTCCAATAGCGATGCCCAATAAGCGCGGTTCCCAGCGTATATAAAGCCATGAGCAGCGCCGCGGGACGGGTGAACGCGCCAACAGCAACCGCGAACGCAACAGGAATCTCCATGAAAGTCGCCACGCCAGCAGCCAGTACCGGTATCGGAACGCCAAGCTGCACCATTTGACTGACCGTGCCCGAAAAATCCCTCAACTTTCTCCAGCCGAAAATCAGAAACAGTGTCGCGAGAAGAAGGCGAGCCGCGAGAATAAGCTCATCGTTGATACCGTTTATCACAACGCTACCCTCGCTCCCCGTTTTCTCGTCGTTACGACCGTGGACTGGCGCATGATTTAAATCTGCCCGTCACGGCCGTGTCCATCTCATCGGCGCCTCACTATCCACGCGGATAAACTGTCGTTGAACGGCGAGAACGCGGTGTCATGCGACGTGCTTATTCATCAGGCCCAGGATCAGGGCGTCGAGACTGTACGGCCCGGCGCCGGCCGAGATGACTAGGATCAACATAAAGGCATAAAGCATCTCCGGCAAATAGAGCCAGTCGTCGATGCGATCGGCTTCATCGATCGGCTTGTAGAGTTTGATTCGCTGCCGCCCGGACGTGGCGATGGAGACGAGGATGATGACAAGCAGGCCAAGCGCTGCGAGCGGCGCCAAGAGCCCGATAAGGACGCCGCCGCCCGCGGTGAACTCGACCAAGGGCACCCACCATTGATTGAAACCTACGGCTGGAACGCCGAGCCCCTTGAGTTCATCAATGAATGAACGGTGGCGCTCGGCGTTGAACAGCTTGTGATATCCCGACAGCATGAAGAATGCCCCAACCGCGATCCGGTTCAAGGTCATCGCAAGGTCGGTCCACCCGATACCAACGAACAGGAGATCCATCATGGTCCATCGCCGCGATTTGAAATTACAGGCTGAGCAGCCCGGACGGGGTCGCAAGAACCATTGGATTTTGTCCCTGCAAGTCTGAGAGCTTCCAGCGTTTCGTCGTGTGGTTGGGAACTACCCCGCTGCCCCAGCTAATCCCTTTTTAGGCTGACCGCTAGTAGCAGAAGCGGCCCATGCCGAGGCAGGAAGTCAACACCCGTCATGGACGAATTGGTTAGGTGACGGATCCGGTCAATCCCCGATGGGGTGCCGTAAGGCGCGTTGGCGAGCATCGACGTTATATTGTCGTAACGTCTCGAACCCCCGGCGGATCGCCGCCGACCAATAGGCGAGCCGACATTCGGCGCCACTGAAGGATCAATCATGACACGCGCGATCATCGTTACTGCATTGTTGCTCGGCGGCGCAACGGGTCCCCTGCTCGTTGCCGACGGCGCGTTTGGCGAAGAACTCGTGCCGACTTCGCGCGGGACGGTCAGACGCACAGTCGATTCCGGGTTGGAGGTGGTGCTCTCGCGCCCAACGTTCTGGAATAGCGCGTGCAATGCCCGGGGCGTCACCGTGACCGTAACCCAACCCCCAGCTAATGGTACGGTTTTGGTCACGCAACGATTGAATACGGCTAACCCACATCCGAAATTCAGCACTCCCGGACGCTGCGGCGGCACCCAAATCATGGGAAAGCAGGTCGCATATCGGTCCACGCCCGGCTTCCATGGCAGCGACGTCGTGGTTTACGAATATATTTCGGATCGGGGAGAGAGAGCCAAGGCAACTGTTCTCATCACGGTGCGATGATGCAATCGAGGGCCGACATGTCTGTTCCTGACCCGAAGCGCCAGCGTGCCGACCGGAGCGACATGCCCGCTTTCCGCGTTTCGCTAATGCTGGGAGATTAAGATGGATAATCAAACAGTGCGGGCGGCGCTGGAGCGCCATTGGGAGGCTTCGGACGCGGGCGATTTCAAAGTCGAACATGAAATCTACCGCGACGATGCCGTGCTTGATTATCCGCAATCCGGCGAGCGGATTCGCGGCCGGCACAACATTCAAGAGAGCCGATTCGTCCAGCCGAACAAGAAGCGTTTTACGGTCGGGCGGATTATCGGCAGCGGCGATCTCTGGGTCACTGAATTCATACTTACCTATGACGGTATACCATCGTATGCGGTGAGCATCATGGAATTCCACGAAGGACTGGTGGCCAACGAAACGCAATATTTCGCCGATCGGTTTGACCCTGCACCCTCGCGTGCGCATCTTGTTGAGCGAGTGGGCAAAATCACCGACTAAGAGTCGGGTGCGTCGAGGTGGCGTCAATGCGAGGCAACGCGGGGAGCTGATCGTGCCGCCGTGCTATCTCAAGATTCCAAGCTTTCGCAAGCGATGGGCCGTGGAGTAGGCGCGATGATCAGCACCGCGAAACGTAGCCGCGCTTTGCTTGTTCTCCTTGTTGTGGTGGTCGCGTCGTTCGCGGGTCTGCTGTTTGTGCCGCCGATTCCGCAAGATCAGGGCTATCACCAATTCGCCGACCAGCGCACCCTGTTCGGCGTGCCGAATTTCTGGAACGTCGTCTCGAATGTTCCGTTCATCGTGATTGGCGCTGCGGGACTGGCGCGATTTCATCGTCACGCGGCAACCTGCGCACTCTTTCTGGGAGTTTTTTTGACCGGCTTCGGATCCTCCTACTATCATTGGAATCCGAACGACGGTACGTTGTTTTGGGATCGGCTGCCGATGACGATCTGCTTTATGGCAATCCTTTCCGTTATGTTCGAGGAGCGCGTGAGCGCAAAAGCCGGCCCCGTTCTTCTATGGCCGCTGCTCGCGATAGGCCTGTTTAGTCTGTTGTTGTGGCGCCGGACCGATGATCTGCGGCTTTACGTCTGGGTTCAATTTTTCCCGGGCGTCGCGTTGCTGGCGATGTTCCTTCTCTTTCCGCCAAAATACACGGGCGTTTCGTATTGGCTTGTTGCCGCGGCGCTTTATGGGCTTGCCAAGGTGTTCGAGTTCTATGACAAAGCTATTTATTCGGCCGGATCTATCCTGAGCGGGCACACGCTGAAACATCTCGCTGCAGCTGCCGCCTGTTTTGTGGTTCTGAGATATTTCCTGGCGCGCAAGCCGATCGCGTAATCCAGCCGGAGGAGCCACTGAGTTCACTTCGCAAATTTCTGTCCAGGTCTTTTGGCTGGCTGATCGCCGTAATCGGCTTTCTGTTTCGGGCCGTGCTGATCGCGTGGGCCACTCTGGCCATCTATTATTCGAATTTGCCGTGGGCCGTGCCGCGTCTGGTGTTGGCCGCGGCCTTTGCAGCGTTCGCTGTCTGGGCTTTCTGGCTTTCTCGTCAACGGCGCATGTCCGTGGCCGTGATCGTGCTGTTTTTCGGCGTGGTCGCTTGGTGGATATCCATCCGTCCTTCGCACGACCGTGACTGGCGGCCGGAAGTCGCAGTGATGCCGCTAGCGATCATCGACGGCGACCACGTGCACCTGACCGGTGTCCGCAACTTCGACTACCGTACCCGAAATGATTTCACGGTGCGGTATGAGGAGCGCGAAGTGTCGCTTTCGCACCTGGTCGCCCTCGATTTCTTTGTGTCCTACTTTAGCGAGGGGCCGGTCGCACATACGTTCGTGAGTTTCATCTTCGACGACGCGCCTCCGCTGAGTATCTCCATTGAGACACGGCCGGAGGTCGGCGAGGGCTTTGCGCCCATCGCATCCCTCTTCAAACAATTCGAATTGATCTATGTGGTGGGCGACGAACACGACATCGTGGGTGTGCGCACCAACCACCGAGGGGAGGCCGTGTACCTCTATCGCCTCAACACCTCGGCAAACGATGCGCGTCGACTTCTGCTCATCTACCTGGCGCGGATCAATGAACTGGCCGAACGGCCGGAGTTCTATCATCTGCTGACCAACAGTTGCACGATCAACATCGTGCGCTACGCGAATGCCGCCGGCCGGGTCGGGCAGTTCGACTTCCGCCATCTCCTGAACGGTCTGATCGACAGCTACCTCTATCACTCGGGCCGGATCGACACGACACTGCCGTTTGACGAATTGCGGCGACGTTCCCGGATTAACGAGGCCGCGGAGGCGGCCGACGGTGCGCCCGATTTCTCGCAGCGCATTCGCGCGTCCCTGCCGACGATTTCTCGCTAATAGGTCCCACGATAACGAGGGCAAACCGGCTCTCTGAAGTTGTCCGAAAACGCGTCTGAAGTTGCGAGCACCGGCGACGTCGGCGAGAAAGACGATTGACGCGCCCGGATGGGGGCCGATGCGTGCGTCGTCCCAATTGTTCCCGATCCGGGGGAATGACGAAATCAGCGGCTGTCGAGATAGGACGCCTGTTTCACCTCACGGGTTTCGCGCGGCCGGACGAATCCGCTTACGCCTGCGGCAGCATCGACTTCCGATCCCTTGGATGTTGGCGACACCGGGTCGTCGTCGTGATCGTAAATGTCGTCACGAAATTGAATCGTGCCGTTGCGCGTGGCCCAGCCGGTCAGATAGACCCAGGCCACCGGAATTTTCCGGGACAGACGGACGTCCGTTCGGCGGCCGGCGGCAATTCCCTCGTCGATCTGGGCACGGCCCCAGCCGGGCGTGTCCTCCAGCAGCCAGGCCGCGAGATCGCGCACGTTGTCGACGCGCGTGCACCCATGGGAGAGGAACCGGTAGTTGGCGGTGAACAGATTACGGATATTGGTGTCGTGCATGTAGACGGAATACGGATTGGGCATATCGATCTTGACTGCGCCGAGCGCGTTCCAAGTTCCGGAGTCCTGGCGGACGTTGAAGTTGGGGGAACGGTCGGAAGACCACGCGACGGAGTTTGGATCAATCTCGCCATCATTCGCGCCGAGCAGGCGCATGTGCATGCGGCTCAGGTAGCTCGGATCCTTGCGCATCTTGGGGATGATTTCATTCTTGATAATCGACAGCGGGACGGTCCACGTCGGGTTGAGGTTGACGGACGTGATCATGGTGGTCAGGGACGGCGATGGCTTGTCGGCTTTGCCGACGATCACGCGATAGCGCCGCTCCACTTTGTCGTTGGCGATGGCCTCGGTATATGCCGCCGGAATATTGACGACGACATAACGCTGCCCGAATTTGAAATCCATCCCGGCAAGACGTTCGACGGATGCGGCGAGCTGCTGCAGTCGTTTTTTTATCGGCGTGTTGAGCGCCGCGAGCGTCTGTGGCGTGATCCTTCCAGTCGGCTCCAGGCCGTGGCGAAATTGGAAGTGTTTCACGCCCTCGACGACGCCGTTATCGTAGGTTTCACCTTGCTCCATGTTGGCGGGAAGGTCTTCGGTAATCACGAGCCTTTGGCGCAGTTTTGCAACGGCGGGTCCGGCTGAGCCGGGCGTCAAGCTGGCATCGGCCGACAGGGTCGGCCACCCGCCCCGGACTTGCAACGCGGAATAACTCAGCAAGGCATCGTTCAGACGTGCGTAGGTGCCGTCGTCGAAGGTAGGTTCGGCCGACGTCGCCAAGATGGCAGCGGAACGCGAGTCCGGCGTCGAATCGGTCGTTGTTTTTGCCGGCACCGGCCGCGACGCGTCAACCGCGGGGCGGAGGGGAATTGAACGCGTGTCGGTCTGTCCAAGCGCCGGAGCGACGCTGAGCATGACCAGCATTCCAAAAAATGTGGCTTGACGCATCAATCCGATCCTAACGTTGGAGCATTGATTCTATTGCTATCGCGGCGACGGCGTTGGCGCAAGGCGGCACGGCATCGATGTTCAGCGATGCGCAAGAACCGGAACGGTTGCTTGCGCCGGTATCGGCGGCGGCCTATTGGCGCGCGTTCGGTCTTCCGGCCGACGGCAGCGCCGCAGCGATGGAACCGACGAGCTCGAACACCTCGACTTCTTGCTGCCGGCCCTTGACCGTGATGGCGCCGCGCGCCGCGACGACGATGTCGCCTTTGGCGGCCCTTGCGGTTGCCGCACTGATAAGAATATCGGTGCCCAGCGCCTTGTTCGCCTCTTCGAGCCTGGAGGCCACGTTCACTTCGTCGCCCATGACCGTGTAATCGAACCGCCGCTCAGTGCCCATGTTGCCGATCACCACGCGCCCGGTATTGATACCGACCCGCATTTCGAGACACGGCCGGCCTTGTGCATTCCACTTTGCATGAAGCAAACGCAGCGTCGAGCGCATATCGATTGAGGCGAGACAGGCATTGCGGGCGTGGTGCGGATCGGCAAGCGGCGCGCCGAACACCGCCATTAGGCTGTCGCCGATGTACTTGTCGAGCATGCCACGATGCGCGAGGACGACATCGGTCATGGCTGTGAAGAACTCGTTCATCACGGCGACGAGCTCGGGCGCCGACAGCCGCTCGGCGACCGCGCTGAAATCGCGAACGTCCGCGAACAGCACCGTGAGTTCCCGCTCCTCGCCGCCGAGGCGCAGCGCGTCGGGCGACCGACACAGCTCGTCGACGACGTCTGCATGCAAGTAGCGCGAAAACGCGCTGCGGATCCAGCGCTCGCGCCGCCACTCGATGGCATACTTGCCGGCGAGGATCAGGAGGAAGGTCATCGCGATGGTCGCCGCCGGAAAAGTGAAATTGAGCCACAGGCCGAAACGGTCGAAGGCCAGTTGGTCGCCCAGCGCTGTGGCAAGGAGAAGCGCCGCCGCAACGAGCCCGCCTGCGAGAGCGCCGCGATGCGCCGCAATCCCGATGCCCAGCGCGCCGAGGAAGATCGCCACCGCGTCGAGCACCGCCGTACGATTGTCGTGGCGGAGAAAGTCGGCGCCGAGCATGTTGGCAATCAGGGTTGCATGGCGTTCGACGCCGGGCACGGCAGGAGCATAGGGCGACGGGAACACATCGCCGAGCCCCTTCGCCGTCGCGCCGATCAAAACGATTTTGCCGGCAAACGCCTGCGGCGAAACACGATCGCTGAGCGCGTCAGCGAAGCCGACGCGCTCAAAGGAGCCCTGCGGGTAATAATTTACGACCAGGCGCATGCCGTCGTCGGTCGGGATGCGCAGCGCCCCAAGATCAATGCCCTGACCCACATCGACCACGACGTTCGTCGCTTCTATCCCGAGGAAAGTGCGGGCCGCCTCGAGCGACAAGGACGGCAGATAGGCGCTGCCGTAGCGCAGGACCGGATAATCGTAGTGATAAGTCCCGCCTGGATCAGGCACCGTTGTGACGTGGCCCAACGTGCTGGCCCGCAACAACGGCTCGATCGGCAGCTCGACACCGCGCGCCTCCGGCAGGTAGTCCGGGCCGTCGCCGCGCGTCCGCTTGTATTCGGCTTTTTCGAGGGCGGCGGGCAAAGGCGGCGCCCCGCCGATCGCGTTGGAGCCGCCTAGATCGATGACGTACGGAATGACCGTCGTACCCGCGCGCCCGATTGCGGCGGCGAAAGCGGCGTCGGGGGCGTCGGCGAAGGCGAGATCGGCAAGCGCGGATTCGAGCAGGGCCTTGTCCGCGGAACCGAGCCGTTTTCGCAACGGCGCCATTGCTGCATCGATTGCGCCGAGCTGCGCCGCGATCGGGGGGGGCTGCGGTTCAGACAGCAGCAAATCGAAGACGACAACCTTGGCGCCGGCCGCGGCGAGTTGGTCCAGGAGACGGGCGAACACCGTACGTGGCCACGGCCATCGGCCGATCGCCGCAATACTGGGATCGTCGATGCCGATGACGACCACGGGAGCGCGCTTCGGCGGCATCGACCGCAAACGAAAACGCAGGTCGAGCGAGAGGCTTTCGAGCCTCAACGGCAGGCCGAGGTCGGCGGTGGCGAGCAGCCCGGTCACCATCACGACCGCGACGCCAAGTCCCACCAATGGCTCCCAGGCACGCGGCAGCCCCACGTTTCGATCTCTCTAGCGGATGCGGGTCGCCGCGATGAATAAGTCGATTTTCGGCTTCTTCCAGCGCACGACCGGCGTGTGGGACGCGGTATCGCTGAAAGTAACGCCTTGGCCGGCCTTCAGCACCACGTGATCGCCGGCATATTTGCCGGTACCGGACGCCCGAACCCTTCCCTGCGCCACGAAAATCTGGGTCATGCCCGAGTCGAATTGCTCGATCCAATCGGTGCCGCGGACCGCTGCCACCATGGAAAGAGTTTCGATCTTGAATTGGAAGCCGCCTTTGGCCCTCGCTACCACCGCCCGCACATAACCGCTGAGCAGGGAGAGCGTCGTGGAAAACGGCCCCGCCTCGGATTTCATTTGCAGGTGGTCGAGCTTGACGCCGCTGTCGGCTCCAAGCGACAGCGTCGACCCATCGCTCAGCGATAGCTTGATCCGCGATTGGGGTCCGGTATGGACGATGTCGCCTTCATGAATCTCAGCGTTGAGCGTGAGCGCTGTCGCCGTCCCGCCATCGTCGCTCTGGACCGAGCCACTTCCGCTCAACGCCGAGACGGTCCCGATCGTCGGGCCCGCGGCCAAGGCCGCCACGCTCCACGTCGCCACGGTCCATGTCGCCGGTATTACGGCAACAGCCATGCATATCGCTTGCCGACGAAAGGTTCCCATCGCTGCCCCTCCTCGAGGCACGTGCGCAGCGTCCGGCGATGCACGGCGCCAAAATAATAGCGTGTTTCGGCGAAATGGGAACGGTCAGGGAAAGCCATGTGATCGTGTCCATAGGACGTGCCTTGTCCGCGGCGCTTGTCCTCGATGCCTGACGGGGCGGCCTCCGGTCCTCAGCGGAGCATTGCCGGCCCTGTTGAACGCATCATTCTCTGTGCGCGCAATCGGGCCGGCGCGAGGCGCTACCAGCAGCGCGAGGCGCCACTCGTTGCGTCGCGTGGCGCCGAAGGCATAAGCTGCGGCTCGGAAGCGGGGAGAATCCGGTTTTAAACGGGAGGACGTCATGAGAACAAGGATGGCTGGCGCGTTGGCGATTTTCGCCTCGTGCGCGTTCATCGGCGCCGCGGGTGCTCAGGAACTCGGTCCGCAGGTCAAGAAGCTCGCCGATGGCGTCTACGTCCACACCGGAAGGGGTTTCGAGTCGAACAGCGGGATCATCCTTACCCAGGATGGTGTCATCGTGATCGATACCGGACAAAACCCGTATAAATCTCGCAATATCTGGGCGACAGTCCGAAACCTCACCTCAATGCCGGTGCGTCTCGTCATCAACACCGAGCCGCATGCGGATCATACGACCGGAAACTTCATGTTCTCGCCGCCGGCGGTGGTCATCGCGGCCGCGGGGGCGGGCGAGTCGATGCGTGCCGCCGAGCGCAATGCGCCGGATCGCATCCAGCGGCTCGCCGCGGTATCTCCGGAATACAGAGTGGCTCTCGAAGGCTACCGGTTCGTCACGCCGCACATCGAGTATCACGACAGAATGAGCATCAATCTCGGAGGGCGAACCCTCGAGCTGATCTATCTCAAGGGCGTACACAGCGAAGCCGACACTGCCGTGTGGCTGCCCAATGAGCGCGTGCTGTTCTCGGCGTCCGCTTTCGTCGTCGACCAGATCAACATATTGCGTCCCTTCGTCACCATTCCGGACATCCTGGCCGCCGGCAACTTGATGAAGGCGCTGAACCCCGACCATGTGGTTCCGGGGCACGGCACGCCCGGCACGGTGAAGATCTTCGAGGACGGCGAGAGGTATTATGCGCTGCTGCTCGATCGGGTCGGTGCGATGGTGAAGGCGGGCAAGTCGCTCGACGACATAAAGAAGGACGTAAAGATGCCCGAGTATTCGGGCTGGGGCAGCCAGGAGCGTTTCCCCACCAACGTCGAGGCGGCCTACAAGGCCGTCACCGGGAAATAGCCGGACCGACCGCAGATAGCCGCCATGTTCGGCCCCGGTCTTGCGCTACCGCACGCGCAAGCCCCACGTATCCTTATGCGCGGCGTTCTTCGCGGTCCGCAGCATCGGATGGGGCTGCGATATATAGCTGAAGCGAAGACAGGCGGTCCTCAGGAAATAACTGCGCCTACACATCGATGGAACGAGGATTACGGCTCGCTTCGCCAATTGAGCAAGCGAGCATTTGACCCTCTTGGTGATCGGCCACGGTCGCGTCAATGCGTTGTCATGCACCGTAATCTCGTCGCGGAGGAGGTCTTGTCGGCCGTCTCGAGAAATCCGCCCCTTGAAGACGGTCTTGCCGTCCTTGTGAGGCGGCAGGCCGCTGGCGTCGTAGACGCGATTGCGGCCTCGGCGGGAGGCTGAGCGCTGGATGCTCTGGATACTCACCGCATGCTATGCTTTGCTTCTCGACCCCTCTCGCGGGGGAGCCCGCGTGCCCTGATTTTGCCACCCGCGGTTTCTCCGCCGAACGTCCGAAGGACCCACCAATGACCATCTCCCTCTACAAGGCATCGGCCCCCATTTTCGTGCAATTCCTCACCAGCTTGTCGGCGGTGCTGGACAAAGCCGCCGCCCACGCCGAAGCCAAGAAGATCGATCCTGCGGTGCTGTTGAACACGCGGCTCACCCCAGACATGTACCCGCTGTTGCGCCAGGTGCGCGAGGCGACCACCCATGCCGCGAGCGCGTGCGGACGCCTCGCCGGCGCCGACCTGCCAACCTTCACCAATACGGAGGCGAGCATCCCCGACCTCAAGGAACGCATCGCCAAGACGATCGATTTCGTCAAGGGTTTGAATCCGGCCCAGATCGATGGCACCGAAGACAAGGAGATCACGTTTAAATTCCCCAGCGGCGCCGAGCGCAAGTTCACCGGACAATCTCTGCTGCTGAATTTCTCCCTGCCGAACTTCTATTTTCATTACACCACCGCCTACGACATCCTGCGCCATTGCGGCGTCGAGCTCGGCAAGCGCGACTTCATGGGCACGCCGGTGACGTTGTGAGCCGCGGCGGCGCGCGATCCGCCGAGATGCCGCGGGGCCGGCGGGGGGCCGTATTCGCGCGATCGTCAGGCCGTGACGGAGCCCGCCAAAGCGGGCGTCGAGCTAACCAAGCCATCTGATTCGAGGAACCATATGCAGAAGAATGCCAGCAAGAAGAAAGAGAAATGTAAAAATTGCGAAGGCAAGGGCACTCTTAAGAAGGGAGACAGGGTCGAGAGGTGTCAGCGGTGCGATGGGACCGGGATCAAGCGGTGAAATCAACCCCCCACGGTCCTGATCGCCGCCAGCCGGGAGTTCAGCGGCAGGTCAATTTGATCAGCAAAATCAGCGTCAGGAAAAATGATGGGCAGTGACGACAAGAAAGTCAAAACTAACCCCGAAATCAAAGCTAACCCCGCGCCGAAGAAAGGGGCTCCTGCGGAAAGCAAGAGCGCTACGGCTGCGGACGCATCCAAATCAGACGGCGGCGAGACCGCCGCCGCCTCACCCGCCGGCTATAGCAGGGGCGAGGGCCAAAAACCTGTTACCAAGGTCTATAAGGATAACTGGAACGCGATCTTCGCCAAGGACAAGAACAAGAAGAAGAGGCGATAATCCTCACCGTGCAACAGGTGCAGGGCGTCTCCATCGGCAGGTATCGCGCGATCTTCGCAATAACTGCACAATGGGAGCCCCACGACTATGGCAGGCCTCACGGACGAGGCCCCTCGGCAGGAAGCCCAGCGGTTCGCAGGGCGTCGCGCATCTTGTTGCGATAGGACGGCGCGAAGCACCACATTTTGTAATAGGCGTCCGCCTCGCGGATCGTCAGTCCGGGCCTCATCTTCAATAAAGTCGCCACGTGCGCCCTGGCTTCTTCGGCCCGGTCAAGGAACGGCAACGTATACGCCATGTGGAGATGGCTGAGCCACAGCTGCTCGACATAGGATTGGCGAAACGCATCAAACGCCAGCCGATAGTCTTCGCGCGCCCAGGCTCGTTTTGCGATTGCCCACCACCACCAGCGGGGCGTGCTGGGAGCAGTCAAGGCGATCCCCCTTTCGGCGAGCGAAACGCCTTCGTCCCAAAAACCCGAATAGGCCATAAGGTTGCCGAGCGGACCGAGATTTTGCGGATCATCCGGTTGAGCGCATTCGCTCGCATCGCCTCAATTCGCAGCAGATCGGGTTGACACGCCATCCAGGCGGCACGGGCGACCAGCCCGCGGACAAATCCGTCATTCGGCGCAATCTCGACGGCCCGGTTTGCGCGTCATCGCCCGCACGACGCCAATCTCCTGGATTATGAAATTCTCCTGACATCCCGCGCCCCGTCGTTTGAGAATTATGTTCAATTGACGGAGGGCGAAATATCGTTATTCGATTGCGTGGCCGTCACGGCGTGCGAAAAATGGAACATCGAGCGATGGATGCCGCGCGTAATACCTCTGCGCAGTCCGCCGATAGTCGCCCGAAGCACGACAATACGGTTCTTGTGCTTCAGGGCGGAGGGGCGCTCGGCGCCTATCAGGCGGGCGTGTACGAAGGACTGGTCGAAGCAGACATTGTTCCCACGTGGATCGCCGGCGTTTCGATCGGGGCCATCAATGCCGCCTTGATCGCCGGCAACGCGCCGGACCGGCGGCTTGAGCGATTACGTGAATTTTGGGACCGCGTTTCGTCGATCGCACCCGTCACGCCGCTGGCGCTCTTCAGTCCCTTTCGCCCCTGGTTCAATTCCCTAAGCGCCACGGCCGCGATGACGTTTGGCGTACCAAGTTTTTACCGTCCTCGTTTGCCGCCGCCATTTTTTGCGTTTGACGGCAGTCGGGACGCGTTAAGTTTCTACCATACGGAACCGCTGAAGGTGACGCTCGAAGGCTTGGTCGATTTTGATCTTATCAATCGGCGCGATGTCCGGCTTTCTCTCGGCGCGGTCAATGTGAAGACCGGCAACTCGGTTTACTTCGACAATCAGCAGGACCTCATCGGCCCTGATCACGTGCGTGCCAGCGGCGCACTGCCGCCGGGTTTCCCGCCGATCGAGATTGAGGGCGAGAGCTATTGGGATGGCGGTATCGTTTCCAACACACCGCTCTGGTACGTGCTTGACAATTCTCCAAAAATGGATGCGCTCATCATTCAAGTCGATCTCTTCAATGCGGTTGGAGAGATTCCCCTTAAGCTCGATCACGTTCTCGAGCGCGAGAAGGACATCCAGTTTTCGAGCAAAACCCGTTTCAACACCAAACGCGTAAAGGAGCTTTCCGACGTGCGGGCCGCGCTGGGACGGTTACTGACCAAGCTCCCGCCTGCGCTTGCCGAAGATTCCGACGTCAAGATGCTGTCAAATGCATGCCAAGTGGGAAAGATCACGGTTGCTCATCTTATCAATCGCCGCTTGTCGCATTCCGCGCAGACCAAGGACTATGAGTTCTCGCGCGCAACGGTAAACGAATTATGGGCGGCGGGTCTTGACGATGTGCGTCGAGCAGTCGCCAACCCGGATTGGGCGGACCCGGAAGAATTGTGGGAGGGCATGCGCGTTTACGACCTTACCCGCTAAATCTTTGATGTTTCAATCGGAGGTACACCGTGGACGAATCTGAAGTCAAAGCCCGCGCCTTCGCAATGCCGCTGACGTCTCCGGCATTTCCTCCCGGCCCCTATCGGTTCGTCAATCGGGAATTTTTCATCATCACGTATCGAACGGACCCGGATGCCTTGCGAGCGGTGATACCGGCCCCTCTGGAAATGACCGACCCGATCGTGAAGTATGAATTCATCCGAATGCCGGATTCAACCGGCTTCGGCGACTACACCGAGAGCGGCCAGGTGATCCCCGTCAGCTTCCGAGGCCAACAGGGCGGCTATGTTCATGCGATGTACCTTGACGATGGGCCCCCAATCATCGGCGGTCGCGAGCTGTGGGGATTTCCAAAAAAGCTCGCATCGCCCAGTCTCCGCGTGGAAAAAGATTCGTTGCTCGGCGTTCTCCGCTACGGCCCGGTGCCGGTCGCCGTCGCGTCGATGGGATACAAACATCGCGCGCTGCCGCACGACAAGATATTGGCGTCGCTTTCATCCGCGAATTTCCTGTTGAAGATCATTCCACACGTCGATGGCAGCGCGCGCATTTGCGAGCTTGTGCGCTACTTTTGCGAGGATATTACCGTCAAGGGCGCCTGGGAGGGACCGGCCGCGCTGGAGTTGTTTCATCACGCGTTGGCGCCGGTCGCCACTCTGCCGGTGCTGGAGGTGGTCTCCGGCGTTCACATCCTGTCGGACCTCACCCTGGGATTGGGCACCGTCGTCTACGACTATCTTGCGAAGTGAGTTATAAATCGCGGCCGACCGCGTCGCAAAGCGGCCCGGCGTGTCGGTGGGGCATCTATCAGTATTTAAGTGGGGTGCAATAGGCGTAGCGCGTTGCGCTAGCGTCAGGAGAGCAGGAGAGGGGGATGATCGTCGATACAAGCTGAAACCTCTCGTCGCGGTCCAGAGGGTTCGAACTCCCTCGCGGCAAAGGCCGAGCCGGCCAGCCGGAAGCGAGCCTTGCGTGTGAGCGGCAACGCGAAGCATGAAGCGTAGGACAGCAGGTGCCGAAGCTGCGCCAGTGAGCCCCGAAATCAGCCATCGTCCGAAGCCTTCGCTGTGCGCAAAGCGGGGGCAGCATCGGCGTGACCGTCACGGCAAGGGCACGCCGGTTCGACCGGGGTCGAGGAACGCAGCAGAGGCACGGGATGGATCGCCTGAAGACCTGAGAGATCCCATTCGCGTCCACGGACGACAGCCGGGAATGTGGGCAACCGGCACAGCAAGGCCCTGGCCTGGAAGGCACCTCCAGCCTATCGGGAGCGCTGCGGCGGACACGAAAACAGGAGGAAGCCGCGGACTGCGGCGGCGAACCAATAAGCGGTCGCAGACGCGCGGATGGGAAGTCGTAGCGCCCTCATAGTACCGAGGAGAGCGGGGAACCGGGCTCACCGGGACCCGAAGGAGGGAAGGGGGGCGTCGCGTGGAGAGAACCAGTGACGGGACACACGGGAAGGGACGATGGACCCTGCCAACCTGTTAACGAAACGGCACTGGATAGCCGAACTGGCGAGGAGAAAGCCGGGAGGGGTGCTGTACTCGCTCAACCACGTTATCGACTTCGAATGGATGCGGGAGGCCTATCTGCAGACCCGCAAGGATGGCGCGACGGGCATCGACGGAGTGACCGCGGCGGACTATGAAGCGAACCTCGAGGCCAATCTTAGGGACCTTCGGGAGCGCATCAAGTCAGGCCGCTATCACGCGCCGCCGGTGCGCCGCACCTACATCCCCAAGGCGGACGGTTCGCAGCGGCCGCTCGGCATTCCGACCTTCGAAGACAAGATAGCGCAGCGTGCGATCGCCATGGTGCTGGAGGCCATCTACGAGCAGGACTTTCTGCCCTGCTCGTACGGCTTTCGGCCGGGGCGCTCGGCGCATCAGGCGCTGCGTGAACTGTTTGGTGTCATCACGCGGCAAGGGCAGTACTGGGTGATCGAAGTTGACGTACGCAAGTACTTCGATTCGATTCCGCACTCTGAACTACGTGCCATCCTCGACCAGCGCGTGACCGACGGCGTGATCCGACGGATGATCGACAAGTGGCTCAACGCAGGGGTCTTGGAGGATGGCTCCCTGCGGCTGGCGACCCAAGGCACCCCGCAAGGCGGCGTGATCTCACCGATGCTCGCGAACATTGTCCTGCACCATGTGCTGGATACCTGGTTCGAGACCGAGGTGAGACCGCGCCTGGCGGGTTGTTGTACGCTGGTTCGATTTGCTGATGACTTCGTGATGACGTTCAAGAACCACCACGACGCCAAACGGGTCATGGAAGTGCTGACGAAGCGCCTTGCTCGGTTCGGGCTCACGCTCCATCCCGACAAGACGCGCTTCGTCGACTTCCGTCCCGAGCGCCAAGATGGCACGCATCCGGACTGCAAAGACGGGCCGTTCGACTTTCTCGGCTTCACCCACGCCTGGGCGAAGTCGCAGAAGGGCAAGAACGTGGTGCGGCAGCGGACGGCGAAAAGCCGCCTCGCCCGCGCCCTGGTCGCGGTCAACGACTGGTGCCGGAAGAACCGCCACCAGCCGGTCCGCGATCAGCACGTAAAGCTGTCCGCGAAGCTCGTAGGCCATTACGCCTACTACGGCATCACCGGGAACATCGCGCAACTCAGCCGCTATGCGCGCCAGCTCGCCCGGCTATGGCGCAAGTGGCTGGCCCGCAGAACGCGCCCGCATGTCCTCACCTGGGACAGCTTCAACGCGCTCCTCGAACGCCACCCGCTGCCCCAGCCTCGGATTGTCCATCACTACGCCAAGCGCGGCGAAGCTCTCCCGTGAAGAACCGGATGCGGGAAATCTGCACGTCCGGGTCTGTGGGGGGCGAGGGTGGAAACATCCTCGCCTACCCGGCCGCTCCACCTCAGACACGCTCGCCGAAGTCGCTGAGGCTTGCCGGACGATAACGCGGACATGGCAAAGCCCGCGCGATAGACCCCGAGCTGACCTAAGCGGCTTTGGCGAACGGTCGAGCGGTTGCAAAATCGCTTCCAGACCCGCTGACTCATCCTCGCCAGTGGAGTATCCTGCGATCTGGCCCTAGCGGGACGGAATGCAATTCGAGGGCGCTCCAGGAAGGGGGCTCAATTGTTTCCAGCGTGCCGGTTTGCCGCCGCTGCGACAGCATTGTTGCTCATCGCAGGCGCATTTTTCGTCGCCGTTTTCTCAGCCGTGGCTTCGCGGGCCGAAGGTTTGGTCGGCACCTGCGAAGACGTGGCCGAAGTCGCGGTGCTGCCTTCGCCGATCGCACCGTGGAAGGGCGCGCCGTTGCGCATCCTCGTCGCGGCGGAGAAGCCGCTCGAGGGCGAGCTTTCCTTGATCGCGCCCGATGGAAGCGTCGCGGCCCAATCGCGGGAGCGGCACGACGGACCGCCGTATTACTGGTTCGCCGAGGTCGCGTCGCCGGCCGCGGGGACGTGGCACGCGACGCTTGCGCGCGACCACGCGCCGGCCGAGTGCAGCACGATCACGCGCGACATCGCCGTGAGCCCGCGCAAGCCGGCGGGTCCGCACACGGCGGAGAACAGCGTGTGGCCGGTGAGCCATACCTGGAATCGCGCGACGGAGAATTTGTATTCGGCCTGGATCGCAAAGCTCTTCGACGCGCCCCTCGACGCACAACCGTCGTGGAAGGCCTGGCATGAAGTGCTGCGCGACCGATCGCGCAACTTCCTGCTCAACTATCTGGGGCTCGGCGAAGACAACGTGACATCGAGCGTTCGCCCCGACTGCGCCGACTTTGTCTACTTTTTGCGCGCTTATTTCGCATTCAAGATGGGACTCCCGTTCGGCTACTCGAACTGCTCGCGCGGCGGCGGGGGCGCGCCGCCGAAGTGCTACGAGTGGTTCGACATCGAGCATCCCCAGGTCACCCGTCCCCAGCCGCCGCCCGAACAGAACGTCACGGCTGCATCCAGCCCGACGTCCTCGCCCACCCTGATGCAGCAGATGTTTCGCCAACCGGCCGGGCCGGCGGGGACGGCACCGGCGCCGCCGTCCGCACCGAAGCAGCTAGGGCTTGCGGCGTCGTTCGGCGAGTATTTGCGGGCCGTCGGCGATGTCGTTCATAGCGGATCGGTGCGAACGTCGAGCGACGACAACACCGATTTTTATGCGGTACCGCTGACACAGGAGGCGCTGCGCCCCGGAACGGTGTACGCCGATCCCTACGGGCACGTCCTGATGCTGGTGCAGCGCGTGCCCCAGTCGGGCGATGCGGCGGGCGTGATCCTCGCGGTCGACGCCGAGCCGGACGGTACGGTGACGCGCAAGCGCTTTTGGCGCGGCAACTTCCTGTTCGTGCACGATCCCGCGCTTGGGGGCCCTGGATTCAAACACTTCCGGCCGATCGTGCGTGCGAAGAACGGCGGGTTGCGGCGGTTGACCAACGCGGAGATCGCGAAAAATCCGCAGTACGGCGATTCTTCGCCCGAGCAGTCCCAACTGGGGCTCGAAGGTTTTTACGATCGAATGGATGAGGTGATGTCGCCTGAGCCGCTCGATCCGTTGCGCGCGATGAAGGAGGCGATCACGGCGCTCGAAGAGCAGGTGAGGACGCGCGTTACGGCGGTCGAAAACGGACGAAAGTTCCAGAATGGCGCGCGCGGCGACGTGGCCATGCCGGACGGCCCTTCGATCTTCGAGACCACCGGCCCATGGGAAGATTTTTCCACGCCAGCGCGCGATTTTCGCCTGTTGATCGCGATTGACGTCGTGACCGGGTTCCCGGATCGCGTCGAGCGTCGGCCGGAGCGGTACGCGATACCGAATGGCAAGAGCGCAGCGGATATGAAGGCGGAAATGCGGAGCGTGCTTGCATCGGAACTGGCGGCGCGCAAATTTTCCTATACCCGCAGCGACGGTTCGGCGTGGCCCCTCTCGCTCAAAGATGTGATCGACCGCGAGACCGCTCTCGAAATGGCCTACAACCCGAACGACTGTGTCGAACTGCGGTGGGCCGCGCTGGAAAAGAGCGCCGAGGCGTCGACGTGCAAGCGGCATGCGCCGGCAACGCAGAGCGCGAAGATGACTGAATACCGCAACTGGTTCCGCGAACGGCACTGGCCGCACGCTTAGCGCGAATTTCGATGGATCGGAATCGCGCAGGGTGGGGCAAAGCGAAGCTTACCCACGCTGTCAGGCGGAATCACATGGGCACGGCGGCAAGAGCGCGCCTTTGCCCACCCTGTGAGCGGTTCCAGTCGGTCGAGAGACGCTCGAGCGGTCGGTGTGCGCTCGGTGTCCGCCGCAGCGGAAATAGCGAAGCTTCGGCGTGAGGCGGCGTGCGCATGCTTACAGCAGTTCCGGCCGGTACTCGAAGTGCATCGTGTCGAAATGTCCCCACTTGCCGCCCCAGATGAAGCCGTGTCGTTCGAAGATCTCCACGATCTCGAACGGGACTTGGTTTCGATAGGCGCCTTTCTTCGCCCATAGCCAATAGTCGGCGAACTTCGTGTTGATATCGATTGCCGCGCCCCACGCATGCGCACTGCGATTGCCGGTGTCTTTAACGGCGCGGCAATTAAACGTGCCGGCGCTCGGAAAAGCATATTTCCTGATCTCCGGCGGGAGTCTATCGAGCTCCTCGGACACCGCGCGCAACCGGTCCGCAACGCCGTTCAACGTCGTGACCCGGACCGAGCCGCCACCCGCCTTGGGCAACCAAGCCACCGACGCGAGCTTTTTCTCAACCTTGCCTTTCGAGCAGTCGCCGTACATCTTATCGAAGAACGCGACGTTGCGAAAACGCCCCGGGTCATCCTGCGGGCCGGGCGGTGCGGCCAGGGGACCCTTGACATAGCGGATCGAGAGCTGGTCGAGGAGAGAAGGATTGCGCAGCTTCTCCTCGAAACCAGTGTTGGTACGCCCATCGGAAATCGGCATGCGCGTCCCGTCTTTCCAGATCAGGACCCGGCCATCATGGCTCTCCAGGAAGTCGGGATAAGCGCGCACCAGCGCGTCGAGCGCCGCGTCCTGCGCGAGCGTCGGGACGACAGTCGCAAACAGGCAGCAGAATGCGACCAACCATAACAACCCGCGTCCCGGCGGCATCCTGGGATGGCGATCGATCATTGGTCTCGACGGTGCCCGCATCATGACGCCGCAACGGTGCGGTCCGGGGTTCGAAGCCAGCGGCGGTGGCGATGGCGCAGCACTCGTCGAAAAGCTGGAACATCGCGGAAGCTCATGGAGCGAGGCGAAAAGATCGATCCTCGCCCCTCAGAAGTCCGGCTTCTCAGCACGCGGAGCGTCGGTGTCGCTGTGGTCGTAATAATATTGATGGAGATTTTCAGCGCAGATGACTTCCGACAAAATACCAGGTCCCGGCACATAGGTCAGGGTCGCGGTCCACGGCGTCGTGAAGACGCCCTCGTCCTCGATCGTCAGGTGGAGCTGCAGGAACTTGCCCCGGTGTTTGCTGAAGACATCGCCGTTCAACAGCCAATTCTCTTTTTTGTTCCTCTCGATCGCGTCCTTCACGTCGTCGTATTCACGCAGCCGATAGCGTTCGACGATATGCAATGATTTTGTATAGGGCGTGCCGAAAAGGTCGATCATCGCATAGGGCCGATCGGTCTTGACGCCGACGGTGTCGATCACCAGCGTGTCGCCCTCATAATGGCCGACCGAATCACCGTACCAGCGCGGCGTGAGCGGCTCGGGATGACGGTCGTTCAGGCGCACGCGGCGCACGTCGGTACTCGGCGCCGTGTAGATGATCACGACCATGTCCGGCTGCTGAACGATCTCCACCATGAATTGCTTGTAGATGAACGGCATCGGCATCGGCCAACATTGGTTGGAAGGGTTGCCGTAGACGATGCCCGCAAGCGACATTTCGCCGAACTTCTTCACGACCTGCGCTGCCCAGGGCTGCAAGATCGGATTGCTATAGTCGCCGACCAGCTGGTCGTAGTCGCTGACGCCTTCCACGCCTGGCGGAAGGGGGGGCATGGCCACGGAGCCTGAATCGCCGCCGGGCTGCTGTGGCCAGCGCGACTTGTTCGTCACCGGGCCGGGCCCGGATGCCGGCGGCTCGAACCAGGGAAAGCCCGGGTGCATCCAGACGCGGGAAAAGTCCGGGATCGATGTAGCGCCGCTGGCCGGTCCGGTCCCTGTTGTCACGGTCTGCCCCAGGGCAGGCGTCACAACCGCCGCCGCCAATGCGATGAATAGAAGGAAAATCCGCTCCCTGCGCATACCAACCTCCCTTTCAATCGTCTTCCGTGAGAGATCACGAGGGCGCCTGTATGGATTTGTGCTGGAGAACGCTTGCCCGCAGTGTTCACTCCCGATGCTCTGGCGGCAGGACTTCGACAGGTCCCGCTTGCCAGTCTCAATTGAAGGCTACACCTTTTTCGCTTCCTTATGAAAGGGGCTGCGATTTTCCGGTTCGGTGCGGGTTTTCGGACGCCGGCATGGCGAACCTCTCCACGCGGCCGGACGGCCGGCGTCCGAAAACCTGCACCATCCGAGACATGTTCTTATCGGTAGGAGTTGTCGGCGTGTGCCTGACCTCATCAATCAGAGGTCCGGGCGTCCCGCCGAGGCACATGAGTTTTCGAATCGCCCCGCATGCGGCGGACGTCCTCCTCCAAAATCCGCTGGGCGTGCCCGAAGGCATCGTTGATCGCCGAGTGAACATCAGAGTGGCGCTCGTCTGCATCCGGCTTATGACCGACATTGACCTCCTTTCGATCCGGCAAAGAGAGATGGATATGCACCTCGAAGAGACCGCTGGTCCGGTGATGCTGCCCCGGATCTTTCACCACCACGCGACCCGCCGTAATCCGGCCATACCGCTTCTCCAGCGCCGCCACGTGCCGCACGATCTCCATGCGCAAGGTCTCTTGGGCGTCCATGCCTTGAAAATCGATCTGCAAGGGGGTTTCCATCTGTATCTCCTTGATCGCTGCCGTGCGGGAGTTCGCGCCGGTGCGGACTTCAAATTACGCCAACGCGTCGTGCGCGCTTGTTCTGTTGCGCGAGTGTTGCCAGCGGCCACGCCGCTGTGCCGCCTAGTCCCGGCGATAAAATCCCGCCGTCGCACCAATGATCTCCACGCTGGTTCAGGCAAGCCTATCGCAATAGGGGGCGCATCGAAACCAGTATTCGATCTTGCGCTTCTCGGTGCCGATTTCCGGGTTTGTGCTTTGACCCATTACGTCGTTTCGTTTCGCTGCGCTGTAATGCCTTGGCTGCTATCGAAGGCATTGCGGACTTCGAATTGCAGCCGTGGCCGCCTGTCCCAACAGCATGTTTATGAGTTGACGTCCTATTCTCCCACCACGCCCTTCGCCAGAAACTGCTCCAGCCAGTGGATGTGGTAGCTGCCGTCGACGAAGTCGGCGTCGCGCACCAGGGCGCGGAACAACGGCAGTGTCGTCTCAACGCCGTCGACCACGAATTCGTCGAGCGCGCGGCGCAGCCGCATCAGGCATTCGCCGCGGGTCTTGCCGTGGACGATGAGCTTGCCGAGCAGACTGTCGTAATAAGGCGGGATCACGTAGCCCTGGTATGCTGCGGAGTTGATCCGCACCCCCATGCCGCCGGGCGGATGGTAATGCACGATCTTGCCCGGCGAGGGGCGGAACGACACCGGGTTTTCCGCATTGATGCGGCATTCGATGGCGTGGCCGTTGAACTGCACGTCGGCCTGGCTGATCTTCAGTTCGTCGCCGCTGGCGATGCGGATCTGCTCCAGCACGAGATCGATGTCGGTGATCATCTCGGTTACCGGATGTTCGACCTGGATGCGGGTGTTCATCTCGATGAAATAGAAGCGGCCATGCTCGTACAGGAACTCGACGGTGCCGACGCCGAGATAGTTCAACTCCCGCATCGCCTTCGCGACGGTCTCGCCGATCGCATCGCGCTCCGGAGCATTGAGCGCCGGCGAGGGGCTCTCCTCCAGCACTTTCTGGTGCCGGCGCTGCAGCGAGCAGTCGCGCTCGCCGAGGTGAATGGCGCGCCCGCGGCCGTCGCCGAGCACCTGGATTTCGATGTGGCGCGGGGTTTCGAGATATTTCTCAAGATAGACCGCGTCGTCGCCGAACGCCGCCATGGCCTCGGTGCGCGCGGTCGCAAGCGCAACCGCAAGATCGGCCTCGCCGTGCGCCACCTTCATGCCGCGTCCGCCGCCGCCGGCGGCAGCTTTGACCAGCACCGGAAAGCCGATCTTGCGCGCGATGGCGAGTGCGTCCGCCGTCGGGCCGATGCCGCCCTCCGATCCCGGGACCACCGGAATGCCGAGGCGCTGCGCGGTGCGCTTGGCCTCGATCTTGTCGCCCATGAGGCGAATGTGCTCGGGTCGCGGGCCGATGAAATGGACGCCGTGCTCGATCAGGATTTCGGCAAAGCGGGCGTTTTCCGACAGGAAGCCGTAGCCCGGATGCACGGCGTCGGCGCCGGTGATCTCGCAAGCGGTGACGAGCGCTGGGATGTTGAGGTAGCTGTCGCGCGCCGGCGGCGGGCCAATGCAGACGCTCTCGTCGGCGAGGCGCACATGCATGGCGTCGGCGTCGGCGGTGGAGTGGACGGCCACGGTCGGAATGCCGAGGTCCTTGCAGGCGCGCAGGATGCGCAACGCGATCTCGCCGCGATTGGCGATCAGGATTTTCTCAAACATGGCCGTGATCCCGATGTCACTCGATGATGTCACTCGATGATCATCAGCGGTTCGCCGAACTCCACCGGCTGGGCATCCTCGAACAGGATCTGGACCACCGTGCCGGCCTTGGTGGCGGGAATCTGGTTGAGGGTCTTCATCGCCTCGATGACGAGCAACGTATCGCCGGCCTTGACGACGGAGCCCACGTCGCAGAACGGCTTGGCCCCGGGCTCGGGAGCCCGATAGGCTGTACCCACCATCGGCGAGGCGATAACGCCCGGATGCTGCGATGGATCAAGCGCGCCGGCCGGAATCGCCATCGGCAGCGGACGCGGCGCCTCTGAACCGGCGAACGCAGCAGCCGCGGCAGGCTGGCGGGCGACGCGGACCCGGAAGCCGTCCCGTTCGATCTCGATCTCGGTGAGCTTGGTTTCGTCGAGCAGCCGCGCGAGGGTGCGCACCATGTCTTCGTCGGCGGTGGGTTTTCCCGGCGTGTCGGCGCTGTCCGGCACCGGCTCAGCTCCGCCCCGGCTTGGCGAGCGCGGCCAGTCCGTCAATCGCGAGCGCATAGCCGCCGATGCCGAAGCCGGCGAGCACCGCCTTGGCGGCGCGCGAAACATAGGAATGGTGGCGGAATTCCTCGCGGGCGTGGATGTTGGTGATGTGGACTTCGATGGTCGGCACTTGCGCCGCCACGATGGCGTCGAATATCGCAATTGACGTATGGGTGTAGGCGGCGGCGTTGAGGATGATGCCGGCGGCCTTGGTCTTGCCCGCCTCCTGAATCCAATCGACGAGGTCGCCCTCGCGGTTCGACTGGCGGAACTCGACCGCGAGCGCGTGCCGGCGCGCCGCCTCCCGGCACAGCGCCTCGACATCCGCCAGGGTTGCGCGGCCGTATTTCTCCGGCTCGCGGGTACCGAGCAGGTTCAGGTTGGGGCCGTTGATCACGTAGATGATGTCCGACATCGTTCCCGCGTGGCTGCGGCCCGGCCCGATCGACCGGTACGCGATAAAGCATGATCCCGAAAAGTTTCAGGCTTTTCGGACAAGATCATGCACCAAAGCATGATCCCGAAAAGCGGAGCGGTCGTTTCAACCCCTTTTGGTGGAGCGGTCCCAGCCGCCAAGGCGCAAAGCCGCTCCATATTCTTTGTTATTTTATGATCCGACGTGATCATCTCCCGTTAGCATCGGTGACCTTCTTTCCTGCCAACATCGATTTGATGAAATTGACGGCGAGTTCCCTCGCCTGTTCCGCGTCAATTCCGAAAATACGCTTGTCGTTAGCAAAAATGGCGGGTGCATGCACGCGGCAATAGTAGGTAGTTTCGCCTGGAACTTGGCAAGGAGCCGAGACCCGGACACATAACGGCTTCCGCCCCTCCTCGTCTTCCAAGAATCCATCAAGCTCAAAAATGTTTTCGGTCATTGAGCTAATCCACCGGTCCAAGGGTGGGATCGGATCGCCATAAAGACACGCTGCATATCGAACTGTGGCGGAAGCATCACAACGTGTGCCCGCAATTCTTCCGCGGCATCTCGCAACAGCGCTCAGGCTGGCGTCGCGAGCCTCGCTTAAACGGCGCGATCTCGCCTACGAGCACGTCGCCTTGCCGCACCGCGCGAAGGCCACCTTGGAGCGCAGCGCGTCGATGCCGACCGCGCCGACCACGACGTCGCTGCCCACGATATAGCTCGGCGTGCCGTTGAGCCCGAGCGTCTCGGCGAGCTTGAGGCTTTCCTCAAGCGAGACCTTGATCTCGTCGCTCGCCATGTCGGTGTTGAGCCGCGACATGTCCATGCCGACTTCCTTGGCGACCGCGAGCGCGCGCGCCTTGTCGGCCTGACCGCGGCCGCCAAGCAGCTTCTGGTGGAAGTCGAGGTATTTCTTGCCGGTCTTGTCCTGCATCCGCACTGCGACCGCGACCTTGGCGGCCTCCACCGATCCGGGGCCGAGTACCGGGAACTCCTTCAGGATGATCTTGAGCTTGGGATCGTCCTTCAGCAGTTCCAGCATGTCCGCCATGGCGCGCTTGCAGAAGCCGCAATTGTAATCGAAGAACTCGACCAGGGTGACGTCGCCCTTGGCATTGCCGAGCACGACCTGGCGGCTCGAATTGAAGATCGTATCCGCGTTGCTCGCGACCGCGGCCTTGGCCTTTTCGGTTTCGGCGACGGCCTGGCGCTTGTCGAGCTCGGCGATGGCCTCCTGGAGCACTTCCGGATGGCTGATGATGTAATCCTTTATGACTTGCTCGATCTCGCTCTTCTGCGGCGCCGTGAACTCATCCGCGGCCACCGGGCCCGACGGGGCCAGCATCAGCAACGCGGCTGCACCGGCCAGGAGCATTGTCATCGAGCGCAATGTCATCGAGCGGATTGTCATCGAGCGCATCATAATCGGCATCATGGGTCAGTCCTTGTTGCGAATCAGGGAAACAAGCGTCGGGGTTGCGGCGGTTTGTAGCTCGCGATGTCGTCCGCCTTGACCCATCCGGGCGATCCTATCGGAAATCGGGTCTTGGCGCGACTGGCAAGTTGACGGGCGGTCGGCAGGCTGCCGCGGTTGAAAGCCGCCTGGGCGGAGGCGAGATCGGCGCCGGCGAGATCGCCCTTGCGGCCTAAACGCGATCGCCAGATGGTCGTAGGCGTCGGGGATTTCCGAATCGGTCTGCAAGGCGAGGCGCAGATTGGTGACCGCCTCCTCGACCAGGTTCGGATCGTTGGTCGAGACCAGCGCCTGACCGAGCAGTACGCGGATAAGGGTGGGGTCGGGCGCCAGCGCGATGGAGCGGCGCAGTGGCGACAGCGCCTCTTGGCCGCGGCCGGAATCGACCAGCGCCTGCCCCTTGAGCTCGTAAAAATAGGGGTTGTTGGGCTGGACCTGGATCAGCGCGTCGATCTGGGTGATCGCGGTGCGCAAATCGGCGTGGCGATAATTCGAGACCGCGCGGGCATAACGTGCCGGCAGGCTGTTGTCGCTCATCGGATAACGTCGGGCGAGGGTGTCGGGCCGGTCGAGGTATCCGAATAGCTTGGCCCGGGTGAGATCATGGCGTTGCTGCAACTCCGGGGGGTCTTTCTTGTCCCAGTAAGGGTTGGCTCGCGCGACTTCGGCAAGTGCCGCAATACGTTCCGCCGGCATCGGGTGCGATTGGATGTAGGGATCGGCATATTGCGACGAAAACAGCTGCTGGTCGGCGAACCGCTTGAAGGTGTCGTACATGCCTTTGGCGGACTGGCCCGACAGGGTGAGGAAATTGACTCCGGCGCGGTCGGCCTGCTCTTCCTGTTGCCGCGCATAGGCCATCAGCGTGCGCATGATCGATGATTTGCGGGCCGATGACGGCGGCCGCCGGATTACCGCTGGCACCGCCGCGGCTGGTCGCCGCCGCCGCCGCGGCGCCGACGCCGAGTATCATGGCGATGATGGAAGCGGTCTGGAGATTGGCAAGCTCGGTCCGCAGCTTCTGCAGGTGGCCGCCCGCGATGTGGCCGGTCTCGTGGGCCATCACACCGATGATCTGGTTCGGTGTTTCGGCCTCCATCAGGGCGCCCGCATTGACGAAGATGCGCTTGGCGTCGATCACGAAGGCGTTGAAGGCGCGGTCATCGATTATGACGACGCGGATATTGCGTTGGCCAAGGCCGGCGACGCGCAGGATCGGCTGCGAATAGTCGCGCAGAAGCTGTTCGATCTCGGCATCGCGGATGATCGGGAGCGATGCGGCCGGGTCCTTCTCCGCGGCATGCGCCGGCACCACCATCTGGGCGAACACCTGGGCGGTGCCGATCGCAATCGCAGCCGCCACCGCGATTCCGCGCGGCGCATGCAACAACCGCGGGCCTCGACTATGCATTTGCGGTGCCATGAGAAATAGTCTTGCTAGATTCCGTCGGGCCAAGCTAGGGACGGGGTCGTGCGCGGTCAATAAGGACATGCCCCAACGGTCGGTACCAATCCGCCAAATGCGGCGGGATGGGGGCGGCCGCGCCGTGGAGATGGACGGTCATGCTCGAACCCCCGAAGCGTTTGCCGCGATGCTCGACGCGCGGCGATGTGCCCTCGTTCATGGTGATGGACGTGGTCGCGGCCGCTACCCGCCTCGAGGCCGTCGGGCGCCGCGTGATCCGTATGGAGATCGGCCAGCCGGCGGCGCCGGCGCCGTCGACCGCAATCGCGGCGGCCCGGGCCGCGCTCGAATGCCGGCCGGATCGGTTATACGCAGTCGCTCGGGATTCCGTCGCTGCGCCGGCGGATCGCGCAACATTATGGCGAGCGCTACGGAGCCGAGGTCGATCCCGAACGCATCGTGCTCACCACCGGCTCCTCGGCCGGTTTCATGCTGGCGTTCCTGGCGATGTTCGAGCCGGGAGACAGGGTCGCGATCGCAGAGCCCATGCTACCCCCCCTATCGCAACGTCCTGGCGGCGCTCGGCTGCGAGGCCGTGCCGATCGAGGTGACGGCTGCAAACCGGTTCGCGCTTTCCCCCGAGGCACTGCTCGCGGCCCATCGCGAGCGACCGCTCAGCGGGGTGCTGGTCGCGAGCCCGGCCAATCCGACCGGGACCATGATGACGGCGGACGCGCTCGCCGCTCTGATCCGGGCCGCGGAGAGCGAGGGAATTGCGTTCATCTCCGACGAAATCTACCACGGCCTCGATTACGCATTTCCGGCGCGCACCGCGCTCGAGTTTTCCGAAAACGCCGTCGTCATCAATTCGTTCTCGAAATATTTCTGCATGACCGGATGGCGCATCGGCTGGATGGTGGTGCCGGACGCGCTGATCAGGCCGATCGAGCGGCTGCAGCAGAACCTCGCGATCTCGGTGCCGACCTTGTCGCAGATCGCGGCCGAGGCGGCGTTCGATGGTTGCGACGAGATGGAGGCGATCAAGCACGGCTACGAGGCCAATCGGCGCCTGCTGGTGGATGGGTTGCCGCGGGCCGGCTTCGACAGCTTCCTGCCGGTGGACGGCGCCTTTTATCTTTATGCGGACGTGTCGCGCTTCTGCAACGACAGCCAGGAATTCGCCGGACGCATGCTTGACGAAGCCGGCGTCGCGGCGACACCCGGCGCCGATTTCGATCCGGTCCATGGGCGAGGTTTTATGCGCTTCTGCTACGCCGGCGCGACTTCCGAAGTGAAGGAGGCGGTGGACCGCCTCGTCGGGTGGCTGGGCCGCGGGTGAGGGACTAGGCTGCGCGGACAAACCTATTGACGCAAGAATCGCACCGCTCGTTTCGAGCGCGACGTATGGCAGTCGATCAGAAATGTGATGTTCGGCACTCCTTCCGCGACGATCACCGGTAGACTCGCTTTTGTAGATTCCGAGAAGGAGAAACCGAACATGGGCGATCCGAGCCAATTGCCGCCCGCTGGGCGCACTCCACAGGTTCATCCGAAGCCCGCAATGGTTCCTCAGAAGCCCGCGAGCCCTTCGCCGCCGGGCCCTGGCTGGCACGGCGAGGAAAGCTGGAGCACTGCGTCGGCTGACGACCCTATCGCGAATGTCAGTGTCCATGGGACCAAGGGCAAGCAGTCTCTTGAGATGTGGCTGAACATCGCCGAACCCATGACCGTAGGCGAAAAAGATGTTCCGAAAGCCGACGCCCGCGCCCGGGCGTTGGATGTCAATAATCGCGAGCTGCTCGACTTCGCCACCAACCAGAAGACGCAAGGACGTGGCGTTCCAATGCAGCCGGTTCCGCCCCCGCGGCCGCCAATTTCAGTGGCGCAGGATCCAAGCGCGCTGGTCACGAGGCGGTTCAGCGAGATTACCGAGATGCGCGCCATCTTCGATGAAGCCGTTGCCAGCATCAAGGACCCCGCCAGTCTCAAGCCGACCGAGCTCAAGAAGCGCATCAACGGCAAGGTCTGGGAAATCATCAAAACCGGAGCGTCTTCGGACGCCGCCAAGGTCCGCGCAGCATTGCAGACCATTGGCGCGGAAAACGTTCCGGGCAAAGGTTACCGCCTCAGGCTTGCCCCAACGCCGGAACCGCCATCGGCCCCAACACCTCAATCACCGTCAGAAGGCTCTCCCAGTGCCGAGCCCGGTGGGAAGCTGCTTGGGCGGACGATGGCAGCCGCCGGCGGGGCCGCAATCGCCGGAGATGTCCTCGTGCAACTGCACGAAGGACGCCCGGTTGAGGCTGCAAAGACCGCGGCGATAAGCGGCGGAGCGATGTACGTCCTCGGCAAGGTTCCGGCGCTCGCTCCCTTGGCGGTGATGTGCTCGACCATCTCCGCGTCGAAGGATCCGAAAATCCGGGAAGATTTTTTGCCGCCGGTGACTGGGTTGCGGAGAGAACTCACCCTATCGTTGGAGGTCTCGCCGCGGCAGGTGTCGCCACAGGTGAGTTGGTGTTCCAGGGAACCTTCGGGGTGACCGGCAGGGCAATCGGCCAGGGCGCGGCCGTGGTCTACATCCGTGCCACGTCCGATGAGTACACATTAGTCCCATGGAGGTCGGAGCTTTGGGCCGACATCTTCGGGGACTAGAATGAGGTGGACTCGGTCGTAGGGTAGGTAAAGGCGCTCTTCGCGCCGTGCGTACGCGCGCAAACTGAGCAGCGTGGACACGCTTCGCTGCGCCACCGCGGAGATCATGCGGATCGGGACCGAAGCCCGCCCGCTGGCGGCCGTGCGGCGCGCGCTCGTCGAGACGGTGTTGCAACGCTTCGCATCGAGACGCGGCGTGCGCACAATTCCTGTCGTCGTACCGAACGATCCGACCGCTGTGATGCGCGCGGCGTCGCCGAGGTGACGCCAGCGAATCTCGGAATCAAGGCGTGAGCGGCTCATACTTTCATATGACCGGATTGTTCCGAAGGTTGGATGGCAGAGCGTGCCAAAAGGCCCGCAAAATGGACCCGTAAGTTTTTTTCAAGAAACGTGGCGAGCAACTCAAAATTCGTTTCCGCGGCTGGGTCGGTTCCCGGCGTGCCCACCAACCATCGAACCACGGAGAATGACCATGTCCACGGACTTTTCATCGCCCACACGGCGCGACCTGCTTGCCACCGCGGCCGCCGCGGGCGCCTTTGGCCTTGCCACCTCTGTACCCGCGGCTGCGGCGGGCGCGGCGGCCGAAGGCGACGCGATCCGCCCCTTCCGGGTCAATGTTCCGGAAGAGGCGCTCGTCGATCTGCGCAGGCGCATAAACGCGACAAAGTGGCCTGAGCGGGAAACCGTAGCGGATGCGACGCAAGGCGTGCGGCTCGCGACGATGCGCGAACTCGCGCGCTATTGGGAAAAAGATTACGATTGGCGCAAGGTCGAATCGAGGCTGAACGCCTTGCCGCAATTCGTGACCGAGATCGACGGGCTGGACATTCATTTCATCCAGGTTCGTTCGAGGAATCCGAATGCGCTTCCGGTGATCGTCACGCACGGGTGGCCCGGATCGATCATCGAGCAGTTGAAGATCATCGACCCGCTGACGAACCCGACGGCCCACGGCGGCAGCGCATCGGACGCGTTCGACGTCGTGATCCCGTCGCTGCCTGGACACGGCTTTTCGGGCAAGCCGACCGCGACCGGCTGGGACCCCATCCGCATCGCACGCGCCTGGACCGTGCTGATGAAGCGCCTCGGATACACGCGATTTGTGGCGCAAGGCGGCGATTGGGGGAATGCCGTTACGGAGCAGATGGCGCTGCAGACGCCGCCCGGATTGATCGGCATGCACACCAACATGCCGGCCACCGTCCCAGCCGACGTTGCGAAGGCTCTCCAGTTCGGCGAACCGCCTCCTTCTGGCCTCTCAGCCGACGAGAGGCACGCGTGGGATCAACTCGACTTTTTCTACAAGCACGGTGTTGGTTACGCCCAGGAGATGGCGAACCGTCCGCAGACGCTGTATGGGATCGAGGATTCGCCGGTCGGCCTTGCCGCCTGGATGCTCGACCACGATGCGGCCAGTGAGGCGCTCATCGCGCGCGTCTTCGACGGTCAGACTGAAGGCCTGACGCGCGACGACATCCTCGAAAATGTCACGCTCTACTGGTTGACGAATACGGCGGTCTCTTCTGCTCGTCTCTATTGGGAAAGCAAGCTTGCCTTTTTCGCCCCGAAAGGTGTCCCGATCCCGGCTGCCGTGAGTGTCTTTCCCGATGAGATCTATGCGGCCCCGCGGAGCTGGACAGAGAAGGCCTATCCCAAACTGATTTATTACAACCGGCTCGAAAAGGGCGGCCACTTTGCCGCTTGGGAACAGCCGGACATTTTCACCAAGGAGCTCAGGGCGTCATTCAAATCGCTGCGCTGAGTTCCACGGCGCGGACGGCGGCGTGACGTCGTCCGCAACCACCTTGGGGAATTATACGGAGAAAATCGGGGTTGTGGGTTCCGGGCTCGCCGTTTCACGGCGCCCCGGGACGACAAAAGCGCTTTGTCGGACCAACCGGACACCCGTGGTCGAGCGTCAGCGGCCCATGACCGAACCCGCCGCCGGTCGTTTCAGAACTCGACGTCGAGTTCCTCCATTTCGTCGGGTTCGTTCTTGGCGGCCTCGATCCATTCGCCCATGTGGGGCATCGCCATGATGGTCTTGCAATACGCGGTGCAGACCGGATCGATCTTTACGTGATAAGTGAGGAAACGGCTGCAAACCGGCGCATACATGGCGTCGGCCATGCACGGAGCCGCGCCAAACAGGAACGGCCCCTTGAATGTGCCAATGCAGTCGTGCCAGATCGTCACGATGCGGTCGATGTCGGCCTGGGCGCCGGCCCACACCTTGAACTTCGGGTAATCACCCTTGATGTTCATCGGCAAGGCGGAACGCATGTTGCTGAAGCCCGAATGCATCTCGCCCGATATCGAACGGCAGCGTGCGCGGGCGGCGGCGTCCTTGGGCAAGAGCCCTGCCTCAGGGAACTGCTCATTGAGATATTCCGCGATGGCCAGCGTGTCCCACACCTTGATGCTGCCATTGGTGAGCGATGGTACCAGGAAAGACGGCGACAGCAGCAACAGCTCAGCCCGGGTCGACGGATCGTCGGCCGAGACGACCTGCTCGTCGAAGTCGAGCCCGGCCATCTTGCACAGCAGCCAGCCGCGCAAGGACCACGAGCCGTAGTTCTTGCTCGCTATCATGAGCTTGGGCTTGTCCATCCGCAACTTTCCCCCTGCTTGCCCTGCTTGCCGGCCCCAGACCGGCCCGCCAGACACCGTATTAATCCAGAAAGTACAACCTTTTACGGTGACTTTCTCGCGTTGGCCACGCGTCGCCTGAAGGCCGCCTGTACGTCGCCCCCTCGGCCCCGCCCAATCCTGTGCGCAACCACCGCCAACCAATTGCCAACGATGTGCAAAATTTTGTCGCACCGCAACAGGAATTACACTAGCCTCCAAGACTGGGGTAACGGATGAACGGTGACCGGACCGGGCATCCAAGGGGTGCAAATGCTCTATCAAGCCTACCAGGCTTATTCCGATTTAATGGTTCCGGTGCGGACATTGGCGACATTGGCCGCCAGCGCGTTAGGGCCCGAATTCAACGGCAGCGCCGGCACCGTCCGCAATCTGACGGCGGCCTATGAATTGATCGCCCGCGCCGGGCTCACCCATGACCGGCCGCCCTTCGAGATCGACACCGTGATGGTGGGAAACCGCGAGGTCGCGGTGGTCGAGGAAGCGCGCAAGGCGACGCCGTTCGGGACGCTTCTGCATTTCAAGAAGGACATCGACGTGGCGCAGCCTTCGGTGCTGCTGGTGGCGCCGCTCTCGGGACATTTCGCCACGCTGCTGCGCGCCACCGTCAAGACGATGCTGGCCGATCACGACGTCTACATCACCGATTGGCACAATATGCGCGACGTGGCCCTTTCCCACGGCGGCTTCGGTTTCGACGATTACATCCAGCACATCATCGATTTTCTCGAAGCGATCGGGCCGGGCGCCCACATCGTGGCGGTGTGCCAACCTTGCGTCGCCGCGCTCGTCGCCGCCGCCGTGATGGCGCAATCGCAGAATCCGGCGCAGCCCCGCAGCATGACCCTGATGGCCGGGCCTATCGATACCCGCGTCCACCCCACCAAGGTCAACGAACTCGCCAATTCCAAGCCGATGTCGTGGTTCGAGCGGAACCTGATCGCTTCAGTGCCGATGCGCTTTCCCGGTGCGTTCCGCCGGGTCTATCCGGGGTTTATTCAGCTTGCCGCCTTCATGAGCATGAACATCGAGCGGCACGTCAAAGCCCACAAGGAACTCTATGCGAATCTCGCCGCGGGCGATATCGAGAAGGCGGAGGCGACCAAGTCCTTCTACGACGAGTATTTCGCCGTGCTCGACCTCGCCGGGGAGTTCTACCTGGAGACCGTGCGGCTCGTCTTCCAGGAACACGCGCTGCCGCTCGGAAACCTGAAATGGCAGGGCGAACCGGTCGAGCCGCGCGCCATCCGCCGCACCATGCTGCTCACCGTCGAGGGCGAGCGCGACGACATCTGCGCCGTCGGCCAGACTGTCGCGGCGCACGATCTGTGCAGCGGGCTGCGGCCCTACCTCAAGCGCCACCACATGCAGGCGGGCGTCGGCCATTACGGTGTCTTCAGCGGGCGCCGCTGGACCGGCCAGATCTATCCGATCCTCAGGAACGTGATCCTTTCCAGCGAGTGAACGACCGCTGGCGTCACGCGGCTCTCCGGCGCATCTTGCGATGCCGGCGATGGCGTGCCACCGGCGTCTGTTGGCGAACCTGGCCATGACGATCGGATCGATAGCGGCGCCGAGACCGGACATCGCCACGCTGCGGCGCGCCGCGCTGTTCCTGGTCAATGTCGGCTTTCCGATCGTCGCTGCCGCGGTGCTTGGCGAGTGGCGTATCGCACTCGTCGGCGGCGTTGCGGCGATCATGCTGTCCTTCGCCGATGACGACGGGCCGCTGCCGTCGCGCCTTGTGTTCCTGGTGGAGGTCGCGTTCGGCATGGCGGCGGGGGCCGCCGCCGGCCACTGGCTTGGCGGCTACGGGACGGGATTCTGGATACTGTTCATCGCGGCGGCCTTCGCGGCAGGCCTCCTCCATCGGGCCGGGCGCGCCGCTCACATGGCGGCACGAGTTCGGCGCCATCGCGCTCGCGATCGTCGGCGGCCTGCCGGCCGTGAGCAACATGGAACTCGCGCTGTTGGCTGCGGTGTTCGTCGTCTGCGTGCTGTCGCGGATCGTCGATAACGTGCTGTTCGGCCGCTTGCCGCGCGCGCCCGCACCGCAGCCCGCACCGGTGACTCACGCCGCGTGGCTGCGCTTTGCCGTCGCCTATGCGGTGGCGGCGGCTGTGGCGATGTGGATCGGCATCACCTTCGATCCGACCCGCGCCATCTGGGTCGCGACCACGACCCTCGTGGTGATGCAGCCTGACGCCGGCGCCAATTACCGCCGGATCGTCGGGCGCATCGTCGGCACCGTCGCGGGCGTAATCGCGGCCTTCGTGCTCACCCAGGCGACCCATTCGACGGTGCTGCTGTGTGCCCTCATGCTGGCGATCGCCGCGGCGCTGCCGCATCATCTGCGCAACCGCTATTGGCTGCACACCGCACTGATCGCCTTGCTGATCCTGCTTGCCTATGATCTCGCGACCGTCGCCGGGGCAGGCGCTGAAAACGTGTCGATGCTGCTCGTTGAAAGACTGGCCGACGTCTCGATGGGGTGCATTCTTGCGCTGATCGGCACCGCGGTCGCGTTTCCTCACCGCGTCGGCGCCCCGGACGACGTCAGCCCGGATCCGGTACCATGAAATGGATCGCGTTCGTCGCTCCGATCGAACCGCCGCTTGCGGTACCGATCGTACTGGCCGTCGTGGCCGGCTATGTGGATGCCTGCACGTTCCTCGGCCTGTTCGGGTTTTTTGTCGCCCAGGTGACCGGCAGCTATGTGGATGCCGGCGCCAATCTGGTCGCCGGGACACCTGACGCAACGGTGCTTCTGGCGGTGCCGGTGTTTGTCGCCGGCGGCGTCGCGGCGACCCTTGTGGCGATCGTGGGCCAGGCGGTTGCCGGCTCCGCGCTGGCGTGGGCGCTCACGCTCGAAACGCTGCTGTTGATCGGCGGCATGGCGACATTTGCGGCCGGCGCCCCTTTCGCCGGCCCGCAAGCGACCCTTGCGGTGGCTGCATCCATGTTCGGCCTCGCCGCCATGGGGGTGCAGAGCGCGCTGGTTCGGCTGTTGATGAAGGGGGTCGCGTCGACCAACGTCATGACCACCAACACCAGCCAGATCACGATCGATGCGACCCAACTGCTGTTGTCGCGGATGTGTCCGGGTGGCGATGTATCCGCCGAGGCAATCCGACAGCACGAGATTTGCCGCCGGCGGTTTCGCAGCGGACTGCCACTGCCGTTCGGCTTTGTGGCCGGAACAACGGTCGGCGCGTTCGCGTTCGCGGCCGCCGGGTTCTGGGCACTGGCGGCGCCGGTGGGAGCGGTCGGAGGGCTCGCGGTTTGGGCCGCGCGCAACGCGAGCAAGACGGCGTCGTGAGTCGCTATCCGCGGCGGCGCGCCGGCCTCAATGCGAAGTCCAGGCCGCCGTGATGCTCGAACAGCGTCGGCGCGTCATTGGACGCCGCGCCTTCGATCGCAAGCAGGCGCCGCTTGGTGGCGGCGCCCCCAGCGGCGGAAAAGCCGCCGGTCTTGCCGCCGGCCGCGACCACGCGATGGCACGGCACGATGATGGCGAACGGATTCTTGCCAAGCGCCTGGCCGACGTCGCGCGCCACGCCGGGGTTGCCGAGCCGCCGGGCGATCTCGCCATAGGTGAGCGTCGCGCCGGGCGCGATGGTGCGGGCGATTTCGTAGACCCGGCGGTGGAAATCCGGCACCGCCAGCATGTCGAGCGTGACGGCGGAAAGGTCGCGTGCTTCGCCACCGGTGAGCGCCACAATGGCCGCGATCGCAGCCGCAACGTCGGGCGGGGGGGACGCTTCGCGCGCCTCCCGATGTCGTTTCAGCATGCGCGCCCGTGTTGCCGCGTCAGTCGCTTCGGGAAGTTGCATGGCGACGATGCCGCGCTCGCTCCACGCCATGGCGCAGCGGCCGATCGCGGTGTCGAACAGGGCGAAAGAAACCGTGGATCCCTCTGACATGACTCAAATCCCGGTGCGAGAGCAGCCTGCCTCATCCAGGCTCGCGCGCCAACGCGGCGTGGAGGCGCAGCAACTGGTTGACGAGTTCGGGCTTGCGCGCGCGGGCGATGCCGCATTCGGTCGCGATACCGAAGGCCGCAACGAATTTACCGGCCGCGTCGATCCGCCGACGCGACCCCTCGACGCCATCGGCCGCATGGATCACGCCGAGATAGAGTTCAGTCTGCGGCGCGAGCTTCAGCCCGGCAAGTGGCCTGAAATAGTCCGGGTCCGAGCGCTCGCGCGGCACCGGCATATGGATATAGGCGATCGGGTGTTCCACATTGGCGGCAAGTGCATTCGCCACTTCCACCATCTTGCCGGTGTCGACCGGCTCGATCAAATGGCGGGCGCCGAAATCGCCGTAGCAGAGGTGAAAGCCGAGCTCGACGGCGGCCGGGACCGGCCCGGAGATGCGGACCAGGCGGGCGATGATGTCGGCCGGCGACGCCTTGACGAGCGGGAACTGATCCTGCGGCTGGCCGTCCCAGATGATCATCTCGTGGCAGACGTCCCATTGCAGGCAGAGATCATGGTGCGGGATCGCGCGGCAAACCGCCTCGACCTCGCGGACCATCGCCGCTTCGTAGGCGGCATCGATCGCGACCACGTCCCGCGCGGTGCAAAAGGCATAGGTGACGCTCATCGGTGTCGGCAGGCAAACCTGGAAGCGAACCGACGACGCGATGTCGCCGCGCTCGCGCGCGGCGCAGAAATCGAGATACGAGGCGCGCGCCTCGCGGGCATAACCAAGCTCGCCAAAGCGGATTTCGTCAGGCGTCGCGCCCTCGACGAGGCAGAGCAGCGGAAATCCGGAGGTTTTGCGCAACGCGCCGCCGGGATCCGGACGCAGGAACGGCATCGAGCGGAGCAGGGGATATTGGAAGCTCACCCACAGCCGGCGGCTACCGGGCTCGCCGTCCGGCAAGCGCTTGAGGCGCCGCCCGAGCAGGCGGCCGGCGGTGTGGAACACGTCCTCGACGGTATCGAGGCCGATACTGCCGACGAGGTGAACGCAGTCCGGGATCATGTGCGATATCGCGGACTGGCCTGCGCGGTGGGCGCAGGCCAGTCTCGCATCATTCCTTGTCGCCGAAGATGCGCTTTGCCCACCAGCCGGCGCGACGCGGTGATGACGTGTCCCGTGCGGCCTCCGGCGCCGCATCCTCGGGTGGCGGTGCCACCGGCGGCGGAGCAATCGGCTCGGCCGCGGTCGGCAACGCCGGCGCGCCGCCCGTCATCGCGAAGGGGGCGGGCTCGCGTATCGTGGAGCGCCGCCGTGGCGGCTCGAGTTTGGCGGACGCGGGTTCGCTGACGGCCGGGACGGGCTGTGATGCCGGTTCATGGTGCCGGGCCTCCGCGGGCGTCCGCTCGGGCGTCCCGTGACGCAAGTCCTCGTGGCGCAGTTCCTCGTGGCGCAGTTCCTGGTGGGATGCGTGAGGCACGGCCTCGATCGGCGGCCCGCCGAAATCGGCGACCGCGTGAATGACCTCCTCGTCGATCGGCTCGACGCCGTACTCGGGCGACCGGACCGAAGCTTCGCCTTCCTCGCGGCGGTTACGCCGGCCGCCGCGCCGGCCGCGCCGTCGCCGCCGCCCGCCATCGCCATTACCGTTGCCAGGGCCCGCGGGCCGGTGGGTGCCGGCACCTTCAGCATCCTGCTCGCCCGGTTCGCCGTCGTCCTCCGCCTGCTCGCCCGCGTGCATGTCGGTGGTTGGCTCGTGCGGGGAATACGCCTCGCCATTGGCCTCTGGGTGTTCCGGGTCGGCTTCCCCGCCGTGCTCTTGATCGTGCCCGCGTTCCGGGGCGCCTGCTTCGACGCTTCCTGGGGCACCCTCATGACCGCCCTCATGGGCGAAGCCGCCCTCGCGGACGTCGCCACGCCGGCCGCGCCGTCGCCGCCTGCGCCGGCGTCGCACGCCGGCCTCGCCGCGCTCGGTGCCGTCGCCGTTCTCGGCGGCCTCGCTGGCGTCGCCGTTCTGGGCGTGCTCGCCCGGCTCCGCGGCTTCGGTATCGAAAATGTCGGCGTCCTCTTCGTCCTCCGCGTCATCCTCGATCGCCGCGTCGGCCTCCTCGGGTTCGGGCTCGGCAATCGGGATGCTGGCCGCTTGGGCAAGCAAAGCGCGGGCCTGCTCGGGGCTGTGCACCTGCTCGCCCTTCTCGATGAGGAACGGGAGTTGCCCGCTGATGGTCGGATCGGCCGTCACGGTCACGGAAATCTGAAAGCGGTGCTCGAGCTCGTGCAGATGCGAGCGCTTCTGGTTGAGAACGTAGAGCGCGATTTCCGAACGGGTGCGCAAGATGATGTTGTGGGTCGCGCCGCGCTGGAGCGTTTCCTCGATCATCCGCAGGCATTGCAGCGCGACCGACGAAACCGAGCGCACATGGCCGGTGCCGCCGCAATGGGGGCATTTATCGGTCGAGCTTTCCAGCACGCTGGTGCGGATGCGCTGGCGCGACATTTCCAGCAGGCCGAAATGGGAGATGCGGCCGACCTGGATGCGCGCGCGGTCGTTCTTGAGGCAATCCTTGAGCCGCCGCTCCACCGAGCGGTTGTTGCGCTTCTCGTCCATGTCGATGAAGTCGATGACGATAAGCCCGGCGAGGTCGCGCAGGCGAAGCTGGCGGGCGACCTCCTCGGCGGCTTCGAGATTGGTCTTGAGCGCGGTGTCCTCGATGTGGTGCTCGCGGGTTGCGCGTCCGGAGTTGACGTCGATCGCCACCAGGGCTTCGGCTTGGTTGAGCACGATGTAGCCGCCGGAGCGCAGCTGCACCACCGGCGAGAACATGGCGTCGAGCTGGCTCTCGATACCATAGCGGGTGAGCAGCGGCTGGCTTTCCTTGAAGAGCTTCACGTTTTTGGCGTGGCTCGGCATCAGCATGCGCATGAAGTCGCGGGCCTCGGTATAGGCCGTCTCGCCGGCGACGATCACCTCGTCGATGTCCTTGTTGTAGAGATCGCGGATCGAGCGTTTGACCAGCGAGCCTTCCTCGTAGACGAGGGTTGGCGCAGTCGATTTCAGGGTCAGGTCGCGCACCGTCTCCCACGCCCGCAGCAGGTATTCGAAATCGCGCTTGACCTCGGTCTTGGTGCGCGCGGCACCGGCGGTGCGCAGGATCACGCCCATGCCCTCCGGCACTTCCAGTTCCTCGGCGATTTCCTTGAGCCGTTTGCGATCCTGCACGTTGGTGATCTTGCGGCTGATGCCGCCGCCGCGCGCCGTATTGGGCATCAGCACCGAGTAGCGGCCGGCGAGCGATAGATACGTGGTCAGCGCCGCGCCCTTGGTGCCGCGCTCCTCCTTGACCACCTGCACCAGCATGATCTGCCGGCGCTTGATCACTTCCTGGATCTTGTACTGGCGGCGGTAGCGCGGCGTGCGGTCGGGAACCTCTTCCATGGCATCGGCGCCGCCGACGGATTCGACGATGTCGTCCTCGTCGGTCGCTTCGCCATTGCCATTGTCGCTGCCGTCATCGTCGCGCGCCGAAGCGTCCGCGGTATCGCGTTCCGCGCCGGCGTTATCGTCGGGTTGGAGCGCCGCGTCCTCATGTGCCGAATCGTCGCGCGGCTCGTCGGAAAGCCGCGGCGCTTCGCCATGCTCCAGGCTGGCCGGCTCGTCATCGTCGCTGTCGGCGTCGGTCTCTTGCTCAGCCCCGGCTTCGGTCACCTGAGCGTGGCCGGCCGCCTCGGCGTGGTGCTCGTGGGGTGCTGCGGACTCGCCGGTGCCATAGCCGGACACGGGCAGATGCTGGTCGCCTTCCGGCGCGAATTCAGGTTGCCGGTCCGAAGGCTGGTCGTCGCCATGGCTCGTCGGTTGATCACCATGATGGTCGCCATCATGGTGATGGGTATCGTCGTGGCCATGGTCGTGGGGATGGTCCTGGCCATGATCCTGACCATGATCTTGGGCTTCCGCGCCGACGGGATCGCTCGACACCGCCGGGGTCGTGGCGCCCGGCGGAGCGGTGACGCGGGCGTCGCCGCATGCCGGCCCGGCGGTCAGCTTCATCCTCGGCATCGCGGTGGGCGCGCTCTTCCTCCGCGATCAGCGCCTGCCGGTCGGCGACCGGAATCTGGTAGTAGTCGGGATGGATTTCGCTGAATGCCAGGAAGCCGTGGCGATTGCCGCCATAATCGACGAAGGCGGCCTGCAGCGACGGCTCGACCCGCGTCACCTTGGCGAGATAGATATTGCCTCTTAGCTGACGGCGGCTGGCCAACTCGAAATCGAACTCCTCAACGCGGTTGCCGCGAACCACGACGACCCGGGTCTCTTCCGGATGGGTGGCGTCGATAAGCATCTTATTGGCCATGGATTTATCTCTCGATGGCGCGCCGGGTGGCGCTGCCCGGCGTCCGTGAGGACATCGGTCGTGGAGGCAGTCGGCCTGAAGACGTCGATCCGGGGAACGGCGGGCGTGGCCGCTGAACGCAGCGCGCCTTTTAGGGGGATGAATGGGGTAAGGGCCGCGACATGCCGTGCCCAATCGGACAAGATAGCTTGCGGCGCAGCATCGCGGCTGCGAAATGAGCTGTCCTTGCCAATATTCGCCGGCATGGCGTGTTTGACCCTCAAAAGCGAAAGCGGCAACGCGCGACGCGTCGCCTAGGGTATCCGCCGAGGGTTCGCGCGAACGGCCGTTACGGCCGAGATCGCGGTCCGGTCATCCTTCAAAGGGGCATCGGAGTGAGCCGTCCCATCGCCTGATCCGCTGCGGACGGCTTGATGGGGCGGGGTCGCCGGATGAGACAGTCGCCCATGCCCGAACGCGGCAGAACCAGAACCTTGAACCTTCAGCGATTCCTTTCTAAGCAGCATAATTAGGCATGGCAAGCCGCAACCTCCACGCTGACCGGCCCACTGCCCGACATATCACACGGTAAAACTGACCGTGAAATTGCGGTTCCGGGCCAAAACCCGCGCTTTTTCTGCGGGCCTTTCTTGAAGAACGGTTAACCAGCGGCCGCTAGGGGGTAGAGAGACTTCCGGGGCACGAAAGCGCTGGAGAATTGGGCGGTGATCCGCAACCTCGCACGCGCAGCGGCGAACCGATACCGGACCGGGGCCGGATGCCGGCGGCGGCCCGCCGCAGTGCGGCATGCTTCGGCGTGGCGCGCTCGCGATCATATGGGCGAGGGCCGTGGGTGGCGGTTCTGTAGCTTTTGCCGCGCCCACCGGACCGGCCATTGCCCAGATGGCCGCTATCCGACGGACCGGAGCCATACCGGCCGCAGGCGCCTCGACTCGCGACCGATGCGCGCATCGCCGGTGACGACAAGCAGACCCGCCTGGTGGTTGATCTCTCCCGCAGGATCGACATGCGGGCGTTTACGCTCGCCGACCCCTACCGGGTCGTCATCGATATCCCGCAAGTCAATTTTCAGCTTCCGCCCGGACCGGCGAGCGCGGCCGCGGCCTCATCAAGGCGTTCCGCTACGGTCTTGTGATGGCAGGGCGGCTCGCGCATCGTCGTCGACGTCACGGGCCCGGTGCGGGTCGCCAAGGCCTTCGTGCTCGATGCCGTCGAGGGCCAGCCGGCGCGCATGGTGGTCGATCTCGTGCCGGTCGACCGCGAGACGTTCCTGCGGCCGACGCGATCGACAATCGTCTTGCCGCGGCAGACCGAACCGCCGCCGCCCACCGCAGGAAGCCGCCGCCAGCCCGCCGACCCACGCCCGGTGGTGGTGATCGATCCCGGCCATGGCGGAATCGACACCGGGACCCATGCGCCGAGCGGCGAACTTGAAAAGAACCTGGTGCTCGAATTCGCCACCATGCTGCGCGACAAGCTGGAAAAGATCGGCAAATACCGCGTGGCGATGACGCGAACCGGACGATACTTTCGATCGAGCTCTGCCGAACGGGTGCGATTCGCGCGGCTGCGTCAGGCCCAGCTCTTCATCTCGATCCATTGCGATGCTCTGGCGCGCGGCGAAGGCGAGGCCGAGGGCGCGAGCGTCTACACGCTGTCCGACCAGGCCTCGGATGCGGAAGCGCAGCGGCTCGCCGATGCGGAAAACCGCGCCGATGTCATCGCCGGGTGTCGATCTTGCCGCCGAACCGAACGACATCGCCGACATTCTCATCGATCTTGCCCAGCGCGAGACCAAGACCTTCTCGTCCCATTTCGCCCGCGATGTGGTCAATGAACTGCGCACCACGGCGCGCATGCACAAGTATCCGCTCAAATCGGCAGGTTTCCGGGTGCTCAAGGCGCCGGATGTTCCCTCGGTGCTGATCGAACTTGGCTACGTGATCGACGCCGAGCGATCTCAAGTATTGGTGTCGGAAGCATGGCGGTCGCGGGCGAGCGACGCGATCGCGCGCGCGGTCCAAACTTATTTTTCAACGCGCTTCGCCGGCGGCGTCGCCGGCACGCCGAACGATGCCGGCAGCCCCGCAGCGCTGAGGCTACGCGGTCTGTCGCGGTTCGCGGGAGGGCGTCGGATTGCACTCGGATTCGCACCGTCTGGCCAAAGTTTGACCATAAAACCGGGCGACGTAATGCACGGTGTTTGGGGTAGGATCGAATCGGCCGGCGGCGGATGCTCCGTGTCTCGGTCGGCAACCGGTTCCGCAACGGCAGGCGTCGAGGATCGAAGAGGTTGCCGGCACGGCCGGCAGCGGCCGGGCGGGCCAGGGGAATTAGCGGGCGATGCGATTCCTCATCAGGTTTTTCGGATTCCTGTTCGCGGTCGGTACGCTGGTGTTCCTGGTCGCGGTCGGCGCCATCTCGGGCCTCCTCTACCATTTCTCCAAGGACTTGCCGGACTATTCGACGCTGCAGGACTACGAGCCGCCGGTGATGACGCGGGTGCATGCCGCGGACGGCGAACTGCTCGCCGAATACGCCAAGGAACGTCGGCTCTATCTCCCGATCCAGGCGGTGCCCAAGCTCGTCACCAACGCGTTCATTTCGGCCGAGGACAAGAATTTCTACGAGCATCGCGGGCCTCGATTTCGGCGGCATCGCGCGCGCCGGCATGGCTCTATGTGCAGAACATGGGAACCGGCCGGCGACCGCAGGGCGCCTCCACCATCACCCAGCAGGTCGCCAAGAACTTCCTGCTGACCAACGAGGTGTCGTTCACCCGCAAGATCAAGGAGGCGCTGCTCGCGCTCAAGATCGAACGCACCTACACCAAGGACAAGATCCTCGAGCTCTATCTCAACGAAATCTATCTCGGCTTCGGCTGCCTACGGCGTCGCCGCGGCGGCGCTCCTCTACTTCGACAAGTCGGTTCATGAACTGACGGTCGCCGAGGCGGCCTATCTGGCGGCCTTGCCCAAGGCGCCGACGACACTGCATCCGTTCCGCCAGCACGATCGCGCCGTGGAACGGCGCAACTACGTCATCGACCGCATGGTCGAGAACGGCTACGTCACCGCCGCGCTCGGCGAGAAGGCCCGGAAGGAACCGCTCACCATCGTGCAGCGGAACGACCGGCTCGCACATCATCGCGGCCGACTACTTCGCCGAGGATGTGCGCCGCGAAATCTACGATAAATACGGCGAGAAGAAGCTCTACGAGGGCGGCCTGTCGGTGCGCACCACGCTCGATCCCAAGATGCAGGTGATCGCCCACCGGGCGCTGTCCGACGGTCTCATTCACTACGACGAAGCCCAGGGCTACCGCGGCCCCATCACCAAGATCGATATCGCCGGCGACTGGGGTGTCAAGCTCGCCGACGTGCGCGCCTATGCCGACGTGGCGCCGTGGCGGCTCGCCGTGGTGCTGGAGACCAACGACCAATCCGCCCGCATCGGGTTCCAGCCGGCGCGCGAGCCGGGCGGCGCGGTGGTGCGCGAGCGCCAGATCGGCAATATCCCGGTCGAGGGCGTCAAATGGGCGCGCGCATCGACCCCCAAGAACCCGCTCAAGGTCGGCCAAGTGCTGGCGCCGGGCGACGTCGTCTATGTGGAGCCGCTCGGCAAGGACAGCGACCAATACAAGCTGCGCCAGATTCCCGAGGTTTCCGGCGGCATGGTGGTGATGGACCCGCTGACCGGACGCGTACTGGCCCTTGTCGGCGGTTTCTCCTTCGATCAGAGCCAGTTCGACCGCGCCACCCAGGCGATGCGCCAGCCGGGCTCGTCGTTCAAGCCGTTCGTCTATTCGGCCGCTCTCGACAACGGCTATACGCCATCATCAATCGTGATGGACGCGCCGATCGAAATCGACCAGGGACCGGGGATCGGCGTCTGGCGCCCGGAAAACTACGCCAACGGCAAATATGCCGGTCCGTCGACTTTGCGGTTCGGCATCGAGCAGTCGCGCAACCTGATGACGGTGCGGCTTGCCCAGGACATCGGCATGCCGCTGATCGGCGACTATGCCAAGCGCTTCGGCATCTATGACAGCCTGCCGAACTACCTGTCGTATTCGCTCGGCGCCGGCGAGACCACGGTGTTCAAGATGGTTACCGCCTATTCCATGATCGCCAACGGCGGGCGCCGCGTCACCGCGACGCTGATCGACCGCATCCAGGACCGCTACGGCCACACCATCTACAAGCACGATCAGCGCGAATGCCGCGCCTGCGACGCCAAGCGATGGGAGAACCAGCCCGAACCCGGCCTCGGCGACAAGCGCGAGCAGGTGCTCGACCCGATGACCGCCTACCAGATCACCTCGATCATGGAAGGTGTGGTCCAGCGCGGCACCGCGACGGTGGTGAAGGAAGTCGGCAAGCCGATCGCCGGCAAGACCGGCACCACCAATGACGAGAAGGATGCTTGGTTCGTCGGCTTCACGCCTGACCTCGTGGTCGGGGTCTACATGGGCTACGACAAGCCGCGCCACCTTGGTCGCGGCCAGACCGGCGGTCATCTCTCGGCGCCGATCGCGCGGGATTTCTTCAAGGCCGCGCTCGCCGACAAGCCCGCAATGCCGTTCCGTGTGCCGCCCGGCATCAAGCTGATCCGGGTCGACCTCAAGAGCGGCCAGCGCGCCGGGCCGGGCTCGGGCGGCGTGATCCTCGAAGCCTTCAAGCCCGGCACTTCGCCGCCCGACAACAACGCCATCGCGGGTATCGGCGGGCAGGATGGCGGCTACGGCGTCGGCGTCAGTCCGGAGGCGGACCGCGCGGTGCGCTCCGGCGGCGGTTTGTACTGATCCCGATTACCGATCCGGTGCCGTTCCGAACAGCACAACCGAGCCCGGCGGTGCGATCGCGGTTGCGTGCAGGCGGCCGGGTCGCTACATGCTGCTGACCACATGACAGGCCGGTGAACCATGCGCGCTGAAGTTCAAACCATTGTCGACCAGATCAAGCAGTCCCTTGGGCTGCTGAGGAGGCATCTTTGACTTCGACAAAGCGCGCGCCCGCCTTGCCGAACTGAACCACCTCGCCGAAGACCCCAATCTTTGGAACGACCCGCAGCGCGCCAGCCGGCTGATGCAGGAGCGCACCTCGCTTGAGGATTCGCTTGGTGCGCTCGGCCGCATCGAACGCGAGATTGAGGACAATGTCGGCATGATCGAGCTCGGCGACGCCGAGAAAGACGCGGGTGTTGTCGCCGAGGCGGAAGCCGCCCTGAAGAAGCTCAAGGCCGAGGTCGCGCGTCGCGAACTGGAGGCGCTGCTGTCCGGGGAGGCCGACGGCTTCAACTCGTTCGTCGAAGTGCATGCCGGCGCCGGCGGCACCGAGAGTCTAGGACTGGGCCAACATGCTGCTGCGCATGTACACGCGCTGGGCCGAACATCACGGCTACAAGATCGAATATCTAGAAGAGACCTCGGGCGAAGAGGCCGGCATCAAGTCCGCCACTATCCAGATCAAGGGCCACAACGCCTACGGCTGGCTCAAAAGCGAGGACGGCGTGCACCGGCTGGTGCGCATCTCGCCGTTCAATTCCAACGCGCGCCGCCACACTTCGTTCGCCAGCATCACGGTGTATCCGGTGATCGACGACCGCATCGTCATCGACATCAAGGAGGCCGATGTGCGCACCGACACCATGCGGTCGGGTGGCGCCGGCGGCCAGCACGTCAACAAGACCGAATCGGCGGTGCGCCTCACCCATATCCCGACCGGCATCGCGGTGGTGTGCCAGGCCGAACGCTCCCAGCACAAGAACCGCGCCCAGGCCTGGACGATGCTGCGCGCCAAGCTTTATGAGCGCGAGATCAAGCGCCGCGAGGCGGCTGCAATTGCCGAGCAGGCCGCCAAGACCGATATCGGTTGGGGCCACCAAATCCGCTCCTACGTGTTGCAGCCCTACCAGATGGTGAAGGACCTGCGCACCGGGGTGCAGACCTCCAACACCGGCGCGGTGCTCGACGGCGACCTCGACGAGTTCATGGCGGCGGCGCTCGCCCAGAAGGCCTTCGGCGCGGAGCCCAATCTGGTGGAGGACGACGCGGACGGATTGGCCGCGCGGCCGGACCCAAGCATCCTGTGATGCTAATTCGCGTCCGCCCGCGGCGCCGGCTCCGCGTCCGGCGCGGTCAGGCCGCCGCCCAACTGAATTCCCGGCACGAAGGCTCCGAGCAGCGAGCGGCCGCCGACGGCGTCGCGGATCGCCTGGCGGATGCCGGCGTTCGACAGGAACAGGTCGTGGTTGATGATGCCCCAGCTCTGCTGTGAGGCATCGATCACGCGCAGGCCGAGCTTTTCAAGCTGGGCCTTCTCGGCGGCACCCACGCGTGTGGTGCCGCCGTTCACCCATCCCGAGACCGCCAGCGCGCGGTCGTTGGTGGCGGTGATGACGGTGATTTTTCTGGCCAGCGGGCCGATCCGTTCGACCGAGGAACGTGAACACATCGATGTCGATGTCAGGCGCGGCGAACACCACCGCGCCGATGCGGTCGGCTGCGGCGTCGCCATGCTTGGCATAGAGTTCCCGCAGCGCCTCCATGGTCAGCATGGTGCCGATGCTGTGCGCCACGATATTGATGCGGCCGATGGTCGGGCTCGCCATCAATCCTTCAAGCACCCGGTCGAAGGCGTCGCGTGACCACATCGCGCTTTCGCGGTCGTAACCGTAATCGAACAGCTTCGCCTTGGACGGCCAGGAAAACACCATCGTCTCGCCGGCGAACTTGATGCCGTCCGACAGGCGCGCGGCGTCGAGGGCGGCCGCCTCGAAGGTCTGGTTATAACCGTGCACGTAGATGAGCACGTCGCGTCCGCTGGTGGCTTGCCCCAGCAGATCGCCGACTTGCGGCGCCGGCTCGACCGACGCGACGCGCCAATCGACGAGACCGACCGATGTAAGCGTGAACCGGCCGTCGTCAGGCGGCGTCAGTCGGGCGCGCGCAACACTCATGGTGGGGGAACGCTCAGGCCCATACCACGGCTTCGCGCGCGCGCCGTTCACCGGCTTGCGCGTGGTCGCGACCAGCAGCGTCGGATGGAGCAAGAGTTCCGACGCGTCGTAGCGCGGCGCGTTTGCCGCCATGCCGGCGCAGCCGGCGAGCGCAAGCGCGCATGCGGCCGCGGCGAAGCCGCGCAACACGATTCGACGCGAAACGACGGTGCTGTCAACTGGCATGCGGCAAGGATTCACGCGTTACGGGGGAGAGCGCCAGGAAGACGCCTACTCGCAGGTTGTCTGAAGCCGGATCGCGGCAATAGCAGGGCGGGCATGAACACGAAGTAAAAATAGGCCGCATGGGGTCATCTTCGTGACGACGGAACCCGGAAATGTCGACGCGACGCTGCATCATCAATGGAACTCTCGCGTTCCGATAGGCCGGTGTCGCGTTAGCTGTCGAGGTGATACCGCATTTCCGCGATTGAGCGAGGCCGGCCGAGGCCCGTCGGGGCGTATCGCGCCGTGCCGCAAGCTGATAGGTTGCGCGGCGGACCAACGATCGTCCGCAACACAGAGGAAACGCATGCGCGCCGCGCGACTGTTACCATGGCTTAGGCTTGGGCTTGGCATTGCCGCCGCTGGTTTTTCCGCGCAGCAAGCCGCCTCCGCCGCCGAGAAATATCCGAGCCGGCCGGTCCACTTCATCTCGGGCTTCGCGGCCGGCGGGGCGGTCGACATCACGACGCGCGTGCTGGCCGACTGGCTGTCGGCCGACCTCGGCCAGCAGTTCGTGGTCGAGGACCGCGGCGGCATGGGCGGCAATCTCGGGACGCAAATGATGATCAATGCGCCGCCGGATGGCTACACCATCCTGCTCGACGCTCCGAGCAATGCTATCAGTGCTTCGCTCTACAAGAAGCTGCCGTTCGATTTCATCCGCGACACCGTTCCGGTCGCCGGCGTCATGCGGCTCACCAACGTCATGGTGGTGCCGCCGTCGCTGCCGGTGAAAACCGTCGCCGAGTTCATCGCCTACGCCAAGGCCAATCCCGGCAAGATCAGCTTTGCGTCCTCCGGCAACGGCACCTCGGTGCATATGTCGGGCGAACTGTTCAAGGCGATGACCGGTATCGAGATGGTGCACGTGCCCTATCGCGGCTCCGCGGGCGCCTATCCGGACCTCATGACCGGCAAGGTCGACGTGTTGTTCGACAATCTGCCGGGCTCGATCGAGTTCGTGCGCAGCGGCCAGCTTCGCGCGCTTGGCGTCACGGTGGCGACGCGGTGGCCGTCGCTGCCGGACGTGCCGGCAATCGGCGAAACGGTGCCGGGCTACGAGGCGAGCATCTGGTACGGCATCTCGGCGCCGAAAGGAACGCCGCCGGAGGTGGTCGAAATCCTGAACAAGTCGGTCGCGATGGCTCTTGCCGACACCAAGATGCAAGCCAAGCTCGCCGACCTCGGCGGCGTCCCGATGCCGATGTCGCCGGACCAATTCGGCAAGTTCGTCGCCGCCGAAACCGAGAAGTGGGCGAAGGTGGTGAAGTTCGCCAACATTTCGGTGGAGTGAGGTGGAGGGCGGAATCCGACGAAGGTGAAGCGGATTCGATCAGCTTGAATTGTCGTCGCCGGGCTTGTCCCTGGGCTTGTCCCGGCGACCCCGATAAGGAGGTGACAGAACGTTCCTGATCGAGATGGCCGGGACAAGCCCGGCCATGACCCAAGGGGCTTTATTGGAGGCTAAATGCGCCACGCTGGAAATCTGTCTCTCAGCCGGCGGCGCCTGTTGGCCAGCGCCGCCGCGGCGCTCGCCACCGCGCCTGCCTTGACGTTTCGGCAAGCCCGCGCACAGGCCCCGGCGGCCGCGCCGGCGCAGGCTGCAGTGCCGCTGCAAAAGCCCCGCCCGGCGCGCGAGCGCCTTGAGGAAGCGCTGGCCCGCATCTTCGATGCGAACGGCGAGGGCGCCCGCGCCTGCCTCACCGTCTATGGTCAGACCGCCCGCAACGCCGCCGACGCGGCCGATGCGCGCGCGCAGGCCGGCATCGCGCTCGGTCCGCTCGACGGCGCCATCGTCTCCGTCAAGGACCTATTCGACGTCGCCGGCGAACCGACCCGCGCCGGCTCGACGGTGTTGGCCGACGCGCCGCCGGCGGCGGCCGATGCCCCGGTGGTGCGCCGGCTGCGCGCCGCCGGTGCCGTCGTCATCGCCAAGACCAACATGTCGGAGTTCGCCTTCACCGGCCTCGGCATCAATCCGCATTACGGCACGCCCGGCAATCCGGCCGACCGCGCGCGCATTCCGGGCGGCTCCTCCTCGGGCGCGGCGGTCGCGGCCGCCGATGGCATGTGCGAGATCGCGATCGGCTCCGACACCGGCGGCTCGGTGCGCGTCCCGGCGGCGCTGTGCGGCATCGTCGGGTTCAAGCCGTCCAAGCAGCGCATCCCGACCGAGGGCGCGTTTCCGCTGTCCTACACGCTCGAACTCGATCGGCCCGCTGGCGCGCACCGTCGCGGCCTGCGCCAACGCTGACGCCATCATGGCGGGCGAGGATGCCCGGCCGCTCGAGCCGGCGCCGCTCGAGAACCTGCGCGTCGGCATTGCCCAGGGCCTGCCGCTGCGCGGCCTGGACGAGACCGTGTCGGCGCGCCTGTTCGAAGCCGTCAACGAACTCGGCCGCGCCAACGTGCAGCTCTCCCCGGAGCTGTTCCCGATGTTCGACGAGATCGCCAAGCTCTACGCCAAGGGCAGCATCCCGACCGCCGAGGGCTACGCGATCCATCGCGATCGACTGGCGCGCCGCGGCGCCGATTATGATCCGTTCGTGCGCGCCCGCATCGAGCGCGGCCGCGAACTCGCCGCCGCCGATTACATCGTGACGTTGCGAGATCGCGCCGCCCTGGTGCGCGCCATCGATGCCCGCCTCGCCGATCTCGATTGCGTGTTGATGCCGACCGTCGCGATCGTCGCGCCGACGATTGCGGAATGCCAGAACCCGGAGACCGCGCTCGCCCGCAATCAGCTCGTGCTGCGCAACGCCGCCATCGTCAACTTCTTCGACCTCTGCGCCGTCTCGCTGCCGCTGCCGCGCGGCGACAACTTGCCGGTCGGCCTGATGCTGGTCGCGCGCAACGGCCAGGACCGGCGGCTGCTGCGCATCGCCGCCGCGGTCGAGCGGGCGTTCGCGGCGTAGCCGTCAACACATGGTGCCGAACGCCGGATCGGCGCAAATCTCGACGGCGGATTTCGCTGCCAACAGCGAAAATATCAGCGAATTTCACAAAAAGCCGACCATTTCGGCAACTCTACGCGTCAGTTCGCAAAGCAATTCCAAGGTGTTGGGTACCGATTCCCTGCACGTCACCGAACAGCGAATTGCTTTGCACCGAATAGCGAACGCATTTCGCGGAGCAGGGAATGATCAGGGATTTTCAGAGTCTTTGGCTGAAATTGGTTTCATGGATTTGATCCGTACTGGCCTCCCGGAGACGTTGCGCGCCTCCGGGAGGCGATTTGGTTGTGCCCCCGATGGCGGCGTTGATAAGCGACGACGCCAAGGCCTTGCGGCGCCATCCATTCAAAAATATATAGGACTATTCCTATCACGTAAAGCGCAAAATGCGGACAGGCTGCCGACGACGAAACCGAAAGACCGGGTTCGACGAACTCCACTCGCTGTCCGCAGTCCCGCTGTGAGCGGACACACACGTATCGGCATCCGCGGGGTCGCTGAAGGGCCACTTCCCGACATTTCGTCGCCGATGGTAGGCTGCGATGCCGGGCCGATGGCGCCCGTCCCATGACTGCGGTGTTGCGAAAGCGCGGATCGCTTTAATCTGCCTCCAAGCATCGACGTTATCGTCGGATTTGGCTTGGCCTGATCGACCTCCTCGGGGACGACGCTCATCATGTCGAATGCGAAAATTCCCTTCGAATTGTCCCAGCCCACTCCACGACGGGTGAGGGCTAAGCGAAGTTTGGGATTCTTCTTCGCTATTGCGACGATCTTGGCGGCGATCGCGACGGTCATGATTATCTTTGGGTCAAATAATGAACCTGATGATATCCATCGTCTTTGCGGCGGCGGTAGATTTTTTGATATTCGCTATACTGGGGTTTGTGCCGGTGTTGGGGTCCAGGCAGCAAAGGCGTTTGTTGGAAACGGGCGGGGCGGCAACGGCAGTCATTGTGGAAAGACAAAAATATTTTACGCCGCGTTACGTTCGGGCCAAGGTTATTTATGAATTTGCCAACGGCAATGGACAAGCCTATCGGGGCGTTCGGCTGCATTTGCCCATCGCGGTTCTCAGCGGCGGACCAATTGCCGATCCGAGGATTGCGGCAATGCTCGCCAACCCGACGGTCGTCTACGATCGCGACGATCCCAAAATCAACATGCTGTATCCGTTCGATATGGTGGAAATTGCGAAATGATCCCGGGCTCCGCGAAACGTGGTCCGCCTCCGGCAATAAAAGAATCGCCAGGGATCTGTCAGCAGTTGCGTTTTCCAACCGATAGCCGCGCGATCACGGACGTCGTCGCCGATCGAAGTCAGGCCAAGTGCGGAAATCAGTGCGGAAAGCAACGCATCAAGCGACAACCTGCCCGAAGCCAATATCGTGTCCGTCGATATCCTGCGTGCCAAATTCGCGGCAACCGTAGGGTTGATCGCAGAGCCCGTAATCAATTTTCGCGCCGCGCCCGACGAACTCCTGGTAAAGCGCCTCGACATCGTCGACCCAGAAATACATATCCCAGAGGCCAGGCGATACGGTCCAGCGCGGGACGATGTGTTTGTGATCGGCGATCTGCTTGATCATCACATACATATTGTCGCGCTTGAGGATCGCAAATGATGGCGGTTCGCCCCAAATCGTGCCGAATGAAAAGCCCATTGCGTCGCGGTAGTGCTCCGCCGACGCTTGAACGTCACGCACGAAGATCACCGGCGCAGAACCGGTAAGTTTTGCTGTCTTTGATGGCGTCATGAATAGCTCTCCTCACGGTCGCGACGCGGCATATTGCCGGAGCCGCGTTCCAAGGGTCTCGTTCACGCGCTGCCATTGTCTCCGCGGTCACGCAGGGGCGCAACGCGTTTCTGGCGTGGCGTTTCCGCTTCCCCTTCCTCCCCAGTGGCTCACACGTTTGACAACTCCTAATCCCCGGACAGCCGCTCGACGCCCGTCGCGATGGTTTGATACAGTGCGCTGCCCAATGAGAACGAGGAGGAAAACATGCGTGCCAGATCCTGCCTGATCCCGCTCACCGCGATCGCCGCCATCGCGTTTGCCGCACAAGCATCTGCTGACGCGATGGTTCGCGAGCAGAAAGTCATTTCCAGCGCTGGTGCGCGTGCCATGGTGGACGCCTGCGCGGCTTGGGCTGAACGCAATCATCAGACGCTCGCAATGTCGGTATTGGACTGGGCGGGGAATCAGGTCGAATCCCATGCCATGGAAGGAGCCGCCGCCAATTCCATCGACACCGCTCTGCTCAAGGCAAAATCGGCGCTCCGGTGGCGCCGGCCGACCTCGGAAATGAACAAGATCGTGCGCTCGGGCCAAAATCTGGCGCCCACTTTCATGCACGATTTTCCCCAACCTGGCGCTTTGCCGATCGTGGTCAACGGCGAGGTGATCGGCTCCATGGGGGTTTCTAGTGCCGACGGCGAAAAATGCGCCCAAGCCGCGATCGACGCGGTGTTCACGAAACAAGGGGCCTCCGCATCGCCGTAAGCCGTGTGATCGTTCGGACCGAAGCTCTTCGCAGCCCAAAGTCCGAACGCGACGGTGACGTGCGTTCGCTCCGGTTTGGGGGAAGCAGCGCCACGGCCTCCGGCTGTGGCCTTCTTTGATTGCGCCTATCGATACCCTGCATGCCAAATCATGTTGGCGGGGTCTGCAAATCTCGTCTTCAAAGCGTCGGCAAATCCGGTATCACGGAACAAACAATTTTGGCCCCGGCGTTAACGCGCGCGAACCCATGATGGGAGATTTGAGCGCGAACGCCAGCATGAATTCCCATCCGAAGGAGTTGATTACCTGCGGAGGACAATGCCTGCGCTGCAATTTGCACGGTCATCGTCGATGGGATGGAAAAATCCATGATCGAATTTATGGCACGATGCGCGCTGGCGTCATTCGGGTTGTGGCCGGCCTTGTCGGCGGCCGAGCCGATCACGCTCAAACTGGCGTTTTTTGGCTCCGACCGATCGGTGACCTATCGCGGCGCGATCAAGCCTTTCATCGATGCCGTCAATGCCGACGCCAAGGGTCTGGTCAAAATTGACCTTTATTCCGGAGGCATCCTCGGAAAGGAGATCGCCCTGCAGCCCCAAGTCGTGCTGGATGGCGCGGCCGACATTGCATTCGTCATTCCCGGGTACACGCCGGACCGGTTCCCCGACAACTCGGTCATCGAACTGCCGGGCCTGCTGCGGGAAATACGCGAAGCAACCCTCGTTTATACGTATCTGACCGCGATCGATGCGCTCAAGGGGTATGAAGATTTTTTCGTGATCGGTGCATTCGTGACCGAGCCGGTATCCATCCACAGCCGGATGCCGATCAACTCAATCGGGGACCTGAAAGGAAAGCAAATCCGTGTGAACAACACCGGAGAGGGCGCGGCGCTTGAAAAGCTTGGGGCGATACCGGTGTTGATGCAGATCACCCAGATTTCCGATGCCCTCAGCCGTGGCAGCATCGATGGCGCCGCGGTGTCGAGATCGCCGCTGGCCGATTATGGCATCAAACGTGCTGCCGCATCCCACTACTTCCTCGAAGCCAACGGAGCGCCGCTTGCCCTCCTGATGAACCGAAAGAAGTTCGATGCACTGCCGCCGCCTGCCCAAGACATCATCCGGAAGTATAGCGGTGCCTGGTTGGCCGGGCAATTCATTGAGACCTATGAGGCTGCCGTCGCACAGGTGATGGCGCAGCTGAGATCAGAACCCAATCGCACGCTGATCTTTCCGTCGCAGGCGGACCTCGATATTGCGGATGTTGCCTTCAAGTCGGTCATCGCGGAGTGGACTGCCGAAAGCCCACACCATCGAGAACTGCTGGGATTGGTGGAATCGGAGATTTCGAAGCTGCGGTCGGACCGGTAGTGCGGCAATGTTCTCGATCGCCAAAATGTCAATTCGACGCAACATCGGGGTCCTCGTTCTCGTGCTCGCCATTCTGGTGGGCGGCACATGGGCGACCGTGAGGATCACGACCAATCATTTGCTGTATCAAGATGCCACGTCGAATGCTCGTGCCTGGGCGCTTTACATGGCGGACAATGTCGCGGATTTAGAGCAAATCGCCGGTGGCGAACAGCCATCCGCCGCCAGCATGGCATTCTTCGAAAGCGCTCGAAAGGCCGGCCAGGTGTTTCGCTACGAGATATTCAACCGCGAAGGATATTCCCAACTGGTGTCGGAACATGGACGGATCGCCCTCGTTGATTTGTCCGAACACAACATTGACGCGGCTCGTTCCATTCAGACGGCTCAACCCGTTGTCGATGTGAGGGAAGGCGGAATCCCCCGATCTACCGCTATTTTTTGCACAGGCTTATGTCCCGGTCGTGGCCGGCGGTCGACCCATCGCGATCGTGGCGGCATATCTCGACGAGACCGAGCAACGCGACTATTTCTACCACACGTTCGTGGCGGCAGCGGTATGCCTCTGTCTGATTACCGCACTGGCATTCACGGTGCCGGCGATAGCTTGGTACCGCCGCACCAAAGAAAAGCAGGTCGCCGACCGGCGCATCCGCTTCCTCGCGCACCATGACGCCCTCACCGGCCTGACGAACCGTCCGTACTTGATCGAAAAATTGGACAGGATGCTCGCTGCCTCGTTGCCGCGAAGCGGCGCCCTCGCGGTGCATTTCATCGATTTGGATCGTTTCAAGGAGGTCAACGATAGCCTCGGTCATGACGCCGGTGATTACCTGCTCACGACGATCGGCGAGCGCCTGCGGGCGGCGACCCGGCCGGACGACCTGATCGCGCGCCTGGGTGGTGACGAATTCATCGTGGTTCAACCTAGTGTGCTCAATCATGATGAGGTCGAGGCATTCGCTCATCGGCTCAGGTCCGCTTTGGCCGTCCCGGTGCGGTTCAACGAGCATGAGATCATGATCACGGCGACCATCGGGGTCGCGGTCGCGCCAGCGGATGGTTCCTCCCCTCAACGCCTTTTGAAGAGCGCCGATCTGGCGCTTTACCAGGCCAAAGCGGACGGTCGCAATTGCATCCGGTTCTTCCTGCCGGAAATGGACAGCGATCTGCAATCGAGAATCGAGCTCGAGAGAATCATCCGCCATGCCGTGCTTCATGACGGCTTCGAGTTATACTACCAGCCGCTCTTCGAAATGTCTCATCGCAGCCTCATCGGCTTCGAGGCGCTGGTACGCCTGCGCAAGGCGGATGGAACGCTGATAGCACCGCTGGACTTCATTCCGGTTGCGGAAGAGATGCGGCTCATCGACAAGATCGGAGCATGGGTGTTGCGCGAGGCGTGCCGCACCGCCGCGACCTGGCCGGAGCACCTGACGGTTGCGGTCAATCTCTCGCCGGCCCAATTCCTGGCGGGCAGCGTCAGCGACGTCGTCGCCACGGTGCTGAAAGAAACCGGGCTTGCGGCGCGACGGCTCGAACTGGAGATCACCGAGACCCTGCTGCTCGGAGATACTGAAGCCATCATGGCGGAACTGCATAAGCTCAAGGCGATGGGCGTGGCAATCGCGATGGACGATTTCGGGACCGGTTATTCGAGTTTGAGCTATCTGTGGCGATTCCCGTTCGACAAGATCAAGATCGACGCCAGCTTCATGCAGGGCTTCGAAGGCGCCGAACGTGAGGACGCCCAGACGGTGGTGAGAACCATCATCGCGCTCGGACGCGAGTTGAACATGCGGGTGACCGTCGAAGGCGTCGAGACCGCCAAACAGGTTGACTTTCTAGCCCAGGTCGACGGCGATCAGGCCCAGGGGTTTTATTTCGGCCGACCGATTCCCACCTCGGAGGTTGGCGCAAATATTCTCGCGGATTTTCAACGGCGGCAGGTGCCCACGTTCAAGGCCGAGGCCCAATCGCAACTCGTCAATTAGATCGGACTCCGATGATGTTGAGCCGCCTCTCGAAGTCATGGCCGGGCTCGTCCCGGCCATCCACGCCTTTCTCGCTCGATTGCCTAAGGCACACGTGGATGCCCGCGACCAGCGCGGGCATGACGATGGAGGAAGACGACGGACAGAGACGACGGACAGAGACGACGGACAGAGACGACGGAGAGCGGTGTTTCGATCGCACCGGAACATGCTCTAGCGGCGCGCGGGCTAAGGTGCTCTTCGCCCCGCGCCCACGCGGGCAGGCCGGGCAGGGCGGGCGCGCTTCGTCCGCCCCACTCCTGGTTCCACTCGATCAGGATCAGCTCTAGCCTCCGGCGCAGTATGAACAGCCGCCTTCCTGGGCGCGGTTCACGCCCCAGGTTCCTGATGGAATGATCGTGATCCCCGGTATGACGTTTGCGGCCCATTCCTTGGCGGCGTCGTCCGCGCTTACTCCGGCGTTGCCGGCGAGCATTTTGCTTTGAACCTGCAGCGCGACGTTGCATGCGCCGACCACTGCGCCCTTTGCCAGCAACCGGTCAAGTGCGATGTCGTCGACGATCAGGACGCCGGATTTCGGGTGAAAGAACGGGTTTTTCACCGCGGGCGCTTTCGTCTCGGGATCGGTGATCTTGAATGTCTCGCCGATCTTGTATTTTGCCCACATCGCATCGCCGAGCGCGATCGGGAAGGCTCCGTGACGCAAAATGATCACCGCGGTCGCCGATTCGTTGGGAGCCAGGAACGTGTAGGCAAATGCGAGCGGAAATCCCGAATTGACCTCATAGGCGTCCACCACCTGACGATGGCGCCCTTTCAGCGCTCCAGGCCAATCCGGCCCGTCGGTTCGTACGGGCGCCGGCTGGGCGCGCAACGCACCCGGTGTGGCGGCTGCCATGAGCCCAGCGATTCCGAGCGTCATTGCGCCGCCGATCCGGCGCAGGACTCCGCGGCGTGCCGTCAGATCAACCGTGGTTTGAATCAAATCGTTCATGTGCTCCTCCTGTTGAGTAATCTGCTCTTCGCCTTCATTCGTCCCACGCCTGGACGACCGTTTGTTTTGCGATTTTGCCGCCTTTCAGTTCCAGGATCGCGACACAAAATACCTTTGCGCCGTCGGGGTATGTGCAAGACTGCGTGAAGGCGAGGCGGTTGCCGTCGGCAATGGTGGTCTCGACCTTGTGGGTCATCACGCGGCCGCAGATGTCGTCCCAGAACGTGGCGATGGCCGACCTGCCCTTGACCTCGCGCGGTCGGCTCGGCGGATTGTTGTGGTCGACGACGCCCAGAACAGCGTCATCAGCGTAGAATTGAGCAAGCATGCGCCCGTCGCGGTTTTCAATGGCGTGCTTGATTGCCGTGCCGGTCACTCCATCAGTCATCGTGGTCATGGCGTTCTCCTTTTTGGCGATCGGTGCGCGGATTTCCCGGCTCACCTCATTGGTTTCTGCGGCCGCCGCCATGGTTGCATAGTTACGGAAAACCAAGCTCACCGCTTCGCCCAAGCGGGCCATTTGCGCGATGGCCCGTTCGGGCCACGCCGCCGCATGTCAGGAATTCCGCTCGCGTCCAACCAAGGCAGCGGCGGCTGCTCGGGTCGGCAAATCAAGTTTGAGAAGGATGTTGGCGACGTGGCGCTTGACGGTGTGGTCGCTGAGCTTGAGCGCGTGTGCGATTGCGGTGTTACTCAATCCATCCGCCACCAGTCCCAAAACCTCGCGCTCGCGCGCGCTGAGCGTCTCGATGCCGCCCGTTCGCGCGGCGCGGGCTTGAGGTTCCAGGTGCTGCTCGGTCGTGACCGCGAGCAGACGCAGTGCGCCGTCGATCCCCTCGACCGTCGCGCCTTCACATTCGACAAAATGCAGCCCCGAACCGGGGACGAGGTCCTTGACGATGCCCGAAACAAGCGTCTCCCCGGGCTTTGCCCGGGCTGCGATCCGCTCGGTGATATTGAGCGCGAGTTCGGTCACGGTGTCACCGTGAACCTCGACTTCGCCGGTATGCATGCCGATCGCAAGCCGCAGGTCGAGCACCTCGGCGGCCTCGCAAAGTGCGATCGCACATCGCACCGCGCGCACCGGGCCGTCGAACCGGGCGCTGATCTCGGTGCCGACGCCGAGAGGATGACCGCCATGACGCGCAATAGTGTCAGCCGCGCTTTCGCGGAGCCGGTCGACTCGCTCGTTCCAAAGCCGATCAGCGAATGGAGCGTGCTTCGCCCCACCCGTCAACCGCGTCATGATGAGCGTGGCGAGCACGCGGTCGGGATTCGGGGCAGGGCGTTCGCCGGTAAGAAATTCCTCGACCTTGTCGACCACAAGATCGATGTCACCGGTCCAGATCGGATGATCCCGGCCCGGCACCTCGATGAAGCGGGCGCCGTGGATCTTCTGGGCAAGATAGCGTCCGCCCGCGATCTTGACGCGCGCATCGTTCGCGCGGTGGATCACAAGGGTTGGGACGCGAATGCCGGCAAGCGCGTGGCGCACATCGATCTGTGCATTCATGCGCGCGAGCGTGATTGCCGCCGATGGACTGACCGACAGACGCTCCAAACGCGCCCACCAAGCTTTGAAGTGCGCGTCGTCGACACGACCCGGCGCAAAAGCCGCCAGCGAGGCACCGCTTCCCCACGTCCGCTCGGCACTGTTCACGAACGACGCCAGTGCGTCCGGCCCCAGCACCCAGGTATGGAAATGCGCGTAACCGCCATATAGCACGAGGGCGCGCGTGCGCTCCGGATAGGTGGCAGCGAACAAAATCGACATCGGGGCGCCTTCCGAAGCGCCGAGCAGCGCCGCCCGGCCGCTGCCGGCGGCATCCATGACGGCGCGAACGTCGTCCATGCGGGTTTCGAGGCTTGGCAAATCGCGATTGTTGACCCGATCGCTGAGGCCGGTACCGCGTTTGTCAAACTGGATCAGCCGCGTGAATGTGCCGAGTCGCTTGAGCAGGTGACTGTAGCCCGGGTCTTCCCAATGTACGTCCAGATTGGAGAGGAAGCCGGGCACAAAGACGAGATCGATCGGGCCATTGCCAATCACCTGATAGGCAATCCGAACGTCGCCACTCTTTGCATACCGCGTCTCGGGCGATCTCATGTGGTCCACGAGAGATGAGCCGGCAATGCCATTATACCATGGCGGCAAGCCAACGACGCTCGAAATTCGGCTGCCACGGCCGTAAAATCAATGCTCCATGGAACGGCGGATTCAGGCAAATGGCGCCGGGCCAGGCGGTCAGCCAGCACGTTCGCGCGGCCTCCGGAAGCGGCCGTCGGCACGGTGCAGCGCGCTGGTGTCGGAAGGACCATTCCGACCGTCTAAAGCATTGAATTGTCGGAGTGGCGAATTCGTGATGTGCTCTCTGGCCTGCGATTTTCAGCGTGGCATTCCGTTTGCATCTCACGGGCAGCACACTGACATACGTTATCGCAAAAAGGTCAGGTGTGCGGACGCGGGGAAATTCACCAACCGGGGAGTGGGGGCTCATGGTTACGCAAAACATTGGTCGGTTGATACTGGCCGCCGGATTATTGGCGGCGCAAACTGTGCTCGCGGCTGACCCGATCAAGGTCGGCGTTTCGATTGCCCTGTCGCCGCCCGGCTCGGTGCCGCAGGCGACCCAGGTGAGGGATGCCCTCGTGGTTGCGGCCAAGATGATCAACGACGGCGGCGGCGTGCTCGGCCGTCCGGTCGAACTGGTCATCGAGGACGACCAGGGCATTCCGGAAAAGGCGCGCGCCGCGGCGGAGAAACTGATCACCCTCGACAAGGTTGTGGCATTTGTGGGCGGACATCAGAGTTCGGCGGTGCTCGCGGCGATCGAGGTCGCGCACCGCTATCACGTACCCTACATCAACACCAACGGCACTGCCGACGCGGTCCGCGAGAAGGGCTACGTGGAGGTGTTCAATCCGATCCCCTACAACAGCCGGGTCGCGGTCGGCACCGCGGCGATCATGAAAAGTCTCGGAGCCAAACGGGTGATTGGCCTGTGCGAGAATACCGATTACGGCATCGGCATGGGAAAGGTGATCGGCGAACAGCTCAAGGAGCAGGCGCCGGGCATCGATTACAAGTTTGAGGCTTTGGATCGCACCGGCAAGGATTTTCTGCCCGCGCTATTGCCCCTGAAGGCAAATCCGCCCGATGTGGTGATCAACTGCATGTTGCCGCCGGCCGCGTATATCCTGATCAACCAGCTTTATGAGCAAGGCATCGCGCCGGCACCCGGTCATTGGCTCTACGATGCCTCGGCGGTGACCGATTATCCTGATTTCTGGCGGAATGTGAGCGACGCTGCCCCCTCGCTCATTGCATTCGATTTCTATCACCCGAAAATGCCGATGTCGGACCTCGGCAAGAAGCTCGCGGCCGCGTACAAGGCTAAGACCACCTATGACCCCGCGCGGCTCCTGTTCCAGGCGGCCGACAGTCTGTTCTCGTTGGAACAGGCGATCAAAGCCGCGAACTCGACCGAACCGGATGCCGTGATCAAGGCGCTGGAAAATCTCAAATGGAGCGGCACGCACGGCGAGGTAACATTCTCGCTGGAGAAACGCGGCTTCCGCTATCACCAATGGATCGACGTCCCCTTTGTCATTGGCCAGATCACGGCGGTGAACCAGCCCGTCGGCGACACCAAGATCCTGCAGGACGTCGGCAAGCCGTTCGATGCTTCGCTGCTCGTGAAGCCCCGATGAATTGCAGCCGCTGACGGGCGGGCGGGAAGGCGGAGCCGCCGCTTTCCTGTCGCCACGTTCCCATGTTGACACTCGATCTTCTGATCAACGGGCTGATCATCGGCGTGTTCTACGCCCTGATGGCGATCGGTCTGTCGCTCATTTTCGGCATCCTGAAAATCGTCAACTTCGCCCATGGCGAGTTCTACATGCTGGGGGCATATGCCTATACGCTGGCCGCCTTGAAGCTCGACGTATCGCCGTGGCTCGCGCTGCCGTTCGCCTTTATGGTGGGCGCATTGGTGGGCCTCGCAGTCGAGCGCCTTCTGATGCGTCCGCTTTATGCCGGCTACGCCTCCTGGGGCCTGATGCGCGACGAGTACGCCGTCATCGTCACCTTCGGGCTTTCGCTGCTGTTGATCAATCTGGTCGACAAGGTGGTCGGACCCTATGGGTTCAGGGGCCCGGCGCTGGTCGGCATTTCGCGCATCTACCTCGGCCCCGTGGTCATCAGCGGGCATCGGCTGTTCGCCGCGCTGGCCGCCGTGGTCGTCATCGTCGTGACCATGCTGGTGGTGCGCTATTCCTATTGGGGCCGGCAGATCCAGGCGGTTTCGCAGAACCGGCTCGGGGCGTCGCTTGCCGGCATCGACCCGGCCAAGGTCAGTGCGATCGTGTTCGCGCTGGCCGGAGGGCTCGCGGCCATGTCGGGGGCGCTGCTGGCCAATATCTTCAATCCCACCCCGGATGTCGGCGCGTTCCCCGCGGTCAAGTCCATTGTCATCGTGGTGCTCGGCGGCATGGGCTCAGTGCCGGGTGCCATTGTGGCGAGCTTCCTGCTCGGCGTAATCGAAAGCTTCGGCAGCGTCTATATCTCGTATCAATACCGCGACACCTACGGCCTGATCATCCTCATTCTCGTGCTGCTGTTTCGTCCCGAGGGCCTGTTCGGCCAACGCGCGCGGGAGATGTGATGCGTGCGTTCGTCGACACGCGCAGCCGCATGCGCACCGAGCTGTGGGCTTCGCTCGCGATCCTCGCCGGCGTCGCGATGCTGCCGGCCCTCGTCGCCAACGATTATTGGCGCGGCGTGATGATCGTCTCGATGTATTTCGCCATGCTGGCGATCGGATGGAACCTGCTTGCCGGCTTTACCGGGCAATTCTCGTTGGCGCCGGCAACATTCGGCATGATCGGCGGCTACGCGACCGGGCTCCTCGCCTACCATTTCGACGGCACCGCGCTGACGGGCATCCCGACCGCGGTCATCGTCTCCGGCGCCGTCGGGTTCGTGCTCGCCCGCATCGTCATGCGGTTGCGCGGTCCCTATCTGGCGCTCACCACGTTGTCGTTCGCCGAGATCATGCGGCTCGTCATCGCCAATTCGTACGATATCACCCGTGGCGATCTCGGCCTCAACGTGCCGAGCCTGTTCGACAGCCGCCTCGTCTATTACTACGTGATGCTTGCCGTGCTGACCGCCGTGCAACTCGGTGTTTATGTGTTGTTGCGCAGTTCGGCCGGGCTGTACCTGCGCGCCATCCGGGACGACGAGGTTGCCGCCGCCGGCCGCGGCGTGAACACCGTGCGCTGGAAGACCTATGCCTTCGCGCTGAGCGCGGCGATCAGCGGATTGGCCGGCGCGCTGTACGGCCACTTCGCCCAGTTCGTCAGCCCGGAGCTCGGCCTGATATCGCAATCCGGCATCATCATCAGCATGGTGGTGATCGGCGGCCTCGGGACGCTGGTCGGTCCGATCGGCGGAGCCTTCCTGGTCTATGTGGCGTCCGAGTTCCTGCGCGAAGTCGGCGGCTACCAGCTCATCGTGTTCGCGCTGCTGCTGATCCTGTTCGCGCGGTTCTTCCGGCACGGCCTGTGGGGGCTGCTGCGCGCCGGTTATGAAAAGCTCGCGGCGCGTCCCGCTGCGACGCCGGCGGAGTGATCGCCATGAGCTGCATGGCCATCGACCGGCTGGCGATCTCGTTCGGCGGCCTGCGCGCACTCGACAGCGTGAGTTTCGCGATCGAGCGCGGCGAACTCATCGGCCTGATCGGGCCTAACGGGTCGGGCAAGACCACGCTCGTCAACATCCTCAGTGGCCACCTCAAGCCGGACGACGGAGAGGTGATGCTGGAGGGCCGGCGCATCGATGGCCTGCGCCCCGAAGCCTTGGCGCAGCGCGGCGTGCTGCGCACGTTCCAACTCACCCGCGCGTTCCCGCGCATGAGCGTGCTCGACAACCTGATGGTAGCCGGCTGCGCGTTGGGGCTTGGGTGGGACGAAGCGGTGCGGCGCGCATTGCGACTGCTCGAGGAGCTTTCGCTGATCCGGCTGCAAAGCGCGGATGCCGGGCACCTGTCGGGCGGCCAGACCAAGCTCCTGGAATTCGCCGCCTGCTTCATGGTACCGCCGAAAATCGCGCTGCTCGACGAGCCATTCGCCGCGATCCATCCGACTATGAAGGAAATCATGGCCGGGTTCATCCGCCGCCGCCACGCGGCCGGGCAGACGTTTTTGCTGATCAGTCACGATATGCCGGTGGTCGTCGAGCTATGCCCGCGCACCGTTTGCCTCAATGCCGGAACCGTCATCGCGGACGGCGCGACCCGGGCCGTTTTGACGAAGGCGGACGTGATCGAGGCCTATCTTGGCGAGGCCGCGGCGTGAGCCCGCTTCTCGCTATGCGGGACGTGCACGCCGGCTACGTCGCCGACATCGACATTCTTCGCGGCGTCAGCATCAATGTCGAGCCCGGCGCGATCACCGGCCTGATCGGGCTCAATGGCGCCGGCAAGTCGACGATCATGAAGACGATCTGCGGCTTCTTGCACCCGCATGCCGGCACGATCGAATTTGACGGCGCCGATATCACCGCGATCGCGGCGCACCGCGTGATCGATCGCGGCATCTGCTACATCCCGCAGGAATCGAGCCTGTTTCCGTTCATGAGCGTGCACGACAATCTGCGTCTCCCGCTCGATCATCTGGAGCGCCGCGGCAACGGCGCGGCGCCCCATGATTTCGCCGCGCGGTTCGACGACATGTTCGATAAGTTTCCGGTCCTGCGCGAGCGCCGCGCCGCCAAGGCGGGCAATCTCTCGGGCGGACAGCAGAAGATGGTCGAATTCGCCAAAGTATATTTGCAGCGCCCGCGCCTGTGCCTGATCGACGAGCCCAGTATCGGGTTGTCACCGAAGGTCGCCGAGGAAGTCTATGGCTGGATCGACCTGTTCGCGGCCCAGCAGACGGCAATCCTGCTGGTCGATCACAATGTGCGCAGGGTAGTACGGATGTCGCGCTACATCTATGTGCTCAGTCTCGGCGAAATCGCCGCGGAAGGGCCGCCGGACGCCTTCGCGGGCGACCTCCACGAGCAGGTGAAAAGCTGGCTCGGCATTAACTTCTGATCCCGCCTGCGCCGGCGCGGCACGATGCGCCGGCGCAGGCGGGATCGATTGATCCGCGTCAATGAAGATCGACCCGCCCCGGTCAAGATCGTTGTGTTTGGCGATGGGCCAAACTCATAAATCCGTGGGAGGAGCTTTGTCATGCGAACGATGACGTTTCCAATCATCGGCGTAATTGCGTTGGGGATTTTTCCCGCTGGTGCCGCAAGCGAACACACCAAAGTGACGGCGGCGGTGCCCGGTTCTTTCGAATGGGAGCAATGCCATATTCAAGCGCTGCGGTATGGTCGCATCAACGGCCGCCACAGCACCCATAAGTACATGAGTAATTGTGTGGGAAAGGCCAAACGATTGGCCCTCGGCAACGTCAGCCAGGGCTAGTCTGCGGGCGCCGTCGCCACGCGCTTACATGAACCCGAACTTGGTGCCGGCTTGCAAAAATTTGTGCGGATCGACCGCTTCGCCATCGACGCGGGTCTCGTAATGCAGGTGCGGGCCGGTCGAGCGGCCGGTCGAGCCGAGCTTGCCGACGACGTTGCCGGGCTTGAGGACCTGGCCGACGTGGACGTCGATCTCCGACAGATGACCGTAGCGGGTGGCGAGGCCGTTGCCGTGATCGACCTCCACCATGCGGCCGTAGCCGCCGCTCCAGCCCGCCGACATCACGGTGCCGCCGGCGGTGACGTGGATGTCCTCGCCGGTGTCGCCGCGGAAATCGATGCCGGTATGCATGGCCGGGCGGCCGATGAACGGATCGACGCGGACGCCGAAGCCCGACGATTGCTCGATCTCGCCTTCCACCGGCTTGCGCAGCGGCACCGCCCCGATGGTCGCGGACAGGCGCTCGACCTGGGCGCGGGCCACGTTGATGCGGTAGACCTGCTTCTCGAACGGGCCGGAATTAGCCGCCAGCCGATACGGGATGAAGGGGCCGCCCACGCCGCCTGCCGCGGCCTTGGTCGGGTCGAGCCCGACATCGGCGAGTATCGCGCGCATCCGGCGCGTCTTGGCGTCGTAGCTTTCCTCCATGGCGGCGAGCGTATTGGTCTGGCGGCCTTCGACCCGGTCGAGGGATTCCCACAGCCGCGCCAGCACCGCCTGCGGATTGCCGATGCGCGGCCGCGCCGACCGGTTGGGATCGAACCTGGCGTCGCGCAGGAGGGGCGCCGCGAACAGCGCGGGTCCGGAAATCGGCGACGCCTTGAGCGTTGCGCCCGCCGATGGGACGGCGCTGCGGGGTGCTGAGCGCACCGAGCCGGTGGCGGATGGGTCCGCGATGGCGCCAAGGGTCGTCGCTCGCTGCTCCAGCATCGACTGGCGGCGCACCACCTGGTCGAGCTTCTGTTCGAGCTGTTCCTGGTCGAGGAGCTGCCGGCTCGTCGCCCGGTCGACCTGGGCGCGCATCTCGGCAAGGCGATCCTCATAGGCGAACTGCATCTCGGCCTGGTGCGACACCATGCGGGCAAGAACGTCGTCCTGGAACGCGAAATAGGTGGCGGTCATCACCGACCAGCCTGCCATGATCACGAGGGCGCCCACCACGGTCCAGAAAGCGACCGGGCCGAGCCTGAAATGGCGATCCGCCCGGCCGGCCATCGCGGCGCCGCGACCGGCAGGCCGGCGGTTCCCGGTGCGCGGCCGCGCCGGCTCAACGTCGGCGTGCTGGCGTTCCCCGGCGCCACGGTGGTCGTGGTGTGGGTGGGTCGGGTTCGGCAGGTGCCGGCGTTCGTGGGCGGATTGGTGATCCTCGTCGATGGGATGACGGCGCGGATCGGCAACAATCGTTTGTACGAAGCGAGATGACATGCGCACTCCAGAACCGGCTCTGCTGCGCTGAACCGGCAATGGGGAGCAATGGAATCATGTCGTGGTTAATTTTCAGGAAACCGTCCGCGGATGGTGTATCGGCGGACGCAAAACCGCGGCATGTCGTTAACGATCAGGTAACGGGCAGCCATGGGCATGCCCAAACATGCCGCAGCTTTTCGGCCACGCTGCACCTTTCCGCGGCGAACCGGGGCAGGCGCCGCTACCAATATGCGCTCGCAGCGAGAGAGCGACCGCGCCACAATTGGCAGCAACGTCAGGCGAAGCCGGGCGATCGCCGGCGTCATTTCTCCTTCGCAGCCGCGAGTACATCCTCGGCATGACCTTCGATCTTGACCTTGGGCCAGATGCGAACAATCCGGCCGTCGGCGCCGATCAGGACCGTGGTCCGGCTGATGCCCATGTAGGTTTTCCCGTACATGGATTTTTCTCCCCACACTCCGTAGGATTCGAGCATTTCGTGGGTTTCGTCGGAGGCGAGCGGCGTTGTAAGCTGGTGCTTGGTCTTGAAGGCGTCCTGTTTTTTGACCGGGTCGGCCGAAACTCCGAGGACGGTAACTCCGGCCTTGGCGAAGGCCGGCTGGAGACGGGAAAAGTCCTTTGCTTCGATAGTGCAACCGGGGGTATCGGCCTTGGGATAGAAGTATAAAACCAGCTTTTTGCCCTTGAAGTCCTTGAGCGAGACGGCCCCGCCGCCGTCCCGGGCGAGATGAAAATCCGGGGCCGGGGTGCCTTCCGCGAGTTTTGCTGCCATGTGCCTTCCTTTCGTCGCTTTCAACCGGTCTTCTTCAGTTATCTTGGACTTTGCGGGGATAAGCGTAGATGCAAATTAACGAAGTCGGCAGAACTTCGCATCATCACGATGATTCGGGCCACAGGGGTTTCCCGATTCAAGGGGTTTTAAGGGAGTAAGGCTTGGGCTGCGGGATGTTAGGAACTTGCTTGGGCAAGTTCTTGAGAATGCAGGATTTTCTCACTGAGACGTGAAGTCTTGGGCCTGAGGTCTTGCAGGCGTCTTTGAGGGGCGCTCCGGCAGGGGTTCTTGTCGCAATCGCATCAGCGGCATGACGGATTAGGGGACGTCCGATAGGGCATGGCTGAGTATAATAGACCCAGGCTCGCAAACTTGCGCGGCATGGAGGCGGGGCTGCATATGCACCGCCGCGCCGAGGCCGTGCGCACCGCTGTGCGCGGCAGCACCGGCTCCGCCGTCGCGCGGGCCGACTTGGCACGTCAAGAGGGCCGACAGAAATCCAAACGCGAATCCGATTACGAGCCGTATCGCGAATCCGCTGTCGCCGCGTGGTGGCACAACGTGGTGCGGCCGCGCCTCCGATGGCCAGCGGCCAAACGTTCCGCCGGCGGTGTGCTGGGGCTCGGGCGAAACCGCTGGATCCGCGGCATCGGCATCGGCATTGGCGCGATCGCGATGCTGTTTCTTGTGGTTGCCGGCGCACTGTGGTGGCGGCTTGCCAGCGGACCGATATCGTTCGACTTCGCCACGCCGTGGCTGACGGCTGCGATCGCGGATAATTTCGGCGACCAGTTCAAGGTCGAAATCGGCGGTACCGTGCTGGAGCGCGACGAGCATGGCCGCGCCGCCATGCGCATCCGCGGCATCATGGTGCGCGACCGCGACGGCACCGTGATCGCAAGCGCGCCCAAGGCCGAGGTCGGGTTTTCGAGCTCCAGCCTGCTTGGCGGACGCCCGCGGGCGGAGCGGCTGAACTTGGTCGGCGCCGAGCTCGCCGTCAGGGTCGAACCCGATGGCCGGTTGACGATATCGACTGGCGTCGACAAGCGCCCGCTCGCCACGACGCCGGCGCTCGCGTCCATCGGGCCGAGTTCGGCGCCGTCCTTCAGCCCGGACCGCGGCGTCGAGCAGAAGCGCAGCATGCAGGAAAACGTCGCGGCGTTTTTGAGCTGGGTCGACAGTCTGGGCGCGCTCGGTCTCGATGGCGGCGATCTCACCGAGGTCGGCCTCAAGAGCGGCAATCTCGTGGTCGACGACCGGCGCAACGGCCACCAGTCGCGGTTCGAGAACATTCATTTGAGCGTCACCCGCCCGCATGCCGGAGTGCTCGAATTCCAGCTCGGCTCCGAGGATGCGGCCCGGCCGTGGCTTCTCGTCGCCTCGCTCAAGCCGGGCGCCCATGGTACCCGCACGGTCGACCTTGATGCCCGTCAGATCTCCATCAGGGATATCCTGCTGGCGCTGCGGATGGACGGCGGGGATATCGACGTCGACGCCGCCATTTCGGCGACGCTGCGTGGTGAGATCGAGCAGGACGGCACGCCGCAAGTGGTCCACGGCCGGGTGATGATGGGGCCGGGTGCGATCACCGACCTGAAGGATCCGCTGGCGCGCATCCCGATCGAGCGCGCCGACGTGACGGTGGATTGGGATGCGGCGCAACACGTTCTGACGGCGCCGTTCCAGATCGCCTCCGGCGGCGCCCGCATAACCCTCGCCGCCCGCGCCGAGGCGCCGCGCGAAGCCAGCGGTCCCTGGGGGCTGAGCCTGACCGGCGGTTCGGTGGTGTTGCCGCCGCAGAGTCCCGGCGACGAGCCGCTGCAACTCAATCGCGTGGTGGTGCGGGGCCGATTCGATCCGGTCACCCACAAGCTCAACATTCTGGATGCGGAGGCGTCTGGGAAGGGCGTCGGCGTCGCGATGTCGGGCAGCGTCGACTTCACGGGGTCCGATCCCAAACTCAACATCGGCTTGGCGGCACGCAATATGTCGCTCGCCGCATTCAAACAGCTTTGGCCGACCGTCTTCAATCCGGAGGTGCGCAACTGGGTGATGGAGCGCGCCAACGGCGGCACCGTCGAACAGGGCGAGATCGCCACCAATGCGCCGCTGTCGACACTGCGTGCCGGCGGCCCGCCGGTACCTGACGACGGCCTTCACATCCAGATCACCACCACCGGAACGACGGTGCGGCCATTCGATGGCCTCCCGGAGATTCGCGACGCCGACCTCGTCACGCGCGTCAGGGGCCGCAATGCGACGGTGTCGCTCGGCCGCGCCGCGGTCGAGATGCCGTCGGGCCGGCGGCTGACGCTTGCGAACGGCACCTTCGAAGTGCCGGATACCCAAGTCAAGAATCCGCCCTCGAAAGTGCGTATCAGGATGGACGGCCCGGTTGCCGCCGCCGCCGAACTGTTGAGCTTGGATCGCATCAGGGATGCCGCCAACGTGCCGCTCGATCCGGCGGCGACCCGCGGCAATGTGGTGGCGACCATCAATCTCGCCATGCCGCTCAACGAGGACGTGAAGGCGAGCACCCTCAACTATACGATCGCCGCCGACATCGTGAATTTCGCAGCCGATCAATTCTTGATGTCGCAGAAGGTCGAAGCGCAGACCTTGCGGGCAACCGCCAACAACCAGGGCTACCAGATCAAGGGCGAAATGCGCATTGGCGGCGCGGCCGCATCGGTCGATCTGCGCCATACCAACGGCGAAGCCGATTCCGAACTGCGCCTCGCCGGCACGCTTGACGACGCCGCGCGCAGCCGCCTCGGGCTCGATCCGGGCGGAGGGGTTTCGGGTGCGATCCCGATCAAGGTCGGCGGCCGCGTCGCCTTCGGCAGTGACCAGGACAACCGGCTCCTGGTCGAGGCCGACTTCACCCCCGCCAAGGTCGACAACCTGTTTCCGGGCTGGACCAAGAACCCGAACCGGCCGGCGCGGGCGTCGTTCATCTTCGTCGGCAAGGGCAAAGCGATGCGGTTCGACGACGTCGCCTTCGACGGCGGCGGCGCCTCGATCCGCGGCAATGTCGAGTTCGACCAGAACGGCGATTTCGCCACCGCCTCGTTCCCGATCTTCGGGCTGTCCGACGGCGACCGCGCCAATCTCCGGCTCGAGCATACGCCGGACAATCTCTACAAGGTGACGGTGCGCGGCGAAGCCTTCGACGCGCGCACCTTCGTCAAGTCGGCGATGGCGGGCGCAAACGAGTCGCGGCCGAAGCGGCCCGCCTTCGACTTCGACCTCGACGCCAAGCTCGCCTCGGTGACGGGCTTCAAGGGCGAGGGCCTTCGCAATGTCGACCTCCATCTGCTGCGGCGGGGCGGCGTCATCCGCAATCTTGCGCTCAACGCGAAATTCGCGGGCGACGGCGCGTTGCTCGGCGAATTGCGCGGCAAGCCGGGCGAGCGGCAGATCGTCTATCTCGAATCCACCGATGCCGGCGCGCTGTTCCGTTTCACCGACACCTATTCGCACATGATCGGTGGACAAAGCTGGATCGCCATGGACCCGCCGACCCCGGAGGGCGCGCGGCAGGAAGGCCTGATGGAAGTTCGGGAATTCGCGGTACGCGGCGAACAGGCGCTCGACAGCGTGGTCGCGGGCGCGCCCAATGGGGCCGGCAACGGGGTGCAATTCTCCCACATGCGCGTCTCGTTCACCCGCGCGCCCGGCAAGATGTCGATCCACGAGGGGATCGTCACCGGCCCGATGGTGGGGGCCACTATCGACGGCGTGATGGACTATGCCGGCAACGACGTCCACATGCGCGGGACCTTCGTGCCGCTCTATGGGCTCAATACAGCGTTCGGACAGGTCCCGATCGTCGGCTTCCTGCTCGGCGGTAAAGAGGGATTGATCGGCAGCATGACCTACGAGGTGGTCGGTACGCCCGGCGCTCCGGTGCTGCGCGTCAACCCGATCTCCATGGTCGCGCCGGGCTTCGTGCGCAAGTTCCTGGAATTCCCGAGCGGCCTGCCCGGCGACCGTTTCCAGGATCCGTGGCGGCAGTAACGCTCCATCACGCTCGATCGAGTGGAATTCAATCTTAGGGTGCGCAAAGCCAACGGGTCCGGCCCTCAGCCGGCCCGGATGACAGGCTCCGCGTGCCTACGCTGCTCGGCATTGCCGCGTGGGCGTGGGCGTGGGCGTGGGCGTGGGCGCGGGCACGGCGCCAAGAGCGCCTTTGCCGACCATACGAATTAACGATCCATGGTGCCCCAGTGACGCCTTCGTCGCGCTCGTAGCGTTCAGTCTCGCCGCGTCGCTATTGCGTGGCGCGCAGGAGATCGAGCACCGCGGCGGCGACGTCGCGCGGCGCTTCTTGCGGCACGTCGTGGCCGATGATCGGGATCATCCTGTGTTGATAAGGCCCGGTGAAGAAGCGCGACCGCGACGCCGCTGAGGCCGGCGCGGCCGCTGCGGTCGGCGCCGCGACGCCGTCGCCCTCGCCCTGCAACACGATGGTCGGTACCGTGATCGGCGGTCGAACCGCGAGGCGCTGTTCGAAAACCTCCAACGCCGGATCGCCGGGCGCGTAGCCGAAGCGGTGTCGGTAGGACTGGATGACGACGTCAACGAAATCCGGATTGTCGAACGACACCGCGGTGCGTTCGAAGGTGGCATCGTCGAACGCCCAGTTCGGCGACCACAACCGCCACAGCAGCTTGCACAATTCGCGCCGGTTCGCGGTAAGGCCCGCGCGCCCGCGCTCGGTGTGGAAATAGTACTGGTACCAGAACCGGTGTTCCTGCGCCGGCGGCGCCGGGACGATCGAACCGGCAATATCCTGGATGTTATAGCCGTTGGCCGAGACGAGGCCGCGCACGCGTTCCGGCCACAGGGCGGCGGCGACGCAGCCCGCGCGCCCGCCCCAGTCGAAACCGGCGAGGACGGCGCGCGGCAGCCGCAACGCGTCCATGAGTTCGACAAGATCGCGGCCGAGAGCCGCCTGCTGGCCGGAGCGCGGCGTGTCGGCGGCGAGAAACCGCGTCGCCCCGTAGCCGCGCAGATAAGGCACGATGGCGCGATATCCGGCCGCCGTCAGCGGCGGCACCACTGCGTCGAAGGCGCGCGGATCGTAGGGAAAGCCGTGCATGAGCAGCACCGGAAAGCCGGCCTCCGGCCCGCTGTCCTCGTAGGCGATCTCAAGTGTCGGGGTGCGCGCGCGCTTGAGCAAGGTCGGTCCCGCTTGCTGAGAAAACGCCGGCGCCACCGCCGCGGCGGATGCAATGCCGATGAGCAGACGTCGGTCGATCATAGCGACACCTCCGTTTTGCCCGCAACCGGCTCGACGCCGGATTCTCGACGGCACGCCGGCGCGGGCGCCGCGTCACGATCCGCGGGCACATTCAGAGTATAGACATTCGGCAGCGTTTGATCACGCGCACCAACATTGGCCGCGCACCTAAAACGGTTCGAACACGCGGCTTCCATTTATCGCGCCCTGCACAAAGTCGAATTGCAGAATGAGGTTGAAGACCGTCGGGTCCCACGGATCCGGATAATCGGCGGATTTTGCCTTGAGCGCGTGCGCGAACGAAGGGATGTTGCCGTGGTGCCAGCAAATGATAATCCATTTGCCATCGTACTGCGGGTTGGTTTCAATTTCTTGCGCCAGCGCCCCATAGTCCTGATCCGCAAAGTCCTTGTCGATCGAAACCCCGATGGCGTTCGAAAGCGGTTCGAGCGTCTCGTACGGTCTGTGGCTATGCTTGGAAAATGCCGAAGCAAACAGAAAGTCGGGCGCCCCGAACGTCGTCGGGATGTACGCAATGAGGCGCTGGGCCCGTTCGCGTCCGGCCGGGGACAGGTCCGGGTCACGCGGGTCGTCGGACTTTTCGGCGTGCCGCATCAGCAGGATTTGTCCTGAGTCCATCGCTTGCCTCCAAGTCCGGCGCCCGATCAAGGAATGTAATAAAACGGGTTCGGCACCTTGAACGTGCGTTCGGCGTGGCCGCCGGCGAGATCGCTGTATTGATCGCCGACATTGGCAATGATCGTGACATTGAAGCGCTTTTCAATGTCGATCCGCGCGCCGGTCTTGTAGGGCGCTACCGGGCCGCTCGAATTCGCCGGACGCAGATAGAGGTGATGTGGCTCTATGCCTTTGTATCCGGCCTTGCCGAGATTCTCCACGGTCCATTCGGTCGGGGTTTTGTGTTCGACTTTCTTGTCGTTCACGTGACGCCCCGTGATGAAGAAGACTTCGACCTTTTTGCACGGCGGCCTGACATCGTTGCATCGCGCAAAATTATAGAGATCGCGCGTAGGCTTAAGCGCCGGAGCTTGCTCGCTCGCCTGCCATGCCAAATCACCGCACGGCTCACCGCTCTTGTCGAGATCGCAAGGACCTTTAGCGAAGTAGGCATAACCGTCCCGATAGATGCGCGTCCAATTCGAAAGCGAGGTTTCGTCGATGTCCAGCACGACGGCGGGCCTCGCCACCTGCGATGCGCGTTTTGCAATCCATCTCTTGGCTTTGACAAGCACGGCCGCGACATCGGAATCGTATTGGCTGCAGCGGTAATGGAGAATCCGCAGCTTGATCAGATCGAGATTGGGCGGTTGCCCGTTGTTCGCCGGCACCTGGGTCGGAGACGGATTGCAACCTTCCGGCGCGTCCGCCGCGGCCGGGCTGATCGCGAGATAGCCGCAGAAGGCGAGCACGACGGCCGCGCCCAGTAATTTCGTGAACAGGTCAATTCTGTTGGACATCACGGTGCCCCTGTAATTGGCCTTCTGACCGGCGCGCGCCGCCGTCGGGCGTATCAGCGCCTTAACGAACAGGGCATTGATTTGAGCCGTAGGCCTGGTTGAGAAAACGCGCGAGGCGCAGTCCGGCCACGCCGAGTTTCAGGTCGAGAATGGGCAACACGTCGCGGAGATAGCGGTCATCCAGAACGTCATCGGCGGGGCGCAGATACCAAACGGTGCCGGCCGCCTTGTGGGTCTCCTCGGCCCAGTTTTTCAAGACGTCTTTGTCGATAGGCGTGCGGTTGGTGTCGGGGTCTTCGGCCTTTGCGTCTTGCGAGGTTGCGAGCCAGCCATCACTCAAGCGATTCACATAGGCTCCCCAGTCCCAAACCGTCCTCATGATCAGAGTCGTATCCCAGGACGCATGAAAACTGATGGGGGTGTGCGTGGCCGTGCACGTGGGGCACGTCGCCAGCCCGCGCATGAAAACGTCCACGTTGATGTCATTGCCGCCGGTTTTTTCTTTAACCGTATGCAGGGGCTGATGGATGTCGCCGACCAGATGCACGGCGAACTTCAGGGCTTCGATCTGTGCGTCATCCTTCGTGCAGGGCAGGTCTCTCAGCAGCCGAACCAGTTCTGCGATAATGCAGTCGCCCTTGCCGCAATCCCGTGCCGGATCGTACGTTTTTACATCGAGCGGAATATCGACAAAGTGCCATTCGGCCGTGTCGGGGTGCGTGTCGCGCTCGTCGTCTGCCCAGCTTGCAATCGAGGCAAGCGAGCGGCCCTTCAGAAGTTTTTTGACCATCTGCGCGGCGGGGCCTGAAAGTCGCTGCTGCGCAATCTCCGCGACGATCGAATGGCCCTCCTGGCCCCAGGCCAATGCCTGCGCGACAAAGGCGCCTGTGAACGCGGCAGCTAAGGCAATCGACCTCATGGCGTCGCCCCCCATTTGCGCGCGAGTGTGCCGGCGAAATGTGACAACTGCAAGATGCGCGAAAGGAAGCGGCGCCGATCAGGCGCCCATTCGGCGGCGAGGCGGCGTATCGAGCCGCTTGCGCCGTCACACCGGCTTGAGCAGCACGTGGCGCTTCTTGCCGAGCGACAGCTTGATCACGCCCTCGGGAGTCAAATCCTTCAGCGACAGCATCATCTTCTCATCGACGACAGTCACGTCGTTGACCTTGAGGCCGCCGGCGCGGATGTGGCGCCGCGCTTCGCCGTTCGATGCGGCAAGCTGCGCCTTTTCGGCAAACGCCACCAGCACGCCGAGGCCGCGATCGAGGTCGGCGCGCGCGATCTCGATGCTTGGCAGCGTCGCCGAGAATGCGCCTTCCTCGAACGTCTGGCGGGCGGTGGTCGCAGCCTCGTTCGCCGCGCCGCGGCCGTGAACCATTGCGGTCGCCTCCGTCGCCAGCACCTTCTTGGCCTCGTTGATCGCCTCCCCGCGCAGCGCGGCGAGGCGATCGATCTCGTCGAGCCGCAGCACGGTGAACAGCTTGAGGAAGCGCACCACGTCGCCGTCCTCGGTGTTGCGCCAGAACTGCCAGTAGTCATAGGGGCTGACGAGGTCGGCATTGAGCCACACCGCGCCTGCCGCGGTCTTGCCCATCTTGGCGCCGGACGCAGTGGTGATCAGCGGCGACGTGAGCGCGAACAGCCGCGCATTCGCGATGCGGCGGCCGAGATCGATGCCGTTGACGATGTTGCCCCACTGATCGGAGCCGCCCATCTGCAGCACGCAACCGAGGCGCTTGTGGAGCTCGACGAAGTCATAGGCCTGCAGCACCACATAGTTGAATTCGAGGAACGACAACTCCTGCTGGCGGTCGAGGCGCATCTTGATCGAATCAAGGGTCAGCAGGCGATTGACCGAGAAATGGCGGCCGACATTGCGCAGGAAATCGATGTAGTTGATGTCGTTCAGCCAGTCGGCGTTGTTGGCCATCACAGCCTTGCCGTCGCCAAAATCGAGGAACTTCGCGAACACGGCGCGGATGCCGGTGAGATTTTGCGCGATCGTCTCATCGGTCAGCAGGCGCCGGCTTTCATCCTTGCCGGACGGATCGCCGACCCGCGTGGTGCCGCCGCCCATCAGGGCGATTGGCCGGTGCCCGGTCTGCTGCAGCCAGTGCAGCAGCATGATCGGCACGAGGTTGCCGACGTGCAGCGACGGTGCCGTGCAATCGAACCCGATATAGGCGGTGATGCGCTGCTGCGCCGCGAGCGCGTCCAGTGCGTCCGGCTCCGACACCTGTTGGATGAAGCCGCGGCTCGACAGCACGTTAAGGAAATCGGATTTGAAGGTGGTCATTTGCTTGCCGCTATCCAGGCTTTAACCGTTCGTCCGATATATTACACTATTGGAGCGATGGGTTTATCAGGTCCGACGTCAGGTTCAACCGGGGGAAATCATGCATGCAGTCGGGCTCATGAGCGGAACGTCGCTCGACGGCATCGACGTGGCGTTGATCGACACCGACGGCGACACGGTGACCGGCTTCGGGCCGAGCGAGACCCATCCTTATAGTTCCGAGGAGCGCGACCTGTTGCGTCGCGCGCTTGCCGACGCCGCTGGGCTGCGCGACCGCCTTGCCCGACCGGGTGCGCTCGCGGCGGCCGAGCGGATGATCACGGACCGTCACGCAGCAGCGGTGGCGGCGTTCCTTGGCCGGCACCGCACCGCCGGCGCCAGCGTCGACGTGATCGGATTTCACGGCCAGACCGTCCTGCATCGCCCGCAACAGCAGCTCACCGTGCAGATCGGCGACGGGCAGGCGCTGGCGGACCGGCTCGGCCTGCCGGTGGTCCATGATTTTCGCGCCGCCGACGTCGCGGCCGGCGGGCAGGGCGCGCCGCTGGTGCCGGTCTATCATGCCGCCCTTGCGGCGATGAATGCGCGACCGCGGCCCCTTGTCGTCCTCAATGTGGGTGGCGTCGCCAACATCACCTATATCGGCGAAGACGGCGAACCGATCGCCTGCGATACCGGGCCCGGCAATGCCCTGATCGACGATTTCATGCGCGCGCGCACCGGCCATGCTTGCGATGAGGACGGCGCGACGGCGGCGCAGGGCAGGGCACGCCAGGACGTTCTCGACCGCGCGCTGGCCGATCCGTTTTTTGCGGCGCCGCCGCCTAAATCCCTCGACCGCGACGCTTTCGCGGCCGTCGCCGCGGCCGTCGCCGCGCTCAGCACCGCCGACGGTGCCACGACCCTCACGGCGCTCACGGCCGCCGCCGTGGCGCGGATCGTGCAACACCTGCCGCATCCGCCCGCGACCGTCATCGTGGCGGGCGGCGGCTCCAGGAACCGCGCCTTGTTGGCGATGCTGGCCGAGCGGCTCGCGCCGGCGACAGGTGGAGCCCGCCGCCGCGGTTGGCTGGTCGGCGGACGCACTGGAGGCTCAGGCGTTTGCCTATCTGGCGGTGCGCACGCTGCGGGGGCTGCCGATCACCTATCCGGGTACGACGGGCGTGCCGCATGCCATGACGGGCGGCGCCATCGCGATGCCCTCCCAAGTGCGTAAAGGGGAAACCGGATGATGCTTCACTTCGCGTACGGCTCGAACATGAACCGCGTGATGATGGGGTGGCGTTGCCCCACCGCGCAGTTCGAGGGGCGTGCTGTATTGCCCGGTCACCGCTTCATCATCATGCGGCACGGCATGGCGACCGTCGTGCCTGCGCGCGGCGCCGTTGTTCACGGGGTGCTGTGGCGGCTGACGCCGCGCGACCTCGCGGCACTCAATGCTTACGAGAGTATCGATACCGGGCTCTACCGCGCCGTCACCAAGGTGGTGGTAGCGGAACGCCGGCGCGTCTCCGCGCTCGTCTATGAGGCGAGCAACCGGGTGCGGGGGCGTCCGAAATCGGGTTACATGGACGTGGTGACCACGGCCGCGCGCGATGCCGGATTGCCACCGCATTATATTCGCGGCCTCGTGCGCATCGCGCCGTCGCCGCCCGGTCGTTTTGCCCCGGCGATGCCGCTGCGCACGGCGGTGAACGTCGGGGGAGTTTCCGAGGATGACCGCCCATGGCAAATGATACCCGCGAGATCAAGCGCCTGATGATCCGTGGCACCGTGCAGGGGATCGGGTACCGCGTTTGGGCCGAGCGCGAGGCTCTGGGACTGGGCCTCAAGGGCTGGGTGCGCAACCGGCGCGATGGCGGCGTCGAGGTGCTGCTCGCCGGGCCGCCGGCGGCTATCGCCCAGATGATCGACCGCTGCTGGAAGGGGCCACCGCTCGCCAAGGTCGAGTCGATCGACATGCAGGACGCGAGCGCGATCGACCTTGCCGCCCGCCGTCCGGGCGAGCCGTTTTCGCTCCTCGCGACGCTGTGACGCTTCGGACGCCGTGACGATTCAATTGCGATGGCGGTCTGCGGTCCGCGTTGTTTCGAAATCACGACTCCGGGCTCTCGCCGCGCAAGTGGTCTTGCATCTATTCTTGCAACTCGTTTTGCACCGGCCCGAACACCGCCTCGAACCCGGTCCGCAGCGCGGCGTCGACCTCCGGCATCGTCACCCTGCGGCCGAGGTCGGCGAGGCTCGTCACGCCGTAGCGACCGTCGTCGACCCCGCACGGCACGATGCCGTCGAAATGGCTGAGGTCGGGATCGACGTTGAGGCTCACGCCGTGCAGGCTGATCCAGTGTTTCACCCGGATCCCGATGGCGGCGATCTTGTCCTCGCGCTCGCCGCCGAGGTCGGGGCGGCGCACCCACACGCCGACCCGGTCCTCGCGGCGCTCGCCCGTAATGCCGAACGTCGCCAGGGTACGGATCAGCCAATCCTCGAGATCGGCGACGAACCGGCGCACGTCGGCGCCGCGGCGCCGCAGGTCGAGCATCACATAGGCCACGCGCTGGCCGGGCCCGTGATAGGTGAACTGGCCGCCGCGTCCCGCCGCAAACACCGGAAAGCGCGGCGCCAGCAGGTCTGCCTCCCGCGCGCTCGTCCCGGCGGTATAAAGCGAGGGATGCTCGATGAGCCAGACGCGTTCCCCGGCATCGCCCGACGCGATGGCGGCGACCCGCGCCTCCATGGCGGCAAGCGCCGCCTCATAGGCGACCGGCGCCGCCTCGACGCGCCAGCCGACCGGTGCCCCGGCGGGAAAACGCCTGGTGGCCGCACTGATCGCGTCGCGCGTGGTGGTCAACGGCTGTCCGATCGAGCAAGTCGAGTCCGCAGGACCCCGAAAGTAGGCAGGCGCGGCGCCGGTTTCAATCCGGCCCGCGCGGGTCGGCGCAATCGGCTTGGACGACCGCGCCCCAAAAATTAATCATCCGCTAACCATACGCGTGCGACTGCTTGGGGGTCGGTTCGCCACGCCGAGATCCATCCGTTTGCAACCATAAGGACCCCCCTCTTGGCCGTCATGGAAAAGGTTTCCGTCGACATATCGGTCGTGCTCGGCACCACCTTGATGCCGGTGCACCAGGTCTTGCGGCTTGGCCGCGGCGCCGTCATCGAGCTTGAGTCGAGCGAGGAGGACGAGGTCAGGATTCTCGCCAACAACATGCCGATCGCCTCCGGCCTCGTCGTCGTCAACGGCAACCGCATCGCCGTCGAGGTGAAAGCCATGCTGCCGCGCACCGCGGACGTGCGCGATCAATAGCGCCGGGCCGCCGTCCCCGGCCGCAGCTAAAACCAAATCTTAATCATTTGCGTGCTGCTGTCGGCGTCTGCTCCACCGATGGCGAGATCCGATGTCTGACGCCGAGCCGGTTCAAGAAGCCAAGGATGAGCGCGTCGAGCGCCGCAGCGCCGTGCGCCGCTGCGGCTGGCTGACCCGGACCAAAGGCGAGCAACTGCGGGAATGTGTCATCCTTGACGAATCCCCCAAGGGGGCCCGCGTTGCGATCAGCGCACCCGGCGAGATTCCGGACAATTTTTATCTCTACATGTCGCTTGAATCGACGTCGCGCCGGCATTGCCGCGTGGCATGGCGCTCGGTCGACCAGATCGGCGTCGAATTCGTCGATTGATCGGCGCATCCGCGCGCGCGTCCGATCGCCCGGTCGGCGATGCGTTCGGTCGACGACCGGCATGTTCCTCGGGGCTAAGCAGCACCTGCCGGGCGCAACGTGTCGCCCTTGTACCGACATCTCCGATTTGTTACATGACGCCCCGTTGCCTTGGCGCCTTGGCCCCAGCGGTCCGGCGTCCTTCCCGATGCGGTCGTGGCGGAATTGGTAGACGCGCTAGCTTGAGGTGCTAGTGGGGCAACTCGTGGAGGTTCGAGTCCTCTCGACCGCACCAATGCAAGTGGTTTCTCTTATTTTTCCAAATGCGCGTCATCCGCAACTCGAGGGGGAGCGTCCGGTCGACCTGATCAATCGGGGGGCCGCGGAGCGCGTTCTCAACATTCTCGATCGCCTGGATGCGGACGTCTATTTCTAACCTACGGCCCCTACGAACTTGACCGGTTGTTCACGGTACGTTCTCATGTCCGGATGAGGCTGCGGGACTACCCCTACATCGTCGTTCGGTTCGCCTGCCGGGATTGTCCGCGCGCCGGGCGCTATCGGCTTGCGGCGCTGGCAGAGCGGTTCGGCGCCGATGCGGATCTGCGGGATGTGCTTGAGGCGGTGTCGTCGACCTGCCGAGCGCGCGCCGAGCGGCAGCGCGGGCTCACCTGTGCGGCCTACCTGACCGACCTTCCGCCGCCGCGGCCACCGGACTTGCCGCGGGCGCTGTTGCCGCGGGAACGGTTGAAAATCATTCGGGGCGGGAGAGGGTAATCCACGGTGCGGCCGGACCGGACGGGCCGTCGTCGGGCCGCGGCCCCGGGGCGGTTCGCGTGTCGTTTCGATCGTTCATTCAGTCGGCAATTGCGGGTCCGCAGGCAAGCGCCAGCGAACCCAAACGCGCTCTGCTCAGAGCGGTACGCAACGGCGCCGGTAGGGGTGCCAGCGGAAGCCGCCGCCGCAGACGCCGGGCTCGACGATCACGACCCCGGGGGCCGGGGCGACCACCACCGGTGCTCCGACCACCACCGCCGGTCCGCTGGGCCGGCACCTGCCAAATTCATTGCGATGCCATCCCGGGCCGCAGCCGCCCTCGACCAGAGTCACGTCCGGTGCGCCGGTGCCGGACGGCGCCGGCGCCAGGGGAAACGCCTGCGCATCGAAGGCGGCGAAGGACAGCAGCAAGGCAAATGTCGCGGCCGAAGAGAGTGTTCTGTTCATTGGCTGATCCTTGGGTTGATGGTGGTAGTTACCCCCGTGTCCGATAGCACGGCGGGTGGGCGCCGCTGTGACGGCCATCACTTTCTTTCACAGGTGTCTATGCCCGAGGCCTGGGTGGCCGCGCCGCTAGGGAGATTAAAATCCTAAGACCGGCCGCACGCGGCGCCGATCACCTCAACTCGGCTTGAATCACTTCGGAGGACTGACCTTGCGCGGAGCCCGCAATCCGGCGGGTGACGCAGGCGCTGCGGCGGTCCCCGCCGCGGCCGCGTGGTCGGCGAGGACGCGCCCGATCATCACGATGACGGGGCCGGCGGCGCCGTCCCGGCCGGCGGCGGCGAGGCGCGCCGGCAAGTCCGCGATGGTTGCCGCGACGACGGTCTCGTCCGGGCGCGTTGCGTTGAAGACGGCGGCGGCCGGCGTCGCGGCGTCGAGGCCGCGCGCGATCGCCGTCATGGCGAAGGCGGCGAGCGTCTTTGCCGGCATATAGACGACGGTGGTGGCGCCGGGGTCGGCGAGGCTCGTCCAGTCGAGGTCGTCGGGCAGGCGGCCGTCGGAGCCGTGGCCGGTGACGTATTGCACGCGCCGCGCGCGCTGACGGTGGGTGAGCGAGATGCCGAGCCGGCTCGCGGCGCCCTGGGCGGCGCTGATGCCCGGCACCACCTCGACCGGGATGCCGGCGGCGCGGCAGGCCGCGATCTCCTCGGTGGCGCGGCCGAAGATCATCGGATCGCCGCCCTTGAGCCGCACGACGCGCTTGCCGGCCTTGGCGAGCGTCACCATCAGGGCGTTGATCTCTTCCTGCTTGCAGGAGGGACCGTAGCCGGTCTTGCCGACCAGCATCTTCTTGGCTTCGCGGCGGGCGAAATCGAGGATCGCGGGCGCGACCAGATCGTCGATCAGGATGATGTCGGCTGATTGCAGCGCCCGCACGGCACGCAGTGTCAGCAATTCGGGATCTCCGGGGCCGGCGCCGACCAGTGTCACGGAGCCATTGTCGGGGGCGGCGCCATCGTCGCGGGTCTCGGCGAGGAAGCCGTCGAAATCCGACTGGGTCGGCTCGCGGTCCGGATGGGTCGCGGCATGGCGCGCGAAAATCTGCCAGAACCGGCGGCGGGCCGGATTGGAAAGCCCGGCCGAAAACACCGCCTGGCGCCAGCCCCGCGCCGCATCCGCCCAGCGGGCAAAGCCGCGCGGGATCATGGCCTCGATCTTGGCGCGGATCGCCACGCCGAACACCGGCGCGGCACCGTCGGTCGAGATGCCGATCACGAGCGGCGACCGGTTGACGATGGCGCCGAAAGCGAAATCGCAGAATGCCGGCTTGTCGATGACGTTGACCGGGACGCCAGCTGCGCGCGCGGCCGCCGCGAACGCCGCGGCGTCGAGATCGTGCTCGCAGGCACCGACCGCGACCGCAGCACCGGCGAAATCGCCCGCGTTCCAGCGTCGCGCCCGAATCTGGAGCGGCCCGCGCGGCGGATTGGCGGCGAGCGCCGTCATCTCCTCGCCCGGGGCCTCGGCAAACACTTCGACCGCGGCACCGGCCGCCGACAGGAGCTCGGCCTTCCACGCTGCCTGCGCGGTGCCACCCGCCATCACGGCGCGCTTGCCGTCAAGGGCAAGGAACACCGGCAGGCGCGCCAGCGCTTCCATGCGCGGCGGCTGCAGATCGGCGGGGAGGCGCGGCGTCATGATGCCAATCTGGGGGTGTGCAACCGGGCGGTCAATAGATGTCGGCCTGGTAGCGGCCGCGCTTCTTGAGGTCGGCGATGTAGGCGATGGCCTGGTCGGGCGTCCGCGCCCCATGCTGGACCACGATATCCACCAGGGCGCGCTCCACGTCCTGTCCCATGCGCACCGCGCCGCAAACATAAAAATGCGCGCCGTCCTCGAGCCAACCCCAGACCTCGTCGCCGACCTGGCGCATGCGGTCCTGGACGTAGAACTTGCCCTTGTCGTCCCGCGACCAGGCGAGCGAGAGCCGTGTCAGCAGATTGGTCGCCTTCATGGCGTTGAGCTCGTCCTCGTAGAAGAAGTCGCAGTCGTGACGCTGGTGGCCGAAAAACAACCAATTGCGGCCCGGGGCCTTGGTTGCCATGCGCTCGTGCAAGAAGGCGCGGAACGGCGCAACGCCGGTGCCGGGCCCGACCATGATGATGGGCACCGCAGGGTTCGCCGGCAGGCCGAAATTATGAGCCTTCTGAATATAGACCTGGACCTTGTCGCCCGGTTTGACACGCTCGGCCAGAAAGGTCGACGCGACGCCAAGGCGCTGGCGCTTGGCGATTTCATAGCGGACGGTGTCGACCGTGAGCGAGATGCGGCCGGGATGCGCCTTGAGGGAGGAGGAGATCGAATAGAGTCGGGGCTGCAGCGGGTCGAGCGCCTCGATGAAAGCTTCCGGATCAGGCCTGATGCCGGGAAACTTCTCGATCGTCGCCAGCACGTCGAGGGTCTTGGCGTCGCCGTCGGGATCATCGCCGGCGCCGAGCGCCTTCGCCTTTTGCCGCCGCACGCCGCCGGTCACGTAGGAATAGAGCTGGAACAGCATGTCGGGTGCCGGGTAGAGCGAGACCCCGTCGGTCAGCACCTCGCGCAGCGTGCGTCCGCCGATCGGAAAATCCGGCGGCGCATCGAGCGCCCTGATGAGGGTCTCGACAAGGCCGGGATCGTTCGCCGGAATGATGCCGAAGCTGTCGCCCACCACGTAATCGAGGCCGCATTCGGTGAGGTCGAATTCGACGTGCCAAGTCTGCTTCTCCGAGCCCCTCTTGTTCAAAAGCGTGCGGGAGACGACAGTCGCGGTGACGGGATTGTCGCGCGAGCGGCCCGGCGGCGCCTTAGAGGCGGCCTCAGCGGTTGCCGCGACCGGGGCGGCCGCCGGAACCCCTGCCCCTGCGGCGCCGCCGCTGCCAATCTGCTCGTGGAGCTTCTTGAGCATGCGGGAGGTGTCTTTACCGCCCGGCACGCACAGGTTCAGCCGCGCTTCCTTCTTGTCGTGAATCTGGCCCGAATACTCCTCGCAGCTCGAACCGCACTGGCCGCAGTCCTGCTGCGCCATGGCGGCCATCATGCGCATCCGCACGGTACGCCCTTCCGCGAGCTTCATGCGCTCGTCGAGCGGAATACCGGGGTCGTGCCAGGTGACGGGTTCTTCCGCAGCGCCGCCGGCCGGCGTCAGCAGGCCCGGCATCAGGGCGGCGGCTTCCGCGCTCGACAGCGGCGTCACCGCCTGATCGAGTTCCAGCAATCCCGCGAAGAAGCCATCAAGCCAAGTGCGTTGCTCCGGCGTGAACGGCGCGCTGTCAGGCAGGATCTGCAGGATCGGAGGACCGGCCGGAGCGGTCATTCCATCGCCTCGTGATCGAACATCGCCTTGAGCGCGGCGTCGTCGTAGCGCCCCGCGAAAGCGAGGAAGCTTTCCTGCGGCGACGTCCGGTTGGCGACGAACGCCTTGAGGATGCGCTCGACGGTCTTCGGGGCGTCATCGGCCTTGACGTCGCGATACATCTCGCGGCCGAGCGCCGCGTAGGGCCCGAAGCCGCCGCCGACCAGGATGTGATAGCCCTCGACCGCGTCTCCATCCTCGGTCTCCTGCACCTTGCAGGCGAGCAGGCCGATCTCGCTGATGAAGTGCTGGGCGCAGGAATGGTGGCATCCGGTGAGGTGAATGTTGACGGGGGTGTCGATCGCGACCCGTGTCTCGCACCACGTTGCGATCTCGTTGGCGTGGCGTTTGGTGTCCGAGGCCGCGAACTTGCAGCCGGTATTGCCGGTGCAGGCGATGAGGCCGGCACGCAGCGCGTTCGCCGTGGTGCCAAGGCGGAGTTCCTCGATCGCGGCGGAAGCTGCCGCCACGTCGTGGTCGGCGACGCCGGAAATGAGGAAGTTCTGCCACACCGTGAGGCGAATATCGCCGTCGCCAAAGCGGCGCGCCACCGCGGCGATCCCGCGCATCTGGGCGCCCGTGACCCTGCCGACCGGCAGCGCAACGCCGATCCAGTTGAGGCCGGCCTGCTTTTGCTTATGGACCCCGATATGGGCCAGGCGGTCGAACACCGGCCGCGGCTTGAGGGCCTCGACCGGCACCCGCACCAGCTTGCGGCCGAGCTTCTCCTCCGTGGCGGCGAGGAACTTGTCCACGCCCCATGCATCGATCACGTATTTGAGCCGCGCCTTGACGCGATTGGTGCGGTCGCCATGGTCGATGAACACACGCACCACCGCGTCGGCGACCTGCGTCGCCTCCGACGGCTTGACGATCACGCCGGTCTCCTTGGCGAAATCCTTGTGGCCCGTGATGCCCCCGATGGCGAGGCGGAACCAGATGCCGGGCTCGACCCCGAAGCCGTCCTTTACCTCGACGGCGGAAAAGCCGATGTCGTTGGTATCCTCCAGCACCGCGATTACGCCGGCGCCGTCGAAGCCGACGTTGAACTTGCGCGGGATGCCGTAGAGCGTGCGGTCGTTGAGAATGTGGAAATGCCATTCGCGCGCGTAGGGCCGCGTGTCGAGGAGTTCCTGCGGATCGACGCCCGCCGTCGGCGTCCCGGTGACATTGCGGATGTTGTCGGCGCCGGAGCCGCGCGAGCACAGGCCGATGTCCTGGATGTGCTCGACGAGGGCGACCGCGTTTTTCGGTTCGACTTCGCGCAACTGCAGATTAGCGCGCGTCGTCACATGGGTGAAGCCGCCGCCATAACGCTCGGCGGCATCGGCGACGCCCTCGAACTGGGCGGCGCTGAGAATGCCGTTGGGGATGCGCAGCCTGCACATGTAGGTGTTCTGGGTGGGCGCGCAGTAAAACAGGCCGAAGAAGCGCCAGCGGAAATTGTCGTCCGGCTTGGGTGGCGTGTTGGTGGCGGCCTGGGCTTTGAGCTTTTCATAGCCGTCGAAGGGGTGCAGTTCCCGCTTGAATTTTTCCTGGTCGGACAGCTTGGCGCCGGCTTTGACAAAGCGGTCCTGGGCGCGCAGGTGCGGGGCGTCCGGGCCGACCGGCTCGGCGGCCGGGGCGGGAGTAGGGGAGGCCGCGCTGTTGCGGGCGAATGCCCCGGCGGTCTTGGCAATCTGCACGCCCGCCACGAAGCCTTCGAGATAGCGCTTCTGCTCAGGCTCGAAATCACCGGCCATTGCGGTTCCTCATCGGGTGCACGAAGACGCTGTTCGCCGCACTTATTCGGCCGGGACCGGCGAAGGCGATGCCGCACGGGTCGGCTCGGCGGGCGGCTTGTACGTGGTGTAAAGGGCAAAGCCCGTGAACACGAAACCGCCGACCAGGTTGCCGAGCGTTACCGGGATCTGGTTCCACAGCCACCAGTCCGCGACCGTCACCTTGGCGCCCATCATCATGCCGGTCGGAATGATGAACATGTTGACCACCGAGTGCTCGAAGCCCTGGGCGAAAAAGATGAAGATCGGCATCCAGGCGCAGGCGATCTTGCCGATGGTCGAGTTGGTGGTCATGGCGAGCACCACGGCAAGACAGACCAGCCAGTTGCACAGCATCGCCTTGACAAACACGGTGACGACACCTTTGAAGCCGAAGGCCGCGTAGCCGATGGTCTTGGCTTCCGCGGTGGCGATGATGCGGGCAGCGACCCCGGTCGGCTCGCTCGCGCCCATGTTGGTGAGCGCAATGGCGAGCAGCGCCCCATAGGCGACGCTGCCGATTAGGTTGCCGAGAAATACCCAGCTCCAATTGGCGATCACAGCGCTGCCGCTTGCCTCGCCACGCAGCCACGGCAGCGGCAGCAGGGCGAAGCTGCCGGTGACGAGTTCAAGGCCGAGCAGCACGATCGCTATCAGTCCGACCGGGAAGATGATCGCGCCCACCAGCGGCTGCCCGGTGGTGAAGGCGCCATTGAACGCGAGGCTGGTGGCGACGCCGAGGATCGCGCCCGACAAGATCCCGCGGATGAGGAGATCGCGCGGCGCGAGCGCAAGCTTGCGGCTTCCGGTTTCGACCATGATTTTGGCGACGTCGGCCGGCTTGACGTAATCCATAAGCTTAGTCCTCGTGACCTCTGAGGCGCGACACCTTGCGTTGGCAGACGCGACACGTTGCCTTGGCTGAAAAGCGGACCGCAAAACGGCGGATGATCGCCGACGTTGTGCAGGAGCCGCTGATTCAAGACGCGTTGATTTCGCCTTGCCGAATCTTCGGGCAAGTCCTATGCCAGCGCGACAAAAGACCGGCCTCTCAGCGGCTTACAGAGCTCCGTTCATCGATTTTGATGGCTACATTGGCAGCCTGCACAACAATTGTGTTCAGGGATTAGGCAATGGAGATCAAGCGGTTGTCGGGCGTTTTCTGGTGCAAGCCCTCAGGCGCGCGCGAATGTGGAGATTCCTGGCCGGCAATGAGACCCGCTGTCCTTCGCTCTCCCGATTCCGATCACAAAATCGACTGAAGCCGGCATCACTGTCTCCGAAGGTCCGCACGGAGGATGTAGACATGAGTTCCCCGACAGGACAGTCACCGGATCGGCACGATCAGCACGTAGCGCAGGAATCGCAGCCCGGAGTGCCGGAGCCGGACGCGCTTCAGCTCGACCTGTTCGGGCGCGGCGCCGGTGGAAAGCTGCACGATATTGAAAATCTGCGCCGTCTCGAAGCAAGCATCCGGTGGCTCCAGGAGGAAGCTGCGTTCCGCCGGCTCCCGCCTGCCGCCATGCTTCCGCCGGTGCACGGAATAGCGTCGGCTATTGGCGGCATGCGTGACACCGACATGAGAGCCACAAGTCACGGTCACACTGGCGATCATGAAAGCGCGGTGCTGGCTGCTGCCCAAGCGCTGGGCCGCGCAATAGCGGTCGACGCCGATCCGCCGTCGCCGCTTAAGTCCGTCCGGCCGTCGCCGCGCCGCTACGCAGCGCTGCGTAGCGTGTTGAAATTCTCGGCCGCTTGCGCGGTCGCCGCGGCCGTCGCCTATCCTTTCGCCGTGCACGAAGCGCCGCCGGTGACGCATTCCGTCGGTGCGCCAACCGCCGGGCCCGAGATCGCGGCGGCGAGCGAAAGCCGCATTCCGGAACCGAACGCCGCTGCGGTCCGTAGCGCTATCGCGAGCCCGGTCGTGCATGAATTTACCGATGCGGCGACGGAGGAGGTGCGGCCCGCCGGCGCGAACCCGGGCGGCCCGGATGCGGTCGAAACGGTAACGGCGCAAGGTGAGACGGCAGGCCCGTCAACAAATCCTCGCGGCCACGCAGCGCAACGCAATCGCGATGCCGCGCTGACGGCACCGGAAATCGCGGCGCTGATCACCCGTGGCAGGGCTTATTTCGAGGCCGGCGATGTCGCGGCTGCGCGCCTCGTGTTCCGCCGCGCGGCGAACGCCGGCGACGCTGCGGCGGCGGTCGCCATGGGGGCGACTTATGATCCCGCCGTGCTTGCGAGCCGCTTCGTGCGCGGCATGGGGGCCGACGTCGAGGAGGCGCGCACTTGGTACGAACGGGCGCGGGAGCTGGGCTCCCCAGAGGGCCCGCGCCGCATCGAAATGCTGGCGCACCGGTAGAAGTACAAAATACAGCTATCGCGCGTCGCTCGACCTGCAGCAGTTGCCGGCAAGTCGCCCCGCGATTGCCGATCACCACCCTCCCACAACGCGGCCGCAAAATCCCGACCGTTCACGAAGTACTGCGACTGACCGAATTTGACATCCGTCGAGATGGTAAGCGGCCTCGGCGGCTGTTTGGTGTAGCGCCCCACTTCCGGGCGGCGCGGGTGCTGAATCCGGCCCCACCGCGGAGCCCGCCACCATGGCCAGCACCGTCACGGCGGTGACCGAGCGAAAATACCCGACGAATATCTGCGTTCCCACTCTCAATCGCGGCGCCGATACGCGCCGCGGACCCAGCCCAGTGCCGTATGTTAGCGATGTTCGTGGGGCCAGGGAAATGTGATCCATCACAGGTAAAGTCGGTATCTGTCACACTAGACCGCAATCGCCACGGCGGCCACCATGGCAGTGTCGTTTCGTACGCAATCGGGCGCGAAATCGAGGCTGCATCTCAGGGGGACGCCATGGCATCCGGCCGCCGGACCGTCGCGATGAATACCGCTGTCGCGGTTGCCGTACTGAGCTTTGTTGCCGGAGTTTATTCGGTTGGACACGGCCGGTTCAAATCGGGGCTCGACGCGGCGGCCACCGATGCGAACGCCCAAGGAGCGGAGTCGGCTGCGGTGAAAACCGCGGCCCCGTCCGGCGTCCCAAGCGTGGAGCTCAACGACAAGCAAATGGCCTCGGTGAAGGTCGAGAAGGTCGGAGAGTATGTTTTTCCGGTCGAGAAATCTGCGATCGGTAGCATCGACTTCAATGAGGAACTGACTGTCCAGGTTTTCACGCCGTATCAGGGGAAGATCCTCGAATTGTTCGCCAAGGTTGGCGATGAAGTAAAGAGGGGACAGACGCTGTTCACCATCGACAGCCCGGACCTGCTGGCGGCCGACTCGAACCTGATTGCGGCGGCGGGCGTGCTGGAATTGACCACCCGTAACCTGGCCCGTCTCAAGACACTGTATGAGACTCGAGCGGTCTCGCAGCACGATCTGGAACAAGCAATCTCCGACCAGCAAACAGCTGAGGGTGCGCTCCGGGCCGGACGCGATGCGGTGCGTATTTTCGGCAAGACCGATGCCGAGATCGATATGATCGTCAAGGAGCGCCGCGCCGACCCGACGCTGATCGTGCCAAGTCCGATTTCGGGTCGCGTCACCGCCCGTGCGGCGGCGCCCGGGCTGCTGGTCCAGCCCGGCAACACGCCTGCCCCTTATTCGGTCGCCGACATTTCAACCATGTGGATGCTGGCGAATGTTGCCGAAAGCGACGTTCCCGCCTTTCATCTGGGTCAGGAGGTCCAAGTTTCGCTTTTGGCTTATCCGGGCAAGTTGTTCGGGGGGCGGATCGTCACCATCGATTCGATGGTCGACCCGAATACGCATCGGATGATGATGCGTTCAGAGGTCAACGATCCCAATCATGAATTGCGGTCCGGGATGTTCGCGAGTTTCGTGATTCGCACCGGCGACCCGGTGCGTTCGCTCGCGGTTCCGCTCGACGGCGTGGTCCGCGAAGGCGACGGTACGATGACCGTATGGGTAACCAACGATCGGCGGCGGTTCACCCAGCGCGCGGTCAAGATCGGCATGCAGAAAGATGGCTTGCGGCAGATTCTCGACGGCTTGCAGCCTGGCGAGCTGGTGGCGTCCGAGGGCGCGCTGTTCCTGAGCAACATGGTGGTCATTGGGCAGACGGGAGGCTGAGCGGCGACCCATTCCGCCATCCCACGATCGGCCGGGGCGGCAAAGCGGACACGAAGAAAGAGGCAGGCTGTGCTGAAGGGAATTCTGTCGTTTGGTTTGACGCGCCGCCCCATCATCCTGCTGGGATTGTTGGTATTCTGCGGCGCCGGAATTTTCGCGTTTACGAAACTGAATATCGAGGCGTATCCGAATCCGGCGCCGGTGATCCTGGAAATCACCGCTCAGGCCGCGGGTCTGTCTGCCGAGGAGATGGAGCGCTACTACACCATCCCGATGGAGATCGGTCTCTACCCCACTCCGGGCATCGCCAACATTCGCTCGACCTCGTTCTACGGCCTGTCCTTCGTCAGAGTCACGTTCAAATACGGCGTAGATTTCTATTTTGCTTACACGCAGGCCGGTCTCAGTCTGCAGCAAAACGTTACGCTGCCGCAAAATCAGATTCCGCAAATTCAACAGTCAAGTCTGACCGGGGAGATCTATCGCTACCAAGTGGTCGGTCCACCGCATTTTGGGCTGACAAATCTGCGGACCGTGCAGGACTGGGTGGTGCTGCGCCGGTTGTTCACCGTGCCGGGTGTGGTTCAGGTCAACTCGTGGGGCGGCACCACCAAGCAATTCAACGTCGATGTTGATCTAAACAAGCTCGACGCCTACAGCATCACGATTCCCCAGATCATTACCGCCCTCGGCAACGCCAACATCAATGTGGGCGGGCGCGAGATCACGGTCGGCCAGCAATCCGTAAATATTCGCGGAGTCGGCCTTGTCGACAGCGGCGGCGCCGACGATTTGACTAAAGGCTACCACACCGAGGACGTCGAGAACGTCGTTCTGGCCCAGGTCAATGGCGTCCCCGTGATGGTGAAGGACGTCGCCAAGGTCGACGTCGGATTCGTGCCGCGGCTCGGCATTGCGGGCCGCGATCATGACGACGACGTGGCGCTGTCCATTGTGGTGATGAATCGGACGCTGCACACCAACGACGTGCTGCCGCGTGTGGAAGCCGAAGTCGAAAAAATGAACAAGGATGGAACATTGCCGCCGGGGGTAAAGCTCGTTCCTTATTACGATCGTGCCGCCCTGGTTTCGGTCACCACCCACACGGTGCTGCACAATCTCGTCTTCGGCTGCATCCTGGTCTTCCTGATCCAATGGATTTTCCTCGGTGATTTGCGCAGCGCCATCATCGTCGGGGTGAACATCCCCTTCGCCCTGTTCTTCAGCGTCATCGTCCTGGTGCTCCTGGGGGAGGACGCAAATCTGTTGTCCGTCGGGGCTGTGGACTTCGGGATTATCGTCGATTCGGCGGTGATCCTGGTCGAGAACGTGTTCCGTAATTTCCAATCGCGGCCCGAGGAACGGCGCGTGGCGCTGGACCAGCTTGCCGAGGAGCACTGGGGAGAGGACCCGACCAAAGCGAGAGCCGGGGCGTCCAACTTGTGGACCGACCGCCTTCGCCTGATTTTCGTCAGCGCGCTGCAGGTCGACAAGGCGATACTCTTCTCGGCGACCATTACGGTCGCGGCATTCGTTCCGCTCTTCACCATGCAGGGGGTCGAAGGCCAGATCTTCAATCCGATGGCGCGGACCTATGGCTATGCGCTTGCAGGCGCGTTGATCGCGACCTTCACGATCACCCCCGTTCTGGCATCCTTCCTGCTACCCGAAAATATCCACGAGGCCGAAACCATTGTGGTTCGGGTCCTGCGCGCCATTTATTCGCCGATCCTGCATTGGTCGCTGGATCATCGCAAAACCATGCTGGCCATCGGACTTGGCTTTCTCGTTGCCATCGGGTTGATGGGCACGCGGCTCGGCAGCGAATTCCTCCCCCATTTGGAGGAGGGAAATATGTGGATCCGCGTCGCGATGCCGCCATCGATGGGATTGAACGCCGGCACGCCTGGAACGCTGAAATTACGCGAGATCATGCTCCGCCATCCGGAGATCATCACGGTGGTCTCCCAACACGGCCGTCCGGATAACGGAAGCGATGCATCCCCGTTCTCGAATGTCGAGCTGTTCGCGCCGCTCAAGCCTTTCGACGAATGGCCTTCTGGCTACACCAAGGAGAAGCTGGTCGAGGAGTTGAACAAGGAGTTCACCGACGAATTGCCAGGCGCCACATTCAATTTCTCGCAATACATCCAGGACAACATCGAGGAGGCGATTTCAGGCGTAAAAGGCGCCAATTCGGTCAAGATCCTCGGCCCCAATCTGGGCGTTCTGGAGCAACTGGCCGATCAGGTGCAGCACGAGATGGAGAAGGTCCGAGGCGTTACGGATTTAGGGGTGTTTCATGTCCTCGGGCAGCCGAACCTGAACATCAAGGTGGATCGCGAAAAGACGGCGCGCTATGGCCTCAACACCGGCGACGTCAACACCGTCATTCAGGCAGCCCTGGGCGGCACCGTGGCCACGACCCTGCTGGAGGGCGATCGCCAATTCAACATCGCGGTCCGTCTTGCCAGCAACTATCGCGACAACCTTGAAACCGTCGGCGACATAAAAGTTGGATACACAAACGCCGCCGGCAGCAATTCCTACATTCCCTTGCGCGAACTCGCCGCCATCACGCTCGATACCGGAGCGTCCTACATCTACCACGAGAGCAGCTCGCGATTTCTTCCGATCAAATTCAGTGTGCGTGGCCGCGATCTCGGCGGCACGGTCGCCGAGGCTCAGGAGCGCATCGCGAAGAACGTCAAGCTGCCAACCGGATATCGAATCATCTGGGCTGGCGAATTCGAGGATCTCGAGCTCGCCAAACAGAGGCTTGAAGTGGTCGTGCCGATCAGCCTTATCGGAATCTTGGTGCTGCTCTACGGGCTATTCAATTCGCTGCGCGACAGTCTTTTGGCCTTGGCCGGGATTCCGTTCGCGATCGCCGGCGGCATCGTGGCGCTCTACGTGGCGGGATTGGACTTCAGTATTTCCGCTGCCATCGGCTTCGTGTCGCTGTTCGGCGTGTCGGTGATGGATGGCATCCTGATGATTACGTACTACAATCAAGTCCATGCTGCCGGCATGGACAGGACCGAGGCCATGTACCATGCGGCGGAACAGCGGATGCGGCCGATGCTGATGACCGCAATGTCCGCCTGCATCGGATTGTTCCCCGCCGCAATCTCGACCGGCATCGGCAGCCAGGTGCAGCGTCCGCTTGCCACCGTGGTGGTGGGTGGCATGCTGATCGGCCCGATCATGTTGCTCGTTGTTGTGCCGGCGCTCCGCATGATGTTCCTCGGCCGCGAGGGCGATCCACAGCCAGCCGATCAGGCCGGCTCGCGCGGCTTGGCGTCGGCTGAGTGAGGACGCGGCTGTGCCGTTCAGCCATGAGGGGGGCGCATGAAAGTCGGTGTCTATCTGTTCGCGATCCTGGCAGCGCGGCCGCCCTGTCGATTAATGTTGCCTTGGCCAGCCATCACGGCCGCGGCGGCGGCGGCGGCGGCGGCACAAGCCTTCGTACATATTTAATATAACTGCACTCGGTTTAGCTGATACCACCCCTGCAGGTCAGATGCCCGATGATAGGTCGGGAGGATGCATGACAATGATGTTTTCGCCTCGTTTCGCGTCGTAATCGCTAATTATGCTTCGGCAGCGGAAACGACTGTTATTACTCACAGCCGATGTTGTGATTATTACACTTTGCGGTTCCATCGCTCTCTAGCGAAGATGCTGCATCGCGGTAACGTGTGATATCGCGCAAATCGCTGGTGGCGGGAATGGACGAAGCTTCCAAAAAAATCCTGTGCATCGACGACGATCGTGCAACCGCGAAGCTGATTGCCGACGAACTTATCGAGCGAGGGTTCGAAGTGGTGATCGCTTACGAGGGTCATACGGGCTTCATTTCGATACTCAAAGGAATTCCTGATCTTGTGTTGTGCGATATCGGCGCGCCCCAAATGTCGGGTTTTGAGGTGCTGGAACGTTTGAACGAGCTTTCCCCCCGGCTGGAGCGCATTCCGTTCCTGTTCATGACGGCGCTGTCAAATCGCGACGACGAGATGCGGGGACGAAGGCTGGGCGCGGATGATTATATTACCAAGCCGATCGACTTCGACATCCTGACGACGATCATCAATGCTCGATTTGCCGGCGTTGCGCGAAACGAGATTTGGCCAAAACTGGCGAACCTCAGCAATCGTGAGGCAGAAGCGTTGACTTGGGTTGCGCGCGGCAAAACTTCGGCGCAAATTGCCGAGATGCTCGACATGCCGAAGCGGACCGTCGATTTTCACCTTGACAGTGCTCGTGTGAAACTCAGCGCGTCCACGCGGACCGAGGCCGCGATCAAAGCCGCCATGGGGCGGCTCATCAAGCCATAGGATGCTCATTCGCGGGCAATCGATATCCGCTCCAGCGATATTTTCCTCACCACCCTCCGAGCCGGTAATTGAACCCGACCCGGAAGATGTTCTCGTTGACGCCGAAGTTGACAGCGGCTCCGGCGGGCGCGTTGCATTCTTGGACGCAAGCGAAGCGGGTGTGGTTGACGTAGAGATATTCGAGCTTTCCGGTCCACGGACCGGAGATGAGGAATTCGATGCCCGCGCCGGCGGTCCAGTTGAAGGTGGTGGTGTTGACGGGGCCGAACGGCTGGCCGGCCGCGCCGGCGACGAAATTGCTCATCGACAGGCCGCCGGTGACGTAGGGCAGGAAGCGGTCGATCGGCAGACCGAACCGCAGTCGCGCGGTCGAGATCCAATCGCTCGTCAGCGAGCAGTTCGGCATGCAGGTCGCGGCCGGGATGGTGAAGTCGAATTTGCGCCAGCTGAAGTCGAATTCCTCTCCGACCACGAGCGGTCCGAAATTCTGCATATTGTACCCGATGGTGCCGCCGATCAGGCCCGAACCGCCGCTGACGGTGCCGGCCGTGGCGTCGGGATCGGACTCCCACTTGGCGTTGCCCCAGGTGGCACCGCCGCTGAGCCCGACATAGAACCCGGTCCAATCATAAACACCGGGCTGATTGTTGGGTGTCCTGGCCGGATAGGCCGGAGCCGGGTCCAGAACGCCGGCAGTCGCCGGGCCGCATGCAAGGCCGCACATGGTGAGCGCGGCAAGCGCCGCCCCGGCAAGCAGACGCGCTGTCACGGCGGTCCTTTGTCTGCTCATGGCTTGCTCCCCTCGGCAGCCCGATCGCCGGCTGCACTTTGCGATTGATTGTCGGCCACGCTGGAGGATCGGAACAACTTCGTCACGTCCCATTTCGCGTCTAACGTGCCCGGGTCCGTGGCCGGCTTGGATTGCACCTTGGCGACCTCGGTCTTCGGCTCTGGCGCGGCCGCGTCGGCGCGGTTCCACCAGCCGCCGCCCAGCGCGGTGGTGAACCAATTGCCGCCTTCGACGACCGGTACGTATTGTCCGGTGGCGACGTCAAGCTTTTGCTCAGGTGCCGGCGGATCGCCGCGATTCCACCAGCCCCCGCCGAGCGCCTGGAACAGGGCGGCGGTGTCGCTGATGCGATTGGCCTGCGCCTGGACCAACTGGATCACCGCCTGCTGATACGTTACCTGCGCCGTCAGCAGGAAGAGCACATTGGCGTTGCCGGTCTGCATTTGCTGTTGCGCCAAGTCGAGGCTGATCTTGGCGGCCTTCTCGAAGTCGCTGGCCGCCTTGACGGCGTCGGCGTCGTTCTGGATCGCCCGCAGGGCGTCGGCCACGTTCTGGAACGCCCCGATCACGGTGGTGCGATAATTCCACGCTGCCTGCTCGTAGAGCGCCTGGGTCGCGCGCTCGGTATGCAGCAGGGTGAAGCCGTCGAACACCGTTTGGGTCGCGTTGCCGGCCACCGCCCAGAAGATGCTGGGGCCGCTGAACAGGGTTGCGATATCTGACGCGGTGTAGCCGCGGTTGCCGCTGATAGTGAGGTTGGGCAACATATTGGCGATCGCGACGCCGACCTGCGCGCTCGCGGCGTGCAGCAGTTCTTCGGCGGAACGCACGTCGGGACGCTGCTGGACCAATTGAGCCGGCAGGCTGACCGGCAGATCGGCCGGCAGCCGCAGGTCCGCCAGCCTGAACGTCTCGCTCGGCTCCTGGCTCGGATAGCGTCCGGCGAGCGCCGCGAGCAGGTCGCGGGTCTGCGCCAGCGCCTTGCGCAGCGGCGGCAGGGTGGCGCGAATCTGCGCCAGCGCCGCCTCTTGCAGGGCAACGTCGTTGCGGTTCGCGTAACCCTCGTTGAACTGCTTGCGCAGGATCTCCAGCATCTTGGAGTTGATGTCGATGAGCCGGTTGGTGGCCTCGATCTGGGCGCGCAGCGAAGCTTCCTGGATCGCCGCCACCACCACGTTCGACGTCAGGGTCAGATAGGCGGCTTCGACCTGGAAGCGCTGGGAATCGGCCTGCGCCTGCAGAGACTCCACGGCGCGCCGGTTCTGGCCCCAGACGTCGAGCGTGTAGCTCACCGCCACTTGGGCGGTATAGAGATTGAACGGATTGGTCGAGGAGTTGAGTACGGGAGCGATCTGGCCCGCGGTTTGCTGGCGCGATGGATTGAAGTTGGCCTCCACCACCGGAAAATATTTACCCTGCTGGGCGTAGACGGTTTCCTTGGCGGCCCGCAGCGCCGCCATCGTCGACTGCAGGTTGGGATTGGCCTCGACGGCTTTGCGCACCAGCGTATCGAGCGCCGGCGAGCGGTATAGCCGCCACCACTCCGCCGCGACATCCCGGCCGTTCGCGAAGTGCTGCGACTGACCGAATTTGACATCCGTGGAACTGGTGCGCGGCGCCAGGGGCTCCCGCGTGTAGCGCCCCACCTCCGGGGCGGCGGGCACGCTGAAATCCGGCCCCACGGCGCAGCCCGATACCAGCATCGTTGCACCGAACAATGCGGCGACGGCGGGAAGACGCTTCACCAGCATAAGCCATTTTCCAAACGAGTTGGGGAGGCGCTCCCCAGCGCGGGAGCACTTTATCGTTAACAGAGTTAAATGCTATGAAACGGACCCCCAACGGGGATACTGCGACTTGTCACAGTAGACCGGGGATTTGTTGCAGTGCAAAGCTGGGGGAGGGCTGAGAAGGCCTTGAACGATTTTTTGACTCCGGGTCATTCTCATGACGACCGAAAAGCGCACCATTACCCTGCGCGCGGCGATCATCGCCGCGCTTTTGAGTTTCGTTGCGGGCATTTACCTGGCGGTCGGGTATTTCCATCCGCCGAAGGACGCCTTGGGTGCTTCCGTCGCCAAGGCAGCGCCGGAAACCTCCGACAAAGCCAACGGTCCGGCCGCCGGCGCGCCCGACAGCGTCGAACTGTCGGATACGCAATTGAAATCCGTCAGGGTCGAGACCGCCGCGGAGCGCGAGTTCCCGATCGAGAAGGCCGCGGTCGGCAGCATCGACTTCAACGAGGAACTGCTGACCCAGGTCTTCACGCCCTACCAGGGCAGGATCGTGGGCCTGTTCGCCAAGGTCGGCGACGAGGTGAAGAAGGGCGAGACCCTGTTCACCATCGACAGCCCCGACTTGCTGCAGGCCGATTTCGAACCTGATTGCCGCGGCGGGCGTGCTGGAACTGACCAGCCGCAACTTGATGCGCCTCAAGCAACTCTATGAGACCCGGGCGATCTCGCAGAAGGACCTGGAACAGGCGATTTCCGATCAGCAGACCGCCGAAGGAGCGTTGCGGGCAGCGCGGGACGCGGTGCGCATTTTCGGCAAGACCGATGCCGACATCGACATGATCATAAAGGAACGCCGGGCCGATCCCACCTTGATCGTGGCCAGCCCGATTTCCGGCCGGATCACGGCCCGCAACGCCGCGCCGGGTCTTCTCGTCCAGCCCGGCAATCCGCCGGCGCCCTTCACGGTGGCGGACCTCTCGACCATGTGGATGCTGGCCAATGTCGCCGAGAGCGACAGCCCGGCTTTCAACCTCGGCCAAGAGGTCAAGGTGAGCGTCATGGCCTACCCGAACCGGGTGTTCACGGGAAGGATTTCAACCATCGGATCGACCGTCGATCCGAATACCCGCCGGGTCCTGGTGCGCTCCGAAATCGACGACCCCAAACACGAGTTGCGCTCGGGCATGTTCGCCAATTTCATCATCCGCACCGGTGATCCGGTACGCTCGGTCGCTGTTCCGCTCGATGGCGTGGTGCGGGAAGGCGATGGCACCATGACGGCGTGGGTGACCGCTGATCGCCGCCGATTTACCAAGCGGGTCGTGAAAACCGGCCTCCAGCGCGACGGCTTCAACCAGATTCTCGAGGGCTTGCAGCCCGGAGAGTTGGTTGCGACTGAAGGCGCATTGTTCTTGAGCAACGCCGTGACCATCGCGGCGCGCTAGTCATCCGCCGAGCGCGCCGATGCCGACGCCGCGCCGGCCAGCGCCGGCGGTACCACCGGTCGTGCATCCGGGATCAATAGGAGAAGTCATCCGTGCTCAAGGGGCTGGTTGTATTCGGACTAAGCCGTCGTCCGATCATTCTGCTGTGCCTCCTGGTATTCGTTGGCGCCGGCATCGTCGCGTTCCTGAAGTTGAACATCGAGGCCTATCCAAATCCAGCCCCGGTCATCCTGGAAATCACCGCCCAGGCCTCGGGCCAGTCCGCCGAGGAGATGGAGCGCTATTACACGATCCCGATGGAGGTCGGTCTGTCGCCGACCCCCGGCGTCGACATCATCCGCTCAACCTCGTTCTACGGCCTGTCCTTCGTCCGCGTTACCTTCCGCTACGGCATCGACTATTATTTCGCCGTCACCCAGGCGGCGCTGAGCCTGCAGCAGAACGTCAATCTGCCGAATAATATTTCGCCGCAGATCCAGGCCTCGAGCCTGGTCGGCGAGGTCTATCGCTATCAAGTGGTGGGACCGCCGCACTTCGGGCTTACCAACCTGCGCACAATCCAGGATTGGGTGTTGCAGCGCCGCTTCCTGACTGTTCCGGGCGTCGTCCAGGTCAACACCTGGGGCGGGACCACCAAGGAATACGAAGTCGAGGTCGATCTTCACAAGCTCGACGCCTACAGCATCACCATACCCCAGGTCATCGCCGCGATCGGCAACGCCAACGTCAATGTCGGCGGCCGCACCATCAATATGGGCCAGCAATCCGTCAACGTCCGCGGCGTCGGGCTGATCGATAGTGGCGGCACCACGGATCTGACCCAGGGCTACAAGGTCAACGACATCGAGAACATTTCGCTCACGCAAGTGAACGGCGTGCCGGTCCAGGTCAAGGACGTGGCCAAGGTCTATGTCGGCAATGTGCCAAGGCTCGGCAAGGCTGGACGCGACAAGGAAGAGGACGTGGTGGCGGCGATCTTGGTGATGAACCGGACGCTGCACACCAACGACGTGGTGCCTCGTATCGAGGCGGAAATCGAAAAAATAAACAAGGACGGCTCATTGCCACCCGGCGTGAAGGTGGTTCCGTTCTATGACCGCTCCACGCTGGTGAACGTCACCACCCACACGGTACTGCACAATCTCATCTTCGGCTGCATCCTGGTGTTCATCATCCAATGGGTGTTCCTGGGCGATCTGCGCAGCGCCATCATCGTCGGCGTTAACATCCCGTTTGCGCTGTTCTTCAGCATCATCATTCTGGTGATGCTCGGCGAGGATGCCAATCTGCTGTCGCTCGGCGCGGTCGATTTCGGCATCATCGTGGATTTCGGCAGTGATCGTGGTCGAGAACGTGTTCCGCAATTGCCAGGGCAGTCCGGAGATGAGGCAGACGCTCCTCGACCATCTTGCGGAGGAACGTTGGGGTACGGATCCCACCAAGGCGACAGCCGGTGGGGACGGCAATATCTGGACCGAGCGCTTACGCCTGATCCTGATCAGCGTGCTTGAGGTCGACACGGCCGTGTTCTTCTCCGCCGCCATCACGGTTGCGGCCTTCGTACCGTTGTTCACCATGCAGGGCGTCGAGGGCCAGATTTTCAATCCGATGGCGCGGACCTACGGCTTCGCCATGGCGGGCGCGCTGCTCGCCACATTCACGATCACGCCGGTGCTCGCATCCTTCCTGTTGCCGGCGCATATCGAGGAGGTCGAGACCATCGTGGTGCGCGGCCTACGCTACGTCTATTCGCCGGCACTGAATTGGTCCCTGACCCATCGTAGGATTTGCGTCGCGCTCGGCGTCGCATTTCTGGTTGTCACCGGATTGCTGATCCCGCGGCTCGGCACCGAATTCCTGCCGGCCCTCGAGGAAGGCAATCTGTGGATTCGTGCCTCGATGCCGCCCACCATATCGCTTGAGGCCGCCATGCCGGCCGTGAACAAGATGCGCGAGATTCTGCTCGGCCATCCGGAGGTCATCACGGTCGTTTCCCAGCACGGCCGGCCGGACAATGGCAGCGATGCCTCCGGCTTCTTCAATGCCGAGTTCTTCGTGCCGCTGAAGCCGTTCGATGAATGGACGTCCGGCATGACCAAGGAGAAGCTGGTCGAGGACCTGCAGTCGGAATTCAGCAAGGAGTTCACCGGCATCGGCTTCAATTTCTCGCAATATATCCAGGACAACATCGAGGAGGGCCTGTCCGGGGTCAAAGGGGCAAATTCCGTCAAGATCGTTGGTCCCGATCTCGCCAAGCTCGAGCAGATCGCCGACGTCGTAATGCATGAGATGGACCAGATCAGGGGGGTGGCCGACCTCGGCATTTTCCGGGTACTCGGCCAGCCGAACCTCAACATCAAGGTCGATCGCGATAAGGCCGCGCGCTACGGCCTCAACACCGGCGACGTCAATACCGTCGTTCAAGCCGCGCTGGGCGGGACCGTGGCCACGACGCAATTGGAGGGCGACCGTCAGTTCAACGTGACCGTAAGGCTCCCGCCCGAGCAACGTGCCGCGGTCGAACTCGGTTCGCAATATCAAGGTCGGATATGCGACTCCCAGCGGTGCCAACGCCTATATTCCGCTGAGCGAGATCGCCACCATTTCGATCGATACCGGTGCCTCCTACATCTTCCATGAGCGCAACGCGCGCTTCATCCCGATCAAGTTCAGCGTGCGCGGCCGCGACCTCGGCGGTACCGTCGCCGAGGCCCAAGAGCGGATCGCCCATAACGTAACGCTGCCTAACGGCTACCGCATCGAATGGGCCGGGGAGTTCGAGGAGCTGCAGCAGGCGAAGGCGCGGCTCGAGGTGGTGGTGCCGATCAGCCTCGTTATGATCCTGGTGCTGCTCTATGGCCTGTTCAACTCGCTGCGCGACAGTCTGCTTGCTCTGGCCGGAATTCCGTTCTCCATCGCGGGCGGCGTGATCGCGCTGTTCATCACCGGGCTCGACTTCAGCATTTCGGCCGCGATCGGCTTCGTGTCGTTGTTCGGTGTCTCGGTCATGAACGGCATCCTGATCATCACGTATTACAACCAGACGCGTCGTGGCGGCATGGGCACGATCGCGGCCATGTATCATGCCGCCGAGCAGCGGATGCGGCCCTTGCTGATGACGGCGTTGTCGGCCTGCATCGGCCTGTTGCCGGCGGCGATGTCGAGCGGTATCGGCAGCCAGGTGCAAAAGCCGCTGGCGACCGTGGTGGTCGGCGGCATGCTCGTCGGACCCGTCATCATGCTGGTGGTTGTGCCGGCGCTGCAGACGCTGTTCCTGGATTGGCGGGAGGAGCCCGCGCCGGTCATGCATGAAGACGAACAGGACCTTGCCGAAGTCTGAGCAGCGATCGCGCGCTTGGCGCGGTGGCATGGAGAGAATCATGAACAACGTCAGGACCGGCAACGAAAGCTCCGCCCGAGCGCTCGGTTGGATGGCGGGCACGCTGTGCGCCGCGGCTCTCCTCGGCGCCCTTGCGACGACCACGGCTTTTGCCGCCGAAGAGGGCAGCGGCAACGGTGCTTCGGGCGCCGGGTCGGGCGCTCAGCACGACGCCGACATGCCGGGCAAGGGAAGCGGCCAGGGTGGAAAAGACGGCGGCGGTGACGGCGGCAAGGGCGGCCAAAATGATGATCGCAGCGGTGCCCAAAATAGCGGTCGAGACAGCGGCCATCCCGGTGCGACGACGTTCACCGCCGGAGCCAAGGGAGGGAACTCCGGAGGGAACCTCGGAGGCACGACTGGCGGCGCGGCGGATCACGGCATCGATCTCGTCACCCCGGACAATGGTTACGGCAATCTGCGCCGCCGTGCCGAGCGGAAGGTGTTGATCCTCCTCGCGGCGAAAAAGAAGGCGCTGCCTGGTTCCTCGACAGTGCTCAACACAAGCGTCCACCCGGGGCTAGGCGCTGGTAGCGGCATCGGGCTCAACCGAAACGCCATCGGCACTACAGTCGGGACAGGCAATTCCGGCAACGGTTCAGTCCACCATGGGCCGGGCTTCATGCACCAGGCGATGACCGGAACGGCGGGCACCGGCGTTGGCGGAACCACGTTCCATCCGCCGACCTTTCATGCGAACACGATCCCCCCGATGCACACCACCGGCGTGAACGGCACCGGCATGGGTCACGTCACGTCCGGTACCGTTGGCGGGCCCGCCAAATTGAACACCGGCGTCAACGGAACCTCATTCCGGCCGCGGTTCTAGCACCGCGGGAAGGCGCGTCACGGCTCGATCAGCCGGCCGGTCGCGGCCTTGATGGCTGCTTCGACGCGGGTTGCGGCGCCGAGCTTGACCCGGGCATTGTCGATATGAAAATCGACCGTCCGCTTGGAAAGGTCGAGGATTTGCGCGATCTCCGCGGAGGTCTTGCCGCGCGCTGCCCAGGTGAGGGTTTCAACCTCGCGATCGTTCAGATCGACGAGCTTCGGCCATATCTCGTTGCGGGCGACGCCCGCGATCCGCGCCCCGATGATGGTGTCGAGGACGTCGAAGTCGATCGGCTTGGTGACGTAGTCATCGGCCCCGAGGTGCCGGCCTTTGAGTTCGTTGTCGCGGTCGGTCAGCGCCGTCAGGAACACGAACGGCATGTTGCCGAACCGGGGGGACAGCGCAGTCAGGCGCTCCAGCAACTCGAAGCCGGACATGACCGGCATACTGATGTCGGACAGCACGAGGTCGGGCGTGGTCCTGAGGATCGCCGCGAAGCCTTCCCGGCCGTCGTGGGCGACCTGGACCTCGTAGCCCCGTTCCACGAGTTCCTCTGCGATCAGGGCGGCGGTTTCGCGGTCGTCTTCGATACAGAGGATTTTCTTGCGCGATTCAGGCATCGGCGGCTATTCGGCTGTCCGTTCGATCAATCATCTCGCGGCCGCAAGCGGGTCCGGCGGCGGCGGGCGTAACATTAGGATATTTTTGCCCGTGAAATGAGGAAAAATGTCATAAGATGGTTTCCCCCGCGTCGCCAGGGACCTATGTTGGACAAGGGATTCGGTACCCGGCGCGACGATTGTGCCATCAGGGTCGGCTACCATGAGGCAACCCCGCTCGATTCGATTTCACCTCTCGCTGGTGTTCATCTTTTTCTTTTTGCTGATTTTTTTCCTCGGCATGCTGAGCATTGCGCGGCTGCGCGACTTCAACAAGGTGTCCGCCGACATCGCCGACCTGTGGCTGCCGAATACCCGTGTGCTCGGCGACCTCAACAATTATACCTCCGATTTCCGCGCCGCCGAGGGCAACATGCTGCTGTCGCCGGACGCGGCCGAGAGCGAGGCGATTGAGCACGAAATGGTCGATCTCGACCGTACCATTTCCCAGGCGCAGGCGAGCTACGAACTGATCCGCCACGACCCCGACGAGCGCGGCTACTACGTCCAGTTCCGCGAGCGTTGGAACGACTACCGCAAGGTCGTCAACCAGATGCTGGAACTCGACCGCAACAGCCGCAAGCCCGAGGCCGTCGCCATGTATATGACGACGTCGCGATCCGCCTACAATTCGGCGAGCGACGCGCTCGGGCAACTCACCAAGCATGTCGTCGACAAAGCGTTCGACGCCTCGAGCCGGGTTGCGATCGCCTACCGCCAGGCGATATGGCTAATCGGCATCGCCATGGCGTTTGCAGGCGTGCTGGTGGTGGCAGCGCTGCTCTATATCGGCCGCTCGATCTCCAAGCCGCTGCTGCGGCTTGCCGGCTACATGCACCGCCTCGCCGCCAACGACACCGACATCGAGATTCGCGGCACCGAGCGCAAGGACGAGATCGGCGAAATGGCCCGCGCCGCCGTGGTGTTCCGCAACAACGCCATTGAGCTGATGGTGACTCAGCGCGGGCTCGCCCAGCAGGCATCGATGCTCGAGGAGAAGCTCACCGCCGAACGGCGCCTGACGCAGCTTCAGCGCAATTTCGTGTCGATGGCCTCCCATGAATTCCGCACGCCGCTCACCATAATCGACGGTCACGCCGGGCGTCTCATCAAGTTTGCCGACCGCATCGCCGACAGCGCCGGCTCGGAAGAGATCAGCGGGCGCGCCGGCAAGATCCGGACCGCGGTTTTGCGCATGACCCACCTGATCGACAACCTTCTGACCTCGACGCGCCTCGTCGAAAGCGGCGCCGGGCTCTACTTCCATCCCGAGCGGATCGACCTGCGGGAGATCGTCCATGACATCTGCCAGCTGCATCGCGAGATTTCGCCCGGCATGCGGATCGTGGAGGAGTTCGGCGCCCGCAAGCTGCCCGTGGTGGGCGATCCCAAGCTGCTGTCCCAGGTGTTCGACAATCTCCTCTCCAACGCCATCAAATATTCGCCCGGCGGCGGCGTCGTGAAGATCGTTGCCCGCATCGATATCAAGCTCGACCGACAGGATCTCGTAGTTGCGGTCGAGGACACCGGCATCGGCATTCCGCCGGAGGATATCGGGCACCTGTTCGAGCGCTATTTCCGCGGACGCAACGTCTCCGGGATCGTCGGCACCGGGGTCGGGCTCAACCTTGTGAAGATGGTGGTCGACCTGCACGGGGGCGACATCGCCGTCGCGAGCCAGGAGGGCAACGGATCGACATTCACGATCCGGCTGCCGGTGGCGCCGAAGCTGGCGCTGGACGCGCTGGCGTCCCAGGAGCCGCGCGGTGCACCACTCGCTGAGCATCCGGTCGAAGGGGTGTGAGCGGGCCCGTCCGGCCGCCTAACCGGACGGGTTTTTGGTACGGCCGTCACGCCGCCATCGCGCCGTGACCGCAATCGGCGATCAGTCGTGCCCCTTGGAATTGAACGCGATCACCGACATGGCTCTGACATTGCGGTCGGCTACCATGTTGGCGGTGGTGGCCATGAATTTCTTGAAATGTTCGGTGGTGCGATGGGTCGCCAGTGCGGCCTCGTTGTCGTAGACCTCGTAGAGGAAGACGTGGTTCGGCCGATTTGCCAGCACCGTGATGTTGAACTCGCGGCACCCTGGCTCCTTGACGGCGTTGGCGCCGTTCTCCTTGATCGCCTCGACGAATTTCGTCATCTGGTCCGGGATGATGACGAGATCGACCGCATTGACGTAGACGCCGCCGGCCTGGGCGGCCGCCAGTGTGCTCAGCAGGCCATCAAACGCAGCATCGCGTTTCTGCATCGAACCGATCATCGCTCCGCCCGCGACGAGTGCCACGGCGGCAACCGCCGTAAGAATTGACTTGCGCATGTGACTTCCTCCGTACGGCCGGCTGATGTTTCATCGCGCACGTTGGTCGGCCTGCAACGCGACGTTAGTAATGCGGACGAGGTGTTCCGCCGAGCCGAGTTTTCGGCCGGCAGGATGCCCATTTTCGGCGCCCCGGACAAGTCGCGTTTGCCGTGCTACGATTTCGTGACGCGGGATTTCAACCTGCCGAGATTGCTGCGAACCGCGGAAAAGGGGAGGAAAAGATCATGCACCGTCGCACCCGATTTCTCGATTGCCGCGCGCTCGCAGCCGGCGTCGTCTTTACGTTCGCCTCGGTGATGGCTGCCGACGCCCAGCAGGCGCCGATCAAGCTCGGCATAGTGTCGTTTCTGAGCGGGCCGGCCGCAAGCCCGTTTGGTGTGCCGGGGCGTAATGGCGCCGAGATCTTGATCGACGCGCTCAATTCCGGGACCGCCCCTGCACCCTATGCCACCGTCGGGCTCGGCGGCGCCAAGATCGAGCCCAAGTATGTGGACGAAGCCGGCTCGACTGCCCAGGTCGTCACCGAATTCCGCAACCTGGTGCAGCGCGACCAGGTCGACGCCGTGGTGGGCTACATTTCGTCGGGAAGCTGCCTTGCCGTCACGCCGGTCGCCGAGGAGCTCAAGGCCCTGACGGTGTATTTCGACTGCGGCACGCCGCGCATCTTCGAGGAGAAACCGCGCCATTACGTGTTCCGGCCGTCACCTACCGCCACAATGGACGGCATCGGGGCCGCGCGCTATCTCCTCGCCAAGAACAAGAATATCAACTTCTATTCCGGCATCAATCAGAACTATGCCTTCGGACAGGACTCCTGGCGCGACTTCGAAAGCACCATGACGGTGCTGGCCCCCAAGGCCAAGGTCGATAAGGAATTGTTTCCGAAACTGTTCGCCGGCGAGTATGGCGCCGAAATCTCGACGCTCCTGATTTCCCAGTCCCAGGCGGTGCACACCAGCTTCTGGGACGGCGACCTTGAGAGTTTCGTGTATCAGAGCGACGCACGCGGCCTGTCCAAGCGGATGCCGATCGTGGCCTCCACGCTCGAGGCGTCGATGTGGCGCCTGCGCGACAAGATCGCCGATGGCACCATTGTGGGTGCCCGCGGCCCGAACGGGCCGTTCGCTCCAGATAACGCGCTGAACGCCTGGTTCCACAAGGCCTATCTCGATCGCTATGGCATGCCGCCGACCTTTCCGGCCTACCAGATGGCGGTGGCGGTGCTCGGCCTCAAGGTTGCGTGGGAGAAGGCGGAGGCCGCCAAGGGCGGTGCGAGGCCGACCACCGAGGACGTCATCACCGCGTTCGAGGGCATCGAGTACGATGCCCCGAGCGGCCATGTGAAGCTCGCCAACGGGAACGGCCATCAGGGTATCCAGGAAACCGCCTATGGCACGTTCAAGTTCAACAGGCAGACCAAGACGCCCGAAGTCGTCGACGTCATGCGCTTCCCGGCCGAATGCGTGAACCCGCCGGCCGACATCAGCGCCGACGACTGGATCAAGGAAGGCATGAAGGGCGCAAAGTGCAACTGAGCGGCGGCGGCGCTCCTTCGTTGCCGGGATGGTGGTGAGGGGAAGCAGGTGTGGTCCTTTAGGAGAGCGCTCACCCCGTGCTGACTGCTTTCGCGATCGTGACTGACGGCCTCGTCTACGCGGCCTATCTATTCCTGGTCGCGGCGGGGCTCTCGCTGATTTTCGGCGTGATGAAAATCCTCAACGTGACCCACGGATCGTTCTATGCCTTCGGCGCCTTCGGGGCGGCGACCGCGGTCGGAATTTACGTGAATCACGGGCTACCGGATGCGGCCGGGTTCCTCTTCATGATCCTGTTTGCTTTGGCGATCGGCGCGGTGCTGGGCATCGTGCTGGAGCGCGGGATCCTGCGCATGGTTTATGGTCGCGACGAGATCGTGATCGTTCTCGTCACCTATGCGGTGTTCCTCATTCTGGAGGACGCCGTCACCTTGATCTGGGGCCAAGCTTCCTATCCGGCCTACCAGCCCATGGTGGCGGCCGGCAACGTTGAGTTCGGCGACCTCATCTTGTCCAATTACGACATCGGCCTCGTTGCCATCGCGGCGCTGGTGGCTGCCGGCGGCTACTGGGCGCTCAACCATACCCGTTACGGGCGGCTCTTGACGGTCGTGATCTTCGATCGCGAGACGGCGGCCGCGTTCGGCATCAATGTCAGGGTGATCTATACCGTGACCTTCGTCATCGGTGCGATGCTGGGCGCGTTGGGTGGCGCCATGATGGCGCCAAAGATTTCGGTGACTCCGGGCATCGGCGTCGAGGTCATCGTGCTCGCCTTCGCGGTCGTGGCCACCGGCGGAATGGGATCGGTGGAAGGCGCGATGATCGGCGCGCTGATTGTCGGACTGTGCCGCGCCGCCGCAGTCCATCTGTTTCCCCAGATCGAACTGTTCGTGATTTATGCCGTGATGGCGTTGGTGCTGGTGTTCCGACCCTATGGCCTGATCTCCCAGGCGAGACCGCGAAAGATCTGAAGATGCGGTGGCGCATCGTCGCTCGGTGCCTTGGCCTTCCTCGCCGTCGCGGCGGTGGCGCCGATCTTGCCACCATGGCTCGTGTCCCTCGCTACCATCGCGTTCGCCAACGCGCTGGTGGTGCTCGGCCTCGTCATTTTGTGGCGGACCGGCCTCGTCCCGTTCGGGCAGGCCTTGTTCTATGCCATCGGGGCCTACGCCGTGGCGCTGATCGGCCGTTTCACTCCCGTGCGCGACGTCTTCCTGGTGGTGTTGCAGGCGCGGCCTGCGCCGGCATCGTTGCGTTTCTGATCGGCTTTCTGCTTGCCCGCTATCGCGAAATCTTTTTCGCGATGCTGAGCCTCGCCATGTCGATGATCCTCTACGGCGTGCTGGTGAAGACCGAGGCGCTAGGCTCGACTGACGGCTTTCACGTCGAAGCCGGGAGCTTTTTTGGGGCTAAGGCCGCAGGGCCAAGCGCTCAACCTTGCGCATGTTCTGGCTGGTGCTCGGGTTCTCTGCCGCCGCGGCCTTTCTGGTCACGCTGTTTTTCGACACGGTTGCCGGCAAGCTCGCGGTGCCGGCACGGGACAACGAAATACGCCTGGAATTCTTGGGCGTTTCGGTCGATCGGTTCATTCATCTCGAACTCGTCATTTCGGGCATTCTTGCCGGGATCGGCGGCGCGCTCGCCGCGCTTGCGGTCGGCCACGTCGACCCCAACATGGCGTATTGGACGACGTCGGGCGGCTTCGTGTTCGTCACCATTCTTGCGGGCGCCGGTTCGGTCGCTGCGGCGTTCGTCGGGCTCGTTCTTGTTCGAACTGGTGCGCTCCATCGCGCTCGATCTGCTTCCCGATACCTGGCAGATGACGCTCGGCATCGCGTTGCTGCTGACGATTTTGTTCCTTCCCGAAGGCCTCGGCTCTGTGTTCCGCGCCTGCGCAGGGCCCCGGAGGCCGAAGCAAATGACGGCAAGCCTTTCGGTGCGCGGTCTCGGCAAGAGTTTCGGCTCGTTCGTCGCCGCGCGCGACATAACGCTCGAGGTTCCGCGGCTGCAGACCGTCGGCATCATCGGGGCGAACGGCGCCGGCAAGACTACGTTCATCAACATGATCACCGGTCATCTGCGGCCGACCTCCGGCACCATCCGTTTCGAAGACCGAGACATTACCGGGCGCCCGTCCCGCGAGATCACGCGGCTCGGCGTGTCGCGCTCGTTCCAGATCGCGCAGATTTTCCCCTCCCTTACGGTTGCCGAGAACATGCGCGCCGCAGCGGCGGTCGCTGCCGGTGGTGGCGGTGTATCGCGCGTGTCCTTCGCGCCGCTCGACCGGCCTGAGACCCGTGCCAAGGCAGCAGATACCTTGGAGCTGTTCGGCATTGCCCGCTATGCCGACATCCGCGCGGCGACGCTGCCCCAGGGGGTGCGCAAGCTCCTCGATATCGCCATGGCGGTGGTCGGCGCGCCGCGCGTACTGCTGCTCGACGAACCCACCAGCGGCATCTCCATCGAGGAGAAATTCGGCGTCATGGACATCGTGATGTCGGCGCTCAAGAGCCGGGAATCTGACCGTGTCTGTTCGTCGAGCACGACATGGAGATCGTGGCACGCTTCGCCGATAGGGTGCTCGCTTTCTACGACGGCACCGTAATCGCCGATGGCCCACCCGGCGAGGCGCTTGCTGACCCGCAGGTTCAGACCCTCATCAGCGGCACAAGTGCCAGCGCCGGATCCGGCGGCCGCCGCCATGCTTAGGGTCGCGGACCTCAAGGTCGCGATCGGGCCGGTGCCGATCATCCGCGGCGCCTCGCTCGCAGTTGAAGCCGGCGAAATGTGCGGCCTGATCGGCCGCAACGGCGCCGGCAAGACCACTCTGTTACGCGCCGTCATGGGCGCGATCCCGGCAACCGGCAGTGTCATGCTGGGCGACGTCGACCTGTTGGCGCGACCGCCCCACGTCCGCGCCGGGCTGGGCATCGGCTACATGCCGGAAGATCGGCGGCTGGTGCCCGCCTTCACGGTCGAGCAAAACATCCTCCTCCCAAGCTGGACGACAGCGGCGGATGATGGTTCCAAGCGGCTGGATTGGATCTTCTCCATCATGCCGGAGGTCGCCGTGCTCCGCGACCGCCGCTCGCTGGAACTGTCCGGCGGCCAGCAGAAGATGGTGGCGCTCGCCCGCGCGCTCATGGCCGGCCGCCGGCTTCTTCTCCTCGACGAGCCGTTCGAGGGCCTCGCGCCTGCGCTGGCGCGCCGGCTCGGCGAGGTATTGGCGACCCTGAAAGGCGAGGGGCGTTCGATTCTGATCGCGGAATCGAACGAGGTCCACGTCGCCGACCTGCTGTCGCGCGCCTTCCGCATCGAGCGCGGCGTGGTCGAGGGTTCGGCGATGGCGCCCGGGTAGACGCGACCTGCTGCGGCCAAGCGGCGGATTACACCTTGTTAATCCGCTCGCTGGCGGACGTGCGGACCAGCGGTCGGGGCCGCCCGACGTTGATTTTGTGTGGCGCTTTTCCATATAGTCGTGGCGATGCGGCCTTCAGACCCCGCGTTTTCCGGCGCGGAAATGAGATCGAACATGCAGAACATGATTGCAACGACAGTGTGTGCCGTGGCGCTCGGCGGCATGGCGCTCGTGGCTGCCAGCGGTGCTTCGGCGGCCTTGGAGCTCATTTCCCCGGCTGAGGCAGCGAAGCCCAATTCTCCTACCGCGGCGCTCGAAGTCGGATTGCGTGGCGTGACCCGAGGTCCGACCGTGACGGTTGTTTCGCCGTTGCCGGAGACCGGCTTCCTCAGGTCGCCGGTCAATCTTGTGATCAAGTTCGAGCCCCACGGAGGCACCACCATCGATCCGCAATCCGTCGTGGTGACCTACATGAAAAAAGATCCGATCGATCTAACCCAACGGGTGGAAAATCTCATAACCCCGCAGGGCATCGAAGTGCGCGGCGCTGAAATCCCGCCCGGTACCCACTACATCAGGGTGGCCGTCAAGGACAGCGCGGCCCACCGCGGGTCGGACACCTTCACGGTGAAGATCGCGAAATAGCTGCGAGCCGGTTTGACGATCAAGGCCGGCGGACCGCGGCGCGTCCGCGGGGGACCGCGCGGGCGAGGGCGTTCCCCACGATGGTCGCAAGAGCAATGCTGGCGGCCTGTTCGAGCGACTCTGTCCATTCGACCGATGACGAAGGGATGATGTTGGTCCCGTCAAGCGCGCCCACGATAACGAGCGTGCAGAGCACCGCGGCGACGCCAGTCGTCGCGCCGATCACGGATGCGGTGGCGAGACCGCGGCGGGCGTGCCGTGACAACAGGAAGCCGGCGACGAGCGGCACCGCGATAGCGACGAACTCCAGATAGCCGTTATCGAGCTTGGTTTTGTACAAGACGAGATAATTCATGACCACGATGACGACGGTGGGCACCGTCGCGTAGCCGAGCAATATCTGCCATGCCGCTGCCGGCTGCGGGCCGGGCGCGCCAGTGACGACAGCCGAGGGCGCGGGGGCGATTCCGAGCACGGCGTCGGTGGCGGCGATCAGGCGATTAACGTGATTGTTGAAATCCTGGCCGGCATCGAGCTGCATGGCGTTCAGATAGGCGAATTGGCCGAGGCTCGTCGGCAGTTCCGCCTCTTGCGGCATCTTGGCCCTGTCCACCAGCACCGGAATGATGACCGCCTTGCGCTCGAGCGCCGTTTCGATTTCGATCCTGACCGGGTCCGCCGCATCCATGATCCGGGCGCCGCCGGTCCCCTGTCGCCCCAGCCATTGTGGGCCGACGATCGCGATCACGACGTCGCTCTGCTGGAGCGCGCTCGTGATCTTGGTGCGGAAATCGACCCCGAGGGAAATGCCCTCGATATCCATGAACACCGCGTCATTGCCGTAACGCGCCACCAGCCGATCGAACACGCGTCCCGCGATCGCCTGGGAGTCGATGCGGCGATACGAGATCATGATGCGGTGCATGCGAAGTCCAGGGTTGCCTTACGGTATCGCCGGCATCTAACCGTTGCGGCATGCCAACCGCAATCCGCCGTGGCACACGGTGCGGAGTGGTATGTGATCGGTATCGCTTCGCCCCAAGGGGCTCACGCCCGAAGCCGCGCCGGCGCACTGGCCTTGAGCTTAGGCGCCACCTCCTTCGCGAACAGCTCCAGGGAGGCCAGCGCCTTTTCAATTCCATACCAAGGCGGGTAGTGCAGCATGATCGAGCTGGCGCCGGTCGTGTCGCGCAAAGTCGCGATCTTGTCCGCGACCGTCGCCGGCGAGCCGTGGAGGATGATGTCGTGGGCCAACGCATCGTAACCGCTGCGGTTGCCGACGGTCTTCTCCTGCACGGTGCCGAGATAGCCCGAGGTGTGGCCGCTGGAGAAATGGCTGAGGTGGCGCAGGATGCCGGGCTCGCTGTCGCGCCGCGCGGCGGCGTCGGTCTCGGCCACATAGACGAGGCGGGCAATGTCGACATGGCCGCGCGCCGGATTTGCGCGGAGCGCCGCCGGCGTGTCCTCCAGATGGGCGCGGTATGCGGCGGACTGGCGGGCAAGCTCGGCGAACGGCGTCCAACTCGACAGCATCAGGCCGAAGCCCATCCGGCCCGCCACCCCGATGGAGCGCTCGGTGGCGCCGGCGAGAAACACCGGCGGATGCGGCTCTTGGAAGGCGTGAGGAAACAGCTCGTAGGCGCCATCGACCTTGAAGCTGAAATGCTTGCCGCGATGGGCGGTGCGTTTCTTTGCCAACAGCTCCATGAGCAGCGGCAGCGCTTCCTCCTGGATGTCGCGGCGGGCCTCGAAATCGGCGCCGAAGCCGTCGAATTCATATTTGCGGTAGCCGGAACCGAGCCCGAGCACGAAGCGGCCGCCGCTGAGGATATCGACGAACGCGGCGTTCTCCGCGACCCGAACCGGGTTGGCGAGCGGCAATGTCACCACCGCGGTACCGATCTTGATGCGCTTCGTCAGCGCCGCGAGGTAGCCCGCGTAGACGAACACGTCCGGCATGATGCCGTATTCGTTGCTGAAGTGGTGCTCGGCGAGCCAAGCATAATCGAAGCCCAATTCGTCCGCGCGCAGGATTTCGCGCGTCACCCGGGCATGAACGTCGCGGTGCGGATAGGGCTCGATGTCGGTGTTGGGATGAGACGTGAACAGGATGCCGAATTCCATGCGCGGTGCTCCAGAGTGCGATCGTCCATCATCCCATTGTTTCCGGGCGCGCGCCAAGGGCAAAGCAAGTCATAGGCAGAGGTGATATATCGGCGCCGAACCCGTGAAAGGATCGCCCCATGACCGCCAATCCCGCAATCGTTCCGCCGGCCGCCATCGCGGTCATCGGCCTTGGCAACATGGGCGTTCCGATGGGGGCCTGTCTCGTCAAGGCGGGCTTCAAAGTGGCGGGCTTCGACCTGTCGGATGCGGCGCGCCGGAATTTCGACGCCGCCGGCGGACGGACCGAAACAGCTGTCGCGGCGGCGGTTGCTTCCGCCGACGTCGTCATCACGCTGCTGCCGAACGGCAAGATCGTGCGCGAGGCGGTGAACGGCATGCGCGAGAACCTCAAGCCCGGCGCCATCGTGGTGGACATGAGTTCGTCCGACCCGATCGGCACCCGCGCGCTGGGTGAGGAGATGATCGCGGCCGGATTCGAATTCATCGATGCGCCGGTGTCCGGCGGGGTCAAGCGCGCCGTCAACGGCACGCTCGCCATCATGGTAGGCGGCGCCGCCGCGACCATCGACCGTGTCGGGGCGCTGCTTGCCGCCATGGGTACCTCGATCTTCCGCACCGGCGCGCTTGGCTCCGGCCACGCCATGAAGGCGCTCAACAACTACGTCTCGTCGGCGGGCCTGATCGCCGCGGTCGAGGCGCTGCGGATCGGCCGCAAATTCGGCCTCGATCCCGCGCTTGATGACCGACATCCTCAATGTGTCGTCGGGCAAGAACAACACCACGGAGGTCAAGCTCAAGCAGTTCATCATTTCGGAAACTTTCGCCGACGGATTTCCGCTGCGGCTGATGGCCAAGGACGTGCGCACCGCGGACGACATGGCCCACGCGCTCGGCATTCCGGCGCCGCTCGCCGACCTGTGCTCCGAGCTATGGGCGGCCGCCGCGCAGAGCCTGGGCGACAAGGCGAACCATACTGAAGTGCTGCGCTATATGGAGCAACTCGGCGGCTAGAGTTCGATCGCATGGAACATGATCCTGACGCCGCGGCGCGGGGCCGCGGCCAACTGAAAGTAAAAACATGCCGACTTTCACCGTAGGGGCCGCCAACAACGCGGCGACCATCACCCGCATCGAGGAGACTTACCTGGCGGTCTACCGGGCCACCGATATTTTCCCTGAGTTCACGGAAAATATTCGCACAGAGCATGCCGCGTTGGCTCGTCCCCAACCATCTCGACGCCGCGACCGGCTTCATCAAGCTCAGCGTGCACAGCTGGCTCATGCACATCGGCGGCAAGAAAATTCTCATCGACTGCTGTTGCGGCAACAACAAACCGCGGCCGCAGCGGCCGTTCTGGAACATGCTCAACACGCCCTATCTCGATCGCCTTGCCGCCGCCGGCGCGCGGCCGCAGGACATCGACTACGTGATGTGCACGCACCTCCACCATGATCACGTCGGCTGGAACACGCAGCTGCGCGACGGCCGCTGGGTGCCGACTTTTCCGAACGCCCGCTACGTCATCTCCAAGCCCGACTTCGAGTATTACCGCGCGCTCGACGCCGATCCGGACAAGACCGAGCCGGTCGAGTTCGGCACCTTCCGCGAATGCGTGCTGCCGATCGTCGAGGGCGGCCGCGCCGATCTCGTCACCGGGCCGCACCGCCTCAACGAACATCTCGAAATCCTGCCGGCGCCCGGCCACTCGGCCGGCCACGTGGTGTTCCGGCTCGATATCGGCGGCGCCAGCGCGGTCTTCATCGGCGACGTCCTGCACCACCTTCTGCAAGTGTACTACCCGCACTGGAATTTTCCAAAGAATTCCGACCCCGAGCAGGCGCGCGCGAGCCGCCGGACGGTACTTGAGCTTTGCGCCTCGACGGGCGCGCTGGTTTTCCCTGGTCATGTCGGCGCGCCGTTCGCCGGGCGCATCGAAGCGACGGGGCAGGGGTTCCGGCCGCGGTTCGGGTGACGGGGTCGCCACCCTTGCGGCGGCCGGAATCGGGATTTTTCATTATCATGGCTGGGCGGGTGCGCGGGTTCTGTCGTCCGCGTCAGGGCCGCAGGGCGCAATCACTTTATTGCGCCGCTCTGAAGCGAAGTGCCCGTCAAATGTGAGGCGGCCAGCATGTCGGCGCAATAAAGCGATGGCGCCCTACGCTTGCCGAGGCGGCGGGAAAGCGAATGAGGGCATGGCGAAGCTCTCCTCGCCGACATCGCGGACAAGCTTGCACAAGTCCGCTAACCTGACCATTCGAATTCGGAGCAAACAACTGGCACAGGAGGATGGCATGCGCGGACTTGTTTTATTTGTTGCGGGCACATTGGTCGGATTGGTGGCAACGTCCGTGGCCCAGAATAAAGGCCCCAACCAGGGGGTTGTCGGAATCAATCATGTGGGAATAGCGGTACCCGACCTCGACAAGGCGGTCGAGTACTACACGAAGGTGATGGGTTTCCCTGAGGCGTTCCGCGTCCGGACCCCCCAAGGCGGGGTCCAACTGGTTTACGTCCAGGTCAGCAAGGACACGTTCATCGAGTTGCAGACAATCGCTGCCGACCGCCCCGCCGGCATCTACCATTTCGGTGTGGTGGTCGATGACATGGTCCAGGCTACGACGATGTGGAAATCGCGCGGCGCTGACGTGCGTCAGATCACTCCGAGCAGCGGCACCAAGTCCATATTGTCTAACATCTATGATCCGAATGGCGTCCGAATGGAATTGCTTCAACTGCCACCGGAGTCGCTGCACGCTCAAGCGACGAGCCGCTGGAAATAGGGCGGTAGGGCGCAATCATTTTATTGCGCCGCCCTGAAGCGAAGTGCTCGTCAAATGTGAGGCGGCCGGCACGTCGGCGCAATAAAGTGATTGCGCCCTAGGCTTGCTGTGGGGCCCGGCGATGACGATTTAAAAGCATTGAAAGCCGCGCTAAAATTGGCGCCGCGCCCGCCTCACCTCATCCGCCAGCTCTTGTCCAGATAGCGCTCGCCGCCGACGCCGCTCACCTGGATTGCCGCGCGATAAGCGCCTTCGGGCGTCGCGGTGACGTAGGTCGTCGTCATCGTCACCACCCGTTCCGGGTCGGGACCGTCGACAAACGCCTCCGTGATGGCGCGGCCGTCGAAGCGCGGCAGGCTCGCATCGCCATCAAGGCCGAGGAGAGCGATGAGCGTGGGCGTGATGTCCACATTGCTCACCGGCGTGCGCACGGTGACACCGCGCTTGAAGTCGACGCCCCATGCCAGGAAGGTGTTGCGCACCGTCCATGGGCTCATGCCGCCATGATTGCCGGCGCCGCCGGACAACGGCCGGGTGGCACCGCGGGTGTCGGTGTAATCGGTGCCCGGCACCCCGAAGGTGTTTGGCGCCGAGGTCCACGGAAAGGTCACGACGATATCGGGACCGCGCTCGGGATGATCGAGGTGGACAAGCGCCGTCGAAAACGTGCCGGGCTCGATGCCTTCGATCGGCGCGCTACCGTCCGGGTTCGGCCGGCCGGCGGTGAACAGCACGCCGGTCCAGTCCTGCGCCTTGAGGAAATCCGCGATCCGGTGAATGAGCGCGGGGGCGCGATCCTTCACATGAAGCAGCACGGTCTGGCCGCTGGTCGCGAGCACGACGTCATCGGAATCCGGGCCTGCCTTGAGGCCGGCCTTGATCAGCTCCGCCGTCACGTTGACGCCGTAGGTGCTGTGGCTGAAGCCGTGGTCGGATATCACGATGATGTTGGTGGTGGCGGCGAGGCCGAGGGCCTCGAGCCGCTTCAGCAACAGTCCGACTTCGGCATCATCGGCCCGGATGCCGGCGCGCGCCTGGGGTGAGCCCGGCCCGGTGGCGTGCAGGATGTGGTCGGGCTCGGTGAGCCAGTTGATGATCACGTCGGGCTTGAGGTCCGGCAGCACGTAGTCGCGCAACACGCCCTGGGTCCAGGCGACCGCGTCGTCCTGCGCGTCGGCGGCGCCGCCTCTGGCAGGGGCGGCGCCGAAGCGCCGCATCACCGCCTCATTGGCCGCGTCGGGAAACGCAACGCGCACGCCCGGCTCCCAGTAGCCGTTGATCAGTACGCCGACGCCCTGCGGGGCGCGCGGATTGGTGAGGAGAACGCCGCCCGACGAGCCGGAACTGACGGTGGCGAGCCGCCGTCCACGCTCCTGCAGAAGCTCGCCGAGCGTCTTTGTCAGCACCATGCCGCCGCCGGTCGCGCGATCGAGCTTCATCAGGTTGGCCTGGTCGTCATTGCCGAACGCATGATTGGGATCGACCGCCCGCACATAAAGCGTATTGCCGACGATGCCGCTGCGGCCCGGGTAGGAGCCGGTTGCGATCGCGGTGGCGTTGACCCGCGTCACGGTCGGGAACACCGAATGGCTGTTGATGAAATTGACGCCCTCCTGGCGCAGCCGCCACAGCGTCGGGGTTTCCTCGGGGCTGATGGCATCAGGCCGCAGGCCGTCGAGCACCATCACGATGTTGAGCGTGGCGCGGCCGGCCTGGGCGCGCTCCACAACGCCCATTGCGGCAACAAGCGCCACAAGCGCGAACAAGGTCCGGATCGCTGTTCGTCGCATCGTTTCCTCGGCAAGTGGCAAGAGGGCTGATAAGCGGCGCCGCCGTCGATGGAGGTCGTAACGGCAGAATGCGACGCCATTTTTACACGAGGGCGCGTACTCATAAATCCAGTTCTGTAGGTGCGGCGCGCTGAATATCAGCTTCGCTCCGAAAGCGACCGAATTGTCGCGAAAATCAATCAAGACAGGGACCATGTAATACTTTTAGATGACAGCGCGAGGGTGGTTGAGATAACGCGTGGGGCGCAGTAAGCGCAGCGCATTGCGCTAGCGTCAGGAGAGCAGGAGAGGGGGATGATCGTCGATACAAGCTGAAACCTCTCGTCGCGGTCCAGAGGGTTCAACTCCCTCGCGGCAAAGGCCGAGCCGGCCAGCCGGAAGCGAGCCTTGCGTGTGAGCGGCAACGCGAAGCATGAAGCGTAGGACAGCAGGTGCCGAAGCTGCGCCAGTGAGCCCCGAAATCAGCCATCGTCCGAAGCCTTCGCTGTGCGCAAAGCGGGGGCAGCATCGGCGTGACCGTCACGGCAAGGGCACGCCGGTTCGACCGGGGTCGAGGAACGCAGCAGAGGCACGGGATGGATCGCCTGAAGACCTGAGAGATCCCATTCGCGTCCACGGACGACAGCCGGGAATGTGGGCAACCGGCACAGCAAGGCCCTGGCCTGGAAGGCACCTCCAGCCTATCGGGAGCGCTGCGGCGGACACGAAAACAGGAGGAAGCCGCGGACTGCGGCGGCGAACCAATAAGCGGTCGCAGACGCGCGGATGGGAAGTCGTAGCGCCCTCATAGTACCGAGGAGAGCGGGGAACCGGGCTCACCGGGACCCGAAGGAGGGAAGGGGGGCGTCGCGTGGAGAGAACCAGTGACGGGACACACGGGAAGGGACGATGGACCCTGCCAACCTGTTAACGAAACGGCACTGGATAGCCGAACTGGCGAGGAGAAAGCCGGGAGGGGTGCTGTACTCGCTCAACCACGTTATCGACTTCGAATGGATGCGGGAGGCCTATCTGCAGACCCGCAAGGATGGCGCGACGGGCATCGACGGAGTGACCGCGGCGGACTATGAAGCGAACCTCGAGGCCAATCTTAGGGACCTTCGGGAGCGCATCAAGTCAGGCCGCTATCACGCGCCGCCGGTGCGCCGCACCTACATCCCCAAGGCGGACGGTTCGCAGCGGCCGCTCGGCATTCCGACCTTCGAAGACAAGATAGCGCAGCGTGCGATCGCCATGGTGCTGGAGGCCATCTACGAGCAGGACTTTCTGCCCTGCTCGTACGGCTTTCGGCCGGGGCGCTCGGCGCATCAGGCGCTGCGTGAACTGTTTGGTGTCATCACGCGGCAAGGGCAGTACTGGGTGATCGAAGTTGACGTACGCAAGTACTTCGATTCAATTCCGCACTCTGAACTACGTGCCATCCTCGACCAGCGCGTGACCGACGGCGTGATCCGACGGATGATCGACAAGTGGCTCAACGCAGGGGTCTTGGAGGATGGCTCCCTGCGGCTGGCGACCCAAGGCACCCCGCAAGGCGGCGTGATCTCACCGATGCTCGCGAACATTGTCCTGCACCATGTGCTGGATACCTGGTTCGAGACCGAGGTGAGACCGCGCCTGGCGGGTTGTTGTACGCTGGTTCGATTTGCTGATGACTTCGTGATGACGTTCAAGAACCACCACGACGCCAAACGGGTCATGGAAGTGCTGACGAAGCGCCTTGCTCGGTTCGGGCTCACGCTCCATCCCGACAAGACGCGCTTCGTCGACTTCCGTCCCGAGCGCCAAGATGGCACGCATCCGGACTGCAAAGACGGGCCGTTCGACTTTCTCGGCTTCACCCACGCCTGGGCGAAGTCGCAGAAGGGCAAGAACGTGGTGCGGCAGCGGACGGCGAAAAGCCGCCTCGCCCGCGCCCTGGTCGCGGTCAACGACTGGTGCCGGAAGAACCGCCACCAGCCGGTCCGCGATCAGCACGTAAAGCTGTCCGCGAAGCTCGTAGGCCATTACGCCTACTACGGCATCACCGGGAACATCGCGCAACTCAGCCGCTATGCGCGCCAGCTCGCCCGGCTATGGCGCAAGTGGCTGGCCCGCAGAACGCGCCCGCATGTCCTCACCTGGGACAGCTTCAACGCGCTCCTCGAACGCCACCCGCTGCCCCAGCCTCGGATTGTCCATCACTACGCCAAGCGCGGCGAAGCTCTCCCGTGAAGAACCGGATGCGGGAAATCTGCACGTCCGGGTCTGTGGGGGGCGAGGGTGGAAACATCCTCGCCTACCCGGCCATTTCGATGCGAAGGCTACGCCAGCGCGGGTGAATTGGGAGCGGCGCAATGCGCTACGCTTACTGATGCGCCCTACGTGCTGATGGCGTCGGGCCGCTCAGCCGATTTGCCTTGCCATCGAGGTCAATATCCCACACAGTTTTGTTCAGGCGCCTAAACGTCTCGTTGATGCCGGATCAATCGATTGGTTTTATTCCCCGAGCCGCTTGGTGGCCGCAACAAATTCATCTCGGGAGGCATTGATGGCTAAAGATAAGGAGACCGGCGTTTATAGAATCGTCGATGTTGTCGGCGTTAGCAAAGTTTCCTGGGAGGATGCCGCCAAGTGCGCGGTCGAAGCCGCTGCGAAGTCTATTCGGGACCTGCGCGTCGCTGAAGTCACGAAAATGGATTTGACGGTGAAAGACGGCAAGGTGCTGACGTTTCGGACCAAGGTCGCGCTTTCTTTCAAGTACGAAGAATAGCCACTCGTCAGATCGCAGCACCGCCACCCGGCCGGCGCAGCGAAGCCCATCGCAGCATCGGCATTGATGCGGACCGCATCGTGGTCCAGAGATGATCGGCTTGACCCGCGTGCAAGCCCGCGTCGCAGTCGCGGGCGGCGTGTCGGTGCTGTTGGCGTGGGCCCAATCGCTTTATTGCGCCGACATGCCGGCCGGCTCACATTGTTGGAAGCGTGGCTTCGAAGCAGCGCAACAAAGCGATTGCGTCCTGCGGCCCTCGATAAAGCAGCGCTGGCCTGACGGGCATCAATGTCAACAACAATGAGGCTGACATTACGCAACGCATCGCTTAGATTTGCCGCGCCGGGAAGGCAAAAGCCAGCGGGGTTACCGTTCCCGCTGGCAGCCGCCGCGGCGGGCGCCCGTGCAAAGAAACGGGCTTGTTCGGGAGGATTTGATGTCGATTCGTATCGTGCCTGCCATCATGGCGGCGGCTATGTCCGTAGCCTTCGGTTTCCCGTCGGCCAACGCCCAACAGCCTCAGAAGCCACAGGCCCCGCAATCGCTACGGCTCTATGTCATCGACTGCGGCATAATTACCCCGACCAGCGCCGACGCGTTCGGCATGAAGCCGAGTGAGATGGTCGACATAAATATGGTCACGCCCTGCTTCCTGATCGTCCATCCGCGCGGCAGCCTGATCTGGGATACCGGCGAAATTCCCGACAGCGCCTTCAAGGATGGCGTCTCGCCCCAGAAGCTGAATGCCTTCACGGTCGATCGCCCGCTGCTCCCGCAACTCGCCGCGATCGGCTACACCCCGGCCAACATCACTTATATGGCGCTCTCCCATTACCATGGCGATCACGTCGCCAACGCCAGCCTGTTCGCCGGTTCGACCTGGATCGTGCAGAAGGGCGACCGGGACCCGATCCTCGCGCCGCGGCCGGCCAATCCGCCGGCAATAGGCCGCGTGCCGGACCCGAAATTCTTCGAGGGCCTCGCCAATAGCAAGACGGTGCTGCTGAACGGCGAGGATCATGATGTGTTCGGCGACGGCACCGTGGTCATCAAGTCCACGCCGGGTCATACGCCCGGGCACCAGTCCCTGTTCCTCAAGCTTGCCAAGACCGGGAACGTCCTGCTGTCGGGCGATCTCTATCACTATCCGGAAGAGATCACGTTCAAGAAAATTCCGTCCTTCGACACCAGCAAGGAGCAGACCGCGAAGAGCCGCGAGATGATCGAAGAATTCGTGAAACAGAACCACGCGCAGCTGTGGATCCAGCACGATTACACATCCGGGATTAAGCGGAAGATTGCTCCCGAGTATTACGACTGAGCGAGTCGTTCTACCACCGAGCGAATCTTGCCGGAATGGGACCGATCCACAACCACATTTCGGGAATTGTGCGGAGAAGGTCGGGGTTATGGGTTCCGGGCTCGCCGCTTCACGGCGCCCCGGAACAACACCCTGTCCGGCTCCTACGGCCGCTACCGGACCGAGGCGCTCGCCAAGGGCGATGTGGCGTACATCCGACAGGCTACGCCATTCCATCGAAAATGTCGGCCGCAATTCAGGCCGACTGTTGATCGGCCTGAACGTGGGACACTACCAGGCGATCAGTCTCTCCCAGTGGATCGCCGGCACGCCGTCCTGCTTGCCGATCACTTCGGCAAACCGCAGGCAGTCTTCGAGAAGTTCCCGAAAGTGCGGGCCTTCAACACCCTACCGGAAGGGAAAGAGCCGGAGAGCCCGCCATCGACGCGATGATCCGGGACCGGGCACCGGCGCGGGATTGCTGTAACGTCGCAATCAGCAGCGCTCGACAGGCATCACAAGGCTCGATAATCGGAGACTGGGGCGCAGTTATATGATTCGGCATGCGGATGCGCGGAATTCGTCATGTCTCGAGGGCGCGATGACCAAAGCCGCCGAACAAGCCGTCGCCCTTTTCATCTGCTGCTTGGGTCTCGCGGCTTGCGGTTCCGTCAGCGTGCCGGGCTTCAATTCGCTTACCCCGAAGCCAACGACCACGGGATTGTTGGTCGAATCAAGCCCAGGCGGCGCCGAGGCACGAAGCTCGCTAGGGGCAACATGCCGTACCCCCTGCACGATGCAAATCGGGACCGCCGGAGATTTCACCATAAGCTTTGTCCTGGACGGATACTTGGCGCAAACGGCAACCGTTCACTCGACCATGTCCAAAGGCGACTTCATGACGGCGCCTGCCCCGGTGCTCAATCCCACACCGATTTTCGTCACGCTGGAGCCTGATCCGTCTCGGGCAAATCCACAAAAGCGGCCGCCGAAGAAGTCTTCACGGCCCGCTTCCGCGGCGCCATCGGCGCAACAGTAGACAATCTGATCAGCCGTCAATTGCATTGGGACTTTCGCAGCGCGCCAGCCGGTGTCAACACGCGCAGGCGTTGGCGCGCTCGTGTGCCTCCCTCCGGGAGTCGCATCGGTCATGGCATTCCTATACGCTCGCTTGAATGGAGGCCGAACAATGAGTACGCGCGCGATCGAGTTCGTTGAAAATTGGGTTTCAGAAAACGTCAAGGCCAGCGGAAATCAGAAGGCCGGCGACAAGGCGACGGCGATCGTGCTGGCATCTCGGTGCTTCGAAGCCGCGGAGGCGGAGGGTATTCCTCAAAAAGAAATCGAAGAGGTTTTCGAGGATTTGCCTGCCTTCATTGCGGGTGAAATCGAAGAGGCAAACGAAGACGCCGCGCGCGTGGCTGCGAAGGACGCCTAGCGACGGGCACGGGTTGCTGGTTGGCTCCGATCCGTTTGCGAACGTTAGGCGCCAACAGGACAGCAAATAAACAGGGCGTAACACCCTTTGACCTGCTGGCTTCCTGGGCGTTAGTCGAATTGCAAGCTATATGGTTAGGGTTACATCCTGGTCAAAACGACAATAACCCTTATCTTCCGGTCGCGGCCATCCAATCTGCATCGGGAACAGCGCTCGCGTTTGCAAACGAAGCGGCAGCCGGTTTCCCTAATGACACCGCACTCGCCTATGCTTCGGTGTTTGCTCCGCCCAGGGCGCCGGTTGCTGTGCCGTTCCAGCAGCGATGGACGGCATGGGGATCGACCTATGGGGGTTACAATACAACCAATGGCGATTCCGGCTCCGGTGCCCTCACGGCCCGCCTGTTCGGATCGGTGGTCGGCCTCGACTATCATTTCACGCCGGAGACGCTGCTGGGCTATATATTTGGCGGCGCCGGCGCGAATTGGAGCCAAGGCCAAAGCAGCGGCCGAAGTGATGCTCTTCAATTCGGTGTCCGTGGAGAGACACATTATGGAGCGGCCTATTTTGCGGGCTTGCTCTTTGCCACAACGAACTGGTTCAACACCACCCGCTTCGCTGCCGGCGATGAGGTGACCGCGCAATTTAACGCGCAGAGCTATAGCGGCCGTCTCGAAACTGGCTATCGCTATCCTGTCGGTCTGATCGGCATTTCGCCCTATGCAGCCGCGCAGGTGCAATACCTTCACACGCCGGGTTACAGCGAGACCGATCTCAGCGGCGGCGGCATGGGCGTCACCTACAACGCCATGGACGCGACCGATACACGAAGCGAACTCGGCGCGCGCTTCGACACCTTCCAGGTCACAACCTCACCATGCCGCTCAAGTTGACCGCGCGGCTCGCCTGGGCGCATGACTGGCTCAGCAATTCGTCGGTGACGGCGGCTTTTCAGGCGGCGCCCGGCTCGAATTTCCTTGTGACGAGCACCGCGCAGCCCAGCGACTCGGTGCTGACGAGTTTGGAAGCGGAATTGCGCCTATCTCCCAACTGGTCGGTAGCGGCAAAGTTCGACGGACAATTTGCCGGTTCGTCGCAGACCTACATCGGAAGCGGAAAGCTGCGTTACGCCTGGTAGGCGAGGACGGCCCCCGCCTTCCGCTTCGGGTAACAAGCGACGCGACGATCCCGTCGGCGGCGTTGCTCGTTCGCGGCCGGTGGATCCCAGTCAGCGAACTCCGGTTTGACCGGCAGAGCGATTCCGGAGTGAGCCCAGGCCGTGTGAAAAACACACAGCCTGGGCCAAGCCGACATTGGCCGATTTGAGCCCATCGATCCAACATGCCGTCCGTCGCAGTCCGGCGACGCAATCCCGAAAGCCGTGAGAACCGTCGGTAACTCCTTTGCGTGGGATTGACAGGGCGCGCCGCTAAAACCGATAGTCGCTGTGGGACAATTTTTGATTTCGGGGCGTTGGATGGGTTGGAGCGGCTCGACACTTGCGACGCGCAGCTTGTTGCTCGCGTCGGCGCTGAGCGTTGCTTGTTCACATCAGAGCTGGTCCGCAGGGGCCGGCGGCGGGGGTGGCGGCGGCGCAACCACGGTCACGACCGTCCAACTGACCGAACAGATGCTGCAAGCCGAAGGTAACCCAGAAGTGACTATGAACTTCGCGACCGGGAATTTGACCGTTTACGAAGCAATCGAACCCGTTGTCTCGGTATCGTCTGTTTGGAGTTACGTTTCGGCGATTAGTGGCAATCAAGGGGCGCCCGCTGCGGTTGTTCAGGGGCTGACCATTCCGAATCAAGGGACGCCCGGTCCCACGAATAATGCTGCGGCTATGACGGCTTTGACAGCACTCTACAATCAATATGCGGCCCTCAGCCAGAAGCTCGCGGCGCTTCAACCCAGCATTGCGTCGCTGCAAAATCAACTCAAAGCGCTTCCTCCTGGCAGCTCGAAGGTGCCCGCACTGAAGAATCAGGTCACATCCCTTCAAACCACGTTCGCAGTTTACCAGAGCCAGCTCACCACACTTTATAGCCAGATGGTGCCGCTGCTGCCTGCGGGACAAGCTGCGAGTATACCCGGCGCAACCCTTACCACTCCAATAAATACTCTGCAGACGATTACCAAGACATTGAGTAATCAGCTTAGTCAGGCGAAACTGCAAACGATACTCTATAACGCATCGATTTCGACGCAGAACCTGGCCTACACGCTCCAGTACGAGCTCGGCGCGCTTCAAGTCCTTGCAGCCGAATTAGCGCCGAGGGTTCCGCTTTCGATTACGCCGGTCGGATCGGCACAGTCGGCCCGCGTTCCGTCCGTGACGGGCTTGGTTAGAGATCCGTTCGCGTTCAATACGCCGCCTGGGCGCGTGTCGTCCGGTACCGAAGGTTTCAACGCCGACCTTGATCTCGGGGCGTGGTTCAAATGGCCACAGGGCAGCGGCTTGCATCTGTTGGGCGGCATCTATTTCAACGAAGCCCGCCTGACGGCAGGCCCTTCTGTTGCGCCGATCGGCCCCGCGCAGGAAAACTGGGTCACCGAGATGGTTGGCGCCCGCTACGATTTCGGCCGGAACTACGTCGCGGCTGTTGCGCATTTCGACCAAGGCCACACGCAACTTAACAACGCCGTAAACGGTGGTTCGACCGGTTTCGGCACCTCCGCGTATTTTGTCGACGGCATTGCGGGCCACGTTTTTACGCTTTGGAACTCCGGCCAAGCCGGGCCGGTTTGGGGACTCTCGGCGCTGGTGTTGGATCTGCGCGGGCATATTGGAGGCGGCGCGCAGCGCAGTTCGTCATTCACCGATACGGCCGGCCTCCTTTGGGGCGATGACGTTGTTTCGACAACGGTGATAGGCGCCGCAGGAACGCTATACGCGCCTGCGATATGGCACGGGACGCCCGTGGTGCCGTTCCTGACGCTCGGGATCGATCACGACGTCAAATTCTCGAATTCCGTTTCGATCCCCTCACAAGGGAACCTGATCGGCGACACGATCCTCTTCAACGATCCCGTCGCGACAATTGGGAACGTCGAGGCTGGCATGCAAATCGCCAACATCAACCAGATCAAGTTGACGGCGAGCGGCTTTGTGCGATTTGGTGACAATTTCACAGCGAGCGGCGGGCGCCTCTCATTGCGCATTCCATTTTCCGGAAACTAGAGAATTTGGAGGTTGGCAACGTCGCCCGAGTCCACGACCTGATGTAAATTCGGTCTGGCGTTTTCCATTCCGGCGGCGGAACCGATGAAACGTCGCGCATCGTTACGGATTCTCCTGTCGGAAGGGTCGAGCACTTCGGCCCGCGAGGCGCTGACCGTGCTGGCCGGGCAGGGCCACGCGGTCGAGGTCTGCGATCCCGATCGCTGGTGCCTGACGCGCTTCTCGCGCCTCGCTGCCCAATTCCATCGCTGCCCGGGGCTGCGCGACGATCCGATCGGCTATCTCGCCTTTGTCGAGGACCTGCTGGCGCGGCGCCGCTTCGACGTGCTGCTGCCGATCCACGAGCAGGGCTTCCTGTTCGCCCGGTTCGCGGAGCGGATCGCCCCTCTCACCGGCATCGCACTGCCGAGCTTTGCGAACTATCGGACCGCACATAGCAAGGCGGGCTTTGGCCAGGTGCTGGCTGAACTGGCGCTGGCGCAGCCGCCGACCTCGGAGGTGCGGCCCGGCGCTGACCTTGCGGCCGCCGTGCGTTACCCGTGCGTCGTCAAAACGGCGATCGGCACCGCGAGCCGCGGCACCTTCGTGCTGCGCGGACCGGCCGACCTCGAAGCGGCCTCGCGCGCGCTCGCCGCGACGGACACTGTGCTGCTGCAGGATTTCGTCCACGGCGGCGTCGAGCACGCCCAGGCGGTGTTCTACCGTGGCGCCCTGCTCGGGTTTCACGCCACCGTTCAGATGGTGGCCGGAGCGGGCGGCGGCGATGCGGTCCACGAAAGCGTGAGCCGGCCACGGGTACGCGCCGAGCTTGCCCGCATCGGCGAGCGGCTCGCCTGGCACGGCGCGCTGTCGATCGACTACATCAACCGCGACGGTGTGCCGGTCTATATCGACTGCAACCCGCGCCTCGTCGAGCCGATGAACGCCGCGCTCGCCGGCGTCGATCTGGTCGGCCTGCTGCTGGCCGTGTCGCTCGGCGAGACGCCCGCATCCGCGCCGGACGGGCGTCCGGAAACGCGCAGCCATCTCGCCATCCAGGCGTTGCTCGGCTGCGCGCTGCGCGATGGCTCCCGCCGGGCCGTTCTCGCTGAGGCACGCGACCTCATGACCGGGCGCGGCCCCTACGCCGGCAGCGTTGAAGAGCTGACCCCGGTAAGAGGCGACTGGCCAAGCGCGGTCCCGCTCGGCGCTACCGCGCTCGCGCTCGCCGTCCGTCCGCGCCTTGCCGCCACGCTGGCGCAAAAAGGCTGGGGCGCGCACCTGCTCGATGTCGGCGCAATTGCGCTGATTGAGGAGGGGTCAGCCGAATAGAGCGGATATCGACCACGTGGAACGAGCCCGTGGGATAGGCGAAGCGAAGCGCCGTAGCCCGCATGAGCGCAGCAACATGCGGGACCGTGCTCGCAGAGAGGCACGCCCCGGATATCACTCCGCTCATCTGGGCTACAGACCGCGTGCATCGCAATTAACACGCTCTGGGTTTGCCTGTCGGTCGACGACCTGCTTGGATCGCTGTTGATTGATCTGGAGGTCTCGATGCCGGGTAAGGTTGTGATCCGTCGGCAACGCCGCGTCTTCGATGATTTTTTCAAAGTCGATGAGATTGTCGTCTCGCACAAGCAAATCGACGGCACCATGAGTGCCGACCAGACACGGCTGGTGTTCGAGCGCGGCGACGCAGTGGCGGCTCTGCTCCTGAACTTGGATATAAAGTCGGTCGTCCTGGTTGAGCAATTCAGGGTGCCGGCCCTTGTGGCGCGACGGCGCGACGATCCATCGACTTCGGATGGATGGATTTTAGAGACCGTCGCCGGAATGATCGACCCGAATGAAACCCCGGAAACCGCCGTCATTCGCGAGACGATGGAGGAGACGGGCTATCGCATTACCAATCCGAGGCTGATCGGCAAGTACTACTCGTCCCCGGGCGGCACATCCGAGCGCGTGTTCCTCTACTTCGCGGAGGTACGCGACGCCGACCGGGTAGGAGAGGGTGGTGGTGTCGATGACGAGGACATCAGGGTCGTGGACATGACGCTGGACCAACTGTTCGATCGGCTTGCCGAGGGCAACATCGAGGACCCGAAGCTTCTCATAGCTGCGTCATGGCTGCAGGTCCACGGTTCCGGACTTTGAAGCGCTCTATGAAGCCTCTTTGATGGCTGGCCTTCAGGCCGGGCGGCCGTACATTGCTTATGTCAGGGTCGACTTGAAATGCAGAGGCCGCCCCCCCGGGCGGCCTCGCACGTCATCAGCAAAGTTGTAGCGAAGTTGTGATACCCCCGGCCGTGAGCCGGTGGTACACTGAAGCCGCTCTTCCCCAAAGAGCACGGCCCCGGCCTCCGCCCCCCAGATCCCCCCCGAGGTCGGGGCCACCTCGAAAGCTAGCATCAATTTCGGCTGCTGGGCGCCCCGAAACGGGGTTGTCCTCGAAAACATTTGATCTGTTGCAAACAGGATAAATCAGGCGCCGCCGAGTGCGTTTTTCTTGTTTGAATCAATGTGATGGCTAGGCCGAGGGCGGTTGTTTTTTTCTCTACGCGGCGGTGCCGAACACCAATGATACGTTTTGCCCACCGAAGCCGAACGAATTCGACATGGCGTAGGAAAACTCGGTGTCGCGCGCCATATTCGGCACCACGTCCAGCGGGATCGCCGGATCCGGCTTGCAATAATTGATGGTCGGCAGGATCTTCTGGTTCTCAAGCATCAGGATCGTCGCCGCCGCTTCGATGGCGCCCGCGGCGGACAGCGTGTGACCGCTCATCGATTTGGTCGAAGACACCGGCAGCCGCTTGATCCCGTCGGCAAAAATCGCCGCCAAAGCCAAGTGTTCCATCTTGTCATTCTCGGGCGTCGCGGTGCCGTGGGCGTTGACGTATCCGATCTGATCGGGGGCGAGGCCGGCGTCCGTGATTGCATTGGACATGCAGGTGATGATCGCCTTGCCGTCCGGGCTTGATCGGGTCCGATGAAACGGGTCGGCGGCCTCGCCGCAACCTTTGAGGATGCCGAGGACGCGGGCGCCGCGCGCCTTGGCGCTCTCAAGGTTCTCCAGGATCAAAGCACCGGCGCCTTCGCCCATGACGAACCCGTCGCGGTCGAGCGAAAACGGCTTCGCTGCAGCACCGGCGGGATCGTTTCGGGTCGAGAGCGCGGACAGCAATGAAAAGCGAATGAGGGTCTCGGGACAGACCGAACCGTCGGTCCCGATGCAGAGAGCCGCCGACGTTTCGCCGCGGCGGATGGCGTCGGCGCCGAGCTGGATTGCGGTTGCGCCCGACGCGCAGGCCGTGGTCACGGAAACCGGAATGCCCTTGGTCCCGAACTGGTCGGCGATGTGATCGGCAACCGAGCCGGCGCGGGAGCGCTGGTAGATCGCGCGGAATTGACCGGTTGCCGCGGCGGCGAGCAGGTCGTCGTAGGATAAAGGTCCACTGCCGTTGCAGGCTGCGGCGAATGCCTCGCGGTGAGGCCACTCTAGTTCCACCGGGGCGACGCCGAGGAACAGGGGACCGGGAAAATCGCCGGTACGGCCGAGTCCCGCCTGATCGACGGCCTCGATTGCCGCCAACGCGGCGAGCCGCTCCGAGCGCCCCGCGCATGAGAGTTCTTCGCCGGCATCGAGCTCGACGGTTCCGGCGATCTTGGTGCGAAGCCCCGTGGTGTCGAACCGCGAAATCTCGCGCACGCCGGACTGGCCGCTCGTCATGCGGGCCCAGTTCTCGGCCTTGCCGGCGCCGAGCGCCGTGATGATGCCGACGCCGGTTACGGCAACCACCGGTCGCCCTTTGTGATCCGTGTGTGCCATGACGTCACCCTCGCTCAATGGACTTTTTCGATCAGCGCCAGCGCTTCGCCGCGGCTGTGGCCGGCGCCGGTCACCAGGACCTGATCAATCGAATCCGTTCCCTGGAAGCTTGCCTCGAATTCATCGGCGGCCGGAAACAGGGTACCGTTGGCTGCCGCAAGAGCCGCAATGGCGACATTCATGGCGAACTGTGCCTCGAACCCGTAACCGATATGGGACCCGGTTGCCCGCACGGTGGTTGCGCCGAGCGTCGCCAGGAATGCGCGCTCCTCCGATGTCGTCGGCTCGGCACCGCTCGCGCCCGACAGGGCGGCGAGGCGGCCGCACGATGCCTGCGGCGACACCGCCGCCCACAATTCGGTGAGGGAGCGGGTGAGGGCACCCGGCTCCCGTCTGGTCCGATTGGTGACAACCGCGGCAAGCCGGGCCAGCGGCCGGGCGCCGCGCGCCAGGGCATGGGCTTTGTCTTCGATAACCAGGAACGCTCCGAACGAACCAAGCGCCGTGCCGCCGCCGCGCGCCTGGCGCTCGAAAACCGGTGCGAATTCGCCTTTCAACGCGAGGCCGCCCGCTTCGCAGAACAACAGCAGGTCCTTGCGTTCGCCGTTATGGGCGCCTCCGACCAGGACGACATCGCTCTGGCCGGACACGACGCGCGCCCGTGCCGTCCGCACCGCTTCGATGCCGGCCTCCTCGCCGAGAAACGTACGCGACGATCCGGTCACGCCGTGGACGATGGAGATGTTTCCGGCGAGCATGTTGGAAAGCTGGGACAGGAAAAGCGTCGGTCGCAGATCCTTCATCAATGTCTCGTTGAGCAGGCGTCCGCGGTCGGGGACGTTGCGGGAGTTCCGCCAGCAGCCGGCAGTCGAGGGCGGTATCGCGCTCGCCGCCGCCGGCCACCACGATCAGGTCGGTGCGCGACAGCACCGGCGCGCAGCCCTTGATGCCGGCGCTCTCAAGCGCCATGCCGGCCGCGTAAGTGCCGGTCCGCTGCCAGGCGTCCATCAGCCGCTGGTCCGATTTCGGAATCTGTTTCGTGAAGTCGACGGCAGCGAGGGGATGGACCACGTAAGGGGCAAACGATGTTCCGTCGATATTCGGCCGGCCCGCCATCAAACCCTGCCACGTGGCGTCGCATTCGTCTCCGAGCGTCGACACCAGCCCGATCCCGGTGATCCAGGCATCTCGATCGTTCTGCGTCATTTGCCGGCTCTGCGGTCCGCAAATGGAATTGGCGTGGCGAGAAGCCGGCCAAGGATGCACGGACGAGGGCACGTGTCCGCGCTTAGCCCAAAGGCGCCGAACCGAATGCCGATTTTGGCGAGATTTCGCAGATCGGGATCGATCGGGTGCATCTGGTCCAATCGAAGATGTTCGCCGGAAGCCCCGATGTCCCGCCCAGGCCGCCAGTCATGATGACGGGTCGCGCCGATCAGATCGACCGCGGCGCGAGCCGGCAGCAACGCGGCATCGCCGAACGACTTTTGCAGCATCGCAAATTGCAGGCTGGCGACGGTAGCGTTCGTCTCTTGCGGCGAAAGCACGGCGACAAATTCAGCATTTGCCCGGGTCGCCGCCAGCTGCTTTCGCAGCGCCAGCAAAATCTCGCGCCTGTTCACAAAACGGCGCAATTCGCCGCCGACGCCGTGGCCGACAATTTCCAGCCAGTTGCGGCTCGTCGCCGCAAGGTTGCCCGGGAGCCGGAACGTTCTGCGCACCGGCGAGAGCTGGTCGAGTTCGTGATCCGTGAATTGCCCCCAGTCGAGCACTTGCCAATAGGCCCTCGGGTCGAAGCGGTCCGGCGGCGTTAGAACCACATGATAGGTCGCGGCAGCGAGGTCGCGGCGCCACGCGGTGTCGGCGATTTTGGCGATCCGCGTAAAGGCTGTGCTTTCGAATACACGCGCCTGAAGTTCTGTTCCGGTCGCAACACCGTCGAGCGACTGTGGCAGCGCGACGGTTCGGACGCTTGCGATGTTACCGTGGCGCGACGTGCGCGCCGCGGCCGGCTTTTCGGTGTGCTCGCGGCCGAGTTCATACACGGCGGCGCGCAGGAAATTCGCCTGGGCGCGCCGGCCGGGAATGTGGCGCAACATCGCGGGAGAGATCGGCTTGCCGACATTGACCGTAATGGTCTTGCCGCGCAGGTTCAGGAATTCCGCCACCAGGGCCAAAAATCCGAGTTCGGTCCGGACTTTTGCCGCCATGTAGTAGCGCAACCGGTTGCGACCGGAGAACCACACCGGCACAAGCATCGCATCATGGTGACGCGCGATGCGCATGAACGCGTCGGACCAGCGCCGATCCGTGATGGTGCCGGAATGCATCCTGAGCTGGGACGAAATGCCGGCCGGAAACACTCCCAAGGCCCGATATCTGGTTCCGAACTCCTGCCTCAACTTGAGGAGAGAGTCCAAATTGATGGTTGCAGAGCTTTGGAACGGATCGACCGGAATGAGCTTGTCCGCCAGCGAAGGCAAAAAATTCATGTGGCGATTGCCGAGAATCCGGTAGTCGGAAAAATGCTCGGTAAGGAGGACGGACATGCCGAGCACGTTTCCGCCGCCGGTCGGATGATTTGCAAATAGGATGACCGGGCGATCCGCGCTGGCCTTGAGGTTGTCGAGGCCCTTGAATTCGAAACGGATGTCGAGCGCCTCGGCCATCGCCGCGAGCTGTCGCGAGCGCTCTATCGTTTCGATTTGGGAAATTAGCTCATTGAGCTCGGTAAACGCGAGCAACCGTTGCGCCAACCTCACCGGCGCCGACAGCGTGCCATCGCGGCGCACCAGCTTGTTGTAGAGCGTAGACTGGAGCCAGTCCAAGCTGGTGCCCGGTCGCCCGGCACTCCGTCCGGCCGCAGGCGCCACGCCAGGCGCCGACAGCGCAAACGCGCGATCATGTTGAATGGCTTCACGGGTCGAGAGTGCGGAGGTTGAGATCGCGGGAGACATGGGATTAATCCAGGGTTCGGCGGAAGCGCGTGACGGCGATCGTCATGGCAAGTAGCATCAGGCCGGCAAGCCAGAGCGTGTCGGTGTGCAGGTCGGTCAGCGTCGATCCTTTGAGCATGATGGCGCGCACGATCCTCAGGAAATGCGTCAACGGCAAACCTTCGCTGATCCACTGTGCCCAAGTCGGCATGCCGGCGTACGGAAACATGAACCCCGACAGCAGGATGTTCGGGAGGAAGAACATCATCACCATCTGAACCGACTGAAGCTGGCTCTGGGCGAATGTCGAGAACGTGTAGCCGATCGACAGGTTGGTGGTGATGAACAGGATGGTCAGCACCGTGAGCAGCGCCAGGCTGCCCATGATCGGCACGTTGAACAGCACGACGGACGCTCCGAGCACCAATGCGCCCTGCATGAGGCCGACCATGACGTACGGGAATATCTTGCCGAGCATGATTTCGAGCGGCGCCAGCGGCATGGCGAGCAGGCTTTCCATGGTGCCGCGCTCGGCCTCGCGGGTGAGCGAGAGGCCGGTGAAAACCAGCATCGTCATGGTCAATATGGTGCCCAGCAGTCCCGGCACGATATTGAGCTGCGTCGAACCCGCCGGATTGTAGCGGCGGTGTTCGCGGAACTCGAACGCCGGCAGCTCCGCCTCGGGAATGGCGTGATCGTTCGCCAGCGCCGCCATGGCAACGTCTTGCAGCGTGCTGAAGGCGGAGGCGACAGCGACCGGATCGGTCGCATCGGCCGCCATCAGCAGGGCGGGACGATCGCCGCGCCGCAGCGCGCGCTCGAATCCAACCGGAATCTCGATGGCGAACAGGACCTCGCCGGAGGCCAGCAACCGGTCGAGCGTTTCTACGTCCGAAACCTGGCGCGCGATGCGGAAGTATTTCGTATTCTGCAACGCCGCCACGATCGAACGGCCGACGTCGCTCGATTCCTGCAGCAGGATCGCGGTCGGCAAATCGCGCGGATTGGTGTTGATCGCGTACCCGAACAGCGTGATCTGCACCAGCGGGATCGCGATCATGGTGGCGAACGTGACCCGGTCGCGCCGGAGCTGCAAAAATTCCTTGACGACAATCGCCCCGATGCGGCCACAGAATGCCGACCAGGGATGTGCCGGGGCGCTCATTGGAGGCGGCGCCTGGCGCCGGTCGTGAGCTCGATGAATACGTCCTCGAGCGAAGGAGTGGCGCGGGTCCAAGTCAATCGCGGATCACCGCGGTGCGCCGCAATCGCTGCTTCGAGCGCATCGGCATCGCGCCCGCAGACATGGAGGCTCGTTCCGAACGGCGCCACCATATCGATGCCGGTGACGCCCGTGAGCGCGGCGGCAAGCGCCGACAATCCGGTGCCGGTCACCACATAGGTTGAAAGCGTGCCTTGCCGGATGACGTCGTCGACGGTTCCCTGGATCAGCACGGTGCCATTGGCGATATAGGCAAGTTCGTGACAGCGCTCGGCCTCGTCCATGTAATGGGTCGAGACCAGGACGGTGAGCCCGTTATCGGCAAGCGCGTGGATCTCGCTCCAGAACTCGCGCCGGGCGGTCGGATCGACCCCGGCGGTGGGCTCATCGAGCAACACGAGTTTCGGGTCCGGCATGGTGCACGCGCCGAGCGACAGGCGCTGCTTCCAGCCGCCCGACAGCGAACCGGCGAGTTGGTCGCAGCAGCCTTCGAGGCCGAGCCGCTCGATCGTGGCCCGCGCGGTGGCGCGCGGATCGGAAAGTCCGTAGACCCGTGCGACGAACTCGAGATTCTCGCGGACCGAGAGGTCGTGGTAAAGGCTGAAGCGCTGGGTCATGTAACCGACATGGCGCTTGATCTTGTCGGTCTCGGTGGCGATATCGAACCCGAGGCAGGTGCCGCGCCCGGCATCGGGCGTAAGCAGCCCGCACAGCATGCGGATCGTGGTGGTCTTGCCCGACCCATTGGGTCCGAGAAACCCATAGATCGTTCCGCGCCTCACCCGCATCGACACGCCATGCACGACCTGGCGCCCGTCGAACGACTTGGTCAGACCCTCGACCTCGATGGCGATGTCGGCGCCGGCGGTATCGGCAGCAGGATCGGTGTGGGTGAGATCGGCGTACGCAATACGGGATTCGCCGATATTTGCTGTCGGTATCACCGCGCCGCCTCCTGCTTCGCCAGGGCGACGCGCACCGGCTGACCGACGCGCATGGCATCAGGCTGGTCCGGCATGGCCTCGATCAGGAACACCAGCTTAGCGCGCTCCTCCAGGCTGTAGATGACCGGCGGCGTGTATTCGGCCTTTTTGGAAATGAAGCTGATGCGGGCGCTCATGTTCGCAGCGCACCCGTCGCATTTCACCGTGACGGCGTCGCCCGCCTTCATCCCCGGGAGCAAAGCTTCGGTCACGAAGAAACGAACCTTGACGTTGCCGGGCGGCAGCAGCGAAACCACCGGCCGGCCCACAGGCACCACCTCGCCGGGCCGGAAGTAGACCTGCTGGATGGTGCCGCCGGCCGGAGCGAAGACGTTCCGCCGGATCAGGCGGGTGCGCGCCGAGGTTAGTTTCGCCTCGGACTCGGTGAGCGTGGATCGCGCCCAGTCGTAGTCCTTCTTGGTTCCGGAGCCGGTCTTGAGGAGTTCCTGGGCACGATTGAACGTCTGTTGGGCGTTGGCGAAGGTCGCCTCATCCTGTTGGACGGTGGCTTTCTGCAGGTCGGCATCGACCGTGAACAGCGGGGCGCCTGCCGTGATGGTATCGCCTTCGCGCACCGCAAGCGTTTCGACGCGACCAAGCTCGTCGGCGCCGATGAAAACGAAGTTGGCCTCGACCCAGCCCTGGAACATCGGCGGCTCGGTCGGCTTCGCCTGCCAAGTCGCCATGACCAGGGCGGCGGCCGCGGCGAATGTTTTTAAGATGAATGGTCCGGTATTCACGGCTGGGCCCCTTGAACTGCATCGCGAGTCAATGCTTGGTCGAATGGGCAGCGGCTCCGGTTCATGCCGGTCTGCGTTAAAGGCGGGGCGTGACGAGGCGCGCTGCGCGCGCGCCGCTTGATCCGCATCGGCAACCCGTGTTTCGGCGACAGCGTCACGGTCAGATTGATCGGTGCGGGACTCTCGCCGACGTATTCGAGATCGAAGTCACGCAGAAACAGCGACAGCGCCAGAACCGTTTCGACCTGGCTCATGGCGCCGCCGATGCAGGCCCGCTTGCCACCGCCGAACGGCAGATAGCTATAGGGCGGCCGGGCTCGCGCCCGCTCGGCGCTAAAGCGGTCCGGGTCGAAACGGTCCGGATGGTCCCAGAATCGCGGGTCATGATGCGCCGCATAAGTGCACAGCACGATGGTATCGCCCGCCTTGATGTCGTGATCGCCGATCCGGTCATCCGCTTCCGCCTTGCGCGTCAGCGACCAGATTGGCGGATAGATGCGCATCGTCTCCTGGATGACGTTGCGCGTGAAGACGAGCTTGGAATAATCGGCTTGCGTCGGTTCGCGGTCGCCGAACACATCGCTCGCCTCCTGCCTGATGCGTCGGGCGACGTCGGCGTGGGTGGAGGTGAGATAGAGCGCCCACGCCAGCATCAGCGCAGTCGTCTCGGTTCCGGCCCAGATATATTGCTTGATCTCGTCGAGTACCTGTTGGTGATCGAAGGACGGCGCGCCGTGGTCCGCCGCGGCCCCCTGGATCAACCCCAGCAGCGTATGCGGGCATCCGCGCAGGGGAGCGGCATCGAGAATTGTCTTGGGCAGATCGCCCCAGGTCTCGGTCGCCCGGGCGATCGCGCTTGCATCGCTGCCCGCGCGTTCATCGTCCATGCGTTGGAACCGCACCGATTCATGATTTGTCACATTTGTGAACGACTTGACCGCCTTGTAGACCGCGCGAGGGTCGAACGGCGTGTCGCGGTCAAACAGCGCCCGGCAGGTCATGTCCGCCGCCAACGCCCAAGTTTCCTCGCAGATGTCGACCGGACCGGTTTCCGCGGCTGCCGTCCAGGCGTCCATTCTGGAGCCGATCGAGGTTACGAAATGCGGGACATACCCCGAGATCATGTCGGGGTGGAAGGCCGGCTGTTGAAGCGCCCGCATCTCCTGCCAAGGCGTCCCGTCCATGGTGATCATCGCGTTGCCGAAGATCGGTCCCATGCCGTCGATGTATTTGCCGTAGTTCCGGCTGTTGGTCGCGAGCACGTGCTTGAAATGCTCGACCGCGGTGAACAGGAAGACGCGCTGCGGCTTGACTTGAAGCGGCAGGCAACCATCGCCGCGGCGCGCCAGTTGCATCAGCAAGGCCAGCGGATTGCCGGAATTTCGCAGCACCGCAAGCTTGCGCCAGATCCCCGGCGCATCGTCGCGCGACCGTGAGTGACTGACTGCGTCCAGCATGGCAAATACCGTCGTCAAGCGCCCACCGCGGAGCGGGTGGGCGATGCGTGAGAGCGCATTGGAATGTCAGGATTTGCCCGGCGGGCGATCCGACCGCTGCTGATGAGTAGCCGGAGGCCCTCGAGAAGTTCACTGAACCCGATCATACGCGGTCGACGTCCCGATTCAGCGGGCGTCGTGCAACACCACAGGAGGTGAAGGAGGGGTTCTCGAAGGTCGGAAATAGACTTCGGCCTTTGCGCCCGGCGGTTGATATGGCATTCCTGCCCGATCACTCGCGAAAAGCTTCGATGCCGCCGCAACGGTGGAACAGGTGGCGGCGGGTTAAAACATCAGGATGGGGGTCATGATTTCATTTGCGCTCGCCCAGGAATTGAAAAACGCCGGATTTACTCAGCGCACGAATGGCAACGCCGAGTACTTTCTCAATGACCATCTCAAGATCAGACGGGAGGATGCCCTTCGCATGTGGTACGGCGACAAAGCGAGGGAGGGGTGGGAACTCGATCTGACGAAAGAACTGGTGTACTGCCCGACGATGACGGAACTTATCGAAGCCTGCGGGCTGCCGTTTTCTCTGTCGTGCTCGCAGGCCAATCATTGGCACGCATCGAATGGGCAAAACGGGGCAGGGAAGAGCGTAAATGGCGAGTCTGCCAAGGAAGCCATGGCTCGATTGTGGCTCCTCCTTCACGCAACGATATGATCTTCGCAAGGGCAATTGCTTACTCTTAGTGCAAAGCCATTGACGGCAAACTTCGGACGTCCTTGGACACGAAACCGGAAGACGCGCCGGGCCATTTTTTTGTCTACAAGGCCCCAATTACCTCGGAACTTTTTTCGTCCCCTCGGGTTGCACTGCGGTAGCGCCGGGTTTCAGACCGGTGGCGCTTCGAAGGATCCCGGGCGTGAAATCTCCACGAATCCTCTTCGTAACCTCGGAATTCGATGATTTTGTGCGAGTAGGGGGGCTTGCGGCGGTTTCTGCCGCTTTGCCGCGTGCGCTGCGAAAAGCTTGCGACATTCGGGTTGTCGTGCCGGGCTACCCGCAGGTGTTGGCCCACAGGAAAAATATGCAAGTCGTCGGGCATTGCGCCCCGATGGCTGGACTTCCGGCCTGCTCAATTGGCCGAATTGATACCCTGGACGGGCTTCCGGTCTACGTAATCTTGTGTCCGACTCTGTACGAACGGGAAGGTACGCCCTATGGCGACCCGTGCGGACGGGATTGGAACGACAATGACCTCCGGTTTGCCAGATTTGCCGCCGCCGCGGCCGATTTGGCGGCTGGACTGTCCGATTCCGATTGGGCCGCAGACTTGGTTCATGTCAATGACTGGCCTTCCGCCCTGGTGCCGGCTTACTTGAGTTGGAATGAACGTCGGATTCCGACGCTTCTGACGGTCCATAATCTAGCCTACCAAGGCCTGTTCTCGCGGGAGACAATGGGCCGTATCGGTGCTCCGCAGAGTTCCTACAGCGTCGATGGAATAGAATTCTACGGCAAGGTATCGTTCTTGAAGGCCGGACTCATCTATGCGACCCACGTGACGACGGTCAGCGAAACTTACGCGCGCGAAATCACGACGCCGGAATACGGCTGCGGTCTCGACGGCGTCCTGCGCCAGCGCGCGAAGCAGCATGAACTCACCGGTATCCTCAATGGCATTGATGAAAGCTGGGATCCGCGGACGTGCCGCGATCTTGTCAGTCCGTTTGACGTGGGCGAGTGGAAAGGCAAGCAGGCTAACGCCGACTACGTGCGCAGAAAGTTCGGGCTGGCGGTGTCGCAAGGTCCGCTTTTTGCGCTTGTTGCTCGCCTTGTGCACCAAAAGGGCGTCGATCTCGTGCTGTCCGCCGCCGAGACGGTGGTTGCCGCCGGCGGTCAGATCGTCGTGACCGGCACCGGGGAGCCGCACCTGGAACGGGCATTGAAAGAAAAAAGCCGGCAATTTCCGGATTCGATCGGAGTGGAAATCGGTTTTGACGATGTCGAGGCGAGAAGAATCTTTGCCGGCAGTGATTTTACGTTTATGCCATCGCGCTTCGAACCCTGCGGTCTCAGTCAAATGTACGCCCAACGCTTCGGTTCGCTGCCGATCGGCCACCAGACCGGAGGTTTGGCTGAAACGATAGAGGACGGAAAAACCGGATTTCTGTTTCGCAAGCCATCCGCGGAGGAATTCCTAGGGGGAGTTTGTCGGGCCTTTTCGGCATTCGGATCGACGCGGCGCATGAATGCGATGCGGCGCAACGCCATGGCGCGCGTTTTCAGCTGGAGGAATTCCGCCGGCACCTATGCGGATTTATATCAGCGGATTGCGTTCTGACGGCGATAGTGCCGGTTGTTCAGCAAACGCAGCCAATTCTCAGGATCTGTGTGCTTGCCTGCTGATCCCAGCCTCGCTCGACGAACGCACGAAGCGGCAGCATGGCCTAGTGGGAGATCATCCAGGGCCGGCTCGTCGGAAAGCTCTTCGATCCTCCCTTTCCACGTCTGACCATCCGGGACGGCCGGCTTGAGCAGCAGGAGCAACCGGCGGCGTGGGCGCCCCCCTTCAGCGACGACAATGTTTGGGGCGCGTTCGCGCTCCGCTCGTTCGTCGCGTGCGCGAGGCGCGATTGTGCCGATAGCGTCGAGCAATGCGGCGCGGTCAGCATGACGCGGGGCGCGCGCGATCGGCAGTCCGGGCATTTGGACGGCAAATCGCACTCCGCCATCGGCCGCATCTGCGTGAATGGCCCGCAATTATTGCAGCGGTATTCGTAGATCGGCATGGCGTCCCTCCAACTGGCAAACGTTCCGTCGTAGCTTGAAAGCCGACGCGGCGATGTCTATCGCCGCGTCGGCTTTACGGTCATTTGTCCGGCGACGTCGGGATGTCAACCCCGCCTTTGACGTGTTTGATGGGGCCCGCCGCGTTCGGCATGATGTCGAAGTCGAAGATCTCCGTCGGCAGGTACAAGGTGGCGCACGCGTTCGGGATGTCGACGACGCCCGAGATGTGGCCCTGCACCGGGGCAGTACCGAGGATGGCGTAGGCCTGGGCCTTCGAGTAGCCGAACTTGTGCAAGTAGTTGATCGCATTGAGGCAGGCTTGCTGATAGGCGACGAAGATATCGAGATAGTGTTGCTTGCCATGGTCGTCGACCGAGACGCCCTCGAAGATCAGATAGTCGTTATAATTGGGTATGATCGGAGACGGTCTAAAGATCGGGTTCTTGATGCCGTATTTGGCGATACCGTCCTTGATGATCTCGACCTTGAGATGCAGCCATCCCGCCATTTCAACGGCGCCGCAGAACGTGATCTCGCCATCGCCCTGGCTGAAGTGGAGGTCCCCCATGGAAAGGCCCGCGCCCTTCACATAGACCGGGAAATAGATCTTCGAGCCGCGCGACAGATCCTTGATGTCGCAATTGCCGCCATGTTCGCGGCCCGGTACGGTGCGGGCACCTTCGGACGCGATCTTGGTCTTGATATCGCCTTTTGCCGTGCCGGCATGGGCGGTGGCGGCAAAGGGCGGGTTGGCGAGCGGTGGAACGCGGGTCGGATCGGTCGAGATGAGTTCGACCTCGCGCTTGTTCCAGGTTTCGAGCATCTTCTGATCCGGCAGGCAGCCGATCAGCCCCGGATGGATGAGGCCTGCGAACTTGACGCCCGGCACATGGCGGGAGTGCGTGTAGAGGCCGGAAATGTCCCAGATCGATTTTTGCGCCAACGGAAAATGATCGGTAAGAAATCCGCCGCCGTTTTTCTTGGAGAAAAAGCCGTTGAAGCCCCACAGGCTATTCGGCAGCGCCCCGATGTCGAGAAGGTCCACCACCAGGAGATCGCCGGGCTCGGCGCCATGGACGCCAATCGGGCCCGACAGGAAATGCACGATCGACAGATCGATGTCGCGCACGTCGTCGGCGGAATCGTTGTTCTTGATGAAACCGCCGGTCCAATCATAGGTCTGGACGATGAATTCCTCATCCGGCTTCACCCACGCGATCATCGGGATGTCGGGATGCCAGCGGTTGTGGATCGCCTCGTTCTTGTAAGGCGATTGTGACAAGTCGATCTCTATGAGGGTCTTAGGCATTGTCTACTCCTTCTGCTCTTGTAGCCCTCGATGGCGGGCGCTTGTGTGGATACGCGTTACTCTTGGCGGTACACTTGCAGGTACACTTGCAGGCACTCTTGGGGTTCTCACGGCATATTGCGGCGTAAGCCGTCCCGCTGGGTCGCGGGCCGGCGCAATCATGGGTATTCAAACGGCCAGGAATTGGGCGATGGTCGCCTCGTCGACGTGGTCGCGGGTGTCGCTGTGGACCACCCGGCCGTTCTCCATCACCAAAATGCGGTCGGCAATTTCGAGAATGAAACTCAACACCTGCTCGCACACCACGATGCAGAGATTGCGAAGCTGGCGGATCTCCTTGAGGAGCTTCGCGATCTCCTTGATCACCGAGGGCTGGATGCCCTCGGTCGGTTCGTCGAGCAGGAGAATCTTCGGATCGCTGGCAAGCGCGCGCGCGATCGCAAGCTGCTGCTGCTGGCCGCCCGACAGATTGCCGCCGCGGCGCTTCTCGAATTCCCGCAGCACCGGAAACAAGGTGTAGATCTCTTCGGGGACTTCAGACTTGCCGGTGACCACGAGACCGGTCTCGATGTTCTCCCGCACCGTCATCGTGCCGAAGATCTGGCGGCCCTGGGGCACGTAGGCGAGGCCGCGCTTGACCCGCGAGTGGCTCGGCATGCCAGTTACGTCGGTGCCGTCGATAATAACCTGCCCGGAGCGGGTCGGCATCACGCCGATGAGCGATTTCATCAAGGTCGATTTACCCATGCCGTTGCGGCCCACCACGGCGACAATTTCGCCCGGCGCGACGGCGAAATTGACGCCGTGAAGCACTTGGCTCTGGCCATAGGCGACATTGAGATTGCGGACGTCGAACAAGATCGTTCTCCTTGATGAACTCAGAACAGATTTAATTCAGCCTCATGCACTGCGCAGGTCACGGCCGGGCTTGTCCCGGCCATCCCGATCAGGAAGGTGCAGTCCCCTCCTTATCGGGGTCGCCGGGTCAAGACCGGCGACGACAATTCAAATCAAGTGAAAATCGCTCCTAGCTAATGTCCCAGATAAACTTCCTTGACCTGCGGATTGTCCTGGATGGCCGCCATGCTGCCCTCGGCCAGAACCTTGCCCTGGTGCAGCACGGTGACCCGGTGCGCAATGCTTTCGACGAATTTCATGTCGTGCTCGATGACGATGACGCCGCGTCCCTTGGAGACGCGTTCGAGCAGTTCCGCCGTGCGGGTGCGCTCCGACACGCTCATGCCGGCGACCGGCTCATCGAGCATCAGGAGTTCCGGGTCCTGCATCAGCAGCATGCCGATCTCGAGCCATTGTTTCTGGCCATGGCTCAAGGTCTCGGCGAGTCGATCGAGAGCCTCTTCCAGAAACACCATGCGGGCGATCTCGCGCACGCGTTCGATCACTTCGTCGGTACGCTTCCAGAACAGGGCGCCGCCCACGTTGCGGCCGCGCGGCACCGAAATTTCCAGGTTCTCGAACACCGTCAGGTCTTCATAGATCGACGGGGTCTGGAACTTGCGTCCGATACCGCGGCGCACGATCTCATGCTCCTTAAGCCCGGTGATTTCCTGATCCTTGAACTTGATCGAGCCTTCGGAAACCTTGGTGCGGCCGCAGATCAGGTCGAGCACTGTGGTCTTGCCGGCTCCGTTGGGGCCGATGATCACCCGCAGCTCGTTCTTGTCGATATAGAGGTTGAGATCATTGACGGCCTTGAAGCCGTCGAAGGAGACCGTCACGCTTTCGAGCGCGAGCAGGAAGTCGGTGCTGTTCGACATCGGTCAGGCCTTCCTATTCCGCCGGCGCTGGGCTTGGCTGCGCGGCGCGGCCGCCTCCGCGCAACTTTCCGAACAACGGCGCGAGCTGGTCGGTGACGAGGCCCGCGAGCCCGCGCGGGAATGCCAGCACCACGAGAATGAAAAGTCCGCCCATGGCGAACAGCCACAGCTCGGGAAAGCTTTCCGAGAACACCGTCTTACCCCAGTTGACGAGCAGCGTGCCCACCACCGCGCCGACGATGGAGTGACGGCCGCCCACCGCACAGAAGATCACCATCTCGATCGACGGCACGATGCCGACGAAGGATGGCGACATGAATCCAACCTGGAGCGTGAACATGGCGCCGCCGACGGCGGCGATCGATGCGGCGAGGCAGAATATGAATACCTTGAAATTCGCGACGTCATAGCCGGAGAACCGTACTCGCTCCTCCTTGTCGCGCACTGCCACGAGGATGCGTCCGAGCTTGCTCGCGATCACGAAGCGCGCCAGCAGCATCGATGCGAGCAGCAAAGCGCAGCAGACGAAATAGAGGATGTATTTCGCGTGGTCGGTGCGGATGTCCCAGCCGAGCAGCGTGCGCAGGTCGGTGATGCCGTTGATGCCGCCGGTGAAGTCCTGGCGGCCGACGATCAGAATGGTGAGCACCGCCGCCACCGCCTGGGTGATAATGGCGAAGTAGACGCCCCCGACGCGCCGCTTGAACATCGGAACCGCGAGGATGAACGCCGCGAGGGCCGGCACCAAGATGACGGCGACAAGTGCGAAAGGCAGGGACTTGAACGGAACCCAGAAGAACGGCAGTTCGGTGAGTTGGTTCCAGTCCATGAAGTCTGGAATGCCGGGCGTCGACTGGATCTTGGTGTTGGCGACGCTCGACGCCTCAAGCTTGAGGAACATCGCCATGCAGTAGCCGCCGAGGCCGAAAAAGACGCCCTGGCCCAGGCTCAGAATTCCCGTGTAACCCCAGCACAGCACGAGGCCGACGGCGACGAAGGCGTAGGTCAGGTATTTGCCCACCAGATTGAGGCGGAAGTTGTCGAGCAGCAGCGGCAGCACCACCACGATCAGGAGGGCGATCAGGGCGAAACCGATGAGCTCGAGGTTGCGATTGTTCTTGAGTGCAGCCGACATGCGTTGTCACCTTCTGACTTTGAGGACGAACAGCCCCTGGGGACGCAACATGAGAAGCCCGATGACGATGAGAAGCGTGAGCACCTTCGCCATCGATCCGGACATGAAGAATTCAAGCGTCGATTGCGACTGCGAGATCGTGAGTGCCGACGCGATGGTGCCAAGCAGGCTCTGGGCACCGCCGAACACGACCACCAGGAAGGTATCGACGATGTAGAGCTGGCCGGCCGTCGGACTGGTCGATCCGATCATGGTGAAGGCCGAGCCGGCGATGCCGGCGATGCCGCAGCCGAGCCCGAAGGTCAGCCGGTCGATTCGGCGCGTGTCGATCCCGACGGCGCCGCTCATGGTGCGATTAGCCACCACCGCGCGCACCTGGAGGCCCCAGCGCGAACGGTACATCAGGAGCGCAACAACCCCCGTGATGACGAGCGTCAACCCCATCACGAACAGGCCGTTGATCTGGACCTCGATGGTGTCGGTGACAGGAAGCGAGCCCATCATCCAGGGTGGCAGTTCGACACCGACCTCGCGCGCTCCGAAAATCGAACGGAAGGCCTGTTGCAGGATAAGGCTGAGCCCCCAGGTCGCCAGCAACGTGTCGAGCGGGCGGGCATAGAGGTGGCGTATCAGCAGCCATTCGACCGCGAGGCCGAGCGCGCCGGACACGATGAACGCCACCACCATGGCGATGAAGAAGTAGCCGACGTAGATGCCCGGCGCATAGGTCTGAACAAGGTGAGAGCAGAGATAGGTCATGTAGGCGCCAAGGATCATGAACTCGCCATGGGCCATGTTGATCACGCCCATCTGCCCGAAAATGATCGCCAGCCCCAACGCCATCAGAAGAAACACCGAGAACAGGATCAGTCCGGCGAAACCCTGCATCGCCAGGATCGAACCCAACTCGCCAAATGAATATCCTCCGAGCATGCGCGGCTCCTGCGGTGAAAGACGACGGCGGGTGTCTTCTGAAGTTCTGCCTCTCCGGACAGCATCCGGAGAGGCAGGTGGTGGTGTCGCGGTGCGTCCGGTGCGATGCCCGGGAGGCTGGAGACCTCAGAGGACGCTTGGGAGATGACCCGGGCGCCGCACGTGAACGACCCGCGACGTCGAAGTTACTGGTAGCCTTTCGGGAACGGATCGGGCTCCATGAGTTCAGCCGTTTCGTAAACGACGTCGTATTGACCGTCGGTGCGGGCGCGGCCGACGCGCGTCTTGCTCCACAGATGATGGTTTTCGTGGATGCGTACATAGCCTTCGGGCGCGCCCTTGAACTCGACGCCGGGCGAAGCGGCGGCGACCTTGTCGATGTCGAACGAGCCGGCCTTCTCGACCGTGAGCTTCCACAGCCAGGGGCCCAGATAGGCGGCCTGGGTCACGTCGCCGATCACGGTCTTCTCGCCCCACATCTTGTGGAAGGCGGCGACAAAGGGCTGGTTGTTGTCGTTCTTAAGCGACTGGAAGTACTTCATGCAGGCGTAGGCGCCGACGATGTTCTCCCCGCCGATGCCGTCGATCTCGTCCTCGGTGACCGAGATGGTCATCAGGGTCTGCTTGGTGAGGTCGATGCCGGCCGCTTTGAGCTGCTTGTAGAATGCGACATTGGAGCCGCCGACGATGATGGCGTAGATCACGTCGGGCTTGGTGAGCTTGATCTTGTTGATGACGGAGTTGAACTGGGTGTTGCCGAGCGGGAAGTATTCCTCGCCCAGGACTTTGAGCTTGAGCACGTTTTCGATGTGCTTGCGGGCGATCTTGTTCGACGTGCGCGGCCAGATGTAGTCGGAGCCGAGCAGGTAGAAGGTCTTGGCGCCCTTTTCCTTCTGCACCCAGTTGAGGCCGGCGAGGATCTGCTGAGTCGCTTCCTGGCCGGTGTAGATGACGTTCTTGGATTGCTCCAGGCCTTCGTAGAAGGTCGGATAATAGAGCATGCCATTATATTGCTCGAATACCGGCAGCACGGCCTTGCGGGAGGCCGAGGTCCAGCAGCCCATCACGGCCGCTGCCTTGTCGTTGACAAGGAGCTTTTTCGCCTTCTCGGCGAAGTTCGGCCAGTCGCTCTGCCCGTCTTCCTGAATGAACTTGATTTTGCGCCCGAGCACACCGCCCTGGGCGTTGATCTGTTCGATGGCGAGCTTCTCGGCCTCGACCGATCCGGTCTCCGAGATCGCCATGGTGCCGGTGATCGAGTGAAGGATGCCGACAGTCACGTCGGTGTCGGTCACCGCAAGCCCGGTGGTATTGACCTTCGCGGTGGGGAATTGTTGCGCCCACGCAAGGGGTGGCATCATCGCTGTCGCCGACACTGCGGCGGTGCCGACAAGCAACTTGCGGCGGAACGGGGATTCCAACTCCGGCGAGGGATGATCTGGACGGTCTGAAGACATGCGGCGCCTCGATTTAGCTTTGTTGATTTCTGAGGGAGGCGAGCTGTTCGCGCTCCACCGCCGGATAAGAAGCGACAATGGTGCGATGCAGCATACGTCATATGACGTATGTCCCTACGCAATATTCCCCCCCAAGATGGAGCGAGCTTTGGAGGGGAGTTTTGAGGCCGTGGCCGGACCTGGCGTAGTGGTCGATTTGCCCTATATTGCAGCGTGCTTTGCCAAGTCTTTGACCACGCCAGCCGCTCCCTTTCGGCATAAGTTCTGCTGCGGTTGGGGATGCCGGAATGCCATAACAAAGCCTGGAAGGTGAATATTGCGACGCAACATTTCATCACGGCTGGGATCGCTCGGGCATCCTCGCGCCGCCCCCGAGCGCCGCATGCAAATCGAGGAAGCGTCCAAGCGAGCGAAATGACAGGAGGGGCAGCATGACTGCTCACCAGCGCATCGTTCGCGTGCGGAGAAACTATAATAAGTGGGTCGCCAATCAGACCCTGGAAGACTATGCGCTGCGCTTCACTGCGAAGAGCGCGCGTAAGTGGTCGAGTTTGCGCGTCGCCAACACCGCGATCGGGGCGATTTCGTTTCTTGCGCTCGAGGCAATCGGCGGCGCGATCACGATCAACTACGGGTTCGCCAATGCGACGGCCGCCATTCTGGTGGTCGGCGGGTTGATCTTCCTTACCGGTCTTCCGATTGCCTATTACGCGGCCACCTACGGGGTGGACATCGATCTGCTGACGCGCGGCGCCGGCTTCGGCTATATCGGATCGACCGTCACATCCCTGATCTATGCTTCATTCACGTTTCTGTTCTTCGCCATCGAAGCCGCGATCATGTCGCTTGCGTTGGAGATGTGGTTTGGCTTGCCGCTGTTCATCGGCTACGTGGTGAGCGCGGTGGTGGTCATTCCCCTTGTGACCCACGGCATCACCTTCATCAGCCGGCTGCAGCTATGGACCCAGCCGATCTGGATTGTCCTTCATCTGCTGCCGTTTGCTGCCATCGCGATTTACGATGCGGGCTCGTTCGAGGGCTGGACGCACTATGGCGGACGCGCCGGAGCGGAGGGCCTTTCGTTCAATCTCGTGCTGTTCGGCGCGGCGTCGACCGTGGTGTTCTCGCTGATCGCGCAGATCGGCGAGCAGGTCGATTTTCTGCGCTTCCTGCCGGAGCGCGGCGCTGGGCGGCCCGCCGCATGGTGGACCGCCTATCTCGCGGCCGGACCGGGCTGGATCATTCCCGGACTATTGAAGCTGCTGGCGGGCTCGTTCCTGGCCTATCTGGCGATCCGGCACCTGGTGCCGGTCGACAAGGCAGACGAGCCGACGCAAATGTATCTCGTGGCTTTTGAGAACGTCTTCTCGTCGCCACGCGTTGCGCTCGCCTTCACCTGCACATTCGTCATCATTTCCCAGATCAAGATCAACGTCACCAATGCCTATGCGGGCTCGATTGCGTGGTCGAACTTCTTTTCGCGGCTGACGCACAGCCACCCGGGGCGCGTCGTATGGCTTGTCTTCAACGTTGCGATCGCGCTCCTCTTGATGGAGCTCGGCATTTTCAAGGCGCTCGAACACATACTCGGGCTTTATTCGATCGTCGCGGTCGCCTGGGTCGGTGCCCTGGTGGCGGATCTTGTCGTCAACAAGCCCCTGGGCCTGAGCCCGCCTTTCATCGAATTCAAGCGCGCGCATCTCTACGATATCAATCCGGTCGGCGTTGGCGCCATGATTCTTGCGACCGCGATGGGAATCGCGGCCTACGCGGGCATGTTCGGCGCCGTGATGCAGGCGCTGGCGAGTTTCGTTGCGCTTGGGGTCGCCTTCGTGACGGCGCCGGCGATTGCCGCCGCCACACGCGGGAAGTTCTATCTGGCGCGGGCGCCGCGCAAGTTGCTCGACGGCCATAGCACGGTGCGCTGCTGCATATGCGAGCACTTCTTCGAGGCGGAGGACATGGCCCAGTGTCCGGCCTATTCGGGACCGATCTGTTCGCTGTGCTGCTCGCTGGAGACGAGATGCCGCGATTGCTGCAAGCCGCAGGCGCGAATCTCCAACCAGATCGGCGCCTTCGCCGAACGCAGCCTGCCCGGCTGGGTCGTGAAGTCGCTGTACACCGACATCAGTCAATATGTCGGGGTGCTGTCGCTGTTCGCTGTGATCATCGGTTCGGTTCTCATCTTCGTATATTTCCAGGTCTCGTTCGAATCGGAGGCGCAAAAGGAAATCCTGCGTTCGACCCTGTGGACCGTGTTCTTCATCCTGGCGATCGTCGCCGGCGTCGCCGCATGGCTATTCGTGCTGGTGCATGAGAGCCGGCGGGTCGCCGAGGAGGAAACCAGGCGCCAAACCGAATTGCTGATGCAGGAAATCGAGGCCCACCAGCGCACCGACGCGAAATTGCAGGAGGCCAAGGAAAAAGCCGAAGCGGCCAGCAAGGCGAAGAGCCGCTACGTGGTAGGATTGAGCCACGAGTTGCGCACCCCGCTCAATGCCGTCCTCGGCTACGCTCAGATTCTGGAGCGCGATCCCGCGATTCCGATGCGCCGCCTCGACGCGATACGGGTGGTGCGCCGCAATGCCGAGTACCTGTCGGGTCTGATCGACGGGCTTCTCGACATCTCCAAGATCGAAGCCGGCCGGTTCCACCTCAATCGCAACGAAGTGCGGCTGCGCGAATTTCTGGACCAACTCGTCGACATGTTCCAGTTGCAGGCGAGCGCCAAGGGCATCGCATTCCGATTCACTGCATCCGAGAAGCTTCCGGCCTCGGTCTATACCGACGAGAACAGGCTGCGCCAGATTCTCATCAATCTCCTCTCCAATGCGATCAAGTTCACCGATGTCGGACATGTGACCATGCGGGTCGACTATCGCAACCAGGTCGCCCGCTTTGAAGTCGAGGATTCCGGCATCGGCATCCATCCAAACGATCTCGATCGCATCTTCCAGCCGTTCGAGCGCGCCCAACACGGTCCCGTCATCGCCAAGACCGGCACGGGGCTTGGGCTGACGATCACCAAGATGCTCGCGCAGACCATGGGGGGTGAAATCACGGTGCGCAGCGAGCCTGGGCATGGCAGCGTGTTTCAGGTCAAGCTCATGCTGTCCGCGGTCGCCCGGCCGCGCAACGCCCCTCCACTTGAGCGCCGGGTGCGAGGCTACGACGGCCCGCGTCAGACCATTCTGGTCGTCGATGACGACCAGGTTCACCGCAATCTCGTCTGTGAGCTCCTCGAACCGCTCGGCTTCAACGTCATGACGGCCGCAAACGGTGCCGCCTGCCTCGCACTCGTCAGCGAGTGTCTGCCGAACCTGATCCTGCTCGATATTTCAATGCCGGACATTGACGGATGGACGGTCGCGCGCCAATTGCGCCAGATGCTGCGCGAACGGCCCGCGATCATCATGCTGTCGGCGATCGCCATGGAGGAGGAGCGCGCGGCCGAGCCCGACCGGCTCTATGACGACTACTTGATCAAGCCCCTCGACCTGCGGCAGATGCTGGAGAAATTTCACGCCTTGCTCGCGATCGAATGGACGACACACGATGAAATCGCCGAGCCTGCGCCGCCGCCGCCGGCGCCGCCGAAAAGCCTCGCCCTGGATGCCATCAATGCCTTGATCGGGCTCGGGCAGATCGGCCATTTCCGCGGCATCAGCGCCACGCTCGACGAGATCGAGGCCAGCTCCCCGGACCACGCCGCGTCGGTGGCCGAGCTGCGCGGGATCGTCAATACATTCAACCTGAGCCGGTTCCTGACCGTCCTTGAAGCGCAGCGGAGGACGCATGCGCCCTAGGGAAACCGGAGACATCGTGCTCGTCGTCGACGATTCACCCGATACCCTGCGCCTGCTGACCGATGCGCTGGGCGACGCCGGGATGACGGTGCTGGTCGCGATCGAGGGCGAACAAGCGCTCGCGATCGTTGCCAAGATCACTCCGGATATCATCCTGATGGACGCGGTGATGCCGAGCATCGACGGCTTCGAGACCTGCCGCCGCCTCAAACGCAATAAAACGCTCGCCCACGTCCCGGTGATCTTCATGACCGGGCTCAGCGACACCCAGGACATCGTCAAGGGCCTGGAGGCGGGCGGCGTCGATTATGTGACAAAGCCGATCGTTCCCGATGAACTGCTGGCGCGCATCCGCGTCCACCTCGCAAATGCGCGCCTCGCCCATAGCGCCCGGGCCGCGCTCGACGTGTCGGGCCGGTATCTGCTGGCGACCGACACCTCGGGCGGCGTCCTGTGGTGCACGCCGCAGACCGCAAAACTGCTCGGCCTCGCTTTTGGCGATTTCCACGGCGAGCGCTACTTGCTGCCGGCGAATGTGCAGGAGTGGTTGCAAAAGCGCGTCCACGCGGACGTCAAGTCTGCGACGGATTCGATCGCCCTTGAAACGGAGTCCAACTCGCTCAAACTGCAATTGTCTTATGTCGGTCAGGTCGCCTCCGAGGAAATATTGCTCCGTCTGGTCGAGGGCGAATTCGAGAACGACAATCTGGTGCTCAAACGCAAGCTGGCGCTGACGCAGCGCGAGTCCGAGGTGCTGATGTGGATCGCGCGGGGCAAATCGAACCGCGACATCGCCGAGATTCTCGACCTGAGCCCGCGAACCGTGAACAAGCACCTGGAGCAGATTTATTCCAAGCTCGGTGTCGAAAACCGCGCATCGGCCGCCGCGCTCGCGGTGCGCATGCTCGGAGTCCGGTAGGGGCTTTGACGTGCGCGGCTCGTTGCATGATCCACTCATTCGGCGAAAAACTAAGTCGGGATTACGTGCGGTGTGTGCTTACCGCGAAATCCTTCGCGGTTGTGCGACGCTGCATCGCTGAGTCGCGTCAGCCGCTACGCAAGAGTTCCTTTTCCCATGTGCGGAGGGTATCCAATGCAATGTCAACATTGTTCCCGGAGGTTAGGATTGATTCGACATCGGATACTCACTTTCACGGGTTATCTCGTCTTTTGCAGCAAGTCGTGTATTGACGACTACCGCGAGCGCGTTCAGGAGGAAATCCGGAAAAGAAAGACCTTCAATCGCCTGGCAAAAGCGCCGTGAATAATTCTCGGTTCAGGCTTGCTCGCGTCGGTACGCTGCGCTCCGCTTTATACCAACCCGCGACGACGTTAAGTCGTCATGCCGGCGCCTGTCGTGGGCATCCACGTCTAAAGAGCCTCACACGTCCAAAGACGTGGATGGCCGGAACAAGTCCGGCCATGACGAGATAGACGGGTCGCGGACATTGCGGGTTGGTATTTTTTAGTGGTCCGCTCTGTGCGGGCCTGCGCCCTCCCGCCGCTCCGGCCGGCGCGGCCGTCGGCTGTCCTGAGAGTCTCGCACCGGCCGCCAGCGTAAGCCCCCGGCTCAGCCGACGAGCGGGGAACTCGTGCGCCCGAAACGACCTTTTGGCGACCTTTTGGCGAGTTGCTAGGGCGGCCGATTTTCGCAATGATATCGATTGAAGCTGGTTTCGTCCCGGCCGATTGACGGCGCGGAAGGCTGGAATCAGGAGGCATTCATGGCCGAACGGTCGTTTGCGCGCGAGGTCGAAGACCTCAAGCTCGGATCCGGTGAGGAGTTCCGCGGCGAGGGAATCCTGGCGATCACCAAGGCGCTGCTGCAATCGGGTGTCTCCTATGTGGGCGGCTATCAGGGCGCTCCGATCTCGCATCTGATGGATGTGCTGGCCGACGCCAAGGACGTACTGAAGGAACTGGGCGTTCATTTCGAATCCTCGGCGTCCGAAGCCGCTGCTGCCGCGATGCTGTCGGCTTCCGTGATGTATCCGATCCGCGGCGCGGTGACGTTCAAGTCGCCGGTCGGAACTCAATGTCGCTTCCGACGCCCTCGCAAACCTTACCTCAGGCGGCGTCACCGGGGGCGCGCTCGTCATCATCGGCGAGGACTACGGCGAGGGCTCCTCGATCATGCAGGAGCGCTCCCATGCCTTTGCGATGAAATCCCAACTCTGGCTGCTCGATCCCCGCCCGAATCTGCCGTCGATCGTCGCGGCGGTGGAGGAAGGCTTCGCGCTCTCCGAGGTTTCCCACACGCCGGTAATGCTGGAGGTCCGCATCCGCGCCTGCCATGTCCATGGGCGCTTCACGGCCAAGGACAACAAACGCCCTGGGTTCACCCTGCGTCAGGCGCTGGAAAATCCCAGGCGCCAGACCGACCGCATCGTTTTGCCGCCAGCGTCTTATCTTCATGAGCGGGAGAAAATCGAGCAACGCTGGCCGGCAGCGGTCAATTTCATCAAGGAGAGCCGGCTCAACGAGTTCTTTGGCCCGAAGCAGGCTGACGTCGGCATCGTGATGCAGGGCGGCATGTATAATGCGGTGATGCGCGCCCTGCAGCATCTGGGTCTCGCCGACGTCTATGGCGAGAGCGCGGTGCCGCTCTATGTCCTCAACGTTACCTATCCGTTGATCGACGACGAGATCGCGGAATTCGCCGCCGGCAAGAAGGCGATCCTGATTGTGGAAGAGGGCCAGCCCGAATTCATCGAGCAGGCTCTCAATACCGCGCTGCGGCGCCGCGACATCCAGACCAGGATATCAGGCAAGGACGTGTTGCCGCTGGCCGGCGAATATACCGCCGCCGTAGTGATGAAAGGCGTCGGGAGCTTCCTTGAGACCTATGGAAAAGGGTTGCTCGGCAACCATCCGCCGGTGCCGGACGCGGCGGAGACGCTCGCCCATCCGGCGCTGAAAGCGCTCGGCGCGGTGGTGCCGACGCGGCCGCCGGGTTTCTGCGTCGGCTGCCCGGAGCGGCCGATCTTTGCCGCCATGAAACTTGTCGAGAAGGAACTCGGGGCCCACCATATCGCGGCGGACATCGGTTGCCACCTGTTCGCGAGCCTGCCGCCGTTCAATATCGGCGCCACCACCATGGGTTACGGGCTTGGCCCGGCCTCGGCGTCGGCGTTCAACGTCAAGGCCGACAAGCGCGTGATCTCGGTGATGGGCGATGGCGGCTTCTGGCACAACGGGCTCGCGACCAGCATCGGCAACGCCGTGTTCAACAAGCACGACGGCGTGACCCTCATTGTCGACAACTTCTACTCGGCCGCGACCGGCGGGCAGGACATCATGTCGTCGCGCGCCACCAATCCGCTGCGCAAGACCAAGAATTCGATCGTTGCCGCCATCAAGGGCATCGGGGTGTCCTGGGTGAGGCAGATCGATCGTACCTACGACGTCGCGCGCGTGCGCGACGCATTGCGCGAGGCGCTCACCACCACGACGCCTGGTCCCAAGGTCATTGTGGCGTCATCAGAATGCATGCTCAACAAGCAGCGGCGCGTGAGGCCGCTGTTCCAGAAAGCGGTGCGCGAGGGCAAGCGCATGGTGCGCGAGCGTTTCGGCGTCGATGAGGACGTGTGCACCGGGGATCACGCCTGCATCCGGCTGTCGGGCTGCCCGTCGCTCTCGGTGAAGGAGACCGACGATCCGCTCCGGGACGATCCGGTCGCTGCGATCGACAACAGCTGCGTCGGTTGCGGCAATTGCGGCGAGGTCGCGGAGGCCGCCGTGCTGTGCCCGTCATTCTATCGCGCGGACATCATCAACAACCCGACCCGGATCGACCGCTTCATGGCGCGGCTGCGCCAGACCGTGATTGGTTTCCTGCAGCGTCGCCGGGAGGCGCACAGCCTCGTGTTCGGGCCATGACATGAACGCGCCGTTGACCGGCGACCGGATGCCGCTTGCGCTGCGCGCATCCGAGCGGCCGATCTCTATCGCGGTGCTGGCCATCGGCGGGCAGGGCGGCGGGGTATTGGCCGACTGGATTGTGGCGCTTGCGGAAGCGCAGGGTTGGTACGCCCAGTCGACCTCCGTGCCGGGCGTCGCGCAACGCACCGGCGCCACCATCTATTACATCGAAATGCTGCCCGCAAAAGGCGAGCGTGCGCCGGTTCTCTCATTGATGCCCGGGCAGGGCGATGTCGACGTTGTGCTGGCGTCCGAATGGATGGAGGCCGGCCGCTCCATGCTGCGCGGACTGGTGACGCCGGACCGGACCACCTTGATCGCGTCGAGCCACCGCACTTACGCGGTCTCCGAAAAGGAAGCGCCCGGCAATGGCCTGAGCAGTGCGATGCCGGTTGCCGACGCGGCGGCGGTCGCGGCCAAGCGCACGATTGCGTTCGACATGGAGGAGCTCGCGCTCCGCCATGGCTCCGTGACCTCGGCGTGCATGTTCGGCGCGCTTGCGGCTGCCCGCGTGCTGCCGTTCGGTCGGGATGCGTTCGAGACCATCATCAAGTCGGGCGGGAAGGGCATCGAGCCGAGCCTCAGCGCCTTCGCGGCGGCGTTCGCGCGCACAGCGCAACCGCAGGCAGCGCCCGCGGTTGCGGCGCTGGCAAAGCCGTTCGCCGCAATGCCGGCCTCGGCCGGTCATCCGCGGCTCGATGCCCTGCTGGCGCGGATCCGCGCCTTTCCGCCGGTGCTCCACGAGATGCTGTTCGCCGGCGTGCGGCGGCTCGCCGATTTCCAGGACCCCGCCTACGCGGACGAATATCTCGACCGCGTCGCCAGGTTCAACGATATCGACCGTGCGGCCAATGGCGCGGAGAAGGCCTATGCACTCACCCAGGCGGCCGCCAAATACGTCGCCGTTGCCATGGCGTATGACGACGTGATCCGGGTTGCCGAACTCAAGACCCGCCGGAGCCGCTTCGAGCGCGTGAACAAGGAGGTCGGCGCCGACATCGACCAGATCGTCTACATGACCGAGTTCATGCATCCCCGGCTGGAAGAGGTTGCCGGCACGCTGCCGGCCGGCCTCGGCCGCTGGATCGAGGCGCATCCGAAGCCGTTCGGGTTCCTGTTCCGCAAGGGCCGCCGCGTGCGGACCGGAACGATCGGGTGGTTCCTCACGCTCTACCTCGTCGCGGCGCTCAAGCCGATCCGGCGGCGGACGCTGCGCTACGCGCGCGAGGTCGCGCATCGCGAAAGCTGGCTCGCGCTCGCCGCCGCCCACGCGCCGGTAAATTACGACCTTGCGGTCGAGATCCTCGGCGCGCGTCGCCTGGTCAAGGGCTATGCGGACACCCACGCGCGCGGACAGTCCAAATTCGACCGGGTGATCGGCGCCGTCCCGCTGCTCGCCCCGCGCCCCGACGGCGGGCAGTGGCTCCGCCGTTTGGTTCAGGCCGCCCTCGCCGATGAGGAGGGCGACGCTCTCGACGGCGCGCTTAAGACGATCGCGACGCTGTGACGGCGAATGCTGATCCAACTTTGACCCCTATCGGCGCGGTCTGGAGCGGATTCCGATCGTATGGAATCAATCGGGTGGGCAAAGCCAGCGGGTCCGGCCCTCGGCCGGCCCGATGACAGGCTCCGCGTGCCTACACTGCTTGGCCGTGGGGGCGTGGGCACGGCGCGATCAGCGCCTTTGCCCACCCTTGGGCCGCATGTATCTCATCTGAACTTGCTCAAAATCATTCTCGGCGCGCTCTATGAGAACGCAATTCATCCGTTCACCATCCTCTCGACGTTGCCTTCGGCTGGCATCGACGCGCCTTGTTGTTGCTGATGGCCGTTCAAACTCGGTTGAAGTGCAATCGCGATGATCGTACAAAATTATCGATAAACTCCGTGAGTACCCGGTAACGAATTTAATATAGCAATAAAAGCCAAAAAACGATCAATTTGAAAGTAGCAAGCGGCTACTCTCGGTACTAGCCTGCCTGTCCCAAAGCGGCTGACCAGAACTAGCATGGCTTCTTTTTTTGGCGGGGGTCGTGTTTGAAAGCGTTTTCACACCGAAGCAGACATCGGGTGTCGGCAACAGATAGGTGCGTCATACAGGCAATCCTGACCGAGGTAGAAGCTCCGCGCCGCCGCTTGCGGTCCGCTCGGCAATACCCCAACGTGCGTACCCGCTAGTAGGAGGACTCGGATGGCCGCGCCCGAAGAGATCAACGCCGACATGCTTGCCTTCTGGAACGGGAAAGGCGGCGATATCTGGGTGGCTCGACAGGAGCACACCGACATCACGCTCGCGCCGGTGACGAACGCCTTGCTTGTCTTTGCCGCTCCGCGTGCCGGCGAACGGGTGGTGGATATCGGCTGTGGCTGTGGCGCGCCCACGCTGGAATTTGCGCGCGCCGCAGGTCCCTCGGGCCGCGTGGCGGGGTTGGACATTTCCGGGCCAATGCTTGCTGAGGGTGAAAGGCGCGCGAGCGCCGCCGGCATCGCCAATGTCGATTGGCGGCAGGCCGATCCGGCCACGGCCGCGCTGGACGAATACGATTTGTTGATCTCGGCCTTCGGAGTGATGTTTTTCGGCGACCGGGTGGCGGCGTTCACCAATATGCGCCGCGCCGCCCCTCCGGACGCACGCATGGCGCTCGTGTGCTGGCGTTCGCTGGCCGAAAACCCGTGGATGGAAGTGCCGATGACTGCAGCCGCGCAGCACCTGCCGCCGCGGCCGAAGCCGGCGCCGAACGCTCCCGGAATGTTCGCCTTCGCCGATCGAGACCACGTGACCGAGGTTGTCACAGCGGCCGGTTGGGCGCCGCCGCGCTTCGAGAAACTCGACATGGACCTCGATATCGCCGCCGGCCGGGGGCTGGAGGAGGCTGTGGTTCAGTCAACCCAAATCGGCGCCGTGAACAGTTGGCTGCGCGGCCAGCCAGCAGAGGTCGTCTCGGCCGCCGTCGCCTCTGTTCACGAGGCGCTTGCGCCCTATGCGGACGGTGCGAAAGTGCGATTGCCCGGCGCGATGTGGTTAATCAGCAGCGCGCCTGCCTGAACGAGCGCCGCCACTAAATGGCTTTTTTTTGCCGAGTGTGAGTCCGCCTATGCGACCAACTCGGACATCGACTGTGCAGCGCAGCGGTCGAAGGGTTAGGATTTCCGAACCCGCAACCGACAAAGTTGCGAGATTTGGTGAACCGTCATGCCCAGCGGAACGGATGGACTACACGACCGCGAGAGCTTGATCGAGATCAGCGAGGATGTCGTCGACGTGTTCGATACCGACCGATAGCCGCACATAGCTGTCGGTAACGCCGGTCTTCGCCTGCTCCTCTGGCGTAAGCTGCGAATGGGTGGTGCTGGCCGGGTGGATGGCCAGCGAGCGCACATCACCGATGTTGGCGACATGATAGAACATCTTCAGGCTGTCGATGAACTTGCGCCCGGCATCACGACCGCCGTTCAGCTCGAAGCCGACGAGCCCCCCGTAACCGCCCTTGAGATACATATCGGCACGCCGCTTGGGCTCGCCCGTCATCAGGCCGGGGAAGATTGTCTTCGTGACTTTTGGGTGCTTGGACAGATATTGCGCCACGGAAGCCGCGTTGCTGCAATGCTGGCGCATCCGGAGCACCACGGTTTCAAGTCCCTGGATGAACATAAATGCGTTGAACGGCGACATGGCCGCGCCGATGTCTCGCAACAGCGTCACACGCGCCTTGATAATGTAAGCAATCGGCCCGAGCGGTTTCACCGCTTGTGTCCAAACCGCGCCATGGTAGCTCGGGTCCGGCTTGTTGAGCATAGGGAAACGGTCCGAATGTTTCTCCCAATCGAAATTGCCGCCATCGACGATGATGCCGCCAATCGATGTGCCGTGTCCGCCGATGTACTTCGTCGTCGAGTGCATGGTGATCGCGGCACCATGCTTGATGGGCTGGCATAGGATCAGACAAGCGGTGTTATCCATAATGAGCGGGACACCGATTTCGCGTCCGACCTTGGCGACCTCCGCGATCGGAAATACGGCAAGCTTGGGATTGGGCAGGGTCTCGCCGTAATAGCAGCGCGTGCGTGCGTCGGTCGCACGACGAAAGTTTTCCGGATCGGCCGGATCGACAAAGCGGCATTCGATCCCCATCGTGCTCATCGTGTTCTGAAACAGATTCCAGGTGCCGCCATAGATATCCGTCGAGCAGACGAAATTATCGCCGGCATGACAGATGTTCTGCACCGCAAACAGCGAAGCTGCCTGTCCCGAAGCCACTCCGAGCGCCGCCACGCCGCCTTCGAGCGCTGCGACGCGCTCTTCCAGAACGGCCTGGGTTGGATTCATGATGCGCGTGTAGATATTGCCCAGTTCCTTGAGCGCGAACAGATTGCCGGCGTGCTCGGTCGAATTGAATTGGTATGACGTCGTCTGATAGATCGGCACAGCAACCGCGGTGGTCGCCGGATCGGAGCGGTAGCCTGAGTGCAAAACAATGGTTTCCGGGTTCTGGCTCTTCGTTGACATGTTTCCTCCGTTAGACCACTGCCGCGATCCTTGTTCGGCCAGTAAGGTGGTCCCGGTTGTCTGAACAGATTTTCCCATCGATAAGTGGAGCACCTGCCGGGGCTAGGCTGCCGTGCGGATGGGCAGTGGTTCGAAGTAGGCGCGGGGGGGCGGAGTTCGGTGCCCGCGAACTGCATTGCCGGGACACAGTGCCCCGATCTCTTATCCAATCGCAAGTTGAGTCTGGCGATCGATGTCGCCTTGATGGGCGGTGATGGCGGCGGTGCGCGGAGCGAAGTGGTCGCGCGGAGAAATCCGGTTGCGCCAATTTCCTCACCGTCTCGCGAGCATGGATCGTGTGTCGGTAGCAAAGATCGTATTGTACAGGCTGTGGTTGAGAGATAGGATGGGGAGGATGCGTCAGGTGTTGGGAGCGGACAGTGTCCATCACAGTGAAGGTCTACGACAACGGCGATCACACGTGCCTAGTTTGGCTACCGGTGGACGAGAAAGCAATTCCGGGTTGCCTTGGATTCACCGCACGCCGACTGCTCAACGGCAATGAAAGCTATCTTCACGGTTTCGTCGGATTTTCCGATGACGACAAGCTGGACCCTGGCGCCCCGTGGAAGTTTCCGCTGCAGCGCTACATGTGGTGGGATTACGGCGTTAAGCCCGGCGACGTCGTGCAGTATTCCGTCGTTCCGGTGACGGGGCCCGATAAGAATCATCTGCTGCTCGCGACTGCGGACGCCAGCGCGTTGACTCCGCCGATGACAATTTCAGGCCAAGCCACGCCGCACGTGAGCGCGTACTTCAACAAGGGCATCGTCGCTGCACAATGGGTATCGCGCGCGCTGGCTGCGCTCGGCAAGAAGCCGAAGATGGCGGATATCATCGCGGATCCCAAAAATCCCCTGCGCATCGCGCTCAGCGGGCTTCTGCGCTCGCAGTTACTCTCGTTGCTTGCGGAAACGAAAACGAATAACGGCGAGATCTATGCTGCACTTTATGAGCTGAACGACCCGGAGTTGTTCGACGGCTTGGTGGCCCTCGGACAGAAGTGCCACTTGATTCTCGCCAATGGCGCGTTCAAGCCGCCGGACAATGATGAGAACAAGGCCATACGGGCGAAACTGCACGGCAAGGTGGACCTGTACAATCGAATCGTTACCGGCAAACATTTTGCACACAACAAGTTCGTGGTCTTTTGCGATTTAAACGGCAAGCCTCAGCGTGTTCTTTCCGGCAGCACCAATTGGACGATGTCGGGACTATGCACACAGGCCAACAACGGCGTCATCGTCGACGATTCGGATGTCGCCCAAGATTTCCGCGATGAGTGGGATATGCTGAAGGCTGCGGGCAACGGTTACCCGGACTCGTTCGCTCAAACCAATTCAACCGCGAAGACATTCAATGTCGACGGCGGCCGCATCACGCAATGGTTCGTGCCCACCACGGACGCCCAAGACCTGACCTTTGCACGCGCGCTCATCAGCGCCGCCAAGGAAGGCATTCTGTTTCTGTTCTTCAATCCGGGTCAATTCGTCTCCCCCGACCAGCCGAAGAAATGGACGCTGCTGCAGAACATCCTCGCCCGGCATGGCCCCGACGGCGATCCCAGTCTTTACATCCGCGGGGTTGTAAATCAGGAGATTCCCAATCTCACGACCGAGTTGGCGACCGGGCCAAGAAAACACGCGATCCTCGATCCCTCGGCGCTCGCCAACCCGGTGACGCTGTTCGGCGGCAATCAGCCGCCGCAACGCCTCCGCTATGACGCGATGGTGCCCAAGAATATCAAAGATACCTTTCATGATTGGAGTACGGAGGTCCTGGGCGCCGGTGTTCACATTCACAGCAAGGTGATCGTGCTTGATCCGTTCGGCGAGAAGCCCGTGGTCATGACCGGGTCGCACAATCTCGGCTTCAAAGCCTCAAGCGAGAACGACGACAACCTGATGATCGTCGAAGGAAACGCGCCGCTTGCCGCCGCTTACGCTGCCAATATCATCGCGATTTATCAGACTTACCGGTGGAACGCCTACGTCGAAGCCCATCGGCAGGACCCACAAGTCTGGCATGGTCTCGTCGACAACGACACATGGCAAAGTGGCCATCTTCAGGGCGACGAATTGGCCGAAATCAAATTTTGGCTCGGCTCGCCTCCGGCAGCGGGAGGCGCGCGCCCCGCCGCGGTGGGTGCGATTCCCGCACGAACCGCATCCGCCGTGGGTCCGCGCCGGCTCTGCCCGGAGGGACTCGCTCGCCGCGTGGCTCGACATCGAAGAAGGGTGGAGGGCCGAAAAAGAAAGCTCCCGCGAAGGCAAAAAGCCGTGCAAAGGAGAAGGAGCCCGCGCGGAAAAGAGCTTCAGCAAAGAAGCAGCCGTCGGCAAAGAAAAAGGCATCGGCAAACAAGGGGCGGCGAGCGTAGCGGTTCCGATCCCTGCGGTCGCGCGCCGCGATCATCTGTGCGTTCTCGTGGCCTGAATGCGACGAGTTGGGCAAGAGCGCCCGGGCTTGTGCTGACTGGGTGGCACGAACTGGACAACGAGGGGCCTTTGCGCGCAACCGAGCAACGTGCTCATCGTCGAGGACGTCGATATCGCCGGTCGCTTTCTCGACCAATGGGGTAAGCTTGTCGCTGCCGGCGACAAAATGCCGGCCAGCCTGAAGGCGGAAAATTCAAAAGCCGGCGATCCACAGTGAGGGTTACCGAATTGAGGATCACGGCGAGCAAGGCATCAAGGCATGAGGCCGCGGAAGGGCTTCAGGCCCGTTCGCCTCGGGGATCGTTTCGCTTACAAGCTCCTACCGAAGCGAACGGCACGCTTCTCACGACCCTTGCATCCCTGTTCCGAAAGATTACGAGGCTGGAGCGCGACGACATATCCTTGTCGTCGCGTCCAACAGTCACGTCCGAGCATAGGCTTGTGCATAGTTGGGATCGACTTCGATCGCCCGCCATTGATTGAGCGCGGTCGGCTCAACTTCGGTACGAAGGATCGATCCGGTCAAGCTTTCGCAGCAGCGCCGGCCAGGCCAGCGCCCCGCCTGAACCATGCATCACGGTTTCGGCTTGTTGCTGTCCGGTCTCGATGATTCGTGGATCAATGGGGACGAGCTCCCCGCCGCCGGCTTGCGCGCGCACCTGAATCATGCAGGCGGCTTCGAACGTGTACAGCAGCAAAAAGGCATCGGGCACGTTGTCGGCTACCGTGATCAATCCGTGGTTGCGAAGCATGAAGAAATTCTTCGCGCCGAGGTCTCGCACCAGCCGTGGCTTCTCGTCATCGCGCAGCGCCACGCCTTCGTAATCGTGGTAGGCCAGCGACGAGAGCACGAAAATGGATTGCTGGGAGATCGGCAGCAGACCGCATTTCTGAGCCGACACGGCGGCGCCGTTGATGCTGTGGACGTGGAGCACGCACTTTGCGTCTTGGCGTGCGGCGTGGATGGCACTGTGTATCGTGAAGCCCGCCGGATTGACCTCATAGGGCGAATCCATGACCTTCCTGCCGGTCAGGTCCACCTTGACCAGGCTGGATGCCGTGACCTCGTCGAAGGTCATCCCATAGGGATTAATCAGGAAGTGATGCTCGCGGCCCGGCACGCGGGCCGACAGATGCGTGAAAATGAGATCATCCCAATGGAAATGCGCGACCAATCGATAGGCGGCCGCGAGCGCCACGCGTTGCTCCCATTCTTCGGGCGCGACCTGGTCGCGGACGTTGGTCGACGATTTCTGTTTTGTCATAGTCAGCATGTTCGTAGCTCCCATGTTTTTTCAACGATCGGGATTGATCGTCATCCAACGGATTGACATTTCGATCCGCCAATGTAGGCATTGACTATATTACGATGTAGTCAGTGTCAATATTCCCTGGAGCCGCCGTGCCAAAAAAAAGTCGCCGCGCCACCCCCCAGCCCTATCATCACGGCGACCTCCGTCGCGCCCTGATCGACACCGCGCTGGAACTGGTCACCGAGGAGCAGGACTGGGACTTCTCGCTCAGGGAGTTGGCCCGGCGCGCCGGGGTGAGCCACCAGGCGCCCTATAACCATTTTCCCGAGAAGCAGGATCTGCTCGGCGCCGTTGCGGTCGTGGGCTTCGAAAGACTTCGCGACGGCATGCTGCGCGCCATGGCGGGAATTGATGCTCCCGAAGCGCTCGTCGAGGTGATCGGTCGCACTTACGTGCGTCTTGGACTCGAAAACCCCGCGCTCTACCGGCTGATGTTCGGTCAGGCGCTTACCGATGCCGGTCCCGGCGATCGCCCAACGGTTGCCAGATTGGCGGGCGCCCAGGCCCGAGCGGTACTGGAGCAAGTCATTCAGCGCGGCGCCCGTTCCGGCGTTTTTGCCGTCTCGCCCGACGACCCAAAGGATCAGATCCTGGCCGCACACGCGTTCTGGTCCGCCGTGCACGGCCTGACCATGCTGGTGATCGACGACCTCATGGCACCGGGCGTGTCGGTCGACGACATGATTGAAAGGCTGCTGCGCACGCAGATCAAAGGCCTGCGACAGGCTTGAGCCGAAAAGTCACACCTCAAAGATAATATTGACACTGACTACATTGTCTCATATTACATGTTGTCACCGTCAATATTTGGCGAGGGAGACGACGATGCAAGCTCAAGGCGAGACCGGGGCAGCAGCCGGCGAGTGGCGGTTCAAGCTCGGAATGGTGATTTTCGTATTGGCATTCGCGATATGGCTGCTGATGCCGCTGATGGCGGCGCTGAACGCGTCGGGCTCCATGCTTGCCGCACTAAGCGGTATCCTGTTCGTCAGCAACAAAGTGCTGTTGCTGGTGGTCGTGGCAGTGGTGGGAAAGCCGGGGTTCGACCAGCTGAAGCGGCATGTCTTCGGCTACGTCGCGATGCTCGCCCCCGCGCCAAATGTCGGGCCGCTGCGACATGCGCTCGGGCTTGTGATGTTCAGCTTGCCGTTGTTTACGACATTCCTCGAGCCGTATGACGATTACATCTGGCCCGCGATGTTAACTCATAGTTGGCAGATCGAGCTGCTGAGCGATCTGATCTTTATCGCCAGCTTCTTCGTTCTCGGCGGAAATTTCTGGGACAAAATCAGGGCGCTTTTCGTGCGTACCGCCCGGGTCGTCGATCTCGGCGCGGGCACCGCGCCCAATTTCGCGCGCTGAACGAAGGCACCCATGACGACTGGCAACTGATCGGGAGCGAGATGGAGCGCTTTTCGAAGAAGCTCCCGGATCGCCTTGTTGCGCATCTCAAGCTGCTCGGGGGCGACTTCGGCGGGTTCCCGGTCGATCGTCTGGAGCACTGCCTGCAGACCGCGACCCGCGCGTATCAGGCGGGCCGAGACGAGGAATATGTTGTCTGCGCGCTGTTTGAGACGATGGATGGTAGACCAGCAAACGAAGATGATTGGGCCTGCGGAGATTGGTCACCTGGCAGGTTCGCGTGGCTTCTTGAGCGCCCGATCAAACTGCCGCAGCCAATCAGTGCGAAAGGCAAGCAGGGTTGGTGGCGATACGATCTGCCCGCAACTCCCGTAGCAGTAGGAGGGTGATCAGATCATTGTGCCGGGTATTGTGCGGCGTTCGTGCGCTGTCCGTTCTGCCTATTCCGGTTTGTCCGTCTCATCGGCAGCTAAACTTACCCAATAAAATCCACATTTTAGGATGGCTGGGGGACCTGGATTCGAACCAAGATTAGCGGAGTCAGAGTCCGCTGTTCTACCGTTGAACTATCCCCCACCGAAGCCGCTGTAATCGAACGACTTTTCAGGCAGGCTCACCAAAACCGCCGGGAGCATTTTGGGAATCCCGATCAGCGGCGCGCTCTATATATCGAGCCGGCCATGCATCGTCCATCCCTTGGTCGACGGGCAAGCACCCCGGTGCGGCCGGCCCGATGCTATTCCGGCCGATCCGTGCGCTCGGCGGCTGCCGCCGATGACGACGTGAGGTGCCGGCGTCGGCGTCGGATGCAGCCGCAGCGGCGCGCCGGATGGACAACCGCCGCACAGGGGCGATACGATCAAATCGTCATTCTGCGCGGCAGCGACGCTTCCCGCGGCTTCAGTTCCAGGTTCAGGTCCCGCTCATGATCGTGAGATACGAATCCGACGGATCGCTGGTGATGATCACCCAGAACGATCATGCGTTGCTCTCCGGCCTCTTTGCGGCGCACTGGGGCAATGCGACATTCGAGCGGCCGCGGCCGTTCGATTCCGCGGTGCGGGCGGCGATGTTCCACGACAAGGGATGGATACGCTACGAGACGAGCCCGATCTATGATCCCGCTACGGGGAAAACGCCAAATTATCGCGAGGTGCCGAACACGCCGGCGCAACTCGATGCGTTTCAATGGGCCGGCGACTGGCTTTCCGGCGTCGATCCCTATGCCGGATTGCTGATCAGCAAGCACCGCAGCGGCCTGTGGCAGGGGCGCTACCACGTGATCACTCAGCCGCCCGCCATTCAGCGCGGCACCCTCAAGCCAGAAATCCTGTCCTTCATCGCGCGCAGCGAGGAGAAGCAGAAGGCGGTGGCGGAACGGTTCGAGCCGCATGAACTCGCCACCAACTACAACCTCCTGCAAGTCTGGGATCTGATGTCGCTCTACATCTGCAGCGACGAGAAGCTCAAGAACGACACCATCGCGCCGGTGCCGACCGGCTACGCCGCGTCCGCTGGCGTCGTCATGCAGCTCACGCCGCTGTCGCCGACCAAAATCGCGCTCGCGCCCTATCCGTTCGATCAGCCCGCGGTTACGGCAAGCCTGATCTATCGTCGCCTGCCAGGCCGGTCGTTTCCGGATCAAGACGCGTTTCAGGCGGCCTATTTCGCAACCGCGCCGCAGCTTGCGTCGTTCACCTTCGTCGATGCGGCGGGTTCATTGCATTGATGTCGGCGGCCGCGAGGGATGCCGCGGCTATTCGGTTTGAGACTCACCCTCGAACAGTTCATCGATCGGCGCTTCTTTTGAAGTCAGCCCCTGTTCGCGTGTATATCGGATGACGGTTCCGAGGTTCTTCCGGTTGATGTCGGTGAGCCCATAGGTCCAGGGATCCGGCCCGAACAGCGCGCGCTCGTCTTCCCAATGGGCGCCAAACCACGGCAATGGGACGACGCGCACATTCGCCATCCGCTTGTAGGCGACCTGCTTCGCCTCGTCGAACGCGCGCCGCAGCGCCCGCGGCACCCACGGGTAGCGGTCGACAATCGCTTGCTTGATCGCGGTGACGTGCATGATCGGGAAAATGCCGGTGCGCTGAAAGAATGCGCGCTCCCGTTGCACATAGTCCGGGAACAGGCGGCCGATCCGCTTGTCGCCGTCGAGCAGGGCTTGCGGCGTCTGCGGCGTCATCACGGCGGCAAGTTCGCCGTCGAGCAGCATCGAAACCGCGGTCCGCCCCGGCGGCGCGCGTTCGATGCGAAGGTCGGGAGGCGGCGTGAAGGCGGCGTCCTCGTCGCGCTCCACCACCCAGGTCTGCCGGCGATGGGGCGCGCCGAAATCGTCCTGGAGGATGCCGTTCAGCCACACATTGCTTGCGGGCTGGAGGTTGGGACAGCCGATGCGCTGCCCGATCAGGTCCTGCGGCGTCTTGATCGCCGACTGCGTGTTGACGAACACATTCCCGTGCCGGAACTTGCGAAACAGGAAGACCGGCATCGCAGTGATCGCAACGCCGCGCTCTTTGGCAATCAGGTAGGTGCTGACGTTGAGTTCGCAGACGTCGAACGCCAGGTCGTGGACCATCCGGCTATGGCGTTCCGGATTGGACAATTCAGTGGTGAAGACGAGATCGATCCCGTCGGGCTTGACGGTCCCATCCATCATGGCGCGCACGATATCGAAGTCGTCGCACGCGATTGTCAGCGTAATCCGGCTCGTCATTTCAAAGTTTCAACCCGTTGCGCGGTCCCTTGAATGGATGTCGACTGCGTCGACCCTATCAGAACTTCGCCGGGCTTCGGAACGGCAACTTTCGTTCAACGATTCGAGAAGGACTCGATCTGAGCTGCGAGATCACCCGACAGGTCATGACTCTCCTGCGCGAGTCCTTGGCAGTCGCGATTGGCACCAATGATTTGATCATCATTGTCATTTCCGTGACACGACGGGACGCCGTCCGCTGTTAGCGCTTCGATATTGATGGCGATCGGTGGCAACGGTCTGCGCTTGGCCAACGCGTGCTGGGCCTCTGGGAAATTCGGGGCACGGACGGCGCAGCGAGTTCGACAGCCATAAAGGAGATCAGATCATGACGTCGCCCGCTGTACGACAGGACGCTCCCCCCGCGGCGTCGGCGTTCCCCCCGCATCGCCCGGCGCCCCGCAAATCCGGAACGTGTCGCCGGGTTTGGCCTTTGCCGGGATGATTTCAAGGGGCTTGGACGGCAATCCCGCTTACGTCTACTCGGAGAATGGACAGTGGGAAGTCGTCCGGAATTCTACCACGTCTCAGATTGCGGGGTTTGTTCCGCTGAAGGACCTTCCCGAGTATCGGCTTGTCGCGACCGGCGACGGCACAGAGTGGCGACTCCTGGGCACTCAGGCTTTTTTCGAGAGGCAATCGCGTGCCGCAAGCCGGCCGTCCGAGCACCCGGATCGCGGGCAGGGCTGGCCGCCGGCAAAGTTTGACGGCCGATATTTGCTCGATGTGGAGGGAGCGCCGATCGGTGCTGTCACCAAAGTCAACAACGTACCCGTCAACGATATCGCCGACATAGAATTGAAAATCGCAGCGTATCAACCCGGCACCCTCGTGCAGTTCTCGGTAATGCACAACGACCGGGAGATCGTTGTCCCTCGGACGGTGGGAGCCCTCGATCAACCCTCCGCTCCGTCCTCCCACCATGCCTGCGCGGTCTCTGTCATTCAGCAAACCGACGGCAGAGCCTCCGTGCAACCTCAGGTGACCTGCTTTAGGGATGTGCAGAACCTGGGCCTCCTCAAAAAGGAGGTTACCCAATATTTCCAATCCTCCGGCTATCAACGAGACGTCCGGAAGGTCACTAACGAAGCCATGACTTACATGAAAACCCGCGCCGACCAGATAAAAGCCGGCGGCGGCAAGATCGGGGACTTTGGCATCGTGCTCGATATTGATGAAACGTCATTGTTCAACATCGACCACATGGAGAAGGTGGACTATGGCTACATCGACAAGGATGAGAAGGCTTGGGAGCAGGGGGGGCGCGCAAAGGCGATCGGGCCGACGCTCCAGCTGTACCAAGCCGCGAGGGCGTTGGGTCTGAAAGTATTCTTTGTGACCGGTCGAAAGGATGGACGGGATGAGCGCAACGCTACGATCAGCAATTTATGGCGGGCCGGCTACACGGCGGGTTGGCAGAGGCTCATCATGGTGCAGGCCGGTAAGAAGTACAGCACGGTCGCTGACTATAAGGGGCTCGAACGGCAAAAGATTGAGGAACAAGGCTGCCACATTCTTTTCACACTGGGCGACCAATGGAGCGACCTTGCTCCGAGTAAACTCGGCGACGGAAAGGAGCACGCCGAGCAGGCCTATAAGCTGCCAAATCCGGCTTACTTTATCCCATAGGAGGCCTCTGCGGGTTGCAAGGAATGTGCGATCCGCCGACGCGTTTATGGCGTGAGAGGATCCTTGCAGATTTGACCAATACCACTCGGCTTCAGCAAGCGTCTCTATAAGCTTCGGTGGCGCATCGAGAATGCCGTTGGAAGGTTGAAAAACTTCAGGCGCATCGAAACGGGATACGACAGGCCGGCTCGAAACTAACTGGCCTCCATTTACTTGGTGGCCGCCCTGGTATGGTGGATTTAATTACGTGCACTGTTACCATAATTCCGGTCCGCCATGGGGCCATCCGGCGTTCGGTCGCCGGACCGCCCGCACGTGTTGAAATTTCCGAGATCAATTACCCGATCCGCCAGCGCAATCGTTTGCGGCCGATGGGCAACGTGAACACGCGTGATGGGAAGTGTCAGCAGCATCTCGTTGATCCGCTTTTCGAGGTCGACATCGAGGTTGGCCGTACCTTCGTCGATGAACAAAATTCGCGGCCGCCGGTAGAGCGCGCGCGCCAGCAGCACGCGCTGGCGCTGCCCCGCCGATAGCGTGCTTCCCAAGCTGCCGATGACGGTGCGATAGCCCATCGGCATCCGCAGGATATCCTCATGGATGCAGGCCAGCCGGGAGCACTCTCCGGCGAACGCATGATCCGGGGTGTCTTCGAAGAAGCAGATGTTTTGCAGGATGCTGCCAATCATGAGCTGGTCGTCCTGCATGACGGTTGCAACTTGGCGCCGATAGGCGCGCTCGCCGAATACCGGAAGCGCAACGCCATCGACCAGCACTTGGCCCGCAGTCGGCTCGAACAGCCCGAGCATGATCTTGATCAATGTTGATTTGCCGCAACCGGATGGTCCGACGATCGCCACGCATTCGCCAGGCTCGATTTGCATCGACAGCTCTTCGATAACGAACGGCTCAATGTCGGAATAGCGGTAGCTCACGCGCGACAGGGCGATGCGTCCCATAATCGGAGGATGATCGATTGCGGGCCGCTGGTATGCCCGTTCCTGCTCCGACACCGCGATGTCCGAGATACGGTCGAGATGAAGCCGCAACAGACGAAGTGCCACCGCTTTTTCGATAATATGCGCGCCGCCGGTCATGAACTGCGCCTTATAGGCGAGCACGGCGTACAGCACCCCGATCGTCAGTTCGCCTTTGATAGCGAGATACGAAGCTATCGCAACGAAAGCGACCTGCTCAAGCATGACGATGCTGTCGCGGAACGCTCCGAACACGGCGATCAGGCGCTGTTGCCCGGCACGGCTGTAGACCGCCTCGGCGGTCCGGGTGACGAATTGTGCCTCGCGCTCTGACTCGGCATTGAAAAGCTTGATCGCCTGAGCCGACCGAATGTTCTCGATGAGCTGCGTCGTGCAGGCGGCCTCGGCCCGAATCACGTCCTCGCCGCGCCGATACAGGGATTGGTAAAAGCCAATTCGAAGCACGGCATAAATCGACAGCGCACACACCGACACGAGCGCCAACGGCGGACTGATCATGACCATCACCACCAGGGTGCCGATGGTCATTACGCCGTCGATCAGGGCGATCAGCAAGCCCTCGGCCAGCAGCTGTCGCACCGGCTCCAGGGAATGAAAGCGCGATACGATGTCGCCATCGTCGCGTTTCATGAAGAACGACAGCGGCAACCGAAGCATGTGAGCGAACAGCCGGCTCGACAGCGAGAGATCGAGATGGCTCTGGATGTAGATCAGCACCACCTCGCGCGCGAGTTCGGTCGCGAGGTTGAACAGGGCCACGACAGCGAATCCGCCTGCGAGCAGCATGAGTATTTTGGTGTCACCGCTGGGTATCACATTGTCGATCGCGATTTGCATGTACCACGGAGCCACCAACATCAGGGCTTCGAACAGCAGCGACAGCACGATCACCTGCGCGCCCTGCCAGGCCATGCCCTCAGCGCCGCGGAACAAACTCGTCAATGGCAGCCGCCGCTGCCGCCGAAATCGGCGTGAAGGCCTCGGTCGGCCTGAATTCAACGGCAACGCCGGTGAAATGTTGCGCGACCTCTTTCATCGACAGCCGCAGCACGCCGCGAGCGGGATCATGGATGACCGCCCCGCGTCGCGCGACCGACTTGAGGACCACGAAGTGGTTCATGTCCCAGTGCAGGATCGCCGGAAGCTTGATGCGGTCGAGAAGCTCAGGCTCGAGTTGCAGGGGGCGGGCGCGCAACTCGAATTTTTCGGCCAATTGTGCCAGCGAATGAACGCTGGAGCCGTTGGCCGATGTGGCCTGATAGAGCCGCAACGACACCAAGTCGATTTGGTGGCCGAACCAGCCGGCGATCATTGCCAGGCAGGCATGGCCGCATTCAGTCCCCTCAGCTTGGCGTACCAAGGGGAGATACCGGAACTGTGACAGCACGGCTCAGCCCCCACCGACGGTCAGTTTTGCGCAACTCCCAGCACGCTTTCGCCGATCCAGGCGAGCAGGGGTCGCCGGTCGATCTCGATCGTGGCCGTGAGAAGCATGTCAGGACGCAACGTAGCCAGTTGCTCGCGGCCGAGCGCCACGCGCTGGCGTTGAATCGCCACGTCCACCACATAGGCTGGCTCGTCGAGCTTAACGGGTGCAATCTTGATGATTTCCTGCGGCAGCAGCACGGAGGTCGAGACCTCTTCGATCCGACCGTGGAAGGCGCCGTATTTTTGATAGGGGAAGGCCTCGTAACGGATCAAGACGGCTTGACCGATGTGAACCTTGCCGATGGCCCGGGTCGGCAGGAACAGCCGCGCGCGGAGCTCGCTTGTTTCAGGCACGATCGTCGCGATCAGGCTGTTGCTGTCGACGGTGGCTCCTGCCAACGCCGGGACCGCCTCGACGCGGCCGCTCACGGGAGCGCGTACGATCACCGCGCGGCGGGTCTCGAGTTCGATCGATCGCTGTTGCACGTTTGCCAGCGCCTCTCGCAGGCCGCGAAGACGCTCGTTTACGATGGTTGGAAGTTGTTCGACCGCGATGCGCGCGGCGGCAAGTTGCGACCGCTTGGATTCCTTGTCCCGTTCCGCGTTCTGAAGAGCGAGGCTCTGGCCGAGCACGGCCAAATCGCGGCGCTGCAGCTCGTCAAGCGATATCGTGCCCTTATCGGCCAGAGCGCGGATGCGATCGGCGTGGCGCTGCGTCAGCAGCAATTGTTCTCGTAGCGTCCGAATAGATCCTTCGAGCAGTTCGATATCCTGGGCGAGCGCATCGACCGCGAGCGTCAAGCGGTGCTCCTCGCTCTGCCGCCAGTCGCGTTCGCGCGCAATCTGAGCTTCGAGGTCTTGCTTCTGGCTCTGCAGCTGCGCCGCGATCTCCGCCTCGGCGGCGGCCCCGGACTTCGGTTGTCTGGCCAGACTGCACGGTCACGAGCGAATCGCCGCGATTGACGAACTGTCCGTCTTTGATGTGGATCGCGCCGACGATGCCCTGGCGCGGCGCGCGCACACGGGCGACGCCGCCGGTAGGCTCGAGATAACCCTGCGCAAATTCAACGCGCGCGATAGCGCCGCGCGCAACGAGTACGACGCCTGCCGCAAAGGCCGCGAGCAGAATCGCAATGACGGGAGTCGCAAAACGCGGCGGCTGAGGGAGCAGCCCGCGCGAAACGAGCAACTCCCAATCGCGTTCCGCGACCTCGGGGCGAAACAGCGGCGGCCGATCGGTCTCGACGCGGATATGAGCGGATTGGTTTGCTGCAGTCATGAGCTACGCCTGCTGCCAGCCGGAACCAATCTCGGATCAAGGACGCGGCGTCGCCCGATGGGGCGACGCCGGCTGATTGTCGCGCTTAGAACTTCAGCACCTGACCATGCCAAAGGCCATCGCCTTCTTTTCGGCAATGTCCATCTTTTTTTCGGGAACCTCTTTCTTTGCCGCTTCCTTCTTCACCATCTTCTCTTTCTCTTTCTCTACGACGGCCTTCTTCATCGCGGCGGCTCCGCCCATAACGGTCTTGGTCTCGACAGCATTGAGCTCGATGATCTTTTCCATGGTGAAAATCCTTGACTGAAGTTCGACGCTGGTCCCAGCGCGCCTGAATTGTTAACTTCGCTGGTGAAGGCCTGAAGTCAAATGCATGATTGCCGTGTGACACAACGCTCGCCGGAGTTGGCGACCGCGACCGGTGCGTGGGGATCTTGTGCTCACCGGAAGTTGGTCGAACAAGATTGGTGCGTAGCTGGGGCGGTTCGCGATCGGCGCATCAACGGTCGCCAGGCCGATGGCTGCTGCAGTGCCGAGGGATATCGGGACGGCGCGATTGGCGTGCTTCGGTCGCGGGTGCGCGCGCACCAATCCGGGCGGTGGCCTATTGCAGCTCTACAGGCGCGCTACATTCTCCACAGGGCTACGAGCCGATTCGTTTGCCACAGTCATGCGCTGGGCTAGGGCGCTGCAATCGTGTATTTTTTTGGAGCGGCGCCGGTCCAATTCGACGCGGCGCCGCCAAGTGACACTTATAAAGTGGTGCCGCTCGATGTTCCTAAGCTTTTGTGCCTTCTGACACGGCGTGCTTAGCGAGCTCTCCTGGCAGTACTGCTGGCAGTACGCCGCCGCCGGCGATGGCCTTAGTGCCTTCTGAAACGGCGCCGCCGACGACGGCCTTGGTTTCGGTGGCGTTGAGTTCGAAGAACTTGCTCTCGATGGGTTTGTTCACCGCTAATATCCTCCGCTTTGGAGCTCGATGCTGCTCCTAAGTTGCGAGAGCTTCTTTAATGATGGACCGTGAACTTCAAATGACTTTAACGTTCTGGATCGCCGCTGGTGCCTCGCTGGCGCTCGCTTCCGATGTTGTGCCAAAATGTGAAGTCGATGCCGCTTAAGTGGCATACGAATTGCTTGAATTTTAAGCTTTGCGATACGAGGAGCTGGTGCAAAAGCAACACCTCACGACTGCGCCTGCAGACACGGCTGACGAGCATCGTGAGCCGATCATCAGCGCACGTGCGCTCTGCAAGACCTATGCGACCGCGGGCGGCAGTGAGATTGCCGCGCTCACCAACCTCGACTTTGAAATCTTTGACGGCGAATTCGTATCCGTCGTCGGGCAGAGTGGCTGTGGCAAATCAACCCTTCTCAAGATGCTGGCCGGACTGCTGCCTTGCACGTCAGGCTCGATCGCGCTGAACGGAAAGCCCGTTCGCGGCCCGAGCCGCGAGGCCGCCATGGTGTTCCAATCGCCCGTCCTGCTGCCGTGGCGCACCATCCTGCAGAACGTGCTGTTGCCCATCGAGTTTCGCGGGCTGCCGGTGCCCGAGTATCACCAAAAGGCACTCGGCCTTTTGGAGATGGCGGGCCTGAAGGAATTCGCCGGACGCTACCCGAATGAGTTGTCGGGCGGCATGCAGCAGCGAGCGGCGATCGTTCGCGCCCTGGTTCAGGATCCCCGGCTGCTGTTGATGGACGAGCCGTTCGGTGCGCTCGACGCCATGACTTCGCGAGCAGATGAATCTGGAGGTGTTGCGGATCTGGAGCCGGAGCCGCCAGACCGTCGTCTTCATCACACATTCCATTCCTGAGGCGATCTTCCTCTCGGACCGGGTCATCGTTATGACCTCCCGTCCCGGCACCATTGCGGAGATCATCGAGATCAACCTGCCGCGTCCCCGCGAACTTCCGGTGATCAACACCGACCGGTTCGGCCGTTACGCCGGCCACATTCGTACGTTGCTGGAAGCCAGGGGAGGAATGTTCTGATGGCGCTGCAAACCTTCGGCGGCCCGGACATTCAGTCCGGTCCGCTTGGCGGATGGAAGTCGTGGTGGATGGTCATGGGACGGTATCCGCAGGCGACCATTTCGCCGGCGGTGCTGGTGGCCATCCTGGCGGCTTGGTGGATCGCCAGCCACGTCCTGATGGTGCCGGTCTACATCGTCCCGGCCCCCGAAGAGGTCTGGCGTGCCACCGTCAACGGTCTCGCCAAAAGTCCGTGGGATGTGAGCGGCTACTGGTATCACGGCGCCATCACGGTCTGGGAAGCGATCCTCGGGTTCTTCATCGGCTCGGCCCTCGGCGCCGTTCTCGGCCTTGCTCTTTCGCACTGGCCGATCCTCGGCAAGAGCGCCTATCCGTATATCGTCGGCTTTCAATCGGTTCCGAAAGTCGCGATTGCGCCGTTGATGATCGTCTGGTTCGGCTTCGGTCTCGACGGCAAGGTGTTCATCACCGCGGTCATCACGTTTTTCCCGGTGCTGGTGAATGCCATGGCGGGCTATCATTCGGTCGAGCCGGAGCGGATCGAACTGGCGCAATCCTGCGACGCCAGCGAGTGGCATATCCTCTCGAAGATTATCATCCCGAGTTCGTTGCCGTTTTTGTTCGCCGGCCTCAGCGTCGCCTCGGTCCTGGCGATCCTCGGCGCCATCGTCGGTGAATTCGTCGGTGCCCGCGCCGGGCTCGGCATGCTGCTGATGCAGTACAATCAATCTTTGGAGACGGCTTCGCTGTTTTCCGTGATCCTTATACTCGGCGTCATCGGCTTTCTCATGAACTATGCGGTGAGGATTGCAGAGCGGCGCCTGTGTTTCTGGACGTATCGCGCCGACGCCTTGGCGCGCCCTTAGAGCATGTTCCGATGAGAGTGCGCCGTTGTTGGCTTTGCCCGCCCTACGACTGATTTTATTCGACTGAAGTCCGCCAGAACGCCGTTCCATCAACTCGGGAGGATACATGCTTAAATCCATTTTTATCAGGACCGCGGCCCTTGGTGCCGTGATCGCATCATTGACGCCCGCTGTTGCACAGCAGCTCAAGAAGGTGATCGTGATCCAGATGCATCCGGTGATCGGCATCGGCGAGGAGGCGTTTCTCTACGCCATCCCCAAGCGGTTTGGATATTTCAAGGCCGAGGGCCTTGAGGTCGACATTCAGGGCGGGCAGAACGGCGCCGTCGCGGCGCAGGTCATCCAGTCCGGTGGTGCGCAGTTCGGGACCACGGCGCCGGAATCGATCATGCAGATGCGCGAGCAGGGCGGCGACATCATTTCGGTCTACGACGTGAAGCAGAACGCAGGCACGTTTCTTGTCGTGATGAAGGATTCTCCGATCCAGGACTTGAAAGACCTGAAAGGCAAGACGATCGGTGCGCCGTCCTTTGGTTCCGGCGGCGGATTGACCCTGAAAGCCAATCTCTCCGACATCGGTATCGCGCCCAATCAATATACCGGTATCGCGACCGGCGCCGGTCCGGCGGCCCTCGCCGCGCTGCGGACCAAACAGATCGATGCGCTGGTGATGTGGGACGCGATGCTGGGCGCCGCCGAAAACACCGGCATGGAATTGCGCCGAATCAGCATTCCGTATCAGGACAGTATGGCGGGCATGACGTTGGCGACCACGGCATCCTTCGCCAAGGCCAATCCCAAGGCGGTGGAGGGCTATTGCCGCGCCATTGCCAAGGGGGTGCATTTCGCCATGACGAGCCCGCAAGCAGCGGTCCGGGTGATGTGGGAAGAATTCCCAACCTTGCGTCCGACCAATCTCGACGAGGCGACCGCCCTCAAGAACCAAGCCCACATCATGGACCGGTTCTTTGAGATGGCGGAGCAAGGTTTGCCGTACGGCGGCAGGACCGGTGGTTTCATCGCCAGTCAGTGGCAGAACTCATATAAGTTCTTTACGGCGAACGGATTTCTCAAAGGCAACGGCAAAGCCGGCAACTCCTACACGACGCAATTCCTGGATGGCTGCAATTCGTTCGACCGCGACGCGGTCGCCGCCGACGCAAAGAAGATTTTCTGATCTGGCGGTTCAACCCGGTTGGCGTAACGCGGCGGTCCAGGTCGGCGCGCGAGCGCTGCGCCGCGGGATTTCCTTCGGGAAATAAGGCGGTCTGCGAGTTGCAATTGTGAGGGGCATGCCTTACGTGCATGCGCAGCTTCCGGCGTCATATCGACCAGCGTAGGGCGGGTTCCCTTTACCCGCCGTTCCGGGCAACCAGCAAGACGGCGGGTTAAAGCGAACCTGTCCTACGCCGACTACTGCTTATTCTGACCTGAGCAAGAGGCCATCATGACCACATCGATATCGCGTGTGCGCGGCGTTGCTGTCGCCGTTCTGCTCGGCCTGACCGTCTCGGGCTGCGGCTACAACACGATTCCGACCGATGAGGAGCAGGCGAAGGCCAAGTGGGCGGACGTGCAGAACAATTACCAGCGCCGGGCCGACCTCATTCCCAACCTCGTCGCCACCGTTCAGGGTTACGCCAAGCAGGAAAAGGACGTGCTGACCGCCGTGGTCGAGGCGCGCGCCAAGGCGACGCAAACGAAGATCGACGTCTCCCAGCTCACCGACCCCGACAAGCTCAAGCAGTTTCAGGATGCGCAAAACCAGCTGTCCGGCGCGCTCGGCAGGCTTCTCGCCGTCAGCGAGAACTATCCCGACCTCAAGTCGAATCAGAACTTCCTGGCGCTGCAGTCGCAGCTTGAGGGGACCGAGAATCGTATCACAGTCGCCCGGCGCGACTACATCGAGGCGGTGCGGGTTTACAACACCGATCTCAAGACCTTCCCCACCGTCTTGTGGGCGTCGACCTTGTTCCGCTCCAACAAGCCGATGGCGGAGTTCGCGGCGAACGACACTGCGCAGACGCCGCCACAAGTGAAGTTCTGACACGTCGCCGCAATTCGAAGGCGCTGAAATGACCGCGGGTTGCCGCTCCTGCTTCCTCACGAGAGGGGCGGCGCACCTGCCCGTTGTTTTGGTCGCGCTGCTGGCGACATGCCTCGCCGTAGTCGCCCTCAGCTTTCCGCCGCTGACAGGCCGCGTCGTCGATCAGGCGAACGTGCTGTCGGCCGATACGCGCAACGCCCTTGCGCCGAAGCTCGCCGATCTCGAAACCAAGTCCGGCATCCAGCTGGTCGTCGCAACCGTGACGTCGCTCGAAGGTCAGGAGATCGAGCCCTACGCCAACGAACTGTTCCGCACCTGGAAGCTCGGCGAGAAGGCCAAGAACAATGGCGTGCTGCTGCTTGTTGCGCCCAACGAGCACAAGGTTCGCATCGAGGTCGGTTACGGGCTCGAAGGAACGCTGACCGACGCATTGTCGAAGGTCATCATCACCAACGCTATCGCGCCGCGCTTCAAGACCGGCGATTTCAGCGGCGGCGTATCGCGCGGCGTCGACGACATCATTACGGTGCTGACGACCGACTCGTCGGAGTGGCAGCAGCGCCCATCGCTGCGCATCGACAGCCAGCCGACCCCCGCCTGGGTGACCTGGCTTCTCATCGCCGGGGCCATCGCGCTTTTGACGCTGTTCATTGTATCGCCCGGATTCCGCTGGTTCTTCCTTAACGTCGTGTTGAACATGCTGCTGAATTCCGGCGGCTCGCGCGGCGGCGGATATTCGGGAGGGGGTGGCGGAGGCGGTTTCTCGGGTGGAGGAGGCTCGTCGGGTGGCGGCGGGGCTTCCGGGAGCTGGTGATGAGCATGCCTGCACAGGATCGCGAACGTATCTCGACCGCAATCCACGCCGCCGAGGCAAAAACCTCGGGAGAGATCGTCTGTGTGCTGGCGCAGACGTCCTGCGACGCCACGGCGTTGCCCATCCTCATTGCGGCGGTGATCGCCCTCGCGCTGCCCTGGCTGCTGGTGGCGTTCACGGCGTTGCCGGTCAACCGGATTTTGTCGCTGCAGGTCCTGGTGTTTGTTGTTCTTGCTTCGCTGCTTTGCCTGCCGCGCCTGCGCGTCGCGCTGGTGCCGCGATCGGTGCGCCGCGCCGTCGCCCACCGCGCCGCGATGGAGCAATTCGTAATGCGCGGCGTAGCGCGGAAAAAAGATCGTACCGGCATTCTGATCTTCGTCTCGCTCGCGGAGCATTACGCGCGCATTATCGCGGACCAAGGCATTTCGGCCCAGGTGCCACAATCGGAATGGCAGAGCGCGATCGATGCGCTGGTCGCACACATGAGCGGCGGCCGCATCGCCGACGGATTTATCGCGGCGATCGACGCATGCAGCAACGTGCTCAAGGAGCACTTTCCGCGCAGCGAGACCAGTCGCGATGAATTGCCGGATCGGATCTATCTGATTTGACGGCCCCGCGGCGTCAGCACCGATCAATTCATTTGTCGTTTTCCGCAATCAGCCAGCAAACGAGGCTTGCGCCGCGCAGAGCCGTCCCTTCAACCCACATCCAAATGGCGGATTGGAATTTCAGGCTGTAAACTGCCGAGCGATGGATTCAACGCCACCGCCTGGACAAAATAGCTCCGGCCCATTCGCCGCAACGCCTCCGCGGCCTCGGCGTCCTTTGCGGTTCCGGCCTTGTTCAAGCATTCCGACGCCAACTCAAGATAGAGCGCGGAAATTTCAAAGCGTTTTGTGGTTTCCGGCATGAGGTACCCCAATCCGGCCTTCGGCGCTCCCGGAGACATTAATGCAGTCTATCCGGTTTGGTTTCGCGCGCCTTGATCTATTTCAACGGATGGCCTCGGCTGGCGCACGACTGCCGACGGCGGCAAGGCCGCCCACTGGTCTTTTTGATCAATCGGCACGAAAGGTTCGGGTCCGCGCCGAGCCCGGGTCAAACCTTTGGTTTTGCGAAAAGGATTTGGACCGCAGCGCTTGGCTTTAGAGCCGCCCCATCAACAACAATACGATGACGACGATGATTATGATCCCGATGATGCCCATGCCACCGTGACCGTAACCGTAGCCGTAGCCGCCGAAACGACCACTAAAGCCGCCGAACAGGAAGATAACCAGGATGATGATGAGTATCAGTCCGATCGACATTATTTATCCTTCTCTGTTGCACCCATAGTCCGCGACCTGCCCCGGTTTGTGAGCCATCAGGCGTCCTAGCGTGCCTTCCACCGCCTCGATCGATGTGCGACTCACCGTCGATCCCTACGCCAAGAGACCGATGATGCCTATTCCAGTCAGTTGCAGGCAACGGGATCAAAGCAAAGCGTTCGGTGATCCCTTCGAGGCGTCAAACCTGAGTCGCCGGCGGTCGCCGATCCGGGCCCGCTCTGAACGGAGTTGGTCCGGGCACGCGTTTCCTCGCCTGCATTTTTCGAAGCGAGGGGGATAAGCGCCGATATCGAAAGGAAAATGCGAACCCATGGCCCATGGCGCCATCGAGGAGGCTACTGCCGCTGCCGGGCAAAGTCGAGGAAAATGTCCGTTATCCGACATTGGCCTTGTCTCGATCGCCGAAAAGGGGCAGCGTTCGGATTGGTCTGCAGCAGCGCCCTTGCGAGTGCTATGATGTTTCCAAGCTGGAGTTCGATCGTCTGCTTGGCATTCGCGTGACTTGAAGCACGTGCCTGTCAGTACGGACCCGCCATGGATATTTCTCTTGCTCGCCGGCCGATGCCCGGCGGGTTGAGTAAATTCAGCACCGCAATGCTGGCCGGCGCGTTCATCGCCTGTTTTTCGCCGCGCGGAGATGCACAAGTGCGGACAACGCCGGGCAACGCCGCCGCCGGGCGCGCCTTCGCGCTGCAAGCTTGCACCGGCTGTCACGTCGTAGCGGCTGATCAACCATTCCCGCCCGATTTGACCGGGTTGTCGGATTTCCGCAGCGTCGCCAACCGGCCGAATACCAGCGCGTTGTCGCTGCGCAAATTCCTTACCACGCTGCCTACGATTCCGCCGCCCGGGAAGATGGCGGATCCTGATCTGACGGCCGCCGAGCGTGAAGACGTCATCGCTTACATTATCTCGTTACGGGATCATCCCTGACCTCAGGCCGCTTTGCCGTGTTGGCGAGCCTCCGGGCAAACGATCTTGCCGATCATGAACGGTGCGTATTCGTCGCACATTTGGGCAATGACGCCGGCAATTGCGGCCTGGGATTGATCGGTCAACTCGACCAGGGGCAGGCGAACCTCCGGCGACATGAGATCGAGCAGGCTGAGTGCGTATTTGAGCGGAGCCGGGCTGGTTTCCCGGAACAGCACGGACGTAAGCTGCGCGATCGGATGGGACAATCGTTGCGCCTTGGCGGCCTGCCCATGCTGCCACGCCAGGAACATGCTCCGGCACAGACTTGGCGCGAGGTTGGAGGTGACCGATATGCAACCATTGCCGCCTTGCGCAACGAACGCGAACGCCGTCGCGTCGTCACCGGACAACAGCCTGAAATCCGGCCCGACCAGAGGCCTCAGCCGCGCCGGCCGCGTGACGTCGCCGGTCGCGTCCTTGAGACCGATGAATTGCGGCATCTCGGCGAGGCGCACGACGGTTTCATCGGCAAGGCCGCATGCCGTACGAGACGGCACGTCGTACAGGATGATGGGCAGCCCGGTCGAACGTTCGATCGCGCGGAAGTGCGCCAATAGGCCACTTTGAGTCGGCTTGTTGTAATACGGCACGACGGACAGGACTGCATCGGCGCCGAGCGTTTCGGCCTCCCTGGTCAACGCAATAGCATGGCCGGTCGAATTCGAGCCGGCTCCCGCGATCACCGGTATCTGGCCGCGCGCAACACCGACCGCGATGTGGATGAGCGTGCTGTGCTCGGCAGGGCTCAGCGTAGGCGCTTCGCCGGTTGTTCCGCAGACGACCAGGGCGGTGGCGCCCTCCTGGATTTGGCGATCGCAGAAGCGCTCGAATGCGGCGCCGTCGATATTCCCGTCGTTGTCGAACGGTGTCGGCACCGCGGGAGCGTAGCCTGAAAGTCTTGAAACGTGTCGGCCGATGGCAGCCATCATCGCCTCACGCGGCTTTGAATGAGAATGGGAGATGCCCGGCGGCCTGTCCGTGGCGCGCCGCATGAGCGCGGACCGCAGGCTGATGTCCGACACTTACCGTGCCGGTCAAATCGAGCTCGAAAACTCCGGGTACCATGACGACCGCTTGGGGCCGATTTCCATTTTCGAACAGCGCGTACCGGAGCGCCTCGGCGCGGTCGACGAACAGGCCACCGCAACGATGCTGTTGATCCTGCACGACCCAGTGGCCGCGGCTGTCCTTGCCGATAAAAAAGAGGGAAGATCTGGCTGCGGGAGGTTCCTGTTTGCCCATGATACGTCTCGTTCGATGTTGGAGGAAGCTTTGGTAGCGCTCGGTGTTGGCCGTGCGGCATGTGCTCGCGAAATGTGCTCGCGAGCGCATATGAATGCGAGACGGAACGGCGCTGCTTGTTATAGGGGCGACATAAAGAGGACATCTGCGGAGCATCGCGCGGAACCACTATGAGATTCCTATGCTGAGGGCTCTGCTTCCCTCTCGAAAAAATATGCGATCACGTGCGATCTATTACGGGCGACCGGAGGAGAAAGGAGAGCGCCATGATCTTCGAATATTCGCTCGCCGCCCTTGTGACCGGCGAACTGCTCCTCATCTGCGCTTTGCTGCGGCCTTGGCGGTCCTGACGCCCGGCGATGCCCTTTGCCATTCGGCTTGCTGGCGGGCTGCAAACCGGGGCGTCTTGTGGTAAAGTTTGTCTATGAGTAGCAAACGACCTTCGTCCGGCAAACTGGTCACCCGTTACGTCCTTGGTCGCGGCCGGTTCGGTAAGATCAGCGAAGTCGAAGGTATCCGGCTTTCCCCGTCGATGGAGCGTGCCTTCGCGGAATTTGACCGTAAGGGGATGTCGGCGGCGGAGCGCAGGCGCCACATCATCACGCAGTTCAAGGGCCGTGCCGGCTAACGACTTGATGTACGCTCCTGCCGGCGACCCTACCGCTATCCCGGCGCCATTGTCCTCAAGAGACGAATCTCACCCGATTAAAATCATCAGCGGGCTTCTATGAGAAATAGCCGATGGACGCGATGGCATGGCGACGGCCCGACCGCACGCCTGCGCTCCAACGTGAGGAAGGCAGCCTCGCATCGCGGCGGGGAAGCAATGAAACAATCGCGCGAAATTATGGTACCGCAGCGATTAGCGTCGGCGATCCCGTCGGCTTGACGCTCCGCCGCCCCGCGCCTATCGAAGGCCGGCAATCTAAGCGAGCGCCGGAGGAACCTTGACCGAAACCGCCGAATATTTCCCGGCTTCGCAGCCGTGGACCGAGCGCGGCGGCACCGTGCGGCTCCACGGCAGCAAATGCGGTCATTGCGGGACGGTCGCGTTTCCGGCCCATGGGCTGTGTCCGGCCTGCGGTGCCGAGACCGGCCAGGCGCGCTTCGAGCTTTCGCCGGTCGGCACGCTCTACACGTTCTCCGAAATCCACATCGCGCCGAAAGGCTTCGCGACCCCCTACGCGGTCGGCTACGTCGATTTGCCGGAAGGCGTTCGCCTGTTCGGCCAGATCGAGGGCCGGGCGTCCGACCTCACGATGGGAGAGCACGTCGCGGTGACGCTCGGCCCGGTACGGGCAGATGCCGGCCGCCCGGTCATCAGCTACAAGTTCAGGAGGCTGCCGGCATGAGCGCATTGGCGACCATCGCCGGCGTCGGTATGACGAAATTCGGCAAGCAGGGCGACCGCACCATCGAGGACATCGGCCGCGAGGCTTTGCTCGCCGCCATGAAGGACGCTGGCGTCGACCGTGCGGCGATCGACGAGGTGTTCTGCGGCTCGAGCTATGGCGGTCCGCTGATCGGCCAGCGCATCCTGCGCGACCTCGGCATGACCGGCATTCCGATCACCAACGTGGAGAACGCCTGTTCGAGCGGCGCCGCGGCGTTGCGCGAAGCGTGTTGGGCCGTCAAGGCCGGCCGCGCCGATGTCATCGCGGTGATAGGCGTCGAGAAGCTGACGCGTCTCGGCGGCGGCACCCTGCCGCTGGAGCCGACCGACGTCGAGGTCAATCTCGGCAACGTGATGCCCGCCGTCTACGCCATGCGGGCTCGCCGCTATATGCACGAGACCGGCGCGACCGCGCGCCATCTCGCGATGATATCCGTCAAGGCCCACGAGTACGGCGCCCGCAATCCCAACGCCCAGTTCCAGAACCGCATCACCATCGAGGACGTGATGGGTTCGCGCATGGTGGCGGACCCGCTGACGCTTTACATGTGCTGCCCGACCGGCGACGGCGCCGCCGCCGTGATCGTGACCGGCGAGAGGCGTGCCCGCGAGCTCGGTGCCAAGCCGGTCCGGATCGAGGCGTCGGTACTGCAGTCGGGCCTCTACAAGACCGGCTTCCGCGACATGGCGTCGAGCGAGTTGACCGAACGCACCGTGCGCCTCGCCTACGAGGCGGCCGGCATCGGGCCGCAGGATGTGAGCCTCGCCGAAGTCCACGATGCCTTCGCCAGCGCCGAGATCATGTATTACGAGGCACTTGGACTGTGCGGCAAAGGGGAGGGCGCCGCCGTGATCGAGCGCGGCGACAGCGGCCCAGGCGGCCGCCAGCCGGTCAATCCGAGCGGCGGGCTCGCCTGCCGCGGCCATCCGGTGGGTGCGACCGGCGTTGCCCAGATCGTCGAGGCGGTGTGGCAGTTGCGCGGCCAGGCGGACGGCGCGCCAAGTGCCGGGCGCCAAGGTGGCGCTCACTCATTGCACCGGCGGCGGCATTTCGGGCCTAGACCACGGCGCCTGCGCGGTGCACGTGCTCGCGTCATGACGGCGACCGCGGTCCCGCCCCCGCCGCTCAAACGTCCGACCGAGCGTTCTACCGGCCCGCTGTCGCGGCTTCTCGTCCTCGACCTCACCCAGTTTCTCGCCGGTCCTTATGCGGCGCAGATTTTCGGCGACCTCGGCGCGCGGGTGATCAAGATCGAGCCGCCGGGCGGAGAAATGACGCGCACGATCTCGCCGCATTTCGTCAAGGGTGAGAGCGCGTATTACCTCAGCGTGAACCGCAACAAGGAAAGCCTCGCGATCGATCTCAAGCATCCGCGCGGCCGCGCCATCATGCTCGATCTCGTCAAGCGCGCCGACATCGTGCTGGAGAATTTCCGCCCTGGCGTTGCGGCGCGGCTCGGCCTTTCCTATGACGCGCTCAAAGCTGCGAACCCGAAGATCATCGTTTGCTCCGTCAGCGGGTTCGGCCAGGACGGCCCTTATCGCGACCGGCCGGCCTACGACATCATCGTGCAGGCGATGTCCGGCGGCATGAGCATGACCGGGGAACGGGCGGCAAGCCGGTGCGCGCCGGCATTCCGCTCGGCGATCTTTCCGCCGGCATGTATGCGGTGATCGGCGCGCTGGCGGCGCTGGAGCGGGCGCGCGACGAAGGTGTCGGCGCCTATATCGACGTCTCCATGCTGGATTGCCAGATTTCCATGCTGGTCTACCAGGCGGCCTATCATCTGATCGCCGGCGAGGTGCCGGGGCCCCAGGGCCGGGAGCATGTCTCGTTTCCGACCTATCGGGCATTCCGCTGCGCCGACGGCATCGAGATCGTGGTCGCGGCGAACACCGAACGGATGTGGAGCGATCTGTGCGCCGCGCTGCGGCGGCCTGACTTCCCCCCGATCCGCGCTTCGCGCTCAACCAGGATCGGCTGCGCAACCGCGCCGTGCTCGCGCCGCTCTGGAGGCCGCCGCCGCCGCGATCCCGTCGGACGGAACTGCTGGCGGCACTCGCTGCTGCCCAGGTGCCGGCCGGTCCCATCAACACTCTCGACCGCGCCCTGACGGACCCCAGGTACGTCACCGCGATATGGTCGTGGAAATGACCGACGACGATGGCGACAGCATCCAGGGTGGTTGGCAATCCGCTCAAGATTCGCCGGCGCCGTCCACTCGCGAGCACGCCTATCCGCATCGGCTGGGCGCCGACAGCGCGCCGATTCTGCGTGAATTGCTCGGCCTCTCCGAGGACGATGTGGCCGGGCTCGCAAACGATGGCATCATTGCCGTAGGATGATGCGTTTGGCTGCGCCGGACCGCGAGCGAGTCCAAGCGAACCAAGGATAATCAAATGCGCGTGTTGCCTCGCACTCTCGCAGCCATCGTCGTCGCCATAGCGACGATGGCGACCGCCCATGCGGTGGAGGCACCGGCGCCGCCGGCCTGCGCGAATTGTCCGGCCGGCGTGCCACCCGACGATCCGGCGGTCCAGGCAAACATGCCGGGCTGCGCGGTGTGGACCGACCGCTGCGTCACCTGTGAGCGTACCGAGGGCAAGATCGCCTGCTCGAACATCGGCATCGCCTGCCAGCCGAAGGCGCCGCAATGCCTGCGCCTCGAGGCGCCCGAAGAAAAGAAGAGCGGGAATTAATCCGGCCCGCGCCTTTCGTGTCTGTTTTCCTTTTTCATCGAACTGCTGACGACGCCGCCGGGCGTCGGAGCGATCCGCGCGCGAATGCGGCCACGATAGGCGAATCCCCGGTACCGCAAACCAAGACTCGCAACCTTTGCGCGGTCGAAACCCTTTCGATGGGCTTGGTCGCGCGCATCGGCACGAAGGTTCACGAAGCGACGATGCCCGCAAATTTCGCGGCGTGAACCTCCGAGCGGGCCGACCCTACCAATAACCGGATGAACAGCTGGACTGACCAGCAAAAGCTTCAGGAGAGACAGATGTTCAATCGTAATTCGATCGTCGCTCTGGCGGCAGTCGCGGCCCTTGCCGCCGCGGCACTCGCTCCCACCAGCGCTTCCGCTATGCGCGGCGGTTTCGGCGGCGGCGGCCACGGCTTTGGCGGCGGCGCGCGCAGCTTCGGCGGTTTCCGCAGCTTCGGCGGTGGCTTCACTCACACGGCGACCGTCACGCACTTCAGAAGCGGCCCCACCAGTTTCGCTCGCGGCAACTTCGGCGGCGGCCGCCATTGGGGCCACCAGTCAACAGGCTGTGTGTTTCGCTGCGGCAATCCGCCTGGCACTCCCAGCACCCCGCCATATATCCCGGTCGGCACCACCGGAAATGGGCACTGTCTGATCGATTGCGGCGGTACGCCGCCCAACAAGCCGCCGTGTTTCGTCGGCTGCGGCCCGAACCTTCCGCCGCCGGTGGTTTGGCAGCCGCCCCACCATCACCACCCGGAATACGCATGGCATCGTCCGCACTGGGGCGTTGTCGATGTCGACGCTACCGACGACACGCCGGTGTCGCTCGACGGAACAGCGAGCGCGTTCGCGGCGGTGACTCCCGGCAACTGCAACTGCCTGACCAAGCAATATCTCGATGACGGCAGCGTGCTGTTCAAGGACATCTGCAAGAACGAAGCGGCGTTGGCGACGCCGGACGAACTGAGGGCGCAAGCGCAGGGCGTAGCTCCGCAGGCACAGGCGCGTTAATCCAAAAGCCCAAGCTCAAACCGATAGGAACCCCGGCGCGCTCCGGGGTTTTGACACCGAAGGCCTGGTGAAACGAATGCCCCGGCGGAGCGCGATCGCGGCCGCTCCGGATCCGGACGAGCTGTTTTCGCGATCGGCGCGATTGAATCCGTGTGCGCACAATTGGCGTGCGCGAATGTCACGCCGGTCGAAATCAAAAATGTACTCAAGCTTCCTTGGGCCACTCGGAAAGCTACAGCCGTAACGCGTCGTCTCGGCCTTTGAAATTGTACCGTAACGCTCTCCGCCCACTCTCGCCGGATAGCCGAAACGCCGAAATTCGTTGAAAGTTTTAGGAACTCTGCCCGCACCTCAAAGTAGGACGGACTTTGGGATCCGGGCACTTCTCCCCGCTGTTCGTCTCGAAGCAAATCAACTCGATGCTTCATGGATTTGAGATCGAACGAAACCCGTAGCCTGCTGACGGCGCTTATCAAACGCGGCCAACTGCTGGCGCGCCCGCGCTGAAGCTCTTGGCAGGCCCGCCATATCTTACGCACTACCGCGCCACCTTCCGCGCCCACGCCATCATCAGCACGGTCAGCAGCGCGGCGGCGGCGATGGTGAGAAACACTGCGCGCGGATTGCCGCTGTCCATCAGAGGGCCGTAGACGAAGGGCGCCACGACGCCGGCGACGTTGAAGCCCGTGGTGACGAAGCCGAACACCTTGCCGAATTGGCCGGGCGGGGTGACGCTGCGCACCAGCATGTCGCGAGATGGGTAGGTGGCGCCGGATGCAAAGCCGATCAGCCCGGCGACTGCGACCAGGGCAAGAGTCCCGAGATCGATGAGGCCCATCGCGGCCGCGCCGGCCGCGAACGTCGTCATCCCGGCGCCGGCAAGCAGCCCGTGTTGCCGGATGCGGTCGACGAAAATGCCCGCAACCATGACGCCGGCCGCCGTCATCAGCAGGAACGCCGAGAGGGCGCTGTTGGCGAGCACGAAAGGCGTGTCGTGCAGCGCCTGAAGCGCAACCACGATGTAGTTGGTGATTCCATAGCTCACGAAGGACAGGAACATGAAGAACATGAAATTGATCATGATGGCAGGCGACAACAGCAGCGCCAGCCCGGCAAGCGGCGGCTCGGTCGCGCCCGCGACCGGGGCGGCGTTGCGTTTTTGGGGTTCGGCGTCGTCCTCGCGTTCGAACAGCAGGATCGCGGCCGATAACCAGGTGAGCGACATCATGCCGACGAACGCGCCGCGCCAGCCGAACAGGGCGTAGAGCGCGAGCGTCGCAGCCGGACCGACCGCCATTCCCATCATCCCGGCAAAGCTGTGAAACGAGAAGGCGAGGCCGACATTCTTGCGCGAAACTCGCTTCGACAGGAACGCGTAGTCGGCGGGATGGAACGCCGTGTTGCCGAGCCCGGCCAGGGCGTGCATGGCGACGAACACCAAAAAGGACGGCACCAGTCCGATCACCGTGAAGGCGATCCCTTCGATGACGAGCCCGGCAATAAGTACCGGCCGCGCGCCGATGCGATCCACCAGAAAGCCGACCGGCACCTGGAGCACGCCGGACACGATGTTGAACACCACGAGCGCGAGGCCCAGTTCCGTGTAGGTAACGCCGAAATCGGCACGGATGATCGCGAATAGCGGCGGCAGAATCATCAGGTTGAAGTGGCTGATGAAGTGCGCAAAGCTGACGGAACCGATGACGCGCAAATCGGGCGCGCTCATGGTCGCGAAAGCGGGCCGGGACAGAAGGGTCATTGAGGAATTCGGCTCCGTGGGGCGCGGACACTTGCATATCAAATAGGCACACGGAAGCCTCGAATATGGGCCGCGAGGCCCCGTTTTGCGCATGGCTGCAACGGGAGAGAATGATTGGGCACGCTGCTGATTCGCAACATCGGCGAATTCTTCACCGGCGACATCGAACGCCCGGTCGCCGCGGTCGGCGCGCTCCTCGTCAAGGACGGCCGCGTCGCGATGATCGATCCGCCCGCTGGTGTCGGGGCGGACGCCGAGCTTGATGCCGGCGGCAGCGCCGTGATGCCGGGACTGGTCGACGGCCATGTGCACCCGGTGTTCGGCGAGTGGACGCCGACCCAGGATACCATCGGCTGGATCGGCAACTACGTCCACGGCGGCACCACCACCATGGTGTCGGCCTGTGAGCTGCACGTGCCCGGGCTCGATTATGAGAATCTGACGCCCGACCTCGTGACCTCGCTCGCGGTGGTCACGGCCGCAACCACCGGGCGGGTGCGGTGGAGCGGCGCCAAGGTCCATGCCGGCACCGTCATCCTGGTTCCCGGCATGACGGAAGCGCACTTCGATCGCCTCGCCGCCGCGAAGGCGATCGTGGCGAAATTCCTTTTCTTCCCCCTCAGCGAGAACCGCGACGAAGCGCTGCGCTACACCACGTGGTGCCGCGAACGCGGCATCCGCACCAAAGTCCATACCGGCGGCGTGTCGCGCTCCGGGCTAAGCCAGACCTGCGGCTACGAGATTCTCGCTTGGCTCAAGCCCGATATTGCGGCCCATGTCAGCGGCGGTCCGATCCCCATGAGCGACGACGATCTCGATGCCGTCATCGACACCACCTCTTTCGCGCTCGAAATCTGCTCGTCCGGCAATTACGGCTCGACCCAGCGCGCCGTGCGCCGCATGAAGGACAAAGGGCAACTCGCGCGCCTTACGCTCGGCACCGACACGCCGGGCGGCACGGGGGTCATCCCGCGCGGCATGCTGCGCAACATCTGCTACCTGAGCTCGGTGTGTGGCGTTGCTCCCGGTGAAGCGGTCGCGATCGCGACCGGCAATACGGCGCGAGCCCATGGGCTCGATGTCGGCGTGCTGGCGGTCCGTCGTCCGGCCGATATCGTGGTGTGCGGTCCGGTCCAGGGGTCCACCGGCTCCAGCGTTGCCGATGCCATCGCGCACGGCGATCTGCCCGGCATCGCCTATGTGATCATCGACGGCGAGGTGGTTGTCAGCGGCCGCAGCCGGCAGACCCCGCCGCCGCGGCGTCGGATGTTCTTCTCGTGCTGCGGCCAGCATGCATGATGGCAGGGCGCGAGACCATTTGGGCGCACAACCAGAGCGCACGGAGCCGTTTGTCGGGAGCGTCGGACAAGCACCTGTAGCCCGCATGAGCGGAGCGACATGCGGGACTGCACTCTAAGCCGGCGCCGCTTTTCCCGGATATCGCTGTGCGCTCATCCGGGCTACGAGAGTCAATCGGCCTTGTCCGGGCTTGTCCCGGCCATCCCGATCAGGAAGGCACTGTCGCCTCTCTGTCGGGGTCGGCGGGACAAGCCCGGCGACGACGAGCCGAACTCACCGAAACTCGCTGTGTATTCAATCGCGAAACTATTCCGGAGACTTGAATGCTTGGAATTCTGATACGCGCCGCAACGGCATTGATCACGGTCACGGCTGCCGCCTCCATCGCGGTGGCCCAGCCGGTGGAGAAGCGCGACATCACCATCGCGGTTTCGGGTCCGCCGGCGCAGCTTTACTTCCTTCCCGTGGTGCTCGCAAAGCAGCTCGGTTATTTCGACGGCGCGGGTGTGAATGTTGAGCTGCAGCATTTCAATGCCGGATCGAAAGCGCTGGAGTCGATGATCGGTGGCAGCGCCGACATTGTCGCCGGGGCTTATGAAAACACTATCCGCATGCAGGCGAGGGGCATTCGGCTCGAGAGTATCGTGCTGTTCGGCCGCTATCCGGAAAACGTGCTCGGCATCGCCAAATGGGCGGCGCCGGCCTACCGCGGGCCCGCCGACCTCAAGGGCAAGACGATCGGCATCACCGGTCCGGGCGCCGCCACCCAGACGTTTCTCAATCTCATTCTGGCCAATGCCGGATTACAGCCGAGCGACGTGGTTCCGGTCACGGTCGGCGCCGGCGCGGTCGCGGTCGCCGCCATGCGCCGCAGCAACGAGCTCTTCGCCATTTCAAACCTCGATCTCGCCATCTCGGAGCTCGCCCTCGCGGGCGACATCGTGATCGCATTCGACAGCCGCACCGAAGACGGGACCCGCACGGTCTACGGCGGCGACTACGCGTCGGGCAGCCTCTATACGACTGCGGTCTTCGTGCAGAAGAATCCGCGCAGCGCCCGGGCGGTGGCTAACGCGATGGTGCGCACCTTGAAATGGCTGAAAGGGGCAACCCCGGAGGAGATCACGGCGCGATTGCCGCCCGATTTCTATCAGGCCAATCCTGCCGTCTATGGCGAAGCGCTGAAGAACAATCTCCCGAGCTTTTCGCCCGACGGCCTGATGCCGCCGGGCGCGCCCGCGAACGTGCTGCGCGCGATGACGAAGTTCGATCCGGATATCGCGAAGGCCAATCCGAATGTGCGGGCGACCTGGACGAATGAATTTGTGGAACGCGCACAGGGCAAGTGACATCGAAGTGACGCACTACAACGGTGCCACGCCGGTGGCCTTGACGATGCGGCCTGCGCGTAAGCGGTCTTCCTTGAGATAGCGGGCGAACTCGTCGGGGGTGTCGAACACCGGTTCGAGGCCGACCTCGACGATGCGCTTGCGGCGGAATTCCGGGTCGCGGCCGATTTCGGCGAGCTGCTCGTAGAAGTGCGTGATGATGGAACGCGGCGTGCCGGGCGGCGCCACGATGCCGAAATAGGTGCGGGTCATGTCGGCGGTGTAGCCGAGCTCGCGCACCGTCGGCACGTCTGGTACCAGGGGCGAGCGGGTGTCGCCATCGACCGCAAGCGGCCGCACCGTGCCGGCGGCGAGATGCGGCAGCCAGTTGCCGATGCCGAAGAACGCGACCGGCGTCGCGCCCGACAGCATGCCGTTGACGGAATCCCCACCGCCCTTGAACGGCACCCGCACCAGATCGGCGCCGTTCTTCTCGCGCCACCAATCCATGAACACCGAGAGCGGCTCGGACGGCACCGTGTAGCTCAAGGTCCCGGGCTTCGCCTTCGACAGCGCCGCCAGTTCGTCGAGCGTTTTAGTGCCGAGCGCACTGCTCACGACGAGAAGCTGGGTATTGAAGAACGGATTGGTGATCGGCTCGAAGGCTTCCGGATCGTAGGGCAGCTTCTTGTAGAGGAACTTATTGTAGCTCAGCGTGGCGTTGGGCAGATTGCAGATGGTGCTGCCGTCCGCTGGCGCCTCCGCGCAGGCGCGCCCTCCGATATTCATGCCGCCGCCGGCGCGGTTCTCGATCACGAGAGGCCGCCCGTATCGCCGGTGATATTCGTCGCCGATGACGCGCATGAACACGTCGGCGGTGCCGCCTGCCCCGGTCGCGACGACGACGCGGATGGGTTTGCCGAGGTCTTGGGGGACTTGGGCGATTTGCGGGAACTTGGGCGACTTGAGCGAATGCGGCAGCTATGCAGCACCGCGAGCAGGATCGCCGCAACGGCTGGCCGCGTCATCGCCGTCCTCCCTTTACGCCGCCTTCTCGCCGGCCATCGGTAGCTTCAATAGTCGCGCGGCGTTGCGCCAGAACACCGCCTCGCGCTCGCGCTGCGGCAGTCCGAGGTCCTCGACGACCTTGACGGCGCGTGGCTTGAGCATGTCAGCGGCGGGGCGTCGCTGCCATAGAGCAGGTGGTCGGCGCCGACGGTGTCGAGCACCAGGCGCGCCGCCGGCACGTGATAGGTCACGCTGTCGAAATGCATCATCTTGAGATAGTGGCTCGGCGGGTGCTTGATCTTCATCGGCGCGTACGAGCCGAGGAAGAACGCCTCGTCCTGCAGCTCATACGCATAGTCGAGCCGCCCAATCACCTCGCAGATGCCGCCGCCGCCGTGGGAGCCGACGATCGTGGCGCGCGGAAAGTCCTCTAAGATGCCGCGCACGATGAGCCGCGACAGGGCGAGACATAAATCGGCCGGGCGCCCGACGCTGGAGGCGAGCCGGTACTCCTTCATGCGTTCCTCGCCAAATCCCACATGGGGTGGGTGGATCATCACCGGGATGTCGAGGTCCTGGGCCAGCTCCCAGAAGCCGCGCGCCTCGTCGTCATCGGGATAGTGGCCCTTGTGGCTTGAATTGATGAGCACACCCTTCAGCCCGAGTTCCCGGATCGCGCGCTCCAGTTCCTTGAGATAAGCCGGCCCACCGCACGGCGTTGCGATCGCCAGCGCATAGAGCGTGCCCTTGTGGGTGTTCTGGATTTCGGCCGCATAGTCGCTCCAGCGGCGGATCGCCTTCAATTCGTCTGCCGGGGCTTTGCCGCGCAGATAGTGGGCGGCGTTGCTGACCACGCTCATGGCAATGCCGGCGCGGTGCTGGGCGTCGAGCACGTTCTCCACCGTCATCGGGCAGCGCCCGCCCCAGAACGGATTGTCGGCCGCTTCCTCCGGCGGATAGACATGGGTGTGCCATTCGATGATCAAGCGTGCTTCTCCCGTTTGTCCCGATGATCGGCATCGGGTTTGTTCTGCTAGCTAATTCTGTCGGTCCAAGCATGCCACGGATGGGAGCTGTGTGTCAGCGGGAATTGCCGACAGTCGGAATTCGAGAGGATTTCGTTCAGCTTTCCGCGGGTCGTGGCCGGGCTTGTCCCGGCCATCTCGATCAGGAAAGTTCTGTCCCCTCCTCGTCGGGGTCGCCGGAACAAGCACGGCGACGACGTGCTCGGATCCGTCGAAATCCGCTCCGATCTCACGCACGGCTGAGCACGAGCACCGCATTGAGGCCGCCGAACGCGAACGAGTTCGACATGGCATGGCGCAGCGCGGCGCCGCGGGCGACGTTGGGGACGACGTCGAGCGCGCAGTCGGGGTCCGGCTCCTGGAAATTCGCGGTCGGGGGAATCGTCTGGCTGTGCAGCGCGAGCGCGGTCGCACCGAATTCGAACGCGCCGGCGGCACCGAGGCTGTGACCGAGCACCGCCTTGCTGGACGATACCGCAAGGCGCTCGGCGTCGGCGCCGAAGCTCAGGCGGATTGCCTCGGATTCGGTCTTGTCGTTGAGCACGGTGCCGGTCCCGTGAGCGTTGACATAGTCGATGTCGCCGGGCGCGAGGCGGGCGTCGCGCAGCGCGGCCGTCATCGCCCGCGATGCGCCGCCGGCATCGGCGGCGACGAGGTCGACCGCGTCGGAGCTCATGCCGAAGCCCGCGATCTCGGCGTAGATGCGCGCGCCGCGCTTGACGGCGTCCTCGCGAAGCTCCAGCACGAACATAGCGGCGCCTTCGCCGAGCACGATGCCGGAGCGGGTCCGCGAGAACGGCCGGCAGGTATCGGTGGTCAGCACCCGCAGGGACTCCCAGCCCTTGATGGTCCCCATGGTCAGGCACAACTCGGTGCCGCCGGTGACGGCGATTGTGGCCTGGCCACTGCGCAGCATGTGAAACGACTGGCCGATCGCGTGGGCGCCCGACGCGCATGCGCTCGTTACCGTCCATCCGGGGCCCTTGAGCCCGAGATCGATCGAAACCTGGCTTCCGGCGGCGCTGCCCATGTAGCGCGGTATCGTCAGCGGGTGAAGCCGTGACGCATTCTGCGTGTACAGGCGAATATAGGAATCTTCGGTCGTGGTTTGGCCGGCGGCGCCGTTCCCCACGATGGTGGCGGTCTCCAACGCAAGTGCGTCAGACAGCACAAGGCCGGAATCCCGCATCGCCTCGCGCGCCGCATAAATCGCGAACTGTGAGTAGCGGTCGAGCTGGTTGACGAACTTGGGGTCAAAATGCGCCAGCGGATCGAAATCGCTGATCTCGGCGGCGATGCGGGTGTTGATCCGATCGGGCGGAACGATGGTGAGCGGGCGGATGCCGCTCTTGCCTTCCACCAGAGCCGACCAGAACCGATCGAGCGTCAATCCGACCGGCGAGGCGACGCCGATGCCGGTGATGACGACACGATTCATTTAGAGCGTGTTCCGATGAGATGGACACAGTCCGTAGGGTGAGCAAAGGCGCTCTTCGCGCCGTGCCCACGCGGGTGAGCCGAGCAGCGTGGGTACGCGGAGCCTGTCATCGGGCTTTGCCCACCCTACGACTGATTCCATTCGATCGAAGTCCACTCTAGGGGCCTTGGTCATTTACGCGCCTTGGCGTCCACGAGCGCCTGCACGGCGCGGCAGATGTCGCCGACCGTGGTGAAGCCCGACAGGTCGGTGCCCCCCTCGGCCGGGTTCGCGGCGCCCGGCTCGGGACCCACTTTCACCGTGATGTCGACGTCGAATTTCTCTTCCAGAGCGAATACGATTTCGATGACGTCGAGGGACTCGGCTCCAAGCTCCTCGAGCTTGGTGTCGTCGGTCAGACTTTCGATCAGGAATCTTCAGTTCCTTGGCGACCACCTGCTTGACGTCATCTGCAACGTCCATCGACAGCTCCCCTGGCGACGCGCGACCAAGCTCAGGCATTGCCCGGCCCCATGGTTCGAACGGCACCAATCATTAGGATACCATGAAGCGCCGTCAATGATCTGTTTTAGCACGGGTCTATTTTGGCTTGCGCGGCGGGCGCACCGGCGCGTCGCGTACCAACACGATCGTAATCCCTGCTCACACCGTGCGGAACCCGAACGGGACGCCGTCATCGGTGTCGGGCTTGGGTTCCCCGGGCGGAACCTCGGTCAGCAGTTCCACGGATACCAGCGTCTCAGGCGAGTCCCGCCCCGGCTCGAACAGTCGCCGCCACTCCGGATTCGCATTCTCGAAAGTGGTGCGCGCTCCATAGGCCGCCATGTCGGCATATTCGATCATCAGGGTTACGCCGTGATCCGGCCCCGGCACGGTCGAGCGAAACATCCGGATCGATTTCGGCATCACGTCGCTGGTGAATTTCGGTTCGGCGGCCTGCGCGAGTTTCTTCATGAAATCCGCAAGCCGGCCTGGTTTGACGTCGTATTTGAAGATCGCGATGACGGCCATTGACGGAACTCAATGTCCCGCCTGCGCGGCCTTGATCGCCTGCCACATCTTTTCCGACGTCATCGGCATGTCGAGGTGGCGAATGCCGTATTCCGACAGCGCGTCGATGATGGCGTTCGGCACCGCGACAAGCGCTCCGGCACAGCCGGCTTCGCCGCAGCCTTTGACGCCCAGCGGATTAGTCTTGGCCGGCACCGGGTGATGTTCGGTGACGAAGCTCGGGACGTCGTCGGCGCGCGGCATGGCGTAGTCCATGAACGAGCCGGTAATGGGCTGACCGTCCCCATCGTAGACGGCGTTCTCCATCAGCACCTGGCCAATGCCTTGGACCAGCCCGCCATGCATCTGGCCTTCCACCAGCATCGGATTGATGAGGGTCCCGAAATCGTTGGCAGAGACATACTTCACAACCTTGGTGACCCCGGTATCGGGATCAATTTCGACCTCGGCGACATGGCAGCCGTTCGGGAACGCCGACGGCACCGGCTCGCTCGCGATCTTCACGTCGAGGGATTTCGGCGCATCGTCGGGGAGATTGACCCCGGCGTGCAACTTCGCGGCAAGTTCCAGTACGCCGATCGAGCGGTCGGTGCCCGCGATGGTGAAGCGTCCGTTAGCGAATTCGATGTCCATCACCGCCGCCTCCAGAACATGGGAGGCGGCAAGCTTGCCCTGTTCGGCCACCTTGGCGATCGCCTCGACCATGGCCATGCTGCTCGCCGCCGCCGAGCGTGAGCCGCCGGTGCCGCCGCCTGCGATCAATTCATCGCTGTCGCCCTGCAGCAGCCGGATGCACCCGAATGGCACGCCGAGACGCTCCGACAGGATCTGAGCGAATGCGGTGGCATGGCCCTGGCCGTAATCGAGCGTGCCGGTGATGAAGGTCACGGTCCCGTCCGCCTCGAAGCGGATGCCGCCCATTTCCTTGTTCGGCGGCGCCGTAACCTCGAGGTAGCTCCCGACCGCGATGCCGCGCAGCTTGCCGTGCTTGCGGCTCTCGCGCTTGCGCTTGGCGAAGCCCTTCCAGTCGGCGAGGTCGAGGGCGTGCTTGAACACGGCGGGGAAATCGCCGGAATCATAGGTCTGCTCGGAGGCCGCCGCGAACGGGATTTCCTTGGGCTTGAGCTGGTTGCGCCGGCGCAACTCCAGCCGGTCGATGCCCATCTCGTGCGCCGCGTTGTCGATCAGGCGCTCCATGAAATAGTTGCCTTCGGGCCGCCCGGCGCCGCGATAGGCGCTCACCATGCTGGTATTGGTGAAGACGCACTGAGCCGAAACTTCGATCAGCGGCGTACGATAGACGCTGACCATGTTCTTGACCGCGTTGAGGGTCGGCGGCAGCGGCGCCACGGCGCCCAGATAGGCGCCCATGTTGCCGGTGCCGGTGAGCCGGATCGCAAGGAAATGGCCATCGGCGTCAAGCGCGAGTTCGGCCACCCTTTCATGGTCGCGGCCATGACTGTCGGAGAGAAAGCTCGAGGAGCGCTCGTCGGTCCACTTCACCGGCCGCTTGAGTTGGCGAGCCGCGTGCAGGAGGCACAGGTATTCCGGGTATGCCTGCCCCTTCATGCCGAACGAGCCGCCCACGTTGCCGGTGAGCACCCGCAGCTTGGCCGGCGGTACATTGAGGATTTCGGCCAATTGGGCGCGCAGGCCGAACACGCCCTGGCAGCCGACGTGAAACGTGAAATGCTCGGCTGCGGAATCGTATTCGGCGACCGCGGCGCGGGGCTCCATGGCATTGACCACGAGCCGCGAGTTGCGAAGCGCGAGCCGCGTCACATGGGCCGCCTTGGCGAACGCCTCCTTCACTTTCTCGGCGTCGCCATAATGATAATCGAGCGCGATATTGTTTGGCACATCGTCGAACACCAGCGGCGCGCCCGGTTTGACCGCTTCGCTCGCGAGCGTGACCGAGGGCAGGGGCTCGATGTCGAGTTGGACGGCCTCGGCCGCCTCCTTGGCCTGGATCGCCGTCTCTGCCACCACGCAAGCGACCGGGTCGCCGACGAAACGCACCTTGTCGACCGGAAGTGCCGGCCGCGGCGGCTTCTTCATCGGCGTGCCGTCGCGGTTCTTCATCGGCGGCACGCATTTGAGCGTGCCGTACCCCGCGAGGTCAGCGCCCGTAAGGATCGCGAGCACACCCGGCATCGCGCGCGCCGCCGCGGTGTCGACGCCCTTGAGCACCCCATGGGCGTGGCTCGACCGCACCATGGCGGCATAGGCTTGGCCTTTAAGGCTCACGTCGTCCGCATAACGGCCTTGGCCTCGCACCAGCTTGGGGTCTTCGGTGCGCGGCACCGGCTGGCCGACGCCGAATTTCTGCACCGCCCAGGCATTGGGATCGTCTTGAACATTCATGACAATTCGCTGAAATCAGGTGATGGGATGATTTGGGATAATCGAGCTTGATGCGCTGCACAAGGAGTTAAGTAGGGTCGGGAACAAGCAGGGGCAAGGCTCAGCAGGTGGATCAACTGATCGGCGCCATACGCTCGACTGTTGCAGGGCGAAGTCGCGCGTTTTAATTTTCCCTTGCTTGGCGTCATACTACCCTCTTCGCGTTCGCTGGCGATCATCGTATTATGTTTTCGAAGCTGCCAGCGGGACGTGCCGAAGCCCGGACATTTTAATGGCAGCATTGGTGCCACCGGCGGGCGAGCATTTTCAGAAATCGATGTGAGACTCGGCCGGCTTACACGGTCGTTTGCGGCTTGCTCCATCGACCTGGGCATAGGGAGACCCATCATGCGCAAAAGTCTTGGCTTGATTTCCGCTTCGGTCACCGCGGTGGTGTTGGCTTGCTCGGGTGCTCAGGCGATGCCGAGCGCCGCCGCAAGTATGCGTGCGGCGGCGCCGGGCGTTACGCTCGTCTGGGACAATTGCGGCGTTGGATTTCACCGCAATGCCGGGGGACGATGCATTTCGAATTTCGTGCATGACTTACGGGGCTGCCCGCCGGGGTATCATCTCGGCTTCCAAGTGCATGCCTGCGTCCCCAACCGTTAGAGCGGTTCGCGGCCAAGCCAGCACTGATTTGTCGGAGTTGATGTGAGAGGGCGCGCCGCGATCCGGCGCGGCCATTCACGGACCGCCCAACTTTGTTTGGTGAACGCCGATCACCCCGCGGTCCGGAACACCACGGCGACCGGCGTGATCGACGGCGTCACCTGACCGGTCGGCTTGAGTTCTCCGGTGGATGTGTCGATCCGGAACTCGACAATGGTATCCGCCGTCTGGTTGGCGACATAAAGCCTTGTCCCGCTCGGGTCGATGGCGAAATTGCGCGGGAAGGCCACACCATCCGTCGCGTAGCCGATAACGGAGAGCAGGCCGGTCACGGGATCGATGCGGTATCCGACGATGCTGTTGTGGCCGCGATTCGAGACGTAGAGGAACTTGCCCGACGGGTGCACCGCGATCTCCGCCGTGCTCTGCCGCCCGTGGTAGCCGGGCGGTTCGGTCGGGAGGGTCTGGAGTTCGTTTCCAATATGCCCGTTGGCCGCGTCGTAGGCGAAGGCCGTCACAGTCGCGTTGAGTTCGTTCAACACATAGAGGAGCTGGCCGCTTGGGTTGAAAGCGACGTGACGCGGACCCGCGCCCGCGGCAACCGCGGCTTGGCTGATCCGCATCAGGCCGCCATCGGTCAAGCGAAGGATATGCACCTGGTCGATCCCGAGGTCCGCGGTGGCGATAAAGCGACCCGCCGGGTCGAAGGTCACCATATGGGGATGCGGTATCGACTGCCGCTCATGCGGACCGCGGCCGGCATCGGCGATCTCGCCGGCCACGGGGCCCAACCGGCCGTCGGCTGCGATCGGCAGGACGACAAAATTGCCGCCGACATAATTGGCCACGATGAGATATCGGCCGGTCGGGTCCACGGTGAGATGCGCCGGCGTCGCCCCCTTGACGGACTGGCGGTTGAGCAGCGTGATTTTCCCGCTCGACGGGTCGATGGCATAGGCTTCGGCCGACCCGGATGGCTGTCCTTCGTAATCGTTGATCTCGTTCACGACGTAAAGGAAGCGCTGTGAAGGGTCGAGGGCCACGAACGAGGGATTGGCGCTAGGCGCTTGCTGGACCGGGGTCAGCGCACCGCTGTCGGGGTCGAACCGAAAAACCGAAAGGCCTACCGGATTGCCGCTGCCCCCGCCGGGCGGGTTCTTGGTGTAGGAACCGACGTAGACGAAGGTCTGCTTGGTTTCGCCGGCGGCAAGTGTTGGAACAGCAATCGTCGGAAGAGCAATCATGGTGGCACCTGCCGCGCCGGCTGCGATGAACTGGCGCCGGCCGATTTGCGGCAGGGCGGGCTTATCCAGCTTCTCGGTCATTGTCGTCCCTCCTTTGAATGTGATTATCAAGTCCTGCGGTCGCAGCGATCTCCCGCAGAAACTCGATCCTGCCTCGATAGCAGACGATACAACGCCCACGCCGGACATGGAACGCCGCCACGATGCGGTGATCCGCGCGAAGGGGGTTCGTCCCTGCTCGGGGTTACAGGCCGACCGGTCGGCAACGTCGTCGGCGCGTCCGGAATCCTCCAACTCCGGAGCGTCAGCCCAACCTCTCAACCGCCTCCGCCCCTGTTGCACCGCCGGCCTGTTTGCGGCGGCTGCGAAGGCTGTTACACTCTGCGCGATTGAGGAACACGTACCGCTTGCCGTGGAGTCGCCTGGGAGCAGACTTCGGCGCGGTGGAAGGGCAATAGATGGACGACGAGGTCCGGGCGACCGGAGGCCTCGACCCCGCGCCACATCGGCAGTATGCCGATAACCGTAACCCCCGGGGCCGCGGCCATTATTTCCGTCACCGGCGGCCGCCTCATGAGGGCGAGCGCGACCGCGCCGCGACCTATGCGGCGCTCGATCTCGGCACCAATAATTGCCGCTTGCTGATCGCGCGGCCGTCCGGCGACGGCTTCCGGGTGGTGGACGCGTTCTCCCGCATTATCCGCCTCGGCGAAGGCGTATCGGCGACCGGCCGCCTGTCCGAAGCCGCGATTGCCCGCGCCGTCACGGCGCTCGGCATCTGCCGGGACAAGATGCGCAACCGCGGCGTGACCCGCGCGCGGCTCATCGCCACCGAGGCCTGCCGCGCCGCCGCCAACGGCGTGGAATTCCTGGCCATCATCCGCGACCAGGTCGGCATCGATCTCGAAATCGTCGACCGCGAAACCGAGGCCGAGCTCGCCGCCACCGGTTGCACTCCGCTGATCGATCCGCAGGCGCGCGGCGTATTGCTGTTCGACATTGGGGGCGGTTCCTCGGAACTCGTCTCGCTCGCCCAGTCGGAGCCGGTGATGCGCGGGCCGCCCAAGCCGATCGTCCAGAGTTGGGTGTCGCTCCCGGTCGGCGTCGTCACCCTTGCCGAGCGCCATGGCGGTGTGCGGGTCGACCGCGCGCTGTTCGAGGTCATGGTGGCGGAAGTGGCCGGCTATGTCGCCCCGTTCACCGCCGCCCACAGCGGTGATCTTGACGGCGTGCACATGCTCGGCACCTCCGGCACGGTCACCACCATCGCCGGCATCCACCTGCGGCTGCCGCGCTACGACCGGCGCCGGGTCGACGGCTGCTGGCTGAGCGATACCGAGGTCACGGGGGTGATCGACGAACTGATCGCCATGACCTACGAGGAGCGCGTCGCCAATGCCTGCATCGGGTCCGAGCGCGCCGATCTCGTGCTCGCCGGCTGCGCCATTCTGGAAGCGATCCGCCGCGCCTTTCCGGTGCCGCGGCTGCGCGTCGCCGACCGCGGCTTGCGCGAGGGCATTCTGGTCAAGCTGATGCGCGAGGACGGCGTGTGGGCTCACGCCGCTTCGCCGGCATGACGTCAAAGCCCGGTCGCGGCAGCCGCGATCTCAAGGTGCGGCTGCGCGGTGCCAAGAATCGCACCGTCGCCTCCAAGCGCTGGCTCGAACGGCAGCTCAACGATCCCTATGTGGCGCGGGCGAAGCGCGAGGGTATGCGCTCGCGCGCGGCGTTCAAGCTCACCGAGATTGACGACAAATATCGTTTGCTCAAGCCGGGCGCCAAGGTCGCCGATCTTGGCGCTGCTCCCGGCGGCTGGAGCCAGGTCGCCGCCCTGCGGGTCGGCGCGGCCGGCGGCGGCAACGGCAGGGTCGTCGGCATCGATCTCCTCGATATGGCGGCGATCCCGGGCGTCGAATTCCTCCAGCTCGATTTTCTCGATCCGGCGGCGCCGGAGCGCCTCAAGGCGGCGCTGGGTGGCCAAGCCGATGTCGTCATGTCCGACATGGCGGCGAATGCCACCGGCCACCGCAAGACCGATCACCTCAAGATCGTGGCGCTCGCCGAAACCGCGGCTGGGTTTGCCCGCGAGGTGCTACGGCCCGGCGGGGTATTCCTGTGCAAGGTTCTGCAAGGCGGGACCGAGGGCGAACTGCTGGCCGACCTCAAGCGCGACTTTGCGACCGTGCGGCACGTCAAGCCAGCCGCGAGCCGTGCCGATTCGGCGGAACTCTACGTGTTGGCGACGGGCTATCGCGGCGCGGGGGCACAGCTTTGATCGCGGCCTCGATCGACGTGGACGAGCTTGACGCGCACGAGCGGTAAGACCGGTAGGCCGTACAAATCTCGTGAGATGCTGTGACCAATCACAATCGTCGCCGCCCGTCAGCGGGTGTAAGGGAATCAGTCTGACTTCGGGTATCGCTGGTTCCGCACCGTGTAAGAGCCCACCACTTCGGTCGAACCTACGAGTAAGTGAGTATATTGATACTCATCAGAGAGCTGTTCGTGGCCCGCAGCAATCTCATCAAGTTCGTCAAACTTCCGCTGCCTTGCCCGCATTGCGGGAAGGAGAGTACGGACACCGTCGCCCGGATCATACGCTACGAGGAATTGCCGTGTAGCCGCTGTGGTCTGATGATCGAACTCCGGTCGGATGAGTGGCAGGCTTTCGTCGCCGAAATCGCTAACGCAATGACCAAGCTTCGGGCCGCTTACCGAATGCTCCCATAGCGGGTCCTTGGCGCCGTCCGCGTTTGAGCGGACAGGCGAGCTGCGCAGCGGGCGACGGCCACTGTGATTTGTCTCATCAGGCTGTGCGTTTGCTCACCCTATAATACCCAAACGCTCAAGCTCGGCGAACCGGGCTAACGGCACATAACAAGTGCCTTCGGAAACGCCCATGGATGGACCGGTCGGCGACTGGTTGGTCGCGGGATTTACGATTCTCGGCATCTACTTTCAAAACTGGATGCCGCTCGTTTTTGTGATATTCGCTCTATATATCCTCTACGAGTGGGTGACTGGCGGCTTCGGCGGTTCAAGCTGAATGCTCGTCCTAAGGAAGCGGCGTCCCTCTCCGTTTGACAGCCGGCTTTGGGGCAACGTTGCTCCAAGCGGCGGCGAGCGGATCTTTTGAGGTCCGCTCACCCATCGCCTCAAGTCGAACGTTGGTGCTGCCAAGTCGCCCATCGCCACCCGACAGCGGTACGAGCATCGCCGGCGCTTGCCTAACCAGTTGCGATTGCTGATCTGCTGTTAGCTTGATGACAGCCATGGAACCCCTTCCCGGGTGGCGAATGTCTTCCGTGCCCCGCGAAACTGTGATTTCCCGAATCGAAACAGGGCATTGACAACGCAAGGCGGCGGAAATCGTTAGGGGCCTTACCGCCCGCGAAGCGGGCACCGGTTGAGATTTGGATTGGCGTCGACGCATCCCGGGCGCACCGGCGAAGCGCACATGCCTCAAATAGCCGACGGCGGGATCCGTTCAATTGAAATTGCCCGTCCTCCACAGGTACAGAACGTAAAGTGCCAATGCTGCAAGGATGATAGGCATCCAGTACTGAAATTCGACGCCAAGAATGGTGAAGCGCTCCGTCAGAAAATCCATCGGCTCGCCCTCCCGGCGCAGCGCTTTTATCGGCAGCAAATCGGCGAGCGGCCCGTGACGCGCCGGGTTCGCCGTATGCGGCCTTACGATCCGCGTAACGGGCACTGGTCGAGACTCAGAAGGTGGTCCCTTGTTGTCTCGTCTGCCGTCGTTTGGACGAACTTCGAACCGTTTCTGACGTAGGTCGAAACGGGAATTTCGCATGACCCCGCCTTGACGAGGAAAATGTGCTTGCCGCTGTCGATCATGTCGGCAACGCGTTGGCGTGCGTAGTACCAGGATTGGCCTTGAGAATTGACGCCGCCCACATGCGTGATGTGTTCAAGCGGGCTATGCGGATGCGGCTTCGTAATGCAGGTAACTCGGTTCGACTCGATGGTCGCCCTCCATTCGAGGATGAAGCGTTGCGATGAGCCGGCCGCTTCCCCGTGGCTGTCAATCCGACCATTCCTCTCCATCGGCTATCCTGCATTCGGCTGGCGCGCTTGTGTGGGCTCAACTCGAAAGCGCCACGCGCGGGCGGATTCGCACCGCGAATCTCGCGCTTGATCGCATCCGTGATCATTCTGCAACGCATTAGGGAAAATTCAACAAAAAGTTGGTTGTTAGTGGATTTTGCCTGCGATACGGTCATTTGCTGAAGGATTTATCCTTGTGGCCGATAAGGCCATGCCTGCTCCGGTCAACCGGCGTCGGAAACGTCCCGATGAATTGGCCCACGGGTGCATGCCATGGCGGATCGCAGTGAGCCCCCGACGTTGGAACCCAGGAAGTTTCCGGACGAGGACGTTTGGTACGTCCAAGTCCTTTGGCCGGATGGACGCAGCGAGCAGGTCGGGGCGTTTCGAAACGAAGCCGAAACCCAGAATTGGATCACCGGTGAATCCGGCGCGTGGCTCAAAGATTACGAACGCCGGAGATCTGATCCGGGCTTAGCGCCGCAGTCCGGGGGCGGTTAGCCAGCTGACACTCACCAGCGTAGCGGCAACCTCTTTTTCTCGCTTATGAAAGCGGCATTTCGTGCCTGGTCAGGCCAATTCATATGCGCTTTCATCTGATCTGGCGTAATTGGATATTTTTTTCATATTGTTTTGGGTGCTGAAGCAGATCGATTTCTCGTGCGCTCTAGCGGACATTTGTCCGGCCGGATCGACGGGCCCGGACGAACAGCGATCCCAAATTGCTTTCGGCTGTCTTGCCGGCTAGGTGCGGAATTGGCCGGTCTTTCCGCGCACACCGCGAGCTCGGGAAATATCGATGGACTTGTCGGTCGCTCAATACTGCCTGACGATCGGGTTCGCCGTAGCCGTGCTGACAGTTGCTGACACGGGCAGCTCCGCGGCCAGTCGCAAGCCGAACATCACGAAGGTGCCGCACGCCACCCAACAGCAAACGGTCAAGCTTCGGTATTACGGCGGTCCGAAAAGTCCGATGTATCCGTAGCGCGACGTGGACCAAGCCATCACCGAGAGACGCGGGGGAGCGGAGTTCGAAGTCAGCGGCGTCATGCGCTTGCTGGCGCCGGCAACCCTTTATGAGATTCCTATAATGCGGGCTTCGCATCCTTCTCGAATTCATATGCATCACTGCGATAATTTCGCGCCCCAACGTCGAGAAAAGGCGGTGTCGGTTGGTTGCGCCCGAGCTTGCAATCGGCGCGCTGGGGAAAAGCTATGCCTCAACTTTCGCTTGGCGGCCTTTGCGACCCTGTAGCGGACCGGGTGAAAAATCACATGTCGACACCTGATCAACAAGAGATTCGCGGGCCAGCTACTGTCGTCCTCGTCATTGAGCATGAATCTCATACACGGCGCTTCATCAGCGACGGCCTTGAACGTTACGGCTATTCGGTCCGAGAAGCTGAGGATGGTGCAGCGGCTCTGAGCGCAGTCGCGCAAATTCAGCCCGATGTGATCATCCTCGATCTCAGCTTGCCGGATGTGAGTGGAATCGAAGCGCTGGAGACCATACGCCAATCGTCGAGCGCGCCAATCATCGTGCTTTCGGCGAAGGCCGGCGACGAGCAGAAAGCTCATCTCCTCAAAATTGGCGCAGACGACTACATGGACAAGCCATTTGGCATATCGGAATTGTTCGCGCGATGCGAAGCCGCCTTGCGGATCCGTCGCAAGCCCGCCGGCTAGTACCAACCCGCAGTGTCCGCGGCCCGCCGCGGCTTCATGACCCGGCTTGTCCGACATGCTTCGTCCGTCGCGCCGTTTCGTCGCTTGTTTCCCGGCAGCCCGCGCTATTTCAGGTTTGCAAATGTCAAATCGACCGACAACTTTGCAATGAAAGCCGCGCCACACCAGTTTGACCCTGCGCCGAGCACGTTGATCGGCGTTACGTTATTGCTGCCCCTGGCCGACTGGTCGCTGGTGAAGGCATTGCAGTCTCCCTTGCTCAGGTCCGTATCGTAGTAGCGCAGATCGAGCGTGAACTGCTTCCAGGTCAAACCGAAACCGACGTCCCAGTTGGTGTAGCTCCGGTACGGAATGCCGGTCGGGAACAGGCCGCCGCACACGCCTCCGGTTGTCTGGGTGCAATAAAATGAGTCGGTTGTGCCGAGAAACCAGCGTCCTACATCGCCGGAAATGAATGCGCCGACTCCGTTCGGTAAGAATGAGCTTGGGAGCGTAAACTTCGCGTTGGCCGCCACATAGGTGCCGGCGGCGCCTGAGTTGAGAACGTTCGGCGAGTAGAACACGCTTCCGCCTGCAGCGAAGGCTTCCGTGAATGCGTAGGTCGCCTTGCCGTAGGTTTCCCAGAAGCTCAGGTCGGCTTTATCGACGTTGCCATTGACCGGCAATGGTCCCTGGGCGGCGCAAGTTGGTCCTCCGACCGCGAGATCGTTGAAACACTGGCCGCCCGGATACCCGTAGTACCAGATGCCAAAATCGAGGACGAGTTTGCCGAAAGTCGGCCTGATGCCGCCGTAAATATCGATCTCGCCGGCGGCGCGGTTGGGAAACGAGATGCTCTCGCCGGAAAATCCGACGTAGCCCTGCACGTTGTCGTTGAAGCTATAGCGAGGCTCGAAGTAGGCCGCCACCGACGGCTTGTGATTGGATTGCGTGATGCCGCGAAAATTGTAGTCCGACATGCCGGCCGAACCGAACGCGACGTCCCATGGGCTTGCCGGTGTGGCAGCCGGGGGGGCCTTGGTCAACAAGCTCAAATCGGCGGCGAAGCCGGAAGCGATCGAACAACCAAGCGTTAGCATCGCCGCGCCACCAAGGGTTTTCACGACTGACCCATTTCCCCGGAGAACAGTCTCGCGTTGATTGAGGCACGAACCGGATCGCCAGCGGCGCAATGCCATGACGGCCCGACCGCGAGAACCTAGGCCCCCAGGTTAACCTAAAAGATACTTTATAGATATTTTATTGAACTTCATTTATATAATTATATATCGTGATATTTTTGCAACAGCGCAATGATAGTGGAAAAAATAAGTGAATTCAGCCAATTATACCTGATTGTTGTATCGATAGATCCGCGCGGCGCGCTGTGATCGCAAGCTCGACGCCTTCGGCATCGAACCGATAGGCTAACGGCATGACGCCTAGCGCTTTTCGCCTGATCGCCTTGTCCATGCCGGGAGCTGTCGAGGTTTTCCGATACGGTCGTTCCGAGTTTCGCGTCAAGCTCAGGACGTTCGCCACCTTGGGAGGTCCCGGCAACTCCGTTGCTGGAGTGAGGCTTACGCCAGAGCAGCAGGCGATGTTGGTTTCGAAGGCGCCCGCGGTGTTCAGGCGGGCGTTGGGCAGCGAGGGGCGCCTTGGAACGACCAATGTTCGGCTTGCGGCGGTCGACGTGGTGACGGCGAGCGACGCACTCACGGCCGCGTGGAGCAACGTCTCGCGGCAGTTGTGCGTCCAATAGTGACGAGCCAGGCTGGGCAAACTCGTCAGGGCTCAATCGCCGTCGCCTCAATCACCGTCGCCATGCGCTGACGTCCAAAATGCGTTATACGGTCGCACGAAGCACTTTTGCTGATCTCAGAGGTCGGTCATGCGCTGGATAGTTGTTGCAATCCTCGTTGCGTCGGTCGTCGCACTCAATTGCGGATGCACGCTGAATCAGGTTGCGTGGCCGTTGAAGGTCGACGCAGGCGATGGCTACGGCGGCTAGGCCCCAATGCGCGGGGCGCGGGCATCGTTAACCAACCGTTAACCGTAGAGCCGGCAGGATTGGGCGATGCAACCGTGCGGCGGCCGGTGCGGCCGGTCGCGAATGGGATTGCCGGTGGATACACCCTTCATTGTGCGCGACGCGTTGCCGGTCGACATCCCCGGCATCATGCGCCTCAAGCTTGAGCTCGCGATCGCCGACGATATTGCCGACACGGTGCGGGCAACGGCTTCGGACTGGCAGCGCGACGGCTTCGGGCAGAACGCCCGCTTCATCATCTTCGTCGCCGTATGCGCCGGCCGGGTGGTCGGCATCGCGATCTGCGCCGAGCGGTATTTCCCCGGCTGGGTCGGCCCGACCATTGCGCTGCTTGATTTCTTCGTCGAACAGGATCACCGCGGCCGCGGTATCGGCGCCGCCCTGCTGACGCGCGTCGCAGCATTGGCCAAGGCGCGCGGCAGCGTGATGGTGGAACTGGCCGTGCGGACTGGTAACCGCGCCGCCGCGCTCTATGAGCGCCTCGGCTTCGTCGAGGTCATCGACGCCCGCACGTACGTGGTCGCCGGTGCCGCGCTCGACCGCCTGGCCGTGCCGGCGCCGGCGCGCCTGGCCGGGTAGCCCTTCTTCACGCAGCCTTCTGATCGTCCTCGCGCTGGGGCGGCGGCGTATCGCGTGCCGCCATGTCGGCGCCCGCATCGGCGGGCAGGCGGGCGAACAGCATGATCGAGCTCACCGACACCAGCCCCACCAGCAGGAAGGCGGGTGGAAAGTCCTCGGCGCTCAGTACCGTCTGTCCCTTGATGCGGAGAACCGTCTCGAGCGCGAGCGCCCCCATGGCGACCCCGACCGATTGGGAGAGCTGCTGGGCGACCGCGACCAAGGCGGTCGCGCGGCTCATGCGGGCCGGGTCGATCTCGGCGAACGCGATGGCGTTGACGCTGGTGAATTGCAGCGAACGGAAGAAGCCGCCGAAAAGCAGGATGCCGACCATCAGCGGCACCGGCGTCGTCTGGGTGAAACCGGCACAGGCCGCGAGCATCACCGCCGCAATGGCGGCGTTCCAGGTCAGCGCGTTGCGAAAGCCGATTCGCCGCAGGATGCGCGGTACGGCCCATTTCATCATCATGGCGCCGACCGCCGACGACAGCGTGATAAGGCCCGACTGGAACGGCGTCATGCCGAAGCCGAGCTGCATCAGGAGCGGCAGCAGGAACGGGAGCGCGCCGGCCCCGATCCGGAAAATGAAACCGCCACCGACCCCGGCGCGGAACGTCGGCAGCCGGAACAGCGCGAGATCGATGACCGGCGCCGCCATGCCGCGCGAGCGCACAACATACGCGAACGTCGCGGTCGCCCCGCCGACCACCAGGGCGACGGCGATCCAGCCCGACACCAAATTGACCCCGGTGACCGTCAACCCGAACGCAAGCCCGCCGACGCCGAGGCCGATCAGCGCGAGCCCCACGAGATCGAACGGGTCGGGGTTGTCGGATCGGATATTCTCGAAGAACAGGCTGACCAGCACGATGCCAAGAAGGCCGATCGGGATGTTGATGAGGAAGATCCAATGCCAGGTCGCATAGGTGGTGATGAAGCCGCCAAGCGCCGGCCCGAGGATCGGCCCGATCAGCGCCGGCATGGTGAGCAGCGCCATGGCGCCGACCAGGTTGCGGCGATCGACGGTGCGCACCAGCACCAGGCGCCCGACCGGCGACATCATGGCCCCGCCCACGCCTTGGAAGAACCGCGCGACCACGAAGTTGAGCAGCGAATCCGACAGCGCACATCCGATCGAGCCTACCAGGAACACCGCGATGGCGGCGCGGAAGATGGTGCGGGCACCGAACCGGTCCGCCATCCAGCCGCTCGCAGGAATGAAGATGGCGAGTGCCAGCAGATAGGACGTGATGGCGAGCTTGAGTTCCAGCGGGTTCGAGCCGATGTCCGCCGCGATCGCCGGCAGCGAGGTGGCGATCACCGTCGAGTCCATGTTCTCCATGAACAGGGCCACCGCGACGATCAGCGGAACCAGGCGTTCGCGGGTCATGGTTCGCGGTTCAATGGACGGCGGGCGTGATGGCGCATTGATGGCAAGTCATAGAGATCGGCGGCGAACTTGACCAGCGCGGCAATGTGCCTGGGTCAATCGCATCCGGAACTGTCCGATGGTGACCATCCGTTGCATGTTGTCGTCAGACAATTTGCGCTGAAGCAGAATTCGATAGATTGAGGGGTCGTCGCCGGGCTTGTTCCGGCGACCTCGACAATGAGGGCCAGCGCCGTCCCGATCGAGATGGCGTCGACGAGCCTGGACGAGCCCGGCCATGATCCATGGGTGTGAAGCAGATCGGATCGACGCTAAGTTGATGAGCTGTGTGTCGTTGTCGCGACAACCCTGCGAGGGGGTTCGGGCCGAGTGATGGCACAAGGCAAACACAGCGCCGGGCTCCTCATGTTCCGCCGCCGGCAGTCCGCATACGAGTTTCTGCTGGTGCATCCCGGCGGCCCGTTCTGGGCGCGGAAGGACGAGGGATCGTGGTCGATTCCGAAAGGTCTCTGCGAGGCCGACGAGGAACCGCTCGCGGCCGCCAAGCGGGAATTCGAGGAGGAGACTGGGCTGAGCCCGGCAGGTGATTTCATCGCACTCGGCGCGTTCAGGCAGCCGGGCGGGAAGATTGTTTCGGCCTGGGCTTTCGAAGGCGATTTTGATCTTGCAGCGTTCCACAGCAATACGTTCGAGATGGAATGGCCGCCACGGTCGGGACGCGTAGCGCAGTTTCCCGAAGCCGATCGCGCCGGATGGTTCGGTCCCGCGGAGGCGCTGCGGAAAATATTGAAAGGGCAGACGCCGATCGTGGAGGCATTCCGCGCCACAACGAGAGCGATGTTGCAGGCGCGCGAGCCGTGACGCGCCGCTGAGGTAGCAACAGTGACGGGCGCGCCCGGGCGCAAATGCCTGATCGCTACCGTGGCGCCGGTCAGCCTCCAACAAAAATCATAATAAAATCAAGGGCTAACTTCGGTGTACCCGCGATCGGTCCCGCGTCTTGTAAAAATGCATATTGTGCCCCAGCCGCCAACGCCTACATTGGTGGCGAAATCGAAGCCACTTTTGAAACAGGTGTCCGGTGATCTACATTCTCGCGGCCTTTATTCCGCCACTTGGGCTCCTCCTAAACGGGCAGCCCATCGCAGCCATCCTGAACCTGATCCTGATCGTCCCGTGCATCGTCTTCGGGCTGGTGTTTCACGTGCTGCTACTGTTGCCGTCGCTGCATGCCATCATTGCGATCAGCATGAAGCGCGAGCAGCGCCGTCACCGCGACATCGTCGAGGCGATCGAGCGCCACGGCCCGCCGCCCGGTTGGCAGCGTTGACGATCCGAAGGTGTCGAGGCGGGTGTTTGGTGGGACGCGCGAGCCCTACGGCGCCAGCGGTGGCGTCGCGACATCGGCGACCGGCGTGATCCCGAACGCGGAGACCATGCGGGCGACGTCGGGAACGATGTTCAGCGCCGCCCCGAGGTCGGCATGACCTGAAGTCATGTCGCCGCGCCGCATCGCCACCAGCCCGCGCCCGTAAAGCGCGAGTGCGTCCCCGGCATCGAGCGCGAGCGCGCTCGAAAATGCGTGCCCGGCCCGATCGAGGTCACCCGCCAGGATGGCGGCCCAGCCACAGTTCGCATGCGGCCGCGACCACTCGGGCCGTAGCCGTGTTGCGCGATCGAAGTCGGCAAATGCGGCGAGAAGGTCGCCACGTTCGACGTTGATGCGGCCGCGGTCGTTGCGGATGTCGGCGACCTCGCCGTCAATCCCGAGTGCCGCGTTAAGATCGCCAAGCGCGCCGTCAAGGTCGCCCTTGGCGCGGCGCGCCAGCGCACGCATGTGATGGGTATTGGGCTGCCGGGGGTCGATCCGCAACGCCGCATCGAAGTCCGCGAGCGCGCCGGCGATATCGGCATTGAGAAATCGCGCGATGCCGCGGTCCGCATGGGCCGCCGCGAAGCCCGGGTCGAGGCCGATCGCGGCGTCAAAATCCGCCATCGCGCCGACGCGCTCGTCCGCCGCGTGGCGCAGCGTCGCGCGCAGGTGCCGATAGCTCGCGTTGCCCGGGTCGAGGCCGATCGCGGCATCGTAATCGGCCGCCGCCCGCCGCGGCTCGCCTTTGAGTCGCCAGGCGGCGGCGCGCCTTATGTAGATCTGCGCCTGCCTGGGGTCGAGTTCGAGCGCGCGGGCGAACGCCGCCAGTGCGCCGTCGAGGTCGCCGCCGTCGACGAGTTCCACCGCCCGGGAGAACGCCGCCGCCGTCATTTTGTGTTCGGGAGTGGTCATAAACTGCGCATAACACGAGAATCAGTTTTGCAACCAGCTTTCCAACGCGGCATCGCCATGCTATCGACCCTCGCCAACTCCATAGGAGCCGTGAGTCGCCCGCGGGTAGCGTTTAGCCGCGGCGGCGACCATTTAATTCGCCAGGGCTGATCCGCGGTACGGGGGCTCGTGGCGGCAAGGAGTTCGGCAATGGCGGAGATAGCGAACGGGAGCATTCGCGAGGCCTACACCTTTGACGACATGCTGCTGAAACCGGGCCTTTCCGACGTCCTGCCATCCGAGGTCAACGTCCGCTCGCGCATCACCCGCGATATTGCCCTCAACATCCCAATCGTCGCGTCGGCGATGGACACCGTCACCGAATCCGCAATGGCGATCGCCATGGCGCAGGCCGGCGGCATCGGGGTCATCCACCGCAACATGGAGCCCGACCAGCAGGCCATCCTGGTGCGGCAGGTCAAGAAATTCGAGTCCGGCATGGTGGTGAACCCGCTCACCATCAGCCCGGATTCGACCCTCGCCGAGGCCCTGACCCTGATGCAGGAGAACCGCATCTCCGGCGTTCCGGTGGTGACGGGGGACCGCGCGCCCGGACGACTTGTCGGCATCCTCACCAATCGCGACGTGCGCTTCGCCACCGACCCGCGCCAGAAGGTCGCGGAGCTGATGACCAAGGACCGGCTGGTCACGGTGCGGGAAGGGGTGAGCCAGGACGAAGCCAAGCGACTCCTCCACCAGCACCGCATCGAGAAGCTTTTGGTGGTGGACGACCAGTATCGCTGCGTCGGGCTCATCACCGTCAAGGACATCGAAAAAGCGGTCGCGCATCCGACTGCATGCAAGGACGAGCAGGGGCGGTTGCGCGTTGCGGCCGCGACCACGGTCGGCGACAACGGCTACGAGCGTACCGAACGGCTGATCGAAGCCGGCGTCGACCTGGTCATCGTCGATACCGCGCACGGCCACTCGAGCCGCGTCCTCGATGCGGTCAAGCGCATCAAACGTATTTCCAATGCATTGCAAGTGGTGGCCGGCAACGTTGCCACCGCGGAAGGCGCCAAGGCCCTGATCCATGCCGGCGCCGACGCCATTAAGGTCGGCATCGGGCCGGGCTCGATCTGCACCACCCGTATCGTCGCCGGCGTTGGCGTGCCGCAGCTCACCGCCATCATGGACGCGGTCGAGGCGGCGCGGGAATACGATATTCCGGTGATCGCCGACGGCGGCATCAAGTTCTCCGGCGACCTCGCCAAGGCGATCGCTGCCGGCGCCGATTGCGTCATGGTGGGTTCGCTGCTCGCCGGCACCGACGAGACGCCGGGCGAGGTCTTTCTCTATCAGGGCCGCTCCTACAAGGCTTATCGCGGCATGGGCTCGGTCGCCGCCATGGCGCGTGGCTCGGCCGACCGCTATTTCCAGCAGGACATCAAGGACAATCTCAAGCTCGTGCCGGAGGGCATCGAGGGCCAGGTGCCGTACAAGGGCCCGGTCGCCAACGTGTTGCACCAGCTCGCCGGGGGCCTGCGCGCCGCCATGGGCTATGTCGGCGCCCACGACGTCAAGGAACTGCACCAGAAGGCCCAGTTCGTCCGCATCACCAACGCCGGCCTGCGCGAAAGCCACGTCCACGACGTCACGGTCACCCGCGAGAGCCCGAACTACCCGAGCCGGGAGTAGGGGCCGCGTGCACTCTCCGCCGGTTCCTATGGTCGATGGTTGCAATCGCGCACCGGCGTGCCCAAGTGAGACCATGTTTCATCCCCTCCGCACGCCCCCAGACACACAATCTCCGCGGCCTCATTCCTCACGGCGCTCCCACGCCGATCGTGGCGTTGACCCCATGACCCCCGGAGCGCGTCTTTCCGCCGCCATCGAAGTGCTGGCCGACATCGAGGATCGCCGCCGCCCGGCGGGCGACGCCTTGAAGGACTGGGGGCTTAGCCACCGCTTTGCCGGCTCGGGCGACCGCGCCGCCATCGGCGGCCTGGTATTCGACGCGCTGCGGCGGCGGAGCTCGGCGGCGTTCCTGATGGGTGCGGCGACGCCGCGCGCGATCCTGTTCGGCGCCCTCAAACTCGAACGCGGGCTCACCCCCGATGCCATCGCGCGGCTCGCCGACGGTGTGCGCCACGCGCCGGCGCCGCCCGACGACGCCGAGACCAAAGCGCTCGCGGCGGCGCGGCTCGACGGTGCGCCCGCCTATGTACGCGGCGATTATCCGGAATGGCTCGACCCGTATTTTGCTGAAGTGTTCGGCGACGAGCGCGCCGAGGAGGGCGCGGCGCTCGGCAGCCGCGCGCCGGTCGATCTGCGCGTCAACACCCTCAAGGGCGATCGTGCCACCGCCGTGGCGGCGCTCGCCCATCTTCACGCGACGCCGACGCCGTGGTCGCCTGCGGGCTTGCGCATCGTCCTGTCGGCGGAGGCCAAGAGCCCGCCGATCCATGCCGAACCCGCCTACATGGATGGGCTCGTCGAGATCCAGGATGAAGGCTCGCAACTCGCGGCGCTGCTGTCGGGCGCGCGGCCCGGCGAGGTCGCGGTCGATCTCTGCGCCGGCGGCGGCGGCAAGACCCTGGCGCTCGCGGCGCTGATGGACAACCAGGGCCGCATCTACGCCACCGATACCGATATGCGGCGTCTCGCTCCGATCCACGCCCGGCTGGCGCGGGCGGGCGCGACCAATGTCGAGGTCCGCACCCCGCGCGGCGATGCCGAACTGCTGGGCGATCTTGCGGGTGCCGTCGATCTTGTCCTCATCGATGCGCCGTGCACCGGCACCGGCGCGTGGCGGCGCAACCCCGACGCCAAATGGCGGGTACGGCCGGGCGCGCTGGAGCAGCGCAACAAGGCCCAGGAAACCGCGCTCGACCGCGCCGCGCCTCTGGTCAAACCCGGCGGCCGCATTGCCTACATCACCTGCTCGCTGCTGGACGAGGAGAATGGCGCCCAGGTCAAAGCGTTCCTCGGCCGTCACCCGGATTTCACCGTGACGCCGGGTGCTGCATTGGCCAACGCGCTCGGCGACGCCGCCGACCCGTTCCGCGCCGCCACCCGGGCGACCCCGGAGGGCCTGCTGATGACCCCGCGCCGCACCGGCACCGACGGGTTCTTCGTCGCCGTGATGCGCCGGGGTTGATCCGGCGATTTTCGCGCCGTGCATGCGGCTTCGCAGCGGCGGAATCGCTTTGCTAGTGTTGTGACTCTAACAGTTCATAGCTTATCAGTGTCATGCTCCGCGAAAAGCGCGGCATCCAGTAACCACCGGCCAGCCGATGAGAAAAGGTATGCCTTACTCGAAGCTGCGTGGTTACTGGATCGCCCGGTCAAAGGCCGGGCGATGACAATATGGGGAATCAAGCGTTGGAACCACAACACTAGGTAAGCCGTATGCACGACAAGATTCTCATCGTCGATTTCGGCTCCCAGGTCACCCAGCTCATCGCGCGGCGCGTGCGCGAGGAGGGCGTCTATTGCGAGATCGTGCCGTTCCAGAAGGCGGCGCAGGCGTTCGCCGAGATGAAGCCCAAGGCGGTGATCCTGTCGGGCGGCCCTGCCTCGGTGCTCGACGACGGCGCGCCGCTGCCGCCGCCCGAGCTATACCGGGCCGGCCTGCCCGTGCTCGGCATCTGCTACGGCGAGCAAGCCATGGCCTACCAGCTCGGCGGCAAGGTCGAAGGCGGCCACCACCGCGAGTTCGGCCGCGCCGAGGTCGAGGTCACGGCGCCGTCGGCGTTGTTCGACGGGGTGTGGCAGGTCGGCGAGAAATATCCGGTGTGGATGAGCCATGGCGACCGCGTCACGCGGCTGCCGGACGGCTTTCGCGCCGTCGGCACCTCGCCGAACGCGCCGATCGCCATGATCGCCGACGAGGCGCGGAAATTCTACGCCACCCAGTTCCACCTCGAAGTGGTGCACACGCCCCACGGCGCCGCGCTGCTGCGCAATTTCGTCCGCACCATCGCGGGCTGCGCCGGCGACTGGACCATGCGCGCCTTCAAGGACGAGGCGATCGAGAAAATCCGCCGCCAGGTCGGCAATGGCCGGGTGATCTGCGGCCTGTCGGGCGGCGTCGATTCCGCCGTCGCCGCCGTGCTGATCCATGAGGCGATCGGCGACCAGCTCACCTGCGTGTTCGTCGATCACGGCCTGCTGCGGCTTGCCGAGGGCGAGAAGGTGGTGCGCCTGTTCCGCGACAGCTACAATATTCCGCTCGTGCATGTGCAGGCGCAGCAGCAGTTCCTGAGCGCGCTCGAAGGCGTCACCGACCCGGAGATCAAGCGCAAGACCATCGGCCGGCTGTTCATCGACGTGTTCGAGGCGGAGGCAAAGAAGATCGCAGAGAGGGCGAAGGCGCGGCGCGCTTCCTCGCCCAGGGCACGCTCTATCCCGACGTGATCGAAAGCGTGTCGTTCACCGGCGGCCCGTCGGTCACCATCAAGTCCCACCACAATGTCGGCGGCCTGCCCGAGCGCATGAACATGAAGCTGGTCGAGCCGCTGCGCGAACTGTTCAAGGACGAGGTGCGCGCGCTCGGCCGCGAACTCGGCCTGCCGGAGGCCTTCGTCGGCCGCCATCCGTTTCCCGGCCCGGGCCTCGCGATCCGCTGCCCGGCGAGATCACCGCGGAGAAGCTCGACATCCTGCGGCTCGCCGACGAGATCTACATCGAGGAAATCCGCCGCGCCGGCCTCTATGACGACATCTGGCAGGCCTTCGCCGTGCTGCTGCCGGTCAAGACCGTGGGCGTGATGGGCGACGGCCGCACCTACGATTATCGTCGTCGGCCTGCGCGCCGTCACCTCGACCGACGGCATGACGGCGGACTTCTATCCCTTCGACATGAAGTTCCTCGGCCACGTCGCGACCCGCATCATCAACGAGGTGAAGGGCGTCAACCGCGTGGTCTACGACGTGACCAGCAAGCCGCCGGGGACGATCGAGTGGGAGTGATTTAGGCCCTTCGCTTCGGTGTCTAATTGCCGACGGCGGCCGACAAATGCTCGATCATCCACTGGCCTGCGGGGCCTGGCCGATGGTCGCCGAGGTAGGCGCCGCACATCACGAGTTGCGCAACTCTCGCGTCGAACTCCCTTGGTCGAATGACTTTTAGTCGTCCTTGCGCAATGTCATTCTGGACCAGATGGGAGGGCATGTTGCCCCAGCCGAGACCCGCCAGCAGCATCGACGTGCTTCGCGCCGAGATCCGCCAGGCGCCACGTGCGGCCCGACAATACGCCGTAGTCACGTCCTGCGGTCAGCGACGAGCGATCGGTGAGCACAAGCTGGACATGCTGGTGCAGGACGTCGCGTATCGATCGGGCCATCGAGCGCCGCCAGCGGATGATCGGGCGCCACCACCGGGACCAGATCGACGGTGAGCAAGGGAAAGCGCTTCAGGAGCGCCATGTCGCTGAAGAAAAGCGGCAGAAATCCGATCATGCAGGTGCCATCGAGTACCAGTTCCGCGGCCGCGCCGAGCGACTGCACGTAGACGCGCGGCGGAACGGTCGGGAACTTCGCAGTGAAAGCGCGTAGCGCTTCGACGGCCGCGCGCATCGGGAACATGGAGTCGAGCACGATCGTCAGCTCTGCTTCCAATCCGCTCGCCAGACTTCGCGCGGTATCGCGAAAAGCATTTGTCTCCTCGGCGATCCGGCGCGCCCGCGGCAGCAGCGCACGCCCCGCCTCCGTCAGCGCGGGCCGATAGGCGGTGCGGTCGAATAGCGGAATGCCGAACTGAGCCTCGAGCTTCTGGATTCCGTAAGTCACCGCCGACTGGGCGCGGTTCAGCCGTTTCGCAGCCTTCGAGAAGCTTCCCGTGTCGGCGACCGCGAAAAAGATCCGAATTTGGTCCAGGGTCAGCGAATCCAACATGATCGATATATATAGAACATCTTTATCGAAATTTCATCTCTTTTTCCGATCATCTGCACCGTCCTAAGTGGTGGGCTCAGGCAATCAGCTGTATCGGAGGCCCCAAATGCCCACCCTGCTTGCGATCGAGGTCAGCCCTCGCCACGAATTCTCGACCTCCCGAAAGCTCACCGCGCTTTTCATCGACCGGTGGAAAGCCGCGCATCCCGGCGCTGCTGTCGTCGTCCGCGATCTGATCAGGACGCCTCCGCCGTTCGTCGATCTTGCCTGGATCGGTGGCGCCTTCACGCCGCGCGAGCAGCATTCGCCGGAAAGCGCCGCCGCCATCAAGGTCTCGGACGACCTCGTCGCCGAACTCAAGGCGGCCGACCACATCGTGATCGGCACGCCGATGTTCAACTTCTCGATCCCGGCGGTTCTCAAGGCCTATATCGACCAGATCGTTCGGGTCGGCGTGACAGTGTCGGCGAATAATATCGGCCTGCTCACCGGCAAGAAGGCCACCATTATCCTGGCAAGCGGCGGCGACTTCAGCCCGGGTTCGCCGGTGGAAAAATACAATCAGGCCAGCGGCTATCTTCGCCAGGTCCTGGCCTGGATTGGGATCAAGGACGTCGAGATCATCCTTGCCGGCCGCGCGCGTGCGGGCGCCACGGGTGAAACGGCAGTCGACCAGTTCGGCGCCGCCGTCAGGTCGGCCGCAGCTGGCACGCCAGCCGTCGCGGCGTGACAGCAGCCGCGCACCATTCGATAAGGAAAATTATCATGCGTAATTGGTTTCATAGGCGCGGAAAATTTGACCACGACTTTCGGGCGACACCTGATCAACGCTGGTCATAAGATTATCGTATCTAATTCGTAAGGACCGGAGACCTTGGCTGGACTGGTCGCTGATCTCGGCCCGGGCGCAACGGCTCGGCAGCGAAGACGCAGGCGGCCGGAAAGCGATCTCGTCATCCTCGCCACGAATTGGGTGAACGTGCCCGAGGCGCTAAAGAATATCGATTGGCATGGGCGGATCCTGATCGATGCGACCAACGCCCACGTGGACCCCAAACCCGATGTCAGTCCCGAAGGCGTGAACAGATCGATCGCCGCTTGAAGGGCCGCAATTCGAGCGAAATCGTCGCGGAACTGGCGGTGGGCGCGAGACTTGTGAAGTCGATCAGCAATATACCCATGGCTGAATCCAGATTATTCATCGCACAAACCGAAGACCGTCATCTTCACGTAGGAGATGATAGGGAAGCCAAGAAGGTCGTGATCGATCTGATCGACAGCATCGGTTTCGCAGCTATCGACCTTGGGTCCCTTGCCAAGGGCGGTGCGATGCATCAGGTCGGCGCGCCCTTTGTCCCGCCTTGATCTTCACTTCGTTCGCCGGCTCCGCTGAACGGTCTCACGTCGCGTCCAGCGCGACCGAGGGTGATCCGGTCGGCCGCGGATGAGATGTCGCCGTTGATGGCGTGGGCGAGACGCAGTTTCGTCTGGCGCTCTTCGGCATCGGGGTGGCCGAGGTCAGCGAACACATTGCCTGTGCCACCGGTGATCATCTTCTCGGTCGCGGTCGCCGCTCAACTTTTTACCCTCGCCATAACGGACCTCGTAATCCTGTTGTATGGCTTTCAGGCGCCGCTCGTTGCCCTGCGAGCGGCAGCGCAGGTCGAGGCAGCAGCGGCATCCTCACATTGACGTCGGCCCACGGCTTCGCTGAAAAAAAAACGCGCTCTCCGTGTCACATTGTGCAGGCGCAAATCGTCATGTCTCTGCAACCCCCCGAAAGGAGACGACGATGATCCACAGAGACTGAACCCCTTCACCGCCAGTCCCGCGGCAATGCAACCCTGGATCGAGCTGGGAAAAACAATTCAGACCAATGGACTGGAGCCCCTGCTGAGAGAGCTCGTGATGCTGCGGGCTTCGCAGATCAACGGGTGCGCCTTCTGCATCCACCATCACAATACCGATGCCCGCAAGTATGGCGAGACCGAGGATCGGCGGATCTTCGAACGCGTGGCGGAGATCGCGCTTTATTCCGATCGCGAGCGGGCTGCGCTCGGCTGGGCCGAGGCTCTGACGCTGGTGGCCGAGACTCATGCGCCGGACGATGCCTACGAGGCGCTGCGCCGGCACTTTACCGAGGATGAGCAGGTGAAGCTCACCTTGCTGATCGCGCAAGTCAACGTCTGGAACCGGATCAAGATCGGCTTTCGTGCCGTCCACCCGGCTGACGAGAAGAAGAGGGCGGCTTAGTGGCACCCGCATCGACCAAGGACGCCGCCGCCGTCTTCGGTCTTTAGGCGTCCTCTTCCTTCTCTCGTTTTCAGAATGGGTCAAACGCCGGCGCGCCCGGTCGCGGCAACAAATTAGTATTGACTAATGAATTAGTAAACTACTAATGTATTGGCATGAACGAAGCCGCCGCCGTCAACGCCGTGATGCGCACGCTTGCCGATCCCACCCGGCGTGCCGTGTTCGAGCGGGTCGTCAGGTCCGACGAGATCACCGTGGTCGAGCTGACGCGCGGCAGCGGCGTGACCCAGGGCGCGATCTCGCAGCATCTCAAGTCATTGAAACAGGCCGGCCTGGTCGCCGAGCGCGCCCGAGGGCCGAAATGTCTATTACCGCGCCGCGCCGAAGGGGCTCGCCCCGCTCGTCGACTGGATGAGCCACTACGCCGTGTTCTGGCGCGAGCGGTTCGCCAACCTCCGAACCCTCCTGAAGGAGATCGATCCATGAACGAGGCCGCGTTGAAGTCCGACACGCAAGGCTCGGATACGCAAGACATCGTGGTTGACGAGGTCTTCCCCCATGCTCCGGAGACGATCTGGAAAACGCTGACGACCGGCGAACTGATCGGCCGCTGGCTGATGATGACGCCGACGGGCTTTGAGCCTGTCAAAGGCAAACACTTCACATTCCAGACTACGCCGGCGGGTGCGTGGGATGGCGTCATCCATTGCCAGGTGTTGGACGCACTGCCGAACCAACGCCTCGTCTATGCCTGGACGGGCGGACACGAGGGTAACGTCGGATACGGATCGCGCCTCGACACCGTCGTCACATGGACGCTCAGCAAGGTCGACGGCGGCACAAGGGTCCGCCTCGTGCATTCCGGCTTCGTCACCCCAAGGAACGACACAGCCTACAAGAACATGAGCGGAGGCTGGAAGAAGGTCGTTGGAAGGATCGGCGCCATCGCGGGCGAGAGCGAGTTCGTGAAGAAAAACTGATCGCATTGGAAGTGGTGCAGGAACCAACACTGGAAGGAGTAGTCGCTATGGTGGATATCTTACACAAAGTCGGAATCCAGTCGTCCCCGGACGATGCCTATAAGGCGTTGACCACGCGCGAAGGTCTTTCCGCCTGGTGGACGAACGACACGCAGGGGGAAGGCAAATCGGCGGAGTGCTCCAATTCCGTTTTGGGACCGGCGGTTTCGACATGAAGGTTCTTGAGCTTGATCCCGCCAAACGCGTGCTGTGGCAAGTGGTCGACGGGCCGGAAGAATGGATCGGCACAAAAATAAGCTGGGAACTCAAACAGGAAGACGACTACGCCATCGTCCTCTTTAAGCACCAAGGCTGGAAGGAGCCGGTGGACTTCATGCACCACTGCAGCACCAAGTGGGCGGTCTTTCTGATGAGCCTGAAGTCGCTTCTCGAAACCGGAAAAGGCGCCCCCTGGCCAAACGACATCAAGATCGACAAATGGGAAGCAGAGTCGCGCCGACCCACTGCGGGTGAACTTCAATACTCGAGCCGCGCTTGAATATCTTGGGTCGGCGAAGGCGACGCGAGGCGCCACCGCTGTGACACATCGGCGGCGATCCGCGCGGGAGTGCCTGTTCCCGGTGCGACCTGGCCGGCCCGAGCCCCAGGTCGCGTTCACGGCGCGGAGGTGGGATTCTCCAAGACCGATATCGAAGGCTTTCTTTGGAGGAAGCGGGGCGAGTTTCGCTGTTGCAAGTAAGGTATTTTTACCTTACTTTCCTTTTGAGAAAGGACGCCATGAGCACGCTCAAGGTTACCGCAAAAGGTCAGGTGACGCTGCGCAAGGATCTCCTGGAGCATCTTGGGGTTCGGCCTGGCCAGAAGATCGCCATAGACAGGCTCCCCGATGGCCGGCTCGAGGTGAGGGCGGCTCAGCGGACAGGGAAAATTTCGGACGCGTTTAATTTCCTGAAACGAGCAAACGCGCCGTCGCTTTCGATCGAGGAAATGAACAAGATTGCGGCGCGGGGTTGGGTCGGAAAATCGTGAAGATCACGGCCGATACAAACCTCCTCGTTCGCGCCATCATGGGGGATGATAAACGGCAAAGTCGCCTCGCCCAGACCGCGTTGGCGAATGCCGAGGTGGTCGCGCTGGCGATGCCGGCGCTATGCGAACTGGTCTGGGTGCTGTCGCAAGGATATAAAATTCCATCCGCCGACATCGCCGAGGCGATCCGACGCCTGATGAACGGCGCCAATGTCGCGGTGAACCGGCCCGCAGCAGAGGCCGGATTGGCGTTGCTCGATGCGGGCGGCGACTTCGCCGACGGCGTCATCGCGTTTGAGGGACGATGGCTCGGCGCTGACGCGTTCGTCTCATTCGACAAGAAGGCCGTGAAGCTTATTGAGACAACGGGCGGGGCGGCACGTCTGTTGACGTGATGATTTTCCGCGAACGGCCACCTATTAAGTGGGACGAACGGGAGGCCGACATGATGCGCACAACCGTCTTTTGGTCGAACCGGTCGCAGGCTATTCGCCTGCCAAAGGCTGTCGCTTTCCCCGACGGGGTGAACGAGGTGTTTGTGCTTCGCAACGGAAAGCGTCGCGTGATCGTGCCCACCAATGCGGTTTGGGACGATTTCTTCGACGCGCGGGGCGTAGAATTCGGGCCTCGCCAGCAGCCCCAGTCGTAGACACCGTTTTCGCCACCCGGCGAGCCCAGTTCATGGCCAGGCTGGCGGCACTCATCTCGCCGCCGAGAACGGATCAAACGTCCGCACGCCAAAATGTTCGAAGTCTCGGACGTTCCTCGTCACAATGACGAGGTTATGAACGGTCGCTATCGCGGCAATCATGGCGTCTTCCATCAGGCGGTCGGAGCGCCGGCGCATCAGCTTCGCCCAACAGCGGAACGCGCGAGCGTCCATTGCCAGGACGTTGTAAGTCGCGGCGATCTGCTCCAGCCAGGCCTCGATTTCATCGGCCTTCGTTTCATCCGTCTCGCGCGTGATTTCGATTCCGGACTGGATCTCGCCGATCGTGACCGCGCAGAGGTGGAGATCGCTGTCGGCCACGCTTTCGAGCCACGCTAAAACCGCGCCGTGCGGCTTCGTGCGGCGAAGTTCAGAAATAACATTCGTGTCCAGCAGATACATCGGTCTCAGCGCGGTGATCTTAGCGCAGCTCTTTGGGCCGACGGCGGATCAGCCGGCCGCGCTTCGGAATCGGGATGTCCGTCCGCGGCTCCGGGCTGAGCAGCAACTCCTTCAAGGTCGGACGCGCGGATTGCCGAAGGCGCTCCCACTCGTGCGCAGGCACGAGGACGGCGGCATCGGTGCCGCGTTTCGTGACCATCTGCGGCCCCTCCTTCAAGCAGGTCTCGAGGAACTCGCTGAAGCGAGCCTTGGCATCCTGGACCGACCAACTTTTCATGGTGAAGTACCGCTTAATCTGACTAGTCATATGACTAGTTTAGTCAATAACGAACTCAGGTCAACTCCTCAACGGCGGCCACTGCTTGTTGCTGCCAAATTGTGGCATGATGTGTTCCCTCTGAGGGGGCCCCCAGTGTCCCGATCCGAACGCCTTCTCGACCTGTTGCAGGCGCTGCGCCGTTATCGCCGGCCGGTCACCGGCAAGGCCTTGGCGGCGGAGCTTGGCATCAGCATCCGCACCCTCTATCGCGACATCGCCAGTTTGCAGGCGCAAGGCGCACAGATCGAGGGGGAGCCGGGCATCGGCTATGTGCTGCGGCCGGGCTTCCTGCTGCCGCCGTTGATGTTTTCCAAGGAGGAGATCGAGGCGCTGGTGCTGGGCTCACGCTGGGTCGCCGCCAGGGCCGATGATGCCCTGGCGCGGGCGGCGCGCAATGCGGTGGCCAAGATCGCGGCGGTGCTGCCGGTCGAACTTCGGGACGAACTGGACGCCTCGGCCCTGCTGATCGGACCCGGTCCGACGGTCGCCGGCGACCGCGTCGATCTCGCCGTTATTCGTGCGGCGATCCGCACCGAGCGCAAGCTCGTCCTGCGCTATCGCGATGCCGAGGGATCGCACACGCAGCGCACCGTGTGGCCGTTCGCGCTCGGTTTCTTCGATCGCGTGCGCGTTATTGTTTCCTGGTGCGAGCTGCGTCAGGGGTTCCGGCATTTCCGCGCCGACCGCATCGCCGGCCTGGAGGCGACCGGCGAGCGGTATCCCCGCCGTCGCCAGGCGATGCTGAAAGAGTGGCGGGAGATCGAGGGCGTTCCGCCGCCTCCCTGAACCATGCTGCCGGAAACTGACAGCACGATGTTCCATGATCGCCTCATGTCAAAAAGACAGGAGGCGATCACATGCTTAATGCCGATTTCATGATTTTCTACGTCGACAGCCCGGAGGCCAGCGGCCGCTTCTACGCGCGGCTCATCGGACGCGAGCCCAGGGAGGCGTCGCCGGCCTTCGTCCTATTCGCACTGGAATCCGGCGTGAAGCTCAGACTGTGGTCGAGGCATACGGTCGAGCCTGCCGCAACATCCTCGGGCGGTGATGCCGAACTTGTCTTCACCGTGGATGACGCCGCCGCGGTCGATGCGACCTTTGCGGACTGGAAGCGGCGAGGCGTCCGCATTCTCCAGGAACCTGTGGCGATGGATTTCGGTCGTACCTTCACGGCTCTCGATCCGGATGGCCATCGCCTGCGCGTCTTTTGCCCGAGCGAAGGCTGAGGGAGGCGCGAATGCCCCGCTGCTGGATCGCCGTCGCCTCGGCCGAACATGTCCGCAAGGGCCGCGCCGGAGGCTTCATGCAAGTCTGCCATGGCAAAACCACCCCCTTGCGGCGGATCACGCCCGGCGACCTCGTCGTCTGCTATTCGCCGACCGAAATCTTCGGGGGCAAGAACGGTGGCAAGAACGGAGACAAGTACGAACGCAAGGAGGGAGGCAAGAACGGAAACAGGAATCGGTGCCAGGCCTTCACCGCCATTGGGGTCGTGCTGGACGGCGAGCCCTATGTGTTCGACATGGGGGGCGGCCTCCGGCCGTGGCGCCGAAATGTCGCGTGGGCGCAGGCCACCGATGCGCCGATCCGGCCTTTGCTCGATGACCTCGACCTCACGGCGGGAAAGCCCAATTGGGGTTATCAGTTTCGGTTCGGCCTCGTGTCCGCAAACGAGCAGGATTTTCGCCGGATCGCCGCCGCCATGAACGCCACGATACTGTGGCCGCAACCGGCGTCTCCGGGGGATTCTCCAAACCGAGATTCCCATCCGATTGACAGCGCATGAATAGTCCTATATTCTGTCTTCAGGTCCTATAGGACATATTGCGGATACCCCGGTGGGGACTGCATATGCCCATAACATGTACGGGAAAAGCGGATGAAACCCGACAAACCGGTCCGAGCGGCGAATACCCTATTAATTCCCTATTCGGAGGAATCAATTCGCTGTTCGCGAGAAATAAATTCGCTGTTTCGATCTGTAGGGAATTTGCATGTAACGCCATGATATCTCGGATCAAACTGACGTGCGAAATCGCCAAAACCCCCAAAAATCTCGAAATTCGCTGATATTTTCGCTGTTCGCAGGGAATTCTATCAACCCGGTTCGATAGCGCTGACGCCGCAACTTTCAGGCTGAGTTCTACCCGCCTGAACGTGACCACCGGCCGGACCTTGCGGCCCCCGCTTCTGTCGAGGCGGACCAAGCCGTAGCGTTCCATGGTGCGTAGCGTGCGCGAGAGATTGCTCTTGGCCCGCCCGCTAACGGCTGCCAGCGCATCGATCGAGTCCGGTTGCTGATCGGCGATCAAGGCGAGCAAAGCGCGGTTTCGCTCCGATAGGACCTTGGCGAAACTTTCAACCGAGGTGAACCAGATGTCCGGATCATGGGAACTGCGCTTGCGCCGCCCCGCCACGACGTCAAGCGTATACCGCTTGATCGCCTCGCGTGGAGCAATGCCGACTTTCAGGACCTTGTTTTTCATGCGTGGCCTTCCTTTCTCAAGATCGCTTCGACCTCACGCCAACGCACCCTCACCACGGCACAGTGCGCCCCCCGTAGTCCAGGTAGCGCAAGCCGGGCTTGCCGGAGCAGCCGGTGATGGTGTCGACGACGCCGGGGATGCTGTCCGCGATGGCGAGGGCGGCGTCGGGGCCGCCCATGTTGGTGCGGACCCAGCCGGGGGCGATGAGGACCATCGCGCGGGGATCGCCGGCGTGGCGGGCGGCGAAGCTGCGCATCAGCATGTTCAGCGCCGTCTTGCTGGTGCTGTAGATATCCGTGTAGCCGCGCTCGTTGTTGGCGACGCTGCCGAGACCGGACGACATCACCCCGATGGTGCCGGTCGGCGGCACCAGGCTTTCGAATGCTTCGACCACGCGCATCGGGCTCAGCGCATTGGTCACCATCAGGCGGACGAAATCCTCGGTCGACACATCGGCGACGGTTTCGATTCCTGTTGGTGAGGATGCCGGCATTGACAAACAGCAGATCGAACCGCCGGCCGTCGAGCCGGCGGCGCAGCGCCGCGATCTCATCGGGCAGCGTGATATCGACGGTCTCGATCTCGAGCCGGCCGTCGGAGCGCTCGGCGAGTTCGTGCAGGCCGGTGCGCGCCGTCCCGCGCACGGTCGCGACCACGCGCCAGCCGCGCTTGAGATATGCCTCGGCCAGCGCGAGGCCGAGGCCGCGTGAGGCGCCGATGATGAGAGCGGTCGCGGAAGGCGTCGGGGCAGGAGCGGTCGGAGTGGGTGCGGTCGACATGGTGTTCTCCGGGGGATTGGGATCGCCGAGCGGCCGCCCGGCCACCGGCTTGCCGTCAGGCGGCCGCTCAGGGCGTGCCGCCGTCCCAGCGCCGCTGCATCTCCGCGGTGACCGCGGCGGGGTCGTTCCGCATCGCCTGCCACATTTGCTCCGCCCGGGTATCGGCGAAGACGTGGTCCTTGCCGGCCCGGATGCCGTCGAGGGTGCGCTCGGCGACTTGGCGCGGCGGTGTTTTGGGTCGATCAACGCCAGCCGCCATGTCGGTGTCGATGAAGCCGGCAAAGACGCCGACGACATGGGTGCCCTTCGACTTGAGCTCGATGCGCGCGGCGTCGGTCACCACCAGTGCCGCATGCTTGGAGGCGCAGTAGGTGGCGTTGAACGGATACACGTACCAACTGGTCACCGACAGCATATTGGCGACGGCGCCGCCGCCGTTGCGGGCGAGGACCGGCGCGAAGGCGCGCACCATGGCGAGCGTGCCGAACACGTTGACCTCCATCTCGCGTCGCAGCGCAGCCTCCGAGCCTGGCGCCAACATCGAGGTCATCAGCATGGCGCCGGCATTGTTGATGAGGAGGTTGACGTCCCGGCACATTGCAGCCGCCGCCGCGACGTCGGCCGCGGATGTGACGTCGAGCTTGATGGGAGCAAGTCGTGGGTCGGAGATGGTCGATGGATCGCGCGCGCCAGCGTACACCTTGGCGGCGCCGGCCGCCAGCAAGGCTTCCGCATAAGCTTTCCCGAGGCCTCGGTTGGCCCCGGTCACCAAAGCAACGCTGCCTGCGATTTCCATGTCGCTCTCCAAAGTCCGAAATGGCAATGCGTTATGCCACCGGGAGAGCCCTGACTGAAGTGCGAGATGCGCGGAGCGGGCAGGCGCCAGGCGCCGAGCCCAGGGCGTATTGCGGGAACGCCGTTTCGGCTCAACCCCGCGACAGCCTCTCGTGATTGGCGTGCACGCGCAACCTGACCGGTGCGAGCGCGAGCGCCGCGGCCTCCTGGAGGCTTTGTCCGTTGAAGAGCGCGGTCGTGGCGGCGGAATGGGCGGCGGTGACCGCGGCAAATTTCTCCGCCACCATCATCTCGCATTCCGCGTCGGCGGCAGCACCGCCCGCCGCGATCTTGACGAGGCGCATGGCGATCACGCTTTGCGATTCGACCGCCATGATGGCGGCGTCGACCCAATCGCTCCAGAATTCCAACATGGTGTGCCTTTTTGTGTTGCTTCTTGGTGGCGCGAACTTTGCCAAAATATGCATCAAGTCTTACGGTCGCGATAAGCGACGCGGGCAGCATCGGCGATCTCGTGATGGGAGGTTAGAGGAGGGCAGGCCCCGGAGGTCGAATTGGAAGGATCGCGTTAACGTTTCTTTCGCTCTGTTCGTCAGGGCGCCACTGCGCTGCACCCGGACAACCTTCTACAGCGCCGAAAGTTCCGCCGCAACGGCCGGACGTGGCGCTAGAACGTCACCACGCTGCGGATCGATTCGCCGGCGTGCATCAGGTCGAACGCCTCGTTGATGTCGGCGAGCGGCATCACGTGGGTGATCAGCGGGTCGATCTCGATCTTGCCGTCCATGTACCAGTCGACAATCCTGGGCACGTCGGTGCGTCCGCGCGCGCCGCCGAAGGCCGTGCCCTGCCACACCCGGCCGGTGACGAGCTGGAACGGGCGCGTTGCGATCTCCTGGCCGGCGCCCGCGACGCCGATGATGATGCTTTCGCCCCAGCCGCGGTGGCAGCACTCCAGCGCCTGGCGCATCACCGTGACGTTGCCGATGCAGTCGAAGGTGTAATCGGCGCCGCCGATCTGGTCGGCGCCGCGCTTGGTCAGGTCGACGAGATAGGGCACGAGATCGCCGCCGATCTCCTTCGGGTTGACGAAGTGCGTCATCCCGAAGCGCTCGCCCCAGCCCTTGCGTTGTCGGGTTGAGATCGACCCCGACGATCATGTCGGCGCCCGCGAGCCGCGCCCCTGGACCACGTTGAGGCCGATCCCGCCGAGGCCGAACACGACGACATTGTCGCGCCGGCCTCGACCTTGGCGGTGTTGATCACCGCGCCGATGCCGGTGGTAACGCCGCAGCCGATGTAGCAGACCTTGTCGAACGGGGCGTCCTCGCGGATCTTCGCGACCGCGATCTCGGGCAGCACCGTGTAGTTGGCGAACGTCGAGGTGCCCATGTAGTGGTGCACCGGCCGCCCGCCCAGCGAGAAGCGGCAGGTGCCGTCCGGCATCACGCCCTTGCCCTGGGTGGCGCGGATCGCGGTGCACAGATTGGTCTTGCGCGACAGGCACGTACGGGCACTGCCGGCACTCCGGCGTGTAGAGCGGAATGACGTGGTCGCCCTTCTTCACGCTCGTGACGTCGGGCCCGACGTCAACGACGATGCCGGCGCCCTCGTGGCCGAGGATCGCCGGGAAACAGGCCCTCCGGATCGGCGCCCGAAAGCGTGAACTCGTCGGTGTGGCAGATGCCGGTCGCCTTGATCTCGACCAGCACCTCGCCGGCCCTGGGGCCGTCGAGCTGCACCGTCGTCACTTCCAGCTGCTTACCGGCCGCGACCGCCACCGCCGCACGCACGTCCATAACGGAACTCCTGTTTCTCCGAGGTCGGCATAGACTACAATGCCCTCAATTCACGTGCGAGCCTTGTAGACTGTAGACTAAAGACATTCTCATCCAATCGATGCACAGCGGAAAGTCGCATGGTTCGACTTTGGGTAGTGAATACTGATCTCGACTGGTTCGACTTCCTGGCATCCCAGCCAGGAATCGATGAGGTAAATTTTTGGCAGCCAAGCGGTGCTTCAAATTTTGCGGCGGTTCAGCCTGGAGAATTGTTTCTCTTTCGCCTAAAAAGCCCGCGCAACGCGATTGGTGGCTACGGGGTGTTTAGCCATGCCTCGAGGTTGCCAATATCTCTGGCCTGGGAAGCTTTTGGAATTAAAAACGGCGCGCCCAGTTACGAAGAGATGCGCAATCGTGTAGGACGGCTTCGAGATCGCGCTGAGCCGCCAAAGGGCGACTACATTATCGGAGCCCGGATTGTTGTTGAGCCAGTTTTCCTTCCGCCCGAGCTTTGGATACCGCAACCCGAATCCTGGGCGAGATCAATTGTTGTGGGCAAGACTTACAGTACGGATGAAGCGGAAGGCTTGCGTCTATGGGAGCGAGTGGTTGACGCTGGGCAAACCGCGACTCGGACGATCACAGGCCTTGCAGAACCGCAAAGGCGATACGGCGAGCCGACACTGATTATTCCAAGACTCGGTCAGGGCGCTTTTCGAATTGCGGTAACTGATGCATATGGACGAGCATGTGCGGTTTCTGGCGGCAAGGTCTTGCCTGCATTGGACGCGGCACATATCAGGCCGTACTCATTCGGCGGGCTGCATGAGGTATCAAATGGTATTCTTCTTCGTCGCGACATCCACAGCGTCTTCGATGCAGGATATGTGACCTTCGATGAAAATCTCCGTTTCGTCGTCAGTGATCGAGTAAGGTCAGATTTCAACAATGGGGAAGAGTATAGGCGTCTGCATGGACAGCAGCTTCATCTCCCATTGACGCCGCTCAATCGTCCAGACCGTGAGGCGCTGAGATGGCACAATACGAACAGGTTTCTTGGCTGACAATAGCAAACACCAAGACCGATTTATTAGCGTCGCCAACAGAGCTTCTTCGTTCGTTTATAATTGTTTCCCAATCCTCAGCGCCATTCTAAAGATCGAGCAGCGCGCCGATCCGCGCCGCGTCGGTCGAAAAATTCTCCGCCACCGCCGCCGTCGGGGCAAAGGCATAGCGAGCGAACCGCGCCTGGTCGGCGAACGGCACGGTGGCGTCGATGCCTAGCTTGGCGATGATGCCGTTGTTGCCGACGCGCACATATTCGTGGCCCCGCGCTTCCGGGATCACGATCAGGTCGCGCGAGGCTTCCATGCGGGTCGCGAGCGCGTACTCCACGTCTTGCGGATCGCGGATGTCGATGTCGTGATCGACCACGATCACCATGTCGAGGTCCTTGAGCGCCCCGAACGCGGCGAGGATCGCGTTGCGCTGGAGGCCGTCATGGGCTGGCGAGGTGCGGTTGATCTGCAGCACGGCGTGGAAGCGGTGCAGGCCGCCCGCCGTCATCTCGGCATCGACCACGATCGGCACGGCGGCGCGCAGCACCTTCAGCAGGCTCGCCTCCAGCACGTATTTGCGCAGCACGATGGTCTCGCGGCCGTAGCCGTTGATGGCGTGGTAGATCGGCCGGCGGCGATGGGTGAGGGCGGTGATGTCGACCACCGGCATCTCCTCCGCATGGGCGAGATAGCCGATGAATTCGCCGAACGGCCCCTCGGTGATGGTTTGGTCGCAGCGGATCACGCCTTCGAGCACGATCTCGGTTTCCGCCGGCACCAGGAGATCCTGCGACACCGCCCGCACCACCGGCAGCGCCCGGCCGGCGAGCCCGCCGGCGACCGCGATCTCGTCGGCGTTCTCCGGCATCTGCGAGCCCATGGTGGCGGCAGTGTATTGCAACGCAATGTCGGTGCCGATGCACACCGCGATCGGCAGGTGCTGGGCCTTCTGCCTGGCGCGCTCCCACGCAAGCCGCAGGTGGCGGCCGAAGTCGAGCCTGATCGCGGTGCGCTTCGGCTCCAGAAGCTGCAGTCGATGATAGGAGGCGTTATAGGTGCCGGTCTCGGGATCGCGGGCGATCACGACCCCGGCGGTGATGAAGCGCCCGGCGTCCTCGGCGGTGTGGGTGAGCACCGGTAGCGCCGTGGTGATGTCGAAGCCATCGCGATGGACCATCTCCTGGGCCGGCGCGCGCTCGACCAATGTGGGCGGCTGCGGCGCCCCGATGGCGCGGCCGATGAAGTCCCGGATGGCGCGGAAATCGCAGCCGAATGCGGCCTCGCAGTTGCCCCGGTTGGAGAGCAGGTTGCCGATCACCGGAACCGTGAAGCCCTTGACGTCGCCGAACAGGATCGCGGCGTCCTCGTTGTCGAACGCCTTCATGATGGCGGCGATCTCGAGCCGCGGGTCGGCCGGCCGATCATAGGTACGCAGCCGGCCGCGCTCGACCATGCGGCGCAGCGCCGAGCGGAAACGCGTATCGAGAATGTCGGCATTCGACATGAAAGCTCCAGGCGCCGATCGCGGCAGGCGGGCCGCGACGGCCGCACAAGGTTGGCGGGCGCCATAGTGCGGTTGATCGCGCGAAGAGCGCAAGGCGGGGAGCGCCGCATGATATCCATGCGGAGGCGGTAGCATCGCGGGCGTGAAATGCGCTATAGGGTCCAGGCGGATACGGTCGGCCCGTCGCCAGCCGTACCGCCGGCGGCGCCGTCAGGCACAGCCAGCGCTCGTAGCTCAGCTGGATAGAGCATCAGACTTCGAATCTGAGGGTCGGGAGTTCGAATCTCTCCGAGCGCGCCACGAAATGTATCAATTAAATCAATGAGTTATTTTGAATTTTATGTGGTAAATAGCTCAAGGCTTTGGCTCTGTAAGCAATGGGCTAATCAATGTGAGTATCCCCTTTAAGAAGGGTTTAGGGACGCATCGTTGCGCGACCCCACCTCCCCAACCTCGGCCAGCAAAAACGCGTCAGCGACGGTCCTAGAGGGTCAGGAGCCCAGTCCATGATCCCGCGTGGTTCTGCGGCCACGAAGTTCGCCGAGTCCTGATAGTGGTTCCTGGTAATCGAACCGTATGCACCTCATGCTCCGGCGGGTGGTTGCGCCCTGCTTCATCAGCACGCAACATCAGACACCCACAACTCCATCGCCGCAACGGGCTGTGTATCAGACTTCAATGATTTCATTGGACGACTAGTAAGTTTTGGCACCAACGCACGCGGCGGCGGCCATCTGTCCGACAACTGAGCGGGGCGGGGCCATCTGCATTCCGCCGCCGCCGTCCGTTTCGATGTAGTGCCCGTGACAATCAAACCGAATGCGCCGCATGTTTGGCGCAGGGCATTGGTTGTTGTCCACAACGCACATCACCGCGTCAGCGCATCCGCCGCAATAGTACAAGTGAGAAACGGATTTCATGTCGAGCGCATAGACTGCGCCGTTGTCCGCCTCAATTATCCGCCACTCCGGTTCGTAGGTAGGCTGCGCGATGGGGGTAGCTGCCTTTGCGGACGCCGTTGCGCTCACGCTGTCCTCACCCCAATGAGCAAGCGCCTCAGCAAATGCACGTTCGCCGGAAGGACCCTTCTCGACGACGATGATGCTTCGCCTTCCATCATTGAAGACAACCGGAATATCAATCCATGCTCTCTCCTTCAGGAGTTGAATATTTCGATGCCTATCTGAATCGATCAACGACAAGCCGATCAGAAAATAGTTGGCCTCGACCTTCATTGCTTGACCGGCGAGCGGTGTGCCGCGTGCCATCTCCCCCTGCTTCATAAGTATGCCCGGAACGCTCGAAATGCCGCCATGGACATCCGGCAGCAAATTGAACAGGACTTCGACGATATGACTGGCCGGAATCTTCTTGTCGTTGTTGCGCCTAATTGACCAGCGCAGGGTGATTTGCTGCTCGGGAATCTCGATTTCCGCCACCAGCACCGTATCGACCGGTTGTCCCGGTGCGGGCGCGCTCATTTCAGTGTGCCAAACCGCCGAGCCGTTAAAGCGCCTGCCAGCGGCGTCGGATTGACTCTCTTCGTAAAGAACAACTTTTTGCCGAGTCTGCGCATTTGCGTTAGTCAGTGGCGGTGCGGGCCGCATGGCCGGAACTCGATATGTGCTGGGCGGATTTCCGTTTCTGGGTGATCGGTTGCGCTGTATCTCGCGGCACAACGTGGCATCCCGAGGATTTCGGCAATCGAGGGCTCTGTCCACAGGCGGCGAAACCGGCTGCGCGAACGATGAGCCCACGGCGGACGCAGTGATCCAAATTGCGGTGACGACGCGCACGTAGGCCCTCCTGACTTCTGCAAGCTCCGGCTGAACTCGATCGAGACGTGTATTATAATGCGTCGCAATTAATTGCACATCCTGCCCGACTGGGCGCATGTCGGAGGATGTGCGGCGAATGGTGGGGCGTAATGTGCAACGGTTGCGACGGGCGGCCGGGCTGTCGCAGGCTGCACTTGCGGAGCGGATGGGCGTGGACCGCGCCTACGTGAGCGGTCTCGAACTTGGACAGCGCAACCCCACGATCGTGACGCTCTGGCATGTCGCCAAGGCCCTCGGCGTCAAGCTGCGGCATTTTTTCGAAGAGGAGAAGTCTCGCCGGGCTTAGTTACGGATCGCCAGTTTAGGCAGAGATGATCGGATCATCCTCCCTGGCGCCGCCGGGCACGGGGCTCGGCGGCGAAGCTTGACGCGGAGCGGACGCACGTCGGATTCTATCCTGAAGTCGCAGGTGTAAATCCTGCCAATGGGATATAGTGGCGATCAGCGCTGCTTGGCTTTTCGCACGTGGTTGTATGAGATTCCTACCTGGCACTCCGGATATTCCGGATGAATTGATTAAGGCCGTCGCCGAGGGCCACGCCGTGTTCATCTGCGGTGCGGGTGTCTCCATGCGCGTCGGCATGCCGTCGTTCCGCAGTCTCACGGAACAGATTTACGACTATATCAACGAAACGCCCAAAAACGAGGCGGCGGAAGAAGAGGCTATAAAACGCGGCGAGTACGACCGGGCACTCGGCTCGCTTGAACGAAGAACACGACTGCCAAAGGCGCCGTCGCGAGTACGTGCTGCGACTACGAAATTGCTCACGCCTGCGCCTGGCCTTACGGTTCCTGACCATCTCAATCTGCTGCGGTTGTCCCGGGACGCAGACGGACGGGTCAGAATCCTCACCACCAATTTCGATCCATTGTTCGAATGTGCGGCTCAAGCCGGCGGATTAACGGTACCGAGCCACGCGGGCAAGGCTGTCCCCCGGCCCGGAACCCCCGATGACCATGGGATTCTGCATCTGCATGGCCGAATTGCCTACGCCTACGGTCCCATGAATATTGCTCAGTCCGACCTGATCCTAACTAGCGCGGACTTCGGCGATGCCTATCTTCGCGACGGATGGGCGGCGCAATATGTAGAAGACCGGATGCGGGTGAATACACTTGTCCTCGTTGGTTACACCGCCGAAGATACCGCCATGCGTCTCTTGCTTGAAACGCTTGATGCCGACCGCGAACGTTTTCGCGATCTAAAAAAAATTTATGCTATCGAGCAGCAGACATTGGTCTCCGCGTCGATCTGGAAGGCTAAAGGCATCGCACCGATCGAGTTTGCCGACTACGACCAAATCTACAAGACTCTCGACGAGTGGGCAACTTACGCGATGAACCCGGCAGCGTATGGCGGCGCGAAGTTGAACGCGTTTTTCGGCGTGACCTCGTCACCCAAGGCGCCGTGAGATACTCCATGGAATCGACAAAAAAGAAAACGCCGCGGGATGCCACGGATTTTGAGCGCGAGCAGCTGCGTTTCTTCCTTAGTCAGGAGGACGTTGCCGAGAAACTCGCAGAATTAAATCCCCTCCCTCGCGTGGCTTCCTGAGCTCGCGCGAATGAAAGTGATTCAATCGCCCGCCCAGCTTACCCCGTGGATCGAAAGGAATTTTGACGACCCGGAAGCCGTCCGCGAAGTTTCGGCGAACCTCGGCTTTTTCGATGAGCGAGCAGCAGAGCTACTTGAATTTCGCCTCAATCACAGGCGTGATTCCCTGTCACCGCTTCTTGCCAAAAGTTGGCAAATCATTATCCGGCATATCCGCGATAACCCGCGAGGGGCACTGCGGAGCGAGTGGTTTGATATTCAGCCGCGTATCAAAGCGGGTGAGCGGTCATCCGAACTGCTTGAAAGGCTTGCCCGGATGCTGCGGCCAAAGCCGAAGGTCGGAAAGAGCATCTCCTGGTTCGACGAAGGTGGCGAGCGTGTGCCGAAACGACCCTCGGACCTCATGTCGATCGATTACGAGGTCGAGGGCGATCTTACCGAAGAAGAGGTCCTTGCGGCGTGGCCGAAGGACGCTCCGCCAGACGTTGAACAAAGACTTCTGACCGTGTTAACCGAAGCGCTAGATGCTTCACTGGCTGATGCCACCGACCTCGAAGTTGAAAGCAATGTAGGCTACAGCGTATCGGATAGCGATGTTCCCTCAATCGCTGCCCATAGACAGAACGAATACCGTACCGGTTTCCTTCCGATCACGCGGATGATCGCTGAAACCTGGACACACCTTGCGCACGAGGATGTCGCTTTGGCTCTGCCGTTCGTGCCGCGATGGGCATCAAGCCCTCTAAAGTTGAATAAACGGTTGGCGCTGTTTGCGGCGGCGGACAAAGCGGTTCCGGCTGACGAGGCGGCGAATATTCTTTTGATGCTGCCGCAAGGTCTTCTCTTTTTCACGAACGCAACCGTTGAGGTATTCCGCTTGTTGCGCGAACGATGGAATGAGCTTCCTGCGGGAAAACGGATCAAAATCGAAGAACGGATTGCAGCAGGCCCGCCGCCGGACTGGTTCATATCCGACTCCGAAATCCACGTTGAGCGGTCCCGGTTCGACATTCTGGGCGAAATGGAACGCGCAGGCTTGAGGCTCGGGGGTACATCTAAATCTGTGCTAGCAGACATTAAAAATAAACACCCCCAATGGGAATTGCGCCCTTCCGAACAAGCGGGGTTTCACATCTGGCACGGAGGTGGAAGCCGCATCGTCGGCGATTCTCAAAGGCTTGAAAGTTTACCGGTTGAATCACTAGTCGACGAAGCAAAGGTGATAGCCGACAATGCGGACTTCATGGATGGAGATGACTGGCAGGCGCTTTGCCAAAGCAACCCGCAACACGCCCTCGGCGGGTTGGAGGTTAAGGCTCGCAAGGGAGAGTGGCCAGATTGGGCGTGGAATCCTTTTTTGTGGGCTGCCCAAAAGCTTGATGATTCGGATAGTGTCTCTCTTGTAGCTAAACTGCTCTTGATGTTCCCCGACGAAGACTTTCCGGAAGTCGCAAACACCGCCTCATGGTGGCTGAACGAAAAAGCGAAGGCATTAGACGAAAATCTTTTGTGGCCGCTTTGGGATAAGATTGAAGCTGCGACGGCGGTAGAGTTGAGGGAGGAGTAGATGCGTGATGTGCTGACGGACGCCCTCAACGCGCCAGCCGGTCGTCTTGCCGAAGTGATTATCAAGAGGATGACAAAAGGCGTGAACGGAGAAGAGATGCCGGAGGCCATACGGCAACGCCTGGACACGTTGGCTTCTGCATCGGGAAGGTTCGGCCAACTCGCTCGCGTTCGCTTCGCAGCTGAAGTATCGATGCTATTCGAGAGAGCGCCGATTTGGACCACGGAAAGAATAGTCCCACTGTTCGACTGGAAATCGAGCGACGCGGCAAATGTATGGAACGCGCGCAAATATTCGAACTACATCGGATCGCCTGAGCTGTTTAAATTGACGAAGGCATCCTTTCTTGAACTGTTTGGCCGGCCTGAAATCGCCGAAGATGATTTGCGCGTTTATGGCGAATGGCTGGCCATCATTATGATAGCGAACCGATCCAAAAACGCGGGCTATCCGATAGCGCCGACTGAAGCACGGTCAGCGCTTCGAGCGGCAGGCATCAGAGCCATGGCCAGCGTCGGGCACCGTTTGGCAGCCGAAATGAAGCACGCCAAGCCTGAAGAGAAGATTGCGCATTGGCAAAACATCGTCGGCCCAGTTTTCGAATCCGTTTGGCCGCTGGACACGAAGCTACAGTCACCTGATTCCACCTTCATACTTGTACAAATTCTGCGAGAGAGCGGTCAGGCTTTTGCGCAGGCGGCGGAGGTAATCATTCCCTTTATTCGGCCGGAGGACCCACGCCGGCACACCAGCGTCCATTCGATTTCGGCCGCAGACGACAGTCTGTACGCGACGTCTCCTGCAAAAGTACTCGATCTGATTGCAGCCGTTGTAGGCGATTCGCCTACCGTAGGCCCCTACGGTTTGATCGACGTCCTGGACCGCATTCGCAAACACGCTCCGCATCTGGCAGATTCTAGGAGGTTTCAAAGGCTAATAGGCGTGGCAAACGCTCGCTGAGTGCAACGCTCCGAGTTCCAGTTAGTCTCCACGCCGAGCTTTCCTTCGATCGAACGCTCGAAGCGCCCCCTTCACCTTTTGAGGTAGGGGACGAGAAGAGACGGAGCAGCCCGTAGTAGTGACGAAGGCTCTGTAATGGGGCTGGAGCGAGGGGGCCGCGTTGTTCAGCCAAGGCCACTGGCCAACTGAAGCCATCTGGTGACGGGAGGAGCCCGTGGACGAGGCGGAGGGAGCAAGAAAAGCAATCCGAAACCGCTTAGAGTTTGTCCGGGAAGTTCATGCTGCTGCGCAGAGCTTTCGCAACATAATGCGGATCGAGGCGAGGCGAACGAACGCCAAGGCGTTTCGGGATAGGTTTTCGAAGTCCTTTGCGAGCCTTCGACAGCGGCCAAGCCATGCAAACGTGCGTTCGACCACCCAGCGTCGCGGGAGGACTTTGAAGCCTTTCGCCTGATCGGAGCGCTTCACGATCTCGGTTGCAAGATGCGGCAAGGCTTTCCGCTGGGCTGCGCTGAACTGGGGCCCCTGATAGCCGCCATCAGCAAAGAGCTTGCGCAAAAACGGGTAAAGGCCGAACAAGCTCGACAGCACCAGCGCGCCGCCGTCGCGATCCTGGATTGTCAATCGGCGTCCAAATTTGACCCCCGATCGGCGTCCAATTTTGACCCCCTTGAGCGACGAGTCCGGGCGGTAGCGCTCGCGCCGTCGGAGCTGGTCGGGGTTGCGGAGACGGCGCGAGCGCGGGTGGCGGGATGATCGTCGCCACGGCTCTTGAAGCGCCAGCTGTCGTTTCCGGTTTCGATGATATCGCAGTGGTGGGTCAGGCGATCGAGCAGCGCGGTGGTCATCTTGGCGTCGGTGAAGACGCTCGGCCATTCGCCGAAGGCGAGATTGGTGGTGACGATGATCGAGGTGCGCTCGTAGAGCCGGCTGATGAGGTGGAACAGGAGTTGGCCACCGGCCTGGGCGAACGGCAGATAGCCGAGCTCGTCGAGAATGACGAAGTCCATGCGGGTCAGGTGATCGGCAATCCGACCCTGCCGGCCGCTGCGGGTCTCGCCCTCGAGCCGGTTGACGAGATCGACGACGTTGTAGAAGCGGCCGCGGGTGCCGGACCGAATGCAGCTACGGGCGACGGCGATCGCCAAGTGGGTTTTGCCGGTGCCGGTTCCGCCAATCAGCACGGCATTACGCTGCTGGGTTAGGAATCCACCGCCGGCGAGATCGCGAACCAGGGTCTCGTTGATCGGTGTGCCGTCGAACTGGAAGTCTTCAAGGTCTTTTGCGAGCGGCAGCTTGGCGATGGAGAGTTGGTATTTGATCGAGCGCACCTGCTTCTCGTTGATCTCGGCGGTGAGCAGGTCGCCGATGATGCGCTGGGGCTCATGCTGGCGTTTGACGGCGGTGGTCATGATCTCGTCGAAGGCAGCCTTCATGCCGTAGAGCTGAAGTTCGCCCATGAGGTCGAATATCTCGGATCGTTCCATCAGTTGCTTCTCCTGAGGTTGTCGTAGCGGGCACAATCGGCAATCGGTGCGTGGCGCAGCGTCAGCGCAGCCGGCGTCATGATGGTGGCGGGTGGATCGGGATTGCGTTGGCGGGCCAGGATGTTCAGGACGACATCGGCGGAGTGGACGTCCTGGGCGATTGCCTCGGCACAGGCCGCCTCGACCGCCGGCAGCCCGTCGGTGATCACGGCGGTGAGGATGTCGACCATCTGCCGATTGCCATCGTCGACACCGGTGAGCTTGCGCCGGATGCGCTCCATCGCGGCCGGCAGCACCCAATCCTTGAATGGCGCGCCGTTGCGCAGGGCGCCGGGCTTGCGAGCCAGCACGGGGACGTAATGCCAGGGGTCGTAGATGGTGTCGCCGCGGCCGAACGCGCGGGGATGCTCGCCGACGATCCGGCCGTCCTGGCGGATCACGATGCGGTCCGCATAGGCATGGACTTCGACCAGCCGCCCGACCGCGCTCGCTGCCACCGAGTACTTGATGTTATCGAAGCGCACCAGGCAGGTCTTGGAGACCGACGCCGGCACCGCGTGGAAGCCGTCGAACCGGCCCGCATAGGGCACGAGCTTCGGCCGCTCCGCTTCGAACACATCCCAGATCGTCTGCCCGGTCAGCTCCGGATGGTGATGCGCCTTGGCGTAGGCGATGCATTTATCGGTGAGCCAGGCGTTCATCTCGTCGTAGGTCTTGAAGCGCAGTCGCGGCGTGAAGAAGCGCTCGCGCACCAGCCCGACCTGATTCTCGACTTGGCCCTTCTCCCAGCCCGATGCCGGCGTGCAGGCTACCGGATCGACGAGATAATGGCTGCACATCTGCAGGAAGCGGCGATTGTAGAGGCGGTTCTTGCCGACGAAGACCGTCTCCACCGCGGTCTTCATGTTGTCGTAGATGCCGCGCCTGCAGGTCCCCTTGAACAGCGCGAACGCCCGGTCGTGAGCGTCGAACACCATCTCCTGCGTCTCGCGCGGATAGGCGCGCACGAACAGCATCCGGCTGTGGCAAAGCCGGACATGGGCGGCCTTCACAGTCACGGTCACGCCGTTGAGGACGACGATCTCGTGGCTCCAGTCGAATTGGTAGGCCTCGCCCGGAGCGAAGCTCAGCGGCACGTAGGCCGCGGCCGTCGCTTGCCCGCGATCCTTGGCCCATCGCCTGGCGTAGCGACGCAGCGCATCATAGCCGCCGTCGTACCCGCGCTCGCGGAACTCCTCGAAGATCCGGATCAGCGTCAACTGCTCGCGAGCGGGCTTGGCCGCATTGCTTTCCAGCAGTTCATCGACCGCAGCCGTCCATCGCCCCAGCTTCGGCCGCGGTTGGACGGTGCGCTCGTATTCGAACGACGTCTCCCCGGATCGCAGCACCTTGCGGACCGTGTTCCGGGACACCCCGAGGTCCCGCGCAATCTCCCGGATCGTCTTGCCCTTGACGAAGTGCTCGCGCCGAATCCGCGCAACCGTCTCCACGACCAGCATCCCCCGACCACCCCGCTTCGAATCAAAGCGGGAAGCCTGCATCGGCCACACTTCAGGGGGTCAATTTTGGACGCCGATCCCCCCGATTAGGGGGTCAAAATTGCACGCCGAATGACAGCTGAGGAATGAAATGTGGAAGTCCAAGGACTTCAAATGCCTTGCGCGCTCGTCTGATTATGAAGTCGTCAAAATCAAAATGCAGTATGAACCTATTTTTAGTACGTACCCCGAAAACAAAGGTAAGGATTGGTATTGTGTTGAAATGCCACGGTAGGATTTAGCCATCGTCATATCTCCCGGCCACTTGCGGGCGTGGCCGGAGCCTAAGCGGACGAAACCGCGCCCCGGCGTAGCTGCGATCGACCGCGTCCTGGTGTTTACCTGAAGCGCTCCTTCAACTTTGCGTAGCCGACGCCGGCGCGGGTCGGTCGATCGGCGCGCGTGTCTTCGCGAGCCTGCTTGGCTGCAGCTCGTGCGCCCTCGGACATTGCGATTGCTCGTCCGCCTCCTTGAGAGTGTCTGCCATGTCAAGGAACCTCTGGAAAGCGGCAAGCACTAGGCGTGATGCCCCAACTATTCGCCGTCCCCATTAGAGAGGGTTTGGGCGCAAGTTCAGAGGGTGGCGCTAGCCGGAGGGGGTTGCGGCGGCAACGTCCCCAGAACCCCTTAAACGCGGTCCCGTCCCGACAGGAGACTCTGCAGGTGACATCGGGACGGGGGCCGGTCTTCCCCTCGCGTCAAGAAGCGAATCGCGAGGACCGGGGGCGCATGATGGCTTTCACACGTCCCAAGCAGTTACCCGGGCGGCAAGACCGCATCGGGATCGGTAGCAAGCTGATTGACCGCAGCAACCCACGGAACCGCGAGATTATCGTCGGCATCCGGGTCGGCGCGCCAATTCCGATCGTCATCGGGTAGCAACAGACGGCTCGACAGAAAGGCGAGAATCGAGCCCAGGTCGGCGGCCGTTTGGCGTGCTACGTGGTAATCAGAAATTAAGCGCTGCAAAACCGGTTCAGCTCTGACCACATTTTGAATTTGCCGAGTCAAGTCGCGCTTCGCATCCTCGACCTCAGCTTGGCAAGGAATCCGCTTCGCGCGCAGGGCGTCTCTGGCCTGCTCAGCCGCAATGAGTTCATCACGGCATCGAACGGCCGCCGTTTGCGCAGCCTCCACTGTCGATCGCGGTACCGTGGTCTTGCCCAATGCCTCGTTGACAAGATTGTCCACAGCATCTTTTTTGGATTCCTCGATCGCCGCTTCGGCCGCCTCCAGGGCGTCTCGTGCTCGACGTATGGCGAAACGAGCCGGTTCATCCGCGGCGACTACCGTCTTGAAGTCACGTTCTGCTGCCTGCACCCGGGCTATGGCATCCGCGAGTGCAATCCGTTCAGTGGATCTTTTGGGGGCGGCGGCGGCCAGTTTATATCGTGTTGCCACGATGCCTCTCCAATGGTCTCAGACGATTCCTACTTTCGCAGCGTTCGGAAAGCGGCGCGAAAAGCCTGCGAACGATCGGTCCAACCGGGACACTTCGTCGAGCGCCATGCGGCGTGAATCGCCAATCATTTTGCCACCGCGTTCCGGCATTCCCCGGAACCGTTCTGGGCCGCCGATGTCGTCATCGCCGTTGACGTCGCCCCGCAGCATCCCGCACACCCTAGCGAGATCGCTGTCGGACAACTTGTCCTTGAGAAACTCTTCGACAGCCGATGCCGGATCGGCATCTTCAACCCCTTCGAACGATCCCGGCATCAACTGCTCCAACAATGCCATCGCTTGTCCTTTCTCATTCTTGTCCGCCATGTTTGCGATGAGTTGGCGCAGCTTTTTCAGCGCCTTGCCGTTCATGTCCGGATTTGGGCCTGTGTTGTCCATCGCGAGCCGCCTTTTCAAACTCGGGCCGAGAGAATCGAATGCGCCTTCTGGATTGCGCGGCGATGGAAATTTTCCCTTCGCTGCCCAATTCCTAAATCTCTGGACCTCGGATTCGCTGAACATGTAGGGAGGGTGGTCACTCATTATCGTTTTCCTTTCAGTTACTATCGTTCATTTCCCGTGCTGAAGAACGCGCGCGGGTTTTGGAGTTGCGGCCACGACTGCGTTGGCGCTGCTGGAAGGGCCGCTTTGCGCAAAACCTCCTCGCTGACAACGAGTGGCTTTTTTGCTGTCAATGCGTTTGTCACTGCACCAGCAACCGCGTTCGCGAGATCATCATGCCCACCAGGGGCGTGATCGATACTGTCTTTTCCGCTGCGGGCGGTCCTTCGTTCCAACCCACAAAGTTGAGAAATGAGCCGTGGCAAGTCGAGCAGTTCGACGCGACCGGAATTCAGCAGCGGCAAGGATTCCAAATATAGATCAGACTTGGATTTTTCTGATTGATCATAGGTGATGCCGTGAACGCGGAAGCGCTCCCGCGGCCACTCGCCAGCATACCGATCACCATGCACCCGACGGCAGCCGTAGCTGTCCAACAGGTCGGCAAATTCCTCGACCACACCATCGGGACTGAATGGCGGTTTGCGCTCTCGCACGGCATCGAGGATCACTCGGCCGTCCTTTTCGGCGTGCGCGATCGCAAGAGTCATGCTGTCAGCGCTGCCGCCGCTCGGATCGGTGAAAGCGGCATAGCGCACGCCCGCGACCGGGGGCAGTTCATGGCGGCCCGATACGACCGCGCCTTCGACGACCTCATGCGAAATGAAGTTCTCGATATCGGAACGCCATTGGGCCAGCCATTCCGCCGATGCTGCGGCACGGTCCTCCTCCAAGGCCTTGTCGATGACAATTTGATCCAACGTCGGATTGAGTACGATCGATGGCGCCCGCACCACCAGCACATCATCAACATCCTGCCCGTAGTGCTGTTTCCATTTCTTGTAAAGCAGTCCTGACCGGCGATAGGGTGTAGAAATACCAACGAGCAAGGAACCAGGTAGCGTGGCCATGCCGGGCTTGATCGCCTGGTAGGTTTCCTCGTCGGGGGTCGCGCTCAATTCATCCCGCCAAAATGCAGCCTCATCGAAGATCGCGAGGAGTACCGTGCGACCACGCGTGCTGCGGAAGCTGTTGGTGGCGACCACGACGTCAACGCCGTTGGATAACTCAAAACCATTTGCAACGCGGCGACTGACCAGCTTGCCAAACATGGGAATGTCGTCGAAATAGCTTCGCGTATAGCCGAGCACGATTTTCGCTTGGTCGCGGTCGCATGCAAGGCACATGACAAGCGCCCGCTCGCCACGACGTAAACGATCCCGCTGATCGAACAGTGCGGCGGCATGAGCGGCGATCAGGGAGGCTACGCTATCTTTACCGGCACGCCGGCCAGCGATAACCCAAAGCTCCCGCACCTGCTGCGATGGTGGTTCGCGTTCGGCGATGGTGCGGAAGAATGCGCGCTCGCCATCGGACATAGGCAAGCCGAACGCGGCCTTCAGTATGGTCCGCCACGGATGCCATGATGGACCAGCAAACCACGGCTGGAAAAGATTCTTGTCGGCGAGCGTGTCGATGATCGTGATTGGCCGATGCGGCCGGTGGCGCTTCATAGCGACGCCTCACGCCCTAGATACTCGCGCAGGCTTGGTGTGACGTCGCGAGGGCGCCGTTGCAGACCGAGACTCTCCAAAAGTCTCCTCAGAGTGTTGGCGCAACGCTGATAAACTTCCAACTGCTGAGGGGTCGCCTCGCCATCGTTTGCAGCGAATTTCGTTTCAAGGCATTCAAGCTGAGTGGTGAGAGTGACCGCACGACGGACAATGGAACGCTCAGACTCGGATGTCTGATCCGCACCGCCCAGGTCGTTCAGATGCAGTTGGAGTAAGTCTCGGTAACGACGGTGCCACGCGCTTCGGCCGTCAATATCGATAAACAGGCGCCTACCGTTAGTGATCGCGCTACGGACCTTTGACGGCGGCAGCTCGAATGACTTTCGATCGCGGATCGATCCCTTCACCGCAGGTTTCATATTTTAAAATATATTATAGCATTGATTAAAACGCAATGGGTACGCTGAACACGTTGTGTCCATTGCGATATTCACATTCCACTCGATGATTATAAATCAGAACCGCTCTCGCTGCCGGTCATAGATAGTAGCGGAGCCATTGGGCAATCTTTTTTTCTTGCCGAGATCATATGTGCAAGCGAGTGTCATTCGACAAGTTGGCGATCGTGCCAGCGAAGCCATGATTGCCCTCCTCCTTTCAGCTAAAACTCAAACTCGAATTGTCGAAGCATATCAGCAACACCCGCTTTGATTTCCTCGACTGCCTCTATGACAGGCGCTCCATCTGTGAATGTTATAGCTCCGGAGATGTACACCTTCACCTTCACGGGAGTTTGTCCCGGGATGGGATGTGGCACCTCACGTTCGTGACCCAGGCATTTGGTAAGGTCTTTTTCGAGACTCGAATAAACATGATAGTCGGCGCGCCCTGCAGTGGAGACAAATTTTCGGTGTTTGTCCAAGTTGGAATAGTCACGGAGCCGTTTCGACCATTCGCATCCGTTGTACGGTTGAACCGCTTCAATCAAATCCTCATGAGCGGATGTAAGGAGGTCGATCCGGAAACGCTTTTTGTTTTTCACGAAACCATCTGAAGTGTCTTCAAGAGGGAACTGCGTATTATCTTGCTCCTCTTTGGTATCAAGCTTGGCGACTTCAAAAACAAGCCAATCCAGTGCGGTTCGAAGGTTGTAGCAGATTTCCCCGATGAGCACGGGGAAGCGCATATCGTAGAATGTTTCAGAGGGGAGGATGGGGTCTTTGACGCGATGCGGCGGCAGCAGATCAAACTTGATTCCGACGGCATCCGCCTGCTTCCTGAACATTATTACAATTCGTTTTTTAAAGTCAGTGAGGTGTTCCTCTGCCCGTCTTACTCTCTCAAAGCAACCGTCCAGAGGCTTACGTTGATAGGCCATGCTGATATCTCCCGAAACAAAGTTTTTGCCCAGACCTTAGTGATTAGATCGATTTTGGCCATGCTTTCATGAGGTCAGAAGTGCATCCCGGGTAATGATCGACCAAAGTACTTCGTAATTTCGGTGACGATCCAACACATCTTCCATGTCAATCACACACATTGGGGGTCATTTCTAAAATATTCAATATTTTCAATGAGTGGCTCTTCTGATCCAAGCGTCAGATGATTAGGCAAATTAAGTCTAGCGATGCTTTTCATCTTGAAGTCCATATTACGATACTGAGTCTTGATAGACTGGGCTCTGTCTGATCCACTCCGTTCCAGGATCGATCTGACCTTTCGAGGGATTGAGGCGCGGTAGCGGTCAACAAATGAAGTTGTAGTCTTCCCTCGATATATATTCCGGTCCTGCTTTACGGCTTGTCTGATGACCTTGACTGAGTATTTATCACTAACATCGGACCATCCGATCCATTTTACAAACAACGCGGATGGATCAAGGTCAACCAACTGGCTCGCCATGTAGACATTTGCCCTTTTGCAGGATTGCGCGCGGTAAAACTTGAGTTCGAGATGAACACACGGATGGCCTGTGATTTTGCTCGGCTTGTCCGAGTAGACCAGCATATCTCTGTTGCTTCGACGTTTACGTTGTTTTTGGTTTATCCAGTAGGTGCCGTGATCCAAATCGTGCATTTTGCCTTTTCCCCATTTGAGTACGAGGTGTTGTTTTATCAGATCGCTAAATACTTCAATTTGTTCGATTGCTGGAAAGAAATCTACTGCAATATCGAACCGTGACAGCGTGGCTCTGTAATCGAGTTGCCAGCGGTCGAGTTCCATCAACACGGAAATCGATGGTTTCTGGACAGTCAGTCGAAAACCATGCTCTTTCACGGGCGTTGTCCTGAGCGCGCGACTGCAAACTTGCGTCATCCGTTTGCGGATGCCGAGCGGCAAGTATCCACGAAAAAATAGCTCGACTGTGTCGACGTAGGCAACTTGCTTGATGCCCGCAAAGGGGTCTGGTATATTATTCATAGCCGCGCTGACTCCGCGGTTTGTTTTCATTCACTGACTGACCCCCCGTTCGTCGCGGGGGGTCTTATTCTATTGCCTAGAAGTAAATAATCGAACTGGCAGGCCTTGATTGATCAACCGTCGAAAGGGTTTGCGCGGAAAAGAACAGGGCGATGTCATCCAGAGTGGCATCGAGGCGCTCCCCAAGCACGAGGCAGTTAAGATTCGCGTCTACCAGCATGTAGTCGCCGAGGTTATCTAAGTCGCACTTCCGTGCACGTGACTTACGGATATAGCACCCGTGTCGCTCGGCTAAGCGACGGATACGGCTCTCCTGATTCTTCACTGAATGGTTCATTGTTTGATATTCCCTAGTTGATCGCGTTATCTACCCTATGCCGCTTGCATTGTTGCGCCTCTTCGTTCGCGAACGTCAGACATTCCACCAGGATTGGTCGCAACAACTCATCGCAACTGCGCGTCTCTCTCATCATAAGTTTAGCGAGCTCCTCTACAGAGGCTTGTGGGTTATCTGATTTAAGTCGGAGTAGAACTGCGCGTGGATTATTCGTACCATTTTGCTTTTGATCACTCATGGTGATTCTCCTTGTCCGTGCAGAATCGCACGCCGGGTACCACCGTGTAAGAAGGCATCGAGCTTGCGATCAGCGGCAGGTTCGGAGCCGAGACGACGGCAAAATCGTGCTCCATTAGCGTTCATCGGACGCTTCCTCGACGAGAGCCATTACATCGCGCGCGCGATAGAACGCCATAGCGGATGGCGATCGGGTCAATCGTATTGGTTGGAGGCGCCCCGCTTTTTCCAGGCGACGGACGAAAGAAATATCCACATTGCCCAACATCCGGGCAACCTGTTGGCGCGTAAAGAGTAGCGGCGCGTCCGGTGTTTGAGACGATTTGGGATTGGATTTCATGATGGGCCTTCCCTCAATAGATCACGTTGGGATGCCCCGATATTTCATGATTTCAAGGTAAGATGGTGCCAAAAAATACCCGAATTATTTTGCGTGATCGTTAGGCTGATTTGTTCTTTCGCCTTGCAGTCCGTCTCAAAGCAGCGCGGATGTTGTCGCGGGTGGCGCCTTTCAGGTCATGCCCGTCTTCACCACGCTGATCCATCACTTTGTCGATCAGGAGGTCCAACTTGCCTTTAGGGGCAGCCTTGTTACCGTATTCCCGTACTTGCAGCCTTCGCACATCATAGGCAATTTGGCGCACTGCCTCGGTCACTGGGGCAGGATCAGAACCACGAGGGCGACCTCTCTGCTTAAGCTGAATGCGCCGAGAAATAAGGTCCGCAAGCTTCCTCCGGTTTTCCTGGGATAGTGGGGTGTCCGACAAGAGGTACTCACAAAGCGGCTGTGCATCTCCACGGTAGGCACAACTGACGTGGTCATCGAACGAGTACATCATTAGCCGCTTGGATAGGGACTGCTGCCTGTGCACGACGTCGTACACCTGGCCGGGGCGCCGCGTTTGTTTACTCATGATGCCTTGACCCCCCGTCGACGCCTCTGCAGCGCAACGACGTTCGCCTTTGGGGGATCGACGATCGTTTCGATAAGCGCGGCGAGGCGGTTCAATGCATCGGCTTTCTGTTCGTCATATCGGTGCCGATCATAAACTCCCTCGACGCCGGGGATCGCGTGGCCTAGGACACGCTCGGCAATGTCGGGTCGCACGTCGGCGCGACTCATTAGACTGCGTGCGGTTCTCCGCAAATCATGGATGACCCAGGGCGCCATATCCGAGAGCTTTTCATCGAGTTCTTGTTTGCGCTGCGACCAGGAATTGAAGCACTTCTTGCTGCCGCTCGCGAATACGTGAGGATTCTTATCAATTCGCGGCTGAGCTTGTATGACATCGAGAGCGATTTGCGGGAGTGCTATTTTTCCGGCGTTGCCCTTCTCGCGTTCCTCGCTTGCAATTGTCCACACACCATTAGAGATTTCTTCCCACCGCATGGTCGCGATCTTCTCGCGCCGTTGCGCCGTAAGCAGCAAGATCTTCACAATAGCTCCGAAGGTCCCCGCATCGACGGCGGCTTTCCACAGGGCTCGAATTTCATCATCATCGAGGATGCGGTCACGTGCCTTTGGCTTGTTCCTCTTCATGCCTTTGACGATCGGCGAGACGTAATCCTCGTTGCAACTCTGGTGCCAATTCATGATGCCGCGAATGATCGCCAGTACCGCGTCCGCCTGCGTGGGGCTGTAATCATCGGCAATGCGATCGAGGAATTCGTTCACCTCGCGCCGGCGAATTTCAAGGAAAGGCCGATCTTTCCATTTCGGATAGACGTAACGCTCCAACATCCACTCGATCTGGGGTTGCGACCGCAACTTGTTTGCCTCGACATGGCGCTTTACCCAATTCCCAGCTATGTCCTTGAAGGTTCCGACCTCCGCCTGCGCCTCAAATTTTTGTGGATTCTGCCAGTAGTCTCGAGCTTTCGCTCGGGCGTCCTTGACGGTCGTGACGGGATAGGTGCCGAGCTTATGCGACCGCGCCTTGCCGTTCCGATAGGTTAGGACGCGGAAGGTTTTGGAACCTCCGTAGCTTACGACCAGGACAAGGGCGAGGCCGCGTTCCATAGTGTCGACGTAAGAAATTTGCTTTTGCTCGCTGTCCTTTCGCGGAAGGCTGACGTTGCGAACGAACGCGTCGGTGATGCTTTTGCTGGGCATTGCCTGCCTCCATAATCAATGCAATAATCAATGTAACCGACCTGCAATGAATTTTCTAGGAATGACACGCGATTTCGCGATTTATTGCGGTAACATATTGAAATAATTGATGTATTGTTACGAGGTTGCAGCCGAATGACGCGATTTGTGAGGCGTTGAGTAGGCTGCCGTTCTTTCTTCGAATCTGAGGGTCGGGAGTTCGAATCTCTCCGAGCGCGCCAATGACAATTCCAACCTGTCGGCGCTTGCCACATCCCCCGGTGCGCCCCCAGTACCCCAAATAGCCGACGACTTTGTGCGCCGCACAAGTCGGCAGAGTCGGGCCCATAACTGGCCTCACGCAGTGCAGCAAAACGCAACGGCGAAAATCCGTGCCCGTGGCACCTGGCCCGTCGCAGATGGAGACTTGGCTCGTTGCGCGTCGCGTCGAAAGACTTTTGCATGAGCCTCACTCCGGCAGCCCGGCCGTGCGAAGAGCATCGGACAAGGGGCCGGATAGCGCGGCCACGGCACCGACGCCAACACAGTGCCTCGCTATCTTGAAGCCGGGCTGGACTGCCAGCAGCCGTGCGACGGTTGTTCTGGCTTCGTCGAGCCTTCCGAGTGCGGCGAGTGTCGCTGCGAGCGTCATGTAGCAGACGCTGAAAGCCGGATTGCACTGAATGCCCAGGCGAGCAGCATTCGCGGCCGCCTCAAAACGCTCGCGTTGGAAATGGGCGAGAGAGATCGCAAGCCTGGCGACGAAGTTCCATGAATCGAAGGGGCTCAGGCGGAGCGCCTTCTCGCCCCAATCGATCGAGCGCTCGGCTTCACCGCCCCACGCCAGCACGATGCTGCCGAGATTGAAGGCGACCGCATAGGAGGGGCTGATGGCCATCGCCGCCTCGAATGCCGCAACCGCAGCGGCGAAGTCGTGCTCGACCAGTCCGATGGCCATCCCGGCCATGGCCAAGGCACGGGCATTGTCGTGGCCATAGGTGATCGCGGCGTGTGCATGGTGGATCGCGGCGGTGCGATCCTCCTCGTGCATTCCGCCACGGATGAACAGGTTCTGATGCAAGATAGCCGCGTAGCCGTGTGCCATTGCGTAATCCGGTTCGATCGCCAGCGCGCGTTCGAGCAAGGGCAGGGCCTTGGCAGCGGAATCCGGCATGAACGTTGCAATCGAGTGCACCTGCAAGACGAGATCGTAAGCATCGAGGCTTTCGAGCCGCTTGCGCTTGACGCGCTCGATCTCCGCGGAGCGCAAGTTCGGTTCGATAGCGCCGACCACCGCGGTGGTGATCTCATCCTGCATTGCAAAAACGTCACTGAGCGGGCGATCGAACCTGTCGGCCCACAGATGCGCGCCGGTCGCGGCATCGATCAGCTGCCCCGTGACCCGCACTCTGTCGGCGGCTCTGCGCACGCTGCCTTCCAGGATGTAGCGCACGCCCAGCTCGCGCGCCGCTTGCCGAACGTCGACCGCGCGTCCCTTGTAAGTGAAGCTCGAGTTGCGCGCCATTACAAACAGCCAGCGCAGGCGCGACAGGGCTATAATGATCTCCTCGACCAGGCCGTCGGCGAAGTACTCCTGCTCCGGATCGCCGCTCATATTTTGGAACGGCAAGATTGCGATCGATGGCTTCTCGTTGATCGCAAACGGCTCCGGTACCCGCGTTGCGGTCCCGTTGGACTCTAACTTGGTCACGACCGGTCCGATAAAGCGATAGCCTCTCCGGGGGAGGGTCTCGATCCAGCTTTTGCCATCAGGCTCCTCGCCCAGGGCTCGGCGCAGCGCGCCAATTTGGACGGTCAGGTTGCTCTCGTCGACCGCGAGGCCGGGCCACGTGGCCTCGATCATCGCTTCCTTCGAAACCGGCGCCCCCGGCCGCTCGATCAGCACCCGCAGAAGGACGACAGCCCGACGTCCAAGCGGCAGAGGCTGTTCGCCCCGAGAAAGTACGTCCAATTCGGCGTTGAGTTTGAATGACCCAAAGGTGTAAATCGCCCCCATCGCAAAACTCGGCCTCAGTTCGGAAACGTTTTCGAGTTTTTTTGGAACAACTTCACAACTCTCGTTCGGATAGGAAGGATATTGTCGGCGTCAGTCGTCACAAATCCACTTGAAGCAAGGAGAACGCCATGTCTGCAATGCCCGACCGCATCGCTGCGCTATTGGGGTTTCTGCAGCTCGGCGTGCTGCCTCCAAGCATACAGCGGCTGAGGGAGGCGGTCAGCTCAATTCGCACCCGTCGTCGCCGCGTCTCGCGGCCATCCCGCCTGGTCTCCGCCATCCCGGTGCGGCTCGATCAGGCTCGAGCGGTAGGGGTCGCAGCAGCGGCACTCCTTTATGCCGTTTTTACCTCCGCACTGGCTTGCTCACCCGCGTCCGCCCAATCGCCGATCAAGATCGGGTTCAGCATGGCCCTCACGGGAGGTCTATCGCCGAACGGCAGGCCCGCTCTGATTGCGATGAAGATTTGGGAAGCGGATGTTAATGCGCGTGGTGGCCTTCTCGGTCGGCCGGTGCAGCTCGTCTACTACGACGACCAAAGCAATCCCACGAATGTTCCCGGCATTTATACGAAGCTGCTCGATGTCGACAAAGTCGATCTCGTGGTTGGCCCCTACGCGACGAATTTGGTCGCTCCCGCCATGCCGGTGATCATGCAACGCAATTTGGTGTTTACTGGTCTGTACGGGTTCGACGTCAATAGCGATTTTCACTATCCGCGGTATTTCTCGTTCATGCCGACGGGACAGGACTCGCGGAAGGCTCTGTCACAAGGCTTTTTCGAGGCCGCAAAGTCGATTAGTCCAAAACCGGAGACGGTCGCTATCGTGGCTGCGGATGCGGAGTTTTCCCGTAACGCAGTCGATGGCGCGCGTGTCAACGCGCAAGCTGCCGGATTGAAGATCGTCTATGACAAGACCTATCCGCCCTCGACTGTCGACTTCACCACGATCCTGCGCGCGATCCGGGCGACGAATGCCGACATCGTCTATGTGGCTTCCTATCCCATCGATACGGTCGGCATGGTGCGAGCCGCGAAAGAGCTCGGCCTGAAGGTTAAGCAATTCGGCGGCAGCATGGTGGGCTTGCAGACCACGTCGATCAAGACCCAGCTCGGTCCGCTGCTGAACGGCATCGTGACCTTTGATTTTTGGCTTCCGGCGCCATCAATGCAATTCCCCGGCGTGCTCGACCTGTTGAAGAAATATCAGGCGAAGGTCACGGGCGAAGGTGTTGATCCGCTCGGCTACGTGATGGCCCCGATGGCCTATGCGGAGATGCAGGTGATGGGCGATGCCGTGGAAGGCACGAAGAGCCTCGATGCCGGCAAGCTTGCGGACTACATCCACCAGCACGAATTTTCGACCGTCGCGGGCAAGATCGCGTTCGCCGAATCCGGCGAGTGGAAGACGCCCCGCGTTCTCACCGTGCAGTTTCAGCATGTGAATGGGAATGGCCTCGATCAGTTCAGGGATACCTCGGCCGAAGTCATCGTGTCCCCCGACATCTACAAAACGGGCCTGGCAGTCCTGCCTTGGGTTGAGGGTCCTTGAGGATTGATGGGCGCGTCAGAAGACCGGCGATCTTCCCGTCCCGCTGCCGGTCGAAATTCGAGCTTGTGATCAAACTCAAGATCGCGGAGGCGCTTGGCATCGACTGCCTGCGTCATCACTGGCGACTGCCGACGAGGTGACCGAATAGGCGGAGACCCTCGAGAAGTTGTTATGCCGACACTTGCAACTCTGCGCTCGGCCCCAGGACAGCTTCGGGTCACGAACGGCTGTGCAGGTCGCCCGACCGGCACGTCCGCAGTAGCCCTGCTGGCCGAAGTGCACGACTGGCGCAATTCTGATGCTCGCGGCTCGATAAATTCCTTCGTAATCACGCTCGACAAACGTCCAACAAAGCGTCCAACATTCCGTCCAACATGCCGCGACGCCGAGCTTACAAGTCATTTGATTCTCTTGCAAATTTCTTAAGTCCGACGCCCTCCGAGCGCGCCAGAAAAAACAAAGACTTATCTGAGGCTTTGGATTGAAAGTCTTCCCAGAAATTGCAGTTGGGAAGACCATGGGAAGATTTGCGGCGAAATCCCGACGGAGGAGGTAAGAGTCATGGCCTTCGACCAAAACATTGGCGGCCACGCCTTCACTGAGCGTGGTGGTACGTGCGGTCGGTGCGGGATGACGTGGGTCAAGTTCACTGATAGCAGGCAGCCCCGCTGCACGGGCAGAAGCCTGAGAAGCAGAAGCCGATGCGCATCGAAGACGATAAAGATTAGCGCGGGACGGCGGCCCTCAACGAACGTCGCATCCCAACCGCGAGCGGCAACGGCGAATGGCAGGCTGTGCAGGTATCGAGGGTCTTGGGGCGCATCGGCGCGGCGGCGGCGTAAACGGAGCGTGATGGCAAACAACAAGGCCACGCGGTTGGTGCCCCTGACCGCAACAGCGTGCTTTCGGCCAGCGCCCGCCAGCACGCTGCCGACCTTGCACCGGTCATTGCGACCGCGATATGTTCTGATGGATATAACGTAGCAGCCAAACCTCTGCTGTCAAACTCGGTCGCGGCGGGTGACGCAAATGCCATTCACACGCGCCACCAGTCTCAAGGGGCCACAGGCCCAATCTGAAAGTGCCAACGCGCTTGCTGTCCGGCTTGCACCCGTCATCGCCGAGATACGCGATTCGGGACAAACATCTTTGAGGGAGATCGCGGCGGCGCTCGACAAGCGCAAGATTCCTACGCCGCGTCGGCGGGATCGTTGGTCGGCCATGCAGGTGCGCCGAGTGCTGGCGCGGCTTGGGCTAACAGGCCCCGCGTAGGCGCCCCCACGGCGTCGCTCCTCCGGCAGGCCACCGAAACGCCCGGCCGGCGCAACGCTATGGGCGGCCTGCGCTCGTAGGCGGCGGGCAGTTTTTTTGGCGAGTTAGGCGGCGTTCAAGGCGTCCCCCGTTCCTGTAACGCGACCCCGCTGACCACGGCGTTCCGAGATGGGTCTCTCGGAGTTGGCAGCTACGGCAAGTCGCTGTAAGCGGCGGCCTTGCGCACCGATGAAAGACAGAACGCGAGCGAGATCTTGCCGGCCGGTTGGTGGTTGAGATTTGCTGTTTGAATGATTTGTCGTATCGCTTCCGCCCGGAATGGCTTTGTCAACGGAGAACACATGTGGACGCCGTGTCGTTCACCGATCCGGCGCACATCATTAAGGAGAGGAAGGCCATTCCCGCTCATCAATTGAACAATTCCACCGTATCGCATTGCGCCAAGGCTTCGAATGACATCGACGGCGTCGGATTTCTTCAGCGCAATATCGAGAAAAATGATACCCGGCGGCCGGTTCTGCAGCGCCGCGATTGCAGCATCGGCTGTCGTGAACGATTGGGTTTTGATTCCAAGCGACGCCAGCACAACTGAAACGACGTTGCAGATGCCTTCCTCGTCGTCGACGACGAACGCACTCGGCGCTCTCTGTTCGGCGACTTCCGCGGCGACCGGATGATCCGCCGCCACGGATGGTGGCCGAAGCCAACGTCGGATTTCTTCAAGCAGACTGCCAGTCATTGCGTCGCTCCGAACCTCAGACGGTACAGACGGGCAACTCCCGAATGCAAGGATCAACAACCGCAGCTGCGTATTGTTGTGCGGATACGTTAAAATACCGTATTTGATTTGCTTAGTAGTTTCCGCGACATCTGCTGCCTTCACTGGTTTTGGGGGTAACGCGGTTTTCCTCGTGGGCGAAGGTGGCCCGGGGATACTCGGGCCGCCTCGCCACGGCGTTTGAAAAAGGTGTCGGCGACGTGGCGTAACGCCGACGCGTGAGTGCGCTCGGCCGCTTGACGCGCTGTACCTGGTCGTGGGGCGATCAGGCATTCGGCGGCAGCCAACTGACGGAATCTATGGTGGCAGGCCACGCCGTGTTGGCACGACCGCGCTCCCGGCGAGTGGCGCACGAAGGCGGCGGGGTGTGTCTTGAACCGGTCGCCATCCGGTCGCGACCAAATCCTGGAGGGCCGCACGCGCGGACCGCCGCGTGCTATCGCTCGCGACGACGGAGGTAGGACCATGACCACCATCGGAACGACGACAGTCGACAAGCTTGACCACGACACCTCGATTTCACGCCGTCGGAAGAAATGGAGGTTGGGGAGGGCAGCCTTGTACGGTCTCGTATTCACGGCAATTTTGACCGCAGTGCATCTCGCAGACGGCCACGATCTGCCGGCGTTATCGAGAGGCCCGGCTTATCTTGCGGGTTATTGGGGCGGTCGCCTGGTCATCTTTTCTGCTCTCTTCGCAATCATCGCGTTGTCAGAAACTTATTCATCCGCGGCAAATAGTTGAGGTGAATGGCGCACGGCTGGAACCGGATGCCGTCGACGAGTTGGATGCAAGCATCGTAGAGACGCCCATTCGTGCGCGATCGCCTAAATTCTTCGTCAAATACGGCACCGCGGCAGGGCCCCGATCGGAGTAGTTTGGCCCGAAGGCGAACGCGAGTGTTATGGGACGCGTTCGGCCCGGCAGGCGAATGAATTCAGCGGCCATGTCGAGCGTGGCGTTGCCCGCGTTCGGACAAAACAGGCGCGCCGGTGTACTCTCGCGGCATGGACGACTGTGCCGTCATGCCGGACCGCCGTGAATCCGCCGGTAGAGTGAACTGGAAGCGGCCATGACCGCTGACACACTCGCGGCGCCGGTTCCTCCAAGCCATCGCATTGGACCGCGTTTGATTGACGCGATCGTGGTGCCTCGGGGCGCGGCTGCGACCGTCGCAATCCTGGTTGTCGCGCACGTGGTCGCTTGGACATCGATCCTCTCAATGCTGAAGTGGGGCCAAGATCTTCATTCGGACAGTACCGAGGCCTACGCGTGGGGTTTGAGTTTCGCCTGGGGCTACGGAAAGCATCCGCCGCTCGCGGGATGGATCGCGGGTGCCTGGTTCAGGATCTTTCCGACCACCGACTGGGCGATGTACGCGCTCGCGATGACGACGACCGGAGCGGCGATCTGGATTGCCTGGCTTCTCGGGCGTCGCGTCGTCGATTTCCGCCGCGCCATGCTTTCGACGCTCGTTCTGTGCGTCTACCCGATCTTCAATTTCAAAGGCGCAAAATATAATCCGGATCTGCTTCAGGTTCCCTTGTTCCTGCTGGTCGCGCTATGCTTCGTCACTGCATTCAAGACGCGCACATGGGTTTCGGCCATTGGGCTGGGAGCGGCCTGCGCCTTGGCGGTGCTGGCAAAATACTGGGCGCTATCGATCGTCGGCGCTATCGCTATCGCGGCTGTGATTCATCCCGACCGTGCACGCTTTTTCCAATCGCCGGTCCCTTACGCGGCGGCAGTTGTGTTCGTGCTGGTTTTGGCCCCGCACCTCGTCTGGCTCGTGCACGCGGACTATTCAACCCTAACATATGCAAGCCAATGGATCGAACCAAATCAGGACAATGGGGTGCAGGCGCTCTCGAGCGTCATGCACCACGTCGCGCTGCTGTCGCCGGTCGCGCTCGCTGTCGCGGTGTCGCTGGTGCCCTTTCGAACGCACTTGCCCGCGCACCCGTCCCGTGGCGATGCCGCGCTCCTGATCTGGATGGTCGCTGCGATTCTGATCGTCGTGCCGCCGGTTCTGGCGGTGGCATTCAATGTGCGCATGAAGAGCGACTGGGGCATTCCACTTTATACGTTGGTACCCCTGGCCGCGGTTTCCGCGCTCCTTCTGCAAGTGCGCCGCCGCGCGCTGGTGCGGGCCGCAGCGATCGGCGCCGTCATGGCGGTGGGAGCGTTCGTCATGGCGCCGGCAATCGTGGCGGTGGAACGCCGACTTTATCCGGAACGCTTTCGCGGCGACGCCAAGGAACTGGCTGCGACGCTCACTGGTCTCTGGCGCGACCGCTTCTCGACCCCGTTGCGTTTCATCGTGGGGCGGGCCGACCCCGCGGCGGACATATCCTTTTACAGCGCCGACCATCCTATGTTGTTCACCGAAGCCACCCGATCATTGGGCTCCTGGATCGATGGCGGCGATCTTCGCCGATTCGGCTTTATCGGAATTTGTTCAGTCGCGGATCGGACTTGCCAGGACGAGATCGCGGCCCTCGGCGTGCCCCTGTCGTCGATCAGCATCAGCCAGCAGGCGTTGGAGGCCGGGACGGAGCTTGCTTCACATGCTGTAACAAAGATGCCCGGCCCGGCATGGCAAGTCTTCGTTGCGGCTCCGTCGGTCGCGGCTGTTCCGCAGCCGTTGCCCTGAACGCCGAGCCGCAGCTATACCTGCGTCCATTCCTCGGCGCTCGCGCCCGCCAGCGCCTGTACCCGCGCCTCGTCGGCGGCGAGCTCGCGCGCCGGGCCCGAATAGACCACATGGCCGTCGTCGAGCACGTAGGCGTGGTCGGCGACTTCGAGGCTCATGCGGGCGTTCTGCTCGACCAGCAGCACCGAAATGCCCTCGTCGCGCATGCGGGCGACGATGCGGAAGACCTCACGCACGATCAGCGGCGCGAGGCCCTGGGACGGCTCGTCGAGGATCAACAGCTTCGGATTGATGAGCAGCGCGCGGCCGATGGAGAGCATTTCCTGTTCGCCGCCGGAAAGCTGGCGCCCGCGGTTCTGCCGGCGTTCTGCGAGGCGGGGAAACAATGCGTAGATGCGCTCGATGGTCCAAGGGCCCGGGCGCTGCAGCGGCACCTTGAGGTTTTCCTCGACGCTCAGATTGGCGAAGATGCGGCGCCCCTCGGGCACGTAGCCGACGCCGCAGCCGGCGACACGATCGGGCGGCCAGCCGGTGGTGTCGGCACCAAAAATGGTGATGCGGCCGCGGCGCGGCGGCGTCAGCCCGACAAGGCTGCGCAGCGTCGTGGTCTTGCCGGCGCCGTTGCGGCCGAGCAGCGCGGTGATGCGGCCCTCCTCAACGGTGAGCCCGACCCCATGGAGGATGTGGCTCTTGCCGTAGTAGGTGTGCAGGTCTTTGGCTTCCAGGGCGGCGGTCATGCGGTCTTGCCCAGATAGGCCTCCTGGACGGAAACGTTGGCGGCGATCTCCTGGGGACTGCCTTCGGCAAGCAGCGCGCCCTGATCGAGCACCGTGATGCGATCGGCGAGATTGAACACCACCCGCATGTCGTGCTCGATCAACACGATGGTGCAGTTCTTCTCGCGATGCAGCCGGCGTACCAGCTGGGTGATCTGAAAGGTCTCCTGGTCGCCCATGCCGGCGGTCGGCTCGTCGAGCAGCAGCAGATGCGGCTTGAGCGACAGCGCCATGGCGATTTCGGCGACGCGCTGGTCGCCGTGGGCAAGCTCGCCGACCAAGCGGTCGGCTTTGGCGGCGAGGCCGACCAGTTCGAGTGTCTCTTCGACCTCGTGGCGGATCGCGGCGGCCGGCGCCCTGGCGATGTGCGGGCTCAGGCCATGCCCAGCCGTCACCTCAGCGCCGATGCGCACGTTCTCGAACACGGTGAGTTCGGGAAAGATCTCGGTGATCTGGAAGGTGCGCGCCATGCCGAGCGCGACGCGCCGGTGCGCCGGCACGCCGGTGATGTCGCGGTCGTCGAACAGGATCGAGCCGGAGGACGGTGGAAAAAATCCACTGATAAGGTTGAAGAACGTGGTCTTGCCGGCGCCGTTCGGGCCGATAATAGCGCGCAGCTCGCCCGATGCGACCGCCAGTGACACCTCGCGCACCGCGATGAGGCTGCCGAACCGCTTGGTGACGTTGCGGATCTCGAGGACGCTCATGCCTTCGCCCTGGCGCCCAGGAAGCCCAACAGGCCGCGCGGGAAGAACAGCACCACCAGAACGAACAGGAGGCCGATGAAAAACATCCAGTTGACCGTGAGGCTCGACAGATAGTCTTGCAGCACCACGAAGACGACGGCTCCCAGCAGCGGCCCCCAGAAGGTACGCATGCCCCCCATCACGGCCATCATGACGAAATCGCCGGACTGGCTGTAATGGAGCCCGCGCGGATCGGCGAAGTTGTTGGTGAGAGCATAGAGCGCACCGGCGATGCCGACGAAAAAGCAGGACAGGGTGAACGCAATCCAGATGTGGCGCTCCACCGAGATGCCGAGGAAGCGAGCGCGGCGCTCGTTTTCGCGGATCGCCAGCATGGTGCGGCCGAACGGGGATCGCAGGATGAGCGCCATCACGGCGGTGACGAGGGCAAAGAAGAACAGCACGAAGTAATAGAACGCGTTGTCGTTTCCGAGGATATCAATCGAGAACGCACCGAAATCGAGCGGCTGGCGGGAGAAGCCGCGCAGTCCGTCATCGCCGCCGGTGAGCGAGCTCCACTGGAACGCGATGTAATAGAACACCTGTCCGAACGCGATCGTGACCATGGCGAAATAGACGCCGCGTCGGCGCACGATGAGCGCACCCAGAATGGCGCCCGCGAGGCCGCCCAGCAGCATGCCGGCGAGGATGGACAGCGGCGTGCTCGAGGTGACGTACTTCAGCGCGAGGCCGGCCCCGTACGCGCCAAGACCAAAGTAAGCTGCGTGCCCGAACGACAGCACGCCGGTGAAACCGAGCAGGAAGTTCACCGACATCGCTGCCAATGCGAGCACCAGCACGCGGGTGCCAAGCGCGGTGTAGCCGCCGAGCGGCGGCATCCAATAGGGGGCGAACAGCAGGAGCGCCCAGATGGCGGTGAGCGCTGCGACCGTGCGCAGCGTGCCGACGCGGCCCGTCTTGTCCTTCACGTCATCATGCCTTCTTCACCAAACAACCCGCGCGGCCGCACCAGCAGCACCACGGCCATCATGACGTACATGATCGCCTCGCTCGCGGACGGTAGCACCACGGCGGTGACGCCCGCCGCGACGCCGATCAGGAGGCCGCCGAACAGGGTTCCGGGCAGGCTTCCGACCCCGCCGACGATGATGGCGATGAAGCTCGGCATCAGCAGGTTGGTTCCCATGGTCGGCTCCAGCGTGAGCTGGCCGGCCGCCAGCACTCCGCTCAGCCCGGCGAGGAAAATGCCGACCGCGAAATTGAGCGAGCGCAGCATGCGCACATTGATGCCGAGCGCCGACACGGTTTCGAGATCGAGCGTGCCGGCGCGGATGCGGATGCCGAGCCGGGTGTAGCGCAGCAGCGCGAACAACAGGGCGACCGTCACCACCACCACGATCACCATGAACAGGCGATATCCGGTGATGAAGAAATACTCGTAGCTCAGGGGCTGCGCGAGAAAGTCCGGAATCGTGACCGGCTTGCCCTGGGCGCCCCAGATATAGCGCGTGCCATCCTCGATCATGAAGGCGAGGCCGAAGGTCAAGAGCAGGCTATAGAGCGGATCACGGCCGTAAAGCGGGCGGATCAGCACCCGTTCGACCGCGATCCCGATGACGGCGGTCAGCAGCGGGGCGATGAGGAGTGCACCCCAGAAGCCGACATAGGGCGTCAGCGTGTAGGCAATGTAGCCGCCGATGACGAGGAACCCGCCATGGGCGAAATTGATGACATTGCTGAGATTGAGGATGAGCGACAGGCCCAGCGCCATCAGCACGTAGAAAGTGCCGATGATCAGGCCATTGGTGACGTTGAACAACAGCAGCTGCATGGTGGACCGCCCCCGCGATCACGTCGAATTATTCCCGACAACAAATGGCCGACCGGAATCCGGGCGGCCGCTTGGCGGTTGCGGCGGGCCAGCTCAGGCCGGCCACTGCAGAGTGCAGCCGGTCTCGCTCACGGCGGGAGAGGTCGTGTCTCCGGCGACGATCAATTCGACTTTGAACAGGTCCTCCGCATCGGTGGGGCCCTTGGCCTGGGCCTCGCCGACGAAGGCGGACGTCATCAGTTGATGATCCCCGGCGCGGTAATAGCACTTGTTGGGCTGAAGCTTGACCTCCGGCGGCAACTCGAAATCGCCAAGCACGCGGGCGAGCTTGAAGCCGTCGATGGTCCTCTCGCGATTGGCGACGAGGGCGAAGCTGTAGACCGACGTATAACCGAACCAGGTGCGCGCGGTCGGCACCTTGCCGCCGTTGCGCTTGCGCACCGCCGCCACGAAGTCGGCGACATGCGGGGCATCCTGCTTCCAGTACCACTCGAACATCCAGATGCCGATCCGCGCATCCGGCGGCAGGGCCGCAAGCAACTCCAGCTCCTGTTGGGTTCCGGCAACGTGGATCTGCCGGTTGATGCCGAACTGGACGATCTGCTTGAGACAGTTGACCATGTCGGAGCCTTGAACCAGCAGCAGCAGCACGTCCGGATTGGCGGCGCGGGCCTTGATCAGATAGGCGGAGAAATCATTGGTGCCGAGCGGCGTCAATTCGTTGCCGGTGACGGTGCCGCCGAGCTTCTTGAGGTTTTCCGCGCAGGCTTCCTGAAGGGTGTGGCCAAACGCATAATCCGGCGTGATGAAGTGCCACTTCTTGCCGTATCTGGTGAACAGTAGGTCGGAAACCGAATTAGCCTCCATGCGCGTGGTGTTGCATACGCGGAAGACGTTCCACTTGCAGTCCTTGCCGGTGATACCGTCGGTGTGGCCGCCGGAGACCACGTGCAGTACTTTCTTTTCGGCGGTGACCTGGGCCATCGCCTGGGCAATGCCGGAATTGACGTCGCCGATGATGAAGCTCACCTGATCGCGATCGATCAGCTTGCGGGTCTTCTGCACACCAGTGCCGACGTCGTTGGCCGAATCCTCGACCAGAAGCTCGATCGGACGGCCCAACACGCCGCCCTTGGTGTTGATCTCGTCGACCGCGAGCCGCGCGCCGATCACCTCATTCTGCGCGACCGCCGCGTAGACGCCCGTCAACGGATCGACCATGCCGATCTTGATCGGATTTTCGCCGCGCGCCGCAATGATGAAGGGCGACGCGACCTGGGTGATGCCCACCGCAGCGCCAGTCTTGATGATGGTCCGGCGATCGAAAAGATGCGGTCCGAGCAGATTTGCCATGGGGTATCCTCCTGGAGATACGTATTTTTTTGGAGGTTCGCGCGGGGCGACCTGGGCAAGTTATGACAATTGCCGGACGTGTTCACAAGGCAGCGGGCCGGCTTATTAGTCGGGGGTGCAGTTCAGCCTGGGCGCCCGACCCGTCGTGGCGGCCTAATCCGGCCGACGCTAATGAGGGGCGGCGTCCCAACTGCCATCGCCCGGACGGGTCCTGAGCCGCCCGGCAACGACGCATAGCCCGATCCAAATGGCTACCGGCGCCTGCTACGCGGCGACCGGGCCGCCGCGGCCTAATCGCCGCGCTTGAACGCGATGAAGCCATCGCGGTTCGGCATCATCACCTTTGGGAGCGATTGCGCATCGATGGTCTCGCTCTCCGGAATGACGCCGTTGAGGTTGAGCAGGTAGGCGACGACGCCATAGACCTCGTCGTTGCTGAGCGACTTCGATTGGTTGAGCGGCATCGCCCGCCGAATATAGTCGAACAAGGTCGTCGCGTAGGGCCAATAGCTGCCGACCGTCTTGATCGCCGGCTTGTCGCCCGCGAGCGTACCCCGGCCGCCGACCAGGCGGTCGTTGGGCTGGCCGGCGCCCTTCTCATTGTGACAGGCTTGGCACTTGGCCATAAACACCGCCTCGCCCTGCTTAACAGTGCCGCTGCCCGCCGGCAGGCCGGCGCCGTCGGGACCGATGCTGATGTCCCATGGGGCGAGATCTTCCGGCGAGATCGGCGTGCCGAGGTTCGGGCTTTGGGCGAGCGCGGCCGATGCGAGCGCAAGGAACGGCAACAGTCCCAGCGCCGGGCCGACGAGAGCCTTACGCATATACATTTTTCACCTCGCCGCTGCCCGCCACGGCCCAGGACTGGATCATGTTGTTGTGATAGTTCCCGCGATCGCCGCGTAGCGCGATCAGCTGTTCGCGGGTCGGCTGAACATAGCCGGTGTCGTCGCTCGAGCGGCTTTGCAGCACCGTCGGACTGCCGTCCCACTGCCAGGCCATGCGGAATCGCGTCACCGCCTTGGACAGCACCGGATCCTGCAGCGCCGCGAGGCCCCAGCTCTTGCCGCCGTCCGCCGACACCTCGACCTTGGCGACCTTGCCGTAGCCCGACCACGCCAAGCCGGAAATCTCGTAAAGTCCCGGCCCGCGCACGGTCAGGCCCGGCGACGGATGGGTGATGATCGACTTGGCTTCCAGCGGGAACACGAACTGCAGCGCCTTTCCGGACGGCAACAGGATCGTGTACTTGGAGGTCTCGTCCTTGGTCATGGTCGGGCCCTCGGTCAGCTTGATGCGCCGGAGCCACTTGACGTTCATGTTGCCCTCGAACCCGGGCAGCAGCAGGCGCACCGGATAGCCGTTCGACGGCCGCACCCGCTCGCCATTCTGATAAAGACAGACCATGGCGTCATCGAGTGCTTTCTCGATCGGGAAGCTGCGGCTCATGCCGGAGGCGTCAGCGCCTTCCGCCAGCACCCATTTCGCCGACGGTTCGATGCCGGCCTCCTGCAGCAGCACCGAAAGCTTGATGCCGGTCCATTCCGAGCACGACAGCAGGCCGTGGATCGCCTGAATGTTCACCGGCTGCGGGTCCTTCGCGAACAGCGCGCCGCTGTTGCCGGCGCATTCCACGAATGCGATGCGCGATTGCATCGGGTAGCGGCCGAGGTCATCGAGAGTGAACATCAGCGGACGCTTCACCAGGCCATGAATCACGAGCCGATGCGCGTCCGGGTTTATGTCCGGAATGCCGGCGTGGCTGCGCTCATAGTGCAGGCCGCTCGGCGTGATCATCCCATTGAGCAGATGGTGCGGGGTGCGCGACGAACCGGTGCCGCCGGTTCCGGGCGCCGACGCCCAGGTGCGGGCGACCTTCTCCTCGTATTTCGACGGCTGACCGTAGCCGTTGAACGGCGCGCCCGGGGTTTTCATCCAGGGCTCGATCGGCAGCGGCGCGCCGTTCGCGGATTCCGCCATCGTGCCAGCGCCAATTGCCGCGGCGCCTCCGGCCAGAAACATGCGGCGATGCAGTAGTCCATTGCCGGCGACCCGCTCGGTCTCCGGACGAGACTTTTCTTCCATGGTCATTCCTCCCTGCGCATAATCGCATTGGGTGTCATTCTAATCCGATCCGGCCGGCAGGGAAGGGGACTCAATCATTCGAGGGGTGGGGCGGCGGCGTGCCTGGACCCACCGAGTGGGATGGCTCCAAAGGCAAATGCGCGTTCGCCCCGACCGCGTTGCGTTGCCGCTCAGGACGGAGCGCCGCCGGCGCGATTAAGACCGCGGCGCCGTGACGAGTTGGGTTTGGGTAACGATTGCGGCGAGCTTGCCGTCACCGCGGATGATGCGGGTCTGCCACACCATGGTGGTTCGGCCGCGGTGAATCGGCGTGCATTCGGCTCGGATCGTGTCGCCCAGCGGTACGGCGGCAATGAAATTGGTCTTGCTCTCGATGGTGGTCGTGCCGGCGCCCGGAGGCATGTTCACGAAGGTCGCGGTGCCGCCGAGATTGTCCGCGACCGCCATTACGGCGCCGCCGTGGAGGCCGCCATTGCGGTTGGTCAGTTCCTCTCGCACGTAAAGCTCGGCGACAACGCGGTCGCGCGTTGCCTCGAGGATCTTCATGCCCAGCAGGCGGGCAAAGGGCGGCTGCATGTCGGCGATCATCTGTAGCCGGCCGGTGGGATCTGGATTGTCGTCAGCATTCATCAATGGACGTCCAGTCGTGGGAACGGTGCGCAGAAAAAGAGCACAACAATAAGGGCGCGGCCGGTAGCTGCGCCCCTATGTCATCAATCCGATGAACGTGAAACCCGGCGGGGTCAGCGCGGCTGCGGCACGATGCGCAGATAGGGTCGCGGCGCCTTCCAGCCCTGCGGATAGACCTTCTTGGCGTCCTCGTCGCTGACCGAGCCGGCGATGATGACGTCGTCGCCCTGTTTCCAGTTGGCCGGCGTCGCGACCTTGTGCTTGGCGGTCAATTGGAGCGAATCGATCACCCGCAGCACCTCGTCGAAGTTGCGTCCCGTGGTCATCGGATAGACCAGGACCAGCTTGATCTTCTTGTCCGGCCCGACAATGAACACGTTGCGCACGGTCTGGTTGTCGGCGGCGGTGCGGTTCGCGGCATCGCCGGATGCAGCGGCCGGAAGCATGCCCCAGGATTTAGCGATCTTGAGATCGGTATCGCCGATCAGGGGATAGTTCGGCGCAAAACCTTGTGTCTCCTTGATGTCCTTTGCCCACTCGCTGTGCTTCGTCACCGGATCGACCGACAGACCGATGATCTTGACATGTCGCTTGTCGAACTCCGGCTTCAGGCGCGCCATGGTGCCGAGCTCGGTGGTGCAGACCGGCGTGAAGTCCTTGGGATGCGAGAACAGCACGACCCACGAGTCTCCAATCCAGTCATGGAAACGAATGCGGCCCTCGGTCGTCTCCGCTTCGAAATCCGGTGCGATGTCGCCAATCTGTAGTGTCATTGCAATCCTCCGCCTTAAACGCTCCGGTCACCTTAGGGTTAACCGGCAGGCCCGTGATATACTCGTTCGACGGGGATAAAGAAACATCCGGCACGGACAAATAAGGCACGGCTCGAGCGATAAGAATGTCCGCTCCACGACCGCTGCCCGGCTGAGAACGGCTCACCTCAACCTCGCATCCGCACACAATAATCTTCCCCGCCGCCAATCCGCCGCAGGGCTGCCTTGCGACCGCCGGGTGTGCGCGATTGAACTGCGTCCGGACGGCATGAAAACCCGCTTTGAACCATCCGCCCGGTTCGCGCGACTAATGCAGGAGGAGGAGTGTTAAGCGCGGGGTAACACTTTGCCTTTTATGCATGGGGCCGAGGCGGAAAATCATCATGGACAAAAAGCCAAGAATCGTCGTGCACCAGCCGCAGGATATGATGGCGGAGCCAGCCAGCGGATTCGATAGCTTGATTGCCACCATCGAGCGTTCGCGGGCGGAGGTTGCGTGTCTGTCGGCAACGGCGCTCACCGGCGTCCTCAACGGCATCATTACCGGCGAAGGCCCCACGGCGGCCGGCCGGATCCACTTCACCCGAACTCTCGATCATGGCGATGCGCTGCTGTGCGAGCGTATCCTGATCGCGGCGGGCGGTGAAGCCGGCGCTCCGGTCACGCGGATCGAGGCGGACGTCCTGTTCGACATCGATGCGGCGGCGGCGGAACGAACCGACGATGGCCATTTCGACAGCCTGTTGGTCAAATCGGTCGCTCATTGCGTGCTGGCAGAGGCCGGCCAGCAAGTGCCGCCGCGTCAGGTCGCACTCGCTCCGTCGACACCGCTCGCGTCGTGGGCCAATCGTTCGGACGACACCGATATCGACCGCGAGATCCTGATCTGGATCGCCTCTCATGTCCATAACCGCAAGCGCCTGAAATCAACCCTGATGGGGCTTACAGCCTTCCTGACCGGGATCGGTGCGACGCTGTCCGGCGCGGCATCGTCGGTTGCCTCGATCGTCGACATGATGTCCTGACCGGTCTCGTCAGCGAATGTCGAATTGACATTTGCACCTATTCGCCGCAAAGCCGAATAGCCGAGGGACATGGGCGGGACGGGCTGAATGTTCAAACGGATTCTGATCGCCAATCGCGGCGAGATTGCCTGCCGCGTCATCAAGACCGCGCGCCGCATGGGCATTGAGACCGTTGCGGTCTATTCCGATGCCGACAAAGACGCGCTGCATGTGGAGATGGCGGACACTGCCGTCCGTATCGGTCCGCCGCCGGCATCCGAAAGCTACCTCGTCATCGACAACATCGTGGCGGCGTGCCGGGAGAGCGGTGCCGAAGCGGTGCATCCGGGCTACGGCTTCCTGTCCGAGCGTGAAGCCTTTGCGGTCGCGCTTGCGTCCGCCGGCATCGTCTTCATCGGGCCGAACCCGAAGGCGATCGCTGCGATGGGCGACAAGATCGAAAGCAAGAAGGCTGCCGCCAACGCGAAGGTATCGACGGTCCCGGGCCATCTCGGAATCATCACGGACGAACGGCATGCCGTCGAGATCGCCGACGAGATCGGCTATCCGGTTATGATCAAGGCCTCCGCCGGTGGTGGCGGCAAAGGCATGCGCATCGCGCGCTCCAGCGGGGAAGTCGGCGAGGGCTTTGCGCGGGCGAAATCCGAGGCGAAATCCTCCTTCGGCGACGACCGCGTATTCATCGAGAAATTCATCGTCAATCCGCGCCACATCGAAATCCAGGTGCTCGGCGATAAGCACGGCAATGTCATTTACCTGGGCGAGCGCGAATGCTCAATTCAGCGGCGCAACCAGAAGGTGATCGAGGAGTCGCCGAGCCCGCTCCTCGACGCTGCCACGCGCGAGACCATGGGCAGCCAGGCAGTCGCGCTCGCCAAGGCGGTCGGCTACAACTCCGCCGGCACCGTCGAGTTCGTGGCAGGGCAGGACAAGAGCTTCTATTTCCTCGAAATGAACACGCGCCTGCAGGTCGAGCATCCGGTGACGGAACTCGTCACCGGCATCGATCTTGTCGAGCAGATGATCCGGGTCGCGGCGGGGGAGAAACTCGCCATCACCCAGGCCGACGTGAAGCTCACCGGCTGGGCTGTCGAATCCCGCATTTACGCTGAAGATCCATACCGCAATTTCCTTCCCTCCACCGGGCGCCTCGTCAAATATCGGCCACCGGCGGAAGGCAGCGAGGGCGGCATTACGGTGCGCAACGACACCGGGGTCTACGAGGGCGGCGAAATTTCGATCTACTATGATCCGATGATTGCCAAGCTCGTTACCCACGCGCCGACGCGAGACGCCACCATCGCGGCGCAGACCCGCGCGCTTGATGCGTTCTATATCGACGGCATCAGGCACAATATCCCGTTCCTTGCGGCGCTGATGCAGCATCCGCGCTGGCAGGCCGGCAAGCTCTCGACCGGCTTCATCGCCGAGGAGTTTCCCGACGGCTTTACATCGATCGTGCCGACGGGTGCTGTGGCCCAGGCCATCGCGGCGGTCGCGGCCGCCGTCGATCATGTGCTAGGCGAGCGTAAGCGACGCATCTCCGGGCAGATGGCGGGGCGCCCGGTGGTGCGCGAGCGGCTGCGCTCGGTGTGGCTCGGCGGCACTGAAATTCGCCTTGTCGTCGCTCGCGAATCCCGTGGCATCGGGGTGCGGTTCGTCGGCACGGCGGGGGAGGAGCACCAAGAAGGGCTGAAGGGAGGGCAGACGATGTTGCTGTCATCGGCATGGAAGCCCGGCGATCCGGTGTGGCACGGCACCATCGACGGCGTGCCCGCGGCCCTACAGGTGCGCGCGATCCTCAACGGCTTCGTGATGTTCCACCGCGGGGTCGAGGCCAAGGCCTTCGTCTATACGGCGAGCGAATCCGCCGCCGCCCGTCTGATGCCCATCAAGGTCGCGGCCGACTTGGGCAAGAAGCTGTTGTGTCCGATGCCCGGGCTCGTAGTCTCGATCGCGGTCGCGCCCGGCCAGGAGGTCAAGGCCGGGGAGACGCTCGCGGTCGTCGAGGCGATGAAGATGGAGAACGTCCTGCGCGCCGAGCGCGACGGCACCGTCAAAGCGATCTTCGCCAAAAAAGGCGACACCCTCGCCGTCGATGCGGTGATCTTGGAGTTTGCCTAGGCTCAACCGCGCTGTTGGAGGCGGCGGTTAGCTCGTCGGTTCGACGTCCGGACAATCGACGTGACAGTCAGAGGCGATACCGTCATATTGCCGGGGATCGGGGCATCTCCCAGCGTCGTTACGGATCGGCACCGCGGGTCCAGGAAAATCCTTGATGAGTAACGTTGCGGCAGAGAAGCTCTATGCTCTGGATTGGCTCGACAGTCAGAAGGAGCGCTTTTCCGATCTGCACCTGACGATATGGAATTTTGCCGAGCCGGCGTGGCGCGAATATAAATCTTGCGCCACATTCGTGAAATTACTGCGGGACGAGGGCTTCGAGGTCGAGAGCGGGTCCGGCGGCATGCCGACAGCGTTCTCAGCGTCATGGGGCGAGGGTGGCCCGACGATTGGAAGCTTTGCCGAATACGATGCGGTGCCCGGAAACTCGCAGCAGGCTGTCCCTTACCGCGCCCCGCGCGAGGGGCTTCACCCGTGGGCGCCCGGACATACCGATCCGCATTCGGCGCTTGGCGTGACGGCGCTTGCCGGTGTCCTCGCGACCAAGGCGACGATGCAAAAATTCGATATCAAAGGCTCCCTAAAGTTCCTTGGCGAACCGGCCGAAAAAGTCTGCGGCTCAAAGCCGGTCCATGCAGCGAAGGGCTATTTTGATAACTGTGACGCCTTCGTGATCTATCATCCGAAGGCATTCAATACCGTCACGCGCGACATTCACTTTGGTGCGTACTGGAGTGCCGTCTTCACGTTCGAGACGGTAAATCCGGAACGCTGGATCGATCGCAGCTTGTTGCCGCCCAATACCCATCAGCATGGCACCGCGCGGTGTCCGGGTGCGATCGACGCGTTGTGTCTGATGTACACGACGACCAAATACACCAAGGAAGCGATGTTCCCGCATTCGGGATCATGGACGCTCAATGAATTCATCCTCGCCGGCGGCGACGCGACCTCCGACAATCTCGCCCCGCGCTTCAGCCAGATCCAATATTCCTGGCGATCGTCAGCACTTGGCATCCAACAGCAGATCTACAGCGTGCTCGAACGCAACGCGCGACACGTTGCCGCGATGACCGGCTGCCACGTCTCGGTGCGCTGGGTTACCAAGACGCGTGTCGGCCTCGTCAACCACGAGCTTGCCGATCTTGCCTTCGAAAACCTCAAACTGGTGGGTCCGACAAAGTTCAACGACGACGCCTGCAAGTTTGCGCAGGAGATTCAGAGGAATCTCGGCGTCGAACCGATGGAAGCGCCGTTCGCCGCCGATTGCGAGCGGATCATCGAACCGGAGGAAAACGACCGTCGGCTGCGCGCTACGATGCCGGCGTGGCAGACCCATTTCGCCGCCGACGACTATGTCGAATATACGTGGCACGCCCCGACGGTGCGGGTTCATTCCACCGTTCCGGTCCTGCGATCGCCGGACAGTTCTTTCAGCTATCCGGCATGGGCCCACAATGCGCTCACCGGCGTTCCGGCAGCCATCGATCCGGGCATTTTCGTCGGCGCAAAGACGGTTGCGGCGACCATGATCGACCTGTTCACCCGACCTGAAGAGCTCGCGCGAGCCCAGGAAGAGTTTCGTCAGCGCACCGGCGGAGGAGTCGGTGGTGACAAATGGGTGGCGCCGTTGCTGCCCAAGAGTTTTGAACCGCCGGTCGATTTGCGTTGGCCCGAATATATCCAGACGGTGCGCGGGGAGGAATGGTGCCTGCCGACGCCTATGGTCGGCTCCGGGGCGGGCGAGCTTCTGTATGACGGAAGCCCGCGCGCCTAGCGCGTGATCCCGAACACGGCATCATGCAAGGATTGAACATGATAAGTTGGCGCAGGATTTCGACGGTCCGAATCCTTCTTGCCGCAGTCTTGGCGGTTGCACCTCTGGCGATCGCCGGTCGTGCGCGGGCTGCCGACCCGGGGGTCAGCCCGACGGAAATCGTGGTCGGAATGTGGGCCGCCATGACGGGCACTACGGCGCTCATCGGCACATCCGAGCGCGACGGCATCCAGATCGGCATCGACGAAGTCAACGCACAAGGTGGCATAAAAGGTCGCAAATTGCGGCTTGTCGCATACGACGATGCCGGAACCCCGCAGGAAGCGCTATCGGCGGTTCGCCGCCTGATCGACCAGGATCAGGTATTTGCATTACTGGCGGGATCGAACGCCGGCGCGACACTCCCGGTCATGCCGCTGATCAATCGGGCCAAGATTCCGTTCATCGCGTCGGTGGCCGCGCACCGGAACCTGTTCGTGCCGTTCGCACCGACGGCATTTCGAATCTACGCCAATGAGGTGGTCCAGGCGCAACGCATCGTGGACTATTCCATCAAGGAAAAGCACATCCAGCGACCCGCCATCATCTACACGAGCAACGATTACGGCATGGGGGGCGTTGAAACCGTAACGGCGGAGCTGAAGAAGGCAAACGTCGCCCTGGTGGCGAGCGAGCGCTACAATCAGGGTGACCAGGACTTCAGCGCTCAGCTATTGCGGATCAGGCAGGCGAACCCCGACTTCCTCTACGTGTGGTCGTTCGCCGCGGAGGCGGGGATCATCGTGCGCCAGGCCAAGGAGCTTGGCTTGGAGGTCCAGATGTTCGGCGGCGGCGGAACGACGACGCCTTTGTTCCCGAAGGGCGCCGGCGCCGCGGGTGAGGGCTTCGTGGCGCCATGGGTGTTTCCCTACACTGAGGACAGCACCGCAGCGGCGCCGGTGATCGCCTATCGCAGTCTGCTCGAAAAGCGCTATCCGGGCGGATTGCCGGCGGCACGGCCGTCGCTCTACGACTTGGCCGGATACGGCGGGTTCAAGGTGTTTGCAGAGGCGTTGCGCCGCATCGACGGCGAACCGACCCGAGCAGGTCTGGTCAAGGCGCTCGAATCCCTCAAGGGCTATGACCCCGGCGTGTTGTTCCCGATCACTTTCGGCGCGACCAATCACGAAGGCACCGACCAGGCGACGGTCATCGCGGTCGACAAATCGTTGACCTGGAAGATTCTCAAATAGTCTTTCGCAAGAACGCTCCGCGGTGTTCCTTGACACCGTATCCCGAGAGCCTGAACCAAGGTCCGAATGCTTCCTCAGCTTCTCGTCAACAGCCTTACGCTTGGCAGCGTCTATGCGCTGACCGCGCTCGGCTTCGCGGTGATCTACCGCGCCACGCAGGTGGTGAATTTCGCGCAGGGCGAGATGATGATGCTGGGGGCGATGCTTGCCCTTGTCCTGTTTCGCGATTTTCATCTGCCCTACGTGCTAGTGATCCTCGGTTCGATCGGCATCTGCATGATTGTCGCACTGCTGGTGGAGCGGATTGCGTTTCGGCCGCTGCTGGGCGCCCCCCATATCACGGTCCTCCTCTCCACGGCGGCGGTCGCGCAGATCATCCGCAGCAGCGTGCGGGCTTTTCATGGTGATGACCTCGGAATTTTCCCGCCCATCGTCAGCATGGAGAGCATGACGGTGTTCGGCATTCGCTACACCGAGCTCAATGTGCTGATCGTCGCGGTCACGGCCGCCACACTGGTGGGGTTCGCCTATCTGTTCAACTGGACCCGCGTCGGCTGGGCTATGCGGGCCACCGCGCAGAACCAACGCGGGGCTGCGATCGTCGGCATCAGCGTGCCGTCGATCTTCGCTCAGACCTGGGTGATTGCGGGCGGGCTGGCGGCGCTCGCGGGCATCTTGTTGGCGCCGTTGATTATCGTCAGCCCCGATATGGGCGTCATCGCGAACAAGGGGTTTGTTGCTGCGATTCTGGGCGGCTTCTCAAGCCTGCCCGGCGCCGTCGTTGGCGGGCTTCTGCTCGCCTTGGCGGAAAACCTGATCGGGGTTTACGTGACCAGCGCGTTCAAGGATGTCCTGGTTTTCGGCCTGCTGATCCTGTTGCTGCTGGTGCGACCGTCGGGTTTGTTTGGCCAAGCGGCCTTGAGTTGAGTGTAATGTGACGGGCGCGCTCAATTCGACCGCGAAGGCAACACTCGGCGACGGGCTGACGGGGCATCGCATTTCCACGACCATCGCGCTCGCAACCGTGGCGATCATCTTTGTCTTGGTCCTCATCCTGGGGAGCGATTACACCCGCTTTGTCGCCGAACTTGTCATGCTCAACGCGATCGCCGCCATGGGGGTGAACATCGCGATGGGATTTGCCGGCCTGGTCTCGATCGGGCACGCCGGATTTGGGGCGATATCCGCCTATGCGACGACGCTGATGATGACGCATTGGGACGTACCCTACCTGGTCGCGCTGCCAGCAAGTGGTTTGCTGGCGGCGGCTGTTGGCGTGATGATCGGACTTCCAGCGTTGCGGCTGACCCCGCTCTATATCGCGATGGTGACGTTCGGGTTCGGACAGGCGGTGCAATACCTTGCCATCAACTGGATCGACCTGACACGTGGACCAAACGGCATGACGGTGCCGCCGATCGCTTTTCTCGGGTTCGACGCCACATCGGAGAGCTTGATGGTGGTGTGCGGCCTGGTCTGTGCGGCGCTGTTCTGGATGTCGTGGAATATCCGCCGGACCCGGATGGGGCGCGCCTTTATGGCCATTCGGGAAAGTGCGATTGCGGCCCAATCAGCAGGTGTTCCGCTTAGTCGCTATAAGACGATCGCGTTCGGCGTTTCGGCGTTCTACGGCGGCATTGCGGGCGGCCTCTACGCAGCGGTCTCGGGGTTCGTCAATCCCGATGCTTTCACGTTCGGCGTATCGATGAGTTATGTGGCCATGAGCGTGATTGGCGGGATCGGCACCCTAAGCGGCCCCTTGATTGGGGCCCTCCTGTTGACGCTGCTGCCCGAGTTCCTGCGCTCGTTCGCCGAATACCGGGAAGTTCTGACCGGCGTCACGCTACTCGCCTTCCTGGTGTTGATGCCGGGCGGTCTCGTCGGACTTGCGCAGCGCTGGGCGGTGCACGCCCGCGGAAGCACTGCGCCATGACAGCGCCTCCGACAATGCCAGACACCGACGCTGCGCTGAGCGTTCACGACATCTGCCTGTCGTTCGGTGGCAATGCGGTGTTGTCCAACGTCACCGTGGAGGTAGCGCAAGGCGAGCTGCTTGCTATCATCGGACCCAATGGGGCCGGGAAGACCAGTCTCTTTAACGTCCTCACCCGGCTTTATCAGCCGCAGCAAGGGCGGGCGCAGGTGTTCGGAAAGAACCTGTTTGCCTGCGCGCCGCACGACCTCGCCGGGATCGGCATTGCGCGGACATTTCAGAACCTTCTGGTTCTCAAGGAATTGTCGGTTCTCGACAACGTGATGCTCGGCGCGCATTGCCGCTTCCGTTCGTCGCTGGTGTCGTCCGTCCTGGCGCTGCCGGCCGCCATGCTCGAGGAGCGTGCGGTTCGCCGGCGTGCGCTCGAAGCCTTGGAATTTCTCGGCGTTGGCCACCTTGCCGCCGTTGCGGCCGGCGCTTTGTCGTTCGGACATCAACGCCTCCTCGAAATTGCGCGCTGCTTGGTGGCTGAGCCCAAACTCCTGCTGCTCGACGAGCCGTCAGCCGGATTGAGCACGGCGGAAATCGCCCGGCTTGCCGAGGTCATCCGGATCATCAGAAGCCAGAGCAATATCACCATTCTGCTCGTCGCCCACACCATGAAGCTGGTGCTCGATCTGTCCGACCGCATCATTGTGCTCGACCACGGCGTCAAGATCGCTGACGGACTGCCGGGCGCCATCGTGGCCGATCCGAAGGTGATCGAGGCCTATCTCGGCAAGGCAAACGACTATGCTGACGGTTAGCGGCCTCTCGGTTGCTTATGGCAACGTTACAGCCGTGCGGGATTGCTCCCTCGAGGTCCCCGAGGGCAAGATCGTGACGTTGCTGGGGGCGAACGGCGCCGGTAAGACGACAACGTTGAATGCGATCGCGGGCCTGCTCAAGCTGCGATCCGGGTCCGTCACGTTCGAAGGGCGCCGCATTTCCGGCCGAAGTGCCGCCGAGATCGTGAAACGCGGCATTTCGCTGGTACCGGAGCATCGGCAGCTGTTTCCCGCGATGACGGTGGACGAGAATTTGTTGCTCGGCGCCTACACCCGGGGGATGGGGCGCACCGCATTGAAAGAGCGCGATCAGGTCTTCGCCTTGTTTCCCGAACTCCTGCCGCGGCGGTACGCGCAGGCCGCGATGCTGAGCGGCGGGCAGCAGCAGATGCTGGCGATTGGCCGCGGGCTCATGTCGCGACCGCGGCTTCTGCTGCTCGACGAGCCAAGCCTTGGACTGGCGCCGATGATGGTCGATCGTGTGCTGGCGACCCTGCAGCAGATCAACGCGCTTGGGCTCACCATCCTTCTGGTCGAGCAGAACGCCTATCGCACGCTTCCGCTCTCTCATACGACCTACGTGTTGGAGAACGGCGAGGTCGTGCTGCACGGATCGAGTCGGGATTTGATGCGCGACTCCCGGGTGCGGGACTCTTACCTTGGTACCCTCTGAGCTGACGACTGACGCTGACGAAAGGTGAAAAACATGCCCGCAAATACACGTGGCTTCCCGCTGTTTCTGACCTTCGACATCGACGCCGAAACCATGTGGACGGCACGGGATCCGGCTCTTGCGGCGCGACCTGTTCTGATGTCCCAAGGTGCCTATGGTTGGAAGACCGGGGTTTGGCGGATCATGGAGATGCTGCGCCGCTACAACATCCACACGACCTTCTTCATTCCGGGACTGGTGGTCGAGCAGCGTCCTCAGGTGGTCGAAGCGCTACTCAAAGACGGACACGAGATTGCTCACCACAGCTATACCCACGCCTGGGTCACCAAGCTCACGCCGGACCAGGAACGTGAAGAGATGGAGCGTGGCTTTCAGGCGATCAAGCGTGCCACCGGCTACGCGCCGCGTGGATACCGCTCGCCGGTCGGCGAAGTCACGCCGACGACGCTGAAGCTCATCAAGGAATATGGATTCAGCTATACGTCCAATTTCGCCGACAGCAACTCGCCGTATCTACTGACCATCGATGCCCAGCAGACCGATGTGGTGGAGCTGTGTTGGCGCTGGGTGATGGATGATGCCGCCTATTATCTCTACCACCCCGGCGTGCTGGGGGGCCGAAGCCTGGGCGACCCGGCGGCGGTAATGCAGACGTGGATGAGCGAATTCGACGTGCTCCACACTGAACCGCACAGCATGATGATGGTCGCGATGCACCCCCAACTCACCGGGCAACCGTCGCGGCTGAAGGCGCTGGAGGGCTTCGTCAAATATGCGTTGAGCCATAACGACGTCCGCATCGATCGTTGCGACAAGGTGACCGACGAGATGCGCACGCGGCTCAAGGCGTCGGCGACGGCAGGTGTGGCGTAGGCTTAGACCGCGGCGCGTGCGGACCGTCACTTCAACTCGAACTCGATGAGCTCCAGCCGAGTCGCTCCGGCGTTGCGCACCGCGCGTGTCGTGCCGGAATCCTGCCAGTAGAACTCGCCCATTCGCAGGTCCATGCCGCGATCGGGCTGGCCGGGAACCTGTTCGGCGATCTCGCCGCCGTCGAGGACAACGCGTAGGCCAGGCGCAGTCTGGGTGATGGCGCCGGCGGTTTCCCCGGGCGCCAGCACGAGACGCCAGCCGCGCACCCGCTCGTTGTCCATGATCTGGGTGTAGCCGGTGGCTGTGCGTGTCGATGGCGTGAACCCGCCTGGCCGCGGGCTGTTGAACATGAACGAGACATTGTGGAACGGCGTCTCGCCCACGTTCGAGGCCTTATGGGTGCGCGGCGGTCCTTTGGAATAGGCAGTGAAATTCGCCTGGCCGCGCTTGGAATGTTGCGGCGGGGTCTGCTTCTCGCCAGGCAGCTGGTTCGCCATGTCGGCATCTTCAATGTTCACCGATACGCTGTCGGTGGTGTGGGTATGGAAGCCGGTGTTGTGATGCGGCGGCACGTCGATCTTGAGCAGCGTCACGTATTCGTTCTTGAACACGGGGAGATGGAAGGGTGCCCTTTCGATCGGGACCGCTGCAGTTTCCTCCTGGGCGAAGGCCGGCGCGAACAGGCAGGCGATGACCGCCGACGATACGGCAAGCGACACGGCTACGAAGCGGTTCATGAAGTTCCTCCAGCTTGCGACGGGGACGCTGCCCGTCGTGCATTGTCGCCGCCGCGCTACTGCGGCGTCACTTCCGCGTCTGTTTGAAGAAGCGCAGATCGGGGGGCTCCTGGTTCTTGTGCGCCGGCATGAGCAGGCCGCCGGCGCTCAGGAAGTAGTTCTCCCTGCCGATTTTCACGTGAGAGTTGCCTTCGGCGCAGACGAATTCGTCCCAGGCCGGGCGCGGATCGGGATTGAGGACGAGATTCCTGGTCACTGTCCACGGCCGCGTCAGGGCATGATCGATCACGGTGATCTGGTCGTGCAGGATTTTCTTGTCGGTCTTGTCGCGATAGATGCGCTCCTTGAAGATCGACTGGTTGTCATGATGCAGCGGCACACCTGCGGCGTCGTAGTGGCGAGGTCCCTTGAAGGGGCCGCGTGTCTCGACTTCGAGCACGTCATAGCGGCCGTCGCCATTCTCGTCGATCCACTTGCCGATGGAATAGCCGACCAGCGTCGGTTCAAGATCCTTGGGCCAGTCGCGGCCATCCGTATAGATGCGCCGGGTATGTTCGACCCAGTCGACCAACACATAGGTGGTTTCCGGCGTGATGATGAACTCCGTCGGCTGAAACCCGTAGGTGATGAGCGGCATGCCGAAACCGAGACAGGAAACACCGCGCCAGTCGAAGAAGGCGCCGTCTTCCTGGGACTTGAGGTTGGTCTCCAGGATCGCCTGATATTCCGGGGTCAGCGGTGCCTCCTGGCCCTTGCCCCACGGTTTGTTCGGATCGAAGGACGGCTGACCGGCGACGCCGGGAACGCGCTGCCGAAGCCACTGTCCTTTCCAATCCGGATATTTTGCGTCTTCCGCGGCCGCGGCGGCCGTCAAGGTGACCATCAGCGCCGCCATGACAGACGCCGCACGTCGCGTGCTTCGATCGAACATCGTTTGCTCCCCTGTGAACGCCGCTTATGTGCGGCTTGATCGTGTCAGCCCGGATGGAGCGCGTTGCAATCCGGGCACTTCACTCGGTGAAACCCCGGAAACGCTCCGTCCGGGTTATCTCTGCTTGAAATAGCGCAGGTCGGGCGGCGCCTGTCCCTTCTTGGTCGGCATCAGGTAGCCGTCGCTGCTGAGGAAGTAGCCCTCTCCGGCGATCTCGACGTGATTGTTGTTCTCGGAGCAATTGTCCTCCGGGAAGGTTTCATCGCGGTCGCGGCGGTAGTTCTTCATCACTGTCCACGGCCGAGTCAAAGCATGATCGTAGGTCGTGAGTTCATTGTGCAAAACATTAGGATTGGTCTTGTCGCCGAAAATCCGCTCCTTCACCACTGTCGCATTGTCGGGATGCATCGGAATTCCCGAATTGTCGAACTGGCGGGGACCCTTAATATTGCGGGTCTCGATTTCGAGAGTATCGTAACGGCCGTCACCGTCGGTATCGATCCACTTGCCGATTGAATATCCGGAGAAATTCGGCTCCTCCTCTTTGGGCCAGTCGCGCCCGTCGGTGAAGATGCGCCGCGTGGTGCTGAAGCTCAATTCATAAAGGATGTAGATAGCCTTCGCGGTGATCACGATTTCGATCGGAAAACCCGACGTCATCTGCCGTGGCATGCCGACCGGAATGCACTGGTAGGTCGTGTCATTGCCCTGGCCACCCGCAGCCTGCGCCGCAAAACTCTTCTCGAAGATTGCCTGAAATTCCGGCGTCAGCGGCGGCTCCTGGGCGCGGCCGCGCGCCTTGCTTGGGTCATAACGCGGCGGTCCGCCCTCAACTCGCGCCCACTTGCCAGCCCAGTCGGGATATTTCAACTCATCGTGAGCTTGCGCGCCGACAATCGTCGCGCATAACGCAGCCAACAAAGTTGCACCAATTCCGGCTCGGCAGAACATGGCCTTCCCCCGACGCCCTTTTTGGGGCTCTCGCTTCCGGCGATGCGCCGCCGCCGGTTTCCGCGAGCGCGTGGAAGATACACCTTTTGCGCCGACAAACGGAAGGGTCGCCTGGAACGTCGCGGCATGCTGGGACGGGGCGGCAAGTCAGGCGTCAACAGCGCTGCGGGTTACGCGGCGGCCGGTTGCTGCCTTATCGGCGCTGCCACAAACTCTGCATCCAAGATGCGTGCTTGGGCGATCCGTCGACGCGGGGTGCTTGGGCGTAGTTGCCAGCGCCGCCGCGCTTGGCGAGGCGCCCAACATGGGCGAAGCGATATCGCCTTGGCGCAGTAGCCCGACTCGCGCGCGGTCCCGACGGCGGTTCAGCCTGGATCGTGGCGCGCTGCTGCGGTTGATCGGTGCGCTCTTCCGGCGCCACCGCTGCTACGGGTGACAGCGCCAGGGGGTCCGGCACCGCTACCATGTCGGCCCACGGTAACGCGATCGGAGGCGCTGCCGGAGACGTCGGTTGCGCAGGCGCCATGCCTTCGGTGCCCGCAGCCGGTGGAGCAACCACGACCGTGACATGGACCGGTCGCGGGCTTAAGACACGCGCCTCGTCTTTGCCGCTCGAACTCATTGACGAGGGGCTCCTCGACGATAGGCTCTTTGACGAGAGGTTCCTTGACGACCGGTTCTTTTACGACCGGTTCTTTAACGACGCGTTCCTTGACCACGAGCGCCTTGGCGACGGGTTCTTTGACGACGCGTTCCTTGACCAAGGGTGCCTTGACGACGGGTTCCTTGACCACGGATTCCTGGCGGGCGCTCGCGAGCGAATACGCGCCGGTAGTCGGGGCGATGGAGCCTGTTGTCGGAGTGGCAGGCGACGGCGCCCCAATTGCGGGCCGGATGTCCGCCACGACGGTGCGCGGCGGCGCCGCGCCATCGTCACGTATCGGAAACATCACGTAGACGGCCGCCCCAACCGCGATCGGCGGCAGCAGCAGCACGCATGCGCTGATACCGATCTGGGCCCACATATTGCCGTAGGCTGCTTTCGACGGTGCGATACGAGCCATTTACGAGCGTAACGCCTGTGTTCCAGATAGCCTGACGCGGCTACCCGCCCGGGGCCAGACACCCCTCAGTATACGCATATACGCTACCGACATTAGCCACCATTGGGTACGCCTTGGGCTCTCGCAAGGCAACCCCGCATGAAGGCTAACAGGAAAAAACGCCGATCTGCAAGAAAGGTATCTTAATGGGGGCAATTTGTAAAACGCTCGCAGGGCGTGGTCCGGCAGGGTTGCAATCATCCGCCGCGAGGCAGCGACAGGCACCGATGTTGCTGTGACATCCCGGCGCGAACCATTATATTGCGCCGATGCCCTATTCTCCGTTTTCCCCCTTTGAACATGAAAACTTGGCGCCCCGTCGTCGCCGGTTCCGCACCATCCCAGTGCGCACTCTGGTGCCGAACATCATCACGCTGCTGGCGCTTTGCGCGGGGCTGACCGCGATTCGTCTCGCTGCGGAGGGTACGCTCGAATGGGCGATCTATGCCATCGTGTTTGCCGCCGTGCTGGACGGCATCGACGGGCGGGTGGCGCGGCTGCTCAAGGGAACCTCGCGCTTCGGCGCCGAACTCGACAGCCTCGCCGACTTCGTCAATTTCGGCGTTGCGCCGTGCGTGACGCTTTATTTCTGGGGTCTGCACGAAATCAAATCGGCGGGCTGGATCGCCGCCATGGTGTTCGCGATTGCGGGCGGGCTGCGGCTCGCTCGCTTCAACGTGATGATCGACGATCCCAATCGCCCGCCCTGGGCCGGCAACTTCTTCACCGGGATCCCGGCTCCGGCCGGCGCTATCACGGTGCTGCTGCCGGTCTATGTCCAGTTCCTCGGACTGCCGCGGCTCGGATTCGTTGCGCCGGTGACGCTCGTCTATACGCTCGCGATCGCCTTCCTGATGGTGTCCCGCCTGCCGGTGTTTTCCGGCAAGCGGGTCGGCACCCGCGTGCCGCCCGACCTGGTCCTTCCGGTGTTCGTCGGCGTCGTCCTGTTTTTTGCGCTGCTGATTGCCTATCCGTTCGAGGTGCTCACCATCGGCTCAGCGATGTATCTCGCCTCCCTGCCATTGGGCCTGCTGTCCTATCGAAATTATATTCGCCGCGACGCCGAAGCGAAGGCTCGTGTCGCGGATTCCGCGAAACCGTCGGACCGGCTCGTCGATCGGTCCACCGAAACCGGCGCTTTGGCGCCCGACAAGCCGGTGCTGCCGCTCGATAGCGACGACGACCAGCCGACGCGCCACTGATTGCCTGTCTCCACGGAAGGATACCCATGCCGCGCGCACAGAGAATCCTCTTAACTGGCGAACCTCGCGGCGAGATCGTCGATACCGTGCTGTTGAAATTTGCCGACCGCTGCAAGCAGCAGGGCTTCGTGTTCGGCGGCAAGGGGACCTGCATCGAGTTCGATTTTCCGAGCGCTCCGCGGCTGCGCACCGACGACGTCCTCCTGCTCGACGACGGCACTCTCGCCGAAGTGGTGGCCGATGCGGAACCGCTGCTGGAGGTGCGTGAGAAGGATTTCGCCAAAGCGGCCCGGCTGGTGTGGCTGCTCGGCAATCGCCATGTTCCGGTGCACATCCTCGCCAATCGCATCCGCGTACTGGGTACGCCCGAACTTGAAGCCCTGCTCGCGGAGCAGGGGATCACGTCGATGAAGATGTCGGCGCCGTTTGAGCCTGACGATGACGCCCAAGGTCATCATCATCACGACCATCACCATGATCACGATCATAACCACGATCATGGGCACCATCACGATCACCAGCATCATGGTCATGACCATCACGATCGCGACCATCCTCACGATCATCACAAATAGCTGGCAGTGCCGCGGTCCGATAGCCGCCGACGCACTTCATCGGGACGCGACCGGCCGTATCGAGACCCGCGCCTGACCGTACTACGGTGCCATGTTCGGCGTGCGGAAGCTGGTCACCCGCGTGCCGAAGATTGTAATTTCCGAGGCTGGTGCAGGCAGCCCCGTAGCGCCTACTCAATTCGTGTGACTCGACCGCGCGGCGACTTTCGTCTTGCCCACCGGCGGTTCTACTCCGGCAACGTTCAGCTCGTTGGAGAGCTTGAGCCGGGCCTCGCGCAATTGATGTGCGAGATCGTGGAAAGCAACCTTGTTTTGCGGCTGGATGTGCGCCGGATCCGCTCCGGGCATAGGGCGTCGCAGCCCGTACGTCTTGCCGTGAGCGTCGATCCAATGCCACACCGCCGACGCTTCGCCCTCGGCGGTGCTGATGTCGATGGCACGGCCATGGCCGTAGCCGCCCGTGGCGTTGCTGCCGCCATGCTGCGAATTGCCGCCATGCGCCTTGTAGCCCGAGGCGAGACCCTGGCGGTAGTCGTCGCGGAACGCGCTCAGCATCGACCACTTGATACCGCCAGCGTCCATCGCCTGGCCGGCGTGGTAGAGCTGCTCGCGGAAGTCGGGGTCCATGCCACCGATCACGTAATCCTGGAGCGACATGCCGCGGTGCTTTGCGGCAGCCGGGTCCTTCCAGGTGAAATCGCCCGAGGAATCGGACTTTGTGGTCAACCGCTGGTAAACATCCCACAAATAATGATCGACCGTCTCCATCATACCGCCGCGGTGCTTGGGCGTTGCCGTCTCAGCGCGCTCCGTGGGCGCCAATCGGGTCGCTTCTGCCGGGACTTCGATTGTCCGCGCCTGGGCCCAGACCGGAACGGCGATGTCCCACCGCGCGGTGAATGCCATGCGGACGGGTTCAGCGGCGGCCTGCGGAACCGCGAGGCTCGCCGTCCTGATTGGCGCGGCTTCCCTTGACGGTGGTTCCACCGGCTGCGTGGCCGGCGATACCGATTCCGCGTCCGGCACCACCATGGCGACGGTCGTTGCGGGTGACGCGATGTCGGAAGGTGGGGCTTCTCGAGGGGCCTGCAGGACCCACTCGCCCTGCTTCGGTGTCGGAAACGGGTTCGACTGCGCAAACGGCAGCGCGACCACAACCGCCAGCACGCCACATACCAGCACCGCCATGAGAATGACGCAGCCGGAGGTCCAATCAGTCGATTTCGCGGGGAGAAAATCTCTCATTCCCAACCCTGTGCAGTCGTCCGATGGGGACGGTTGTCACGGGCCTCGCACCGTCACGCAGCAGAGCGGCCAATCGTTACAAACGTCACGATTCCCGTCATATTGCGTGAAGGTTAGAATGGAGTTAACCGCCGATCCCCCGCCGGCACCCCCGCCCCTTGCTTAGCTCACTGGATGAAGCAAATGCGGCGATGCCAAGGCATTTGTTACAAAAATCCGGTTGACAGCCACGGAACGAACGCAACCAGGATGAGCGCCGCAAGCACTGCGGCGAGATAAGGCCACACCCGGCCCATCGCTTCATCGGGCGAAACGCGGCCGATCGCGCACGCGGCGTAGAAGCCGACACCGAACGGCGGGGCGAACAATCCGATGCCCATGGCGAGGATCACCACCATGGCATAGTGCACGTCGTTGACGCCGAGCGCGCGGGCCGCCGGAAACAGTAGCGGGCCGAATAGCACAATCGCCGGAATGCCTTCGAGCACGCTGCCCAAAATGGCGAACACCACGATGGTGACGCCGAGGAAGCCGAGTTGGCCGCCCGGCATTCCTTCCATGATGGATACGAGCTGCCGCGAGAAGCCTGATTGGGTAAGTGCCCAGGCCATCGCGGTCGCGGTGCCGATGATGAACAGGATGGCGCCGGACAGCGAGGCGGTCTCGATCAGCATCGGGTAAAGCCGCCGCCAGTCGAATTGACGGTAGACGAACAGTCCGGCCACGGCGGTGTAGACGACGCCGAGCGTGGATACCTCCGTCGCAGTGGCGACGCCCTCGACCACGGCGGTACGGATCAGAAACGGCAGCGCCAGCGCCGGCAGCGCCACCACGAAACTGATTGCGGCCTGGCGCAACGGTACGCGGCTGATGCCGGCACGGTTTTCGCCGCGCGACCGCAGCCGGCAGACCGCGACGAGAGCGACTGCCGCCACCAGCGCCGGAAGTAGCCCGCCGGTGAACAGGCCCTGGATCGAGACGCCGGCCACCGAGCCGATGGTTATTAGCACGAGGCTTGGCGGGATGGTCTCCGTCATGGCTCCCGAAGCCGCGAGCAGGGCCACAAGCTCGCCCGGCTTGGCGCCGCGCTGGCGCATCTCCGGAAACAGCACCGGGGCGACGGCGGCCATGTCGGCCGCCTTCGAGCCCGATATTCCGGATACCAGATACATAGCGCCGAGCAGCACATATGACAGCCCGCCGCGCACGTGCCCGATTAGCGCTGCCATGAAATCCACCAGCACGCGGGCGAGCCCGGCCATCTCGATGAGGAGGCCGAGGAACACGAACAACGGTACCGACAACAGAATGAGGTTAGATGTGCCTTCGTCGATGCGGCTTGCCACGATGGTGAGCGGAACCCGCGTTGTCAGGGCAAGGTAGGACACCGTCGCGATGCCGAACGAGAACGCGATCGGAACACCCAGCGCGACGCACATGGCTACGATGACGACGAAGAAGATCACCAGATTGAAGTTGCCGATCGCGGCGAGCGCCGGCCGCGCCAGCCACAGCGCAAGCGCAATTGCCACGATGGCCGCAAATGCCGCGACGGCGCCGGCAAGCGTCGCGCGCTCGATGAGCCGTGCCACCACGATCACCAGCATCAGGACGGCGCCGAATTCGATCGCGGCGACCCGGTAGCCATCGTGAATTTCGAGAGCCGGCGTGGTGATGAACCATTGCAATTCCACATATTCGCGCGCCGGCGGAATGATGGCAATGAGGAACGCCGCCACCACCATGGCGGCAAACGCGTCAAGACCCGGCCGCCAGCGCGGCGGCACGAGCCCGACCACGTACATCAGCCGCATGTGCTCGGCGCGCCGCAGCGCGATGACCGCGCCGAGCATGGCGAGCCACAGGAACAGGATCGACGCGAGTTCGTCCGACCACGTCAGCGGCGACCCGAAGGCGTAGCGCGAAACGACGCCGGCCAGCAGCACGAGGATTTCGACGGCGACCAGAATGGCGGCGGGCACTTCGGTCGCGATCGCGAGCAGGCGGTCGAGCCGCGCGAAGCGGGCAGGGGCGTTCGTGGCGGTCGCCGTGCTCTGCACCGAGGCGGAGATTTTCGCGCTGTCGCCGCCCTCGGTAAGTCGTCCCATTCCGAATTCGATCCCATCGTGGGCATCGGCCGCGCAGTAACTTTGGGCCGATCCGACCGCCCCTTCTGCCGCGCCGAAAAAATGAGTATACACCGCGGGTCGTACAGCGCCTCGCTCGCAAAGCTCGTCACCCTTGCGGCCGATCGCGCTGAAGAAAACAGGGAGGAAAACATGAAGCGAACGCCGTGTTGCGTCGCCGCGATGGTGGTAAGTGCCTGCGTGCCGTTGATGGCTTCCGGCGCTTTGGCGCAAACATTCGTTCCGGTCACGCCCTCGATCCTCGCCAATCCGGATCCGGCCGATTGGCTGATGATCAACCGCACTTTCGACGATCAGCGCTTCAGTCCCCTCGACCAGATCAACAAGAGCAACGTCCGCCAACTGCGCATGGCGTGGTCGCGCGGCCTGCCCAACGGCACCCAGGAGTCGACGCCGATCGTGTATCGCGGCGTGATGTACCTGTATGCGCCCGGCGCCACCATCCAGGCGGTCGACGCCACTAACGGCGACCTGATCTGGGAATACCAACGCGAATATCCGCGCGGCGTCTCGGCAACGGGAGCGCGCAACAAAAGCCTCGGCATCTACGAAGACATGATCTACTTCGCGGCGCCGGACGGCTTCTTGGTTGCGCTCGACGCGCAGACCGGCAAGGTCCGTTGGGAAACTAAGGTCGACAATGGCGGCCAGACGGCGGGCGGAGTTCTCGTCGCGGACGGCAAGGTGATCTCGAACCGCACTTGCGAACAGAGCAAGCGCGAAAACTGCTTCATCGCGGCCCACGACGCCAAGACCGGCCACGAGGTATGGAAATTCTACGTCACCGCCGCGCCGGGCGAGCCGGGCGGCGACACCTGGGCCAACATGCCGGTGGAGCAGCGCGCGGCAGGCCCGTGGGGCCTGCCAGGCTCATACGATCCCAAGCGCAAGGTGCTCTATTGGGGTATTGCCAATCCGAACCCCTATACGCGACTGACGCGGCACGGCAGCGCCGACGCCGTCTCGATGACGGCGCCGGCGAACCTCTACAGCAATTCGACCGTTGCGCTCGACGTCGAGACCGGCAAGCTCAAATGGTATTACCAGGAGCTTCCCGGCGACGATTGGGACGCGGATCACAATCACGAGCGCATGCTCATCCATACCCGGGTCAGCCCCGATCCCCGCTACGTCAAATGGATCAGTTCAAGCCTCGCGCCGGACCAGGAACGCGACATCGTGGTAACGGTCGCGGAGGGCGGCGGCATGTTCGCCCTCGAGCAGGCGACCGGCGAGTTTCTTTGGGCGCGCCCGTTTCCCTACGACGATCCCAACATCAACATGAACAGCATCGACTTGAAAACCGGCCAGACCCGCGTCAACTCCGACAAGCTTTTCAAGAAGGACGGCGACACCATCATCGGCTGCTACCACAATACCCGCGGTCTGTGGGCGATCGCCTATCACCCAGGGAAGAATGCGCTCTACGTGCCGTTCCAGGACCAGTGCCTGTCGATGACCGCCAACGCCAAGAATCCGGCCGGCTGGGGGCCGCGGTCCGGCATCATGCGCCCGAGCTCCGATCCAAAGAAATACATGAACATCGGCCGGATCGACCTCACGACCGGCGAGATGAAGGTGATCTATTCGCAGCCCCAGGCGAGCAGCGGTTCCGCGCTCGCGACCGCCGGCGACTTGGTATTCTGGGGCGACCAGAACCGCCGCTTCCGTGCATTCGACGCCGATGACGGCAAGGTCCTGTGGGAAACCGTGGTGGCCGGAATGGTGATGAACAGCACCATCAGCTATGCGGTGAACGGCAAGCAATACATCATGGTGTTCACCGGCGAGGGGCAGTCGGTTACCGCGGGGCCGCTCGGCCTGACCAAGGATACGATGCCGCCGGCGGTGCGCCGGCACAACTCGATCTTTGCGTTCGCGTTGCCATAATCAGGCGAGCGGCGGCGATGCAGGTTTCGACCGGTCCACGGCACATCAGTGCCGTGCGCCCCCGGATTGTCCGCTGCTCCGTTCGTGTCGATATTGTTTGCTATTTCCCGGCCGATTTGAAATAGCGCAAATCCGGCGGCTGCTGGCCTTTCTTGGTCGGCATCAAAAAGCCTTCGCCATTCACGTAGTAACCTTCGTTGCCAATACGAACGAGAGGATTATTCTCCGAACATTCGTTAAAGTGCCAAATCGGAGTTGGATTGGAGTTGCGAGCGTATTTTTTGATGACCGTCCACGGGCGCGTCAATGCATGGTCGAACGTCGTAATCTCATCGAGAAGAGCATTTTTGTCTGCTTTGTCGACATAGAGTCGTTCCTTGACAATGGTTTGGTTGTCATCGTGCAAGCGAATACCGCTGCCTTCGAAGGTGCGGGGACCTGCAAGACCACGGGTTTCGACTTCAAGCGTAGCATACTGGCCGTTCGCGTCCTCATCGACCCACTTCCCGATAGAAAGGCCGGCGAAGGATGGTTCGATATCGCTGGGCCATGCCCGTCCATCGGTGAAAATACGGCGCGGCTCGCTATTGTCCTGCAAAATGTAGGTGGTCTTCGGCGTGACGACAATTTCCATAGGATAAATAACCGTCATCATTCGCGGCATGCCGAGTGGGAGGCAATATCCGTGTCTGTCATCTCCAGGTCCACCAGCGGCTATATCCGCGAGATTAGCGTCGAAGCGAGCCTGATACTCGGGTGTCAGCGGGGCCTGTTGGGCTAGGCCGCCCCGCTTATCAGGATCCCATTGGCCACCGAAGGCGACGCGCGCCAGTGGGTCGCTCATTGCCGTCTTCCATTGGCCGGACCAGTCAGGATACTTCGAAAGGTCCTGCGCCCGGGCGCCGCCACCCGGACTTAGGCACAATGACGTTATGAGTGCGACGGTTCCAAAGAGCGTTCGGTAAAGCATGCCCATACTCCCCGTTGATCGCTGGTTTGTGGTTCGTGCGCGGTGCACGCAGGTCTGACATTCAACCGCGATCGCATCGCGGCACTTGATTTCCGATGGTGGTGGTGTGCCCGCCGCGGGCACCGACGCTGCCTTTCGGGAAGCAAGACACTTCGAATTCCAAGACTTCGGCACGTCCCGCCTGCAGCTCCGGCAACAAACTACCAGTTCGGCCGCGCCGGTGAAAGAAGGCTGCGGCTGTTTGCCCGTCGCATCAATTCCGCTGCCTCTATCCCAGCAATCCGACCTGCTTCTCCAGGACAACCCACGCCTCGGCGCCGTATTTCTGTTTCCACTCCGCATAAAATCCGGCGGCGCGCATGGCGGCGCGAAATCTGTCGGTATCGGTCTGGTTGAACGCCATGCCCCTCTGGGCGAGTTCCGCCTGGAGGCTGTCGTTGAGCTGCCGGACGTCGTCGCGCTCCTTGAGCGCGGCCCCATTGATGTTGTGCGCCACGATGTCCTGCAGATTATTGGACAGAGCGGCCCAGGCCCGGGCGTTGACCAGCGTCCAAAACCCGTCCCACATGTGATTGGTGAGCGAGACGTACTTCTGCACCTCGTAGAACTTGAACAGGCTGATGAGCGAGAGCGGGTTCTCCTGGCCCTCTACGATCCTGGTCTGCAGCGCCGAATAGACCTCGTTGATGTTGATGCTGGTGGGCGAGGCGCCCAGCGCCTTGAACATGGAGGTCCACAGCGGGCTGACCGGCACCCTGATCTTGAACCCCTTGAGGTCGTCGGGTCCGTTGATCGGGTGGGTGCTACTGGTGACCTGGCGGTAGCCATTGTCCCACATGGTGTCGAGGGCGTGGAGGCCGGCCTTTCCGATGGCGCCGCGCACGTAGGCGCCGAGCGCGCCGTCCATGGCCGTCCACACCTGGCCGTAATCCTTGAAAGCGAAGCCGATGCCGTTGATGGAGGCGGCCGGCACGTAGATCGCCAGGATGAGGCCCGACAGGTTGAACATCTGGATCGCGCCGGTGCGCAATTGCGACAGCACATCGGTGTCGCCGCCGAGCTGACTGTTAGGAAACACTTGGATATCGATGCGGCCGCTGGACTCCTGCTTAATGATCTCGGCGGCCTCGCGCAGCCGCACGTTCATCGGATGCGCCGCCACGTTGTTGTTGGCGTATTTCAATTCGAATTCGGCGGCATCGCCACGCCGCGTCAGGATGCCGAACGCCGCGATCCCGGTTGCGGTCCCGCCGGTTGCGCGCAGAAAGCGGCGGCGCGTCAGCTTGCTCATTGGCGTTCCCCCGTGTGGCTTCGTTAACGGATGTTGCAATGTCTGGACCGGATTATAGTCGAAACTTGGCGGCCGCATCGCCGGTCATGATCCGCAAATTACCGGCCGGCCAGCGGCGCGTTCGGCACGAGAATTTTAGATAAATTCAATGATGCAAAGGGCACGGCTGGGTACGGGCGAAACCCGAGCCGCCGGCTCCCCGTAACTTGTAGGAGGGTCGGCACCACCGGCGGGCATTAATGATGAAGGAAGGCCAAAGCTCCCATGCGACCGCTCGCACCGCCATGCGCTGGGCCATGGCGGCATTCTATCTCGCCGCCGGGATCGTACATCTCACAGCGCCGGATGCATTCTTGCCGATTGTGCCGAATTGGGTTCCGCTCCCACGGGAAACCGTGCTGGTGACCGGGTTGTGCGAGATCGCCGGCAGCATCGCGCTCCTGACGCGACGCCTGCGCCGTCTCGCTGGTGTCATGCTGGCTCTCTACGCGGTGTGCGTGTTTCCGGCGAACATCAGGCACGCCCTGGACGGCATCCACGTGCCGCCGTTGCCTGACAACTGGTGGTACCACGGACCGCGGCTGCTCCTTCAGCCGGTGCTGGTGTGGTGGGCTTTGTTTTGCGCCGGCCTAATCAACTGGCCTTTCACTGCAAGGCCGAACTAAGCGGCAAGTCGGCAAAACAGGCGGAACGAGGTTGCAACGAGTTTGGGCAGTCGGGCGGCGCGATCCGCCTTGCCGGTGCCACAAGAAAAGAGCATTGTCCGGCCCGGAAGGTGAGCCGATTTTGGAATGGCGGCTGACAAAACCCGCGTAAGTCGGGTCATCCGTCGGGGAGAATCAACGGCTCACCACCGCAGGAGGAGCTTCGATAATGCATAGAACCACGCCCGTGGTGCTTGCCGCCGCGTCGGCGCTGTTAGCCGGTCCGGCACCCAAGACTTTGGCGGATATCAACGCCAAATGGGCGGCGAACGAGGACCAGGGGAACAACTGGGTCCACATGGTCTATAACTCGTTCAAACGCCCGTAATACGAACTCACGCAAGTACGACCAGCGAAAACCCTGCCGGCGGATTATGCCGCCAGATCCAAATCAGCAATCGCCAATCTCGGATTCGAATGATCGAATTCGAAATACAAAGGAGGACGACAGTATGTACAAAACCACACTTGCCGCGCTCGCGGCCACGACCATGATGTTCGCCGGCACCGCAATCGCGCAACAGCAGCCGGATTGGGACAAGATCCAGATCAAGACCACCGACCTCGGCCACAACACTTATATGCTGGAAGGCCAGGGCGGCAACATCACCGTCGCGGTGGGCACCGACGGCATCATCATGGTGGACACCCAGTTCGCGCCGCTGTCCGACAAGATCAAGGCCGCTATCAAGGCGATCTCGCCGCTTCCGATCAAGTACATCATCAACACCCACTTCCACGGCGACCACACCGGCGGCGATGCCAACTTCCAGAAGGACGGCGCCATCGTCATCGCCCAGGATAACATCCGGGTCCGCCTCCTTGCCGGCACCACCAACGGCACCAGCGGCCAGAAGACAGCGCCCGTGTCCGGCGACGCTGTACCGAAGGAGACCTACGTCGGCGGCTCCAAGACCATCGAAGTCGGTGGCCGCAAGGCGACGCTGACCCACGTCTACAATGCGCATACCGACGGCGATACCTACGTGTACTTCGACGACGCCAATGTGCTCTGCACCGGCGACGTCATGAACAACAACCATCGCTACCAACAGGTCGATTTCGCCAACGGCGGCGACATCAGGGGCATGATCCGCGCGACCGACGCGTGGCTGAAGCTCGCGAATGACAACACCAAGGTTGTGGTCGGCCATGGTCCGCTTGGCAACAAGGAGTCCATCGTCGCCTACAATGCGATGGTGAAGACCGCGCGCGAGCGCGTCGAGAAACTGTTCAACGAAGGCAAGAGCGAGGCGGAAGTGGTCGCTGCGAAGCCGCTCGCCGACCTCGACACGACCTGGGCCGCAAACGACCAAGCCGCGACAAATTTCGTGAAACAGGTCTACAATTCGTTCAAGCGTTCCTAACCACCGCGCGTCGAACGAAAAGGCTAATCTTGGATCGCCGGTGGCGGGACATTCCCGCCGCCGGCGATTTTGCTTTTCGGGGATTTTGAGTTGATCCCGGAGCGCATTTCGATCGCATCGATGCCGACCCTATGATCGCACCACTCGTTGGGCAAGGCGGAACCGTGACGATATGAGCGATGACCAGATGAGCCAACCGATCGAAAACAAAATCGTTAGCGTCGATCGTTGGGAATCTGGATCGGGGCGCAATTGGTCCGCCCGGTCAGGACGCAATCCTGATCCTTGCGCATCTGCGCCATGGTATTGGCGAGCCAGACCCCGCAATAGACGATTACAACCAGCACCACGAAGGCAAGCGCATTGTTGACCATGCGATGGCGATAGTGGTCGTCGTCTCCACGCGCATATTTGCCAACGTCCTCGACCGGCGACCGCCTTGGGTCGATCCGTCGCACGTTGTCGTTGCGCGCAGGCGGGACGCGCGGCCGGAACATGACCACCCGGCCTTTGTCCTCGTCCCGATGGGGCTCTTGCGATTTCATGGTGATCTCGTGGGTAACGCCGTGATCGACGACCCCATCAGAAGTGCCCTTCGCATACTAGCACGTAGTGTGTGCCGAGGGCGATGACAATCCCACCCGGTTCCGGCATTTGTGTGATCGATAAATACGGCGGACGGCGCGTGGCCTGATCCGGGCGCCGCGCGCCGCCGATTTGGCCGATTTGCCGTTTTTGTCGTGATCGGGTATCCGCCCGGACCGCGTTTCCGGTACGACATTCCTGCGTTGGCGACAGCCGGGTTTCGCCGCGTTGCCATCGATCAACCATGGACGGTGAACGCCATCCGGCAGTAGAGTCGATTTCGTGACCTTATTCTCGCGCCGCCGCGTCATTGCCCTCGTCGCTGCCTATGCGATTGCACTTCAGGCGGTGCTGCCAGGCTTTGTCGCGTTGGCCATGGCCGGGTGGGCGGATCCGGGCATCTGCGCCTCCGCCCCGGACCGCGCGCCGCCGGGATCGCCGCATTCGGATTGCGGTTCCTGCCCGCTGCTGTGCGGCGGGCCAGCGCTTGCGGGCGTCGCCCTCAGCATTCTCGGCATGGCGCCGCCGTCGCCGCCATGCCTCAGTATCGCACCGCACGTTGCGCCGCGTACGGTCCAGCGCCTGCTGCCGCCGTCGCGTGCACCGCCGGCCGCCTGAACGGCAGTCCGTTAGCGGCCGGCGCGTGCGCCGGCATCACTCAATCTTGCGAGGCATTCCCATGAAAAAATTTGGTATTCTTACCGTGAGCGCGACTGCGCTCTTCGCTGGTTTCATAGCGGGTCCTTTGGCCGGTCCCGCGAGCGCCAATGACTACAAGGTGGGCGCTATCGAGGTCGATAATCCGTGGTCGCGCGCCGTTCCCAAGGGCGCGACCGTCGCGGCCGGTTACATGACGATCAAGAACACCGGAACCGAGCCGGATCGGCTGGTGAGTGGCTCGACTCCGGTCGCTGGCAAGCTTGAGGTCCATGAAATGACGATGGACAAGGGCGTGATGAAAATGCGCCCGCTCAGCGCCGGCCTGGAGATCAAGCCCGGCGAGACCGTCGAACTCAAGCCGGAATCGTTTCATCTCATGCTGACGAACCTCAAGCAGCCGGTCGAAAAGGGCAAGCCGTTCGCGGCTTCCCTGACGTTCGAGAAGGCCGGCACGGTCAATGTCGAATTCGCGGTCGAGGGCGTCGGTGCGACACCCGCTGCCCACGACATGCATAACATGCCGAACATGAAGCACTGAGGCCGACGCCGCGCGATCGCGTCCGGTAGCGCGCACCTCGCCTCGTTCGCGGGACGAGGTCCGCGCACGCCTTGTCGTTGAGTGCGGCGAAGCCTCAGCGCACCGCACGGGGACTATTTCGGCTCGGCGAAATAGGGCGCGGCGCCCTCGGGCAGCGGCACGTTGAACACGTCGAGGATCATGGACACCGCGGTGTAGTACCCGACGATGCCGATGAGTTCGACCATGCCCTTATCGCCCAGGATGGCGTGCACGCGCTTGTAGTTGCGCTCGCCGACGCGCCGCCGCTTGTGGAGTTCCTGGATGAAGTCCCAGATCGCTCGCTCGTCCTTGGCGGCCTTGACGGGCGCCCGCCCCGCCTTGATGTCGCGGATCGCCTCCGGCTTCACGCCGGCCTTCTCGGCGATCGGCGCATGGGCGTGCCATTCATATTGGGCGCGCCAGAATCCGACCGACGCACAGGATGGCGAATTCCGACAGCCGCGGCTCGATCGAGGTGCTGTAGCGCACAAAGGCACCCAGGCGCTGGGTGAGTTCGCCGTATTGCGGCGCGTGCATGTAGACGCCGAATGGACCGCCAAGCTTGACCCGGGCGCCGCGCGGACCGGCCCGCAAGGAGTCCAGCAGCGCTCGCTGATCGTCATCGAGGTTATCTTCGTTCAAAACCGGCAGGCGGTAGGTCAACGTCTTGGCGGCCATAGGGTCCTCGTTTGCGTCGGAAAAAGTGCGCGCGCACGCTAGAACATTTTCCGACGCAGCGGGAAGGGAGCCTCAGCGCGGCGGCAGCTTGGCCTTGAAGAAGGCCACGATCGCGGGATTGAGTTCGCGATGGAAGGCCGCGCGGTCGAAGCCCGCGGGGTCGTGGCATATGTCCGGCGCGAAGCTCAACGCCGCCGGCGTGCACGGCGCCAGGAACGCGAAGTGGCCGGCGTTGGGCACCACATGATATTCGGGCTTCACCGACAGCCGATCGTAGACGGCCTGGGCGTAGTTGGGATGGGGGAGGATTTCGTCGCTGTCGCCGCGCCATAGCTGGATTGGCACCTTGACGCTGGAAAGCGCTTCGGCCGAAAACGAATAGGCAACCGCGGGGGACGCGATTACAGCCGCCGCAATGCGGGGGTCATGAACCCAGGTCAGCGCGCTCGCCAGCCGGTCGGTCGCGCCGTGCTCCTTGATCAGGCGGCATGACCATTCGTCCGGATGGGCTTCGCAGTAGGGGCCGACCGTGCTCAGGTCGGGGGTCCCGCCGATCGCCGCCAGCGTGGTGAAGCCGCCGGCCGAAAATCCGAACATGCCGATCCGGGAGGGATCGAGCGTGTCGTGGTGCGGCCACGACGCCAGCATATAGTCGATCAGGACCTTGATATGGCGCGGCCGGTTTTCGAGGCGGGTAGCGCCACTGTGATCCCGATAGTTGTCGCCCGTATGGGTGATGGCGGCGACCACGAACCCGGCTTCGGCGAGAGCAAGCGCCGTGTCATAATGGCCTTCGAACGAGCCGCCGCTGCCGTGCGATATCACGATCAGCGGTAAGCCGCGCCCGGCGACCGCTCCGCCGACGGCTACGGTCTGTTGGTAAAGCCCGAGCCGCTGTGGCGAGGCGGGTGCGTCGCTCGGATACCAGATGCCGGTTTCGATCGACGAGCCGTCGGGATCGGGTACCATGACCTGTTCGAACCCTGCCGAGAGGGCGGGCGTCGCGGCAAGCGTCAGTATTCCGAATACGGCAGTGACGACGTTCATGGCGATCTCCTCGATGTTGACGACGCTCACATTGCATCACAATGTGAGCTGTGTCAACATTATCCCATGACCAGGGATTCGGCCTATCACCATGGCGATCTGCGCGCGGCGCTCATCAAGGCGGCGGCGGCGGAGATCGAGCGCGGCGGTTACGAGAACCTGTCGTTGCGCGAGCTTGCGGGCTCACTCGGGGTGTCGCGCGCCGCACCCTATCGCCACTTCGCCGACCGGCGCGCGTTGTTAGCGGCGCTTGCCGCCGATGGCTTTACCGAGCTGACCTCGATCTATCGCAAGGCGATGGCTGACGGAAAGGCGCCGCAAGCGCGGCTCGCGGACTCCGGCCGCGTCTATCTCGCCTTCGCGGCCGAGCGGCCGCAGTTGTTCCGGCTGATGTTCGCGTCCGATCTTTTCAGCGTGCGGCCGCCCGACCCGGCGCTGATCGCGACCGCCGGAGAATGCTATGAGGTATTCGAGGGGCTCGTCGCATCGACGCTCGACGATCCCGACGACGGTGCCGTCAAAGCGGCGACGATCGCGCTGATGTCGTGCACCTACGGCTTCGCGCTGTTGCGCATGGGTGACCGGCTCAAGCCCTTCATGTACGGCCGGCTGACCCAGGGCGAGCTTATCGACGCGGTGTTGTCGATGCGGGTCACGGCGCTGCCGCGCGCCACCCCGCGCAAAACCCGCATCAAGTCGTAAATCGCGAGGCGCAACGACGCCCCGACGGCGGGCCTGCGCAGGCTTGTGCCGGGCAACGTTCCAAGGTCATATCCCTCACGCGCGCGGACAAGACGCGTCGGTGGCGAGAGGGGAGGACTGATGGACCCGCAGCAGGAAGCGGTGCTGAAGAAGATTGCCTGGCGATTCGTCCCGCTCCTGACGGTCGTCTACGTGGTCAACTATCTCGACCGCACCAACATCAGCGTCGCGTCGCTGACCATGAACAAGGACCTCGGACTGACGGCGACGCAATACGGGTTCGGCGGCGGAATCCTCTTTCTCGGATATACGCTGCTGGAAATCCCGTCGAATCTCGCGCTGTACGCGGTTGGGGCGCGGCGCTGGATCGCGCGCATCATGATTACATGGGGAGCAGTGTCGATCGCGACTGCCTGGGTCTACGACGCCAATTCCTATTACCTCGCCCGCTTCGCATTAGGTGTAGCCGAAGCCGGGTTCTTCCCGGGCGTCGCCTATTATTTCGCGGCCTGGTTCCCGACCCAATATCGTACCCGCATGCTGGCGTGGTTTCTGGTGGCAATCCCGCTTTCGTCCGTGGTCGGCGGACCGATCTCGGGGTTGCTGCTGGAAATGAACGGCGTGCTGGGGCTGCAGGGATGGCAATGGATTTTCATCGTCGAGGGCCTGCCTGCGGTCGTTCTAGGCTTTGTGGTGCTGCGTGTACTTGCCGATGGGCCGCAGACTGCGCCCTGGCTGAATGATCAAGAGCGGCAGATTCTCGGCGACATGCTCGCCGCGGAGCGACGCGAGCGGCCGAAGTCCAGCCTGCTCGCGGCGCTCGGCGATGTCCGTGTCATCATGCTGGCGGTGATCCAGTTCGGGTTCACGCTCGGCTCCTATGGAATCGGCATTTTCCTGCCGCAAATCATCAAGAGCTTCGGGCTCTCGAACCTCACATCGAGCTTCATGTCGGCCGTCCCCTACATTTTCGCCTCCGTCGGCATGTTGCTGTGGTCCTGGCACGTCGATCGCACCGGCAAGAAGATCGGCAACCTCACCATCGCCTGTGGAGTCGGAACGGTGGGGCTCGCCGCCTCGGTGATATCCGGCAACGTCTTCGTAGCGCTCACGGCGCTGACCGTGGCGCTGGTAGGCATCACGTCGGCGCGCTCGATCTTCTGGCCGATCCCGACCCGGTTCTTGAGCGGCATCGGCGCCGCCGCCGGCCTTGCGTTCATCAATTCGATCGGCACGGCTGGCGGGTTTGCGGGCCCCTACATGATGGGATGGCTGCGTGATTTCACTGGCTCGTTCGAGACCGGCCTCCTTGTCATGGGAGGCATCCTGCTCGCCACCGCGGCGCTCGCCCTGTCGCTCAAGCTGGTGATAAAGGTGGAGTAGTGAGGGATGCGTGTGTCGCCCGGATATCGCTTTCAGCGACATCCGGGCTACGGTTCCGAGTTACGGTTCAAGGCGGACGAGTGCACCATGCAAGACGATTATTCCGAGCTGGCCGCCGCGCGGCGGCTCGCTGCGGCCGGTCCGGACTTCCAGGTCCTCCACGAGATCATCCTTAAGGCACGGCAGAACCTCAGCCAGAACGATTGGGACTACATTGTCGGCGCGACCGAAACCGAAACCACGTTACGGCGCAATCGCCTCGCGCTCGATTGCCTGGGCTTCCGCCCGCGGGTATTGCGCGACGTCGGTCAGGTCGATGCGGCCGTCACCACGCTCGGTCACCGGCTGCGGTTGCCCGTGGTGTTGGCGCCGGTCGGCGCGCTGGAGAGTTTTCACGACGGCGCCGCTGCTTCCGCGGTGCGGGCGGCGGGCACGTTCGGGGTCGCCCACATGCTCTCATCGGTGTGCGAGCCGGGTCTCGAAAAGGTCGCGGAAGCCGCCCCCGACGCGCTGCGGATTTTCCAGCTCTACGTGCGCGGTGATGCAGGCTGGGTCGACGATCACGTGGCGCGCGCCATCGCCCACGGCTATGCCGCGCTCTGCCTGACGGTCGATACCGCGATCTACAGCCGGCGCGAGCGCGACATCGCCAAGCGCCATGTGGTCGCGGGCCGCCGCCGCGCGACCGGCCGCGAATTCCAGGCGGCGCTCGATTGGGGCACCGTTCGACGGATCAAGGATGGGTTCGAGATCCCGCTGGTGCTCAAGGGCATCGCGACCGCGGAGGACGCCAGGATCGCGCTCGATCATGGCGTCGACTGGATCTACGTTTCCAACCACGGCGGCCGCCAGCTCGATCATGGCCGCGGCTCCATGGATGTGCTGCCGGAGATCGTCGAGACCGTTGGTGGCCGAGCCGGGATCATTGTGGATGGCGGCTTTGCGCGCGGCACAGATGTCGTCAAGGCGCTGGCGGCGGGCGCCAACCTGGTCGGGCTTGGCCGCATGCAGTGCTATGCGCTCGCGGCGGGCGGGGAGGCGGCGCTGGTGCGCATGCTCGAAATTCTGGACGACGAAGTGCAACGCTGCCTCGGCCTGCTCGGCGTAGCTAAAATCTCCGCGCTCGACCGGTCGTATCTGCACGCAGCGCCTTCGACCGCGCCGCCCCACGTCTTCAGCGCATTCCCGCTGCTGAAGATCGAGGACTACCGGTATTGACGTTTGCCGCGTCGGCGGACACCGGCCTGGCCGACGCGACCGTTTCCCTCTTCGTAAATCCGATCATGCGACCCGGGAGCACGATGCGTTGCCGGCCCGCCGCGCCCGATCTCGTGGTTAACGTCGGGTTAAGCCTTGGGGCATAAAGTTTCTGTTCGCAAACAGCGCGGCGACGCAGCCAGGACAGCACCTCGTGCGCATTCCGCTTATCCCGTCCAATGCCGCCACGCTCGAGACGGTAACCCCAAGCGCGGCCGCCAATTCGGGTGGCTCCTCGTCGCCGTTTGGCGGCCTCCAGCCGGGCGCTGTTATCCTGGCGCGGGTGGTGGCGCTCACTGACGGCAGCCAGGTTCAACTGGCAATCGGCAATGCGCTGATCGAGGCCACCACGCAGATACCGTTGACGCTCGGTGCCACGGTTCAACTTGCGGTGCAAAACACCGAGAACAGCGTGACCCTCCAACTCATCGGCGCAATTGCGGCGAGCGACATCAGCGTCGCGAACGGCCTCCTCGCCGGGATCGGCGTGGCTGCGGCGGCCGTCGCGTCCGGCAATTCCCAGCCGGTCGCGAGCGATGCCCCGGTCGCCGTGACGCCGTCCGCGACCGGCGCGGTAACCGCCGCCCCAGCGAACGTCATCGGCTCGGTGGCACTACAAAATGTCCGTGCCGTCGCGGCGCCGCAACTCGCGGCAGCCGCGCCCGTAGACCCGACAGTGGCGGTGGCCGAGGCGGTACGCAGCGCTGCCGTGACCCAGAACAGTCTCGCGCCTCTGTTTGCCGAGATCGCGGCGGCGGTCGATCTTGCGACGCTGCCGGAGCCGGTGCAGCGCGCGGCGCTGCGCGTCTTGTCGCTGCAGCCGCAACTTGACGAGAACCTCGACGCCGCCTCGATAAAGCAGGCGTTCGCGAATTCCGGACTGTTCCTCGAAGCTCAGCTTGCGGGGGATAGATCGCAAGGCGACACAACGGCCGGCGACACAACGGCCGGCAGCGGCGAAGATGCGTTGGTCCCCGTCAATTCCGCTTCGGTTTCTGCCGCCGCGACGCCCGCCGGCGTGACGGCGCAACTGCCCATAACCGATCTCAAGGCCGCCCTGATGGTGTTCCGTGATGTGGTGACGATGCTGCTGACGCCGGAGGAAGCTGTGCCGGCGCTGACCGACGCCGGGGTCGCGGCGCCGGTCACGACCGCCGTCGACGCCGCGGCCCCATCTGCCGACGGTCAGAAGTCGATGCCCGGGCTTGGCCTTGCGTTGCAGGCCGAAGCGGATGCTCCATCGCCAGTACCGCTGTCCGCGCCCGTTGCACCGCCGCCGCCGTTCCGCGGAGGTCCCACGTCGGCGCAGCCGCCTGCCGCGCCGACAATCGACGCGACGACGCCACCCCAACAGGCGGCTCGTATCCTGATGGCGGCGACCGACGCCGCGCTGTCGCGCCAAACCCTGCTGCAAGTCGCCTCGTTGCCGACTGCGCCATCCGGTGCCTCGGGCCTGCGAGCAGAGGATGGCGGGCCGCGATGGAATTTCGAGGTGCCGTTTGCGACGCCTCAGGGCACCAATGTCGCCCAGTTCGAGATTTCCCGCGATGGCCGCTCGGCGCCCCCGGCAGACGGCGTCGCGCCAGTGTGGCGCGCGCGGTTTTCCATCGACGTCGATCCGATCGGCCCGGTGCATGCCCAGGTGTCGCTGCGCGGCACTCGCACCGCCGTGACGCTGTGGGCCGAGAGCGCCGAGGGCGCGGCACGGCTGCGCGCCGGCGCTGTGTCGCTCGGCGACGCGCTGCGGGCGGCCGAGCTCGATTCCGGTGATCTCGTGGTGCGCGACGGTGCGCCGCGCCTGCGCGGTGGGGCTGCGGCGCCGGCTGGCCATTTTCTGGATCGCGCGTCATGACGGATCGTCCACCGCACGCTGCTTTTGCGGTCGCGCTGCACTACGAAAAGCATGATGGTGGTGCGCCGCGTGTCGTCGCCAGCGGTCGCGGCGCGATCGGGGAGAAAATCATCGAGACCGCCAAGGCGAACGGGGTTCCGCTGCAAAGCAATCCCGGCCTCGCCGCCGCGCTCGCGGAGGTCGAGATCGGCACGGAGATACCGATCGATCTTTACAAGGCGGTGGCCGAGGTTCTGATGTTCATTCTGCGAATGTCGGGAAAAGTGCGCTGACGCACGACGTTGAAGCATCGCTTGCGGGCGGAACGGAAGTTCGTCAAGTTCCGGCGCGCCGAGCCATTCTAACGGAGGGCCTCATAGCTTGGCTTTTCGTCACGTACAAGACCCCCAAGGACCCCGCCGCTTTCGACAAATACTATTTCGCGACCCACGTCCCGATTGCCAAGACGATTCCGGGCTTGCGGAAATACGAAGTGAGCCGCGGTCCCGTGGGGACGCCTGCCGGTCCTTCGGGTCTTCACTTGGTGGCGGCGCTGCGGTTTGACGACATGGCGGCGCTGCAAACCGCCCTTGGCAGCCCGCAGGGGCAGGCAGCCGCAGCCGACGTTGCGAATTTCGCGACCGGCGGCGCCGACATGATCCTCTTCGACAGCACTGAAGTTTGACGCCCCTTACCAGCCGCTGAGATATGCTGGTTGGTGCTATTTCTGCTTGGGGTGAGTTTCGGCGCGCTGCTCTTTGTCAGTGATGGCCGCACGGATGACCGTGGGCTTGCCGTCTCGCGTCAATGTGAGCTCAGCGGTGTCGCCAATCCATAAAAGGCCGAGCCGCGAGCGCAGATCGGCGGTGTCGTGTACCGGGGTGCCCCCGAGTTCGGTCACCACGTCGCCGGCCTTGACACCGGCACGCTCCGCCGACGAACCGGGATCGACTTTGGTGATCACCGGCGCCGGCTGGGTCGCAACGATCTTGAATTCGCGCGCAAGTGCCGGCGTCGGATCTTCGAAGGTGATGCCGAGCCGACCGCGGCGGACGTCGCCTGATTCGAGGAGATGGTCGACCACAGCGCGCGCCATGTTGATCGGAATCGCAAAGCCCATGCCGGGATTGGTATTGCTGGCACCGATGAACGCGGTGTTGATGCCGACAAGCTCGCCGCGCAGGTTGACCAGCGCGCCGCCGGAATTGCCCGGATAGATTGCGGCGTCGGTCTGGATGAAATTCTCGTATTGCTCGATGCCGACGTTGTTGCGGTGCAGGCCGCTGACGATCCCCGACGTCACGGTCTGGCCGATCATGAATGGGTTGCCGATCGCGAGCACGAAATCGCCGACCTCGACAACATCGGAATTGCCGACCGGCATTGCAATAAGGTTGTCGGCCGCGATCTTGATCACCGCGATATCGGTGTCCGGATCGCCGCCCACCAGCTTGGCCTGCAACTCGCGGCCGTCATCGAGCGTCACGGTGATTTCGTCGGCATGTTCGATGACGTGGTTGTTCGTGATGATCAGGCCCTGGCGCGCGTCGATGACGACGCCCGATCCGGACGCGCGCACCTGATGGTCGGCAGACGGCTCCGTCCGCTTGGCTTCGCGCGGCTTCTTTTGCCCGGCCGACGCGACAGCCTCCGTGCCGGGGTGTGCCTTGATCGCGATGCCGACGACCGAAGGGGCGATTTTCTTGAGCACCGGTGCAAGCGTCGGCGCGCCGGTCGCTTGATCGATTACGGAGAATGGAACACTCGCCTGTGCGCCCGCGGTTGCGATCGCTGCAGCAACAAGACCGAAGAGCACCGCTCCAAACGTTCGGTTCATGGCATCCTTCTTTCGCGAGCTACCCGAAGACTAGCGGGCAATATTGAACAAAATGAAAGGTTCGATTTCGCATGACTTGGACTCGCTTCGCAGCTTTGTCTCGCCACTTGTGAATACGCACTCCTTCGTCGCACAAGACCTGGAATCTGACGCCATCGTGGAACAATATAAAGCTCCTGCTGCGCCGCACAAGGGTTATGCATAATTCGGCTACCCGACCTAAGTAGCGGCTTTATGTGAATTTAATGCTGCGATGCCCGCAGGCCGGTCGTAAAGCTTTGGTCGAGAGGCGGTATTTTTGTTGCGCTGCACATAGATGGGTTCCGCCGTTAACGAGGTCTTCTTTGTGTCAAAAACCCTCACATTCGATGAGCCCCCACGACGATACCGTTGTTGACCGCGCTCCGCGTCCGCAGGTAGCGTTCCGGCCTGAGGCTCCGGAGCGGCTCCGGCAAAGAGGTGCAGCATGACATCGAAGTCCAAGACCGCGGTCGCGGCGGTTTTATTCCTTTCGACCAGCGCTTTTTTTGGCGCGCATGCTGCGGACATGACGTTCGAGCGCGCGTTGAACGTCGATAAGGAGCCGCAGAACTGGCTGCTGCACCACCAGAACTACCAGGGCCACCGGTTCTCGGCGCTCAAGGAGATCAACACCGATACGGTCGCTAACCTGCGGCTCGCCTTCACGGTCGGGCTTGGCGGACTTCAGTCCGGCGGCCGGCATGCCCAGGGCAATCTTGAAGCCACGCCCCTCGTCGATGACGGCATGATGTACGTCACCGACGGGTGGGGCTCGGTCTATGCGATCGATGTGAGCAGCGGCCGCAAGGGTGAGATTAAGTGGAAATTCGATCCCGGCGTCGACCGGACCTGGGCGGGAGACGTCGCCTGTTGCGGCGTCAACAACCGCGGCGTCGCATTGTGGAAAGACAAGGTGATCTCGATCGCCCTCGACGGCCGCATCATGGCGCTCAATCGCGCCACCGGCGAGCAACTGTGGGAGCGCAAGGTCGCGGATCCCGGCCTCGGCGAAACCGTGACGGCCGCGCCACTCGTCATCCGCGATCTCGCCATCATCGGCTCGGCCGGCGGCGAATACGGCATCCGCGGTTGGATCGATGCCACCGACCTCAACACCGGCAAGCAGGCGTGGCGGACCTATACAATTCCGGGCAAGGGCGAGCCCGGCAATGAGACCTGGAAGGACGGCAAAGACCACTGGATGCACGGCGGCGCGTCGGTATGGGTGACGGCGACCTACGACAAGGACACCGAGACCATCTACCAGGGCATCGGCAATGCGGGTCCCGATTACGATGCCGAATACCGGCCGGGCGACAACAAATGGGCCGCGAGCGTGGTGGCGCTCGATCCCGCCGACGGCAAGATCAAATGGGGCTTCCAGTATACGCCGAACGACCCCTACGACTATGACGAGATCTCCGAGCACCAACTCATCGACGCCAAGGTCAATGGCGAGACCCGCAAGATGGTGGTGCACGGCGCCCGCAACGGCTTCTACTACGCGCTCGATCGCACCAACGGTGCCTTCATTGCCGGTAAGCAGTATGTCGACGAACTGAATTGGACCAAAGGGCTCGATCCCAAGACCGGGCGTCCGCTCGATTACGATCCCGGCAAGGACGTGCAGACCTATATCGAAGGCACCACCGCGACGCGGACGAAGCCCGTCGGGTCGCGTTGCCCGTCGGTATCGGGCGGCAAGAACTGGGAGCCCGCAGCCTACAATCCGCAGCTCGGTATCATCTACATTCCGTCCTCGGAAGGGTGCAACCTGATAGAAGGCGTCACCCAAGTCGACTTCGCCGACCAGGGCGGCACCGTGAAGCCGCGCGACCGCTTCACTGGCGGCGGCAACAAGAACCTCAAACAGACCACCGGCAGCATCAAGGCGCTCGACCCGGTGACCGGCGAAACCAAGGCGGTTGCCCGCACCGACCTCCCGAACTGGGCGGGCGTGCTCGCCACCGCCGGCAATCTGGTGTTCACCGGCATCTGGGAAGGCGCGCTCGTTGCCTATGACGGCAAGACCATGAAGGAGCTGTGGCGCTTCGACACCGGATGCGGCGTGATGGCGCCGCCGATCAGCTATTCGGCCAATGGCAAGCAGTATGTCGCGGTCGCGGTCGGCCCGCACTGGCTCGGCGTCAAGCCGGCCGAGCTTAAATACGCCAATGCGTGCTCGATGGTTTACGTGTTCACGCTGTAAGTCCTGTGCATAGCGCGGTGAGGCGGACGCTCCGTCGCACCGCGCTCGGGCGTCGCCTTGCGAATTGCGGTATTCATCCTTCTTGTGCCGATTCGCGGCGGATGGAGGAGGGTGATGCGCAAGAGCGCAATTTACCTCAAGTGTCTGTTGGCAACGGCTGCGGTCGTTACCATGAGTGCCGGCGCCGCGGGGGCGTGCGCCTACAATCTCGGCACCGGCTGGACGGCATCGGGCGATGGCGTTCCGGCCCAACTGGTCGTGCTTGGCGGCGAGACCTGCACCGGCAGCGTTCGCGGCGATACCTTGCGGATCATCGCGCCGCCGCAGCACGGCAAGATCAAGGTGACGGGGCCGGCAACCTATTCCTACACGCCACATCGTGCCTATCGGGGTCCCGACGTGTTCAGGGTCTCTGCCATATTGGGCGGAGGGCTCGTGATCGGAACCGTCGCCATTACGGTCCAGTGACACCGCCACCGGTGCGGCCACCATCACGGGAGCGGCCATGAAAGTCGTGCTCGATCTTTCCCGACTGCTGCGGGATGGCAAAATCACTCAGGAGGAATTCGACAGGCTAAGCCAATTCGCGGCGCACGATACCGGGTCGCTTGCCGTCAATATCCTGATCGGTCTCGGTGTCATCGCGGTGAGCGGCGGCTTGGTCGCAATCCTGTTGAACGAAATCGCCGTCGGGGTGATCGGCGCCGTGGTGCTGGCCGGCGGGCTCGCGTTTACCTATGCGGGGGCGACGCAATGGAAGGTGCTCGCGACCATCTGCCTGCTGGTTGGCGCCTTGATGCTCGCGGGCGGTATCGCGGCGCTTGGCAGCGGCGGTCCGGGCGCGCTGCTACTCGCGACGGCGGTGCTTGCGGGCGCAGGAATTGCCGGCCGCTCGAACCTGCTGATAGGGCTCGCCGTGCTCGCGCTTGCCGCATGCCTTGGCGCCAGCACCGGCTATTGGCATGCGAGCTACGAACTCACCGTCACAGAGCCCACCCTCACCATCGTGCTGTTCGCCGCGCTCGCGCTTGCGGCCTATTTCGCTTCGTCCCGGGTCGGCGCCGCTTACGAGCCGCTGGCGCTGACGGCGGCGCGGGTTTCACTTTTCCTCGTCAATTTCGGCTTCTGGATCGGCTCGCTGTGGGGCGACCCGCTGGTGCTCCTGCGCCTGATGTCGGGCTACACGAACGCCGCAAACGCCTCGCGCCAAATCATCGTGCCGGAGATGGTTTTTGTCGTCGGCTGGGCGGTCGCGTTGCTCGCCGTGGCGGTGTGGGCGGTGAGGGCGAACCGGCGTTGGGTGGTCAACCTCGCGGCAGTGTTCGGCGCGATCCACTTCTATACCCAATGGTTCGAACGGCTCGGTGCCACGCCGGTCTCAGTGCTGGTCGGCGGTGTGCTGGTGCTGGGCTTCGCGGCGGTCGCCTGGAAGCTCAACCAAAAATCGATACGGTTTCCGCTTGAATGACGGTGCGAAGCCGCCTGAATTTTGATGATCAACCCCTTCTCAATGCCGCGAAGGCAAGTTAGATTTTAACATAGCTGTCAAAGCGCGACGTGCCGAAGTCGCCGTGGTCATAAGGCAGCAGCCATTCGGCGGGCCTGTACTGTGCCAATTTTTTTCCGGCATATCGATTTGAGCCATCTTTGTCTCGGCTTGGTTTCGGCAGCAGACCACTAAACATCAATCCCAATGGACGGGGGTCATCGATGAAATCCCATCTGGCGACACTCTTGGTAAGCGCGGCGCTTCTCGCCACAGGGGGCGCCGCGATCGCACACCATTCCTTCGCCATGTTCGATCAGGAGCATCCGATCGATCTCACCGGCGTCGTGAAGGAGTGGAGATATACCGCCCCGCATGTCTTCCTCATCCTGGAGGTCAAGGAAGCGGACGGGAACGGCCAAGTATGGAGCCTCGAGGGCAACGCCCCGAACGCGTTGGCGCGCGACGGCTGGACCAGCAAGACCTTGAAGGCGGGCGACGAACTGACATTGAAGGTCGACCCGTTGCGCAGCGGCGCACCTGGCGGCGCATGGAACGTCAATAAGGTCACGTTCAAGAACGGCGACCCGGTGGTCGCCTCGCACTGACCGATCGCACTGCGCGACTTGGCGGTGGAACATCGGTTCGACGCGACACGAGCGCGCGTGCCGGGAATGCGCCCAGGCGGTTGCGCGGATCGGGCGCCCGTTCAACGTCGTCAGTTGCGCCCGGCGGGTCGAGTGGATCGACGGGAGCCCCAGCGCTACCCGATTGAAACTTCAAACGATTGCGGGCACGGCCGGCGCCAAAATACTTGGCGCAGACGCGAGAACGTCAACATTGCATCGTAGCTTGGCTGCGGCTGTGCCGGAGCGACATACTTTTCGGATTGAATCGATTGCGCTCTGACAGCTTTGTTTTTTGATGTATTAGCGTCTGCAACTTTGCGGGATCGTTCGGCAGTCCAACGAGGAGACTTCAGTTGATCAATCATCGCGTCACCGAGAAACGTGCCCTGGGCTCGGCGGAGGTTTCGGCCATCGGGCTTGGCTGCATGTCGCTCTCCAACGTCTACGGCGCCAGCGACGATACTGCCGCCGTTGAGCTGATCCATGAAGCGCTCGACCGCGGCGTGACCATGCTCGACACCTCCGACATGTACGGCTGGGGCCACAACGAGGAGCTCGTCGGCCGAGCCATCGCGGGACGGCGTTCAGAGGTCTTTCTGGCAACCAAATTCGGCAATCTCGGCGGCCGCGGCGGAAAGATCGCTGACGGGCGGCCCGAATACGTGATCAGCTCGTGCGACGCGAGCCTCAAGCGCCTCGGCGTCCAGGTGATTGACCTGTATTACCAGCATCGCATCGATCCGACGGTCCCGATCGAAGACACCGTGGGCGCCATGGCGCGGCTCGTCGAGCAGGGCAAGGTCCGGTTTCTCGGCCTGAGCGAGGCACGGCCGGAGACGATCCGGCGGGCCCATCGCGTCCATCGCATCGCCGCGATTCAGAACGAGTATTCGTTGCTGTATCGGGTCGAGGCCGAGGACACGCTTGGCACAACGCGTGAACTCGGCATCGCTTTCGTGGCCTACGCGCCGTTGGGCCGCGGCCTGCTGACCGCCAAGGTCGAAGAGACCGCCGGCCTCGCCGAGACCGAATTCAAGACGCCGGCACCCGCGCTTTGCTGCCGAAAACCTGGCGCACAACGTCGATCTCGTTCATCGCATCGAGACGATCGCGCGACGCAAGGGATGTACGCCGGGCCAGCTTGCCATCGCGTGGCTGCTCGCGCAGGGCGACGACATCATTCCGATCCCGGGGACAAAGCGGAAGGAGCGGCTGCTCGAAAACATCGGCGCTCTGGCGGTCCACCTGAACGACAGCGAGATCACCGAGATTTCAGCCGCAATTCCGGCCGGCGCGGCAGCCGGCACGCGCTATCCGGAACCGCAGATGAAGGGGCTCTATCTTTAGGCCGTGGCGGGCCGCCGCACGGCAAGCCGGCAAGCTTGACGGTTTAGCGATCGCCTCGATAATGCTGCTCCGATGGTTCTGCCTCGGCTGCATTCGCCGGGGCAACATTTGGGGGGAAAAATGAAAGTCGTTTGCTGCGCAATATTGATTGCGGCCGTGGCCTTTCCTGGCGTCTCGTTCGCCGGCTGGGGCGCGATAGCCTACAATTCGTCCACCGGCGCCAGTGGCGAGGGGCATGGCTATCCCGAGCCGGGCTGCCGCCCAAAATGCCGCCCTTAGCGCCTGTGGCGGCGGTTGCAGGATCATAAATTGGGAACAGAACACCTGCATTGCTCTGGCCACGAATTCCTCGCGGGCCTGGGGCGAGGGACACGGGTATGGCACTCAGGCAGCCGCCGTAAGGGCCGCTATTTCCGCTTGCGGCCGCGGTTGCAGCTGGCGGGAGTGGGCCTGCAGATAATCAAGCGGACGCCAGGACACGGCGGGCGCTGCGGGAGGGGAGGGCGCGGCATTGCCCCCCAAACGTTTCCGCTTTAGAAGGTCGTCACCGCGGCCGGCACATCGGGTCTCGACGGCGCGCAATCGAGGAAGCGAGATGGATTTGCTCATTGGTCTTGGGATATTCGCAGCCATCTGGGTCGTGGTGATCTGGGGCTCCAGCTACGTCAACAAGAACATTCAATAGATGTGCCCATCTCGTTGCAATCGCAACGAGATACTTGTCCGCCCGGCATCCCGCGTCCGCCCGCCTGACTGCGCCGGCGTGGTCGCCTGCTCCAGACGGTAATCCTGCCGCAGTCACCGCATCGTCCAGCCAAAGCTTTGGCGCCACAGCGTGAAGCGCGGTTCCGCCGCCTTCGCCGCCATGGTAAGGGCAAAGTGTACCGGGCCGACTGGGCGGAGCCATCACCATGAAGGACATCAGGGCCAATCTCGAAGCCCGCCGCGCCAGCGCGCGCATGGGCGGAGGCGAGCGGCGCATCGCGGCCCAGCACAAGCGCGGCAAGCTCACCGCGCGCGAGCGGCTCGAGCTACTGATGGACAAGAGCTCGTTCGAGGAGTTCGACATGTTCGTCGAGCACCGCGCCACCGATTTCGGCATGGACAAGTCGAAGATCTCCGGCGACGGCGTCGTCACCGGCTGGGGCACCGTGAACGGCCGCACTGTGTTCGCCTTCGCCAAGGATTTCACCGTGTTCGGCGGCTCGCTGTCGGAGACCCACGCCCAGAAGATCATCAAGATCCAGGACATGGCCATGAGGGCCCGCGCGCCGATCATCGGCCTGTTCGATGCCGGCGGCGCCCGCATCCAGGAAGGCGTCGCGGCGCTGGGCGGTTACGGCGAGGTGTTCAAGCGCAACGTGCTCGCGTCCGGCGTCATCCCGCAGATCTCCGTCATCATGGGCCCGTGCGCGGGCGGCGACGTCTATTCGCCGGCCATGACCGACTTCATCTTCATGGTGAAGGATACGAGCTACATGTTCGTCACCGGCCCCGACGTGGTCAAGACCGTGACCAACGAGGTGGTGACCGCGGAGGAGCTCGGCGGCGCGTCGGTCCACACCGTCGAAGTCCTCGGTCGCCGATGGCGCCTACGAGAACGATGTCGAGTGCCTGTTGCAGATGCGCCGCCTGATCGACTTCCTGCCGTCGAACGCGGTTGCGGGGCCGCCGGAATGGCCGTCGCTTCGACGACATCGAGCGCGAGGACCCGTCGCTCGACACGCTGGTGCCGGACAATCCCAACAAGCCCTACGACATCAAGGAGCTGATCCTGAAGGTCGTCGACGAGGGCGACTTCTTCGAGATCAGCCAGGCCTTCGCCCGCAACATCGTGACCGGCTTCGGCCGGCTCGCCGGCCGCACGGTCGGGTTCGTCGCGAACCAGCCGCATGGTGCTGGCCGGCGTGCTCGATTCCGACGCCAGCCGCAAGGCCGCGCGCTTCGTGCGCTTCTGCGACGCCTTCAACATCCCGATCGTCACCTTCGTGGACGTGCCGGGTTTCCTGCCGGGCACCGCGCAGGAGTACGGCGGCCTCATCAAGCACGGCGCCAAGCTGCTGTTCGCCTACAGCCAGTGCGACGGTGCCGCTCGTCACCGTCATCACCCGCAAGGCGTTCGGCGGCGCCTACGACGTGATGGCGTCAAAGCACGTCGGCGGCGACATCAACTATGCCTGGCCGACTGCCGCAGATCGCGGTGATGGGGCCGAAAGGCGCGGTCGAGATCATCTTCCGCTCCGACATCGGCGACCCCGAAAAGATCGCCGCGCGCACCAAGGAATACGAGGACCGCTTCCTGTCGCCCGTTCGTCGCCGCGGAGCGCGGCTACATCGACGAGGTGATCATGCCGCGCGCCACCCGCCGCCGCGCTCGCGCGCGCGCTCGCCATGCTGCAAGGGCAAGCAGGTGGAAATGCCGGCGAGGAAGCACGATAATCTGCCGGTGTGAGGGGCGGACCCTATCGGATCAAGCGGGAGAGCCAAAAGCGTTCCTCCGGCCTTTGCATCAACGCATCAGATGTCATTACATCTGATGCATGCGAACAACCTTCGATATTGACGATGACGTGCTCTCGGCGGCCAAGGGCTGGCAGCAGGGCAGAAAACGACGGCTGGAAAGATGATTTCCGACTGGCCGGAAGGCACTCGCGGAGCCTTACTTCCGGCGAGGCGATTTCAGGACGGTTTTACGTCTTGCCGAAACGAGGCGGCGTTGTAACTCCTGAACTGGTGAACCGATTAGCCGAGGACAAGCCGGGTAATACTAAGTTGCGGGCGCTATTCGATCTAAGCACGCTCGTCGCATTTTTGGACGCGGACCACATCCACAAGCGCGGGCGCACGAGTGGTGGTCGGGGAATCGAGCAAGCGGCTGGGCATCATGTCCGCTTACCCAGAACGGCTTCATTCGGGTCGTATCGCAACAGACTATCCCTTCCCGATTTCGATTGGCCAAGCATTCCGCCATTTAAACCGAAAAACGCGAACAACGGATCACGTCTTTTGGCCAGATGATATCTCCCTCCTCGACGAAGGGCTGATCGATCCAGCCGGGTCCTTGGTCCCAAACAGCTCACCGAATTTACCTGCTTGCGCTCGCGGTGCAATATGGCGGACGGCTGGTGACGCTTGATCGGGCAATTCCGCTTGCTGCGGTCAGGGGCGCGCAGACGCAGCATCTCGTGGTGATATGAACGAGGGCCGTGATGCCGGACCCCGCGAGGTGATGGAGTTCGAGCAAGCCTGAACGCGCGAACGCCGAAGCGGATGCTTCGGCGTTCGGCGGCGTACGGCAGGAACTTGATGGCGACACGCGTTCGTCAGCGCCCTTGGACCGGATCGGGGATCGACTGCTGAACCGGTGGTGCCGGCGTTGCCGGAGTCGGCGTTGCGGTGCCGCCGGAGGTCGGGGGTGCCGCCGATCGCGGCAGGGCGGGAGCGGCGCCGGTGGTCGTCGGTGTGTTGGACCGGTTCTGCGCAACTTCGGTGCGGTTATAGCCAAGCACCAATCCGAGCACGACGATGATGGCAACGATCGCGGCCACCCATGTCCACGTCGTGCCGGGCGTGCCGCGCCGTGACGCGGGATCGAGTTGGTGCGGCGCATTCATATTGGCCGGCGTGTCGGCCGGCTCTCGGGGATCGGTGTAGCGTGGGTCGGTGTGGCGGGGGTCAGACATGAACATCTCCTCCGTGATTCTAAGCGCCGACAGGCAACGCACGATTCGCGATAACGTTCCTGCGGCCCGAGCCATGCCGCCGCCCTACGTTGCTCACCCATGAAAAACGTTGGCGTAACAAGCAATTGAAGGCTGCAGCGCGCAATCCGCCTTGATTTTGGGGCGCCAATCTGCGACATCGGCCGCGCTATGAACAAACCCGTCAGCCTCCCCGTTGCCGCCACCGTGGCGGACCCGGCGCGCGCCGCGCCGCTTGCCGCTGAGGTCGCGCGGCGGCGCACCTTTGCCATCATCTCCCATCCGGACGCCGGCAAGACCACGCTCACCGAGAAGCTGCTGCTGTTCGGCGGCGCGATCAATCTTGCCGGCCAGGTGCGGGCGAAGGGCGAGCGGCGCGGCACCCGCTCGGACTGGATGAAGATCGAGCGCGAGCGCGGCATTTCGGTTGTCACCTCGGTGATGACATTCGAATATGACGGCCTCGTCTTCAACCTGCTCGACACGCCGGGCCACGAGGACTTTTCCGAGGACACCTATCGCACCCTGACGGCGGTCGATTCCGCCGTGATGGTCATCGACGCCGCCAAGGGCATCGAGGCGCGAACCCGCAAGCTGTTCGAGGTGTGCCGGCTGCGCGACATCCCGATCATCACCTTCATCAACAAGATGGACCGCGAGAGCCGCGACCCGTTCGATCTGCTCGACGAGATCGAGAAGACGCTGGCGCTCGATACCGCGCCGATGACCTGGCCGATCGGCCAGGGCCGCGATTTCGTCGGCACCATGGAGGTGGCGTCCGGCGGCGTGCGGCTGCTCGAGAGCAGCGCGCCCAATTCCAGCGCCGCCCACAAGGCCGGCGTCATCCGCAAGATGGACATTGCCGCCATCGCGGGCCTCAGCCGCAACCTCGACGCCGCGGCGCTCGCCGAGGAATTCGCGCTGGTGCGCGACGCCTGCCGGCCGTTCGATCTCGCTGCGTTCCGCGAGGGACATCTGACGCCGGTGTTCTTCGGCTCGGCGCTGAAGAATTTCGGCGTCGGCGACCTGCTCGACGGCTTTGCCGCCTATGCGCCGCCGCCGCGGGCGCAGGATGCCGATATCCGCCGCGTCGAGGCGGACGAGCCGGCGATGACGGCCTTCGTGTTCAAGATCCAGGCCAACATGGACCCCAACCACCGCGACCGCATCGCCTTCGCGCGGCTGTGCTCCGGCAAGCTCACCCGCGGCATGAAGGCGAAGCACGTGCGCACCGGCAAGACCATCGGGGTGCACGCGCCGCATTTCTTCTTCGCCCAGGATCGCGCCATCGCGGACGAGGCCTATGCCGGCGACGTGGTCGGCATCCCCAATCACGGCGTGCTGCGCATCGGCGATACGCTGACCGAAGGCGAGACCATCAATTTCGTCGGCGTGCCGAGCTTCGCGCCCGAAATCCTGCGCCGGGTGCGGCTCGCCGACGCCATGAAGGCCAAGAAGCTCAAGCAGGCGCTCCAGGAAATGGCGGAGGAGGGGGTGGTCCAGGTGTTCCGCCCGATCGACGGCTCGCCCGCGCTCATCGGCGTCGTCGGCCCACTCCAGCTCGACGTGCTGCGGGCGCGCCTTGACGCCGAATACGGCCTGCCGGTCGAATTCGACACCAGCGAGTTCCAGCTCGCGCGCTGGATCACCGCCGCCGAGCGCAAGACCATCGACCAATTCGTCGAGACGAACCGCGCCAGCATCGCCGAGGATCTCGACGGCGACCTCGTCTATCTCGCCCGCAGCGCGTTTTATCTCGACTACACGCGCGAACGCGCACCCGGCATCGTGTTCACCGACGTCAAGGACGTGAAGGCGACGAAGCACGCGTAGTACTCGTAGGGCGGGTTCCCTTTAACCCGCCGTTCCGGGCAAGGTTGCGCGTCGCGTCGCCGGGTTAAGGGGAACCCGCCCCACGGCGACAACATCTGTCGCGCAGCCGGCCCTTCAATTGATCCGGATATTGGCGGCCTTGATGACCGGCGCCCAGCGCGCGAGGTCGGCATCGACGCGGGCGCGGAATTGCGCCGGCGTGGTCGGGATCGGCTCCATCAATTGCGCGGAAAGCTTCTCGCGGATATCCGGCGCGGTGATCGCTTCGGCGACTGCGCGGCCGATCCTCGCCACGACGGCGTCGGGCGTCTTCGCCGGCGCGATCAGCCCCATCCAGGTGTCGACCTCGACGTCGATGCCGCTCTCATTGAGGGTCGGAACCCCGGGCAGCAAGGCGGATCGTTCCGCCGTCGTGATCGCGAGAATCCGGACCTCGCCGGACGCAAGCTGCGGCGTCACCGCGATCGCCGGCAGGCACGCGATCTGCACGTCGCCGCGCAGCAGCGCCGTCATCGCCTGGGGCGAACTCGTGTAGGGGACATGGACGATCTCGGTGCCGCTCTTGAGTGCGATCGCCTCCATGGCGAGATGCGATACCGAGCCGTTGCCGATCGATCCGAAATTGTACTTGCCGGGATTGTTCTTCAACAGCGCGACCAGTTCCGCGACCGTGCTGACGCCGAGCCGCGCATTCACCGCGAGCGCGCTCGGCTGCGTCGCCAGCATGGTGACGTAGGAGAAGTCCTTCTGCGGATCGTAGGGCAGCTTGCCGAACAGCAGCGTGTTGATGGCGAGCGGTCCCGCAATGCTGATGCCGAGCGTGTAGCCGTCGGGCTCGGCTTTGGCGACCGCATCGGTGCCGAGATTGCCGCTCGCGCCCGGCTTGTCCTCGACCACGAACGGCTGGCCCAGCGTCTGCTGCAACCGGTCGGCGATCATGCGTCCGACCATGTCAGGCGTCGAGCCGGCGCCGAACGGGACGTAAATCCTGACCGGCCGGCTTGGCCATTCCTGGGCAGCCGCGTCCACGTCGAACGGGAAGGCGACAGACGTTGCAGCGCAAACGAAAACGAGGGCGGGCAGCAGATATTGTGCCATGAGTTCCTCAGAGCGGAGGCGTTGGAAACGCCTGGCGGAAAGCCGCGAGCGAGCGCGGTAGAGTTCCCTGCGAGCAGCGAATTTATCAGGGAGTTTTTCAAAAGACCCTGCCTATTTGGCCCTTTTTAGTGCCGGCGCGGCAATATCGCGCCACGGTATCAACAGGTTATCGGCGATTCGCTGCTCAAACGGATAGCAGCGAATTTCAAAACGCCGAACAGCGAAGCGTTTCGCGGGAACACCGAAAGAGCAGCGAATTTGCTCGACCGAACTTTCGGCGCCCCGGCGCCCGGTTGGCTGAAGCCGATGACGGGCCGCCGGACGGAGGCCGTGGCGGCTCCTCGCATACGCGAGCGGGCGTTGATATTGCAGGCAGAAAGGCGAGGAGTTCGTTTCGGCAAAATGATGGTCATTCGCGTTCGCTCCGCAGGGCATTTCGCGGCGCCGCCATTTCGCCAACAGCCGGCCGAGTTGGGTGATATCGCCGCCGGGGCGTGTCGCGGACATTGTTTTTCGTCGTCCCCATCAATAGGTTCTTTATATCATTATAGTCCTATTAAACGCAAGTTAAACCCAACAAGCCGAAGCCAAACGGACCGGATCCCTGGGCTATCGAGGCGGGGTCCGCGACAATCTCCGCGGACGGGCTGGCCTACACACGAGCGTTGCGAACGATGGAAAACGGCGCTCGTACCAACCCGCAATGTCCGCGACCCATCCGTTTCGTCATGGCCGAACTCGTTCCGGCAGACTACGTCTTTGAACGCGTAGCGCCTTTCAGACGTGGATGCCCCCGACAAGCGCGGGCATGACGATGGAGAGTGGTGATTCGATCGCACCGGACCATGCTCTAGCCATGGCAAACCAGGCCACGTCGTGCCCCCGCAAATTTTTCTGTGCATCGTCGCCGCGATTTGGTTCAATGGTGCGCGACGAGATGATCAGGATCGGGATGCGACGCGCCGGGTCGAGCGGGCTACCACTCGCTCCGCTGTCGTTGCTGAGCGGGGAGGGGACCGGAGGATTGCGGGGGTAGCCACCGCTTCTCCGACCCTTCCCCGCAAGCCTGCCTGACGCCGATCGCTCCCCGATCGCTCCCCGATCACTTGGCTATGACGCCAGCGCCAGCGAGGCTTCCTTGACCTTGCCGGCCGCGTCGTTGGCCGACTTGGTCGCCACCATGATCTGGCTCATGTTCTGGCTGATCGCCTGGACGCCCGCGGACGCCGTCTGCATATTGGACGAGATTTCCTTGGTCACGGCATTCTGCTCTTCCACCGCAGACGCGATCGTCGAGGAAATCTCGTTGATCGTATCGATGGTCTTGGAGATGTCGGCGATGGCGCCGACGGCTTCGGTGGTGGCGCTTTGCACGCCCGCGATCTGGCTGCCAATGTCCTCGGTAGCCTTGGCGGTTTGGGTCGCGAGCGACTTGACCTCCGATGCGACGACCGCAAAGCCTCGTCCGGCCTCGCCGGCGCGCGCCGCCTCGATGGTGGCATTGAGCGCCAGCAGATTGGTTTGCGCCGCGATGTTGTTGATCAAGCTGACAACGTCGCCGATGCGGGTTACCGACGAAGACAAACCGCTCACGATGTCGTTGGTGCGCTTGCTCTGGTCCACCGCCCGGCCGGAGATTTGCGAGGCCTCCGCGACCCGGCGGCTGATCTCGCCGATCGAAGCCGACAGCTCCTCGGCGCCCGACGCCACCGCCTGGACATTGGCGGAGGTCTCCTCGGAAGCGCTGGCGGCGCTCGTGACCTGTTCATTGGCGGTGTCGAGTGCAGTCGCGATCTCGCCGAGATCGCGATCGATGCCGTGCTGGATGATCGTTTTCTGCGTGATGTCGGTAGCGTACTTGACCACCTTGAAGGGCTTGCCGTTGAGATCGAGGATCGGGTTGTAGCTCGCCTGAATCCAGACCTCTTTGCCGCCCTTGCCGATGCGCTTGTATTGCGCCGCCTGGAACTCGCCCCGGTTCAAGGCCTCCCAGAACAGCCTGTAGGGCACGGCCAGCTTCTCCTTGTCGTCGACGAACATGCTGTGGTGCTTGCCCTGGATTTCGTCGAGGCGGTACCCCAGCGTCTTGAGGAAGTTCTCGTTGGCGGTGACAATGGTGCCGTCGAGATTGAAATGAATGACGGCCTGGGATTTGCCGATCGCGTCGATCTGTCCCTGGCTGTCCGCGTCACGCAATTTGCGATCGCTGATGTCGGTGGCGTACTTGACCACCTTGAATGGCTTGCCGCCGAGATCGAAGATCGGATTGTAGCTCGCCTGAATCCAGATCTCCTTGCCGCCTTTGCCGATCCGCTTGTATTCGGCGGACTGGTACTCGCCTCGGTTCAAGGCCTCCCAGAACTGCCGGTATGCCGCACCGTGCTTCTCCGCGTCCGGAACAAACATGCTGTGATGCTTGCCCTGAATTTCCGGGAGGCTGTACCCCAGCGTCTTGAGGAAGTTCTCGTTGGCACTGACAATGGTGCCGTCGAGATTGAAATGAATGACGGCCTGCGACTTGCCGACCGCGTCGATCTGACCCTGACTATCGGCGTCGTGCATCTTGCGGTCGGTGACGTCGGTCGCGAACTTGACGACCTTGAAGGGTTTGCCGTCCCGTCCTTTGATCGGATTGTAGCTCGCCTGAATCCACACCTCTTTGTCGCCCTTGGCGATGCGCCTGTATTCGGCCGCCTGGTACTCGCCGCGGTTCAAGGCATCCCAGAACTGCCGGTAGGAAGCGCTCTGCCGTTCTGCGTCGGTGACAAACATGCTGTGATGCTTGCCCTGGATTTCCGCGAGGCTGTAGCCGAGCACGGCGAGGAAATTCTGGTTGGCGGTGATGATCGTGCCGTCCAGGTTGAACTCGATAACCGCCTGGGAATTGTTCAAGGCATCGATCGTTGCCTTGAACTCGTTGTTCTTTGAAGGGAACATTTGAGGATAACTCCATGTCGTCCGAATGGACCTGAAAGGTGCCGCGTGATTGCCGCCTCCGGCCACGAACCGGCGGACGCACAATTGTTCAACATTTATGTGAAATTTATCTTTAATTCCAAAGCACGCGCCGAAGCTTAAAACCGGACGAAACTACACGCTAAAATTGAATGCAATTAGTACTACAATCCAGATAACCTATTGCGCGCAATCTTTAAGTGTAGTTATCCGAGATACGCGCCGTTGGCCTCGAGCTTGCTCTGCAATTTCGCCACGTCGACGTCCGCCGGCGCGACACCGTCCGCGACGGCCAGATGGGCTGCGGTGCCGGCGGCCTCGCCCATGACAAAGCAGCCGCCCGACACCCGCGCGGCGGACTGTCCCTCGTAAGTCATGGAGGCGCAGCGGCCGGCGACCAGGAGGTTGTCGACGCCGAGCGGAAGCAGCATCCGATAGGGCAGGTGATTAAAGCCGCGCGACCCCTTTTCCGGCCAGCGCCATTCGACATCGCCGGCCACATGGGCTTCGATCGGCCAGCCGTTGACCCCGATAGTGTCGACGAAGCTCGCGCAACCGATGACGTCCTCGCCGGAGAGCGCGTAGCGCCCGGTGATGCGCCGCGTCTCGCGAATGCCGAGCTGGGGCGGGATGTCGACGATGTAGGACGCCGCAAAGCCCGGTGCTTCGCGCTTGAGGAATTCGAAGAAGGCGAGCGCCTGGCGGCGGCCCTCGATCTCGCCGGCCGTCAACTCGTCCGCGTCGGTGCCGTTCATGGCGCGGCCGTTGCGGCTCGTGATCTGGGTGACGTTGATGCGCCACTCGGTGTCGTGGCGCATCGGCCGCACGATCGCGCCCTTGCGCGGGAAGCGTGCCCGCCCGGCGCGCTCTGCCTCCTCCATCAGGCGCGGGATGGTGGCCCAGGCTTCGCCGGCGCGTGCCGGATCGACACCGCTCAGGCGAAACATCATGGTCGGGTAGAGCATGTTGCCGCAGCCGTCGCCGACCTCGTAAGGAACGCTGGCGAGCTTGGCGAGGTCGCCGTCGCCCGAGCAGTCGATGAAGATGCGGGAGCGTAGCGCGACGCGGCCGGACCGCGTCTCCACAATAAGGGCCGCGATAACGGCGCCCTCCACAACGACGCCGCAGGCGAGCGCGTGCAGCATCATCTCGACGCCGCGCCCGATCAGCAGATCGTCGGCCGCGCATTTGTAGGCGGCGGTGTCGTAGGCCTGCGCCATGGTGCGGCCGAACAGCGGGTGGGGCGCGTTGAGGCCGCCGAGCCGGTCGATGCGGGCAAGGATGTCGTCGGCGACGCCGTGGACGACTTGGCGCACCTCACCGTGGACGTTCGCATGCAGGCCGCAGAAGTTCGTGACGCCCGCCGCCGTCCCCATGCCGCCGAGAAAGCCGTAGCGTTCGACCAGCAGCACGCGTCGCCCGAGCGCGCCCGCGGCGGCGGCCGCCGCGATGCCGGCCGGGCCGCCGCCAACCACGACGACATCGTATTCGCCCCGCACCGGTACGTCGCGCGCTGGCTCGCGGATGAAGTCGGGAGGTTGCGCCATGACGCCGACCTTACGGCGCGATGGCGTCGCGGATCAACCGCGGCAAGTGGATTGAAGTAGATTGGAGGCAAATTGGCGCGTTGGACGATCGCCTTGGACGGTTTCCACGCGACCCGACGCGACTTGCTTCCGCGCCCGCCTTCGCCTCTACTGCGCCCGCGTTTTCGACCCCCTGTGGAGTCTGCCCGATGGGCCTTTGGGTTCTCGTCCTCGGATTGGTTCTGTTCCTCGGCCCGCATGTGTTCGTGACGATGCGGCCGCAGCGCAATGCCGCGGTAAAAAGCTTGGGCGAATGGCCTTACAAGGCCGGATTCGCGGTGGTGTCGATCGTCGGCCTCTACGTAATCGGCAAGGGTTTCGGCATGTACGATGCCGAAGGCGCGATCGTGGTGTGGACGCCGCCGAGATGGACGAGGCATGTAACAGAGACGCTCATGCTGCTAGCTTGCATCTGTGTGTCCGCCGCATATCTGCCGGGCAATATCAAGCGCGTGCTGAAACATCCGATGCTGGTCGGCGTGAAAACGTGGGCGGTCGCACATCTTTTTACGAACGGCGATCTCGGCGGCATCATCCTTTTTGGTGCCGTGCTGGCCTGGGCGGTCTATGACCGCATCAGCCTCAAACGCCGCAGCGATGCGGGCGGGCCGCCGATTCCGCTCGGCGGATGGAAGAACGACGTCGCCGCTGTGATTGTTGGAATCATCCTCTATATCGCCCTCGCCTTCCCGTTCCACTCCTTGGTTATCGGGCGGATGGTGTACGGCACGCCGGCGTTCGGAACCTGACATGTCGACCCACGCGGCGCCCAATCCGTCCGTGCCGAAGCGACTGACCGCGCCCGACATCCGCGCCCGCAAGGGCGGCGAGCCGATCGTGATGCTGACGTCCTATCACGCCCACACGGCGCGCATCCTCGACGCGCATTGCGATGTCATCCTGGTCGGCAATTCGCTCGGCATGGTGATGCATGGGCTGGAGACCACCGTCCCGGTGACCCTCGACATGATGATCCTGCAGGGTCATGCGGTGATGCGTGGCTCCAAGCGCGCGCTCGTCGCGGTCGACCTTCCGTTCGGGTCCTATGAGGCCTCGAAGGAGCAGGCCTTCATGGCGGCAGCGCGCGTTCTCAAGGAGACCGGCTGCGGCGCCATCAAGCTTGAAGGCGGCCAGCGCATGGCCGAGACGATCCGCTTCCTCACCGAACGCGGGGTTCCGGTGATGGCCCACGTCGGCCTCACCCCGCAAGCCGTCAATGCGCTCGGCGGCTTCAAGGCCCAGGGACGCGACATGGCCGACTGGGCCCCGATCGAGGCCGATGCCCGCGCGGTTGCTGCGGCCGGAGCGTTTTCCGTGGTCATTGAAGCGGTGGCGGAGCCGCTTGCCGCCAAGATCACCCGCGCGATCGAGATTCCCACCATCGGCATCGGGGCGAGTCCGGCCTGCGACGGGCAGGTGCTGGTGCTCGAAGACATGCTTGGCCTGTCGCCTTGGGTACCCAAGTTCGTCAAGCGCTACACGAGCCTCGGTCCCTCGATCGAGCAGGCGGTGTCGGCCTATGCGGCCGAGGTCAGGAGCCGCAAGTTCCCGGGGCCGGACAATGTGTATGCAGTGAAGAAGGCGCCGTGACCGGACGGCGTTAACCCCATTCCTGCCGACCACGACCGAAAGTCGCAGGCTGCCGATCGGACTGGTTTTGCCACGGCGCCGCCACATCGCTAGCCTAAAGCGCAGATCATAACGGGCGGGCCAACGGGCGTGTTTTGTGGCGTGCTTTGCCTGAGGGGGCGCCTTAAGCTATTGTCTCGGCGCGCTTTCCGGGCGACAACGGCACCGGAAAAGGTGGCGCCGCTGCGGTGAAGTCGGGGGCACCCCTTGGCACTGCGCGCTATTGCGATACGCCAACGGGCGGAGAGGTTTCGTGGCTGATATTTTCAACGAAGTCGACGAGGAAGTCCGCCGGGAACAGCTCAAGAAGCTGTGGGACCGCTACGGTACTTACGCGATTGCCTTGGCGGTGCTGGTGGTCGTCGCGGTGGCCGGCTGGCGCGCTTATCAATGGTACGAGGGCAAGATCGCCGCCGAGGCTGGCGCCGCCTATGACGCGGCCGGCCGGCTTGCCGAGGAAGGCAAGCACGACGAAGCGGCGGTGGCCTTCGCTAAGCTCACCACCGGGGGCACCGCCGGGTATCGTCAGCTCGCGCGTCTGCGCGAGGCCGCGGAGCTTGCCGAAAAGGACCCCAAGGCGGCCGTCGAGGCCTATGACGTCATCACGAAGGATAACACCGGGCAGCCCCTTGTCGGCGACCTCGCCGGCATCCGCGCCGGGTTCCTGCTGGTCGACACCGCCAAGCTCGACGAGATGACCCAGCGCCTCGAGCCGCTGGCACAGCCCGGCAGTCCGTTCCGGCATACGGCGCGCGAGTTGCTGGCGCTATCGGCTTGGCACAATGGCGATGTCGCCGCGACCCGGAAGTGGTCGGACGCCGCCAAAAGTGACCCTGAAGCTCCGGCCGGCCTGCGCGCGCGCATGGAGGTGCTCACCGCCCTCCTGCCCGAAGCCGGCAAAGCCTAGGGGATGCCGATGCGCGGCCACGCCCGTCTGACGCTTGCTGCACTTGTCATCGTGGTCGGGCCGCTGATCAGCGCCTGCAACTCGCTCGAGAACCTCACGAATATGTTCGACACCAAGAAGCCGCTTGCTGGCGACCGCAAGCCGGTGTTTCCCGAGGGGGTTCCCGGCGCCACCAAGGGCGTGCCGCCGGATTTGTACAAGGGCTACCGCGAACCGGACCAGGCGACCGGGGGGGTAATGGATCCCGCCAAGCTCGCGGCCCAGGCCGCGGCAGCGGAAAAGCCAAAGCCCAAGCCCCTGCCGAAGCCCAAGGACGCCAAAGCGGATCCCAAGCCGGCCAAACCGGCGCCGGCCGTTGCCGCGGCGCCCGCACCGCAGCCACAGCGGACCGCCGCCCAGCCGTCGCAGGTTCCGTTTGATCCGTATGGGGCGGCGCCGGCAGCGCCACCGCCCGCCACGCCTCCGCCGCCACAGGCCGCTGCCCCGGCGCCGTGGCCCGGGCAGCCCCAGGCGGCACAGCCGCAGGCAGGGTGGCCGGGAACGCGGTAAGCTTCACTTCGCTCCGGTTCACGATTGCAGGAGCCGTTTTCATCTCCCTGCGCAAGGGGGAAGCGTATTGTCTCGTATTGCTTTACCGGTCCGCCGTCATGAGCTTCACCGTTGCCATCGTCGGCCGGCCCAATGTCGGCAAATCGACCCTGTTCAACCGGCTAGCCGGTCGGCGGCTTGCGCTGGTCGACGATACGCCGGGCGTGACCCGCGACCGCCGCGAAGGCGCCGCGCGGCTCGGCGATCTCGACTTCACCATCATCGATACCGCCGGTCTGGAAGAGTCCAAGGCCGAGAGCCTGTCCGGCCGCATGCGCGCCCAGACCGAAGCCGCGATCGCGGCCGCCGACGCGGTGTTCTTCCTCATCGATGCGCGCGCCGGCGTGATGCCGGCCGACCGCGTGTTCGCCGAATTGACGCGCCGCTCCGGCAAGCCGACCATCCTGGTCGCCAACAAGACCGAAGGGCGTGCCGGCACCGCCGGGGCCTATGAGGCATTCGATCTTGGCCTCGGCGAGCCGGTGGCGATCTCGGCGGAGCACGGCGAGGGCCTCGCCGATCTCTACGACGCGTTGCGCGCCGCCATGCCGGCGGAAACCGGTCCGGCGGACGAAGAGAGCGAAGAAGAAGCATCCGACGCCCCGGCGGCGGACAAGCCGATCCGCATCGCCGTGGTCGGGCGGCCCAATGCCGGCAAGTCGACCCTCATCAATCGTCTGATCGGGGAGGACCGCCTGCTGGTCGGCCCCGAGGCCGGAATAACGCGCGACTCGATCACGGTGCCGCTGATCTGGCATGGCCAGGGCTTCCTGGTCCACGATACCGCCGGGCTGCGCCGGCGCTCCAAGGTCGAAGGCAAGCTCGAAAAGCTTTCGGTCGGCAACGCGCTCGAAGCGATCCGCTTCGCCGAGGTGGTGGTCCTGCTCATCGATGCCAATGTCGCCTTCGAAGAGCAGGACCTGCGCATCGCCGACCTCGTCGAGCGGGAAGGCCGCGCGCTCGTGCTCGGCATCAACAAATGGGACCTCCACGAAGCCGCGCCGGGCGCGATCGCCAAGCTGCACGAGCAGGCCGACCGGATGCTGACGCAGGTGAGGGGCGTGCCGGTGGTCGCGGTATCGGGTCTCACCGGCGCCGGGCTCGACCACTTGATGAAGGCAGTGATGGATATCCACACGCTGTGGAACAAGCGCGTCTCCACCAACGCGCTCAACCGCTGGCTCGAAAACGTGCTTGAGGCGCACCCGCCGCCCGCGGTGTCGGGCCGCCGCCTCAAGCTCAACTACATCACCCAGCCGAAAACCCGCCCGCCGACTTTCGTGCTGTTCTGCATCCGCGCCGACGCGCTGCCGGACAGCTACCAGCGCTATCTCGTCAACGCGCTGCGCGAAGCGTTCGATCTTCCCGGAGTGCCGATCCGGCTGACGCTGCGGGAAAAGGCCAATCCGTATGCGGGACGCAAGGCGAAGCGGTAGCGCGGCGGCTGTTGGCTCATCGCCCGCCGCTTCGACATCTTGATCTCGCGCAAAGACGGATCGAAGACGTGGCCATATTGATGCTCGCAACAGGAGCCTATCCACCATGCGAAACATGTCGATTATGCGCAACGTCGTCGCTCTCATTGGAATGGCGCTCGTCGTCGGGGCCATGCCGGCCGCCGCAGTTGCCCTCAGCAAACGCACCACGACGGCGGCAAACGCCGACGTTCGACAATTGGTGCGAATGATGGACACCGACAAGAACGGCACAGTGTCAAAAGACGAGTTCATGCAATTCATGGCGCAGAAATTCGATCGTCTCGATCTCGACAAGAGTGGACGACTTGAGAGCAACGAACTCTCGAACGCGGCATCGCCGTTCGGCAAACGTACCAATGCCACGGGAAATGCCGACGTTCGACACCTGGTGAAAATGATGGACACCGACAAGAGCGGCACGGTGTCAAAAGACGAATTCCTGCAGTTCGTCTCGCAGACGTTCGATCGTCTCGATGCCAACAAGAACGGCGAGCTTGAGCGCGAAGAGCTGCGACAATTGGACGATCCCGATTGGCTCCTCTGTCACGATATGCGTATCTGCTGATTGGAGCGGTCAAATCATTTTTAAGATTTTTCCATGAGCAGGATGCGCCGGTCCTTGGCTCAACTACCAAATCCTTATCTCTCCGGCGCCCTCGACTTAAACTCGACTTAGACTCGACTTGGACGTGCGCCGTTCCCGGTTTTGGCGTAAAATGCGCAAGAGTGTCCGCACCCGATGCGGACGCGCAAACCATGAGCGGGAGGTCGGCATGCATGCGATGCGCCAGAATTTCCTTTTATTGGTGACGGTTGCAGCAATGGCCGCGACACCCGCCTTGGGTCAAACGGCGGTGCCTGCGGTTGAGGCCGCCCACGGATCGCAAGGTGCCGCATCCGTCCCGGATTTCTCCGGCGTGTGGGCTCACCCATCCTGGCCCAGCGTCGAGCCGCCGGTATCGGGGCCCGGCCCGGTGGTGAACAAGTCGCGCTTGCGTACCGGCGAGAGCAACGGCAGCCAACTGGTCGGCGATTACACCAATCCGACCTTGAAGCCCCACGCGGCGGAGGTGGTGAAGAAGCACGGCGAAATTTCGTTGGCGGGCGTGACCTATGCGACCCCGGCCAACCAGTGCTGGCCTCAGCCCGTGCCCTATATTTTCTGGACGATGGGCATCCAGATTCTGCAGCGGCCGGACAAAGTCACCATCCTTTACAGCAATCCCGAGAATGAAGTCCGCCACGTGCGCATGAACCAGCCGCATCCCGCAAAGGTGACGCCGTCCTGGTATGGCGACTCCGTTGGCCATTACGAGGGCGACACGCTGGTGATCGACACCGTCGGAATCAAAGCCGACCGTCCATTTGCCATGGTCGACATTTTCGGCACGCCGTACACCGAGGCGCTGCACGTAGTTGAGCGCTATCGGCTGCTTGATTACGAAGCAGCGAAAGCCGAGCAGGAGCGCGGCCAGAAGGAGAATCGTCGTCTTGCCTTCAACAACTCCGGACTGATCGCCGACCCCGACTATCGGGGCAAAGGGATGCAGCTCGTGTTCACGGTGGACGATGAAGGCGTCTTCACGATGCCATGGTCGGCGACGATGACCTACCGGCGCGCCTTGGGCGGCTGGTCGGAATTTGTCTGCGCGGAGAACATCCGTGAATACTACAACAACAGGAATTCCGAGGTTCCGACAGCGGACAAGCGGGATTTCTGAGCGGGCGCCGAACCGTCAACCGACCTAGGACCTGGACTCAAATAAGTCCGGGCCGTGTACTCCAAAACCCGTGACGCATCGAAGTTGATGTCCGCTTTGCTCCTAAAGGGATGCAATCGCCGGGCAGCAGCGAAATGACGCGATGGGCCAATGATCGGTCATTCAGCCACAACGGCAGTTGGCAAAGCTGCGGCCTCCGAACTCCAGTTTGACCTCCATTGCCGAAACGTTACCCTCTGCATTCCGCTGATCGCGTACTGTCGTATTTCAAAGAAACGCCGCCGCATCGTTCGAATGGCCAACGCCCCACTCACCCTGTCGCAAGCGCTCAACTTGGCTATTTCCGCCTACAACGCCGGGAAGCTCGTCGAGGCCGAACAAATATGCCAGCACATAATAATCGTCAAAAGTGATGACTTTGACGCGCTCCACCTGCTCGCCGTTGTCCAATCAAGCCTGGGCAAAACAGACACGGCGCTGGCGAACTACGACCGCGCGCTCGAACTGCTGCCCGATAATGCCGAGGCGCTTTATAATCGTGGCAACACCCTGCATGTGCTGAAGCGGTTTGCGGAGGCGCTCGCAAGCTACGATCGCGCGATCACGGTGCGGCCGGGCTGGGTCGAGGCGCTCTCCAATCGTGGCAACACCCTGCATGAGTTGAAGCGGTTTGCGGAGGCGCTGGCAAGCTACGACCGCGCACTCGCTGGGCGGCCGGACCATGTCGAGGCGCTCTCCAATCGTGGCATCACCCTGCATGAGCTGAAGCGGTTTCCAGAGGCGCTCGCAAGCTACGATCGCGCACTCGCCGTGCGGCCTGACAATGCCGAGGCGCTCTCCAATCGTGGCAACACCCTGCATGAGTTGAAGCGGTTTGCGGAAGCGCTGGCGAGCTACGACGGCGCGCTCGCGGTGCGGCCGGACTATATCGAGGCACTCTCCAATCGCGGCAACACTTTGCACGAGCTGAAGCGCTTTGAGGAGGCGCTGGCGAACTATGACCGCGCGCTCGCCGGGCGGCCGGACCATGCCAAGGTGCTCTCCAATCGTGGAGTAACCCTGCATGAGCTGAAGCGGTTTGCGGAGGCGCTGGCGAGCTACGATCGCGCGCTCGCCGTACGGCCCGCTTATGCCGAGGCGCTTTCCAATCGTGGCAACACCCTGCATGAGCTGAAGCGGTTCGAGGAGGCGCTCGCGAGCTACAACCGCGCGCTTGGCGTGCAGCCTGACTATGTAGAGGTGCTTTCCAATCGCGGCGTGACCCTGCGGGTGCTGAAGCGGTTTGATGAGGCACTGGCAAGCTATGACCGCGCGATCACCGTGCGGCCGGACTATGCCGAGGCGCTTTCCAATCGTGGCGCAACCCTGCATGAGCTGAAGCAGTTTCCGGAAGCGCTGGCGAGCTACGATCGTGCACTCGCGGTGCGGCCGGACTATGCCGAGGCGCTTTCCAATCGTGGTAACATGCTCAAGCAGATGAATCGGTTCGAGGAGGCGCTGGCGAGCTATGATCGCGCGCTCACCGTGCGGCCGGACTATGCCGAGGTGCTCTCCAATCGTGGTCCAACCCTGCATGAGCTGAAGCGGTTTCCGGAAGCGCTGGCGAGCTACGACCGCGCGCTCGCCGTGCAGCCCGACTACGCCGAAGCCCACCACAATGAATCATTGTGCCGAAGACTGATCGGTGATTTCGATCGCGGATGGGAAAAGTCCGAATGGCGATGGGAAATCGAGCAAGGAAGGAAGCATAGGCGGAATTTTCCCCAACCGCTGTGGCGCGGCTCGAACGAGATCGCGGGCAAGACCGTGCTCCTCCACGCCGAGCAGGGCTACGGCGACACGATCCAGTTCTGCCGCTACGTGCCGCTCGTGGCAGAGCGCGGCGCGCGCGTCATTCTGGAGGTGCAAAGGCCGCTGCACGAGCTCATGAGCACGCTTGCGGGCGCTGCTCAAATCATATCCACGGGCGATCTCCTTCCCGATTTCGAAGTACATTGCCCGTTGCTCAGCCTGCCGCTGGCCTTCGGGACGCGGCTCGACACGATCCCGTCCGCGACGCCCTATTTGCGCGCACCATCACGGGCCACAACAAATTGGGACGCACGGCTGGGGCCGAGACGCCACCCCCGGATCGGTCTGGCCTGGTCCGGCAACCCGGTGCATAAGAACGATCGAAATCGATCGATCGGCCTTAGTTCCCTGTCATCGCTAATCGATATCGACGCCACCTTCGTAAGCTTGCAGAAGGATGTCCGCACCGAGGACGCGACGGTGCTGAAAGACCGCGGCGATCTTCTCCATTTCGGCGATGCGCTGCGGAATTTCTCCGACACCGCCGCACTCATATCGAATCTCGACCTCGTCATCTCGGTCGATACCGGCGTCGCTCACCTCGCCGGTGCGCTGGCGAAGCCGGTCTGGGTGTTGTTGCCGTACATCCCCGACTGGCGTTGGCTGCTCGATCGCGACGACAGCCCGTGGTACCCGACCGCGCGCCTGTTTCGCCAGGATGACACCCGCGCGTGGGACAATGTCATAGCGCGCGTTCATGCCGCCCTGCACGAATTCGTCCACTGCCGCTCGTGAAATGCACCTCGATGCACCTTCGACGATGACAGCTCTGGATCATTTTCGACTGAGTCTGTGGGCTTTCCCTGAGATTTGATGTCCGCTTCGCCCCTGCGAGCCTGCCGCCAGGGAACGGGTGGCTGCGATCCGGCGCTATCGCGGACCTGAAGCCTCGTCAGCGACCGCGGCCGCTTTGTGATGCCTCGGCGTCGGCCACGAATTCGACCTCTCGCCGTCATCAGGACGGCACCCACCGGGTCCACTGTACGCCGGTCGCCCTCCGAATGATGAATCCACCGCAATTCTCGTGCGGCCGCTTTGATTCGGAACAATAAACGTGTTCGATGTCGGCCGGTCGCTCGGGCGGCGGTCGGATCAGGAAGGATCAGTCATGCCGGTGAAGCCGTCCGCCACGTCCGCCAAAGAGCCAGCAACCAAGTATTTAGCCCTAAGCGTGCCGGCGTTCTGGCCAATGGCGATGGCCGCGGCTTTGGTCGAACGCGGCGCCGAGGTCTACGTGAAGAACCTCAAATTCGTCGAGGAAGAGATCAAAATCCACGACGAATTGAGGCCCAAGCTCGCGACGGCAAACCAGGTGCGCCTCGATCTGCGGACCATGGTGGTGCGCGATTACGGCAAGCCGGGCGGAATTCCAACGCTCATCGACGCCCCCTATGCCGGTCACTCCGCGATGATCGCGGACTATCATGATGGTCAGAGCCTAGTGCAGGCCCTTCTGGCCAACGGTATTGGCCACGTCGCGTTGACCGACTGGAAGCCGGCGACCCCGGACATGAAGGATTTGGAGATCGATAACTACCTTGCCGAGGTTGTCGTCGCGATTGACGATCTCGGAGGGCGCGTGAACCTGGTTGGCCTTTGTCAGGGCGGGTGGCTCGCCGCCATGGTGGCAGCACGGTTTCCCGACAAGGTCAATTCTCTGGTGCTCGCGGGCGCGCCCATCGATACCGACGCCGGTAATGGTCCGATCAAGCGCATGGCGCATGAATCACCCATTTCGTTCTATGAGGAGTTGGTGGCGCTGGGCGGCGGCCTGATGAAAGGCACGCTGATGCTGCGGGGCTGGAAAAACATGCATCCCGAGCAACACTATCTTCGGCAACACATCGAACTTTATGAGCACATCGACGACCCCGCCTATGTGGCGAAGGAGGAAACGTTCGAAAGCTGGTACGAAAATCCGATGGACCTGCCCGGGCGCTGGTACCTTCAGGCGATCAGCCAGATCTTCAAGGAGAACCGGCTTGCCAAGGGCGAATTCGTCGGGCTGGGTCGAAAGCTCAATCTGCGGACAATTATTTGTCCCGTCTACCTGCTGGCTGGTGAGGCCGATGACATCACGACCCCGGAGCAGGTCCTTGATGCCGCGAAATATCTCGGCACGCCGAAGGAGCATATTGCGCAGCAGACGGTACCGGGCGGCCATATCGGGCTGTTCATGGGCGCTCGCACTTTGCAGGAGCACTGGCCGTCGATCGCCCGGTGGATCGCCGGTCAGTAGATCGTTCTTCGTTGCGCGGTTGACCGCAGCGACCGCTAGATCGATTGCGTGAACCCTATCGATAATCGTAGGGCGGGTTCGCTTTAACCCGCCGCTCCGACCAACCGCCGGGTTCCGGCGGGCTAAAGGGAACCCGCCCTACGAATCGATTAAGATTTTAACTTTGGAAACGCCAAATCAGGCGCTAGTTTCAGCGATGATTTCAAGCGGCAACACCTCGACCGTTCCGCCCGAGACGAGTTTGGTCTTTTCCGTATAGCGCTTGAAAAACTCCCGCTCCTGCAAGGCATGAATGGCGCTTTCGTCGACGGCCGTGGCGAGATGATAGTACGCGGCGTCTTTCTTTGCCTTCATGCAGCGGTAGGAGATTTTGCCCTTCAGCCCGGGGTCGTTGTCCAACTCCGCAATGAAGCGGGCGACGTCCTCGTGCCATTGCGCTTCGGTGCCGTTGGTCAAACGATACTTGATCAGGAACTGCTTCATGTCTGACTCCCTGTTGGTCGTGCGCATCGGCCGCCACGATCTCAAATTTTCGGCGCTGCTTGATCGCCGCGGAAGATCGTAGCATTGCGCGCCGCAAACTCGGCGAAGGACGTCGGCCGCCGCCCGATGATCGTTTCGATATCGGGCCACACTTGCGCCTCCTTGCCGTTGCGCCGTTCGGCAAATAGCTCGACCAGGGCGTCGGCCAGATATGGCGGCACGCCGGCGGCAAGCTGGGCCTGCTTGGCTGCCTCCGGCGGGACGTTGACGTACCGGATCGTCCGGCCCGTCGCGGCGGACAGTCTTTCGGCGACCTCAGCCATGCTAAGCGCTTCGGGACCCGTCAGGGGATAGATTTTGCCTTCATGCCCCGGGCCGGTCAGGGCAGCAACCGCGGCGTCGGCGATGTCGCCGACGTCGATCGAAGCGATTTTCGCATCTTCCATCGGCAGGAAGAACGCGCCCTTCGCGACGATCGACGGCACCTGCCGAAAATAGGAGGGCATGAATTCGCCGGCGCGCAGATGCGTGAAGGCCAAACCGGACTCCTCCAGCCGCTTCTCGATCTCACCGTGCATGCGGGCGAACCGGAACGCTGAGTCGCGCTCCGGCATGATCCCGGAAAGCTTGACGATGTGCCTGACACCGGCCTTGGCGGCGGCTGCGATGAAGTTCGATTGAACGTCGAGCATGGCGGGGACGGACGAGGAGATCAGCATGGCGCGCTCCACGCCCTGCAGCGGCCCCGCCAGCGTCCGCGGAAACGCCATGTCGCCTTCCACAATCGTTAAGTTCGGCAGCGCCGCGAGGTCGCCAGCCTTGGCGGCATTGCGGACCAATGCACGCACCGAAACCCCGCGTGCGGACAGCCGCCGTACCAATTCCCGTCCATTCAGTCCGGTCGCGCCCGTTACGAGTATCATGACTCGTCTCCCTCTGTCCGCGATCATACCGGATCGTCGGGTGAGCCTGATCTAGGGCGACCATGAGCGGGGAAGCAAGTATGGACAAAAATGTCACTATGATCTTTTTTATCTTCGTGAGGGAATGCGTTATATCAACCTGCAATGTTCTAAATCGTCGTGACCGGGCTTGTTCCGGTCATCCACGTCTTGCTTGCGGAGCGGCCCTGACAAAGACGTGGATGCCCGCGACAAGCGCGGGCATGACGAGTCGGGGCACGCATGAGTTCTCGCGACTTGAGAGAGAGGACGGCGATGGCGAACCAGGAACCGCGCGGCGGATGTGGATGTCCGGTGTTGGCATTTCAAAAACTGATCAGCGGAAAATACAAGGTCCGGATCCTGTGGGATCTCAAGGAGGGGCCGCTTCGCTACGGCGAGATCAGGAGCGGCCTGCTGCGCGGGGCGGTCGGCACGTCGGAAATCGCGCCGCGCGTTCTCAGCCGCGAACTCAAGGCGCTCGCCGCGGCGGGCCTCATCGCGCGAAAGGACTACGGCGTCGTTCCGCCCAAGGTCGAGTATCGCCTGACGCCGATGGGTCGAAGCTTCGTGCCGATCGTTGCGGCCATCCGCAAATGGGGCGCGCGACGCCTGAGTGGCGGCGACGTCCGGCGCGAAGCCGCGTGACGCGATCTATTCCGGTTTGCGGAACGCCATCAGCTTGCGGGTCGGGTAATCGTAAAGCCGGCCGGTCTCGGTAAATTCCGGGAGGCACAGATCGATGATCTTCGCGGCTACCTCCGCGGGCGGCGGCAGGGTCATCGGGTCTTCGCCCGGCATGACTTGGGCGCGCATGCGGGTGCGGGTCGGGCCCGGATTGAACAGGTTGACGCGCACGGATGTGTTCGCGGTCTCGGCCGCGTAGGTGCGGGCGAGGGCTTCGAGGGCGGCCTTCGACGTCGAGTAAAGGCCGCGATAAGCGCGCATGTTGTGGGCGGCGCCCGAGGTGAGGAAGACGGCACGTCCGGCGTCGGAGCGCCGCAGCAGGGCGTCCATAGCGCGGATGAGCTGCCAGTTGGCGGTGACGTTGACCTTCATCACGGCATCCCAATCCTTGGGCTGGATGTGATCGAGCGGCGACGACGGCCCGACGATCGCGGCATTGCCGACGAGAACGTCAAGCCGCCCGTAACGCTCGCCGAGAGCGGCGGCGAGCCGGGCAAGCCCATCGAAATCGGTCATGTCGAGCGGAACCAGGGTGGCGCTGCCGCCCGCCGCGCGGATCGCGTCGTCAAGCTCCTCGAGCCCGCCGACGGTGCGCGCCGTCGCCACCACATGAGCGCCGGCCTCGCCCAGCAGCCGCGCGGTTGCCGCCCCGATCCCGCGCGAGGCGCCGGTGACGAGGGCGATGCGGTTTCCGAGTGGCTTGGTCATGGGGTTCCTGGTCGTGCAGCAGACGGAGCCGTAGACCGGATCAGCGCAGCGACATCCGGGGCCACGCCTCTATGCCGGCACATGAATACCGCATGTCGCTTCGCTCATGCGGGCTATCGGCCCCCTACGAAGGGATGTGATCGCCGCCTGCGTTCAACTCGCTTCCGCCAGCAGCGAGAGCTGCCGCGGCGAGGATGAATCGGCACTACGGTCGGTCAGCGGTGTCGGATATTCGCCGGTGAAGCAATGGTCAGTGAACTGCGGGCGCACGGGGTCGCGGCGCTCTTCGCCCATGGCGCGGTAGATACCCTCGACCGACAGGAAGGCGAGCGTGTCGGCGCCGATGATCGCCCGCATCTCCTCGACCGTGTGGGTCGCGGCAAGCAGCTTGTCGCGCTCCGGCGTATCGATGCCGTAGAAATCCGGATGCGTGATCGGCGGGGAGGCGATGCGGAAATGCACTTCCTTGGCACCCGCCTCGCGCATCATGTGCACGATCTTCATCGATGTGGTACCGCGCACCAAGCTGTCGTCGATCAGCACGATGCGCTTGCCGGCGATCACCGAGCGGTTGGCATTGTGCTTCATGCGCACGCCGAGTTCGCGGATCGACTGGGTCGGCTGGATGAAGGTGCGGCCGACATAGTGGTTGCGGATGATGCCGAGCTCATAGGGGATGCCGGCCGCCTGGGAATAGCCGATCGCCGCCGGCACGCCGGTATCCGGTACCGGCACCACGACATCGGCGTCCGCCGGCGCCTCGCCCGCAAGCTCGATGCCCATGCGACGCCGGATCTGATAGACGCTGCGGCCGCCGACCACCGAATCCGGTCGGGCGAAATAGATGTATTCGAAAATGCACGGCCGCGGCCGCATCGGCGGGAACGGCTTGAGCGATTGCGCGCCCTCGTCGGAAAACACCACGATCTCGCCGTTGTCGACGTCACGCACGTAACGCGCCCCGATGATGTCGAGCGCGCAGGTCTCCGAGGTCACGATCGGGCAGCCGTCGAGTTCGCCGACCACCAGCGGGCGGATGCCGAGCGGATCGCGGGCACGCGATCAGCTTCTTGTTGGTCAGGGCGGCGAGCGAATAGGCGCCTTCGATCTGGCGCAACGCATCGATGAAGCGGTCGATGAAGCGCTTGTGGGTGCGAGCGCGCCAGCAGGTGCAGGATCACCTCGGTGTCGGTGGTCGACTGCATGATGGCGCCATCGCGCACCAGCTGGCGGCGCAGCGTCAGGCCGTTGGTGAGGTTGCCGTTATGGCCGACCGCGAAACCGCCGGCGTTGAGCTCGGAGAACAGCGGCTGGACGTTGCGAAGCACCGTCTCGCCGGTGGTCGAATAGCGCACATGGCCGATCGCCACCGTACCGGGCAGCCGATCGATGATTTCGCGGCGGGAGAAAGTGTCGCCGACGAGGCCGAGCCGGCGTTCGGAATGGAACCGGCGGCCGTCATAGCTGACGATGCCGGCGGCCTCCTGGCCGCGGTGCTGGAGCGCGTGGAGGCCGAGCGCCGTGATCGCGGCTGCGTCCGGATGCCCGAAAATGCCGAATACGCCGCATTCCTCGCGCAGGCGGTCGCCATTTGCCTCGAGATCGAAATCGCGTTCGAGATGCGGGGCTGTGGTCGACGAGGCGTTCGGGTAAGGGTTCCATCGTCGCTCCGCTCGCCTCCGGACCATCGATTGCCGTCAATCATGGTCGATTCGTCATGCTCTTGTCACGGCCTCCCTGAACGAAATCAGCCTCCAATTCGCCGGAACCTCCCGGGCAGCGGGCGCCGCCCAATCTAATCGCTAAGCGGGCGGTTCGGTCTCGCGCTGCTTCTTGTACTTCGAGTACCAAGCCTCGATGTCCGGCGACATCGCCATGATTTCATCACCAACCGACTTCAGGACCTTGAGCGACCTCGCGTTCGTAATCCATGTAGGTTGCGATTTGGGCGGTACAAGCCAGTCGAAGAACACGAAGGCCACAACGACGATGATCAGGCCCCGCGCCAGCCCGAACACGAACCCGAGGGTGCGGTCGAGCGCGCCGATCCGGCTGTCGAGAATCTTGTCGGAAATCCGCACCGTGATGATCGACACCACGATGAGGGTGAGCAGGAACGCGACCGCCACCGTCCCGCCCGTCACGACGTAGTCATTCAAGTTGCTGAAGTAGGCCTTCGTGATCGGCAGCAGCTTGGTATAGGCGTAGAGGGCGGCGATTGCCGCGGCGCCCCAACCCGCGATCGACAGGACTTCGCGAATGAAGCCGCGAACCATGGCCAGCATTCCGGATATCAGCATCACCGCGATAAGGAAGATGTCGAGATACATCGTCGGGAAACTTCGTTGTGGGGGGACGCTGGTGCCGAGGTCCACGGTGTATAGCGCCCGGCGACACGCGCGTCACCCCACCTTTTTTGTGACGTTTTTTGTGACAGGGGCACGGCCTCCGGGCCCTCGCAACCGACGCATTCCCCGGCGGGAGAGTGGGGCGGATCAGCGAAGCATAATCCGCCATTTTTGCCGCGCCCCACGGACATTTCAGCTGAGAATCGCTATTGGCGGATTACGCTTCGCTAATCCAATCCGCCCTGCGGTTTCGCGCTGCGTGGCCGCCGCTCGCCGCCCTGGGGCGCAATCGCGGCCACGATGTCGAGCAGCGGGCCGACGGTGGTGACCGCCATCGCGGTGTCGCCGGCTTCGCCGCGCGCTGCGTCGGGCGTGAAGGCGCGGGCAAAGCCGAGCTTGGCCGCCTCCTTCAGCCGGGCCGCGGCTTGCGCGACCGGGCGCACCATGCCGGACAGCGAGATTTCGCCGAAGTAGACCGCATCCGCCGGCAGCGGCGCGTTGGCGAGCGATGACACCAGCGCGGCGGCGGCCGCGAGATCCGCCGCCGGCTCTTGGATGCGCAGGCCGCCGGCGACGTTGAGATAGACGTCGTGGCCCGACAGCCGCACCCCGCAATGGGCCTCCAGCACCGCAAGCACCATGGCAAGCCGGTTCTGGTCCCAGCCGACCACCGCGCGGCGCGGCGTGCCGAGCGTGGTCGGCGCGACGAGCGCCTGCATCTCCACCAGCAGCGGCCGGGTACCCTCGACGCCGGCGAATACCGCGGTGCCCGGCGCGCCGAGGTCACGCTCCGACAGGAACAGGGCCGAGGGGTTCGCCACCTCCTGCAAGCCGCCGCCTGTCATTTCGAACACGCCGATCTCGTCGGTTGGGCCGAACCGATTTTTCACCGCGCGCAGGATGCGGAACTGGTGGGCGCCGTCGCCCTCGAAGGACAGCACGGCATCGACCATGTGCTCGACCACCCGCGGGCCGGCGATCTGGCCGTCCTTGGTGACGTGGCCGACCAGGATGACGGCGGCGCCCGAGCGCTTGGCGTAACGAATCAGCACCTGGGCGGCGCCCCGCACCTGGCTCACGGTGCCGGGCGCCGACTCGATCGCACTTGTCCACATGGTCTGGATCGAAATCGACCACCACGAGGCGCGGCGTCTTGCCTTCGGAGAGCGTTGCGACGATGTCCTCGACGGCCGTCTCGGCCGCGAGTTCGACCGCGGCGCCGCCGAGACCGAGGCGCTCCGCCCGCAGCCGCACCTGCGCGACCGCCTCCTCGCCCGATATGTAGACGGCGCGGTGGCCGGCGCGGGCAACGGCCGCCGCCGCCTGGATCAAAAGCGTCGACTTGCCGATGCCGGGATCGCCGCCGACCAGGAGCACCGAGCCGCGCACCAGGCCGCCGCCGGTGACGCGGTCGAGCTCCGCGATGCCGGACGCGGTGCGCGGCGCGTCGTCAGTCGCGCCCGCGAGCGGATGGAGCACGAACGGCCGCCCCTTGCGTGTCGGCTTGCCGGGCCCGGCGGATTGGGGCACCGAGCCGGTCAATTCCTCCGCAATGGTGTTCCATTCGCCGCACAAATCGCACTTGCCCTGCCAGCGCCCGTAGACCGCGCCACAGTTCTGGCACACGAAGGTGAGGGTTTGGCGAGCCATGCGATGGTGCGACCGGGAAGGAATCGTGGTTCACGCTACCACGCTGGATCGCGAGATCGGAAAAGCCTGCTCGCTCGCTGTTCGATGGAAATGGAAGCAGCGGGCGCTTGTTTGGGTGCTTCTTGGGTCGATCGAGCGGGCCGCAGCTACCGCATAGAGCGAATCGCCTCCGCCGGCGTCCCATCGCCTGCGCGGCCGATGACCCAAACAGAAGGGGCCGCACTTGGTGCGGCCCCTTCGGTCAAATTCCACGTATCGACGCGATTGCCGGGACGTAACCCTTACCAGGGCCACACTTTCCAGTTGAGGCCCACCTTAAAGACGCTGTCGCGCTCGTGGATGCTGGTGACCGGAAGCACCGCGCCGGCGACACCCGTGAACGTGTTCGTCGTGGTACCGAAATCATACCAGTCGTATTCAACGAACATGGAGAGGTTGCTGACGATCGCGTATTCGATACCGCCGCCGACCGTCCAACCCGATCGGGTGGCACTGAGCAGCGCGAAGGGCGCGTTGGTGGCGGCGATGACCGCGCTGTAGTCATCGCGGGCCCAGGCGCCGCCGCCTTTTACGTAGGGGAGCCAACGGTCAAAGGCATAACCCAGGCGGCCCGTCACCGACGACAGCGACTTGGTCTTGGTCCCATCGATTAAGCCGTTTGCGTTCACATTGTCGGGGCCGGTGCCGTTCGCCTGCGTCCAATCGTAGTCACCTTGGACGCCGAGTACCCAGCTGCCGAACTGATAGTTGCAACCCGCCTGGCCGCCGAGAACCAAATCGGTGCCGGTGTACGCAGCCGACGTTGCAAAGCCGGTCGCGGGCGTACCGCCGGTCCATCCGTCGTTGAAGAAGATGCTGCCGAAATTGGCGCCGCCGTAGCAGCCCGTAAAGCTGTAGGGGGGCGCATAGAGCGCAGGCGGCGCCTTAGCGGGCAAATCGGCCGCCGCAGCAGCTCCCACCAACGCGGTCAAGCTTAGGCCTGCAAGCAAGAGTTTTTTCATTACCATCCCCACCGTCCCCCAGAACATCCCCAAAGTGTGGCCGGCAAGGGCTGCGAACGGCCACCGCGATTTACGCAATGTAAACCAAAACTTGCGTGAATGGTGTGACCATTTCGACACAGAAAATTTATAAGCTGGTAGATTATAAAATAGGCATTTGTTTACGGACTCATCTTCACGAACCCGGCTTCCGACGGCGTGATTACGAACGCGCCGGTTGGCGGAGCCGGCGAAATCGTCAATGCCGTGATTTTGGGCGGGGCTTGGCTGGCGAGGAATTTTTCAGCGCCCACGCGGTGGGCACCCGGAATCAGTCTGGAACCGTCAAATCCGGATCAGGTGCAGGCCATCAACTCACAGTACTCAAAGGGGCGCGATGGATTCGATCGAACCGGCCGTGCCGGGGTGGCCGATCGCTCTCGCGCTATGACAACGGAACGAGCATGAGCGCCAATCGCCGCTCGGGGAATCGAGATAGGCGCCGTCGTGCTATCCGCCTCCTGAGCCGCGCGCGGCGGTAGCGCGTTGGGTCAACGCCGTGGGAGGTTCCGATCGGAGCAGGCGGCGCACGCCAAACACAGCCGTCACCGTGCTGCTCCACACCGCCGCCGCACTTCGCCGCCCGTCGCGATCTTCAAGTGCCGCGATCCGATCCAGCCAGCGGCGAGCGCCGTACGCCGCGCTTTCATCGCCTATTCCCTGAAGCTATAGCCGTATAGGTAAATAGCATTACCAGACTATAGCGGGAGGCGCGCAACATCTATCGGCAAATTCGAGATCGTCGGGGGCGACGAGATCAGCGTGACCGGCCCGCGTGCCTGCAGCTGAGAGATGTGAGGGCGGGGACAGTCCGATGTTTGGTACGGTCAGGCGTAAGGCGCGTGCGACGAGGGTACGGCCCCATCTTGTAGCGGTTGCGGCGCTCTGTTGCGTTGGAGTCGTTCTGGAAGCGCGCTCTCAATCGGCTACCCCGGAGCCGCCAACATCTCGGCCTTCTTCGGAGCAACCAACTCCACCGCAGCAACCGGCTCAACCAGAGCAACCGGCTGCGGCAATTCCACAGAGTCCCGCGGGACAGCAATCAAACCCGCTGCCAACCGTAACGGTGCAAGCCCCGCGTCGCCGGACGCCGAGGCGAACCGCGACCGCCCGCCCCGCCCGGACGCCCGTTCAGACGGCGAACATTCCGCAGCCGCTCCCTCCGCTGCCACCGTCACCGACGGTCGGCGGCACCGAAGGTACCGTGGCGAACGGCTATCGTGCGAAAACCGCCTCGAATATCGGACCGTTTGCGAACATCAGTCTGCAAGACACGCCGTATTCGGTATCGGTCACGCCCGGCGCATTGTTCGAAAACAACAACGCCCACACGGTTTCCGACGCACTCAAGACCAATCCGACGGTCGTGCCGCTGATTGAATCGAACGGTCCTTCCGCAGGCCTTTCGCGCGTCCAGATTCGCGGCTTTACGGCTGCCGATCAGGACGAGTTGCGCGATGGCATCACGGACCGCAGCTTCACCTTTCCGCCGCTCGAGAACGTCGATCATATCGAGGTGCTCAACGGCCTTTCGGGTTTCCTTTACGGATTTTCGGAGCCCGGCGGCATCGTCAACTACGTTTCCAAGCAGCCGACCGCGAAGCCGTTCGCCGAACTCAGCACCGGCGTTTACGGCGGCGGCATCGGGTATGTTCATGCCGATGTCGGCGGGCCCGCCGATCAGGACGGCCGCGTGAGCTATCGGGCAAATTTCTATCACGAAGACGGCGATACCACGATCGACAACGGAACCCAGCAGCGCACGCTGTTTTCCGGAATTCTGAGCTATCGGCTGGGCGAGAGCTCGTCCCTGTCGTTCGACTATTACCACCAAGATTATAAGGTCACCGGCATCCGGGTGGACTTCGCCCCGTTCGTCACTTCAAACGGCATTTCAATCGTTCCCGCAGCCTTCAATCCCGCCAAGCAATACGGCCAGCCATGGACGTTCAACAGCTCGGAGAAGGATCTCGTCGGCACGAAGTTCGTGTCCGAGTTCAATGACGTCTTCACCTTAAGGACGGCCGTTCGTTACGGCGATATGTGGCGCGACAACACGTATATCGACGCTCTTTTGACAAAAACTCCCGGAATTTACACGGAGAAATCAACCCAGACAATTCGGCAAACCGAGGGCACCGTGGCCGGATATTCGCTTATGGACGCGAAATTTGATACCGCGACCATCAATCATCTGGTCACGTTCGGTTATACGGATGCGTATTATTACTATACGCGCGGGCCGAACGTAACCACGACGCTTGGAACATCGAATGTCGACATGCCCGCCCAATTCGCCGTGCCGACTGCGCCAATCCCGCCTACCAGCAATTTCCAGGCACAGAACCTTGGCAATATCCTGATCGGCGACCGGGTGACGTTCAATCCATTCTGGTCTCTCATTGCGGGTGTAAATGATGCGCGGGTGAATCAGACCGGCGGCGGAATAAACGGCCCTGCAAACAGTGTTCTCGGTACGCCGATTTACAACCAGGACAAGGTAACGCCCAGTGTCTCGCTTTTGTTCAAGCCGATCTCCGCAATTACCCTGTACGGCACGTACCTTCAGGCCCTCGAGCTCGGCGATACGGCGCCCGCTACGGCGAACGGCATCCCGGTCGTAAACGCGGGTGCGGTATTGGCGCCGGCTGTCGGCACGCAGTACGAAGGCGGCGCAAAGATGAGTCTGGGAAAGTTCGATCTGACTGCTGCGTTTTTCAATATCAATAAAGTCAATGCCGAAACCAATCCGACGACCAACGTGTATATTCAGGACGGGCGGGAGGTGCATCAAGGCGTTGAGGTCATCGGCAAGGGGAAACTGACCGATCAGCTGACTTTCGTTGGCGGTTTCACCGTCATGGACGCCAAGATCGAGCAGGCGACGGCCATTCCGGCATCGGATGGCAAGATCCCCCAAGGCGTTGCCGAGCAGGAGGCACGAGCATATTTTGAATACGCGCTGCCGGAATGGATTGCTTCCGGTTTGACCCTTTCGTCCGGTGTAAACTATTACGGAAAGCGTCCGGTCGACGTATTGAATACCGGCTTCATGCCGCAGGCGACGACCTTCGACCTCGGCTTGCGTTATCAGCCTGTCGTTTATGGCCACAAGCTGACCTTCAACCTCACGGTATCCAACGTCTTCAATGAGGCGTACTGGGCATCCTATAACTCCGGGATGTTGCTTGGTGCGCCGCGCGTCATCTCGTTTTCGGCAAAGATCCCGCTGCTGTAGCCGCCCCTGCAGGACAATGAGTGAGGCCGGTCGGAGATAATCGTGGCGTATAAGATTTCAGTCGGGCTCGGTTTGATGGGTTTTGGCTTCTCGGGTGCGGGAGCATTCTGGCGGTGGATCGACTTCTGTGAGGAAGCGGGAATCGAACTCGCTGTGGCAGACGGACCGGTTGATCGGCGAGGAACCGCATTTGGAGTGCTTGGCGGCGATGGCGGCGCTCGCCGGCCGGACTCGGCGGATGAAGTTCGGAATGAATGTACTCTCGCTCAGTCAACGCGACCCCGTGCTCGTCGCCAAGCAATGCGCCACGATCGATTTGTTGTCCGAAGGCCGCTTGCTCCCGCAGTTTGGCGTCGGCAGCGACCGCGCGCCCGAATGGAAGGCGATGAATATCGATATGAAGGTTCGGGGTGCGAAGGTCGACGAGGGACTGGAGATCATCCATCGGCTGTGGACCGAGGACAAAGTCGACTTCGCCGGACGGCACTACCAACTCTCCGGAGCGTCGATCTCTCCAAAACCCGTGCAGGCAGAACTGCCCATCTGGCTCGGCGGCGCCTCCGAGGCGGCAGTCCGTCGGACCTTGCGCTGGGGAACCGGATGGCAAGGCGGAGCGGAGGCTCCTGCGATCGCCGGGGCGATGGTGGCGAAAATCCGGGCCGCGTTGCCGGCGGCGGGCCGCACGATTGACGACGATCACTATGGCGCCGGCTTTCCGTTCCGCTTCGGCAAGGCAGACGACGATCCGAAGATCGGGCTCTCGATGCGGGGATATCGGGATTATCGCGGGCTCGATCCGGCTGGTTATTTCGCCGTCGGCGATGCCGATACGATATTCGGGCGGATCACCGAATACGTCGAAGCCGGCGTCTCCAAGCTTATCCTGCGACCGCTGGGGCGGGGCGACGATGATGTGATGAATCAGACCCAACGCCTCGTGGATGAAGTGCTCCCGCGGGTGGCGGCGCGGTGGCCGAAGGAGAAAAAGTCATCGCATCCGGTTTACGGCGCAATCGGAGCACTCCCGCACTGAGAGGTTATCATGGCATTCGCGTTCTTCGACACATGCAGCCGGCATCCGGACCCGACCAACAGTCGCTTCGTGTTGGCGGACAAGATGGCGCCGGTCCGTGCCGCAATCCAACGGATATTGTCTGCGGCCGAACGCCTCGACGCGCCGGTTCTCTCGACGACGTGTCTGGGGGTACAGCGGGGTAGTCCGTGCATGTGCGTGCGTTCGGCCTGCGCCGCGAGCGCTGGAAACGTAACCGGCGCCTCCGCGGAGGTCGAAAAGGGAACCGCCTTCGTCGCGATGAATGCGACCCCGGCCGAAGTGGCGGCCGCGCTTCGCCACCGCCAGATCATACTGGAGCGTCGCTCCTGTAAGACGGCGGACGATAACGTGCGATTGCGGACGATAGACGTGTTCGGCGTGAATAAGAACACTGCCGCGGTCGTGCGCGCCCTGGGTGACCGGCACTGGCTCGTATTCGGAGCGGGCTTCGAGCATTGCCTCGTCTCCGCCGTCGAGGGACTACGAGCGCTCGGCGCGCGGGTAACGGTGTTGGAGGATGGCTGCATTCACGGAGGACGCAGCATTCCGGCGACCTTCCTGCGAACTTTTGAACGCATGAAGATGCTGGGCGCCGAATGGGCGAGCTTCGAGGCGGTGTGCGCCGAATATTCTTTGCCTCACCAAGAAGGAAAGCACCTCAGCCCGGTGGCGAAGATGGCTGCGAGCCGGTCCGAGAGTCCTGCTGCCGCGACGCCGCGTTAGGCCACCATGAAAGACGCCGATGCGGTTCGTTTTCGTGGCGTCGCCGCGTTGCTTTCGGCGGGGCCGACAAAGCTCTGGGTATTGGCGATCGCGATCCTGGTCGCGTTTGTGCTTTCGTTCGCGATCGGACGGTACGCGGTATCTCCAATGACCACAGTGGAGATTCTGGCCTCGAAGATCATCGCCATTCCCAGGCACTGGACCTCGCAGGCGGAGACCATCGTGCTCGACATTCGCTTGCCGCGCATCGCTACCGCAATGCTGGTTGGACTTGCGCTGTCGACGTCGGGCGCGGCATATCAGGGCCTGTTCCGAAATCCGCTGGTGTCGCCAGACATCCTGGGCGTCAGCGCCGGCGCCGGATTCGGCGCTTCCATCGGCATTCTTTTCGCGTCGGGCCCATTGATCGTGCAGGCACTGGCGTTCGCTTGCGGGTTGCTCGCCGTGATGTCGACCTATGCGGTCGCCGCGCGGTTCGGCCAAACCGGGGAAACGACGCTGGTCCTCATTTTGTCGGGGATCATCATTGGGGCGCTGTTCTCGGCGTTGATATCGACGATCAAATATGTCGCTGATCCCGATAACACCCTACCGGCCATCACCTATTGGTTGATGGGCGGGCTTTCGTCGGTTGACGCAAGCGATGTTTACGTTTCGGCGGGGCCGATACTGGCAGGTTTCACAGTTCTCATGCTGCTGAGATGGAATCTCAACGTCATGGCGTTTGGCGAGGAGGAGGCGCGGGCGCTTGGAGTCAATACCACACTGGTCCGGTCCGCCGTCATTGTGTCGGCGACGCTGATGACCGCCTCCGCGGTCGCAATCAGCGGCGTCGTCGGGTTGGTGGGGCTGGTCGTCCCCCACATTGCGCGGGCTTATGTGGGGCCGAATTTCAGCGCCCTCATCCCCGGATCGGCCTTGCTTGGAATCCTTTTTGTCTTGGTGATGGACAACCTGGCTCGATCTCTATTCACCGCGGAGCTTCCTCTCGGAGTCCTGACCGAAATCGTCGGGGCGCCGTTTTTCCTGTTTCTGTTGTCCAGAGCCCGACGGGCTTGGATTTAGCGGAATCCATCGTCATGGAGATGGAGCTTCGCCACGTCTCCTGTGGCTATGGCGGCAAGGCGATCGTCAGGGACGTCTCCCTCACCGTGCGCTCGGGCGATCTCTTATGCCTGTTGGGACCGAACGGAGTCGGGAAGACCACCTTGTTCAAAAGCATTCTCGGGCTGCATCCGATTTTGAGCGGAAGCATTCTTCTCGACGGAGAGAACGTTCGAAGCTGGTCGCGTCGGCGGTTCGCGCTCAAGGTCGGGTATGTGGCTCAGGCCCATACGCCACCGTTCCCCTTCAAGGTCATCGATGTCGTCGCGATGGGCCGGGCGGCTCACGTCGGCGCCTTTGCGTCTCCGTCCGTACGCGACGTCGAGATTGGCGTAGATGTCCTGTCGGCAATCGGTCTCGGACATCTCCGCGACGCCATCTACACCGAAATCAGCGGCGGAGAACGGCAACTCGTCCTGATCGCGAGAGCGCTCGCACAACAGTCCGGTTTTCTGTTCATGGACGAGCCCACCGCAAATCTCGATTACGGCAATCAGGTGAAAGTCCTGAGCCATATTCTGACATTGACGCGTCATCGCGGATTGGGGGTGGTGATGACAACGCACAATCCCAATGACGCTCTCCTTTACGGTTCCGCGGTCGCCGTCATGGGGGCCGGAGGCCGTTTCATGACCGGACCGCCGCAGCAAATCATCACCAAGGGACTCCTGGATGAGCTTTACGGTGTCTCGGTGCGAATGATTCCGATCAGCGATCACGCCAACGTATGCGTGCCGGCACATGAAGTTCACGACTGAAAAGAAGGCGTCCGAACCGGAACGTCGCGGCGGCCGTTGGCTGCGCACGCTCCGCGTCCGAGCTTTCTGCGCGGCAAGCTTCCTGCCAGGGTTGCTCGGCCTGCCGCTTGAGAGGGACCATGTAGCGGCAGCGGCAGGCGATGAGACCAGCCGGACCGTCATCGACATGGCTGATCGTGTGGTGTCGGTGGCGCAGCATGTCAACCGGGTCGCGTGCTACGAAGTTCTTTGCTACGAGAAATTCTTCCTGCTGGGTGGCAGTGGGCTGGTCGCCGAGATGTACCGGACCGACCCGCCTTGGATGTCGACGATCGATCCAAACGTGAAGCGCGTCTTCGAAGTCGAGAACGCGCCCAATCGGGAAGCGTTGCTCAAGGATTCAATCGACGTTGTCTTCCTTCGATATGACCGGCTGCAACTGCGCGGCCTCGCTTCGGCCGGCATACCCGCCGTGGTCTCGCAGCCGCTTCCTCAGACGCATTTCAAGGATGCGGCGGCATTTGGCGATGCCCAGAAGCGGATGGTGCGGCTGTTCGGCGCTATCATCGGCGGAGATGCCGCGCGAAGGGCCGAGGAATGGTGCGCCTACTACGATGAACGCATCGGCTATATCACGTCGCGAACCGCCACCATTCCCGAGGCGCAGCGCCCGAGGGTATATTACTTGCGCGGCCCCAATGCGGTGAACACCCAGGGGCCTAACTCCAACACTTATTGGTACGGCGTGATTGCCGGTGCCAACATGATCGTCAAGAACTTGCAGCTGAATGGTCAGGGCCCGATGTCCATGGAGGAGATCGTCAGCCTCGATCCTGGTTTCATCTTCGTCGGGCGTCAATACAGTCCCGAACTCGTCACGAATGATCCCAGATGGCGGGGCATCAGCGCTGTCAGGGACGGTCATGTGATCCCGCTTCCCGCCGGCATGTTTTACTGGGACGGCAGCACCGAGGGGGTTCTTCTGGCGGAATTCATCGCCAAGACGATCTATCCCGACCGCTTCAGCGACCTCGACATGACGAGCGAAACCAGGCGGTATTTCAAGAAATTCTACCAGTTCGATTTCACCGATGATCATATCGATAAATTCTTGCGCGGCTTAACGCCGGCCGGCATCCGAAGGAACTATTGAATTGGCGCCGACGTCGGCTGGCGCGATAAGCGCGGGCGAGACGAGTGAATGTCATTGACGCCAGCATCAAGGGTTGCGGTCAGCCGCGCCGGAGTTGCACAAGGCAAATCGTTCGCCTGCGCACAACGTGCAATGCTTCGCCGACGCCCCGGCCGCCGCAAGATCGGAGCGACTTATCGATCCGCGGTTGATAGCTGAGCTTTGAACAATTCTAGATCGCCTCGAATATTTGAATTTGCACAGCCTTACGAATGATGAATATTTAAAGTGTGGATCATAAATGGTTTGGAATGCTTATAAACAACGGCAACGCCACACCGCTACGACAATAGTGACCGAACTCGTATACGTGGACGTAGATGCTCCGTCGCCAGGTTGGCGGGCGTCGCAAAGGAACAATTCAATGGATGAATTGAACGGCCGCATGATCGCGTGTCAGATCTTGCTGATGGGCCTGGCCGCGAGAGTTGCAAACGGTTCACCTGATCCCATTGCATTTCTGAGCGACTTCCGCGACGAGATTAAGGCCGTTGTAAATCAGGTGAGAATCTTCGGCACGTCGGACGCTCGTTGTGTCCGTGAGACCGCGCAAGCAACGATTGATGAGCTATTTTCTCTCATGAAATCGCCCAGCGCGGATTAGGCGTATATTGGAATTAAAATAATTTAAATCTAGAGACGCCCCATGTTTAAAACAATTCAAAGTAGAAAGGCTATAGTTTTGACAAATTCTATCAGCCGGGGCCTGAAATATTGATGAAATCGTTTGTCTCGGTCGGAGCTCTTAAATAAAAAAGCGGCGGGGTTTCGCGCCGAGCCGGCACGAACGGACTTCTGATTGAGGGGCATAAGATGAATACCGCCACGACGCCAAGATCGCTACGTTCAAGCATCGTGGCCTTTGTGCTCGAAGAAAACGGCGATATCGACGCTTCGCTGAAAATCACCGCGGCGTGCCTTATGGCTGCGGGCTCGATCACGAGTGCCGATGCGCAGGATGCCCCGCTGCCGCCGGTGACGATCGATGCGCCCATTGCGCGCCCAAAACCTCCAGCAGCCAAGCCTTCGCCGGAGCAGCTCCGCGCGCGCGCGGCGCTACGTCGTATTGCCCGCGAACGGGAGAAGCAGGCCCAGGCCGCGCGGAAGCCGCCTGTGGCCGGCCCGGCACCCGCGGGGAGGGCTGACCGCGACCCTTACGCCGACCCCGCGGCGCCCTATAAAGGCGACCGGCTGTCGTCGCCGAAATTCACCGAGCCGCTTCTCAACACCCCGAAAAGCGTGACCGTACTCACCAAGGATATCATCGAAGACAAGAATGCCACGACGCTTAAGGAAATCGGGCGCAGCACCGCGGGTGTGACGCTGGGAACCGGCGAGGGCGGCCAAGCCTTCGGCGATCGCTTCTTCATTCGTGGCTATGACGCCCGCAACGACGTCTTCATTGACGGCATGCGCGATCCCGGAGTCAGCATCCGCGAGAACTTCTTCACCGAGCAAGTCGAGATCCTCCGCGGGCCGTCCTCTTCGGTCTCGGGACGGGGCACGACCGGCGGCGCGATCAATATCGTCACCAAACAGGCTACCGATGCGAACTTCTACAACGCCGAAAGCACCCTGGGGACCGATGGGACCAAGCGCATCACCATCGATGCCAACCAGGTCATAACGCCGGCCCTGTCGATGCGCGTGGATGGCATGTTCCAGGACGCCAATGTGGCCGGGCGCAATTTTGTTTTCGATGATCGCTGGGGCGGATTGGCGGCGCTGAAGTGGACCCCGACCGACCAGTGGAAGGTCACGATGAGCTACATCCACACCAATCTCGATTCGCTGCCGGATTTCGGCGTGCCCTACAACAAGCCGGCGCTCGCGCCCTTTACCGACACCGGGGTGTCGCGGAACACTTGGTACGGCTTGCTCAACCGCGACTTCCAGAAGACCCAGCAGGACATCGGAACGTTCGGGGTCGAGTACAAGCCGTTCGAGAATGTGACGTTGGGCAACAAACTCAGGGATGAGCAGTCAACCCTGAACTACATTGGGACGCTGCCGGAACAGAACGGATCGCCTCCGCCCCCGTTTGGTTTCCTGAACCTCAATCCGCAGAGCCGCTACCAGGTCACGAACGTCATAGCCGATCAGACTGACGCGACCATCAAGTTCGATACCGGGCCGTTCAAGAATACCACCGTCATGGGGACCGAGTTCTCGCGCGAACGCGTCAGCATCGACAGCTACACCGGACTTTCCTCCGAAGGCCTTGGTATCGGTTTCAACGGCTCCGGGAGCCTGCTCAACGTGCCGGTGGCTAATCCGCCGAACAACATCCCCTTCACCGGTGACCCGATGTTAACAGGCAACCCGGTTGTGATTTCGGTCGATACCCAAAGCCTCTACCTGATGCAGACCGCCAATTATCGCGACTTCATCATCCTCAACGGCGGGGTTCGCCTGGATGCCTACGACGTACACGCCGCCAAAGGCGGTTACGCGACGCTCGGGGAAGCGACCAACCTTGTCAATTACAACGCGGGAATCGTCGTCAAGCCGCTCCCTTACGCCAGCATCTATACGGCCTATGGGACGTCCGCCAACCCGGTCGGCGCCGAACTCGACGGCACATCGGCGAACTATGGCGGCCTGAATCCGGCCTCCCCCGTCGCCCAGATTTTCGCCCCGCAACGCAACTATGCCTACGAGTTTGGAACCAAGTGGGAGCTGTTTCAGAGGCATCTCCTCCTCACCGGCGCAGTGTTCCGGACCGACGCGACGAACGTCAGGGAGGCGATTCCATCCGGACAAGCGAACGCCGGCACCATTGTCGCGGGCAACAGCGACTACGTGCAAGGTATCGATCTCGAGGCAGCCGGGAAGATCACCGACCGCTGGAGCGTGTTCGGCGGGCTGGTATTGATGAAATCGGCCGTCACGCAGTCGGTCGTTGCGGGCGACGTCGGCGACCGGCTCGCCAACCTCGCCCATCAATCGTTCACCATGCTGACGAAGTATCAGCTATTGGACAATCTCGAAATCGGCGGACAGTCGATCTACGCGTCGAAAATTTACGGCGGATCGTTGCTGGCGGCGAACCAGGGCACGGTGTTGCCCGAACACTGGCGCTTCGACACCTTCCTCGAATACAAGCTCAACCAGAACTGGACGACGAAGTTCGCCGTCACCAACCTCTTCAACAAGACTTACTACGACGCCTTCTACCAGAGTGCAGCGCCCTTCGTGTTGATCGCGCCGGGGCGCGCGGCATACTGGATCGTGAAGGCGTCTTTCTAGCGGGGAGGGATCGGGGAACGGTACTTCGCATGCTGACCTGCATACCGGACATATTGAACAAGGCCGAAGTCGCGGAGTTTCGCGGCATCATCGACGCGTGCGACTGGGAGGACGGCCGCTCGACGGCGGGGGCGCAGTCGGCCATGGTCAAGCGCAACGAGCAGCTTCCGCCCAACGGCGAGACGGCGCGAAAACTCGGCCAGCGGATTATTTCGGCGCTGGCCGCCAATCCGCTCTTTCTTTCGGCCGCGATCCCGCGGCATATCTTTCCGCCGTTGTTCAACCGTTATGGCACCGGCCATCATTTCGGCGTGCATGTCGACAATGCGGTACGTGGCGATCACCTGACCGGACTGCGGATTCGCACCGATCTGTCGGTGACGCTGTTTCTGTCGGAGCCGGACCAGTATGACGGCGGCGAACTGGTGGTCGAAGACCACTACGGCGCACACGAAGTCAAACTGCCGGCCGGGCATCTCGTTCTCTACCCGGCGACGAGCCTCCATATGGTCACGCCGATCACGCGCGGCACGCGCGTCGCTTCGTTTTTCTGGCTGCAGAGCATGATCCGCGATGCCCATGCCCGCAGCGTGATTTTCGATCTCGATACCTCGATACAATCTCTCGTCGAACGGATCGGCAGAGACGACCCGCAAACCGTCAAGCTGACCGGCATCTACCACAACCTCATCCGCTATTGGGCAGAAGTATGAATCCCGCGATTCGAGAACTATCGCCGTGGTCGATGTTTCTGTCCGCCGACGTCCTGGTGAAAGCGGTCATGATAAGCCTCGCCTTCGCGTCCCTCGTCACCTGGACCATATTCTTCGCGAAGACGGTGCAGCTTTTTCTGGCACGGCGACGCCTTCGCAAAGCGCTTTCTCAAATCGCCGCGACATCGACGCTGTCGGAGGCTCAGCTGGCAGCGGGCCGGGCGAACAATCCGATGTCCGACCTGGTGACGGCCGCGATCCTCGAGGTGCGAATGTCGGGCGAAAGTTATTCCGAGGGCGGCATCCAGGCCCGCGCCGCATCACGCTTCGCCGAGATCCTGCGCGCCGAAGCGCGTACCGCGCGGCACGGGATGGGAGTACTGGCGACCATCGGATCGACAGCGCCCTTCGTCGGTCTGTTCGGCACTGTGTGGGGCATCATGAACAGCTTCATCGGAATTTCGAAGGCCCAGACGACCAATCTCGCGGTCGTTGCGCCCGGCATCGCCGAGGCGCTGCTCGCAACCGCGATCGGACTCGTGGCGGCGATTCCCGCGGTGATCATCTACAACCACTTTTCGCGAACGAGCAAAACCTACCTCGAACTCGTGGGCCGGGCAGGGGGAGCGGTCGGACGGCTGTTGTCGCGCGATCTCGACCGCGTCCGGGGCAACGGGCTCGCGCGCCGGAAGGAATGACCGATGGCGGGCGGTCGTCTTGACGCGCAGGCCGGAAGCTTCGATCTTGGGGGCACCGGTGTTGAATTCGGCGGCATCTTTGATGACGACGATTTCGCCGAAGCCCACGAGATCAACGTCACGCCGTTCATCGACGTGATCCTGGTCCTGCTGATCATCTTCATGGTGGCGGCGCCGCTGTCGACCGTTGACCTGCCGGTCGATCTGCCGACGTCGACCGCAACCCCACAGAAGAAGCCGGACAAGCCGCTTTACGTTACGATAAAATCGGATCTCGCGGTGGCGATCGGCGAAACACCGGTGAAGCGGGTCGATCTCGTCCGCACGCTGGGTGCCGCGGCCGACGCGGATCACGAGCGCCGTATCTTTCTTCGCGCCGACCGCGCGGTGCCTTACGGCGAATTGATGGTGGTACTGGAAGCACTCCGCGCGGGCGGCTATGTCAAGGTCGCGCTGGTTGCGCTTGAAGGCGTTTCGAACGACGATGCAAGACCGGCGCTCAAGCCCTGAACCCGGCCGAAGCGAACGGCCGAATTGCCGAAAGACGATGTCCGAAACTGAAACGCCGCGGCGCTTGCCATTCCTGGTGTGGGTCCTCGCCGCAGCGGTCGCTGCCGCGGTCCATCTCGGGTGCGTCGCACTCGCGCTCGAATATATGAACCCGGAGGAAGAGGAAGATACGTTGGGGGCCCCTGGGATCGAAATCGGGCTCGAACTGACCGCCCCGCGCCTTGAGCCGACCAACTTGCCGGCGGGCCCGACGTCCGACAATTCCGTCGCTGCCCCGGAGGTGGTGGAGCAGAAGGCGGTGGTCAAACCAACCGATCTGCCGAAAGCCATGCCGACCGAGACCGATGATCCCGAGCGGGTTGTCGCCACGGCCGATCCGAAGAAGCCCAAGGAGGAGGACCCGGAAGTGGCGGCGGTAGCGCTCGCTCCGTCCGAGGCTTCGGTCGCGGCGGAGGCGATGGCCGTACCCTCATCCGATACGATCGTCGAATCGACCAACTCGGTCACGCCGGCCCAGGGTACCGGCGAGAGTGCGCAGCGCGTCCGTGCCACTTGGCAGAAAGAGCTTGCCGCCCATCTCGACAAAAACAAGCGCTATCCGGCCGACCGTTCGCAACAGAGGGCGGAGATTCTGGTGAGATTTGCGCTCGACCGGACCGGCCATATCCTTTCAACCAGCGTCGTGCGCGGTTCGGGCGACGCCTCCTTTGACGAGGCGGCCCTCGCCATGATGCGGCGCGCCGATCCGGTGCCTCCGCCGCCGCCTGTGGTGGCGGATGAAGGCTTGAGCTTCACCATGCCGGTCATATTCCGCGTCAAAGGTCGGAATTGAGAGGTAACGGATGGATGTGAGCCGCGCCAGACGCGGAGTGTGAGAGACTTATCGGAGGAAATCTGTGCAGCTGTGACGTAGCGCCTGATACGCAGGCATCGTTTTCACACGACTACCGTGTCCACACCCGCCGGTACCGCCGTCCGAGTCCGGTCAGGACCTCATACCCGATGGTGCCGCTCCATACTCCGAGCTCGTCGATCCCGATGCCGTCGCCGAGCAGCGTCGCATAATCGCCGCGGCGGACGAGATCGCCGGGAAGGCCGGTGACGTCGAACGCCATCAGGTCCATGGAAATGCGTCCGACGATGCCGCACAGCCGATTGGCAATGAGCGCGCAGGCGCTTGATTTTGTGGCGGCCTTGGCGCCGAACATGGTGCCGAGCCTGAAACTCGACTTGTTGCCGCCGTTGGGGTCGCCGGCGGCGCGCAGATAACCGTCCGCGTAGCCGGCCGAAACGATGGCGATGCGCGTCGCGCTGTCCGCCGTCCAGGTTGCCCCATAGCCAACCGTGTCGCCCTTCGCGACTTCGCGGACCTGGACGATGCGGGCCTTGAGGCCGACCACCGCCTCCATCAAATTCTAAGTCGCCGGTGTTGGATTGACGCCATAGAGAGCGGCGCCAGGGCGCACCATATCGCAATGGGCGGCGGCCCCGAGAAATATGCCGGACGAGTTGGCGAGCGACGTGGCGATGCCGCGGAACTGGAAGCGCAACTCGCGAAACGCCACGATCTGCTTTTCATTGAGCGAGTGGGTGGGAATATCCGCGCAGGCGAGATGGCTCATCACCATCGCGATGCCATGGTCCGGCATCTTGGCCCGGGCCACGAAGGTCGGTGCCTCCTCCATCGCAAGGCCGAGCCGGTTCATGCCGGTGTCAAAGTGCAGCGCGGCGCCGCCGCGCCAGCCGGCCGAGGTCCGGAATGCATCCCACTCCACATATTCGGCGATGGTGCCGATCACCGGCCGCGCATTGGTCTCCGCAAACGCCGCCGCGCTGCCGGGCGGGATGCCGTTGAGGACGTAGATCTCGGCCAGCGGAGCCGCCGCCCGCACCCGCCGCGCCTCGGCCACGTGGGCAACAAAGAAAGTCTTGCAGCCGGCCTTGGCAAGTTCCGTCACCACCTGATCGAGACCGCAGCCATAAGCGTCGGCCTTGACCACCGCGGCGCAATCGGCCGGCACAACGCGCGTCGACAGCGCCTTCCAGTTCTTCGCGATGGCGGCGAGATCGATGGTGAGGACACCCCCGGTCTCAAGCTCGCGCGGGCCGGCACTGTCGACGGGCACGGGCGGCGGCGGCGACGCGACGGCCGGCTTTGCGACAACCGGGGCCACGATGACCGGTGCGGCGACGAGTGGTGCCGCGGTCGTCGGCGCTGCGACCTCCGGCGCCGCGATCGTCGGTGCCACCGGGAGGGGTACGAATGCGTCGGGGCCGGGAGCTGACGGGGTCGGCGGGTCCGGCACCGTCACGTCCGGATTGCGGTTTTCCGGATCGGCTTCCACCGGCAAGGACTCGATCGGAACGGGCTGCTCTACGACCGGGGCAGCGCGCAACGCAAACAGCGATTTCACCTTGCGGATCGGCACGACGGGCCTCTCGTCATGTGCAACAGCAAATGGAGCCGAGAGCCTTACCATAGCGATGCGCCGCCGTGTAAGTGCATTGCGCCGCAATCGGTCTGCAATCCGCCCGATCGGCTGGTTTACATCCTGCCGTCACGTGCCACGCCTGCGGCGCCTCGTCCCGCTCCTGTGCGGGGAACAAAACCGGACAACTCGTGTGCTACCTAACCCGGACAACTCGTGTGCTTACGACACAAAGTCCAGCACCCCCTTGACCCTCCGCAGGGCGCGGCATTAGATAAAGCACGTTCCAGGGAGATCCCCGACAAGGGGCTGAGAAACCGCTGGCCGATCGGCAGCGCGGAAATCCTTTGAACCTGACCCGGTTCGCACCGGCGTAGGGATTGGAGATCGCGCTTACCACCACATGCGAAATCTCCACCCGAAAAGTGGAGTTTTTTTATGCATGCTGTTCCATCCCCGCTTGGATTGATCGGCAAGCGGCCGGCGCTTGGCGTCGTCACCGATGGCGATGTCGCGATTCCGGCGGCTGCCGACGTCGCGGTGGTCGGGGCCGGCGTCATCGGCCTGTCGATCGCGTGGCGGCTGGCCCTGCGCGGCCTTGCAGTTGCGGTGTTCGAACGTGACACCGTGGGCGCCGGCGCGAGCCTTGCGGCCACCGGCATGTTGGCAGCCGCGGCCGAACACGAGCCGGGTTGCCACGATCTCCTGGCACTCGCACTCGAAAGCCAGCGTCAATGGCCGCAGTTTCGCGCCGACCTCGAGATGCGGTCCGGCCAGGATATCGATTTTCGCGAGGGCGGGACGCTGGTGGTGGCGCTCGGCCGTGACGAGGTTGAGCGGCTGCGGTTCCGCCATGATCTCCATGCCCGCTGCAGCCTGCCGACCCGCTGGCTCGGCGGCGCCGAAGTTCGCGCCATGGAGCCGGCGCTGCGGCCTTCCGTGGCGGCCGGGCTTTATTGCGCCGAGGATCACCAGGTCGATCCGCGGCTGGTGATGGCGGCGTTGCGCGCCGCTTTCGTTGCAGCCGGCGGGCGATTGATCGAGCATTGCGCGGTCGCAGGGCGTGGACTTGAAGGGCGGCCGGGTCGCTGGGGTGCGTGACTGCCGCAGGCGGCTGCCGGGCGCCGAAGGTCGTACTCACCGCCGGGGCGTGGACCGCTGCCGTGCTGCCGCCGGGCCTTACGGTGCCGGTGCGCCCGCTCAAGGGCCAGGCGTTGGCGCTGCGCACCACGCCTGATACCGGAACGCTCAATCATATTGTGTGGACCGAGCAGATTCACATGGCGCCTAAGAGCGACGGCCGGCTGATCGTCGGCGCGACCGTCGAGGAGCGCGGCTTCGACGACGCCATCACGGCGGGCGGACTTTACGCGCTGCTCGAAGGTGCGCGGCGCGCATTTCCGGCGATCGAGGAGATGGCGGTCGATGGCGTTTGGACCGGGTTCCGGCCGAGCTCGATCGACGATGCGCCGATCCTCGGGCGCGACCCCGATCCCGGGGCTCGCCATGGCCACCGGCCATCACCGTAATGGCTACTGCTGGCGCCCGCGACCGCGCTCGCCATCGAGGCGCTGGTCGCCGACGGCGCCGATGCCGCGGTGGCGCAACCGTTCGGGATCGAAAGGTTTGGCGCCGCGCCGGACCGCGGCGAACCGGAATACGCAAGCGGAATGCTCACATGAAGCTGACCGTCAACGGCCGGGAGTGTGATTGCGGCTGGCGATAACTCGCCGAGCTGTGGCGCAGGGAAACCGCCGACCTCGCCATCAGCGAGCCGCGCGGCTTTGCGATTTCGCTCAACGGCGCCGTGGTGCGCCGCGCCGCCTGGCCCGCCACCGCGCTGCGCGAGGGCGACGCTGTGGAGATCATCCGCGCCATGTCGGGCGGGTAAGCAATCGTCATTCGGGATAAGTGGGGCGCGGCAAGAGAAATTGCGTGCCGTCGCAGGTGAGCGCTGCGCGAACGGTTAGTTCTGGAGAATGTGAGCCCTAATAGATAGCCCGATCCGTTCACGCTCGCCGGCGAAAGCTTCGGCTCGCGCCTGCTGCTCGGTACCGCGGGCTACCCGACCCAGCGCATCCTGGTCGATGCCGCGGCAGCGAGCGGCTGCGAGATCGTCACCGTTTCGATCCGCCGCATCTCGCTGCAAGGGCACGGTTTCGACACCGTCAATCTGCTCTCGAAGTACCGCTTCCTTCCCAACACAGCAGGCTGCGAGACCGCGCGCGATGCGATCCGGACCGCGGAACTTGCCCGCGAGGCGCTCGACACCAATTGGGTGAAGCTCGAAGTGATCGGCGACCGCGAGACGCTTTATCCCGACGTGACCGAGCTGATCGACGCCACCCGTCGCCTCGTCGACGACGGCTTCGTGGTGCTGCCCTATTGCACCGACGATCCGGTGGTGTGCCAGCGGCTCGCGGACGTGGGCGCCGCCGCCGTGATGCCGATGGGCTCGCTGATCGGCTCCGGCATGGGCGTCGCCAATCCGGCCAATCTGGAGCTGATCTGCCGGCGCTCGCCGGTTCCGGTGATCGTCGATGCCGGCATCGGCACGGCATCGGACGCCGTGATCGCCATGGAGCTCGGCGCTTCGGCCGTCCTTCTCAATACCGCCGTCGCCAAGGCGGATGATCCGGTGCGGATGGCGACCGCGATGCGCCATGCGGTCGAGGCCGGCCGCAATGCCCAACTTGCCGGCCGCATCCCGCGCCGCGGCCGGGCCGAACCGTCGAGCCCGCAGCTCGGCTTGGTCGGGTCGTGAGCGCGCTGCCGGCGCTGCTCGTCATCACCGACCGCCATCAGGCTCGCCACCCGATCGAGACCATCGCGGACGCGGTCGGCCGTGGCGGCGGACGTTGGCTTATGTTGCGCGACAAGGACCTCGATTCGGCCAAGCGCCATGGCCTCGCGGGGCGGCTGGCGGCGATCGCGCAACGCCACGGCATGCGGCTTTCCGTCAGCCGCGATGTCGAACTGGCGGCGGAATTCGGCGCTGCGGTCCATCTGCAATCGGCCGCCATGGTCGGTGCGGCGCGGCAACGGCTCGGTCGTGGCGCCGTGATCGGCATATCGGCCCACGGCACCGCCGACGTTGCGGCCGCAGCGGGGGCCGGCGCCGACTACGCGACGCTCAGTCCCATTTTCCTGACCTCCAGCAAGCCCGGCTATGGCCCGCCGCTCGGTATCGCGGCACTCGGCCCGGCGGCGCGGTTTGGGATTCCGGTCCTGGCGCTCGGCGGCATCGGGCCGCCGTCGGCCGTGCCGTGTCTCGACGCCGGTGCCGGCGGCGTTGCGGTGATGGGCGAGGTCATGCGGGCGGCCGATCCGTGTGCGGTCGTGCGCGATCTGGTGGCGGCGTGCAAGGGCGCAACAGCGCGCCGGGATTCGACGGTGCGATGCCCATAAGGCCTTGTCGGCTGTTTCGAAAAAGTGCAGCTTACGGCCACGAATGCTGGGGGCCTGGGGATTTCTCGCAGATGAGTTGCCGCGCGCTTTTACTCGCCGTTGCGTTGTGCGGCACGGCGATGTCCGCCGTTCAGGCTGCGGATCAGTCGGTGGGCGCGCCGACACGGGCGCCGTCGTCCTATTATCCGGCAAATTCATACTATCCGCGCAGCCTCGACTGGACCGGCTTCTACACCGGCCTTCAAGTCGGCGGCGGCTGGGCGAAGGCAACCTACACCGACCCAATTTCCGGATTCAGCAATAGTCCTAGCGCCGCGGCCGCGCTCGGCGGCGCCCAGGTCGGCGCCAACTGGCAGCGCGATTCGCTCCTGTTCGGCGTCGAGGCGGACTTCGACTGGATGGACGTGAAGGGTTCGGCCACGGATGCCACCGGGGACATCAATACGTTTTCGGGCCAATGGATCTCGACCGTCACGGGCCGGCTCGGTTATGCGTTCAACCGCTGGCTGGTGTACGGAAAGGGCGGCTTCGCGTTCGGCAGCGAGCGGGACAGGATCACCACCACGGCGCCGACGCGGGCGGGCCCGATCGGCACCATCGCTTCGACCGGCATGCAGACCCCGTATGGCTGGACGGCGGGGGCCGGCGTCGAATATGCGCTCGACCGTACTTGGTCATTGCGTCTCGAATACGACTATATTGATCTACCGTCCCATGGTCTGTTCGTGACAAGCATCGCACCGGGGTTTGTCCCGGCGCCCATCAGCGCCAATTACACCGTTCAAAAGTTCATCGGTGGTGTTAATTACCGGTTCTGACCGGCTGGCCGGATCACGGGCCTGACGACCCGCAATCCGGCGAGGCAGGTTTGCCGTTACGGCGCCGGTGATGCGGCCGGCTTACCCTTTTCCACCACATAAACGACAAGCAGCTTGGCGGATTGGGCCGCTGCCGCGCAGGCGTCATGGGGCGTGCCGGGCGGAATCTGCAACGAGTCGCCGGCCTTTAGCGGTTGGTCCGGCTTGTCAGCGACCTTGAGGATGCCTTGACCATCCATGACGTAGCTGCTTTCGATGCCCGGATGGGTATGGCGCCCGGCGCAGATGCCCGCCGGAATTTCGACGATCGCGCTGATAGTGGTAAATCCCGGCGGAAAATCGACGATCTGTAACGGCGTCCTCTTGATCGCGGCCTGTTGCGCGATGGCCGACGCGACGATGACGGGCGCGACAATGGCCGCAATGACGAGCGCTTTCTTGAACACCTTGGAACCCTCCCTGGAATCGGCCTGATGAACCGGCGGCAACGCCGCGCCAAATGATACCCATCGCGCCGCCGGAATTCCAGGCCGGCGCAGCGGGCGTGCATAATAAGGAGGCGCTCGCTCGGGGAATGGCTGGGCCGTGATCGGTGATGCGGCACAATGAAAATGAAAAGCCCCGGGCTTTCGCCCGGGGCTTACGAACGATACCGGCTCAGTCCAGATTATTTGAACCAGTTAAACTTGTAGACGAGCTCGGTACGGGCCGACTGCTCAACCGGGTGGAATTTGATGGTGTCAAACACGGCCGGCGCTAAGATGGAGGTATTCATGACTGATGCCGTCCCATAGTCCGAATAGCGATATTCCGCTCTTGCGAACCAGCCCGGGGCCAGCATGATTTCGGTGCCGCTGCCGATAAAGTAGCCAGTGTGTGAGAACGCCTGCGTCGTTGAGACAGGTGTTCCACCAAGGACAAGACCTGAGATTCCCAAAGTCGATCCCGAAAAGTGCGCCGCGGTCGCGCCAACATTGAAGTAGGTCAAAATCGAGGGTGTAACGAGCACACCGAGCCGGCCACCAGCCGCCCACGCGGAGGTCTCCTTCTCGTTACCGGATTCATTGGTAATACCCAAAACAGTGTCAGTTATATTTCCCTTTATGCTGGAGAAATCCCAACTGCCAAGGGCGCCCATAACGAGGTTATAGCCCAGCATGCTGAACTGATAGTCATAACCGACGCCAACAGTTCCGAGCCAACCCTTGCCGCCCGGTGTTTGCGTGATGCAAGTGAGGCAAACTCCTGTCGTCGGAAGGAATGACGTGGTGTCAGCCTCCCACATCCCATATCCAAAACCGCCGTCCACGTAGAGGCCGGTCCAGTTATAAACCGGAGCAGGCGGAGGGGCCTTGGTGTAATACGGGCCCGGAGCGGGCATATCGGCTGCCATCGCCGACGTCGCGGCGAACGCTGCCAACCCTAGTCCGAAAATCGCCTTCCTCATTGTTACCCCCGTTTGAGAATGTTCGAGTCGATGTCCGTTTCTAGCCCAATCATGCGGCGGTGGCTGTACCTTTTGGGCAACAACCCAAGACTAAATGGGCTCATGAAACGGGCCGGGGAGGGCGCCCAATTTTCACAGGAAAACGCCGCATTCTCGATATGCGAAGCGGCTCAATCCCTTGGCACGACCTGCGATTGCAACCACACTCGGGTCCGCGCCGCGAACTGGGGGCCGTCGTCATGAAAATGCGCTTTCGCTTCGATCACAACCTGTTTATCCCGCCCCTTGGTCTTGCGGCGGTGATCTGCCTGTCGCTGCGGGGGCTCCCGGCCCTGGCGCAGGATGTGCCCGGTATCGAAATCTGCACCCGTGAGAGCCGGCTCGACCGGCGTACCGGCTGCCTGCAGAGCAACGTGGAATTCCTCCAGCAGGTCGTCACCAAGAACGCGCTCGATGCCCAGCAAAAGCTCAACGCCGCCAATCGCGACATTGTCGCCCTCAGGGATCAGCTTGCAGCGGCAAACCGTGACCTCGCGGCGCTGAGGGATGCTCTATCCGGCATGCAGGCGCGGCTCGATCAGCTTCAGAAGGCGACAGCTTCGGCCGGACCGCAAGCCAGACCCGATGCAAAGCCCGAAACGAGGCCCGATCCCAAAGCCCGGCCGTGAGCCGCAAGCTAGATGAGGTTACCGCACGCTTGCGCCGGACAGCTTCGCCACCGTCGCCCACCTCTTGATGTCCTTGCGCAAATAGGCTTCGAACGCGCTTGGCGTCATCGGCATCGGCACTGCGCCCTGACGATCCCAGGCCGCGGTGATGTCGGGACCCATTATGGTCTGGTTGACCGCGGCATTTAGCTTGTCGACGACCGGCTGCGGCGTGCCGGCCGGTGCCATGAGGCCGATCCAGATGGTCGCCTCGAACTCGGGCACGCCCGCCTCCTCGATGGTCGGCACGCCGGGCAGCACCGCGGAACGCATCGTTCCGGAGGTGCCGAGCGCGCGCACCTGGCCGCCTTGAACGTTGGGCGCCATGGTGGCGATGGCGTCGAACATCATCTCGATGTGGCCGCCGATAAGAGCATTGCGGGCGTCGCCCGAGGCCTTGTGGGGCACGTGGACGATCGTGGTTCCGGTCATCGCTTTGAATAATTCGGCGGCCATGTGATAGGGCGTGCCGGCCCCGGCCGAGGCGTAGTTCAGGGCGCCCGGCTTGGCCTTGGCGAGCGCGATGAACTCCGTGACGTTCTTTGCGGCCACCGACGGGTGAACCACCATCACGAGGTCGGATGAGTTGAGCGAGGCGACCGCCGTGAAGTCGCGCATCAGCACATAGGGCCGGTTCGGAAACAGTGTTTCGTTGGCGGTCTGGGTGTTCGAGACGGTGAGCAGGGTGTAGCCGTCGGGGGCGGATTTCGCCACCGCGTCGGTGCCGATGATCGAACCGGCGCCGGGGCGGTCCTCCACAATCACGGCTTGCTTGAGGATGTCCGGCAGGTATTGGGCAAGCTGGCGGCTGAACACATCCCCCGAACCGCCGGCGCCGAACGGCACGATGATCTTGATCGGGCGGTTGGGGTAGTCGTGGTTGGCGTAGTTCTGGCTAGCCGCAGGAGCGGAGAGCGCCACAACGGCGGCGGCGAGCGAGGCGGCAAGGACGAACTTGCGGTCACCGGACATAGGCGTTTCTTCCCCTGTTATGGAGTAGCCCGCCGGGGGAGCCGGCGCAACGCTCGCCCAACCGCTTTTTCAAAGATCGTCGCCGCTAAGGCTCCGCGTTTTCGGCACACATCGGCGGGTTTTGGCTGCGCGGAATGTGCTATGCCTACAGTGCCGCGCGATACGGAAACTTTGCAGACCGGGAGACGCGACCATGTTGGGACGGCGGGAATTCGTCGCAGGCCTTGGCGGGGTGGCCGCATGGCCGTTGATCGCGCGCTCCCAGGATTCCGACCGCCAGGACCCCGGCCGCGTGCGCCGCGTCGCCGTCATGATCTTCGGGACCCCGAATGATCCGATCGCCCATGCGCTGCTGGCGGCGTTGCGCGACGGGCTCGCCAAGCTCAACTGGATCGAAGGGCGCAATCTGCGCCTCGACTTTCGCATCAGCGGCGATGCGGAATCGATCCGCGTCAGCGCCGCGGAACTCGTCGCCCTTGGGCCCGACGTCATCGTGACGCGGACCACGGTGGTCACCAAGGCGCTGCAGGCGCGGTCCACAACCATCCCGATCGTCTTCTTGGGTGCCGGCGATCCGATCGCGAGCGGCCTCGTGGCGAGCCTCGCGCGTCCCGGCGGCAACATCACCGGGATCACCGACACCTATTTCACCATCGGCGGCAAGTGGTTGGAGATGCTCAAAACGGCGGCGCCGCAGGTGACGCGGTTCGGCATCGTCTTCAACCCCGATCTCACCAGCCCGACCTATTTTCCCTCGATCGAGGCTGCGGCGGCGCAATACGATGCGGAGGCCGTCATGCTGCCGGTGCGTTCGGAGGATGATATCGACCGCGCGCTGAACCGATTCGCCGGCGAGCCGAACGGCGGCCTCGTCATCCTGCCACCCGCCCCGGTCCGCGCGGCGCGCGAATTGATCCGTCGGATTGCCTTGGAGCACCGGTTGCCCGCAATCTATCAGAACAAGTTCTACGCTATCGAGGGCGGCATGATGTCCTATGGGCCCGACAGCGACGATCTTTTCCGCCGCGGCGGCCCCGCCTATGTTGAGCGCATCCTGCGCGGTGCGAAGCCCGCCGCGATGCCGGTCCAGTTCGCGACCAAGTTCGAGCTTGCCTTCAATCTCCAGACCATCAAGGCTCTCGGCCTTGATATTCCGCCGGAATTGTTTTCCCGCGCCGACGCCAAGATCGATTGAGGCATCGATTGAGGGTCGCCTGCGGTTCGGCCGCTTGCGTCCGGCGCTTGGCTTGCCCAACATGGATCATCGCGGGCCGGAACAACCGGCCGCTGCGGCGGACAACGCTTTAGCCGAAATAGGGAGGTTCCAGGATGAAATCCATCGGTAAAGCGATGTCCGCCCGTGTGCTCGGCGCCGCGGCCCTCGGCCTCGCGCTCGCCGGCGCCGCGCTTGCGCAGCAGCCGGTCAAGGTGGGGGCGATCTATCCGCTCACCGGTGTCGCGGCCTCCGCCGGGCTCAACGGCAAGGCTGCGATCGAGGTCGCGGTGGACATCATCAACAACGACCATCCGGAGCTCGGCGACTTGCCGCTCGCCAAGGGCACCGGCCTGCCGCACCTCGGCGGCGTCAAGGTCGAAGTGGTGTTCGCCGACAACCAGGGCACTCCAGCGGCCGGCCAGAGCCAGACCATCCGGCTCATCACCGAGGACAAGGTGGTGGCGCTCAACGGCTCCTATCAATCCGGTATCACCCAGACGGCAAGTGCCGCCGCCGAGCGCTACGGCATCCCGTTTCTGACCGGCGACTCGGTTGCCGCGAACCTCACCGAGCGTGGCTTCAAATGGTTTTTCCGCACCACGCCTATCGCCTCCGATTTCGCCCGCATCTACATGGAATTCCTGAAGGACATGAAGGCCAAGGGCGCCAAGGTCGACAGCATCGCGGTCGTCCATGAGAATACCGAATACGGCACCTCGGTGGCCTCGGTCGTTGCCGCGATCTTCAAGGAGAACGGCCTCGCCATCACCCAGGACATTCCGTATTCGGCCAACACCACCGACGTGCAGAGTCAAGTGCTGGCGCTCAAGGAAAAGAGGCCCGACGTCGTCCTGTTCGTGAGCTACACGGCCGACGCCGTGCTGTACGCGAAGACGATGAAGTCGCTCGACTACCGGCCGCCGATGATGATCGCCGACGATGCCGGCTTCTCCGACCCCGCCTTCGTCAACACGGTCGGTGTCATCGTGCAGGGCATCTTGAATCGCTCGTCATGGGGTATCGGCGTGCCCGGCTCGACGAGCTATCTCGTCAACGAGATGTTCAAGAAGAAGATGGGCTACGACCTCGACGACACCTCCGCCCGCATCATGCAAGGCTTCATGGTACTGATCGACGCTATCGACCGCGCCGGCTCGACCGCGCCCGCCAATATCCAAGCCGCGCTGCGCGCGACCGACCTCAAGCCCAGCCAGCTCATCATGGGCTTCAAGGGCGTCAAGTTCGACAGCAAGGGCCAGAACATCCTCGCCGCCGGCCTGATGATCCAGCTCCAGAACGGTCGCGACTACGTGCCGGTATGGCCGAAGGATCAGGCCCGCGCCGAGCCGATGCTGCCGTACAAGGGGTGGTGAGAAGGCCGCCTTCGTCGCGCGCCAAGTCAGAGAACGAGGCCTCGGCGGTGGCATCGTAGCCCGGAGAGCGGAGCGATATCCGGGGATAACGTGCGACTGGAGAGGGCGGTGCCGGATGTCGTGGTCGCGAAGCGGCGACCGCTCATGCGGGCTACGATTGCGCAAGTTGGACTACCGCGCGATCCTCGCGCCCGCGGGCTTGTCCGTAGCATCCCGTTAAGTGAAGCTGCGGTTTCGGGATCGGGATTCGCCGGGACGAGCCAAGGACGAGCCGGCGACGACGCCTCGAATGGGAAGCACGTTGCTATCGTCCGGAACCACGCCATGTCCCAGATTTTCCTGCAGGTGATCGTCGGCGGGCTGTTGCTGGGCGCGGTCTATGCGCTGTTCTCCTCGGGGCTGACGTTGATCTGGGGGATGATGAACGTCATCAATTTCGCCCATGGCGATTTCGTCATGCTCGGCATGTATGTGGCGTTCCTGGTGTACGCCGTGATGGGTGGCGGACCGGCATTTGCGGTTCCGGCGGCGGCGCTGGTGCTCGCGACCATCGGCGTCATCTGTTATTTCGGCCTGATCCGCGACATCATGAAGGGGCCCATGCTGGCGCAGATTCTCGGCACCTTCGGGCTTGCACTGCTGCTGCGCTATGCGGCCTTCGCGTATTTCGGCGCCAACGTCCGCACTCTGCCCGACACGCTAGTGGGCGGCACGCTCGAATTCGGCACGATCCGCATCGAAGCCTCGCGTCTCCTCGCCGGCGTGGTGGCGCTCGCGGTGACGGCGGGGCTGCACCTTGTCCTCACCCGTACCGCGCTCGGCAGCCGCATGCTGGCGGTCGCGGAAGATTCCGCCGCCGCCGAGTTGATGGGCATCCGGCCGAACCGCATGCAGGCGGTCGCCTGGGCGCTGGCGGCAGGTTCGACCGGCATCGCCGGCGCCCTGATCGCGAATTTCTTTCCGCTAACGCCCACCATCGCTGAAACGCTCAGCCTCGTCGCCTTCGTCACTGTCTCTCTCGGCGGGTTCGGCAGCGTTCCGGGCGCGCTCATTGCCGGCCTCCTGATCGGCGTGATCGAATCGCTGTCATCCTACCTGATCGGCGCCGTCTACAAGGACATCGTGGTCTATGCCCTGTTCGTCGTGGTGCTGTGGCTGCGCCCGCAGGGACTGATGGGCAAGGCGTCATGAGGAAGGCGTGGACGGCGGTCATCGGGCTCGCCGCCATTGCTTATCCGCTGGTATTCACGACGCCCTCTCAGCTGCGCATCGGGGCACTCGTGCTGCTTTATGCGATCAGCGCTTCGGCCTGGAACATCGTCGGCGGCTATGCCGGGCAGGTCTCCGTCGGTCACGCGGTCTTCTTCGGCTGCGGCGCCTACGGGGCGCTCGCGTCCTACCAGCATCTCGGCCTGCCACCGATCCTCGGGTTGCCGTTCGGGGTATTGGCGAGCGTCGCCATCGCAGCCGTCATCGGGGTGCCGACGCTGCGGCTGTCCGGCCATTACTTCAGCATGGCCACCATCGCGGTCGCCGAACTGGTGCGGCTGGTGGTCACCAATACCGACTGGCTCGGCGGCGCGCAGGGTCTCAGCGGTCCCGCGGTGCCACGCACGGTGCTCGATCTCTCCTTCATCTCGGCGTTGCCCTATTATTATCTGTTCCTCGCGGTGCTCGCCGGCATCCTGGCGCTGACCTGGTGGATGGAGCGAAGCCGCATCGGATATTACCTGCGCGCCATCCGCGATAGCGAACGCGCCGCGCGCTCGCTCGGCGCCGCCGCGCCGCGCTACAAGCTCTATGCCTTCATCGCGAGCGCGGCGCTGACCGCGGTGGCCGGCGCGCTCTACGCCGTCATGATCGGGTTCGTCGATCCGGATTCCGGGCTCGGCCTCCTGGTCTCGGTCAAGATGCTCATCATGGCGGCGCTCGGCGGCGCCGGCATGCTGCTCGGGCCGCTGGTCGGCGCTGCCATTCTGGTGCCGCTGGAGGAGGTCTCCAACAGCCTGCTCGGCGGCGAGGGCAGGGGTCTCACCTACGTGGTCTATGGCGCCATCATCATGGCGTTGGCGCGATTCCAGCCGGGCGGCATCCTGTCCCCGGTGATGCGCTTGATGCGTCAGGTGAAGCCGCCGCAAAAGCCCCTCCCTGCCCCCGGGGAGCCGCTGTGCTGATCGAGGCGCGCGACATCACCAAGGCGTTCGGCAGCTTCAGGGCCGTCGACAGCGCGAGCGTTACGGTGAAGCAGGGCGAGATCCTCGGCCTCATCGGCCCCAACGGCGCCGGCAAATCGACGCTGTTCAACTGCCTCACCGGCGACATCGTGCCGACCGCCGGCTCGGTATGGTTCGAAGGCCGCGACATGACCGGGCTCGCGCCCGAGGAACGGGCCCGCCGCGGGCTTGCCCGCACGTTCCAGGTGCCCCAGACCTTCGCCAACATGACGGTGCTGGAAAACGTCATGATCGGCGCGTTCCTGCGCACGCCGCACACCGGCGAGGCCATGGAGCGCGCCCGCACCGTGATCGCGGACCTCGGCCTAGCTGATGTCGCCGACGCGCCGGCGCGCAGCCTCGGGACGCCGGGGCGCAAGCGCCTCGAAATTGCCCGCGCGCTGGCGACGCAGCCCAAGCTGCTGCTGCTCGACGAGGCCATGGCGGGGCTCACCCCCGCCGAGGTTGCTCGCGCTATCGCGCTGATCCGCACCATCCATGGCTCCGGCATCACCCTCGTCATTGTCGAGCACATCATGGAGGTGATCCTGTCGCTCGCGACCCGCGTCGTGGTGCTTCACCAGGGCCGTGAGATCGCCCACGGCACATCCGCGGAGGTCACCCGCCACCCGGCTGTGATCGAGGCCTATCTCGGCAGGCGCGCCGCGAAAGCCCGAACGGCGGAGACCGGCGAGGCGCCGTCATGACGGGAGCGCCATCGATAGCGACGGCGCCGCTCGCCGCGTCTCTGCTTGCGGTCGAGCATCTTGAAGTGCGCTACGGCGACCTCATCGGCGTCGCCGACATTTCGTTCGAGGTGCCGGCCGGCGCCATCGTGGCGCTGCTCGGCTCGAACGGCGCCGGCAAGACCACCACCCTCAACGCGCTCGCCGGGTTGATCCCAGCCAGCAAGGGATTGATCACGCTCGCGGGCGAACGCATCGAAGGTACTCCGGCCTACGCGATCGTGCGCAAGGGCCTCGCGCTGTCGCCCGAGGGCTGGCGCCTGTTCGTCGAGCAGAGCGTCGAGAACAATCTCAGGCTCGGCGCCACTCCGCTCGCCGACCGGTCGCGCATCGGCGTCATGCTGGAGCGCGTCTATGCGCTGTTCCCGCGCCTTGCCGAACGGCGCCGCCAGCGCGCCGGCACCATGTCGGGCGGCGAGCGCCAGATGCTCGCGGTCGGCCGCGCCCTGATGAGTGATCCCAGGCTGCTGATGCTCGACGAGCCGAGCCTCGGCCTCGCGCCCGCCGTGGTCGAGACCATGTACGACACGTTCGGCCGCCTGCATCGCGAGGGGCTTACGATCCTGCTCGCCGAGCAGTCGATCGAGATGGCCCTGGAGGCCGCCGATTACGCCTATGTGCTCCAGGTCGGACGCAGCGTGCTGTCGGGTCCGGCCCGGCAGATCGCGCGCGACCCGGAAGTGCAGCGCATCTATCTGGGCGTCGGCTGAGCGCTGAGCCGGCCTCACATTGCGTTCGCCGCGGCCAGCAGCCGCCTGACGAAGCCATCCATGGCGCCGCCCTCGATCCAGCGCGCGACCGCGACGAGGTCGTGCTCGGGATCGACAAAGATCATGTTGGTGCCGTTGCCGATATGGACAAAGGCGGTCGGCGGCGCGCTCGGCAGCAGTTGCTTATTCGTGTTGAGATACCAGTTCATGAACCCGTAGGTCGGCTGGGCCGGCGTGGGCGTCAGCGCCCAGGTGACCCATTGGTCGGAGATGAGTTCGCGGTCCTTCCATTTGCCGCGGCGGAGCGTGAGGTAGCCGAATTGGCCCATGTCGTAGGCGTTGATGAACATGCCGCCGCCCCAATGCCCGCCGCCGGACACCGACTGCACCACGCCCCCGTCGAGCACCACGAAGGAATTCTCGTAGCCGAACCAGCGCCAGGTGTCGGAGGCGCCGATCGGATCCATGATGGTCTCCTTGAGCACCTGCGGCAGCGGGCGCCGCCACACGTTGAGCGCGGCAAGCGCGAGCGCGTTCACCCGCACGTCGTTGTATTTGTAGACGGTGCCGGGCGGATGGCGGGGACGCGTCGTCCATGTCACCGGATTGGGCTCGGGCCGGTCCGCCCAGTCGGGCTTGCCCCACAGCGTGCCTTCCCAATCGCTGGTCTGGCGCAGCATGTGGTCCCACGTGACGGTGCGGTTATGGGGCGTCTCGAACAGAGACACGAGATCGGGCGCGCCGAGGCGGTCGGACTTGTTGGCGGCCGGCAGCGGATTGTAGAGCTGGATCGGCGCGACGTAGTCGTACACCGGGTCGTCGATGCTGCGGATCATGCCGCGGTCGAACGCCACCCCGACGACGCTCGACAGCATGCTCTTGGTGATGCTGTGCGCCATGTCGACGCGCTGCGGCTCGCCCCATTCGGCGACGATGTAGCCGTGGTGAATGATCAGTCCGGTCGGGTCGCCGCGCTCCTTGATGGGACCGATGGCATAGCCGAACGGCTCACGGCCAAAGGTCTGGTAGTGGTTGAGGACGAGATCGCGCGGGCTGCGGACTTCGCTCGCAACGGCAAAGTCGGTCGCCTCCTTGAGCCGCGCCGCGTCGAGTCCTGATTCGGCGGGCGTCTTGTGCTGCCATGCCGACTCCGGATAGTAGACCGGTGTTGGCCGGCTTGACTGCGCGACGGCCCACAATGGTATCGCGACGAATAGCAAGACAAGCGCGAGGCGACGAACTGTCATGGCTCCTCCCGCGCCTCTCGGATGAGGCTCGTTTTGCGGCACATCATAAGTGCAATGTCGGTTCGACGCTATGTGGCGCGAACGCAGCGCCGGTGTTGTGGTTCCAACGCCTAATTCCCAATATTGTCATCGCCCGGCTTGACCGGGCGATCCAGTAACCCCGCAGCTTCGCGTGAGGCGCAGCCTCTTCCCACTGGTTGGCCGGTGGTTACTGGATGCCCCGCTTTCGCGGAGCATGACACCGATAAGGTATGAACCCTCAGTGTCACAACACCAGTGCTGCTGCGTCTCGACTTGCCTCGGTTCCGGCTTCGGCCGAAACTGAACCGCCCGACTTCGCCCTCACCGTAACACACATGCCCGAAATCACACCCAGCACCATCCCAACATGCGCGCCACCACGCGAGCCGACGCGGCCGAAAACGCCGCCGCCCCCGAACGCTTGTGATTGCCATGCCCACGTGTTCGGGCCGGCCACGCAGTTCCCCTACGCCGCGGACCGCAGCTACACGCCGCCCGACGCGCCGCTGGCGAAATATCGTGCCATGCTCGACACCGTCGGCTGTGCCCGCGGCGTGCTGGTGCAGGGCAGTGCCCATGGCCGCGACAACGCCGCCATGCTCGACGCCCTGGCGCGCGAGCCGGACCGCCTGCGCGGGGTCGCGGTGGCGGACGAGACGGTCGGGGCGGCGGAGCTCAGGCGCTGGCACGGGCTCGGAGTACGCGGGCTGCGCTTCAATCATTTCTTCCGCGGTGGCGCGCTGCATTATCGCGGCGGCGTGCCGCTCGACACCGCGCGCCTGCTCGCTCCGGCGATGGCGGAGCTAGGCTGGCACCCGCAACTGTGGATCGACGTCAAGGACTTGGCCGACACCATCCCGATCCTCAAGGCGTTGGGGCTGCCCGTGGTGATCGACCACATGGGCCGCACCGACGCGCGCGCCGGTATCGCGACTTCAGGATTCCAGAGCCTGCTGCGGCTCGTCGGTGACGGCGGCTGCTGGGTCAAGGTCTCCGGCGCCCACCGCCTGAGCGATCGCGCGCCGGACTACGCGGACGCGAGGCCGTTCCACGAGGCGCTGGTGCGCGCCAACCCGGAGCGGCTCGTCTGGGGGAGCGACTGGCCGCATCCGCGCATCGAGGGCGACATGCCGGACGCCGGCAAACTGTTCGAGCTGTTCCAGGCCTGGACCCCGGATGAAGCGACGCGCCGGCGCATCCTGGTCACCAACCCGGCCGCGCTTTACGGCTTTCCGGATTGACCGGACCGCCCTTGCCGCCGCCGGCAAAGCGATGCATATCCCCTGCGCAACCCGCAGGAGACTCCGCATGCAAAGCCGCTTCGTCACCGCCGACGCCGAGGCGACCGTGGCGCGCTACGCCGGAATTCCGCGCGACCTCGCGTTGCGCGTCTACACGACGCGGCTGCTTGGTTCCGACCCGCGCCTGGTGCTTCACGGCGGCGGCAATACCTCGGTAAAGACGCGCGTCGCCGACCTCATGGGCCGCGAGGTCGACGTGCTGTGCGTCAAGGGCTCCGGCTGGGACATGGCGGTGATCGAGCCCGCCGGCCTGCCGGCGGTGCGGCTCGCCGAGCTGCGCATGCTGCGCGAACGCGATGCGCTGAGCGACGAGGACATGGTGCGGGCGCAGCGCGCCAACCTGATCGACCCGATGGCGCCCAACCCGTCGGTCGAGACGCTGCTGCACGCGTTCGTGCCGCACAAGTTCGTCGACCACACCCATGCGACCGCGGTGCTGAGCCTGGTCGACCAGCCCGACGGCGAGGCGCGTGCGGCCGAGCTTTACGACGGCCGCATGGGCGTCGTGCCCTACATCATGCCGGGCTTCGCGCTCGCGAAGAAAGCCGCGCGAGGTGTTCGAGGCGATGCCGGCCGTCGATCGGGCTGGTGCTGCACAAGCACGGCATCTTCACCTTCGGGGATGACGCCGAACAAGCCTATGAGCGCATGATCGAGATGGTGTCGCTCGCCGAGGCGCGGCTGCGGCGCGGCCGCAAGCCGGTGTTCGTATCGGCGCAATTGCCGCAGGCGGCGCTGCCGCTCGCCGAGGCGGCGCCCATCATCCGCGGCGCCTGCAGCCTGAAGGAGCCGGTCGCGGGCGCGTTCCGCCGCCTCATCCTCGATTTCCGCACCGGCGAGCGGTGATGAATTTCGTCAACGGCGCCGAGGTCGGGCGCTACGCCACCAAAGGCGTGGTGACGCCGGACCACACCATCCGCACCAAGAACTGGCCGCTGGTGCTCGATGCGGCGCGCGACGGCGGCGCGGCCGAATTCGCGGCCGCAAGCCGCGCCGCGGTCGCGGCGTTCGTCGACCACTACCGGGCCTATTTCGAGCGCAATAACGCGCGCTGTGCCGGCTCCAAGAAGATGCTCGATCCGCTGCCCCGCGTGGTGCTGGTGCCGGGCCTCGGCCTGTTCGGGCTTGGCCGCTGCAAGAAGGACGCCCGCGTCGCCGCCGACCTCGCCGAAGCCGCGGTCGAGACCATCACGGACGCCGAAGCGATCGGCGGCTTCGAGTCGATTCCCGAAGCCGACATGTTCGACATGGAATACTGGTCGCTCGAGCAGGCGAAGCTCGGTTCGGCGAAGGAAGGACCGCTCGCCGGGCAGGTCGCCGCCATCACCGGCGCGGCCGGCGCGATCGGCGCCGCGACCGCGAAGGCCTTCGCCGCCGCCGGCGCGGAGATCGCGCTCCTCGATGTCGATGTGGCGGCGGCGCGCGCGGTTGCGAAATCGATCGGCGGCGCGGCGCTCGCGGTCGCCTGCGACGTGACGGACGCAGCCTCGGTGCGCGCCGCGTTCGCCAAGCGTCGCCGAGACTTTCGGCGGCGTCGATATCGTGGTCTCGAATGCGGGCGCGGCGTGGCAGGGCCGGATCGGCGAGGTCGACGAGGCGGTGCTGCGCAAGAGCTTCGAACTCAATTTCTATGGCCACCAGCGCGTCGCCCAGGCGGCGGTGCGGATCATGCTGGCGCAGGGCACCGGCGGCTGCCTGCTGTTCAACGCCTCGAAGCAGGCGGTCAATCCGGGACCGAATTTCGGTCCTTACGGCTTGCCCAAGGCGGCGACGCTGTTCCTGGCGCGCCAATATGCGCTCGACCATGGCGCCGACGGCATCCGCGCCAATGCGGTCAATGCCGACCGCGTCCGCTCCGGCCTCTTGACCGGCGCGATGATCGCCCAGCGGTCGCACGCTCGCGGCCTCAGCGAGTCCGAATACATGGGCGGCAATCTGCTCGGCCGCGAGGTGACCGCCGAGGACGTGGCCCAGGCATTCCTCGCCCAGGCGCTCGCGCTCAAGACCACCGCCGACGTCACCACCGTCGACGGCGGCAACATCGCCGCCGCGATGCGGTGAGGGGCTTACGATTCGCTAACCCATCCCGCCATACCCTCGACCCCGGCCCGCGAATCGCGCGCATCCTCTTGACGGGCGGGCCGCACAATGGTCAATGTCGCCGCCATGAACGGCCTTCTTGCGATTTGCGGCATTTGCCGGGAGATTATCGGCTAGCGTCACGCTGGCTGAGGCCGTCTTTTCTCGCCCCGAGATGAATGGACGCCCGGCTAGGTCCGCGCTGTCCGTGCAATCCACTCTCCGTTCGACGGGTGATGGCGATGGAACTGAAGCTGTACGACACTCTCTCCCGCGAGAAGCGCGTCTTCGCGCCGATCGATCCGCAGCGCGTGCGCATGTACGTGTGCGGCCCGACCGTCTACGACTTCGCCCATATCGGCAACGCCCGGCCGGTGATCGTGTTCGACGTGCTGTTCCGCCTGCTGCGCCATCTCTATGGCGCCGACCACGTCACCTATGTGCGCAACATCACCGACGTCGACGACAAGATCAATGCGCGGGCGGCGGAGGAATATCCCAACCTGCCGCTGAACGAGGCGATCCGCCAGGTCACCGAGAAGACGGACCGCCAGTTCCATGAGGACGTGGCGGCGCTCCGCTGCCTGCCGCCGACCGTCGAGCCGCGCGCCACCGAGCACATCGCGGAAATGAAAGACCTGATCGAGCGGCTGGTGGCATCCGGCCACGCCTACGTCGCCGACGATCACGTGCTGTTCGACGTGCCGTCGATGCCCGACTACGGCAAGCTGTCGAAACGCACGCTCGACGAGATGATCGCCGGCTCCCGGGTCGAGGTCGCGCCCTACAAGCGCGACGCGATGGATTTCGTGCTGTGGAAGCCGTCCAAACCCGGCGAGCCGTCGTGGCCGTCGCCGAGCGGCATCGCGACGCCGGGCCGTCCGGGCTGGCACATCGAATGCTCGGCGATGTCGTGGAAGCACCTCGGCGAAATCTTCGACATCCACGGCGGCGGCATCGATCTCGTGTTCCCGCACCACGAGAACGAGATCGCGCAATCGCGCTGCGCCTTCCACACCGGCGTGATGGCGAATACCTGGATGCACAACGGCTTCCTGCAGGTCGAAGGCGAGAAGATGTCGAAGAGCCTCGGCAATTTCGTCACGATCCGGGAATTGCTGGCTGATTGGCCCGGCGGAGTGCTGCGCCTCAACATGCTGCGCACGCATTATCGCCAGCCGATCGATTGGACTGTGAGGGGCCTGGAGGAGAGCGAGAAGACGCTCGACGACTGGTATGCGCTATGCGACGGCCAATTGGGCGAGGGGCTCGACGGCGCGGTCGAGGAGGCATTGCTCGATGATCTCAACACGCCGCGCGCGCTAACGGAATTGCATGGGCTGCGCCACCGCGCCCAGGCCGGCGACCAGCTTGCGCTTGGAGAGCTTGCCGCCTCGCTGCGGTTTCTCGGCTTCCTCGACCGCAGCGCGGCGCAATGGAACGAACGCAGGCGCAGCGCGCCCGGCGTCGAGGCGGCAAAGGTTGATGCGTTGATCACGATGCGAATGGAAGCGCGCGTCCGCAAGGATTGGAAGGAATCCGATCGCATCCGCGATGAACTCGCCGCCATGGGCGTGGTGCTCAAGGACTCCAAGGACGGTACGACCTGGGAGATCGCGCGATGATGGCTGGAGCGGATTGCGTTGACCTTTGCTCCCTCTCTGGAGGGTGGTGCGATGTGGCACCGTCTATTCAACGCCTCGCGACCCCCACCCCCGACCCCGCCCCACAAGGGGGAGGGGGGAAGATGTCCGCGTCCGCGTCCGCGTCCGCGTCCGCGGTTGCGCCGATGCGCCACGCGACGGTGCGGCCATGACCACCCGCGCGCCTCCCGCTGGACTGCGGCCGTTCCTGCCGGAGGACGCGCCGTTGCTGGCGGAAATCTTCCGCGCCGGCATCGAGGAGCTCACCGGCGACGACTACACCCCGGACCAGCAACGGGCCTGGGCGGCGGCCGCCGATGACGAGCAGGCGTTCGCGGCGCGGCTTGCCTCCGCGCTCACGCTCGTCGCCACCATCGAAGGCGCTCCGGTCGGCTTTGCGTCGCTCAAGGGCGCCGACGTGATCGACATGCTCTACGTTCATCCCGCTGTGGCGGGCCGGGGCATCGGGGCGCAGCTCTGCGAGGCGCTGGAAAAGCTCGCGGTGGCGCGCGGCGCCACCAAGCTTACCGCCGACGCGAGCGACACCGCGCTTACGTTCTTCGAGCGGCGCGGCTTTGCGGCGCAGAGCCGCAACACCGTGCCGCGCGACGGCGAATGGCTCGCCAACACCACCGTGCAGAAGACGCTTTCAACCGCTCCCGGAAGCAAACCATGAAACCACCCGAGACGCCGTTCCCCCGCCACTGGCGCTACTATCTCGCCCTCAAGATCATCATCATCGTGGCTGCCGTCGCGCTCGCTCTGAAATATTTCGGCGTCTGGTGAAGCCGATGCCACGCGAGCGCCTCTATCTGTTCGACACCACGCTGCGCGACGGCGCCCAGACCAACGGCGTCGACTTCACGCTGCACGACAAGCTCGCCATCGCGGCGCTGCTCGACGATCTTGGCGTCGACTATGTCGAGGGCGGCTATCCGGGCGCCAACCCGACCGACACCGAGCTGTTCGCCACTGACCGTAGCTTTGCTTCCACATTCACGGCGTTCGGCATGACGCGGCGACCCGGCCGCTCGGCGTCGAACGATCCGGGCCTCGTCGCGCTCCTTGACGCCCATGCCGACGCCATCTGCTTCGTCGCCAAGTCCTCCGACTATCACGTGCGCGTCGCGCTCGAGACGACACTCGAGGACAATCTCGCCTCGATCCGCGACAGCGTGCGCGCCGCCAAGGCCAAGGGCCGCGAAGTGCTGCTCGACTGCGAGCATTTCTTCGACGGCTACAAGTCCAATCCCGACTATGCGCTCGCCTGCGCCAAGGCGGCGTTCGCGGTGGGCGCCCGCTGGGTGGTGCTGTGCGACACCAATGGCGGCGCGCTGCCCCACGAGATTGCGGCGATCGTTACCGCCGTTGTCGCCGTCGTGCCGGGCGATCACGTCGGCATCCACGCCCATAACGATACCGAGCAGGCGGTGGCGAACTCGCTCGCGGCGGTGCGCGCCGGCGCGCGCCACATCCAGGGCACGCTCAACGGCCTCGGCGAGCGCTGCGGCAACGCCAACCTGGTGTCGCTGATCGGCACCCTCAAGCTCAAGCCGGAATACTCCGACCGCTTCGAGATCGGCGTCAGCGACGAAAAGCTCAGCCATCTCACCCGCGTGTCGCACGCGCTCGACGAGATTCTCAATCGCGCCAGCAATCGCCACGCCCCCTATGTGGGCGAGAGCGCGTTCGCCACCAAGGCCGGCATCCATGCCTCGGCGATCGTCAAGGATCCCGCCACCTACGAGCACGTGCGGCCCGAGAGCGTCGGCAACCGCCGCAAGCTCCTGGTGTCCGACCAGGCCGGCCGCTCCAATGTGCTCGCGGAGCTCGAACGCATCGGCATTGCGGTCGACCGCAACGACGCCCGCGTCACGCGCCTCCTCGATGTCGTCAAGGAGCGCGAGGCCGTGGGCTACGCCTACGAAGCGGCGGACGCCTCCTTCGAGTTGCTGGCGCGGCGCATGCTCGGCACCGTGCCGCAGTATTTCGACGTCACCCAGTTCGACGTCAATGTCGAGCAGCGCATCAACGCCGTGGGCGAGCGCACCACGGTAAGCCTCGCGGTGGTCAAGGTGACGATCGGCGACGACAAGCTCATCTCCGCCGCCGAAGGCAACGGGCCGGTGAACGCGCTCGACCTCGCGCTGCGCAAGGACCTCGGCAAGTACCAGACCTATATCAAGGGCCTCGATCTCACCGACTACCGCGTGCGTATCCTCAACGCCGGCACCGAGGCGGTGACCCGCGTGCTGATCGAAAGCGAGGACGAGAACGGCGACCGCTGGACCACCATCGGGGTGTCCGCCAACATCATCGACGCTTCGTTCCAGGCGCTGATGGATTCGATCGTCTACAAGCTTGTGAAGTCCGGCGCGCCGGGGTGACGGGCGATGTTTCCGGCCGTTCGTGCCGCCAATCCCGGCTGTGAAATTCGCTGCCAACAGCGAAAATAACTGCGAATTTAGCGATTTCCGGCCATTTTGGCGCCTTCCGACGCCTTTCGACGACGTTTCGCGGAGCAACTCCAAGGCGTTGGCGCAAATTCGCTGCTGATTTCGGAGCAGCGAATTTTCGCCGCGGGAACAGCGAAGCTTTTGTGGAGCAGCGAATTTATCACCGAATTCTGCATCGCCGGGCCCTTCATCGAAACGCGACCCGATTCCGGCAAAACCGATCCGGGGATCATCGGCGATGATAGGACTATTCCTGCGGATAGTCAATGGTTTCGGGCAGCACGCGCGTTTCCGGGCCAATCACTGCAACCCTATCACTCGGCCTTGATGCCGGCTTCCTTAATGACGGTGCGCCAAGTCGCCATGTCGCGCACGAGGAATTCGGCCAGTTGCTCGGGCGTTCCGCCGCGAATCACGATGCCCTGCTTGGCGGCAAGCTCGATCACTTGCGGTTCGCGCACGATTTCGTTGATCGCACTGTTGTAGCGCGTGATGATCTCGCGCGGCGTTCCCGCCGGCGCCAGCAGTCCAAACCACAGTTCCGCCTCGACGCCGTCGAAGCCCTGCTCGGCGAGCGTCGGCAGCTCGGGGGCGGTGGGGATGCGTTCCTTGCTGGCAATCCCGAGAATGCGCAATGAATTGTTTCGCGCCAGCGGCGCCGCAATGCTGAGCGAGAGAAATCCGCCGGTGACATGGCCGCCCACGATATCCTGGGTGGCGCCGGCGGAGCCCCGGTAGGGCACATGCTTGATGTCGATATGCGTGACCTGCTTTAGCAGTTCCATCGCGAGATGATGCGGCCCGCCAATACCCGGCGATCCGTAGTTCAACTCGCCCTGGTGCGATGTGGCGTATGCGACGAATTCCTTCACATTGGTCGCAGGCATGGATGGAGGAACGCACAATGCAAGTGCACCAACCCCCAAGCCGATGATCGGCGTGAAGCTTTTGATCGGATCATACGGCACGTTGCTGAACAGGCTGACGGTGGTGGTGAAGTTATTGCTCGTCAGCAGCAACGTATGGCCGTCGGGCGCCGCGCGCGCCACGATCTGCGTGCCGATGTTGCCGCTCGCACCTGCTTTGTCGTCGATCACGATCGCCTGGTTCCAGCGTTTTTGCAGCTCTTCGCTGATGGTGCGCGCCATCACGTCGGGGCCGGTGCCGGGCGAGTAGGGCACGACGATGGTGATTGCGCGGTTGGAGAGCCCTTGCGCGCCGGCCGAAACGAGCATTGCTCCTAGCAGGATCGGCAGGCACAGGAGCCTAACCGCGCCACCGCATAGCCCAAGACGATTCACGGCTGATCGCTCCTCGACATCTTGGTTTTTCTCGCCTTTCCGGCGACAAGTAGTGACCGATTATATTATCGAACATCGTGGTAACGAGAGCGGCAGCGGAGATGTAATGCCAGGCGCAAGCGCGCCGGGCATGGGGATGGCGCATGTGAAACGCGGACGCCCCTATGAACTCTCCGCTATATTGATCCCTTTCCGCTGACAAAAGTCCGCCGCGCCGTCCGGCCCGCCGTCCGTCGTATCCAAGCTGGCATCCGTGATGTTGCGGCCGGCCTGCGTAACAAGGATGACGTACGCCTTGGCGTTGATCAGGGCGCAATAAACCACGGGAGAGTCGGTCGTGTTCGGAAACTGGGGCCATTTGACGCGAGCGTCCTTGAACCCCTTTAATGCCCCGCGCGCGATGATGCGTTTTTCTGTATCCGAGAGGATTCTGAGGTCCGTGTACTTCGTAACGGACGTGAGCGCCGTGGGTGGCGGCTGCGTCTCGTTGCAGGCGCACAGTAAGGCCGCCAAAACGACGACTTCGGGAATCCGGCGGAGACACCTGCCCAAGCCGCATCGGATGTTTTCGTGACCGCGCACCGATATGTCATCTGGCTGACAGTACATGGGACCGACTTCCGGCAATTGCCGCCGACTACCGATCCCGTACAACTGATGTGTCGATGTCCACAAGAGTAGTCACGTTATCTTTGGTTGCCGGATCAGGAGCTCGTCCCTCGGCGAAGGCGCGGTCGTCCTGGCGCGCCGCCCGCAGAATCGCCGGGAAGGCGTAGTTTCCTTCAACGCAGCGCGGCTCGTAATAGATCCTGTTTTCCTGGTCGCTCTGCCTGGTGAACTCTTGGCGGACGGTCCATGGCAGTGTCCACACCGTCGGATCTTCGATGGTGACTTCGTATTGCAGGGTGTTCGGACCGCTCCGCGTCCAGCGCTCGACCAGATGCAAATTCTCGCGCGAGCCCTGAACATCGGTCTTCGGGCTGAAGTTCGTCACATCGATGACGAGCGTATTGCCCTCCCAACGGCCACGCGAGTCGCCAAACCATTGCCGGATGTTGGCTGGCAGGTGGGGGCCGCCGTTCATGACGATGCTGCGTTGCCAGCTTCCGCCCTGACCCACGTCATAGGACATCGAGATGCCCCCGGGAGTTTGCACGATCCGCCGGAAGCTCCCGCCGAATGCCGTTCCAAATTCGGGCAGCCCGGAGGTCAAGCAGCGGTCCGACAGCGCGCCGTCCTCCGGACCGTCGTAGCGATTGATGCGGCCAAAGTTGACCGCGAGGTAGCGGGGAGGACGCTCTGCGCGTCGCGGCGAGGGCGTCGGATCGTATTTCCCGCCGCCACACTGCACCAACTTGTCCTTGCAAGTGTCCGTCGACTGCAGCAGGGCAAGACGAAATTCCCGATCGGCCGCGGCCGCCCTCTGACCCTGCGTGGTCAGCGGCGGAATCCGTCCATTCGGCGGATCCGCAATCATCGACGTTCGCGCGCCGGTGTGCTTCGAGGACGTGAACACCGCCAGGTTATAGGCGCCGGCAAACTCGCGGTCGGTGGCGCGCCGGTCGAGCAAGGCTGATCGCTCCTTGTCCAATTCCTGCCGCTGTGCCGGCGTGAAGAACTCCTGGCTCGCATATCTGGCGGGGCGCTGCAGGGGCGTATCGTATTCGTCAGTCCAGATTCCCTGCAGGTCGGGTTCGCCCCAGGGCGTTTTCAGCGCCGGGGCCGGCGTCGCGCCGGAAGTTGCCGGAGCCTGCGCCGCCGTCGGATCGGCGGACACCGAAATGGCAGCCGCGGCCGCGGCCGCAGTCCCCGCAATGACGATCAATGTCGTCGCACTCAAAGATCGGTTGCGCATCACGGTCTCCTATGGCGGTCGCAGCTAACGTAGCCCGGATTGAGCGCGAGCGAAATCCGGGACTGTCCGATCCGGGACTGCCGGATCCAATCGGCAACACCGCCCCGGGGTTTCGCTGGCACTCAAGCCGGGCTACCCGTCGATGTCGCCTCGCAGCCGTGGCCCGTGGCCTGGATTAGCCGCGGCCATGAGGGCGTTTACGCCCACCTTCGCGTGCTATGGCGGCGTAATCCGCGGGCCGTTCCGCCCCGGATTGCGCGCGCCAAGAGGCACGCTAATCCAGGCTACGGTGCGGCGTGCGTTACCGCAACGGCAACGGATCGTCATCGAATAAAAAGCCGGCCTTCATGGCGTCCCGGGTTGCGGGATCGGGACCCCGTCCCTCCGCAAAGGCGCGCTCTTCCATGCGCCGTCCATGAATGATCCCGGGGAGACCATAGTTTCCCTCGATGCAGCGCGGCTCATAATAAAGCCTGTTGTCCCGGTCGCTCTGCCGGGTGAACTCCTGCTTGACGGTCCATGGCCGCGTCCACACGGTCGGATCCTCGATCGTGACCTCGTATGCGAGCGCGCCCGGCCCGGTACGGGTCCAGCGCTCGACCAGGTGCAAGTTCTCGCGCGAGCCCTGGAAATCGGTTTTCGGGCCGAAGTTCGTCACGTCGATCACGAGCGTATTGCCCTCCCAACGGCCCCGGGAGTCGCCATACCACTGGCGGATATTGGCTGGCAAATGCGGACTTCCGTCCATGACGACGTTGCGCTGCCACCCTTGCCCCTGGCCGACGTCGTAGAAGATCGAAATGCCGCCCGGCGTCTGCACGATCCGGCGGAAGCTGCCGGTGTTGGTTCCAAATTCGGGCAGCCCGCCGGTCAGGCAGCGCTCCGGCAACGCACTGTCTTCCGGACCATCGTTGCGATTCATGCGCAGCGGTGTTGTAGCGCATGGCACGTTCGGAGCGTCGGGGCGAGGGCGTCGGATCGTATTTTCCGCCGCGACAGGCCGGCTCCTGGTTCTTGCACGTCTCCGTCGATTGCAGCAAGGCGAGACGAAACTCCCGCTCGGCGCCGGCAATCTTCTGCGCTTCCGGCGTCAGCGGCGGAACGAGGCCATTGGGCGGATCCGCGATCAGCGACGTGCGCGCGCCGGTGCGCTTTACGGAGACGAACACATTGTTATAGGAGCCGGAGACATCGCGCTCGGTCCCACGCTCGGCACGCCTCTCGCGACCGAGCAGCTCCGAGCGCGCTCCATCGATTTCGGCGCGCTGCGCCGCGGTGAAAAATTCCTGGTTCGCATACCTGGCGGGGCGCCGCAGGGGCGTGTCTGTCTCGTCGGTCCAAATGCCCTGCAGGTCGGGTTCGCCCCAGGGCGTTTTCGGCGCCGCGCCGGACGTTGCCGGAGCCTGAGCCGAAGTCGGATCGATGGTCCCCGAAATGGTGGCCGCGGCTGCGGCCGCAGCAATGACGATCGCTGTCGTCGCACTCAAGAATCGCTCGTGCATGACGGTCTCCTCTGGCGCTGGCAGCAATCGTAGCCCGGATTTGAGCGCCAGCGGAATCCGGGACTTTCCGATCCACGCGGCAACACCGCCCTGGGTTTCACCGGCGCTCAACCCAGGCTACCAATCGATGTCGCCTCGCGGCGGCGCTTTGTCCGCGGCCATCACTTTTGCGACTTTTTGAAATATCGCAAATCCGGCGGGGACTGGTCCTTTTTGGCGGGCATCAAGAGACCGTCGGCGCGGACGATATACATTTCCTTGCCGAGGGCGACCAACTCCGATCCTTCGACACAGCTGCTCTCGCGCCAGTCGGGATGCGGATTTGAATTGTGGATATATCTTTTGTCCACGGTCCACGGCCGCGTCAGGGCATGGTCGATCACGGTGACGACGTCGTGAAGCGTATTCGGGTCGCCCTTGTCGCGGTAAATCCGTTCCTTGAAAACGGACTGATTGTCGAAGTGCAGGGGAAGGCCGCTGGCGTCGTAGACGCGCGGCCCCTTGAAGCCGCGCGTTTCGACTTCGAGCACGTCGTAGACGCCGTCGCCGTCCTCGTCGGTCCATGTTCCAATCGAATAGCCCGCATAGCTCGGATCGATCTCCTTGGGCCAGTTGCGACCGTCGGTGAAAATGCGACGAGCCTGGGTGCCGATCAAAATGTAGGTGGTGTCCGGCGTGACGGCGAATTCCAGCGGTCCGAACGTCATCATATGCGGCATGCCGGTGGGCATGCAGCGGGCGCGGTCGAAATTGTTGCCCTGACCGCCGGTAGCCTGATCGGCAATACTGTCCTCCAAAACCTTTTGATACTCCGCCGTGAGCGGGGCTTCCTGTCCGTGGGCCCATGGCTTGGTCTGGTCGAACGACGGCTGGCCCCCGGGCGTGCGCAGGCCGGACGGTGAAACCACGGAGACGGCGGGGACGTAGCGCTCCCACGCACCCTTCCATTCGGGGTATTTCGCACGGTCCGCGGCATCGGCGCCGCCGCAGATCGTCACAAAGGCGCCGGCCATTCCCATTGCACGGATCAACTTGCCGCAAAGCATGGTGTACCTCCCTTGGATTATGTTGCTTGGGATTATTTTTCCCTTGGATCGTCTTGGTCTCGGATCTTGGCCTTGGATCGTCTTGGATCGTCTTGGCTTTGGATCGTTTTTGCGATCCGCCGGCCGGGCAGCTATGGAAAGTGAACGCGGGCACCGCCGGACTGATTTCGAATCATTGCCCGCCGTGGGCATTGCCGCCGCCGCTCAATTCACAGGACATCGGCGCGTCCCGCCCAGCGGTCTCCGACGAAAATTTACACCTTTTGGTGGTGCCCGTGGAAGGGGCAAGTGGATCGAGCAAGTGGATCGAGCAAGTGGATCGAGCAAGTGGATCGAGCAAGTGGACCGGATCACACTCCGTTCCGAACCACCGCGACGCATGTGATGTCGTCGGACTGGGGTGTACCGTTCGCGAACGCGTTCACACATTTTATGACGTGCTCCACCACACTTCGCGCGGACTGGCCCCGCATCTCGAGAATCGCCTGCTCGAGACGCTCGACACCGAACAGAGCGGCTTGGGCGTTTTCGGCTTCGGTCACGCCATCGGTGTAGAGCAACAGCATGTCGCCTGGCGCGAGCGCGATTGATCGCGGCACGTAGCTGATATCATCCATGATCGCCAGCGGAGGACCGCAGTTGGGCAAGGATTTGAATGTGCTCCCGCCCCGGCGGTAGACCAGGGGCGGGTTGTGACCGCAGTTGCAATAGGTCAGCGTGCCGGAGGGCACGTCAAGCACGCCGCAGAACAGGGTCGTGAACATGTCTTCGCTGTTGTTGGCGACCAGCAGGTTGTTGGCCGCGCCGACCTCGGCCTGCAGGTCTTGGCCGGAACGGACCATCAGCCGCATGACGGTTTGCGTGATCGCCATGAATAGGGAGGCCGGAACGCCCTTGCCGCAAACGTCGCCGATCGTGATCACGACCCGGTTACCGTCGAGCTTGACGATATCGTAGAGGTCACCGCCGACTTCGCGTGCCGGCATCATGTGCGGGAAAATATCGAGCTCGCTTTTGGCAAAGTCGGTCGGCCGCATCCTCGGCAGCATGGCCCGCTGAATGGCCGCGGCGCTCGCCATCTCGGCCTCGTGGGCGCGCCTCTGCGCGCGCTGCGCCGCCATGGTGCGGTCGGCGACAACGAGGCGATAGCCGATCGTGATGGCGAGCGCGGCGAGCGCGCACAACAGAGGTTCAATCAGCGGCAGCGCCAGCGCGTGCCGAAACGCAACCATCGCGCCCGCGCTCCACGCTGCCGCAATACCGAGGAACGCGATCGCGGCTCCGGCGGGCCCTAGCGCCAGCGCGGCCGCGACCGCGAGTGCCGCCAGCGCGAACGATACGATGCCGACGCCAACGCGGCCGAATTCGCTCAGCGCGTCGCCCCGCACCAGATTGTTCACCGCCGTGGCTTGGACGTACACGCCGGATATCGAGTCGCGGGTGAATGTTTGCCCGACCGCCGGCGCCGGCAGCGCGCAGCGCTCCACGCGCGCGGTTTCGGGCGCGCTTTTAAGTCCGGTGGCAAAGCGCTTGGAGGTAATTTTGCGGTCCTCGACATCGAGCACCGTGCCGATCAGCACGACCCTGCCGTCGAAATGGCGGCGGAAGAAGTCCTTGTCGTCCTTCTCGACACAGGCGCGCAGATCGGCGAGCGAAAAGGTCGGAATGTCGTCGACGCCGCCCGCGAAGTTGAGCGTGATCGTGCTGGGCACGGCGCCCTCGGTTGCGACCTTCGCCGGCGCCGGCATACCAGTCGCGCGCGCGGCAAGCTCCGCTGCCATCGACGGGACCGGTTCGCCATCGACCGTGAATACGAGCGGCATGCGCCGGATCACGTCATCGGGATCATTGTACACGTTCAGTGCCCGGATGTTGCGTCCGAATCCGACCGCCGCGCGCTGGCCGGGCGAGGGCAGGACCGGGGTTTCCTGGTGCTGGACCTCGCCGAGCACGACCTTGCCGGCGCGCGCACCGAGCGCCAACGCACGCAGATAGTCGCGGTCGAAACCGCGCAATCGGGCGCCCAGTGTTTCGTCCCCGAACGGGATCTCAGATTGCTCGATCGAGGTCGAAAATACGACGTCGAAACCCACAACTTTGGCGCCGCCATCGATGATCGCGGTCAATACCCGGCCGATCTCGCGCGTCCAGGTGACGCTCGGAGTACCTTCGAACGGCGCCGTCCTGAAGGTTTCCTCATCGAGCGCAACCACGACCGCGGGCGAGGCTGAGGGCGGGTACGCGTCGCCGAAGGCGCGCCAGCGCAGCATGGTGAGGACGTCGATCGACAGGCCCCGCAAGCCGTCAAGTGCGGGCGATGCGGCAATGAGACCTGCGGCGAGCGCAATCAGAAAGGCTGCCGCCGCCGCGCGCAGGCGGACGGGGTCCACGCCCGGCGGCCTGATCGATTTCTACTGGAAGCGCAGCAGGCGGCTGACCACCGGCGCCGGCCCGGATTTGGCCTTGGCGTCGATCGCGAACGTCATCTTGTGGCCGCCGAGGCTCGCATTATAGATCGCGCCGCGGCTAAGACGCAGGTTGATCTTGGCGAGATCGTAGAAGCCCCCGCCGGAGATGGTCTCGTCGATCTTGATCTCGTGGCGTTCGCCCGGGCGATCGGTTCGCTCGATCAGCAGCGTACGGTCGCTTGCCAGGGTCTTGGGGAGTTGGACCATCGGGGTCCGTGCGTAAAGCGTCGGTTCGATCTCGGCACTCTGAACCCGGAACGCGGTGGCGGCGCTTTGGCTCGCCTCATGGGAGCTCAGTCGGATCTTGCCGCCATCACAGGGGACCTTGGCGCGGACGATTCGGCCGTCCTGGACTTCGCTGCGCTCCGTGCCCACGACCACCGTGCCGCCGGTGATGGTCTCGTGTTCACAGGACTTCAAGTAGCTGAGAACGAGGACGTCGCCGGGTTCGAGCTTGATCACCTGGCGGTTGCCGACATAGTCCATGAATTCGATATCGGCAGTGGCGCTTTTCACATCCTCCACCACCGCGGTCGGGACCAGGGGTGCCGGAAGGCGCGCCGAAGCCTCCGTCGCAACAGCGAGGACGGCCACCGTAGCAGCGACGAGCGCTCTGAACGCCATTGGACGATTCTCCATATGCTGGAAGGCCCACTTTCGGTAGCGTTTAGCACGGCGGGCGAGGAGTTGCATAGCAGCGCGTCAATGCTGTTGGCGAGCAAAGGCAACGGACCGGCGAACGTGCTCGACCTCGCGCTGAGCAAGGACCTCGGCAGGTACCAGACCTATATCGAGGGTCAACCGGGGTCAGCGGCGCAAATGAACTGGGCCGCGACGCCTATAAATACTTTTCATCGAGGTTTATGGTCGACTCGACGCCGATACGATCGAAATTGGTCTCGAGCCATTTGTCGGCGCGCCTGCGCCCGGTCTCGCGAAGATGGGTGAGCAGAGCCCAATCGCCGTTCAGCCTGCTCGACCATGACAAGTTTCTGATCAAATCCTCGGCCTCGATCACGTGCACGAATAATCGCTTGCCGCCCTCAACCTTGCCGGCGTCGATGAGTTTGGTCAGATAGGCGATGGTGCGCATTTCCCGGATGAGCGAGGTATTGAAGCTGATCTCCTGCATGCGGTTCATAATCGAGGGCGAGGTGGTCGGAACTCCCGGGCGTTCAGCCGGCGTGATGTGGACCATGAGAATGTCGTGTGCTTGACAGTCGAAGAACAGCGGAAAGATAACGGGATTGCCGGTGTAGCTGCCGTCCCAGTAATATTCGCCGTCGACCTCGACGGCTTGCATCATCAGCGGCAGGCATGTCGAAGCAAGCAAGTGCTCAACGTCAATTTCCTTGCCCGTGAAGACCTTCACCTTCGCGGTCTGCACGTTGGTCGCGGAAACAAACAATTTCACCGCCTGTTGCGCGCGGACGCGCTCGAAGTTGATCGTCGCCGCAAGCATTTCCTTGAGCGGATTGTAGTTGAAAGGATTCATTTGGTAGGGCGAGGCAAAATACGTCATCGACTCCATAATCAGGTAGCCGGGCGAATGTTCGAGGCCGAAACCGGGATCCGCCTTGTCGATCGGGGAGGGCCGAAAGACGCTGCGGGACGCCAGGTCGGACACTTTCTTCCAATATGTCTGCAACGCGTCCTTCGCCCCCTTGCGGCCGCCGGCGGCGAGGCCGTCGGCCAGAACAACGGCATTGACGGCCCCGGCGCTGGTTGCGCTGATGCCCTCGAAGGTAAGTCGCTCCTCCTCCAGCAGGCGATCGAGCACACCCCAGGTGAAGGCGCCATGGCTGCCGCCGCCCTGCAGCGCCAGGTTGACCACCTTCCGGCCGTCCGGCTGGGTTTGCCGCGCGGCCGGGCCGCCGGCCGGTTCATCGATGACGTTCATTGTATTCCACAAAAGAAAAGTTCCGGAGCGGGCGCAAGCCGTTGTCTAGCGCCGGCTGTGGGCGGATGGAAGACCGGCGAACGCAATTGCTGTCCAGATTTAGCATCCGCGCTTAACATCTTCACTTAACGCTCACACTTGTAACGCTGACACTTGCCGGCATCCGCGCGAAATGTGAGGTGCACTGGGGCACGCCGGCCGCGTGCAAGACGCGTGCAAGACGCGCACAACACGCGCGGCCAAGTCGTCGGCTGGTCCCGGGCTGACCCAATCCGGACACATTCAGCCTGTCTCTATGTAACATTCGTGACAATTCTAAGTGTAATCAGCGATATACGTGAGGATCAGGATCTCGGCGCGGAGGGAGAGCCCATGAAGCGGCGGAAGTTCGCCGACCATGAAGGTCGGGATCGGGCCAGGTTTCCAATGGTCGAGAGCCATCATAGGAATATGCGCCGCCATAGCCTGGTCGGGCTGCTCGTTTCCGTCCTGGCCGTGCTCGGCACCGCCCATGCGTTGTCCGCTACGCCCCACAAGCCCGAGCCGGCGGACCGCAAGAAGGCAACCGAGGCGGAGCACCGCAAGCCCAACTCAGCGGACCTGAAGAAGTCGTCGGACCAGAAAAAGTCGTCCGACCCGAAGAAATCAGCGGACCAGAAGAAGTCGCCGGACCAGAAGAAGGGCGCCGAGGCGGAGCACCACAAGCCCAAGTCGTCGGACCGGAAGAAGTCGTCGGACCAGAAGAAGTCGGCTGAGCGGAAGAAGGCGATCGAGGCGGAGCATCACAAGCTCGAGTCGCCGGACACGAAAAAGGCGGTCGAGGTTCACCACAAGCACATCATCGAACAACCGGCGCCCGGGGATGCTGCGGCGGAGCCGTTGCCGCCCGATCTCGTCGCGACGAAGCAGGCAAACGAGTTGATGCGCGCGGGCAAGGCGAAGGATGCAACCGCGCTCGCCGCATCGATGGGCGATCCGGTGGCGGCGAAGCTCGTCGAATGGGCATTGCTGCGCCACTTCGACGGCGCAGCCGGTTTCGACCGCTACGACGCCTTCATTCGCGCCAATCCCGATTGGCCGAGCATGACGCTGCTCCGCCGGCATGCCGAGGCGAGGCTGTGGCAGGAGCGGCGCGACGCCGCCACGGTCCGCCGCTTCGTCGGCAAGGAACCCATCAGCGCGGCCGGCCGGCTTGCGCTCGCGCGCGTCGAGATGGGAGAGGGCGATCGTGCCGACGCCGAGGGCGACGGTTCGCGCGGTGTGGCAGTCGGCGCCATTGTCGGCCGAATTGGAAGCCGCGGTGCTCGCCGCGTTCCCCGACGTGCTGACCCGCGCCGACCATGTGGCGCGGATGGACCGGCGCATCGGCGCCAAGGATTTTGGCGCCGCGACTGCGCGCCGCAAAACGCGTCGGCGACGATCAAGTCGCGATCGTCAAGGCGTGCATCGCCGCGGAGGCGAAATCCGCCAAAGGCGGCGCGCTGCTCGACTGCGGTCCCCGCCGACGCGCGCGAGGATTTGGGCTACGCATTGTGCCGGGTGCACTGGCTGCATGCGCAACGATACGCCCGGCTCAAATATTCACGGCCGCATCGTGACACCCAAGGAAGACGTTGCGGCCGCGGCGAAGCAGACGCTCGCCGCGTCGCCGGAAGATCTGCAGCGTCAAGACACCGACGAATGGTGGCGCGAGCGCCGCGCGTTGGCCCGCAAGCTTATCGACCTCGGCGATGCGGCAACCGCCTACCAGGTGGTGTACGACGCTGCGCCTCCAGCCAATCCCTATTACCGCGCCGAGGTCTCATTTCATGGCCGGCTGGATCGCGCTGCGTTTCCTCGCCGATCCGGCCACGGCGCTGCTGCATTTCGCCCACGTCGATGACGGCATGACCGATCCGATCGCCCGGCGCGCGCCGCTTATTGGCGCGGCCGCGCCGCCGAGGCCGCCGGCGAGCTTGAGAAGATGCACGCGCAATACGAGGCCGCCGCCCGTTATCCCACCGCCTATTATGGCCAGCTGGCGCGCGCCCGGCTCGGCCTCGACGACATTGTGTTGTCTGCGTTCGCCGCCGGAACCGGCGGACGGCAACGCGCAACGAATTGCTGCGCGCCGCGGATATTCTCTACGAGATCGGCGAGGGCGATCTCGCCCTGTCGTTCGTGTCCGACCTCGCAGAAGAGAGCAACGATCCTGCCGTGATCGCGGGGCTCGGCAAGCTCACCGCGCAATACAACGATGCCCAGGCGATGCTGCTCGTCGGCAAGACGGCACTGGCGAGAGGTTTGCCGATGGACGTGTACGCTTTTCCGGACATCGGCGTGCCGAACTATAGTTCGCTCGGTTCCAGACTCGATCGCTGCATCGTCTATGCGATCGTGCGCACGGAGAGCGGCTTCAATCAGGGCGACATGTCGTCGGCGAAGGCGGTCGGATTGATGCAGGTCACACCGGGCGGCCGGGCGGGACACCGCCAAGCGGTTCGGCGTGGCCTACGATTGGAACCGCCTTGTGTCCGACCCGGTCTACAACACACAGATTGGGCGCCGGCGAAGTCTCCGCCCTACTCAAGGATTACCGCGGCTCGTTCATCTTGACTTTTGCCGGCTACAACGCGGGTCGCGGCCGGGTGCGCAATGGATGGCGCAGCACGGCGATCCGCGCGATCCCAAGATCGACGCCGTCGATTGGGTGGAGCGCATTCCGTTCGCCGAGACGCGCAACTACGTCAGCGCGTCATGGAGAACCTGCAGGTCTATCGCGCAGCGCTTCGGCGACGTCACGATGCGACGATCGAGCCCAACCTGCATCGTGCCGCGACGATCGAGCAGAACCCCGTGCCGACCGCGGTGGAACTCTCCGAACCCCGCTAACCGGCAGCGTGCCTCGTGCGCGGTTTGACGGGTAGGATACTGCCAATCAACATTGCGGATCGGATCACCACCGCTGCGTCGCCGCAGCGGTGAATGTGTCAAGAAGGGCACCCTTATGATCGACCACGTCTCCGTCGCGGTGAGCGACCTTGCCGCCGCGGCGGATTTCTATGAGGCCGTGCTCGGGACGCTAGGGTTCGCCAAGCTCGACGGGCACGCGGCGACGCTCGGGTTCGGCAAGCGCTATCCGGAGTTTTGGATCAATCATCGCCCGGCGCTTGCGCCGCTCGCGGCCGATTCGGGTGTGCACGTCGCGCTGCGTGCCCCGAGCGTTGCCGCAGTCGAGGCGTTTCACGCTGCCGCGCTGGCGGCCGGCGGCACCAGCGACGGCCCGCCCGGATTACGGCCGCAGCACGGCGAGGGCTACTACGCCGCCTTCGTTCGCGACCTCGACGGCAACCGCATCGAGGCGGTGACGTTTATCGGCAAGGCGGAATGACCAAGAAGATATTGGATGACCAACGACGTGCGGCTTACAACCGCTCCACCCGCTCGGGCTCGCCCGTCTTTTCCGTCTCGGTCACCTTCGCGGCGGCGGCGATCAACGTGGGCAGAATGTCGTCCACATTGTCGGTAACCAGATAGCCGAGCCGCTTCGACGCCAGGAACCCGAGCGTCTGCATATGATCGAACATCACGATCATCGGGTCCCAGAAGCCGGCGATGTTGGCGAACAGGATTGGCTTCCTGTGACGGCCGAGCTGGGCCCAGGTGAGTTGCTCCACCACCTCTTCGAGGGTTCCGACGCCGCCCGGCAATGCCACGAACGCGTCGCTGCGTTCGAACATCAGCTGTTTGCGCTCGTGCATGTCCTTGGTGACGATGGTCTCGTCGGCGTCCAGGAACATGCGTTCCTGCGCCTTCAGGAACTCCGGGATGACCCCGGTGATGATGCCGCCATGGTCATGGACCGCGCGCGCGACCGTGCCCATCAGGCCGGTCGAACCGCAGCCATAGACGAGCCCGACGCCGTTTGCTGCCAGGATTTCGCCGAACCGTCGCGCCGCAGCGACGAAGCGGGGGTCGGTACCGGGGTTCGAGCCGCAGTACACGCAGATTCGCTTGATTATGCTCATTTTCGGCATGTGGCATCGCGGCGGCCCCGCCGTCAAGCCGCAGCGGCACTATGCGCGGCTTGCCGTGCGCCGGCGCCGCCGCCCCATGCGCCAAACACATGGGGAATTCCCGCGATGGAAGAGCAAGAGGCGTGATTGCGGCGGAAAAAACGCTTATATGGGAACCGGTTGACGGACGCGTCCGTCATGGTACGGACCCCGCATGAGCGACTTTCCACGCACGCCCGAGATGATGAAGCGCGAGGTTTCCGCCGAAGGCGGCGAGCTATGGCGCACGCTGTTCAATCTGTGGCCGTATATCTGGCCGGCGGACCGGCGCGACCTCAAGTTGCGCGTGCTGTTCTCGATGGTGCTTCTCCTCGCCGCCAAGCTCGCCACCATCGCGGTGCCGTTCACCTTCAAATGGGCGACCGACGCGCTGGCCCACGAGCCCGACTTCACCGGCACCTCGTGGCTCAACGCCCCATGGCTCTCTTGGGCACTTGCCGCGCCGGTGGTGCTGACCGCCGGCTACGGCGGCATGCGCATCCTGATGGCGATTTTCACCCAGTTCCGCGACGGTATCTTCGCCAAGGTGTCCATGCATGCGGTCCGCCGCCTTGCCATCCTCACCTTCGCGCATGTGCATCTCCTGTCGCTGCGCTTCCACCTCGAGCGCAAGACCGGCGGGCTGACGCGCGTCCTTGAGCGCGGCCGCAACGCCATCGAGACCATCGTTCGCATGGTGATCCTGCAACTCGTGCCGACCATCGTGGAAGTGTTGATGATCGCTGCGGTGCTGCTCTACGTGTTTGACTGGCGCTATGTGGTGATCATCCTGATCACCGTCACGCTCTACATGGTGTACACCTACCTCGCCACCGAATGGCGCATCGGCATCCGCCGCAGGATGAACGAGAGCGATACCGACGCCAATACCAAGGCGATCGATTCGCTGCTCAATTACGAGACGGTGAAGTATTTCAGCGCCGAGGAGCGCGAGACCAAGCGTTACGATCGCTCGATGGCGCGCTACGAGAAGGCGAGCGTCGATGCTTACGTGTCGCTCGCCGTGCTCAATGCCGGCCAGGCCGCGATTTTCACCGTCGGGCTCACCGTAACGATGGCGCTGTGCGTCTACGGCATTCGCGCCGGCACCCACACGATCGGCGATTTCGTGATGATCAACGCCATGATGATCCAGCTCTACCAGCCGCTGAATTTCATGGGCATGGTGTATCGCGAGATCAAGCAGGCGGTGATCGACATCGAGGCGATGTTCACGTTGCTCAGCCGCGATCCCGAGATCAAGGATGCTCCGGGCGCGAAGCCGCTCGTGGTCACGGCCGGCGCGATCCGGTTCGAGGACGTGTGGTTCGCCTACGATCCGGCGCGGCCTATCCTCAAGGGGCTCAACTTCGAGGTGCCGGCCGGACGCACCGTCGCGATCGTCGGCCCGTCGGGCGCCGGCAAATCGACCATCTCGCGGCTGCTGTTCCGCTTCTATGAAGTTACTGGAGGGCGTATCACCATCGACGGCCAGGACATCCGCGACGTCCAGCAGACCTCGTTGCGCGATGCTATCGGCATGGTGCCGCAGGACACCGTGCTGTTCAACGACACGGTGCGCTACAACATCCGCTACGGGCGCTGGGATGCCACCGACGTGGAAGTGGAGGAGGCGGCGGCGCACGCCCAGATCGATACGTTCATCCGGATGTCGCCCAAGGGCTACGACACCGAGGTCGGCGAGCGCGGCCTGAAGCTTTCGGGCGGCGAAAAGCAGCGGGTCGCCATCGCCCGCACCATCCTCAAGGCGCCACCCATCCTCCTGCTTGACGAGGCGACCTCAGCCCTCGACAGCCATACCGAGCGGGACATCCAGGACGAACTCGACCGGGTGTCGAAAAACCGCACCACGCTGGTCATCGCCCACCGCCTCTCCACCATCATCGGGGCGGACGAGATCATCGTGCTCGACAACGGCGTCATCGTCGAGCGCGGAAGGCATCAGCGGCTGCTCGCCTCCGGCGGCCTTTATGCCAGCATGTGGAACCGCCAGCGCGAGGCCGAGGCGGCGCGCGAGACGCTCGCCCTCGTCGGCGAAGAGGAGATCGCGCCCAACCGCGATCCGCCCGCCGCAGCCGACCTCGGCGAACCCGAGCCCGGCGAAACAGAGCCCCAGGACGTTCCCGCCGACGCCGCGGAGTGATCATGTCGATCATCCGCTCGATCCGCTCCCAGATGGTTCCGGTCAGTTCCGAGGGCTATCCGTTCATCGGTACTTTCGCGCTTTCGAGCCTGGTGCTGATGTGGCTGTGGCCGCCGCTCGGCTGGCTCGGCGTCGTGCTGACGCTGTGGTGCATCTATTTCTTCCGCGACCCGGCCCGGGTCACGCCGCTACGCGATGGCCTGGTGATCGCGCCCGCCGACGGGCGGGTGAGCCGGGTTGTCAACGCGGTGCCGCCGGCCGAGCTTGCGCTCGGCGAGCGGCCGGTGCCGCGCATCTCGATCTTCATGAGCGTATTCGATTGCCACGTGAACCGCAGCCCGGTGTCGGGCCGCATCGAGCGCATGGTCTACCGGCCCGGAACCTTCATCAACGCCGACCTCGACAAGGCGAGTGACGACAACGAGCGCAACTGCCTCGTCATCGCGACCGCAGCCGGCGAGCGGGTCGGCGTGGTGCAGATCGCCGGCCTGGTGGCGCGCCGCATTGTGCCGTTCGTGAAGGCCGCAACCACGGTCGGCGCCGGCGAGCGCATCGGCATGATCCGGTTCGGTTCCCGCGTCGACGTTTATTTGCCTGAGGGGGTGCGCCCGCTCGCGGCGGAAGGCCAGACCGCGACCGCCGGCGAAACCATCATCGCGGATTTGCGCGGCGGCGATCCGGGCCGCAGTTACCGGGTCGGGTAGCGGCGTGTGTGTTTCTTTCTACGTTACGTCGTCGTCGCCGGGCTTGTCCTTGGGCTTGTCCTGGCGACCTCGTTGAGGAGGGCACGGTGCCTTCCTGATCGGGATGGCCGGAACAAGCCCGGCCATGCCGAGAGGGAAGTGAAGCTGAGGAGAATGCGCGCTAATGTAGGCCTCGAAACCCGACACCAACGTATCGGGCGGTTCACGCGAAGGGCAGGGCGTCATAAGCCGCCCAACAAATGCAGGGAGGAAGCCATGAGGAATGTTATTGAATATCGCAGCCCGGTCGGCCGCTACGGCATGCTCGCGGCACTCGCCGGCGCGCTGCTTGCCGGAACCTGCGCCCACGCCGCCGACGTGACCTATGAGCGGCTGGTCAATCCCGAGCCGCAGAACTGGCTGTCGGTCCACCACGACTACACGGCGCAGCGATTTTCGGCGCTCGATGGCATCAACCGGACCAACGTCAAGTCGATGCGGCTCCTGTTCGCCATCGGACTCGGTGGGACCTCGAACAACGAGAGCCTGGAGGCGACGCCGCTGGTCGACGACGGCTTCATGTACATGGTCGATAGCTGGGGCATCGTATCCAAGATCGACGTGCGCTCCGGCGCATCGGGGCAGTTCGTGTGGCAGATGAACCCGAAGCTCGAGAAGCAGGACCGCAATCGCGGCGTCGCGCTGTGGAACAATCTCGTCCTCTCGGTCACCGGCTACGAAGGCCGCGTCATCGCGACCGACAAGGAGAGCGGCAAAGTCGTCTGGGACAAGAACCTGCTCGACCAGGCGGATCTGGAGCTGACCGCGGCGCCGCTGGCGCTGAAGGACGAAATCCTGGTCGGCGGCTCCGGCGGCGACCGCGGCCTGCGCAATTGGGTCGCGGCGCTCGATCCCAAGACCGGCGACATCAAGTGGAAAACCTTCTCGGTCCCGGCGCCCGGTGAGCCCGGCAGCGAGACCTGGAAGAACATCAATTCGTGGCAGACTGGCGGCGGCGCGTTCTACGTCACCGGCGCCTATGATCCCGTCACCAACCTGACCTATTGGGGATCCGGCAATCCGGTCCCGGCCTTCGACGGCACCTATCGGCCCGGCGACAATCTCTATACCGCGAGCGCGCTCGCCTTCGATGCGGCGACCGGAAAGATCCGGTGGTATCACCAGTATACGCCCAACGATAATCGCGACTACGACGAGACCGGCAGCCACATCATCATCGACACCAAGGTGAACGGCGAGGATCGCAAAATCCTCTCCCACGCGGGCCGCAATGGCTTCCAGTACACCTTCGACCGGCTCAACGGTCAGTTCCTCAAGGCGGTCCAGCACGTCAAGGAGGTCAACTGGACCAAGGGAATCGATCCGAAAACCGGCAAGCCGGTGGAATACGATGCCAGCAAGGACTTGCAGCTTTATGCCGAGCCTGCCGAGACGGTCCAGGACAAGATGGCCCGAACGGTGTGCCCCACCATCGCGGGCGGCACCAATTTCTGGCCGGCTGCCTACAGCCGCCGGTCGGGCCTGCTCTACATCCCGACCCACGAGGGCTGCGGCCGCGTCACGCCCGACGCCAGTGCCCATGTGAAGGGCAAGTTCTTCGGTGGCGCCATCGGCAACGCCGGCGCCGTCACCGGCAGCCTCGTCATGGTGGACCCGGCCTCCGGCGAACTGAAGAAGCGCGTCGACACGCCTTATCCGAACTCGGCCGGCGTGCTTGCCACGGCGGGCGGCATCGTCGTCACCGCGCTGATCGACGGCACCGTCCTCGCCTATGACGACCAGACCCTCGAGGAGTTGTGGCGCATCAATGTGGGCTCGGGCTTCAACGCGCCGCCGATGACCTATGCGGTGAACGGCAAGCAGTACATCGCGATCGCATCAGGCCTGTGCTGCGCCGGCCCCGGCGCCGCGCCGCCGCGCAACACCCGCGGCCGCATTCCGGCAACGCCGGAATTGCGCGGCCAGGGCAATGCCACCGTGGTATGGGTGTTTGGATTGTGATGGGCGTCTGAAAAGACCGGGCCTGCGCACCTAGAATGCTCCGTTTGCATTCTTCCACTGATCGCGCGGAGGAATAGGCGTCAACACATCCCAATGCTCGACGATCTTTCCGTTCTCGACACGAAACAGATCGTAGAGTGCGGTAGGTCCGGACGGGAGATCTCCCTCTGAGAGCACCATTACGAAGTTGCCCTCGGCGAGGAAGCGACGGGGCGTGAGGTAGAGCTGCCCTCCCTCCTTTGCGACACTTGCGATCCGCTCCCTCAATCGTGCAATTCCATCGCCGATTTTCGAAGCGTGCTGCGCATAGTTGACACCTTCAATGAATTCCTCGATGCGATCAAACCGCAGTGAGACCATTACGGTCTGCCTGTAGGTCTCCACCAAAGTGCGATTGGCCTCCGTTTTTTCACGATCAACCACCTCCGTGGGACCGTCCACCTGCGTGCGACCCGATAGGTTGGGAAGCCCCTCGGGCTCCTGCCCGCGCCAATGTTCAACGATCTTGCCATCCTTGAAGCGGAACAGGTCGAATGCGATCACCGGTCCGGCGTAACGTGCGACGCCCTGGTATCTCGAATGCAGCAGAACGAAATCGCCGTCCACAAACGTGCGATAGATGGTTACATCGGAACGCGGCGAGCTCGCCACTTCGGCAGCGAAAGCTTTCATCCCGGCCAGGCCGTCGGCGACGCCCGGATCATGCTGGATGAGCAACTCGGCAAAGTACCGATCGACCGCCGCGGCATCCTTCGTGCGGAAGATATCGATCAAAGCCTGGCGAGCCTTGGCACCCAACGTGTCAGAGGCCGTCACGTTTCTGCTCTGCGATTGAGCACTAGCCACGGATGACGAGGTCACGGCGGCGGTTGCGATAACTGCCAACAGCATCGCTCCCTGCGCAGCGAAGTTCCAGCTTGCAAAAAAAACCTTTGCCACGATGTTTCTCCTTCATTTCAGCCGATTTCGTCTCGGGGGCGTCACGCCGGTCCGCGCCGAGCTGTGGTCGAGCACGGATCGGGAGCGCGCTTAGCTCAAGCGCTGATCGCGGCGGTCGCCGGAGGCGCCGCGCTCTTACGCCGCCACTGCTCGATGCTGATCGCACCGGCCCCAAAGGCCGCGATCTGGAGGAGGCCGCCGGCCATCATCACGTTCTTGAGGAAGTGGATCATCTGGTTTTGGTCGGCGAAGTTGCTGTGGAAGGAGATGGCGGTCGCGACAGAGAAGGCGGCGAGCACGAGCGCGAGCGGGCGCACCCGATAACCGAGAACGAGAAGCAGTCCCCCGCCGAGCTCGATCGCCACTGCCACCGCGAACGCGAGCGGCGGCAGTGGCAGTCCAACGGCGGCGATCTTCTCCGTTGTCGGACCATAGGCGGCGAGTTTGCCTATGCCGCTCATGGCGAATGGCAGACCAATGAGAAGGCGGCCGATGAATGCGAGGTAGTTCATGGTGTGGCTCCTATGCTTGGGTTGCTGGTCGAAGGACGGATAGAGAGCGGCGATCCGGCCCGTCGCGGGCGATGATGAAGTCGGTCCCGGCGCAGGCCGGCGCCTCGCCCGGACGGTCCGATACCTATCGAATCGTCCGCGATTGCCGGACTCCTCGGCCGGCGCGATCGGCCGATACTGAAAGTCGAGGTGACTGGCCTTGATCGCGCGCGATGCGATCGATATGCCGCGGGACATGGGGTAACTCCTGTGCGGCCAGGCGCGGGGGTGAGCTGCAGGCGCTAGCCGTGCAGCTTCTTCGCGGTCTCGGCGATCTTGCGACCCTGGTAGCGGGCGCCCTGCAACTCGTTTGCGCTGGGCTGGCGCGAGCCGTCGCCGCCTGCGATGGTCGTGGCCCCGTAAGGCGAGCCGCCCGTGATCTCGTTGAGCGTCATCTGGCCGGCATGGCCGTAGTCAAGGCCGACGATCACCATGCCGAAGTGCAGGAGATTGGTGATGATCGAGAACAGTGTCATCTCCTGGCCGCCGTGTTGGGTGGCTGTCGACGTGAACGCGCCGCCGACCTTGCCGTGGAGCGCGCCGCGCGCCCACAGCCCGCCGGCCTGATCGAGGAAATTGGCCATTTGCGACGACAGGCGGCCGAACCGGGTGCCGGCGCCGACGACGATGGCGTCATAGTTGGCGAGGTCCTCGATCTTGGCGATCGGGGCGGCCTGGTCGAGCTTGAAATGCGATTTGCGTGCGATCTCTTCGGGCACTAGCTCGGGTACCCGCTTGATATCGACTTGCGCGCCGGCGTCACGCGCCCCCTCGGCGACTGCGTTCGCCATCGCCTCGATGTGGCCGTATGACGAGTAGTAGAGAACCAGAACCTTTGGCATTTCATGTTCCTCGCTGTGAGCGTGAGATCGGACAATCGACACCCTTAGGGGGTGTCGACCAGTAGCAACTCCGAATCTTCGATTGCCGTGATCTTGATGACGGCGGCATCTGCGATGGCGGCGCCGTCGCGCGCCTCGATCCTCGTGCCGTTCACTTCGACCGCGCCGGTGGCCGGAACCAGATAGCCGCGGCGCGCCGTGCCCAGCCCATAGTCAAGCGACTCGCCAGCCTTCAGCGTAGCACCCAGTACCCGCGCGTCGGCGCGGATCGGCAGCGCCTCCTCATCCTCATCGAAGCCGCTGGCCAGCGTGACGAACCGTCCTGCCCGGTCGCCCTTCGGAAAGGGCTGCGAGCCCCACGCCGGGGGACCGCCGCGCTGTGTCGGTGTGATCCAGATCTGGAAGATCCGGGTCGGCCGGGGCTCGAGATTGTATTCGGCGTGCCGAATGCCTGATCCGGCACTCATCACCTGGACATCGCCCGCCTCGGTACGCCCCTCGTTGCCGAGGTTGTCCTTGTGCGTGATGGCGCCCTCGCGGACGTAGGTGATGATCTCCATGTTGGCGTGCGGATGGGGCGGAAAGCCGTTGTTGGAAGCAATCTCATCGTCATTCCACACGCGCAGCGCGCCCCAGCCCATTCGACTCGGGTCTACGTGTTCACCAAATGAGAAATGGTGGCGGGCCTTCAGCCAACCATGATCTGCGGCTGCGAGTTGATTGAATGGTCTGCGGTCGATCATCGTGGATCCCTCCGGGGGTGACGTTGTTTCGTCCTGACAGGTATGGACAGCCGCGTAATTTGAAAATAGAAATTATCGAAATCAATCGTTTCCGGAATTGATATGTCAAAACTGCCAGACCTTGAAGGCTTGGCGATTTTCGCCACGGTCGTGGAGACGCGCTCATTCGCGGCGGCCGCAGCGGAGCTCAAGCTCTCAAACGCCACCGTTTCAAAGGCCGTCAGCCGCCTCGAGGCGAAGCTCAAGACGCGGCTGTTCAACCGGACTTCGCGACGGATTGCGCTCACGGAGGCCGGGGGGCACCTATCGGCTCGGGCCGCACATATCCTTTCCGAAGGCGAGGCTGCCGAGGACGAGGCGCTGGCGCGCTCGACCGCAGTACGAGGATTGGTGCGGCTGGCAGCACCGCTGTCGTTCGGCGTGTCGCACCTTGCGCCGCTGCTGCCAGAGTTCATCGCTCAGTTTCCCGAGGTGTCGATCGACCTGCATCTGAGCGACGCCATGGTCGACATGATCGGCGACGGCTTCGATGCGGCGATCCGCATCACCGTCATGCCGGACTCCTCGCTGATCGCGCGACGCCTGTGCGGGATGCCGCGCTATCTTGTCGGCTCGCCGCGCTATTTTAAGACGCACGGCAGGCCACGCCACCCGCTCCAGCTCGCAGACCATGTCTGCATCACGTATGGCCATGCCGCCACGCCCGAGACCTGGCGCTTCACGCAGAAGAACGGGAAATCTGCGACCGTTCGTCCGTCTGGGCCCCTGCGCGTGAACAACGGCGACGCCATGGTGCCGGCACTGGTCGCCGGCACGGGCCTCGCCGTCCTTCCCGAATTCATCGTGCGCGACGCGCTCGCCGACGGCCGCTTGCAGCGGCTGCTGCCGGATTGGTCGATGGCATCGGGTTCGATCCACTGGGTGACGCCGCCCGGCCGCCAGCGGCCGAAACGCGTGGACGTACTCGGCGAATTCGTGGCCCGCTCGTTGGCGTCGCACCAACGAGCCACGCAGCAGAAGACCTGATTTGCCAATATATGAGAGGAGGTTGCGGACTCGGACCGGACATCGCCTTCAGGCCCGGGAAGTTCCGGGAAGGGACACCCACCGCCGGCTTGCTATTGGGGCTGCAACCCGAGTGCCGCGATGGAGTCGTGCCAGACCCGCACGTCTCGGGCGATCTGCGAGGCAAATTCATCCGGCGTATTCACACTCGGATCGACACCGATCTTGTCCAGCCTCGCCTGGAAATCCGCGCTCATCTCTGCCTTGATGATCTCACGCGACAACGCGTCGACGATATCTTTCGGGGTCGCGGCAGGGGCGAGGATGCCGTTCCACGTCACCACCGGCGCGGCGTGGGGAAGCACTTCCGTGACGGTCGGCACCGCTGCAAAGCCTTTCGCGCGCTGCGGGCCGGTAACGGCGAGAAACTTCAGCTTGCCCGTATCCACATAAGGACCAGTCTCGACGGGCGAAGCCGCAAGCATGTCGGCCTGCCCGCCCAGCAACGCCGCGAGTGCAGGCGCGACGCCGCGGTAGGGGACATGCACCATTTCAATACCGGCGTTTCGCAGCACCATCGCGGACGACAGATGGGTCAGCGTGCCGACGCCGGCCGAGGCGAAGTTGTAGCGGTCCGGCTTCGACTTCACTTCCGCGATGAATTCGCCCAGCGTCTTGGCGGGAAACAATTCGCGAACCGTGATGATGAACGGACTGGTGCCGACGATTGCGACCGGCCTGAACGCCTTGACGGGATCGACGTCCATTTTTTGCGTCAACGGCGAAATCACGATCTGGGACAGCGTCGCGAAGTACAGCGTGTAGCCGTCGGGCTGAGCGCGCGCGACCCGCTGGGTGGCGATCAGTCCGGCAGCGCCGGTTACGTTCTCGATGACGATGGATTGCCTGAAGGCGGCCTGCAGGTGTTCGGCCGTCATGCGCGCCAGGATGTCGGTGATGCCGCCCGGGGCGAACGGAACGACCAAGGTGACGGGGCGCTCCGGCCAGTCCGCCCGGGCCGGTGCGGCCGACGCAATCAGGACTGCGAGGAGAACACCGACGAGATGCATTGATTCGCCCGCTAACCCGCTCCGGTCCGCCGTCCGCGCGGCTCCGGCTTGGCGTCGCCGCCGCCTTCGAGGCGCTTGTCGAGATAGGCCATCACCTGGGTCATGAGCACGTCGATCTTGCCGTCGAAGAAGTGGTTGCCGCCCGGCACGATGCGCTGCTCGATGACGATGCCCTTCTGGGTCTTGAGCTTCTCGACCAGACCGGTGACGTCCTTGTGGGGCACCACCGCATCCTTTTCGCCATGGATGATGAGGCCCGACGACGGGCACGGCGCGAGGAAGGAGAAATCATAGAGATTGGCGGGCGGCGCGATTGAGATGAAGCCCTCGATCTCGGGCCGGCGCATCAGCAACTGCATGCCGATCCACGCCCCGAACGAGAAGCCCGCGATCCAGCAGCCGCGTGCCTCCGGGTTGATCGATTGCGCCCAGTCGAGCGCCGCCGCGGCGTCCGCAAGCTCGCCCTGGCCGTGATCGAACGAGCCCTGGCTGCGGCCGACGCCGCGGAAATTGAAGCGCAGCACCGAGAAGTTGCGATGCGCGAAAGCATAATAAAGCTGATAGACGATCGGGTGATTCATCGTGCCGCCGAATTGCGGATGCGGATGCAGGATGATCGCGATCGGCGCGTTCTTGATCCGGGAAGGGTGATAACGGCCTTCGATCCGGCCGGCGGAGCCGGTGAAGATGATTTCGGGCATATTCAAAAACCTCGATCGCTGCGCAGCATTGCGTGGGGGCAAGCCGTGGTCGGCGGAATGCGCTTAGCTCGCTGCTTGACGCCTCCAAAAGGCGCGCGTAACTGTTTAGAACCACTCCATTTTATCGGACGTGCCGGGCGAGTGCCGCCGGCGCCGGAAAGTGCGAGCTGGCGTGGCGCGTATTCTCTTGCCCGATCAGGGGGATAAAAAGCAAGGATTTCGTGCGGCCGGGTTTGCCGGCAAGCGGATGTGGGACGTGCAATGACCGAGCGGACGTATCTCGACTGGAACGCGACCGCGCCGCTGCGACCGGAGGCGCGTGCCGCCATGATCGCCGCACTCGACGAGATCGGCAATCCGTCCTCGGTGCATCGTGAGGGCCGTGCCGCCCGACGCACGATCGAGCAGGCCCGCGAGAGGGTGGCGGCGCTGGTCGGGGCGGAACCGCGCAACGTCGTGTTCACCTCGGGCGGCACCGAGGCCAATATGCTGGCCCTGACGCCGGCGCTCGAAGCCTCCCAGGACAAGACCCGTTTCGACCGGCTGATCGTGTCGGCGATCGAGCATGCTTCGGTGCGCTGCGGCGGCCGGTTCCCCGCGTCCCAGGTCGAGGAGTTCGCCGTAACGGCGGACGGCAGCATCGATCTCGCGGCGCTGGAGCGCCGCCTCAATGAGTTGAAATGGCAGGGCAAGCTGCCGCCGCTGGTGTCCATCATGGCTGCCAACAACGAGACCGGCGTGGTCCAGCCGATCAAGGCGGCGGCGGCGATGATCCATCAGGCGGGTGGGCTGCTGCATGTCGACGCGATCCAGGCGGCCGGACGAATTCAATGCAATATCAATGAAATGGAAGCCGATCTTATGACCATTTCGGCGCATAAGCTCGGCGGCCCCCAGGGGATCGGGGCGCTGGTCAAGCGGTCGGCTGCGCTTCATCTTGCCGAGCCCCTAGTGCGCGGCGGCGGCCAGGAGCGCGGCAGCCGCGCCGGCACCGAAGGCGTTGCCGGCATCGTCGGGTTCGGCGCTGCCGCCGCCTCCGCTATGGCCGGCATGGTGGCGGACGGCGATCGGATGCGTTTCGTGCGCGATCGCCTCGAAGCTGGGCTCGCGCAGGGCCCAACGGTAATTTTCGGGCGCAAGGCCGAGCGTCTCCCCAATACCAGCCTGTTTGCGGCTCCTGGTCTGCGGGCCGAGACCGCACTCATCAATCTTGATCTGGACGGTCTTGCGGTGTCGTCGGGCTCGGCCTGCTCGTCCGGCAAGGTCACGCCGTCCCATGTGCTTGCCGCGATGGCGGTTCCGGATCATCTCGTTGCGGGAGCAATCCGGGTGAGCATCGGACCTTCCACCAGCGAAAATGAGATCGATCTGTTCCTTGAGGCTTGGACTAAATTGCTTTCGGGCTTATCTAAGGATAGACGCGGCATCGCCGCCTGACTGAATAGAGGTTTATCGCCGGAACCGATTGGACCGACCATAGACGACCCCATATCGCATCCAACCCGCGGTCCTTGAAACCGCAGCGGAGGGAATGAAATGCCGGCCGTACAAGAGACCGTCGAGAAGGTGCGCCTGATCGACGTCGACCAGTATAAGTACGGGTTTGAGACGCTGATTGAATCCGACCGGGCCCCCAAGGGCCTGTCTGAGGATACCGTCCGCTTCATCTCGGCCAAAAAATCAGAGCCTGCCTGGATGCTGGAATGGCGCTTGGCCGCGTATCGGCACTGGCTCACCATGCGCGAGCCCGCATGGGCGCGGGTGGACTACCCGGCGATCAATTACCAGGACATGTATTTTTATTCCGCGCCGAAGCAGACGGTGGCGCCGAAATCGCTCGACGAGATCGATCCGGAAATCCTCAGGACCTATGAGAAGCTCGGCATTCCGCTGCGCGAGCAGGAAATGCTTGCCGGTGTGGTGCGCCAAAAGGGCGAGGATGGCGACGAGACCGGCGGCGAGGGCGCCCCGGTCCGGCGGGTCGCGGTGGACGCCGTGTTCGATTCGGTGTCGGTGGCCACCACCTTCAAGGCAGAACTGTTGAAGGCCGGCGTCATCTTCATGCCGATCTCGGAGGCGATCCGCGAGTATCCGGAACTGGTCAAGAAATACCTCGGCTCGGTGGTGCCGGTGTCGGACAACTTCTTCGCCACGCTCAACTCGGCGGTGTTTTCCGACGGCTCGTTCGTCTATGTGCCGCCGGGCGTGCGCTGCCCGATGGAACTCTCGACCTATTTCCGCATCAACGAGCGCAACAGCGGGCAGTTCGAGCGCACGCTCATCATCGCCGACAAGGGCGCCTATGTGAGTTATCTTGAGGGCTGCACCGCGCCGCGCCGCGACGAGAATCAGCTTCATGCCGCGGTGGTCGAGCTGATCGCGCTCGACGACGCCGAGATCAAGTATTCGACCGTCCAGAACTGGTATCCGGGCGATGCCGAAGGCCGCGGCGGTATCTTCAACTTCGTCACCAAGCGGGGCGATTGCCGCGGCCGCAACTCCAAGATTTCATGGACCCAGGTCGAGACCGGCTCGGCAATCACCTGGAAATATCCAAGCTGCATCCTGCGCGGCGACCAGTCGCGCGGCGAGTTCTATTCGATCGCGATCTCCAACGGCCGCCAGCAGGTCGATTCCGGCACCAAGATGATCCATCTCGGCCGCAACACCACAAGCCGGATCATCTCCAAGGGCATCGCGGCAGGGCATTCCAACAATACCTATCGCGGGCTCGTATCGGCCGGCCGCCGCGCCGTCGGCGCGCGCAACTTTACAAACTGCGACTCGCTCCTGATCGGCGGGCATTGCGGGGCGCACACGGTGCCCTACATCGAATCGAAGAATCCCGCCGCCGTGTTCGAGCACGAGGCGACGACGTCCAAGATCTCCGAGGAGACACTATTCTACTGCATGCAACGCGGCCTCTCGCCGGAGGAGGCGGTGGCGCTCATCGTCAACGGATTCGTGCGCGACGTGCTCCAGCAGTTGCCGATGGAGTTCGCCGTCGAAGCCCAGAAGCTGATCTCGATCAGTCTTGAAGGATCGGTGGGCTAGCGCAAGAGCTTTGAGGTAGGCCGGAGCAGGAGATGACCGCGCGATACTGGTTCAAGCCCAAACACTACGGCTATGGCGCCACCCCCACGACCTGGGAGGGTTGGGTGTTCACGGCGGTCGGCGTCGTGATCTTTGCCGCCGTACTTAATCTTCTGTTGGGCGGTTATGGGCCATTGAGCACGGCCGAGATGGTGGTCTGGTGGATCGCTTTTATTGTCGTGCTCGCCGGCTTTATGGTGATCGCGTGGGCAAAAACCGAGGGCGGCTGGCGATGGCGATGGGGAGCTTCGAAATAACCGCGCCCGCTGGCAGGATTGCGGGCTAGCAGGCGATCATGTCGGAGCTCGACAAGGTGCTCTCCGCGCTCGAAGGAAGACGCGAGCAGGAGGAGGCGGAACGGCAAAAGCGGCGGCAACTCGCCTGCGAATTTCTAGGCTCGTTCTACGAGAACGACGTGAAGCCGTCGCTCAAGCTCAAGGCGCGTGGCATTGCTGCCTGGTTCGACGGCGGCAGGCTGGCGCTGGAGCGGCCGGATGAAGGCGATTTCGCCGAGCCGCTGGTGGTCGTGGTCGGCGAGCAGGGTGAGATCGACGCGGGCGGCAAGTCGCTCGGGCGGTTTCAGCCCGGCGAGGAGGCGGCGAAGAAAAACGCGCTGATCGCGGAGATCATCGCGCACTTTAATTTCTAGAGGATGATGTGATGCGATCGAATTAGGCCCTTTTTTTCGTCATGCCCGCGCTTGTCGCGGGCATCCACGACTTTCTTTGCGCATTTTGGCAAGACGTGGATGGCCCGGGACAAGCTTGGCCACGACTCCTGAGACAGGGAAGGTCCTAAGAGGTTCGCGGCAAGAGAGGTTCACGTGGCGTTGCTTGAAATCAAAAATCTCCAGGTCAAGGTCGACGACCGCGACATTCTCAAGGGTCTCGACCTCACCGTGAATACCGGCGAGGTCCATGCCATCATGGGCCCCAACGGGTCCGGCAAGTCGACGCTCGCGCATGTGCTGTCCGGCAAGCCCGGCTACCAGGTGACGGGCGGCGAAGTGCTGTTCGAGGGCGAGGACCTGCTTGCGCTCGCGCCCGACGCCCGTGCGGCGCAAGGCATTTTCCTCGCGTTTCAGTATCCGCTGGAAATTCCCGGCGTCGTCACCATGAATTTCCTGCGTACCGCGCTCAATGCGCAGCGCCGGACCCGCGGTGAGCCGGAGCTATCGACGCCGGAATTCCTGAAGCGGGTGCGCGAGCAGGCTGCGAAGCTCTCGATCGATATGGAGATGTTGCGCCGGCCGGTCAATGTGGGGTTCTCCGGCGGCGAGAAGAAGCGCAACGAGATCCTTCAGATGGCGCTGCTGGAGCCGAAGCTCGCGGTGCTCGACGAGACCGATTCCGGCCTCGATATTGATGCCCTCAAGGTGGTGGCGGAGGGCGTCAACCGCCTGCGTTCGCCGCAACGCGCCATGATCGTCATCACCCACTATCAGCGGCTGCTCGACCACATCGTGCCTGACATCGTGCACGTCCTGTCAAACGGCCGCATCGTGCGCACCGGCGGCAAGGAACTGGCGCTGGAGCTCGAAGCGAGCGGGTACGCGCAATACCAGGGCGAGGCGGCTTGACGCCATGATGGCCGAGATCACCCCCATCAAGACAGCGGCGGAAACGAGCCTTGCGGAGGCGTTCGCGTCGCTGCGGGAAACGCTTCCCGGCGGCGCGCTCGCGGCGCGCCGGGTGGCGGCGTTCCGCCGCTTCGAGGCGCAAGGGCTGCCCCATCGCCACGTCGAGGCTTGGAAATACACCGACCTGCGCGCCCTGATGCGCGAGGCGCAGCCGATTGCCGGTCCGCCCGATGCCGCCGCCAAGGCGCGGGCCGCGTCGGCGGGCGGTCTGTTCGCACAGGTTGGGGCGCGGCGGATCGTGTTTGTGGACGGCACCTTCGTGCCGGAGTTGTCCGATCTCACCGCTCTTGAACCAGGCTTGAGGATCGCGTCGCTCGCCCAGGAACTCGGCCGCGGCGGGTCGCTGCCGCGTGTCACCGAGGTCGGCCCGGCCGAAGCCGACGTCGCCTACGCGCTGAACACCGCCCTGATGGGCGACGGCGCGATCGTTGAAGTCACCGGCGGCGCGCATATCGCGCGTCCCCTGCATCTCGTCTTCGTTTATGGCTCGGACCATGCCGCGGCGGTGGTTTCCCGCTCTGCGGTGGTGGTCGGAGCGGGCGCAAGCCTCACCGTCATCGAGAGCCATGAAGGTCCGGACGGTATCGCCTACCAGGTCAATGCTGCGCTCGACGTCGTGGTCGGCGACCGTGGCCGGCTGGACCGAGTCAAGGTCAACCAGGAGGGCAAGGACGCGTTGCACCTTGCGACGCTTAACGCCACCATCGGGGCCAGGGCGGAATTCTCCGATTTTACCTTCCTGACCGGCAGCCATATCGTGCGCAACCAGCTGTTCGTGAAATGCGCCGGCACAGGCTCTACCCTCGGTCTCAATGGCGCGAGCCTCATCACCGGCCGGCAGCATGCCGACACGTCGCTGCTGCTCGACCATGTAGTGGGTGGCTGCCGGAGCCGCGAGCTGTTCAAGTCGGTCCTGGACGGCGCGAGCCAAGGCGTGTTCCAGGGCAAGATCGTCGTCCGCCCCGGAGCCCAGAAGACCGACGCCCGGATGATGACCCGCTCGCTGTTGCTTTCCGAGGACGCCGAAGCCGACAACAAGCCGGAGCTGGAGATTTTCGCCGACGACGTGCAATGCGGCCATGGCGCCACGTCCGGCGCGCTCGACGACAACCTCAAGTTCTACCTGATGGCGCGCGGCATTCCGGAAAAGGAAGCGGAGACGCTGCTGATCCAGTCCTTCATCGGCGAGGCGATCGAGACGGTCGCTAACGAAGGCGTTCGCGACGCCTTGATGGCGGCTGCGCTGCAATGGCTCGCGGGGCGCCAATGAGCGGAAATGGCATGCACCAGGCGCTGACCAACGGCATTTACGACGTCGCCCGGGTGCGCGAGGATTTTCCGATCCTGTCCATGCAGGTCTACGGCAAGCCGCTGATCTATCTCGACAACGCGGCCTCGGCGCAGAAGCCCAAGGCGGTGCTGGACCGCATCCAGCAAGCCTATACGTCCGAATACGCCAATGTGCATCGGGGCCTGCATTATCTCGCCAACGCGGCGACCGAGGCCTACGAGGGCGCCCGCGAAAAGGTGCGCGCGTTCCTCAATGCGGGGCGACCCGAGGAGATCGTGTTCACCCGCAACGCCACCGAGGCGATCAACCTCGTCGCCTACACGTTCGCGCGCGAACGCGTGAAACCCGGCGACGAGATCGTGCTCTCCATCATGGAGCACCACTCCAACATCGTGCCGTGGCACTTCCTGCGCGAGCGTCAGGGTGCCGTGATCAAATGGGCGCCGGTGGACGACGACGGCAATTTCCTCGTCGACGAATTCGAGAAGCTATTGACCGACCGCACCAAGATGGTGGCGATCACCCACATGTCGAACATGCTGGGCACCGTCGTGCCGGTGAAAGAGGTGGTGCGGATCGCCCATGCACGCGGGATTCCAGTGTTGGTCGACGGCGCCCAGGGCGCGGTCCATCTCGACGTCGACGTTGCCGACATCGACTGCGATTTCTATGCTTTCACCGGCCACAAGCTTTACGGTCCGTCGGGCATCGGCGTGCTCTACGGCAAATACGCCCATCTTGCCGCGATGCCGCCGTTCAACGGCGGCGGCGAGATGATCCGCGAGGTGTTCCAGGATCGCATCACCTATGGCGATCCGCCCTACAAGTTCGAGGCCGGCACGCCTTCGATCGTCCAGGCGATCGGTCTCGGCGCTGCCATCGACTACGTCAATTCCCTCGGCCGCGCCCCGATCCGCGCCCATGAAAAGGCGCTGCTGACGTATGCGACCGATCGCCTGCGCGAGATCAATTCGCTGAGGATCATCGGTGCCGCCAAGGACAAGGGCGCCATCGTCTCCTTCGAGATGAAAGGCGCCCATCCGCACGACGTCGCCACCGTCATCGACCGCGCCGGGGTGGCGGTGCGTGCCGGCACCCATTGCGTCATGCCGTTGCTGACGCGATTCGGTGTGACCGCGACCTGCCGGGCGTCGTTCGCGCTCTACAACACGCGGGAGGAAATCGACGGCCTTGCGGCCGCCCTGATGAAAGCGCAGGATTTCTTCGCATGAGTACCGATTCAAACGATACGCCGGTTGTCGACATGGCGGCTCCTGAGGTGGGGCTTCCGGAGGCTGCGACGGCGCCCGCGTCGGCCCAGGGCGCATTGTCGTCCGACGAGACCGCGCGGCTGACCGACGAAATCGTCACCGCCCTCAAGTCGGTCTATGATCCGGAGATTCCGGCCGACGTCTATGAGCTGGGCCTGATCTACAAGATCGATATTGCCGACGATCGCGCCGTCGCGATCGACATGACGCTGACGACGCCGAACTGTCCGTCCGCGCAGGAACTGCCGAGCATGGTGGAGAATGCGGCGGCAAGCGTTCCCGGTGTCGGCGCCGTGACCGTCAATGTGGTGTGGGACCCGCCCTGGGAGCCGAGCCGGATGTCCGACGAGGCGAGGGTGGTGTTGAACATGTGGTGAAGTGCTTATCTTAAGCGAGATACCTATATCCCGTGCTTCGGCCCTTGAAGCCGATGTGGAAGGAGACGTGAAAATGGCCACCCCCAGGCCAATGCCCCAGGTGATGCGGCTCTCTGATGCCGCCGCGGGCAGGATCAAGGACATCATCGGAAAATCCGAACGTCCGATCGCCGGCATCAGGGTCGGCGTGAAGAACGGCGGCTGCGCCGGCATGTCCTACACCATGGAATACGCCGAAGCGCTCGACCCGCGCGACGAGGTGATCGAAGACAAAGGCGTACGTGTGCTCATCGACCCCAAGGCGGTGCTGTTTCTCATCGGCACCGAGATGGACTACCGCATCGACAAGCTATCGGCGGGTTTCGTTTTCAATAACCCGAACCAGACGTCCGCCTGCGGTTGCGGAGAATCCGTTGCCATCACGCCGGCGAAAGAGGACGGCGAGCCGGCGCGCACCGGGTAGGGCATGTTCCGACGAGATACGCAAAGCGTAGCGTGCTCACGCGACAGGCCGATCAAGCGTGGGCACGCTTCGTTTTTCCCACCGCACGGCTGATGCCATGCGATCGAGATTCACTCTAGTCGCAGGGGCCGCAACAACGGCGGCGGATCATGCGACCTTTGCCTGCGGCGGCAGGTATTCCAGGTCACTTTCACAGACGACGCGATTGCGACCGCTGCGTTTGGCGGCATAAAGGCAATCGTCCGCGCGTTCGAGCAGCGACTGGGACGTGTCGCCGTACCTCATCGCGGCGACGCCGAGCGATATCGTGACATGTCCGAGATTTTCACCGGTCGAGCGCTTCGTCACCACGCGGCCCGATACCGCGCGCCTGATGTGCTCGGCGACGACGGTTGCCTGACGCAGTGCGGTGTTCGGTAGGATGACGGCGAATTCCTCGCCGCCATAGCGCGCCGCCAGATCCTGGCCCTTGACGTTCTGCTTTAACGTCAGGGCGACCAGCCGCAGCACCTGGTCGCCGGTGATATGACCGTAGGTGTCGTTGAATGTCTTGAAGTGGTCGATGTCGGTCATCATCAGCGAGAGCGGCGCGTCGCCGGCGGATGCATCGGCGATCGCTTTGGCGATGGCCTGATCGAAATGCTTGCGGTTGCCGAGGGTGGTCAACGGGTCGGTGAGAATTTCGGTGCGCACCGCGTCGAGATTCTTTTGAAGTTCGTTGATCTCGTGCCGGGAGGCCTTGAGCTGCGCCTCGAATTTCTGGTTGGCGCTCTCGATTTCCTTGGTGGTCTCGACGAGCGTGCCGACGACGCCGCATAGTGCAGGATCGCGCACCTCCTCGATCCTGGTGGTCACGTCGGCGAGGGCGACGGCACGACGCGACGAGGAATCGAGCGTCGTATCAAGGATGGTCACGATCTGGTCGATCTCGCACATGACCTGGTTGCCGAAGCAGTCGAGCTGATCGGTCAACCGGGTGGGCGAGAAGAATTTCTCGTAGAGTTCGTCGAGATCGCCCTGCGTGACGGTGCCGTGACTTGCGATCATGTCGTTGATGGTCTGGTTGAGGGCCGCGTTTCCGGCGCTCGCATAGGTGTACCAGATCTCGTAATTATGCGGTGTCGCCGGGTGGCGCAGAGCCTTCATCTTCTCGAAGGCACTACCGGCAAACGCCATGCTGTGATCGTGTTCGCCGGCCATCGTCCCGCTCCGTCCGCAGGGTCATTCCGACCATCTGCAAAATCCGCACGCGAAATCAAACCCACCGGAGCATCGCCCAAAGAGTTAAATTTCCCGTAAAAACAGTGCAGGCGGCGGCGTGGCGATTTGCTCTGGATTGCAAAGACCAATTCACCGGCAACATCCCGCGAACGCTGGAACGTTGCCGTCCGGTGCGATTTGCGTGAGCGGGTCGGGGTGACGCGGCAACCCGGATGAGCGGAAGCGACATCCGAAGGGATGCCGAGCTCAAAATCAGCCCCGCGTGTCGCTATCGCTCATGCGGGCTACACTGATGTCGTTCGGCTACGACCCGGCCCCAATAGCGCGAAGCGTCACGCCTTGACGCGGAACGGCCGCAACAGGAAAGCGGGCAGATGGGACGCATCGGTGTCCTCGTCGCGCGCGCGCGGCGGAGGCGGGCGCCGGGGACGAGCGTTGCCGAGCGGGGCGACCTTATCGTTGCGCTCGGCGGCGGGCCGTGGCGCGGATGGCGGCGGTGCTGTCTTGTTGGCGCGCTCGGGGGACGGTCGCGCGCCGCGGCGATGGTGACGCGGCGCCGGAGCCAACTCCTCGGCCGCGGCCGATTCGGCCGGTTCACCGGCCGCGTAGGCTATCGGCTGCCCGATCAGCTTCTCGATCAAGGCCACGGCTTTTTGCTCGCCGGGCGCCACGATGGTGATCGCGGTGCCGCTGCGTCCGGCCCGCCCGGTACGGCCGATGCGGTGGACGTAGTCGTCGGGGTGGTGGGGCACGTCGAAATTGAAGACATGGCTGACGTCGGGAATGTCGAGGCCGCGGGCGGCGACGTCCGAGGCCACCAGGAGCGTCACTTCGTTCTTGCGAAACTGCTCCAGCGCCGCCGTGCGGGCCTGCTGGTCCATGTCGCCGTGGAGCGCCACCGCGGAAAATCCGTGACGGACGAGGGAACGATGCAAAGTCGCAACTTCCCGTTTGCGGTTGCAGAAGATGATCGCGTTCTTAAGGCCGACGGAGTCGCGGATCAGGCGGCGCAGCGTGTCCCGCTTGTCGTGCGGTTCGCGGCCGGTCTTCATCAGGCTCTGCGTGGTGTTGGCGACGGTGCTGGCGGGGCGGGACACCTCGACGCGCACTGGATTGTGTAGAAACTGCTCGGTGATCCGCCGAATCTCCGGCGGCATAGTGGCGGTGAAGAACAGGGTCTGGCGGGTGAACGGAACGAGCTTGCAGATTCGCTCGATGTCGGGGATGAAACCCATGTCGAGCATGCGATCAGCTTCGTCGATGACGAGAAGTTCGACACCGGACATCAACAGCCGGCCGCGCTCGCAATGATCGAGCAAGCGGCCCGGGGTCGCGATCAACACGTCGACGCCGCGCACCAACTTGCTGTCCTGGTCGTCGTACGAAACGCCGCCGATCAGCAACGCGACGTTGAGCTTGTGATTGACTCCGTATTTGCCGAAGCTTTCCTCGACTTGCGCGGCCAGTTCGCGGGTCGGTTCGAGGATGAGCGTCCGCGGCATCCGGGCACGGGCGCGGCCCTGTTCGAGCCTGGTCAGCATCGGCAGGACGAACGCTGCCGTCTTTCCGGTGCCGGTCTGGGCGATGCCGAGCACGTCGCGCCGGGCGAGAACGTGGGGGATCGCTTGTTCCTGGATGGGGGTCGGGGTGGTGTAGCCGGCGGCCGTAACCGCCGCGAGAACCTTGTCGGACAAGCCGAGATCAGAAAATGCCATGAAGCCTCAAGTTGACCACCCGGATTTCCGGGCCGCTCCGCAACCGGTTTGCGTTTTTTAAGCGTTTTACGCGAACGGGCAGATTACGTGAATGTAAAAATCTGCGCGGAGGATGTACGCGGATCGGGCGGTCGATTGATACAAACGTACCCTCGGCCGGAACATAGGCGCGACCGGCGGAAAGTCAATGGTTGGCGTTGGTTAATCGTTGGTGCGGGAAACCGTTCACAACTACCGCTGATTGGTACGGTTGCAACAGCGATTTCGTCACGGAAGCGGTGATAGTCCTGCCGGTGCTGTGGATGGAATACGCTTATGCGGCATGCCCTCGTTCGAGTTTCGCGCCGAGTTTCGCGCCGAGTTTCGCGCCACTTGGCGGCGATCCCCGTCATGATCGCGCCGGTGTGGTTGGCGCCCGCTCATGCCGAAGCCGTCCTGTCTGACCGGCTGACCGATCAGATCGTGCTAATGCAAAGGCTCGAAATCAATCGGCAACTCGACGCCGAGTATGAGAAGACGAAAACAGCGTTGGGCACGCAAGCGACCCCGGATGGCGCGGCGAAACTGCGCGAGCTTCTCGTCAACCACGCATCGGTTCATGAATCGTTTGAAGAGATCGACCGCGCCGAAGCCGATTTCGACGCGTTGCTTCAGATCGAGCCGCTGGATCCGATGATTTATGTCGATCGCGGCTATTTCTACATGCGGCAGCGCCGGTTTTCCGAGGCGCTGCGCGATTTCATGACCGGTTCGCGGCTGGCGCCGACCGTGGCGGTGTTCAACTACGGGGCCGGACGGGCGCTGACGCGGATGCGGGCTTATGCCGACGCGACCGAGCAGTACAGCGAGGCGATGCGGCTGACGCCGAACGACAGCGTGCCTGTGATGTCGCGGGCCGAAGTCTACGTTCAACTTGGCCGCTACGCCGAGGCGCGCGCCGACTACGATCGCGCCCTCGCGCTCGGGCTGCGTCGCGATATGGACCGTTTTTTCGTTTATTTCGGCCGCGGCTATTCCAGCATCTTCGTTGGCGATTACGTCGGCGCAGTCAGCAACATGGACGCCGCATTGGCGGCGCGGCCCGGCATGGTCAATGCCGTGGTGTGGCGCGGCTACGCGCATGAGAAACTGGGTCAGCGCGCCCGCGCGCTTGACGATTACGAGGCGGCGCTGCGGATGAATCCCAATGACGACTGGATCCTCTCCAGCATCAGGCGGATGCGGTCGTAACGCCGGCCGCGGCGGCGCCCATCAAATCGCCGGATCAACGCGGACGCCGTGGCAGCTGGTCCGGATGAGCGGAAGCGACATCCGGGTTCTGATCTCAACCTCAGTCCCTGCATGTCGCTGCAGGCCACCAGTCCCCTCCCGCCTCAGTCGAGCGGCTCGACCTTGACGATGGAGGCGCCGTGGTTGTTGCCGGTCCAGAAGGTCACCGGCGTGGTGGTGTTGTCGATATACACGCGGCGGATGTTGGTGACGTGCGGGAGCAAATATTCCACGAACGCACCGGTCTTGGGGTCGAGCCGCGTTACCCGGTCGCTCAGCATCGAGCCGGTCCAGGCCTCGCCGTTCTTGTCGAGCACCGCGTCATAGGGCTGCGCCCACGGCGTCGGAACCGTCCATTCCTTGACAGCGCCGGTCTCGGGATCGAGCACGCCGATCGCGTTGCCGCCGTATTCCGCGTACCACAGCCGGCCCTGATCATCGATCCGGCCGCGGCGCGGGCGCGAAGGCGAAGAGGCGATCTTGCCCGGGTAATAGCCGACCAGCTTGCCGCTCTTGTCGAGCTTGCCGACGCCGCTTGCGGCGAAGTCGAGCAGGTAGAGGTTGTTCTCCGGATCCACCGGAATACCGTAGGACTGGATGCCCTTGCCGGTAGTCGGATCCTTGAACGAGCCGAAATTCTCCCACTTACCGGTGGCGGGATCGAGCCGCAGGATCTGGGCGTGGTCGGAGTTCTTCACCCACACTTTGCCGTCCACGTGGGATGAGTTCGGCGATACGAAGGCCTGCTGGGTGGCGTCGGTCTGCCACTCCTTCGGCACCGACCACGTCTGGAACGTCTCGGTCTTCTTGTCGAAGCGGGCGACGCCGCCCTGGTACATCATGGACAGCCAGATATCGCCGTCCCGGGTGGTCTCGAGGTCGAGCGTCCCGACCGGGAATCCGGCCTTGATCACCGGCACCGGATATTGCCAGGTCTGCCCGGTTTTCGGGTCCATCTTGCCGAGGAACAGCTCGCCGAAATGGGAGAACCAGACCATGCCGTCCTTGTCGAGCAAGACGTCATGCGGCTGGATCTGCTTGCGCGGCAGATCGTACTCGGTGACGATCACCCGCGTGGCGCGGCCGGTCGGGCGGGGGAAGGTCTTCAGCTCGTAGGTCCAGGTCTCGTCCTGGCTCAGATTGACCGACGCGAAGAACTCCGCAAGCGCCTTGGCGCCCGGGCCCTGTCCGACCTGGCGGCGCGCGTCGCCATTGAGGCGCTGGGGATATTCCGGCGTGCTGCCCGGGTAATAGCCGCTCATGCGCTCGAAGACCTGCATGAATTCTTCTGGCGTGTGCTGCGACCGCGCGATGCGGTCGAGGTCATGGCAACTGATGCAGCCGAGCGTCGCTTTCTTCTGATCGTCGGTGCCGGGGAAGCTCGCGAGCCATTCGGCATTGGACATCTGCAACGGCAGCTTCTTGGTCGGCCGCAGCGCGATGTCGGCGGTTGCAGGCTTGCCGGCGGCGACGTCCGCGGTCTTCGGCCCTTCGAGCTCATACCCGATGGCGCGGATCGCGAGCGCGTATTGGCCGGGTTCGAGCCGCGAGGCCGGGAAGCTATAATGCCCCTTGGCGTCGGAGACGACGCTCACCGTCACGATGCCGCCCGCCTTCTTCGCGCTGACGACGACGCCTTCCATGGCGCCTTCCTTGGCGGAGGAAACCTGCCCGCCAAGCGCAGCCGGCGCCTGGGCGCCGGCGACCATGGGCAACGCAACCAAAATAACCGCAAACGCGGCACTCAGAACCGATAACTGTGTGCGCATGGGTGCCCTCCGTGTGAGAGATCGTCAGGGACGGGTAGGGCGGATTAGCGAAGCGTAATCCACCCCAATCCGCCGTCCTCGCCGTCCGGATAATTGCGTCGGCGGATTACGCTACGCTAATCCGCCCTACAGGTTACTCAGTTGAGCGGTTCGACCTTGACGATCGAGCCCTGGTGGTTGTTGCCGACCCAGAACGTCACCGGCGTGGTCGAATTGTCCACGTAGACGCGGCGGATGTTGGTCTCGCGCGGCAGCAGATATTCGACGAACTTGCCGGTCTCGGGATTGAGCCGCGAGACCCGGTCGTTGAGCATGGAGCCGGTCCACACCTCTGCCGTTCTTGTCGATCGTCACGTCATAGGGAGCCGAGAACGCGGTCGGCATCTCCCATTCCTTGAACTTCTCCGTCTTGGTGTCGAACATGTCGATCTTGTTGCCGCGAAAGAGGCCGAACCAGATGCGTCCCTGGGCATCCATCATGCCGCGGCGCGGCGCCGAGGCCTTGGTCGGCAGTTCGAACAGCGTCGTCTGCCCGGTCTTGGCGTCGACCTTGCCGATATGCTGCTGGGCGAAATCGGTGAAGTAGACGTTGTTGTCGGCATCCGGAATGATGTCGTAAATGTTGTGGTTCTCGCCCGACTTCGAATTCGTGAACGGCGCGATGGTCTCGATCGCTCCGGTCTTGAGGTCGAGGCGGTGCAGCGCCGCGAAGCCGTTGTTCTGCGCCCACACCTTGCCGTCGACCGAATCGGATTCAGGCCGCACCATGTTGACCTGCGTCATGGCCTTGTTCATGTCGGGCGGCAGGCTGAAGGTCTCGACTTTTTGCGAGACGAGGTCGTATTTGCCGATCGCGCCCTGGTACATCATGCCGAACCAGAGATTGCCGTCCTTGTCCGGATGGATGCTGAGCGAACCCTGCGGCCAGCCCTTTTTCAATTCGGGCAGGGCGATCTCCGTCACCTTGCCGGTCTTCGGGTCGAGCTTGCCGATATTCTGCTCGCCGAAGTTGGTGTAGTAGGCCATCCCGTCCTTGCCGAGCATGACGTCGTGCGGCTCGATCGAGGCGCGCGGCAGGTCGTATTCGGTGATGATCACCTGGGTCGCGGCGCCGGTCGGGCGCGGCATCGCCTTGAGCTGATAGCTCCAGGTCTCGGTTTCGCTCAGATTGATCGAAGCCATAAATTCGGCGCGCTCTTCCTGGGCTTTCGAGCGCCCGTCGCCGCGTTCCTCGAGAAGCCGCTCCGCGAGGCGCTTCTGCGGCCGAGTCGGCACGCTTTGGTTCGCATAGGTCCCCATGCGCGCCTGCACTTGGATGAACTCGCCGACGTCGTGGCTCGATCGCACGATGCGCTCGGCGGTGTGGCAGCTCACGCAATTGAGCAGCGCATCCTTCTGCTTCGGTGTGCCCGGCATGCTCTGCATCCACTCCGCGCTGGTGAGCTGGGCGGAGAGGTTGCGGGTCTTCTTGAGCTTGAGGTCGACGCTCGCGGTCTTGTCGGCGGCGAGATCGGCGGCGTCCTTGCCGTCGAGATCGTAGCCGACCGCGCGAATCTTGATCGCGTATTGGCCGGGCTCCAGGCGCGACGCCGGGAAGCTGTAATGGCCGCTCTTGTCGGTGACCACCGTGATGGCGATGGTCGAGCCCGCCTTCTTGGCGGTAACCAGCACGCCTTCCATGGCGCCTTCCTCGGCCGAGCTGACCTGGCCGGCAAGCGCCGCGGCGCCTTGCGCCAACGACGGATCGGCACCGGCGGCCAGAACGAAAGTCAGGCAAACGCTCGCGAGCAGCGCACTGCGCATTCGCATATTCAAATCCTCCCTCGGAGATATCGTAGGAGCGGGGGCGGCGGTCGGCGAACCATCTCCGGGAGAGCCCGCCGAACGCGATCTTTTCAATGCGACGCAGGATAAGGCACGCGACGCTTCGCCGCAATGCCGATCGGGCCGGTCGGACCGGATTAATCGGGGCTCAACGGCCTTTGAGGGCACCGCGCAATGGCCGATCGAACGCCCAGATGATGGCGGCCGCGGCGAACGCAACCGCCGCGATCATCAGGAAGAAGTCTGGCTTGGACATCGACGACCAGAAGCTGCCGAGATAGCCGGCGAGGAAATTGCCGACGAAGCTGGTGCCGAGCCACATCCCCATCATCATGGCGATGTGGTGGACCGGCGCGACCTTGGAAACGAGCGACAGCCCGATCGGAGAGAGATAAAGCTCACCGGTGGTGATGACGATGAAGTAGGCGAACAGCCACAGCCAGCTTGCCTTGTCGGTCCCCGCATAGATCGCGGCGCCCATCATGATCAGATAAGCGAGCCCGCAGCCGGCACAGCCGAGCGCCATCTTCACCAGGGTCGAGGGCTCGCGGCCGCGCCGCGCCTGGCGCCCCCACAGCGCCACCACCAGCGGCGTGAAGGCGAAAATCATAAACGGGTTGAAGGCCTGAAACCAGGTCGTCGGAATCTCGGCGGTCCACCAGATCAGGTTGAGGGTGCGGTCGGTGTAGTCGTCGGCCCACAGCGCGATGGTGTTGCCCTGCTGCTCGTAGGTCGCCCAGAACAGGCTCGTCGGAACAAACAGGATCAGCAGCGCGGCCACCGAACGCCATTCGTCGCGATCGAGCGGCTTTGCGGCGGCCGCCGGATGTGCCTTGCGCGCGGCGCGTTCGACGAGCAACGGATCGGGCGGCAGATGCGGGGTGGCATAGAGATAGGTCGCGAGCGCAATCAGCATGCCGATACCGGCCGCGGCAAAGCCGTAATGCCAGCCGACCCGCTCGCCCAGCGTGCCGCAGACAAGCGGCGCCAGGAACGCCCCGATGTTGATGCCGACATAGAAGATCGAATAGGCGCGATCGCGGCGCGGATCGCCGGGCGGATAAAGTTCGCCGACCTGGGTCGACATGTTGGGCTTGAAGGCGCCATTGCCGATGATCAGGAACACAAGCGCGAATAGGAACACCGGCTCGAACGCCATCATGAAATGCCCGATTGCCATCAGGGACGCGCCGATCACGACGGTGCGGCGATGGCCGAGCACGCGGTCGGCGAGGAGGCCGCCGAACACCGGGGTGAGATAGACGAGCCCGGTATAGAAACCATAGATTTGCGAAGCGAAGGGCTGCACGTCGAGCGGGCCGAACAGGGCCTCGAGGCCATGCCTGAGTGTCGCAAGCCCGATCACCTGACCCTCGACGTCGGGCCGCAGCACGTATTTCACCATGTAGAGCACCAGCAGGGCCCGCATCCCGTAATAGGAAAAGCGCTCCCACATCTCGGTCGCGAACAGGAAGCCGAGCCCGCGCGGATGGCCGAGAAATTCATCCGGCGCCGTCGCGCGGGGCAGGGTGGGTTCGGAAACGGCGGCTTCGGTCATGTGGCGCTCGCTCTCGCAACGTCGGGAATCTATCGCCTGATTCCCCCGGGTCGCGCGGATTTTCAGGCCGCTCGACGCGCGCGTCGCAGATGACGTATGATTCCGGCGTTGTTCGGCTGAGAGGTGTCGTCCCGTGAAGATCACCATCGAATATTGCGTGCAGTGAAGCTACGAGCCGCACGCTCTCCGTGTGGGGGCGAGGTTCAAGGAATTCGGTGCCGAGGTCGCCTACGTGCGCTCGCGGGGCGGCGTGTTCGAAATCACCGTGGACGGGCAGTTGAAGTTCTCCAAGAAGGCGCTCGGGCGCTTTCCAACCGACGTCGAGATCGACGCGCTCGCGAAATTGCAGCCGGAATAACGGCGCACCGGCAGTCGGCGTGAGCCGCGCGACAAATTGCCGTCGCATTAATCATTTGCACGTTTCTTGCACGCTGTGTCGCCTGCCGGCACGGCGGTTGCTTGGTTGCAATCGGGTCGCCGCGCGCACGCTTGGGAGGCAAGAGCTGGACACATGACGAATTCAACCGACGACGTACGCCGACGCGTCCACGCCATACTCTGCGCCGGTGCGGCGATGATATTGCCGTCGCTCCATGCCGCCGCCCAGCAACCGGCCCCGGCGGCGCCCGCGCACGTGCCGTTCGTTCCGGCGTCGACGCCCGATCAGGAGAAGCTGCGCATCCTCGAAGCCAAGCGTTTTCCCGGCAAGACCCACATGCTGCCGGCCACCATGGACACAACCCAATGGGGCTGGTTCAACAACGCCCAGCCGCCGGTGCTGCATGTGAACTCGGGCGATACCATCGTGTTCGAGACCATGATGCATTCGCACAATCAGGTGGTGCCGGGCGCCACCATCGACCAGATCAAGAAGCTGCGCACCGATTATCCGGGACGCGGGCCGCACACCCTCACCGGGCCGGTTTATATCGAGGGCGCCGAGGCCGGCGACGTGCTCAAGATCCATCTCAACAAGATCGTGCCGCGCGCCTACGGGACGAACTTCAACGTGCCCGGCATGTTCGGGGAATTCCCCGACCGCTTCCCCGACGGCCAAGTCAAATATTTCTACCTCGACCTCGACCGCAAGGTGGCGGAATTCGCGCCCGGCATCGAGATCCCGCTGGCGCCGTTCCCCGGCACCATCGGGGTGGCGCGCGCCGAACCGGGGCAATACAGCTCGGTGCCGCCCGGCCCCTATGGCGGCAACATCGATGTCCGCGACATGATCGAGGGCACGACCTTGTACCTCCCGGTGTTCGTCCCGGGCGCTCTGCTGTGGACCGGCGATTCCCATGCCGCCCAGGGTAACGGCGAAATCAACCTCACGGCGCTCGAGACCGCCTACAAGGAATTCAGCGTTACCGTCGAGGTGATCAAGACCATGAAGCTCGCCTGGCCGCGGATCGAAACCCGGGCTGCCTGGATTTCGCTCGGGATCGATCGCGATCTCAACAAGGCGCTCGACCTCGTCAAGGCCGAAACCGCAAAGCTGCTGACCGACGAGCGCAAGGTCGCGGCCGCGGATACCGAAAAGACGATGATGCAAACTTGGGACTGCCGCGTCAGCCAGGTGGTCGACGTCAACAAGGGCCTGCATTGCTTTACCGCCAAGCCCGGCGTGCGGCGCGCGGTCGAGGCGCTGCCCGACCACGAAAACAAGACCTACCTGGTGACGGTCGGCAAGGATGCCGACCTCAACAAGGCGATGGATACCGCGTCCTGGGACATGATCAATCTCCTAGAAAAGGACAAGAAATTGAGCCGGCTCGATGCCTATGGACTCGCCAGCATGGTGATGGACTGCCGCCTCGCGGCGCCGTCCGGCGACCAGAAGGCGGTGCACTGCCTGGTCCCCAAGAGCACCTGGGTGGCGGCGCGTTGAGCGCATGATGCGCGTCGCGATTATCGCGCTGGCAGCGGCGATTGCGACCGCTGCGCCGGCCGAGGCACGAGAAAAAGTGCAAGAGAGTGCGCAAGGCAGGGCGCAAGATAGGGCGCAAGTGCGAACAGTGGTGCGGGTGGTGGCGACCACCGCCGATCTCGCGGCGCTTGCGACTACGTTTGTCCTGGCATTCGCCGGCGACGGCGCCACCGTCGAAACCATCGTGCCGGCGGGCGCCGACGCCGAAGCCTTCGTCCCCCGCCCGGGCGATATCGAAAAGCTGCGGCGCGCCGACATCATCGTCCGGGTTGGCCTCGGCTTCGACTATTGGCTCGACCGGCTGCTGGTGCAGGCCGGCAATCCGCGGCTGATGCGCGGCGGCGACGGTTACGTCGACGGCTCGGCCGGCATTCCGCTGCTCGAAGTACGCGGCGAAAGCATCGTGAACGAGGGCGGCCATGCCCACGGTGCCGCCAATCCGCATTACTGGCTCGATCCGCACAATGCCGTCATCATCACCGGCGGGATCGCCGAAGCGTTGATCCGCATAGTGCCGGCGCAGCGCGAGCGCATCATTGCGGAGCGTGAACGCTTTCTCGCCACGCTCGCCGAGCGCATGGCGGCATGGCGGGCGTTCGCCGGCGCCAAGGTGATCGCCTATCACGACACTTGGCCCTATTTCGCCCGCCGCTTCCGCCTTGACGTGGCCGATTTCATCGAGCCGAAGCCCGGCGTGGCGCCAAGCCCGGCCCATCTCGCGCGCCTCATCGACCTCGGGCGCCAATCGGAACGGCAGCCGGGGCAAGAAGTGCACGCCGCGGTGCGCGCCGTACTGCACGAGCCCCACGAGCCTGTCGACGCTTCGCGGTTCGTGGCGGCGCGGCTTGGTGTTCCGGTGGTGGTGCTGGCGCCGTCGGTCGGCAGTATGGCGGGGACCGGCGATTATCTCGCATTGTTCGACACCAACCTCGCCACGCTCGGCAAAGCGTTGGGGGAGCCCTCGCGATGATCGAGCGAAAACAACCCGGGAAGCGCCGGCCAATCTGCTTCCTCCCCCCTTGTGGGGGAGGGACGGGGTGGGGGGTCGAGAGATTTAGCCACGACGGTGCCCGATTTGATGCCCCCCACCCCCGACCCCTCCCCACAAGGGGGAGGGAAGAAGCAACGCCCTCGCATCAGTCGCGAAGGCCTGACCGATGAACGTGGCCGACGCTGCGGCGTTCCTCGCGCTGCCGTTCGCGGCGTCGGTGCTGTTCGTGCTCATCCATGTCTGGTTCGGCGTGCAGGTGTTGCGCCGTAACGTCATCTTCGCCGATCTGGCGCTGGCGCAATTGTCGGCGCTCGGCGCGACGGTTGCGTTTGCGCTCGGTTATGCGCCCACCGGACCGGCGGGCTTTGCCTATGCGCTGCTGTTCACGGCGCTCGGCGCCGTGCTGCTGACGCTGTCGCGCGGGCTGCGCCGTCACGTCAGCCAGGAGGCGTTCGTCGGCATTCTCTATGTTGCCGCGACGGCCGTCACGGTCCTGGTCGTCGATCGCTCGCCGCAGGGCGCCGAGCACGTCAAGTCGATCCTGGTCGGCAGCATCCTCACGGTCGGGCCGGACGACGTCGTGAAATTCGCGCTGCTCTATGGGGCGATCGGCCTCTGCCATTATCTCGCGCGGGCGCCGCTCGCCGCCGTCTCCGGCGAGGCGCCGGCGGCGGGCCGCAGCGCGGTTGCAGTGTCGCTGTGGGATTTCTTTTTCTTCCTGACGTTCGGCGTCGTGGTGACGAGCTCGGTGGCGACCGCGGGCGTGCTCCTCGTATTCAGCTTCCTGATCGTGCCGGCGGTGATCGGTTCGCTGTTCGGGCGCGATCTGCGCGTGGTGCTGCCGATTGCCTGGGGGGCCGGCATCGCGGCAAGCGCGGCGGGACTTGCGGGCTCGTTCGCGTTCGACGTCTCGACCGGCGCCGCCATGGTGATCGCGTTCACTCTCATGCTGGTACTGGCCGGCTTTGCCAAGGCGGTGGTGTTCGGCGAGCCGGCGGCGCGGCGGCGCAATTGGCGCGTTGCAGCCGTGGCCGGTGCCGCCGCGCTCTTTGTGCTCGTGCTGGGGTCGAGTCTGTGGCTGGTGCTTAATCCGCAGGCAGACCAGCCGGCGCTCGCCGCGTTCGAGCGCGCAATCGGGATCGGGCCGGCGCAGTTCCTGAGCGGCTCCGACCGCGAGACCTTCGAGGACGCGATGAGCGATGCGGTGCGGTTCGCCGGCGAGGTCGAGCGGTTGAACGCGCGGGAGCACGCCGCCCGCCTCGACGCGCCGCTCCCCGACGATGAGGTGCGCCGCATCGCCTCCTACCAGCAGAGCTTCAACGAGATGGCGCGCGGCGAGCGCTTCGTTCAGGACGTGCTGCGCGGCAAGGCGCGCGCCCGCGAGCGCTGGATCGTCGGCGTGCCCGCCGGGATGATATCGCTCGCCGGACTGACATTGCTGGGATGGCCGTCGTGGCGACGGGCGCGATTCCGGCGCGTCGAAGCATAGATCTCATGACCCGACGCGATCTCGTTCTCGGCGTGATCTCCGATACCCACGGCCTGATCCGGCCGCAGGCGCTCGCGGCGCTGCGCGGGTGCGATCTCATCATCCATGCCGGCGACGTCGGAAATGCGCAGGTGCTGGCGCCGCTGTCCGAGATTGCACCGACGTTTGCGATCCGCGGCAATGTCGATATTGGAACGTGGGCCGTAACCCTGCCGCCGACCGAGATCGTCGAAGTCGGCGAACTCTTGTTCTACGTCCTGCACAACATCGCCGACCTCGATCTCGACCCGCCGACCGCGGGCTTCGCCGCCGTGGTGTTCGGCCACTCGCACAAGCCCTCGATCGAAACCCGCGACGGCGTCCTCTACCTCAATCCGGGCGCCGCGGGGCCGCGACGCTTCAAACTGCCGGTGTCGGTCGCGCGCGTGACGGTGTCGGGGCGGGAATTCAGCCGGAGATCGTGGAATTGGAGGTATGAAGCGCGGCGACTTTGGCTGCCCTCTGCCGCGCGGCTCTATGCCCACGGCCCATCACACGTCCAGCATATCCTCGCTCGCGAACTCTGCGCGTTCCTGGATGAAATCGAACCGCGCCTCCGCCTTGGTTCCCATCAGCCGTTCCACCGATTTCGCGGTGTCGGGGCGGTCGTCGGGGATGAGCATCACCTTGAGGAGCGTGCGTTTCGCCGGGTCCATCGTGGTTTCTTTGAGCTGCGCCGGCATCATCTCCCCGAGGCCCTTGAAGCGGCCGATTTCGACGTTGGCGTTGGCGCGGAATTCGGCCTTGAGGATTTCGTCCTTGTGCTTGTCGTTGCGGGCATAGAACGACTTGGCGCCGTGGGAGAGCCGGTAGAGCGGCGGCACCGCGAGATAGAGATGGCCGTTATCGATGAGCTGCGGCATCTGACGATAGAAGAACGTGATGAGGAGCGAGGCGATGTGGGCGCCGTCGACGTCGGCGTCGGTCATCACGATCACCTTCTCGTAGCGCAGGTCGTCGTTGCGATAATGGACGCCGGTGCCGCAGCCGAGCGCCTGGACGAGATCGGCGAGCTGCTGGTTCTGGGCGAGTTTGTCTTTGCCGGCGCTCGCCACGTTGAGGATCTTGCCGCGTAGCGGCAGGATCGCCTGGCTCGCGCGGTTGCGCGCCTGCTTGGCGGAGCCGCCGGCGGAGTCGCCCTCGACGATGAAGATTTCCGAGCCCTGGGCGGCTGTGTTGGTGCAGTCGGCGAGCTTGCCCGGCAGGCGCAGTTTGCGCACCGCGCTTTTGCGTGAAATCTCCTTTTCCTGCTTGCGGCGGATGCGCTCCTCGGCGCGTTCCACCACCCAGTCGAGCAGCCGGTTCGCCTGCACCGGATTGCCGGCGAGCCAATGGTCGAACTGATCCTTGACGGCGCTTTCGACGATGCGCGCCGCTTCCGCGGTGGCGAGACGGTCCTTGGTCTGGCCCTGGAACTCGGGCTCGCGGATGAATACCGACAGCATGGCGGAGGCGCCGGTCATGACGTCGTCGCTTGTCACCAGGCCGGCACGCTTGCCCTGATTGACGCGGTCGGCATGGTCCTTGAGCGCGCGCGACAGGGCGGTGCGCAGCCCCGAACTCGTGGGTGCCGCCGTCGGCGGTCGGGATGGTGTTGCAATAAGACGACAGGAACCCGTCGGCGTCGGCGCTCCACGCCACCGCCCATTCGACTGAGCCGTTGGCGCCCGGGCGGCCTGACTTTCCGGTGAAGATATCAGGGTGGACGAGGGTCTGACCGGCGACCGCGGTCAGCAGGTAATCCTTGAGGCCATCGGGAAAGTGGAAGGTCTCGTTCTCCGTCACACCCTCGATGCCGTGCAGCAGCTCCTTGTCGCAGTGCCAGCGGATTTCCACGCCGCCGAACAGATAGGCCTTGGCGCGTGCCATCTTGAACAGGCGTAACGGATTGAATTTCGCCTTGGCGCCGAAAATCTCGTGGTCGGGCTTGAAGCGTACCTTGGTGCCGCGCCGGTTCGGGGTGCGGCCGAGCTTTTCGAGCCCGCTCTGCGGCTTGCCGCGCTGATAGATTTGCCGGTAAAGCTGGCCGCCGCGGGCGACCTCGACTTCGAGCTGTTCCGATAGCGCGTTGACGACCGAAATGCCGACGCCGTGCAGGCCGCCCGAGGTTTCATAGACCTTGGAGTCGAATTTGCCGCCGGCATGAAGCGTGCACATGATGACTTCGAGCGCCGACTTCTTCGGGAATTTCGGATGCGGATCGACCGGAATGCCGCGGCCATTGTCGGTCACCGCGAGATAGCCGTCGGCCGACAGCTCGACCTCGATGAAGGTCGCATGCCCGGCCAGCGCCTCGTCCATGGAATTGTCGATGGCTTCGGCGAACAGGTGATGCAGCGCCTTCTCGTCGGTGCCGCCGATGTACATGCCGGGGCGCCGCCGCACCGGCTCAAGTCCCTCCAGGACCTCGATATCATGGGCGGTGTAGCCGGAATCCCCGTCGCGTCCGGCGGCGCCGCCGTTTCGCGGCGAGGCTTTTCGCGCCGGAACGGGCGCGCCTTCGAACAGATCGTTGGTCGTGCTCGCGGTCTTCTTGGCGGACTTGCCCATGGGTTCCCGACTGGTTCGTCCGGCTCGTCTCGCGAACGATAGGACGCGATAGATACGCCGGAACAGAGAGTTATAACGGTTTCTGAAAGCTCGGCCACAACTGCGGCCCGAGCAAATCAGTTAGCCGAATATGCCACGGCTAGAGTGGATTTCGGGCGGTTTCCCGCACTTGGTGAACGCCCCTTTTTGGGTCGCGGCCGGACTTGTCCCGTCTACCTCGATTAGGAAGGCACCGCGCCCTCCTCATCGTCGCCGCCGGGACGCGCCCGGCGGCGGCGATATCAAGGCCATCGGTGCCCCTGGCCGAGGTCGCAAGCACAGCACACTGGCATCCCTGGCACGCTTTGGTTATGCGAAGGTTTACTCGGGCATGGCCGCGCGCCAGCCAATTGCGCAGCTTATGTAGGGTCCATGTCGTTTGAAGACTATATGCAGGGCTTCACCCGGGCGGTGGTCGAATTCGTCCGGCTTCATGAGTTTTGGGCGGCGCCGCTGGTCGGCGTGTTGGCGTTTGGGGAATCGCTTGCTTTCATCTCGCTGCTGCTGCCGGCCTGGGCGATCCTGGTCGCCATCGGCGTGCTGATCGCGGAGGCCGGCATCAATTTTTGGCCGATCTGGGTGGCGGGATCGGTCGGCGCGGCGCTGGGGGACTGGCTGTCCTTTTGGGTCGGCACCAAGCTCGGCCCTTCGGTCGCCGGGGTGTGGCCGCTCTCGCGCAATCCCGGGCTGCTGCCGCGCGGCGAGCGTTTCGTTGAACGATGGGGCGCGGCCAGTATCTTCATCGGCCGGTTCTCCGGTCCGCTGCGCGCCTCGGTGCCACTCGTGGCGGGCATTTTCGCCATGCCGTATTGGCGGTTCCAGGCGGCGAATTTCATCTCCGCCTTTGTGTGGGTCGCGGTGCTCCTCACGCTGGGGGATGTTGTCGCGCTGATTTTCAAATTAATATGGCCGTCATAACGGCAAAACCCGGGAGGATGCCATGACCATCTTGACACGACGCACCATGCTGGCGGGCGCAACGGCCGCGAGCGCCGTCACCGCGGCAGGCTGGTGGGGTTCGCCGGCGCGGGCCGCGGCGCCCGCCGCTGACAAGCAGGCCGCGAGCTTCTATCGCTACAAGGTCGGCTCGACCGAGATCACCGTCGTGAGCGACGGCATCTCCAAGCTTCCGGTCACCGAAGCCTTGGTGCTCAACGCCAAGGTCGAAGACGTCAACGCCGCGCTGCGCGACGTCTTCATGGAGCCGGGCGTGTTCGTGTACCCGTACAATCCGATCGTCATCAACACCGGCACCCGGCTGGCGCTTCTCGACATGGGCACCGGCGAGGCCAATTACACCGCCAGCAAGGGCGCCGCCGGACAGCTTCTCGCCAATCTGGCGGCGGCCGGCATCGACCGCAATGCGATCGACACCGTCATTATCTCGCATTACCACGGCGACCACATCAATGGCTTGCTGAAGGCCGACAATTCGCTCGCGTTTCCCAATGCGGAAATTCTGGTCCCGGCGCCCGAGCATAAATACTGGACCGACGCCGGGGAGGAGAGCCGCTCCTCGACGAAGCGCATCGCCGATAACTTCAAGAACGTGCGCCGCATCATGAGCGGCGACGTGCTCAAGCGCCTGCACACCTACGAGTGGGACAAGGAGGTGATCCCCGGCATGCTCGCCGTCGGCACGCCCGGCCACACTCCGGGCCACACCTCCCATGTGATTACCTCGGGCTCAGCAAAGGTGTTTGTGCAGGCCGACGTGACCCACGCGCCGTTCCTGTTCGCCCGCCACCCCGGTTGGCACGCCTTCTACGATCACGAGCCGGTGCAGGCGGAAGCCACGCGCCGCAAGGTCTACGACATGCTGTCGGCCGACCGGATGATGGTGCAGGGCTTCCATTATCCGTTCCCGTCGGTCGCCCATGTGGAAAAGACCGCGACCGGGTATCTGGAAGTCCCGATGCCGTGGAATCCGGTGCTGTAGGCTGCGGTCGATGCGCCGTCATTGCGGTCGACGACGTAGTTCGACTCGGCATCGTCATTCCGGGACGCGCGTTTCCGCGCGAAGTCCGGAATCCATAATCGCGGTCTCGAATTATGCGGAGAAAATCGGGGTTATGGGTTCCAGGCTCGCCGTTTCGCGGCGCCCCGGAACGACAAATCTCCTCTTGTGCGATCGACGGAACGCTCGTCGGGGCGGACTGACGTCCGCCGCCGTTGACGAAGCGCGGCCGCGCCCCTATATGCCGCAGCCATGACGAACTTCGCGCCCATTCTGATCAATCGCCGTCGCCGCCGCCCAGTCGCGGCTGTTGCGGGCGATCGCGCGTGATCGTCATCGTCAGCCGCGCAATTCCTCGCCGCGGCTTCTCCTTGAAAATTACGCGGTATTGAATTTCCGGCAGCTTGCTGCGGAAAGGATCGACCATGTCTACCAAAGCGAAAGTCGGCGTGCTGGGTGCCTCGGGCTATACGGGATCGGAATGCGTGCGGCTGCTGCTGCGCCATCCGCTGGTCGAGATCGTGCTCCTCACCGCGGACCGCCGGGCAGGGCAGGAGATGCGCGAGGTGTTCCCGCAGTTCTCACCCTTTGGGCTGCCCAAGCTGGTGTCCCTCGACGGCCTCGATTGGGCATCGGCCGGTCTCGATCTCGTGTTCTGTGCGCTGCCCCATGCCACCACCCAGACGGTCATCCTGGACGTGATCGGCAAGGCGCCGCAGATCAAGGTGGTCGATCTCTCGGCCGATTTCCGCCTGCGTGATCCCGCCGCCTATGCGCGCTGGTACGGCGGCGAGCATCACGCGCCCGAATTGCAGCGCGAGGCGGTGTACGGCCTCGTCGAGGTCTATCGTGAGCGCATCAAGGCAAGCCGGCTCGTCGCCAATCCGGGCTGCTATACGTCGTGCGCGCAACTTCCGCTGATACCGCTCATCAAGGCGCGCGCCATCGACCTCGGCGAGATCGTCATCGATGCAAAGTCGGGCATGACCGGGGCGGGCCGTTCCGCCAAGGAGAACATGCTGTTCTCCGAGGTGTCGGAAGGCTTTCACGCCTACGGGGTCGGACATCACCGCCACATGGCCGAGCTTGACCAGGAATTCTCGGAGGCGGCCGGGCGCGAGGTGGTCGTCACCTTCACGCCGCACCTGGTGCCGATGAATCGCGGCATCCTGTCGACCATCTATGTGCGTGGAGAGGGTGGCCGTACGCCGCAGGACCTCCATGGCATCCTGGCGAAGACGTATGGCGGCGAGCCCTTCGTGCACGTTCTGCCGTTCGGCCAGGTGCCGCAGACGCGCCACGTGCGCGGCTCCAACATGACCTTCATCGGGGTTGCCGCCGACCGCATCAAGGGCCGCGCCATCATCTGCTCGACCCTCGACAATCTCGTGAAGGGCGCGTCCGGGCAGGCGGTGCAGAACATGAACCTGATGCTGGGCTTCCCGGAGACCATGGGGCTCGAGCAGATCGCGCTGTTCCCGTGATGGCGCGTAAAGCGCCTGCGGTCCATCGCGCCCCGCTCAGCTCCGCACCTTGACGTAGCTTCCCGGCGCGTCCTCGATTGGCGTGAACTTATCGCCGCCCGGCGTGCGTGCCGGCACCTCGTCGGCATTGTGGTCCTTGAGCCAGGCGATCCAGTCGGTCCACCACGAGCCCGGATGTTCGGTGGCGTTGCGGATCCAGCCTTCGAGGTCTTCGCCCTTGGGGGTATCGCCGGTCCAATACTGATATTTCATCTTGCTGGGCGGGTTGACCACGCCGGCGATATGTCCGGAGCCTGACAACACGAAGCGCATCGGGGCGCTGAAAGCGGACGAGCCGAGAAACACCGATTTCGCCGGTGCGATGTGGTCTTCGCGGGTGGCGAGGTTGTAGAGCGGTAACTTGATCTTCGAGAGATCGATCCTAACGCCATCGATCTCCATCCCGCGCTTGGTGATGGTATTGCCAAGATAGCAGTTGCGCAAATAGAACGAGTGATTGGCAGCCGGCATGCGGGTGGCGTCGGAATTCCAGTACAGAAGATCGAACGGGAACGGTGCCTCGCCCTTGAGGTAATTGTTGACCACGTACGGCCAGACGAGATCGTTCGAGCGGAGCAGGTTGAAGGCGGTCGCCATCTTGGCGCCTTCGAGGTAGCCGCGCTCAGCCATCTCGCGTTCGACCGACTCGATCTGTTCTTCGGTCGCGGCGAATACCTTGAGGTCGCCCGCATAGGTGAAGTCGACCTGCGTGGTGAGGAACGTCGCCGTTGCGATACGGCGATCATCCTTTACCGCCATCCAGGCGAGCATGACGGCGAGCAACGTGCCGCCGACGCAGTAGCCGACCGCATCGATCTCGCTCTCGCCGGTGATCCTGGTGATGACGTCGACCGCTTCAAGCGGTCCCTCGCGCATGTAATCGGAAAAGCCTTTCCGGGCGAGATGCTCGTCCGGATTGACCCACGACACCACGAACACGGTGAGCCCCTGATCGACGCACCATTTGATGAAGGACTTCTCCGGCGTGAGATCGAGCACGTAGAATTTGTTGATCCATGGCGGCACGATCAGGACCGGCCGCTTGCGCACCGTTGCGGTCGACGGCTCATATTGAATGAGCTGCATCAGCGCGTTTTGAAAGATCACCTTGCCGGGCGTGACCGCGAGGTTGCGGCCGACCTCGAACTTCGACTGGTCGGATTGTCGTATCCTCAATTCGCCGCCGCCGGCTTCGATGTCCTCGGCTAGCATGTGGGCGCCGCGCACGAGGTTATCCGCGTTCTCCTTCAAGGTGGTGCGCCACAGCTCCGGATTGGTGAAGATGAAATTCGAGGGCGAGATCGCGTTGACGATCTGGCGAACGTAAAACTCCGCCTTCTGCCGCGTCGCCGGATCGAGCTTGTCGGCATCCGTGACGAGGTGCCGCGCCCAGTCGGCGGTGAGCAGATAAACCTGCTTGAGGAAATCGAAATACTGGTTCGACGACCATTCGGGATCGTTGAAACGCTTGTCGCGCGGGTCGGGCTTCGCCACCGGCTCGGAGGGCTCGCCGGCAAGCCGACGCGACGCGCTGGCAAACAGGTCGAGATAGCTCTTGCCGAGGCGCGTCTGCATTTCCACGGTGCGCTGTGGGTCTGCATACCAATATTCCATCACCTGGCCGAGGGTCTTGAACGCGTCCGTGACCTCGTCGGAATAGCCGATCTTCTTGGTGCCGTCCTCGCGCGGCTTGAGATAGGCCGCGACGGCGCGGCCGCCTTCCTCGACCAACCGGCCAAAGTTGCGGGTGAGCGCCTCGACGTCCATGGCGCTCGGATAGGCCGCGCTCGGCGGCGCCGCGGGATTGAGCGCGACTTGGGTCGCGGCCGATGCCGGGCCCACAGTGCCCCGTTTTGCTTCAGTTGGCGGATTCGCTGCTTGAGAATCGGGCAGGTCGGTTTCGCGGCCCAGCGGGCTATTGTGATCCGCCGCGCGCTTGACCTTGCGCCGGCGTGGCTGGGGCGCGTCAGGCGGCGGGGCGCCGACGGTGGGTGGCTCTGCCATCCTCGATTTTTCCTCCATCCTTTGGACATATTAGCTAGATATCGCAACGCAGCCATTCTACCATCTGTGTAGCGTTTCCGTCCTTCGTAAGTCCCACGCAAAGTCGTTTCCGGCGGTGGTTGTCTACGGTAAGATGATCTCCGGAAAACATGTCAAAGTAGCGAATATGTCGAAGTGTCCGTGCCGTCATCATCGCAAACTCCGGGATTTCGATTGAGCCGGCTGTTGCAGACATGTGTTGGTTTGGCGCTGATCGGCGGCTGTGGCGTGGTTCTCGCCTCGTGCTCCTCGGTGCTGTCGGAGTTGCCGACTCAGGCCGGAGGTATGCCGGAGGGTACGCCTGCACGCAGTGGCGCCGCCCCCGTATACCCGGCCGTGCACGACATGCCGCCGCCCCGGGCTAACGCAGTGTTGACCGAGGACGAGAAGAAAAGGGTCGAGGCCGAACTCGCCGCCATGCGCGAGCAGCAGGCGCGCCGCGCCGCGACGAGCACGATCCCCGAATAGGCTCGTTTGCCGGGAATTAACCGCCTCGCCCGGCAAAATCCTGCTGCGGTTCTCGGCTCCCGTGATAAAAGGCTCCCGATTGCCCGCTGTGGCGCAGCGATCTGCTTCGCGCAGGAGGCCCGGGACGCAGGAAACTCGGGACGCAGGAACTCGGGACCCAGGAGACTTGGGACATGGAAGATTTTCACCGCATCCGCCGACTGCCGCCGTACGTTTTCGAGCAGGTGAATCGTGCCAAGGCGGCGGCGCGCAATGCGGGCGCCGATATCGTCGATCTCGGCATGGGTAATCCCGACCTGCCCACCCCGGCCCATGTGATCGAGAAGCTCAAGGACACCGTGGGGCGGCCGCGCACCGACCGCTATTCCGCCTCTAAGGGCATTGCCGGCCTGCGCCGCGCCCAGGCGGCCTATTACGCGCGCCGCTTCGGCGTGAAGCTGAACCCCGACCGCGAGATCGTCGCCACGCTCGGCTCCAAGGAAGGCTTCGCCAATGTGGCGCAGGCGATCACGGCGCCGGGCGACGTGGTGCTGGTGCCCAATCCGAGCTATCCGATCCACGCCTTCGGCTTCCTGATGGCGGGCGGGGTGATTCGTTCGGTGCCGTCCGATCCCACGCCGCAATTCTTCGAGGCGCTGGAGCGCGCCTGCATGCATTCGATCCCCAAGCCGCTGGCGCTCGTCGTCTGTTATCCGGCGAATCCGACGGCCGCCGTCGCTGATCTCGATTTCTACAAGGATGTCATCGCGTTTGCGAAAAAGCACGAACCTTATCGTGCTGTCTGACCTCGCCTATGCGGAGGTCTATTTCGACGACAATCCGCCGCCTTCGATCCTGCAGGTGCCGGGCGCGATCGACATCGCGGTCGAGTTCACCTCCATGTCGAAGACCTATTCGATGCCGGGATGGCGCATGGGCTTTGCGGTCGGCAACGAGCGCATTATCGCGGCGCTGGCGCGGGTGAAGTCCTATCTCGACTACGGCGCCTTCACGCCGATCCAGGTTGCCGCGACCGCCGCGCTCAACGGGCCGGACGATTGCATCCGCGAGATGCGCGACACCTATCGGCGCCGCCGCGACGTGCTGGTGGAGAGCTTCGGCCGCGCCGGCTGGGACATTCCGGCGCCGCGCGCGTCGATGTTCGCCTGGGCGCCGCTGCCGGAGGCGTTCCGCACCCTCGACACCATCGAGTTTCTCCACCCTGCTGATCGAGAAGGCCGAGGTCGCGGTGTCGCCCGGCATCGGCTTCGGCGAGCATGGCGAAGGCTTCGTGCGCATCGCTCTGGTGGAGAACGAGCAGCGCATCCGCCAGGCCGCGCGCAATCTGCGCCGCTTCCTTGAAACCGGGCCGGAAAAGTTGCACAACGTCGTCCCGCTGGCGGCGCAGCGCGCGTCCCTCGGGAGTCAGCTCGGCGGTCCCTCCGATTCGCCAGGGTGTTGCACAGTCCGCCGTGCACCGACGATCCATCCTGCGGACGATACATGGTCGCGCCCTTGAAAGCGGGTCTTGCCGGGCTCGGCACGGTTGGTTCCGCAGTGGTGCGGGTTCTCGAGCGCCAGCGCGATCTCATCGCGGCGCGCTGCGGCCGCCGATCGAGGTCGTCGCCGTCTGCCGCGCGTTCTCGCCGACAAGAAGCGCGATCTCGGCGCCGCGCAAGCTGCGCTGGGTCGGCCGATCCGGTGGCGCTCGCCGCCGATCCGCGACATCGATGTCTTCGTCGAACTGATGGGCGGCGACGGCGATCCCGGCGAAAGGCGCGGTCGAGACCGCGCTTGCAGTCGGGCAAGTCGGTGGTCACCGCCAACAAGGCGCTGCTGGCACGAGCACGGCGTGGCGCTCGCCGCGCTCGCGGAAAAGCACGGCGTCGCGCTCAATTTCGAGGCGGCGGTCGGCGGCGCCATCCCGATCGTGAAGACGCTGCGCGAAGGCATGGCGGGCAATTCCTTCGCCCGCGTCTACGGCATCCTCAACGGCACCTGCAACTACATCCTGACCCGCATGGAGCAGGACAAGCTGTCATTTGCCGAATGCCTCAAGGATGCCCAGCGGCTCGGCTACGCCGAGGCCGATCCGACCTTCGACGTCGAGGGATTCGACACCGCCCAGAAGCTCGCCATCGTGGCGAGCCTCGCATTCGGCACCAAGGTCAATCCGGACGCGGTGTTCGTGGAAGGGATTTCTTCGATCACGCCCGAGGATCTCGAAGCCGCCGACGAACTCGGCTACCGGGTCAAGCTGCTCGGCGTCGCCGTGCGCACCGAGCAGGGCATCGAGCAACGCGTGCATCCCACCATGGTGCCGCGGGAGACCGCCATCGCCCAGGTGATGGGCGTCACCAATGCGGTTTCGATCGATGGCGACGGAATCGCGCCGATCACGCTGGTCGGCCCTGGCGCGGGCGGCGAGGCGACGGCGGCCTCGGTGGTTGCCGATCTCGGCGACATCGCCCGTGGCGTTCGGGTGCCGGCGTTCGGCCGCAGCACCGCGCTCCTCGGCGATATCCGCAAGACTCCGATGCAGCGCCACGAGGGCGGCTACTACATCCGCCTGCTGGCGGTGGACCGGCCCGGCACGTTCGCCACCATCGCGAAACATCTCGCCGACGAGAGGATTTCGCTCGAATTGATCGTGCAGCGGCATCCCGGCGGCCGGCCCCATGGCGGCGACGATCCCGAGAGTCCGGCGACGCCGGCGCCTGTCATTCTCATTACCTACGCGACCACCGAGGACGCCGTGCGCCGCGCATTGAACGCAATCAAGAATCAGGGCGTAATCGCGGGCCACCCCCAGGTCATCCGCATCGAGAAGAATTGATGTATGTTGCCGGATCAAGGAGTTTCATCGATGTCGTCGAGCCCCAGCAAAACCACGCAACTGCTGGACCGGTTGCTGTCGCTCGAAATCGCGCGGGTGACCGAACGCGCGGCGGTCGCGGCGGCCAAGCTGCGCGGCCGCGGTAACGAGAAGGCGGCCGACCAGGCCGCGGTCGACGCCATGCGCCGCGAGATGAACAACCTGCCGATCGTCGGCACCGTCGTGATCGGGGAGGGCGAGCGCGACGAGGCGCCGATGCTGTTCATCGGCGAGAAGGTCGGCGACGGCCACGGCCCCAGGGTGGACATCGCGGTCGATCCGCTCGAAGGCACCACGCTGTGCGCCAAGAACATGCCGGGCGCGATCGCCACCATGGCGATGGCGGAAGGCGGCACGCTGCTCAATGCGCCCGACGTCTACATGGAGAAGATCGCGATCGGCCCGGGCTATCCGAAGGGCGTGGTCGATCTCGACGCGCCGGCGCAGGACAACATCCACGCGCTCGCCAAGGCCAAAGGCGTCAAGCGCCGAGTGCCATCACGGCGCTCATCCTCGATCGGCCGCGCCATGACGAACTCATCGCCGCGGTGCGCAAGACCGGCGCCGCGGTGCGGCTCATCACCGACGGCGACGTCGCCGGCGTGATCCACACCGCCGATCCCGGAGGCGACCGGCATCGACATCTATATCGGCGTCGGCGGCGCCCCCGAGGGCGTGCTCGCTGCCGCCGCGCTGTCGTGCATCGGCGGCCAGATCCAGGGCCGCCTGGTGCTCGACACCGAGGAAAAGCGCGCCCGCGCCGCCAAGATGGGCATCAAGGACCCGCGCAAGAAATACCAGATGGAAGACATGGTGAAAGGCGACTGCCTGTTCGCCGCGACCGGCGTGACCACCGGCTCGCTGCTCAAGGGCGTGCGCTTCCGCCATGGCCTGATCGAGACCGATACCGTGGTGATGCGCTCGGCCACCGGCACGGTGCGCTGGATCAGCGCCGAGCACCGCCAGTTCGGCAAGTTTCATTTGGAGTGATCACGGCGTGGGTGTTGTACCAACGGCCGCGGCCGACGACCTTTCCGTTGTCTTCGCCCGGCTTGACCGGGCGATCCAGTAACCCCCGCGCCTGCGAATGAATTTCTGAGCAAGTGTAGCCCGCATGAGCGCAGCGACATGCGGGGATGACGTTAAGATTAGGCCCCGGATGTCGCTGCGCTTATCCGGGCTACGACCGGGGGGCTGATTTCACGCGATCCGTTCCAGGCGCTGTTTGCGCCGCGCGAGTAGGCGATGGTGGGCACGCTTGGCTTTGCCCATCGACAGGCGCCCTTCGCCGCATGACCGCCTTGCTAGACAATCGGCAAGCCAATCGCCATTTCCTCGGTGTCGAGCGCTCCGCGACCGGGCGTGCCTGGCGCGACCGGCTCGATGACCGCGGCAGTGCGCGCTCGATGGCGATCGGGCAGCGCCACGGCCTGCCGGAACTGCTGGCCCGCGTCGTCGCCGGGCGCAATGTCGAGGTCGATGAGGTCGAGGCCTATCTCGATCCCACCATCAAGCGGTTGATGCCGGACCCCGACGTGCTTACCGGAATGGCGGTGGCGGCGGGGCGCATCGCCGATGCGGTGGTGCGCGGCGAAACCGTCGCGATCTTCGGCGACTACGATGTCGATGGCGCGACGTCGGCGGCACTCATGGCGGGCTTCCTGCGCGTTGCCGGGCTCGACGCCGCTGGTCCACATCCCGGACCGCATCTTCGAGGGCTACGGGCCGAATGTGGAAGCGATCCGTTCGCTTGCCGCGCGCGGCGCCAAGCTGCTGCTGACGGTGGATTGCGGCACCACCAGCATCGAGCCGCTCGCCGAGGCGAAGCGGCTCGGCCTCGACACCGTCGTCATCGATCATCACCAAGCGGACGAAACGCTCCCCGAGGCGGTGGCGATCGTCAATCCCAACCGTCTCGATGATCTGTCCGGGCTCGGCTATCTCGCCGCAGTCGGGCTCGTGTTTCTGACCGTGGTTGCGGTGAACCGCGAATTGCGCCGGCGCGGCTTCTGGACCGCATTGCGGCCGGAGCCCGCGCTGATCGATCTCCTCGACCTGGTCGCACTCGGTACCGTCGCCGACGTGGTGCCGCTGCGCGGGCTCAACCGCGCCTTCGTCAACAAGGGACTGATCGCCATGCGCCGGCGCGAGCGTGCCGGGCTTACCGCGCTCATCGACGTGGCGCGGCTGACCGGGCCGCCGGAACCATGGCATCTCGGCTTCATGCTGGGACCGCGCATCAATGCTGGCGGACGGATCGGGCGCGCCGATCTCGGGGTTCAACTCCTGTTGTCCGCCGATCCGGAGGAGACCGCGACGCTTGCCGCCGAGCTCGACCATCTCAACCGCGAGCGCCAGGCGATCGAGCTTGCGGCCGGTGCCGAGGCGGAATCCGAAGCGCTGGCTTCGCTCGGCATGGAGGAGAAGGGCGCCGTCGTGGTGACGGCATCGCCGCGCTGGCATCCGGGCGTGGTCGGGCTCGTCGCGGCGCGGCTCAAGGAGCGGTTCGGCCGGCCGGCCTTTGCGGTTGCGCTCGGCCCGGATGACATGGGCACCGGCTCGGGCCGCTCCATCGCGGGCGTCGATCTCGGCCGCGCGGTTCGCCAGGCCGTCGCCGACGGGCTGCTGGCGAAAGGCGGCGGCCACGCCATGGCGGCCGGCGTGACGCTGCGGAAGGACGCGCTCGGCGGCTTCCGCGCCTTTCTGGAAGAAAGCCTCGGCGCCGCCGTCGAGGCGGCGCGGCGCGACGACGCGCTGCTGGTCGATGGCGCCGTCACGGCGCGCGCCGCCACCGCGGAACTGCACGCGACGCTTGCGACCGCGGGCCCGTTCGGCGCCGGCAATCCGGAGCCCGTGGTCGCGCTGCCGGGCCACACCATCACTTACGCGGAGGAAGTCGGCCAGGCCCATGTGCGCGCCCGGCTGCAGTCCGGCGACGGCGCCACCATCGACGCGATCGCGTTCCGCGTCGCCGGCCAGAAGCTCGGCCAGGCGCTCCTCAAGAACCGCGGCCGCGCCGTCCACGTCGCCGGCACCCTGTCGCTCGACCGCTGGCAGAACAACGAGCGCGTCCAGCTGCGCATGATCGACGTGGCATCGACCGACCCGGTGGACCGGCTGCTCGGGGTGCCTGCCATTGCGGCTTTTAGGCCGATGGTCCCCTTATCGACAATAGCGAGAAAAGCGGCTTTCGCTTCCTCCGTATCTCGCGTCTGTCGAAAAGTCCGGTGAGCCTGGATGAAGGCCACGGTCCACGTCGCCAGAAGCAGACCGGCCGCCAGATAGGCGTCGGGATCGGTGGCTTCTCGCTCTGCGCATTCGGATAGCGCCACCGCTACGACTTGCGCAAGCTCGTCCCGTATCGCCCTGGCCCGGGCCTTGAGGGTTTCGCTGCCCTCGATCGTCTCGATCCAGCGTTGGCTCCGAGCAGAAAATTCGAGGTAAGGGCTCTGTTCAGCAACCAGCCGATGAGCGAGCAGACGTAACGTCTCGATCGGAGCGACGCGGGGATCACGCTGTCGCAAGGCGTCGCGCAGGATCTCGCGACCCTCGTCGTCGCGATCAAAGAACATGTCCTCCTTGCGGGGAAAGTGATTGAACACCGTCATCCGTCCGACGTCGGCGGCCTCCGCGATCTCGTCCACCGTCACATGATCAAACCCCTGCTCGAAGAAGAGAAGCGTGGCGGCATCGGAGATGCCTTGTCGCGTCGCGAGGCGCTTACGGGATCGGCGGTCGGGCGGCATTGACATGCAGCTCCTGATAGCAATTTGTGTACTGAGTACATAATTTTGCACTTGATCGATTTAATAGCCTGCTGATACCATGCATCCGCTGACCCTGTATATGTACTGAATACATATTGGTATCAGGTATATGGAAAAACACATTGATGTTGTAATCGTGGGAGCCGGACCTGTCGGACTCCTGACCGCCATCGAACTGACTTTGGGCGGCGTGCGCGTCCTTGTGCTGGAGCGTCTGGCCACCCCGAGCATGATCGACAAAGCATTGTCGATCGGACCGCTTGGAATCGAGGCATTACAGCGTCGCGGGATGGCTGCGGCCATCGTCGCCGCAGAGGCGCGCAACTTTGCGCTGATGAAGAATTTCACTAAGCAGAGCGGACCGGAGGTGCGTGGTCGAAGGCCCAGGTACAGCGGCCACTTCGCTGGCCTGACTCTTATCCGAACGGACGCGCAGAAGGAGCCGGAACGGCGTGGCCGCACGGTGGATCAGAAGTCCGCGGAAGCCATGCTGGCCGACCGCGCGCGCTCTCTTGGAATCGAGGTGCGCCGCGACTGTGATGTGAAAGGCTTTGCGCAGCAGGCGGACGGCGTCGATGTGGAATGGGCCTCTCCGGCAGGCGCAGGCCGCCCGTATCCGCTGTTCCTACCTCGTCGGTTGCGACGGGGGGCGCAGCCCCGTCCGCAAGATGGCTGGCTTTCGATTTCCCCGGCACGGATCCAACGTTGACGATGTACCAGGCGGACGCCGAGATCGACCATCCCGAACGCCTGTTGCCCAGCGGCTTTCGTTACACATCGGGTGGCATGTTCATCTATGATGGGTTTCTACCCGATCGGTTGATCATGCTGGACTTCAGTGGTCCGCCGGAGGACCGGCAGGCTCCGGTCACACGCGAGGAGATCGAAGCCGTGCTGCGCCGTGTCAGCGGCGCGGACGTCCGTGTCAAAGCGGTCGAAAACGGCAGCCGATGGACGGACAACACGCGGCTTGTCGATACCTATCGCCGAGGCCGAGCGCTGCTTGCCGGCGACGCGGCGCATGTTCATTCGCCGTTCGGTGGTCAGGGCATGAGCCTCGGGCTCGTGGACGCTGCAAACCTCGGCTGGAAGCTCGCGGCCGTGATTCGCGGCGAGATGCCCGAAAGCCTGCTGGACACCTACACGGCCGAGCGGCGACCCTTCGCCGAAGCCGTCCTGGCGAACACCCTTGCCCAGACCGCTATCATGCGGCCCGATCCACAGGCGGGTGCGATGCGGGACATCGTGGCGAAGCTCATGCAGTTCGACGATGTCAACCGGTTCTTCGGCGAGATGATGAGCGGCCTTTCCGCCCGTTACGATCTCGGGTCGGAGTTGGACGACGTCGGACGGCTGATCGGCGACAAGCCGATCAGCCGCGGCGATGCCGGCGATCTCGCTCTACGATGTCATGCAGGATGGTATGGGCGTTCTTCTCGACGCCTCAGCCGAGGGGAAGGCTTCCAGGCTCGTCGCAGCCAGCCTCGCAGAGGATACGTTGCGTCGCCGTCGATACAGGGCTTTCGATGCTGATCCGTCCCGATGCCTGCGTTGCTTGGGCCAGTGAGGAGAACAGCACAGACGGATTGGAGGAAGCGCTCCGTCGCTGGTTCAAGCCAACACTGGATGACGGATTTATGGTGCGATCCGAACAGTGATCATTTTTTGATACAGCCCGAGCCGCTCTCGGTCCAAGCCACTCTCTTCGGTCAATGTCGGAGCCTTCCATCTCGATAACGCCGTAGAGCCCTGCTGGGCGGGGCGGAACGCTGCCGGGCCGGGCTCCCCATGGTGGCTGCAGCGGGCGTTGTGACCGCGGGAATTGGTCTACGGCGAAAGCTGTTGGTTTGAAAGGCCAAGCTTCGCGGTGTTCCCATTACGCCCCGCGTCGGCTAAACCCGTGGCCCGAAACCGGCGCCCTGCGCCCGAGGACCCTGATGCATCGTTATCGTTCCCATACCTGCGGCGCGCTGCGCGCCGACACCATCGGTGCCACGGTGAGGCTGTCGGGCTGGTGCCATCGCATCCGCGACCACGGCGGAGTGCTGTTCATCGACCTGCGCGATCATTACGGCGTGACCCAGGTGGTTGCCGACCCGGATTTGCCCGCGTTCAAGATCGCGGAAAAGCTGCGCTCCGAATGGGTCATCAAGGTCGATGGGCTCGCCCGCCGCCGCCCGGGGGGCACCGAGAATCCGGACCTGCCGACCGGCGACGTCGAGGTTTTCGCCAACGACATCGAGGTGCTGGGGCCGGCGGGCGAACTACCGTTGCCGGTGTTCGGCGAGCAGGAATACCCCGAGGAGGTCCGCCTCAAGTACCGCTTCCTCGACCTGCGGCGCGAGCGGCTTCACCGCAACATCATCAAGCGCGGCGCCATCATCGATTTACTGCGGCGGCGCATGAAGGAGCAGGGCTTCTTCGAATTCCAGACGCCGATCCTCACCGCGTCGAGTCCGGAAGGCGCACGCGATTTCCTGGTGCCGTCGCGCATTCATCCGGGCAAGTTCTACGCGCTGCCGCAGGCGCCGCAGCAGTTCAAACAGCTCATCATGGTGTCGGGCTTCGACCGCTATTTCCAGATCGCGCCGTGCTTCCGCGACGAGGACGCGCGCGCCGACCGTTCGCCCGGCGAGTTCTACCAACTCGACATCGAGATGAGCTTCGTGACGCAAGAGGACGTATTCGACGCCGTGGAGCCGGTGCTGCGCGGCGTGTTCGAGGAATTCGGCGGCGGCAAGCCGGTGACGCCGAAATTTCCGCTGATCCCTTATGCGGAGGCGACTGCCAAATACGGCACGGATAAGCCGGACCTGCGCAACCCAATCGTGATGCAGGACGTCTCGCGGTTTTTCGCGGCTCGGGCTTCAAGATTTTTGCGCGTATCCTGGCGGACAACGCGGATCTATGGTGTGGGCGATCCCGGCGCCTAGCGGCGGCAATCGCGGGCCTTCTGCGATCGAATGAACTCGTGGGCGCAAGGCGAGGGCCAACCGGGACTGGGCTACATTTTGTTCAGAAGATCGCCATTGCCCGAAGAAGCATTGCAAGACTTGAACCATCCACTGCGCAAACTCGCGGATCGACAATGGTTGTCGCCGATTGCGAACGCGGCCCCTGATTCAAACTCGGGAGTAGCGTTTGGTAGGGGACAATGGACCGATTACATTGCGGATCGGGTCCGATAGCCACGAATCTGGGCCAGAAAAGACCGAAGTGCTGCGCTCGCTATTCGGTTTGAAGGATGGCGATGCGCTTTTCTTTGCGCAGGCAAGGGAGTCGACTTCATAAACTTCGCCGGATCCGGCCCGCACCAAGATCGGGCAACGAACTCGGTCTTATCGACAAGGATCGATTTGAACTATGTTGGATCGTAGATTTTCCAATGTACGGATGGGACGCTGAAGCGAAGAAAATCGAATTCTCCCACAACCCGTTCTCAATGCCCAACGCCACGTCCGACGAATTCCTCGCGCTCGACGCCAACGATCACGATAAAATCCTCGACCTCAAGGCGATCCAATACGACATCGTCTGCAACGGCATCGAGCTGTCGTCCGGCGCGATCCGCAATCACCGCCCCGACGTGATGAAGAAGGCGTTCGCCATCGCGGGCTACGACGAGAGCGTGCTGGAACAAAAATTCGGCGGGATGCTGCGCGCCCTCTCGCTCGGCGCCCCGCCCCACGGCGGCATCGCACCCGGCGTCGACCGCATCGTGATGCTCCTGTGCGGCGAGGAGAATCTGCGCGAGGTGGTGGTCTTCCCAATGAACCAGAAGGCCGAAGACCTGCTGATGGGCGCGCCGTCCGAAGTGACGCCGAAGCAGCTGCGGGAACTGCACATCAGGCTGAATTTGCCGGCGCCGCCGTAGCGGCGCAACGTCAACCGGATGAGCGGAGCGACATGAAAAAGAAGGGCTGCATCGGATCGTCCTTTGACGACTTCCTGAAGGACGAGGGCATCTACGCCGAGGTGACCGGGCGTGCCATCAAGCGGGTAATCGCACGTCAGCTTGACGCCCTCATGGAAGACCAGGGCCTTGCCAAGTCGGAACTGGCGAAGCGCACGAAGACCATCCGCGCTCAATGCGATGGCGTCTCGATTCCGAAAACGAGTCCGTGACGCTCGGGACACTGAGCCGTGCCGCACAGGCCGTCGGGCGGCAACTGCGGCTAGAGCTAGTGTAGGCCGTAGCGCTTCCAGAGGGCCTGAATTTCTTCATCTGGTACGAACTCGCCGCGCTGCGCTTGTGCCGAGCCGTTGCGGATAGCCGCGCTGCTTCCTTCGTCGAGATCGTCCACGCGGTTCGGCAGCTCGTCCGCCAGAGAGAGCAGAACCGCTCCAAGTGCGTCCTGATCTTCGTCAGCCATCCGGCGTACCTTGGCGATCGCCTGTTCCAGAATTTTCGTCATCCCGCGATTTTAGCACGGCGTCTTGACGAAATCACGGCGCAGGACCACTTGACTTAGGATAGGAATAGGCCGATTATATCAGTTCCTGGCGACGTTGAGGATTGGGCTCGACAATGACAGCAACCGCAGCAGCGATCATCTTTGACAGCAAATCGCTGCTATTCGCTATTCCGCACAAAACATTCGCTGTTCGGCGCGCAGAATTCGCTGCTATCCGTCGCAACAGCGAATCTCCGATATCATATTGATATCGCGCGGTGATATCGCCGCAACGTCCCAGGAAAGAGGCAAAAACGGCCTGAATTTTGAAGAATTCGCTGATAAATTGGCTGTTCGCAGCGAATTCCGATCGGTGAAACGCACCGCCAACTCGTCGCCATGATCGAGAGGCCCATCCCGGATTACGCGCCCGCGAAGAGCGGTCGCGCAATCCAGGCTACAAGTGCGGTCTGCCGCCGCTTGATTCCACCCCCTCTTTATCGTTCACTCCCCGCCAACGGCCCCACCGCCCGCGCGCACCGCGCCGGTCAATCACGGAGGAACCCATGGACGCCATGGAGCGGCGCGTCTTTCTCAAAGGCGCCGGGATGGGCCTGCTCGCATTCACAGTGGGCGGCGCCGATGTCTTGATGACGCCCGGACAGGCGCGGGCGCAGGGCGTGCCGTTCCGGCTGCTGAAGGCGCACGAGGCCGAGACCATCGAGGCGCTGGGCGAAACTCTGGTGCCGGGCGCGCAGCACGCCGGCGTCGCGCACTTCGTCGATCAGCAGGTGTCGGTCACCCCCGGCGAGGCGCTGCTCGAGGCCCGCCAACTCAACGTCAGGCCGCCGTTCATCAACTTCTATCGCGCCGTCATCGGCGCGGTCGACAAGGCGAGCGAGGCGCGCAGTTCGGCCGCCGCTTCGCCGCGCTCTCCACCGCCGAGCAGCGCGATTTCGTCGATCTGATGCGGCAGAACAAGATCGACGGCTGGCAGGGGCCGCCCGGCGGCTTTGCCTATCTGGTTTTCCGCAGCGACGCGGTCGACGTCGTCTACGGCACCATGGACGGCTACGAGTTGCTCGGCGTCCCCTACATGCCGCATATCGCTCCGGACAAGAGGTGGTGACATGGCGATCCAGGAAAAAGTCGATGTCGTCATCGTCGGCGCCGGCGCGTCGGGCTCGATCTACGCGGCAGTCCTCGCCAAGGCCGGCAAGAAGGTCGTGGTGATGGACAACGGCCCGGACTGGCAGACCTCCGACCTGATCTCGTCCGACATCTGGGGCCGCCGCATCAAGCCGGCCGGCGCGCCCTTCATCCTCGAAGGCAAGCACCCGGTCAGCATGGGAGCCCAGGGCGGCTGGGGCGTGGGCGGCGCAGCGCTGCACTACTTCGCCAATTTCCCGCGCCTGCTGCCGAACGATTTCCGCATCAAGAGCGAGCACAATCGCGCCCACGACTGGCCGATCTCGTACGAGGAGGTCGCGCCCTGGTACGACAAGGTCGCGCAGGAGATCGGGGTGTCCGGCGATGCCGGCGCCGAGGAGATCTGGCGGCCGAAGGGGCAAGCCTATCCGATGCCGCCGATGAAGACCTTCAAGAACGGGCGCGTCTGGCTGAAGGGCTTCGAGGCCGCCGGCATCCGCCTGGTGCCGGCAGCGGTCGGCATGAACTCGATCGAGTTCAAGGGCCGCGCCGGCCTGCATCTATGACGGCTGGTGCCATGTCGGCTGTCCGATCGGGGCGCTCGCCAATCCGCTGGTCACGTTTCTCGTCCGATGCCCGCAAGGCCGGGGCCGAGGTGCGGGCGTGGAGCACGGTGACGCGCGTGCTCACCGATGCGTCCGGCGGCGCGCGTGACCGGCGTCGAATATTACGACCGGCAGCATGAAAAGCACGTCCAGCCCGCGACCGTCGTGGTGGTGGCCGCGTGGGCGGCGCAGAACCCGCGCCTCCTGCTCAACTCGGCGACCGACAAGCATGCCAAAGGGCTCGCCAACTCAAGCGGCCTCGTCGGCAAATACATCATGACCCACTTCGCCTCGGGCACCAACGCGATGTTCGACGAGGACGTGGAGAATCGCATGGGCACCATCGGGGCCCAGTTCATGTCCTACGAACGCTATGGCAAGACCGCGCACAAAGGCGCGTTCGGCTCGACCTTCATCATCGGCGGGCTCGGCCACCAAAGTGAGCGGGCTCGGCGGCATCGCCAACACCCGGCCGGACCTGTTCGGTCCGGAACTGCACGCCTTCATGAAGCGCGCCGTCAAGGGCAGCACCCGCATCACGGCGTTTGGCGAGGAGCAGCCGAAGATCGAGAATCGCCTCGAACTCGCAAGCGAAAAGGACGAGTTCGGCATGCCGCTCGGCCGCATCATCCACAATTACGACGACAACGAAGCGGCGCTGTGGAACGCGAATTTCGAGGAAGGCCTGAAGATCGCGACACGCGACCGGCGCCAAAGAGGTATGGCAAGGACGCGCGGCCCAGCCGACCATCCACCTCATGGGCGGCACCATCATGGGAACCGGCGCGGCGAACTCGGTGGTCAACAGCTACGGCCAGACCCACGAGATCCCGAACCTCTACGTCGCCGGCCCCGGCATCTTCGCCACCGCAGGCGCGTCGAACCCGACCTACACGATCTTCGCGCTGTCGCTGCGTGGCGCGGAGAATCTGGCATCGAACTGGAGCACGGTCGCGGGGTAGAGCCGCGGCCGGCGGCGGATGCGCGTGCTGTATCTCTATTGCCATCCGTTGCCGGAGAGCTTCCATGCCGCGATCCGGGCGAAGGCGCTCGAAGGGCTGGCGGCTGCGGGCCATGAGGTCGATCTGATCGACCTCTACGCCGACCGGTTCGATCCGGTACTGTCGGAGGACGCCCGGCGGCACTACCATGATACGAGCCGCAATCAGACCGGGCTCGAAGACTACATCGCCCGGCTCAAGACCGCGGAGGCACTGGTCGTGCAATTTCCGACCTGGTGCTTTGGCATGCCGGCGATGCTCAAGGGCTTCTTCGACCGCATGTTCATGCCGGGCGTGGCGTTCGACATTTCAGACCCGGCGCGGGTGAAGCCGATGCTCGGCAATCTCAGGCACATCGCCGGCATCGTGACTTATGGGCGGCCGCGCCTGATGGCGTTGGTCATGGGCGATCCGCCGCGCAAGATCGTCAAGCGCTACCTGCGCTGGTTCGTCAACCGCCGCGCTCGGGTCGACTACCACGCGCTCTATCATTTGAACGTCGCAACGGACGCGCAACGCGCGGCTTTCCTGGAAAGAATCCGCGCCGCCATGACCCGTCTCGGGTGAGCGCCGCGTCCCGTGCACGGCCGCCGCATTGAATTGCGGGTTTCCGGCGGACCGCTCCTGCGGCTAAGGTGGCGCGGCAATAAGGGGAGTCGCGGTGTGGCCACCAACGTGTCGGATGATCTCAAGGCGAGCGCGCTTGCACTATCATCGCATTCCGAAGCCCGGAAAGATCGCGATCCAGTCGACGAAGCCGCTCGGCACGCAGCACGACCTCGCCCTCGCTTACACGCCAGGCGTGGCGGTCGCCTGCGAGGCGATCGCGGCCGATCCCGCCGAGGCCGCGACGCTGACGGCCGGCAGCAATCTCGTCGCGGTGGTGACGAACGGCAGCGCGGTGCTCGGCCTCGGCAATATCGGGCCGCTCGCCGGCAAGCCGGTGATGGAAGGCAAGGCGGTGCTGTTCAAGAAGTTTGCCGGCATCGACGTGTTCGACATCGAGATCGACGCCAAGGAGGTCGACCGAATGGTCGACGTCGTGGCGGCGCTGGAACCGACCTTCGGCGGCATCAACCTCGAGGACATCAAGGCGCCGGAATGCTTCGAGGTCGAGGCGCGGCTGCAGCAGCGCATGAAGATCCCGGTATTCCACGACGACCAGCATGGCACCGCGATCATCGTCGCAGCCGCCATCAAGAACGCGCTGTTCCTGAGCGGCAAGAGCTCGATCGCGTCAAGATCGTGACCTCGGGCGCGGGCGCGGCGGCGCTCGCCTGCCTCAATCTCCTGGTCTTGCTCGGCGGCGCGACGCGAGAATATTTGGGTCACCGACATCGAAGGCGTGGTCTACGAGGGCCGCGCCAAGCTGATGGACCGGTGGAAGAGCATCTATGCCCAGAAGACCGACAAGCGCAAGCTCGCCGAGGTGATCGAGGGCGCCGACATCTTCCTCGGGCTCTCGGCTCCGGGCGTGCTCAAGCCCGCGATGGCGGCGCGCATGGGCGAGCGGCCGCTGATCATGGCGCTCGCCAATCCGACGCCGGAAATCATGCCGGACGAGGCGCTGAAGGCGAGGCCCGATGCACTGATCTGCACAGGCCGCTCGGACTATCCGAACCAGGTCAACAATGTCCTGTGCTTTCCCTACATCTTCCGCGGCGCACTCGACGTCGGCGCGACTTCGATCAACGAGGCGATGAAGATCGCGGCGGTCGAGGCGATCGCGGCGCTGGCGCGCGAAGCGCCCGTCCGAGGTCGCGGCGCGTGCCTACGGCGGCGAGGCGCCGACGTTCGGATCCGGGTCGCTGATCCCGAATCCATTCGACCCGCGCCTGATCCTGCGCATCGCCCCGGCGCTCGCCGAGGCCGCGATGAAATCCGGCGTCGCGACCCGTCCGATCGCCGATCATCGACGCAATACCGCGAGCGCCTCAACGCCTTCGTGTTCCGCTCCGGCTTCGTCATGCGGCCGCTGTTCGCCAAGGCGAAGACCGATCCGAAACGCGTCGCCTATGCGGAGGGCGAGGACGAGCGCGTGCTGCGCGCCGCGCAGATGGCGCTGGAGGAGGGGCTTGCAAAGCCGATCCTCATAGGCCGTCCCGCCGTGATCGAGGCCCGGCTCAAAAAATTCGGCCTCGCCATCCGGCCCGAGCGGGATTTCATCCTCATCAATCCACAGGAGGACCCGCGCTATCGGCAATATGTCGATCTCTACATCGAGGCGGCCGGTCGCAAGGGCGTGACGCCCGGATGCGGCGCGCACCTTGATGCGCACCAATGCGACCATGATTGCTGCGTGCATGGTGCGTGCAGGCGACGCCGATACCGCGATCTGCGGGGTGGAAGGCGGCTTCATGGGCCACCTGCGGCATATCCGCGACATCATCGGGTGCGCGACGCGGCGTGTCGGATTTTGCCGCGCTGTCGCTCCTCATCACCACCAAGGGACACTCTTCCTCGCCGACACCCAGGTGCGGACCGATCCGACCGCCGAGGAGATCGCCGAAACCGCGGTGCTCGCCGCTGCCCATGTGCGCCGGTTCGGGCTCGAGCCCAAGATTGCCCTGGTGTCGCATTCCGATTTCGGCAGCTTCGACTTCTCCGTCGGCGCGGAAGATGCGGCGCGCGACGGCACTTATTCGCGATATGAAGGTCGATTTCAGGTGGACGGCGAGATGCACGCGGACTCGGCCATGGACGCGATGCGAACGCGCGACGCGTATATCCGCATTCGCGGCTCAGTGGCGAGGCGAACGTGCTGATCTTCCCGAACCTCGACGCCGCCAACATCACTTACGAGGCGATCAGGGTCCTAGGCGATGCGCTTCCGGTCGGGCCGATCCTGATCGGCGCCGCGAAGCCTGCCCATGTGCTCACGCCCTCGGTCACGGCCCGCGGCATCGTCAACATGACCGCCGTCGCGGTCGCCGAGGCGCAGGCATGCGGTCAGTGATCACCGGTTGCCGCACGCGTCCGATGACGACCCGATCCGATCTTGCTCGCACTTCCGGGCGGGACCTTGTAGTCGCGCATGACGGCGCGGCTGTCGCGCAGGCCGCAGGCCTCGCGCTGGACCACGAACATCCACAGCGCGTGACCGGCCGCGTCCACCAGGGCACGCCGCGCCTGCCGTTCAGTTGGCGGCGTGCTCGACGCAGGATGCGCGTCGTCGAATGCCCGCAGCGTCGCCAGCGCCGCCTCAAGCGCGCGGCCCAGCCGTCCGAGCGCGAGGGCCTGCTCCTGGACGATTTCATAGTCCAGCAGGTCGACGGGAGTATTGATGCGATCCAGGCGGGGATTGCGGGGCATTGCGGTTCGTCCGCCCCTGACATAACGCGGGCCGGGTCAGCGGCGCAATCCCGGCCGCGGCCGGGCGGCAATGGATCAGAAGACCGCGAGATATCGCAGCATCGACAGGATGCCGATAATGACCACGATGACGCGGACGATCTGCTTGGCGCGGCCGTCGATGGGCAAGAGGTTAACGAGATAGAGAACCAGGATGATAACGACAAAGGTGATCAGAACGCTGATGAGAGTGGACATGAGGTCCTCGCCTGGGGGAAAACGGGAGGCGCAAAGGCGCTTTTACCAATAGGCACTGCCATCGGACCGGTCAACGGCCGCAGCGGCTAACGCCCTGAAGTATTCCGGGTTCCCGGGCGGGGCGGATTTTGTGCGGTTGCGGCGCCAAAAGAGGCTCTGCTATAGGCTGTCGGGGCGGTCGCGGAGCGCTTTTCGTTCGCATTGGAACGGATGGCGCCTTGATCGCGTTGGTTTGATGGAAGGCGGCGGCATGTCGATCGATGGCGCGACCGTCCGGCGCATCGCCCATCTCGCGCGCATCGCGGTGGAGGACGACGAGGTCGAGCACCTCAAGGGCGAGATCAACTCCATCCTGGCTTTCGTGGAGCAACTGCTGGAAGTGGACGTCATCGGGGTCGAGCCGATGACCTCGGTCACGCCCATGGTGATGAGGATGCGACAGGACATGGTCACCGACGGCGAGATCGCCGACGACATTCTCAGGAATGCGCCGGCGACCAGGATCACTATTTCGCGGTGCCCAAGGTGGTGGAATAATGTGCGACGAATGCGAGGAGTTTCCGGCGCAATACGTGGCCTATTTCAATAAGGCCGGCGGCAAGCTGTGGCGCCCGGCCCAGAAGGCCCCGACCGCGTGGGCGATCGATATCCGCCCGCAAGAAGCCGCATCGCTGTCGGCGCCGGTCGCGAAACGGGAGCTGCGCCAGTTCACCTGTGACGATCCGTTCGCGCCGGCCGAGCGCCGGTCGCAGAGGAGGGCGACTGATGTGCCTCGCTTGCGAAATGGATACGCTTTGGTTCGCCGAGATGGTGGCGGAAGCGAACGCGCGCGCGCCGGTGCCGATGGCAAGCTGCCAGCCGGTCACGCCCGATGGCGTGGCTAACGCCGTCGCCCGAGGCCAAGCTCGAGCCCAAGACGAGCGCAAATCCGAGCCCAAGGCGGAAACGAAGAATCCCTTCCGTCTGCGAGGAGATGCGCTCGGAATGAGCGACCTCACCGCGCTGACGCTTGCGCAGGCCCGCGATCTCCTGCGCAAGCGGGAGTTTTCCGCCGTCGAATTGACCAAGGCCCATGTCGCGGCCGTCGAGCGGCGCGCGCGCTCAACGCCTTTGTGCTGGAAACGCCGGAGTCGCGCCCGCGATGGCGGAGCGCGCCGACGCTGCCATCGCCGAAGGCGAAGGCGGGCCGCTCGCCGGTCTGCCGCTCGGCGTCAAGGACATGTTCGCCACCAAGGACGTGCGCACGACCGCGTGCTCGCGCATTCTCGACAATTTCGTGCCGACCTATGAATTGACCGTCAGGCGCCAATCTGTGGCGCGACGGCGCCGTGATGCTCGGCAAGCTCAAGCCACGACGAATTTGCCATGGGCTCGTCGAACGAAACGTCCTGCTTCGGTCCGGTGGTCTCGCCATGGCGGCGCCGGGGCTCGAACGCGAAGCTGGTGCCGGGCGGCTCATCGGGCGGCTCGGCTGCCGCCGTCGCCGCGAAACTTTGCCTCGGCGCGATCGGCACCGACACCGGCGGTTCGATTCGCCAGCCCGCCGCCTTCACCGGCATCGTCGGCATCAAGCCGACCTACGGCCGCTGCTCGCGCTGGGGCATCATCGCTTTTGCCTCGTCCCTCGACCAGGCAGGCCCGTTCGCCCGCACGGTGCGCGATGCCGCAATCTTGCTGCGCTCGATGGCGGGCCACGATCCCAAGGACACCACGTCCATGGACATCGCCGTGCCCGACTACGAGGCGGCGGTGACGCGGTCCGTCAAGGGCATGAAGATCGGCATCCCGGCGCGAATATCGCGTCGACGGCATGTCGGCCGAAATCGAAACGCTGTGGCGGCGCGGCGCCGATTGGCTGAAGGCCGCCGGCGCCGAGATCGTCGACATCAGCGCTGCCCCACACGAAATATGCGCTGCCGGCTTATTACATCGTCGCGCCCGCGGAGGCCTCGTCGAACCTCGCCCGCTACGACGGCGTGCGCTACGGCCTGCGCGTGCCGCGGGCGCGACATCATCGAGATGTACGAAGCAGACCCGCGCGGCGGGCTTCGGCAAGGAGGTGCGCCGCCGCGTGATGATCGGCACGTACGTGCTCTCGGCAGGCTACTACGATGCCTACTATCTGCGCGCGCAGAAGGTGCGGACGCTGATCAAGCGCGACTTCGAGGACGTGCTTCTGCCGCCGGCGTCAACGCCGTCCTGACTCCGACCACGCCATCAGCCGCGTTCGCCGATCGGCGAAAAGGGCGGCGCCGATCCGATCGAGATGTACCTCAACGACGTGTTCACGGTGACGGTCAACATGGCGGGGCTTCCCGGCATTTCGGTGCCTGGCGGCCTTGATGCGACGGGTCTGCCGCTCGGCCTGCAACTGATCGGTCGGCCGTTCGACGAGGAGACCCTGTTCGCCCTCGGCGGAAAGATCGAGGACGCCGCCGGCCGATTTGGGCCGGAGCGATGGTGGTGAAGAGCGAGGCCTTTTGCCAGTCGCTGTCCAAACGGCGACCGCCATCGGACTATCCGCCGGCGCTGCAGGCGCTGTGGTGGGCCGAGAAGGATGACTGGAACGCCGCGCATGAGATCGTCATGGCCCATGACGACGCCGACTGTGCCTGGGTCCATGCTTATCTCCACCGCGCCGAAGGCGATTTGGATAACGCGCGCTATTGGTATCGCCCGGCCGGCAAACGCGCCGCGACCGGGGCGCCGGCGGCGGAGCGCAAGGCGATGATCGCGGCGATGATCAAGAGTAAGCCCAGCGAAGGCGGATTAGCGCTGGCGCCCCGCGGATTGCGCCGGGCCTTGACGATGCCGTCGCCCGCGCGATGCGTGAGACAAAACAGGACCACCGCAATGGACGCTCCGGCTACGAACAAATTCATCAAGGGCGCGACCGGCGACTGGGAAGTCGTCATCGGCATGGAAGTCCATGCCCAGGTGAGTCTCGAAGTCTAAACTGTTTTCCGGTGCCGCGACCGCGTTCGGTGCCGCGCCGAACTCCCACGTGTCGCTGGTCGATGCCGCGATGCCGGGCATGCTGCCGGTGATCAACGAGGAGTGCGTCGCCCAGGCGGTGCGCACCGGGCTCGGCCTCAATGCCAAGCATCAACCTGCGCTCGGTGTTCGACCGGAAGAACTATTTCTATCCGGACCTGCCGCAGGGCTACCAGATCAGCCAGTACAAATCCCCGGTGGTCGGCGAGGGCGAGGTCGCGGTCGACATGCCGGACGGCGACCATCCGCGTCGGAATCGAGCGGCTCCATCTCGAGCAGGACGCCGGCAAATCGCTGCACGACCAGCATCCGACGCTGTCGTTCGTCGATCTCAACCGCTCCGGCGTCGCCCTGATGGAGATCGTGTCGAAGCCGGACTTGCGCTCGGCCGAAGAGGCCAAGGCCTATCTCACCAAGCTGCGCGCCATCCTGCGCTACCTCGGCACCTGCGACGGCGACATGGAGAAGGGAAGCCTGCGCGCCGACGTCAACGTCTCGGTGCGCCGGCCCGGCGATCCGCTCGGCACCCGCTGCGAGATCAAGAACGTCAATTCGATCCGTTTCGTCGGGCTGGCGATCGAACACGAGGCTCGCCGCCAGGTCACCATACTCGAGGACGGCGGCGAGATCGAGCAGGAGACGCGGCTCTATGATCGCTGGGCGCAACGAGACCCGCTCGATGCGCAACAAGGAAGAGGCCCACGACTATCGCTATTTCCCGGATCCCGATCTGCTGCCGCTGGAATTGACCGAGCACTACGTGGAATCCCCGCGGGCGCTTCCCGAATTGCCGGACGAGAAGAAGGCGCGGTTCACAACAAAGCTGGGCTTGCGGCATACGAAGCTGATGTGCTGTTGCCGAGAAGGAAAGCGCAGATTACTTTGAACAGATGGTCGAGAGTGCAGAAGTGGAGCCGATAGCTCGCGGCAAATTGGGTGATCAACGAAATTCTTGGTCGCAGAAATAGGACCGGTCCGACGGGCCCAACCGGTGCAATTGCTCCAGCAGGTCCAGCAGGTCCAGCAGGTCCAGCAGGTCCAGCAGGTCCAGCAGGTCCAGCAGGTCCAGCAGGTCCAGCAGGTCCAGCAGGTCCAGCAGGTCCAGCAGGTCCAACAGGTCTGACTGGTCCGACCGGCCCAGCAGGTCCCACCGGTCCGATAGTTCCAAGCGGTCCAACGGGTCCAATAGGTCTCGCTGGTTCGGCGGTCCAACAAGTCTGATGGTCCAACAGTTGCGGCAATCGTCGGATACAGGGTGGTCGGTCTCGGCGCTTGGACCAACGGGACCCATGGCTAATCCGCGATACTTAAGATGGTTTCTAGTGGCACCATTTCGGGAAGATCCGCCAAGAAGTGATCAAGTATTGGGAGATTGCCTCGGCAAGTGGACCGGTCAATGCGGGAAGATGCCCCGCTGGATCGGAATGAACAAGGCCTGTTGCAACAAGCGGATATCGGCGATCGAGAAGCTGGTGGACGACATCGTCGCCAAAAATCCCGACAAGGCGGAGCAGGCGAGGGCGAAGCCCGCCATGCTCGGCTGGTTCGTCGGCCAGGTCATAAAGGCCTCGGGCGGCAAGGCGAACCCGCAGGCGGTGAACGATTTGCTGCGCACGAAGCTCGGCATCTGATCGCCACCCGCGTCGCTTGGCACGGCGAAGCGAGGCGCTGTCGCGTCGCTCGCGCGCAAAAAAATCGGTCGTGTTGAGCGATGCGGAGCGCGAATCGGACCCATGCAGTCGCTCGCGAGCGCCTTGTCGAGACCTTGCGAAGACGGAATCGCGGACCGACTTTGCAAATCGGTTGGCACCGATTCGCGCGATTTCCGCTCGCGCGAGCGCCGAAGCGGGTCATCGGACGGGAGTTGCTCACATTTTTTTCGCGGCGCCAAAAAGCATCCCGCGTCGCGATTTTGCGCCGCGCGCGCGTTGCGAAAAAGGCTGTCAAGGGGGGCTGTGCGCTGCTCAACACAAACTTTCGTGCATTGAAGAAATGCCCAATTGACAAGCATTTCTGCAATTCGTCGGCGAACGCGTGCGCGACGCACGCGAGATGCCGAGAAGGCGCGAAGAATTGTCGTCGGCGATGGCGAAGAGCGTCGGCGCTGCGGCGCGAGACGCTTCGTCGTACACGTTTCCTTAATGCAGAAGCTGTTTTTTTCGTTTTGCTGTAGTAATCGGAATGCAGTGCCTACGATCCGCGTAGGTGCTGATGCGACACCGCCATCTAGTTAACTAGGAGGGCAGCATGGTGAAGAAGGCAACGAAGGCGAAACCCGCCGCGAAGAAGAAGGCTCCTGCGAAGCGCAAGGTAGCGAAGAAGAAGAAGTAGCAAACTTCGGAGCGGTTCGCTCCGAACCGTTCGGCGACTTGACGGTCAACCCGGCGACATCAGGCGCAAGCCTGCGAAACGCAAGCTTGCGATACAGTCGGTGGAGATGACGCCGGGGTCGGCGACGGAGGGCGTCGGCGAGACTGAGGCTTGGGCCTCCCAAGCGGCCAGTGCAAATTGGATCCGCTCGGGGCAGATGGCGCAAAGATCGCGCCACCTGGTCAGCGGGCAACCGTTGAAGGGTTTTGCGCCTTGGACCTCTCGCCGACGCCTCGTGTTACTGGGCGTCGGCGATGTGCCGCCGTGACATGCCGGCAACCGCCATGGCCCGCAAACCTTCCCCCTCCAAATCGCCCCGACCCAAAGCTTCGCGCGGAAAGCCTTCGCGCCAAGAACCTGGGCGCCAAGAACCTGGGCGCGTCGCGTCCGGTGCCGTATCGCGCCCGCGCCCGGGTCTGAAGAGTAGAGTTTCCCCCGCCGATCTCGGGCGCAAGACCGGCCGGTTCTATCCGGCCGAGGAGCGTGCGCGGGTCGAGGTCGAGGAATGGCTGATGTGGCAGACGGCCCGTCTTGGGCCGATGGCGGGGCAGGCCGATCATTTCCGCCAACACGCGCCGGAGCCGGTCGCCTATGCGATCGAATACTACACCAACGAATGCGCCGCCTTTACGCCGCCGTGAATGCACGGCTCACGGACCGCGCGCTCCTTGCCGGCGCCTATTCCATTGCCGACATCGCCTGCATCGGCTGTGCGCGTCTTCACAAGCGACAGGGGCAGGACCTCGCCGAGTTTCCCCACCTCAGGCACTGGTTCGACGCCATGATGGCGCGCTCGGCCGTCCAGCGCGGCACCGGTGTGCGGTCGAAGCGGCGCGCCATGTCGATATCAAGGACCCCGCCGTGCGCGCCGTGCGGTTCGACCAGCGCGCCCGGTAACGGCAGGCGTCGGCGGCGCTTACCGTGCCGCCGCGTCGAGCCGTGCCAACACCCGGCCAACCTGCACCGCCTGCCATTCGCCGTCGCCGCTCGCGGTAGGGATACCCTTTTCATTGAGCGCCGCCGCAATGCCCCGTGGCGACGTTACGCCGGCCGCCTGTAACTCTGCGATGACGGGAGCAAGGTCGGCTACCCATGCCTCGGTGCGTGCCCTGCGAAGCTGCCGGCGGATTTCGCTTTCCTTCGACGACATTACAGGTTGCTTCCGTCGCGATTCCAATTTGGCCTTGATGCGCTGTAGAGTGCCTGGGCCGACTTCGAACTTGGCGGGATTACAAACTTGAAGATGGTCCCGACCATTGCAGCGCCATGTGAGTTTCCCCCGTTTGCCCCCGTCCATCAGTCGGCCTTGGGAGCCGAACGGTTCACTTCGAGAAGCGCGGCGAGCCTGTGCGTCGGCAGTGACAAGGCTCTGCGTTGACGCCATACCCATCGCGGCGTGGAAGACGCTTATGTCTTGAAGGGGAAATCGTTCTGAAGGTCGCAGGCCATCCGGACCTGGCATTCAAGAGATGCGGTCCAGATACCGGTGGGTGCTCCACACGTTGGCTGCACGATGGCAAGCGCAGTTGAGGTTCTCACCGTGCATGTCATCGAGGAGGGCAAGCCGTTGACCTCGCCGGCTCAGCGGCGCCGGCGCGCGACCACCTGTCCAACACTGCCGCCGCCTTCGAAAGCAGGCCGCCCACTTGTTCGCGTTTGGACGGACATGGCGTCGAGTCTATTCGGCACGCGGAAGAGGTTTCATTGCAAAATCCTCCGCCGGTAGGCTGCAGGGATGGCGGTCATGCGTCATCGAAGGATCACGCGGGCGTGATACGCGAGTCTTGGGGAGTTTGTCCGGGGGGATTTGATGTGCTTTTCACCGGAAGCAAGTTTCACCGTTGGGTGTCTTCTTTTGGGTGGAGGATGCTTCACCGTTCGTAAGGCGATCAACAAGCGTGATATGTTGGTGTTCGCATTCTTTCCGATTGCTTTTGGACTCCATCAAATTATTGAAGGCATGGTGTGGATCAGCCTGGACGATTCCGAAGGCTCGATCTGGCGGACGCTTTATTTTTCCATCGCGATCCTATTCTGGCCGTTTGCTGCGCCCATTGCTTCGTTAACGGCCGAATATTCGAGCCAAAGAAGACGGATACTCTGGCTCTTTGTTGCGCTTGGCTTCGCCTTGGTTGTCTATTTTCTCTGGAAATTATTTTTTGTATGGACCGAAATCCAAGTGACCGTTGAGGGGCATTCGCTTCGGTACCAGCCCCTGCCTCTGTCTGCCGGAACTCCGACGTGGGTCAGATTTGCATATGCGTTCGTCGCAATTGGATCAGCTCTTGTTTCAAGCCGTCGGATGGTGCAGTTTTTCGGAGTAGTTGTCGGCATTGCGTTTCTCATCACTTTTATTGCGATGAACGCAGTGTACGTTTCGACTTGGTGTATGGCTGCGGCCGTTCTCAGTTGTATCTTGTACTTCGCGATTGGATCGGCGAACCAATCGTATCCAAAGCTGCAAACTTCCGCCGCAACCTGAACGCCGAACTGGCCGAGGCCAGCCTGACGACCCTGGCGGCGATAGGCGGCGCAAGCGGCCCGGCATAAGCTGACCAGGTTGAGCGTCAGGCTTCCCGCTTGCGGATCGCGCGTTCCTCGCCGGCGCCTACTCCGTCGCCAGCGTCGGCTGGTGCGGCCCTACAAGCGGCAGGGGGCAGGACCTCGCCGACTTTCCCGCCGTGCGCGCCGTCCGGTTCGATCGACGCGCCCGGCGGCAGGTGTAGGCGACCCCGAGACTATCCGGCAACTCCCAGGATAGTTAGCTCACCCTCAAGCGGAACGGTTAGCGCCCGGTCACCGAAAGCCGCAAAGCCTTATTTTACAGGGCTTGACGTGCTTAACGACAGGTTGCGGCGGGCCCGCGCTTTGGCGCGATTCACGGTCAATTCATCGCGCTGCTTAAAGCACAATTCAAATTTTCCCCCCATGATCGCGTCACTCCGGAACGGGAGTGGGTGACAAAATCTGCGGCGCCCATCGCGGCGCAGCGCACATGGCCGGGGAGGCCAAAATGGGACGTACTGAACTCGCGGCAATCGAAAACGGCAGCTTCGGCGAAGCGTCGGGAGACATGTTCTTCCGTCTGGGCATGATGTATTCGACCGGCGCCGAGGTGCCGACCGACTACGTGTCGGCGCATAAATGGTTCAATCTTGCCGCCATGCGCGGCAACGGGGAAGCGGTCAGGCTGCGGCGCGAAATCGCCACGCAGATGAGCGACCAGGAGATCTCCGAGGCGCAGCGCGCCGCCCGCGCCTGGCTCAAGCACTGACACGGCCTGCGTACGTCCTCCGCATCCGCGCTTGCCAGCCCGGCTGGTCTGGGGCATATGGAGCGCCTGCGGAGATGTGGCCGAGTGGCTGAAGGCGGCGGTTTGCTAAACCGTTATACGCTCTCAAGGCGTATCGAGGGTTCGAATCCCTCCGTCTCCGCCAGTTCAGAACAAAACTGCGAACTGCGGCCGTAGCCGGTGATGCGCCGACGGCGGTGAGCGTCCGACGCAGATTGCTCTTCAGGCTGATGATGCGGACTGCGGCGGTCGGGAACGGACACCGGAGCCTCCTTGAGCCTCTTCGGCTGAAGGAGCCGATCTGCGATGTGCTCCGCGACCAGGCTGTCCAGCTTCTCCATCGGGATCGAGTGCCCCTTGCGGCTGGTCTCGCAGAGGTGCCGGAGCCCGCTCCATCATCCACTCGGTGCTTGCGCGGGTTCAGCGGTCGGGCCGCGCACCGCGTTCTTGCCGCGACGCTTCGATACGCCCCAAGCTAGTCCCAAACGCTCCCATACGAGGATCGTCAGGTAGGTCACATCGATTTCCCACCAATGATGAAAGCCGTGGGCCGCGCAACGCGAATCCGCGTGATGATTGTTGTGCCAGCCCTCGCCGTTGGTCGCCAAGGCGATCACCCAGTTGTTCCGGCTATTTTCGTTGGTCTCGTGGTTGCGATATCCCCACAGGTGAGCAACCGAATTCACCCCCCAGGTGACGTGCCATGAATAGACCGTGCGCACGAACACTCCCCATACCAGCAGGCTCAGGCCAAATTGCACGCCAGATGACGTTTCCCCGGTGCAAAGCCGGGCAATGAAAAATCCAACAACGAAGATCGCAGCCGCATGTCCTACGTATATGAACAACCAAAGCGCATTGCGTTCGAGTGAACGGTAAAGCGGGTCTCGGACAAGATCGCGCACGTATCGTTCGTAAGACAGAACCTGCTCGAATTGGGTGTTCACAATGAACAACCACCCAATATGTCCCCACAGCAATGCTGCGAGCGGAGAGTGCGGATCAGAGTCGCGGTCAGCGTGTTGGTGATGCATGCGGTGGATGCCCACCCACCGCAAAGGTGTATCTTGCAGTGAGCAGACGCCCAGAATTGCCAACATGTGCTCGAACCGTTTCGAACAGCGAAAGGAGCGATGCGTCAGGCAGCGATGGTATCCGGCGCCAATTCCTATTGAGCAAAACAAGTAGTTGCCAATGAACACCAGCGCGAGGCCGCTCCAACTGAATAGCCATGGAACGAATGCCAGCAAGGCCAGAAGGTGAAGGAACGTTACTCCAAGTGCATAATGCCAGTTGATGCGACAAGTGCGCGTTGTGGCAGGGCGCTTTAGCGGAGTACCCCGGAAGCCGAAGGCGGATACGATTGTAGGAGCAAGAGCCGTGCCGCCGGCCGTCGCGATCGCCACGAGGGTGAATATCGATGTGCGAGGCGACATGGCCGCTCCTACCGGTGTTTCCTTCCGCTGTTGGTCTAAGCGCGTGTCTCTAGGGTTCAACGAACCCCGCGCGTTATTCCAGTTTTTGGTAATGACAGCCTCGCCCAAGCGCGGCACGCCGATCCAAATCTGGCGGCGTGCGCTCCCGCGGCCTGCCGTGACGCACCGCCGCCAACGCCTGTTCTGAACCGTGCAGCCGCCGTCTGCGACCAAGCAATGAATTCAGCGCTCAATCCGTTGCTGCGGATCAGGACGTTCGCGATGATCTGCGACCTCGGTTACAGCCTGGACGATCTGTCGCTCAATACCGTCGGTGGCGGCGAGGCAGTCCGAAGCGGTGCTGCACGCACCGACAAGAGGAACACCGCGTCAATTCGTGAGAGCGAAAAAGGGCCGACAGCGCACCGCTGCCGGCCCAGAACCTGCACAACTCGCGACGCCCGGGGGAGGAGCGGGTGTCGCGATAATCCGGTACCGCAAATCCCGGCTGGGCGACGCGACCCCTGGCAATCCTTCACTTTGGCGCACCGCCATAGGTTATCAGCGCAAAAATGCCAGGAAGGGCCTGCTTAGCCCCATTGGGCGACGCACCATTCGAGGTCCCTGATATCTTCGCGCAGCTGCTCAAGGGCGAACGCAAGGGCAAACAGGCGTTCCGCGCCTTCCTCGGACAGGCTTCGCGTCAAACCCTCGCGCCGAATCGCGGCGAGCTCGGCCGCATAGGCATTGAGGGCCGTTTCCGCGGCCGCAAGCGGTGGCGGATTCCGACGTGCCAGCAGCGCGGCTCCGCCGGCACGCAGATAATCGGCAATCGCCGATGCGATCTGCGACAGCGGAGATTGAAGCCGCGTCCGGAAGACCTCGGGCAGGGGCATTGTAGCGGCTCTTCCAATCATGACCAGGTCATGGCGCAGTCGGAGCAGCGTGCGCAATAGCGCCGTCGAGTCGGGGCCCCTGACGAGATGTGCGGCACGTTCACGATCGGCCTCGGCACTGACTTCGCGCAAATGTATCAAGGCATCGCCGATGCCGTCCTGGATACGGTGGAGCGAATCCACGTCGAGGCCCTGGGTTGTGCCCGCGAGCAGGTCGCCGAGCGCTCGCGCCATCTGGTCGAGCGCGCGGGCTGCGGACTCAAGGGCCAACACATGGGCGCTCGATGGCAGCACGAGAAAGGAAACGACGAGGCCGGTGACGCCTCCGAGCGCGACCTCGAGCAAGCGATCGAATGCCGAGGCGATCGGAGTGACATGGGTTATCGTAGGAACCAGCAATACGATGACCGCGGTGATCGGAGCGACGTTCAGGCTCGGGTTTACGGCGGCGATGAGGGCAAGCGGAGCGATGCAGAGCGCAAGCACCGCAAGAAGTGCGATTTCATTCGAATGCGGAATCAGCACGGTAATGGCTCCGCCATAAATCGCACCGCCGAGGGTCCCGGCAAGATAATCGATCGTCGCCTTCAGCGACCTCCCGACGCTCATCTGCGTCACGATGAGGGCCGTCAATACCGCCCATAGGGGCAGCGGAATCCTCAAGATCTGCGCAAGCGCAAGGGACACCAACGCCGCTATCGTCATCCTGAGCGCAAGCGCGAATAGCACTCGATGACGGCTGAGCCAGGGACGGAGCTGCGAAAGAAATACCGCGGTAGGCATCACGTCGAATCCCCCAGTTACCATCTCAAGGATAAAGGGCGCCTTTACAAAAACCAGCGAAGCGCACCAATGCGTTGGGAGCAGCGCCGACAAACTCACAGGCTGGAATTCGCAATCCCCGAACCAATGTAGTCATCCAACATGACGCGTGTTTCGGATCAGGTTGCGCGGCTCCCGCGAGCGGGGATTGGTCCTTGGAGGTCTGAGGTCGAGCGCGGGAGCTGCCCCGGGTCTGACGTTCGGAGTTGAAATTCGAATGGGGCGGCGAGCCCGTCTCAACGGGGTTGGCTCTTTTGCGCCGGCGCCCTGCGAACCGGTCAGTTCATCCGAATGACTGGGTCTCCGGACGTCACCGATCCGATGATACGGGCACGTGGATAGCCTGCGGCCTCGATGAGAGCCCGGATCGACTCGGCGCGCGACGCCGCGCACGCGATCAGCAGGCCGCCCGAGGTTTGCGGATCGGTGAGCAGGGTGCGTTGCCACATCGGAAACTCAGGCGGCAAAACGACTCCTTCGCCATAGCTTGCCCAATTGCGACCCGACGCACCGGTGGCGTATCCGGACTGCGCCAACGATTCTGCCTGCGCAAGAAACGGGATGCGTTCGTAACCGATATCCAGGCCGACACCGGCGCCGCGTGCCAGTTCGAGGCCATGGCCGAGCAAGCCGAATCCGGTCACATCGGTCATGCCGTGCACGTCCGCATCCTGCGCCAGCGTATGGCCGAACTCGGTTCAGCAGGGTCGCCGACGCCATCATCTCGGCGTAGGCTTCAGCCGGCAATGCCTCCTTCTTGAACGCCGCCGAATAAACGCCGATGCCGATGCCCTTGGTCAGGATCAGCGCGTCCCCCGGGCGGGCGCCGGAATTCCTCCGAATATTACCGGGATCGCAAAGCCCGATCACGGCGAGGCCGTAGATCGGCTCGGGAGCGTCGATCGAATGCCCGCCGGCGACCGGGATGCCCGCCTCCGCGCAGACGGAGGCACCGCCTTGCAAAATCGCGCGCACCGTTTCCACTGGCAGCTTGTCCAGCGGCATTCCCAAAATGGCCAGCGCCATGATGGGCTTGCCACCCATGGCATAAACGTCCGACAAGGCGTTGGCTGCGGCGATGCGACCGAAATCGCGCGGGTCATCCACAATCGGCATGAAGAAGTCGGTGGTGGCGATGATGCAGTGATGGTCGTCGATCTGCCAGACGGCCGCGTCGTCACCGGTTTCCGTGCCGACAAGAAGCTGTGCGTATGCGGTGGTTTCCGGTTGGCCGGCGAGAAGTTGATGCAGGACCGACGGCGCGAGCTTGCACCCGCAGCCACCGCCATGGGCCAAGCTGGTCAATCGAACGGGGGATACGGACATATCGGAACTTTCACACGGGGGGATCCGTCATATCGACCCCAACGGGTTGCACGGTAACCGAAGCGGCAGCACCCGGTAATGAGCGTGCGCCGCTCCTACGAACGGTCGGCACCTGGCGGTGGGAACATCTGATGCCAATGTCGGGCGATGTCGATGCCGCGGCACACCCAGACATGGTCGTGCTTTCTTAGGTGCTCCAGAAAGCGACGCAGCCCGCCGATGCGGGCCGGTCGACCGATCAGGCGGTCATGCAGTCCGATCGAGAGCAGCTTGGGCGCGGCTGCCCCCTCTGCGTAGAGCACGTCGAAGGCATCGCGCAGGTAGGTGAAGAACTGATCCGCGGTGGCGAATCCGGAATTCTCGTTGAACCGGTTGTCGTTGGTTTCGAACGAATACGGAATGACCAAGTGGGCGCGCCCCGAAACGCGAAGCCAGTAGGGCAGTTCGTCGGCCAGCGAATCGCGGTCGTAGAGAAAGCCACCCTCTTCCACGAGAAGGCGCCGCGTGTGGGGGCCAGGGCGCCCCGTCATCCAGCCGAGCGGTCGCTCGCCGGTCAGCCGCGTGATGCCTGCGACCGCCAGCGCGACGTGCGTGCGCTCGACGAACTCCGGAATTTCGCAATAGTCGATCCATCGCCAGCCGTGGCTGACGATCTCGTGCCCATGCGCCAGAAAGGCCGCGACCGCCGATGGGTTCTGCTCGAGCGCCCGCACGACGCCGAGCACGCTGACCTTGACGTCGAACTCGCTGAAAGCACGCAATACGCGCCAGACGCCCGATCGGCTGCCGTACTCGAATGCCGACTCGACCAACGGGACGCGCACGCCCGCCTTGGCCGGGACACCGATGTCGTTGAGCATTCCTTCGGATACGGCATCCTGGTTTGCCAACGTGGACTCGCCGCCGCCTTCATAGTTGAGATTGAAATTCACCGCGATCCGCGCCCCGCCGGGCCATTTCGGATCGGGCGGGGCGTTGCCGTATCCGACCAGGTCGCGGCGCTCCATCGGGTCCGGCGGCACCTCAGACATCGACGCCGTCCGTGCCGAACCACGGCGGGATGCTGCCGGCTGTTGCCTGCGTCTCACGCCGAGACGAAACGAGCCCAGATATTTCGCACGTCATCTTGATGTAGCCTCCATACAAAACGCGATAAAGGCGTGAACTTTCGCCGGCACGTACTGGCGCGAGGGATGTACTGCGAAGAGCTGAAACAACTCGTCAGGCCAGTCCGGGAAAAGATCGACCAATCGCTTCTCCCGGATCAGGTCCTCGATCCCCAACGCCATGACCTGGGCGATACCTGCGCCGGCCACGCACGCTGTCAGCATCGTACCAACATCGCAAGCTCCGCGACGTGATACTCGCCTTCGCGGTCGCCCGTCTTTGGCCGATGGTGCGTGCCAATGCGCTCGAACCCGGCTGGGTTGGGTGGCGCCGGCGCGCCCGACGACATGAGCAAGGCGTATTTGACCCAAGCGTGGCTTGCGGTCAGCGACGACCCGCTGGCGCTCTGCAGCGGGGAATAAGGCTCTGCGTGCCCCGAACCCGATTGCCCGGGAACTAGCGTCGCAGAATTGTCTGATCGAAGCCTGCGCAAACCTCTCCGGCGTATCACCGCCGGACAGACCCTCGTTTCAGCTTCCTCGCGACATGGTCTTTTCACCACCATATTCGGAGCTATCATCCAGGCATGCAGCGAGTCCCGGCTGCTATCGTGTGTGCTGCACCGGAGATCGTCGGGGATCTCCGCAAGACCAATCAATCGGCAACAGGATAAACAATGGCCAAATTCGGAATCGGACAGGCGGTGCGCCGCGTCGAGGATCAGCGTTTCCTGCTCGGGCAGGGGCGTTACGTCGATGACATCAGGCTGCCGGGCGAATGCCATGGCGTGACGGTGCTGTCTCCGCATGGGCACGCCCGCATCAAGCGCGTGGACGTGTCCAAAGCCAAGGCTGCGCCGGGCGTCCTTTGCGTGCTCACCGGCGCCGACGTGGTGGCCGAAACGCTGGGCGCCATGACGTCGCACCTGATGCCTGAGGATTTCGGTGCCCCCAAGGGACACCGCACCTTCCTGCCGATGCTGGTCGCCGACACGGTTCGTTGCATCGGCGACCGCGTCGCCTTCGTGGTCGCCGAGACGCTCGCCCAGGCGCGCGATGCCGCCGAGCTGGTCGCCGTCGATTATGAGCCGCTGCCGGCGGTGACGAATTTGGAAGATGCCGCGAAGGAAGGCGCGCCGAAGGTATGGGAGGACAACCCCAACGGAAACGTGGCGTTTCGCTTGATGTTCGGCAGCCAAGAGGCGACCGACGCGGCCTTCGCCAAGGCCAAGCACGTGGTGAAGCTCAGGGTCGAGAACAACCGCCTGTCGCCGGTATCGATGGAGCCCCGCGTCGCCATCGGCGATTACAATTCCGCCGACGACTTCTACACGCTCTACACCGCCTCACAAAATCCGCACGGCGTCCGGATGGAGCTTTCTCATATCTTCCACGTGCCGGAGAACCACATCCGCGTCGTTTCACCCGACGTCGGCGGCGGTTTCGGGCTCAAAGGCGGCCCGTTCCCCGACGATGGGCTGGTGATGTGGGCCTCGCGCAAGCTGCGCCGGCCGGTGCGATGGGTCGCGACCCGCAGTGAGAGCATGCAGACCGATCACCACGGCCGCGAGATGGTTTATTTTGGCGAACTCGCGCTCGATGAACACGGCAAGATACTGGCCCTGCGCAGCAAGAGCCTGTTCCAGATGGGAGCCTATTTCGTCGGCGCGGCGCTGGCGGCAGGCGCGTTTTCGCTGCGGTTCGTGCCGCAGGCCTACGACATTCAGACCATGCACATCATGTCGCAGGGCCTGTTCACCAACACCTCGCAGAGCGGACCCTATCGCGGCGCCGGCCGGCCCGAGGCCGCCTATTTCATGGAGCGGTTGATCGAGCGCGCGGCCCATGTGATCGGAATGGACGCGGCCGAAATCCGTCGCCGCAATCTCATTGCGCCGGATAAACTGCCCTACACGACCCCGACGCACTGGGTCTATGACAGCGGCGAGTTCCAGCGTCTGATGGACAAGTGTATCGAGTTCGAGCGACCCGAAGGGGTTCGCGGCCCGCAAGGAGGTATCGGAAAAAAGCGGCAAACTGCGTGGACGCGCGGTCAGCTTCTATATTGAATTCGGCGGTATCTTCAACGAGCGCATGGACCTGCGGTTCGATCCGGGCGGCACCCTGTCTGTCTTCGGCGGGACCCATTCGCACGGCCAAGGGCACGCCACGGTATTCGCGCAGATGGTGCACGAGTGGGTCGGTGTGCCGTTTGAATCGATCCGCTACGTCCAGGGCGACACCGCGCAGGTCGCGATCGGGCGCGGCACTTATGGGGCGCGCAGCATGGTGGTCGGCGGCAACGCGCTCAAGGCCGCCGCCGACACCATCGTGGAAAAAGGCAAGCGGCTGGCGGCTGCCATGATGGAGGCGGATGCCGGCGACATGGAGTTCAAGGACGGCCTGTATCGCGTCTCCGGCACCGACAAGACGATTTCGATTGTCGATGTCGCCAAGGCGTCCTACGCGCCGATGGGGCCGCTGACCGATAAGTTCGGCGTTGGCCTCGAGTCCACCGGAAGCTTCAGTGCGAACCCGCCGAGTCATCCCAACGGCTCACATGTCTGCGAGGTCGAGGTCGATCCGGAGACCGGCACCGTGACGATCGACCGCTACCACGTGGTCGACGATCTCGGCCGCATCATCAATCCGATGATCGTCCGCGGCCAGATCCAGGGCGGCGTGGTGCAGGGCATCGGCCAGGCGCTGATGGAGCATCACATCTACGATCGCGACAGCGGGCAACTGCTGACCGGCAGCTTCATGGACTACGCCATGCCCCACGCCGTCGATTTGCCGAACGTCGAGGCGGCGCTCGAGGAAGTGGCCTGCAAGACCAATCCGATCGGGGTCAAGGGCATTGGCGAATCCGGCACCATCGGGGCACCGCCGACGGTCATCAACGCGGTGATCGATGCGTTACGACCGCTGGGCGTCGAGCAGATCGACATGCCGGCGACTCCGCTGCGGGTGTGGGAGACGATCCAGCAGGCGAAGGCGAGGGGCGCGGCACGGGTTTAGCGGGGCACGCGGCGCGGATTGCAGCAGACACGATTATGACGGGTGGCGCGAGTTGCCCGCATCGTCCATGCCGGGTGTCGCCACATTCATCGCCCCGGTCCGATACCGCATCAATGAAGGCCTGCTCGTCGCGCGCCTGAGCGTTTTGGCGGCCACGGCCAGCGACTGACGATGCGCTTCGGACCGGAAGGCGCGCGAACGGACGTCCGGCACCCAAATCTGAATTCGGACGGAGGCCTTGTTTGCGGAGACGCTCGCGACGCTTCCGCACCTTCATGCGGGAGGGCTTGGGCCGAGATGTCGGGGCCATGATTGTCTCCCGGAAAAGCCGCACAGCAATACTCGCCCGAGCATCCTGACGTTGCGCCATCACTCATACAGCGCGTCGCATTCCGCCACGAAGGTAGCGATCCGCGCAATCGACGCCTGATCGTCGAGAAGCGGGGCGTGGCCCTGGTCAGCCACCTCGTAGACGTCCATGTCGGGATGGCGCGCCTGCATGGCCCGCACCGTCTCCGGGCTCAGGATATCCGAATTGAGGCCGTGGATGACGAGCGCCGGCATCTGGCCGAGCGCGTCGAAATTCTTCCAGTAGGTTGAGAGAGGCTTGTCCGGGCTGACATCTTCCAGCGACTTTGCGATCGCCGGATCGTAGGTGGTGACGAACCGCCCGTTGACCTCGCGCCAGTTGCGTTTCGCCGCCACCAACCAGTCGGCGGCTTCAAGCTTTGGGAACTGCGCGTCGGACGTGCGCCGCAGGATTTCGGCGCCCTCCTCGAAGCTGCGCGGCTCCGGGAGCTTGCCCACATATCCTTTGATCCGCATCATCCCTTTGGGTTCGATCACGGGACCGACGTCGTTGAGCACCACGCCGGCGATGGCGCGGGGCCGCTTTGCCGCGAGCGCCATGGCGACAAGGCCGCCGCGAGACGTGCCGATGATCACGGCGGGTGCTGCCTCCACGGCCGCAATCACCGCGATCACGTCGTCTGCCTCCACCTCGATCGCGTAGTTATCCGGATTGCGGTCGCGGTCCGATAGGCCGCGGCCGCGGAGATCCATAGCAATCACCCGGCGCGGCGCCGCGACGTCACCGGCGAGGGCCGCAGCAAGGGTTTCGAAATCCTGCTCATTGCGGGACAACCCCGGAAGGCAAATGACCGGCCGGCGCGGCGCATTGCGGTCGCCGCCATCGCGCAAATGCAGCCGCAGGCCGTCGGGTGCCGTGATGAATCTGCTTTCAAAGCCATTTCCGGGCATGATGTTGCTCGTTTGGTTCGCCGAGCTTTCAATAAATCAATGGTCGCGGGATTGCACGGACCTTTCGACCGTTGTGTCGATGTCTCGGAACCGGCGGGCAGGGCGGAACGGCAACTCGGAACATGTCGCGCTTACTCGGTGCCGGCACCGCGATGGATGTCGGCTTCGATCATAAGGCGGGAGCTTCCCCCGAAGCGGACGCGGTAAACCTGGATGTTTTCCAGGATGCGCTGGACATAATTGCGGGTTTCCGAAAACGGAATCCGCTCGACCCAATCGACCGGATCGACATTCGGGTCGCGCGGATCGCCGTACCGCTCAAGCCATTCGCGCACCCGTCCGCGGCCCGCATTGTAGCCTGCGAAGGCAAGGATATAGGAGCCACGATAGCCGGTGATGACATCGCCGAGCTCGGCGGCGCCAAGCTGCATGTTGTATACCTGATCGTGGATCAGGCGCTTCTCGTCGTAACTGACGTTGAACTTCCGCGCCATTTCACGTCCGGCCGCGGGCGTCACCTGCATCAGTCCGATCGCGTTGGCGGAAGACCGGTCTTTCGGATTGAACGCGCTTTCTTGGCGCGCGATCGCGTAGACGATCTCGGGCTCGACCTCCGGGCCGATCGCGGAATAGCGCGGCAAACCAAAGGTCGGGAACGCATAATGGTCGAGAGCGTGGCCGCGGCCCAGGCCGGCCTTGCCGACCAGCAGCACCGCGCGGGCATCCTCATAATGGGTCGCCACCTCTCCGATCGCCGCGAGCGTCGCGATGTCCTGGCTGCGCTCCCCGAGATCGGCCACGATCGGAATAACGAGGTCGCGCTCGTTGACGGCGTAGAGGATTTCCACCGCCCGAGCCACTTCGCTGCGGCCGGACGGAGCGTGCCGCTCCGCCGCCGAAAGCGGCGATGGGGCGATCGCGATCTCGGACAGGCCGAGCTTGGCGCGAGCGAGTTGTCCGTAATAGGCGGTGCTGTAGCGCGCTGCCTGCTCGTAGTGGCTGCGCGCCTCCTGGTGCCTGCCCATCGCCTCGGCGGCACGGCCGCGCCAGTAGCCTGCGCGCGCGAGCGCGATCGGATTGGTGACGCCGTTGCCGATGCGGGCGAAATGCTGGGCCGCGAGCGCCGGATCGTTGAGGAATTGCAGCGCGATCCAGCCGGCGGTGAACTCGTGCTCGACCCGATAGTTTTCCTTGGCCGGTGGCGCGGCATCGCGCGCCATCTGGTAGGCGGCGGTGGCATCGCCGGTGTCGAGCAGCTTGCGCGCCAGCAGCCGGCGTTCGATCCACCATTCGTCGACGTCGTGGATCTGGGCGGCATCGCGCGGTGCCGCCATCATCAAGGCTGCCGCCTCGGCGATCTTGTCGCCACGGCGCAGCCATTGGATGCGGCTGAAAATCACGCCCGGATCGTGCTGCACGTCCGCCGGCAACGCATCAAGCAGCGCCTTGGCATTGCTCGCCTTCTCGTTGACGGCGATGCGCGCCTTGGCGATCGCGGGATCGTTGCCGCCGAGCCGCTGCGCGGACCGCAGGGCGGCATCGTGATCGTTGGCGTAAAGCCTGCGGTCCATGCGGGCCTTCTCGTCGGCCCGTGTGATCAGTCCGCCGAAGGTCTGAAGCATTTGCTCCTCGAGCTCATGCGACAGCGGTTCGGTCCGCCACGGCCCACGGATCATGGCCTGGGCGGCGCTTTGGTCACCCTGATCGAGAAGCGCGCGGCCGAGCGCGAGGCGGCCCTTGACCGAGGCGGGGGTGTTTCCGAAATAGGCGCGGACGGTCGCGAGGTCAGCGTGCTCCTGCCACAGCATGGCTTCGGCCTTGCGCTGGAACTGCGGAACGTTCGGCCAGTTCGGATTGGCCGCGTTGAACGCGCGATACCGCGAAGAATTGGCGTTGTTTTCGTCGCTGTGCAGGATCGCCCATTCGACCAGCTTGCGAACGAGCGGGTCCTCGATGCGACCCTCGATCTCGGTGGCGTCGTTGGATTTGCCGCGGCGGGCGAATTCAATCGCCTGCTTGACGGACGCGAGATCGCTTTCCGAGATCGCGGCGCTTGGCGTAAACGCCGGCTCGCCGTGGGTGGGGGCCTGTGACGGACCGATCGAGGCGGTGCGGAATTCGCCAACCGGTGAGTGGGTCTGCGCGGGCGCGTGCACGACGGCAATATGTGGTCGCGGTCGCGGCAGTGGCACGTGCGAAAGCGGTTTTTGGGGAGGCGACGGGGCCGCTGCGGCAGCGGACGCAAGCACAAGCGTGCCCGCAAAGGCACAGGCCGCCGTGTCGATGCCAAAGTGTCGCCGGGCCAATGCTTCCCCCCGTCCGAATAAGTTCCCCGCTACCTAGAATCCCTCGTGGCTTGTTCCTACCATTGTTATGGACTTGTTAAGGAAACCCTAAGCCACTAATCGTGGCAATGGTTCGGCCATAATGTGCAGCATTGCGGCGATGGCAAAGGCCTTCATCGCCGGGGCTTTTACCGGAGCGATGAAATCGCTATCAATGCGCGGGGAACTGCGATTGCCGGCTTGAGGAGCCAATCATGGGGACGAGGACAAACTTCCGCGGATCATTCACCGCTCTGGTGACTCCCTTCAAGGACGGTGCCGTGGACGAGAAGGCCTTTCGTGGCTTGGTCGCGTGGCAGATCAGCGAAGGCACCAACGGCCTCGTTCCGGTCGGCACCACCGGCGAAAGCCCGACGCTTTCCCATGACGAACACAAACACGCGGTCGAATGGTGCGTCGCCGAGGCACACGGCCGGGTGCCGGTCATTGCCGGCGCCGGCTCGAACTCGACCCGCGAAGCCGTCGACCTGGCCCAGCACGCCGAGGCGGCCGGTGCCGATGCCGTGCTGGTGGTGACGCCCTATTACAATAAGCCCACCCAGGAAGGGCTCTACCAGCATTTCAAGGCGATCGACGACGCGATCGGGATTCCGATCGTCATCTACAACATTCCGGGGCGGTCGGTGATCGACATGTCGGTCGACACCATGAAGCGCCTGTTCGAGCTCAAGAACATTTGCGGCGTCAAGGATGCCACCGCCAGCATGATGCGGGTGTCCCAGCAGCGCGAAGTGCTTGGCCCCGACTTCAATCAGATGTCCGGGGAGGACGCGACGGCGCTCGGATTCATGGCTCATGGCGGCCATGGCTGCATCTCGGTGACGTCCAACGTGGCGCCGCGCCTGTGCGCGGAGTTCCAGGGCGCCTGCCTGCGGGGGGACTACAGTGCGGCCCTGAAGCTTCAGGACAAGTTGATGCCGTTGCACCAGAACCTGTTCATCGAGACCAATCCGGCGCCCGCCAAATACGCACTCTCGGTGCTCGGCAAGTGCTCGGATTCGGTGCGGCTCCCCATGGTGACGCTGTCTGACAAATCGAAGACCGCGGTGCGCGATGCCATGGTGCATGCCGGGCTGATCAATTGAAGAAGCCGGCAGGCCCGAGCGCCGCGTGATCCGCCGTCGCGGCGGACGCGCGGCGGAAACATGTTTTCAATCCGGGGAACGAAAATGCTCGAAGAATTCAAAAAATTTGCCATGCGCGGGAATGTCATCGACCTTGCGGTCGGCGTCATCATCGGGGCTGCGTTCGGCGCCATTGTGAGTTCGCTGGTCGGCGATATCATCATGCCAATCATCGGGGCCGTCACTGGCGGGCTCGATTTCTCGAATTATTTCCTGCCGCTGTCGTCGAAGGTCACGGCGGACACCTTGGTGGATGCAAAAAAACAAGGTGCCGTATTGGCTTGGGGAAGCTTCCTGACAATCACTATCAACTTCATGATCATTGCTTTCGTGCTGTTCCTGGCGATCAAGGCGCTGTCGAAACTGCAAAAGGCCGAAGACGCCAAACCGGCGCCGCCGTCCGCACCCTCGCCTGAAGTGTTGCTGCTCACCGAGATCCGGGACCTGCTGAAGAATCGCGGCGCGGCGTAGTCCGCTCGCGTGCCGGCGGGTGCGGTTCCCTCGGTGGTTGCCTGCTGGCTTGTTCTCGCTGGTTTCGGCCCGTAAACAGCATACGGGCGCCGCATTGCCAGGCGCCGGCCGCGGCGGCGAGACGTCTGAAGGGTCCGAGACTGAGCGATGGCGGAGAAGAAGGAGCGTCAGCTCAAGATCGTCGCCGACAACCGCAAGGCGCGGTTCAACTACGAAATCGGCGACGTCGTCGAAGCCGGCATCGCACTCACCGGCACTGAGGTGAAGTCGCTGCGCAACGGCCGCGCCACCATTGCGGAATCTTATGCCGACGCCAAAGACGGCGAAATCTGGCTCATCAACGCCAACATCCCGGAATACCTGCAGGCGAGCCGCTTCAACCACGCTCCGAAGCGACCGCGCAAGCTGCTGCTTCACAAGCGCCAGATCCACAAGTTCGTGGTTGCGGTCGAGCGCGAGGGCATGACCATCGTGCCGCTGCGCCTGTTCTTCAACGAGAAGGGCCGTGCCAAGATCGACATCGCGCTCGGCCGCGGCAAGAAGCTCCATGACAAGCGCGAGACCGAGAAGAAGCGCAGTTGGGACCGCGAGCGCAGCCGGCTGATGCGTCTCAAGGGATAAGCGCCCGCGTTCATTGTAGGAGACCCGCATGTTGCTGCCGGTGAAGCTCGATCATTGTGTGATCCACGTCTCCGACTGGGAGCGCTCGAACGCGTTCTACCGCGACGTCGTCGGCGCTGAGGTGGTGCCGCGTGGTGCCTACTTCGCCTACCGCTTCGGCGACACCCAGCTCAATCTGCACGGCCCCGGCATGATCGGCCATCCTGTGGCGCGGCTGCCGGTGCAGCCCGGCAACAGCGACATCTGTTTCGAATGGAAAGGACCGATTGCCGAAGCGATCGCCCATCTCAAGCACCAACAGGTCGCGGTCGAACTCGGTCCGGTCGAGCGCAACGGCGCCAAGGGCGAGGGCACCAGCGTTTATTTCCGTGATCCGGACGGATCGCTGCTGGAGTTCATGTCGTATCAGTGAGGACCCCGATGGCCTCGACCCGCGATCCGAACATTCTTCCGGCGAACCTTCCGATCCCGCAGGACGACGGCGCTGCGCGCCATCTTGCCGGCATGCGGCTCCCCTCGATCGCTTTGGCGGCGACCGATGGCGCACAGGTCGATCTCGGCAAGCTCGCCGGCCGCACCGTGGTCTACATCTATCCGCGTACCGGGCGGCCAGGGGTCGCGCTGCCGGAGGGCTGGGACGCGATCCCGGGGGCGCGCGGCTGCACGCCGCAATCGTGCTCGTTCCGTGACCATTTCGCCGAATTGCGGGCGATTGGCGTCGCCCATCTGTTCGGACTCTCGACCCAGGACACGGCCTACCAGCGCGAAGTGGTCGAGCGCCTGCATCTGCCGTTTGCGATCCTGTCCGATGCTGAAATGCGTCTCGGGAGCGAGCTGCGGCTGCCGACCTTTACGGTCGCCGGCATGACGCTGTTGAAGCGCATGGTGCTGGTGATCGATGATGGCGTGATCGTGAAGGCGTTCTATCCGGTTTTCCCGCCCGACGAGAGCGCCGCCGTCGTCACCGCTTGGCTGCGCGCATCGAGATAGCCGCGCACCGCCGCGAATACCGCGCGGAACATATCCGGGGTCAACACGCCGGTGTTGGTGTTGTAGCGGGAGCAATGATAGCTGTCGAACAGCGTCAGGCCGTCCAGCGCGTGAGTCGCCCCGTGGCCAAACGGAACCGCCGAGATGCGGCGGCCGAACGTCGCGACGGTGGTGTCATGGGCAATGCGGCCGAGCGCAACCAGCGCCGCGAGATTGGGCATTTCGGCGATCGTCGCCTTGAGGAAATCGCGGCACTGCTTGATCTCCTCGCCGACCGGCTTGTTCTCCGGCGGCACGCAACGCACCGCGTTGGTGATGCGGGCATCGCACAGCTCGAGGCCGTCATCGGGCCGCGCCGCGAAGGTGCCGATCGAGAAGCCGAATTGCGCCAGCGTCCCGTAGAGCAGGTCGCCGGCAAAATCGCCGGTGAAGGGTCGGCCGGTGCGGTTTGCCCCTCGCAGGCCGGGTGCGAGCCCAACGATCAGGAGGCGCGCCGTCACCGCTCCGAACGACGGCACCGGGGCATTGTGCCAGGACGGCTCGCGGGCCCGCCAGGTCTCACGAAACGCGACCAGCCGCGGACATCGCGGACAATCGCGCGCGACTTTGCTGCCGCGATTTGCGCTGCCGGCTTCGGTACGGTCGCGTTCGCCGCTCCCCCTGCGTGGCATGTCGCGGGGCGTCAATCTTCGTCGAATTCGTCGTCGTCATCGACACCGACGGGGGCGCGCGCCGGGGCTGGGCCGCGCTGCAGGAACTGCGGCGTATGCTGACGTGGTTCCCGTCCCTCCCGCGGTTCTCGTGGCGACCGGTCGCCGCGCTCGCCGGGGTCGCGGCCGATCTTGCTTTGCAACTCGGCAACGTCGAGGAAGATGTCGGCTTGGCGCCGCAGCTCGTCGGCCACCATGGGCGGCTGGGTCGTCACCGTCGACGCGACGGTGACGCGCACGCCCTTACGCTGCACCGCCTCGACCAGGGAGCGGAAATCGCCATCGCCGGAGAACAGCACCATGTGATCGATATGGTTGGCGATCTCCATGGCGTTGACGGCAAGTTCGATGTCCATGTTTCCCTTCACCTTGCGGCGACCGGTCTGGTCCACGAACTCCTTGGTGGCTTTGGTGACGACGGTGTAGCCGTTGTAGTCGAGCCAATCGATCAACGGACGGATCGAGGAATATTCCTGGTCCTCCACCACGGCGGTATAATAGAACGCCCGCAGCAGATAGCCGCGCGACTGGAATTCACGCAGCAGACGCTTGTAATCGATGTCGAATCCCAACGATTTTGCGGTCGCATAGAGGTTGGCGCCATCGATGAAGAGGGCAATTTTCTCACCGGGTACGGTCATAGAGCGTTCTTCCAATCGTGCCGGCCACCTGCCATGTGCGGTGGGAGCGCGGCGAATAAAGGCCGCCAATTGAACCAGCAACTGGACGGCGTTCGGGGACGATCAGGTCGCCGACGAATCGCGCGACCACTAATTGCAGGAGAGTCCTGCCTTGAAGGCAATTCCTGCTGCATAAACGTACTTACTTCGAAAACGGACGGAGCGCGAAACACAATATCCCTTGCTGCGTCGCCCCGTCACGGGAATCAATCTGGTGCCCGGCCGTTCTCGAAGTGGTTGACGTAACAGAGCTTTGCACCTTCGCCAAGTCCATTCGCGGGCGGCAGCCATGCGAATAACACCTGAATTCGGCCTTGCGTTCCACCGCCGCGATCTATAACCCGAATGCAACCCGAAAGATTTTGCAGCGGACGTAACGTCACCCGCCGACCAGGGAGTGCAGCGAACATGGCCCGCGTGACCGTCGAGGATTGTATCGACAAGGTTGAGAACCGCTTCGACCTCGTGTTGCTTGCCAGCCACCGGGCCCGCATGGTGTCCTCCGGCTCCCAGATCACGATCGACCGGGACAACGACAAGAACCCGGTCGTGGCGTTGCGCGAAATCGCCGAGCAGACCATTTCGCCTGGGGATCTCAAGGAAGACCTTATCCATTCGCTGCAGAAATACGTTGAAGTGGACGAGCCCGAGCCGGAGACCGTGCCGCTGATCCCCGGCGGAAAGGTGGAGGCAGACGACCTCGCCGTCGTTGCCGACCGGATGACCGAGGAAGAGCTCCTCAAAGGGCTGGAGGGATTAGCGCCTCCGGAAGAGCGCGTCGAGCCACCCGAGCCCGACGACGAGGAATAGGTCGCGTAATTTGCCGATGAGCGAGCCCTCGCGCGCTTGACCGGCCGGCAGCGGTCCGCCCCGCATCCGCGCGCGTTAACTCTTGCTGCACGACGCCTCCGCCATGTTATCTTTGTGGCCAGCCCGCGCGGTGCCGCTCGCCGCGCGGCGAGGAGTGCGCATGGCGCGATCCACCGATCTGCCGAGGATGGAGTCCCAATCGAAGGCCCGCAAGACGCCGGCCCAGGAGGCGCCGAGCATCGTGCCGGCGCCCGAACCGCCGCCGAAGCCGGCCAAGCCGGTGATCCGGCAATACGATCTCGTCGAGCGGGTGCGCGCCTACAATCCCAATACCGACGAAGATCTGCTCAACCGCGCCTATGTCTATGCCATGAAGGCCCACGGCGAGCAGAAGCGCGCTTCCGGCGATCCTTACATTTCCCATCCGCTCGAAGTCGCCGCCATCCTGACCGAGCACAAGCTCGACGACGCCACCATCGCGGCGGCGCTTCTCCACGACACCATCGAGGATACCGAAGCGACCCGGGCCGAAATCGACCACCTGTTCGGCAAGGATATCGGCCATCTGGTCGAAGGTCTCACCAAGCTCAAGCGGCTCGATCTCGTCTCCCGCGAGGCAAAGCAGGCCGAGAATTTGCGCAAGCTCCTTCTCGCCATCGCGGAGGACGTGCGCGTGCTGCTGGTCAAGCTCGCCGACCGCCTGCACAACATGCGCACCATCGAACACATGCCGCCGGAAGCGCGCCGCCGCGTCGCCGAGGAAACCATCGACATCTATGCGCCGCTCGCCGGCCGCATCGGCATGTACGAGCTGCGCGAGGAGTTGGAGAGCCTGTCGTTCCGCGAGCTCAATCCGGAGGCCCACAAGGTCACCAGCGAGCGGCTTGAAGCGCTCGCCGCGCGCCATCGCGACCTGATCGCGGAGATCGAAGCCCAGCTCACGCGCAAGCTCGCCAATCGCGGTATCGAGGCCGTGGTCAAGGGCCGGCGCAAGCGTCCGTATTCGATCTGGCGCAAGATGGAGCGCAAGGCGGTCGGGTTCGAGCAGCTTTCCGATATTTTCGGCTTCCGCGTCGTCGTCAAGGGCGTACCCGAATGCTACCAGGCGCTCGGCGTCGTCCACACCACCTGGCCGGTGGTGCCCGGGCGGTTCAAGGACTATGTCTCAACGCCCAAGCAGAACGACTACCGCTCCATCCACACCACGGTGATCGGACCCGGCAACCAGCGCGTCGAGTTGCAGATCCGCACCGAGGAGATGCACGACATCGCCGAATACGGCATCGCGGCCCACGCCCTCTACAAGGACGAGGCCGGCTCGCCGACCGAGCTGTTGTCGCGGGAATCCAATGCCTATGCGTGGCTGCGCCGCACCATCGGGCAACTCGCCGAAGGTTCAAATCCGGAAGAATTCCTGGAGCACACCAAGCTCGAATTGTTCCAGGACCAGGTGTTCTGCTTCACCCCCAAGGGCAAACTGATCGCGTTGCCGCGCAAGGCGACGCCGATCGATTTCGCCTATGCGGTGCATACCGACGTCGGCAACCAAGCGATCGGATGCAAGATCAACGGCAAGATCGCGCCGCTCGCTTCCGAACTACAAAACGGCGACGAGGTGGAGATTCTCACCTCCAAGGCGCAGGCGGCGCCGCCGGCAGCGTGGGAATCGCTCGTCGCCACCGGTAAGGCACGCGCCGCCATGCGCCGCGCCACCCGCCAGGCGGTGCGCACGCAATATGCCGAGCTCGGCCGGCGGATCGTCGAGCGCGTCTGCCAGCGCGCCAAACGCGACTATTCCGACGACAGCCTGATCGGTGCGCTGCCGCGCCTCGCCCGGCATTCGATCGATGACGTGTTCGCAGCCGTCGGGCGCGGCGAGATGAAGGCCTCCGATGTCATCCGCGCCATGTATCCGGACTACAAGGAGGAGCGCGCTACTGCGACCGCGTCGCCGGAGCCCGGGTGGTTCGGCCTCAAGAAGGGCAAGGCGGTCAAGTTCAAGGTGCCGGGCGGCAGGGATAAGGACCAGGCGATTCCGATCCGCGGCATCAACAGCGATCTGCCGGTACGCTTCGCGCCTGACGGCGGCGCGGTCCCGGGTGACCGCATCATCGGCATCATGACGCCAGGCGAGGGGATCACCATCTACCCGATCCAGTCCTCGGCCCTGAAGGATTTCGAGGACACCCCCGATCGCTGGCTCGACGTGCGCTGGGATGTCGAGGACGACGTGCCGCAGCGCTTCCCGGCCCGCATCGCGGTGCAATCGGTGAACGAGCCCGGTTCGCTTGCCCAGATCGCCCAGGTGATCGCCGAGCATGACGGCAACATCGATAATATTCGCATGAGCCGGCAGTCTCCGGATTTCACCTCGGTGACCATCGATCTGGAGGTCTACGACCTCAAGCACCTCACCGCCATCATCGCGCAGTTGCGGGCGAAGCCGATGGTCGCGAAGGCAGAACGGGTGATCGGGTAGGGCCGTTGCCACCGTGACAGACGCACCGACCTCCGGTCCGCTCGATCATCCCAGCTTGCGCCCCGGCGTGCGCCAGAAGCTGCGGCTCGGCGTCAACATCGATCATGTCGCGACGGTGCGCAACGCACGTGGCGGGCGTCATCCCGATCCGGTCCACGCCGCCGAGATCGCCATCGCGGCGGGCGCCGACGGCATCACGGCACATTTGCGGGAGGACCGCCGCCATATCCGCGACGACGACGTCGTGCGGTTGAAGGCCCGCATCGACAAGCCGCTCAATCTCGAAATGGCGGCGACGCGCGAGATGGTGGATATCGCAGCGAAGCTGCGCCCCCATGCCGCCTGCATCGTGCCGGAACGGCGCGAGGAACGCACCACCGAGGGCGGCCTCGATGCTGCCGGTCAGCAAAATGCGCTGCGACCGTTGGTGCTGGAATTGAGCGGCGCCGGCGTCCGGGTATCTCTGTTCATCGCACCGGACCTCGCCCAGATCGAAGCCGCCGCGGCAGTGGGTGCGCCGGTCATCGAAATCCACACCGGCGCCTGGTGCGAAGCGATCGCTGCGCGCAACGGCGATGGCGCGGCGGCCGAGTTCGCCCGTATCCGCGCCGCCGCAACCCAGGCCCGCAGTCTCGGCCTCGAAGTTCATGCCGGTCATGGTCTCGATTACGTGACGGCCGAAGCCATTGCGTCGGTGCCGGAACTGATGGAGCTCAATATCGGCCACTACCTGATCGGCGAAGCCCTGTTCGGCGGGCTCGCGGCGGCCGTGCACCGCATGCGCGCCGCCATGGATCGTGGGCGAGCCAAAGCGGAACCGGTCGCGTGATCCTCGGCATCGGCACCGACCTGGTCGATATCCGCCGCATCGAGCGCACCCTCGAGCGCCACGGCGACCGCTTTGTCCACCGCATATTCACGCCCGTCGAGCGCGCGCTGGCGGAGGCCCGTGCCAACAGGGCTGCAACCTACGCCAAGCGCTTCGCCGCCAAAGAGGCCTGCGCCAAGGCACTGGGCACCGGCTTTCGCCACGGGGTCTTCTTCCGCGATCTCGGCGTCGTGAACCTGCCGTCGGGCAAGCCGACCATGTTGCTCACCGGTGCGGCATTTGCACGCTTGCGGGCCCTTGTTCCGGCCGGCCACGAGCCCCAAATCGACCTCGCCATCACGGACGAATATCCGATGGCGCAGGCTTTCGTGGTCATCTCCGCGGTGCGGGTGAGCAATGCCTGAACCCATGGCATTAAAGCCCGCGGAGTTGATTGCGCGCGGGCGCGCAAGAGGCTACAAAGGCGCCGGATTCCGGAGCTCCTTCCGGGTTGCGGCCGGCTGTGAAGGCGCGCAACGAAGCTGCTGAGATTTCAAGGCTTTTTGCTTTCGAGCCGCCAATGGCGTGTCATCGGCAAGCGAACCCGGTAACCATACGGATTGAAAAACGAGAGGCCGATGAGCGTATCGACTGAAGGAAAACGCAGCGAGGGCGGTCTTGCCGAAATCGGGCGCGTGGTTTTCCACGCCCTCATCATCGCCGTCGTCATCCGCACCATGCTGTTCCAGCCGTTCAACATTCCGTCCGGTTCCATGAAGGACACGTTGTTGATCGGGGACTATCTGTTCGTCTCGAAATACAGCTACGGCTACAGCCATTTTTCGTTGCCGCTGTCGCCGCCGCTGTTCAGCGGCCGCGTTTTCGCCTCCAAGCCGACGCGCGGCGACGTGGTGGTGTTCCGCCTGCCGCGCGACGACTCCACCGATTACATCAAGCGCGTCATCGGCCTGCCGGGCGATCGCATCCAGATGAAGGATGGGCTCCTGTACATCAACGGCACGGCGGTCAAGCGGGAGCGCGCGGACGATTTCATCGACGACGAGAACGGCAGCCCCGAGCGCGTCCGCCGCTGGCGCGAGACGCTGCCGAACGGGGTGACCTACGATACGCTCGACCTCCAGGACAACGGCTTTCTCGACAGCACCCAGGAATATCTGGTTCCGCCCGACCATTATTTCATGATGGGCGACAATCGCGATAATTCGACTGACAGCCGGGTCCCGCCGGAACGCCAGGGCGTCGGCTACGTGCCGTTCGAGAATCTGATCGGCAAGGCGCAGATCATCTTCTTCTCGATCGGCGATGGCGAGCCGGCTTGGCACATCTGGAGCTGGCCGTGGTCGGTCCGCTGGAGCCGGCTGTTCACGATTGTCAGATGAGCCGAAGCGCTGCGACCGTCAGACGCGGCTTGGAAACCAGGATCGGCTACGAATTTGTCGATAAGGCGTTGCTCGACAGCGCGCTGACCCACATCTCGGCGCTGAGCGGCAAAAGTCGCACCGGCAGCTACCAGCGTCTCGAATTCCTCGGCGACCACGTGCTCGGCCTCGTCATTTCCGACATGCTGTTTCGCGCCTTCACCAAGGCCGACGAGGGGGAATTATCGCGCCGGCTCGCCGACCTGGTGCGCAAGGAAGCCTGTGCCGAGGTTGCGCGCAGCATCGATCTCGGCGCTGCGATCCGGCTCGGCGCATCGGAGGCCAATGCGGGCGGGCGCCAGCGCGACGCCATCCTGGCGGACGTCTGCGAAGCCCTGGTGGGTGCGGTTTTTCTCGACGGCGGCTATGCCGCCGTGGCGGCGCTCGTCGAGCAGTTGTGGGGCGAGCGCCTGCGCACGCCAGTGCGGCCGCTGCGCGACCCCAAGACCGTGCTGCAGGAATGGGCGCAGGCACGCGGCCTGCCGACGCCGTCCTATCGTGAAGTTGCCCGCACCGGGCCGCATCACGATCCTGAATTCCGCGTCGCCGTGGAGCTGCCGGAATTCATGCCGGCGGAGGGCATGGGGCGCTCCAAGCGCGCCGCCGAGCAGGCTGCTGCCGCCGCCATGCTGTCCCGCGAGGGCGTGGAGGCGCCGGGCTGAGATGATTGAAGCTCCCACCGCGAACGACAACATTTCGGCCGCTTCGTCCGCAACGCGGCGCTGCGGTTTCGTCGCCATCATCGGGGCGCCGAACGTGGGCAAATCGACCCTCGTCAATGCGCTGGTCGGCAGCAAGGTCACTATCGTCAGCCCCAAGGTGCAGACGACGCGGGCGATGATCCGCGGCATTGCGATCGAAGGCGACGCGCAACTCGTGTTCATCGATACGCCGGGCATATTTGCACCGCGCCGGCGGCTCGACCGCGCCATGGTGGCGACCGCCTGGAGCGGCGCCCACGACGCCGACATCGTCGCTTGGATGATCGACGCGCGGCGCGGTATCGACGATGAGGCTGCCGCGATCGCCACCAAGCTTGCCGATGTCGGGGCGCCGAAGATCTTGATCGTCAACAAGGTCGATCTCGTCGACAAGCCGAGGCTGCTGGTGCTGGTACGGGAGGCCAACGAACGCATGGCGTTTGCGGCGACGTTCCTGATCTCGGCGCTGGGCGGCGACGGCGTCGCCGACGTCCGGACCTGGCTCGCCGCCCATGTGCCGCCCGGACCGTGGCATTATCCGGAGGACCAGATTTCGGATGCCCCGATGCGCGCGCTGGCGGCGGAAATCACGCGGGAAAAAATCTATCTGCGGCTGCACCAGGAGTTGCCGTACCGGTCCACCGTCGAGACCGACACCTGGAAGGAACTCCGCGACGGCTCGGTGCGCATCGAGCAGACGATCTATGTCGAGCGCGAGAGCCAGCGTAAGATCGCGCTCGGCAAGGGCGGCCAAGCGATCAGGTCGATCGGCGCCGAGGCGCGCAAGGAGATCGCCAAGCTGATCGACAAGCCGGTGCATCTCTTCCTGTTCGTCAAGGTGCGCGAGGGCTGGGGCGATGATCCCGAGCGCTATCGCGAGATGGGACTGGAATTTCCACGTGATTAGCGGTTGATTGACGCGCGATTGACGGTTCGCGGATTGTGCGAATGAGATCAAGCCTCAGGACCCTCTACGCAGTCGCGTCACGAATCGCTTAGGGTTCCGCCGTGGAATGGACCGATATCGGAATCGTGCTCGGCGCCCGCCGCCATGGCGAGACCAGCGCCGTGGTCGAACTGATGACGCGCGAGCATGGGCGACATCTGGGTCTGGTGCGCGGCGGCTCCGGCTCGCGCCACAAACCGGTGCTGCAGGCCGGCAACCTGGTAAGCGTCACCTGGCGGGCGCGGCTTGACGAGCACCTCGGCTATTACGCGGTGGAGGGGCTCGACCTGCGGGCTGCCGCGTATATGTCCGCCGCCCACGCGCTCTACGGTGTGCATCACCTTGCCGCGCTGTGCCGGCTGCTGCCGGAACGCGACCCGCACCGGCCGCTGTTCGACTTGTTCGACCTTACGGTGTCGCAACTCGCCGATCCGGCGGCGGCGGCGCTGGTCGCCCGGTTCGAATTGAGCTTGCTTGCCGAGCTTGGCTTCGGCCTCGATCTCGCGGCTTGCGCCGTCACCGGTACCGCGGCCGATCTCGTCTACGTGTCGCCGAAGAGCGGCCGGGCGGTGTCGCGCACCGCCGGTGAGCCGTGGCGTGATCGTCTGCTGGCGTTGCCGGCATTCCTGCGCGAGACCGATGGCGACTCCGTCAGCGCCGATCCCTCGCGCGAACCCTCGGTGGAGGAGTTGCGAGAGGGTTTCGCGCTGACGGGCTTCTTCCTCGCCCGCCACGTGTTCGAGCCGCGGGGAGAGACGTTGCCGGAGGCGCGCCATCATTTCATCGCGGCGGTGTCGCGGACCGCGAAGCGGGTCGCCTGACGCGCATCCACGCGGGCAGACGCGGCCGCTTCAGGCGCCGATCACAACCGTAGCGACGTCTGCGAGCGGCCCCGTGGCCGCTCGAGTATCGCGGGTGAGCGGACAGTTCTCACCACCAGCCGCGGCGCCATCCTCCGTAGTAGGGGCCATAAAATCCGGAGTAGGGGCCATAAAACCCGTAGGGTCGATAGTAGCCGCCCCAATACGGACGCGGCGCCCAATATCCATATCCGCCACCCCAGCATCCACGCCAACTGCACCACACGTTCTCGACCGGGTTGATGTCGGCGGCCGCGCTGGCGAGGCCGGCCGGCGCCGTCAATGTCATGGCACTTGCGCGGTTCGGCAACACGGCGGCGGCCGAAAACACGGTCGCGGCCATTGCCGCGGTCAGGATGCATTTTTTCATCAATTCCTCCTGCAGCATTCCATCGCGGGGGATGATGCCCCCGGCGCCCCGATGATACCTCCAATTCGGAAAATCTGATGGCGAGGTCGTTCAGCCGGCGTTCATCAGGCCTCATGGTACGCGCCGCCGGCGCCCCCTGATAACGCGATGCCCGCTGCCGACCTTGCTACATAACAGCGATCTTTGCGACGGGTGCTCGCAGACGGTTGTTTGCGGGGCGCGCATTTTGTATCGAACACACATGGGTGAAATACTGATTCCCGACCCGTCCGGCGTCCAGGAAATCGCGCTGCGCGATGCGCTCGAAGAGCGCTATCTCGCCTACGCGCTCTCCACCATCATGCACCGGGCGCTGCCGGATGCCCGCGACGGCCTCAAGCCGGTGCACCGTCGGCTGCTCTACGCGATGCGGCTGTTGCGGCTCGATCCCGGCGCGGCCTTCAAGAAATGCGCCCGCGTCGTCGGCGACGTCATCGGCAAGTACCATCCCCATGGCGACCAGTCGGTCTACGATGCCCTGGTGCGGCTCGCCCAGGATTTCGCGCAGCGCTATCCGCTGATCGACGGCCAGGGCAATTTCGGCAATATCGACGGCGATAATGCCGCCGCGATGCGCTACACCGAGGCGCGCCTCACCGAGGTCGCGCGGCTGCTGATCGACGGCATCGACGAAGACTCGGTCGATTTCCGCCCGACCTATGACGGCTCCGAATCGGAGCCCGTGGTGCTCCCGGGCGCGTTCCCCAATCTGCTCGCCAACGGTTCGCAGGGCATCGCGGTCGGCATGGCGACCGCGATTCCGCCCCACAACGCCGCCGAACTGTGCGACGCCGCCCTCCACCTCATCGAGCATCCCAATACCAAGAGCCGCAACCTCCTCAAATTCGTTCCGGGACCGGATTTCCCGACCGGCGGCGCCATCATCGACGAGCCCGCCGAAATCGCCGAGGCCTATGCAACCGGACGCGGCTCGTTCCGGGTGCGGGCGCGGTGGGAGAAGGAGGATAGCAGCCGCGGCACCTGGCAGGTGGTGATCACGCAAATTCCCTGGCTGGTGCAGAAGTCGCGGTTGGTCGAGAAGATTGCTGAACTGCTCAACGACAAGAAGCTGCCGCTGGTCGCTGACGTCCGCGACGAATCCGCGGAGGACCTGCGCCTCGTCATCGAGCCGCGTGCCCGGACGGTCGATCCCGAACTGTTGATGGAATCGCTGTTCAAGCTCACCGAACTCGAAAGCCGCATTCCGCTCAACATGAACGTACTGGTGAACGGCAAGATTCCGAAGGTGCTCGGCCTCGCCGAGATGCTGCGGGAATGGCTGGATCACCGCCGCGACGTGCTGATCCGCCGTACCAATCATCGCCTGCGCCAGATCGAAAACCGCATCGAAGTGCTGGGCGGATATCTGGTCGCCTATCTCAATCTCGATCGCGTCATCAAGATCATCCGCACCGAGGACGAGCCCAAGCCCGTCCTGATGAAAGCGTTCAAGCTGTCCGAGGTCCAGGCCGAAGCCGTCCTCAACATGCGCCTGCGCAATCTGCGCAAGCTGGAGGAGATGGAGATCAAGACCGAGGACCGCGAACTGCGCGCCGAGCGTCGCACGTTGCAGGACCTCATCAAGTCCGAACCCGACCAGTGGAAAAAGATCGCCGACGAAATCAAGGCGGTGCGCACCACCTTCGGGCCGAAAACCCCGCTCGGCAAGCGTCGCACCACCTTCGCGAAAGCGCCCGCCCATGACGAGGCGGCGATCGAAGAGGCGATGGTGATCCGCGAACCGATCACCGTCGTGGTATCCGAGAAAGGCTGGATCCGCGCCCTCAAGGGCACAGTCACCGACCTCTCGGGCGTCGTCTTCAAATCCGACGACGGCCTACGCTACGCGTTTCCGGCGGAGACCACCTCGCGCTGCCTGGTGTTCGCCACCAACGGGCGCTTCTACACCATCGAGGCCGGCAAGCTGCCGGGCGGACGCGGCCACGGCGAACCGGTGCGGCTGTTCATCGACATCGAGCAGGAGGCCGACCTCGTCGCGGTATTTCCGGCGGCCGGCGGGCGCCGGTTCCTGGTGGCAAGCCGGGAGGGCAGGGGCTTCATGGTGCCGGAGGACGAATGCATCGCCAATACCCGCAAGGGCAAACAGGTGCTGAACGTCACCATGCCGGATGAGGCGCGCTCGGTTTGCATTGTCGACGGCGACACCGTCGCGGCGATCGGCGAGAACCGCAAGATGGTGGTGTTCGGGCTCGATCAGGTTCCCGAAATGACGCGCGGGCGCGGTGTCCGGCTGCAACGCTACAAGGATGGCGGCCTCTCGGACCTCAAGACCTTCAAGGCTGCCGACGGGCTCACCTGGACCGATGGCGCCGGTCGCGTATTCACGCTCTCCATGAAGGAACTGGCCGATTGGCGCGGCAACCGCGCCGATGCCGGACGCATCGCCCCGAAGGGCTTCCCACGCTCGAACAAATTCGCCTGAACATGCCGAAGCGTCGCGGACTCTAGCATCGCGCGTGTCTCGAGCATCGCGGGTGTCTTGGAGAAGATCATACGACAGCAGTCGCCATGATCCCGAAACCCCCGCGGGACGCACGCAGAAGATTACGCGGCAACCGGAACCATCATCACGGACGGGCGGTCCGCCACGCATTGCGCAACGCCGGCAGACGCGCCAGCGGATAGCGCCGATAAATTCCGTAATGCATCAGGAAACGCCGAACAAAGTTGCGCATCGACAATCCCCACGTCTTCGTCACCGTCCTAACGCACCGGCCGCGGCCCGGTTCCCGTATTTGACCGTCCGCTACATTGTGGCAGAGAATTTCTACGATTTTACGAATGCCGCAATAGCATTTTCGTTTGATCGTTAAATGACTTAGCCGCCCGGCTCGGCGCCGATTGTGCGCCACGATAGGCTGCCGGCGAGGGACCGATTCGCATTATGGTGCAGTGGCTTGAATTCCGTGTTTGACGTCGTCGGACACTCTGGAAGGGGTTGCCGCTTCGCAGCTGCAATAAAGCCCGAAGCGTTCACTTATTTGCGAGCGACGGTGATTTTTTTCACATCTCTTGCGCTCTGCGATCACCGGTCGACGCGTTGCCAGCCTTCCGCAGCGAGGCGTTCCTGGGGCAGGAAACGACCTTTGTAGTCCATCTTGCGGGAGCCCCGCACCCAGTAGCCGAGATACACATAGGCAAGGCCCATGCGGCGCGCCCGCGCGATGTGGTCGAGGATCATGAAGGTACCAAGCGAGCGGCTGACGGGTTCAGGCTCGTAGAACGAATACACCATGGACAGCCCGTCCTTGAGGACGTCGGTTAGCGCCACCGCGAGCAGTTCTCCTTCGCCGCGGCCGGCCATTCCGGCATCGAGGTCGCGGCGTCGGTATTCCACAAGCCGGGTCTGGACGTGGCTGTCCTCCACCATCATGGCGTAGTCGAGCACCGTCATGTCCGCCATCCCGCCATCGCAGTGCCGGGCGTCGAGATAGGCGCGGAATACCGAATATTGCTCTGAGGTCGGCACCGCCACCCGCATTTCGCCGACGATGTCGGCATTGCGGTCGAGGACGCGGCGCATGTTGCGGGTTGGGCGAAACTCGTTCGCGACGACGCGCACCGATACACAGGCACGGCAGCGCTCGCAAGCCGGCCGATAGGCGATCGACTGGCTGCGCCGGAAACCGCCATGGGTAAGCAGGTTGTTAAGATCGGGCGCACGATCACCGACAAGGTGCGTGAATACCTTGCGTTCTTCCTGGCCGGGCAGGTAGGGGCAGGGCGAAGGCGCCGTCAGGTAGAACTGGGGCGTATCACGCGAATGCTGGGTCAAGAACTTGGTCCCTGCGGGCTCTTTTTCCGCGCCCTTAGATTTGCGCGGTTATCTTCCCACGTCAAAGCCCATTTGAGGGCCTGCGCCAACCATACCGGCTTAACGCCAGGGCACGCCGCTCGTTGTTGATGACTACCGTACCGAGCACAATGTCGTGCAAAAGCCGCCGCCGCTCGTTGAGGAGGCCGACAACCAGCACTAGCGGCGTGAGGCTCGAGAGCAGCACCCAGAACAATACCGCATGGATGGTGCCGAGCAGGAAATAACACGGTGCGCCGTACCAGGTGCGGATCTGCAGGTCGACCGCCCGCATGCCGATGGTGGCCGAAGCCGGGCCGCCCATGGTCATGCCGTAATAGACGAGCGCCCAAATGACGGTGCCGGGCCCGATCAGCCAGAACAGCGCCCAACCGAGCCCCAGCGTGACAATCCCGAACAGGAAGACAAACAGCCACGCGAATACGATCGGCACCGTGATGATGACGAGGTCGATCAGATAGGCGAGCACCCGACGCGCCAGCACGCCCTCGAACAACTCCGGGTTCGCGATCGGGTCATAGGCATGCGGCTTGATGTCGACGGATAGGCCGATCCGTCCTGGCCTGCTGTCGGTCATGGCTGCGCTCTCCTTGTCCGGCCTCGAAATGGCGTGTCCCGGCGGGCGGTGCAAGGGCCGGGGCGTCGGGCCAAGGCAAGCTTTCAGGCGGCCCATCCACAACCGGCGTACTCGCATTTTGGCGTGCGCCATCGGGAAGGATCGGATCGGCGTTTCGTTTCGTGGTGGCGGCGGCGTACCATGCGGCATGTCGCTGTGGTGGCTTGTATATAACCGGGACGATCGCTCGCTCGGCGTCGTCGTTGTCGAGGCGGAAGCGCTCATCTTCGCCCGGATGCGCGTATCGGTCAGCGAGATCGACAAGGACGCCACGTTTGCCGAGGGCCACGAACTATCGCCCGAACAATCGCGATTGGTGCCGCGGCAAAGTCGCGGCAAGATGCTGTCGCGTGAACGCGCCGCGGCTCTGCTCGACCACATCGAACATGGCAAGAAGCCGCAACGAAAGCACTCGAAGGCTCGCCACCGCTAGGCCGATTTACGCCGCGACTTGGATTTGGGAGCTTCGACGGCGGCGGCCCTTTCTTCTTTTGCCTTGGCCTTGCCGCCCGCAATCGGGAACTTGAACTGCGGCGCGTTGCGCAGGTCTTCGGGCTTTGACCCCTTGGCCTTGCGACCTTTCGCGGGGGCGGCCGCTTTGCCGGCTTTTGTCGACGTCTCTCCGCCCTGGGAGATGCTGCGACGCAGCGCATCCATGAGATTGATGACGTTGGGCGCACGCTCGACAGGTCGCGGCTTCTCGGTCACCATGCCGTCCTGCTTTTTCTTGAGCATTTCGACCACCGCCTCCTCGTATCGATCGACGAAGGCGGCAGGATTGAAATCGGCGGTTTTGGTTTCCAGAATGTGCTCGGCGAGTTGCAACATTTCCTTCGGAATCTTCACGTCGGGAATCTCGTCGAAGTAATCCTTGCTGTCCCGAATCTCGTACGGATAGCGCAGCGTCATCGCCATCAGTCCGCGATCCCAGGGGTGCAGCATGATCACGTGCTCGCGCTTGGCGAGAACGACGCGGCCCAGAGCGACCATGTCCTTGCCCCGCATCGCCTCGCGGATGACCGCGAACGCATCCTGGCCTACCTGGTCGCTGGGGACGATGTAATAGGGACTTTCGAGATAGCGCTCGTCGATCTGGGTTCGCGGCACGAAACTGTCGATCTCGATCGTCTGCGAGCTCTCGATGGCGATGGCGTCAAGCTCTTCGTCGTCGATCATCAGGTATGAATTCTTGGCGACCTCGTATCCCTTGCCCTTGTCCGCAGCCTCCACGGGTTCCCTGGTGACCTCGTCGACGAGCTGCTGGCGAAGGCGGTTGCCGGTCTTCTTGCTCACCTGCCGGAACGAGACGCGCTCGCCGGACCCCGTCGCGGTATAGAGCGCGATCGGACAGGAGACGAGGGAGAGCTTCAGATAGCCCTTCCAGTAGGGGCGCGATGCGGGCATGGGTAGATACTCCAGTATACTCGACTCCACCTCAACCTAACCTTGATGAGATTGGATGTGGAGTCACGAAGCAATCAGCCCCTGCCCCGATTCTGGGTTTGTTCGTCAAATTTTTATGCGATCTTGGTGCATCGATCTAACCGATCGTTGGAACCTTCGCGATGAATGAGAAGGCCATGGTCGCGGTCGGCATCTCGGTCGCGATCATCGCGGTCGTCAAATGCTACGCAATAGACAACGTTCACCACCGTCAGCTCAGATCTTGCGAGCGCCGGCAAGAAACGGCTTGCCGGTATGATGCTCCCGCGGACGTGTTCGGCCGTCGGCGTCTGGTATCGCGAATATCCGGGATAGTGTAATGGGGACCCCTGGATTTCGCGAGATCAGCGAACAAGGACGGCCATGGCTGACGACATTTGCGTGCTTTGCCCTCAAGGCAGGCTGGACGGCACGACCGGCTCGGCGTTTGAGAAGGACATCCTTAACAGGATCGAAACCGGCGTCCGTCGACTTCTGCTGGATTTTTCTCAGCTGCAATACATCAGCAGCGCGGGCCTGCGCATCGTCCTTGTCGCCGCCAAACGCATGAAGGCGAGCGGTGGCCGCATGGCGCTGTGTTCGCTAAACCGTCAGATCGCCGAGGTTTTCGAAATCAGCGGTTTCGCTTCCATCCTCGATATTTTCCCGTCCCGCGACGACGCGGCGACGCGGCTCAGCGCACCATAAGGGCCGGCGGGGCGCTGACGGCAATTCCAAAAGGCGAGTCACCTGGGGCCCGCCGTCACTGGTCGAAATGCAGGCGGACCACCGTATAGGGGCCGCTCCGCGCCGACGTCACTCTATCCGCGTAACGACGGATGAGGAATCCGGCGAGACGCCGGTGACCGTCCTCCGCTTCCACGATCTCCTCCTCGGTCGGCCGCTGGGTCGGAAATTCGAAAGATGCGCCTGTATAGGTGACGACCGCATCGATTATGAACTCGTCATAGCTGACTTCCAGTTTGATCGAACCTTTGACCTCGCATGCCTCGATAATGGCTTCCAGTGCTTGCTGGACCGCGAATTCTATGCGGTTGGTGACGTCGCGACGCGCGCCCCAGACGCCGGCATTGCGTTCGATGAGATTCGCGATCTCCTTCACGTTCGGTGCCGCCGGATCGACGATGATTTCCACCGTGCGGCGAATTCCGACCCGGAACACGAGGTTGAGCGTGAGTGCAACGAGCGTCGCCAAGACCAGCGGCGACGTCACCAGGGGCTGCGCCCATGCGGGTGCGGTGGCAAAGGCGCCCGGAAACACCGACACCATGATGAATGCCATCATGCCCATGCCGATCACCAACGTGCGGCGGCCGTCGAGCAGTCTGCTCGAAATGATCTGGATGCCGCCGATCATGATGAAAGCGGCGGTGAAGAGCATAGCGGATGCCATCACCGGCCGCGGCATTATGGTGAGGACGCCGATTAGCGCCGGCTGCAACGCAACAAATATGAGAAGCGCAGCGATCGCAAATGCGATCAGACGGCTGGCAACACCGGTTGCAGCGACGAGGCCGACATTGGCGGTTGATATCGTCAAACCATAGGTTCCAAGCAGCCCCGATATGACGACCGCGAGGCCGTCACCAAGCACGCCACGACCGATCGAGGCCATATCCGGCCGAACCCAATCTGCATCGGTAAGCCGCTGGTATGTTGTTATTGCCGCCGTCGAACTCATCGCCGCTGCAAGACCGCTCACCGCGAACGGAATGATCAACGATGAGTCGAATGCCCAGGAGAGGTGGGAGATGCTCGGAACTGCGAACAGCGGTCGGCCTACCGCGTCGTGCAAGTCCTGGAGGGTCAGCAGGCCAGCTGCGCCCGAAAAGAAATATCCCAACATCATCCCGATCAGGATGCAGAACAGTTTCAGCCGGCCCTTGTTCCAGATGTTAAGTCCAATCATGACGGCCAGCGTGCATCCCGCCACGACCCCGTCGCCGGCTGCCAATGTACCGGCGGCGTTGCCGTCCAACAGGATGCGCAACGAGGCAAGCCCGATGATCACTCCGATCAGGAACACGACAAGACCGGCCGATTCCGGTGGAATGAATGCCCGCAGCCGCGACCACACACCTGAGAGTGCAACTTCGACCAGTCCGGCAAAAATCGTCATCCCCCACGCCAGCGGCAGCCCGCCGGCATTCACGGCGAGCAGGGTCGGAGCGAGATAGATGCCGGTGAAAATCGACGGCGCGAGGAGGCGGCTTCCGATCGGCCCTCGCGGCAACGCCTGAAGCGCTCCCCCGATCGCGACGGCCAGCATGCCCAACTGCAACATATTGGTGATCTGATCGGATGTCAGACCGGCTTGCCGCGCGACGATCAGCGGATAGACCATGAAAATCGCGATCACGCCGACGTGCTGGACGGCGCTGATCCAGATGACGGCCGGCGGCGGAGACTCGTCGAGCCCGTAGATCAGTGTCGCGGGTTTCTTCGTGGGGATGCCGTCTGGTCGCGACGCCAGAAACCGGCCGAACCGGCGGCGCTGCGCAGCATCGGTACTCGCGCGAGCGAGGGCCGCGTTCGATTGCTCCACTGGTCCTCCGGGACGCGCAGTCCGCGTCAGGGTGCCCGGCAGCTTCTAAGACCGCGCGCCACGCTTGGGAAGGGCCTAGAGAATCGACGGTCACGCCCGCAGACCAAACTCTTGCTTACCAAACTCTTGCTCGATCGATTAATAAATACAGCTTTTTGCCATCAGGGACGGACCGCCTCGATCGCGGCGGCGCGGTCGAAAAAGATCGGCATCATCTGGTCGATGCCGGCGGTCTTGAGAACGCCGAACACATTTTCGTCAGGCGACAGGACGGCGAATTTGCCGCCCTTGTTCTTGATCGACTTGGCGCCGATCACCAGAAGCCGAATCCCGAGCGACGCCAGGAAATTGACGCCCGACAGATCGACAATGACGGCGCGCTTGGCTCCCGCGACCACGTTGAATCGCAGATCGATGGCCCCGGCGCCCGCGGTATCGAGCCGGCCGCGAAGCACGACATTGGTGATCCCACCTTCGATATCCTCGACGTCGATATCCATCGATCGGTCTCCGCTTGCGGCCACCGCCACAGCCACCCAGAAGCAATATTAACATTACAGTTTTGTGACGTAGCGGTCGAGCGCGCTTTGCGCGTCATTGTGGTCCGTCGGCCCGCTTGATATGCGTGCTGGCGAGGCGCGGGGCGGGCTCGGATGCCGAATCGTCTGGTCATCGAATTGCAGGGCAATTTATCGGAAATTCCCGCGCTTGCCGGGCAGGTCGAGGCGTTCGGCAACCTCAACAACGTACCGGAAACCGCGATCGCCCATGTCAACCTCGCGCTGGACGAACTGATCACCAACACGATTTCGTACGGCTTCGACGGGCCAGGTCCTCATCGCCTCGTGGTCACCTTGCAGTGGGGCGACGGGCTGATCTCGGTTGAGCTTCTCGACAGCGGCAGGCCTTTTGATCCTTTCGTGCGCGACGATCCGGATATCACTCAACCGATTGAAAGCCGGCCGATCGGCGGGCTCGGGATTTTCTTGGTGCGCAAGGTTATGGATCATGTGGACTACCGGCACGTGAACGGCCAGAATCGTGTGACATTGACCAAGAAGACGAACGTGGCCGGCACCTAGCGTGTCCCTTCACCCAATGACTCCGCGGCGATACGGCTCTCTGCTCCGAACACGGGTACGGGCGCGGCTTCGCCGCCGGCCGCCGGAATCAACAGGGTGCCGTAGCGCCGCAGCAGCCACACGATGCGCTCGAACAGGCTGGTGATGGCATAGAGCATCTGCTGATCGTTCGCCGACAATGCGCGCTCGGACGCGATCACGCGCCGCCGCATCTTGTCGACCAGGCTGTCGCGATCGGCCGTGAGGGCGCGGAGCATTGCGAGATCATCAGGATCGAGCGTTCGGTTGGCCTCTTCGGCCGTCAGCAGCAGCGCGCCGAGCCCTTCGGCGAGGTTGTCGCACAGCGTCCGGAGCTCCGCCGCTTCGAATTTCGCGCCGAGAGCCGTCGACAGCTCGTCCATCGCCTCGTGTGCCGCGATGATCATGAGATTGCGAGCCTGCCGATTGCCGATCTGCTCGATCACGTCCCGGCTGGCGCCGGTGTTCGCAAGCTCCTGGAGGAAATGATCGATGGCGGTCAGCAGGGATTTGGCGCCCGGCGCGATCGCCGCACGCGCCGGAACCGGCTCGGATTTGTCCCAGGCGTCGATCTGGCCGAGATAGATCGGCAACAGCGAAAGTACGCGCGCCTGCTCGCGGTCGACGAGCGTCAGGGCGGTTTCGGGATCATCGAGCGCCTGGGCATACAGGAATTTCGGCGTCGACAAGGTGTCCTCGGCCGAGGGGGGCGACATGAGCGCGATGATCGGCAATAGCGGGCGATTGAGCGCCTCGAGCGCGATCACCGAGACCACCTGGATGATGCCATAGACCATGGCGATCTGGACGTTCGGGTCTGCCGTCACCGCACGGATCGCATGGGCGATCAACGGCAGTCCGCCATAGTGCTCAAGCAGGAACAGCGGAACCAGGATGACGACGCCGAGGATTTTGACGACGATCTGGAGGACCGCGAGTTGGCGGACCTTTCCCTTCATGCTGGTGGCGATCAGGTAGGTGCTCACGCCCGATCCGAGGCTCGCGCCGTAGAGCGTTGTCATGGCCTGTTCGAGCGTCATCAGGCCGGCCGACACCAGCGCCATGGTGATGACCGAAACCGTCGCGGAGGATTGGGTGACGAGCGCGAGCAGGATGCCGACCGCGAATCCCGCCAGCGTCCATTGCGCCGAATAGGCGAAAAATTGCCCGACCGTGTCGAGCGAGCGGATCTCGTGCGACCCCTCGCGCATCAGCTCGAGGCCGAGGAACAGCAATGCAAACGCGAACAGCGACGTCACCATCGCTCGCCACCGCGGCGAACGGTCAAGCTCAAGGTAGTAGCAGACGCCGGCGACGCTGACGATCAGCAGGACGAAAAGATGAATGTCGATGGCGGCCGCGAACACCAGCACGACAGTGCCCACATTGGCCCATACCAGTACCGGCCGCGCCTGGGCCATGGTGATGAGATCCGCCTTGAACAGGCTCATCAGGATCACCGTGATGGCATTGGTACTCTGGGTGAGGGCGCCGGCCAGCATGCCGACCGCGGCCCTGACGAAATAATTTGCGGCCGAGCGCGCCAGCCATTCACGCACGCGCCGGCCGGCGAGCTGGCTCATGTTGCCGGCGATCGCCTTGATGCCGATGATGAACAGGCCGACGCCGGCAAGGATCGATATGATCGCGCTGATGTTCATCGCATACCAGCCGCACCAAATCGTGCCGGCGCCAGCGATGCCGCCGGCGCGTTCATCGGAGAAGTTCCTTGCTGTGGCAGTCCCTGGGCTGAATCATATGCGGACGCAATAGCGATGCAACGTGTCATCAACGTAAAGCCAGGCATATGCCGCCAAATGCCGCCGCCAAGCGGTGGTTCAAGTAGTGGTTCAACTGGCTGTTCAGGTGCCCATTCGAGCGCCGGTTCCCATGCCGGTCAGATTCGCGCGGATTGCGCTTGGCGCGGCGCTCGGTAATGGTGGCGTTTCGCAACGATACGGCACCGGATCGACACGGAAAGCGTCTCCCATACGGCGTCCCGCAGGGCAAGTTCGAAGGTTGCATCCGATGACGGTGAGGCTCAGCGATATCGAGGCGGCGCGGCGTACGCTCGCGGGCGCGGTCCTGCGCACCCCGATGCTGCCGGCACCTAAGCTCTCCGAGCTGACCGGCGCCGATGTCCATGTCAAATACGAGAACCTCCAGGTCACTAATTCGTTCAAAGACCGCGGCGCCTTCGTCAAGCTCGCCTCGCTTAGCTCCGATGAGCGCCGGCGCGGCGTCATCGCGATGTCGGCCGGCAATCACGCCCAGGCGGTCGCCTATCATGCGCGGCGCCTCGGCATTCCGGCCACTATCGTGATGCCGGTGACGACGCCGTTCGTGAAGGTCAAGGCGACCGAGGCCTATGGCGCCAAAGTGCTGCTTGAAGGCGAGACGGTCGCCGAATGCCAGGATCGCGTCGCCGCGATTATCGCCGCGCAGCAACCCGTACTGGTCCATCCCTATGACGATCCCGCCATCATCGCGGGGCAGGGCACCATCGCGCTCGAAATGCTCGAGGAGGTGCCCGACCTCGACATGCTGGTGATCCCGATCGGGGGCGGCGGTCTCATCGCCGGAAACGCCATCGCGGCGCGCGGCATCCGGCCCGCAATCGAGATCGTCGGGGTCGAAGCCGCTCTCTACCCGTCCATGCGCAATGCCATCACCGGCGCCAACGATCCGATCGGCGGTCCGACGCTTGCCGAGGGCATCGCGGTCAAGAACGTGGGCGCATTGACGCTGCCGGTGGTGCGCGATCTCGTGAGCGACATCGTGCTGGCGGACGAGGCGCATCTGGAGCGCGCCGTGAACGCCTATCTCACCTTGCAGAAAACCATGGCGGAGGGCGCGGGCGCCGCCGGCCTCGCCGCCATGCTGGCGGCCCCGGAGCGATTCCGCGGCCGCAAGGTCGGGCTCATCCTGTGCGGCGGCAACATCGATCCGCGTATCCTTGCCTCGATCATGGTGCGCGAACTGCAGCGCGAAAGCCGCATCGTGTCGTTCCGCCTCACCATCGCGGACCGCCCCGGCGTGCTGGGGCCGATCGCCTCGCTGCTCGGCAAGCTCGGCGCCAATATCCTCGAAGTCGATCACCGGCGCCTGTTTCTCGACGTGCCGGCCAAGGGGACGAAGCTCGACATCACCGTCGAGGCCCGCGACCGCGTGCATGCTGAGGAGATCATGCGCGCCCTGGCGCAGGGCGGCTACCAGCCGGTGCGGGTGGGTCCCGGCGGCGCGATGGCGTGAGGGTTAGTGCGAAGGGCCGCTACCGCTGCCGGTCGACGAAGAAATCGAAAATCGAGCGTTCCTTTGGGGGCGCGGCATCGCCGATCTGCGGGCGAGGCCGCGGAAACGGCACCGACGCTGTCCGTCGTGGCCGCGGCAGCGGTAATGGCACGATCTCGCCCGGGTCGGTCTCGGTGGTGGTCTCAGTGGCCAATTCATCGGTCGCGACAGCGCGGCTGCTCTCGGTTGGTGCCACCGAGGCTATCGCATAGGCCGTGGTGGGGCTGTCGACCTGGACCGGCGCCGGAGACGGCGCGGCAGGAGCGAGCGATGCGGCCGGGGCCAACGGTGCGGCCGGGAGAGGTGAAGCGCAGCCGCAGGCGAAGCGCCGGCTGGCGGATCAGGCCACGGTGCCGCTTCGGGGAGCGGCGTCAGCAGCCGCGCGGTCGACGATTGCGTGGCCGCCGGTAGATTTTCAACGTGCGGCGCCATCGCCGGCAGGTCTGCCGTGTCGGCTGCGCCGGTGGTGGTGTCACCGGAGAACATGACCATCAGCACCAGCCACCCGGCCATGACCACGACCGCGAGGCTGAAGCCGACGATCAACGCCTGCGATCCCCGCGACGGGCGGTCGTAGGCGAGGCCGGGTCTCGGCATAGTCCCACTCCACAAACAGGCCGTCGCCGCGCATCGCGGCCGCAATCGTCAGCCGTTGCTCAACAACTTTTCCGCCACGCGCGGGGCAAAATAGGTCAAAATACCGTCCGCCCCCGCCCGCTTGAAAGCCGTCAGGCTTTCCAGCATGGCCTTGTCGCCGTCGAGCCAGCCATTGCCGGCAGCGGCCATGATCATCGCATATTCGCCCGGAAACTTGATACGCAAAGGTCGGCACCCCGAAGGTATCCTTGACCAGCCGGAGCACGTCCAGATACGGCATGCCGGGCTTGACCATGATGAGGTCGGCGCCTTCGGCAAGATCCATCTCGACCTCGCGCAACGCCTCGTCGGTATTGGCCGGGTCCATCTGGTAGGTGCGTTTGTCGCCGGTGAGCGTTGCCGCCGAGCCGACCGCATCGCGGAACGGGCCGTAAAAGGCCGAGGCGTATTTCGCCGCATAGGCCATGATCAGCATGTCGGTGTGGCCCGCTCCGTCGAGGCGCGCGCCGGATCGCCCCGACCCGGCCATCCATCATGTCGGACGGCGCGATGATGTCGCAGCCGGCTTCCGCCTCGACCAAGGCCTGCTCTGACCAGCACCTCGACGGTCTCATCATTGATGATGTCGCCGTCGCGGAGAAGGCCGTCATGGCCGTGGCTGGTATAAGGGTCGAGCGCCACATCGCAGAGGATGCCGACATCCGGCACTTCACGCTTGATGGCGCGGATGGCGCGGCAGACCAGATTCTCGGGATTCAGGGCTTCGGCGCCCACCTCGCAGCGCAAGTTGGGGTCGGTGTAGGGGAACAGCGCGAGGCAGGGAATGCGCAGCTTTGCCGCGCGCTCGGCATCGCGGACCGCCTCATCGACGCTGATGCGCTCAACGCCGGGCATGGAAGTCGATGGCGATACGCTTGCGCTCGCCGTCGATCAGGAACAGCGGCCAGATGAGGTCGTCGGCCGTCAGCACGTTCTCGCGCACCATCCGGCGCAGCCACTCGGTGCGCCGGCTGCGCCGGGGACGTATCGTCAAATCAAGCTTGAACGCGCTCGGGGCATCGGCCTCGACCGGTCTGTACCGCACTTTCAACTCGATGGAGCGGCCAAACTTGATGGCCATCGGCAACTCCTCAATGTCTCCTTTTAGCCCGGAAACCACAAACATTCCAGCGGGAAGCCGTGCCTGGAGGTCGTGCGGTAATAGTCATGCGGCAAGCTTGTCGTCATGGACGCATGGCGTGGATCATCCCGCTGGTATAGGGAAGCCGCGTGGTCACGAACTCCGAGATTCTGATCGAGCGGCGCGGCACCGCCGGCATCATCACGCTCAATCGCCCCGCGGCGCTCAACGCGGTGACCCGCGCGATGGTGCGGGCGCTCGCGGCGGCGCTCGAAGCTTGGCGCCAGACGATGACGCGGTGACCCGGGTCATCGTGATCGCGGCGGCCGGCGGGCGCGCGTTTTCGGCCGGCGGCGATCTGCGCCATATCTACGATCTCGGCCGCGCCGGCCGCCAGAGCGAGGCGCTGGAATTCTGGCGCGAGGAATACACCCTCAACGCCGCCATCAAGCATTATCCCAAGCCCTATGTGGCGCTGATCGACGGCATCGTCATGGGCGGCGGCGTCGGCGTCTCGGTGCATGGCTCTCACCGCGTCGCCGGCGACCGTTTTCAATTCGCCATGCCCGAGGTCGGCATCGGCTTTTTTCCTGACGTCGGCGCGACCTGGTTCCTGCCGCGTCTGCCGGGCGAACTTGGCACCTGGTGCGCGCTCACCGGCGATCGGCTCGACGCCGCCGATGCGGTGCGCTGCCGGCGTTGCCACCCATCGCATCGCCTCCGCGCGCTTTGCCGAATCTGACCGAAGCTCTGACCGGCGCCGTTCCGGTCGACGCCATGCTCGCCGCCTTCGCCGAGCCGCTGTCTTCTCCGTTTGCGGCGGAGGGCCGGGAGGAGGGTCGGGAGGCTGGCACTGAAGTGCCAGATCTCGCGACCCCTACCCCCGACCCCTCCCCACAAGGGGGAGGGGAGAAAAAGCGCACTCCGACATCCTTCTCACCCGAACCGAGGCCGATCACCTGGCGCTGCGCGGCGATCGACCGCCTGTTCGCCGGTGCGAGCGTCGAGGCTATATTGGCGGCCCTCGATTCTGAGACCGGGCCGGATGCCGAATTCGCGCGAGCGAACGCTGCCACAATCCGCACGAAGGCGCCGATCAGTCTCAAGATTGCGCTTGCGCAGATGCGGCGCGGACGCGCGTTGGTCATTTGCGGACTGCATGCGCGCAGAGTTTCGCATCGTGTCGCGCGTCGCTTACGGGGAGGATTTTTATGAGGGCGTTCGGGCCGTGATCGTCGACAAGGACAACCGTCCCGCGCTGGCGGCCGGCGACGCTCGCTGAAGTGACGCGAGGCAGAGGTGGAGCGGCTATTTTGCGCCGCTCGCCGCCGAACTCGGGCTGCCATGACCGACCATTCGCCAGCGCGCGACGAGGTCCTCGAGCCACCGCCGCCGCCGGGCGGCATGCTGCTCAATATGCTGGACAGCGGCTGGACCGGCCGGTTGGTGCTGTTCCTGCGCGTATGGCCTGCATTTCGATGATCAAGGGCCTTTATCATTGGGCGCAGGTGTGCGGGATCATCGGCGAGCCAGGGTGGCTTCGAGGCTCATATCCAGTCGCTGGCAGGCGACCACGGTGTTTTTCGCCGTGATCGATCTCGTCGCCGCGGTAGGGCTGTGGCTGGTGGCGCCGTGGGGCGTGGTGGTGTGGCTCACCTCGACAGTGCTCGATGATCGTGGTTCACATATTCTTCGATCAGGTCTACGGCACCGAATCCTGGTCATCAGCTCGGCGTGCTGATGATTAGGCGTATCTCGGGCTCTGCGATTTCGCTGCGCGGGAACATCCGCGCATGAACTCCTCCTGTGACGGGTCGCGAAGCTTAAATGGGAGACCCACATGGCGCGCATCGGCTTCATCGGTCTCGGCAACATGGGTCTGCCGATGGCGCACAATCTCGATCAAGGCCGGCCACGCGGTCGAGGGCTTCGACGTGTCGGCGCCGGCTCGCCGGCAAGCTTACGCGCTGGGCGGCAAGCGTGGCCGCGGTCGCAGCGGCCGCCTGCGCGGGCGCCGACGCGGTCATCACCATGCTGCCGGCCGGCGAGCAGGTGCGCGAGGTCTATTGCGGGTCCTGCGGCGTGATCGAGCGACGCCATCCTGGCGCGCTTGCTGATCGACTGCTCGACCATCGATGTCGTGACCGCCCGCGATGTCGCGGCGGCGGCCGCCGCCAAGGGCTTTGCGATGATCGATGCGCCGGTGTCAGGCGGGGTCGGCGGCGCCACCGCCGGCACGCTCACCTTCATGGTCGGCGGCAGCGAGGAGGCGTTCGCGCGGCGCGGCCGATCCTCGAAAGCGATGGGCAAGACCATCGTGCATGCCGGCGGCGCCGGCAACGGCCAGGCGGCGAAGATCTGCAACAACATGATCCTCGGCGTCTCGATGATCGCGGTGTCGGAAGCGTTCGTGCTGGCCGAGAAGCTCGGTCTCGATGCCCAGCGCCTGTTCGACATCGCGTCGAAGTCGTCCGGCCAATGCTGGTCGATGACGAGCTATTGCCCGGTGCCGGGCCCGGTGCCGGCTTCGCCTGCGAACCGCGATTATCAGGCGGGCTTTACCGCGGCCATGATGCTCAAGGATTTGAAGCTCGCCCAGGAGGCGGCGCGCGGCGCGCAGGCCGTGACGCCGCTCGGCGCCGGCGGCCGCCGGACTTTATGGCTATGTTGGAGCCACGGCCATGCGGGCGAGGATTTTTCCGGCATCATCCGGTTTTTGCGCGGCTCTTCCACGCCCGCGGGCGAGCGATAGACTGGCGGTAGGGTTCGAAGTCTCTGCCGCAGCCTTGAGGTCGATACTCGTCGAAGACGAAGCGAATGCGCCCGACACCTCCGGATTCAACAAACCTTAATGCTATCGGGCAAAATGTCGGCAAATCGCATTCATTAATTCGTTCGTAAAGATTTGCTCGCGCCGATAAACCTGTCTTCATCGTGTTGTTTAAGCCGATTTTAGATCGTTGCGCCTAAAGTTGTGACAGATGAAACGGCGGAAAACAGGGCCGCCGTTCGATAATTCACAATAAGATCGAAGGGCGCAAAACATGAAAGCCGTCATGAAGGCGGCCGAACCTGCCGAGCGCGACCAGCGAATTCGACCACGTTCGTCCGCTCTATCTGAAGTCGCTCACCTTGGTCGAGCGGCTGCATCGGCGCTTGCTCGACGTCATCAAGGACGAATTCGATCGCCGCGGCCGCGCCGATATCAACTCGGTGCAGGCGCTGCTGCTCTACAACATCGGCGACAAGGAACTGACCGCCGGCGAGCTGCGCACCCGCGGCTACTATCTCGGCTCCAACGTCTCCTACAATCTCAAGAAGCTGGTCGAGATGGGCTTCCTCGATCACCAGCGCTCGCGGGTCGACCGCCGCTCGGTGCGCATCAAGCTCACCGACAAGGGCCGCGAGGTGCGCGCCATCGTCGAGGCGCTCTATCAGAAGCACGTGCGCACCGTGGAGCAGCTCGGCGGCATCAACGTCCGAGGAGTTCGCGACCTTGAACAAGGCGCTGCACCGCCTCGAGCGATTCTGGACCGACCAGATCCTCTATCGCCTCTGATTGCTCGCGCCGCGCCTTCGGTTCGCAAACCCCGGCCTCGCTGCCGGGGTTTGTGTTTTCGGGGTGCGCGGATTGCTGGAGTTCGAATTGCCTAGGTTCGAATTGCCGGAGTACCGGTTAACGGGCCTTGAGGTCTGCTAGGATTGGTTTGTGATACCGCGCGATTCGTGATCATGGGCAGATGCGGCGGATGCGAAAGCAAGTAGCCTGGATGAGCGTTAGCGATATCCGGGGCCGGCCGATATCGAGATCAGCCCCACATATCGCTGCGCTCATACGGGCTACGCTCAGTCGAGCGTCTCCCTCTTGCGGGTAACCGCAATCGACCGGGCCGTCGCGAGGGCGATGCGGGAAGTGAGCCATGGCGCGCAATGCTGACGCCAAAGAGTTGATGCGTCCTCCGACATCTATTTCGAGACCACCATAATCGGGGCGACCGCCAAGGTGGTGGCGATTGACGGCGCGAGTGGCGTCGAGGTCTCGGTGTTCGGGCCGGCACATGCGGCGGAGAGCGAACTCAAGCGGCTGGCGCTGGCGAAATTGCGTGCCCGCATCGCCCGCCAAGGCGGTGGCACCATCTAGTGTTGTGGTTCCAATCGCTTGTTTCCCAATACTGTCATCGCCCGGCCTCGACCGGGCGATCCAGTAACCACGCAGCTTCGCGCGAGGCACAGCCTCTTTCCATCAGTTGGCCGGTGGTTACTGGATGCCCCGCTTTCGCGGGGCAAGACACTGAAAAGGTATGAACTGATTAAAGTCGCACCAGTTCAAGTCGGCTGAAGCCTCAAAGCGCAAAATCGTTGTCGGTGTTGGTCATTCCCCAAATCAGCATACAGGAGTACGGGGAGACGTCATCGTGGCTGCGCGATCCGCAGCAGCCCCTCTCGTCGAAACCTTGAGGTGATCATGGCCGCCACCGCCGCGCTCCGGAAAGTGAACACCTTCGAACAACCAGTGCCATCGCCGAGCCGTGGTGATGTGCTGGCGCGCTATCGCCACCTGCGCGAAATCGGCAAGCGTCATCATTCCAATGCGCTGGACTTCCGGTCTCCGGATGCGATCTTGCACCATGCCGGTCGCTTGGGACTGGCTACCGGCAATACCCTCCTCCTTGACAGCGTGGACGAGTTGACGCTGGCCGTCGATCTTGCGATCCACACCGCTCCCGTCGGTCGCTCCCGCGCCATCGACCGCTACGCCAGATCGGCACGGTTCGTGCATGGCTCCGACGACGCGCTCGTGCTTGAGGCCATGTGCAATGCGCGCTTCGCAGTCGTCGTGGTGCAGCGCCGGCACCACGTCGCTGGGCTGGTCGTCACCGACGTATTCCGGGAAATCGAGCTCTGGTTGGTCGATGAGGGCCTTGAGATGTCGCTTCCCGACGGGTCGGCGTTTGCGACCCGATATTTCACGCCAGATGGTTTCGCCATGACTGCCGGGGTCGGCATGCCGGTTGATCACGCTTTGCTCGCGAGCGTGGTCGAGTCGGTGCCGCAACTGCTGCGCAAGTCTCAAACCGAGGCGATCGGGGATCGGCGCTTCGCAGAAGCCGTCTATCGAGCCGCGATTGCGGACGGGATCATGGAAGGGATTGCCTACCGAGACCCGGCAGGCGCCGGCGAGGCAGCCTGACCACCGACATCGCAAGAACGCCGCTGCGATATCGTACGAAATCGTAGGCGCCAAAAACGGCTTGACCGCGCCCGCTTGCATCAACATGTGGTGCCCCCCGCCCCCGGTACGACAAAACTTGGCGCGCCCTGGGTTGATATGCTATCGCCGACGTCAGCCCCTCCCTCGGCCCGCTGTGACGGGTGCGTGGCCGCGTCCGGAGACCTTCATGCAGCAATCTCAGCCGTTGGCGTCCGGCGCCAGGACGGATAATAAGCCCGACAACAGCCCCGCGAGCGCCGCCAAATCGGACGGCACGCCCGGCACCCTGTTCACGGCGCCGCTCGCCGAAACCGATCCGGAGGTCGCCGAGGCGATCCGGCTTGAACTGGGCCGCCAGCGCGACGAGATCGAGTTGATTGCCTCGGAGAACATCGTCAGCCGCGCGGTGCTCGAAGCCCAGGGATCGGTGCTCACCAACAAGTATGCGGAAGGCCTGCCGGGGAAGCGCTATTACGGCGGCTGCCAGTTCGTGGATATCGCGGAAACGCTGGCAATCGAACGGGTTACGCGGCTTTTCGGATGTCGTTTCGCAAACGTCCAGCCGCATTCGGGCGCCTCCGCCAATATCGCCGCCTTCATGGCGCTGATGAATCCCGGCGACACCTTCATGGGGCTCAATCTCGCGGCCGGTGGCCATCTGTCCCACGGCTCGCCGGTCAACATGTCGGGCAAGTGGTTCCACGTCGGTGCCCTACAATGTGCGCCGCGATGACCACCGCATCGACATGGACGAGGTGGCGCGGCTGGCGCGCGAGCATCGCCCCAAGGTGATTATCGCGGGCGGCTCGGCCTATCCGCGTTTCATCGATTTCGCAGCGTTCCGCGCCATCGCCGATGAGGTCGGCGCTGTCCTGATGGTGGACATGGCGCATTTCGCCGGCCTGGTCGCGGGCGGCGTGCATCCGAGCCCGTTCCCCCACGCCCATGTGGTCACGACCACGACCCACAAGACCCTGCGCGGCCCGCGCGGCGGCGTCGTCCTCACCGACCATGAGGATTTCGCCAAGCGGATCAATACGGCGGTGTTCCCGGGCCTGCAGGGCGGCCCGCTGATGCACGTCATCGCCGCCAAGGCGGTGGCGTTCGGCGAAGCACTGCGGCCGTCGTTCAAGGACTACGCCAGGGCTGTCGTCGACAATGCGAAAGTCCTGGCCGACACTTTGAAGGCGCGCGGCTTCGACATGGTCTCCGGCGGCACCGACACCCATCTGATGCTGGTCGATTTGCGGCCGAAGCATCTCACCGGCAAGGTCGCGGAAGCCGCGCTCGGGCGCGCCCACATCACCTGCAACAAGAACGGCATTCCGTTCGATCCGGAAAAGCCCGCCGTGACGTCGGGCGTGCGGCTCGGCTCGCCGGCCTGCACCAGCCGCGGATTTCGGGGTCGCCGAGTTCCGCGAGGTCGGCGAATTGATTGCCGAGTTGCTGGACGCACCGGCGCTCCAGCGCGGCGAGGCGGACGCCGCGGTCGAGGCGGCGGTGCACGACAAGGTCCGGCGCCTGCTGGCGCGGTTTCCGATCTACGCCTGAGAAGAACTCCACGTCTGAGAAGAATCTGCCATGCGCTGCCCGAGCTGTACCAGCCTCGACACCCAGGTGAAGGATTGCCGTCCGACCGAGGATTCCTCGGCGATCAGGCGGCGCCGCCTGTGCCTCGCCTGCGGCTTCCGCTTCACCACGTTCGAACGGGTGCAGTTGCGTGAACTCGTCGTCATCAAGCGCAACGGCCGCCGCGTGCCGTTCGATCGCGACAAGCTCGCCCGTTCGATCGCAATCGCGGTGCGCAAGCGCAACGTCGATCCCGAACTGGTCGAGAGCACCGTGTCGAAGATCGTGCGCGACCTCGAAAGCCTTGGCGAGAACGAAGTCACCACCGAGACCATCGGGGAAACCGTGATGGCGCATCTGCGCGATCTCGACGACGTCGCCTATGTGCGCTTTGCCTCGGTCTACCGCAATTTCCGCGAGGCCAAAGATTTCGAGCGGGTGCTGGGCGAACTGTCCGCCGAGGAGGACGCGCCGGCCATCATCCCGGCGCGGAAATGAGCGATCGCTTTTTTCCGCCGTCGACCAACAAGAACATGATGCCCGATACCGCCGCCTCTCATGACGCCCGCTTTATGTTGCTCGCACTCGCGCTGGGGCGGCGCGGGCTCGGCAACACCTGGCCCAATCCGGCGGTCGGTGCCGTGGTGGTGCGCCACGATGGCGGCGCGCCGGTCATCGTCGGGCGCGGCTGGACGCAGCCCGGTGGGCGGCCCCATGCGGAGGTCGAAGCCCTGCGCCGCGCCGGCGCCGCCGCCCGCGGCGCGACGCTTTATGTGACGCTGGAGCCGTGCTCCCATTACGGCCGCAGTCCGCCCTGCAGCCGATGCTATCATTGCCGCCGGGATCGCCCGGGTGGTGTCCGCCATCGAGGACCCCAATCCGGAGGTGGCCGGGCGGGGCCACGCGCAACTTGCCGCCGCCGGCATCGCGGTCGATATCGGGGTCGGGGCCGCGGAGGCGCGGCGCGCCCATGCGGGCCACATCAGCCGCATCTGCCACGGCCGCCCCCACGTCACCTTGAAGCTCGCGATCTCCGCCGACGGCAAGGCCGGGCTCGCCGGCCGCAAACCGGCGCCGATTACCGGGAAGTCGGCGCGGACGCGGGTTCATCTGATGCGATCCATGAACGACGCCATCCTGGTCGGGATCGGCACTGTGCTCGCCGACGACCCGCAGCTCACCTGCCGGCTGCCCGGCATGGCGGCGCGCTCGCCGGTTCGGGTGGTGCTCGATGCCGGGTTGCGGCTGCCGCCCGACGGCGCGCTCGCGCGCGGTGCCACGCAGATACCGGTGTGGGTTATAGCCGCGCCTTCGGGCCGCGAGGACGCCGAGGCGGCACTGCGCCAGCAGGGTGTCGAGGTTATCCGCGCGCCGGCCGAGGACGGGCGCATCGACCTCGCCGCGACGCTGCGGCTGCTGGCCGGCCGGGGCATCACCCGCCTGATGGTCGAGGGCGGCCCGACGGTCGCGGCGGCGTTCGTCGCGGCCGATCTCGTCGACGAGGCGGCGCTGTTGCGCAGCCCGCGGACCATCGGGGCGGACGGCATCGATGCGCTGGAGGCCATGCCACTCTCCGCGCTTACGGCCTCGCCGCACCTGCGCTCGCGTGGTATCGAGGCGCTGCCAGAAGCATCGCAACAAACGGCGCCGCAACCCCAACCGGACACCATCGAGACCTTCGAGAGACCATGTTCACCGGCATCGTGACCGATATCGGCGAGGTGATCGCCGTCCATGCGAGGGCCGACAATCTGCGCCGGCTCAAGATCGCCTGCGGCTACGACCGCGCCACCATTGCCGACGGCGCTTCGATCGCCTGCAACGGCGTCTGCCTCACGGTGGTGGCGGCCGGCATCGAGGACGAGCGCACCTGGTTTTCGGCCGACACTGCCGCCGAGACGCTGGCGGTCACCACCGCGGCGTCGTGGCGTCACGGCACTAGGCTCAACCTCGAACGCGCGCTCAAGATCGGCGACGAGCTGGGCGGTCACATCGTCGCCGGCCACGTCGACGGCATCGCCGAACTGGTAGCGCGCGATGATCTCGAAACATGGCACGGCTCGCCTTCCGGGCGCCGGCGCCGCTCGCGCGCTTCATCGCCACCAAGGGCTCGGTCGCGCTCGATGGCGTTTCGCTCACCGTCAACGAAGTCGCGGGCGACGGCTTCTCGGTGCTGATCATCCCGCACACGCTCGCCGTGACGACGCTTTGCGGCCTTGCGCGCCGGCGATCCGGTCAACCTCGAAGTCGACCTGATGGCGCGCTACGCGGCGCGGCTGATCGAAAGGCCGTGAAGGTTGCGCCGGAGGGTCTGCCTTGGTAGTCACGGCGCCTGCCGGGAAAACGCATGGTCGAAGCACGCAGACGCAAACAGGACGAGACGCCGCTCAAGGGCGTGCGCATTCTCGTGGTCGAATCCGGCTACTACGAAGACATCGCCGATACGCTGCTCGCCGGGGCAAAGCGCGCGCTCGATGCCGCGCAGGCCGCGTTTGACGTGGTCACGGTTCCGGGCGCGCTGGAAATTCCGCAGGCGGTCGCGCTCGCGCTTGACGCCGCGCGGGGCGCGAAGGCCTATGCGGGCGTCGTCGCGCTCGGCTGCGTGATCCGCGGCGAAACCAGCCACTACGACATCGTGGCGGGGGAATCCGCGCGTGCCCTGATGGATATCGGGGTCGCCCGCAAGGTTCCGGTCGGCAACGGCATCCTCACGGTCGACACCGCCGCCCAGGCCGCGGTGCGCGCCGCCCTCGACATGGGCGACAAAGGCGGCACCGCCGCCGGTGCCGCGCTCGCGCTCGTTCGTCTCAAGCGGCGTCTCGCGACGCCCCGCAAACGGCGATGACCCGACCTCCTAAACCCAGCGGTGGCAAATCCGGCGGCTCCGGTGAGTCGCGTGGCGGCCCCCGCAAGGCGAACCGGCGCGGCGCGGCGCGTCTCGCGGCCGTGCAAGCGCTTTACCAGATGGACATGGCCGGCGCCGGCCTCAACGAGATCCTCGCACAGTTCGAGAGCTATTGGCTTGGCCGCGAGGTCGAAGGCGAGCAATACCTGCCGGCGGAGGCGGCGTTCTTCCGCGACATCGTGTCCGGCGTTCTCGACATGCAGCGCGAACTCGATCCCAAGATCGACGCGGCGCTCGCTGCCACATGGCCGCTCAAGCGCATCGAGGCGATCCTGCGCTCGGTGCTGCGCGCCGGCGCCTACGAGCTGGAAAAGCGCACCGACATCCCGGTTCGCGTGATCGTGTCGGAATATGTCGATGTCGCCAACGCCTTCGTCGACAGGACCGAGACCGGCATGGTCAACGCCGTGCTCGACCAGCTTGCCCGCCACGCGCGGCCGGGGGAGTTGGCCGAGCGATAACGAAAGCAGCCATTTGATGATCGACATCGCGAGCGGTCATCCCGCCATCGATCGTTATCTTGCGGAGAGTTACGAGCGGGTGCGCGGCATGTCCTCGCGCTTCGCGGCTGCGATTTGCGGGCACCTGATCCGGCGCCAGTCAGCGCTCGGCATCGGCGGCGAACTCGTCGAAATCGGCACCTTCGAGGGACGGTTCTTCATTGTCATGGCGCTCGGCTTGGCGCCGGGTGAAAAGGCCCTCGGTATCGACCGCTTCGATTGGCCCAATGCCGGCGTCGAAGGACGCTTCCTCGCCAATTGCGCCACCCACGGCATCCCAACCGATCGCTATATCTCTTGGAAAGCGGACAGCCGCGACATCACGAGCGGCGACTTGCATCAAAGGCTCGGCGGGCGGCCGGTGCGCTTCGTTCACATCGACAGCCACCATTCGCGCGAATGCCTTACCAACGATCTAGAGCTCATCCATCTCGTGCTGCATCGCGACGGCATCATCTGCCTCGACGACATGCTGCATCCCGGCTACCCGATGATTGTCGCCGCCGTGTTCGGGTATTTCGCCCGCCATCCTGACATGCAGCTCTTTTGCGTCATCGACCGCGAGGACATCGTGGCGGCGCCGAAATTCCTGATCTGCCGCAGCAACTCGCGAGCGCTGTACGAACCGGATTTGCTGAGCACCTTCGCGCGGTTCCACTTCACCCTCAACGCCGACATGGAGACTTATTTCGCGCTGGTGCTCACGCCGCGGCCGCGCCTCGCGGAAGTCGAGTAATTCGCAGTAGCTCCTCGCTAGCTAGACTAATTTGCGACGCTGACGGTTCATACATTATCAGTGTCATGCTCCGCGGAAAGCGGGGCATCCAGTAACCACCGGCGAACCGATGCGAAGAGGCTGTGCCTCACGCGAAGTTACGTGGTTACTGGATCGCCCGGTCAAGGCCGGGCGATGACAATATTGGGAATAACGCGTTAGAACCACAACACTAGTCCGGGAGCGACCAAATTTTGACCGCACGCTGTGGTGCCGGTCCGCTGCGGCCGGCTCACGGTCTCGGGATGAAGGTGATGGTTGCGTGCATTCCGGTCGGCAACAATTCGAGCACGGCGCTGCCGCCTAAATCCTGCGCCAGGCGTTCGATCAGACGTGTCCCAAATCCTTCCTTGATCTCGCCGGGCATGAGGTCGGGCGCTTTCTCCTGCCAGATGAGCCTCGCGCCTCCAGGATACCGCTCGCACGATACCGACAGTGTTCCGTTGGGAACTCGAGAGAGCCCCATATTTGGCGGCATTGGTCAGCAACTCATGGACGATCAGGCTGAGGCTGACGGATGCGGCCGAGCCGACGCTCAAAGGAGCACATGTCAGCTCCACTTGTGGACCGAGATAAGGCTTCAGCTCTGCCTCGATCACGTTGCGCGCCGCGACTTCATCGCAGTGCCCTCGCATCAAGACGTCATGGGTCCTCGCCATCGCCTTGACGCGGTCTCCGAACTTTGCGGTAAACTCCGAAACCGAGTTTGCTGACTTGCCGGTGAGGATCGCGAGGGCCTGGACGGTCGCCAGGATGTTCTTCACCCTGTGGTGCATCTCGTTGACCAACAGCGTCTGGCGGTGTTCGGCGGCGACGCGCGCGGTCACGTCGTACCCCTCCACGAAAATGCCTGTCACCGTGCCGGAAGCATCGCGGATCGGTTGATAGACAAAGTCGACGTGAAGCTGGTCGGCCGGACCGTCCGACGCTCGTTGGAGCGCGAGAGGAACGCTCGTGCCGACATGAGCCTTCCCGGACTTAAAGACGTCGTCCAGCAGGGTAACGAAGCCCTGGCTCTCGACTTCCGGAAGGACATCGGTCAAACGCTTTCCAGCCGCGCCGCTCGATCCGATCAGTCGGTCGTAGGCAGCGTTGGTAAACTCGAAGACATGCTCCGGACCGCGAAGCACGGCGATGAAGCCCGGCGCCTGGCCAAACAGGTCGCGCAGCCGGCCGACGTCGCCCAGCAGTCGCGCATTGGCGCGAGCGAGAGCTTCCTTTGCGAGATGTTGCTCCGTGACGTCGTTGCACACCACCAGCACGCCGCCGACGCCGCCTTCATCGTCGATGGGACTGTATCCATAGGTCCACCAGACTTCTTGCAGAGCGCCGTGTCGGGTCACCGGCACAAGGTGATCCTCGTTCCACGTCGATCCTTCGCCGTGCATGACGAGTTCGATCTGAGGTCCGATGATGGGCCAGATCTCAGCCCAGCAGTCGCGGCCGCGCGCACCCAATGCCCAGGGATGCCGCTCGGGACCCATCGTCTGGCGGTAGGCGTCGTTATAGAGCTGGATGAGTTCCGGTCCCCACCAAATGAACATCGGGTGGCGCGACGTCAGCATGAGACGGACGGCAGTTCTGAGGCTTTGCGGCCAGGTCGCCGGACGGCCGATGGGACTTTTGGCCCAGTCGTAGGCGCGGATCAGTCGACCCATCTCGCCGCCGTCGCCCAGAAACGCATTTTCGCCGGCAGAAGCCTCATCGTTAGCACCAAGGTCGATTGAAGCACCCACAGCGGTCAGCTTTCCTGCTGGCATTATCACCGCAAACTATACCCATTGCCGAACTTCGGAAGAGATATTTGGCGTCGTGTCGGCGACACGCCTCTGCTAACGCCGAAATCGAAAAGATTTTGAAGATCAAGTTAGCCGTGAAGGCGCCGATACCCATGACAGCAAGCGGCGGCCGAAGATGCCGCTGAGCGCGGGAATCACCGCCGCGGTACCGAGATTCCACACCAGGATCATCACCGTTGCGTCGAGGTCATGGAGGAGCAGGAGCGCGCTCGACGTCATGGCGGCGACCGCGAGCCCTCCCGTCAGTGCGACGGATTTCGCCCGCAGCAGCGCGGCATAGCGCAGCATCACCAGCATCGCGACCGACAACGGGACGCTGGTGAGCAGCAGCGTTGCAAAGCATCGCATCGTCTCGCCGAATTGAATGCCGTTGGGCCCCATACTGATCCAATCGGTGAAACAGCCGTAGCCGATGCCCGAAAGCCAGACCGCGAGCGCCGGCGCCGGCAGCAGCAGCCACAGGCGGCTGCGGTCCGGCAGGCTGATCATGAACGACGCGATCGCCGCCGCGACGCCGGTGACGAGTGCCGCCACGATGCCGACCGCGAACCATGGCTGCTGCAGGCGATCCGCCAAATCCGGCCGCACCCCGTGTGCAACGGCGAGGAGAACGAGCACGATCCCGCACAACGCAAGCCACAACCCCGCGCGCAGCAACGGCGGCCGCAGTCGTCGCACCGGCGCCGCGCGCTCGACCAGGGCCTCGATGAGGGCGCGTGTCTCGGTCACGGTGTTTCGCTTTTGTGTCGCAGCATGTTTCGCAAACCCTTGATGGCGCGGTGCGTCGCCACCTTGAGCGCCGTCACCGATCGTCCGCTTGCCGCCGCAGCCTCCTTCAAGGACATTTCCCTGAGCTTGAGGAGGGTGACCGCCTGACGCTGGTCGGGTGGCAAACGACCGATGGCGTCACACAGCGCCGCCTCGTCCGCGTCCCCGACGTTCACGGCGCCCGCCGGGCTCGCTTGGTGGTTCGCCGGATGGGCCGAAAAGGTTTCATGGGCCGTCGTCAATGCGACCTCGCGAGACCGCGCCCGCATCTCCCGGCGCAGCCGATCAATGATGCGGCGGTTGGCGATCGCGACCAGCCACGGTCCGAACGGACGGCCGGGGTCGTATGTGTGCCGCACGGCGTGGACCGTGAGCAGAACGTCCTGCACCACGTCCTCGATGTCGCTTTGCTCCTTGAAGCAGCGCACCGCGAGCGAACGCAGGAACGGCGTTATATCTTCCAGCAATCGCCGGTAGGACGAGCGATCGCCGTCCTGCGCCCGCGCCATCAGGCGCGACCAGTCCGCGTCACCGTTCGCGGCGCAGGTTCCCCCGGCGGCGTGCCTCGCGCCTGCGGCGTTCTGCGGCGGCGACGAGGAGACCAGCGTCAATGGCGGACGATTGCGGCCTGCGGACATTTGCGATCGTCTCCTTCGCGCTTCGCGCGAACGATAATATCAACCAGCGGCCTTGGCCGACGACCTATCCCGCTGTCTTCGTCCGGCTTGACCGGGCGATCCAGTACCCCGCGCTTGCGATTAAATCTTCAGGCTGCGGATTACCGGATGCCCCGCCTGCTTTCGCGGGGAATGACAGCTCATCCTTTGTGGCCGTTGGAATCAACCGGATACATCAGGCAGTGCCTGAGCGGTACAAAAGAATTTTTCAAAACCCCTGTAACCTTTCGGCCGCAAGCCCCGAACCTCCCGCGGTAAGTCTCGCGCCCCGAGAATCTCGTATCGAGACATCTCGCAGCGGGACATCTCGCCCCGGAGATATGGAGGTCTCAATATGAACCGCAGTTTGCTTGCCGCTTCCACGCTGTCGACGGCCCTTGGGCTCGCCTTCGCGATGCAAAGCTCGCTCGTGTCCGCACAAGGCATGAGCAACCCGCCCCAGGTCGTGAAAGACAACATGGCGCGCGCCACTGCCAACAAGCTGGAGAAATGCTACGGCATCAACGCCGCTGCCAAGAACGATTGCGCCGAAGGCGCCCATTCATGCGCCGGCCAGTCCACTCAGGCGCGCGACCCGAAGTCGTTCGTGCTGCTCCCGGGCGGCGATTGCGCGAAAATCCAGGGCGGCAAGTTGACCCCGGCTTGACGGATGATTGCGCCATCACGCGATGTGGCGATCCCGGCGAAATCCGGGATCGGACTGCGCTTTCAGCATCACCAAGCGGTGCTCGACCGCAGGCCCGACGTCGCCTGGATGGAAGTTCACACCGAGAACTACATGGGCGGCGGCACGCCGCTGCGCTACCTTGACGCGATCCGGCGCGATGTCCCGATTTCGCTGCACGGCGTCGGGCTGTCGCTCGGCAGCGCCGACGGGCTCGACCCGGCGCATCTCGAACGCATCCGCCGGGTCGCCGAGCGGATTGAGCCCGGCCTGATGTCCGAACACGTCGCGTGGAGCGTCGTTGACGGGAACTATCTCGCCGATTTGTTGCCGTTGCCAATGACCGAGGAAGCGCTCGACACCGCATGCCGGCACGTCGACCAGACCCAGACGTTCTTGAAACGAAAGATCCTGGTCGAAAACCCCTCGACCTATCTCGCGTTCCGGCACTCGACCATTCCGGAATGGGAATTCATCGCCGCGGTCGCGGCGCGCACCGGCTGCGGCATCCTGTGCGACGTCAACAACATCTACGTGAGCGCTCATAACCAGGGGTGGAACGCGTCCGACTATCTGGCCGGCCTGCCGCCGGCTGCGATCGGGGAAATCCATCTCGCCGGCCACACCGTGCGGTCGCTCGCCGACGGCGGGACATTGTGCATCGACGACCACGCCTCGCGGGTGATCGACGACGTGTGGGCGCTCTATGAGGAAGCGCTGGCGCGGTTCGGCCCGGTACCGACGCTGATCGAATGGGACAACAACGTTCCGACGCTCGACGTTCTGCTCGATGAATCCGGGCACGCCGGCCGGCTGCTGGCGGGCGCAGAAGAGAAGATCGGCCATGCAGCCTGAGCCGACGCTCATCGAACTTCAACGCGCGGCGCGCAAGAGCCTGCTCGCGGGCGACGACTGCGAGATCGCCGCGATGCTGGCGGACGGCCTTGCGGACCGCCTGAACATCTATCGCAACACCGTCCAGGTCGGCCTGACCAACGCATTGCGCCTGTCATTCCCGGCCGTTCGCCGCCTGGTCGGAGCCGATTTCTTCGACGGTGCCGCCGCCATCTTCATTGCCGAGCACCCCCCCGGCGCGGCGTGGCTCGATTATTACGGCGCCGCGTTTCCGGATTTCCTGCGCCGGTTTCCGCCGGCGGCTACGCTCGTCTATCTGCCGGACGTCGCGCGCCTGGAATGGCTGGTGAACTGCGCGATCCACGCCGCTGATGTCGCGCCGCTCGCCTTGGAGCAAGTCGCCGCCATCCCGTCGCATGACTATGGCCGGCTCGGGTTCAACGTCCACCCCGCGGTCGGCTTGCTGGATGCGAAATTTCCCGTCGACACGATCTGGCGCGCCGTTCTCGACGCGGACGATGCGACCCTCGCGGCGCTCGATCTTGATGGCGGCCCGGTCTGGCTGCTGGTCGAGCGTCTTGCGACCGGTGTCGAGGTCCGCCGCCTGACTGAGCCGGCGTGGCGCTTCGCCGCCGACCTGTTTGGCGGGCGGCCGCTCGCGGCACTCGACCGGCCGGATATCGATGCGGCCGTGCTGCTTGCCGAACATCTCGCGGCGCAGCGCTTCGTAGGCTTCTCGCTCGCCGATGCCCTGAAACAGCGCCCACGACGCGCAGCGGCGTCGCGGCCTGAGGAGGCCTGAAGGTGCTATGACCAACGCCAGCGCTTCGGCTCCCTCCACATCTGCCTTCGGGCTTGTGGCACGTATCGTCCGCATGCTCGACGACGTGCCGTACTGGTTGCTGGCAATTCCGCTGCGTGCCGCGGTGGCGACCGTGTTCTGGAATTCCGCCATGGCGAAGCTCGCGAACTGGGACACCACCATCGCGCTCTTTACGGACGAATACGCGTTGCCGCTGCTGCCGCCGGAAATCGCCGCCTATATGGCGGCCGCGATCGAATTGACGACGCCCGTCTTGCTCGTGCTCGGCCTAATGACGCGCTTCGCCGCGCTGGTCCTGCTCGGTATGACCGCAGTGATCGAGGTGTTCGTCTACCCGCAGGCATGGCCGACCCACCTCCAGTGGGCCGCGATGTTGCTGGTCCTGCTGTGCCGCGGTGCCGGCGAGATCTCGGTGGACCACTTGCTGTGGCGGCGGTTGCGTCCGTCATGACGCGAGAACCGCCGGCGGTGCGCGAATGGACTCGTCGATGTCTGCGTCCGCCATGAACCACGCGGCTGGTTCAAGTTTCCTTGAACCAAAAAGTGCTCGGCCGTGAGGGCGCCGCGATCGATAATTCCGCTATGTCATCGGTTTATTTGCCTATCGCGTACTCGATGTCGGTCTGGCCTTCATTGAAGCCGGATTTGACATCGAAATTTACGATGTATTGTACGCTTCCGTGGATTTCGGCGAGCTTGCCGGTGCCGCCGGTGATGGGTCCGGAGCCGACCGCGGTGATCTTGCCCGACTTGCTTTGATTGACTTGTGCAATTCGCGCGAAGAATTTGTCACCGTTCTCCATCACATAAACCCCGTAGACCGCGGAGCTGCCGTTGCCGTCGATGATGTCGGTGGTGCCGCGGACCCACTCTTCGACGATCTTCAGTCCGTTGACGACAGGTGCCGTGCTGGCGGGATGGACGCGGCGAAGGTCGAAAACACGGACGATATGGTTGGGTACATCTCCCGCCTCGACATTGAGCTGCTGCGCATATTTCGCATTTTCAGCCGAGGTCTTGTAGGAGACGCGCTGTGCCTGTTCGGCCGCGGCACCGCTTGCGAGCGGCGCCAGGACAAAGCACAGTGTCGCGATGGCCTTCACAGCTAAGGCGCTACTTTTGCTCATGGTTCTGCTCCCCTGATTGCGCGAAAACTAAAAGCGCAGGCAGCCAACATTCGGCTGCGGATGGCGTTCGCAAAAACATCGGATGATTTCTGGAAAGATGCTCGCCCGCCGTGGGCACCAACGCCGCCGTTCGAAAAAATGGGACTTCGGCACTTCCCGCAGGCGGCTCGCAAATCAAAGCTACACCAACTTGCGCTCAGTCCGAAAGGGGGCAGTCCACGTAGGGCGGGTTCTCTTTAACCCGCCATCTTAAGCCACGATCTTGCTTGGAACGGCGGGTCAAGGAGAACCGCCCCACACAAATCGAAACAATTCGAGCTTTGCATATTCCGATCCGAACCTTGCTCTTTCCAGCCGCTCCAAATTCCGCGGTTTGTGAGGGTGGGCAAAGGCGCTCTTCGCGCTGTGCCCACATCGCAGAGCCGAGCACGCCGGGGATTCGAACAACGTCGGCGGATTGCCACTTTGGATACGCCTTTGTTTTTCGCATGATGCACCTCGCCGGTGCGCGGACTCGCGATGATGCGAGCACCGCAGCGTCGCGCGTTCGAGAGTTTTCCGCAGCGGCCGCCTCTTCGCCGGCTCACGCCGCGTCCGCCGGCCTAACCCGCTGGGCGATTTCCGGGCCGCGCTCCTTCTCAACGACCGCGATATCGTATTGGCCCTGCAGATCGAGCCAGAACCGCGCACTATTGCCGAAATACCGCCCCAGCCGCACGGCCGTGTCGGCCGTGATCGCGCGTCGGCCGTTAAGAATATCGGTAATGCGCCCGGATGGTACGCCGAGATCGAGCGAGAGACGATTCGCGCTGAGCGCGCGCGCCTTCAATTCACGTTTCATCAGACGCCCCGGATGAACAGCGGGAGCTTCACCCTTTGTGATAATCGACGATTTCGACGTCATAGGCATCACCTTTTCGAAACTCGAAACATATGCGCCATGGACCATTGACGGTCATCGCCCACTGCCCCTTTCGGTCGCCCTTCAGCTTGTTCAGGCCGACGCTCTTGAGCGCACTGAGATCGCGCAATGATTTGGCGACGTTCAAGGCCAACGGGAGATCGATAGCAGCGGCTTGGTCAAGACTGCGAAATTGATTCGGCCGGTCTGCGTCCCACATCTTGCGGGTCACTGCATTACGCCACGACCGGATTATCGCAAAAAACATACTACGAGACGCGTTAACTCTCAAGTTTCCACATCATTAGACTAGCGGGGTGGTCGACCCACCGTTCCGAGTAAGTGGCAGGTTGAGTTGGCGGGTTAAAGCGAACCCGCCCTACGAAAGACGGCTCGGACTTTGCAAAATCGCGAACCGGTGTCGTCTCACTCCAGCCGTTCCAGATTCCGCAACGTCGGAAACAGTTTCATCCACAACAGCGCAACCACGATGGTGCCCACGCCGCCCAGCACGACCGCCGGCATCGCACCGAACAAGGCCGCGGTGACGCCGCTCTCGAATTCGCCCAGTTGGTAGGACGCGTTGACGAACAGGTAGTTCACCGCGCCGACCCGGCCACGCATCGCGTCCGGCGTCGCCAGTTGCACCAGCGAGATGCGGATCACCATGCTCACCGTATCGGCGGCACCCATGATGGCCAGCGCAACAACCGAGAGCCAGAGCGAATGCGACAGGGCGAACACCACCGTCGCCACACCGAAGATGATGACCGCCTGGAACATCCGCATCCCGACCCGGCGTTTGATCTCGTGGCGGGCGAGCACCGCCGTCATCAGCAACGCGCCGAGCGCCGGCGCGCCGCGCAGCACGCCGAGCCCCCACGGCCCGGTGTGCAGAATGTCGCGAGCATAGATCGGCAGCAGCGCCGTCGCGCCGCCGAGCAGCACGGCGAACAGATCGAGCGATATCGTCCCGAATATAGCCGGGTTGCGGCGCACGAACTTCACGCCGGCGAACAAAGCGGCGAGCGTCGGCATTTCCTTCGCGGTCAGCGGCCGCTCCAGTCTGATCGCGCCAATCAGAATCCCCGCCAGCAGCCAGAACACCGCCATCGCCGCGTAAGGCACGCCGGGTGCCACCGCATAGGCGAGGCCGCCCAGCGCCGGACCGCTGATCATCGCCGCCTGGAACGCCGCGGTGGAAAGCGCCGTGGCGCGCTGCAGCATTCCTTCGGGCGCCACGCCGGGCAGCAAGGCCGCCGCCGCCGGGCTTTCAAATGCCGTCGCGGCGCCGAACACCGCCACGGCGGCAAAAATTTGCGCCGCGTTCAGCCATCCGGCAAAGCTGCCCCAGGCCAGGAATACCGCCGTCAGCCCTTGCGCGATCTGGCAGATCTGCACCACGCGCTTGCGGTCGTAACGGTCCGCGACGTGTCCCGCGGCAAACGTCAGCAGCGCCGTAGGGATGAACTGCGGCAGTCCCACCATGCCGAGGGCAAGCGCGCTGTCGGTCAGCGCATAGAGCTGCCAGCCGACCGCCACGACGGCGATCTGCGAGGAGAACTCGGAGAAGCCGCGCGCCCAAAAATAGAGCACGAAAGGCCGATGGCCGAACAGGCTCTTGCCGCCGGCAGATGGATCGGAGGGCACGGTCCGCTAGGCGTTATTAGCGCGACGGGCCGGCTTTGGTGCCTCCTCCTTCAACTTTTCCAGGGCATCGGGCATCATGCGTCCGAACATGGAGCTCAGCATCGCGGTCGGAATGAGGCCGCCACTGTTCTCCGGGCCCTGCGCGCCGGACATCAGGAATTGCGGCACCAACGGCTGATTGATCTTGGTCAGGGCGTCGGCGAAACGCGAGAAATTCTGCTCCGCCAAACGATATTCCGGGCCGCCATAGGCGTCGACAGAGAGCTTGGTGGCCTGGGCGTTCGCGGTGCCGATCGCCAGCGTCCGGTCGGCCTCGCCTTGCCCCTCGAGCCGCGATCTCTCGCCGACCGCGGCCGCGGTCACTTTCACGGTCTCGGCATCCTTCAGCGCACGCGCCAGCGCCGCAGCGCCGTCGTTCTCGTGCACCTTGACCTGAATCAGCGACTGCGTGAGCGCAGTCTGCGCCGCCGCGGTCGCCTTCGCCTCGTTGAGGGTTCGCTCCTGCACCGCAGCCTTTTCCTGCTCCTGATAGGTCGTCACCTGCTCCCGCGCGACTTGGCGCGAACGCAATTGGATCAAGATGTTCTCGATGGTCTGGTCGCCGGCGGGCGCGCGCGGCGTACCGATGAGCACCTCCTGCAATTCGAGCGAGTAGGCTTCGAACCGCGACTTCATTTCGTTCCCGAACTCTTCCTGGATCGCCGACCGGTTCTGCAACAGCTCGATCAGCGTCATCTTCTGGGCGATGTTCTTGAAGAAAGCGCTGACCATAGGATCGAGCGTCTGCTCGACCAGCTTCTTCACGTCGCCGAAGCGCTGAATGATCATCGGCGCCTTTTTGTAGTCGATATGCATGACCACCGAGAGCGGCAGCGTCGGCTCGAACGCGTCCTTGGTGATCAGCGAGATTTCCGACAGGTTTTCGTCGAGCTTCAGCGCGCCCACTTCACCGCGGACCCATTTCAGGATGAAGTTGACGGTCGGGATGATTTCGATCTTTCCCGCATAGGTGTTGAACGCGTATTTGCCCGGCAGCATCGGGTCCCTCCAGACGCCGCGGCTGCCGTTGAGGACGAGTTCGCCATGGCGGTACTGCTCGCCGGAGACGTCGGCGGTCTTCGGCCCGGTATAGAAAATCACGACGCCGACATTGCCGACCGGGATCACGGACTTCGGAACCGCCTCGACGGTCGCGAACAGCCGATTGATGTACCAGGTGCCCTCGACCACGACCTGCAACTGACGGCCGCGATATCCACCGGCCTTCAGGAAGTTTTCGGGCTCCTGGAAGTTGTTGTGAAACGTCGCCGCGTCATGCAGATCGGTTCCGACCTCGGGCGCGATGATCTCGCCGGGAGGCAGCGACGGGCCGTCATGAACGGTCACGATGCCGACAAGATCGTGATCGGCGGCAAGCATGACCGGCGTGAAGCCGTCGCGACCCGCAATCGTCTCCTTCATGCCGTCAAGAACACCCTGCTCCTGTTGACTCAAGGCGTGGCCATAGACCCGCTCATCGGTGATGATCGCGAATTGCGTGGTGTTGATCGCATAGGTGCCCTCGCGCAAAACCTTGCGCTGCGGACCCTTCTGGCCGCCGCTGACGAGGAATTTCCGTGCATCCTGAAAGTCGGATTTTTCCTCGGTGTCATTGGCTGCGAGCACCTGGGAAGCCCCCAGCGAGGCGCCGTCGCGCGCGAATACGTAGGCGATCTTGCCCTGTCCGACGGTGACAAGGTCGGATTTGTGGATTCGATAGGTGAAGGGAAAGAACATGTGGACGCCGCCGCGCAGGATCTCGGGCTCGAACCCGGCCTCGTTATGGAGCGCGATGAAGCCCGATTTGATCGAGCCCTTGGCCGCCCACATCTTCTCCACGATGCCGACCTGATTGTTCGGGATGTAGCGAAAGATATTGGCGACGCGCAACAAAACCAGAATCGCGACAACGACTCCCGCCCAGATACCGACTGTGACGAGGCTGTTCGTGTCCATATGATCCTCCCATGAGTCCCGCGAAGCCGCAGCGGCACCAACAAGCCGACCGGCGCGCTCAGAGCTACCAGATGATATAATTGCGATCGATCGGATGTGCCATCATGACGGATTGCGACCGCCGGAACTCATTGGTCTCCGCCGGGTGGTGTCCGGTTCAAGGAAGTTTGTGTTTCTCGCGAGAGCCGGAGCGCGGCAACGGCAGTTATCTCGTCGGTGCGCCCGAGGCCTGCCCCGAAACAAATCCGGTCAACCCAGACGATTGCGGAACATCCACGACGCCGCCAACAGCGTGATCGCGCTTATGATCGCCAGCGGCCACAGTTCGGGCAGCAGCGAGCCCAAGCCCGCCGCCTCCAGGTAAATGCGATGGATGATGTCGATCGCATATCGCAGCGGATTGATCAGCGTGAAATATTGCAGGACCGCCGGCATATTCTCGATCGGCGTCGTCAGCCCGGACAGCAGCGATGAACGGCATCAGGACGACGAAGGAAAACAGCATCGCCTGCTGCATGTTCGCGACAACCGAAGAGACCAGAAGGCCGATGCCGACCGCCGCCAGCACGAACAGCAATCAGCGCGGCATAGAGCGTCACGAAAGACCCGGCGAACGGAATGCGAAACCACAACTGCGCCACCAGCAGAATCAACGTCGCCTGCGTCACTCCGATAAGGATCGAAGGGATTGCCTTGCCGGCCATGATCTCGACGGGTCGGAACGGCGTCACCAGCAACTGATCGAAGGTGCCTTCCTCGCGTTCGCGGGCAACCGACAATGCGGTCGAGCAGCAGCGTCTGCAACATCGTGAGCGTCCCGATCAGCGCCGGGACCATGAACCAGCGGGTTTCCAGGTTCGGATTGTACCAGGCGCGGCTGACGACCTGCAGTCGGTGCGGCGCTCAGGCCATGATCGGCCCGCCAATTGGCATTGAAGGCGTCGACGGCGACTTGAACGTAGCCCATCGCGGTGCCGGCGGTATTGGAATTGCGCCCGTCGGCGATCACCTGAACGTTGGCCGGCATCCCGGCGAACAGGCGGCGCTCGAATTCCTGGTCGATCTGGATGACCAGCAGGGCGCGCTGATCGTTGATGTAGGCCGCGATGTCGTCGGCGCGGCGGAGGTCGGCCACGCGATTGAACACGCCGGAGCCGTCAAGCTTGGCCAGCAGGTCGCGCGAGGCGGACGTGCGGTCCTGGTCGAGCACCGCATAGGGAACGTTGTTGAGGTCGTATGAGGCGGCATAACCGAACACAGGCATTGAATGATCGGCGGCGCGATCAGGGCAATACGGCTGCGCGGATCCTTCAGGATCGCAAGCAGCTCCTTGCGCACCAGCGCGATGATGCGAAACAGCACGTCGATACATGAGGACTTCAGGCCAGCTTCTTTTGCGTTGCGCGGCGCGAGAGCACGAGCAGCAGTACGGCCATGCCGGCCAGCACGGCGGCATTCGGCACGATGACGCTCCAGATGTCGCCGGCCAGGAAGATGGTCTGCAGCAGGGCACGAAATAACGCGCCGGCAGGATATAGGTGAACAGGCGAACTGCCGCCGGCATGCTGCGCAGATCGAACAGGAATCCGGACAGCATCATGGCCGGCAGGAACGTGACCAGAAGCGCGACCTGGCTGGCGATGAATTGGCTCTTCGTCACCGACGAGATGAGAAGCCCGGATGCCGACCGTCACCAGGAGGTAGAGCAGCGACACGCCGGTCAGCACCACAACCGAGCCGCGCAACGGGACGTGAAACAGGAACTTGCGCGGAGAAGATGCACAGGAACGAGACCGATCATGCCGAGTGACGAAGTAGGGCGTCGTCTTGCCGAGCAAGATCTCGTCCGGACCGGACTGGCGTGACGAACATCGCTTCGAAGGTTCCGCGCTCCCACTCGCGGGCCATGACGATAGCGGTGAGCAGCGCTCCGATCAAGGTCATGACCAGCACGACGAGGCCCGGCACGAGGAAGTAATGGCTGTCGTTCGAATTCGTTGAACCAGAGCCGGCTGGCCACGGCCACCGGGCCGCTCGAGATCGTCCTTGCCCTCCGCGGCCTGGCGCGCGGCCCACTGGGCGACCGCGCCCTGCGCATAGGACTGGATGATGCCGCGCCGTGTTGGCGTCGGCGCCGTGCACGATCACTTGCGCCTCGCACGTCGCCCATCGCGAGGTTGCGGGAAAAATCGGACCGAATGCGCACGATGCCGTCGACCTTGCGCGCGAGCATCAGTTCCGCGGCGTGCGGCATCGACGTGGTAAGTCCGCACGTCGAAATAGGATGACAGCTGGAAGCTGGCCGCAAGGTCCCGCGCATCGGCCGAGATAGATCTTCCATCACGACCGCCACCGGCACGTTCTTGACATCAAGCGACAGGCCGTAGCCGAACAGCAGGATCAGCAGCACCGGCATCACGATGCCGATGGCGATGCTGCTCGGGTCGCGGACGATCTCGCAGGCTTTCCTTGCGTATCAGCGCCCAGATGCGCCGCAGCTTGCGCGACGATCGTGCTCGGTTGGGTATCGTCATGCCGGCGCTCATGCGGCCATCCTCGCTTGGCCGATCGCTCGCGCCGTCCTGCACGATGGCGATGAAGGCGTCCTCCATGCTCGGCATCGCGGCTGCCCTCGCGACGACCCCGTGCGCGGATTTCCGCCGGCGTGCCTTGCGCGAGGATGCGGCCGCCGTCGAGGATCGCCACGCGGTCGCAGTATTCGGCCTCCTCCATGAAATGCGTCGTCACGATCACGGTGACGCCCCCTTCGGCCAGCACGGTGATGCGCTGCCAGAACTCGCGTCGCGCCAGGGATCGGCGCCGCTCGTCGGCTCGTCGAGGAACAGGATTTCCGGCTCGTGCAGGAGCGCGGCCGCCATCGCAAGCCGCTGCTTGTAGCCGCCCGGCAATTGCGCCGCTCGCCAGGTTGGCGAGCTGGCCGAGCTCGAACTGCCGCATCGCCCAGTCGATGCGCGCCCGCTTCCGGCTTCCGCGCAAGCCATAGGCACTCGCAAAGAATTCCAGGTTCTCGATCACCGACAGCTGGCCGTAGAGCGAGAATTTCTGCGCCACATAGCCGATATGCTGCCGGGCCGATGCCCGCGCATACCGCAGGTCCACCCCCGCCACCCGCAATGTACCGCCGGTCACCGGCAGCAATCCGCACAACATGCGGAACGTCGTGGTCTTGCCGGCTCCGTTCGGTCCCAACAGCCCGAAAATCTCGCCCCGCCGACACGTCGAAACTCACATGATCGACCGCGGTAAAGGTCCCGAACCGCCGCACCAGATCGTGCACGCTCGACCGCCAGCGTGCCGGTATCTCTGCGAACTGGGCTGCTCGAACGTCAGGTTGGTGGCCGGCCGATCGCCGACGGCCTGCCTCAGCAGCACCATGAACGCGTCCTCGAACCGCGGCGGCACTGGCTCGACCTTCGTGTCCGCCAGCACGGCGATCGGCGAATTCGTGCCGGTCGTGGCCGCCGAGGACACACACGCACCCGTCCCGCTTCCGGCACGGCGTCGATCACGCGGGCGTCTTCTAGCAGGCGCGCCTGAAGCCCGCGTGCGGCGCGTCCCGGCGGCGGATCGGCGATGAAGAGCGCGCTCGCCGGCGGCTGGCGGTGATGTCGTGCGGCGTACCTTGCGCAAGCACCGGCCGGATGGAGCACGACGACATGGTCGCATCGTTCGGCTTCGTCGAGATAGGACGTGCTCAGCAGCACCGTGAGGCCTTCGTTCTTCACGAGACCGAGGATGATGTCCCAAAGCTCACGCCGCGACAGCGGATCGACGCCGACCGTCGGTTCATCGAGCAAAACCAGTTCCGGCGATCGTACCAGCGTGCAGGCGAGGCCGAGCTTTTGCTTCATCCCGCCGGACAATTGTCCCGCGAGCCGCCGGGTGAAGGGTGCAAGCGCGGTCATCTCCAGCAGGCGCGGATATTGCCGCTTGCGCTCGGCCGCCCCGATGCCGTGCAGATCGGCATAGAGGTCAAGGTTCTCCTGGACGCTCAAATCCTCGTAAAGGCCGAATTTCTGCGGCATGTACCCGATGCGGTCCTGGACAGCCTGCGGCTGTGCGACGACGTCGATGTCCAGCACGTTGAGCGTGCCGGCATCCGGGGTGATGAGCCCGGCGACCAGGCGGATCAAGGTCGTCTTTCCGGCGCCGTCGGGTCCGACCAGCGCCGTCAATGTGCCATGGCGCGCCTCGAGCGAGACGCCGTCGAGAGCACGGACGACTTCGCCGGTGCCGAGGCGGAATGTCTTGCGGATGTCGCGGCCGACGATCGGCACTGTGCTGGTCATCGCCTTGGCGTCCGATCCGCATCGTTTGCGTTCAACGCCAGATGCACGGTCGCCGGCATGCCGAGCGGCAAATCGTTGCCGGGGTCCTTCACGAAGACCCTGACCTCGTAGAGCAGGCTGGTGCGCAGCTCCTCGGTCTCCACCGCTTTCGGCGTGAATTCGGCGACCGGCGAAACGAAGCCGATCCATCCCTCGAACGCGCGGCCCGGGAAACTGTCGACCGTGACGGTGGCGCGCATGCCGGTGCGGGCTTTTCCCAAGTCCCGCTCCGACACGTAGGTGCGGACCCATTTCGGGTCGATGATCGCGAGCGAGAACACGGGCCGTTGCGGCGAGGCCATCTCGCCCGGCTCCATGAGGCGTGAGCGAACCACGCTGTCGAGCGGCGCCCTGAGCTCGACATCGGCGAGTTGCTGGCGCAGAAACGCGAGCTGGGCCTCGTTGCCGCGCAATTGGGCCTCGGCCTGATCGATGTCTTCCTGTCGCGGTCCGAGGACGGCAAGATCGAGCGCCTTCTGATTGACCTCGACCTGGGCGTCGGCGACGCCCGCGGCGGCCTTGGCGGTATCGGCGTCTTGCTGACTGGCGCCGCCGCTCGGCAGCAGCGCGATCTTGCGTTCGGACTGCTTGCGGGCATTCACCGCATTGGCCTTGGCGGAGTCCAGATTGGCTTTCGCCTGGGCGATCTCCTCCGGGCGGCTGCCATTACGCAGGCGGGCGACCGCGGCGCGCTGCGCCGCGACCTGCGCGGCGACCTGGTCGACCTGGGGCTGGAGACGGCTAGTGTCGAGACGCGCGAGCAGCTCGCCTTTGCGCACGCGATCGCCTTCCTGCACCAAGACGTCGGCGATACGCTCATTGTTGTTGAAGGGCAGCGAAACCTGCCGCAAATCGACATTGCCGTGCAAGACGAGCTCGGTGGGCGCAATGCCGCGATGCGTGAACCACCACCAGGCGGACCCGCCCGCGATTGCCGCGAGGACGAGGACGCCAATAATCGCCAAACGCCGTTTCGCTCCCGTGCGTGACGCCGGCGCGCCGGCGTCGACCTTTACCCCTGCGGCTTGCTTCTGCTCGGGCATCGGACTTTCGGGTAATTCCTTTGCCCGCGCCGCGACAGGCGCCGCGTCGCGAAGGGTCGATGCTGGCAAAGTCATGTCGCACTCCCTTGTTCCAGCAGGATTTCGATGTGCGTCCGCATCATGGCGGCAACATCGAGGTGAGCGAAACGTTCGAACAAGCCCATCCAAATGATCGCCATGACGCCTGGAGCGACCACGAGCTGAGGAAACCGGGCGAGCGCGCGATGGGGGATTTCCCGCCGCTTGACCGCTCGTTCCAGCAACGCGCGTATTGCCGCGATGCCCGGCTCGATGATCTGGCGGTAATAGAATTCCGCGAGTTTCGGAAAGCGCGCGCCCTCGGTTATGACGAGGTAGGCGACGTCGCGGCGCCTGGTTTCAAAAAGTCCGCTCACGAACACCTCGACAAACCGTTCGAGCACGGTTCGGATCGGCAAGTCCGTCGCGCTCAGCTCATGAAGGCTCGCGACCAACGGGCCGAGCATGGTGCGGATCAACTCCTGGAACAGCGCTTCCTTGTCATCGAAGTGCAAGTAGATCGTGCCCTTGGCGACGCCCGCCTTCTTGGCCACGTCATCGAGACGGGCCGCCGCAAAGCCCTGTCTCGTGAATTCATCAAGCGCGGCTGCAAGGATTGCCGCCCGACGCTCGGCGCTCTTCTGTTCCCTCGACGCAAGGCGTGGCGAAGGGAGCGGTCGAGCGGGCGTCCGCGTTTCGCGTGCGACCGACGATTTCGACTGCCGTTGCTGTGTGGCCATTGCGGTTGTTCCATTGACTGACTGGTCAGTCATATATAGATTGGGACTTGCCCGGGCGCAAGGGCGCGCCTCGCTCTCTGGCAGCATCTTATTTGCGCCACGGGCAGCTAGAATCTTGTGGTTCAAGAGCGAATTCCGATGATGTTTGAACCCCCTCTCCGAGTCATGGCCGGGCTCGTCCCGGCCATCCACGCCTTTCTCGCCCGATCGCCCAAGGAAGACGTGGATGCCCGCGACAAGCGCGGGCATGACGAAGGAGAGTGATAATTCGATAGCGCCGAAACGTGCTCTTTCTTGCAATCGATTTTGGGATCGGCCGCCCCCGTGACGAAAGACCTCACGGAAATCCGGGCGTCGAGCCCCGCACCCGAAGCTGGATCGCCACGCGGTCGGTTCCCACGCAACCCGGCCCGCGATAGAGTGGAACCCGGCGTGGGGATCGCACATGCGACGGCGGGAGTTTATCGCAGCCATCGGGACTGCAGCGGCTTGGCCGCTCGCCGCGCGCGCGCAGCAACCGATGCGGCGGATCGGCTTTCTCTGGCCCTTTGCCGAAGACGATCCCGCACGAAAATCTTGGACCTTTGGGTTTATGCAGGGGCTTCGCGACCTGGGCTGGACGGAAGGCCGAAACTTGCGGATCGACGCTCGATGGAAGCCCGGGGCCCTCGAACAAGCCCGAATGTTCGCAAAGGAACTTGTCGACCTGCAGCCTGACGTCTTGGTGACCGGCACCGGACGGCTGGTGCGGGCGCTGCAGCAGGAGACGCAGACCATTCCGATCGTCCTGGTGGGAGCCGGCGATCCGCTTGCACTCGGTCTGGTCAAAAGCCTTTCGCGGCCGGAAGGCAACACCACGGGCATTACCGACATATTTCCGTCGATCGCGGGTAAATGGCTGGAGTTGCTCAAGCAGTGCGCGCCGGGCCTTGCCCGGGTCGCGCTCCTTTGGAGCCCCGACGCTCTCACCGGCGTCGAGTATTTCGCGGTGCCGGTGGCGCAGGCCGGATCCCAATATGGCGTCACGTCAGTCGACATGCCGGTGCGCAATGTCGACGAGATCGAGCGCGCGATTCCGGCGTTCGCCGCTGAGCCGAACAGTGGCCTCATCGTCGCGCCGCCTTCGTACTCCCATGCTGAACGCGAAGCGATCAACCGTCTGGCGGTGCAGCACCGACTGCCGGTCATCTACCAGGACAGGAGTTTCGCCATCGAAGGTGGTTTAATGTCTTACGGCGCCGACTTTCTCAATATTTTCCGCTACGGCGCTCCGCCCTACGTCGATAGCCTTCTGCGCGGGGCGAAGCCGGGCGATTTGCCGGTTCAGTTTCCGACCAAGTTCACGCTGGTCATCAACCTCAAGACCGCGAAGGCGATGGGCCTCGCCATCCCGGAGGCATTCCTGTTGCGCGCCGATGAGGTGATCGAATGAAACGACGGACGTTCGTCGCGGGGCTGGCGAGCGCGGCGGCGTGGCCGCGGGTGGCGGGAGCGCAGCAGCCTGCACCTGCTGCGGTTGGATTTCTCAGTGGTGTGTCGCAAACCGGACCCCTGACTTCCGCTTTCCTTCGCGGCCTGGGCGAACATGGCTACATCGAAGGGCGCAATGTGGATATTTTATATCGATCCGCTGAAGGTCGATATGATCGATTACCAGCATTGGCCGCCGACTTGGTTAGTCATCAGGTGGGGGTGATTTTTGCAACTGCGCCGGTCTTATCGGCGTTGGCCGCAAAATCGGCGACTACGACAATTCCGATTGTGTTTGCATTCGGCGCTGATCCAGTTGAACTTGGCCTTGTTTCGAGCCTCAGTCGTCCAGGCGGCAACGTCACGGGCGTAAATTTTCTTGCCCTCGAATTGACTGCGAAACGTCTCGAGGTGCTCCACCAAATCGTGCCGGCGGCCTTGTCGGTCGGATTCCTCGTCAATCCGAGTAACTCAACGTCCGAAGCACAGCTGAATGATGCGGAGTTTGCGGCGCGCATCCTTGGACTGCGTTTGATTACTTTGAATGCAAACACACCAGCCGGAATAGAAGCGGCATTCGCAATCCTCGCCGAACGGCAGATCGGCGCCATGCTGGTTGGTGCCGACGCTTTTATTTTCAACCAACGCATTCTAATTGCCGGTTTGGCGGCCCATCACCGTGTTGCCTCAATCTACGAGTCTCGCGAGATCGTCGATGCCGGCGGTTTCATGAGCTATGGACCCAGCATTTCCGATGCCTATCGTTTAGCCGGTACTTATACCGGTCGCATTCTCAATGGTGAGGCACCTGCTGATTTGCCGGTTCAGCGGTCCGCCAGGTTGGAAATGGTCCTCAACCTCAAAGCCGCGAGAGCGCTCGGCATCGACGTTCCGTCAACAATGCTCGCCCGGGCCGACGAGGTGATCGAATGAAACGACGGAAATTCATCGCGGGGCTGGCGAGCGCGGCGGTGTGGCCGGTGGTGGCGCGGGCGCAGCAGCAGGCGGCGCTGCCGGTGGTCGGATTTCTCAACCAAGGTGCGCCGCCAGCGAGACCCGACCAGTTTATAACGGCGGTTCGTCGTGGTTTATCCGAAACCGGCTACATCGAGGGTCGCAATCTATCCGTTGAATACCGGTGGGCGGAGGATCGTTTGGACCGACTGCCCGCCTGGCGACTGATTTGGTTCGCCGTCGGGCCGCCGTTATCTGTTACGGGCGGCACGCCTGCGGCGTTTGCGGCGAAAGAAGCGACGAAATCAATTCCGATCGTATTCGCGGTCGGCTCCGATCCGGTTCAGGTTGGCCTCGTTGCCAGCCTCAGCCGACCTGGTGGTAATCTCACAGGCATATCCGTTCTCCTTGCCGCAGTGGCGGCCAAGCGCCTCGAACTGCTGCACGAATTGGTGCCGGCGGCGACATCGATCGCTTATCTCGTCAACCCAACCAACCACGGTTTCGCCGAGACCGAAGCGAAGGAAATGCAGGTCGCGGCGCACACTCTCGGGGTACAACTGCTGATCCTTAGCGCAAGCGATCAAAGCCAATTCGAGGCAACCGTCGCAACCGTCGCTCGTGAGCGCGCTGGCGGGCTTGTGGTTGGCGGCGACCTATTGTTTATCACCGGCGCTGATACGCTCGTTGCACTGACAGATCGCCTTCATGTGCCCGCCATCTATCCAACCGTGAGGCTGCAATGGTCGGCGGACTTGTGAGCTATGGCACGATCGTCCGGAAGCGGATCGCCAAGTTGGGGTCTATGCTGGTCGCATCCTCAAGGGCAAGAAGCCCGCCGATTTGCCGGTCCAGCGGGTCACGAAAATGCAACTGGTCATCAATCTCAAGACCGCCAAGACGCTCGGCATCACCTTCCCGCTCAATCTGCTGGGCCGCGCTGATGAGGTCATCGAATGAGAAGGCGGGACTTCATCGCGGGATTGGGCGCAGCGGCGTGGCCCAAGGTGGCGCGGGCGCAGCAGCAGGCGGTCCCTGTGATCGGGATTCTCAGCGGCGAAACATTGGAGCCGATACGCGAAAATGTCGCCGGATTTTTCGAAGGCTTGGCCGAAGCTGGCTACATCGAAAATCGGAATGTGGCGGTCGAATACCGATGGGCGCAAGGCGACAATGACCGATTGCCGGGTCTCGTCGCTGATCTGGTCCGCCGACAAGTGGCCGCAATCGTCGTATTGAGCAGCACACCGGCAGCGCTGGCCGCTAAAGCGGCGACCCAAACGATCCCGATTGTCTACAAAGTCGGTACTGACCCCGTGAAAGTTGGCCTCGCTCTGAGCCTTGCGCGGCCCGGCGGCAACCTTACAGGCGTCACGGGACTTAACGTTGAATTGATCGCAAAGCGCGTTTCGCTGATGCATGAATTAGTGCCCGCAGCTACGACGATCGCGGTATTAGTCAATCCGGCCAATCAATTCCAAACCGAAACCGAAACGGGGCTTGTGCAGGAAGCGGCGCGAATTCTCGGCGTGCGTCTGGTCATTCTTGATGCCAGCACGTCAGGCGAAATTGAACGAGCTTTCTCGACCATAACCGACGAGCGGGCGGGCGCACTCGTAGTCAGCGGCGAGAATTTCCTGTTTGCCGAGCGCGAGCGACTTGTTGCGCTGGCGGCGCGCTACTCGATCCCTGCCATCTACGAGGCTCTTGAGAACGTCAAGGGCGGCGAACTCATGAGCTACGGCCCGAACCTTCACAAATCGTTTCGCATGCTCGGCAATTATGCCGGCCGCATTCTAAAGGGCGAAAAGCCCGCTGATTTACCGGTGCAGCGGATCGCAGAGAATCAACCTAGCCATCAATCTAAAGACCGCCAATGCGCTCGGGATAACATTCCCGCTCGGTCTGCTCGGTCGCGCCGATGAGGTCATCGAATGAAACGCCGGGATTTCGTCGCGGGGCTTGGCGCAGCGGCTTTTCCCGTGGTGGCGGGAGCGCAGCCGGCCATGCCGGTGGTCGGCGTGCTGTTGATATTTAACGAAAATGATCTTGACGCCAAGACCATGCTATCGCTGTTCGTAAAACGCCTAGAGGAGTCGGGCTGGGCGGACGGGCAACGTGCGCGATTGAGTTTCGCTGGACGTCCGGCAATGTCGATCTAATAAACAAGTTTGCCAGAGAACTGGTCGAGCTACAGCCCAAGGTAATCCTTGTAGGTGGAGATATAACCACTGCGGCGCTCCGGCGCATCACGCAGTCGATCCCAGTTGTATTTGTGAACGTCTCTGATCCTGTAGGCTACGGTTTCGTTGCAAGTTTGCCCCATCCTGGCGGAAATCTTACGGGCTTTGGCAATCAAGAGGCGTCGTTGGGTGGAAAGTGGCTGGAACTGCTCACGCAGATGCGCGCCGGGCGTTGAGGGCCGCCATCATGTTTAATTCGGATACTGCGTCCGGTGGCGGATCATATTACATGCCGTCGTTCAAAGCTGCCGCGTTATCGTTAAACGTCGAGCCAATCGTCGCGTCAGTTCATGACGATGATCAAATCGAAGTGGTTATGGATTCGTTGGCACGCGAACCGGGAGGCGGCCTTGTCTAATGACGGATGTATTTACCCGGGTCCATTACGCGCAAATTATCGCGGCGGCAGCGCGTCGAAAGGTCCCGGCGATCTATAGGGCCGCCTTTTATGCGAGAGAAGGCGGGTTACTTTCCTACGGACCAGATTTTAGTGATAGTTACAGTCGCGCTGCTCCCTATGTGAATCGCATACTGCGGGGCGCGAAGCCAGCCGACCTGCCGAGTTCAACTGCCGGTGAAATTCGAGTTGGCCTTGAACGCCAAGACCGCCAAGACGCTTGGCATTGATGTGCCGCCTTCGATCCTCCTGCGCGCCGATGAGGTCATCGAATGAAACGGCGAGCGTTCGTCGCGGGGCTGGCGAGCGCGGCGGCTTTGCCGTTGGTGGCGCGGGCGCAGCAGCCGATGCGGCGAATTGGCGTCCTGTAGCCGTGGGATGCGGACGACCCGGTACGAAAGCTTGGAAATCCGGAGTTATTCAGGGCCTTGCAGAATTGGGCTGGGTGGAGGGCCGCAACTCGCGGATCGACGCTCGACGGAACCCCAGAGGCGCGAGTTTGTCGCGGGGCTAGGCGCGACGGCGAGCGCGGCGGCGTGGCCGGCAGTGTCGCGCGACGCGCAAAGCGAAGGCGCCTTTGAGCCGGCTTTGCCACATTCGAGCAGCGCCACGCCGCCGGGCTGATCGTGGTCGGGAATTCGTTATTCTACGAGCGGCGCCAACAACTCGTCGCACTGGCGGCGCGTCATTCAATTCCTGCTTCCGCGACGGGCTCGCGATTGCCGACCGTCTGGCGAAGGCCGACCCCGGCAACGCCTCATGGCAGCGCGATCTCATCGTCTCTTGGGTGAAGATAGCGGAACTCGATCGATCGCAGGCGCGAACGATGCTTATGCGGGCGGCCGAGGTTGCGAGCGTGATGCAATCGCGAGGGCAGTTGAACCCAACGGATGCGTGGATGCCCGACGACATCGCGCGGCGAATTGCGGCGTTGCCGCGGTGACCGCCGGTCTCAGGGTGGCGTCGCTTTGATATGATCCATCAATCTCTACTCGTTGGCGCTTTACAAAATAGGAATAGTCCTATATCCTTTAGAGGTGATCTTTTTGGGGACGCTCGGACCATCCATCGCGCGTTCGGCACAGGTTCAGTCAGGCGCCGCCCAGGGGACGTAACGTTGAGTCAGCAGAGCCCAGTTTTGGCAGAAGGAAGCGAGGAAGCGCAATGAAATCAACCCATGACGGCCGGAAAATCACTGCTATTTTCGCTGTAATGAGCGAATTTCCCCGGGCCGACCCGACCAGTGCGGCAGACCGGCCGGCGCGGATCGCTCGGCCTAACATTCCGCAACGTCAGGCCATCGGCGCGTAACAACCCGAATGTTAGAGTCGCGATCGTCCATCACGTAATCACGTAATCAGTACCAACCGCTGCGAGCATTTCATGTCGAACCAACACGGCGAACAATCGACGCCCGACGAAGCCTCCGCCGAAGATCATCTGATCGCCACTTACTTCCGGCCGATCGCGACGCATCCGGGCGCGTTCGGGCTCGCCGACGATGCCGCAGCGATTGCGCCGCCGCCGGGGTGCGATCTCGTGCTCAAGACCGACGGCGTCATCGGCGGCGTCCATTTCTTTCCCGACGATCCCGCCGATGCGGTGGCGAAGAAGGCGCTGCGGATCAACCTGTCCGATCTCGCCGCCAAGGGCGCGGCGCCGCTCGGCTTCCTGATGTCGATCGGATTGCCGGCGGGGCTCCCGCGCGGCTGGCTCGAAGCGTTCGCGCGCGGCCTGCGCGAGGAACGCCGAGCACTACGGCTGCCCGCTGCTCGGCGGCGACACCGACCGCAGCCCCGGCGCCATCACGGTCTATATCGCGGCGCTCGGCACGCTGCCCCACGGCACCATGGTGCGCCGGAACGGCGCGCGGCCCGGCGACGTCATCGTCGCCACCGGCACCATCGGGGACGCCGCGCTCGGCCTTCTGGTTCGACAGGGCAATGGGGAAAGCAGGGGCGAGGGCAGGGGCGAGGGCAGGGGAGAAACCTGGAAGCTCGACCCCGCGATGCGCGATCATCTCCTTGACCGCTATCTGCTGCCCCGCCCGCGTAACGCCATCGCGGAGGCGCTACGGCGCCACGCTTCCGCTGCCATGGATGTGTCGGACGGGCTCGCGGGCGATCTCGCCAAGCTCGCCCGCGCCTCGGGCGTCACCGCCGACGTCGCGGTTGGCGACGTGCCGCTGTCGGCCGCGGCGCGCCAGGCGTTTGCCGCCGAGCCGGCACTGATCGAGACGATCCTGACCGGCGGCGACGACTTCGAGGTCATCGCCACGGTGGCGCCTGACCGGCTCGCCGGCTTGCGTGCCGAGGCGGCGTCGGCGAACGTCGCGGTGACAGCGATCGGCAAAGTGACGGCCGGCGAACCGGGCGCGCGGTTCATCGCCGCCGATGGCCGCAGGCTCGCGTTCAAGCGGCCATCCTACAGTCATTTCTGATCGGGCAGACCCCATGGACGACACCACCAAGATCACCTCTTCGCTCGGCGCCGGCGCGACCGGCGCAGCCAACAACATGAAGCGGCGGCGGCGCTATCCCACCATCGCGTATCTTCGCCGCCGCGCCCGCCGGCACATTCCGGGCTTCGCGTTCGAATATCTCGATGGCGGCGCCGGCGAGGACGGCGGCATCGCGCGCAACTGGCGCGCGCTCGATGCCGTCGAACTGATCCCGCGCTACGGCCGCACCACCGAGCTGCCGCCGACGGCCGTCACGTTGTTCGGGCGGCCCTATTCGGCGCCGATCGGCGTCGCCCCCATGGGCGGACCCGCCATCGTGTGGCCCGGCGCCGACCGCTATCTGGCGCAGGCGGCGCAGCTTGCCCGCATCCCCTACACGCTCGGCACCGTCGGCGGCCTCACCATCGAGGACGCCGCGAAGATTGCGCCCGACGTGCTGTGGTTCCAGCTCTACCGGCTGCCCAAAGCCGGCCACGTGGTCGGCTTTGATCTCGTCCGCCGCGCCGAGGCGGCCGGCGTCCACGTGCTGATGCTCACCCTCGACGTGCCGGTGCGCACCACGCGCCCGCGCGAGGTCGCGAGCGGCATCACGACGCCGTTCCGGCCCGATCTCGCCATGGCGCTCGCCATCGCGGCCTCGCCGGGCTGGCTCCTCTCGCTGTGGCGCAATGGCAATCTGCGCTTCGCCAACCTGCGGCCCTATGTGGGGCCGAACGCGACGCTCGCCGACGCGGCGATGTTCGCGCGTGATTATATGCGCGGCGCCTTCACCTGGGAGGAGGTCGCGCGCTATCGCGATCGCTGGAAGCGCCCGCTCGTGGTCAAGGGCATCCTGCATCCGCACGACGCCGAGAAGGCGGTGGCGCTCGGGGTCGACGGCATCGTGGTCTCCAACCATGGCGGCCGCCAGATCGACGCGCTGCCGGCCGCGATCGACGCACTGCCGGCGGTCGCGGCGCAAGTCGCCGGCCGCGCCACGGTGCTGATGGATTCCGGCGTGCGCTCCGGTGTCGACGTGGCGCGCGCCCTCGCGCTCGGCGCCGACGCCGCTTTCGCCGGCAAGGCCTTCCTGTGGGGCCTCGGCGCGCTCGGCGAGGCGGGGCCGGCGCACGTGATCGATCTGCTGATCGATGAGTTGAAGGCGGCGCTGGGTCAGGTCGGGGCGGCGACGGTCGCGGAGGCGCGCGGGGTGGAGGTGCGGCATCCGGGGGCGATGAGTTTTGCGGCCGGCACCTGATATCGTGACTTCCGATATCGCGACTGCTTCCGCCGGCAAGGGAAACGGTGTACAATAACAAACTGTCGGCGGGGATTTGCATGACCGCATTAGGCGAAGCGCCAACGTAGTTTCCTTGGATAGTTTTCTGGAAGCATTCCATTCGGGCATCGGTGAAGACGGCGAAGGTACACGACCTGACGTTTCCGCTTCCACTACTCGGCCGTGCCGACGAGGTGGTCGAATAGGAGGCGAGGGCAGCTTCCGGCCTATAACCGGTAAAGCCAAGATTGAGCGCTTGTTTTCTGGATTGTTCCACGATGGGGTACATTCGCGCGCGAATTGATGTCCGCCAAAAAGGACCAGCCGCCACCGGACCTGAAACATTTCAACTGCAAAAGAAATGACGTGGCGAAGTTCCGCGCGTAAGTTATCGGCGCCCAATCCGCGAGGGCACCGGAGAGAATGGCCTGCGGAACCATGAAAGGGAGGGGCTCATGAGTTTGCGGGGGCGGGATTTCCTTTTGGCGATGACGGTGGCGGGCGCGGCTGCGATGCCCGCGTGGGGGCAATCGGTCGCGCCCTCGGCCCGGCCGGCCGGCGGCGGCGCGCCTGGTGCCGCATCCATCCCGGATTTTTCCGGCCATTGGCTGCATCCCGGGCTTGGATTTGGCCCCCAGCTCTCGGGTCCAGGCCCGGTGCGAAACACGGCGCGGCTGCCTACCGGCGCGAGCAACTTCGGCCTGCTGGTCGGTGATTACGCCAATCCGATTCTGAAGCCAGAGGCAGCGGAGGTGGTCAAGAAGCTCGGCGAAATCTCGTTGTCAGGCCAGGTTTTTCCGGACCCGGACAACATGTGTCTGCAAAACCCCGTGCCCTATATCTTCTGGAACTTCTTTGTCCAACTGCTGCAGCAGCCTGACAAGGTCACCCTGGTTTATGCACACGACAGCGACTTCCGCGTGGTGCGTCTGAACCAGCCTCATCCGGCGACCGTGATGCCGTCCTTGCACGGGGATTCGGTCGGCCATTACGAAGGCGATACGCTGGTCATCGACACCGTGGGCATCAAGCTCGGGCCGTATAGAAGACTCGATCGTCTCGGCACGCCCTACACACAAGCCTTGCACGTGGTCGAGCGCTATCGTCTCCTCGACAACGCGGCCGCCAAGGAGGCGCTGCAACGGGCCGAGAAGGAATGGCCGCGCATCGGCGCTGTCGATCCCAACGCCAAGGGCTTGCAACTCGAATTCACGGTGGAGGATCCAGGCGTCTTCACCATGCCGTGGTCGGCGACGATCACGTATGGCCGCAACGTAAACCAATTCTGGGAAGAACGTGTCTGCGCCGAGAATGTGCAGCACGACTATCAGTACAACTACTTCTCCGAGAAGGACGCGCATCTTCCGACTGCCGATAAGCCGGATTTCTGATCGAAGCGGGCCGCGAACGGATCTCCCCATCCATCGCGACCCGCCTCAGTCCGCCCGCGCGCCCGAGAACTTGACCACCTTGGCCCACTTCTCGGTGTCCTCGGCGATCAGCGCGCGATAGTCCGCCGGCGAGCCCAACAGGACCACGAGGCCGAGTTCCTCGAGTTGTGCCCTCATCTTCGGCTCGGCGACGACGGCGTTGACCTCGGCGTTGAGCTTGGCGATGACGTCCGGTGGTGTGTTGCGCGGTCCGCACAGGCCTTGCCACGAGCTTGCCTGGAAGCCCGCGAGGACATCGGCGACGATCGGCGTGCCCGGCAGTACCGCGAGGGGCGCCGCGGTTGTCGTTGCGAGCGCGCGGAGCTTGCCGGCCCGGATGTACTCGATCGAGGTCGGCACCGTGTCGAACATCAGTTGCACCTGCCCGCCGATCATGTCGGTCACCGCCGGCGCCGAGCCGCGATAGGGCACGTGGATCAGATCGACGCCGGTCATCATCTTGAACAGCTCGCCCGCCACGTGGGGCGGGCTGCCGATGCCGGCCGACGCCATGTTGATAGTGCCGGGGTGGGCCTTCGCGTAGGCGATGAATTCCGGAACGGTATGGACCGGTATGGCGGGATGCACTTCCATGACGAGGGGCGCGTCGGCGATGCTGGCGATCGGCGCGATGTCGCGGATGAAATTGAAATTGAGCTTTTCGTAGAGCGTCGCGTTGATGGCATTCGTGGAGGTTGCGAGCAGAAGCGTGTAGCCGTCCGGCGGCGCGTTCACGACCGCCTCGGTCGCGATGTTGGTGCCGGCGCCGGCGCGGTTCTCGACCAGGAACTGCTGGCCGAGCTTCTCCGACAGCCGCTGGCCGATCAGCCGGGCCACGATGTCGGTCGCGCCGCCGGCCGCAAAGCCGACCAGGATGCGTACCGGCTTTGCCGGATAGCTTTGCGCCCGCGCGACCCGGGGCGCCGCATAAGCCGCGACGGCCGCCGCACCCAATTGCAGAACCTGACGCCGACGATAAGTCTTCATGGTCCCCCACCTCCGGACGGCTGCGCGACGCGCGAACCAAGCGGGTGCCGGGGCACCCCCAATGACGCCCAGACGGGGACAGGTCGATTCTGAACGGATTCGCCCGCCGAAGGCATCGGCGCTGCCGCGAATATGCGGGATTCCGGCAGGTCCCGCTGGCAGCTCGCGATGAAGCTACACTACTTGGCCGTCGCCGCGGAAGGGCGTTGCCAAAAGCACAGTCCTATGATTATATTCCTTTGAGCGCGCCCTCTCGGGTCGTCTCCGCCGACACCGGTGTCATCCGGAGCCGAGCCGCCATTAAGGACGCCCGCTCGTTTAGTTATTGGCCGCCGAAAGTCATGCTTATTCCGGCTATTACGCCATTGCGCCGCAAAGACCTTTTTGGCAATGTCCGCGCCGCATTCGGGGGCCGTACAAGCTCTAAGCAATAACACACGCCGATCGGCCGGGTAGCGCGTCCAGTCGGTCAGGTCAATCAAGCGCAATACGCTATCAAGCGAATCACGCTCAATCGAGGTCAGTTCAATGACAGCTTTGTGGATCATCGTCCTGTGCGGCGTCGTGGCAATTGCCTACGCCATCTGGGCGACCCAGTCGGTGCTGAAGGCCGATGCCGGCAATGCCAAGATGCAGGAGATCGCCGCCGCCGTCCGCGAGGGCGCGCAGGCCTATCTCAAGCGGCAGTACGCCACCATCGGCGTCGTCGGCGTCGTGATCTTCCTGATCGTGGGCTATCTCCTTGGCTGGCTGGTGGGTGTCGGCTTTGCGATCGGGGCGATCCTGTCGGGACTCACCGGCTTCATCGGCATGAACGTCTCCGTGCAGGCGAACGTGCGTACCGCCCAGGCGGCGATCGGTTCGCTCGCGGGCGGCCTCGAACTCGCCTTCAAGGCCGGGGCCATCACCGGCCTGCTGGTGGCCGGTCTCGCGCTGCTCGGCGTCACGCTCTATTTCGGCTTCCTCACCGGGACGCTCCATCTCATGCCCGATGACCGCACCGTCATCGACGCCCTGGTGGCGCTCGGCTTCGGCGCCTCGCTGATCTCGATCTTCGCCCGTCTCGGCGGCGGCATCTTCACCAAGGGCGCCGACGTCGGTGGCGATCTGGTCGGCAAGGTAGAGGCCGGCATCCCGGAGGACGACCCGCGCAACCCCGCCACCATCGCGGATAACGTCGGCGACAATGTCGGCGACTGCGCCGGCATGGCGGCCGACCTGTTCGAAACCTATGCGGTGACCACCGTCGCCACCATGGTGCTCGCCGCAATCTTCTTCCGCGGCACCACGATCCTGTTCGAGATGATGACCCTGCCTCTCGCCATCGGCGGCATCTGCATCATCACCTCGGTCGTCGGCACCTTCTTCGTCAAGCTGCCGGCAAGCCAGTCGATCATGGGCGCGCTCTATCGCGGCCTGATCGCGACCGGCGTGTTGTCGCTCATCGGCCTCGCGCTGGTGATCTGGCTGCTGGTCGGGTTCGGCCCGCTGCCGATGGTGAAATATTCCGGGCTGTCGCTGTTCATCTGCGGCGTCGTTGGGCTTGCGGTGACCGGCCTCATCATCTGGATCACCGAGTACTATACCGGCACCGATTTCCGTCCGGTTCGGTCGATCGCCAAGGCCTCCGTCACCGGCCACGGCACCAACGTGATCCAGGGCCTCGCCATCTCGCTCGAATCGACCGCGCTGCCGGCGATCGTGATCATCGCCGGCATCCTGGTCACCTACGCGCAGGCGGAGCTGTTCGGCATCGCCATTGCAGTCACCACCATGCTGGCGCTGGCCGGCATGATCGTGGCGCTCGATGCGTTCGGACCGGTCACCGACAATGCCGGCGGCATCGCCGAAATGGCGGGCCTGCCGAAGGAAGTCCGCAAGGCGACCGACGCGCTGGACGCGGTCGGCAACACCACCAAGGCCATCACCAAGGGCTATGCGATCGGCTCCGCCGGCCTCGGCGCCCTGGTGCTGTTCTCGGCCTACAGCCAGGACCTCGACTTCTTTATTCGCACCCCGCAGGACCACCCGTATTTCGAGGGCGTGCAGCTCAACTTCTCGCTCAACAATCCGTACGTGGTGGTGGGTCTGCTGTTCGGCGGGCTGCTGCCCTATCTGTTCGGCGCCATGGCGATGACGGCGGTCGGCCGCGCCGCGAGTGCGATCGTCGAGGAGGTGCGCCGCCAGTTCCGCGAAAAGCCCGGCATCATGAAGGGCACCGACAAGCCCGACTACGGCCGCGCCGTCGACCTGCTCACCCGCGCGGCGATCAAGGAGATGATCATCCCGTCGCTGCTGCCGGTGCTGTCGCCGATCGTGGTGTATTTCGTGATCTACTTCATTGCCGGCGGTGGTCCGAACGGCAAGAGCGCAGCGTTCTCCGCGGTCGGCGGCATGCTGCTCGGCGTCATCGTCAACGGCCTGTTCGTGGCGATCTCCATGACGTCAGGCGGCGGCGCCTGGGACAACGCCAAGAAATACATCGAGGACGGCCATTATGGCGGCAAGGGCTCCGACGCCCACAAGGCCGCCGTCACCGGCGACACCGTCGGCGATCCCTATAAGGATACGGCGGGGCCGGCCGTGAACCCGATGATCAAGATCACCAACATCGTGGCGCTGCTGCTGCTCGCGATCCTGGCGCGTTGATCAGCCGACGCGCCGGCGGCTGGTGCCGATGCGCGCGACGCGACAGTCTCGGGTAAGCCCGGGATCGGATCACACGGAAGCCGTTGCCACAATCGGAATGGAGGGTGGCGGCGTGCCGGCGTCAGTTCTGCGATTTGAAGATGTGGAACGCGAGGCCCAGATAGTTCTGCTCGACACCGCCGGTCGGCATGGTGCGGCTGACGTAGTCGAAGATCTTGCCGTCCTTGAGGCCGTAGTCGGCGAGGCGCTCGACCCGGCGATTCTTGTCGAAGTAGACCGCGACGATGCGCCGGTCGACTTCCTTCTGCGGCAGGAACGAGGTCTGCGAGCCGAGCTGGGAGATATAGTAGAACACCTCGCCGCTGATCGTGGCGACCGTCGAAGGGGTGCCGAGCACGATCAGGACCTGCTCCTGGGTGGCGCCGACGTGAATCTGGTCGAGCGCCCCTTCCTGGATCATATAGCCGTGCTGGTACATCTGCGTGCAGCCGCCTCCGAACGCGCCGGCCAACAGCACCGACAACGCGCCGACCAATGAACGCCATCGGCCACAACTATTCTGGTTATCGATATCCCGGCTCAACTCCCGGCGTCCCCCCAACCGTCTACAAGACCCAAGCGTCGACACACCCGTCGACGGATGACCTACCCCGTGCCCACCCGAAATTCAACGGGCGTCTCCTCATGCCCGTGTTAGCCCTATGATTCTCCGGCTGTTCCGCCGTTCGCACCGCAGGACCATCGACATGCTCTATGGCGCCATCGTGGCGCAAGGGCGACTGCAGGTGTTTTATGCCGGTTTCGGGGTGCCGGATACCGTTGAGGGGCGGTTCGAGATGGTTGTGCTCCACCTTGTCCTGGTGCTCGGCCGGTTGCAGCACTGCCCGTCGGGCCAGAATCTGAGCCAGGCCCTGTTCGGCGCCTTCTGCCGTGACATGGACCATAATTTGCGGGAAATGGGCGTCGGCGACCTCACGGTGCCGAAGCAGATGAAGCGCCTCGGGGAGGCTTTTTTCGGCCGGCAAAGGGTTTATGACGCGGCTTTGGCGGAGGAGGACCCGGCGGCACTGACCGCCGCGATCGCCCGCAATGTGTTTTCCGACGCCGCCGGAACACTAGTCGCCGCCGAACGCCTAGCCGGCTACATGCGGCGCTCGGCCGCGCTTTTGGCGACGATTGATCTTGTCGCGGCGCCCGGCGCGCTTGAATTTGCCGACCCCGACGCCATTTTGGGCCATACCACCAAAATCTGAGACCCGTTATCCGAGACTTGGCAATCCGCGACACCGCGTTCTGATAGGTAAATGCTCCCATGACCAAATCCGGCCACCCCTGGCATGTTCCGGTCCGGCTCGAGGATGTTCCCGACGACGGCTTGCGGCTCGAACTCGTCGCCGACGAAATCCGTTCGTGCCAGCGTCGGCGTGCTTGCCGAGGTGCGGGACCTGCCGCGGCTCGAAGCCGCCATCGAGGTCGCCCGGCACGGCGAGGGCCTGCGCGCCACCGGGCAAGTGTCCGCCACCGTGGGCGCAAACCTGTGTGGTCAGCCTTGATCCCATGGAAAGCCGCGTCGAAGAAACATTCGACGTCATCTTCGTCCCCGATGCAGCCGCCGATCCGGCGGCGGAGAACGCCGAGCCTGCCGAGCCCCTGGTGGACGGCATCGCCGATGTCGGAGCGGTCGCCACCGAGTTTCTGCTGCTCGGGATCGACCGCTATCCGAAGAAGCCCGGGGCCGTGTTCGCGCCTCCGCCGGAGGACAGCGTCGGCGGAAGCCCGTTCGCGGCGCTAGGCAAGCTCAGGAACGACGGTGGAAAACCGTAGCGAGATCGGCCGGTCGCTCGCGCTACGCCTGCGGATAACCGGCCGGCGCCCGACCCCATTTGTTTCCGCAGCCCGACGCGCTATGTTCGCCGCGCCGCAAACGGGCGCCCGGTCGGCGAAACGGAAGCGCTGAGCCGCCAAGGTCGATCGATGCCACAAAAGGTTCGAATCGCGCTCGACGCCATGGGTGGCGACCACGGAGCGTCGGTGGTGGTGGGGGGCGCCGCCATCTCGCTCGATCGGCATCCCGACACCGAGTTCGTCATGGTGGGCGACCGTGCGGTGCTGGACGCGTTGCTCGCAGACCGCCCGGCCTTGCGCGCGGCATCGCGCGTCGTCCACACCGACGTGGCGGTGAAGATGGACGACAAGCCGAGCCAGGCGCTGCGCCACGGCCGGTGGAAATCCTCGATGTGGATGGCGATCGACGCGGTCAAGCGCGGCGACGCCGACGTGGTGGTGTCCGCCGGGAATACCGGTGCCCTGATGGCGATGGCGAAGTTCCACCTCAAGACCATGGCGGGGATCGATCGGCCGGCGATCGCGGCGCTGTGGCCGACGCTGCGCGGCGAATCGATCGTGCTCGACCTCGGCGCCAGCATCGGGGCCGACGCCAAGCACCTGGTCGATCTCGCCGTCATGGGCGGTGCCATGGCGCGGGTGCTGTTCGACCTCGAGCGGCCGACCATCGGGCTCCTCAACATCGGGGTCGAGGAGGTCAAGGGCCTGGAGGAGGTGCGGGAAGCCGGCCACATGCTGCGCGAGGCGAACCGCCGCGACCTCGATTATTTCGGCTTCGTGGAGGGTGACGACATCGGCAAGGGAACGGTGGATGTCGTGGTCACCGAGGGCTTCGCCGGCAATATCGCCTTGAAAACAGCCGAAGGAACCGCCAAACAAATCGGCGAATATCTGCGCGGCGCCATGAGCCGGACATTGCTGCCAGGATCGGATATTTGTTCGCGCGCAACGCGTTCGAGGCAGTGAGGGACAAAATGGATCCGCGCAAGGTCAATGGCGGGGTGTTCCTCGGGCTCAACGGCGTCGTCATCAAGAGTCATGGCGGGACCGACCCCGAGGGGTTCGCGGCCGCCGATCGACCTCGGCTACGACATGGTGCGCTACGAGTTGCGCGCCCGCATCTCGCAGATGCTCGGCGCCGCCGCCGCGGACACGGCCGCCAAGCCCGCTGTAGAAAGTATGTCCTCGTGACGGTAACCCGGTCGGTTGTGCTCGGCTGCGGCGGATACCTGCCGACCCACGTTCTCACCAATGCCGACTTGGCGCGGAAGGTCGATACCTCCGACGCGTGGATCGTGCAGCGCACCGGCATCCACGAGCGTCGCATCGCGGCGGCCGGCGAGACCACATCCGACCTCGCCATCGCGGCGGCACGCGCGGCGATCGCTGCCGAGCGGGATCGATGCCGACGACGATCGATCTTATCGTGCTCGCCACCTCGACCCCCGACAACACCTTTCCGGCGAGCGCGGTCTCGGTCCAGGCCGGGCTCGGCATCACCGGCGGCGCGGCGTTCGACCTGCAGGCGGTGTGCTCGGGCTTCGTATTCGGGCTCGCGACCGCAGACGGCTTGCTCAAGACCGGCGCATTCAAGCGGGCGCTGGTGATCGGGGCGGAGACCTTTTCACGGCTGCTCGACTGGACCGACCGCGGCACGTGCGTGCTGTTCGGCGACGGTGCCGGTGCGGTCATCCTCGAGGCTCAGTCGCAACCTGGCAGCCGCGATGACCGCGGCATCCTCACGGCGCATCTGCGCTCCGACGGCCGCCACAAGGACAAGCTCTATGTGGACGGTGGACCCTCGAGTACCGGCACGGTCGGGCATCTTCGCATGGAGGGCCGCGAGGTCTTCAAGCACGCGGTCGCGATGATCACCGATGTCGTCGAGGGCGCCTTCGCGGCGACCGGCTACAGTGCCGGCGACATCGACTGGTTCGTGCCGCATCAGGCCAACAAGCGGATCATCGACGGCTCGGCGCACAAGCTCGGGCATCGCGCCCGAAAAAATCGTCACTACCGTGGATCGGCACGGCAATACCTCTGCGGCATCGATCCCGCTGGCGCTTTCGGTCGCCGTTAATGACGGCCGGATCAAGGCGGGGGACCTCCTTCTGCTCGAAGCCATGGGCGGCGGCTTCACCTGGGGCGCCATCCTGCTACGGTGGTGAGCCCGTGTGAGGACACGCGTCGGCGGTAAGTCACGCGCCATCGGCGTACCATCGTCAAATGTTTAACCGAGCCTGATTGACCCGGGGCATTCAAGTCCATATCCTTGAACTATAAGTAAGATATCGATTGTGGCCGCGGGGCTGGCGATGACCGAAAAGACAGTGACGCGGGCGGACTTGTGCGAGGCCGTCTATCAGAAGGTGGGTCTATCGCGAACCGAATTTGCCGCACTGGTGGAGCTGGTCCTCAAGGAAATCACCGATTGCCTGGAACGTGGCGAAACCGTGAAGCTGTCGTCGTTCGGGTCGTTTGTGGTGCGCAAGAAGGGCCAACGCATCGGCCGCAACCCAAAAACCGGAACTGAAGTGCCAATATCGCCGCGGCGGGTTATGGTGTTCAAGCCGTCGGCGATTCTCAAACAGCGCATCAACTCGGGTTCGGACCACGGCGGCGATCAGGTGGACTGACCCGGACTTAAGAGGCGGGTTTGAATAAGGCGCCCGACGCGTTCCGGACGATCAGCGAGGTCGCAGACGAACTCGATCTGCCGCAACACGTGTTGCGGTTCTGGGAGAGCCGTTTTCCCCATATCAAGCCGATGAAGCGCGGCGGCGGCCGGCGCTATTACCGCCGCGACGACGTCGATCTCCTGCGCGGCATCCGCCATCTGCTCTACGGCGACGGCTATACCATCCGCGGCGTGCAGCGCATCCTGCGCGAGCAGGGCGTGCGCGCGGTGCAGTCGGTCGGGCAGGGGCACGCCGTCGCGCTCCCGGCGCCAACCCGCGACGACGAAGGCGAGGACGACGTCCTCGAATTCGTGCCGCCGCGGCAGTTCGGCGCCACCACGCCGCGGGATGTCGAGGACGCCGAGCCGAGCGCACCCGCGCTGGTGCCGTCGAAGCGGCCGGCGGGTCCGGCCGTTGTCGAGGCGGCGCAACCGTCGCGGTCTGCTCCGCCCGCCGCGGTCGCGCCGGCGCCCCCCGCCGCAAAGGGTCTTGGACCCGAGGACCTCGACCGGCTCAAGACCGCGCTTGCCGACCTGGAGGCCTGCCGCGCGCTGCTCGACAAAGCAAATGACGCCGGTGCGTGAACCATTCGGCAACCACGGCGTTGTATCGAGGCGCGAGGACGGGGACCCGAACGCCAAAGTTCGTCCGTCATCCACGTTGACATGCACGTTGACGTTCCGCTTGAGGGGATTTGAAATCATGAAAAGCGTTTTTGCGACCGCAATCGTTGCCGTGGCTCTGCTGGTGCCGGCCGCGGCCAGCGCCGGAGAGCGGGTGACTGACATGGCGCTTGGCGCGGCTTCGGGTGCGCTCGTAGCCGGCCCGGTCGGCCTCGTCGCCGGCGGCGTGATCGGCTTTGCGGCCGGTCCCGACATCGCGCGCGGCATGGGAATTAAGCGCCATCACCGGGCAAGCCATGCGGCCGCCAGTCATACTGCCGCCAATCCCGATAACGGCAAGGCCGTCGAGGCGCAGCCCGACAGCCGCTGAACGTGTCGGGGCGGCCGTACAAGAACAGTGTTTGTCGTTCCGGGGCGCGGTGAAACCGCGAGCCCGGTATGACACCGGCCAGTTGAACGACGTCGTCAAAGTACAACCGAAACCTCCAGACCGGACACGCGAACGCCAAGCCCGGGCATGATGGGTCGCGGACATCGCGTGTTGGTATAACATCCCGCCCGCGCCCGCACGTGCGAGCGTGGGGTTGGAGGTGAGGGCCGGTGGAGAAGTTCGGAATTGGTCAGCCGGTGCCGCGGTTCGAGGATCCGCGCCTGGTACGCGGTGGCGGCCGCTATGTGGACGACATCGTGCTGCCGCGCATGGCCTTCGGCTACGTGCTGCGCTCGCCTCACGCCCACGCGAAAATCCGTGCCATCGATACCGCCGCTGCCTCCGCCGCGCCGGGTGTACTCGCGCTCCTGACCGGCGCCGACTGGCGCGCCTGCGGCTGGGGCGACTTGCCGGTGCCGGGCGGCCTCAAGCGCCGCGACGGCAGCCCGATGTATCGGCCGCGCTATCCGGCGCTGGTATCCGACCGGGTCCGCTGGGTCGGCGATTACGTCGCCTTCGTGGTGGCGGAGACCTATGCGCAGGCGGCCGACGCCGCCGAAGCGATCACGGTCGAGTACGAGCCGCTCGCGCCCATCGTGTCGACTGCGGACGCGCCCGCTGCCGGCGCGCCGCTGGTATTCGACGACTGCCCCAACAACATCTGCTTCGTTCATCTCGAAGGCGACAAGGCCGCGACCGACTCCGCGTTCGCGCGCGCCACCCATGTGGTGCGACAGCATTTCGTCATCAATCGCGTCACCGCCGTCACCATGGAGCCGCGCGGCAGCGTCGGCGACTACAATGCGACCGACGGCCGCTACACCATCTACACCACGCTGCAGCGCGTTTATCCGTTCCGTGCCGAACTGGCCCAGGTCGTGCTCAAGGTGCCGGAGGCCAAGGTGCGCGTCGTCGCCGGCGACATCGGCGGCAGCTTCGGGATGAAGTCCGCGGTCTACAACGAGGTGGCGCTGGTGCTGCTCGCCTCCAAGCTGATCGGGCGCCCGGTCAAATGGGTGAGCACGCGCGCCGAGGCGTTTCTGTCGGATGCCCAGGGCCGCGACAACGTCACCGACGCGGAGCTTGCGCTCGATGCGGACGGCACCTTCCTGGCGCTGCGGGTGAGGACCGTGGCCAATCTCGGCGCCGGCCTCCAGACCGCGACGCCGGCCTTCATCGGCAATCTCGGTTCGCTCGCCGGCGTCTACCGCACGCCCGCCATCCACGCCGACGTGACCGCGGTGTTCACCAACACCAATCCGGTGCGGCCCTATCGCGGCAACGGCCGCCCCGAGGCGGCCTACGTGATCGAGCGCATGGTCGATCTCGCCGCCGACCGGCTCGGCATCGATCCCGCCGCGCTGCGGCGGAGGAACGCGATCCCGCCCGACGCGATGCCGTTCAAGACCGGGCTCTCCTTCACCTATGACAGCGGCGACTTCGCCACCAATCTCGACATGGCGCTGCGGCTCGCCGACGCCGACGGCTTCCCGGCGCGCCGCCGCGAGGCCCGCGCGCGCGGCAAGTTGCGCGGCCTCGGCATGTCCAACACCATCGAGCGGGCGGCCGCGCCAAGCTACGAGGGCGCCGAGATCAGGTTCGACCGGTCCGGCACGGTGACGCTGTTCAGCGGCGCCGTCACCCAGGGGCAGGGCCACGAGACCGTATTCAAGCAGATCATGTGCGACCGGCTCGGCCTCGATCCGGCCGACATCCAGTACCTCCAGGGCGACACCGACCTGGTGTTCTTCGGCGAGGGCACCGGCGGCTCGCGCTCGGCGACGCTGGGCGGCTCGGCGGTCGATGCGGCCGCCCGCAAGGTGATCGAGAAGGCGCGCGCGATTGCGGCGTTCGCGCTCAAGACCGACGTCGATCGCGTGAAATTCGAGAGCGGCGTGTTTTCGAGCCCCGTCACCAACCAGACCCTGACCCTGAAGGAGGCGGCGAAGCTCGCCGCCAATCCGGCCAAGCTGCCGCCCGACATGGAGCCCGGCCTCGTTGTCACCGCGGTCTATCGCGGCGAGGTCGAGAACTTTCCCAACGGCGCCCATGTCTGCGAGCTCGAGATCGATCCCGACACCGGCGAGGTCGCGATCCTGCGCTACAGCGTGGTCGACGACGTCGGCACCGTGCTCAATCCGCTGCTGCTGCACGGCCAGATCACCGGCGGCGTTGCCCAGGGCGTAGGCCAGATCCTGCGCGAGGACATCAGGTTCGATGCCGAGACCGGCGAACTCCTGACCGGCTCGTTCATGGACTATGCCATGCCGCGCGCCGCCGATCTCAGCGCCGTCGCGATCAAGAGCAACCCGGTGCCGACCAGGACCAATCCGCTCGGCGTCAAGGGCGCCGGCGAAGCCGGCACCGTCGGCGCCATGCCGGCGGTCGCCAACGCGCTGGTCGACGCACTGTCGGAATTCGGCGTCCACCACATCGAAATGCCCGCGACCCCCGAAGTGATCTGGCGTGCCATCGGGGGAGCGACGGGCGGCGGAACGAAGCGCCGGGCGGGCGGCGAGGGCGCGAAGGGGTAAGACGCGCGATAGGAATTTCCCTGCCAACAGCGAAAATATCAGCGAATTGATCAAGAATCGGCCCTTTTGGCGGGTTTTCGGCATAAATTACCGAAGCTCGGTCAGCGGGTTGCAACCCAATTCGCTGCAGGTCACGGAACAGCGAATGTTCGTCGCGGGAACAGGGAATCTTTTGCGGAACACGGTATTTATCAAGGTATTCTGCATGAACGGGGTCCTTTGTCTGAACGCGACCGGGATGGCAGCGAAAATTGATCCGAGGTCGAATTCAAATATAGGACTATTCCTGTCCAAAGTCAATCGATTTCGGATGGTAAAGGAAAGCTATGATATGTGAGGTGGGCTGCCGGGAGCCGGGCTGGTGAGAGGTCCGCTGGTTCGCTGGGCGGCATAAATAAGCAAGGGCGGCTTAAGACGGTTCGGCGATAATGCTCGCTCCAGCCGCCTTTAGCGTGCAAAGATTCGACGATGCCAAAGGTAAACCACGAGATACTTAGTTGGGCGCGCGAAACCGCTGGGTTGCCGCTCACCAAAGCGGCCGAGAAACTCGGAATCTGGCAACGTCTGGGGGTTTCGGCCATCGATCGGCTAGCTGCGATCGAAGCCGGCGAAGCTGAGCCTAGCCGACCGCTTCTTTTGAAAATGGCGCAACTTTACCGGCGTCCGCTTGTCACCTTTTACATGAGTGCGCCGCCGCGCAAGGGTGATAGGGGCGAGGACTTTCGCAACCTCTCGGATCGCCACACCGACGCGGAGGCTCTCGTCGACGCGCTGGTCCGCGACGTTCGCGCGCGACAAAGTATGGTTCGCGCCGTGCTTGTCGACGAAGAAGACGCTAAGCCGCTACCCTTCATCGGATCGATGAATATGGGTGATGGTGTCGGCGCTGTGCTTGCGTCTATCCGACAGATAATACAATTCGACCTGTCTGAGTTCCGGGCGCAAGCGTCGCCGGAAAGCGCGTTCGCGCTGCTGCGTTCAAGGGTCGAGGCGGTCGGTGTTTTCGTCTTGTTGATGGGTAATCTCGGAAGCCACCACTCGGCGATCGACGTAGAGGCGTTTCGCGGTTTCGCCTTGGCGGATGATGTAGCACCTTTCGTCGTCCTCAACGACCAGGATGCAAGGTCGGCTTGGTCTTTTACATTGATCCACGAGCTTGCTCACCTCTGGCTTGGTACGACAGGTGTGAGTGGGATGTTCGCCGACGCGCAGATCGAGAAGTTTTGCAACGATGTCGCCGGGAGTTTCCTGCTGCCGGTCAACGAACTCCCTCTGGTCGGCGTCGATCTTAAAACCGATGTTGAAACGGCCGCACGGCGAATTGGTGAATTTGCCGAAGGGCGGCACCTGAGCCGCTCGATGGTGGCCTACAACCTACTGCGGGCGGGTTCGCTCACAGACAATACGTGGCGCACGCTAACGGGCCGGTTTCAGGCGCAGTGGCGCCAGAGCCGTGACGCGAAGCGCCAGGGTCAGAAAGAGGGCAGCGGGCCGAGCTATTACGTTGTTCGCCGTCATCGTCTGGGTCCGCGCTATTGCATTTCGTGTCACGAAACGTGAGCGACGGTACACTTACGCCAACGAAAGCAAGCCAAGTGCTAGGCGTGAAGCCGAGAAACGTAGCGCCTTTGCTGAGCACCGTCGGCCAATCTGGTGGACAGGCCAATTAGGCGCACTATGCTCTATCTGCTCGACGCGAACGTTCTCATTACCGCCCACAGCCTGTATTATCCCATAGATGTCGTTCCCGAGTTTTGGGCTTGGCTTGTCCATAAAGGGGGTGCAGGCGACCTGAAGATGCCGCTCGAAAACTACGAAGAGGTGAAAGACGGCAGTACGGACGGGGAGAAAGACCCTTTGTTCGGTTGGATCAAAGCGGACGAAAACAAAGCTGCCATCCTCTTCGAAGAAAAGGTTGATGCGGAACTCGTAGCCAGAGTGATCAACGAAGGGTATGCGCCGGACTTGACTGATGATGAGGTTCTTCAGATCGGTCGTGATCCGTTCCTGATCGCATACGCGCTGGCGTCGCCTGTCGATCGTTGCGTTGTGACGACCGAGGTTTCAGCGCCGAGCAAGCAGCGACAGAATCGCCGGATTCCAGATGTGTGCACCACCATGGGAGTGGTCTGCTGCAACACCTTCGCCATGACGAAGGCGCTTGGATTTAAGACTGGCTGGAAGCCGTAGCAAACGTAACCTGGGTGGAGCGTAGCGAATCCGGGACTGTCCCATCCGCACGGCGACCCCGTTCCTCACTTTTGCCCGGATCGATCCGGGAGCTACTGAAACCGCAATGGGTCGAAGCAATGGACAGGACGCGAGCCGCCGAGATTCAAAGGCACATGTTGGATGCTGCCGACGCAATCGATCGAGCAAGTAAAATCATATTCGACCTCGACAAAGAGGATCGCGTAATGCTCGCCGTCCCTCTTGGAGAAATCGTTTCTGCCTTGCATTTCGATCTGTTGCAGGCGGTTTATGTCCGTTATCCCGAGTTGCGACCTTCTGTGGAGCGGCCCGTCATGAGTAGCGTGCTTCGGTGGGAGGACATTGTTCTTCCGGAATCTGTTTCGGTGGCTGATCTCGATCAGATCATCGTCTCGGCCCTGAACCTGCGATGGCAGAAGACCGCGCTCGTCGTCGCAAAAGCGCTAGAACGGTGCCGCGAACTCGCCTTGCCGGTGAGTGCTGAGGTGCTTGGCGCACGCCTCCAAGGGTTGGCAGAATCGGAGCGCCTTGAGAGCCAAGGCGATCTTCACATGTGGCGCCACAGTGAGGTGCGGTTGAAGCCCGCAGGGCGGATTATCGAACCGTAATCCGCCATTTCGTTAGCATTGGACGGCCAAGATTCAGATAGGTTGCGGTCGTCGCGGGTTGCATCGACGCGCTGAATTTTGCTTTGGCGGATTTCGGTTCGCTCCACCCGTGCGGGCTATTCGTTCAGTCTCATTTGCGTCCCGGTAGGATCGGCAGTTCCAAACGCCAGCTTTGCGAAATCAGGGCTCGGCATTCGTGAGAAATATCAAGCGCGGCACGTTGGAGCTCTCTGCGCTTGTTGCCCGCAAGCGCGCCAGCGCGAATATCGCGATCGTTGCCTACGAATAAATCTCGGAACACCACCATTTTCCCTTCGACTGCGCTGTTTTCGACAATGGCCAAGGAGCCCCAATAAAGCTGCTCGAACCGAATCCACGCGACCTGCCAGGGGTCTTCGCTTTTGTCGGTGGGGCTGGCTGGGTTCGGAGCGGGCCGCGGCGAAAACGAGGCGAGGGTCGCCACTATGTCGGAGGCGTCGCGACATAAAGTCAGTTGGGCCTCCCGGAACGGCTTCTTTTGATCGCGGGTGGCGGTATCGTAATATGACACCACCGCTGCGGTCGCGATGATGATTCCGCCAATCATCGAGCCCAGTTTTGTAATTTCGTCGATGGTCATGTTCAGCCTTTGGCGCTAATCGCTCAAGCACATGAGAAGGTTAGGACAAGCATTTGCATTTTTGGAGAACGCAAATTGCCAATTCGGCATCCGCTGGCCGTTTTTAGATCGATCGTCTCCCAACCACACGATCAAGCGGCCGGAGGGACCTAAACTTAGGTTTAGGGCCTCAGCCACCAAAGCGTACCTAAGGCTCCCCCATGTACAATAGAGCGATCGATGCACGTTGAATTAAATTTCAGCTATCGAACGGGGTGTTCGTCAAGGGGGAGTTGGGGATATGGCTACAATCCAGACATCGTTGATTCGTCGCGCGAGCGTGCTGAAATTGTTCAGCAGCGTTGTCATTGCGTTCACCGCGATCTCGTCGGTCGCGCTCGCCGCCGACCTGTCGAGGCCGGTGTACGCGCCGCTTCCGCTGCCGTTACCGATTTACAATTGGACCGGATTCTACATTGGCGCCAACCTCGGAGGCGGATGGGCGAGCGGCAGGCTGACGGATAATTTCACCGGCGCAAGCTTCTCCGGCGATCATTCGGGAGTGATCGGCGGTGCCACGTTCGGCTACAACTGGCAGGTTTCGCCCACCTTTGTTCTTGGCGTGGAAGGGACGTTCGACGGAACGTCGATCAGCAAAACGAGCGGTTTGGTTGGCACGACCATCCTCGGGGCCCCGAGCATCCTTCAGGGCAGCGCCAATACGAATTGGGATTCGACCATAGCGGCGCGTTTCGGCTATGCGCAGAACAACTGGCTGTTCTACGGCAAGGCTGGCGGCGGATGGGCCGATAACAGCGCTACAATAACCAATCTGACCACCGGCCGTTCGGTCAGCGCGTCCAACACCACCGGCGGATGGCTCGTCGGCGCCGGTATTGAATACGGGCTCACGCGCAACTGGACCGTGAAGGCGGAATACGACTATCTCGGGCTAGGCCACTGGACCGCCGCCAGTCCGTTCCTTCCGGGCAATTCAATCAACGTGGCCCGCAACATCAACATGTTTACGGTTGGGGTAAATTACAAATTCTGAACGGCCGAGACATCAGCTGTTTCGAGAGCCGTCACATCTCGGGACAAGGCCCCTTCCGCGGGGCCTTGTCCTTTTGTGCTCGGCGGGCACTGCCCGGCGCCCCGCCGCGGCGTGATTTTGCGTGCTCCCGCCAAAAGGGGGTTCACTTTGCGAGCCGCTTTGCCTCGCTGAAGTCGGCATCTGCACGATCGATCTCGCCCGTCGCATTGTACACATTGCCGCGCCCCGTGTAGGCCGAGGCGAGCTTGGGATCGAGCCGTATCGCCTCGGTGTAGTCCGTGATGGCGCGGCGATAATCCCGCTTGACCAGGTACGCGCCGGCGCGGTTGCCATAGGCGCCGACATATTTCGGATCGAGCCTTATCGCCTCGGAATAGTCAGCGATCGCGCGATCATAGTCCTGCTTGGCGTAGTAGGCATTGCCGCGGTTGTTGACCGCCGGGGCATTGCCGGGGTCGCGCGCGATTGCTTCGGTGTAGTCGGCTGTGGCGAGGTCATAGTCCTGCTTGGCGTAGTGCGCCAGCGCACGATTGTGCCAAGTGCGGGCATTCTTTAAATCGCGCCCTATCGCCTCGGAGTAGTCCGCAATGGCGCGGTCGTAGTCATGCTTGGCAGCATAGGCGAGACCGCGATTGTACCAGGTGCGGGCGTCGGCCGGATCGAGCCGGATGACTTCGGTGTAGTCCGCAATTGCAAGGTCGTAATTCTGCCTGGCATAGTACGACAAGCCGCGGCTGTTGAAGGCGCCGCGGTCCTTGGGATCGAGCCTGGTCACCTCGCCGTAGTCTGAGATCGCCCGGTCGTAATCGCGCTTGGCCGCATAAGAATTGCCGCGGCCGGCGAAGACAGAGGCATCACCGGGATCGAGCGCGATCGCTGCGGTAAAATCCGCGATGCCATGATCGTAATCCTGCTTCGCTTGATAAGCGATGCCGCGGTTGTAGAGGCTGATGCGGTCCTTCGGATCGAGCCTCGCCGCCTCGCTATAGTCGGCAATCGCGCGGTCATAGTCGCGCTTGCCCGCATACGAATTGCCGCGAGCCGCATAGGCGGAGGCTCGGCCGGGATCGAGGCGGATCGCTTGCGTGAAGTCCGCAATGGCGTCATCATAGTCGCGCTTGCCGGAATTCAAGGCGGCGCGTTCCGCATAAGCGCGCGCTCCGCTTGGATCGAGCTTTATTGCCGCAGTAAAATCCGCGATGGCGCGGTCGACGTCCGGCTTGGCGCGATACGCAAGGGCGCGGTTGAAGAACGCACCGCGATTGTTGGGATCGCGTCGGACGACCTCGGTGTAATCCGAGATGGCGCCATCATAGTCACGTTTGGCGAGGTATGAGTTGGCGCGACCGAGATGTGCGGGAACGCTATTGGAATCGAGCCTGATCGCATCGGTGTAATCGCCGATCGCCCGATCAAGGTCGCGGTTGGCGGAATACGCGATAGCTCTGTTGTAAAAGGTCGAGGCGTCGTTGGGGTCGAGCTTCATCGCTGCGGTCAAATCCGCGATGGCGCCGTCGAAGTTTCGCTCATAATAATAGGCCAGCCCGCAACTCTTTAATGGGTTCCGGCTGGTGGGGTCGAGCTTCACGGCCGTCGTGTAATCAGCGATGGCGTGGTCGTAGTCCTTCAGATCGATGTAGACGTTGCCGCGGCCGTTGAACGCGAAGGCGTAGTTCGGATCAAGCTTGATCGCTTCATTATAGTCGGCCATTGCACGGTCGAGTTCACCCAGGGCCTTGTAGGCCAGTGCACGATTGCCGTAACCGCGAGCAAAACCGGGATCGAGCCGCACCGCTTCGGTGTAATCCGCGATGGCCCGGTCGAAATTCCGCTTGGAGTATGAGACGAGGCCGCGGTTGTTGAACGCGAAGGCCAATTCTTTTCCGACGTATGTTTTGGAGTCGATCACCGCCGTGCAACCGACGGCCTGCTGGTCAGGCGTAACGCCAGCTTTGCCGAGGCATTGATCGACGTCATGCTGAATTTGCGCCACGGTTGCCGTCGCGAATAACAGGCCGAGGGCTACCAACGTCGCAGCAGCACCAATCCGATTGAAGGACGAGCCCGCAACCATCGTCATGTCTCCCCGAATGCACCACGCGTTCCCCGCAACAGATTAGATCAGAGGCGGCGGCGCGCCAAACGCCGCGTCCATGACCAATTGCCGCAACGCGGCGGAAGGGCGGGCGAAGTGTTGGCGGTGCCGTCGCGCCCACGATCCCCGTTGAAATACCTACTTCCAAACCTCCCGTAACCACGGGACTGCCTGTCGCAACGCATCTCCGAAGCGGTGGGTTTCGTAATGCGTGACACCGGTCAGTGCTATCAGCTTTGCGTTCACACCGGCCTTCTGAAGTTCCGCGATGCGCGCCTCCGTTGGGCCAAAAGGAGACACTTGGTCGTCGCGAGAATAAATCGCCAGGACCGGAAGCCGCCACCCGGAGGCGGACGCCGGCGGCCGGCCGGCGACCGGAACCGCCGCGCTGAAGCGTTCCGGGAATTTCTCCGCAAAATGCCAGGAGCCTGCGCCGCCCATACTGTAGCCGGTGACCGCAACCTTTTTCTTGTCGATCGCGTAGTGGGCGAGGACCATGTCGAGCAACGCGTTCACCGCCTTCTCGTTTTCGGGACTGCTCCAATCGCCTCGCACCAAATCCGGCGCGAGGATGATGGCGCCGAGTTCCGTAAGCGCCGGACCAATGAGGATCTGCACCACGTCGGCGCCGGCGCCGGCCGCGTCTCCGCCGCGGACCCCGAAGTGCAATGCAAGAATGAGGGGGACAGGCGTGGAGGGAGAATACTTATCCGGAATGTAGATCGCGTAGCGGATCGCGGGTCCGTCCGCACGCGGTAACTTCAGATTATGCAGTCCCGGAGTAAGCATGGGGGGATCATCCTGCGCGGCTGCGCCGATCGGCAACAAGGATAGAATTGCGTATGCCATGATCGCGCGAAGGGGACAAATCCATCGAAAGTAGGCACGTTTGGAAATGCCATCACGCGACATCATCGTTGCTCCTCGATCCGGGAAGGGCTGATGTGGAGTGCTGCGGGCTTTAGCGTCTGGTCTTGGCGCATTGCCGACCGAGCCCGAAAGCGTGTCGGCGTCTATTATTTCCAAGGGCTGGCTTAAATTCACTGAAACCCCGCATCAAAAATCCGGCTTAGTCGCTTCGGGGACCGGGAACAGGTTCTGGTGGAAATAGTCCACGTTGTTTTCGGCGCACACCGTCTCCAGCATCGGGTTCTTCACCTTGCGCCAGCGCTGCATCATGTGTAGCGGTTCGTTGAAGGTGTCGGGGTCCTCGACGGTGACGATCGCATCGAGGGTGTTGCCGTCCGCGGCGAGGCGGAAGCGCTCGGTCACGTGCTCCTTCTCGGTGTGCGGCGTGCGCAAATTATCGATGAAGCTCTTGTCGGTGGAGAGCCCGATGGTGTCGACGACGAGTTCGCCGTTCTCGTAGCGGCCGATCGATTCGCCGAACCATGACGGCTTCACGTTCGCGGAATGCCGGTCGGTCATGTAGATGCGGCGGACCATGTGGTCGCGCTGCCAGATCATCCACACCTCGTGCGGCTTCTGGATGAAATAGACCGGCTCGATCGGAAACACCAACTGGCCCGGGACGCCGCCCGGATAGCAGATCGCCTGGGCGGCGAACGGCACGGCGCGCTTGCCGGTGAGCACCTCCTCGTTCGACTCCTTCATCTGCACGGCGGCCCACGGCTTGAGAACGGGGTCCCGGTAATCGCCGAGCCGCAACGTCACCTGGCGGCCGTTGGCGCCGACATTGGGCACAAACGGATGGTCGGGGTCCTGCTTGATGGGGCCATGTCCGGCGGTGCCGAGCGGCGGGTCGAACCATTCGGCAAGACCGGCCCATCCGAACCCGGCCGGCGACAGGTCGGGGATCTTGTCTTTCGCCGGGCCTTCGGCGGACACAGGCGCGACGGCGAATGCCAAGCCGGCGCAGAGTGCGAGGCAAGGTGCGAGACGAGCCGCCGCTCTGGAGACATCGTTGAATTTCATCGGAGCGTCCCTTTAGTCAAACGTTGCATCATGGCCGGCGGACGCCCGCAACGGAGGACAGATCGCGATGCGCTTCGCCGCACAGATAGTCTTCGATCCGGATATCGTCGCGCAGCGCGTAGACGAAGCGCGCTTGCCAATCGCGGGTATAATATTGCGGATCGTGGATGGTGATGACGTCCTCGAGTTCGGCCGGGCCCGTCTTGCGGATGCGCTCCAGCGTGCGCAGCTCGTCGGTGTGCGGCGCGCCGGTGGCGCCCACGAAGCTTTTGTCGTTGAAGCCGGCGCTTTCGATCACCAGCGTATCGCCCTCGAAATGGCCGACCGAATGGCCGTTATAGAACGGCCAAGTCTCCAGTTCCTCCTCGCCGGGCATCGGCTTGTCCATCGCGACCATGCGGACCTGATGGCTGAGTTCGTAGAGGATGGAGAGCTGGCCGGGCGGACCGTAGACGATCTCGAACGGGTAGGGGGTGGCGAGTACACGCGGCAGCCCGTCGGGGACGCAGAACCGGCGTGCGGCGTCGATGATCGAGCCGTCCTTGAGGCCCGCGATGTTCTTCTCATAGGCCGCCTTGCCGGCCGCCGTGAGCGGCAGGTCGCCGCCGCCGACCAGCTCGATCTTGGCGTTGTAGCGGGCCGCCCAGTAAATTCCCGACAGGTCGGGATCGGCGGCGCCGGCCGGGGCGCTCGGCAGCGCCGCCGTCACGAACGCGGCTAACGCCACCCAGGCACGATGATCTGTCATCATTCTCCTCCCGGAGATTGGATGGTGTTGTGGCTTCATTATCGGCAAAGCTAGCACGCCGCTGCAGCGAAGAAAAAGAACCGCGTCGCCGCGCGGTGCGTGTCATTGCGCTACCGCGACGCCGCCGGCCGTTGACGGCGCCGGGCGCGCCTCATAGTCTCGCGGGCCAGCGATGCAAATAACCAAAAAGCTGGAGACACCCATGAATTTCAAAGCGCTTGGCCTCGCCGGTATTGCCGTTGCGGCATTCGCGATCCCGGCTTTCGCCCATCACTCCTTCGCCATGTTCGACGCCACCAAGACGACGACGCTCGAAGGGGCGGTCAAGGAATTCCAGTGGACCAATCCGCATGCCTGGATCATGTTGACGGTCGCCACGCCGCAAGGGCAGGCGGAGGATTGGGCGATCGAGCTCAACGGGCCGGGCGCCCTGGTGCGGTCCGGCTGGAAGCCCAAGATCCTGACGCCGGGCATGCCGGTCTCCGTGACCATCCACCCGTTGCGCGACGGCACCAATGGCGGCCAGTTCATGAGCGTCAAGCTCCCGGATGGGACCGAGTTGGGTCGGGGCGGCCTTGAGGGGCCTCCGCTGGGTGCGCCGGCCGCGGACGGGACGCCTCCGGCTCCGTAAGCGGCCTTTTCTCCACCGACCGACTAATCCACTGTCCGCCTTTCTGCGGATGGACAGATATGGCGATTCACCCTAGCGTTCATCCCTGGGGCTGAGCGGGCGATTGCGACCGCGTCCGGGCGATTTGGGGCGTGAACGATGACGGATCGGGCCAGGCGGCGGACCCGCGCGCGCTTTCGCGCCGGCCGGGCTTTGGTCGCGACGTTGGCGGGTGCCGCGATCCTCGGCCCCCTCTTGGCACCACTCGATGCTTCCGCCAATCAGTGCCGGCCGCGCCGGCCGCTGCCCACCGTGATCGCCCAAAACCATGGGGCCGTGCAATTTCGACCCGGCGACGCTGAGCTTTGCCGGCGATCCGCTCCAGCAGGCGGCCTGCCTCATCCGTCCGGTGTATCGCTGGGCGCATCTTGGCCCGCCGCTCGACAACCTGCCCAAGGCTGCTCGCCGAACGCATCGGCACCGCGGCGCTGCTGCCCAACCGGCTGGTGCTCGGCGCCTATCTGACCGAGACCGGTCTCGACATGGTGCTGGAAGATGGCCTGTTCGGCCAGGTATCGCGGGCGCGGGACGGCGATCCGTTTTCCCCGACGGCGCGCTATTTCGTGATTCACGACACCAGCGGCCCGCGGCTCGGCTCGTTTCCGGCCGACCTCGACACCAACCACAAGCTCAACAATCTCGCGCGCTTCCGCTGCTCGGATTTTGCCGAAATCGCCCATGCGGTCATCAACCGACCCGGCGGCGTATTCGTCGGCCATGATTTCGGGGTGCCGTGGCGTTCCACCAAGTTCGAGCGTGCCATCAATTTCGGCAACGCCCTGAGAGGGCTGTTCCTGCACGTCGAGATGATCCAGCCGCGCCGCGGCGGGCCGGGCACCGCCGCAACGACATCGCGGCGCCTTATCCCGGGCTTCACCACCGCGCAATACGACCGGCTGGCGCTGCTCTATACGATCGCGAGCGTGCGCGCCGGCGAATGCTCATTCCGGCATTCCACGCCGTGCTCGACGGCGACGTCCGCGGCGGCCATGACGATCCGCAGAACTTCGACCTGGAGTCCTTCGCCCAGGCGCTAGAGACGGTCATCGACCGGCTGTCGGGCCATGATGTGGCCGACCCGCCGCCGGAGCCGGTCGACGCGGCTGGTGCCGAACGCGTCGAGCCCACATCGCACTAACCGCGAACGTGGGCGGCGCGACCAATACGACAATGGATGACAAGGCGACGCGGGGCCTAGCGCAGCGTCGAGGGCGAAATCGCTTTCCCGTGCTTTCAACTGTTCCGTCAGCGTCACGCGCGCAACCTTGCCCAACTGGTTACGCGGAATCGCATCAATCTGGAAAATGCGGTCGGGTATGAACAGCGACATGTGTTCGCGGCAGTACTCGAACATTTTGGTGATGTCGACCTCGCTGCCGTCCCGCGACACCACCGCGACCCAGATCTGTTCGATGCCGATATTGTCGAGCATGCCGACCGCCGCGGCGTCCGCCACGATCGGGTGCTTCTTGATTTCTTCTTCGATCGAACTCCGGCGAAACCTTGACGCCGCCCCGGTTGATGATCTCGTTGATGCGGCCGGTGATCACCAGCAAGCCATTGCGGTACACGACGCCCTGATCGCCCGGCAAGAACCACTCGGAATTGTCGATCTCGAATCGGGTTGGGGCGATTTTGCGGTAGCGATAGCCGCGGCCGAGCGCCCGCAGGCGCACCTGTCCCTCGCGACCGTAGTCCTCGACTGTGCTGTCGCCGCTGAAGGTCTCGAGCTCGATCCACGGCGTCACAATGCCGACGGCGCGGTCCATGCCGTAGAGCATCTCCGCGGGCGCATAGGCGACGGTGCCGCCCTCGGTCGAGCCGTAGCCGCAAAAGACGTTGGAGCATACCAGCAGCCGGATGCGCGCCAGCAGCGGCGCATAGGCGACGCTGCCGCCAATATGAACCGCGCGCAGCGATTCCAGGCGATGGAACTGCTGTTCCTGCGCCGTCACCACGGCCGTAATCTGATGGGTCGATGCAACCAGCAACTCGGCCTGGTGCGCCAGGATGGCGTCCCGCGCGGTGGTGTCGTAGGTGAAACAGACGGTGCGGCCGAGCCATAGCGCCGTAATCGCAAAACTGAAGCCGTAATTGGTCGAAAGCCCGGGCATGCAGACCAACCGGTCCCAGCTCGGCGTGCTCATCCGGATCGAATAGGAGATCAGACGTTCCCTGACGGCGCCGTATGTGAGCCCGATGATCTTCGGTCGGCCGGTGGTGCCCGATGACAAAATGAACCGGCTCGCGTCGTTGTCATCGTGCCGCGGCGCTGCGCGGCCGTCCTCGACACTAAAGGATTTGTCGTTGAACCAGCCATCGTCGAGCGCGATGGTTCGCACCGTTGCGGCGGGAGATGGCGTGTTCGTGAGCCACGCGTCGATCACGAGGTCGTCGAGCGCTTCGATCTGGCCCGGCTCAACCGAAACCGACGCGATGCCCGCTCGATAGAGCGCGCAGATCAGGGTCATGTGCCCGATCGCGCTTGTTACCGTGATGGCGACGCTGTCGCCGGCTTCGAGGCCGTGCTGCCGCAGGCGCGCCTCGGCGGACAATATGCCCCGCCGCAACATGGCGTATGTGAGGATCACGTCGCCGGTGATGATCGCCGGTTTCTCCGGCGACGCATCGGCGTGGAAAAAGACCATGTCGGCGAGGTCGATCATCCGCGTTCTCTTGCGCGCCGACATGCGCAAGTCAACGACGGCCTACCATGGCAGCCTGAGGTTGTATTGGCGGGCAGGTGATCGGGCTTTCGAGGCGTTGTTTATGAAAAATCAACGCTGTGGTGCGGATTTGCAACAGATTTTCTAATATTCGTTTGCCGGGAAGCATTGGCGATTGCCTGGATCGCGACGCCAGCTATGATCCAAGTGCTTAATTGTTAGTCGAGCACGGGGTATTTGAAATGGACGTTTCCACCGGCGTAAAGCAATCAGCGGCCGCACTCGCTGCTGCCGCTGCGGCAACATCCGGCGCGACCGCGGCTGACATTACGCCCTTCAAAGCTGCGCCAGTGCCTGTCCTGACAACATGGGAAGGCTTCTACCTCGGCGGAAGCGCCGGCGCGACGTGGCTGAACTCGGACGCCACCGATCCCGGAAGCGTGGGGTTTGTCGGGTTCACCAACGGATATGGTAGCACAGGCGGAGCGAAGGTAAGTTCGCGGGCGCTCGGATGGCTTGGTGGCCTTCAGGCCGGCTACAACTTCCAGAACGGGAACTTTGTCTACGGTGTGGAAACCGATTTCTCTTGGTTGGGTGGAAGCTCCGCTTCGTCGGGTGCGACCGTGCCGGTGTCCTACGCGAGAAGCACCTACGCCGCCAATTCCACGTTCGCCAGCAAGGTGAATGAGCTTGCCACCTTCCGGGCGCGAATGGGTCTCGATTTCAACGGTACCCTTCCCTACGTGACCGCCGGATTTGCTACTGGCAATACGTCAAACACGTTCGGCTCCAGTTCTTTCAATCCTACCCTCGGGCCGCGGGGCGCTCCTTCCGCTGCGACTGTGACGCAGCGATCCTGGGTCCCAGGGGTTGTACTCGGCGGCGGTGTTGAGCATCAGTTGAGCCGAAATTGGTCCATAAAGGGTGAAGTGTTGTGGGTCGGGTTCCAGGACAAGTCGGTGGTTAATCCGCTATTTTCCACGACTTACGGAGCTCCCACCTCAAATGGTCAGGCTGCCAAGTTTTCCAACGACCTCACGATCGCGAAGATCGGCCTGAATTACAGGTTCTGATCGCCGCTCATCATTGACTAATCTCGGCACAGCCCGGTGTACGACACCGGGCTGTGCCGTTTTATTTGGCCCGTTTGCCCTTTATAACGCGGGGTTTCGCGCATTGTCCCAGCGGCTGGATGAATGAACTGCATCGATGTGATTTTCTTTCAGGCCGAGATCGCGCCGGAAAAGCTCGCGATCGTCGCGCAAGGTTTCGTGGTCTCGTACGGCCGGCTTGCTCACGGCATCGTCTCGGCTCAGCGCCGGCTCGTGGCGGCCGGATTGACCGAGGGCCAGACGGTCGGCCTGAACATCGCCCAGCCGATCGATCATTTCATTTTCGCCTGCGCGCTCTATCGTCTCAAGATCGCGTCGGCGAGCTTCGGCACGCAACTCGACGCGTATCTCGACCACGTCCCGTTCGACGCCGTGCTGTCGGACAGCGTCAATGCGGCGTTCAGCACCAAGCAGCCGGCTGCCAAGCAGTTCCTGGTCGATCCGTCCTGGTTCAAGGATCAGGTGACCTTCAGCGTCGCCCAGCGCACCGCAAGCACGCGCGATCCCAACCCGGACTGGGTGTGCCGGATCACCTGTTTTCCCGACAATTTGCGGGTGCCGACCGTGGTCAGGACCACGTCGCGGGCGCTCGAGGCGCAGCTCACGACTTATTGCCTCGCCGCGCCGCCGGATTGGGAACGGATGATCTCGGTTGTGAGTTTGAGTACGCTGGCGGGCTTCCTGCAGGGCCTTGCGGCGGTGTGGCTTGGACGCACTGTCTGCTTTGCCGAGACGGCGATCGCGCGCAATCTGATCGTCGCCTACAAGCATCACTATCTGGTCGCTTCCGCACAGGACATCGACCCGCTGCTGACATTGCAGGCGACGAGCTTCATGGCCTTGCCGGCGCTGCGGGGCGCCTATGTGTTCGGCCAGCGATTCCCGCGCGGCACGATCGAGCGATGCCTCGAAACGATATCGTCCAACACGATGCTGGGCTATACCGATCCGACGATCGGGATCATCGCCTACGGGGCGGCGGCGCGCTTCCGGGACGTGGCGGGAGCAGTGGGCTTCGTCGCTCCCTGGGTCGAGGTGCAGGTGGTCGGCACCGACGGTGCGCCGCTGGCGCCGGAGCAGGAGGGCGACCTGCGCTTTCGCGATCGCGGCGATCAGACTGGTGGCGCCAGGGACTTCGACGCCGGATGGATCAATCCGGGCCAACGTGCGCGGCTCATGAGGCATCGCCTGTTGGTGGTTTGTTGAGCGGGACGGAGAGAGACGAGCATCGGCACTTTTCAGGAGCGCCCCATGCGATTTGAAGCGACAAGGTGCCGACGGAGTTGGCGCTCCGCGATCGCCGGCGTTGTTGTGGCGCAATTCATGTTGTTCGGCGTCACCATGTCCGGCGCGCCGGCTCAGTCTACATTTCCGCGTCAGCCCGTTCACATCGTGGTTGGGTTTGCGGCCGGCGGACCAACGGACATTCTCGCCCGCGTCATCGGCAACAAGCTCAGCGAAAGTCTCGGGCAGCAGGTCGTGATCGAGAACCGCACCGGCGCGTCGGGCAATATCGCCAGCGAGGCGGTGGCCCATGCGCCGAATGATGGCCATACGCTGCTGCTGGCGCCATTGGTGTTCGCCGTGAACGAGAGCCTGTTCCCCAACCGGCGCTTTGCCTACGACAAGGACTTCACCGCGGTGGCGCCGCTGGCCGAGACCGCCAACGTGCTCGTGGTCCACCCCTCGCTCAAGGTCACGTCGGTGCAAGACCTGATCGCCGCCGCCAAGGCGCGGCCGGGCGACATCTTTTACGCCACCGCCGGCAAGGGAACCGCGACGCATCTGGCCGGCGAATTGTTCGGCATGATGGCCGGGGTCAAGCTGACGCCGGTGCACTATCGCGGCGGCGGCGACCTCGTGAAGGATTTGCTGTCGGGCGAGATCAAGGTGACGTTCTCGACCATCCCGCCGGTGCTGGATTTCATCCAGAACGGGACGCTGCACGGCATCGCCACAACGGCGCTTCGCCGCGACCCGACCTTGCCGGACCTCCCGACCGTCGCGGAATCCGGTTTGCCCGGTTATGATGTGCGGCTGTGGCTCGGCCTGCTCGCGCCGGCCGGTACGCCGCGCGATGTTGTTACAAAGCTCTCGGTGACCTGCGCCGAGGCGCTCAAGTCCGAGGACGTCAAATCCGTGCTCGCGGTCCACGGGTTTGATCCGCTCAGCGGAACACCGGCGGAATTCGATGGGTTTGTTCGCAGCGAAATCGCCAAATGGGGCGAAGTCGTCAGGCAGGTCGGCACCCTCGACAAATAAACGCCGCGCCTCGCGTTGTGTTTCTGACGTTCGATCCCGTCCGGTGTGATCGCCCGCGCAGGCGGGCGATCCAGTAACCACCGGCTTTGATGCGCGCGCGGCGTTCACCTCTCGCACAGGGGTTACTGGATGTTCCGCTTTCGCGGAGCATGACACCGCTGAATTGGATCGAACAATCATAGACAGAACATTGGCGTTCTGCATTTGCGGTTTGAGGCCATGCGGTAGCGGGCGGCGATTTGACCGCATGGGCACGATCCCCACGCAGTCGCGGGTCAGCATGTCTCACGCGCCCTTCCTCAGTCCCGCGCAAACAGTGTATTGTAGCCGCTAAGCCGTCCTTCGCAGGAAGGATCACGATCAACGGGGAAATGCATGGTGTACCGAAGCACGATCGCTGCGGTGGCGCTGATGGCAGCGCTGGTGTTCACCGTGGCGGGCGCCGCGGCATTCGACGAAACCAAATATCCGGACTGGAAAGGCCAGTGGCGGCGGGCGGACGGGACCGGCATCAACTGGGACGAAACCAAGCCGCGCCTCAAGCAGGAGCCACCGCTGATCCCGGAATATCAGAAGATATGGGAGTCGAGCGTTGCCGACCAGGCCGCGGGCGGGCAGGGCGGTGACACGCGCGTCACCTGCGTGAGCAACGGCATGCCGCGCCTCATGACCATCGTGCGGCCGCTCGCCTTCTACATCCTGCCGGACATCACGCTGGTGATTTTCGACAACAACATCCCGCGCTGGATTTATACCGACGGCCGCGAATTCCCCAAGGACGCGGAGCCCAGCTACGCGGGATATTCGATCGGCAGATGGCTCGATACCGACGGCGACGGCCGCTACGACACGCTCGAAGTCGAAACCCGGAATTTCAAAGGCCCGCGTATCTACGACGACAGCGGCATCCCGCTCCACCACGACAATGAGTCCATCATCAAGGAGCGGATTTCCCTCGACAAGGCGACCCCGGACATCCTGCTCAACGAGATCACCACCTATGACCACGCGCTGACGCGGCCTTGGACGATCACAAAGCACTATCACCGCGTACCCGGAAAGGTCGAGTTTCACGAAGACCTGTGCTCCGAGGACAACCGGCACATCTACATCGGCAACGAAGGTTATTTCCTGAGTGGCGACGGCTACCTGATGCCCACCAAGAAGAATCAGGCGCCGCCGGACTTGCGCTATTTCAAGCAAACGCAGAAATGACGGTGCCCACGATGGACCAGCGCAATTTCACCGGCGACTACGACACTCTGCTGGAGCTCGTCAAAACGCGCGTGAGCGTGCGCAACCTCAAGCCCGATCCGATCCCGGACCAATACGTCACCCAGATCCTCGAAGTCGGGCGCTGGGCGATGTCGGGCGCCAACGGCCAGCCGTGGGATTTCATCGTCGTCAAGGACCCGGACATCAAGAAGGAGTTGTTCCGGGTCTACACCGAGGAGAACAACGACTTCATCTATTGGATGGAGCAGCAGCGCGACTTCAAGCTGCGCCATCCGTCCTTCCAAATGACCCACGACAAGGCGTTGCAGAAGCACAGGACCGGCGTCGGCTGGTCGATTGCCCCGGTGTTGATCGTGATCCTCGGCGACGGCCGCCGCCAATGGGCGACCGTGCAGGGCGCCCACACCTTCGGGCGCGACCAAGCCCACCTCACCGACGGGCTTGCCAACACCGCCATGATGATGCATCTCGCGGCGGGCGCACTCGGCCTCGGTAGCCAGCACGTCACCATCCACATCCAGGAGCCGTTCAAACGCGTGCTCGGCGTGCCCGATCTCCTCACCTTCTCGCTCATCATGCCGATCGGCTATCCGGCGGTGCCGCCCAAGGAGGGCGTGCGCCGGCCGCTGGAGGACATGGTGCATCACGACAAGTTCGACATGTCGAAATACATGTCCAACGAGCAGATCATCGGCTACCTCCACGCCTTGCGTGAGAAGACCGTGCCGGTCTACAGCCACTCCTATGCGGGGCGTCCGCCGGTGCCGGACAGCGGGAAAGAATGAGGACGATGGCGGTATCCCGGAAGTCGTTATGGCGCGATTGGGCGCCGGTCACGCTCATCGCCGGGCTGGTCCTCTGCTGCATCTCCCCCGCGCTTGCGCTCGACACCATCCGGCTCGGCAAGGCGGTGCCGAATTCGTTCGCGTTCGGGGCGACGGAAGTCGGGATCGATGCCGGGATTTTCGAGAAGGAGGGACTCGACGTCGCCGTGTCGAGCTTTCGCGGTGATGCGCAGCTGCAGCAGGGGCTCGCGGCCGGAAGTCTCGATATCGGGCTCGGCTCGGGCCCGGGGCTCGGATTCCGGGTGAAGGGCGCGCCGGTCATCGGGGTCGCGGCAATGTACGGGGCGCCGTCGAACCTTGCGCTGCTGGTGCCGGCGAAGTCGCCGCTGCGGAGCGTCGCCGATCTCAAGGGCAAACGCATTGGCGTCACCACCATCGGCTCGCTCACCGACTGGGTGATCAGGGAAACCTCGCGCCAGCAGGGCTGGGGTTCGGACGGCATCAAAATCGTGCCGCTCGGCCAGATGCAGGCGCGGCTTGCCGCGATGGATCGCGGCGAACTTGACGGCACCGTGCAGGAAGCCGCCAACGGGTACGAGCTCGAGGAGGCCGGCCGCACCCGCAATCTCGTCCTGTTCGGCGATATCGTGAAGCACTTCTACACCCACGTCATCTTTGCGACCGACGACATGGTGGACAAAAAACCCGAGTTGCTGCGTCGGTTCCTGCGCGCGTGGTTCCGCACCGTCGCCTTCATGAAGTCCGATCGGGCCTTCACGGTAAAGTCCGAGACGCGCACGCTCGAAGTGCGGCCGAGCATTGTGGAGCGCATCTACGATGCCCAGATGCCCGGCTTCTCCACCGACGGCGCCTGGGACAAGGAGGCTATCGACGTGATCCGCGCTTCGCTCAAGGACCTCGGCATCCTGCCCGCCGTGCCGGACGCCAAGGCGCTCTACACCGACAAGTTCGTGCCGGTCCGGTTCTGAGCGAATGCGCCTCACATGAGCATGGTCGGCATCGACATCGGCGGCACCTTCACGGATCTCGTCGGCTATCGCGACGGCGCGATCCTCACCGCCAAGACCCTCACGGTGCCGGCCGATCCGACAGTCGGGGCTGCAACGGCGCTGCGCATCGCCGGCTGCGACGTGATGGCGGTCACCGAGCTGCTGCACGGTTCGACCATCGCCATCAATACCGTGCTCGAGCGCAGCGGCGCCGCGACCGCGCTCGTCACCACCGAGGGTTTCCGCGACGTCTACGCCCTCGGGCGGGGCAATCGGCCGGACGCCTTCAATCTCGATTTCCACCGTCCGCGTCCGCTGGTGCCGCGCGACCTCACCTTCGAGCTGCGCGAGCGCATGAATGCGGCCGGCGAGGTGCTGGTGCCGATCGAGCCTTCAGATATCGAGGCGCTGGCGCAGCGGCTGGACATGCTCGGCATCGAGGCGGTGGCGGTGTGCTTCCTGCATTCCTACGCCAATCCGGCCCATGAGATCGCAGTGGCCGAAGCGCTGCGCCGCCTGTGCCCGCACATGTTCGTGACCGCGAGCCACGAGATCCTGCGCGCGTTCCGCGAATATGAGCGGACATCGACGACCGCGCTCAACGCTTTCGTCGGCCCGCGGGTGAGCCGCTATCTCGCTCGTTTCGAGGGCTTTGCCCGCGAGGCGAAATTTGGCGGCCACATCGCCATCATGCGGTCGAACGGCGGCACCATGTCGATCGGCGAGGCGCGCCGCCAGCCGGTGTCGATGATGGAGTCGGGGCCGGTCGCCGGCATGATCGGCGCCGCCCATCTGGCGCGGCTCCTCGGCATCACCCAGGCGATCGGCTTCGACATGGGTGGCACCACGGCGAAGACCGCGCTCATCACCGGCGGCATCTTGCCGATCGAGGAGGGCTATATCATCGGCGACGCCTTCACCGGTCAGCCGATGCAGCTTCCGGTGGTCGATATCGTCGAGGTCGGGGCCGGCGGCGGGTCGATCGCCTGGTGCGACGACACCGGCGGGCTGCACGTAGGCCCGGTCTCGGCCGGCGCCGATCCGGGGCCGGCGTGCTACGGCCGCGGCGGTACGGCGCCGACCGTCACCGATGCCGATCTGATGCTCGGACGGCTCAACGGCGCGCGCTTCCTCGGCGGCGGCATGACGCTGGATGGCGCGGCGGCAGAGACGGCGGTTCGAACCGCGATCGGCGACCGGCTCGGCCTCGATGCCGTCACGGCGGCATGTGGTATTGCCACCATCGCGGATGGCGCCATGGCGCTGGCGGTGCGGGCGGTATCGGTCGACCGCGGCATCGATCCGCGCGATACCGCCGTGATCGCATTCGGCGGCGCCGGGCCGCTCCACGCGGCGGCGATCGCCCGCGAGATCGCGATCCCCACGGTGATCATTCCCAAGCTGCCGGGCAATTTCTCCGCGCTCGGCATGCTGATGGCGGCGTGGCGGCAGGATTTCGTGCGCACCCTGATCGGCGACCTCGCGCGTCTCGACGGCGCCGACGCCGTCCGCGCCTTCGCGGATTTGCGCGCCGCCGGGGAGGCGGCGCTGGGGCGCGAGGGACTTGGCGGCGGACGGTTCGATTTTGCCGCCGACCTGCGTTATCGCGGCCAGGAGCACACCATCGCGATTCCCGTCGCCGGCCCCGATGCCGTGACCAGCGATGCGCAGGCGACGCGGCAGCGTTTCGACGAGCAGCACCGCCGTCGCCACGGCCACGCCGCGCCCGATCAATCGATCGAGATCGTGAACCTGCGCCTGGTGGTGAGCGTGGCGCGCATGGACGACGCGATTGGCCGCTGGCTGCGCGAGCCGTTCGTGCCGGAGGCCGCTGCGCCGGAACAGCGCCGGGCGATCGTGTTCGACGATCCGCAGCGCCCGGTAGAGGCCCGCATCCTGTGGCGGCCGGCGCTCGCGCCCGACACCGCCGTTGACGGCCCCGCCGTGATCGAGGAACCGAACACCACCACGTTCGTGCCGCCGGGCGCCGCTGCGACGATCGATCGGTGGGGCAATATCGTGATCACGTTAGAGCAGCCAGGATAGCGGGCGCCGATGACCGTCAACCTCACCAACAGTCCGACCATCAATCCCATCACGGTCGAGGTGGTGCGCAACGCCGTCAACGCCTATGCGGACGAGATGGCGACGGCTCTCTGCAAGTCCGCCTACAACATGATGATCTACGAGGTGCGCGACTTCTGCTGCGGGCTGATCGACACGCAAGCCCGGATGATCTCGCAGAACAAGGGCGGGCTCCCGATCTTCCTGGCCGACCTCGGCATCGCCGTGCAGGATGGCATCGATCGCTACGGCCTCGATGGCTTTGCGCCCGGCGACGTGGTCATCATGAACCACGGGCTAGTATGCGGGCAGCATCTCAACAACGTGGTGATCTACGCGCCGTGCTTTCACGACGGCAAGGTTGTGGCGTTCGCGGCAAGCCGCGCCCACTGGGTCGACATCGGCGGCAGCCGGGTCGGCTTCGGATCGGTGGAGACCACGGAAATCTACCAGGAAGGTCTGCAGTTCCGCTCGCTGAGAATCTATGAGGCGGGCAAGCGTAACGAGACGCTGTGGCAGATCATCACCGATAATGTTCGCTTTGCCGATGCGGCGCTCGGCGACCTGCGCGCCCAAGTGGCCGCCTGCCAGATCGGTATCCGCCGCTTTGCCGAACTCGTGGTGCGCTATGGTCACGACGCCGTCACGGGCGCGATCGCCGCGATCTGGGACAATACCGAGCGCGAGGCGCGTGCCGTCGTCGCCAAGGTGCCGGACGGCATCTACGAGGCCGAGAGCTTTCTCGACAACGACGGCCGCAACCTCGACGTCAAGCTGCGCATCAAGGTCAAGGTGATCGTCGACGGTTCGCGCATGGTGGTCGACTTCTCCGGCCTCAACGATCAGGTGCCGGGGCCGACCAATTCCGGCTATTCGGGCGGACTAGCGGCAGCCCGCGTCGCCTTCAAGTGCCTGACGCTGCCCCATGCGCCGGTGAACGAGGGCTGCTTCCGGCCGCTCGAAATCATCCTGCCGGAGGGGAAGCTCCTTAACGCCAGGTCGCCTGCGGCACTCGGGTTGTGGAGCATTCCGCTGCCGACCGTGATCGACACGATCCTCAAAGCGCTTGCGCCGGCACTGCCGGACCGCATCCCAGCAGCCCACAAGGGCGATATGGGCGGCTGCTCGTTCAGCGGCTTCCGCGCCGACGGCAAACGCTACCTGCTGATGAACATTTTTGGCGGCGGCTGGGGCGGCCGGCCCCGCGAGGACGGCGAGTCCGCCTCGGTCTCGATCTGCCAGGGTGACGTGCGCAACGCGCCGGTGGAGTTGCAGGAAATCCAATATCCGTTCCTGATCGAGCGGTTCGCGCTGCGCCCGGATTCCGGCGGCGCGGGCCGCCATCGCGGCGGGCTCGGCGTCGAGCTGACATACCGGTCGCTGGGCAAAACGCTCACGAACGTGAATTGCGATCGCACCAAGGACCCGCCCTGGGGGCTCGGCGGCGGCAAGTCCGGCGCCGTCAACGAGGCCCGGCTGGAGCGCCACGACGGCAGCGCGCAGAAGCTGCTCAAGGCGACGAGCGTGCCGATGGTGCCGGGCGACCGGTTGATCTTCCGCACCGCCGGCGGCGGCGGTTGGGGCGATCCGCGTTTGCGGGAACGCCGCGCAGTCGCGGACGATGTCGCGAAAGGCTACGTATCGGAAGACGCGGCGCGGCGCGACTACGATTTTGACGCCGCCCAGAATAGTGCGGCGGAGTAGGGGACCATGACCGCCGACGGCATCACGCTCGCCGATGCGCGCCGCGAGCGCCTGCTCGCCGCCATGGCGGCGGAGGGCATCGACGGGATCGTGGCCTACGGCAATGCCTGGCAGGGCGATTATCTGCGTTATGTCTCCGATTTCGGCATCCTGGAAGGCCACGGCATTGCCGTGATGACGGCGGACGGCGCGGTCGAGCTGTTTCTCGACAGCGCAACCGACGCCGAGCGCGCCGAGGCGGAGACGCGGGGCGTCGCGGTGTGCCTCGCAGGCGACATCGCCCGCGATGTCGGTGCCCGGCTGGACCGGGTCGCCAATCAGCGCCTCGCCGCGGCGCCGCGCAAATTCATGCCGAGATGGCTTGCCGATCGCGCGCGCAGCTTCAAGCTCGAAGACGGCACGGCACTCCTTGACCGGCTGCTGATGCATAAATTCCCGGCCGAGATCGCGGCGATCCGGCGCGCCGCGCGGCTCGCCGACGAGGCCTACGGTGAGTTCCGCAACGCGGTCGCGCCTGGGCGCCGGCAATACGAGATCATCGCCGACCTCGAAGCCTATCTGCGGCGGCGCGGCTGCCCGGACAATTTCATGATCATCGGCTCCGGCGGCAAGGACGTGCTCGGCATGACGCCGCCCTCGGAGCGTCGCATCGCGCCGGGCGACCTCGTGACTACCGAGCTGACGCCTGCGGTCGAAGGCTACTACGTGCAGATCTGTCGTACGCTCGTGGCGGGCAAGGCGAGCGCCGCCCAGACCCGCGCCTTCGCGGTCTATGCCGAAGCGCTCGAAGCCGGCATCGCGACGGTGAAACCTGGCGCGACCGCGGCCGATGTGGCGCGTGCCGAGAACGAAGTCTTCCGCAAGTACGGCCTCGGCGACTACGTCACCAGCAAATTCACCAGGGTGCGCGGCCACGGCATCGGGTTGTTCTGCGATTCCAAGCCCCACATCCTGGAGGACGTCGACACCGAACTCGTACCCGGCATGGCGCTCATCGTCCATCCAAACACCTATCATCCCGAGGTCGGATACATCGTGCTCGGCGACGCCGTGGTGGTGACGGAAACCGGCGTCGAGGTGCTCTGTCGTACCCCGCGCGAGCTGTTCGAAATATCGGCCTGAAGCCGACGGGCACCCCGAAAGGCCCCAAGAGGATCGTCTATGCGTCGCGGCCTGATCTCGCGCTCCCTGGTCGAACTGCCGGATGCCGCGCTCGACGCGCGGATCGCCCGGTTGCGCGCCGCCATGGCGGCCGCCGGACTCGGTGCCGTGATGGTCTACACCAACAACACCCGGCCGGCCGCGGTATCCTGGTTGACCGGCTTCGTGCCCTATTGGTCGGAGGCGATGCTGGTGGTGCAGCGAACCGGGGCGCCGGTGCTCGTCGTGGCGCTGACGTTCCGGGTCAAGCCGTGGATCGAGCGCACCAGCCACGTGGGAGAGGTGATCCATACGCCGCGCATCGGCATCGAGGCGGCGCGTCTGGTCGCCGCCGCCCGGGCCGACGCGGCGGTGGGCGTGGTCGATTTGGATCACCTCTCCGCCGGCATCGCCGATGATCTTGCGGAAGCCGCTCCGCACCTGGAATTTTCCGATGCCGGCGAAATGTTCGCCGCGTTGCGCGCCAAATCCGACCCGGCCGAAATCATGCTCGCCGTGCGGGCGGCATCGATCGCCGATCGCGCCCTGTCCGCGGTGCCGTCGGGCAACGCCGGGCTCGGCGTCATCTTAGGCATCGTCGAGGGCGAGGCACGCCGGCTCGGCGCCGAGGAAGTCTACGTGGCGGCGGCGCCCGATCTCGCTCGCGACACGAGGTTTGTCCGCATCGAAGGCGAGCAGGCGGCGGGCGCGCGCTTCGCGATCCGCGCGAGCGTTGCCTATAAGGGTAGCTGGGTACGCCGCGTCATGACCATCGACCGCGACGGCGCCGCGCGCGCCGAGATGGCGACGGGGCTGTTCGCGGCTGCGGCGGCGCAATTGCCGGACGATCATGGCTTTGCATCGTTCGCATCGTTCCTGGTTGAGGGCTGCCGGATCGGCCAGCCGCTCGAACCGCTGATCGGTTCGCGCATCGCGACACCGCGGACTCCAGCCGGCGTGGTGTCGGTCCAGGCCTCCATCGTTATCGACGGGCGGCCGATGCTGCTCGGCGCGCCCGCCCTCGTCGGTGCGCCGGGCGAGGCGGCGAGCATGCTGCCCGCCGGCGCGGACTGTTGAGGGCGGGGCTTGCAACGCGATCCAATTGGTCCGTGTTAATACGAGGATGGGTTGAGCAGAGCAAACTCCGTCCATCGCCGCTCACCGTGCCGCCGAAGTACGACCGGCTTCTTTGCGTTTAGCCCGTTCTGCTGCCCAATGCGGCGCCGCTGGACGGTGGCGTCCTTGCATTTTCCTTAACCTTTGCCGTCGCAATCGGGGCGTGTCCTAACCAATTCATAATCGTCCGGTGTGATTACTGGTCCGTCAGGAGACGGATTGCCGTGGTTGTAAGGAGATTGAAGATCAGATCGTCGCGATGGTTGCGTGCCTCGCTGCAGCCGGCGACGTGGCTCGGCCTGGTGATGATCGCCGCCTGCTGGATCGGCGTTACTTTCATGTTGTCGATAGAACGCGGCAAGACCCTGGCTGCCGCGGTGCAGCAATCGGCCAATCTCGTCCGTCTGTTCGACGAAAATACAGGTCGCACGCTTGAGAACATCGACCGGACGCTGCTTCTGCTCCGCCGCGCCTATGAGAGCAACCCGTCACATTTCGACCTGACGGACTGGAGCAGGCGCACTGCGCTACTCGGTGATTTTACTCTGCAAGTGGCCCTGATCGGGGCGGACGGCTATACCATAGACGCAACCGCCGTCACGGGCGCGGAATCGGAACGCACCTATGTCGGCGACCGCGCCCATTTCCGTGCCCAGATCGATGCCAAGACCGACGAACTTTTCATCGGTACCCCGATGCTCGGGCGGCTCAGCGGCCGGCTCACAATTCAGATTTCGCGGCGGTTGCGCAATCCGGATGGAACCTTCGCCGGTACACTAGCGGCTTCCATCGATCCGGGTTTTGTGGAAAAATTCTTCAAGACCGTCAACCTCGGTCCCGACGGCAGCGTGCTCCTGCGCCGGCTCGATGGCACAATTCTCGCCTCGCGTGGCCTTACGGGTCCGACGGTTGGCCGTGTCGTTCTCCAGCCCGCGCTGGTCGCTGCGGTCGCCAGCGCGCGGGCCGGGCACTACTGGGGCGGCGGCGTCATCGACGGCGTCAACCGACTGGTGTCCTACCGGGCGTCCGACAAATATCCGCTGCTGGTGATGGTCGGCATCGCCGAAAGCACCGTATTCGAGCCCTACCACCGCAGCCGCTTGGCCTATGTGACGATCGCGTCGATCGTCACCATCCTGATCCTGGCCGCCATGGTGGCGGGCGTTCGCCACCAATTGCGGCTCGACCGCGTCCGCGACGATCTGCGCCGCAGCGAGGCCCAGGCGCGCGACAAGGCCCGCGAATTGGAGTTCAAGACTGCCGAGCTCGAGACCACGCTCCAGGAGATCGGCCGGCTCGCCCATCACGACGCGCTCACCGGCCTTGCCAATCGCAACCTGCTGCATCAACGCACCCTTGTGGCGATCGACCGGGCGCACGACTACGAGGAAGGCTTCGCGGTCCTTTGCGTCGATCTCGATCGCTTCAAGACCGTAAACGACACGCTCGGTCATTCGGTCGGCGACGCGCTGCTGCGCCAGCTTGCCGAGCGCCTCAATGGCTGCGGCCGCCCGGTCGATACGGTGGCGCGGATCGGGGGTGATGAATTTGTAGTACTGCAGGCCAATGCGGGCAGCGCGGAAGCGGGCGAACTCGCCGCACGTATTCTTGAGCGGGTAAGTGCCCCTTATGAGGTCACCGGCAGCCATATGACCATCGGCGCCAGCATCGGCATCGCGCTCGCGCCGCAGGACGGCATGACGGTCGATCGGTTGCTGGGCAATGCCGATCTCGCGCTCTATCGCGCCAAGACCGGCGGGCGCAACGCTTTCTGCTTCTTCAACGCCGACATTGAAAAAGCCGCATTGGCGCGCCAGCGGCTCGAACGCGAGCTTCCGATGGCGCTGGAAAACGACGAGTTCGAACTATTCTACCAGCCCTGGATCACCTTCACGAGCGGACGTATCAGCGGCTGCGAGGCGCTGCTGCGCTGGCGCCATCCGGTGCACGGCATCATCGGCCCGGCTGAGTTCATTTCGATCGCCGAGGACATCGGCCTGATCGGGCGGCTCGGGGACTGGGTGCTGCACCGTGCCTGCCGCGATGCGGCGTCCTGGCCGCAGCCCACCAAGGTCGCCGTCAACCTGTCGGCGGCGCAGTTCATGACCGGTGACCTCTACGCCACCGTCATGGCGGCGCTCTCGGCATCGGGGTTGCCCCCACAGCGGCTGGAGCTTGAAATCACCGAGACGCTGCTGATCGACGACTACGAGGGCACGCTCGCGACGCTGCATCGTCTTCGAAATCACGGCATCAGTATCGCGCTCGACGATTTCGGCACCGGATATTCGTCGCTTACTTATCTGCGCCAGTTTCCGTTCGACCGCATCAAGATCGACCAGACGTTCGTCGCCGAAATGACGACGCGCGCGGACTGCGCCGCGATCGTTGCGGCGGTGGCTGGCCTCGGCCGCAGCCTCGGCGTCGATATCACCGCCGAAGGCATCGAGATCCGCGATCAGCTGGTCATGCTCCGCGCCGCCGGGTGCACCGAAGGCCAGGGGTTTTTGATCTGCCGGCCGAAGCCGGCATCGGAAATCGAGAACATGCTGACGGCGCACGATCCCGTCGCCGCAATGGCATCGTAACCAAACAGTTCGGAAACGTCACACCGACGGCAAGGCCGGTGGCAGGAAATGCTCGATCCGCACCTGCTTCTTCGCCGCGGCGAGACCGATCTTGTATGCGGTCTCGATCATGTCGGCGTCGTCGATCTGGTGCAGCCGCTGGACAATGTCCTCGCTGACGTCAAAGTTGAGCTCGTTGCGAATCCACTCGGTTTCGAGCACCGCGTCGTAGCGCAGATAGCGGAACATCGCCCCGCCGGGAGGCACGTCATTGGCGAGATTGCCGACCTCGGCGTTGATGTGCCACGCGGTCGGACTGTCGCCGAGCCACTGCATCAGAGTCAGGGTGAGAGCGGACAAATCGCCGATCAAGGTCGCGAGCGAGCGGCCCGCGAGGCCGATGGCGCTCGCGCTCTTGGCGAGGGCCGCAGTGAGCTTGCTGCGATAATCTCCGGTTCCGATCGAGCACACCAGCAGGCGGTCCGCGCCGGTCGGCCAGCAGATGCCATAACCCTTGAGCCGCGTCATCAGGAACATGGCGAGCGAAGGATTGTTGTGCGGCGTGATGCCGCCGTCGAGGAACAGGCCGTGTTCCTCGCCCTCGACGATCGGCAGCAACTCCGGATCGAAGTAGAACGGTGCCGCGGTGCTCGCCCGCACCAGGTTGGCGAGCAGGTAATGCTGGTTGCCGATCCATTTGAGGTCAGGCGGCGTGCGCCAATAAGGCGCGGCCGGATTGTTGGCGACGATCCATGGGCTCCCGGTATCGAGCCGCTTGGCCACAAGGCACAGCCCGGTGATCAGATCGTCGCTATCGAGGGTCCGGTCTCCGGCGATGGCGACAATCTCCTCGCGCAGTGCCTCGGCGTCGAATTTTGCGCTCCATCCCTCGATACGCCAGATCGAACGGCGAAACACCCGTGGGGCGAGCTGCATGTAGAAACGTTTGAGGTCGTCGGTCTGTTTTCCGAGTGCGATCGCGCCTGCGATCACGGCGCCCGTCGAGGTGCCGCCGACGAGATCAAACCAGTCGGCGAGGCGGACCGGACCGCCGGTGTGGTCGGTCAGGACCTTCTCGATCTGCTCGAGGAACGCAACCGAGATCACGCCGCGCACGCCACCGCCGTCGAGACACAGCATGCGCTTGGGGCCGGGCCCGAAATAATGACGATCGCGCGAACTTTGTCCGGCGGACGGTTGTTCTGCCATTATTGAATGACCCGGGTGACCGGAGTGATAGCCAAGTCACCGGTCTGGGTCTTGAGCGCGATCAGTTGGGACAGCAGGCTGAATATGCGTTTGGTCTGTTCGGCACCTTTGTCGGGAACGCAATATGAGTCGCCGTCGTAGCTCAGCTCGGCGAAGCAATTGCCAAACAGCGTGTTCCGCGCGATGGCGAGTATGTGACGGTCCTCCTCTCCGAGCCTGCTGTAAAGCATAAGGTCTTCGATTCTGTTCCGGACCAGGATCTGGCCGAGAAACTGATAGATGCCAAATGTCGATCGCGTCAGAATTTGATATTGCACCGGCCCGACGGTGGGGCTGTCGACGGTGAATGTCAGTTGGTCGCTCTGCGCTCCCGAGTTTGACGTATTGGACTTCTTCGGGTTCCAGGTGCCGTAGCACGCGGGCTTCGGCCGGAGGTCGGCGTTGTGTTCATTCAAAGCGGAGTGGACGACCTCCTCCGGAAGACGGCGAATCTGCCTTTGGGCCAGGACCTTGTCGAAGCAGATTTCGCCAAATACCTCGGTAACGCTCTTGGCCGGGGTGCTGCCTGATTTGGCTGCACCGCCGCTACTGACCTCGACCGATTTTGTCTCCACGGTCAAGCCGGTCATGATGGCGAGTATGATGATGTCGCGAAACGAGCGCTCGCCGTATCCGGGTATAACTTGCACCGGTTCATCGGGCGTATTTTCGTATTCGTAGGTCTTCCCGCCCCAGGTTTCGCGAACCGAGTCGACGAACAGCCAGAACAGCAATTCGGGCGGATAGCCCTGCCGGATGAAAAAGTTGACGGTCGGCAGATCGACCGGACTGAGCAGCGCCGTGTAGAAGTCCTTGGAGTCGAGCACGGTGAGGTCGTAGGAGTTCGTCGCATTTGCGGCGCCGTTCAAAGTCGTGCTGCTTACGGTCGCGTCACGGGTGCCGGTAGTCGCTGTCGAGGCAGGAATTGCGTAAGGCCCGGCCAGGAACGACGGTGCGCCGCCGCCCACGGTGGCCGAAGTTGTGCCGCTCACCCGGGAAATTCCAACGAAATTCAACGGGGCATTATGGCTCGCCCTGACGATATTGAGGAGAATGGCCTCGTTGCGGGCCTTTTCCGTGCTGCGATTGGTTTGTAGAAAGCGACCGTCGACCGTGTCGACAACGGCGCATTGCGCCGTGAGCGCGGCGCAGCATATGACGAGCACAGCGCGTGAGCCGCGCCACTCCAACAAACTACGCAACCCCACCCCCCACTTAACCTATAATCAATCATTGCCCGGAAGGGATAGCGGGTCAAGCATTGCCTTGAGTTCCTTCAGGGAACCGGCTTATGGACGAGCGGCTTGGTCGGGCGGTGGTTGATCAGGTCGTTGCGATGGCTTGATCCACCGTTGGAGTTTGCGGCGCAGATTTGCGCGTCCGAGTGCGTTGCGATGCTTGGTGCGTACCCGGCGACTTTCAAGCACGAAACGCCATTCCGACAATTCGGCGCCCATGATCATTGCCACCCGCTCGGCCGCGATGGCGACGTGATCGTAATCCGGCGGCGCCGCCCGCACGGCGCGCTGCAATCTACCCAGCGCGGCGCTGGTGATGGCGGAACGCTCGACCAGGCGGACGAGATCCGCATCGGCGCGGAACCCGTTGAAGGCCGTCACCGCCGCTGGCAGCACGAACAGCAGGATGATCGCGTAAGGCCGCCAGTGTACCGCCTCGAAGCCGCCTTCGTGGAGCGCCCAGATGCCGAACGCCACCGCCACCGCAATGGTCAGGTAGATCGAGACGCTGGCAACGGCGGACAGGCGCCGTTCCAGCAGCCCGAGTTGGCCGAAAGACTTGCGGTGATAGGCAAGCTGGCTCGGGATCTCCACATCGACGAGTTGTCGCCATGCGGCGTCGAGGACGGCCTGGTCGACGGTACCCGTCGGCGCGCCCCGGCCGCGCTCGACGCGGGCGATATACCAATCGACCCACGACTGACGCGGCCGTCCGGCGTGTGCCGGCACCGGTGGCAGACTGCGCCCGAGCGGATGCAGGAACCGCAGGCACCGCAGGCGCTCGGCGATCAGCCGGTAATCGAGCCAGCGCTCGTGCCATCGCCGCTTGACCCGCACCGAGATGTCGAACACGACCAACGCGCCGATCGCGGTCTGGGCGAACACCGAAGCGCCGGTGATGTTCGGGAACGTGAGCATCACCACCGAGGCGACGAACGCCGAAACGATGATGATCAAAAACTCGCTGGTGGCGCTGGAGCGGTAGAGCAGGGCGTAATAGCCGGCGAGGTGGTCAATCCATGCAATGTGGCGGTCGAGTTCCGCGATCCGCGCCGCCAATTGCGGATTTTCGACCGCGACCTCCGCGGGTTCGCGGTCGGGCGGAATGCGGGCTAATGCCGGCGGCAGCCGATGGGTGCGGAATATACTGAGCAGGATCGGATATTCGCGCCTGAGGTTCCATCGCTTGGGCTTCTCATCGATTAGATCGGCGATGCCCAGCCGCGGAGCCGATCCGCGCGGTGGCAGCAGAATGTCGGCAACGAATTCGGTGAGGTCATCGTCGAGGGGCGACGGCACCAGGTCGGTCGCGGTCGGCGTCGCAAGCGCCTCCTCGGCGGCCCGGACGAGAAGACGCGGTGGCCCGGCGCCTTCGGGTGCGATGACGACGACCGGGATGCCGCGCGACACCGCGCCCTGAACGACGTCGCCGGTGCCGGCGCGGCGGTTGGCCCGCTTGCCGTCCCATACCGCGATGAGGATATCGATATTGGCGAGGATGACCTCGTTGGCGCGTTCATAGGCGCGCTCCCCCTCGGCACGGACGCCCGGCAGAATGAAGGTCGCGGTGGCGGCGGCAACCACCAATTCCATGTGCGCGCGCGCCGCTTCGCCCTCGAAATCACGCCGGTATTCGGCAAGCGGAAAGGGCAATACGCACCCGATCTCGGCGCCCCGCGCACGGGCGACGCGCGCGCACAGGAGATCGGCGCCGTCGGCCGCCATGCCGATGAGGCGCACCACTGGAGCGGCGGTTGAGAAAAACGCGGGGTCGCTCGCGACGGCGGCTTTCGCGGCGCCGGTCAGGCGCGCAAGCACATCGTCCAGCGTCGTCGTGAGCGCATCCGCGGCCGGACCCTCGACGCCGATGCGGCGATGACCGCTGATGCCGATCGCCAGCGCGGGCAGCGGCCGCCGTTCGATCGATGGACGGTCCGGGGTAGGTGACGTCATTTGAGAGGGTTCATTTCGAGGCTGTCGAACTCACGCTTGGTGATCCAGCCTTCCGCTTGATGCCATAGGCGGCGGTGGTCTGCGGGCGCATCATAGGCGCGTCCCAGGGCCGCAATCGCATTGTCGGTCAGCATAAGCCAGATCGAAGTGTCGGGCATCTGCAGAGCGCGGTTGGCGGCCTCAACGGATCGTCCGTTCTCCAGATCGACGATGACGGTCAGATGCTCGAAGCTGTCGGCGCGGCCGGTTCGCTTAACCTCCTCGTCGAGGCCCCGCGCATCGAGGTTGATGGCGGACACGATGCGCTCGCGCCGTATTTCCAGTTTGGCGGCGGCGACGAGCTGCGGCAAGAGCCGCACCGGTGTCCGGTTCTGTTCGCGCAGCGCTTCAGGCAGCGCCTCCCACGGCACCAGCGCCGGATGGCGGCGCCGGAATCTCGTCGCGTTCCTCGCCGTGGGTCCAGCCGGCCATGCGATGCTCGACCGTCCACCGCCAATGCTCGATCGCGGCGAGACGCTCGACCTCATGGTCGGACAGCATGATCGGTCGCGGCGCCTTGGCCGGGCGCAAGCGCAGGCCGGCGGCGCGCAGCTTCACGGCGACATGGTCGGCGAAGTTGCGGTTCGACTGCTTGTAGATTTCCGGCAGCCGCTCCCACGGCAAGTCGGCGGGCGCGCCTTCTTGTGCACCCTTGGCCGCGCTTTCGCGGGCGCGGCGGACGAAATCGCGATGAACATCGTGATGGGCGCGCGCGATGGCGTCGAGCCGCTGTTCAAACAGCAGCGTCGTGCTGGTCAGATTGGCCATGTCGCCGAACGGTACAAAGCGATGGTGCAGCGGCCCGATCTGCTCGAGATTGGCGGTGAATTCACCGAGCTTCTGCTTCTGCCGCAGCCGCGCCAGCACCGGCGTCGTCAGGTGCCGGTATTCGTCGAGATGGCGGCGGATTCGCAGCCCGACCGCAAGGCTCGCATCATCGTCGGGCAGCGCCACAATCACGGCGGTGATCTCCGCCTTCTCGATCACGGCATTGAGCTTGTGCCAGCTTACCGCGTCGTCTCCGAGCGCGGCCTCGATGACGGCGATCTCGGCGACGTCGCGGAATCCCCGGGTATATCGCGAAGAACGGCGCCGCCGCGGCGTCGCCCTTCACATCGACAATGGTGATGCGCGGCAGTGCGCCGGGTACCGCAAGCGCGATGCGGATGCCATGGGCAAGAATTTCCCGGCCCATGCGGTCGAACCCGATCATGATCAGGTGGGGTGGCGTTGCCGTGAGCGACTGCCGCCGCCGCGCGAAGGCAGAGGAGCGATACAGCAACCGGGCGGCGTTTTCGTATTGATTGAATGGCCGCATCTCGACGAGCGCCGATCCCAGCGTTGCCCGCTGGTGATGGACGACGCCGCTCAAAAGCCAATCGGCGCGAATTTCCGGGTGGACGGTAAGCTTTTGGGCGGCCGAGGTCGCGAGGTCGCGCATATGCTTGGCGCGCAGCGCGATCTCGAAATTTACGGTGTCGTTGCCGGTCGTCATGACGACGGCGCGCGCGCGCGACAGGCCGGCGAGCGCGAGGGTCGTGGCGGCCGTGGCGTCGCCCGTGATGACCGGCACGCCGGCCTGCTCGCAGGAGCGCACGTTGGGCTGGTCGCCCTCCACTTCGATGGCGACGACCTGCTCGCCGGCACCGCGCAGGTTCTCGACGACGGTGCGGCCGGTTTCGCCGAGGCCGCATACGATGGTGTGATCACGGCTCTTGCGCGCCAAGGCGACGCGGATATCGCGTCGCAGGTTCATCAGGAACAGCTTGGCGGCGGCAATGATGGCGATACCCGGAAGCAGGTATTGCGCAACAACGAGCGAGACCGGGTCCCTGCCGAGGACGTAATTTCCACCGCCGCGGACGAGATTGAAGGCTCTCTGCAGGATCGTCCAAAGGGAATCCGGCGTGCAGTGATCGCCAGTGCACGGGTAGTAGCCCCACATTGCCAGCGCCAGGGCCAGCGCGGCGATCGGAGCCAAGACGAACCAGTCGCGGGTCCTGAACATGGGGCGCGTCCGCCACTGCTAACGCGAAAGTGGCGTCAGCTTTTTCTGAACGCGCTCGTCGAACCGGGCGACGTTGACGACGACGCGCTGGTGGGTGCCGTCGCCGATCAGTTCCCGCTCGTCGCGCGCCTCGACCCGGAACGTGAGCGTGCGGCGGTCGATGTTCATCAACTCGGCGGTCGCCAGCACCCGCATCCCGATCGGAGTGGCAGCGATATGACGGACGTCGAGATGAATGCCGAGGCTCTGGTGGCCGGCGGGCAGGAGATGTTCAGCGGCGGAAAGCGCGGCAGCCTCGATGAGGTTGATCATCACCGGGGTTGCGAGCACCGGCACGAGGCCGCTGCCGATGCTGGGCGCCGTATGCTCGACCCCGACCACGATTTCCGCCGATCCAATGAGACCGGTCTTCAGGCCGGGAAGGTCGACCATTGTGCCTGTTCTCCGCGCGCGGCGCCGCCGCGATGCCACTGCGCGTATGTCTATCGTTGTTTGCTCGGTTCGCGCAATGAGGACCCGCGACGCGTACATCCGTGACCCGCGGCGGCCTGCATCGCCCTCCGCGCTCCAGCAATTTCGTTATCGTCACGCAGTTGACGCTTTGATATCGCCCGGATCGCCGGCCCTATGTGCCGACCGCGACGGCGGAACGCGGCCGGTCGGCAACCAGCCGGGTACCGGCGAGCCGGGCCGCCAGCGCGGCGCATTGGTTGCGGATGTCCGGCACCGCGATAACTTCCCAGAACGTTCCCCGCGTCAGGGGACCGATCGCAAACAGCCGCGGTGAGGCTTCGCCGAACCGGTTGACAATGGCGCAGCCGGCGGTGACGTCGATGCCGATTTTCAACGCGTCGACCCGCGCCAGGTGCTGATCGAACAGGCTGCGCAGGGCGGGGTTGCGGGACTGCGCCGGGTTGGTGGTGACGCCCGTGCAGTCGACGATCTTGCCGACGTGCATGGTCCTCACGGCATTCTCGCCGCGCCGGCGATAGCGCACCCGGGCGCCCCGCCCATCGGGCTCGACGGCAGCGATCTTGCCCGCGATGACGGTCAGGCTGCCGGCGTGCATTTCGAAACGGATGCGCCGGTCGACTTCCGGCGCCATGCGATGGCGGTGAGTATCCCACCAGGCGCGCGCGTGCTCCACGAAACGTCGCTTTGACTTGAGCGGCATGCGGACCCAGAGCTCCTGGGTGAAGGGCCTGATGCCGTCAACGACGGTGCGCCAATCGCCGCCCCATGCCGCGTGCGTCGCGGCGAGCCCGCGCAACCAGCGCAGCAGCGCGCCTGCGTCGGCCCCGAACGGCACATCCTCGCGGTCGATCGGGAGGGCGTCGACATGACGATGCGCTTTCGGCAGCAGCCCCCGCCGCGACATCGCGATGATTTGCCCCCGATGGCCCGCAAGCAGCAGCGAGAGGACGTAGTCGATCATGGTGAGGCCGGTGCCGAGGATCAGAATTCGGTCGTCGGGCGAGACGCCGGACCGGGCCGGCGTGGTCCATGGATCGGCATGACAGCCGCCCGCCGTCTCGGGAGGTTCGTGCCCGGTCGCGAGCACGACGAAGTCCCCGGTGTGGCACGAGCCGTCCGCAAGCCGCACCTTTGCGCCGTCTCGCGTTTCGCTGACATGCACGCATTCGCCCTGAACGATGCGCAGCCGCGACGGCCGACCATGGTCCGACAACAGCGGCGTGATCAGGCTCGCGATATAATCTCCGTAGACTTGGCGCGGTGCGAAACAAAAGGGATCGCTCGCGGGCGGCGCTCCGGCGTGGCCGTCGGCGTTGCGGGCACAGAGCCAGCGCCAAAAGTGATCGGGATCGTCCGGTAGCGCGCTCATGTTGGAAGCGCGGACATTGAGCAGATGTTCCGAATTGGCCGTGCAATAGGCGACCCCGCGGCCGACCTCCGGGCGTTTCTCGATCAGCGTCACCCGAAAATCGGACGCCGGCTTGCGGAGCAATTGCGTCGTGAGCAACACGCCGCTCGCACCGCCGCCAACAATGATCACGTGTCGCGTCTTGCCTCGGGACCGGAAATCGGCGGTCAGCGAATTTTGGATCACGGGAGGCCCCTGGAGGTCGGGGTTGGAATGTTCGCGTCGTATATTGATTAAGTCTATCAAATAAGTCAAGTTATGGGGTAGCTTGAACCGGCGCCGGGTCTTGAGGCGCGACGCGAGACCGCGCACACGCCCGGCGAGGGGAGGGAATGCCGGCGGCGTTTCGGAAACAGCCGACAAAAATAACGGTCTTTTGGCGCCGCAAGCGATCCGGCTTCGGCCCGGGGCGCCGGTCGATCCTCAGCGGTGGATCGGGTCCTTCCACAAGACCTGCTCCGGCGGCTCGACCGGCACGATATCGAGATTGACGACAATCGGCTCCTGTCCGGAGCGTACCAGGACGCATTCCAGAACTTCGTCCCGGCTGGCGTTGATTTCCTGATGCGGCACATAAGGCGGAATGTAGATGAAATCTCCGGGGCCGGCCTCGGCGGTGTATTCCAGGTTATCGCCCCATCGCATCCGGGCGCGGCCCTTGACGACGAAAATCACGCTTTCGAGATCGCCGTGGTGGTGGGCGCCGGTCTTGGCATTGGGATGGATCGTCACCGTGCCGGCCCACAGCTTCTCGGCGCCGGCGCGGGCCTGGTTGATGGCGGTCGCGCGCGACATACCCGGCGTCTGGGCGGTGTTGGGATCGAGCGTGCTACCGGGGACGACCTGAACTTCGTGGGTCTTCCAGTCGATGTGATCGTGGTCATGAGTCATGTGCCGAACCTGTCGTGTCTACGCAGGAAATCTACCTAGACACGACCGGTGCCAATCGCAAGCGACTTAGATCGGCACGGCGAGCGCGCCCGTGGTCGGGTCGGCGCGCCAGCCGGCGGGCAGGGCAAGAGTTTCGGGACGTTGCGAAGGCGAGGACATGGCGTTTTTATCCTGTTGACGATGTTCGGCCGAATGGCGCATTCGGGACCGATGACCGTTTGATGCGGCTCCGGATTATAGTTGACAATATTTATAGAGTAATGTTTATTTTTGGGCATTGGGCTCGTCGTGAGCCCGGCTGCGGGAATTTGACGGAGCAGCTTGCGCCGCATCACCAATCGCTAAAGCGCCACGGAGCGAATTCGTGGGCTCCTTCGTCGATGGAGTATTTGCGATGAAGCTTCGTTCTTTGACGAGTGGTACTTCCTCTCCGGACCACTTCTCCTGCCACCGCGCATCGGCCGCGACCGGCCCGTGTCGGCTTTCACGCCGCTGAACGTCCCGCTCATTCAAGCATCGGATCAGGAACGCCGGCCGAAGCCGGCGGCAGGAGCCTTTATGTACGACACCTACATCATCGAAACCCGGAAGGGGGCGGCCGGCATCGTGGTCCGCGACGGACGCGGATTCCGCTTCTTCGCGGCCACCCATGACTTCAACGGCCTGGAGGGCCAGGTCTTCAGCACGCCCAAGGATGCGGAAGCAGCGGCGCTGCGGCACATCAGTAGTGCCCCCTTCAGGGCAAGGACGCCCCACCGGCTCGACCTGTCGATGCAATGGTCAAGCTGATGCGGGCGGCGCAATCCGGCCGCGCGCGCAAGCGAAGATCAAGTCGTCACAAATCCTCGAACAGCGCCGTCGACAGATAGCGCTCGGCGAAGGACGGCAGGATAACGACGATGTTCTTGCCAGCCATGCGCGGGCGCTTGCCGATTTCCAGGGCGGCCGCGATTGCCGCCCCGGAGGAGATACCGCCCAGGATGCCCTCGTATCGTGCGAGCGCGCGCGCGGTATCCAATGCCGTCTGATTGGTGACGGTGATCACTTCATCGATGACCGAACGATCGAGGATGTCTGGAATGAACCCGGCACCGATGCCCTGAATCCGATGGGCACCGGGCTTGCCGCCCGACAGCACCGGGCTGTCCTTAGGCTCGACCGCGACGACGCGCAACGAACGCTTGCGCGGCTTGAGAACCTGCCCGACACCCGTGATGGTGCCCCCGGTACCGACGCCGGCCACGAACACATCGATCTCGCCGCCGGTATCGTTCCAGATTTCCTCCGCGGTGGTGACGCGGTGGATTTCCGGATTGGCCCGATGCTTGAACTGTTGCGGCATCACCGCCTTTGGAGTGGTCCGCACCAGTTCCTCTGCTTTCTCGACGGCGCCGCGCATGCCGTGGGCGGCCGGCGTCAGGACCAGTTCGGCGCCGAGCAGCTTCAGCATCTTCCGCCGCTCCATCGACATTGATTCCGGCATCACCAGGATCAGCCGATAACCACGCGAGGCAGCAACAAAGGCGAGCGCGATGCCGGTGTTGCCGGACGTTGGCTCGACCAGAACGGTGCCGGGCCCGACCAGGCCTACCGCCTCCATATCCTCGATCATGGCGACGCCGATGCGATCCTTTACGCTCGCGGCCGGATTGATGAATTCGAGCTTGGCCAAAATGTTGGCCTTCACGTCGTGCATTTCCGGCAGTCTGCGAAGCTTCACGATCGGAGTATTACCGATCGCCTCGGTGACGGAGTCGAAAATGCGCCCACGGCCGGGCTTGGTGTTGGATTTTGCGCGGGCGGCGGTCCGGGATTTCGTTGCGAGCGGCATGGGAGCCTTCGATCGGGAAAAGGGCGGCCCGCACGGAATCGCGAGCGTCACATCAGTAGCGCGACGCGGGCGCGGATAAAAGGCTCGCCGCTAAGACAGTCCGCGCCCGCTCGCCGGGTGTGTTGGCGACGACGTGACAAAGCCGAGAAGACGTCCGCCCCATGGCGGTGCCGCGATCCAAAGTTTCCGGTCACGGTATGGCGATCGAGGGCGGGGTCGCCAACGCATCCGCCATCAACCTTTTTCGTTCGGCGGCACGGTGCTGAGCGTGTCTACCCAATTCAGCGCCGAGCGCCGCCAGATTTGCCGACGTGGCGAGAAGGCGGAGCGCTGGGTGATCGTGCCGACCCGCAAGGAGTAGCTCTGCGGATTATCGATCGCGCATGCGTAGATCGGGGTCCCGCAATTGCCGCAGAAGGCGTGCCGGCGCTGATTGCCGCTTTCGGCGGTCTTTATGTAGCTCTTTGGCGTGCCGCGCAGCGTAAATTGCGCAGCCGGCGCCGAGACGTTGGCGCGAAACGCCGAGCCGGTGAGCCTCTGGCAGTCCGTGCAATGGCAAACGGTGACCGCGTCGGGATCGACATCGGCCTCGAAGGTGATCTGGCCGCAATGGCAGTGACCGTCGATTTTCATGGATCGTGTCCTCCCGGTACCGCCGCGACCACCGGGGGCGCCCGATTATACCCGCCCGGCACCCGCAGACTTCCCGCTTATTTTGAACCTGTTCGGCTCAAACGGACTCGGCGGGTGCGAACATCGCCTTCTCGGCCATCGGCTGCAATTCTGTCTTGGCGAGTTCCATTTTGTCATGGCTCGCCTCCGCGACGAGCGAAAACAGCAACAGAGACCGGCCCGTTACCTCGTATTCGTGACCGAAATCGAAGGATCCGTTCTGGTCCGGTTGGTTGGTATCGACCAGCAGCTCCCACCGGCTGCCTCCGACCACCTCCGGGAGCTTGAACCTCACGACGTCATGATGGGCGTTGAGAATGAGAAAGCTCGTAACATCCTGCGCGGCTCGTTTTATGCCGCTTGCCGGTGCGCGGCCGTCGAAGATCACGCCCACGCACTTTGCCATGGGATCCTGCCAATTCTCATGCGCCATATCGGTCCCGGCAGGTGTGAGCCACACCGCGTCGGCCACACCGAGCTCCTCGTTGTATGTGCCCGTGAAGAACCGATTGCGGCGCAGGATCGGAAAATTTTGCCGGATGGAGATCAACTTGCGGACGAAGTCGATAAGCGAGCGTCCGGCATCGTCGATGCCTCCCCAATCGAGCCAGTTGATCTCGTTGTCCTGGGCGTAAGTGTTGTTGTTGCCGCCCTGGGTGCGCCCGAATTCGTCTCCCGCCAGGATCATCGGCGTGCCTTGCGCGAGCAGGAGCGTGGCGAGCAGGTTGCGTTTTTGCCGCTCACGAAGGCTTCGCACGGCCGCATCGTCCGTCGGACCCTCGACACCGTGGTTCCAGCTGTAGTTGTTGGAATGGCCGTCGCGGTTCTCTTCGCCGTTCGCCTCGTTGTGCTTCTCGTTGTAGGACACGAAATCATGAAGCGTGAAACCATCGTGCGCGGTAATGAAGTTGACGCTCGCCCAGGGTTTGCGGCCCCGCTTATTGAAGAGATCGGCCGACGCCATCAGTCGGGCGGCGACATCCCCGATCTTGCCGTCGTCGCCTCGCCAGTAAGCGCGCATCGTGTCGCGGAACTTGTCGTTCCACTCCGCCCAGCCGGGCGGAAAGCCACCGACCTGGTATCCGCCGGGTCCGATATCCCACGGCTCCGCAATCAGCTTGATGGACGAGAGAACGGGATCCTGGCGGCAGCTGTCGAGGAATCCGCCGCCCTCGTCAAATCCGTAAGGTTCGCGCGCCAGGATCGTTGCCAGATCGAAGCGGAAGCCGTCGACGCGCATCTCCGTCGCCCAGTACCGCAAGCTGTCCATCACCATCTGGAGGACGCGCTGATGACTGAGGTTCAGGGTGTTTCCGGTGCCGGTGTCGTTGATGTAGTGGCGCGGATTGTTCGGCATGAGGCGGTAATAGGTGGAATTGTCGATACCCTTGAACGACAGCGTCGGGCCTTTCTCGTTCCCCTCGGCCGTATGGTTATAAACCACATCAAGGATCACCTCGATCCCGGCATCATGGAGGCGGGCAACCATTTCCTTGAACTCGTTCACGAACGGTGACGCCATGTAGCGCGGGTCCGGAGCGAAAAATCCGATGGTGTTGTAGCCCCAATAATTCTTGAGGCCTTTATCCAGCAGATAGCTGTCGTCGACAAAGGCCTGGATCGGCAGGAGTTCGACCGAGGTGACGCCCAGGTTCTTGATGTAGTCGACGATGGCGCGCTGGGTGAGACCGCCGAACTTTCCGCGCAAATCGGGTGGCACCGCCGGATGCCGCTGGGTGAATCCCTTGACGTGGGTCTCGTATATGATCGTCCGATCCCACGGAATCGCGGGCAGGCGCTCGCGTCCCCACGTGAAGGCCGGATCGATGACGCAGCTCTTTGTCATGAACGGCGCGCTGTCGCGCTTGTCGAACGAGAGATCTTCTTTGGAGGAGCCGATGCGATAGCCGAACAGCGCGGGGTCCCACTTCAGCTGCCCAACCATTCGCTTTCCATATGGGTCGAGCAAAAGCTTGTTGGAGTTGAAGCGGTGGCCGGCGGTCGGCTCGTAGGGCCCATGCACCCGGTATCCGTAGACGGTGCCCGGCCGAGCGTCGGAGAGATAACCATGCCAGACTTCGTCGGTGTATTCGGGCAGTTCGATGCGTTCCAGTTCACGTCGGCCGTCGAGGTCGAAGAGGCACAGCTCCACCTTGGTGGCATGTGCGGAAAAAAGCGCAAAGTTGACGCCAAGGCCATCCCAGGTCGCCCCAAGCGGGAATTGCCGGCCCTCGCTCACACGCGATCGTTGGGAGGCCGGAGCTGTTGGTAGCCGTCGGGATCGATCGGCCATGCTGCCGTCTCCTTGAAGTCACAGCGGCGTAATAAAGCCGAAAGCCGGCATCCCTGGCCGAGCGCGCCGGACTCGGTAAGCGGGCGCAGCCGGCGCCGGCCGATGCCGACGCCGGAAGGCAATCAGCCGCGTCCGCGCGCAAACAATCCAATCAACACGCCGCTCATCAACGCACCGGCCAACATGCCCAAAGGATTTCGGCGGGCCATATCTTCGAGCTCGGACGTGAGCGTCTTCATCTGCTGCGCTGCGGATTCGGCCATCTCCCCTGCCTTGACGCTGGCCTGAGAGACCGCAGCCTGCCCGCGATCGACGGCATCCCCGACGCTGCTCGACACCAAATCATACGCATTGCGCGCCGTGTCGCTCAGCGTGTCCGATTGGACCGGCTTGGAAGCACCATACTGGCTCGAAGAGAAGGGCTTGGACGTGGTATTCATGGAAGGCTGCTCCTGCTGCATTTTGGAATGTCGTTAAGGTCCACGCGGCCAACTCGGGCGGCCGTCGTTAGTTCCGGTTTTTCGGGATTAATCGCTCGGTTCGAGCGCTCGGCTCGTTTCCGGTTGGCACGGGCTCATCGCCGCGGCCGAAACAGACGAATAGCCTTCGCTGTAATCGTCGATGGTGAGCGTTACATTGTTGATGCGAAGCTGTGTCGAACTGGAATGTCGGATACGCGCGGGCATGAGTGAACGCGCTACGGATTGGCTCTGAGCAGGGGCTTCGCGGAACTTTTTCCCCGCGAGACTGTTTCGTGAATGTAAGCGCCGCTAGCCAGCATGACCTCGCATGGATTGCCGCGCCGAGAGAAGGCCCTGGATTTCGGTCCGGGCCTTTTTCGCGAGCGCGTGGTTGGATTGATATACGTCCCGCGCATCGCGACGCCGATTACCTCGAAAGCTAATTATTTTTACACCATCCATTAGCTACGCCGCTAAATCCGCGAGCTGTGAGGTGAACGCTTTCGATCGTCCGCCGATTTACCCCACAGTCTCGGGACATGACCCGCATCATATCCACCGGGAAAGCAACCGGCTTCGGAGATCATTTTACACAGCCACCATCCGGGTGAACGAGGAGTACCCAATGAATAAGCTCGTCAGACGTTTTGCAAACGACAAATCCGGCGCAACCGCCATCGAGTACGGACTGATCGCCGCCGGCATTTCGGTTGTCATCATCACGGTCGTCAATGCTCTCGGCACTCAGCTAAAGTCGACCTTCAGCACCGTCACCTCACAGCTTGCGGCCGCCGGCAAGTAATCGTCGTTAGATCACGCGATGAGAGTCCCGGGCTCCTCCCCGGGGCTTTCTCGCCATGCGAACATGGAACCCTTGACAGGCGCGCGGTTGCCCGCCGCGGTGGGTGAGGTCGCCGGAGGGCAACGCCCAATCGTCCGTTAACCCGCAATTCAGGACAGCCCGAAATCGTCGTGCCGCGCCTCGAACCCAACCAACGGCCGACGATTGATTCCAACAAGGGAATCTCTCTTGCTTTCCCGGCGACCGCACGCCAAGCCGCCACTTTCAAGGAGAGACAGATGTTGAAGTGGAATTTGACCGTCGGATTGATGCTGATCTTTCTCGATACGGCGTCCGCCCAAACCGTACGGGAGACGGCTTCATCCTGCGCGGCTTGCACCAATTTCTACAATACCACAGTCGCCCAATGTCAAACTCCGAGGGCCCGGGGGATGCAGTCGCAAAGCGCCTGTATGACGCAAGCGACAGCCCGACTAACGGGCTGTCGTAGCACCTGTAAATGAAGGAGGGGTCGCGGCCCATATTGCCGAGCGCAATCGGGCGGTTGGGCGGCATTTGCGTCGGCAAAACCACCCAAGGCCACCTTTCCTCGGCTTTTCGCCCCTTTTGTGGGAGGCGGCGGAACACAACCAAAGCCTTTGAATTGTTGGGGAGTTTTTGGTCGGAGCGCCGAGATTCGAACTCGGGACCCCCAGTCCCCCAGACTGGTGCGCTAACCGGGCTGCGCTACGCTCCGAACAGGCGCGGACTATAGGGGCTGGGGACGGCCGGTGCAACCGACGCCGGCGCGCGTTGTTGGCGATGCGTGTCTCGCAAGCACGGGATTGACCGATGCCGATGCGCGAAGGGCAGGGGGCGGTGACGGTCGGCGGTGACGGTCGGCGGTCGCCTCAATAGGCGTTCTCGGTCTTCATCAGGGCGAACGGCGTACGCAACAGGATGTAAAGGTCGAACATCAGCGACCAGTTCTCGATGTAGTAGAGATCGTGCTCGACGCGGCTCTGCAGCTTCTCGGGGGTGTCGAGTTCGCCGCGCCAGCCATTGATCTGCGCCCAGCCGGTGAGGCCTGGCTTCACGCGGTGGCGGGCGAAATAGCCGTCGACCACGTCCTCCCACAGCCGGTTCGCGGTCGGCGCTTCCACGGCGTGGGGCCGCGGGCCCACCAGCGACAGCTCGCCGCGCAGCACGTTGACGAGTTGCGGCAGTTCGTCGATCGAGGTCTTGCGGATGAAACGCCCGACCCGGGTGACGCGCGGATCGCCCTTGGTGACAACACGCCGCGCATTCGGATCGGCATGCTCGTGATAGAGCGAGCGGAATTTGAGGACTTCGATGACCTCGTTGTTGAAACCGAGCCGGCGCTGGCGGAAGAACACCGGCCCCTTGCTTTCAAGCCTGATGGCCAACGCGGTCGCCGCCATCACGGGCGACAGCGCGGCGAGGATCATGGCGCCGGCGATGCGGTCGAACATCGTCTTGATCACCATGTTCCAGTCGGCGATAGGCTTGTCGAAAATATCCAGCACCGGAACGTTGCCGATGTAGGAATAGGCGCGCGGGCGGAACCGCAGCCGTGACATGTGGGCGGCGAGGCGCACGTCGACCGGCAGCACCCACAGCTTGCGTACCATCGACAGCACCCGCTCCTCGGCGGTGAGCGGCATCGACACCAGCACGAGATCGACCCGGGTCAGGCGGGTGAACCGAACGAGATCCTCCACGGTGCCGAGCTTGGGGACCCCCTCGATGATCGCCGGCGAGCGGTCGCCGGCGCGATCGTCGAACACGCCGAAAATGCGGACGTCCGAATCCGCTTCGTGAGCAAGCGCGCGCAGCAGCGATTCGCCCTCGCGCCCGCCGCCCACGATCACGATGCGCCGGATCAACCTGCCGTCGCGCGCCCAGCGGCGCACCAGCGACGTAAGGACAAAGCGGCCGAGGCAGAGCGCGATGAGGCCGGACGTGAACCAAGTGGCGGCCCAAGCCCGCGAAAAAGAACTGTCGAGCTTGCCGAAGAAGGACACCGCGAAGGCCAGCAGAAACACCAGCGTCCATGCCAGCACCAGCCGAGAGAGCTGGTGGACATGGCTGCGAAACGCCGGGACGCTGTAGATTTCGAAGACCTGGAACGCGAACACGGCGGCGGCCGACACCGCCAGGATCGCCCCCATATAGGCCCAGGAGAAATCGTCATTGCGATAGACGAGGCCCACCCAGGCGCCGGCCCCGATCGCCGCGATGCCGATGAATTCGAGCAGCCGCACGATGCCGATCAGGACAACCGGCGAGATGGCGTCGGCGACCGGCTCCGACGCGATGGCGCGCGCGATCGAACTGAGCTCGCGTGGAGGCGCCGCTACCGTCGAAGGTCGCTCGGCAACATTCATGGTCATCTATCCGAAACGCAGCGCCGCCGCGATGGTTGCCGGCGGACAAGGACCCCTCCCGTGTATAGGGAGGATTGCTATCGAATTCGTAAACACAGTGTAAATCTTCGGGCCATCAACCGCCGCCCAAGGGTCGCATCACATACGGTTGTGCTTGCGCGCCAGGATCTCGCGGTAGAGCGCTTCGATCTGGTTCTGCATGGCCTCGATGTGAAAACGCGGTCGCAGCCAGTCACGGCGCGCCGCGACGCCCGCCGCGACGCGGCCCGGATGTGCCAGCATGTCCTCGATCGCCTGCGCCAGCGCGCCGGAATCGCCGGGCGCCACCAGTTCGCTCGCCGCCGGGCCAAATATTTCCGGAATGCCGCCGACATTGCGTGGCAATGATCGGCATGCCGGCGGCGATTGCCTCCAGCACCACATAGGGCATCGATTCGGCACGCGACGGCACCACGATGGCGCGGGCGCCGGCAAAGGCCTGACGCGCCGGCATCGGTTCGTGGAAGGCGACGCGACCGGCGATGCCGAGGGTGCGGGCAAGCGCGCGGTAGTGCTCCGGCTCCTCGGCCTGGCCGATCACATTTGCCGTCACTTGGCGGTGGAAACGCTGTTCAAGCTTGGCAATGGCTTCGAGGAAGACATCGGTGCCCTTGAGGTCGCGCAGCATGCCGAGAAACAGGAGGTCGCGGGCGTCTTCGCGCGGCACCACGGGGGTAAACTCCTCCTCGCGCAGCCCGTTACGGATCACCACGGCCTGGCAGCGCGGAATCCGATCTTGCGGCGATAGGTCTCCGCTTCATAAGGCGCTGACATGAATGAGCGCATCGGTCAGGCGCTCGAACAGTCGTTCGACGCGGAAATAGAACTTCCCTTCGAGTGAGGTTTCGTCGAAGTGCAGCGTACCGCCATGCGGGGCGTAAAGGCATGCGATCGGCCGCCGTCGGCCCAGAAACGCCGCAATCAGTCGCCCATAGGCGCCGCCCTTCGCGCCATGACAATGAAGGACGTCGGGCATCGAGTTGCCGAGATGGCCAAGCACACGGCGCCGCTGCGCGAGGTCGGCTAACGAAATGCTTCGCCGCATGGGAAACCGGGTCGCACCGAGCGCGAGGGTTTTCGCCGCCTTGGCGATGATGTCATCCTCGAAACGTCCGCCGGTCGAGGAATCGCAGACGATCCCGACCTCGTGCCCCGCCTTGGTCTGGGCACCGGCGAAATCAACGATATGGCGGAAAATGCCGCCGATCGGGGCACGGACAACGTGGACGATATTGAGCTGCGTTGGCTGGGCCGGTGGACGCGGTCCTCGTCTCGCGCCCTCATCGATGCGGATGGTATCGAGGACATTTGTGGGTTTCGCCGCGCCGCCGCGCCATGGTCTGAGAGTATCGGGCAATTGTGCAATACGGCGTTAACAGCGTAGGAGAGCGGCCGAACGGCTTGCCGATGCATGGACCGCGCGGCGGCCTGTTGCGCCCGAAATTAACCCGCCGGCAACCATAATCGTCTCCAATGCGAGTAAGTCTGGCGTGGAGCAGTGAGCACATGGCGAGGTCAGGGGTCGAGGAGTACGAGAGCGGGCGAGCGACCTCGACCTGCGGTCGCTGGGGCTGCGCTGTGGCGCCGGAAACATTGGGTCATCTGGCCGACCCTTGCCGCGCGATCGTCGCCGGCGTCTCGTTAATTTGCTTGACGCCGCGCTACAAGTCCGAGGCGCGTATCGTCTACGACGGCCGCGAGAACGTGTTCCTGCGTCCCGGATGCCGAGAAGGCGGCATAACCAAGACCGCGGCCCCGCCGATGCCGGAGAGCGCTCACCAATCAAGTCCAGATCGTCCTGTCGCGCCAGCTTGCGCTCGACGTCATCGGCGAACTGAAGCTCAATGAACTGCCGGAATTCGATCCGGTGCTTCGCGCGCCTCGATGCTGCGCCAGTTGCTCTCCTTAGTGGGGATTTCGCGCGACCTCCTGGCGATGTCGCCGGAGGAGCGTGTGCTCGAAGTCGTGGAACGACAGGCTGACGGCCTATGCGATCGACAAGTCCCGCGTCATCGTCATCGAGTTCCAGTCCGCCGATCCGGTTCTGGCAGCGCGCATCACCAATGCAATCGCCGACGATTATCTGCGCCGCCAGCAGATATCCGCCAGGAGCAACGCGCGGCGCCGGCGAATGGCTCGCGGGCGAGATCGAAAAGTTGCGCCACAAGGTCGCCGATGCCGAGACAAAGGCCGAGGAATTCCGGCCAACACCAATCTCCTGCTCGGCACCAACAACACGACCTTGAGCAGCCAGCAGGTCGGTGAAATCAGTTCCCAACTCAATGCGGCGCGCGGCGCAGAAGGCCGACGCCGAAACCCGCGCCCGCATCATCCGCGACATGTTGCGTCGTGGCGAGCCGATCGAGGCCGCCGACGTGATGAATTCGGAACTGATCCGCCGGCTGTCGGAACAGCGGGTGACATTGCGTGCCCAACTTGCCGAACAGTCCTCGACGCTTCTCGACGGACATCCGCGCATCAAGGAACTCAAGGCGCAGATCGCCGACCTCGACCGCCAGATCCGGGCGGAGGCCGAGAAAATCATCCGCTCCCTCGAGAACGATGCGCGCATCTCCACCGCGCGGGTCGATGCGCTCAGCGCCAATCTCGATTCGTCAAGGAGCAGGGCCTCGACCAGGGCGAGCAGGACGTCCAGTACCGCGCGCTCGAGCGCGAGGCGAAAGCACAACGCGATCTCCTCGAGTCCTATCTCGCCAAATATCGCGAAACCACGGCGCGGGATATCGATCGGCGGCGCTCCGCCCGATGCCAAGATCATATCGTCTGCAATCGTCTCGAACACGCCGTCCTTCCCCAAGAAGCTGCCCATCGTCGCGGTCGCGACGTTGGTCGCCTTTGTCCTGTGTGCCGGGATGGTGACTACGCAGCGAATTGATGCGCGCAGTCGCGCCGTCTCGCCCGTATGGCGACGGTCTGCAGACATGGATGCTGGCGGACGCGGCGCGGTGCCGTTGCGCGCGATGCCGCCGGTTGCGCCGTCAAGGCGCCTGCCGCTCCGTCGTCAGCGGCGCCGGCCGGTCAAGGGCTGTGGCCCGCCGCGCTGCCGGGCGTGCCGCTTCGACGCCATAAAGCGACGTCGCCCGGCGGCTGCGGAAACGTCGACATCGGCCACGGCGTCGCGGTATTCGCCGCACGGCCCGATATTGTGTCGACGCTGCCGGCGCTGACGCTCGCCCGTACGCTCGCGACCGATGCCAAGGTTGTCATGGTCGGAGCTTGCCATGCGGGCGCCGATGCTGGAGGCAATTTCGGCATCTCCGAGCCTGCCGGGACTGTCGGATGTGGTCGCCGGCACCGCATCGTTTGGACAGGTGATCGCCAAGGACAGGCTGTCGCGCCTTCATCTGGTGCATCGTGGACGCGACGATGTCTCCACGCAGGCGCTCCTCGGTTCCCCGCAGTTCACCGTGATGATGCAGGCACTGTCGCGCGCCTATGCGCACGTGATCGTCGACGCCGGAGTGATTTCCGGCGACTGCGTCGAACTCGCTGCGGTGGCGCCGCGTTCCGTGCTGATCGTGGCGGACAACGCCCCGCAGGACATCGTGTATGCGGTGCAGATGCTGGCGGGCGCCGGATTTGCCGACATCGCTGTGCTGGCGGGCGCGATTCGCCGCCGGCCCTGAGGCGCTTGTCGCCGCATAGCCGCCGATGGCGTGTGGGCTCTGTCCGCTGGACGCGGTCACCCGGCTGCGGCAGTGGTCCAGCGGCGGACCGCCTGGAACGCATTCATCAGTACGGGGCTGCTCTTGAGCGAACGCCGCAACGTGCCGGAGGCTCGGCAGGCGACAGCGAGGAGCCGTCCGCGCGCCGAGAACGGGATGAAGCTGTCGAACCGATGCTCTGCCCCGGAACAGAAATACTTCTTGTAGTGCGCCTGGCCGGCACCGAGATCATAGCTCGTGATGCCGCGTTGTGCGCAGGCTGCGACGATCTTCGACATCAGAATGATGCCGGGTGACATTCTCGCGTAATCCCCCGGGGTGATGGAATTGAACATCACCGAGAAGCGGTGTGCATTGCTGACGCCACCGACGATGGCGAGCACTTCGCCGGCGCCCGCGAGCGCGTGCAACTCGATGACCGGCCGGCCCTCCGCGATCCCGTCGAGACACGCGGCGCGGATGAACGGCATGACGCCCGCGTCCTCGAACACGTTACGAATGCCCTGCTTGGCGAAGCGTGTGGCCTTCTGAGTGCGGAACGCCTGAAGAATGTGGTCGGCCTCGTCGGCCGTTGCCGCCATCGCGTAACGGAAGCCGTCGAGCTTCGTCAGCTTGCGTCCCTTCTTGCGCATCCCGCTCGGCAGGTGTGGCATCGACTCGCCGCCGTCGAGCAGGCCCATATAGACGTCGTCGGGCGACGGTTGCCGGGCAAGGGTGGCGAACGGATTTGGCACACCGCGCCAGATTTGCGGCTGGCCGAGCAGCGCAAAGAGATCGATGTCGCGGAGGGCGGCGATCTCGGCCAACACGGCGCCAACCCGCATCGCGGCGAGATCCGCTTCGGGCCGCCAGATCGCTATGTTGAGATTCGAATGGGTGCCGCCGCAGAACCCGGCGACATGACAGCCATAATGCCGTGAGCGCACGAACGGCAGGATGAAGAGGGGAGTGTCGTCGCGATCGAGGCCGGCCGCAATGAGCGGCGTCACCTTCTCAAGCCGGCCGACGTGGGCAAACCAATGGCTGATCCATTCGAACCGCTGATAGGGCGTGGCGAATGGCCGCGCCTCATCGAGCCGCCGCCACACCGGCTCAGCGGCGGCGAAATCGTCGTACAGCACGATGCGCGCCGTGCCGTCGCCCGAACGCCCGTCGCGATCCGGCGGCGTCCGGCCCGCCGGGCTAGGTCGAGCGGCGATGTTCATGCGGACGGGCGCCATTTCCAAATCGTTAACGCGAGATTCCCGCGAGCTTCGCAAATAAAAATCAATAAATCGTTGGTATTCGCATGACTGGCGTTCGCGGCCGCCTATGTATGACGTCCGCGTGGGGGCGTCTCGTGAGCGCCGACGGCGCTTGGTAGGGAGACCCTTGATGCCGCAATTGGCCGTGATCATGCCCGCGTACAACGCGGACAGGACGATTCGCCGGGCCGTCGACAGCCTTCTGCGGAACGCCGTGCCGTTCGACCTGCTGATCGTCGACGACGGCAGCCGGCAGCCGGTCGCCGACGTGCTGGGACCGCTGCTGCCTAGCATCGAGATCCTGCGGCTCGACAAGAATCTCGGCGTCGTCGGCGCCCGCAATGCCGCTCTGCGGCAATTGCTGGCCAAGGACTACGAATTCATCGCGATGCAAGACGCCGACGACGTTAGCCACCCGCAGCGCCTCGGCCGCCAAATCGCCTTCCTCAACGCCAACCCGGGCATTGCCCTGGTCGGTACCTGGGCGCGCTACATCGATGAGACCACCGGCGAGGTCGTGCTTCCGTACCGGCCGCCCTGCGAACCGGCGGCGATCCGCGAGGCCCTCTACGTGAACAACTGCACCGTCCACTCGAGCTGGATGGTGCGGTCGCAGGTGCTGCGCAAGGCCGGTCCCTACAGCGAGAGCTATCCGCTGGGTGAGGACTACGAGATGCTGCGGCGCATGTCGGGTGAATTCGAGTTCGCCAACCTGCCGGAATATCTGGTCGACTACACCATCTCGATGTCCGGACTTTCGATGCAAAAGCGGCGCCGGCAGCTGTTCGATCGCCTGCGCATTCAGTTGCGATACTTCGATCCGTGGCGACGGGAGGCTTGGCTCGGCGTGGCGCGTACCGCCATCCTGTTCGCGGTGCCGCTCAAGGTCCTGGCCGCCTACCGTGCCGAGCACGGATGGCGTATCCAGCACAGTTAAGTTTTCGATTTGCCGTGGCGGAGCGGACTGGCACAATGCCCAGCGTGACCAAGAGCCTGATCCGTACCGCACTGGAGGCGCTGTACTTCACCGGCGCCCACGCCATGCTGAGTCCGATGTACCGCGGCGTCGGCGCGGTGCTGATGCTCCACCACGTGCGGCCACCGCGGTTCGAGAAGTTCCAGCCCAACCGGATGCTGGAAATCGTGCCGAGCTTTCTCGAAGCCGTCGTCACGATGCTGCGCGACAGCGATATCGACCTCGTCTCCCTCGACGAGATGCACCGCCGCCTGACCGAGCGGGATTTCCGCCGCCGCTTCGCCTGCCTCACCCTCGACGACGGCTATCGCGACAACAAGGATTGGGCTTATCCGATCCTCAAGCGCCATAAGGTGCCGTTCGCCATTTACGTGCCGACCAGCTTCCCGGATCGTCTCGGCATCTTGTGGTGGATCATGCTGGAGCAGGTGATCGCCAACGCCAAGACGGTCGGCTTCGTGATCGATGGCGTGCCGCACCGGATGTCCTGCGAAACGATAGCGGAGAAACGCGAAGTCTATGACAAACTGTATTGGTGGGTGCGCAGCCTGCCGACCAACGAGGCGATCCTGGGCTTCGTATCGGAACTCGCGCGGCGTTATGGCGTGGATGCTGCCGCGCTGTGCGAGGAAAATTGCATGACGTGGAAAGAGATCGCCGATATGGCGCGCGATCCGCTGGTAACCATCGGGGCGCACACCGTCAACCATGTCATTTTGTCCAAGGCATCCGACGCCGCCGCCCGGTCCGAGATCAAGATGGGCCGTGCGGTGCTGCAGGCCGCGCTCGGCGCGACGCCGGAACATTTCGCCTATCCGATCGGGGACGCGAGCACCGCCGGTCCGCGCGAGTTCGAGGCGGCCCGGGAAGCGGGCTTCAAGACCGCCGTCACGACCCGCCCCGGCGTGCTGTTCGAGGATCACGCCGAGCACTTGTTCGCGTTGCCGCGCCTCTCCCTCAATGGCGAGTTTCAGCGCGAGCGCTATGTCCAGGTGCTGCTGTCGGGCACCGGCACCGCCATGTGGAACGGTTTTCGCCGCCTCAACGTGGCGTGAGGCGCGGTCGCACTGGCATCGTTTCGATTGCCGTTGGATTTATGACGGAAAAACATCGAATATGATGCAAGGGTTAATATAATTGTATCCGTTAACCATTGTATCCGTGGCATTAGGGTATTTAAAAGACTATCGGCAATACCATTCATGTAAATATTGACTTTGGGCGCCTCGATTCCTATTCTGACAATCACATATTGAACGAGTTCGGAGCGTTAAAATGAACGAGATCGTGAAGGCGACGCCCGAAGGAAATCCTACGGAGTTTTGGGATAAGCTTTATACAAATGATCCCGACCGCGTCGGAACTCCCTCTCAGCAGGTTGCTCTCGCGGTTGACTCCGCGATCGCCTATTTCGGCGACCTGAACGGCAAGACGCTGGTCGACATCGGATGCGGCAATGGCGACTTTTCGCTCGCCTTCGCAAAGCGCGGCGCCAACGTGATTGCGGTCGACAATTCCCGGGTCGGTGTCGAAACCCTGAAAAAACGGTGCGAACGGCTCGGCGTTACGAACGTAACGCCGGTGGTGTGCGACGCCATGGCGATCGATTCCCTCGGGCCTTGCGACTTCGTCTTCGGCGCCATGATTCTCCATCACCTCGAGCCATTCGACCAGTTCTGCGTGGCCCTGAAGCGTTGCATGAAAAGCGGCGGCAAAGGATTTTTCTGGGAGAACAATGCCGCAAGCCGGCTGCTGATCTGGTTCCGCACCCACGTCGTCGGACGCCTCTGGGTGCCGAAATGGGGCGATTCGCAGGAATTTCCCCTCACTCCCGACGAAGTGGATATGCTCAAGAAGCACGTCGACGTGCGCGTGGTCTATCCGAACATGACGTTTTTCGTGCTGTTCTCGTCCTATATCCTCAAGGACCATTTTTCGAAGCCGTTCGTCGCGATGGACAAGTGGCTGTTCAAGCGGAATTTGCTGGTGAAGTATTCCTACCAGCAATATTTGTATCTGACGAACTGACGCGGGGGCGACGCCGTATATGGCGTCGCGGAATACGCCTCGCGCCTACCTTGGACGCTGAAATATCATCGGCGGCCAGTCACAGCGATGGGGATCATATGATCTTGGCGGGACGCCGGCCGGCTTGCGGTCATCAGGCCCCACAACACCCCCATGATCAGGAAGTAATGGCGCCAATGCTGGACGTCGATGATGTAGCTTTCGCCAACCTCGCCGATGAAGGCGGCGTAGGCCGCAATGTAAGTCGTCTGCCACGGGGTGCGGGCGAAGACGTGGCGCAGGCCGAGCAGCAAGGTCATGAACGTAAGGGCGAACCACGACACGCCGGCAAGCCATCCGCCGTTCATGAAGGGGTCGATGAACGAATTATGCGGCTCGAATTCAAAATATTTCGAGAACTGGAGCGGGCCTAGTCCGAACGGCGTTTCGGGGATCATCAGGGCGCCTAGGATGTGCCTGCCGAAGCGGCCGCCATGGCCGGCGTCGTAATCCTTGACGAGGGCGGCACGGTCCTGGAAAAGATCAGACACGTCCCGCACCGATAACAGCGCAATGATGACGGCGAAGACGGCCGCCGCCCCGAATATCGCGAATAGGGCGATGCGGACGCGCTCGTTGGTCGAGCGGGTCGTGATCCACGTCAGCGCCAGCATCACCACGACCGACACCGCGAAGTTGCCCCACGCGCCACGCGAAAAGCTCAGGAACAGCCCAGCCGCAATGATCAGGAAAACGGCGCCGCCAAGGATGATGTTGCGCACGCCGCCGGAAATGATGCGCTGGATGACGATCATGCCCGGAAGGACCAGGAACGGACCGAACACATTGGGGTCCTTGAAGGTCGATCTGGCACGCAGGTAGAGGATGAAATTCTCCCAGCCGGGAATGAGCTTGAAGAAGGCGAGGACCGCGATGATCGAGGTCACGATCGCGCTTGCCACGTAGCCCTTGATGAGGAAATCGAGCCGCCGCTCGGTGTCGTGGGCAAGTACCATGGCGAAGAACAGCGTCGACACCGACAGCAGCCCGGACACCGCGGTCCATTTCAGGGTGTCGGGAAGCTCGATCACCGGCATCAGGGAAATGACGAAACCGACGTTGTGAATGATCAACAACAGCAGCAGCGGGACCTGGCTGGCACGCAGCGACACACCGGTCACCGCAAAGACGATCATCGCCAGGATGATGATGAGCTCATAGGGCGCCGGTTCGATGATCACGAAGCCGCCGGAGAACGCGATGAGCCAGATGAAGAGTACGCGCAGGCGCGCGACGAGCGACTGCGGTGAGGCGTCCGGGTCCGCGTAGCCGTAGGTCGGCGCGTGGATCGCTGGTGCCGTCGACATGTGTCCTCTAGATCTCGACGAACCGCCGGCGCGAGGCTTGCGCCGCAGCAGGGTCGAGCGCCGCAGCAGGACAGCGAGGTGTCGCCGGATCGAGGCCGGACGCGCGGGTCACAAGGTGATCCGACGCGGTAAATTCCCGGTAAACGCGGTCTGGTGGTTTTCGGCGCGGTTGGGATAAGGGCCGGGAGGGCATTTCCGCCGCGAACACCCGCTCTATGAGGCGCCGCGGTCCCGCGCCATCCATGCCACTAACGGCATCGCGGGCAGCACCCATCCGACGCCGGCAATCACATAATAGGCGAATTCGAGGACCGGGCTCGATCGGATCGGCACGGCCTGGGCAAGCGCCATGGCCATGAGCGACCACACGATAACGAGCGCGAGCAGCAGGATGGTGCCGATCAGCTTGCGAATGCGAGGTCGAATGACAGCCTCCGGTCGGCGCCCACGGCGGCGGGCGCCGGCGTCTTATTGCTTGCGGCGACCCTGGAGGTCTATAGGGTCGCCATCCGCGTGCGCAACCCGCCCGGCGGCACTTCCCTCGACACGTCAAGCGACGACGCCGAATGATGACCGCGATGCAATTAAACGCCGTGCAATCGACCATACGCCCCGCCATCGAGTCAGACGCCGATCCGTCGAATGTGGCGCGACTGGACGCGCCGCTATCGTCCGCCGCGCAGCGGGGCGCCGGTCGTGCCCGGATTGTCCGAGCTTGGCTGTGGTGTGTCGCGGCGCTGGTGTTCGCGATGGTGCTGGTGGGCGGGGCCACGCGTCTCACGCAGTCCGGCCTCTCGATCGTCGAATGGCAGCCGGTGACCGGGGTCGGTGCCGCCGCTCGACGCCGCCGGTTGGCAGGCTGCATTCGAGAAATACCAGGCCATCCCACAATATCAGCGCGTCAACCGCGGCATGAGCCTCGACGAATTCAAGACCATCTATTGGTGGGAATGGGGCCACCGTCTGCTGGGTCGGCTGATCGGGGTGGTGTTCCTGGTGCCGTTTCTATGGTTCCTGTGGCGCGGATGGGTGGATCGCCGTCTTGGCCTTGCGCTCGCCGGCATCTTCGCGCTCGGCGCCGTACAGGGAGCGGTCGGATGGTGGATGGTGGCTTCGGGCCTCACCGAGCGGGTGAGCGTGTCGCAGTATCGTCTGGCGTTCCATCTGACGCTCGCTTGTGCGATCTACGCCGCCCTGCTGTGGACGGCTGGGCGCACCATGACGCCCGCCCGCCCGCCGCGCCCCGCGCCGCCGCGCCGCCTCGTGCTCGGCGCCGCCGCGCTTGTCGGGCTCGTCCTCGGGCAGATCTATCTCGGTGCCTTGGTGGCGGGGCTGCATGCCGGCCTCATCTACAACACTTGGCCGCTGATCGACGGCAGCTTCATCCCGTCAGCCGCGAATCTGTTCTACGACCAGCCGCCGTGGCGGAATTTTTTCGAAAATGCGCTGACAGTCCAGTTCGACCACCGCATGGTCGCCTATGGACTGGGCATGCTGGCGCTCGTGCATGTGATCGACTGTCGTGCAACAACCGTGCCGGTTCGCTTGGCGCTGACCGCCGGGTTCCTTGCTGTCGCGATCATTCGTGCAAGCAGCGATTGGCATTATCACGTTGTTGGGCGCGCGCCGCTTGGATTTGCCCTCATGCACCAGGCGATGGCGCTTGTCGTGCTGACGGCGGCGACGCTCCATGCCGCGCGGGTGGTCGTTGCGAGGGCCGCCTCATCGTTGTCATCACACGGCCATCCGTGATATGGCGTGACGCTTCAGCGGACCTTTGTACTATGGCAGCGGCAGGTGCCGCGAGGAGGCCATCATGAGTGGCATATTCGGCGATCTTTTGGGCAGCGCGTTGAATGGGATCGTGCAGCAGGTCGGAACCCAGCAGTTGCCCAATATCCTGGCGCAGGTGCTTGGCAAGACTGATCTCGGCAGCCTCGGCGGGCTGTTGCAGCAGTTGCAGAATTCCGGCCTCGGCCCGCAGGTCGCATCCTGGCTTGGCAACGGCCAGAACATGCCGATCACGGTCGATCAGCTCCGAAACGCGCTCGGCGACCAGCATCTGCAGCAACTTGCCAAATCGTTCGGCATTCCGGTCGACCAGTTGCTTGCTCAGTTGTCGCAGCATCTGCCGGCGGCGGTCGATCACCTGAGTCCGAACGGTACGCTGGAGCAACAGGCCGGGCCGTGATCGCTTGGGGCAGGTTGCATCGGACTCGGGTCGTGATGTTCGCTGACGAGAGTTGAGTGCAAATTGGAAAAAAAGGGAGATAACGGATCATGTCGATATTGAAGCGCGGGCTCGCCGGCGAGCCGGTGAAGATCTTGCAGCAGAAACTGGGCGTCACCGCCGACGGCCAATTCGGTCCCGGCACCGAGCAGGCGCTCAAGGACTATCAGCAGAAGCACGGGCTCAAAGTTGACGGCATCGCGGGCCCCGACACCTTCGCCCAGATGAGCCTTTACGAGCTGATCCTCCTCAAGCCGGGCACGTCAGGCGATACGGTGAAGAAGCTGCAGCAGTCGCTAGGGATCGCGGCCGACGGTCAATTCGGAGCGGGCACCCAGAAGGCGGTGAAGGATTTCCAGACCAAGAACGGCCTTGAGGCTGACGGCTTGGCCGGCCCGGCGACGCTTGCCAAGATGAGCCTGTTCAAGGAAATCACCGCCGACGTGGTGAAAAAGTCCGAGACAGGCGCGGCCGCTTCCACCACGGGTGCAGCACCCGCCGGGGCACCTGCCGCTCCGCATGCCGAGGCGCCCAAGCGCAGCATCTGGGCGACCATCAAGAGCTTTTTCTAGCGCAGCAACTACTTCTGTGGGTCATGGCCGCGCTTGTCGCGGCCATCCCGCTTAGGGACGCACGTGCCTTCCTAATCGAGGTCGCCGGGACAAGCCCGGCGACGACTCGAACACATCCAAATCGGTTCTGGCACCGCAGGCAAATATTGCGCCCGCTTACGCGGCCGCCAGCGCCTGGTCGAGATCGGCGATAATGTCGTCCTCGTCCTCGATGCCGATCGAGAGCCGCACCACGTCCGGCCCGGCGCCGGCCTGGGTCTTCTGGGCGTCGGACAATTGCCGATGTGTCGTCGACGCCGGATGGATGATCAGCGAGCGGGTGTCGCCGATATTGGCGAGGTGGGAGAACAGCTTGACGCTCGACACCAGTTTCGTGCCGGCGTCATAGCCGCCCTTGAGGCCGAAAGTGAACACCGCGCCCGCGCCTTTCGGCACGTATTTCTTGGCGAGGTTGTGATAGCGGTCGCCGGCGAGGCCCGGATAGCTCACCCATGCCACCTTGTCATGGGAGGCGAGCCATGACGCCACCGCGACCGCGTTGTCGCAGTGGCGCTGCATGCGCAGCGGCAATGTCTCGATGCCGGTAAGGATCAGGAACGCATTGAACGGCGACAGCGCCGGACCGAGATCGCGCAAGCCCAGCACCCGGCACGCGATCGCGAACGCGAAATTGCCGAACGTCTCGTGCAACACGATGCCGTGGTATTCGGGCCGCGGTTCGCACAGCATCGGGTAGCGGCCGTCGCGCGACCAGTTGAAGGTGCCGGCATCGACGATCAGGCCACCGATGGAGTTGCCGTGGCCGCCGAGGAACTTGGTCAGCGAATGCACCACAATGTCGGCGCCGTGCTCGATCGGCTTGCACAAATAGGGAGTTGCCAGGGTGTTGTCGACGATGAGCGGCACGCCGGCGCGCCGCGCGACGCTCGCGATCGCCTCGATGTCGGTGATGACGCCGCCGGGATTGGCGATCAACTCGATGAAGATCGCCTTGGTCTTTGGCGAGATGGCGCTTTCCACGCCGGCGATGTCGTCGGGGTCCATCCACACCACGTTCCAGCCGAAATTCTTGAACGCGTGGTTGAACTGGTTGATCGAGCCGCCATAGAGCTTCTTCGAGGCGACAAACTCGTCGCCCGGTGTCATCAGCGCGTGCATCACCAGCACTTGCGCTGCATGACCGGACGCGACCGCGAGTCCGGCGGTGCCGCCTTCGAGCGCGGCGACGCGCTCTTCCAGCACCGCATTGGTCGGATTGCCGATGCGGGTATAGATGTTGCCGAACGCCTGCAGGCCGAACAGGGAGGCGGCGTGATCCGCGTCCTCGAACACGAAGGACGTGGTCTGGTAGATCGGCGTCGCGCGCGCGCCGGTGGTCGGGTCGGGCTGGGCGCCCGCATGAACCGCGAGCGTGGCGAAGCCGGGTGTGCGTTCGGGCATGGCCGTTCCTTGTTCCGGAATTGCTGCTTTAACGTTTATCGGAGCCGGTTGGGCCGCTCAAGGCGCGAACTCCGACTGAGTTCAGGGGTAAACCGGCGCATCCGAGCGATCTGGTCGGCGCCATCAGTTCTCGTCACCGCGGCGCTGTGCGCGCTCCGTCGCTCCGGTCGTGCCGCCGGCCGTGGTGATTCGGTTGAGCGACAGGCGCTGGACGCCGCGTCCGGACAATTGCGCCTTCCTGGAACTCAGGGTCCGCGAATTCACGCCCATCCACGAAATCTCCGAGCGACAGCCGGCCATATTCGATCTTGGGGCAGCGATTCATCACCACCTTGATGCCGTTTGCCTCTGCGAGCGCCGCGGCCTCGTCGTTGCGCACGCCGAGCTGCATCCAGATCACCGCGGGCCGCGGGCGCATCGCCAGCATCTGTTGGACGATCGGCAATACATGTTCCGAAGCGCGGAAGATGTCGACCATGTCGACCGGCTCGGGAATATCGGCGAGCGTGGCATAGACCTTTTGGCCGAGCAACTCCTGGCCGGCGAGGCCCGGATTGACCGGGATCATGCGGTAACCGCGCTCGAGCAGATATTTGAACACGAAATAGCTTGGCCGGCTGGCGTTGGCCGAGGCGCCAACCATGGCGATGGTCTTCACGGTATTGAGGATGCCGCGGATGTAGCCGTCGTCATAGCTATCGTGGTTCATTGCGAGCCTGGCGGCGGCGATCGATGCAAACGACGACTACTTCCGACTTGGCCGAAGCGAATCGTTGATGATCTTTTTGCAAGGAGCACTGAGCTGCGCTACTTTCTTGACCAGACAATTATAAACGCGCTCGCGATCCGGGATTTCATCAGCGCAGTGCGTCTGTGCGTCAGTGGTGCAGGCCTGACGTTCCTCGGCGGTCTCGGCACGAGCCGTGAATGTCGTCGCCGTGGCCAGAATGGCGGCTGCGAGCACGGTACGATGAAACATAGGACCTCCTGTCTGGTCTCGATTGTGGCAGTCTGGCAGTGGGACGAAAGTTCGCGTGGGTGGCAGCCGAGCTAAGGGCCTTCCCATCGCGGCGGTCGCTTGGCGAGAAACGCAGCAATGCCTTCCTTTGCGTCGCCGATCAACATGTTTTGCACCATGACGCGGGAGGCATAATCATATGCGTCGGCGAGAGCCATTTCGTGCTGCGCATAGAAGGCCTGCTTGCCGATTCTGATCGACGACGCCGAGCGTGACGCGACGCGACGCGCAAGCCGCATCGCCTCGGCGCGCTCCTCACCGGGTTCCACCACACGGTTGACGAGGCCGATGCGCGCCGCGTCGGCGGCCGACACCATGTCCCCCGTCAAAAGCATCTCCATGGCATGCTTGCGCGACATGTTGCGCGACAGCGCCACCATGGGGGTGGAGCAGAACAGGCCGATGTTGACCCCGGGCGTAGCGAAGGTTGCCGCGGCCGAGGCGACCGCGAGATCGCAGCTTGCGACAAGCTGGCAGCCCGACGCCGTGGCGGCGCCCTGGACGCAGGCGATCACCGGTTGCGGCAGGCGGACGATGGATTGCATCAGGGTGCTGCAGCGCTCGAACAACTCCACGAAGAAGGCGCGCCCGCCATCCGGGTCGGCGCGGCGGGTGGTGATCTCCTTGAGGTCGTGCCCGGCACAGAACGCCGGGCCCTCGGCGGCCATGATGACGGCGCGGACCGTGGTGTCAGCGGCGATCGCCGCGAACGCTTCGATCAGTGCATCCAGCATCGCGAGCGACAGGCCGTTGCGCACCGCCGGCCGATCGAGGGTGATGTGCGCAATGCCGTCGCGGCACGCGCGGCGGAGCATCGGTTGGTTCGATGTTTCCGTTGTGGCGGGGACGGCTGCGTTCACAACGAATCCTCAAAGGGTGTTCAAGGCGCCTGCGCTTTGGCGGTCCCGCCATACCATAACGACGCGATGTTGGGAGCCTGTGAAAATTCGAATTTGGGTTAGCATGGGCGAGGTTGGGTTCGGCGGGAGCAAGAGACGATGAAAGAGGCGGAAAGAGGTCGCAAACCGGCGATGTCGGTCCGCGAACTCGAAAATTTTCTCGGCACGGAATTTCCCGAGGTGTTCAACCCCGATAGCGGGCTTTCCATCTCGGAGGTCTGGCATGGTGGTGCGCTGATCCGGCAGGCTCATCAGCCGTCCTTCATCCGTCCCGGCGGCACCATTTCGGGGCCGACCATGATGGCGCTGGCGGATTTCGCCATGTATGTCGCGGTGCTGGCCTCGATCGGGCCGGTGCCGCTCGCCGTGACCACCAATCTCAACATCAATTTCCTGCGCAAGCCGGGCGCCGCCGATCTCCTTGCCGAAGCGAGATTGATGAAGATCGGCAAGCGTTTGGCAGTGGGCGAAGTGGCCATCAGGTCGGCCGGCGAGCCTGATGTGGTCGCCCATGCGACGTCGACTTATTCCATTCCGCGCCCGCAACATACTTGACGGTAATTTGGTACCGTAATTGTAATTATTTGAAATCATTGCGATATAAATGCCGTCGAAGCGTTGACCGGATGGCGTCCGTCCGCTACAGACGCGCGACCCGACGGCGGCTAGCGCCGCATCCGCTCCCTCGGCATTGCCCGCGCCGCCGAACGGCTTTGGCAACAATGCCAACGCAAGAGGATCGACCCATGACTACCTATTCGGCCAAGCCTGCCGAAGTTGAAAAGAAATGGGTGATGATCGACGGCAACGGCCTCATTGTGGGCAGGCTTGCCACCATCATCGCCATGAGGCTGCGCGGCAAGCATAAGCCGACCTATACGCCCCATGTCGACGACGGCGACCACGTCATCGTCATCAATGCGGAGAAGGTGGTGCTCACCGGCCGCAAGGTGGAGCGGAAGGTCTACCGCCATCACACCGGCTATCCCGGCGGCATCAAGGAGCGAACCGCGAAATTCATCCTGGAGGGACGCTTCCCGGAGCGGATCGTCGAGAAGGCGGTGGAGCGCATGTTGCCGCGCGGGCCGCTCGGTCGCCGTCAACTCGGCCACCTCCGCGTTTACAAGGGCCCCGAACATCCTCATACGGCACAGAACCCCGAACCGCTGGATATCGCATCGATGAACCGCAAGAACGTGAGGAGCGCCTGACCATGGCCGAGACGATCCAGTCGCTCGATCAACTGTCGTCGCTCAAGCCGGCAGCACCGGAAGCGCCGAAATATGTGCAGAAGCTCGACAAGCAGGGCCGGGCCTACGCGACCGGCAAGCGCAAGAACGCGGTCGCCCGCGTCTGGATCAAACGCGGCACCGGCAAGATCACCGTCAACAACCGCGAGATCGAAGTGTTCTTCGCCCGGCCGGTGCTGCGCATGATGATTTCCCAGCCGCTGGTGATCTCGAACCGCAATGGCCAATACGACATCAACTGCCGCGTGTCGGGCGGCGGGCTGTCCGGCCAGGCCGGTGCGGTGCGCCACGGCCTGTCCAAGGCGCTGACCAACTTCGAGCCCGAACTGCGCAGCGTGCTCAAGCATGGCGGCTTCCTCACCCGCGACAGCCGCGTGGTCGAGCGCAAAAAGTACGGCCGCGCCAAGGCACGTCGCTCGTTCCAGTTCTCCAAGCGCTGATTTTCCGCGGCACGCTACGGGATTGGCGAAGGGCAGCACCGGCTCAGCCGTGCGCGGCGCGGCTGTCGCGTGGCGCTGCGGCTCGGTCGTCCATGCCGTAGTCGCGGATCACGCCGGCGATCCGCAGCCGATAGTCGGCGAACACCTCGGTTCGGCCACGGACCTGGGCGCGGCGATGCGCCTCGAGATTGCGCCACGCTTCGAGCGCGGCTTCATCGCGAAAGAACGACAGCGAGAGGATCTTGCCGGGCTCGGTCAGGCTCTCGAACCGCTCGATTGAGATGAATCCGTCGATTTCGGCGAGCAGCGGGCGCAGCGCGGCGGCGAGGTCGAGATAGTCCTGGCGCCGGCCGGGCTTCGGACGTACCTCGAAAATGACGGCAATCACGGGCGGTCTCCTCCTCGCGTCACGGGTGAGCTGGCGCATTCTGCAGGCCATTTCGGCCAAGCCTTCAATGCGGCGCGGCGCCCGCGACAACCGCTTGTTTACCATGGCGGCCCTATCATGGCGCCACAATGCAATCCTGGCGCATCTCCCGCTTCAACGGCCAGCTCAGTATGCTCGAAGCGAGTGTCGAGCGCGCTGGCGCGGCGCTTGCATGCGCGTGTTCTTCATCGGATGGATTCGAAGCCGCGGTAATCCTGGCCCGGCATGAGGCCGGACGTTTCGGCCCCTGGTATGTCGCTCAGATGCGCCTCATTCTTTGCGCGACCGCCGTATCGGCGCTAGCGGTCCTGCTCCTGATGCTGATGTGAGCGGTCGGGCCGGGCGCGCGTGTGGGCGGCCGCCGGCTTTACGCTTGCTTAACCGTTTTCACAGACGCCGAGCCCTCCTTTCGCGTGGTTATACGTTGCCTACCCGTGAGACACAGGCAGGCAATGGCAATCCACAGGTCGCTTCTTATCGTCGTTTCGGTGTTGCTTGCGGTGGTGGTGGGCACCTGCGAGGCGGTCAAGCTCACGACCGAGCACCTGCTTTACGAAGACGCGACCGCCACGGCGGAACAGTGGGGCCGCAATCTCGCCGAGAATGTGCGGGATCTCGGGCAGATCGCGGGGGGCGAAGAGCCGTCCTCGCGCAGCCTGTCCTATTTCACATGGGCCCAGCGGCAGGGCTTCGTGTTCCGCTACGAGATCTACAATCGGGAGGGTTATTCCCAACTGGTGGCCGACCAGGACAAGATCGCACTCGTCAACATCTCCAAGTACAGCGCCGATGCCGCCGCGGCCGGCCGCGACCAACGGCCGATCGTGGCCGTCCGCTCCGGCGGCACCGCCGGCCTGCCGTCGTTCTTTGCGGAGGCCTATGTGCCGGTGATCGTGGACGGGCGGCTGGTCGCCACCGTCGCCGCCTACGTGGACCAGACCGCGCAGCGCTATCGGATCACCAAGACGTTCCTGACCGCCGCAATCGCGCTCTGCCTGCTCACCGGACTTGCCTTCGGGCTCCCGGCGGCGGCGTGGTATCGTCGCACCAAGGAGAAGGAGCGTGCCGACGCCGAGATCCATTTTCTTGCCCTGCATGACGGCATGACGCGGCTCTTCAACCGAGCCCACCTCAAGGATGAACTCGCAGCCGCGCTCACCCGCGTCGCCACGCTCGGCGGCGGGCTCGCGGTGCACTATATTGATCTCGACCATTTCAAGTCGATCAACGACAGCCTCGGCCATAATGGCGGCGACGTCATGATCAAGCTGACGGCCGAGCGCATCCGCGCTGTCATGCGTTCGGACGACATCGTGGCGCGGCTCGGCGGCGATGAATTCGTGATCGTTCAACTGGCGATCGCAGGCGAACTCGATGCCAAGGGTTTGGCGCGGCGGCTCGTCGAGGCGATGTCGCGTCCATTTTACATCAATGGCCGTGAGGTGATGGCGACCGCGAGTGTCGGCATCGCGCTCGCACCGCGGGACGGCGTCGAGACCGACCGGATGCTTAAATGCGCCGATCTCGCCCTCTATAAGGCCAAGGCGGACGGGCGGCGCTGCTTTCGCTTCTTCACGTCGGAAATGGACGACGAACTGCGCGTTCGCCTCGAACTTGAGACATTGATCCGCGCAGCCACGACCACTGCTGGCTTCGATCTGCACTTCCAGCCGCAGGTGTCGATGCCGGACGGCCGGCTGACCGGTTTCGAGGCGCTGCTGCGCCTTGACGACCTCGACGGCAATCCGATCTCGCCGGCCGTATTCGTGCCGGTGGCGGAGGACATGGGGCTGATCGGTGCCATTGGTGCATGGGCCCTTCGGCGCGCCTGCGTTGTGGCGGCGCAGTGGCCCGAGCACCTCACGGTCGCCGTCAATCTGTCACCCGCGCAATTCCAGGTCGGCTGCATCTACGACACCCTCACCGCGGCGCTCGCGGAGTCGGGGCTCGCGCCGCGCCGGCTGGAACTCGAAATCACCGAGACTCTGCTGCTTCAGGGCACCGACGCCATCATTGCCGAACTGAGCCGCATAAAGAGCCTTGGCGTGGTGATCGTGATGGACGATTTCGGCACCGGATATTCGAGCCTCAGCTATCTGTGGCGGTTCCCGTTCGATAAAATCAAGATCGATCAGTCTTTCATGCACAGTTTGAAAAGCTGCGACAACAGCGTGCGGACGATCGTCAAGACCATTATCGGACTTGGGCACTCGCTCAACATGAGCGTCACGGTGGAAGGCGTCGAGCGCGCTGACCAAGTCGATTTCGTGCGCGATGTCGCCTGCGATCAGGTGCAAGGCTTCTTTTTCGGCCGGCCGCTGGCGGTCGCCGACGTGCCCGCCCGCATATTGGCGGACGTCCAGGATGCATCGGCGCGGTCCGCAATCATCGGCGACGGCAAATTGCGCATCGTCAAATAGTTCGACCCGGGTCGATTTGATGGTGGCATGGCGGATTCAAAATCCGCTTGCGGTTTGACGCCCCGGTTGCAAGGCGCTTAAGTATCCGCAAGGACGAATAATCCGCAAGCGGGGCGTGCGTCGGAGGAATGATGTTTCGCATCATGGTTGCGTTGTTGGCGGCATCGGCGATTGGCCTGTTGCCGGTCGCGGCGGGCAGTCAGGGACGGCCGGTGGCGGCCGCCCAGCGTGCTCCGGTCCGGGCCGCCGCGACCTGCAGCGCCAGTAATCCTGCCCTCGACGAGCGCATCGCGGCCTGCACCTGGATTATCGATGCCGGCGTCGCCGGTCGGCGCGAGCTTTCCCGGGCCACCGTATGGCGTGGCAGCGCATACCAGGATAAGGGCGACCTGGAACGCGCGCTGGCCGATTACGGCGAGGCGATCCGGCTCGACCCGGGCAATGCGACTGCACGCCAAGGCGTGGCGGCGCTGGCAGCGGTCAATGCCGCGCCGAAACCTGCATCCGGCGGCGTACCCAGTTCGTCGCCCAATCCCGCGCCTGCGACCGTAGGCGCGATCGCACCGCCGGCATCGCCGCTGTTCGTTCCGCCGCTGACGCGGGAAAGGACGGCAGCGACGCCCTTCGCGTTTCCGCCGACGATTCCGACAGCGCCGACCGATCTGGTACGGCCGCCTGCCGCGCCGCAGGCTCCGACAGTCGTCGATATTCCGCGCCTCGTGCCGCAGCATGCCGGCGCGCCCGGGCCGGATGTCGCCGCCGCTCTCCCGATTGCGACGACGACTTCGCCGACCGGCATCGTGACGACTGCCGCAAGGCCGGCGGTGCCGCCGCTGCCGTTAGTCGTGGACATTCCGGCCCTCTCCACGGATCGCACCGGGGCAAAGCGCGCGCCGTCCGCCGGAGGCGCGCCGCCGGTGGCGATCGGCGCCGCCACGATCGCGCGGACCACGCATGCCGCAACGCCCGCAATCCCGGCGCCGGCGGCACCGGCGGTCGCCGGGGGCCGCCGGATCGCGCTCGTCATCGGTAATTCGGCCTATCTGACGCTGCACTACATTCCCAATACGCAGAATGACGCGAACGACATGGCGAATGTCCTCAGAGGGCTCGGTTTCACGGTGTCGCTCGGGCTCGATCTCAGGCGCGTTGAGATGGATGACATGGTGACCCGGTTTGCCGACGATGCGCGCGGCGCCGACACGGCGCTGATTTTCTTTTCGGGGCATGGCATTCAGCACATGGGCGAGAATTACCTCGTGCCGATCGATGGCCGCGTCAAGGACGAGGCCGACCTGAGCCACCTGATCAAGCTCACCGACGTGGTCGCCGCGGTGCGGGGCGCGAGCCGCAACCGCATCCTGATCGTCGACGCGAGCCGCGAAAACGAGATGGGCCAGCAGGTCGCGGCGAATTTACCGGCGGAGCGGGCGGCGGCGTTCGGCCGGGGCCTTGCCAAGATTGCTGATGCCGACGGCGCCCTGGTGGTATCGGCCGGCCGGCCCGGCGACGTGACGGCTGACGGCAAGGGCCGCAACAGTCCTTTCACCGAGGCCCTGATCAAGCGCCTCCAGCATACTCCGGGGGTCGAACTCAGGACGCTCATGAAGAACGTGGGCGCCGACGTGGTCGCCGCCACCGGCGGTGCGCAGCATCCGGAAATCGTCGATGGCATGACCGGCGACTTCGTTTTCAAGGCCGGAATGTAGCTCGCCGTGGTCGTTGACCGGGCGGGCCGCAGTCGTTGACCGGGCGGGCCGCAGTCGTTGACCGGGCGGGCCGCAGTCGTGGGGACGACGCTCCCAAAAAAAGGGCGCCCCGATGGGACGCCCTTGAGTGAGGATCGGCAGAGCGATCCTGGGAGGAACCCTAGGCCGAGTAATACATTTCGAACTCGACCGGATGCGGGGTGTGCTCGAAGCGGATCACCTCCGACATCTTGAGGTCGATGTAGCTGTCGATGAAGTCGTTATCAAAGACGCCACCGGCATTCAGGAAGTCGCGGTCGGCGTCGAGGCTTGCGAGAGCCTCGCGCAACGAGCCGCACACGGTCGGGATCTGCTTCAATTCCGCAGGCGGCAGATCGTAAAGGTCCTTGTCCATGGCGGGGCCGGGATCGAGCTTGTTCTTGATGCCGTCGAGGCCGGCCATCAACATGGCGGCGAAGCCCAGATACGGATTGGCGAGCGGATCGGGGAAGCGTACCTCGACGCGCTTGGCCTTGGGCGAATTGGTCCACGGGATGCGGCACGACGCCGAGCGGTTGCGGGCCGAATAGGCGAGCAGCACCGGCGCCTCGAAGCCCGGCACCAGCCGCTTGTAGGAATTGGTGGTCGGGTTGGTGAAGGCGTTGATCGCCTTGGCGTGCTTGATGACGCCGGCGATGTAGGACAGGCAGGTTTCCGAGAGATCAGCGTATTTGTTCCCTGCGAAAACCGGCTTGCCGCCTTTCCAGATAGACTGATGGCAGTGCATGCCGGAGCCGTTGTCGCCATAGATCGGCTTCGGCATGAAGGTCGCGGTCTTGCCGTAGATGTTGGCAACCTGCTGGATGCAGTATTTGTAGATCTGCAACTGGTCCGCCATCATAACCATGGGACCGAACTTCAGGCCGAGCTCGTGCTGGGCGGAAGCCACCTCGTGGTGATGCTTCTCGACCTTGCAGCCCATCTTGGCCATGGCGGCCAGCATCTCGGAGCGCATGTCCTGCACCGAGTCCTGGGGCGGCACCGGGAAGTAGCCGGCCTTGACGCGGATGCGGTGGCCGAGATTGCCGCCTTCATATTCGGTGTCGGAATTGATCGGCAACTCGAGCTGGTCGAGCTTGAAGCCGGTGTTGTAGGGCTCGGCCTTATAGCGCACGTCGTCGAACACGAAGAACTCGGCCTCGGGGCCGAAATTGATGGTATCGCCGATACCCATGGACTTGACCATGGCCTCGGCCTTCTTGGCGATGCCACGCGGGTCGCGGTTATAGGGCTCGCCGGTGGTCGGTTCGAGCACGTCGCACACCAGCACCACGGTCGTTTCCGCGAAGAACGGATCGATGCAGGCCGACGACGGATCGGGCATCAGGCACATGTCGAATTCGTTGATGGCCTTCCAGCCGGCGATCGACGAGCCATCGAACATCTGGCCTTCCGAAAACGTCTCCTCCTCGATCATGCCGATATCGAACGTAACGTGCTGCCACTTGCCTCGCGGGTCGGTGAAGCGGAAATCTGCGTATTTGACGTCATTGTCCTTGATAAGTTTCAGGACTTCCTTAGCGGTCGACATAGAATCCCATCCCCTTTTCTCACGCGTCCGTTGAAAGACGCCGCCCCCGGCAGGGGGTTAGATTGCATCGAGTCCGGATTCGCCGGTGCGGATCCGGATCGCTTCCTCTATCTTGGAGACAAAGATTTTTCCATCGCCAATTCGCCCGGTCTGGGCGGCGCGACGGATCGTATCCACCGCCTTCTCGACCATCTCGTCGCCGAGCACGATTTCGATCTTCACTTTGGGGAGGAAATCCACAACATATTCCGCACCGCGGTATAATTCGGTGTGACCCTTTTGGCGGCCGAAGCCCTTGGCCTCCGTAACCGTGATGCCTTGAAGTCCGACCTCTTGCAGAGCCTCCTTCACTTCATCGAGCTTGAAAGGCTTGATGATCGCCTCAATCTTCTTCATCGCCATCCGTCCTTGGCCCCACCCTAATCAGACACTTTTTGCGGCCCGCGCCGCGCGAAAGCGGCCCGCGCCGCTAGTTAGCAGGGTCCGTGCCAACCCCGCCGCGCACCGCGAAACGCCGCTGTTTTCAAGTTCTTGGAACGATTCCTCGCGGCACCCCGCGGGACGGCGGATAATGTCATGATGAAAAATTCGTCGTACGGATTAATTAATAATCAGAATTGTCGGGCCATGCCTGTGGCTAAGTGCCTTTTTTGATGAGGAAACAGGCGCCTGCTGCACATTCTTATACAGGGCGCGCTGTTTCGTTGCGCCGCGGGATTTGAACCAAGTATACAGCCGGCATGTTTGAACTTCTCACCAACGCCGAAATGGGCGAGGCGGATCGCGCCACCATCGCGTCCGGGATGTCCGGCGAGGCGCTCATGGAGGCTGCCGGCGCGGCGGTCGCCAACGCCATCATCGCGCGTCATGCGCCGGGTAAAGTTGTGGTTGTGGCCGGCACCGGCAACAATGGCGGCGATGGGTTCGTGGCCGCAAGGCACCTGCGCGAGGCCGGGTTTCCGGTCGAGGTTGCGGTGATCGGGCGCCCCGAGTACATCAAGGGGGATGCTGCCGTGGCGGCACGGCTGTGGGGGCAGTGGGACGTTCCCTCCGGAGACGCGCCCGATCTTACCGGCGCCGCGGTCGTGATCGATGCGCTGTTCGGAGCCGGCCTCGACCGCCCGGTGACGGGCGCGGCGCTCGCCGCCATCGAGGCGATGAACCGGGCGAGATGCCCGGTCATCGCGGTCGACCTGCCGAGCGGCATCAACGGCACCACGGGCGGCGTGCTTGGCGCTGCCGTGACGGCCTCCCGGACCATCACGTTCTTTCGCAAGAAACCCGGCCATCTCCTTCTGCCAGGCCGGATTCATTGCGGCACCGTGGAGGTCGCCCAGATCGGGATCGCGCCCGATGTCATCGCCGCCATCAAGCCGCTTGCGTTCGAGAACACTCCGGAGCTGTGGGCGGGCGTGTTCCCCATACCGGGCGTGCAGGGGCACAAATACAGCCGTGGTCATGCGGTAGTGGTGTCGGGGACGCTTGCCCATACGGGTGCGGCGCGGCTTGCCGCCATGGCGGCGCTGCGCGGCGGCGCCGGGCTCGTCACCATTGCGTCGCCGCGCGACGCGCTCGCCGTCAACGCGGCGAGTAATCTTGCCGTCATGGTGCGGCCGGTCGAGGCGCCGGTCGAGTTCGAGCACTTTCTTGCCGATCGCCGCTTCAACGCGGTGGCGATCGGGCCCGGCGCGGGAATCGCGCTGCGCACCCGCGAGATGGCGTTGATCGCGCTCGCCGGCGAGCGGTCGGTGGTTCTCGACGCCGATGCGCTGACGAGCTTTGCCGACCATGCGGATGCGCTGTTCGCGGCGCTCGGCCGCAATCGCCACGGCGTGCTGACGCCCCATGCCGGCGAGTTCGTCCGCCTGTTCGGCAAGGCGCTGGAAGACATTCCGGCCGCCGCGGTCTCCAAACTTTTGGCGACGCGGGCCGCCGCCAGCCGGGCCGGCGCGGTCGTGGTCCATAAGGGTGCCGACACCGTGATCGCGGCGCCCGACGGCCGTGCCGCGATCAATGCCAACGCGCCGCCGTATCTTGCCACCGCCGGCACCGGCGACGTGCTCGCGGGCCTCATCACCGGCCTCCTGGCGCAAGGCATGCCGCCGTTCGAAGCGGCTACCGCCGCGGTGTGGATTCATGGCGAGGCCGCCAACGCGGCCGGACCTGGCATGATCTCGGAGGACCTCGCGCCACGATTTGCCGACGTGTATCGGCGGCTGTTCGCGGACGCGGCGCGGCGGGCGACGAAGCCTGGCGTCGACGTTTGAGATTCGCGAAGCGCTTCGCTCAGGGCCCGGCGGCCTTGCGTGCTATGCCCGCGACTGCTGCGCCGAGGACCTTCGTCACCTCGCTGACCTGGGCGGGGTCGCCGTGGCGGGCGGCGAGCCAGGCGGGCTCGTTGTACGACAGCCAAACCTTGCCGGCTGCATCCTCCCAAGCCAGTACCTTTAGCGGCAGGTCGATCCCGATCGTCTGATAAGATTGCATCAACGGCGTACCGCCCCGGGCGTTGCCGAAGATCAGGAGCTCCGTCGGTCGGAGCGCCATGCCGGCCTCCTTTGCGCCGGCGGCATGGTCGATACGTGCGAACACCGTCATGCCTTTGGACTTCACGTCGGCTTCAATTCGATCAATCGTTTCGCCGACGCCGTGAGCGCTCGGGATGGTGGTCAATCCATTGTCGGTCATCATGGCAGATCCGCGGTGTCTAGGGGCGAAGGCGCAGTACTGGACGGCGCCCTGATCACCATCCACACCATCATGTCCCAGGCGTTGCGGATACCGGCAAACAGCAATGTCAACAGCGCAGCCGCGATCATGTTGGCACTGGCGGTGGACTGCATCAACAACAACAGCGCCGCAACAATGACGAGCAGATAGCCCAGAAATGGGACGAGGGCATAGAACAGCCGGTCGATCAAATCCACCTTGAACCGATGCCGGATGATGACCGCGACCAATATCCTGCCACAATAGATCGCCCCCGCAAGTCCTCCGGCTCCCAGCAATCCGCCGAGAGTACGCCAACTATGGGTCGGTATGGTGACCAGCAAGCACATGAACAGCATTCCGGCAAAGTGCACCACGGTCGGCGTGATGAATGCTTCCATCGCGGCGCGGTGGTCCTCGTTGAAGAAACTCGTGCCGATCGAGGCGGCGACGAACATAAGGCCGACCAGCGTCGCCGATGCCGTGCCGACTAAGATATAAAAGTCGTGCCAATCGTGAAGCAGCTCCGCGGGCGACGCCTGCATCTCGATCCATCCGCACAAATTCGATGACCGACTATAGCTTCGACTGGCGGACCCGTCCAAATCTGTTGCCAAAAAGCCAGTTGCCAAAATGTCTGCTGCCAAAATGTCAGTTGACCTGAAACCAATGTGTCGCCGCAGCCAGGCCATCGAGGGCCTGCTGCTCGATCAGCCAGCGGCCCGGATTGTCCGCCACGAACGCGATCCGTGCAGTCTCGCCGGCGCCCACCACGATGGTGTCGAGCCAATAAGGCTTCCAGCCGTCATCGAGCCGGTCGAGCAGGCGAAAATGATGGCCGTGGAGATGCACCGCATGGGCGGTCGACCGGTTCTCCAGCGCCATCATCACGGTGCGGCCGTGCTCGGCCGCAAACAGGCGCGGCGGCGCCCGCGCGGCATCGGTAATAGGCGCGGCGCCGATCGGCAGGGTGACGCGAAGCGCGCCCGCGAAATTCATTCGCGCCGGGAGGGGGTTGGACGCTAGCGGCATCGGCTCGCCGGGCGGCACCGGCCGGGCAGCATCGCCGCCGTAGACGAGCCGGACGAGTTGCGCCTCGCCGCCATCAAGCGCGAACACGATAGGCGCGATGGTGCCCGGTTCCGCGAGCGCATCGACGAACACGTCGGCGCGGTTGCCCGGCCCGAGCACGATGCGGCTGTCGCGGGCGGCAAACGGCTCGGCCGGCTCGCCGTCGAGCGCCATCACAAGCACGCGGTGGCCGCCGATACGCGCATTCATCACTTGCGTCAGCGATGCGTTGATGAAGCGCAGCCGCAGCCGTTCGTTGCGGCGCACCGCGATCTCGAGGGCAGGGGAGCCGTTGATGGCGAAATGCCGCGACGGCCCGGCGGCGCCAAGCGGCCAGTCCGCAAACACCAGCACCTCATCGCGGTCGACCGCCGGCGGCTCCGGCTCCGAGACGATCAGCGCCCCGTAAAGCCCAAGCTCCTGCTGGTGCGCGACACTGGCGCGATACCAGAAAGTGCCGGCATCGGGTGGGACAAAACGATAGTCAAAGCTCGCCCCCGGCGCGACCGCGGACTGGGTCAGCGGCGGCGCGCCATCCATGCCGTTGCGCAGCCGTACGCCATGCCAGTGGATCGCGGTGGGCTCGCTGAGGCCATTGACGAGGCGTACCTTGACCTCCTCGCCGCGCCGCGCGCGCAAGACCGGCCCGGGCGCGATACCATCAAATCCAACGATCGGAGCCGCAGATTCTCCAGGTAGCCGCGCCTCGCCGGGTTTCGCGTGCAACACCGTAAAGCCATCCGCCGAGATTTCCGCGCCCGCGCGCGACGCCGCTGCGCAAGCCAAGCCGGTGAAGCACGATCGGATGAGAAAGTTGCGCCGGGACTGCATCGTCGCCACCATAGCAGCAGTGGCCGGCGCCGGCACCGTCGGGCTCAGCGTTGCGTTTGAAATCCGCGACGCGGATAATCCCGCGGCGCGAAGCAACAGAACGACCAAGGAGCGACGCGAGAATGCCGTTGCGAATCGGATACCTGCTGCCGACCCGGGAGCAGGTCATGGGAGGCGAGCCGCGCGTGGCGCCGTTGCTGGCGCTCGCGGATCACGCCGAACAATTGGGGTTCGATTCGATCTGGGCGGGCAATTCGGTCCTGGCGCGCCCACGCCATGAGCCGTTGGCATTGCTGACGGCGGTGGCGGCGCGGCTCAAGCGGGTCAGCGTCGGCACCGCGGTGCTGCTGCCGGCGCTCCGCAATCCGGTCCTCCTCGCCCATCAGGTTGCGACGATCGATCAGATCACGGAGGGGCGGTTGATCCTCGGCATCGGCATCGCGGCGGACGTCGCGAACATCCGGGCCGAGTTCGTCGCCGCCGGCGTGCCGTTCGAAAAGCGCGTCGGTCGCATGCTCGAAGGGTTCGAGCTTGCTCGCGCGCTGTGGAGCGGAAAGCCGGTCGACTGGGATGGGCGATGGAAGGTCGATCGCGGTGTCCTGGCGCCGACGCCTTATCGTCCCGGCGGCCCTCCGATCTGGATCGGCGGATCGCTGCCCGCGAGCCTGGAGAGGGCAGGGCGTCATTTCGACGGTTGGCTGCCGATAGCTCCCGATGCCGCGGAGTGGGGCCGGCAATGGCAGGAGATCAAGACTATTGCCCAACAAGCGGGGCGTGATCCGAGAGCGCTGACCGGCGCCATGTACCTGACGATCGCCGTCGACGCCGACGCGGAGCGTGCCAACGCGCGCCTCAACGCTTTTCTGGAGCACTATTACGGTCAGCCCGCCGCCGCGATGCGCAGCCGGCAGGCGCATTATGCCGGCCCGGGCGAGGGGCTTGGCGAATGGGTTCAAGGCTACGCGGCAGCCGGCGCCAGTCATCTCGTGTTGCGGTTTGCCGGCGATCACGAACGGCATCTGGAGATCGTGGCGTCGTTGCGCGCCTGTTTCGCTTAGCCGCGAGCAGCGCGGCGTCATCCGCACTTTAGGCGAGGCCGATCCAAACCCTGAGGAGGTGTCCGATGATTAAATCCTATTACGTTGTCATGGCCGCGGTTTTCGGCGCCGCGGTGGGCGCCGCTGCCGTCGCGGGACGAAAAGCGCCGGGTACGCCCAAGGCCTATATCATCACCGAGGTCGACCTCACCGGCGACGCGGCGGTGTTTCAACGCGATTACGCGGCGCACGCCCAATCGACCATCGAGCCATTCGGCGGCCGATATCTCGTGCGCGGCGGCCGCGTTGTCGGTGTTGAAGGCGAGGCGCCGAAGCCGCGTATCGTCATCAGCGTGTTCGACAGCTTCGAGCAGGCCCAGGCTTGGCGCAATTCGCCCGCCTATGTGAAGATCGCCGCGGTGCGCGAGCGCGAGGCTAGACTAATTTCGCCCCAATCGGACTCGTCGGGCCGTGACACGCCGACGTGAATAGACCGTCTTGCGGCGATCTCTCCGGGATCGTGTTGCGTCGCCGATCCTATCCGTACAAAATTTTAACCGGACTAAAAACGATAGAGGCGGCGCCACTTTCCCGGACTATAACCTTCGCTCCCCGAGAAAACACGCGTGAAGTGGCTTTGGTCGACGAAGCCGCAGAGCTGGGCAATCTCAGCGAGTTGCTGGTCCGGGTCTTTCAAAAGCTCCTTGGCGCGGTCGATGCGCTGTTTGGTCAGCCAACGGTAGGGCGATACGCCTGTCGTCTGCTTGAATGCACGGGCGAAGTAGCTGGCCGACAATTCGCACACGCCCGCGACCTCGGAGATCGAAGGATCGTCTGCCAGATTGGCGATGAAGAAATCGCGGGCGCGTTGCAGCTGCCACGACGCGAGTCCGCCGCGGATGTTGTGTGCCCCGGCCGGGACACCGCCGTAGGCGTGCACGATGTGCGCAAAAAAAGCGAGAGCGATGCAATCCGCAAACATCGCTGCGCCCTCGCCAGGTTGCTCCATCGCGGCAGCGAGGGCTTGGGCCAAGCCGAACATGACCAAATCACGGTCGCCGAAATGCGGCGCGTAGAGCCCTTTCACCCGGCCAATTCCGGCCTCATTGGCCATCTCGTCGACTGCAGTTTGAGGGATGTAAAATCGGAGTGAATCGAAAGGAATATTCAAACTGACGACCGGGCTGTCACGAAGGTCAATCAGCTGCGCATAGCCAAGACGAAAGGCGGGGACTTCCCTGCGCCGACCCGCTGTCCACAGATCCGAGAAAAACGGCACCGATAACGGAACCCAGAATGCATAGGCCTCTTCCGGTGGCGTGGCTATTGAATGGCCATGCATCGGACGACTGCTTCGCATACGCGAAAAGGCGATACGTGTTTTTGAAGATTTTCGCGCAAAGAGCGTGGGCGGACGCTCAATAAGAAAGCGCTTAGCAAGGTCTTCTTCAAACGCGGTGCCACCCATCGTTACTTCCCACAACCTTGTCCAACTCGCTTTTTTCCGAGACAGCAAAGACCGTTTTTTTCTTGCGAGCAGTCCCTGTCTCACACGGAGAAGAGCCTACAAAAAGTAAGCGCGAATCGCCAGTGGCGCTGTCCGCCGCACCTATTTTACGGACGAATCTTACAAGAAGGACCAGATTCATACAATTCCGCGCGATCTTCGAACGATACTATGGGCGCTAAATCCGGTGCGGAGTACCTCATACTCGTAAGAGAGCAGGAGATAGTTATGACGCAGCAAATCAAGAACGTGGTCCTGGTGCATGGAGCTTTCGCGGATGGCGCCGGCTGGAAAAGGGTCGCCGATATCCTCAAGAACGATGGCTATAAGGTGTCGGTGGTACAGCACCCCGAGACTTCTTACGCCGATGACCAAAAATACACGAAAGCCGCCATCGACGCGATGGGCGGCCCGGTCGTTCTGGTCGGCCACAGCTATGGTGGGTCCGTCATCACCGAGGCTGGCAACCATCCAAACGTTAAAGCGCTTGTCTATATTGCCGCCTTTGCTCTTGATGAAGGTGAAAGCTGTGCGGATATCGAACAGGCCGTGCCGCAGGCCTCCAAGGCGTTCGCACCGGACAACAACGGGCTTTGGTGGATTGACCAAGCGCATTTCGTCGCCGATTTCGCAGCGGACATTCCACGAGACGAGGCGGAGTTCATGGCGATATCGCAGGTGCCGATCTCTACCGACGCGTTCACCCACAAGGTTAAGAATCCCGCATGGAAGCACAAGCCCACCTTTTACATGGTGGCGAGCGAAGACCGATCGATCAACCCAGAGCAGGAGCGCATGATGGCGAGGCGCGCCAAGGCCAAGACGGTCGAAGTGAAGTCGAGCCATGTGGCCTACATGTCTCATCCGAAAGAAGCAGCCAAGCTCATTGAGGAAGCGGCCGTCTCCGTACCGGCCAATAGATAAAGCGACACCTTTCTGCCCCTCTTGGACGCCTGAGCGCGCCCAAGAGTTGACCGATGTTCCTTCACGTCACTGGGGCTGATCGTCGAATAACACTGTCCGCACTCTCTGACTGAGCCGATTTACGTATCGAGCCTTTGTTTCAAGAGAACGCACCAAGAGGGCGCTATGGAAAAGCAAATTGCCATCAAGACCCCCGAGGGCACATTCCACGCCTATATCGCTCGGCCGGCCACGTTGCCCGCGCCGACGGTGGTCGTTCTTCAGGAATTATTTGGCGTTAATGCCGACATCCGAGCGACCTGCGACGAGTTGGGGGCGCAGGGCTTCATCGCGATCGCACCGGACCTGTTCTGGCGGCAAGAGCCAGGAGTCGATCTCAACGTGACTTCTGAAGCCGATTGGCAACACGGTCTACGACTTTATGCGGCGTACGATCGCGATGCCGGTGTAAAGGATATCATGGAGACGGTCCGCACTGCGGTCGAGCTTGGAGAGTTGACGGGAAAGGTTGCCTTGCAAGGGTACTGCCTTGGTGCGTTGATGGTTTTTATCACCGCAGCCCGCAATGAAGTCGACGCCGCCGTTGCCTATCATGGCGGCGATACGGAGAAATACCTCGGCGAGGTTGGTGGGCTGGACGCCTCCTTGCTGATGCACCTCGGCGAGGAAGACGAATTCATCTCAAAGACTGCGCAAGCCCAGATCAAGGCGGCGCTCGAAAAAAAGCCGAACGCGACCGTTTACAGCTATCCCGGTCAGCGTCACGCCTTCTCCCGGCACAATGGGGCGCATTACAACGCTGCAGCGGCAACGCTAGCCAACCGGCGAACGAGCGAATTTCTGAACCAAAAACTGCGGTGAGCTTCGGTCGCATGGGGCGCGATGGTTTCCTAGGTGACCGGAGTCAAGAGAACCGGAATAGCGGTGCGACATGACCAAAGCCACCACGCAAGACTCGATTACGTCACAGACGATTGCGGTTGAGCACATCAGGATTTCGTCAGCACGATCGTTCGAAGAGGTGCGGCGGAAGCTTGAGGGAACGGTACCTAAACTCGATTTCGGTATCGCCGACGCGCTGCAAAGCGGTGATCAGAAACGCGCGAAAGATTACGAAGAGAACGGACCAAAGCTGTCGATCTTCGGCGAGCGCGATCATGGCGCCTTGTTGCAGATTGTGGGCAACAGACGCCACGCGGTGCAATATGAGATTGGCAATCCGCTTACCGCCTCAAAGATGACCCGCTATCAGCTCCCCGCTGCTCTCTATGCACCGCTGCGGGTCGTTCTGTTCGAGGATGAGCATGGTCGGGGAATTTTTGAATATGACAGGCCATCGTCGTTCTTTGGCCAGTATGGCGATGAGCGCGTAACGGAGGTGGGGCGGAATCTCGACGCCACTCTCGAAGCTGCTTTGCGCAATGCTGCCGACTGACGTGGCGGATTGCGCGCGCCTCCGGCTCCGAGGCCGCTATCGGACCGCGCCGCAAAATCTCAAAGCGAACTGTCTTTGTGTCAAACATAACAACGCGCTTCATCGTCTCGATGACGCTGCTCAATACTTCTTCGCTTCGCTCAAATCATACCTCGAATTGGGCGCAGGATCGAGACACGCGATTGCCTCCGGGCATGATATTGAACGATGGCTATTGAAAACAGCCAAAGCTGCGGCCGTCTCAAAGAATTTCGCGAAGGGACGGGAGCGGTTTTCAGGCGCGTTCTCGCGCGATGAGGCAATATTGGAGATGCTTGATGGCCCCGCCAGTGGCCGGATGGCGCGGGGCTCTATTGCGTGATGAACACAGGCGATCGGACCGTAAATCACGCGCGTTTCCAACTCCAACCTCTTATGAAACGACCAAGACGAAATCGAAGCCTTGGCGCTTAGACTAAGTCGCGGCAGTATATTGTGGAGGGTGTCGCGGAGTAGCGTCCCCGCGCCCCGGATAGCCGTATACTGCGTTGCCACTGGGCTGCGACGCCGGCGTATCGCCTGGGTCACGGGTCCTTGGGGGACCGCGGGCTGATGAAACAGGTCACTCCTTCCGGGCGAGCGGCGGTCGGCGCCAAATCGTTCGGGAGCTTCAACCGCGTCGTCGCGGCGGGCGGGGCGCCCGCTGCCGATGCGATCCTCGCCCCGGACCCGGACTACGAAGTCTCGCCGGGCGTCGCCGAGGCGCTCGCCGCGATCGACGAGCAGGCGCCCGTGGTGCTCGTCGTCGGACGCGCCGGCACCGGCAAGACCCGCCTCGTCCAATATCTCAAGGCACGGCCGGGCGGTGAGCTGCAGGCGACGGTGGCGCCGACCGGCATTGCGGCGCTTAACGCTCGCGCCCAGACCATCCATTCGTTCTTCCACCTGGAGCACGCGGTGCTTGATGCGAGGCACCTCTCCAAGGGCGGCCGGTTCGGGCCGCTTTACCGGCGGATGCGACGCCTTGTCATCGACGAGATCTCAATGGTGCGCGCCGACACGGTCGACGCGATCGACGCGCGTCTGCGTCAGGTGCGGGCAGACAAGCGGCCGTTCGGGGGCGTGCAAGTAGTCATGGTGGGCGATTTCCTGCAACTGCCACCGGTCGTGCAGGGGCACGATTGGCCGTTGCTCGAAGGCCTCGGCTACGAGGCGCCTTACGCCTTCAATGCCCATGTGCTCAAGGAGATGCCGGCGCGGACCGTGACGCTCGATCATGTGTGGCGCCAGGACGAGCAGGACTTCGTCGACATCCTCGGCCACATCCGGTCGCGGGACGAAGTTGCGGATGCGCTCGCGGCGCTCAATGGGCGCTGCGTCGGGCCGCATCGCGGCGGCGTCCAGCCGCTGCTGCTCACGCCGACAAGGGCCGCCGCCGAGCGGCACAATCGTGACGGATTGACCGCGCTTGGTGCTGCGCCGGTCGGATTTCACGCCGTGATCGAACGCGACTTCGCGCTCGGTGCGGCGAACCTGCCGGTTCCGGAATATCTGGAACTCGCCGCGGGAACGCGTGTCATGGCGGTGCGCAACGATCCGCAGGGACGCTTCGTCAATGGCTCGCTCGGCACCGTCACACGGGTTGCGCCCGAAGGCGCGTTCGTTCTGTTCGATCGCCGCCCGAACGAGCTTCTGGTTCCGGCGGCGACTTGGGAGAAGGTGCGCCAGCAATGGAACGAGACGACGCAGCGCATCGAAAACGAGGTCGTCGGCACCTATCGGCAGCTTCCACTCATCCATGCCTGGGCGGTGACGATCCACAAGGCACAAGGCCTCACGCTTGACGACGTCCGGGTCGATCTCGGGGCCGGTGCGTTCGCGCCGGGCCAAGTCTACGTCGCGCTGTCACGGGTGCGCACCATGGCGGGGCTGTCCTTCGCGCGGCCGCTTCGGCCAGCCGACGTCAAGGCCGGACCAATCGCAGCCGCCCTGGACCAAAGAGGACTATTATGATATTAATAGTCCTATTAGCCATGAGGGGCATGGGAGCGATCGCCCGCCGCTCCTCGCCCGATAGCCGTGGCCGCGCCATTTTGCAATGCGTCGGCGCCGGAAGGGGGATGAAGCATCATGATGGTTGGGATTCCAGAACTCGTGAATTTATTCTGTACCGGCGTCCTGGCCGGCGAGGAGTTCGTGATCCGCTTCGGCGTGCGCGCGCCGGTCGCCAGTCTTGATGAAGGACCGCAGATCCAACTGCGGCAAGCGCTCATTCGCAGACTGCGTGTCTTGGTGCCGGCGGTCTTTGCATTGGCGGCCCTGTCGGGGATTGTGGCGGCCGTTCTGGATGGCGGGCTCGACCTCAGATCGGGTTTTCGTTGCGCCGGGCTGCTCGCACTGCTCGGGTTTATTCTGATTACACTCATGGGCACCGTGCCGATCAATCAGGCCACGCTCACCTGGGAGCCCGCTGCACCGCCTCAAAACTGGCGAGCGCTGGTTGGCCGGTGGGAAAAGCTCGACACCGCGCGGACATGGGCGGCTATCGCGGCTTTCGGGCTTTTCTTGACAGCGATGGCGCTCCCCTGATTACGGTTCGGTCCGGTGTCCCAACCCGCGCGGTGGGACCATCGAAGGCAAGAATACCCGATTTCGGCAGAACGAACCCAACTTTTATCAATGGAATCAACGAGTGTGGCCGGCGATTGCAATGCAGCAAGCCGTGCCGGCCTTATTGCGGGCGTAGTGTTGGAACTTGTCATGCCTCCGAAAAACGCAGTTCTGTTTCAAAGTATCTGGATTTCAGAGAGCGCATTTGGAACGGCTATCGAGCGCGGGATCGGAAGCGTCGGCGTGATGGAACAGCGCGACGCGCGGGAGAGGATAGAGGATGCTTGAGTTCGACGGAAAGGTAGTGGTCGTCACCGGCGGCAGCCGCGGCATCGGCCGCGCCATCGCGCTGGCATTTGCGCGAGAGGGCGCGCAAACCGTGCTGGCGTCTTCCTCAGCGGAAAATCTCGCCGTCGCCGCGAAGGCAATCGTGGCCGCCGGCGGTGCGCAGCCGGTGACCGTCGCGGCCGACCTGCGCACGCTCGCGGGCTGCGAAGAGGTGTTTGCCGCGGTGCGTGGTCGGTTTGACCGCTGCGACATTCTCGTCAACAACGCCGGGGCGACGCGGGCCGGCAACTTCCTGGAACTTCCCGACGCCGCCTGGCTCGACGGTTATGCGCTGAAGTTCTTCGGTTGCGTGCGGATGACGCGGCTGTTTTGGCCGTCGATCAAGGCGGCGCAGGGCCATTTGGTCAACATCATCGGCGGCGCCGCGCGCACGCCCGGCGCGGACTTTCTGATCGGCGGCTCGGTCAATGCCGCCATGGCGAACTTCTCCAAGGGAATTTCTCAGCTCGGCAAGCGCGACGGCGTCAACGTCAACGCGATCCATCCGGGCGCGACCGACACCGAGCGCACCCAGCAGCTCCTGGCGCAGCGTGCCGCCGCCAGCGGCCGTCCGATCGAGCAACTGCGCGAGGAGATGCTCGCCAAGGATGGGCTGCGCCGGCTTGGCGGTCCCGACGACATCGCGGCGCTCGCGGTGTTCCTGTGTACTGAGCGCGCGCGCCATATCCAGGGCACCGCCATCGCGGTCGATGGCGGCGCGACGCCCGGGTTCTATTGATCGGCGCCGGCCACCGGCGGAAAGGATTGTGATGCAGAGCTTTGGATCGAGCGTTGGCGGCGCGCGGGCTGGCGTCGTCGCAAGCGTCTTACTAGCGGCGGGCTTCATCGCTCTTGCATCCGCGGACCGGGCCGTGGCCCAGCTCAACATCGCGGCGGAGGCGCGGGCGACGCTGCTGGCCAAGTCCTACAACGCTTCCGGCCAGCAGTTGTTCGTCCAACTCGCGGCCAAGCCCGGCAACATCGTGTTCTCGCCCTATTCGGTCGGCACCGCCATGACCATGGCGCTCACCGGCGCGCGCGGCGATACCGCGAGCGAGATGGCGCGGGTGCTGATGCAGCGTATGGCGCGTGAGGCAATCGACACCGCCAACGCCGAGATGATCGCGATCCTCAAGGGCTACGACCACAGCGGCGATCCGCCGGTGTGTCCGTCCGGCGCGGCGCTTAAGGCCGGCAAGTGCGAGGGGCGGCCCGTGGGCGACAGCAGGCGATGCAACAACGGCATGACGCTCGTCGGCCAAAGTTGCATCGGCGACGGCGTGCCCGGAATCTCCGCGAAGCTTCTTGTCGCCAATGCCCTGATGCTGCTCAAGCGCGGCGATCTCATCTCCGAGGACTATGCGACGACGCTGAAGACCCGCTATGGCGCCGAAGTGTTCCGGCAGGCGAGCTTGGACGATATCAATGCCTGGGTGAGCCGCAATACCGAGGGCAAGATCGCCAAGCTGATCGACAGTCTCGACGACAACGCGGCGGCCGTCCTTCTCAACGCGGTCTATTTCAAGGCGCGATGGGCGTCGCCGTTCGACAAGAAACTCACCAAGGATGACACTTTCAACCTGTCGCGGTCGCAGAAGGTGCAGGTGCCGCTGATGAACGAGGGCGGCAGCTTCTCGCTGGTGTCGCGCGGCGGCTATCGCGCCATCCGGCTGCCCTACGAGGTCGCCGAGATCGGCATGATCGTCGTGCTGCCGGACGACATCGAGGGCGTCGGGGACGTGGCGCGGCGGCTCGGGCAGAACGAACTCGCCGATCTGTTCGCGGCGTTGCGCAATGGGCAGACGCGCAAGCCGGTTAAACTCGCGCTGCCGCGCTTCAAGACCGAGTACAAGGCGGACTTGGTGCCGCCGTTCGAGGCGGGCGGCATGCACAAGGCGTTCGATGCCGCCAGCGCGGATTTTTCCGGCATGACGAATGGGCCGGTGCCGCCTGGGACCATCTTTATCGGCCAGATCGCTCATCGCGCCGTGATCGACGTCAGCGAGGAATCCACCGAAGCCGCCGCCGCGACCGGCGCCGTAATGACGACCGCCTCGGCAATGCCGCTACCCCAGCCGCCCGAGGCGTTCCGGGTCGATCGTCCGTTCCTGTTCTACCTGGTGGACGACGTCTCCGGGGCCATCCTGTTCCAGGGCCGCATCACCGACCCGCGCTGAGGCGCGCGCCTGGCGGGATTCACCGGCGAAATACCGCATCTGGATCGTCGGAGGCCTGCCGGAGTGAATCGCAAGGATAATGGCTGAATGAGCAAGAGAGGCGTCGGCGGCCTCGTCGTCCGAATGAGCGAAACGACATCCGGGGATGGAGGCGCGTAACCGCAGAAGCCGTCCCGGATGTGGCGGCCGCGAAGCGGCGACCGCTCATCCGGGCAACGGCATTTACTGTGGCGACCGCGCCATCATTTCTTCGGTTCGTTGAAGTGCTTCAAATCCGGTGCGGGCTGCCCCTTCCAGAACGGAATCAGGAGGCCGTCGCCGCCGAGCATGTAGTGTTCGCCGCCGATGCTGACATGCACGTTGCCCTCGGCGCAGATCGATTCGACCCAGATCGGCTTCTTTTCGCGACGCATCGTCCGCACGATGGTCCAGGGGTGAGTGAGCGAGTGGTCGAAGGTGGTGATCTGGTCGTAGAGGATGTCCGGGTTCGCCTTGTCGAGATAGAATCGCTCCTTGATCACCATCTCGCCATCCTTGTGCACCGGCAGTCCGCTGGGATCGAAGGTGCGCGGAAGCTTGAGATTGCGGGTCTCGACTTCGAGCACGTCGAAGCGTCCATCGCCATTCTCGTCGACCCACTTGCCGATCGAATACCCCATCCATGAGGGATCCATGTCGGTGGGGAAGTCGCGGCCGTCCGTATAGATACGGCGCAACATGCTGAGATATTCCATCAGGATGTACGTGGTGCCGCGCGTGATGGCGATTTCCATCGGCAGCACCAGCGTCATGGCCCGCGGCATGCCTTCCGGGATGCACGTATAGACGGGGTCCTCGCCCGATTTGCCCTGCGCCACCTCGGCGAGATTGGCGTCGTAAATCGCCTGATACTCCGGCGTGTAGGGTGCCTGCTGGCCGCGCCCGGGCGGCTTGGTGTTGTCGTAGGCGCCGAGCGGTCCGACTCTTTGCCACTGACCCGCAAGGGCCGGATATTTGCCTTCGTCGAAGGGCTGCTGAGCCGCAACCGGACCAGCGACGACAGCTGCGGCGAACGCAACCGATCCGATCAAACTTCGGAACAACATTTATTTCCTCCCATGTGGCGGCGGCTCGGCTCGATCGACGCTTTCCACCCTCTTGTTCGAGGGCGGGATGCGAGCCGGCCTGCGCGTCAGTGTTTTTGGCAGACGGCGCGTTATCGTGGGGTCGTGACCGGCCGGCCGTCCTTGAACTTGACCAGCGCCGGCTGGTACGAGCCGCCGTCGGCGCCGCTGTGCAGCGGATTGATGGTCGCCGTGATCTCGTCGCCGGGCACCAGGGTCTTCGACGTGAACCCGTCCCGGACCAGCATCCCCGGCGCGCCGCCTTCGAGGATCCAATCCTTGGCGACGCCGTCCTTGTCCTTGACCGTCACGGTCAGGAGGGTGTGGGGGCTGACGAACTTGAACTCCTTCACGGTCCCGGAGATTTCGATCGGGTGCGCGGCATCGAACATGGCAAATGAGTGATGAGCCCAAGCGGTGCCGCCCGCTGCCAGGACTCCCGCACTCACAAAGACTCCTGCACTCACAAACAAAGCGACGAGTTGAGATTTCATTGCAACTTCCCCATCAGGTTTTTTTCGGGGGTGGCACCGGAATTCCGGCGATCTTCAGGTTGACCGAACCCAAATGGGTTCGGCTGGTGAAAAACAAGGTTTTCCAGTCGTCGCCGCCAAAGCCGATATTGGTTGTCGCCGGCTGGCCATGGACGATGCGCCCGAGCTTCCTTCCCTTGGGATCAAGGATATAGATTCCCCCCGCGCCGCCGCAATAGATATTTCCGGCGGTGTCGACCTTCATGCCGTCGGGGCCGCCGGGCTCCGGTCCCGTCAGGTCGGCAAACACCCGGTCGGTCTGCTTCGCCAGCGTACCATTGGGGGCGAGGTCGAAGGACCGGATATGGCCGCGCCGAAAGTCGTCGATATAGATCACGCTTTCATCGGGCGAGAAGGCAAGGCCGTTGGGGAAGATCATATCGTCAAGCAACAGCGTCATGGTGCCGAGGTCAGGCGTGATGCGGTAGACGCCGGAATAGGACAAATCCCATTGCTCCGGCGCCGACGGACTGCTCCACGGGTCGGTGAAGTAGATCGAACCGTCGGACTTCACGATCACGTCGTTTGGCCGGTTCAACCGGCGGCCCTGGAAGCTGTTGGCGATCACCGTGATGCTGCCGTCGTGCTCCTGGCGCGTGACGCGCCGGGTTTCGTGTTCGCAGGCGAGCAGCCGCCCCTGCAGGTCGCGCGTGAGGCCGTTCGCCCCGTGGGTGTTCTCTTGGAACACGGTAACGCCCTTGCCCGGTGTGTATTTCATGCGCTTGCTGGCCTGGATGTCACTGAACAACAGGTAGCCGCCTTCCTTCCACCACAGCGGCCCTTCGGTTGGTCCCAGCGGGCCGCCGAAGCCGTCGGCGATGTCACGGATCGGCTCGGCGGTTGAAATGATCTTCTCGAGCGCCGGGTCGAACTGGTCGATTCGCTTGGTCAGCTGTTGCGCCGACGCGCTGCTGCCGAATGCGAGACTTGCGGCCGACATCGCCATCATGTGCCGACGCGATATTCCGGTACGAATGCTCATGAGCTGTCCTCCCGCGAATTTTTGTGGCCCGCATGGCGTGCCGGTCTTCCGGCACATCGTGCGGGGAACGGCGAAACCGGATGGCCTGCCGGCGAGCGGCCGGCGCCCCATCTGTGTTGCTACACCTTCTTCGCCACCGGAACCGGAATGCCGGCCACCTTCAGGTTGACGGAGCCCAGCGAGGTACGGGTTGTGAAGAACAGGGTTTTCCAGTCGCTGCCGCCAAAGCCGATGTTGGTCGTGGCCGGCTCGCCGTGGACGATGCGGCCGAGCTTCTTGCCCTTAGGGTCGAGGATGTAGATGCCGCCGGCGCCGCCGCAATAAACGTTGCCGAGCGTATCCACCTTCATGCCGTCGGGCACGCCCAACTCCGCCCCGCCGAGATCGGCGAACACCCGGTCGGTCTGGCGCGCCAGCGTTCCATTGGGAGCGAGGTCGAAGGCGCGGATGTGGCGGCGGCGTAAATCGTTGATGTAAAGCACGCTTTCGTCCGGCGATAATGCGAGCCCGTTGGGGAGCAGAAAATCGTTGACGAGCAGGGTCAAACTGCCGAGATCGGGTGCGAGCCGGTAGACGCCCGCGAACGTCATGTCCCATTGCTGCTGGATGTCGGGGCTGGTCCACGGGTCGGTGAAATAGATCGCCCCATCGGCCTTCACCACCACGTCATTGGGGCGGTTGAAGCGCTGGCCCTGGAAGCTGTTGGCAAGCACCGTGATGCTGCCGTCGAGTTCCTGGCGGGTGACGCGGCGGGTCTCGTGCTCGCAGGCGAGCAAGCGGCCCTGGAGGTCGCGGGTGAGGCCGTTCGCCCCGTGGGTGTTCTCCTGGAACACCGTCACACCCTGACCAGGCGTGTACTTCATGCGCTTGCTGGCCTGGATGTCGCTGAACAGGAGGTAGCCGCCTTCCTTCCACCACAACGGCCCTTCGGCCGGTCCGAGCGGGCCACCGAATCCGGTGCCGATCTGGATGATCGGTTCCGAGCTGGAGATGATCTTGTCGAGCGCCGGATCAAGCTGCTCGATGCGCTTGGCGCCCTGCGCCGTCGCGCCGCCAATCCCGAGTCCGCCGATTGCGAGACCCGCCGGCCGCCGCCGACATGGCAAGCATATGCCGTCGCGAAATATCGCTGTGAATGCCCATGATGATCCTCCCTGACGCTTTTTTATTGCACGTATTGTAGCGCGTATCGAATGCGAACGAAATCGCTTCCAAGCGAAATCGGGCTTTCCCGCTTGCGGCGGCAAACGTCCGGATACGGCAATATCCGACGCGAAAGTGACAAGAGAAGATCGCGCGCCTATTGCGCGGCGAAGATCGCCTTCGGGATCATGCCGTGGATGCCCTTGGTGCCGTCGACCACCTGGGTGACGTGATAATCCACCGCGATGCTCGCGATCATGTAGGCCTCCTCGCGCGAAAGTTTCGGGAAGCGTTGGGTGATGAACAGGATGGTTTCGCGCACCGCCATTTTCATGGCCTCTTCCAGGCTCGGATTGAGGCCCATCACGATCCAGTGGGTCGGCGTTTCGGCACGCGGCCAGGTCAGCTTCATGTCCTTGCGCACGATGAACTGGAATTTGCCCCGCAGGCCGGTTTCGATCGCGGAAAGATCGACCTCGCCCTGGCCCTGGGCCGCATGGGCATCACCAACCGAGAACAGCCCGCCCGGCGCATAGACCGGCATGAAGAGGGTGGAGCCGGCGGCGACGTCCTTGTTGTCGATATTGCCGGTGTGCGATTCCGGGCGGCCCGCTGCTGATGCGACCCATCGAGGGTAGCGGCGCCAACCCCATGGTGCCGAAGAACGGCCGGGTCACCGGCACCACGACGCCCGGTGCGATCTCGGACGTCTTGGCCTCGCGGTTGATCGGGATGACGCGTTGAAATAGTCCCGGAAACTCCTCGGGCAGTGCGCCGGTGTAGGGACGCTGGGTGTTGAAGCCGTAGTTGAGCGCGAGTTCGATATCGAGAATACGAACTTCGAGCACGTCGCCCGGCATCGCCCCGTTGACGTAGACCGGCCCGGTGAGAATGTGGGGCCCGCGTTCGCGGATCACGCGGAAGATGTCGCGGGTGTAGGCGGGGACATCGCCGGGCGGTACCACGCCCGATTGATCGATCGCGTCGGGGTCGAGGGAGAGCGAGGTTTCGATGGTAACGATATCGCCGGATTCGACGCGCAGCACCGGCGGGGTCGCGGCATTGAAATTAGCGATCTGCACGGTGCCGGGGTTGGGCATCAGCAGGTATTCGGCCGCAATGGCGCCGTGCGAGAGGAGGCCGGCGGACGCGACGGCGAAACCCGCCGCGAGGAGCGCAACGCGATTGCGAAAAACAGTCATGCCGTAACCCCCGCGGTGATGAGCGTCGGACTATAGCCGACGGCGCCGACAATACGAAGTCAGGTCGACCTTGTCAGCGCCCCGGACACAGGACCGGATGCTCGGCGCCGTTGCCCAGATTACCATCGGTCGAAATTCGCGCTAAGCTCGCCCGGCGAGGGCGGGGACGCCGATGGCGGATCAGCATCAGGCCCAAGGGCGGGCCAGCACGTGGCCGCAGCCGGGAGCGGCGGCGGTGCCGTGGCTGCGCCCGCTGCCGGGCATCGCTGGTCCGATTGCCGCGGTGTTGCGGCAGTGGGCGGTTGCCGAGGTGGCGCCGGGGCGGCTGATGCCGTGGCTGCCGGTCGGATTCGGGTTCGGCATCGCGCTTTATTTCACCGCCGAGCGCGAGCCGGTTTGGTGGGTGACGGCGGCGGTGGCGGCGCTCGCGGTCGTGGCCGCCTATTTGGCACGGGCGCGGCCGGTCGCCTTTCCGGTCACGCTCGCCGTTGCCGCCATCACATCCGGCTTCGCGACCGCAACCGTCAAGAGCCGCCTGGTCGATCACGTCATCCTGGGCGCGCCCGCCTATGGGGTCACGCTCAGGGGCTTCGTGGAACGCCGCGAAGAGCTCGAGCGCAGCGACCGCATCGTCGTGCATGTCAGCGCCTACGAAGGCGGCCGGCTCACCGACCGGCCGGAGCGCATCCGTATCTCGGTGCGCAAGGGCACGGCGCCCGCGGTCGGCGCGTTCGTCGTCCTCAAGGCGCGCATCAATCCGCCGTCATCGCCGTTCCGTCCGGGCGGCTATGATCTCGCCCGCGAACTCTATTTCCAGGGCATCGGTGCGACCGGCCTCGCGTCCGGCAAGATCGCCATCGAGGCGCCGCCCGCCGAGCCGGGTTTGTCGCTGCGCTTCATGACCGCGGTCGAGGGCCTGCGCGACACCATCGACGGCCGCATCCGCGCCGCCCTGAAGGGTGACACCGGGGCCATCGCGTCGGCCCTCATTACCGGGAAGCGCGATGCGCTGACGAGCGCCGTATTCGACGCCATGTTCATATCGGGCGTCGGGCACGTGCTGTCCGTGTCGGGCTATCACATGGCGCTCGTTGCCGGCGTCGTATTCTTCCTGGTGCGCGCCGTGCTGGCGCTCATTCCCGGTCTTGCGCTGCGCTACCCGATCAAGAAGTGGGCGGCGTTCGCGGCGCTGGCGGCGGCGACGTTCTACCTTGTCCTGTCGGGCGCCGAGGTCGCGACCCAGCGGTCCTATATCATGGCCGCCGTGGTCCTGGTCGGCGTCATGGTGGACCGTCCGACCATGACCATGCGCACCATCGCGGTCGCGGCCTTTGCCGTCATGCTGCTGGTGCCGCAGGCCGTCGTCCACCCGAGCTTCCAGATGTCGTTTGCCGCCACGTTGGCGTTGATTGCCGCCTATGAGCGCGGCATTCCGTGGGCGAGCGCCGGCGCCGACACCTCCATCGGGGCCCGCCTTGCGCTGTGGGGAGCCCGCGAAGTCATCCTGCTCATCACCGCCTCGTTGGTCGCCGGGCTTGCCACCATGCCGTATGCGGCCTTCCATTTTCATCGCATGGCGCCCTACGGCCTGCTGGCGAACCTGTTTGCCATGCCGGTGATTTCCGCGGTGTCGATGCCGGCCGGCCTGCTGGCACTGCTGGCCATGCCGTTCGGCTTCGACGCGCCGCTGTGGCGGCTGATGGGCGTCGGCATCGATTGGATGATCATCGTCGCCTTGTGGGTCGCGCACCTGCCGGGCGCCGTCGGACGGGTTCCGGCGTTCGGGATCGGGGCGGTGCTGTTTGCGACCGGCGGCCTCATCATCGTCTGCCTGCTGCGCAGTCCGTTGCGCTTCGCCGGCGTGGCGGTCGCCCTGTTGGGGGTCGCCGCCGCCATGATGGCGGCGCGGCCCGACGTGTTGGTATCCGCGGGCGGCGATGTGGTCGCGGTGCGTGGTGTCGACGGGCGGCTGTCCGCGATCAAGTTCGGCAGCGATACGTTGTCGGTGCGCGAGTGGCTTGCCGCCGACGCTGACGAACGCTTGGCGACCGATCGTGCGGTGGCGTCGGGCTTTGCCTGCGATCCGGACGGCTGCGTCGCACGGCTCGCCGACGGCGCCGCGGTCGCGGTGACGCGGACCGCCGCGGCCATCGCCGACGACTGCGCCCGCGCCGCCCTGATGGTGACGCTGCGGATCGCGCCGCCCGACTGCACCGCCACCGTGATCGACCGCCGCGCTCTGCGCGCCGGCGGCGCGACCGCGCTCACCTACCACGACGGCAGCTTCGATCGAACCGCGGCGAGGCCCGAAGGTCAGGACCGTCCCTGGGCGCGCAGCCGATCGGCGCCGCCTCGCGCACGCACATCGACGCCGCAACAAGACCCGCGCGACGCAACGCCGCCCGGGCCGGATGTCGATGCGGAGGAGTGAAGCTTTTTCGAAGCTCGAACCGCGGATCGATCAGACGATCACCAGGCCCGAAACGATACCCGGACCCTTGTCGAGGACGTTGCCGTCCCCGTCCTCTGTGGTCACCCCGCCGTTGAGGGTCCACCTTGCTGGGACAATGGCCCTGCCGACGAGGTATCCATTGTGAAAGGAAAGATCGCCGCCGAAATAGCTCGTGCCGGGATTTCCGGTGACAGGTCCTGAGTTGCTATTCTGGTATTCGAACGTGAACAACAACTCATTATTACTCGATGAGTTGTCGATAATTCGCCCGCTATCGATATCTTTCGGCTGGGCCGCCCCGGACCCCGTTCCCATTCCGGACCCGGACCAAGTACCTTCGACGATTGCGGTGTAATTTGCCGACGGAAATTGCGTTTTGATGTTTAGTATTCAGGCTTTCCACCCGGATCACCGGGATTGGTCAAGGTGAAAGCGAAGCCCTCAAAAGACGGTCCGGTGTATTCATTGACCGGAAGTACAGGTGCTTTTGCCATATCGATTCTCCCACTTGGTGTGGGCGCATTGGCGCGCGCCAAATGAGACTACGTGACGGCCCTCAAACGGTTCAAACATGCCCGTTCCAATTCCAGAGTGCCGATGTGTCAGCCACCACATCAAATAGTTCCCCAATCCGCCGCGCATCGGCACCAATCCATTGAACCAAATTCTATTTACCTGAGACTAACGATAATCGGGGCTGCTCGACACCGCGAGGCTGCCCGCATCGAAGGAGGTCAAAATGCACTTCCCCGATTTCCGCAACGTAGCCTGCCCGGTTGCGATAGGTGCCACCCTATTATCTTTCTGCTCGAGCGCCGGCTTCGCTCTCGGCACAAACCAGCAGCAAGCCGCCTGCGCCCCTGATGTGTTTCGGCTGTGCAGTTCCGAAATTCCCAACGTCGACCACATCGTTGCGTGCTTGACGGTCAAGAAGGCGAGTTTGAGCCCGGCTTGCAGGGCGGTTTTTACTCCGGTCGACATCTCCAAAGACCAGCGCTAGAACCGGCTGAGCCCGGCGTCCCGGTGTAAGCGGCCGAGTGAGCCGCGCGGTCGCCGCTCTTCCGCGTTCTGCCGTGGCTCCGCGCTCCGATTACCGTATCGCCGAGGTCGTATCCAAACTCTCAACTACGACTCGTCGTTGCCGCGCTCGTCGCAGGGTATCGGAGACGAAATCAAGCTCGGTGCGCGACCTCGACGCCCGACCCCATCTTGATGTCGATTTCATTGGTGTCGCGCAGCACATCGGCCAGTCTCCAGAACATAGCCGCGCCAGGCTTGTCCTGGCGACCTCGAAAGGAGGGGACAGCGCCCTGCGAATTGAGATGGCCGGCACAAGACCGGCCATGACCACGATTGCCCGAGGTCGGAAGCAATCCGCTCAATACCTTCTGAACAACCCCACCAGCTTACCCTGGATGCGCACGCGGTTGGGCGGCAGGATGCGGACCTCATAGGAGGTGTTGGCGGGCTCCAGCGCAATCGAGGCGCCGCGGCGGCGGAAACGCTTGAGGGTCGCTTCCTCCTCGTCGATGAGGGCGACCACGATGTCGCCGGTGTCGGCGGCCTCGCTTTTCTTGATAACCGCGATGTCGCCGTCCAGGATGCCGGCCTCGATCATCGAATCGCCGCGCACTTCGAGGGCAAAGTGTTCGCCTGCCGAGAGAAGATCGGGCGGCATATTGATGACGCTGCTCTTGTTTTGGAGCGCCTCGATCGGCGTGCCGGCGGCGATGCGTCCCATCACCGGCACCGCGATCGAGCGGGTATTGTCCTCGTCCGGAGAGGGCGGTCGTACCCGCCCCAGATTGCCTTCGATGACGCTCGGGACGAACCCCCGCGAGCGTCCGTTGGTGGCGACGCCGTGACCGACCGATTCGGGCAGCTTGATCACCTCGATGGCACGCGCGCGGTTCGGCAGCCGGCGAATGAAGCCGCGTTCCTCCAGCGCCGTGATCAGGCGGTGGATGCCTGACTTGGAACGAAGATCGAGTGCTTCCTTCATCTCATCGAAGGACGGCGGGACGCCGGATTCCTTCACCCGCTCGTGGATGAAGCGGAGCAGTTCATATTGCTTGCGCGTCAACATGCCTTTAGGTCTCCCCCGGGGTCGCCGCCCTGAACTTGCGTCGCGAACCGCCGCAAACGCCTAGCGTCCGACCCATCATTGCGAACGGGTGCCCAAAGAGAACAAGCGAACCGGCACCCAAAACAAATCATGAACAGACACTATCCGTTCCATATGTGTTCCGCAACCATTTAATTTCCAGTGAACAATCCAATTGATCATCAAAATTGAAGATTGATAGATGGGGCAATCACGGAAGCCCAGGACCAGTGACTGAGGCTGCAAGCTTGGCCCTGTTCAACGGCATGGGGGACTTACCGCGACTTGCCGATGCGGTTGATGAAATGAGACCAACGCTCCGGCCAGAACGCAAAGATAAAACATATGATCGCTAAGATAATCGCAGCCACCATCATTTGAACGACGCCGAAATTGGTCGAGTCCTTCGCTACGAACCACCCGGTGATCGGAGCCGCCAAAGCCAAAAGTAAACGCGCGATCCAGGCGAGCATTGCCACCTCCTATGAGCCGATCGGGCAGTTTCGGATACGAGCGGCGGCTTTGGAACCTTGCGCGTATCTTGCCCGGCTTCGGGAACGAAATGCTTCGCTTGCGCCGGTTCGGCGGTTCCGGCAGGTGCCGCAGACGTGTTTTTATCCGACTACCATACTGGTTGTATTTGGCGGCAGGGAAGAAGAGATCACGCCAGCGAGCCCCGTGCCCATTCGATTCGGCCACTCGATCATTCATTGGGGCCCGGCCCAGCACATTGACCAAAGCCACCGACGCACCGTCCCGGTGGCCGCAGACAACTCCGCCGCCGCTGGACAGGAACGCGCCCAAACATCGTTATTGATCAAAATTGAAGATTGACGATGCCGCAAAGTGCGCCTTCGGCGGCCGCCGGGGCGAACGGCTCGCGAATGACCAGGCAGTCGGCGTGGGCGAGAGGGGCCAGCATGGAGCTGTCCTGGTTGCGAAACGGCGTCGCGATCCTCTCGCCGCCGGGGCCGGTCGTAAGCGTCGCCCGCATGTAGTCGGCTCGCTCGTCGTTGGCGGGGAGCGCGCAACCGAGCTTCGCCTGCTTGATCGGCAGCGAAACGTCGTCGCGCCCGGCCAAACGCCGCAGCAGCGGCACCAGGAACAGCACCGAGCACACGAACGACGACACCGGATTGCCGGGCAATCCCAGCACCTGCATGCCGTCGAGCCGCCCGTGAATCAGCGGCCGCCCGGGCCGCACCGCGACCTTCCAGAACGACAGCGCCATGCCTTCGGCCGCGAACGCTTGCTGGACGAAATCGTAATCCCCGACCGACGCGCCGCCGGTCGTCACCAGCACGTCGATGCCGGCCGCGCGGGCGCGGCGCACCGCCGCGATGGTGGCGTCGAGGCGGTCCGGTGCAATGCCGAGATCGATGGCGTCGGCGCCTTCGTGCCGGGCGATCGCAAGCAGCGCCGATGCGTTCGAGGAGACGATTTGGCCGGGGGCAGGGGGCGTGCCGGGCGTCACCAGTTCGTCGCCGGTGGCGAGCACCGCCATGCGGGGACGCCGATGTACCGGCACGGCGGCGTGGTTCATGGCGCCGGCGAGTGCAACGTCGCGCGCGGTCAGCCGCCGGCCCTTGGCGATGAGCGTCGCGCCCGCTTTGAAATCGAGCCCCTGGGGACGGACATTGCGGCCCTTCGTCTCCGGCCGATTGATGGCGACGATGTCGCCGTCCCGCGTGGTGATTTCCTGGATGACCACGGTATCGGCACCGCCCGGCACCACGCCGCCGGTAAAAATGCGCGCCGCTTCGCCGGGGCCGATCTCGCGGTCGAACGGCCGCCCGGCCGCCACTTCGCCGATCACGTTCAGCCGCGCCGGTGCCGTCACGTCGGCAGCGCGCACCGCATAGCCGTCCATGGCGGAGACGTCGGCCGGCGGCTGCGTGCGCAGGGCCGCAAGATCGGCGGCGAGCACGCGGCCGCAGGCGTCGACCAGCGCCGCCTCTTCCGCCGGCAGCGGCGCCGCGTCGGCGAGCACCATCGCGAGCGCGTCGGCGACCGAGAGCATCGCCATGGCTTAAGCCTTTCGCTTGGGCCGTGGAGATTGCGGCGCCTGGTAGTGGCCGGACTTGCCGCCGCGCTTCTCGATCAGCCGGATATTCCCGATCGTCACGCCGCGCTCCACGGCCTTGATCATGTCGTAGACCGTGAGGCAGGCAACCGACACCGCCGTCAGCGCCTCCATCTCGACGCCGGTCTGGCCCGTCACCTTGACGGTCGCCTGCACCACGAGACCGGGCGGCCCCTGCTGGGGCGTGATCTCGATCTCCGCCTTGGTAATGGCAAGCGGATGGCACAGCGGGATCAACTCATGGGTCTTCTTGGCCGCCATGATGCCGGCGATGCGGGCGGCGCCGAGCACATCGCCCTTTTTGGCATTGCCGGAGAGCACGAGTTCGAGCGTCGCAGCGCTCATGCGCACGAAGGCCGCCGCCACCGCGACCCGCTCGGTCGAAGGCTTGTCCGACACGTCAACCATGCGGGCGGCGCCGCCGCGATCGATATGGGTGAGCTTTGCCGCCATCTCAGCGCGCTGCCGCGGCGCGCGCGTCGACCGCCGGGCTGCGGGCGAGCAGCGCGCGCGTCGCTGCAGTGACGTCGGCCTGGCGCATCAGGCTTTCGCCGACCAGGAAGGTCGCGATTCCGGCGGCTGCGAGCCGCGCCAGGTCGGCCGGCGCGAAGATGCCGCTTTCGCCGACCGCGACGCGGTCGCGCGGCACCAGCGGGGCGAGGCGCTCCGCCACGTCGAGCGAGGTGACAAAGGTTTTGAGATCGCGATTGTTGATGCCGACGAGCCGCGATTTGAGCCGCAGCGCCCGTTCCATCTCGGCCTCGTTGTGCACCTCGAGGAGCACGTCCATGCCGAACGCGAACGCCGCGGCCTCGATCTCGGCGGCGGCGCCGTCATCGAGCGCCGCCATGATGATGAGAATGCAGTCGGCGCCAAAGCTGCGTGCCTCGACTACCTGATAGGGGTCGTACATGAAATCCTTGCGCAGCACCGGCAGGCCGCTCGCGCCGCGTGCCGCCACGAGATGCGACGGATCGCCCTGGAACGACGGCGCATCGGTGAGCACCGACAGGCACGTCGCGCCGCCGGCCTCATAGGCCCGCGCCAGTGCCGGAGGATCGAAGTCGACGCGGATCAGCCCTCTCGACGGGCTCGCCTTCTTGATCTCGGCGATCAGCGCGTATTGGCCGGCCGCAACGCGCCGCTCGATCGCGGCCAAAAATCCGCGCGGCGCCGGCGCATCCTTGGCGATGCCTTCGAGCGCGGCGCGCGACCACAACTGCTTGGCCGCGGCGATCTCCTCGCGCTTGTACGCCTCGATGCGGGTGAGGATGTCGGTCATTGAGTTTGGTCCGGAATCCAATTGATACGCACTGTCAAAGAAACCTCGCATGCGCACACGCAGTAGTCGTGCGTCCCTATTGTGGTTTCTAACGAGCTATTCCCACGGTGTCATCGCCCGCGCAGGCGGGCGATCCAGTAACCACCGGACTTTGCTTTGCGCACCGTGTTGACCTCTCGTACCGGGGTTACTGGATGCTCCGCCTTCGCGGAGCATGACACCGCAAAATTGGATCGAATCGTGAGAGCTGCCGTGCTACCCATTCGATACCGCGATCAGCCGGTCGAGGCATCCTTCCGCCTCGCCGGAATCGATCGACTTCTGCGCCAGCGCAACACCGTCGGCGAGCGTCTTCGCAATGCCGGCTACCACCAGCGCCGCCGCCGCGTTGAGCACGGCCACGTCGTGATAGGCGCTCTTGCGGCCTTCCAGCACCGCCTTGAGGGCGGCCGCGTTGGTGGCGGCGTCGCCGCCGCGCAGCGCCTCCGGCTTGACCCGGCGCATGCCGACATCCTCGGGGGCGATCTCGAAGTTCTTCACCACGCCATGCTCCAGCGCCGCGACCGCGGTCGGGCCCGACGTCGTGATCTCGTCGAGGCCGTCGGAGCCGTGCACCACGTAGGCGCGCTCGGAGCCGAGGTTCTTGAGCACATGGGCGAGCGGCTCGACCCATTGGCGCGAGAATACGCCGACCATCTGCCGCTTGACGCCGGCCGGGTTCGACAGCGGGCCGAGCAGATTGAAGATGGTGCGGGTGCCGAGCTCGACCCTCGTCGGCCCGACATGCTTCATCGCCGGATGGTGCGCCGGCGCGAACATGAAGCCGATGCCGGCCTCGCTGATGCAGGTGCTGATGACGTCCGGCGGAATGTCGATCTTGACGCCGAGCGCGGTGAGCACGTCAGCGGAGCCCGAGCGCGACGACAGCGCGCGATTGCCGTGCTTGGCGACCGGTATGCCGGCCCCAGCCACCACGAAGGCCGCGCAGGTCGAGATGTTGAACGAGCCGGAGGCGTCGCCGCCGGTGCCGACCACGTCGATGGCATTGTCCGGCGCCACCACGGCGAGCATCTTGGCCCGCATGGCGGTGACGGCGCCGGTGATCTCGTCGACGGTTTCGCCGCGCACCCGCAGGCCCATCAGCAGCCCGCCGATCTGCGACGGCGTCACCTCGCCCGACATCATGCTGTCGAACGCTTCGTAGGCGGTCTCCCGCGACAGCGCCGCGCCGGACGCAATCTGCCCGATCAGCGCCTTGATCTCGACCATGGTGCCCCTTTCAATGCGCCCGTCGCCGGCCGGTCGCGGCGTTCCAGTCCGATGCGATGTCGAGGAAGTTCTTCAGGATCAGGTGGCCGTGCTCGGAGGCGATGCTTTCCGGGTGGAACTGGACGCCATGCACCGGCAGCCGGCGGTGCGCAAGCCCCATCACGAGGCGGTCGTCGGTCTCGGCCGTGACGGCGAGATCGTCCGGCATGGTGGCGCGATCGACCACAAGGGAATGATAGCGGGTGGCGCGGAACGGTCCGTTGATGCCGCGAAAGACCCCTTCGCCGCGATGGCTCATCTCGGACACCTTACCGTGCACCGGCACCGGCGCGCGCACCACGTGCCCGCCGAACACCTGGCCGATCGCCTGGTGGCCGAGGCAGACTCCCAGCACCGGAATGGTGAGCGCCGCTGCCGCAATGAGATCGAGACAGATCCCGGCCTCGTTGGGCGTGCATGGCCCCGGCGACAGCACGATCGCATCGGGATCGGCCGCGACCACCTCGGCCGCGGCGATCTTGTCGTTGCGATGCACCTCGACCTGCGCGCCTAGGCTGCCGAGATAGTGGACGAGGTTGAAGGTGAAGCTGTCGTAGTTGTCGATGAGGACGATCATGACGCGGTGCTGCCTCATCATGGCCGGGATTGCGGCCATCCCGCTCGCAACGACATTGCTGTAACGGCGGCTCGGTGGGGGGTCAAGGCGGGCGGGAAGGGCGGGGTTCTGCGTGGCGTCGGACAGTGCCTGATTTCATCGATATCAGCGCGCGCTTGCCTGCGATATTGGACCCTCATCCGATGTCATGCCGTTTCCAGTAGTCGTCCATTTCCTGGGTGGGAGCGTATACGCTCGCCCGCGACTTCTGGATCGCCGTGCGCGCGCTATCGGTAAGCCGATATATGCCGGTGCGCCACGCTTCAAGTTCGCGCGCGAATTCCGCGTCAGTCGGGGACGAGTTCTCAGTCTCACTAGTCAAGATACGCGTGACATTAGCGGCGTTGCCGATCACGTCGGCTGGACTTTTTTCGCCCTTCGATCCTCTCGGTATGCCTGATAAGCTCCTGCTTGGCAATTCGGGAGGGACGCTATGCCTCGGCTTGATATTTCAAGCGCAACACCGGAACAGAAGAAGGATCTCTTAAAATATGCGGCAGACTTTTACAAAGCGGAAATCGACAACTTTTGGAAGCGTTCCGTATTCTTCTGGGGTTTCATTGCGGTGGCATTTGTGGCCTACGGTACTCTGTATGAAAAGGCGGATGAAACACCCGCGCAACTTGTGACCTGCTTTGGCCTGGTGTGCAGCACAGCTTGGACCTTGATAAATCGCGGCAGCAAATATTGGTACGAAGCCTGGGAGCGAAAAGTCGCCAGTATTGAGAAAGAGGCACTTGGTGCACCTCTCTTCTCAAACGTTGAAATTCTAGTACGAAGTGGATGGTGGGGAGCCGCCCGATATTCAGCGTCGAAAATTACTATCGCATTTAGTGATTTCGTTGTCCTCACCTGGCTGGTTTTAGGACTGAGAACCCTACCGATCTACGGACACATTTCTGAAAATTGCTACATGCTGCTCGTTATCGCAGGAACATTCTCATTTATAGCAGCGCTTCTCGTGGGGTGCAGGTCTGCATCGCGTGAGAAATTTCCTTCGCCACAGTCAAATTGAGACGCAACCAATTGCCCAAAGCACAATTCGCCGTTTTTCGCCATGGCCGGTAACCTCGCGAGGCTCCGGCCAATCCCCTTATACCGACCCGCATTTGCCCGCGACCCACCGCGGTGCCGCGGCCGGACTTGTTCCGGCCATCCACGCCTTTGAAAGTGCAAAACCGCTAAGACGTGGATGCCCGCGACAAGCGCGGGCATGACGGTGGAAAGGTGATTCGATCGCATCGGAACATGCTCTAGGTACGTTGGTCCTACTGCCCCTTCCGAGCCCCGCTCGCAAACCGGCGCGCCTCCTCGGCCGCGCGGAACAGCGCCTTCGCCTTGTTGATGCATTCCTGCTGCTCGCTCGCCGGATCGGAATCCGCCACGATGCCGGCGCCGGCCTGGACGTACATGCGGCCGTCCTTGACGAGGGCGGTGCGCAGCACGATGCAGGTGTCCATGTCGCCGGCGGCGGAAAAATAGCCGACGCAGCCGGCATAGAGGCCGCGCTTTTCCTTTTCCAGTTCGTCGATGATCTGCATGGCGCGCACTTTCGGGGCGCCCGAGACGGTGCCGGCTGGGAAGCCTGCCGCCAGCGCATCGAGGGCGTCGTGGCGCCGATCGAGCTTGCCTTCGACGTTGGAGACGATGTGCATCACCTGGCTGTAGCGTTCGATGAAGAATTGGTCGGTGACCGTGACGGTGCCGATGGCGGCGACACGGCCGACGTCGTTGCGGCCGAGGTCGAGCAGCATGAGGTGCTCGGCGCGCTCCTTCGGATCGGCGAGGAGTTCGTCCTCCAGCGCCTTGTCCTCGTGGGGCGTCGGCCCGCGCGGCCTGGTGCCGGCGATCGGGCGGATCGTCACGGTGTCGCCGCGGGTGCGCACCAGGATTTCCGGGCTCGATCCCGCGACCGCGAAGCCCGCGTAATCGAGATAGAATAAAAATGGCGCCGGATTGACCCGGCGCAGCGCGCGATAGAGCGCGAACGGCGGGAGCGCAAACGGCGCCTCGAAGCGCTGCGCCAGCACCACCTGGAAAATGTCGCCGGCCGCGATGTACTCCTTCGCCCGCGCCACCATGGCGTGGTATTCGGCGGGCGTGGTGTTTGAGCCGGGCGCGATGTGGAGCGCCGCCTGGAGCGCGGCATCGCTCGCCGGCTCGCGGGCGAGGGGCTTGTCGAGGGCGTCGACCACGGCGGTGAGCCGATCGAGCGCGCGGGCGAGCGCGGCCGGCGCCGTTACGCCCGCGACCGGGCGCGCAGGCGTCACCACGGTGAGGGTGTCGAGCACCGAGTCGAAGATGATCACCACGGTCGGCCGCACCAAGACGGCGTCCGGAATGCCGATCGGGTCGGGATTGGGCGGCGCCAACTCCTCCATCAGCCGCACCATGTCGTAGCCGAGATAGCCGAACACGCCGGCCGCCATGGGCGGCAGGCCGTCGGGCAGGCGGATGCGGCTCTCGTCGATGAAGGCGCGCAGCGCCGCGAGCGGCGGCTGCGGGCACGCCGTGAAGGCGTCGCGATCGGTCAGCGCCGCGCGGTTGATCTGCGCCGTGGCCCCGCGCGCGCGCCACACCGCGTCGGGATCGAGGCCGATAATCGAATAGCGCCCGCGCACGGCGCCGCCCTCGACCAACTCGAGGAGAAAGCTCAGCGGCTTGTCGGCGCCGGTCTTGAGGAAAGCCGATACCGGCGTCTCCAGGTCGGCAACCAGCGTGGTCCACACCACCTGGACCACGCCGCGCGCATATTCGGCCGCGAATGCGGCGGCGGAAGGTTCGATCTGCATGGCCGCGAATGGGACCTGAAGTCGTTTGAGGGTGCGCTCTAGTGTTTCGTCTCTGACGGTTCGATCCAATTCCTCACTGGATGCTCCGCGAAGGCGGAGCATCCAGTAGCCCTGTGTGAGAGGTGAATGCCGCGCGCGCATCAAAGTCGGTGGCTACTGGATCGCCCGCCTGCGCGGGCGATGACAGATGGAATCAAACGTCAGAAACACAACACTGGAGTGGATTTCGATCGAGTGGAATCAACCGTAGGATGGGCATAGCTAAGCGCGCCCACCCTACGCATGGTGTGCATCTCATCCTAATTCGGGGCGGTGCGGCCGACCGCCTGGCCGATGGCGGCCTGGTTGATGTCGGTGCCGAGGTCCGTCTCCAGGCGTGTCACGTACTGGGTCAAGAGCTCGTCGATATACGAGGTCTTGAGCTGATCGAAGATCGGCTTGGCGGCCGCCGAGGCGGCATCGAAACTCGGCACCTTGATGTCGGTGACGCGGAAGATGTAGCGCTCGGTGGCGTTCTGGCCTTCGGCGCTGCCGATCGCGTCCTTGTTGATGCGGAACACCTCGGTGAGGACGCGCGGCGGGAGCATGCCGGTGCCCTGGCGCTTGAGGCCCCATTTGGTCTCGACCTTGAGGCCGTCGGCGACGGCGACATCGGCGAGCGCGGTGCCGGACTTGAGCTTGTCCAGGATCTCGGTGGTCTTGGCGTCCAGCCGCTTGATGACTTCGTCCTCGTGCCAGCGCGCCTCGACCTGGTCCTTGACCTCGTCGAGCTTGCGTTCGCGGGACGGCGTGATCTCGGCGACGTCGAACCACGCGTAGCCGCCGGTCCTGAGCTGCAGCGGATCGTTCTCGTTGCCGATGTCGGTCGCGAAGGCGGCGTTGATGACGTCGACCCCGGCCGGCAGGTCGCCGACCGGCTGGCCGTCCGGCGCGCGGCCCGAGCGGTCGACCGCCGCGATGGTGCGCAACGGGATCATCAGCTTGGCGGCGATCTCGTCGAGCCGCGCGCCGCCGCCGAACTCCTCGTCGACCTTGTCGCGGATCTTGTTGATCTCGGCCTTGGCGCGATCAAGCGCGATGTCGTGCTTGAGATCGGCCTCGACGTCGGCGAACGCCTTGGTCGAGCCCGGCTCGATCTTGACCACGCGCACGATGGCGGAGCCGAACATGCCCTTGACCGGCGGGCTGACGGTGCCCTCGGCAAGGCCGAACGCGGCAGTGCCCACCGCCGGATCGATGATGTCGGCCTTGGTGACGGTGCCGAGATCGATGTCCTTGTCGGAGAGGTTGCGTTCCTTAGCGAGGTCCTCGAACGTGAGGCTTTCGCCGAGGCGGGCCGCGGCCTTCTGGGCCTCCTCGGCATTGGGAAACACGATCTGCTGGACTTCGCGCCGCTCCGGGGTCTGGAAGCGGCTGAGGCGGTCCTCATAGGCGCGCTTGGCGTCTTCGTCGCTCACCTCGATGGTGCCGGCGATCGCCTCCTGGGACACCGTCATCAGGAACACCTTGCGGTATTCGGGCGCCCGGAACGAGAACTTGTGCTCTTCGAAATAGGCCGCGAGCTGCTCAGGTGTCGGCGGCGGGATGTCGCCCGCCTTGGCGGCGTCGAGCACCACGTAATCGATGCTGCGCTCCTCGTCGCGGTACCAGTCGACCGCCTGGGCGGCGGCCTTGGGCGTCGCAAGCTGGGCCCCGATCGCGTCGGCGATCTGGCGGCGCAGTGTGCCCTGGCGCTGCTCCAGGATGAAGCGCTGCTCGGTGTAGCCGATATCGCGGATGCGCTGCAGGAACACCTGCTGATCGAATTGGCCGTTGAACCCGCGGAACGAGGGGTCCTGGGTGATCCGCTTGATCACGTCGGAATCGGACACCGCGAGCCCCATCTTGCGGGCGCGCTCGTCGAGCGCCGCATAGGCCATCATCTGCCCAAGGAGCTGCTGCTCCACCCCGAACGCGCGCGCCTGCTCCGGAGAGACCGGCCGGCCGAGCTGGCGACTGAGCTGCTGGAGCTGCTCATTGTAGCGGACGCGGAACTGGTCGATGCTGATCTCGGCGGCGCCGACCTTGGCGACCGTGAACACTCCGAAGCCGCGGAAGATGTCGCCGATGCCCCAAATGCCGAACGCGATGATCAGGGTGCCGACAACCATCGCCATGATGGTTTTGCCGACCCAACCGGAGGAGGCTTTGCGCAGACCTCGAAGCATGATTTTTCACTGATTTGAGCGAGCGGGAACGGCCCGGCGCCGGTCCTTTATGACGTTCGTATCATAGGGGTGGCATGACGGCGCCGCAACCTCGCCGCGGCAAGTTGCCGGTGCCCGGCATTGGCGCAAGATCGAGATGGTCGGGACAAGCTCGGCCAGGTCCAGCCAAGCCCAGCCCGACGGCGCGCCTGAAACACAAGGCGGAACCCGCTCTCGCCATCGGTGCCCGTGCGTAATTCAATACCTCGAACGATCATGACGCGGCAGGAGTGTAACCCGAGAGCAACGGTGCGTCACTTAACTGTGTTTGGTGCGTGACTTAACTGTGTTTATTGTCGATCATCGCATTGCCGCCAGCAATTATTTCCCCGTATATTTGATGGGATCTCATCAAGGAGGCATTCCTTGAATCGTCTTTTCCTTTCGGTATTGATTCGTCTGTCGGCATTGCCGATCGCGGTCGTTGCCACTGCGGGCTGCGCCGGTGCGGCCGATTGGACCGGCTGGTCTGTCGGCATCTCCGGCGGAGGTGGCACGGCGACATCATCGCAAACCAACTCGGGGGTCCCATGCTCCTTCTTCGGAACCTGTCCGGTGGTCGCGGCCGCGCCCCCACCGCTCAATGGGTCCTATCGAATGAATGGAGGCCTTTTCGGCGGGGGGGTCACGTACAATGCCTGGCAGGCTGGCCCGTGGGTTCTTGGGCTTACCGGGGACTTCTCGTGGGCCGACCTGAGCGGAAGCTCCGCCGTCTGCGGTCCTACGAGCCCGCGCCCTCATCCGTGCGGAACGGATATGCAGTCGCTTGCTAGCGCTCGCGGTCGCCTGGGCTATGCGCTCACGCCCAACTGGCTCATCTACGGCACCGGTGGCTATGCGGGCGGCGAACTCCGTGGCTGGGATGCCCTCGCCGGCGCCTCGGGGGCGAGCTTTCTCTCAGGGTGGTCCGCTGGTGCCGGCCTGGAGACGTTGCTTTATCAAAATGTTTCGTTGAAGTTTGAATACCTTCATGTCGACCTGGGGCATGCGTCGCTTTTTAATGCGGTCCCCGGAGTGCCGGAGACGGTCGGCTTCTCAGGAGACGTTTTTCGCGTCGGCCTCGACTACCGATTTAATTGGTCTCCGACGCCTGCCGCTTCGAAACCATATTACACCAAATAGCCACCAAACGTCACCTAACGTGCGTTCGCAGCCTGCGATGGCGTCTCATTGAATCCGCTCAACTTCCCGCCTGTGAGCGGGGTCATGCGGCATCGCGGGCTTCGCCCCGCCGCCGCGGCTGGAACGCGTTCACCACCAGCGGGCTGAGACCGAGCGCCGCAAGCGCCTGCTGGATCTCATCGCGCGCGACCGCGGCGCCCGCGATCCGCTGCCCCGTCAAGGCGTCCGGGAAGGCGGCGATCATGGCGGACGGATCGATCCGCGACACGGCTTCCTGCAATTTCGCAACGACGAAGCGGTAGCCGCCGACCGCCACGATGTCGGCGGGCGGCCCGGTGATCACAATCGCGCCGGAACCGGGCACGATGCGGCACGGATAGCCGGTGTCGACGAAGCCGGCGGTATCGACGATGGCGAGCGGATCATCGAACGGATCATCGAACGGATCGGGCGTCTTGTCGGGGGCTCTGGCGAACCGATGCGGCGGCACCATCGGTCCGCGCAGTGCGAGCGTGCCGGAGGCCGTGCGGGCGGCCTCGATCAGGACGGGTGCCGCTTCGCCCTCCTGGTGACGCGGCGCCGCGCCTGGCTTGAGCGCAGCGGGCCTGCCATCGGGGCCGCGCATCGCCGCAAACAGCCCGGTTTCCCCGAACACCGTAACGTCCATCAGGGCGGGCGCAGCGTTTTGCCATGTCGCGCAGGCGGCAAGGCGCTCCGGCGCACGCCATACCGCCACCACCTTTTCGACCGCGCTGTCGCGAAACATGCCGGCCTCGGCGCAGCGCACCGCGAGGTTGCCGGGCAGGATGGCGACGCCGCAGCGGTGGTCGAGAATCTGGTGCCGCATGACGGCGGGATCGAACGGGTGATGAAGCGCCAGCGTCCCGCGCGACAAGAGCCAGCACGTAAGCGTCGTCGTGATGCCGGCGAGCGAGCCGAGGCAGAACGACGACAGGATCACGCTGCGGGCCGCGATCCGTCCCTCCAGCATGATCTCGAAAGCGGCCGTCAGCAATTCGATATGGCTGCGCCCGACCGGGGTCAGCCCGGTGGCATCGACGTCCCAGGTCGCGGCCGCCATTTGAGCGCCCATCGCGGCGGCGCTGTCGGCGCCGCGCGCGGACGGCGAAAACTGTTGGGAAAATTGCGTCGGCGTCGCGTCGAACACATCATCGAGCGGCACCGCGCCGTCGTGGCTGCCGCCGAACAGGCAGACGTTGCGGATCGTGAACGCATCCGCGGCGGTGTACATGGCGAGTTCGCCGTGATCGGTGGCGCCGACCCGCGCGGTCGCGATCAGCGCCCGCGCTCCGACCATCGCCATGGCTGCGGTGCACTCGGCCCGCCGCCACAACAGCGGCAACGGCGATGCGATCAGCCCGGCCCGCAGCGCGCCGAGGAATGCCAGCACGGCTTCGACCGTGTTCGGGAGTTGCAATCCGACGATGTCGCCTGGCTGCAATCCGAGGCCGCGCAGTCGCGCCGCGATCGCGGTCGCGACGCGATCGGCTTGCGCATAGGTGAGGGTGCGCGGCGCGCCGGCGGTGAATTCCGCCCGGTTGGGCGGATCGATGAGGGCGACGTCGTCAGGCCGCTGCGATGCCGCATATCGCAGCAGGCGGTCGAGGGTGATTCCCGTCGCGAGGCTCGCGGCAGGCCCCGGGGATGTTGGCGAGATCATGCTCACGACTTCTCGGGCTCGCGCCACCATGTTTCCGGCAGATAACCCGACACGGACGTGGCATCGGGATGGCGGATCGCCGCCCAACGTGCGACCCACTGGCCCGGCAGGTGGTAGAGCGGGACCACGTAGATGCCCGACATCAGCACGCGATCGAGCGCGCGCACCGCGGCGACGAATTCGGTGCGCCGGCGGGCTTCCAGAAGCGCGGCGATCATGGCGTCCGCCGCCACGCTGCGCGCGCCCATGTAGTTGCGGGTGCCGGGCTCGCCGGCGGCGGCCGAGCCCCAATAGAACGCCTGCTCGTTGCCGGGCGAAAGGCTCTGGTCCCAGCGGTTCTGGATCATGTCGAAATCGAAGCCGGTCCTGCGTTGGTCGTATTGCACGGCATCCACCATGCGAATCTGCGGCGCGATGCCCGCGCGCTTCAGCATCGGGGCAAATGCGATGGCGAGCCGTTCCTGATCCTTGTCGGTGACGAGAATCTCGAAGCCGAGCGGCTCGTGGGTGCCGCGGTGGCGCAACGCGGTGCCGGTGAGCTCGTAGCCGGCATCCGCAAACAGCGCGAGCGCGCGCCGCAGCGCCTCGCGGTCGCGGCCGGAGCCGTCCGACACCGGCGGCGACCAGGTGCCGGCGAGCACGTCGGGACGCACCGCACCCGGGAACGGCGCCAGCAGGGCACGCTCCATGGCGTCGGCCGGTCGGCCGCGCGCGCTGAGCTCGCTGTCCTCGAAGAAGCTCGCGGTGCGGCGATAGCGGCCGTAGAAGAACGTGCGGTTGAGCCATTCGAAATCGAACAGCATCGAAATCCCTTCGCGCACCCGCGGGTCCGCGAAAATCGCGCGGCGGGTGTTGAACACCAGTGCCGCCATCACCTTGGGCAGGCCGGTCGGAAATTCCTCCTTTATGACGCGGTGGTCGCGGACCGCCGGGAAGTCGTAGGCGGTTTCCCAGCGGCCCGGATCGGTTTCGGCGCGCACGTCGTAGAGGCCCTTCTTGAAGCCTTCCAGATGGCTGTTGGCGTCACGGTAATAGTCGAAGCGCAGAATTTCGAAATTGTAGAAGCCGCGACTGACCGAAAGCTCGCGGCCCCAATAAGCCGGACGGCGACGTAAGGTCAGACTGCGCCCGGCATCGACCTCGCCGACCGCGTAAGGACCGCTGCCGAGCGGCGGCGCCAGCGTGGTCTCCTCGAAACGGTCGGGATCGACCGCATGTTTCGGCAGGATCGGCATCAGGCCGAGAATGAGCGGCAATTCGCGGTCGCGGTCGCCGGCGAGGTCGAAGCGCACCGCGCGCTCTCCGATCGCGGCCGCGGCGGCGACCTTGATGTAGTAGGTGCGGTAATTCGGCCGGCCATGATCGCGCAGCAATTGCCACGAAAAGATGACGTCGTCGGCGGTCACCGGTCGACCGTCGGCAAACGCCGCGCCGGGATCAAGCGTGAAGGTGACGTAGGTGCGGTCGTCGTCGGTCTCGACCGAGCGGGCCAGCAGGCCGTAGAGCGTGAACGGCTCGTCATAGCCGCGCACCAGCAGGCTTTCGAACACCAAGCCGCGCAGCTGGGGGAGGGCGATGCCCTTGACGATGAACGGATTGAGGCTGTCGAAGGTCCCGAGCACGCCCTGGACCAGCCGGCCGCCCTTCGGGGCCGCCGGATTGACATACCGGAACGCCGCAAAACCGGGACCCAGCGCCGGCTCGCCGTGCATCGCGATGGCATGACGTGCCTCGGCGGCTGCGCCGCGCGTGGGCGCAAGACCAAGCGCGACCGATGCGACAGCCGGCATTGCGGCGAGACCGCGGATGAAATGCCGCCTGGTGGGCTGGCGGTTGTCGAACGCGATCACGTGCATTTTCGCGTGAAGCTCTTTCGAATCGTTGCGATCATGGATATCACAGCACAGCTGCATCGCTGATGGCGCGGGCGCGCGGTCCACGATTTAAAATCGAGGCTTTCGCAAAACCGGCGATTAGGCTATCAGGCCATCGTGGAAAGCCACTCTGATGCCGCAATTGGCGAAGAGACAGCGGCGCAGGGCGATACCCACATGGGCGAGTTGCGGCCGGCAGTCGGCCAGATATGAGGATTCCCGATGACTTATCGGACATTATCGCCTCTGGTCCCTAGCGCGCGCCGGGTGGCTGCCGTAGCGATCGGGGCAACCATGCTCGTGGCGGCCGGATTGAGCGCGGGTCCGGCCTTCGCTCAGGCGCCGGCCCCGACCACACCGGCACCCGCGGCGCCCAAGCCCCCGGCACGGCCGGCGGCGCCAAAGCCGCCGGCGCCCGCGGCGCAGAAGCCGCCCGCGGCGGCACCGGCTGCACCGGCGCCTCAGGCGGCGGCTCCGGGGGGCCAGCCCGAAATGCCGCAGCTCATCTATTCGCCGTGGGCCAAGTTCTGCGGCAAGGGCCAGGACCCCAATGCCAAGGAAGTCTGCTTCACCGGCAAGGATGCCCGCACCGAGGCCGGCCAGCCGGTGGTCGCCGCGGCCCTGATCGAGCCCGACGGCGAACCGAAAAAGCTGTTCCGCGTCACCTTGCCAAGCCCGCTGCAATTGCAGTACGGCACTCGCATCATCATCGACAAGGAACCGGCGATCAGCGGCGCGTTCTTCACCTGCTTCGCCAACGGGTGCATGGCGGACTACGAGGCGACCCCGGAACTGGTCGGCAAGCTCAAGAAGGGCCAGATGCTCGTCATTCAGGCGATCAACCTGGCGGCTGCCGCCATCAGCTTCCCGCTGCCGCTCACCGATACCACCGGGAACAGCTTCGCCAAGGCCAATGAAGGTCCGCCGACCGACCCGAAAGTGTTCGAGGAGCAGCAGAAGAAGCTGCAGGACGAATTGCAGAAGCGCGCCGAGGAGGCCCGCAAGCGCCTCGAAGCAACCCCGCCGAAATAGGCGGCCGACCCTGCGCGGACTCACGAACATCGGATCAAAAAGCGCGCCGTCGGCGCGCTTTTTCGTATCCGCCGCACGGTGGCGCCTAATACCAACGGTCACAAAAGATGACCTGTCGCGAACGCGGGAATCCAATAACCGGCAGCTTGGAGATTCATGGTGAAGCCGGGGGCTATTGGATCGCCCGGTCAAGGCCGGGCGATGACAGCGGATAGGTCATCAGCCAGAACCGTCGGTATGACGCAGCCTCAATGTTTGAGCCTGGCGACCGTCGCGACGCGGGCCCATTTGGCGACGTCGTAGCGCAGGAACGCGGCGAATTCCTCCGAGGATCCCGGCTCGACGTCAAAACCCTGCTGGCGCATCGGGCTGATGAATTCGTCGGATTTCATTGCCGCCTGCGTCGCGCCGGCGAGGCGGTCGATGATGCCGCGGGGCGTGCCGGCGGGCGCCAGGATCCCGAACCAGCCGGCGGTGTCGTAACCGGGCAGGGCGGATTCCGCCACAGTGGGAAGATCGGGGGCTGCGCTCGCACGTTTCAGCTGCGTCGATGCGAGCGCCGTGAGCTTGCCGTCATGAACGTGCTGGAGCACCGAGGACGCCGGCGAGAACATCAATTGGACGCGGCCGCCCAAAAGATCGGTGACACCTTGGGCACTTCCGGCATAGGGCACGTGCACGATCCGCGTGCCGGCCATGAGGTTGAACAATTCGCCGGAGAAATGCGAGCCGCTGCCGACGCCCGCCGAACCGAACGACAGTTGCTCGGGCTTTGCCAGCGCCAGCCGGATCAGTTCGCCGACGCTCGTCACGCCGGTCGAGGGATGCACCACCACGATGTTCGGCTGCGTCGCGATCATCGCGACCGGCGCAAGGTCCGTGAGGAAGTCGAAACTGAGGTTGGTGGCGTAGCTCGCATTGACGATGTTGCCGACGGTGCCGAGTAGCAGGGTGTAACCGTCCTTCGGCGCATGGGCGACGAACGCGGTCGCGATGTTACTGCCGGCGCCCGGCCGGTTCTCGACCACGAATTGCTGGCCGAGCAACCGGCCGAGCGGTTGCGCGATCACCCGCGCCGCCACGTCCCCGGAAGCGCCGGGGCCGAAGCCGACGATGAGACGCACCGGCCGCGCCGGATAATCTTCCGCGGCGACGGCACTTGCCGCGGCAAGGCCGAACGGAAGTGCCACGATCGCGATACGCCGCAAAGTCCGCATGGCGAAGTCGCAGTCGATCCTCGCAAGCATCCCGGTCCTCTCCAGCGTCTCACCAAGGATAAAGCTGCACAAAGACGGCAGCCGGCCGCATTCCCTGAAGGTCATGGTGAACGAAGCCGCGTCATCCGCATCCTAACACCTAGTCTTCGCCAGGCAGGAATGCTTCAATCGAGCGAAGTCCCAGGGCCGACGCGCCCGGTCGTGAGCATAAATGATAAAAAGAACGGTTCGCTGATGTTGAAGGTCCCTTTGGTGTATGGCCCAAGCGAGAGCGCGGAACTTCTCGCTCTCGCCGAACAGATCGGTCGCATCGGCGTCATCGACTGGCAAGTAGAGACCGGAAAAGTACATCTGTCGGCCACGGCCTTGTCGATGTACGGCCTCCAAGACTTCGATGGCCTTTACGATACGTGGAGATCGACAGTTCACCATGACGATCAGGCCCGGCTGCGCAAGGTGGTCGCGGCTGCGCTCGCGGACAATACCCACGAATTCGAGCTCGATTTCCGAATCGTGCGCCGGAATGACAAGCAGTTGCGCTGGATTCTGGCCAGGCGCCTGGTCTTTCGCGATGGGACCGGAAAGCCAATCCGTGTCGTCGGGGTAAGCGTCGACGTAACCGAGCGAAAGCAGGCCGAGGCCGCGCTCCATGAACAGAACGCGACATTAGCAAGGCTGGTCGAGGAAACGGCTGTCGAACTGCGCGCCAAGGAGACGTTGATCCAAACGTTCTTTGACCATTCTTCCGAGTGCTACGCGGTCCTCGTTGAAGTCGAGTTCAGGCCGATTCCGGTACGATGAAATCAATCCGGCAACGCTACGGCTATACGGCAAAACGAGAGAGCAGGTGCTGGGTTTCACGACCGAAGAGGTCGTGGGCGCGGTGCGGGCGAGCGAGTTGAACAGACACATGGCCGCGTGCCTGAAGTCTGGTGCGACTTACCGATATGAGCGGCTTCAAGGTAGCGGCATCGTCGAGGCGCTTGCTACCCCGGTCCCGGCGCAGGCGGGCAGCCCGCGTCGGGTGGTCGTAAGCGCGCGCGACGTGACCGAGCGCCGCCGCCTGGAGGAACAATTGCGACAATCGCAAAAGATGGAGGCGGTTGGGCAGCTGACGGGCGGCCTTGCCCACGATTTCAACAACATGCTTTCGGTCGTGATCGGCTCGCTGAATCTGCTTGAACGGCGCCTCGACGGCGGGGACGAGCGTACACGGCGCTACATTGCCGCCGCGACCGACGGCGCAAAGCGCGCCGCGCTCCTGACTCGGCGTCTGCTGGCTTTCTCCCGACAGCAGCCCTTGAACCCCGAGCCCATCGACGCCAACAAATTGGTGGCGGGGATGTCGGATTTGCTGCGTCATTCCCTTGGTCCCTCGATAGAGCTTGAGACCGTGCTTGCCGGCGGTTTGTGGCGGACTAACGCGGACTCCAACCAACTCGAAAACGCAATACTCAACTTGGCTCTCAATTCGCGCGACGCCATGCCTGAGGGAGGGCGGCTGACGATCGAGACCCAGAACGCCCATCTCGACGCCCGCTATGTCGCTGGGCAGCCCGGTGTCGGAGCGGGTCAGTATGTTTTGGTCGCCGTAACCGACAGTGGCTCCGGCATGGCCGCGGACGTCATCGCAAAGGCCTTCGACCCGTTCTTCACCACCAAGGAGGTCGGCAAGGGCACGGGGTTGGGCCTGAGCCAAGTCTACGGCTTCGTCAAACAATCGGGCGGTCATGTGAAAATCTATTCCGAGCCCGGCGACGGAACGACCGTGAAGGTCTACCTTCCCCGGCTCAGTGGGGCTGCGGATAGCGCCGTCGAAATCGTATCGCCCATTCATATTGCTACCGGCGAAGGGCAGGAGGTCGTCCTCGTGGTCGAAGACGAGGCAGCCGTCCGCGAATTCAGCGTCGCCGCGCTGGACGAACTCGGCTACCGCGTTCTCGAGGCCGACAGCGCGGCGGCAGCGCTTCGCGTGCTCGACGCGCACCCCGAGGTCGCGCTCTTGTTCACCGACATCGTCATGCCGCGCGTGAACGGCGCCAAACTGGCGGGCGAGGCCCGGAAGCTCAGGCCGGCGCTGAAAGTCCTGTTCACGACCGGGTACACGCGAAACGCTATCGTTCATAATGGGGTGTTGGACGCCGATGTCGAACTCATCGGCAAGCCGTTCACCATTGAGGAACTGGCCGCAAAGGTGCGCCAGGTCCTGGATGCTCCGGTTTTGGGCAACGCAAGATGATGGGGAATCGTATTGCCTGCGGCGGTCTCCTGACATTGCGCCCCGCGACGCTGGTTCAAGTTGACTTACCCTAATGCACTCTTGAATTTCCTGCCGCTGCCGCATGAACCGCAGAGGCACGCCGGTCGCGCTACTCCGTCAGCGGTACCGGCGTGCTGAATTCGGACGTGGCGCCCGCGCTCGACGTCAGCGTTGCGGTGATGCAAGCGCCGCTTACCCTCTCGTTAGCCTCTTGGGCCGCGCCGTTCGCGCGGCTCGAACAGCGACGTCAGGATCGCGGCGCGGTTGGGGCGGCCGATCAAGACGACACCGTCACCCTCGTTGATGACCGTCGTGTCCGGCGGAGCCGTGAAAACGTCGCCGTCGCGGCGGTTGATCTGGACGATGAAGAAGGCGCCTTTGGCCTGCCGCTCGATCGCGGCCACGGTCATACGCACCGCCGGACTCTGTGGAGCGGCGGTGACGACTTCGAGTTCGATGCCGAAGTTGTGCAGCACCCGCTGGAACCCATGAGAGCGCTCCAGACCCTCGATGAAACGCGCCGATTCCTGGTACAGGATCACTTCCGCGATGCGCTCGGCGCCGATATGAAAGGGCAGCACCACCTTGTCCGCGCCGGCTTGCAGCAGCTTGCCCTCGGTGCTCGCCCGTTCGCCGCGGGCGACGATCGACAGGCTGGGGTTGAGCGCCCTTGCGCTCAGTGTAATGAAGACATTCAGGGCATCGTTCGATAGCACGGTTGCCAGTGCGTGCGCCCGCGTCACGCCGGCGGCACTCAAGGCCGCCTCGGTGGTGGCGTCGCCTTGGATGCAAAGATAGCCTAGAGCACGGGCTTCGTCGGCACGGGCCTCGCTCTCTTCGAGGATGACCAACCCGGCGCTGCTCGCGCTTAGCGATCGCGCCAGCATCGCGCCAAGGCGGCCAAATCCGCAGACGATGACGTGCCCTTTGAGTTCATCGATTTGCGTTTTCATGCGCTTGAGACCCACGGCCTTGTTGAGTTGGTTGAGGGTGATGAACTGCACCAAAGCGCCGGTGAGAAAGATGATGCCGGTGCAGCCCAGCACGATCAGCGCAATGGTGATGACGTTCAGGGCCGGCGTGTTGATCGGCCGGACCTCGTTGTAGCCAACCGTGTAAACGGTGACGATGACCATGTAGAGGGCGTCTCTGAAGCTCCACCCGACCGCCATGTAGGAGGCGGTGCCGAGGATCATAACCGTAATGACGTAGGTGACGCCGGCAGTGAGATTACGGACCGGCGAGTTGAGCAGGCCGGTCATCCTCGGTTTCGGCACGCGGCGAATTTGGCGCGGCCTGTCGCGTGCCACACGCGCAGTTGCCAATTGGGCGGAACGATCGCCGGAAGGTCCCTCGTTGGATGATTCGACGGCCGGCACCGGTCGGCCGTCCAAATCCGCCGGCGGCGGGTCACCCCCAGTCATCGGTTCGCCGAGCCCCTGAGAAGAAGGCCGCCCGCTTGATCGTGCCGCCACGCTCACCGTTCCGGCGACGATGCGGGACCAAGTCACGGCCCTTCATCTGCGTTTTCGAAATGCTCTACTTCGTCTGGCCCGGCAGCCAGTGCTTAAATCACGCTACATCAACGCAATTCCGTCAGGAAGGGGGCGATTGCGCAAACCGGTCCAACATGCGGCCACGCGTCCGTGTTATGGCGACCCAAAAGCTGATAGGGTCGGTACGAAATAAAAGCGATGGGAGGAATGTTAAGTCTCGGCGCAGCCCGCGCCATAGCGGCGCCGATTAAAATCAAAAATGGCGCACCAGGGAGGTCAAACATGTCGACGAACCTGAAAATATGGCTGTCGGCACTCGGGGTCGCGGCAGTTGTTGCAGTACCCGCCACGGCTAAGGTCCGGACGCAGCATCACGCTCATTCCCGGGCCGCCTATTATCACCCCGCGCCCCCATCGTCTCCTCGTGGCGGCGAAGACTTGATCATCCGCGAGCCGAACGGCAGAGTTGTCGGCACCGACCCGGACGCGAATATTCGAGCCTATATGCGCCGCGACGCCGGTGGACCCAACAGCGGCAACGGCAATACCGGTCCCTGAGAACGATCCATTCGACCGTGATCGGGATATGGCGGCGCTCGCCGACCTAAGCGGCGACGCCCGCTCGTTTGGCTTGGGCGGTGCACGGAGGCGGCAATCGCGGCAATCCCGCCGTCCCTGCTTGGCAAGTCGGTCGTCGTGTCTTGGAGCGAAGCGCGCCAGCAGCGCCTTATCGGCTGCCGTTTTTCCGGCCATTCACGTCCTTCCAGACGCTCGGCATTTATGTCAGCGACCTCGGGCGCGTCTCCAACCGCCTCACACTCTCCAATCGCAGCGGAACAGGATCAACCGAGCAGGTCGCGGGCGAAACCCGACCTGGCCAAGGCGCCACACGTATTGTGAGCTTTAATGGACAGTCATTAAACGTCGCGGCCCCCTTCCGGTCGGGCGGGACGCGGCGGATCAGCGTCGCGTTCGATGCGGGATTTGGAAGCTGCAAAGCCAGCGTCCGCTACGCCAAAGCTGCGGGCCACGCCACATCCATTGTGCTCAGCCCGGTCATTCATCGCCACATCGAAATATTGACCTTGGAGCCCGGTGGCGCAAGGTGTTCGGTCGGCGGTTAGAAGCTTCGCGTCCGTGGTTCCGTTCCTGTTCATGAAAACGGCACGGGTGGCATGATCGCAATCAGATCACGGCGACCACACGACAATCAGCGTCTCGACGACGCTTTCAAGGTTGAGCAGCATATGGAGCAAAATGGTCAGCGTCGTCGAGCCGCTCAGGTAACGCACATAGCCCAACACGATGCCGATCGCGAACACCATGGCGACCCCGAACCAGTCGTATTGGGGGAAGTGCAGCAGCCCCCACAACAACGCAATCACCACGATAGCGGGCAGACTGTCGCGCGGCTCGCGCACGAAGCCGCGGAACATGAAGCCGCGGAACAGCAGTTCCTCGCCGATCGGCGCCGCCACCACCACGGCGAGCCACAGCCAGATCAGCGTGCCGTCCGCCTCGGCGGTGCGATGGATATCGATCTGGAACGGCGGCACGATTGCCTTACCGGACAGGTAGGTCACAAGATCGGCGAGCGCGATCACGGCGACGAGGACCATGACGGCAATACCGACGTCGCGCCACCGCGGCAGGTTGATCGCAAGATATTCCAGCGCGTCGCCACCCGCGAGCCGCGCGGCAAGCACCAAGGTCACGACCTGGACCGGATTGCCCACCAGGGTGACGATCGCGACCGCGCTGCCGTCGGTCGCAAGCGTCAGGGCGTCGACGCTCTTGGCGGCGAACAGCGCCGCGACGCCGACCGCCTGCCCCAGACCGAAGGCCAGGACCGCGAAGCCGAACGTCGCCGCCAACCCCCAGGGCTTCATGCTTCAGGCCTTTATGGTTTGCGCGCTTCGAGCCACGCCGCGATCCGTGCACGCTCTCCGTCGGTCATCTCGGTCTCGTTGCCGAGCGGCATGGCGCGTTCGACCACCACCTGGGTCATGATCTTGGACGCGTTGCGCGATATCTGTTCGATACTCTCCAGGACGATGCCGGCGGGCGGCTTGGCGAACGCCTGGTGCGTCGGTTCGGCGGCATGGCATGGCACGCAATGGGTCTTAATCAGGGCGAGGATTTCCGCATCCGACGGCCGGCCCGGCGCATTCTGGCCATAGGCCGCCGCGGCGGCGAGCGCCGCCGCGAGGCCAAGCGCGAAGCCCATCGGCAGCCGGTTCTTCATGCGCCGGTTCCGCCGCCTCACCACGCTCCGGTCACGGCAGCAGGATCGAAGCGCCGGTGGTGGCACGCGATTCGAGTTCCTCGTGCGCCTTCCGGGCGTCCTTGAGGGCGTATTTCTGGTTGACCGGAATCTTCACCTTGCCGCTTTGGATCACCTCGAAGGTCTCGGCCGCGAGCTTGAGCAGATCCTCGCGCTTGGCGGCATAATGATTGAGGGTCGGCCGGGTGGCGAATAGCGAGCCCTTGAACTGCAGCAGGTTGATGTTGAACGCGTCGATCGGCCCCGAAGCGGCGCCGAAGCTCACGAACATGCCGAGCGGATGCAGACAGTCGAGCGAGCCCGGAAAGGTAGTCTTGCCGATGCCGTCATAGACGACGTCGCACAGTGCCCCGTTGGTGATCTCCTTGACGCGAGCGACGAAGTCCTCGTCGCGGTAGAGGATGGTGTGGTGGCAGCCATTGGCCTTGGCGAGCGCCGCCTTCTCCTTGGTGCCGACGGTGCCGATGACGGTGGCGCCGAGCGCGTTCGCCCATTGGCAGGCGATGAGCCCGACGCCGCCGGCGGCGGCGTGGATCAGCACGGTGTTTCCCTTCTTCACATCGAAGGTGCGCCGCACCAGGTAGCACACCGTCATGCCCTTGAGCATGGTGGCCGCTGCCTGCTCGTAGGTGACACCCGCCGGAAGCTTCACGGCCCGATCGGCCGGCAAATTCCGCTCAGCCGCATAGGCGCCGAGCGGCACCACGTAGCCGACGCGATCGCCGATCTTGAGATCGGTAACGCCGGGTCCGACCGCGATCACTTCGCCGGCGCCCTCGTTGCCCGCCACGAATGGCAGGCCGGTCGGCGACGGATACATGCCGGCGCGGAAATAGGTGTCGATGAAATTGACGCCCGCGGCGTGCTGCTTGAGCCTGACCTGCCCCTGCCCCGGCGGCGGGATGTCGATCTCGTCATAGGTCAGGACCTCGGGACCGCCGTACTTGTGAACACGCACTGCCGCAACCATGAACGTCTCCCTTGCTCTAAATTTCGGCCGGCCGCGATCATAGGTAGTCGCGCCCGCGACGCAAGGACGATGCGCGGTAGCGAGGTTTGGCCGGAAAGCGCCGCTCCGGAAGGAGTTCAGCGGCCGCCGGCCACCCGCAGCACCGCCCCGGTGGTAAAGGACGAGCGCTCGGAGAGCAGGAACACCACCGCCTCGGCGATCTCCTCCATGGTCCCGGCGCGGGCCATCGGGACGGCCTGGGTGATGCGCTCAAGCCGCCCGGGTGGATGGATGTCGGTTGCGATCGGTCCGGGCTCGACCACATTGGCACGAATGCCGTCACCGGCGAGTTCGCGGGCCAACCCGATGGACAGGCTCTCCAGGGCACCCTTCGACGCGGCATACATGACATATTCGCCGGCCCCACCAAGGGTCGCCATGGCGGAGGAAACGAACACCATGGCGCCGCCCGCCCCGCCATGTTTCCTGGAGATGCGCGGGATCGCGGCGCGGGCGCACAGGAACGCACCAACGACATTGACGTTGAGCACCTCGCGGGCGGCCTCGCTCGAAAGGGCTTCGATCCGCGACAGCGGCCCGGTGACGCCGGTATTGCATACGAGGTGGGTGAGGCGGCCGAGTTCGGCATCGATGGTCGCGAAGAGGCGTCCAATGTCGTCTTCCCGCGCCATATCGGCCTGGATCGCGACGGCGCGGCGGCCCGCGTTTTTGACGTGCGCCACCACCGCATCGGCGGCGGCCTTGTCGCGCAAATAGTTCACCGCGACGTCGAAGCCGTTCGCGGCGGCGAGCCGCGCGGTCGCGGCGCCGATGCCCCGGCTGGCGCCGGTAATGAGCACGATGCTCGCTGCCGTCATGATGACCCATTCCTATCGGACCGGCGACGCCGGCTGCGCGTCGCCCAGATGTTGAAGGCCTCGACCGCCGCGGCGAACGCCATGGCGAAATAGATGTAACCGCGCGGAATATGGAAGTCGAAGCCATCGGCGACGAGCGCGACGCCGATCAGCATCAGGAACGCCAGCGCCAGCACGCGGGTGGTCGGGTGTTCGGCGATGAAGCGCGCCACCGGCCCGGACGCCGCGTACATGATGACGACGGCAATCAACACCGCCGCGATCATGATGCGGATGTCCTGCGCCATCCCGATCGCCGTCACGATGGAATTGATCGAAAACACCAGGTCGACCAAGACGATCTGGCCGATCACGAGCGCGACCGAGGGCTGCGGCGTCGCGCCGGCGTGCGTGGCGTCTCTCTCCCTCGATCCGGCCGGGTCCATCTCGGCATGCATCTCGTGGGTCGCCTTGGCGATCAGAAACAGGCCGCCGGCCACCAAGATCAACTCGTGCCATGACAGCGGGTTGTCCCATAGAATTACCACCGTCGCCGTCAGTCCGACCAACGATGCCAGGGCGAACAGGAGCGCGATGCGGAACAGCAGCGCGAGGGCGAGGCCGACTCGGCGGGCCGCTCGCGCGCGATGAGCATCCAATCGGCCAACCAGAATCGAAATGAACACCACGTTGTCGATGCCGAGCACCACTTCGAGCGCCGTGAGGCTCACGAGCGCGGCCCAGGCGTCGACGCTGGTCAGAAGCTGCCACATGACCGGTCAGTCCGGCACTACCGATCGAAACAGGCCGGCGCAGCAAACATAAAGCGCGATCATGCACAAGGCGACCGTGACCCAGGGCGGCGGGACCATGTCGGCGGCGATGGCAATGATCGCCAATACCGTCCACACGCCAATCAGGATCAGATTCAAGGCGCGCAACCGCTCCACCCGCAACGGATGGATGAATGGGAACGGCACGAAGGTGAGCACGACCAGCGCCGCCACGCATGCGGCCGCGACCTCGGGCCGCGGCCGCACCAGCATCAGGTAGAACGCCGCGATGTTCCACAGGCCGGGAAAGCCACGGAAATAATTGTCCGGAGTTTTCATATTGCGGTCGGCAAAATAGAGCGCCCCCGAGACCACGATCGCGACCGCGGCGATGGCTGCGACGCCATCCGGCAACAGCCCGCTCGCCGCGATGGCGTAGGCGGGCACGAACACATAGGTCGAGAAATCGACGACGAGATCGAGCGTTTCGCCCGACCAGCGCGGCAGGCGCTCCCTGACCTGCAGCCGGCGCGCCAGCGGGCCGTCGATGGCGTCGAGCGCAAGCGCGGCGCCGAGCCAGCCGAACATCGCGGCCCATCTCGCCATGCTTGCCGCAAGCAGCGCCATCATGGCACAGCCGGCCCCGGCCGCGGTCAGGAGATGGACGCCAAATCTCATGCCGGGTGGCGGGCCGGCGAAGCGTCCACCGTCCCGACGGCCTGCAGGCGCCGCGTCTGCGCCACGCGCAGCGGCACCAGCGCGACCGCGAATGTCGCGATCCATATGATCCGTGCGCCATAGCGGTTATGCGGATTCGACAGCACGCCGCAGACTGCCGCGTTGACGAGGATGGCGACCGCGACGGTGGCAGCCAGCAGCCCGAGGTCAAGCCCCTGGTCCCCGAATGCGCCGCGCCGCGACCGCACGATGACGACCGGCAGCAGCAGCATCGACAGCAGCGCGATCGGCACGTCGATCGCGTTGACGGCGCTGAACCCGACCTCGCCGCGCTGCTGGCGCGCCGCCCGCATCACAGGATCGATACTCGGCATGTAACGGTCGATGATACCGTAGGTATGGAAGATGGTGTTGACCACCCCCTCGCCGCTCTCGACCTCGACCAGCTGCTCGGCGGTATCGGCAAGCGCCGCCTTGATCTGGGCTCCCGGGTAATCAACCAGGCTCTCCAGCACAATGGTACGCATTTCGTCGCCAAGCCCGTCGAAGCGGCCGAGTGCATTGAAAGGGCCGTTGCTCCACAGGAATTCGTCCGCGGTGCGCGGCAGTTGATGACGATAGGGACAAAGCTTGATCCGCAAATCGGGACAGTGATCGTCGAGATAGCGGCCGACAATGCCGTCCTGCATCATCCGGGCAAAGACGATGCCGTAGCCGCCGGGCGTCCAGGCGAGAGTGCCGGAGAGCGCGAAGTTGGCGCCGAGCAGCATCGCGGCCCCGAGCGCGATGGCGCCGGCTCCGCGCCCCAGACCCGGCGCAAGGTCGCGCCAGCGCAGCCGCGCCAGCCCCGCCGCCGCCACGATCGCCAGCAGCACCGCGAGCGTCGCACTATGGGTCGCCGCCGCAAACGCAATGAACACCACTAGCGCAATGCGTTCGCCCCGCTTGAGCACGTCCGGCGCGAACACCACGAGATGCAACGCCAGTACCGAGGTGCCGGCGAAAATATCCGTGAGCAGAATGTCGGCGATCCATGGCAACGAGGTCGTCAGGGTGAGCGCCACCACGGTGCCGAGAAGCACGAAAGGGCGGTTGGAAAAACCGCAGACGCGTAGCATCAGCGCGATGATCCACACCGCGGCCGCGGCCTGCGACACCACAACCGGCCAGAAATCAAGTGGCCAGCCTGCCACTGCAAAGAGGCCGTAGACGGTCGAACGGCTCGGCACCAGGTAGCCCTCGAACCACCGTGCCAGATATCCGCCGGTATCGTATTGCAAAAACGGAAATCTATTCCACAGCGCCGGCGCGAGCAGAATCAACACGGCCGCCAGCCCCTCGCCGAGGCGCAAAGTTGCTTTCATCGCGACGAGCCAGCTCCCCAAGCCCCGCGAGGCCGGCCCACGACCGGCCGCCTCATCATCACCATCATGACGACGGCAGCATAATGCCCCGCTCGCGGCGCCGGAAGCATCGCGGCAATCGCTGCGACATTATGATCGTTTCCTGTATGTTCGTTCATCGGTGGACCGCTGGCACTCCGCTTTGAAAACCGCTCCCCCTGAAAATCCGCTGGTCGTGCCATCACATTGAGGCCTCGACTTGAACTCCGACGCGTGAACCCGCCATGCCGACCGCGCAGCCGCACGTCAATCCGCCTGACCGGGAAGTGCTGGCCGGGCTCGTCGAGCGCGTCACCTTCCACAACGAGGACAACGGATTCTGCGTGCTGCGGGTGAAGGCACGCGGCCGCCGCGATCTCGTCACCGTCGTGGGCCACGCCGCCACGATCGGGTCCGGCGAATGGGTCACGGCCACCGGGGAATGGATCAACGACCGCACCCACGGCCAGCAATTCAAGGCGAGCTTCCTGCGCACCGCGCCGCCGTCCTCGGCCGAGGGCATCGAGAAATACCTCGCCTCCGGCATGATCCGCGGCGTCGGCCCGGGCTACGCCAAGAAGCTCGTCGGCGCGTTTGGCGATCAGGTGTTCGACGTGATCGAGGCCGCGCCGGACCGCCTCCGCGAGGTGAGCGGCATCGGGCCCGCCCGGGCGACCAGCATTCTCGCCGCCTGGGCCGAGCAGAAGGTGGTGCGCGAGATCATGATCTTCCTGCACAGCCACGGCGTCGGCACCGCGCGGGCGGTGCGGATCTTCAAGACCTACGGCGCCGACGCCGTGAAGGTCCTCACCGAGAACCCCTACCGGCTGGCAAGCGATATCCGCGGCATCGGCTTCAAGGTCGCCGACGCTGTTGCCATGAAGCTCGGCATCGAGCGCACCGCAACCGTCAGGCTGCGCGCCGGCATCACCTACGCCCTGACCCAGGCCATGGAGGAAGGCCATTGCGGCCTGCCGACGGCGGAATTGATCCCGCTCGCCGAACGCCTGCTCGCGGTCGCGCCGGGGCTCGTCGCCGCCGCGCTCGATCTCGAGCTCAAGGCCGGCGCCGTCGTCGCCGACCGGGTCGGCGATACCGATTGCGTGTTCCTTGCCGGCCTGCACCGCGCCGAGCGCGCCGTCGCGGAGCGGCTCCTTGCGATCGCGCGCGATCCGTTGCCGTGGCCGTGGATCGACGCCGACAAAGCGCTGCCGTGGGTCGAGCGGCAGACCGGCCTTCATCTCGCCGAGAGCCAAAGCGAAGCCGTCCGCGTCGCGCTTGCCGCCAAGGTGCTGGTCGTCACCGGCGGCCCCGGCGTCGGCAAGACCACCATCGTCAACGCGATCCTGCGCATCCTCGGCGCAAAGCGCGTCAGCATGCTGCTGTGCGCGCCGACCGGGCGCGCCGCCAAGCGCATGAGCGAGGCGACCGGCCTTCCGGCGCGCACCATCCATCGCCTGCTCGAAGTCGATCCGATCGCCGGCGGCTTCCGCCGCACCCGCGACAACCCGCTCGACTGCGATCTCGTGGTCGCCGACGAGACTTCCATGGTGGACGTGCCGCTGATGAATGCGCTGCTGCGCGCGGTGCCGGACCGCGCCGCGCTTGTCATGGTGGGCGATGTCGACCAGTTGCCTTCGGTCGGTCCCGGCCAGGTTCTGGCCGACGTGATCGCGTCGGGCGCGGTGCCGGTGGTGCGCCTCACCGAAGTGTTTCGCCAGGCCGCGTCCAGCCGCATCATCGTCAACGCCCATGCGGTCAACGAGGGCCGCATGCCGGACGTCGGCAAGCCCGAGGACGCGAGCGATTTCTATTTCGTGCCGGCGGACGATGCCGAGACCGCCGTCGCCCGCATCGTGGAGCTCGTCAAGACCCGCATTCCGCGACGGTTCGGCCTCGATCCGATCCGCGACATCCAAGTGCTGTGTCCGATGAACCGCGGCGGCGTCGGCGCGCGCGCCCTCAATGTCGCGTTGCAGGCGGCGCTCAACCCGGCCGGCGAACGCAAGGTGGAGCGGTTTGGCGCGACTTATGCGGTCGGCGACAAGGTGATGCAAATCCAGAATGACTACGACAAGGAAGTGTATAACGGCGATATCGGCCATGTGTCCGACGTCGATCCGGACTCCGGCGAGCTCGCGGCGGTGTTCGACGGGCGCAAAGTCACTTACGGGTTCGGCGAGCTCGACATGCTGGTGCCGGCCTATGCGGCGACCATCCACAAGAGCCAGGGCTCGGAATATCCGGCCGTGGTGATCCCCCTCATGATGCAGCATTTCCCGATGCTCCAACGCAACCTGCTTTATACCGGCATCACCCGCGGCAAGCGCCTTGTGGTGTTGGTCGGCGAGCGCAAAGCAGTCGCGACCGCGGTGCGCGGCGTCGCCGGGCGGCGCCGCTGGTCGAAGCTGCGCGACCTGCTTGCCGCCGGGGGGCCGTCGTGACGGCGCTGGTCACATCCGCCGCCGTGATCGGCGGCGGCCCGGCCGGCCTCGTTGCCGCACTGGCGCTCGCGCATTTTGCGGTGCCGACCGTGCTGGTGACGCCAAGCGCCGCCGGCACCGACAACCGTACCACCGCGCTGATCGGCACCTCGGTCGCGGCACTTACCGCGCTCGGGGTGTGGGAGCACTGCCGCCGGCACGCGGCGGCGCTAAAGACGCTGCGCATCGTCGATGATACCGGCCGGCTGTGGCGCGCCCCCGAGGTGCGGTTCGAGGCGGCCGAGATCGGGCTCGACGCGTTCGGCTGGAACATCGAGAACATGCATCTCGTCGCCGCTCTGCGGGAGCGGGTCGCGGCGACGCCCGGCATCACGCGCCTCGACGCGCCGGCGCAGGCCGTCCGCATCGACGATGACGGCGCCACCGTCGCGATAGAAGGCGGCGCCGCGCTGCGGTGCCGGCTCGTGGTCGGCGCCGACGGCCACAACTCGCTGTGCCGTTCCGCTGCCGGCATCGCGGTCGACCGCGGCGCCTATCCGCAGACCGCCCTCACCTACACGCTGGGCCACACCAGGGCGCATCGCGATATCTCAACCGAATTCCACACACCCCATGGACCCTTCACCCTTGTGCCACTGCCCGGCATGCGGTCGAGCCTGGTCTGCGTGGTCGCGATCGCGCAGGCCGAGCAACTCTCTGCGCTCGCCGGCACTGCGCTTGACGAGGAGATCGAGCGCCGCTCTCATTCGATCCTCGGCAAGACGCGTGTCGAACCCGCGCACGGCGCGTTTCCGCTCGCGGTCGCGACCGCCGCGCGGTTTGCCGCCAACCGCGTCGCACTGATCGGCGAGGCCGCTCACGTGTTTCCGCCGATCGGTGCCCAGGGCCTCAATCTCGGCCTGCGCGACGCCGTCACGGTCGGCGAGATCGCGGGCGACATTCACCGCGCCGGTGGAGACATCGGAGGCACCGACGCCACCGCCGCTTATGATCGGCGTCGGCGTCCCGACGTGATGAGCCGAACCGTCGCGGTCGATCTCCTCAACCGCTCGCTGTTGTCGGACTTTCTCCCTGTGCAGGGCCTGCGCGGCCTCGGCCTCTACGCGCTTGATCGAATCGGCCCGCTGCGCCGCGCCGTGATGCGCGAAGGCGTCGCCCCGCGTGCCGCGACGCCGGTGTTGATGCGATAGCCAGTAACGAGCATTTGCAGTTTACGGTAAGTCGATGCGGAAACGGTGCACCCAAGCGTAGGCTTCACACTATCAACAGACACGAGTCTGTGATTGCGTCTTATCTAGGCACTTCCGATGTCCCACGTTACAACGCGTCAGCTTTAGCCGCGGGGGCGGAGATGCAACGCAAAGTGATGATCTCGTGCGCCGTCACGGGATCGGCGGATACGCCGGGCAGAAATCCGGCGGTGCCGGTGACGCCGCAACAGATCGCGCAATCGGCGATCGACGCCGCCAAATCCGGCGCCGCCATCGTGCACATTCACGTACGCGATCCGCTTACCTCACGACCAAGCATGGACGGCGCGCTTTATCGCGAAGTGGTGGATCGCATCAGGTCGAGCGGCATCGACGTGCTCATCAATCTCACCACCGGTCCCGGCGCGCGCTTCGCGCCCGGCGCCCAGAACCCGATGCAGCCCGGACCCGCGACCAACATGAAACTGCCGGAGCAACGTGTCCAGCACATCGTCGAATTGCGCCCCGACATCTGCAGCCTCGATATGGGCAGCATGAACATGGGCGACTATGCATTCATCAACACTCAGGCCTACCTCGAGGCCATGGCGATCGCGATCCGCGACGTCGAGGTGACGCCCGAACTCGAAGTGTTCGAGGCCGGACACCTGCTGCTTGCCAAGCGCATGATCGAGACCGGCCACATCAAGCCACCCGGCATGTTCCAAATCTGCCTGGGCGTGCCCTGGGGCCAGCCGGCGACCCCGGAAGCCATGACTTACATGCGCGGCCTGTTGCCGCCGCAATCGCCGTGGTTCGCGTTCGGCATCTCGCTCCACCAGTTTCCCATGGTGGCGCAGGCGGTGCTGCTCGGCGGCCATGTGCGGGTCGGCCTCGAGGACAATATCTATCTCGGCAAGGGCCAACTCGCGCCAAGCAACGCGGCGCTGGTGGAGAAGGCCGGCAAGATCATCGAAATCCTGGGCGACAGCATTGCCACGCCCGCCGAAGCACGGGTGATGCTGGCCGCATAGCGGCGCCACCACGGCGCCGATATCCGCCGCACCGGCCTCAGCCCGGATGGCGCTTTCGCCGCCACATCCGCATGTGGCTGACGCTTTTTGCGGCTTGGCGCACCAAAAGCCATCAACTAGCCTTTTAGGACGCTCAACCCGGGACCGCCGATGAAACTGCCGCGTCAATTCTTCAAGCCGCTCGCCATCGGGGCGCCGGCGCCGCTGCGCGATTTGCCGGTGCGACTGGAGCGCATGATCCATTTCGTGCCGCCCCACATCGAGAAGATGCGCCAGAAAGTGCCCGACCTCATCCGCCAGGTCGACGTCGTGCTCGGCAACCTGGAGGACGCCATCCCGGCCGACGCCAAGGAGGCGGCGCGGCGCGGCTTCATCGACATGGCGAAGGCGAACACGTTCGGTGCGACCGGCCTGTGGACCCGCATCAACGCGCTCAATTCGCCGTGGGCGCTCGACGACATCGTCGAGATCGTAGCCGCGATCGGCGACAAGCTCGACGTCGTCATGCTGCCCAAGGTCGAAGGCGCGTGGGACGTCCATTATCTCGACCAACTGCTGGCGCAGCTCGAAGCGCGTCACCGCGTGATCCGGCCGATCCTGATCCACGCCATCCTGGAAACCGCCGAGGGCGTCAACAATGTCGAGGCGATCGCCTCGGCCTCGCCGCGCATGCACGGCATCAGTCTCGGCCCAGCCGACCTCGCTGCCTCGCGCGCCATGAAGACGACGCGGGTCGGCGGCGGCCACCCGGACTATGTGGTGCTCGCCGACGCGAAAGACGGCGCGACCGGCGCCCGCGCCGGTTTCCAGCAGGACCTGTGGCATTACACCATTGCCAAGATGGTCGACGCCTGCGCGGCCGCCGGTATCAAGCCGTTCTACGGTCCGTTCGGCGACTTCTCCGACCAGGCCGCCTGCGAAGCGCAGTTCCGCAACTCGTTCCTGATGGGGTGCGCCGGGGCATGGTCCTTGCACCCGAGCTCAGGTCGAGATCGCCAAGCGCGTCTTCTCGCCCGATCCGGCCGAAGTCGCGTTCGCGAAAAAGATCCTGGCCGCGATGCCTGACGGCAGCGGCGCCGTCATGATCGACGGCAAGATGCAGGACGACGCCACCTGGAAGCAGGCCAAGGTGGTGGTCGATTTGGCGCGCCTGGTTGCCGCCAAGGACCCCGCCATGGCAATATCTTACGGTCTGTGAATAATTCGGCACGATGAACACATCTTCAGCTTGACGGCGGTTGAGCGCCACAATTCCGCGCTATGATCACTCGAATGGGGGCGCCGAGAATCATGACAAGGCCGGTGATGAGCAAGACGAGCGACATGAACAAGATCCGCAGTGCCAAGTATACCATCGGGCAGGTCGTGCGGCACCGCCTCTATCCGTTTCGCGGCGTGGTCTTCGATATCGATCCGCTCTTCAGCAATTCCGAAGAATGGTACCAGTCGATTCCAGCCGAGGTGCGCCCCCATAAGGACCAGCCCTACTACCATCTGTTCGCCGAGAACGCCGAGACCGAGTACGTCGCCTACGTGTCCGAGCAGAACCTGGTGGCGGACGATTCCGGCGAGCCGATCCGCCATCCCCAAGTCGCGGAGATCTTCGACCGCAATGACGAAGGTGGCTATCGGCCCCGCAACTCGCTGCTGAACTGAGGGTGGAATTCGCTGCGATCAGCGAAAATATCAGCGAATTTTGCGGCTTTCCGGGTGTTTTTCCGCTTTTCGGGGCTCATTGACGTCGTTTCGCGAAGCCATTCCAATGTGTTGGCCGCAATTCGCTGTTGATTTACGGAACAGCGAAATTATTTCGCGCGAACAGCGAATGGCTGCGCGGAGCAGGGAATTGGCAGCGATTTGCCATGGCGTTGTCGCCGATGTGTCGGACGGATAACGACCGGCACTGCCCCGGTTGCCCCAAAGCAGGACAGATTGGTCCAAAGCAAGTCAGATGCGCCGCGCGGGCGCTTGACCGGCGTTCGCGACCCCGATTTGCGTCATTGTGAGGCTCCTGAGAAAGATCGGTCGATCAGTGCTTGAACGAGGCGCTCGCCGCCGCGACCTTCGAATAAGTCATTTCCTATAATAATACCGGATTGTTCCTATATGTCAATTGCTGGAAGGTGCGTGCGTATCATCCATTCGTACACAGCGGACAGATGCCGATGCGAACCACTATCGAGATCGATGACGGCCTCATGGCGGAAGCCCAGAAGGCTTCCGGGCACGCAACCAAGAGGCAAACGGTGGAACACGCACTCCGTCTGATGATCAGGCTGCTGCGGCAACAGGAGGCCGACGCGGCGTTCGGGAAGTATCGGTGGTCCGGCAGCCTCCGTCGCAGCCGCAAAGGTCGAGTGACCGGATGATTGTGTTCGACGGCAGGCGCGGAGTCACGCAAGACCATCGGCGCAGTGATGGGCACCCGGCCGTCGAGAACCACGTGCAGAGCACGGTGTGGTCTTGAATTGGCCGACCGTAATACTGACCAGGTCGTGCCGCCACGCCGGGGACGTGCTATCAATCACATGATGGCGGGATGCCGCCGGAACATGCGACGAGAGACACTGGTGACCACGCACGAGCGGATCGAGATCAATCCCGAGATCATGGGCGGAAAGCCCGTGATCCGCGGGACGCGGATACCGGTCGAGATTGTCCTCCGCAAGCTGGGCTAGGGCCGACGGCAACGGCGAAAGCCAGGAGGTGCATGTGAATCAGTGTCGGCATCAACATCGCGCGACGAGTTCGACGCTTGGCTATACGAAAAGCTCCGGGTCACTGTACCGGTACTTTCTCATCGCGCGGCGCACCGCCGCCATGGCGGGCCTTGCCGTGCTCGGCTTGCTCGCCGTCGCACCACCGGCCAGCGCGGAGGTTGTGCCATTCCCACCCAGCTTCCACACCGAAGAGATCAAGACGGAGGGCGCGACAATCCATGTTCGCGTTGGCGGCCAGGGGCCGGCGATCGTGATGTTGCACGGCTTTGGCGACACCGGTGACATGTGGGGGCCGTTGGCGGCAGCGCTCTGGCACGACCACACCATCGTGGTGCCCGACCTGCGCGGCATGGGTCTCTCGTCGCACCCCGAGGGCGGATACGACAAGAAGACGGAAGCCGGCGACATCGCGCGCGTTCTCGACAAGCTGAAGCTCGCGAAGGCCGATCTCGTCACCCACGATATCGGCAACATGGTCGGCTATGCGTTTGCAGCGCAGTATCCCGATCGCGTGACTCGCTTCGTCATCATGGACGCACCGCTCCCCGGCATCGGGCCTTGGGAAGAGATCATCAGCAGCCCTGCGCTCTGGCATTTCTCGTTCCGCGGCCCGGACGTCGAGCGCCTAGTCAAAGGCCGGGAGCGTATCTACCTCGACGATTCTGGAACGAGTTTGCGGCAAATCCGAAAGCGATCGACGAGGCGACGCGCCGCCACTACGCAAGGTTTTATGCGCTGCCGGGTGCCATGCATTCCGCATTCAATCAATTCGCGGCCTTCCAGCAGGACGCGATCGACAATGAGGCCTTCGCGGCCAAGGGCAAGCTGACGATGCCGGTGCTGGCGATCGGTGCCGACAAGTCGTTCGGACCAACCATGGCTGTCGATATGCGCTTCGTCGCAACCGAGGTGACCGAATTAATCATCTCCAATTCGGGCCATTGGCTGATGGAAGAGCAACCGGCCGCGACGATCGCGGCCATCAGCGGATTTCTGAAGAACCATTAGCTGCGACACGGCAAGGGAGATGCTGTCAGCGCACCGCATCATCGCGACGGCACGTCTGATTGTGCTCCGTCATCCAACCATCGCGGGACGAACTTTGCGCCATTGGTGAAGCCGGCTCCGACGAATCCGGCAATAGACCCGTGCAGGAAGATCGGCCGGAACGATCCGTGCCCATGCGGCAGCGGCAGGAAATTCAAGAAGTGCTGCCTGCTCACACAAGTTGAACCATCGTTGCAAGGGGCGATGTGAGGTAGCCGCCGCAACGTAATCGGTTTAAGTGCTTCCGCACCACCGACGTTTTGACGGTTCGCGACCAAAAAAGTCTCGTTACGACGCTTGCGCAAGGGTCCCGCGATTAATGATCCGGGCCTGCGAAGAGCGATACGGGGCGTCGGACGCACCGCGGCAACAAACCTCAGTCAGGCACCGCTGGGTGAATGAGCGTAAGCTGGACTCGGCCGTATTTCCGATAGATCGAGAAATCGGAGTCCAATGTCAGGACAGCGTGCTGCTTCTATGCAGGCTTCAGTGTCGCACAGTTGAATAGCCAATCGAGTCTAGAATTGCGTCTCGATTGCGCATCATTGACCTTTGCATTATACTGTACACAACCAACCACATCGAGACAGACACCATGAGGTCAACGACTTTCACCGTGCGCGTCGACACTGGCGTGAAGAAACGGCTGGAGCGATTGGCCAAGAGCACCGGCCGCAGCCGCTCTTTTCTCGCGGCCGAGGCAATCAACGAATATCTCGAACTCAACGAGTGGCAGGTGGCCGGCATCAAGCGCGCCATCGCTTCGCTCGATCGCGGCGAGGGAATTCCTCATAACTTGGTCAAGGATTGGGTCGCTTCCTGGGGCAGTGCGAACGAGAAGCCAATCCCCAAACGTTCATGACGCCCATCTGGTCACCCGAGGCCATTGCCGACCTCGTCGCATTGCGCGCCTATATCGAGCGGGACGATCCGGCAGCGGCGCAACGCGTTGCGCTCCATATCATCCACAATGTCGAGACGCTACTTCCCAATAACCCCGGAATGGGGCGGCCGGGTAGAGTTCCGGAAACACGCGAACTCGTGATCCCGAAGACGCCGTTCATCGTGCCGTACCGTCTGATTGGCAACACGATCCAAGTGCTGCGGATCTTTCACGGCGCACGACAGTGGCCCGAGGCTTTTTGAGACGTCACCATGCGCGGCTGGGGGGCTGACAGCCAGGACGGCTTTATCGTCGCGCGTCCGAAAAAGCCCGCCCCGAGAGATTTCGAACCCGCAGATAATGCATCAAGAATCCGATAAATCCGGCACGTCGATGTAGGCCACAGGGTCGGATATAATCCCCGACCAAAAGCCCGGGAGGATGAATTGAGCTATGCCCGCATAATCCGCGCCGCGATCCTGCTTGCCGCCCTGCCCTCCGCCCTGCCCTGCGCCGCTGTAGCGCAGAACGCCGCGCCGCCGGAAGTGCTGCGCGTCACCCGCTACGCCGATGACGCCAATGAAGGCTCGTTGCGCTACGCGATCGAGCAGAGCAACCGGGCGCCCGGGCGGTATCGCATCGAGATCGAAGCGGCCGGCGCCGCGCCTTACGTGATCAGGCCGAATGCGCCGTTGCCGCCGCTCAAGGGACCGGTGCAGATCGAGGGCACGGCGTGGAAGAAGACCGGCGACTTCATCGTGCTTGAGGGCTCCGGCTTCATCGCGGACCGCGGACCGCAAACCTGCCCGGGCGCGGTGGCGGGACAATTCGGCGCGAATGTACGCACCACCACCAGTCCGGGGCTCGCGCTCGTCGACACCAATGGCGTCGACATTGCGGGGCTCGACATCCGCAACTTCTGCATCGGCATCCTGATCAACCGGGCGAGCGGCAACGTCATCCACGACAACCGCATCGTCGCCAATCGCGGTTTCCGGCAGCGTCACGGACGGGGCTGCAGGGCGGGCCGGTTGGCATCCACGTAGGGACGGAAGGTCGCTTTTTCGGTACCGCAGTCCGGACAACGCCATGCCGACGGAATGTCGGCGAACACGGTGCCGGCCGGGATACTCTGCTGGGGCAGGCCCTGGGCTTCCTCGTAGATGAAGTAGCAGCCGCGGCACATGAAGCGGCGGTGGCCGTTGGTGGGTGCCCGCGCCGCAATCGGGATATCGACACTCCCGTCAACCCGAGGAACCTCGATGCTGTCGCCCGCCATGACGGTACCGCCTTCGTGCGTGACGAGATAGACGCCAAGGTCTTTATGACCGAACGCCGCGCGCAACGAGCCCGGGATATCGAGATCGCGCCTGCCGGTGTCGGGATTGACGTTGGTCGCGCCGCAGCGGCCGTTACGGCGATCGACCCGGAACGTCGCCGCGCCGATGCGCAGATTGCTGCCGATCCAGTCGAACTCCTCCCAGGGCCTTACGCCGTCGATGTAGAAATTCGCGCGGAAGCGCAGCGGATTGATCTCGAAGCCCCACTGCTCCCCGAGACTCCTCACCGTCGCAAGATTGATGAGCGACAGCACATTGTCGGGCTTGTCCATGAAGTGCCCGCCGCGGGAACGCACCAGCCGCGGTGCTGCTCGTAAGGTCGGGACCAGGCGATGGAAGTATTCCTCGACCTTGGCACAGTCGCCTTCGTCGTCGAGGTTGGCGACGAGAATCTGGCGATTGCCCTGGGTGATGGTGAATTGCATGGTGTCGACATCGAGATGCGTTTTCACCTGGGCCAGCACCTCTTCCAGCATGAGCATAACGAACATGCCCTTCTTGGCCCATTTCGGCGCTTGCGTATCGATCGGCGTGTTGGGCCGTGCCAGTGCGAACACCCGGTCCGATGGAAACGGCCGGCCGACGTCGAGAAAGATGCTCGACACCGGCTGCGGGCTCAGCCCCTTGATCGGATAACGGTAGATACTGGTGACGACGGGCATGTCGGTGCCACTCTGCGGGCTCGGATATTTCCTCGACATTGCCCGAGGTTGCGACCTGCCGCGTAGTGCCGGCGGCTGACGATGTTGGGGGACCAGATTTTCGAGCGTGCGGCGTATCACCGTCACGCCACCATGGCCGGATGCCGGCCGGTTTAACGCGGGCCGGCGCGGGATCGCCTCCTCCAGGGCAGCCGCAAGCCGCGAAACACCCTCCTCGATCTGCTTGGGCGATAGCGCCGCGTAGCCGAGGACCAGCCCGCGCCGCGAGAACACGGTGTCGCGCGCGTCATGGGCGCCGGCATTCGCGAGCGCATAGACTCCGACCCGCACCCGCCGGGCGAGTGCTTCCACAGCTTCGGCATCGGGGAAATCCGACGGCAGCTGCCAGAAAATGTGAAGTCCGCCATCCGCGCCGCTCACCTCGACGAGACCGAAGTAGCGATGCAGCGCCGCCAGCAGGCAATCGCGCCGCTCGCGATAATGCGGTCGGATGCGGGACAGATGTGCCGCGTAGCTGCCGCTTCGCATCATCTCGCCGAGCACGGCCTGGTCGAGCCACGGATTGCCGTTGTTAAGGAGCGTTTTGGCGGCACGTGCCGCCTCAGCGAGTTGGGTCGGCACCACCATGTAGCCGAGCCGCAATCCGGCGCCGAGCGACTTCGAAAACGTGCCGAGATAAATGGTGCAATCCGGCGCCATCGCGGCGATCGCCTGCAGCGGCGAGCCCTCGTAGCGGAAATCGCAATCGTAGTCGTCCTCGACGAGGTAGCAGCCGTTGCGCCGCGCCCAAGCAATCAGGCGCTCGCGGCGCGGCGTCGGCAACGTCCGCCCGGTCGGATATTGATGCGATGGCGTCACGTAGGCGAGGGCGGCGCGGCGGGACGGCAACCCGGCGACCACGAGCCCGTAATCGTCGACCGGCACGCTGACGATCTCGGCGCCGGTGGCTGCGAAGCCGAATGCGGCGCCCTGATAGCCTGGATTCTCAACCACGGCCGCGGCGCCGGGCCCGAGGAACAGCCGCGCCGCGATGTTGATGCCTTCCTGGATGCCGCTGACAACGATGATGCGGCTCGCCTCGGCCACGATGCCGCGCGACAGAGCCAGATGAGCCGCGATTGCGGTTCGCAGCGCAATTGATCCCGCCGGGTCGCCATATTGCGACAGGCCGATGGCGCCCCCATGCGACAGGCAATTCTGTAGCAGCCGCCGCCAGGTCTTGATCGGAAACAAACCGGCGTTGGGGCGTCCGGGAAAAAAATCGAACGACAGCCGGTTGCGGCTGCGATTGACGAGGTCCTGGCAGCGCGGCTGCAGCGACGGCATCGGCATCTCGACATTGCTGTCGCTGTCATGGTGATGAAGTCCCGGCGCGGCGTCGGCCGGCACCGCCATGGTGTCGGGAAGGCACGCCGCCACGGCGACGCATGACGCCGGGCGCGCCTCAACGTAGCCCTCGCTGCACAGTTCCTCGTAGGCGCGCACGACGGTGTTGCGCGACACACCGAGTTGTTCGGAGAGCCGCCGCGACGACGGCAATTTCGTCCCGCGCCCGATGCGGCCGCGCGTTATGGCGTCGCGCAACTGACCGACCAGCTGGGACGTCAGCGACTGTTCGGCGGACGGGTCGAGGATCAGGGGTATCTGCATCAGCGGTCCCGATCGCACTGGCGGCGACGCACCAGGCGATGGGTTAAGTGAAGCAAGCCTCGCGCCGCGACCCGGCACGGCTGCCGCGACGGATTTTTTGCGTGTTCGATGGTGTTGTTTTCAAAAGGTTATTTCAGTTCGGCCCGGGCTGGTCTATTGCGGCGACCAAAAACTGGTTCCGTCAAAATGAAAGCATCTGGACTCATCGCGGTCGCAGCGTCCGTGTCGCTGCATAGACATGATGCAGCGCGAGCCCCCGGGCCCCCCAACCGGTACATCTTCTAGGCAACTCAAGGCAATTTTCGCGCGACCACGGCATCCTTTCTGGTGCCTCGCTATTTCTTCGGCGCGGCTCTCGGCGACGGAGCGATTGGCGGGCAGGGTGCGGATGATCGCGGGCATCGTAGCCCGTTTGCCGGAGCCACGCATCCGCACCGCGACAGCAACGCATTGATGAGGACATCACATGAAAATCGCACCACGATCCCGGTTTGGATTCTGGCTTGGTGCCCTGGCGGCACCACTCCTGCTGCTCGGCGCCGGCGCCCATGACGCCCGCGCCCAAGACACTATCAAGGTCGGCATCCTGCATTCGCTGTCGGGCACGATGGCAATCAGCGAGACGATCCTGAAGGACCTGATGTTGATGCAGATCGCCGAGCAGAACGCCAAGGGCGGCCTGCTGGGCAAGAAGATCGAAGCCGTGGTGGTCGATCCGGCCTCGAACTGGCCGCTGTTCGCCGAGAAGGCGCGCGAACTGATCAGCAAGGACAAGGTCGCGGCCGTGTTCGGCTGCTGGACGTCAGTGTCGCGCAAGTCCGTGCTGCCGGTGTTCGAGGAACTCAACGGCCTCTTGTACTATCCGTTGGAATATGAAGGCGAGGAGGCGTCCTACAACATCTTCTACGGCAGCTCGGTCCCCGACAACAAGGCGATCCCGGCGGTTGAATACCTGATGAGCAAGGACGGCGGTTCGGTCACGCGCTGGGTGCTGGAGGGGACCGACTATGTCTATCCGCGCACCAGCAACAAGATCATCCGCGCCTTCCTCAAGTCGAAGGGCGTCGCGGACGACGACATCATGGAGAACTACACGCCGTTCGGTTTCGCCGACTGGCAGACCGAAGTGGCCGCCATCAAGAAGTTCGGCAGCGCCGGCAAGCGCACCGCCGTGGTCTCCACTGTCAACGGCGACGCCAACGTGCCGTTCTACAAGGAGCTCGGCAACCAGGGTGTCAAGGCGAAGGACATCCCGGTGATCGCCTTCTCGGTCGGCGAGGAGGAGCTTGCCGGCATCGACACCAAGCCGCTGGTCGGTCATCTCGCCGGCTGGAGCTACTTCCAATCGATAAACACCCCCGAGAACAAGGAATTCATCGCCAAATGGCACAAATACACCAACAACGCCAAGCGGGTGACCAATGACCCAATGGAGTCCGCCTACATCCTGTTCCACATGTGGGTGCAGGCGGTCGAGCAGGCGGGCTCGACCGATGTCGACGCGGTACGGCAGGCGATGATCGGGCAGAAGGTCAAGTCGCCGTCCGGTGTCGAGGTCGCGATGCTGAGCAATCACCACATGGCCAAGCCGGTGATGATCGGCGAGGTGCAGGCGGACGGCCAGTTCACCATCGTGTACCAGAGCAAGCCGCTGCCTCCTAAGGCCTGGAGCCCCTATGTCGAGGCCAACAAGGGCAAGGTGGCTGATTGGTCATACCCCTGGGTATGCGGTGGCTGCACCAGCCCGAAATACAATTGATCCCGTCATTCGGGGGTGCCGCTGACGGGCGGCGCCCCCGGTCCGTATACTCGACTCGGCAAGGGTCGCTGTGGCGTTGATTCGGGATGCCCGCGCTTGTCGCGGGCATCCACGTCTTAAGGGCCGTGCAAAGGCGTGGATGGCCGAAACAAGTCCGGCCATGGCGACGCGGGTGGGTCGCGTAAATTGCGGCTTGGTATTACAACCAAATGCATGCGTACCCAGGTTGGCATCATCGGCTCGGGACCTGCCGGGCTGTTTCTCTCCCATCTCCTGCACCGGCAGGGAAATCGAAAGCGTCGTGCTGGAGCGGCGTAGCCGCGCCCGCCTGGAAAGCCGCGTGCGCGCCGGCGTGCTCGAAACCGGCACGGTCGAGACCCTGCAGGCGCTGGGCCTCGATGGGCGGATGAAACGCGAGGGCATGGTCGACACGGGCCTTGATATCCGCTTCCGCGGCAAGACCATCCATTTGGACCTGCCCGAACTTACCGGCAAGAGCGTGACAATCTATGGACAGCAGGAGGTGGTGAAGGACCTTGTCGCCTCCAGGCTTGCCGCCGGGCAGCCGTTGTTGTTCGAGGCGGAGGTGACGGGCATCGAAGGACTCGACGGCGAACGTCCGGTGATCCGCTATCGCCAGGGCGATCAGGATCAGACGCTGGAATGCGATTTCGTGGCCGGGTGCGATGGCTTTTACGGCGCGGGCCGCGCGGCGGTACCAGAGGACGCCATCACGGTCTATGATCGGCTTTATGATTTCGCATGGCTTGGCGTGCTGTCCCGCTCCGCCCCGATCGGGGAGATGACCTACTCCAACAGCGACCGCGGCTTTGCATTGTGCAGCCGGCGTTCGATGGAGGTCTCCAGGCTTTATCTGCAAGTGTCTGCGACCGACGATCCGGCGAACTGGTCGGACCAGCGTTTCTGGGACGAACTGCACAAGCGCATGTTCGACGAGGACCGCCGCGAGATTCAGGAAGGGGAGATTTTCCAAAAGGATTTGGCGCGGCTGCGGGCCTTTGTCGCCTCGCCGATGCAGTACGGCCGGCTGTTCCTGGCCGGCGATGCGGTGCATATCGTTCCTCCCACGGGCGCGAAGGGGCTGAACCTCGCGGTCGCGGATGCGCGCGTGCTCGCCCGCGGCCTGACGGTGTTCCATCGGACCGGTTCGAAGGACTGGCTGCGCAGCTACTCCGAGATATGCTTGCGTCGGGTATGGAAGACTGTGAGGTACTCAACCATGATGACCGGGCTGCTCCACAAATTTCCGAGCTACACGCCGTTCGAGCGCGAGTTGCAGCTCGCCGATCTCGACTACATTTGCGGCTCGCGCGCGGCTCAGGCTTCGATCGCCGAACAATATGTTCGGCTTGCCGATCGAGGACACCTGAGGGTGCCGTGCGATAAGCCGCGTGCGTCACACGTCGGCGCGCGCGTTGGGCCAAAAGCGCCGATGCACCGGCAGACCTTCATCCTCGATCAAGGGCCCTATGACCTCCACCCGGCGGCCGCAGCGGGCGAAAATCTCCTCGCAGCGCATTTCGATACCGGCGGCGCGCTCAAACGGCGCCCGCAAGGCGCGCATTGCCGGTTCGCTCACGCAGAACACCAATCGCCGGATGTTGCACCAATAGATCGCCGCCGCGCACATGGGGCAGGGCTCGCCGCTCGTGTAGATGGTGGCGTGGCCAAGCGCCTCCCAGGTCAATGCGGCGGAGGCCGTACGCAGTGCCTGCATTTCCGAATGCGCGGTCCAGTCGCGCGGATCGACGGGGGTTACGGCTTGCGCTTCCGCGACGATCCGGCCCTCACCGTCAGTGACGATGGCGCCGAACGGCCGCCCGCCGCGCGCGACCGCGGCTTCGGATAATGCGATGGCGCGGCGCAGAAGTTCTTCGTCTCGGGGATCGGACATGAGGCTACCGTGTGCTGTCGCGGGACGCTCAAGCCGTCGCCTGGCGTTCTGCGGTGCCGTAGGTCAGGCCTTTTTCCTTCAGCCAGCGACGATAGACGACGGACGCAATATCGGCGCGGGTCGGGATTTCGGCGCGGGGTTCGAGCGGCAGAAGCCGCGGTCGCTGGTTCTCCAGGATGATGCGATCCTGGAGGAAGATCAGTTGCTGGAATCGGATCAAATCCGCCGGCGCCGTCTCGGCGTCGATCAGAAACATGACCGGGTGGACCCGGCAACGATCCGGATCGAGCGGCTGAACGAACAGGCAGATCACGTCCCAGCGGTTGGCCGCGGCCGGACAGGTCTTGTAGAGTAGCGTCACGAACGGCGAGGCGACCCGATACATGTAATGGGTCACGATGCCGCCGGTTGCCGACATCGCCGCCTGCGGCTGATAGAACTCGCAATTGGTCGCCCAGACCTCGTCGACCTCGCGCCGGATCTCGGTCGTATACGGTCTTACTTCGGTGTGCGGCTCGGCGCCCAGAATATCCGTGTGCACGAACGGAAAATGCGCCATGTCGAGGAAATTCTCGACGATCCGCAGTCCCGACGCCTTGACGGCGACAGGGCCGCAAAGCACGCGCTGACGGTCCGGCTCGACCGCTTCGGGGATAGCAACGACATCGCCCGCGGCGTTCCAGGGTTGCCCAGACACAGCCGTAGCGCTCGCGGACCCGGATGGACTCGCCGGGTGCTGCATCGGCGGCGATGATCGCAACGATGATGGTGCCGTTGGCATCGCGGTGTGAAAGGAGATCGCGGCCGAGCAGGCGATTGCGCTTCGGCTCAGGCCCGATGTCAGCCGCCGTATCGATGGCGTACCACTGGTCGAGCGCGGCGCTTTCGATCGGTCCACCCATGGCGGTCTCCTTTTTTCGGAACGATCCGTCCGCCGTCACTGCCGGTAGATCCGCGCCATCGCCCTTGGTGGCGCGCCAGGATGTCATCGATGTCGAGACCGGTGAACGCGCCGCGCGCGATGACCTCATGGCCGTTGATGAATGAATAATCGACGCGGAACGGCCCGCACATGATGAGCGCGGCGAGGGGATCGCGCTGCGTCCCCGACAGGCCGAGTTGATTGAGCCTGATGGCGATGAAGTCGGCGCTCATGCCGGGCGCGAGATAACCGATATCATCGCGGCCGAGCAGGGAGGCGCCGCCCCGGGTCGCCATCTCCAGGGCCTCGCGCGCGCTGAGCGCTTTCGGGCTGCCGCCAAAGCCGCCGCGCCCGCCTGGTGTTTCCGATAAATAGCGCGCGGGCGCCACGCGTTGCAGCATCTGGGCAAGCCGTGCCTCGAGGAACATGTTGCTGGTGTCGTTCGAGGCTGAGCCGTCGACGCCGAGGCCGACCCTGACGCCGGCATCGATCATCTGCCTGATCTTGGCGATGCCTTGCCCGCACCGCATGTTGGCCGAAGGGCAATGCGTCATGCCGGCGCCGGTCTCGGCAAACAGCGAAATCTCGCGATCGTTGAGAAAGATCGCGTGGGCGAACCAGACATCAGGTCCGAGCCAGCCGACCGAGGCCGCGAAATCGACCGGCCGCATGCCGTAGACGCGGTCGCAATAGGTCTCCTCGTCGAGGTCTTCGGCGAGATGGGAGTGCAGGTGGACGCCCTTGTGCGAACGCGCCAATTGGGCGGCTTCCTTCATCAGGCCTGGCGTTACCGAGAACGGCGAACAGGGCGCCAGGATGATCCGGCTCATCGCATGACGGCCGGGATCATGGAATTCGTGAATGAGACGCTCCGCGTCCTTCAGAATCGCGTCTTCCTTTTCGACGCAACTGTCTGGCGGGAGCCCGCCCTGGCTCTGGCCGCGTGACATGGCGCCGCGGGCCGCATGAAAGCGCATGCCGATCTCCTGCGCGGCGCGAATTTCGCTGTCGATGCGGCAGTTGTTCGGCAGGACATACAGGTGGTCGGAACTCGTGGTGCAGCCGGACTGAATGAGTTCCGCCATGGCGACGCGCGCGCTCGCATAGATCGCCTCGTCGTCAAGTTCCGCCCAGATCGGGTAGAGGGTCGTCAGCCAGACGAAAAGATCGTCATCCTGCACCATCACGCGGGTCAGGTTCTGGTACATGTGGTGATGGGTGTTGACCATTCCGGGCATGACGATATGGCCGGACAGATCGAGCACGCGATCGGCGACGGTGTCGGCAAGCTCCGCCGTGGTGCCCACCCGGGTTACGATGTTGTCGCGCACCAGCAGGGCGCCGTCCTTGATCTCGCGGCGCGCGTCGTCGAAGGTGGCGAGGTGCTCGATATTCTTGACCAACAGGGTCGGCATGACAACTCCATCCCAGATGCCGCGATCCCTCAGCGCATGTCGCGGAAATACGGAACGGCGAGCGCCGCCGGCGCCGCCATGCGCCGCTTGATCTTCTCGAGGCGATGACCGGAATGATGATGAAGGCGATCGTGCCGAGATAGGGCAGGGTCGACAGCAGGGCCGGTTCGACCGGCCAATTGCGCGCCTGCCCGACGAAGCCGATCGACGTGATCACCCCGAACAGCAGGGCGGCCATGACGGCGCTCCAGGGCCGGTAGCCCGCGAAGATGACGAGTGCGACCGCGATCCAGCCGCGTCCGGCGATGACGCCTTCCGTCCAGCCTGGCACAAAGGCGAGCGTCAGATATGCCCCGGCGCCGGCTGCGAGCGCCGCGCCGGCGCAGACATAGCCGAACCGAATGGCGTGCACCGGAATGCCGGCCGCGTCAGCCGCCGCCGGATTTTCGCCGACGGCGCGCATGTTGAGGCCGTGCCGCGTCTTGAACAGGAGATAATGGAACGCGAACGGCAGGATGAGATAGATGAGATAAACGAGGACGTTCTGCGAGAAGAAGGCGCGTCCGATCACCGGGAGGTCGCTTAAATACGGAATGGCGACGCCCTCGAACGTGGCCCGTGCCGGCATGCCCGAATAGGACTTGCCGATCGCGCCGGAAAGCCCGGTTCCCATCAGGGTCAAGGCAAGGCCGCACAAGACTTGATTTGCTTGGCAATACGACGGTCGCGACGGCAAACATCGCGCCAAGCACGACGCCCACGAGCAGCGCGACCGCAAAGCCGAGGAACGGATTCGGTGCCGCTGTCACCACCGCAATTGCCGTGATGGCGCCCATCGCCATGAGGCCTTCGACGCCGAGATTGACGATCCCGACCCGTTCCGCCAGCACTTCGCCCAACGCCGCCAGCGCCAGCACGCCGCCGGCCAGGAACGCGGTCGCCAGACCCGGTCATCGACATCCATATCCGCACTGCCAAGCCTTGCGATCGGTTCGGACGAACCGGTAATGGGCAAGTTCGTCGCCGATCGCGATAAAGAGACAGGATCAAGCCGGTGATGGCCAGCACCGTATTGATGTTGACGCCCTAGGTTTGCAGAACAATGCCGCCATTGAGCATGACGCCCATCAGGACCGCGGTGGCAGAGACGCCGAGGCAGGAGCCGCCGCGCCAGCACGGCGACCATGATGCCGAGATAGCCGAAATTATTGGAGATGCCGCCCTGCAGCCGGTGCACGGTGCCGGTGACTTCCAGCATGCCGGCCGCGCCCGGCGATCCCGCCGGAGATGCAGCATCGCCGCAACGATGCGGCGCCGGACCGGAATGCCGCCGAAGCGGGCGGCTTGCGGATTGGCGCCGCCGAAGCGGATCTCATAGCCCCATTGGTGAAGGCCAGCACGACCGCCATCCGACCACGGCCAGGATTGCCAGCGGAAAGCCGTAATGGACGCTGCCATAGAAATCGGGAAGCGCGTAGGGAATGCGCGGCGTCGCGGCGAACGTCATGGTCCCGCGTTCGTGCCACGGGCCGGTGGAGACGTAATAGACGAGGAGTGTCGCCACGAAATTCAGCAGCAGCGTGGTGATGAGTCTCGTCGACGTCGAGCATACGCACGCGCGAGCGTCGGCACCAGGATCCACAGCGCCCCGCCGATGATGCCGGCGACCGCCATGGCGACCAGCATGAGCGGCTCCGGCCCGGTCACGAACAGGCCGACCGCGGCGGTGCACAGGGCGCCCATGTAGAACTGGCCTTCGGCGCCGATATTCCAGATCCCGATCCGCAGCGTGACGGCGACCGCGAGCCCGGTGAGGATCAGCGGCGTCATCAACAGACCAAGGTCCTCCAGCCCGAAGCCGGAGGTGAAGGTCTCGCGGATTACGTCGCCGCCGAGAGCCAGCGGGTTGCGGCCGGTGCCGGCAAGGATGATGCCGCTCACCGCGAGGGCGAGCGCGATCGCCGCGATCCGCGCCGCGAAGGCGGCGGCCGCCGATGCCGAAGGAAAACGTTGAACACGAAAAATCATTGCAGAGATGCGAGCGCCGGCGACGGTTGCCTTCGTCCGCCCATCAGAAGTCCGATGGTTTCCATGTCGGCCTCCTCGGTCTTGAAGGTACCCATGACACGCCCTTCGAACAGGACGGCGATGCGATCGGACAGGTTCGAGTAATTCTTCGAGTTCCTCGGAGATGAGGACCACCGCGACGGAAGCCTCGCGCAACTCGACGAAATAACGGAACATCGTGTTGGTCGCGCCGACGTCGAGGCCGCGGTTCGGGTAGGCGGCGACGAGCAAGCGGCTGGCGATCCGCATTTCGCGGCGGGCGACGAGGCGTTGCTGGTTGCCGCCGGACAGGTTTCGCAGCGGCATGCCGAAGTCCGGCACGGCAACCTCGGCGGCGCCGGCGATCGTGCGCGCAAGCGCGCCGGCCGCGCGCGGGCTGAACAGCGGGCCGTGAGACACGGGCTCCGCTCGATATTCGCGCAGCACCGCGTTATCGCTGATGCTGAGCGACCCGGCGACGCCGTCGCGCAACCGGTCTTCCGGAATATGCCCGATGCCGAGACCGGCGAATGTCGAGGGATTGAGCGAGCGGACCTCTGCGTCCTCGACCAGGACCTTGCCGCTCGCAATCGGCCGCAGGCCGGTCAAAACCTGGCTCAGCTCGCGCTGGCCGTTCCCGGCAACACCGGCAATGCCGAGGATTTCGCCGGCACGAACATCGAGATCGATCTCGTGGAGGGCCAGCCTGTCGTTGTCGTCGAAAGCAGAGACGCCTTTGAGCACGAGGACGGATTTCCGCGGGATAACGTCAGTCGAAAGCTTGCGATAATTGCCGATTACGATCTCCCGGCCGACCATGAGTTGGGCAAGCATGCCATGGCTCGATCCGGCGGCGTTCAGCGTCGCCACCTTGCGGCCACCGCGCAGGACGCTGATGCGATCCGAGATCTCGATCACCTCGTCGAGCTTGTGGCTGATGAAGATGACGGCGTTGCCGCGGGCGCGGAACTCGCGCAGCGCCTTGAAAAGCTCGCGGGCCTCCGCCGGGGTAAGCACGGCCGTCGGTTCGTCGAGGATGAGGACGCGGGCCTGGCGGGCGAGGACACGCAGGATTTCCACCCGCTGCTGTTCGCCGGCGGACAACTCGCTGACCCGCGCATCGGCACGGATTTCGAGATTGAAGCGTTCCGCCAGCGCGCGCGTGCGCGCCTCGAGCTGCGCCGCCGACGCGGTGCGCGGCGTTTCGCTCCATCCGAGGTGAATATTCTCGGCGACGGTGAATGCCTGCACCAGCTTGAAGTGCTGGTGGACCATCCCGATACCGGCCGCGATAGCGTCCGCCGGCGAAGCGAAAGATACCGCGTAGCCGTCGATAATGATCTCACCGGCATCCGGCTGATAGATGCCGGTGAGGACATTCATGAGGGTGGACTTGCCGGCGCCGTTCTCTCCCAGCAGCGCGTGAATTTCACCGCCGAACACTTCCAGGTCGACATCCGCATTGGCGATGACGCCCGGAAACTGCTTGCCGATGCCCCGCAACAGTACGATCGGCGGCGTGCCGGGACTGCGGACCGGCAAGTCCTGCGATGGAATCGAACTGTCCATGATGGGGCTGGCGGCTTGCAGCCGCCCCGGTTACTTCGACAGGCCGAGCACGCCCTCGACAGACCAGTCCCAGTTATAAAGCTCGAACTCGTTCATGGCCTTGCCGGCAGCCAGCCGGACCTGGCCTTTGTTGTCCTTGAGCTCGCCGACGAAAGGATTGTAGCCGCCCAATATCTTGGTGCGGACCGCATCGGCCTTCTGTTGCACTTCCATGGGAACACTCTCGCCCCAGGCGTCGCGATCGATGCCGGCGCCCATGGGCAGGAGCGTTCCGGCGCCGGTCCAGGTACCGGCCAGGCGCTTGCGCGCCTGATCGACGTAGAATGCCTTCCAGTCGCACACGATCGAACTCACGTAGGATTTCGGGCCGTAGCGGCGGATGTCGGAATTCCACATCGCGGCCGGAACGCCGCGGCGCTCGGCAACCTGCAAATAGGCGGCCTCGTCCATGATGCCGAACAGGAAGTCGCAACCATTGTCGATCAGCGCGGTCCCGGCCTGGGCGGCACCTTGCGGATCGAACCACGAATTGATGCTGATGACCTGAACGGTCGCCTTCGGATTGACGGACCGCGCGCCCATGATGAACGCGTTGGTGCTGGAATAGACCGAAGGAACCGGGAAGGAGGCCACGTAACCGAGCTTGCCGGACTTGCTCATCAGGCCCGCCGCCATGCCCACCACGTAAGTCGGGTTCCAATGCTGAATATAGTACCAGCCGAAGTTGTCGGTGAGGTGGCGCCCGTCCGCTTCCATGAATGCGACCTTGGGCGAACGCGAAACGACGTCGAACAGGAAGTCGCCGTAATTTGACGTCGAGAACACCATATGGGCGTTCTGCGACACGAATTGGCGGAAAGTCCGGCTGGCGTCCGCGGAATACGGGATGTTCTCGACCATCAGCATGCGAATTTTCGGGAACGCCGCTTGAATGGCCTTCATCCCTTCGTTGTGACTCCAGGTCCAGCCCTCGTCTGTGATGGGACCGACATGTCCAAAGGCGAAGATCGCATCCTTCTCGTCGACCGCCGGCAGCGGGGCGGCGGCGGCCGGCCTGATCAATCCGGGCGGCATGAGCAGCGATGCACCGGTCGCCCCTGCAAGCGAGAGCACGTTACGGCGGGAAGGGTTGCGCAAATCATACATGTGACGGTTCCTCGGTTGAACGAAACGTAACGGCTAAGTCGCTGCCCCAAGCTCGAAATGTCCACGGGGACGCGGTGCGGTGATGTGCGGGACAGGCAGTTCCGGCCGGGAAGCCTCAGAAGTTTCACCGGCCCGGGAACGCAACTGCACCTACCCCTGTTGCGCCGGTGAGCCTCGTTGCACCGGCATGTTCGGAGTTGAATTCGAAGCAATGTCTATGCCAGGGGTACCGCCCGTCGAAACGGCGTCAACATGGTGCGCGACACGAGTTTTCCGAGGTTGCCGATTGAAATTGCGGGCACGGCGTACCCGACCGTCGGCAACGTCGTCGCGTGCGAAGGCTGGCGAAAGGACTACCTGTTGCCGCAAAACCAAGCTGCTGCGCTGGCAGTGTGCACACTTTTTCTGCATCCCGCCCATTCATCGGCCCGTTGATGTCCCATGGCGTGCACGCTAGCCTGATCGACGCCGTCATCGCGTCTCCGCAAAAAAGCTGTGCGTTCGCGACGCCAGTCGGCGCTGGGGAAGTTGCGGTGGCCGCACCATGAAAGGCGCGACAAGGATCGTGTTCGTAGGACGCTTTGTGCCTCAGAGCTTCGCCGAGTTTGTGCAACATCGCGCTCATCGCCTTGCCCTCACCGCCGGCATCGACACCATCGGCCCGGATCGGGTCGAGGTTTCGGTCACCGGCGAGCCGGACCTCGTTGACGCCTTCGAGATGGCTTGCAGCCTCGGCCCCATCAACTGTCTGGTCCTCGACAGCTTTCGCCCCGCGGACGCGAGTACACCAGTCTCCTTTGGCGACACCCGGGCGATTTCGGGAAGACGTTCATGAGTTTCGGTGCCGACTGGTACGCCGTCGTGCTCTCGGCGGGATTGGAGCCGGGAACGTCGGCGGGCACCCGTTTGTGCGATAACGAGATCGTCGTGTGGCGCGATTCCGATGGCGTCGCCCACGCGTGGGTGGATCGTTGCCCGCACCGCGGCATGCGGCTGAGCTTCGGCTTTGTGCGCGGCAATCACATCGCTTGCCTCTATCACGGCTGGGAATACGACGCGGGTGGCCAGTGCCGTCGCATCCCGGCGCACCCGGATTTGAAGGTCCCAGCCACAATCCGCACCACGGCGTATGCGTGCCGCGAACGACTGGGGATGGTGTGGGTCTATTCCGAGATCGAGACCGAAGCCTTGCCGGAGCTTCCGTTCGCTTCCCGGCAGGTGACGCCGGTCCGCAGCATCTATCTCAACCGGACGCCCAACGCCGTCCTTGAAGCTCTGGTAGACGCCAAAGTCCAACCGTTCCCTTCAACTGGAGGCGCTGTCCAGCCCGAGGTCGTGCGCACCGGATCGCTACTGAGCCTGAGCTTCGGGGGCGATGAGGTTCTGGCGGCGGTCCAACCCTACGGAGAGGCCAAGACAGCGTTGCATCTTGCGATGTCCGGTCGCCCGGAGGATTGGAGCGGGCAGGGGCAGAAAAAGGTCGCGCAGTGGGCCGTGGAGTTGCGGCGCGATCTGGAGCATCACTCCGTCGCGCGGTTCGCTGCGGTAGACCCGTTGCAAAGGCGGGTGCCGTGATCGACCTGACGCTTCATGACTATGAACTCGACGACGGCTGCTACAAGGTGCGGCTGATGCTCGGCGCGCTCGGGCTTGCCTTCGCCAAAGTTGCGGTGGACGTTCATCCCGGACGCGAACTCCTCTCATCCAAATATCTGAGGCTCAATCCGCTCGGCAGCCTTCCGATCCTCGTCGATGGCGACCTCTTGCTGCACGGCCCGGAGGCGATCCTTGCCTACCTCGCTTGCAAATATGATTCCGGCAAGACGTGGCTGCCGGTTGAGCCGGCGGCGTTCGGCACCGTCATGCAGTGGCTGGGCTTTGCCGGCGGCGAGCTTCGTCTGGCCTCGCTGGCGCGGCTGCACCATATGCTCGAGGTGGAGGCCGATGCCGGATGTCGTCGATCGTCAATCGCGCCATGCGTTCCGCATCATGGACGATCACATGACGCAACGCGAATTCGACGGTGGCAAGTGGTTCGTCGGCCCGGCACCGACGATTGCCGACATCGCGCTGTTTCCGGCGATTGCCCTGAGCCGCGATTTCGGGATCGAGCACGACGAATTCCCGGCGCTGCGCCGCTGGATGCGGCGCGTCCGCACCATTCCGGGCTTCAAAACCATGCCGGGAATTCCGGACTATCATTGAGGCGCTCAGGTGACGAACGCCACTGAAGCACCCGGCCCGCCGGGCGGATGGAGGAAACGGCTCGCGCCAGAATACGACTTCATCATCGTCGGCGCCGGGTCCGGCGGCTCGGTCGTGGCCCGCAGGTTGACCGAGCGCTCCGACGCAAGCGTCCTCCTGATCGAAGCCGGCCCCTCCGATATCGGCGTTGCGGCCATCGCGGACGCCGCGCGCTGGACCGGGCTTCTGCGCGGAGCCTATGACTGGGGCTACGACTATGCGCCGACGCCGCTCGTCAATAACCGGGTGATCGGGATTCCGCGGGGGAGGGTGCTGGGCGGTAGCAGTAGCATCAATGCGATGCTGTGGAATCGCGGCCACCCGTCCGATTACGATGCGTGGGAAGCGGCAGGCGCCGGCGGGTGGAACTTCGCCGCCGTGCTCCCCTATTTCAAGCGGGCGGAGGATTGGGAGGGTGGCGCCAACACTTATCGCGGTGCCGGCGGGCCATTGCGGATCGAGCGGCCGCGTGACCCGCACCCGGTCGCGCTCGCCATGCTGGAAGCGGCTTCCAGCCTTGGCTTCCCGGTGATCGATGATCACAACGGCGCGACCAACGAAGGCGCCGCACTCGCAAACCTCAACGTCGGCAACGGAACGCGATGGAGCACGGCCCGCGGCTATCTGCATCCGGTGATGGATCGCGCAAACCTGAATGTGCTGACGAATTCGCACGCGCTGCGGCTCGGATTCGAAAAGGGACGCTGCTCATCGGTGACCCATGCGGTCGACGGCGTCGCGACGGTCACACGGGCGACGCGCGTAGTGATTCTGTGCGCCGGCGCGATCGATACGCCGCGTCTTCTGCTGTTGTCGGGCATCGGCGATCCGGCCGAGATCAGGCGCCTCGGCCCCGAGGTGGTCTGCGACCTCGCCGGGGTCGGACAGAACCTGCAGGATCATCCGCTCCTTATGGGCGTGAATTTCGCCGCCAAAGCGCCGCTTGGTCCGGTCCGCGATAATGGCGGCGGCAGTATCCTCAACTGGAAAAGCGGGCCCGACAGCCGCGTGCCCGACCTGCACGCGTTCGTGGTGCAGGGTGCCCATGCCGGACCGGAAATCGCGCGCGACCATCCGGTGCCCGCCGATTGCTTCGCGATCTCGCCGGGGCTGATGCGCTCCAAGAGCCGGGGCTATCTGCGGCTCAAAAGCGCCGGACCGGCTGGCGGCATCGAGATCCAACCGAATTTCCTCAAGGAACCGGCCGATCTGGAAGCGCTCGTCGATAGCATCGATACCTGCATGGACCTTGCGGAGTCGCGTGCCTTTGGGGCGCTGTTCTCGCGCCCGGCAGCGCCGAATCGGCGACTGTCGCGGCGCGAACGGGAGGAGTTCGTGCGCAACGCCTGCACGACCTTTTTTCACACTTGCGGAACCTGCGCCATGGGCATCGGGAAACAGGCCGTGGTCGATCCTTTGCTGCGCGTGCACGGCGTCACGGGACTGCGGATCGCGGACGCTTCGGTGATCCCGATCATTCCGTCCTGCAACACCAATGCGCCGGTCGTTATGATCGCCGAGCGTGCCGCCGATTTCATTCTGGGCACCGAACCGCCGACGCCCGACAGGGGACGCCAACCATGAGCGCCAGCGAAACCATCCTTGCGGCCGATTTCGTGCTGACCATGGATGCGGCTAACCGCGTTTTCCGCAATGGCGCGGTACTGGTGCGCGACGACCGGATCGCGGCGGTTGCCGGCTTCGATGAATTGCGGCGCGATCATCCCGACGTCGGCGTGCGCCGGCTGCCCGACCGGTTGCTGATGCCCGGTCTCGTCAATGTCCATTGCCATTCCGGCTTTTTGCGGGGGACCGCGGAAGGTCTCCCGGTCTGGGACTGGCTGACCCTTTACATAAATCCGATGCACCGCGTGCTCCAGCCGCACGAGGCCGAAGCCGCATCGTGGCTGTGCTACGCCGAGGCCGTGCTGTCCGGCACGACGACGCTCGTCGACATGTGGCGTCACATGGACGGCAGCGCCCGGGCGGCGCAAGCCATCGGCAATCGGCTGGTGGCGGTGCCGTATGTCGGCGCTCATCCGGACTATGATTATTTCGACACCATTGACGACAACGAGCGGCTGTTGGAATCCTGGCACGGCAAGGCCGGCGGCCGGATCAAGGTCTGGGTCGGCCTCGAACACCTGTTTTACGCCGACGAGGCCGGGCAGCGGCGTGCGATCGATCTCGCCAAGCGATACCGCACCGGCTTTCACACCCATTCGAGCGAAGCCGAGATCGAAATCCCGGAGATGGCCAAACGCTATGGCCTGCGCCCCATGCAGGTGTTCGAGCGGCTGGGCTTCTTCGAGGCAGACAAGGTCATGATGGCTCATGCGGTGTGGCTGGACGACGCGGAGATCGAGCTGATCGCCCGCCACGGCGTCGGTGTCGCCCACAACCCGGTCAGCAACATGAAGCTCGCCAGCGGGATTGCGCGGGTCGAGGACATGCTGAACGCGGGTGTCGCGGTGGGGATCGGTACCGATGGCGAGAAAGAGAACAACAACCTCGACATGTTCGAGGAGATGAAAGTCGCCTCGCTGCTGGGTAAGCTCGGTCGCATGAACGCCGCCGCGCTGGATTCCTGGCGGGTGCTCAGGATGGGCACGATCACGGGCGCGCGCTGCCTCGGCCTCGATGCCGAAATCGGTTCGCTCGAACCGGGCAAGAAGGCGGACATCATCGCGGTGCGCACCGACACGCCGCGCATGACGCCGCTGTTCGGCGGCGAGTATTTCAACCTTCACCATAATCTGGTCCACGCGGTGCGCGGCGGCGATGTCGACCTAACCATGGTCGAGGGGCGGATACTGGTCGAGGACGGGCGTCTCAAGACCGCGGACATGAAGGCGTTGATCGCCGAGGTCCACCGCGTCGCGCCCGGACTCTTCGCCCGTCGCAAGGCGTTTTTGGCACAAAACCAGCATGGTTCCGTTCAATGGACCGCACCCGATCCGCATTGATGACGAGCGGGCGCACGGCGCGGCGGGTACGCCGATGAGCAAGACGGATGACCGCGTGGCGCTCGATCAATGGTACGCGATCGAGACGCTCGCTGATGTGACGATACAGCCGAGACGAAGCCGGTTGCTCGGGCAGGACATTTTCATTCGACGCGAACCTGACGGCGCGCCGGTGGTGCGCGAGATCGGCTCCGACGGCACCTTGGGTGGCGCGCTGCCGGTGCAGGAGCGCTATGCCTGCCTTTGGACGACACTTGGCTCTCCGGCGCGGGAAATCTTCGCGATGCCCGAAGCCGACGAGGATGACCGGCGGGTGGTAATCTGCGGTTGGGTGAAGATGCGAGCGTCCGGACTTCGCATTGTCGAGAACTTCCTCGACATGGCGCATTTTCCCTATGTCCACACCGATGTCCTGGGCGCCGAACCCCACACCGAGGTTCCGCAATATCACAGCGAAATCCGCCGCGATGTCGACGAGGTGTGGGCGACGGATTGTCGGTTCTACCAGCCGCAGATCACCGCAAACCAAGCCGGAAGCATGGCGCAGCTATCGTATCGCGTGCCATCGCCATTCGTCGTGATGCTCTATCGCGTCAGCCCATACTCGCCGAACCGTCGCGACGCCATCGCGCTCTTCATTCAGCCGATCGAGGAAGACGTCTGCCGCGCGCAGCCCGTCATGTATTTGGTGGATACCGAATCGACGTCGATCGAACTGCTGAAATTCGAGCAGGTGATCTTCCTGCAGGATCGCATCATCGTCGAGAACCAGCGCCCGCTGCTGCTTCCGCTGGAGCCGCGGAGCGAGATTCCGACACGCGCGGACCTCTCTTCGGTCACCTATCGTCGTTGGCTCAAGGAGAAGGGGCTTCGTTACGGCACTGCAGAGGGCGGAAAGGAAAGTCGACCATGAACACCCCAAGCGCCCAACAAATCCTTCGGGAGGAAACCATCGCGCCAGGCGGTCATTTTGCGATCGAACTGAGCAAGGGGCAGGTGTTGAGGATCATCGACGTGGAGGGACAGCAGGTCGCCGATCTCGTCGCGTTTTCGCGAAGCATGGAGGCGCGTTCATCAGAGCGAATTCCGGCATCGCTCGATTTTTTTTCATTGCAATAGTTCTTTAACTGCCTCCGCTTCACGATAGGCACGAGGGGTTAAGCCTGTTCCCGACAATCGCATCAATTCGCCAAGGAGGTTGGCTCCTTGCCGGCGAAGCGTCTGTCTTCAACAGCGTCCCTCATTCATGTAGCAGTCGTGTAGCAGTGGAGTAAAAACGAATGAAAACCAATCTTACCCGTGCCCTTGGCTTGATCTTCCTTGCGACCTCGTTGACTTGCGTCAACTCCTTTGCGTATTCGGATCCTCTCGAACCAGCGTTGCAGACTTCTCATTCTCGAAGAGAACGCGAATGTCTCGCAGAAACTCGACGAGCTTATTTGCGCCGCTTTCGACGACGACACCCAAACCTGCCTCCCCGTAGCGCAACTGACGGAAGTCGATCAGCCATCGTCCGTCGCCACCGCGGTCGAGCTTGGTCCAACCGATGAGGCCGAGCCGCCGGTCATTCACTCGGTTGATGCCATTGTGGTGGAGGTCACCCAAACCGTGACCGTTGCGGTGGCTGATGAAGCTGCAGAGGATACCGCGGCGCCGGCGTACACGGGGTCAATATCGCCCGCGCCGGCCGCTGGTGAACCGCGTATGATCATCGACGAGGACGCGACCGCTATCGACCCGGCGGATTGAGAAAATCACGGCAAAATCCAACTTGCGAGTAAAGGGGCCGCCGGCTTGCGGCCCTGACCTTCCGGCGGGTACGGCGGGGAGCAACGCCATTTCATTAATCTTCCGGCTCTCGTCGCGTATATCCCAACCGCTCGCGCAACTGCTGGACCTCGAACGGGGACAGCATTCGGCCGATCAAGTCACCCGAAATCAGTGCGGCGTGCTCGGGATTGATGAAATGGCCTCCCTCGAAATGCGAGACCCGGCCAAGACCGTGCATCGCGGCAATCGTGCGCGCATGGATGAGCGACGAGGCCTCGGCATCCAAGATGACGACGCGACCGTCGACAAACGAAAGCCACCACATCGATGTCTAATCCTTGGGCCCCGGCAACGGCCGACAACCAGTCCGCCATTAACGACGCCGACTGCCTCCTGGCAGGCCGCCAAGCCGGCGCCGAGCCCCCAGAAAACAGCTGCGCCTCGTCCGTGAACGCCCCTCACCGGACCATATCATGCCCAAATCAAAGAGTGGGAACGCGTGCGGGGTGGCGCCTGCCACCGGGATGGAAATCACGCCACGCTCATATCGGATGGGCTACAAACGGTGAGGCCGCCCGTTAGGGCGGCCTCGTTAGTTATTAATGAACCTTTAATGTTCTTGCGGCGACTAAGTGTGGTACAAGGAATGTGCTCTTCCCCAAGAGCACGGCCCCGACTTCGTCCCCCCCAGCAACCCCAGAGGTCGGGGCCACTTGTACAATCAATTGTGGCTGTTCGGTGGACGGAACCGGATCCCGGTTCCGAATTATTGCGACTGTTGTAATTCAGATACACCCGGAGAGTTTGGCAGCTTCTGAATTCGCGAAGCGGTCGTAGCAGGAAATTGCTGTATGTGACTGCTTTTGTTGACGATCTCGCTGGGGCCGCATATCCCAAGAATAAATCGCGCTGCCATACTCTTCGCGCCGGAAGCGCCAAATGAGTGGCCAAGCCGCACACAAGGCGCGCCGCGACTACGAATACGAGCGCAACGGCGTGGCCAATTTGTTCATGAAGTTCGCGCCTCTGGAAGGCTGGCGGCATATGAAAGTGACCGACCATCACGCCTCCATCGACGAACCATTGCGGGAACGCGACACAAGGAACCCCCAACGCTTGAGCGCCTTCACAAAAGTCGCGTGGCGCTTGGCGTTGAACAACTCGTGGAACCCTGAGATCACAAAGAAGCCCCCGATCGCGATGCGGAAAGCGGTCTGCGTGACGGTGAGATGACCAATGCCTCAGAAAAATACCGTGACGTAATGTTCCATGGACAGCCCGTCAGTCTTTTGTTTACGGCGCGACGGAAGCCTCCGAGCCTTCGGCAAGGATCAGCGAGAAAAGACCTTCATCGTCTGACCAATCTGCTATCGGCGTCCAGCCGCCGGCCCGCAGCAGCAATTTGGCGTCGCGATATCCGTACTTGAAACTGTTTTCAGTATGGATCGTCTCCCCTTTCGCAATCGAGAAAGTGCGGCCCCCCACGACGAAGCCAACCTCGCGTACGGCCTCGAGATGCATTTCGATACGCCCTTGCGTTTCGTCCCAGCGCACCTGATGCCTGAATGCATCTACCGGGATCGTTCCGCCCAATTCCCGATTGATCCGGTGGAGTAGGTTCAAATTGAACTCCGCCGTGACTCCTCTGGCGTCATCATAGGCCGGCAGTAAGGTACCGACCTCTTTGATGCGATCGATGCCGATCAGCAGCATCCCATTCTGGAGGGTGGTCGCCATGGCGCGAAGGAGATCCACGGCGGCTGGGGCGCTCAGATTGCCAATCGTCGAACCGGGAAAAAAACCCAATTTTGGCAAAGCCGCCACCGTCGCCGGCAAACTCAACGGTTGCGTGAAGTCTCCCTCGATCGGATGAATCGGCAGTTTGGGAAAGGCGCACGACAGAGCCGCCGACAATTCCCAAAGAAAGCCACCCGAGATGTCGATAGGAATGTAGGCAGAAGCATTCAATGCAGACAACAGCAACGGTGTCTTTGACGACGATCCTGATCCAAATTCGACCACCACACGTCCCAAACCTGCCAGTGCGGCAATGCCGCCCGCGTGCTTCGCCAGGATCGCGCGTTCTGCGCGTGTCGGATAGTATTCCGGAAGTGCGGTTATTTTTTCGAAGAGCTGGGAGCCGCGATGATCATAGAACCACCGGGACGGTATCGCTCGCGGCCTCGAAGCCAGTCCCCGGAGTACGTCGGTCCGAAAGTCGTGATTCAAGCAGGGCCTGACCTCGTCCACATACAGCGCCCCAAGCCCAAAGGGCTCCGCGGCGGACGGTCCCAACAACTCCATGACGGCACGACGATCCACATTCGGCAACGCGCGCCGATCAGCGAGGTTTAAACTCGGTTCTCCTTGCTGAGGCTCGAAGTTGGGAGCGGGGTAATGGTGCGACATGAAACGTCCAATCCTCTGCCAAGGTCCGGCACCACAGTGCTCTCAACCACTTCGCTTGCAACCATGAGCCTCAAAATGCAGCCAACAACAGCCACCGATCTCTGCCGATCGGGCACTCTTCCTTCGATCATCGGGCCTGATGCCCCGACGCGACAACTCACGCCCCATCACGTCGCCGCCCCATTTGTGGCCGTTGCGGCTTCGCTCGCCTATCCAACCTTTGGAAAGCGCAGGCCATCTCAATGTATGAGTGACGGAGCTTCGGAAAGGTGCTTCAGCGTGGCCATCCGGAAAAACGTATGGAGATTGTGATTGATGACGAACGGTGCGGGCGGCGTTAGAGCGTCGCTGGGTTGCTTCGGACGCGAGCGATTTCAAAGTCGAACATGAAATCTACCGCGAAGTTGTCATTCGGCGTGCAATTTTGACCCCCTAATCGGGGGGATCGGCGTCCAAAATTGACCCCCTGAAGTGTGGCCGATGCAGGCTTCCCGCTTTGATTCGAAGCGGGGTGGTCGGGGGATGCTGGTCGTGGAGACGGTTGCGCGGATTCGGCGCGAGCACTTCGTCAAGGGCAAGACGATCCGGGAGATTGCGCGGGACCTCGGGGTGTCCCGGAACACGGTCCGCAAGGTGCTGCGATCCGGGGAGACGTCGTTCGAATACGAGCGCACCGTCCAACCGCGGCCGAAGCTGGGGCGATGGACGGCTGCGGTCGATGAACTGCTGGAAAGCAATGCGGCCAAGCCCGCTCGCGAGCAGTTGACGCTGATCCGGATCTTCGAGGAGTTCCGCGAGCGCGGGTACGACGGCGGCTATGATGCGCTGCGTCGCTACGCCAGGCGATGGGCCAAGGATCGCGGGCAAGCGACGGCCGCGGCCTACGTGCCGCTGAGCTTCGCTCCGGGCGAGGCCTACCAATTCGACTGGAGCCACGAGATCGTCGTCCTCAACGGCGTGACCGTGACTGTGAAGGCCGCCCATGTCCGGCTTTGCCACAGCCGGATGCTGTTCGTGCGCGCCTATCCGCGCGAGACGCAGGAGATGGTGTTCGACGCTCACGACCGGGCGTTCGCGCTGTTCAAGGGGACCTGCAGGCGCGGCATCTACGACAACATGAAGACCGCGGTGGAGACGGTCTTCGTCGGCAAGAACCGCCTCTACAATCGCCGCTTCCTGCAGATGTGCAGCCATTATCTCGTCGATCCGGTAGCCTGCACGCCGGCATCGGGCTGGGAGAAGGGCCAAGTCGAGAATCAGGTCGGGCTGGTGCGCGAGCGCTTCTTCACGCCGCGACTGCGCTTCAAGACCTACGACGAGATGAACGCCTGGCTCACCGATAAATGCATCGCCTACGCCAAGGCGCATCACCATCCGGAGCTGACCGGGCAGACGATCTGGGATGTGTTCGAAGCGGAGCGGCCGAAGCTCGTGCCCTATGCGGGCCGGTTCGACGGCTTCCACGCGGTGCCGGCGTCGGTCTCCAAGACCTGCCTGGTGCGCTTCGATAACATCAAGTACTCGGTGGCAGCGAGCGCGGTCGGGCGGCTGGTCGAAGTCCATGCCTATGCGGACCGCATCGTGATCCGCCAGGACGGCCGGATCGTCGGCGAGCATCCCCGCGCGTTCGGCCGCGGCGACACCATCTACGACCCCTGGCATTACGTCCCCGTGCTGGCTCGCAAGCCCGGCGCCCTGCGCAACGGCGCGCCATTCAAGGATTGGGTGCTGCCGGCCGCGATGGAGCGCATCCGGCGCAAGCTCACCGGTGTCGACGATGGCAATCGGCAGATGGTCGACATCCTCACCGCCGTGATCACCGACGGGCTGCCGGCGGTCGAGGCGGCCTGTGCCGAGGCAATCGCCCAGGACGTCCACTCCGCCGATGTCGTCCTGAACATCCTGGCCCGCCAACGCAATCCCGATCCACCCGCCACCATCATGACGCCGGCTGCGCTGACGCTGCGCCACGCACCGATTGCCGATTGTGCCCGCTACGACAACCTCAGGAGAAGCAACTGATGGAACGATCCGAGATATTCGACCTCATGGGCGAACTTCAGCTCTACGGCATGAAGGCTGCCTTCGACGAGATCATGACCACCGCCGTCAAACGCCAGCATGAGCCCCAGCGCATCATCGGCGACCTGCTCACCGCCGAGATCAACGAGAAGCAGGTGCGCTCGATCAAATACCAACTCTCCATCGCCAAGCTGCCGCTCGCAAAAGACCTTGAAGACTTCCAGTTCGACGGCACACCGATCAACGAGACCCTGGTTCGCGATCTCGCCGGCGGTGGATTCCTAACCCAGCAGCGTAATGCCGTGCTGATTGGCGGAACCGGCACCGGCAAAACCCACTTGGCGATCGCCGTCGCCCGTAGCTGCATTCGGTCCGGCACCCGCGGCCGCTTCTACAACGTCGTCGATCTCGTCAACCGGCTCGAGGGCGAGACCCGCAGCGGCCGGCAGGGTCGGATTGCCGATCACCTGACCCGCATGGACTTCGTCATTCTCGACGAGCTCGGCTATCTGCCGTTCGCCCAGGCCGGTGGCCAACTCCTGTTCCACCTCATCAGCCGGCTCTACGAGCGCACCTCGATCATCGTCACCACCAATCTCGCCTTCGGCGAATGGCCGAGCGTCTTCACCGACGCCAAGATGACCACCGCGCTGCTCGATCGCCTGACCCACCACTGCGATATCATCGAAACCGGAAACGACAGCTGGCGCTTCAAGAGCCGTGGCGACGATCATCCCGCCACCCGCGCTCGCGCCGTCTCCGCAACCCCGACCAGCTCCGACGGCGCGAGCGCTACCGCCCGGACTCGTCGCTCAAGGGGGTCAAAATTGGACGCCGATCGGGGGTCAAATTTGGACGCCGATTGACAGCGAAGTTGCCCTGCTCGATTATCCACAATCGGGCGAGCGAAGTTTTGGCCAGCGTAATATTCAAGAGAGTCGATTCGTGCAGCCGAATACAAAGCGGTTTGCGGTTCCGCAAATTATCGGCGGGGGCGATCTATCGTCACTGAATTTGCGCTTACCTATGACGGTGTACCGTTATACGTGGCAAGCATCATGGAATTCCGCGAAGGGCTGGTTACGCACGAAACGCGATATTTTGGGGCGCATTTTCCACCCGACCGACACACAGAAACTTGGCAGCGGCGTAACCCCGGCGAGGCCTCTGAAAACGCTCCGAGATTGCGGCGCGAAAAAAAACGACTTCTGGCGTTTGTGCGGCCTGGTGATCGGGTAGCCAGTGCGATCGCCCAGCCGCCCGCGTAATGAACACCGACGGCGCGGGCTCCAGGCCCGACCGAACATCGCCCCGGGGCCCGCGGTGACGGCCCGGGCCGGCGGGACGCGGGCTGGCGACGCTCATTGATTGCATGCATCAGATCACGGGGAGCCTGCAGGTCGCTGTGGCGCCGTCCGGTCCACTCGCGCGGGTCACGAACCCGCCTGAATGCTCCGCCGGTTGGGTGACGATGCCCGAACCGAAGGTCCGCAGATCGGCAGGCATCAATGCTGTGCTTTTTATGGCCTCGCCCTCGGAAGGCTCGGAACGACCGCCAATCAGACTTTTAGAGCCCTTCCAAGACAGTCGACCAGATCTTTCGCTTTGAACGGCTTTCTGAGCAGACAGATTGCACCGCCGCCGGCCGCGTGAGCTTCCAGGCTCGGCTCCGCACGTGCAGTGATCATGACGACCGGCACCTTGGAGCCGCGACCCTTGAGCTCCCGCTTGAGATCAAGCCCGCTCATGCCGGGCATGTGAATGTCGGTGATAACGCAGTCGGAAAATCGGCATCCGTCACCCCCAAGAAATTCTTCTGCGGACGTAAACCCACGTGCGCCGTATCCTTGCGAGCAAAGTGATTCAACAAGCGCTATTCGGAAGGAATCGTCATCGTCGATGACCGCGATCGAGAGCTCTCGTGACACATATCGTCCTTTCCCCGGGGAATTTGGCCACAGACGGGGGATTGTGGGGATGTCCAGTCTCGCGTGCAATGAGAGCGCCCGAGTATTATACACGGGTGTTACGTTCGACCTTCATGATTGCTTGTGCTTAGCCACTTCCGCGACACGTACGAGGTCAGCGAGGGTTCGCACATCCGTTTTTTCTCATGGCGGCACTCCGATGAATTTTAACTGTGACTTCGCTAATTCCCATTGCGCTTGAACCTCTAGGCCATTCATGTCGGGCAAGCGGACGTCAACAACGACGCACCCTGATCTATCTGGAAGACCCATGCCCAGAAACTCTTGGGCTGCAGCATCGGTTTAAGTCTCAAGCCCCACCGTCTCGAAGAGGCTCTCCAACGCGCCGCGCACCGACGCATCGTCGTCAACTACGCGCGCCAGCGACCTATCGTTGGCTTGGAATTGCATGGGAGCGACACCCATACACAACATCCCGACCCCCGTAGCATGGCAAAGATCATGGCGTAGGTCCGTTGAAGTCGATGTTGCCGCGAAACGTTCGCTCGTCATGACAACACTTTTCTGTTGCAATCGCGGATTTAAGACACAACATTAAAACAGACCGACGCCGGCCAATCGGCAAACCTCAGTCGTAGAATGCAGGGAGGAGTTTAAGCGTGTCGGCTTGCTCTTTTTCATGATTAATGAACAGCGTCGCCTTGTACATTGCGATCATCTGTCTGACTTTTTCCATCGACTCGATTGAATTCTTGCTTACTGGTGTTAAGCGACGGAACTATATCTTTCTCGAAACTTTCTTCCAGATGGACAACGTCACCAGACAGGATGATGAAGCCAGAATTCTTGAGACGGACCAGCAGCGACTGATGGCCAGGGGTGTGGCCCGGCGTGGAAACCAAAGTAACACTGCCATCGCGGAATATGTCACTATCACCGCGGACGAGCTTAAGATTCTTCGGAGCGCCTAAGAGCTGACGCGCCAGCGCCATCAATTGATTGACATTTTCGTTCAGCCCGTTGGGCGAACTTATCCAGCTATATTCGGACTGCTGCATCAGAATTGTGGAATTGGGAAATAAGCCCATGTTACCTATGTGGTCCCCATGTGTGTGCGATATTGCAACATGAGTGATATCGCGTGGCTTTAGCCCGATTTCGGCGAGTTGATCTGTCAGTGTCTTATCGAGGTGGTAGACGATCAATTTCGGTAATGTGGACCACCCTCTGGGGTCGTTGTGCGCGGATTCTGGAACACCCGTGTCCCAAATTAGCCATTCGTTTCCATGCTTTATAAGCCAGCAGGTGGAAGAGAATTCGATACTGCGTCCGACGTTTTCGCCCGGCGTCCATACCAACTCATCGTTTGCAAGAGAACGACCACAATCCAACCGAAACAGTTTTTCAGCAACGCCAGCCTTGATGGGATCTGGCAGTGCTGAGCCTGCTCTCACAGCCGGCGCGCCTTCCATCATGAGCGCGAAAACAATCAAAACGAATGATACCGCTATTTTTGCCTGTCTCGGCATGACCAACCCTCCGATAGGGAAACGAAGCCTTCATCTGAGCGGTGCGTATTCACACTCGGCCCACTTTCACAGCACAACCATGCCGACATTTTGTCCAGTCGACCATCCAACGTTGGGAGGTGATGGGTCATATCAACGTATGAAAGTGTCGGCGGAGCGCGCACGTCGATCGGCAGTTTGCTCGCCTTCTACGACACACTACGACCGCATTCGGAGCTCCCTATGCAATCAAAGACTAAGGAGTGTATCAATGAAAACGACCTGGATTCCTCACGAGGAGCATGGCACGCTCACGACGCGGAGCGACCTACCCGACACAGTCTACGCCTTTCCGAAACAGCGAAAGGAACCGCTGACTGATGCGCGACACGTTCGTAACGCTGTCGTACGCTTCGATCAGATTATCGGAGTCTCTGACACCGATCGCGCTGTCGCCTTTGCCAACATCCAGAAGGCAGCAAAGTACTATAATGTTGAGCTCTCGGAGGCATCATGGCGTGAACTCGGCGTTCATCCGCAACGCCACCGCAAAGAGGCCGCCGCCAAAGCCGCTGCGACGCGTCGCAAGAATAAGGAACGAAGCGGCGCAACGTCCGAATAGAGACGCTCCGATTGACGCGGAGGAAGAGGTAAGCCTCTTTCTCGCGGCATCCTTTCAGATGGACTGCTGCCTGGTTGTCTAAAAGGGCAAAAGCCGCTGTCACTCTCAGGCGGTGACTTCGCGACTTACCCCTCGTGCCGCGGATGAGATTTCTCACGTTTGGGCCGAGCCTAACCGTACTTAACGCCCGGGTTGCTTTGCCCAACTTCTATAATGTAACCGTCGGGATCGCGGATGTAGCAGCGTGTCTCGCCATACTTAGGCTTTGGCTCCGTGATGAACTCGGCTCCCCGACTTCGCCATAGTTCATAACACGCTTTAATATCCGCAACGCGTATGTTCATAAAGCTGCTGATCCGATCCGGGTCGGGGGGGATGCTGAGTGTTACCGATGGTTTGTCGGGGGTCGGACCACCGCCGACGTTGACGAGGAGCCACGTGTTTGCGATCTCGAGGTACGCGGGCGCGCCGCTACTGTCGCCTCTGCTCAAAACGCGGCCTCCGAAGACCGTCTCGTAAAATCGAACCGATCTCTCCATGTCGGCGACCGTGAGAAAATGTGTAACTGTAAATCCCTCCCGCGGCGGCATCTCATAGGTCTTCTGGTCGACTTGTACTTTGCTCATGGACTTCTCCAGTTCGGATAGAGAGTGTTAGCGGCTAGCGGAGCAAGAACAAAACGAATCACTTGAGAGCTCCATCTCCAGAATGTACAGCCCGCCCGCGAAGCGATCGGCGGTGTAGACGATCTCGCGCTCGTCGACGAACACGTCGTTGAGTTGGATCGATTTGACGGGCGACATCGGCAGCGCCAGCGGGATGAAGGTCGCGACCTCCTTGAGTTGAAACGTGGTGCGTCTTTTGAATGTCTCACGCACAACTAAACTTCTCCTCAATCATCTCATGCCTACGGTGTCTAATGCCATGAGCACCGCGTCACCATTCAACGCACGTGTTGTTTCGGGCATACGTTGGTATTACCCACGGGTCGACGTCCGTGCAGGCGTCGAGATTACTGGTTCGCTGAGAGCTGGCCATAGGAGTGGCTGTTGAGTGGCCGGAGGCGAAGAGGCGCCGACCAAAGATTGGTTCTCAGCCCTTCCGGTGAACTCTGCGTTCCATGAGCTAGTCGACACCGCCAAACTGCGCTGGCGCCTCGAACGCGATCATAGGGAATTCAAACGGGAGGCTGGGCTCGGTTGCTTCCAAGGACCGTCCCGCAAGACTCTCGTTTTACCCGTTCGTCAGCACGAAGCCGCGAGGAACGGGATTGGGGCTGGCCATCTGCCGGATGACGATCGAGCGCCATGGCAGCCAGCTTTCCGCCTCGCGCGGCGCTTTTCAGTTCGCGCGACCGATAAAACCGGCCAAGGACGATGCCGACGCTACGTTGCAGCTTGCCGGCTTGGGTGCTCGACCGCAGTGCGCAATCGCCGCTCATACGTTGATATGAACGATTCCTCCGAAGGTTCGATAGGCTGAAAGTGCAATCGCGATCTAGGTTGGTGGTCGATGGGCCGTAACACTAAACGTGTTTTGAGCCTCGAGAAGGGCCATAACAAAGGAGAAAGTCATGAAAGTGCTGATGGTTATCACATCTCACGACCAACTGGGCAACACGGGCCGAAAGACAGGATTCTGGCTCGAAGAGCTCGCGGCCCCTTACTACGTTTTCAAGGACGCCGGCGTTGAGATCACGCTCGCATCGCCGAAGGGCGGCCGGCCGCCGCTCGATCCCAAGAGTGACGAACCCAAATCCCGTACCGATCTCACGATCCGGTTCGAGAAGGACGCAGCCGCGGAAGCTCAGCTCGATAAGACCGTCCGCCTCGACAGCGTTAAGCAAGAAGACTTCGACACCGTCTTCTACCCGGGTGGCCATGGCCCGATGTGGGATCTCGCCGAAGACGAGCATTCCATCAAACTGATCGAGTCCTTCATCGCTGCCGGCAAGCCGATCGGCATCGTGTGCCATTCCACAGGGGCGCTGCATCACGTCAAGAGAATGGACGGCAAGTTTCTGGTTCAAGGCAAGGAAGTTACCGGCTTCACCAACGGCGAGGAGGAAGAGATGGGTCTCACTAAAGTTGTGCCGTTCCTTGTCGAAGATGAGATGTTGAAACTGGGCGCCGTCTTCTCGAAGGTAGCCGACTGGGGGGTTCACGTGGTCAGCGACGGCTTGCTGATCACGGGACAGAATCCAGCTTCCTCCGGCCCGGCCGCGAAGACGCTGATGGCGGCGGTAAAGCAAAAGGCCAGACCGGCTGCCACCGCCTGAGTGTTGTAGATCGAATGTTCATCGTGCGACTGCTGATTTCTACGGGTGCCGTCGCGACCTGCCGCTACACACGCCTTTACGGTGCGGGCCTCGCCTAGCGTACCGACCGAACTTCAAGCGGCGGAGGCAAGCGGGTGGAAGCGAAGACGACGGTGCTTCACCCGAGCCACACGCGAGCCACGCGTGGGTGCGCTGGCACCAAGACCGGGTCGCGGCTGTAACCGAAGAGGCCGCCACCGCGGTCAGCCAACAGGCTGCCGCTATTTGAAAACGAAACCCAGAGGTTCGGCTTGGACGACCAGTTCGATGCCGACAGAGGAAAGATACATCAAGCGGAACGACTGAGCGCTCGGCCAACACGGAGCGAAATCATGATAACTGGAACTTCCCTGAAAGCTGGGGTGGCGTTGACCATTGGTCATCCTACGCAGGCTGCTTTACTGGAGTCGACGTCGGCGACAACGAGCTATCACCGCATGATGGTTGATGGTGTCGGAGTTTTCTATCGCGAAGCTGGTCCGAAGGACGCGCCGACGATCGTGCTCCTGCACGGTTTCCCGTCTTCCTCGCGCGAGTTCGATACGTTCATCCCCTTGCTGGCAACACGATATCATTTGATAGCACCGGATTTTACAGGATTCGGTCAGAGTGACGCCCCGCCAGCATCGTCGTATGCGTATACCTTCGACAATTTGGCCAAGACGATCAACGGTCTTCTCGAGCAACTCAAGATCAACAAATATACCTTATACCTTCATGACTATGGCGGGCCGGTCGGCTTTCGCATCATCTCGGCGCATCCGGAGCGGCTGCAAGCGCTTATCATCCAGAATGCCAATGCCTATGTGGAAGGCCTGGGCACCAAGTGGGCCGGCATTGCGCAATATTGGGCCGATCCGAAAACGCATCGTGAAGTGTTTGATGCGTTCGTGTCGCTCACAGCGACCGAACAGCGTCACACCCTCGGCACTTCGCATCCCGAACGTTATAACCCGGACACCTGGACTGACGAGTACGCCCACCTTTCGAGGCCCGGCCAACGCGAGATCCAAGCGGATTTGCTGTACGACTACCGGACAAACGTCGCTTCGTACCCGGCGTGGCAGGCGTGGTTGCGCGAGCACAAGCCCCCGGTTTTGGTGGTCTGGGGGCGGAACGATCCCTCGTTCATCGCTCCCGGTGCGGAGGCGTTCAGACGCGATCTGCCGGACAGCGAAATCCACCTGCTCGATGCCGGCCATTTCGCCCTGGACGAGAAGAACGACGACATTGCGAAGTCTTGTTCTCGCGTTCTTGGCCAAACATTCTGTCTGACCGAGGTACCTTGTTGCAGGCGCCGCGTCCGGCGGCTTTGTGAGCCCGCGTCTGTCGATGTCGATTGCCATTTGATCTACCCCGGATGGAATCATACCGGCTACATTTAGACACGACACCACGCCCTACTAGGCAGCTCTGTGATCCTCACAGTCCGAACATGCCGTCTGCGCTTCATTGCAGCGTAGACCCCATTTGCGCCCGCTGCGGAGCTTTCATGAACCCGTTCGAGCAGTAAATCAGTGACACCTTAAGATGATCAGATGCTCCGAATATCCGATGGAGAATTGAACAATTCGGAGTCAGTCTTCGCAAGGATGTTTAATTAGAGGGGAGTCGAAAATGACCTTTCTAAAATATACGCTTGAAAACACGCCGATCAACGAGAGGCCGGAATGTCCCGAATGTTCGACGTTGATGTATCTGGCGATGATTGAGCCAGAAAAACCGGGGTTCGACCTCCGCACCTTTGAATGTCCGAGATGTCAGAACGTCGAGACCGTTGTGGCAGAGTTTCAAACGGGTGCCGTTGAGTACCCTGGTAATTGCTAATCGTACGGTTCGCGCTATCATGATTTTGGCGAGACTAGGCTTCAAATGACTTTAGGTTCTCAAACGATTTCTCTGTCGACCGACAGCGTGAAGCAAAAGACAGTACCGCGGGGTTTGTTTGGCGCCCCCCGTAGTCGTCCGCCATGCGCTTCGACGATCGAGCGGCAGATCGACAACCCCATGCCCAAGCCACTGGCCTTGGTCGTGTAGAACGCCTCGAAGATGCGCTCAGGATTGGTTTTATTACGTCAAGCTTTCGCCTCAACGGATGGGTGGGGCTAACTTCGTTGTCCCGATAGGCGCCAATCAATAGCAAGTGCCGTACGTCCGTCCGGGTCAATAGATCTTCGAGCAAATCCAGCGTTGCGGTATCCAGCCATTGCAGATCGTCGAGGGACAAGGCAAGCGGATGTTCAGGCCGTGCAAATACTCCGATAAACCGTCGAAACACCAGTTGAAAACGGCCCGGGGCATCCTGCGGTGGAAGTTCGGGGACTGGCGGCTGTCCTCCTATGATGTGCTTCAATTCCGAGACGAGATCGACGATCAGGAGTTCCGCTCGGACCAAGCGCCTCGCGAATGGATTCGCGTCATTTAAACAACTCTTCTTCGCTCTTGCTCAGAAGTGGACGGATTAGACTCTGAAAGGCCTGAGCCAGCGTAGCGTAGGGAATGTCGCGTTTGTATTGGTCGAACTTGCCAGAAGCAAACAAGCCACGGGGTGGAACTAGCGGTTTATGAAGCTCGTTGACTACCGCAGATTTGCCGATGCCGGAGTAGCCCGAGACAAGCACTAACTCCGGCCTCCCCCCGATCACTATTCGGTCGAAAGCAGTGAGAAGGGTGTTGATCTCATGGTCTCGTCCGTACAATTTCTCGGGCATTATGAGCCGGTCCGGCGTGTCATGTTCGCCGACCACGAAATCGTCGATACGTCCCTGCGTTTCCCATTCCGCGAGGCAGCGTCGAAGATCACTTTCGGCTCCCGCTACCGTCTGATAACGCTTCTCGGCGTTTTTCGCGAGCAGCTTCATTATAATTGCCGAGACAGAAGCTGGGACATTCTTCTGGCGCTCGCCTGGCGAAACTGGCAGCCTCGCGATGTGGCAGCGTACCCACTCCATCGGATCAGAAGCCATAAATCCGCGAACTCATACGTTGATATGAGCCGTCTCCTCCCAATGTTGAATAACAGCGTGTTCAAAATGTGTGCACCACTGCGTCTGAAGTTGCTTCAGGCAGACCGCTCCCGACTGCTCGGCCACTGAATATTTGACCTCGTCCGGAGGATTCGTTCGGATTCTTGTTTCGCACCCTCCGGACGCGTGAGACGTGACACCCCTGTTGGCCGGGCCGAGAGATGGCTACAACCAGCTGTCCGATTGTTGAGAATTAACCGGTGAACGGTTCGAGAGACAGCGGCGATTTACGGAAGTGGTCATCATGCAAAAGCAGGAAACTGTAACGGCTGCGGCCCACCCAGTGACGGCGCAGGAGAGTAACTCGCCAAATTCGCCCGAACCGGACGTAGTGGATCTCAATGCCGAGGCGAGTTTCCCGGCGAACGATCCGACCAACCATAGGCCTACACAGCAGCGGCATACGAAGCGACGAAGATTGCTGATCGGAACACTGGGTGTTTTGGTACTCGCAGCCGCTCTTTGGTTCGGTATTCCGTGGATTCGTCTCGCTCTCACCACCGTGTCGACGGATGACGCCTTCGTCAACGGCCATGTGACGTTTGTTGCACCCCGCGTCCACGGTCAGGTTTCCCGAGTTCTCGTGGATGACAACAACCGCGTGCACAAGGGAGATCTTCTTGTTGAATTGGACAAGGAAGCATATCGGGACGCGGTCGCCGTTAAGAAGGCGGCCGTCGATAGCGCGCAGGCAGATCTGCAAGCTGCCAGGGCCACGGCGCGCAGTATCGAAGCGCAGGCCATGAGCCGGCGGTGGCAATTGCAACAAGCCGTGGAGAATGTCGAAAACCAGATAGCCCTCCTGCATGCTCGGGTCGCCGCGTTCAAGAAGGCGAAGGCGGCACTTACACTTGCGCAACAGGAGTTCGACCGGACGTCGCAGCTGGTCGTATCGGCCGCGGCGAGCCGCGAACTCTTTGATCAACGTCAGGCAGCGTTGTCGATTGCCCTAGCGGGTGTCGTCCAGGCATTGGCGGATGTGAATCAGATCCGTGCCTTCTTGGGGCTACAGGCGCAGCCCGAAGACAGCGGAGATCTCGACCAGGTGCCGCCCAATCTCGATCAGACCTTCTCTTCGGTGCTGCAGGCGCAGGCGGCTCTGATTCAGAGTGCGGCCGAGCTCGGGGTCGTCCATTCGTACGGGCAGAGCCCGAAGCAGATGCTGGAAGAGTTCGAAAAGTCGGACCCCCAAGGCGATATTGACCGCACGTTCGCTCGGCTGGCGGCAGAGGCCCCGGCAGTCAAGCAGGCCGAGGCCAAGCTCGAAGCCGCCCAACGCGACCTCGCTCTGGCCGAGCTCGACCTTCGTTACTGTGACGTCGTCGCGGAGATCGATGGCGTCGTGACGCGCCGGAATGTGAATCCGGGCAACAATGTCCAGGTCGGGCAGAGCCTGATGGCGATCCGATCGCTCAGCGAGATATGGATCGATGCTAATTTCAAGGAGACGCAACTGCGCGACTTGCGCATTGGCCAGGCTGTCGATCTGTATCTCGACATGTACGGCGATCGCAGAGTGTTCAAGGGCCGGGTCGTCGGCTTCACCATGGGGACCGGCTCGACCCTGGCGTTGCTGCCGCCGCAGAATGCCACGGGCAACTTCATCAAAGTGGTGCAGCGGCTGCCGGTTCGCATCGAGCTCCAGGACTACGATCCGGATAAGGTTCCTCTGTTCGTCGGTACCTCGGTTGTTCCTTACGTCTATACCAACCGCCCGCTGACCGGGCCCGATGCCGGGAAGTTTCTGCAAGCCTATGTGCCGCCGTCGCCGGCATCCGGTTCGGCGGCGAGCCCGGCGGGCACCGAAAAATGACGGACGCGGTCCTTGCACCCTCAGCATCCCGCGCCGGGGCAAACCCCTGGTTGATCGCCGCTATCGTCGTGGTGCCGACCTTCATGGAGGTGCTCGACACTACGATTGCGCTTGTAGCGTTGCGCTACATCGCCGGCGGCCTGTCGGCTACCGTCGACGATGGCGAATGGGTGATCACCAGCTACCTTGCCGCCAACGCCATCATCCTGCCGATCACAGGCTGGTTGTCGGCGCACCTCGGCCGCCGCAACTACTTCCTGCTGTCGATAGCCGCGTTCACCCTTGCCTCGGGGTTGTGTGGGATGGCCACCAGTCTCGGCCAGCTGATCCTGTTCCGCGTGCTACAGGGGCTTGCGGGTGGCGGTCTTCAGCCAAGCAGCCAGGGGGTGCTGCTGGACGCCTTCCCGCGCGAGAAGCAAGGCGTGGCGATGACGCTGTTTGGCTTGGCTGCCCTGCTGGCGCCGGTCGTCGGTCCGACCCTCGGCGGTTGGATAACGGACAGCTATTCGTGGCGCTGGGTGTTCTTTATCAACGTTCCGATTGGTCTCCTCGCATTCGCCGCCTGTTATGCCCGACTCCGGGACCCGGACTATCTCACCGAGCAGCGTGCGGAGTTGAAGAGGCGGCCGTTCAGTTTTGACACGATCGGCCTGTCGCTGCTGGTCATCGTCGTGGTCTGCTGGGAAGTGATGCTCAGCAAGGGACAGGAGTGGGACTGGCTGAGCGATCCATTCTGGCGCGTGCAGACGCTGGCGATTTTCTTCGCCGTGGGTCTGATCGGGCTGATCTTCTGGGAGTCGCGCCACCCCCGCCCCATAGTCGATTTCCGGCCGTTGCGGGAGCGAAACTTCAGCTCATGCTGCCTGATCATCTTTTGCGCCTACGCCGTGCTTTATGCCTCGAGCACGTCGCTGCCAGGCTTGCTGCAGTCCCTTTTTGGCTATGATGCGCTCAGCGCCGGTCTGGTCTTGTCGCCGGCCGGATTCTTCGCCGTCGTCGCGATGCCTGTCGTGGGCCAGTTGCTTGGCCGAGGCACGGATGCCCGGTGGATGATCGCCGCGAGCTTGCTGATGATGGCGGCGGGGAGCTATTGGATGTCGCAGATGAATCTCGACATCAGCCCGGGCCAAGTGGTCTGGCCGCGGGTGGTATTGGTCGCAGGACTTTCGGTATTGTTCGCCCCCGCGAACGTGGCGGCCTACCTTTATACTCCCGTGGCGCTGCGGGGAGCGGCTGTCGGCTTGCTCAGTCTGCTGCGCAACGAAGGCGGCAGCGTCGGGACGTCGCTCGCGCAGACGGTGCAAGAGCGCCGCCTGCAATTCCACGGCCTGCGGCTCGACGAGTCCCTCGATCCCTTCAACCCAGCGGTGACATCCTTCCTCGATCAGGCGCAGGCGCTGTTCCTGCAGCAGACCGGCGATCCAATTGCCGCGCAGCAGTTGGCTTGGCAAGCGCTTGAGAACTTGCGCCAGCAGCAAGCGTCGGCGCTGGCTTATTTTGATGTTTTTTGGCTGTCGGCGGCGGTAACGTTGCTGCTTGTGCTCGTGGTACTGCTGATGAAACGCTCGGTGGCTGAGAAAGGCACCCACATCGGTGCCGAATGAGGGGCGCTCCGATGATGTGTGAGATCGAATTGCGAGCGGCAATGCCATTTCGACCGATAGCCCCAGACAGGAGAGAAAAATGACTCAAGCTTCACGTCGCGCGGCACTACCGCTTCTCGCGTCTCTCACCGCGTCCATCGGTTCATATGCGGCCGCCCGCGACAGCGCGTGCACGACCATGACAGGCGCGCCAGAGGTTGCGACCGAGTAAGACGAGGCGCGCGAGATCTTCACGGCGGCGATATCCGGCTGCTGAACAAGACCTGCCGCGTGCGATAGTTGAACGGCTCGGCGCTGAGCAACCCGGCGCCGTGACTACAAGTGCGGTTGCTTACAGGTGAGATCATGAAAATGCCCACCGTCATTATCGCCGCCGCGTGTGCCTGCATATTTGTGCCAGTGCAAACTGATCTGGCGCAGGCCACTTACGCCACCCAGACGACGGGGCGGCAAACGTTGAACTCCTCACTGACCACCAGAGAAGCAAGAAGAGATATTGGGTGCATCGGATTCCACGGTAGGCCCAGCGGGGAAGCGAAAGGCGGGAAATGCATTAAGAAACCGGGAGGCAAAGCCAAATCATGAGAATTGGATGGGCGAAGTCTTACAGGCGTTCAATGGTCGGGATCGTGATGGTGACGGCGCGAGATCGGTACCTTGGAGCAAGCTCGCGCCCGGCACGGTCCCGGAACATGTCGGCGCCGCGAACGCGTTTTAGCCGCGGTCCCGGAGGATCGTCCTTCCTGTAGACCAGCTTCTGCCCCGGCCACACGTCCGGAACCGGCTTGCCGGTCGGCGTAGAACGCTTTCTCTTAATACGGCGGCTTTTTATTCGCCCGTTGCGTCTTCGCCGCTTCCATCCACCATGTCAGATCATCGGCAAATCGCGGAAACGCGCGCGCCAGCGCGTTGCCGCTCTCCCCTATGGGTTTACCGTCCTCAGTCAGCGTGAGCGAAATTGGCCCGACAGCGATCGAACTAGAAATCACTACCATCCCCATCTCGCAGAGTGTGCCGTGCCAGGCCATCGCGGCGCGGACGCCTGAGAAGCGCCCACCGGAATAACTGGCGATGGCAGCGGGGCGCCAGAACCATTCTTCGAGGAAATGATCGGTAAGATTTTTTAGTCCCGGCTGGATGCCCCAGTTGTATTCGCCGGTCACGAAGACGAACCCATCGGCATTGCGGATCTGGTGCGCCAGTTTTTCAAGCTGCTCGGGAGCCTCGCCTTTCGGATATTCTTTGTACATTCGGTCCAGCATCGGCAGGCCTATCGCTCTAGCGTCGATCAGCTCGACGTCATCACCTCGGGCGCGAAAAGCTTCGACGATGAATTGCGCGAGCCGAATGCCCTTGCGGTCGGAACGATAAGAGCCGTAGAGGACGAGAATGCGACTGCTCATGATAGATCGGATTTCTCCCTTGGAACTCGTTTCAACAGGCTGTTCAAAAGAAATTACAATTCCGTCGGAGATTGAGCTGCTCTCGTGGCAATGCCGTCGCGCTGCGTTTCAAATAAGAATTCGATCAGCCATCAATGTTGGAACCTGAAGATCGCTGCGATAATCTGGTCTGGCGCTAGTTACCTGGACTGGGCGCCCGAAGGATCGGCGCCGGGTCTTCCCCTTTCTGCCTTCGGTCGGTGCCCGCCTACGTTGCTCTTCCTGCACGTAGACCGGCACGACGGGCTCTTTAGCCTTGCGTAGACGTAGTGGCCCATGGCGAACGGCACATGGCCGACATCGCCGGCTTGGAAGTCGAAGGCGCGCGCCTAGCCTGACGCAGCCAAGACGCCCATGCGGGCATAGCCCTCGATATAGTACTGCCACGACGCACGCCGCTCCGGCACATATCCGCTTCAGGAAGTGCTGCTGTTGGTGACCTGTGCCACCATCGCGTCCTGTGACGACTTCGACGACATCGTCGCCTGGGGCGAGCATCATCTCGATTTTTTGCGCCGCTTCGCGGAGTTCCATTTCGGCATCCCCTGCGAGCGCTGGCTGCGCAGCCTGGTCAACCGCATCGATCCGGTGCTGTTCGGCCGCTGCTTCGAGGGCTGGATCGCGGCACTGTGGCCGGACCGGCACGATCTTATCGCGATCGACGGCAAAACGGCGCGGCGCACCCATGACCGTCGCAAGGGCCTCAAGGCTCTGCACACGCTGTCAGCCTATGCCAGCACCGCCCGTCTGACCCTGGCGCAGCTCTCGGTCCCGGAAAAAGCCAACGAGATCACCGCTATCCCTGATCTGCTCGATCAACTCGCTGAGGCCAAGCAGATCGCAGGCGCGCTTGTCACCATCGACGCTATGGGCTGTCAGGTCGAGATCGCCGATAAGATCGTGGCGCACAAGGCCGACTATCTGCTCGCCCTCAAGGGCAATCAGCCGACGCTGCGGGGCGATGTCGAAAGGTATTTCGCCGACGCGCCCGCCGGCGAGCTCGTCACCAAAACCACCGTCGAGAAAGGCCACGGCCGCATCGAGACGCGCACCTACACGGCTTCCAGCACCGTCGATTGGATCGTGTCGGATCGACGCTATCCGGGAGAGCCGCGCTTCGCCAATATCAAGACCATCGTCAAGGTCTATGCCCGCGCTGAATATGCGGATCGGTGCAGCTTCGATACCCGCTATTTCATCGCATCCTCGGTCCGCGACATCGAGCGCATCGCCGCCGCCGTGCGCGGACATTGGGGGGTCGAAAGCATGCACTGGCTGCTCGACGTCGAGTTCAAGGACGACCTGTCGCGCTACCGCACCGGCCACGGCGCCAAGAACATGGCCGCCGTCCGCCGTTTCGCCCTCGGCCTCGTGCGCGCCAATAAATCGAGGGGAAGCGTAAAAACGCGGCGCAAAAAGGCAAGCTGGGACCCCGGATTCCTCCTCGAAATCCTTCAAATCAAATGACCGTTAACCTGGATTCCGCGCCGTGGCCGGTGGGCCGCCGCCTCGGATGAGGACTGTGGACCGGTTACGGGGGTGAGGCCGCCGCGCTGCACCCAGCAAGTCTCACCCCGCACCCTGCGCCCGGTGCTCCCGCCAGTTCGGCCGCGCGTCGGCGCCGACAATGCCGCACCTGGTGCACACCATCCGCGGCCCAAAGGTCGGCACCGCGACGTCGTCCGGCCACGGCTCGGCGCTAAGCACGGCTTCATGATGGCACAGATGGCACGTCACCGCGATCGACCGCACGCCGTTCTTGCGCATGTTGCCGAGCGTCATTGGGATGATGGGGTCGGTGGTGCGCATCAGAATATACCGAAGTAGGTCCGGTTGCTGGGATTGAGCCGACTTGCGGTAGACACGAGGCGATTGACCCATAGCCGCAGTCGGCAGTCGAAGTGTTATGCGTTGCGAGATTCCTATTCGATCACCTGATCGGCGATGGCCAACAGCGTTCCGGGATGGTCAGGCCGAGCGCCTTGGCTGTCTTGAGGTTGATGATCAACTCGAATTTGGTCGGTGCCTGCACCGGAAGGTCGGCAGGCTTCTCGCCCTTGAGAATGCGGTCGGCATATTGAGCAACCTTTCGGCTGAGGTCGTCGCTATCGGTGCCGTAGGAGATGAGGCCGCCGCCGATGGCATTATATTTGTACGGGTATATCGCCGGCAGGCGGTGGCGCGTCGCGAGCGCAACGATCGTCTCGAAATTGCCCATGGTCAAAGGGGTCGGGATCACGATCATGGCGGCGCTTGGTTCGCGCGCGAATGTTGCGATCTGCTGCTCCACATCGGTAATCGCTGCGGCGGGCGCGGCGCGCATCGTCATGTGAAGCGTGGAGGCGGCCTTATCGAGCACAGGCAGGAAATCCCCGCCAGTTGGCGTCGGCGGGCTCATAGAGCATCATCACATTGGCGATGCCGGGATTGAGGTCCTTGAGAATGCTGAGCCATTTTCCGGCAAATGAGAACTGTTGACTGGTGAAACCGGTAGCGTTGCCGCCAAGACGCGCAAAGCTGGCAACGATACCGCTTGCCTCCGGGTCGGCCACGTTCTGGAAAACGATCGGGATCGTCTCCGTCAGCCGCTTGAAGATCCCCGTATACTGCGTGCCAACGGTGACGATGAGGTCCGGGCCAGCGAAGACAATGCCCGGCGCCGCCGCGCGCACCCGCTGTTCGTCGGGTTCAGCGAGGGAGGTGACGCGCACATCGCGCCCATCGACCCACCCGAGCCTTGCAAGTTCCTGCTTGAAGACCGCGGCATCTTCCGTCCTAATTCCGACATGGGCAATGCGCTTTGCCGAACCGCGCGGCTGCCCTCGCGCCACGAGCGGCCACGCCGTTGCGCCGCCAAGCCCCACGATGAATTGCCGCCGTCTCATCGAACATGCCCCAAGCAGTGTCCAGACAGCCTATCGCGGGCGGGGCCACCTGTCGAGCTATGCGGGAGATTGGGTGACGAGGTCGATCAGGCGGCGTGGTGAGCCGGCATTTGGATGACCTCGATACCGTTTTGGAATCTGACTCCTTGTACGACTTTTGGCAACTGATTTTCGCCCTTTAATCGCCGCCATGTTTTCGCGGCGGCGTTGACGAGCTTGAACACCATGAGCTTGGCGGTCTTCGCCGACAAGGCTCCCTTTGTCCGCACCGTTCGATGACGGACCGTGGCAAACACGCTTTCGATCGGGTTTGATGTGCGCAGATGGTCCCAGTGCTCGGCCGGGAAGTCGAAGAAGGCGAGCAGAGCTTCCCGATCCTTCGTCAGGCAGGCGACCGCTTTCTCGTATTTGGCGCCGTATTTGTCGGCGAACACATTGATGGCGGCCTCGGCGGCCGCGCGGGTCGACGCTCCGTAAATCTCGCGAAGGTCTGCCTTCATGTTGACCTGGACCGAGAGGGCGACCTTGTTGAGCACGTTGGCGGTCTTGTGAACCCAGCAGCGTTGGTGCCTGGTGCCGGGAAAGGCCTCCTCGAGCGCCTTCCAGAAGCCGAGCGCGCCGTCGCCGACCGCGAGATCCGGCGCGATCTCGAGCCGACGCCGCCTGATGTCGATGAGGAGTTCGTGCCAGCTCTGCGCGCTCTCCCGCACCCCGGTCTGGAAGCCGACGAGTTCCTTCTTGCCCTCGGGGGTGGCGCCGATCAGCACAAGCATGCATTCGGCGTTGTCTTCCATTCGCGCTTGTAGGTAGACGCCGTCCGCCCACACGTACACGTAACGCCGCGCCGAGAGGTCGCGCTTTTGCCAGGCATCGTAATCAGCCTGCCACTCCGCCGTTAGTCGCGTGATCACCGCCGGAGACAGGTTCGGCGCATCTTTGCCCAGGAGGGCGGCGAGCGCCTCCTGGAAGTCGCCGGTCGACACCCCGCGCAGATAGAGAATCGGCAACAGCGCGTCGAGGCTCTTGGTCCGCCGCGCCCACTTCGGCAGGATCGATGAGGTGAAGCGGATTTTCTCCTCCGCGGCGACGTCACCCCGGTCGCGCACCTTGGCGCGCCGGACCTCGACTGGCCCAACCCCGGTCTGGATGACGCGCTGCGGTCCATGGCCGTGCCGTACGACGCGGTCGCGACCGTCGGGCAGTTTCAAGTCCTTCCACTGGGCAACGAAGGCATCGGCTTCCGCAATCAGCACCTGGGCCAGCATTCGGCGGGCGCCTTCACGCGCAACTTCGGTCAGGGGATCATCGATAGCTTCAGGCTGACGCAACGCGATGACGGTGGTATCTCTCAACATGGCGTATCGCTCCTTCGGGAGGTTCTGGCAGGCTCGACACCCGCCTCGATACGCCGCCTTCAATCAAACGTCGTCACCCAGATTCACGCATAGCTCCCACCTGTCTGGCCTCGGGGCGAAGAGTCTCTAAGTTTTTTGCAGCGCGAGAAGCGGTTCCTACCCTCTCGGAAGCCAAGGCCGACGGCCGCGGCGGCGCCAATCACCGAATCCGGTCCGGCCATCCGCGCGATTGGCTTTAGCCGTTGCCAGCAACGCGTTGAACTGTTGCGGTGCTTCACCAGCGAAGCGTAGCATGCCGGCGGCGGGGGCGGCATGTCGCTGTGGTGGCTGGTCTACAAACAGGACGATCGCGTTCTCGGCATCGTCATCGTCGAGGCGGCAGCGCTGATCTCGGCGCGCATGACGGTCACGCTCGCCGGCCTCAATACCGAAGCGACCTTCGCCGAGGGCCACGAGCTTGATGCGAAGAGCGCCGCACGGATTCCGAAGCGCAATATCGGCCGCATGATCTCGCCTAAAGATGCGCGCCGGCTGCTCGATCGGATCGCGCGGAAATGAACGCGCGCCAAGGGCGCCGCCCGCGCATCAGGGTGGTCGGAGTTCCTGTACGGATTGTCGTCGCGTTGCAGGGCGCGAGTTCGGGCCCTTTTCTCGTGCCAACCCTTATTGGATGGCAATGCGGTGCCACTTACCTGCTTGGTGAAGTTCCATCCAGCGGCTCTCAAATAGCTCTTCGTTATCGAGAAACCGCAATCTACCCCTCCGTCCGTCGTCCCAAATTTGCTCTACAATCGCGCGCCGAGCACCGCTCTCGAACATTGCCTCGTACACTTCTCCGACAAAAAATCTCACTGTGCCGGTCTCACTGCGGCTTCGCATTGCGTCCGCGACGCGCTGCCAGCATCCCTCGCAGAACAACAATTCCTGCTTTTTGTACTGACCGTAATTTTCCAAAAAAGGAATTGTCTCAATCTTTACCCAGTGCTTCATCACGGACACCCCCTCCGCGTTCGCACCTTCCGCACCACATCCGTCACATCGAAAAACGAAAGCCATAATATTCTCCGCCCCCCACACTAACTCGATCGTTCCTTTGTGAGTTGGTCAAAGCCAAGGTCACGTTCGAACTTCTGCGCCAACTCTGGGTAAATGTTCGCCAGCTCAATTTCGGCCTTTGACTGCTTATCTCTCAACTCCATGCGCTCTACTCGATCCTCGGAGTAGCCGCGCGCGGCATGGTCAGCGGTCATCGCCGCATAGACGCGCTTCTCGATGTTCTCGCACAATGACCTCGTATCGGCAGGAAAGAAGAAGCGAGCTTCATCGAGCTTCAACCTCAGCTCTTTCAATTTCGGGTCCGCCACGTTGATAGGAGACTGATTGAATATCGCTTCGATGACGCCTTTTGCAGCAAGGTAGACCTCATATCGTTTTTGGAATAGATCGTGCTTGAGCTTGTCGTACGCAATCTCTAACTGGCCCCTTGCGATCAAACGCTGCGCCTCCGCGGTGCACGCTTGGCTATGCGCGATCTCTGCCTGAGTGCTCCCGAATTTCCACGCTATCGTTGTCGCCGCTGCCGATGCAATGACGGTCGCAATGGGCCCGGCAAATGTTGCAAAAAAGTCCCACACTTGGTGCGCCTCCTATATTGGCAGGGCCGTCAATCCTATCGCGATCAGTTCCTGGAACAGCGCGATACGGCCGCCTACACGTCAATCGATCCGGCTGCTTGGCGCTAAAAGCGAAAGGCTTCGTGCCCGCTACCTGCGTCAGAACGAGGCGTAAGATCGCAGGCTGTCGCTGTTCTGACAATCGAAGCGCCCAACAGGCTCCGGCATCACAGCGCCAGAGCGTTCCGTTCAGATTCGTAGATGCGGTGGGCGGCGGTGTATCTATTGGGCTAATGTCCGCACGTGGCCCTCAGTCTGAGATGTCCGCCGCCGACCGTGGCGGCGGCTTACCGGAGAGCACCTGTCGCGGTAGCCGTCCAATCACCGCATCCGCTCCGGCCACCCGCGCCGATCGGCGACCACCTCGAACATGATCGCGACCCTAGTGAACATGATCCGGGCAGCGTCCGGGTGCGCGCCGTCGACCTGCGTGAGCGTCTCGGCGAACTACCGGTCGAACAGCGCCGATAACGGCGCATCCGCCGCGCGCGCCGACTTGTAAGCCTTCCTGCATCGAGCGCGGGCAACGGCGAGCGGCGACTCGATCGGCTTGGCGATAGCAACAGCGGGCATGGGGACCTCGGCACGGCGGGGCGGGCGGGCGGGCGAAGCTACTGCCGGCGCCGCGGTCGGCGCAAGGCCAGGCGTGCTAAGAGCTACCTGCCCGTCCCGCCCGGTGTTGCGTCGGGTCGCGGCCGGGAAACCTGCTTTGGTGCGCCGGCTGTCCGCCTGCGAGGGTCGCCCGTGCGTTCCGGTCGACCTGGTGTCGGGTTTTGCGATCCCGCCGGACCTGCCCGCTGGCGTCGACCTGGTGAGGGAGGCGGCCGGTCCGGCCGTGCGGCTCTGGCCTGCTGCCCGCCGAAGGCCACGAGCTTGACGCCAAAACTGCAAGGCGGATTCCGAAGCGTGACATCGGCCGTATGATGCCGCCGAAGGAAGCGGGGCGGCTACTCGTTCGGATCGGGCGAGGGCTCGTCGACTAGCTTACCGTCGGGGCCGATGACGGCCACCCGGAAGCCCTGCCGACGAAGGTCTGTCGCGCTCTTAATGGCATCGCTCAGCGTTTCAAGTTCTGCCGTGAACGTCCCCGTCCCCTCCTCATTGAGGAAAGCCCGCACCACGTACACCATACCAGCGACCCCACGTACCCCGCTCAATCATATAAGAGACGAAGGCCTGATTCGAGGGCCGCCGACGGCCATCACCGCATCACGCCTCGCGCCCATCCCGCGCGGTCTTCGATGATCCGGTAGAGGATGCGCTGGCGCCGCCAGACCTCACCGCGGGCCTCGACAGGGAAGCCGTCGACCGCCGTCAGAGTTTCCGCCATCCACCTATCAAGAAGTCCGCGCATGCCGGGCGACGCCTCGACGGCAGCACGATGAGCGGCTTTGCATTCGGCCTTCGCGACGTCGATCGGCGATGACGCGGTGCGCGGCATGGGCGGCCTCACGGGCGGGACGACGGGACGGCGGGCGACACTACGGCGCTCGCCGCGCTCGGCGCAAGGGCGGCAGTGGGATAACCGGGACCGCCCCTCACCGCACACCGGGACGGCCCCAAACGCCTGGGCGGGCTTCCTACGCGTCAACCCGGAATTCCAAGAACGAAACGAAACACGAAAAAATTTTCACAAACTAGTCAGCCCTCGACCTCGCGCGCGACCCCCACCCCCTGCTTAAAGCCGGGAAGGACCCAAAGCGCCCCCCCTTCTTCGGTAGGAGGGCGCGCGGGCGCCTTCGGGCTCGACGGGCAGCGCACCGCCCGCCATCCGCAGGACCGTCCGCCACCTTCGCCAGGCCGTCACCCAGCGCGCCGGCGCCGGCAGGCCTTCCCCAGCCGCGACTACCGGCCGGCTCACCAACGGGTTCGCCCGGCGCCACCGATCCCCAGGAAAGGCCTCGCAGGCGGGCGTCTTTCTCCCGCCGTTTACCCCAGCGTTTACCCCAATAGTTTTTTGGCTCATTCATTTCGATCGGATTATCCGCTAAGTATCTGATTTATTTGGTGAGCCCGCTGGGACTCGAACCCAGGACCACTTGATTAAAAGTCAAGTGCTCTACCAGCTGAGCTACGGGCTCTTGAGTCGTGTTCTTAAGCCTTTGGCGCCGTTGCCTGTACCGTTGGCTTAGTCTGATCTGCCGCCGACCGCACACGAGCACGCGGCGCGTTCGCGCGGCACAATAGGGCGATCCGCCGCAGATGCAAGCGACCTTCAATTCGCTGCGCCGGCGTCTACGCTGTCTACTGTCGGGGTCACGATACGGGCGTGAATTCCGTACACGAGCCACTGTTATAGTGGCGGGTTTCAGTCCTTGACCCGGCGGCGGCGGTCGGTTCTGCTCGTCGGGCTGGGGCGAAGTCGCGGCGCGGCGCGACGGCAAGGAAAAGACTGCAATGCCTATCGTCAACCGTGTGGCCGACCTGCAGGGCGAGATCGCCGCCTGGCGACAGGACCTGCATGCCCATCCCGAGCTGCTTTATGAGGTGCATCGGACGGCGGCGACGGTCGCGGAAAAGCTCAAGGCGTTTGGCTGCGACGACGTGGTGGCCGGGATCGGGCGCACCGGCGTGGTCGGCGTCATCAAGGGCAACCGGCCTGGCGCAACCCGCAAGGTGATCGGGCTGCGCGCCGACATGGATGCGCTCCCGATCCAGGAGGCGAACGAACTCGCCTATAAATCGACGGTTCCGGGCAAGATGCACGCCTGCGGGCACGACGGCCACACCGCGATGCTGCTCGGGGCGGCCAAATATCTGGCCGAGACCCGCAACTTCGCCGGCACCGCCGTGGTGATCTTTCAGCCGGCGGAGGAAGGCGGGGCGGGCGGCCTCGCCATGGTCAAGGACGGGTTGATGGACCGCTTCGCCATCGACGAGGTCTATGGCATGCACAATTATCCGGGGCTGCCGACAGGCGAATTCTCAATCCGGCCGGGACCGATCATGGCGGCAACCGATAACATCAGCATCGACATCGAAGGCAAGGGCGCCCATGCGGCAAGGCCCCACACGGGCATCGACCCGATCGTGGTCGGAGCGCATATGGTCAATGCGATGCAGTCGATCGTGTCCCGCAATGTCGATCCTGTGGAAGCAGCGGTGGTTTCGATCACGGTGTTCCAGGCCGGCAGTGCGGACAACGTCATCCCGCAGACCGCGCAGTTGCGCGGCACCGCCCGCAGCCTCAAGGCCGAGGTGCGCGAATTGCTGCGCAAGCGGCTCGCCGAGGTGATCGAAGGCACCGCGCGGCTCCATGGCGCCACGGTCAACTTCAGCGTGCGCCGTGGCTACCCGGTGTTGAGCAACCATGCCCGCGAGACCGCATTTGCGGCCGCGGTCGCCGGCGATATCGCAGGTCCCGACCGCGTCGACACCGACATGCCGCCGATGATGGGCGGGGAGGACTTCTCCTACATGCTCGAAGCGCGCCCCGGCGCCTTCATCTTCGTCGGCAATGGCGACACCGCCGGTCTCCATCATCCCCGCTACAATTTCAACGACGACATCATCCCGTTTGGCACATCCTATTGGGTGCGGCTGGTCGAGACCGCGATGGCGGGGTAGGGGAGGGGCAACAGGAGAGCCCCCCGGAATGACCGCGTAACGGTAAGGCCTATCGCGTGAAGGCCTACTGCACGATTTCCATCTGCTTTTCGGGCGCGGCGGCGGCCTCGTCGATTTCGACGTGGCGCGGCAGCAGTTCGCGGGGTAACAACTCGACGAACCGCGTCTCCAGGTTCCGCCATAGCACGAAATCATTGAGGCGGGAGTTCTCGAACCCGGCGAGTGCGACCGCGGCCAGGAACGGAATGCTCTGCACCAGCAGCACGTAGCCGAACAGATTGATCTCGCGCACCCGCTCGAAATTGGTCTCGAACACGATGACGCCGCCCAGCACCAGCAGGGCGCCGAGGATCGCCTCCTCGAAAGCCGGGAAGGCACGGCGCTTGCGAGCGACGCCGGTGCCGCCCTTGGCCGTGCGCACGAACGCCAGATGGTCCTTGACGATGCTGTGGGCAACGGCGCTTGCCACCGTCCACTGCATCGCCATGGCGGCCACCATGGCGCCGGCCGCCTGGCCGGGCGGTATGCGTACGCGGCTGCGATAGAGTGCTACGAAATGCACGATCGACACCGCAAAGGTCGCGATGATCGGCAAGGTCAGCACCTTGTCGGGGACCGCGATGCCGGCAAATGCAACGACCGGCACCCAGATCAGGTTGAGGATCGCCACCAGCACGCCGACGGTCTCGGCGCCGAGCCAGTTGAGCCAGCCGAGCGCAAATTCGCGCTTCTGGTCGCCGTTGAGCAGGCTCGCCCCCGGCAGGAAGCGGCGCCAATGCTTCTTGACGATTTGGAATCCACCCGCGGCCCAGCGGTCGCGCTGCTTCTTGTAGGCCTCGAAGGTGTCGGGCAGCAGGCCGTGGCCGTAGCGGCGGTTGGTGTAATGGGCGGACCACCCCAGTTCCAGGATGGTGAGTCCGAGATCGGTGTCCTCGCAAATGGTATCGCACGACCATCCGCCTGCGGCGGTGAGGGCGGCGCGACGGATCAGGCACATGGTGCCGTGCACGATGATGGCGTTGGCCTCGTTGCGCTGGACCATGCCGATGTCGAAAAAGCCGGCATACTCCCCATTCATCGCATGATGGAACGGGCTGCGGGCACCGTCCCGGTGATCCTGCGGTGCCTGCACGAGACCGACCTTGGGATCGGCGAACACCGGCACCAGGTCGGTGAGCCAATCGGGTGACACCGCATAATCGGAGTCGATGACGCCGATGATCTCGGCGTCGGCGGCGGCATGCGCCATTGCCAGCCGCAACGCGCCGGCCTTGTAGCCGTCGAGCTTGGGGGCGTTGACGAACTTGAAGCGCTCGCCGAGCCCGCGGCAATGTTCCTCCACCGCCTCCCACATCGCCGGGTTCGGCGTGTTGTTGATGACGATGATGCACTCGAAGTTCGGATATGTGAGCCGGGCGACCGCGTCGAGGGTCGCCTTGAGCATGTCGGGCGGCTCCATATAGGCCGGAATATGGATGGACACCTTGGGGGCGAAACCCGGGCCTGCGGCGGTGCCCGGCGGCGGCAATAGCCGCCGCGGCGCGCGGCCGAACAGAATGCCGGCGATTTCGTCGATCCGCCGCATCCCGATCAGCACCAGCGGAATCAGCAGCACGGTGCCGAGCCCGAGGGCGAACGCGGCGCCGGGGACGAAGTAATGGCTGTCCCAGTAGTCGAATACGGTTGCCACCCAGGCTCCGACCGCCTGAGCCGTGAACGCCAGCAGCAGCACCTGGAGAAGCGTCGCCTCGGCGATGCCCAGGATAGGCAGCGACACCAGCACCCCGACCGCAACCGCGATGGCGCCGATCTTCCAGTGGTCGCTATCGGTGATCGGGCCGGTCCAATTGAACTTCGGCTCGCGGGCGCCGTCGAACAGGCCCCAATAGGCGCCGACGCTGCCTTCGATGGTCTTCCACGGCTGGTCGTAGGCCTCGATCAGATTGTAGTCGATGCCGAGCGCCTGCGCGCGCGATACGAACGCACGCATGATGCTCGCCTGCTCGAGCTTGCCGGGCATGGCGGCCTGGCGGTTGTAGCCGGCGCTTGGCCAGCCGAACTCGGCGATGACGATGTGCTTTCCCGGAAAGGTGTCGCGCAGCTTTCCATAGACGCGCACCGCATCGTCGACCGCCCCCTCGGCCGGAACGCCGCCCCAGTACGGCAGCACGTGGGCCGAAATAAAGTCGATCCGGGAAACCAACTTTTCGGCGACGAGTTCGCCATCCTTATTCTTTTCCAGTAATTCGCTGTAGATTTCTCCGGTCGACACCGGGACGGCACCGGCCACCTCGCGTTTGACCCGCTTGACGATCTCGGTGAGTTCGTCGGCCGTCATGTCGCGGCGGAACAGGGTTTCGTTGCCGACCATGATGGCGTTTACGTTACGGTTCTTGTGCAGGAGGTCGATCGCCGAGCGGATTTCCCGCTCGTTGCGCTTTTCGTTCTTGTCGAGCCAGATGCCCAGCGTGACCTTGAGTCCGAACTCGGCCGCGATTGGCGGCACTTGCTCAACGCCACCGGTCGAGGAATAGAGCCGGATCGCCCTGGTATAAGGTGCGAGCGCCTTCAGATCGGCCCGGATCTGCGCTTCGGCCGGCCGGCTGCCTTCGGTATCCGGGTGGACCGCGCTGGTGAATGGCGAATATGAAATACTGTTCAGAACTCCCCCAGCATTGGGAGCTGAAGCTTGGGTTTGCCAGATGGCCCAAGCGCCTGCGTGCAGGCACGCAACCAGCGCGACCACGGCAGCGACGGAGCGCATGAAACGCTTACCGAACGGGGCGGGAGAACAAAGACCGGGGCCTGTCCCCTAGGCACGGTCGCGAAATGTGCTGCAGCGCGAAACGTAGCAAACTGCAACGCAAACCTACATAATAGAATGACATGTCATTTTCACGGCGGGAAGGGGCTGCGACAAAATAAATCCGCAGATCAACAGCCGAATGGCTATTTAGTTCCGGGCTTTTCCGCAGCCGCCGTAGTGGGCGCTGGCGGGATCGCCGGGTTGACCCAGCAGGAATGCACCCTGGCGTTGAACGTCTCGGTCGCCTTCGGGTCGATGTTGCCCTGCCGCACGACGCAACGGAAGCTGATCTGGACGTGCTCGCCCGGACAACCGAACCGATCGTAGAGATCGAGGTGGCGGAAAGCGGTATCGAGGTCGTCGCGCCACATCAGGCCGACCGCCCGTTCGCCCAGCCAGACGCATTCGGCACGGGCGGCGGGGCCGCTCATGGTGCGGCTGGCGTCGGCCACCTCGTCGAGCCGCCCGGGCTCCTTGCCGCCATCGGTTTTGGCCGCTTCGCCTGGCTTCGGCTCCGCGTTCTGGGCGTGGACCGGGACGGCGAACAAGCAGGCGAGGACGGCAGACATACGCAATACTACACGGAGCATGATGGCCTGTTGGTTGGTGGTCGCGCCCGACCGGGACGGGATTTGTGTTGGGCGGACCAAGCCGCCTTTGCTGACGATTACGGGGCCGAATTTGCCTTTCGTCAATGGCCGAACTTCGCCGGTTTGTCCAGCAACCGTTGACGGGGTTAACGACGTCGCGGCGCGCCGCCGATGCATGATCGCTCCGCGCTTGCGCTGGTTGTGAAAATGTTGTGAGTGCGGCCTGCGCCATTCCGCTCGAAGTCGCAATGCAACGGTTGGCCGGCCTGTTCCTCGTCGCCGCGGCGGTCGTTGCGTCGGTGTGGTGGTGGCTCGGCCGGCCGGTCGAGATGCCGCCGGGCGCGGGCGATCCGGGGCGCATCCAATGCATGTCCTATGCGCCGTTCCGCGCCAATCAGAGCCCGCTCGTCGCCTCGACCCGTGTGGAGGGTTGGCAGATCGAGGAGGATCTCGCCAAGCTTGCCCATCTCACTGACTGCGTGCGCACCTATTCGATCCAGAACGGGCTCGACCAGGTCCCGCCGATCGCCGAGCGGCTGGGCATCAAGGTCATCCAGGGCCTGTGGCTTGCCAGGGACCGCGAGAAGAACCGCATCGAGATCGACGCCACTGTGGCTCTGGCGAAGCGCTTTCCCCACGTCATCACCGCTGTGGTGGTTGGAAACGAAGTGCTGCTGCGCGGCGAACTCTCGGCGGCCGATCTCGCCGCCGTCGTGAGCGAGGTGAAGGCCGCGGTGCCGATGCCGGTCACCTATGCGGACGTGTGGGAGTTCTGGCTGCGTAACCGCGATCTCGCTGACGCAGTCGATTTCATCACGGTGCACATTCTGCCCTATTGGGAGGACTTTCCGATCGCCGCCGATCTTGCCGGCGCGCACGTGGATGAGATCAGGAGCGGGGTCGCGAAAAGCTTTCCCGGCAAGGAGATCCTGATTGGCGAAGTCGGCTGGCCGAGCGCCGGCCGGATGCGCGAGGGTGCGCTGCCGTCGCCCGCGAACCAGGCGCGCGTCCTCGAGGAAGTGATGGCGCGGGCGCGGGCAGGGCACTACCGCGTCAATCTGATCGAGGCGTTCGATCAGCCGTGGAAACGGCGGCTCGAAGGTACCGTCGGCGGCTATTGGGGCTTGTTTTCCAGCATCGCACGCGAGCCGAAATTCGCTTGGGGGGAGCAGGTTTCCAACCATCCCGTATGGGCGTGGCAGCTTGTCGGCGGTCTTGCCATGGCGGCTTTGGTGTTTGCGGGCGCAATCGGAGCCGGTCGGCAAGCGGCGCCGCGCCGGTTCGACCGGCCCACGCTCGGCGGCGTCACCGTCATCGCGCTAACGGCCGGCATCATGGTGCCGTGGGCGATCGAGAACGTAGGCATCGAAAGCCTCGGGTCGGGCGGATGGGTGCTGGGCGGCGCCTATGTGCTTGCGGCGGCTGCCGCGCCGATCGCGGCCGCCATGGCGCTCGCCGCGGACATCGCGGTACCGCCGTTCGCCCGCATCTTGGGACGGCCGGCGGAGTTGCCGCCGACTGTCATTGGCCGGGCATGTGGCCTCATCCTGGTGCTGGCGACCGTCCTGGCGGTGCAGGCCGCGCTGGGCCTTGTGTTCGATCCACGCTACCGGGATTTCACCGACGCGGCGCTTACGGCAGCCGTGATTCCGTACGCGGTCACGTCGATGGTGGGCGTACGCGGGATCGCGCCGCGCGGCCTTTCCGAAACCATCGCGGCCGCGACGCTCGCCAGTTCGGCGGTCTACATCGTTTTCAGCGAAACCTTCGCCAACCGGCAGGCGCTTTGGTTTGCCGCCGTGCTGATCACCCTCGCCGTCACTCTGGTTCGATTACGGGACGCGAAAAGCACATGATCAACAGCGCCGCCGCGAGGCCGGACAGTGCCGCATTGTGAAGAACGATGCCGAACGCGCTCGCCGCGAGGCTGATGGTAAACAACGGCAGCGAGGGACGGATCAACGCCAGCACGGCAGCGCCGAGCCCGACCCAGCCGAACACCTCGTTCTCGAACAAGGCTGTTACCACGGCGCGGCTCAGGCATAGCCAAGTCTTGAGCCCGGCATCGCAGGCAAGCCCGACGCTGGTCTGCTCCAACACCAGGTAGCGCAGGTACATCGCATAGCCGAGCGAGACGAAACCGATCGCGATCACCCAATTGAGCGACGCTGCCGACAGCCGGAACCGCCGCGCGAGGCCGGGACCGGCACCGCCTGCGGCGGCGCCGCCTGGCGCGCCATCCACGGAATCATCAGCCATCGACGTCATCGTCATTTGTACCTATCACGCGACTTGTTCCGGTCGCCGACAAGGGGTGTCCTCCGGCCGGCTTGCCGGCGTATCCTAAGACGGCGACCACCTTACCGTTGCAAAGTGCGCGTGTCTCGGCATGGAAACCCGCTGGAGAAAGCCGTCACGGCGATGGACGACCGGACCGACCGCCTCGTCACCGCGCCGTCAGGTGTTGGCCTTCATACGCGGTCGGCTGGCATGGCACCCCGGTTCCGGACAGAACGGCGCAGAGCCGGCCGGACGCGGCCGTGGTGGTAAGCGGTCCGGCAACGAGATGAAGTTCCTGGCCGGTTTTGCCGCCATCCTTGAGGGCGACCAGCGGCTTCAAATTATCGAACAGCGGCGCTTGGCCGGTCTTGATCTCGCTCCAGCGCGTTCGCAGCGCATCAATGGTCGTGGCCGGGCCGAGATCGATAGCGAATTCGGTGGCGATCGCACTGCGCTCTATCGGCATGTCTATGATGCCCGTGGTCAGCAGGGGGTTCGATCGAAACAGCGGGCCGTAAAGGAGCGCCGACGAATTGGCCGGCGTTGCTCCGTTGGGGCGCGCAAGCGCAGCGACAACCGCGGGTGCGGGTGCGGGCGGTGGTGGCGCGCGGACCGGGAACGGACGTTGCATCGCGGGCGGTCCATTGGGTTCCGGCGTGGTGACTGGCATCGGGATGGTGCCCGTATAGGCCGGCGCTCCGGCGTGAACGGCACCGAGCGGAAGCGAATTCGGCAGAAAAGCCGGCGGCACGGCGGCTGGGATCGCGGCCTCGCGCACCGGGGGCGTCCGCGGCGCGGCTGTCGCAGGCGCTGCGGGTTCGGGCGGTTCTGGCCGCACCTGGGCAATCCGCGTCGCCGCGGCCTGCGCCACCTGCTGCGCGGTCTTCATCTCGGCTTCGAGCCGCGCCGTGGTGCGCACCAGTGTCCCGCCGAGATCGCCGACCTGACGCTCGAGGCCGGTGATTTTCTCGGTGAGGGCGTCGCGCTCTTGCGTCAACGCCACGATGACCTCGGCTTGCCGATGCATCTGCTTGTCGAAACCCTCCGACCACGCCATCATCTGTTCAGACACTTGCTGGTCCGGCTCCGCCGGCGGATTCAGCATGGCCGTCAGCGACGCATGGGCGCGCTGGGATCCAAGCTCGGTGCGCTCCGCCGCCACCGCGACAATGAGCGCCACCAGCGCGGCCGCACCCCAGGCGACGAGTTTGGCGAACATGCGCACGTTCAACGCTTTTTCGTCCCGCGCCAACGATGCGGCCCGCGAAGGGCTCAATGCCGGCATCCTGTGTCCCGTCGAATCAGATAATTGAAAACCGTAGCAGAATCCGAACGGATCCGCGAAAATGACGACCCGAACCTGTCTCACCATTGTGCTTGCGGCCGGCGAAGGTACCCGCATGCGGTCGTCGCGCCCCAAGGTGCTGCACGCCATCGGCGGGAAAAGTCTGATTGCCCATGCACTCGCGGCGGCGGGCGAAGCCGGCGGATCAATTGCCGTGGTGGTCGGGCCGGGCCACGAGGCGGTGGTCCGGGCCGCGAAGGCCGTCACGCCGGCCGCGGAAGTCTTCGTGCAGGCAGAACGGCGCGGTACCGCCCATGCGGTGTTGGCGGCGCGCCCTGCGCTCGCGCGTGGCGCCGACGACGTGTTGGTTGCCTTCGCCGACACCCCGCTGATCACCGGGCCGACGCTTGTCCGGCTGCGAAGTGCGCTCGCGGCCGGCGCCGGGGTCGCGGTGCTGGGGTTCCGCCCGCTGGACCCGACCGGCTACGGTCGCCTGATCGTCGATCCGGACGGACGCCTCCTCGCCATCCGGGAGGAAAGGGATGCGACCGGCGAGGAGCGCTCGATCGGGCTGTGCAATGCCGGGCTGATGGCACTGTCCGGTGATGCCGCGCTCGCCATTCTCGACCGCATCGGGGATGACAATGCCAAGCACGAGTTCTATCTGACCGACGCGGTTTCGATTGCCCGCGCCATGGGACTTGCGACGGTGGCGCTCGAAACGACGGAGGACGAAGTGCGTGGCGTCAATACCCAGGCTCAGCTTGCCGAGGCCGAGGCCGTGCTGCAGCGCCGGTTGCGCGCGGCCGCCCACGAGGGGGGCGTTGTCATGGTGGCGCCTGAGACGGTACATCTGTGCGCCGACACCAAGTTCGGCCGCGACGTCACCATCGAGCCCTATGTGGTGTTCGGGCCGGGAGTGACGGTGGAGGACGGCGCGGTGATCCGCTCGTTCTCCCATGTCGAAGGCGCCCATGTGGGGCAGGGGTCCCGGGTCGGCCCGTTCGCCCGGCTGCGCCCTGGCGCCGACCTGGGCGTCGACGTCCATGTGGGCAATTTTGTCGAGGTCAAGGAGGCGCGGCTGGCTGCCGGCGCCAAAGCCAATCATCTCGCCTATATCGGCGACGCCAGCGTGGGTGCCGGCGCCAATATCGGGGCCGGGACCATTACCTGCAACTATGATGGTGCGGCAAAGCACCTGACCGAGATCGGCGCGGGCGCCTTCATTGGCTCCAATTCCGCCCTGGTGGCTCCGGTCAAGATCGGCGCCGGCGCCTATGTGGCGTCTGGCTCGGTCATCACCAAGGACGTGCCGGCCGATGCGCTCGCGTTCGGCCGCGCGCGGCAGGCCAATAAGGAGGGCTTTGCGGCGCGGCTGCGCGCCATGCTGGGCGCGGCCAAGAAAAAGCTTTAGAAGGCAGGCTCGACCGCGCGGGTTGCAACCGAAGCTTAACGACCGCGGCGAGTTAACGACCGACGCAAAATGTGAAAACTCACCCGTCGGTAATTCTTTATATCTATACGCTTGAGGCGGCGGCCCCCGGTCCAAGCGGGCGCATGAGCCGTCGCCGGCCAGAGATCAAGGGTCATCAAGGGCATCATGTGCGGCATTATCGGAATTCTCGGCACGGAGCCGGTTGCGCCGGGCATGGTGGAAGCGCTCAAGCAACTCGCCTACCGGGGCTATGATTCCGCCGGCATCGCCACCTTGGAGCACGGCCACCTGGCCCGCCGCCGTGCCGAGGGCAAGCTCAAAAACCTGGAGAAACGCCTCGCGAGCGAGCCGCTCGACGGTATCAGCGGCATCGGCCACACAAGGTGGGCGACCCATGGCCGCCCCAACGAGATCAACGCGCATCCCCACGCGACCGAACGGGTCGCCGTCGTGCACAACGGCATCATCGAGAATTTCGCTGAATTGCGCGCCGAGCTCGAGGCCAACGGCGCCAAATTCGCCACCGAAACCGACACCGAGGTGATCGCCCACCTCGTCACCGAGGAAATGAACAAGGGTAGCGGCCCGATCTCGGCGGTTGCCGCCGCGCTGCCGCGGCTCAACGGCGCTTTTGCGCTCGCCTTTCTGTTCGAGGGTGAGGATGACCTCCTGGTCGGAGCGCGGCGCGGCTCGCCGCTCGCCATCGGCTACGGCGACGGCGAGATGTATCTCGGCTCCGACGCGATCGCGCTGGCGCCGTTCACCGAATCAATCACTTACCTGGAGGATGGCGATTTCGTCGTCCTCAAGCGCGACGGTGCCGTGATTCAGGACGCAACCGGCAAGGTGGTGAGGCGGCCGGTGATCCGCTCCGGCGCCTCTTCGTTCCTGGTCGACAAGGGCCAATACCGCCACTTCATGGCGAAAGAGATCCACGAACAGCCGGAGGTGGTTGGGCACACGCTTGCCCATTACATCAATTTTACCAGCAATAGCATTGAATTACCTAAGCAATTCGACTTTCGTTCGATCGACCGGATGTCGATCGCGGCGTGCGGCACCGCCTATTATGCCGGACTGATCGGCAAATACTGGTTCGAACGCTTCGCCCGGCTGCCGGTGGAGATCGATATCGCGTCCGAGTTCCGCTACCGCGAGGCGCCGTTCACGCCCGGCAATCTCGCGCTGTTCGTATCGCAGTCGGGTGAAACCGCCGACACGCTGGCGACGCTGCGCTATGCGCGGGAGAGCAAGCAGCACGTCATGTCGGTCGTCAACGTGGCGAGTTCGACGATCGCGCGCGAGAGCGACATCGTGATGCCGACGCTGGCCGGAACCGAGGTGGGAGTTGCCTCCACCAAGGCGTTCACCTGTCAGTTGGCGGTGCTGGCATGCCTTGCGGTCGCGGCGGGCCGCGCCCGCGGCATACTCAGCGCCGAGGATGAGCACAGGCTGGTGCGCGCGCTCGTCGAGACGCCGCGCCACATGGCGGCAGCCCTCGCGCTTGAGCCCCAGATCGAGCGCCTCGCGCGCGACCTCGCCAAGTGCCGCGATGTGCTCTATCTGGGCCGCGGCACCAGCTTTCCGCTGGCGCTCGAAGGCGCGCTCAAGCTCAAGGAAATCTCGTACATCCACGCCGAGGGCTACGCGGCCGGCGAGCTCAAGCACGGGCCGATCGCCTTGATCGACGAGACCATGCCGGTCGTCGTCATCGCGCCCTACGACCGCGTGTTCGAAAAAACCGTGTCGAACATGCAGGAAGTGGCGGCGCGCGGCGGCCGCATCATCCTCATCACCGATCCGAAGGGCGCGCGCGCCGCGACCGTCAATTCGCTCGTCACCCTGACATTGCCCGAAGTGCCGGCGACGGTGACGCCGCTCGTTTACGCCATCCCGGTTCAAATGATTGCCTATCACACGGCCGTCATCATGGGCACCGATGTTGACCAGCCGCGCAATCTGGCAAAGTCGGTGACCGTGGAGTAAGGCACCGCCGCCGCGACGTGTTCGCAACAGACACGGGATCGCAAGAGGGTGGCGCAGGCCCGCGCGAACGCCATATAAATGGCGCTAGGCACCAAAATGACAGCGGCCGCTATCGCATCGAAGCAGCAGGTTCATGAATTCGACCGACAATTCCATAACCCCGCCGACCGTCCCGGCCGCGCCCGACAAGCCTCATCAGCAAGGCATCGGCGCGCGTATCCGCAACTATTTCCTCACCGGCCTCGTGGTGGCCGGCCCCGTCATCATAACGGTCTGGCTCACGTGGTCCTTCATCACCTGGGTTGACGATCTGGTGCGGCCGTTCGTGCCGGTGGCGTATCGGCCGGAAACCTACCTGCCGGGAAAGATTCCCGGCACCGGCCTCGTCATCGCATTCGTTGCGCTGACGCTGCTCGGATTCCTGACCGCGAACCTCGTCGGCCGCACCCTGGTCGAGGCCGGCGAGCGTCTGCTCGATCGCATGCCGTTGGTGCGTTCGATCTACAAGGGCCTGAAGCAGGTGTTCGAAACCCTGTTCTCGGAATCCGGCTCGAGCTTTCGCACCGTCGGCCTGATCGAATTTCCGTCTCCTGGAATGTGGTCGCTGGTCTTCCTGTCTCAGCCGCCGAGCCAGGAGATCGTGTCGCGGTTGCCGGGCCGCGAGGAGCACGTCTCGGTGTTCATGCCGTGCACGCCGAACCCCACCACCGGCTTCTTCTTCTATGTACCGCGCAGCAGCGTCATCGAACTCGACATCCCGGTCGAGGCGGCCGCAAAGCTGATCATGTCGGCCGAACTCATCCAGCCGACGTCGGGCGATGGTCCCAAGCGGCTTGCTGCGCTTGCCGAAGCCGCGAAGGCGGGTCGTCTCGCCCATCATACGGCGCCGCCGAGTGCCGCTTCGGTCGATTGAGCAGGTCGTGTTTGTTGCGCCACGACAGCACGGCAATGCCGTGGTGGGCCGCGGCCCTCTGACGTGGACTCTCAGGGCCGCATACGCCGGGTACACCGTATAGCCGTAAATTTATGCGCCCGGACTGACAGCGGCCTTGCCCGCGAGCCGGGAAGTGTACATTCTGTGAGCGGCCAAAGGACTGGGCATTGGGGGCAGTGCCGGTAGCGAGGTAGGCAATTCCGGCGGTGACGGCCGCGCCGATGCGCGCCAAGCGGGACCCCTGATTATGAATATTTCAGAGCCGTATATCCATCGTCCGGTTGCGACGTCGCTGCTGATGGCGGCGATCGGGTTCGTCGGGCTGGTGTCGGTGCCGTTCTTGCCCGTGGCGCCGCTGCCGCAGGTCGATTTCCCGACAATATCGGTCACCGCGACGCTTCAAGGCGCGAGCGCCGAGACCATGGCGGCGTCAGTCGCGGCGCCGCTGGAACGCCAGTTCGGCCAAATTCCGGGCGTCACGCAATTGACCTCGGTCAGCGCGCTCAATGCCACCTCGATCACCATCCAGTTCGAACTCAACCGCAACATCAATTCCGCCGCCCAGGACGTGCAGGCGGCAATCACGGTCGCCGGCAAGACGCTGCCGCAGCAGATGTCGATCCCGCCGAGCTACAAGAAGGTCAACCCTGCCGATTCCCCGATCATGATTCTGGCCGCGCAGTCCGACACGCTGCCGCTCATTACCGTCGAACGACTTCGCCGACAATTTCATCGCCCAGCAGATCTCCCAGGTGCGCGGCGTCGCCCAGGTCATCATCGGCGGCGAGCAGCATCCCGCGATCCGCATCCAGGTCGACCCGGCCAAGCTCGCAAACAGCGGTCTGACACTGGAAGATATACGCTCGACGCTCGTCAACGCGACGACCATCGCGGCCAAGGGCACCGTCAACACCGCAAAGACCAGTTTCACCATCGCGGCCAACGATCAGATCATCGATCCGGCGCCGTTCAACGAAGCCATCCTCGCCTACCATAATGGCGGCCCGATCCGAGTCCGCGACGTCGGCCAGGCGGTCGCCGGCCCGTCGGATCGCACCGTCGCGGCCTACCAGAACGGCAAGCCGGGCATTCTGCTGATCGTGTACAAGCAGCCCGGTGCCAACGTCATCGACACGGTGGATCAGATCAAGGAGCAGTTGCCGCGGCTGACCAGGAACATTCCGCCCGCCATCAACGTCTCGATCCTGCAAGACCGTACCATCACGATCCGCGCTTCGGTGGAGGACGTCGAGTTCACCCTGATGTTGACCATCGTGCTGGTCGTGCTGGTCATCTTGCTGTTCCTGCGCAATTTTTGGGCGACGCTCATTCCGGGAATCACGGTGCCGCTGGCGCTGCTCGGCTCGTTCGCCGTGATGTATCTGCTCAATTTCAGTCTCGACAATCTGTCGCTGATGGCGCTTACCATCTCGGTCGGCTTCGTGGTCGACGACGCCATCGTGGTGGTGGAGAATATCCACCGCCACATCGAGGACGGCGAGGCGCCCTTCGAGGCCGCCCTCAACGGTTCGCGCGAAATCGGCTTCACGGTACTGTCGATCAGCTTTTCACTGATCGCGGTGTTCATCCCGCTGCTGCTGATGGGCGGTATCATCGGCCGGCTGTTCCGCGAGTTCGCCCTGACGGTCACGGCCTCGATCGCGGTGTCGGCGCTGGTCTCGCTGACCCTCGCCCCGATGCTGTGCTCGCGTTTCATGCGTCCTGAAACCCACGATCACGGCCGGCTGTACCGCATCATCGAGAGCGGCTTCGACGCCATGCTGTCGTTCTATCAGCGCACTCTCGATGTCGTGTTGCGTCACCAGGCGATCACGCTCGGCGTGTTCTTCGCAACCATGATCCTGACCGGCGTCATGATGTACTACACGCCGAAAGGGTTTTTCCCGATCCAGGACATCGGCCTCATCAACGGCATCTCGGAGGGGTCCCAGGATATCTCGCCTCAGGAGATGATGCGCCTGCAAGGCGAGATCGATAAGATCATGCTCAGTGATCCGGCCGTGCAGGGGATGGCCTCGCAGATCGGCTCGACCTACGGGGCACAGACCTCCAACACCGGGCGTTTCAACGTTGTCCTCAAGCCGCGCGACGAGCGCGATCTCGATGCCTCCCAGGTCATCGACCGCCTGCGGCCGCAACTTGCCAAGGTCACCGGGGTGACGGCGTATCTGCAGCCCGCCCAGGACATCACGGTCGGCGGCCGCATCGCGCGCGCCGCGTTCCAGTACACCCTGCAGGATCCGAACATCAAAGAGCTCACCGAGTGGTCGGAGAAATTGCTCACCAAGATGAGGACGCTGCCGGAGATCGTGGACGTCGGCACCGATCTGCTGTCGAGCGCGCCGCAGCTCAAGGTCACCATCAATCGCGACCAGGCCTCGCGGTTCGGAATTTCCGCCCAGGCAATCGACGATACCCTCAATGATGCCTACGGGCAGCGCCAGATCACTCAGTATTTCACCCAGCTCAACACCTACTGGATCATCCTCGAAATCCTGCCGGAGATGCAGACGACGCTCGAGTCGCTCGATCGCATCTACGTCAAATCGCCGCTGACCGGCGCCGCCGTGCCGCTCAGCGCGCTGGTGGAGATTCAATTCCTACAAGGTCGGGCCGCTGTCGATCAATCATCAAGGCCAGTTCCCGGCCGCGACCCTCACCTTCAATCTGCGCGCCGGCGTCGCGCTCGGCGAGGCCGTCGATGCCATCACCAAGGCGGCAACCGACATCGGCATGCCGAACGCGGTGATCGGCACCTTCCAGGGCAACGCCCAGGCGTTCCAGTCGTCGCTGTCGAGCGAGCCGGCGCTGATCGCGGCCGCGCTCGTCGTCGTCTACATCATTCTCGGCATGCTCTATGAGAGCTTCATCCATCCGCTGACGATCCTGTCGACATTGCCTTCGGCCGGCGTCGGCGCGTTGCTCGCGCTCAACCTCGGCCACATGGATCTGTCGGTCATCGGCATCATCGGCATCATCCTGCTGATCGGCATCGTCAAGAAGAACGGCATCATGCTGGTCGACTTCGCCATCGTGGCGGAACGCGAGCGCAACATGCCGCCGATCGCGGCGATCCGCGAAGCCTGCCTGCTGCGGTTCCGGCCGATCCTGATGACGACGGCGGCGGCGCTGCTCGCCGGCCTGCCGATGATGTTCGGCCACGGCACCGGCATCGGAATTGCGTCGGCCGCTCGGCTACTCCATGGTGGGCGGTCTCGCGCTGAGCCAGATGCTCACGCTCTATACGACGCCGGTGGTCTATCTCTATCTCGCCCGCCTGCAGGCCTGGGTGCAGGGCAAGACCATCGTGCATGCGGCCCCCGCCGAGGACATCCGCGCCGTCGCGGCGGAGTGACACCATCGGCATTTATGCGGCTCGCGCCCGCGAGGGCGGGCTATTGGCCCGTTGATGCGTCGAGCAGCCGGATCGCCGCGGTGCGCTCGAATAGATGCAGTAGCGTGCGCAGGGCTTCGTGTTCGCCGGCGAGGTCCGGATCGCGCCCGAGCGTAGCGGCAGCCTCGGCCCGGGCGAGCGGGAGCAGCGCGCCATGGACCGCGATGTCGGCGATGCGAAAGCCGCTGGCGCCACTCTGCCTGGTGCCGAACAACTCGCCTTCGCCGCGTAGCCGCAGGTCCTCCTCGGCGATGCGGAAACCATCCTCGGTGTTGCGCAGGATCCCGAGCCGTGCCCTGGCGGTTTCGCCAAGCGGCGCCTTGTAGAGCAGCAGGCAGGCGGAGCCTGCCTCACCGCGGCCGATGCGTCCGCGCAACTGGTGAAGCTGCGAGAGCCCGAAGCGCTCGGCATGCTCGATTACCATCACAGTCGCGTCCGGCACGTCGACGCCGACCTCAATGACCGTGGTGGCAATCAGAATTGACGTTTCGCCCGAAGCGAAGCGCGCCATCGCGCCGTCTTTGTCGGTGCTTCTCATGCGTCCGTGGACCAGGTCGACCGCATTGCCGAAACGCGCCTTGAGCTCCGCGTAGCGCGCCTGCGCGGCGGCGAGGTCGTTGTCCTCGCCCTCTTCGACCAGCGGGCAGACCCAATACACGCGCCGCCCCTCGCCGACGGCGCGGCCGACCGCCTCGATCACCTCGTCGCGCCGTTCGATCGGCAACGCCCGGGTGAGGATCGGTTTGCGGCCGGCCGGTTTGTCGCGCAGTTCGGAGACGTCCATGTCGCCGAAATACGACTGGACGAGGGTGCGGGGGATCGGCGTCGCCGTCATCGCCAGCACGTCGACCGCATTGCCCTTGCGGGCGAGCGCAACGCGTTGTTCAACGCCGAAGCGGTGCTGCTCGTCGACCACCGCAAGCACGAGGGCGGCAAAGACCACGTCGTCGGAAAACAGCGCATGAGTGCCAATCAGGAGGTCGATTTCGCCCGCGGCAAGGCGCTCCAGCACGTCGGCGCGTTCGCGGCCACGCTCGCGCCCGGTCAGGATCGCAACCCGCAAGCCGGCCGCCGCCGCGAGCGGCGCAATGGTCTTGAGGTGCTGGCGGGCCAGGATTTCGGTCGGTGCCATCAGGGCGGCCTGACCGGCCGTCCCTGCGCCGCTCTCGCCGCGCGCTTCGATCGCAGCGGCGCACGCGAACAAGGCGACCACGGTCTTTCCCGAGCCGACGTCGCCCTGCAGCAGCCGCAGCATGCGGTCCGGTCGCTGCAGGTCGGCGACGACGTCGGCGATCGCGGTCTCCTGGCTAGCGGTGAGACGGAACGGTAGCGCCGCCAACAGCTTTTCCCGCAGCCGCCGACCGGTCCCGGGCGCGGCCGGCGACGCGGCGGCAATCCGCGGACTACCGAGCCGGCTCATATGGGCGCGCTCCAAGGCGAGTTCGAGCGCAAAGGCTAAAAGCTCGTCATAGGCGAGCCGCGACCACGCTTTGCCGTCCGGCGCGAGATCCGAGGGCTGCGCCGGCCGGTGCAGCGCCGCCAGTGCGGCCCCAAAGTCCGGCCAGCCCTTGCGGGCCATGGTGCCCGCGTCGAGCCATTCGGGGAGGGGCCGCAGGATGGCGAGCGCTGCCGCGATGGCCTTGCGCAGCATGTTGGACGTGATGCCTTCGGTCAGCCCATAGACCGGCTCGACCGCCGGCATCAGCGCCCTGTCGGCGACCACGTGGCTTGGATGCACCATCTGCAGCATGCCATCGTAGGACGTCACCGTGCCGGACACGAAGCGCCGTTCGCCTTTCGGAAACAGCTTCTCGATGTATTCCTTGCGGACCGAGAAATACGCGATCGTGACGGTGCCGGTGTCATCGGCGGCATGGATGAGATACGGGGCCTGCGCCCGGTTGGGGGGCGGTGGCCGGTAGGTCTCCGCCGCAACCTCGACGGTCGCGATGGTGCCGGGAACGACCTCGGCAAGCTTCTGCCAGGTCCGCCGGTCGATCGCGCTATTCGGCAGGTGGAACAAGAGATCGACCACGCGGGCGATCTCCTCGCGGCCGAACAGGCGGCGGTAGAGCTTCTCCCCCTTGTCGCCGATTCCGGACAGCGCCGTGACCGGGGTGAACAACGGATCGAGGGTGCTCGGGCGCATGGCCGGAGTGTGATTGACCCGACGCCGCGCCGCAACGCCGATCGCCTGCGAACGGACCTTCTGGCGCTCTTGACCATCGCCCTGCGATCAAGGCTCTTGGGGATTCGCCGCAACGTCGCTTTTACCGCTGGGGGGGATTGTCCATGGCACAGCATTATACGGCCGCCGTCACGCTGCTCGCGCTGCTGCTCTATCTCGCCGTGATCGTGAACGCCGGTCGGGCACGGGGCAAATACGGTGTCAAGGCGCCGGCGGTCACCGGCAACGAGCATTTCGAGCGCGCCTACCGGATCCAGATGAATACCCTGGAGCAGATGCCGTTCTTCCTGCCGGCGATGTGGCTCTACGCGCTCACCCTCAACGACATCGGCGCCGCGGTGGGCGGCTTGATCTGGGTGGCGGCCCGCGTGCTCTACGCGGTTGCCTACACACGCGATCCATCGACGCGCGGACCTGGCTCGGCGATCAGCATGCTCGCCCAGGTCGGGCTGTTCCTTGGCGCTGCCTACGGGGTGGCGAAGGCCATGATGTAGCCTGGATCAGGGACCGCCCTTTGCGGTCCCGTAATCCAGGGACAACGGTTGCCACAGGGAGGGGTTCCCCCGGATTTCGGGCACGCCAAGTCGCGTGCCCTCAACCCCGGCTACGTGCCGTGCCGTATGCGCCGTCCTGCGATCTCGCTGCCCCGCTAAGGCACCAGCAACGGAATCGTCTCGAACTTGCGCACGTCGACGAGGCCGATGTCGGATATCCGCAGTTCCGGGATGACCACCAGCGCCAGCAGGGAATGCTGCATGTAGGCGTTGTTGAGGTGGCAGCCGCATTCGGCCATGGCGGCGATCATGCGGCCGGCCTTGACGGCGACGATTTCGGCGCGCTCGTCCGACATCAACCCGGCGATCGGAAGCTCGACCAGCGCCAGTTCGCGGCCGTCGCGGAACACCACGATGCCGCCGCCGACCGCGCCGAGCCGGTTCACCGCCAGCGCCATGTCGGGTTTCGAGGTGCCGACCACGATGATGTGGTGGCTGTCATGGGCGACCGTGCTGGCGACCGCGCAGCCCGGGCCGTAGCCGAAGCCAGACACGAAGGCGTTCGCAACGGAACCGGTGCCGCGATGGCGCTCGACGACCGCAATATGGCAGATGTCGTTTGCGGTATCGATGTCGACGAGCCCGCCGCGGCACGGCAGGCGGCGCACCAGCGCGCGGGTCGGCGCCTGATTCTCGATCACCCCGATCACGTTCGCGTTGACGTGGGACGCACCGGCGGGCGCGGCAACGTCGAAATCGTGCGCCGTCACCGCGCGGCCGAGACGCACGGTGTCGCGGGCGGACGCCGGGTACCGGTAGGGCGCGATCTCCTCGACAAGCTTGCCGTCGCGGGCGAGCACGCGGCCGCGCGCGATGACGACTTCGATCGGCAGGCTCACCAGATCGGATGAGATGACGACATCGGCGCGGCGGCCGGGCGCGATGGCGCCAAGCTCGCGCTCCACGCCGAAATGCTGGGCGGTGTTGAGCGTCGCCATCTGGATCGCCGCGATCGGCTTGAGCCCTTGCGCAATGGCGTGGCGGACCACCCGGTTCATGTGGCCGTCATTGACCAGGGTGCCGGAATGGCTGTCGTCGGTGCACAGGATGAAGTTCCGCGGGTCGAGGCCCTGTTCGGTGACCGCCTTGATCTGCGCAGCGACGTCGTACCAGGCGGAACCTAGCCGCAACATCGCCCGCATGCCTTGGCGCACCCGCGCGATCGCATCTGCCGCGGTGGTGCCCTCGTGATCGTCCGCGGCGCCGCCCGCCGCGTAGGCGAGGAACGGAACGCCGAGATCGGGCGATGCATAGTGGCCGCCGACCGTTTTGCCGGCGTTTCGGGTCGCGGCGATCTCGCCCAGCATGGCGCGATCGCCGGCCGCCACGCCGGGAAAATTCATCATTTCGCCCAGCCCGATGATGTTGGGCCACTCCATCGCCTCGCGCACCTCGTCGGGACCGAGGCCGGCGCCGGAATTCTCCAGCCCCGGCGCGCTCGGCACGCAGCTCGGCATCTGGACGAACATGTTGATGGGCAGCCCGGCCGCCTCGTCGTGCATCAGCCGCACGCCCGCGAGCCCCAGCACGTTGCCGATCTCATGGGGATCGACGAACATGCTGGTGGTGCCGTGCGGGATCACGGCGCGGGCAAACTCGGTCGCCGTCACCATGCCGCTCTCGACGTGCATGTGGCCGTCGCACAGGCCGGGAGCGAGATAGCGGCCGGCGGCGTCGATGATTTCGGTACCGGCCCCGATGGTGTGGCCGGCATTGCCGACGAGGGCGAACCGGCCCGCCACGATGGCGAGGTCGGTATGCGGGATGATCTCGCCCGAATAGACATTGACCCAGCGACCATCGCGGATGACGAGATCGGCCGGTGCCCGCCCGGCCGCAACCTCAACGAGGCGCGCCGCGCATTCATGCCAGGGAACAAGGTTTCCAGGGATCGCCATGCGTCCTCCTGCGGCACACTCGACTGCCGCGGCGGACGCTCGTCAATAGGTCAATTGTAGCCGGGGTCGGTCCGCTCGGGTTGCGCGCACCGCCTACTTCAACGTGGCGATATAGGCCAGGAGGTCGTCGCGGTCGCGTTCGGCGATGCCTTGGAACACTCCCATCGCGGTGCCCGGCACCATGGTGCTTGGAAACATCATCCAGCCGCCGATGCCGTCCTCGGTCCAGTCCCAGGTTGCCCGCGTCTTGAACGCGTTTGAGTAGGTGTAGCCCGGCACTGTGCCGGCCTTGCGGCCGAGGATGCCGAACAGATTGGGGCCGTAGCGGCTAGGGCCGTCCCGGTCGACGGTGTGGCAGATCGCGCATTGCCGGTCGAAAGCGAGCTTTCCCTTGGCGGCATTGCCGTCCGCGCGGGCGGCGCCGGCCACGAGGCCGATTAGCATGAGGGCCACCGTCGCTGTGAGCATCATGCCAGAGCGGTTGCGCCGCAAGGTCGCCTTCAACGCGCTGTCCATCGGTTTCCTCCACCCTTATTCGCGCTTGTCGTATTGGCAGGCCGGGCAAGCCGCCGGTCCGCCCCGTCTTGTACCGTTTCCGGTGTGGATTCCAAGTGCATCGGAACCGGGGTCGTTTATAGTCCGAAGCATCCGTGCGGCGCGTTTGCGCCGGAACGAATTAAACGCGGCTCAATTTTCCGTCGGCGCAAGGCCGGCGACGCGAGGGAGATACGCATGACCATCAAGCAGGCACTATTCGCCGGAACCGCGCTCGGCATCGCGATGCTGGCGGCGGGCGCGCCGACCGCGGCGCGCGCCCAGCAGGCCGCCGTGGCGGCGCCGGCGATCGACGATAACGACATCGGCGGCATCGTCACCAGCCGGATGGGACCGGAGGCCGGTGTTTGGGTGGTGGCCGAGACCACCGATCTCGGCACCCGTTTCGCCAAGATGGCGGTTACCGATGACTACGGACGTTTCGTCGTCCCGGACTTGCCGAAGGCGAACTATCGGGTGTGGGTGCGCGGCTATGGCCTCGTCGATTCCCCCAAGGTGGCGACCGAGCCGGGCAAGACCCTGAACCTTACCGCCGTGATCGCGCCGAGCCTTGCGGAAGCGGCGCAATATTATCCGGCGATCTACTGGGCCTCCATGATCCGGGTGCCGGACCGGAGCAAGTTCCCCGGCACCGGGGCGGACGGCAACGGCATCCCGGTCAGCTTCAAGACTCAGGATCAATGGCTCAACACCGTCAAGACCAACGGTTGCGGCAATTGCCACCAGATCGGCAATTACGCGACCCGCAACATCCCGGAGGCGCTCGGCCATTTCGACGATTCGATCAGCGCCTGGGCACGCCGGATTCAGTCCGGTCCCGCCGGCCGCGACATGGTGCGCTTCATGGCCCCCATGCTCACGCCCGACGGCGGCCATCTCGCGGCGCTCGCCAACTGGACCGACCGCATCAAGGCCGGCGAGTTGCCGAGTGCGACACCGCCGCGTCCGGTCGGGGTCGAGCGCAACATCGTCGTCACCGTACGCGACTGGTCGGACCCCAAGCACTACCTGCACGATCTCATCGCCACTGACCGGCGCGAGCCGACCGTGAACGGCAACGGTCTCATCTACGGGGCCGCGGAACTCTCGACCGATAACCTGCCGATCATCGATCCGGTGAAGAACACCAAGACCACCATGAAGGTGCCGGTGGCCGATCCGAAATACACGCCGAGTTCGGCGGTCGCCAACAAGGTGCTGGCGCCGTCAGCCTATTTCGGCACCGAGCAGGTGTGGGATACCCAGGTCAATGCCCACAATCCCATGATGGACCAGGACGGCCGCGTCTATTTCACCGCTCAGACCCGGTCCCCCAAGGACCCGCCGGATTACTGCAAGAAGGAGTCTTCGCTTCGTTCCGCACAGCTCTATCCGCTCGCCGGCCGGCCCGACGGCTTCGTGCAGAATGCTCGCCAGGTCACCGTGTGGGACCCGAACACCAAGAAGTTCTCCCACATCAACACCTGCTTCGGCACCCATCACCTGAATTTCGCGGAGGACGCCGACAATACGCTGTGGCTGAGCAACAACACCCAGGGCGCCGTTGCCGTGGTGGGGTGGATCAACACCAAGATGTATTGGGCGACGGGCGACCAGGAGAAGTCGCAGGGCTGGACCCCGATGATCGTCGATACCAACGCCAACGGGAAACGGGACGAGGGCTATAACGAGCCGGGCAAGCCCGCTGATTACAGCAAGGACACCCGTATTCCCTACGCCATGTACGGTATCGCCTGGTCGCCGGCCGACGGCGCGATCTGGGGATCGAACCTCGAACATCCGGGCTATATCCTGCGCCTGGCGCCGGGTTCGAATCCGGCCGAGACCGCGCTCGCGGAAATCTACCGTGTCCCGATGCCGGGCTTCGGCATCCGTGGATTGGACGTCGACCGCAACGGCGTGGTGTGGATGCCGCTCGATTCCGGCCACATCGGGAGTTTTGACCGGCGCAAATGCAAGGGCCCGCTCAATGGGCCGGGCGCCGAACTCGGCAACAAATGTCCGGAAGGCTTTGCGTTCTATCCGATCCCGGGCCCTGGCTTCCAGGGCGACGCCGGAGCCGAGGAGAATCCGTATTACGTTTGGGTCGATCAGCACGACATCCTGGGTCTCGGCGCCAACGTGCCGATCGCCACCGGCAACCAGTCGGATTCCCTCCATGCCCTAGTCGATGGACGTGTCGTCGAGCTGCGCGTGCCCTATCCCATGGGCTTCTTCGCCAAGGGCCTCGACGGACGTATCGACGATGCCAAGGCCGGCTGGAAGGGCCGCGGCTTGTGGGTGACATCGGGCAATCGCACCCCGATGCATATCGAAGGCATCGACGCCCCGGCCCCCGGCGCTCCAGGCAAGACCGCCGCCACCCTATCGAGCCCGCTGGTGGTGAACTTCCAGCTCCGCCCCGATCCGCTGGCGCATTGAGGCGGTTCGGTACCGGCGATCGAAGTCGGGCGTCTCTGATTTCGATTGTCTTTGGAGGGTTGGTCCCGATTGCCTAGAGGCGGGCTGTAGCGGGACCGGCGATCCCGCCTATCGCCGCGCTCATGCGGGCTACAATAATTCGCCTGACGATGCCCTCGTGGCTGCTGAAAACGTGCGACGATCGTCGCGTCAGCAGAACGTCACATGGCCCTGGCCGGCTTGAGCTAAGCTGCGCGCGCAAATTGACCTCGTCCCCCGGCAGGCCTCATGCAGACGCATTTCCTCCTGATTTTCGTCCTGGCGACCATCGTGGTGGTCGCCGTTGCGGCCGACCGATCGAAGCTGCCTGCCGCAATCGTCATGGTGCTGGTCGGTCTCGCGCTCGCCCTGATACCGGGGCTACCGCGGGTCCAGCTTGAGCCCGATCTCGTGCTCCTGCTGGTGCTGCCGCCGCTGGTCTACAGCGCCGGCGTCGCCATGAGCTGGCGCGAGTTCCGCTACAACATCCGCTCCATCAGCCTGCTCGCGGTCGGGGGCGTGGTCTTCACGACTTTGGCGATCGCGGCCGTGGTTCACTACGTTCTCGGCTGGGACTGGGCGGTCGGCTTCGTGCTCGGCGCCATCATATCGCCGCCGGACGAGGTCGCCCCGATGGCGATTGCTCGCCGGCTCGGGTTGCCGCGGCGCACCCTGGTGGTTCTGGAAGGCGAGGGGCTCGCCAACGACGCGACGGCGCTCATCCTTTACAAGTTCGCCGTCACGGCGGTCGCGACCGGCGCGTTTTCGTTAGGATCGGCGTTCTTCGTCTTCCTGGCCATCATCGTCGGCGAAATCGCATTCGGATTCGCGGTCGGATATGCAAGCCTGCGGCTTCGCAAGTGGGCCTCGGACCCGCGCATCGAAATCCTGCTGTCCCTGCTGACGCCGTTCGCGGCTTATTGGCCATGCGAATATCTCGGCGGTTCAGGCGTTCTCGCCACCTGCGTCTGCGGCCTGTACGTCAGTTGGAACGGGCCCTTGCTGATTCCGGCCGCGACGCGGCTGCAGGGGATATTCGTCTGGGATCTGTTCATCTACATTCTCGAAGGCGCGCTGTTCCTGCTGACCGGGCTTGAGGCGCGGCCGCTGCTCGAACGGGTAGTGCAGGTCTCCGGCGCCGAATTGGGGATCGCCGCGCTCGTCGTCCTCGTGGCGGTGATCGCCGCACGTTTCATGTGGATTTTCCCGGCAATCTACTTGCCGCGCCTGCTGGTGCCGGCGTGGCGCCGCAACGATCCCTATCCGATCTGGCAACGGCCCTTCATCCTGTCGTTCACGGGCGTCCGCGGCATTGTTTCGCTCGCGGCCGCTTTGGCGCTGCCGCTGATGAACGCCAGCGGAGAAGCGTTTCCCCACCGCGATCTCATTCTGCTCCTGACGTTCTGGGTGATCCTGGCGACGCTGGTCGGCCAGGGATTGATGCTGCCGGCGGTGATCGGCTGGCTTGGCCTCGCCAAGATCGCCGCAACCGAACAGGTCAAGGAGGAAAAGGCCGAGATCGCCGCTCGCCGGGACGCCATAAGCGCCGTCGTGCGGCGGCTGGATGAGCTTGCGAAAGAACGCGACCTGCCGGAGGATTTGGTCAACGACATTCGGGCGCACTATGATGAGCGGCTGACCCGCGCCGAATTGGCCGACGGCGAGGAAGACGAGCGGGCGCTCATCGATCTGTATGAGGAGATCGAGGCGTCGCTCATCGATACCGAGCGCAGGCACATATTTGGGCAACTGGAACGCGGCGAGTTGATCGACGAAGCCCGCCGCCATATCGAACGCGAGCTCGACCTGCGTGAGGCAGAATTGCTGCGCAACATTCCCGGCGCGCTGAACCACGACGAATGACCTGCAAAATCACTAAACTCGTCATGCCTGCGCTCGTCGCGGGCATCCACGTTCGAAGGGCCTTGCACGTCCAAAGACGTGGATGATCGGGACAAGCCGGTGATGACGATCGCTACATGACCAGTGACGCCAAATCGTCCTCTGCGCTATGATCGCGGCAGCGAGGAGGCGCCCATGCGGATCGTCCCGACCGGAAATGAATTCGCCGCCGCGGTCGAGGGCATCGATCTGCGGCGCCCGCTCGATGCCGCCGCCGTGACGGCGATCCATGTCGGGATGGATCGCTACCCCGTGCTGGTGCTCCGCGACCAGCCCTTGACCGACGCCGAACAGATCGCCTTCACCAAGAGCCTTGGCAAGATCGAGCTTAACACGGCGAACAATGTCACCCCGCTCGATCAGCGCCGGCTCAGCGTCGAGATGAGCGACATCTCCAATCTCGACCAGCACAACAACATGCTGGAGCGGGACGACCGCCGGCGCGCCTTCAATCTCGGCAACCGGCTGTGGCATTCGGATTCCTCGTTCAAGGCGGTGCCGGCGAAATATTCGCTGCTGTCCGCCCGCATCGTCCCGTCCGGCGGCGGCAACACCGAGTTTGCCGACATGCGCGGCGCCTACGATGCGCTCGATTCCGACACCAAGGCCGAGATCGAGGACCTGGTGACCGAGCACTCGCTCCTGTTCTCGCGTGGCCAGCTCGGCTTTTCGGACTTCACCGCGGAGGAGCGGGCGAAGTTCGCCCCGGTGCGGCATCGCCTGGTGCGAACCAACCCGGCGACCGGCCGCCGGTCGCTGTTCCTCTCCTCCCATATCGGCGGCATCGTCGGTTGGCCGGTGCCGGAGGCGCGCGCTTTCGTGCGCGATCTCGTCGAGCACGCGACCCAGCGCCAATTCGTCTACATTCACGAGTGGCGGCAATTTGATCTGGTAATATGGGACAACCGCCAGAGCATGCACCGCGGCCGCCGCTACAAGGAAACCAGCGAGGTGCGCGACCTGCGTCGCACCACCCTGGAGGACGACGGACCGACCGTCCAGCAGATGGCAGTGGCGTAGGCGCTTGTTGTCGCGGTGAGATAGGATCGCGGTACGCGCTGTTGCCGCGCCGCCCCACGCGGGACGGTCGGTCACGGGCGCGCTTCCCTTTGCACACTTATTGCATGCCTTCGAGGGCACCATGAATATTCCCCGCCGCCGTTTCCTCGAGTTTGCTGCCGCCAGTGCCGCTTCGGCGCTGTCGCGGCCCGCGCTGGCGCTCGATTACCCGACCCGGCCGGTACGCTGGGTCGTTGCCTTCACGCCCGGCGGCCAGCAGGACACCATGGCGCGTCTCATCGCGAGTTCGCTGTCGGACCGGCTCGGCCAGCAGTTCCTGATCGAGAACCGGTCCGGCGCCAGCGGCAATGTCGGCACCGAGGCGGTGATCAATTCGCCGCCGGACGGCTACACCATGTTGCTGGTGGGTTCGCCCAACGCCATCAACGCCACGCTTTATCACAAACTCAATTTCGATTTTCTGCGCGACATCACCCAGGTCGGCGCCATCGCCCGCACGCCCCTCGTGGTCGAAGTGAACCCATCGCTGCCGGTGAAGACGCTGCCCGAATTCATCGCCTACGCGAAGGCGCATCCCGGCCAGATCAATTTCGCCTCCGCCGGCAACGGCACATCGCACCATGTCTCGGCCGAGTTGTTCAAGATAATGGCCGGCATCGATATGGTTCACGTGCCCTATCGCGGCACCGCGCCGGCGCTGGTCGACCTGCTCGCCGGGCAGGTCCAGGTCATGTTCGACCCGCTGCCGGCGTCGATCGAATATGTTCGCACCGGCACGCTGCGGCCGTTGGCGGTAACCGGCCCGGCGCGTTGGCCGACGCTGCCGGACGTACCGACGGTCGGCGAATTCGTGCCGGGTTTCGTCACCAAGTCCTGGTACGGCGCCGGGGTGCCGAGGGACACGCCGGTCGAGATCGTCGACAAGCTCAATCGCGCGATCAACGCCAGCCTTGCCGATCCGAAGATGCAAGCGCGCCTTGCCGAACTCGGCACTACGCCGATGCCGGGTTCGCCGGCCGCGTTCGCAAAATTCGTCGCTGACGAAACCGAGAAGTGGGGCAGGGTGGTCAAGGCCTCGGGCGCACGGGCGGACTAGACAGACGCCGGTGGCGGGCTGGGCACTTCGGCCGCCTTATTTGTCCGCGCTCACCTCGAACAGGCCGTCCGCTTTCATGATTTCATCATAACGGCCGGCATGGGCGCCTCTTGTCGGTATCGAGGCCGCCAGAAATACGCCGATCCGGTATGCAGACAACAGAAGATCGTCTTATCGGAGCTCGCGTTCCGGAATCAGGACAAAGCTGTGCCGTCGAGCGTCAGCGATCGCGAATCCGGATGGGTACCCGGTCCCACGGTTTCATATCCGGCCGAGACCTCGATTTCGTCGTATCCCCTCACGCGGTAGACAATGAAGGAAATCAACCAGCTCAGCACGAAGACCCCGACGATCAGATAGCCGATAGCCCCAGAATTGTTGTTGAGCGTACCGATGGCGTCCCAAAAACCGCCCGCGAGATCCATTCTGTCGCCGACCAAACCCAGCGCCTCGATCCCGCCCACGATGACTGCGACTGCGACCGACACAGCCGTGATCGTGAGGTTGTAGTACAGCTTGCGGATCGGCTTTACGAACGCCCAGCCATAAGCCCCGAGCATCAGGATGCTGTCACTGGTGTCGACAAGACACATCCCGGCGGTGAAGAGCGCCGGGAAAATCATGATCGACCAGATCGACATCCCCTGTGCCGCTTGCGCGGCGGAAATGCCCAAGAGGCCGACCTCCGTCGCCGTGTCAAATCCAAGACCGAAAAGCATGCCAAGCGGGTACATATGCCAGCTACGCTCGATCACCCGAAAAAGACGGCGAAACAAGCGGCCCAGGAGTCCGCGATTGGACAGCGTGAGATCGAGGTCCTCTTCGACGAAACGACCGCCCGCTTTCGCCGTCTGGAACATCCGATACACCGAACTCAGCACCAGGACATTGGCAAAGGCAATCCCAAACAAGAACATCACCGACACCGACGTTCCGATCACGCCGCCGACGTTTTTGAAACTCTCGAAGTTGCCGCGAAGGGTAGTTGCCGTGAGCACGATTGCGAGCAACAGCCCGACGACGATGGTCGAATGACCGAGCGAGAAAAAGAGACCGACCGCCAACGGGCGCTTCCCTTCTTGCATTAGTTTGCGGGTGACGTTGTCGATGGCCGCGATGTGGTCCGCATCGAAGGCGTGACGCAGACCAAAGCTGTAGGCGAGCGCCGCCGTCCCCAGGAGGATGGGATAGTCGTGGAACGCGACCAGGGCCCAAGCCCATGCGGCGATGTTTGCCCCAATCAGCAGGACGTATATGCCGATCACCTTCCCGGTGACGTTCACATCTTCATCGTTGAAAAGTTTCGCCAGCCCTGTGCTCATGCGGGGTCTTCTCACAAGGCGAGATCGAAGGACGGCGGGTCGACGAGTCGCACGCTGACCGAACGCCGCAGGACTTCAGCCGTCGATGCGGTGCTGGCGCCGCTTCAGCCGTGCCTTTATCCGTGGTAACGACAGTAGGAACGACTTAGTATGATGTCAACATCACTTCATCATACTCCGGGCCGCGAACGGAGACAGCGATGCAGCGCGTGACGATCACGATCGATGATGATCTGGTAACCGAAATCGATGCCTTCATGACAACGCGCGGTTACGCGAACCGCTCGGAGGCGATTCGCGATCTCGCCCGCAGCGGCCTGTCGCAATCGAGTCTCGAATTGGCGCGCGGCCGCGATTGCGTCGCGACCCTGAGCTATGTCTATGACCACGCGGCGCGTGAATTGCCCAAGCGCCTGACGCAAGGGTTCCACGAGCACCACGGCCTCGCGCAGGCAACGCTGCACGTCCATCTCGACCACGACAGTTGCCTCGAAGTGACCGTGCTCAAGGGCAGGAGTTCCGAGGTGAAGGCCTTTGCCGACCAGGTCATCAGTGAGCGCGGCGTGCGCCACGGCCACATCGTGTTCATGCCGGCTGACGTGCGTGGCAACACGCACGGACACAGCGGTGGTCATTCTCACGCTAAAAAAGACCACAAGGACTGACCCTGCGGCCGGGCGCACAAATTAATTTTCTCGGGAGCGAAGCGGAATAGCTAAGACTTGCCGGCTTCGCGAAGGCGGGGATTACGAAAGTGGGGACGGGTTGGCGCCCGTCCCCTGGAGTTTCCGCCGGCTAACGCACGTGCCCGAGAGACGCGGCACGACCGGCGGGACCCCATCGCGATCACGCCTTGCCGAGCGGAACCGCGACGAACTTCGTGGCGTTGCCGGACTTCAACCGGAGCAGCACGGTGTTCTTGCCCTCCTTGTGCAGTTCGACGAGCTGCTGGCGTACGTCGGCCGGCTTCGACACGGCCTTGCCGCCGATGGCGAGGATGACGTCGCCGCTCTGGACGCCGTGCTCCGCCGCCGGTCCGTCAGGATCGACCGCCGTCACGGTGACGCCGCCGGTGCCGCTGTCCGTCTCGCTCGTCGGCGCGAGTGTCAGGCCGAGACGCGGCGTTCCGTTCTCGTCAGTGCCGCGCTGCTCGGCGCCCGCGTTAGCCTGGCGCTGATCCGGCAACTGGCCGAGCGTGACCGACACGGTTTTATCGGCACCGTCGTGCCGGACGGCGAGTTTCACCGTGGTGCCGGGCGCCATCGCGGCGACCAGGCGGGCAAGCTCGCGGCTGCCCTTCACGTCCTTGCCGTCCACCGCCGTGATGACGTCACCGGCCACGATGCCGGCCTTGGCGGCCGGGCTGCCGCTTTGCGGTTCATCGACGATCGCGCCTTCGACCTTCTTCATGCCGAGGCTGTCGGCGATGTCCGGCGTCACCGGCTGCACCTGCACGCCGATCCAGCCGCGGGTCACGTGACCGTGCTCCTTGAGCTGGGCGACGATCATCTTCGCGGTATCGGCCGGGATGTCGAAGCCGATGCCGACCGAACCGCCGGACGGCGAGTAGATCGCGGTGTTGACGCCGATGACGTTGCCGTTGGTGTCAAACGCCGGACCACCGGAATTGCCCTTGTTGATCGGCGCATCGATCTGGATGAAGTCGTCATAGGGGCCGGCACCGATGTCGCGGCCGCGTGCCGAGACGACGCCTGCCGTCACGGTGCCGCCGAGGCCGAACGGATTGCCGACCGCGACGACCCAGTCGCCGATACGCGGTTCGTGATCCGCAAAGTTGACGTAGGTGAAGTCCTTGCCTTCGATCTTCTCGACCTTGATGAGGGCGAGGTCGGTATTGGGATCGGTGCCGATCACTTTCGCCTTCAGGGTATGGCCGTCGTCGGTGACGACCTGCACGGTCGATGCATGATCGACCACATGATTGTTGGTCACCGCATAGCCGTCAGCCGAGATGAAGAAGCCGGAGCCTTCGGCCGCCATGTGACGCCGGGCCTGCGGCTTCTGCTGCATGCCGTTGGGCATGTCCTGGAATCCGAACTGGCGGAAGAAGCGATCGAGCGGCGAGCCTTGCTGCCCCGGCTGCGACGGGTTGGCACCTTGGTCGTCGCCGTCCCGCTCCATGCTGGCGGTTTGGGCGGATTGGTTCAGCTCCACGCGCACCGAGATCACGGCGGGTTTCACCCGTGCGACCAGATCGGCAAAACCGCTGGGCTGCTGCGCTACGGCGTCGGCCGCATGGGCAGCGGTGAACAGCGATTGGGTGCTGGGGGGGCCGTAAAGGCTGGTGCCGCCGACCCCCACCGCGATCCCGAGCGCGGCGACTGATGCCAGCAACGTGGTCCGGTGTGGCAATCGCGAACGGCGCGAAGCCTCGGGCAGGTGATCCAGGTTTGTCATGATCTCTCTCCGTTGTGATGTGTTCCGTCGCACGATGACCGCGGCGATCACTCAGGAATATGCTTTCGACGTTACCGACACCTGTCCCGGCCATGAACTTTTATTAAGGCGCTGGCGCCCTCGACGAGTTCGCAAGCAATTTCAAAACAGTTGAGGAAGGATGCGCTTGTTCGCCGCACGCGTATGGCGATTGCGGGCATGACCATCGTCAGAGCCTCGCTGCGACGCGCCGCCGCAGCGAGCGCGGCCGGACGCGCCGATGCGTGCTCCTCGTCGGGCGAGGCTGCCCGGCTTTAGCGGTTGAGCCTCGCCCGGTCTCGCGGCACAATCCGCTACTTCGACAGCGGCGTCGCGATAACGATCGTCAACCACAGTTCTGAACAGGGAACCTTCATGCTGCTGATATCAGGCGGACTGGTGCTCGCGGCCGACAATGCCCGCGCGGCGTTACGCGACATCGTGATCGACGGCGACACCATCGTCGATATAGCGGCGCCCGGTACGGTGACGAGCGCGAAAGCCGAAGTGTTGGACGCGCGCCGCCGGCTCGTCATTCCGGGGCTGATCAACGCCCACACCCACAGCCATGGCGGACTTTCCAAGGGCGTCGGCGATCTGTGGAGCCTTGAGCACCTGCTCAACGCTGCGCCCTGGATCGGCGGCGGAAGGCGCCACGAGGACAAGCACCTCGCGGCGCTCATCAACGCGGTCGAGCATGTCGAGAAGGGATCGACTGCCTGCTACGACCTGATGTTCGAGTTTCCGGCCCCGACCGTGGAAGGTCTGGAGGCGGTGGCGAGCGCGTACGACAAGGTCGGCCTGCGCGCCGTGATTGCCCCGATGGTGGCGGACCTCACCTTCTATCATTCGGTGCCGGGGCTGATCGACGCGCTCCCCGAGGGCGAGCGTGCCCGCGCCGGCGACATGCGCATGGGCGGCGCCGACAAGACCCTCGAGGCGCTGCGCCTCCTCGCCAAACGCTGGCCGCATCCCGCCGACCGGCTGCGGCTCGGCATCGCACCGACCATTCCGCAGCACTGCAGCCGCGAATTCATGATCGGCTGCCGCGACATCGCGCGCGAGCACGGGCTTGCGATGCAGACCCATGTGAGCGAGCCCAAATATCTCTCTGCCGCCGCGTTCCGCTTTTCCGGTATGTCGATGACGGAAACCATGGACGCGTGCGGCATCGTCGGACCATGGTTCTCTGCGGCCCACGCGGTGTGGATCAACGACAAGGACATGGCGCTGCTCGGCGCCAAGGGCGCCCAGGTGTCGCACAACCCCGGCTCCAATCTGCGGCTCGGCTCCGGCATCGCGGCGGTGCGCGACTATGTCCGCCACGGCGTCACGGTCGGAATCGGCACCGACGGCTCGGCCTCGTCGGACAATCAGAACATGTTCGAGGCTATGCGCTATGCCGCCTACGTGTCGCGCATCCGCGGGCTGCCGCCGGACCAATGGATATCGACCACAGAGGCGCTGCGCATGGCGACCGAAGGCTCGGCGCGCGTGCTCGGCATGCACGACTTCATCGGCCGCATCGCCAAAGGCTATAAGGCCGACCTCGTCCTCCTCGACCTCGACAACGTCAATTACATGCCGCTCAACGACGCCACCAACCAGATCGTCCTCACCGAGGACGGCACCGCGGTGGACAAAGTCCTGATTGGCGGCAAGCTCGTGGTGTCGGGCGGCCGCGCCATCGGTATCGACCACGCCGCGCTTGCCGGGCAGGCTCAAGAGGCGATGGAACGGCTCGGCGCCCTCAACGCGGACGCGCGCCGCTTCGCCGAACGGATCGAGCCGATGGTGGCCAATTTCTGCCGCGGCCTCGCCGACGACGACACCATGCACGCGCTACGCCGCGACATTCCGCCCGCCGGACCTTGCGTCCATTGCGGCAAGCCGCATTAATAGGTTTTGAAGCGCTCGTCGTCGCCGGGCTTGTTCCGGCGACCTCGATAAGGAGGGCACATACCTTCGTGATCGAGATGGCCGGAACAACAAGTCCGGCCATGACGACACTTTGCTCTCGGCTGGCCACCGTCATCGCGCGCGAGCGGTGGCGCTGCCCTGGGCTTGCAGGTACTGCCGGAATTTCGAGAACAGAATGTCCTGCTCGCCGGCCGAGATCGTCTGCACGCCTCGCGATGCCGCGTACTGATCGACGAACCGATCGAAGGCGATCTTGAGTTCGGCGTTGGCCTCCGTCGGTCCGGCGGCGGGGATGCGCGGGCGGCCCGCCGCGGCGGCCACGCGCTGCTCGGCAAGCCAGTCGGCGGCCGGCTTGAACCGGACCCACCCCGGCATCTCGGCCGCGATGTTGATCTCGCTCCATTTCGGATGGCGCGCCCCGTCATGGAACTGATCGATCTTGCTGAAGAACTCGCGCACGAACTTGGCGATCTTGTTATAGCGGGCCGAGCCTTCCGGCCACGTATAGGTGACCAGGAGAGCGCGGTTCGCGAAGGTCGGGACCGTTGTGCCCTCCGGGATCAGTGCCGGATATTCCTCGTGGGTCAGTTCCGCCGGGATGTAATCGGTCAGGAGCTGGCGCGCGGCCGGACCCGGATTATGGCTCTCGTCGAACGGCAGGAAGTGGACGCCGTCCTCTTTCTTGAGCTTGGCGAGCATGGACTGCGGCGCACCGGTCAGGATGATCATGGCGGCAATGTCGCCGTCGATGACCTTCTTGATGGCAACGTCATTGTCGTAATAGGACCGCACCGTGTCGAGCTTGAGCACATTGAACACGATGTCGGCGGTGACTTCGGTCTGGCTGTCCTTCAGGTTGAAGTTCACCTTCTTGCCGCGCAGGTCATCGAAGGTTTTGATGTCGTTTCGGGCGATCACTTGGAACTCGGAATTGTAGAGCTTGGTGATGTATTGCACGCGCTGCTCAATATTCGCGTAAAGCTGCGGATCGCGCTTCTTGAGGAGCCGCAGATTGTCCTCGTCAACGACGCCCATCTCGACATTCTTCAGGAACAGCACGTCGTTGAGGTTCTGCAGTCCGCCGACGCCGAGCACCGGCAGCACGCGTATGCCGTCGGGCCGCAGGTCGTTGACGACGTTGCGGATGTCCTCGGCGAACCGTGCGCAGGTGCAGCTGAGGCCCGACACCACGATACTGACCGCGATGTCGTTGGTCTGTCGCTTTTTTTCCTCGTAGTTGGTGACGGTCTGGCGGTATTCGGCCCGCGCAAACTGCAACGGCACCGTGAGGAAAAGGCAGAATGTTGCGGAGAGAAGTCTGGCAGCTTTGATTTTACGCATCACGCATCCCCCATACTGTACGTCTCAAACCTCGCCTTCGAATGTGACGCAATTCGGTGCGGACCTTGATCATTTGGCGGCGCATCGCGCCCGCTGCGTTGCGCGGAATTTTCGCGCGCCGGCAAGTCGTTCGGCGCGGACGCGAATGCATCGACGATACGGCGGACACCGCTTCGCCGCAGAATCCGCATGAATAAATCCCACGCGTGGCAAACGCATTGCTCTTGCGCCGGCCGTCACTATGATGGCAGCGATCGAAACGATGCCGCGTTCGCGGCGAGGATTGATGGTTGATCGTGAGGGAATGCCATGAAGGACCCGCGCCAGAGGATTTTGCCCGGGAAACAGTTGTTATGGTCCGCGGTGCTCGCCATCGCGGGTGCGCAGGCGGCGTCCGCTGCCGAGATCACGCTGGTGGCGCCGGGCGGCATCCGGGCGGCGCTGGAAGACCTGATCTCGAAATTCCAGGCGCAGTCGGGCGACACCGTCAAGGCAACCTACGGCTCGGGCGGCGGCACCAAGGCGCGGGTCATCAAGGGCGAGCCGTTCGACGTGCCGGTGGTGCAACTGCCGCTGGAGCCGGTGCTCGGGTCGGGCAACGTGGTGGCGGCGACTGAGACCCCGCTCGCCCATGTGGCTGTCGGCATCGCGGTGCGGACCGGTCAGCCTAAGCCCGACATATCGACCGCCGACGCGGTGAAGAAGCTTCTGCTCAACGCGAAATTCATCACCTATCCCAACGCGGCGTCAGGCGCCGCCGCCGGCGTCAGCTTCGAGGAGACCTTGAATAAGCTTGGCATTGCGGAGGAGATGAAGCCGAAGATCAAGCGCGCGGAGGGCGGTCGCGGCGCGATGGAGTTGCTTGCCAAAGGCGAAGTCGATATCGGCCTGACCTTCGTCAGCGAGATCATCACCGAGCCCGGCGTCGAGGCGGTTGGTCCGCTGCCACGGGACATCTCGACGCCGACGGTGCTGATCGGCTTCGTCAACACCCACAGCAAGGACCCGGAGACCGCCAAGGCGCTGCTCGCCTTCCTGTCGGGCCCGACGGCTGCCGCCGTCTACAAGGCGCGCGGCATGGAGCCGGGACGCTGAGCGGTCGTCGGGCCACGCCTGGTCGCGATGCCTGACCATACGCTGACGCGGACATCGGCGGTCGAGCTCGCGGCGCTGATCCGCGCCCGCAAGGTGAGCCCGGTCGAGGTCCTCGAAGCTCACCTTGCCGCCATCGCGCGATTAAATCCCAGGCTTAATGCCATCGTGACGCTGGCGGCGAAACGCGCCGGCACGGCGGCGCGTGCGGCCGAGGCCGCGGTTCTTCGCGGCGACCCGCTCGGGCCGCTGCACGGCCTGCCGTTTGCCGTCAAGGACGTCACCGAGACGGCCGGCATCCGCACCACCTACGGCTCGCCGCTGTTGCGCGATCACGTGCCGGCCGCGGACGCCGAGGTGGTGCGCCGCCTCAAGGCAGCCGGCGGCATCGTGCTCGCCAAGACCAATACGCCGGAATTCGCGACCGGCGCCAATACCGTCAATGCGGTGTTCGGCGCCACCCTTAATCCGTGGAACCGCGCGCTGAGCCCGGCGGGATCGTCCGGCGGCTCCGCGGTCGCGGTGGCGACCGGGATGGTGCCGCTCGCAGAGGGCACCGATTTCGGCGCCTCGATCCGGGTGCCGGCCGCGTTCTGCGGCATCGTCGGCATCCGGCCGACGCCGGGACTGACGCCCAATCATCCGATGCCGCTCGCCTGGGACCCGGGCCAGGTCCATGGGCCGCTGGCGCGCAGTGCCGAGGATGCCGCCCTCATGCTTGACGCCATGGTGGGCTTGAGCCGGCTGTCGCCGATTTCGGTCGCACCGCCATGGCAGAGCGCGCGGGCGGCGGTCGCGCAGGCCTCCGACGCGCGCGGCCTGCGTATCGCCTACGCGTCGGACATCGCCGGCATCGGGGTCGACCGCGAGATCGACGAGATTTGCGGCGCCGCGGCGCTGCGGCTCGCAGATGCCGGCGGGCATGTCGAGCGGGTGATGTTCGACGTGTCCGATGGGCGCGAACCCTACCTCGCGTGGCGCGGCGCCTGGATGGTGGGCCAGCAATTCGCCAACCTCGCGCGGATCGAGGAATTCGGCGATAACCTCAAAGACAACGTGAAGAGCGGCCTCGCCATCACGACGCGCGAACTTGCCGCCGGCGAGCAGGCGCGGCTTTCGATCTTCCATCGCTTCCGTGAACTGTTCGAGCGCTTCGATGTACTGCTGACGCCGGCCGCGCCGGTGAAGCCGTTTCCGGTCGAGAAGAATTTCCCCGACGACATCAACGGGCGCAAACTCGACAAATATGTGGATTGGCTGGCGCCGGCGTTCCTGGTCACGCTGGCGAGTTTGCCGGCCGCGAGCGTGCCGGCAGGCCTCACAGTCGACGGGCTGCCCGTCGGCCTGCAGATCGTGGCGCCGCGCTTCGAGGAGCCGTTGATCCTGTCGGTGGCGAAGCTTGTTCAGCAGGCCAATCCGATCGGCTGGCCGCCGGAGGCGTGAACGATCCGAGGCGGTGGTGACTTTTCGCGGCGCCGCAAATGGTCCAGTATCCCGGCAACGTCGATTGTCCGACCGGAGGGCGTGTTGCGAATCTCAGATTTTGCGGTGCTTTGCGTCGCGATGTGCGGCGCCGTCGCGGCTTGTACCGCCGCCGGCGCCGCCGATCCGTTCTACATCGGAACGTGGAAGTTTTCCGCCGCCGTGGTGGCGCCGTGGGCGGATTCAGCCCGAATGACCGGGGGCGGGGAGCGCTCCCGCCTGATCGGGAAGACCATCGTGTTCAAGGCCAAGGAGATCGCGGGCCCGCCGCCATTCGCCTGCAAGGGTCCGCAATACAGCGTCACCGATGTCACCGCCGGCCTGCTGTTCCAGGGCGCCTTCGAGGAGATGCAATCGAAGGACAACTCGGTCGAGCCCGACAAGCTTGCGACATCGCTTGGATTTACCGGATCGCGCATCAAGACGTTGGAAACCGGATGCGAGATCGACTTCCACTTAGTCGACGCCGCCACGGCCGAAGTCGGCCTTAACGACTATGTCTACACACTCAAAAAACGGTAAACATATTCCGATGAGATGATTTGTCGAGTGGGCAAAAGGCGCTCTTCGCGCCATGCCCACGCCAACGCAGGAGATCCGGGCAGCGTGGGCACGCTTCGCTTTGCCCACCCTACCGCTTTGCTGAAGAAGCGCTCGATCGGTCAGGCCGGGAAATTCAGTCGTTTGCGGCCGAACACCGACTGCCAAGCCGTCAGATCCTCGGTCAACACTTCCGCCGTCGACAGCAACACCGTTCCGGTCGATTCCAGCGTCAGCCGGCGCTTTGCGACCTCGATCTCCTTTTCGAGGTCCTTAAGTGACGCAAGGGTTTTGGCCGACCGTTCGGCAAATCCCTCGAAGTCTCCGGTTTCGCGAATGCCGGCGATGGCGGCGCCCACGGCGGGAAGCAACGCGGCCAGGAACGTAACGAACGGACCCCACTCCCGGAACGCCTGCTTCAGCGCGCGTACGTGCTGGGGATCGTCATCAACGCGCCAGATCATGCCGCCGAGGACAACGTGGGCCACAAGGAAACCCAACAACACCAGGCCGATCAGGATGAAGGACCATTCCCCGGTAACGTGAAGAAAGCGATGCATGCGGAACAGCGTCTTTGAATTCCGCTTGTGATACTTGATCTGGTCCTCGATCACGTGCTTGCCGACCGCGATCAAGTGCGCGCGTTGGTAGGACCCGTCGATCGAGGCATGCGGGACGCCGATCTCCCGGATGGTCGCGCGCAAGTACCACAGAAACCACGCCGACGCCGGCTCCAACTCGCCGGCACGTTGAACGTAGCCGTACTCTCCGACATAGGCGAGGAACCGCACGTCGCGCAGCATTTCCGCAAGCGCGCGATATTCCACCCATCGTTCCTGCCAGCGCCCGCTGCGGCCGATCCACACTATGAAGGCGATTTTGCCGATAATGAAGCACTCGAGGGCAACCAGCAGGAACTTGATCACCAGTCGCGGGTCCGACTTGAGCGGCACCGCTTCGGGCAAAGTCGCGAACAGCGCAACACATATCGCCAAGGCCGTCAGCGCGGCAATTCTCCGATACTCCGTCGGATTCTCCTTCCAGTGCAGCGCACGCCCGGTCCAAAGCAAGAAACCGATCCTGCCGATCAGGTAGGCCGCGAATGCCAAAAGCAGGAAGCTGAGCCCAGGGCCCATATCGGCATCTTCCGGCAGCGTTTCAGGAAAAATTCCAAGCAATGCGACGAACACCGCGAGGGCGGCCAGCAGATAGCATCTGATGTAGGCCGATCGGAACCGATCCGACAGATCGATTGCGAGCGCATCCGCCCAGGCGTATCGGGGCAGCGCGACGTCGACCAGCCTCGCCGCCAGCTTTCCCGCCGGCGGCGCATCTTTAATGAAGTCGTCCCAGCTCTTTTGATAGTTCTCCATTGACTCCGACACGATGAGCGAGCGGCCCCGGCGAAATTCCGCCCAGCGTTTGAAGCGGTCGTATGTGGTCCAGCGCGACGGCTTTGGCCAGGCTTCGGTCAGGAAATCGGTCAGCCGCTGCTCGACGCTCGTGCTGGCGTGGGCGGGGGTCACATCGGAAGACGGCGTCTCCGCAGGGATCGACACCACCGACGAGATCGCATCGCGTAACGACCCTTTCAGGCAATCGGCGGGGGGCGCGAGAGGCCCTTCATCTTCCACGTCGTCCACCATGCGGGGATAGGTATCGACGAGGCTCGATATCCAGACCACCGGAATGCCGAAGTCGAGGGCGCGGCGGACGACTTCGGCGGTACCGCCGGGTCCTTCCTCGGGCGTGCCGTCCCACACGGCCACCAGAACGTCGAACTGACGCAGGAAGGTGCCGACGTGGCGGACGTAGCCGTAATCATGGAGCCGCTGGTACTCTTCGGGGTTATTGTCCGCAGTGACGTCGCCGCGCGCGATGCGCGGATCGTCGGGAAGCTCCATGACGGTGGTGGCCTTGCGCAACGCGGCCTCGAATTGCTCGACCACGTTGGTACGGTCATCGATCGCGGACGTCCGGAAGTCGGCGCGATAGCTATCGGCCGGAAATGGCAGAATGGCGTCGAGTTCCCAATGGGCCGGCCGGGCTTCCGCCGCGAACTGGTCGGCGCCCTCCGCGAGCCCTGACACCAGGCGCACCTTGTACGGTTCGGCCGAATAGAAGGCGCCATTCGTCTTGCCGAGCTGATCCAAGGCGGTGTCAATCGCGGCGAACACGTCCCGCAACTGCCGCTTCACGTGCTCGAAGGATGTCTTGGGAAACTTGGCGGGCTTGGGTCGATGACCGGAAATGCCGACGCGCAACGTGAGCCGCGGCTTCGGCGGGTGGGGCACGGCCATCCCGGCCGCCAGAGAAACGGCCTTTTTTGCGACGGTCGTTGCCACGGTCGCTCCGCACGCACGGCAGTATTGATTTCGTCGGGTTCGGGTCGTCGGACTTGCGCCGACGTTCAGTCAACAACATGGCGGGAGCGACGGGGCTCGAACCCGCGACCTCTAGCGTGACAGGCTAGCGCTCTAACCAACTGAGCTACGCCCCCGCAAAAACCGCGCCGTTCGGCGCTGCGCTGAGTGCGGTCAGATACGACCCGGTCGGATCGAAGTCAAGCAGCGCCCCGGATCGCTTTGAGTCCGCGTAAAGATCGCATCCGGTCCGCAACTCGTCGGCGCCGAATTCGCTCGCCCGGCGTCGGCGGCCTCCGATCGGACCGTTATGGCCTCCGGAGCGGCCCCGAAAAACGGTATTTTGCAGGCAAAAATCGGATTCTCGCATCGCCGCAATGCAAAAACCGGTGTGAACCGGCCCTTTCTTACCTCCCAGGCTCAGAATCCCCACAAGATTTCAGGCATTTTGTGAATTCGTCATGGTCAAGACCGGCAAGAATCGCTTATGTGTCGCCCGTGTATCGCCGTTAATCGGCGTTTTTGGCCCGAAAAGGAGGAGCTTTCCGATGGCAAAAGCCGCAGCCGCTCAGACCACCGTTACGTTGAAGCATCTCGCCGCCGCCCTTGCGGCCACTCACGAGATGGCGAAGAAGCAGTCCGAACTCATTCTCAACGACCTCGTCGGGATGGTGGTGAAGCACCTCAAGAAGGGTGATCGCATCCGTATCGGCGGTCTCGGCATCCTGGTGGTGCGCAAGCGCGCCGCCCGCATGGGCCGCAACCCGGCCACCGGCGAGCCGATCAAGATCAAGGCGAGCAAGAAGGTGGCCTTCCGCGCCGCCAAGGAGCTCAAGGAAGCCGTCTGATACCAACGGCAACAGAGATAACCTGTCATTCCCCGCGAAGGCGGGGAATCCGGTAGCCCGCAGCCTGGAGATTTATCCGCAAGCTCGGGGGTTACCCGAGATCGCCCGGTCAAGCCGGGCGAAGACAGCAGACAGGTCATCGGCCAAGGCCGTTGGTCTGACCTTACGTTTCCAGGCTTCGTTTTACGGGGGAGTGCGGCATGGGCTGCCCGGATGACATCCAGGCAGCCCAAGCTTTTTCAGGCGGCGCAATGAGCGCTGCGGGCGAGAAGGCGATTTCGATGGATTTAAATCACTGTCGCCGAGTTTGTTGCCATACGCGTTAATAACAAGTTACAACCTCTTCTCCCACCGCCCCGCTTTCGACGGCTGCTACAGTTGTCGAGAATACCGGTCATAGGCGCTCAGCCTGCATTGTGTTCGGCTAGCCGCGCGGCTTAAGACTCCTGGTCGTCCGGACACCGCAATTCCGTGGCGTAACCCCCGATTGTCGAAGGCAATTGTGATCCTCGTCACACGAAAATTGTAGTTGAGGTGCATCGAGTTTACACGCGCATCCCGCAGCCTTCGGATGTCCGGGGCTGTACCAACACTGTCGGGTCACGTAGGGCTGAAACTCCGATGCGTGGCTTGCGTTCGAAATGTTTACAGAGCAAAGTGCCAGAAATCCTGCTAATGTATATTTCCACGTGCACATGGCTAGTTTGCTCCACCCGTTCAACATGCCTCATAATACTCAAGCGAATTAATATTGTCCTCTTACAGCCGGCCGCACACACGATTTGGCGCCTAACGCGGCTTGAGCATCCTGCTTCTGGCCGAGCTGCATCTCTGCGGCGTCACACCTTCGATCCGACGACAGCTGTGATCCTCGTCACACGAAAGTCGTAGTTTCGGACTGTCCAGTCTGCACGCGCACCCTGCGGCCATAAAAGTTCCGTTGCGATACTGACAATATCGGTCTGCAAACGTCTGAGACCCAGGCTCAGCGAAGCCCGGAACTCGATGTATTTGCGGAGCAAAGCGTCAGAAGGCTCGCAATTATGTATTTTCGAACCGTCATGGCCAGCTCCTACCCGTGCTCAACACATCATCAAATAACGTTCAATGCGATTGACCCGTTATCGATACGGCGATGGCATTCGCCTGCACTCTTGCTTGATGCTGGGTCATTGCGGCACTTGACAATACAACCGGTCCGGACTTGGGTGCTTTTTGGCTTGCAAGTGGACCCAAGGTTATAATTAAATCGTTTGTATTAGTCCTTTGTCCGACTAAGAGATTGGAGCTGGTGTTAGCCGAAAGACGAGCAAGCTTCCAGGTCGGTGTAAAACTTGCTCCGTACGCTGCAACAAACGTTATTTCCTCAGTGAAAGTGTTAAACGGTGATCCGCTTCCAGCAAGGGCGGCGTTGTCCGACATCGCGACAAGTGCTTTATCGTAGATGAATTCCCTGATCTTCAGATCACCATCGATCATCACACCGTGTACTCTGCTGCCGCACGAAGGATTGGAATACTTAAGTATATCGCTGTTTCTAAATGTATATTGGATCGTTTCCGTCCTCAAAGCGTTAGCTGAAGCTGTTCCTCCAAAGCTAAGCGAGAATGATTGAGGGCTGACAACATTGCCGCCAATAGCGGCCGGATAAGAAGTAACTATATTTTTGAGGGGCGTTATCGTCGATATCCCAGGACTTAGACCAGTCTGATCCTCCACCGTTATAGTTTGCGTTACCGTTGTGCCCCATTCGGTAAGCAACCAAGGGAGGTTCAAGTTGGTTTGTACTTCAAAAAGACCTTGTTCAATTTCGCAGGTAACGTGATTGACAATACCGATCTCATAGTTCCCTTGCCTAGTTAAGGGATCTTCTGCAGTAGGCGCATCACTTGTGAAAGGGTCTTTGTCAGGCGTGTAGGTGCCGCACGCAGAAAGCGTTGCCGCAAGCACAGAAGCAATAAAACTCGTATATACGACGTTTGCCATCGTGAGCCCCCCGACCCGCAACGACCAATATATTAACAGTATATTGATATTTTTACGATTAGCAATGGGTTTCGCGCCCTAAAGTAGAAAAATGGTTTGCCGCGCCTCTCTGTCAGCGTTATTCCTTCTGCGCGAGGTGGGCGGCCACGTTATGCCGCGACCGGCGTTGTGGCTCGCGCCGCCATTTGCAGCTTATCGGTGCAGCATGACAGTAGGTCCTGAAGATGCAGCACGGTCTCAGAAAACTCGCCGTATAGGCGTCGGAGATCGCGGCGAATCCTAGCGGTTGTCGCCGATTCCCATATCGAAGACGATCGGTTTCCTCCAGCACTAGGTTGGAGGTCACGAGAGCCAAGACGGCATCCGCGGTGACTTTTTCCGGCGGAACGAGGCCAATTGTTACACTGCCCTCTTCGCCCGCACGCCCAGCCGCTCCAGCCGCGGCATGACCTCGTCGCAAAAGAACGGCAATTCGTCGCTGTAATTGACAAAGGATACGCCGGCGCCGCGCAGGCCCGCGCGGCTCAGGTCGGCGAGTTGCTGGGCGACGCCGTCGGGGTCGCCGATGATCGGAACGCCGCCCATGCCGTTGGCGTAGTCGTTGCGGGCCTCAAGGAATTTGTCGTTGCCGACCGTCTGCGGGCTGATGTTTTTCTTCGCGAGGATGATGTCGACCGCCGACCAGTCGGCGTTCTCGACGATGCAGTGACGATAGTAGTCGTGCGCCTCCTTGGCTGTCGGCCGACAGGTGATGACGCCGACCGTGTAGACATCGATCTCGCGGCCGTAGCGCGCCGCTTCGGCCTTGACGTCCCGCACGCGCTGAGCCGTCTCGTCGAGCGAACGCCGCGACGCCTGGGTGAAGAACGCGTCGCAATTGCGCAACGCGAAAGACCGCCCGGTGTCCGAGGCGCCCGCATTCATGATAAGCGGCCGCGTGCCACCGAACGGCTTCGGCTTGGAGCGGATGTTCGCGAGCTTGAAATATTCGCCGGTGAAATTGAAATCCTCCTGCGGGCTCCAGGCGAGCTTGACCGCATCGATCCATTCCTGGGCGAATTCGTAGCGCCTCTCGTGGTCGCGCTGTTTGACGCCGAACATCTCGAACTCGTCTTCGTTCCAGCCGACCACGAGGTTGAGCCCGAACCGGCCTTCGCCGATGTGGTCGGCGGTGACGAATTCCTTGGCGGCGATCAACGGATTGAACAGCGGTGCATGGACGGTGCCGAACACCGTGACGCGCCTGGTGGCGGCGAGGAGCCCGCATGCCCAGGTGATGGTCTCGAAAGTTGCGCCCTGGTAATCGGTGTCGCCGCCATAACCCTTCCAGCGCGCGATCGGCAACAGGAAGTCGACGCCGGCGTCGTCGGCCATGCGGGCGAGGCGCAGGTTGTCGGGCCAATTTCCGGACCACCGTTCCGGGACCAGCGTGACCGCCCGGCCGGACGAGCAATTGGCGCCGAACAGCCCGATCTTGAGCGCATTGTCATTATACATCGCCATGCGGTCATGCATGGAAGCGGTTGGCGCAAGCACGTCTGTCCCCATCATTATAAGGTTGTGGCCGGCAGTGCGCCGCCGCAACATAGCGCCGGTGCCGGAACCATGGTCATCATGGTAGCAAGAAACCTGGCGGGGAGCGCATCATGAATCGGCTGCGCGTCGTTCGCGCCTTGACGCTGATCAAAGCCGCGCTGATCGGATTCTGCCTCGCTTGGCTGGGCCTCCCGCAAACCGCCGTGGCCCAGCCGCGCGCCGACGCTGGCTACCCGAGCCGCACCATCCATATCGTGGTGCCGTTCCCGCCCGGCGGTCCGGCCGACATCATCGCCCGCATCATCGCCCAGAAGATGACCGAGGACTGGCACCAATCCGTGATCGTGGAGAATCGTGCCGGCGCGAACACGGTGATCGGCGCCCAGGCGGTGGCGAGGTCGGCGCCCGACGGTTACACCCTCCTGATGGCGATCGACTCGACGCTGGTCATGAATCAGTTCCTTTACCGTACGCCGCCCTATGATCCGTTCGTCGATTTTGCCCCGATCACGACGGTCGCCCAGACCGTGTCGGTCGTCGCGGTCCGCGCCGCCGATGGGCCGAACACCATTGCGGAATTGATCGCGCGCGCGAAAAGTGCGCCCGGCAAGCTCAACTATGGGGCCGGCACCATCACGGCGCAGTTGATGGGATATCTGTTCCACAAACTCGCCGGGCTCGACATCGTCTATGTCCCGTTCAAGGGCACAGCCGAGACGACGCAGGGTCTGCTGACCGGCAGCGTCGACGTCATCTATGCGGCGACCCTCATCATCAATCCGCTGGTGGAAGGCGGACAGGTGCGCGCGCTCGCCAAGCTCGACAGCCGCGCGCCCGCGGTTCTGGGCGATCTGCCGACCCTTGCCGAGGCCGCCGATCTCCGCGACCTCGACGACATCTCGGTCTGGCTCGGTCTCGTCGCGCCGGCCGGCACGCCGCCGCCGATCATCGACAAGCTGGCGCGGGAGGTCACCGTGATCATGACCAATCCGGCCTCCGTTGTGACGGCGGAACGCACCGGAAGCTACCCGATGACGATGTCGCCCGCGCAGTTTGCCGCTTTCATGCGTCGGGAGGCGGACCGCTGGGGGAGGGTGCTCAGGGAGCTAAATCTGCGCTACGACTGAGGTGTGCGGCAAATGCATTGCGACGAACGCCGCCGCGAGAGTGCTGGAGACTACGCACATGACAAGGTATCACGGGATTGGATTGGCCGTCGCGGTCGCTGTTGCGGCATCGCTTGCAGCTGCGGACGTGCTGGCGCAGGACCAGCCGATGGCGCCGGTCCCACTGCCTCAGCCAATCGCCGCCAAGGAGGCGGTGGCGGCGCTGCCTGGCACCCAACTCTGGTACTGGGACACGGGCGGCGACGGGGTCCCGATCGTGCTCCTCCATCCCGCCACCGGCAGCGGATTGATCTGGGGTTATCAGCAGCCGGCCTTCGCCAAGGCGGGCTACCGGGTAATCGGCTATTCCCGGCGCGGCTATTATGGGTCCGACCCGATCCCGAAGGATATGCCCGGCATTGCGGCAGAGGACCTCCACAATCTCATCGTGTTTCTCGGCGTCGGGAGATTCCATGCCATCGGCTCGGCGGCCGGCGGCGGTGTCGCGGCCGATTACGCGGTCTCCCATCCGGACCGGCTCCTGAGCCTCGTCATCAACAGCAACCCGGCGGGCCTCGCGGCCGGCGACATCGTGAAAATCTACGAGGATCTGCGGCCGCCGGGCTTTGCCGCGATGCCGCCGGAATTCCGCGAGGTCGGGCCGTCCTATCGCGCCATCAATCCGGACGGGGTCAGGCAGTGGCTCGAACTCGAGCACAAGGCGACCACCGGCGGCGCCATCCGCCAGAAGACCCTGAACACGATCGACGAAGCGACGCTCGGCCGCATTGCGGTGCCGGTGCTGCTGATCACCGGCGAAGCCGACCTCTATTCACCGCCGGCGTTGATCCGGATGGTGAGCGCGCGCATTCCCGGCAGCGAGGTGGCGATCATGCGCGAGGCCGGGCATTCCTCCTACTGGGAGCAGCCCGACGCCTTCAATCGCACGGTGCTGGAATTCCTCGCGCGGCATTCGCAGCGATGACAATGAAGGCCGCAACGACATTGCGAAACGGCGCTCGTGTTCTGGCGCTGGGGCTCGTGGCCGCGCTCGCGGCGAGCGCCGCCGTGGCGCAGGATCGGCCGGATGCCGGCTTTCCCAACCGCGCCCTCAAGATCGTGGTGCCGTTTCCGGCCGGCGGCCCATCCGACGTGCTGGCACGGCTGATCGGACAGAAGCTCGCCGAGGCGTGGGTCCAGCCGGTGGTGATCGAGAACCGGCCCGGCGCCAACACCGTGATTGGCGCCCAGATCGTCGCCAAGGCGCCGGCCGACGGCTACACCCTCCTGATGGCGATCAACTCGACCCTGGTCATGAATCAGTTCCTGTATCGCAATCCGCCATACGACCCCATCAATGATTTCGCCCCGGTCACGCTGGTGGCGAAAACCATGCAGCTCCTGATGGTCAATGCGGCAAGCGAAGTGAAGAGCGCCGGCGAACTGATCGCCAAGGCAAAGGCGCAACCCGGCAAGCTCAATTACGGCGCGGGCACGCTCACCACCAAGCTCACCGGGTTCCTGTTCAATCGCGCGGCCGGCGTGACGACGACGCTGGTGCCGTATAACGGCAGCGCCGATGTCACCCAGGCGCTGCTGACCCGCAGCGTCGACTACGCGTTCGACGGTCCCTCGGCCGCGCTCGCCAGCATCGAGGCCGGGCGATTTCGCGCGCTCGCGAAGTTCGATCCACGCCCGTTCCCGCCGGTGCCCGGCCTGCCGGTCATCACCGACGAACTGCGGGGCTTCGACGAGATCACGGTCTGGCTCGGACTTGTCGCACCGCGCGGCACGCCGGGCGCGATCGTCGACAAGATCCAGCGCGAAGTCGCGAAGGCATTGTCCGACCGCACCGTTGTCGCCACCGCCGACGCCGCCGGATTGTATCCGGCGACCAGCACGCCGGCGGAATTTTCAACCTTCATCCGCCGCGAGGCCGACCGCTGGTCCAAGGTGCTGCCGGAAACCGGGATGCGGTTCGACTGAGAGGGATTGCTTTGCGCAGCGAAGTTTGCGCTGCAAGCACGGCTCTGACGAGTTAGTCTAATGATTGCAGAGCTTGAGACGACTTGTTGTTGAATTCGCGTCGAATCGCGCGATCCCGGCAAACAATACGTCAAGCCGTGGGAGCGACACTCGCGTCATGCGGATGGTGCCCTGGATAGCCTTTGCCGCGTTGACGGCTTATTGCGCCGACACCGCGTTGTTCGGCGGCGCTCACGCCGACACGACGATCATGCTGGCGCGCAACATTGCCCGCGGCATTCTGCTTGGCCTGATGCGCTACGCGTGACACGCAGTTCCATCGGCCACGCTGTCCCATCGTCCGTAGGGTTTCATCTTTCACGGGTTCCGCCGTCCAGACAATTCCGCCGTCGGCGCGCCGCAGCGCGTCCGAGGCCCGTCCCAGAATCCGCTTGTGTTCATTCCCCATATACCGGAGTATTTCCCGAGCCGCTTGGGGGCGGCGATCGCTTTGGGGGCGCGGCGCATCGTGGTGCGCCGGTGGAAGGGGACGGGGATGGCGAGACTGTTGTCTCGCGCGGCGGCAGTTGCGTTCGTGTCTTGGTTAGGCGCCGGCGCTCCGGTTCACGCGCAATCGTACACATGGACGGGCTTGTACGCCGGCGCGACGGTGGGCGGCGGCTGGGCTCACCTGAATTCGAACACCACGGCGACGTGTCCGCCCGGCGGATATTTTTGCAACCCGGCGAACCCCACCAACTCGTTCGGCATCTCCAACGCGGTATCGAGCACGTCGGGCCAGTTGTCCACGCTCAACGGTTCGTCGGAATGGTCGACCTTCACGGGTTCCGGGGCGCTCGGTTTCAATTATCAGTTCCGCGACTGGGTGTTCGGCATCGAAGGCGATGGCGGCTATCTCCATCTTCACGGCACCAAGTCCTTCAGCGCGAAATATTTGGCGGCTAATCCGCCTGTCGGAGCCGCCAAGGCCGACACTTTTACGGTCAGCCAGTCGTTCGACTCCGACTGGCTGGTCACGTTGCGGGGGCGCCTCGCTTATGCGGTGATCCCGGCCATGCTGGTCTATGCGCACGGCGGATTGGCGGTCACGAATTTCAACGTGCAGAACTCATTCTCCGATTACCTGGGCGCGGCTGAAGCTGCCACCGCGAACAACCGCTTTGGTTGGACCGCCGGCGCCGGTGCCGAAGTCGCGTTGACCCGCAACTGGGCGCTCAAGGCCGAATATTTGTACGTCGATATGGGGACCGCTAACGCGACGGGCGTCGTCGTAAATCCGGCTTTTCCCGGCGCTACGAATGGGCTGACCACGTCGTCGGTGCTGACCACGCACATCATGCGCGCCGGCATCGATTATCGGTTCTGACCGGCGCGGGTTGGACCCGTAGGGCGGGTTCCCTTTAACCCGCCATTCCGGGCAGGATGGCTCAAGACGGCGGATTAAAGCGAATCCGCCCTACACGCCGATGGACCGGCCGGTGCGCGCGGGTCCACCGCGTGCAGCCACGGCCTACGTCCCGGCGTCATGATTTGGGCCGTGCCACAACTTCGCGGACCCGGCCGCCACCACGTCCTCGTACGCAGGGTGACCCTTGAGGATGCCGACGTCGCGGGAGAACTGCGTCATGGCGCGAACGAAATCGGGCGAGATCGACGTGTCGTAGTAGGGCAGGTCGCGCCGCACCAGGTCGATGATGAGTTCGGCTTCGCCCGGCGGAAATAGCTTGCGGCCGACCATGGCGGCGAGCCCGACATCGTCCCGCAGTGCCGTCTGCGCCCGCACGATGGCGCGAACCGCGGCCGCCGCCGTATCCGGCGACCGTTCGATCAGTTGCTCCGTCGCCGCCACCGTTGCCATCGTGTAGTTGAACGCCGCGCCGCCGTCGCGCCGCGCGTCCACCACCACGGTGCCGACGCCACGCCGCACCGCGATCTCGGCGCCCATGCCGTTCGCCCAGAAGCCGTCGATCTTGCGGTCCTCTAGGGCCTGCGCCGCAATGACTCCGAAGTTCATGCCCTTGCCGTGCGCGCCGGGAATTTGCGTGATGTTGACGCCATCGCGGGCCGGATCAATGCCGGCCTCGGCGAGCAGGCGGCGCAACCCCATGGCGACCCAGTGCGCCGCCCCGATGGTGCGCCCTTTGACGATATCGAGATTGCCGCGTCGCGCCGCGAGATCGGCGCGCATCACCAGCAACCAGTACATGCCCTGGGCCTGGGCACAGATGAGCTTGACGCCGCGCCATTCCGGAAAGCCGCCGACCAGGAGATGGGCGGAACAACCAAGAAACTCCAGCGTGCCGTCGCGCATCGCCGCCATCGCATCCTCGACCGGAACCACGAGCTCGAGCGAGACGTCGAGCCCTTCGCGCGCGAAGCAACCGAGTTCGACGGCGGCCACCGCCGGAAAATACGAATTCGAGATCAGATCGGGCACGGCAAGCTTCATCCGGCGGCCTTTCGCGGTTGGCAATCGCGCCGCGACCATACAGAATGCGCCGGCGCGTGAACGATGAAAGTGTAGGGCGGGCTCGCTTTAGCCCGCCGTTCCGAGCGAGACGGCGCAAGATGGCGGATTAAAGAGAATCCGCCCTGCGAAACCCGGGACCGAGAATTGGTGACGACATGAGCGAGCAGCTTCCGGTGATCAGCCTGGCGGCGATCACGCGCGGTGAGGCCGGTGCCGACGAACGCGTCGGCCGCGACCTCAAGCGCGTGCTGGCGGAGTGGGGCGCTTTCGAGCTCACCGACCACGGTGTCGCTGACGGTACCATTGCCGGCGCGTTCGCGGCGGCGGAGCGCTTCTTCGCGCTCCCGCTCGAGACCCGGATGCAGATCAAGATCGACCGGCACAATCGCGGCTACGTGCCGATGCACCAGACCGTCTATCCGGGCAACCGGCCGGACCTGAAGGAAAGCTTCAATCTCGGTATCGGCGTCACCGCGGACGATCCCGACGTCAAGGCCGGCAAGCCGCTCTACGGCGTCAACCGCTGGCCCGACCTTGCGGGATTCCGCCCCGATGTCGAACGCTATTTCGATGCCCTGATGGGGCTGGGCGACCGCATGCTCGGGCCGCTCGCATACTGCCTCGGAATGGCGCCGGCGCAACTGCGCGCCCGTTACCGTAAGCCGATCGCGTTCATGCGGCTATTCCATTACCCGCCCAACGGCAACGTGGCCGACAAGGAATTCGGCGCCGCCGAGCACAAGGATTACGGCTTCCTGACCATCCTCGCCCAGGATGCCAAAGGTGGCCTGGAGGTGAGGTCCGCGGCGGGCGATCTCGTCCCGGTGCCGCCGCATCCGCACAACTTCATCGTCAATGCCGGCGACATGCTCTCGGAAATCACCAAGGGCGCCATCCGTTCTGCGCCGCACCGGGTCGTCAACCGGGCCGGGGTCGCGCGCTATTCGATCCCGTTCTTCTTCGATCCCGATTTCGACGCCGTGTTCGACGGCCTCCCGGACGTGAGCACCGGCGAATTCATGCTCGCGAAATTCAACCGGTTCTATCAGCATCGCAAGGAACCGGCCGGGCAGGGGGCCTAGCGACTTCCCGGCGTATAATTGAGCGATATCACTCCGGTTTTATGCCGGCCTGCCTGACAACCTCTCCCCAGCGGGCGGATTCTCCGCGCATGAAAGCATCGAACCAGGCGGGTGTGCCGCCTTGGATGTCCGCGCCCTTGGTCGGCGAAGCTCCTACGGATGTCGGGCATGTCGAGAATTTTGCCAAGCTCAGCATTGAGCCGTTCCACGATCGGCTGCGGCGTCGCGGCGGGGACCACGATGCCGTACCAGAGCGAAATGTCCATCTCGGCATAACCGAGTTCGGCGAACGAGGGTACGTCGGGAAGCAGGCGGTGGCGCTCCGGGGTCGCCGCGGCCAGCGGACGAAGCTGGCCCGAAATGATGAACGGCAATAGCGACGGCGTCGCATCGAACATGATCGCAACGCGCCCGCGATGAGATCGAGCGACCGCCGGACCGCTGCCGCGGTAGGGCACGTGCAAGTAGATCGATGGCGGCCAAGGTCTTGAACAACTCGCCGGCGAGATGTGGGGCACCGCCAGTGCCGGACGATGCGAAAGCGAGTTGACCTGGACGTGCCTTGGCGAGCGCGATCACGTCGTTGACGGATCGCGCCGGCAGCGACGCCGTGACCGTCATGATCAAGGGAAGCGTGGCGAGCAGGATGACCGGCGAAAAATCCCTGATCGGATCATAAGGCAGGCTCGCATAAAGGTGCGGGCCGATGCCATGAGTCGCAATCGTATTCAGCAACAGAGTGTGGCCGTCGGGATCGGATTTGGCGACGCCCGCCGCCGCGGTCGTTCCGCCGGCGCCGCCGCGGTTCGACGATGACGACAGGTTGCCCGCAGCGCATCGGCAAGCTTCGCTCGCGACCAGCCGGGCGACGAAATCGGCCGCGCCGCCGGGCGGAACCGTGACGACGAGCTGGATCGGTCGGCTTGGATAGTCCGGCGCGGCGTGCGCGAGGGCCGTCCCAGCCGCAGACAAGACGCCATGATCACGGTAGAAGTCTTTGCCAGATCCGCACGTGCCGCATCCCGCGGTTCACAAATTCCCGCCCAAGAGCGACCGACCACGCCCACGAAGTCAAACTCGATCTCCATGCCCATAAAGCTCTCCGAGAACTTTCGTGCGGTGTTCTATGCGCCATTCTATGCGACTCACGCGCTCGGTTTCTATGCCCGCGAAGGCGTCGAGGTAGAGCTCATGAATTCGCCTGCTCCCGCGGCCGCCGAATCGGATCTTCTCGACGGCACGATCGACCTGTCATGGGGCGGGCCGATGCGGGTAATGAGGGCCCGCGAGCGAGGATCCAAACTCGCCGCTGGTCTGCTTTTGCGAAGTCGCGGCCCGCGATCCGTTTTTTCTGGTGGGCAAATCGATCGACCGGAGTTCCGGCTTGCCGATCTGCCCGCGGTGAGATTTGCGACTGTCTCGGAGGTGCCGACGCCGTGGCTATGCCTGCAGCATGACCTTCGCCAGATCGGCGTCGATCCGGATCGGCTCGAACGCGTGACCGAACCGACCATGGCGAGCAATCTTCGAGGCCCTGCGCAACAGGCGAACTCGACGTGGCGCAGATGTTCGAGCCCTATGCGTCCATGGCCCTGCAGGCCGGCATCGGCAAAATCCTCTATGCCGCGAGCGCGCGGGGGCCTACAGCCTATACGACCTTCCTCGCCACCCGCGACAGCATCGAGCGCAATCGCGGCGCGTTTGCCGCGATGGTACGGGCGGTTCGCCGCATGCAGTCCTGGCTGTATGAGCACAGCGCGGATGAACTCGCCGACGTCGTCGCTCCTTTCTACCCGGACGTGGCGCGCGACCTGCTGGTGAAGCTCGCTTCGGCGCTATCGCGATGCCGGCCTCTGGGCCCGCCGTCCCGAAGTGTCGCGTGAGGGATTTGCGCGGCTGGCCGAAAGCCTCCTATCCGGCGGTTTTATCTCCCGGATGCCCGCCTACGAGGACTGCGTGGATCAAACCCTGTACTGAACCGGCATGATCTCGCCAGCGTTTTTTCGGCGCTGGGGAGATGGATTGCCGAACAAGGCCAGCAACGACGGACGAAGGGAGACAGTACCAAGACCCTGGTACAAGGAATGGACCGGAACGCTGACCCGTTAGGGCCAGTTGAACGGCGGTGATGCAACGCAAGCCTCGGGAGGGAGGATGCTCGACATCATCATTCAAGGCGGCGAAGTGGTCACGCCCCAGGGCGTCGTTCGATGCGATGTTGCCATCGCGGGCGAGACCATCGCCGCGATCGCCGCTCCGGGTGCACTTGCCGGCGCAATCGGCCGGGCGGGTGATCGACGCAAGCGGGCGCATCGTCATGCCGGGTGGCATCGACCCGCACGTGCATCTGCATCATGTGTGGATCAAGCCCGACGGCACGCCGCTCACCACCGCCGGGCCCGAGCAGGTCGGGCGCGCCGCGCTGTTCGGGGGCACCACCACGTTCATCGATTTCGCCTACTGGCGGGATGGCGTTTCGGCACTTGAGAGCCGTCGAGGCCCGCGACCGGGACTTCGTCGGCAAGAGTCCGTGCGACTGGGCCTACCACATCATGCTGCACTCCGAGCCGCCGCCCGAATTCGCCGGGCAGCTCGCCGAGGCAATCGAGGCCGGCTATCCGACACTGAAGATATTCACCACTAACATCCTGCCCTCGCGCACCGGGCGCATGATCGACTTCGGCGATATCTGGGAGGCATTCCAGGTGTTGGCGAAGTCGGGCGGACTCGGCGTTATCCATGCCGAGGACAACGACATCGTCATGCACATGTACGCGAAGCTGATCCGCGAAGGCCGGGTCGGCTTCGAGCATCTCGCCGAGGTCCACAATCGCCTGTCAGAGGATTTGAGTTTCCGCCGCGTGCTGCGGCTCGCCGAAAGCGTGCCCGGCACGGCTCTTTATATGATGCACGTCTCCGCGGCCACCGGCGTCGATCGCCATCGCCGAGGCGCGGCGAAAGGGGCTGCCTATCTACGGCGAGACGCTGCACCAGTACCTGCTCTACTCAGCCGACGACTACAAGCGCCCCAACGGGCAAATCTATCACACATATCCCTCGTTGAAGTCGGCGGAGGATCAGAAGGCGCTGTGGGACGGAACCGACGCGAGGCTCGATCCATTGCATCGCCACGGATGAACTTTGCTGCACGCTCAAGGACAAGACCATCGGCAATCGCATCGACGACACCACCGGCGGCAATTCCGGGGTCGAGCCGCGCCTCGGTGTCATGTATACCGAAATGGTTGTGCGTCGCGGATACTCGCTGTCGCGATATGTCGATCTGGTCTCCAGCAATGCGGCCAGGATCATGGGGCTCTATCCTCGCAAGGGTGCGATCGCGGCGGGAAGCGACGCCGACATCACCATCCTCGATCCGACCCGGCGCGGCAAGGTCAGGGCGGCCGATCTTCACGAAACCGACTACACGCCCTGGGAAGGCCACGACATCTTCGCTTGGCCGGTGATGACGATGCTGCGCGGCAAGGTCGATGGTGGAGAACGGGCAATATCTCGCCAGCCCACAGGACGGCCGCTATCTGAAGCGCAAGATCGCGCGCCGAGATCCTGAACGGTCCGGCGCTCTGACGTCGGCGCCCGCGGACCATCTGGGCGAGCTGATGACGCAATAGCCTGTCGCCTGGCGGCTCAACGGCAACGTCCATGTCGCGAGCGACGGCGCAATTCTGGTGTCCGGCGAAGCGCACGAAATTCGCATCGAGCAGGCGCCGCCCGATTTGCCGTTCCGCTGGATGGTGATCATCGACGACCGCAAGCGTGGCGCGGTCTCGGTCGTCGCCGTGTTGCGCCAGGTCCGCTGCGGCGCTCGAGCCCGGCTACGCGAGCCTGCGGGCGCGGGTGACGGCCTTTCCGCTGGTGCCGACGTGATCGAGGGTCTGGTGCTCACCGGCTTCCTCGGCAGCGGCAAGACGACGCTGCTCGGCCGCCTGCTTCGCCAACCCGAGTTTTCACGCACCGCCGTCATCATCAACGAGTTCGGCGAGATCGGCCTCGACCACGAACTTGATCGAGGCGAGCGAGGAGAGCTTCATCGAGTTGCAGACAGGTTGCCTGTGTTGCAAGGTTCGTAACGACCTCGCAACGACGATCCACGATATGCTGCGACGCCGCGACGAGGGCAGCGTCACGCCCTTCACCCGTGTGGTGATCGAAACCAGCGGGCTCGCCGATCCGGCGCCCATCATGCAGACCCTGATGACCGACACGACGATCGCGGGCCGCATCGCCCTCGGCGGGGTGGTTACAACGGTCGACGCCGTGAATGGCACCGAAACGCTGAGCCGCGAGGAGATTTCGGCAAAGCAAGTGGCGGTTGCCGATCGCCTGATCCTGACCAAGACCGACCTTGTCGGCGCGACGGAGGCGGCGCTGATCCGTCGACTAGGCGCACTCAATCCGGCGGCGCCGGTCTTGCGCGCGTGCCACGGTGAAATCGACCCGCAACTCGTATTCGGCGGCGGCCCTTACGATCCGCTGACCAAGTCGCATGACGTCCAATCGTGGCTTCGAGTCGAAGACATTGCGAATAGAGATACCCATGGCCGACATGACGTCGACACTTATGCGATCGTGCGCCGGCAGCCGATACGGGCCGTCGCGCTGACCATCTTTCTAGAGGCGCTGTCGGAGCACTGCGGGGCCGATCTGCTGCGCCTCAAAGGCATCGTGAACATCCTCGAAAGCCCCGACCGGCCGGCGGTCATCCACGGCGTTCAGCACGTCTTTCACCCGCCGTCGTGGCTCGGGCGCTGGCCGTCTGATGATCGCCGCAGCCGGATCGTCTTCATCACCCGGGGTATTCCGCGTGGCTGGGTCGAAGCGTTGCTGGAAGCGGTCGATGCGGAAGTAGCCGAGGTCTCGGCGGGACAATAGAACCGTGGTCGCCATTGGCACCGACGGGAGCCTGCGCGGTAGATCGTAAGCGGAAAACTGGGCGCGGCATTCATACGTTCGCATGATCCGCCCATATCGCCCTCGGTCGTGCGCGATGCGCACGATACGGGCTGGTCTTCGCTGGAAATCGCAGCACGTAGCCAGGACGTTGCGGGCACGGATCGCAATGCTCACATCGTGATCTTCAGATCCTTGACGTAATCGGTGGTGAACACCTGCGTCCAGTCGACATCGGCGCCGAGCAGGTTCACGTCCACCAGGAAGTCCCGGGTCTTCTGCCAGCGCTCGCGCGTCATGATGCCGATGCCCATGGTGGCGGCGTCGCCGCCGTCGACCGCTTTGACTTCGCGGATCTTCTGCAGGCCGTAGGCAAGCTGGTCGTCGTCCATCCTGGGGTTCTGCTGCTTGATGAGACGATTGCCGGCGGAGGGATCGCGCAGATAGTTTCGCCAACCTTCGACCGAAGCGCGGGTGAAACGCGCGACCGCATCAGGGTTCGCCTTGATGAAGCCGGCCGTGGTCGCCATGGTGTTGGCATAGGACGGATAGCCGTAATCGGCGAACAGGAAGAACCGGATCGGCACGTTGTTCTGCTGCGCCACGTAAGGCTCCGACGTGATGTAGCCGGCGACCGCGGAAGTCGGATCGCTGACGAAGGTCTGCAGGTTGGTGCCCTTCGGTCCCGGCATGTCGTCGGTGTAGCCGAAGCGCCGCTTCAGCCACGGCCAGTACGTCGAATAGCCGCTGTTCGCCATGTAGATCTTGTGGCCCTTGAGCGCGTCGAGCGCCGGCACGTCCGGACGCGCCAGGATGCCGACGAGATCGAACTGGAACGACGTAAAGATCGCCTTGACCGGCACGCCCTTGGCGTAAGCGGTGAGGACCTGGATGTCATAGCTCATGAGGACGTCGGCTTCGCCGCCGGCCAGCAGCTGCATGCCGTTGAGCTGCGGGCCGCCCTGGCTGATCGCGACGTCGAGGCCGGCCTTCTCGTAAAGCCCTTCCGCCAGCGCCTGGTAAAGCCCGCCATGCTCCGCCTCCGCGAACCAGTTGGTCAGCACCCGCACCTTGGTGGCGGCGCGCGCCGGACGGGCTCGCAGGGCGGCACCGGCGACGGCAGCCGCCGCGCCGCCTTTCACGAGGCTGCGTCGGGAGAGGGGTGGATGGGTCATGGTCGAGGCTCCGTCGATGCGGCCCGGGCGCCGGTGCGCGAAGATGCGCGAGAATCAAGAATAGTGCCATACCGGTGGGCCGGCTGACGCGCGGCTAAAGCGGACCGTCCTGCGCCGACGACCGATAGGGTTAATAATTTCGATCCACTCGCGTGGTCCTCGGTGGAGCGTCTCCTGATGCGGAGTCAATGCCAGCTTCATGACCTGTTGTGCGCGGTTATTTTTTTGAATGCGGTGCAAACCACCATGGCTCGTGATTGACACCCTTCGACCACGCGTGCTATTTTTTTTATCGGATGGGTCCTATTTTTGTGCAGAGATAAACTGGGAGACCGGGAAATGGCGACTCGCGACCTTCGGGTTAAACTGACGTCCAAAATGCTTCAGATTTCACATCTTTTGGCTCGCGGCTGCGTTCGCGGTTTGGCAGTCATAGCCATCGTGATGACCTACGGTCTCGGCCAGGGACTCGCCATCATGGGCGTGTCCGGCGTCGCAATGACCGCGAGCACGACACCAGCTTCGGCTTGGTGGAGAGGGCGCGGCTGGGGCTTCCGGCGTGGATGGGGCTACCGCCATTGGAGACGCTGGTAACGCTCCGGTTTGGTTCGGTGCGGTTCATAGACCGCGTGGCGAACCGGTAGATTGGCTGAAAGTCGTGACAGGGTTATGCACGCCTCACGCGAGATGTCGCGTGAGGCGTTTTTTTTGGCGATGATGCACGGAGATCGCATGGCCGCAGAGGCCGCGCTGATGCGGACCTCGGGTGCAGCGACTTGGCCGGCCCGTTCGGATAAAAGCAAACGCGGCCGGCATATTTGAGGGCGCGCATTACGGCCCCGTATGGAGCGCATCGACGAGGGCGGTCCGCGCGTAATGCCTCTCTCCAACTCACCTCACGCCCAATATTAAAACGTTGCGCCAACTGAAATCCTTGTTCAAAGGGCAGTCCGAACCGGCCAATGTCAAAAACACACACCTACGTCCTTGGCATAAATGCGTACGACCACGATGCCAGCGCGTGTTTGCTTCGCGATGGCGAGATTGTATTCGCGATTGCCAAGGAGCGGATTACGCGCGAGAAACACGCCAGTGGGTTTTACGAAGAGGTGGTCAATTACTGCCTGGATGCCGAGGGCATCTCGCTCGACGACGTCGATCTGGTGGTGCGCTGCTGCTACATCCTGCCGGTCGATGAATTGGAAAACCGCCTGTTGAATCAGTTTTCGCCGCACGTCTTCGGCGAAAAAGCGCGCGCGCAGGCGGCAAAAAATCCCCTGTTCCGTTCGACTTCGGACAAGGTGGTGACGATATCGCATCACCTGGCGCACGCCTACAGTGCGTTCGCGGCAAGCCCCTTTCACGAGGGGGTCGTGATGGTGGCGGACGGGGTCGGCAACTACGCCGCCGATGTCATGGAAAAATTCCCCGCGGCCGAGCAGGTTGATCCGCTCGCGCGGGAGTTGGAGAGTTATTACAGGTTTGACGGCTCCACGATCGAAACGCTGAAAAAAGTCTGGCTGAAGCCATCGCGCGGTTTTCTAAGCGACGAATTCTACAACATGCCGGGACTCGGAGCGCTTTACAGCCGAGTGTCGAGCTACGTTTTCGCCGACTGGAACAAATGCGGCGAGGTGATGGGGCTTGCTCCCTACGGACGCCCCGGTCGGGTGAATCCGCTGCTCGATATCAAGGACGGAGAGCTGGACGTCCCGGCATGGATCGACGGATTCAAGCAGCCGTGGTTCCCGGACTGCAATCAAAAATGGGAAGCCAGTCCGTCGATGGAACATTGGCAGGACCTGGCTTGGCGCGTCCAGGACGACACCGAGAAGGTGCTGCTGGAGCGCGCGAACTGGCTGCACGAAACGACCGGAGCCAAGAACCTCTGCATCGCCGGGGGCGTGGCGCTGAACTGTGTGGCCAACGGGCGGATCGTGCGGGAATCCAAGTTCGATAATGTCTGGATCCAGCCGGCGGCGGGCGATGACGGAACCGCGATCGGGTGTGCGTATTACGGCCATCTCGCAATTCTGAAACAGCCGCGCACATTCGTGATAAATCATTCCTATCTCGGCATCGAATACAAAGACGAGGATGCTCGCGCCGCCGCGGATGAAAAGCTGGTTCGCCTCCAGATTATAAACACGCCGAGCACCGACATATGCCGCGATACGGCGAAGGTGTTGTCGACCGGTAGCGTGGTCGGTTGGTTTCAGGGCCGCTCCGAATTTGGGCCGCGCGCTCTTGGCAACCGAAGCATCCTGGCGGACCCGCGCAAGGCGGAAATGAAAGCCATACTGAACGAGCGGGTGAAGCATAGGCAGGCGTTCCGCCCGTTTGCGCCGATCGTCCTCGCCGAACGGGCAAGCGAAATTTTCGAAGGCTATGCCGAATCCCCGTTCATGCTGCTCGCCATGCGGGTGCGCCCCGAATGGCAAGACAAAGTCGCGGCGATCGTTCACGTCGACGGCACGGCGCGGGTGCAGACGGTCCGGCAGGAGACCAACCCGCGTCTCTACGGGCTGCTCAAGGAATTCGAAAGCCTCACCGGCGTTCCGGTGCTTGTGAACACGTCGTTCAACGACAAGAGCGAACCGATCGTCGAAACGCCGCGCGACGCCATGAGATGTTTCCTCGGCACCGGAATCGACTATCTGGTCTTGCACGACATGCTGATCGCAAAGAGCCGACTTCACAAGATCATCGCGCCATTCGTGAGATCCTATGCGGAGCTGACCACCATGGTCCAGACCGGCCTGAGCGCAGAGGCCCTGACGCCGGGGTCGGGGTCCTAGACCGCCTTTCCAATTCATGGCCGGGCTTGTCCTGGCTTGTCCCGGCCATCCACGACTGTCTCGCCTTGCCTAAGGAAGACGTGGAAGCCCGCGACAAGCGCGGGCATGACGATTGAGTAGTGCGATACCAACGGCCACAAAAGATAACCTGTCATTCCCCGCGGAGGCGGGGAATCCAGTAACCCGCAGCTTGGAGATTCATTCACAAGCGCGGGGGGTACTGGATCGCCCGGTTAAGCCGGGCGAAGACAGTGGATAGATCATCGGCCAAGGCCATTGGTATGATTTGATCCCACCGAAACATGCTCTAGCCGTCCAATCGAACGTGACGGTTTCGAACAATGGCGTGGCAACGACGTGCGGTTCTCGCAAGGCGTTACCAAACCGCCGAATCCGGAAGGCTTTCGGGAAAAGGCCCGAACGCGGCAAGCATGTCCTGCGCGTGCCGACCGCCCTCCACGGCTTCGATAAGCTCATAGAACAGCGTCTTGTACGTCAGAAACACAGCACCTTCGGCTTTCATTCGCTCGATTGCCGCGTCGACATTGCGCGAGCCGGAAAACAAAAGCTCCTCCACCACGAAAACCTCATAGCCGATGCCCAGAAGGCCGAGGCAGGATTGCAGGACACAGACATCGGTTTCGCAGCCGGCGATGATCATCTGTTTTTTCTTCAGTCGCCCTAGGTGATCCCTGATCTTGTTTTCCTTGGTCAGGTCGAAGAAAGCCTTTTCGAAGGTTTCTGCGGGCTCACCCAGGTTCATGCTGATTTCTTGGGGCAGGGCGCCCTTTTGATCGACGGGCCTTTCAAGCGTCACCACAACCGGAATTCTGAAATAGCCGAGCAGGCGAGCAAAGCTCCCTGTATTCATCTCGATGTTCGAACGTGTGCGCTGGTCGACCTGCGACAGGAAGAAACCCTGGACGTCGATGATCGCGCCGCAGCAATGTTCACGGTCAATTCGTTTCGTCATTGTCATATTGCCGCGATGTCGCGATGCCGGGCGCGATTGCGTCCGCACGCTTCAAAAAGCCGCGCCGCCAAAGACATATCCTCAGCCTGCGTAGATCCAGAAATCGCCGATCGCCACGGCGGCCGCCGGCAGCGGGCCGGGAACCTGCACGCACGCGAACGGGTGCGGTTGCCGTCCGTAGCGTTCCTGCCATGCCGCCGCGATGCCGGCGAAATCCCGGATGTCGGCCAGGAAATATTGCGCCCGCACCACGTTTGCGGCGGAAACGCCGACCGCTTTGCAGACCGCATCCATGTACGCCATCAGCTGCGCGCCCTGCAGTTCGCCGGCAAGGCTGATGGCGTCGAACGCGCCGGCCTGTTCGGCGCCGGGCACGCGGCCGTCCGGCCCGACCGCGATCAGTCCCGACGGGAACACGAGTTCGCCTGCCCGCACGCAGGGTCCGTAGGTCGCCGCCGCCGGTATCCCGGTCGCGACCACGGTCTTGCGCCGGCCGGCGCCGTTCTTGAGCGCGACGAGGTTGATCTCGATCATGCCTTCGGTGTTGGCGTAATCCTTCGCCGGCACCGGCGTCACGGCGCACGGAATGTCGCGGAAGTGCTGCGACCACACGTCCATGAAGTCCGGGAAATTCTCGACGCCACGGATATAGGCCTGGGCCTTGAGGCTGTGTTCGAGCGCGGAGCCCGCGGCCTTCAATGACGGCTCCAGCCGCTCCGTGATGACATAATGCACCTGGCGGCGGAACGCCGTCTCGCCGCCCCAGTTGTGGTCCGGCCCGACGTAGATTTTGGGATCGAGGGTGCCGTCCGGCCGGAACGCCATATTGCCGGCAACGAAGACGAAATCGTTGGCTGCCACCGCGGGGTTGTAGCCCGATGCCGAGATCGCCTGGCCGGGCAACGTGAACTTGTCGACGTCATAGCCCTGGCCCGGAACAACAGCGATCATCGAGGTGTGAGTGTTGGTGCGCGCTGTGAAACAGCGCTCCACGATGATGGAGGTGCTGGGCGGGATGTAGCCGCCGAATTCGGCGAACCGTGCGAGGTGATAGGCCGATACCGCCGGCCCCATGGTGTAGAACTGGTCGACCCGCACCGCATTTTGCAGATCGGTGCCGAACTCCTTGAGAATGGCGCGCATGCGGCGCAGCAGATAATCCGCCTCGCGCCGCAGCGGCGGCCGGCCGCTCAGCCGGTTGCCGGGCGGCCCCTCCACCTCGGGCGCAAGCCCGCGCTCGAAGTCGAACGCCTCGTGGCCGTTGAGAAACACCCACGGTCCCGCCTTCACCGCATACGCATAGTTGATGGCGCTGCCGACGAGCCGCGCTGATCTCACCGTGATGGCGGCCGGGCCCGCGGCCGAGCCGGCGCCCGCTTGGGCCAGGCGCACCGGCGCGTTTGCGGGCTCCGCAATCGCCGCGTCGGCCCGGCCGGCGCCGCCGGCGGCTAATGCTGCCGCACCGAAGGTAACGCTCGCGCCTTGGTGGAGAAATCCGCGCCGTGTCGCGAGTTCGCCTTGCCGTGCTGCGCGCATGTTGCCCTCCCGGTCTGCCGGAATGCGGCAGATCGAATGCCGCTTCCGCGTTTGAGGCGGCGCCGATGCTGCGTGTTTCAGGCCGCACATGCAATGGGGCGCGCGGCGTTTCGGTATGGCGGGGTGCTCTACGCGACCGCCCGCTGACGCACCTCATCAAGGATTGAGATGACTTTTGGGGCCTCCGGCTTCTCGAACACGCCGCCAAGGCCCATCGGATTGATATCCGTGAACGGGCTTATATGAGCTGAGTCTTGTCAAGGGCTGGCCCCATCAAATCCGCCGCCCTCAATTCCGGCCGGCATAGAGGCAGGTGCGCGGTAGATCACGGGAGTACATCGGGGTACCACTTCGTCTGCTGCTGGCGAATCCGGACATGATCGCCGGAACCAGATAGGCAGAGATTGATCCAAACGTGCCGCCGACCAGCCTGCGATAACCCGGTATAGGTTTGCCGATAAATCGCTACTCGATCAATTCGTCAACTCGTGCCCAAATCGATGGCGGCGGCGTAAGGCCGAGCGCCTTGGCGGTCTTGGCGTTCAAAGCCATCTCAAATCTGACCGGAAGCTGAACAGGAAGGTCTGCTGGCTTTGCGCCGCGGAGAATGAGATCGACATAGGACGCCGAGCGGCGAAATATGTCCAACGGATCGGGTCCGTAGGAAAGCAAACCGCCATCTCTGGCAAAGGCAGCATGATAATAGAGCGCCGGAACATTGTAACGTGCGGCCAGCAATATGATTGGCGCGCGATGGATGTTCATAAAAGTATCCGGCATGACGACGAGACCGCCGACCGGCTCGCGCCCAAGCGATGTCATGACCGTTTCGATTTCGGCGTCGCTATGAACGGGCGCCATGATCGGCTCCACCTTGAGCGCCCGAGCCGCAGTCTCGAACGTGGGCAGAAAGTATGACCCGCGGCCAGGCGCCGTTTCGGGATTGAACATGATTGCGCTCCGCTTGACAGAGGGCGCGATCTCCGTGAGCAGCTCCAGCCACTTGCCCGCCAGTGACGCTTCCGAGGTGATGAAGCCGGTGATATTCCCGCCCGGCCGGGACAGGCCCGCAACGAAGCCCTCGCCGACCGGATCGGAGACGGTCGCAAATACGATCGGGATCGAATGCGTCTCTCGCTGCAATGCGGCGGTTTGCGAAGTCGAGCCTACGAGGATCACGTCGGGTTGCAGATCGACCAGCTCTTTCGCGAATATCCGCGCGATGCTGCCGGGAGCCCAACGAATGTCGATCCGCAAATTACGGCCGTCGCTCCACCCCAATTTCCCAAGCCCCTGCATGAACCCGGAGACGAAGGCCTTTCCCTGAGGATCATTTTCGGCGGTCCCCATGAGCACGCCGAGCCGCCGGACTCCACCGGGTTGCTGCGCGCGCGCCGCGAGCGGCCAAGCTGCCGCGCCGCCCAGCCCTGCAATGAATTCGCGTCGTTGCATTTGTCATCCCCAAGGTTGCTTGATGGGACAGCCTATCGAAACCGGGGTTGCATGGTAACCAAGCCAATACTGAAAATTGCCCGTTGTTATGGCGGCAACCAAACCAGCGCGGCAAGATCGATGCAACGTTTCAGCGTGTCTTTGGATGGCCGGTTATGGCCCATCACGTCATTCTCGCCCTTTTGTGCATGGCTGCTTCCGGCTGAAGCAGACGTTAGAATTCGGGCGGCCCCCGCGATTGGCGGGGTCGCGTTCTATCTCGCGGCCAAGCCGCCACTCGACCGAGCCCGCAAGCGGTCTCGGCCCATTCGGGTCACGATCGCTCCGCCAAAAACTCCGACGGGCAAACACTACTTGCTTCTATCGCGCAAACAATCAGGACTGGAGCCTTGTCTCGCCTGCATGCTGCGCCATGGCAGCCGCATCAACTTATATCCGGTCGAGCGCTAACCGGCTCGTACCAAAATCCTGCATACTCGTGGCAGTTCGACTCCAAGATGGATGGGGCTCATCTCTCGTACGGCTGATAAGGCCAACCCGACATCCTCAGTCACACATCCAGTAAGGCCCGAATGACAACCGGATATGCAGCCGCGACCTTGAGCCGGTATGCTGCGCCCGCCGGGGCTTTCTATTTCGATGAAGGTGCCAGTTTACGAAATGCGTCCTCAAGATCGACTGTCACGGCAACCTTTTCGTTCATCGACCCAGGCTTCTTCCATGTGCTGGCAACGACGGAATGCGGTCCGGCGAAATTGAAGTCTCCGGACAGTGTCGGACTGCCATGGATCATGTCGCTGAAACCGGCGATGACATTTTCCTTGCGGCTGTAGACCATCATCGGAAACGACCATGGCGAGTGACCGCCGGAAGACGACAAGCTATAGACAAAGAATTGCGAATCCGGCGACCATTTCGCGTTGACGACGTAATACCCATTCGCGCCACGCGGCGAAGAGTGGTCCTTCGAGGTCAAAGTTCCGCCCTTGCTGGTTCGGACGACGACGCGGCTCTCCATATCGGGCGTCGCATCGAGGCTGATATCGGCGGCAAGCACCAATGCGCGCAGAGCCCCATCGGGGGACGGGTAAATCTCGGGTTTGATATCGTTGCAGCTTAACTCCGGGCGCGGCGCCGAGAGCAATTCATGCCCACCACAGGTAACACGGTCGAGGGCGTCCGCCGAACGGAGCATCGCGCCCAATCCCAGAGCTGAGAGAGACAAGCATACCAGCAAGGATATTTGGTCACGCATGATGCTCCTCCAATTCTACGGATTCATTCCACCATGGAGGTAGGCTGAAAGTTCGTGCATGTCAGGTCGGCGGCGGTTGTGGTGCCCACGAACTGCGCCCGGGTCGGCACGCCGGTCAATGTCGCCGAACACACCGCGCCGATCAGCGCCGCACAGGTCAGAGACAGTCTGATCAATGCAACGTCCTTGCTAACAATGCGCGCCTCCGTGGCAGCATCCTTACTATGTTCAAGCGGGAATGGCTGTGGCTATCCGGCCACATACAACTGGAATTTGAGCCTCGGCGCGGCTTCTCCGACAGCGAAGATCGCCGCATCATAACCGCCGCCAAAGTCACTAAGCGGCGACCGCTTTATTTGCCGGCCTCTATTCCGCTGTTTCCGGCAGCGGTATTGCGCTCGGCGGTGTTGCCGACAGGCATGACGAGACGCGCCGCAAGCGGCCGCCACCCCCACTATCGCGCGAGCGGAATAGTGGTGTACTGTTTCCTGAGAGCAGCCAGCGGGACGTGCCGAAGTCCCCGATATTTTCAATGGCGGCGCTAGTGTCGTCGGCGGGCACTCTCTCAAGAGCCATTTTTTCGGCTCCGCACTCGCAAATTCACGTTTGAAAGATGAGCACCGCGTTGACGGCGGCGCGCACCTGATTTGTGTCAAATCCTAGGGAGCAACATCATGAATCGACATATAGCGTTCGCTCTGAACCTCTCGCTCGCGATTCCAGGGCTGGCCGCGCTTGCAGGCGACGCGGTCGCCCAGCAGGCAGGGCCGGCCGCCCACAAATACATCTATCGTGCGGTCCTCACGAGCGAAGGCCTGAAGGACCTTCAGAAGCGCTCCGCTACGGCTCTCAGGGGCAACATCGTCAAATTCACCGAGTCGCTCGGGTGCAAACAGGAATTTTGGTATTTCGATCCCCTCAACAGCACCGCCTACGGCGGGGTCGCGTGTCCCGACGAAATGACGATCGCGACCATCACCACGACGGTGAACGCCGCCCCGTACGCGCGGCTCACGTACTGGTCCGTGCTGACCGCCGAACAAATGGATCAAGCCGCGACCAGGGCCGCTTCCTCGCGTCCGCCGCAACAACAATAGCTCTCGGTACGCCGTCACGCCGCGAAGGCCGAAAATCGCAAGTCTCCCGACTTCGAGTCTGATTATGTATAGCATAACTAATTGATTTAACTAGCGTAATTTCTTCGTGAACTGCGTATGTGTAAGTCACTGTGTAAGTTTCCGATTCCTATAGTGTAATCAATATGATAGTGAGGCATCAAAACCGGCTCCCTCGAAAATATCAAGCATTTTCAATGGCATAAATTTCGCGATAGGCACTTCATTTGGTCTCTGCGCGCGAGTAGCTTCGCATCGTTCATCTTGCCGATGGCGAAGGCATGAAGACCATCCCTTGTAGTCAAGCCAGAGGCGCTAAACTAAGCCTGCATATCCGGTGCGTAATGCGGAGAGAGTCTCTGCGTCGCCGAAAAAGAAGCGATTTGCGAGATCCACGTCTGACGGCGCCGCGCACTCATCCTGACGACCAACGCCAAGTAATTCTCTGGCCTTCCACGAATTCAGCGAAGCAAGAGTTCTCGACCAGCGGCCGGTGTTCTTGAAGTACATAAGCGGTCCACCTAGGAAACGGGTGCAAGAAACAGAGCGTCGTATGGCCGAGAAGATCGTAGGTAACCTCGGCCGCTTCTGTGATGCGCATATCGCCGAGATTTCGCTCCATGCGAAGCTTGGGATAGTTCTCGACAGACCTGAGAAGCGTTCTCTCCAGCTTCCATAGCTCTCTCAATTGCAGCTTGGCAACTTCCGTCTTTAGTTGGCCGTGGTCGTTGCGGCAACTGGCCACGAATCGGGCCGTTCCGTTGATGGTCGCACCGTCCAACATGCCAATCAGGTGGCCCTCAGGCGAGGAAACGATTTGGTTCCATGACAGCTCCTCCATCTGATAGCGAGAAAGGAAGTGACGTACTTCGCCCATGCGCCACTGCGCCTCGTTGCTCAGAAAAAACAACTTGAGGACGCGCCGTATAGCGGCCGCGGCTAGAAGAACGATCTTCCGTGCTTCATCGTCCGCGAAATAACTCAGGCACTGCCTCAGTAAATATCGGGCTGCCTTCTCCGTGCTAGCCTGGGTCTGCTGCCCCCCTTGTGCAAGCCATGCCGGAAGCCATGAAACGGTCGGACATTTCTCGCTGAGCGATGCGAGGAACGCAGATGCGTGCGCCATATAAGTGTCGTTGATATCGCGTGGCTGATCAGGAAATACCTTATCCAAGACGTAAAAGCTGTTCCGCTGGCTGCGCTCCACCAGACTGGCGATGAGCGTGTTGGTCAATGGAATGGGATGCTCAAGAAAAAGATGAACTTCCGACAATTCTTCTGTCGGCGCAGCCAGAATATGCTTCTTGCGCTCCTCATTATCGGGTTTCACGTTGCGGCGAAAATTTTCAAGGACCACTAAGCGCTTGCTGGCAAGCCGCTGATCAATAAGCCACCTGAACTCGTCTAAGCGCTGAAGGTTGAACTCTTTGTCAAACACCTTATCGATGAGACGCACAATCCGGCGCCTTTGGAAGAACCAGACTTGGATCGGTTCGAGCAGTGCCCGAATTTTGTCGAAGTCCCGTCTCAGGTTCTGCCTCTCTACGTGAAGGACGGGAATGGTTATGCTCTCTTCGCGGTCGAATATTTCGATTTTGAGGCCATCGCATAGGACGACGAGAGCAGCGTTCATGTTTGGATGGATGGCGTATTCAATAGCCTGCGCCAGGTCGTCGTAGCCAAATGAGCCACGGTCAGGGATCGGCCGTTTCGCTTCAATCAGCCAAAAATTCTCCTGCCATAAGTTGAATCTATAGTCCGGAAATTTCTTCTTATCGAGAAACTCAATGGGCCGCCCAAGATCAACGGAAAAGTCCGTTCCCTTGTCGTATCCGAGAATGCGAACGATCGGGTCTATAACGAAGGTTCGAACCTCCTGTTCGTAAAAGCCGCTCAGATCGAGCGCCTCAATTTTGTAAAGTTCATCGAGAGCGCTTGCAGGCAGCGGGTTCAGAATCTTGAATTGCAATAGATCGTCAAATGAAATTGGCCTTGCATAAATGTCAGCGACACTCATTAGATTCCTCCGGAACTACGGCCCGTTTTCTTTTAGCAGATGAGCTCATTCAAATATCCGGAATTGCTTTGAAAAACTGCTTATTGAACATTTTAGAGACATATTCAGCGTCTGGAGCGTCCACTGGCGTCCTAACAAATCTATCGAATGCGTTAGTGATATCAGAAATGGTGCTCGTAAATTGAAATCGACAGGCTTCCCCATCAGACGAGCCGCAGGCTCCTTCGAAGGAAAAATCGTCTTCAATAGGATTTTGAAGATCAATTTGCAGTGTCAACGGCATTACGTATGCTTCAGGCGGCACAACATATCCTGCCCGCATAACCAAGTGCATCTCGCGCGCGAGTGCGAGTCTTCCCCACCACACTTCTTTTTCTTCTGATGGCTGAAATACGATCTGGCAATTTCGTCCTGGATGGCTCGTCATAGACAAATTGATAAAAACGTCACGAGCGATGCCGCGCCCATAGTTATGAAGAATGATGCCGATCTGGGTCCTTGCTATTCCAGGTGCAACGAGACTGGGCCTTTGTGGCACAAAGTATCGTTGCTTGATACTCGGTTGAGGCCTACGTCCAAACATCCCAGCGAGGACTGCGTGAGGAGCTTTAGAAAAATTAGAGCCCGCTCGTATGTAATACGATAGCTCTCCAACTGTTTGATATGGGGCCTGCATGCCAATGGGAATCAGTGTGACGACAAACCCCTCTGGAATTGCGTGATGCCTGACGCCCTGATGAGGAGGTACGGTTAATCCGGTTGTTGCCTGCTCAAGCCAAGACTTAAATCGTATTGGATTCTGGATGCGCATCGGGCCGGTCGGAACGTCTCCAAGTGACGGATCATTGCGGCAGTCGACGCCCCATATAATTACGCCGCCCTCAGAGTTTCCAAAACCAGATATTGCTTTTGCAAGGTTTGCTCTGTCCCTATTGTGCAACGTGCTTCCCGCGCCATTGTCAGCGGAACGCTTGTAGTCAAGAAATAGCTCTTCCGTGACAGGCAGAGCGACAAAGGACAATACTTCCGCTTCACCACCTGCCGCCAATCGATCAAAGAGTTCTTGTGCACGGCTCATGTTCGTGGCCTTGAAATCATGCGGTGATTGACATTATAGGCGCGGCCTCAAGCAGCGTTGCGCCAACGTTGTGGCCGTCGGTGATAGGTGTGGATGGCTGTAAATCATGGAGGAAATTCTGCACTGGAATTGTGCTTAGGAAAAGCTCAAAGCGGTTGAGGGTTCCCGTTCAATTGATCGGGTGGTGCCAAATTGCCTTAGAGACTGGCTGCGACCCTCACAAATTTGGCCGGAAGAAAAGCCATTTCGGCGCATGCGTTAAAGGAGCCTAGGTCGGGTCTGCCGCTGGTGGCGCGCCCGCTACTGGCACGTGCCGACAGAGCGGTCGCCCCACGCACATCCCACGGACGTATCCGACCGGGTTCTCTGGCGCGGAGCGGGTCCGGTCTGCCATAAGTCGACGCCACCGGGCTCAGGATGTCCGGCCGGCGCGCCGGCATTCGGATTTGTCATGGCGCCCAGACCGCCAAGCAGGACTGCACCGACCCCAAGTGTGAGTGCGATGTTTCGATTATCGACCTTTTTTGCCTGAACCATTCTGAGGCTGTTCTCGGCTGTGGGAACTCCGTGTTCGGCAGCGATACGGAATAGACGCTCCGCTTCGTCGAGGTCAGTTTCAACGCCCAGACCCAGCGCATAGAGCCTGCCAAGGTTGGCGGACGCGCTGCTTTCTCCCCGGTGTATCGCCTCGCGATACCAGCGTGCCGCCTCCCCATAGTCCCGAGTCACGATCCTACCCTGGTCATACATGATGCCGAGATTGTTCTGGGCTACCGCGTGGCCAAACGAGGCAGCAGTGCGCATCCAGGTAAATGCCCCCTGCATATCTCCGTTAGCTTGCGCCTCGTTCGCTCTCCTGAACGCTTCCGCCCCTTTGATTGCATCGGTGTCCTCGGTGCGAGCGGTCGGGACCGTCGCACCGGGCGTCCGCGCGGTAGAGGGATGCGACGGCGGGGGGCCGGCGAGCCCGCCGCCGAGCGCGACGATCCAGACTACCGCGACGTGATCCTCGAACGGCGCCTGCGGCAGGCGCTCGCAGGCCTTAATCCGGCGCTGCCGCCCGAGGCGCTGGAAGACGCTTTTCGTAAACTGACGCGCGCACAGGCGCCGTCGCTGATCGAACGCAACCGCCTCGTGCACAACATGCTGGTGAACGGCGTAGCGGTGGAGTATCGCCGCCCCGACGGCTCGATCGCCGGCGCACAGGCACAGGTGATCGACTTTTCCGATCCCGATGCCAACGACTGGCTGGCCGTCAACCAATTCACCGTCGCCGAGGGGCAACATACGCGCCGGCCCGACGTGGTGATGTTTCTCAACGGCCTGCCGCTCGCGGTCGTCGAACTCAAGAACCCGGCCGACGAGAATGCCACCATCTGGTCGGCATTCCAGCAGCTTCAGACCTATCAGGCGCAGATACCGGCACTGTTCGCGACCAATGCGGTGCTGGTCGCGTCCGATGGACTCCAAGCGCGGATCGGCGCGCTCGGCACCGGCAAGGAATGGTTCAAGCCGTGGCGGACCATCACGGGGCGCGATGATGTCGGCAAGCTCGCCGAGCTTCAGGTGGTGCTTGAGGGCGTATTCGAGAAGCGCCGGTTTCTCGATCTTGTGCGCCACTTCATCGTGTTCGAGGAACTCGGCGGCGGCCAGCTCGCCAAGAAAATGGCCGGTTACCACCAATTCCATGCGGTGAACGTCGCTTTGGAGGAGACCCTTCGGGCGGCGGTGCTTGCGCCCGGCGCGGCGGCGCGGCGCGGATTTGCCGAGGAGGCCGGGCGCTACAACGCGGGGCCGATGGTCGGCGGCGAGGCGGGCGATCGGCGCGTCGGCGTGGTGTGGCATACGCAAGGGTCGGGAAAGAGCCTGACCATGGCGTTCTATGCGGGCCGCGTGATCCTGGCGCCGGACATGCAAAATCCGACCATCGTGGTCTTGACCGACCGCAACGATCTCGACGATCAGCTTTTCGGCACCTTCGCTCGCTGCCGCGACCTGTTGCGCCAGCCGCCGGTGCAGGCCGAGGACCGCGCGGACCTGCGGGCCAAGCTTTCGGTCGCGTCGGGCGGCGTGGTCTTCACTACCATCCAGAAGTTCTTTCCCGAGGAGCGGGGCGACCGCCACCCGATATTGTCGGAACGCCGCAATATCGTGGTCATCGCCGACGAAGCGCACCGCAGCCAATACGACTTCATCGACGGCTTCGCCCGGCACATGCGCGACGCCCTGCCCAACGCTTCCTTCATCGGCTTTACCGGAACGCCGATCGAAAAGACCGACGCCAACACGCGGGCGGTATTCGGCGACTACATCAGCGTCTACGACATCCAACGCGCCGTGGTCGATGGCGCGACGGTGCCGATCTACTATGAAAGCCGGCTTGCGAAGTTGGAGTTGAAGGCTTCCGAACGGCCGAACATCGATCCCGAATTCGAGGAGGCGACGGAAGGCGAAGAGGTCGCCCGCAAGGAAAAGCTCAAGTCCAAATGGGCGCAGCTTGAGGCCGTTGTCGGCTCCGAGGCCCGCATCAGGCTCATTGCCCGGGATTTCGTTGAGCACTTCGAGAACCGATTGGCGGCGATGGACGGCAAGGCCATGATCGTGGTGATGAGCCGCCGCATCGCGGTTGCGCTCTACAACGAGATCGTCAAGCTCCGGCCGGCGTGGCACGGCAATGAGGACGAGAAGGGCGCGCTGAAGATCGTGATGACCGGGTCGGCGTCCGATCCACTGGATTGGCAAAACCATATCCGCAGCAAGCAGCGCCGCGAGGACCTGGCCAACCGGTTTCGCGATTCTGCGGACCCGTTCAAGATCGTCATCGTGCGCGACATGTGGCTCACCGGGTTCGACGCCCCAAGTCTTTCCACGATGTATGTCGACAAGCCGATGCGCGGGCACGGGCTGATGCAGGCCATCGCCCGCGTGAACCGCGTCTTCAAAGACAAGCCCGGCGGACTCGTCGTGGACTACCTGGGGCTGGCCGCCGAACTCAAGCAGGCGCTGGCGACCTACACCGAAGCCGGCGGCACGGGCAAAACGGCGCTCGACCAGGCTGAAGCCGTTGCGTTGATGCTGAGTAAATACGAGGTCTGCCTTGGGCTGTTCCACGGCTTTGACCGGTCGCATTGGCTGACGGGTACGCCGGGGCAGAGGCTTTCGCTATTGCCGGCCGCGCAGGAACACATCCTGGCGCAGAACGACGGCAAGAACCGCCTGTTACAGGCGGTGACGGACCTATCAAAGGCGTTCGCCCTGGCGGTGCCGCATGAGGATGCACTTCGCATCCGCGATGATGTCGGATTCTTCCAGGCCGTGCGGGCGGCGCTCACGAAAAGTGTATCGGGTGAGCGCAAGTCGAGCGAAGACCTCGATCATGCCATCCGCCAAATCATCTCCAAGGCGATGGTGTCCGACGAAGTCGTGGACATCTTCGCGGCGGCCGGCTTGAAGAAGCCGGACATCTCGATCCTTTCCGATGAATTTCTGGCGGAAGTTCGCGGCATGCCGCAGCGAAACCTGGCCGTCGAACTCCTTCAGAAGCTGTTGAGGGGCGAGATCAGGCTGCGCTCGCGGCGCAACCTGGTGCAGGCGCGCTCATTTTCAGAGATGCTTGAAACGTCGCTGCGGCGCTACCAGAATCGCGCAATCGAAACTGCCAAGGTCATCGAAGAGCTGATCGCGCTTGCCAAGGACATGCGGCAGGCCGCGCAGCGCGGCGTGGCGCTGGGGCTGAGCGATGACGAGGTGGCTTTCTACGATGCGCTGGAGACCAACGACAGCGCGGTCAAGGTCATGGGCGACGACGCGCTGCGCACGATTGCGCGCGAGCTGGTCGCGACGGTGCGGGCCAATGTCACGATCGACTGGGCGGTCCGCGAGAACGTGCGAGCGCACCTTCGCGTGCTGGTGAAGCGGATTTTGCGCAAGTACGGCTACCCGCCGGACATGCAGGAGAAGGCAACCAAAACGGTGCTGGAGCAGGCGGAACTGCTGTCCGAGGGATGGGAGGGCTGGGCGGCGTAACGGCGCGCGGGAGCCCGGAGGCTTTTTTGGCGGATCGCCATCAAGAAATCACATTCGGGGAATATAGTCCTATTGTCGATGCGCCGCAGCGAGGAAATACCAATGAAGATTTTGGCAGACGAACCACCGCAAACAATCACTGTTATTTTCTCTGCACTCAGGGAATTCCGGGCAAGCCTGTAGCCCGCGTTGAGCGCAAGCGAAATGCGGGGGCTCCCGGCCAGCAACGCCGTCTCGAAAGGCATGGCAAATGCGGCACCACCGGCCCCCGGATTGCGGGCCGCGAAGGGCGGCCCTTAATCCGGGCTACGGAGCTCGCTACGGACTCGCACCCGTACGCCCCGTCAAAACCCCGGCGGCAGATGCTCGGACCATTTGGCCTTGATGCGGGCATCGAGGTCGCGGCTCGATCGGGCCACCACCGGGAAGGTGTCGCGGCGCGCGAACGGCTTGCAGGCGTCGATCACGACGCGGGCGTTGCGGCGATCGGTGTCGCCGTCGTAGCACATCGGGTCGAGGTGGGTGCTCCAGCAGCCGCGCACGATGTCGACGTCCTCGCGCGGGTCGCAGCGCGTGCACATCGCCCAGATCACGTCGTTGATGTTGGTCGGATCGATGTCGTCGTCGACCACGATGGTCCAGCGGTTCGAATAGGCGCCGGCGTGGCACTGCGAGGCGATGAAGCCGGCCTGCTTGGAATGGCCGCCGTAGAGTTGCTTGATCGATACCGTGAGCCAGAACCTGCTGCCGCCGGCCTCGTGCGCCCACACGCCCTTGACCTCCGGCACGCCGGCGGCTTCGAGCTGGTTCCACACCGCGCCGCAGCGGTAGGTACCGAGATAGAAGGTGTTGTCGTTGGGCGGCACTGCCGGGATCGCGCCGAGCAGGATCGGGTTGTCGCGATGCATCAGCGTCGCGATGCGGATCGCGGGCTCGGGTCGCGTGCCGCCGGCGTAATAGCCGGTCCATTCGCCGAGCGGGCCTTCCTGGATCATGTCGCCGGGATGGATGAAACCCTCGAACGCGATTTCGGCATTGGCCGGCACCGGCAGTCCGGTCTTGGGCATGTTGAAGACCTCGACCGGCTCGCCGAGGATGCCGCCGGCCGCCTCGAACTCGCTCTTGCCGTACGGGATTTCGAGGCCCGCGAGCATGAACAGCGCCGGATGCATGCCGACCACGACGGCGACCGGGCAGGGCTGTTTGCGGTCGTGATACTTGGTCATCAGGATGCGGCCGTGCTTGCCGGGCGACATCATGACGGTCGCGACGTCGGGCCCCTGGCTCTGGATGCGATAGGCGCCGTAGTTGATCCAGCCGGAGTCCGGGTCCTTCATCACCACCATGCAGGCAGTGCCGATGAAGGCGCCGCCGTCATGCTCGTGCCAGACCGGGGTCGGGATTTTGCCGATGTCGACGGCCTTGCCCGCACTGACGTTCTCCAGCAGCGGGCCGCCATTGACCTCCTTGGGCTTGAAGGTCGGCGCGTCGCGCATGTAGTTGCGCCACCACCGGATCAGGTCCATTTCCGAGCCGCGCGGCGGCAGGCCGAGCGCGATGTTGATGCGGGTGACCGAGGTCAGGATGTTAGCGAGGACGCGATGCCCCTTGGCGAAGCCCGGCACCTCGTCGAACATCACGGCGGGATTGCCCATCTTGCGCTGATAGATGTCGACGATGCCGCCGATCTCCTCGCGCGGCTCGGCGCCGCGGATGGTCTTCAGTTCGCCCGCCGCTTCGATCTCGGCGATCCAGTTGCGCAAGTCCTTGTTGGCCACGGCGCGGTCTCCCGAAGGGATGGAGAAAACTTTCGAAGGAGGTGCGAACGATCACATCAATCGATGGCGTCGGCGACCGACTTGCCGCACGTCACCGTGTCGGCGTTGCCGCCGAGATCGCGGGTGCGCAAGGTCTTCTCGGCGAGCACGTGCTCGATCGCGTCCACCACGGCGCGGCCGGCTTCCTTCTCGCCGAGATGCTCCAGCATCATGGCGCCCGACCAGATCTGGCCGATCGGATTGGCGATGCCCTGGCCGGCGATGTCGGGTGCCGAGCCGTGCACGGGCTCGAACACCGAGGGGAACTTGCCCTCCGGATTGATGTTGCCGCTCGGCGCGATGCCGATGGTGCCGGTGCAAGCCGGACCGAGATCGGACAGGATGTCGCCGAACAGGTTGGAGCCGACCACCACGTCGAACCAGTCCGGATGCAGCACGAAATGCGCGGTGAGGATATCGATGTGATACTTGTCCCAGCTGCACGTCGGGGAATGCCTTCGCGACCACTTCGACGCGCTCGTCCCAATACGGCATGGTGATGGAGATGCCGTTCGACTTGGTGGCCGAGGTCAGGTGCTTCTTCGGCCGCGACCTGGCGAGTTCGAACGCGAACTTCACCACCCGATCGACGCCGATACGGGTCATGTAGGTCTCCTGGACCACGAACTCGCGCTCGGTGCCGGCGAACATCCGCCCGCCGACGTTGGAATACTCGCCCTCGGTATTCTCGCGCACCACGTAGAAATCGATGTCGCCGGGTTTGCGGCCGGCGAGCGGGCAGGCGACGCCCGGCATCAGGCGCACCGGGCGCAGGTTGACGTATTGGTCGAACTCGCGCCGCCAGGTCACCAGCGAGCCCCACAGCGAGACATGGTCCGGGATCTTCGCCGGCCAGCCGACGGCGCCGAAGAAGATCGCGTCGTGGGAGCCGATCTGCGTCTTCCAGTCTTCGGGCATCATGCGGCCGTGCTTTTCGTAATACTCGACGCTGGCGAAATCGAACCAGTCGAGCCGCAATGCGAAGCCGTGCTTCTTGGCCGCCTGCTCGAGCGCCCGCACGCCTTCCGGCACCACTTCCTTGCCGATGCCGTCGCCCGGGATAACGGCGACGCGGTAGGTTTTGCTCATGAAATGGCTCCACAGGTTGCGGCCCTGATATCAGACGCCGCGGCGGAGCGGAAGCCGCGGCCGCCCGCGCGCCACCGACGGTTCATCGGGTCCGGAATTGCGCTACTATCGCAAAGCCCGCGGAGCCGGGCAGGGGAGGTTCTCGATGTTGCGGCGAACGACCGCGTGGTTTCTCTTTGCGCTCGCCGGCTTGGCGGCCGGCTTGGCGACCGGCCCGGCGACCGCCGAACATTACCCTTCGCGCCAAGTCACCCTCGTGGTCCCGTTCGGCCCCGGCAGCACCACCGACATGGCCGCGCGGGTGATCGCGCCCTACCTGCAGGAGGCGATGGGGCAGCCGTTCGTGATCGAGAACAAGGCGGGTGGCGGCGGCTTGATCGCGGCGGGCGCGGTGGCGCGGGCGCAGCCCGACGGGTACACGTTGCTCGTCACCACCAACACCACACACTCGGCCGCGCAGGGCCTGTTCAAGAATGTCCCCTACGATCCCATCAAGGACTTCGATCCCGTCGTCCGGATCGGCAGCTTTCCGAGCTTCGTCGCCGTCAACCCTCGCCTGCCGATCAACTCGATCCAGGAACTGGTCGCCTACGCCAGGGCCAATCCGGGCAAGCTCGAATACGGTCACGGCAACTCGACCGGACAGATCGTCGGTGAAGCCATCAAATATCGCACCGGCGTCGACATCGTGCGGGTCGCCTACCGCAGCAATCCGGCCGCCATCACCGACCTGATCGCCGGCCATATCGCCATCATGTTTCCGGACTTCGGCAGCGGCATGGAGTACGTGCGCGCCGGCAGGATTCGTCCGCTCGCGGTTTTCACCAATACGCGCAACAGCCAGTTGCCGGACGTTCCCACCCTCGACGAGACCGTGATGCCGGGATTTGACGTCCTCGCCTGGGTCGGCATGTTCGCGCCGGCCGGAACGCCGCCGGAGGCGGTCGACGCGCTCGCCCGGGAGGTGCGCATCATCCTGGCGCGGCCGGATTTGCAGCAGCGCTTCATCGACGCCGGCACCCGCGTATTCTATTCCGGCCCGGAGGAATTCGGCGACTATGTGAAGAGCGAACTGATGAAATGGCTGGCGCTATGCAAGGAGGCCGGCATCGAACCGGAATAAGGGAAGCCGGGATGAGCGAGCCGGAATGACCGCTACCCAATGGGCCGCGGAACGGCTAGCATGCCGGCCGCTGACCCATCCGGTCGTCGGCACAACGCCGCAACACGCAGTCTAACCCGAAGCTGCCGAAGGAGACCATCGAAGGTCTCGAGACGGTCTTGGTATGAGGAGGAAAAACATGAAGCATCGTTGGTTGTTGGGTCTCACCGTGGCGCTCGCCGCTCCGGTCGCGGTGCCGGCCATCGCCCAGGAGGTTCCGCAGATTCCGTATCGAATCGGTCCCGAATTTCCTCAAGCTGCCGGCCGATATGCATCTCGGCGAGGCCGCCGGCGTCGCCGTCAATTCCAAGGGACACGTCTTCGTCTATTCGCGCAGCGGTTCGAGCGTCGGGCCGGCTTACGGCAACGCCGCGTCCCAGCTTCTCGAGTTCACCCCGGACGGCAAGTTTGTCCGCGAGATCGGGCGCAACCTCTACGCCTGGTCGTTCGCTCACACGGTGCGCATCGACAAGGACGACAACATCTGGGCCACCGACAAGGGCTCGGACATGATCATCAAGTTCAACAACAAGGACGGCCGGGTCATGATGGTGTTCGGCCGCAAGTCGGAATCCTCCGACGCCGACGCCCATCCGCTGGAGCGCCCGAATCCGCCGCTGCCCGCCGTAGACGGCCGGTTCCGCCAGCCGACCGACGTCGCCTGGGACCCGGAAGGCAACACCTACATCAGCGACGGCTACATCAATTCGCGCGTCGCCAAGGTCGACAAGAACGGCAACTGGATCAAGCAATGGGGCTCCAAGGGCTCCGAGCCCGGCCAGTTCAACACGGTTCATTCGATCGCCACCGACGCCAAGGGCAACGTCTATGTGGCCGATCGCACCAACCGGCGCATCCAGGTGTTCGACGGTGAGGGCAAGCTCCTCAACATCATCAAGATGGAAGCGCCATTCGATCAAAATGCGCGCCCGGCGATCGGCAACAAGCCGGACCTGTCCCAGTGCGACAAGGTCGGCGGCACATTCTGTCCGGGCGCGCCGTGGGCGGTCTGCATCACGCCTGCACCCAACCAGGTGCTCTACGCCGCGGACTCCCATCCGGGCCGCATCTACAAGCTCTCCCTCGACGGCAAGTTGCTTGGCGTGCTCGGCGAGTCCGGCAAGCAACTCAAGCAGTTCGGATGGATCCACGAAATCGCCTGTCCGTCCGAGAACGTTCTGTTTGTCGCAGAAATCCTGAACTGGCGCATCCAGAAGCTGATCCTGCACCCGGATCAGGTCAAGGCGGCGAGCCGGTAATCCGGCGGCCCAATCGGGAACGGCGTTCGCGCATGATGGCGAGAAAATGAATCCTCAAGATCATGCGCGCAACCAAGAAAGCCGCCAGCGCCATGGCGCCGGCGGGTTTCGCATTTCTGCATACCGGTTGTCATGAACCTGTTGCCGGGCCGGCGCGACATAAGGGACGTTACGCAGGCGTCGGGTCGGTGCCGGCTCATTTCCGCGCCGGCGGCGGTGGACTAGTCCGGCGTCTGCTGTTACGAAATAGTCAACTTCGGATTGGGTCGATTGCCGGCCACGTCCTCTGGCTCACGAGGCTCCCATGCATTCGCGAATTAATTCCCCGCAATCGAACAGTCGATTCAAGTCCACGATCGGGTTGGCTGCATTGGCAGTGGTGTTGACCGGCGCGGCGCCACGAACCGCGCTGAGCGCAACTGAAGGACCGTTTTCGGCTTTGCATGGTTCGTGGGCGGGCGGCGGGCTCATCAAGAAAGCCAACGGAACCAACGAGCGCATTCGGTGCCGCTCGACCTATGATACCGGCGCGACCAGCGTGCAACTCCGGCTGCGCTGCGCCAGCGACAGCTATAATTTTGATCTCAACGCCACGGTGTTTTATGACGGCGGACCGATCTCCGGGCAGTGGAGCGAGACGACCCGCAGCGTCAACGGCAACATCCAGGGCCGCTCCAGCAACAATGGGCGCTTGGTGCAGGCCGTCGCCTCGGGGCTTGGCTTTTCGGCCAATCTGACCATGACAACCCGCGGCGAGAAGCAGTCGGTCACGATCCTCGCGCCTGGTACCGAGGTTCCTGAGGTCAATATCACACTCGAGAAGCATTAATAGCAGCGCAATTCGTGGGCTTGTTGCCCGCGAGTGCGTCATCCTGGCCGCGAGCGCACCAGAACCGTAGCCCGGATGAGCGGTAGCGGCTTTGCGACCGCGACATCCGGGACCGCCCTCTCAAATTGCACTCATCCCCGTCCCCGGGTGTCGCTTCGCTCACCCAGGTTACGAAGAAGATTCGGGGTTACCGGCTCCCCAGCACGCGGCGCAGGTACATGATCGTCGGCCGCAGGATCAGCATGTCGGCGACCAGCGCGGCTATCATGGCGAAGGAGCTGAGCCAGCCAAACAGGCGCAACGACGGCAGGCTCGAAAACACCGTCGCCGCAAGGCCGCAAGCGAGCACAACCGAGGTCAGGATCAAGGCGGGGCCGACCAGGATGGTGGCGCGTTCGACAGCGCCGCCGGGATCCTCGCCCGGACGCTCCTCAAGCCGCAATCGGTTGAGGAAGTGGATGGTGGCGCTCAAGGCGAGCCCGAACGACACCGTCAGGGCGACGATGCTGGCGAATTGCAGGCCGTCGCCCAGCGCGTAGAGGATGACGCCGGAGGCGAGCACTGGAAATATGCCTGGCAGGATCACGGCGAGCATTACCACCAGCGAGCGGAACGCGAGGCCGACGAAGGCGGCGACGAAGATGATTTCGATCGTCAGGCCGTAGTTCAATTTCTTGATCATGTCGGCACTGTTGCGTGCCGCGATCGCCGACAGGCCCGTCACCGAGATATGGTAGCCCGGATGCGCGACGCGCAACGGCTGGAGCGTCTTGTCCAGGTTCTCGACGATCGGCAGCAATCGGCTGGCGTCTTCGTCCGGAATGCGGCCGGAGATGACGACGGCGTCCTGGTTGGCGGACACGAAGCGGCGCACCAGATATTGCGGCAGGACATCGACATACTGCTTGAGGGTTGCGGCGTCAGACTTGCCGAGCTTCTCGGCGAGCCAGCGGCGCAGCGTTTCAATCGACCAAACGTTGCCGACGCCGGCCTGCTTTTCCAGGATCCCATGGACCTGCGCGATGACGTCGAGCGTTTCGGGGTCATACAGCGATTTGCCGTCGGGGAATTCGACCAGGATGTCGAGCGGGTTCGCGCCGGTCAGTTTGGCATCGAGCCGGCCGCTCGCCTGCACGGCCTGCTCCTTGTCGGGCACGAGGTCGGCGAGGCGGTAGCGCGGCTGCAGATTGACATAGATGAAGGCAAGTGTGGCAATCACCCCCACGGCGATGAGCGTATAGAGGCCGGGCCGCGATACCATGCGGTGCGCAATAAATCCGCAAAAACTGCGGAGAGCATCGACCGCCTGATCCGCGCCTTTGACCTTGGCCGCGAAAGTGGTCTCCTTGTGGATCAGCAGCATGCCGAGCAACGGCACCAATGTCAGCACTGCAATCAGCGCCACCACGGTCGCGATGATGCCGGCCTCGCCGAAGGTGCGGATCAAGTCGGATTTAGCGAACAATAGGGATACGAAGGAGAGCCCGGCGGTGGCGTGGGTAAGCGACGCAGGCCGGCCCCGCTATCAGGATGGCGGCGCGGAACGCCTCGGCCTTGGTATAGCCGGCGATCAGTCTGTCGCGGGCCAGGAAGGTAAGCTGCATGCTGTCGGAAAAGCTGATCACCATGATCAGCGGCGTCATCACGTTGAGAAAGATGTTGAGCCTGAAATCGAGCCAGCCGAGCGCGCCGAGGGCGAGCAGGATGGCGGTGAGCGGCGGCGCCGCCGCGATCACCATGAACGACACCCGCCGGTAGAACAGGATGGCGATCAGGCAGCCGGCGACGAACCCCAGCGCATTATAAACCACCCGGTCGCGCTCCATTGCGTTGCGGATGTCGAGTTGCATCACCGGCACGCCGGACAATTCGCCTTTGAGATCAGTGCCGACGAGGTCCTCGTTCACGGTCTTGCGGATTTCGTCGACTACTGACGAGAGGCCGTTGGCGGCGGCAACCTCGGGATCGAGCGCGAGCACGACGAGCGCAAGCTCGCCATCCAGCGACAACAGCTTGCCGCGGATGATCTCGTTGCTCATCACCTTCTTGATCAAGGCTTCGTAAGCGGCCCCTTGCGGCAACTCCTCGGGAAACAGCGGTTCCGGGATGCTGTTGCCGGGTTCCGGCGGCTCGCGGGCGGAGAACAGCGAGATGATGCCGCGGGTGCCGTCGATGAGTTGCAGGTCGGTGACGAGTTCGCGCAGTTTCTGCGAGATGGTCGCGCTCCAGCAGCGTCTTGCCCTCGACCACGACGAGAACGTCGTATTCGCTCGACGGAAAGCGTTTCGTGACCTCTTCGTATTGAAGGAATTCGGGGGTGTCGGAGCGGAATAATTGGCTCAGCGAATCGTCGGCCTGGATGCGCATGACGCCGAAGCCCGCCGCGATCGCGAGCAGTACGAACACGACGGCACCGATCACCGGATGGCGCAGCGAGGCGAGCCCGAGCCGTTCGACCCCGAGCGCGAGCCGGAACCTTGGTGCGCCCTCGTCGGCGGCATGGGAGTGATCGGGATTTTCGCGCTGCACCTGACGTCTCCAAAGTCCTCGCAGACTAATCAATTCCTGACGATCCCGGTGCCGCAATTTCAGCCGCGCCGGCGGACTAGGGCGCGCGCGACTGGCGGTTCGTCGTCACCCCCGGTAGACCGGCTCCGGCTGGGAAAAGAAACTCGCCAGGATATGCAGGCACAGTTCGTAGTTCTTGCCCTGGAAGCTCGCATGGGAGATGCCGGGCATCACGGCGAACTGCTTGTCCGGATTGGGCAGCAACTTGAAGAATTCGATGAGGTCGTCGACGCTTGCGATGCCGTCCCACTGGCCGCGCAGGATGATGGTCGCAGCCTTGATCTTGGTCGGATCGCAGACCGGGAGATGGGCACACATGTCCACATAGGTGCCGTTCGGTATCGAATCGTCGAGCGACAGGATGGCGTCGGCGAACGCGTCGATGACTTTGTCTTCGGCCGAACCCGGATGGTCGCGGTTGAAAATCGAATGCACGAAGGCGCGGTCGATCGGCCGGCGGTTCTTGGCGCGGAACTCGGGGAGCTTTTTCGCGCGCTCCGTCAGGGTCGGGCTGCCCTTGCCGGTCCACACGAAGGCGTCGAGCGCGAGGCGGCCTACCATCTCGGGATGGTTCTGGGCGAACAGTGCTGCGCGCAGTGCACCAGAGGAAATGCCGTACATGAGCAGCGGTTTGTTGCCGCGTAATTTGCCGATATAGGTGGCGGCGGCGAAGCAGTCCTCGGCCCCGTAGGCGATCGGCGCATTGTTGTCGCGGGTCTTGGTCGAGCGGCCATAGCCCTCCATGTCGACCGACCAAGTGTCGTAGCCGCGGCGCGCGAAGAACTCCATCGCCGAAGAATCCGGCCGACCCGGCACGTGAAGATCGAAGGTCGGCTGCGACGCCATGGAGGAGCCATGAACGAACAGGATGGTGCCTCGCGCCTTGGCAGGATCGACGGCTATCTTGTTCCACAGGAAGAGCTTCACATCCCCCTTGCTGGTCCAGTGCTCCTGTCCGGTGATCTGGCCGGTGGCGGCGGTCATCTCGTTCATGATCGGGGCCTTTCGTGAGATGTTGCTAGGGAAAGAATGGGGCGGAAGATGGAGGCGCGAGGCGCTGGTTCGACCGGCCTTATACAGGGCCGTGGCCGGTGCACCTATACCCAAACGCCAATCGAGCGCGCCGCGATCGGGTCCGGTCCGGAGCCCCTGGTGCGATCGCCGGCTCAGGCAAACCATCCCCCGGCCACGCTTGCCGGCGTGATCGGGGCATCGGGTGCGCGGTTTGGCCCTCCCCTTTGGCGCAACGAATCACCGCACGCATCATCTGAAACCGACGGAGGTCCGGGAACCCCCGCCGGCTCACGATTTTTCATGCTGCCGGATTACGTTTGCGCCGTGCCTGCCGGCCCCACCGCGCTGGAAGAACAATGCGACGAACAGCGACTTGCGCCCCATGGTGCACTGCGCTAAGCCTCCGCCGTCCCTGCCGCATTTTCAGTTCGGGCCGGCGGCGCCGGGCCATCGGGCCGGACGGGGATATGCCGGAGCGCGACCGCCGCTGGCATCGGATTCCACCCGCGAGGTGACGATGGACGCGCTGTTGCAGGAATACCTTCCTCTCGTCGTCTTCATCGGGATTGCGCTCATGATCGGGCTCGCGCTTCTCATCGCGCCCTTCATCGTTGCCTACCAGCAGCCCGATCCGGAAAAGCTGTCCGCCTATGAATGCGGTTTCAATGCGTTCGACGACGCGCGGATGAAATTCGACGTGCGCTTCTACCTGGTCGCGATCCTTTTCATCATCTTCGATCTCGAAGTGTCGTTCCTGTTCCCGTGGGCGGTAGCATTTGGCAAATTGGGGGCGTTCGGCTTCTGGTCCATGATGGTATTCCTGACGGTCCTGACCATCGGATTTATCTACGAATGGAAGAAGGGGGCGCTCGAATGGGATTGATCGCGCCCACCGTGGCCCCCGCGGCGACGGGCCTTCTCGATCCGCGCACCGGGTTGCCGGTCGGGTCGGACGACGCTTTCTATGTCGGACTGAACCATGAGCTTGCCGACAAGGGCTTCCTGGTCGCCGCCGCCGACGACCTGATCATTTGGGCCCGCACCGGGTCGCTGATGTGGATGACGTTCGGGCTCGCCTGCTGCGCCGTCGAGATGATGCAGATGTCGATGCCGCGATACGACGCCGAGCGGTTCGGCTTCGCACCGCGGGCCTCGCCGCGCCAGTCCGACGTCATGATCGTCGCCGGCACGCTCACCAACAAGATGGCGCCGGCGCTGCGCAAGGTCTACGACCAGATGCCGGAGCCGCGCTATGTCATCTCCATGGGCTCATGCGCCAATGGGGGCGGCTACTACCACTATTCTTACGCGGTAGTACGCGGCTGCGACCGCATCGTTCCGGTCGATATATACGTTCCGGGCTGTCCGCCGACCGCCGAGGCGCTGCTGTACGGCGTTTTGTTGCTGCAAAAGAAGATCAGGCGGATCGGGACCATCGAGCGGTGACCACATGACGAACGAGACGCTCGAAAACCTCGGCCAAGCCATCGCCGGGGCGCTTCCCGGCGCGGTCACCGGCTATTCGGTGACGGGCGCTGAACTGACCGTCGCCGCCAACGCTGCGGACATCGTTCGTGTGGCCACGTTCCTGCGCGACGATCCGGGTTGTGCCTTCTTTTCCTTCATCGATGTCACGGCGGTGGATTGGCCGCAGCGCGAGCGCCGCTTCGATATCGTCTACCATCTGCTGTCGCCGACCAAGAACCATCGCGTCCGCGTCAAGATCGAAGTCGACGAGGACACGCCGGTCGCCTCCATCATCGATGTGTTTCCGGGGACCAACTGGTTCGAGCGCGAGGTCTATGATCTCTACGGCGTGATTTTCACCGGCCATCCCGACATGCGGCGGCTCCTGACCGACTACGGCTTCGAAGGGCATCCGTTGCGCAAGGATTTCCCGCTCACCGGTTTCGTTGAAGTGCGTTGGGACGACGAGCAGAAGCGCGTCGTTTATGATCCGGTGCGGCTGGCGCAGGAATTCCGCAATTTCGATTTCCTGTCGCCTTGGGAAGGTCCCGACTACCCGCTGCCGGGTGACGAGAAGGCGGCGCCCGGAAAGCCGTCTCCATGAATGAGGCCGCAGTCCGCAATTTCACCATCAATTTCGGGCCCCAGCACCCGGCGGCCCATGGCGTGTTGCGCCTCGTGCTGGAGCTCGACGGCGAAGTGGTGGAGCGCGTCGATCCTCATATCGGGCTCCTCCACCGCGGCACCGAGAAGCTGATCGAGTACAAGACCTATCAGCAGGCGATCCCGTATTTCGACCGGCTCGATTACGTCGCGCCGATGAACCAGGAGCACGCCTTCTGCCTCGCGGTGGAGAGGCTCCTCGGCCTCGAAGTGCCGCGCCGCGCCCAGCTCATCCGGGTGCTCTATGCCGAGATCGGGCGGCTGTTGTCGCATCTTCTCAACGTCACTACCCAGGCCATGGACGTCGGCGCGCTGACACCGCCGCTGTGGGGCTTCGAGGAACGCGAGAAGCTGATGGTGTTCTATGAGCGCGCCTCGGGAAGCCGCATGCATGCGGCCTACTTCCGGGTCGGCGGCGTCCATCAGGACCTGCCCGTCAAGCTCATCGACGACATCGAAGGGTTCTGCGATCCGTTCCTCAAGGTGTGCGACGATCTGGAAGCGCTGCTCACCGGCAACCGCATCTTCAAGCAGCGCAACGTCAATATCGGCGTCGTCAAGCTCGCGGACGCCTGGGCGTGGGGCTTTTCCGGTGTGATGGTACGCGGCTCCGGCGCCGCCTGGGACCTGCGCAAGGCGCAGCCCTATGAATGCTACGCCGAACTTGATTTCGACATCCCGATCGGGAAGAACGGCGACTGCTACGACCGCTACTGCATCCGCATGGAAGAGATGCGGCAGTCGGTCCGCATCATGAAGCAGTGCATCGCCAAGCTGCGCGCGCCCGGAGGGCAGGGGCCGGTCACCATCGCCGACAACAAGATCGTGCCGCCGCGGCGCGAGGAGATGAAGCGCTCCATGGAGGCGCTGATCCATCACTTCAAGCTCTATACCGAGGGTTATCACGTGCCGGCCGGCGAGGTTTACGCCGCCGTCGAGGCGCCCAAGGGCGAGTTCGGCGTCTATCTCATCGCCGACGGCACCAACAAGCCCTACAAGTGCAAGAATCCGCGCGCCGGGCTTCGCCCATCTCCAGGCAATGGATTTCCTCTGCCGCGGCCATCTGCTCGCCGACGTGTCGGCGATCCTCGGATCGATCGACATCGTGTTCGGGGAGGTCGACCGGTGACACGCCCTGCCGCCATTTCCGCCAAGCACGACTAGACAACGAGTAGACGATGTCCGTTCGACGTCTTGCCTCCGACGACCAGCAGCCCGCGAGCTTCGCCTTTACGGCGGAGAACCTCGAATGGGCGAAGCATCAGATCGCCAAATACCCCGAAGGCCGCCAGGCCTCCGCCGTGATCCCGATCCTGTGGCGCGCCCAGGAGCAGTCCGGCGGCTGGACGCCGAAAAAGGCGATCGAATATGTCGCCGACATGCTCGGCATGGCGCATATCCGCGTCCTCGAGGTCGCGACCTTCTACACCATGTTCATGCTCGCGCCGGTCGGCCGCAAGGGACACGTGCAGATGTGCGGGACGACGCCGTGCATGTTGCGGGGCTCCGACGATATCAAGAAGGTGTGCGAAGAGCGCATCCATCACGACCAGTTCCACGTCTCGGCCGACGGCGACTTCTCCTGGGAGGAGGTCGAATGCCTCGGCGGCTGCGTCAACGCCCCGATGGTGATGATCGGCCGTGATACCTACGAAGACCTCACGTCTGAGACCCTCGGGCGTGTGCTCGACGCGCTGGCGCGCGGCGACGTTCCCACGCCGGGCCCGCAGAACGGGCGGCAGTTCTCTGCTCCGATCGGCGGCGAAAACACGTTGCTCGATGTCATTGCCGAACCCGCAAGCAAGGCGTAACCGATGCTCGCCGACAAAGACCGCATTTTCAGGAATCTTTACGGCCGCAAGGACTGGGGCCTGGCGGGCGCGCGTGCGCGCGGCGCCTGGGACGGCACCAAGGCGATCCTGGAAAAAGGCCGCGACGGCATCATCAGCGACGTCAAGGCTTCCGGCCTGCGCGGACGCGGCGGCGCCGGCTTCCCGACCGGGCTCAAATGGTCGTTCATGCCCAAGCAGATCGGCGACCGGCCGCATTATCTCGTGGTCAATGCCGACGAGTCCGAGCCCGGGACCTGCAAGGACCGCGAGATCATGCGGCACGACCCGCATCTTCTCGTCGAGGGCTGCCTGATCGCCGGTTTCGCCATGGCGTCCCACACTTGCTACATCTACGTGCGGGGTGAATTCATCCGCGAACGCGAGCACTTACAGGCGGCAGTTGATCAAGCCTATGAGGCGAAGTTGATCGGCAAGGACAACATCAACGGCTGGGATTTCGACGTCGTCGTCCATCACGGCGCCGGGGCCTATATCTGCGGCGAGGAAACCGCGCTACTCGAAAGTCTCGAGGGCAAGAAAGGCATGCCGCGGCTCAAACCGCCGTTCCCCGCCAACATGGGCCTCTACGGCTGCCCGACCACGGTCAACAATGTGGAATCGATCGCGGTGGTGCCCGACATTATGCGGCGCGGCGGTGCCTGGTTCGCCGGGATCGGGCGGCCCAACAACACCGGGACCAAGCTGTTCTGCATCTCCGGCCACGTCAACCAGCCCTGCAATGTGGAAGAGGCGATGGGGATTCCGCTGCGCGAGCTGGTGGAAAAACATGCCGGCGGCGTGCGCGGCGGCTGGGACAACCTGCTCGCCGTGATTCCGGGTGGCTCGTCGATGCCGATCGTGCCGGCGGCCGAATGCGTGCCGCTGCCGATGGACTTCGACGGCACCAAGGCGGTGAAGTCCGCCCTTGGCACCGCCGCCGTCATCGTGATGGATAAGTCGACCGATATCATCCGTGCTATGGCGCGGATTTCGTATTTCTACAAGCACGAGAGTTGTGGCCAGTGCACACCGTGCCGCGAGGGCATGGGTTGGATGTGGCGCGTGCTGGTTCGCATGTCCGAAGGCCGCGCCCACAAGCGCGAAATCGACATGCTGATGGAGGTCACCACGCAGATCGAAGGCCATACCATCTGCGCCTTCGGCGACGGCGCCGCCTGGCCGGTGCAGGGCCTGTTGCGCCATTTCCGCCCCGAGATCGAGCAGCGCATCGATGAATACGCCGCGAACCCGCATCCCGAGCCGGTCGCGGTGGCGGCGGAGTGAGGATCGATGACACTCGCCCCAACCGGACAGGCGCGCGGGCACAACTGGCTGTCGAATGCCGGCCTCACCATCATGGCGGTCGCTTTTGTGTGGTGGTTCCTGTTCTACGCGCAGTGGACCGGGCCGCTGCGGCTGCTCGATCTCAAGATGCCCTGCCTGGTGTCGACCATTGACGAGTGCAGCTTCTTCCAATCGCGGCTCGGGGAATTTCATGCCACCGGGCCGGTCTATCAGCCGGCGGCATGGTGGATCGGGATGGCGACCTTCCTGACCGGCCGTTTTTCCGGAAAATTCCTTTCGGGAAAGCTTTTAGGAAAACACTCGGGGAAGCTCCCGGCAAAGCTTCCCGGAAAAATCTTGGGGCGCGCGGGTAAAGAGGACGGAGCCGGCCAATGACCAAGATCCTCGTCGACGATGTCGAGGTGGATGTTCCGCCCGAATACACGCTGCTCCAGGCCTGCGAGGCCGCCGGCGCGGAAATCCCGCGCTTCTGCTTTCACGAGCGGCTTTCGATCGCCGGCAACTGCCGCATGTGCCTGGTCGAGCTTGCGGGCTCGCCCAAGCCGGTCGCGAGTTGCGCGTGGGGCGTGCGCGATTGCCGCCCGGGTCCAAAGGGCGAGCCGCCCGCGGTCAAGACCAAGTCTCCCATGGTGAAGAAGGCGCGCGAAGGGGTGATGGAGTTCCTGCTCATCAATCACCCGCTCGACTGCCCGATCTGCGACCAGGGCGGCGAATGCGACCTGCAGGACCAGGCCATGGCCTACGGCGTCGACACCTCGCGCTTCCATGAGAACAAGCGCGCTGTCGAGGACAAGTATTTGGGCGCGCTGGTCAAGACCTCCATGAACCGCTGCATCCAGTGCACCCGCTGCGTGCGCTTCGCCACCGAAGTGGCCGGCGTGCCCGAGCTCGGCGCCATCGGTCGCGGCGAGGACATGGAGATCACAACCTATCTCGAGCAGGCCATGATGTCGGAGCTGCAAGGCAACGTAGTCGATCTCTGCCCGGTTGGTGCGCTGACGTCCAAACCTTATGCGTTCGCGGCGCGTCCGTGGGAACTCGGCAAGACCGAGTTGATCGACGCCAACGACGCGGTCGGCAGCGCGATCCGGGTCGATACCCGCGGCCGCGAGGTGATGCGCATCCTGCCGCGCGTCAATGAGGACGTGAACGAGGAGTGGATTTCCGACAAGACCCGCCATGTAGTCGACGGGCTGCGGGTGCAACGCCTCGATAAGCCCTACGTCCGCGAGGCGGGGCGGCTGCGGCCCGCGACTTGGCCCGAGGCGTTCCGGGCGATCGCCGCCAGGATCAAGGCGACGCCGCACGGGCGGATCGGCGCCATCGCGGGCGATCTTGCCGCCGTCGAGGAGATGTATGCGCTCAAGGACCTGGTGACGCGGCTCGGCTCGGCCAATATCGATTGCCGCCAGGACGGTGCCGCGCTCGATCCCAAATGGGGCCGCGCCAGCTACCTGTTCAACGCCACCATCCCAGGCATCGAGGAGGCCGACGGCCTGATGATCATCGGCGCCAATCCGCGCCGGGAAGCGCCGGTGCTCAACGCCCGCATCCGCAAGCGCTGGCGTAGCGGCGGCCTCAAGATCGGCGTCATCGGCGAGCGCGCGGACCTCACCTACGACTACGCCTATCTGGGCGCCGGTCCGGAGACGCTGGCGGGCTTCGTCGATCACGCTCCCGCCAAGCTGCAACGCCAGATCTGGCTCGTCGGGCAGGGCGCGCTGACGCGTCCGGACGGCGCCGCGGTGGTCTCCGCGGTTGCAAAGGCGGCGCTGTCGACCGGAGCCCTGTTGGAGGGCTGGAACGGCTTCTCGGTGCTGCATACCGCGGCGGCGCGGGTCGGCGGCCTCGATATCGGCTTCGTGCCCGGCGGGGGGGGTGTGGCGGCGGCCGGCATGGCGGCAGGCGGGGTTGATCTGCTGTTCCTGCTCGGGGCCGACGAGATCGATGTCGAGCCGGGTCCGTTCGTCGTCTACGTCGGCACCCATGGCGATCGCGGCGCTCACCGCGCCGACGTAATCCTGCCGGGTGCCGCTTATACGGAAAAGTCGGGCATCTACGTCAACACCGAAGGCCGCGTGCAGATGGCGGGCCGCGCTGCCTTTCCGCCCGGCGACGCGCGCGAGGATTGGTCGATCCTGCGGGCGCTGTCGCAAGCTGTCGAATGCAAGCTGCCCTACGATTCGCTCGCGCAACTGCGCGGCACCCTGTACAAGGCCTATCCGCATCTCCAGCGCGTCGACACCATCGCGCCGGCCGATCCGGAGGATATCCGCAAGCTTGCGGCGCTTGGCGGCACCATGGACAAGGCGCCATTCCGGTCTCCGATCGAGGACTTCTATCTCACCAACCCCATCGCGCGCGCTTCGGCGGTGATGGCGGAATGCTCCGCGCTCGCCGAGCGCGCCACCGCGACCGCGGCGGAGTAACACGATGGCCGATCTTTGGACCAATTATATCTGGCCGTTGGGCGTGATCATCGTCGAGAGCGTGGTGATGCTCGTGGTCCTGCTCATCGGCGTCGCCTATATCCTGCTTGCCGACCGCAAGATCTGGGCGGCGGTGCAGCTTCGGCGCGGTCCGAACGTGGTGGGCCCGTGGGGACTTTTGCAGAGCTTCGCCGATCTTCTCAAGTTCGTCTTCAAGGAGCCGATCATCCCGGCCGGTGCCAACAAGGGCGTGTTCCTGCTGGCGCCGCTGGTGTCCTGCGTCCTCGCGCTTGGCGCCTGGGCGGTGATTCCGGTCGATGCCGGCTGGGTGATTTCCAACATCAATGTCGGGGTTCTCTACATCTTCGCGATCTCCTCCCTCGGCGTCTATGGCATTATCATGGGCGGCTGGGCGTCGAACTCGAAATACCCGTTCCTGTCGGCGCTGCGGTCGGCCGCCCAGATGGTGTCCTACGAGGTCTCGATCGGCTTTGTATTCGTGACGGTCCTGTTGTGCGTCGGCTCGCTCAACCTGAGCGCCGTCGTGGAAGCGCAGAAATCGGATTGGGGAATGTTCGGCTGGTACTGGCTGTGGCTGTTCCCGATGTTCATCGTTTTTTTCATCTCGGCGCTTGCCGAGACCAACCGTCCGCCGTTCGACCTCGTCGAGGCGGAGTCCGAGCTCGTCGCCGGCTTCATGGTGGAATACGGCTCGACACCGTACATGCTGTTCATGCTCGCCGAATACGTGGCGATCACCACCATGTGCGCCATGACCACCATACTGTTCCTGGGCGGATGGCTGCCGCCGTTCCCGGTCGTACCCTTCATTTGGATACCGGGCGTGATCTGGTTCGTGCTCAAGGTGGGGTTCGTGTTCTTCATGTTCGCCCTGGTGAAGGCGTTCGTGCCGCGCTATCGCTACGATCAGTTGATGCGCCTCGGCTGGAAGGTCTTCCTGCCGATCTCGCTTGCAATGGTGGTCATCGTGGCGGCGGTTCTCCAGTTCGGCGGGTTCGCGCCCCAATGAGAATTCCAATGAGGCTATCCCGATGAGTTCTCGACCAGGCCGCACGCTCACTGTTTCTCAAGGAGTTCGTCGGCGCCATCGCGCTGTCCATGCGTTACTTCTTCAAGCGCAAGGCGACCCTCAACTATCCGTTCGAGAAGGGTCCGATCTCGCCGCGCTTCCGTGGCGAGCATGCGTTGCGCCGCTACCCCAACGGCGAAGAGCGCTGCATCGCCTGCAAGCTGTGCGAGGCGATCTGCCCGGCCCAGGCGATCACCATTGAGGCGGGGCCGCGGCGCAACGACGGGACCCGGCGCACCACCCGCTACGACATCGACATGGTGAAATGCATCTATTGCGGCCTATGCCAGGAGGCCTGCCCGGTCGATGCCATCGTGGAGGGCCCCAATTTCGAATTTGCCGTCGAGACGCGCGAGGAACTCTACTACGACAAGGAGCGCCTGCTCGCCAACGGCGACCGCTGGGAGCGCGAGATTGCCAAGAACCTAGAGCTCGACGCCCCGTACAGGTAACCCCATGACCGTCGCCGCGCTGTTCTTCTATCTCTTCGCCAGCATCTGCGTGGCGTCCGCCGTGATGGTGATCGCGTCGAAGAACCCGGTCCATTCGGTGCTGTTCCTGATCCTTGCCTTCGTCAACGCGGCGGGCCTGTTCGTGCTGCTCGGCGCCGAGTTCCTGGCGATGATCCTGGTCATCGTCTACGTCGGCGCGGTCGCGGTGCTGTTCCTGTTCGTTGTCATGATGCTCGATGTCGACTTTACCGAACTGCGCCAGGGCTTCCTCAACTACGCGCCGGTCGGCGGCTTGATAGGGGGCATTCTCCTGGTCGAGCTGGTATTCTTCGTGCTGGCAAATTGGGTCACCAGTCCAGGCGCCTTGACGGTGATCGCGACGCCGATCCCGTCTCTCGACACCACCTCCAATACGGCCGCGCTCGGCCTCGTGCTGTATACCCGCTACGTCTATTTCTTCCAGGCGGCGGGGCTCGTGCTGCTGGTTGCTATGATCGGTGCCATCGTGCTGACGCTGCGCCACAAGCCCAGCGTCAAGCGCCAGAACGTCGCCGATCAGGTCGCCCGCACCAAGGCGACCGCGATCGAAATTCGACGCGTGCGGCCGGGGCAGGGGGTCTAAGCGATGACGATTGGAATCGGCCACTATCTCGTTGTCGCCGCGATTCTGTTCACGCTCGGCATTTTGGGCATCTTCCTCAATCGCAAGAACGTCATCGTCATCCTGATGTCGATCGAATTGATCCTGCTGGCGGTGAATATCAATTTGGTGGCCTTCTCCGCCCATCTCGGGGACCTGGTCGGGCAGATCTTCGCCTTGTTCGTGCTCACCGTGGCGGCGGCAGAGGCCGCCATCGGGCTCGCAATACTGGTCGCCTTCTACCGCAATCGCGGCTCGATCGCCGTCGAAGACGTCAACCTGATGAAGGGCTGAAACCTGCGATGTACCAGGCGATCGTCTTTCTGCCTCTGCTGGGCGCCATCCTGGCCGGGATCATCGCGCTCGTCGGCGCGCACGCGCGGTTCCCGGGCGGGTCGCCTCGGACCGGCGCGGAGGATCATAGTCACGGTGCGCCGTCCGCGCAGGGTGGCGCGGCTGCGCTCCATGGTTCCCATGACGAACCGGAAAACCACGAGCCCGCCGCGGCCGGCTCGCGCACCGCCGAACTGATCACCACGACGTTCCTCTTCATCTCCATGCTGCTGTCTTGGATCGCCTTCGCGCGGGTGGGATTTGGCCACCAGGAGGTCCATGAGCAGATTATGCCGTTCATCGTCTCGGGCGATCTCAAGGTCGATTGGGCGCTGCGGGTCGATACCTTGACGGCGGTGATGCTGGTGGTGGTGACCACGGTTTCGGCCCTCGTCCATCTCTATTCCATCGGCTATATGGCCGAGGATCCGTACCGGCCGCGCTTTTTCGGCTATCTGTCGTTGTTCACCTTCGCCATGCTGATGCTGGTGACGGCGGACAATCTGGTACAGCTGTTCTTCGGCTGGGAGGGTGTCGGCCTCGCGAGCTATCTGCTGATCGGCTTCTGGTACTACAAGCCGGAGGCCAACGCGGCGGCCATGAAGGCTTTCATCGTCAACCGGATCGGCGATTTCGGCTTTGCGCTCGGGATCTTCGCCGTATTCATGATGACCGGTGCGGTCGATTTCGGCACCGTGTTCGCCCAGGCGCCCGCACTGGTCGGAAAGTCGATCCATCTCTTCCGCTGGGATGTCGACGCGCTGACCCTGATCTGTCTTTTCCTGTTCATGGGCGCGATGGGCAAGTCGGCACAGTTCCTGTTGCACACTTGGCTACCCGACGCGATGGAGGGGCCGACGCCGGTGTCGGCCCTGATCCATGCCGCCACCATGGTGACGGCGGGCGTGTTCATGGTGGCGCGGCTGTCGCCGCTGTTCGAACTGGCACCCGATGCGCTCGACATTCGTCACCATCATCGGTGCCACCACCGCGATGTTCGCCGCTACCATTGGGCTCGTCCAGAACGACATCAAACGTATCATCGCCTATTCGACCTGCTCGCAGCTTGGCTACATGTTCGTCGCCATGGGGGTTGGGGCCTATTCGGTCGGAATGTTCCACCTGTTCACCCACGCCTTCTTCAAGGCGCTGCTGTTCCTCGGCTCGGGCTCCGTGATCACCGCGATGCACCACGAGCAGGATATCCGCCACATGGGCGGCCTGCGCACCAAGATCCCGTTCACCTACGCCATGATGGTGGTCGGAACGCTGGCGCTCACCGGCTTTCCGCTGTTCGCCGGCTACTTCTCCAAGGACGCCATCATCGATGCGGCCTACGCCGGCAAGAACCCCGCGGCACTCTACGGTTTTCTGATGACGCTGGGCGCCGCCGGCCTGACTTCGTTTTATTCCTGGCGCCTCATCTTCAAGACCTTCCATGGCCGCCCGCGTGATCAGGCACATTTCGACGCCGCCCGTGAAAGCCCCGCCACGATGCTGATCCCGCTGTTCGTGCTGGCGGTCGGATCGGTGCTGGCGGGCTATCCGTTCACCGACATATTCGCCGGCCATGGCGTTGAGGACTTCTTCCGCGATTCGATCAAGATGGGCGAGGGCAACACGATCCTGGAGGATATGCACCACGTCAACGAATTGATCTCGTCGCTTCCGACCGTGCTGATGGCGATCGGCTTCGCGGTGGCGTGGCTGTTCTACATCCGCCGTCCGGACCTGCCGGTCGAGCTCGCCCAGCAGCACCATGCGCTTTATCAATTCCTGCTCAACAAGTGGTATTTCGACGAGCTCTACGACCGCATTTTCGTGCGGCCGACGCTGTGGCTCGGCCGCCTGTTGTGGAAGGACGGCGATGGCCTTGTGATCGACGGACTGGGGCCCGACGGCGTGTCGCATCGCGTGCTCGACGTCACCCGCAACGTGGTACGGCTGCAGACCGGCTACATGTATCACTACGCCTTCGCCATGCTGATCGGGGTTGCCGCCTTCATCACCTGGTTCATGTTTACCGGCGCAGGACACTGAGATGGCAAGCTGGCCGATCCTCTCCGTCACCACCTTCTTGCCGGTATTTGGCGCGCTGCTGATCATGCTGATGCGCGGCGACCAGCAACGCGCGCTGGATCGCGTTGTGGATCACCATCATCACGTTCGTGATCTCGCTCGATCTGCTGTGGCGGTTCGACCCCAGTTCGCCGGAATTCCAGTTCGTCGAGCGGAAGCCCTGGCTTGCCGGCACGATCAGCTATCACATGGGGGTCGACGGCATCTCGCTGCCATTCGTGATCCTCACGACGGCGTTGATGCCGCTGTGCATCATCGCGAGCTGGCTGCCGATCCAGAAGCGCGTCCGCGAATACATGATCGCATTCCTGGTGCTCGAAACCTTGATGATCGGCACCTTCTCGGCCCTCGACCTCACCCTGTTCTATCTATTCTTCGAGGGCGGCCTCATTCCGATGTTCCTTATCATCGGGGTGTGGGGCGGGCCGCGGCGGGTCTACGCGAGCTTCAAGTTTTTCCTCTACACGTTTCTCGGTTCGGTGCTGATGCTACTCGCCATCATGGCGCTCTATTGGGATGCCGGCACTACTGACATTCCGACCCTCATGCACCACGCCTTCCCGCGCTCGCTGCAGACCTGGGCATGGCTCGCCTTCTTCGCCTCCTTCGCGGTCAAGATGCCGATGTGGCCGTTTCACACCTGGCTGCCCGACGCCCATGTGGAGGCGCCGACGGCGGGCTCGGTCATCCTCGCGGCAATCCTGCTGAAGATGGGCGGCTACGGCTTCCTGCGTTTCTCGCTGCCGATGTTCCCGATTGCGTCGCAGGACTTCGCTCCGCTGGTGTTCTCGCTCTCCGTGGTGGCGATCATCTACACCTCGCTGGTCGCGATGGTGCAGGAGGACATGAAGAAGCTGATCGCCTATTCCTCCGTCGCCCACATGGGCTTCGTCACGATGGGCATCTTTGCCGTCACGGCCCAGGGCGTCGGCGGCGGCATCTTCCAGATGGTATCGCACGGCATCGTGTCAGGCGCGCTGTTCCTGTGCGTCGGCGTCGTCTACGACCGCATGCACACGCGCGAGATCGCCGCCTATGGGGGTCTCGTCAACCGGATGCCGCTCTATGCGGCGGCCTTCATGGTGTTCACGCTTGCCAATGTAGGCTTGCCCGGCACCTCCGGCTTCGTCGGTGAGTTCCTGTCGCTGATCGGCACTTTCCGGGTCAACGTTGCCGTCGCCACGCTGGCGACGCTCGGCATAATCCTGTCCGCTGCCTATGCGCTGTGGCTCTATCGCAAGGTGGTTTTCGGCAGGCTGGTAAGCCCTCGCTCGCTGGCATCCTCGATCTCGATGGCCGCGAGATGCTGGTCCTCGCGCCGCTCGTGGTCTTCACCATCCTGTTCGGTATCTATCCGAAGGCAGTGCTCGACGTGTCGCAGGCGTCGGTCACGGCTTTGATCGACAATTATCATCAGGCGCTTGGCGCCGCCGGTTCCGCAACCAAGTCCGCGGCGAATTCCGCAACCGTGATGAAATGAGGCGGATCGCGCCATGAACGAGGTCCAGCGTTTTCCCGACATCTATCCGATGCTGCCGGAAATGATCCTTGCCATCGGCGCGATGATGGTCCTGATGATGGGCGCCTACCACGGCAACCGCTCGACCGGCGCGGCGATGCGCAACGCCGTGATTCTGTTGATCCTTGCGGGCATCGCGGTCGTCGACACCTCCGCCGAGAAGACGATCGCGTTCGGCGGCAGCTTCGTCATTGACGGCTTTGCGCGATTTCTAAAGATTCTGACGCGTGATCGGCGCGCTCGGCGCACTGCTGCTGTCCGGCGATTTCCTCGACGGGCCGGAGCATCGGAAATTCGAATATCCGGTACTGATCCTTCTTGCGACCACCGGCATGCTGATGCTGATCTCGGCTGCCGACCTGATCGCGCTCTATCTCGGACTCGAGCTGATGAGCCTTGCGCTTTACGTGGTGGCGGCGTTCGATCGCGACAATGTGCGCTCGACCGAGGCAGGCCTGAAATATTTCGTGCTCGGCGCGCTGTCGTCGGGAATGCTGCTCTACGGCTCGTTCGCTGATCTACGGATTCACCGGCACGGTGAATTTCGTCGCCATCGCCCAGGTCGCCGGCCAGGGCGGGGTCGGGCTCACCATCGGGCTGGTGCTGCTGTTCGCGGGACTGTGTTTCAAGGTCTCGGCGGTGCCGTTCCACATGTGGACGCCGGACGTCTATCAGGGCGCGCCGACGCCGATCACGGCATTTTTTGCCGCTGCTCCAAAGGTCGCCGCGATCGCGGTGTTCATGCGGGTGGCATTGACGGCGTTTCCCGGGCATCGCGCCGCAGTGGCAGCAGATCATCGTTTTCGTCTCGATCGCCTCGATGGCGCTGGGCTCATTCGCCGCCATCGGCCAGCGCAACATCAAGCGGCTGATGGCGTATTCCTCGATCGGCCACATGGGTTTCGCTCTGGTTGGCCTTGCGGCTGGGACCAGCGAGGGCATCCAGGGCGTGCTCGTCTATATGGCGATCTACGTCGCCATGACGCTCGGTACCTTCGCCTGCATCATCGCCATGCGCCGTGCCGGGCAGCCCTTCGAGGATATTGCCGATCTCGCCGGCCTCGCGCGCACCATCCGACGATGGCATTCTTCCTCGCCATGCTGCTGTTCTCCATGGCCGGGGTGCCGCCGCTCGCCGGATTCTTCGCCAAATTCTACGTCTTCCTCGCCGCCATCAAGGCCGGGCTGTTCACCCTCGCCGTGCTCGGCGTGCTTACCAGCGTGATCGGCGCCTATTACTACCTGATGATCGTCAAGGTGATGTATTTCGACGACCCGGCGCCGGCGTTCGATCCGATGGCGCGCGGGCTGCGCACGGTGCTCGCCTGGCCGGGCTGTTCGTGATCCTGTTCTTCATCTACCCGAGCCCGCTGGTGGATGCCGCCGGAGTTGCGGCGAAGTCGCTGTTCTAGCCCGGATGGCCGTGCACGGGTACTGGCGGAGCGGCGGTCGGCGCATCGCTTTCCTTGATACCGTCAACTCGACCAATGCCGAAGCGTTGCGGCGCGTCCGCGCCGGCGAGCGCGGGCCGATTGTGGATCGTGGCGAGGCAACAGGCCGCCGGGCGCGGCCGGCGCGGCCGGGCTTGGGTGTCGCCGCCAGGTAATCTCTACACGACGCTGCTGCTGACCGATCCGGCGCCGCCCGCGGCGGCGCCGCAACTTGGCATTTGTCGGCGGGACTTGCGCTGCACGATGCGGCTACGGCATTGGCGCCGACGCTCGCCGCGCAGCTTGCGCTCAAATGGCCGAACGACATGCTGTGCGGCGGGCGCAAGATCGCCGGCATTCTGATCGAAGGGGAGGGCGCCCCGCTCGCCGTTGCGGTCGGCATCGGTGTCAATTGCCGCCACCATCCGGCCGGGACCGAGTTTCCGGCGACTGATTTTCCGCCGAGGGCGCCGACGTCGAAGCGCCAGACGCTTTGTTCGAGCGGCTCGCGGCGGCGATGCGCGGCGCGGCTTGCCCAATGGGACCGGGGGGCGGGCTTTGCCGTCATCCGGGCGGCCTGGATCGAGCGCGCCGCATGGGCTCGGCGAACCGATCCGGGTGCGCCTTGCCGACCGCGAGGCGACGGGATATTCGACGCACTATCGACCCGTGCCGGGCGGCTGCTGCTGCGGCTCGCAACGACGGGTTGAACCGATAGCGGCCGGGGAGGTCTTTCCTCTTGACCGCGTTTCGGCGCACACTGCCGGCCCGCGCCCGCAAGGCGAAGCGTTGCCCTGATGACATCCCCGAATGAGGAACTGGTCTTCGTGCCGCTCGGCGGCGTCGGACGAGATCGGGATGAACCTGTCGCTCTACGGCCTCGGCTCGGAGCGTAAGAGGGCGTGGCTCGCTGTCGACCTCGGCGTCGCCTTCGCGGGAGACGACTTGCCCGGAATCGATCTCATCATGCCGGACATCCGCTTCCTTGTGCAGGAGCGGCGCAATCTCGTCGGCCTCGTGCTCACCCACGCCCATGAGGATCATTACGGCGCGCTCATGGACCTGTGGCCGCGCCTGAAAGTGCCCGTCTATGCGACGCCGTTCACGGCGGCGCTATCACGAGGCCAAGCGCCAGTCGGAGCCGGGCGCGCCGCATATCCCAATCACCATCGTGCCGCTCGGCGGCCGGATTTCAAGCTTCCGCCGTTCGACATCGAGTTCGTTTCGGTCGCGCATTCGATCCCGGAATCGAACGCGCTCATCATCCGCACCAGCCTCGGCGCGGTGCTCCATACCGGCGACTGGAAGCTCGATCCGACGCCGCTCATCGGCGTGCCGACCGACGAAGCCAAGCTTCGGGCGCTGGGTGACGCCGGCTGCCTTGCCGTGATCGGGGATTTCGACCAATGCGGTGCGCGAGGGCCGCTCGCCTTCGGAGACCGATGTCGGCGAAATCCCTCAAGGAACTGATCGCGACTGCGCCGCGGCCGCGTCGCGGTGACGACCTTTGCGTCGAACGTGGCGCGCATCCGCGCCGTCGCCGCCGCGGCGCGCGCCTGCGGCCGCGAGGTGGTGGTGGTCGGGCCGCGCCATGGAGCGCATCGTTCAGGTCGCGCGCGAGACCGGCTATCTCGACGGCGTCCAGGACTTTCGCGGCACCGATGCCTACGGCTACCTGCCGCCCGACAAGGTGGTGGCGCTGTGCACCGGCAGCCAGGGCGAGCCGCGCGCGGCGCTCTCCCGCATCGCGCTCGACGAGCATCCTGACGTAACGCTGGCCCGCGGCGATCGGGTGATCTTTTCTTCCCGCACCATTCCCGGCAACGAAAAGGCGGTCGGCCGGGTCATCAACGGCCTGGTCTCCCAGGGCATCGAGGTGATCACCGACCGCACCCATCTGGTTCATGTCTCCGGCCATCCGCGCCGCGCCGAGCTCGAAGATCTGCTTGCGCTGGGTGCGGCCGCAGATCGTCGTGCCGGTACATGGCGAGGCGTTGCATCTTTCCGAGCACGCCGCGCTCGCCCGCAAAGTGGGAGTGCCGTCAAACCGTCGTCTGCGCTAATGGCGACCTGGTGCAGCTTGCGCCGGGCAAGGCCGGCGTGATCGATGAGGTTCCGCCAGGGAAGGCTCTACAAGGATGGCCGGCTCGTCATCGACGCCGAGGAGCGCACCGTTGCCGACCGCCGCCGGCTCGGCTTCGTCGGAATCGTGTCGGTCGCCCTCGCTCTCGACGACAAGGGCGTCCTGCACGGCGAGCCCGAGGTCGAATTGATCGGCATCCCGCACGCCGCAGCGGACGGGCGGACGTTCAGTGATATCGCCCTTAATGCCGCAATCGAAACCGTCGATAACCTGCCGCGGGCGCGGCGCCGCGATCCGGATGCGGCCGCCGATGCGGTCCAGCCGCGCGGTGCGCGCCGCGATCGCGGCGCAATGGGGCAAGAAGCCAATATGCGTCGTCCACGTGTTGGCGGTATGATCGGCGGCGGATTTCGAGAAGTTGCCGACTTTCGACCCAAATCATGTGTGCGCAAGATGCGACGCTAAACCTTCGAATTGAGGATGACGACCATGATCGGCAGGCTCAACCATGTGGCGATTGCGGTGCGCGACATCGCGGCCGCCACGAAGGTCTATCAGCGACACCCTGGGCGCGGAGGCATCCGCGGCGGTGCCCGCAGACCGAGCACGGCGTCACCACGGTATTCATCAGCTTGCCGAATACCAAGATCGAGCTCCTGGAGCCGCTCGGGCCGGCGTCCCCCATTGCCAAATTCCTGGAGCGCAATCCCGACGGCGGCATCCACCATGTCTGCTACGAGGTCGACGACATCATCGCCGCGCGCGATCGCCTCAAGGCCGAGGGCGCGCGGGTGCTGGGCGACGGCGAGCCCAAGATGGGCGCCCATGGCAAGCCGGTGCTGTTCCTGCATCCCGAAGGATTTCCTCGGTACCCTGGTCGAACTCGAACAGGCGTGAGGTGACCGGTGCCGTGGACCACGATTGCCGCCATCTATTTCATTTTCTGGTGGCTGGTTTTCTTCATGGTCTTGCCATGGGGCATCCGCTCCCAGGATGAGCACGGCGAGGTCGTGCCCGGCACCGACCCGGGAGCGCCGGCGGTTCATGGGCTCAAGGTCAAGCTGGTATGGACGACGGTGGTTTCGACCATATTATTCGGCCTGTTCTATTGGGCCTATGTGACCAAGGCGGTCGCATTGGAGGATCTTGTGACCCTGTGGGGCTGGATTAAGATCTGAAGGTGTTGCCCATAAGCGCGGTTGATTCACACAAAATGTCGATCCAAAAAAATAAAGCAGGGCCGATGCCCTGCTTTTAACTCAATCAAGTGCCGCACCGTTCGCCTCCAGGTTGTTTTTGGTGGCTTCTTGGTTGGAGTGGCTGCGGTAGATCGCGCCGCCGGTTGTTCCTCCCTCAGACTTGGACCGACCCGCTTGAGCACAACCCTACGTGCCCTGATGTCGCGAGTGAGTTACTCGTACTCAAAAAGGCCCACATTGTCATCAGGGTTGTCGTGCACTGCACCATGAGCGGGCAAGCCACGCGATTTGTGCCGGTTTCGCGACAATCGGCATGACAAAACCTGTTGAATTCTTTGGCGCTCTTGTGTTTTGCGAGGCGTTCCGGCTTCACTGAAAACGCGCGAATCTCAATTCGAATCGATGTGCGGAGAAAATGCGACTTTCACGATATTTTTTGCCGATCCTGCGCGAAACGCCCAAGGAAGCCGAAATCGTCTCGCATCGGTTGATGCTGCGTGCCGGCATGGTTCGCCAGGAGGCGGCCGGCATTTACGCCTTCCTGCCACTCGGACTACGCGTGTTGCAGAAGATATGCCGCATCGTGCGCGAGGAGCAGGATCGCTCCGGCGCCATCGAGATGCTGATGCCGACGATCCAATCGGCCGATCTGTGGCGTGAAAGCGGGCGTTACGAGGATTACGGCAAGGAAATGCTTCGCATCAAGGATCGCCACGAGCGCGACATGCTCTACGGCCCGACCAACGAGGAGATGATCACCGAGATTTTCCGCGCCTATGTGCGCTCCTACAAAGACCTGCCGCTCAACCTGTATCACTTGCAATGGAAGTTCCGCGACGAGGTTCGGCCCCGCTTCGGCACCATGCGGTCGCGCGAATTCCTCATGAAAGATGCCTATTCGTTCGACCTCGACTTTGCCGGCGCAAAGCACGCCTACAACCGCATGTTCGTCGCCTATCTGCGCACTTTCGCCCGTATGGGGCTGCGAGCGATCCCGATGGTCGCCGACACCGGACCGATCGGCGGCAACCTCAGCCATGAATTCATCATCCTCGCCTCAACCGGCGAGAGCGAGGTGTTTTGTCACCGCGACTACTTGACCTTCCCGATCCCCGACGATGACGTGAATTTCGACGACGTCGCCGCCTTGCAGGCGATAGTCGACACTTGGACATCGCGGTACGCCGCCACTTCGGACAAGCATGAGCCGGCAGCCTTCGACGCGCTGCCGGACGACGTCAAGATGTCGGCGCGCGGCATCGAGGTCGGCCACATCTTCCATTTCGGCACCAAATATTCGCTGCCGATGCGTGCCGTGGTGGCCGGCCCGGACGGTGGTGAGCACCCCGTGCACATGGGCTCCTACGGGATCGGACCGACCCGCCTCGTTGCCGCCATCATCGAGGCATTCCACGACGATGCCGGCATCAAGTGGCCGGAGGCGGTGGCGCCGTTCCGGGTCACGATCCTCAACCTCAAGCAGGGCGACGCTGCGACCGACGCGGCGTCCGAAGGCCTTTATCGGGAATTGAACGCCCGCAATGTCGAGGTTCTCTACAATGATCTTGAGGAGCGGCCGGGGGCGAAGTTCGCCGCGGCCGACCTGATCGGCATTCCGTGGCAGATCCTGGTCGGGCCGAAGGGCCTGGCCGAGGGCAAGGTCGAGATCAAGAAGCGGGCGGACGGCGGCCGGGAATTGCTCTCGCCCGCGGAGGCCGTCGCGCGCGTGGGACAATAAACCGCGCGACGAACCTGTGCGCGACGGCAACGGACTGTTAAATCCTGGTGGCGGCAAGCCGCCAGAATCGGGTCAAATCGGGCGCAGGGAATGATCATGACTGATGTGACCTCCACGCGCCCTTTCGCGCCGTTCGAATGGATGCTGTCGTTGCGGTATCTGCGGTCCAGACGGCGCGAGGGCTTCATTTCCTTCATCGCGGCGATCTCCTTCCTGAGCCTCACCATAGGGGTCGCGGCGCTCATCATCGTGATGGCGGTGATGAACGGGTTCCGCACCGAACTGCTCGACAAGATTCTCGGGCTCAACGGCCATCTCCTGATCCAGCCGCTCGATTCTCCGCTCACCGACTGGGAAGCGGTGGCCGCACGGGTTGCGGCGGTGCCGGGCGTGCGCCTTGCGGCGCCCGTGGTCGAAGGGCAGGCACTCGCGTCCTCGCCCTTTAATGCCAACGGCGTCCTGGTGCGCGGCATCCGTGGCGCCGACTTTGTCCGGCTTGGCACTATCGCGAGCAACATCCGCCAGGGCACGCTCGCGGGGTTCGACGAAGGCCAGGGCGTCGCCATCGGCCGCAGGCTTGCCGAGCAATTGTCGATCCAGGCCGGCGACAGCCTGACGCTGGTTTCGCCGCGCGGCGCCGTGACCCCCATGGGCACCACGCCGCGCATAAAACCCTACAAGGTGGCGGCGATCTTCGAGATCGGCATGTCGGAGTACGACACCGCCTTTGTGTTCATGCCGATGCCCGAAGCGCAGGCCTATTTCAATCGCGCCGGTGACGTCACCGCTATCGAGGTCTACGTGGACAATCCCGACCACGTCGATCGCTTTCGCAAACCGATCGCCGACGCCGCCCAGCGCCCGATCTTCATGATCGACTGGCACCAGCGCAACGCGACGTTTTTCAACGCTTTGCAGGTCGAGCGCAATGTGATGTTCCTGATCCTCACCCTGATCGTGCTGGTGGCTGCGCTGAGCATCCTCTCCGCGCTCATCATGCTGGTGAAGGACAAGAGCCAGAACATCGCCATCTTGCGCACAATGGGCGCCACGCAATACGCGGTGATGCGTGTCTTCATGATCACCGGCACGGCGATCGGGCTCATCGGCACCGCGACCGGTCTGATCGTCGGCACGCTATTCTGCTCCAATATCGAGTCGATCCGGCAATTCCTGTCCTGGCTTACCAATACGGAATTGTTCCCGCCGGAACTGTATTTCCTCTCGCGCCTGCCGGCCGAGATGGACGTCGGTGAGACCACCGCCGTGGTCGTCCTTGCATTGACGCTCTCGTTCCTGGCGACGCTTTATCCGTCCTGGCGGGCGGCGCGGCTTGATCCGGTCGAGGCGTTGCGCGGCGAGTGATCGAGATGGCCGACACCGCACCCGTGATCTACCTGAAGGGCATCGAGCGCCATTACCGCCAAGGTGAGGACCGGCTGGATATCCTGTGCGGTGTGGAGCTTGCGGTGTGGGCCGGGCAATCGGTCGCTCTGATCGCGCCATCGGGTGCCGGCAAGTCGACCCTCCTGCATATTGCGGGACTGCTCGAGCACCAGGACGCCGGCGAGGTCTTCATCGGCGAGACCGCGACGGCCGGGCTCGGGGATACCGCCCGGACCCGGCTGCGTCGCGTCGAAATGGGCTTCGTCTACCAAGCGCACCATCTGTTGCCGGAATTCACCGCGCTCGAAAACGTCACGATGCCGCAGTTGATACGCGGGCTCTCGCGCCGCGACGCCAACGCTCGCGCCCGCGAACTGCTCGGCTATCTCGGCCTCAAGGAGCGGGTCGACCACCGGCCGGGTGAATTGTCCGGCGGCGAGCAGCAGCGGGTCGCGATCGCCCGTGCGGTCGCCAACGCGCCGCGCATCCTGCTTGCCGACGAGCCGACCGGAAACCTCGATCCGCGCACCGCCGAGCGGGTGTTTTCCGCGCTCACCCAATTGGTGCGAGCCTCCGGCCTCGCGGCGATCATCGCGACCCACAACATGGACATCGCCGCCAGGATGGATCGTCGGGTCACGTTGCGCGACGGCAAGGTTCTTGAACTGGAATAGCGAGCGTGGGCGCACGATTCCGGCCGCTGACGAGAGGCTGATTGTTGGTATCGAGACCGATTACGGCACCGGCCTGATGACCGCTTTAACCACAACGCGGCGCAGCCCCAACGCCTCGCGAAATGGAGTTGACCGAGAACAGACCATGAACTATGTTCCCTCTTCGTTCAACCCGGGAGGGCAACATGTTTCGCGCCGTTGTGGAAGAAGCCGCCGCACTCGCATCGATCACACTGTTCATCGGCATGATCGCAGTTTGGGCGCAGGTGCTATCGGTTCTGTAAATCGCCGGGTGAGTGCGGCACGGTCGGTGGGGCGGGTTAGCGCAAGCGAGACGCCACTGCCGCGCCGTAACCGCGGACCCAGCCGCACGATCCTGTGCATTGCGCGCCCGCGGTGGTCGTCGGGGTGGACACGCCGGCGCCGCGCCCGCACGATCATCAGATCGTGCGAATCGATCGCAACGCGTTTTCCGCTCCCCATATTTGGCGCAGCAATTCCGCAGGAAGCAGATTTATGGCGCTCGATTTCGTCCACCTCCACCTCCATTCAGCCTATTCGCTGCTCGAAGGCGCGCTGCCGATCGCGCGGCTTGCCGAGCTTGCCAAGGCCGATCGCCAGCCGGCGCTAGCGCTCACCGATACCAACAACATGTTCGGAGCACTGGAGTTCTCCGACAAGATGGCGGGTGCCGGCATCCAGCCAATCGTCGGCTGCGCCCTGTCGGTCGATTGCGGTGATCAGGACCATCAGATGCGGCCCGCCGGGATCGGTGGCGTCGCTCATTCCGCGCCCCGGTTGGTCCTGCTTGCAGCGACGCAAGCCGGCTACCGCAATCTGCTGCATCTCAACTCGCGCGCATTCCTCGATCACGCCGGCACCGAGCCGCCCCATGTCAAACTTTCTTGGCTCGAGGGCCATGCGGATGGTCTGATCGCCCTCACGGGCGGGCCGGACGGCCTCATCAACCGCGCCATCCTGTCGGGCCAGGCCAACCTCGTTCCATCGCGCGCCGACGCGTTGCTGGCGCTGTTCGGCAATCGGCTCTACGTGGAATTGCAGCGCCATGGCATGGCCGACGAACGCGCGGTCGAGCCTGCGCTGATCGATCTCGCTTACCAAAAGGGCATCCCGCTCGTCGCCACCAATGAGCCGTTCTTCGCCACCGCCGAGGACTACGAGGCTCACGACGCCCTGCTGTGCATTGCTGAAGGGCGGCTTTTGGCGGAGGTGGATCGGCGCCACCTCACCAGCGAGCATCGCTTCAAGACCCGGGCCGAGATGACCGCGCTTTTCGTGGACATTCCGGAGGCCCTTGCGTCCACGGTGGAGATCGCCGCGCGATGCGCGTTCCGGCCGGTGGCGCGAAAGCCGATCCTGCCGCGCTTTGCTCTCGTCGGCGAGAGCGACGCCGTCGACGAGGGCGTCGAGCTGCGCAAGCGGGCGGAGGAGGGGTTGCGGCGGCGCATCGACGCCCACGGCATCGCGGCGGGGTTCACTGAGGAACAGTACCGCGAGCGCCTCGCCTTCGAGCTCTCGGTGATCGAGCGGATGAAATATCCGGGCTATTTCCTGATTGTCGCCGATTTCATTCAATGGGCCAAATCCAAGGGTATTCCGGTCGGCCCCGGGCGCGGCTCGGGTGCGGGTTCGCTGGTCGCCTATTCGCTCACCATCACCGACCTCGACCCGATCCGGTTCGGCCTGATCTTTGAACGCTTCCTCAATCCCGAGCGGGTATCGATGCCGGACTTCGACATCGATTTCTGCCAGACCCGGCGCGATGAGGTCATCGACTACGTGCAGAGCCGTTACGGCCGCGATCAGGTTGCCCAGATCATCACCTTCGGCAGCCTCCAAGCGCGCGGCGTACTGCGCGATGTCGGCCGTGTGCTGGAGATGCCTTACGGGCAGGTCGACAAACTGTGCAAGCTCGTGCCGCAGAACCCGGCGGCGCCGGTGACGCTGTCCCGCGCCATTGCGGACGAACCACGCCTGCAGGCGGAGCGCGACCGCGAGCCGATCGTCGCCCGCGCCTTCACCATCGCGCAAAAGCTCGAGGGCCTCTATCGCCACGCCTCGACCCACGCGGCCGGCATCGTGATCGGCGACCGTCCGCTCGCCGAACTCGTGCCGCTCTACCGCGATCCGAAGTCCAACATGCCGGTGACCCAGTTCAATATGAAATGGGTCGAGCAGGCGGGCCTCGTTAAATTCGATTTTCTCGGCCTCAAGACCCTGACGGTACTTGAAACCGCGGTGAAGCTCGTGGCGGCACGTGACATCGAGATCGACCTGTCCCGGATACCTCTGGACGACGGCAAAACCTACGAGATGTTGGCGCGAGGCGAAACGGTTGGCATCTTCCAGGTGGAAAGCCAGGGTATGCGCCGCGCCCTGGTTGACATGCGGCCCGACCGTTTCGAGGATCTCATCGTTCTGGTCGCGCTCTATCGTCCCGGCCCGATGGCGAACATCCCGACCTATTGTGCCCGCAAGCTCGGCCAGGAGCGCACCGACTACCTGCATCCCAAGTTGCAACCGATCCTGCAACCGACCTATGGCATCATCACCTATCAGGAGCAGGTGATGCAGATCGCCCAGGACCTCGCCGGATACAGCCTCGGCGAGGCCGACCTGCTGCGCCGCGCCATGGGCAAGAAGATCCGCAAGGAGATGGAACAGCAGCGCGAGCGCTTCATGTCGGGGGCGGTCGCCCGCGGTATCGCGCCGCCCGATGCGGAGGCAATCTTCGAGGCCTGCGCCAAGTTCGCCGACTACGGCTTCAACAAATCCCACTCCGCGCCCTATGCGCTGCTGACCTATCAGACCGCCTACATGAAGGCGAACTATCCAGTCGAATTCCTCGCGGCGTCGATGACCCTCGACATGGGCAACACCGACAAGCTCGCGGAATTCCGCACCGAAGCGAAGCGCCTCGGTATCACGGTCGAACCGCCATCGATCAACCACTCGGGCGTTGATTTCGATGTTGCCGGCAACACCATTCGCTATGCGTTGGCGGCCGTCAAAGGGGTCGGGCGCGCGGCAGTCGAAACCATCGTTGCGGCCCGCGAACGCCCATTCGCAGATTTTTCAGACTTCGCCGGGCGCGTGAACCCGCGCGCTATCAACAAGCGGGTGCTGGAAAGCTTGGCCGCGGCCGGCGCCTTCGACGGACTGGAGCCCGACCGGGCACGGGCCACCGCGGCAGTCGATATCGTGCTGGCCACAGCTCAACGCGCCCACGAGGCCGCGGCGAGCGGCCAGAGTGAATTGTTCGGTGGTCCGGCGGCGCCCGAAAAGCTCAAGCTCCCCGATGTGCCGAGCTGGTTCCCGGCGGAGCGCCTGCAACGCGAATATGACGCCGTCGGATTCTTCCTGACCGGGCATCCGCTCGATGATTATGCCGGCGTGCTCAAGAGCATGCAGGTGCAATCCTGGGTGGGTTTTTCGCGCCAGGTGAAGGCTGGCGTCACCGCCGGCAGAATAGCCGCCACCGTGGTGTCGCGGGCGGAGCGGCGTACCAAGACCGGCAACAAGATGGGAATCATCGGACTGTCCGATCCGTCCGGCCAGTTCGAGGCGGTGATTTTTTCCGAAGGGCTGCAGCAATACCGCGATCTGCTGGAGCCCGGCAGCCCAGTGCTGCTTGCCGTGACCGCCGAAGCGCAGGGCGATGAGGTGAGAGCCCGCATCCAGACTGTCGAGTTGCTCGAGCGCGCCGCCGCCAAAGTGCAAAAGGGATTACGTATCTTCGTGCGCGACGACACCGCGCTCGACGCTGTCGCCAAGCGCCTCGACGGCAGGGCAGGCGGCCAGGGCGGCAAGCAAGGTGCAGGCGAAGCGCGAGGCCCATCAGGTGCCGAAGCGGCCCAGGCCGGCGGGGAGGTCAACCTCGTGGTGCTCCTCGACGCCGGCGCAGAGGTCGAGGTCAAGCTCCCGGGCCGCTACAAGGTAAGCCCCCAGATCGCCGGTGCCATCAAGGCAGTGCCGGGCGTTGTCGAGGTGCAGGCAGTGTAAGGGCGCTGTCGCCACGGCGGCCGGATGTGGCGACCTTGCTCCTCCGTCACTTCAATTGATCGGCGACCTTGGCAAGGCCGGCTTGGGCGCAGGCTTCGTCGTTCTGGCCGCCGGGCGCACCGGAGACCCCGATGCCGCCGATCACCTCGTCACCGACCTTGATCGGAAGGCCGCCGATCGAGGCCAGCACCCCGGTGGTGTCGCGCAGTCCGGCCGATTGCGGATTGTCGATCAGGCGCTGGGAAAATTCGCGGCTGGTCTGGCGAAATACGCGCGACGTGTAGGCCTTGCGGGTCGCGAGCTCGACGGTGTGCTGATTCGCGCCATCCTCGCGCAGCAGCGCCAGCAAATGCCCGTCGCGGCCAACCACCGCGATCGCAACCTTGAACTTGTCCTTGCGACAGCGCTCAAGCGCGGCCTGCACCATCGCGTGCGCCATGTCGACCGACACTTCGCGTACCATCAGCACACCCTGGGCCGGCGCGGCCGTGGTGAGCGCAATCGCGGCAAGCCAGCCGATCATCAGTCCGGTTGATAGCCTCATTGACGTCTCCCCCCTTGAAATGTTGTTTTCCGGGCTCATGTTAGATCAAACACGGGCGCGCGTCTCGACGGCATGATTTGATCCTACTTTTGACCCTCCAGTTGTCATCTTGAGTTTCAGCCTTGCCTTGCGTCGGCTTAGCTTGCCCGCTATAAGCCCGCCATCTCACACGCGGATCTTGGTTGCGAGGCCCTTGGCTGCGAAGCCCTTGGCCCCAAAGCCGTCCGGTGGCCGAACGGCACGTTGCCGGAACGCTCACGGGTCCGCGGCGGAACAACCGGAGAATATCAATGGCGCTGCCCGATTATTCGATGCGCCAGCTCTTGGAAGCTGGCGTGCACTTTGGTCACCAATCCCATCGCTGGAACCCGAAGATGAAGGACTTCATCTTCGGCGCCCGTAATAACATCCACATCATCGACCTCGCCCAGACCGTGCCGCTGCTGCACCGCGCGCTCAGTGCGGTGAGCGACACCGTGGCCAAAGGCGGCCGCATCCTGTTTGTCGGCACCAAGCGCCAAGCCCAGGACGCCATCGCGCAGGCCGCCAAGAAGTCCGCGCAGTATTATGTGAATTCGCGCTGGCTTGGCGGCACGCTCACCAATTGGAAGACGATCTCCGAATTGATCAAGCGCCTGCGCAAGCTTGATGAGATCCTCAGCGCCAGCGAGGCGCAGGGCTACACCAAGAAAGAGCGCCTGACGCTCACCCGCGAGCGCGACAAGCTCGATCGCGCCCTCGGCGGCATCAAGGACATGGGCGGGCTGCCCGACCTAGTCTTCGTGATCGACACCAACAAAGAGGACATTGCCATCAAGGAGGCGCGCCGGCTCAACATCCCGGTCGCCGCGGTGGTCGACACCAATTGCGATCCCGATGGCATCACTTTCGTGGTGCCGGGAAATGACGACGCCGGCCGTGCCATCACGCTTTATTGCGATCTTATCGCGAAGGCGGCGATCGACGGGATCTCTCGCGCGCAGGGGAACTCGGGCATCGATGTTGGCGCCGCCGAGGCACCCCCGGTCGAGGATGTGCCGGTGGAGAAGGTTGACGAAGCGAGCTTCGAGGCACTGTCCGGCCCTCGTGGTGTCGCCGACGATCTCAAGAAGTTGTCCGGCGTGTCACCCACCATCGAAAAGCAACTCAACGACCTCGGCATCTTCCATTACTGGCAGATAGCGAGCCTCAGCCCTGCGGCTGCCCACAAGATCGGCGAGGAGGTGGGACTGCCCGGCCGCGTCGATGGCTGGATCGCCCAGGCAAAAGAATTCGGCGCCGAGTAACAAAATTTCACGCGGCTGATGGGATCGGTGTCGGGCGATCGCTTAGCCGCGACGCTTCCCCTCGAAAGCGGGGATAGCTAAACGACGCTCAATAAGCAGGATTGCCACAATGGCCAACGTAACCGCCCAGATGGTCAAAGAGCTCCGCGACATGACCGGCGCGGGCATGATGGATTGTAAGGCAGCGCTCGGCGAGACCGGCGGCGACATGACGAGCGCAGTCGATTGGCTACGCAAGAAGGGCCTTTCCAAAGCCGCCAAGAAAGCCGGACGGGTTGCCGCCGAAGGCCTGATCGGCATCGCGGTTGGAGGCCATAAGGGCGTCGTCGTCGAGGTCAATTCGGAAACCGATTTCGTCGCCCGCAATGAGCAGTTCCAGGGTCTGGTGCGGATGATCGCCGACATCGCGCTCGACGTCGGCGCCGACTTGGAGGCGATCAAGGCCGCCAAGGTCGGCAGCGTGACCGCCAATGATGCCATCCAATCAGCGATCGCCACGATCGGCGAGAACATGACGTTGCGCCGCGTCGCCGAGGTCACCGTCAAGGCCGGTGCCGTCGGCATCTATGTGCATGCTTCGGTCTCGGAAGGCCTCGGCAAGATCGGTGTTGTGGTGGCGCTGGAATCGCCCGGAGCCAAGGATGAACTGACCGCACTCGGTCGCCTCGTCGCCATGCACATCGCAGCCTCCAATCCCCAGGCCGTCGATCCCGCCGGGCTCGATCCCAAGGTGGTGGCGCGCGAAAAGGATGTCCTCGCCGACAAGTTCCGCGCCCAGGGCAAACCCGAGGCGGTTGTCGCCAAGATCGTCGAATCCGGCCTCAAGACCTATTACAAAGAGGTTTGCCTCCTCGATCAGCCCTACATTTACGAGCCCAACAAAACGGTCGGCCAGGCCCTCAAGGAGGCCGAGGGGAAGATCGGCGGCGCCATAAAGGTGACTGGTTTCGTGCGCTACGCGCTCGGAGAAGGTATCGAGCGCCCGGACACCGACTTCGGCGGCGAAGTCGCGGCGATGGCCGGCAAGGGTTGAGCCGCGTCGCCGCACCGTGCCCGCGGCGGCTGGTCGCAGAAAAGGGATTGCCGTGCCGACATATCGCCGCGTTATCGTCAAGCTGTCGGGCGAAGCACTAAGCGGGCCTGAGGCGTTCGGCATTCACCAGGCCACGATCGATCGCTTTGCTTCCGACATCGTGGCGGCCCGCGCCATGGGCATTACCATCGGAGTCGTGGTCGGCGGCGGCAACGTCCTTCGCGGCGTCGAGGTGGCGGCGCAGGGCGTTTCGCGCCCCACCGGCGATGCCATGGGGATGCTAGCGACCGTCATGAACGCGCTGGTGCTCGAAGCCGCCATCGAGCGCGCCGGCGCCTCGGCCCGGACCATGTCGGCTCTCACCATGCCGCAAGTTTGCGAAACCTACGAGCGGGCGCGGGCGCTGCGTCATCTCGACGACAATCGCGTGGTGGTGTTTGCCGGCGGTACCGGTAACCCGTTCTTCACCACCGACACCACGGCCGTCCTGCGCGCGGCCGAAATGGGCTGCGACGCGGTGCTCAAGGCTACAAATGTGGACGGGGTCTATACCGCCGACCCGAAAAAGGACCCGACCGCCAAACGCTACGAGCGGCTTACCCATCAGGAGGCGTTTACCCGGGAACTCAAGGTCATGGATGCGACCGCGTTTGCTCTTGCCCGTGAAAACCGTATGCCTATCATTGTGTTCTCCATCCTGGAGCCCGGCGCCATCAAGGCCGTGCTGAGTGGAACGGCACGGGCCACAATCGTTGGCGAATCCGTTACCAGTGCGTGAGAGGATCGCGGGCGCGGAGTTGTTGATAAAGGGCGCCCGGGCGCTCACCAAAGACGAAGAACGAGGCGGCCACGCAATCTCTCCAGGATCGCGACGTGGCCCTGATGCTCTTCGAGGAGACGCGACATGACCACCGCGAATTACGATCTCAATGAAATCAAGCGCCGCATGAACGGTGCGGTTCAGGTGTTCAAGCAGGAACTCAGCGGGTTGCGCACCGGCCGCGCCTCGTCGTCTCTGCTCGACCATGTCCAGGTGGAGGCCTACGGCACCCACATGCCGCTCAATCAGCTCGCCACCATCAGCGTGCCGGAGCCGCGACTGCTCAGCGTCCAGGTCTGGGACCGCTCAATGGTGCATGCGGTCGAGAAGGCCATCATGGCTGCCAACCTCGGCTTGAACCCGTCGACGGAAGGGCAGGTACTGCGGTTGCGCATCCCCGAACTCAACGAGGACCGGCGCAAGGAACTGGTGAAAATCGCGCACAAATACGCCGAATCGGCCCGCGTTGCCGTGCGGCATGTTCGCCGCGACGCGCTCGATCTGCTGAAGAAGCTCGAAAAAGAAGGTAAGGTCAGCGAGGACGACCACACGCGCATGACCGGCGAAGTCCAGAAGGCGACCGACCAGATCGTCGGCGAGGTCGACCATACGCTCACGGCCAAAGAAAAAGAGATCATGACGGTTTGAGCGCCGGCACAACGAGATCGGAGACCTTGATGCCTGAAGCAGCGGCAGCGACCACGGCAGTGCCAACGACCGCGCCGAAGGGGTCGCCCAAAACGTCGCCAGATTCCGGCTTCGAGCCGCCGCGGCACGTTGCCATCATCATGGACGGTAACGGGCGCTGGGCCGCCGAACGCGGGCTGCCGCGCACCGAGGGCCATCGCCGCGGCGTCGATGCGCTGCGCCGCACTGTGCGGGCGGTCGGCGAAATGGGCATCAAGATTTTCACGATTTTCACGTTCAGCTCGGAGAACTGGTCGCGCCCGGCGGCCGAAATTCGCGACCTGATGGGGTTGCTGCGCCGCTTCATCCGCAACGACCTCGTCGAACTGCACCAGAACAACGTCCGCGTGCGTGTCATCGGGGAACGCCGTGATCTCGATCCGGAGATCCGGCGTCTGCTCGAGGAGGCCGAGGAGTTGACGCGGGCCAATGATGGCCTGCTGCTTGTCGTCGCCTTCAATTACGGCGGCCGCCAGGAGATCGCGCGCGCCGCCCAACGCGTTGCCGAATTGGTGGCACTGGGGAGGCTGCGCGCGAGCGACATAACGGCCGACATTATCGGCCGCCATCTCGACGCTCCGGATCTACCGGACCCGGATCTCATTATTCGCACCAGCGGCGAGCAGCGTCTGTCGAACTTCCTGATGTGGCAGTCGGCCTACAGCGAACTCGTTTTCGTGCCGACCTACTGGCCCGATTTTGAGCGCGCCACGCTCGAGCATGCGATCGCCGAATTCCGCCGGCGTGAACGGCGCTTCGGCGGGCTCGTCGTCCGCACCGGATCTTGATACCTTGACGGAGCCGGATCCCCCGTCTGCCGTGTCGTCCCGAACGTCCGGCGAACTCAGTAAGCGCATCGTTTCGGGAATCGTACTTGCAGTGCTCGCCATCGGGACCGCCATCCTGGGGGGCTGGCCGTTCCTACTGTTGTGGGCGGCGGCTGCGCTCGGGGTGTTCTGGGAATGGAGCGCAATCGTGTCGGGCGATATCCCGGCCGGGCCTCCGGTCGCGGTGCGGGCCGCGGGCGTAACGGCGTTGCTGCTTACCGCGGCGGCGGCAGGCTTCGGTGAATTCGTCGCAGCGCTCGCGCCGGTGGCGGCAGGCGCCATAGCGGTCGCGCTGCTGGCCGTCCGCGGACGGCGCACCTGGGGCGCCGCCGGCGTCCTATATGCTGGCACCGTGCTGCTCGCCCCGACGGTGTTGCGGCGCGACGAGGAGCTTGGCCTCGTCGCCATCCTGTTTCTGTTTGCCGTCGTTTGGGCAACCGACGTTCTCGGCTATGTGGTCGGTCGCGCGGTCGGCGGCCCGAAGCTTGCGGCGTCCATCAGTCCGAACAAGACCTGGTCAGGCACCGGCGGCGGCGTGCTGGGCGCCATTGCGGCCGGCATTGCGGTCATGCGTGGCGCCGGGGCCGGGGCGCTTATGGCGACGGCCTGCATTGCGCTCGTGCTGTCGACCGTGTCCCAGGCCGGTGATCTCATCGAATCCGCTATCAAGCGGCGGTTCGGGTCAAGGATGCGGGCCGCATCATCCCGGGGCACGGCGGCTTGATGGACCGATTGGATGGTTTCCTTGCCGCCACCGGCGTGGCAGCATTGGTTGGGCTCGCGCGAGGGGGCACCGAAGCCTCCGCGCGCGGCTTTCTGTTGTGGTGATGGTTCTCTCATTGTTGTGGTGATCGCGATGCCGGTCGTACCGTTAGCTTATGCTGCAGCAGCGCCACGCGTCCGTGAGTTGACCGTCAGTTTGCTTGGCGCGACCGGCTCGATCGGCACTAGCACCATCGATCTCGTGCGCATGGATCGCCACCGCTTTCGTGTCGAGGCGGTCACGGCGCAGCGCAACGCAGCAGCCCTCGCTACGCTCGCGCGCGAGATCGGTGCGCGGTTCGCTGTGGTTGCCGATCCGGCTTGCTATGGCGAACTTAAAGACGCACTGGCGGGATCAGGCATCGAGGCTGCTGCCGGCGCGGACGCCGTCGTCGAGGCGGCGCAGCGGCCGGCCGACTGGGTCATGGCTGCCATCACCGGCGCTGCCGGCCTGCGCCCGACCATGACGGCGATCGAGCGCGGCGCGACCGTCGCGCTTGCCAACAAGGAGTGCCTGGTCTGCGCCGGCGCCCTGTTCATGCGGCGGGCGGCGGAGACCGGCGCTGTCGTGCTGCCAGTCGATTCCGAGCACAACGCGATCTTCCAGGCGCTGTCGGCCGGCCGCCGCGATGACGTCAGCCGCATCATCTTGACCGCATCGGGCGGCCCGTTCCGAACCGCCTCGCTGGCCGAGATGCGCGCCGCCACTGTGAAACAGGCGCTACGCCATCCCAACTGGTCGATGGGAGCCAAGGTCACGATCGATTCCGCCACCATGATGAACAAGGGGCTGGAATTGATCGAAGCCTATCATCTGTTCGGATTCCCGTCGGAGCAGATCGACATCGTGGTGCATCCTCAGTCGATCGTGCACGGCATCGTCGAATATCGCGACGGTTCGTTGATTGCCCAACTCGGGCCCCCGGACATGCGGGTCCCGATCGCGAATTGCCTGGCCTGGCCGGAGCGTATGAACGGGGCGGCGCGCCTTGATCTCACGCGGATGTCCGCCTTGACCTTCGAGCCGCCGGACCCGGTGCGCTTTCCGGCGCTTGTGCTCGCGCGCGAGGCGCTGTTGGCCGGCCACGGGGCGCCGACCGTGCTCAATGCGGCCAATGAGATCGCGGTTCACGAGTTTATTGCCCGCCGTCTTGGATTCGCCGGAATTGCCGCGCTCGTTGAGGCCACCATCGAGACTGCACAAGCGCGGGGACTTATGCGGGAGCCGGTCAACGTGGATGATGCTATCGCCGTTGACCATAATTCCAGATCGTTGGCCAGATCGCTCCTGCCGCAAATTGCCGCAAAGGCAATTTAGTTAAACTTTACGTATATTGCGTGCATCAGAACGAGGTCGTCGATGGGTTCCAATGTGTTCTCAAGTCTGGGTGCCCTCGGCGGAACCTACACGGGCTGGATCATCCCGTTTCTATTCGTATTGACGATTATCGTTTTCTTTCATGAGCTTGGCCACTTCTTGGTGGCCCGCCTGAATGGCATCAGAGTGCTCGTGTTCTCGATTGGTTTTGGCCCGGAGCTGTTCGGCTTCAATGACCGCCATGGCACCCGATGGAAGATTTCTGCGGTGCCGTTGGGCGGCTACGTCAAGTTTTTCGGTGACGAGAACGCGGCAAGCGTACCGGATTCGAACACGCTCGCGGCGATGACCGACGAGGAGCGCAAGCAAAGCTTTCCCGGCCAGAGTGTGGGGGCCCGAGCGGCGGTCGTGGCCGCGGGACCGATCACCAATTTCATTCTCGCCATTGCAATTTTTGCCGGCGTTTTCATGGTCTACGGCAAGACCACGGCGATTCCGCGCATCTCTACCATCGAGCCCGGCAGCCCTGCGGCGGCGGCCGGCTTCCAGGTCGGCGATCTGATCGTTGGAATCGACGGCACCAAGATCGACAATTTTGTCGACGTCCAGCGAATCGTGAATTTCAGTGCCGGGAAGACGCTCGACATCGATGTCGAGCGCGGCAACTCCGTCGTCACGCTCCACGCGACGCCCGCGGAGAAGAACAAGAAGGGTATTCTCGGAATCACCCGCGCGAACGAACCCGGTGATGTGAAAACCGAATCGGTTGGCCCGTTGGAGGCCGTTTGGCTCGGCGCCGACAAAACATGGTTCGTCGTCTCGACCACAATGGGATACCTTCGTGATGTGGTGAGCGGGCGGCAGTCGGCCGATCAGATCGGCGGTCCAATCAAGATCGCCCAGATTTCCGGGGAGGTCGCTAGGCTCGGCATCGGGCCGCTGCTCGATTTCACCGCCTTGCTGTCGGTTTCGATCGGACTTCTCAATCTTTTCCCGGTGCCGTTGCTGGATGGCGGTCATCTTTTGTTCTATCTTATCGAAGCGGTGCGCGGCCGGCCGTTGTCCGAGCGCGCTCAGGAGTTCGGATTCCGGATCGGCCTTGCAATCGTCGTAATGTTGATGATTTTTGCGGCGTTCAATGATCTGCGTCCTTATTGGCCTGGATCGTGACCAGTGGCTGGGGCGCAACGTCATGAAAGTAAATAGAAACGAGGCGGAAGTCTTTGTTTGCAGCAGGAGGGAAAGTCTATAGAAACGGACCGGGATTGACGGGAGATTCCTGGATAGACGGGGGCTAGCGAACGGGAATGAGGGCGCTTCGCGGATGGGAATAAGAGTGGGGTTGTTGGGGCGGCTGGGGGCGTTTGCCGCAGTGGTTTTTTTGAGTGTGCTTGGCTCGGCGATGGCCCCGATCGGGACCTCCGGCCTCGCTTTCGGTCAATCATTGCCCAGCGGAACCCGCATCGAAGTTGAAGGCAACCGCCGGGTCGAGGCGGACACGATTCGTGGGTACTTCCTGCTTCGCCCCAGTGAGCGGATGGATACCGCGAAGATCGATTCCGCCCTTAAAGCCCTTTATGCCACCGGCCTGTTCCAAGACGTCCACATCACGCCGCGGCCTGGCGGGTTTCTCGTCACGGTCGTGGAAAATCCGGTGATCAACCGGGTTGCCTTCGAGGGCAATCACAAGGCGAAGGACGAGCAGCTTGCGAGCGAGGTTCAGTCGAAGGCGCGCGGCACCTTTTCCCGCGCCGTGGTGCAGGCCGACGTCCAGCGCATCCTCGAAATCTATCAGCACAGCGGCCGCTACGACGTTCGCGTCGAGCCCAAGATCGTCGAACTGCCGAACGGCCGAGTCGACCTCATATTCGAGATCAACGAAGGGGAGAAGACCGGGGTCGCCAAGATCATCTTTGTCGGCAATAAGAAATATGGCGACTACCGTCTCAAGGACATCATCAAGACCGGCGAGACGAACTGGCTGAGCTTCCTGAAATCCAACGACATCTATGATGCCGACCGGATCGAGGCCGACCGCGATCTGTTGCGCCGCTTCTATCTCAAGAATGGGTTTGCCGACGTGCGCATCGTATCGGCCGTCGGGGAATACGATCCGGAGAGGAAGGGCTTCATTATCACCTTCACGATTGACGAAGGCGAGCAGTATCATTTCGGCCTCGTCGCCATCCAATCCAACATCCCGGCGGTCCCGGGCGAAACCCTCCGCCCCCGATTGCGGGTGGAGTCAGGCAAGATCTACAACGCCGACGCGGTCGAGAAGTCCGTGGAAGACACCACCATCGACGTGGCGCGGCGCGGCTATCCGTTCGCCGTGGTGCGCCCGCGCGGCGAACGCAATTACGAGAACCGCAACGTCAACATCACCTTCGTCGTGGACGAAGGACCGCACACCTACATCGAGCGCATCAACATCAAGGGCAATACGCGAACGCGGGACTGGGTGATTCGCCGCGAATTCGATATCATCGAAGGCGACGCCTACAATCGCGCACTGGTCGATCGCGCCGAGCGACGCGTCAAGAATCTCGGCTATTTCAAGACCGTGAAGATCACGACCGAACCCGGTTCGGCGCCAGATCGGGTCATCCTCAATTGCGATGTCGAGGAGCAATCGACCGGCGAGTTCTCGTTCGCCGGAGGGTATTCGACCTCCGACGGCATAATGGGCGAGGTCTCGGTCGGCGAGCGCAACCTGCTCGGCCGCGGCGATCAGGTGAAGGCTTCGCTACAGTACGGCCAGCGCGCCCGCGGTTTCAACCTGTCCTTCGTCGAGCCCTATTTCCTCGACAATCGTTTGGCGGTCGGCTGGGACGTTTTTGCCAAGCAGACGACGTCAAGCCAGTACCTGTCGTATCTGTCGAAGACGATCGGCGGCGACATGAAGGTCGGTATACCGATCAGCGAGAATATCTCGGCGCAGGCGAGATATACGGCCTATGTGCAGGAGATTTCGATACCTGCCCTGTGGGCCAATTGTAACAACATCAATCCGGACTTCGTTACAACGTTTCCGACCCCGGACAAGTTCGCTTCGTTCGTTAACCAATATGTGGCCGTCGGCCAGCCGCTCCAACAGAACTGCTATCAAGACGGCGAGGCCTCGATCGCGGCGAAACAGGAAGCAGCGCAAGGATCGGTGTTCGTATCGGCGGTCGGATATACGCTCGCCTACAACACCCTCGACAACAACCGCGCGCCGACCGCTGGTTTGCTCGCGGAATTCCGGCAGGACGTTGCCGGCGCCGGCGGCGATGTCAGGAACGTGAAATCGACCTTCGACACCAAACTCTACAACGAAATTTTTCCTGATGTCGTTGGATTGTTGCGCTTCCAGGGCGGCTATGCCACGGGGTGGGGCGGTGACGATCTGCGCATGCTGGATCACTTCCAGGGCGGGCCGAACATCGTGCGCGGCTTCGCACCGGCCGGCTTCGGGCCGCGCGACATCACCCAGATCGCCTATGGCTATCCTGGCGACGGACTCGGTGGTTCGCTTTATTGGGGTTCATCCGTCGAGTTTCAGACGCCGATGTTCTTTGCCCCGAAGGACTTCGGCATGAAGATCGCGTTGTTCGCCGATGCCGGCCAATTGTCGAAGTATGTTGGGCCCACCTCTTGGGCGGTGTCAGGTCAAACGATGGACGTCGCCGGCGGAAGCTTGATCCGGTCGTCGGTGGGTTTGGGCATCATCTGGGATTCGCCGTTCGGACCGCTAAGGTTCGACTTTGCCTATGCGCTGACACGTGATTCCTTCGACAAAACGCAGTTCTTCAAGTTCGGCGGCGGGAGTTCATTCTAGGTCGGCATTTTTCGGAATTCTTGGTGCTCGGCGGATCTTCGCCGTGAAAGCAGGCCTGCACCGGATGACCGAGCCGCAGTTCTTCAAGACCACGAAATCCCTGACGATTGCCGAGATCGCAGCCCTGACCGGCGCCGAACCCGCCACGGGCGTGGCGGCTGATCGCGCCATCGCTAATATCGCGGCTCTGGACGCCGCCGGTCCGCGCGACCTCACCTTTTTGGACAATGCGAAATATCTCGACGACCTCGCAACAACGCGGGCCGGTGCCTGCCTGATGGCGCCGCGCTATCGCGATCGAGCGCCGGCAGATCTTACGGTGTTGTTGGTTCGCGAACCGTATCGCGCCTTCGTCGCCGCGGCTCGCGCGTTGTTCCCGGATTCGCTGCGCCCGGCCTCGCTGTTCGACGCCGCCGGCGTCTCGTCCGGCGCGATTATCCACCCCACCGCCCGCCTCGAGAGCGGTGCCGTGATTGATCCAGGTGCCGTGATCGGTCCCGGCGCCGAGATTGGCGCCGGGACGCTGGTCGGCGCCAACGCGGTCGTCGGGCCCGGAGTACGCATCGGGCGGCTGTGTTCGATCGGCCCGCACGCGTCGATCATCCATGCGTTGATCGGTGACCGGGTGATCGTCCATCCGGGCTGCCGCATCGGTCAGGATGGCTTCGGCTATGCCATGGGGAAGTCCGGGCATATGAAGGTGCCGCAGCTTGGCCGCGTCATCATCCAGAACGACGTCGAGATCGGTGCCGGCAGTGCGATCGACCGTGGCGCTAACCGCGACACCGTGATCGGCGAGGGTACCAAGATCGACAATCTGGTGCAGATCGGCCACAATGTGGCCATCGGACGACACTGCGTGCTGGTCGCCCAGGTCGGAATATCAGGCAGCGTGACGCTTGAGGATTTCGTTGTGCTTGGGGCGCGGGTCGGAGTGAACAATCACGTCACCATTGGGGAGGGCGCTCAGATTGCTGCAACAGCGATAGTCTCACGTGACGTGCCGGCCGGAGTACGCTATGGCGGCTTCCCGGCAAAGCCGGTGAAGCAATGGATGCGCGAGGTCTTCCTACTGGAGCGGCTGGCGCAGCAGTCATCGGACGACGCCCCGGGCGGCGAGAACAAGGAAAAACCGTAGATTTTGCCTGTTTCATTTTCCGCTGTGAACCGGTGCCCGCTGTGGCGGAAAATGACATGAAAGCTCAACCATGAACGAAATCGGATCTACCGTCGAAACCGTCGACATTGCGGGCATATTACGGTCGATCCCGCACCGCTATCCATTCTTGATGATTGATCGCATTATCGGGATCCGAGGCGACGACTTCGCCATCGGGATCAAGAATGTCACGGCCAACGAACCGCAGTTCGAGGGTCATTTTCCGGGAAATCCGATATTTCCCGGCGTTTTATTGATCGAGGGCATGGCGCAGACCGCCGGCGTCATCTGCATGCACGTGCTGGGCCGGCAAGCCGAGGGATCGTCGGTCTATTTTCTCACAATCGACAAGGCGAAATTTCGCAAGCCGGTGTTTCCGGGTGATACCGTCGAATATCACATGACCAAGACCGCCAGACGAAAGAACATGTGGTGGTACCGCGGCGAAGCCAAGGTCGCCGGACAGATCGTGGCCGAGGCCGATGTCGGCGCGATAATCAACAGCGTATGAGCGGGCGATGACCGCGATCGATCCGACCGCGCGAATAGCGCCGGGCGCCACGATCGGACGTGGCGTGTCGATTGGTCCATATTGCGTGGTCGGCCCCGACGTCGCGATCGACGAAGGCTGCCGCCTCGTCGCCCATGTGCATGTCACCGGCCATACCAGCATCGGGGCGCGCACCGTCGTCTATCCGTACGCCTCGCTCGGCACGCCGCCGCAGTCAGTCAAGTACCGTGGCGGGCCGACACGGCTGTCGATCGGCACCGACTGCGACATCCGCGAGAACGTAACCGTCAATACCGGCACCGAGGATGACCGAGGTACGACGGAAATCGGCGACCACTGCTTTCTCATGGCGGGTGCCCATGTCGCCCATGATTGCAAGGTCGGCAGCCACGTCACATTCGCCAACAATGCGGTGCTGGGCGGCCATGTCAGCGTTGGCGATTATACCTTCCTGGGCGGACAGGCCGCGGTGCGCCAGTTCGTACGGATCGGCGAGGGCGCCATGATCGTCGGCCTGAGCGGCGTGCGCGCCGACGTGATCCCATGGGGCATGGTGCAAGGCCCCCTGGCGAGCCTCGTCGGGCTCAACGTGGTCGGCCTGCGCCGGCGCGGCTTTGCCAAGGCGGACATTCACCGCTTGCGCCTCGCCTACCGGGAATTGTTTTTCGGCACCGGCGTGTTTCGCGAGCGGCTGGCGCGCGTCGAAAAGAGCTGCGTGGACGCCCCGCTCATCGGCAGCGTCGTTGCTTTCATCAATGGCGGCAAGCGGCCGCTGACCACCGCAATCCGCCGCATCAGCGCCGGCGAGGACGAGGACGCATGACCGCTGCGGACTTCAAGGTCGCGGGCGACGGTCCTCTTGCGATCATTTGCGGTGGCGGCACGGTCCCGTTCGCGGTCGCCGACGCGGTAGGGCGCCGTGGGCGCCGCGTTGTATTGTTTCCGTTGCGCGGCTGGGCGGACGCGGAAGCGGTCGAAACTTACCCGCATCACTGGATTGCAATTGGCCAGTTCGGGCGGTTTTGTCGGCTGGCCGCGGTCGAGGGGTGCCGGGAGGTGGTCATGGTCGGCGCGTTGCTCCGGCCGTCGATCACCCAGCTGCGGCTCGACTGGGGCACGGTGACGCGGATGCCGATGATCATCCGGTCGTTCCGTGGCGGCGACGATCATCTTCTGTCCGGTATTGGGCGCGTGTTCGAGAGCGGCGGCCTGCGCGTGCTCGGCGCGCACGAGGTGGCGCCGGAGATCACCGCTCGGCACGGGGCTCTGGGGCGGCACCAGCCGGGTCCCGAGGTTGAGGGCGATATCGATCGCGGGTTTGCGGTGCTCGCCGCTATGAGCCCGTTCGATGTCGGCCAAGCCGCCATCGTGGCGCGCCGGCGCGTGCTGGCGATCGAGGCCGCCGAGGGCACCGATGCGATGTTGGAACGGGTCATCACGTTGCGCGGGGCCGGCCGGATCGCGCTGCCGCGCGGCGTCGGCGTGCTGGTCAAGGCGCCCAAAGCGCGCCAGGATCGCCGCTTCGACCTGCCCTCGATCGGGCCTGACACGATCGCCCGCGCCGCCGCGGCGGGCCTTGCCGGCATCGCGGTCATCGCCGGCGCCACCATCGTCGCCGAGCCGCAGCGCCTGATCGAGGCGGCGGACCGCGAGGGGTTGTTCGTGGTCGGGTGCCCCGATCCTGAGGCGCACCCATGAAGGACGCCACGACCGACGACTCGCCGACAAAAGATGCCGTGCCCGAGGCGACAATGGCGCGGGGTGCCGCCGACCCCGGGCTGGATATCTTCATCATCGCCGGTGAAGAATTGGGCGACCGCCTGGGTGCGGCCCTGATGGCGGCGATCGAAGCGCGGGCGGGTGGCCCGGTCGGATTTGCCGGCGTCGGCGGCGCCGCCATGGCGGAACGTGGCTTCGCAAGCCTGTTTCCGCTCGATGAGCTTGCGGTCAATGGCTTCACCGCCATACCAGCGCGCTTGCCGCTGATCCTGCGCCGCATCCGCGAAGCCGCCAATGCCGTCATCGCGGCGCATCCCGATGCGGTCGTCATCATCGACAGTCCGGATTTCACCCATCGGGTGGCGCGTCGGATACGCGCGGCGGCTCCCGACATTGCGATCGTCGACTATGTGTCGCCGACGGTATGGGCGTGGCGGCCCGGCCGCGCGGCCGCGATGCGCCACTATGTCGATCACGTGCTCGCCGTTCTGCCGTTCGAGCCCGCCGCGCATCGGCGGCTTGGCGGGCCGCCATGTACTTTTGTAGGCCATCCGCTCACCGAAGCGGTGGCGACGCTGCGGCCGAATGCGCAAGAGGCGGCGCGTCGGCGAGGCGCGCCGCCCGTGGTGCTGGTGCTGCCGGGCAGCCGCGGCGGCGAGATAGGGCGGCACCTCGCCACCTTCGGAGCCGCTATCGGCTTGGTGCAGGAACGGATCGGAGCAGTCGAACTCGTGCTGCCGACCGTGCCGCATCTCGCCGACCGCGTCCATCGCGACACGCGGGCGTGGCCTGTTGTCCCGCGGATCGTGGTCGAGCCGGCGCAGAAATGGGCGGAGTTCCGCCGCGCCCGCGCGGCGCTTGCGGCTTCGGGAACCGTGACGCTTGAGCTCGGGCTTGCCGGAGTCCCGACCGTTCTCGCCTACAAGGTCGCGATCGTCGAGGAACTCATTGCCCGTGCGCTGGTGAAAGTACCGATGGTCGGCCTCGCCAATCTCATTCTCGGCGGCAGGATCATGCCCGAACTGCTGCAGCGGCAAGCGACTCCGGAGAATCTCGCCGCAGCACTGGTCCCCCTCATCGGCGATACGCCTGAACGCCGACGACAATGCGAGGCCTTCGCGCGCCTCGACTCCGTAATGGAGATCGATTCCGTGACGCCAAGTTCGCGAGCCGCCGCCATCGTGATCGAAACGGCCCGCAATCCGGCGCGGTTTCATCGCCGCGAGGGGCATGCTAACCGTTGAAAAAAACCGGAACAGGAAGCGCCGTCATCGACATGATCGACCGAAAACCTATGCCAAGGCGGCGCCCGGAGCGCCGTGCGGCGATAACCGGGGTGCACGGCTATGTTCCGGACTATGTGCTCGGTAATGCGGAATTGGCACGGCTCGTGGCTACCAGCGATGACTGGATCGTCGAGCGCACCGGTATCAAGGAGCGGCGCCTGTTGAAGGGGGAGGGGCTTGGCACCTCCCACATGGCGTGCGGCGCCGTGAAGGGTCTGTTGGCCAAGACCAAGACCTTGCCTGGCGATGTCGATCTCCTGATCTGCGCCACGACGACGCCCGATATGGTGTTCCCGTCGACCGCCAACCTCGTTTGCGACATGGTTGGGATACGCAACATCGGCAGCTTCGATGTCCAGGCGGCGTGTTCCGGTTTTCTCTACGCCGTCACCATCGCGACCCAGTTCATCGCCACCGGCGCGGCCCGCAAGGTGATCGTGGTCGGGGCCGACAAGATGTCGGCGATCATCGATTATACCGACCGCGCCACCTGCGTCCTGTTCGGCGACGGCGCCGGGGCGGTCATGATCGAGCCGGCGCCGGGTCCGTACGGCATCATCGATACGATCATCCGGTCCGATGGCGCTGGTATGCCGTTCCTTCACCAGAAAGCCGGCGGCAGCCGCATGCCCCCGACCGCGGAAACCGTCGCGAAACGCCTGCACTACGTTCATCAAGAAGGCGCCGCGGTCTACAAATTCGCGGTCGCTAAGATGGCTGAGGTTGCGACCGATCTGATGACACGCAACCACCTCACCGCGGACGAAATCGATTGGCTGGTGCCGCACCAGGCCAACAACCGCATCATCGAGGCGACCGCCGAGCGTATGGGCGTGCCGATGGAACGGGTGATGATCACGATCCACAAATACGGCAACACCACCGCCGCCACCATACCGTTGTGCCTGTGGGACTATGAGAGCCGGCTCAAGACTGGCGACAAGCTCATCCTTGCGGCATTTGGGGGCGGTTTTACATGGGCAGGTGCCTATGTGACATGGTGCTATTCAACCGATGCATAGCACCATACACGTCGCGGGCAAGCGGGTCTGGCGGCTCCGGCTCGCCTGCGCCAGCGTCCCTAAGCCGGGTAGGATAAAAGACAATCAAAAGTCATTGACGGTTGGACACGCGTCGTCATGACAAGGTAGGCAAATTAACCAACAGTAAACTACGACGTTGAAAAGCCCGCGAGGGCGGCTTGTTATGATCCGAAGTGCGAGATCAGGGAGCCGCCAATGAAATCGGCCATCATTCGAACCGGTTTCGACACGCTCTACTATAGTGGCGCTCATATTCTCCTGCGCCCGTTCTTTGAAGGCGTCGGCGCCATCATCATGCTGCACCATGTTCGTCCGCCGCGCGGCGACGAATTCCAGCCGAACCGGCTGCTTGAAGTCTCGCCCGAATTCCTGTCCCAGACGCTTTCGTGGTTGCAGCGGCAGGACATCGACATCGTGTCGCTTGACGAAATGCATCGCCGTCTGACCGAGCGCGATTTTGCACGACGCTTCGTGAGCATCACGTTCGACGATGGGTATCGCGACAACAAACTGTATGCCTTTCCGATCCTCAAACGTCTTGAACTGCCGTTCGCCATCTATGTGCCGACCAGCTTTCCGGATCGGCGCGGCAAGCTGTGGTGGCTCGCGCTCGAAGCCGCGATCGCCCGCAACGACAGTATCGTGGTGACGATCGACGGCGTTGAACGCAGGTGTATCTGTGCCACCACATCGCAAAAGCGCGAAGCCTACGACAGCGTATATTGGTGGCTGCGCAATTTGGGCACGGAAGCCGAGATTCATGCCGCGGTCAACGAACTCTCGGCGCGAAGCGGCGTCGATATGCGCCCAGTCGCGGACGAACTGTGCATGAACTGGGACGAGATCCGAGAATTGTCCGCGGATGCGCTGGTGACCATCGGAGCGCACACCGTCAACCACGTCATGCTCGGCAAGGCGACCGAGGCGGCGGCGCGTTTTGAACTCAAGGCCAGCCGCGACATCATCGAGACCGAACTTGGTGCCGAAGTGCAGCACCTCGCCTATCCGTACGGCGGACGGGATCTGGTCGGGCCGCGCGAGTTCGGCATCGCTTCCGAACTTGGCTACAAGACGGCGGTGACGACCCGTCCGGGCGTACTGTTCCCCGAGCACGACCGGCATTTGACCGCCCTGCCGCGGCTTTCGCTCAACGGCGAGTACCAAGCCGCACGGTATGTCAAGGTGCTGATGTCGGGTGCCGCAACGGCGCTATTCAATGGCTTTCGCCGCGTCGACGCCGCATAGCGGCAGCATGTCGCCGCAGGCCGCCGGCGGCGCCCAAGAAAATACTTAGCGTCGCTGCGCGCAAGTCTCTGATTTCGGCCGATCCGGAAATCCGTGCCTGCGCTCAGTCACCGGTTAGCGCGAGGTTTATTCGGTACAATTATAATAAAATAAATTTTTTGCACCTAGGCAATTGTTGTCGGAGAACCGAATGCCCCGCGGCCAGGTTGCATTATTGGTCATTGAGAACGACCTCTGCCGTATTGCCGCGTGCAGTCTTGCGAAGCAATTTCCAGACCTTAAAATCATCGTCGAGCGCCATGTTTCGCGGGGCGCGCTGCTGCGTCGTCGGATCGCGCGATTAGGCTTGGTCCATGTCGCCGGCCAATTGGCATTTATGTCGTTCGCGCGCATCTTGCAGGTGACGTCGCGCCGCCGCATCAATGAGATTTTAGAGAATGCCCACCTGGAGCCGTGCTGGCCCGAAGCCTGTGAATTGATCGAGGTGCCCTCTGTCAATTCGCCGGAGTGCATTGCGCTTCTCCAGAACTTGAGCGCGCAGGTCATCCTCGTTGTCGGTACCCGGATCATCAGCCGTTCAGTGTTGTCCGCAGTGGCGGCGCCGTTCATCAACTATCATGACGGCATCACACCAAAATATCGTGGCATCCATGGCGGCTATTGGGCCGCGGCGGTAGGCGATCTCGATAATTTCGGCGTCACGGTGCATCTGGTTGACGCCGGCATCGACACTGGCGACGTGCTTTATCAAGCGCGGTTTTTGCCGACGGCGAGCGACAACTACACGACGTTCCCATACCTTCAGCTCGCCAGCGCGCTGCCGTTGATGGAGCGGGCCGCGCAGGATGCCATCGCGGGCGCCCTAAAGCCCCGCAAGATCGACCTGCCGTCGCGTCTATGGTCGCATCCGACGTTGTGGGGCTACTTGGCGACCGGACTCAAGCGCGGATCATGGTGAGTCCGAACGGCGGAGGTGCGAGCGCCCCGGTTATTTCCTGCGAGAAATCGGCGGGTACTCGCGCTCCACGGCGCCGGTATAGAGCTGGCGCGGGCGGCCGATCTTCTGACTCGGGTCCTCGATCATTTCCTTCCATTGCGCGATCCACCCGACCGTGCGGGCGACCGCGAACAGCACCGTGAACATGGTGGTGGGAAAGCCCATCGCCTTGAGGGTGATGCCGGAATAGAAATCGATGTTGGGGTAGAGCTTCTTCTCGATGAAGTAGTCGTCGTGGAGCGCGATGCGCTCCAGCTCGAGGGCGACGTCGAGCAACGGGTCATCCTTGATGCCCATTTCGGCGAGGACTTCGTGGCAGGTCTTCTGCATGATCTTGGCGCGCGGATCGTAGTTCTTGTAGACCCGGTGGCCGAACCCCATGAGGCGGAACGAATCGTTCTTGTCCTTGGCGCGCTTGATGTACTCGGGAATACGGCTGACGTGTCCGATCTCGGCGAGCATCTTCAGCGCGGCCTCGTTGGCGCCGCCATGCGCCGGCCCCCACAGGCACGCGCAACCCGCCGCGATACAGGCGAACGGATTGGCGCCGGACGAGCCCGATAGCCGCACCGTCGAGGTCGAGGCGTTCTGCTCGTGATCGGCGTGGAGGATGAAAATCCTGTCCATCGCCCGCGCCAGCACCGGATTGACACGATATTCCTCGCACGGCACCGCGTAGCACATGCGCAGGAAATTAGTGGCGTAATCGAGCTCGTTCTTGGGGTAGACGAACGGCTGACCGATTGAATATTTGTAGGCCATGGCTGCAAGTGTCGGCAGCTTCGCCACCATGCGGATCGAGGCGATGTTGCGCTGGACCGCATCGGAGATGTCGGTGGAGTCGTGATAGAAGGCCGAGAGTGCCCCGACCGAGCCGACCATCACGGCCATCGGATGGGCATCGCGCCGGAAGCCCTGAAAGAACCGACTCATCTGCTCATGCACCATGGTGTGGCGCGTCACCAGATAGTCGAATTCGTGCTTCTGCGCTGCTGTCGGCAGCTCGCCGTAGAGCAGCAGGTAGCAGGTCTCGAGAAAATCGCCGTGCTCCGCGAGCTGCTCGATCGGGTAGCCGCGGTAGAGCAACACGCCTTTGTCGCCGTCGATATAGGTGATCTTGGATTCGCAGCTCGCCGTCGAGGTGAAGCCCGGATCGTAGGTGAATATGTCGGCTTGGTTGTAGAGCTTGGAGATGTCGATTACGTCAGGCCCGATCGTGCCTTCGTAGATCGGAAAAGCGTAGCTCTTGTCGCCCAGGGTGAGACTGCCGCTCTTGGTGTTGGCACCGGAACGTGCGTCCATGCTCATGTCCTCGGATCAGATGACGCCGCATTGCTGCGGCCGATAGGCGGGTGGCGTGGAGACCGGTGACCGGCGGTATCGCGCCGGGCCTCCGCGCGTCTCGCTCTGCTTGGGTACCGCATCCTTTGGTGCACCGCAAGATAGACAGTTGCCTGATATTGGGCCGCTGCCTAATTGCCTTGCAGCCGAGGGCTCAAGATTTCATGAACGCCAATTGTCGAGTTCATGTGACGTCACAACGTTGCCGCCCAGGCAGTCGACAACGCGTGTCGCTACCCGATCACGCCAACATGAGTTGGCCACCATCTTGCGCAGCCGGTTGCCGGCGGCGGCGAACACCGCGTCGACGACGGCGGGGGCGACGCAGGCCGTGGCCGGCTCACCCATGCCGCCGGGCGCTTCGGTGCCGTCGATCACATGGACCTCGATCGCCGGAGCTTCGTCGATGCGCATCATCTGGTAGGTGTCGAAGTTCGCTCGCGTCACGCGGCCGTTCTTGAGCGTGATCTCGGCGACCTGCGCGAATAGGTGCCGAATCCGAAGGTGACCGAAACGCCGCAGCTGCTGCCGGCCGGCAGCGGCTTGCCCCAGCCGGCTTTTTCGGCCGCGAGATCAAGCGCGGCCCTGGCCCGCGGCGCCTTGCCGAGGAGGGCCCGGCGATGGGCAGGTCCTTCCCCGCGGCCACCGCGAGTTCGTCGACAAAGCCTTCCACCATGAAAGCGTTATGGGTCGGATCGACGCCGCGCCACCAGCCGGCGGTGAGGCCCGCCGGCGGCTCCTGGCCGACGTAAATCAATCAGCAGGTTCGGAAAATCGTACGGATGCGACAGCCCCCACCGACGGATGAGCATCTATTCGTCGGCAAACCGGAGTTGACGGCCCGGTAAGTCGAATTGCTAATCCACGCGCAAAGGTAAGTAAAACAGCAATTATTTGCAGATGCACGGGCTCACGCTGCCTTCTGCACCAGGTCGGCGAGGCGCCCCAGGCTCTCCTGCTTGCCGAGAACTTGCAAGACCTCGAATATCCCGGGAGACGTGGGGCGGCCGGTCAGGGCAGCCCGCAGCGGCTGAGCGACGGCACCGAGCTTGAGTTCCTTGCGCTCCGCGTAGGCACGCACGGCGTCCTCGGTTCCCTGAGCGGTCCAAGGGTCGACCAGCGACAGGTCCTCCATCAATTCGGCGATCATAGTGCAGGCTTGCGGATTGAGGAGGAGTTTTGCCTTCTCATCGATCGCAATCGGCCTATTAGCATATAGAAATCGTGCACTATCAATAAGTTCCACCAGATTTTTCGCGCGCTCCTTGAGTGCGGGCATGGCCGCTAGCAATTTTTCCCGCAGCTCCGGGGTGAATTTCTCCGCGAGCGCGGCACCATTGGCGAGATGCGGCAGTAGGCCATCGATTGCCGTCACCAAGTCGGCGTCGGAGGATTGCCGGATATAGTGGCCGTTGAGGCTTTCAAGCTTGGCAAAATCGAAGCGCGCCGGCGAGCGGCCGATCCGGTGAAGGTCGAACGCCGCGACCATCTCCTCGGTGGAGAAGATTTCCTGATCTCCATGGCTCCAGCCGAGCCTCACGAGATAATTGCGCATCGCCTGGGGCAGGTAGCCCATGGCTCGGTAGGCATCGACCCCGAGTGCGCCGTGGCGTTTGGAAAGCTTGGACCCGTCCGGCCCATGGATCAGCGGAATGTGTGCCATCACCGGCACGGTCCAGCCCAACGCGTTGTAGATCTGGGTCTGGCGCGCCCCGTTGGTGAGGTGGTCGTCGCCACGGATGATGTGGGTGACGCCCATATCATGGTCGTCCACCACCACGGCCAGCATGTAAGTCGGGTTGCCGTCGGAGCGCAGCAGCACGAGGTCGTCGAGGTTCTCGTTCTGCCATAGCACGCGGCCCTGGACCTGATCCTCGATGGCGGTCTCGCCCGTGAGCGGCGCCCGCAGGCGGATCACCGGCTTGATGCCCGGCGGTGCTTCCGACGGATCGCGATCGCGCCAGCGGCCGTCATAGAGCTTGGAGCGCCCCTCGCGGCGCGCCCGTTCGCGCATCTCCTCGAGCTCCTGCTGGGACGCGTAGCAGCGATAGGCCTGCCCGGCGGCCAACAGTTGCTCGGCGACTTCGCGGTGCCGCGCGGCGCACGAGAACTGGTAGGTGGTATCGCCGTCCCAGTCGATCCCGAGCCAACTGAGCCCGTCCAGGATGGCGTCGATGGCCGCCTTGGTGGAGCGTTCGCGATCGGTGTCCTCGATCCGCAGCAGCATCTTGCCACCGCGCCCGCGCGCGTAAAGCCAGTTGAACAACGCCGTGCGGGCGCCGCCGATATGGAGAAACCCGGTAGGCGAGGGCGCAAAGCGGGTGACGACCGGTGAAGGCATAGGAACCGCAATTCCCGCGGGGTTGTGTGCCGGCCCCTGTAACATAGGTGAGGCGGAGGGCAAAATTGGACCCCCGCGAGGGCTTCGTGTATGGGCAGGCGATCATGACGGCAGTCGAATTCAATCACTGTGGAAGCGGGGCGCGACTTCATCCGCGATATCGTGGCGAGCGATCTCGCGGCGAAGCGCTACGCCAAGATCATTACCCGGTTTCCGCCGGAGCCAAACGGCTACCTGCATATCGGGCACGCCAAGTCCATCAGCCTGAATTTCGGCATCGCGCAGGAATTCGGCGGCCAGTGCAACCTGCGCTTCGACGACACCAATCCGGCCAAGGAGGAGCAGGAATATATCGATGCCATCAAGCCGACGTCCATTGGCTTGGGTTCGATTGGGGAGCGCACCTCCACCACGCCTCGGATTATTTCGAGCAACTCTACGCATGGGCGGAGCACCTGATCCGCACCGACCTTGCCTATGTGGACGATCAGACCCAGCACGAAATCCGAGCCAATGCGCGGGACGCTGACCGAGGCCGGCCGGAATAGCCCGTTCCGCGATCGCGGCGTTGCGGAAAACCTCGACCTGTTCCGGCGCATGCGGGCCGGAGAGTTCCCCAACGGAGCGCGCGTGCTGCGCGCTAAAATCGACATGGCGTCCGGCAACATCAACCTGCGCGACCCGGTGCTGTACCGCATCCTCCATGCGCATCACCCGCGCACCGGCACCGCCTGGTGCATCTATCCGACCTACGATTTCGCCCACGGCCAGTCGGACGCGATCGAAGGCGTCACGCATTCGATCTGCACGCTGGAATTCGAGGATCACCGGCCGCTCTATGACTGGTTCATCGCGCACCTGCCGGTGCCGTCCCGGCCGCACCAGTACGAGTTCGCGCGGCTCAATCTCAGCTACACGGTTCTGTCGAAGCGGGTCCTGACCGAACTCGTCCGCGGCGGTCATGTCAGCGGCTGGGACGATCCGCGCATGCCGACCATCGCGGGGCTGCGCCGGCGCGGCGTGCCGCCGGAGGCGTTGCGCGAGTTCGTGCGGCGGATCGGGGTCGCCAAGGCCAACAGCGTTGTCGATGTCGGCATGTTCGAGCACGCGATCCGGGAGGTGCTCAACCGCACCGCGCTACGGCGCATGGCGGTGCTGCGGCCCCTCAAGATCGTCATCGAGAATTATCGAAGGGCAGGGCGAGGACCTTGAGGCCGTCAATCATCCGGACGACCCCGCCGCCGGGACGCGGCGCGTGCGGTTCGGCCGCGAGCTCTACGTCGAGCGCGACGACTTCATGGAGAACCCGCCGAAGAAATTCTACCGGCTGTCGCCCGGCAAGGAGGTGCGGCTGCGCTACGCTTATTTCATCACGCTGCCGCGAGGTGGTGAAGAACGCTGCCGGCGAGGTGGTGGAGCTGCGCTGCACCTATGATCCAGCGACCCGCGGCGGCAATGCCCCCGACGGCCGCAAGGTCCAGGCGACGCTGCATTGGGTCGCCGCGGCCGACGCGGTCACGGCGGAAATTCGGGTCTACAATCAGCTTTTCAGCAAGCCCGATCCCGACCCCGCCAATTTCGCTGCCGACCTGAACCCGAACTCTCTCGAAGTACTGACCGATTGCAAGATCGAACCGGCATTGGCGTCGGACAATTCCGACGCCGCGGTCCAGTGGGAACGGCAGGGCTATTTCCGCCGTGATGAGGATTCAGCACCCGGCCGGATGGTGTTCAACCGCGTCGTCGGTCTGCGCGACACCTGGGGCAAGGTCCAGAGCGCGGGCGGGTGACCGCGCCTGCCTCGTCGCTTTCCGCAGCTCAATTGAGCTTAAGCCCGATCGAACGGATCACCGGGGTCCAACGCGCGATGTCTTCCTCGACAAAGCGCCGCGTCTTCTCCGGTGTCGAGTCGCGGAAGGGCTCCATGCCCTGCTCGACGAGGTTCTTGCGGACGTCATCATCCGCCATGGCGGTACGCGTGGCGGCTGCGATCTGGTCGACGATCGGCTTCGGGGTTCGCGCCGGCGCGAACAGGCCGGTGAAATTGACCGACACCATGCCAGGCAACCCGGCTTCGACCGCAGTTGGGATTGCCGGGTCGGCGACGAGGCGTTCCGGACCGGTGCTCACCAGCATCCGCAGCTTGCCGGCCTTGTTGAGTTCGAGTACCTGGCCGCTGACGTTGGCGACGATCATCGGAACCTGTCCGCTGATGACGTCGGTGATCGAGGCACCGGAGCCCTTGTAGGGCACGTGCACGATATCGGGCAGTCCGGCGAGCGATTTGAACAGCTCGCCGGCGAGTTGGGTCATCGAGCCGGTGCCCGCGGACCCGTAGACGAGTTTGCCCGGATTGGCCTTGGCGTAGGCGATCAGCTCCTTGAGTGTGTGCACCGGAAGGTCCGCATTCACCGCGATGGTCAGCGCCGTGACGGCAAGGATCGCGATCGGCTCGAAATCCCTGATGGGGTCGTAGAGCGGCCTCGACATGCCGATCGGGTTGAGGACCTGGGAGCCGGCGCCGCCGAGCAGAATGGTGTAACCGTCCGGCTGGGCGTGCGCGACCGTCGCGGCCCCGACGGCACCGCCGGCGCCGCCCTGGTTCTCGATGTAAACGCTGCCGAGCGTCGCCTTGACCCGGTCGGTCCATAGCCGCGCCACCGCATCGTTGACGCCGCCAGGCACGAACGGAACGATGAGCTTGATTGGACGGTCGGGGTATCGGGCCTGCGCGCCGGCGCGTGATGCGGTGGCGGCGCACAGCGCCGCGGCACCAAAGCCCAGAACGTCACGGCGCTTCATTGCGGCGTTCCTCATTTTTTCAATTTTGCAATTCTTCTGCGTCGGTTCGCGAAGCCGGCTACGCTGTGCAGGATGCGCCATTCGTCCAGCGCCAGCAAGACGGATCGATTGCTGTCCGCGCCGACGCTCAGCCTCCCGCCGCGCCCGAGGTGCCAACCCAGAGCGCATAAAGCGATCGGCTTGCCACCATGAACAGGCGGCTCCGGCGATAGCCGCCGAAGCAGACGTTGGCGCAGCGCTCCGGCAGGTCGATGCGGCCGATAGGGGCCCCGGCGGAATTGAACACCATCACACCGTCGATAGCCTTCGCCGCCGGCCCAGCCGCACCACAGATTGCCGTCGACGTCGAGGCGTAGGCCGTCGCCGGTGCCTCTTCCATGCGGCACGAAAGCGCGGCCGTTGGCCAGCCGGTGCCATCGCCGACTACGTCGTAGGCGCGGATCACCGGCGGCGTCGAGCCGTCCTCGATGATGTAGAGCGTCTTCTCGTCGGGCGAGAACGCGAGCCCGTCCGGCCGGTTGATATCATCAGCCACGAGGCGAGCCGCCCGCACTTGTCGAGGCGATAGACGTTCATAGGCAGTTCCGGGTCCCGACGCTGCCGTTGTAGTTGTTGGCGATGCCGTAGGGCGGATCGGTGAACCAGACCGAGTCGTCGGATTTCACCACCACGTCGTTGGGCGAATTGAGCGGCTTGCCTTCGAACCGATCGGCCAGCACCGTGATCTCGCCGTCGTATTCGGTGCGGGTGACGCTGCGGGTGCGGTGCTCGCAAGACACCAGGCGGCCTTGGCGGTCGCGCGTATCACCGTTCGATTGGTTCGACGGATCGCGGAACACACCAACCGTGCCGGTTGCCTCGTCCCAGCGCATAAGCCGGTTGTTGGGAATGTCGCTCCAGACGACATAGCGTGCGTCGCCGAACCACACCGGCCCCTCGCCCCAGGTCATGCCGGTGGCAAGCCGCTCGACCCCGACAATGTTGGGGCGGTATTTGGGAAAGCTCGGATCGAGCACCTTGATTGCCGGATCCGGATAGCGGCCGGGGGTCCAATCGGCAGCAGCGGCGGGGGTGAAGCTCGTCGCCGCGGCGGCGCCAGCAAGCACGCTGCGTCTGGTGATCTCCATGGGTTACCCTCGGTTCGGTGGAAGGGATGGAAGCTAGAATACGGCCATACGACTATTATGGTAGTCGCGGCGGGACGGTAGCGCCTGTCAGGCCGGCCGCGTCGAAGGCGCGGCGCACGGTACCGTCGGCCTTGGCGCGTTCGAGGAAGCTCGCCGCGAAAGCGAGCGCCGCCGGGCGCCCTTTCGGCACCGCGATGGCGATGCCGGTCGCCTGGAAGGCGCCATCGAGGATGCGCGAGCCGGGAAGCTGCTGTTGCAGCGGCGGCAGGGCGTCGCGACCCATGGCGAACGCCAGTGCGGTGCCGGCCTTGATCATCGCCATTGCGTCGTCAATCGAAGTGGCGGCGACGACCCGGGCGTTTGTGGCGGTGCGGGCGGCGGCGCGGATCGTCGTGGTATTGGCAACGCCGACGATCGTCACGTCCGGCCGGTCCGCATCCGCGATGGTTTTGATGGCGGAGCCGGCCGGCACCAGATAGGTGCTCTCGGCGTCGAAATAGGCCGGCCCGAAATCGACGCGCTTGCGGCGCTCCTCGTCCATCGGCATGAACGCCACATCAATTCGGCCGGCTTCGAGCGCGTCCGTCAGCTCTCCGGTGTTGGGTGCGACGAAAATGTCCAGCGAAACGCCCAGTGCCTTCGCGAGCGCTGCGCCGAGTTCGACCGTCACGCCATGAGGCGCGCCCGCGGCGTCCTTGATCACAAACAGCGCGGTCGGCACCGGGGCAAAGGCGACCCCCAACCGGAGTTTGCCAGTCGGGGCAATTTCCCTGACGACCGCGGCGTCGGCTGCCGCCGCGCCGCCAACCGACACGGCGAGCAGGACGCCGCTCAAAGCGAATAACGTCATGGTTGCTCCAGCGCCGGCGGCGGGACCTCTCCGGGGAGCGCAGGGTAGCATCGCCCGCCACGATCAGGCTACCTGATCGCGTTGCTTGGCGAATTTTCCGACCATTTTCTGGTGTGCCGGCGCGCGTTGCCATGATATAGACGCGCCGCGCGGCGGACCGGCTGATGCCGAAAGCGGCCCCTGGCGGGCGTGGCGGAACTGGTAGACGCGCTGGATTTAGGTTCCAGTGACGAAAGTCGTGGGGGTTCAAATCCCTCCGCCCGCACCACGGTCGGTTTTCGGCAGGGGCGTCCAAGGGGGCGTTTTCCTGGCGCAGCGCAACATAGCTTTACCCTAACAGATCGAGTTATTCCGCGATGCAAGTCACCGAAACCACTAATCAGGGCCTGAAGCGCGAATTCCAGGTCGTCGTACCGGCGACCGACCTCGAGACGCGGGTCAATGAGCGCCTCGTCCAGATGAAAGACCAGGTGCGCCTGCGCGGCTTCCGCCCCGGCAAGGTCCCGGTCGCCCATCTCAAGAAGGTCTATGGTCGCGCCGTAATGGCCGAGACCATCGAGCAGGTGGTTCGTGAAACCAGTTCCCAGGTGGTGAGCGACCGCGGCCTCAAGCTCGCCATGGATCCCAAGATCACGCTCCCGGAGGACTCCGGCGTAATCGAGAATGTAATGAACGGCACGGCGGACTTGTCCTATACGGTGGCAGTCGAAGTCGTGCCGCCAATCGCGCTTGCCGACTTCAAGGCGATCAAACTCGAAAAGCTGGTCACCGACGTGACCGACGAAGAAGTCGAGGAAGGCCTTCGCCGCATTGCGGAACAGAATCGCACTTACACCGCCAAGGCCGCTGACGCCAAGGCTGAGTCTGGCGACCGGGTGGTAGTCTCGTTCACCGGAGCCGTCGACGGCGAGCCCTTCGAGGGTGGTACCGGCACCGATATCCCGGTGACGATCGGTTCGAATACCTTCATTCCCGGGTTCGAGGACCAGTTGATCGGCATCGCGGTGGGCGACAGCCGCACCGTCGACGTCACGTTTCCGGCCAACTACGCATCCGAAAAGCTCGCCGGCAAGCCGGCCGCTTTCGCCGTGGTGGCGAGTGCCGTTGAGGCGCCCAACTCTGTGACCATCGACGAGGCCTTCGCCACCGCGCTTGGGGCCGAATCGCTCGACAAGTTGCGCCAATCGGTCAGGGACCGGATCGCCCAGGAGTACGCCGGGGTAAGTCGCCAGAAGCTCAAGCGGGTGCTTCTCGACCGCCTCGACGTGCTCCACAAGTTCGAGGCGCCGCCGACCCTTGTCGAACAGGAATTCGATAATGTTTGGAACACTGTCACGGCGGATCTTAAGAATCAGAACCGGACCTTCGAGGACGAAAGCACGACCGAGGAGAAGGCCCGCGCCGAATATCGCGGCATCGCTGATCGCCGGGTGCGGCTTGGCCTTGTGCTCGCCGAAATCGGCGACAAGAACGCCATCAAGGTGAATGATGACGAAGTGTCGCGCGCCGTGATCGAACGCGTACGCCAGTTTCCCGGCCGCGAACGGGAAGTGTGGGATTACTACCAGAAGAACCCCAATGCACTCGCGTCGCTGCGGGCGCCGATCTATGAGGAAAAGGTCGTCGATTTTATCGTCGAGCTCGCCGACGTGACCGAAAAAAAGGTACCCAAGGAGGAGCTGCTTAAGGAGGACGACACCGAGCTGCCGGTGCCCGTGGACAGCAACCCATAGTCGGGACGCGCAGCCCGGATGGCAGCCGCGCTTTGCGGGCACGCAATGGGGGGCGGAAATCGGATTGGGCGGGGGGTGTCGCCGGATTGATCTTGCTGCGCTTCGTCCAAACTAGGCCCTTCTTGTCGTCGCCGCGACAGCACATATATGCGGCGCCAGCGGCGAAAAGCGTATAAGCGTGCGCAACACGCGGAGCGGCTTGGTGCCGCCGCCGACTGACGGAGCAGGCCCGACAATGCGAGACCCGGTCGACACTTTATCGAACTACCTCGTTCCCATGGTGGTCGAACAGACCAACCGCGGCGAGCGCGCCTACGACATCTATTCGCGGCTGCTCAAGGAGCGAATCATCTTCATCACAGGGCCGGTCGAAGACGGCATGTCGGCGCTCATCATCGCCCAACTGCTGTTCCTGGAGGCGGAGAACCCCAAAAAGGAAATCTCCATGTACATCAACTCGCCGGGCGGGGTGGTTACATCGGGACTGGCGATCTACGACACTATGCAATTCGTTCGTCCGGCGGTATCGACGCTGTGCGTCGGCCAAGCCGCCTCGATGGGATCATTGCTGCTGTGCTCCGGGCACAAGGATCTACGCTTTGCTCTGCCCAATGCCCGCGTGATGGTGCACCAGCCGTCCGGCGGATTTCAGGGTCAGGCCAGCGACATCATGATCCATGCCCAGGAAATCCTGAACATCCGCAAGCGCCTGAACGAAATCTACGTCAAGCATACCGGCCAGCCCATCAAGAAGATCGAGGATGCGCTTGAACGCGACCAGTTCTTCACCGCGGAGGGCGCCAAGGATTTTGGCCTGGTCGACAAGGTCATCGAGAAGCGCGTTGAGACCCCTGAAAAAGTCTAGCCCGGTTCTCCTCTCCGATTGGACGCCTCTCCGCAACCGCCAAATCCTGCCCTGCAACGCCGGATCGTGCACTCGTGCAGGGCCGTCGCTTTTGGCCCGGCTTTTGCCTCATGTTGCCGTGTCGCGCCGCGGTAAGCCGGGTGTAACGTCATGACGCGGTTTCTTGGTCGGCTTTCAGCCACACCGGAAGTGTCGGATCGGCTGCTATTTCGCCACAAAGGCCGCTCCAGATTGTGGCAGAGGCGGCGGGACGGCCGCCGCGGGTGCGACACAGGATCGAATATTCATCGTTAATCGAATCTTGATTATATGATCGGTAGCGTGCTTCGTTAGGGTTTGGGTGAGCATGTTTGGTCGTCGGGTCGGCGGCGAAACGGGGAATTAGGCAAGTTCAGAGTGACATGATCCGTGCGCGCCAGGATGGTCGCAGCGCGGGATCCGCGGAGCAAGGGAATGACCAAGGTCGGCAGCAGCGATTCAAAAAACACGCTCTACTGCTCGTTTTGCGGCAAGAGCCAGCACGAAGTGCGCAAGCTTATTGCCGGGCCGACGGTATTCATATGCGACGAGTGCGTCGAACTGTGCATGGACATCATCCGCGAGGAGAACAAGTCCTCGCTGGTGAAGTCGCGCGATGGCATTCCGACCCCGAAGGAGATCCGCAAGGTCCTCGACGACTATGTGATCGGCCAGGACCACGCCAAGAAGGTGCTCTCGGTCGCGGTCCATAACCACTACAAGCGGCTCAACCACCAGACCAAGCATAACGACGTCGAACTGGCGAAGTCGAACATCCTGCTGATCGGCCCGACCGGCTCCGGCAAGACGCTGCTCGCCCAGACTCTCGCTCGCATCCTCGACGTGCCCTTTACCATGGCGGACGCCACAACGCTCACGGAAGCCGGCTATGTCGGCGAGGACGTCGAGAACATCATTCTCAAGCTGCTGCAGTCGGCCGACTACAATGTCGAGCGGGCCCAGCGGGGCATCGTCTATATCGACGAAATCGACAAGATCAGCCGCAAGTCGGACAATCCCTCGATCACCCGCGATGTGTCGGGCGAAGGCGTCCAGCAGGCGCTGCTCAAGATCATGGAAGGCACCGTCGCTTCGGTGCCGCCGCAGGGCGGCCGCAAGCATCCCCAGCAGGAATTCTTGCAAGTCGACACCACCAACATTTTATTCGTGTGCGGTGGCGCGTTCTCGGGCCTCGAAAAGATCATCTCGGCGCGCGGACGTTCGACGTCGATCGGATTCGGCGCCAAGGTGGTGGCGCCCGAGGACCGCAAGGCCGGCGAGATCTTCCGCGAGGTTGAGCCGGAGGACCTCCTGAAATACGGCCTGATCCCGGAATTCGTCGGCCGCCTGCCGGTGGTCGCGACGCTTGAAGACCTCGACGAGCCCGCGCTCAAGCGCATCCTGCTCGAACCCAAAAACGCGCTTGTCAAACAATACCAACGCCTGTTCGAAATGGAGAGCATTGATCTAAGTCTGGCCGAGGAGGCGCTCGGCGCCATCGCCCGCAAGGCGATCGATCGCAAGACCGGCGCCCGCGGCCTGCGCTCGATCATGGAAAGCATCCTGCTCGATACCATGTTCGATCTGCCGAGCCTCGAGGGCGTCGAGGAGGTGGTGATCTCCAAGGAAGTCGTCGAAGGCACCGCCCGCCCACTCTACATCTACGCCGATCGCTCCGATCGCACTGGCGACGCCGGAGCGAGCGCCTGATCTCCCGCCGAATCTGGTATGGATATTCGTGCGGCGGTCTTTCCGACCCAACGTCGCCGGTCGGTGGCGAACCCGCAGTTTTGTCACTCCCGCCGTTTGCTTGACACACCCTCTAGCCGTCGCCACCTAATGGTTTGGGAGCCTGATTTTCGAGTGTAGGCCTCCAACTCTTCCGGGCAGGGTCTCGTCGCCGCGATGCGGTGAGCTTTCTCTCGCTCTTGTCCGGCATGAAGCACTCCGCGTCTGCGCTGCATGAGCGGGCAGGGGCGGAGGGGCAGAAAAGAAAAGGACAAGGGTCATGACCACCCCAGCAAAGCCGCGTGTCCTGCCGCAACCCGGCGAGATCCGCTCTTACCCGGTGTTGCCGTTGCGCGACATCGTGGTGTTTCCTCACATGATCGTCCCCCTGTTCGTCGGTCGCGAAAAGTCGATTCGCGCCCTTGAGGAGGTCATGCGCGCGGACATGTTCATTCTGCTGGCGACACAGAAGAACGCGTCCGACGACGATCCGGCGACCGGGTCGATCTACGAAGTCGGCACGCTTGCGAGCGTCCTGCAACTCCTGAAGCTGCCCGACGGCACCGTCAAGGTGCTGGTCGAAGGCGTCGAGCGGGCGCGGGTGATCAAATACGGCGATCGCACCGACTATTACGAGGCCGAAGCCGTCACGCTCGCCGACCAGCTCGGCGAGAAGGTCGAAGCCGAAGCGATGGCGCGCTCGGTCGTCAACGAGTTCGAGAGCTACGTGAAGCTCAACAAGAAAGTGTCGCCGGAAGTGGTGGGCGTCGTCCACCAGATCGAGGACTATGCCAAGCTCGCCGACACGGTGGCTTCGCACCTACAGATCAAGATTCCCGACAAGCAGGGGATCCTCGAAACCGCCGCGGTCGCGGAGCGGCTCGAGCGCGTGCTCGGCCTGATGGAAAGCGAGATCTCGGTCCTCCAAGTCGAGAAACGCATCCGCACGCGCGTCAAGCGGCAGATGGAGAAGACCCAGCGCGAGTACTACCTCAACGAGCAGATGAAGGCGATCCAGAAGGAACTGGGCGACGAGGAAGGCCGCGACGAGCTCGCCGAGATCGAGGACAAGATCAAGAAGACCAAGCTCTCGAAGGAGGCCCGCGACAAGGCGACCCACGAGCTCAAGAAGCTGCGCCAGATGTCGCCGATGTCGGCGGAAGCCACCGTCGTGCGCAACTATCTGGATTGGCTATTGTCGATTCCGTGGGGCAAGAAGTCGAAGATCAAGAAGGACCTCCGCCATGCCGAGGAAATTCTCGATCACGACCATTTCGGCCTTGAGAAGGTTAAGGAACGCATCGTCGAGTATCTCGCCGTGCAGACCCGCGCCAACAAGCTGACCGGCCCGATTTTGTGCCTGGTCGGCCCCCCGGGCGTCGGCAAGACGTCGCTCGGCAAGTCGATCGCCAAGGCGACCGGCCGAGAGTTCGTGCGGGTGTCGCTCGGCGGCGTGCGAGACGAGGCCGAGATCCGCGGCCATCGGCGCACTTACATCGGCTCGATGCCGGGCAAGATCATCCAGTCGATGCGCAAGGCCAAGACCGCCAATCCGCTCTTCCTACTTGACGAGGTCGACAAGATGGGCGCGGATTTCCGTGGCGATCCGTCCTCGGCGCTGTTGGAGGTACTCGACCCCGAGCAGAACCACACGTTCAGCGACCACTATCTTGAGGTCGACTACGATCTCTCCAACGTGATGTTCATCACGACGGCGAACACGCTCAACATCCCGCCGCCCCTGATGGACCGCATGGAGATCATCCGCATCGCCGGCTACACGGAGGACGAGAAGGTTGAGATCGCGCGCCGCCACCTCATTCCCAACGCCGTGACCAAGCATGGTCTCGACGCCAAGGAGTGGTCGATCGACGACGATGCCCTGATGCTGCTGATCCGCCGTTACACGCGGGAAGCGGGCGTGCGCAATCTCGAGCGTGAGCTGTCGACACTCGCCCGTAAGGCGGTGAAGGAGCTGATGACCTCGAAGAAGAAGTCGGTGAAGGTGACCGCCGAGAACCTCGGCGATTACGTGGGCGTGCCCAAGCATCGCTACGGCGAGATCGAGGCGGAGGATATGGTCGGTATGGTCACCGGCCTTGCCTGGACCGACGTGGGGGGCGAGCTGCTCACCATCGAAGGGGTCATGATGCCCGGCAAGGGCCGCATGACGGTGACCGGCAATCTGCGCGATGTGATGAAGGAATTGATTTCAGCGGCGGCGTCCTATGTCCGCTCGCGCGCGGTCGCCTTTGGCATCGAGCCGCCGCTGTTCGACAAGCGCGATATCCACGTCCACGTTCCGGAAGGGGCGACCCCGAAGGACGGGCCGTCCGCGGGCGTCGCCATGGTCACCGCCATCGTCTCGGTGATGACCGGCATCCCGGTGCGGCGCGACGTGGCAATGACCGGCGAGATCACGCTGCGTGGCCGTGTGCTGCCGATCGGCGGCCTCAAGGAGAAGCTGCTGGCCGCGTTGCGCGGCGGCATGAAGACCGTGCTGATCCCGGAGGAAAACGCCAAGGATTTGGTCGAGATTCCGGACTCGGTGAAAAGCGGGCTGGAGATCATTCCGGTCAACCGCATGGACGAGGTGCTGGCCCGGGCGCTGATCCGCAAGCCGGAACCGATCGAGTGGGACGAGCACGCCCTCAAGCGGGTGCCGGAAGCGGCAGCGGTGGAAGTCGAGGACGAGACGGGGTCAAATCTGACTGCTCATTGAACCCGCTCGATCCAGGATCGGTATTGACGACAATGGGCGGCGCCGGGAGGCGCCGTCTTTTTTCTGGAAGCGCCGACCTTTGCCCCGCTTCGGGAGATTTGCTAAACCATAACTGAGGGCGGTTAGCTCAGTTGGTAGAGCGCCTGCTTTACACGCAGGATGTCGGCGGTTCGAGTCCGTCACTGCCCACCACCGGATTTGGTGAAGCAGCCGCGTTTAGTGTTCGATCGCCCGCTATCGGGAGCGCGGCTTTGACAGCAAGCCGCTTTCGGCGAATTCGTCCGTGGAACGATTAGCCCAACCGCGCATTTGGAAATTACGGAGCACGGCGATGACTCGCAGATTGGTAATTTCGATTTCAGCCGCCGCAGCCTTGGCGCTCGGCGGAATCGGTGCTGCATTCGCTGAGGTGCACATTCCTCATTTCAATTTCGCGCCGACCTGCCGTTCAAGTGTGACGAACTCTGCTGATTGCGCCAAAGACGAGGAATTTGCCCAGAAGATGCTCACCGAGGCCTGGCCGAAATTCACAATGAAGAACAAGAAGAATTGCATCGCGGAAAGGAAGATAGACCAAACCCCCAGCTATGTTGAATTCTTGACCTGTCTTTGGATAAACGAAAATAATGCGAATGCGGAAAAGACGAATGCGGGGAAGACCAAACCCGCCAATTCAGGCATCCAATGACGGGGTGCTGACAGGCCTGAAAATTTCCCCGTGTTTGCTATAGTCCGCGCACTGTGCATGCTCATGCGGGGCTGCCACGGCGGCCCCCGAGGCTTCGCTTGCGTCGCGGGAGGGGAAACCATGCGGAAACTCATCAAGGGCGCCGGAGTGCTCACCTTCGCGTCCGCGCTCGCCACTCAACTCGGCACCGGAGTCGTGGCGCATCATTCCATGGTGATGTACGACCGCACCAGAACCGTGACACTCACCGGCACGGTGGTCGAGTTGCAATGGAATAACCCGCACGTATTCCTGCTGGTCAACGGCCGGATCGGGGAGGGCGATCCGTCCGGGATTTGGCACCTGGAGACCAGCGGGCCCACCAACCTGGCACGTCTGCCCGGCTGGTCGCCCACCGCCCTGAAGCCCGGGGACCGCGTCACCGTACAGATCAACCCGCTGCGCGAAGGGGAGCAGCGCAACGCGCGCCTGACCAAGGTCACAGTAGTCGACACCGGCCAGGAACTCGGCACGGCCTATCAGGATTTGGATCTGCGGCGCAACTGACGTCGGCCCCCCGTCGGCGCCCGGCACTGCGTTACATTAGAAATGGCCCCGCCCGGAAGAACCCGGACGGGGCCAATCACTTCAGAGATGTGCCGCGCTCAGTGAGCCAGCGGATCCGGACGAAGCTGGAAGTGCACGACCATCGGCTTGCGCCCCTTACCGCCTTCCTTGAGCCACGGCGTGCGGTCGCCACTGGTGGTCCACAATCCTCTGCCCTTCCAGCCGGCATTCGGATCGTCGATGCGGCCATCGAAGCCCTTGGCATAGAAGCCCATGGGATAAGGCACGCGCAGCGTGACCATCTTGCCGTCCTTGAGGGCGATCAGGCCGTCATTGAGGTTGCCGGTCGACATCGGCACATCGTCGCCGAGGCCGAACGTATTGTGCTGGTCGACCCAGCTGTAATAGCTCGCCTCGGCGCTGTTATCGCCGATGCCTTCGAAGCCGGGGCCGGGATATTTGTAGAATTTCCAACCCTCGGGGCAATGATCGCCGGTGGCGTTCGGACCGTTGAGCGGCCCTTTGCACAAGCTGCGGTCGAAGCTGCCGATATGACCGCTCGCGAGCGACACCCACACCACGCCCTTGCTGTCGATGTCGCCGCCGCGCGGGCCGTAGCCGGGCAACGGGATGTTGTAGATTTCCGACAGCGCCGTCGCCGGCGGGTTGGAGCCCGGATCGACCCGCAACACCGCACCCTTGCCGCCGAACACCCCGACGGTGCCCCAGATGGAGCCGTCGGCCGGGTTCGGCATCACGGCGTAGAAGCCCCCGGGGATGCGCTTGTCCTTGGTCGGATCGACCGGTTGATTGGGCTCGACATAGTCGTCGCGCTTGCCGTTGCCGTTGGTGTCGAGGACGAACGCCGTCCACCCCTGAGACTTGGCTGCGTCGCCGGTCTCGTCGTACAGCTTGGTATTGATCCAACCGAGAACCGGACCGCCGCCGCTCGCCCACACCGTGTTGTTGGCGTCGTAACCGAACTGCAGGTGATGGGTGCCGAAACAGGTGTCGACGAAGGAGTACTTCTTGGTCGCCGGATCGTAGAGCCCGACCTGGCGGACGTTCTTCTCGATCGGGAACAACTTGGCAGAGGGATTATCCGAGCCCTTTTTGCAGAAGGCCGGATTGTCGGGGGTGCGGATCGCCGCCGCGAGCCACAGCCGGCCCTTCTGGTCGATCATCGAGTTGTGATTGTTGACCTTGGAGTCCCAAATCTTTTCGTTGCCCCAATAGGCCGAAGGCTGCATCGGCGTTTTCATCGCCGCGTGTCCCGGGCCAAGCGACTCCGGCATGCCGGGTTCTTCCACCGGTGCCAGAAACACCGAAGGCGTGTTGGTCTTGGGGTCGAGGATCGGCAGCCGATCGGTGCTGTATTCGGTCGAGCCGTAAAGCGGACCGTAGGCATTCACAGTCGGATTGCGGCGATCGGAGGCGATCAGGTCGTGCAGATAGGTCTTCTCGTCACCCCAGTCCCAAGTCGTCACGACGATGTTGCGCTCGACGCCCTGCGGCCGCTCCGGCTTGGCGTGGGGCAGTTCGCCCTTGGCGACGCGGTCGGTCCAGTCGCCGAAATACTTGTACGGCGCACCGCCGAGATCGCCTGCCAGCGGATTGACCATGAGCTCCGCGGCCTGGCCGGACTGGGTGCGGCGCATCCAGGCTTCTTCTCCGGACTTGAACGGCCCGAAGGCTGCCGGGATGGTACGGGTGGAAAGCTGGCCGATTTGATGGCAGCCGATGCAGGCCCGGTTCTTGATCGTGGTCAGCCACACCTGTTGGGTGACGCCCGCAGGAATGTCGCCCTTGCCGTCGAACTTGTCGGTCTCGGGAATCTTGATCATCGAGTACCAGTAGATGGCCGGATAATACTGCGCCGCCGCTGCGGCATCAGGCGCCGGCACGGCAGTCAGATTGAGCGTCTTGCCGGGCTCGCCCTCCGCCTTCGCGGAATCGATCAAGCCGTAGCCGCGCACCCACAGTTTGTACTTGGCCTTGGGTAGGTCGGGCACCACGTAGCGGCCCTGGTTGTCCGTCACCACCATCCGGGCGAACCGGGTAGGAAGGTCGTTGGTTTCCGCAATCACCCATACGCCTGCTTCCGGGCCGTTCGGTCCGGTCACCACGCCGCCGATGTCGTCGTTGTCGATCGCAACCGCGCTCGGGGTGGCGTTCTGCGCGCGCGCCGGAATCGGCGGCGCCAGGAGCGCGGCAAATCCAATAGCCGCTGCCGTACTCAAATAGAATTGTTTCATCATGTGGGGCTCCTCGTTGCTTCTCCCTCGTTGGCCAGACCGTCTATCCGCACCTTGATCCGGCAACGGGGTGCGGACCGCAATTTGGCATGCAATCGTGCCGCAGTCACGGTCGAATCCAAATGAGACGTTCGCGCTTGCGTAAACGGGAAGGCGATTGCATTTTTTGCGTAAACGCGGCGATCTTCGATCGCCGTGGCTTCCCTTCGGACGCTCTCACTGCGTACGCCTGTCGTTTACTCCGAGGCCTATCTGGAAAACGAAACTCTTGAAAAGAGCTAAAACGCGCGCCGCGAGTCAGCGGCGCGCGTTCGATCCTGTCGCTCCCCCGGACCCTTACTGAGCGAAGCAGTAGTACAGGCCGTTGCCGCCGGTGGCGATGAGGTCGGCCTGGCTGCAACCGCGCGACTGGTGGGCGGAATTCCAGGACCGTTGGAAGTCGTTGTCGGCGCCGCCGCGGCGGTCGATGTGGCCGAGCATGGACTTACCGAATTCACGGCTCGTCCAGTTGTTGCACGTCAGGTTGAGGTTGCTGCCGGAAAACGCGGTACCCTCGGCCGTCGAGCCGGTCAGCGCGTCGTGCCAATTCGGCGAGAAGCCGAAGCCGGCCACCATGGTGCCGCGCTCGGTAAGCGTGTTGTCGCGACCGAGCTTGTTGTTGGCGCTGTGCAGGTCGTCGACGCTCGTGGCCACAACAACGCCCTTGGCGTTCTGCCATGGGCCCTTGCCAACGCGGTCGCGTGCATCGACGCCCTTGGCGGTCGGGCTGTCGGCCGTCGACAGGTAAGCGCGCCACACCTTGGCGCCCGCACCCGCCGTCATCGCCAATTCCTGGCAATGGGCATCGGCACCAGAAATACCGCCGAGATCGGCGCCGTTGCCGGACCCGACACTGGTGATGAAGAAACTCATGTTGGGGGCCTGAGGCACCCCTTGCGCCTGCGCGCCGCCGCTTGCGCCGAACAGCAACACGGTCGCCGACGCCAGCAGCGAATAACGCAACGTCTTGTGCATTGTGGTTCTCCCGCTTGGTTTTTTAAATCGACACGGGCCGGAATGTCCCGCCCGACGGCTCATCCTATAGCACATTAAAATACCTCCGGGAGACCCGCCGGCACCCGGATTTAACGGTCGCAGTTTGTTACCGGGACGGCGGCCGCCTTCAATCGATTAAAACGTAGCGTCGGTAAGCCATCGACGCGGGCCGCGCGGGCCAATACTGCGGCGGAATTGCATCGAGCCTTCCATCCACCCGGAGCGCCACTGCACGAAAGCGCGCGATCGGAACGCGCCCCCGGCACTGGAAAACTGGTCGTCCCTGGCATGTTCGTTGCTTGAACGGGTCAATCGGCTCGCAAACCCTGGGGAGGAGTAAGCCATGTCGACGGCAGCCATAGCTTCAGCGGTGGCGCAGCCGCAGCGATCAGCGCTGTGGAAATCCTTGTTCGTCCAGGTGCTGGCGGCGCTCCTGCTTGGAATCGCGCTCGGCGTCGCCACGCCCGATTTTGCGATCGAACTGAAGATCCTGAGCGATGCCTTCCTCAAACTGATCTCAATGATCGTCGCCCCCATCGTATTCTGCGTGGTCGTGCACGGCATCGCGAGCGCCGGCGACCTCAAGAAGGTCGGCCGCGTAGGCATCAAGGCGCTGATCTATTTCGAAGTCATGACGACTGTGGCGCTGATACTCGGCATTGTGCTCGCGTTCCTTTTCGGGCCCGGGCACGGGATGAACATCGACACCGCATCTCTCGACGCCAGTGCGCTCAACGCCTACGCGGACAATGTCCACAAGCTCAAGGGCGCCGGGATCGGCAGCTTCATTCTCAACATCATTCCGACGACGTCGATCGACGCGCTGGCGCGCAACGACGTCCTCCAGGTGCTGTTCTTCGCCATGATATTCGGCGTCGCCCTCGCGCTCGTCGGTGGCGAGAAGGGCGAGAAGGTCACGTCGTTGATCGACGCGGTCTGCGCCGTGCTGTTTCGCGCCATGGGCCTGATCGTGCGGGTGGCTCCGCTCGGCGTGCTCGGCGCCGTCGCCTATACGGTGGGGAAATACGGGGTCGGTTCGCTCAAGCAGCTTGTTTCGCTGGTGGCGCTGTACTACGCCGCGCTCGCGATCTTCGTCGTCGTGGTGCTCGGCCTCGTGATGCGGGTCGCCGGACTGAGCATCTTCAAGTTCCTCGCCTATTTGCGCGAGGAGTTCACCATCGTGCTGGCGACGGCATCATCGGATGCGGTATTGCCGCAGATCATGCGCAAGCTCGAGCGCATGGGGGCAAAGAAGTCCGTGGTCGGGCTCGTGGTGCCGACCGGCTATTCGTTCAATCTCGACGCTTTCTCGATCTACCTGACCTTGGCGGTGGTGTTTATCGCCCAGGCCACCAACACGCCGCTCTCGCTCGGCGATCTCCTGCTGGTACTCGGAGTGTCGCTCGTTACCTCCAAGGGCGCGCACGGCGTGCCGGGTTCGGCGATCGTGATTCTCGCGGCGACGTTAAACGCGGTGCCAAGCATTCCGGCCATCGGGCTCGTGTTGGTGCTGTCGGTCGATTGGTTCATCGGCATGGCGCGCGCCCTCGGCAACCTGATCGGCAACTGCGTCGCGACCGTGGTGATCGCCGCGTGGGAGGGCGACCTCGACCGCGACACCGCCGCGCGTGTGCTCGACGGGCACGAAGTGGTCGACGTGACGCTCGGATAAAACCGGGCAGGCGGGCAAGGCCGGGTAGGGTGGCGGCCCTCGCATACCCCGCCGCCGCTCAGGCGCGCAGTCGCCTGGCCTTGCTGAGCGTTGCCGACGGCAGTTCGCCGAAGGCGAGGCGGTAATCGCGGGCGAAGTGTCCCGAATTGAGAAAGCCGCACGCATAGGCGATGGCGATGACCGAGGCCCCGTCGTCGGGTGCCTGAAGGAGCCGCCGGGCGTGCTCAAGCCGCACGTTCTTGACGAACGCCATCGGGGTGGCGCCGCGCGCCTCCTTGAAGGCCTTGAAGATGCTCCGGGCGCTACCGCCGGTCACGGCGGCGAGCGATTCGATGGTGATCGGCTTGTTCCAGTTTGCGGCGATGTATTCCTCCACCAGCCGCACCTGCCATGGCGCCGGGGCCTGCGGCTCGCGCTCCAGCAGATCGGTGAAATTGTGCCGGTTACCGAGGAGGAAACACGCCATCAGCGTCTGCTCGAATTCGTCGAGCGCCGCCGTCGGTACGTCGCAATCCTCGCGATCGAGTTCGTCGACGATGAATTCCAGGAGCCGGCGCATGCGTCGCAGTTCCGGCCTTGCGAAAGTCGAGGGCGCATCGAATACGATGTCCTTGACGATGGCGGCTCCAACCATGGCGGAGAGCTTCGTCTGCAGCGCGGCGGACTCGATGCGAAAGATGAACTGTGCGAGACCGGCTTTGTTGTGATGCTCCATTTCGACGCCGGCCGGAATGACACCCGTCCTATCCACATTGACGTCGAACTGCGTGGTACGGAAGCGGGTGTGGCCGGAGTTTCGCAGCACGATCTGCTGCTTGAGCATCGCGATTTCGGGAAACCGCAATCGAACTGCGGCGCTGGTATCGCCGAAAATGAGATCGAGGCGCTTGAACTGCACATACGCCAAGGTGGCGCGGAAATTTGCCGTATCGCGTTCGAGCTCGACTTCGCTCGCGCCGAACAAATTCGACAGCGCATCCTGCAGCGCGTCGGGCGGCGCGCCGTGAAGCAATTGATGCCGATGGAGCCGGTTCTGCATGGAAGAATCAATCATCGCCAAGTGCTGAAGTTCGGAGCCGCAGATTTATTTTTGGAGATCTCCGGCGGTCGAAACATCTAATCATGGGATTGAAACATCTAACCATGATGAAACACAGGACCCCCCCACCGCATGAACATGATACCACTAAAATCAATGCACACGAGACCAAATGCGTGTGTTTGCGCAAATTCTACGCCCCGCACTGCTGGCAATGACCAGCAATCAAAGCCGGCGCAATCAGTGCCGCCTGTGGCGCCCGCTCGCGAGTGTAACCGATGGCAGTTCGCCGAATGCGAGGCGGTAATCTCGCGCAAAGTGTCCCGGATTGAGAAAGCCGCAGGCGAATGCAACCGAGACCACAGTGGTGGAGGGATCGGGCGACTGCAGCATTCGTCGCGCACGTGCGAGCCGGATGCTCTTGACGAAAACCATGGGCGAGCAGTCGCGGGCATCCCTGAACGCCTTGAACACGCTGCGCATGCTGGCGCCAGCCGCCGCCGCGAGCGCCTCCACGGTGATCGGCTGATTCCAGTTGGCGTCGATATATTCCTCGACCAACCGCATCTGCCACGGCGCCGGCCGCGGCTGTTCGCGGTCCATGAGGTCGCTGAAATTGTGGCGGTTCGCCGTGAGAAACGCCACGATCAACAACTGCTCGAATTCAACCAGCGCCGCGGGTGGAACCCTGCCGTCATCGTGGTCGAGTTCGCTGACCATGAATGACAGCATTCGCCGCAGTCGCTGCAGCGTCGGACTCGCGAACTGCGACGGCGTCACGAATTCGATGCCGCGGGCCATCGGCATTCCGACAATCGCGCTCAGTTTGGCCTGAAGCGCCGAAGCCTCGACCCGGAAAATGAACTGCTCGAAGCCCGCTTGGTATTCATGAATCATCTCGACGCCCGCCGGAATGACGGCGGTTTCACGCGGGCTGATGTCGAATTGCGTGCCGCCAAAGCGCGTACGGCCATTCTGCTGCAGGACAAAATGCTGCTTCACGAGATCGACGCCGGGGAAGCGTACTTCGTAGGGCGCCGAGCAGGCGCCGAACACCAGATCGATGCTCTTGAGACGCAAATAACTCCGGGAGGCCTGAAACATGTGCGTCCCGGCGCCGAGGTCGAAGTTGCGCGCCCCGAAGGTGGTGACGAGCGTCTGGCGGAATTCGTCAGGGTCGCGCGTGTTCACGAGCGGGAAACGGTGCAGTAGTCCTCGATTGGTTTGGTCGAGCATCAAGGGGATCTTTATCGGTTACAGCGGAAGTGGAATTCCAACCAGGAACCCGTCCGGGCCGCCAGTTTCCGACTTCCGCGAGATGTCGCCCCAGCCGGTCGGCGCCCAGACGGCAACGCCATTCGATATTTCGGAAAAAATTTATGGGGTACCGATGATCAATGCAACCTGCATTTCGCAGCATGCGCTAAGTCGCCGCGATGATGCTGCAACCCATCACAACTTTCGCGGGTAATTCCGGCGGCCGAAGCAAAGATATGCGGTGGCCTCATCGTCGGCCGCCGGATGCTGGCAGCTTGTTGCGGTATGGGCGCACTTTCCCGGCGTGGGCGCGCCGTCCGGGTGGTCATGACGCTGCGGGACTCGCTGTCGGGGAACGCGCTTTCCGGTTCCACTTGACCGCAAATCACCTTATTCTCAATTTTGTAATGTCATCGCGGCCCCGCCTTCAGGCGCGGACGCCGCGCATCGGTGGTGGCGGCGCGATTCGGATCGACGGAGAGATGTGATGAGAATTTTCCTTATCGCCGTTTTGATCGCAGCGTTTACGATGCCAGCCTATTCCCAGATGGGCGGTTTGGGAGGTGGCGGCGGCGGAAAAGGCAGCGGCGGGCGGTCACCGCCCACGGACAAGCCGGCAGCGGACCCGGAAAAGAAAAAGCAGGACGAAAAGGCATTCAACGACGCCGTTTAGCGGATACCTGGGCCTGACAAGAAGTACGATCCTTGGGGGGCGGTGCGCGAGACCGGCAGTAAATAATTGCCCGGAGATACAGTCTGGATGTTAATGCGTCACCGGAACCTGCCGATCGTGCGCCATGGGGCGCGTACGAAAGGTGATCGCCCGGCGCGCATCGAGGGAGAAGCATTATGAGAATATTCCTCGCGGCCGCGATGATCGCGGCGCTGTCACTTCCGGTCAACGCGCAGACCATGAACGGTATTGGCGCCGCCGAAGGTGCCGGCCGCGCCCAGGCCCTTGGCAAGAAGGCCACCGAAGAGGTCGTTGATCCGGAAAAGAAGAAGAAGGATGAAAAGGCGTTCAACGACGCCCTCAACCGAATCCCGGCCCCGGACAAGAAATACGATCCGTGGGGCAACGTCCGCGGCGCAAAATAGCCGCGGCGATCGGGCTGCGCCGGTTTCCCGACCGGATCACTCCAGGCCCGGCTCTTCGCGTTCGCGGATGTTGGGGGTGAAGGACTTGCCCGTGTCGATCAAGGTGAGGGTCTTCAAGTTGCCACCCTTCTTGTCGCTGTCGCGCAGCGGCGCGATCAGCACCCGCACCCGGTCGCCAGGCTTCACTGTCGTGCGTGACCAATTCGACACCCTCACCAGGTTGGAGGGACTGCTCATTTCGAGAAGCCATACCGCGTTCTGATCGGCGTCGCTGATCTTGCCGTCGACCAGGAGGGTCACATGCGGGTTGGTCCAGCGCACCTCGACGACTGTGCCGGTGAGGGTGAGGGATTTGGTTTGATCGAACATGGCGCCGGAGTGATGCGCCGTGGCACCATGGGTCCCGGCCATCACAGCTGCGGCAACCGAACCCGCGCAGACCAATTTAGCAAGTTCGCTCATTGCATGCTCCGGATGTGAGAGAAATATAAGAAGGGAAGCTGTTGCCGCGACGCGGGATGGGCATCGCGCGGGCTCCGGTGGGCCGCAAAGCCGCGGCCCGCTTCGCGATCCCCGGTCAATCCGGAGCGACCAGGTTGCCCCAGGGCTGATGCGGCGTCGGGACGAACACGGCGTCGCCGTCCTTGTCGACGCGCTCGGAGAAGTTTCCCTGAATGCAAACGCCCTCGACGATGTCGTATTTGCGCGCTCGTTGGCGCGTGAAAACCCGAGTCGTCTTCCACGGCCTGGTCAGGATCTTCGGCGCGATAATTTCCAGGTCGTCATGCAGGTAGTCGGAGCCGGCGAGATGGATATGCTCGATGATGTGCAGATCGCCATTGTTGGGAACGCCGACCGCCTCGCTTATCGCCACATAAGCCTGTGGCAACACGCCGACGGTGTCCACCACCAGGGTGTCGCCCTCCCAATGGCCGATCGAGTGGCCGTGGAATGTGGGATCCGGATCGTCCGGATGGGGTCGCCCGTCGGTATAAATGCGGCGCAGCCGGTTGCCGTCGGACTCTCCCAGGACGGTGACGCGGCCGGGTGTGAACAGGAATTCGAGTGCGTTGTGGGTGACCATCATCCAGGACGGCATGCCCTCCGGCAGGCACTCGACGAACAACGGCCGGGGCTTGCCAGCGTTCTCCTCGCCGAACATTTCTGCGACTTGCTTGGCCGCCTTCTCGTTCCATGGGGTCGGGTTTGAACCGATCTGCTTGCCCTGGTCGCTGATCACCGGATTCCATACCCCGCTCCAATCGGGCAGCTTGGCGAGATCGGCATATTGCTGGGCGGTCGGCGGCGGATTGATGACGGTCTTGGTCTCGGCGGCGCGAGCGCAAGGCGCGTCCAACGGTACGACGCAAATGGCCAGAAAAGCAACGAAGGTCGCATGCAAAGCGGAGTTCACGGGCATCTCCAGTCTAGCCATCGGAACATATCTTGGACGGTCAAACTATCAAGTATAGCCCGCAAAAACGCGTGCGGGAATTCTGAGCAATGGTTTAGGCAATTGCGCAAAGCTTATTCGTGTTTGTGGTTGCGGCGTTCGATCGCTATATGAGTGTCGCGCCCGGCACCGTCCGGGCTTTTGGCGTTTATCGGCGTGCCGCGGGGGACGCGCCGGGATTTCACCAAGGAAACAGGATGACCGGGACCACACGATCGAGCGCCGGTCTTGACCCGCGGCGGCGGCGGCTGTTGTACCGGCTATGGCATCGCGGCACGCGGGAGATGGACCTGATCATGGGCCGGTTCGCCGACGCGGCGATTGGTGAATTGACGGATGCGGAAATCGGCGAACTGGAGCAACTCGCCGAGGTGCCGGATCCGGAGCTCTACGCTTGGCTCACCGGCGGTCGGCCGGCGCCGGCCAACCACGACGTCGCGATGTTCCGCCGGCTGCGGGACTTCCTCGACAACGTGCATGACTTGAGACACGTCGAATGAACATTGCGCGTTCCGGAAAAGTACAATCTCCGGCGAGCCTGCTCGCGGCCGGCCGGCCGCTGACGCTCGCAAACGTTACCGACGGTGCGGAAGGGTTCGTGCTCGCCGATCTCGCTCGCGCCATCGCGGCGCAACCCGACCCTCCAGCGACGAGCCTCCTCGTCATTTGCCGCGACGGGGCGCGCATGGCGGAATTGTCCCGCTCGCTCGGCTTTTTTGCGCCCGATATTGCTTCGCTCGAATTCCCGGCGTGGGATTGCCAGCCTTACGATCGCGCCTCGCCGCATCCAGCCATCGTCGCGCAGCGCATGACGGCGCTGTCGCGGCTTGCCCGGCTCAAAGGTCATGACCGCCCTTCGGTGCTGCTCACCACCGTCAATGCCGTCGTCCAGCGCGTGCCCGCCCGGGACTTCGTCCGCGGCCAGGCGCTGTCGGCGGTGCCCGGCCATATGCTGGCCATGGACGGCATCGTGCGCTGGCTGGAGCTGAACGGCTACACGCGCGCCTCGACGGTCCATGAAGCCGGCGAATACGCGGTGCGTGGCGGCATCATCGACCTGTTCCCGCCCGGTATATACGATCCGGTGCGCCTCGATTTCTTCGGCGATACGCTGGAATTGATTCTGGACCTTCGATCCGGAAACTCAACGCAGCAACGACCAGTTGCGGGCGCTCGATCTCGTGCCGGTCGCGGAATTCCAACTCACCACCGAAACCATCCGCCGCTTCCGCACCGGCTATGTGCAGGCCTTCGGCGCCACCAGTTCGGACGATCTGTTGTACGAAGCGGTGAGCGAGGGTCGCCGATATCCCGGCATGGAGCACTGGCTGCCGCTGTTCCACGACCGGCTCGATGGGCTGTTCGATTACGTTGCGGGAACGCCGGTCGCGGTCGAGCCGCTCGCCGAAGAAGCCGCCCACGAGCGCTTCGCCCAGATTGCCGACTATTACGACGCCCGTCGCCAGGCGCTGGCGCAGCGGCACGATAAATCCTCGGGCGCCGGCGCGCCCTACAAGCCGCTGCCGCCGGAGGGGCTTTATCTTTCCGAAACCGAATGGCGCGACCGCCTCGACAGTAGCCGCCTCGCACGCGTTGCCCCATTCGCGGCGCCGGAAGGCTCGGCCCCTGCCATCGACGCCGGTACCCGCCCGGGCCGTAATTTCGCCCCCGAGCGCGCACGGCCCGACGCCAACGTGTTCGAGGCGGTAAAGGAACATGTCGACGCTCTGCAGTCGGCGCGCAAGCGGGTCGTGTTCGCGCTGTGGAGCGATGGAGCGCGCGACCGCATGAGCCACGTGCTGGCCGATCATGCTCTCTTGAACCTCGTCAACGTCGAGAGCTGGCCGCAGGCGCTGGCGCGGCCGGCGACCGAGATTGCGCTTGCAGTGCTTGGACTTGAATCCGGTTTCGAAACCGACAGCCTCGCGGTGATCGGCGAGCAGGACATTCTCGGCGACCGCCTGGTGCGGCCGCGGCGCGGGTCCAAGCGCGCGGAGAATTTCATTTCCGAGGCGACGTCCCTCGCGGCCGGTGATCTCGTGGTCCACGTGGATCACGGCATCGGCCGCTTCGTCGGCCTGAAGACCATCGAGGCCGCCGGGGCGCCGCACGACTGCCTGGAAATCCATTACGCCGGCAACGACAAGCTGTTCCTTCCGGTGGAGAACATCGAGCTGTTGTCGCGCTACGGCTCGGAGCACACCACGGTCGAACTCGACCGCCTCGGTGGCGCCGCCTGGCAAGCCCGCAAGGCGCGGATGAAGAGCCGCATCCGCGAGATGGCGGGCGAGTTGATCAAGATCGCGGCCGAGCGCCACCTGCGCGAGGCGCCGCGACTCACGGTCGCTCACGGCCTCTATGACGAGTTCTGCGCCGGCTTCCCCTACGAAGAGACCGACGACCAGCGCACCGCCATCGACGCTACGCTCGATGACCTCGCCTCCGGCCGCCCGATGGACCGCCTGGTGTGCGGCGATGTCGGCTTCGGCAAGACCGAGGTGGCGTTGCGCGCCGCTTTCGTGGCCGCCATGGCGGGCAAGCAGGTTGCCGTCGTGGTGCCGACCACGCTGCTGGCGCGCCAGCACTTCAAGACCTTTACGGAGCGCTTCCGCGGGCTGCCGGTCCAGGTGGCGCAAGCCTCACGCCTGGTCGGCAATGCCGAGCTTGCCAAGGTCAAGGCGGGTCTTGCGGGTGGCACAGTCGACATCGTCATCGGCACCCACGCACTGCTCGGCAAGACCATCAAGTTCCGCGACCTCGGCCTTCTCGTGGTGGATGAGGAGCAACATTTCGGAGTCGGCCACAAGGAACGCCTCAAGACGCTGCGCGCCGAGGTGCACGTCTTGACCCTGACGGCGACACCGATCCCGCGGACGCTCCAGCTTGCCCTCACCGGCGTCCGTGAGCTCTCCATCATCGCGTCGCCGCCGGTCGATCGCCTGACGGTGCGCACCTCGGTGTCGCCGTTCGACGCGTTGATCGTGCGGGAAGCGCTGCTGCGCGAGCGCTATCGTGGCGGGCAGTCCTTTTACGTTTGCCCGCGCATCGAGTACCTCGCCGACGCCAAGGCATTCCTCGACAGCCATGTGCCCGAGGCGCGGGTGGCCGTCGCCCACGGCCAGATGCCGCCGAGCGTGCTGGAAGACATCATGGCGGCCTTCTACGACGGCAAATACGACGTGCTTCTGTCGACCACCATTATCGAATCCGGCCTCGACATTCCGACCGCCAACACCCTCGTGGTCGATCGCTCCGATATGTTCGGGCTGGCGCAACTCTATCAGCTGCGCGGCCGGGTCGGCCGCTCCAAGACGCGCGCCTATGCGCTGCTCACACTGCCGGTCGGACGTAAGATCACGCCTCAGGCGGAACGGCGGCTCAAGGTGTTGCAATCCCTCGACACGCTGGGGGCGGGCTTCCAACTTGCCTCCCATGATCTCGACATCCGTGGCGCCGGCAACCTGCTCGGCGAGGAGCAGTCCGGCCACATCAAGGAGGTCGGCTTCGAGCTTTACCAGCAAATGCTGGAGGAGGCGGTCGCAAGCCTCAAGGCCGGGATTGCCGAACCGGTGGCGGACCGCTGGTCACCGCAGATCACCATCGGGACGGCGGTGCTGATCCCCGAGGATTACGTGACGGATCTCCCGGTTCGCCTGAATCTTTACCGCCGCCTGTCGGAACTGGAGGAGGAACGCGAGATCGATGCCTTCGGCGCCGAAATGGTGGACCGCTTCGGTCCGATGCCGGCGGAGGTGCAGCACCTGCTTGCCATTGTGGTGGTCAAGGCACTGTGCCGACGCGCCAATGTGGCCAAGATCGACGCCGGCCCGAAGGGCGCCGTGGTGTCGTTCCGCGACGACCGCTTCGCCAATCCGGAGGGGCTCATCGCCTATATCCGCGAGCATGGGCGCGACGCCAAGGTGCGGCCTGATATGAAGGTGGTGTTCCTTGCCGACTGGGAGGAACCCGATGACCGCCTCAGGGGCGTGACGCAAATCCTGCGTGCCCTGGTCGGCATCGCGGCGCGTGCGAAAGCCGCGTGATCGTCAGGGCTTGCGGTCATGATTTAAGGTTGAGACGGTATCCGATCGGATTCTGTTCTACCTGTTGGCAGCCGCCATCATCCGATTTCGCGGGGACTTTTGTATTCGGTTGATATCCGATAATAATCGCCGTGCTGTCCCAGGTTCTGCGGCGCCCGCTCCGGGCCGCGACGGCAAGGAATGATGGCGGTGTTACGCCTTGCCTGCGCACGGGTGCGCGGGCAGAGGGGGCGTGGGCGAAGAAACGTGGCTCGATGTGCGCACAGCCGGTTGAAAAGCACTGGTTTATTTCGCTCAATGGCAAGCGCTATGGGCCGTATACGTTTGCGGCGATCACCGAGGCGGCGGCCAAGGGTGTGATCGACGAAAATACCAGCGTCTGGCGACTTGGCTGGGTAAAATGGCACCCCGCCGGGCGCGTGCCCGGGTTGCTCGACAACGTCGTGCAGGAGCCGCGCGATACCGAAGCCAATGGCGAAGCCGTTGCCATCGAGGAACGCGGACCGGTCGACCTCGATCCCAGCGACGTGCCGGGGCTCGCCGGCGATCAGCCGGCCAAACCGGCGGACCGGCGCCGAATGGCAGCAAAATCGCCAACGCGGCAGCCGGACGAGGACGATGAGGAAGCCCCCACCACGCCGACGCGACAGCGGGACCGGCAGGCGCCTGCGGACCGGGACGCGCGCCGCGCCGCGGCGAGACCATTGCAGCAGCCGGATACGGACGATGACAGGCCTCTCAAGCCTGCTTCGCAGCGGGATCGGCCGGCCGCACGGGATGCGCTCCGCGCGGCAGTGAGACCACTGGAGCAGGAAGACGAGGACGCCGAGAGCGCGCCTCCCGAGCCGAGGCGACAGCGAGACCGGCAGCCACCTACCGAGCGGGGCGTGCCGCGCACGGCTGCAAGACCGTTGGAACAGCCTGACGAGGACGACGAGGAGAACGAGGACACGCCCCCTAAGCCGGCGCCCCAGCGAAGCCGGCAGCCACCCACCGAGCGGGGTGTGCCGCGCGTGGCCGCAAGACTGTTGCAACAGCCTGACGAGGACGACGAGAAGAACGAGGACACACCTCCTAAGCCGGCACCACAGCGAGACCGGCAGCCGCCCACTGAGCGGGGCGTGTTCCGCGCGGCCGCAATACCGTTGGAGCAGGAGGACGAGGACGAGGACGGAAACCACGAGGACGCGCCTTCCAAACCCGCGCGGCAGCGGGATCGGAAGTCGGCCACCGGCCGACCGGTGCCGCGCAAGGCGCCGGATTTCACAATCGATCGCTTAACGGAGGACGACGGTCCGGATGACACGCCGTGGCTCGTCAGCGCAGCGCCGGAAATCAAGGCGGAACGCCGCCCCGACGCCATCCGGTCTCCGGAGGTGCCGCCGCAATTGCGTACCGGCATCGCGACCGACGCACGGCGGGAGCGCCGGGGCGGTAGTTTTGTCAAACCCGCCGTCGTGGGCGTCGTCGCGTTGATACTGGTGGGCGGGGCGGCGTGGGGCGTGCTGTACAGCGGCCTATTTACCGCCGCGGGCCCGTCACGACCGGCTACCGGGGTCGAGTCGCAGCCGCAGCAGCTGGCAGTACCTGGGCCCGCACCGGTATCGCAGCCAATGCGCGCTGCCGCTAGCAATGGCCTGCCGAACACGGTTGCGACGCTGCCGGCGGTTCAGGCGCTGGAGCGCAATGATCCCGTCGACTTCGGCCGCTTCGTTACGCGATTTTTGGCAAGCTCCGTGAACGCCCAGGACGACGAAATGTTGTCGCTGGCGCGTACCGCGCTACGCAAAAGCATCAAGAAGCTGCTGGCAAATGCATCCGGGGACACGCTGCTCGACATCACCGATACTTATCTTAACTACATGAAAGCCCTGCAAGCCATCAGCGCGGAAAGCTGCGTGGCGTTGAGCGATGAAAGCAAGGGCGCGAAGCTGACCTCCAATCTGGCCAAGGATTTTCCGATTCTGTTCATCCGCGACATGGCGGTATTGGAACAGGTCGCCGCCACCGACCCCAAGTCCGCCATCGCCCCCCTCTCGGCCGAACGGGCGCAGCCCTTTCTCGAAAAAGTATTCAATACGCTACGCCAGTTGCCGGTGCAGCGCGACTTGCTGGGACGCGACAAGCTGACGTCCACGGAATTCCCGGCCTACTGCACCTTGGTAATCTCATTCTATGAGTCGGTGCTGGCGCTGCCGCGCGAGGACAAGATCAACCTGCTGCGGTATCTCTACGCGACGGCTGCGGCAGATGGCGACGACGACGTGCCGAAATGAGCCCCCGGCGGTAGTTCTGCTTGCTCCGCAGAGAGAGTTCGCCGGCGCGGGAGGACCAGCCATTCCGCTCATCCTGACAGTGCTGCGCACGATTGCGGCAGGTGTGGCGGCAAGTGTGGTGGCAGGTGCCGCGCCGGCGACTGCCCATGGCGGCGGCGATGTCGCTCAAGGCTTTGTTGGCGGCTTCCTGCATCCCCTGACCGGACCTGATCATGTTGCCGCGATGGTGGCGGTCGGCCTGTGGGGCACAGTGCTCGGTGCGCCGGCTCTGTGGCTGCTACCGGTCGCCTTTCCGCTGGTAATGGCGGCGGGAGGCGTGCTGGGGATTGCCGGCGTTCCTGTGCCGCGGGTCGAAATCGGCATCGCGGTGTCGGCGATCGTGCTCGGCCTGATGGTGGCATTCGCGATCCGCGCCCCGCTTACGGTCGCGGTTGCGATCGTCGCGGTATTTGCGATCTTCCACGGCTATGCCCACGGCGCCGAACTGCCGCCAGGCGCCGACGCCATCGCGTTTTCGGCCGGGTTCGTGATTGCGACCGGGCTCCTGCATCTTGCCGGCATCGGCCTCGGCGCCGCGGCCGGTGGCCCGCAGGGCCGGGTCGCCGTACAACTCGCGGGCGCCGCGATCACGCTGGCCGGAGTAATTTTCCTCGCTGCCGCCTTGTGATGGACGCGGGCGCGAGCTTTGCGGCTGGATTGCTGCACCCGCTGGGGACGCCGGCACACCTGGTGGCACTCATCGGCCTCGGCGTCGCGGTTGGTCGCGCGCGGCCGCGAGCCGCCATCGTCGCGGCATTCGCGCTCGGCCTCGTCATTGGCCTCGGGGCGATCGCGTGGGGCATCGGCGAAACGCCGGCCAGCGACGTGCTGCTGGCGGCGGCCGCCGCCTGTGGTGTTTTCGCTGCAGCCGTGCCGCGCCTGGCCGCGTGGCTTGCGGCGCCGCTCGCACCAATCATCGGCGTTGCGTTGGGGCTCGAATTCACCGCCGGAGGTGACTTCGCTCGGCGCGGCCGTATTGATGTTGCTCGGCACCGCCTGCGGCGGCGTGATCGCGCTCGCGCTCCTCGCGGTGGCTGCGTCGCTGCTCGCCGGCCGGTGGCACGGTATTGTGCTGCGTGTCGCCGGATCGTGGGTCGCCGCGATCGCGATCCTGGTGTTGGCGCTGCGGTGGGCCCGGTAGGGCAGTGGGGCCGCCGCTACGGCCTTGCGCTCGGCGATTTGGTCCGGTCTTTCGCCGGCCACTGCTCGGCCACTGCCGGCAGCGGAGTTTCCTTGCCGGTGATGCGATCCGGCTTAATGGAGTAGAGCGTGATTTGGTCCAGCCGCGGATAGAAATGTTTCGGCCGGCCGGAATCCTCCCGGCCGTATTTCGCCATCAGGGCATCGAAGAACCGCCGCTTGGCGGCATCGTCCTCGACCACCCTGATGATGCCGAACACGACGACACTCGAAAACGCGACCGAGGTATCGCATTCGAAGCGGGCGTAATCGAAAACCTTGCCGGGTTCGTCGACCTCGAAGCAGACGCGCTGGTCGTGATCGACATTCGCCCGGAAATGGCCGCGCGCCGCGGCGTTGTGGACCACGAGCTCGCCATCCGCCCACACATAGAGAAGCGGCACGCAATAGGGCCAACCGTCCGCCCCGATGGTCGCGATCCGCCCGCAGAAACCGCGCGCCAGGGTGTCGAGGGCGTGCGCCTCCGCCATCGCCTTGTCGGTGCGTCGCAGTTGCGGCAGGGCGCTCATGGGGGCTCCTCCTCGGCTCAGGCGGGATCGCTGATTGAATTTCGGATCATTGCGGCGCGGCGATGAGAGGCGGCAGCCGTTGCCTCGTCCAGCCGCTAGCGCCGTCATAGGCATGGGCGAGTTGCAGGCAGGCAAGCTCGGCGCGATTGGGCCCGACGATCTGGAGCCCCATCGGCAGGCCCGCGGCGCCGAAGCCCGCCGGCACTGCCAAGGCCGGAAGGCCCGCCATGGTGACCGGGATCACGCCCTTCTGCCAGTCATGATAGGTCTCCATCGCGGTGCCGGCAATTTGCTTGGGCCAATGGATATCGGCGTTGAATGGAAACAGCTGTGCGGTCGGGATGATGAAATAGTCATAGGTCTCGAAGAACCGCCGCACCGCCTCGTACCATTGCGTGCGCACAGTGGACGCCGCGGTGATGTCGAGCGCGGAGAGCTTCAGCGCGCTCTCGATTTCGAAGATCGCCTCCGGCTTGAGCAGAGCGCGGCGGGCGGGATCGCGGTAATGGGCGAGCAGCGGGCCGGCGGTCTGCCAAGCGCGCAGCGGCAGGAACGCGCGCCACATCGCCTCCATGGAGAAATCGGGACGCGCCTCCTCGACGATGCAGCCCAGCGCTTCGAATGTTCTCAGCGCCGTCTTGCAGACGTCGAGCACGCCGGCCTCGTAGGGCATAAATCCATCGAAGTCGCCGACCCACGCGATCCGCGTACCTTTGAAATCGCGCTCCAGCGGACCACCGAATATCCCGTTGTCTTGCCCGATCGAAAGCGGCACGCGGGCGTCGTAGCCCGCTTGCACGCCGAGCAGCATGGCGAGGTCGGGAACGTTGCGCGCCATCGGGCCGATCACCCCCATGGTCGGCATGAAGGCGTCGCGCCCATCGGCCGGCACACGGCCAATGCTGGTGCGAAAGCCGAACACGTTGTTCCAGCCCGCCGGGTTGCGCAGGCTGCCGGCATAATCGGTGCCGTCGGCGACCGGCAGCATGCGCAGCGCCTGCGCCACCGCGGCGCCGCCGCTGCTGCCGCCGGCGGAACGGGACTGGTCATAGGCGTTGCGGGTGATGCCGTAGACCGGGTTGTAGGTGTTGGAGCCGAGCCCGAATTCCGGCGTGTTGGTCTTGCCGATGAAGATCGCGCCGGCCTTACGCAGCCGCGCCACCATGACGCTGTCGGCGGCCGCCACGTTGTCCGTCAGGATCGGCGAACCCATGGTGAAACGGATGCCCTTGACGGGCGCGAGATCCTTGACCGCGTGGGGGAAGCCGTGAAGCGGGCCGGCCGGCTCGCCGCGCGCGAGGTGTTGGTCGCGCTCGCACGCCTGCGCGATGAGGCCCGCGTGGTCCTGGAGCGCCACGATCGCGTTGACCTTGGGATTGATCAGGTCGATGTGATCCAGATAGGCGTTCATCACCTCGACGCAGGACACCTTTCGCGCGCGGATCGCACCGGCGAGCGCACCCGCGTCCATCATCACGATATCGGACGGCACCTTGGGATTCCTCTGCGGTAACAGAAGTGGCGGCCAAAACAACGCCGTCCCCGCAACGCTACGGGCACGGCGCCGAGAACGCCTGCGCCACTCTACACGTGCTGCGATCCCGGCTACACCGGCTCGGTTTCGGCGGGCTCGATGGCGCGCTTGGCATATTCGGTGGCGGCACGCTCGATGGCGTCGGCGAGATAGTCCGGCGCCTGCGCTCCGGACACCGCGAGCGTTCCGCCCAGGATGAAGCACGGCACGCCGTCGATGCCGGCATTCTTGGCGGACTCCGCTTCGTCGGAAACCCGCTTGACGTCGACCTCGCTCGCCAGCCGCCGCCGCACCAAGTCGGCGTCCATGCCGCAATCCAGCGCAGCCAGCACCAGCACCTCGGCGTCGGTGAGGTCGGCGCCTTCGGTGAAGTAAAGCTCCATCAGGCGCTGCTTCATGCGGGCCGGATCGCCGCTCTCGCCCGCCCACAGGATGAGCCGGTGGCAATCGATGGTGTTGGGCTGGCGGGCAATGTCATTGAGATTATAGGCGAGGCCTTCCGCGCGCGCCGCCGCAACGACCCGCGGAGCATTCGCCATGTAGCGCTCCACCGAGCCGAACTTGGTGGTGAGATACTCGGTTCGGCTGATACCGGCGCGGGGCACCCAGGGGTTCAGAAAATACGGCCGGAAGTGCACCGTCACCGGTATGTCCGGCTTGAGTGCGATGGCTTTTTCGAGCCGCCGTTTGCCGATGAAGCACCACGGGCACACCACGTCGGAAATGACGTCGATCGGCAGCGCATTTGCCGGGGCAGGGACGGTTACGGACATCAGATTCTCCTCGCGTTTCGAGGAGAACATAATGTGCCGGGCACCAAAGGGGAACCTCCCCGAATTACTCCGCGGCCGCGGTGGCGGGCTCCGACACGCGTGCGAGCAGCGAGTGGGGCGTGTCGGTCGCCTTCAAGGACGCGAGCGTCACCATCGGCTCAAGGCGGCTGCCGTCCGCCTGCTCGCGGTCAAGTACGGTATGGCGCATCACGCTCGCGATCCGCCGCGCCACCACATGGGCGTGGCGCAGCGCCGATTCGGCGAACACCACCACGATGGCGCCGTCCTGGTCCTGGCAAGCAAAATCGACGGTGCGGATGAGCCGGCTCGCCAGCCGCGCCACGTCGAGGCGGGTGCGGCGGCCAAGCTCGCCCGGAAAGGCGAAGCGTGCGATCGACAGCGGAATGCCGCGCTCATGGGAATCGTGGATCGCCCGCGGCATTTCGCGCTCGAACGCGGTTGCGGTGAACAGACCGGTCTCCGGATCGATCATCCCGCGAGCATCGAGCGAGGCGATATGGCGGCGCAGCCGCGCCGAGAAGGCGTGGACGCGGACCAGCGGCAGCATATGGGCGACGATATCTTCCGGCTCGCCCCCGACCGGCTCGAGGCCGGCGAAGCGTCCGCGATCGATCCCGGCCGGGAGGTCCGGCACGATGCCGACCGGCATGTCGCGGAACCGGGCATCCTCCATCAGGGCGGTCAGGAACGCCTCGATGGTGCTGGGGCCGAAGCCCTCGCCGATGATGATGCCGTCGACGTCGCGGTTATTGAGATGATGCGCGGCGGTCTCGACCGATAACGCCCCGATCAATCCGACCCGCTCACCGACCGCGGTGGTCAGCGCCGGATAGCTGCGTCCGCGTCCGGTCACCATCATGGTGGCGTCGTCGAGGGGATCGGTTATGGCGAGTTGCGGCACGTCGGCGCCGTTGCTGCGCAGCGTGTCGATCCGGCGCAGCACCGTGGCGTGGAGCGTGCGCGCCCGCAGCGCTGAACCGAGCCGGGCGATGACCTGCTCGCACGGCGCGTCGACCTTGATCGGCAACACGTCGAGAATGGTGGCGCCGCATTCGGCAACCCGCGCCACCACCGGCATGAACGGCCCCGGCACGGCGTCGATGGCGTCCATCAGGCTGTCCGCGAGGCTCTGGACCGGCGCTGCGTCCGCATCGGCAAACAGCACCGCCGCCGGCTCGATCCGGGCAATGGCGGCCGCCGCCTCGCCGAGGGTGCTCTCCACCACCGGAAAGGCGCCGGCTGCCGACAGCGCGGTGACGAGCCTGCGGTCGGGGCGGTCGGTTATGACGAGAATCGGGCCTGGCAGCGACATTTCGGTCAATATACTCAAGTGGGCTGAACGCGGCCCCAAGGTAAGGGCGGGCTGTTAACGTCCCGTCAATGACGCGGCCATCCCGCGATAAAGTGGACGGGCCGCGCCGCCCCAGGGAAGTCCAGTGTTCGGTACGCGAGACAAGCAAGCCGGCGCCGCGCGCTCGCTGGGAATCCGCACTTCTCGCTCAGACCAAATCCCAGTATCAGCTACGCAGGCGCTTAGAACGTCAAAGCCAAAACGGGATGGAAAAATGTTCGAAGCATCAGCCGGAAAAATGCTGCCGACGTCGATCATCGGTTCGTTGCCGCGGCCGTCTTGGTACACCACGGTTCTTGGTGCCAAGAGCTTTCTCGAAGCCATGGTCAATGCCCGTTACCGCGAGCAATACGAGGACGCGGTATCGGTGCATCTGCGGGCGCAGGAGACCGCGGGGCTCGACATCTGCACCGATGGCGATGCCCATTACGACGAGGAGGTCGGCGGCATGAGCTGGCAGAGCTATCCGCTGACCCACATGGCCGGGTTTAACGCGGTCGCGGAGCCGGCGATCTACAATGTCGGAGCGGTTGCCTATCCGCGTGGGCACATCCTGCACGATTTCCTCGAGGCCCGCGTGTTTCCGAGAATCGTCGGTCCGGTAGGACCGGGAAATCTGCAATACGCCGCCATGTGGAAGGTGGCGCAACGCTTGACAACGAGGCCGGTCAAGTTCGGCACCATCCTGCCGGAACTCCTCGCCGCTTCCGCGGTCGACACCTACTATAAGGACCCGGTCGAGCGCACCATGGCGCTGAGCGAGGCCCTCAACAAGGAACTCAACGATCTCGCCGATGCGGGCTGCCCGGTCATCCAGATGGAAGAGCCGCAGATTCACATGGTGCCGGTGCGCGGCAAGGCGTTCGGCAAACTCGACGTCCAGGACCTCGTCGGCGTCTTCAACAATACCGTGAAGGGGTTGCGAGCCAAAACCGAAGTGTGGTGCCATACCTGCTGGGGCAATCCATCGCAACAGCGTATCTTCAAGGAAATCCAGAGCTACCAGCCGACCCTCGAGGCGCTCAATCAGGTCGACGCCGACGCGTTGACGTTCGAGACCTGTTCGTCAGGAACGGGCGACCTCGATGCAATCGGCAAGTTGATCAAGGACAAGAAGATCGTCATCGGGGTGGTCGATCACCACACGCTGCAGGTCGAGCGCCCGGACGAGGTCGCGGCTCTGATCCGCGAGGCGCTGAGAAGCATTCCGCCCGAACGGCTCATCATCTCGTCCGATTGCGGCATGGGCCGCGAAGGCATGAGCCGGCGGCACGCGACCTACAAGATGGTCGCCATGGTGTTGGGCACCAACATCGTGCGCAAGGAACTGGGTCTTCCGGAAGCCCAATGCCTGGCCGCCGACCCGCGCTATTCGTTGACGCTCACCAAGAGCTGAAAATCGTGTGGCGGCTAATGCCGGCGCAACTCCGTACCCTGCGGGGCGGCGATGAAGTCGTTCCGCGAGTGCCTAAATCGTTTTCTCCACCTCAATGCTTCACAAAGAGGACCGAACCCCCTAGCCGCCTGTTTGAACAGACATCCCTGCAAAGCGGAATACATAATTGCCGAGACAGGTTCTGTTGCAATTGGTGACATCTGTCGAAACATCTCTGGTAGCAAACCAGATCGCCCGGAATCTGCCCGAACTCCCACCGCTTGGCGTTTCCGAATAACGGCCGATCGGGAAGCCCCCGGTCCTCCAGCGGTGCCCGCTGACCCTCCAGATCGAAATACTTTGCATTGTCGAGCGCCCATGCTTTGCCGATTGGCATCGCATGCGCCGCCACCGCAACTGCAACGATCAAACGATCATAGCGCATGTTAGCCTCCCTATGATTGGCGCGCCTCCACCGACTTAAGATTGTCAAATTTATTGATATTGACAAAAGGTAGCAATTAAATTCTACTTATAATTGTGTAAAAATAAATTACGACTTTTAATTGCGCACTTTGGGGATGCCGCGTGAGGGCAACCAACCTTGATCGGAAAATCGTACGGAGCCTGGGCCAGGGCGACGGCGCGGTGTGCATAGCGGTTCTTGACGGACCGGTCGATTGCTCCCACCCCTGCTTTCAGGGAGCAACGCTGACCACACTGCAAACCTTGGCGCAGGACGTTTCATCCAACGGCCAAGCTTCCGCACACGGGACACACGTCGCGAGCATCATCTTCGGGCAGCCGGGAAGCCCTGTGGAGGGAATTGCTCCATTCTGTCGCGGGCTGCTGGTGCCGATCTTTGTGGACGAAGCAGGCGAGAGCCCGACGTGCTCGCAACTCGACTTGGCGCGCGCCATCCTGACCTCAATCGAGAACGGCGCCCACATCATCAACATCAGCGGCGGCCAACTGGTGCCGTCGGGCGACCCCGAACCAATTCTGGCACAAGCCATAACCAGTTGCGCTGAGCGCAACATACTCATAGTCGCGGCTGCCGGGAATGATGGATGCGAGTGTCTGCATATACCGGCGGCCGCCCCGTCCGTACTCGCCGTGGGAGCGATGGACGACGCCGGAGAGCCGCTAGCCTCCAGCAATTGGGGAACGGCTTATCGCAGCCGGGGCATCCTGGCGCCCGGCGCGAATGTCCTCGGGGCGAGCCCCGGGGGGGGCGTCGCGCGCAAGAGCGGTACCAGCTTTGCCACGCCATTTGTCTCGGGGCTCGTCGGTCTCTTGGTGAGCATGCAGGTCAAGCGTGGCTTTGTGGCGAATCCTTACGCAATTTGTGCAGCACTTTTGAAGACTGCAGCGCCATGCCTGCCGGTTGATGCTGACGGCTGTCGGAGGTTCCTGGCCGGTCGGCTAAACGTCCAAGCGGTTATCGAAGAACTCGGATGGGGAGATATGGATATGAGCGAAGCAATAAAGCTCTCAGCCTCGGAGGTCTCACGACCGGATACCGAGGAGATGAGTATTCAAAGTAGCGGCGGAGTCGCGGCTGCTGCCGCCACAGTCGCAGATCGCGCAGTACGGATGTCGGAAGATACGACGGGCGTTGCTGCGCTCTCTGCATCGGCGGCGGCGTCCGACATTGGAGCACGGTCTCAACCATCTTCCGCACCGTTACCGCGGTCGCTTGGCCAAGTCACCCTGTCGGATTGCGGATGCGGCGGCGGCGCACAATGCAACTGTGGCGGCGCTAGCGCGAAGCCAAGCTTGGTTTATGTGCTTGGAAAGCTGGGCTATGATTTTGGATCGGAAGCGCGGCGAGACTCGTTTATTCAGGCGATGCCGGACAGCGCAAACAACCCATCCATTCCGGACCAATTGCTGAGCTATCTTGGCAGCTATCCGGAGGACGCCCCGTCGATAATCTGGACACTCAACCTCGACGCTACTCCGATCTACGCGATCCAGCCTGCCGGCCCCTATGCGGCAAGCGGCTATGAGCGATTGCGTGAGTTTCTCAACGGACAACAGCACGAAGGCGTCGACATCGTTTCAATCCCCGGCGTGATCGCCGGCAGCACGCGGCTGCAATCGGGGCAGACCGTGCCGGTGATCGTGCCGACAATCCGGGGCATGCACTCTTGGGCTACGCAGCCGTTGGTCGCGCACGTGCTGGGCCCCCGTCCCGAGGCCGAAGATGCGCAAACGGCCTATGACGCACGGGCATCCGGCCTGACCGATTTCTTGAATCAAATCTACTACGATCTGCGCAACCTCGGAATCACCGCCGAGGATCGAGCGCAGAACTATGCGGCAACCAACGCTTTTCAAGCCGCGGCGGTCGTTAGCAGTGCCACCGAGCAGAACCTGGATCTTGACACCATCACAGTTAAAAAGAGTCCGATCTGCCGCCCCGAACTCGGAGTGCTACGATGTCGAAGTGGCGTTCTTCGATCCCCGCAATAGAAACATCGCAAACCGAATCTACCGGTTCACCGTCGACGTCAGCGACGTGCTCCCCGTGACGATTGGTCCGGTCCGTAGCTCAACTCGCAGAGTTTGATCATGATAGCGCTCCGCAAAGATAGCGTTCGATACACTCCTGACCGCAGCGTCGAGCACAAGCCTCTGTTGCGCTCCATCCCGATGATGACACTTCCGATGCAATCGAGGCCGGTACTTCGGAACGCCACGCACGGCCCGATATTCGGCCAAATAGGCGCGTCGACCCTCTGTTACGCCGATTGTGTCGAGAAGTGTCGTCAAAATTTGCAAGGAGCGGCCAGGTCCATGTGCGAGGGCCTTTGCAGACAGGTTTGCGGCTCGGCGTGAACCCCTAGCCGTAAGGGGGCTCGCCTCATCTCAACAATGTCCGCGCATAAAGCCGGAAAGGGGTAACCAGTGAGAGCTGCTCGCAAGCGCCGCCAAAGCACCCAGAGGACGGAAGCCGCGGGCTCAGGCCCGCCATTGCCGCCTTCGGCTATGAAAATTCCAACCCAGGCGCGGCCGGTGACGCGTGGGATAGCGCGCGATCCAATCAATTTTGCGACGATTGCTGCATCAGTTCCAAGTTGCGCGCAATGCTTCACCACATGCCGCACGCATGGCGGTCCGCTCCAGTCGGTTTGCGAGAGCTTATGTGCATCCGTCTGTAACGTTTGAAACGGGGCAGCGGACGCGCTGCTCCTGGTCGCTGTAAGACGAGACGTCGTTTCTGATTTCTTGATCAAGGAGGAAGTTTGTCATGAGACTGCCAAATCAAGCTGCCGCTGTTCGTCGCGAAGTGAGCGTCCAACCGCCGGCCCCTGGCGTCCAGCCATCCTGCGATGTGTTCAGTTGTCTCGGCGCAGTCGCAACGTGTGGCGCTTTGTTCGCGTCCGGAGATATCCCCGGCGGCGTGGCCTGTCTCGCAACGAACGGATATTCCAATTGTCGTGACTGCTTCTAATAAAGATTAGAGCAGGTTTATCCACACCACGGCAAGGGCCACGTCGCGAAACCAAAGCAAATACACCGGCTCGCAAGCGGCCCTCGCTTTTTCGCCCAAGGTCAGGCAGGAGCAAACGATGAAGTTACCAATACAAGCCAAGCCGGTCGCCCGAGAGAAGGATTCAACTGGCAAATCAACTAAGGGCGTCAACCCGTCCGACGATTGCTGTGGGAGCAAAACGTGCGCTGGTCCTTGCATCTGCGTGGACGTCCCTTTTCTCGGCAGGCAGTGTCAATGCACGACGGGAATTTGCATTTGAAGCATAATCGGTGCGTTGGCCGGGTGAATAACCCGGCCAACGCCGTTGTGCGGTGATTCTTAAAAAAAATAGATATGCGGATTGGTCTCTAGATCGAGGCCCCCATTGCGTGCGAGGTCGGGGAGTCCTCCGCGGACTGGCCCAGCGATCCTCAGGACAATCCGAACCGCCCGCGATCGTGCGGCGCAGCGAAGTTCTGTTCCGGACCGAGCGGCACGATGCGGGTCGGATTGATGGCCGTCATGCTCATGTAATAGTGCCGCTTGATGTGATCCATGTTCGCGGTCTCGGCAATTCCGGGCACCTGATAGAGGTCGCGCAGGTAATTCGACAGGTTGGGATAGTCGACGATGCGGCGCAGATTGCATTTGAAATGGCTGTAATAAACAGCATCGAACCGCAGCAGCGTCGTGAACAGGCGCCAGTCGGCCTCAGTGAGGCGCGCCCCGACGAGAAAGCGGTGGCGTGACAGCAGGTCCTCGATCCAATCCAGCGCCGCGAACACCGCGCGGCAACCCTCCGCATAGGCCTCCTGTGCGGAGGCGAACCCGGCGCGATAGACTCCGATATTCACGTCCTGGTATACCCGCGCATTGATGCGATCGATCTCGGCACGCAGGGCCGGCGGGTAATAGTCGGTGCGATCGTCGGCGTGGGCCGCGAACGCTGAATTGAGCATGCGGATGATTTCGGGCAACTCGTTGTTGACGATGGTTCGCCGCTTCATGTCCCACAGGACCGGCACCGAGACGCGGCCGGTATAGCGCGGATCGGCGAGCAGATAGATTTCGCCCAGGCGCCGTTTGCCGTTGACCGTGTCCGGAGTCGTGCCCGGTCCGGTGCCGAACTCCCAGCCTTGCTCGCCCATGACCGGCTCCAGGATCGACATCGAGATGACGTCCTCGAGCTTCTTCAGGGCGCGAAAAATCACCGTGCGGTGCGCATAGGGGCAGGCAAGCGAAACGTAGAGGTGATAGCGCCCGCGCTCGGCCGCAAAGCCGCCCACGCCCGACGGACCAGCGCTCCCGTCCGGCGTGATCCAATTGCGGAAGACCGGCTCAGTGGGGACGAAGCGGCCGCCGGTCGAGGCGGTGTCGTGCCACTGGGTGCGCCACACGCCGTCGACAAAGAGCCCGTGTGCCATGTTGCGTCAGCGATCTTCGGGCAGCGGGATGAATTCGACCTCGTCGCCCGGCACGATGGAAAAGCGTTTCGCCTTCCATTCGGCCTTTGCCTGTTCGATGCGGTCCTGGCGCGAGGAGACGAAGTTCCACCAGATATGCCGCGGCCCATCCATGGCGGCGCCGCCGAGGACGACGATGTGTGCATCCGTCACGGCCTTGATGGTGACCCGATCGCCGGGGCGGAATACCAGGAGCCGATGCTCGCCGAAACGGTCGCCCATGATGTCGATCTCGCCGGCGACGACATAGATCGCCCGCTCCTCATGGTCGGCGTCGAGCGGCAGCGTTGCGCCGGCAGTCAACATGGCATCGGCAAGGATGGTTTCCGAGTTGGTAGCGACCGACGAGCGCTGTCCGTATAGTGCGCCGACCACGATGCGCACGGTCTTGCCGTCGCCGGACACCATCGGGAATGCGTCCGTGCCGTAGTGCGCAAAGTTCGGCTCGATCTCCTCCTGGGCGGCCGGCAGCGCCACCCAGCATTGCAGCCCATGGAGATGATCGCCGGCCACGCGCCGCTCTGCCCCGGTCCGTTCCGAATGCACGATGCCGCGCCCCGCCACCATCCAGTTGACCTCGCCGGGCCGGATCGCAGCCACGGTGCCGAGGCTGTCGCGGTGCATGATCTCGCCGTCGAACAGATAGGTGACGGTGGCGAGCCCGATATGCGGATGCGGCCGCACGTCGAGACCGCGTCCGGAACGGAATTCCGCCGGACCGAAATGATCGAAGAAAATGAACGGGCCGACCATGCGCGATTGCGCCGACGGCAACGCGCGCTGCACCGCGAAATCCCCGAGATCAACCGAGCGCGGCACGACGACGCGCTCGATTGCATCGCATTGGAAAGTGTCGCCGGCGGAGGGGTCTTTTCCGGGAAAGAAGCTCATGACATCTTCCTCCTCATTGTGCCCGCGGGCCGCCGACCAGGCTCAGATCGCGTGGAACGGCTTTGCCTTGACGGATTCGACCAGCCCGTAGAACACCTCATTGACCTTTGGCCAACTCGGCTGCTTCTTCACCGTGTCAAGCCAGCGCTGGATGTTCGGATATTGGGAGAAATCGACGCGAATGACCTCGCCCAACGTGACCAGCCCGGCGCCGAAATAATCCGCAATGGTGATCTGGTCGCCGCAGAGATAGGATCTCTTGGGACCGATCCAATGATCGTTGAGCAACTTGAGCCACCTTTTGGTGTTGCCCTTCGCCCACTCCAGGGTTGCCGCATGGGCCTCGTCGCTGCGGCGCTTGTGGTTCGGGAAAATCTGCGGGTAGCAAAGGCCGTAGCCGTAATCGCGGTAGAAGTTGGTGTTAAGCCAGTCCATGACCTCGTTGACCTTGGCACGCTGCTTGAGGTCCTTCGGGTACGCCGGCGAGCCGATCTTCTCGGCGAGATATTTGAGAATCGCCGAGCTTTCGGTGAGGCGGAAGTCGCCGTCTTCAAGCATTGGCACCATGGAATTCGGATTGATCGACGCGTAGGAATCCTTCATGTGCTCGCCGGTCATCAGGTCGACGACCTGCTCGTCGACGTCGATTTTATTGTCCGCGATGAACAGCCGGACCGGCCGGCTCATCATGGAAACCGGATGCATGTACAATTTCATGGCGAAATCTCCTAACCTTGTCGATAGAATTTCACGCGCGCGCCGTTTCGCGCGCCGGCTCGGCGACACGTTTGACGCCACATCTATGGCACATTCATGAATTCAGGTGGTTTCTTGGAATGCCTGTTCTGCCCGTCGCGCCGGCCCACCCGGCAAAACTTTCATGACATTGGGCACGAGGCCGATCGGCATTGTCTGAATTAAATAGACGACGCGCAACGGAACCATTCAAGGTTCCGGGCGTTCCCTTGGGCCTCGCCCATTTTTGAAGGAAATATTTCCAATGTCAGGTGAAAGTCTACTTGTCATTTTGCTGGTCGGATTGATCGCCGGCTGGCTTGCCGGTCAGATCGTGAGGGGCACCGGCTTTGGGCTCGTGGCGGACCTTTGCATCGGCATCATCGGCGCCTTTATCGGCGATTGGCTGCTGCCCAAGCTGGGACTTCATCTTGGGTCCGGTATCGTGTCCGCCATCATCGCCGCCACGATCGGCGCCATTGTGCTCCTGCTCATTCTCAGGCTCGTCAGCAGACGCGGCCGATGGTGAACGACAGGCCGCGAAGCGCTACTATAAGGGCGTCAGCGCGGCTAACCTGCCGCCGCGATTTCGATCACGAGCCCGTCCGGATCGGCCACGCGCACCGATCCGGCACCCGCCCCGCCGTCGACTTTGATTCCGCGCTCACGCAGGACGCGCGTAGCCGATTCCATACTGAAATCCTTGACCGCGATCCGGATGTGATCGAGTCCGCGACCGGCGGGCGTACGTGACGGCGCCGAAATCAGTTCGAGGACGGAGTCGCCGGTCGTGAAGGACCGCGAGCGGCTCGAAGCCGCGGAGGCGATCTCGGTTCCGAACAGGTGGTCATAGAAGCTGCCCGTCCGACCGAGGTCCGCGGTCAATATGCCGATGCGACTCATCGACAGCGGCGACAATGCAGGCCCGACGCGGGCCGGTCCCTCAAATGGCTTGGCGGATTGGCGTGCCCATCCGCCGGGTGGTCGCAACTGGATAATGCTGCCGTCAGGATCGCGCGCCCATATGTCGACGGACCGCAACTCGGCCGCGATGCCGCTCGCCTGCAATTTCGCCGCCAGCTTTGCCTGCTCGTAATCGCGAAGCCCGACCGAATAGTGATCGAGATCCGGCATCTCCGGAGCGAACGCCTGCGATATGGCGAGATAGCCGTCGCCGAATTTGAGAAAGAAGCCTTCGCTCGGCGGCGATTGCGGCCGGGCCCTGAGCGCCGGGTTCCTGAGCACCGGCGTGTCGAACAGTCCGGTGTAGAATTCCGCCGATTTGGCGACGCTCGCCACGCGAATATTGACGTGATCGAGGGAGACCGGTTGCAGCAGCGCCGTCTCGGCCGCGCCGGCGCTTCGCATGGCAGCCATCGCTCCCAGCAACGCGAGGGCATCGCGACGCGAAACCGAATCCGCGGAGCTCATCGGTTGTTCCTCCCTGGTCAACTCTCGATCGTCGGTGAATGCGCCGCCGGATATTTTTACCTCGGCGCCGGCTTCTTTTGCAGCAGGATATCCGCAGCGGATAGCCGGAGTAGAATCCCAACCGGGGTATATTCGGGCGGTCTCCACCTCGCAGGGTCAGCGATGGCCGGCTTTATCAGGCTCCTGCTCTGTCCCCGAGCCAGATAGCGTTTGCCGGATCTGCGGTATTTCAACAAACGGCGGTACTGACCGGGATGCTTTCCGCCGCCGTTCCTCAATTCCGGGCGTGCGCGTAAGTCGGCGCGAGCCGCGAGTGGAGAAAATCCCCCGCTGTGATCGGCTCGTATTTGGGTGCGCTGCCGGGGGCGACACAGGTCGGCAGACACGCCACCTCGACGTCCGGGTTGGGATCGAGGAAGAACGCCACCGAATAGCGGTCGCGGCCGGGCGGATTTTCGACCTTGTGCGGCGTCGATACGTAGACGTCGTTAGTCCACCGCATCAGGCAGTCGCCGATATTGCACACCAGCGCGTCGGCGATCACCGGCGCCTTGATCCATTCCCCTGAACGGTGGCGCACCATGAGGCCACCGACGTCATCGGTGGCGAGCAGGGTGACGTTGCCGTAGTCGGTGTGGACGCCGGCGCCCAGTTGGCCGTCCTGGATGCGCGGCGGCGCGGGCGGATAGTGCAGGAGGCGCAGGGTCGCCATCGGCCGGTCGAACGTGGTGGCGAAATAGTCGGGCGGCAGATCGAGGTCGATTGCGAAGGCATGGTGGAGCGTGCGCCCAAGTCCCCAGCACGCGTCGAAATAGGCGAGCATGGTGGCGCGAAAATCGGCGAGTTCGGGCCAGACATTGCGCCCGCGAAACGGCTTGCCGGCGACAATGTCGGGATCATCGGGGGGAAGCTCGAGCCCGATATTGAACGCCTCCTTCATGTCGAACGGCTTGCCGGGATCGAGCGTCTCGTTGCCGAGCCTGATCCAGCCGCGGTTGCCTGACGGCCCGGAAAACGCGGCGCGCTCCTTTTGCGCTAGCGGCATCCCGAAGAATTGCTGCGAGAGCGCGAACACACGCCGCACCAACTCGGGCGCGATGCCGTGACCGACTACGTAGAAGAAGCCGGTCTCACGGCAGGCGTGGCCGACCGCGCGTGACACAGCGGCCAAATCCGTTGCGCCATTATGCAGAGGGCGGACGTCGATGATGGGAATTTCGGGCATTGGATCACCTCGGTTGCGACCGCCGTTGCGGGCAAGAGCCATGCCGGGGTTGCCACCGCAGTGCGGCGATGGGCCGGAGGCGGCGTGGCATAAGCTTTGCAAAACCGGCGCACGGCGAACGCTTGGGCGCTTCGAAGCCGCGAGGAGAGGAACACATGACGCTAATTAGATTTGACCGCCGGGAACTCCTGAAGGGGGTCGGCGCCGGCTTGGTCGTTGCCGGCTCGGGGGCGCGGGTCGCGCTTGCCGCCGACGTCATGATCGGCATCGTGTATGTCGGACCGAAGGATGATTTCGGTTGGAATCAAGCACATGCGGTAGCCGTCAAGGCGCTAAAGACGCTGCCGGGCGTTAAGGCGGTCGAAGAAGAGAACGTTCCGGAGACCGATGCCTGCTCCAAGACCATGGAGTCCATGGTCAATCTCGACGGCGCGAACATCATCCTGGGCACGTCCTTCGGTTATTTTGACCCATTCATGGTCGACTTGGCTAAAAAATATGCAAAGGTCCAATGGCGCCATGCGGCACCGCTCTGGAACAAGGACAAGCATCCGAAAAATCTCGGCAGCTATTTCGGCTATCTCAACCAGGCCCATTATGTGGACGGCGTGGCGGCAGGATTGGCGACCAAGTCCAACAAGCTCGGTTTCGTCGCCGCGAAGCCGATCTCCTCAGTGCTGAGCAACATCAACTCCTTCATGCTAGGCGCCAAGAAGACCAACCCGAACGCAACCGTTCAGGTCATCTTTACCGGCGATTGGTCGCTACCGGTGCGCGAGGCCGAGGCGGTGAATGCCCTGGTCGACGCCGGCAACGACGTCATCACCTGCCACGTGGACGGTCCCAAGGTCGTGATCGAGACCGCCGAGAAGCGCGGCGCCAAGACCTGCGGCCATAATTCGGACCAGAGCCCGCTCGCTCCCAAGGGCTTCATCACCGGCGCAGAATACAAGTGGGAGACCATCTACAAGAGCTACGCCACCGATCTCGCAGCCGGCAAGCCGCTGCCGAACATGGTGGCCGGCGGCTACGAGGCCGACATGGTGCGCAACTCGCCGTTCGGCGCCGGCGCAAGCGAAGCGTCCCGCAAGGCAGCAACCGAGGCGATGGCCGATCTGCGCGCCAAGAAGCCTATCTATGTCGGTCCGCTCAAGGACAACAAGACCGGCAAGGTTGTCATCGACAAGTCCTACGACAATCTCGACCCCTATCTCGACCAGATGAATTACCTGCTCGAAGGCGTCAGCGGCTCCCTCACCTGAGCCGAAACGCCCCGCAACATCAAGCGCCGCACCCTCCCGGGCGCGGCGCTTTCCGACGTCCCGATCATTCCGATTGCAAAAAGACACATATGGCGAACGTTTCCGAACCGCTAAGCCCGGCGCTCATCAGCTCACCTGCCGTCCGTGGCGATCTGTCGATCAGAATCCGCCGCGGCGCGGAATATGTGGCGATCCCGCTGTTCGCCCTCCTGGTGTCCGCCTTCCTGTTCTCGATATTCCTCCTCGCGCTCGGCAAGTCACCGATCGAGTTTTTCGAGCTGGTCGAGCGCGGCGGCTTCGGCACCGCGTTCTCGATTCAGAACACGCTGCAACGCTCGGCGCCGTTGATCCTGACCGCGCTCGCGGTTGCGATACCGGCGAGGATCGGGCTCATCATGATCGGAGGGGAGGGGGCGCTCGTGCTGGGCGGCTTCGTTTCCGCGATCGTCGCCATTCCATTCGTGGTGGGCCACGCCTCGCCGATGCTGACGTTGATCGTGATGGCGGTGCTCGGCGCATTCACCGGTGCGTGCTGGTTCGGTATCGCCGGCTATCTGCGCTACGCCCGCGGCGTCAACGAAACGATCTCCTCATTGCTGCTTGCCTATATCGGCATCGCGATCATGAACTTCTTCGTTGAAGGCTCGTTGCGCGATCTCAGCAATCCCAACAAGCCCTCGACCATGCCGATCGGGGACGACTACATGGTCGGCAAGATGCCGGGCACCGATGTGCATTGGGGCTTCGCGGCCGGCATCATCGTTGCCGTCTTGCTGTACGTCCTGATGTCGCGCACCACGTTCGGCTTTGCGGTGCGGGTCACCGGCGGCAATCCGCGCGCCGCCCTGGCGCAGGGCCTGCCGGTCGGCAAGCTCATCGTGATCTGCACCATGATCGCCGGCGCTTGCGCCGGGCTTGCGGGCTTTTACGAGGTCGCCGCCATCCAAGGGCGCGCCAACGCGTCGCTGGTCGCCGGCTACGGCTTCACCGGCATCTTGGTGGCGTTCCTGGCCCGCCAAAATCCGCTCGCCATCATTCCGGTCGCCATCATGTTCGGCGGCCTCGTCGCCTCCGGCGGCCTCGTGCAGCGCCGCATGGACCTGCCCGATGCCACCGTGTTGGTTCTGGAGGGCCTGACCTTCGTGGTGCTGCTGGTGTCCGAGACGCTCTACGGGCGCTTCAAGATATTCCAGGTGTCCGCCACCGCGGACCGTACATGAGACGTTGCCGACCGGCGCCCCGCAGCCCCCGCTAATGAGCCCTCGCAAATGAGCGACAATCCCTATCTCATCGTGCTGCTCGCCATCGTCGGCGGCGCTTTGCGCGTGTCGACGCCTTTCATGTTCGTGGCGCTCGGAGAATGCCTGACGGAAAAATCGGGCCGCGTGAATCTCGGCCTTGAAGGCACGCTGGTGCTCGGCGCGATGACGGCCTACGCGACCTCGTATCACACCGGCTCGCCCTGGCTCGGCGTTCCTCGCGGCGGGCGGTGCCGGGGTTTTTCTCGGCAGCATCCACGGCTATGTGTGCAAGCTGCCCAAGGTCAACGACATCGCCATCGGCATTGCGATGATGTTGTTCGGTACCGGCTTGGCGTTCTTTTTCGGCAAGGCCTACATCCAGCCTTCGGCGCCGCGGCTCGGCTCGTTTTCGCTCGGCGAGTGGACCGGCAACGCGCAGATCGCGACCGCGCTCCAGATCAACCAGTTGCTGATTGTTGGCGTGATCGTCGCCTTCGTGATGTCGTGGGCGTTCGCCAACACCAGATGGGGCCTGATCGTGCGCATGACCGGAGACAGCGCGCCCGCCGCCAAGGCGATGGGGGTGTCGGTCGATCTGGTGCGTTTCCTCGCCACCGCGACCGGCGGCTTTCTGGCCGGCGTCGGGGGCGCCTTCCTGTCGCTGTTTTATCCGGGTTCCTGGAACCAGGGCCTGTCGTCCGGCCAGGGCCTGATGGCAGTCGCGCTCGTGATTTTCGCCCGCTGGAAGCCGTTACAATGCGTGATCGCGGCGCTGCTGTTCGGAGCGGCCGGCGCCATCGGACCGGCGCTGCAATCGGTCGGCATCACCCAGGGCTATTATTTCTTCAACGCCGCGCCTTACATCCTCACATTGCTGATCATGATCGCGTCGGCCGGATCCAAGAAGGCGATGCGCGAGGTCCCGGGCGAGTTGAGCATCACCAAATGAACGGGTGGCGAGGATGAGCGGACTGGGTGGCTTGAACAAGACGCCGAACGGCGTTGTGATCGGCCTCGTGCAACTGCAGCTTCCCGTCGTTGCAACGCCCGACGACCTCGCCTGGCAGGCCCAGCGCATCGTCGCCATGGTGGGCAAGGCGAGGCGCAGCATGCCGACCATGGATCTCGTCGTCTTTCCCGAATACGCGCTTCATGGCCTGTCGATGTCCACCAGCCCGGAGATCATGTGCTCACTCGACGGGCCCGAGGTCGACTCCTTCAAACAGGCCTGCCTCGACAATAAGATATGGGGCTGCTTCTCCATCATGGAGGAAAATCCTGGCGGCAATCCGTACAACTCCGGCCTCATCATCGACGATCGCGGCGAGCTCAAGCTCTATTACCGCAAGATGCATCCCTGGGTCCCGGTCGAACCGTGGGAGCCGGGCGATCTCGGCATTCCGGTCATCACCGGCCCGAACGGCGCCAAGCTCGGCCTGATCATCTGCCATGACGGCATGTTCCCCGAAATGGCGCGCGAATGCGCCTACAAGGGCGCCGAGATCATGATCCGCACGGCGGGCTACACGGCACCGGTCCGCGACGCCTGGCGTTTCACCAATCAGTCGAACGCGTTCTGCAACCTTATGGTCACCGCCAACGTCTGCATGAGCGGTTCGGACGCCATTTTCGATTCGATGGGCGAAGGCATGATCGTCAACTTCGACGGCACCATCATGGCCCATGGTACGAACGGGCGCGTCGACGAGATCATCACGGCGGAAGTGCGCCCGGATCTCGTGCGCGAGGCGCGCGCGCACTGGTCGGTGGAGAACAACATCTACCAGTTCGGCCATCGCGGCTTCACGGCGGTCGCGGGCGGCGCGCAGGATTGTCCTTACACCTACATGCAGGACCTTGCCGCCGGGCGCTACCGCGTGCCTTGGGAGAACGAGGTCCAACACGTCGACGGCACCTCCTGCGGGTTTCCGAAGCCGACGCGCCGCTACGGCGAACGTCTCGACCGTGCGGCGGAATGACCATGAACACCATACCAGCCGAACCGTATCCGTGGCCGTTCGACGGCGATCTCACGCCCCAGAACACCGCTCTCATCATCATCGACATGCAGACGGATTTTTGCGGCAAGGGCGGTTACGTGGATTTGATGGGCTACGATCTTGCCCTCACCCGTGCACCGATCGAGCCGATCCGCGCCATGCTGGGGAAGGTGCGCGCCAACGGCTATCACATCATCCATACCCGCGAAGGCCATCGCCCCGATCTAAGCGACCTGCCGGACAATAAACGCTGGCGTTCCCGGCGCATCGGCGCCGGCATCGGTGATCCGGGCCCATGCGGCCGCATCCTGGTGCGCGGGGAGCCCGGCTGGGACATCATTCCGGACCTCTATCCCGTGGCGGGAGAGCCGATCATCGACAAGCCCGGCAAGGGCTCGTTCTGCGCTACCGATCTCGAATTGATGCTGCGCACCCGCGGCATCCGCAACATCATGCTCTCCGGCATCACCACCGACGTGTGCGTGCACACCACCATGCGCGAGGCCAATGATCGCGGCTTCGAATGCCTGCTGCTGGAGGATTGCTGCGCCGCAACCGACTACAACAACCACCTCGCCGCCATCGCCATGGTCAAGATGCAAGGCGGTGTGTTCGGCGCGGTCGCCTCCTCAAAAGCTTGCCTGGAGAACCTGCCGTGAGTGTCGCCGAGCAATTGTCCCCGCCCGCAACGTCACACGACCAAGTGCGCGCACTCTCGCTCGAAACCATCGGTATGACCAAGATCTTCGGGCCGCTGGTGGCACTCGATGACGTATCGATTTCAGTACCGGCCGGCGCTTTTCACGCTCTGCTCGGCGAGAACGGCGCCGGCAAGTCGACGCTCGTCAAATGCATCATGGGGTTTTATTCGCCGGACAAGGGGCATGTGAAGCTCAACGGCGAGGAGGTCACGATCCGCAATCCGCGCGACGCCCGCGCGCTCGGCATCGGCATGGTTTATCAGCATTTCACCCTGGTGCCGTCGCTCACCGGAGCGGAAAATCTCGTCATCAGCCGCGCCGACGCGCCGTTCGTGATCGATTGGAAGAAGGAGAAGCGCGGGCTCGAGGAGTTTCTCAACCGCATGCCGTTCCGGGTACGGCTCGACGTGCCGGTGTCGACGCTCGCGGCGGGCGAAAAACAGAAGCTCGAAATCCTCAAGCTGCTCTATCTCGACCAGCACCTGCTCATTCTCGATGAGCCGACCTCGGTGCTGACGCCGGCCGAAGCCGACGAGATGCTGGGGCTCCTCAAGGGCATGGCGGCCCGTAAGGAAGTCACCGTCATCATGATCACCCACAAGTTCCGCGAGGTGCTGGCTTTCGCCGACGGTGTCACGGTGCTTCGCCGCGGCCGGAAGGTCGGCGGCGGCAAGGTCTCGGAGCTTACCACCGACGCCATGGCGCGGATGATGATCGGCGATACCACCATCCGCGACCGCGCGGTGCGCGCCAACCGGCCGCCCGGCGAAGTCACGCTCGAGCTTGCCGCACTTTACGCCGATGATGACGACGGGCTTCCGGCGCTGGAAAAGGTCAATCTCAAGGTCCACGCCGGCGAGATCGTCGGCATTGCCGGCGTCTCCGGAAACGGTCAGTCCCAGCTTGTCGAGGTGCTGTCCGGACAGCGCCCGCTCAGCGACGGCCGCATCCTGATCAAGAAGGAGCCATTCGAGCCGACGCGCGATCGCTTCTACAAACTCAAGGTGTTCGGGCTTCCCGAGGAGCCGCTGAAGAACGCCACCGTGCCGCGCATGACGGTGGCGGAGAACATGGCATTCCGCAGCTTCGACCGGCCGCCGTCCGCGAAGTTCGGCTGGTGGCTGTCGCCCGGCCCGATGCGGGCCAAAGCGCGCGAACTGATCGCGCGCTATCGCGTAAAAACATCATCGCCCGAGGCCGCGATCGCCGACTTGTCGGGCGGCAACGTCCAGCGCGCCGTACTGGCGCGGGAACTCTCCGGAGACGTCGACGTGCTCATCGTCGCCAATCCATGCTTTGGGCTCGATTTCGCCTCGGTGGTCGAGATCCGCTCCCAGATCATGGAGCAGCGCAACCGCGGTGCCGCGGTGCTGCTGGTGTCGGAAGACCTTGACGAAATCCTCGAGCTCGCCGACCGCGTTGCCGTGATGTCGGAAGGTACCATCAATTACATCGCACCGATCGGCGAGACCGACCGGGCGACGATCGGCATGCACATGGCCGGGCATTGATCCCCCAATCCTTTTTGCATAGTGCAACCTTCTTGCATCGCGCACAGCGTTCCATTTGAATTGGATTCGGCGGACGCAATTCGCCGGACAAGCTTCATTAGGCGAAGGCAAATTCGGGGAGAGTTTGTCCGCTCGCGCCCAATGCCACGCCAAATGCCGTGAGAGGCTCATGACAAACGAAGATTTCATGCAACGCGCCATCGATCTCGCTCTCGAACGCATGCGCGCCAACAAGGGCGGGCCGTTCGGGGCCGTGATCGTGCGCGACGGCGAGGTTGTGGCCGAGGGCTGGAACGAGGTGATGTCGACCAACGACCCCACCGCGCACGCCGAAGTCGTCGCCATTCGCCGCGCCTGCGCCAAGCTCGCCACCTTCAACCTGTCGGATTGCGAAATCTACGCGAGTTGCGAGCCGTGCCCGATGTGTCTCGGGGCCATCTACTGGGGTCGGTTCCGCACGCTGTATTTCGCCAACACCCGCGAGGAGGCCGCGGCGATCGGCTTTGACGACGAATTCATCTATCGTGAAATTCCGCTCGCGCCGGCGGCGCGCAGCATCCCGGGCATCAATCTGCGCACGGCACAGTCCCATGTTCCGTTCGCCGAATGGGCCGCGAAGCCCGACAAGATCAAATATTGAGTTCGGCAATTCGGCCGCCGAAACCGGACATCCGCAGAGGCGGCGGCAGCGTTACTTTGAGGCTTCGCCAGTCGCTTTAGTGCGCGCATGGTGGCTCGCCACGTGGCGCCGGGCGACAACGGGGCGCTCGGGGATCACGTCCGCGCGACCCAAACACGGCGCACAATAGCTGGGATACGGATACGGCGGCATCAACTGGGCTGGTGCGCCCCCGCCCGCGCTTGCCGGGCTTGCCAACGCGATTCCGGCTGCGAGCGTCAAGGACGACAGGGTGATTTTCATGGCTCGCTCCATTCTTTGGAGAGGTCGGATTTATACTCCGTTCCTTGGCAAATCACCCAGCCCGATTTCAGTTCCCAAAAAAGATCATGCCCGGCACAAGGCCGGGCATGTCGCTCACGTCAGCAATCCTTGGGATTGGCGTCTACTTGAAGTGATAGGTCGTGCCGATGTAGACGGTGCTTTCGATCGAGCTTCCGGGGGCGCAACCGAGCGTGCCGACTTGGTTGCAACCGGAGTTCGCGAAGTCGCCAGTGTTATGGTTGGTACCAAACTTGTTGTACCAGTAGCGCCAGCCGACATAGCCGTCCCAGATGCCCGCCTTGCCCCACCACACCTTCGATATGTCGAGGACCAAGCGGTTGTCTTCGAATACTTCCGTCTTGGTTACGGCGGTGCCGACGTTCCACGGGGTCAAGCCGGTACCTGCTGCCGCGAGGTTTGCCGTCGAGACGCCGGTGCCCTTCGGGAAGGTTACGCCGGTGAAGCCGTTCCAGGTGATCGGCCACGGGAGGAACGACAGCGGCTCGGACAGAGCCAATTCGAGGCGCGGTGCCCAATGGAACTCGCGGTCGCCGTTGAACTGCAGGCCGGCCGGACCGTTGCAAGCGAAGGTGCCGACACTGCCCTGCACGCCGCAAGACAGGAACGAGTTGTGGTTCCATTCCTTCTGGGCCAACACGCCGAGCACGACGGTGCCTGGCAGGTTGAAGGTGAACGCCAAGCCGAGATCGAGCTTTCTCACCTCGGGCGAGAGCTGGTTGTTCTCGGTGTTGGCATCACCGCCAAACTCCAGACCGATGTCCTTGAAGAACCAACTGCTGAACCACTTGCTGCTGGTCAACGCGTTGCCGCTGAGCGTACTGCGACCGAAAGCGTAGACTTCGGCAGAGCCGGCGGCGCCGGCGACGCCGCCGATCGGATCGTGGCCGTCCGACTTGATGTAGTCGACGTTGAAGAAGTTGGTGCCGTAGCCCCACACGTCGAAGTGCGTGACCGATCCTTGGTATTTGCTGAAGCCGTTGCTGCTGCCCTGGCAAAATCCGTCTTTGTTGTTGGCACCCGCGACCGGAAAGTTGCCGGTGTTGCCCGCGCAAACGCCCGGATCGGTCGCGTTCGGGTACCAGGTGAAACTGACCGAGGTGTCGTTCACGAGAAAGAACGGCGCCACCACCGGCGGAGGAGCCTTGAGCGGCATGGTCATGTCCGCCGCGAACGCTGCGCCTGCCAGCGTGGTGGCCGCTAACGCGACAGCCATCGCAGCCGGCTTGGCAACTACTGATTTATTCCTGAGTAACATCTTGATCCCCCGAAAAGTGAGCCGAAAGTGAGCCGCGATCTGTCTCACATGAGGACACACTGGCGAGAGACCCCGCCGATTTGAAGCCTCATTTTTAACCGGCTGTTGACATCGGAACTGTCGATCGGAGCAGCATTTGGCGCGCCACGTTCCACTTTGGCCCTCAATGGGCGTTCACAGTTTACTGCGATTCTAATGAAAAAGCCCCGTGTTGCAATATGTTAACTATCCGACGCTGGAACCATCCGGCGGTCGGCAACGCCGGTATAAGGTGCATTTTTCGAGTGCCTAAAAAATAATCTTCGCCTTGAAGCCGTTACGTTTTTCCCGGCCGATGTGACATAAACGCAACATTTTTTGGGCCTAACCGGCGGGAATCCTCGATAAATCTGCGTCGCAAGCCCCGGCGCATCGGCACCTTCGAATCGAAATCGCGTTCGTTATGTTCAAAAGGATATAAGGTTATTTGTTACCAGGAAATTCGCGCTCCCGCCGATCACGCTCGACATCACCTTTACCACGAGCTTTCACGTCAACCAGCACGGCTCGGTTCACCTCAATTGCGGCGACTCCGAGATGGGGCAGTGGCTGTTCGTCAAGATCGCCCAGGTTGTGGCAAGGTGGTGGCGGAGGAGTTCGGCATCGACCTCGACAAAGTCAGGATCACGTCGACGAGCACCGCCAAGGTGCCCAGCAGCACCTCGGCGACCAGGGCCTCCTCAGGCACCGATCTCAGCGGCATGGCGGCGCGAGTCGCCGGTCGACCATCAAGGCGCGGCTCATCGCCTACGCCGCCGAAAGATGAAAGTGCATTGGGACTATATCCTTCACGACGTCAGCCGCTCGCTCAATCCTGCAATCGACATCATCAGCCAGATCGTGGGCGGCTTCGTTCAGGGTATGGGCCGGCTCACCAGCGAGGAATTGGTGTTCAGCGACAACGGCCGGCGCCTCACTCACGCGCCCTCGACCTACAAGATTCCCCGCGCTTCCGATGTGCCGCCGGATTTTCGCATGGCGCTCTTCGACGGTTCCAAGCGGGAAAACACCATCTATCGCTCCAAGGCGGTGGGCGAACCGCTCCTGATGCTGGGGCTGTCGGTGTTTAGCGCGATCGCTGACGCCATCCACAGCCTGGCGCCGGGGCAGCCGGTGCCTGGGATGCGCCGGCGACACCGGAATCGATCTTGCATGCCATAGCCGCCATGGCGCAGCATTGAGACCACAATGACACTGACGTGGCCCACGATCGAACGTTTCGTCACCGAGCACGGCGCCGCCGCGCTGGGGACGCTTGCGAAGCTCCCCGGGGCGAGCCCACGGGAGGCCTGGGCCCGTATGGTGGTGCGGCCCGGCTGGCGATTTCCCGGCACCATCGCGGGCCGTGTGCTGGAGCGGCCGGCGCTGGCCGAGGCGGAGCAGATGATGGCCAATTCGAACGACCGCGCCAATACCGCGTTCCGCGGGCTCGACAAATCATTCGGCGCCGGCCATGTGGGGGTAAGTCTCGTCATGGCGTTGGCGCCGTTCGTCGGTGCCACGCATGCTTGACCAGACCTCGCGTGATTCGATCCTCGCCTCCGCCGCCCGCGCGCGAGCCGCTGCTGTCGGTGGTGCAGATCACCAAGCGGTTCGGCACCTTCGCGGCCAACGACCACATCGACCTCGATCTGTTCGCGACCGAGACCCACGCGCTGCTCGGCGAGAACGGCGCCGGCAAGTCCACCCTCGTCAAGATCATCTACGGGCTGCTGCAGCCGACCTCGGGCGACATCCTCTGGATGGGCCGCAAGGTGGTGCTGTCCGGTCCTTCGGCGGCGCGCGACACTTGGCATCGGCATGGTGTTCCAGCATTTCTCCCTGTTCGAGAACCTGACCGTCGCCGAGAACGTGGCGCTCGGCCTGTCGACCGGCGAGCCGTTCGCCGCGATGTCGAAGCGGCTTGCCGATCTCTCCCATGACTACGGGCTGCCGCTGGAGCCCCATCGCGAGGTGTGGCGGCTCTCGGTCGGCGAGCGCCAGCGCATCGAGATCGTGCGGGCGCTGATGCAGAACCCGAAGCTCCTCATTCTCGACGAACCGACCTCGGTGCTGACGCCCCAGGAGTGCGACCAGCTCTTCATCACGCTGCGCCGCCTCAAGAGCGAGGGCCGCGCCATCCTCTACATCTCCCACAAGCTCGATGAGGTGAAGGCGCTGTGCGACACCGCGACCATCCTGCGCGGCGGCAAGAAGATCTCGACCTGCGATCCGCGCCGCGAAACCGCGGCTTCGCTGGCCCGCATGATGGTCGGCGCCGACATCGGCGAGGTGCGGGCGGCGGCCGGGCGCAAGACCGGGGTGCCGCGGTTCGTCGTCCACGACCTCACGCTCGAGCCGGACGATCCCCACGGCGTGCGGCTGCAAGACAGGTCTCGCTCGAAGTGCGGGCCGGCGAAATCGTCGGCATCGCCGGCGTCTCCGGCAACGGGCAGGACGAATTGTTCGCCGCGATGTCGGGCGAGCGCGCTCTCGCCCAATGCCGACAACATCGTCATCGACGGCCAGGCGGCCGGGCGCGCCTCGATCAACGAACGGCGCCGGCTCGGCGTCGCCTTCGTGCCGGAGGAGCGGCTCGGCCACGGCACCGCGCCGCGCATGAAGCTGTCGGACAATGCGCTGCTCACCGGGCACGCCTCCAGCGGCATGGTGCATCACGGCTTCATCGACCACGGCGCGATGCTCGCAGTGGTCGACAACACCACCAAGGCGTTCGACGTGCGCAAGGCCAAGCGCGATCCCGAGGCGGTCAGCCTGTCGGGCGGCAATCTGCAGAAGTTCGTGGTCGGCCGCGAAATCCTGCGCGAACCGGGCGTGATCATCGTCGCGCAGCCGACCTGGGGCGTCGACGCCGGGGCGGCCGCGACGATCCGCCAGGCGCTGATCGATCTCGCCGCGCGGGGCGCCGCGGTGCTCGTCATCAGCCAGGATCTCGACGAGCTCGAAGAGATCGCCGACCGCATCGCCGTGATCTTTCACGGCCACCTGTCGGAGGCGATCGACGCCGCCGCGGCGACCCGCGAGACGCTGGGGCTGCTGATGGGCGGCAGCGCCGCCAAGGGCGAGGCAGCCGAGCGGTCGCAGGGGACGGGTCAGGCGGAACGGGGGCGGGTCATGCAGCTGGTCCTTGAGCGCCGCGCGGAGCGCTCCACCACCATCGCGATCGCCTCGCCGCTGATCGCGATCGCGCTGACGCTCGTGACCATGGCGATACTGTTCGCGCTGCTGGGCAAGAATCCACTGACCGCGCTCGAGGTGTATTTCATCGAGCCGCTCACCGACAGCTATTCGCTGATCGAGATCGTCGTCAAGGCGACGCCGCTCGTCATGATCGCGATCGGGCTGTCGCTCTGCTACATCGCCAATGTCTGGAATATCGGCGCCGAGGGCCAGTTCCTGATCGGCGCCGTGTGCGGCTCGTGGATCGCGGTGAAGACCCAGGGCACCGACGCCGGCGCATGGGTGCTGCCGGCGATGCTGGTGATGGGCGCGATCGGCGGCGCGCTTTACGCGTTGATCCCGGCGATCTGCAAGGTCCGGTTCGGGGCGAGCGAAATCCTCACCAGCCTGATGCTGGTCTACGTCGCCGATCTGTTCCTCGACTATCTCGTGCGCGGACCCTGGCGCGATCCCAACGGCTTCAATTTCCCGACCACGGCGGAGTTCGACCCGGTCGCGACGGTACCCGATCCTGATCGAAGGCACGCGCCTCCATCTCGGTGCCGTGGTGGCGCTGGTCGTGGTCATGGTCGCGACGGTGATGCTCGGCCGCACCATCATGGGGTTCGAGATCCGGGTGGTGGGCGCGGCGCCGCGGGCGGCGCGCTTTGCCGGCTTCAACTCCGACCATCTTGTCATCATCACCTTCATGATTTCGGGCGCGCTGGCGGGGCTTGCCGGCATCATCGAGGTGGCGGGGCCGGTCGGGCACCTGCAGCCCAACTTCTCGCCGGGCTACGGGTTCACTGCGATCATCGTGGCGTTTCTCGGCCGGCTCAATCCGATCGGCATCCTGATCGCCGGGCTGTTCCTTGCGCTCACCTTCATCGGCGGCGAGCAGGCCCAGATTTCCATCAAGGTGCCGCTCGATCTCACCAAGGTGTTCCAGGGCATCCTGCTGTTCTACGTGCTCGCCTGCGATTCCCTGATCCTCTACCGCATTCGCCTGATCTCATCCCGAGTCTCATCCGGGCCTGGAGCCGCCGCCGATGGAATTGCTTGAGGCCATCATCATTTCGGTGATCGCCGCCTCGACGCCGCTGCTGCTCGCGGCGGCGGGCGAACTCGTCGTCCGAGCGCTCAGGCGTGCTCAATCTCGGCATCGAAGGCATGATGATCATGGGCGCCGCCTGCGGCTTCGCGGGCGCCTATTTCACCAACGTCTACACCGGCTCGTTCACCGGCTCCGTCTTCGTGGGAGCGCTGTGCGGCATGGCGCGCGGGGGCGTTGATGGCGGCGATGTTCGCCGGCGCTGACGCTCGGGCTCGCGGTCAACCAGGTCGCGGCCGGCCTTGCGCTCACGATCTTCGGCGTCGGCCTGTCGGGGCTGATCGGCGCGGGCTTCGTCGGCGAGCGCATCGAGACGGCGCCGCATCTCTACATTCCCGGGGCTCACCGACATCCCGGTGGTGGGCAAGATCCTGTTCGGCCAGGATGGCTTCGTCTACTTGTCGATCGCGCTGGTGGTCGGCATCTGGTGGTTCCTCTACCGCACCCGCGCGGGGCTGATCCTGCGGGCGGTCGGCGACAACCACGTCTCGGCCCATGCGCTCGGCTATCCGGTGCTGCGCATCCGCTTTCTCGCGGTGCTGTTCGGCGGCGCCTGCGCCGGGCTTGGCGGCGCCTACCTGCCGCTCGCCTACACGCCGTTCTTCATTCCCGGCATGACGGCGGGACGCGGCTGGATCGCGCTCGCGCTGGTGGTGTTCGCGTCGTGGCGGCCGGGTCGGGTGGTGATCGGGGCCTACCTGTTCGGCGCCGTCACGATCCTGCCAGCTCCACGCCCAGGCGATGGGACTGCCGCATCCCCTCGCAGTTCATGTCGTCCTTGCCGTATCTTGCGACCGTGATCGTGCTGGTCGCGATATCGCGGGGCCGCGGCCTTGCCGGGTCAGCCGCGCCCGCCTCATTGGGTCTGGTGTTCGTGCCGGACCGCTGAACCGCCACCGGCTGCGCGCGGGCGGGCGCCGCATCCGGGCAACCACACCACCCGTCGAAGAAACCGGAGTTCGAACATGAGATTAACGTCGTTGCTACTGCTGCTGCCGCCGCCGCGGCCGCCGCGTTCGCGGTTGCGGCCATCATCCCCGGAACCATGCCCGGCGCCAAGAGGCGGCCGACAAGCTCAAGGTCGGATTCATCTATCTCGGCCCGGTCGGCGATTTCGGCTGGACCTATCAGCATGAAGTCGGCCGCCAGGGCCTGGTCAAGGACATGGGCGACAAGATCGAGACGACCTATCTCGAAAACGTGCCGCGAAGGTCCCGACGCCGAGCGCTCCATCGAGCAGCTCGTGCGCTCCGGCCACAAGCTGATCTTCACCACCTCGTTCGGCTACATGGATCCGACCCTCAAGGTCGCCAAGAAATATCCGAAGCGTGAATTTCGAGCACGCCACCGGTTACAAGCGCGACAAGAACATGGCGACCTATTCGGGCCGGTTCTACGAGGGCCGCTACATCCAGGGCCAGATCGCCGCCAAGATGTCGAAGTCCGGCGTGCTCGGCTACATCGTGTCGTTCCCGATCCCGGAAGTGGTCTCCGGCATCAACGCCACCATGCTGGGCGCCCAGTCGATCAATCCCAACATCAAGGTGAAGATCATCTGGGTGAACACCTGGTTCGATCCGGGCAAGGAAGCCGACGCCGCCAAGGCTCTGCTCGACCAGGGCGCCGACGTCATCATGCAGCACACCGACAGCCCGGCCGCGATGCAGATCGCGTGCCTCGCGCGACGCCTACGCGTTCGGCCAGGATTCCGACATGATCAAGTTCGGGCCGAAAGCGCAGCTCACCGCGATCGTCGACAACTGGGCGCCCTACTACGACGACCGCGTCAAGCTCGAGCTCGGCGAACAAGTGGACCTCGACCGACACCTGGGGCGGGCTGAAGTCGAAGCTCGTCGTGATGGCGCCCTACACCAACATGCCCGACGACGTGAAGAAGATGGCGATGGACACCGAAGCCGCCATCGTCGGCCGGCACGCTGCATCCGTTCAAATGCCCGGTCATCGACCAGGACGGCAAGACGATCGAATGCAAGGGCGGCAAGAACCTCGACGACGGGCAAATCCTCGGCATGAACTTCTACGTCAAGGGCGTGGACGACAAGATCCCCGGCAAGTAGGCCTGCGGCACCAAGGAATCACCCCTTCCCGGCCGGCCGGGAAGGGGCTTTCACCAATACGCACCCGGTGCTCCCGGGTGTTTTTTTGTGGCGCGCGTCGGTGAGCAAGCGGGAGGGGCAGCGTTGTCTCGCGTGGCGAGCCGCATAAGATGCGCGGACTTTGTCCCAAACCCTTGACGTGTCGAATGTCCTTTTTTTCGAAAAATTTCGCAGGTGGCAGTGAGCCCTCTCTCAAAATCATGCGCCCGGCGTTCTGCCGGGCGCATGATCGAATCGGCGCCGTGCGCGCGTTACCGCGCGTGCTGAGCGATTCGCCTGTGGTGCGGGCGCGCCACCTCACCCTGGTATCCGAGATCCGAGCGTGTGAAGCGGCCGGATGGCGCAACGTACTGTTGCTCGGCTCGAGCCGCATCGCCTTCGGACTGGGAAATCATCACAAAATTTTGGGCGAATGTCGCCGATGAAACCGCCAACATCGCGGCTGCAATCGTGGACAGGAACAGAGTTGTTTTCATCGTAGTCTCCCGGTCTTCGTGGATGTATCGCGTCGGGTCCGCGAATGCCTGCAACATGAAATCAGCATGATATCTCGTGTCGCGATGTCTCATGTTGACACACGTGGAAGGTTCTCGAACCCCGCGCGATGCAGCGCCCGGCGGGGCATCCGCCGCATGCTGCGCGCAACAAATGGCGTGCGATCGGCCGCGCGCCAGATGCGGCGCCGCACCAAATTGGTCAAAGCTGATATGCGAAGATTTATTCTTGCAATGAACGTCTCGTCGCAGAATCGCGCCGGCGCGCGATTCGCCTCATTGCAGCCGCGTCGATGTCACGCGACTGTTAAGAAGCAATCAAAATTGCTCACGAGAAATGCACGCAACATTAGCAGGCAAAAACTCCGCCGCTCATAATCAACGTGAAAGATGCCGGCGCGACGAGCCCTCACTACCGCGGCACCTCGTGCTCGCCGTGTTCGGCGAGCAACGCCATCAGGCGCTTTCTCATGATTAGCCCCGGCCGGTCGGACGGCATGTGCATCTCGATCTTGCGGTCCACGTCCACCACCGCATCCGGGTCGGTCGATTCCAGGATGTCGCGATCCTCCGCGATGATGACGGCGTCCCAATCGATCAGCTCCTGGGTCGAGCAATCCTCCTCGCGGTCGTTGCGGAACAGAATTTGCACGAGTTGGATGCTGCCGTCGTCGATCGGCGTCGCAGAGTTGAAGATGATGTGCCGCAGGCCCGACGGATATTCGATGTCGAGCGTACGGCAGAACGGCATGAACCAGGCGTTGCGCATGTGCCGCTTCGTCATCGGGTCCGAGGTCCCGGTCACCCGGTGAGCCATCGGTGGGTTCTTGATCGGAACGATGGTCTCGGCGCGGAAGCCGTAGTCGGTTTCGAGCAGCTCGTATTTTTCCGGCTTCGGCTGATCTTCCTGGCCGAAGGTGGCGCGGTGGACGAAGGAGAAGTGTGCATTGTCGAACGAGTTCTCCATCATGCGCAGCGCGCCGCAATTCCAGCGGTCATCGAACTGGTGGATGCGACGATATTTCGGGTCACGGTCCTCCGGCATGTCGGGGATCGGGTGCAACGGCTCGTCGAGCGCGACCCAGGCATAACCGTAGCGTTCCTCGCAGCGGAACGATGGCACCCGCGCGTTGGGAAGCGGCTGGTCGGCGGGGAATTGCGGGATGCGCACCAGCTTGCCGGTGCGGTCGTATTCCCAACCGTGATAGCCACACACGACGTGGCCATCCCGGGACCAGCCCATCGACAACTTCGCGGTGCGGTGGCAGCAGCGATTGCGCAGCGCCGTGGGCTCGCCGTCTTCGTCCAGGAACAGCACGATGTTCTCGCCGAGCAGCGTGAACGCCTTCGGTCCGTCCTTGAGCTTGTCGACCGGGAGTGTCGCGTACCAGAACCGTCGAAGAACTTTCTGCTTGGTGCTGAGCATGGTTTTTTCCTTTGTTTCCGACCTTCAGGCGGCGATGCGCTTGACCACGCCGGCCGCGTCGCGCCGCAGTTTTTCGATGTCGAGCCCCGGGATGGCGCCGTTCTCGACCACGATGCGGCCGCCCACCATGAGGACCTTGAGATCGGCGGCGCCGGCGCCGGCGACCGGTCCCGACAAGGTGTCGTGCAGGCCGAAATAGCGCGGGCTCGACAGGTTGAAAACCGCGATGTCGGCGAGCTTGCCGGGCGCCACCACGCCGAGGTCGGGAAAGTCGAGCACGCGGGCGCCGTTCACGGTCGCCCAGCGCACCACCTCTTCGATCGTCGCGGCGCCGACACCCTTCGCGGCGCGGTGGGTATGCCAGGCCGAGTGCATTTCGCTGATCATGTCGGCGGACTCGTTCGAGGCCGCGCCGTCGACCGCGAGCGAGACGAGCCCGCCCAGTGCCGCCATCTTGTCGGCGGGCGCGATGCCGGAGCCGAGCCGGCAATTCGATTGCGGGCAGTGCGCCATGCCGGTGCCGCTACCGACCAGCAGAGAAATCTCCTCGGCGTCGACATGGACCAGGTGGGCGAACCAGACGTCGGGGCCGAGCCAGTCGTGCTCGGCGATCCAATGCACCGGACGCTTGCCGAACTTCTCCATGCAGAATTGCACGTAGTCGTCGGTCTCGGACATGTGGCTGTGCAGGCGCAGTTTGAGGCTGCGCGCGGCAGCCGCTATGACTTTCAGTTCCTCGGGCTTGACCGACCACGGCGGCGTCGTCGGGGCGAACGCAACGCGGCGCATGCTGGCCGGGGAGGGGTCGTGGAAGCGCTGGGCGCACGCGGTGATCGATTTGATCATGGCATCGAGCGGTTCGACCGGAACCGGGATCGCCCCCGATCCTTCGACTGGCCGCGCCACCGTGCCGCCGCCGCGGCAAAAGACGAGCCGCAGGCCGAGATCGCGCGCCACCTCGAAGATCACGTCGGCGGGATCGAACCGGTAAGTATCGGAGAAGACGTAATGGTGGTCGGCCGCCGTGGTGGTGCCGGACAGCAGCAACTCGACGAGCCCGATCCGCGCCGCGACGTAGAGGCCCTCTTCGTCGACCTTGCGCCAGTAGGCGTGCGACACCGAGCGCAGCCAGCCCATCAGCGGCAGGTCGAGGCCGGGGCGAATGCCTTTAAGAATGCTCTGGAACAAGTGGTGGTGGGTGGAGATCAGACCCGGATAGATGACGCAGCCGGTTGCGTCGATGATGCGCTCGCCGGGCTGCGGCGACAGCGCGCCGATCGCCGCGATGCGCCCGTCGACGACGCGGATCGCGCCGGTAGCGCGCATCGCGTCGCCCGGCAGGCCGGTGAAAATCCCGTCGGCGCCGCGGATCAGCATCGAGGTCATGTTTCGGCTCCCATCTCGCTCTCGTGCCAGTGTCCGAGCGCGAGCCGCGACAGGACCACCATGACGACGAACAGTCCGATCCCGGCGAGCGTGATCAGGAACAGTGCCGCGAACATGCGCGGGATGTCGAGTTGGAATCCGCTCTGAAGGATTTCATAGGCGAGCCCCGAACTGCGGCCACCGGTGCCGGCGACGAATTCGCCCACCACCGCACCGATCAGCGCCAGCCCGCTCGAAATGCGAAGGCCGCCGAAAAAGTACGGCAGCGCGCTCGGGATGCGCAGCCGCACCAGCGTGGCGAGCCGGCCGGCGCGATTCATGCGGAACAGGTTGACGAGGCCGGGGTCGACGCTGCGCAACCCGATCGTGGTGTTGGAGATGATCGGGAAGATCGCGATCACGGTGGCACAGACCGTGAGCGCGGCCTGGGTATTCTTGATGAAGATCACGATCAGCGGCGCGATGGCGACGATCGGCGTCACCTGCAGCAGCACCGCATAGGGGAACAGGCTTTTCTCGATGATGCGACTTTGCACGAACAGGAACGCGATCAGGGTGCCAAGCACGATCGACGCGGCGAACGCCTGCAGCGCGACCCGCAGCGTGATGCCGAGCGCGCCCGAGCAGCGTCGGCCAGTCGCTCGCGAGCTTGATCGCGATGTCGCTCGGCTTGGGCAGCAGGAATACCGGCACGTTCCAGGCCCGGCAGGCGATCTCCCAGAACGCCACCAGGATGACGCCGACCAGCGCCGGCGCAAGGATGGACACCGCGGTTTCCGACTGGATCAGGGGACGCATGCCGCTCCTTTAACCTCGCTCTAGCCTCGCCCCGCGCCTGCAACCGAGGCCTTGGCGAGCAATGCCGACAGCGTGCGGCAATATTCGGCAAAGCGCGCGGAATTGCGGAAGCTTTCCTGGCGCGGTTGCGGCTCGTCGATGACGAGCGTCGAGAAGATGCGGCCCGGCGCGCTCGCCATCACGATGACGCGGGACGACAGGAACACCGCCTCGTAGATCGAGTGGGTGACGAACACCGTGGTGAGTTTGCGCTCGAAGCACAAGTTGACGAGATCGTCGTCGAGCCGGTTGCGGGTGAATTCATCGAGCGCGCCGAACGGCTCGTCCATCAGCAGGAGGTCCGGTTCGATGACGAGGCTGCGGGCAATCGAGGCGCGCATCTTCATGCCGCCCGACAGCTGGCGCGGGTAGTGGCGGGCGAACTCCGTGAGCCCGACCCGCGCGAGCGCCGCCATGACACGCTCGCGCGCGGCCTCCCTCGCCGTGCCGGCAAGGTCGAGGGGCAGGCGCACATTGGTTTCGACCCGCGCCCACGGCATCAGGGTCGGGTCCTGGAACACGAAGGCGACCTGGCGACCGGTGGCTATCATCTGGTCATAGCCGCCGCGCCACCACAGCATGCGGCCGTCGGAGGGCTCGATCAGGTTTGCCATCAGCTTGAGGAGCGTGCTCTTGCCGCAACCGGAGGGCCCGATGAGGGTAACGAACTCGCCTTGGCCGACCGTAAGCGCGATCGGCGCCAGCGCCCGCGTCCCGTTCGGGAAGATCTTCTCGGCCGACAGCACCTCGACGGCCGGGGCGGGTGCCCCGGCGATGTCCGGCCGCGGCCCGGTTGGTTCGCTCCGCGCCAACACCGTCGTCCCGCTCCGCGCTATGTTTACAGTCACATCGACAATTTCAGGCCCTTGACGAAGCGGTCCGTGTAGGCGGCGTGCCAATCGACCTCGGGCTTGAGGAGGCCGGTGGCGACCGCGAAGTCGTAGGTCGCCTTCCAGCGCGCTTCCGTCATGATCCCGATGCCGAGCTTGGCGGCGTCGCCGCCTTCGACAATCTTGAGGTCCTTCAGTCTGCTCGACCGCGAACGCGATCTGATCGTCGCTCATCTTCGGATTGTCCACCTTGATGAGCGCATTGCCGGGCGCCGGATTCTGCAGGTAGTCGCGCCAGCCCTCGAGCGAGGCCTTGACGAAGCGCGCCACCGCGTCCGGGTGCTTCTCGATGAAGGCCCTGGTCGACACCACGGTGGTGCCATAGGGCGGATAGCCGTTTTCGGCGAACAGAAAGAATTTCACCGGGATGCCGGCCTGCTTGGCGGCAAACGGCTCGGACGACGGATAGGCCTGCTGGACGGTGTTCTTGTCGACGAAGAACGGCTGGAGATTGAACGTGTAGGGCCGCGTCTGTTCCTCGGTGTATTTGTATTTCGCCTTCACCCACGGCCACCAGGTGGAGCGGCCCGAGGTCGCCACCAGAATGGTCTTGTCCTTGAGGTCGGCGAGGCTGTTGACGTCCGGGTGGGTCATCATGCCTTGGAGATCGAACTGGAACGAGGTCGCGACTGTCGTGACCGGCAGACCCTGCTCCAGCGCCTTGAGCACCTGGAGATCGTAGCCGATCATCACATCGGTCTCGCCGCCGAGCAGAAGCTGCATGCCGTTGACCTGCGGCCCGCCCATCTTGATGGTGACGTCGAGCCCGGCCTTCTCGTAGAGACCGGTCGCCTTGGCTTGGTAGAAGCCGCCATGCTCGGCTTGGGCGAACCAACTGGTGAGGAAGGTGACCTTGTCGGCAGCGCCGGCGGCCTGCGCGCAGCAGCCGAGGCCGGCCGCCAAAATGGCGGAGCGGATGGCGCGTTCGAAGCGTGGTGGCATGGGAGGAACCTCCTGCGTGGCCTTTGCGGTGGTTGAGCAAAGGCGATGCCAACCGCACCTCCTACCAGTGAGTGTCCGCAACCCCTCCGCTTGTCATGGCGGGGCTTGTCCCGGCCATCCACGCCTTTGGACCCTCTGAGGCCCTTCAGTCGCAGATACCCGCGACAAGCGCGGGCATGACGAGTCCGTGATGCCGCAAGAAAAACCCCGCCGCGGCAGTGCCGAGGCGAGGTTCTTTTTGCTCACGTCCTGCGCATAAGCCCAATTTTAGGGCGAACCGGCTCCGGCCGATGCGTCATTCCGCCGGATGGGCCATCGCCTCGCTCGGCGGCGCGGCCATCGTCACCGTGACCAGCGCCGGGAAGCGGCCGAGGCTGAAGATGAAGGCCGCCACCATCAGGTAGGCAACGGCGATCGTCGGCGTAACGGCGAACCCGATCGATTCCCCGTGCATGAACCCGAAGAAGGTCAGCACGGCGCCGGCCAGCGCGAAGGCCGCCGCCTGGGTGAACTTCTGGTCGATCACGAAGGTCCCGATGGCGGCCAGGATCAGGCCGGTGACGATGGAGCCGCCGCCGAGCACTTGGAGACCGTTATAGAGCACGCCTTGGCCGGCGAGCTTGTCGAAACCGACCGCCGCCGCGTTGGTGCCGGCGGCTCCGAGTGCGCCGTCCAGCATGGTCTTGCCCCACGCCGCAAGGTGGGGCGTCAGGGCGAGTACGATCGCGGGCGCGTGGCTGCGCGGCGTCGTCTGGAACGCCTGCGCGCCGATCAGCATGCCGATGTACAAGAGGATCGGCGAGATCGCCACCACCGGGATCAGCGCCAGCAGCACGGCGATGACGCCGAACCAAGCCAGCACGATGACCATGAGGCCGGTGGCGGCCGAGTAGCCGATACGCCCACCCATCGCCTTCCAGCCCGGATGGCCGATATAGACGGCGTTGATGAACGGGTTGCCCATCAGACAGCCGATCAGGCTGACGACGCCGTCGGCGGTCAGCACCCGCGTGGTCGGGTAGGGGTCGCCGGCGGCTTCGGCGCTTTCCACGTTGTCCATCGCCTCAACGAGGTCGTAGATACCGAACGGAATGGCGGTCACCAGGATGACGCCGAGATACTCGAAGCCCGAGAACACGACGCCGACCGCCGGGATTGGCACCGCGAAGCCGAAGCCCGAAATCGCCTTGCCCAGGCCGTCGAGGCTGAGACCGCCGTAATTGAGCCCGAACAGGTTGGAGCCCCAGGCCAGGATCAGTCCGACGATGATGGCGACGAGGCCGGCCGGAATGCCCATGGGATATTTCACGCCGCCGAACCAACTCACCATGATGACGGCAAAGCAGGTCAACCCGATCACCGGTGTCAGGAACATATTTAGCGCGGGCGCCATGGAGATGAAGGTGATGGATACGCCGGCAAGCGTGCCGAGCAGGGCGGCGCGCGGCGTGATGTGGCGGATATAAGGTGCGATGAAGCCGCCGATCATCAGGATGAAGCTCTGGAAGAACACCCACACCAGGCCGGCCTGCCAGCCTTTTTCCGGATCGCCGCTCTTGAGCGCGATCGGCAGCATGATCACGAAGGTGACGATGAACATGTGCGGCACGCTGATGCCGGATGGGAGCGCGCACACATCGTTGCGGCCGGTCTTCTTGGCGAGCTGATAGGCGAGGAACGCGTAATACATCGTGCTTAGGAACATCATCAGGCCAACCGCCGGAAGAATGCGCCCGAACACCAGCGAGTCCGGCATTTTAATGACGAAACGCAGCAGCGCCGTCAGCGTCAGCATGTTGACGAGAATGTTCGTTCCAAACCCGAAGAACGCATTCCAATCGCCGGGCGTCCAGAGTGTCGGCTTGAAGGTAGAAGCGGTGGGGGCTAAGGCCATGGCAATCTCCCGTGACATGGTGATGGTCTTCCCACCGGGGAAGCGGATGCCTGTGAAGTCCGGTTGCCGGGAAATTCCGAACCCGCAGGCACCCGCCCCCTGGAGGGAAGGTTCATGTGGAAGGCCGCGAAACCAGCGAAGCCGCAACGATGAGCATCACGTGATCCAGGCGGTAAACCATCTGGTCCGCAAGCCGTGCGTTCCTTCGTCGGTTCAGTGTCCTTCCGAATTCTCAATCGGTGTTGTTTGCAACGCCATCCGAGATGTTGCCTCGCAAAGAGCGTGCCAACGACGCGCCACCCGGTGAAAACACATTTCGCGGACATTTTGCGACGCCGCAGCATTGAAAATCGCGCGTTTGAGGCCGAGCAATAAACCGGCAGCGCGCGTTACCCGGATAATTTGAAAGACGCCGCAAGATTTACCCGACAGCGCATTATTGAGGCGCGCGACCAAATAACAGTCACGGAAAATGTGCACTTACGAAGATCGGTTACGAGGGGCAGAGGGATAATCGGTCAAATGGTTTGTTATCAATGGACGCCTTAGCCTCCGGAAAGTTGACCCGGTAGCCCGCATGAGCGCAGCGACATGCGGGAATCACCGTGCCCGGATAGAGGCGCCCCCGGATATCGCTGGTGTTGTGGTTCCGACACTTGATTCCCAATATTGCCATCGCCCGTCCCTGACCGGGCGATCCAGTAACCACGCAACTTCGCGTAAGGCACAGCCTCTTCTCGTCGGCCGGCCGGGGGTTACCGGATGCCCCGCTTTTCGCGGGGCACGACACTGATTAGGTATGAACCGCCGGAGTCATAACACTACGCTCATCCGGGCGACCGCTTCGCTCCAAGACGGGTATGCCCGCGACGAGCGTGGGCATCACGAGGCCACGAGTTACGAGTGTGCGCGTCGCGACACGTGCGCGCCCGCCGCCCCTACGCGGCGGTTGCGATGTCCATGCCGGCCAGCAGCGATCGCGACGACGCCACCGATCCGAAGATGCCGCCCTGGGCCTTCACCATCTTCAATCCCATTTCGTGGAATTCCGGGAAATAGGACGCGCAGCAGTCCGACAGGGCGATGCAGCGGTAGCCGCGGTCATTGGCCTCGCGGATCGTGGTGTTGACGCACACCTCGGTGGTGACGCCGCACACGAACAACGTGTTGATCCCGCGATTGCGCAGCATCAGGTCGAGATCGGTCTGATAGAACGCGCCCTTGCCGGGCTTATCGATGACCGGCTCGCCCTTGATCGGATAGAGTTCCGGGATGATGTCGTGGCCGGCTTCGCCGCGCACCAGGATGCGCCCCATCGGGCCGGGCGCGCCAATGCGCGTTGCCGGATCACCGCGATCGACCTTGTGTGGAGGCGCGTCAGTGAGATCGGGGCGATGGCCCTCGCGCGTATGGATGACGAGCAGGCCGCGGTCGCGGAATGCCGCCAACACTTGTCTGCACGGCTCCACCGCGGCTTTGAGCCGCGACACGTCGTTGCCGAGCGCCGCCCCGAAGCCGCCGGGCTCCAGGAAGTCGCGCTGCATGTCGATGATGACGAGCGCGGCGTGGGAGAGGTCGACGCCGAGCGCCGTCGGCTCGGCTTGGATGTTGATGGTCTGCACGCAGTACCTCCTGAGATTTGCCGGCCCGGCGCCTCGGCGGTGCCGTTCTGCGGCGCGACCGATCCCGTTGAAATGACATGCCCGGGTGATCATCCGATTTCGCAAGATTTGTGCCAGTGCAAAGTCGCGTTGACGCCGCTTGATGCTTGCCGCCATGCCTAAATTCCGAGCATCGGCCCAGGGAACGCAGGCAGCTCTGCCTCCGCCGCGTCGGCGAGGCGTCGCCACGCGGGCTAACTGCGCTGCGAATCCAAAGAGTTGAAGATGCGCGCTGAAGTCGCTTCGGCGGTGGCACGACCTTTGCGGTTCGGGTGCAGGATGCCGGCGCCAAATTGCAAAGGCCGGAGGGCGGAGGCGAATATGAAGCGTCGCGAATTCCTCAAATCGATGACGGCGCTTGCGGCCGGAAGTGCGTTGCCGGCGCCGGCGGTGTTATCGTCGGCGAAAGCCCAGGCGCGCCAGGAGACGCTTCTCATCGTTTCGGAAAGCGGGCCCAACAATCTCGACATCCACGGCGTCGGCACCAACGTGCCCGGCTACGAGGTGTCGTGGAATTGCTACGACCGCCTGATCAGCCACGAGATGAAGACCGGCGAGAACGGCGTGCCTTATTACGACCGCGACAAGTTCAAGCCCGAGCTCGCCGACGACATGAAGATCGGCGACATGTCGGTGACCTTCACGCTCAAGAAGAACGCGGTGTTCCAGGACGGCACGCCGGTGACCGCGAAGGACGTGAAATGGTCGTTCGACCGCGCCGTCACGGTCGGCGGCTTCCCGACCTTCCAGATGGGCGCCGGCTCGCTGGAGAAGCCCGAGCAGTTCGTGGTCGGTCGACGACCGCACTTTCCGGGTCGATTTCTTGCGCAAGGACCGGCTCACGGTGCCGGACCTCGCCGTGATCGTGCCCTGCGTGATGAATTCCGAGCTGGTCAAGAAGCACGCCACCGAGAAGGATCCGTGGGGCCTCGAATACACCAAGCAGAACGCCGCCGGCAGCGGCGCCTACCGGGTGGCCAGCTGGACCCCCGGCACCGAGGTGGTATACGAGCGCAATGACAAGTGGGTCGGCGGCCCGGCCCCGAAGGTGCGCCGCATCGTATGGCGCATCGTGCCGTCCTCGGGCAACCGCCGCGCGCTGCTCGAGCGCGGCGACGCCGACGTCTCCTATGACCTGCCCAACAAGGATTTCGCCGAGCTCAAGAACATCGGCAAGCTCACGATCATCTCGACGCCGTACAGCAACGGCATCCAGTACATCGGCATGAACGTGAAGCATCCGCCGTTCGACAATCTCAAGGTGCGCCAGGCGGTCGCTTACGCGATCCCGTACCAGAAGATCATGGACGCGGTGCTGTTCGGGCTGGCAAAGCCGATGTTCGGCGCGCCGGCCGACGCCCAGACCCAGGTTGCGTGGCCGCAGCCCGACAAATACGTCACCGACATCGCCAAGGCAAAACAGCTCATGGCCGAGGCCGGTTTCCCCAACGGCTTCGAGACCACGATATCGTTCGACCTCGGATTTGCCGGCATCAACGAGCCGCTGTGCGTGCTGACCCAGGAAAGCCTCGCCCAGATCGGCATCAAGACCACCATCAACAAGGTGCCGGGCGCGAACTGGCGCACCGAGCTCAACAAGAAGACACTGCCGCTCTACACCAACGTGTTCTCCGGCTGGCTCGATTATCCGGAGTATTTCTTCATCTGGTGCTATCACGGCCAGAATTCCGTCTTCAACACCATGAGCTACCAGTCCAAGGACATGGACAAGTTCATCGACGGCGCCCGCGACGCCGCGGCGGTCGGCGACACCGCGCAGTACGACAAGGACGTGAAGGGCTTCGTCGATCTCGCCTTCGCCGATGTCCCGCGCCTGCCGATATTCCAGCCCTACGTCAACGTGGCGATGCAGAAGAACGTCACCGGCTATCAATACTGGTTCCACCGCCGGCTCGACTACCGCGCGCTGGTAAAGGGATAACCCGTCGCCATGTTGAGGCAGATCGGCAAGCGCCTCGCCACGGTGATCCCGAGCCTGATCGGGGTTATCATCGTGACGTTCCTGCTCACCCGCGTGCTGCCGGGCGACACCGCGGCTTATTTCGCCGGCCCCGCCGCGTCGGCCGCAAGCGATCGAGGAGGTCCGCAAGCAGCTCGGTCTCGACAAGTCGCTGCCCGAGCAGTTCTACCGCTACGTCGATCGATCTCGCCCATGGCGACTTCGGCCAGTCGCTCACCACCGGGCAGCCGGTGATCGCCGATATCGCGTCGCGGCTGCCGGCGTCGGCGGAGCTGACGCTTGCGGGCCTCATCGTCGCAATGCTGATCGCGGTGCCGCTCGGGATTCTCGCGGCGGTCAAGCAGGGCTCACTGATCGATCACGCCTGCCGCGTCGTCGCGACGGCCGGCGTTTCGTTGCCGGTGTTCTTCACCGGCCTGCTGCTCGCCTATGTATTCTATTATCAGCTCGGCTGGGCGGCGGAGCCGATCGGGCGGCTGAGCTTCTTCTATTCGCCGCCGCCGACCGTTACCGGCTTCTACCTGATCGACAGCCTGATCGCCGGCGACCTCGAGGTGTTCCGCGCCGCGCTCGCCCAACTCGTCCTGCCGGTCGCGACGCTCGCGATTTTTTCGCTGGCGCCGATCGCCCGCATGACCCGTGCCTCCATGCTGTCGGTGCTGGCGTCGGATTTCGTGCGCACTGCCCGTGCCGCCGGCCTGCCGGCCGCGCGTCGTCATCATCACCTATGCGTTCCGCAACGCCATGCTGCCGGTCGTCACCACGCTCGGCATGGTGTTCTCGTTCCTCCTCGGCGCCAACGTGCTGGTGGAGAAGGTGTTCGCGTGGCCGGGCATCGGTTCCTATGCGGTCGAGGCGCTGATCACCTCGGATTTCGCGCCGGTGCAGGGCTTCGTGCTCACCATGGCGGTGCTCTACGTGCTGCTCAATCTCATGATCGACATGCTCTACGGCGTCATCGATCCGCGCATGAGGGTTGAAGGATGAGCCAGGCTGCCCGCGTTGACGTTGCCGGCATCGCCGCCGGCCCCATCGACCCTGCCGCGCAAGCCGAGATCGCGCAGACCGGCCTCGTGCCCGTCGATCTGGTACCCGCCGATCTCGCGCCCAAGGCCGCCGAACCATCGACGCCACGGCCGCAAACGTCGGTGTTCCGGCACGCGGCCTATGTGATCGGGGAAAATCCCGTCACCGGTCTCGCGTTCGGGCTGTTCGTCCTCATCGTCATCTGCGCGCTGTTCGGTCCGCTGGTCGCGCCGTACGATCCGCTCGCGAGCGACACCGACGCCGCCTACCAGGCGCCGACCCTCGCGCACTGGTTCGGCACCGACCAGCTCGGCCGCGACATCCTCAGCCGCGTCATGGTGGCGACCCGCCTCGACCTCGCGATCGCGGTGTTCTCGGTGGCGCTGGTGTTCCTGCTCGGCGGCTTGTCGGGCGTGATGGCCGGGTTCTTCGGCGGCTGGACCGACCGCATCGTGGGACGGCTCGCCGACACCATCATGGCGTTCCCGCTGTTCGTGCTCGCCATGGGCATCGTCGCGGCGCTCGGCAACACCGTGACCAACATCGTGATCGCGACCGCGATCATCAATTTTCCGCTCTACGTCCGCGTCGCCCGCGCCGAGGCCAATGTGCGGCGCGACGCCGGCTTCGTGCAGGCGGCACGGCTGTGCGGCAACAGCGAGATGCGCATCGTCCTCACCCAGATCCTGCCCAACGTGATGCCCATCATGGTGGTGCAGATGTCGCTCACCATGGGCTACGCCATCCTCAACGCCGCCGGGCTGTCGTTCATCGGGCTCGGCGTGCGGCCGCCGACCGCCGAGTGGGGCATCATGGTGGCGGAAGGCGCCGCCGACATGGTGTCGGGCAAATGGTGGATCGCGTTCTTCCCCGGCGCCGCCCTGATGGTCGCGGTGTTCTGCTTCAACCTGCTCGGTGACGGCATGCGCGACATCGTCGATCCGCAGCGCCGGACTTGAGCCCCTTGATGGACATCCCGCCATGAGCACCGACATCCCGCTCCTCAAGGTCAGCGACCTGACGGTCGAATTCGCGACCCGGCGCGGCAAGGTGCAGGCCGTGAAGCATGTCGACATCGCGGTGGCGAAGGGCGAGACGCTCGGCATCGTCGGCGAATCCGGTTCCGGCAAGTCGGTCACCTCCTATGCGGTGATGCGCATCCTCGACCGCGCCGGGCAGCATCGCCGGCGGCTCGATCATGTTCAGTGGCATCGACGTCGGCAAGGCGAGCGAGAGCGAGATGCGCGACCTGCGCGGGCGGGAAATCTCGATGATCTTCCAGAACCCGCGCGCCGCCCTCAATCCGATCCGCAAGGTCGGCAAGCAGATCGAGGACATCCTGCTCAACCATGTCCAGGCGGCCCCGACCGACGTCAAGGAACGGGCGATCGACGCGCTGCGCCGGGTGCGCATCGCCAATCCGGAGGAGCGCTACCACGCCTATCCGTTCGAGCTGTCCGGCGGCATGTGCCAGCGCGTCGTGATCGCGCTCGCGCTCGCATGCCGGCCGCAGCTTCTCATCGCCGACGAGCCGACCACCGGCCTCGACGTCACCACCCAGAAGGCCGTGATGGATCTCGTGGTCGAACTGACCCGCGAGCACGCCATGTCGACCATCCTGATCACCCACGATCTCGGCCTCGCCGCCGCCTATTGCGACCGCGTCGTGGTGATGGAAAAGGGCAAGGTGGTGGAAACCGCGCCTTCGCGAAAAATCTTCGCCGCGCCCGCGCACCCCTATACCCGCAAGCTGATGAGGGCGACGCCGCGGATCGGCATCGGCCTGCGCGACCTTCTCCCGCTGGACATGCAGCTTCCGCCTCCCACGCCATCCGTGAAAGCCGGCGCGCAGGCGGCCGGAACGCCGCTGCTGGTGGTCGAAAACCTCGTCAAGGAATATCCGCGCAACGCCATGTCGGGCTCGCTCGCCAAGCTGTTCGGCCGCAAGGAGGAGGAGAAGCCGTTCCGGGCGGTGGGCGGCATCAGCTTTGCGGTCAATCGCGGCGAGAGCGTCGGCCTTGTCGGCGAATCCGGTTGCGGCAAGTCCACCACCTCCATGATGGTGATGCGGCTGATCGACAAGACCTCCGGGCGGATCGAGTTCGCCGGCGAGGACATCGGCGCCATCCCGGCCAAGGAATTCGCCACGCTGCCGGCGCGCAAGCGCATCCAGATGGTGTTCCAGGACCCGACCGACAGCCTCAACCCGCGCTTCACCGCGGCGCGCGCCATCGCCGACCCGCTGATGCGGCTCGGCGACATCAAGGGTTCGGGCGCGCTGCGGGCGCGCTGCGAGGAGCTTGCCGTGGAGGTCGGCCTGCCGGTCGAATTGCTCGACCGCTTTCCCCATCAGCTCTCCGGCGGCCAGAAGGCCCGCGTCGGCATCGCCCGGGCGATCGCGCTGCGGCCCGACCTCGTCATCCTCGATGAGCCGACCGCGGCGCTCGACGTCTCGGTCCAGGCCGTGGTGCTCAACCTCCTGCAGGACCTCAAGGCGTCGCTCGGCATGAGCTACCTGTTCGTCTCCCACGACCTCAACGTGGTGCGCCTGTTGTGCGACCGCGTCATCGTCATGCGGGCCGGCGAGATCGTGGAGCAGGGTTCAAGCGAGGAAGTGCTGGGCGGCCCGAAGACCGCCTACACGCGCGAACTTCTTGATGCGATCCCGCACCCGCCATTGTGAGAACGGCGCAGTGGCGGCGTTGACGCTTACATTCGGGAAACGGTGCGCGTCGCCGCCGGGCCTATCACCGGGCTTGTCCCGGCGACCCGGACAAGGAGGGCGCGGTACCTCCCTGATCGAGATGGCCGGGACAAGCCCGGCCATGACCCTGGAGCGGGTGAGGCTGAACAGACATCCTCCCGAAACGCTCAACCACAGCACCCTCCGCCCACCCTGTTCCATTCAGTCGAAATCCGCTCTACAAGCCGTGCTTCATGCCGCCGAACCTCAGAGACCTCGATGCCTTCCGACGAACTGGACGACTTCATCGCCGCCTCGGCGCGCGCCCTGGCGCTACCGGTCGATCCCGCCTGGTATCCGGCGATCCGTTCCAATCTCGGGACCACGCTGAAGCTCGCCGCCGTGGTGGCTGACTTCAAGCTGCCGGACGACGCCGAGCCGGCGCCGGTGTTCCGGGCGTGAGCGCGTGATCGAGCCCATGATCGAGCCCATCATCGACCTTGGGGAGGCGTCGGCGCTCGACGTTGCGGGCGCGGTCACCCGCGGCGAGATCACGGCCGCGGCCGTCATCGAGGCGGCGCTCGGCCGCATCGAGCGGCGCAATCCGGTGCTCAACGCCTTCACCGACGTCACCGCCGCCGCGCGCGCGGGCGCTCGCGGCGGCGCTCGATGCGCGGCGTGCGCCGCGGCGAGGCTCTCGGTCCGCTCGCCGGCGTGCCGTTCGCGGTCAAGAACCTGTTCGACGTGAAGGGCCTGCCGACCCGGGCGGGCTCCAAGATCAATCGCGAGCTGCCGCCGGCCGGCCGCGACGCCACGCTGATCGAGCGGCTGGAGGCTGCGGGCGCCGTGCTGGTCGGCGCCCTCAACATGGGCGAATACGCCTACGACTTCACCGGCGAGAACGCCCATGACGGCCCCTCGCGCAATCCCCACGACACCGCCCGGATGACCGGCGGCTCCTCGGGCGGCTCCGGCGGCGCCGTCGCGGGGCGGCTGGTGCCGCTCGCGCTCGGCTCGGACACCAACGGCTCGATCCGGGTGCCGGCCTCGCTATGCGGGCTGTTCGGCCTCAAGCCGACCTACGGGCGGCTGTCGCGGGCGCGCAGCTTTCCGTTCGTCACGAGCTTCGATCATGTCGGCCCGCTCGGCCGCAGCGCCGCCGATCTCGCCGCCGCCTACGACGCCATGCAGGGGCCGGACCCGGACGACCCGGTCTGTACCGAGCGCGCGGCCGAGCCGGTGACGCCGTTGCTCGGCCGCAAGCTCGACGGCCTGCGCATCGCCACAGCCGGCGGTTATTTTAGCAACGGCCAGTCGCCGCAGGGCCGCGCCGCGATGGCGGCGGTCGCGGCCGCGCTCGGCGTCACCCGCGAGATCGAATGGCCGCAGGCCGGCCGCGCCCGCGCCGCCGCTTACGTGATCACCACCGCCGAAGGCGCCTGCCTCCATCTTGACCGGCTGCGGCACGCGCCCGAACGACTTTGACCCCGCGGTGCGCGACCGGCTCATCTCCGGCGCCATGGTGCCGGCCGCCGCCGTCGAGCAGGCGCAGAAATTCCGCCGCTGGTATCGCGACCCAGGCGCTCGAACTGTTCCGCGACGTCGATGCCGTGCTGGCACCGGCGACGCCGTGCACCGCGCCGCTGATCGGCCAGGAGACCTTCGTCCACGACGGCGCCGAAATACCGGTGCGGGCCAACCTCGGCATCTACACCCAGCCGATCTCCTTCATCGGCCTGCCGGTGGTGGTGGTACCGGTTCCGCTCACGCCGCTCCCGATCGGGGTGCAGATCATCGCCGCGCCGTGGCGTGAGGACGTGGCGCTGCGCATCGCCTTCGCGTTGGAACAGGCCGGCGCCGTGGCGGCGCCGAAGCCGGCGTTGTGAAGCAAAACCGCCTCACGGCGTTGCGGCCTCGTAGCCCGGATGAGCGAAGAGACATCCGGGGATCGGCGCGCGATTGGAGAGCGTTCCCCGGATATCGCGGTCGCAAAGCGGCGCCCGCTCATCCGGGCTATGGTTTCGTTACATCGACGCGCCTCTGAATACGGCTAACGAAAAACGACCCGAGGAAACCTGCCCATGGACATCGATCTGCCCGACGTCGTCGCCGAAGCGACGGAGGCCTTCAACGCTTATGAGCGCGCGCTGGTGTCAAACGACGTCGATGCGCTCGATGCCATGTTCCGCGGCGATCCGCGCACCATCCGGTTCGGCGGCGGCGAAAACCTGTTCGGCCACGCCGCCATCATGGCGTTCCGCGCCGCGCGCTCGCCGGTCGGCCTCGCACGCACGCTGTCCAAGACCGTGATCACCGCCTACGGCCGCGACGTCGCCGTCGCGTCGACCCTGTTCTACCGCGAGACGACGGCGGGCAAGGTCGGCCGCCAGATGCAGACCTGGGTGCGCTTCCCCGAAGGCTGGCGCGTGGTGGCGGCCCACGTCAGCTTAATCCCAGCGTAATCCCGCGGGGCTGAGCATGATCCCGCAAGGCTGAGGCGCCCGCAACGCACGCCTGCGAACCGATAACGCGGTTGCGCGCCCGTTTCACATGCGATACTCGCGAACGAGATTTCCCGCAAAACTCGTCGCGAACGGGGTTTGCCCCGTTGAACAGGAGCCGTTCATGAGCCAAGAGAGCAAAGAAGAAAATGTCGTCACCTATGAGCTGGAGGGCGAGATCGCGCTGGTCGGTTTCAACCGTCCGGACAAGCGCAACTGCTTCAACCCGGACGTGATGAAGGCATTGCGGGTGGCCATCGAGCGCGCCGGCGAGGAGGCAAAATGCGGCATCATCTTCGGCCATGGTGACAATTTCTGCGCCGGCCTCGACCTGCGCTGGGCCGCGGAAAACTGGAAGAACGGGCGCTCGGAGCGGCTGCCGTTTCAGTTCAATCGCAACACCTTTTTCGAGGTGATGGCGCGCGGCAACATTCCGTTCATTGCGGCGCTTCACGGCGCGACGCTGGGCGGTGGCCTGGAGACCGCCGCCGCGGCGCATATCCGCGTCGCGGACGAGACGACGTTCTTCGCCTTGCCCGAGGGAACGCGCGGCATCTTCATCGGCGGCGGCGGCTCGGTCCGGGTGGCGCGGCTCCTCGGATTTGCCCGCATGCAGGACATGATGCTGACCGGGCGCGTGCTCAAGCCGGACGAAGCCGAGCGCTACGGCATCGTGCAATATATCGTGCCGAAAGGGCAGGCGATGGCCAAGGCGAAAGAGCTCGCCTTGAAAATCTGCAAGAACGCGCCGCTGTCCAATTTCGCCATCACCAACAGCCTTCCGCGCCTCCAGGACATGTCCTACGACGACGGCCTGTACTTCGAGCGCATGGTGGCCGAATACACCCGCAGCCCCGCCTCGATCGAGCGGCTCAATCAGTTCCTCGACAAGACCGCACCCCGCGTGCGCCCGGATTAGTGTAAGAGCGCGCAACGTGAGAAGTGGTGAAATACCAAGAGTTGAGCGGATTCCGATCATGTTGAAATCGCCCCTCCAAGTCATGCCCGGGCTCGTCCGGGCCATCCACGCCTTTCTGGCTGAAATCGCCCAAGTAAGACGTGGATGCCCCGGACAAGCGCGGGCATGACGATGGGGAGGCAATTCGATCGCACCGAAACATGCTCAAAAGGGAGCGGACAATGAGCCTGCGTGACAGCGCCATCGTGGCCTACGCCGAAACCAAGGTGATGGAGAAGAGCGACCGGGACGTCTGGGTGCTGTCGGGCGAAATCCTCGAAGCGCTGCTCGACAAGACCGGGTTCGAAAAGTCGGAAATCGACGGCCTGGTCATGGCCGGGCTGACAGGCACCGGCGCCGCCAGCATGTTCTGGGCGCAGACGACCGCCGACATGCTGGGGCTCGAAGTGGGCTTCTGCGAGCAGGTGCACACCGGCGGCTGCTCGGCGGCCGGAAGCGTTGCGCGCGCCGCGGCGGCGATCGACGCCGGCATGTGCGAGGTGGCGCTGCTGCTGTTTGCCGATACCCACGTGCTGGAGCACAACGGCCGCAACGATCGCTCCTATCGCCGCGAATGGACCGATCCGTACGGCCTGATGGGACCGCCGGGCGCCTTCGGGTTGCTCTCGCGCAGCTACGAGGCCAAGTACGGCCTCGATTACCGGGTGCTGGGAAAGCTCGCGGTGACCCAGCGCAACCACGCCATCATGAACGAGAACGCCTGTGAAAAGCTGCGGGTGCCGATCACCGTCGAGGACTACCTGAACTCGCGCATGATCGCCGATCCGATCCGGCTGCTGGACTGCGTCATGCTGGCCGACGGCGCAGCGGGCCTGATCCTGACCAGCAAGAAACGCGCTAAGGAAAAAGGTCTCAACAAGTCCGTCATCCCGATCGGCTACGCCGAGCGCACCAATTTCCTCGGCGGCGAGAACATGGTCGACGTGACGCGCAGCGGCCACGAGATCGCCGGCAGGAAGGCGCTCGCCAACGCCGGCCTTGGCATCAAGGACATCCGCTCGTTCCATCCCTACGATGATTTCCTCATCGCCATCGTGATCCAGCTTGAGGCGTTCGGCTTCTGCAAGCCGGGCGAGGGCATCGCGTTCGTGCGCGACACCGACCTGTCCTATCGCGGCACGCTGCCGCTCAACACCGGCGGCGGGCAAATCTCGGCCGGGCAGGCAGCCTGCTCGTCGCACAACCTGATCGAGGCGGTGCGCCAGCTGATGGGGGAGGGCGGCCAGCGCCAGGTAAAGGACACCACCAACGCGCTCGTCACCGGCATCGGCTGGATCAACTACGGGCGCAACTGGGGCACGAGCGCAGCGCTGGCGCTGGTTCCGAACGCTTAGCCATCGAGGACGCCATGACCATCACGTTGAACGATACGCTCGGCATCAAGCGCACCATCAAGCACTACGACTTCTCGATGCCGTACTGGGAGGCGACGCGGCAGCGCAAACTGCTCATCCAGTTCTGCAAGTCCGCCCAGAAATATCAGCACTTCCCGCGACCGGTCAGCATCTTCACGGGCCGGCGGCGCGACATCGAGTGGCGCGAAGTCTCGGGCAAGGGCAAGGTGTTCTCCTACACCATCGCGTACCGCGGCCCGCCGCTGTTTCACGGCGCCGAACCTTACGCTGTGGTGAGCGTGACGCTCGACGTCGGCGTCAACTTCATCGCCGACATGATCCATTGCAAGGCCGAGGACCTCAAGGTCGGCATGAAGGTCAAGCCCTACTGGCATCCGCTCGACAATGGCGAGCATTTGCTGATGTTCCAGCCGGACGTGGATGCGAAATGAGCGGCCCGGACTCAGCACGCGGCGCAACGGCCGTCGCCAAATTCCTGCGCCCGCGATCGGTCGCGATCGTCGGCATGTCGGCGCGCCCCGGCAGCGCCGGCCAGGTCATCCTGCAATCCCTCAAGGTGAACAATTTCAAGGGCGACATCCATCTCGTCGGTCGCAGCGCCGAGCCGATCGATGGCCGGCCGGTGCTGAAGAGCCCGGAGGAACTGCCGGACGGCATCGATCTCGCCGTCTTCACGCTGCCGGCCGCGAGCGTGCGCGATGCCGTTGTGGCCTGCGTGAAACGCAACGTCGGCTCCGCAATGGTGTTCGCGGCGGGCTTCGCCGAGAAAGGCGAACAGGAGTTGCAGGACGAGGTCGCGACGACAGCGCGCAACGGCGGCCTCGCCATCGTCGGCCCGAATTGCCTCGGCTACACCAACAATGTCGACGGCATGATGCTGCACATGCTGTTCGCCCGCGAGGCGAGCCGCTTCGGCGAGGGCTCGAAGCCGGGCCTTGCCTTCGTCGGGCAAAGCGGCGGCATGCTCGGTCACTTCCAACGCGCCGCCGACGCGCGCGGAACGCCGCTGTCCTACGTCATCTCGACCGGCAACGAGATCGGTCTCGAGCTGACCGATTTCATCGAGTACCTCGCCGATGACCCCTCCACCAGCGTGCTGGTTCTCTATACCGAGCAGGTCAGGCGCCCGCGCGCATTCCTCGATGCGATCCGGCGGGCCCGTGCGGCCGGCAAGCCGGTGATCCTGATGTTTCCGGGGCGCAGCGCGAAGTCGAAGCAGGCCGCGCAATCGCACACCGGCGCCCTGGTCGGCGACTATGCGACCATGCGGGTGCTGGTCGAGGATGCCGGCGCGATCGTCGTCACCACCATGGACGAGATGATGGATCTCGCCGATATCCTGGTGCGCTTTCCCAAGCCCCCGCAGAAAGGTCCGGCGATCCTCACCGCGTCAGGCGCCTTCGTCGCGCTCTGCAACGATATGGCCGAGGATCTTGGACTTGATTTCCCGGAGCTGGAACCCTCGACCATGAAGCTCCTCACCGAGGTGCTGCCGGCCTACGGCAATTACGGCAATCCGCTCGATGTCACCGCGGGCTTCTCGCAGGATTCTCTGCCGGTCGCAGTCAAAGCGGTGCTTGACGATCCGAACGTCGGGATGCTGTTCATCTCGTTTCCGATCAACACCGGCGCCACCGTGCAAAACTTCACCAAGGGCATGGCTGGCTCCAGCAAGCCCATCGTCATGGTCGCGCTTGGCGACACCTTGCCGCTTGGGCCCGATGTCCTGGAGGCTGTGAAGCAGAGTCCTGCCGTGTTCGGGCGCTCGTCGGACCGCATGCTGCGCGCCATCGCACTCTACACGCGCTATGGGCGCTTGCTGGCGCGGCCGCATGCGGGCCGGGTGCCCGAGCCAATCGCGGGCCTGCCCAAGCTCGGCAAGGGCGCGCAGCCCGAATGGCTGGGCAAGCGGGTGCTGGCCGCGGCCGGAATCCGCGTTCCCGCCGGCGACCTCGCCCGCACGGTCGACGAAGCCGCCGCCGTGGCCAAGCGCATCGGCTATCCGGTGGTTCTGAAAGCGCAAGCCGCGGCGCTGTCGCACAAGACCGAGGCCGGCGGCGTCATCCTCAACCTCGCCGACGAAGCCGCATTGCGCGCGGCCTGGGACACGATGATGCGGAGCGTCAAGCGCGCCGCGCCCGATGTTGCGCTCGACGGCGCGCTCGTCGAGAAGATGTCGCCGAAAGGCATCGAACTGATGGTCGGTGCGAAGCGTGATCCCGGCTGGGGCACGGTGCTGCTGCTGGGCCTCGGCGGCATCTGGGTCGAGGCGCTCGGCGACGTTCAATTGCTGCCCGGCGACGCCGACAAAGAGCAGATCATCGCGGCACTTCACGCCCTGCGCGCTGCCAAGCTCTTGGCGGGCGTCCGCGGCGCGCCGCCGGCGGATATCGACGCGGTCGTGCAGGTGGTGTTGGCGATCGGACGGCTGATGCAGACCGTGCCGGAGCTGACCGAGATCGACGTCAATCCGCTGATGGTGCACGCCAGGGGGCGGGGCGCTACCGCGCTCGACGCGTTGATCGTCGCCGGGTAGGGCACCCGCGCCGGCATGGCTGAATAAGGGGCTCAGGTCAGGGGGACGACGTGGACCCATCCGGTTATCTCTACACAATCGCGACCGTCGGCATGACCTTCGCCGGCCTGTCTGTCCTGACGATGATCCTTCGGCAACTGCTCGGGGGGCAAATTACCAAGTGGGACAGCTTCGTGACGCGCACTTGGATTCAGCTGGGATTCATGACTACGCTCGGCTCGATCCTGCCGCCGCTGTTGATGTTGTCTGAAGTCCCGGGGCCGATCGCTTGGCGCATTTCAAGCGGCGTTATGGCTGTCATTCTCGGGAGCTGGGCGCTGACATTTCCGTACCGTCGGCGCGCTGTAAACCTGACGCGTTTGCCATTACAGGTGGTGCTACACTCGCTGGCGATGGATATCGCTGCGCTGGCTTTGGCGGCAAATGCAATTGTTGTTCCTGGCGCGCTATTGGCGGGTATTTATGCCGCGGCAGTGACCGCGATACTGATCGGTGCCGGGATGTTGTTCCTGTTCACGTTTGTGTATTGGTATGACGCAACAATCGATCACGACCAGCCCAAATCGTAAATCTGGAAACGGCCCACGGGAGCCCATTCCCGCGGCGCGAAAAAAACCTCAGCATCGCTTTGGCGGTGCCGGTCCTGGCTTCGCCTGCCATTGCAGAAAAGGGCACGCTGCACGAGCTCTTGCGCTCCTTACGTATGATAGACTGAAACCAATGGACGGTTGCCCTCAGCGATTGCAGGCGTGACCTTTGGTGAAGCTGGCAGGCGTTCTTCGCCGGTCACCGGAGATGAAGCGAGAGGGAATTCCAATGTCGGATTTCGACCGGAGCTACGGGACCACGACCGGCCTTCGCGGCGGCGACGCAATTGCGGTCGATGCCGGCCTACGGGCCTACATGATCCGTGTCTACAACTACATGGCCATGGGCGTCGGCCTCACGGGCGTGGTTGCTTGGCTCACCTTCCAGGCCGCCGTCGTGACCAATGCGAGTGGTGCGATCACGGGGCTGACGCCGTTCGGTCAAACCATTTTTGGCGGGCCGGCGATAATCGTTCTGATGCTGGGAACGCTTGGATTGGTGATATTCCTCAGTTTCCGCATCCAGCACCTGCAGCCCGCCACCGCTTTGATCTTGTTCATGGCCTATGCGGCGTTGCTGGGTCTTATGCTGTCGTCGGTGTTCCTGGCCTATACGGGCGCTTCGGTGACGCGGGTCTTCTTCATCTCGGCGGCGTCGTTCGGCGCCTTGAGTCTGTACGGCTATACGACGCAGCGGGATCTGTCGCCGGTCGGATCGTTCCTGGTCATGGGCATGTTCGGATTGATGATCGCGATCGTGGTCAACATCTTCCTCAAGAGCACGGGACTGGACTTCGTGATCTCGGCGGCCGGGGTCCTGATTTTTGCCGGCATGACCGCGTGGGACACCCAGCGCATCAAGGAGATGTACGACCCGATGCAAGACGGCACCGTGGCGGGCCGCAAGGCTGTGATGGGCGCGTTGCAGCTTTACCTCGACTTCATCAACTTGTTCCTGTTCCTGCTTCGATTCCTGGGAGATCGACGCCAATAGAAGGGCGCCTCGTCAGTGTTTTCGTGTTCGCCACACGAGGAGTGAGCGACGACGGTCGGAGCAATCCGCGCTGGCACATCCCCGACCTGCGCGGCATGTCGACTCCGGGCACTTTGCGGACGCGCCATAAATAGGAGAATCCATCCGTGTCACACCATTATTCCGGACCTGACTTTGGTTTTCCCCACGGCGATGCCCGGCTCAACCTGACGGATCTGTATGCCTTCCCCAAACCGGCCAGTGATCGCAAGTCGATCCTGATCTTCAACGTGCATCCGTCCCACACCTTCGACCCGCAGGTACCGACCACGCCGGTACCGTTCGCGCCTGAAGCGCTGTACGAGCTCAAGATTGACACAAACAACGATGCTGTCGCCGATATTGCGTACCGCGTGCGCTTCTCGCCGTTTACGGGCGGCGCGCAGACCGCGACGTTGCGCCACGTCGAAGGTGCGCAAGCCGCCGGAACGGGCGATGACGGCGAGATCATCGTCCAGGGTGCGCCGGTCTCGCTGGATCGGGAGGCGCGGGTTACGGAAGCTGGCGACTACCGCTTCTTCGCAGGCTGGCGCAGTGATCCCTTCTTCTTCGACCCGCTGGGCGCCGTGAATAACCTCCACTTCACCGGCAAGGATTTCTTCACCGAGAAAAACGTGTGCAGCATTGTCCTGGAAGTTCCAAACTCGGCGCTTGGGCCCAAAGAGGTTGGACTTTGGATGCGGACCCTCGACGGTGCGGGCGGCAGCTGGGTTCAAGCTGACCGCGGCGCGCTGCCGTCACAAGGTGTTTTTCTTGTAGGGGAGGAGAGGGAGGCTTACCTCACCGCAGAGCCCGTGGACGATGCACGTTTCATCGCTGTCTTCGCGCACTCGTTGGAGCACTCCGGCGGGTACACCCCGGAGGAAGCGCGGCGGGTCGCGAAGACATTGCTGCCGGATATCTTGCGCTTTGATCACACGCGCCCGGCGTCATATCCGAACAACGGGCGGACGCTCACCGACGACGCCCTCGATCATTTCCTCTCTATCCTCACAAACGGGAAAATAACGACCGACGGCGTAGGAGCCCACAGTGATCTTCTCGCAGAGTTTCCATATTTGGGCCCGCCACACAAATAGGCGAATCGATGTCCATGGCGCGAACAGCCCAATTCGGTCGAGAATGACCCAACTCGGACATTGAAATCGGTGGCATTGTCCCCGAAGTGCATCAGTCCGCGGGAGCCGGCACCGTGAACTGCAGCGCGGCACCCTCGGGGCCATTTGCAGACGCCCACAATCGACTGCCGTGGGCCTCTATGATCGAACGGCAAATCGACAGTCCCATTCCCAGGCCGGTCGGCTTTGTCGTGTAAAAGGCCTCGAAGACTTAATTGACAGGAGGCGTTCCGTCGGCGCGGGCGTTGTCGGCGGCACCTCGATGCCGAGCGCGCAACAACCATTATCCCGGCTGCGCACTTTCAGCGGGGTAGGCAAGAGTCCCGTCGTCGCAAATGATAGCGCCGGGCGTCAGGTGCGCCTCTTCGACATGGGACGTTCCCAGAATGTGAGTCACACGCTCACCTGCGGCGAGGAGGTAGTCAGCGATGATCCGCCGGTGGCAGCGCCACCAGACGGCCTCGGCGCACATGACCGCGCATCTGTGGTGATCGCTTCGCTCTCGAAGCCGCGCCAGGCCCACCGCGAAGGGTGCTGTCTGAGCGTAATCCGCGTAGTTCCGAAAGCCGCGTACTCTCCAGTAGGCGTTGGATGAGGGCTCTGCGCCCGGCTGCGCCCCCCGAAGGCCACCAAGTTCGGCGATATGCTCGTAGCCGATCCGCCACGGCACCAGCTCCTCAGGGAGACTCTGACCGTTGAACTGCGGGTTGGTGCGCGATCGCGGAATGGACCTCACGTCGGCCACAAGATTGACGTCAGACTGCCGAAGGAGATCGACAAATTCGACGATCGTTCTGGTCGAGTGCCCTATGGTGAAAAAGGTGTTCATCTGGCTCTCACCGTCCCAGGCGCCTGACTTTTCGCCCAATGGCAGGGATGCTAAGCGCAAAAGCGGGAAGCGCTGATTGTCGACTGCGGTCGAGATTTTGGAAAGCCGAGATTGAAGGCAGATTTAATGCTGTTTGATCTCAAATTCCAGGCGCGTGTTCAGTGTGAGGCTTTAACCCAAGCTTTGTGGCGGTCGGCACTCCCAGCATCGAGCGGAGACATCACATCATGACGGACTATTTCAAAGTCGGCGATCATGTGAGTTGGAATTCCGAAGCGGGGCGCGTCAGCGGCACGATCATCCGGGTGCACACGCGCGACTTCGATGTCAATGGTTATACCCATCATGCCAGCGCGGACGTCCCGCAATATGAGATCAAGAGCACCAAGACCGACCACATCGCCTTCCATAAGGGCTCCGCGCTCACAAAGCTTTGCCGCTAATGCAAGTCTTTCGCGCGGGGTTCCGCCGGCAGATATCGACGCGGTCGCGCAGGTGGGCTTGGCGATCGTCCGGGCGATGCAGACGGTACCGGAGTTGATCGAGATCGACGTCGATCCGCATCAGACCTTGGCAAAGGCCCATGTTGCGGCGCAGTATCCCCTCGCAGCTTCGGTGAATCCCGGTAACCTTGCAAATTTTGGCGGGTTGGCATGCGCGTGCGCAGATGGGTCGGTAACCTGGGCCTCGCTGCCGCGGTCGGAGTAGCCTACTACTTGGTGGCGTACGTCAGCCTGAGCGGGCTATTTTTCTATCAGTCTGAAGGCGTAACCGTCTTCTGGGCCGCGGCTGGCATTTCCTCGGGTCTATTGATAGGTTTTGGTTCTCGCGCACAATGGCCCGTGGTTGCCGGAGTTTTGGTCGGGGCCTTTCTCGTTCCTTTGGTCGTGTTGGAGCGTGGCATCTGGCTATCTGCAATCTTTGCCATCTGCGACGCCGCGGAACCAGTAATTATAGCAGGATTGATCGCGCGATATTTCGGTAAGGGTTTCACCCTCGATCATTTTCGCAAAGTCTTTGGTTTCTTGGGAGCTGCCATTGCCGGGACTGCTCCATCATCTTTGGGGGGAGCCGTGGCGTCTCGGTTATTCCTCGGCCCGGAGGCAGAAATCCTCACCACCTGGCTGCATTGGTGGACAGGTGTGGCCGTTGGCGTTGTGACTGCCGCTCCAGTCGTGATTGGATTCTCTGCCGCCATGCGCGAGCCGCCGCCGCGGAGCGAACTGATCGAAGGCGTTGCCGGTCTGTTGGCGCTCGCGGCGATGACCGGGGTTGTGCTTTCGCTCCCGGAGCAGTTTTGGGAAACGGTCGCGCCTGGAGCGCTGTTGTTTCCCGTGCTGTTGTGGCTGGCCGCCCGTTGTCGCCCGGTATTCGCCGCGGCGGGGGTGTTGGTGGTTTCCCTCACCATCGCATGGACGACAATCTTCGACATCGGTCATTTTGCAAATACGGGACTGACAGTCGATTACCGCATCATACAGGCTCAAGCGGTTATTCTTACTGCGGCGATCAGCGCGCAGGTGCTTGCCGCGCTGTTTGCCGAGCGCAGGGAGAGCGAAGCACGCTTAGCACGCGCGAACGCCATGTTGGAGCGCGAACGCGATAACAGGCTACTGAACGCGCAGGCGGTCACGGCCGTGATTGCTCATGAAATACGCCAACCCCTGGCCGCTATCGTGACAAACGCCGATACCGCGTTGCGGTGGCTTGGACAGACGCCACCTAATCATGACAAAGCGCGGGCGAACCTGACCAGCATAAAAGGCGACGGGCATCGTGCCAGCGAAGTGTTCGACGGCATTCGCGCCATGTTCGGGAAGGACAGCTGGGAACGACAGCCAATCGATGTAAACCGTCTTGTTCTCGGCGTAACGGACTCTTTGAAAGAAGAGTTGCGTGGTCATGGCGTGGTGACCCGTTATGAGTTGACCACCGCGTTACCTATGGTTAATGGCCATCGGGTTCAGTTGTGGGAGGTCGTTTTCAACCTGATCAACAACGCGGTCGAAGCTATGGTCGGCACGACCGACCGAAGTCGCATGTTGCGGTTGAGAACGGAGGTTTGCGGTCAGGACGAAATTGTCGTGTCAGTGGAAGACTCCGGACCGGGAATTGATCCGAAGCAGTTGGAGAAAGTGTTTAATGCGTTCGTTTCGACAAAGGCTCATGGAACCGGACTTGGGCTCGCCATTTGCCGCATGATTGTCGAGGGCCATGGCGGCCGACTTAAAGCATCATCGGATGGGAAGAGCGGGGCGCAGTTCCAATTCGTGTTGCCGATCGGGTCAACGGACAAGGACGGAGGGGAAACTTAGATCAGGACGATACTCGATGTGCTCGACCTTAAAGAGATCAGTCGTCCAGGTCGGGATTGCGGCTTCTCTTGAGATTTTCGGCTGGAAGCGTTTTGAAGACGCAAATGGCCCTGCTTATCGATGCAGGTGTTCCTTCGCGCGATCTAGGATTTCATCGGACAAAAAGGTGTCCGATGCTATCCGCGCCATCGTCATGGCCCCGATCATGGTGGCGAGGGCGACGATCGCATCACCTCGTGCCTCGGGTCCGGACTGATTGCCAGCGAGGGTGACGAGCAGCTTTTTCAGAGCCTCCGTCGCCGCGGCCTTGGTCTCATCACCAGACCGAGCCACCTCGCTACCCAGGGCCGCGAGGGGACAGATCGGCGTCGGCGCATCGCGGTGTGAGGTCGACAGATAGCTGTCGACTGCGGCGTTGACGCCGCCCTTCGACATGGTCCGGCTAATGGTCGCGACCGTCTTGTCACCGGCGGCGGAGAACGCTTCGGCGACGAGGTGCTGCTTGTCGCGGAAATGCCGATAGAACCCGCCGTGGGTGAGGCCCGCCGCCGCCATCACGTCGGCAACGCTTGCCTTCGCGATCCCCGTTCGCCGGATGTGGTCCGCGGCGGCGGCGACGATCGCTTCTCGCGTCTGCGCCGCTTCTTTGTTCGACTTTCTCAACGGCTGGTCCCTTCTGGCCCGCTCTGCACGAGAGGCTTGACAGATTAGATGATGCTTGACATCTATATAGATGTCATACGGCATCTAAATTAGAAGAAAGTAACATGGAGTCAATAAGATGTCAGATATCCGCTTCCTGACCACGACATTCAATACGGCGGCTACCAAAGCGGTCTGTGTAAACGGGACGAACTTCGCCTATCGCGAAATAGGCGATAAGCCGGGCATTCCTGTTGTCTTTCTGCATCATCTGACCGCAGTGCTGGAAGATTGGGACCCGGCGATTGCCGATGGGCTGGCCAAGAACCGTCCTGTTATCATTTTCGACAATCGCGGCGTCGGTAGTTCCGAAGGCAAGACGCCCGACACTGTTGCCGATATGGCCAAGGACGCTATGGCCTTCATCGACGCTTTGGGATTCCCCAAAGTCGATCTTTTCGGGTTCTCCTTGGGCGGCTTTGTTGCACAAGCCATCGCGCAGGATTGGCCCAACGTGGTGCGCCGTGTGATCCTTGCCGGCACCGCCCCCGCTGGCGGTAAAGGCCTCAGCAATGCAGGCGCTCTGCTGCAAGACGCCATTGCAAAGGCAGCTGCCGAGAATAAGCATCCTAAGCATCTTCTCTTCTTCCGGCCTTCGAAAACCAGCCAACAGGCGGCCGACGCATTCCTCAGCCGTCTAAGCGAACGCAAGGAGGACCGCGACGCAGCAGTGACGAATGAAGCCATTCACGCCCAGGTCGCGGCGATCACGAAATGGGGAATGGCGTCTGCAGGCTCACTCCACTCCATCAGTCAGCCGGTTCTGGTCGTTAACGGCGACAACGACATCATGGTGCCGACAATCAATTCCGTGGAACTGGCCGGCAAACTACCCAAAGCCGAGCTCAGCATTTTCCCGGACGCTGGACACGGCGCTATCTTCCAATACCACGAGATGTTTACTCAGCAGGCTCTGCGGTTCCTTCAGGCCTGACAGCAAAGGTCATCGACAAGGTAGCGGAAAAACTCGACCCGTATTTGCAACCCGTGTTGCAAAAAGCGTCTCAATATAGATAGGGCCGCATTCGAGATGAGTAAAGCTGGTAGGAGAGCATCATGATGTGTGCACGACTTGCTTCTATGCTTGCCGCGGCGGCCGTCGCGACATTATGTCAAACCGGCTCCGTGGGAGCCCAGCCTGTGACTGAGACGAGTATCTCGACGACAATCATCCCCGTCGAACACGTCGTTATGAGGACGAAAAAACCGTACACCGAGGTCAAAGCTGCCCTGGAAACCCGGCTCGGCCGACTGGACAGCGGTATCCGCTCATTATTGAATGAAAACAGAGTCGATGAGCTTAGAGCTGCTCTGGCAAAGCTCGCCGGCAGAGACGGGCTTGTCATCCACTACGTGGCCGTGCACGGCGATTGGCTGATCCTCAACGGTGGTCGTCGAAACGGCAACATCTACCATATCGGAAACGTTCTGTCGGCAGTTGTGATGACCCGTGAAAACTTCGGTGCTGGTCTGTATGCGCCCCTGCGTGTCGCAGTATATGAGGACGGAAACGGAACCACGTTCGAGTACGACAAGCCTTCAACACTATTTGCACAATTTCACAATCCGAAGATCGATGAAGTCGCACATAGTCTGGATGATCGGTTGGCGGCCTTCTTGGCCGCTGTGGCGCGATAGGAGAGGCTGACGGCATTTTTCGAGCGTTTAGCGGGAGCTTTCGGCAACGTTCCGTCGCGGCGGTATCCTGCCAACGGCGCAAAACACGGTATCGGTGTAACCGTTGGCTGGCTCGCAAGTATTGGCCTGGTACAATTGCGCCGCGGGGCCGAAACTGACCCAACTCGGAACACGTTCCGAATATCCGTATCGCTATCTATTCCGCTTCGTTTACCGTGGCGCAACGCTCTCTCCGCGCGAGGTCGATCGCATTCTCCTCACCAGGTCAGCCATGACTTTTATGGTCGCCGCGAGGACCAGCGCGCAAAGGGCCGCCTTCGACACGGTTTCCATCGCCCCCTCGATCAGCAGGCCATGGGCCAAAGTCCCTACGACGATAACGACCGCGAGGAGCATATGGGCGATGCGCCACGTTCGCAGTCGCAGTCCCAATCGCCGGCGGAGTGCAGCCAAAAGTGCGACGGCGAAGATCGCCCACATGGCGATCACACCAAAGGGCGAGAACGGCGTCGGCGATGTGAGCAGAAGGGCGTCGATCATATCCGGCGGACTGGTGATCCAAAGGCCCCCGACGTGGACCACCACCGCCACGACCAGCACGCCTCCGATCCAGCGATGTGCACGCCGCCCACGATAAGCCGACGGTCCCGGCAAGTATCCGCCAATCAGCAGAGGCTGAACGAGCAGGAGACCCAGTCCGATAATCCCTGCGAATCCAGCCAGTATGTAGAGCGGAGTGCGCCATTCGAGCTGAGGACTCGCCGCTGCGGCGGCGATCGGCACGCAAATGGCGGCTGCAAGGGCAGCCCAGGTCAGGGTGACCCGGGCCAATCTCCATCCCTTCATTCCCAACCCGGTCAGGCCGGCTGAAGGACGAAGTGCGCCTCTAGGCTGACCTCTTTTGCGCTCTTCATCACGGGACGCAGAAACACGGTTTTGAATTCACCGCTGTCGTAGGCGAGGTGGCCATGCGGTTGGCCAAAGATGGGAATAATCTGCGGTATCTCGAGACGGAACGCCCCGTTCTCGTCGGTGAGCGTGGCTCCATGACTACGCTGCTCTTCCTCCCGCCCTTCGGTCGTGTGCGCCCAGATTTGGATGCGCTGCCCGGCGAGCGGAGTCCCGTTGCCTGCGCGGCGTACGGTACCCGTCATCAAGAAGCCGCCCTTGCCGATCCGCTCCACGATCGGCGCGCCCTTGAAGTAGTTGTTGGCCCCCCCCGCCATCGAAACGGTCGGTACGAGGCTTTCCGCGTAGGCGGGCAACAGGAGCCCGGAAGCCCCGGTTGCTAGGACGGAGCCGCCAGCGGCGAGGAGGTTGCGGCGGTTGAGTACGACGGTGGTCATGTCAATTCCTCCTGACGATCGTGCAGTTGCTGCGCCGATAGGACGGCAACGGGCACGAGACGCCCGAACTCTAGCGCGGTTGCGACCAATTTCCCAGTTGAGGGAGGCGAAGAACGCGATAGGTCGCAATAACAGTTTTGTGAACAGGTGTACCGGCCGCTGAACCAACTTCGTTGACGAGACATATTCAGAAACGTCCGATGCGCAGGGTTGCTTCTCACTTGGCCCATCGCTCCCGATCGCCGACCGAGGCCAGGCGAGCGAACAGTGGTTTGTCTGCTTCCGGCCCGTTTTCGGACATCCTGCGATGTCCGAACTCAGAGCACGTTTCGATGCGATCGAATCACCTCTCTCGATCGTCATGCCCGCGCTTGTCGCGGGCATCCACGTCTTCCTCGGACGGTCCAGCGAGAAGGGCGTGGATGGCCGGGACAAGCCCGGCCATGACTCGGAGAGGCGGTTCAACATCATCGGAATCCGCTCTTAAGTCCGGAATGCGCACCTAAGCTGACGTCGTGCGACTACTCTGAGTTCACGGGGCCACGCCCTATTTGAGGGCCAGCATCCGCGGCGGGCCGCTGGCAGACATCGACGCGGTCGCGGGGGTGGTCTTGGCGATCGGCCGGTTGATGCAGACGGTATCGGCGTTGATCGAGTTCGAGGTCAACCCTCTGATCGTCCACGCTAAGGGGCAGAAAAATGACATTATCATATATTCGGCGCCAAACAAAAACCGCCCCGAATCGGGGGCGGTTCGGGCCTTCGTGTCGGGAGCATTGCGACAACTGGTTGCATTCGGCCTATGCATAGGATGCTGCTGGCCTTCAGAATGGTCCATTGATCAGGGGCGGCCCGATGTTTTGCTTACGCGTTTGTTGTCTGCTTGCCACGATGATCCTTGCGCTGATCGGCGGCATTCGAAGCGCCAATGCACAGACCGATCCTGCCGCCAATGACAACTACACCGCCCTCATCCAGCCGATCTTCGATAACCGCTGTGTCGCCTGCCACAGCTGCTTCAATGCCCCCTGCCAGCTCAACCTGCAGAGCCATTCGGGCCTAGCGCGCGGCGCGACCAAGCTCAACGTCTATGACGGCTCCCGACCAAAGAGCGTCGACCCCTCCCGGCTCGACATCGATGGCCGCAGCGTCGCCGACTGGCGTGCCAAGGGCTTCTTCGACGTGGTGGGCACGGAGCCCGCCCGGACGCTGCTGATGCAGCTGGTGGGCCTCAGGGCCCGGCATCCGACCGCACAGCCGAAAAAGCCAGTCGGCGAGAGCAATTTCTGCCCGGCCAACAGCGACGACGGCGCGGCTGTCGCACAGAGCGCGCCCGAACTCGGTATGCCGTACGGGCTGCCGTCACTGTCGCAAACGGAGATGAGCGCCCTCGAAGAGTGGATCGCCCGCGGTGCGCCCGGCCCGTCGGGCGCGAGCCTGGCGAGCCAACGTGGGGTGCCGCCTCAGCTGCAGACCGAAGTGCGCGCCTGGGAGGACTTTCTCAATGGCCAAACGCCGCGCGAGCAGCTTGTGGCTCGTTATCTCTACGAGCATCTGTTTCTGGCGCATCTCCATTTCACCTCCGATACGGCATCCCCGCGCCCGGCATTCTTCCGCCTGGCGCGCTCACGTACACCGTGCGAGGCGGGCGTCGATGAGATTGCGACGCGACGGCCGAATGACGATCCTGGCCCGGGCGGTTTCCACTACTGCCTGAGCCGGTTCGACGGCACGATCGTCGACAAGACCCACATCACCTATGATCTCTCCCCGCAAAAGCTCGAGCGGATCCGGCGAACATTCCTCGAGCCTCAGTGGAATGTGAAGAACCTGCCCGGCTATAACGAGGACACGGCCGGCAACCCGTTCAGCACGTTCGCCGACATCCCGGTGCGTGCGCGCTACCAGTTCCTGCTTGACGACGCCGAGTACGAAGTCAGCACCTTCATCAAGGGTCCGGCATGCAACGGCAGCATTGCGGTCAACTCGATCCAGGCGCAGTTCTTCGTCCTCTTCCTGAGACCTGATGCCGATAGCATGGTGCTGTCGTCCGAGCATGCACGGCAGGCCCAGGACATGCTGATCCTCCCGGGCGTATGGGGGAGCGACGTGCCGTTCTTCGACTACATCCCGTTCTTTCAGCGCCTCATCGCACAGCGCGAAGCTTACCGTAAGCTCAGGGCCAACTCCTTGCGCAAGCTGCGCCCGGCCGGCTATAGGCTCGAGGACATCTGGAACGGCGACGGCCGTAACCCGGACGCGCTGCTTACCGTATTCCGGCACTTCGACAATGCCGTTGTCACGCAGGGCGCCGCCGGCGATCTGTCGAAAACGCTGTTTGTCCTCGACTACCCGCTATTTGAACGCCTCGTCTACAATCTCGTCGTCAACTACGATGTATTCGGAAACGTTGGCCACCAATCGCTGACCCGGCTCTACATGGACATGATCCGGATGGAGGCGGAGGAGCTGTTCCTGGCTTTTCTGCCGCCGTCGCAGCGGGCCGGACTGCGAAAGTCCTGGTATCGCGGCGGCCCGCTCACCGACCTTAAGCTCCGCTACATGTTCCCGCTCATCAACAGTTCCGCGCCAACCGGCGTCATCTACCGCAACGAGGCCCATGCCAAAACGGAGTTGGTCGACCGCGTGCTGAACGAGTACCTGCCCGCGCAGGTGCGCGGCCGTCCCGATGCGCTCAATTGGAAAGTATTGAGGTTGCCCCAGGTCGCAGGAGCAATACCCGTGCTGTCCGCGCCGGAGCAGGCGTTGCGCCGAGTAGCGTCAATCAAAGCCGGCAGTGCCATGCCGTTCGCGCGTTTCCTTCCCGATCTTGCCATCGTGCTGTTGCGCGGCCGGGACGGCCGCGCGTCGCTCTACAGCCTTGTGCACAACCGCGAACACACCAACGTGTCTTGGATGTTGGGGGAGTCGGAGCGCTTCGCCCCGCAGGAGGACTCGCTCACCGTGCGGAATGGCGTGCTTGGCGCTTACCCCAACATGTTCTTCGTGGTACCGGAAGCCGAGATCGACGTGTTTTCAAACGCCGTCGCGCACCTCAAGTCACCCGCTGACTACAATCAGTTGGTTGACAACTTCGGCATGCGGCGATCGAACGAAAAGTTCTGGTCGGTCTACGACGCGATCAACTCAACCCACCTCGCCAGCGATCCCGTGCGCTCGGGAACCTTGGATCTCACGCGCTATACAATCGACGGGAGATAGCGGGCCCGCGCATCTGGCTTGGTTTCTCTGGCCGAGCGCGCCACCTTGCGGACATGATCGCGGACCCTAAGGGCGCCGAGCGTTGCGTTCCGCGCCGTTACGGCGGCGCCGGGAGCGACTTGATCAATTCGTTCATCACGACCGACTCCGATACGAGATATTTGCCGAACGTCGCTTCGTCCTCGTAAGCCGGCTCGACCGACAGCGTGCGGATTTTTTCCCGCACGTCGGGCTTTGCCAGGATGGCGGCGATCGCGAGTGACAATTGCCGGATCCGCGCCGGCGGCGTTCCCAACGGCGCCATGAGGCCGATGAAGCTGTCCGGGCCCTCGAATCCCGGGACGCCACCTTCCGCGATGGTGGGAATATCCGGCGCCAGTTCGGTTCGTTTGGCGCTCGTGATGCCGAGCGCCCTGAGATTGCCGGCCTTGATATTCTCATGCGCAGCGGTGAGGTCGGTCGACGTCATCGGCACCTCGCCGGCCAACGCCCCTAGCGCTGCCGGTCCGCTGCCGCGATAAGGAACGTGGATGAAATTGGCGCCGGTCATTTTCTTGAGCAGTTCGATCGAGAGATGCTGTCCCGAATTGACGCCGGTGCTGCCGTAACTCATTCCCTTCGACGAGGCCTTCGACAGGTTGATGGCCTCCAGGATGGTTTTCGGGCCGGTCTTGGGATTCGCCACCACGACCAGCGGGATTTCGATCAGCTTGGCGACCGGAGCGAGTTCGCGCACGGGATCGAAGCCGTTGGAGCCCGGCACGTGAGGATTGATCACCAGCGCGCCGGCCGCCGCGACCGCCAGCGTGTCGCCGTCGGGCGGTGATTTCGACAGAACCATCAGGCCGAGCGAGCCTCCGCCGCCGGCCTTGTTCTCGACATAGGTCTGCCGGCCCAGTTGGGTGCCCAGTTCCGTCGCGATGACCCGCCCAATGCCGTCAGCCGAACCGCCCGGCGCGAACGGCACGATGATCTCGATCGGCTTTTGCGACGGCTGGGCGTGGGCCGCGCCGGACAGCGCCAACATCATGAGCAACGAGCCTTGGGTGAAACGCATTTGGTTCCTCTCGCCCGATGGGATCCGGCGTGGCTGCACTCGGCCCATCCGGGTTCTACACCAAATGATATTGTCGCCAAACTCGGTACGGCCGCCACACACGCCCGATATCCGATGGGATTGCGTCATGAGCTAGAGCATGTTTCGGCGAGATCAAATCACGTCTCACCATCGTCATGCCCGCTCTCTCCATCGTCATGCCCGCGCTTGTCGGGCATCCACATCTTCCTTGGGCGATTGCGCGAGAAAGACGTGGATGGCCGCGACGAACCTTGGACGAGCGCGGCCATAACTCGGAGGGGCAATTCAACATCATCGATATCCGCTCCACGTGGTGCGCAAAGGCTCCCGGGGGAGCACCAGTGGTTCGCAACCGCGTTCGGTTTGTTCCGATGGTCGCCGTGCCGATCGAATGCTGCACCGACCGGTTGACAAATCAGTTTATGAGACGACAATAGTCCTATTATAGGATTTCTCAATTCGCCATGTTGCGTTCGCAAGAGGAAACGGATCGATGCCAAGCGCAAATTCACTGCTGATTTCGGTGTATTCAGGGAATTGTGCCGTCGGCCGGCGCATGCAAGGTCGCACGTTGCGCGAGCACGTCCCGCGCGCCTCACCCGGCCGCGGCCTTGGCGACGAAATCGCGCCATCCGCCGAAGCTCGAAATGTCGCGCGCGCCGTTGACGGCTTCCGCCTCCACCAGAAAGCCCTTCACCCAGCGGCCGTCGGCGAGCCGGATCGAGCCGATCGAGAGCGGCGGCGGCACCGCGGCGGTGAAGCGGCCGAATGGCTCGGCGCGCCATCGCCCAGACCTCCACCGCGATGGCGCGGCCCGTGCCTGCGGCGACGCGCAGAGGCCGGGCTTGGGCGGGGCGGTGCCGGGGAGCGCGTAAGAGCCGATAGTCCGGCGCGGTCGCGGTCGCCTCGACGAACTGGGCGGCATGGCTGCGAAGTTCGTGATTGAGCGGCATGCCGGAGAGATGCGCGCCGACGACCGCGAGCGGGATCGTGTCGCTTGGCGCATCCGGGAGGGCGGCGAGCGGCGGCTGCTTGCGGCCGAGCGCGCCGAGCGGCAGCGCGGTATCGGCGTGGAAACGGCGGCCGATCGCGGCGAGGAGGCCGTCATTGCCGCCGGGCGCCAGCAGCGTGATGCCGAACGGGAGACGCCGGCGCGGCATCGTGCAGCGCCGCCGGCACCGCGAGCCCGCACAGGTCGAGCAGGTTGACGAAGTTGGTGTAGGTGCCGAGCCGCGAATTGAGTTGGATCGGATCGGCGAGGATTTGGTCGACCGTGTAGAGCGTGGGCGCGGTCGGCAGCGCCAGCGCGTCGAATTGTTCGAACTGTCTGCCCGACGATCCGGCGCAGATGCTCGAGCTGGTAGAGCGCCGTGAACGCATCGGCCGCGGTCGGCCGCGCGCCGCCGAGCAGGATTTCGCGGGTCACCGGATGCATGGTTTGCGGCGACGAGGCGATGAAGTTGCGCGTCACGACGTAGCGCTCGGCGAGCCAGGGCCCCTCGTAGAGCAGCCGCGCGGTCTCGTAGAACGGCTCGATATCGATCTCGACCATGGTGGCGCCGAGCCCGTGCGAGGCGGTCGAGCGCGGCGGCGTAGTCGGCCGCGGCGTGGCGGTCGCCGTAGAACAAGCGCTGGCCCGGCGTGCGGCACGCCGATCCGGAGCTGCGGCGGCAGTGCGCCGGGCGGTCGCAACGGCCGCCGGCCGCGAATACGGATCATCCGGATCGTAGCCCGCCATGACGGCGAGCACGCGCGGAGCAATCGTCGGTCGTGTGGGCGAACACCGAGATGCAGTCGAGCGTCCGGCACGCCGGCACAGCGCCGGCGTTGGAGATCAGCCCGAGGCTCGGCTTGAGGCCGACGATGTTGTTGAACAGCGCCGGCACCCGGCCGGACCCGGCGGTGTCGGTGCCGAGCGACGTCGGCACGAGGCCGGTCGCCACCGCGACCGCCGAGCCCGAGCTCGATCCGCCCGGGACGAGCTTGGGGTTGAGCGGATTGCGCGGCGTCCCGTAAGGCGAACGCAAGCCGACAAGGCCGGTCGCGAACTGATCGAGATTGGTCTTGCCGATCACGATGGCGCCGGCGGCGCGCAGGCGCGCCACCGCCGTCGCGTCGCTGCGCCGGGCGATAGGCGAAGTCCGGGCATGCCGCCGTGGTCGGCAGGCCGCGCACGTCGATGTTGTCCTTGACGGCGATCGGAATGCCGTAGAGCGGCAGGTCGCGCCGGCCCTCGGTGGCGAACTTTTCCGCCTCCGCGACCGCGTCCGCTTCGTCCCGGAGCGAGATGAAGACCGCCGGGATCGCCGAGGGCGCGAAGTCGCGCGTAGCTGCGCGCAACGATGTCGCCGGGCGTCGCGCGCCCCGCCCGGTAGGCGTCCAAAATCTCGGCGACTGTCTCGATCTCGCGCTCGGCCACGAAGAGGCTCCGGGCCAAAGTTTTCGTACCCTATCGCGCGACAACCGCGAAGAGGAATTGCATCTTGTTCGCAGCCTGTTGGCGTAATTTCTCTGGCGGCGCAGCTGCTCAAAAAATGGTCGGAGCTCGGCGGCGCGCGCGGACGCCCGCCTCTTCCGCCTGCGGGCCGGCGTCTGCTAACCGCAAGGCCTTCTGGGGGCAAGGATGACGGCAACGCGTCGACCGCTGGTCGCAGGCAATTGGAAAATGAACGGCCTCAAGGCGTCTGTCGGCGAACTCGCCAAGCATCGTTGCGGGCGCGGCCGCGCTGCGCGGGCAAGGCCGACCTCATGGTGTGCCCGCCGGCGACGCTGGTGATGCGCGTTCGTCGAGACGGCAGCCGGCGCGGTCGCGATCGGCGGCCAGGACTGTCATCCCGAGCCGTGCGGCGCCTTCACGGGCGACATTTCCGCCGAGATGCTGGCGGATCTCGGCGCGACCGCCGTGATCGTCGGCCATTCCGAGCGGCGCATCCTATCATCACGAGACCGACGCCGAGGTGCGCGCCAAGGCGCAGGCCGCGTGGCGGGCCGGGCTCACCGCCATCCTGTGCGTCGGCGAGACCCAGGAGCAGCGCGCCGCCGGTCGCGAGATCGCCGTCATCGGGACGCAGCTCGACGGCTCGGTGCCCGATGGCGCCACGGCGGCGCGCCTCGTCATCGCCTACGAGCCGGTCTGGGCGATCGGCACCGGCCTGACGCCCACTACGGCCGACGTCACCGCCGTCCACGCCTTCATCCGCGGCCGCCTGCTGGCTCGTTTCTGCGGGGCCGGGGAGGGGATCCGCATTCTCTATGGCGGCTCGGTGAAGCCGTCGAACGCGCGCGAGTTGCTGGCCGTTCCCAACGTGGACGGCGCGCTGGTCGGCGGCGCCAGCCTCAAGGCCGCGGAGTTCTTGGCGATCGCCGGGGCGTATCTCGCGTCGTAGGCGGGCCGCCGTTACGGTATGAACAAACGTCTTTCCGGGAGGACGCCATGAGGAACGCATTGAGGCTCTCACCGCTGCTGGCAGCGCTCGTGCTTTGCATGGGCGGCGCCGCCAACGCCGCCGACATCACCATCCTCTGCTCGAACGGCTTCCAGGCGGTAATGCGCGAACTGGGGCCGACCTATGAGCGCGCGACCGGCCACCGGCTGGTGGTGCGTTACGGGCTCGCGGTCGTGCTTGGCAAAGAGATCGAGAACGGCGCCGCGTTCGATCTTGCGATCCTGGCGCCGCCGCAGATCGACGGCCTCGTCAAAACGAACCGGATCGCGGCGGATTCCCGCGTGGTGCTCGCCCGCTCGGCGATCGGCGTGATGGTGCGCAGCGGCGCGCCCAAGCCCGACATTTCCACCGTCGACGCTTTCAAGCGCACGCTCCTCGCCGCAAAGTCGATTGCGTTCCCGCCCCAGGGCCAGAGCGGCATGTATCTCGTGGGCCTATTCGAACGCCTCGGTCTGACCGATGCCCTCAAGGGCAAACTGGTGCCGATCGCGAGCGGCCCGCTCACCGGCGAGACTGTGGCGAAAGGCGAGGCCGAGATCGGCATCACGCCGATCGCCGAACTGCTCGCCGTCGAAGGGGTCGAACTCGGTCGGCCCGCTGCCGCCGGAGATCCAGAACCCGATCGTCCAGGTCGCGGGCGTCGGCACCGCCGCCGCGCAAGGCGCCGCGGCGCGGGACTTCCTGAAATTCCTGATGGCGCCGTCCAACACCCACGTCATCGTGGAAAAAGGCATGGAGCCCGGCGCCTGAACGCGACAGCCCGGAATGTGACGGCAATGTACGCTTGGCGCACGCGCGCGTTCAGCTTACGATAAGCGCAAAGGCTCCGCGCGAGCGGGAGGAGGACATCATGGTGGACGACACGATCGAACGGCGACAATTCCTGCTGGGTGCCGGTCTTGCCGGCACCGCGGTCGCGGCCGGACTGGCGCCGGCTGCTCCGGCGCAGGCGCAAGCCGCGGCACCCGCCGCGAATCCCGAACCGGTGCCGTACCTTGTCCTGACCGCGACCGAGGGGGACTTTCTCGCCGCCACGGCGGACGCCATGATCCCGGCGGACGAACTGTCGCCGTCCGGCACCGATTGCGGCATCGTCACCTTCATCGACCGGCAATTGGCGAGCGCTTGGGGCGGCGGCGCCAAGATGTACCGCGGCGGGCCGTTCATCAAAGGCAAGCCGGAGCAGGGCTACCAGCTCCCGCTCACGCCGCTGGAATTCTTCCAGGTCGGCATCGCGGCCGCCAATGCGTGGTCGCGCAAGACCTATGGCAAGGACTACGACCGCCTCGCGGCCGCCGATCGTGTCGCCGCCCTGAAGGTCATGGAGGAGGGCAAGGCGGACTTCGGCGCCTTCTCGTCGCGTGCCTTCTTCGGCCAGCTTCTTACCATCACGATGCAGGGCTTCTTCTCCGATCCGGTCTATGGCGGCAACCGCGGCATGGTGTCGTGGAAGATGCTCGGCTTCCCGGGCTTGCCCGCTACCTATGCCGACAAGTTCGAAGCCTACCGCGACAAGCGCTACGTGGCGCCGCCGCAATCGATCTCGGACTTCTCATAACCGGAGGCGCAGCATGGCTACGCGATTGAAGGAAGCCGATGCCGTCATGGTCGGCATGGGCTGGACCGGCGCCATTATGGCGCGCGAATTGACCCGTGCGGGCCTCACCGTCGTCGGGCTGGAGCGCGGCCAGGATCGCACCCCGGGCGAGGATTTCACGCTGCCCGGCGTGCGCGACGAAATGAAATACTCGCAGCGCCTGGAGCTGATGTCCGACAATTCCATCGACACGATCACGTTCCGCAACGCACCCGCCGAGACGGCGCTGCCAATCCGGCGGTGGGGTGCGTTCCTGCCGGGCGAAGGCGTCGGCGGCTCCGGCATCCATTGGGGCGCGCTGCATTGGCGCAACCTGCCGACCGATTTCCGCATTCGTTCCGCGCTCGCGGAGCGCTACGGCGCCAAGGCCATCCCCGACGACATGACGATCACCGACTGGCCGGTGAGCTATGCCGAGCTCGAGCCCCATTACGACCATTTCGACAAGCTGTGCGGGGTGTCCGGCAAGGCCGGCAATCTGCGCGGCGCGGTGATGCCGGGCGGCAATCCGTTCGAGGGGCCGCGCAGCGACGAATACCCCAACCAGCCGGTGAAAACCTGTCGCGGCGGCATGATGTTCGGCGAGGCGGCGAAGAGCCTCGGCTATCATCCGTTCCCGGCTCCGGTCGCGATCGCGAGCAACGCCTATGTCAACTCCGAAGGCATCCCGCTCGGCGCCTGCGAATATTGCGGCTTCTGCAACCGCATGGCCTGCGAGACTAACGCCAAGGCCTCGGCCAACACCACGGTTATGCCGAACCTGCGCGAGGAGAAGAAGTTCGAGCTGCGCACGCGCGCGTTCGTGAGCCGGCTCGTCTACGATAAGGCCGGCAAGCGCGTCACCGGCGTCATCTACACCGACATGCGCAACGGCGAGGAATACGAACAGCCGGCCGGCATCGTGGTGCTGTCGTCATACGTGTTCGCCAACACCCAGCAGCTCCTGCTCGCGGGCATCGGCGAGCCCTACGACCCAGCGACCGGCAGGGGCGTGGTCGGCAAGAACTACGCCTATCAGTTCGAAGCCGGTGCCGAAGCCTTCTTCGAGGACAAGGAGCTCAACCCGTTCATGGGCAATGCCGGGATGTCGATGATTATCGACGATTTCAACGGCGAGAATTTTGACCACTCCGGACTCGGCTTCTTCGGCGGCGGCTACTTCTCCAGCGGCCAGGCCGGCGCGCCGCCCATGGGCGGGCGCGCGGTGCCGCACGGCACCCCCGCCTGGGGTTCGGATTGGAAGCGCGCGACGGTCAAGTGGTATCACCACTTCACCCGCTTCAACACCCAGGGCTCGGTCTACTCCAACCGCTACAATTTCCTCGACCTCGACCCGACCTACAAGGATGCGCTCGGCCGCCCGCTGGCGCGTTTGACGTACAATGGCACCGACAACGACCACGCCATGTCGCGCTATCTCCTGACCAAGCTCGAAGGCATCATCAAGGCGATGAATCCCACCCATTACGAGATGCATCCGCGGCCAAAGAACTTCACCATCGTGCCGTACCAGTCGACCCACAACACCGGTGGCACCATGATGGGCGCCGATCCGAAGGCGAGCGTGGTGAACCGCTATCTGCAGTCGTGGGATGCCCACAACCTGTTCATCCAGGGCGCCTCGGTATTTCCGCAGCAGCATGGCTACAACCCGACCGGCACGGTCGGCGCGCTCGCCTACTGGTCGGCCAACGCCATCGTGTCGCAATACCTCAAGCGGCCCGGACCGCTGGTGCAGGCCTGAGAGTTCTGAATGTTCCAGCATTTCATGTCGTCCGGCGGTGTCATGCTCCGCGAAGGCGGAGCATCCAGTAACCCCTGAGCCATCGGTGAAACTCGTACGGCGAACAAAACGGTGCCCTGGGGTTACTTGATCGCCCGGTCAAGCCGGGCGATGACAATCCTCGGATGGAACATCGAATCCAAAAGCCAACTGAAGTCGGGAGTGAAAGGGAAATGAAAGTGACGAAGATGTTGTGCGTCGGCGCCGCCATGTTTTTTGCAATCGTTTCCGGCGGGGCCGCGAACGCGGCCGATGCCGCGCATGGCAAGGAACTGTTCCTGACCTGCGTCGCCTGCCATACCGAGAAGCCGGACTCGATCGGCCCGAATTTGCGTGGCGTGTTCGGGCGCAAGTCCGCTGCGCTCGATGATTTCCGCTATTCCAACCCGATGAAGCGGGCGAACCTTACGTGGGACGCCACCAATTTGCGCGCCTATCTGATCGATCCGCAGGCCAAGGTGAAAGGCAACCGCATGCCATTCGGCGGCGTCGGCAGCCCGGGCGAGGCCGACGACATCGTGGCCTATTTGCAGACCTACAAATAACGGCGCCCGGCCACTCCGGCGCCAGACCGGAGCTTGATCGCGGTCAAGTTCGGGCGTTGCGGCAAGGCCTTGGAACTCAGCATTTTGGGGAGCAAGACTGAATGAGACCCTATCATGCCGCGCTGATTGCCGCCGTCACGTTGCCGGTTGTGTGGAGTCCGGCGGGGGTGGTGGCGCAAGCGCCTGATAACAAATCGGTATATGTCGTGACTTACATCGAGGTCATGCCTTCCGCCGAGAAAGAGGCGGCCAATCTCCTTCGCCGCGTTGCGTCGGCGAGCCATAAGGAAACCGGCAATCTGCGCTTCGACGTTCTAGAGCAGATCGATCGACGTGATCAGTTCGCCATCCTGGAAACCTGGACCGACGCGAAGGCGTTTGAGGCGCACGGTAGCGCAACTCCGATGAAGCAGTTCCAAGACGAACTCAATCCGCTGCGCATCGCCTTTTACGACCAGCGCCCCGACACCGGCACCGACATTGGCCCGGTCCCGGCGCTGGTTGGCAAGGATGCGATCATCGTGATTACTCATGTCGACGTGACCGGTCCCTCGAAGGACGAAGCGATCATCATGATGAAGAAATTCGCCGACAGCAGCCGCCGGGAACACGGCGCTGAAAGCTACGAAGTGTGGCAGCAGAACAATCGGCTGAACCACTTCACCGTCACCGAGGTCTGGAAGGACCAAGCGGCGCTCGACGCCCATACCGTGGCGGCCGGCGCGCGCGAGTTTCGCGAGAAGCTGGGACCTATGTTGGGCGCCCTCTATGACGATCGGCGCTACAAAACTCTCGAATGATGACTTCCGCTTTCTGAAAGCCTCCGCGCCTTACCTTTCGCGAGCGATACGCTTGCGCGGAGCGCTCTATCCAACCGCTTGGCGAAGGCGCATAGGTGGTCCGCTCCGGACCACGCGTCATGGGGCTGGGTCGCCTCGTCGGATCGTTCGACGAGATCATTGCGACCGATGTTCCCGATGGGAGGATTGCCATGTCGAAGGGTAATGACAAGAAGCCAAAGGCGGATAAGGGTAAGCCGAAGGCCGGCGTATCTTCCTACAAGGCAGCGCAGGGCTCCGGCAAACCCGCGGCCAGCCCGTTCGCCAAGAAGCCCGGAAAGTAGGCTGGACGGTAACCGGTCCTCGCCCGGCGCAATAATTTGATCCCCTGGACGCTGCTCGATACCGCACCGGTGCGGGGCGGAGACGCCGAACTCCGCCTCCTGCGGCGCGGCGCCGAGTTCTCGATCCGGCTGGGTCAGAACGAACTGATGAACAGTCGCCTCAGCGGATCCGAGGAGGCGCTTGCCGAAATTGCGTGCGAGAGAATCCGAGCCGTTGCGCAGCCGCGGATATTGATCGGCGGATTAGGCATGGGCTTCACGCTCCGCGCCGCGCTTGCCGTGCTTGGAAGCGATGCCCGGATCATCGTCGCCGAACTGGTGCCGGCGGTGCTGGCATGGGCCCGGGACTCGATGGCGGAGGTGTTCGGCAAAAGCCTCGCTGATCCGCGCGTCAGCGTTCGCGAAGCTGACGTCGGCGACCTGATCCGATCCGGCGGGCAGCCTTTCGATGCGATCATGCTCGACGTCGATAACGGCCCGGACGGACTGACGCGAGCTTCCAATGATCGGCTGTACGATTTGGAGGGACTGGGCGCCGCCCGCGCGATGCTCCGTCCCGGCGGCGTGCTGGCGGTGTGGTCGTCCGGACCCAATTCGGACTTTACCCGGCGGCTTCGCAGGGCCGGTTTCGACGTAGACGAGGTTCGCGTCCGCGCGAACGGCTTGCGTGGCGGGGCGCGGCACGTGATCTGGATCGCGACCCGCGCCGAGCGCACTGCCCGGTCGAAGGCGCCGGCACAAGCCCGGCGGTAACCGCGATCATTCGACCGCGATCACCCAGAAACTTCGGCGACGCTCGGCGCCGCGGGCTCGACCGAGGTCGCGTCACCGGCAAAGCGGACGTACATGGTGGCGCCGGCCGCGATGAAGACCGGCACGGCGGCGGTAGCGAAGATCGCCTGGCCCGACCAATGCTGTGCCAGCACCGCGCCGCCGAACAACGGACCGAACACCGAGGCGACGCGCCCGGCGCCGAGCGCCCACCCGACGCCAGTCGCCCGCATCTCGGTTGGGTACAGCATGGAGGCGAGCGCATTGATGCCGCCCTGGCCGCCGATCACAAACAATCCGGCGCTGAACACAGCAACTGCTGCAAGCGTCGCGTCGCCGCTCCACAATCCGGTCACCACGATCGCGATACCGGCCGCGATGTAGTTGACGGACAGCACCCGGGTCGGGCCGTAGCGAACCATGAAGTATCCGAGCGCGAGCGGCGACACGATGCCGCCAAGCGAGAACAGCGCGGCGATCGCGCCCGCGGTCTTCAGGTCGACGCCCGCGAACACCCGCAGGTAGGTCGGCATCCACGAGGCGATCAGGGTGAGCACGAACAGGTTCATGGCGTAGCTCAGCCACAGCAGCAGGGTGCCGGCGGCCCGCCCGTGCCGGAACAGGGCCACGACCGGCATCGTGCCGGTCTTCTCCTCTCGGATGGTGAAGCCGGTTGTGCCGGCAAGATCGAGCGTCGGGTCGATGCGGCGCAGCCGCGCCGCGACCTCGTCATCGCGACCGCCCTGCTGGACCAAATAGCGGATCGATTCCGGCAGCCACATGTAGACGATGGCGGCCACCGCGAGCGGCGTGAGCCCGCCCATCAGGAACGCGGCCCGCCAGCCGTAATGCTCCGCCAGCAGCGCCGCCAGCGAGCCGCCGGCGCCGGCGCCGACCGTGTAGCCCATGAACAGGATGATGACGAGGATCGGCCGGCTGCGGCGCGAGCAGTATTCCGACGTCACCGCCACGAGGTTGGGCACAACACCGCCGAAGAAGAACGAGGCTGCGAACCGAAATGCCGCGAGTCCGGCGACCGAAGTCGCAAGCGTCCCCAGGAGGGTCAGAACGCCGAGCAGCGCCGTGCAGAGAATGATGATATTCCGGCGGCCGAAGCGGTCCGCGAACGGCGACACCGCGTAGGCGCCGACGCCAAGCCCAATCGTCTGGATCACGAAGATCGAGGTGACGGAGGGTAGCGATACCTTGAAATCGGCGGCGATTGCCGGAACAAGGTAGCCGACCACGAACACGTCGTAGCCATCGACCGTCATAACCAGCGTGCACAGCGCGAAGATGAGCGTGCGATAGGTGCCGAATTTCGGCCGGTCCAGGAACGTGCTCACGTCGAAGACGGCAACGCCGCCCGGTCTGCCGCTCATGTTTCCTCCCGGCGCGGGCCGTCAGTTGCCCACGCTTTTGTGCCGTTTTGCGAAGGCCTACCTTCGGAGCGCGGAGAGGAGGATGAGGCGAACCGCCGCACGCGTCAACTTCAGCCGATACCGGAAGCCGGCCGGGTGCTGAATCGGCGAAGCGCAGAAGTCATCGTCCGCTTGCTCCGCATGGCGTTACCGATACACTCGTCGGCGGGAGGAACACATGGTCGAGTTGACGCGCCGATCGCTAGTCGGAGCTGCTTTGCTATCGCCGCTCGCGGCGCAGGCACAGCAGAACTGGCCGTCCGGGATTATCCGGATCGTGGTACCATTTCCGGCCGGTGGGTCGGTCGATACCATCGCGCGCCTTGTCCAGACCGGGTTGCAGCAGCGGCTCGGCACCAACGTCATCGTCGAGAACCGGCCCGGCGCCTCGGGTTCGACCGGTGCCGCCGCGGTCGCGAAGTCGCCGCCCGACGGGATGTCGTGGCTGATGGTATTCGATACCCACGCGGTCAATCCGTTCCTGTTGCCGAACATGCCGTTCGACACCGAGAAGGATCTCGACCCCGTGCTGCTGATCGGCACCGCCCCGAACGTCATCTGCGCGCATCCGTCGCGGCCTTACCGCTCGCTGGCGGAGGTCATCGCTGCCGCGAAGCAAAAGCCCGAGACCATCACCTACGGCACGGTCGGAGCCGGCAGCATCGGGCATTTGTCGATGACGCTGTTGGGGAAGCGCGCTGGCATTAAGCTCGTCCACGTGCCGTATCGCGGCGGCGGTCCGCTGCTCAACGACACCATCGCGGGTCATATCGACCTCACGATCGCTTCCACAGGCCTCCTCGGGCCTCATCTTTCGGGCGACAAGACGCTGCCGCTGGCCCAGACCGGAAGAGGGCGGCTGGCGGCCTTTCCCGCCATTCCCACCGTGATGGAGAGCGGATTTCCGGATTTCGAGACCTATGCGTGGTGGGGCCTGTTCGCGCCCGCCGGCACGCCGCATCCGATCGTCGACCGGTTCGGTACCGAAGCTGTTGCGTCACTTCGCGACGACAGAGTCGAGAAGCAGATCACGGACGTCCAACTGATCACCCTTTCGTTTGGCGGCCCCGAGGTCCTGCGGAAATTCCTCGCCGAGCAGATGCACATGTGGGCCGACGTCATTCGCGAGAACAACATCAAGGGCGACGCTTGAGACGGATCCCGGCTGCGGGCAGGGGGGCCGAAGCCCGGCGAGGATGCCGCGGCCGCGGCCATGCGGCGCCCTGGAAATAGCCAGCCGGATCGTGTAATGACCCGCCCAGCTTCCTATATCGGCTAAATCTGCCGGCGCCGCAGACGACCCGCCGTGTCGCAACCGCCTGGAATTGCAAGAGAACGCGAAATGCTGACTGTCGTCATTGTCATTCATCTCATGATCGTGCTCGCCATGATCGGAGTCGTGCTGCTGCAGAAGTCGGAAGGCGGTGGCCTCGGCATGGGGGGCAGCGGCGGCGGCGGATTCATGTCGAGCCGCGGCACCGCCAACGTGCTGACCCGCACCACCGCGATCCTGGCGCTGGGCTTCTTCGTTACCAGCCTGGTGCTCTCGATCCTGGCGGGGTTCGACCGTAAGCCGCGCTCGATCCTCCCGACGGCAGGTGGCGCGCCGACTGCTCCGGGTCCCGGCGCAGCGCTGCCGCCGCTCGACACCGGGCCGCTGACGGTACCGCCGGCCGGAGGTGGTGCGCAGCCGGCTGCCCCGCCAGCCGAGGGTGGCGGCGTCCCGCAGGTGCCGCGGTCGCAGTGACGAGCAAAAGGGCCGGGGTTCCGGCCCTTCGATTTTTGCGGGTCAGGCAGGCGGCGCTCGCACTGGCGCGGGAGAAACCTTAGAGGAACGGCGCAATTTGCTGATCTTAAACCATAAAATGATGCTGCCCACAGCCGTGGATAAGATTCGCCGCAAGCCGCCATGGCTCTCGTCAAATCGCCGGCGTCGGACTACAAGTTAAGTCCCATGGCGCGGTTCATATTCATCACCGGCGGCGTGGTCTCTTCGCTTGGCAAAGGCCTGGGTTCGGCGGCGCTGGGCGCGCTGTTGCAGGCGCGCGGCTATTCGGTGCGCCTACGCAAGCTCGACCCTTACCTCAACGTCGATCCCGGTACCATGTCGCCCTACCAGCATGGCGAGGTGTTCGTCACCGACGACGGTGCCGAGACCGACCTCGATCTCGGCCATTACGAGCGCTTCACCGGCCGCCCGGCGACCCGCCAGGACAACATCACCACCGGGCGCATCTACCAGGACATTCTCGCCAAGGAGCGCCGCGGCGACTATCTCGGCGCCACCATCCAGGTGATCCCCCACGTCACCAATGCCATCAAGGATTTCATCCGCGACGGAACCGAGGATTTTGATTTCGTTCTGGTCGAGATCGGCGGCACTGTCGGCGACATCGAGGGCCTTCCGTTCTTCGAGGCGATCCGCCAACTCGGCAATGAATTGCCGCGGCACGGCGCCGTCTACATCCACCTCACGCTGCTGCCGTTCATAACGTCGGCGGGCGAGCTCAAGACCAAGCCGACCCAGCATTCCGTCAAGGAGCTGCGCTCGATCGGCATCCAGCCGGACATCCTGTTGTGCCGCTCCGACCGGCCGATCCCCAAGGAGGAGAAGCGCAAGCTGTCGCTGTTCTGCAATGTGCGTGAATCCGCCGTGATCGAGGCGCTCGACGTCGACAACATCTACGCGGTGCCGGAGGCCTATCACGCCGCCGGGCTCGACACCGAGGTACTGGCCGCGTTCGGGATCGAGTCGCCGCCGCCCGACCTTACGCGCTGGCGCGTCATCAACGAGCGCATCCGCAACCCGGAAGGCGCCGTCACCATCGCGGTGGTCGGCAAATACACCGGGCTCAAGGACGCCTATAAGTCGCTGATCGAAGCGCTGTCCCACGGCGGCATCGCCAACAAGGTCAAGGTCGACGTCGACTGGATCGAGAGCGAGGTGTTCGAGCGCGAGGACCCGGCGCCGTTCCTGGAGCACGTTCACGGCATCCTGGTGCCGGGCGGTTTCGGCCAGCGCGGCGCCGAGGGCAAGATCCGCGCGGCGCAGTTTGCCCGCGAGCGCCAGGTACCGTATTTCGGCATCTGCTTCGGCATGCAGATGGCCGTGATCGAGGCAACACGCAACCTGGTCGGCATCGCGGACGCGAACTCCAGCGAATTCGGCCCGACCACGCAGCCGGTCGTCGGTCTGATGACGGAATGGCTCAAAGGCAACGAATTGCAGAAGCGCGGCATCACTGGCGATCTCGGCGGCACCATGCGGCTCGGTGCCTACACGGCGCTGCTCGAACGCGGGAGCCACGTCGCGGAAATCTACCACAAGGCCGAAATCTCGGAGCGACACCGCCACCGCTACGAGGTCAACACCGCCTACAAGGACCGGTTGGAGCAGCACGGCATGCGCTTTAGCGGCATGTCGCCGGACGCGCTGCTGCCCGAGATCATCGAATATGCCGACCATCCCTGGTTCATCGGCGTGCAGTTCCATCCCGAATTGAAGTCGCGCCCGTTCGAGCCGCATCCGTTGTTCGCCTCGTTCATCGAGGCCGCGGTGGTGCAGAGCCGGCTGGTGTAGAATTCGGCAACGCGGAGCTGCGGTCAGCGCTCATTGACCAACACGGCGCGCCCCGGCATGGTCCGCCATTCAGGACCAATTGAATGAACGTTATTGATAGCCGCACGCCCAACCCAATCGTCGCTGCCGGCGCGGTCCGGTTCGGCAATGATCTGCCGCTGGCGCTGATCGCCGGCCCCTGCGTGCTCGAAAGCCGCGGTCATGCGCTCGACATGGCGGGCGCACTGAAGGACATCACGGCGCGGCTCGGGATCGGTCTCGTCTACAAAAGCTCGTTCGACAAGGCGAACCGCACCAGCGCCGCGAGCGCGCGCGGCGTCGGGCTCGAGGGGGCGCTGGCGGTGTTCGAGGAACTCCGCGCCAAGCTCGGCCTCCCGATCCTCACCGACGTTCATGAAAGCGAGCAATGCGCCGAGGTGGCGGCGGTCGTCGACGTGCTGCAAATCCCCGCTTTCCTGTGCCGCCAGACCGACCTTCTGGTGGCGGCCGCCCGTACCGGCCGCGCCGTGAATGTCAAGAAAGGCCAGTTCCTCGCGCCCTGGGACATGACCAATGTGGTGGCCAAGATCACGGGCGCCGGCAATCCGAACGTGCTGGTGACCGAGCGCGGCGCTTCATTCGGCTACAACACGCTGGTCTCCGACATGCGCGCTTTGCCGATCCTGGCGCGCACCGGCGCGCCGGTGATCTTCGACGCCACCCATTCGGTGCAGCAGCCCGGCGGTCGCGGCACGGCGTCGGGCGGCGAACGTGAATTCGTGCCGGTGCTGGCACGCGCCGCCGTCGCGGTAGGCGTTGCCGGCGTATTCATCGAGACCCATCAGGATCCGGATCGTGCGCCGTCCGACGGTCCCAACATGGTGCCGCTCGGGGACATGGAAGATTTGCTGAGGCGGCTGATCGCGTTTGACCAACTCGCCAAGGAGCCTGGCGGGCTCGCGGCGCGATGATCTCGCCGTCCGGTCGCGACATACCGGCCGCGGCGCGGCGCGTTCTCGCCATCACGGCGCTGGGAAATTTCGCCTCCAGCCTGTTCATGCGGGCGATCGACCCGATGATCCCGCAGGTCGCCCACGATCTTGCCACCGACCCGGCGACCGTCGCGCTGCTCGGTACCGCCTTCGCGCTGCCCTATGCGGTGCTGCAGCCGGTGCTCGGGCCGCTCGCCGACATGATCGGCAAGACCCGGCTGATGACGATCTGCCTCGGCGTCCTGGTGATGATGGGATTCGTCGGCGCGGCGGCGCCGAATTTCCAGGTGCTGTTGGCGAGCCGGGTCGCAACCGGCATCGCGGCCGGTGGCATATTTCCGACCGCGCTCGCGGTCGCGGGCGACCTGGTGCCGATCCACCAGCGCCAGGTCGCGATCAGCCGTCTGCTGGCGGCCGGCATGATCGGCAACCTGCTCGGTACTCCGATGGCGGGAATTCTCGGCGATCTCATCGGCTGGCGTTTCGTCCTCGCGGTCATCGGCCTGCTGTGCATGGCGACCTTCATCACCGCCGTGATCGGATTTCGCGGCGTTGCGGCGAAGTCGGGGGCGGGCCTTGACATCGCCGGCGCCATGAAGGGGTACCGAACGATCTTCCAAAATCCGCAGGCAAAATATTGCTTCGGCGCCGTGTTGCTCGAAGGCACGTTCGTGATGGGGATTTTCCCGTATGTGGCGCTGGTGCTGCGGGCGAACGGCGAGCCGCGCGCCATGATCGCCGGCCTCGTCATTGCGGGGTTCGCGCTCGGCGGCGTGATCTATTCGCTGAGCGTTTCGCGCCTGCTGCCGCGGATCGGCGAGCGCGGCCTGATGCTCACCGGTGCGGGCTTCATGGGCTGCGCCCTGCTGGCAGTGGGTTTGAATGCGCCGTGGCAGGTCGAGGCAGTCGAGTTCCTGTTTCTCGGTTGCGGCTTCTACATGATGCACGGCGTCATCCAGATCTACGCCACCGAGCTTGCGCCGGCCGCGCGCGGCTCAGCCGCCGCGGTGCACTCTGGATTCTTCTGCCTCGGCCTCGCGATCGGCCCGGTCTATTTCGGCTACGGCTTGGCCAATGCGGGCCTGCTGCCGACGGTCGCGCTGTCCGCCGCAGTCATTTTTGCAGTGGGCTATGTCTGCTCGATAAAGCTGCACCGTCAGCGGCCGGGGTGATCCGATCGTAGAAATATCGGGGGTCTTACTTGGTAAGACTTCGCGCCGGCGCCGCGAGTGTTGCCAAATTACAACAACGTTAGGGTTAACGCGCTTCGGCTTTAGAAAATCCTTGGTTGCGCCCCCGCGGTTGCTTGCCGGTCCATGCACCCGCGAGTAAACTCAACTAGGCCTTGGGGGTACTATGAAGCTGCGTAGAACCTTTCTTCGGACAACGATGCTGTCCAGCATTGGCGGCGGAGCTTTCCTCACCGGCGTTGCCGCGCCCGCCGCGGACCTGAGTTTGTACACAAAGGAGCCCGCGCCGAGCTTTGCGTACCCGGCGACATTGCCGGCGGTTGACGGCATCAACGGAAAGATCGAGGGCTTCGGCGGGTCGATCGGACAACAAACCGTATACGGAACGCAGGGCGCGCTGTCGATCCCGCTCGGCGGACAATACGGCGCTCAGATTGACGGCGTTCTGGGGAATTGGGGCGATCATAGCTTTGAAAACATTGCTCCCCATCTGTTTTGGCGCAATCCGACTCAAGGACTGATCGGGCTCTACACGAGCCATACTTTGTGGGACCAGTTCGGCGGCATTTATGTCGGTCAGGTGGCCGGTGAGGGAGAATATTACTGGGGCGCTTGGACGCTCCAGGGCATTGCCGGTGTCGAATACGGAAACTCCAAAACCAACGTGACGTTCCTGCCGACTGGCACCGCGTTCCAGACTTTCGACATCAAGACGCGGTTCATGGATCAGATCAACCTCAAGTACTACGTCAATCCTAATTGGGACGTGTACGTGGGCCACCGTTACCTTGGCGGCAAAAATACGCTCGCGCTCGGATCGGAGGTTGTACTTCCGGTAGCGTTGGGCAGGGGCGTCGTCGCCTCGGCCTTCGTCGAGGGCCGCGTCGGCGAGACGCAGTCCGAGGGCATCTGGGGCGGTCTCAAGCTCTACTTCGGGCAGAAGGACAAGTCGCTTATGGACCGGCAGCGCCAGGACGACCCGACTACCTGGTCGCTTGGTACGCTGAGCACGATCAACAGTTCGTTCAAACAGACCTTTGTCCCCAATCCGACGTCGACGCCGCCGACGAAGACGATGAGCAGCTGTTCAGGTTCCTGTCTCTGATAGTTCGTTCGGTGAACATCCAGCAACCTACGCCTTTCTGTGCGATGGCTGCATCGTGAGACTCTGGGGTTGAAAACACGCCGTGCGCTGCTGGTTTGGGAAATTGGTGGCGGTCGAGGACATATCGCAAAACTGAGTTCTCGCAGCGGCCGCGCTTTCGCGCGCACGCTTCGCCTGTATCGGCGCGGTACTCGTGCATCTGCAGTACGCCAACGAAATCGCTCCACTCGTTGAGCGCATTCGCGAAGCACCAGCGTTGCGCTACTTCGAGCCCTTGCGAAGGGAACGCAGACAACGCGCTGGCGCGACTTACGGCGACTGGCTTGGCGACAATGGCTTTTTTTCCGCCGATCTGGTTCTTCAACAGATGTTGGCTTGGAAGGACATATTTGAGGAGGAAGACCCCACCCTTGTTCTTGGGGAGCAATCGCCGGTGGCCATTCTTACGGCGCGGGCGATGGGGATCGCGTGTGCCGCAATCGGGACCGGTCTCACGCTCCCGCCGCCGGAACTGCCGAGCTACCCGCCGTGGCTTTCCGACATCACCGAGCCGCTGTGGTCGGAACCACAGATGATTGATGCGGTCAATGCCGCGCTTGCGGCGTTTGGCAATCTTCAACTCCAGAGCCTTCCACAGGTCTATGATTGCGACGCACAGTTCGCCTGTACGCCCGCCTTGTTCGATCCGCACCACGATGCGCGCAAGACGCCGACCTTGCCGCCAAATCTTCCCCGTCTCGATATTCCGGAACGGCTCGGCGATGAAGTGTTCATCTATCTGTCGACCTGGGATCGCCACGATCCGATCATTCTTGCGGCTGTCGCGAGCCTGAGGCTTCCGAAACGCATGTTTGCTCCCGGGCTTGAGCCTTCGCTGAACCAGCCGTTGCGGGACCACGGGATCATCATTGAAGAGGCGGCGGTACCGCCGCGCCTGATAGCGGCACGCTCAAGGGTCGCGCTTCATGCCGGCAACCATGGCACGGCTTCGCTCTGCTTGAGGACGGGACTTCCGTTCGTCGCAATTCCACAGCAGCGGGAGCAAATGTTCAATGCGTCCCGCGCCGAGAGTGCTGGAACTCGGCCGCATGATCAGGAAGCACGAAGTCACGGTGCCCGATATTCATAAAGCGATCTACGAAATCTATGAAAGTGAGGAGGCTCGTCACCGCGCGACCGAATTGGCGCACCAGGTTGCTCCCGAATTCGCAAATGACCCGGTTGACCTGATCGCCGAGCGGATCGGCGCGTTGTTCCACTAAGGCACGATCCTGGGAGGTGCAGCGCCACTAAGGGGCCACCGCCAATTCGGCCAGCCGCAGACGGCCGTCGTCCGCAATGATTGATCGCGCCTGACAGCCTGGCAGGAATCGAATGGCGGGCGCGCCGTTGATGTATAGTGGGGTGACGGCGACGGACCCGCGGGCGAACGCTGGGCAGTGACGTCCGTCGGCACCGATAACCTCGACGAATTGGGTTTCGCCGGCAACGCGCCAGGCGACGCCCGTAGGATCGCTAAAAGCGAGAATTCCCAACCGCGGGTCCTGCCAGATTGAGACAACGGACTCCGCCACGCGATCCAATAATCTTTCGCGCAGCAACTCCGCGACCGGCGTGCCAACCGATACCACCGCGGCAAGCTTCGCGAAATCCTCACGGGTGTCGGCAAGAAAATCGACAAGTCGGGTAAGCGCAAGCGGAGATGCGCGCAAAATTGATCCAGGTTGGGTGCGCACGGCTTGCCATTGCATCTCAGGCGGCCACGCGAAAGGAATCTCCCGGTGAGGCGTCTTTTCAAATGTCGTATTCCACGACCAATCTTCCGCTGTCAGGAATGGATGGTCGAGAATGTCGATAAGCCCGGCGTCCAAAGGAATCCGGTGGAGTTCAAGCGCCCGCTCGAACACGCACTGATCGGCGAGAACTGACAGCGCATTGCGCAATCGAAAGGGCCCCGCGGATGCCCCAACGTCGACCGGTGCGCTCACATTGCCCAAGTCTACCGCGAGCGCCGCGATCCCAAACCGGTCCGCCTCCTCGGGCGACATTGGCGGGACGTCCTGCCATCGATCGAGCGAAATCGCACCGTTGGGCGCGACGACCATGGCGAGCCGCTCTCGCCAGAACGGCGAAGTGACAGCTTGGCCGATCAACTGCTGCAGGAGGCCGGCGGCGTATTGAAGGGATCGTTGCGGCGGCAGCCGTTCGGCATCGCGAAGGACTTGGAGAAATAGCTGAGCTTTGAGACGGATCAGCATTTCACGCCGCAGAGAGGCCTTACGATCAAACACATGGATGGCACCGCAGCCCCGTTGATGGCAATATGAGGCGCATGAAACGTCTCACAATAATAGTACCCTATCGGGCTCGCGAACCTCACCTCAGGCAATTCATTCCCCATCTCAAGGCCTTTTTCAGCCGCGACAAAGTTCATCGACATATCTCTTATCGCGTCCTCATTGTTGAACAGGAGCAGGGCCTCCCGTTCAACCTTGGCGCACTGCGCAATATCGGGTTCGCTTTGACGTGCAAAGATGGCGACTACACCTGCTTTCACGATGTCGATTACCTACCACTTTCTGCCGATTATTCGTGGACCGATGTTCCAACGTCGATTGCATGGTACGGCGCCGACGGCCGGCCGATCATCCCCGGAAAAGGGCCGTGGCATGTACCCATCGGCCCACACTCTTTTTTTGGCGCAGTCCTGTTGACGCCCAACGACTTATTCACCCAAGTCAACGGCTACTCCAACATGTACTGGGGATGGGGACGAGAGGATGCAGACCTGCGAACGCGATACGTCGCGGCGGGAATTACGCTGGGCCGCCGCACAGGTACTTTTCTGCCATTGGATCACGCTGACAGGGGCTTTACTTCTGACGGCAAACCAGCCCCGATTTCGGCCGTAAACCGTCGCATCTATGACGACAAATGGGCTGCGGGCGGCAGAACGAGCGGCGACGGCTTGTCGAATTTGCAATATGAAATCCTGGACCGCCGCGAGATCGACATCACCGTCGATAGGGAAAGACCCGCGCCTTGGGACATCGTGAAGGTGCGGCTCGACATGCGGCCATTGCCGGAACAGTCGGAGGCCCTCGACACCGACGCTCGGCCGCCAGTCCTGGCCTTCAGTTACGGCTGGCCCACAAACCCATTTTTGCGCCCGCGCGTTGGCAGTGTCGATCACCCGGAACGTATCGTTCCTGACTTAATTCGCCTCGAGTTGTCATCTTTCTGCCAGCTCCGATGCCCGTCATGCCCAACCACGAGCGGCGCGATTTATCCGACAATCGGCCGCGGCTTTCTTCGTTTCAACGACTTTCGCGACCTGTTGAAGCGGCATCCCTATCTCCGGCGTATCGAGTTGTCCAACTACGGAGAAGCGTTCTTAAATCCGCAATTGTTGCAGATCCTCGAATATGCGTGCGAGCGCGGCGTCGCTATCAACATCGCCAACGGCGCCAACCTCAATACGGCCAAGCAGGAGGTGCTGGAGGGACTGGTCAGGTTCGGCGTCCGCGCGCTCACGTGTTCGATCGACGGCGCCACGACCGAGACGTATGCGAAATACCGCGTCAACGGACGGCTTGAAGCCGTTCTCGACAACATACAGCGGATTAACGGCTTCAAGAAACTCTACAAATCGGAATTTCCGCGGCTCACGTGGCAGTTCATCATTTTCGGCCACAACGAGACCGAGATTTCTGCCGCACGGTCGATGGCACGCGATCTCGACATGGAATTCGTCGCCAAGCTGAGTTGGGACACCGAGTTGTCGCCGGTCCGCGATCCCGCGTTTGTTCGCGCCCAAACCAGACAGTCGGCCGTCACGCGGGAGGAGCATGAACGTCTGAATGGCGTCAAATACCTCGACCGCATCTGTCACCAGCTTTGGGACAACCCTCAGATCAATTGGGACGGAAAGGTGCTTGGCTGCTGCCGCAACTTTTGGGGCGAGTTCGGCGGCAACGCATTTGCCGACGGCCTCGTCGCGGTCGTGAACAGTGAGAAAATGCAATACGCCCGCGCCATGTTGCAGGGCCGCGCCGCGCCACGGGGAGACATCCCGTGCACCACCTGCGAGATGTATCACGCCATGCGGGACCGCTCCGAGTACCTCAAGCGGGAGACCCGGTAGACGTGGTCGCGATCGTTCGGTTCGACCGCGTTCACGTCCGCAACTGAGCCAAGACGCCGGCGATATCGCCCATTCCCCAGTGCTCGGCGATGAGGCCATTGCGTACCAGGAAAATATCGCAGGAGGTGAAGCGAAGCGGCCGCCCGGTCGGGGCGATGCCGAAGTAGGTTCCGCCATGGGTCCCGGAATAGACAAAGCTCGCCGCCACTTTGTCGGCGGTGATGACGGAGGCTTCCACGGTGACCTTGAGGTCCGGAATGCCGGCGAGCCTTGCGGCGAAAAAATCGACGGAGCCTTGCTTCGGCGTCTTGCCGGCCGGCGGCGCAGGAGCAGCCGCGCTGACCTGATAGTTGACGTAATCGTCCGCGAAGAGTGCGGCGAACGCCGCGATGTCGTGCGCGCTCAGCGTCGCCGCGAAGCGGTCCACCAGTGAACGATTCTCCTGCGCCAGGGCAGGAGCGGCAACAGCGCCGCCGGCAACTGCACCGACTATGAACAGCCTGCGATCCATGGTGATCCTCCATTATTTGGCGCAACGATCGGCGCGGCGGGCAACGCGCGCCGGCGCACGCCCGCCGGGTCTCACGATGCCTCAGCCCATCCTACTCCCGTCCGCGATAGGCGCGCACGCCTTGGTCGGGTACCCAGACGCCGCGCGGCAGGCGGCCTTCCTGCCAGAATACATCGATCGGCATACCGCCGCGGGGATGGAAATAGCCGCCGATACGCAGCCAGCGGGGCTTGAGATGATCGAACACGCGCTTGCCGATCCCGACCACGCAGTCCTCGTGGAAGTTTGCGTGATTGCGGAAGCTGTTGAGAAACAGCTTGAGCGATTTTGACTCGATGAGAAACCGCTTCGGCACATAGTCGATGACCACGATGGCGAAGTCCGGCTGGCCGGTGACCGGGCACATGGTGGTGAATTCCGGAAACGTGAACCGCGCAACGTAATCGGTGTCGGGATGCGGGTTTGCCACGCGATCAAGCACGGCTTGCGCCGGCGATTCTGGAATCTTGCTCGGTTGCCCGAGATGGATGGGCTTGTGTTGCATTGGGTACCACGCGGCCGGCCGACGCCGGCTTGAGGACAAATAGCGATTGCATTGCGCGGCGTCACGCCTGTATTTTGCCGTGACTGGGAAAGCGCGGCGATGTTGGGGCGATTGCGGAAATCAGGGCACGTATGGCGGCAGCTTGCCGCTGTCATCTTGATTTTTGCGCTGCTGTTCCAAGGCATGACGTCGGCGGTCGCCGCCGGCCGCCTTGCCGCCGATGCGGCGGGCGATACCGATTGGGCCGGTTTTGCGCTGTGCCGCCATGGCGTCAACGCTGACGGCGGCGATGCGGCCCTGCCCGGCGGCGCGCCGGACAGCGGTGACCGCCATTGCGTATTCTGCCTCGCCGGGGCGACCTATGTGCTCGGCGCACCGATCCACGCGCCGGAATTCCACACTGTCATCCTTGCAATTGCGCCATGGACGTTCACGGCGTGGCGCTTGCCGCCGCTGACGGTCGACGCCAGCGCGCGACCCCGCGGCCCGCCCTCGTTGGCATGACGCGCGGCGGCTCCAGACCGCCAACCGATTCCATCTGAGCTTAACCAGCCAAATGCGCGGGCCGCCCACCGGCCGCGTGCCATGGCGATATCTCCATCGGAAAAATCATGTCCATTCGCATCGTCATCCGGCGATTGCCGGCGCTTTACAGCAAACCTCGGCGGCACGCTCGACTTACATATCTCATTGCCGCGACCGCGTTCGCGTTGGCGCCGCTTCTCGCCTTCCCTCCGACGGCCATGCAGGCCGCGGACCTGCCGGTCAAGGCACCGGCCGCGGCTACCTATAACTGGAGCGGCTGCTATGCCGGCGTGAACGGCGGCGGCGGTGCGAGCGGCAGCCAATTCACCACCACCGTCGACAACGGGACGCACTTGGCACCAGCCGATGCGGCTTTGGTCGGCACGGACGGGACCGCGTCGGCAAACGCCACCGGTTTCCTCGGTGGCGGACAAGCCGGCTGCAACGGGCAGTCCGGAACGCTCGTCTACGGCCTCGAAGGCGACTTCGACTACTTCCACAGCAATCCGCAACTCATCAACGGTACCAATACGCTGAGCGACGGCGTAACTCCGTTCACAGCCTCGCATTCATTGACGACCGACTTCTTCGCAACGGTGCGTCCGCGCATCGGCGTCGCGGCAGACCGCAACCTCGCCTACGTCACGAGCGGCGCGGCATTCACCAGAGCGAGCTACACGCAGACCTACTCAGACGGCAACAGCGTGGCGCTCACCGGCATCCCCATGGGCACCGGCACCGCGTCAGGCGCGAAATCGCTCGTAGGTTGGACTGTCGGAGGCGGATGGGAACACGCCTGGACGGACCATTGGACGTTCAAGATCGAATATCTGTTCTCGAGCTTCCCGACCACCACCACACTCGGCACCATCGTCGACGCCGCGGGCGGAGCCAATGCGCTCCACGGTTCGGCGGATCTCGTCGTCCAGACCGCTCGCGCCGGCGTGAACTTCAAGTTCTGACGGCCGCGAGCATGTTCGAATCCGCCTCCACGGTTTTCACCCTTATAGCCCGCCCGCGCCGTCTCTCGGCTGCGTCGCGACGCGCCAACCCAATTGAGGACGTTATGTCGACCATCACCAACACCGTACAAACGCCGACGCGCCGACGCGCTCCCAGGCGCCATGCGACACCCTTCGTCATGTTTCTCGCCGCACTCATCCTTGCTCTCGTGCCGCTCCTCGGCCTCACCACCACGGCGGCGCGCGCCTGCGCCTGCGGCTGCAGCGTGTTCGACGTCGGTGGCGGCCTGCTGCCGCAGGAAAACGATCACGGTGGCCGGGTGTTCTTCGAATACTGGCATGGTGACCAGAACACCAATTGGATCGGCAACTCCAAAGGCGTTGCTGCCCTCAACTCGGACAAGAACGCCACCACGAGTTGGTACAACGTCGGCTTCAGCTACAATTTCAACCGCGATTGGGGCGTGATGGCGCGGCTGCCCTATGTCAACCGCAGCTTCTCTACCGACACCGGGCCGCCCGCCGGCGTGCAGACCTTCAATAGCAAGGACTTCGGCGATATCGAAGTGATGGGCATGTACACCGGCTTCTTCAACGACATGTCGACCGGTGTGATATTCGGCCTCAAGCTTCCGACCGGCACGTATACGGCCGGCGGGCTCGACCGCGACACCCAGATCGGATCGGGAAGCACCGACCTCATTCTCGGCGGGTTCCATCGCGGAATGATCACCGGCGACAATGCGTGGCAGTATTTCTCGCAGGCGCGATGGCAGCAGCCGTTCCTCTATCGCGCCGCCGCCGACCCGCAGGGCTTCTTCGACGGCAATGCCGGCGTCGTGCAACTCTACAAGCCGGGCTATCAGGTCGATGGCGCCGCCGGCATTCTGTACAACAACCTGTACAATGTGCTCGGCTTCGACAAGATCACGCCGCTCGCCCAGATCATCGCGTCGCACCGCGATCACGACCGCGGCGACGCCGCCGACCCGCTCAACAGCGGCTTCGATCGGCTGATGCTTGCGCCCGGCGTCGAGTTCACCAAGGTTCTCGACGAGGCCAACAACCGCGTCCTCAAGTTCTATATCGACGTCGAGGTACCGGTCTATTACCGAACCAATGCGGCCAACAATGCCGGCACCGAAGGCCAGCTGATCGCGCCGTACCTGCTCAAGATGGTCTCGAGCTACAACTTTTAGGCAGCGCGATGGACAACTTTAAATCGAAATCCACGGCGCCCGTGCGGTTCGTCAGCATCGCGGCGGCCGCACTGGCCGGATGGTTCGGTACGGACTTGGGCACGGCGCGCGCCGCGCCCAAAATCGGCGAGGCGGCGCCGCCGCTCGTTCTCACCGGTCTCGACGGCGAGACCTTCGATCTCTCCAAACACCGCGGCAAGGTCGTGCTGGTGAACTACTGGGCCACCTGGTGCGCGCCCTGCCGCAAGGAAATGCCGGCGCTTGACGCCTTCTACCGGCGCTATCGCGGGGAGGGCCTGGAGCTGATCGGCATCAGCGTCGATTTCCGCCGCGATTTCGACAAGGTGCGCAAGGCGGTGGTGCCGGTCGCCTATCCGACCGCGCTGTCGAGCGAAATCACCGACAACGGGTTCGGGCCGCCGGAGGGCGTACCGGTGACCTACGTCATCGATGCCGAGGGCGTCGTGCGGGACAAGCTGGTCGCAGCGCCGACCAAGCTGCTCCACGACGTGGTGCTGCCGCTGTTGGCCTCATCGAGCCAAGGCAGAAGAGGAACGCCGTAATGATCACCATGATGGCGCGCTCGACAGCGGCAGCCTTTGCAATAGGCGGGTTGCTGTTCGCCACGGCCGGATACGTGCCGGCCGCGCGGGCGGGCGATTGGATGGCCGACGCGAGCGTCGGTTGCCGGGTGTGGAATCCGCATCCTCAGCCCAACGAAACGATCCGCTGGTCCGGCGCCTGCGCCAATGGTTACGCCCAAGGGCGTGGCGCCGCCCAATGGTTCCGCAACGCCCTCCCGTTCGAAAGCGACGAAGGAGAATGGCGCGAGGGCCGTCAGACCGGTTTCGGCACCCAGGTCTGGCCGACCGGCCGCTACGAGGGCGAGATCGCTGACGGCGAACCCCACGGCCAGGGCGTGTTGACGTTGCAGGGCGCCCGCTTCGACGGCGCTTTCCGCAACGGCAGGCCCAACGGCCCTGGCGCGCTCACCAACGGCAGCGACGTCTACAGCGGCACCTGGACCGACGGCTGTTTCCGCAGTGGCTCGAGACGAGCCGCGTTCGGCGTTGCGCTGTCGTCGTGCCGCTGACCTTCGCTTGCATATCACATCGTCACACCAGCAAGGACATCAAGGCATAACTCGTTGTTTTTCGCTTGCGATCGCCGCCGTCGTTCTGGCATGCGGGTTCTGCGTCAGCCTGGCGCATGCGCAATCGCCCGACCCCAAAGGCAAGGTTTGCCACATGGAGCAACAATGCCACTGGGAGAATTTCAAGAAGATCTGTACCTGGGTTAAGGTATGTCACTGAGCCGAGCGGCCGGACCCGCGCGGATTAAGTTTGGCGCTGCATCGGAACCAATCACCGGCCCGGCGCCAACACAAAAGGAGGAACAACCCATGAGACTAACATCCGTCGCGATCGCCTTCGCGGCTCTTACGGCCGTGTTCGGCCCGACCGGCGCCATCGCCCACGCCCATCTCGATCACGCCACCCCGGCGGTGGGCAGCGTGGTTACCGATCCGCCTAAGGAAGTGCATTTGTGGTTCAGCGAGGCGCTGGAGCCGCGCTTCTCCAAGGCCGAGTTGCGGTCGGGCGCCGGCGCCGTACTGGCGACCGGCGGCGCCGATCCGGCTGACCGCAAGGCGCTCATCGTGCCGGTAAGCGATCTCAAGCCTGGCAAATATAAAGTCATCTGGCGCGTGATTTCCACCGACACCCACCGCAGCGAGGGCGACTTTTCCTTCGAGATCAAGCCTTGATGGGGCTTGAGGCCAACGCGGTTGGCTGGCGTCTCGTGCATTTTGCGGCCCTGACCGTTCTGTTCGGCGTTGTCATGTTCCGCCTTCGCGCGGTGGGCCAGAGCACTGCGCCGGCGGCAGAGGTCGCGCGGCAGGGCGGGCAGGCAGCGGCGCTGGCGGCATTCGATCGATGGCTGTGGCGATTGTGCATGACCGCCGCCGTGGCGGCGCTGGTATCGGCGCTCGGCTGGCTGATCGCGACCACCGCCCGCATCACCGGGGACATCACCGCTGCTCTGAGCGTCGACGTGCTCACGGTCATTTTGGCGGAAACGATATTCGGCCTCGTCTGGTCGTGGCGGCTCGCGATGCTTGCTGTCATGGTCGTGCTGCTTGCGGTCACCGGATTCAGGAAATCGCCCAACCCGGCGCGTCCCGCGATCGCGATCCTGGCGGGTCTCGCGCTTGCCAGCCTGTCCGGTGTCGGCCACGCCATCGCGAACGCCGGCACCACCGGCATCGTGCACCAGGTCACCGACGCGGTTCATCTGTTCGCGGCTTCGGTGTGGCTCGGCGGGCTCGTGGCGCTGGCGCGCCTGCTCGCCGGTGCCGCGACGGACCCGGACTGGACGGCCCTCGCGCTCCATGCGCTGCCGCGGTTCTCCACCGTGGCGCTGATCGGGGTTGGTCTCGTGGTGGCGAGCGGTGTCATCAACACCGTGTTCCTTCTGGACAGTCCGGAGGCACTGCTCAGCACCACCTACGGCCGCGTGCTGGTCGCGAAAATCGCCCTCGTCGTTGTCATGATCGGGCTCGGCGCGCTCAACCGGCAGGTGTTGCTGCCGCGGATGGCGGCCGGCCTTGTGCCCCTGCGCCGCAGTGTGGTCGCGGAAATCGCGCTCGGCATCGCGGTGCTGGCGATCGTGGCGGCGCTCGGTACGCTCTCGCCGGAACATTGAGTCGTTTTCAAGCGGGTGGAACCGGATTGCCTGACGCGGCAATCGCGAAACCACCAGACTTTTCGCGGCATGCCCAATCTTGTAGAAGCGGCGCGCCGGTCGCGCCGGCCTCCGGGGAGCAAGCAAATGACCGCGATAATTGACATTATCGGCCGCGAAATTCTCGACAGCCGCGGCAACCCGACGATTGAAGTCGACGTTGTTCTCGAAGACGGCAGTCGCGGCCGCGCAGCGAGTGCCATCCGGCGCCTCGACCGGCGCCCACGAAGCGGTCGAGCTGCGCGACGGTGACGAGAAACGCTATTTCGGCAAGGGGGTCCTCAAGGCGGTCGACACCGTCAACGGCGAGATTTTCGACGCCATCGGCGGCATGGATGCCGAGGCGCAGGTCAAGATCGACGAGACCATGGTGGCGCTCGACGGCACGCCCAACAAGGCGCGGCTCGGGGCCAATGCAATCCTCGGCGTTTCGCTCGCTGCCGCCAAGGCTGCGGCCGAGGCAAGCGACCTGCCGCTTTACCGCTACGTAGGTGGGACCTCGGCCCGCCTCCTGCCGGTGCCGATGATGAACATCGTCAACGGCGGCGTCCACGCCGACAATCCAATCGATTTCCAGGAATTCATGATCATGCCGGTGGGCGCCGAGAACTTCGCCGAGGGCCTGCGCATGGGCGTCGAAGTATTCCAGACTCTGAAAAAGGCGCTGCACGACGCCGGCCACAACACCAATGTGGGCGACGAGGGCGGCTTTGCGCCCAATCTGCCGTCGGCGGACGCGGCGCTCGCGTTCATCGTGAAAGCCATCGAGACCGCCGGATACCGGGCCGGCGAGGACATCGTTCTGACCCTCGACCCGGCCTCAACCGAATTCTTCAAGGACGGCGCCTATCATTATGAGGGCGAAGGGAAAATGCGATCGATCGACGAGCAGGTGAGATACCTCGCGAGAGCTCGTCCGCCGCTACCCGATCGTGTCGATCGAAGACGGCATGGCGGAGGACGATTTCGCCGGCTGGAAGGCGCTGACGGACGCGATCGGGTCGAAATGCCAGCTGGTCGGCGACGATCTCTTCGTCACCAACGTGCGGCGTCTCGCCGACGGCATCAAGCGCGGCCTCGCCAATTCGATCCTCATCAAGGTCAACCAGATCGGCACCCTGACGGAGACACTCGCGGCAGTCGAGATGGCCCACAAGGCGGGCTATACCGCCGTGATGTCGCATCGCTCCGGCGAGACCGAGGATTCCACCATCGCGGATCTGGCCGTCGCCACCAATTGCGGGCAGATCAAGACGGGCTCGCTTGCGCGCTCCGACCGCACCGCGAAGTACAACCAGCTGTTGCGCATCGAAGCAGGAACTTGGGCACCCACGCCCGCTACGGCGGACGGGCCGGCGGTGAGAGGGCTCTAGGCGCCGCGTTAATACCGCCTTAACTGCGGCGGCGGCAAAAATCCGCCATGGTCATTCGTCCGCGGATTCGCGCGTTCCTGACTGCGTTCGCCCTTTATTGCCTGGCGGCGCTGTTCATTGGCTATTTCGGCATCAATGCCTATACGGGCAATCACGGCATCAAGGCGCGCGAAGGCCTCGATCGGCAGATCGCCGACCTCGCGGCCGATCTCGACGGCGTCAAGGCCGAGCGCGTGCGCTGGGAGAACCGGGTCGCATTGTTCAAGTCCGATCGGATCGATCCGGACATGCTCGACGAGCGGGCGCGGCTGCTGCTCGAATTACGCCGATCCGCGCGATGCTATCGATGATGGTGAAACGGCGCTGATCGGTGCCAGAAACGCCCCGCCAAGTGCATTTTTACCGCCGCTTCCGCCGCCATCCGATTTGGGCTATGGGATGGAGTCAACTCCAGGCTCACGCTCGAGGATGTCGATGGCGCTCGCCGAAGAATAACAAGCCCGCCCCAGCCCCGAAAACCCGCGCCCCGCAAGGCAATAGCGCTACCGCGCCGGACCCGGTACCCGATCTCGGCAAGGACACGGAACTCAAGGCCTACCGCGACATGTTGCTGATCCGCCGCTTCGAGGAGAAGGCGGGGCAGATGTATGGCATGGGACTGATCGGCGGATTTTGCCACCTCTACATCGGCCAGGAAGCCGTGGTGGTCGGGATGCAGCTCGCCATCAAGCCCGGCGATCAGGTCATTACCGGCTATCGCGACCACGGCCACATGCTCGCCTGCGGCATGGACCCCAAGGGTGTCATGGCGGAGCTGACCGGACGCCGCGGCGGCTATTCCAAGGGCAAGGGCGGCTCCATGCACATGTTCAGCAAGGAGAAGAATTTTTATGGCGGCCACGGCATCGTCGGCGCCCAGGTGTCGCTCGGCACCGGCTCGCGTTCGCCAACCGCTACCGCCAGAACGGTAATGTGTGCCTGACCTATTTCGGCGACGGCGCCGCCAACCAGGGCCAGGTCTACGAAAGCTTCAACATGGCCGAGCTGTGGAAGCTGCCGGTCGTCTACATCATCGAGAACAATCGTTACGCCATGGGCACTGCCGTAACGCGCGCTTCGGCCCAGACCGATTTCTCCAAACGCGGCGTGTCGTTCAAAATTCCCGGCGAGCAGGTCGATGGCATGGACGTGCGCGCCGTCAAGGCGGCGGGCGAGAAGGCGGTGAAGTGGTGTCGGGAAGGCAACGGTCCGATCATTCTGGAAATGATGACCTACCGCTATCGCGGTCACTCCATGTCGGATCCGGCGAAATATCGCACCCGCGAGGAGGTCGAAAAGGTGCGCACCGAGCACGACCCGATCGAACAAGTGCGTGCAAGACTGATCGCCACCAACCGGGCAGGGGAGGATCGGCTCAAGGCAGACCGATGCCGAAGTGCGCAAGATCGTCAATGAGGCATCGGAATTCGCCACCCATGACCCGGAGCCCGATCCGTCGGAATTGTGGACCGACGTCGTGCGCTGAATCCCATACTCTCGTATTTCGAGAACCTTCCATGCCGATCCAGGTTCTGATGCCCGCGCTCTCGCCGACCATGGAGAAGGGCAACCTCGCCAAATGGCTGAAAGGGGAGGGTGACAGGATCAAATCCGGCGATATCATCGCCGAGATCGAGACCGACAAAGCCACCATGGAGGTAGAGGCGACGGACGAGGGCACGCTCGGCAAGATCCTGGTTCCCGAGGGCACCGCCGACGTCGCGGTCAACACCCCAATCGCGATGATCCTGTCGGATGGCGAGGACGCCGCGGCGTTGAAATCCCTGCAGCGCCTGCGCAGCAGGCGAAGGCCGCGCAATCCGGCTCCTCCGGCGGCGGCGGAGGCGAAAGGCACCGCGCTGCCCGGCTCCTGCCACTGCACCGCCACCAAAGCCGCGCAGCCCCCGAGTGAACGGTCGCTTGATCCCGAAGTGCCGGCCGGTACCGAGATGGTGACCATGACGGTTCGCGAAGCCTTGCGCGACGCCATGGCGGAGGAGATGCGGCGCGATGGCGACGTGTTCGTGATGGGCGAGGAAGTCGCCGAATACCAGGGCGCTTACAAGGTTACCCAGGGCCTGCTGCAGGAATTCGGCGCCGCGCCGGGTGATCGATACGCCGATCACCGAGCACGGCTTCGCCGGCCTTGGCGTCGGCGCGGGGCTCGCCGGCATTGAAGCCCATCGTGGAGTTCATGACCTTCAATTTCGCCATGCAGGCGATGGACCAAGTGATCAATTCGGCGGCAAAGACGCTTTACATGTCGGGCGGCCAGATGGGCTGCTCGATCGTGTTCCGCGGTCCCAACGGCCCGCCGCGCGGGTCGCTGCCCAGCACAGCCAGGACTTCACGCCGTGGTATTCCCACGTGCCGGGGCTGACGGTCATTGCGCCCTTACACGGCGGCTGATGCCAAGGGCTTGCTGAAATCGGCGATCCGCTATCCCAATCCCGTCGTGTTCCTGGAGAACGAAATCCTCTACGGCCATTCGTTCCAGGTGCCGAAGCTCGACGATTTTCTCATTCCGATCGGCAAGGCTCGCATCGCGCGGCCGGGCGAGCACGTGACTATCGTCGCGTGGTCAATGGCCGTGTCCTATGCGTTGAAGGCGGGCGAGGAGCTGGAGAAAGAGAACATCAGCGCCGAGATCATCGACCTGCGCACCATTCGTCCGATGGACACCGAGGCGCTGGTGCGCTCGGTCCAAAAGACCGGACGCTGCGTCGTGGTGGAGGAGGGCTGGCAGCAGTCCGGCGTCGGTGCCGAAATCGCCGCACGCCTGATGGAGCACGCCTTCGATTATCTCGACGCACCGATTGCGCGCGTCTCCGGCAAGGACGTGCCGATGCCCTACGCAGCAAATCTCGAGAAGCTGGCGCTGCCGTCCGTCGCCGAGGTCGTCGCGGCGGCCAAAGCCGTCTGCTACCGATGACGCGCGTGCCCCGTTCGTTCGAGGTCTATGACGAACTGCCGCTGCCGAACGAAGCGCTGGCCCAGGGCGGTGTTGAAATATTCCGCGCGGGCGTGGTCGAGGACGAACTGTTCATCACGGCGCGCCGTTTTTTGACGATCCGAGGCAATGGGGCGGCCTCTCGCCGACGTTGCCCACCGGCTCGCGATGCTTTACGCGGCGGAAGCGGACGTCGGCCACGCGAAGTCGCTGCGCTCATCAGCGTGGTTTTGATTCGTCGGTCACCGCGGGCCTTTATGCCCCGCCCGTCGCCGCAAGGCGGCGGCAAAGCGAAATTGCCGCCCCGGGCTCGTGGGCGCACCAAACGCAAACCCGCACGCCGCGCCTACGCGCGCCAAATCGTGAGGCGGGCCGATGCCGATCAACATTCTGATGCCCGCGCTGTCGCCCACCATGGAGAAGGGCAATCTCGCCAAGTGGCTGAAGAAGGAGGGCGACAAGGTCAAGGCCGGCGACATCCTCGCCGAGATCGAGACCGACAAGGCGACGATGGAATACGAGGCGATCGATGAAGGCATGATCGCGAAAATGCTGGTGCCGGAAGGCACGGCTGATATTGCCGTCAATCAGCCGATCGCCGTGCTTGCCGCTGAAGGCGAGGACGTGAAGGCTGCCGCGTCAGCGGCGCCGGCGGCAGCGCCCGCCGGCCACTGCGAAGTCCCCGCCGGCGCTCCTCCAGCCGCCGCCGCAGCTACGCCGGCACCCGCACCCGCCGCTTCAAATCCAGCCGCCGGCTGCGCCGCACCACGGGTCGCGCGGGCGCATCTCCGGCACCTGCTGCCGCACCGCCAGAACGGCCATGCGGGCCGCGTGTTCGCCTCGCCGCTCGCGCGCCGCCTTGCCAAGACGGCCGGCATCGACGTCGGCCGCATCGCCGGAGCGGCCCGCACGGCCGCGTCATCGCGCGCGATGTGGAGGCGACAAAATCGGGCGGCGTCGCGCTGCGCGCGCCGGCACCCGCCGCGCCCGGCATCGCATCTGCCCGTGCAGGCGCCGTCGGACGACAAGATCCGCGCGCTTGTTCGAGCCTGGCTCCTACGAGGTCGTGCCCCACGACAATATCCGCAAGCATCATCGCGCAGCGCCTGGTGCTAGCAAAGCAGACGATCCCGCATTTCTATCTCACCGTCATCTGCACCATCGACAAGCTTCTGGCCGCGCGGGAGGACATCAACGTCACGGCCCCGAAGGGCGCCGACGGCAAGCCGGCCTGGAAGCTTTCGGTCAACGACTTCGTCATCAAGGCGCTGGCATTGGCGCTGATCAAGGTGCCGAACGCGAACGTCACCTGGACCGAGCTCCGGCATGCTCAAGCATAAGCACGCCGACGTCGGCGTTGCGGTCGCGATCCCGGGCGGCCTGATCACGCCGGTGATCCGCAAAGCCGACACCAAGTCGCTCGGCGCGATCTCGCGGCGAGATGAAGGATTTTGCGACGCGTGCGCGGGCGCGCACGCCTCAAGCCCGAGGAATACCAGGGCGGCACGTCGGCGGTCTCCAATCTCGGCATGTACGGCATCGAGGAGTTCGCCGCGGTGATCAATCCGCCGCATGCGACCATCATGGCCATCGGCGCCGGCGAGGAGCGCCTGTGGTACGCGATGGCAAGATCGTCATCGCGACACAAATGAAGGTGACGCTGTCGTCCGATCATCGTGCCGTCGACGGCGCGCTCGGCGCCGAATTCATGGCCGCATTCAAGACTGTATCATCGAGAGACCCGACCGCGATGCTGGTGTGAGCGGCGGCTCGCAACGGCGTGGTTCGTACGGGTGGGCAAAGCAACGAGCGCTCACCATCTTCGACCTCGCGTGAGCTGTCGCTCCGCGCGCGAACACCAGGCGGAGACCCCGTGGCGGAATCGTTCGACATCATCATCATCGGGTCGGGGCCGGGCGGCTACGTTACGGCGATCCGCGCGGCGCAACTTGGATTTCAAGACCGCGATCGTCGAACGCGCCTATCTGGGTGGCATCTGTCTCAACTGGGGCTGCATCCCGACCAAGGCGCTGCTGCGTTCGGCGGAAATCTTCCACTACATGCAGCACGCCAAGGACTACGGACTTTGGCCGACAATGTTCGCCTATGACGCCGGCTGCGGTGGTAAAGCGTTCCCGCGCCGTCGTCGAAGCGCCTCAACGACGGCGTCGGCGTATCTGATGAAGAAGAACAAGGTTGCGGTGATCTGGGGCGAAGCGGAAATCGATGCGCCGGGCAAGGTCACGGTCAAGGCCAGCGAAGACCGAAGCTCCCAAAGGCGCGCTTGGCCCGGGCGCCCACGAGGCCAAGCACATCATCGTGGCGACCGGCGCGCGCCCGCGCGTGCTGCCCGGCCTTGAGCCTGATCCGAAGCTGATCTGGACCTATTTCGAGGCCATGGTGCCGGAACGCGTGCCGAAGTCGCTGCTGGTCGTCGGGTCCGGTGCGCATCGGCATCGAATTCGCCTCCTTCTATCCGTACGATGGGGCGCGGACGTGACGGTGGTCGAAGTGCTGCCGCAGATTCTGCCAGTCGAGGACGCCGAAATCGCCGCGCTTGGCTCGCAAGGCGTTCGAGAAGCAGGGCATCAAAATCCTGACCGGCGCCAAGGTGACGAAGCTCGACAAAAAGGCGACGGCGTCACCGCCACCATCGACGACGGCAAGGGCGGCATCCAGTCGCTCGCCGTGCGAGCGCGTCATCTCCGCGGTCGGCGTCACCGGCAACATCGAAAATCTCGGCCTCGAGAAGCTCGGCGTGAAGATCGAGCGCGGCACCATCGCGATCGATGGCTATCTGCCGTACCAGCGTGCCCGGCATCTACGCCATCGGTGACGTCGCCGGTCCGCCGATGCTCGCTCACAAGGCTGAGCACGAGGGCGTCGTCTGCGTCGAGGCCATCAAGGGCCTAAACCCGCACCCCATGGATAAGCTGAAAATCCCCGGCTGCACATATTGCAGCCCACAGATCGCTTCGGTCGGCCTCACCGAAGCCGCCGCAAAAGAAAAGAAGCTCGATATCCGGGTCGGCCGGTTTCCCTTCGTCGGCAACGGCAAGGCCATTGCGCTCGGCGAGGACCAGGGCCTCGTCAAGGTGATCTTCGACAAGGCGACCGGCCAGCTGCTCGGCGCCCATATGATCGGCGCCGAGGTCACCGAGCTGATCCAAGGATATGTGGTGGCGATGAATCTCGAAACCACCGAAGAAGAACTGATGCACACCATCTTCCCGCACCCGACACTGTCGGAAATGATGAAGGAAGCGGTGCTGGATGCATACGGACGGGTACTGAATATGTAAGGTTTTGCGGATTGGCCGGGAAAACCATGCGCCTTGCGACACAGCGTGCCCATGCGTAAGTAGTTGTTGCGAGGTTTTCCCCATGGTCGTCGTGCTCGACACCGTCAATGGCCCCGATGCGCGGCCGCGCCATCCCGAGAAGGCGCACCGCCCCGACGCGCCGGCGTTGAAGAAGCCTGACTGGATCAGGGTCAAGGCGCCGGTCTCAAAAGGCTACGCCGATACCCGGGACATCGTTCGCGCGCACGGCTTGCATACCGTGTGCGAGGAGGCGGGCTGCCCCAACATCGGCGAATGCTGGGAGAAGAAGCACGCCACCTTCATGATCATGGGGGACACCTGCACGCGGGCCTGCGCATTCTGCAACGTCAAGACCGGCCTGCCGGGTGCGCTCGATCCGGATGAGCCGGCCCATGTGGCGGACGCGATTGCAAAGCTCGGCCTCGCCCACGTGGTCGTCACGTCGGTCGATCGCGACGATCTCGCCGACGGCGGTGCCGCGCATTTCGCGGCCGTTATCGGCGCGGTGCGCGGGCGCTGTCCCGCCACCACCATCGAGGTCCTGACGCCGGATTTCCTGCGCAAAGACGGCGCCGCCGCGACTGTGGTCGCCGCCCGGCCCGACGTCTTCAATCACAATCTCGAAACCGTGCCGTCGCACTATCTCACGGTGCGGCCCGGCGCGCGCTATTTCCACTCGATACGGCTGTTGCAGATGGTGAAGGAACTCGATCCGCGGCTCTTCACCAAGTCCGGCATCATGGTGGGCCTCGGCGAGTCCCGCAACGAAGTGCTCCAGGTGATGGACGACCTGCGCTCCGCCCAGGTCGATTTTCTCACCATCGGGCAATACCTGCAGCCGAGCCGCAAGCATCATCCGGTCGAGCGGTTTGTCCCGCCGGACGAATTCAAGGCCTACGAGACTATTGCCTATGCCAAAGGGTTCCTGATGGTTTCGGCGTCACCGCTGACGCGCTCCTCGCACCACGCGGGCGAGGATTTTGCGCGCCTGCGCTCCGCCCGCGCAGCGCGCCCTTAGATCGCCACATGCGCCGCGCCATGGTGACCCGAATCGCGTAACAATGCCTGACGCTTCATGACTATGCCCGATCGACCCTGATGCCGCAGTTCTCAACGCGCCGCCGCGTGTGCCACCCGGCCGCGGGCATGTTCGGCCTCGTAGCCGATGTCGAGCGCTATCCGGAGTTCGTACCGCTGTGCCGCAGCATGCGGGTGCTCCGCCGCACCAAGGTTGATGGCCGCGAAATCATTGTTGCCGAGATGACGGTTGCCTACAAGCTGATCCAGGAATCCTTTACCAGCCGGGTGACGCTCGACCGCGATAAGCTCGAGATCCTGGTCGAATATCTCGACGGACCGTTCAGCCGCATGCAGAACCGCTGGCGGTTCCTTGCCGTCGAAGAGAGAGCGGACGACCGCCATGCGGCCTGCGACGTCGAGTTCTTTATCGCCTATGAATTCAGGAGCCGTGCGCTTGGGGTTCTGATGGGGGCGATGTTCGATGGGGCGTTTCGCCGTTTCGCGGCCGCGTTCGAGCACCGCGCCGATACCGTGTTCGGCAAGATGACCCCGGCGTGATCATCCTCCTGCCCACATTGGGCTAACTCCTTCGCCCTGTCGCCAACAGCTCGATCATGGCGAGGGCCTCGGCGACCGATTCCATGCGCACCGGTCCGCGGCCGATGTCGCCGTAACGCTTTTCGCGATGTATCCGGCGTCCGTCGCGGGCGGCGGCGGCGAAATGCACGAGTCCGACGGGCTTGTCCGCGCTGCCGCCGCCCGGCCCCGCGACGCCGGTGATCGCAACCGAGATGGCGGCAGAGGAATTGGCAAGCGCGCCCTGAGCCATGGCTTCGGCGGTTTCGCGGCTGACGGCGCCGTAGCGGCCGAGGATCGCGGACGAGACCCCCAACATGGCCTCCTTGGCAGCATCCGAATAGGTGACGAAGCCGCGGTCGACCACGTCCGAGGAGCCCGGAATCTCGGTGAGCGCGCCGGCCACGAGACCGCCGGTGCAGGACTCCGCGGTCGCCACCGTGAGGCCGCGGTCGCGGCATGCCGCGAGCACACGCTCTGCCGCCTCGCGGATATGATCGTCGAACATCGCTATGAACGTCCCGCCGGCAGCCTGATGGTCGCGGTCGCCATGGCGGCGATGCCCTCGCCGCGACCGATGAAGCCGAGCTTTTCGTTGGTGGTGGCCTTGACGGCGACGCGGTCGATGCCGATGCCGGCGATCTCGGCGATGCGCGCCCGCATGGCGTCGCGGTGCGGGCCGATCCGCGGCGCCTCGCACACGATCGTGATGTCGAGATGCGCAATACGGCCGCCGCGCTGGCGCACCCGGTCGACCGCGAACGCCAGGAACTTGTCGGAGGATGCGCCGCGCCACTGCGGATCGGTGGGCGGAAAATGCGCCCCGATGTCGCCGTCCGCGAGCGCGCCCAGGATCGCGTCGACGAGCGCATGTATCGGCACGTCGGCGTCCGAGTGTCCGGACAACGCACGGGGATACGGGATGCGCACGCCACCGAGCCAAACGTGATCGCCTTCCGCGAAGGCATGCACATCGTAACCGGTCGCCGTGCGGATATCGGGCAGCGCCGCGCATTCGGCTGCCGCCGCCCTGACGAAATCCTCCTCGGTGGTGAGCTTCACGTTGCCAGTTTCCCCTTCGAACAGCGTGACCGACATCCCGGCCCATTCGGCCAGCGCCGCATCGTCGGTGAAATCGTCGCGGCCGGCAAGGAAGGCGCGGCGATGGGCGGCGAGGAGAGCATCGAACACGAACGCCTGCGGCGTTTGCACGGCGCGTAGCCGGGTGCGGTCGATGGTGTCGACGACGCGGCCCTCCGTGTCGACCGCCTTAATGGTGTCGGTGAGCGCAAGACCCGGAATGGCGGCTCCGCGGGCGCCGGCTGCGATGGCGCGAGAGATCAGGGCAGGGGACGTGAACGGGCGCGCCGCATCATGCACCAGCACGATGCTTGGAGCCTCCTTTTCCAACGCCTCTAGCCCGGCACGCACCGAGATCTGACGCGTCGCTCCGCCGAACGCGACCGGACGGACATTGAGGCTGGCGCTCGCTTCGGCAAAGCTCGTCGCGTCATCGCGGTGGATCACCGGCTGAACCAGGTCAACACCCGGATGAGCGACGAACAGGGTCAGGGCGTGGCGGATCACCGGCGCGCCGTGGACAATGCGATACTGCTTGGGCACGCCGCTGCCGGCGCGCGTCCCCCGGCCGCCTGCTACAACCACCACCGCCACCATTCCGGGCATCGCCATCTACTCCAGCTGCGACAGATAGTGACTGTGACTTAGCCTCGCGGTGGCGCGTCGGATAGTCCCGTTTTGGCGACCCTCTCCTTTGCAGCTCCTTGTCCTTGCTGAGAATTCACGATATTGCACTGCAACACTTGCGCCCCGCGCCGGAACTGGCTAAACTCTATGCAAATGGCGATTTAGCCTAGAATATAGGCATAGCTTAATGAGCGTGTTGAAACAGTCCCCCGATGCCGCCCCGCCGCTCAAGATCGGAGCTGTAAGTATCGCGAACCGGGTGTTCCTGGCGCCGATGTCTGGCGTGACCGATGCGCCGTTTCGCCGTTTCGGCGGCCCGGCTTGGCGCCGGCCTGGTGGTATCCGAAATGACCGCATGCGCCGCGCTCGCGGCCGGCCGCCGTGACATGCGCCTGCGTATGGAAGCGCCCGGGACCGGCCATCATGTGGTGCAGATCGCCGGCTGCGAAACAAAATGGATGGCGGAGGGCGCGCGTATTGCGGAAGGCGAGGGCGCCGAGATCATTGACATCAACATGGGTTGCCCGGCGCGGCACGTCACCAACGGCCAGTCGGGGTCGGCGCTGATGCGCGATCTCGATCACGCCATCGCGTTGATCGACGCGACCGTCGCGGCCGTCCGGGTACCGGTGACGCTGAAAATGCGGCTCGGCTGGGACGATCGTTCGCGTAATGCGCCGGAGCTTGGCGCGCCGTTCGCGAAGACGCCGGCGTCCAGATGATCACGGTGCATGGTCGCACGCGCTGCCAGTTCTACGGCGGCAGCGCCGACTGGAGCGCGGTCGCTGCCGTCAAGCAGGCGATCTCGATCCCGGTGGTGGTCAACGGCGATATCACGAGCTTCGAAGCCGCGGTGGCGGCGCTCGCCCGATCAGGCGCCGATGCCGTGATGATCGGGCGCGCCGCACAGGGCCGGCCGTGGTTTCCCGGGCAGGTCGCGCGACGTCTTGACGGTGGGAAGCCCGAACAGGCACCCCCGCTCGACATCCAACTCGAGATGATATCGGCGCTTTATGACGAAATGCTTGCCCATCATGGCGAGCGCATCGGTGTCAAGCATGCCCGCAAACATGTCGGCTGGGCGCTCGATGTGGCGGCCGCAACCGCGGGCATTGGGGCGGACGCGCTTAAGGCATGGCGCGGCTAGGTGCTGACGGCGCCGACCCCGCAGTGAAACGCAGGCGCCGCCTCGCGGACGCTTTCGGCGCCATGGCGTGGAGGGCAGCGGCATGAGCCATGCCGAGCAATCGCAACCCAGCTGAACGCGATCGGCACGGCCGAAGCCGTGCTCAACGCATTGCCGCTCGCCGTCGTGGTGATCGGCCCGGACTCCAAGATCAATGACGCCAATGTGGCGGCGGAGGATTTTTTCGACATGTCGGTCGCTCTGCTGCGCCGGCACCCGTTGCGCGATCTGGTGCCGTTCGGCAGCCCGCTGTTGTCGTTGATCGAGCAGGTGCGCCAACGTGGCGGCGCCGTCAACGAGTATAAGGTCGATCTCGGCACGCCCCGCACGCCGTGCGGAGCGCCTGGTCGACCTTCATGTCGCTCTGGTGCCCGAGCGGCCGGGCCATGTCGTGGTGATGCTCCAGCAACGCACCATGGCCGACAAGATGAACCGGCAGCTGACCCATCGCGGCGCGGCGCGGTCGGTTATCGCGCTCGCCGCCATGCTGGCGCACGAGATCAAGAACCCGCTGTCCGGCATTCGCGGCGCCGCACAGCTTCTGGAGCAGTCGGCAAACGATGACGACCGCATCCTGACGCGTTTGATCTGCGAGGAGGCCGACCGCATCGTCAAGCTGGTCGATCGCATGGAGGTGTTCGGCGACGAGCGTCCGGTCGAACGGGAGCCCGTCAACATCCACGTCGTGTTCGATCACGTGCGCCGGCTTGCCCAGTCGGGCTTCGCCCGCCACATCAAGTTCGCCGAGGAGTACGATCCCTCGCTGCCGTCGGTGCTCGCCAATCGCGATCAGCTCATTCAGGTGTTTCTCAATCTCGTCAAGAACGCGGCCGAGGCGATCGGCGAAAACGCCCTCGACGGCGAGATCCAGCTCACCACGGCATTCCGCCCCGGCGTGCGGCTGTCGTTGCCCGGAAGCAAATCCAAGGTTTCTCTGCCGCTTGGAATTCTGCATCAAGGACAACGGCCCGGGCGTGTCCCGACGATCTGATGCCGCATCTGTTCGACCCTTCGTGACCACCAAGCCAACCGGAAGCGGACTGGGCCTCGCACTTGCCGCCAAGATCATCGGGGACCACGGCGGCATAATCGAGTGCGAATCGCAGCCGCGGCGTACGGTTTTTCGCGTGCTCATGCCCAAGTTCACGGGTGACGATGCCGAGCCGGGCGGAGAAACCTGAGGTGATGCAGATGCCCGCGGGAAGTATTTTGATCGCCGACGACGACGCGGCGATCAGGACCGTGTTGAACCAGGCGCTGTCGCGCGCCGGCTATGAAGTTCGCTCGACCGGCAATGCCGCAACGCTGTGGCGTTGGGTGAGCCAGGGTGAGGGCGATCTCGTCATCACCGACGTCGTGATGCCGGATGAGAATGCGTTCGATCTCCTGCCGCGCATCAAGAAGCTGCGGCCCGACCTGCCGATCATCGTGATGAGCGCGCAGAACACGTTCATGACGGCGATCCGGGCCTCTGAACGCGGCGCCTACGAGTATCTGCCCAAGCCCTTCGATCTCAAGGAATTGACCATCGATCGTGGGCCGCGCGCTGTCCGAGCCCAAGGACCGCCCGGCAAGCCGGCCAGCCAAGCCCGACGAGATCGATAACATCCCGCTGGTCGGTCGCTCTCCGGCCATGCAGGAAATCTACCGTCTGCTGGCGCGGCTGATGCAGACCGATCTGACGGTGATGATCTCGGGTGAGTCCGGTACTGGCAAGGAATTGGTTGCGCGGGCGCTGCACGATTATGGCAAGCGCCGCAGCGGGCCGTTCGTCGCCATCAATATGGCGGCGATTCCACGCGAACTCATCGAGTCGGAACTGTTCGGCCACGAGAAGGGCGCTTTCACCGGCGCCAACACCCGCAATCCAGGCCGCTTCGAACAGGCCGAGGGCGGAACGCTGTTCCTCGATGAAATCGGCGACATGCCGATGGAGGCGCAGACCCGCTTGCTGCGCGTGCTTCAGCAGGGGGAGTACACGACCGTCGGCGGCCGCACCCCGATCAAGACTGACGTGCGCATCATCGCGGCTACCAACAAGGACCTGCGCATCCTGATCCAGCAGGGCCTGTTCCGCGAGGACCTGTTCTTCCGCCTCAACGTGGTGCCGCTGCGGCTTCCGCCACTGCGCGAGCGGGTCGAGGATATTCCCGATCTGATCCGCCATTTCTTTCGCCTTGCCGAGCGCGAAGGGCCTTGCCGCCCAAACAGATCGAGAGTGCGCGCGATGGAGCGGCTGAAGCGTTACCGTTGGCCCGGCAACGTGCGCGAACTGGAAAATCTTGCCCGGCGGCTGGCTGCGCTCTATCCGCAGGAGACCATCACCACCGCGGTGATCGACAACGAGCTGGCGCCTCCGGCGCCGGCGCCGTTTGGCGACGAAGACGCGCTCCGAAGAGAACCTCTCCGCTGCGGTCGAGCGCCATCTCAACGAAATATTTCGGCGGTTTCGGCGACGGCCTGCCGCCGCCCGGCCTCTATCACCGCATCCTGCGCGAGATCGAGTATCCGCTATTGTCTGCGGCTCTTGCCGCCACCCGCGGCAACCAGATCCGCGCCGCCGATCTGCTTGGCGTCAACCGTAATACGCTGCGAAAGAAGATACGCGACTTGGAGATCCAGGTAATTCGCACCAGCGGTTGACAGGTCGCCCGGCTCGGTTGGGATCGCCCGGGGGGCCGTGCGCCGAGCGCGGTCGGTGGCCTGGACGGTTTGCTTTCGCTGGCGGATGTGCCGCCGCTAATTTGAGATTACGGTGCGTTCATGCGCCAGCCGACATTCGGTTTTGCCGAAACGAACTCGTCCTAAAATTCCGAGCGAAATCAACTCTCTGCGCGATCGATGCTGGCGCTTGAGTTCGCCGCGGAAATGTCTCAATTCAGCAACATTGTTGTACTTATGCATCACTTGCGGTGTGTTTTGTGGCTTCGCTGCCGCAGTGGGATTCAAGCGGGCTAGAGTTCGCCGAACGGCGGCGGCGGCATTAACCCGGGGGAGTGATGACGACCTTCGAGGACGCCATGGCCGTCGAGTCCTCACAAAGGCCGACGGCGGGCGCGCGTTTCGTCACCGGCCTGATAGGCCTGATCGCAGTCGGCCTCGCGTTGGCGTCAGCGCTCACCACTTTCGTGGTGCTCGCCGGCCTTACGCCAGTCAATCCGACTCACAACGTGGTCGTCACCCTCCTGGGGGTGAATCTCTTCGCGGTGCTGCTGCTGCTCGGCGTGATCGGCCGCGAGGTCTGGTACATCATTCAGGCGCGCCGGCGGGGCAGGGCGGCGGCACGGCTCCATGTTCAGATCGTCGGTCTGTTCTCGGTGATCGCCGCGGCGCCAGCGGTGCTGGTCGCGGTTGTGGCGAGCATTACCCTCGATCGTGGCCTCGACGCGCTGTTCTCCAACCGCACCCGCGCCGTAATCCAGAATTCGCTGATCGTCTCCCAGGCCTATCTCAACGAGCATGAGGAATCGATCCGGGACGGGATCAACGCCATGGCGATCGACGTCGTGCGGGCAAAACCCCTGTTCGACCAGGACCGCGACCGGTTCCGCCAGTTCTTCACCGCGCAGGCTACGTTTCGCGACATGCCGACCGCCATGATGCTCGGCGCCGACCTGTCGGTCTTCGTCAAGGCCGACATCAGCTTCCGCCTGAACTGAAGGATCCGCCGCCGCCGCCGGCGGAGCGGCTCGCCCAGATCGGCGAAACCGACGCGGCCGCCGGGTTGCTGCGGGATACGAATTATGTCGGCGCGCTGATCAAGTTGCGCGGCTACGACAATGCCTACCTGTTCGTCGCCCGCTTCATCGATCCGCAGGTGCTGAGGCAGATCCAGCAGACCGAAACGAGCGTCCAGGAATACGCCAATCTCGATCAGCGGCGCGTCGGCGTACAAATCGCATTCGCCCTGATGTACACCGTCATCGCGCTGACCGTGCTGCTGTCTGCGGTATGGCTCGGCTTTGCCTTCGCCAATCGGTTGGTGGCACCGATCAGGCGACTGATCGGTGCCGCCAACATCGTCTCGACCGGCAATCTCCATGTTCAGGTTCCGGTGCAGCGTTCAGAGGGCGATCTCGCCCAGCTCGGCGCGACGTTCAACAAGATGACCCAGGAATTGCGCACCCAGCGCGACGACATCATGAGGGCCCGCGACCTCGTCGACAGCCGCCGCCGCTTCACCGAGGCCGTGCTGGCGGGCGCGAGCGCCGGCGTCATCGGCGTCGACGGCCAAGGGCGTGCGTCAGCATCCTCAACCGCTCCGCCGAAAAACTGATCGGCTGCAGCGAGGCCGATGCGCTGGCCCGTCCGCTCGAAGAAATCGCTCCCGAGCTCAAGGATTTGATTGATCCGGCGCGCACCGGCGGGCAACGGATGGTGCAGGGCCAGACCACCATCAACCGCAACGGCCGTGACCGCACCGTCTCGGTGCGCGTCACCACCGAGCAGTCCTCCGATTCCGACTACGGCTACGTCATCACGCTCGACGACATCACCGAACTGGTCGACGGCGCAGCGCACCGCCGCCTGGGCGGATATCGCGCGCCGCATCGCCCACGAGATCAAGAACCCGCTGACGCCAATCCAGCTGTCGGCGGAGCGGCTGCGTCGCAAATACGGCAAGGTGATCACCGAGGACCGCGCCAGTATTCGAGCAATGCACCGACACCATCGTGCGCCAGGTCGACGATATCCGCCGCATGGTGGACGAGTTCTCCCGCTTCGCCCGCATGCCGAAGCCCAGGTATGGCGGGCGAGGATGTCGCCGACACGGTGCGGCAGGTGGTGTTCATGCAGCGGGTCGCCAATGCGGAAATCGACATCGACGCGGAGATCGCCGAGGACCCGATGCCGGCGCGGTTCGACCGCCGGCTGATCTCCCAGGGGCTCACCAACATCATCAAGAATGCCGACCGAGGCGATTGCCGCGGTACCGGCCGGCGAGAGCACCCGCGGCCGGATCGCGGTGTCGGCGCTCGCGACGGCGACGACATCGTGATCGACGTAATCGACAACGGCATCGGCCTGCCGAAGGAAAACCGCAGCCGCCTGCTCGAGCCCTATGTGACGACCCGCGAGAAGGGCACCGGTCTCGGCCTCGCTATCGTCGGCAAGATCCTCGAAGACCATGGCGGCGGCATCGAGCTGCACGACGCTGCAGAACGAATTCCCGGCCAGCGCGGCGCTTGGATGCGGCTGCGGTTTCGCCGAGCCGACGGCCTCCATTGCAAGCGATCACGCGACCAACCGGCGGCCGACAACGGCAGCACATCCGATAATGAATTAGCGACGAAACGAGAGAATGGCACTCGGACATCCTGATCATCGACGATGAGAGCCGACATCCGCGAACTGGTCTCCGGCATCCTTGAAGACGAGGGCTATGCGACCCGCACCGCGCGCGACAGCGACGACGCCGCGCCGGCGATTGGCAGTCGCGGCGGCCCAATCTCGTCTTCCTCGATATCTGGCTGCAGGGCAGCAAGCTCGACGGCCTGCAACTCCTCGGCAACATCAAGTCCGAGCATCCCGATCTGCCCGTCGTGATGATCTCGGGCCACGGCAATATCGAAACCGCCGTCGCGGCGATCAAGAAGGGCGCCTACGACTTCATCGAGAAGCCGTTCAAGGCCGACCGACTGGTGCTGGTGGCCGACCGCGCGCTGGAAACGTCGCGGCTCAAGCGCGAGGTCAAGGAACTCAAGCAGCTCGCGCCGCTCCCGTCGGGTGCTGGTCGGCAGCTCGGGGCCCATGCTGCATCTGCGCCAGACCATCGAGAAGGTCGCCCCCACCAACAGCCGCATCCTCATCGTCGGTCCGTCAGGCGCCGGCAAGGAACTGGCCGCGCGCACCATCCACGCCATGTCGGCCCGCGCGAATCCGCGCCGTTCGTCGTCATCAACGCCGCCGCGATCACGCCCGAGCGCATGGAGATCGAGCTTGTTCGGCGCCGAGCAGGTCGACGGCTCGCAGGCGCGAAAAGTCGGAGCCCTCGAAGAGGCCCATGGCGGCACGCTCTTCATCGACGAAATCGGCGACATGCCGCGCGAGACCCAGAACAAGATCACTGCGCGTGCTGGTCGACCAGACGTTCCAGCGCGTCGGCGGCACCACGCAAGGTCGAGGTCAATGTGCGGATCATCACCTCGACCACCCGCAACCTCGAGGAGGAAATCGCCGCGGGCCGGTTCCGCGAGGACCTCTATCACCGCTTGTCGGTGGTACCGATCCGGGTGCCGCCGCTCGTCGAGCGGCGCGAGGACGTGGCGGAGCTGGTCGATCATTTCATGGACCAGATTTCGCAGGCGACCGGCTTGCCGAAGCGGCGGATCGGGGCGGATGCCATGGCGGTGCTGCAGACCCATGATTGGCCGGGCAATGTCCGCCAGCTTCGCAACAACGTGGAACGGCTGATGATTCTCGCCGGCGGCGACCCCGAGGCCGTGATTACCGCCAACATGCTGCCCCAGGACGTGGGCTCGATGGTGCCGGCGATGCCGAAGGGTGCCGGCGGCGAGCACCTGATGGGCATGCCGCTGCGCGATGCCCGCGAGGCTTTCGAGCGCGAATATCTGCGCGCCCAGATCAGCCGCTTCAGCGGCAATATCTCCCGCACCGCCGAGTTCGTCGGCATGGAGCGATCGGCGCTCCATCGCAAACTTAAGGCGCTTGGCATGGATTGAGTGCCGGCCGCTACGGCATCAATGGAACAATTTTTCCGGATCGACCGAATGTCCCGTATCGCCTATGTGAACGGCCGTTACCGGCCGCACCGCGAAGCCATGATCCATGTGGAGGATCGCGGCTACCAGTTCTCTGACGGCGTTTATGAGGTCTGCGAGGTGAGGGGAGGGCGCTTGGTTGACGAGCGGCGCCACATGGCGCGGTTGTGCGGTCGCTCGGAGAATTGCGCATCGGGCTGCCGATGTCGCTTGCCGCACTCGGCGTCGTCTGCGCGAGACCGTGCGGCGCAACCGGGTGCGCGACGGAATTGTCTACCTCCAGGTGACACGGGGCGTCGCACGGCGCGACCATGCCTTCCCACCCGCAGGGACATGCCGGCGATCGTCGTCACCGCGCGTGCACTTGATGGCACGAGCCGGGACAAGGTCGCCGCTGACGGCATCGCGGTTGTCACCGTACCGGACAGCCGCTGGGCACGACCCGACATCAAATCGGTATCGCTGCTCCCCAACGTTCTGGCGAAGCAGGCGGCGCGCGATGGCGGCGCCCGCGAGGCATGGTTCGTCGACGGCGAGGGCTGCATCACTGAGGGCTCCTCCTCCAATGCCTGGATCGTCACGGCGGGCGGGGAAGTGGTGACACGGCCGGCGGACAACAGCATCCTCAACGGCATCTCGCGCGCCGTCGTGCTCGATGCCATCGCGGCTCAGGCGCTGCGCTTTTGCGAACGGCCGTTCACTGTTACGGAAGCGAGAGATGCTCGCGAAGCGTTCGTGACGTCGGCCAGCCAGAGCGTGCAGCCGGTGGTGAGGATCGACGGCAAACCGGTCGGCGATGGTCGCCCGGGGCCCGTTGCGGCGGCCTTGCGGCGCGAATTTCACCGTCACGCCGAGTTCAGTTGAATAGGATCTGCATCAAATTGCGCCCATGTATGGCGGGATTGCTCGCGGACCGGACTTGCGCCCGACCATAACGTACCGTCTAATGATGCGTTCGTGCCTTGGCTGGGACAGAGTTGTCTGGCCGAGGTGCGGAACATTGAATCGCGGCACCCCTGACTGCGAACAAAAGCGGAAAAAACGGCCATGGCAGCCGAACGCGCACAAAATCTGCAAGACACTTTCCTCAATCATGTCCGTAAGGCGAAAATCCCCCTCACGATCTTTCTCGTGAATGGCGTCAAGTTGCAGGGAGTGGTAACTTGGTTTGACAATTTTTGCGTGCTGCTGCGGCGAGACGGCCACTCTCAGCTCGTCTACAAGCACGCCATCTCGACCATAATGCCGGGACATCCGGTGCAACTCTTTGAAGGCGGCGAAGAGGGTGCCGCCCCGGAAAAGACCTGATTTGGAGCCTCGCCCCCGCGACCGCCATACTCCACTCAGCCCAGCTGAAGGCTCGGCGACCGGGCGCGCGATTGTGATCGGCCCCTATCTGCGTAGCCGCGCCCCGCAAACTGCGCACGACGGTCACTTGGCCACTCAAGCCGCCGCTGCACGGGCCGAGGCCACAAAATCGGGCGGTGCCAGCACTGCCCGCATCAATACCAAGCGCGCGAAGTCGAAGCGCCCGCAATCGTCGCGCTCTTCGGTGGCCCGTCTGGAGGAAGCCGTCGGGCTTGCGCTCGCGATCGACCTGCAGGTCGTCGACCAGGGCATCGTCACGATCGGCGACATCAGGCCGGCGACTTATATCGGCAAAGGCAAGGTGGAGGAGCTCGCGGGGCTCGTGAAGACCCACGAGGCTGGGATCGTGGTGATGGATTGCGCGCTCTCGCCGGTGCAGCAGCGCAACCTGGAGAAGGCGTGGAACGCGAAGGTCATCGACCGTACCGGCCTGATCCTGGAAATCTTCGGCAAGCGAGCCCGCACCAAGGAGGGCGCGCTCCAGGTCGAGCTCGCCCACCTCAACTACCAGCGCAGCCGTTTGGTGCGGTCTTGGACCCATTTGGAGCGCCAGCGCGGCGGCTTCGGCTTTCTCGGCGGCCCGGGCGAGACCCAGATCGAAACCGACCGCCGCCTGATCGCCGAGCGCATCGCCAAGATCGAGCGCGAATTGGAAGGCGTGACCCGCACCCGCAAGCTTCATCGCGACAGCCGGAAACGCGTTCCTTATCCAATAGTTGCGCTTGTAGGTTACACCAACGCTGGAAAATCGACCCTGTTCAATCGCCTGACCAGCGCGAAAGTGGTTTCGGCCGACATGCTGTTCGCCACCCTTGATCCGACACTGCGGGCGATCGACCTGCCTCACGGCACCCGGATCATCATGTCCGATACGGTCGGCTTCATCTCCGACCTCCCGACCATGCTGGTGGCGGCGTTCCGCGCCACCCTGGAAGAGGTGATCGAGGCCGACATGATCCTCCATGTGCGCGACGTCTCCCACGGAGATACCGCCGCCCAGTCCGAAGACGTGGTCGGGGTGTTGCGCGATCTCGGCATCGAGCCCGGCGACCCACGGCTGATCGAGGTGTGGAACAAGATCGATCGGGTCGACGCCGCCGAGCGCGCGCGGCTCGAAAATCTCGCGGCGCGGCAGACCGACGGCCAGCGGCCGGTGCTGGTCTCGGCGCTGACAGGCGAGGGGACCGCCGCCCTGATCGGGAGGATCGAGGCCGAGTTCGCACGTTCCAGGATTACGCTTGACGTGGCGCTCGACCTCGGCGACGGCGCCGGCATGAGCTGGCTGCACCGCCACGCCGAGGTCCTCGGCCGCGACCCCGGTGAGGACGGCCGGATGCACATGACGGTGCGGGTCGATCCCGACCGCGCCGGCATCGTGCGGGCGAAGTTCGGCGCGCAGAACATCCGCGACGCCGACCCGCGGCAGTGACCCGCAAGCCGTGGCGCGGCGGCGTTCGTTTCGCTTGGACGCGGCCTACTCGGCCACTTTGCGTTCCGCCGCCTTCGCGGCATTCCACAATGCGTCCATTTCGCCGAGTGTCGACTGTGCCGGCGTTTTGCCGGCGGCGCCCAGCGCCTGCTCGATGAAGCCAAAGCGCCGCTCGAACTTGGAATTGGCCGCGCGCAACGCGGCGTCCGGATCAGCCCCGAGATGGCGGGCGAGATTGACCACTGCGAACATCAGATCGCCGACTTCCAAGACGACTTCGGAGCCCGCTTCGGATTCCATCTGGCCAGCCGCTTCGCCGGCGCTCGCGCCGGCTAGCGCGGCCGCGATCTCATCGGCCTCCTCGTGGATCTTCGCGAGCACGGCATAGGGGTCGTTCCAGTCGAAGCCGACTTTGCCGGCCTTCTGCTGGAGCTTGAGGGCGCGCGTGAGGGCAGGGAGGTTCACCGGCACGCCGGCCAGCGTCGCGCTCTGCTTGCCTGCGGAGCCGTTCCGCCTAGCCGCCTTTTCGGCCTTCTCTTGCGCCTTGATGCGGTCCCACAAAGCGTTGACCGCCCCGGTATCCAGGCCGCCGACATCGCCGAACACATGGGGATGGCGCCGCACCAGCTTTTCGGTGATCGCCTGCACTACGTCGCCGAAGTCGAACAGCCCGCGCTCCTCGGCCATGCGGGCGTGAAACGCCACCTGCAGCAGAAGGTCGCCGAGTTCATCACGCAGATCGTCGAAATCGCCGCGCTCGATCGCGTCGGCGACCTCGTAGGCCTCCTCGATGCTGTAAGGCGCGATGGTCGAGAAACTCTGCTCGAGGTCCCACGGACACCCAGTGCCGGGCGCGCGCAGCGCCGCCATGATCTCCAGCAGGCGGGAAATGTCGCGGGAAGGTTTCATGCCGGCGCAGAGTCTGCCAGGACCGCTCGCAACGCAAGCTTTACGGCCACAGCCACGAGAATTACCCGGAAACATCGGGTTTGCTACAAATATTCCATAATATGTCTTATGCGAATCAAGGATAGCACGCAGCTGATCGGGTGACGGCCATGGGGCCTCCACTCTGCGCAATCAACCCTACGACCGGGCAACTCGCCCGTGCGTCCCTGCCCCAAGCGGCAAAATTGTCCGGAAGATTTTATTTTTCAATTTTCGATGAACCTCGGGCGTCGCTCACGCGACCGATATCCAGACGCGATTGAAACCCGAAATCCGAGAGATACACATGGGCAAGCTCGTGACCACCTTCGTCGCTGCCGTCATCACGCTCGAACTGGCCTTCGCCCTGACGGCGATGCCAGCTATGAACGGGGCCGCCGAGATGGCCACCGCCGGTTATGGGAACGTTAGCGACCGGACGGCGCTCCCAGCATCGAAATTAGCCGCCAAGTGAATTCGCAGGCGTGGACACGCTACGCGCATCTGGCCCCGCCACGATGCGCTATTTTTCCTGCGCGGCTTTGACGGGATCCTTGACGGCTTCGTATTTGTCGAACTCGACATTGTACAATTCGCCGTCGACGCGCTCGACGCGGCGGATGTAGACGTCCTGGATGATGTCCCGCGTGTCGCGGTCGATCACGATCGGCCCGCGCGGGCTCTCCCAGGCCATGCCCTTCATCGCGGCGATAAGCGCGTCGCCATTGGGATTGCCGCCGGTCTGCTTCAGCGCCTCGTAGATGAGGTGCATGCCGTCATAGACGCTCACCGCGACGTGGTCCGGGCGCAGGCCGCCGCTCACGCGCTTGAAGTCTGCCACGAAGGCCTTGTTCAGGGCGGACGGATGCGCGGCGGAATATTGCAGCGATGTGGTGATGCCAAGCATCGGGTCGCCCATATGGATGAGCGCATCGTCGTCCGTGATATCGCCGGGACCAATCAACCGGATGCCGGACGTATGCAGGCCGCGTTCGACATATTGGCGCAGGAACACCGCCGCGAGGCCGCCCGGGACCCAGACGAACAACGCCTCCGGCTTGGCGTCGCGGGCGCGCTGCAAATAGGGAGCAAAATCAGGGTTTTGCAGCGGCACCCGCAGCGATTGGATGATCTCGCCGCCGCGCGCCCTGAACTCGTCGACGAACGCCTTCTCGGTGTCGAGACCCGGGGCATAATCCGAGACCAGGGTCACGACCCGTCTGATCCCGTTCTTGGCGGCCCATTGCGCCATCGGCACCGTTATCTGCGGCTGCGTGGAAAAGGTGCGGACGATGTAAGGCGAGCGCTCGGTGATGATGGAGGTCGAGGCTGCCATGACGATCAGCGGGATTTTTGCTTCCGTGGCGATCGGCGCCACGGCGAGCGCGAGCGGGGTCGGATTATAGCCGGCGAGGACCGCAACCTTGCGGTTGACCACGAGTTCCTGGGCGATGCGCTTGGCCTGGTCCGGAACCCCGCCGTCGTCACGCAGGATCACCTCGATCTTCCGGCCGGCGACCGTGGTGCCATTCTGCTCGATGAACAGCTTGAGTGCGGCCTCCATTTGTTTGCCGTTCTCGGCAAACGGCCCTGTCATCGGCGCCGAGAAACCGATCCTAACGGTCTCCTGCCCGCGCGCGGCCCCTGCCCCGGTTATCGCGAACGTCACAATGATAGCGAGCGTCCCAGGAAATGCTCTCCGCGTGCGCATGATGGTCTCCGTTGGCCGAACCGCGAGCGTCTCGTGGGTGACACGTTCCCCCATTATGCAACCCGCACCGTGGCTCCCAGCTTGGTATCGTCACGGTGCTTCGCGGCCAGCACTAGCGGCGGACAGCGCTTGTCGTCATAATATTCGACTTGGCAATCCAGGCATTGAAAGCATTCCGCCGTGATGATCTTGCCGGATTTCTCGATCGCCCGTACCGGACAAGACCGCTCGCACAGATGACACGGATTGCCGCATTCGGGGCGGCGCTTAAGCAGGTCGATCAGGTGCAACCGATCGAGGAATGCCAGCACACCACCGAGCGGACACAGAAAACGGCAATACGCCCGTTCGGAGAATAGCCCGATCGCCAGTAGAGCGCCGGCATAAAGGACATAGGGCCAGGCGCGGGTGAATTTCGACGTGATCGCGGTCTTGAACGGCTCGATCTCGGTGGCCGATCCGGCGCCGTCAGCGGCAAACAGCGCCAACGCGATCACCGCGGCGGCCGCAATGTACTTCCCCATCCACAACCGCTGCTCCAGCGCGGCCGACGGGTTCCATTGCGGCACGCCGAGGGCGCGGGCGAGTTGGCCGAGCAACTCCTGGAGCGCGCCGAACGGACACAGCCAACCGCAGAACACGCCGCGCCCGATCAACAGCAACGAGACCAGCGTGTAGACGGCGATCATCACCATCAGCGGCTCGGTAAGATAGAACCCAATGGCGAAGCCGCGGAACGGGGCCTGGATATAGTTGATCACATTGACGATCGAGAGTTGGACGCCCGCGGTCCAGCCGAGCCACACCAGGACCACCGACAGGAAGCTGGCGCGGATCAGGCGGTGGGCGCGGCGCGAACGTGACAACTGCGCCTGGAACACGAAGATCGCCGTCAGGACGCCAAGCAGCACGGTGAGGATCGCGACATTCGTCCGAGCGTCGCGCCAAGCCTCGACCCAGGCGGCGACGACGGGAGCGGCCGGCATAAGGATATGCGCAGCAGGAAGATTATATTCGATCGGGATGGCGGCGACCGGCAGTTTCCCCACGGCGTTGACCACCAGCTCAAGCCGCCACGGCTTCACCGGATCGAAACCCGCATCGGCCGGCACGGTGAACAATCCGGCGTCCGCCTGCGACTGGAGGCCTTCGGCGGCGCCGGTCAGGAGCCGCTCGTAGTTGTCGTGAACGAAACCAAAAGTTTGCCCAGCCTGCACGATACGCACGCGATCGAATCGATAGCCATCGGCCTTCCACCAATGGCTGGTGCCGTGAAAATCATATGGCCCGTTGGACGCCATGAAGATCACCTGGCCGCCCTTCGGGATCCGGCGCCGGTAGTCCTCGAAATTGCGGACCCCAAGCACATTGCCGCCGATCGCGGCGGGCGTCAGCAGGCCGAAAAAGACCTCGGTATAAAGATCACCGGGTTTGCCGAGCGGAACCTCGAGCGTCGCATCGGCCGCGCCCGCTTTGGCGAGGGCCGCTGACACGTCGCCGGAGGTCACCCGATGGCGCGCCACCGCGCCTTCGGCGATAAGCTGGTCCCAGGACTTCAGCCCGAAACCGTCGACATCGAGGGTTGGCACGGTGACGGCCTGACGAGCGACACGCGTGGCCATCACCAGCCGCGCGGTGTCGTGGACTGCGGCTCGCATCAGGCGCGCCGTGATGGTCGCCCCCGCGACGAAATCCGGCCGCAGCATGGACGCCTCGCCATTGAGCGGCAACCCGGCCTCGCGCGCCAGAAAACTGTCGAGCAAGGGCTGGCGGACAGCGTCCTGATAGACGTAGGGCTCGCGATGAAACAGCACCTTGGCGCCGGTAATGCGGCCATCGGGCTCGACGCCGGCGATCACATCAAACGGTACAATTGAGTAGCCGGGCGCCGCGATGATATCGAGGGTCGAAAATATGTAGGCCGCCACCTTGTCGCCCTTGTAGACGGCGATCGCCGGCGGCGACCCCTCCTCCGGGCCGAGGCGTTCAGCTCCCGGATAGACCACCGCCATCACGTCGGCGGTCAACCGCTCCCGCAGCTTGCCTTTTTCCGCCAACGCGGACGCAGCGAAGGCGAACGCAATCAGGGTGATCAGCGGCAGCGAGAGGACTCTGAAGACCGGAATCAAGGGCCTGAAGACGCGAGACGGTGCGATGTCGGCGTCATGCGCGGCGTTCGTTTTCATTCAAGCGCCTAAGTATCCAAATACCCTGTCGTCTTCATACCACATGCGGGCGGCCGATGCGCCGCCTCATCGACTGGCGGCACCGCCAAGCAGGACGGTCCGCGTTGGCATATTTGCGGTCAGGGGCTACCATTGGGCCGCTGAAAAAACGAAACGTCCAGGGAGGCTGCCATGTCCGGTCAGATCAAAGCTCGTAAAAATTTGCTACGCGCGTCGGCCATTATGGGTTTCGTGCTGCTGTTCGGATCGGGCGCGTTCGCCGCGCCGCCGCTCGGCACCTCAATCGAAATTCCGGGCATGAAGGGCAAGATCACGATCAACGATCGTGGCAAGGCGAAAATACACACCTACGCGTTCGAGCCAGGCGCCTCGACGACCCACATCATTGAAATCGGCGAGGGCCTGGTCGTGATCGATGCGCAAATGACGCTTCCGGAGGCGAGGGAAGCGGTCGCTTACGTGCGCTCCCTCAACAAGCCGATCCGCCGGCTCATCATCAGCCACGCCCACCCGGACCACTGGCTCGGCCTCGGCGAATGGGGCGACGTGCCGTCTGCCTCGATTGCCGACGTCAAGGATTTCATCAATGGCGAGAAAGGCACCCTGCTCTATCGGGGTTTCAAGGAGGGCATTCCGCCCTACCGCGCGCTCGGCCCCCAGCTTTCGGACAAGAAGGGAACGATTGCCAGCGAACTACGTGACAGAGAAAACATCATCGGACTCGATTTCGTGTTCCAGAAAGTGCTCGACGGGGAAGCGGACGTGCAACTGCTGGTCAAATTGCCGGAGCTCAAGACCCTGATCGTCCAGGATCTCGACTACAACAATATGCACCATTTCATTGGTCAGAATCGGGTCGCGGCAGAGGCGCTGCCGACGTTCGACGGTTGGATCGGCGCAATGCGCAAAGTGAAAAGCGACAACCCGGGCACTGAACTCGTGCTGGTGGGGCACGGCGCCGCTACCGGCCCGGCGGTGATCGATGAGACGATCGCTTATCTCGGCACCGCAAAGGAAATGTTTCAGAAGGCCAAGGATGCCGGCGAGCTCAAACGGTTGATGCAAGCCGCGTTCCCAAATCTGGACGGCATACGCTACATCGATATTTCCAGCGGCTACTTGTATCGCAAACAATGACGCAGTGAACCGCTCGCCGCCGCACCAAGCGAGCGAACCACTATCCCTCGAACTCGACCCGCATGCCGTCGAAGCCAGGCTCGACGTTCGGCGGCAACTTGGCGCGCAATTCCTCGAAATCGAGATCGCTATGCATGTTGGTGAGGATGGCGTGGCGCGGCTTGATGCGCTTGATCCAGTCGAGCGTCAGGTCGAGATGGAAATGGCTGTTATGCGGCCGGTACCACAAGGCGTCCACGATCCAGAGTTCGATGCCTTGGAGCGTCGCGACGCTCGCCTCCGGCAGATCGATGAGATCGGCCGAATACGCCATGGCGCCGAAGCGGAATCCCAGGGACTCGATATCGCCATGGGCCTGCGTGAGCGGGATTGCGGTCACGGGACCGCCAGGACCCACGATCGTCACCGGCTCGCCAGGGGCGATGCGGTGGCGGTTGAGCATGGGCGGGTAGGTACTGCCCGGCGGCGTCACAAAGCAGTAACCGAACCGGTGGGACAGCACGTGCCAGGTCGCGTCGTCCGCATAGGTGTCGACGCGGCGACGGTGGCTGATGAACAGGCCACGCAGATCGTCGATGCCGTGGGTGTGGTCGGCATGTTCGTGAGTGTACAGCACACCGTCGATCCAATTGACGCCGGCGTCGAGCAGTTGCTCGCGAAGGTCCGGGGAGGTGTCCACCAGCACCCGGGTCTGTCTGCCGTCGGGCACGGTGCGATCGACCAATATCGAGCAGCGGCGCCGCCGGTTTTTCGGGTTGTTGGGGTTACACGCCCCCCACCCCAGCCCCGGTCGCGGAACGCCGCCGGAATAGCCGCATCCCAGAATAGTGACCGTCAGCATCATGCCGCCGCGGCCGCGAGCCGCGGAACTTTGTTGAACAGGCGGAAAAAGTTCGTCGTGGTCTGGCGCGCGATATCATCGGGCGAAACGCCGCGCACGGCGGCGAGCGTCTTTGCGGTCTCGGCCACATAAGCGGGCTCGTTGCGCTTGCCGCGGAATTTGCCGGGAGCCAGATAGGGCGCGTCGGTCTCGACCAGGATGCGGTCAGCCGGCAATTCGGCCGCGATGGCGCGCAATGCATCGGAGGCCTTGAAAGTCAGTATCCCGGTGAACGAGACATAGAGACCGAGATCGACGGCCCGCATGGCAAGTTCGCGTCCGCCGGTAAAACAGTGTAGCACGGCCGGAAAAGCCCCCTTCCCGATTTCCTCCTCGAGGATGCGCGCGACATCGGCGTCGGCCTCCCGCGCGTGAATGACCAGGGGGAGCCCGGTCTCCCGCGCCGCCGCGATATGGCGGCGAAAGCCTTTCTCCTGAGCGTCGCGCGGGCTGAAATCGTAGTGGTAGTCGAGGCCTGCTTCCCCGATTGCCACCACCTTGGCGTGACGCGCCCGTCCGACCAGGTCCGCAACCGTCACGTCCGGCTCCTCATGCGCATAGTGAGGGTGCGTACCTATCGAGCTGTAGACATTCGGGAAACGCTCCGCGATGCCGACGAGATTGTCGAACCGCGCGACCTTGGTCGAGATCGACACCATGCGGGCGATCCCGGCCGCCTCGGCACGGCCCACGATGGTCGTGAGATCATCGGCAAAGTCCGGAAAATCGAGATGGCAATGGCTGTCGATGAGAACCGTCACGAAGCAACCCCCGTCGTCTCCGGCTCGACATAGCGCGGAAATACCGGCGCCGGCGGCGGCAGCGCAACGCCGGCCGCGATGCGCTGCCCCAATGCCGCGAAATCGCGCCGCTCGGCCGGAATCGCAAGAAGATCAAGGATCCGCGCTGCCGCCTGGGGCATGAAGGGCTGCGTCAGGATTGCGACCTGCCTGATCACTTCGGCCGTAACATAGAGCACCGTGCCCTGACGCGCCGGGTCGGTTTTGGCAAGCGCCCACGGCGCCTCGCCGGCGAAATAGCGGTTGGCGTCCGCCACCACGGCCCATACGGCATTGAGCACCTGATGGAGTTGCTGCGTCTTCATCGCCTCGCGCGCCTTGGCGATCATGGCGTCGGCTGCCGCCAGGATCGCAGTGTCGGTCGCGGTGAAGGCGCCTGGCGCCGGCAACTTGCCGCCAAGCCCGCGGGCCACGATGGTCAGGGAGCGCTGCGCCAGATTGCCGAGATCGTTGGCGAGGTCGGCATTGATGCGCGCCACGATGGCGTCATGGCTGTAATTGCCGTCCTGGCCGAACGGCACTTCGCGCAGCAGGAAATAGCGCAACGGGTCGACCCCGTAGGCATCCGCGAGCGCGAACGGATCGACGACGTTGCCAACGGATTTCGACATTTTCTCGCCACGGTTGAACAGGAAGCCGTGGCTGAAGATGTGCCGCGGCACCGCGATCCCGGCCGACATCAGGAAGGCCGGCCAGTAAACGGCGTGAAAGCGCACGATATCCTTGCCGATCACATGCAGGTCGGCCGGCCAGTAGCGGCGGAACATGGCGCTTTCGGTGTCCGGGTAGCCGACCGCCGTGATGTAGTTCGTCAACGCGTCGACCCACACATACATGATGTGCTTCGGATCGTCCGGCACCGGGATTCCCCAGGTGAAGGTGGTGCGCGAGATCGACAGATCCTTCAGCCCGCCGCGCACGAAACTTGAGACCTCGTTCAGGCGCTCCTTGGGCAGCACGAAATCGGGCACCCGCCGATACAGATCGAGGAGCTTGTCCTGGTAGGCGGAAAGCCTGAAGAAATAGCTTTCCTCCTCAACCCATTCGACCGGCGTGCCCTGCGGCCCGAGGCGCTTGCCGGCCTCGTCGAGGCGGGTCTCGTCCTCGTCGTAATAGGCCTCGTCGCGCACCGAATACCAGCCGGCGTACTTCGAGAGGTATATGTCGCCGTTGGCTTTCATAGCCTCCCAGATTGCAGCCGACGAACGATGGTGCCGCTCCTCCGTGGTGCGGATGAAATCGTCGTTGGAGCAGTCGAGCCGCTCCACCATGGCGCGGAACCGCGGCACGTTGCGCTCGCTCAGTTCGCGCGGCGACAGCCCTGCCCGGTTCGCGGTCTGCAGCATCTTGATGCCATGCTCGTCGACGCCGGTGAGGAAAAAGACGTCATAGCCGTCGAGCCTCATGAAGCGTGCGATCGCATCGGTCGCGACCGCCTCATAGGCGTGGCCGATATGAGGGACGCCGTTGGGGTAGGAAATGGCGGTGGTGACGTAGAAGCGCGGCTTTTCTGCCATAGGGAGCGGGTTCCGTGGGCGGATCGGCGCAGCGTTCATCCGCCATTGTGCCAGACGGCGGCGGGCGCTAACCCGCCGGCGGTCGACTGACGTGGTGTCGTCCGATAGGTATCAACCGCCGGACGCCTCGGCAAGCAGGCCGAACATGGCGAAAACCAGCGGTTTTCGCTCGAGATTGTAGGTCTCGACGTCGCGCGCCGAACGGTTGAGACGATCCCAAAGATCGGCCGTGCGGGCAAGCCGGGCGAGGTCACTCCCCGGGGCGTCTAATCGGCTTGAGAGAAAGTCACGCACGGCACCGACAAAAACCTCGAGCAGGCCGCGGTCGCCGCGGTCGAGTTGCTCGCCCAGCGCATGGAGGGCAATCGGATCCGTCGCCGGCAGCGCCGCAAGTAACGCTGCCACCTTCTCCCGCACCGCCAACACCGGCCCGCCCGCAAGTGCGATGGCGCGGGCGACGCTGCCACGGGCTGCCGCGGCCGCCTTCGCGATGGCGGGGTCCGCGGCATCGGCGCCGAGGGCCGCGGTCGCGGCACGCACCACGTCGCCCTGCCCCAGCGGCTTTAAGGCGAGCCGTCGGCAGCGTGACCGGATGGTCGGCAATAGCCGTCCCGGCGCGTGGCTCACCACCAGGAACAGCGAGCGCGGCGGCGGCTCCTCCAGCATCTTGAGAAGCGCGTTCGAGGCTTCCGGATATTTCAGCTCGTCGGCGCTGTCGACTACGCAGACGCGCCAGCCCCCCTCACCCGCCGTCGAGCCGAAGAAACTGATGAGCCGCCGTACCTGGTCGACCGTGATCACGGTGCGCAGCTTGCCGGTGTCGCTGGGCGTGCGTTCCAATACCAGCAGATCCGTATGGGCGTTGCCGGCAACGCGACGCGCCGTCGGGTGGGCGGGATCGAGCGCCAGCGAGGTCGCGGTCTGGACCGCCGCGCCCATCGGATCCGGATGAGCCAGCACGAAACGCGCCACCCGGTAGGTCAGCGTCGCCTTGCCGATGCCGGCTTCCCCGCCGATCAGCCAAGCATGCGGAATGCGGCCCGAACGGTAAGTGGCGAGGAACCCCTGTTCGGCCACCTCATGACCGAACAGGACAGCAGTTTCCCGCGGCAGCGACATCGACCGTTCGTCCGGGCCGTCATCGTCGTCGGTACCTGATTGGCCGTCTGCCCGGCCGCCGCTTTGGCCAGCTTTGGGGCCGCGGCTCATCTGGCGATTTCTTCCATCGTCATCGGAGCGGTTTCCGGATGCAACCGCTTGCGAACCAACCGCCAGATGTCGGCCGTAATCCTGTCCTTGGGACGGTTGGCGTCGACAAGTACGCAACGGTCCGGTTCGCGCTGCGCGATATCGCGGAATGCCTCGTTGAGCGCCTCGTGAAAGCCGAGGTCTTCGCTCTCGAAGCGGTCCGGCGCGTCCTCGCCGCGACGCTCACGGGCTCGGGCAAGCCCGACGTCGGCCGGCAGGTCGAGAATGAAGGTGAGGTTGGGCAACGCCTCGCCCAAAGAGAGCTTCTCCAGGCCCTTGATGAACGGCCAGCCGGCTTTGCCGAGCACGCCCTGATAGACCCTCGTCGAATCGACAAAGCGGTCGCATACTACCCATTTGCCGTTCGTCAGCGACGGCTTGATCAGGGTGTCGAGATGGTCGGCGCGGGCTGCCGCGAACAGCATCGCCTCGGCGTCGGTCCCGAACGGTTTGGCCGCACCCGACAGCAGGACATGACGAACCAACTCCGCCCCCGGAGAGCCGCCGGGCTCGCGGGTGCTGACAACGCCGATGCCCATGGTGGCGAGCTTCTTGGCCAGCGCCGCCGCCTGCGTCGACTTGCCGGCGCCTTCGCCGCCCTCGAATGTGATGAAGCTTCCGCGCATCTCGCCTTTTTCGCAGCCTTGGGTGTGGCGCGGAGTGATCCGGAGTGTGGCCAATCCCGGATTACGTTGCAGTGCGTCCGCGCTGCCGTCCAATATGGCGAACCGCTGTCTGCTTCGCCAGAAAGTGCTGTCGTCCCTCGGGGCGAGAGTTATATCTTTTTGGGACCAAAGCGAAAGAGGCCAATCACCAATTCGGTGGCGGCATCGAAGGCGCGCCGGGGCAGATTCCCCCGCTCGACGCTTTCGGCGGCGAACAGCTGTACCTCGGCGACCACGTTGTCGCCGCGCAGCAGGTTGAGGCTGGCGATCGGCTGGCCTTGCTTGATCGGCGCCGGCACCGGGCCCAGATAGACGATTTTGGCCGTCACCCGCTCGCTTGAGTTGCGCGGCATCAGTACGCCGATATCGCCGTCGCCGACGAGGCCAACGGAGCCCGACGCGCCGCCGAACAGCTTGGCATAGCCGATGATCTGGCCCTCGGCAAAAAGCTTCTTGGATTCAAAGCCCTTGAACCCGTATTCGATCAGCTTCTTGGCCTCGTCGGCGCGGTCCTTCGCGGTCTTGAGGCCGTTGACCACAACGAGCAGGCGCGTGCCGTTCTGGAGCGCCGACCCGACGAGACCGTAGCCGCCGTCATTGGTGAAGCCGGTCTTCATGCCGTCGGCGCCGAAATTCATGGTCAGCAAGGGGTTTCGGTTCTGCTGGCGAATCTTGTTCCAAGTGAACTCGTGCTCGCCGTAGTAACGATAGAAATTCGGGTAGGTGTGGATGATATGGCGGGCGAGCCGAGCCAAATCGCGCACGCTCACCTTCTGGGCCGGATCGGGCAGCCCGGTCGAATTGGTGAAGTAGGACTTGGTCATGCCGAGTTCGTGCGCCCGCTTATTCATCATTTCGACGAAGGCCGGCTCGCTGCCGGCGAGACCCTCCGCGAGCGCGATGCAGGCATCATTGCCGGACAGCACGACGGCGCCCTGGATCAGATCTTCCACCCGAACGCGGCTGTGGATCGGCGCAAACATGCTGGAGGTGTGCGAAGGAGCCCCGCCGCGCCGCCAAGCGTCCTCGCTGACGATATATTCTTCGTCGAGAGTGATCCGGCCCTGCTTGATCTCGTTGAACACGATTTCCGCCGTCATCAGCTTCGCCATGCTGGAGGGCGGGGTCGCCTGATCGGCATTTTTCTCGAACAGAACGGTGTTGCTGTCCGCGTCGAGCAGTATGGCGTAAGGAGCACTGGTCTGGATGTCGCTCGATTTGCCGGTAACGAGGCCGATATTGTTCGGCGCCGCCGCGGCCACTGCCGCACAGACGATAAGCGCCAGCGCGATGACGTTTCGCCGCGACGCATGCCGGAACGATGAGAATGGAGCCATAATCAAGCTGGCAGCGTCGCGCTCGCGCGCGATGCCTCCCTGTGATCGGCAAATTTCATAGCAAGCCGGGCTGTACGAAACAATCCGGCCGTTCGCCCCGACAAAAAGATGATAAAATCTTCCTGCCAAAACGTTACCCGAGAACAGCGCTTTTGCGCGCGTCTCGAAAAATGACGATGGTTGCCGCCTCTTAGTCAAAGTCCTCGCAGGCCGGCTGCGCCCGTGCCGGGCACCCCAAGGTCGCTGCGCTCGATGTCAGGCCGCGGCGACGCATAGGCCGACACCGTGCTGCGCGCCGGCTGCGCGGCGACATTGGCGATGACCGGCTTGTCGCGGTCGGGTTGGACCGCCCGGGCCACATTCGTCGTCGCGCCAGGGTGGTAATTGGAGCTCACCTGCCCGTCACCAAGCGAATACGGCCGGTCGGACGGGACCGGCACGTTACGGGTCACTCCGACACGATACGGCGCCTCCGGCAGGAAAGGCTTGGTGGACGCAAGCTGTACCAAGGACGGCGGCGGCGCCGGCTGGCCCTCGCGCAACGTCGCGACCAGCATGCGATCGTCGGAGCCTTCGAGCGGCGCTGCGCCGACATATTCGACCCGCACCGGTGCGAGCCCGCTGCCATAGAAGCCGAGCAGCGTCGCGGCGCGGACCGACACGTCGATGACGCGGTCGGAATGATAGGGCCCGCGATCGTTGACTCGCACGATGACGGACTTGTTGTTGGAAATGTTGGTGACCCGCACATAGCACGGCAGCGGCAAGGTGGTGTGGGCCGCCGACATGGAATTCATGTCGTAGATTTCGCCATTCGCGGTGAGACGACCGTGGAAATCCTCGCCGTACCACGACGCCACGCCCTCGGCGCGGTAGTGCGGATCCTCGGCCGGCACATAAGTGCGCCCGCCGATCGTATAGGGCTGGCCGACCCGATAGGTGCCGCCGCCCTTTGGAATCGGCTCGCCGAGCGGAATGATGCGAGCGCTGGAGGCGACGCCGTAGCGCGGGTCGACCTGGCCCAATCGGTTAGACGAGGAGGAGCAGCTTGCCAGCAACACGCACGCAACCGCAAGCGCACACAGATGCACGCGGCCGACGGCTCCCGGCTGTTCCGCTAAACGCATAAACCCCAGGGACCCCGATCAAACCGTGACGATGGCTGATCCCCTCAGATGGAATTTTGCCACGCCAAGGTCACCCCAAACGCACACCAGCTCGCGACGCCACTGGCAGAAACCGAAGAACCCGCAGCACCATAGCCGGATTTTGCCGCCAGTGGAACCTCGCCACATTGGTTTGGTAAATGAAGCAAAAACAAGACCGCGCCGGAGGATTCCGCGAATGGTGTCTTGTTACCTTCGAATTGAAGTCTGGGATGACCTTCAACGCTACGGCAATCGACGCGGGGAGGCGTGGCAAAATCAGAGGGAAGAATGAGGCCGCAAAGACGCAATCATCTCAGATTGATAAGGGATGGTCGGACTAGGGTGCGGCCCAAGACAGGCAAGCACGATCAGCGTTGTACCAGCTTTGCTGGTCGCATGGTACCGGAGTCGGGTTTGAGACCCGCGCAACGCTCGGACTTAATAGTTCAGCGACGTGCGCCGGCTGGATCAGCGCAGCAAGAGCCGCGACCACGGTCACAACAATCAAAGGCGATAGGAAGCTTTTGAGGGACATCTTTCAATTCCTGTCTACGGACCACAAAACAGTCACATCCGGTGACCGTCGCTTATGTGTTTTAGTCGCGCGGACGCGTCGATTGGTTCAAACCGGAAAGCAAAACGCGCGGGAGGGAGGATGCGGCCACGGGAAGCTCCGGCGCCCAGGACCGCAGCCGGACTACGCGGCTTTAATTCCAGAAAACTGAAAATGGACCTGACCACCGTCGGGTTGACCTTCATGGCTCCGAAAACGGTGCTTGGCAGCCGCCCTCCGGCAAGCCCAGCGCGAAGGTTCCGTTACGGAACTGCGCCGATTATGAATGAGATACAGTCCGGGCCTATTAGTCGGCGTTCGAAAGCGGCTGGAGTCGCTATCGAGACCTCGCGCTCCGGGGCCACGTCGGGGACCAACGGCTGCGAAAGTTGCCAAGGCGTTTCGGAATAAGCTATCGCAAGCTGTTGATTTTGCTGAGTTGGAAGGGTGGCAGAGTGGTTGAATGCACCGGTCTTGAAAACCGGCAGGGGGTTTACGCTCCCTCGTGGGTTCAAATCCCACCCCTTCCGCCAAAGCCCTGTTCAAATTCGAAACGAATCGCTTCTCGGTCGCGGCATAAGAAACCTCAGGGACGTTAGACAATCATCGGCCGGCAGCACAGGTGCGCGCGGTCCTCGCCGAGCTACAGGCGGCCGGCATACGTCGCTACGGGGCACTGCGGCGGCCCTCAACGAACGTCGCATCCCCACGGCGAGCGGCAACGGCGAATGGCGGGCGGTGCCGGTATCGAGGGTGATGGGGCGACTTGGACTCGCCACCGCGTCGGGGGCGAGATCATGATGCCCGTTCCACAAGTCGCACTGTTCGGCTCAATCCGGGGCGACTGGCGCGAGCATCCGCGTCTGCATATAGCAAACGATGTGCCTGCTGTGGTGGCCGAGCTTCGCAGGATTTATTCTTCGCGCGAGTGACGGAACGTAGTTTAGAAAGCTTGGCCCGACAGGCTCGGCGTCGCGCGCCGTAGGGCGCCGTAGGGCGCTACGCTGGCAGGCACACACCGGGCGCCCCGGTCAGTGCAACTCACTTGGCAGCCCGCAGCGCCCATACGGCGCGTTTCACCGGTAATGATAACGATGGTGGCGCCGATAAGGGCGTATCCCCAGCGCACCGTTGACTCCGCCGACGACACCGCCAGCGGCCCCGCCAACTACATTACCAACAAAGCCTCCGACCGGGCCAAGCACGCGATGGCCGACGTGGCGCCCTTGATGCGCCCCTTCGCGGATGCCCCGGCCAACACCCTGAGCGTGTGCCGCGAGTGGAATAGCGAGAAAGGCAAAAACGCATGCGGTCATCACTGATTTCATTTTCACGGATGATCTCCTCGTGCGGCGCTCCGATGCGCCAAGCTCTATACCGGCTGGAACGTTCGACGCCACCGACGCCCCGCGCCTTCGTCACCGCTCAATGGAAATCGTTAAGCGATACGGCGGGGTCAAACAGTATGTAAATCGTCAGCAGCGCGATGAGGATGGCGACGATCAAAGTCCATGGAAGGTACTTCATCGTACCGACTGTCGTTGCGACCGTCAGCATCGCCCCCGGTGCCGGCCCATTGAGCGATTATGCGCGGAAACGCCGCTGACGCCAAGCCGCAAGGCAGCACGTAGGGCTCGCTACCGCCGGCGGCTGATCATTGCGCTGCCGTTACGCACGCGCTCCTAGCGGCCGGCGCCCGAAAGCGGCGACCCGTTCCCATGTTGCACCGTCCGGGATAGGCTGGCGCATTGCGGCGGGGAGGAATGACCGATGCGGCGGCGGGAATTCATCGCGGGTATTGGCGCGACGGCCGCGTGGCCGCTCGCGGCACGGACGCAGCCGACTGATCGCGTTCGGCGGCTTGCCGCGCTTTACGGCGGGTCAGCCGCGCCGGATATTGTCTTGTTCAACGCCTTTCGGGGCCGGCTCGAAGAGCTTGACTGGAAGCCGGAGCTAAATATTCGCATTGAATTGCGCTGGGGTGATGCCAGCGCGGAAAAAATCGAGAGTTACGCCGCCGAACTCGTCGCATGGTCTCCCGATCTCATATTTGTGTACAGCAATCAGGCGCTCGCGACGATCAAGCCCCTCGCCGGCCGCGTCCCGATCGTGTTTGCGGGCGTGGGCGATCCGGTCGGTAACGGCTTTGTTTCAAGTCTCGCGCGGCCGGGTGGCAACATCGCGGGTTTCGAAAGTTTCGTATCCAGCATGGGCGGCAAATGGCTGGATGTACTAAAGGAGACTGCGCCCAATGTGACGCGCGCGTTGGTGATATTGCATCCCGAAACGCCAGCCAATCAGGACACGCTGCGGTCAATCCAGGAAGCGGCGGCGCGCCTCGGCGTCGAAATAATAGCCGGCGGCGTCCACGATGCGGACGAAATCGAGGCTGCTCTATCGTCCTTCGCCGCCAAACCCAATGGCGGAGTCATTGCCCTGCCGCACGCGATCACCACCGCACACTATAAACTCCTAACCGGACTTGAATTAGAGCGGATTCCGGTCATGTCCGAACGTAGCCTGCGTGGCGAAAGAAATTCTTGCATTCTTTGGCACTGAAATCGGTAACGACGCGGCCGATCCGACGCAAGAGGCGCGGGATCGTGCGCTCAGCCGCCTTGCGCAGATGCGCCTTGAGTTTGCTGAAGGCCAACTCGATCGGGTTGAGGTCCGGCGAATACTTCGGCAGATAAATCAGGGTCCCGCCCGCTGCTTCGATCGCCTCTGCGACGCCGGCGACCTTGTGTACCGGCAGATTGTCCATGAGCACGATCTCGCCGCGCTTGAGGGTTGGGACAAGGCATTGTCTCACGTAAGCGAGAAACATCGGCCCATCCATCGCCCCCTCGAGCACAAAAGGTGCGGTCATTCCGCGCTGCCGCAGGCCGCCCACGAAGGTGATTGTCTTCCAATGTCCATGCGGCGCGTGGTCGACGAGCCGCTCGCCACGCGGCGCACGGCCGCGCAGCCGCACCATCGCGGTGTTCGTGCAGGTTTCGTCGATGAACACCAGTCGCGCCGGGTCAAACATGCCTTGCTCGCGCATCCAGCGCGCCCGTGCGCGGGCCACGTCCGCGCGTTTCTGCTCCGCCGCGTACAGAGTTTTTTTTGAAGCTGATGTTGCGCCGATCGAAGAACCGCCACACCGCGCTGCGGCTGCCCGCAATTTTTCGCTTTCCCATCGCCGCGACGATCTCGTCCAGCGTCAGGTCCGGCTTGGCGGCGATGAGACCGAGCAAAAATGCCGCATGCTGCTCCAGCGGTGAGGTGCTGCCGCCGCTTGGCTTGGCGGCGACGCTTCCGGTCTCTTCGAAGCGTTGCGCCCAGATCACTACGACGCTCGGACTAATCCCATAGCGCTCGGCCGCCTCACGCCGCGAGGCGCCGGTCTCGATGTCTTCGATCACGCGGGCACGCAAGTCCCTGGAATAAGGCTTCGGCATCGTCCGCTCCCAAACAAATCAACGCCGCCAGAACTCGCTCATTGACAAACAGTTGGGAATCCCCCCGATTTCAAGCCCAGCGAAATTGGCTCTAAGATACAGGCTGCCAAGCGTGCATTCCATATACGAAGACTCACTCGTCACCTACGGTCCCGATTGGGAAGATATGATGCGACAAGCCGCCGGCTACGTGGACCGCATCTTGCGCGGCACCAATCCGGCCAACCTTCCGGTCCAGGCTCCGACCAGGTTCGTGCTGACCATAAATCTGAAATTCGCCACGGCGATCGGCCTCGATGTGCCGGCGACCATGCTGGCGCGCGCAGACAAGGTAATCGAATAAACGTCCCCGCCATCGCAATGCGTCGCTCGCCCATGCGTCGAACTGCGCGGATGGCGTCAACGGCCGGGCGCGTTACTTCGAGTTTCGGAAGAAATAGAGCCGTCCTTCGACGGGCATAAACTCGTTACGGCAGCCGGATGTCGCCGCGAAGGAGGCCAAGTTCGCCTTTCCTTGCTCGTCCGAATCCCCGAAGGCGTATTCAGGTTGAGCCGCCGAAAATAGGATAGCGGCATCCTTCAACGTGATCCAGCCTGGCGTCTCGCGGGTAGCAACTTGATCGACGCGGCGAACAGCATTTTACTTCTTCCATCGAGCTGGCGCGTGGTCGACCGGTCCATCGTTGTCGAACGAAACATCGATTTCAGAAATGTCGAAAGCCCCATTGTGGGACCGCCAAAAATGTGAGGGCGGCGACGACCTCAATTCGCAAACTGTGGAGCCACGTTACGAGTGGCTTCGATGTCCGCGGCAAGCCGAGCGTATCGTTGAGCTAGCTCCAGCAGGGCGACCCTCTGAACAGCATCGGCCGCCGCGGCCGCCTCACCAAAGCACTTGCTTGCTCTTGTTTTGAAACGATTGACCGAGACCATCATTCTACCTCCAAACCAAGCAATTAACGGCGAACCTGATGTGCGGTTCCATAGCGAATTTAAATGATCCCCTGCTGAGCGCCGCGACTGCCCAGCAGGGGTACGCCAGATGCCAACGTTGAGCAGGTTACGTGGACATGGTTAAGGATTGATTCTCACGATGGCCCACGAGACCGACAATCGGAGCACCGAAGCGCGGCCGAACCGGAATGAAAGGGGCTGATATTATCGCCGTCGTGCAATCCGGTATGGCGCGACGATGCCCGGAAAATTCAGCGTGATCGCACTTGCGGTGCTTTCTCTGTGCGTCGCGAATTCGGCCATCGCTTGTACGCCGGACCCAAATTATCGACCTAATCTCCAACAAATCGTCGCAGGTTATCCCAATCTTTTAGTTGGTACTGTTGTCGCCAGCGGCGGGGATATGGAGTGCCTGCGAAAGTCAAGGTCGAAATCCCAATCCGTGGGAAAGTCCCCAAGATGATCGAAGTGTCAGACCGTGGCATGGGCGCCTGTTTTGACGGCCTTGTCGTTGGGCAACGTTGGGCCTTTGCTGGAACTGATCGCGGGAGCGATTATTTCGATGGATGGACTGCATGGTCGGGGAAAGTGGAATGTTGCCAATGGCAGGTGTGCACGGAGCGGGTCACCAAGAAATAATTGAGATGTTCCCCGAAATTCTTAAACTGCCGCGCTCCTCGGCTGTCGTGCAAGACTATTTGAATAACAAATGACGGCGATCACTTTGGGTCACGAACAATGTGGTGGCTCACGGATCGACACGCCGACGGTCAACGCCGCGAAGGCTTGAAGCGAACCGCTTTCTCCAGGATTGTCTGCAATAGCCGCGATGCCGGGATTACTGACCGTGGCTCTCTAGCACAGCTCGGCAGGCCTTTGATATCTGTTCGCGATTGCCCTTCAAGCACGCAAGAATGCTGAATGTGCTCGGGGCGTTGCTGTTCAGCAATGGCTTGCAGAATTTGAACACGTCCGGCGAGCACGCGGCCTGCTCTTGCGGGGTTCCCTGGGATCCACCTTGTTGCGCAACCGACGCGGTTGTCACCATAAACAGTGCAAGCACCAAACCCAATTTCTTCGACATCGTGCGGCCCCCCCAGGAGCCCGCAGTGTCCTCCCCATCCCGGGTGCCGTCAAGCGGCGCTCGATCGATGCCCGCGCCGCGGTCGTATCCGCCGGCGGATGATCGAGCAAATCGTCTGATGTGCTGGTTGACATACCGGCGCGCAGAAATGGTGCAGATGATCATCACAAAGACGAACGCGTCGATTTAAGCGTGGATGGTGGTGTCGTTGGCAGGGCTCGATGCCGGCGCTGAATTTCAGGAGGCCCTTGAGTTCCCCGCATCACGGGCGAAGCGCGTCTCGAAGATTACGTGGTGAAAGTGCTGAGCCGGAAGCAGGCGGCGTCTGTGCTGAGGAAACCGGAGGTGGCGCGATACCTTTTTTGATGCACCGCACGACTTTTGTCCGAAATCTAGGAATCAAGGCCGGAGCGGCTTATACTTTCATATTACGAGACTGTTCCGAAGGTTGAATGGCAGAGCACGCGAAAAGACATCATCTCGGAGCGGGCAAGTAGTCCCCACATTTAGAGGAGACCTCAATGAGTTGAAATCACAAAATCGCTGCTGTGGCCGTGGTTCTAACGGCCCTGGCGTCACCCAGCCTGGCCGCTTCGCAGAAATCATCGTCTCATCACCATTCCACGTACGGTGCTCGGGGCGGAGCAGTTTATGACGACCAACAAGGCTACGGCGCGTCAGGTTCCACGCCAAACGGTTACTACCGTTCGACTCACCAGAAACATTCACACAAGGTGAAGGTGTAGTTGAGACCGACGACAGCGCGGGTCATTGATCATTTTGGTCCTTGGCCTGCGGTGTTCGTGCGGCCTGGGGCCGGCGCGGACGGTGATCGGAGCGCTGGTGCACTCCCACCAAACCAGACACCGCTATCGTGGAGCCCGCGCTGGTATCGTGGGCGTGCTTCTGCGGCTTGGCGGCGTGGTATCCAAGCACTGATGGTCAAACGGTACATGCTTCGTGTGTGAATTGTGAGATTCGCGTAACGGTGCGGAATGGGTAATCTGGCACGTGCCGCCTAACATGCGGTGCATCTTTTGGGATAACCGTAAAAACTACAAATTATTTCGTGATATCAGGACCTAACCTAGGGCACGCCTTCCATTTGATTTCATGACTTTGAGGACGCACGTCCCCCCTGGCCATCTCAACTCCGACGAATGCGAAGCTATACCCACTGGCCGTGCGTGGCGACGGCTCAAGGGCGGCCGATGCAAGTTGGCTCATCGGCATCGCGCACGGTCATCGACATTCCCCCCACGGCGCCACGTTCTGCAGGTTTCCGGTGAGGCGGAGTGAACCGTTCGGATGCATTGGAAGACCGATGGGCTGATCCTGACTGCAAGTCCGGACCGACGGGAGGTCTTCCATGCCGATTTCGGCGAGCACGACGATCGGCGCATTTGTCATCAAGGCGGCGACCGGCCTGTTGATCGCGGCGGCGGCATTTCTGGTGCTGTTCATGCTCGGCGCGGCAGTCACATCGAACACCGAAACCGCGATCGAGACGTTTCTATCTCCCTGAGGGCTCGGGCGACCGGCAGCGCCGAGGGGTTGGCGCAGTGCAACAGCATCCTCCGCCGGGAAGAAGGTAGCGACCCAGATCGTGTGGTGCGGGAGATAGGGAATCCGGGCCGCCTGAGGTGGCATGGAAAGCAAGAAGCCAAGCCAAGCGAGATTACTATTCAGCCGAGATATGTTCGCGATCTAAATTACGGCAACAGGGGCCATTACTTCGGCACCCCCTCCCCGTCCCGCTTCCGCCGCCTTGGCATGAAGGCCTCGGAAGGCGACCGAGCCTGGATGGGGAACATTCGCGGCCTTCGCGTGATGCTGCTTGTGCCGAAGGCTGTCGCCCCATCCGAGCCCTTCGGATGACGTTCGCCGCCACGCCGGCGCTGCTCACCGCGAATGCTCGCCGTCCCTGGGGCGGACGCCGACCGGTTCTCGCCATACCGGTCGGATTCGTGGCGTCGCCGTGGCGGCTGCTGGCGCACTCCTCTGAAAACGTATACGGGTTCCACGGGAAATCCGGTGTGTGTAGGAGGCAAGTATGAGATTTAAGATTCTCGCCCTTTACCTGGTGTTCGGGCAAAGCGCGTCTTTACTAGGGGGCGTTGCTGCGGCGGACGCCGCGTCCGCGAACGGGCCAGCCGCACTTGCCTTGGCCGGCGTCGTGGCATCGCATTCATCAGTGCTCGGTTCCTTTGGAAGACGCAGAGTCGCCCGGCTATTCGATGGCAACAGCATCATTTTCTTTCCGAAGCCGAAGATTTCCGTGGTGGCGGATTCCATTCTCTGCCGGGCCAGCACCGTCGACATTACCTCGCGGAGCTGCGAACTCACCTTCGGTACCGGCAAACGCATGTTGAAGGGTCGCGAAGCTAATGAACTTTTCGCCACTCTCGCGGTGGCAGGCGTTGCCTCGGAAGGCGCGGCGGGTTCGATCGTCGAAAGTGTTACCCAGCTCGCGTGCACGCTCGATCCGACCGAGATCAAGCAGAAAGCTGGTGGCGGCGCGGAGTGTTCGTTCATGGCCGGACAGTGAGGCGTCCGCACATCAGGTCGGTGAGGCACGGCCGACCGCGCTGACCAGATAGTCGCAGAGCTGCGTCCCGTAACCGGCAGTGTTTCTTCTTTGCCACACCCGAGGCAAAATCTTACCTTGTCCACCGAGCTGGGTCTTGTCTCATTGCATCGCAACGACGAGAGTGCTTCCAGATTCGCCAGCTTTGGGGGGCCAGATGAAGCACTTTTATCTTTTGCTTGTTGCGTCAATTGCGGCGGCCGGATCGGCGGTCGCCGCCGACATGCCTTTGAAGGCGCCGGTTTACGCGCCGCCGCCGCCGACCTGGACCGGCTGCTATATCGGCGCTGAGGGCGGTGGAAATTGGGGAACAAGCAGCGTCTTCGACCTTCGGCTCGATCGCCCCCAGACCGACAATTTCAGTCTGCACGGTGGCCTTGGCGGCGGCACGGTCGGCTGCAATTGGCAGTTCGCCTCAAGCTGGATGATCGGCATTGAGGACGACATGTCCTTATCGGGCAAGCATGGGGCGGCCCCTGACAACCGAGTTCCAACGACGATAAACAACGTAACCGAGAGTTGGATCGACACATTGCGTGGCCGGCTTGGCTACGTGTGGGGCCAGTGGTTGTTCTACGGCACCGGAGGCGCCGCCTTTGCCGATGGTGGCGTTCAAGTTTGCAGCACCATCAATGGCGGCTGCAGCAATATGATATTTGACAGTCGCACCGGATGGGCCGCCGGCGGCGGCATTGAGTGGGCATTCGCGCCACAGTGGTCGGTTAAGGTCGAGTACATTCACGCCGACTTCGGAACCGCGGACTATTTTTTCAATAACGGCGGGACCGACGCTCGGAGAGTTCTCCTCAGAGACGATATCGTCCGCGCCGGTGTCAACCTTCGCTTCAATTAGCTAAGCAACGGATCGCCTGAAAAGCTGCTGCTCCCGGGGATTTGCCTCCCGGGAGCTTTTTTATGACCTGACGTCGGGGTCGGCATCGTCGCCGCGTTCGAGATCGCCGACGCGGCACCAATTGAGCGGATAATCACGAACTTCGGGAGCCCGCAAGGTCGGGGCAGTACGCGTGACAGCCGTGGCAACTCCCGGCAGGCGAGCCGGTCGCGACTGCGGCATCGGCGCGGGAGTACCGTCGGTGGCGTCTTGGCGGGCAAGCCCGCTCCCAAACTTCGCCGGGTAGAGCTCGGTCGCCGCCATCGCCAGCGCATCAAAGGAACCGCCGTGCGGCCTTGAGCACCGTCTCGCCGTTTTCATTAGTCACCGCGGCGATCAGCGCTAAAGTTCTGATCATCGTGGTCCGGCGGCGCCACCACTTTGCTTCATCTCTGCGCGGACCTTGGCTGTGCACTCTTCTATGGCAAATGGCGATCTTCCACGGCCCCTTGCCATCAGCTTTTTCGTCGCGCATCGCGGACCTAGGCGCATGCGTTTCGATCGGCAAAAGATTGTTGTCGATCTTTGATCTCCGGTGTACCGAACGATTGGAAATGGAGGTGAGGCATGGCGAGTAGGACGTGTATCGTCGTTGCCACACCGTGTTTTGGCGGTCTGCTCACCACCGCCTATGCCATCTCGATGTTCAAGCTTCAGGCGGTGCTGCGCGGGGCCGCCGACATCGAGATGAAGGTGCTGTTGAAGGAGGCGGACGCGCTTATCACCCGCGCCCGCGCAAGCCTTGTGGCCCAATTCCTCGACGACCCCGATGCCACTCACCTCCTGTTCATCGACGCCGATATCGGCTTCGAGCCCGCCCAGGTTCTCCGCCTCATCAATTTCGGCGCCGACATTTCCGCCGCGGTCTACCCGGTCAAGGCGATCGACTGGGATAGCGTCAAGGCGGCAGTCGCGGCGCGGCAAGCAGATCCGGAAGCCGCGGCGTTTGCTTACGTGTATGAGGTCGAGGATCGCAATAATGTGGTGGCACGGTCCGGGTTCGTGAAAGTGTGCTACGCCGGCACCGGATTTCTGATGATCCGGCGCCAGGCGCTCGAACGCATGTGCGGGCACTACGCGGACCTGCGCTTCGAGCGCGATCATTCGGCCGAATCCGCGACGCCAAGCCGCAACCGCTACGCACTATTTGATAGCCTGATCGACGAGACCGGCACCTATCTGAGCGAGGATTACAGTTTTTGCCACCGCTGGACCGCCATAGGCGGCGACATCTGGGCCGATCTCGAAAGCCGCTTAAGCCACGTCGGCCGCTATGTTTTTCGCGGCGATTTTTCCTCACAATTTGGGCCTATTCAGGCGCCGCCCACCGTGGCGTGACGCGCGCCGCGCGCGCGCAGACTGTGGGCCAAGCCCGATGATACGCCGAGTGGCTCAGGAATGTTTGTTGCGGCGCACAGGGTTGACCGACTGTTCCGGCAGATATCCGAACCGTGCCATTTCCTCGCCGTGGTCGTGCACGATGCGATCGACCTGCTCCGATGTAAGGACCTCCCGCCACTGTCCTGGTCGGCCCTCCCGAAAAAACCGGTCGGCCCCCTCCGGACGTTCACGAAAGCCGTCGCGATCTTCCTGCGCCCTCAGCTTTTCGAATGACGAGCGGTCGATCGCCTCGACGATTTGCTCCGGCGTCGCCTCAAGCCGCATGTGACGCACCAGGCCGCCGAACGTACCGGTCGGCTCGGAAACCATGTCTTCATAGCGCATCACGTAGATCGCCGGATGCGGTTTGCGGGTCCAGCTATGCACGTGCTGGCTCCACGAGCCATACACCTCATAGACAGCCTTTTCGGTGATGGCGGTCTCGACGTCGCGCGTTCCAATCGACACGATCGCGTCATCGATCGGCCGGCCAATGTGGTGCGCGTAAGAGATCGCGACGTCGAGCGGGTTACGAACGATGTAGATCGCGCCCGACGTTACGGCGAAGTTGATGGTGGAGTGGCCGCGGTCCATCACCATGGCTTGGTGAGTCTTGATGAAGATGAGCCCGTCATATTCGTCGGCGATGCGCTGCTGCACCTGATGGCGGACGGCAGCGATCTCGTTACGGTGATCCTCGGTTGGCTCGAATCCCAACGCTTCGGTGTAGTTGGGCTTGCGTATCTCCCAGGTCGAGAACCGCCCCATTTCGTTGATGCTTTGCGCCTCGTCCTCCCCGGCGAACAATCTCGCGAGATTGTGCAGGAATGTTCGCGTCCAGGTGTTCCCGGATTTCGGAAATGACGCAACCCAGACAATTCCGGGCCTGGGCTCCGTTATCGCTGTTTCGGCTTCGCCCATCGCGCTGCCCCACAACTATGATTTTAGTTTCATGACAGATAGATGAACGTAACTCGCACGATCGCGAGAGCGCCATGGCTGTTGCGTCTGTGTCACATCTGCCAACCAAAGTGAGCAAGAGGTAATTTTTATTGTTGCCGTCATGTGGACGAATCCGAACTCTTGATAGCGTATAGGTGAATGGGAGTTTCAGTCGTGTCCATTAACTGTAGCAAATCGCGTACACTGTTCTACACGACCGTGTCAGTCATCGCATTGATGGCGGCCTCGCCGCAGGCGCGGGGCGCCGCAGATACACCGATGGTGGTGGCGCGCGGGCCGCAGGTTTACGACCCGGGGCGATGCCTGTGGTGGGGCGAAGGCGGTGCCGCCCAGCCGTTCGGCGGCGACGCACATTTCGGCAACACCGGGATCGATGGCGGTAAGACGAAGTTCGGCCCTGAGGGCGCGGTCGGATTCGATTGCACGTTTGGGCCAATGCCTTACGGACCGTCACCCTGGCACGTCAGTGCACAAGTTCGTTTCGGCACCATGGACCAGTCGCGTTCGTTCAATAATCTGCCCGGGCGATTTTTCATCCCACCCGGCACCGCCTTGCCCGGCGCTCCATCTGTTCCGCGCCTCTTTAATGCCAACGGTGCCGGTACGCTGACCCGCAGGGAAGAGCACGGGCTGGCGGACTTCGCGATTGGCCGCGATGTCGGTCTCGGGCTCGGCCAAACTCAGCTTAAAATCGGTCTGCGGATCGCTGAAATCCAGTCCAAGATGTCCGGCGCCGGCCTGTTCTCTGTGCCGAGGATATACTTCGCGACGCCGGCTCTGCCGCGCGTGCAGCAGCCGTTCGGTTTCGTGCAGAACAGCCGGTTTGTGGGCGCCGGACCTCGGGCGGGCATTGATGGGACGTTTCCGCTCGGCGGCGCCTGGAGCCTCGATTATCTCGGCGGCGTTGCGGTGCTCTACGGGTCGCGATCCGTCGACGGCACCGGCACCGGAGCCGCCGCCAACGCGAACATCAACAATTTGGCCATGTCTGACGGCGCAGCGGTGTTCAATCTCGATGCGCAGGGCGGATTGTCGTATCAGCTGAGCCAAAGCCTGAAGGTGACGGCGGGCTACCGGTTCGACGGCTATTGGGGGGCGTTGAAGACGACCAATGCGTTCGGCGCGGTCGTGAACGAGGATCGTTTCTTTGCCGGTCCGACGCTGCGGCTGACCGGGACCACCGATGGCTTGTTCGCCGACCCGCCCCGGCCCGCCATCATCGGCAAGGCCCCACCGCTGAACAACAATGTATGGACGGTCTGGGGCGAAGGTTCGGCTTTTGCCACCAACGGCGGCACGGTTCATTTCGGCGATCCGATCGACGCCGGTAAGCTGCCTTCTGGTGCCGAGGAGGCTCTTGGATTTGACATGCGCTTCGGCGGCACGCCTTGGCATGTCAGTGCCGACGTGCGGTATGGCGAGTCGAAGCGTAGCGGAACGTTTGCACGCAACGGTTCGATCAACGTTCCGTCCGGCACGCCCAGTAGCAGGGGAGCAGGAGTGATTGCCGCTGCGGTAGCCGCCAATGGCAGCTTTACCCAGCAGGAGCAGCACGAACTTGTTGATTTCGCGCTGGGTCGCGATGTCGGACTGGGTATCGGCCAGACGCAGGTGAAGGCGGGCCTGCGCATTGCCGACATTTCCTCCAAGACCAGTGGGTCGGCCAATTTCGTTGCGCCGGTATCCTTCTCTGCGTCGGTTCTCCATCCCGGTGGTCCGGGTTTCGTTGGTGCCGCGCCGGGCGCTTTCTCGTTCGAGCAGAAAAGCCGGTTCACAGGCGGCGGTCCCCGCCTGGGCATCGACGGCACGATTCCGCTCGGCCACGGCTGGGCGCTCGATTACCTGGGCGGCATGGCGGCGCTCTATGGCGCGCGTTCGCTCGACGTGACGACCGCAGGCAATGCGGTGCCGTTCGGCTTCAACAGTTTCGGCGTGTCCGACAATGTCGTGCTCTTGAATATCGATGCGCAGGCGGGATTGTCCTACTGGATCACGCCGGGCCTGAAAGTCACCGCGGGCTATCGGTTCGACGGCTATTGGGGCGCCCTGAAGACCATCGATGCCGCCGGCGCAGTTTCGAACGAAGACCGGTTCTACATGGGTCCGACGGTGCGCCTCACCGGCAAATTCTGATTGCGGCCGCCCCTCTAGCCCGCGAACGGCTTTCTCAGCGATTGGGTCCGAAATCGTCAGCGACCGCGCGAGCCGCCTGTTCGGGCACATCGAAGGTGATGCGGCACCGCAATCCTCCCGGTACGATGTGCTCGGGGTTCGGCAGCGCGAGGCGCACACCGAATGTTCCGCTGGCGGCATCGAACACCTGGTCGACGATGGTGACGACGGCATTGCGATCGCCGCCGACCGGATTGTCCGGCCGAACGTTCGCCGTGTCGCCAAGCTTGATCAGGCCAAAATAGCGGATCGGCAGAAAGCTCTCGACGTTGAGCGGGTCGATCTGCGCGACCGTGACGATGCTGGCCTCCTGGTGCACATACTCGCCAGGGCCGAGCGCCCGTTTGATGATGGTGCCGTCGATCGGGCTGCGGATGGTGCGTTGCTCGAGCGCAGCTTTCGAGCGTTCCAACTCGAGTTCCGCCATGCGGTGATTGAGATTGGCCGAAGCGAGATCCTGTATGGCGACGTTGTATTCGGCCTGGGCGTTCTCGATGTCTTGAGGCGACGCATAACTATGCTGCAGCCCGACCTTCCGTGCCAATATGCCGCGTTTCAGTTCTACAACGGCTTTTTTTGCCTCGATTTCCGCCGGGCTGGCGGCACGCGCCTCATTCACCGCGACGGCAGCCTGCTCTACCGTCGACTCGAGGCGCGCGATCACCTCGCCCCGTTTGACAAGATCGCCACGCTCAACCGCGACGCTATCGAGAATACTGACGATCGGACTACCGAGTTTGAGGGTCAGCGACGGATCGATCACGCAATCGAATGTTGCCGACCATCCGCTCGCGGCGGTTAGAATCGTGAGCGCGCAGGCGCCCCCAAGGCTCGCGGCGAAGCCTCCGGCGCTACAGGCGGAAGCGGCGTAACGAGGCCCTCCCCTACGATGGCTTCGTTCGCTCGAAATCGAAATAGCCGTGACCGTAACCATCAGCCTGCCTCACCGTAAACGCACCCTCGCGAAATGCCCCTCGCCCCTGGGTCGAGGGATGGGGGGCCGGTAGCACATCTGAGCGGAGCTTACCACACGGTCAGCGTTGCAAAACGACAGGTACGGACCGAATCCGACCGGGGCAAAATGGCTTTCTCCCTGACACAGAAGGGTCATGGGCGTAAGGTTCAATAGGGTGAACGACCGGTTAAATTCGCACGTCCAAACTTTACGTCGGGTAAGGTTTCGGCGGGTCGGGTTGCGTCGTGTAGCGTGCGGGGAGTAAGCGATGGCGTTTCCATTCGGCTCGTCCATAGGCATGCCCGGTTCGCGGCGGAACCGTCGCCGAACCCGGTATGCGGAGCGGCTGCGCCAATGCGCGCCGGCGGCTGCGCGAGGCGGTGCACGGCCATCAGGCCGGCTGCTGTTCGATCCGCTGGAGCCGCGGCTGCTGCTGAGCGCGGATGTGCTCTCGGTCAATCTTGCGCAAGGCGCGCTCGCCCTCCAGGACCACAGCCTTGTGGTCGAGATGGTGACTTCGACCGTGCAGGTCGGCACGTCGACGCAGGCGGTGCAGCGGGTCGAGGTGGTTGACCAGGCGCAGAACAACGCGGTGCTGGCGGTCGGCAATCTGTCGGTCATCACCCAAGTCAACATTACCGGTAACGCGGCGAGCACCAACAACGACACCGTGACGATCAACGCGGATTCGTTCGGTGGTCTTGCGTTGCCGGCGACGACCTTTGTGGGCGGCGGCGGGACCAACAGCCTAGTGATCGATCACAATGCGGCGCCAGGAAGCGCGTCCGAGTTGTGGACCCTTACGGGCCCGAAGAGCGGAACCGCGACGGGGGCCGCAAATGTCTCATTTTTCAACGTCAACAATCTGGTCGGAGGCGCCGGCACCGATATCCTCACCTCGACGGCGGGATCGAACAGTTGGACGGTTACCGGCAACGGTTCCGGCACGGCGGGGAGTTTTGGCTTCTCGGGATTCGAAGGGATTCAGGCGGGCGCGACCGGCAATAACACCTTCGTGTTCTCGCCGGGCGGAGCGCTGTCCGCCGGCATCTCGGGCAGTGCCAGCGGCACCAACACGCTGACGATCAAGGGCGCCGCCGCCGGCACCGAGACCTGGCAATTGACGAGCCCCCATGCCGGGACCGCCAGCGGAAGCACCAATGTGACGTTCAGCAACATCGAGAGCCTGACCGGCAGCGGCACCGACGCGCTGGCGCTCGATGGCACCTACAACTCGGCGGTCATCAGTCAAACTGGCGACGACGCCGGCAAGATGACGCTGGACGGGCAGACCGTCAGCTATAGTGGGATCGCGCCCAGTCTGGCGAGCGCCACCATCGCCAACATCGCCATCGACCTGCCCAACAACAACGCCAATGGCGTGCTCGCCGCCGCGCCGCCCGGCACCATGACGTTCACAAATGACGGCGAGGTGTTCGGCTTTGCCGACCCGGCGTCGCTCACGATCAGCTTCGGGAACGGCAACGGGACGGTGGACATCAGTTCGCTCAGCTCCGCTTTCGCCGCTGCGGTGACCGTCAACGGCGGCAACGGAACCGATAAGCTCATCGTCAACGCGAACTCCATTACCCAGCCGGGACCGTGGTCGATCTTCTTCAAGGGCGGCACCGGAACCGGCGTGCTCAACATTGCGCACGCAACCGGCACCGAGACGTGGCAACTCACCGGTTCGGAATCCGGTCAGGCGACCGGGCTTGTGGCCGTCAGCTTTAGCAATGTCGCGGACCTCATCGGCGGCAATGGCGAGGATATTCTTTCTGGGCCCACCGCCAACACCCCTTGGAACGTGACCGGGCTGGGCACAGGTAATGTCGACGGCGTCAGTTTCTCCGGGTTCGATGAGTTGCTGGGTCCCCGCAATTCGGGTGCCCTCCTCTTGCTGGGGACCGCCGCCGCGACCGACCTGACTTTCAATCTGCCCGACGGCGGCGACAACGCGATGCTGAGCGCCGGCGCGGCCGGTAGCATGCAACTCACCGATCAAGACGAGACGTTCACGTTCGTAGATCCGACCGGTACTCTCGCCATCAACCTGGGTGCCGGCACCAATACGCTGACTGTCAATTCGCTCGATCCCGCGTTCACCGGCGCGCTGACGATCACGGGCGGCACCGGCAGCAATAGCTACGTCGTCAACGCCGGGACGTTCAGCGGCGCGACGCTTCCGGCGATTTCGCTTAACGGCGCAGTCGCCAACCTGACCGTCAACCTGCCCGATGGCGGCGACGACGCGAGCTTGAGCGCCGGCGCCGCCGGCACCATGCAGCTCTCCGATCAAGGCGAGACATTCACGTTTGCGGACCCGACCGGCAATCTTGCCGTCAACCTGGGCAACGGCGCCGACACGCTGACCGTCAATTCGCTCGACAGCGCCTTCACCGGGACCCTCGCGATTACCGGCGGCGCCGGCAGCAACAGCGTGGCAATCGACGCTGACGCGTTCAGCGCCATGACGACGCCACCCGCGATTTCGTTCACCGGCGTCGGCACCGCCAACAGTTTGGAGATCGATCACAGCGCCGGCAGCGAGACCTGGCAGCTTTCGAGCACCGTCACCGATGCCGGGCAGGCCACCGGGCTAGTTACGGTGTCCTTCACCGATGTGCAGAACCTGATCGGCGGGGGCGGTGCCGATACCCTGTCCGGACCCACCGCGGACACCACCTGGAACGTCACTGGCCTCGACTCCGGCACCGTCAACGGCATCAACTTCTCGGGCTTCGGCAACTTGCAGGGCGCGGATAACAACTACGCTACCTTCGTGATTGCACAGGGCGGCATGTTGCTTGGCGGCGTCGATGGCGGCGCCGGCGATTTGGGTCTGCTGGTGGCTGACGGGACCTACACGTCGGAAGTGATAACGGCGACCGGCGCGCACGCCGGCAGCCTCACGCTCGATGGCAGCACCTTCCAATATGCCGGTCTGGCGCCGATCAATCTCGGCACCGCCGCCAATGTAACGTTCGACATTGACGACATGCTGACCGGCAACGCCACGTTGAGCGCCGGCACGTCCGGTAATTTGGTCCTGTCGGCGCCCGGCATCGCCGAGACCACGACCTTCGCGGATCCGACCACCTCGCTGACGATCAATCTTACCGGCAACGTCACGCTTACGATCAATTCGCTCGATCCCGGCTTCGCGGCCGCCCTGACCATCGACTCGCCCAACAACAACATCGATTCGTTCGAAGCTGGTGTCGGCCTCGGCGCCGACTTCCTGCTTGATCAAACCACTGTCAACATCGATGGCAATGTCTCGACCAATGGTGGCGCGATCTTTATCAATGCGCTCACGGTCAATATCGCCAACAATGTCACGATCAATACCCAGTCCGCCACGGGCGCCTCGGGCAGCTTTTCGATCGAGGGCGATACGAATTCGTTCGAAGGGCCGCACAGCGTCACGATCGGCAGCGGCGTGGTAATCGACACCACCGGACTGGGCGGCGCCGCGGGCGGCATCACGATCGCCGTCCTCGACATTGACTATCGGGCGCTCGAACTGCCGATCTTCTATTCCGACAAGAGTGTCGGCATTTCGGTCAACGGCACATCCGCCGCCGGCGACACCATCGAAGGCGGCAACGTCTCCATCACGGCGGAAGCCGAGGATTTATCACTACCCGGTGAGATTCCGACCTGGGCGGCGAGCTTCACGAGCACGCTCGGCGCCCTGTTCGAACAGCTCCCCGGCGACCTCCTGTCGGCGGCGACCGGTCTCGACGCGTCGGTGGTGCTGCGCGGCGCCAACGCGAATATTACGGTCACCGATGCCAGCATCACGAGTTCGGGCAGTGTCGCGATCGAATCGACGACCGAAGTCCAAACCTACGTTCAGGCCATTTCGGTTGGGACCAATGCTGCGGGGTTCAGCGTCGCGGTCGGCTACAGTCAGGCGACCAGTACGGTAACCACGACGGTCACCGGCGATTCCACCATTACGGCTCAGAAAGACATTACGATCTCCGCCACCGGAACCGTCAAAGTGAAGTCGACGGCGCGCGCGTCGTCCAATCTGATCGGTAATATCAATTCCAATGGAGCGTCCTTCGCCATCGCGCTCGGTTACACTCACCTCACCGACACGGCCGAAGTCGACAGCGGCGTTACCCTCAACGCCGTGACCGGCAATATCGCGGTGACGGCCACTGGTTCGGACCAGCTTCAAACCTCGGCCGCGACCGCCGGCTTCGTTGACGGGGTTACCGGCGTCGCGGTTGGCCTCGGCATCGATTTGGCCGCTGTCAACGCCTATCTCAACGGCACCGCTACGGCAGGCGGCACCATTACCGGCAGCGCGGGCCCGATTTTCAACCCGACCCAGGCGAACGTCGTCAATACGGTCACCAACGCGCTCTATATCCCGGATAACGGGCTGACCACCGGTGACGAGATTACCTACACGACGAATGGAACGCCCATTGGCGGCTTGGTCAATGGCCAAACCTATTACGTCGTCGTCCTCGACGCCAACGACATTCAACTGGCCAACGGACCGGTCGACATCCTCGATCCCAGCGGCACCAATCCCCTTTCAACCCAGACTTTGACGACGGTCGACAATCTCGATTTCAACCTCGACGCCATCAATTCGTCGAATAACTCCATCCAGCTGAACGACAACGGCTTCAACCAGGGTGATAGCGTTACCTACAACGATAACGGCAACACCCCGATCCAGGGCTTGACCAATGGTGCCACCTATCTGGTCAATGTGCTCGACGACAACGATTTTCAGCTGATCAATCCGACCAACGGCCAGGTGGTGCAGATCGCCCAAGGCGCGGCGCTCGGTCTGCAGACGTTCACCGACACTACCGGTGGCACCAATGCTCAGCAACTTAATCTCGCCGCGATCGACACGACGAACAACGCGATCGAAGTCCTCAATAACGGCTTCACCAATGGCGAGGATTTAAACTACCAGTCGCTGGTGGACAACGGCGCCGATCAGATCGGCGGCTTGACCAACGGGAATGATTATACCGTCCAAGTCCTGAATGCGAACGAGTTCCAGCTGCTCGATCCGACCAACAACAACCAGGTGGTGCAGCTCAGCGATCCCGGAACCTCGGTACAATCCTTCACCTATACGGGGGAAGTCTTCGGCTTCAATCCGACCTCGACGGCGATCGGCGGTGCGGTCAATCCGGTCAGCTCTTACATCACCCTGCCGGGCAACGATCTCGTGACCGGACAGGCAGTGGTCTACGAAGTCGATCCCAACATCTCGACGACGGTGATGACCCCGACCCAAATCGCCGACCCCAACAATCCGGGCCAATTCATCCAAGGTCCCGACGCAAGCGTCACGGTCGCCGATCCGGAGATCGGCGGACTCGACCAGGGTAGTATCTATTACGTCGTCAAGATCGACGCCAACACCATTGCGCTGACCGATAATCCGGCCGCAGCGGCGCTGGCGCAGCCGATCGTGTTCGGCAGCACCGGCACCGGTACAAACAGCCAGCTCGTCACCGGGACCACCACCGCAGGCATCGGCGTCACGGCGAAACTGACCACCAAGGACGCCGAAAGCGCGAAACCGGTGACGGGTGGCAAATTCAACTGGAGTCAGTACGTCAGCAACGGACTGACGTCGTCGGACGTCACCCTGGCGGCGCTATTCGGCAACGCCGCCGCCACCACCGGCAAATACAATGTGACTGACGAGGATGGAAACAGCGTTGAGAATAAAATCCAAAACAATAATTTCAGCACCGCGGGCGGCATCGCATTCAACTTTGTCGATCACACCTGCTACGCAGAAGTGGGGAACCTGGGCACCACCGTCCTGAAGACCAGCGGCGATGTGTCGGTCACCAGTACGGACACCGAGACCTACCAGGAGGTCGCGCAATCCAGCGTCTCGAAGCCAAGCGGATCGACAGGAACCGCTGTCGCGGTCTCGATCGCGTTCGGCCTGTTCACCAACGATACCGAAGCGACGGTGTTCGGCGACAGCACGATCGATGCCAGTGGCACCCTTTCGGTGACGTCCACCTTGACCTATCCGCCGATCACGCCGATCAGCCCGTCGCAGTGGGGGGCGCAGCAACTCGCGAATCTCGAGTCTTCGGGCATCAGTACCATCACGAATTACCTGGATGGTACGCTCGGGTTTGCCAGCGACTTCCTGAATACATGGTCGATCGCCGGCGGCAAGGCGGCCGACATCCAGGAACCCGATCCCAAGAAGCCGGGACAATTCAAGACCCAGGGCACCGCCAGCAGCCTTTCGGGCTCGCTGGCGATCAACGTCTTCCAAAACACCTCGAACGCCATCATCGAAAGCGGGGCGAAGATCAATCAAAACCCGGCCTATCAGACCAGCACGCAAAGCGTTTCGGTCACGGCCACCACCACAATCATGACCCTGGATGTCGCGGGGCTGGGAAAGTGGACGCTCAATCCGTTCGCCATCATCGGCAAGGGTACCACCGAGGATAACAGGGGGTTCGTCAACCAGCTCAAAGGCGGCGACATCCTTGCGCTCGGCGGCAGTGCCGGAGGCTCCGCATTCGGCGGGGCCATTTTGGTTTCGGTGCTGCTCGATTCGACGGAGGCGCTGATTGAGCCGGGTGTCATGGTTCGGATCGGCCCCACTGGCAGCCTCGACCTCGACGCCGATGAAGAAATCACCCGTGTCGACGTGTCCCAGTCGGGTGGCTATTCGCAAAATCAGACCAACGAGGCGACCGACTTTGCCGGCAGTCTGCTCGGCTACGGTCAGAACAGCACCACTATTGCCGGCATCGAGGCGAACAACAGCCAGGGAGCCGACGTCACCGGTGGCGGCGCCGTCAACATCACGGCGAATACGGGCGGTGTGCAGGTCTCCGTGGCCGGGACCATTATTTTTGCCGGCGGCGGTTCGACCGGCATCGGCGTCTCGGTGATGGTCAACGCCATCGTCCGCGACACCGCGGCCTTTATTGGTGCCGGTCCGACCGGCGACCCCGATACCACGCCGAACGCGTTCTCGACCTTGGACGTCGGCAATATCACCATGTCGGCGACCACCGGCGGAACCATCGTGGCGGTCGCCATCGCCGGCACCGTGACGCAGAATTCGACCCCGGCGTCGGGCGCCATGGACAACGTGTTGAACGGGGCCTCGCCCCCCAACGCTCAAGCACCGTCGGTCTCAAGCGGCGCCGGGTTTGCGGGATCCGGCGCGGTCGATGTGTTCCTCGACACCACGCTTGCCTATATCAATATCAACACCGCTAGTGCGAATACGGTCGGCGCGCTAAGCCTTTCCTCCGACGACGACCAACTCGTCGTGAACCTGACCGGCGGCGTCGACATCTCGATCAAGGCAGGCAGCAACACGACCGGCTCGACCCAGGTCGGGGGCGCCATCAGCGTCAACCAGGACACTGACGATACCGAGGCTTTCATCAAGGGCCCCGACCTCACCAGCAGCGGCGCCGTCACTCTGACCGCCACCAATGAAGGGCATCTCGACGCCTTCTCGGCAGCGCTGAGCGCTGCGACCACGAACAGCAATACCTACGCGGGCTCCATCTCAATCAATCGCGTGGTCGATACCACTGACGCGATTTTCGACAGCGGCACGCTGACGGCCGCCAGTCTGAGTCTTACCGCAACCGAGGATCCGACCATCCTGGCGATTGGTGGCGGCGCCAGCTTCACGGCCGGCCAAAAGGGCATTGGCGGTGCCGTCGGCTTCAATCAAATTGTGGGAACCACGATGGCGGCGATCGAGGGCACCAACGCCCGATCGACCGTCAACCTAACCGGCAATCTCAATATCAATGCATCCAACGCCGCCACGATCACGGCGGTCGGGGTTTCGGCCGGTGTCTCCACCGGGGCGGGTTCGCAGGCCGGTGCGTTCACCATCGGCATCAACATCATCTCCACCAATACGGCGGTATTCACCCGCGACGAATCCGACGGCCTTATTGCGGAAATCAACAATGCCGACGTCACCACGACGGGCGGTAGCGTGACGATTTCCGCGACCGACGACTCGATCATCGGGTCGTTTGCCGGCGCCTTCGGCGTCGCCACCACGGGCAGCGCCTTTGGGGTCGGTTTGAGCTGGAACCAGATCGACCTCAATGTCGATGCCGAGGTCAACAATGCGGCCGTCCATGCCAGCGGCGGGGTCAGCATCACGGCAATGTCGACCCAAACCAACGGCATTCTCGGTAGCAAGATCACCTCCCTCGCGGTCGGCGCCGCGGTCTCCGGCAACACTGCGATCGGCGTCAATGTGTCGGTCAACGGCATTGTCGACACCATATCGGCTCAGGTCGACACCGGCTCGACGGTGACATCGGGTGGCACGGTCGCGCTCGACGCCGAAGACGACTCCACGATCAGTACGCTGGTGGGAGGCGTGGCGATCTCCACGAAGGGTACGGGCGCCGGCGCCGCGTTGGGCGCCAACTATATCGACAATGAGGTCACGGCGACCATCAACGCGTCGACGGTGCATGGCAATGGTGGTGACGTCACCATAACGGCTTTCGAGGGGGCCGACATCCAGGCGCTCGCCGTCGGTTTGGAGGGTGGCCAGAATAATGCCGCCGGAGGCTCGATCGCGGTCAGCGTCATCACCGACACGGTCGTCGCGTCGATAGCCGGGGCCGCCACGGTGACGGCGTCAGGCAATGTCCGGGTGAAATCGACCAACAACGCGACGATCGGAACGCTCGCCGGCCAGGTTGCCATCGGCGGCAAGGTCGGGGTCGGCATTTCGTCCGCCACCGCGGTGATCGTCAACAATAACAGCGCCTTCATTGCCGGCGAGGCCGATGTCACCGGCGACGGCGGCGTCACCATCAACGCGAACACCACCGAGACGCCATCGGTGTTCGCGATCGGCGGGGCACTGGGGCTGAGCACCGCTGGGGTCGCCGGCACCCTGACGGTCACCACGGTCAACGACAACACGCAGGCTTATGTGGCCAGCCCGACGAGCGCGGCAGGATTCGTCCAGGGCGGCACCGGCGCCGGATCAAGCGGTGACGTCACGATCGACGCGGAAAGCACCTTCAACCTCCTCGGCACCGCTGGCGCGCTTGCATTCGGCGGCAAAGCGGGTGTCGGAGTTGGCGTTGATACCGGGGTGGTGACGCGAAACACCTATGCCTACATCGGCGCCAACGCCAAGGTGTACGCCGACGGCTCGGTGGCCATCACGGCGAACGCCACCGAAACCATTACCTCGGTTTCCGTGGCAGGGGCATTCTCCGGCAATGTGGCGGTTGGCCTGACGGCCGGCGTATCCGTCCTCAACCTCACCACCAATGCTTATATCGACAGCGGCGCGACGGTCATTGCCAAGAACAACGTGCTGGTTTCCGCCGAGGATCAGACCACGTCCACGCTGGTATCGGGCAATCTGGAAGGTTCGGGCAGCGTCGCGGTCGGCGTCGGGGCGGGCATTTCGGTCCTGACCAAGAATACCAACGCCTACATTGCCTCCGACGCCGTGGTGACCGCCCTTGCCCAGGGCACATCGATCATGGCGAACACCGGAACTTTCGGAACGCCGACCGGAACCGACAGTGCTGCCCCTGCCGATAATGTCGAGTTCACCACGGCAGATTTTACCGGCAACGAGATCTTTGCAGCGAACGATGGCCTCAACACCGGCGACGAGGTGGTCTATGACGGCGCCGGGCTGCCGCTCGGCGGCCTCAACAGCGGCGGCGAATATTATGTCATCGCCGTCGACGCCAACGATTTCGAACTGGCCGCGAGCTACGCCGATGCCATGGCCGGCAACGCCATCACGCTGAGCGCCGGTCAGACCAGCCCGACCGACCAGCACACGGTCGAGCGCCTGAGCCAAATCGGCGTCCCTTCGGTCTCGACCTCGAATGTCAGCAGCACCACGCCGATTGACCTGAGCAGCATCGCCGACAATCTCGAAGGTCCGCCGGTCCAGGCGGCGCGGCAGGGCGTGGTGGTGGTTGCGGTCTCCACCAATCACATGGACACCGCCGGGGCGGCGGGCGGCGGTTCCGGCAGCGTCGCGGTGCAGGTCGCCGGTGCGGTCGCCGTGCACACGATCAACACAGTCGCCGAAATCCAATCCGGCGCGCAGATCAACCAGACCGATGATAGCGGAGCAAACGCCAACCAGTCGGTCTATGTGGACGCCGGCCGCACCTATCACGATCTGGCGCTAGGGCTCGGCGCGTCATTTGCCGGGACGGCCGCGATTTCCCCGGCGATTTCGATACCGGTGCTCCTCGGCAACACCGAAGCGTTCATCCTCGGTCCGACCAGCGGCACCGAAACCATGGTCAGCGCCGCGCAGGACGTCGAAGTCTCAGCCTTGGCGCTGTCCGATTTCATCGGTGTCGCGGTCGGCATATCGGGATCCGGCGAAGTGGCCATTGCGGGCTCGGTCACGGTGATCGATGTCAACACCACCACCGAGGCCGCGATCAACGGGCTGGCCGAGGTCGAGGCTGGCGGCAATGTGCTGGTCAACGCCTATGACACCACAACGGCCTATGCGATTGCGGGCGCGGTCGGCATCGGCATCGGCGGCGGCGCTGGGGCCGGTGCCTTTGCGGTGAGCATTATCGACAAGAACACCGACGCCTATATCGAAAACGACGCAACCGTCGATGCCGACGGCAACGGAACTAACACGCTGACCGGGATCATGACCGGCAGCCTCAACGCCCAGCAGTCGATCGTCGGCGTCGCGGTGCAGGCGGCCTCGAACGAGAAGCTGATCAACGTCGCCGGCAGCGGCGCGGGTGGCTTGTACGTCGGCATCGCCGGCGCGGTCGACGTCGAGGAAACCAACGCCAATACGGTTGCGGCAATCCAGAACGGCGCCATGGTCAATCAGAAAGACGCTGGTACCGCCAACACGCTGCAGACCGTCGCGGTCGGGGCGAGCGACGACCTCACCATCACGGCCGTCGCCGGCGCGGTAGGCGGCGCAGTTGTAGGCATCGGCGCTGGCGTCGATGTCGAAATCGATCCACGACAATGCGGAAGCCTTCATCGCCGGTGGCGGCACCATGGTGCGGGCGGCAAACGCTGTCGAGGTCGACGCGCTCACCGAGCGCACCTTGCTGTCGGTCGCGATCGCGGTCGGCGCCGGAGGCTTTGCGCTCGGCGGCGGCATTTCGGTGATAACGGTCGGCGGCGGCTTCAACGCCAGTTACTCGGGCGGCGACGAGAGCGGCGGCAGCTTCTCCTCAAACTCCCTCAACGACAGCAACGGCAATGGGTTGCTGGGCAGCATCGACACTTCGATCAACCAGTCGATGACGGCCGTTGAGACGCCGAATAGCGGTGGCCTGCCCGCGATCAACCCGGCGACCGCCGTCGACAACACCAATCACACGATCGATTTCGGCACCGCCGACAATCTCCAGACTGGCGACGCAGTCACCTATTCGAGCGGCGGCGGCGCTCCCATCAACGGGCTGCAGAACGGGCAGACCTATTTCGTGATCGTCGACGGAGCGGACACCATCCAACTGGCGGCGACGCACGACGACGCCATGGCCGGCAACGCGATCCTGATCACCTCGGTCGGCGCAACTGGAACCGACCACACCTTCACCGCCAATCCCGCCGGTACCGACAATGTGGCGGTATCCGGTGCCTCGGCGAACCTGCCGAACAACGCCGTCTCGAACGGCACAAATCCCAACAACAACCAGAGCGGCACGATCGCGAGTGGCACCACGGCGGCGATCGCTTCGGGGGCGACCATCACCGCGACCACCGTCGCGGTCGACGCCGACCAGAGCTTCATGTTGTCGTCCTACCCAGGCGGCCTCGGGGCGGGCGCCGGCGCGGCCCTCGGGGTCGGCATTGCGGTCATCACGGTCAACTCCAACGTCTCCGCCTATGTGGACCAGGACGTTTTCCTCGATGGACTTAATGGCACCGGCAGCCTGAATGTCGATGCGACCCGCAACGCCACCTACGATGTGCTCGGCATCGCGGGCGCCGCAAGCGGCTTCGTTTCGCTCGGTTCCGCGGTCGCCTATGTGTCCGACGACAGCAATGTGCAGGCCGCGCTCGGAGTCGGCATATCGGACAGCGGTGTCAACGAGGCGACCTCGGCCAGTGTCGCAACCATCATTGAAGGCGCAGGCTTTGCCGTCGTCGGCGTAGACGCCCAAAATACCGTGACGATGAACATCGCTACCGGTGTCGGGGCGATCAGTGAGGGCGCTGGGCTCGGTGCCGCCATCACTTTTGTCAACGTAGGTGGAAACACCCAGGCACTGATCGGCGATTTTTTCACCAATGTTGGCTCTGTCATCACCGCTCCGGTCGGGAGCATCACGGTGACCGCCAACCAGACCGTGACGATTGGTCCCTACGTGGCGGGCGGCCCGATGGAAATCGGCATCGGCGGCGGCCTGCTTGGTGGCGCGGCGGGTTATGTGCAAGTGACGGTTGGGGGCAATGTCACGGCCGAGATCGGCAACCAGGCGAACATATTCGCCACCGGCGCTATCTCGGTGTCCGCCACATCAACCCCGACCGCCACCGTGAAGGTCGATGGCGGCGCCGGTGGCGTCATCGCGGTTGGCGTGATGCTGGGCTCGGTCACGATGAACGGGGCCGTAACGGCTGCGATCGGGACATCGCTGGCCGCAAATACCGGAACGACCAAGGTCCGCGGCAGCTCCGTCACGGTCTCGGCGACCGGAAAGCCGACGGCGACGGTGACCACCATTCCGGCCACCGGCGGCATCCTGGCCGGGTCCGGGGCCGTCTCGACGGTTATACTCACTCCGACCATACTGGCGACAATCGCCGCCTCCACCGATATCACCACGACCGGCGGCGACGTCTCGATCACCTCGACTTCGACCCCGACCGCCACTACCGATGCGGAGGGCCTCGACTTCGGCGGCATCACCTACGGCGAATCGAAATCCAACATCACGATCACCAACGTCAACACGGCTTCGGTCGGCGCAAGCGCGGTGATTATGGCGGGGAACAATTTCTCCCTGCTCGCGACCACCACCAATTCGGCGACCGACACCGCCGAAGGCAGCAGTGACGCTGTCATTCCGATCTCGATCGCGGAGACCACCGTCACCATCACCGATACGACGAGCGCGGCAGTCGGCGCCTCCGCCCAGATCACGGCCAATGGCAACTCGCCGACAGCGGCCGGCACTCTGAGCGTCAAGTCCGACATGAGCACGACCGCGACCTCGGAGCCGACGGTCAATACGGGCGGTCTGGGCACCGACGGTCAGACCAACGCGACCCTGACCATCTCGGGAAATACCACGACCGACATCGGCAGCAATGCGCGCCTCGACGCCGGCGCAGTCAGCATCCTCGCCTACGTCGACACCATCAACGCGCAGGCGATTTCCGACACCTCGGCCTCCGCGCTCGGCACCTCCACCAGCTCGGATTCCGAACTCAACACCACCTCGGTCGACACCGTGACGCTCAAAATCGGGCGCCTTGATCATCGGCAATTCGACCGCGGACATCGAGGCACAACAAGTCAGTCTGCCGACGTCCTCCCAGGCCACGTCTTCGACCTCCTCGCTGGGCGGCAATACGAGCCCGACCGCCAACAACACGCTGAGCACGACCACGACGGTCACCGCCATGAGCTCCGCCGAAGTCGACACCCGTGTCCTCACAGTCGAATCCAACGCGGACGTATCTCCGGGCTTTACCGCGACGACGACCCGAGACGCCGCCCCCATCGACACCGGCTCCTCCAGCAGTTCGCAAACACTTGTGCTCAACCGATTGATCGCGTGGAATGCCACCATCGTCATGCTGGGCGCGGTTGATCCGGATCTGGAGATCGACAGCAACGGCAACATCATCACGCACGTCAACATCAGCGCAACGCTGAATGCCGGCACCTTCGACGTCGCGAATATTGTCAACATCGGCGCGCTGGACGGTTCGATGACGTTTACCATCCCGGCGTCGTTCTACGACACCATGCCATCCGGATACGGGACCATCACCAGCAGCGCCACCATCACGGGAGCGCCATCGGTCATATTCCACACGGGTTTCGACCAGGTCACAATTTTCAATCAGTCGATTGATAATCTGCTGATCAATCAGATCAACGTCATCAATCCGTCGACCGATTTCACGGCGAACATCAACATCGACGTCGGGACCCATACGGGTTTCACCCCGATAATCACGTCGACGCCGGGCGACACCAAGATCCTGATCCAGAACGACTCGACGATCTCGACCCCCAACATCACGTTCAACGACGTTATTACCAATCCGGACGGTACCACCACGGCGATCACCGCTGGCGGCAATATCATCTCCGGGTCCGATGCCGCGACGATCGAGACCACAGGCCTCGTCCTCCAGGCTCCGTCCGGGTTCATCGGAACATCGACCGCGCCGATCGAAGCCGAGGCCACCGGCATGTTCGCCGCCTTGGCACAGAGCAATATTTACATCAGCGAGACCGGCACGCTCGACCTCGGCTATGTGGGCGCCGTCCTCAACGCTGTCACCGTCAACGGTGTCGACTCGACCGGCGGCACCGTCGACCTCTATGCGACCGCATCGCTCGTCAACGACCCCGGCAATACGGCAAACACTGCCAACATCCTGGCGCCGGTTATCATTCTCGACGTCCCGAACGGCGCGATCGGAACCTTGGCCGATCCGGTCGATATCGGCTCATCCGGCGCCACGACAACACTCACCGCAGTAGCGGACACCGGCGTGACCATCGACGACGTCGCCGATCGAAATGCTCTTGATATTGCGAGCGTCACCGACACGGCGATCGGCGCCGGGGTCACAGGTAATGTCACGATCACGACGATCGCGCAGGCGGCATCCGGCGAGGATATTGTGCTCGGCGCGACGTCGCTGGTCACAGCCAACAGCGGTACCATCACGTTGCAGGCCGGCGACAATCTAACCACCGCGGTCGGCAGCGTGATCAGCGCCAGCGGAACGGTCACGGTGGGCGGCGATTACAACGCCGCCGTCAATCCGATCGGCAAGCTGATCCAGCTCCAAGGCGTCATCAACGGGTCGTCGGCGACAATCACCAGCGGTACGGCCAGCGATACCATCTATGTGACCAATGTTGCGGCCAACACGCCGACCACCATCGCGGGCGGCGGCAATGACATTATTACGATTGGCTCGATAAAAGGCAGCAGCCCGCTCAATAACGGCCTCCTCAACAGGATCGACGACACACTCACGATCAACGGCGGCACCAACGGAAACAGCACGCTGACCATCGACGATACCGGCGACGCTACCAACACCACCGGCACCTTGGGCACCCTGATGGGCGACGCGGTGCTCTCGGGATTGGGCATGGGCGCTGTCATTCAATACGTCGATATTGCCACAACCGAGGTCGCGCTCGGCAGCGGAAGCGATATCTTCAACGTTCAGGCGACCCTCGCGGGTACCACCACCACGGTCGTGGTCGGGGTCAACGGTAATACGGTGCGGGTCGGCGGTCCGAACGGCAATTTGACCGACACCGTCAACAACATTCAGGGTTTGCTCAACCTTGATGGCAACGGCACCAACGCCGTGCTCAATGTCGTCAACGCCGGAGAGACCCGGGCTACCACGGGAATTCTCGACAACGGGCACCTGACCGGACTCGGCATGGGCTCGTCGAGCCCGAGCACGGTCAACGCCGGTGCCGGCATCCAGTTCAGCGGATTTACCGACGTCAACATCATGCTTGGTTCCGGTGCCGACAATTTCACGGTCGGGAGCATCTCGAACCTGACCACGATCAACACCGGCACAGGTGGCGATACTGTCACCGTGGGGCTGTCGACCGGAACGAACGGCCTGACTGAGATCGACGCGCCTTTGCTGATACAGGAGAGCGGCAACGCGAACGATCAACTCGTCGTGCTTTCGAATGTCAGCAGTGCCCTTACCCTTGATCAGGCGAGCCCGACCGTCGGCCTCGTCACCGGCATCGGGACCAGCGGTCAGCCGGGCCGGATCGAGTTCGCGGGAGTGACGACGCTGACGGTAGACCAGAGCGACGTCGGTCACGTCGACACCCTGACGATCAACAACACGGTCACGGACACCGTGGTTGAAAGCGGCGGCGGCGGACATGCCATCACCGTCAACAACGTGGAAAACCAGACCACGCTCGACCTCGGCGCCGACGACACCGTGACGGTGTTCGACGCCACCACGGTCAACAGCAATGCAGTGCCGGCGCTCTCGGTCGTCGGCAACGCGACCAATACGCTGACGCTCGACTTGTCCGCCACCACGGCGGCCGTAAACGCGTTGATCGAGGATGGCGCCACGCCCGGGACCACCGGCATCCTGCACGATTTCACCGCGAGCGGCGGCGACATCGGCTTCAACTCGGTCGGCAAAGTCAACGTCAATCTCGGTACCGGCAACGATTTGGTTGTCATCAACACCACGGATTCGAATTCGGTGCTGAGCCTGAATGGCGGCGACGGCGACGACTTCTTCGACGTCGATAGCATCGGCGACACCACCAACATCACCGGCGGCAACGGCACCGACACTGTTGCCCTGATCATCACGGCCTTCCCGACCGCCAACGAGTTTGCGTTGCTCAACGTCGATGTGGAAAATCTGTTCGTCGACAACTCCGCCTATTCGGGCGCGGTGGCATGGACAAATCTCGACGGCATGATTTACGCGGCGAGCGGCGATACTTCGAACCTCGTGGTCAACAGCTCGGGCGCGCAGCTCACCCGCATTATCGGCGGCAGCAACCCCGACAACACGCTCAATACGGCAACAGCGAGCGCGAATTCCGTCATTGGCACCGTGACCGACCATGAGGTGGTGCTCGAGTCGGGTCTTGACGTTCTCAGCGGCGGCAGCACCGATAACTACCTGAATTACGGGAACGTCATGACGTTCGACGGGCTCACGGTCGGCAATACACCTGTCACGTCCTACGGCGAGGACGGCTTCACTCTGACCACCAACAATGCGTTGGGTTTCCAACTCGACGAGACCACCAGTGCGTCCGCCGAAGCTCAATCAACGTCCGACACCTTCACGCTCGCCGCGACCAACGGCAGCCCGTTTTCGCTCTATTCGATGCAGTTCGCCGCCAACACGGCGCTTTCGCAACCCACCACCATTGACGTCACGTTCACGGGCCACACCATCAGTGGCGGCACCGTCACGGTGACCAAGTCTGTCACGCTTGACAGCACCGATTTCACCACGGTCAACTTCACCACGGCGGACGGCTTCAGCGGCGTCACCACCGTGTCGTGGAACGCTGGATCTGCCAGTCCGGCCCTGTTCACGGCGGTCGACAACATCGTGGCGGTGGCGACGCCTGGCGCCACGGCGTTTGCCGGAACGCCGGTAGTTCCAACTTTCACGATCAACGGAAATTTGACGTTCGACACCTCCAACGGAACGATTTCGTCCGGATCAATCACGATCGATCCCCAAAATGGTGGTGCGTCGACCACGTACAATGCCGGCGCTTCTTTCGCCGGCACTGGAATTTCCGAGCAGACGATCTCAGGCAAGATCGCGCAGTTCACCTTTGATGGCGATCTTGTCATTGGGGCCGGCGTCACCATCACGGCAAGCGGTAGCAATGGCATCTCGATCGTCGCCACGAATAACGTGACGATCAATCCGGGCGCTACGTTCGATGCTTCGGCGGTCAACATTACGACGGGACTTGGCGGTTCGACGGCGGGGCCTGGTGGCGGCGGTGGCGGCGGCAACGGTGGCGGCGGCCCCGGCGGATACGGTCAGTCAACCAACCCCCAGGGCGGCCAAGCTGGACAAAGCTCGAACGGGGCTTATGCCGGCACGTATTCCAACGGACGGGCCAAGGGCGGCGCTGGCGGCTCCGGCGAAGACAGCGGCTATATGGGCGGCTTTGGCGGGTTTGGCCACGGCGGCGGCGGCGGTGGTGGCGGCGGCGGCGGTTACGCCGGTTATTACTATAATCTCTCTTTCGGCACCGACGGCCATGGCGGCAACGGTGGCCGGGGCGGCAACGGCGTGGGCGGTACCGGCGGTTCCTCGGGCGGTGGCGGCGGCTCCGGCATTTATAACAACAATTCGGGTTCAGCCGGGTCCGGGCTGGCCGGCTCCGGCGGTTTAGGCGGAGGTTCCGGCACCGGCGGCGGCGGCGGCGGCGCTGGCACAACCGGCACCGGCGGCAACCCGGGTAAAGCCCCCACGGGCGTGGGCGTCGGAGGCACGAATTCCGTCAACGGATCCGGTATCTCCGGCGGCATGGGCGGCGGCGCCGGTGGCGGTGGCGGTGGCGGCGGTGCCGGTGGTGGCGGCGGTGGCGCCTCGGGCGGCAACGGTTCCGATGATCTCGGCTTTTTTACTGTTTCGCTAAACGCTGGAAATGGCGGGAATGGCGGCTCGTCGGGTGCTGCGGGCGGCACCGGCGGCGCCGGAGGCATGGGTGGCGGCGGCGGCGGCGCTTTCCAGATCATCGCCAACGGCACGCTCAACGTCGTCAGTGACGCGCAGTTTTCTGCCGAGGGGGGTAGCGGGCAGCAAGGCAGCGGAGGCAGTGGCACGCCAGCGGGTGAAGGTTCCGTTGCGGGTGGGTCCGGGCAGACGGGTGGCAATGGCGCCGGCAGCGCCGGCGGCGGCGGCAGCGGCGGCACTGGCGGCACCGGCGCGCCCGGCGCCGGCGGCGCCGGCGGCACCATCAAGATTGTCGGCACGGTTTTGACGGCCACCGGCGCGGAGATCAACGTCCAGGGTGGAACCGGCGCGACCGACGCCGGCCTCACGGCCCCCGACGGTGGTCAAGGCCGGGTCATCGTCGGCAGCAACACCGACCTCACCCTCAAGGGTCAAACGATCGCCTCCGGAATCAGTTCGATCAGCGGCGCGCCGCTAAATTCAAATATCACGCCGACGCCGACGTTATCGACGCTGCCCACCTATACGACGGGCGAACTCGGCACCAACCCGGTGATCGATCCATCGGCGTCGATCAGCGATACGACGCCTTATCTTCCCGGTATCAGCAGCACGACGCCCAATATTGCCGGGCTGATTGGCGGCGCGGCGCTAGACGGATTGATTTCCGGCATCACGCTGCCGACGATTTCGGGCGAGCCAAGCACGGCGCTGGTGGCGATCGAGAGCATCGATGTCCATACGAGCGCCAACAATATCCTGGGCGTCCAGTACAACGGTTACAATCTGCTGTTGGTCGTAAACCTGACCAGCGTCAATCTCCCGACGCCCGAACTCGGTGTCATTACCAGCAACACGTCAACCTATCAGGCCGATCTGGAAACCGGTGGCGCCGTTACGGGCACCGCCGCCACTCTCACTGCGCTTGATGCCGGCGCAGTATGGGCCGTGCTGGTGCCCGATACGACGACCATCGCGGTGAACGCGACGATCGGCAATCCTTCCAATACGAGCACGCTTACCGGCACGGTTTCAGATCAGACCCTGAACCCCGGCGGGGTCGTCTACGTCACCAGCCAGAACAACGCCCTCAACTACCCGCCGAACATCAGCGGCTTCAACGCCGAAGCGGTCAGCCCGGACGGCAAGCAAATCTACGCTGTCAATACCGCTCAGAATGCCCTGGTGGTGGTCAACACATCCGATTTGAGCCAGCGCCAGTTGTTCGAGCAAAGCTACAACGGCGTCAACGGATTGCAGGGCGCAACCGGCGTCGCCGTCAGCCCGAACGGCGCCTATGTGTACGTGTCGAGCTCGCAAGGAATCACGGTCTTCCAGCGCAACACGACGACGGGGGATTTGACCCTCGACAGCGCGCTCAGCACCACGGCAACCAGCCTACAATCGCACGTCAGTGCCGGCCAGACTGATGTGTTCGACACCATAGCGTTGAGCCCAGACGGCAGCACGGTCTATGTCGGGGGTACCGATGGCATCGTGAGCTACAGCTGGTCGAACACCACCGGCCTTAGCTTCGTGGCCGCGGCCGGAACGTCCGAGGGCGTCAGCGACGTCAGCGCGATCGAGCAGAGCCCCAGTACCAATGCAACGTACAGCAATGATCTTTTCGCGGTCAGCAGTAGCGGAGATACGCTCTATCTCCTCAACGCGACGACGCTGACGAACGAGGCGAGCCTGTCGGGTCCGACCCAGCAGGGGCTTGCGCTCACAGGCGCTTCCGACGTGGTCGTCAGCAGCGACGGCGTGACGGTGTTCGTGTCCGGCGAGGACAGCGACGCGATTTCGATCTTCCAACGCACCATCGTAAACAGCGCGCCGGCGTTGATGCTGAACCAGACGCTACAGGACGGCTTTGACGGCGTTCGTGGTCTTGCGGAACCGGACAGTCTCGCGCTCAGCCCCGACGGCCAATACCTGATGGCGACCGGCCAGCTCAGCGATGACATCGCGGTGTTCGCCCTGAACACAAATGACCAGCAGTGGCAATTCGTCCAGGTGGTGCGCAACAACAATGGCGGCGTCACCGGACTGTTCGGGCCGGACGCGCTCGTCACCGTGGACGGAACGGGCGGGCCCTTCACTTACGTCGCCGACTTCGGCGACACCAACGACCTCGGCGGCATCACCAAATTCTCGATCGCAACCTCGTTGCCGCCGCCGATTTCGGACGTGACGACGTTCGCCAATATCGAAGGCCTCAGCGTCAACACCGAGGGCAACGACGACACCATCACGCTCGCTGCGGCGGGGCCGCCGCCATTCAACCCGGCGACCAGCGTTAACAACAACACGATCAACTTCGGGATTCCGGACAATCTTACCACCGGCGACGCGCTCACCTATTCGACCAATGGCGGCACCGCGATCAGCGGATTGCAGAACGGCCAAATCTATTACGCGATCGCCGACGGGCCCAACATGATCGAGCTTGCCAGCAGTCGCGCCAATGCGCTGGCCGGCATCGCGATCGCCATCTCTTCGGTCGGCGTGACCGGAACCGCCCACCAGCTCAGCGCCGCCGGAACGCTGCCCGAAATCCCGCTGCTCGACCCCTCGCAGGCCGTCGACAACACGACCCATACGGTAAACTTCGGCGTGCCGATCTATCTCTCGACCGGCGACCAGATCACCTATGTGAACAACGGCGGCACGCCGATCAGCGGGCTTGTCAGTGGCGATACCTATTACGTCATCGCGGTCGGCACTGGTGTGATTGCGCTGGCTTCATCTCTCGCTAACGCGCAGGCCTTCACGCCGATCCCGATCTCCTGGACCGGTTCGCAGGGCACGCCACCGGACTACAGCGTCGAGTTCAGCGTCGCCGGACGGATCACGGCGCTGCCGTTCATCACCCCCTCGACCGCCATCAACAACAGCACCAATACGCTGAATTTCGGCATTGCGGACAATCTGATCACCGGCGAGGAAATCGGCTATTCGAGCGGCGGCGGCACGCCGATTTCGGGGCTGCAGGACGGCAAGAACTACTATGTCATCACGGCCGGTCCGGACGCGATCAAACTGGCTTCGAGCCAGGCGAATGCGCTCGCCGGAACCGCCATCCTGATCACATCGGCCGGGGCGACCGGGACGCAGCATCAGTTCATCGTGGACGGCACCGGATCGGCGCAATGGGTTGGCACCAGCATCGGCACCGGCACGACCAATCTCACCTCCAAGAAAAACACCGTGGTGCTCGAGCAAATCAGCGCGACGACCGTGGTGTATCTCGGCGCCGGGTCCGGCGACGTGGCCGACATCCAATCGTCCACCCCCGGCGCCGCGCTGACCGTCAACGGCGACCAGGGTGGCGATACCATCAACCTCGAACAGGTCGGCTATCAATCCACCACCACATTCGAAGGCGGCCCGGGGCGCGACATCGTCTATGTGGCGGGCAGCGCCATCCCGGCTTCGGCTACGGTCACCCTCCACGGCAATAATCCACAAGGCGTCCCGGCGGACCAAGGCGACGACCTCTACTTCGATCCCGGCAACAACAACGTTCCGAACTTCACATCAAACCCGTCGCCGCCATCGCCGAACCAGGGCACCATCAGCGCAAGCAACAACGGGACGACGTTCGGTACGGTGACCTACGACACCTTCGAGGGCATTCAGGTCATCGCGGCGCCGATCATCACGTTCCAAAATACGCCCTATGTGACTTCCGAAGGCGATACAATCACGTTGACGGCCCTCATCACGCCGCTCGGCACCGGCAATACGCTCACCGGCGAAGGTTGGAGCCTCACCGGTAGCGGCACGTTTGGCGATGCGACTGGAACTTACGATGCCTCTACGGACACCGAAACACTGACTTTGACGGCGCGGCAGCTGTTGGCGCTGGGCATCGGCAATGCCGGTACCTACACCATCGGCCTCGAAGCGACCAACGGGAGCGGATTGACCTCGGAGAAATTCACCACGCTCACGATCCTCTACGCGGCGCCGGTCATCGCAGTCAACGGCGCATCGACGACCACGGTCGGCACCCCTTACACCATCAGCTTCGGCGCGACGTCCCCGGTGCCGGACCCGATTACCCAATGGGTGGTCAATTGGGGCGACGGCACAACCCTGAATCCCGATCTGCAGACGTTCGGGGCCGGCACCAGCATGGCAACTCACACCTATACTGTCCCCGGCACGCCCGAGATCCAGGTGTCGGGCTACGACGTCGAAGCGCCGACGACGGCGGTCGGGCCCGGCACCTTGACTGTCACCGTCACGGTCAATCAGGCGAGCGTCAGCGCCGGAGGCCCCTACACCATTGCGGAGGGCCAGACCCTCGACCTCGCGGCGATTGCGCCCGGGACGCCGACCAGCTTCTCGTGGGACATCAACGGGAATCTCAACGCCGCGACCGGCCAGGACGCGACGCTGACCTGGGCACAACTCGAAGCCCTCGCGCATCCGGTGAACGACAACGGCACGTTCACGGTCACGGTCGATGCCAATTATGGCGGAACCAATGTCACGTCCTCGACCAATCTGATCGTGACCGATACCCCGCCCACTGCGACGCTCGTCAACAATGGGCCGGTCAATGAAGGCAGTTCGACCGCGACCGTGTCCTTCACCAATGTGTTCAGTCCGTCGGCGGCGCAAACAGCCGCTGGCTTCACCTACGAGTATGACTTCACCAACACAGGAAACTTCGTCCTTGGGAGCGGGCCAACCGCAACGGTCCCGACTGTCGATCTGCTGACGCCTGGTGCCCACGTGGTCAACGCCGAAATCCTTGACAGCTATGAAGTCGCGAACCACCTCGCCGGCACAATCGTGTCGACGACGATCCAGGTCAACTATGTCGCGCCGATCCTGACGCTCAGCGGCAACCCCACCGTCGCCGAGGGCAGCACGTACCAACTCACCGTCTCGGCCCAGGACCCGGGGACCGAGCCGATCCAGAGCTGGATCGTCAACTGGGGTGACGGCTCGGCGCCGCAAACCTTCGCCGGTCCGACGCCTTCGAACGGCACCCAAGTCACGTTCACCCACGCGTTCTCAGCGGACGGCCCGCTGACCATCTCCGTCACCGCGGTCGATGCGGACGGGTCGGTCAGTGCCACCAAGGGCGTGACCGTGAGCCACGTGGCCCCGCAACTCCAGAACGTGTCGGCGACCGCCATCGACGAGAACGGCCAATCGCAACTCACCGGCACGATCCTCAGCGTAAGCAGCCAGGACACCTATACGCTCAATGTCATCTGGGGCGACGGAACGAAGAGCACGCTGAACCTCGCGGCCGGCGCGACCAACTTCACCTTGGGGCACACCTATCTCGACAATCCGCCGGACGGCACCCTCAACAGCGCCTACACCGTCGGCGTCACGTTGACGGACAGCGAGAATGCAGCGGCGACCACAACAATCACCGCGCAGGTCCTCAACGTCGCGCCGATCATCAGCGGCGTGGCCTTGTCGGCGCCGACCATCCTGGAGAACGGGACCGAAACGGTCAGCGGGGTCATCATCGATCCGGGTTCGCTCGACACCCAGACCGTCACGGTAAACTGGGGCGATGGCACCTCGACGGTGGACGCGACCGTCAACCAAACCACGCGGACGTTCACGGCCACCCATCAATATCTCGATGACAGCTTGCCGGACGGAACGTACCAAACCGTCAACGGCGTCCACCAGGGTACCTACACCATCACGCTGACCGACACTGACAAAGACGCCGGCGTCGGCACCGCCTCCACAAGCGTCGTCGTGCAAAACGTCGCGCCGTTGGTTTCGCAACTCTCCGTTGCCGACGCCGGCGGCGCCGCCACGATGACCCCCAACAGCCCGATTACGCTCACCGGCGCCTTCGTCGATCCGGGCACGCTCGATACCCACGTTGTCACGGTCAACTGGGGCGACGGCACGACTGCGAACCCCGACATCCAGACGTTCTCGACGCTGCCGGCTGGCGTACTCACATTCGCCTATGATCACACCTACACGTTGCCGGGCGCGTTCACCATTTCCGTCACCGTCACGGACAAGGATGGTGGCGTGGGCACCGGCATGGTGCTTGCCACCATTACCGGGGTTGCCCTCAACAACGGCCAACTCATCATCGGCGGCGACGGCACCGTAACGGTCCGCGAGCCGGCAACGCCGGTCGCCTACTGGAGCTTGAACGATCCGCAAGGCAGTACGACCATTACGGATTCGACGGCCAATCCCGACAATGGCACATACTATCCGGGCCCGGTCGGCAACGAGCTCGGCGTTGCCGGCGTGCCGGCCTCGCTGGCTCCCTGCGGGGCGGGCACGGCCGTGTCCTTCTACGACTACAAGTCCGACTACATCGGCATCGCCGACAGTTCGAAATTCCATCTCGCGAACGGGACGGTGGAATTCTCGTTCTGGCCGCGCTTCACCACCTTGATCGGAAGCCAAACGCTGTTCTCCAAGGGTGCCGCCGGCGACCCCAACAGCCTGACCATCGGCCTCAACGGCGAGGATCTCGTGGTGACGCTCGGCGGCAACACGATCCAGACGGGTCCGCTCATCTCGGCGCAGACCGCCTGGTACAATCTCTCGTTCTCGTTCGGCTCCGGCGGCATGCAGCTTTATCTCAATGGCGTGCTGGTCGGCCAGAACGCCTACACCGGAGGCCTGACGTTGAACCAAGACGACATCGTCTTGGGAGGCTCCGACGCGACCACGCCGCTGGGCGTGACAAACACGTCACAGCTCAGCATCACCACGGCGTTTGACGGTCTCATCGACGGGGTCGCCATCTACAACTTCGCGCTGTCGGCCCCCCAGGTCCAGAACGTGATGCAAGCCGGCCCGCTGGTAGGAGCCAGCAACGCTAACGGCTCAACCATCGAGGTGTACGCCAGTTTCTTGCCGGGGCCGACCCACATCCTGGATTTCCAAGCCTCGCAGGTCACCTCGATCCTCGCCGAATTGGGCAACGGCAATGACATTCTGCGCATCGATCCGAGTGTAAGCGTGCCCGCCACGATTTACTACGGAAACGGCAACGATCAGATCTATGCCGGCAGCGGCCCCTCCAATTTGATCCCGTCGCTCGCCGGCGGCAACGGCAACGACATCCTGGTGGGCGGATCCGGCAACGACATCATAACGGCCGGACACGGCACCGACTATTTGGTCGGCGGCGGCGGCAACGATGTCATTACCGGCGGCGGCGGCAACGACACGCTCGGCGTGCCGCCTACGACCGTGGCGCCGATCTCCTATTGGATATTGAATCAGGCAAACGCAAGCGGCACCATCGCCAACAGCACCGAGACCGTGTACGACACCGAGGGCGTCGAGAACGGCAACTTCTACGCAGTTGGCACCACGCAGGACCTCAGCGCGCCAGGGCCATCCCTGGCACAAGCCCCTTATGGCGCCGGCACCGCAGCCGAGTTCATCGGCAGTCCGACCGACTTTATCGGGATTGCCAACAACGCCGCCTTCCAGGTAGAGAGCGGCACCGTATCGTTCTGGTTCAACGCCGCCACGCTGCAAGGCCAGCAGACCATCTTCTCCAAGGCCTCGAACGGGGTCCAGGACGTGCCGCTCACCATCGGCCTCAACGGCGGCCAGCTGGTGGCCCAACTCGGCGCCGCCGGCAGCGATACCGCAGACGGCGGCACCATCGCGTCGAGCCAGTCGGTCGCGGCCAATACTTGGTACAATGTCGCGCTGTCGTTCGGGGTGAACGGCATGTCGCTCTATCTCAACGGCAACCTGGTCGGCACCAGTGCGTTTGCCGGCGGTTTGGCATTGAACCAGGATGCGATCGTGATCGGCGGCTCCAATGCGCTCACGCCGATCGGCCGGACCAATCCGGCCGGTCAGCGCATCACCAACTCCTTCGATGGCGAGGTCGACCAGGTGGCGCTCTACGGCAAGAGCCTCGACCAGATCCAGGTCCAGGGCGTGATGAGCAATGGCCCGCCCGATCCGGGCTTCGGGCGGGCGCTGAACGGCCTCGCTGGCGGCTTGGCGAACTATACCTTCGCCTACGTCAACGGCATTCTGCAGGCGACCAACACAACGAATTCGAACGTCACCACCATCTACGGCGTCGGAAGTCTCACGTTCGGCGACGGAACCGTGGCTCTTGTGTTGAACTCCGGCAGCCCGAGTACGCCGTTCCTGACCTTGAGCCAGGCTCAAAGTCTCGCCCCGGACGGCAAGCTGGCGGTGATCGGCGACGGCAACCAGCCGTTCGAGCTCATCAAGCCGGCATCGGGGGTGGCGTGGACCGCGGGCGCTTCAGTGATGGTCGGCCAGACCGGTTACGTACCCTGGACCAATGGCACCACGACGGTGCTGGTGATCAATGGCCAGCCGGCGAAGGATCCGGTCGCCCCCGACACGCCAACGGCCGCCCAAGAGGAGGCCACTGGGCCAATCAGCGCTGTCGCGATCGAGCAGGTTAACCCATCCCAGCTGTTGAGCTTGATCCAGGGCAGCAACATCACTATTCCGGTTCAGGAGGTCGGGTCGACCACTTCCGGCGCGCAACAGACGTTGTTGTTTGACGAAAATACCGGGGCGCTGATGCTCGCGATCGACAGTGCGGAACTTTCAGCCACCGCGCCCTCGCTTTTGATCGACAGTCTCGGCGAGGAATGGGTTTTTGTGCCAAATGGCAGCACGACGGCGTCGCTGGTGCAGATATCGGGCGCACTCACAACCCGCGACGACTGATAGCATTTTTCAATGCCCGGCCTTGGGGCCGGGCGCATCGAAGGAGAAGTATGAATGAGTGATACATCGCTGGCCAAGACCGCAAGCGCGGCACCCAAGGCGCGGCCCACCGGCGAACCAGCCGCTCGCGAACCTGCGGTACGCGAGACCCAGTTGCGCTGGGACGATCAGAAGATGGCCACGAGCTTCGCCAACGTCGTGAACATCCAGAGTACGCGCGAGCAGGTCGACCTGTTCTTCGGCACCAACCAGACCTGGAATGCGGCCAATGAAAAGACGCTGACCATCGAACTCAGCAATCGCATCATCCTGTCGCCGTTTGCCGCGAAACGCCTCAGCGTCGCGCTCAACGGCGTAATGCGGGAATATGAAGCGCGTCATGGCCAGCTCAACGTCGAGTCCTGACCAACCTAACGCGGGCAAGCCTCTGCATGTCAGTCATTGGTCGAGGATCGGAGCCGGTCAGCTCGTTGGCGAGTGAGGCCAAGGAGCCGGTTGCGGTTCTCGATCAGGCGTTGTGGCGCGAGCTTTTGACGGCGGAAACTGCCGAGGCGTTCGGGTCAGCGTGGTTGGGCCTTGCGTGCCGGGTGATTTCCGGAGCGTCGGGCGGCATTCTGCTGCTTGCCCATAGCAACGGTGCTGCGCCGGAACTGGTGTCGTCGTGGCCGACCGGGGTCCTTGCCGACTCCGGCCTGTTTGCCGCCGCCCAACTGGCGATGAAGGAGGGACGCGGCTTGGTGCAGCCGCCGCCGGCCGGCACGTCGCCCTATAAGCTACGTACCGCCTACCCGATCCAGTTGGACGGCAGCCTTGTCGGCGTCGTTGCGCTCGACGTCGAACCTGGGTCATCGCGTGACCCGCGCGACATCATGCGCCAACTGCAATGGTCGGTCGCCTGGGTGCGCGATTTTTTGCGCCGCCGGCAGGTCTCGACCGAGCGGAGCATGGCCGAGCGGACCACGCTGGCGCTCGACCTGATCGCTGCCGCCTTGGAGGAAGACACCTCGCGTTCGGCGTGCCGGGTGGCGGCGACCGAGCTTGCTCTGCGGCTTGGCTGCGAGCGGGTGAGCTTCGGGTTCCTGGACCAGGGACATACCGAGATCGCCGGCATCTCGCACAGCGCGCAGTTCGGAAAGCGCATGAACTTGGTGAAGCAGCTGGCCGAGGCCATGGACGAGGCGATCGACCAGCACGCCGTGGTGCTGTTTCCGCCGCCCGCCGAGGACGAGCATGTGCTGGTCCGCGCCCACGGGGCACTGTCGAAGGGCCACGGCGCCGCGTTTGTCCTGACCGTGCCGTTGTTCGCGAAGGATCGGTTCGTCGGCGCCGCGACGTTCGAGCGCGCCGCCGGCGATCCGTTCGATCAGGCGACGATCGACGTCGCGGAAGCCGTGGCATCGATCCTCGGGCCGGCCTTGTTGGACAAGCGCCTCAACGATCGCCTCGTCATCGTCAAATGCTACGATGCTCTCTCCACGCAGGTGCATCGCTTGCTCGGCCCCGGCCATATCGGACGCAAGCTCGCCGCCGTCGCGACCGTCGCCGCCATCGTGTTCTTCAGCTTCGCGACCGGAGAATATCGGGTCTCCGCCACCGGCCAGGTCGAAGGCGAGGTGCGGCGATCGATCGTCGCGCCGTTCGACGGCTTCATCGGTGAGGCACCGGCCCGCGCCGGCGATGTCGTCCATCAAGGCGGCGTGCTTGCGAACTCTCGACAATCGCGACCTTTCTCTTGAGCGCCTGCGCTGGGTCACCGAGCGTCAACAGCATCTCTACGAATACGACCAGGCGCTGAGCAAGCAGGAACGGGCCGATGCCCTCAAGTTCCAGAGCCTGCTCGGCCAAGCCGAAGCGCAAATTCATCTGGTCGACGAACAGCTTTCGCGCGCCCGCATGGTGGCGCCGTTCGATGGCCTCGTGGTGTCCGGCGACCTGACGCAATCGATCGGCGCCGCCGTCCGCCGCGGCGACGTCATGTTCGAGGTAGCCCCGTTGCAGGATTACCGGGTGGAATTGCGCGTCAACGAGAGCCAGATTGCCGACATCGTGCTGGGACAGAGCGGAGAATTGGTGGTGGCGGCGCTGCCGGAACACGCCTTCCCGTTCACCATCGAGCGGATCACGCCGGTTGCCGCCGTGCGCGACGGCAACACCTTTTTTGCCGTCGACGGCAAGCTGACGGCGACCTCCGATCGTTTGCGGCCAGGCATGGAAGGGGTGGGAAAGATCGAGGTCGGGGAACGCCAGCTGATCTGGATCTGGTTGCGGTCCGCCCTGCATTGGTCCCGTCTTGCGGTGTGGAAATGGCTCCCCTGATCAGGTGATCCCATGACCCAGACCGCGTTCGCGAGCAGTTGGTACCGCATTGCCGAGATGAAGCCGCGGTTGCGTGCGCATGCGCAGATTTATCGCCAGCGCTATCGCGGTGAGACTTGGTACGTGGTGCAGGAGCATCAGTCCGGCCAGTTCTTCCGCATATCACCGGCCGCCAATCTCATGCTCTGCTTCATGGACGGGCGACGCACCATGCAGCAAATCTGGGAGATTGCCGCCAAGCGCTTCGGAGCCCAACGGCCCACCCAGGACGACACCGTACAGCTGTTGGCCAAGCTGCATCGCGCCGATCTCTTGCACGGCGACACGCTCCCCGACATGGGCGAGATCGAACGGCGCTCCGAAAAGCACCACAAGTCGAGCCTCCTGGTCTGGATCAAATCGCCGTTGGCGATGCGGTTTCCGCTGCTCGATCCGGATCGTTTCCTCGATCGCACGATGCCGGTGGTCCGCCCGCTGTTTACCGTTCTCGGTTTCATGATGTGGCTGACGTTGGTCGGCTTCGGCGCCGCGTTGGCCGCCATGCACTGGCCGGAGCTCACCGACAACGTCTCGGATCGGGTGTTTGCCGCCCAGAATATCATCCTTCTTGCCGTGGTTTATCCGATCATCAAGGCATGCCACGAGCTCGGCCACGCCTACGCCACCAAGGCCGGCGGCGGCGAAGTCCACGAGCTTGGCATCATGTTGCTGGTGTTCCTGCCGGTTCCCTATGTGGATGCGTCGGCGTCGAGCGCGTTCCGGGCGCCGTGGCGACGGGCCCTCGTCGGCGCTGCCGGGATCATGGTCGAGCTCGCGCTCGCGGCGGTAGCGATGATCGTCTGGGAGCGGCTCGCGCCCGGTCTGCTGCGCGCCGCGGCCTTCAACGTCATGCTGATCGGCAGCATCTCGACGCTGGTCTTCAACGGCAATCCGTTGCTGCGGTTCGATGGCTATTACGTGCTGGCCGACCTCGCGCAGATTCCCAATCTGGATACGCGATCGAAGCGCTACCTGCTCTACCTGCTGCAGCGTTACGCGCTCGGTCTTCGCATGGTGGAGTCTCCCGTCCAGGGGCGCGGCGAGCGTGCCTGGTTCGTCGGCTATGGCCTTGCGGCGTTCGCGTATCGCTTCGTCGTCATGGTGGGGATCGCGTTTTTTGTGGCAACCAAGTTCGCGATCGTCGGCGCTCTGCTGGCGGTCTGGTCGATCGGGCAGATGTTCTGCTATCCGCTGCTCCGTGGGCTGCGCTACCTGATGACAAGCCCGCAGCTCAAGCAGCAGCGTCAGCGCGCCTATGGAGTTACGGCTGGCGCCATCGCGTGCGCGTGCGTGGTGTTGTTCGGATTGCCGCTGCCCTATGCCACCATCGCGGAAGGCGTTGTTTGGATACCGGACGAGGCGGTGCTTCGCAGCGGTGCCGAAGGCTTCGTGCAACGCCTGCTGGTCGCCCCGGGCGACCAAGTGACAATCGGGCAGAAGCTGATCGCGCTCGAAGACCCGGTCGCCGCCGCCCAGGTCGAGGTGCGGCGCGCGGAACTCGCCCTACTGCAGAACCGTTTCACAGCCGTCAATCTGATTGATCGCGTACAGACCAGGCTGGTCCAGGAACAAATTTTGCGCGCGCAAGGCAACCTCGCCCGCGCCGAGCAGCATACCCGCGATCTAATCGTGCTGGCTTCTCGCGAGGGGCGATTCGTCGTCCCGGACGCGCGCCGGCTGGTGGGGCGATTCGTCAAAAAAGGTGATGTGCTGGGCTATGTGATTGCCCCGATCGATCCCGATATCCGTGCCGTCGTCCCCCAGGCCGACATCGATCTCGTCCGGCAGCGCGCGCAGTCGGTCGCCGTGCGCTTCACCGAACGGATCGAGACCAGCGTTCCGGCGCGGGTCCTGCGTGAAACGCCGGCGGCGGTGGAAAAGGCGCCGGCGCCGAGCCTCACGCAGGATGGCGGCGGGCCGATGCTGCTCGATCCGTCGAGTCCGAACCATGATCGTCCGCTTGATCGATTCTACCAGATCGAGCTTGCGGTGCCGGATTCAAATCTGCTTCAGCGGATCGGCAGCCGGGTCTTCGTCCGCTTCGATCACGGTGACGAGGCGATCGCGTGGCGCGCCTTGCGCAGTGTGCGCCAATTGCTGCTGCGAGCCCTCAATGTCTGACATCGTCGCGAGCGCGGTGCCGGCCGTGATCGTGCCAAAGCTGCTGCGGTATCCGGAGCGCCCGGAGGTTCGTCATCCCTGGCTTGAAGAAACCGCCGCTGCTGTCCAGGCTTGGTTCCTGGCGCGCGCAACGCGGTGGCGGGCGCGGCGTCTCGAGCCGATCGTGGCGGCGGTGGCGCGGCACGGCGAGGCGATGGGGCTCCTTGACGACGCCGCACTCGCGCGTGAAGCGCGGCGTGTCGCGGCGCTCCTGCGGCGCCAATCGGACTGGCCGGAAGAAGTGGTGGCGCGGTCGTTCGCGGTCATTCGAGAGGCGGCCGGACGAAAGATCGGCCAGCGTCACTACGACGTTCAACTGATCGGTGGCTACGCCATGGTGCGCGGGATGGTCGCCGAGATGGCGACCGGCGAGGGCAAGACCCTTGCGGCAACGCTTGCGGCTGCAACCGCGGCGCTGGCCGGCGTCCCGGTCCACGTCATTACGGTGAATTCCTATCTGGCGGCCCGCGACGCCGAGTCGACGGCTCCGCTCTACCGGTTCCTCGGGCTGACGGTGGGTACAGTCACCGAAGACATCCAGGCCGCCCAGCGGGCCGCGGCCTATCGGTGCGACATCACCTATTGCACCAACAAGGACGTCGCCTTCGACTACATGCGTGACCGCCTCCGGTTGGGGCGCCGGCTCGGCAATCTTCGCCGCAAGGTGGTGGCGCTTGCGGCTGCCGCGGACCGGCGCGACGGAGCACTGCTGCGGGGCTTGCACTTCGCCATTATCGACGAAGCCGACAGCGTGCTGATCGATGAGGCCCGGACGCCGCTGATCCTGTCGGGCGAATCCGATGAAGACCGGGACCAGGCAGTATTCGATCAGGCGATCGACCAGGCGCGGCGGCTGCGGCTCGATGTCCACTACCGGCTAATCAGCAACGAACGGCGGCTCGAATTGTTGGAAGCCGGCCGGCGGCAGATCGACCCACTCAAGCGGCTCGGACTGCCGTGGGACCAGGCGAGCGAGCGAGATCGCCTGATCACAACGGCGCTGACGGCGCTCCATGTGCTCCAGGCCGACGAACACTATTTGGTGCGCGACGGCAAGGCCGAGATCATCGACGAATTCACCGGCCGCATCATGCCGGATCGAACGTGGAGCGAAGGGCTCCATGAAATGATCGAGCGCAAGGAGGGGCTGGAACTATCGACGCGGCGCGGCACCAAGTCCCGTATGACCTACCAGCGTTTCTTCCGACGTTATTGCCGGCTGGCCGGGATGACCGGAACCGGGCATGAGGTGACCGCTGAACTGTGGCGCGTCTACCTCCTGCCGGTCGCCACCGTGCCGTTGCATCGGCCCGATCGCAAGGTGGCGTTGCCCAAACAAACGCATGAGAGCATCGACGCCAAATGGCGCGCGATTGCGACGGACGTGGCGGCGATCCACGAAACCGGTGCGCCGGTTCTGATCGGAACCCGCACCGTCGCAGCCACCAAGATTGCGAGCGATGCGCTCGCGGCGCGCGGGCTCGCCCATGCGGTCCTGAGCGCGGCCCACGACGCGACGGAGGCCGAGATCGTGGCGCGTGCCGGCGAGCGCGGCGCGATTACGATCGCGACCAACATGGCGGGCCGTGGCACCGATATACGCCTCGGCGACGGCGCTGCCGGACTGGGCGGCCTGCATGTGGTGATCAGCGAGCCGCACGAAGCCGGGCGAATCGATCGCCAGCTTGCCGGGCGCTGCGGCCGGCAAGGCGACCCCGGCCAGAATCCGGCCGCATGTGTCACTTGAAGACGACCTCATCGCTCGCCACGGGCCGCGCTACCTGATCGCCGCCACGCGGCTGCTGGGTAATGAAACCGGCCCACCCCGCAGCCGCCAGGCGCGGATTCGGCAAGCCTGGATTCGCACGATTGCGCGCATCGCCCAGGCTCGGGCCGAACGGCTCCACGCCGGGATGCGGGCCGAGCTCTTGAAGTCGGACGATTGGCTCGGCGATGCGATCGGCTTTGTGGGCGAGCGGGAATGACGTATGTGCGGCCCGTTGCGGCTTACACCGCAGCCACAACTCGGAAACGCGATGTTATGATCCACCCTCATTCTTGAGAGGACGATTTGCCTCACGCGCTTCACTTCATTGCCGGCCTTCCGCGGTCCGGCTCGACTTTGCTGTCGGCCATCCTGCGGCAAAATCCGCGTTTCCATGCCGGCATGACCGGGCCAGTGGGCTCGATGATCGAAGCCTTGCTACGCAACATGAGCATGAGCAACGAATTTTCCGTGTTCATTACCGATGCACAGCGCGAGGCGCTGTTGCGCAGCGTGTTCGCGACGTTCTATGCCGACGTGCCGAACGATCACGTGGTGTTCGACAGCAATCGGATGTGGTGCGCCAAGCTGTCGCTGATTGCAGCGTTGTTTCCGCCGGCGCGGGTGATCTGCTGCGTGCGCGATGTTCCATGGATTCTCGACAGCATCGAGCGGCTGATCCGCAAGAACAAGTTCCAGCCGTCGGGCATCTTCGGTTTCGAGTTGGGGGGGACGGTTTATTCGCGGGTCGATGGCCTCACCGGCGGCAGCGGGATGGTAGGCTACGCCTGGAACGCGTTGCGCGAGGCGGTGTGCGGCGACGAAAGCCACCGGCTGCTGCTGGTGACCTACGAGACCCTCGCCAGCAAGCCACAGGAGGTCATTGAGGCGATCTACGACTTCATCGGCGAAACGCCGTTCGCGCACGACTTCGAAAACGTCGAGTTCGACGCCGCTGAGTTCGACCGGCGGCTCGGCACCCCCGGGCTTCACCGGGTCGGCCGCCGCGTCAAGAGCGAGGAGCGCCGCACCATCCTGCCCCCTGACCTTGTGCGCAAATTCGAGGGCGACGCCTTCTGGCGCGACCCTGCCCGCAATCCCAACAAGGTCAGGGTGATTTAGTCGGGTAATCCGGTCGCGCCCTTCCGATTACTGTGCGCACTGCACGCTGAACTGACCCAATGCGTTCGGCCCCAATCCAGCGCCGGAGCCGGCTTGAACGCAGCCCTTGATCCGGTCGCTATAGGAACTCTCCGGCCGTGCTGGCGGCACCACCACCGCAGGCCCGCCGGGCACCTGGACGAAATTGGGCGATTGTGACGACAGCGGCCTTACCGACGGCGTAACTTCGTAAGCTGGTGCATTTGAATGCAAGGGGACCACCGGTGGCGGTGACGTGTATTGGTACTGCACAACCTCGCTGTGGGCCGGTTCCAACGCCACCAACGCACTGCCGGCCAGCATCAACGATACGATCGAAAATCGGATCAACTTCGGCACTCCAACGTGCGCCCTTCGGTATCACAGATAGGAATTCGGCCTACGCAGGCCAGGGACAATTACGAAAACGTGTTCGTGCCTGTCGATTGATTTGGCCGCACCGCGAGTCACACCAGGACCGCCGCTATTTCGCGGCGGGCTCGCCCGGCACGTCATTGAAATAGAAATAGCCGACTTTGTTGTTGACCGAGCTCGCGTACCACATGCGCCCCTGAGAGTCGGTGAAGAACTCGCGCATCGAAATTTCGGAATGCGGATACGGATATTCGATCACCTCGCCGGTCCCGGGATCGAGGCGGTTGAGCGTATCCTGCTCGTGGCTCGAGTACCAGATCATGTGATCGCGATCGATGCCGATGGCGTAGGGGCTGGCTTCCGGTCCAGGCAATAGGAATTCCTTGAACGCTCCCGCCTTGGGATCCGCCTTGGGATCCAAGCGCCCGATCTTGTTGCCGCGACGCTCGGTGAACCAGACGATGCCGTCGGTATCCACCTCGAGGCGCTGGGGTTTGCCCTTGGTGGGCGGATAGAATTTGGACAGCTCGCCGTCTTTCGAAATTCTGCCGATCGGGCCGTCGTCCCGGAACGAGGTGAACCACTGATCGCCGTCCCTGCCGACCACGTTGCCGTAGGTCGCCCCGAGGTCGTAATGCTTGAACTCCTCGGTCTTGGGATCGAACATCGTGATCGCCGGACCGCCGCTCGCCCACACGCGCCCGAAGTTGTCCACCCGAACGGTGTGCGTGCCGGTGCGGCGGCCATCCGGCAGCGGCGAATTCTGGTGTTCGGTGATCTCCTTGGTGACCGGGTTCAGTTGGGCGATCCTGCCGAGCGCTGCTTCGGTAAACCAGACGGTGCCATCGGCGGCCGGAACCGCCGAATGGATGCCGGCAGCTTTCGCGAACGGCAGCGGGAATCGTGTCAGCTCGGCGGTCTTGGGGTCGAGCCGCACCACTTCGTTGCCACGGCCGTAATATGGGATCCAGAACTTTCCATCCCTGTCCTCGACGGCGCTCCAAGGACCAAGGCCGTTGGGCGCCGCAAAGTCGTACTCCACATAGGCGATATTCATGGCCCGTGGGCTAAAGGGGCGCACCAGGGATTTGTATGCCGGCATGTCCTCAGGAGACGCGGACTTAGGCGAATCCGGACCAAACGCGGTCGTGAGATAGGATGTGAAATCCTCGAGGGCTTCATCGCTCATGCGGCGGCCTTCGCCGGCCAACATGACATCGCGCATGTATTTGACGCGCTCGCGCCAGCCGTCCTCATCCCAGGCCGCGGACGCCATCCGCTTCTGAAACGAGTGGCAGGATTGGAGGCACGTCAGAAAAAACCCGTCCTCGTGACCGAGGTCGTGGCCCGCCGTCTTCGGAAGAAGCTGCCGGCCCTGATACGTGTTCAATTCGCCCCAGCGCACCGGCCGTTTCTGCAGCGCAAAGTCGAACGCAGCCATTTGGTCATCGGCCAACCTCACGTCGGTACGCGGGTCGCTCCTGAAGCCAATGGCCGTGATCTGCACCCGGTAGGTGGCGGCCGGCAGATTGCCGATATGATAGCGGCCTTGCGGGTCCGACAGGACGCTCACCGTCATGCGGTTCCGCGTATTCTCGGCAACCACGAATGCGCCCATGAAGGGCTTGCCGTCGGGACCCTGGACATTACCGGTGATCGTCGCTCCAAACGCGGTCGACGCCAGAGAAACCGTCACCGTCAGGGCGGCAAGAACTTTATCGATGAACATCATTTCCCCCTGTCGGCAGTCCCTGGCTGCTTCAGCCGGGTACGCATCGGGCATTATTTTGTTGCCGCGTTTCGATCGACCGCGCCCGCCGTAGTAAATCATAACTAAAGACATAGGCCAGTGAAACATTCGAATTGGCGAAGTTTCGATTTGGCAAAGCGGCGTCTTGCGAAAGCCGCGATCGCAGACGAGTTCAAGATCAGCCGCCGCCGGCCGCCTCGGCGACTGCGTGCGCGGGCGCCGCCGCTTCATCAACGCCATCGGCGGCCGCTTCGTCCGCCACCTCGCGCAGTTGCGCCAGGACCGCGTGAGCCCGTCTTTCGACAGCCTGTCGGGTCTCATCGAGAATCCCATGAGGGCCCGCGGGCATTGCGGCGACTTCGGCCGCAGCCGCCTGCGTCTCCGCAAGCGCCGATTTTGCCAACGCCCCGACCCGATCGATGATTTGGCGCGGATTGAGGCCACAGTCACGGGCGAACCGCTGCCAATCCCTCCCCTTGAGCTCATCGCCCCGGGTTTTCCCGCCGATGTTCTGGGCGAAGTTTTTGGTGACGTTGCCCCACACCTCGCCGCACATTGCGTCGTACATCGGTGCGAGCGTTGCGCCGCCGGCGCGGACCATGATGGAGAAGTTCTTGGCATGGGCGTCGGTGTTGCAAGTGAGCGCGTTGACGACGACCATGTCGAGCAGGCGCACGATGTCGGTCGGCGCCATGTACCGCCGCGTGACTTCGAACATGTCCTTCAAACCCGGCCCGCGAATTCCAGTCTGGTTGGATTCGTACTTGGCGGACGGCGGCACGCCGAGCGCCTGACAAAAATCCTCCTGGTGCAAGCGGCGCCAGCGGCCGCCGACGTCGGTCCGGTCGTATCGTTTCACCATCAAATAGGTTCGCTCCCCAGCCAAGCCGGTGGAGAGGTTCGGCGTCGGGATTCTCATGCGTCTTGCCAACGTCAGGCAGAACGCCTCGTTCTGCACGCCGCCCGGGAGACGGGGCGAATCCGGCTTGAGAATATGCGTCGACGGCGAGCCATTCATGGGGATGCAGATGCGGCCGCTTTCATCGACCGCGACCGCAAGCTTGGTCTGCGCGCCGGCAAGCGACATCGAAACCCCCTCCTCGCCAACCAGGAACGGCTTGTTCGGCAAATCCTCGATGATGTTCTCAAGCTCGTCTGGCGTGCCCACCGGCCGCCATTGGACCGAGGAGGTTCTTCCTGGTTGCCCGATTGAAAGCGCGCCTGCGGTGTCACCGCCGATCGCTGACAGAAGACCGATGACATCGCTACGCGCCATGCCGAGAAGTTGCCCGAGCGTTCGCAACTGCTCATTTTCCGGCAACAGATTTGCAGCCCATGGCAGGAAAATGTCGGCGCCGATGCGCTCCAATTTCAACGGCATCGACGTCGAGATCGGGAATGCACCTCTCAACGCAACCCATTCGGCATTGTAGGTAAATCCGGGCCCGCTCTTGTCGACATCGATGGTGCCGACGAGACGCTGCTCAAAATATACCGGCAGGCTGGCCATCCAGCTCCTCCAACGCATCGGGAAGATCGGGCTGTACGCAGGCGGTTCCGGCGTGAGATGGGTCGCCTAGTGATAAAATGTCGATCGTGCGGAGGCCCAGAGCTTCGGCCACCAAAAGGCTGCGGCCGAGCTGGCACGACGCCTTGCCGGCTTCGAGCTCGATCAGAAACCGGCGGCCGAACTCCGGTCGCGAGCGCAAGCTGGTCCTGTCGCATATTCAGCGCTTTGCGCCGGCTTCGGATCATCGATCCGAACGCCAGCGCGGTGTGCGAAGCGCGGCCGTCAACGGTGCTGTCGTCGCTGTCCATACCGCCCACCACGTTCCCGAACGGGAATTTTTGACTGTAATCGATTGAAAGTTAAGGAATTGTACCCGTCGGGGAACATTGCGCCTCGGAGCGGCGTGCGCGGGAGCAAAAGTTCCCGCTCGGGCACACCCCAACTCGCGACGAAAGCGAACAGCGGTGGCCACACCAACGCGGGGAATGCGGTGCAGCGCTTGCGCGATCGCACGCGCTTCCCTTCACGCCGCAAAAGCGTGCGCAATATCAGCGATGAGATCGTCCGGATGCTCGATGCCAACCGACACTCGGATCAAGGCCGGCGTGATGCCGATCTCGCGGCGCGCCTCTTCGGTCAGCCCGGAATGCACCGTCGTGGCGGGATGGCAGATCAACAATTCCGTACCGCCGAGGCTGACGGCGAGCTTGAACACCTCCAGCCGATTGAGGAAGGCAAAAGCCTCCCCCTGCCCGCCCCTGACCTCGAACGAGAACGTCGAACCGGCGGAGCGCGATTGTCGTTGCATAAGTTGCCGCGATGGGTCGTCCGCGGGAAGCAGCGGCGGGTAATGGACCCGCGCAACCTTGGGATGCTCGGACAGGAACTGTGCGACCTTCGCGGCGTTGGTGGCCGCCCGCTCCATGCGCAGCGACACCGTCTCCAGGGAGCGGCTCAGCATCCAGCAAGAGTGCGGGTCGAGCTGGGTCCCGATGGCGCTGCGCAGGGTGCGGATCGGCTTCAGGTTCGCTGCCGAGCCCATGACGGCGCCGCCGATGAGATCGCTATGGCCGCCGACATATTTCGTCAGCGAATAGATTGAAAGGTCGGCGCCGTGCTGCAGTGGCGACTGGAAGACCGGCCCAAGCAACGTATTGTCGCACGCGATGATCGGACGGAAACCTTGTTTGCCGCCCATGGCTTCGGCGACCCGCCTCACCAGCGCGATATCGACGAGCGTGTTCATCGGGTTGGACGGCGTTTCGATGAAAATCATGGCGACGCGGCCCTTGGCGATGGCGCGTTCGGCCGCGGCGCCCACACGGCTCTCGTCGAGACCGTCAATGAATCCCTCGGCCTCGATGCCATAGGGCGTCAAAGTCTTCTCGATCAGCACCTCGGTGCCGCCATAGAGCGGGCGACTGTGCAAGACGACGTCCCGGGGCCGGAGACAAGCCAGGATGGAGGTGGTGACCGCGGCCATGCCCGACGCGAACACGAGACCTTCCTCGGCTCCCTCATAGACGGCCAAGCGATCTTCGACAATTTCAAGGTTCGGGTGGTTGAAGCGGGAATAGACGAGCCCCGAACCTTCCGCGGGGGGCTCCCGACGCCCGGCCGTATAGTCGAAGAAGTCGCGTCCCTCTTCGGCGGTCCGAAACACGAAGGTCGAGGTGAGGAAGACCGGCGGCTTCGCCGATCCTTCAGACAGCGCCGGGTCATAGCCGTAGCCGAGCATCAAGGTCTCCGGCTGCAGTACATGATTGCCGATCCGGATTTTGTGATAGCGCGCGCGGTCCATGGTGGTTCTCCGTGGTTGGTGGGCGCACTCGCCGCACCGGTAGCGTGCTGCTGACCAGTTCAGTCGTGCAAGGATTGCGCCGACGGACCGGATAAGCCAAGCCGGCACGCCTTCGAGCGTCGCGCACAATTGCCGCCGCCGCTTCTGGGCAAGCCTCGCCTCTGGTAACGTTTTCGCGGTTTTGTTCGCCGGAAAAGGCCGCTTATTATGAGCGCCCCACCGGCGCCCAGCCTGCATTGCAGTTGCAGGCTGCACAAGCGCATCGCGACTTTGAAAGGCCAATCATGCTTCATCGAAGCTCGATCGTTGCATTTGCACGCGTGGCGGCGCTGGGTGTGGCGGCGGCCGGTGCCGCGGCGCAGGAGCCGGCAAAATATCCCGATTGGAAGGGCCAGTGGGAGCGCATTGGCGGTGGCGGCCAGTGGGACCCAGCGAAGCCTCCCGTGCGCGGACAGCAGCCTCCCCTGACCGCGGAGTATCAGTCCATCTGGGAGGCGCACATTGCGGAAAGCCGTAGCGGCAGCCAGTACTACAATCCGGCGGCGCGTTGCTTGCCCAACGGGATGCCGCGGATGATGATGGCTTTCGAACCGATGGAAATCATCGTGTTGCCGGACGTCACCTATATCTACATTACCGCGCACAGCGAATTCCGTCGCATCTATACTGACGGACGTGACTGGCCAAAGGACGAGGAGCCGTCTTTCTCGGGCTACTCCCTCGGCCGGTGGATCGACGAGGATGGTTCCGGCCGCTATGGGGTGCTCGAAGTCGAAACAAGAAACCTGAAGGGCCCACGCGTAATAGACGCCAGCGGAATTCCCCTTCACAAGGATAATCGGACTATCGTCAAGGAAAGGATTTTCCTGGACAAGGCCGATCCGAATATCCTGCGCGACGAGGTGACAACAATCGACAACGCGTTCACGCGACCGTGGACCGTCACGAGAAGCTATCTCCGCGCCCCGGAGGTGCGCTGGCTCGAAAGCATCTGCACCGAGAACAATAATTATGTTTTCATCGAGGGCGAGACTTACGATACCGACGCCGACGGCAAGATCGTGCCCAGCCGCAAGGGCCAGCCGCCGCCCGACTTACGTAATTTCAATCGACCCCAGAAGTAAAAGCCGCGCAGCCGAGATGTCCGGGTTCGGCGCCGAAGAGGCAAATGCAGATCAAGCTGCGAAACGGAGTTGCTCCAATGGCTGGCGATAGACCACGAAGACCAATGGACTCACGGCAAGCCGCCGAAGCGGCGTTCAAGACGGCAACGACAAAGCCGATTGCACCAATTGAACCCGTTCCCCAAAAGCCGTCTCTCCCGAATGCCAGAGAGCTGGTCTCCCTGCGCATCGATCGGGAGGTGCTTGAACACTTCCAGGAATCCGGGCCCGGCTGGCAGGACCGGATTAACGAGGCGCTGAGAAAAGTCGTCGGAAAGTAGGCAGCACTTTAGACCGGCTCTTATGGACGGCGTCCGGGTCGCGCCAGAACGGCGTGCCGATTTTTTCACTTCCGCAGCTGTTCGAAAATAGCGCAGATCCCGCGGCGCCTGATCCTTCTTGGCCGGCATCAAGAAACCGGTCATCTCAATTGGCAGAGCTTTGCTTCAGAAGTCCGGCTTATTCGCCGTCGGGATGTGGTAGTCGAACAAATTCCTGTTGTTCTCGGCGCAGACCTCTTCGAGCATCTCCTGCTGCACCCGCCGGTACCGTCGCATTCCCGACCACGCCTCATTGAAGGCTTCCATATCCTCCACGGTGAAACTCATTTCCACCGCCTTGCCGTCGTCGATCATTTTCCAGCGCTCCACGACGTGCAGTTTCTCGGTGTGCGGCGTGCGGTAAGGATCGACATACGTCTTGTCGTTTTGCCCGATGGTGTCGATGACGAGCGTATCGTCCTCGTAATGCCCGACCGACTCGCCGTACCAGGACGGCCTTGGATTGGCCGAATGGGGCACGTCGAGATAGATGCGCCGGACCTGCTGATCGCCCGAAAAGATCATCCAGACTTCCTTCGGCGTCTGAACGAAGTAGACCGGATTGGCACCGCCATAAGCCATGAAGCCAGGAACGCCCGCCGGCATGCAGCTCGAGCGCGCCGTAAAGGCGATCTTTCCGGCCAGCACTTCGTCGTTGTCCTTCTTCATCCGCTCTTTCACCCAGGGCTTCAGGTTCGGATTGCTGAGATCGGCAATCCGATAGGTCGGCTGGGCACCAATATTGTTGGGAACGAACGGATGCGCCGGATCGCTGGCGACGGGCGGCGGATGGCCCGGTACGACGGCGAAGCCAGGACCGGCGCCCCCGACGCCAACCCATCCCGCCTGGTTCGCGGAAAAGTCCGGTGGCCGCACCTTCTGTTGTGCGGCGACCGTGGTGGTCTGAGCGGTCGCGACGAGGACGGCCAAAGCGGCGCCCGCGCACAGGCGTCCTACCGAAGCGAATGCAGGCATCGTCCACCCTCCGCTTGCGTCGCGCAGTCCGACTTGGAAAGCCAATTCGCCCTCCGACGGGGCCACTTCTCACTTCATGATATTGCCGCGCCGGATCGCGCGGACTCAGGGACGAACGGGTCGCATCGCTGCCGCACGCGGGCTGCCCCGCGCGCGTGCCACCGCTACGACGCCCAAGTCACCAAGCCCGACCCACGCCGCTTCAGGGACTGGCTACCCCCGAATACGGACAAGTCAGCAGTTTATTGACCTGGAGCGGGGACGGGAGCGGGCGCGGCGCCGGCATTGGCGCCCGCGGCAGCGTTCGGATTTCCCATCTGGGTTCCGTCAGGAAGCGTCACCGCCATAAACTGTCCGCCGGTGGTGCCATCCCGAAGCGGATGGATGACCGTCTTGATCTTCATGCCGGGCGTGAGGGTCTTGGGAACCCAACCTTGCCGCGCCAATCCGGCCGGGCCGCCCATCTCGATAGCCCACTGCTCCTGCTGCCCCTGTTCGTTGGCAACCGTCATCAGTATCCAGCTATGCGGATTGGTCCACTGGAATTCCTTGACGGTGCCTTCCAGGGTCTTCGACTTTTCGGCATCGAACATGGCAAAGGAATGATGTGCAAGAGCAGGGATCGCAGCCATGGCAACTGCGATTCCCGCAAACCCGAGTGCTCTTAATGTCATTGGGGTCTCCCACTGGTTTTTGCCTTATCCGCCATTTTAAGAGAATTCCGCCTCCGGTTCCAGCCGTTTCGCGCATTTGCCAGAATTAAATTGACTCCATAGGCCTGATGCCATTCCGGATAAGCCTTATGCCATTTTGGGTTTGGCACGTGGGCGTGCGGATTTCAGCTAAGCCGCCTTTTTTCCGATGGCGTAAAATGCTAACGTTGCGGCCAAGATGACCCGGTGCAGCCGGTTCGAGAGGACTGCACCAAGTGTGATCGGCAGGCAACTGGGGAGGGCTACATGAAACACCTTTGGGTTTATGCGGGTGCGGGCGCGGCGTTGACAGCTTTATTTGCGGCGCCGTTCGGTTCGGCTTACGGCGAAACGCCCGACATTTCCGGAATTTATTGGGCGACCGAATACCACCCCAAAATCCAGATTGTCGGCGGCGGCGACCTGCCCCTCACAGCGGCCGGCAAGGCCGCCTACGACAAGAACATCGCCGGCCTGAAGGACGGTTCGATTACGGATGCTGCCCGCAAGTTTTGCGTGCCGGACGGGTTGCCGCGCGTGCTCGCGACGCCTTATCCGTTCGAGGTCATCCAGGCTCCGCCCGGCCAGATCACGATCATCCATGAGCTCAATCACCAGATCCGCGTGATCGCCATGGACAAACCGATGCCCAGCGACAAGGAGCTGATCCCCTTCCCGTTCTACAACGGCCACTCGGTCGGGCATTTTGACGGCGATGCTCTGGTGGTCGAAACGGCGGGCTTCAACGAAAAGACCTTCGTCGACGCCACCGGCGCGCCGCACACCGACGAGATGCGCACACTTGAGCGCATCCGCAAGATCAGCCCGACGCAGCTGGAGGACGTCATCACGATACACGATCCGGAATACTATAGCCGCGATTGGCAGGCCCGCTTCGTCTATGCCCTGCGCAGCGACCTGCGGCTTGAAGACTATGTCTGCGGCGATACCCATCGCGACATTTCCGGGGTGGCCGGCGTGCGCAGACCCTAGGGGCGACGGGGGCCGATTCTCACCGGATTGCGCCAATCCGTGATCACCGCAACGTACGGCTTTCAGATGCAAAGCCGCACGTTGCACCGAGCTTCACAGCGCGAAAACGTAGAGTACGGTCGCGTTGCGCTGTTCCTTGAGTTCCGGCGTGTTGACGAGCCGCGCCTTGGCGGTCCCGCTCGGCCCCGACGCGATCGCCAAATATTGCTTGCCGTTGACCTCGAACGTCATCGGCGGTGCCGTGAAGCCGGAACCGACATTGACCTTCCAGAGCTCGTCCAGCGTGGTGTCGTCGTAGGCCGCCACCGTGCCGTCGAGTAGCGCCAGGAACACGACCCCGCCGGCGGTCGCGAGAGTGCCGCTGAAGTTAGGGTATGGCAGATGGATGGTCTTCTTGATTTCGCCAGTCACCGGGTCAGCGGCCGTCAGGTTGCTTTCATAGCGCTCGGTGGTCGAAAATGAGCCTCCGATCCACGGCTCTCCCTTGACATGCGGCTTGGTGTCGATCGTCACGAACTCGCAGGCCGTCAGGGCCGGTATGTACATGAGCTTCGTCTTCGGGCTGTACGAGGACGGCCAGTAGTTGTTGCTGCCGTCATGACCGGGGCAGAGCTTTTTGAGCGGCTCGTTGGGATTGAGATTTCCGACGCCAGCGTAGGTCTGGATGTCCTTGCCGGGATCATAATCGAGCGGCTTGCCGGTCTTCTGGTCGATGCCCTTGGTCCAGTTGATATTGTCCATGTAAGGCTTGGCGACCAGGATCTGCCCGTTGTTGCGATCCATGGTGTAGAGGAAGCCATTGCGCGCCGAATGCGTAACGAGCTTGCGCGGTTGTCCGTTGACCTCGACGTCGATGAGGATGTGGGTGCCGACCTCGTCGAAGTCCCACATGTCGCCCGGCGTGTATTGAAAATACCAATTCATCCGGCCGTTATCGGGGTCCCACGAAATCGCGCTGTTGGTGAACAGGTTGTCGCCAGGGCGATAGGTCGGATCGTACTCCGGCGCCGGATTGCCGGTGCCCCAGATGGTCTGGTTGGTTTCGACATCGTAAGTGCCGGTCACCCAGATGGGACCGCCGCCGGTCTCCCAGGCGTTGTTCTTGCCCTTCCAGGTCTCACTGCCCGGCTCGCCGGGCGCCGGAATGGTGAACTTGCGCCACGTCACCTTGCCGGTCGCCGCGTCGAGCGCCGCCATCCAATCGCGGATGCCGGCGGAGCTGCCCGCCGCACCGAAGATGACCTTATCCTTGATGGCGAGCGGTGCCGTCCTGATGCTGACGGCCGGCTCGCCGAAGGCCACGTTGGTCTCCCAGACGACCTTGCCGGTATCCTTGTCGGACGCGATGACGCGCGCCGGCTGGTTTGCGACCGAGATGACCAGGTTCTTCCACAGCGCGACACCGCGGTTGGACGTCTGCCGGTCCTGCTTCGGGTCCATGCGCCAGAGGATTCGGCCGACGGTGCCCGATGTGCCGTCGATCTTGTAGACGACACCCGACGAATCCACGGTGTAGAGAAAGCCGTCTTCGGCGAGCGTTGTTGCCTCGTTGTACTCGTTGCCGAGCGAACCGCCGAGCGGGACCGCGTATGCGAGCTTGAGGCCGCCGACGTTGCCCTTGTTGATTCTGGCCAACGGCGAAAAGCGCTGGCCGTCATAACTGCGGTGGTTCATCAGCCAGTTGCCGGGCTCTGGACTGGCGAGCCGCTCGGGCGTGACGTCGGCCGCGATCGCGGGCATCGCCGCCAGCATGACGGCGCCCGGAAGCACGGCTAGTCGACGAAGCGATGGCATTGTGACCTCCCTCAAGGGCGTTGCGGCGATCCTACAGCACGCGATGCCGAAATTGAATTGTCACGATCCGGATCGCGCTTGCGCGACCGCTCAGCCCTCAATCGGGCCGGCGGCGTCCTTCCAGGCGGCAATGCCGCCGTGGAGATGGCGCGAGGAGTTTAGGCCGGCATCATGTGCGGCCTGGACCGCCATCGCGGAGCGCTCTCCGAACGCACAATAAAACACAAGGCGCTTATCTCCGGCGAGTTGGCGGAGCACGCCGCTCTTGCCGATTGCCTCCAGAAGATTCTGATAGGGTGCGTGGACCGAGCCCGGTATCACGCCATGGCGCTCACGCTCGCCACGTTCGCGCAGGTCGATGAGAGCTACGTCCGGCCGGCCCCGCATTGCGATTGCCTCGGCGGCGCTGACCGACCAGCCGCGTGCCGCCACCGCCTCCTGGGCGAGCCCCACCCGCATGTTCGCCGGGACCGCGATATCCATCATCTTCGGATTGGGCAGGTTCAGGCCGTTCATCAGGGCGACGTATTCCTCCACCGAACCGACCTGAAGGCGCGGATTACACCGCTTCTCCTCGCCGATCGTGCTGACAGTATCGCCCTTGTAGTCATGGGCCGGATAGACCAGCGTCTCCTCGGGCAGCCGCAGCAGCCGGTCGAAGATCGAATGATATTGGGCGCGGGCGTCGCCATTCTGGAAATCCGTGCGCCCGGTGCCGCGGATGAGGAGGGTGTCGCCGGTGAAGACGCGATCCCGCATGACGAAACTATAGGAGTTGTCGGTGTGTCCCGGCGTATAGATCGCGTCGAGGGCCACGCCGTCGATCTCAAGCTTCTCTCCGTCGGCTAGGCGGATTGATACCACATCGGCCTTGGTTCGTTCGCCCATGACGGTGACGCAGTTGGTACGGTCGCGCAACGCGCCGAGCCCGGTGATGTGGTCCGCATGGAGGTGGGTATCCACGGCCTTGATGAGGCGCAGGTCGAGATCGCCCAAAAGCTGAATATAGCGGTCCACCTTCTCCAGCACCGGATCGATGATGAGCGCCTCGGCGCCGCGCCGGCTCGCGATCAAGTAGGAGTAGGTCCCGGAGACGCTATCATAGAGTTGGCGAAAGATCATGGACCGCAGCCTGTCAGCTCGCGAGGTGGCGAGCACGAGTCGCATTCAGCTTACAATTTTCCGGCGCGGCTTTGCCATGCATTTACGGCGCGCCCGACAAGGCGGATTCGCACGGACCCGCTCGTTGTCCCGGCAGCGATCCTCTCCCGGATCGCGGCGCCGCTACTTCGCCGGCACCGCGACCGGCTCCAGAACGTTTGCTTGCCTGCCGGTCGCGGCGGGACAGAGGAACGTGATGACCGCACCCGCGAGCGCGCAGGCGGCCAGGAAATAGAGGCCGGCCTGAAAACTGTTGGTCGAGTCCTTGATCCAGCCGACCACGAACGGCCCGACATAGCCCCCGAGATTGCCGGTGGCGTTGATCAACGCGATCGAGGCCGCGGCAGAACTGCCGGTGAGGAACATCGACGGCATCGGCCAGAACGACGCGCGCGACCCGTAGATGCCGATGGTCGCGGCCGACATGCCGATCAGGGCCCAGAACGAGCTGCCGAACCAGCCGGCGACGACAAGCCCGGCCGCGGCGAGCACCGACGCGGCAATCAGGTGCCAGTGGCGCTCGTGATTGCGATCCGACGACCAACCCCACGCGACGAGGCCGATGGTTCCGATGATATAGGGGATCGATGCCACGAAGCCGGTCATCTGGTTGGTGAGGCCCATGCCTTTGACGATTTGCGGCATGAAGAACACGATGCCGTAATTGGCGGTGACGCCCATGAAATAGATCGCAGCGAGCGCCAGCACGCGGCGATCGGCAAGCGCCTCCATCAGGGAAGGCCGTCCGCCGGCGACGTCGATCCTGCGCCGTTCCTCGGCGAGTGTGGTCTCGAGCCAGGTGCGCTCATCGGTATCAAGCCAGGTTGCGACCGCGGGCCGGTCGGTCATCACCTTCCACACCACCACCGCCAGCACCACGGCGGGGAGCGCTTCGAGAATGAACACCCACTGCCATCCCCGGAGGCCCAGAAGGCCGTCGGTATTGTCGAGGATCGCGCCCGAGACAATGGACGCGACCGCATTGGCGATCGGCTGGGCGATGAACAAAGTTGAGATGACGCGGCCGCGGTAGACGGCCGGGTACCAGTACGTGAAATACAGGATCATGCCCGGGAAAAAACCGGCTTCCGCGGCGCCGAGCAGGAAGCGATAGACGAGGAAGCTTGTGGGGCCGGTCGCGTAGGCAGTCAGGCCGGAAATGATGCCCCAAGTGAGCATGATGCGGGCAATCCACATCCGCGCGCCGACACGTTCCAGGATCAGGTTGCTCGGGATCTCGAACAGGAAATAACTGAAAAAGAAAATGCCGGCGCCCCAGCCGTAGATATAGGCGGTAAGCCCCAAGTCCTTGTTCATGGTCAGTGCCGCGAACGATACGTTGGTGCGGTCGATATAGGCGACGCAATAAGCGAGCGCTGCCAGCGGCAGGAGCCGCCAAGAGACTTTCGCAATGGTGCGGCCCTCGACGGTCCGCGCGGTCGTGGCGATCAAGGCGTGCCTCCCGATTTTTGCGGTCAGCATAGCGGGAGGCACGACGGAGGGCCAGCGCGGCGGGAGGATCAGTGGAGGATCAATCGATCAATGCCGCGCGTCTGGCGCTCGGCAATGTCACCTCAGCGCCAGTCCCCACGACTATTCGAGAGCCTTGTACCAGCGCCGATCGTAGGGCGAACTCGATGCGACGCCGAGCTTGGCGCGGAAATCCCTGTTTAGCGCGGAAACTTCATGATCAGAGGCAGATTTCTGATTGCTCCATACCTCGACCGCCTCGAAATGATTGGTACGCGACGACTGCTGCGCCAGATCGTAGCGCAGGTTCCCGCGGGCTTTGCGTGAAGCGGCGCTGAAGGCTTCGAGAACCGGCATGAAAGCATCACGGCCGGCCGGATTGGGTCCGAGTATATCGATGTGCGAAACGGCATAGACGGCGCCCGGACCAGCGAGAGCATGCGGTGTCGCCGAAACGATGGTGTAGAATTGTTGATCCAGTGGAGCAATCAAAACGGGATCGAGGTCGGCGCGCAATTCCCCGATCAACGCCGCCGCAGAACTCTCGGTGCGAGCTTTGGAGTTTTTCCAAACCTCTACGATGGCGAACTGATTTTCTGGAGCAATACGCTGGAGCACATCGAAACTCACAGCTCCTGGCGCCTGCCGGGCCGCCTCGGCGATACGCCGCAGAACTTCAGCTGCATGCGTGACCGCGGGTGCTGCGACATCGATATAGCTCACCACGTAGACCGTCTCATTCGCCTCATCAGTGCGAGCCGCCTGCAGCGGAACAAGCATCAGTGATAGAGCAAGCCAAACAAGGCGCCGTGAACGCATCACGAAATCTCCGCGTTTCGACAGTCTGGGCGAGAGCGCTCTCCCACTCAGAGGGCTTTGTACCAGCGCCTGTCGTAATGAGGTCCGGTGATCGGTGCCAAGACCGCACGAAATTCCTTGGAGGGGACGGCGGCCTCATGGGTATCTTTCGACATTTGATCTTTCCAGATTTCAACCATGGCGAAATGGTTCAAACGCGATGAATCCCGAATCGGATAGTAGCGCAGATTGCCCGCGGCCTGACGGGTCGCGGCTGCGTATTTGACCAGCGCTGCATACATGTCATCGCTCTTTTCCGGCAGCACGGCGATATGCGTCACCCCGTAGATCGCCCCTGCCGGGGAAACCTGTAAAGCTCGGCCCACCATCGGCGTGGCCAGCCGTGTGTCGATGGGCGCAATGAGAACCGAAGAGAGCGCAGCACCGGCCCGCTTGGTGTTTACGCCGGCGAAATGAGTGTCGTACGCCTGCTGGTCCTTCCAGGCCTCGAAGATAACAAATTGATTGGTGGGCAGAACCATCTCAGCGATCTCAAAATCGAGGACGCCTTGTTCCTTGCGGCTAGCTTCCGCCAATTGCTTGAGGACGTCTGAAGTCTCGGCTGCGGAGGCCGGCAAGACTTCAATATAGCTCGTCGCATAGACGATCGAATTCTCCTGCTGTGCTTGCGCATTGGCCGAGATCGATGCGAGCAACGCGAGAGCCGCGGCAAGTCTCATTTCGTTTCGCTCCCGATGAAACGTTCACGATACTACCGGACGCTCTTGGACGTTTATAGCTGCTTTTTGCTCGTACCGGCAGCAGGGCCTTCCGGAGACTGACCGGAGCGGGCGCGCTCTGAGCGCCTCTCGCGTGCACTCGGCTGGCTACTTCTTGAAACCCTTGCGGAGCATTCTGCCAAGTCGGAACGCATGGTCCGTGAAGCCGCTCTTGGAAGGGGCTGCGGATGTTATCTCCTTGACCCCCTGCCCCAATCGAAACATGACGCCCGTCCATTTGACTTCGGATGTTGCATCGTGCTTGAGCTGATTCTCCAAGCGTGCTTTCAGCCGCTCGGCATTGGCTCTCTCGGGTTCTGTCGCGGCGGGGTCCAAGACCACGGCGGTAAGAGACCGAAGCTTCCGATAAATGGCCGCGGCAGACTTCGCATTCTCGCTCATAGGCATCGGCTAAATCCTGTCATCGAACCCGCCATCACTAAAGGTCCGCCGAAACTTAAGACAACTGCTCTACTTCGTTCGAGAACGCGTCAAGCGAATTTGCCGGCGGCCGTGACATCACCGGCCATAGTGCCGTGAATCGTACACTCGGCGATCCGTCCCCCAAGCTCATCCTCGATATGGGCGCGAATAATTTCGTCAAACGACGTCTCCGCCGCAAATCCCAGTTCGAGCGCGCGCCGCGCATCGAAATTCTCCGGCCAGCCGGCCACGATCTTCGCCACCATGTCGTCCGGCTCGCGGCGAATGCGGGCAGCAACCTTTGAGCCCGCCACGCGGGTGAGCGCCGCGATCTCCTCTCCGACGGTGCAGCACAGGCCCGGCATGGTGAGGTTGATCCGCGAGCCGAGCCGATTGTGGTCGAGGCCGGCAGCGTGGACGAGGAAGCCCACGGCTGCGCGCGGGCTTGCGAACCAGTGCCTCACGTTCCTCGGAAACCGGTAGTATCGCTTCGTGTCCAGCCAGAGGCTCGCGGATAATGGAGGAGAAAAATCCCGACGCCGCCTTGTTGGGCCGGCCGGGCCGCACCGTGATGCTCGGCAGGCGGATGCCGACCCCGTCGAGGAAGCCGCGACGGGTGTAATCGGCCAGCAGCAGTTCGCCGATCGCCTTCTGAGTTCCGTATGACGTGAGCGGGGTTAGGAAGAAATCGTCCGGGATGGCGTCCGGGAACGGTGCGCCGAACACCGCGATAGATGACGCAAACACGAATTTCGGGTGATAGCCGGAGAGCCGGATGGCCTCCAGCAGTTCGCGCGTGCCGGCGAAGTTAACCCGGTAGCCCTTCTCGAAATCGGTCTCGGCCTCGCCCGAAACGACTGCTGCGAGATGGAAGATCACGTCGGGCCGTCCCGCGATGGCCTCGGCGGCGCCGCCGGGCGCCGCCAAGTCGGATGCCGCTGTCTCGACCTCGAAGGAGGTGCCGGCGGGCTTCTGCGGCACGACGACGTCAACCAACGTCATGCGCCTGATCGTCCGCCCTGCCAGGGCCCCGTCGCGCCCCAGCCGTGCCGTCAGCTTGCCGCCGATCATGCCGGCCGCGCCGGTAATAAGGATGTGCATGACGGCCTCTTTTCAACCTTTGTCGACGCCCCAAAAATGCCGGATTATTTTCCTATGATGCAGGTCCAATACCTTTACAGGATGCATCGCATTCCGGACCAGGATTTTGGCAGAACAAACCCACCGTCGGAATATCTCTTGCGATCCGCATTTTAGCGAAACAAAGCCACCATGGATCATCTATTAAAATCAATAGGATATCGCGGTGTCGGCGGCCAGTCCGTCGTCGCCCCGCGTTGCCGGTGTGCCGTCACATCGCCATACCGCCGTCGACCAGATGGGCCTGCCCGGTAATGAAGCTCGCCTCGTCGGAAGCGAGGAACAAGGCGAGCGCGGCGACTTCCGCGGGTGTCCCCAGCCGTCCCATCGGCTGGCGGTCGATGAAGTCCTGGCGGACCTTGTCGATCGTCTTGCCGGTCGCCTTGGACAGGTCCTCGACCCGTCCGTCGAGCGAAGGCGTCTCGATGGTGCCGGGACAGATCGCGTTGGCGCGAATGCCCTGCCGGATGAAATCGGCGGCTACCGCCTTGGTGAGCCCGATGATGGCGGCCTTGGTGGCGCCGTAGACGTAGCGGTTGGGCACGCCCCGGATCGACGACGCCACCGACGATATGTTGACGATCGAGCCGCGCTTCTTTTCGACCATCCCGGGCAAGAACGCCCGCAGCGTGCGATGCATCGATTTGACGTTCAGATCGAAGGAAAAGTCCCAGTCCGCCTCGCCGCATTGGAGCGCAGAGCCGTGATGCACGAAGCCGGCGCAATTGACCAGGATGTCGGGCGGCCCGAACGCTTTGATCACCGCGCCGGCCAGCGCCTCGACGGCGACGGTCGAGCGCACGTCGAGCGCTTCGCTGCGCGCGGCGGCGAGGCCGGTAAGCTTGCCGGCGTCGAGATCGGTCGCGATCACCTGCGCGCCCTGCGCGATGAAGGCCTCACAAATGGCGCGGCCGATCCCCTGTCCGGCCGCCGTCACGAATGCAACCTTGTTGCTGAGCTGCTGTGTCATGGCTGAAATCCTGGAAAGAGTTGAAGGTGATCGCAGTTCAGTGGTTGTCGCGCGGAACCCCGAAGGTCTGGGCGACGCGCTGAAATTTGGGCGCCGGCTTGAGCACCATGCCGTCGGCAAGCTGGTCGACCATGGCGCGCTGGATTTCCTGCCATGGCGTCTGGCTCGGCCGGATACTTGAAGCCGCCGGCCCGTTCCAGCGCGGCGCGCCGCTCCTTCAGTTCCGCGTGCGAGATCATGATGTCGGCGGTGCCCTTGTTGAGATCGATGCGGATGCGGTCGCCGCTGCGCAGCAGCGCGAGCCCGCCGTTGGCTGCGGCCTCGGGCGAGGCGTTGAGGATCGACGGCGAGCCAGAGGTGCCGGATTGCCGGCCGTCGCCGATGCAGGGCAGCGACGTGACCCCGCGTCTGATCAGCGCCGCCGGCGGCTGCATGTTCACCACTTCCGCCGAGCCCGGATAGCCGATGGGTCCGACGCCGCGCATGACCAGAAGGGTGTGCTCGTCAATACCGAGGCCGGGATCATCGATCCGGCGATGATAATCCTCCGGCCCCTCGAACACGATGCAGCGTCCCTCGAAGGCTTCGGGGTCGTTCGGGTTCGATAGATAGCGCTTGCGGAATTCCTCCGAGATCACCGAGAGTTTCATGATGGCGGAGTCGAACAGGTTGCCGCGCAACACCTTGAAGCCAGCCCTGTGTTTCAGCGGCTTGGCGTAGGGGCGGATCACGTCCGCATCGCTCGCGCGCGTCACGTTCTCCCCGATGGTGCGGCCGTTGATGGTCAGCGCATCGCCATGGATGCGCTTGGCGCCGAGCAATTCGTGCATCACGGCCGGCAGGCCGCCGGCGCGGAAATAGTCTTCGCCCAGATATTTGCCGGCGGGCTGCATGTCAACGAGAAGCGGAATGTCGAGGCCGATGGTCTCCCAGTCGCCGATATCGACCTTGACCCCGACGTGGCGCGCGATCGCGTTGATGTGGATCGGCGCATTGGTCGAGCCGCCGATCGCCGAACAGGCGACGATGGCGTTCTCGAACGCCTTGCGGGTGAGAATGTCCGACGGCTTTACGTCCTCGCGCACAATCGCGACGGCGCGCAATCCGGTCTGATACGCGATCTGCGCCCGTTCCCGATAGGGCGCCGGAATCGCGGCGCAGCCCGGCAGCGACATGCCGAGCGCTTCGGCAAGCGCGTTCATGGTCGAGGCGGTGCCCATGGTGTTGCAGTGGCCGACCGACGGGGCCGACGAGGCCACGATGTCGATGAACTCCTTGTAGTCGATGCGGCCGGCCGCATGTTCCTGGCGGGCGTTCCAGACCGCGGTGCCGGAGCCCGAGCGCTCGCCCTTCCACCAGCCATTGAGCATCGGCCCGCCGGACAGCACGATCGCCGGCATGTTGACGGTCGCGGCAGCCATCAGGCAGGCCGGCACGGTCTTGTCGCAGCCGGTCATCAGCACGACGCCGTCGAGCGGATAACCGTACAGCACCTCGACGAGACCCAGATAGGCGAGATTGCGATCGAGCGCGGCGGTCGGGCGCTTGCCGGTCTCCTGGATCGGATGCACCGGAAATTCGAACGCGATGCCGCCGGCGTCACGGATGCCGTCGCGCACCCGCTTGGCAAGCTCGATGTGGTGACGGTTGCAGGGCGAGAGATCGGATCCGGTCTGGGCGATGCCGACGATCGGCTTGCCGGCGCACAATTCATCCCGGGTGAGGCCGTAGTTGAGATAGCGCTCCAGATAGAGCGCCGTCATGCCGGGATTGTCCGGATTGTCGAACCACATCCGCGAACGCAGGCGGGATTTCGCGGAGTTGTTCATTGGAGCCTCTTTTCCGCCGCGCACCCGGCGAAGCCCGGTCGGGACTGTGGCGGTCGCGGTGGCAATCGGCCGGCATCGAGTTTATGTCAATACGCCATCGCAACATCGGTTCCACGGTTCGAGCCCGATGCCGCGTGAAGAAACCTGGAGGGGCGCGTCGATGACCACGATCTATGATGTTCGCGATCGCACCGCGATTGTCACCGGCGGCGCGCAGGGCATCGGCCGGGCGATCGCCGAGCGGCTGCTGGGCGGCGGAGCGACGGTGTGGCTGTGGGATCACGATATCGCGCTTGCGAACACGACGGCAGCGGAGTTGAAGTCTCTCGGCCCGATCTTCGCGGCACGGGTTGACGTGACGGACCTCGCTCAGGTTGAAGCCGCAGCCAAGGCCATGCCAAGTGGGCGCATCGATATCCTCGTCAATAATGCCGGGATCTCCGGGCCGAACGTCCGGACGTGGGAGTATCCTCCGCAGGATTGGGCGCGGGTATTGAGCGTAAACCTCACCGGCACGTTCAACTGCTGCCGGGCGATCGCGCCGCTGATGATCGCGCGCAACTACGGCCGCATCGTCAACATCGCTTCGGTCGCCGGCAAGGAAGGCAATCCGGGCGCCAGCGCGTACTCGGCTTCCAAGGCCGGCGTGATCGCGCTGACGAAATCGCTCGGCAAAGAGCTCGCCGGCTACGATATCGCGGTCAACTGCGTGACGCCGGCGGCCGCCAGGACCGCGCTGTTCGACCAGATGACCGCCGAGCACATCGACTACATGCTGTCGAAAATCCCGCGCGGGCGCTTTGTAAAAGTCGAGGAGATCGCCGATCTGGTGGCGTTCTGCGCTTCGCAAGAATGCGCCTTTACCACAGGCGCGGTGTTCGACATTTCAGGCGGACGCGCGACCTATTGAGGCTTTCATTGCAGCAGGTTGGAAACAAACTCCGTTAACGTCTCGATGACCGCGGCATCGACGTGGCCCGGCCTTTGATACTCCTCCGGCCTGCTCTTGCCGTCGCCGGACATAAACAGATGATTGAGGCGCGGAAATTCGCGGACGGTGACGTTCGAATGTCCTTCGAGTGCGATCTTGAACCCCTGCAGGTCCGTCATCGTCACCTGGTAATCCCGGCCGCCCTGCATGAGTAAGATCGGTAATTTCAGCTTCGCGGCCGTCGCCGCAGGGTTGTAGGTATTGAGATCGGCCCAATAGGGCGCCGGGATGCCGAAGAACTTCGATCCCACATCGCTCGACTTTGCTTGCATGGCCCGGTCGGCCTCAAACTTCACGTCATCGATGCGCTTGCGTGTCGCCTCGTCGGCGGGACCGTTCAGGGTCGCGATATACTCCGCCTGCTCGGCGATGAGGATCGGCAACGGACGCGTCGATCCCGCCATAATGACGATGCCGGCAATGCCGTAGTCTCTCCCCGCAATGCGGGGCGCCAACATGCCGCCGAGACTGTGACCGACGATCACGATGCGGCTGGCGTCGATTTCGGCGCGCGCAGCCAGAAGTGCCGCCGCGGCAACTGCATCGTCCATGGTCTCTTCGCGAACCGTGGACGTCGGCGCCAATTGTCCGGGGTGAGCCTTGGTGCGCTTGTCGTAGCGGGGCGCCGCCACGCCGCGGGAAGCGAGTCCTTCAGCGATGTCGCGGAACGGCTGGTTCGGTCCAATCGCCTCGTCGCGATCATTCGGCCCCGAGCCATGGACCAGAACCGCGGCCGGCACCTTGCCGGCGGGCGATTTCGGCAGGCTCAGCGTGCCGCCCAACGCGGTCGGCGCCCCACCTATTGTGACCTCGACATTGGTGAATTTCGCCGGATCGACATAGGCTGGGGCGCTCCACGTCTGCGCGGGTGCCGCCGAAGGCGAAATGAACAGTCCTGCGACCTTACCGTCGACGACGTTGATTTTAATGTCGAGCGCCGCGTGTTCAAACCTGATCGGGACGATCACGACAGTGCCGGCACTCGTAACCTGAACCACGTGGGCGGGGGCAACTTCGCGCACCGGACCACCCTGCTGGAGAATGCCGCTCCAGACTTTGTCCAACGTCGTCAACGGCAATCCCTGTGACATCTCCGGCGTGAAGCGCGCCGTCACGGCAGCGAGTCGGTGGTTGACGAGATCGTTGGCGACGTCGGTCGCGAGCCTTTCAGCGGATTCCTGGCCCGTCGCGCCCACGATGCCGACACCCAATGTGGTCAGAAGCATCAAAATAAAAACGCGCATCGTCGTCCTCCAGTCACCGCATTTGGGGCAGTTGGTTTTCATTGGTGTCGCCCCCGCTGCGCCGGGTTCACGAAAACGATTTGACCGGGCCGCCGCTTCGTGGCCTCTTTGCCGCAATGTCGGCCGCCCTTCCGCGGTGCAACATATGATCAGTGCCAACAGGAGTTAGCCATGGCTGCACGGCTTCGTCACATCGCGATTTCCGTTCCCGATCCGGAGAAGGCCGCGAAGTTTTTCGAGCAGGCTTTCGAGATGAAAGTCGTCGGCAGGGCGGGCGTCGGCCTTTACGTCAGCGACGGCACGATCAACGTGGCGTTGCTCAGGTTTCCCGCCGAGGTGCCCGGGCTTCACGGCCGGCCATTACGGCATCATCCATTTCGGCATGTGGGTCGATGATCTCGATGAGACCGCCAAGAAGGTGGTCGCCGCCGGCGGCTGCTACTATCAGGGCCGCGCCGACAATAACCCCGACACCTATTATGAGGTGAAGTACAAGGACCCGAACGGCGTCGTCTTCGACCTCACCCACGTGGCTGGAAAGGTGCGGTGAAGGAAGTCGTTCCCGCCGAGACCGCAATCGCCGCCGAATAGATCCGTGCCCGGATTCGGTCATCATTGCCGGCGGCGGCCCGGTTGGTCTCATCGTCGCGCTGATGCTCGGCCGTGCTGGAATCGCGGTGACGCTGTTCGACCAGCGGCGACATCGTCCATTCCGAACCGCGCGCCGCGACCATCCATCCGGCGTCGCTCGACATTCTCGATGCTCTCGGCATCTATGCGCTGATCGAGCCGCAAGGGATCGTCTGCCCCATCGTGAATTATTACGACGGCAAGCTGCTGCTCGCCTCGTTCGACCACGCGCTCCTCAAGGACGAGACCCGCCATCCTTGGGTGTCTGCAATGCGAGCAGGACAAGCTGTCGCGCACCGTGTTCCAATGGGCAAGGAGTGCGCGCCATCACGCTTCGCACGGAGACCAACGTCATCGAATGCGCCGAAGCGACGATGGCGGCGTCGACGTGCTGGTGGAGACGCGGACGGCAAGCGCGAGCGGCACCGCGCAAGTCTTATTTGGTCGGCGCCGACGGGGCGCGCAGCACGGTTCGAAAGGCGATCGGGGTCGAGTTCGAAGGCTTCACTTATCCGGAACGCTTCATGATCATCGGCACGCCATATGACTTCGCCGACGACGGTTATGCCTATCGCAATTACATCGCGGATCCTGACGAGTGGTACAACCTCTTCAAGATCTCGTGGAAAGGGCCGCCCGGCGTCTACCGTCTGGTGGCCCCCGTTCGTCCCGACGAGCCGCTCGATGGCGATAGTGCCCTCCGACGGCGCAGCGCAAGCTGCAGCGCTTCAATCCTCGGCCGCAGGACTATGAGATCGTCATCTATGATTGCTATACCGTCGTCCAACGCGTCGCCGCGACCTTCCGCAAAGGCCGCGTGCTCCTCGCCGGCGATAGCGCTCACCTCAACAGCCCGATCGGCGCCATGGGCATGAACAGCGGGATCCACGATGCCGTCAATCTGGCGGACAAGTCTGGTCCGCGTCATTCATGGCGAGGTGGCGAAGCTGCGCTCGACCGCTATGTCCGCCAACGCCGCCATGTGGCAACCGAACATGTGCAGACAGCCACGATCGCCAACAAGCAGAACATGGAGCAGCGCGATCCGGTCAAGCGCCAGCAATACCGAGACGACATGCGCCGCCGCGCCGAGGATCCGGCTCTCGCTAAGGCTTTCCTGATGCGCACGGCTCTGATCGAAGCCTGCGCGATGCCGCCACGATAGAGTGAGGGCCGGCGCGCGCCTGACCGATGGCTCGGGTTTCGTGAGCCTGTAAAGTAACGCGAGTATATCTCGGCATTGCGTTTGTTAACCGACCGGCAACGCCGTTGACGAAAAGCCGGAATTTGGTCGCAAATCACCGCGAAATTAACCTGACGCCCGCCCCGATTCGTGGGCTATAATTCCTCTCGGGCGCGTAACCAACGGAGAACGTCACAATGTCCAAGCGAGTGATTACCTTGACGGTTGCAGCCGTAGTGGCGGCGAGCATTGCCTCCCACATGAGTTCGCGTCGGCCACCCCGATCGGCGATGCCCTCGCGATCAAGAATGCCGCTGCCGGCAACGTCGAGGCGGTCCGGTGGGGTCGCGGCTGGGGCTGGGGTCTCGGCGCCGGTCTTATCGGTGGCGCTATTATCGGCGGTGCGCTGGCGGCCCCATACTATTACGGACCGGGCCCCTATTATCCGGCGCCTTATTATTATGGCCCGGGCTATGCCTATGGACCGGGTCCTCGCTCCACCGGCGTATGGCCCAGGGCCGGCGGCCTACGGTCCGGGGACCCGGCGCGGTCGCTTATTGCTCGCGCAGGTACCACTCCTATGATCCGGCGTCCGGCACCTTCCTGGGAAATGACGGCGTTCGCCATCCCTGCCCGTAATCCGTTTGATTCGATTTACGAAGGGCCGCTTTAAGCGGCCCTTTTTTTCCGCGGTTAGCGACTTCCGGCAGCGGAATGAATTCGGTTTCACCGGGCACCGGGCCAGAATCGCCCGGACCTCCACTCCTACCTCGCCGCGGCGCGAGGATCGCGTGCGCGCGGCACGATGACGAGTTCGCATCGCATGTTTTGTTGTCGCCGAGCACCGGGTCTTGGGACGGCATCCAACTCATGGTGAAGCTTCGGTTGAAATGCTCAATCATCTCGATCAGACGAATTCCACCGTGAGCGTGATGTCGGCATTGAGCACGCGCGACACCGGACAAGTCTTCTTGGCCTCCTCAGCGTGATCGAGGAATTGCTCGCGCGTGATCCCGGGCACCGTGCCCTTGAGTGACAACGCGACCGCCGCGATCTTCCATCCGCCGCCCTCCTGGGTGAGACTGACCTCGGCGGCAGTCGCGAGCGATTGCGGCGGATGGCCGGCGCCGCTCAGGCGAAACGCCAGCGCCATGGTGAAGCAACCCGCATGGGCGGCGGCGATCAGCTCTTCCGGATTGGTGCCGGTGCCGTTCTCGAAGCGGGTGTTGAAGGAGTACGGCGTGTCCGAAAGCACGCCGCTCTGGGTGGTGAGCGCGCCGCGCCCCTCTTTGCCGGAACCCGTCCATTGCGCCTGCGCCTTGCGTTTGATCGTTGCCATGTCGCTTCCCTTTCACCGATGATTTGCCGATCGCGGCATCGGCCGTTGACCAGTCGTTAATCCCTTCGGCGGCAAAAGAGCAGCCGTCGGGGGACGCCGCGCTTGCAGTTCAGCAACATAGTTATCGCTACCGCACCGCGGCAAGGCGCCAGCCCTGCGCGTGCCGACGTTACGCTGAATGGCGCAGCATGGACGACGCAGGGCCTTTCTTTTGCCCAAGCCGGGGCGTATGCTTCGCAAAAATAACCGCAAATCGGGGGAAATACATGAAACGTACCGTGTATCTTGGTGTGCTCGCGCTCGCAGCGGCGTCGCAGGGCGCATCAGCCCAACAGCCCGGGGACAATCTCACCGATCAGCAGAAAATGGGACGGCAAGTCTTCGCACAATCGTGCGGAGTTTGCCACCTGCCGCCCTCGCTCGGCGCCAAGACCTATGGTCCGCCGCTCAACAAGGAAGCCGGCGGCGGCGACGATGACGTGATGCGCGAGTTCATCACCAACGGCACGCCGCGCATGCCGGCATTCAGGTTCTACCTCAAGCCCGACCAGATCGAAGCGATCATTTCGTATGTGCGTACGGTTCCGGTTCAAGCTGCTGCCTCCGGCCCGGCGCGCCGCGTCGGCGGTGGGCGAATGAAAACGTGAAGGAGAGAGACACTATGACACAAATACGTGGTAAACTGTTGGCGAGCGTTGCCGGTCTCGTCGCGTCGGACTTGCAGCGGCGCGGCGTCTGCCGCCGATCAGTTGCTGACCGGCTCGATCGCCTCGGCCTCCGGCCAGAAGCTCGAAGGCGTGCAGGTGTCGGCCAAGAAGGAAGGCTCGACGATCACGACGAGCGTCTATACCGACCAGAACGGCGATTATTTCTTCCCGCCGCTGGCCGACGGCAAATATCGCGTATGGGCGCAGGCCCTGAGCTTCGAGACCGCAAAGGACGCTGTCGATCTCGCCGCAACCAAGCACCAGGATTTCAAGCTCGTCGCCATCGACCGACCCGGAGGAGCGCTATCCGTCAGCTACCGCCGGAGATGATGGTTGCGGCGTTGCCGGACGCGACGCCTGAACGATGCCAACATCAAGAAGATCTTCACCAACGAGTGCACCGGCTGCCACACCCCGGGCTATCCGCTGCAATTCAAGTTCGACGAAGCCGGCTGGAACAAGATCATCAATCTGATGAAGGTGGTTCCCGGCTCCGGCGTCTATCCCGGCGCCAATGCCAAGGTCAGCCAGATCATCGAATACAACCGCAAGGATCTCGCGGCCTATCTGGCGCGCGCGCGCGGCCCCGGCGAAACCTCGATGAAGTTCAAGGACCGTCCGCGTCCGACCGGCGAAGCCGCCCGCGTCGTGTGGACGACCTATGATCTTCCGCTCAACCCGGACGCCGGCATCGGCGCCCAGGGCGTCAAGTCCGCTGACGCGGTCAATGATGGCTCCGACTGGTCGCTTGGCGTGACCTCGAAGCTCGGCCAGATGCCCCACGACGGCGGCATGGGCCTCGACGGCAATCTCTACTTCACCAACAACAATGCAAACACGCTCGCCACCATTGGGAAGGTCGATGCCAAGACCGGCGAGGTGAAGTGGCTCAAGGTCGACCGCGCCGACGGCCTCGCCGCCAACGCGCACGGCCTGATGCGCGACGGCAATGGCGACTTCTGGTTCGACGTGAACCCGGGACGCCGCGCGCTCGGCAAGCTCGACGTCAAGACGGAGAAGATCAGCGTCTATCGAGACGCCCGAGAACATGTCGCCGCTCGGCGGCGCCGTGACCATGGACGTCGACGGCAAGGGCAAGATCTGGGCGTCGGCTCCCGATGGCGCCGTTCGCTTCGATCCGGAGACCGAGAAGTTCACCGACTTCAAGTCGATCAAGCCCTACAAGTCGCCGAAGGGCACCGGCATGACCTACGGTGCCGCCGGCGACCGCGACGGCAACGGCTGGTGGGCGCAGATGGCCCTCGACACCATCGGCCACGGCGACATCGCTACCGGCAAGGCGACCGAAGTCAAGTTGCCGTCGATGAAGGACCAGATGGACCGCGTGTCCCCGAAGGCGCGCGAGTTCTACGAGAACTTCAACGAGCTGTCCTTCAACACGCCGGTTCCGTGGTCGCAGGGACCGCGCCGCATGGGCACCGACAAGAACGCCGACGTGCTGTGGGTCGGCAATTCCTGGGGCTCAAGCCTCGCCCGCATCGACACCAAGACGATGCAGACGACGATCATCCCGTTCCCGGATCCGTGCTACCAGCCGTATCACATCGCGGTCGACCAGAACCACAACGTCTGGGGCAATCTGTGGACCGCGGACCGCATCACCAAATACGATCCCGCCAAAGGCGAGTGGACGATGTTCGACCTGCCGACGCGCGGCACCGAAATCCGCCACATCTCGCTTCTCGAGCGGGACGGCGTGACCAAGGTGATCGTGCCGATCTATCGCGACAGCAAGATGGGCGTGATGACGTTGCGCAGCGAGGCCGATATCGCGGCCCTCAAGGCACAGGCGAAGTAAGCACTGAAATCACGTCGGACGCGCGGTAGCAGGCGATGCCGAGCCCTGGCGACAGGGCGCGGATTTTTTATTTGATGGCGCGACCGGGGTACGGCGGCGACAGCGACGTTTCATCAAAGAAAAGGCCCTGCGCGAACGCAGGGCCCTAGAAAAACGGATGAACGCCGGGCGCGCCTTTACAGCAGCGCGCCAGGGCTCTTCTTGTAATTGTTGACGATTGCGTCGGCGCTGTAGAACGCCAGCGCCTCAATGGTAAGCGTCGGATTGAATCCGCTCATCGACGGGAAGGTCGAACTACCGATCACGAACAGATTGGAGATGTCCCAGGTCTGCCCGTACTTGTTTACGACCGACTTGTTGGGATCGTTGCCCATACGGGTGCCGCCTTCGTGGTGCGCACCCGGCATGCCCGGTGACAGCTGCCCTCGCCATACCACGTTGCCGCCCATGGCACGGCCGATCCCTTCCATCTTCTGCATCATGAACTCAACCCGCGCCACTTCGTTCGGCCGACGCCAGTCGTAGGTGAGACGCGGTGCCGGCATGCCCCACGAATCGCGGACGTTGGGGTCGAGATCAATGGTCTGGTCCGGATAGGCCAGGTTTTCAGTCTGGCCCACCATCGCGGCATGCCGGGCGAAGTATTTCGTCAGGAAGTCGTGGTAGGCGCCGCCCCAGCGCGGCGTGCCAGGCGGCGTCGAGATGGTGGAAAAGCTCATCGGGCCGCCCTCGAGGTTCGGGGTGCCGACCGAGATCTGGGCTCCGCGGACAAAGCCTGCCCCGCCATGGTCGAAGTTGTCGGCGTTGAAGTCGTCGATCGTGTACTTCTGGGCACTTGGCCCCATGTAGGTGTTGACGTGGCGATCGTCGAACCCAACGAACACGTTCGGCATCATGTGGGCCATGATGTGCTTGCCAAGCTGGCCGCTCGAGTTGGCGAGACCGTTGGGGAATGCATCGGTCTTCGACAGCAGCAGAGCCGTGTGTTGTCGTAGATGAAGGTGCCGACGATGACGATCTCCGCCTCGATGGTGTTGTCGGAGCCGTCCGGGCCGTAATAGGACACGCCGGTGGCGCGCTTGTCCTTGCTGTTGATGCGATAGCACATCGCCCCGGTCTTGAGCGTGAAGTTGCCGGTGGCGTCGGCGTCCGGGAGCTTGGTGACGAGGATGCTCGACTTTGCCCCGATGTAGCAGCCGAACGCCTGGCAATAGGTGCAGTAGGTGCAGGCCGGCCGCCCCTTGAAGGGCTGGGACAGGATGGCATGGGGGGTCGAGAACGGATGGTAGCCGAGCTTCTTGGCCGCATCTTCGAACAGCACGCTCGGCTGGTCCTTGGTGAGCGCCGGGAGAGGATATTCGCGCTGGCGGGGCGCCTCAAAAACGTTGCCGCCATCGATCTTGCGGCCCTGCAGATTGCCGGCCTTGCCCGACACGCCGATATCATACTCGATGCGGTCGTAGAACGGCTCTAGCTCGGCGTAGCTCAGCGGCCAATCGGCGAGCGAGGAATCCGCCGGGATCGCCGACATGCCGTAGCGCTCGATGGTGTGGGAGCGCGCCCGGAAGTCGTCCTCGTGAAGGCGCCATGACACCGCTCCGTAATGGACGGTGCCGCCTCCGGCCTGGTTGCCATAGTCCATCTGCGGCAGGCGAAATGCCGGCGTGTTCTGGTTCGGCCGCCACGTTACCGGCTGGGTTTTGGGACTGGGGCGCAAATCCTTGCGCTGGAAGTAGCGCAGTTCGTCGAGGGTAAAATCAGCGGTCTTGAGGCGGGGACCGCGTTCAAGGCCGATGACCTTCATGCCGGCTTTGCTGAGCTCGGCCGCCATAACGCCGCCAACCGCGCCCATGCCGACGATGACAACGTCCGTCTTTTCGGTTGCCATTGGTCACACCTTCCGGGTCGGAGCTTTAGCCTGCGCTTGCAAGCCCATGATGGGGGCGCGGGTGAACGCCTGTTTGCTCGCCATGTCGGCGGGGGTGTAATAGAGTTGGGTTCCGGGGAAACCGACCAGCCGCCAACCGGCGAAGTCCTTGTTGCCGCCATAGACCGGGTCGGCGAACATGCCTTCCATGGTATGGGTGCGCAGCGTGTTGAAGAACGCCTGCGCGGTCGGATAGGCGAATTCTCCCGCCTTGCCCTGCTCCATCGCGCCGATCACCTCGTCCTGCAGAGCCGGGGTGAGCTTCACGAAGGACTGGTTGTGGGCTTTGCGGCAATAAACGTCGAGCTGCGCCAGCCCGCGGCGATAGAAATCCTGTTGGTCCGCGTAGGCGCCGGCGAGCGCGAGATCGATATAATTGAGGACCCCGGCATCGCGGGCGCCTGGCTTCCCGGGCGCACCGGGCATCAGGCGCTCGGCGAAGGCCGCGACCGTTGCCGCATTGTCGTCGTTAAAGAAGGCGCCGTGGGCGTCGCCATTATCGATGACGTGAGTTGTGTCGGGCGCCTCGGCGGTCTTGTGCGGTGGCTGATGCGCCGGAGTCTTCGCATAAGCAGTCTGCACCAACGTCGTGGCGACCGCCCCCGCTCCTACGGCGCCGACTATAAATGCTCGGCGGCCTTCATCATGTTCGCTCATGATTTCCTCCCTCGTTCCTCTGCCAAAAGCTCCGCGCGGCGATGGCCCGTTCCGGCTCCGCCGCGTCGTGTTCGCATTTCTGACGACCCTTCAGAGCCGTTAGAGTGCCCCCGTTGGCGGATGCAGGCAAGACTTTTTCTAATCTCTTTCGGCCAATCGTCACCATTTTGGTGTAGCGCAAATGCAGCGCCCGTTACACGAGCGGGCCGGGACTTTTCCTGTATTTGTTGACGATTGCGTCGGCGCTGAAGAACGCCAGCGCCTCGATGGTGAGCGTCGGATTGAAGCCGCTCATGGATGGGAATGTCGAACTGCCGATGACGAACAGGTTCGGGATGTCCCAGGTCTGGCCGTACTTGTTCACGACCGACGTGTTGGGATCGTTGCCCATACGGGTGCCGCCTTCGTGGTGGGCACCAGGCATGCCCGGAGACAACGGCGCACGCCACACTTTGGATGCCCCCATAGCATGGCCCAGTTCCTCCATCTTCTTCATCATGAATTCGACGCGGGAAACCTCGTTCGGCCGCCGCCAATCATAGGTCAGCCGGGGCGCCGGCAGGCCCCAGGCGTCGCGCACCTCGGGATCGAGATCGATGGTCTGGTCGCCATAGGGAAGGTTCTCCGTCTGGGCATTGATGACGGCGTGCCGAGCGAAATATTTGGCCAGGAAGTCACGATAGGCCGCCCCCCACAGCGGCACACCGGGCGGCGGCGCCATGGTGGTGGCGCTGATCGGGCCGCCTTCGAGATTGCCGGTACTGATCGAAATCTGGGCGCCGCGGATGAAGCCTATCCCGCCATGGTCGAAGTTGTCGGCGTTGAAATCGTCGAGCGCGTGCTTCTGCGCGCTCGGCCCCATGAAGATGTTGACGTGGCGGTCGTCGAAGCCGACGTTCACATTCCCCATCATGTGCGCCATGATGTGTTTGCCGACATGGCCGCTCGCATTGGCCAGGCCGTTCGGGTGCTTGTCCGTCTTCGACAATAGCAGGAGGCGCGAATTGTCGTAAATGAAGGTGCCGAGAATGACCATCTCGGCTTCGATGGTGTTGTCGGAGCCGTCGGGCCCGAAATAAGAGACGCCGGTGACACGCTTTCCATTCGAGTCGCTGTTGACGCGATAGCACGTGGCGCCGGTCTTGAGCGTGAAATTGCCCGACGCATCAGCCTCGGGGAGCTTGGTCACCAGAATGCTCGACTTGGCCCCGATGTAGCAGCCGAAGGTTTGACAGTAGGTGCAATTGGTGCAGGCCGGACGCCCTTTGTAGGGCTGGGTGATGATGGCGTGCGGCGTGGAGAACGGGTGGTACCCGAGCTTATTCGCGCCCGACTCGAACAGTGCCGACGATTGATCCCGCTGCAGCGGCGGCAGCGGATACTCGCGCTGGCGTGGTGCCTCGAAAATATTGCCGCCCTCGATCTTGCGGCCTTGCAGATTTCCGGCCTTGCCGGCGACGCCGAGGTCGTATTCGGCCTTATCGTAGAATGGTTCCAGCTCCGCGTAGCTCAGCGGCCAGTCGGCGAGCGAGGAATCCGCCGGAATGGCCGACATCCCGTAGCGCTCGATGGTGTTGGAGCGCGCTCTGAAGTCATCCTCGTGAAGGCGCCATGATACCGCGCCGTAATGCACCGTGCCGCCACCGGCTTGGTTGCCGTTGTTCTGTACAGGAAGCCGGGCGGCGCGCGCATTCGCGTTAGGGCGCCATGTCACCGGCTGGCGTTTGGTGTCGGGTCGCAAATCCTGACGCTGAAAGTAGCGCAGTTCGTCGAGCGTAAAATCCGCGGTCTTGAGGCGCGGGCCGCGCTCCAGGCCGATAACCTTCATGCCGGCCTTGCTGAGCTCGGCCGCGATAACGCCGCCGACCGCGCCCATACCGACGATGACCACATCCGTCTTTTCGATTGCCATGTCAGGTCCTCCCTCGTTTCCCTGCCGACGGCCCCGAGCAGTATCCGCACGTTTTGCGGTGCGGTGCGGTGCGCTTCGCTTGGCTCCGGCCATGCCGCGTTCGCGGTTCTAAGGCCCGTCGTCGCTCCGAGACTGCGCCTGTTGGGGGACGCAGGCAAGGCGCATTTGGGTCGGCCTTGGTGCGGCCCGGTCACACGTCGGTCGACGGCAGTCGCGACAATGTGACCTCGCGCGACCACTCACGTTGATTTTTGTCGAAACGTCATAAAAGCGGCCAGCACATTGAAGACACGAAACTTTGAGCATGGCGGAGACGCGAAATCGGGTGTCGGGGGCGGCGAAGCACGATGACCGTCATGCGCGATCTGCACTCGACACCTATCAAATTGCCGCATCGCGGCGCTGTTCTTCATGAGCTGAGACTCTCGATCACATGTCGATACAAACCATGTTGGGAGCCAACCATGATTCGATCCCGCGATTACGGTTCGATCGGCGCGCGAGCTGATTTTTCCACCGTCGGCCGCATCGAATACGTCGTGCGACCGCGGGGCGATATCTGGCTCATCGAACGCGCCGGCGATGAATATGGTCCATACAAGAATGGACGCGAGGCCTTGTTCTTTGCGATTGATGCGGCGCACAAATTTGGCGAGTTGGGCCGCGGGACCCACGTGCGGCAGATGGACCAGGCCGGACAGCCGCTAAGCACGTGGACCTACGGCATCGATCCGTATCCGCCGTTCTTCTGACCGCGCTCGCGTCTGTATTGGGCCCGTACCGCGGACTTCCATCGGCAGCGGATGCACCGATACCCATCTTGTCAGACCGGACGACCGGTCCGCATACCGCCGAGCGTGAATCGCGTTCGGAGCCGTACCATTGAAATAGCTGGAAAGCTTGGGCACACTGCCGGCCGGCGCAACGCCGCCCGGGAGGTGTCGTCCTCACGGTTTCAACCGCGCGAGCCCGAGCCCATTTCGACATTCCGGCCGCGCGTCGAAATCCAGGAGGAACGCAATGCCCCACGATCGGCCCCATCGTCCAAGCCGTCGCGAAGTCAGCCGCGGGGCTGTCGCTGCCGGCGCCACGCTTGCGACCGGGGCCGTGCGGGTGCGCGCTCAAACCGCAGCGCTCAAGCTCGGCGTATTGCTGCCGCGTTCGGGTTTCGAGGCGCTGATCGGCCAAGGCTGCCAGCGCGGCTTCGAGCTCGCCGTGCCGCTGCTGCGCGAGATGGGCACCCCAATCGAGCTCATGAGCGCCGACACCGAGAGCAAGCCGGACGTTGCGCGCACCCAGGCCGAGAAGCTGATCCGCGAAGGCGCGCAAGTGTTGTGCGGTGCGTTCGACTCCGGTCAGACTGCCGCTATCGCCCAAGTCTGCGAGCAGCGCGGCGTGCCGCTGGTGATCAACATCGCGGCCGACCCTAAAATCACTGAGCAGGGCTATAAGTTCGTCTTCCGCAATTTTCCGAACGCCGCCATGCTGTCGACCGGCGCGCTCGCGGTCGTCAAGGACCTGTTCGATGCGACTGGCAAGACGCCCAAGACCGCCGTGCTGATGGCCGTCAACGACACCTTCGGCCAGGCCGCCCAGAGCGCGATCGCGACCCTGTTGCCGAAGCTGGACATGCCGTTCCGCCTGGTCGACACAATCCCGTACGATCCGCAGGCGCGCGATCTCTCGGTCGAGGTCGCCAAGGCCAAGGCCGCCGGCGCGGAACTCCATCTCTGCGTCACTCGGCTCAATGACGGCATCCTGATGGTGCGCGAGATGGTCAAGCAGCGCTACGAGCCGATGGCAATCATCAGCGTGGGCGCTCCCGGCTTTTACGAGCGCCCGCTCATCAAGACGTTGGGCAAATATGCCGAATTCTGCTTTTCCAACAATCCATGGATGGATCCTAACCAGCCGCTCACCAAGACGGCCGAAGCGGCGTTCGCCAAGATGTTCCCGGATGACCCGTTCGACCTCAATATCGGATTCTCGCTCGAGGCTGCCCTGATCGCGGCCGACGCCCGCAAGCGCGCCGATTCGGCCAACCCGACCGCGCTGGTCGAGGCGCTGCGCGCCACCAACATCGAAAAGCGGGTCATGATCGGGGCTCCGATCCGCTTCGACGAAAAGGGCCAGAACGTCGGCAATCGCCTTGCCTCGCTGCAAATCCGCAATGGCAAGCCGACCGTGGTGCTGCCGGTCGCCAACGCGGAGGCAAAGCCGGTATTCCCGATGCCGGGCTGGTCACAGCGCGGTTGAATGGCACGAGGCAACCAACCGCACGCCCCGACATCACATGCTAAGCCAGATCACGCTGAACCAGGCCGCGCTGACCTACATCAACATCATCGTCGCGGGCCTGTTGACCGGCTGCGTCTACGGGCTCATGGCGCTCGGTCTGTCGGTGATTTTCGGTGTCATCCGGATCGTCAATTTTGCCCACGGCGAGATGATGGTGCTCGCCATGTACGCGATCTTGCTCCTCAACCAGAAATTCGGGTCTCGATCCGTTCGTGGTGATGCCGGCGGTCGTGGCGGCTATGTTTGCTCGCCGGCTATGCGCTGCAGCGCGGCCTCATCAACCGTTACATCGCGCGGCCCGAGCACGAGCAGTTCCTGATGCTGCTCGCGGTCGCAATCATGCTGACCAGCGGCATGTTGATGGTCTTCGGCCCGGACGCCCGCAGCGTTCAGGTCGATTACGCGTACAATTCCTATGAGTTTCGGCGGTGTGCTGGTCGACAAGGTGCGGGTGCTGGCCGCGCTCGGCGCCGTCGGCAGGCGTCGCCGCGCTATGGGGATTTTTCCGCTTCTCTCTGAACCGGCAAGACGATCCGCGCCTGCGCCGACAACCAGATGGGCGCGCAGGTGGTCGGGCTCGACGTCAAGCGGCTCTATGCCGTCACGTTCGGCATCGGCACAGCCTGCGTCGGTGCAGCCGGCGCGCTGCTGCTACTGCTCGTCGACGTGCAGCCTTATATCGCGGCGGACTATACGCTGCTCGCCTTCATCATCGTCATCGTCGGCGGGCTTGGCAGCATGCCGGGCGCGCTCGTCGCGGGCCTCCTGGTCGGCGTATCCGAAGCGCTGGCGGGCTTTCATCATCCTGCCCTCGCTCAAGAGCATGTTCAGCTTCGCGCTCCTCATCATCGTGCTGCTGGTGCGGCCGCAGGGTCTGCTGGGGCGGCGGGCATGACGCCGTTCGCGGGCCTGTCGCGCCGCGCGGCAATCGCGGCGCTCGGCCGTGTTCGTTGGCCGTGATCGCTGTCCTGCCGCTCTTCGTCGGTGGCTATATGGTGTCCGTCCTGGTGGTAGTGCTGTTCTCGGCCTATCTCGGCCAGGCCTGGAACATCATGATGGGATTCGCCGGCCAGCTTTCGCTCGGCCACGCGCTTTATGTTGGCCTTGGCGCCTATGTCAGCGCGGGCTGTTCGTCCATTATGGTCTGGCGCCGTGGATCGGAATGCTGGCCGGCATGGCGGTGGCGGCGTCGCCGGGCAGCGTCATCGCCGCCTTGAGCTTCCGCTTCGGCGTGACCGGGACCTATTTCGCCTTGCTCACCATCGCGTTCGCCGAGTTCACCCGCATCGCCTTCAATCATTTCGATTGGGTCGGCGGCTCAAGCGGACTGTTCCTGCCGGTTGCAAATGCTGAGCCCGCGACGACGTCGTGCATCTGCGCGGCTCGCCGGTGATGTTCTATTACGTCCTGCTGGTGCTGACGCTCGCGGCGCTGGCGCTCAGCCGCATGGCCTGCTGCGCTGGCGCGTCGGGTTACTATTGGCAGGCGATCCGCGAGGACCAGGCGGCTGCGCCGGCGCTCGGCGATCGACGTGTTCCGCTACAAGATTGCGCGGTGGCGCTGTCGGCGGTGATGACGGCGGTCGCGGGCACGCTTTTGGCGTTCTACGACAACAACCTCTATCCCGACACCGACTTCGGGATCAGCCGCTCGATCGACATCATCACGGCGCCGATCATCGGTGGCATCGGCACCTTGATCGGCCCAATCCTCGGCGCCGTGGTGCTGACGGCGCTCAGCGAGACGATGACGAATGTCAGCGCGAGCCTCGGCATCAACGGCCTCAAGCAGTTCATCTACGGCGCGGCGCTGCTGGTCATCGTGATGTTGCAGCCCGCCGGCCTGTGGCCGTGGCTCAAGGCCCGCCTCGAGGCTCGACGAGGGCGAGACGTGAGCGTGCCACTGCTCTCGGTCGACGGCATCTCCAAGCGCTTCAGCGGGCTGCAGGCGGTCGACGGGGTGAGCTTTACGGTGCCGCCGGGCGCCATCGTCGGGCTGATCGGGCCGAACGGAGCCGGCAAGACCACGATCTTCAACCTGATCGCGGGCGTGTTTCGTCCCGACGCCGGTACCATCAGGCTCGGCGACCGGGACATCACCGGCCTGCGGCCGGACCTCGCCTGTGGCGCGGGTATCGGCCGCACCTTCCAGGTGGTGCGACCGTTCGGGGCGCTTACGGTGCTCGACAACGTCATGGTGGGGGCGTTCAAGCGCACCGCCTCGCCGGCCGCCGCACGCCGCGCCGCCATGCGTATCCTGGAGCGCATCGGACTCGCCGATAAGGCGAATGCGGTGGCGGCGAGCCTCACCCTCCCGGATCGCAAGCGGCTCGAGACGGCACGCGCGCTCGCAACCGGCCCGCAAGCTCCTGCTGCTCGACGAGGTGATGGCAGGGCTGCGGCCGGTCGAGATCGATGTCATGGTACGGGTATTCGCCGACCTGTCCCGCGATACGGGACTTGCTATCCTTCTCACCGAGCATGTCATGCGCGCCGTCATGGCGCTGTCCCAGCACATCGTCGTGGTGCATCACGGCCAGAAGATCTGCGAAGGGCCGCCCGAAATGGTGGCGCGCGATGATAAGGTCATCGCGTGCTATCTCGGCGCCGCCTCGGCGCAAGCCTGAGCAGCCCATGCTCAAAGTGAGCAATCTCGACCTGTTCTACGGCGACGCGCAGGCGCTTGACGACGTTTCCCTCGACGTCGCCGTTGGCGAGGTGGTGGCGATCGTCGGCGCCAACGGCGCAGGCAAAACCTCGCTCATTCGCACAATATTCGGCATGCACCGGCCTGCTCGCGGCGAGATCAGCCTTGAGGGCAGCAGCATCGTCCGCGAGCCGCCACATCGCATCTGCAATCTGGGCATCGGCCAAGTCGCCGAAGGCCGTCAGCTGTTCCCCACCATGACGGTCGCCGAGAACCTTGAAATGGGCGCCGTGGTGCCCCGAGCGCGCGCTGGGGCGGCCATCGCGATGAAACGGGTTCTGGCGTTGTTCCCGCGCCTGGAGGAGCGTCGGCGCCAGCAGGCCGGGACGCTGTCCGGCGGCGAGCAGCAGATGCTCGCCATCGCCCGCTGCCTGATGGGCCAGCCGCACCTCGTCATGCTGGATGAGCCCTCGCTCGGTCTGGCGCCGATGGTGGTGGACGAAGTCTTCACGGTAATCCGCGACCTCAACCGCCGCGAAGGACTCACCATCGTACTGGTGGAGCAGAACGTGGTGCAGTCGCTGGCGCTCGCCCATCGCGGCTACGTGCTGGAGAATGGCCGCATCGTCATCAGCGGCAGCGGTTCCGAACTTCTTGCCGATGACCGCGTCCGCCGCGCCTATATCGGGCTGTAGGTTACGCCCTCACCTCTTGGCGCTGGAACGACACGTAGGCCGCGACGAACAGCACGATCGCACCGGCGATCAGGCCCACTGCCTGCGGCCATGCGATCAGCAAGCTTTCGCGCAGCGGCAGCGCCGATCCCCGTACCGCGCCCTGAAGCTGCTCCAGGAACACCGGATCGAGCGAGCGCGTCGACGGCGACAGGATCGCCTGCACCGCCTCGGCGTGCAGCGTGTTTGGCGAAAACCGCGACAGCGCCACCTGCCATTGCAGCGTGTCCGGGGTCGGCAGTCCGAGCATCACGTAGCGGATGTCCTGGGGCGCGATCAATTGGGCCAAGATCGAGCCGATCATCGGCCACAGCAGGGTCATGAACAGCCACACGCCGAGCGACAGCAGCGCCGCCGTCGCAGGCGAGCGGAACAACACCGAAAATAGCATCGCCACCGCAAGCCAGACCCCCGCATAGGCGACGGTCACCAGCAGGAACGCCATCGAACGGACGATCTCCTCCCCGCTCGGCGGCACGCCAAGAAACAGCACGCCGAGGCCGACCACGAGGAGCCACAGGCACAGCAGGTTGATGGCAATGGTGGTGAGGCCGGCGATGAACTTGCCGAACAGCAGCGCGTCCCGATAGATCGGCTGCGCCAGGATTCGCGACAGCGTACGCCGGTTGTGCTCGCCGTTCACGGCATCGAAGCCAAGTCCGATCGCGACCAACGGTACCATCAGGCCAAGGATGAACACGAAGGACGGGAATGGCGGGCGATCCGCGGTGAACAGCTTGAGCAGCAGGAACGGATCCTCCGCGGTAGTATCGCGCAGGCCGGTAATGGCGACATAGAGCGGCACCGCAGCCGTGATCAGCATCAGCCATTCCAGCGCCCGCATCCGCGCCGAGCCGAGATGATCTGCGAGTTCCTTGAGCACCACCGTGCCCATGCCCTGCCAGGGCGAGCCCTCACGCCGCATCGCGGATCTCCTTGCGGTCGGCACCCTGCTTCTCGAAGAAGCGGGTGTAGATAGCGTCAAGGCTCGGCTCGTCGACCGCGAGACGCGTCAGCGCGCCGTCGGCGGCGACCACCGCGCGCGCCGCTTCCGGCCGCACGTCGTGGTCGGCGGTGAGGCGGAAGTGGATGTCACCGGTCTGCTGTACCGACATGACGCCCGCAATGGCGCCGAGCCGCGCCGCCAAATCCTTGGCGGACTTGCCCGGCGCCGCGGCAGCATCGACATCGACCACGAAGCCTGCGCCCAGCACCTGCCGGGCGAGTTCCGGCACCGTCCCCATCAACAGAATGCGCCCGCGCTGGAACAGTGCGACGCGGTCGCACAGCCGCTGCACCTGGTCGAGCAGGTGGGAGGTAATGAGGACGGTGACGCCGTCGCGCTTGAGCGCCGCGATCATCTCGAGGAATTCGTGAGTCGATTGTGGGTCGAGGCCCGAGGTCGGCTCGTCGAGGATCGCGATCTCGGCCTGCTTCATGATGAGCTCGGCGAGTCCGAGCCGCTGGCGCATGCCGCGCGAGAAGGTGGCGACGCGCTTGCCGGCTACGTCCGAGAGCCGCACCCGCGCCAGCGCCTCGGCGATGCGCCGCTCGCGCACGTCCCGCCCGAGCCCCATCAGCCGTGCCGTGTAGGCGAGGTTTTCGGTCGCCGTCATATTGTCGTAGAAGCCGACCGCGTCGGGCAAATAGCCGACCCGGCGCTTGACCGCGAGCGGCTCGCGGACCGGGTCACGGCCGGCGACGCTCACTTGGCCGGACGATATCTCGGTGAGGCCGAGCATCATCAGGATCGTGGTGGTCTTGCCGGCGCCGTTCGGCCCAAGTAACCCGAAGGTCTCGCCGCGCAGGATGTCGAAATCCAACGCGTCGACTACAACGGTTTCGCCGTAGCGCTTGGTCAGGCCGCGTGCCGTGATGACGGGCTCGCTCATCGCCGTCCAAACCTCGAGACCGCACCGACCATGATCAACAGCGCCGCCCCGATGACGCCGACGCCCACCATGCCCCAGGTGGTCGAGGTCGCGACCGTGACCCGGAACTGGGTGGAGGCCGTTTCCCCGCGCGAGGCGGCGCGGATGGTTGTCATGTAGTCGCCTGCGAGGGACTTCTCACTCGGGGTGATGAGGGCGTTGACGTCGCTGGTCTGGCCCGGCGCGATGCGGTCGATGGCCTTCTTGTCGAACTCGATCTTCCATCCGCTCGGGCCCGAGCCGGTGAGATCGATATTGTCCGCCGCCGCGGTGCCTTCGTTCGCAATCAGGACCGGCACAGTGGTCTGCTGGCCGGCGGTGGCACGGGTCGATACCAGGCCTTCGGTGCCCGTAATGCTCAGCCGCGGCTGGCCGACCACCTGAAGGGTGAGCTCGGTCTTCGCAGTGGCATCGCCCGCGGTTGCCGTCATCGCGATCGGGAAGTCGCCGGCATCGACCGAGGACGGCGGCCGCACCTTCAGCTTGACGTCCTTGGAGGCGCCGGCGTCAATCGGCACCGAGGACAGCTCCTGAGCTCCATAAGCCTCGGTGAACGAGGTGTCGAAATTGCGCGGCGCGGTGGCGGCGAGACTGACGGTGAGGTTGCGGCCGCTGTCGTTCTTGATGCTGAGCGTATAGTCGAAGCTCGATTTCGGCGAACCGCGCAGGGATGGCAGTTGCGGCGTCACCGTCAGCTTTGCCGGCAATTCCTTGGCGAGGCTGATGGTCAACGGCAGGCTGACCGTATTGCCTTCGCCGGCCGCCTTCACGGTGAGGGTCTGGTCGGCAAGATTAGCATTGGCCGGCACGTCGATTCGAAGCTGAAGGCTGACATTCTGATCGGTGGCCGGCATTGCCGCCGCGACCGGTTGTCCGCCGCCGAGCAGCACCGCGGTCCAGCCGGGCGGCGTGCCATCGACCGAGAGGGTGAAGCGTTCGGGCGGCAGGCCGTAATTTTGCAGGCGCAGCGACACCGTCGAGGTGGTGCCCGGCCGCACCGAGACGGCCGGATAGTCGGTGAGCAGATAAAGGCCCTTGATGTCTTTGCCGGCGGTCTCGGCCGCGTTGGCCGCCGTGCCACTGCCCATCATGCCCGTCATGGCAAGAGCCGGAAATGCAATAAGGGCTGCGATCATGGTCATCTTCATCGCGCCAGGCTCCTAAATGACTTTTCGCTTTCGAGTGCCGCCCCCGCACGCCGACCCCTCAGGGGCACCCGGCGGACAGCGCGCAAACTCTCTACCGATGTTGGCAAAATCTTGAAAGCCCCTCGCCTCGATTTGTCGCACGAGCCCGGTCGCCGTGCGCGCACCAAAAAGAGCCGCCAAAGTCGAGCACCCACGACGCCGCTGCGGAATAATATCCTAGAACAGAAAGGCTCGCACCCGTTCGAGGAACCGCCTATATCGGCCCCCATGACCATCGTGGATGCAATCACTCGCAAAACCGTGCCCGAACCAGGTCCGGCGCGGACCGTCAGTTTCGTGTCGCTCGGCTGCCCGAAGGCGCTGGTGGATTCCGAGCGTATCATCACGCGGCTGCGTGCCGAAGGATATGAGCTTGCCCGCCAGCATGACGGTGCCGACGTCGTCATCGTCAATACCTGCGGGTTTCTCGACAGCGCAAAGGCGGAATCCCTCGACGCCATCGGGGCCGCACTGAAGGACAACGGCAAGGTCATCGTCACCGGCTGCATGGGCGCCGAGCCGGAGAGCATCACGGCGCGGTTTCCGGATGTGCTTGCCGTCACCGGCCCGCAGCAATACGAGAGCGTGCTTGATGCGGTTCACCGTGCGGTGCCGCCACGCCACGACCGCTTCCTCGATCTGCTACCGCCCGAGGGCATCAAGCTGACGCCGCGGCATTACGCTTATCTCAAGATTTCCGAGGGTTGCAATAATCGCTGCACCTTCTGCATCATTCCGAAGCTGCGCGGCAATCTGGTGTCGCGGCCGGCTGCCGATGTGCTCCGTGAGGCCGAGCGCCTCGTCGCGGCGGGGGTGAAGGAACTCTTGGTGATCTCCCAAGACACCTCCGCCTACGGCGTCGATATCAAATATGCGGCGAGCCGATGGAAAGACCGCGACGTGCGGGCGCGCTTTCTCGATCTTGCAACCGCGCTTGGCGAACTCGGCGTTTGGGTGAGGTTGCACTACGTCTACCCCTACCCGCATGTGGACGACGTGATCCCGTTGATGGCGGACGGCAAGGTCCTGCCCTATCTCGACGTGCCGTTCCAGCACGCGGCGCCTGCGGTGCTCAAGCGGATGCGCCGACCGGCGGCCCAGGAGAAGACCCTGGAGCGCGTCAAGGCCTGGCGCGCCATCTGCCCTGACATCACCCTGCGCTCGACCTTCATCGTCGGCTTCCCGGGCGAGACGGACGAAGAGTTCGACTTCCTGCTCGACTGGCTCGACGAGGCAGCGCTCGACCGCGTCGGTTGCTTCCGCTACGAGCCCGTCAGCCGCGCCGCCGCCAACAATGTGGCACCGCCTGTGCCGGACGAAGTCAAGCAGGACCGCTGGCACCGGTTCATGCAGCGCCAGCAGATAATATCCGCCAAGCGCCTCAAGCGTCGGGTCGGCACCCGCCAGCAGATCATCATCGACGAGGTGGGACCAACGGTCGCCAAGGGCCGCACCAAGGGCGACGCCCCGGAGATCGACGGCACCGTCTACGTAACGTCGCGCCGGCCGCTACGGGTCGGCGAATTCGCCACTGTGAAGATCGAGCGCGCTACCGAATACGACCTTTACGGCGCTGTGGTGGGGTTCTGAGCGCGGCGCGTCACACCACCGGCGGCGTCGTCACCAAAACTTGAAGCTTAGGGCTGCGCGAACCACATCGACGTCTTGGCTGTGCCAAGTGAAGGTGGGCGGTGCGGCGACGAAAGCAGGCCTGAACGGAGTGGCACTCGTGCCATCAAATCCGTAGTGCAAATATTCAAGCCGGACCAACCAATTGTTGTTCCACGGAGCCCATTCGGCACCAGCGCCCGCGACCCAGCCGCCTGTGGTGGAGGAGAATGCGGTGATAGCGCAGTTTCCGATGGCACATCCGCCAAGAAACACATCCGATCCGCCAAAGTTCGTATCAACCCAAGCTGCACCGCCGGTCGCATAAAGCAACATATTCGGCCATACCGTGAATCCGAGACGCCCGCGCACACTGGACAACGACTTCGTGGACGCCGAGAACGTGATCCCGCCATTTGCAAGTGGCACGCCAGCTCTCGTAAGATTGGGGCTGAACCTTGTGTCGTTGAGGCCTGCTCCGTCGTAGTCGCCTTCAATGCCCGCGACCCAGTATGATGAGAACTGATAATTGCACCCTACTTGGCCGCCCCCGACCGCACCCGAGCCATTTAGAGTGACGAATGCAGGCGCTTGATCAGAGATGAGCGGAACCGCTGAATTCAGCGTTCCGATGCGACCATCCACCACCGACATTTCCGCCGATGTAGCAGCCCGACCAATTGTAGACTACGGGCGGCGGAAGAGGTGGCGCCTTGAGGGGCATGTCCGCTGCCATCAACGGCCCGCAAAAGAATGACCCGAGCGCGATTCCCGCAACCAACACTTTTTTCATGACGTCCCCCAGCCCAATGATACGACTTTGACCAAGAGCCATACACCCTTGGGATGCAATCTTCTATTGCAATTGGGCCACAGTAGCGAAAAATCGGTGTGTCACAATTAGGGCGTCGTGCTCGGGCCGACAGGACGCTACCGAGTCCTTAATTTCCTGGCCTGATTGTGCCTTCGTGCCGCCCCTTCCGGCACCTCCCCGATGCGCGAGCATAACTATCGTCATGACCGATCTCGCCGTGACCGCGTTTGACACTAAAAGTGCTGCTACGTTATATTTGGTGGGTCATATCGCCGTGGCTCTGCCGTGGGCAACGCGCTCGCCGCAACCATTAGGAGGCGGCATAGTTTATTTTGAGTGCTAACAAGCGAAGGAGGAAATCAATGCGTATGACTCTAGTGGTGATCGCCACTCTCGTCGGTTTTGCTGTCACAACTTCGGCCGGTTTTGCGGCACCGACCTACGGAACCACGATGGGTGGTCCGACCAACGCCAAACTCGACCTCGTGCATTGGAGCGACAAAGGATATAACCGTCCCGGCCATGGTTACTGCTTCTATCATCCACACCGTGATCGTTGTCGTTGACCCTAGATAGCGGTTGCTCGGCGCCGCCGCACGGTCCTGTCGAATTCGCGCGGGCACCCACAACACGCGACACACGCTTGCCTGGCCAATCCTGAGTGCCTTCGCAATCTCGGTAGGCGAACCCGGGCGCCGTGGCCGTTAATGCTTGACCTTGCAAGGTACCGTAGCGACGTCGCCGATCACCAGCGGCTCGGCACGACCGGCGTAAGATCGCGGCTCGTGCGCCAAGCACTCTGTGACTGGCCGCGTGGGCCGGCTGCTGGATTACTGCCGATCGCAAATGCCGTGCGCATTAGGGGCAAGGCGTCCCCAGGCCATGGCGCTTCCATGCGATTCCGGTGGTGGAAGCAGGCTCCTTCGGTGGCTGAAAAGGGCTATATCTGCTGAAGGTCATCGGCTGCCGATCTAGATTTAACGGCATGTCGGCATCCGCCAGCAGCGAACATTGCCGACAGGGCGCACATTAGATCGCGACGACAGACTACCCAAAGGGGCTAGTAACAACCTCATCCGGCAGCCGGCGTATGTCTCCGCAACGTGATCGCTCGGAAATCGGCAAAGGTTATGTAGATCAAATCAGCGGCGAACTCAGAACTTGTAATTCATCCGGGCTGTTAAGCTTTGCACGGTCGAATTGATGTTGCAGAATGCGCACGGTATCAGAACTGCGGCCGTATTCCTGATGTTCAGGATGTTCGTACCGTGTTCGAATTGGTAATAGCCGTATTCAAGCCCTACCGTCAGGTGGGGGCCGGCCATATATTCCACTCCTGTCCCGGCGGTCCAGCCGTCTGCGCTGACGTCCGATACCAGATTTGCGCCGCCGATAACCGTGTTGTTCTCGCCGAAATCGATCCTGGAGCCGGCCCAGCCACCCTTGCCGTAAGCCAACACGCTGCCCCAGGCATAACCCAACTGTCCGGTCGCGCTGTAGAGGTTGTTGAAAGAGGTGGTGCGCACGCGGTTGGCGATGGCGACACCGCCGCATGGCGCGGTCGTGGAAGACGACAAGCAAGAGAAATCATGCGGCGCCATTTTCATCGCATCGAACATCGCTCCCGCGCCGATAACCCAATTGCTGAATTGCCACCGCGCCTCAACCTGGCCGCCGAAGAGCGTGCCGCCTGCCCTATCAACTCCCACGTCGACCGGAATCGCGGAAAGACAGGAAACGCGTGCCGCATCGGTGCACCACGACGACCTCCCCCAACCTCCGCCGACATTTGCACCGATATAAAGGCCAGTCCAACTCACGACCTCGGGAGGTGGCGGAGCCTTGAGCGGCATGTCCGCGGCGGCGGCAGGCCCGATAACCGCAGCTAAAGCAAAACCAGCAACAAAGGATCTTTTCATGGCATCGCCTCCAGGGGCGTCAGATATGGCAGGTTGACCGGGTCAAGTGTTCGGGTCGCGATTCCCTAAAAGCGAAAGCGAACGCCGCCCGTCGTGGCAACGTTGTTGCGGGCAAGGTAGCCGTTGGCCAGTCCGCCATTGTACTGCGAGAAAAACGTACCAATGTAGGTGTCCCACTTCGGCGCAAATCTCCAATCGATCAGACCCGAAGCTGCGTCCATTGTGCCGGCGCAAAAGTTGTTCTTGGCAGCCGGCAGGTTGGCGCACGCGGTCAGGTTGGCGGTGCTGAGAGCAAAGTTATTCTGATCGTAGTGGTAGTAGGCGCCAACCACATCCACGCTATCAGTCAGCGAATATCTCGCGCCGGTCCATACGACTTGCAGGATTTTGTCCTTGAAGCCAGCGCTCGCACTGAAGGCAGTGCTGTTTATGTTGGTGCCCCCTATGGCCGTATTGCAGCCCATACAAATCGCGTCGCCTGCGATATCGGTAAAGCCAGTGCCTTTGACGGTGAAGGGATCGCTGGGCGGCGCAAATTGCATCCATTCGTAACCGGCATAGAGCCTGAGCCTGTCGACGGTGTATTTTGCGAGGGCCATTACGGCGGTGTTGTTGGAGAGTTGCGCGGTGAGGGTTTGCGGCAGCATCGTTGCGGTCGGGACGCCGAAGTTGTTGGTGGGCGCACCGGAAAGAGATAGAGCCACGGCGTCTTGGGTGTAATCATAGATGCCATCAAGCGAAAGCGTACCGGGGCCAATACGGAAGTCGCCGCCAAACTGTCCTTCCCAAGCACCCTTCGAGCCGTTGTTGTCGTTGTAGCCGCCGAATTGCCCGAGCGCAGCGATGCGGAAGTTGCTGACGTTCACACGATATTTCGCCGCCGTCGTGTATTTCGCGTTCTCGGTATCGCCACCGCCGGCGACGACTCCGGAAAAGCCGATTGGCGAAAAAGCGTATGCGCCAGCCATTGGGTCGTAAGCGTTGACGCCGTCCAGCGTCAGCGCGTTCTGCCGCAAGAAGGTCAAGGTGCCGTAGGTATCCGAGCTTAGGCCGACAAAACCTTGACCATTGTAAAATTGGCCTGCGCGGCTCGAATCGCCGTTGGTTGTCTGATTGGCGACCGGAATACCAGTATTTGTAAGGAGCGACATTGGAGAGGCCGCATATTGCAAGGAATACGGATCGAATCCGGCCTCAAGCTCTCCCACGAACGACCAGCCGCCCCCTAGCGGCTCCGTGACTCGGAAGCCCAGGCTCGACTGACCCAATCCACTGGGCGCGATGCCCCACATCGCATTTCGATTCATCTTCTGCAGGAAGTAGGAAGCGCCGGTTGTGAAGTTTGGGTCGAACGGCGCGCCGTGAGTTTGGTAACCGTAGCCAACGTCGATGTTGCCGAAGAACCTGATGCCGTAATATTTTAGCTGACAGTCGGTGAGAAAAAATCCTGTCAGGTCGCTGCAACTCGCCGGCGGGGGCGGATCGGCCGGAGCCTTCATCGGCATCAAGGGGGCATCTGCCGCGTAGCCGGCGCCAGCAAGTCCGACAAGCAGTGCTGTGGAAACCGCCGCTGAAACAGGCCAACGAGGCGGCCACGCCTTCGCGGCTGCGCGTTTGTTCGACGCGCCGGTCAAGTCCTTCAAATTAGCCATACATGCCCCCAAGAGGTACCCCACGCTGGTTATATCCTGGTAGACATAACGGCCGTCAAGCGGCGCCCACCGTTTAGCCGCTGTATTACGCTAAATACGACGATTTTTAGATCGAGTGTTGCAGATCGGCAACAAAAGCCAAGTCTTGAAGCGTCAGCCCGGAACGCGCTGCAACGCGGCGTTGTCCGGCGTTGGGCGAATCGAATGGGGATGCTGCGCGATCCAAGAGAAGACGCCGGTAGCGAGCCCGCATGGATACAAAAAAGAACCGCCCGGCTTTTGGCTGGGCGGTTCGCAGATCGTGCACGGCGTCAGATCGACGCGTCGCTCAGGGGAAATAATAGCGCAACGAAACCATCGCGATCGCCTCGTCGGTTGATGGCGCTGTAAGCGAGCCCTTCAAGGGGCCACTAGCAATACCGACGGCGTTAAAGGAATCGCGGTGGATGTATTCGAACTGCGCGCCAGCTGCGATTCGGCCGACCGGTCCTTTGTAAAGGTTGTCCCAGAACCCGACTGTGATCTCGTCGAGCTGCTTGACGTTCACCGAGCAGGTGCCGTTGGCTAACAAACCGCTGACGGGGCTCTGGGGCACCCCTGCGCCGTTCGCGGCGGGGGTCGCAAAACTTTGAGTGAAACACAAAGAATTGGAATAGGCAGGATTGCCCAGGCCGAAGGCGGTGCCAGCCACGGTGGCGAAATTTGCATCATCGCGCTCGAGGCCGGCATAAGCATAAATATCCAGTTCCGGGGTGACATGAGCCACCGCGCCCACCATCGCTTGGAGTGCCGTCACGGGAGTCAACGAACCATTTGGCGCGAATGTCACGTCAGGCAATTGTCCCGAACCATATCGGCCAACGCCCTGGCCGTATAGAACGCTGCCCTGGAGATCCAGGAACTTTGGCAAGACCGGAACGAGCGCCGAGCCACCGACACCCCAGCCGAACGTAGTATGGTTCGACATGGCGCCCACCAAGGGACACGTCAAGGCGTTTGCGGGTCCGGAGCACAGGGTGCGATCTGTGAAGAACCGCTGCAGTCCGAAGGCTTCGTAGTGTCCCCAGCCGGGATCAAAGGCAAGTTTTTCAATGAAGTCCGGCACGGTGTCCAAGGAATAGGATTGGAGCGTGTCCATCAGACCGGACTGGGTGCCGAGGTTCGTGCTCGCGATTGTGAGCCCCGGCGGCGTAGCCGATCCCGGCGTCTGGAACCGAACCTGAGGACTTTCAGCCGAGGCGCCGAACGAAATGCCGGGAGCCAAATCCTTGACGACGCGGAACTGGGCGTTGCGGGTCCAGTTGAAGCCCACGACATACTGTGCGTCGATCGTGAGCGGCGTATTCACCTGCATCGGGTCCATGCCAACCTTGTTCTGGGTCAACAGGCTCCAGGATTGGCCGGCCAGGACATGCCAACCATAGTATTTGTCGTCATAGTTCAAGAAGGCTTGGCGAATCCGTGGGGTATAGCTGTTGCTTTCGATGGAATTCGCCGTCGTCGCGGCGCCGAGGAAATCCATCTCAAAATAGGCTTTGATCACCTGAGTCGTCGAAATGTTGCCGTCGGCCCCAAACCAAAGGCGGCTCTGGCGAGCGCTGAACCGTAACTCGTGCTCATTGAAGAGCGGCGAGATCGGGTAAGGAATGTTATTGAAGTCCGATCCGACGTCGGCGACTTCGTTTCTGTTGCGCCAAACGCCGGCCGCTTCGATAAAGCCGCCCCAGCTGAGCTTGACGCCTTCCGGCAACGCCCAGGGCGCCTTCGCAGGCGGATGCGCAGATCCCGCAGGCGCCTGAGCATAAGCGCCGGCCGTGGCCGCGGCTTGGGCCGCCTGATCGGACGCCTGTTGGGCGGCTTTCTTGGACTCGGCGACCTGCTTCTGGACGGACTGCAACTGCTGTTGCAGCTGATTGATCTGCACCTGCAGCCGGTCGGCTTGCGCATCTTGCGCTGCCGCATAGGCCGGCATGAATGCCGCGCCAGCGAATGCCCCCAACATCAGCATTTGCAGTCTATTTTTCATCGTCATCTCACGTCCTCAGCATTACGGGCGCTCGAACGACGAGGCCCCCCCAGGGATCACGGGCGATCCTAATTGGTCGCGCGTGACGAAGTTGTGACAACCGTGTGACCACCAAATTTACCGGTTCGGAGTGTTGCATTTCGGCAACTTTTCAGATGGTGGATCGACTGAAAAAGGCCTCCTACGGCCCCCATCTCGACGAATCACGATCAACACGATTGAGAAGAAAACGGCTGAGGCGGTCGCGTGCAGACGTCCTGCGGCTCCCGGGCATAGGATGTGGGCGAAACGGAGATGAGTCCGGCTCATCGGACCGCCGCGGCTTTGGGTGGCGCGACCCAACAGATTTCCCCCCGGTGATCCCTCACCAGTGATCCCGTAATTTTGAACACGCTAACCAGGAACCGCCGCCCCCCACCTCGCGTTGTGGGACGGGGCGATGCCGTCTGACGGAAAAAAGAATGCGAGGAAACGTGTCATGAGGACTTCTCTTACCCCTCGGAAAATGCTGTGCGCGTCTGCGGCAGCTCTTGTGATCGCGCTGGGCTTCATAGCGACCGATGCGGTAGCCCGAGCGCCACTTCACCATGGCAAAGATCGAATGTTGCGCTCGGCGGAGCATTCCGCGATGCGGCACCGCCGATACATGGCCCACCGCGAGTTCGTGCCGGTCTTCGGCGACGCGCGGGCATCCGGGGCGGCCCCAGTCTTCGGCTATCGCGAGCCGGCCTTTATCCAAATGCCGGGCTATATTTACGCGCCGGGCAGAGGAATCCTGGATGAGGGCTGCAACTTGCCGACGAGCGCGTGTCCGAATACGGAGCGCGATGTTCAATAGTCCGGGATTGTTTGCTCCGTGGAGCGCGTGTGTGCGCTCCACGGCCGGCTGCGATCGATCGAAAGGAACCTACCCATGTTGTGCAGGCTAGCTCCGGTGCTCGCCGCAACCTTTATTTTCGGCGCCGCGTCGCAGACCTACGGCGCGTCGTCCGGCGAGTTCGGCAGTGGCGATTTGAACCATCGCCTTCATAGCGGATCGTTGGGGCGGTCCGGCCAGGCAGGCCGTTTGGGAAGCCGCGGTTCGCGCCTTGACGGTTACGGGATGTCTCGCCGCTTTGGCACCACCGGTTACGGAAGCTACCCAGGCCACGAGAGCGGGTGGTATCACCGCGGTTTCGGCGGCACCCTCGGTCCGGGCTGGGGCTACGGATTCGGGGCCAACCTCGGCGGCCACTGAAACGAGTTGGCGCGCTGCGATCTCGGCAGGTCCCCGCAGCTTCCTTGATTTGATTTCGCTCTCGACGCCCCGCGAATGAGCCGGATGCTGCCGAATGTCCCAGCCTCCGGCGCCGTGACTTCGAACCTTCCGGCACTAATGCCAACCATCCACGAGGCGGCGCACGGTAGCGATGATGGCCGGTTGCGCCACCGGAATCGGCGGGAGCTCGTCGTAAAGCTCCCAGCCTCCGCCAAGAGCTTTGTAGAATGCGACGTATTGGAGCACGCTCACTCCCTCCGCGACGGCGTTCTGGTCCTCCAGCGCATAGTGCTGGCGTTGGGCGTCAAGCACATTGAGAAAGTCCGTCACACCCCGCTCATAGCGCTCCATGGCGAGGTCGACGGCACGGCGGCTTGCCGTCAAGGCAACCCCAAGGGTCCTCTGTTGCGCGAGGTCGAAGCGGTATTGTTTGATCGCCTGATCAACTTCCTCTACGGCAACGATGATGGTCTTGCGGTAGTTGACGTACGCCTCGTGTGTCCGCTGCTCCTGAATATCGATGAGCGCGTCGAGCTTTCCGAAATCCAGCAAAGGCCAATAGGCACCCGGTCCAAACGACCAGATCGGTCCATGGATCGGGACGCCGCTGCCCTGCTTGGTGCCGCCCTGGGCACCGAAACCGGCGGTGAGCGCAACCGAAGGAAACAGGTCGGCGGTTGCCACCCCGATGCGCGCGGTCGCGGCCGCAAGACTGCGCTCGGCCGCACGAATGTCGGGCCGGCGTCGCAGCAGGTCGACCGGAACGCCCGCGCGCAGACGTTCGGGAATATGGGGAAATCTTCCGCCTCGATCCAATTCCTTGGTAATATCTGCTGAATAGGTACCCAGTAAGATGGCCAACCGACTCTCGGCGGCGGAAACCGCGGCCATCAACTCCGGCACGCGCGCTTGCTGGGTCGCGAGTTGCCGCCTGGCCAGGGTGAGATCCAACTCGTTCGACAGTCCGCGATCAAATCTGGTCAGGAGCACATCGACGGTCTTCTGCGCGGTCGCGACGTCGCTGCGGGCGATCTCCAGCCGCAATTGCAGGCCGCGGATTTCGAGATAGTCGCGGGCCACATCGGCGATGACGGTGATCAGCACCTCATTACGCAGTTCGATCTGGGCCTCGGCATCGTCGCGCGTCGCCTCGAGCAAGCGCTGGTACTTTCCAAAAAGGTCGAGTTCCCACCCGGCATCGAAGCCGGCCATTCGCGAAATCGATTTGAGGCCGGTCGTGCTGTCACCCGCCCTGATCGATTGCGCCGCGCGTCCTTTGGTCAGGTCCGTGCCGGTCCCGGTCGCAGTCGTTGCGCTGCCGGCGACCGTCGGGAGCATCGCCCCGATGACGACGATCTGCTGGGTTCTGGCTTCCTGCACCCTCGCTAGCGCGATTTCGATGTCCGGGTTGGATACGATCGCACGCTCGATGAGCGCGTTGAGTTCCCTGTCATGCAGGATTTGCCACCAGCGGACGAAGTCCTCCGCGGTCGGTGGAGCCGGAGTCGCTGGGGCCAGGGACGCCGTTCCGAAAACCTTCGGTACGTCGACCACGGGAAATTCATAATCCGGACCGACGGCACATCCGGAGAGCCAAACGGCGGCGCCGATGAGCCAAAAAGCCAGCCATCGTGTCACCATCGCGCACGCTCCCCCTACACCCCTGGCGGCCGGCGCATTGGCGAACAATTGCGCTGTTAGGACCCGCCACCATCGGAATCTTAAAGTCTGGTTCCGTCATTTCAAAACCGGAAGCGAGGCCGCCCGGTAGTTCCCCACACCATATTGCCGACCCCCACCGCCTGGGGCAATAGCCAATTCCCTCCCCGCTGCCCCGGCTCGCGAGAAAGCGCACCTCGTCTCCGATATCGCGCGCTCGCCCTCCACGCGCCCCCGAAGCCTCTGCTTGCCGGCCCGCTACCGCGCGGCGGTCTTGTCGCTTTCGCTGACCGTCACCTTGTCGCCGTCGGCGATCTGGCTGCTGATGTTGAGCGCAACCTTGTCGCCCTCGGATACGCCGGATGCGAGTTCGACGAAGTTGCCGTTATCGCGGCCGATCGTCACGTCCTGGAACTTCACCGTGCCATTATCGGTGATGATTGCAACTTGCGGACCGCCGGTGCGGAACAGGATTGCGCTGGCCGGCACCTGTACAGAGCTCGCGGATTTAAGATGGAATTCGGTCTGCACATACATTCCCGGAAGCAGAGCGAGATCCTTGTTTTGAAGATCGACCTCGACGCGCAGGGTCCGTGCGCGCGGATCGATCAATTCGCTGGTCCGCGCGATCTTGCCTTCAAACACCCGCTTCGGATATTGGCTCGCGGTAACGCCCACGACCGTTCCCACGCCCGTATCGCCGCTCACACCCTGCGGTACGTTGGTGAATACGCGGACTTCGTCGTATTGTGCGACGCCATAAAGCAAGGTGTTGCCGGCCGTCACGAGATCGCCGATGTCGATACGCCGTTCGGTTACGACGCCATCATAGGGTGCGGTAACCTTTTTGAATCCGGCCATGAAGGTCAAGCGGTCGACATTGGCCTGCTCCTGACTGACGCGCGCTCTCGCGGCGTTCAGCTGGGCAACAGCGACGGCGTATTGGGCCTTCTTATCTTCGCGCTCCTGGTCGGACACCACGCCCTTGGGGGACCCTTGCCAGCGCTGGAACGTGGTCCTGGCAAATTCTGAATCCGCCTCCCTGACCTTGACCTCGGCATCGGCGACCGCGAGCTGATGCTGGGCCGCCTCGAGCTGGGAATCCAGCTCCGGGGTATCGAGCGTAGCCAGCACCTGATCTTTCTTGACGCGGTCCCCGATGTCGACGATCCATTTCGCCACATAGCCGCTGACCCGCGCATAGATGGTCGAGGTGTACCAACCCCGGACTTCGCCCGGCAGCGTCAAGGTCTGGGTGGGCGGTGCCAGCTCGACCTTGATCACCTCGACTGGAGGCGGCTGTTCTGCGCGCACGGCGGTAGCGGCCGCCAGGGTCGCTTCCTCGCGGCCCTTGATGTGCTGTACGACGAAGAATGCGACGGCGAGGAGTGATTGCGAATACCCCGGCGAAAATGCGCAACCGACTTCGCAGTTCCAGGTCCATAGCTGGTCGCAACCGGCACGTGCCCATGCGCGGCGGGCTCCGGGCGCGGAGCCCGCCGTTTCATCGTCGAATGAATCGAAGGCGGGCCCCTGCGGTGGGTCTGCCGAATTAGTCGTCTCAGGCTTTTGCAACGGACTGCCTCCTTTGCGTGACGGCACCTTTGGGCGCCCGCCGCAGCAGGCGATACATGGTCGGGAACGAAAATCAGGGTCGCGGCCGTGGCAAACAGCAGCCCGCCGATTACTGCTCGGGCGAGCGGCGCGTTTTGTTCGCCGCCCTCGCCGACGCCGAGCGCCATCGGGATCATGCCCAAGGATCATCGCCCCGGCTGTCATCAGAACAGGACGCAACCGCGTATAGCCGGCCTCGATGGCAGCCGTGCGCGGATCGAGGCCCATCGCCATCCGCTGATTGGCGAACGTGACCACCAGGATGCTGTTCGCCGTAGTCAGCCCGATGCACATCAGGGTTCCCATCAGGGCGGGCACACTGATATGGGTCTGCGTGACGAACAGCATCCACATCACCCCGGCGAGCGCGAAGGGCACCGCGAACAACACGATCAGCGGATCGATCCAGCTCTGGAAGTTGATGACCAGCAGCAGGAAGACCAGGACCACCGCCAGCGCAATGCCGGTGAACAAGCCGGTGAAGCTCTCCCGCATGGTCTCGACCTGGCCGCTGAGCGTCACCGTGATGCGACTTGCGACGGATCTGGACGATCCGCATCGATGACCTTGTCGATCGCCGCCGCCGCCGAGTTGAGGTCGCGCCCCTGCACGTCCGCCTGAACATCGAACACCGGCCTGATATTGAGCTGCGAAACGATCATCGGCACCTTCCCCCTGCCGAATTTCGCGACGTTCATCAGAACCTGATCCGCGGCCCCTGCACCCCGCGAGTCGGTGCTCTCATTGGGCACCGACGCCGTCACCGGAACGGTCCAGAGATCCTGGGCCGAGTCGATCCGATAGGTCGGCGTCTGGACAACGAGCGGATAGCTCACGCTGTTGCGCGGATTGACCCAGAAGTTCGGCGAAACCTGCGCGCTGTTGTTCAACGTCACCAGAAGATTGTTGGCAACCGTCCGTTGGCCGAGCCCAACCTCGCCGGCAAGCGTGCGATCGACATCGATCTTCAGCGAAGGCGCATCGGGAACCTGAAATACGTGAACGTCGACGATGCCGGGCACGCGCTTGAGATCCGCCACAAGCTTGGATGCGACCTCGTAGGAGGAGTCGCTGTTCGGACCGGAAACGCGGATGTCGATCGGCGCCGGCTGACCGAAATTGAGCACTTGGTTGACGATGTCGGCCGGCTGGAAGAAGAACTGAAGCTCCGGGAAAACGCTGCGGCAGCTCGCGCCTCAGGTCGGCCATATGCTCGGGGGTCGGCGTGTGCTTTTCCTTCAACGAGATCAGAATTTCGCCGTCCATCGGACCGACCGTCGCGGTGTCGCTGAGCGCGATATTGATGCCGCTGTACGGCAGGCCGATGTTATCGAGAATGACCTCGATCTGATCGTTGCCGACGATCTGACGAATCGCCGCCTCGACCTGCGCGAAAATATTTCTGGGTCGCTTCGAGCCTCGTCCCCGGCGGCGCCCGAACATGCAGCCGCATTTGCCCGGCGTCGATCTGTGGGAAGAAGTCCATTCCGAGGCGGGGAAATAAAAAGCAAGACACCACGATCAACAGCACGAAAAGAATCCGCTCGTCGCCACCGGCCGGTCGACCGACCACGCCAGGGTGTTGCGATAAACCTCGCGAAATACCTCGAACCCGTGTTCGAACTGGCGATGGATCGAGCGGAAAGGGTTTCATCGGGCGGCGCGGCCGACGGGTGCATCCGCGTGCCCGGCGCCGAGCCGGCGAGCATTCTCGGTGCGCAGGAGCGCGGATAAGGGCGCGGAACAGCACCGGCACCAGCGTGAACGAGAGCACCAGGCTTGCCGCAAGCGCAATGATCACAGAGAGCGACAACGGCGAGAACAGGTACTTTGCAACCCCGGTCAACAGGAAGACCGGCACGAAGACGACGCAGATCGACAGCGTCGACAGGAAGGTCGGAACGCCGACCTCGCCGCGCCATTGAGAATCGCCTGCTCGATCCGCTCGCCGAGGCCGACATGACGCTCGATGTTCTCGATCACCACCGTGGCATTATCGACCAGGATGCCGACCGCGAGCGCAAATCCGCCCAGGGTCATCGTGTTGAGGGTTTGGCCGCTGACATAGAGCACCAGGATCGCGGTCACGATCGAAAGCGGGATCGATGCCAGGATGATCAATGTCAGCCGCCAGTTGCCGAGGAACAGCAGGATCATCAGGGCCGTCAGCCCGGCCGCCATCAGCCCTCCCATGATCACGCTGTTCAAGGCGGCTTTGACGAAGATCGACTGATCGAAGATCGGCGTCAGCGTCACGTCATCTCGGGATCAGCCGGCGAATGTCCGGGAGCACATCCTTGATGCCGTCGATAACCGCGAGTGTCGACACGCCGCCGGTCTTGCGGACCAGCATCAGCGCGCCCGGCAGCGCCGTTCACGCTGACGGAGTTCGTCTGCACCTGATAGCCGTCATGCACATGCGCGACGTCGCGAACGAATACGGTCTTGCCGTTGATCTGCTTGACCGGAAAGTTATTGATCGCTGCGATGACGTTCGGGCTATTGTTCATCGCGACCGTGTAGTCTTTGCTGCCGATCTTGACGTCACCAGACGGCAGGATGACGTTCTGATGCTGCAGCGCCTCCGTCACGTCGGACGGTGTCAGGCCGCGAGCCTGCATGGCGTCTTGGTCAAGGTCGGCCATGATCACGCGCGGCTTGCCGCCATACGGATACGGAACCGAGGCTCCGCGCACCACCGCGAGGTCCGGGCGGATGATGTTCTGGCCAAGATCGTTGAGGGAAGTATCGGATCGCGAACGTGCTGGCCATGCTGATCTGAATGATTGGCACGTCGGTTGCCCCATACCGCAGGATCAATGGCGGCGTGATGTTGGGCGGCATGTATTTCAATACCACCAGCGCGCTGCTGGCGAGCTGCGAAACTGCCCGACTGACATCGGCGCCTTCATGTAAGATAGACCTTGATGACGCCCGACGCCCTGATAGGCATTAGCCTCGATCCGGGAGATGTCGTCCACAAGGGAAGCGAGCTGGCGCTCGTGGAGCTGCAGAATCCGGTTCTGCATGTCCTCGGCGCCATACCATTGTAGGTCCAGACGACACTGACGACCGGGATATCGATCTCAGGAAAGATGTCGACGGGCATCCGACAGAAAAGCACCGGCCCCAATGAGACAGACCAGAATCAGCAGCGAGACGACGGTATACGGTCGCCTGAGCGCAAAACCAGCGACAGACATTTAAATCGGCTCCTTCGCGGCCGGAGCGGCAAGTCCAGTAATCCCAATACTGCCATTTTCGCGTTGGGGCCGCATGGGGCCTATCGCCGCGACGGCGCGCGCTGTGGCTCCGCCAGCCCCAATCGCCAACCTCGCGTAGACGGTCCGCCGGAAGCAGCCGGCGATCGCGCAGCAGCCGATACATCGCGGGCACAAAAATCAGCGTCGCAAGGTCGCAAACAAGAGGCCGCCGATCACCGCGCGGGCGAACGGCGCGTTTTGCTCTCCGCCCTCGCCTACACCCAGCGACATCGGGATCATGCCGAGCACCATCGCACCGGCAGTCATCAAAACTGGCCGCAGCCGCGTGTAGCCCGCCGCGACAGCTGCCGTCCAGGCGTCGTCGCCGGCCGCCATACGCTGGTTCGCGAAAGTTACCACCAGAATGCTGTTGGCGGTGGCCACGCCGATACACATCAGGGTGCCCATCAGCGCCGGGACACTGATGTGGGTCTGCGACACAAACAGCATCCACATCACTCCTCCGAGCGCGAACGGCACCGCCATGAGCACGATCACCGGATCAATCCAGCTTTGGAAATTGATCACCTGCAACAGGAATACCAATACCACGGCCAAGGCCAATGCCGGTGAAGAGACCCCCGAAAACTCTCGCGCATGGTTTCAACCTGGCCGCTCAGCGTCACGGTAATTGACTTCGAAGGATCTGGTCGGTTTGCGGCGATGACCTCGTCGATGGCGTTTGCCGCGGAGTTCAGGTCCCGACCCTGCACATCGGCGTTAACGTCGAAGACCGGGCGAATATTCAACTGCGAGGTTACAAGGGGGACTTTGCCGCGTCCAAATTTGGCGACATTCATCAGCATCTGCGCTTTGGTCGCCATCCTCCATCGTCAGAGGGAGTGTCCACAAGATCCTGCGTCGAGCCGAATTGATAGGTCGGCTGCTGCACCACCAGACGGATAGCTCACGCCGACTTTGCGGATTGACCCAGAAGTTCGGAGCAATCTGGGCGCTGGAATTGAGAGTCACAAGAAGATTATCGGCCGTACTGCGCTGATCCATGCCGACCTGAAACGCCATGGTGCGGTCGACATCGACATTGAGCGAGCGCGCATCCGGTACCTGGAAGACATGGGCGTCCACCACTCCCGGCACGTGTCGTAGCTCACGCACAAGCTTGGCCGCCAGTGCGTAGGCTTCTTCGCTGTTGGGGCCGGAGACTCGGATGTCGATCGGCGCCGGCTGACCGAAGTTCAGCACCTGATTGACGATGTCGGCCGGCTGGAAGAAAAACTCCAGTCCGGGGAATCGCTGCCGGCAGTTCTCGACGCAGAGTGGCGACGTGGGCCGCGGTCGGAGAATGTGCTTTCCTTCAGCGACACCAGGATTTCGCCATCCATCGGACCGACTGTTGCGGAATCGCTCAGCGCGATGTTGATGCCGCTATAAGGCAGCCCGATATTGTCGAGTACGACGTCGACCTGGTCGCTGCCGACCATCTGGCGGATCTCCGCCTCCACCCGGTTGAAATACTGCTGCGTTTCTTCGAGCCGCGTGCCCGCCGGAGCCCGCACGTGAAGCCGCATTTGGCCGGCATCGACCTGCGGGAAGAAATCCATTCCGAGCACCGGAAACAACAGTACCGAGACCCCCATCAGCAATACGAAGAAGGCGACGGTTGGCGACGGCTTTGCGCATACCCAGGCCAGTCCCGAACGATAATATTCACGGAACGCATTAAACCCGGCCTCGAAACGCAGATGTATTGCATATAACGAACGGCCGAGCCGGTTGCCGGGCGCTGCCGCTGCAGCGCCGTGATGCTGCTCAACCGACGAGCGCATCAGATACATGAACATCACGGGCACCAGCGTACGCGACAACACCAGGCTCGCCAGAAGCGAAAGCACAACCGAGAGCGAAAACGGCGAAAACAGATACTTGGCGGTTCCCTGAAGCAGGAAGACCGGCACGAAAACGATGCAGATCGATAGGGTCGACAGGAACGTCGGCAGTAAAATCTCCTGCACGCCGTCTATGATCGCTGACTCAATGCTCTTGCCGAGCCCGACATGGCGCTCGATATTCTCGATCACGACGGTCGCGTCGTCGACCAGGATGCCGGTGGCGAGCGCAAAGCCGCCGAGCGTCATGGTGTTCAGGGTCTGCTTGAAGAAATACATGACCAGGAGCGCGGTAACCACCGACAGCGGGATCGATACCAGGATGATCACGGTCAGCCGCCAATTGCCAAGGAACAGCAGGATCATCAGCCCGGTTAGCCCGGCCGCCATTGCTCCCCCCATCAGCACGCTGTTGAGGGCGGCCTTGACGAAGATCGACTGGTCGAAGATCGGTTTCAAGGTCACGCCGGCGGGCATCAATCGCTGAATTTCCGGCAGTACCTCCTTGATGCCGTCGATCACCGAGAGCGTCGAGATGCCGCCGGTCTTGCGCACCAGCATCAGACTGCCGGGCTGGCCGTCGATGCTCACCGAGTTCGTTTGCACTTGAAAACCATCGTGGACATGGGCGATGTCGCCCACAAAGACCATGTTGCCGTCGATCGCTTTGATCGGGAATTGATTGATGACCGAGATGATGTTCGGACTGTTATTCATCGCCACCGTGTAGTCCTTGGCGCCGATTTTCACGTCGCCCGACGGTAAGATGACGTTTTGGTCGAGCAGGGCGTTGGAGACATTCGGACGGTGACATACCGCGTGCCTGCAGCGCCTTCGGGTCGAGGTCGACCATGATGATGCGGGGCTTGCCGCCGTAGGGATAAGGAACCGACGCGCCACGCACCACCGCGAGATCCGGGCGAATGATGTTCTGACCGAGGTCGTTGAGCCTCGTGTCGGAGAGCGAATTGCTGGCGATGCTGATCTGAATGATCGGGACATCGGTGGCGCCGTACCGCAGAATCAGCGGCGGCGTAATGTTGGGCGGCATATATTTCAGCACGACTAGCGCGCTGCTGGCCAGTTGCGACACCGCGCGACTGACGTTCGCGCCCTCGTGAAGATAGACTTTGATGACACCGACGCCCTGATAGGCGTTCGCCTCCATCCGCCCGATATCGTCAACCAGAGACGCGAGTTGGCGCTCGTGAAGCTGCAGAATCCAATTCTGCATGTCTTCGGCGCTCATGCCGTTGTACGTCCAAACGACGCTGACGACCGGGATGTCGATTTCCGGAAAGATATCCATCGGCATGCGTTGGACGGCGCCAATCGCGAGCAGGCACACCAGCATCATGGCCGCTACGATCGTATAGGGACGTTTCAGCGCAAAACCGGCCACGGACATGAGCTATCGGTCTCCCTGGTTCGGCGATCAAAGTGCTGTTTGGGCCGCCACCGAGCTTCAACCGCTTGCAGGCGGGGGCGCGGGGCAGATCAGCGTCCAATCGTCGGTCTCTCAATCTTTGAGGACACTTTTTTGATCACCCCCGTTCCCCCCCCCAGGGCAACCTTTGGTTGATCGATGGTACCACGAACGCAGACGCAGTTACCAGATCGGCTGACGACGCGTCTTGCGACGCTTCGACAGAATTCTTCAAAAGATCGTGTGCCATCGAATGCAAGATCGCTTCGGACATCGTTTAAATCCATCGCGGGTGGGGTTGCCCCGACATTCTGCATGGTCGGGCGTATTGCGCCGTCGGCCGGCTCAAGCCGCCGCCACCCTTTTTGGGAGCAGGAAATTGGGGCTTCAACTCTGTCTAAAAATTGCTTATTATTTGGGCGGCCCTGTGGTCCATGCGGCAATGCGAGGCTCCGCCATGATTGCTCCGTCCCCGAATGCCTCGACGCTACAATTCGCGCTGCAAGAGGCCGGGCGCCAACTTCAAACCGGGCGGTTGTCCGAGGCTGAGCAAATTTGCCGCAGCATTTTGCGAGAGCAGCCCAATCACGCGGATGCCAACTTTCTCCTGGGCATTGTGCTCAAGGGCCAAAACAGGGTGGCTGACGCCGAAGCGGCGTTTCGGATGGTCACTACTGTCGCGCCAATTGCCGCCGCCGGGCACAACAATCTCGGCAATACTTTGTTTGAACAAGGCAAGCTTGATGAGGCTGAAGCGTCCTATCGGCGCGCGCTGGCGCTGAAGCCGGACATGGCGGATGCGCTCAAGAACCTGGGCCTTGTCCTCGTCGATAAGGGCCTCTCCACGGAGAGCATCCCGTGGTTCAGGCGCCATGCCGAACTGGCTTATGGCCGGCCACAAGCCGTCACCGGTCGCGAGCAAATACAGCCGCACAAGGCGCAGCACGACCAAGAGCAACGTACCTACCTGAAGGGCGCCAATGTCTCAGGCTCCGGCGCTGCCCCTACATTTCACCTTGAGGAGGGCAGCCGGGTGACCGGCCGCGCAGTCAACCCCGACAGCTCCGCCGGCGATATCGCGGCGCGGTGGCAGACGAACTCGCCCCAGGTCGCCGTGATCGACAATCTCCTAACCGACGAAGCGTTGAAGAAGCTCCAGCAATACTGCTGGCGCTCGACCATGTGGCACATGGTCTACCCGAACGGCTATCTCGGGGCGATGCCGGAGCATGGGTTTGCCTGTCCATTGGTGGCGCAAATCGCCGACGAGCTGCGGGGTGCCTATCCCGCCATCGTAGGCGAGCATCCCCTGCTCCGCTGGTGGGGATTCAAATACGACAGTCGCCTCAAGGGCATCAACGTCCATGCCGACTTCGCGGCCGTCAACGTGAATTTCTGGATCACGCCGGATGAAGCCAATGTCAATCCGGAAGGTGGAGGCTTGGTCATTTATGACAGACCCGCGCCGTTGGACTGGACATTTGCCCAATACAACAACCCAAATGCAGGCCAAACGATCCGGAATTTTCTGACAGAGTCGGGGGCGAAGTCGCTGACCGTTCCGTACCGAGCGAACCGGGCCGTCATCTTCGACTCCGACCTTTTTCACGAGACGGATCGGATCACTTTCAAGGAAGGCTACGTCAACCGGCGCATCAACATTACGATGCTATATGGACGGCGAGAGGCGGCGGTGAAGCAGAAATGATGCGAAGACGGATGGACGCGTCACGGCCCTCTGAGCGGCACGCCAGCTTTCTCAAGTGCAATGAGGCATTCGGAGTCTTTGCCTTCGGAATTTAGTTTTCTGGCGTCGGCAAGTGCCGCGTTCAACCGGGTTCTAGCTTCAAACTCCGCGTTAGCGACGGCCCCGGGCGTAGGCTGGTGGTGCAGTTGCGCTCCAATGGATTGCCGAGCATACGGCGCCTCCCCTAGGCCGTTTTGCGCCGCCTCCAATCTTGCGATTTGGTCGCCGCACGGACTGGCGTAAGCCGCAACAGGACAAGCGACAACTGCGAGTGAAAGCAACAGCGCCCCCGGACCCGGCACGAGGCCGCTGGTGCTGGCATTCTGCCGGCCGTGTCCGCAAGCAGAATGGCGCGAAGTGCAAGTTTGAGGAATTTCCGTTTTGCCAGGCATGATGCACCTGTATTTTCCGCGCGATCCGATAGGATTAAGGCGCGATCGTCGCACAATGTCAATTTGCGAGACACCCGACGGTTGCGATCGGAACTAAAATTCTCATTTGCACGTTGCAACCGCATTACCAAACGGAAGCCTATCGGCTCACGCGGCGAGCGGTCAAGTGGGCGACCGACAGTGTCAGGGCGACGTGGTCAGGTTAACGTGGATTTTGTCTTGACGTGGCGGGGGTGGCCTCTTCCGCCGGTTCGGCGGAACTGATTCCCTTGGGGCTTCCGATTCGGGAGGCGCCGATGGAAGCGTTGTCCGCCAAACCGCAATTGCGGCTGTTGCTCGATCACTTGGGGGCGATCCAGGATACGCGGCAATCGTGGAAGGTCGCGTATCCGCTACGCGAGGTGCTGTTTTTGGTGGTGTGTGGCACGATCGCGAGCGGCGACGACTATGACGACATCGTCGATTGGGGTGGAGCGCACCTGTCGTTGTTGCGGCCGTTCTCCGAGTTTCACTTCGGCATCCCATGCGCCGATTGGCTGCGGACGGTCATGAATCGGATCAATCCGGAGCTGTTTGCGGCCTGTTTTTCCTCATGGGTGGCCGAATGCTGGCCGGACAAGCCTGACCTGGTGGCGATCGACGGCAAGACCTCGCGGCGCAGCCACGACCGTAAGCGCGGGCACAAAGCCCTGCATCTGGTCTCCGCGTTCGCCACCACCCGCCGGCTGGTGCTGGGCCAGGAAGCGACCGACGAAAAATCCAACGAGATTACCGCCATTCCGGCGCTGGTGGAACGCCTCGACCTCGAAGGCGCCCTGGTCTCAATTGATGCCATGGGATGCAATCCGAACATCGCTCAGGGCATCCTCGATGCCAAAGCCGACTACCTTCTGGCCGTGAAGGACAATCAGCCGACGCTTCATGCCGAAATCAAAAGCTATTTCGATACCGTCCCGTCCAACCAGGTCGAGCGGTCGCAGGTCGTCGAGAAGGGCCATGGCAGGCTCGAAATCCGAACCCATACGGTATCCCACGAGGTCGACTGGATGACCCCAGAGCGTTCCTATCCGGGAGCATTCCGCTTCCCCAAGCTCACCACCATCGCGATAGTCGAAAGCCGGATCGAACGCGGCGACAAAATCGAGACCGAACGGCGCTCTTACATCTCGTCTCGCATTCTTGCCGCCGAGGCCTTCGCGGATGCCGTGCGCAGCCATTGGGCCATCGAGAACAACCTCCACTGGACGCTCGACATGACATTCAATGAAGACCAATCCCGCCTGCGGGTTGGTCATGGGGCCAAAAATATGGCCGTCGTCCGCCACTTCGCCCTCAACCTGATACGGCAAGCGAACGACAAGCTATCCATCAAACGACGGCGAAAACGTGCCTCATGGGATCCAGGCTACCTGCTCCAAATCCTCGGACTACTCCGATGTTAACCTCAACTCGTTGCCCTGCCGACAGTGGGCGGCGGATCGTTGGCGGCCGATCGTTCGCTTGACCCTTGCCGGGTCAGCCGATAACGTCTTGCCATCGGAAAGCTTCACACCATTTAGACGTGTGTTGAGTGAATTCCGGACCCCAAACCGCAAGAAGGAGGAGACCGCTATGCGAGCACTGATGATTCTCCTGTTGGCGTTGTCCGCGTCGCTGGTTGCCGGTGCGCGGCCAGGCGAGGCTGCCCCCTATTATCCGTGGTGCGCCCGATATTTCGATCGCAGCACAGCCACGATCTGCGGCTTTGCAACCAGGGAACAATGCATGGCGGATGTCAGCGGCCGCGGTGGGTTCTGCTTGGAAAATGCGGAGGCACCACCGGTCCGGGCGGTTCCTACCTACGGATACGTCCGGTACGGGACGGGCCACCACATCAAACGTCGCCATCACGAAGCACATCACTGATCGCACATTGCGGGGGCCGCGCGGACTTGACTGCCGTCGCCGAAATACAAACTGAGTTGGAGGCGATTATCGGGTTGCGCTCGGCGATGGTTTGATCGCACCCGATGGTGTTGATGCGGTTGAGCGTCGCGATGTCCCTGGATTTTCCTCCAAGGGCCCGCGACGCGAGACGCCACCCGATTTGAAGAAGCCCAAATGAACGACCCACTCCCGCCCCACTGGACCTTTGTACCGGCGACGCGGCTTTTGATAGTCTGGATCGGATAGTATCCTCCGTGCGACCGATGCCGGCGACATAAAGACATCCGAATGGTGGTCTCGTCGTCGCGGTTCGGGTCGGCGAACCCGGATTTTCCCCAGTCAGCCTGAAAAAGATGAGCAAGCCCCCGTTACATCGCGGTATCGGTTATCCCTCAGTGAACCTGCTGGACACACTGAACCGCGCCTTGAGAGCGCACAATGCCGGGAATCTCGGCGAGGCCGAAGCGCTCTACAATCTCGTCCTGACGCACGACAAGAAGCAGTTCGATGCGCTGAACATGTTGGGGATTGTCCACGGCCAGCGTCGAAACCATACCGAAGCGATCCGCTTCATCGAGCGCGCCCTCAAGGTCAATCCGCGTTCCGCGGAAGCATATGCAAATCTCGGACGCGTGCAATTCGAGATGGGCGAGCCACGACGCGCTGTGGCGACCTACACCAAGGCCATCGCGCTCAAGCCTGATTTCACTATGGCCCACAGCAACGTCGCCGCCGCACTCCGCAGCCTCGGACGCCTGGAGGAGGCTTTGACCCATTGCGATGCGGCGCTCGCTGCTCATCCCGACTATGTCGATGCATTGATCAATCGAGCCAACGTGCTGTTTGATCTGCGCCGCTACGACGAATCCGTTTTGTGTTACGACAAGGCGCTTGTGACCGCACCCGCAACGCCCGAGGCGTGGCTTGGACGCGGTAATGTCTGCGCAAAATTGGCCCGCCACGATGCCGCGTTGCTGGCCTATGACAGGGTTGTTGCATTAAATCCGGCTTCGACTGGGGCATGGATCGGGCGCGGCAACGTCTTGTCCGCGATGAAGCGTAATGACGATGCGATCGCCGCCTACGATAGGGCCGTTGCCTTGGATCCGAAGTCGGCGACCGTCTGGCAGGCACGCGGCAACCTTGCCCTGGCGGTGCGGCGGTTTGGCGAAGCATTCGCGGCATTCGACAATGCCATGTCGATCGACCCGAACCTCAATTACATTCACGGAAATCGGCTGCATGCCAAGTTGCATCTTTGCGATTGGACCGGTCTCGATACCGAATGCGCGCGCCTCATCGCCAAAGTGGCCGAGGGACTTCCGGCCGCCCTGCCGTTCACGTTCATCGGCATTCCATCGTCCGCGGCCGAACAGCTCATATGCGCCCGCAACTACGTCGCGGAACTCAATCTGCAGCCCTCGAAGCTTGTCCTTCAAGGCGGATACCGCGGCCATGACCGGATCAACGTCGCGTACCTGTCGACTGATTTCCGCGATCACGCGGTGTCATTCTTGCTGGCTGGCCTGTTCGAAAGGCATGATCGTTCCCGTTTCAGGACAATCGCGATTTCGTTCGGCTCCTACCGTTCAAGCCGGATGCGTGCTCGCCTCCATGACGCGTTCGAAACCTTTATCGAGGTCCCCGATACGAGCGCTCCCGAAGTAGCGGATCTGATCCGGGCCCAAGAGGTCGATATCGCCGTGGATCTCATTGGTTTCACCAACGACTTCCGAGGTCGGGTCCTCGCCAGCCGACCAGCCCCCATACAGATCAGTTACCTTGGTTATGCCGGTACCATGGGCGCCGAATTCATCGATTATTTGCTTGCCGATCGCATCGTCGTTCCGCCGGACCAGCGGCCCTATTATTCAGAAAAGATCGTGTATTTGCCCGATACGTTTCAGGCCAATGACGACAAACGGGCGATCGGGCCGGACGCGCCGTTTCGTGCGGAGGCGGGATTGCCGGAAGATGGTTTCGTGTTCTGTTGCTTCAATCAGAATTTCAAGATCCTTCCCCATGTATTCGATACATGGATGCGGTTGCTGCGGGAGATCGACGGCAGCGTCGCTTGGATTCAGGAAGGCGATCCGATCGCCGCCTGCAACCTTCGCGCTCACGCCGCGCTGCGGGGCATCGCGGCGGACCGGATCGTGATTGCCCCGACGGTGGCAACGTATGAACAGCATCTTGCGCGTTTTCGTCTCGCCGACCTGTTTCTGGACACCCAGCCCTACAATGCACACACGATGGCGAGCGACGCGCTATGGGTGGGATTGCCGGTCGTGACGTGCATGGGATCAACGTTCGCGAGTCGCGTCGGGGCGAGCCTCCTTCACGCCATTGGTCTGCCCGAGCTTGTAACGACGTCGCTTGCGGATTACGAGGCGCTTGCGATCAAACTTGCCAAGGAGCCTGAGCTTCTCGGAACCGTGAAGGCAAAGCTTGCCGCTCACCGCAGGACCCACCCCCTGTTCGACACCGACCGATTTCGTCGCCACATTGAATCCGCTTACATCACGATGTACGAGCGTCACCGGCGCGGCGAACCGCCCGAAAGCTTCACAGTCGCAGCGATCGAAAAAGAATGATCCGGCGTCGCTTTCCATTCCTCATTGCAACCGCCCCAAATTGAGGCGCCGATGGTGAATCGCAAGGAGCGGCGGGCTACGCGAAAGCTGAACAAACCCTCAATTTTGCCGCCGGAATCCGGCAGTCCGCCGCGTATTGTCGAGGCCCTCCTGGAACGGGGAAAGGAGCTTGTTGCCGCCGGCAATGACGAGGCTGCTCTCCTTGTCGCATGTCGCGTCATCCTCATGGAGGACTCCTCCCAAACACGGGACTTCTTCGTTCAGCGCGTCAAGGGCTGGTCATATTTTCCAGGCGCGGAGGAGATGCAACCGATCCTCGCCCGCGCCTTGCGAGAGGCGTGGACGCGGCCCACCGAGCTCCTGGTCACGGTCATAGGGGTCCTGGAAAGAGACCGGCTGATCGGGCCCGCGTTGCACCGCGCAAGTGCGGCTTGGCCGCACCGTCTTGAAGCGCACGAATTGCTTGGAACGGAGGGTTTGGCGGCGATTGCAAATCATTCGCTGCTGTTGGCGCTGCTTGAATCACTCCAGATTCCTGATCGCAGATTTGAGCGGCTTCTCACGACGATCCGCTGTGCCGTTCTGGATGCTGCAACGACAAGGCCGGACCCTGTCGACGACAACGTCGTGAGATTGGCTGGCGCGCTGGCGCAGCAGTGCTTCATCAATGAATATATTTATGCCGTCACGGAGGAAGAGCGCGCCCGCACGAACCAACTGCGGGACACGATCTGCGCAGCGCTCACGTCGAATGCTCCAGTGCGGCCGCTGTGGCTGGCGGCGATCGGCGCTTACGCAAGACTGGATTCGCTGCCCACAAAGGTCCGCGCGGGAAAATCCTGGCCCGGCAGCTTGTCGGGACTATTCGACCGGCAGGCCCACGAACATGAGACTCTGCAACGATATCGCCAATCCATTCCACGCCTGACGTCGATCAGCGATGAGGTATCCCTCAAGGTCAGGCATCAATACGAAGAAAACCCTTATCCGCGCTGGATCAAAAGTGCTGGGGTTGCGTCGCCGGTCACGATCGAGTCGCAATTGCAGCGTGAGTTTCCACATCAAGCGATCGGCAGCCGGAAGCCACAGCCTCAGCTCGACATTCTGGTGGCGGGGTGTGGCACCGGCCAGCAGTCCATAGACTTTGCACGGCGCTTCCAGGGCGCTAAGGTGTTGGCGGTTGACCTCGCCTTGTCAAGTCTTGCCTACGCAAAAGCGAAAGGCGCGGAGGCCGGATTGACCAACATCGAATACGGCCAAGCCGATATTCTGGAGCTTGGACGGATCGGCAACACCTTCGACGTCATTGTTTCGTCCGGCGTGTTGCACCATCTCGCCGAGCCGATGACCGGATGGCGCGTGCTCGCGTCGATCTTGCGTCCTCGGGGGTTCATGTATGTCGGCCTGTACAGCGAGCGCGCGAGGCGAGACATTGTTGCCGTACAGAAGTGGATTGCCGCGCAGGGCTATACCGCGACGGCGGACGGTATTCGTGCCTGCCGGCAAGAATTGATGCGCATTGACGATATTGCGTGGCGCGCCGTGTTCACGATGATCGACTTTTTTACGACCAGCGAATGCCGTGACCTTCTCTTCCACGTCCAGGAGCATCGCTTTACGCTCCCGCAGATCGCGACCTTTCTCCGCGAAAATGATCTCAAGTTTCTCGGATTCAATGTCGGCTCTAAGATCCTCCGCCAATTTCGAACCCTATACCCTGCCGACAATGATCTCTCCAATCTCGACCTGTGGGACGCTTTCGAGGCCGAGTATCCCGAGACGTTCATCAACATGTATCAGTTCTGGGTTCAGAAATTGACCCAAGGATGATTGTGGGGCCGCTCCAGGGGGCCGCGCGAACTTCCGCTGTGGCATGGATGCCTTTAAAGCGATCCGGAAAATTGCTATCCAGACTCTGCCATGAACCGAAAAGATCGCAGGGCTGCAGAGCATGCCAATCGAGGCGGCGCCCATCCAAGACCGGCTGCCGCCCCGTCGCCCAATGTCGAGACGCTGTTTGCGGTCGCGGTTGGCTACCACAAGGGGGGCCAACTTGCGGCCGCTGAGAATGCCTATCGGGACATTCTGGCCATCGCACCGGATCACGTCCGAACCTTGCATTTTCTCGGCGTCCTCGCCCATCAGCTCGGTCGGAGTGAAGCGGCCGCCGGCCTCATAGCGAGCGCAATTGCGCGCGACGATCGGGTTCCGGAATTCCACTACAATCTCGGCGTCGTCTATGAGGCGCTGAAGCGTATGGACGAAGCGGCAGCTCATTATCGCAACACGGTGTCGCTGAAACCGGACCATGCCAACGCTTGCCTCAATCTTGGTAACGTCCTGCTCGCCCAGGGCAAACTCGAAGAGGCGGAAGTGGCATGCCGGCGCGCTGTCGCGCTCAATTCCCGCTCGCCGGACGCGCCGTTCAACCTCGGTTTGGTGCTGTTGCGGCGCCATCGCTATGGCGACGCGATCGAGAAGTTTCGCGATACCCTGCGATTGAATCCAAATCATGCCGCCGCGCATAGTAACCTCGGCGTCGCCTACTCGGCGAGTGGCGAGAATGAAAAGGCGGCGCACCATTGCCGCCAATGTTTGGCGCTCGACCCGCGCGATCATCAGGCCGCTATTCACCTCGGGCTGAGTTGTTTGGCGCTGGGAGATTTCGGGGAGGCCCTCGAGCTTGGCTTGCATGCGCTCGATATCGCCGACACGCCACCGGCGCGGTATCTGTTCACGCGCGCCGCCCGTCAGGCACGGGCCACCGTTGAGCATGCTCAGTTCCGCGAAAACCTGCGCCGCGCGCTCGCCGGCGCCTGGGACCGTCCGAGCTATCTCATGGGGGCGGCCCTGAGCGTCATCAAGATGAACAGCGGCGTCCGCGCGGCGCTCGAGCGCCAAGCGTCCGCGTTGTCTCGAGGCGTGTCCGTGGCGGCTGTCGACGACGCCATCGATCTTGTCGAAATCGCACGCGACCTCCTGCTGCGCGAGCTGATGAGGACGACGCCGATCTTCGATATCGAAGTTGAGCGGATGCTCACCCTGTCACGGCATGGAATGCTCGACTTGGCGGCGAACGAACGGCCACCGGCCGTGCGTGACGACGTTCTTCAGTTCTATTGTGCGCTGGCGCAGCAATGCTTTTGCAACGAATACGTTTACGCTGTGACCGAACAAGAGCAGGAGCACGCAAAGCGGCTCGGCGACAATCTTGCTTTCGCGGTTGCCAATGGAGACGACCTTTCTCACCTCCGGATCGTAGCGGTCAGTGCCTACATGCCCCTCCACGGCCTGGCCTCTTCCGAATTGCTGTTGAACCGGATCTGGCCGGCGCCGATCGCCGCCGTGTTGCGCCAACAGATCGAGGAACCGAACGCGCAACTCGCGTTGCGCTCGTCCTTGCCAAACCTGACCACCGTCGAGGACAGCACTTCGATCGATGTCAAACGGCAATACGAGGAGAACCCTTATCCGCGCTGGATGCGGGTCGGGTCGTCCTTCCCTGCGCTCCCGCTTGACGTTTATCTGGCGGCGAAATATCGGGACGTCCCATACAAGCCCCTCGGCAAGGACAAGGTCGAAATCCTGATCGCCGGTTGCGGAACCGGGCATCACGCCATCGAGGCGTCGTTGCGATTCGCCGGGGCGGACGTGTTGGCGGTCGATCTGAGCGCGGCGAGCCTCGGCTACGCGCTGCATAAGACCCGTGAACTCGGCCTGACAAACATACAATATGCGGTTGCCGACATCCTCAAGCTCGATACGCTCGGGCGCTACTTCGACGTCATCGAGGCCAACGGCGTGCTTCATCACCTTGCCGACCCGATGGCCGCGTGGCGATCGCTGCTCGCGATTCTGCGGCCTGGCGGGGTGATGAACATCGGGCTCTATAGCGAACTTGCCCGCCAAGGCGTGGTGAGGGCACGTTCGTTCATCACCGAGCGCGCCTGCCCCGCGACCGCCGATGGCATCCGCCGATGCCGCCAGGAGATTGTCGACGCCGACGATCCGCTTCTAAAGGCGATTACGGAATCTGCCGATTTCTTTACTGTGAGCGAATGCCGAGATCTCCTCTTCCACGTGCGGGAGCACCGCATGACGTTGCCGCAGATCGCTGCCTTTATTGAAGAAGCGCAGGTGACGTTTTTGGGTTTCGACGCCGACACCCCGCTGCTCAAGCAATACGAGGCACGGTTCCCGGACGACAGATCGAAAACCGATCTTGCCTGCTGGCATCAGTTCGAGATCGAGAATCCTCGCAGCTTTGCCGGCATGTATCAGTTCTGGATCCAGAAGCCATAGCCGCCGGTCCCGGTCTCCGATCACAAGGGGCCCCGTCGCCATCGTCAGGTGAAGGTGCCCATGAAAAAACCCCCGGCAACTGCTGCCGGGGGGTGAGTACTGTTAGGAGCGGAGGACGCCCTCAGTAGAGGAAGTTGCGCTGAATGCGGAACAGTCCGGCCCACACACCTTGGTTCGCGAAATTGAAAATGCCAGGATTAATTGCACCGTTGCCACTGAACACGAAGTTACCGGAGTTAGATTGATTTAGCCCCGTGTAGATCACCTCAACGCCGATATCGAGCATCGGGACCGGGTTCCACATGGTGCGCGACCCGACCTGCCAAGTATTGTAGTTCGGATTACAGGTGTCACCCGGAAGGAAGGTAATAGCATTCCAAGTGTGAATATTTGTGCCAGCTCCCACGATTGCCCCTGGCGCAATCCCCGCAAAAGCTGCACCGGGCGACGCCATCGGACAAAGCATCGTCTGTTCCGCTGCGCTGTAGTTGATACCTGTATAGCCGCCGAACACCGACGTCCGCCATTGCGCGTTCCAGATATGCTCATAGAACGCGGTGACAGACCAGTTTGTCGTGAGACTGACACCAGTACCGGTCGTATAAACACCGTCCGCATTCTGCGTAAACGTTATCTTGTTCCCGGCACCATACAGGAAGCTGCCGGCGTTGCTGTGGTTGCAATAGCCTTGTGCACCCATGCAGTAAGCGACTTGCGCACCAGCGGTGTCGCCTCTCATGCCCAAGAAGTTGGTCAGGGTGAAGCCAGCCGACGTTGCCCAGCCGAATTTATCGCCCGGGTGGCCCGCGTCTATGCCGCTGACAAACCCGTTACCCGTTTGTTGCACGCTACCGTAATAGCCGCCGCTGTCGCCATGTAGCGCGCCCGAAATCTGCGCATAGCCCCAAGCCTGATCGATGCGCAGGGCCACAACCGGGTCCATCGAGAACACCGAACTATTGTCTGCGGACGCCCCTAGGCCAGGGCCAAATGAGGAATTGAAAGCCCCACTTGTGGAAAAATTGGCGTTCAATACATAGAAACCGCGACCGTAGATCAGATCGCCGCCGTCTTCGAGCGCCACGCTTGCCGACACGCCATTCCCAAGTTGGGCCGTATAGGCAATACCGACAACGCCCACACCGGCCGTATCGCCCTGGATACGGTTGCCGCTGAGATCATAGGGACCCATGCTGTTGATGTCGAAGAACGACCGGATGCGACCCGCGGTGATACCGGCAAACTGGATGAAGGCACGGGTGACAAATGTCGATTCGTTGAAGTAGTTGTTGGCTCCGTTGCCGATGAGACCGGTAGTAGCTAGGGCGCCATTGGGCCCGTTCGTGTTCGTGGTCGGTATACTACCGAGAGTGCTGAGGCCCGACGAACCGCCGCCCCAGTGCCCGACCGTCACCTGCTGGGTACCCAGATCCATGTAGGAACGCAGGGTTCCGTATTCCGTCTGTGTCCGTATGTCCAAGCTCATGACGCCGGCGTACAGGAAGTTGAGCGAATTGGTGTCTGTGCGGGTAAAGTTGCCGGCGTTCGTGTCGGAAAACGCGCCTTGACCGAACGGGGCACCACCGTTGCCGATATTGTAGTTGATCGCCATGCGCACGAAGGCGCCGATCTTCATACAGGTGTCGGTACCGGGCACATACCAGAAGCCCTCGCCGTACAGACTGCAAACCTTGACATACTCCACCGGCTTGGCCTTGACCGGAAGATCCGCCGCCTGAGCGACCGCGATTGTCGCGAACCCCGCTGCAGAACCGAGGAGAAGGCTTTTCACCATCTTCATGTTAACCTCCAGCTTGCTTTTCCTTGGGTAGGTTCCGTCTTGGTGGCTGCTACGCACCCGGAAGTCCCCTGATCCCCCCAACTGCTCGGCGCTTTTCGTCTCCCCCGGCGTAGCAAGCCCCTAAACCTTGCTACAAAGCGAATTAAATTAGCACCCGATCAGCGCGACATGGGGATGCCCCCTCCGCCGCAATTTGCAGATTAGCCGAAGGGTTCCGTCCGGCAAGACGAAAGTGCCCTTCTCTCAGGCATCCGCGAACGGTTTTTCCCAAGTGTTGCATAAACATCACGCAAATTCGGCACTGCAACATGCCTTGTGGCGGCCCGAAAGCGGTCATCTTTGATAGATTTGTATATTAGATATCAAGAGTTTATGTCCGCTCAACCGATCCAGGTGAGGCGGATTTTGGGTGCCATTCGGCCTGTGGACAGAGATCGGAATTTCTCGAGCGTAGCGTCAGCCATCGTGAAGGCACGCGGGAGAAAGTCCAATCGATTGAGCCATTTGTGATTCGATCCGGCGGGTCCCGTCGAGGAAGATGCCCACTATTCCCCTGCGGAGCGCGCAATTGCAAAGCTTGCCGGCGCCTCGCCGCGCGAGAGTTGTTCGTGCATCGTCGCATAGGCGGTCTCGATGTGTCGGCAAAACCGGCCGGTGTCGAACAGAGGCAAGTTGCTGCGTCCGGAGGCAAGCTTTGTTCTCGTCGTAGCAAGCAGCTGGCGGTCGGCGGCCAGCGTGAGTGCGAGGTGTTCGTACCCGGCAATCGATCGGGCCGCGAATTCCGGGAAACCTGCGGCGCCAAGAAGGCTTCCGGCCATGCGCGACGCGAAGGTTTCACCCGACAGCGTCACCACAGGCAGTCCCATCCACAGCGCGTCGCTGACGGTGGTGCCGCCATTGAACGGGTAGGTGTCGATGAACAGGTCGGCCGCGCGGTAACGCGACAGATATTCGGCATAGGGCACGCGCGGAGCGAATACGAGGCGCTCGGGCGCGACGCCGCGCGACTCCGCCTCGCGACGCAGATTGCGCTCGGTGACGGCGCCTTCTGCCAGCAGCCAGATGACGGCGTTGCTCGTCTGGCGCAACAGTCGCATCCAGACGTCGAAGATCTCCGGAATGATCTTCGAGAGGTTGCTGAAGCAGCAGAACACGAAGGCGTCCTCCGGCAATCCAACCTCGCGCCGGGCCGCGATCCGGGAGGGAAGCGGGCGATGTTCGTCGTTGACCTGGAAAGCGTCAGGGAGGCGGACAACGCGTTCGGCGTAATATGGCTCGAACTCAGGCGGCACGACATGATCATCGGCGATGATGTAGTCGATATAGCTCGCACCCATGGTGGCCGGAAGACCGAGATAGTTCACCTGGATCGGCGCCGCGCGCCTTGCGAAAATGCCGGGTCGGCTCGCGGACGTGAATCCCATCAGGTCGATCGCGATATCGATCTCGCGCTCGTTCAGCAGTTTGGCCACCGCGGCATCGCTCAAGCGATCGGCATCCTCGAAATTGTCGAACGCGCCTTTGATGCGGCGGCGCATTGCCGTGTCATTATCAGGTCCAAACGAAATGGCCGTTGTCCGGAAGCGGGACCGATCATGGTGCTCGAACAGCCCAGCGATCAGAACCGATACCGGGTGATAGCCAAAGTCGGCAGAGACATATGCAATGTTGATCTTGTCGTCACGCCGGGGCGGTCTCCGGACCGGCGGAGCCGGGAGGGGCGGATACCTGTCGGCGACGCAGATGCGCGCGCACGCCAACTGGTCGGCGGCCGAAGTCGCGATGCCGATCATGTCGAACGGCAGAATAACGCGGGCGCCGCACCGCACCCCGGACACAACGCTGATGCGCTCGGACTCGTAGCGTGTCCAATCGCACAGACGCATGAGCGCGACCAATCGGCTGCCCTGCGCGTAAGGCAGGTTCGGATCGATGGCGAGTGCCTTGTCGTAGGCCGCCACGGCCTCTTCAAAGCGCTTGTGCAGCACCAGGACCGCTGCTTTCCCGTTCCAGGCCTCCGCAAGGCCAGGATCGATTGCTACCGCATTGTCGAATGCGGCGGCCGCCTCGTCGTAGCGCTGCAGCACCGCCAGGAAGTTGCCCCGGGAAATCCATGCCTGCACGGCGCGAGGATCGAGCGCAACGGCCTTGTCGTAGTCGGCGATGGCTTCGTTTGCGCGCATGCAGAGCGCATGGACGGTGCCCCGGCCGATCCACGCGAGAACGAAGCCGGAATTCAAGCTCAGCGCCTGATCATGCGCAGCGAGCGCATCATCGTAACGACCGAGCGCGGTCAGGGCATTGCCGCGGCCGCTCCAGGCCCCCGCGAGCTTAGGCGCAATCACGCGCGCCTCGTCGAACGCTGCCAAGGCGTCGTCATTGCGCCCAGCGGCAGCGACCAGATTGCCGCGGCCAAGCCAAGCTTCGGCAAGGCGCGGATCGAGTGAAGCCGCCCGCTCGAAAGCCGGGAGAGCCTCATCATTCCGTTTGAGATCGGCGAGGCTGTTGCCCCGGTTCACATGCGCCGCGGCAAGGCCGGGCTTGAGGGCAATGGCCTGATCGGAACTCGCGAGCGCTTCGTCGTGGCGCCCGAGGCGGTTCAACGCGGCGCTGCGGTTGCTGTGGTGCTCCGCCACGCGCGGCTCCAGCGCAATTATCGTATCAAGGGTGGCTAGGGCGTCCGCATGGCGGCCTTCCTTGGCAAGGCAATCCGCGATGACGAGACGAGCGCCGAGATTCCCTCCGTCGACGGCGATGATGCGCTCCGCCACGACGCGGGCTTCCGTATAGCCGCCCTGCAACATCAGGGCGCCGGCAAGATTGGTGAGGATCGAGATATTGTCGGGCGCAAAATCCAGCGCCTCGCGCAACCGTATCGCGCCGTTGCGGTAATCGCCGGCATCGAGCAACGCCACGGCGTCGAAGAAATATCGCTTCGCGGTCTCGATATCGGTCATGTTTTCATCACGAAAAAAATTCGTTGTGGCCGGGTCTTCTCGCTCCGCCGACTTTCGCGGAGACAACCAGCTATGCCATTTCGCCGACGACCCTGACCACGGCCCGGATCAGCGCGTCAAGCTCCTCTGCCGCGATAGTAAACGCGGGCGCGAGGTAAACGATCGACCCGAACGGCCGCACGAACACGCCTTCCGCCAAAAACCGCCGCCGCAATGTGTGGACATCGTCGATGCGGTCAAGTTCGACGACCCCGATGGCGCCCTTCACCCGCACGTCGCGCACCCGCGGCATACCCCGGCAGGCTTCGAGACCCTGTCGCAGCGTCGCCGCGATGGCCTCGACCTGCCGCAAACGCGGCTCGTCGGCGAATAGGTCGAGGGAGGCGTTGGCGGCCGCACATGCGAGAGGATTGGCCATATAGGTCGGGCCATGCATCAGGGCGTGGGACGGCTGGTCGGACCAGAAGCCGTCGAACACGGTGTCCCGCGCGATGGTGGCCGCGAGCGGCATGGTGCCGCCGGTCAGCGCCTTGGAGAGGGTGACGATATCGGGCGCGACGGCCGTCGAGGCGAACATCGATCCGGTCCGGCCGAAGCCGGTGAATATTTCATCGAAGATAAGCAGCGTCTGGTGACGATCGGCGAGCAGGCGCAGCCGGCACAGCACGTCGACATCATGAAAATGCATGCCGCCGGCACCCTGAACCAGGGGCTCCACGATAATGCCGGCGATCGCGTCGCCATGGCGTTCGAGCAGGTGGCCGAGCATCGTCTCGCTCGCCTCATCGTTCGGCAAATCGCAGAACAGATGGCGCGGCAACATTGGCCCGAAGACGTGGTGCATCCCGTCCACCGGATCTGACACCGCCATCGCGCCTGTGGTATCGCCATGATAGCCGCCGTTGAATGCCACGAACTTCGTGCGCCCGGCCATGCCCTTGTTGAGCCAGTATTGCACTGCCATTTTCAGGGCGACCTCGACGGCTACCGACCCGGAATCCAGAAGAACACCCGGGTCAGCCCCGGCGGCATCAGTGCGGCGATTCGGTTTGCCAGGGTCAGCGCGGGCTCATGGACCAATCCGCCAAACATAATGTGCGGCATGACCTCGAGCTGGTGCCGCACCTGCGCCGCGATATGAGGATGATTGTAGCCGTGGCATGCGGTCCACCACGACGCGATGCCGTCGATCAATTGCCGCCCGTCGGATAGTACGATGCGGCAGCCCCGGGTCGCGGCGACCGGCAACGGGTCGCCCGCGATTTTCATTTGCGAATACGGTAGCCAGACGTGCGCAAGCCCGGCCTCGAACCATTCCGGGCGCGCATTAGCCTCCCCGGCGCCGCGAATTTCGCCTGATTTGGGAGCCATTCAAACGTATCGCCATCACCTGCTTAAAGACCCGCCGAAACTCAAAGCCCTCACCGAAGCTGGTCGGCTCACGTCGGCGGGTTGCGCCGCTGTCCGATTTGGAACGTCGCACCTCCCGCGCTACACCTTTATACCAGACAATCACCGCTCCCGGCGCCAAAACCCACCAAGCCCAAGGTCCCTATGTCCACGGTCTCCATGGTCAAGCCACCGATCTCCGGGTCGTCCTCGCTCGATCAATTTGCGCACGATAAGCTCGACAGCCTGGAGCGCCGCCATCTGCGGCGAACCCTGGTCGGAACCGTGCGCCACGACGGTCTCGTGGTCGAGCGTAACGGCCGCCGGCTCATTTCGTTTTCGTGCAACGACTATCTGGGCCTCGCAACGCACCCGGCGCTCGCCGAGGCCGCCCGCGCCGCCATCGGCACCTACGGTGTCGGGGCCGGTGCGTCGCGTCTCGTTACCGGCAACCACCCGCTCTATGAAGAACTCGAAGCCAAACTCGCACGGCTGAAGGGCACCGCCGCGGCCTGCGTGTTCGGGTCCGGTTATCTCGCCAATACCGGCATCGTCCCCGCGCTGGTCGGCCGCGACGATGTCGTGGCGATCGACGAGTTTGCCCATGCCTGCCTGTGGGCGGGCGCACGGCTGAGCGGCGCGACGGTCCTGCCCTACCCGCATAACGACCTCTCGGCCTTACGCCAGCTTCTCGCTGGACGCCGCGCCCGGGATGCCAAGGCGCTGATTCTCACCGACGGCGTGTTTTCCATGGACGGCGATCTCGCCCCGCTCAGCGCGCTCGCGGCACTCGCCGACGAATTCGACGCCTGGCTGATGACGGACGATGCCCACGGCATCGGCGTCATCGGCAACGGACGCGGATCGACGTTTGCGGGCGACCGCCCCGCCGAGGTGCCGCTGCAGATGGGCACGCTGTCCAAGGCGATCGGCGCCTATGGGGGCTATCTGTGCGCCTCGCAGCCGGTGATCGCATTCATCAAGAACCGCGCCCGCACCCTCGTCTATTCGACCGGGCTACCGCCCGCGATCGTCGCCGCCGCCATCGCGGCGCTCGACATCATAGCCCGCGATCCGGCGCTTACGGCGCTGCCGCTCGCCAAAGCGCGGGCATTCACCAGCCGCACCGGCCTGCCGGCCGCCACCAGCCCGATCGTGCCGGTGATCGTCGGCACGCCCGAGGCCGCGCTCGCCGCGGCCGCCCTACTCGAAGCCGAGGGCTTCCTCGCTGTGCCGATCCGGCCGCCCACCGTGCCCGACGGCACCGCGCGGCTGCGGCTCGCCTTCACGGCGCGCCATCTCGATGCCGACATCGCGCGGCTCGGTGATCTGGTGCGCACCCACGTGTTGCGGGTCGCATCGTGACGGCGGTGTTCGTCACCTCCACCGGCACCGATATCGGCAAGACCTTCGTGGTCCGCGGCATGATCCGACAATTGCGTGCCCGCGGCCGCACGGTGGACGTCCTCAAGCCGGTCATCACCGGTTTCGACCCCCGCATGGCCCATGCGAGCGACACCGGCCGCCTGCTGCTGGCGCTCGGGCTCGCGCTGACGCCCGAACATATCGACGCCATGTCGCCGCACCGGCTGCGCGACCCGGTCTCGCCCGATCTCGCGGCGCGGCGCGAAGGCACTGCCATCGATTTTGCGGCGCTCACGGCCTGTTGCCGGACCGCGATCGGGCGACATAAGGATGCCCTGATCGTGGAGGGCGTCGGCGGCATCATGGTCCCGCTGGACGATCGCCACACCGTGCTCGACTGGATGATCGAGATCGACCTGCCGCTGATCCTGGTGGCCGGCAGCTATGTGGGCACGCTCAGTCACACCCTCTCGGCACTCGACGTACTTGACCGCAATGACCTCAACGTCGCGGCGGTGGTGGTGAGCGAAACCGCCGACAGTGCCGCGAGCCTCGCCGACACCGCCGAGACGATCCGCCGCTTCGCCAAAACCGTCGACGTATTCGCTCTGCCCCGTCTGCCGGAATCCATGCTTGACCACCCCGTGATGGCGGCGCTCGCCGATCTGATGTGACGCCATGATCATCACCCCCGGCGCCCGAAAACGCGCGGCAATCGCCACGGTGGCCGATGATATGGCACCCGTCGTGATTGTCGGACGAACGCATGATACAAGTTCGCACGAAGAGAACGTAAAGCCATCGGTGCCTTATGAACCGAAAGCAGCGTCGGGCCGCCGCCAAATCTGAACAGACGCCAAGCCTTCAGCGCGCGGAATCCGCGATCGCCGGCTTCCGTCCGGATACCGCCGAACTCTTGGGGGCCGGCCTCGCCCACCACGAAGCGGTCACCGGTACGTTCGACCGCATCATCTCGGTCGGCATGTTCGAGCATGTCGGCATCAATTGCTACGATGCGTTCTTCGCCAAATGCGCCGACAGCCTCGCCGAGGACGGTGTCATGCGATCGGACGGTCGAGCGGGCCGAGCTACACCAATGCATGGATCGCCAAACACATCTTCCCGGGTGGGTACATTCCGGCCCTGTCCGAGGTGATGCCGGCGATCGAGCGCGCCGGCTTCATCGTCACCGACATCGAGATCCTGCGCCTGCACTACGCCGAAACCCTCAATGCGTGGCGCGACCGCTTCCTCGCTCACCGCGATGAAGTGGCGCGGCTCCATGACGCCCGCTTCGTGCGCATGTGGGAGTTCAACCTCGCGTGCGCGGAAACCGCGTTCCGCCGTCATGACATGATGGTGTTCCAGATCCAGTTCGCCAAACGTCAAGGCGTGGTGCCGATCACCCGCGACTACATCATGCAGGCGGAAGCGCGCCTGCGCGCGCTCCAAGCTGGCGGCCGCTCGCCGCTGCGGCTCGCCGGCGAGTGACGACCTCCCTCGTTGACTTGCGGCGTCTGCGCGCCGAAACTGTCGGCTCACTTACCGACCGAGGAGATCCTCGATGTTCGACCTTGCGCCGACCTGGACCATTCGAAAACACGCTGCAGCGCGCACGATCCTCGCGGCCCTCGTCAGCGCGGGTGCAACGCTCGGTCCGTCTTTTGGGCCTGCGCTCGCCACCGACCCCGCATCTCAGCAGAGCGCGTCCATCCCCAACTTTGCTCCATCGAGCAGAGTGGGCTGGTTGAAGATCGCGCGCGGCGACGAATTTCTTCCCCCGGAATCGGGCCCCGGCCCGGTGGTTTCCGATCTGACCCACCCTTACGTTCCGAGCGGCGGTTTCAATCCCTATCTTCTCAATCCCAGAGGCGACGGGCGGTCCGAATCTGCCAAGATCGCGGATGCCACCAATCCGATCCTGAAGCCGTGGGCGGCAGAACAGATGAAAAAGGCCAATGAAGAGGTGCTGGCCGGCAAAGTTGGATTTACCGCGCGGTCACGATGCTGGCCGCACGGCGTCCCGGGCTTTTTGCTCTACCCGGTCCACCCGATATTTTTCATCCAGTCGCCGAAAGAAGTGGTCATGGTCTGGGGGCAGGATTTTCAACTGCGCCGCGTCTACCTGGACCAACTGCACAGCGCCAATCCGAAGCCTTCGTGGTACGGCGAATCGGTCGGTCATTACGAAAACGGCGATACGCTCGTGGTCGATACCATCGGGATGAACGATAGGACCTTTGTCGACAACTATCGGACGCCGCACACCACCCAGCTTCACGTGGTGGAGCGCTTCCGCATCGTCGACGACGGCAAGACGTTGGAGGTCAAGGTTCGCATTGAGGACGCCGGTGCATTTACGATGCCATGGAACGCGATCCAGCGTTACCGGCGCGTCGACGACGGCCCACTCGAGGAAATGGTCTGCGCGGAGAACAACGAGGACCACTTCAACCAAGGCCTCGCCCCTATGCCGCAGGCGAGCAAGGCGGACTTCTGATTTCGCCACTTCGCCGGCATTTTCCCCGCGATTCCGCACCGCTCCCATGACTTTTTGGGAACGCCCAAGGCAACGTGATGCCGAAACTGTCGCGCCTCGCGACAACTCTTTGCCTCGTCACTTCCGCGTTTGCTTGAAGTATCGCAGATCCGGCGGTCCCTGGTCCTTGCGGGTCGGCATCAGCGTGCCATCGCCACTTACGAAATAGTTTTCCTTGCCGATGGCGATCAACGAGCTGTTCTCGGTGCAATAAGCCTCGTCCCATTCGATGCGCTCACCTGGATCACGCACATACTTCTTGTCCACGGTCCAGGGCCGCGTCAACGCATGGTCGATCACTGTAATTTCGTCATGGAAAATCTTCGGATCCGCCTTGTCGCGGTGAAGCCTTTCTTTGAAGATCGACTGATTGTCGAAGTGGAGGGGCAGCCCGGTCGCGTCATAGGCGCGAGGCCCTTTGAAGGGGCCGCGCGTCTCGACTTCAAGCACGTCGTAGCGGCCGTCACCGTCTTCGTCGATCCATCGGCCAATCGAATAGCCGGCATAGGTCGGCTCGATCTCCTTGGGCCAATCGCGTCCGTCGGTGAAGATGCGCCGATAGTGGTCCGATCCGCCGATCAGAACATACGTGGCCTCGGGCGCAACGACGAATTCAAGCGGTCGAAACGCGACCATGCTGAGCGGCATGCCGGCCGGAAGGCATTGGGCGTGGCCGTTGAAGTTGCCCTCCCCGCCTTTGGCCTGGTCCGCCATGCTGTCCTCCAGCACCTTCTTATATTCCTCAGTCAGGGGCGCTTGCTGTCCAAACCCCCACGACTTGGTCTGGTCGAACGAAGGTTGGCCACCAAGTCCGCGCACGACGAAGCGTGCCCATGAACCCCGCCAGTCCGGATACTTCGCCGTGTCCGCGGCCTGAACTCCGCCAACGGGCGTGGCCAGCGCCGCCAACGTAATTGCGCCGATTAAGCTACGATAATGCATGATAGCCCTCCCCTGTGATCGCGGGCGCGGATCGTCTACGCCACGCTTGCGCCGCACCTGTTGCGTCACGGCGCATTTCGTTTTGGGTATTTTAACGCATTTTATACGACGATGCACACTTTGTGGAACGTCTGGGCGCACGGCACGTCGCGCGTTGCACGAGATCGCGAAACCGGCGGTTAGCCGATCATTCGACTTTCAGATTGAGTTTGCGCACCAACGCGCCCCACCTGGTTTCCTCGCCGTCGATGTCGGCGGCATAGTCCTGCGGGGTGCCCGGCAACGGCACGGCGCCCTCGGCGACGAGCCGCGCCCGCACGTCATCCGCGGAAAGCGCCGCCGCCAAGCGCCGCATTCAACCGATCGATGATATCGCGCGGGGTCCCGGCCGGCGCCAGCAGGCCATAATGGATGACCGCCGAAAAGCCGGGTACGCCGGATTGCGCGATCGTCGGCACGTCCGGAAGCAGGCTCCGATCGCGCCGCACTCGTCACCGCCAGCGCCCTCAACGTGCCGGCGCGCACGTGCTCGAGCACCGGCAGGATCGACAGGAACATCATCGACACATGGCCACCGAGAAGGTCGGTCATGGCTGGGCCATTGCCCTTGTAGGGGATGCGCGTGATCTTGATTCCGGCGATGTCGGCGAACAATTCGGTGGTGATGTGTCCCACCGTGCCGGGCACGAAGGCATAGTCGATCCGGCCAGGTTGAGCCTTGGCGAACGCGATCAGCTCCGCGACGGAACGGACCGGAAGCGAAGGATGCACCACCAGCACGCTCGACAGCCCGGCAATCAGGCCGATCGGGGCAAAATCCTTGCGCGGATCGTATCCCGGATTGGCATAGAGGGTCGGATTGATGGCGAGCGTTCCCGTATAGGCAAGCAGGATGGTGTGACCGTCGGGGCGCGCTCCTTGCGACCGCCCGCGTCGCGATGGTTCCGCCGGCGCCACCGCGGTTGTCCACCACGATCTGCTGGCCGATCGACTTGCTCATCTTGTCCGCGACCATGCGCCCCAGCGCGTCATTGCCGCCGCCGGGCGGGAACGGAATGACGAGCGTGACCGGCCGGCGTCGGGATATGGCTGCGGCGGAGCGGCGCCGGGCGCCAGCGACGGCGCGACCAGTGCGCCGCCGACGAGAACGATGAAGTCGCGCCGTCTCATTCGGCCCTCCCGGGTGGCCCGACCGCTTCACAGCCAGCGAACCTTGGCTTCATAAGCATTCTCGAAGGCCGCAATCCGCTCGCGGTGGCCGAGCGTGAACGAAATATCGTCCGTGCCGGCCAAAAGGCACTCCTTCCGGAACGGGTCGATTTCGAAGCTGTCGACCGCGCCGTCCGGTCCCGTCACCGTTTGCGCTTCGAGATCGATGGCGACATGGCTTCCGGGCGATTGCTCCAACATGGCTCTCAAGCGCCGCAACCCGCTCGGCGGGCAGCACCACCGGCAGCAGGCCGTTCTGGAAGCTGTTGTTGAAAAATATGTCGCCGAAACTCGGCGCCAGCACGGCCCGGATCCCATAATCGTAGAGCGCCCACACCGCAGTGCTCGCGCGACGATCCGCAGCCGAAATTGCGATCCGCGACCACGATGCGGGCATCCCGGTAGGCGTCCCGGTTGAGCACGAACTCCGGCTTCGGCGCGCCGGCGTCATTGAATCGCAGGTCATGGAACAGCAGGTGCCCCCAGCCGTCATGGCGCTTGCGCCACAGGAAACGCGCCGGGATGATCTGGTCGGTGTCGACGTTCGGCACGCCGATCGGCACGGCGGCGGCGTCAAGACGGGCGAAAGGTTCCATCATCATGGCCTCAGGAATTGGCGGACATCGGTCAGCTTGCCGGCAACGGCGGCGGCCGCCGCCATGGCGGGGCTCATGCAGATGGGTACGGGCGCCCCTGCCCTGACGGCCGACGAAGTTGCGGTTGGACGTCGAGGCGCAGCGTTCGCCGGGCGCCACCAGGTCGCCGTTCATTCCGACGCACATCGAGCATCCGGCTTCCCGCCACTCGAAGCCGGCGCGCTTGAAGATCGCGTCGAGGCCCTCCGCCTCGGCCTGCGCCTTCACCAGGCCCGAGCCCGGCACCGCCATCGCGGGAATGACTACGCGGCGTCCATCGAGCACCTTTGCGGCGGCGCGGAGATCTTCGATGCGGCTGTTGGTGCAGGAGCCGATGAAAACCCGGTCGATCGCGATGTCCGTCAAGCGGCATTCCGGGTCTCAGGTCCATGTAGGCCAGAGCGCGTTCCATGCTGTCGCGCCGCGCCGCATCGGGCGCGCTGCGCCGGGTCCGGAACACGCTCGGTGATCGGCGCCGCCGCCTCGGGGCTCGTTCCCCAGGTCACCATGGGGGCGATCCCTCCGCATCGAGACGGACCTCGCGATCGAATTGCGCATCGGCATCGGAGGCGAGCGAGCCCCAATAGGCGAGCGCCTTGTCCCAGTCGGCGCCCTTGGGAGCATAGGGCCGGCCGTGCAGATACGCGAAGGTGGTGTCGTCGGGCGCCACCATGCCGGCGCGGGCGCCGGCTTCGATCGACATGTTGCAGATCGTCAGCCGCCCTTCGATGCCGAGCGCCCGGATGGTCGAGCCGGCATATTCGATGACGTGGCCCGACGCCTCCGGCGGTGCCGATCCTGGCGATGATGGCGAGGATCACGTCCTTGGCGTGGACGCCGGGGGCTAGCGTGCCGTCGACGACGATCCGCATGTTCTTCGGCTTGCTCTGCCACAGCGTCTGGGTCGCCAGCACGTGACCGACCTCGGAAGCGCCGACGCCGAACGCCAGCGCGCCGAGCGCGCCATGGGTCGCGGTGTGACTATCGCCGCAGACCATGATCATGCCGGGCTGGCTGAGCCCCTGCTCCGGCCCGACGACGTGCACAATGCCTTGCCGCCGGTCGCTCAGCCCGAACAACGTCACCCCTGCGGCCTTGGCGTTTGTTTCCAGGTCTTCGACGACGCCGCGGCGGTGCGGCTCATTGATCGAGGCAAGATCGTGGCTGAGCGTCGAGACGTAATGGTCCGGCGTCGCGAAGGTTCGGTCGGGCCGCCGCACCGCGAGCCCCTTCTCCTTCAGCATCCGGAAGGCATTGCCCGATCCGTCGTGGACGAAATGGCGATCGATATGCAGCAGCGTGGCGCCATCCGGACGGACCAGGATGGCATGAGACGACCAGATCTTGTCGAACAGCGTCGCGGGCGCTGCCATCGCGGCTACTCCGCCGCCTCGACCGAAGAAGACTTCGCGACGCCAAAGCGATTGCTCACCGCGTCCCACTCGTCGGCCCCGACCCTCCGGAACGCCTCCCGCACCGTCATGTTGTGGATCGGGACCGGATGACGATCGGTTGCGCGCAACTCCGACAGCATGGCGTCGCACACACCCATGACGGCCTTGAACAGCAGCCCCGGCACGATGGCGACGCGATAACCCATCCGTTCGGCATCGCCGAACGCCACCTCCGGGGTCTTGCCGCCCCAGACCACGTTGAGCAGGCACGGCCCTTTCACCAGGCCGGGCACTGCGGCAATCTCTTCCGTGGTCTGCGGAGCCTCGACGAACGCCATGTCGGCGCCGGCCGCCAGCGCCGCATTGGCCCGGCAGACGGCCTCGTCGAAACCCAGCACTGCGCGGCTGTCGGTGCGGGCAATGATGACAAAGTCCGGATCACATCTCGCGGCGACCGCAGCCCTGATCTTGGCAAGATACTCGTCAAGCGAGACGATCACCTTGTTGTCGAGGTGACCGCATTTCTTAGGAAAGCCCTGGTCTTCGATATGCAGACCGGCGACGCCGCGGCGCTCGTATTCCCGTACTGTGCGGGTCGCATTCAGCTCGTTGCCGTAGCCGGTATCGGCGTCGGCAATGACGGGTACTTGGACAGCGGCGGCGATGCGGCCTGCATTGTCGGCCATCTCCGACATCGTGACGAGCCCATAGTCCGGAAACCCAAGCGTTGCCGCCGTCCCGGCGCCGGTCATGTAGACGGCACCGAACCCGGCCTGGGCGATCGATCGCGCCGTGATGCAATCATAGGCGCCGGGCGCTACCACGAGGCCGCCGCGCTGCAACAATTCTCGGAATTGCCGCCCTGGACTCATGGTCTGCTCCCTGCAGCATGTTTTTATCGTGCGCGAGATTGTACACGTATTCTCGCGAAAAAAAGGCGTCTGTTTGGATCGGCTTCCCGCGCGGATGAACTCGTCCGACGTTACATGGGAAAAAATGGAGGCAACCTAAGGAGTAACGATGGCGGACCCTGACGCGCTTACGGTTGAAAAGATCGAAACATTCGTTGTCAGTCTGCCGCTTCGCAGGCCGCATTTATGGGCCGGGCTCACGTCGACGGTCGGGCAAGGTTACGTGGTCGTCAAACTCCGCCTGAACAATGGGGCAATCGGATGGGGCGAGACGCAGACGATCAGGAGTTGGGGTGGCGACGACGGCAGCCGCTACGGCGAGAGCGCCAAGACGGCCCTGACAGTGATTCACGATTTTATCGCACCGGCGCTCGAAGGCGTCGACGTCCGGCAGTTCGAGAACGTCCACGCCGCAATGAACCGCGGCGTGCGCGGTCACCCCTACGCCAAGGCCGGGGTTGACGTCGCGCTCATGGACGCGGTCGGACACGCGTTCGGGTTGCCGGTGTACCAGCTGCTTGGCGGACGCGTACGCGACGTCGTGGCTCTCGCCCATAGCATCGGGCTGATGGAGATCAAGGATGCTGCCGCCGAAGCTTCTCGGGTGGTCGAAGAGGGCATTGGCACGATCAAGGTCAAGATCGGTATCGATCCGGACCGCGATGTTGCTGTCGTCCGCGAAATCCGCAAAGCGATCGGAGCCGGCCCTAAAATTCGCGTCGACGCCAACCAGGGATATCGTGCCTGGCCCGAAGCGCTCGCCGCCATCAAACGGATGAGCGAATACGACATCGTGTATGCGGAACAGCCCGTGGACGGAATCGACCAGATGGCCGAACTGTCCGCGCGGTGCGATATCCCGCTGATGGCAGACGAGAGCGCATGGACGGAGCGCGACGTGGTGCGGATCGCTCACGCAAAGGCCGCTCAGTATTTGTCCGTGTACTACACCAAGCCGGGCGGGCTGTGGAAGGCGAAGCGGCTGCTCACCGTCGCGGGCGCAAATCGGATGATCTCGGACATCAATGGATCAGGGGAAATGGGGATCGGCAATGCCGCAAACCTGCACCTCGCCGCGGCGGCGCCCGAAATCGCGCTGCCCGGCACCATCCCGGTCACCTCGACGTCGGACGTCGCGCGCACACGCGTCGCCGGTCGCCACTATTTGGATGACATCATCAAAACGCCATTCGTTTACGCGAACGGCAGTTTACAAGTGCCGCACGGCCCCGGTCTCGGTATCGAAGTCGATGAGAGCAAATTGAAAAAATACGCCGCGGCCTGATCGCCGGCTGACAAGATGGACCTGCGCGGAGGCCATATGAAACGGCGCGATTTCATCAAGGGCACGACGGCGCTGGCCGCAGGCGGCGCGATCGCGGCGCAGACGTCGCGGGCCTCGTGGGCGCAGGGGCGAACCGACAGCTTGCTCGCTGTCACCGAAGGCGCGCCCAACAGCCTCGATTTTCACGTCGTGGGCGCCAATCGGCAAGTCTACGAGGTGGTGTGGAACATCTACGATCGTCTTCTCACATTCGGCGTCAAGAAAGACGACAACGGCAACGACTATTACGACGTCCATAATCTCCAGCCGGAACTTGCCGAAGATTGGGATCTGCGCGACACCTCCGTGACATTGAAGCTGCGCAAGGACGTGACCTTTCAGGATGGTACACCCCTGACGGCGAAGGACGTGAAGTGGTCGTTCGATCGCACGCTCGCGGTCGGGGGCTATCCAAAAGCGGCTGTGGCTGCCGCCTCGCTGGTCAATCGCGAGCAGTTCGTCGTGGTCGATGACCACACGTTCCGCGTCGATTTCATCCATCACGACAAGCTCACGATGCCTTATCTCGGGGTGCCGTTGTTTGGCATCTATCATTCCGAAATGGTGAAGAAGCATGCCACCCCGGAGGACCCCTGGGGCTTGGAATGGACCAAGTTCAATCCCGCCGGCACGGGCGCCTTCAGGGTCGAGAAATGGACGCCCGGCCAAGATATCGTTTACGTCCGCAACGACAACTGGAAATCCGGCCTGCGCCCGAAACTGAGACGGGTCGTCAGCCGCACCGTGCCGTCAGCAGGCACGCGGCGCGCCTTGATTCAACGTGGCGACGTCGATGTTTACCTCGACATATCGGCCAAGGATGCGGCCGAGATGGCGGCCATCAAAAACCTTAAGGTGATCGGATCGCTGATGGAGAACAGCGTCCAATACCTCAGCATGAACGTGAAGATGAAGCCGTTCGACAATCCCAAGGTGCGCCAGGCGATCGCCTATGCGATCCCGTATCAGTCGATCGTGAAGGTCGCCATGTCCGGTCGCGCGCGCCCGCTCTTCGGCGGCCCGGACAAGGTCACCACCCCCGAATGGCCGCAGCCCCATCGCTACGTGACCGACCTCATGAAAGCGAGGCAACTCCTTGTCGAAGCGGGCTATCGGGACGGCTTCGAGAGCACGCTGTCCTTCGATCTCGGCGCCGCAACCATTAATGAGCCGCTCTGTCTGCTAGTGCAGGAGGGGCTCGGCCAGATCGGAATCAAGGTCAGGCTCGATCCGCTGCCCGGCGCCAACTGGCGGGCTCTTTTCACTCAGAAGACGCTGCCTCTCGCAAGCCAGATGTTCGGCGGCTGGTTCAATTACGCCGACTTCTTCTTGGAGATTGTATACAGCGGGACGGCGGACACGATCTACAATACGATGGCCTACTCCAACCCGGAAATGGACAAGGCGATCGACACCGCCCATTACGCGACCGATCCCAAAGTCTACGACAGCAACGTGATGCGAGGCATCCAGCTGGCGTTCGAAGACGTGCCGAATGTGCCGCTGTTCCAGCCCTATCTCAATGTGGCGATGCAACCCAACATCGACGGCTATCGGTACTTGTTCCATCGCCAGCTTGATTACCGGCATTTTGCGAAAGTCTGACCCGTCTTTCCGCGCCCGACGCCCGCCTTTTGCAAGGCGGCCGCGCAGCCCATTCCCATCCGATGACGAAGCTTCATGATACACAGACCGAACTCCGAACGCACCAACGCGGATGCGTCGTACTTGCGCGCGTTCGAGCGTTAGGTTGCGTAAAGGGCAAAACATGAAAGTCATTGCGATTGAGGAGCATTTCATCATGCCAGCCGATTGGGACAATCTCCCGATCGGTGCGCATCGCGGAAGCGACCGCGAACTGATGACGGGAATCGAGATCGGACCCGAACTGCTGGATCTCGGGGCGCGGCGCATCGCCGCGATGGACGCCGGCGGCATCGACATGCAGGTCCTGTCGCTGAACCAGCCCGGCTGCCAGGCGCTGGAGGCGGGCGCCGCGCTGACGCTCGCCCGCGAATCCAACGATCTGCTCTCCGAAGCCGTCAAGGCTCATCCGCAGCGGTTCGCCGCCCTTGCCGCGGTTCCCACGGCAGACCCGGTCGCCGGTGCGAAGGAACTGGAGCGCGCCATAACGCGGCTCGGCTGCAAGGGCGCCATGATCAACGGCCACACCCAGGGTAGCTTTCTTGACGAAAAGAAATACTGGGTCATCTTCGAATGCGCCCATGCCCTGGGCGTGCCCATCTACCTGCATCCGCGGGACCCGCATCCCGGCGCGATGAAGACCTATTTCGACGGCTGCCCGGATATCGCCTACGCCGCATGGGGCTTCGCGCTCGATACCTGCAGCCATTTCCTCCGGCTGGTATGCGCCGGGGTCTTCGACGCCTATCCCAAGCTCACATTCATCCTCGGCCATATGGGCGAAGGGCTGCCGTTCTGGCTGCACCGCATGGATGACCACACCCGCATCGCGGCCACGCGTCGCGGCCTCAAGAGGACCTTCGCGCAATACCTGACCGAAAATCTGGTGATCACCTGCAGCGGCAACTTCTCGACCCCGGCCCTCGTTTGCAGCGTCATGGCACTCGGCGCCGACAACGTGCTGTTCGCCGTGGACTGGCCGTACGAGTCGAACAGCTACGCGACGGAGTTCCTGAAGCAGCTCCCGCTCAGCGAACTCGATAAGGCAAAAATCGCGCATCTCAACGCCGAACGCGTCCTGCGATTATGACATTCGGCTGAAGGCGACGACCTCAAACTAGGTGGACGGCATGCGATTGGGCGTATATTTCGACGGCTTTGCATCCATGAGCGACATGCTGGCGGCGGCGCGAGCGGCCGAGGACGCGGGAGCCACCAGCCTGTGGTTTGCCCAGCATATGGGTTTCCGGGAGGCATTCATGTGCGCAGCAGCCGCAGCCGGCGTGACGCGTCGCGCGAGCCTCGTCCCGGTCGGTGTCAGCCCATATCTGTGGCCGCCGTTGCCCACCGCGATGTCGCTCGCGACGCTCAACGAGCTTGCACCCGGCCGCCCGATGCTCACGGTCGGGGTCGGCAATCAGCTCAATCTTGCGCAATCCGGGATCACGCCGAACAAGCCCATCAGGGTGATGCGGGAATATGTCCAGGCCCTGCGCGGCCTGCTCGCCGGAGAGTCCATGCAATTCGAGGGGGAAGTCACCGCACTGCGTGGCGCGCATTTGAATATCCCGGGCGGCGCCGATATTCCGATCCTGGTCGCATCGACGGGGCCGCAAATGTTGCAGCTCGCGGGCGAGATCGGGAATGGCGTGGTGCTGTCGACCGGGCTCACGCTCGGAACCATGCGGCAATCCCTCGACTTGGCCGCGGCCGGCGCGCGACGCAAAGGACGCGATCCCTCCGCGGTCCGCAGCGTCGGGTTTATCAATCTTGCCGTATCGGAGGACGGAAAGTCGGCACGCGCCGCGGTTCTGCGAAAACTGGCATTTCTGTTTCGCAGCAAAGGCCACGCTGAAAACATCAAGTCCTCCGGCCTTGCCATCGACCATGAAGCAATCATGGCCGCCGTGTCGCGCCGCGATCTGGACGGTGCGGCGGCGCTGCTGCCGGAAGAGGCTGCAACTGTCTTCGGTGTGGCCGGCACTCCGCGCGAATGCCGCGACCGTCTGCGGGATTTCCTCGCGGTGGGCCTGGACGAACCGGTTGTCGAGTTATCCGCCGGAAATCCCGAGGCGGTCAGGCTCGCGCTTGAGGTCGTGCGGGAAGTCTCCGGACCTGGGCGCAATGACTAATTGGGAACGTTACCCAATTTGGATCAGCGCGTCATTTGGGCTGATCATTCCGGTGATCGGGGCGAAACCAGTCGGCGTGACGCGGTACATGTCCTCGACATGGAACCCCATACGTCCCGGTATCATGTAGAGCGGCTCCATGGTGAACGTGATGTTCGGTTGCAATACGACCGTTCTCGAATCCGTGATGTAGGGCTCCTCGTGAATGGTCTGACCGATGCCGTGGCCCAGAAACCGCAGCGTCGGTTCGATGCCGCGATCGCGCAGATAGGCCACGTAGGTTCGATAGAGATCGGCGACCGCCGTGCCTGGCTTCAACATGGTCTTGCACCGCTCGCGGGCGCCGATCATTACGTCCCATATCTTGCGCTGTTCGTCGGTGGGCGCTCCGACGACGGCGGTCCGGGTCACGTTGGACCGGTATTGATTCATATCGCCCAGGATTTCCACGCGGACGACATCGCCAGGCTCGATGACCTTGTCGGTTGGGGTGCAATTGGTAATGCCGCTGCGCACACCCGAGCCGACCTGATATTTGAGCGCGTCGCAGCCGCCGGCCATCATCTTGTCGGTGATGATCTGTCCCACCGCCTTCTCGGTCATGCCCGGCCGAATCTCGCGCAGCACCTCGCCAGCGACCCGGTCCGTAAGCTCGCCGACCTTCGTGAGAAGCGCGATCTCCTCATCGGTCTTGACCATCCGCGCGGTGAAATAGAGGTCGCTGCATGGAACGAACTGCGCCTTGGGCAGACGCTCCCGCAGGCGGATGTAATCCTTCGCCGGAATGTAATCGAGCTCGATGGCGATGCGCCCCGAACCTGCGCCGGCCTCCGCTAGCGCGTCGGCAAGAACGTCGGCCGGATCCTGAGAAAACTGGTCGTACGCCCGAACGTGGGAAAACCGCGACCGCTGACGCGCAAGATTCTCTTCGACGCTGACGACAATCTGCGCCGCGAAAAAGTCTCCGGCGAGCACCGTGATCGTACGGCGAAACCGATTGAGGGCGTGGCTTGGAACGAGAAATCCGGCCGTATACGTGACGTTATCCTGGGAGAGCGCCACCAGCGCATCGTGGCCGCCCTCCTTCATGGCCTGGCGCAGCCGGGCCATCACCTCATGTTCCATGCCGGTCCTCTCATGCCTCCGCGATTTTTCGCAGCCACCGCACAATCTCGTCAAGTACGAGATTGTATACTTCATCCTGCGACAAAGGCGCTTTTTTAGGGACCTTGAAGGAATGATCTCCGCCCTCGACGACGTAAAGATCGGCGGGCTTCGGCAGGCTCTTCATGATCGGCCTCAGTTCGTCAGGCGTACCGAAGGCGTCACGGGAACCTTGGACGAACAACAGAGGCGCCCGGATGTCAGGCAAATGCATGGTCCGCAGTTTATCCGGACGACCGGGCGGATGCAGCGGATAGCCGAGCGCGACCACGCCGGCGATGCCGTCGCCCTCAACGGCCGCAATCTGCGAGGCGATGCGTCCACCCATCGACTTGCCGCCGATCACCAGCTTGCGGCGGCCGGCATCCTTGACAAGCGACCCGCCGCGAAACGCCGCGATTACCTTTCGGTAGCAAGCTTCCAGCTTGGCGTTTCGGTCAGGAAGGCGCCGGCCTTCCTCGCTGTAGACGAAATTGAAAGTGACGGCGTCGATGCCGCGCGCCGCGAGCGCGTTTGCGAAAAGCACCATGAAGCCGCTCGTCTGGCTTGCGCCCGCACCATGCGCGAGGATCAACGCAATGTCCGCGCGGTCGCCGCTCGTCCCCGGATAAGAGATCGCCGTCACATGCTCGGACGATGTGATCTCGATGCGGTTCCGTTCCGTCATTTCAGTTCCACATCGCCAGATTTCGACGGCACCTAAGACTGCGTCAGGCAAAACTAAACCCCGCCGAAGCGGGGTTTAGGGTCTGCACGAGAACCGGGGCTGGGGGGCTGGGGAAGGTTCCCGCCGCATTCCGTTTGGCCACGTATGAATACCGCCCCGACCATGCAAGCGCACGGTTTGTCGCAGGCAAATTGCTGCAATCCGAGAGCCCCTGTCCGGAGACTAAACAGTGCGCTTTTGCGACTTGGCAACATTTCACAGACTACCACGGGTTCCGCCGACATATTCTTTCGTATGGAGGGCTCCGGACCGGACAGTTCGTCCGTTGATTTTTGCCATTGGCCAAGCCGGCGTCGGGCCGTGGGGACAGGCTGTCACGAGCCCCCTTCCCGTGCGCAGCGCCACGGGTGTATCTTTGTTCACGCCTTTGTGACGTGCGTCGATCGGGAGCCCCACGCGGGCGGAGGATAATCATGTTGGACCGCAGCTCAACCGGCGTGATTGCGACTGCACTGGTAGCGGTCGCACTGATAACGGCGAGCGGCGGCGCGCATGCCGTCGACGATCCGAAGTACCCCGATTGGAAGGGTCAGTGGGAACGTTTTGTCGTACGCGGGCTTCCGGGCCAACCTTCCCACGACCAGACCAAACCCTGGGGTCGCGGACAGCAGGCACCGCTCACGCCGGAATACCAAGCCGTTCTAGAGGCGAGCATCGCGGATCAGGCCAATGGCGGGCTCGGCAATTTTCCGACCACCCTGTGCCGTGCGGCCGGCATGCCGCACATGATGATGGCGTTTCGGCCGTTGGAATTCGTCATCACGCCGGACGTCACCTATATCCTGCTCAATGACTACGATCACTATCGCCGCATTTTTACCGACGGACGCGATTGGCCCAAGGAGATCGACCCGACCTATGCGGGCTACTCGATCGGCCGATGGATCGACCAAGACGGCGACGGCGTCTATGATGTCCTTGAAGTTGAGACGCGCGGTTTCAAGGGGCCCCGCGCTTACGACGAGGCCGGCCTGCCGCTGCACTTCGACAATCAGTCCATCTTCATAGAGCGGTTTTACCGCGATAAGGCTGATCCGAAACTCTTTCATGACGAAATGACCACGATCGATCATGCATTGACGCGGCCTTGGACCGTCGACAAAAGATACGTGCTCAATCCGGATTTGCACGCGGACTGGCCTGAGTATTATTGCAACGAATCCAACGCGCAGGTCGGTATCGGCAAGGAGAACTATTTCCTCAGCGCCGATGGGCTTCTGATGCCCACCAAGAAGGACCAAGCGCCGCCGGATTTGCGATATTTCAAACAGTCGCGGAAGTAACGGCCGGGCCTAACTTCGCACCGAACGTCAAGGGGCCTTCTGCCCGCCATCCGGCACGCGGTGCGTTTACATGTATCGCGCGTTCGCCGCGGCCGCGAGCGCCGCGCGAAGATTGGCCTCGACCGCTCCGACCGAGCGGTTGATCTCCTCCATCCTGACGATGTCCGCGATGCGGCTCGATGCCTTTCGCATGTCCTCGGGTGACAAGATCTCGCTGAGGACGCCGGTTGAATCCGCGAGGCCAAGCAGAAGCGTGTCGCGCGGGTCCGGCACCGCGTCATCGAAAATCATCGACACCAAGCGCGCTTTTGCTTCGCGCTCCTCCCGCCCGGTGTTCTGAGGATAGGCGCGTCGCGAAAATACCCACAGGAACTGACGATCCTCCGCACGAAGGATGCCGGCCTGAACCAAGCGTTCGAGTACGCCCTTGGAAAGATCGCCGCTGTGAAGACCTAAGCGCTCGATCCACCACGTGCTTGATCGCTTTTCGGGTTCGGCCGCAACCTTCCGGAGGGCATCGTCGAGCAATTCGTCGCCGACCGGCTTTGGATCGACGATGAACAATGATGTCAGATCGGTATCGATCCGGCCCAGAAGGGCAAGCTCCATGAGCATGCCGCCTGCGATAGCGATATTGGCACCGCCGGCGCACGCGGGCCGGATCGTGCCCTTGTCGTCATCGAGCATCAGCACGACGATCTCGTCGGCCAGAGTCAGGTGTTTCAAGAATTCTACGCCTCTTTGCCCGCCGAGCTTCGAGCGCGCTTCGGTTTCGGTCGAGGCGATCGGGATGATGTTCCCGAAGCCGGCGGCAGGCCCGCCGAGGAAATATAGGTCGACGACGCGATACACCACCAATCCGTCTGCCACTTGACCCCGGACTTCCAATTCAAACTCCCCCATCAACGTCGCACCACGATCACCCTGGGATCAGAGGCAAAACACGACAGTGGGCAAATTGCAACACGGATGGGTTAGCCCGCCGGGACGAACGCTGGAGCAGCGCGATCAGCATTGACGAGATGCCTTCGACGAGACGCGAGGTCCCGCCGCGTGTGTGCCGTGCAGCTGGCACCCGATCCGCAATGCGAAAGGAGGATCGAGGGCGTCCTGATTATTTTCGCAGCGGACCTGCGGCCTTGGCGAAGCGATCCGTATAGCCGGCCGTGGCGCTCGCGTCCTTCGGCAACCCGCCTTGGCTCTGCAGCGTCTCAAGCGTCTCGCCCCATTGCTTGGCGGTAATTACGCCGATGCCTAGCTCCTTGCTGGTCGCATTGAAAAAGGTGTGATCGATGTCCGATTGTAGCTGCTCGGCCAGCATATCGACCTTGTCCTTGTATTCCGGATTGGCCTTGACGACGACCGCGATCGCACCCTTCGGGTCGGCGATGACGTCGGCAAAGGCCTGCAGATAGGCAGTGACGAAACGCTGCACCAGGTCGGGCTTGTCGGCGATCATCTTCTCGGACGTAAAGACGCCCGAACCATAGGCATTGTACCCGTAATCGGCACCTTGCAGGATCGACAGGGTGCCCGGTCCGCCGGTCTTGGCCTCAAGCTCTGGAACTTCGGCATCGATATAGCCCGGCACGGCCTCGACCCGCCCGAGCACAAGGTAGCTCTCGTAAGGCGGCGCCACCGTGCTCTGCTTGATCTCGGCGAGGTTCAATCCGTTCTGCACAAAGAACGCCTTAAGAAATACGTAGGTCGATCCGGCCGGATGGACCCCGATGTTGAGGCCCTTGAGATCCTGTGGCTTGGTCATCGGATTACGCGCCTTGACCGAGATCATCGCCAGCGGGCTGCGCTGGTTGACCGCAACGAGCGCCACCGCGGGGACCTGCTGTGAACGGGCCACCAGAAGCGTAGGCAGATCGGCGAAACCGAAATCCGCGTTGCCGTTGGCCACGAGCCGGAGTGCATCGACGGAGCCGGTTCCCTTGCGAATTGCCGTCACGGCGATACCGTTCTTGTCGAAATACCCCTTATCGCGGGCGACAAAGAACATGGCATGATCCCCGCGCACCACCCAGTCGAGCTGAACCGACACCTGATCGGCCGCAACAGCCGGCGCGGCGATGCTTATAATCGCGGCAAGGCAGGCCACGCCGAGGCAACTGATCTTCAAATTCGGTTCCATGTCATGCTCCATTCCGATAGCTTTTGTCTGTCCAGTTGAACGCAAGTCCGGTGCCAACCGCGTTTTCATTGCGCTGAATGGCCTTGCTCGCCGACAGCGCGCGGCATCCAGGAAACATAGCGGCGCTCCACCGCCTCGACCGCGTAGAAGAAGGCAAGCCCAAGCACCGACACCTCGATCAGGGCCGCAAAAACGAGTGGGGTTTCCAACTGGGTCGAGGCAAACTGGATCATATAGCCGAGGCCCGCGGAGGCGCCGGCGAATTCGCCCACAATGGCCCCGATCACGCTCAGGGTCACGGCGATCTTGAGCCCCGACATCAGGTGCGGCAGCGAATTGGGAATCTGGGCCCGACGCAGGATTTCCGTCCGCGTTGCGCCGACGGAACGCAGCAGCGTGACCAAATTTACGTCAACCGATTGCAACCCGGCGAGCATGTCGAGCGCCACCGGGAAGAACGCTATCACCACGATCAGCGCCACCTTGGGCTGGAGATCGTAGCCGAACCAGAGAATGAACAAAGGCGCCAACGCGATCTTCGGCACCGTCTGGAACAACACCACCAACGGATAAAGAGCCCGTCCAAACGCATCGAAGCGCGCGATGATGAGCGCAACCGCAATCCCGACCACACCGGACAGCACGAAGCCGTAGAGCACCTCTTCGGCCGTCACCAGCGCGGCGGCGAAAAGATCGCCCTGCCTGCCAACCATTACGGTCGCAATCGCGGTCGGCGCTGGCAACACGAAGGTCGGCAAATGGAGAAGTCGCGCCGCCCCCTCCCAGGCCGCAAGCACGATCGCGATCAGCAGCAGCGTCGGCACGATCCGCCCCAGAGCGGCAATCATGAACCCAAGCTTGGGTGGCACCTCTTCGATCTCTGACGGGAGACCGTTCATGACGTGAGGCTCCGCCCGGACCCCTTTGGGCGCGCATGACCCTCCTTTAGAAGCCGCCGCAGCCGAGCCGCCGACTGGCCGAACTCCGCAGCCGCGTAAGTGTCCTCACCGCGCGGATAGCCGAGGCGGATCGGCACGATGGCACTGATCCGCGCCGGCTTCGTCGCCATCACATGGACCTCTCGCGACAGGAACACGGCTTCTTCGATCGAATGGGTCACCAGCACGATGGTCTTGCCGGTGCGCTCCCAGATATCGAGCAGGAAGGCACTCATCTCCTCGCGCGTGATGGCGTCGAGCGCACCGAACGGCTCGTCCATCATCAGCACCTCAGGATCCAGCGCAAGCGCGCGCGCAATGGCAACGCGCTGGCGCATCCCGCCGGAGAGCTGCGATGGCCGCTTGAGCGCCGCGTCTTCCAGGCCGACAAGGCGCAGCATCTCGTGCGCCCGCTCGCGGATCGCGGCGCGCGGCGTCCGCTTCTGCGCCACTTCCATCAGCAGCGCCACGTTGTCGATGGCATTTTTCCACGGCATCAGGGTGGCATCCTGGAACACCAGCCCGATGCGACGCTGCCGCACCGCTTCGGCGGGCACAAGCCCCCCGACCCGCACCTCGCCGGCGCTCGGCGTCAGCAGGCCGGCCAGCACCTTCAAAAGCGTGGTCTTGCCGCAGCCGGACGGCCCGATCAACGACGTAAAGCCACCCTTGGGCACGCTCAGATTGACGTCGCTGAGGACGCGATGGCGCACCGGCCCGGTCTGGAAATCGACCGAGATGCCGGTCGCCACAATATGGGCCTGAGCCCCGCCGGCGGCGGATGTCGCAACAGCGAGCCCGGCTGCCTCCGACACGAAAGTTGCTCCTTTCAACCGGCTGTGGCTCTTGCCTCAGCCCGCCGCGGTGGCCTTGACGAAGGCCGGACGCTGCTTCAGGCGCTCGGCCCAAGCCTGGACATGGGACAGCGGCGGCAATGCATACGGAAACGCCAGACAGCGCCGCACCAACGGCGCCGCCGCAATGTCGGCCAGGCTGAATTGTTCGCCCGCGATCCACGGGTGCTTGGCGAGTTCGCCATCCAATATCTTCAACTCCGTCCCGATATTGCCGGTGGTGTCGGGTGAGCGCTCGGCCTCGGGCTTGCGGGCATCGCGAAAGCCCGCCAGGAACACGGGGTTGAGGGAAGCCAGCGTCCAGTCCATCCAGCGCTCCACTTTGGTGCGCGCCGCCGGATCGGCCGGATAGAGCGGGCTTTCGGCTTTCGCCGCAACATAACGCAGGATGGTGTGGGACTCCCACACCGCGACGTCGCCATCGATCAAGGTCGGCACCTTGCGGGTCGGGTTGAGGGCAAGATACGCCGGCGTTCCAGTGTTCTCGAACTGCCGCCCATAGTCCTCGCGCGTGTATGGGGTGCCCAGCTCATCGAGCAGAAACAGGACTTTCTGTACGTTGGACGAAGTAGCGCGGCCCAGGAGACGCAGCATCACGAGGTTCCTTTCAGCGGACGATAGGCAATACAATCCATTTCGATGCGAGTGGTGATGACGGCGCGCGCTTCAACGGTGGTGCGCGCCAGCCGGCCAGCGGGGAAATACTCCTTGAACACGCCGTTGTAGCGCCCGAAATCGCGACCATCTTCCAGATAGGTCGTCACCTTTACTACGTCGTCGAGGGTGCAGCCCGCGGCCGTCAGCACACGCCGCAACGCCTCTATGGTCGCGCGGGTCTCCTCCTCGATGGTGCCGGCAATCATTTCGCCCTTCTCGTTCTTGGCAACCTGACCGGATACGAACACGAAGTCGCCGGCCCGCACCGCCGGATGGAACGGCAGATTTGGATTCTTGTGGCCGTAGACCTCGATGGCGCCGTCGCTCATCACGCTGCTCCGTTACGATATCAGACATTCGACGATGTCGACGCCGCGCTGGCGGTCCGTCAGATAGGCGATGCCGCGCCGATCGAATGTGACGTCATTGGATGACACCCGTTCGCAGCCCGGCGGCGGATCGGGTTCGTAGCAGCCGACCTCGCGCGGCGCGAACGGATCGGAGATATCGACCAGCCGCAGGCCCTGGGCGAACCACGCAAACGGAATGACCGTGCCGGCCAACACTTCCGACGGCTGGTGACAGCCGGTCATGGCGGGCTGCGGCGCGCCGTCGGGGTCCAGCCCCGGCACCTGGAACTTGCCGATCGGCGATGGCTTGGTCTCGTCGGTGATATCGTAAATCCAGGCAAACGCCGGCGGCGCCGGCCGCAGCTTGGCAACATCCTCATCCGCCACCACCATGATCTTGCGATCCTTGAGGCGGCCCGGCACCGGCAGGCAGGTATGGGTCGGATGCGGGTTCGCAGGCCCCGGGAACACGCTCGACACCAGCTTCGGCCGTGTGAGGTCGGAAATGTCGAGGATATAGAGGCCATGGTGCCAATAGGACACATAGAGACGGTCGCCCATGCGCAGCGGATGGTGGCACCGCGGCTTGACGAAGTCGGCCCACGGATAATCTTCGCCGGCACCGGCATTCTGGCCTGGAATCCACCACGCCCCAACCTCGACGGGTTTTGCCGGATCGGCGAGATCGAGGATCTTCACGATGTTGCCGACAAATCCATCCGCCGTGGGCGAAATGTAAGCGTAGCGGCCATCGTAGTCGAAGCGGTGGACGCCGCTGCCGCCGGTTCGCCATTTGGAAATGAGGCGAGGCGCAGCCGGGTTCGAAACATCGTAGATGCCGAGCCCGCCGCCGAATTCCGGCGCGCCGTCACGGAATTTCTCATGGTTGACGATCATCACCCCGTTGCTGGCCCGCACCTTGTGCGAATGCCAGCCAACCGGAATCTCCACATGGGCGAGCGGGCGCGGGTTTTTAGGATCGGATACGTCGAAGATCGAAGTGCCGGCCGGCGGCCGCATGTGGGCGACATAGAGAATGTCGCCGTCGCGCCAGACTTGGCCGCCACCGTCGCAGTCGATATGCGCCAGCAGGCGGGTGTTTACGGCACGGGGCACAGCCTCACGCCAGCCGGACGGTCTCGCCGGACGCCGCGCGCCCATAGCGCTGCAGGACTCCGAACGCGTTCTGGGCCGGCTCGTCGCTCGCGACGAACAGGATCAGCGGCGCGGAGGCGCTGGCGTTGACGTACTCGGCCCACACCCCGCCCGGCACCGCGAGCGTATCGAACGCCCCAAAATCAAACCGCTTGCCGTCGACGATCGCGTGACCCGCGCCCTCGAACGGCGCCACCAGCAGGCTCGCGGTCTGCTTGACCGGCAGGGTGCGCTCACCCGGCCGCAGCATCTGCATGAAAAACGTCATGGTCTTGTAGATCGGGCCGCCATGGAGCGGATCGACATATTCGATCATCAGCCCCTCATAGGGGCTGCCATCCCAATCGCGATGCTTTTCCAGCATCTCCCGGACGGCATCGTAGCGGTAGACGTACATGGGCGAGGAATCGCCGACGCCGCGGTTGTGCGGCACGAAACGCGGCAGCAGCCCGCCGGCACCGTAGATGCGGGCCGAATAGTCCGGCGTGAAGCGCGCGGTCTGGCGGCCTTTTTTCTCGTCATCTTCGACGTAATTGTGGTCGAACTGCAGGGCGTTCAACGTCTCGATCAGCGGATAGTCGAGCACCGACAAATTGACCGCCGGCGTATCGCCGAGATTGCCGTGGTTGTGCCAGGTATCGCGCGGCGTCAGCACCAGGTCGCCGGGGCCGAACACGATGTCCTCGCCCTCGACGCCGGTGAAGTTCTGCGTACCGGTCAGGCCGAACCGAACCGCGCTCGCGGTGTGACGGTGGGGCGGCATGACCTCGTTCGGATCGTTCAGCCGGTAGGCGGTGTACATGGTGGTGACGCTCGCGCGGCGCGGCGCGAGCCCGGGATTCACCAGGATCAGCGAACGGCGCTCGGAATCGTTCATCGTGACGAGCTCGGCTGAGCGATAAAGCAGCGACTCCAGCGTATCCTTGTAGCTCCAGAGATAGGGCACCGCACCCCTGACCCCCATCAGTTGCTTGATCTCGTCATGCTCGACGTCGGCGCCGGTCGCCCAGAACGGAAACAGGTTCTTGTCGTGGATTTCCTGGTACATCGCCTTGAGCACCGCGTCGCGGTTCGCCGGCCGCTCAAGCGTCTCGGTGGCTGGGCTCATAATCCGACTCCTGGTACCGCTGCGGCATTATTAACGTCGCAACGCAAGAACCGAACCAAAGCCTGTTACGTTTGTCAAACAGACGGCATTGCCGCCGACATGGCTGGCTACCCGCAAACGCATCGGGCGAGGAAATCGCGCGCACCCGTCGGTTCGCTGCGCTTTGGGTCGCCTCAGCCGTGCGTGGCCCAAATTCTGCATTACACCGGACGACCCTGCTGGGCTTCCAACAAGTTTCCGAGGTGCCGACATTGCGTTTCGATCCGAGGGCCGCTGCCCTTCTCTCTGCATGCGTCGGCGCCGCAATGCTGACATTGACGGTGCCCGCCGGGGCGACCGATTGGCCCACCCGACCGGTCACCGTGATCGTGCCCCTGGCGGCCGGTGGCAATACCGACATGATGGCGCGCATGGGCGCGGAGCGCCTTGCCGCAAAATTCGGCCAAACCTTCATCGTGGAGAATCGCCCCAGCGCCGGCGGCGCGATCGCGGCCGGGATCGTCGCCAATGCAGCGCCCGACGGCTACACAATGTTGTTCACGCCGTCGACGACGCTCTTGCTCACGCCACAGCTCCAGAAGGTCAATTACGATCCGGACAGACAGCTCGTACCGGTGACAAATGTCGGAACCGGCGCCCAGATCATCGCCATCAAGCGCGACCTACCGGCGACCACGCTGCCTGAATTCATTGCCTACGCCAGGGCAAATCCCGGCAAGCTGAATTTCACCACGGCCGGCACCCAGAATCTCAGCCACCTCTCGCCGGTCCTGCTGCTGGCGCGTGCCGGCATCGACATGGTGATGGTGCCGGCGAAAGGCGGACCGCAGGCGGTGTCCGACCTGATGTCGGGGCAAGTCGACATGTATTTCGGCAACGCCTCCGAATTGCTGCCGCATGCCCACAGCGACCGCATCAGGCTGCTCGCCGCCAGTACGGCGCAGCGATTGCCCGCCGCGCCGGAACTCCCGGTGGTCGCCGAGACATTTCCGGGCTTCGTGTTTTCGTCGTGGAACGGCTTCGTTGTCCCGGCCGGCACTCCGGACGACATCATTGAGGCCATTCGAAACGAGATATCGGCGTTCGCAAAGTTGCCGGCGACGGCGGACCGGCTCATGAATCTCGGCATCGTTCCGGGCGGAATGGGCAAGGAGGAGGTCGCGGCGGCCTTCAAAGCCGACCGCGCGCTCTTCACCGAGGCGATGAAGGCGGCGGGCCTCAAGACGCATTGAGCCCGCTGACTTGCAAACTGCCACGCTTCAATTCGCCGTCACGCCCGACCGCCGCACCACGTCGGCCCAGATGTCGAGTTGGCGATGCACCAGTTCATCGAATTCCTCCGGCGTGCCGCCAACCGGCTCGGCGCCAAGATCATTGAATCGTGCCACCACGTCGGGCGCCTGCAACGCCCGCAGCGCGGCGGCGTTGAGGCGCTCCACGATCGGCCGCGGCGTGCCGGCGGGCGCGCTGAAACCTTGCCACACCATAGCGCTGAAGTCCGCAACGCCGGCCTCCATCATGGTCGGCAGACCCGGCGCTGCCGCCATGCGTTGCGGCGACGTCACGGCGAGCGCGCGCAGCCGTCCCGCCGCGATATGCGGAAGGGCGACGGGACTGTTCGAGAACATCGCCTGCACGTGGCCGGCCAGCACGTCGCTGATGGAGAAGTTATCGCCCCGATAGGCGACCTGCACCACCGGCGCACCGGTTTGCAACTTGAGAAGTTCCACCGCGAGATTGGTCAGCGTGCCGTTGCCGTTGTTGGCGAAGTTGATAGTGTTGGGCTTCGCCTTCGCGGCCGCGATCAGTTCGCCAACGCTGCCGACGGCCAATTGCGGATTGACGACGAGCACGAGCGGGTTTTGCGCGATGTCGCAGATGTGCACGAAATCGCGTTTCGGACTGAAGCCGAGGTTCGGGATCGTGGCCGCCATGATTGCGAAGCCGGCCGAGGTCCATACCAGCGTATAGCCGTCCGGCGCCGCGTGCGCGGCCTGCTCGTAGGCGAGCGCGCCGCCGGCGCCCGGATGGTTGATGACGATGAAGCTCTGGCCGAGATCCGCCGCCATCACATTGGTGAGGATGCGGACCAGGACATCGGCGCCGCCGCCCGGCGGAAACCGTACCACCATCTTGATCGGGTGGTCCGGATAAGACTGCGCGCCGGCGCTCCCGGCTGCAAACAGCAGCGCGGAGACGATCATGATGGCACGCGAAATGGTCCGCATGAGTTCCCCTCCTACTGAATTTCCGCGGCGCGCCGCACGCTGCTGATCATCGCGGCTTTCAGCATGTGCTCGCGCGCCAGCCTGGGATCGGCACCGGTTCGCCGCATGGCATCGAGGGATTTCTGCCGCACCGTCGGATCGCGCTCGCTGAGAACCTGATGGTTGCGCATGGTCTGCTGCTGGACGGCCTCAACCGCGACGGTGCGGCGCTGCCGGTCGTAGCGGTCGAGCAGCCGGTCGTCGGCACCCGCGTAGATCGCGGCGAGCTTGTCGCACAGGTTGAAGGCGTCGTGGATGCCGCCGTTCATGCCCATGCCGCCGAGCGGATTGTTGATGTGGGCGGCGTCGCCGGCGAGCAGCACCCGGCCGAGGCCAAGCCGGAATGTCGCCGCGACCCGCTGATGCACGTGATAGACTGACCGGTGCGCGATCCGGTACGGCTCGTCGCACGCCACCACGCGCTGCAACACCGCCTGCAGCGTCGCGTCTGACAACAGCTTCTCGCGATCGGAATCCTCCGCCGCCGGCACCAGCACCCGCCATAGGCCCGGCACCCGCAGCAACACCAGCCATTCATGCGGGTCCGCGATGTAGTTCACATAGGCGATGTCGCGCAGGGCGTCATCGAATGGGAAATCCGTGGATGCGATCAGGAACAGCTCCGGGTAGGTGAACCCCTCGAATTCGGCGCGCAGGGATCGTCGCGCCGCGCTGCGGGCACCGTCCGCCGCCACCACATACCGCCCCGAAACCGTGGTCGCCCCCGAGGCCGTTTCAGCCTCCACGGTGACGAAGTCCTCGCCCGGGCGCACGTCCTTGACCTCGCAGCCCCAACGGATTTCGGCACCGGGAATTTTCAAATACGCGTCGCGCAGGAGGCGCATCAGCTTCCACTGCTCGCATTGCACCCGGTAGGGGTGACCGGTTTCGCCGGCGAGCAGCCCAAGATCGAAGGTCGCCACCGGCCCGGTCTCGCGGTCGCGAAACTGCCAGGTCGGCGCCTTCAGTCCGTCAGCGATCATGCGGGGAACGACGTCGAATTCGTCGAGCATATCGAGAGTTGGCGGATGAAACGTGGAGCCGCGCAGCTCGTGCACGAGTTCCGGTTCGGCCGTGAGTACGAGATTGGGAACGCCGCGTCGCGCCAGAGCCAGCGCGGCGGTAAGGCCGACCGGCCCGGCCCCGATGACGATGACGCGATCAATCGACATAAATTCCGCATCTCCATAAATCGCGCGACTTCCGATCAAGCTTCATGCCAAATTGTACCACGCTTCGCGTCGGCTTCGCGCTTGCCCGGCGGCACAAGAGGACGCGTCGACAAGGAAAAGGAGGTTGGCACGATGACCGATGTTCTCGGATGGCGGCGTAAATTCGGCGTGTTGGGGCCGTCGACGAACACGATCGTGCAGCCCGATTTCGAAATGATGCGGCCGGCCGGCGTCACCAATCACTACAGTCGTATTTTCACCCCGAATGCCCAAGCCGTGAGCAACGAGACCTTTCTGGCCGGAACCGAGGTGATCGGCAACAACGTGCTCGAGGCGGTCCGCAGCGTGATGACGTGCTCGCCCGACTATCTGGTGATGGGCATGTCGGCGGTCACGTTCTATGGCGGCGCTGCCGGGGCCGATGCGTTCCAGGCGAAGGTCGAGCGTGAATTGGGTGTCGGCGTCAGCATCGGTTCCCATTCCTGCACCGCCGCCCTGAAAGCCTATGGGGGCGTCAAACGGATCGCTTTCATCTCGCCCTATTATCCGGTCGCCAACCGCGAGGTCGCGCGATACTTCACCGATTCCGGTTTCGACGTCGTGCGCGACATTTACCTGGAGTGCCATAGTTGGACCGGCATCGCGGAAGTCACCACGGACGTGCTGCGCGACAAACTGATCGAGCTCAACGGCAACGGCCGGGACGTTGACGCCATCATCCAGGTCGGCACCAATCTCAGCATGGTGCGCCTTGCCGCGGCGGCGGAGCTATGGCTGGGCAAGCCCGTCATCGCCATCAACACCGCAACCTATTGGCGCGCGCTTCGCAACAACCGGATCACCGACAAGATCCAAGGATTGGGCAGGCTGCTGGAAGAGTTTTAAGAAAAAGGGAAATAACATCGACTTCGGCTAACCGAGTGATGGTTTTTTGCGGGATTCCCATGCCGATTCGAAGCGCTTAGATGAAGCGCTCTCCGCATTAATTCGTGCCGCGCATCCGGTGAGGGTCGCGCCTGCCAAGCGGGATACGCGGGACAGGACTTGAGCGTAGAACGCCGCTATAGTGCCGACGACCCTCCGGCCTGTCCGGACTGGATTTCTGAGGCGGCGCAGGGCGTCAGCGAGGTGTCATGATGCTTCTTTTCGCTCGCTCACGATTTGGCTTGAGCGCGGTGGCGGTCGCCGCCGGCCTCACTGCAGCGACGGCTCTTGCGGTAAATCCCACCGCCGGGCCGTCCCTGGCCGAGTACATCGCCGCGATCTGCTCAAGGCCTTTTCGCTTGTCTTCCGTCGAGGAAGCTCCGTACCTGGCCGAGAACGTCAGTGCGATGACCAAGATGATGATCGACATGGGTATTCGACCGTCGGGGGATGTCGACAGCGACTTCGTGTCGATGATGACGCCACATCATCAGGGCGCAATCGAGATGGCGCAGGCGGAACTGCGCTACGGACACAACGAGCGGCTCAGGCGCATGGCCCAGGAGATCATCGTGACCCAACAGCAGGAGATCGCTGCGATGCGGCTGGCGCTCGACCAGCCGCTCCCGCCGGCGCTGCCCTCGCCGGACCATGTATCGCCCGCAGGACAGATCAATTGGAAATCCAGCCGCCCCACCGACCTCGTCAAGGAGCCGTAAGATGAAACGCGCCTCGATTTTGGCCGCGCTGCTCGCTGCGACAGCTCTTGTCGGCATGCGATACGCCCTCGCCGGACAGGTCCCGGCGGCGGCTACCGATCCCGATATTCCGATAAGCCATCACGATCGCGTCTACTCGGCGGAGCAATTCTCGAACACCGTGTCAGTCACCGATCCAGCCGACAACACGCTCGTCGGCGCCATTCATCTCGGTGAACCGTTGCCGGCCAGTTTCAGTCCACTCTACAAGGGACAGTTGCTGGTGCACGGCATGGGCTTTTCGCCCGATCATCGCACCATCGCGGTCGTGGCAATCGGCTCGAATGCGGTCAACTTCATCGATACCGCGACCAACAGCATAAAGCACGTAACCTATGTGGGCCGCTCCCCGCACGAAGCGTTCTATACAATGGACGGCAAGGAAGTCTGGGTGACCGTGCGCGGCGAGAACTACGTCTCCGTGCTCGACAGCACGACATACGAGGAAAAAACACGGATCACGGTTCCGAATGGTCCCGGTATGACGATTTTTTCGCCGGATGGGAAATACGGCTATGTCTGCTCGTCGTTCAATCCCGAGACCGACGTCATAACCGTCGCCGACCACAAGATCGTCGGCAAGGTCGCGCAGGCCAGCCCATTCTGCCCCAACATTGCCGTAACACCAGACAGTTCCCAGGTCTGGTTTACCTTGAAAGACATCGGCAAGACCCAGGTCTTCGACGCGCAGGCGCCGTTCACTCTTTTGAAGACGCTCGACACCGGCCCGATCACCAATCATGTAAACATCGTGCGTAATGCCAACGGCATGTTCGCCTATGTCACGGTGGGCGGTCTCAACGAGATTCAGGTCTATCGAACCGGCGATTTTTCCAAAGTGGCCACCATTCCGGTCGGCAAGCTGCCTCACGGCATCTGGCCGTCCGGTGACGGCACGCGCGTATATGTCGGTCTCGAGAACGAGGATCGCATCGCCGCGATCGATACACTGACCAACAAAGTGATTGCGACGAGCCCGATCGGCCAAGCCCCGCAGGCCGTCGTCTACGTACCCAACGCCATTCCCGTCGTGAGCAACAACGGAAACTCCGCGATGACCATGACGTCGGTCGTCCCCGAACGTGCCGGAACGGAGAACCTGCGGCCGCTCGGCTTAGCCGGGCTGTCGACGCAGTTGTGGCTGGCGCCGCCGGAGCGGAAGGGGGAAAAAGCGCCCACCAGCGTTTCGCTATCCGACCAGGGCCTCGTGCAAGTGCTGGAGGCTTCGGTCACCGGGCTCGAACCGGGAAAGCCTTACGTCCTGGCGTTTTCGAACGAGGCCTCCGGCGCCGGGGTCCTGGAACCGCTACAGCGGTTCACGACGAACCCGGCCGGCTCCGCAATCGTTAACGCGATCGGGCCGATCCGTCAGGTGGTGCGCGGCGAGGACAAAGCCCAACGTCGCTATCTGGTGATCGCACCCGGCGCAGCCGACAAATACGGCCCTCCCGTCCAAGTCCAAATGGAATGATCGGATCGCCAAGAGCGCGATGGCAAGCGATCCCGGTACGTAGCGACGGTGTTTCACTCGCGCCAAACGAGCCGTGACTTCACAACCGTCGTGCCCGCCACGCATTTCCGCTGCGTCGACCGCCTAAGCCGCGCCGAATTGATCAGGGTTCTTGCCACCCGTGGCCTGCCGCTCTCCCGCAGCGGGATCGAGGCGAGCGAGGAACGCCCAGGCGTCCCGCGTCCATCGCGCGTCATGCAGCGCGTGATGTCTGGTGCCCAACTGGCGCGGTAACTCCGGGTCGCCGAGTTCGATAGCCCATTGCTTGATGTCCAGGCAAAGCTGCGGATAATGGAACGGCAGTTCATCCAGGCTTCCGAGCAACCAAATGAACGCCACCCAGTCATAGGCCGGAAAATATCCCCAGAACACGGGGCGCTCGTCCCCGTCGGTAAATCGGCGAACGGCATAGCCGATCTCCTCTCGCGCCATGCCTTTGCCATCGAGTTGAGGACGCACGTTCTCCAACGTCCACTGACTGGCCCTCGACCAATCGACCTCGCTGCTCTCGGCATAAAACTCGCGACCGTCCTCGGCCACGAGGGCGACACTGATCATATCGATAGTGTAAGGTTTCTCGATGAACTCGGTGTCGATCCAATATTTCACAGGCTGCCACTCCCGTCATATCGCAGGGCGCCAAAAAATACCGCCGCCGGTGTAGGGCTTTCCGCTACTCATCGCCAAATTCGCGCAGTTTGGCATGTGGCGCGCGATTGTGGCCAACCCCTCATTTCCGCCCCTTTCTTCCTGGAGTTCGTCGGGCCCGATGGCAATAAGGTAGGGAAGCGGCCGACAACGCCTTTCCTGGCCGTGCACTGGCGAGTTTCCAATGACAACAGATCTCAAGACCGGCGACCATAGCACCGCCGCTGAGCCGGAACAGGCCATGCGGCTGAGATTCTCCGGCTATCAAATATTCGTTGTCGCGCTGCTCGCGTTCTTGCAGTTCTGCATCATCTTGGACTTCATGATCATATCGCCGCTCGGCGCCATCATCATGCCCGACCTCGGGATCGGTCCGCAACGATTTGGGGAAATCGTGTCGGCCTACGCTTTCAGCGCCGGTGCCTCCGGGATTTTGGCGGCGGGCTTTGCCGATCGGTTCGACCGAAAGAGATTCCTCCTTTTCTTCTATTTCGGCTTCATTGTCGGCACCGCTCTGTGTGCGCTCGCGCCGAATTATCCGCTCCTGCTCATCGCCCGAATCGTGACGGGCCTGTTCGGCGGCGTTATCGGCTCCGTCGTTCTTGCGATCGCCACGGACTTGTTTCCTCTTGCGATGCGAGGGCGTGTGATGGGCTTCGTACAGACCGCGTTTTCCGCCAGCCAGGTCCTCGGCATCCCAATCGGACTGTATATCGCCAATCTCTGGAACTGGCACATGACGTTCCTGGCGATCATCCTCATCGCAATCCCGGTGGGTCTGATCATTGTTTTCTACATGAGGCCTGTGTCGGGCCATCTGGCGCTGAAGCAGGATGACAGCCCATGGAGGCATCTGACCGGCACCGTCTTGGTACCGAGATACGTGATGGCGTTCGCCACCACGGCGTTACTTGTTACGGGTGGCTACATGCTAATGCCATTCGGCAGCGTCTTCACGGTGAACAACCTCGGCATCCGATTGAGCGATCTCCCCACGGTTTATCTTGTGTCTGGAGCCTTCACTATCTTTACGGGTCCGCTGGTCGGGAGAGCGAGCGACGCGTTTGGAAAATTCAGAACCTTTGTTTTCGGGTGCGCGCTTTCGATCGTCATGGTCGTCGTCTACACTCATTTAGGCCACGTATCGTTGGTCACAGTCATCGTCGTCACGGTGTTGATGTTCGTTGGCATATTTTCGCGCATGATTCCGTCGCAAGCACTGATGTCGGCGATACCCGAGATTACGAAACGGGGCGCGTTCAATGCCGTCAGTGCGTCGGTGCAACAGTTCTCGGGCGGCATCGCCTCGATGATCGCGGGCGTCATCGTTGCGCAAGACGCCGGCGGTGATCTGCAACACTTCGATCAGTTGGGGTACATCGTCGTTGCGACGACACTGTTGTCGCTTGGCCTGATGTATTTCCTCCAAAAGACTGTGGTGGAGACTGCCCGCCGCTGAGCCCGGGCAGGCACACCCACTTCGCCTGCCGACCGGACAATCGATAAGCGCTGCTGGCGCCGCATCCCGATTGCGTGCATTCTTCGCGCATGATCCCGAAACGCCGCGGACAAGCGCAAAGCGGGGGCGAGGAGAGCGCAATGGGAAACGACAAATCCTCCGATATGGCGAATGCCATAGGCGATGCCGCGCGGGCGGGCGGCGCGGGCGGCTCGGATTTGCGGCCACGGATCGCCTACACGGATTTGCGGGAGTGGATCGAGGAGGCGCGAAAGCTCGGCGAGATCCGCGAAGTCCGCGGGCTCAATTGGCAAGAGGATATCGGCGCGGCCGCCGAGGTCGTCCTTCACGGCGAGAACGCACCGTGTGTCGTGTTCGAGGACATTCCCGGCACGCTCGCGGGCAGCAAGGTGCTGGTGAATTTCTTCGGTGGCCGGCGGCAGCGCATGACGCTCGGCTTTCCGCTCCATTTATCGAAGCTCGAGCTCAGTGAGGCGTTTCGCGAGCATTACATGGCCGACCTGAAGCGGATTCCGCCGCGCTACGTCAATGACGGCCCGGTGTTCGAGAACATGATCACCGGTGATAACGTCAACGTCAATATCTTCCCGACACCGAAATGGCATCCGGAAGACGGCGGCCGTTACATCGGCACCGGCAGCTTCAACGTCACCCGCGATCCGGACGAAGGCTGGATCAATTGCGGCACCTACCGGGTGATGATCCACGACGACAAGACCGTCGGCTTCTATATCTCGCCCGGCAAGCACGGCCGCATCCAGCGCGACAAGTATGAGGCGCGAAAGGAACCGATGCCGGTCGCGATCGTGGTTGGCTGCGACCCGATGTCGTTCCTGATGGCGTCGAGCGAAATACCTTACGGCGTCTGCGAATACGACGTCATCGGCGGCATTCGCGGCGAACCGGTCGACCTGGTGACGGCGCCGATCACCGGCCTGCCGGTTCCTGCCAATGCGGAAATCGTAATCGAAGGCTTCGTGCAGCCAGGCAACGTCAGGCCGGAAGGTCCGTTCGGCGAGTGGATGGGGTACTACGGCAGCGACGTCCGCGACGAGCCGGTGATGAACATCGAGGCGATCTACCATCGCAACAATCCGATCCTGCTCGGCTGCGTGCCGCAACGGCCGCCGGACGAGGTCGCCCGTTATCGCGCCCTCACCCGCTCGGCGATCGTGCGCGAGAACATCGTCAGGGCCGGCGTTCCCGACGTCACCGCCGCCTGGGCGCACGAGATCGGCACCGCGCGGCTCTTGCTTGGCGTCGCCATCAAACAGCGTTATCCGGGCCACGCCATGCAGGCCGGCCACATCGCCGCAATGTGCCACTCCGGCGCCTATGCGGGCCGCTACGTCATCGTGACTGATGACGACATCGACGTATCCAACCTGGAGGAACTGATCTGGGCCATGCTCACGCGCTCCGATCCCGCCACGTCGATCGACATCATCCACAATGCCTGGAGCACGCCACTCGATGTCCGCATCGAGCCGGAGCGCAAGGCCAAGGGCGATTTCACCAACAGCCGAGCGATCATCGACGCCTGCCGGCCCTGGCACTGGCGCGACAAGTTCCCGAAGGTGAATGCACCTTCCCCGGAAGCGGCGCGCCTCGCCCGTCAGCGGTTTGGCTATCTGCTCAAATAGAGGCGCGATCCATTCGGGTTGAATCGATCGCGCTCTAAATCCTTTGATTCTGAGCTGATCTTGTCCGAAAAGTCTGCAACTTTTCGGGATCATGCTCTAATCGGTCCTGATGCCCTTTTCCCGGATGATCCTGCCCCAACGGGTATATTCTTCGTTGAGATATCGAGCGAACTCCGCCGGCGAATCCGGCGCCGGCACCACCCCGGTCTGGGCGAGCTTCGCCCGCACGTCCGGGTCGGTCATGGCGGTGAGAATTCCGGCGTTGAGTTTGGTGACGATGTCGACGGGCGTCCGCGCCGGGGCGAGAACGCCCGCCCACTGATCCGCGACGGCATCGGCATATCCTTGTTCCACGAAAGTCGGAACGTCAGGGAAAACGGTGGACCGCTGCCGCGACGTCGCGGCGAGCGCCTTAATCCGCCCGGCCGCGATGTGGGCCATCACGGTCGGTCCGTCGCCGAACAGGCCGTCGAGCTGCCCGCCGAGCAGGTCGGTCATGGCGGGAGAATTGCCGCGATAAGGGACGAGCTGAAACTTGACGGCGGCGGCCGATTGAAAAAGTTCGACTCCCAAATGCGAGACGGAGCCAAGGCCGGTGATCGCAATGGTGATGCGACCTGGATTCTGATGCGCGAGCATAGCGAGATCGGTGGCGGATTTGACCTGCATTGCGGCATTCACCACCAGCATGGTGGAATTGAACGCCACCAGGCCGACCGCGGCAAAATCCTTGATGGGATTGTAAAGCAAGTTGTTCCGCAGGTGCGGGTAGACCGCGGCCACGCCGGCGGTGGTGAAATAAAGGGTGTACCCGTCCGGTTCGGATTTCGCGACATATTCGGCACCCAGCGCCCCATTGGCGCCGGTTCGGTTCTCGACGATGACGGTCTGGTGGAGCGGTTCGCGCAGCTTGTCGGCCAGCAAACGCGCCATAAAATCGGTGGTTCCGCCGGCCGCGAAGCCGACGACGAGCCGGATCGGTCGGGACGGATAGCTCTGCGCTCCAGCAATGCCGGTCAATGCGCCGACGAACACTCCGGATGCGAGCGCAAGACGGCAAAGTTGCTGCGGCAGCGGCACGCGTTCTCCCCTCGGGGCCGATCGCCTACTCGACAAAGGATATCGGAGCCGCGACCGCGACTCGCCGTTCGCTGTCAGCCGAACATCCACGACGTCGGATGGCCGATCGGCTTGCGGTCGTTGAGAGCGAGGATGCCCTTGACGATGCGGACCAGCGACCACACGAACCACCACATCAGCACGAAGATGCCGATGACGATAAAGCACAGGATCGTTCCGGCCACGAGGTAGAGCAATCCGATCCAGAACGTTCTGATCTGCCACTGGTAATGCGTCTTCAGCATGGGTTCGGCGTCCCCGACCTTGGCGTGCGCGATGATGACGCCGATCACCGAACTGAGGCCACCCGTCACGTAGGCGATGCAGTAGAGGACGTAGACGGCAAACGCGAGGCCGATCTCCGACACGACCGGCTCGCTCGGCTGATTTTGGGACAGGTCCATGAAAACTCCGGCGGCAGACTCGGAGAATAATATGCCACGGCGCCGTCTCCGACAAACGGTGATCGCCGGGCGGAACGGGAGCACGCGCTGACGATGCAGACGCTACGCCATCGCCGTCATCGCTGGCCCTACCGGTGGAAGCGGCCCCTCAATTCTGTATGATGGCTGCCAATAAACGACCTCAGGGAGGACCATCATGAAACCACTCGCACGTCTGGCCGCGCTGGCGGCGCTATTTCTGACTGCCGCCAGCACCGCCGCTTTGGCGCAGGCTCCGTCCTGGGCGCCGCCGCCCGACAGCGCGCGCTGCCCGTCCAAATGGGGCGCCGGCGACGAACGCGGCTCCGCCAACCACATGAAACCGCAGACCGTGCTCAACGCCGCCAGACTGATCAAGACCGGCGAAGTGATCGAGCTCAGCCACGTGCTGACCGCCGGGATGCCACTGGCGGGCGGACGGGTCTATGACATGCAGCTCAAGCGTACCGCCGTGAGCAACGCGTCCAACCACCGCAACGGCAACGAAGAACTGATCGTCGCCGAAATGGGCCAGGTCGGCACCCAGTTCGATGGCTTTGCCCATCAGAGCCATGCCAATGTCCATTACAATTGCTTCAAGACCGAGGACATCACGACCCGCACTGGCTTCACCAAGCTCGGCATCCAGAATGTCGGCATGCTTATGACCCGCGGCGTGCTGATCGACGTCGCCGGTTTCAAAGGCGTCGACATGCTGGGCGACGGCTACGAGATCACGGTGGCCGACCTTGATGGCGCCATCAAGAAGCAGAACCTCACCTTCCAGCCCGGCGACGCGATCATCGTCCATACCGGTTGGGGGAAGCTCTGGGACAAGGAGCCGGCACGCTACGGCAAGAGCAATCCAGGCATCGGCGTGAAAGCGGCCGAATTCCTGATCGCCAAGGACCCGTTGCTCCTTGGCGCCGACACCGCTCCGGTCGAGGTCTCCCCTAATCCGGACCCGATGATCTCGCTGCCGATCCACCAAATCGCGCTCGTCAACTACGGGGTCCACCTTCTCGAAAACCTCAAGCTCGACGAGATGGTGGCCAAGAACGTCTCGGAATTCGCCTTTGTGATGCAACCGCTCAAGCTCGGCGGCGCCACCGGATCGACCGTTGCCCCGGCCGCCCTGCGTTGACACGCATGCGGGCATCCGGCCCACGCCGGCGCCTCCGAACCGCAATTCGCGATCGCGGCGGGTGCGAACCGCCTACCGCGACGATTGACGGCGGCCACTCCCACACGTTTCATAGCCGCGCTGGTCGAAATCTTGTACCGACACGATCGGCATCGATCACGGAGACTGAACGATGGTTACAGTACGTGAACCCATATTACATCCGGTTCCCATAGCGGAGTTGCGGCCGACGCAGATAACGGTCGGCATGCGCGAGGTGCACGCCAAACAGAAGAGTTGGCAGCAGCAGAACCCGAAAAAGAAGGCGGAATTCCTCGGCCGCCATATGATTCCGGTCATTCGCGGACCCAAGGACCGCCTTTATGTGGTTGACCACCACCATCTCTCGCTAGCTCTCCTCAATGAGGGTGTAAGCAGCGTCCTCGTCATGGCGCTCGCCGACCTGCGGGGCCTGACCAATGAAGGGTTCTGGGTGTATCTCGACAATCGCGCCTGGGTGCACCCCTACGACGCCGCCGGGCGCAGATGCAGCTTCGACAAAATTCCGCGTTATATCGCCGATCTGAAGGACGACCCCTATCGCAGCCTTGCCGGCGAACTCCGACTGGCCGGGGGCTACAGCAAGGAGACCACCCCCTTCAGCGAATTCCTGTGGGCAGACTTCCTGCGACAGCGGGTCAGCAAAGCCGCCATCAAGAACGATTTTCCCAAAGCACTCAAACAAGCCCTGAAGTTCTCCAAGAGCCCGGAAGCCGGTTACCTGCCGGGCTGGTGCGGCCCACACGTGCCGGGCTCGTGAGTGGGTTTGGGCTGAGGAGAGCTGGCAGGAACGACGGCATCCTGACAACTTGGCACATTTCTTGAGTAATGCGTTCCAGCGCGGACGTATTCCAAGGGGCTGCCACATGGATCGCGATGTTCATCCGGTCGACGAAGTATTGCCGGTTCCGAAGCTTTTGACCCTGGGGCTCCAGCATGTGCTGGTGATGTATGCGGGCGCTGTTGCGGTCCCGCTGATCCTCGGCCGGGCGCTCAAGCTTTCGCCTGAGGATGTGGCCTTCCTGATCAGCGCCGACCTGTTCGCCTGCGGGCTCGCAACCCTCGTTCAAAGCGTCGGCTTCCCGGGTGTCGGCATCAAGCTGCCGGTCATGATGGGGGTCACCTTCGCGTCGGTCGGGCCGATGCTGTCCATGGCGGCGGCGCCGGATGTGGGCCTGCTCGGTATCTACGGATCGGTGATCGCGGCCGGCCTGTTTGCCTTTTTGGCTGCTCCCTTCATAAGCAGGTTATTGCCTCTTTTCCCGCCAGTGGTTACCGGCACCATCATCCTGGTGATCGGCATTTCGCTGATGCGGGTCGGCATCAACTGGGCCGGCGGCGGGTTGCCGACGCTGGGCCGGGTGGTCGAGGGCGTGCGGGGTGAATTCCCCAATCCCGCCTACGGCCAGCTTGGCGGCCTCGGCATCGCGCTGTTCGTGCTCGTCGTGATCCTGGGGCTGATCAGATGGGGCACCGGATTCATTGCCAATGTCTCGGTACTGCTCGGCATCATCGCGGGCGCGGCGCTGGCGACCATCGTCGGCGTCATGAGTTACACCAAGGTGGCCGCCGCGCCCTGGATCGACGTGGTAACGCCGCTGCGCTTCGGCATTCCCGAATTCCATCTCGTGCCGATCGTCACCATGTGCATCGTGATGGTGGTGGTGATGATCGAGTTCATCGGCATGTTCCTGGCGCTCGGCGAGATGACCGGCCGCAAGATCGACCAGGCGGCGCTGACCCGCGGGCTGCGCGCCGACGGCGTCGGTACCATGCTGGGCGGCATCTTCAACACCTTCCCGTATACGTCGTTCTCGCAGAATGTCGGACTTGTGGGCGTCACCGGCATTCGGTCGCGATGGGTGACGGCGACCGGCGGCTGCATCATGGTGGCGCTTGGATTCCTTCCCAAGATGGCGGCGCTGGTCGAAGCGGTGCCGCAGGTGGTGTTGGGCGGCGCCGGGCTGGTGATGTTCGGCATGGTGGCGGCAACCGGCGCCCGGATCCTCACCAATGTCGATTTCAAGACGAACCAGTTCAACCTGTTCGTGGTCGCCATATCCACCGGCTTCGGCGTGATCCCGCTCGCCGCCCCCAACTTCTTCCGCTACACGCCGGATGTCCTTCATCCGTTATTGGAATTCGGGTATCCTGCTGACCGCCATCGTCTCCGTCATTCTCAATGCCTTCTTCAATGGGGTCCGCAGTGCCGACAGTGCACGATCCGAAGCGACCATGGTGGCGGCAGCCTCGGAGCATGTTTGAGCGCGAGCGTGGGCAGTCCGAGGGGATCGCGGTCCGCGACAGCGCGGTCTTCATGACGGGGCTTCCGGATCGTGGTCTGTCGCGGCCACGTCAACAGTTGAGCGGGCAATGTTGAATTCCGTCGTCACCGAATGGGCGAGCCTCATTTTTCGCTGGCTGCACGTCATTGCGGCCATGGGCTGGATCGGCAGTTCGTTCTATTTCATTCACCTCGACCTCAGCCTGAAAAAGCACGCCGGCCTGCCGGACGGCGTCTCCGGCGATGCGTGGCAGGTCCACGGCGGCGGCTTCTACAACATCGTCAAATACATCGTCGCGCCCACGCAGATGCCGGACAAGCTGACGTGGTTCTATTGGGAAGCCTATGCGACCTGGCTGTCGGGCGCGGCGCTGGTCATCCTGGTCTACTATCTCGACGCCGAGCTGTTCCTGGTCGACAAGTCCGTCATGGACCTGTCGCCGCTCCAGGCCGGCCTGTTCAGCCTCGTCAGCCTCGCGCTCGCCTGGCTGCTCTACGAAATCGCCTGCCGCACCGCCTTCGCCAAGCACGAACTCGCCTTCGTCATCACCGGCTACGTGTTCCTGGTGGCGCTCACCTACGCGTTCACCCACGTGCTGAGCGGGCGCGGTGCCTTCAACCAGATCGGCGCCATCGTCGGCACCATCATGGTCGCGAATGTGTTCCTCAATATCATTCCGGGACAGCGCAAGACCGTGGCGGCGCTGGTTGCCGGGAAGACGCCCGATCCGAAATTCGGCATCGAGGGCAAGCAGCGTTCGGTGCACAACAACTACCTCACGCTGCCGGTCATCCTGCTGATGATCAGCAACCACTATCCGCTGCTCTACGCCACCCGCTTCAACTGGGTGATCGTCGCGATCGTGCTCGCGCTCGGCCCGGTCATCCGGCACTTCTACAACAGCCGCCATTCCGGTCACGGGTCGCCGTGGTGGACCTGGGGGGTCGCTGCCGCCGGGATGATCGCGATCGCGCTGCTGTCGGCCGCCGGCCCGCGCGATGCCAAGACCGGCGCCGCAACCCCGAACTTCAAGGCGGTGGAGAACATCGTGTCGTCGCGGTGCAGCCCGTGCCACGCCGCCGATCCGGTGTGGGCGAATATTCCGACGGCGCCGCGCGGAATCCTGCTCGATGATCCCGAGCACATCGTGCGCAATGCGCGCCTGATCGGCCGCAATGCGGTGTGGTCGAACGCCATGCCGCCCGGCAACATCACCGAAATGACGCCGGCCGAGCGCGCCACCCTCGCGGCCTGGCTCGACGAAGGCGCGCCGGGGAAGTAGCGCCACCGCTACCCCGGCAACAACCATTTCGACGCCGTATAGATGATGATGCCGACGAGGCCGCCCACCAGGGTGCCGTTGATCCTGATGTATTGCAGATCCTTGCCAACCTGAAGCTCCATGCGATTGACCAGCGTGGTGGCGTCCCAATTGTCGACCACGCGGGTCACGAAGGCACCGATCTCGGCGCGCCGGGGGGCAATCAGGCGCTTGATCAGGTGGCGCATCCAACGATTGATCCGCAGCGTGAGCGCCGCATCGTCCTGCAACCAGCGCCCGGAACCGACCAGGGCATATTCGACGGCGGATTCGATCCGTTCCGAGTAGAGCGACACGTCCGACGGCAGCCGCTGTTGAATTTCTCTCCACAGCGCGTGAACCTGATCATGGAACAGCGGGTTTTTGAGGAACTCGGCCTTGGCGGCCTCGACGCTGGCGCGCAGCTCCGGATCCGACGTCAGGCGCACGATCAGGGACTCGATCGCGGTCTTGAGCTCGATGCGCCATGGGTGCGCAGGATCGCGCATGTCGGCGAGCGTGGTCGTCAGCGCCGCGACGACCTTGTCGGCGACGATGCCGTCGACCCAGCGCGGAATCCAGCGCGACGACTTGGCCTCGACCTTCTGGCGGATCAAGCCCTTGTTGTGAACGAGCGACCTCTCGAGCAATACTAGGCTTTGCTCGATCAGCTTCTGGGTCTGCCCCTGCGCCCATATGATCGCCAGCAGATTGGCGGCGACCGGCGCGGCCGGCATGGCCTCGAGCCCATGTAGTACCGATTTTCCCAACACGTCGCCGATCTGGTCTCGCGGCAGCGCGCGCACGACCTCGGGGATCGCCAGCGCGATATTATGCGCGACGCGCTTTGCGTTGTCCGGGGTCGCAAGCCAATCGGCGATCCAATGGGCGGCGTCGACTTCCGCAAGCCGCTCGGTCAGAACCTTAGGGGTGAGGAAATTGTTGGTAATGAAGCGGCCCATCGCTCCGGCGATGCGTGCCTTGTTATGCTGAACGATCGCCGTATGCGGAATTGGGATTCCAAGCGGATGGCGGAACAGCGCCACAACGGCGAACCAGTCCGCGCACGCCCCAACCATGCCGGCTTCCGCGAAGGCGCGGACATAGCCGAGCCATGCCCACTCATTTGGCCCGAATGAAGCCGCCACGAAAACAATCGTCATCGCCACCAGCAGCAGCGTCGCCAGGATGCGCATCCGCCGCAGACCGGTAATGCGAGGGTCCTCGGCGGTTTCGCCGGCACCGGCGCTGCGCCTGAACATGAGGCGTCAGTTCGTCCCGCCGGCCATGCGTTGATGTCCCGTCGGGACCCGCGATGCGATCGCGGCATATTCCCGCCGCACCGCCTCCCGGCCGTAGCGGCGTTCGAGCCGACGCACGGCGAAATGCCCTTTGGCGATCTGCTGGAAGTGATTCATGAAGATCACGTTGATGGTGGCGCCCCCAACCGCACCGATTACGGGCAGGGCACTCGCGGCAACGCGGTCCGACACCACAATGCTGAATCGCGACACGATTTCCGAAATGAAGCTGTTCATCATCGGCGCCGACATTTCGAGCGCGCCGCGCTCCACCAGATAGGCGGCCGCGTTGCCGGTGATCTTCGTTAGCATCGCGCGCGCGGCAAAATAGCCGACGTCGGTACGCACGCCCCTGGGTCGCGATCCGAGGGCGAACACCTGGAGGCAGGCGAGCCGCGGTTCGAGCTTCGACAGGTCTTCGCCGTTATGGCGAGCGATATCGGCGACCGCCCGCAACATGATGGTGGTGGTGAGCGGAAGCTCGACCGGCAATGCGACAACGCCAAAGAAGCCGCTGACCCCGCCGGTCACGCCGGCCGCCATCGAGGACAGCACTGTCCGGGGAGGACGCCGTGCCGTATCGTCAAGCGACTTGATCGCGGTCTTGAGGCACCGCAGCATGGCGACTTCGACGGCCTTGGCGAGACCGACATTCGCCGCGCGGGGCAACATTCCGAGCGCCCGATTGACCGGTGCACCGGCATAATCGGCAATGCGGGCGGCGAAGTTCGGGTGCTCCAGCGCCGACACTGCGGCCACCAGCGCTTTGTGATGGGCGCCGGAAATCGCGGACGTCATGATGTCCGGCGCTGCAATGTCCCGTATTGCGGTGTCGTCTGCCAGGTTGTCTTGCATCAGACTTCTTGCGCCGCCGTCATTGATACCGCAGAACCGGCCTCATGCCATTGATGGTCGCCAGAATAGCGGAGCCGTTGCTCAGGATCGCCGTAAACGTGGGGCTGATGAGCCCCCCTGGAAGAGCTAATGCCAGCGCAAGCGTATTCAAGCCCACCACCACCGCATAGTTCTGCTTGATGAGGCTGACGGCCCCGCGCGAAATGTCGATCGCCTTCACGAGTTTCCACAGCGAATCCTCCATCAGCACCACATGGGCGGATTCGTGCGTCACCTCGGCGCCGTATTTCATCGCAATGCCGATGTCGGCAAAGCTTAGGGCTGGCGAGTCGTTGATGCCGTCGCCCACCATGGCGACCACATTGCCGCGCCGCTGCAGGTCCTGGATCACGCTCGCCTTGTCGGCCGGCATCATGTCGGCGAATTGGCCGGTGAGGCCGAGGCGGCCGCTCACCGCCTTGGCGACCACGGCATTGTCGCCGGTCAGCATGATGGTGTTGCGAATGCCCATGCCGTGCAGCCGGGCGATCACCGCGCGGCTTTCCGGCCTGACCTTGTCCGCATAGGAAACGAGGCCGCCGAGCTGTCCGTCGACGGCGACATAGAGACAGGAGTGCCCGTTGCGGTCGAGCATCGCGCGGTCGGCGGCGGCGCCGTCGATGCGGATGTTGCTTTGGCGCATGAAGCGTTCGCTGCCGACATGGAGGTAATAGCCGTTGACTTGGCCTTCGACACCGAGCCCGACCTTGTATTCGGTTTCGTCGCACGGCGGAATGTTGACGGACAGTTCGCGTGCCCGGGTACGCAACGCCTCAGCCACCGGATGATGCAGACGGGTCTCGGCTGCCGCAGCCAGGCCGAGCAGATGGCCGGGCGTGATGTGATCGATGAACGGAATGACGTCGACCACCGCCGGAACGCCGTGGGTGAGCGTACCGGTCTTGTCGAACACGACGGTGTCGACTTGCGCCAGCCGTTCCATGTGGGCGCCGCTCTTGATAATGATGCCGGCGCGCGCCGCATGGGTCATGGAGGAAAGAACCGACGTCGGCGCTGCGACCCGGATGCCGGTGCCGTAATCGACGATCACCAGCGACAAGAAGCGGTCGAAATCCGCCGTCAGGGCCGCGGTGCTGGTCGCGAGTGCAAGCGTCGGCAGCACCAGGCGGTCGGCGAGCAACTCGGCATGGTTCTGCATTCGGGTGTCGCCGATCGGCGCGGATTCCACCAGATGGGCGATCTGGCCCGCGGTGGTGTCGGCGCCGACCCGGGTGGCACGCAAGGTCAACTGGCCCTCACGCAGGACGGTCGCCGCGAAGACCACTTCGCCCTTGCCGCGATTGACCGGCAGCCCTTCGCCCGTGATGGTCTTCTGGTCGATGGTGGCAACGCCCTCGACGATCTCGCCATCGACCGAAATCATCTCGCCCGGATAAACCACCACGAGGTCGTCGACCGCGAGTTCCGCCGCGGGTATCTTGATGATCTGGCCGTCCCGCTTGATCCAGGCGGACTTCGATTGGAATTCCAGAAGTTCGCCGATGGCGCGCCGTGAGCCGGCGGCGGTAAGGTCACGGATCCAGTCGCCGAGCTTGATGAGCCACGTCACGATCGAGCCGGCGAGCGGATTGCCTTGCGCGACCGATGCCGCAATCGCCAGCGTGTCGAGGAAATCCACATTGAGGCGGCTCTCCAGGCTCCAAACCCGCCACGCCCGCCGGGCAATCGGCACCGCGTTCCACAACATGAGCGGCATGTTGACCGCAACCACGAACGGATTGGTGGTGAACGCGAGGGCGAGCGAGAGGGTCGGCAGGATCAGCGGCGATTGAGCGGAAAACAGTCCCGGAACTTCGGACTTGGTCGGGGGTACGTTCGAATTCTTGGTATCCGACTGCTTCGCGGGAGTTTGGAGCGCGCTCGCGGGTGAATGGTGCGCATCCTTGGAACCGGCACCCGATGCGGCCACCAGCTTTGCAATGTCATTCAGGCTTGCGAGCTTCAATTGGGCCAGGATGGAGTGCAGAAACCGTTCCCGCGAGGTGTCGTACTCCACCACGAGACTGGCGCAATCGAAATTCAGCCGCGCGGATTTGACCCCGGCCTGGGCGCGCAGCCACGCGATCGCGGCATCGGCGACCGACGGCTTGCGGCATAGCTCCGGCACATGAAGCCGCACCCGTCCCGAAATATAGTGGCGTATCGCAAGATCCATCCGGGCGCCTTCGTGGTTCGCGCGTGGCCGGCGCTCGGCCGAGCAGTCCCACGCTCTGGCCAATCAGGCCGGTACCAAACATTCGGCCGGATCGTCTTCAAGCTTTTCCGACTGCATCTCGATGAAGTGGTTCAAGCCAAACAACGAGAGGGTAACCCACACCGGCGTCGCCGCGGTTGCTCCGACCTCGAAAACGGTAAAGCCGACGACGCCGATCGCCAGCACCATCTTCAGGTCGAGCATATTGCCGGTTGCGAGCTTGATCTCGCGATCGGTGCGCTTGCAGAAGTCGACGACCACGCGGGCGGACTCGGAATGCTGTGCCAGAAACTCCGCCTCCTGCTCGATCTTGTTTGCCAATGCGTCGATTTCATTGGTTGGCGGACGGGGGTGCGCCACGCCATGGTGCTTGTTGCAGTGATGATGGAACCCGGCGTGAAAATCGTCGTGTTGGTCGACGTCGTATTTCAGCACAATGCTGCCGGTGTCCGGGTTCACGTCCACCTGCTCGATGCCGGGAAGCATGCTGAGCGTCTGCTTGATGTCCTCAAGCTGCTCCAAATCTCCCTTGGCAGAGGGGATTTTCATCCGGATGCGGCCAGGGACCTGATGCGCAATTTGGAGTCTGGCGTTCATGGCTTGGTGTATCGTGGTGGGGATTTGCGTATTGTCGTGGTGTTTGCGTCAGACGCGCGGAACGTCCGCCGTCCCTTTCACGGCAGCCTTCGAAACGTCGCCTTCGGCGTGAACTTCAGCGACGATATCGTGGACCTGTTCCTTGGCCTCCGCCATCATCTCGCGAGATTTTTGGCCCAGCTTGTACATCCCGCGCACCGACGAACGGAACATCGGGGTCAAGGCTGCCCCCACCTTCGGCACGTATTTGGGAGCCAGCATCGCGCACACGCCGAGTGCGATCCCGGGCAGCAGAGCCACTTCGAACAGGGCTGCGCCAACCGCGACGACACCAACCGTGGCGGCTACAGTTATGGCCTCGTTCGCATGATCCCCGGCATGCGGCGCAGATGCGTCGTGAGCTTCGAGCGCGTCTCCAGCTTCCAACGCCTCTGAATTCATCTGACCGGCATGTCCATTATGTTCAGGATTTGCCATTTGTTTCCTCGTCGGCCGGTGTGGACGCTAAATACTGCGAATGCAGAATAATTCCGTCTGGAGAAGCACTTCGGCCGGGAACGGCGGCTCCCCGTATTATCAACTAGCAGCCGACCGTGACAGCCCCGCGACAAATTAAGGCGCGCGCGAGACGCTTCGTCTCACGTCACAATGCCGACCAACAATCTCTATCTCGTTTATCCTTCGATTGAAAGTCGCCATTCAAACGATAGAACCAAGCAAGAATCAGACCCCACTCGCAATACGCTCTTGACAATCGTAGTTATCTTACGATATATCTTACACTGTAACGTAAGATGTAACCCAAGAGGAACCAATGCATCATCATTTCCGCAACATTTTCCGCAACTTCGGCGACGAGGGGCCGGAGAAGCACCGCCACATGGCGAGGCATCGCCGCGGCCGCGGCTTTGCGCATTTCGTCGGCGCCGTCATGGACGAAGCCGGCTTCGATCGGACCGGCTTTCGCACCGGCCGCAAGCTCGCGTCGGACGACCTTCAACTTCTCCTCCTCGCGCTGATCGCCGAGAAGCCAAGCCACGGCTATGATTTGATCAAGCTGCTGGAGGAACGGTCAGGCGGCTATTACGTGCCGAGCCCCGGCATGGTCTATCCGGCCCTCACCTATCTGGAAGAGGCCGGCTATGCGACGGTCGAGCCTGAAGGCGCCAAGAAGCTCTACCGCATCAGCGAGCAGGGACGCGCCTATCTTGACCAGAACCGCGCCACCGTGGAAGCGCTGTTCTCGCAGCTTGAGCGCATCGGCCACCGCATGGGTGACGTCCGCCGTGCCTTCGCGGGCGACGACGATGGCGATACCAACGAACTGCGTCAGGCGGCGCGCGAACTCCGGCGCGCGGTAGGCGAGCGCAAGCACGCAACGGCAGAGGAAAGCCGCCGCATTTTAGAGATTCTCCGCCGCGCCACCGCGGACATCATCGGAAAGCAATAACGCTCGCGGACCGCTCCGCGTTCTCCGCGGTGATCTCGACAAAAGCCGCGCCGTCGCGCACGAAAATCTGGCCGGTGGCGACGCCGAAATAGGCGCCGTGGAGCGCGAGCACACCGCGCCCCACGGCGTCCGCCACATAGGGGAATGTCATTAGATTGTCGAGGCTTTTGGCGATCGAAGCCTGCTCCAGGCGGGTGAGATAATCGCCGTCCTGGTCAGGCGGCCCGGCCAACTCGGCGGCCGGCGCGATCATCGACATCCATTTGTGGATCGAATCTCCCGACGACAGCGGCGGCCCGCGGTCCGCATAGGCGCGGATGCCGCCGCAATTGGCATGGCCGAGCACGATGATGTGCTCGACCTTCAGCACCTGCACGGCGTATTCGAGGGCCGCGAACACGCCATGGCAGAGGCCGTCCGGCGTATAGGCCGGCACCAGATTGGCGATATTGCGCACCACGAACAACTCGCCCGGATGGGTGTCGAAGATCACTTCCGGAGAGACTCGGGAATCGCAGCAGCCGATGATCATGATGGCGGGCGACTGGCCGCGCTTGGCGAGATCGCGGTAACGCTCACGTTCGGTCGGCATGCGGCCGGTCAGAAAATCGCGGTAGCCATCGATCAACCGAACCGGAAACTCTTGGCTCAAGGGCATGGGGGTGCTCGCAGGGTTGGTGTTCCGTCAAGCAATGAAGATGCCAACGCGATGGCACGCCCATCATGCCGGCGTCGTGTGACGGTTATTCGTGCCGCTTATTCGGTCACTGCCGCATCGACGCCGCACGCCGCAGGCAGCGCCAGCAGTGCGGTCAATTCGCGCACGTTTGCAACCAATTCGACCTTCGCCAAGAGATCGGTCAACGCCTGGGTGCGGTCGCGGCCCGCGACGGCGTTCATGTTGTCGAATAGTTTAGCGGCGAGATCGGCGTCGGTGAACGGGTTTTTCGGATGGCCAGGAAACGGCCTTGCCTCGCCGTGGACGACGCCGCCGTCGGCTAGGGCGATCTCGACCCGGGATAGATAGCCGGCCTCATGGCGCTTGTGCTTACCCCCCGCCAGCGTGCCGAGTTCGGGCGCCGCCGCGACCGTGACCTTCTCCTTGACGAAGCGGCGCCGCGCCGAATCGCGCACCCGCGACGGCGCGAAGCTCTCGGTGCGGATGAAGCCGTCGAGCACCGCCGCCGCCACGATGTAAGGCATCGAATGGTCGGCGGTCTCCCGCGAGATCGGCTCGTCGGGCGCGGCGCGGATCGCGACGAGGTGCTCGTAGGCGCCCTCTTCGGCAAACACCCGGACCTGCGCGATCCGCGTCGGATCGTCCGCCAACGACCCCAGCTTGGCGCGCGCCGAGAGCGCCGCCTGGATCGCGCTCTGGGCCAGCGATCCAACCGGCCAACGCTTCATGTTGGTCTCGGCGATACGCGTCGCCGGCCGCGATGGCTGGAGCCGCTCGCGCAGTGCCGGGATAGATTCTTCCGCCTTGTTGGCGAGCTTGGCAATGAACCCCAGCCGGCCGACGAACGGCCGCACCGCGCCCTCAACTCCGACTGAGGCAAGCAGACAGGCTTGGAGGGCATTGCGCGCCGCGTCGGAACCGTTGAAGCGCTTCCACATGGTGAGGTCGCCGCGGGTATTGAGATCGCCGGACTCGATCTCGTCGCTCGCAAAATGCGGGATCACCGTCATGGCGAGCGCCTCGCGCACCTGATCGGCATTAAGATCGAGCACCCGCGCGATGGCGCAGGTGGCGCCGAGCGCCGACAAATTGGTGTAGTCCCAGCCACCCGGCGCGGTCGAGAAAGCGTCATAGGCCGCCGCCACCACCTCGTAGCCGACGGCAATCGCGGACAGCAGCTTCGCGCCCGAAACGCCGACCCATTCGGCGGCCGCGATGACGCCCGCGATCATGTCGCTCGGATGCCCGCTGTTGCGCTTGCCGACAAAGAAATCGTTGTAGTCGTAGCAGCGCAGCAGCACCCCGTTGGCGAGCGCCGCCGTCTCCGGCGTGCTGCGCCCGGGCGAGCCCCAGATCACGCTCTCCCCCGCAAACCGATACGCATGGCGGCGCGCCGCCTGGGCGGCCGGGTGAGTCAGCGCCCCCATCGCAACGGCGAGCGAGTCGGTGAGCACCGCCTTGGCGGCGCGTTCCGTCGCAGCGTCGAGCGCGTCGGTGACGTCCGCCGTGTAGATGGCGATAAGGGCGGCGACTTCGTCCTGCTGGTTGGTGACCTTGCTCATGGGATTTTCAATTCCGAGGGTGCATTGCAGGCGCGGCCCAATGTAATCATCGTAGGGCGGGTTTGCTTTAACCCGCCACCTTTACCTGTCATCGCGCTTGGAACGGCGGGTTAAAGTGAACCCGCCCTACGGTTACGGATATAATTCGAGCCCGCGACCTCACACCGCCACATGCGGCTCGCCCTTGCGCACCTTGGCGGCATCGAGCGCGACGTCGCGGAACGAGGCCTTGTGCGGCAGCACGAAAGAGGCGGAGCGGACGTATTGGGCGGCCTCGTCGAGGCCGGGCGCCCGCCCTCCCCGCGCTACCGTCTCGGCGGCCTTGCGCAACCGCAGCCGCGCCATGATGATCGCATTGTCGGTGGAGACGAGGTTCTCCTTGCTGCGGTCCTGGATCGCGCCCATGCTCTCCTGGATCGCGGCGTCCTGCATGGCGAGGCCGCGGATGCCGCTGTAGGTGAGGTTGGCCTCCTGGGCGGTGCGGTCCATCAGGTAGCCGTTTGTGCGGTTCGCGAGCGGCCGGAAGGTGCCAGGAACAAGCTCCGCGTGGACGCCGGCGCCCTGCTTCATCAATTCGACTTCCTCGGTCGTCAACGGACGCACCGGATGAAACGTCATCGTCCACGCCATGCAGTTGTGGTCATCCATCGGCACCCAGGCGTGGCCGTTGAGCGCGTTGCCCTTGTAGGGCGGGATCAGCGTGTACCACGGCATCAGCCACTGGGTGACGCGCCAGTAATGCTGGCCCGGGTCGGCGTCACGCCGCGCGCCGATCAACAGGCCGCCCGGGGACTCGAGTATGTCGAACACCGTGTTGGTCGAGCGGGTGAACTTGGCGCCGCTGGTGTTGCGGTGGAGCGGATCGCGATCGAGATCACAGCGGTGCAGGAACGACACGTGGCTCGAAGTCGATGCCACCTTCCATCGCCTGGAGATAGTTGCTTTCCTGCCAGCGCTTGGAGAGAAACACGTGGGACGACGGTAGCCCGACCCATTCGAACGCCGGCGCCGGCGGCTGTTCGGCGGACGGACCCATGTAAGCCCAGATGACGCCGCCGGCTTCGACGCAAGGATAGGACTTCAACTTGATCTTGCCGCAGAACCCGCTCGAAGCCGGCTCCGACGGCACGTCGACGCACTGCCCGGTCACGTCGTATTTCCAGCCATGATAGGAACAGCGCAGGCCGTTCTCCTCGTTGCGGCCGAACCACAGCGAGACGCCGCGATGGGCGCAGAACTCATCCATCAGGCCGATCCGGCCGTCGGTGTCGCGGATCGCGATCAGCCGCTCCGACAGCAATTGCACCTGCACCGGCGGGCAGTTCGGCCGCGGCAGCTCTTCGGCCAGCATCGCGGGAATCCAGTAGCGGCGAAACAGCTCGCCCATCGGTGTACCCGGCCCGCTCGCCGTCATCAGCACGTTCTGTTCAGGAGTGATCATCGCATTCTCCGCATTCGATCAAACCTATCAATAACTCCAGGGCGGGTTCCCTTTCACCCGCCATTCCGACCACCCGCGGGACCGGCCTTCGGCCTCTTTTCATAGGAAATGACCTCAAGCGCAAGTCGTCAGTGCTTCTCCCACGGCCCCAGTGTCCGCACCGCCTCCTCGGCAAACGTATTGTCGAGCACCTGGTCGACCGACACCTTGCCGTCGACCAGGCCGCGCTGGGTAAAAAAGCCGAGATCGTTCTTGAGCGCCGCCGCGTTGACGTGCCCGTCGGGGTTCACGGCGAACGGAGTCATCGCGGCGTATGTTTCGGGGTCCTTGACGCTCGTATATTCAGTGAGGATCGCGATGATCTCGGACGCATTCGGTCCTGCGAGCCGGCCGTCCTTCAAGGCAAGATTGTAGTCGCGCACCGCCCGGATATAGGCGTTCATGAATTTCTGCGCGAGCACATGGCGGGCCGCGAAGCTCTCCGAATACAGTACCACGGCGGTCTGCTGGCCGGGGTAGATCGCCTGCGGGCTCGCCCGCACCGCATAGCCGTCCCTGATGGAACGCGTCACCGTCGGCTCATTGGTGACGCCGCCATCGATGCCCTTATTGCGGTAAGCGGCGAGCATTTCGGGAAAACCCATATAGACCACGTTGACGTCGCCGAACTTGAGGCCGCCCTTCTTGAGCGCCTCGTTGAGCGCGGATTCCGAGCCGCTGCCCTGGGCGGCGGTCGCGATCGTCATGCCCTTGAGGTCGGCAAGCGTCTTGAACCGGCCGCCGTCGACCAGATCCTTACGGATGAGCAGCGTCGAAAATTCGTAGCCGTCCGCGACGGAACCTTTGTCGGCAACGATGCGCATGCGAATGCCGCGCTCGACCGCGTTATAGAGCCCCGCGGCCACCGTCCCGGCGCCGACGTCGAGCTGACCGGTCCCGAGCGGCGCAATCATGCGCGCCGCCGACGCAAACGACGTCATCGCCACCGTGATGCCGGCGTCGCGGAAATAGCCCTTCTTGTCAGCAATGAAGAAGCCGACATCGGTTGCCGTATTGGTGATGCCGATATTGATGGTCTGAGCGGAAGCCGGGGTGGCGGCCGCGAGGAGCGCGGCTTGGAGCGTGAGTTGGAGCGCGACGAGGCGGCCTGCAGTTGCTCCCTTAACGGACGCGCCCAGTGCGAGTAGCATGCGGAACTCCATGGAGTCTTTGATGCAAGCCACGCCCGCGAGTTTCGCCATCCCCGGCATGCGGATTCCCAATTACCGCAATTCGGCGCGGCGCGCTATCCGGCTGGTCGGCCTCGGTACGGCCGGCACCGAGGCGGTTCGTCGCGTTGGCCGGCGCGGCCTCGAAAACGTGGCGATCATGACGGGGAGCGCGCCCGTCGGCTGGTGGGAGGTCGCGGGTGACTCGCGTGACCTCAATATGATCGTGATCGTATGCGGCGAGGGCGACGCGCGGCTGTTCCGTCCCACCGCCGGCAGGCCCGATGTGCTCGTTACCTTCGTGGTGCTGCTGCGACGCGCTACTTCGTTCGCGGTGCGCGAGCCCGGCCTCGACCCTGACCTGGATCCTGGTCCTGACCTCGATCCTGACCTGGAGCGCGCCCGCGCCTTCTCGGATTTGTTCGTCACCACGTCCGACGGCGACTACGTGCCGGAGTTGATCGACAATCTGGCGAGCTGACCCGGCGATGACGGAACCCGTCGAGCCCGCGACGCCGGCCGGCATGTCGGTCGAGGGTACTTGGGTGGAGGTGTTTGCCGCCTTTCTGAGGCTGGGGCTCACCTCGTTCGGCGGGCCGATTGCCCATCTCGGCTACTTTCGCCAGGATATCGTCGAGCGGCGCGGCTGGCTCGACGAGCACGCCTATCTCGATCTCGTCGCGCTGTGCCAGTTCCTGCCGGGACCCGCCAGCAGCCAGGTCGGCATCGGGATCGGGCTCAGCCGCGCCGGCTATGCCGGAGCGCTTGCCGCGTGGGTCGGCTTCACCCTGCCATCCGCCATCGCGCTGGCACTGTTCGGGCTCGGCATCGAGCGGTTCGGAGCATCGCTCGATGCCGGGTGGCTGCATGAACTCAAGATCGCCGCGGTCGCCGTGGTGGCGCAGGCGGTGTGGGGCATGGCAAGCACCATGGCGACCGGCCCGGCCCGTGCGACCCTCGCGGTGGTCGCCGCCGCGATCGTGCTGTTCATGCCCACCACGGCCAGCCAGCTCGGCGCCATCGCGCTCGGCGCCGTCGCCGGCGTTGCGCTTCTGCAAAGCGAGCGGAAAGCGTCGCAGTCCGCCCTTGCGGCCGGTGTTGATCGCCGCGTCGCGATCGCGTGTCTCGCGGCCTTCTTCGCGCTGCTGATCGGATTGCCGTTGCTGGCGGCGGCCTTCCCCGAGCCGTCGGTGGCAGGCCACGCGATCGCCGAAGCGAACGCGTTCTATCGCGCCGGATCGCTGGTCTTCGGCGGCGGCCACGTGGTGCTGCCGCTGCTGCAGGCGGCCGTGGTGCCGCCCGGATGGGTGACGAACGATGTCTTCCTGGCCGGTTACGGCGCCGCCCAGGCGGTGCCGGGGCCGCTATTCACGTTCGCGGCCTATCTCGGCACCGTGATGGGCCCGCAGCCTCATGGCATCGCGGGAGCCGCGATCTGCCTCGTCGCGATCTTCCTGCCGTCGTTCCTGCTCGTCATCGGGGTACTGCCGTTCTGGCAGGTGGTACGCACGATGCCGCAGGCGCAGGCGGCGCTTGCCGGCGTCAATGCCACCGTGGTCGGATTGCTGCTCGCCGCGCTCTATAATCCGGTGTGGACCAGCGCCATCGCGGGGCCGCGCGATTTCGCGCTTGCGCTCGCGGCCTTCCTACTGCTGGTGGTGTGGAAAGCGCCACCCTGGCTGGTGGTGGTGCTGTGCGCGGCGGGGGGCGCCGCGCTCGGACAATTCGGCTGAGACGCCCTCGCTAATCCGGCGTCCATCGGGAGGTACTCGATATGAAACGCATCGTCATCGCCGCCACCATCGCGCTCGCCGGCGCCCTCGCCTTCCCGCTTTCGCTCGCCGCCGCGCAGGACGCCAAGGAGCCCTACGCTCCGGGCCTCGGCGAGTTCATGACGGCGACGCAGCTTCGCCACGCCAAGCTGTGGTTCGCCGGCAAGGCGAAAAACTGGGACCTTGCCGGCTACGAGATCGACGAGATCAAGGAGGGCCTTGAGGACGCCGAAAAGCAGTTTCCGACCCATGACGGCATTCCGGTCGCCGACATGATCAAGACCATCATCGACCCGGCAATCGAGGAACTCGAAAAAGCGGTCGAAGCCAAGAGCAGCACCAAGTTTGCCGCCGCCTTCGACAACCTCACCAAAGCCTGCAACACCTGCCACGCCGGCGCCAAGAAAGAGTTCATCCGGATCCAGCGCCCGACTACGCCGCCGCTCTCCAACCAGAATTTCGCGCCGGGGAAGTGAGAGCGGGCGCGTGCGGAGACGCGCTGTCCGCGGACCCGATGACTTCAATCGAGTTCGGGGTCATCGAGCGATTGCTTGCTCAGAATCAAGCCGACATCTTTTTTGTCATGCAGAACGCGAACGACCGCAAGAACATCGTCCTGGATGACCTAACACACGTGAAACTCATGGAATCCCTCGACCGTCCACGAGCGCAGGCCTGCAAGTTGTGGGTTGCGGACGTGTTTCGGCGCGCCCGCTTTCGGCCGTTTCAGCGCGGCACTGATGCTTGCCCTGACCGCGAGGCAGTAACGATCGGCGATATCCGAGAGCCCTTGCTTTTCATACCAATCATATTGCCGCAGCATGTCATCTTCAGCGGCCGCCTGAATAATCAGCTTCACGGCAACTTCTTGCGGCCGGCGTATTTTTGCCAAATCCGGGAGGTCTTCGCCTCAAAGCGTTTCCAGAATTCGTCATTGAGCGGAATGCTTTCGGAAGCGAGCCCCTCCAGCAGTAGCGCCTCCAACCTCGCATCCGCCTCCTTCTGCTGCGCCTCGCGTAGCAGGCTGCGGAAATATTCGCTGACGTTGCCGTAGCCTCTGTTCGCGACTTGCGCGTCGACGAACTCCTTAAGGGAATCGGGCAGCGAAATGGTAACGGTGGTCACGGATGCGATCTCCTGTTGTGGAGACGCACCCTGCCAGAATTCTTATCTATTAACAATAGATAAGAAACGTCACCCAGTTGCGCAGGCGCATAGCTGCGCCGTCCCGGTTCCCCTCGGCGTTTCCCCGACCCCTCAACTCATCCCAGCGCCTTCTTCACCCGGTCCGGAGTCATCGGAGTTTCGCGCAGCCGCACGCCGGTGAGTTCGGCCACCGCGTTGGCGATCGCGGGCCCGACCAGCGGGGTTGCCATCTGGCCGACGCCGGTCGGATGGTTGTTGGTCGGAACCACGTCGATCGCGATCTCCGGGATCTCGTTCATGCGCGGCACGTGATAGTCGTAGAAATTCGACTGCTGGACCGTGCCGTCGTCGACGGTGATGCGCTCCCACAAAGCGAAACCTAATCCATAGACGACGCTACTTTCCGTCTGCGCCACGATGTTGTCGGGCTGGACCGCGATGCCGGGATCGAGCGCGACCCACACCTTCGGGACCCGCAGCATGCCGGACTTGCGCTCGACCGACACTTCCGCCACCAGCGCGATCTGCGTCCCCGAATAATTCATGTAGGTGAAGCCGAGCGCGCTGCCGGTCGCGCTTGCGGCCCCAGTCGGCCATGCGGCTCACCCGGTCGATGATCGCGATGGCGCGCGGATTGGTCTTGACCAGATCGCGCCGGAACGTCGCCGGATCGATCCCGCGCTTGCGCGCAAGCTCGTCCATGAACAACTCGATGGCGAAGATGTTGGTCAGGTGCGCGATGCCGCGCAGGCTCGATGTGCGCAGGCCGCTTTCGCGCGGCACCGCCTCGCCGAGCCTATTCGGGGATCGCGTAATAGGGCGCGTCGAGACCATTATACGCGATGCCGTCGCGGCCCTTCAGCCGCTCGTAACGCACCGGGTCCTGGAACGCCGTGACCTCGTCGCAGGCCTTGCGATGGTGGAACGCGATCAGCTTGCCAGAGGCATCGAAACCGGCCCGTAGGAAGTGGGCGGACAGCGGATTGAAACGCCCGTTATGGACGTCGTCCTCGCGCGTCCACATCGCCTTGACGGGCCTCTTCACGGCGTTCGACAGCACCACCGCGTCGTGGACATATTCCTCGTCGCGATGGCCGCGCCGGCCGAAGCCGCCGCCCATCAGCATGTCGTGATACGTGATCTTGTCGGGCGCGATGCCCGAGCGCATCAGCCGCGACCGTCACCGCAATGGTCTTCGATTGCACGCCGCACCATAGCTCGCAGGCGTCCCGATTGGCGACACCGCGGCGACCGCGTTCAGCGGCTCCATCTGGGCGTGATAGACGAGGTCGTTGCGATATTCGCCTCCACGATGGTGGCCGCGGTCTGCAAGGCGGCCGGCGCGTCGCCTTCCTTGGCCCACAGCTTGGTCGGCTGCGACAGTGTCGCGGGCGGCCGCGGCGAATTCGACCAGCGACTTCTCGCTGTTGAAGCCCCACGCCTTGCCGGTGCGCGTCCAGGTGACCGCGAGCGCGGCCTTGGCGTCGAATGCCGCCCACGGAGTTTCGGCGACCACGCCGACCCCGTAGGGGAGCGGGACGATCCGCACCACGCCGGCGATCGCCTTCGCTTTCGCATCGTCGATCCGGTCCGGCGCCGGCGCCTTCGACGGGCGCACGCAGGATGGCGCCGTACACCATGCCGGGCACCTGCACGTCGATGCTGTACTGCGCGGTGCCGTTCACCTTGCGCGGCAGTTCGACGCGCATCACGTCCTTGCCGATGAGGCGAAACCGATCCGGCGACTTAAGCTCGCTCTCCGCGATCTCCGGCGCCTTGGCCGGGATTTTGGCGAACGCCGCGATCTCCCCGTAGGTCAGCCGGCGCCCGGATTTCTCATGAATGACCACGTTCGGTCCGGTCGTCAGTTCCTCAACTGGAACGCTCCAGTGCGCGGCGGCGTTTGCCAGCAGCACCTTGCGAACTTGCGCACCGAACAGCCGCAGTTCCTTGAAGTAGGCGGTCACCGCATTGCTGCCGGCGGTGTACATGTAACCAAATGCAGGATTCTTGTAGAGTTCGTCGTTCGGCGGCGCGACGATCACCTGCACCTTGGACCAGTCGGCGTCGAGTTCCTCGGCGAGAATGAGCGGCAGCGAGGTGAGCGAGCCTTGGCCCATTTCGGCCGCCGGCGACATGATCGCGACCGTGTCGTCGGTCGAGATCGTCACCCAAGGGCTCATCACCACGTCCCCGCCGCGGGCCGCAACGCCTGAGCCGGCCCGCAGGCCCGACGCCACGGCGAACGTGAATCCGGCGGTGCCGATCATGAAGGCTCGGCGGCCGATGTCGGTTTTGATTTTGCGCGAATACGACGGTCATGGCTAGGCCTCCTTCGCGGCGCGCTCGACTGGCGCGGAGGATACGAGGATAGGTACCGCAGCGGCAGATGTTCGTGCTCATGTGCTCGACGATCTGGGCGCGGCTCGGCGCCGGATTATGAGCAAGGAGGTCGGCGGCGCTCATGATCTGGCCGGATTGGCAGTAGCCGCATTGCGGCACCCGCTCGGCGAGCCAGGCCTTCTGCACCGGATGGGAGGAATCCGCCGACAGGCCCTCGATGGTGGTCACGGTCTTGTCGACGACTTCCGACACCTGGGTCTGGCAAGAGAACGCGCGCTTGCCGTCGATATGCACCATGCAAGCGCCGCATAATCCGGTACCACAGCCGAACTTGGTGCCGGAGAGCTTGAGTTCCTCGCGGATCACCCACAGCAGCGGAATCTGCGGCGGCGCTTCGGAATGAGCGGCCTTGCCGTTGACTTTGAAATCAAATGCCATTTGGTCCCTCCGTAGCATCCATCACGATGGCATATGCCGTAGCGGCGTATCCATTGACGCAGTCGCCGCCGGCGAACTGATGACATCTAGCTTTCCGGCGGAGAGGGGGAGCTGACGCGATGACCCGGCATCGACTGGGGATTAGCAAGCCGGGCAAGGGCGGCCCGAATTGCGGAACTCACTCGTCACAACTTCGGGATATGCGCGTCCGCGATCACCTTGCCCCATTTCGCGATATCGGCCTTGAGCCGCGCTTCGATCTCCTGAGGCGGACCGGACTGGGCCTCCAACCCGAGGTCGAGCATGCGTTGTTTGAGGTCCGGCAATTCCACCGCTTGGCGCACTGCCTGGTTGAGCTTCGCGACGATGTCCGGCGACGTGCCGGCCTTGGCGAACAGCGCGTTCCATGACCGCACCTCGTAGCCTGGCACGCCGGCCTCGGCGGCGGTCGGCGCGTTGGGCGCGAACACCGCGCGCTTTCGCCGGAGGTCGCAAGCAGGCGCAGCTTGCCGTCCTCGATGCCGCTTTCATGGTCGCGTAATATTCGACCGCAAGCTGGATGTCGTTGCGCAGCAGCGCGACCACGGTGTCCGGCGTGGTGCGGTAGGGAATGATGGTGACGTTGATGCTGGCGGTCGCGCGCAACAGCTCGGCGCCGAGGTTCTGGGTGCTGCCGACATTGACGGTGCCGACATTGAGCTTGCCCGGGTTGGCGCGCGCGTCCTTGAGAAAATCGCCAAGCGTCCCATACGGCCCGGTCGCATTGGTGGTGAAGGTGAGATCGAACAGGCTGAAGCCCGAGACGGGCGTGAAATCCTTCACCGGATCGAACGGCAGGGTCTTGAACAGCGGCACGCTGATGGCGGTGCCATTCGTCACCAGCGCCAGCGTGTATCCGTCAGCCGGCGCTGCAAGCACCGACCGCGCCGCCGAAATCCCGCCGGCGCCCGGCTGGTTGTCGACGATGAAGCGCGCGCCGAACTGTTCGCCGAGCTTTTCCGCCATCAGCCGCGTCGTGATGTCGCCGACCCGCCCGCCGCGAACGGCGACGATGATCCGCACCGGCCGCGTTCGGATAATCCTGCGCGCGCCGCGGCAGGATCGCCGGTGACGCAAAGAGCGACTGCCCACGGCAAGCCAAGCAGCAGCGGGTCGCATAAGACTCGGCTCTAGACCACGGGCGCTGTTATCGTTTAATCGGTCATGCGGAGCGCCTGCTTATCCCTCCCGCCTCCAGCGCGACCGCGTAGCGATGCGCTGCCGTCGCACAGTTCGTCGGCTGCGCCTGCTCGTCATCCACGGCGCGCGCGAGCACCATGCCGCCGACACACAGACGCGACGACGGCGAGCGCACGCTGCCGATCGCTGTCGTTGCAGCGCGACCCGGGCTGCGCTCGGCCGCGCAACGGGCCCAGATTGGCGGCGAAGATCCCCGTCATCATTTCCATCACTTCGCGATAGGCGCGTTTGGCGGGCTCGCCGCCCGCGCCACATCGGTCGCAAGGCCGATGACGGGGCAACTGCCCTCGACGTCATCAAGATGCGCGCGAGACAGATACACGTCGACGATGGCGCGTGCCATGCGCCTGGCCTTCCGGCCGCTCAGCGAACGCCTGGCGTTGCCAGGCGGCGTTGGGCCGCCATGGACGAAATGCGTGATCGCTTCGGCGTACAGCTCTTCTTTGCTGTTGAAATAGCTATAGAACCCGCCGCGCGTGAGGCCCGCGCCTGCCATGATCTCGTCGATCGAAATCGCCGTCAGTCCGTTGCGGTTAAACAGCCGCCGCGCGCTGTCGAGGATGCGGGTGCGGGTCTCCGCCTTGTGGTCGGGCGCGTAAGGCATCCGGCAACCTCCTGTTCCGACCGAAGTGTCGCGACGGGGAAAATATGTTCTTGAACATATTTTACACCGGAACAGACAGTCGTCGCGCCCACATTCGCAACGCGAGGAAAGTCCATGGTAAATCCATTCGTACACGCCGATCCGACCGGCGCTACTCTCGGACCATGCCAGGGAAGCGCGGCATGAGCGCCGTTCCGCTCATAACCGCACTTTACGGCGCGATATCGGGTTGCTGGGGGCGGTGCTCACCGTCAACGTGATCCGCCATCGCGTGGCTACCAAAGTCAATGACGGGGACGGCGGTAGCGCACCATTGCGCATGGCGATCCGCGCCCACGCCAACTTTGCCCAACAGGTGCCGCTCACCCTGCTGCTGATCGGCTTTTCCGAATCGATCGGCACCTCGAAAACCATCATCCATGTGCTCGGAGCAGCGTTGGTGCTGGCGCGCCTGCTTGAGCGCGCAGGGTCTGCTGAGCGTCGAGGGACAAAGCTTCGGGCGGCAGTCCGGCGCCGGCCTCACCGTGCTGGTCCTGATCGCCGCGTCGGTCATCATCCTGCTCCGCGAAGGCGGGATGATGTAGGCGGCGCACCTGTGCCCGGATCGAGCCAACGGGTCCCGCCTCAGGCGGGCCCGTGAAGGCTCCGCCACATCCGGGACCGGCGCTTCGACGCGGCAGCTGCTACCGCGGATATCGGGACGCAAAAGCGGTCAGCTTGTCCGATAACCATGCGGCGACGTGTCCCGCCCTACCCCGCCAGCGCCGCCTTCACCCGCTCCGGCGACAGCGGCAGGTCGCGCACGCGCTTGCCGGTCGCTGCGCGAAACGCATTGGCGATGGCGGCGACCGCCGGCCCCTGCGCACCTTCGCCGGAGCCGAGCGGTCTTCGTCGGGCCGATCGATCAGTTCGACCTCGACCTTCGGCGCTTCCGGCATGGTGAGGATCGGATAGCCGAGCCAGTCACGCGAGGTGATGCCGCGTGCGGTCGAACTTGACTTCCTCGTGCAGCGTCCAGCTGGTCGACTGGATGATGCCGCCCTCCATCTGGTTGGCGAGGCCGTCGGGGTTGATGATCTGGCCGGAATCGACCGCCGCCCACGCGCGCGGCACCGATACGCGACCGCTGGCGCGATCGACCTCGACGTCGGCGATCGACCGCCACATAGGTGGCGAGGTTCTTGTACTTGGCAAAGCCGATGCCGCGGCCGCGCCGTCCGCCACCGCGCGCTTGCCGGGCTTCCAGGCGGCCTTCCTGGCCACCGCCTCGATGACCGCACGTGGCACGCGGATCCTTCAGATGGGCGAGCCGGAACGCGACCGGATCGGCATTGGCCGCAAGCGCAAGTTCATCGATGAAGGACTCGATCGCGAACACGTTGGCATAGGCGCCGAGCGTGCGCAGCGCCGAGACCCGCATCGGCATCGCCTTGATGAAGTGGTGGACCACCCGCTGGCGCGGAAAGTCGTAGAGCGGGATGGCGTTGCGGTCGCCGCCGCCCGCCGGCTGCGGCAGGATGTGCGGCGGCGCCGGCTGCTGCGGCTCGGCCAGATACCAGCTCGCCAGCAGATTATTGCCGCCGGGCTCGCTCGGCCGCGTCGAATGGGTGTTGGTCCACACATCGTAATTCCAATCGGCGATGCGGCCGTCGGCCGTTAGCGCAGCCTTGGCCTTCATCACCATGGCGGGGCCGAACGGCTCCCAGCCGAACTCGTCGCCGCGCATCCATTGCACCCGCACCGGCCGGCCGCCGGGCGCCGCGCGCGCCAGCAGCGCCGCATCGAGGGCGACGTCGTCGGCGCGCGTTGTGGCCGTAGCAGCCGGAGCCTTCGGCATGGATGCAGTGGATCTTCTCCGCCGGCAGCTTCAGCGCCATCGACGAGGTTGCCGCGCAGCGGAAACACGCCCTGGCTATGGTTCCACACCGTCATCTTGCCGTCCTTGAATTCGGCGACCGCGCAGGACGGACCGATCGAAGCCGTGGGCCATGTAGGGCTTGCGATAGGTCGCCTCGATGACCTTGGCGCCCGTCAGGCAGCGGCGCCTGCTTGTCGCTGATGACGTGCGGGTCGTCGGGCAGCGACAGCAGCATGATCGTAGATGTTGGCCTGGTCGGGCAGCGGCGGGCCGGGCGTCCAGGTGGCGCTTTTCGCCAAGCGCGACGCTTGCCTTGATGGCTTGCTCCTCGCGCTCGGCGATGACGCCGAGGAAGCTGCCGTCGCGCACGACGGCGAAGACGCCCGGCATCGCCTTGATCGTCGGCTTCATCGATCGCTGCGAGCTTCGCCCCATAGCTCGGCGGCCGCACCACGCGGCCATGCAGCATGCCTGGCAGCCGCAGGTCCTGCACATAAGCGACGCCGCCGGTCACCTTGCCGGGAATGTCGAAACGCGCGATCGACTTGCCGACGATCTTGTGAGCCGCCGGCGGCTTGGGTTTGACGTTCGCAGTCGACCTCGCGATGCAAATCGGCGTCGCGCGGCAAGCTCGCCGTAGGTGACTTTGCGGCCGTCGGGCGCGGTGATGACGCCGTCGGCGACGGCGAGCTTGCCGGCCGCGACGCCGAAGCGCTTCGCGCCGCAAGATCGAGCAAGATCGCGCGCACTTCGGCGCCCGCGAGCCGCAGCGCGACGCCGCCATATTCGATCGACTGGCTGCCGGAGGTGATGCCCTCATTGGGCGTCGTCTCGGTGTCGCCGGAAATCATGTGCATGCGCGTGAGCGGCAGGTCGAGCTCTTCGGCCGCGATCTGCGCCAGCGCCGTGACGATGCCCTGGCCAAGCTCGACCTTGCCGGTGCAACACGGTCGCGCCGCCGTCCGCGTTGATGCGGATCCAGGCGTCGAGCATGCGGTTGCTGGCGAGGCTGCCCGGCAGCGGCGCCGTCTGCTGCGCCAGCGCAAACTTCGGATCGAGCGTGAAGGCGACGACGATGCCGCCCGACGCCGGCGGCGAACTGGCGCCGTGAGATGACCGCGTTCATGTCACGATCCTCCCCATGGCTTGCGACGCCTTCAGTACGGCGCGGATGATGCGGCCGTGGGTGCCGCAGCGGCACAGATTGCCGGCGAGGCCCTGCGCGCACTTCGGCTTCGGTCGGATGCGGAATGCGATCGAGCAGCGCCTTCGCCGACATGATCATGCCGTTGATGCAGTAGCCGCATTGCGCGGCCTGCTCGTCCATGAAGGCCTGCTGCAGCGGATGCGGCTTCGTCGACCGTGCCGAGCCCCTCGAGCGTCGTGATCTCGGACTCGCCGAGCGAGCCGATCTGCGGTGACGCAGGAGCGCACCGGCTTGCCGTCGACCAGCACCGTGCAGGCGCCGCATTGGGCAAGGCCGCAACCGAACTTGGCGCCGTTCAGTTCCAGATCGTTGCGCAGCACATAGAGCAGCGGCGTATCGGGCTCCGCCGGCACGCTGCGCATCACGCCATTCACCTTAAGGCTGGCCATGAGGCCCTCCATGACGCCCCGGAATCAGAACCGCGTTCGCGGCCGGGGCTGATTGCCGCCATATCGTATTTAGCGCCGCCGATGCTGCGGCGTCGAGGGCTTGCGGCACCCATCGAGAAAGAGCCGCACCGCAGCGCGCAGCCGGCGCTCTTCCTCGGCGGGCGGTTCGCGGCCGACCAGCAACGCCAGGGTGCGCGGAATACCGACCACCAGGATCGCGAAATGTTCCGCCAACAGCCTCGCGTCGCTCAGATTCGGATCGCTCCCACTTGGATCGCTCCACTTGGATCGGCCCCACTTGGATCGGCCCCATTTGGATCAACGAGCCTGATTGCGCCGCGCTCCGCATAGGTCGTGAGCACTTGGAGCATGATGTCGCGCACCCGGTTTTTGGCGATGAACAGTTTCGCAAGCTCCGGGAACCGGTTTGCTTCGGCGATGAACTGGCGGTGAAAAGCTAGCGCATCGGGCCGCAGGACAACGTCCAGAAGCTTATGGCCGAACGCAACTAGACCGTCCTCGATATTGTCCGGAAGCGGCTCGGTGATCTGGAGCGTGCCGATCGCCTCAGCCATGAGGCGTTCGATCGCGCCGATGAACAGGGCGCTCTTGTCGGCGTAACGGGCATAGATGAACCCCTTGGCGACGCCGGATTGCCGCGAAATCTCGTCGACCGAAACGCCGTCCCAGCCCTTGTCCAAAAACAGCCGAAAGGTCGTCGACAACAGGCTTTGATGGCGGCGCTCCGCTTCATCGCGGGTCGGCCGCCCGCCGGGGCCACGCTTGAACGCCTCCGGTTCGAGCGGCGCGGCAGCCGAAATCGATCCCGGCGAAATCGATCCCGGCGATGTCGAATGCGGTGCTGATTGCGGCGTTCGGGACACCCTTGCTCCTTGCTGCCATCCGGCACAAGTGATAATGCAACGATATCGTTTAGTTACATTAGGTCAAGTCCCTTGAACCGACGCCTCCTGTTCCTGTTCGCGATCGGTCTCCTTGCGGCTGGTGGCGCCGCATGGTGGTGGACCAACAACCGCCCCGGTCCGGTCGAATGGCAGGGCTACGCCGAAGCGGATTTCATCAAGGTCGGTCCGACCCAGCAGGGCCTTCTCACCACGCTGTCGGTCCGGCGCGGCTCCCGGGTGGCGGCCGGCGCGCCGTTGTTCGACCAGGACGACACTTCCGATGTGGCGGCGCGCGACCAGGCGGCGCGGCAGGTGAGACAGGCGGAGGAACAGCTCGCCAACCTCAAGGCAAGCGGCAAGCCGACGGAAATCCAGCAGGCGGAGGCCAATCTCGCGGATCAGATGGCCGCGCGGGACAAAATCCAGTCCGACCTCAAACGCAACGAGGAACTGGTGAAGAACGGCGGCGTGTCGAAGCAGACTCGTCGAGGACCAGCGCGCCGATTTGCGCTCCGCGAACGCCAAGGTTTTAGGGATGGAAGCGGCGTCGGCACAGATGCGCGCTCCGATGGGACGCGAGCGCGAGATCATGGGGCAGCAGGCCGCGGCCGAGGCCGCCCATGCGGCGCTCGCCATGGCGCAGTGGCGGCTCGACCAGCGCCACGTCGCGGCGCCGGCGGCGAGCGTGGTCGCGGACGTGCTGGCGCGGCCGGGCGAGACCATCCCGGCCGGCGGCGCCGTAGTGTCGCTGCTGCCGCCGGAGAACATTTACGTGCGGTTCTTCGTGCCGGAGCCGCGGCTCGCGGACGTCCACATCGGCGACGAAGTCGCGCTGCGATGCGACAACTGTCCGGCGGATTTCGTGGCGACGATCTCATTCATCTCACCGCAGGCCGAATACACCCCTCCGGTGATCTACAGCAGGTCGAGCCGCTCCAAGCTCGTCTACATGGTAGAGGCGCGCCCGCCACGCGAACGGGCGGCGCTCATCAACCCCGGCCAGCCGATCGCGGTGCGACCGATCAAGCGCGATGGTGGGTGATGACGGACTTCGTCATCGACGTTCACGATCTGCGCAAGAATTTCGGCCCGCACAAGGTGGTCGACGGGCTCAGCCTGCAAGTCGCCAAGGGCGAGATCTGCGGCTTTCTCGGCGCCAATGGCAGCGGCAAGACCACCACCATCCGCATGTTGTGCGGCCTGCTCGTCGCCGACGGCGGCAGCGGCACCTGCCTCGGCCTGGACATCATCCGGCAGGCGCCGCTGATCCGCCGCAAGGTCGGCTACATGACCCAGAAGTTCAGCCTCTATGACGACCTGACGGTGTTCGAGAATCTCGACCTGGTGGCTAGCGTGTTCGAGATGCCGGACGGGCGCGCCAAGGTGCGCAGCATGATCGACCGCATGGGGCTCGCCGACCGCCGCGACCAGCTTGCCGGGGAATTGTCGGGCGGCTGGAAGCAGCGGCTTGCGCTCGCCGCCTGCATCCTGCACGAGCCGCATCTGCTGTTGCTCGACGAGCCCACCGCCGGCGTCGATGCCAAGGCGCGGCGCGAGTTCTGGGACATGATCCACGACATGGCGGGCGAAGGCCTCACCGTCCTGGTCTCGACCCACTACATGGACGAGGCGGAGCGCTGCAACCGCATCGTCTATCTCGCCAGCGGCCGCATCGTGGTACAGGGCAGCGCCGACGACGTGTCGCGGCATTCCGGGCTCATCACCTTCGAGGCCACCGGCGCCGATGTCGACGCCACCGCCCGCATCCTGCGCCGCATGCCTGGCGTCGAGGCCGCCGCCGTGTTCGGCCGCGCGCTCCACGTCGCCGGTACCGACCGTGCCGCGCTCGAACATGCCATACGCTCCGCCGACGGCGCCGGCCTGTCGTGGCGCGAAGTCGAGCCCCGCCTCGAAGACGTCTTCATCCATATGCTGAGCATCAAGGGAGAAGAATCTATGACGATGCTCTCCTTCAGGAGGCTGTTTGCACTCCTGCGCAAGGAATGGATCCAGATCACCCGCGACGCGCTGACGCTGCGCTTCATCATCGCGGTGCCGATCGTGCAACTGTTCCTGTTCGGCTATGCCATCAACACCAATCCGCAGCACCTGCCGACCGGGCTGCTCTCGGTCGAGCACTCGAAATACGAGCGCACCGTCGTGGCGGCGCTGCACAACAGCGGCTATTACGACGTCCGCATGTTGGCCTCCGAGGCCGAGGCCGAGCGCGTGCTGGCGCAGGGCGAGATGATGTTCGTCATCGAATTCCCGCCCGATTTCGACCGCGCGGTCGACCGCGGCGACACCCCCTCGGTCCTGATCGATGCCGACGCCACCGATCCGAGCGCCGTCGGCAACGCCACCGCGGCGCTGGCGGCGCTGTCGACTGCCCTCAACCGCGACCTGCCGCCGGTGATGCGCGCAACGCCGACCAAGCCGGCGTTCCAGTTCGTCGTCCACGCCCGCTATAATCCGGAGCAGTTGACCGTGATCAACATCGTGCCGGGCCTGATCTGCATCGTGCTGATGATGTCGACCCTGTTCATGACGACGCTCTCCATCACCAAGGAGCGCGAGCGCGGCACCATGGAGAACCTGCTCGCCATGCCGGTGCGGCCGCTCGAGGTCATGCTCGCCAAGATCATGCCTTACGTGTTCATCGGCTACATCCAGGTCCTGATCATCCTGGTTGCGTCGGCGGTGTTCTTCCAGCTTCCGGTCCGCGGTCCGATCGGGACGCTGCTGGTCGCGCTCGGCTTCTTCATCGGCGGCAATCTCGCGCTCGGGATCACGTTCTCGACGGTGTCGCAAAACCAGATGCAGGCGATGCAGTTCGCCCAGTTCACCCTGATGCCGTCATTCATGCTGTCGGGCTTCATGTTCCCGTTCCGCGGCATGCCGCAATGGGCACAGTGGATCGGCGAGCTGTTTCCCACCACCCACGCCATGCGCATCGTGCGCGGCGTTCTCCTCAAGGGCAACGACGTTGCCGACATCCTGCCGGAGCTGTGGCCGATTGCGCTCTTCATGGTGGTGGCGATCGCGGTCGCGGTGCGGTTCTATCGCGAGACGCTGGAGTGAAGTCAAAGTGAAGTAGCGGCCAATCGTGGATGTCGTTCCGGGACGCCGTGAAACGACGAGCCCGGAACCCATAACCCCAATCTTCTCCGCATAGTTCCGGATCGTGGTTATAGATTCCGGACCCGCGCGAAAACGCGCGTCCCGGAAAGACCACGGCGGCTCGAATTACGTCGCAAAAGAAAAACCGGAACCTCCGCATCGGATACTCGCGGGACAAGCCCGGTTATGACGGTTCTGAAAGTCAGGGCTTTTGAATCCAGAACTGATACATGCCGGCAAAGCTGCGGGGATTTTCGATCTCGAAGTGGTGCCAGCAGGCGAGATCGGTTTTCGATTTGTCGGCCGGGAACCGCGACCCGTATTGCTTGAGCAGGTGGGTGTCGGCGTCGAAGCCCAGGAACGTCAGCTTCGCCTCGTCGATGAAGGCGGCGATCTGGGGCAACGTCAGTCGATGCTCCTCCACGTGGAACAGCAGATCCCGGCATTCGCTCATGCTGAAGAAATCGGCCCGCTCGGTCGCCGCCATGAGGAGCGGATCGTCGGACTGCGCCATCTCCTGCCGGCAGCGGCGGATGCCGTCGGGGGTCGGCTGGTAGCCGCGCTCCGCGATGAAGGCGCGGGCGCGCACCACGAAATCACGCGCCAGTTCGCTGTAGAGGCCGACACTCATCACGCCGCCCGGCCGCAATAGCGAGAGCAGCAGGCGCCATGCCGCCATCGGGTCGGCAAGGTGATGGAGGACGCCGCTGGCATCGATGACGTCGAAGCTGCGCCCCAGCGTATCGAGCTTGAGGATGTCGGCGACCCCATAGCGGATATTGGCGAGGCCGAGTTCGCGGGTCTTGTACATGGCGTAGCCGAGGCTCGCGGTGCTCAGGTCGACGGCGAGCACGTCTGCCCCGGCGAAGGTTCGCGCCGCTTCGATCGCAATCTGGCCGGTGCCGCAGCCGGCGACCAGGACGTCGATCCGGTCCTTGCCGAGCGGCTTGTAAGGCACGTAACGGAATTTCGCCGTCATGAAAGCGTCAAGCGGCGACGGCTGGACCGTCGCCTCCATCGCGGTCCAGCGCGGGAACGGATTCTCCTCGTATTGCCGTTGCACCGCGATCGACGTGGCGTCCTCGATCATGGTCAGGCGCGGCAATTCCGCGCGCAAGTCGCGTTGGGCATTCGGCTCCGTGATCTGTTGGCGCACCACCGCCGCAACCGGCGCCGGCCAAGCCCGCCGCACGAACAGGTCGGCGGACCCCAAGGTGTGGAGCGGAACATAAGCGCCGACCGCGGCGATCCAAAGCGCCGGAACATCCCGTCCATCGGCGACGGCCGCGGCGAGCCTTGCGCCAAGCGCAGCGGCGCGGTCCCGCTCCTCCGCGCTCAACGCGTAAATGTATTCGTTGGAAAAGCATAGCTGCGCCAATGCGCAAGCGAACTGCAGCGTTTGGTCGGCGAGGGCCGCTTCATCGGCCGCGAGATCAAGGACGCCGCGCCTCAGCGCCGTCAGCAGCTGCTCCAGTTCGCCGTCGCAAATCGGCGCCGCCCGCATCAGTTCGCGCAGCATGAGATCGTCCGCGATCGCCGCGAACCCGGTCGCACCGCACAATTGCGGAATGGACAGGATCGCCGGCCACGCCGCCCCCTGGCGTTCGATCGCTGCCCGGATAGCGCCGTTCGTCTTGATGAGGTTGATGGCCGGACCCATGAGATGCCGGGGCCGCCCCCAGCGCTCGGCGAGTGCGCGCCGCACCAGTTCGCGAAACCGGGGCGTGTCGACGGCCGCGTATCGGCCCGCGCGGGCGAACAGGTGGCGAGCCTGCTGGGTTTCCTCGCCATCAAGGCAGTGAAGCGCAAGCTGGAGCGCCTGTTTGGCGTCGCCCTGCATCAAGCTGATCAGCCCCAGCGATGCGGCCTCCTGATGGTTGCGCGGATCAAGCGCCAGGGCCTGGCGGCCATGATGAGCCGCCTGTTCGATATCTCCGATTGCCACGTAGGCTGAGCGCAGGTTGCTGTGGGCGGCGGCATGGTCCGGCTTCAAGCGCAAGACGTTGCGAAATTGCGCGATCGCGTCATCGAAGCGGTGGCGTCGCGCCAGCATGACGCCGAGGTTGAACGGTGCGTCCGGGAAGCCTGGATCGAGCACGATGGCGCGGCGGATCATCGCCTCCGCTTCGTCAAGCTTGCTCTGGGCGATCAGGACGTTCGCGAGATTGAGATGTGCCCGGACGTGGTCCGGTCGCAGCGCAATGGCGGTGCGATAGTGCGCGGCGGCTGCGTCCCATCGTTTCAGCGCTTCGAGGGCGACGCCGAGATTGGTATGGAATTCCGGCACGCCCCGGTCGGAAGCGATGGCGCGCTCGATGAGTTCGACCGCGGCGTCGCTGCGGCCGGCTTGGTGGGCGAGAATGCCGAGATGATGGAGCGTCTTCGCATGATCGGGGGCGACCGCAAGAATGCGCCGGTCGGATTCTTCGGCTGCGGCGAGTTGGCCCGACTGATGGTGGCCCAGCGCGGTCGCAAACAATGTCTCGACGTCGGACGAAGCGGCGGCAAGCGACGTCGGAGGATTGCCGCCGCTTCGGTCGGCCCGCTTGCCGGCGCGGCGATTTTTCTGGTTCATGGCAGAGATTGCTGCACTCGCGTCGCAGGCGGCCGAGCCGCCGCGCCAATGACCGGGACGAAGTCCCGCGGTCTCAAGCCCGGACCCTTAGCACAGGAATCAACTGCGTTGGTAGGATGGCAGCCACGTCCTGCCGGCAGAGCATGGTTTCCGCTAATCTGCGGCGTGCCTCACCGCGCCGGCACGTCTCCCCTCACCCACCCTTCCTTGGTGGCCGCGCGAAACGCCTCGAACGTGCCCGCCGCGATTGCAGCCCGGATGCCGGCCATCAGGTCCTGATAGTAGAACAGGTTGATCTCGCTGAGCAGCATCGCGGCCAGCATCTCGTTCGCCTTGACGAGGTGGTGAAGATAGGCACGGGCGTAATCGTGCGCCGCCGGGCAACGGCTTTCGGCATCAATCGGGCGCATGTCATCGGCATGGCGGGCGTTGCGCAGGTTGATCGCACCGAACCGGGAATAGGCGAGGCCGTGGCGGCCATTGCGGGTCGGCAGCACGCAGTCGAACATGTCGACGCCGCGCCCGACCGCCTCCAGCAGGTCGTCCGGCGTGCCGACCCCCATGAGATAGCGCGGCCGGTCGGCCGGCAGCAGCGGCACCACCTCCTCGATCATGCCCAGCATCACGTCCTGCGGCTCGCCGACCGCAAGCCCGCCGATCGCGTAGCCGTCAAAGCCGATGTCGGCGAGCGCGCGGGCGCTCGCCACGCGCAAGCCACGGTCGTCGCCGCCCTGTACGATGCCGAACAGCGCGCGCCCCGGCGCGGCTCCCTCAAAGGCGCGCTTGCCGCGCTCCGCCCAGGCGAGCGACAGCCGCATCGCGCGTTCAAGCTCGGCACGCGGCTGCGGCAGGCGGATGCACTCGTCGAGCTGCATCGCGATGTCCGAGCCGAACAGGTTTTGGATCTCGATCGCCCGCTCGGGCGTCAACGTCACGATCGCACCATCGAGATGGGAGCGGAACACGACCCCGTTATCATCGAGTGTGCGCAGCTCCGCGAGCGACATGACCTGGAAGCCGCCGGAATCGGTAAGGATCGGATAAGGCCAATTGATGAAGGCGTGCAGCCCGCCGAGCGCTGCGATGCGCTCCGCCCCCGGCCGCAGCATCAGGTGATAGGTGTTTCCGAGCACGATGTCGGCGCCGGACGCCTTCACATCGCGCCAGTGCACGCCTTTCATCGCCCCCTGGGTGCCGACCGGCATGAAGGCGGGGGTGCGCACGACGCCGTGGGGAGTGGTGATCTCGCCCGTCCGGGCCGCGCCGTCGGTCGCGCGCAGATGAAAGCGAAATGCCGTCATGTCGGGAGAGCCGGCGCCGGCGTATCCCGGCGGTCGCGGAACAGCAGGCAGGCATCGCCGTAGGAATAGAAGCGATAACCGGTCTCGACCGCGTGGGCGTACGCGCGCTTCATGGTGTCGAGGCCGCAGAATGCCGCCACCAGCATGAACAGCGTCGAGCGCGGCAGATGGAAATTGGTGAGCAGCACGTCGATCGCGGAAAACCGGTAACCCGGCGTGATGAAGAGCGACGTCTCGCCGGCAAATGGCGCTACCGTGCCGTCCTGGCGCGCCGCGCTTTCGATGAGCCGCAACGAGGTAGTGCCGACCGCGACGATACGGCCGCCGCGCGCGCGCGCCGCGTTGAGGGCCGCGGCGACCTCCGCCGTGACCTGCCCCCATTCGGCATGCATCACGTGAGCCGAAAGATCGTCCGTCTTGACCGGCAGGAACGTGCCGGGCCCGACATGGAGCGTCACCTTGTTGATCCCGATCCCGCGCTCGGAAAGCCGCGCCGTCAGGCTTTCGGTGAAATGCAGGCCGGCGGTGGGCGCCGCCACCGCGCCGTCCTGCTGCGCGAACAGGGTCTGGTAATCGGCGCGGTCGCGTTCATCGGGCGCCCGCCGTGCCGCGATATAGGGCGGCAGCGGCACCTCGCCGCGCTCGGCGATCGCCTGATCGAGCACCGGGCCATGGAACGCGAAGGCGAGCGTCACTTCGCCGGCTTCGCCCTTGTGCTCGACCGTCGCATCGAGTTGGCCGAGGAAACACACCCGGCCCTCGTCGCCGAACCGCACCACGTCGCCGGGGGCGAGCTTGCGGGCCGGCTTGACCAGAGCCCGCCAGCGCGAGCCGTCGAGCCGCCGGATCAGGGTCGCCTCGATCTTTCGGCTCGGTCTCCCGGCCGAGGCGCCGGCCGTGCAGCCGCGCCGCAATGACCTTCGTGTCGTTGACGACAAGCTGATCGCCGCTCCGCAGCAAATCCGGCAGATCGCGGATAATGCGGTCTTCGATCGGCACCTCGCCGTCGGGACGCACCACCAGCAGCCGCGCCGCGTCGCGCGGGTTCTGCGGGGCGCAGTGCGATGCGCTCCGGCGGCAGCTCGAAGTCGAAGTCCTCAGTGCGCATGACCACGCTGCAAACGGGGCTGGGGCAAGTGTTGTGGTTCTAACGCTTGATTCCCAATATTGTCATCGCCCGGCCTCGATCGGGCGATCCCGTAACCACGCAGCTTCGCGTGAGGCACAGCCTGTTCTCGTCGGCGGGCGCTACTTCGCGTCGGCCGCCATCTTGGCGCTGACGATGGTGTCGGGTTCGGCCACCGGTTCGCCGCGCTCGAGCTTGTCGACGTTATCCATGCCGGAGGTCACCATGCCCCAGACGGTGTATTGCCCGTCGAGCCATTTCGACGGCTCGAAGCAGATGAAGAACTGGCTGTCGCCGGAATCGGGGCTCTGCGACGCGCGCCATCGACACGGTGCCGCGCACATGCTTTTCCTTGGAGAACTCCGCCTTGAGCTTCTTGCCGGAACCGCCGGTGCCGGTGCCGTGGGGGCAGCCGGTCTGGGCCATGAAGCCGTCGATGACGCGGTGGAACTTGACGCCGTCATAGAACCCTTCGCGCACCAGTTCCTTGATGCGGGCGACGTGGCCGGGGGCGAGATCGGGCCGCATGACGATGGTGATCGGGCCCCTGGGAGGTTTCCAGCAGCAATGTGTTGTCGAGATCAGACTGTTCGGACATGGGAACGTTCTGCTTTCTTTTCCTTGCGCGTTTCGATCATTGGGAAGACGAAGGGACGCCCCGCAATGGCGGCGCCAAGTTCCTTGGTGATCGGCAACGGGGTGCAGCGGCTGAGCATGTCGACGACGGCGCGCTGATAGGTCGCCCTGACGTCGGCCGGCACCCCGGGCGTCGTGAACGTGAAGCGCGGCTCGCCCAGGATTGCGCCATCGCGGGTGAAAGCAAGGCGCAGCGTGACGCGCATGCTGGCCCGCGCGACATCGTCGTCCGGCCACTGCAGGCATTTCGACAGCAGCGGCCCGATCTCGTCCAGCCGGTTCGCGAGCTTGGGGCCGACGGAGGGCGGCGCCGGCGGGCTCGCCGTCGAGTTCGCTCGGTCAAGTCCTGGACCAATCGCACCGGATCGTGGCCGGCGTTCGCGACGCCCGGCGCAGTGGTGGCGCCGATCACGACGGCCGCCAGCACCGCAACGACGGTCCTCAGCGCCGATGCGGCGACGCGATCAAGGGTGCTGGTCATTGGCGGCGTCGGCCGGCTTCAAGGCATCGGGAGCACCGGCCTTATCTTCGGTCTTCTGCTCGACCTTTCCTGCGGCCTTCGCTTCGGTACGGGTTTCGATAATCGGAATCACGAAGGGCCGGCCCGCGATGGCTTCGCCGAGACTGGCGGTGACAGGCAGTGGGGTGCAGCGCTTGAGCATCGCCCGGGCGGCATCCTGGTAGGCGGATTTCACGTCGGGCGGTGCCTCATGGGTCGTGTAGGTGAACCGCGGCTCCGCCAGAAGCTCACCGTCGCGCTTGAAGGCGAGCTTGAGGGTGACCCGCATGCCGGGCCGCGCCTCGTCGTCCGGCGGCAGTTCCAAACATTTGGACAACAGCGGGCCCATTTCGTTGATCTTGTTTGCCGGGTGGTCGCGGTCGAGCGGCTCGGAAGGCCCGACGTGGCCCTGCACTTTGAGGACCGGAACCTGGTTTAGCGGGTAATAGGGCAAAGGTACACACCCGGGATAGCTGTGATACGCCGCAAGAATATGGCGTATAGGGTCGGTCGCGGAGCACGCTCCCGACGCCGGGCGTGCACGGATGCGGATCGAACACGCTGCATGCCCTCGCCTCTCGAGGCGCGGCCAGGAAACCGACCGGCCCGCCGACGGCCAAGGCGATCATGAAGTCGACCGCGAAGCCGATCGCCAGCGCACCGAATCCACCCCGAAACCGGGTCGCCTCATTTTGCGTCAGCCGCGACCCGGACCGTGACCATGCGATCGGGGTTCTGCACCGGCTCTCCCTTCTTGATCTTGTCCACGACGTCCATGCCGGACAGCACCTCGCCGACCACCGTGTACTGGCCGTTGAGGAAATCGCCGTCCCCATACATGATGAAGAACTGGCTGTTGGCGGAATTGTTGTCGCCGCCCTTGCGGGCCATGCCGACGATGCCGCGCTTGAACGGCACCTGCGAGAACTCCGCCTTCAAGTTGGGATATTTCGATCCGCCGGTGCCATTGCCGTTCTGGCCGTCGCCGGTCTGCGCCATGAAGCCCGGGATCACCCGGTGGAACGGCACGTTGTCGTAAAACTTCTCGCGGACGAGCTGTTTCAGGCGAGCGGCGTGTCCGGGCGCAATATCGTTGTGCAGCTTGATGACGATGCGGCCCTGGGTGGTGTCGATCAAGAGAGTGTTCTGGGGATCGGCGCCCGCCGGCAGGCCCTGCGCGGCGGCAGGCGCCGCGAGGGCCGGGACAAAGCTTACAAGCAGGGCCGCGACAGCGATCAGACGCAACATGAGCATTTCCTCTTATGTAGCTGTTATAAAACGCTTCTTCAACCGGTCCGCGATCGGAGCCGGCACGAAGGCCGAAACATCGCCGCCCATGCCGGCAATCTGGCGAACCAAAGTGGCAGTGATGGGACGCACCATCGGCGAGGCGGGAAGAAACACCGTCTGGACCTCTGGCGCCATGGCGGCGTTCATGCCGGCAAGCTGCATTTCGTAGTCGAGATCGGTGCCGTCGCGCAAGCCGCGGATCAGCAAGGTGGCGCCGACACGGCGAGCGGTCGCAACCGCAAGATCGTCGAAGGTGATGCAGTCGAACGCGCAGCCCGCCTCCCGCACCATCGCGCCGCAGGTCTCCTCGATCATGGCGACCCGTTCGCCGGCAGAAAACAGCGGCGCCTTGCCGGGATGGACCCCGATGGCAATCACCAGCCGCCCGGCGAGACGCGCCGCATGGCGGACCACGTCGATATGGCCGTTGGTGACCGGGTCGAATGAGCCGGCATAGAGAGCCGTTGGAGACATTTGCAGGGTCTAACCCGTGCCACCGCCGCCCGCAAGGCGGGCGCCGGCGCACGCCTTGCCCCTCCCGTCGAACGGGGCCGCGGGTCCTTAGAGCCCTGCGGCCCTCCGCCAGGACCGAAAACAGGAGCCGCTTTTGCGGACCACCGAAACTTTTATTCATTTTGTCGCTTTTTTCTTCGCGATTTCTTTGAACCGATGGCCGGGCCGAAGCGACACATGATCGGATGGGCTGCATAGCCGGCTCAAGGGCGCGAAACAGGGGTGGACGACATGATCAAGATAGCGGCAGCCGTCTCCGGTGCTCTCCTTCTCGCAGGCGCAGTGGTGCTGTTGCCGGGCATGATCCCCACGGTCAGCGCCGGAACCTCACAGCCGGTCGTGACCTCGCCAACCGTCAATTCCAACGCCAAGAGCGACCGTCTCGACATCCGCAACTACGGCCCGGGCTGCTCCGAGCGCGGCTGGCCCTATTACGAGGCAAGCTGCATCCGCAACGCCGAAAACGCGGAGGTCAAGAAGGTCCGGATCGTCACCACCGACCACCTCCCCGCCGATATCCCGTTCGCGACCGGGCGCTGAGCGCTTATGCCGACCCGGGATGCGGATGCGGTTTAGCTCGACGTGATGGCGTTTCATCGGTACTTTAAGAATGCAGTACGACCTGCACCGAGAACGTCAAGCTCAGGATCACGTTTAAAGCCGCGCCGATCTTCTGTTTTCAGAGCCACTATCGCCATAGCGTTGGCAACGCTCGAGGGGCGCCGCTGGTAAACGAACGCAGAAAACCTGCCGGGACTGTACCCCTGACCAAACGCAGTCTGATGACCAGCCACGCAACGGTATGCTATTCTGATTAGCTCGTCGCGGGTCGATGAGCAAGGGAGCGTTGCTATTTGTTGCGCTCACGGTCCTGGCGTAGATATCCAAGCTTGAACAGCCAAAATGGACCCGAGACGGCCAAAATGGACCCGACGGACTTGATACCCTTCCTAAATGCGTACCCATTCTGGGCGCGCGTTGTAGTGCTTGGATGTGGCGCAACAATTGCCGCAGTACTCGTCCTAACGCCTCGAAAATCCGAACCACCAAAGCCACCACCACCATCCAGCGCAGTGCCGCAGCAAGGTTTAATAAGTCAAAATGCCGCAACCATAAATAATGTTTACCAGGGCGGACCGGTAGTTGCTACCCCGGAACAGGCCCACGGTCCAATATTACGTTTTGGAGTCGAGGAAAGAGATATCCAGATTAAATGGCCCAGGTCCGAACTACTTCCAACAACATACAACCAGAAGGCCCCTTTAGCGCTCGTTTTAAAGAACATTGGCGGCCAGAGAGCTATTGACATCGAACTGTCGTTTAATATTTCCGTCGACACAGACATGCTGCGCGCCGAATTGGAATCGGCTCAAATATTTCCCGGCTGGTCGAAGGACGATACGGAAACTTTCCATTTTCCTCTCGAAAGAGTGCTTGGGACGGCGACTAGAACACGATTCGTGGGATTCGGTGGGACCAATATTAAACGAGTTGCCACGCTAAATTCAGAAGAAGGAAAGAACAGTATCACCGTGGCGCTGCCGCCGGCCCTACAAAATATGATTAGCATCATTATGCTATCTAAATCTTATGCTATAGGAAAGGAACTTGACAAAGAAATGACCTCGAAATCCAATGATTTTATGAAACTTCTCTTAGAAAAAAATCAAGATAAAATGTATGAACTATTCAAAAACAGTATAAAAAAGAATACTTCGATCAATCCTGATATATCGATAGCTATCAACTACAGTAACCAAAGCGGAGCTAAACATAGTGTTACAGAAACAATAAGGTCACTTTATCAGGTTATAGTGCCACCTCATTGGATTTTTGAAAATGAGCACAGGGAGACATTGTTCTTTGATGGAGGGCTTGGCGTTTTGTCTTTTGAGGACAAAGAAAATCCTGACGAAGGGTTCTATAATTTGCAAAGACGATAGGTATCGGTAGAGACAGCGTCGGCCTCCGAATCGGACACTCGTGGAACAAGTCCGACCATGACGACGGGACGGGTCGCGGCCGTCGCAGGCTGGCATCGGGCCAGGTCCGAGAGTTCCAATTTTAGAACTTGCTCGTGTAAAAACGCCGGCATGGACTCCGACTTCATCCGCGAACTGTTCTCGCAATTCCGCCCGGTGACGATGAAGCGCCTGTTTGGCGGCGCCGGCCTCTATTCCGAAAGCCTCATGTTCGGGCTCGTGTTCGACGGCGCGATCTATCTCAAGGTGGACGAGACCAGCATCCCGGATTTCGAGCGCGAAGGAAGCCAGCCGTTCGTCTACACCCGCGCCAAGAGCCCCGGCCGCGTCGGCCGCCATTCGCTTTCGTATTGGCGCCTGCCCGAGCGGCTCTACGACGACCCTGACGAGCTTGCGGTTTGGGCCGCTCGCGCTTTTTCCATTGCGGAACGCGCCAAGACGGCCCCGCGCGCGCGATCCAGAAAAAAGCCGCCATCAAAAAGGGCGGAGGGACGCCGATAAGACGAATTCCGTTTAGCTGCGCGTTCTGCGGCTCGGCACTCTTCTCCCCTCCCCTTTGTGGCCTTGTGGGGAGGGGTCGGGGGCGGGGGTCGTCGGATTTGGCACCGACGTGCCGCAACCGCACCACCCCCACCCAGACCCTCCCCACAAGGGGGAGGGAGAATGTGCCGCGCCGTAAGCGTTTTAACATGGCGCCCATGAGCACCGCCGGCAAATTCAAGCCTATTGAAATTCCAATCTGGAACCAGACAAATCGCCATATCGGTAGCGCCAACGGGTATCCTCAGTGAACGGGCATTTCCCATCTGAGACGCAAGTGACTGCATCCGACGTGACCGCTTCCGATGTGCTGGGCATTCTGCCCGCCGAGTGGCAGGCCGATCTCGCCGAAAGCGAACTTGTCCCGGTGACGTCCGGAATGAGCGGCGCCCACGTGTTTCAAATTCGCGACGATCAGGCAGGCGATAAATACCTGAAGATCGGAACCGGGACTGTCGCCGATCAACTGCGACACGAGTGTGCGAGGACAAAATGGCTGGCGTCGGCGGGCATCAGGGTGCCGGAGATCATGAGCCAATCCGACGGCACGAACTTGTTCGCCATGATCATGACGGCACTGAACGGTGAGCCAGCGGATTTGACCGAACCCGGTGACTGGCGCCCCGTGGTGACAGCGATCGCCCGTGGTCTTCGCGAATTGCACGCCCTCCCGATGAACACCTGCCCGTTCGACGAGACCTTGTCCGTCCGGCTGGCGCGGGCGCGCGAAAACATCCGCCGCGGCGAAGTCGATGCCGCTCAATTCGATACGCGCAACGCCGGGATCACGCCCCTTGCGCTGTATCAACGCCTGGAGGCCGAAATCCCGGCCCACGAAGATTGTGTCGTGACCCACGGTGATGCGACGCTGTCGAACCTGATTTACGGACACGACGGCGAGATCGGCTTCATCGATTGCGGCAACTGCGGCACAGCGGATCGATACGTCGACCTTGCCGCGCTGCTTGGAGAGATCGCGGATCAGTTCGGACCGCAAGCGCGCGACATTTTCATGGAGGCCTATGGCAGCCGTCGATGGGACGCCCGGAAGGTCGTGTTCTACAGCGACCTCTACGAACTTTTTTGAAGTTGGCCGCACTCGGCATGGGCCTCGTCCGTAAAGACGAGCTTCATCGGCTGCGTGTTTCGACCTTGCGCCGAATCCGCTGGCGCAATTCCTGGAAGACTTCGTCGGCAGGGAGAACAAGACCTGCGTCGGCATAGGCGGTGCCCCGTGCGATCGAAGCGTCGAGCTTCGCCAATCGCCGGGCCTTCTCTTCGTCATCGCGGTCCAGTGCTCCCATGCCGGCGCATCACCTCAAACTACCTTGACAGGAAATAGGAATAGGCCTACAGTTGGTTTGCACCAACTCGGAAGCGTCTGCGATGGTCTTGAATGAATTTCCGCAACAACGGCGAAACTTGAGACAGTTCCCGGTCGTAGCCGGGCTCGTCCCGGCTACCCCGATTATCGAGGCACAGCCCCCTGTGTCAGAGAATTCGGTAATAATTCCCTGCTCCGCGCGGAGCTTCGCTGTTTCGGCTCGCAAAATTCGCTGCTATCCGATCGAGCAGCGAATCTCCGGTAACCTCGTGATATCCCGTGGCGATATTGCGCCGTCGCATCCCAGAACAGCCAATTCGGCGCCGATTTCTGCCAAATTCGCTGTTATTTTCGCTGTTGGCAGCGAATTGCGAGCTCAATCGGGCGTTTGAAGCTTTCAAAAAGCTCGGCGCCGAGGCGCAATTCCCGACGCCGCAGGAGATGATGGCCTACATCGCCGAGGACAGCCACCGCATCGCCGAAACCATCCGCGCCTCCGGCTACAAGGTTGAGTGACGGGCTTCGCCGCGACGCGCGTCTACGGCAGCGTGAACATCAACATCTGCGTCGTCACTTGGCCGGACCCCGGCTTGAGGGAGCCGCCGCCGAGGTAGACGTGCTCGCCGTCGTTGCCGGCGCCGGTGGCGTGGCGGCCTTCCGGCATCGGGGCGAGGGTGCGCCAGGTGTTGGCCTTGACGTCGAAGGCCTCGTTCTCGGTGAAGGTGCGGGTCTCGGACGGCAACTCGCCGCCGAGCACCAGGATCAGGCCCTTGTAGTAAGTGTAGGCAAGGCCGCTGCGCGGCGTCGGTAGCGGCGGACCCGCGGTCCAAATGTTGGTAGCGGGATCATAGATGTCGTGCATGCCGGTACGGTCGACCGGGCCGGTGAAGCGTCCGCCGATCGCGTGGATCTTGCCTTCGGCCGCGACCACCGCCATGTGGTCGCGCGCCTTCGGCAGCGGCGCGAGCGCGGTCCAGGTGTTGGTGGCGGGATCGTAGACCTCGTTGGTGTCGACCGTCATGCCGGCAGGCGTGCGGCCACCAATGGCGTAGACCTTGCCGTCGAGGCTCGTCACACCGACGGATCCGCGCCCGGACTTCATCGGGGCAAGGGCGCGCCATGAATCGGCGGCAGGATCGTATTCGAACACCAGCGGCTGGCCGTCCTTGTGCACCGAGGCGATGAAGCCGCCGACCGTGATGATCTTGCCGTTCACCACCGCGACCCCCATGTGGTCGAGCCCGCGCAACATCGGGGCGCGCGGCTGCCACTTGTCGGTCATCGGGTCGTAGGCCTCATTGTGGGGCACCGCGAAGCCGTTGATGGCGCCGCCGAGCACATAGACCTTGCCGCCGACCGCAACCACCGACACCTCGGTGCGGGCCGTCGGCACCGGCGCCTTCAGGGCCCAGGTTCCGAGCGCGGCGTTCTGGGCGTAGCTGACGCCGAAGACGGCGATCATGCCGAGAGCGGCAGCGGCAACGTGAGTAAGCTTCATAAGGCATTCTCCTGGCGTCAGCGTCGTCATAGCCGGACTTGTTCCGGCCATCCACGTCCTTGCACGTGCGCGGCCTTTCAGACGTGGATGCCCGCAACAAGCGCGGGCATGACGGTCATTAGTATCGCGGTTGATATAACATCGATGGATCAGGGGTTACTGGATGCCCGCCTTCGCGGCATGACACCGCGGTTGGGATGGAGATGTCGGAATCGTTCCACCAACACTCCATCCGGTACCGACCCCGTTACGGCAGCGTGAATGCCATCAACTCGCCGACCGGGACGCCGCCCATACCGCCCGGCAGGAAATCGCCACCGCCCACGTAGAGCGTCTTGTCGTCGGCGGTCGCTCCGGCGGCGTGGCGGCCGCGCGGCATCGGAGCCAGCGCGTGCCAGGTGTTGGTCTTCACATCGAAGCCTTCATTCTCCGTGTTGGTCCTCTTCTCCTGCGGGAACTCGCCGCCGAGCACGATCGCCATGCCTTTGTAGTACGCAGAGGCGAGGCCGCTGCGCGCGGTCGGCATCGGCGGACCCGAGGTCCAGGTGTTGGTGGCAGGATCGTAGATGTCATGCATGTTGGTGGGATCGGAAGGTGTCGTGAAGCGTCCGGCGATAACGTGGATCTTGCCCCCGGCCGCGACGACCGTCATATGGTCGCGAGCCTTCGGCAGCGGCGCAAGCGCAGTCCAGGTGTTGGTGGCGGGATCGTAGACCTCGTTGGTGTCGACCGTCTTGCCCTCCGGGTTGCGGCCGCCGATGGCGTAGACCTTACCGTTGACGACGGCGACACCGACGGAGCCGCGGCCGGCCTTCATCGGGGCGAGCGTGCGCCACGCATCGGTCGCCGGATCATATTCGAACACCAGCGGCTGGCCGTCCTTATGGATGACACCGACGAAGCCGCCGACCGTGATGATCTTGCCGTTCACCACCCCGACGCCCATGTGGTCGAGCCCGCGCGGCATCGGGTAGCGCACCCGCCACTTGTCGGTCGCGATGTCGTATTCCTCGTTGTGCGGGACCGCGGTGCCGTTGATGCCGCCGCCGAGAGCGTAAACCTTGCCGTTGACCTCGGCGAGCGCGACTTCGCCGCGCGGCGTAATCATCGGAGCCTTCTGGGTCCAGGTGCCTTTTGCGGCGGCGGGTGCCGCGGTCTGGCCCTGCACGATCATCGGCACGGCGGCGGCCGCGACGACGAAAACGCAGGCGGCAGCAATTTGAGCGGTTCTCAAGACGGTATCCTCCCTGTGGTCTTTGCAGTGTTTATGCCTGTAGTGTAACGCGGGTTCACAAGCGCCGCCAGCTTTGATCCAATCGATGATCCGATCGACGTAACCAGCGTGGTTGCATCGACCGCGCAAGACCAACAAGAAAGACGTACGGGAGGACTAACATGGGCAAGACAATCCGGCCGGCCGTGCTGCGCGTCGTACTGCCGATGCTGGCGGCGCTTGGCGCCGCTGCCGCACTCTCATCCCCAGCCGGCGCGCAGCCGTATCCAAACCGGCCGGTCAAAATCATCGTGCCGACGCCCGCCGGCGGGCCGGTCGACGTGATGGCGCGTCTGCTCTCAAACGCGCTGCCGCCCCTCATCGGCCAGAACGTGATCGTCGAGAACCGCGCCGGCGCGGGCAACACGCTCGGCTCCAAGGTCGCGGCGGCCGCCGACCCCGACGGCTACACGCTATTGGTGAGCGCCGCGAGCGGGCTGATCATGAGCCCGATGGTCTACAAGACCGCAGGCTATGACGAGAACAGCTTCGCGCCGATCGCGCTTGTCGCCGAGACGCCGCAGGTTTTGGTGGCGTACCCCGGCGCGCCGTTCAACACGGTCGCCGAGCTCGTCGCCTATGCGAAGGCGAACCCCGGCAAGCTCAACTACTCGACCGGCGGCGCCGGCACCCTGCCCCATCTCACCGCCGAGCTGTTCAAGCAACTCTCCGGCACCGACATCGTCCACGTGCCTTACAAGGGCGGCGGGCCGGCCTTGACGGACGTGGTGGCCGGACAGATCCAGATGACGTTCGACACCGTCGGCACCTCGTTGCAGTTCATCCGCGACGGCCGGCTCAAGGCACTCGCGGTGTCGAACCCCACGCGCCTTGCGGAACTGCCGGACGTGCCGACAATGCCGGAACTCGGTTATGGACCGATCAACAGCGGCGCGTGGATCGCATTCCTGGCGCCGCTCGGCACGCCGCAACCGGTGATCGCCTGGCTCAACCGCGCGACCGATGACGCGCTGCGCTCGCCCGCCATGAAGGAACCGCTGGAGCGGCTTTCATCCCAGCCGCGCGGCGGCACGCCGGAGGACCTCGCCAGGCATATGAAGGCCGAGCACGACAAATGGGCGCCGATCGTCGCCCGCCTCGGACTTAGGGAGGACTGAACATATGAGCCGCGAAAACCATCGCGAACGCCTGGCGTTAAGCATTGCGCTGTCCGACAATCCCAACACGCGGCCGATCATCGACGGCGATATCGCGCCCGAGGGCATCAGCCTCACCACCACCGTCATCCATCCGTCGGAAATGTTCTGGCGGCAACTGCGGTTCGCCGAATTCGACGTCTCCGAGATGTCGATGTCCTCGCTCCTGATCTCGACCGCGCGCGGGCCGACGCCATGGCTGGCACTGCCGGTGTTCACCACCCGCGAGTTCTTCCACACCCGCGTCCTGGTGCGCGCCGACGCCGGCATCGCGTCGCCCGCGGACCTCAAGGGCAAACGTGTCGGCGTGCCGGAATTCCAGCAGACCGCCGCGATCTGGGGCCGCGGCGTGCTGGAGAACGAGTTCGGCGTACGCCCGCGCGACATGGAGTTCTACATGGAGCGCGTCGCCGACCGCAGCCACGCCGGCGCCACCGGCTTCAAGGCGCCGGACGGCGTGACGGTTCACCAGATTCCGGGCAGCACCAATATCGGCGAGATGCTGGTCGCGGGCGAACTCGACGCGACACTGCTCTATCTCACCCACCACAATCTGGTCGATCGCAGCCGCATCGACCTTGCGGCGGACAAGCGCGTCCGTCCGTTGTTCCCCGACCGCGCCGCCGAGGGCCGCCGCTATTACGCCAAGACCGGAATCTATCCAATTAACCACACCGTGGTGATCCGCCGCACGCTGGTGGAAAAGCATCCCTGGATCGCGCTGAACCTGTACTCCGCTTTCGCAGCCGCCCGCGCCGAAGTTTTGCGCGCCGGCAGTGCCGCGCTGGCGTCCCATTTCGAGACAGGTGTGTTGGGCGACGACGCGCGGCGCGCGCTCACGAGCGACCCGATGGCTTACGGCATCAAGGCGACCCGCAAGGTGTTGGAGACCATCGCGGATTACGTACACGCCCAGGGCCTGACCGACCGGCGGGTGAAACTCGAAGAGCTGTTCGCGCCCGTCGCAATGGATTTGTAAGGTTTTATAATGATCAGGAGAACGTTTCGCGATCCCGGCAATTAACATTTTTGCAATCGGCGACGGGTTATTTCCTGTGATCGTCTGCGGAACGTTTCGCGGACCCGGCACTTGTCCAGTGCACCCCAAAGGTGCATCGGCCGCCGGACCCCGCTTCTCCCCTGCCCCCTGCCTAGGTCCGGCGGCCGTTGGATAAGACCGGCAACCGTTGGTGCAGGGCCGGCAGCTGAAATTGCATGAGTGGTGCGCACAAAAGCGCCTCAGAAAAAAACCAGAAGTGCCGCGGCAATGCCGAAGGAGTTGAGATGGCCCGAGCCATCCGTTCGCGATCTTGGACCGTAGTCGGGATGCTCGCCGTGGAGGCGGCACTCGCGGTGACCCTGTTCGCCATCACGCCCCAACCGGCCGGAGCGCAATTCTTCGAGGACCGCTTTCCGTTCCAGTACCGCCGGCAGCAGCGCGCACCATTTAGTTCCAATTGGTTCGAACCGGAACAGTTCGAGCGCGCAGCGCCGCAGGAACGTGCACCGCGCCAGGAACGGCCCGCGCCTCCGGTGGACTACTCCAAAGCGCCGGCGCCCAAAAAAAGTGATGCCAAAAATGATGCTCAGGCTGCCGTCACCAGCACCATCATGGTGCTCGGCGACGCGATGGCGGATTGGCTCGCGTATGGGCTCGAGATCGCCTATGCGGATTCGCCCGAGATCGGCATCTTGCGACGGCATCGCACGAACTCCGGCTTGATCCGCACCGATCCCCACGGTGAAGACTGGCCGGCGGCAGCGCGCGAAATGATCGTAACCGACAAACCCAAGTTCGTGCTGATGATGATCGGCATCAATGATCGCAAGCCGATACGCGAGGCCGCGCGCGCCACGCCAACGTCGCGCATCGCAAAGCCCGCGCCGCAGCCGGCGATACCCAAAATGCCCGACGAGACCCGCGACGAGACCGGAGCCGTCACCACGCCCGACGCGGCGGCATCAGGCAACGCAAAGGCTTTGGAGTTTCGCACGGACGCGTGGAGCGATGCCTACATCCGGCAGATCGATGAAACGATCGCGGCCCTGAAGACCTCCGGGGTTCCGGTGTTCTGGGTGGGGCTGCCGCCGTTGCGGGGGCAAAAATCGGCCGACGATATTCCGTTTCTCAACGACCTCTATCGCAGCCGCGCCGACAAGGCCGGCATCATCTTCATCGACATCTGGGACGGATTTGCGGATGAAGACGGCCACTATGCCCAGTTCGGTCCGGACGTGGAGGGTCAGACCCGGCGCTTGCGCACCGGCGACGGCGTCTATTTCACCAAGGCCGGCGCCCGAAAGCTCGCCCATTATGTCGAGCGCGAGGTGCAGCGCTGGCTGAACGCGCGATCCACGCCGGTGGCGGTGGCAATCCCGGACGAACCGAAAGCGGCGGCGCCCTTCCCGGCCGGCCCGGCCGGCGTGCACGCGCGGCCGCTCTCCGGGCCAATCATCTCGCTGACTTCGGAACGGACCAGTGAGTAGACGAACTCCTCGGCGCCAATGTACCGCAGCCGCCCGGCGACGGGGTAGACGCGAAAGTGCTGGTGAGGGGGGAGGCAGTTCCGGCGCCGGCTGGACGCGCCGATGATTTCGTTTGGCCTCGCCGCGACGTCGCACCGATCGGAAGCGACCCGGTCGTTGCGACCACCGACTTGCCGATGGCTCTGATGGTGGCGGAGCGCACCGGCACCCCCGAAACGACCGGGGTGGGGCAACCGACGAAAGTTGCCGCGGCGCAGCCGGCAAAGCCCGTGGTGCCCCACCATCGGACACCACGACGTTCGCCGACTTATGCGGACGCTCAGGCGATGTATCGGCCGGATTACCGTCGGCCTTCCGCGATGTACCAATCCTTCGGCTTTCAACCGCTGTTCGGCGGCAGATGGTGAGCGACCAAATCGCGCCATATTCAGATGGCTTGAGCTTTTGGATGTTGGCGCCGGCGCAATCGAATGCGTCAAACGCTTGTCGGTCTAGTGCCTGACGGCGGCAGCGGTTCGCCTTGGCGCGATCGTCCTTTCGATGCCACGGAAGACCAGTTGAACGCGAATAGCAGTGGAGTGTGGAAGGCATGCAACATTTGATTCCGAATATGCTCACGTCGGTTTCGCCTCTCTCGGTAGCACTGGTGGGAGCGTTGTCGATCCTCCCGGTGTCGCAGCCGGCCGGCCCCGAGCGCGGGATGTTGCCGTGGCCGCAAGTTGTCGATTCGAAACCGGTGATGTCTTCGGTCCTCGGCAGCGGTTCCGAACCGATGAACTTGCCTGACGTTCTCTTGGTCGACCTTAAATCAGAACAACCCGAAGATGTGCCATCCGAAAAGGCTGAGCCCGATTGCGGCCCCGGCGATATTGTCGTGGACGAACTGGATCCATCTTTCGGCGTGAGAACCTCGTGTGAACCATTTCCCATTACGCAGGCGGTGGACGCACGCGCCTATCTGCTGAAGACATCGCGGCCCGGTTACACCATGATGCTGCAGGGGCCTGAACTCTCGATTGAGCGTCTTCACCCCGAATTCGCAACGCGTCTTGCAAACGCGATCCGCGAAGCGAGGGATTCCGGACTGCCTGCCGCCGGGATATTTTCCGCCTACAGGCCTCCGGCGTTTGGCGTCGGCGGTTTTCTGGACAAGTTCAACTCATTGCACGCGTACGGACTAGCCGTTGATGTCTGGGGCATCGGCGGAGCGGGCTCTTTCGAAGCGGAACTCTGGCACGAAATTGCTGCCAAGCACGGCGTCATCTGCCCATATGGTCCTTACAACCGGACGGAGTGGAATCACTGCCAGGCCACCAGCCTCAGGATAGTCCGAGCCCAGGAGCCGCTGCGCGACACCATCACGGCCGAAGGCCCGCGCCGCCTTGAGGAGATGTTTGGAGTTGGCGACCAAGTCATCGAGAACGCGCCAAGCGGTAACGATGTCGTTCCAAATGAAGGGCCGGTACGCTTGCCTGCGCACGAAAGCCTGGTTCTCAAGTTGCCGAGTCGATCATCGATTTTCGCAGCCCAGGGGACCCACTTGCGAAGCTTGGCAAGCCGTGACGATGAGAGGACCAATGATGTTCCCGTGCATCCGATTGCGCACGAGAGCAAAAGCGTGAGGTTGCCGAGACTGTTGCCGGTTTCCGTTGCAGACGGCACGCACAAGGGCGCAGCTAAAGACCGTCACGACAAAGCAATCGACGATCTGCTGCTTCGGACCGCGCACCTCAGCAAGAGTGTCAGGCTGTCGAAATCATCGCCGGTTTCCGAAGTCAACGCCCACCACAAACGAAGCGCTGAAAGCCGCGATGACAAAGATGCCGATGAACTGTTGCGTCGCATTGCGCACGAGCACAAGAACGGCGCGCTACCGAAACGATTGCCGGTTTCCGCGGCCAACGACATCCACAAGCGAACCTCCGAAAACGACGGCGATAAACATGCGCACGAAGGCAAAAGTGACGCGACCGTTCATCACGAAGGAAAAAGTGCCGGGAACGGAACGTCGGTTTCCGCCGTCAGCGGGGCCCACGTCAAAGGTTCGCATCCCGACGAACAGCCAACCCATAAGCCGACAAAAGTGAGTGCCAAACAGGCGGCCCCGGAAAAGGACCACACCGTGGACGGGGGCCGCAAGACGCCGCGGAAGTCCTCGCATGGGTAGACGCGCGGCATCCCACGGCGCCCCGGAACGACAAAAGCGCGGGCGTGACGAGTTAATGACTCACTCCGCCTCGCCCTCCTCGCTCAGCCGCTCCACCGAGACCACGCGTTCGCCGTCGGCGGTGTTGAACACGATGACGCCGCGCGTCTTGCGGCCCTTGATGCCGATATCGGCGACTTCGCAACGGATGAGCTGGCCGCCGTCGGTGACCAGCATCAACTGGTCGGATTCCTCGACCGGGAACGAGGCGACGAGGCGGCCGATCTTGGCGCGCAGCGTGCCGTCGCGCTCGCGATTGTCCATGGCGACGATGCCTTTGCCGCCGCGCCCGGTGGTGCGATATTCGAACGACGACGTGCGCTTGCCGTAGCCGCGCTCGGAGATCGTCAGCACGAACTGCTCAGCCGCCGATAATTCTACGTAGCGCTGCTCGCCAAGTTCGATTGCGCCCGTGGCCTCCTCGAGATCGGGCTCGGCATCGACCGCCTCCTCGGCTTCCTCGCTGAGTCCGCGGCGCACCGCGCTTGCCCGCCGCAGGTAGGCGGCGCGCTCGTCGCCGGTCGCGTCGACGTGGCGCAGGATCGAGAGTGAGATGACCTTGTCGCCGGTGTCGAGCGCGATGCCGCGCACGCCCATGGAGGTGCGGCCGGTGAAGACGCGAACCTCGCTGACGGCAAACCGGATGCACTGGCCGCTTGCGGTGGCGAGCAGGACGTCGTCCCCTTCGGTGCATATCTGAACATCGACGATCGCTTCGCCGTCGTCGAGCTTCATGGCGATGATGCCGGAGCGCCGCACGTCGACAAAATCGGACAGCTTGTTGCGCCGCACCGTGCCGCGAGTGGTCGCGAACATGACGTCGAGATTGGCCCAGCTCGCCTCGTCCTCGGGCAGCGGCATGATGGTGGTGATGCGCTCGTCCTGCTCGAGCGGCAAGATGTTGATGAGCGCCTTGCCGCGCGCGGTCGGCGCCGCGAGCGGGAGCCGCCACACCTTTTCTTTGTAGGCTTGGCCGCGCGACGAGAAAAACAGCACCGGCGTGTGGGTGTTGGCGACGAACAGCCGGGCGACGAAATCCTCCTCGCGCGTCTGCATGCCGGCCCGGCCTTTGCCGCCGCGGCGCTGTGCCCGATAGGTCGATAGCGGCACCCGCTTGACGTAGCCGTGGTGGGAGACGGTGACGACCATGTCCTCGCGCTGGATCAGGTCCTCGTCCTCCATCTCGCCTTCCTGATCGACGATGACGGTGCGGCGCGGAGTCGCGAATTCGTCCTTCACGGCGATCATCTCGGCCTTGATGATTGCCTGGATGCGGGCGCGGGAACGCAGGATGTCGAGATAGTCGGCGATTTCGGCCGCGAGCTTGTCGAGCTCGGCCTTGATCTCGTCGCGGCCGAGGGCGGTGAGCCGCTGCAGCCGCAGGTCGAGGATCGCGCGTGCCTGTTCCTCGGTGAGCCGCGCGGTGCCGGCCGCCGATACGCGATGGCGCGGGTCGTCGATCAACTCGATCAACGAAGCCGCCGTGGTCGCCGGCCATTCCCGCGCCAGCAGGGCTTCGCGTGCCGCGTTGGGATCGGGCGAGGTGCGGATGAGCCGGATCACCTCGTCGATGTTGGCGACCGCGATGGCAAGGCCGACCAGGATATGGGCGCGGTCGCGCGCCTTGTTGAGCAGGAACTTGGTGCGCCGCGAGACCACCTGTTCGCGGAACGCAATGAACGCGGCCAGCAGGTCCTTGAGCGTCATCACCAACGGACGGCCGCCATCGAGCGCCACCACATTGGCGCCGAACGACGACTGCAGCGGGGTGAAACGATAGAGTTGGTTGAGCACCACGTCCGGCATGGCGTCGCGGCGCAATTCGATCACCACCCGGTAGCCGTCGCGGTCGAACTCGTCGCGCAGGTCGGCGATGCCTTCGATCCGCTTTTCCTTCACCAACTCGGCGATCCGCTCCACCATGGTGGCCTTGTTCACCTGGTAGGGAATCTCCGTGATGATGATGGCCTCGCGCTCGCGGCGGACGGTTTCGATCGAATGCTTGCCACGCATGATGATGGAGCCGCGGCCGAGGTGATAGGCGGCGCGGATGCCGGCGCGGCCCAGAATGATGCCGCCGGTCGGGAAATCCGGCCCCGGAATGATCTTGTTGAGTTCGTCGATGCCGAGCGAAGGATCATCGATAAGCGCGATGGCGCCGTCGATGACCTCGCCAAGATTATGCGGCGGGATGTTGGTCGCCATGCCGACCGCAATGCCACCGGCGCCGTTGACCAGCAGGTTCGGAAATCGCGCCGGCATCACCGCCGGCTCGCGCTCGGAATTGTCGTAGTTCGAGACGAAATCGACGGTGTCCTTGTCGAGGTCCTCGACCAGGGCGTTGGCGACTTTTTCCAGCCGCACCTCGGTGTACCGCATCGCCGCCGGCGGATCGCCATCGACCGAGCCAAAATTGCCCTGCCCGTCGATCAGCGGCAGGCGCATGGAGAAATCCTGCGCCATGCGCACCAGCGCGTCATAGACCGCCTGGTCGCCGTGAGGATGGTATTTGCCGATGACGTCGCCGACCACGCGAGCGGATTTGCGATACGGCTTGTTCCACTCGTAGCCCTGCTCGTGCATCGAATAGAGGATGCGGCGATGCACCGGCTTCAAGCCGTCGCGCGCATCCGGCAACGCTCGCGCCACGATCACGCTCATGGCGTAATCGAGGTAGGAACGTTTCATCTCGTCGACGATGGAGACCGGCCGCGTATCGGAAGGACCGGAATCGCTGGGCGTTTGGTCGTCGGAATCAGACAATGGGAAATCCGCGTGGAGGGTAGGAATCTGGCGTCTTTTAGATAGCGTGCCCGCGCCGCAAATGCCACCCTTCGCGGCTCCCGGAGCGGTGAATTTATGTTAAAAACATCAGTAGCTTGGACTTGAGCCGCGCGGCCACCGCCGGGGGCCGCCCGGCGTCGCCGCGCCAGCCTGCCCGACGGTACGCACACCGCCCCAAATCACCGCCATGATCGAATCGATGCCGCTCGAATATCTGATCTCCGCGGTCGTGACCTTGATCGTGGTGGTCGACCCGATTGGCCTCGCGCCGACCTTCGTTGCGGTCACCGCCGGCATCCCGGACCTCGCGCGCCGACAGGTGGCGCTGCGCGCGGCCGTCATCGCCGGCGGCATTCTCACCGGCACCGCGCTGATCGGCGACTGGCTGCTGCGCCAGCTCGGCATCACGCTGCCGGCGTTCCGCATCGCCGGCGGCCTGCTGCTGTTCTCGATCGCGTCCGAAATGGTATTCGGGGTGCGCATCGAACGGCAATCCAAGGCTGCCGAGCAGGCCGTCGAGGAGCACGTGCGCAACATTGCGGCGTTTCCGCTCGCCATTCCGCTGCTGGCGGGGCCGGGAGCGCTGACCGCCACCATCCTGCTGTCGGGGCAAGCCGCGTTCCGGCCGCTCTACATCGGCATCCTGATCGCGGTGATCGCGGCGGTCGCGGCCCTCTGCCTCGTCGTGTTCCTACTCGCCGCACGCATCGAACGTGCCCTCGGCACCACCGGCAACGTGCTGCTGTCGCGGCTGTTGGGCGTGCTGCTCGCCGCCCTCGCGGTGCAATACGTCATCGACGGGCTGCGGGTGCTGCTGATGCGATAATGAACTGTCGCGACGGCTTCGCGCCTGCGACAAGGGCGAGCCAAGCGACCTATGACGGCTTCGCCGCCGCAGCCGCGATCGCCGCCAGAATGTGGTGCGGCGCGAGGGGCGTCTCGGTCAGTTCGACCCCGAAGCCGCGCAACGCATCGTTTACCGCATTGAAGATCGCCGCCGGCGGCGGGATCGCGCCGCCCTCGCCCACGCCCTTGATGCCGAACTCCGTATTGGGCGACGGCGTCTCGATGTGATGGATCGTGATGCGCGGAATGTCGGTCGCGCCGGGCAGCATATATTCCGCGAGCGTCGACGCCAGCGGCTGACCGTTGGCGTCAAACGGCATGGCCTCGAACAGCGCCGTCCCGATGCCCTGCACGGCGCCCCCGATGGTCTGGCCTTCGACGACCATCGGATTGACCATCGTGCCGCAGTCCTCGACGATCACGTAATCGAGGAAGTGGACGGTCCCGAGCTCCCGATCGATTTCCACCACCGCCGCATGGGTGCCGTAGCTGTATTGGCCGGTGTCGGTTTTCGGTTTGAAACCCTCGATCACTTCCATCCCGCCCGGATCGACGCCCGGCGGAAGAAGCTGCGGTTGCGCGTACCAGGTGACCGCGACGTCGCGAACGGAAATGTCTCCCGACGGGCCGAAGAAGCGGCCGTCACGCAGCGACATCGACGCGGGCGCGCATTGCAGCAGATGCGCACCGATCACGCCCATGCGCTCGGAAAGCTTGCGGCACGCCCGCGCGACGGCACCGCCCGCCATCGTGATCGAACGGGACGCATAGGTGCCGGTCGAATAGGGCGTCAGCGCCGTGTCGCCGAGCACGACCGCGATGCCGGCGAGCGGAATACCGAGCACCTCATGGGCAATCTGCGCGAGCGTGGTCTCCATGCCCTGCCCGTGCGAATGGACACCGCTGCGAATTTCGAGTCCGCCGTCGGGCGTGAAGCGCACGGCCGCCTGCTCGTAGCCCGGAATGAACGGGTAGCCTGCGGCGGCGAACAGCGCCGTCCCGTGCGCGGTCATCTCGATGTAGTTGGCGAAGCCGACGCCGATCAGCTTGTCAGGGTCGCGCGCCTGGCGGGCGCGGATCTCCGGCAGATTGACGTGAGCCACGGCGAGGTCGAGGCTATTGCGGTAGTTGCCGCTGTCATAGACATTTCCGGCCACGCTGACGTACGGCATGGCGGTCTCCGGCACCAGGTTTTCGCGACGTACCTCCCACGGCTCGCGTCCGACCGCGCGCGCCACTGCATCGATCGTCAGTTCCATCGCAAAGCAGATGCCGGTGCGCGCCACGCCGCGATAGGGAACGATCGGCGGCTTGTTGGTGGCGACGCCGAATGTGCGCACCCGATAGGCCGCAAAGCTGTAGGGACCTGGCAGAGCGCGGCCCGCCATGGTGCTTTCCAGGCACGAGGTGAAAGGCCATACCGAATAGGCGCCGGCGTCCACCGTGATCTCGGCATCAAGACCCATGAGCTTGCCGCGCTCGTCCGCATAGGCGGTGATGACGTAATGATGCTCACGGCAGTTGGCGCCCGAAATCAGATGCTCGCGCCGATCCTCGATCCAGCGGAACGGCTTTTTGAAGGTGAGCGCGAGCCAGGCCAAGCAAAGCTCTTCGGGCTGCAACACGCATTTGTAACCGAATGCCCCGCCCACATCCGGTGCGATCACGCGCACGCGCCCCTGCTCGATGCCGAGATGCTCGGCGATCCCGGTTCGGATCATGTGCGGCACTTGCGTCGAGGTGTAGACGACGAGCTGGCCCGCCCGCTCGTCCCAATCGGCGAGCACCGCCTTGCCTTCGAGCGGATTCATCGCCTGGCGCGCCATGCGATATTCGCGGCGCACCACCACCGGAGCCGTCGCAGCCACTGCGGCGAGGCCTTTGTCCAAAATGGTCTGGAGAAAGAGATTGTCCTTCCAGGCTTCATGGACCAATGCGGGCGGCGTATCGCGCGCCGTGACGGCGTCGACAACCGCGGGCAACACCTCGAGATCGAGATCGACGGTTTCCACGATGTCTTCCGCGGCGGCACGCGTGTCCGCCACGCACATTGCAATCGCCTCACCGACAAACCGTACCTTTTCGTGGGCGAGAGGCGGATAGTCCGAAGCCTTGAAGCCCGGCAGGCCGAGCTTGGCTTGCACGGAGCGGACCGAAGCAAGGTCGTCGCGGGTGAAGACGCTGCCCTCGGCGCCCGGCGGTTTGCGAATCGCGCGAATGCGCGCGTGAGCCACCGGACTGCGCAGGAACGCGACTTCGCTCAGCCGGGGCACCGCGATGTCGGCGACATATTGGCCACGACCGCGGAGGAACCGGACATCCTCCTTGCGCGAAACGCTCGCGCCGATGCCCTGCCCGCTCCGATCGAGCCCGCTCATTCTTGTCCCGATTGCAGCTCCGACGGCGCAGCGCCGTCGGAGCCGTTCAGCATACGGTCATTTCTTGACCAACGGACAATCGGAATCGCTCAACGGACGGAACACGTCGTTTCCCGGAACGGTATCGAGCACTTTTTCGAGGTCCCACGGATTGCCGGACTCGCCCGGACGGCGAACCTCGACCAGATACATGTCATGCACTAGGCGGCCATCCGGGCGGATCGTGCCGTTGCGCACCACAGCATCACTGACCGGCATCTCACGCATTTTCGCCGCGACCTTTTCGGCGTCCAGCGTTCCCGCCGCCTCGACGGCACGCAAATAATGGCGCACCGCGGAATAGACGCCGGCTTGTCCCATCGTTGGCATGGCGTGGTGGCGATCGAAGAATTTCTGGGCAAAGGCGCGGCTTTGATCGTCATAGTTCCAGTTGAAGCCGGTGAGGTAGGTCAAGCCCTGCCCGGTTTCGAGCCCCATGCTCTTGACGTCGGTCAGGAAGGTCGCCGGTGCGACGAAACTGATGCCGGCTTTCTGCAAGCCGAATTCGCTGGCGGCCTTCAAGGTGTTGACGATGTCATTGCCGCCGTTCGCCACCACGACGGCCCTCGCCTTCGACGATTGCGCCAGCAGGACCGCGGAGCTGAAATCCTGCATGCCGACGGGGTGCTTGATCGCGCCGACTGTCGTGCCGCCCATCTGGGTGATCGCCTTGCGGAAGTCCTCCTCGAGCGCGTGGCCGAACGCATAGTCGGCGGTGATGAAAAACCAGGTGTCGTATTTCTTCGTCGCCAGGACTTTCACGAGGCCGTACGAGTTGGAATAGGTGTCCCACATCCAGTGAAAGGACGTCGGCCCGCAGCTCTTGCCGGTGAGCGCGATCGACCCCGCCGTGGTGGTGATGTTGATCTTCTTGTCGGCGCGCGCGACCTCCTGCACGGCGAGCGCAGTGCCGGAGTTCGGCATGTCGACGATGAGTTGCACGCCGTCGACCTCGTACCAGCTGCGGGCCAGCGATGCCGCCACATCCGGCTTGTTTTGATGGTCGCCGCCGATGGCCTTGACCGGCTTGTCGAGCACCTTGCCGCCAAGTTCCTCGATCGCCATGCGGGCCGCCACAAGCGAACCGGGTCCGCTCTGGTCCGCGAAGGTGCCGGACATGTCGTTGAGCACCCCGATCGTGACTTGCTGAGGCTCGGATTGCGCAAACGAAGCCGCCGGAGTGCACGCCAATAGAAAGATTGCCGCTATTGCTCTAAGCATCGTCATTGCCACCATTTCCGCGCAGGGATGCCGTCGTTGTTGAATGACGATGCTACGCCGTTTTCGCTTTCCGTCACAATGCGACTTTGGTGACGATGCAGTGTCACCTGACATGCGTCAAGTTGGCGCCGATTTCAGGCTTGGACCGCGCCATTCGCTCGCCGGTGCAAAACCGGAGACAGAGCGCTCGCGGCGAACAAGCGACGTGACATCCGCCTCGTTGCTAGCACCGACGTAGGGGCCCTACGCGCCTTAAAACGGAATCTCGTCATTCATGTCCTCGCGCGCGCCGCCGCTCGCCATTGCAGGCTGACGCGCCGGCGCGCCGCTTCGGCCACCGCTGGAGGAACCGAAGCTCGAACCGCCGTCATCGGGGGAATCCCCGCCGCCACTTCCGGCACCGGCGCCGGCACGATCCAACATGGTGAGTTGGGAATTGAAGCCCTGCAGCACGACCTCGGTGGAATAGCGGTCCTGGCCCTGCTGGTCCTGCCATTTGCGTGTCTGCAACTGGCCTTCGAGGTAGACCTTCGAGCCCTTTTTCAAGTACTGCTCGGCCACCTTGCACAGGCCCTCGTTAAAGATGACGACCCGATGCCATTCGGTGCGCTCCTTACGTTCGCTGGTGTTCTTGTCGCGCCAGGTCTCGGAGGTCGCGACCGTCAGGTTGACGATCGGCCGGCCGTCCTGGGTGCGCCGCACTTCGGGGTCCTTGCCGAGGTTGCCGATCAGGATGACCTTATTGACGCTGCCTGCCATATCCGCTCTCCATATCCTGTTCGACGTCGCGTTTGCAGTGGCGTTGCGTCCGCGATTGCGGTGGCGCCCGATCTGCCTGTCCGCCGCACTTCTGCGCCGCACCCTGCGATAAAGCCACGCATCATGCGAGCCCTCGGGGCCGCCCGCGTCGGCGTTACCCACAAGCGAAACGCCCGCCGCTTGGCCTGACCCTATTGTTCGCTATTTGTTCCTAGCAGGTACGGCACGGCCGCGCAAGCACTTTGCCCACGCCGCACCCGCTATTTCGCCCCGCTCTTCGGCCATTTCAAGGGGAGCGTAAACCCGACGTTCGCCCCCCAAGGAATTGAAGAATCCGGCTAGCGTGTTGCATGCGGGTGACAGTCTTTCGCGCCCTCCGGGCGTATACGAATTCAAAGCGGGGGCTAAAGCAGGGAGCGGCCGGATGAGCGCCAAACTGGCACTTGCGAACATCGCCACAGTCGCGGCCGTGGCGTTCGCACTTTGCGTCCCGGCCGGCGCAGCCGACCTCTCCGCACGGCCCTACACGAAGGCGCCGCCGCCTCCGCTCCAGCCGCTCTACAATTGGACCGGCTTTTATGGCGGTGTGAACTTCGGTGGCGCATTTTCGCGCGAGAGCGAGACGCTGGGCAGCGCGGCAGCCGGCATACCGGCGACCTTCTCGTCCGACCCGAGCGGCGTGCTGGGCGGCGTCCAACTCGGCTATAATTATCAATTCGCGCCCAACTGGCTGATCGGCGTCGAGGGCGAATTCATTTGGACCTCGGCGAGCGGTACCGTGAACTTCTCTAGCGCGAACGCGGTTGCGTTCACCTCCAATCATAACTGGTACGACACGTTGGCCGGCCGGGTCGGCTTCGTGCAGAACAGCTGGCTGTTCTACGCCAAGGTCGGCGTCGCCTGGATGAACGCCGATTACGGCATCAGCGCAGTGCCGCTTGGAGCGGCCACGCTCAACACCACCCGCAACGGATGGACGATCGGCGCCGGCGCGGAATACATGCTGTCGCCAAGTTGGTCGGCGAAGATCGAATACGCCTATCTGGATTTCGGTACCGACGGCTACGGCTTCGGCATTCCGCCCGGCGGCGTCGGCGCGAACATCAATACTCAGGTCCACGAGGTCAAGGTCGGCGTGAACTATCACCTGCCGCCGGGATCCTTGTTCGGGCGCTGGTGAGCCGGTACGGCGTTTCCAAAGTTCGAACATATCAGTCGTCATAGCGCAGGCGGGTTCGCTTTAACCCGCCGTTCCGAGCGACAACCAATACGGCGGGTTAAAGCGAACCCGCCCTACAACACGACGTGCGCGTTTCTCGTCACAGTGCCCCTTGCAGGAACCGCACGACCCGCGGCGCCACCTGCGCGCTGAAACTGGCGCCGTCGTCCACCGGCTCGCCGATCCAGGCGTGCGCGGCCCCCGGAATGAGCGCGATGTTCGCCGCGAAGCCCGCCTGCTTGAGCAGCCGAAGAAACTCGGTCGCCTGCGCCGGATCGACGATGTCATCCTCCTTGCCGTGGATCAGCAGGTAGCGGGTGCGGTTCTTGTCGACGGTCGCGTATGCGGCCGGCGAGGACTTGAAATAGACGCGGCGATCCTTGGTGGGCGGCAGGCCGATGAACCTCTCGGTGATCTGTTCGCCCGGAGGACGGGTCAACTGGTCGTGCTCCCACTGCGCCTGCATATCGTAGATGCCGTAATAGGAGACCACCGCCTTCACGTCGGCCGGAACCGATGCATTGGGATCGTCGCGATACTGCGTCGAGAAATCGTTTGCCGCGACGCCGACCAGTGCGGCGAGATGCGCGCCCGCGGACGCGCCGGCGAGCGCGATACGTGCCGGATCGATGCCGAGTTCGGCGCCCTTCGCCCGCACGAACTGGACGGCGGCTTTCACGTCATAGACGGCGGCCGGATAGGTCTTCATTCCGGGCTTGGCGAGACGATAGCGGATGGCGAAAACCGCATAGCCGTGGCGGGCCATGTACGGCGCCCAATCCTTGAAGGCATCCGGACTGCCCGCCACCCAGCCGCCGCCGTGAACCGCGACGATTACCGGCGCTTTGTCGAGCCCCTTTGGCGAATACAGTTCACCGGTGAGCTTGACCCCGTCATGAACCACATATTCGACGTTCGACCGGGTCGTGACCGCGTAGCCTTGGGCGCCGGCGCGGTCCGCCGCGACCAGCGTCACGGCCACCGCCATTAACGCCAAGCCGACGTGGATCGATCGAACCACCGCGTTGCTCATGACATTCCTCCCGTTTTTATGTGACTTCGCACTCTAGCCGACGGGCGTTTGACGCGAAAGCGGGCCGCGCGCCACGACTTGTCCACATCCCCGACGCATGATCGGGCCGATTTGCCCTGCGCACTGGCGAAAAGCGCCTGCAGCCACTACTTTTGCAAAGGCGGCTCGCCGGCCTGGCGCGGGGCCCGGCATACCCAGACAAGAAATACCAGACGAGACCGACCCGCACCGCGCATGGCGAAAATATGACCGACCTGTTCGATAATCGCCCACGCCGCAATCTCGACGGCGGCCGCGTCATCGCCATCCGCGGCGCCCGCGAGCACAACCTCAAGAATGTCGATCTGGAAATCCCGCGCGACCGGCTGGTGGTATTCACCGGCCTGTCAGGTTCCGGCAAATCCTCGCTCGCCTTCGACACCATCTATGCGGAAGGCCAGCGGCGCTACGTGGAAAGCCTCTCCGCCTATGCGCGCCAGTTCCTGGAAATGATGCAGAAGCCCGATGTCGACCAGATCGACGGGTTGTCGCCGGCGATCTCCATCGAGCAGAAGACCACGTCCAAGAATCCGCGCTCGACAGTCGGCACCGTCACCGAGATCTACGACTATATGCGCCTGCTGTGGGCGCGCATCGGCATCGCCTATTCGCCCGCCACCGGCCTGCCGATCGAAAGCCAGACCATCTCCCAGATGGTCGACCGCGTGATGGCGCTGCCGGAAGGAACCCGGCTCTATCTGCTTGCGCCAGTGGTTCGCGGCCGCAAAGGCGAGTTCCGCAAGGAGCTTGCCGAATACCTGAAGAAGGGCTTCCAGCGGATCAAGATCGACGGCATCTTCTACGAGATCGCCGCCGCACCGGTGCTCGACAAGAAGTTCACCCATAATATCGACGTGGTGGTGGACCGCCTGGTGGTGCGCCCGGACATCGCCCAGCGGCTTTCCGAGAGCTTCGAGCAGGCGCTCAAGCTCGCCGACGGCATTGCCGTGGTGGAGTTCGCGGATGGCACCTCACAAGCAGCCGCCACCGCACCTGCGCCAACGACGGGGCGGTCGAACGCGAAACGGTCGTCGGCTATCGCGGAAGGTGAAGAGCGAAAAGCGGCCGCCAAGGAAACCAAGCTCGCGACCGCAGCCGCGTCGGACGCCCAGCGCATCATGTTCTCGGACAAGTTCGCCTGCCCGGTGTCCGGCTTCACCATTTCGGAAATCGAGCCGCGGCTGTTCTCGTTCAACAATCCATTCGGCGCGTGCCCGGCCTGCGGCGGGCTTGGGGTCGAGCAGCACATCGATCCCGATCTTGTCATCCACGACAAGAGCGCGACGTTGCGCAAGGGCGCCATTGCGCCGTGGTCGCGCTCGACCTCGCCCTATTACACCCAGACCCTGGAAGCGCTCGCCAAACATTACAAGTTCACCCTCGACACCAAGTGGAAGGACCTGCCCAAGAAGGTGCAGGACGCCATTCTGTACGGCTCCGGCGAAGAGCCGATCCGCTTCGTCTACGACGACGGACTGCGCGCCTATGAAACCGAAAAGCCGTTCGAAGGCGTCATCACCAACCTCGAACGGCGCTTCCGCGAGACCGAAAGCGAGTGGGCACGCGAGGAGCTGACCAAGTATTTCACCGACGTGCCGTGCGCTTCTTGCCATGGCTTCCGCCTCAAGCCGGAGGCGCTGGCCGTGAAGGTCGCGGGACGGCACATCGGCGAAGTGGCCGAGATGAGCGTGAAACGGGCCGGCGAATGGTTCACCGCGCTCCCCGCCGAGCTCTCGCCCAAGCACAACGAGATCGCCGGACGGGTGCTCAAGGAAATCCGCGAGCGGCTGCGGTTCCTGGTCGATGTCGGGCTCGAATACCTGACGCTCGCCCGCGCTTCCGGCACGCTGTCCGGTGGCGAGAGCCAGCGCATCCGGCTTGCCTCGCAGATCGGCTCCGGCCTCACCGGCGTGCTCTACGTTCTCGACGAGCCGTCGATCGGCCTGCACCAGCGCGACAACGCGCGGCTCCTCGAGACGCTTAAGCGCCTGCGCGACCTCGGTAACACCGTGATCGTGGTCGAGCATGACGAGGACGCGATCCGCATCGCCGATTACGTCGTTGACGTCGGCCCCGGCGCCGGCATCCATGGCGGCAAGATCGTCGCCGAAGGCACGCCGGCCGACATCATGGCGAACAAGCATTCGCTGACCGGCCAATATCTCACCGGCGTGCGCACCATCGAGGTGCCGGAGCGTCGTGCCATCGACTCGCGTCGCGTCCTGCGCGTCGTCAACGCGCATGGCAACAACCTGAAAAACGTCACCGCCGAGATCCCGCTCGGCGTGTTCACCTGCATCACCGGCGTATCGGGCGGCGGCAAGTCGACGCTGCTGATCGACACGCTCTACAAGGCGGTGGCGCGCAAGCTCAACAATGCGAGCGAAGGCCCTGCCCCGCATGACCGCATCGAAGGGCTGGAGCACATCGACAAGATCATCGACATCGACCAGTCGCCGATCGGCCGCACGCCGCGGTCGAACCCGGCGACCTATACGGGCGCCTTCACGCCGATCCGCGAATGGTTCGCGGGCCTGCCGGAATCCAAGGCGCGCGGCTACGAGCCCGGCCGCTTCTCCTTCAACGTCAAGGGCGGCCGCTGCGAGGCCTGCCAGGGCGACGGCGTCATCAAGATCGAGATGCACTTCCTGCCCGACGTCTACGTGACCTGCGACGTCTGCAAGGGCAAGCGCTACAACCGCGAGACGCTCGACGTGCTGTTCAAGGGCAAATCGATCGCAGACGTGCTCGACATGACGGTCGAGGAGGCGCTCGACTTCTTCAAGGCGGTGCCGCGGGTGCGCGAGCCGCTGGCGCTGCTCCATCGCGTCGGCCTCGACTACATCCATGTCGGACAGCAGGCGACGACGCTCTCGGGCGGCGAGGCCCAGCGCGTCAAGCTCGCCAAGGAACTGAGCAAGCGCGCCACCGGCCGCACACTCTACATTCTCGACGAGCCCACCACCGGCCTGCACTTCCACGACGTGAAGAAGCTGCTGGAGGTGCTCCACGAACTGACCGACCAGGGCAACACCGTCGTCGTCATCGAGCACAACCTCGAAGTGATCAAGACCGCCGACTGGATCATCGACCTCGGCCCCGAAGGCGGCGACGGCGGCGGCGAAATCGTCGCGGCCGGAACGCCGGAGGAGATCGTCAAGGTGAAGCGCAGCTACACGGGGCAGTACCTGGCACCGGTGCTGGCGCGTACGGAGAAGAAGGGAAAGAAGCGGGTGGTGGCGGCGGAGTGAGTGGCACCTCTCTCGCCTCTTGCAAAACCGTCACATTGAGATGCTGACACCTGCGGAATGGTGGCAACACATCAAGCTGTGCTCGCCTGTGGTGCCGACGTGACTACAGACATTGATCTTCGCCTGTCGGAACTAAAGCAGATCCTCAAAACTTGTGCAGACCGCCTCCCGGCCACGCGCAGTGATCCGATCGCTTGGTCACGCACGAGAGTTTATACATAGCAACTGGACCCGTCCGCAACCTGTGCTAAGATCGCACTGAGAATGCGGGGCGCGGGCTGCGATGCCGACATATGTGACGAGAGAAGAGTTCGAGGCGCGCGTCGGCGTGCTCGAACGCGAGGTCGAGGGCGAGAAGCTGGTGACGCGCCATATCCTGGAACAGACACGTCGTAATGGCGACGATCTGGCGGGCGTCAAGACGCGCCTCGTCCGTGTCGAGGAAAAAGTCGATGGCCTGGACCGGAAAGTCGACAGTCTCGAACGAAAGGTCGATGGACTAGCCAGGAGCCTGCCTACCATGGTCGGCGATGTACTGCGAGAAGTCCTTCGCGAGCGCGACGCCAAGTGACCACGACGTGAGCGACACGCTCGCAATCCCGCCTCGTCGATAACTGATCAGCCTCACATCCGACTAGCGGCGGAATGGAAATCATTCGTGCCGCCGAGCTTGATGCTGAGGTGTCGGTCGCGCCCGTGTCGCACGCGCCCCCGCACTACCGCGGCGAGCCGATCCAGACGCCGGCGCGGTCCGGAATCGGCGACATCACGATTTCGGTTGCGCGGCCTATCAGATTATTGAGCGGCACCGGCCCATTCGCCTCGAAGTCGCGGCTGTCGAGACTATCGTCGCGGGCGTCGCCGGCGACGAACACGGTGTTCGCCGGCACCAGATACTCGGCGATGTTGTTGAAGGGCAGTTCGGGGTTTGTGGATTTGGCGTAAGGCTCGTGGACCGGCGCGCCATCGATGAAGGCGTGGCCGCCCCGAAACGCAACGCGGTCGCCCGGCAGCGCCACGATGCGCTTGACGTGGATGGCGTCGGGCTCCCTGGGCAGACTGTAGACGACGACATCGCCGCGGCCCGGCGAATTGGCTTCGAAATAAAGGGTGTCGGCGAGGAAGATTTCGCCGAGCCGCAGCGTCGGCTCCATGCCGGCGGACGCGACGTTGAACGTGTGCCACGGCAGGTAGGCCGAGACGGCCGGCACCGCCAGAAGAAAAGCCTCGCAGACGAGATAGACCGCGGCAACCGCGGCCACTTGAACGTACCAGCGATAGACCGCGCCGCCGCTTTCGCGCGCGAGCCGCATCGCATCGAAGATGATGTAGATGTAGAAGCCAAGCGTGACCGTGATCCCGACGACCGCGAATGCCAGGATGGCGGCAAAGCTTGGCGGCATCACGAACGCGCTGGCGAGGATCGCCGCCTGGATCGCCAACAGGGCCACAAACAGCGCGGCGCCCCGCCACGGCCGTCCCGCATATACTTGGCCGACACCGGGCGCGATCGCGCTCAACAGTGCCGCGATCACCGGCAGGCGACGCCCGGCCGCACGGACCGACATTGCTTGTGATGACATGACCGCTCCGGACGGGAAGGGCCCCGTCATGTTTGTTATGTCGCTTTGGAGGGCCTTCAGGTTCATCCGGAGCTTCAACCGGCGATGCAACATGACCCTGCCGTCACTCGCCGCTCGGCCGGCGTGCTAACATGGCCATCCCCACATGACGAGAGACCCCCGATGTCCTATCCGTCCCTGCTAGCCGAAACCGTCACCTTCCGCGGCCACAATGGCGACAGCGGCGAGGCCTATTACGCGCACCCGACCAGACCTGGCAAATTCCCCGGCGTGGTGGTCATCCACCATCTGCCCGGCTGGGACGAATGGATCACCGAAGTGGTCCGCAAGTTCGCCCATCATGGCTACGCCTGCATCTCGCCGCATCTCTACTTTCGCGACGGCCCGGGAAGCCCAGACGATGTCGGCGCCCGCGTACGAGGGGCAGGCGGCGTCGCCGACGATCAGGTAGTGGGCGACGTCGCGGGCGCCATGGCATTCCTGCGCGCCCAACCCAACGCCACCGGCAAAGTCGGAATCATCGGCTTCTGTTCCGGCGGCCGGCACGCCTATCTGTGCGCCTGCAGGCTCACCACCGTCGATGCCATCGTGGATTGCTGGGGCGGCAACGTGATCGTGGACGACAAGAGCCAGCTTAACGCCAAGCGGCCGGTTGCGCCGATCGATCTCACCGACAAGTTCGGCGCGCCGCTGCTCGGCCTGTTCGGCAACGAAGACCAGAACCCCAGCGCGGATCAGGTCAACCGCACCGAGGCGGTGCTGAAGCGTCTCGGCAAGGCCTACGAGTTTCACCGCTACGACGACGCCGGCCACGCCTTCTTCAACACCACCCGCAGCGGGTACCGGCCCGAACAGGCAGCCGACGGCTGGACCAAGGTATTCGCCTTCCTGCGCAAGCATCTTGGCGCATAGGGCGCTTCCGACAAACACCGAATCGCCGTTTTGCAATCCGAGGAGAAGACCATGTGTTCATACATCATCGAGAAAACCGCAGTGTCCGGCAGCGCCAAGGGCGCCAGCGGCTGGATGCGTATCGACACCGCCAATGTCTACTTCGATCACCCTTACCACGCGCCGCTCGACCACGCGCTCGCGATCGATTTCGTCTGCGAAGCCGATGGCGGCCGGGAACGGGTGGCGGTGGAACTGAGCGCGGAATCGGCGCGCGCGCTGGTGAACAACATCCTCGCCGCGCTCGCGACCGGCGAAGCCGCCCACACGGCACCGACGGCGAAATCGCCCGGCTGAAGGCTGCGGCCGGTCAGACCTTTGCGGCGGAGCCGACCGACGGCAACGCCGGCTGCGGAGCAGCGCCGTCGGCGGAGCGCACGATGCGCAGCAGCGTGAGTGCCGCGACGGCGACCAGCGGCGGCACCGCCGCGGTCAGGATGATCGACTCCGGTGCCCAGTTGAACGACAGCATGATGCCGCCGACCCAGGGGCCGAAGATGTTGCCGAGGCGGCCGATGCCGAGTTCCCACCCGGCTCCGGTCGACCGGATCGGTGACGGATAGATCGCGCCGGCAAGCGCATTCATGCTCATCTGGCTGCCGCCATTGCCGAAGCCGATGCCGACCATCACCAGCACCGTCCCGACGAAGGGAAGCGACGCAAAGCCGAGCAGCACAACGAACACCGCGCCGATCAGAACCGTGATCGTCAGTGTGCGTTCCGCGCCGTACCGGTCGCACAGATGCCCGATCAGCAGGCCGCCGACCAGGCCGCCGGGCTGGAACATGGTGGTGGCGAAAATCGCCTCGCCGTTGGTCATGCCGCCGGCATGAAAGAGCGACGGCAGCCAATTCAACAGAAGATAAGTGGTGAGGAAATTCATCGCGAGAACGATCCACAGCAACAGCGTACGGACCGCGTAGCCGTCTCGAAACAACGCGAATACCGGATTGCCGGCGCTGACAGGCGTCGCCGTCGCCGCGATGGCGTCGATCGGCGGCAACGTGATGTTCAAGCGTTTGAGGATCGCGGCGGCGCGACCGGAAACTCCTTCACGCAGCACGATGAACTGCAGCGATTCCGGCAGCCAGATCATCAGGCACGGCACATAGAGAAGCGGCACGATGCCGCCGATCAGGTAGACCGATTGCCAGCCATAGTCGTGGACGACCTTGGAGGCGACGAGCCCGCCGATCAGGGCGCCCAACGGAAAGCCCGTCGCCATCGACGCGACGACCGAGGCGTGACGGGCGCGGGGTGCGTAGTCGGATACGAGAGCGACGGTGAGCGGGATGCGGCCCCGAGGCCGAGGCCGGTGCAGAAACGCATGACCGTCAGGACCGGAAGGGAGCCCGCGAACGCCGACAACACCGAAAACAGGCCGAAAACAAACACCGCTCCAATGAGCGACGGCTTTCGCCCGAACCGATCGCCGGCCGGACCCGAGACGAGGGCCCCGACGAACAGGCCGATGCTTCCCAGCACCAGCGCCTGGGTGAACGCTTGTGGCGGGAGGTGCCAGGCCTCGGACAGCATCGGCACCGCGTATCCGGCCGACGAGATGTCGTAGCCGTCAATTGCAGTGACCACAGTGCACATCGCTGCCACGCGCACCTGAAGGCCGCCAAATTTTCGGCTATTGATCGCCGTGTCGACAGCGCTGACCAGTCGCGCGGACATGGGCTTCCTCCGGATTTTTTGGCTAGGCAGTCACCAAGCCTATGCAATAAAAATAAGCAATTTCAGTGCCAGATGACAGCGCAACGGCGGTGCCGCGCCCCGCTCAGACTGCCGGCCCCGGCAGAACATCGGGCGCCGCGACAGTCACATGCTGGGCCAGCGGCCGGAATTCTTCATCGTCCACGCTACCATCGCGCCAGATCAACACGGCGAACGTGGCGTTGCTGTCGAGCACCGTGAGCCGGTGATGCCAAGTGCCGGCGCGGTAAGTCACGCCCTGCCCGGCACCTGCGAGAAAGGCCCGGGCCATCGCGCCGTCTGGGCTTCCATCGGGCCCGGGCGGCGCCACGATCACCAGCCAGCGCGACACCGACATCGGCAGGAAGCTCTGCGAGGAAAACGGGTGGCGCTCGAGCTCGCGGATGGCGAGCGGGAATGCGACATCCGGCTCGACCCGGCTGATCGTGAGGATGGGCTTCGCCTGAATACGCAGATTGGCGAGACCATCTCCGAATGCGCGCCTGCCGCCTCCCGGCGGCGCCGCCAGCACGTCGCCGAACGGCTTGAAAGCATCGGCCTGCAGCGGCTCGGCGGCGATCGTCACCGGGCGCGGCGTCACACCTTCGCGAGTTCCTGGTCCTTCGCCTCCGCCCGCTTGGCGGCGGGACGATCGGCAAAGCGGGCGATATAATCGGAGAATTCCTTGCGCTCCGGAATCATCTTGAACATCGTCCCCCAGCGCAGGTTCGACCCGATGACGACGTCGGCGGCGGTGAACTTGTCGCCCATCAGGAACGGCCCCGGCGTCACCGCGCCGGCCACCACGTTCATGGCGGTGTCGAAATCGCCGTAGCCGAGCGCAGCCCTCGGCGCCTCTCCGCTGCGCGGAAAGGCGCGATCCATCACCGCGCCCTCGAGCACGCCAGGCCCAAAGAACAGCCATTTGAGATACGGGCCGCGCCGCGGGTGGTCGATCGGGACATTGAGGCCGACTTTGGGAAACGCGTCGGCAAGGTAGCAACAGATGGCGGCGGCCTCGGTAATGACGGTGTCGCCATGCTTGAGCGCCGGCACCTTGCCCATGGGATTGATCGCCAGATAGGCCGGCTCGCGATTGCTGCCCTTCTTCATGCTGAGCAAGTGAATGTCGTAGGGCTCGCCGATCTCCTCCAACATCCACAGCACGACGGAGGAGCGCGACGGCGCGATATGATAGAGCGTGAGATTGGTCATGGGATGCCTCCGTGGTTTGTGATCCGATCGCCGTACGCATCACGGCAGCTTTTCGTTCCGGCGGAGCGAAGCCGGGCCGCGACGGTACCGATCAGATCAAGACGCTTCTTAAGGCGCGCCGGCGCTCATTCGCCGGCCGCCTCCATGCCCTTTGCCCTGAACAGCGCCTGCGCGGAGGGGCCGGAGAATACCGCGATCAACGCCTTGGCGGCCTCGGGTTGTTTCGTGGTCGCGCCGATGCCGGCCGTATAGACGGTGTAGTTCTGGATGTCCTTCGGCAGCGGCCCCACCAAGGTCACACCCTCGTGCGGCACGATCTCGCTGATCTGGTGAATGCCAAGTTCCGCCTCGCCCGAGACGATGTAATCCGCCACGTAGCCGCCCTGCTTGAGCTTCTCCTTCGGCTTCACCTGGTCGGCGATGCCGAGCCGCTCCAAAAGCTTGGCGACATAAATGCCGCTGGAGCCTCCGCTTGCCGGATCGATGAAGCTCACCGATTTCGCCGCCAGCACGGCCTTCTTGAACGCCTCGACGGTGGAAACATCCGGCTTCGGCGCGCCGGCCTTCACCATGACGCCGACCCCGACACGCGCCAGGTTGGTGCGGCTGCCGGGGGCGACCTTACCGGCTGCGGCGAGTTCGTCGATCGCGGCGGGGGTCATCACCACCACGTCGAAGGTCTCGCCGCCTTCGATGCGCTTGGCGAGCGCGCCCACGGTGTCATTGTCGATAATGACCTTGTTGCCGCTCGTCTTCTCGTATTCCGGCACCAGAGCCACCACGGACGACTTGAACGCGCCGGCGGTGAGCACTTTCAGCTCCAGCGCGTGAGCGCCGGTCGAAGATATAGCGGCGCCGAGCGCGGCCGCGAGAATCAGCGTTGTGTGTCGCATCAATGGTCTCCCTGACTGGAGGTCATCCTAACGTTCCGGTGCCGATGCGGGCAAGCGGCGTAGGCGCGGAGACGTGCGAAGAGCGGCTGGAGGGGATTTCGATGAGTCCGAAGGTCGTCGCCGGGCTATACAACATGCCCGGCCACGACCGAGAGAGTCAGTACAATTACACCGAATCCGGTCCAGGATCATCCGCGAGACCGCCGTCACGCCGGCACGGCCACCAACGGGCGAGCCACCGTCTCGCGCTCGTCGGGCAACACGACACCGAATGTGCGTTCCAGATTGCGGCGCCCCGTCGGCGTGATGACGAGGGTCCGTCCGTCGCGCACGCGCGCGACCCAGCCGAGAGCCAGGAGGCGCACGGCGAGCGCGGCGCCGACCGCGCCGGCGAGATGAGGCCGCCGTTCGCTCCAGTCGATGCAGGGGCGGCAAAAGAATCCGCTTGCTGTGGCGGGCGGCTTCGATGTCGATTCCGAATTCACGCAGGAAGACTTCGCCGGATGGAGTGAGCACGCCACCGTCGTCGCTGAACTCGACATGGTCGCGCGCCCGCAACGCATCGGCAAGCCCGACGCCGAGTCGGCCGGCGACATGGTCGTAGCACATGCGGGCGGTGCGCATGTCGTCGGCAATTCGCACCGGGCGGCAGCGCGGCGGCGCGATCGCGGCAACCGCCATGATGCTTTCCAGCATCGCGGCAACATGGGGTCCGGCCAGGCGGAAGTAGCGGTGGCGGCCTTGCGGGCTCGACGTGATCAATTGGGCGGCCGCAAGCTTGGCGAGATGGCCGCTGGTGGTTTGCGGAGAAACCCGCGCCGCGTAGGCGAGTTCGCCGGCTGCCAGCGCACGACCGTCCAGCAGCGCACACAGGATGTTGGCGCGCGCCGGATCGCCCACCAGCGCCGCGACCGCGGCGATATCAAGCACTTCGCTCATGAAGGGAATTGTAGCGCGTCGACCCCCAACTCGCACGGGCCGACGCTTCGGCCGAGGCCGAACGTTCCGGTCAGCGACGGCAGCCGTCGCGCTGGTAGGGCGGATTAAGCGCGAAGCGCGCAATCCGCCGGCCGGCCTCACCGGATGGTTGCGTCGGCGGATTGCGCTGCGCTTAATCCGCCGGAGGTCATTTCGCCAGCGTGCGGTGGCGGCATAGCTGCACCGCAATATTACGGTTTTCAATAATGACTTCATCATCTTATGTAATCTCAACGAATCACCCTGCGAGCCCGTCCCGCAGCGCACAAAACCGCCAAAAAAACCAAAGGACATTTCCCATGCTGCTCTCCGCTCTCACCCGCTGGTACTGCAAATGGCGGCGCTATGACCAAGGTCTCAGCGAACTTGCCCGCCTGACCGACCGGGAGCTCGCCGACATCGGCATTTCCCGCGGCGACATCCACCGGATCGCCCGACAAAACGCTCGTATGGCCGGATAAGCTCGCGGGCATGCCGCGTTCGCCAAGCGCGCGCCGATTGACGGGCGCTTTGCATTTCGGGCTCCGCCGCGGTTGACTAAAGGCCGAATTCCAATATCCACAGGGCCATGCAGCCCATCCATGTCATCGGCGGCGGCCTCGCCGGCAGCGAAGCGGCATGGCAGATCGCCGCGCGCGGCGTTCCCGTGGTGCTTCACGAGATGCGCCCGGCGCACTTGACGCCCGCCCACAAGACCGGCGGGCTCGCCGAACTCGTGTGCTCGAACTCGTTCCGCTCCGACGACCGTGAGCAGAACGCGGTCGGCCTACTGCACGAGGAGATGCGCCGGCTCGATTCCCTCATTATGCGGGCGGCCGATGCCAATCAGGTTCCGGCCGGCGGCGCACTTGCGGTCGATCGCGACGGTTTCTCGCAAGTGGTGACAGCAGCGCTTGCGTCCCATCCGCTGCTCGAGATCCGCGGCGGCGAAATCACGTCGTTGCCGCCGCCCGAATGGGACAGCGTCATCGTGGCGACCGGTCCCCTCACCTCTCCGGCCCTCGCCGACGCCATCAGGGCGCTGACCGGCGAGGACGCGCTGGCGTTCTTCGACGCCATCGCGCCGATCGTGTACTGCAACTCGATCGACATGTCGGTCGCGTGGTTCCAGTCGCGCTACGACAATGCCGGCCCGGGGGGCACCGGCGCGGATTACATCAATTGTCCGCTTGATCGCGCCCAGTACGAGACCTTCCTCGATGCGCTGCTTGCCGCCGACAAAACGTCGTTCCACGAATGGGAGGCTTCGACACCCTATTTCGACGGCTGCTTGCCCATCGAGGTGATGGCGGCGCGCGGACGCGAGACGCTGCGCTTCGGCCCGATGAAGCCGGTCGGTCTCACCGATCCGAACCACCCGGACGTGAAACCCCATGCCATCGTGCAATTGCGCCAAGACAACCGGCTCGGCACGCTGTTCAATATGGTGGGCTTCCAGACCAAGCTGAAGCACGGCGAGCAGGCGCGGGTGTTTCGCATGATACCGGGCCTCCAAGGCGCCGAGTTCGCGCGCCTCGGCGGGCTGCACCGCAATACGTTCCTCAATTCACCGCGCCTTCTTGACGGCGTGCTGCGCCTCAAGGCGATGCCCCGGCTGCGCTTTGCCGGGCAGATTACCGGCTGCGAGGGCTATGTGGAATCCGCCGCGATCGGGCTTTTGGCCGGCCGTTTCGCCGCCGCCGAACGATGCGGCGAGGCGCCGTCGGTGCCGCCGCCGACCACCGCCCATGGCGCGCTCATCGCCCACATTACCGGCGGCCATGTCGAGACGATCGACGCGGGGCCGCGCTCGTTTCAGCCGATGAACGTCAATTTCGGCCTGTTTCCGCCGCTCGCCAAATCGCCAGGCCGCGGCGCCGATGGTGAGCGGCTACGCGGCACCGCCAAGGCGATGGCCAAGCGGCGGGCCTTGACGGGACGCGCCCTCGCCGATCTCGACATCTGGCGCGGCGGCGTGACGGCGGCGGAAACGCAGGCCGCACCTTGCCTGGCACCCCTGGTGCCGGCTTCCGAGAGCACGGCGGTGCCGGAGCCGCATCCAGGATGAGCCGCTTTGATGCTCTTGCCGGGCGCTGGCAAACCACGGTCGTGCTCAAGCGCGACGTGTTCTCGACCGTCGAGCGCGGCAGCTTCCGTAGCGACGGCGTCGACGTGCCGGGCGTGCTGCGGCGGCTTGACGAGGTGCCGTGGTGGTCGCGTCCGCTTGCCCGGCATCTGTACAATCGCGAACGGCGCGCGCTCGCGGTCGCCACCGCGCTCGGCGTTGCCCCGCCGCTCCTCTATGCCGACGATCGCAAGCTGGTGCGCGGCTACATTCCGGGCAGCGCGCTGAAAATCGCGCGGCCGTACGGCGACCATGCCTATTTCCGCTCCGCCCGCGCGGCATTGCGGGCGCTCCATCGCGCCAGGATTTCCCACAACGACCTCGCCAAGGAACAGAACTGGCTGCGCACGCCGGACGGGCGCGCCTATCTGCTCGACTTCCAGCTCGCCTCGGTGTTTGCGCGGCGGAGCTGGCTGTTCCGCATGGCGGCCTATGAGGACTTGCGCCACTTCCTCAAGCACAAGCGGCGCTATATTCCCGACGCCCTGACGCCAGCCGAGCGGCGCGTGCTCGCGCGCAAGAGCCTGCCGACCCGCATCTGGATGATGACCGGCAAGAAGCTCTACATGCTCATCACCCGCGGCCTTCTGGGCTTCATCGATTCCGAAGGCGGCGGCGCCCGCCTTGCCTACGACGCGCCGGCCATCGAGGCGGCGCTGAGGACGTTTGCCCACGTGCGCGACGCCGCCGTGCTGGATTTTCCCGACCGCAAAGCCGGCACCGGCCTCTATGCCTTCGTCGAGGCCGACACGCCGTTGCGCGAGGATGACGTGCGCCAGCAACTGACGGCGCGGTCGGCGCCGACAAGCTGCCGGATTTCATCCAGATTTCCGACGCGCTGCCGCGCCGCGAGGACGGCGAACGCGCGGCGCGACATTCTGCGGCTCATCAGCACCAATCAGGTCGACCTGATCGAGCCACTCATCGCGTCGAGCGAGGAATGGCGCCTCGCCGACCGGCTGGTGGCGTCGCGCAAGAACCTCTACGGCGCGCCGGCCATCACGGCCGCGCTGAAGGCGCACCCCGAGGTGGGCGACGCTGCCGTACTCGCCTATCCGGACCGGCTAACCGGCACCGGTCTTTACGCGTTCGTGGAGGCCACCGCGGGTAATGGCGCGGACGCTGGCCGCCGTCGAGCGACCAACGGCGGATCGAAGAGTCGCAAGCTGCTGGCTCACGTGGCAGCCGCGGTCGGCCGCGACAACGCGCCCAAATATCATCCAGGTTGTGCCGGCGCTGCCCCGCAACGCCGCCGGCCACGTTCGCACCGACATTCTGCAGCTCGTCGCCATCAATCAGGTCGACAACATCGAAGCGCTCATCACGTCCGACGCCGAGCGCGCGAGCGGTTGAGCGGATTTTGAACGCGCGGCACAATATGCGGGACCGGTTCGTACTTTTGATTCTGAGCATGATTTTGTCCGAAAAGTCTGCAACTTTTCGGGATCATGCTTTAGCGTGGTGCTTCCGAAGTTCGAAATCATATCAATCGTAGGGCGGGTTCGCTTTAACCCGCCGTCGTAGCCCTTCATCTTGCTCGGAATGGCGGGTTAAAGCGAATCCGCCCTACGCGTTACGCCCCGCCCACCACAGCGTCAGTTGGCGCCGCCATTGCGGCACTTCGATCATCTTGAACGGATCAGCCGCCGCGGCATTGTGCCGTGCGAGCAACAAGGGAACCAGGTGGGCCACCAGGAACGCGGGCGCGCAGGCCGTTGGTGCGAATTCGCGCCGCCGCGCGGAACTCCCCGAACGCCACACCCGCATGATCGCGCAGCGTCGCCAGTGCGGCGCGCAGGCCGGCAGTGTTTCGGCGCGCTTCGATTTCCTCCCGGGTCACGCCGTATTGTCGCAGCAGATCCAACGGCACGAACAGTTGGCGGCGCGCACTGTCGCGCGGGAACGTGCGCAGGCATTGCGCGATGCCATACGCAATCCCGGCCGGCGCTGCCGCGGCGGCGCTATCCGCGCCAGCGAGAATTTTTACCCCGAGCCCGAACAGCGTCCCGGCGGTGCGCTCGGCGTAGGCGTCGAGGTCGGCGATGCTCGGCATTGCTTCGTCGTAGAGATCGAAGCTGTGGGCATCGATCAGGCCGACCAGCGGCTCGACCGGCAGCGCGCACACGCGGATCGTATCGACGAGGGCGGCCGCTACCGGGTTGGCTAAAACCTCGCCGCGCGCGTCGCCGCCCAGCGCATCGCGCCACCATTGCAGCCGCATCTCGCCGGGCAGCACCTCGCGCGCCGCCTCGCGCACCCGTGCGATCTCGCTCGCAAACGCGTAGAGCGCATAAAGATGCCGCCGCGACTGCGCAGGCGCGAACAGGCCGGCCAGAAACCGGTCCTTGTCGGCGGCGCGAACCAGCGCCTCGCAATGGGTATAGGCATCCTGCAAGGTGAACCGTACCTTCGCTCACGAGTTCCTTATTTGAACCGAAACGTGGCGTCTTATGGAAAGCGTCATAGGGATTTGGTACAATGCCATCATGACCGAGGAACAGGTGAAGGCGGTTCTCGACCGAGTCCTGACATGGCCGCGCGAGCGCCAGGAGGAACTTGCCGAAATCGCCCTGGAAATCGAGGCTGAACTCGGAGCCGGCGTCTATCACGCGCCGCCGGACGAATTACAGGCGGTTGACGACGCGGAACGTAGCGGCGTCGCTAACGAAGAAGAGGTCGACGCGGCGTTTCGCACTTTCCGCCAGACCGGAAACCGATAGAACGTTTTCTGCAGACCACTCGCAACTGTGTGGGCCGGGCCGGGCGCCTCACTCAACCACCACCAGCAGCGCGCCGATCCGGCGCCGCTCGCCGAGGAGAATGTTGTAGGTGCGCACCGCGGCGCCGGTGGTCATGGCTTCGAGCGCGATGCGCCGCACGCGGAACGCCTCGCGCAGCGGCCTTGGCAGGTGGAACGGGTCTTTGCCGGTGCCGACGAGGAAATGATCGATGGCTGCGTCAGGCGTCAATGCGCGTGCCAGCGTCGCCTCGTCAATCTCGTTTGCTGCCGTGACGGCGCTCGCCCAGATGCCGCCGGGCAGGCACAACAGCGATCCGCGATGGGACATGTCGGCGAAGCGGAAGCCGCCCTTGCCATAGGCTTCGATCGGGGCGGGATGCGGCAGGTGTCGGTTTGCCTCGTCCACACCGGTCACGCCTGCCTCGTCAGCGGCGCGCTCTCGCGGGCGCGGGCGTGCGGGCCGGAGCGGTCGGCGGCGATACGACCTGCGGCTCCGCCTCGTCGGGCGCGTCGGGGGCGTATTGCCGGCCGGTACCGACGCCGAGATAGATCAGGATCGGCGAGGCGATGAACACCGACGTATAGGTGCCGACCAGCACCACGCCGAACATCATGGTGGCGGTGAAGGAATGGATCGCCTCGCCGCCGAACAGCAGCAGCGCCAAAAGCGAGAGCGACACCGTGACGTGAGTGATGACCGATCGCGACAGCGTCGAATTGATCGATTTGTTGAGCAGGTCCGTCATCGGCATTTTCTTGTAGCGCCGCAGCATTTCGCGGATGCGGTCATAGATGACGACGGTGTCGTTGAGCGAATAGCCGAGGATGGTGAGCAGCGCCGCGATGCTGGTGAGGTCGAAATCGATCTGGGTGATCGACATGAAGCCGAGCGTGAGCACGATGTCGTGCACGTTCGCGATCATGGCGCCTAGCGCGAACTGCCATTCGAACCGGAACCACAGATAGATCAGGATCGCCGCGATGGCGGCGAACATGCCGATGATGCCGAGATAAAGGAACTCGCCGGAGACGCGCGGTCCCACCACCTCGATGCGGCGGTAATCGACGCTGTCGCCGAGCGCGCCGCGCACCTTGACGACGGCCGCCTGCTGGGCCTGCTCGCCGCCGGGCTGTTCGGCGATGCGGATCAACATGGTGTCGGAAGTGCCGTATTGCTGAAGCTGGACTTCGCCCAGGCTGAGCTCCGTAAGCGTCGCGCGCATCTTGGGCAGATCGATCGCACCGGTCTTGGATTGCACCTCCATCAGGGTGCCGCCCTTGAAGTCGATGCCGAAATTGAGGCCGTGGGTGAAGTACAGCGTGATCGCAAGCAATCGTCAGCAGCGCCGAAACCGGGAAGCTGATCCGGCGGAATCGGATGAAATCGAAGGTGGTGTCGTCCGGTACGATGCGGAGGAGGCGCACGGGCTTGTTTCCTTGCGGGCAGTCTTAGATTGGCACGACTTGCGGGCGTACCCCGCGCACCCACACCGACATGATCAGCCGCGTCATGGTGAAGGCCGTGAACAGGGTGGTGAGGATGCCGATGCCCAGCGTCACGGCAAAGCCGCGCACCGGGCCGGTGCCGATGAAGAACAGCACCGCGGCAGCGATGAACGTCGTGATGTTGGAGTCGAGGATGGTGGCAAGCGCCCGGGTAAAGCCGGCATCGATTGCCATGATGGCAGAGCGCCCGTTGCGCACCTCCTCGCGGATACGCTCGTAGATGAGGACGTTGGAATCGACTGCGATGCCGACCGTGAGCACGATGCCGGCGATGCCGGGCAGCGTCAGCGTCGCGTTGAGGAGCGACAGCACGCCAATGATCATGGCGACGTTGATGGTGACGGCGATGTTGGCGAACAGCCCGAACAGGCCGTAGGTGACCAGCATGAACACCACCACCAGGATCGCGCCGACGATCGAGGCGGCTTCGCCGGCCCTGATCGAATCCTGGCCGAGCCCGGGGCCGACCACGCGCTGCTCGATCACGGTGAGCTTGGCGGGCAGTGCGCCGGCGCGCAGCAAGATGGCGAGATTGTTGGCGGATTCGACGGTGAAATTGCCGGAGATCTGGCCCGAGCCACCGAGGATCGGCTCACGGATCACCGGGGCCGATATCACCTCGTTGTCGAGGATGATGGCGAACGGCCGGCCGACATTCTCCTGGGTCGCGGTGGCGAACTTGCGGGCGCCGGCGAGGTTGAACTTGAAGTTGACGATCGGCTCACTGCTTCGCGAATCGAAAGTGGCCTGGGCGTCGGTGAGATCGGCGCCTTCGACCAGGGCCTGCTTGTAGACCAGGACCGGGATGCGCTGCTCACCCTGCTTCTCGTACAGCACCTCCGAGTTCGCCGGCGCACGGCCTTGCAGCGCATCCTGCGGGCTCATGGAGGTATCGACCATGCGGAATTCGAGCTTGGCGGTGCGGCCGAGGAGTTCCAGCAACCGCCGCGGATCGCCGAGCCCCGGCACCTGCACCAGGATGCGGTCGATGCCCTGACGCTGGATGGTCGGCTCGACGAGTCCCAGCTCGTTGATGCGCTTTTCAATGATCGGGATCGATTGTTCGACGGTCTGCCGCTCCCGATCGATCATGGAGGCGTCGGATGGCGTCAGGCGGATCAGTCCGGCGCCGGTGTCGGTGACTTCAAGGGTGCGCTGGCCGTTGCCCTGGAGCACGCCGCCGAGCGGCTGCGACAGGGCGCGCAGCTTGCCGAGTGCGTTCTCGAAGTCGGCGCCTTCGCGCAATCTCACTTCGACGCTGTTGCCGCGCACGATCGGCGGGTTCGCCCAGTTGATGCGGGCATCGCGCAGGGTGCGGCGCACCTCGTCGCGCAAAGAATCGAGGCGCTGCTTGCGGATGTCGTTCTGATCGACCTCCAGCAGGATCTGGGAGCCGCCCTGCAGATCGAGGCCGAGCACGAGGCGCCGCTGCGCCCACGCCGGCCAGGTTTTGACGGTCTGCTCGGAGAAGAAATTCGGAATGCTGAAGCAGCACACGACGAATGCCGTGATCACGATCGCCGCCGCCTTGGTCCGCGAGAAGTATAACATCAGCTTCCACCCGATCCGCGGCCGTTAGCTCGCCGCGCTTTTGTCGTCCTTGACCGGCTCGCCCTTGACGCGCACGTCCGCCACCATGGTCTTGACTTGCCGTACCCGCACGCCCTCGGCAACCTCGATCTCGACCTGATCGTCGTCCACCACTTTGGTGACCTTGCCCACCAGTCCGCCCGACGTGATGACGGTGTCGCCGCGGCGCAAGTTCTTCACCATGTCCTGGTGCGCCTTCGCCCGCTTCTGCTGCGGCCGCAGGATCAGGAAATACATGATGACGAAAATTAGGACGAAAGGCAGCAGCTGATACATGAAATCCGGGCTGATACCTCCCACGCCCTGGGCAAAGGCGGGTGTGATCATATCGGCAAATCTCCAAATCCAGATCGGCGATATCCTGATCGCGTATCCGGGTCGCGCTATTGTGGCCGCGAAGTCCGGGCGGCGCCCGTCCCCCCGGCCGGGCCAAAGTTGCGCGGACTATACTGTCCGCCGGCCCGATTGCAACGCGGTCCCCCACGCTGTTTCGGCCCCCGCCGCGGCCGTCGCTTGCGCCCTACGCCTTGCGGGCCGCTCCTGCCCCAGCTATGGGACGCGACGCGTCCTGACCCGCTGGAGCCAATGTCCCCACCCGACCAACCCAAGTCCGACCGATTTGAGCCTGCCATCCCCGCGGACGTTCTCGAACGCATCGCGAACGCACTGGAACGGCTCGCCCCGGCGCCCCGCGCCGCACCCGATTTCGCCGGGGCTGACGCCTTCATATGGTATCCGGACGCCCGCGCGCTCACCGCGGTGCCCCGCGTCAACCGCGTCGACATGTCGCTTCTCAAGGGCATCGACCGCATGCGCGACATCCTGGTGGAGAACACCGAGCGCTTCGCCCGCGGCCTGCCCGCCAACAATGCGTTGTTGTGGGGCGCGCGTGGCATGGGCAAATCGTCCCTCGTCAAGGCTGCCCATGCGGCCGTTAACGCCGGCCTCGGGCACGATGCCGGCCTGCTCAAGCTCGTGGAAATCCACCGTGAGGACATCGAGAGCCTGCCCGACCTGATGACGCTACTGCGCGGCGCCCCCTACCGGTTCCTGGTGTTCTGTGACGATCTGTCCTTCGATGCCGAGGATACGTCCTACAAATCCCTCAAGGCGGTGCTCGAGGGCGGCATCGAGGGGCGGCCCGACAATGTCCTGCTCTACGCCACTTCGAACCGGCGACATTTGCTGTCCCGCGACATGATCGAGAACGAACGATCAAGCGCCATCAATCCCGGCGAAGCCGTTGAGGAGAAGGTCTCGCTGTCGGACCGTTTCGGCCTGTGGCTCGGCTTTCACCGCTGCAGCCAGGACGAGTACCTCGCCATGGTGGAGGGCTATGTGGCCCACCATCGGGTGCCGGTCGACGCCGAAACGCTGCGCCGCGAGGCACTCGAATGGGCGACCACGCGAGGTTCGCGCTCCGGTCGCGTCGCGTGGCAATACGTTCAGGACCTTGCCGGACGGCTCGGTGTCACCCTCGGCGAACCAAAGGCATAGAGGGTCACAACGGCGCCGATGCCGTCTTGTCGGATGGCAGATACTGGATCGGATCGACCGGCGCGGAGTTCTTGCGCACTTCGAAATGAAGCTCCGGAGCTGAGGCGGTTCCGGTCTGGCCGGACTTCGCGATCACCTGACCCTTGTGGACCTGATCGTTGCGCTTGACCATCAGTTCGCTTGCATGGGCGTAAGCGGTGACGAATCCGTTGGCGTGGCGCACCAGCACCAGATTGCCGTAGCCCTTGAGCTCGTTGCCCGAATAGGCGACGACCCCGTCATCGGCGGCGCGGACCGGGGTGCCTTCCGGCACCGCGAGGTCGATGCCGTCATTGCTGGTGCCGTTCACTTTGGCGCCGAAGTTCGCGATCACCCGGCCGCGGATGGGCCAGCGGAACGTCGGTACACCGTTGGCGGCGCTGCCGGTCTCGTCGATCTGCGGCTCGGCCTGCGATACCAATTGGGCCTTGGGCGGGTCGGCGGCGGCAAGTTTCCCGGAGGTGCCGGTGGATGGCTTGGCCGGGGCCACCGACTTGGCGGGCGCGCCGGCTGGAGCGGCCGCGCCCGGCTGCGGTTTGGGCGCGGCGGCCGCGACTTGGGCTTTCGCCGGCGCGGCGACGGCTTTCACCGGTACCGTGATCTTCTGGCCGATCTTGAGCGGCGTTTCCGGCTGGAGGCCGTTCACAAGCGCAAGGTCCTTGATCTTGACACGATATTTGTGGGCAATCCTGGAGAGCGTATCGCCGGCTGCGACGGTGTGCACCGGCGGCGGAGCGAGCAGGGTCTGCCCTGATCCGGACGGCGCTGAAGCCGGCAACGAGGGATCTGCCGCGGCAACGGCGGGAGCACGAACCGGTGCGGCGGCGACGGCCGGAGCCGGCGCGCGCGCGGCGACCGGAACGGTTGGAGCGGGCGGAGCCGGTTGGTGCAGGGCGGCGGGCGCGCGCGGCGCGGCCGCGTGGGCGATCTTCGCGCCGGCGCCATTTGGATTATAGCGCGGAACGACGATGCGCTGTCCCGGCACGATGGTCTTCGGATCGGTGATGCCGTTGGCTTCGAGGATGACGTGGACCGGCACGCCAAATCGGTGCGACACCCCGCCGATCGTATCGCCATGCTCGATCACGATGGCCGTGCCGCCCTCCCAATCCCAACTTCCGGCGGTGCCTGATCGGACCGCGCCGGTGACTTCGGGCGGCGGCGGTGGTGGCGGCAACGGTTGCCCATATTGCGGCTGTCCGTATTGGGGCTGTCCGTACTGCGGTTGCCCATATTGCGGTTGCCCGTACTGGCCCGGCGGCGCGGGCTGGGGCGCGGCCTGGTATGGCACCTGCGCATAAGGATTGCCGGTGGAATTGTCGCTGAACCGGGCCGTTTCAGGACTGCAACCCGCGGCGGCGACGGCCACCGCAGACAAAACCCCAAATCGCAATGCCCGGCATAACTGCCGTCTGGTCAATAAATGACGCATGCCCCTACCCACGCAACGCGAACACAACACAGGCCGGAGTAAAGCACCGGCGAAGTAAACATCTCTTTAAATTCTCGGAGATCGATTAAGGCTTTGTATGTTCCGCAGCTATAGCTCGCGCGCGGTCCCGGGAAGCAGCGGGACGAAGCGCACGCCGATCAGTTCGGTGCGTTCGATACCGTTTTGGTGCGCGTCAGCCGCACCAGCGATTGATGAAGGTGCTGGGGGCCGAGCGGGAGCACCATGACACCATCCGCCGCAAGTTGCTCCACCAGTGCCTGCGGGATTTCCTCGGTCGCCGCCGTTACCATGATGCGGTCGAATGGCGCCCGCTCCGGTGCGCCCTCGATGCCGTCGCCGACGATGACCTCGACATTGTCGCAAGCCAAGCTCCGCAAGCCGGGCCCGCGCCGTGTCTGCCAAGGGTACGGTAGCGCTCGACGCTCGTGACCTTGGCGGCGAGCCGCGACAGCACCGCGGCCTGGTAACCGGAGCCGGTGCCGATCTCGAGCACATGATGGTGTGGCTCGACCTTGAGCTGTTCGGTCATGTAGGCGACCACGTAAGGCTGGCTGATGGTCTGGCCGCAAAGTATCGGCATGGCACGGTCCGCGTAGGCCGACCTGACCTGGTCTGGCATCACGAAGTTTTCCGCGCGGCACTTCCTCCATGGCGCGTAACACGGCCGCATCCATGATGCCGTGCCGGCGCAGATCGAGCACGAACTGCATGCGCTCGACATTGTGGCCGCGGGCGTCGGCCCGGCAGGCGTCGAAGCGGAACCTCCTGAAAAATCTCAGCATGGCCAGCCTGTCGCGCGCAGACAGGCGGATGATCGGGTCGCCGAGCAGACAAACTTAAGGTCGCCAGTGGGACACGAACGCAAGCGGGATGGCTGTTTCGGTCGACGCAAAGGCTCAGCCGAGGATGTCGGCAAGCCTGGTCATGAACGGCTCGTCGGTCATGTTGAGACGCAGCGGGCTGACCGCGATTTGATTGTCGGCGAGCGCCGAGAGATCGGTACCGTCGCGTTGGACATGCGTGCGGCGCGCGCTCGTAGGCGATCCAATAGTACGGATTGCCGCGGCCGTCGTTGCGCGGCTCGATGCGTAGCAATTCTTGCGGGCGCTTGCCCTGGGTTGCTGACCGCGACGCCCTTCACGGCCTCCGGCGGACAATCAGGGAAATTGATGTTGATGAAGACGTCGCGCGGCAAGCCCTCGGCAAGCACGCGGCGGATCAGGTCGGGGCCGAATTTGCGCGCCGTGTCCCAGTGCGGGTCGATTTCGGCTCGCGGACGTGAACGACTGCGACAGCGCAAAGGACGGAATGCCGAGCACGGTTCCTTCGACGGCGCCGGCCACCGTGCCTGAATACGTCACGTCTTCGGCGGCATTGCGGCCGCGATTGACGCCAGACAGCACGAGGTCCGGTTTGCCCCCGGCAGGATGTGGCGTGCGCCCATGATGACGCAGTCGGTCGGCGTGCCTTTGACGGCGAAGCGGCGTGGCGCGACCTCGCGCAGCCGCAGCGGATCGTTGAGCGAGAGCGAGTGGGAGACGCCGGACTGATCGGTCTCAGGCGCCACGACCCAGATATCGTCGGACAGGGTGCGTGCGATCTCCTCGAGCACGTTAAGCCCGTGCGCATGAATGCCGTCATCATTGGTCAGAAGAATGCGCATGAGATTTGCAGAATCGCCAGCCGAGAAGCAGGTTTGAGAATCACGGTTGCGAGATGACGGCTAGTGGCGGATCTATTGCGTCGCGCCGATGACTTTGATGCCGCCCATGTATGACTGCAGTACGTCCGGCACCGCGATCGCGCCGTCGGCCTGCTGATAGGTTTCCATCACCGCGATGAGGGCGCGGCCGACCGCAACGCCGGAGCCATTGAGGGTGTGAACGTGACGGACCTGGCGGCCCTCCCGGCGTGCGATACCGCGCCGCCATGCGCCGCGCCTGGAACTCGCCGCACATCGAGCACGACGATATTTCGCGATAGAGGTTCTGGCCCGGCAGCCAGACCTCGATGTCGTAGGTCTTCTGCGACGCAAAGCCCATGTCGCCGGTGCAGAGCGTCATGACCCGGTAATGCAGGTCGAGCCGCCGCAGCACCTCCTCGGCGCAGGACAGCATGCGCTCGTGTTCGGCTTTGCCGTGTTCCGGGGCCGTGATGGAGACGAGTTCGACCTTGGTGAACTGGTGCTGCCTGATCATGCCGCGCGTATCCTTGCCGGCGGCGCCGGCCTCGGCGCGGAAGCACGGCGTCAGCGCGGTGAGGCGCAGCGGCAGCTCGGCCTCGTCGACGATCGAACTCGCGGACCAGATTGGTGAGCGGGACTTCCGCGGTTGGGATGAGCCCGAGACGGCTTTGCCGCAATGCGACCTGGCTTTGCGTGAAGGCCATTTGTAGTGCCGAGACATCGGTCGACTGGGCGATGTCGTCGAGGAAACCATCGGCGCGGTGTTCGAAATATTCGACCCCCGATCGTCCAGAATTGATCGTTCTCGAATTTCGGCAATTGCGCCGTTCCGAACATCACGTCGTCTTTCACCAACAGCGGCGGCGCGATTTCCGCGTAGCCGTGCTCGTTGGTGTGCAGGTCGAGCATGAATTGCCCGAGCGCACGCTCCATTCGCGCCAGCCCCCGCTTCAGCACCACAAAGCGCGAACCGGACAGCTTGGTCGCGGTCTCGAAATCCATCTGCCCGAGCGCTTCGCCGAGCTCGAAATGCTGCCTGGGTGTGAACGCGTAATCCCGCTTCGCACCGAATTTGTGATGCTCCACATTGCCGTGCTCGTCACGGCCGTCGGGAACTTCGTCGAGCGGCTGGTTGGGAATTTGCGGCAGCGCGTCGTTGAGCTCCTTCTGGGCGGCCTTCTGCTCGGCCTCCATCGCCGAGATCGACGTTTTGAACTCATCGACTTCCGCCATCAGCCTCTCCACTGTTGCCTCGTCGTTCCTTGCCTTAGCCTGCCCGATCTCCTTCGACGCCGCGTTCCGACGCGATTGCGCGCCTTCGAGTACCCGGATGATCGCGCGACGGCGCTCGTCGATGGCGATCAGGCGTGCCGCCTCGGCAGCAAGGCCGCGCCGCGCAAGGCCGTGATCGAACGCCTCCGGATTGTCGCGAATCCATCTGATGTCGTGCATCGTAATTCCCGGACGGTCTCTCTCCCGTCATGGCCGGGCTTGTCCCGGCCATCCCGCTCAGTTTGGCAATGTCTTGCCTCATGACGGGATGCCCGGCACAAGGCCGGGCATGACCACTTAGAAATTCGTAGGTCAGCTTCGCGGGCGCTGTCACTCGGCCGGCTTTGCGCGGCGGCGGCCGCCGCTTGTCCGCCTTCGCCTTGCGCTCGACCAGCCGGACCGACCACACCGACCCCTCGTAGAGAAGCAGCAGCGGGATCGCAAGGGACATTTGGCTGAGCACATCGGGGGGCGTCAGCACCGCCGCGATGATAAAGGCGAGGACGATGAAATATCGCCGCTTCGACTCGCAGCTGATCGGACGTGATAATGCCGACCCGGCCGAGCAGCGTGAGAATGACGGGAAGCTGGAACGCCACTCCGAAGGCAAAGATCAGCCCCATCATCAGCGACAGGTACTCACCGACCTTGGGCAGCAGCGCGATCTCCGCCTGCCCCGTCGTCCCAGCTGTTGCATGCCGAGCGAAAAGCGCACCAGCATCGGCATGACGATGAAATAGACCACCATCGAGCCGAGCACGAAGAAGATCGGGGTTGCGATCAAGTAAGGGAGAAACGCGTGGCGCTCATGGCGATAGAGGCCGGGCGCGACGAACATGTAGAGCTGGCCCGCCACCATCGGAAACGACAGGAAGGCGGCGCCGAACATGGCGAGCTTGAGCTGGGTGACGAAATATTCGAGCAGCGCCGTGTAGATGAATTTCGAATTCTCCGGCCCCGCCACGAACACGAACGGCCACACCAGGATATTGTAGATCGGCTTGGCAAAGAAGAAGCAGAGAACGAACATCACGGCAAATGCCGGCCAGACGCCTTGATGAGCCGCGAGCGCAGCTCGATCAGGTGCTCCATCAGCGGCGCTTTGGTGGCCTCGATGTCCTCATGGGTCATGCCGGGCTGCTCCCCTCCGGAACCGGCGCCGGGGATCGCACGGGCGCCGGCTCGACGGCGGCCGCGTCGTGACGGGGGTCGGCGGTCGACGGCGCGTCGCCAGGCACGCCGTCGCCGTCGGCGGTGACAAAGGCGGCCGTCGGCGCGTCCACGGACGCCGGCTCGGCGGCTTTTTCTTCGAAGTCGATCTCTGCCGTTTTGGCTTCGATCTTTTCCTCGGCCTTTTCTTCGGTCTTAATCTCCGCTTTATCGTCCGCCTTGGGCTCCCATTTGGTCGCCTCTTTGGTATCGAGCGGATCGAACTGGGCGTTCATCCCGGAGGTGAAGCCCTTGGCGGTATCGGCGAGATTGTCGACCTCCTTCTTGAGGTCGGCCATCTCGGCTTCGCGCATCGCTTCCTGGAATTGGCTCTGGAATTCCGCCGCCATTCGGCGAATCTTCGTCGTCCATTGCCCAACCGCACGCAATACTGCGGGCAGTTCCTTCGGGCCGATCACGATCAACGCGACCACGCCGATGACGAGGAACTCGCTCCATCCGATGTCGAACATCGCGCCTCAACTCCGCAGGACGCCCGCCGGCGAACCTGATGCCAAGGACCGCTGCACCGCGTCAAGGAAAGCACCAACGAAAAGACGGGCAACGCCTCTGAAAGGATCGCCCGTTCAGGGAGCCCGCCGCCAGCCCCAGATGCGGCCGGGGCGCGCTAGGCTTCCGCCCGGGTTTTCGCACCCGCGGCCGCCGTGTCGCCGGTGGGCTGATGATCGAGCGTCTTGACCGGCTCGGTCTTGGCCGGGTCGATCTTGGCGCTGTCGTCTTCCGACATGCCCTTCTTGAAGGCCTTGATGCCTTGAGCAACGTCGCCCATCAGCTCGGAAATCTTGCCGCGCCCGAACAGCAGCAGCACGACGCCGATCACAATAACCCAATGCCAGAGACTCATGGAACCCATAGGGTTAACCTCCGCAAACACGTGCCACGTCGGCCGCGCCTCGACTGTCAGATTTCAACTGAACCTAGGCCTCGGCGGCGGCAAAAACAAGGACCCGCAGTGCTTTCGCGCCGCGGCCCATGGGCACGGTTACCGGAGGCGAATATATCAATCGGTGTAGGGCGGATTCGCCTTAATCCGCCGTTCCGGGCGAGACGGCGAAGAAGATGGCGGGTTAAAGTGACCCGCCCTACCGGACGTCATTCTTCCGTCGAGTTGGCACGCGGGACCAGGCCGAGATCGAGGTCGCCGGGCTCCAGCGGGTCCTCGTCGGGGCGAAGCGTCGGATCGTCCGAGGGTTCCGGCACACCGAAACCGGCCGGCAGGGTGCCGTCGAACAGGCCCGAGCCCTTGAGATCCTCAAGGCCCGGTAGGTCGCCGAGTGCCTCGAGGCCGAAATGAGACAGGAAATCCGCAGTCGTCCCGTAGGTGAGCGGGCGGCCCGGAGCCTTGCGCCGGCCGCGCGGGCGGATCCATCCGGTCTCCAGCAGCACGTCCAGGGTGCCCTTGGCGGCTGAGACGCCTCGGATTTCCTCGATCTCGGCGCGGGTCACCGGCTGGTGATAAGCGATGATGGCGAGCGTCTCGATGGCGGCACGCGACAGCTTCTTGGGCTCGACCGCTTCGTGGGTGAGGAGCCAGGCGAGGTCATTCGCGGTCCGGAAGCTCCAGTTGTTGCCGACGTGCACCAGATTGACCCCACGGGCGGCATATTCGATCTGCAGCCGCTTGAGGTTCGCCCGCAGGTCGACACCCGCGGGCAGATGCCGCGCCAGCGTCTTCTCATCGAGGGGCTCGGAGGCGGCGAACAGCAGGGCCTCGAGCAACCGAAGTTCCTCAGGCCGCTCCTCAGGCCGCGCTTCAGACCTCTCTTGCCCCGCCATCTCCGGCTCCATGCCGCCGTCCTCGTCGCACGCGTCGACCCGCAACTCGGCAAAACCCGCCATCAACAACTCCTCCCGGCTCCAAGGCGCGGCGCTCGCCGCTCCGACATCGGTCATGACGTTACTCCAGCGTTGCAGCGGCAGTGACACCAGCGGCACCGATGCGCTTGCGCATATAGATCGGGCCAAATGGGGCCGCCTGATGGACTTCCATGGCGCCCTCGCGCACCAGTTCGAGCGCTGCCGCGAGCGAGGAGGCGAACACCGTCGCCCGCATGGCCGGCTCGACCACAAAGGCGATGAGATGATCGTCGAGCCGCGCCCAGTCGCCGGTCACCCCGACCAGGCGCTCGAGAATCTGCCGCGCCTCGGAAAGCGACCACACGGTGCGCTTGGCGAAACGGACGCGCCGCAACGCGTGGCGCTGGCGCTCGGACGCATAGGCGGAAATAAGATCATAGAGCGTCGCCGACCATTCCGGCCGCTTGATCTTGGCGATCGGCTCCGGGTCGCCACGACCGAACACGTCGCGGCCGAACAGCGGACGCTCGAACAGCCGCGTGGCGGCGTCGCGGATGGCGTCGAGGCGCTTGAGCCGCAGCGCCAACGCCCGCGCCAAGTCGGCAGCGCTCAGGCCCTCGGGCGCCATCGGCTCGGGCAGCAGCATGCGGGATTTGAGATAGGCAAGCCACGCCGCCATGACGAGATAGTCGGCGGCAAGCTCGAGCCGCATCTTCCGCGCATGCTCGATGAACGAGAGATACTGATCGGCGAGCGCCAGGATGGAAATCCGGGCAAGGTCGACCTTCTGCTGGCGCGCCAGCGTCAGCAGAAGGTCGAGCGGGCCCTCGAAGCCTTCCACGTCCACAATCAGGGTCGGCTCGTCGCTGCCGCGAGCCGCCGCCGGGACTTCGCTGAATGCTGCGGCGTCCGGGGTCATGTCGGGGCTCATGCCGTCACCGCCTTCGCCGAACCGGAGAGCATCTGAGCAAGGCTCGCCCGCGCTGCGGGAACATCGATACCAACGGGCGCGGCGCGGCTCGCGAGCGCTCGTGCGGTGCGCTCCAGAGCGATACCGTCCAGCACGGGACAGTTCGCCGCGACCTCCTGCATTTCCACGAGCTTGCCGTTGCAGTGGAGAATGAGGTCGCAGCCGGCCGCGAGCGAGCGGCGCGTCCGTTCGGCAATCGAGCCCGACAAGGCCCCCATCGACAGGTCGTCGCTCATCAAGGCTCCGGAGAATCCGATAAATCCGCGAATCACCTGCTCGATAATAGTGATCGAGGTGGTGGCCGGAAGCCCGGGATCGAGGGCTGTGAATACAACGTGCGCCGTCATGCCCAGCGGCAACCCGGCGAGTGGCATGAACGCCGCGAAATCGGTCATTTCCAAGGTCTTGCGATCGGTCTCGACCACCGGCAGCCGGTCATGGCTGTCCGCCGTGGCGCGGCCATGGCCGGGCAGATGCTTGAGCACCGCCAGCACCCCGCCGGCCTGCAGACCCGCCGCCACGGCCGCCGCGACCGCGGCCACCTGCGGCGCGGTATCCCCATAGGCGCGGTCGCCGATCACCCGGTCGGCGCCGGCAACCGGCACGTCGGCGATCGGCAGGCAATCGACCGTGATCCCGAGCGCCATGAGATCGGCCGCAATCAGGCGGGCGCCGAGACGGGCCGCCTTGAGGCCGAGGGCTGGGTCGCGCCTGTAAAGGTCGCCATAAACGGCGCCGGGCGGATAGGCCGGCCAGTGAGGCGGCTGCAAGCGTTGCACCCGTCCGCCTTCCTGGTCGATCAACACGGCCGCGTCGCGCCCGCAGACCGTACGGAAATCGTCAATCAGCGCTCGGACTTGGGCGGGATCCGCAATATTGCGCTTGAACAGGATGAGGCCCCAGGGCGCCGCCTCGCGCAGAAAAGCGCGCTCGTGGGGAGAAATCGCCGTGCCGGCCAAACCGGTAATGAAGGATCGTACCGTCATGGTCGCGGCTTAGCCCGCGGCCCGGAGAAGGACAAGGGCTGACCATACCAATCTATGTGCCCGCGACGCGCGCGGACACCACGAATTGTGGATTACACGATTTTGTATCAGTTCCGCTGCACAAAGCAGCTGCCACCCGCCGATTTGAGACTGTCGCACAACTGGCTTGCTTCGTCCTTGGAGCCGAATGGGCCGACCTGGGCCGCATAGAACACGCCCCGATCGCCCTGGTCCTTGCGGCGAATCAGCGGCTGGTGGCCATTCAGGACCGCGAATTTGGCCTGCATGGCCCGATAGCTCGACTGCGCATCGGCTTCCGATTTCTGCGCCGACAATTGCACCACATAGCCGCCGCCATCGGATGCCCGCGACGGGGCCACCGGCGCAGCCGAAGCAACGCGCGCAACAGGCGGAGCCGGATCGGCGCCCACCATACCGGGCGGCGCAATGCTCAGCGGCCCGCTATTCGACCCCGGCGCGGCCTGGGGCGGCGGAGCGGCCGGCACCACCGCGACCGTTCGTTGGGTCGGCGCGGCGGTGGTGCGGGCCGGCGGCGGCGCCCCGATGCGATCCGGCGGCGGAGCCGCCGCACCCTGGTCGGCGCGGATGGTAACGGTGTGTACCCGCCTCGGTTCGGTCAGCGAGGGTGGCGACCCCGGTGGTGAGGCTGCCGGCGACGACTGGAACGCCCCCATCCCCGGGAATGACCCGCCGGAGCCTGGCATTACCGCGCCGGTGCTGGCGCGCGACGGATCGCGCAACTCCACCGGATCCTCGTCCCGCCGCACCAAACGCTCGGAGCCGTTGCCGAGCCGCTCGTTGATCGACTTCGATGACCCGTCGGCGGTGGGAATCACTTTGGTGGGCGAATTGTCAGCCCGGATGATTGGCGCCGGCCCCGCAATGCCGCCTTTGAAAATCGCGCGATATCCCAATGCCGCGGCGCTCCCGAACACCGCAAGCCCGAGCACCGCGACGGCGATCTTGGCGGTATTCCGTCGCTTGATCGGCGATCGGCCGTCGTCATGATCGGCTTCCGCCGGCGCCGCCTCGTATTCGTAGTCTTCGTCATGCTCATAAGCGCCCGTCTCGACGTCCTCGGGTGCGTATTCGTCCGACGGCTGAACCGGGTGCTGACCCAAGGACTGATCCAGCGCTTGGCTCTCGTGCGCATCGGCGGGATCGTAGCGAGCGGCGGGATCCGCATAATAGTCGCCGCGCCCATAGCCAGGATCGGCTTCAGGAGCTTGCGGCGACATCGCCGGATAGTCGTCGCGACGCGCCTCCGGCGCGAAGGTCGTCTCCGAGCGGACCGGCCGCGGCGGAAAAAACGGCGGCGGGTCGCGGTGGTCGTAGTCCCGGCGGCTGTCCTCGGCGTAGCGATCCTGCGCCGGCGGCCGCACCGGCGGCGCCATGTGGGGCGACACGTCACGTGACGTGTCATGCGATTCGCGGGCGTACGAATTCGCGACCTTCGGGATCGCGGGCGCTCGGGCGCGGCGGGACCGGAGCAAAAGGATCGCTCTGGCCGATGAGCCGGGCGAGCTCGATCAGCGGGTCTGATCCGCGCTGCTCCGGGGCAGGCTCACGACCGCGCGGATCGGACGGCCGCGGAAAGAACGGGCGCTGGGGTCGAGGGAATGTGCCGTTGGACATCCTGCTATCGCAACCTCATCCGGCGCCGGCATTAGGCGGCGCTTGGGGCGTTCCGTCAATCGCGGAATTCACGCGACCGGTTACGCCGGCTCATCTCATCTCATCGGGCGCGCCGACACCGAGCAAACCGAGCCCGGAGGCAAGCACCGTCACAACTCCTAGTACCAATGCGAGACGCGCCAGGGTCATTTCTGGATCATTCTGGATAATGAAGCGTAAATGTGGCGCATCGTTGCCCTTGGTATAGAGCGCGTGGAATTCGCTGGCTACTTCGTACAGGTAGAAGGCAATTCTATGAGGCTCATGGGAAATTGCCGCGGCTTCGACAAGGCGCGGATATGATGCGAGGCGCCGCATCAGCGCGAGTTCCGCCGGGTCGGAGAGCCGGTCAAGCATCGCGGCGGCCAGCACGCGAGCGCGCTCTTGCGGCGCGTTCGGCAGCGCCGGAACGACATCGTGGGCGTTGCGGAAGATCGATTGTCCGCGGGCGTGGCCGTATTGAACGTAGAACACCGGATTGTCGCGCGACTGCTCGATCACCTTGGCAAGGTCGAAGTCCAGGACGGCATCATTCTTCCGGTTGAGCATCATGAACCGCACGGCGTCGCGGCCGACCTCATCAACGACTTCACGCAACGTCACGAAGTCCCCGGAACGCTTCGACATTTTAACCGGCTCTCCGGCCCGCAACAGCTTCACCAGCTGGACGATCTTGACGTCCAGCGTGGCTTCGCCTCCGCTCACAGCCGCGACCGCCGCCTTCATCCGCTTGATGTAGCCGCCGTGGTCGGCGCCCCACACGTCGATGAGATTGCGGAAGCCGCGGTCGACCTTGGATTTGTGGTAGGCGATGTCGGCCGCGAAATAGGTATAGCTGCCGTCGGATTTCTTCAGCGGCCGGTCGACGTCGTCACCGAACTCGGTCGATCGGAACAGGGTCTGTTCGCGATCCTCCCAGTCCGCGTCGGGCGCCCCCTTGGGCGGCGGCAGCCGCCCCTCATAGACCTTGCCGTCAGCCCGCAGCGCCGCGATCGTGGATGCCACCTCGTTCGTGGGCCCTTCGATCAGGGAACGCTCGGAAAAAAAGACATCATGCCGCACGTTGAGGATGGCGAGGTCTTCCCGGATCCCGGCCATCATCAGGGCGATCGCCTTGGCGCGGACGATTGGCAGCCAAGCCTGCTCGGGCATCTGGGTAAGAGCCCCCCAATTTTATCAACACTCCAAAACCATAGCCCCTTAAATTCCGGACCGATGTCCTCCGCCACCAACGCCGCGCCGACCGGCTTCAAGTAATCGCCCGGATAGAGCCCCTCGGGGATCGGCCCGATATCCTCTCCCAGCGCCTCGCGGTAGCGCAGATAGGCCGAGCGCGCGAGCACGTCGACCTGGGCGCCGGCATCGTTGATGTAATATTCGCGCGTCACCGCGAAGCCCGCAAACGCCAGAAGGTTGGCGAGCGCGTCGCCGAACACGGCGCCACGGCAATGGCCCACATGCATCGGGCCGGTCGGATTGGCGGAGACATATTCCACGTTGACCGGCTCGGATTTGCCGGTGTCGCTGCGGCCGTAGTCCGGCCCGGCCAGGATGACGCCACGCAGGGCATCGCGCCACACCGACGGATCGAGGGTCAGATTGATGAACCCCGGCCCCGCAATGTCGACGCGGGTGACGTCGGGGAGCTTCGCGAGTTCGGCCGCGATGCGTTCGGCGAGATCGCGCGGCTTCAGGCCGACATCCTTGGCAAGCGCCATCGCGGCGTTGGTGGCGAGGTCGCCGTGAGCGGCGTCGCGGGGCGGCTCGACCACAATCCTGGACAGGTCCGCCGGCCGCGCAAAAACCCCCGCCGTGGCAAGTGTCTCCACCGCGGCAACGACGTGTCGGGTGAAGATGGTGAAGACGTTCATGGCTGGCTTCATTGGCCGCGTCGAAGAGGTGCGCGGCGGCGTCGCGGCCTAACGCAGTTCCGGGGTCGAGTCAAAAAGCCGGGCATGCTCCGACAGCGCGTACCGATCCGTCATTCCGGCGATGAAATCGGCGATCTGGCGAGCCCGCGACGGCGCATCCATCGCCACGCCGCGCCATGGCAGATCGTGCGGCCGGCTCATGTAATGCCCGCAAAGGTCGCCCACCACCGCCGCTGCCTCGCCCATGATTCGCACGATGCGCGGATGGCGGTAGACCCGCGGGAACAGGAACGCCTTGATGGCACGATCTGCCGACGCCATGGCGGGCGAAAACGCGACAACGGGAGCGCCGGCGCGCCGGATGTCATCCACCGTGCCTGGCCGCAACCGCGCGATCAGATGCGCGGAATGCGCGATCACGTCCTCGATCATCCGGGTGATCAGCCGGCGCACCAGCTCGTGGGCGCGGCGCACCGGCTCGAGGGCGGGATGTCCCGCGTCGATCTCGCTTAGCAGAGCGGCGATCATCGGCACCTCGGCAAGGTCATCGATTGCGAACATCTGCGCTCGCAGCCCGTCATCGATATCGTGGGCGTCATAGGCGATGTCGTCCGCGATGGCCCCGGCCTGGGCTTCGGCGCTCGGGTAGAGAGCGAGTTCGAGACCGTGGCCGGCGTTGTAATCCGCGATCACCGGCGGCAGTCCGCGTTCGGCGTGGCGGTCCAGCGGTCTGCCATCGGCGTCGATCAGCGGGCCGTTGTGCTTCACCAGGCCCTCGATGGTCTCCGAGGTCAGATTGAGGCCGTCGAATCCCGCATAGCGACGCTCCAGGGCGGTGATCACCGCGAGCGTCTGGGCATTGTGGTCGAAGCCGCCGTGGCCGGCGAGACAGCGGTCGAGCGCCTGCTCGCCGGCATGGCCGAACGGCGGATGGCCGAGATCATGGGCGAGCGCGCAGGCTTCCGCGAGGTCTTCGTCGAGGCCGAGCGCGCGGGCGAGCGAGCGGGCGATCTGGGTGACTTCCAGCGTGTGGGTCAATCGGGTGCGGTAATGATCGCCCTCGTGATAGATGAACACTTGGGTCTTGTGGGCGAGCCTGCGGAACGCAGTCGAATGGATGATGCGGTCGCAGTCGCGACGGAAGTCGCTGCGCGTCGCGCTCGGCGGCTCGCCATGGACGCGTCCGCGGGACTGCGCCGGGTCGGACGCATAGGGCGCGCGCGGCCTGCCCCCGCTCACCGGCATGTTGCCGCCATCTTTTCCGCCCTTATTCCGCCTTCGCGGCGCCCGCCGTTGACTGCGGAGTGCCCAGCACATAACTATCGGTCACAGCACTGGCAACGAGAACCATGGCGACTTCGGTCATACTGACAGAGCGGGCGGCGCGGCGGATTGGCCACATCCTCAAGGCCGAGCCGCCGGGATCGATGCTGCGCGTCAGTGTCGAGGGCGGCGGTTGCTCGGGCTTTCAGTACAAGTTCGACTTCACCAGCGCCAAAGCCGACGATGATCTCGTGCTCGCCCGCGACGGCGCCACCGTGCTGCTCGACCCGATTTCGGTGCAATACATGGCTGGCGCCGAGATCGATTTTGTTGACGACCTGATCGGCTCGTCGTTCAAGATCAACAACCCGGTCGCCACCGCTTCGTGTGGTTGCGGAACGAGCTTTTCGGTGTGACGCGAACTGTGTTGTGCAACCGCATCGCTTCGCGCGTCCTTGTGCCCAACGTGAAAAGCCGTACCCGACCCCGGCGGTCGAAACTTCGCAAATTATTGTTTCAAAGAACAAATTTGGTCTTTGGCCGACCGCGACCGAGCTGGATGACACAGCCCGAAATCGGGCGAGCAGCAATCTGACCGCGTTGCATTTTACTGTGAGTTGTGACTTTTCGGTTACAGGCTTTGCTTAAAAAGTCTGCTAGCTTGCCTTAACGATAGGCGATGACGACACTTGATGTTGGTTACGCACTTTCTGGGGGAAGACATGAAAAAATTAGCGATTGTGGGTGCTGCGTTGACGTTCGCGGGAACCGCTTATGCGGCCGACATGCCGCTCAAGGCGCCGGCGCCGTATGTTCCTGTTGACACATGGACCGGGTTTTACATCGGTGGCGACATTGGCTATCTAGGGAGTCGCGATACCACGGCGTGGAATCCACTTCCCAGTCCGGTGGCGTTTGGGGCGAACGCCCAGACTGGCTCCAATCGTATTAGTGGCGCAATGGGGGGCGTGCACGGTGGCTACGATTGGCAATTCGCAACATCCTGGGTAGCGGGAATAGAGGGTGACTTTTCAGCGGTAGCGGCAGGCAGCGGTACTGGAAATCAGCTCTGGATTGCCAATCCGGGCGGAACAGCAATTCCTGGCACTTTTACCAGTACGAACACGAACCTGGAGTCGTTGGCAACGGTACGCGGCCGGCTCGGTTATCTTCTTACGCCGAACCTGATGGCATATGGAACCGGCGGCGGAGCTTGGGGTCGTGTGGAATATTCGGCGCAAGCCACCAATGGCTTGGCGGGCGCAGCCCTTTACAATGCGCAGACTGCATTCACCACCAATTCAAATGGCTGGGTAGCAGGCGGCGGCATCGAATGGTTGGTCTCCGGGCACTGGATGTTGCGAGCCGAGTACCTTCATTATCATTTGACAAACGCTCAGAATGTCACAGTTGCGGGGCCAGTAAATTTCCCGGCGTTCCCATCCAACTTTACGTGGACCGCCATGAATGTCGACGTGGGGCGGGTAGGCTTGGCCTACAAGTTCTGATCTTCGCCGCGTAAACAGTAGTTCAAGCCCCGAGTTCCACTCGGGGCTTTTTTGCTTATGTAAACGGGGTTCAGGGGTCTCGCTGTGAGACCGGACAAATCTCCGATGCACATCGGGCGTGGGTTACGGCGGTCACCGCCGATCGCCCAAGGGGCGATGCCCGCCTGAGCACCCAACCGCTGGATTCGCCCCAACCCATCACATTATTCGGAATGGCGGGCTATGTTAAAGCGAACCGCCGCGCTCACTCCGCCGCGATCGCGTGAGGCCCGGTCTCGTGCTCGCCCTTGAAGTCGGCGGGCGGCTCGAGGTGCCGCTTGAGCATGAGGTCGACCTTGTCGAGGTACAGGTAGACGACCGGCGTGATGTAGAGCGTGAGCAACTGCGACAGCAACAGGCCTCCAACCACCGCGACGCCGAGCGGCTGGCGTAACTCGGCGCCGGCGCCGGCACCGACCGCGATCGGCAGCGCGCCGAAGATCGCCGCGAAGCTTGTCATCATGATCGGCCGGAACCGCAGCAGGCACGCCTCGCGTATAGCCTCGTCGGCAGACAGGCCGACCATGCGGCGCTGGAGCGCAAAATCGATCATCATGATGGCGTTCTTCTTGACGATACCGACCAGCATGACGATGCCGATCATGGCGATCACCGTTAGGTCCATCTTGAACATGATCAACACAATAAGGGCGCCGACGCCCGCCGACGGCAGGCCCGAAATGATGGTGATCGGGTGGATGAAGCTCTCGTAGAGAATGCCGAGCACCACGAAGGCTGCGAACACCGCCGCCAGCACCAGCACGCCTTGCCCTTTCAGAAAATCCTGGAACACCTGGGCGGAGCCTTGGAAACCCGACACGATCGAGACCGGCAGATTGGCCTCCTGCTCGATCTGGCGGATGGCGTCGACCGCCGCCCCGAGCGCGTAGCCGGGCGCGAGATTGAACGACACCGTCATCGACGGCTGCTGGCCCTGGTGGTTGACCTGCAAGGCGCCGACCGTTGGGACGAGCCGCGTCACCGCCGACAGCGGGACGGCCGGCCCGGTCGGCGACGTGATACCGCCGACGCCCGAACCCGCCGCGCCGGGAACGCCGCCAACCATCGCGCCGTTGAGATTGGTCTTGAGATAGACCTTCGAAAGCCCGGTCGGATCGGCCTGGACCGCCTTTTCGCATTCCAGAATCACCTGATAGTCGTTCGATGCGGTGTAGATGGTGGCGACCTGGCGGGTGCCGAAACAGTCGAACAGCTCCTGGCGAACCTGGTCGACCGTCATGCCGTAGGTCGCGGCCGCCTCGCGGTCGATCTCGAGCGTCATCTGCGGATTGCGGACGTAGAGATCGCCGGTGACGTCGCGCAGGCCGGGCAGCTTGGCGATCTTTTCCAGGATTTGCGGACCGACATTGTAAAGCGACGCGGTGTCGCTTGACTGCATCGTGTACTGGAACTCGCTCTTGGAGACACGGCCGGTGATGTTGATGTTCTGCACGTTCTGGAAGAACGTCAGCATGCCGGTGACGGAATTGGCCTTGGCCCGCAGGCGCTGGATGACGGCGGTTGAATTCTCTTTGCGCTCGCTGCGCGGCTTGAGCGCGATGAACAGGCGCCCGTTGTTGGTGGTCGCGATCTGGCCGCCGGCGCCGACCGTGGAATTGAGGTAATCGACCGCCGGATCCTGTCGCACAATGTCGGCGATCAGCAACTGGCGGTCATACATGGCCGCGAAGGAAATGTCCGCCGGCCCTTCCGTGGTCGCTGAGATGAACCCGGTATCCTCGGTCGGAAAGAAGCCCTTGGGAATGACGATGTAGAGCCATACCGTGCCGATCAGCGTGCCGATCATGACGAGGATCACAATCGACCGGTGCTTCAGCACGATATCGAGCGTGATTTCATAACCGCGCAGCCACGACTTGAACATCGCCTCGAACACGCGCAGCACGACATTCTGCTTGTCGCCCTCGTGATGGGACTTGAGCACCCGCGCGCACAGCATCGGCGTCAGCGTCAGCGACACGAAGCCGGACAGGATAATGGCGACCGCGATGGTCACGGCGAATTCGCGGAACACGCGCCCCACCATGCCGCCCATGAGCAGCACCGGGATGAACACCGCGATCAGCGCGAACGTAATCGAGATGATGGTGAAGCCGATCTCCCGCGAGCCTTTGAGCGCCGCCTCGAACGGCCGCATGCCGCCTTCGATGTGGCGGACGATGTTTTCCAGCATGACGATGGCGTCGTCGACCACGAAGCCGACCGAGAGCGTCAGCGCCAACAGCGTCATGTTGTTGATTGAGAACCCGAACGCATACATGGCGGCGCAGGTGGCGATGAGCGAGATCGGTACCGCAAGTGCCGGAATGATGGTGGCGGCGGCCGAGCGCAGGAACAGGAAGATCACCAGCACGACGAGGCCGATGGCGATCGCCAGCGTGATCTCGACGTCCGCGACGGAGTCGCGGATCGATTCGGAGCGGTCGGCAAGGATTTCCATCTTCACCGAAGCCGGGATCTGGGCGCGGTAGATCGGCAGTCGCTCGCGGATCGAATCGACGATCTTGATGGTGTTGGCGTCGGGCTGTTTGAAGATCGCGAGCACGATCGAGCGCTGGTTGTTGTAGAGATTCGCAACCAGGTCGTTTTCGACCGAGTCGACCACCGTCGCGATCTCGCCGATCTTGATCGGGATGCCGTTGCGGTAGGCTACGATCACATCGCCATATTCCGAGGCGTGGTTCATCGCCGCGGTTGCCGTGATGGTCGTGTTCTGGGCGCGCCCCGCAATGATACCGACCGGCGTATTGGAATTGGTCTTGGCGACGACGTTGCGGACGTCGTCGAGCGCGATGCCGCGGGCCGCGGCGGCGACCGGATCGACCTGCACCCTGACGGCGAACTTTTGCGCGCCGTAGGCGAGCACCTGTGCGATGCCGGGGAGCTGGGAGATCTGCTGCGCCAGCGTGATTTCGGCGTAGTCATCGACCGCCGACAACGGCAGCGTATCCGATATGAGGCTGAATAGCAGGATCGCGAAGTCGCCCGGATTGACCTTGCGGAACGACGGCGGGATGGTCAGTTCGACCGGCAGCTTGCGCGCCGCGACCGTCAGCGCGGTCTGGACGTCGAGCGCCGCGCCGTCGATGTTGCGGTTGAGGTCGAACTGGATGACGATCGACGTGTAGCCGAGCGCCGAGGTCGAGGTGAGCGACGTGATGCCGGCGATAGTGGAGAGCTGGCGCTCGATCGGGCCGGCAACCGAGGCGCCCATGGTTTCCGGGCTCGCGCCCGGCAGCGTCGCGGTGATCTGGATGGTGGGAAAGTCCACCGTCGGCAGCGCCGCGACCGACAGCAGCCGGTAGCTGAAAACGCCGAATACGATCAACGCCGCCGTGATCAGCGTCGTCATCACCGGACGATGAATGCAGACCTGAGAAATATTCACGTCACGCCCCCGCCTTGCGGGTGCGGACCTGGACCCGCACCCCGTTGGTCAGAAGCAGGTGCCCATCGGTCACGACCTCTTCCCCGCCGGCGAGGCCGCTGCCGATGACTGTTTCGTTGCCCAGCAGACGCTCGACCTTGACGGGCGTCACGGTGGCGACATTGTCCTTGATCACGAAAACGAAATTGCCCTGCTGGCTCACCTGCACCGCGACCGCAGGCACGATGACGGCGTCCTCGGTGCGCAGCGTCAACTGCGCGTTGACGAGGGTGCCGGGCCACAGCAGTTCGTCGTCGTTCGGCATGGTGGCCCTGATGGTCGCCATCCCGGTGGTGGGGTCGACGGTGTTCTCGATCATGGTCACCCGGCCGCCGGCGCGGCGCTTGTCACCCGGGATGATCGCCGCCAGCGCTGCATCGCCCTCCGCGATCGCGAGCCTGATTTCCGGCAGGCTGCGCTGCGGCACCAGGAAGGTGACATAGACCGGCGCCATCTGGTTGATGGTCGCGATCGGGGTGGTGTCCGCGGATCGCGCGAAGTTTCCGATCTTCACCGAGGCCTGGCTGATGCGACCGCTGATCGGCGCCTTGATGTAGCAATAGCTCAACTGCACCTTGAGGTTTTCGATCGCCGCGACATCGGCTGCGATCGAGCCGGAATAGGTGTCCGCCTGGGTCTGTGAATTCTCGACGCTGAGCACCGGTCCGGCACCCCTGGTGGCGAGGTCGGTGTTGCGGCGCAGGTCTCGCATGGCGCCGGCGTGCATCGCTTTGTCGCGGGCAAGATTGCCTTCGGCTTGCGCGAGTTGTGTCTGGATGGCGCGGGGATCAAGGGTGACCAGCAAGTCGCCCTGCTTGACGAACGCGCCGTCCTCGAAGTGGACGCCGACGATCTCATCATCGATGCGGGGCTTGACGGCAACGCTTGCGATGGTGGTGACGTTGCCAAGCGCCTCCAGCAGTACCGGCGTCTTGCGCTTGACCGCGGTTGCGACCTCGACCGCCACCGCGCGCGGACCGGCGGCCTGTGGGGCTGGCGTCTCGGCCCGAGTGCCCAGGAGCCATTTGGCGGGCGGAAACCACTGCGCCAGTTCCTCGGGTTTGCTGAACGAACCCCACACGACCGCCCCGCCGGCGATCACGACCGCCAGCCCGAGAAAAACCCTTCCCTTCGTCATTGACTCGCCCCGCAATTCGAACCGACCGGCCTGCTTGCCGACAACGGCTCAGACGTAACCTCCTGTACAATCGACTTGGCTGACCAGGAGGCGGAGCGCTTGGCGCACCGCCGGGCAGCTTCGGATTGTATCATCTGCAACTTTTATTGTTGTTTTCCTAACACAATCCGGCCGCTTATGCATATTGCCTTCTGCGACGGCCGGATGAATTTCCGGCTATGGCATCAGGCTCGGCGCGCCGGCCGCGCCGAGCCTTAGCTACAGGACGACCCATCTGATGGGCAGTGGATGAGGACGATGCTAATCGCGACCTGGAACGTCAATTCGATCAAGCAGCGTGTGGACAATGTTGTTGCCTGGCTCAAGGAGCGCGAGCCGGACGTCGTTTGCCTGCAGGAGACCAAATGCATCGACGACGCATTTCCGCGCGAGGCGTTCGAATCGCTGGGGTACAATGTCGCGGTCCACGGCCAGAAGGCCTTCAACGGCGTCGCCATCCTGTCGAAGCTGCGCTTCGACGAGGTGACGCCGCGGCTGCCGGGCGACGACGGCGATGACCACGCCCGCTTTCTCGAAGTGGTGGTGTCGACCGCGTCCCGCGCCGTGCGAATCGCGTCGATCTACCTGCCGAACGGCAATCCGCCCGACACCGACAAATATACTTACAAGCTCGGCTGGATGGATCGCCTGATCCGCTACGCCGACGAGCGCCTTCGGCTTGAGGAGCCGCTGGTCTTGGCCGGCGACTACAACGTCATCCCGGCCGCCGCGGACGTGCACAACCCGTCTGCGTGGACCGGTGATGCGCTGTTCCTGCCGCAGACACGGGTGAGGTTTAATGCTCTCATTGAGCTTGGCCTCACCGAGGCGGTGCGGGCGACCAGCGATGCCGCCGGGATCTATACATTCTGGGACTACCAAGCCGGTGCCTGGCAGAAGAACTGGGGCATCCGCATCGATCACCTGCTGCTATCGCCCCAGGCCGCCGACCGGCTGGCGCTATGCGGCATCGACAAGCACGTGCGCGGCTGGGAAAAGCCCTCCGACCATGTGCCGGCGTGGATCACGCTCGATTTCGATGATTCCAGGTGATAGTCGCCCGCGAAGGACCGGGAGGAGCGTGTTCCGGGGAGCAGGTGGGCACGCGGAGCCTGTCATCGGGCCGGCCAAAGGCCGGACCCGTTGGCTTTGCCCACCCTATGGCCGACTCAACTTTTGCTGCGCGGTAAGTCTCTGAGCTAGAACATCAATCCTGGCGGGTCTTGAGCCAGCGCTCCAGATAAACCAGCGCGACGGCGCGATCGTCCTCGCTCGCCTGTTTGACGGCGGCGGCGTAGAGATCGGTGATCCAGGTTTCCCGGGGTGTCGCGGCGTCGCGGGCGAGCGTCAGCCACATCAGGCCGCGCGGCGCCTGGCGGGTCACGTAGTCGCCCCTGAACAGCATGCCGCCGAGCACGGCCTGGGCCTGATACTGCCCCTTGCGCGCGGCCACCAGCAGCCAACGCACCGCCTGCTTAGGGTCCTTGAGACCGCCGCTGCCGTCGAGATACATGCGGGCGAGATTGTATTGGGCATCGCGATCGCCGAAATAGATCGCCGCATAGGAGAACATTTCGCGGGCGCGGTCGGCATCGGGCTTGACGGTCGAATTGGGGATGCCGTCGAGATAGTAGGTGCCGAGCGCCACGAAGGCGTTGGCGACGAACGGCGCCTGCGGGCCGTCCGACGCCTCGTCGGCGTGGGAGTCGGCGATGGAGCGAAAATAATCGAAGGCGCGTAGATCGTCGTGCTTGACGCCATCGCCCTCGGCATACATCCGGCCGAGCTTCCAGGTCGCGATCAGATGGCCGTTGGTGGAAGCGTATTCGAGCGCGCTCAGGCCCGCCTGGGTATCACCCGCGCGCAACGCCTTCGTGCCTGATTGGAACGCCTGGAACGAGGTCAACGGGCTGTGCAGGTCGGGCGCGCCGAGGCTACGGGTGCCAAGGCCAGGGTTGCCAAGGCCGGTGTTGCCGAGACCAGGCACCGCCAGCGCGCCGAGGCGAGGCGTGCCCAGCGCGCCAAGGCTGGGGCTGCCGTTCCCCGGCGCGAGATCGATGCCGACCGCCGGTGCGATGTCGCCGGGAGTGCGGCTGCCGTCGAACGCATAGGCCGTGGCGAAGCCAAGGCCGACGCCGAACAGAACCGTCGAAAGGATGCGCCTAGATATCCGCATAGCACGCCTTCTCAGCCGCCGCGCCCGGATGGGTGACGGCGCCGTGGCGCGCCGACCCGACCTGCTGGCCGTATTTCCACAAATAGCCCGATCCGGAGGAGGACCCGCGCGGCTGCCACGCCGCGCGCCGGCGCTCGAGCTCGGCATCGCTGAGCCGAACTTCGAGGGTGCCGCCGTCCGCATCGAGCGCAATGATGTCACCGTCGCGCACCAGCGCGATCGGGCCGCCGACCGCTGCTTCCGGGCCGACATGGCCGACGCAGAAGCCGCGGGTCGCGCCGGAAAACCGGCCGTCGGTGATGAGTGCGACCTTGCCGCCCATGCCCTGGCCGTAAAGCGCCGCGGTGGTGGCGAGCATCTCGCGCATGCCGGGGCCGCCCTTCGGCCCCTCATAGCGGATGACCAGCACATCGCCTTCCCGGTAGGTGCGGTTCTTCACCGCCTCGAAACAGGCTTCTTCGCCGTCGAAGCAGCGCGCCGGGCCGGAGAACTTGAGGCTGGTCATGCCGGCGACTTTGACGATCGCGCCATCGGGCGCGAGATTCCCGGACAGGCCCACCACCCCACCGGTCGCGAGCAAGGGCCTGTCGGCCGGCCGCACCACGTCCTGGTCGGGATTCCACGCCACATGCTTGAGGTTTTCGGCCATGGTACGCCCGGTCACGGTCATGCATTCGCCGTGCATGAATCCGTGGTCCAATAAGGTCTTCATCAGCAACGGAATGCCACCAGCTTCAAACAAATCTTTGGCGACATAACGGCCGCCCGGTTTCAAATCTGCGATATAAGGTGTCCGTTTGAAGACTTCGGCGACGTCGAAGAGGTCGAATTCGATGCCGCACTCATGGGCGATGGCCGGCAGGTGCAGCGCAGCATTGGTCGAACCGCCCGAGGCGGCCACCACGGCCGCGGCATTCTCCAGCGCCAGCCGGGTCACGATCGTCCGCGGACGCAAGTTCAGCCTGATGAGTTCGACGATCTGCTCGCCCGCGGTCATGCAGAAACTGTCGCGGAATTCGTAAGGTGCCGGTGCCCCGGCCGAATATGGCAACGCGAGGCCGATCGCCTCCGACACCGTCGCCATGGTGTTGGCGGTGAACTGGGCGCCGCAGGCGCCGGCCGACGGACAGGCAACGTGCTCCAGCGTGTCGAGATCCTCGTCCGACATATCGCCGACCGAATGCTTGCCGACCGCCTCGAACACGTCCTGCACGGTGACCGGCTTGCCCTTGAAGGTGCCGGGCAGGATCGAGCCGCCGTAGATGAAGATCGACGGCGCGTTGAGGCGGCACATCGCCATCATCATGCCGGGCAGCGACTTGTCGCAGCCGGCGATGCCGACCAAGGCATCGTAGGAATGGCCGCGCATGGTGAGCTCGACCGAATCGGCGATCACTTCCCGGGACGGCAGCGACGACTTCATGCCGTCATGGCCCATGGCGATGCCGTCGGTCACCGTGATGGTGCAGAACTCGCGTGGGGTGCCGCCCGCCGCGGCGACGCCCTTCTTGACCGCCTGGGCCTGGCGCATCAGCGCTATGTTGCACGGCGCCGCCTCGTTCCAGCAGCTTGCGACGCCGACAAAAGGCTGAGCGATCTGCTCGTTCGTCAGCCCCATCGCGTAATAATAGGACCGGTGCGGCGCCCGTTCCGGGCCCACGGTCACATGACGACTTGGCAGCCTGCTCTTGAGATTTGTCTTGGCGTCCATAGACTTTTTTATCGCCCCTGGGCTCGACAGCGCGCTCACCAGATCAACGCCGCGCTACGCGCCACTAAACACGCCTTGGAAATCGTGTAGTCCTGTGGCGGAAAAGGGGCATTTCGGACCGATGACGCCCAAGACCGCAAATGTTGTAAACGTGTTGCGCAAACGCAACAGGTGTGGCGAAGTTGCCAAATCGTTAACGGGCGATCTTTTGAGCCGCAGGTTCTTCGATCGCAACGTCCATGACGTCGCACCCGAATTGATCGGCGCAACCCTGCTGGTGGCGGGCGTCGGCGGGCCAATCGTCGAGGTCGAAGCGTATCAGCAGACCGAACCCGCCTCCCACAGCTACGGCGGCGAGACCGAGCGCAACGCCGTGATGTTCGGGCCGGCCGGCCACGCCTATGTCTACCGTTCCTACGGCATCCACTGGTGTCTCAACTTCGTGTGCACGGGCAAAGGAGGGGCGAGCGCCGTGCTGATCCGCGCCCTGATGCCGGCGGCCGGGCTCGCCACCATGCGCCGCCGCCGCGGCGTCGCCGACGAGCGCCTGCTGTGCTCGGGCCCGGGGCGGCTCGGCCAGGCGCTGGCCATTACCCGGGATCGCCACAACGGCCTCGCCCTCGACCGGCCGCCGTTTGCGTTCTACGCCCGCAAGGGACCCGTCGAAATCGTCACCGGGCCACGGATCGGTATCTCGAAGGCCGTCGACCTGCCGTGGCGCTACGGCCTTGCCGGGTCGCCCTACCTCAGCAAGCCGTTCAAGCCTCCGCCGCCAACCTGACCGCCGGATCGAAGCCCAGTTCGCGGCGCGCCTTGGCGATCGACACCTCGCCATCGTCTTCGGCGATGTTGTAAATTCCCGCCACCCCTTTGGTCACCGCCAGCAGCGCCGCGTGCGCCGCGGCATCGACGTGGAGAAAGCCGCGCCCGCTCGGTTCCGCCCTCCAAGTTCCGGGCCCATAGAAACGGCCATAGCGCAGCACGATGCCGGCGATGCCCGGGGTCGCGGTCACGGCACGCTCCAAAGCGAGAACGCCGCGGGCCGTCACTACCCCCTCCCCGTCGCGCTCCGACACCAGGGGATCGGCCTCCGCATGGGGCTCCGGACCGGGTGCGTAGATGAAGGCAATGCTTTGCGCGACGATCCGGCGAACCCCGGCCACGCACGCCGCCGCGACGAGGTTGCGGGTGCCCTCGATACGGACCCGGCTGTTGCGCTCGCCAACGGCCGCCATCTGGTCACGGTCAAATACGTCGGGCAGGTCGGTCAATTGGTGGATGACGATGTCGGGCCGCGCCGCCACCACCACGCGGGTGAGCGCTTCGGCGTCGAACACATCGACCACCACTGCGGCGGCGCCGGCGCGCGCGATGAGATCGGCCTTTTCCGCCGATCGGGTCGTTCCGGTGACCTGATCGCCGGCCCCGACCAGAAATGGCACCAACCGGCGGCCAACCACGCCGGAGGCTCCCGCGAGAAAGATGCGCATTGATCGTGTTCCCGTAAAGCGCCCGACATCAAAGTGAAAATTGAAACGAAAGAGTGCAACCGGGCAAGTAAGAGCGGGTAAGACCCGCGGCCGCCCTGTTGTCGTCGCCAGGCTTGTCCCGTTTCGCGCCTTGCGCTTGATTCCAAAAAGAAACGCGCGCGACCGGCCGCCGATCTGGTGCCTGTCTGGTCTGACCATGTTAGTTTCCCGGCCTCGTTGCACCTAACAAAGTACAGGGAGGAGTGGAATGCGAAGCGTCATCGTTTTCGCCGCTTTGGTTTTCAGTTCGAGCGTGTTCGGACAGGAATGCATCCGGCCCGAATGGGGCAAATGCGTCGCGTTCCCGAACGGCGGATCGCACACAGGCGTGTCGATCCAGCGCGAGCCGGTTAAAATGGACGTAACGCCCGGCCCCGACATCTGCGTGAGCAACGAGGAGGAGATCGGCGGCTACACCTTCGCGCGCTTCCAGCGCGCCGGCGCGCCGTGGCCGAACAAGGACTGGGGCGTCAACGTCGACGATTTCTGCTTCTTCACGAAGTGAGGTTGCGATCACGTAGCTGCCTCCTCAGTCCTTAGGGCGGGTTCTCTTTAACCCGCCGCTGCACCCGGGGAATGGCGGGTTAAAGAGAATCCGCCCTACGCAGATCGATATGGTTTGCGGGAACGCCCGAGGCGCGCATCACTCCAGCAGCGTCGTGAGTTGCGCGCCCTCGTCGTGGACGATCGTCGCCAACAGCTCGGCCGGTTCGTCGCTGCTCGGATTTTCAATGAAGGTGTGAATGGTCCCGACCGGCTCGTGGAAGATTCCGCCCTCGCGAAACGCACCGACCGGTCCTGCATTGAGTTGCGAGCGCAGGCTGCCGCGCAGGACGTAAGCCGTGACGGCGCCGCCGTGGGTGTGCTTGGGCGTAAAGGCGCGCGGCTCGTAACGCACCAACAGGGTGGTGACGCGCTTGCCCGGCATGTCGGTCAGCGGCTCCGACTGCAGCACCGTGACCACCGACGTCGGTCGCGGCGTGTCGGCGCCGCCGGAATTGCTGCACAGAATGGACGGCAGATCGAATTCGATTGCATGAAGGGGCGTGCCGTCCAACCCGAGCCAGAACAGCACCAGCGCTGCGATCAACAGCGTGCCCTGCCAAAACGCCAGGGCAGCAGGCGTCGTCATGGCCGAACTTGTTCCGGCCATCCACGTCTTGCTCGCGGACGGCTGGAGAGGAAGACGTGGATGCCCGCGACAAGCGCGGGCATGACAAGTCAATGATATTGCGGGCTGGTAAGATACCCCATTGTCGGCCCAACCCAAGGAGTCCGCGGTTATCGCTTCGCCGCCGGCGGTGTGGCCCGGAAGCTGATGGCAATCCGGTTGTAGGCATTCATCAGGCCGATGGCGATCGTCAGGTCAGCCAGTTCCTTCTCGCTGAAGTGGGCCGCCGCGTCCTTGAAATCCGCATCGGGGACATCGGTCTCCGCCACCCGGGTCACCGTCTCGGCCCATCGTAACGCCGCGCGTTCCTGGTCGGAGAACAGCGTCTCCGCCTCGCGCCAGACCGGCACCAGCACCAGCTTCTCGATCGCAACGCCGCCAGCGAGCAGGTCGCGGGAATGCGTGTCGATGCAATAGGCGCAGCCATTGATCTGCGAAACCCGCAGATAGACGAGGTCAACGAGAACCTTGGGCAGCCCGGACTGAGCGATGTACGAATGGACAGCGCCTAATGCCTTCATGCCATCCGGCGCGATCCGGGAATAGTGGAGGCGTTGCGTCATCGAGTGTCCCTCACTGTTTGTCCGGAACGGTCAGCACGCGGTCGTCGCTATCGACCACGAACACCGCGAGGAGCTGGGCCGGCTCGGTCGCGCTGGCGTTTTCGCTGACTTTGTGGTGGGCGCCGGGCGCCTCGTACCAGCTCTCGCCGGTGCGATAGACTTTGATGGGCTCGTCATCGACCTGACTGCGGACCGAGCCCGTCAGCACATAGGCATAAATGAAGGCCGAACCCGCGTGATGGTGCGACGCCGATTTCGCGCCGGGCGGGTAGCTGACCACGACGGCGATGAGGCTCTTGCCCGGGATGTTCGGAATCGCGTGCTGGAACACCGGGCTCGCGCTGGATTGCGCCGCCGCAGGGGCCACCATGGCGAGTGCGGCAAACGGGGCGAGAAACGCAAGCAACCGAGTGACCATGACGTGTCCTCCAACGGGTGTGAGTATCTCCCTCCTTTATAAGTGGGAGAAGAGTGCCGCGATGCGCAGACTGCACCATTGTCAGTCCAGCAAAAAGTACCAAGAATTGAGCAAAATGTTGTACCATCGCGGGCATGACCCGCGCTCTCCGGATCGCCATCGACCGCGCCGCCAGATTGCCGCCGTCGGCCCAGATCCACGCCGCCATGCGCGACGCGATCCGCGAGGGTCGGCTCGCCGGCGGCGCCCGCCTGCCGTCGTGGGGTGATCTCGCCACCCAACTCGGGGTCGCGCGCGGCACCGTGCGGGTCGCCTATGAGAGGCTCACCGACGAGCAATTGATCGTGGCGCGGGGCGCCGCCGGCACGTTCGTTGCCGAGCGCATCGCGGTCGGACCGCGCCGCGCTGCGCCGAAGCCCCTCGCCAACGTTTTCCATAACTTTGAAACCCCGCCGCTGCCGTTCCAGATGGGCGTGCCGGCGCAGGACGCGTTTCCGTACAAACTGTGGTCGCGCATCATGGCGCGAAGCGCCCGGACCGCCGCGGCGGCGTCGGTTTGCTATCCGGACCCGCGCGGCCAGCCGGACCTGCGGCAGGAGATCGCCGCCTATCTGGCGATCGCCCGCGGCATCCGCTGCGTGCCCGAACAGGTGCTGGTGACGGCCGGCTACGCCGGCGCGCTCGGCCTCGCGCTGCGCGCGCTGCGGCCTGAAGGCGGCACCGCGTGGCTCGAAGACCCTGCCTTTCCGCTGACGCGCAACGCGCTCGAACGTGCCGGCATGACGGTGTCGCCGATCCCGGTGGACGCCGAAGGCCTGGACGTTGCCGAGGCGGTCCGGCGCGCGCCGCGGGCCGCGGTCGCGATCGTGACGCCCGGCCAGCAGGCGCCGCTCGGCATGACGATGTCGCTCCCGCGCCGATTGGCCCTGCTGGAGTGGGCGCGCGACGCCGGCGCCTGGATCATCGAGGACGACTATCTGAGCGAGCTTCAGCTCAAGGGCCGCGCCACCCCTGCCCTCGCCTCGCTCGATCCGGATGGCCGAGTCCTGCACGCCGGCACCTTCAGCAAGACGATCACGCCGGCGCTCAGGCTCGGTTTCCTGGTCGTCCCGCGAGAGCTCGCGTCGATCTTCGCCGAAACCGCCGCCTGCCTCGCCCCGGCGCCCGCAGCCGCGATCCAACGGGCGGTCGCGGTATTCATGGCGGACGGCCACTATCTGCGTCATCTGCGCCGCATGAAGCGCCTCTACGCGGCGCGGCGGGACGCGCTGGCGACCTGCCTGCGCCAGGCGGCGAACCCGGCCATGCGCATCCAAGCCACCGGAGGCCTCTCGGTGCGCCTGCAGCTTCCCGAAGATGCGAACGACACGGAGATCGCCGCCCAAGCCCTTGCGGACGGCCTCGCCCCGGTCGCGCTGTCGCCCTGGTACGTGTCGCGCCCGCGCCCGCGAGGACTGCTACTCGGGGTCACCAATGTTTCCGAGGAGCGCGTCGCGGCGGACTGCGCGAAACTTATCGGGCTGTTGGACCAACGGGAATGAGTATCGTGTTGCTACGGGAGCGCCCCGAGTTGTCCTTGATGGGAGCAACAGGTCCCGAATGGTTCCAGGGGCCAACCGGCGCGCTTGAGCAATTGGTCGCGCGATGCCGTTATTTGTTTAAGCATTTTTGGCACGTTCACGCCGACGAGCTGACCTCGCCACTTCATGACCCTACCGCCGATGAAGACCGTGTCCACATTGCTGGTGTCCATCAGTGTCACGACGGCGCCCGCAACATTGGAGACCGGCGAGACATTGATCCTGTCCGTGCGCAGCGTGATGATGTCGGCTTGCTTTCCCGGCGTCAGGGTGCCGACCTTGTGATCCAGGTTCGCCCCGCGGGCACCCCCGATGGTAGCCATTTCCAGGATTTCGCGACACGAGATCGGACGTGGAGTTGCCACCTGGCCGTTGTTCGACGCCCGCAACGCCAGGAGCCGTTGCACCGTGAAGGCCGCGCGAATTTGCGAAAAGAAGTCACAGGTCATGAACAATTCGGCGTCAGTGCCGAAGCTCGTCCTGCCTTGAATGCCATGGTCGATCGCCTCCTGTATCGCGGGGGTTCCGACGCCGACGGTCTGCTCGGCGATCGTGGACAACGAAACCTTGCCCCCGGTGTCGGCAATCGTCTTCCAGGTGCTGTCGCGCAACAGTGTAACGTGGACGTAGGTACAGTCCGGACCCAGCAGCCCTGATTGCGCAAGCGCTTCAAGCTGGAGTCCGGCTTCATCGAAATTGACGTGCGTGAAGATCGGGACTCCGACCTCCCTGGCAAGTTGAATGCGCTTCGCATCTACGCCGGTATTGAGGGCGAGCGTCACCATTTGGTCATTCGAAGCAAAGTAACTGCGCTTCAATCGATGGATGTCCTGCGGAAAAGCAGAGGTCTCGACGCCGCTGCCGGCGCCGCCCGTATAGGCATAGACGGTGCGGAGTCCGGCATCCACGAAAGCCCTGATACTGGCGTCGCTATGCTCCGGCGTATGCGAAATCTGCGACATGTCCACCACTGTGGTGACGCCGCCATTGATATTTCCGACCGCTCCGACGTACTGCCCCAGATAGGCGTCTTCAGGCGTATATTTTTCAAAGACTCCGCCGACGGCGGACGCCCGGCGATAATCGGGGTAGAGCGCCGAACCAAAATATCCGGCGTCTGCAAAATAGCTGCGGATATTGGTTTGAAACATGTGGAGATGCGAATCCACGAAGCCCGGCATCACGATGGTGTCGGATGCGTCGACCACCGCCGCATCCGACGCTTTGATATTCGGCCCGACCGCTTTGATGGTGCCGCCTTCGATCAGCAAATCGGCTACCGCGAAATCGCCGACGGCCGGGTCCATCGTCAGCACCGTTCCGCCCTTGATCAGTATTCTTCGCTTCGGATCGTTCTTGGAGCGATTCAGACGTTCGAACACGTCGCCTCTGTCTGGAAGAGCCTTGGCGGCGGCCTGATCGGCAAGCAACTGACCGGCCGACGTCGCGGCTGCGGCCCCGGCCGCCGATTTGAAAAAGTCGCGCCGCGACGAGCCGGCAGAGCGATTTATTTTCGAGTGGACCGGATGATGATCGCCGTTGGCTTGGCCACCGTTCTGCGTCGGGGTTTTTCGGTTCATTGAGTCCTCCCATTGATTAAGTCCGTTTCGCAGCGGACTTTGCGCAAATCGTACCCAAGTGCCCGATTGCCGCAACGGCGGAACTCAAAAAATGAAATCCGGTTGACAGATAATAGGAATAGGCCTATTGTATGGGTTTGCGGCAAGCACAAGATGGGCGGTGGCAATGGCATTTACCGGCACAGCGATGGTGTTGAGGGGCAATACCCTGATAATTGGCTGCTCCGCGCGACGTTTCGCTGTTTCGGCGCGCGAAATTCGCTGCTATCCGATCGAGCAGCGAATTGACGGCAACCTCTTGATGTTGCACGGCGATGTGGCGCCGCTGCCGCCCAAAAGAGCCGAATCGGCGCCCCCTTTTGCAGAATTCGCTGATAAATTCGCAGATCGCAGCGAATTCCGGTCTGGCGCAAGACTGCCGCTTAGGATGAAAGAATAACATAAATTGCGCATTTATTGTTATCATGCGATCGGAGGCACATATGAACGTCTCGATTGGCGACCGTTGGGAAGCTTTCGTTGAGAGCATCGTGCGAGCGGGCCGCTACGGCTCCGCTAGTGAGGTCGTCCGCGAAGGGCTCCGTCTTGTCGAGGAACGCGAGGCCAAGTTGAAGGCGTTGCGCGCGACGCTCGATGCGTCCATCGCAGCGGGCGGCGAGGCGAGCGAAGCGGACATCGACGCCGCCATCGAAGCAAAGGCCACGCAACTCGGAAAGGATGGGTTCTGAGGTGCCGCGCTTGAGAATGCTGCCGTCGACTCAAGCAGACTTGATGAACGTTCTCGAATACATCACCCGGGAAAGCGGCAATCTCGGTATCGGACGGCGGTTTGTCGGCGATGTACGCCTGAAGTGCCGTCAACTTGCGGCACTGCCCGGCACCCTCGGCCGCGCTCGCTTGGAACTGCGGCCCGACATCCGCAGTTTTTCGTTCAAGGGCTACGTGATTTTCTTTCGATACGTCGACGACACTTTCGAGGTCGTCAACATTGTTGAAGGCCACCGCGACATCACGAATTTGCAATACTGATGGACTTGTTTCGACGCTTACGACCGCTTCGGCCACACCACGCCCTGATAGCTCGGCACCGAGCCAATGCCCTTGTAGATGAACTTCTGGACGCGTTTACCCTCGTAGGTCTCGGTGGTGTAGAGGTTGCCTTTGGAATCCAACGCGATGCTATGGACGCCGTAGAACTGGCCGGGCTGGCGCCCGCCATCGCCGAACGAGGTTATTTCCTCCAGCGTCTCGCGGACGATGACGCGAATGCGTTCGTTTTGGCCATCCGCCAGCAGGATGAACTTCTGCTGCGGATCTTTCGTGAACACGATGTCCCACACGCCGCCGGCGCCGCGGGTGTTCCTGGCGTAGAACGCCTCCTTTACGAAGGTGCCGTCCGGCCGGAACACCTGGAGGCGGTCGTTCTGGCGATCGCAGACATAGATCAGGTCATCCACCGAACCGGCGATGCAGTGAACCGGATTGCGGAACTGCTGCGCTACTGGCGCCTTGGCATCGTAAGGGCCGAGATTGGTATCGTCCGGCTTGTTGCCATAGGCGCCCCAGTAGCGCTTCATCTTGCCGGTGTCGGCGTCGAGCACCGCAACGCGCTTATTGAGATAGCCGTCCGCGACATAAGCCTCATTGGTCTTCGGATCGACCCAGATCTTGGCGACGCGGCCGAAGTTCTCCAGATCGTTACTCCCCTTATTGCCACCGGAATGACCGACCTGCATGATGAACTTGCCGTCATTGGTGAACTTCAGGATCTGCGCATCCTTCTCGCCATTGCCGCCAAGCCAGACGTTGCCTTTGTAGTCGATATGGATGCCGTGCATCGATTGCGGCCACTCGTAGCCGGGACCCGGACCGCCCCACGTCCGCAGCAGCGAGCCATCCGAATCGTAGACCAGGACAGGCGGAGCGGTGCGGCAGCAATCGGCGAGCGGCGGCGTGAGTTCGGCGCCGCGCTCGTTATTGTGCAGTCCGCCGGCACCACGCTGGACGGCCCAGATGTGGTCGAGCTCATCGACCCAGATGCCGATGGTCCAGCCGAGCAACCAGTTATTGGGGAGCGGCTTCGGCCACAGCGGATCGACTTCGAAGACCGGCGCCTGCACGGTCGAGGTCTGCGCCTCGGCGCGCATCCGCACCAGCGCTTGGCCGATTCCGAGCGCCGCAATGCCGGTCGCGAGCGCGGCGCCGTAGACGAAATTGCGGTTTTGCAAGAGTCTGATCACGATCGCCTCCCCCTGATGTTCGTTGCCGGAGGAATGCCGGCGCCGGCAACGGGCCGTGGCGAGCTTCCCCCGATCGTTGCCGCCATTCTAGCCGAACGAGATTGCGCTGGTAAGGGCAAATGCCAATCGTCGTATCCCGAAGCAGTGCGCTCGTGGGTCCATCAGCCAAGGAAATCGCGGCACTCCGAAGAGCGGCCGCGGCCCACCCGGATATCACCACACCCGCTGCGCGAATTCGAGGCCGAGCTCTTTCTTCGCCCATCGCACCATCGGGTCGCTGCGCAGGAAACCCAGCACGGCCGGCTCGATGACGGCCGGATCGCCGGTGCCAAGCGTCGCCAAGGCCACCACCACATCGCATTGGTCGTTGAAGGCGACCGAAAGCAGGTTCCCGCCGGACGCCTGGTAGCGCCGGCTCAAGCCCTTCATCCAGCCGACCGTGACAGGACGGCCGGGACCAAGCGGCAGGGCGTTCGCGGTGACGAGATCGGTGTCGGCGACCCGCTCCAGCTCCTGGTCGTCGGAAACGCCGGTGGCGCAATTGCAGAAGCCGATCTTCGGCCGGATATAGAGTTCGACTTTGACGCCGCAGTCCGCCGGCGCGCAGACGAAGGCCTTGCCTACTCCCCATTGGTCGAGCAGGAACGGCCACTTCTCTTCGTCGAATCCAGAGGCCGCGTAGGTGGCGGGGCCGGTGGGCGCGCGAACACCGAGCACACTCGCGGAACCCGCCATCAGGGCGATCATGAGGCCGATGCCGGCGACGACAATCGCGCCGGCGAGCGCCTTTTTCATAGCACCGTCTCCGCCGCGACACGCCGCTGTCGCCATCGCGGCGAGATTAGCATGCGGCGCGATCGCCGCCAAAGCGGGCCGGCAACGCGTCCCAAGCGAGCCACCCTGCACTATCCAAAATGTGATTTGGAATCGTTCCAAACTAGATTTAGAATTCTTCCAAACAGTACGGCCTTGCGTACGGTTATTGCTGAAGGCTCGGTGATGCGGCTCAATAAGAATTGGTTGGGTTGGGATTTCACGATGCGGCGTGGCGGCGCGCTGATGTTTGCCGCCACTGCGACCGCGATAATCGGTCCGGCGCCCGCGCGGGCAGTTGACGAGATCCAGGTCTACAACGCCGAAATCGCCGAAGTCGGTCAATTCACCGTCCAGCAACATCTCAATTACACGATTATCGGCCACACCCAGCCGGAATTCCCCGGCGGCCTCGTTCCGAACCATGCCCTCAACGGCACGCCCGAGTTCGCCTGGGGCATCACGCCGTGGTTCGAACTCGGACTCTACGTACCGTGGGCGGTCAACGCCGAGGACCAGCTCCTGTCCAACGCCTTCAAATTACGAACGCTGCTCGTCACTCCCGACGCCGCCAAGAAGGACTTCTTCTACGGGCTCAATTTCGAATACGATTTTCCGACGCCGCCGTTCGGCCAGATGCGATTCGCCATGGAAATCCGGCCCATTATCGGATGGCGCAATCCGCAATGGGAATTCATCGTCAACCCGATCGTCGACCTCAGCTTCGGCACGCTCGGCACGTTTGATTTCGTACCGGCGGCGCGCTTGGCGCGGAAGCTTGGCGATGATGTCTTTATCGGCATTGAATACTATGCCGATCTCGGAGCACCGGGCAGCTTTCCCTCCTTCCAGCAGCAGTCACACCAGGTGTTCGGGGTGGTCGATTTCAAGGTCGGCGAAATCGACGTTGATTTCGGCCTCGGCTACGGCATCACGGGCGGTTCCGACCGCTTCATCGTCAAAACCATCCTGGGCTACGCATTCCCGATTCCCGGCCAGGATCAAGCCGACAAGTCGTCCCTCAAGGCCCCGCTGACGACTCGCGCCGGGATGCGCGCAACATCGGCCGCCGATGTCGCGTCCGACCCATTCCTCGGAATGCGCTGAGTAAGGTGATAGGGCGACATTTTTTTGCGCGTTGAGCCAATGCGGGCGTTGCGCATTCCGATCTAACCGATTGATTAGATTCATAAGTTTATCGATCAGATGGACTTTAGCGGTGGCCAAGGACGGCGCGCCCGGCATACTCTGCGCTATTCCAATTTCGTAACTTTGTGATATCTTATTTATGAGAAATTTATGTCCCTTCCAGCTGCATAGGATGCCGGCATGACCGTGATTGCGATGACAAGAGAACTCGGATCCCTTGGAACCGAGGTAGCGGCTGGAATTGCTGCGAAATTAAACCTGAGGATCATCCACTCCGAGATCGTCACCAACCAAGTGGCCGAGCGTCTTGGCATCGAGCAGAGCACGGTGACCCGCTATGTGGACGGCCAGGCCTCGATTTTCGAGCGCTGGCTGATCAATCGGCGCAAGCTGTCGCGCTACACCTGCGAGGAAATGCTGCGCCTCGCCCAGCAGGGCGACGTGCTGATCCGCGGCTGGGGCGCCGCAACCCTCCTGCGCGAAATGCCCCAAGTCATCAGCCTGCGGGTCTGCGCGCCGATGGATTTTCGCGTGCGCGTCATGATGCAGCGGCTCGGCGTCGCCGATCCCGATACCGTGCGCCAGGCGGTCGAGCGTTTCGACGCCGCGCACGCTCGCGCGATGCGCGCCACGTTCGACGTCGCTCAGGAGGACCCCCTGCTCTACCACGTCGTTCTCAACACCGAACGGCTGCCGGTCGAGGCCTGCGTGAGCGCGGTCTGCGCGCTCGCCGCCCATCCGCGGTACCGGGATTCCTTTGCCACCCGTTCCGCGCTTGCCAATCGGCTTCTGGAGGCGAGAATCAATACTGCGCTGACCGAGGAGATCGGGCTCAGCATGGCGCCGACCGGCGTCAACGTATCGGCGGCCAACGGCAAGGTTACGCTGAGCGCCACCTCGTCGACCGGCAGCCTGCGCGCCAAGGCCGAGAAGGTCGCCTCGCGTATCACCGGGGTACGCCACATCGACAACCGCATCGTCAGCGTACCGAGCCGGGGCGGCGGATTCTAAACGGCGGCGGTTCGACGTCGGAGCCCGCGGCGCGGCCGCTCTTGTCCGTGCTGCCGCGGATTGCTAGCAACGGGTCATGGCTGCGACGACCGACACCCGCAACGTCGATGACCTGAAGGAGCTTGGCGCCGGCCGGCCGGCCCCCGATGACATCACTCGCCTTTACCATCGGGCATTCCGCGAATTCGGCGCGCAGGCGCTATGGAGCCGTCGGCCGAGCGGAGCGCCGACGATCGCGCAGGCGCTCGTGGTCGCCGAAAGCCTGCGCCGCGATGGCAACCTGCAATCCCGCGCGCTCGCGGTCGAGATCGAGCAGGCCTGCCGTGCCGCTCTCTAGGATTCAAAGCGATATTCTCGTTCTGTTGGCCGCGCATCGCAATCCGGAAAGCTACGTTGCCGGCGGGGTGCCGCTCAATCGCGACGGACCGCGACTATCTGACGATATCGATATCTTCCACGATCGCGAAGAAAGCGTTGCGGCAGCGGCCGATGCCGACATCTCGTTGCTCATCGAAGCGGACTTCATGGTACGATGGTTGCGACGCGAGCCCGGCATTCACGGCGCACTCGTCGAGCGAAGCGGCGAGACCATGCGAACTCGAATGGGCCCGCGACAGCGATTTTCGCTTTTACCCGACGGTTCGCGACGAGGTGTTCGGATATGTTCTGCATGTCGTCGATATCGCGACGAACAAAGCTCTAGCCGCGGCCGGCCGCCGCGAACCGCGCGACGTGATCGATCTGCTCACCGTCCATGACCGGCACATGCCGCTTGGCGCCGTGATGTGGGCGGCAGTCGCAAAAGATCCCGGCTTTTCGCCTGAGAGCTTGATCGCGGAAATCCGCCGCAATGCCCGCTATCGCCAGGACGACTATGCCGATCTCGACGTGATCGAGCCGCTCGACGCCGGAGTGGTGGCGCGGCATCTGCGTGGGGCGCTTGATGACGCGGATGCTTTTGTCCGCGCCATGCCGGCCGGAAAGGAAGGGCTGCTATTCCTGAAGGATGGTCGGCCGGTGCAGCCCGACCCGGCGCACCTCGAAGCTTACCTCGAACACGCTGGGCGCCGCCGCGGCCATTGGCCGTCATCTCCCGAAATCGGCAGCGCCATGCTTGATCGTGATCAGTAGGAAGCGAACCCGCCCTACGAATTCACTCCACCAACTTCAACCGCTCCAGCGCCTCGATTATTTTCGCCCGCCGCTCCGCTGCCTCCTCGCGTTTTTCGCGATCGGCCTCGATCACCTCCTCGGGTGCGCGGGCGATGAAGTCCGCGTTGCCGAGCTTGGCATCGACGCGGGCGATGTCGGCTTCGGCCTTGGCCTTTTCTTTTTCGAGCCGCGCCTTTTCGGCGCCAAGGTCGATGACGCCCTTGAGCGGTAACGCCACCGTCTCGCCGCGCACCAGCAACTGCACCGCGCCGGCGGGCGGTACATCAGCCGCCGCGAGGCTGTCGATGCGGGCCATGCGTTTGATCACGTCGGCCCACCGCTTGGCGCGCGCGTCGGTCGCGGGTGCGGGCGCGACCAGCACTAAGGGAATCAGCATCGCCGGCACGATGTTCATTTCGGTGCGCACCGAGCGGATCGCGGAAACGAGATCGACCACCCATCCGATCTCGGCTTCGGCCGCTTCATCTTCGAGGCCCATGAACAGCGGCCATGGCGATAACGTCAGAAGGTCCTCGCGGGCGACGCCGCCTTCGGCCGTCACCGTCCAAAGTTCCTCGGTGATGAACGGCATGAAGGGATGCAGCAGCGCCAAAATCTGGTCGCGCGCCCATGCCACCATGGCCTGGGTCTCGTTCTTGGCGGCACTGTCGGGACCAAGCAGCACTGGCTTGGCGAGTTCCAGGTACCAGTCGCAATAGACGTTCCACACGAAGCGATAAACCGCGTTTGCAGCGTCGTTGAAGTGATAAGCTGCGATCGCCTCGGTCACCTCCTTCGCGGTCCGCGCGGTCTCGTGGGCGATCCACCGATTGAGCGTCTCCTCCGCTTCGCCGGGCTCGAATCCCGGCAGGGTCGCGCAGCCGTTGATCTCCGCGAAGCGGCAGGCATTCCAGAGCTTGGTCGCGAAATTGCGATAGCCCTCGACGCGCGAGGCGGCGAGCTTGATGTCGCGGCCCTGCGCCGCCATGACGGCAAGCGTGAAGCGCAGCGCATCGGCGCCATAAGTGTCGATGAGCGCGAGCGGGTCGATGACGTTGCCCTTCGACTTCGACATCTTGGCGCCCTTCTCGTCGCGGACGAGCGCGTGGATGTAGACGGTCGAGAACGGCACCTCATCCCTGAAGTGCAGGCCCATCATGATCATGCGTGCGACCCAGAAGAAGATGATGTCGAAGCCGGTGACGAGCGTATCGGTCGGATAGTAACGGGCAAGCTCGGGGGTCGCGTCGGGCCAGCCCAGCGTCGAGAACGGCCACAGCGCCGAGGAGAACCAAGTGTCGAGCACGTCCTCGTCGCGGATCAGGAATGGCGCGCGGCTGTCCGGATCGAGCGCCATGTCGTGAGCCTGCATCGGGGTGATCGCTTCGGTCTCGGCGTAATACCCGAGGGCCCGCGACACCGCCTCCTCCTCGGTCTCGGCCACGAAGATTTTTCCGTCCGGCCCGTACCAGGCCGGGATTTGGTGCCCCCACCACAGCTGGCGCGAGATGCACCACGGCTGGATGTTCTCCATCCAGTCGAAATAGGTCTTCGCCCAGGTCTCCGGAACGAATTTGGTGCGGCCGTCGCGCACCGCCGCAAGCGCCGGGGCCGCCAGTTCCTTGGCGTTGACGTACCACTGATCGGTAAGGAACGGCTCGATGACGGCGCCGGAGCGCTCGCCGTGGGGCACCATGTGAGTTTGCGGCTCGATCTTGACGAGGAGGCCCATGGCCTCCAGTCGCTCGACGATCTTGCGGCGCGCGACGAAGCGGTCGAGATTGTGCAGCGTCAGCGTTTCGTCGAGTTCGGGCGAGGCGGCGATGTGCTCCAGAAACGCCGAATTGCCGTCGAGGTCGAGCTTGGCTTCCTTGTCGAGCACACTGACCATCGGCAGGTGATGGCGCTTGCCGACCTCGAAATCGTTGAAGTCGTGGGCGGGCGTGATCTTCACGGCGCCGGTACCCTTTTCGGGATCGGCGTAGTCGTCGCCGACGATCGGGATGCGCCGGCCGACCAGCGGCAGGATCGCGGTCTTGCCGATCAGATGCTTGAACCGTTCATTGTCCGGATGGACCGCGATTGCGGTGTCTCCCAGCATGGTCTCGGGCCGCGTGGTGGCGACCTCGATGAATTCGTCGGAGCCCGCGATCGGATACTTGATGTGCCACAGGCTTCCCTTCACCTCAACCTGCTGAACTTCGAGGTCGGAAATCGCAGTGATGAGCTTGGGGTCCCAATTGACGAGGCGCTTGTCCTTGTAGATCAGCCCCTCATTGTAGAGTTCGACGAAAACTTTGAGAACCGCACGGGACAGGCCCTCGTCCATGGTGAAACGCTCGCGCGACCAGTCGCAGGAGGCGCCGAGGCGCTTTAACTGGTTGACGATGACGCCGCCGGATTCCGCCTTCCATTCCCACACCCGCTCCAGGAACTTTTCCCGGCCCAGTTCGCGGCGCGAGGGCTGCTGGCGCTCCATGAGTTGGCGCTCGACCACCATCTGGGTGGCGATACCGGCATGGTCGGTGCCGGGCTGCCACAGCACGTCGCGTCCGCGCATCCGCTCGAACCGGCACAGAACGTCCTGCAGCGTGTTGTTGAGCGCGTGCCCCATGTGCAGCGAGCCGGTCACATTGGGCGGCGGGATCATGATGCAATAAGGCTTGGCGTGGCGCCGCTCCGGGCGACCGGCCGCGAATGCCTGCGCCTCCTCCCAGGCTGCGGAAACGCGGCTCTCGATCTCGCCAGGGCTGTAGGTCTTTTCAATCATTTCGGGCTTCCGGCATCGGGAGCGCCTAAAAGCGCCGCACCGTGGGCCTTGTCAACGGTTGGGCGCAGCCACTTTGCGTCGCGTCAGCCTGCGCAGGTGCGACCTAACAATTTGGCCTCGCCGGTGAGGGCGAGGCCTCAATGTGATCGCAATTCCAGGCAAGTCGACGACTATTCTTCGCCGGCGTAGCCCACGATTTTCCACCCACCGGCGTCATTGCGGTAGCAGAGCTGGTCGCTGCCGAGCGGTGAGATTGCGTCGGCGGCCACAAATCCGACTTTCCCGGACGGGGTAACGACACGCAGATATTCCAGAGCCTGCGACGACGCATTTGCGCCCATCGACTGGTCCGGCATGACGCGCACCAGGTTGATCCCGAGCCGATCGATCACGGCGGCGTTGGCCTGCGCGGCGGCGCGAACTTCGACGCCGGACTTGGCCGGATAACCCCAGTCGTTCGCCTCCGTTCCGGTATCCCTGGCGACCTGTTCCGCCGCCTTCTCATCGAACGTCGGGTTTGCCGGGGCGCACATGACGCCCTTGCGATCCGGGATGGCCTCGAGCGTTGCGTCGTTCGCAGCCTCGGCGAGCACCTCCCAACCCGACCCGTCCTTGCCGTCGAGTTCGATCGCCGCCGCGAGATTGTCGATGCCGGATTTCTTCCGGTTGGCCTTGTCGCCCTGCGCGCCCATCCAGAAGAAATCGTTGGCGACAAGACGGGCGAGCGTGCCGCGATCCTTGCGGGCCGCGATCGCGGCAAGCTGCTTGCGGAATGCCTCGAAACCGGGATCCGCATAAGGCTGCGGCAAAGTTACGGCGATGACCGGATATGGCTTCGGAGGGGACACCTTTTGCGCCGGTTGCGCGTGTTGCTGGGGTGGCTGCTGCGGCTGTTGCGCCAATGCTGAAAGCGGGGCAGCGGTGGCAAGGACGATGGCGGCGGCGAAGGTCAATCTCGTGGTGGTGATGTTGGACATGGCTCTCTCCCATGATTGAGGTCCTGATCTGCGTTGGTGCCATGGGCGCTGCGCGATGTTCACCAAAATCGCCGGACGAAGCGGTGCAATCGACCTTTTGGTGACGGCCGTCACTCTTGCGGGGCAGATGCGTGCGGGCTGACCACCCGGCGCCGCCCTCTCGGGTCGCATGCTTACGCGACATGGCCCGTGATCGGGGAAACATGGCCCGCGCTCCGCGCGTTCCGTTATAGTTCTAGTGTAGCCACGCTTTCGGCCCATCTCTTAGCCAACGTGGGTCGCGATCGTCGCCCAGCCGCCCTTTACGCCACCGTCAACGCCATCGAAATAGAGCCGTGCTCGCGCCCTCCCCGTCCATTCCGGTGCCTTCCGAGACGCGCGCCATCGTGCTGTTGGCGGTGGCGGGTTTCGCCAGCCAGGCCATGGTGCGGGTCGCCAACTCGCTGCTGCCGCAGATCGCCTCGGATTTCGACATCACAGTTGGTGCGGCCTCGATCGTGGTTTCCGCCTATGCGGTGGTGCACGGCGCTATGCAGCTCGTCACCGGGCCGGTCGGCGATCGGTTCGGCAAATACCGCATGATCGCCATCGCCACGGCGTGCTGCGCGGTGCTCACCTTCGCGTGCGGCCTCACCTCCTCGTTGACGACGCTGACGATCGCCCGGGTCGCGACCGCGACCTGCGCCGCCTGGATCATTCCGCTCGGCATCGCGTTTATCGGCGACGTCGTGCCCTATGAACGACGCCAGCAGGTGCTCGGGCGCTATCTGTCGGGCCAGATTATCGGACAGTTGTTCGGCCAAGCGGCCGGCGGCATCGTCGGCGACGCGCTTGGCTGGCGCTCGGTGTTCTACCTCCTCGCCGTCCTGTTTGCGCTGGCGGCTGCGGGTCTGTTCTACGAATTGAAGATCAATCCGTTGACCCGGCCGCTGCCGAATCCGGCATCCCAAACGTCCGGCATCATCGCCGGCTACCGGCGGATTCTTGAAACCCCGTGGGCGCGCATCACGCTGCTCGCGGCGTTCCTCGAAGGCGCGTTCATGTTCGGTGCGTTCGCCTATGTGGGCGCCGATTTGCACCGGCGGTTCGGCCTCGGCTTCACCATGGTCGGCGTCGTCATCGCGGCGTTCGGCGTCGGCGGGCTGATCTATGCGGGCTTCGTGCAGCAGATTTACGGAAGATTCGGCGAGATCGGACTTGCGGCTTATGGCGGCAGCACGCTCGGGATCGCATATCTCATGCTCGCCATTGCGCCGGTATGGTGGGTGACGCCGCTCGCCGTCACCTTGATCGGCCTCGGCTTCTACATGCTCCACAATACGCTCCAGACAAATGCCACCCAGATGGCACCGCAGGCGCGCGCCACCGGCGTATGCATGTTCTCGGCAGCGCTCTATCTTGGACAACCAGCGGGGATCGCCGTGGTGGCCCCGGTGATGGACCGGTACGGCGCGGTGCCCGTCTTCGTCGTAGCCGGCCTGCTGTTGCCGGCGCTCGGCCTCTGGTTCGCCGGGAGGCTCGCGCATCGCCGTCAGGCGAAGTGAACCGCGGAGGGCGCGCTCTTATCCCCGACCGCGCGAGACGCGCTCGATCTCGGCGCGCACCAGTCGCTCCACCATATTGGGAAGGTTGTCGTCCAGCCACGCCTTCAGCATCGGCTTGAGCATCTCGCGGACCAAGTCCTCAAGGGTGCGGGAGTTCTGCGCCAGCACCGTGTGAGCAAGCGAATTGAATGCCATGTCGACAACCGCGGTGGTGCGGGGCGACAACAAGGTCCGATCGTACGCGGGTGGCGCTGGCGCGGCGGGGCGCGGAGCCGGCTCGGCGGGTTCCGGAGCTTCGCTGAACATCAGGTCGGGGGGCCCATCGATGGCACCGAAAGGCGCCGCCTTCGACTGCATCGATTCGGTCAGTTCGAGCACGTCGGCCGGCGGCTCAAGCCGCGCAGGTGCGGGCGCGGGTGCGGGTGTCGGTGCCGGCGCGGGTGTCGGTACGACTTTTGGCTCCGCGTCGAACCCGGCCAGCATGGCGTCGATGTCGTCCTGGCTGTTGGACGGGCCCGGTGCCGCAACGACCGTGGGCTTCGCCGGGGCGGGATTCGCAGGTGGCGGAACCGGTTTGGTGGCGTCGTCGTCGGCAATGATGCGGCGAATGGAGGCGAGGATCTCCTCCATGGTTGGCTCTTGCGCCTTGGCCGGTTGATTCATCGCCACTTTCCTACTGCGACCGGCGCATCGCGGTTGATCCCGGTCAGCGAATCATCCGTGGCCGATCATGACAGTAAGATTCGAAGTATCGCAATTGCCCGCTCGAAGGCAAGCAACCCGCGTGAGTTACGCCCAATCCCGTTGCGGGTCCGCTAACCGGTTCGGCTGGTCACACGCCGTTTCAACCCTGCGTCAGCGGCCGTCGGGGATGCGCACCCCGATCCATGCATCGCGGACCTGCTCGTAATGGACCATCGGGTCGTAGAGCGGGATGTTGATGCCGAGTTTGGGCAGGTTCAACTCGCCGACCGCGGCCAGCAGCGTGTAGGACGCGACCACCCGGTCATGCTGGGCGGTGACGAGCGCGGCGCGAGCGGTCACGAGATCCTGTTGCGCATTGAGCACGTCGAGGGTGGTGCGCTGGCCGACCCGAGCTTCCTCGCGAACGCCGTTGAGCGCGATCTCGGCCGCCGCCACCTGGGCCTGGGTTGCGAGAATCTGCGCCTTGGCGGCTTCAAGCTGGCCCCACGTGGTCACGACACTGGCTTGCACGGCATCGCGTGCAGAATCGAGGTCGATCCGCTTCTGGCCGACCGCTTCCTTGGCTTGGCGGATCAGCGAGTACGACGATCCACCCGAATAGATCGGCACGGTGACCTGCCCCAGCACGAAGGCGTTAAACTGCTGCACTTCGCTTAAGAAGGTGGGCGACCATTGCTGCTGGACGCTGGCGTTAAGTGCCACCACCGGATAGAGCGAGCCCTCGTTGATCTTCACCTGCAGAACGGCCGCATCGATGCCAAACATGGCAACCCCTACGCTGGGGTGCCGGGCACGGGAGATTTCGACCGCCTCGATCAGCCGTCGCGGCGTCAGGCGGTCAACCGGCGAGGCCGGCACCAGGGTCGCGGCCTCGACGCCGATGACCTGGCGGTAGGTTGCCTTCGATCTCGCATACTGGGCTTCGGCGGTCAGCACCGACGCGCGCCCTTGCGACAGGCGCGTCTCAGCCTGCGCCACGTCGGTACGCGTCACTTCGCCAACGATGAAGCGGTCGCGGGTCTGACGTAGCTGCTCCTGCAGCACTTCGACGTTGCGCCGCTGCAGTTCCAGGAGCGCACCGTCCCGCAGCAGGTCCATATAGGCGGTGGCGGCGTTGAGCAGGATCGTCTGCTCGGCGACCCGAAGGGTCTCGCGTGCCGCCGAGGTGTTGGACTCGGCTTGCCGGACCTTGTTTGCAGTCTGCAATCCGTTATAGAGCGTCTGGCTTGCAGTGACCCCGAGAGTGCTCGGCGCGAAGTTCGCCGAAGTTTGGGGGTAAACCGGCCCTCCGTTTGGGCCAGCGCTCTTGCTCACGGTATTCTGATATTGTTCACCGACCGAGCCGGTCGCGCTGATTGTCGGCCGGTAGCCAGACAATGCCTGCGGCACTCCTTCATCGGTTTGCCGCACCACGGCGCGTTGGGAATTGAGCTGCGGATTGTTCTGATAGGCCTTCATGAGCGCTTGGTCGAGTGTGTCCGAGAGCGCAGGAAAGCCTGCGAGCCACGACACCGCCCCGATAACCGCACCCCAAGCCGCAGCCTGCTGCAGACCCCCGAACCCCAAAGCGTACCTCACTAATCGTCCACGCCGCCGGCGCGCATCCCCGTGGGAACTACATCACCAACGGCGGACCATACGCAACTCCATTATGGAGCAATACCCTGTCCGCACACAAACTCCTGGAAAATTCCCAACTGGGGCATAAGCGCAACACTTACTCGAGAACGCTCGTTCCGGCGTCCGGATTTGGCACAACTACCCCCATTGATGGCACTCTAGAATACGAACGCTGGCGTCTTGCTAAGGCCGGGCAGGACCGGCGCCATCGCGTCGAACACCGGGCGGCCACTGACTTCGCCATTAACGGCCTGAAAACACATCGCCTTCCCCATCGGCCCGGATACGACGACGCCGACCAGCCGACCCGCCGGTGCAAGCTGGGCGAGCACGGTTTCGGGAATGACGTCAGCCCCGCCGTCGATCAAAACGATCTCATAAGGACCCGTCGCCGGCCAGCCGGCGGAGAGCGGGCCCTCGACGACGGTAACATTGGCAGCACCGAGCGCCGATAAGGCGGACCGGGCGCGGCCGGCAAGCGCGGGATTCTCTTCAAGCGCCGACACCGAGCCGACCAGTCGGGACAGCACGGCTGCCGAGTAGCCGGTGCCGCACCCCACAACCAGTGCGCGATCCTGCGGAGCCGGATCGGCCGCTTGGATCAGCCGTGCCAATACCACGGGCTTGATAAGCCAGCGCGACGCGATTTCACGCCCCGCACCTGCACGCCCCGCTGCCGGTCCGATTCCGCCGTCGAGCGGCAGGTCGCGATCGAGATAGGACAGCGCCGCGATGCCGTCGGGTACGAACCGTTCGCGCGGAATATCGAGCATCGCGGCAATGAGCGTGAGATTGGTGACGTCGGCGGTGCGAATCTGGCCGTCGACCATCGCGCGGCGCGCCATCGCAAAATCCATTTCCGCCTCCCGCTCCGGCCGCCCGATTCCGCCGTTGTCGCGCCGCCGCAAGCCGGGTTGTGCGGCATGGTCCGACAAAACGCAAGACACCTAGCCGTCCGGTCAGTTGTGTGCGGCCGCGCCGCGTCCCACCTTCGGGACACAAAGGAGATACCCATGACGGACACCGCTTCACCTCTTCAAACATCCCTGCAACTATCCAGTGATTTGGCCGCGTTGGTCGCGGACGCCGCCCGATCGATTGTCGCGGTTCACGGCCGCGGCCATAGGCCATCGAGCGGACTGATCTGGCAGCCCGGCCTCGTGGTGACCGCCGAGGAGGCCGTGGAACACGACGCCGGCCTCGCACTGACGCTGCCCGACGGACAACGGGTCGAAGCGACCCTGGCGGGCCGCGATCCCAGCACCGATATCGCGGTGCTACGCTACGCGGTCGACGGTGCGGCTGCGCCCGCCGGCTTGGCGGCGCGCACCGTGGCGGCGAACCTACAGCCCGGCCATCTCGCTATCGCGGTCGGCCGCACCCATGGCGACGTTATCGCGGCGCTCGGAATCGTGTCGCTCGCCGGAGCGGCGTGGCGCAGCAGCCAGGGCGGACTCATAGACGCCAAGCTGCGAATCGACGCGCGGCTGCCGGCGGCGGCGGAAGGCGGTGCCTTGGTTGGTGCCGACGGTAGCCTGATCGGCATGGCGGTGTTCGGTCCGCGCCGCCGCGTGCTCGCCATCCCGACCACCACCCTCGCCCGCGTCGCCCAAACCATCAACGACAAGGGCCACATCGTCCGCGGCTATCTCGGGGTCGGGCTGCAGCGCGTTGCCCTGCCCGCGTCCGATGGCGTCGAAGCGCGCCGCGCCGCCATGGTGGTGACCGTCGATCCCGCCGGCCCGGCCGGGGCCGCCGGCATCCTCCAGGGCGACATCATCGTCGCCGTCGGCGGCACCGCGGTGACGGGCCTGCGCAGCCTCTATCAGCAGCTCGGACCCGAGACGGTCGGGCAGAAGACGGCCGTCGACCTGATCCGCGCGGGCGCCCGCACCAAGGTCGACGTGACCATTGCATCGCGTCCGCGCGCGTAACCGGCCTATGCTGCGGCCGCCGCCACCAACTCCGCCGATCCGCGTCGCACTTCGCATCGCGGATCGGGCGCTGCGAGCCCGGATCGCCGCGGCCTGCGACGATGCCGACTTCGACATTGCCGGTCCCGGCGCCGCGGGCGGCGACGCCGATATCGTGCTCGCCGACCGGCCGGTCACGACAGCAGCGCCGGTCATCGCCCTGGCGCCCGGCGCAAGCGCGGAAACCTGGCGGTGCGACCTGCGCGCCGTTGTGCCGGCAGACATCGATGGGGCGACGCTCGGCGCCGTAATCGCGGTGGTTGCCGCCGGCCTTGCCGTGATGGCGCGCAGCAACCTCTCCGCACACTACGATGCGCCCTTCTCCGGCGCGTGGGCGGACGGGCCGGAGCGAGCCGATGGCGACGAGGCTCAGGCCGCGCTGACGCCGCGAGAGCGCGAAGTACTGGCGCTCCTCGCTGAAGGCGCCTCAAACAAGGCTATCGCCCACGCGCTGGCCGTATCGATCCACACCGCCAAATTCCATGTTGCGTCGCTGACTGAAAAGCTCGGTGCCAGCGGCCGCCTGGAAGCGGTCGCGATCGCGATCCGATCCGGGCTCGTCATGGTGTGAACGCATCGCAGCCCGCGCGGTCGGGCACAGTGTCTTTTAAAAAAACGGCTTCGACACCATATGACAATCGGTGACCCCCATGCTCGATATATCCCCTATTTTGGAAAACGAAACCGAAGAGGATCGGCATCCTGAAGCCGGGGCGCCGGCCCAGCTCGATGCACTCTCGCGCGGCATTGCCGACGTGGTCGATCGCATCGGCCCCGCCGTAGTACGGGTCGAAACCGCCCGCAATGGTCAGCCGTCCGGCAGCATCGGCTCCGGCGTTGTCATCTCGCCTGATGGCCTCGTACTGACCAACAGCCATGTGATCCACGGCCATCGCGACGCCCGCCTCGCCGACAGCGAGGGAAGCATCATGGAGGCGCGGCTGATCGGCGAGGATCGCGATACCGACCTCGCCTTGCTGCGGGTGACCGCGGCCCGCCATCTTGTTTCGGCGCCGCTCGGCGATTCCAAGCTGCTCAGGCGCGGCCAGATCGTGATCGCCATCGGCAATCCGCTAGGATTCGAATTCACCGTCACGTCCGGCGTGGTATCAGCGCTCGGTCGCTCGTTGCGCGCGTCCAACGGGCGGCTGATCGACGACGTGGTCCAGACCGATGCCGCCCTCAATCCAGGCAATTCCGGCGGCCCATTGGTCGATACACGCGGTGAGGTGGTCGGCATCAACACCGCGGTCATCGCGGGTGCCCAAGGCATCTGCTTCGCGGTCGCCAGCAATACCGCGAAATTCGTGCTGGGCGAACTCATCCGCCACGGCCGGGTGCGCCGCGCCTACATCGGAGTGTCGGCCCAGACGGTTCCGGTGCCGCGCCGCTATGCGCGCGAATTCGATCTGGAAAACCGGCTCGGCGCACTGGTGACCGGGATCGAGAAGGACAGCCCAGCCGCCGCCGCGAGCCTTCTCACCCAGGACATCATCGTGAAGCTCGACAACGAGCCGGTGGCCGGGATCGATGATCTGGTCCGCCTCCTCGACGGCTCCCGGGTCGGCCGGTCAGTGCCCCTGACCGTGCTCCGATTCGGCACGCGCGTGGAATTGACCCTGCGGCCGATCGAACGCCCCGCGGCCGGCTGACCGGTCCGTCGACGCGACCTGGAATAACGCCGCCGCGACTGAATTTCAGGATAAACCACGAGATAGGCCTGGTTTTTGCCTCGCACGCCGGCCAATAGAGCAATCGGCGAGATTTCCCATGCCGGTACCCGTGCCGGAACGCGCAATCAACCGGTAACGGCAGCCCTGGTCAGCGGCGAATTCATCACCAAGACGGCGACCCGCTTCATGATGTGTCCGCTGCTTTCGTCGTCCTGTTCAAGCTCGGCGCCGCATCGATGCCGAACGCCGAGGCCGCGGTCCAATTGTTCGTGAGCTGATTTCCAACCCCTACAGCCATTGCCGCCCGACCGACAAATTGTGCCGTCCGCCGCGGCTGCTCCGCCCCGCCTAAAGATGACAGCGGGATGGCTTGTGTTCTAATTTCGCAAAACCTGATTTTCCGCCTTCCCTTGCCGTTCCGGCGACAGTAGACCCGTCGTCGGACCCGTCATTCCGGTGCCGGCCGCCGGGTCGAAACGGCGCGCCTCGCGCGGCGGCGCGCGGGTGCGGCCGATCCCCCGTGCGGGGCCCGAAGTGAGGTGGAGGCGATCGATGAGCGAGACCTTGACCGAGTCCGACCTCGCGGCCGACCCGGTTGTCCTTGCGGCAAAGCTCGGCGATGAACGCTCCGCCGATATCGTCGAAGTCCTCAACGAGCATATTCCGCAGGTCGCGGCCGCCGTTCTGGTGAACCTGCCGCCGGAGACCGCGGTCGCAGTGCTCGACACACCGAGCCTCGACCACGCCGCCGAAATCATCGAGGCGATTCCGCGCGATCGCGTCGTGCCATTGTTGACCGGTATGTCGGCCGATCGTGTCGCCGACCTGTTCCGCGAACTTGGCGAGCCGGTGCGCTCCGACCTCATGACGTCGGCTCGATGCCGAAACTGCGGCTTCGGTCCGCCAACTGCTCAGCTATCCGGAGGAGAGCGCCGGCTCCCTCATGACCACCGAATTCGTCAGCGTGCCGGCCAACTGGACCGCCGCGCAGACGTTGCAACACGTGCGCATGGTCGAACGCACCCGCGAGACCATTTACGCGATTTACATCCTCGATCCACGTACCAAGGTGCTGCTGCGGGCGCTCCCGTTGCGCCGGCTCATCTCCGCCGACCCCGAAGCGTCGGTCCTCTCGGCGGCGCCGACGCGGCGGCCGGTCACCATATCGCCGCTCGCCAGCAGCGACGAGGCCGCGCGGCTGATATCCAAATACGATCTTCTCGCTGTCCCGGTCGTCGACGGCGCCGGCCACCTGATCGGCATCGTCACGGTCGACGACGTCATCGATACGATGGTCAAGCGGCAGACCGAGGAGGTGCAGCGGTTCGGCGGCATGGAAGCGCTCGACGAGCCTTATATGGACATCGGCTTCGCCAAGATGATCCGCAAGCGGGCAGGCTGGCTTTGTGCGCTGTTCCTGTCGGAAATGCTGACGGCCTCCGCCATGCAGGGCTTCGAAGGCGAACTCGAGAAGGCGATCGTCCTCACCTTGTTCATTCCCCTTATCATGAGTTCGGGCGGCAATTCCGGATCCCAGGCGACCTCGTTGCTGATCCGCGCACTCGCGCTCCATCAGGTGCGCCTTACCGACTGGTGGCGCGTGGCGCTCCGCGAACTGCCGACCGGTGTCATGCTCGGCACCATTCTTGGCGTAATCGGCATGGCACGCATATCCCTGTGGCAGTTTTTCGGTCTCTACGACTACGGCCAGCACTGGATGCTGGTCGCTCTGACCGTCGGCTGCGCCCTGGTCGGCATCGTGACCTTCGGATCAATGGCGGGCTCGATGTTGCCGTTCTTGTTGCGCGCACTCCGCTTCGACCCGGCAGCGGCATCCGCTCCGTTCGTCGCAACGCTTGTCGACGTGACCGGGCTGGTGATCTATTTCGGGGTCGCGGCCCTGATCCTGCGCGGCACGCTGCTGTGAGGCGGCGATTTGATCTTTGAACTATCCGCCGCTGGTCGCTAAAGTCTCGCGGCATCGTGGTTGAGCGATGCTCCATCACCGGCAACAAACTCCCATGAGGTCCCAATGAGGATTTTACAACCTATCGTCGGCTCCGCGATCGTCGTGCTGCTCGGCACCGGCATCTGCTTCGCGCAAGCGCCGAAGCCTGCTGCCGGCGCTCCTCCCACCACCGCGGCCGCGCCGGCAAATCCAGCCAAGAAGGCGATATCGAAGGCTTGCTCGGACCAAGCCAACACCAAGGGCCTGCACGGCAAGGAGCGCAAGAAGTTCCGCTCCGAATGCAAGAGGAACGGCGGCAAGGAAGCCTGAGCCACACCGGAGCTGGACGGCGCGGATTTTCTCAACCGAGGAACCCGCGCAGCCCGGCGATATAGAGGTCTAGCGGCGCTACAATTGAGCGGGGCCGCTGCGGAAGGCACCTTGGCCAGCGAGCCATGAGGCTGCGAATTAGCGCACGACCCTCGACGTAACCAGAACGCGCGCCGGTGCGGGCCGCAGCCACCGCACCGGCGGCGCGGCGGAATTGGGTTTGGCCCGAAGCGCTTAGGCGCACCCGCCCGACCACCCAGGGAAAACCGCGTTCCCATTTCCCAGCGCGTTTGCAACTCACGCCGACGACATTGATTTTAATTCATGGCTTGGAAAGGCGACCGTAAGGTCTGTTCCCGTAGCGTTTGTTTCCTGAAGATCACGTCAGCCGATCTAGCAAAAGGGCGTCGACCTATGCGAGAATGCATATATGTGGTCTCATCCGCGCAATAGAGGCAAGTCGCCGCGAGTGCGGTGCGTGAGCCTTGCGCGGGTTGCCCCGGGTTGAATGGCAGGACATGGACGATCGCACCACCACCACCGACTTCACCAAGACGGCCCCGGCCGTTAAACCGGCCACGGGCATCGCTCCTGAAAAGAAGCGGTGGCGATTAGGACTGATTCTAGTTCTCCTGGCGGCGGCCGGGTTGGGCTGGTGGATTTATGGGCGCCAGGCTGCCGAGGCGCCGGCCCGCCGCAACGAGTCGGGCCCCGTCTCGGTCGTCGCAGTGCCGGCCGTATCGGGCGACATCGACATTACGCTCAACGCGCTCGGCACGGTGACCTCGCTCGCGACCGTGACGATCAAGTCACAGATCAGCGGCCAACTCGTTCGCGTCGCTTACACGGAAGGCCAGATCGTCAAGAAGGGCGATCTCCTGGCCGAGATCAATTCGCGACCCTTCGAACTTGCACTCGCCCAGGCCCAGGGCGCCCTTGAGCGCGACCAGGCGCTGCTGCAGACCGCCGAACTCGATCTCAAGCGCTACCAGGACCTCGCCAAGACCAATGCGATCCCGAGACAGCAACTCGATACCCAGATATCGCTGGTGATTCAGGACAAGGGCAACGTGATTTCCGATCAGGCCCAGATCGACACCCAGAAACTCAACATCACGTATTGCCACATCATCGCTCCGGTCAACGGACGGGTTGGGCTGCGCCTGGTGGACCAGGGCAATTACGTGACGCCGACCGACGCCACCGGCCTCGTCATCATCACCCAGTTGCAGCCCATCACGGTCATCTTCCCGGTGGCGGAGGACAACCTGCCGCAAATTAACAAACGAATGCGCGCCGGCGTAACCTTGCCGGTGACAGCCTACGATCGCACCGGCACGATCCAACTCAGTTCCGGTGAGCTGAGAACACTTGATAACCAGATCGACACCACCACCGGCACACTGAAGCTGCGCGCCGAGTTTGCCAACCAGGACGATGGCCTGTTTCCCAACCAGTTCGTCAACGTCAAGCTGCTGATCGACATCCTGCATGATACTATTGTCGTCCCGACCAGCGCCATTCAGCGCGGCGCGCCCGGCACTTTCGTCTATATCGTCGATGCCCAAAATGCGGTGTCGGTAAAGCCGGTCATGCTCGGGCCGACCAGCGCCGACCGGGTTGCCGTGCAATCGGGTCTTTCGCCGGGCGACAAGGTCGTCATCGATGGTGCGGACAAACTCCGCAACGGCGCCAAAATCACGTTGCGCGCGCCCAGCAACCCCGGTGCCGGCGGCACCGGCAGTCCGCCGGTCGTACCGCCCGCGTCAACCCGTCCGCAAAGCGGATCGCAGCGGCCGCAGAGCCCGCCATGACGGCTGCGCCCGATCCCCTCTTCGGCGCCTGAGCGGTCAACCGTGAGCAACCCATGAGCCCGTCGCGCCCCTTCATCCTGCGGCCGGTGGCGACAACGTTACTGATGATCGCCATCATGCTGTCGGGCCTCGTCGCCTACCGGTTCCTGCCTCTCGCCGCGCTGCCCGAGGTCGATTATCCGACCATTCAGGTGCAGACCTTCTACCCGGGCGCGAGCCCGGACGTGATGACATCCTCGGTCACGGCGCCGCTCGAGGTCCAACTCGGCCAGATGCCGGCGCTCAATCAGATGAGTTCGGCAAGTTCGGCCGGTTCATCGATCATCACACTGCAATTCAACCTCAAGCTCAGCCTCGACGTCGCCGAGCAGGAGGTCCAGGCCGCGATCAACGCCGCCGGCAACCTGCTGCCGTCGGATCTTCCCGCGCCACCGATCTATGCGAAGATCAACCCGGCCGATGCGCCGATCCTGACGCTTGCCTTGCGGTCGGAATCGCTGCCGCTGCCGCAGGTCGAAGACATGGCCGATACCAGGCTCGCGATGAAGATCTCGCAGCTTCCCGGCGTCGGTCTTGTGACCATCAGCGGCGGCCAGCGACCGGCGGTCCGCATCCAGGCCGACCTGCGCAAACTCGCTGCCTACGGCCTCAACATCGACGACCTGCGCACCACGCTCGGCAACGCCAACGTCAATACTCCCAAGGGCAATTTCGACGGCCCGATGCGAGCCTCGACCATCAACGCCAACGACCAGTTGATGACCGCCGCGGGCTATCGCAGCCTCGTCATCGCTTACCGTAACGGTTCACCGGTGCGGCTCAGCGACGTGGCGAATGCGATCGACGGGGCGCAGAACGACAAACTTGCTGCCTGGATGAACATGTCACCGGCGGTCATTCTCAATGTCCAGCGCCAACCCGGCGCCAACGTCATCGAGGTGGTCGACACCATCAAGGGCCTGCTGCCGCAACTCACCGCTGCGTTGCCATCGTCGATCGACGTGTCGGTGCTCAGCGATCGCACCATCACCATCCGGGCGTCGGTCGAGGATGTGGAATTCGAATTGATGCTCGCCGTCGTGCTGGTGGTGCTGGTGATCTTCGTATTCCTGCGCAGCGCGCGGGCCACCATCATTCCGAGTCTTTCGGTGCCGCTGTCGCTGGTCGGCACCTTCGGCGCCATGTACATGCTCGGATTCAGCCTCAACAATCTGTCGTTGATGGCCCTGACCATCTCGTCGGGTTTCGTGGTCGACGACGCCATCGTGGTGATCGAGAACATCTCCCGCTACATCGAAGAGGGGGAATCCCCTCTCGAAGCGGCGCTGAAAGGGTCCGAGCAGATCGGCTTCACCATCATCTCGCTCACCATCTCGCTGATTGCCGTTCTGATTCCGCTCCTGTTCATGGGCGATGTGGTGGGACGGCTGTTCCGCGAATTCGCCATCACTCTCGCCGTCACCATCCTGATCTCGGCGGTGGTGTCGCTGACGCTCGTCCCGATGGCCTGCGCCAAACTTCTCAAGCCGGCCGCCGACGAGCACGAGAACACGTTCCAGCGCAAGACCAGGGAATGGTTCGATGCTCTGATCGACGGCTATGCGTATGTTTTGCGCCACGTATTGGACCACCAAGGCGCGACCCTCTTGGTTGCGCTCGGCACCCTGGCGTTGACGGCGTGGCTCTATGTCGTTATTCCGAAAGGCTTCTTCCCGATCCAGGACACCGGCCTGATCCAGGGCATCTCCGAGGCACCCCAGGAGATCTCATTTTCTGCCATGGCGGAGCGTCAACGGGCGCTTGCCGAGATCATTCTCAAGGATCCCGACGTCGACAGTCTGTCCTCCTTCATCGGCGTAGACGGCACCAACATCACGCTCAACAGCGGCCGTTTCCTCATCAATCTCAAGCCGCATGATATCCGCGCCAACAGCGTGACGACGATCATTGATCGCATCAACCGGGCTACTGCGGACGTCTCGGGCATCTCGCTCTATATGCAGCCGGTCCAAGACCTGACCATCGATGACGCCGTGAGCCGAACGCAATATCAATTCTCTCTGGAGGATGCCAATCCGGACGAGCTTGCCGTGTGGGCACCCCGGTTGGTGGACAAGCTCAATTCGATGCCGCAATTTTCCCAGGTATCGAGCGACATCGCGGCCTATGGACTGACCGCCTATGTGGATATCGACCGCGACACCGCCGGCCGTTTCGGCATCACGCCCGCCACCATCGACAACGCCCTATACGATTCCTTCGGGCAGCGGATCGTCTCGACGATTTTCACGAACTCGAACCAATATCGGGTGATCCTCGAAACCGATCCGAAGCTGAAAGCGTCGCTGGATTCGTTCTCCGCGATCTATGTTCCGACCTCGACCAGCAGCAGCACGGTGCCCGGCCAGGTTCCGTTGTCCGTGGTCGCCCACATACGCGAGGGCACGTCACCGCTGCGGATCGATCATCTCGGACAATTTCCCGCGACCGGCATCTCGTTCAATCTCGCGCCGGGCGCTTCGCTTGGCGGGGCGGTCGACGCGATCAGGCAGGCCAGACAGGAAATCGGCCTTCCGATCAGCGCCAGTATTCGCTTGCAAGGCGCGGCACTCGCCTTCCAGAAGTCGCTTTCGAACGAACTGCTTCTGATCCTCGCGGCGATCGTCACGGTTTATATCGTGCTTGGCGTGCTGTACGAGAGTTTCGTGCATCCCATCACCATCCTCTCGACACTTCCGTCGGCCGGCATCGGCGCGCTGGTCGCGCTCATCGTCGCGGGCGACGATCTCTCGGTGATCGCCATTATCGGCATCATCCTCCTGATCGGCATCGTCAAGAAGAATGCCATCATGATGATCGACTTTGCACTCGATGCGCAGCGCAACGAGCACAAACCGCCACGCGAGGCGATCTACCAGGCCTGCCTGTTGCGGTTCCGGCCGATCTTGATGACCACCATGGCGGCCGTCCTTGGCGCCCTCCCCTTGATGATGGGCACCGGCGTCGGCTCGGAACTGCGCCATCCGCTCGGCATCTCCATCGTCGGCGGCCTTCTGGTCAGCCAAGTGCTGACACTGTTCACCACTCCCGTCATCTATCTGTGGTTCGATCGACTGCAGGCTCGTTATTTCGATATTGACGGCACGGCCGGCGACATCGAACGAGGGAGCCCGGCGGAATGAACCTGTCGACCCCGTTCATTCGCCGGCCGGTCGCCACGATCCTGCTCACCTTCGGGGTTGCGGCAGCGGGCGCGGTCGCGTTTTTCCAACTCCCTGTATCGCCGCTGCCGCAGGTCGATTTTCCAACCATCTCGGTGCGGGCGCAGCTTCCCGGCGGCAGCCCGGAAGTCGTCGCGACCACGGTTGCGACGCCGCTCGAACGCCATCTCGGCCAGATCGCCGACGTCACCGAGATGACTTCATCGAGCACGGTGGGTTCAACCCGAATCAACCTGCAGTTCGGGCTCGACCGCGATATCAACGGCGCGGCGCGCGATGTGCAGGCGGCGATCAACGCGGCACACGCGGACCTGCCGACCAGCCTGCGTTCCAATCCGACCTACAAAAAGGTCAATCCGGCCGATGCCCCGATCCTGATCATCGCGCTAACCTCGGATACCCTTCGGCAAGGCGAACTCTATGACGCCGCATCCACGGTACTGTCGCAAAAGCTGTCGCAGGTCGACGGCATCGGCGAAGTCACCGTTGGCGGCAGTTCGCTGCCGGCCGTACGGATCGAACTCAATCCGCAGGCGCTCTATCAAATACGGCATCGGGCTGGAGGACGTGCGCGCCGCGCTCGCGTCCGCCAACGCCCACACTCCGAAGGGCGACGATCGAGGTCGGCGACCGGCACTACCAGATTTACGACAACGACCAGGCAGTAGCGCTCCGGAATACCGTCCGTTCGTCATCGCCTACCGCAACGGCGCGCCGGTGCGCATCGCCGACGTCGGCGAGGCGGTCGACCAGGTAGAAGACCTCCGCAATGCCGGTCTCGCCAACGGCAAGCCGTCGGTACTGGTGGTTCTGTACCGGCAGCCGGGCGCCAACATTATCGCCACTGTCGACCGCGTCATGGCGTTGTTGCCGCAGCTCAAGGCCTCGATCTCGCCGGCAATAGACCTGACTCCGGCGGTCGATCGCTCGATCACGATCCGGGCGTCGCTCAAGGATGTCGAGCGCACCTTGATGATCTCCGTGGTGCTGGTCATCATTGTGATGTTTTTGTTCCTGCGCAGCGTTCGCGCGACAATCGTGCCGAGCATCGCGGTGCCGGTTTCCTTCATCGGCACGTTCGCGCGTCATGTATCTGCTTGACTATAGCCTCGACAACATTTCGTTGATGGCGCTGACTGTCGCTACCGGCTTCGTAGTCGACGATGCGATCGTCGTGCTTGAAAACATGTCGCGTCACATTGAGGCAGGGATGCCGCGCGTGCAGGCGGCCATCAAAGGCGCTGGCGAGGTGTGCTTCACCGTAATGTCGATGAGCATATCGTTCATCGCGGTGTTCATTCCGATCCTGCTGATGGGCGGAATCGTCGGCCGGTTATTCCGCGAGTTCGCCGTCACGCTGTCGGTGTCGATCATGGTGTCGCTCGCTGTGTCTTTGGCGACCACGCCAATGATGTGCGCGTTGCTGCTCAAGCGGCGAGGAGCACGGCCAGCAAAGACGATTTCACCGGGTCAACCGAGCGCTTCTTCGATGCGATGCTGCGGGGCTACGATCGCAGCATCGGCTGGGCGCTCAATCACCAGCAATTCGTCATGCTGATTTTGATTATGACGATCGCGGTCAATGTCTACCTCTACATCAACGTGCCGAAGGGCATTTTTCCCGCAGCAGGATACCGGCCGGATTAATCGGTGAACATCCAGGCCGACCAGAGCATCTCCTTCCAGCTCATGCGGCAGAAGATGCAGCAGTTCCATCGGAGATTCGTACGAAGCGATCCGGCGATCGACACCGTGGTCGGGTTCACCGGCGGCGGGCAGACCAACTCCGGCTTCTTTTTCATGTCGCTCAAGCCGCTCAGCCAGCGCGACGTCTCTGCGGATCAGGTGATCGCGCGACTGCGTCGCAAGCTCGCCCAAGTTCCTGGCGCGACATTGTTCCTGCGGGCGGTCCAGGACATCAGTATCGGCGGGCGCGCCTCGAATGCACAATACCAATACACCCTCCAGGCCGATTCCGTGAACGATCTCTCTACCTGGGCTCCTCGGATATTCGCCGAAATGCAGCAAACGCCGCAGCTCGTCGACGTCAATTACCGATCAGCAGAACAAGGGCTTGGAGACCGATCTCGAGATCGACCGAGACACTGCGGCGCGGCTCGGCATCACGGTCGCCCAGATCGACAACACGCTTTATGACGCCTACGGCCAGCGCCAAGTGTCGACCATCTACAACGCCCGCAATCAATATCACGTCATCATGGAGGTCGCACCGCGAGTACTGGCAGAATCCCGAGGTCTTGAGCGACGTATTCGTCAGCAAGTCCGGCGGCTCGGCCAAGGGCACCCAGACGACGAATGCGGTCGCCGGCACGGTCACGGGCCCGAGCACGGCGTCACTTCGGCGGCGGCGACGATCGCCGCTGATGCCGCCGCAATCTGGCGCTCAATTCGATCGGCAACACCGGCGGCGGCACGGCTTCGACGGGCTCCGCGGTCAGCACCAGCGCCGAAACCATGGTGCCGCTAGCGCCGTCAGCCATTTCAAGCCGGGCAACATCCCGCTCGCCATCAATCACCAGGGCCTGTCTGTCGCGACCACCATCTCGTTCAACCTGCCGCCGGGAGCTTCACTCAGCGACGCCGTAAGCGCCGTCAATGACACGATGACGCGCATCGGCGTTCCGGCATCGATCCACGGCAGCTTCCAGGGCACCGCGCGGGTGTTCCAGCAATCCGTCGCCAACGAGCCCTACCTGATCCTGGCGGCGCTGGTCGCGGTCTACATCGTGCTCGGCGTGCTCTACGAGAGCTACATCCATCCGATCACAATTCTTTCAACACTGCCATCGGCCGGCGTCGGGGCGGTGCTGGCACTGATGATCTGCAACACCGAGTTCAGCATCATCAGCCTCATCGGCGTGATCCTGCTGATCGGCCTCGTCAAGAAGAACGCCATCATGATGATCGACTTCGCGCTGGACGCCCAGCGTTCCCGCGGCCTGCTCCCACGGCAGGCCATTTACGAAGCCTGCCTGCTGCGCTTCCGGCCCATCATGATGACCACCAATGCGGCGTTGTTCGGCGCTTTGCCGCTCGCGATCGGCCTTGGCGACGGCGGCGAATTGCGCCGGCCGCTCGGCATCGCCATCGTCGGCGGCCTGATCTTCAGCCAGATGCTGACCCTCTACACCACCCCGGTGGTCTACCTCTACCTCGACCGCTTCGGAGAGTGGGCGCGCGGCATTCTCCGTGGCGAGCGCCCGCGACCGCGGGCCCTGCCCCTTGGGCCGCTGGTGCCGGGCGAATGATCCATCACCGGTCGGCGCCGGCGGAACGGACCGACCCCGTGCGCCCGCAGGGTGGAAATCTCGAAGCCATGTGTTGCGTCGCCACAACAGCCACGCAAAATAGCGCATCGACGCCGCAAGGCCGGGGCGGTTTCCGGCTAGGTTGCCACGCCCGAGTGGTCCAAAGTGGGGCGGTTCGGGCGATGCGACCCGGGCACAGGCACTGCCTCGACCGGGTGCGCCGGCAAACCTCTGCTTTGTCCGAACGGCAGCGTTCAGACGGGTCCGCTTCGGGGTGGAAGCGAGCGTGGGTATTGGCGGCTCCGGGCTCTTAAAGAAAAGCCGGATCTCGCTTGGGGCGGGGGAGTGCGTAGGATGCGTCGGTACCGACTGGGCGACCGCGTAGGCGGCGTCCGGCCACCATTGATTTTGCGGATCGCGCGGGCCGCCGGAACGTGCGGCCTCGTGCTGGCGGTCGCGGGCTGTCTGGAAACTGATAGGCCCGACCTAAGCCTCGATGTTCCCGAACACTATCGCCAGACCCATGGCGCGCCTGAGGCAGCGGTGCCACCGCTCGACTGGTGGCGCAGATTCCGTTCCGCCGAGCTGACATCGCTGATGGAGCAGGCCACCACTGCCAATCTCGATATCGCGGTGGCAATCGCCCAGATTGTCCAGGCGGACGCCCAGGTGCGCATCGCCGGTGCGCCGCTGTTGCCCACGCTCGACTATAATGCGAGCGACACCGCCAACAAGGCATCGCAGCAGATTTCGAGCGGCCTCGGCGGAGGCGGAGGCGGCATTTCGCCCTACAGCCGCCTCTACAGCACCTCGCTCTCGGCAAGCTATATCATCGACTTCTGGGGCAAGAACCAAGCGGCGCTGAACGCCGCGGTGGCGACCTCGGCGGCGAGCCGCTACAGCAAGGAGGTGGTGCAGCTCACCACGCTCACCACCGTAGCCAATACCTATTTCCAGATACTGGCTGCGGAGGATCGGCTGAAGATCGAACGCCGCAATCTCGCCGATGCGAGCCGCATCCTGTTCCTCATCAAGCAGCAGTTCGGCGCCGGCATCTCGTCCGATCTCAATGTCGCCCAGCAGGAGGCGCTGGTTGAGATGGTGCGCGCCACCATACCGCCGCTCGAGGAGACGCGGCTGCAGAATATCGCGGCGCTTGCGGTGCTGGTCGCCAGGCCGCCGGAGCGCTTCAATACCCGCGCCGGCGGCATGTCGACGGTGACGATACCGCGCGTCACGCCGGGCCTGCCCTCCGAGCTCATCAATCGCAGGCCCGACGTCCGCCAAGCCGAGTTGCAGCTCAAGTCCTCCGACTACAGTGTCGAATCCGCTCGCGCCGCTTTCTTCCCCACCATCCAGCTCACCGGCCAGCTCGGGTTTGAGAGCGCCGCGCTGCGGGCACTGTTTGGACCGGGCGCATGGTTCTACACTGCGGCCGCGAGCCTGACCCAGCCGCTATTCGACGGCGGCGTTCTGCTCGGGCAGTTCGAGTTGCAGCGCGGCATGCAGGCGCAATTCCTGCAGGCCTATCGTAAATCCGTGCTATCGGCGTTCTCCAACGTCGAGCAGTCGCTGATCGCGGTCGAACAGACCGCCGCAGCGGAAGCGATCCAGACCAAGGTGGTCAGTAGTTCCCGCCGTGCCTTCGTGCTGTCCGAACAGCAGATGAATTCCGGAACCGTCAACATGGTGACTTTGCTCCAGGTCGAGCAGACGCTGTTCACGGCGGAAGATCAGTTAGCACAGGATCGCCTCGCCCGCCTGCTTGCGGTCATCAGCCTGTACCAGGCCCTCGGCGGGGGGTGGCCACCCAAAGCAGCCCCGGTCGCGGGGTAACCCTGCCCGACATGGCACGGCTTCACGCTGTTGGTGATGCCGCTCAACGAACCGCGGCAAGCGTTACAGCTTCTGCGACAGGCCGAAATAGAACCCGCGGCGGGCGCCAAATTGAGGCGCAAACACGCCGATGCCGCTGCCGTCGCGAAGCTCGTAGACCTGATCGAACACGTTGACGATGTCGAACCGTGCCGTGATCGGTTTGTCGCCCGGCCAAACCTGGAATTCGCGCGCGATACCGAGGTTGACCGCAGCAAACGGGGTGGTGTGATCGATATTGACGAATCCGGATCGCAGGCCGCTGCCATATGTCATGCTGCTGGTGAATAGCACCTGGTCCCACTTATACGACGCGCCCGCCGACCCGCTCATCCGCGTCATGTCGTCGGTGTAGTGGTAGTTGGTCACCAGATAAGCGTATTCGGTCGGATCGAACAAATATTGATTGGAACCGGGGCCAATCGCCTTGGTGATGTTGTAGGAGAAGTTCGCATAAGCCTTGAAGTTGCCGTTGGTGTATTTGACTTTGAACTCCGCTCCTTCGCTATAGCCGCGCTGCCAGTTGAACTGGGTTAGGACGACCGCCTGGCCGAACTGACCATCGTCGATCATGTCCCTTGCGGTCTTGTAGTAGGTGTCGAATCCCACATCGAGGCCGGGCGCCAAGGTTTGATCAACTCCGACATCGAAATAATGGGATCGCTCGGGCTTCACCGGGTCGCTTAGCGGGATGTCGGGCTGGTTGGTCGTGTTGTTGAACAATGGCAGATTCGACTGGGTGGCCTGGGCCTGCATCGGCGGCGTGAAATAGCGGGCGTAGCCTGCGTGAAACATCGTACCTTTTACCGGCTTCCACACGAACGCGGCACGGGGGCTAAACTGGTTGGCATCGACGAACTGATACAATTGATCGAAACGCAGGCCGAAGTTGAGCGTCAATGTGTTGGAAAGCTTCCACTCGTCTTGTACATAGGTGCCGATGTTCCATCCGACCAGCGAATTGGCATCGGTGATTGTCGTCGGGGTCGGTGAAATATCGCCGGAGACCGGATCGACCGGAAGCACGGTCGATGTGTTGGTGACATTGGTCTTCTCGGCACTGACCGCGAAACCCATTCGCAGCTTGTGAATGTTGTTCACTTCGTAAGAGGCATCGAACTGAGTGCCATACAGGTAGCTCTCGCGGGTGACGTCCGAGGCGACGTCGTTGAACACGAGGTCACCGAATATATCCGGAACGAAGTGCACCTTCGCATAGCGTTCATAGATCGAAAGCTGGGTATCGACCTTGTCGCCCTTGGTCTGCAGTGACACTATATTGAAGAGGAACGTGTCGTACTCGTTTTCGTTGAGGCTGTTTAAATCGTAGGTGGTTGGTCCGAAATCGCCCAACGCCATTTGGTTGGGATTGTTGGGAATCTGAAATTTGGCGTAAGACGCACCAGAAATCATGCTGAGCCGGGTGGAATCGTCGAGCAGGGTTGATGCAAACCCGAAGAATTTGCCTTGGTCGGTGCGATCGTGCATCGCGTTCAGGGATGCGGTCGGATTTTCAAGGCCGAGAGTGTTCCAATTGCCACGGGCGGTGACGAAGTACTGGGTGTTACCGAAGCCGCCGCCATAGTCGAAGCTCGGCGTGATGGTCTCGCGGCTGCCGCCGTACATGCTGACGTTGCCGGATGGGGCCGAGAAATTACAACTCGTGATGTCGAGGACGCCCGCCGTACGAAGCCCGTACTGGGCCGGCAGCGTACCGGTGAGCAACGACAGACTGCCGATGAAATTGGTGTCGATCACCGGTCCAAGACCGGAGACGCCTTCCGGCAGCATCACACCGTTGATCCGAGTTTGGACGTTCGCGTATTCGTTGCGGACATGAAAATTCGGATTGGAAACGGCTGAATCGTAAGAGACACCGGGGACTTGCAGGATGAGCTTATCGATCGGCGTATTGTCGCCCTGTGGCAGCGACGTAATGGCCTCGCGATTGATGGTGTACGATGTGGCGCCAAGTTTGGGGGAGAGGTCTTCGCGCGCTCGATCAAACACTTCCATCTTCCGGTCCAACGCTGCCTGCGCCGGCGTCGGCGCCCCTGGCGCAGGCGGCGTTGCCACCGTGGCGCCAGGCCGCGCAGAACCCGGCTTCGCGGCGGCACGCTTTGGTGCCTGCTTCTTGCTGGTCACGTTGATTTCGGGCAGCGGCGCGTTCCCGGCGGGTCGGCTTTGCGCGGGCGCGGTCTCCGGGGTCTTGTTCTGGTCGATATCCTGGGCTGCGGCACCGAGCGAACTGGCGAGGAACGAGCAACCCGGCCGCGAGTTCCGGGTGCCCCCTTCGATGTTCCAAAAGCCGTGACGTCCCGGTCGCACTGCCCTACCGATCGGCCACGCGACGTCACCTCGGCTATTACTTGGTTCGCTCGGCTCAAAACGGACACTTTAGAACCTTAATAAACTGATGATATTTCTAATATTTTCTTTAGCGCGCCGCGGCGGCGTGAACAATACAGCAATCGCTATATTATAGATTTTCCAAACTGGAGTGATTCTAATCTATAATAATTCTGAATTGGAGAAGTTTTCCCGTTTTGCGGCAGTATAGACATGGGCTGCAGCGAAAAAAACAGACTTGATTTTAGCGGCCGCAGATGCCGCAGCACTCGTACCCGGTGAGCGACAAATTCGCCCTGCGGCCCTCCTGGGCCGCAGGGCGAAACAGCGTTGGCGGTCCAGGACTTATTTTTGCGTTTGCTTGAAATATCTCAGATCGGGCGGCGCCTGATCCTTGTAAGTCGGCAGCAGCACGCCGTTGGCGCCGCGGCCGTCGCCGTCGGCATCAATTCATTTGCCGATGGCGTAGCCCTGGAAGCTCTTCTCTATCTCTTCCGGCCAGTCGCGGCCGTCCGTGTAGACGCGACGGTTGTCGTGAATATGGCTCATGAAGATATAAATTATGTCCGGCGTGGCACCAAGGCGTCCCAAAAATTTTGAACGCATCGTTCGCCGCGACGCGTAACAAAATGCTGCACCGATGCTGGGGCGACCACGCGGTTGACGCCAGCGACCCCTCGGCGGCTGACGCAAAAAAAGCCTCCACCGCGCAAGCTGCCGAAGTCGTGCCGCAGCTATCGCGAAGTCGATCGAAGATCGATCCGTTGCATCCCTACCAAGGCCGGCCGTCACCCTAAGCGAGCTGCGATGCAGCATCAGCCCGCCGCTGTAATTTTCCATATAGTTGACAGTTTTAATATATTATGTCTAATTTGCGGTTGCTGGGTCTCTTGGGGGAGTACAATCGTGGGTATTACACCTTGTGGCATTTCGGTTAGTCGCTGCGGCGGACGCGGCTTCGACGCGGAGCCGCCGACACGCGCACGGCGTCGGGGCGGCTGGAGACTGGCCTTTCCGGCAGCGGTGTTTGCCACGGCCCTGCCGCTCTGCACCAACGCAAGCGCGCAAACCACGACCATCAACTCGCAGAAATTCGAGCTCCTGTTGAGAAAACTCGACAGGCTGGAGGAGGAGGTCAGAGTTCTAAAAGGACGGGACTCCAAGCCCAAACCGGCAGTCGCAGGTTCGGGGCAGGCGTCGCTGGCGCCGTCTCAAACGCCGCCCACGGCAGGCGCATATGCTCAGGCACCGGCTGGCAGCGCCTATCCGCCGGCGAAGGCGCCGTGGGTCCTGCCGGGCGGCGTAAGATTCTCCGGTGGAGGCTTCGTCGAAGCCGCTGGTGTCTGGCGCAACAAGAACCAAGTCTCCGATATCTCGTCCGATCTCAACAATATTCCCTACTCGTTCACACCGCTCGGCCACGAGCACGAGTTGACGGTAACGGCCCGCCAGAGCCGGATTTGGGCGCTCGCCGAAGGCAATATTTCAACCAGCCAGTTGATCAATGCGTATTTCGAGATGGACTTCCTCGGTGCTGCCACCACGGCCAATTCGATCCAAACCAACAGCTATACGCCACGAATTCGCCAGGGCTTTTTCAATTATGACGACACCGCCTGGGGGTGGCATGTTCTGGCCGGCCAGGCCTGGAGCCTCGTCACCCAAAACAAGGTCGGCATCGTGGCGCGGCAGGAGAACGCCCCGCTCGTGATCAATGGTGGACAGGTCGTCGGCTTCAACTATACGCGCCAGGCTCAGGTCCGCGTGGTCAAGGATTTCGGTCCGGCGGTCTCGGTCGGCGTGTCGGTTGAAGCTCCGCAGATTCGGTTCCAGTCGCCGGGATCGAATACGCCCAACGGTGTGCTGATCAACAGCGTGAACAATGGTCTCCAGACTGGGGGAGAAGACACGCTGCAGTCCTATTCCGCGGACACCATTCCGGACTTCGTCCAAAAAATAGCCTTCGATCCGGGCTGGGGCCATTACGAAATACTCGGGCTTCAGCGCTTCTTCACCGATAACGTCCAACAGTGTGTCGTCACCACGGCCGTTTGCTCGCCTTCAACGGGCAGCGCCGTCATTGGAGGACCGTCGAATAAGACGACGTTCGGCTGGGGCATCGGCGGTTCGGTGCTGCTGCCCGTCGTGCCGAGATTCCTCGATCTCCAAGGCAGTATCCTCTACGGAGAGGGGATCGGCCGATATGGTGCGGGGCAATTGCCGGACGTAACGTTCGCACAAAATGGCTCGCTGAGCCCCGTCACGGCCCTTCAAACCCTTGTGGGCGCGGTCGGACATTTCACGCCGGATCTGGATGTCTACACCTATGCGGGCCTCGAGCGCGACAACGCCAACTTCTCCTCTGTCGGCGGCCTCCCGTTCGGCTTAGGCAATCCGCTTTACTCCGACGGATCATGCTTCGCGGCGAATTCGCTCGCGGTGCCTTCGCAGACATCTTCGCCAGCCGGCAACCCCATAACAAGCAGTTTGTCCAACACCACCTGCTCGGTAAACGTCAAGCAGCTCGAGGAGGTCACGATTGGGTTTTGGCAGAACCTCTACAAAGGTGATGTGGGGCGGATCGCTGCCGGCGCGCAATTGGAGTACATCCATCGCACCACTTTCTCGGGACTGAACTTTGTCGGAGGCGCTACGACAAAAACCGTGGCCCCGCAGGTGGCACCGGCCGTCGACCAGGCCACCGCCCTGGTTTCGCTGCGCTATTATTTCCCCTGAGGGACGCGCACAGCGAGCAGCGAGCAGCGCGCAAGCCCAAAGGCGAACCACCCGGCCGATGGCCGGGGGGTTCATTCTTGTGCGCTGCACCTCGCAAGCTGGCGCGAACGATGTGGCGTCCGCCTGCAGCGACGTGTGTCCTTGCCTGACATCATCCTTTTCGTCATGTTGTTCCGGCAGAGCGGCTTCAGCCGCCATCGAATATGGGGAGGAAGACAACATGCGCGACAACGCTAACGATTCCGCAAAGGCTCGAATCGGCCGGCGCGACTTCATCAAGTCCGCCGGTGCCTCCCTGGTCGCGGCCGGCGGCGCCACCACCAGCACCATTTGGCCGGCGGTCGCCCAGCGAGGCCCGGAACGCACCTTGCTCAAGGGCGGCGTGGTGCTGAGCTTCGATCGCGGCGTCGGGGATTTCGACAAGGCCGACGTGCTTATCGAAGGCCGCAAGATCGCGGCGGTGCAGCCCAATATCTCGGCTACCGCCTCAGTGATCGATGCGTCGCACATGATCGTGCTGCCGGGTTTCAACGATACGCATCATCATTTCTACCAGAGCGCGCTTCGCAATGTGCTCGCGAACGGGCTGCTGTCCGATTATTTCCGCGATATTTCGGGAGCCGCTACCGCAGAGTACCGGGCGGAGGACGCCTATGTGGGTAACCTTGCCGGCGCGTTGCGGGCGATCGACGCCGGCATCACCACCATCACCGATCTGTCCCAGGTATCCAATACGCCCGCCCACAGCGATGCCTTGATCAAAGGCCTCAAAGACTCCGGGATACGCGCCCTCTACGGCTATTCGCGCGGCTCCGGTGCAGCCCAGAAATGGCCGGATGACGTTGAGCGTATTCAGAAACAGCACTTCAACTCGGCCGACCAACTCGTCACCCTCGCGCTCGGCACCGGGATCGACAAGGACCAGTGGCTTACTGCCCGCAAATATGGGCTGCGCATCTTCACTCACGTGGTCGGCGCCAATCCCGGCATTGGCCCCGACCAGGTAATCAAGCTCGGCGACGCCGGCCTGATGGGTCCGGACAATGTCTACATCCATTCACCAACGGTACCGACGACCAGATGCGCCGGGTCAAGGATACCGGCGGATCGCTGTCGATCGCCGCTCCGATCGAGATGGCGATGCGCCACGGCATGCCGCCGATCCAGCAAGCGCTCGATGCCGGCATCCGGCCGAGCCTGTCGAGCGACGTCGAGACCACGATGGCAGCCGACATGTTCACGCAGATGCGCTCAGCCTTCACGTTGCAGCGCGCCCTCGTCAACGAGCGATCCATCAAAGGCGGGGAGAACCTGCCGCCGCTACTGACTGCGCGTGACGTGATCGAGTTCGCCACACTTCAAGGGGCACGCACAGACGGGCTCGACTGGAAGATTGGCACGCTCACGCCCGGCAAGGAAGCCGACATCGTCTTGCTGCGGACCGACCTCACCAACACGCTGCCGTTCAACAACGCCTACGGGGCGATCGTGACTGCGATGGATACCAGCAACGTCGATACGGTATTCATTGCTGGCCGGGCGATGAAGCGCCGCGGCAAGCTCCTCGGCGTCGACCTCGCCCGCGTTCAGCATGATGCCGCCGCGTCGCGGGATTACCTCGTCGGCAAGCTGGGCTGGTCGCGCTCGGTCATCGACACCAGCCGGTCCGGGCATTGACGGCGACGGCCGGCCTTGTGACGGGTCATTCGGCAACCGGAGTATTGTCATGTTCAAGGAGGCCATCGTGGCGGCATTGAGCGGCATTGGTGCTGCGGGCGTAATGTTCGCTGGCATTGCGGGCGCCGCCGACCTCAAGGTGATCGGTTCGCCGGGCACAAGGGCGCCCTACACGCTCCTTTTGCCTGGCTTCGAGCAGACAACCGGGACCAAGGTGACGACGATTTGGGGCGGCGTCACCGAGGTTCACAAGCGCGTCTCCGACGGCGAGATCGCCGACGTGGTGATGCTGCCGGCCGCCCAGATCGACGATCTCATGAAGCAAGGCAAGATCGTCGCCGACAGCCGCGTCGATGTGGCAAAGTCTGCCATTGGGGTTGCGATCCGCACCGGCGCGCCGAGGATCGACACCGGTTCCGCCGACGGCATCAAGAGAGCGCTGCTCGCGGCCAAGACAATCGCCTATTCGGGCGGGCCGAGCGGCATTCACATGGCGCGGCTGATCCGGAAATGGGGCATCACGGATGAGGTCAAGGCCAAGATCGTCACGGTGCCACCCAACATGCCGATCGGCGAGGTGGTAGCGCGCGGCGATGCCGAGATCGGCTTCCAGCAGGTAAGCGAATTGCTGCCGGTCCAGGGGATCGATTACCTCGGGCCGCTGCCGGCGGACATCCAGGAGATCACCACGTTTTCCGCTGGCGTGCATAAAGCGGCGGCCGCGCCGGACGCCGGCCGCGCATTGTTGAAATTTCTGACGGCCCCTGCGGCGGCTTCGATCATCCGCAAGACCGGCATGGATCCTGGATAACTCCAGGCGGGAGCGCAGATGAATCCTGCGCGCCCACTCGCCGGCAAACACCGGAAGAGTGCGAACCTGGAGCTGTCCAACAATTGGGCGTCCCCGTTTGCCGTGATATCAGGCAATGGAACCATTCCGCAATGCAGCAGTTTTCATGCTGTCGCGCAGTTACCTCGCGAACACGGCTTCTTATCCAGACCTAACGAGGAGACACCGATGTCGGAGGAATTTGCCTGTCCCACCTGCCGCCGCCAGTCGGTGATTTATCCCGACGCGCGAGAAGACGACGCGCGCGTCGTCTGCCGCACGTGTGGAACCTCTTTCGGTACATTATCGCAATTCCGTCGGTTCGTGGAACGGTTCACTCAAGGAGCCGGTGCCGGCACCAGCCGGTGCTAAGCCGCGCGCCAGCGCGATAGAGAAAGCGGCAACCGCGGCCAATCAGTAGGTCGAGCCGGAAACATATCCGGCATCTGCTTCACATCGGAGTCGTACTTCCGGAGCGCTGGCGCAAGCCCGCGATCATGGCGCGAATTCCGCCATCCGGCTTTGCGACCCGACCCGCATTCGCGTGAATGCACGCATGAACGAAGGCCAATTTCCCGATAGCAGCAGCGCTGAGGACAAACGGATAGAGATCGGGAAGACCCATGCTCCGGTTGATCGAATTTGCCGCGAACGTGAGCGGTATCCAGGCCTCGATCAACCGGTCCATATCGGCGATGTGAGGATCGAAGTCGATTTTGGTTGCAAGGCCCTTCGACAACTTCGGCGCGACTACGAGACTGAACGCCCCAGCTGTTTCCAAAGTGTCGACCATGTGAAAGTAGTGCGCCCAGGTTTCGGCGAAGTCTTCCCAAGGGTGGGCGGTCGCGTACGCGCTCACAAAGTGCGCAGGCCAGTCGGGGGGAGCGCCGGACGCATAGTAGCGTTGCAGGTCTGACGCGTAGTCTTCGCGTTCGTCGCCGAAAAGCTGCCGAAATTCATCAAGGCTTGATGAATTAGCAATGAGGCGATCCCAATAGTAGTGCGCAATCTCGTGACGGAAATGCCCGAGCACCGTTCGATAAGGTTCGTCCATCTGCCCGCGGCGGCGCTCTCGCTCGACATGATCGGCTTCCGCGAGATTGATGGTGATTACCCCATTGGCGTGCCCTGTCATTATCGGGGCCGCACCTTGCGACATGAACGTGGCGTCCGCCAGAAAGTCGAAGGCGAGCCCATTCGGATCCTCGGCGCGCGTCCGAAGCGGCAGGCCCAACCTGAGCAGGGTGTAGAACAGCCGATGTTTGGCGAGTTCTATAAATCGCCAACGGGTCAGATTATTGGTCTGATTCAAATCCGGAATGACGCGATTGTGACGGCATGCAGCGCAATATTGGTCGGCATCTTCGGCCGGGATAAGCCAATTGCAAACCCCGTAGCCGGCGTTGGCGCAATACCGGTAGCGCCCTGAACTTGCGAGCGCCCGCCAATTCGGAGGATCGGGCTTGAGGGCCGTCACGGTTTGCCGGGCGGGCAGATACCCGAGCGAAAGTTCGCAGCTCTCGCAACGCGTGTTCTCAAAATAGAGCGGTTGGCCGCAATTTTGGCATTCGAAAAGCGTCATCGGCCTCGTTCACGCTGGCCCGATAAGCGGCCACTCTCTGTGCATCGGGAAGCTCCCCTCAAAAACGACGGACACGGCAAAGAGTTCCATCGCTTGGGCTCCGCCACGACTTGGACGCAACGGATGGAAACCTCACTCAGCGCGAAGCGCGAGGCCTTCTCCGGAACGCGCGGGCGGATCACGGCGTTGCCGGAATGGCGATCAACTCGGGCTTCCCGTCTGCGGATATTAGGACCTCATTCAAGCAAAAGAGCGGCTCGGGGCAAAACCACCATCCAGCCTGGGAGCGAGATGACAATGCGTACAATTTCAATTGGAGCGGCAGCTTTCGCGGTGGCGACCTCATGGGCGGCCCTCTGCTATCACGCGCCGGCGCAAACGCCGGCCGCGTTACGCCCGGCCTCTTCGTTTGCAAACATCGCCGATCGTCCGGCCCGATCTCGGGCGCTGTTCACTGAGGTTGCGAAGGTCCTAACCAATCCGCGGTGCATGAACTGCCATCCGGCCGGCGATCATCCCCTGCAAGGCGTTGACCACCATATCCATCAGCCGGCGGCACAACGCGGAGAAGCGGGCGCCGGCGTGCCGGGTCTGCCATGCGCGGCGTGTCATTCCGACCACAACTTTACGCTCGCCGCCGGAGAGGCGAGCTATCGAAGCATCCCTGGTCACCCGCGCTGGGGCTTGGCACCGATCGAAATGGCGTGGGAGGGCAAATCGATCGGGGATATTTGCCGACAGGTCAAGGATCCGGCCCGCAATGGTGGCCGCAATCTTTCCTTGCTGCACGATCACATCGCAAGTGACGATCTCGTGGGATGGGCTTGGTATCCCGGCGAAGGCCGGCAGGCAGCCCCGGGCACCCAGAAGGAACTCGGGGACCTGGTGCAGGCATGGATCGATTCCGGCGCTGATTGTCCCTGATCATCGACGCATCGGTCGGAGGGTAAAGCTCCCGGCTGACCGCCCGTCCGCGACACAGCAAAACGCCCCGCCGTACGAGACGGCAGGGCGTAATGCCACACGAAGTTAGAAAGGGTTGGCGTTACGCTGGAACCCAGGTCGCCTTCGCCCGATCGTATTTATAACCCGCCGCATTCTTCAGCAAGTCCTTGGTGGTATTCATCGTCAGATACCACTTATCGTTCTTCATTGTGGCATGCACGGCGCTGAAAGGCACCGCCACGTCCTTTTCATCGATGCCGAGGAAACCGCCGACCGAGACGATGAAGGCGTCGATCTTGCCTTCCTTATTGATCAGTACGTCGGAAATCTCACCGATCTTGGACTCGGACGGATCGTAGACGTTCTGCTTGTACCAATTGGTAACGGTCGTCGCGTTCTGGGGCAGCGCCGTCAAAGTTTGCGTCTGCACCGGCGTTGCGGCGCCCGTAGTGCTCTGTTGCGCATAGGCGGCGCTGGTGAGACCCACCGCGACCGCTGTGACAATGGCTAGTCTGTTGAGCATTTAATTCACTCCATCATTTGTGTTAAGTTTGGGAGAAAAAGCCAATACTGGGAATCGAAGGCTTCAATTCCTCGTCGGGAAAACGCCGCGCCGGAATGATTGTTCCATCGCGCGCCATCGACGATTTGGAACTTTTATTGCCACGTTGAGATTTAAGATACTCATCAAAGTGCAGGCGCATCATGACTACAAACCAAATTGACCACGTCTGGCAAATCGCCGAAAAAATCAAAGTATGCATGCTCACGACATTGTCCGGCGACCGTATGCGAGCGCGACCCATGCATTCGATCGCCGATCAAGCGGCCAACTGCTTGTGGTTCATTACAGAGCAACGCGGCGCGAAGGAAGAGGAGATCAACACCGCGCCGGACGTGTGCCTCGCGTTCGCCGATACCAGCTCAAACAGCTACCTCAGTGTTGCGGGTCGCGCCGAAATGTTGCGCGACGCCGCCAAGGCTCAGGAGCTGTGGAGTTCGGAGGCGCAGGCGTGGTGGCCGAACGGCCCGACCGACCCCGACGTTCGCGTGCTCCGCGTACTGCTGGAGAGCGCCGAATACTGGGACACGCGCGGCAATTCAATCACGGTTGCGTTGAGATTAGCTGCTGCACGAATTTCCGGTAACCCGCCGGATCTCGGCGAGAATAGGAAAGCGCGATTGCGTTGATCATAAGGATCGCAGATCATCTTTCTCAACCTGCAACGGCCCGTTCCGGCCCACCGCACCACGGCGGACCGGAAGTAAGAGACCGTCGATAGCCACTATTCCGCAGCCTGCGGTCGCTCGGTCGCGCTTTCATTGACGCCGCCGTCCGCGATGGAAGTCAGAAGTTCGTCGGCGTGCTTTTCCTCTGCCAGCGTTTCACCGAGGAGCTCGACCGCTTCTTCCTGACCGAGCAATTGCGCCCACGCACGCAGTGTGCCGTACCGCGCGATCTCATAGTGCTCGGCAGCTTGAGCAGCCGCCAAAATGCCGGCGTCACGCAATGCCTCGTCGTCGACCTCATCGATGACTTCCTGGCCTTCAGCGATGATGCCAAGGATCGCATCGCAGGTCTTTCCGCGGGGTTTCTTTCCGATCAGTTCGAATACCTTTTCGAGGCGTTCAACGTGGCCCTCGGTTTCTTCGCAATGATTGGTGAACGCCTCCTGCAATTTCCCGTTGCTGCTCTTTTTCGCGAGCTTCGGAAGGGTTTTTAGCAGCTGTTTCTCCGCGAAATAGACGTCCTGGAGCATTGCGTGGAAAAGCTCGTCCATTGATTTCATGATGCATTCCTGTTTGCAAGAGGGTCGATATGCCCTCAAGCACCGTCTAACTGTTTTGTTCCTGTGGGAATCAAAAGGGCTCATGGGTGAACTTTGAAGCTCCAGCGGCGTTGAACCGATCAGCAGGCGTGCGTTGTGCGCCGCCTTCGTGGACTTGTAGCGCCGCGGTTGGGGGGTAGCAGTGAAAACGCCACCGGCCTTTTTGAATTCGCTTGCGATCGTCGCGGGCGTCGTCACACTGGCGGTCCTGCGAGACGGCGCGCCGCCCCAGACACCTGCCCCCCTTCCCCCCGGTCGGCGCGAACATCTGACGCGACAGTTATTGCGGGCGCGGGAGTCGGGACGAGGCCGCGAAGCGACTTCACCCAGGCATATCCCGTGGAAGGGATGGAAGGATATTTTTTGGCGCACCGTCAATCAGGTGTCGCAAAACCGACTGCCTGCCATTTCCGCTGGGGTCGTTTTCTATGGCCTACTCGCCCTGTTTCCAGCCATCACGGCAATGGTGTCGGCCTACGGCCTTTTCGCCCCGGCAGCGACCATTCGGGAACATCTCTCCTTTGTGGCCGAAGTCGTGCCGGCAGACGCTTATTCCATCGTCCAGGATCAGATCGGCCGCGTGCTGGCGAAGGGCGACGCCAAGCTAAGTCTGGGATTTATTTTCGGCTTCGGGCTGGCGCTGTGGAGCGCCAATGCCGGCATGAAAGCCACCATTGACGCGCTGAACATCGTCTATCAGGAAACCGAGAAAAGGGGCTTTATCCGGCTAAATCTTATTTCGCTGGTGTTTACGACAGCCGCGATCGGGGTCGCCATCATTGCGGTCGGTGCCGTCGTCGTGACGCCCCTCGTGCTCGAGCGCATTGGGTTGGGGGCGGTGACCGAAAGTGCCGTGCGAATCGTCCGCTGGCCGGCGCTTGTGCTCGGCATGCTGGCGTGCCTCGCGGTGCTATACCGTTACGGGCCAAGCCGCCGCGAGGCGCGGTGGGAATGGCTTAGTGTTGGTGCTGTTGTCGCCACGCTGGCCTGGTTCGCCGGCTCCGCCGCATTGTCAGACTATCTTGCGAAATACGCCCATTACGACGCTACCTATGGATCGCTAGGCACCGCGATCGGAACCATGATGTGGATGTGGATGTCGACGATCGTGGTCCTGTTCGGTGCCGCGCTCAATTCCGAGATCGAGCATCAGACCGCAAGGGATACGACAGTCGGAGCCGAAAAACCACTGGGTGCCCGCGGCGCCACCATGGCCGATACGGTCGGCGCCGCGCAAACACCGTAGGTGCACGTCTTCGTTAATCAGGGAGAAATATCATGTGGCCGGGCGCATCACCGTCAGCCGTTGTCAACGGCGCCGCGGCCATGATCATTGCTGCGTTATGCATTGCGGCGCTCTACGTTGGACGCGAGTTGCTGATCCCATTCGCGCTTGCGGGACTTTTGAGCTTTGTCCTGGCCCCGCCGGTTCGCGGATTGGTGAAATGGGGATTACCGCACGCGCTTTCGGTTGCGATCGTGGTCGCATCCCTGCTGGCCGCTCTGCTGGCGGGCGGCGCGATCGCCGGCCGCCAAGTCACACAACTTCTTGAGGATTTGCCGCGTCATGAAGCGAACTTGCGCGACAAGGCGCGGTTCGTGCACCTTGAGATGGGGGGTTCCGGCACGTGGCAACGCGCGGTCGCCACGGTTCGCAGCATCGAACAGGAGATCCGCGACCCGCAGACGGGAAGTCAGCCGCTGAAAATCGAGGTGGCGGAAGGTTCCGGCGCTTCGATGTCGACGTTCTTCGAATATACGCGGATGTCGGCTCCCCCGCTCGTCACCGCCGCACTGACCCTCCTCTTGACGATATTCATGATGCTTCAATACCACGACCTTCGCGACCGCGCGGTGCGCCTGATGGGAACGTCAGAGATCGGTCGCTCGACGCAAGCCCTGAACGAGGCGGGTGACGATCTCGCCCATTTCTTTCTCCTTCAGTCCGCATTGAACGCAAGCTTCGGCGTTTTCGTCGGTATATCGCTGTGGGCGATTGGCATCCCGAGTCCCGCGCTGTGGGGAGCCATCGCGGCAGTCCTGCGGTTCATCCCGTATATCGGTGCCCTGCTGTCGGCTGCGTTCCCGATGGCGCTTGCCGCGATGATCGAACCAGGCTGGGTAAAGCTTCTAGAAACCGCTGCTGTCTTTCTGATTGGCGATCCGCTTGTAGGTCAGATCGTAGAGCCGCTTTTGTTCGGGTCGCAAACGCGGCTATCCCCGCTGGCAGTGCTGCTCGGCGCCACGTTCTGGACGCTGCTTTGGGGACCGGTCGGACTTATATTGGCAGTGCCGTTGACTTTGGCGATCGTGGTGATGGGGCAACACATTCCGGGCCTCGAGTTCATGCGCATTCTGCTCGGCAACGAACCGGCACTCGAGCCGCCGGACCAGCTCTATCATCAGCTTCTCGCCGGAGATGCCAGCAAAGCCGCCAAAGACGCCGACCGATGGATCGCTGAACAGAGCTTCCAGAACTATCTCGACGAAGTTGCTATCCCATCGCTTCGCGTTGCGTCGGAGGATCAAAAACGCGGTGTGCTCGGCCGCCAGCAGATGACCGACTTCGATGAAGCGCTCGCCGAATATATGCGGCTGCTCAAGGAGAGCCTCGATTTCACGCACGAGCAGCAGGCGACCGCCATCGCCGCCAAGTCCGATTCGGTCCACCGGCGCTCGGCAACCGCCCTCGTCCTTGCCGGCAGAGGAAGTCTTGATCTCGCCGCTTCCGAACTGATTGCGGACGCCCTGCGGCTCAACCTCGGAATAGCGGTCCGTTGCCCCTCGCTCGGAGGATTGACCGGGATCGGCGCCGCCGCGGAGGCCGCGCCGGACAAACCACCCGATATCATCGCGCTCGTCTCGGTCGGAGCTGTTACAGCGGCGCAACTCGAACTTCTGGTGCGTCGCGTGGGCCGGACCTTTCCAAGTTCACGGCTCATCATCAGCTATTGGGACGAACGGGACGAGCGCTTGGGACAGCCCATGGCGAATTCTGAGACGATCCGACAAGCCAATTCGGCGGCTTCGCTCGTCGATCTCGTTGGACGGATTGCGGACGAACAGTCCAGCGCGGCGGCGCTGCCGCTTGAGGTGGCCGTGGGCGCATGACCGCTGCTGGGTGGGATGCAGCCGCGCGATCAACGCCGCGAATGATGCGACAGCAGCCAGCCGAGACATGCGGCGCCGGTAAGAACCACGATCAGATTGGCGCGGTCACCGTGGCGGATCACGTCGGCGGCGTGATCAATCGCCTCCTCCGTGGCACCGTGCGCCGTGGTGCGGAGATTCCCCAGCAATTCGTCCACCAACGGATTACCCACACTCGGGTATTTCACGAACCGCGACAAGAGCGCCAATGGCCCGATGAGGTCTCTGGCGGATGTGGTAGACGGTGTCGCTACCGCGATCGGTGGCTCCCACAAGGTCACGCCGGCAAGCGGCTCGTCCCGTGACGCGACGGACTCGTTCATCGTTAGGCCGGCGCTCGACGTCACTGCCGCAGCGGAGGTCGCTATTTTCATCCGGTTGGTCGAGAGGGATTTAGACTTGGTGGCAGCGGCTGCAGCCAGGATCACAGTTACCATGACCAAAATGGCGCCGACGGCTCCGAGCCCGGCAAAGGGGCCATAACCGTCCGCAATCCACATATACAGCGCGATCAACCCAACGCCTGCCGCCATGGCGGCAGCAAGCGAGGCAAACGCAGATAAAGCCGCGATCACCGCAACTTCCTGCGCTGCCTGCTTGACGTGCTCGGTTGCCTGTTCGACGCGCCGTTCGAGGCTCGCTTTGGCGGCGGCCATCTGGGCCGCAACGTCGAGGCCGAACAGCTTCAGGATATTGAACAACATCAGCTTCGACGTCCCATCAGACCGATCAAGACACCGACCATGACCGCGCCCGCGATCGCGCCAAGCGGATTGCGGCGTGCCATGTTCTCGAGTTCGGACGCTATGCTCTTTGCCTGCGTGGAGGCGGCAGAGGCCAAGTCGGCGCCCCTGTCGGCAAGGCCACTCGCGACGGTACCGACCTGACCGGCCACATTGGACGTGACGTCGCGGGCCGATTTTGCGGCTTCGCCGCCGGCTTGGGACACGAATTTGGCGACCGTGTCCTTGAGGTTGTTAAGGTCGATCCGCAGCGACTGCAAATCCGAGCTCGCCGAATTCATTGCCTCGCTGGCGGCGCTGCCGATGGCATCCTTCCCCCGGTTTACCGACTCGGAGATGGAAGGACTTGCTGCGCTGCCACGGGGGTCGTTGAATTTGCCGCCTGCCGCTGCGTTAGCAGAAGCTCCTGAGCGGACGCTACCTTGTTCCATTTTTATCCTTTCTACCGTGTGTTGACATTTGTTGTTGGTGCGCTGTCGCTCACTTTCCGCGCAGGCTGTCTTTCAAGCCGCCGACCGCGTTCCTGATCTTGCCCTCGGCCTTATCAGCATTTCCTTCAGCTTCAAGCTTGGAATCGCCGAGTACTTTTCCTGCGACCGCCTTAGCGGTGCCTTTGGCCTGCTCGGCCGACCCTTTGATCCGATCCTTGTCCATTGGATGTTCCTCCGTGTGTTGGATACGCGATGTGTTGTGCTGGAGTTTATGTTGCAGTTGCATTGTTCGGACGCGCCTGCACGATCAGCGAATCCGAACCGTCAGTGGTGCCAGAACAATGCCAGCAGGATGACGATTGGGAGCGGTACGCCCAAGAGCCAAAGCAGCGCACCTCGCCCAAACCCCATGATCGCCTCCATCGTTCAATGCTGACTGTTTACGCGGGCAATCAACGCATGAAACAATGTTAGGTTCCGAGGTGCGGAACCCGCGGCCACCATCTTCTGACGTGACAATGCTACGGTCCGGGAGATATTCACGGCAGGTTCTTCGAGAATTGTACGCATCGCACGGATCAGCCCTCCTCCGCGCAACGCGTCAGCATGCTAATGCGACCGCTGGAGCATGTTCCGATGAGGTCGTCGCGGGCATCCACGTCTTTCTTGCAGCCGTTCAGCAAGAGAGGCGTCGATGGCCGGGACGAGCTTGGCCACGACTTCATCAAAAATGATTTAACGTGACCGGAATCCACTCTAGTGATCGAGAAGGACGACTAAAGCGAGAGGACGTCGCAGATGAGATGCAAGAAACTTGGTAAATCGCCTTAAATCGCCACGGCCCAATGGAACGACTGACACGAATTGTTGTTAAGTCGGAACCGTCGAGGCGGTGCCGGGCTGTCGGCCCCCGCCATTCAATCCGGAACTCATCATGTTTGAGCAGAATTCAAATCCCGCTTTCGAAGCCCGGAGCTTGTCGTCGGCGCCGGGCTGGTACGTACGCGTTGTTTGGCCGCACGGGAAGCGCGAGCACATCCCAGGCTTTATGTCACAACGGGAAGCCGTGCGTTGGATTGAAGAGAAGGCCAAGTCATGGCTTTCGGCCCGCAAGATGTTGGTCGATAAAATCTGAGCGTGGCGGGCCAGACCGGACCGTCTCGCTTCGGCGCGACCCCGGCTATCAATTCCTTAATTTGATGCACTATGCTGCTGCGCGATCAAGCGCCTGGCGGTACCGTTGAGGCGTGGTAGCGACGCGGTAAGGCGACGGAACATTGTGGGCTCGATCTCGTTGATTACCGGCGGTCCGCCCCGCATCGGACTGCGGCTTGATAAATGGCCAAACTCATTGAAGATTATGCACTGATCGGCGATTGCGAAACCGCGGCCCTGGTAAGCCGCGATGGGTCGATCGACTGGCTTTGCTGGCCGCGTTTCGATTCTGGGGCCGTCTTTGCGAGCTTGTTGGGCGACGTCGACAACGGGCGGTGGAGCATTTCTCCAGTCGACCCCGCCGCCCGTATCACGCGGCGCTATCGTCCATGGACCCTGATCCTTGAGACCGATTTCGAGACCGGCGAGGGTGCCGTCACGCTGATCGACTTCATGCCGCTGCGATTTCAAGGAGGCCAGTCTCGTAACACCAGCCACCTTGTGCGGATCGTGCGAGGTCGCAGCGGCAATATTGCGATGACCACCGAATTCATTTTGCGGTTCCAGTACGGCGCGATCGTGCCATGGATCAAACGCATCGCGCCCGATACCATCACAGCGATTGCCGGCCCCGATATGGCGGTGCTGCAGTCCAGCGTACCAATTGAACCTGACGGCTTCCGTCACCGCGGCAGCTTTACGGTCGCCGCCGGCGACGAAGCGGTGTTCGTGCTCGGCTATGGCCCTTCCTATCAGTCGCCGCCGGACGCGATCGATCCGTTCGCCGCTCTGAAGGCGACCCAAACCGCGTGGGAGGATTGGACCAACGGGTGCCGCGAATACGGCGCACATTCCGACGCCGTGAAACGGTCGCTGATAACCCTGAAGGCTCTGACCTACCTGCCCACCGGCGGCATCGTGGCCGCGCCCACTACATCGTTGCCGGAAACGCTCGGAGGTCCACGCAATTGGGATTACCGCTATTGCTGGCTCCGTGACGCCACCTTTACGCTCCTGTCGCTCATGACCTCAGGCTTCCATCAGGAAGCCGCTGCTTGGCGCGGGTGGTTGCGGCGCGCCGTCGCCGGCGATCCCGCACAGGTGCAGATCATGTACGGGCTTGCGGGCGAGCGGCGGCTCGACGAATGGGAAGTCTCGTGGCTCAAGGGATACGAAGGCGCGCGCCCCGTTCGCATCGGCAACGCGGCTGCCGGTCAGCTCCAGCTTGATATCTATGGCGAGGTCATGGACGCGTTGTATCAGGCGAGCGCCGCGGGCCTCTCGGATGACAACCCCGATTGGGACCTGCAATGCGCGCTGATCGAACACCTTGGAACCGTATGGCAGCAGCCGGACGAGGGAATTTGGGAGGTCCGTGGCGGCCGCCGGCAGTTCACCCATTCCAAGGTCATGGCCTGGGTTGCCTTCGATCGGGCCATCAAGACCATCGAAAAATTTGGATTGCCCGGGCCAATCGAGCGATGGCGCGATATACGCCGGCAGATTCATCAGGAGGTCTGCCAAAATGGATACAGTCCCGAACGCGGTGCGTTCGTTCAGAGCTATGGATCGAATGAACTCGATGCCAGCGCACTTCTCATTCCACTCGTCGGATTTCTGCCGCCATCCGATCCGCGCGTGCGGTCCACGATCGCAGCGATCGAAGAATATCTCATGGAGGATGGACTTGTCTTGCGATACCGCCCGGAGCGCACCGACGACGGCTTGAAAACTCACGAAGGCGCGTTTCTGGCCTGCAGTTTTTGGCTCGTCGACAATCTCGCGTTGCAGGGGCGATATGACGACGCGTGCCAGCTTTTCGAGCGGCTGCTTTCGCTCCGCAATGACGTTGGCCTCTTGGCGGAGCAATACGATTGGACCGCCAAACGCATGGTCGGTAATTTTCCGCAGGCGTTCTCCCATGTGGCGCTCATCAACGCGGCCTATAATCTTTTCAATCAGTCCAAGAACGAAAAACCCGCAGAACAACGGGCGGCCGGCGCCGCCGCTACCTAAGCCACGTCGCGGGCAAGGGTGATGGACACCGTCATAGTTTGGGATGCGGTAATGCTGTGCGCAGCAGGCCAAGTCCTAGTTGGGCGCCCGATAACCAGGCTCGATAGCGTAATCGCCACGTTGGTAGTCGGGAGCGTACGCATATGCTGGCGCCCGTACGTAGCTGGCGCCATATGGCAAATATACTGGAGCCCATTCATATCTGGGCCCATACGGGTAGTAGCCTGGGTAGCCGTATGCCAAATCGGGGCTATAACTGGCACGGCGATGATACCGGTACCACCACCGGTTCGTAGCTACCGCGATATCGCCCTTGTGGCCGAAGCCGCGATGCCAGCTGCGTGCCGAGGCGGGACCACTGGCTGCCACAATAGCCGGGGCCGCTACCAAGAACGCCACAATGCAGGTCAATAGTCTTGTTCTCATCACACGCTCCATAATGTCGTTTCGAGTCCGCGCCGCTCGGAAATGGACCGCAATGTTTAACAATCCCGTCGCCAATGCTGCGGCGATTGCCGTGATCTTGAGTGCTGGCATGAGGCATCCCCCACTGTTGAGAGAGAATGCCGGTCCCATGAGCGTTGTTCCGCGGGGGGCCTTCCGACCCGCCAGCGCGCACGCTATGGAACCCGTGCACGCTATGGAACCCGTGCACGCTATGGAACCTGAGCGCGCCGCCGGACTTGGTGGAGAGCTATCGCGAATTTTTTCGGGGATGCCAGATGCGCGGCCTGTACCAATCGGCGCTGGCGGTGGCGTTGATTGCGCTTTCCGCAACGGTCTATTCGATCGCTCAAGACAATCCCCCGGCGCAGCCGCAAAATGAGCCCTCGCCGGATAACTCGGTCAAGGCACCTGCAGCACCCGCGCGAGAGCCCACTATAACGGTATTCGACAAACATGAACTGATGAGCGTCCTCGGTAAAGAGGTCCGCAGTGCCGCCGACGAGAATATGGGGCGGGTTGTCGATGTCATTGTGGATCGATCCGGACAGGTCAAGGCGGCGATCATCGACTTCGGTGGCTTCCTCGGCGTCGGCAGCCGCAAGATCGCCGTTGCGTGGAATGCGCTGCATTTCCCACCTCGTGAGAACAAGGTGGAACACATTGCCCTTGAGTTGACGCGCGATCAGGTGCGAGCGGCGCCGGAGTTCAAGGAAGACAAGCAAGTCGTCGTGCTGGGCGCTTCAGGCGGCCTCGAATTCATTTCCGTTTTAATAAGAATAGTTCCGCTGGAGCAGTCCTCTGTCCGCGAAACCATCACCGCGTCCCATTGACCGGCCGGAACGCGCGCCGTCGCCCAAGGAGCAAGGGAACCAACCCCCTGCGCCGCCTGCACAAGGTGCCGGGAAGAATAGCCCGCGAGCAGGCCCGACGCAGCGCAGCTTGCGCGGATTGGACTGGTTCGTCTTCTTTGTCGCCGATGTCCAAACCGGGTTTGGCCCTTTCGTCGCCGTCTACCTGACCGCGCAAAAGTGGACCCAGGTCGATATTGGCCTCATCCTCACGGTTGGGGGCCTCGTGGCACTCGCTGGGCAGATGCCCGGCGGCGCGCTGGTGGACTCGGCCCGGTCGGAGCGGTTGGTGGCCGGCATCGCCGTCGCGGCGATTGCCGCCAGCGCGCTGGCCTACGCGGCGTCGCCCATATTCGTCGTGATATTGGCGGCAGCGGTGTTGCACGCGGCGGCGAGTTGCGTGCTTGGGCCGGCCATGGCGGCAATCAGTCTTGGGTTGGTGGGACACGCGGCTGTCGGCGAACGGCTCGGCCGCAACGCTCGGTTCGCCGCCATTGGCAACGGGCTCGCGGCAGCCGCCATGGGTGCCTGCGGATACTTCCTGTCGGCCCGCGCGGTGTTCTTTATCACCGCCGCGTTGCTTATTCCGGCCTTGCTAGTGCTTCGCCTGATCTCGCCGCGGGAAATCGATTCCGAGCGGGCTCACGGCGGTGCGCCGAAAAGTGGCGTCGGCAGGCTGCCGGCCGAGATCCTAGGGCTGGCGCGAAAACGTCCGCTCATGATTTTCGCCGGCTGCATCATGCTGTTCCATTTTGCGAATGCCGCAATGCTGCCGCTCATGGGAAGCGTTTTGACGACACGCTCAAGTCAATGGGCAACCGTGTTGATCGCAGCCTGCATTGTTGGGCCGCAGCTTCTGGTCGCGATCTTCTCGCCTTGGGTCGGTAGAATGGCGCAAACATGGGGGCGCCGGCCGCTCCTCCTCATTGCCTTTGCGGCGCTGCCGATTCGCGGGCTCGTCTTCGCCACCGTGTCGGACCCCTACGTGCTGGTTGCGGTGCAATTGCTCGACGGCGTAACGGCCGCGGTGTTCGCCGTCATGGTGCCGCTCGTTATCGTCGATCTCACGCGGGGCACCGGGCATTTCAATCTGGGCCAGGGAATTGTCGGCACCACAATCGGAATCGGCGCTTCGGCAAGTACCACCTACGCCGGATATTTGAGCGATCATTTCGGCAGCCCGATCGCCTTCCTGGGACTGACGGCAGTCGCGCTGCTCGGATGCGTCGCGATGTGGACCATGATGCCCGAAACCAGGCCGGCGCACGAAAGCCCCGCCATTTCGGGTTAAAAGCAGATCGACCGCACTTAAAAATCCGTGGACCCCAGAAACTTATTTTTTCGCGGGGTCAGGAACCATTTCGGCGATGGTGCGTCGGACTCAGCAAGGGGGCTCGCGTATGCCGCATGTCCTTATCAAGTTTTGATCACAGAAAAGACCCAGTGTTTACGGGATTTTTATGCGGCGGCACGTGCCGCGAACCGTCAGGAAGACGCCGCGGAAATGAGTGATGTAAGTCAATACACCAACCGTCCCGTCGCATTCACGTTTCGGTTCGTTCGCCAGCGTTGGGTCGCCCACGCTGTCATCCTGGCGGCGGTATTGGCGGCCGTCGGCTGTTCCGTGAGCACGCAATATGGCATCAAGTTTCTTGTCGACGCAATGTCATCCGAAAACGTTGCAACGCCCCGTCTATGGTCCGCATTTGGGCTACTGGTCGGATTAATCGCGGCAGATAACCTGCTCTGGCGTGTGGCGAGTTGGATCGCGAACTCGACGTTCGTCGGAGTCACGGGTGATTTGCGCCGTGCCCTGTTCTACCACCTGACAGGCCACGCGCCGGGATTTTTCGCCGAGCGATTGCCCGGCACGCTGGCGAGTCGTGTCACCGCGACATCCAACGCCGTCTTCACCGTCGAAAACATGTTCGTATGGAACGTGTTGCCGCCGTGCGCAGCAACCGTGGCAGCGATCGCGTTCGTGGCGTCGGTCAGCATTCCGATGGCGCTGGTTCTGCTGCTCGTTTCCGGCGTAATGGTGATCGCACTCTTCCGCTTGGCTGCCGCAGGTCAGCCCCTCCATCACGATTTCGCCGACAAGGCCGCCGCCGTGGATGGTGAGATCGTAGACGTCATCAGCAACATGCCGCTCGTCTGGTCATTCTGCGGTCTCGGCCGCGAACGGCATCGGTTCGATGCGACCATCGCCCAGGAGATGGCCGCCAGGCGCTCCAGCTTGGTCTATCTCGAAAGGCTGCGCATCTTGCATGCCACCGTCACGATCACTTTGACGATCGGCTTGTTGGCATGGGCAATCATTCTCCGACAACGCGGCGAAGTAACCACCGGCGACGTCGTCCTGGCTTGCACATTGGGATTAGCCGTTCTACATGCGACGCGGGATTTGGCGGTCGCATTGGTCGATGCAACCCAGCACGTAGCCAGGCTCTCGGAAGCGCTGACGACGCTTCTGGTTCCGCACGAATTGCGCGACCATCCCGAAGCGGTATCCCTGATCCGGCGGGGCGCTTCCGTTGAACTGGACAATATATCGTTTCGCTATCCAAACGGACACACCGTGTTTGACGGCCTCAGCTTAAGGTTGGAACCGGGTCAACGCGTCGGTCTTGTCGGACCGTCGGGCGGCGGGAAATCGAGCCTGTTCGCCCTGATCCAGCGGTTTTATGATCCGCGGGACGGTCGAATCCTCATCGACGGGCAGGATATTGCTCGGATCACGCAGGAGAGTTTGCGGGCCGCGATCGCGGTCGTCCCCCAGGATCTTTCCCTGTTTCATCGCTCGGCCATGGACAACATCCGGTACGGTAGGCCCGACGCCACGGACGACGAGGTCTTGGAAGCCGCGGTGTTCGCAAGGTGCCGTGACTTCATCGAGGCCCTGCCCCACCGATTTGCAACCGTCGTCGGCGACCGCGGCGTGAAGCTTTCCGGCGGGCAGCGCCAACGCATCGCGATCGCGCGCGCCTTCTTGAAAGATGCGCCTCTGCTCCTGCTGGACGAAGCGACGTCCGCACTTGATGGCGAATCCGAGGACGGCATTCAGGAGGCGCTCGCCAGGCTGTTGCGCGGGCGCACGGTGATCGCCATTGCGCATCGGCTCTCGACGGTGCGCAACTTCGATCGCATTATCGTATTGCAGGCGGGACGGGTCGCTCAGGACGGCCCGCCCGACCACCTTATGCGCCACGAGGGGGTTTATCGGAGCCTCGTTCAGCGGGAAATGAACCGCCTCGGCAGGCAGGCCGCCTAGCCGCTCTTCGTTAGAAGGGACGTCGCGATGACAAATCACCGAGCCGGGTTTTTATGGAGTATCTCTTGGATCTTCGCCGCCAATTCGCCCGCGGTGACTGGCTTTTGAATCATCTCGACACCGACATCGAGACGGCCCTGGTGTACGATCGCATTTCGCGAATATCCCGTCATGAACAGCACCTTCAATCCGGCGCGCCGCGATTTCAGCAGATCCGCCAATTGCCGCCCATCCATTCCGGGCAGCACAACATCGGTTAGTAGAAGATCGACGTTCCGGCTTTCGAACAACTCGATCGCATGTTCAGCATCTGCTGCCTCGCAAACCTGATAATTCAGGTCGGAAAGCGTCTCGACCACATAGGCTCGCACTTCGCTGTCATCTTCGACCACCAGCACATGCTCTCCGGACCCAGCTTCAGCCACTTGTCCGACCACCTCCTCGATAGTGGAATCGCCAAGCATGCGGGGCAGATAGATCTTCACCGTCGTACCGTGTCCGAGTTCACTGTAAATTTTCAGGTGGCCGCCCGATTGCTTGACGAACCCATAGACCTGACTCAAGCCCAACCCGGTGCCGCTGCCCGGCGGCTTGGTGGTGAAGAACGGCTCAAAGGCCCGATCGATGATCGGCGCGGGCATGCCAGTGCCGGTATCGGTTACAGAGGTCAGCACATACTGCCCGGGCCGCACGTCCGCATTGCTGCGGCAATAAGCGTCATCGAGATACGCATTGCTGGTCTCGATCGTGAGCTTGCCGCCCCCCGTCATGGCATCGCGGGCGTTGACGGCCAGGTTGACGATCGCGGATTCCATCTGGGCGTGATCCGCCTCGACTTTCCACAGGCCGGCAGCGCCAACTACCTCCAAAGAAATCGTCTCCCCGAGGGAGCGTGCAAGAAAATCGGAAAGGGTCTTGACGAGCGCGTTGACGTCGAGAGGCCTGGGGCTGAGCGCCTGCCGACGCGAGAATGCCAGGAGTTGTTGTGTCAGCGTCGCGGCACGTTGCGCGCCGTGCATCGCATTCCCGACACAACGATGCAGTTTTGCAGGGTCGGCTCCCGATCCCTTTTCGATTAGACGCTGTATCATCTCCAGGTTGCCGATGATGATCATGAGCAAATTGTTGAAGTCGTGCGCAACGCCGCCGGTCAGTTGGCCCACCGCTTCCATCTTTTGTGACTGACGCATGGCATCTTCGGCCGCCTCGCGACGATCCTCTTCGGCGTACAGACGTTTGGTTCGCCGCAGCACATCGGCGAGCGCGCCGACCAGAAAAAGTGTCGCCGGTATGCCGAAAATCAGATGCGCCCCCATGGCGGTGAGCCACTCCCTCCTTATTTCGGAGATCGCGATGCCGGAGCTTACGAACAGAGGGTAGCCGGGGAGTCTGCGAACGCCGAAGCGGCGTTCGACATGATCAATCTCCGACGCCACAGTATAATATCCGCCCTGCGGGTAGGCCGCGACCGTTCGACCAAAGCCGCTGCGCTCATCGAGTTGCGCCTCGGATCCGGGCAATTGTGGGAAGCGGGTGAGAATAAACCCGTCTTCGCGAATCAGGGCGTATTGCAGGCCACCGGTGTTTACCAGGCGGGAGTAGAACCGGCTGAAACTGCCGGGCAAAACGGAGATCTCAATAACGCCCCGCAAAGTGCCGCCGGCCTCGCGCCGCGCCCGGCTGATCGGAAAAAAAGGCTGACCGCCGAATCGCGAGTCGTGGTGCCTGCCGATATGAGTGCCGATGAATCCATCCCGGAATGCACGAAAGTAATCCTCTTCGGCATAGTCCTGCGAAGCCGGAGCCGGGTAGACAGTCGCCGTGACTTCCGCATGACCGTTCCGATCGAACACCCAGATCGACTGCACTTCCGGCAGTTCCATGGCGATGGATTTGAACCCCTCGTGGAGGCGCGATTGGTCTCGCTCGATTTCGATGTCGGATCGATCGCCAAGCACGTTCTCCGCGGCAATAAAGGCCAAATTCAACGAATCCAAAACGCGGACCGCTTGCTCCTGAACAACATCGAGGGAACGCTCGATCCGCTCGTCGGCAAGCGCATTGACGTCCCGATAGCTGACCCAGGAAGCAAAACCGAACAACGCCAAAGGCAGCAGCACAGCGGCGGCAATCAAGAGGTACAGGAGGCGCAAGGTAGCAATCCGAGCGGCCATCATGTTCACACCCGCAGATCGCTTTGCGGCATTCGGATCCACAACGATTGCCGCCATGATCTTTTCGCGCCCCGAGGTTGCCGCCACAGTCAGCTCGCGACCGCGTCCGCATCACTAATTACCACACCGGGATTCGGTACGCGAACGCCCGCAAAATCATGATGCCGGCCCTGGCATTGGCGCGTTTGCCGGGCCGGCGCGGTCGCTGGATGGCCGAGCAGGTCTCTTTTGACTTGACCGCGCCCTTCGCACTCCTCCGGGCGCCGTGCTATTCTGCGGCGACCGAGCGCAGGCGATCGCGCTGGTGGCGGTAACCCGCTCAATTGAAGTCTCATTTCCGGCCTCCCTTCCGAAGCGGCCGGCGTCGCACCGTTATGGGCCCGACTTGAACCAATCCGGGGTCGCGGCGTTACGCTTGCAGGCGTGGCTCGTCTGGAGATTTTTCGCGTGGCCAAATCAAAACTTGCGGAATACGAGGCAAAACGCGATTTCGCGCAAACCAGAGAGCCGAGCGGGCGCCGCAAAGTTCCAGCCGCCGAACGGCTGCGGTTCGTCATCCAGAAGCACGACGCCACGCGCCTGCATTACGATTTGCGCCTGGAACTTGACGGCGTTTTCAAGTCGTGGGCGGTCACGAAGGGGCCGTCGCTTGATCCGCACGACAAGCGCCTCGCAGTCGAGGTCGAAGACCATCCGCTCGAGTATGGCGATTTCGAGGGAACCATTCCCAAAGGACAATATGGCGGCGGTACAGTCCAGCTCTGGGACCGCGGCTATTGGGAACATGAGGGGTCGGGCTCAGCCGAAGAGGCGCTCCGCAAGGGCGAACTTAAGTTCAAGCTTGATGGCGAGCGCCTCAAGGGCAGTTGGGTGCTGGTGCGCATGCGCAGCGACAGATTCAAAGGCAAACGCAACAGTTGGCTGCTCATCAAGCATCACGACCAATTCGAGCGGGAGGGCGACGGCGCGCTCGCGGAGGACCGCTCGGTGGCATCCGGCAGGTCGATGGCCGAAATCGCGGCTGGCAAGGGCCGTTCACCGAAGCCCTTCATGCGCCGCGTCGGTTCGAAGTCGCGTCCTGACGCCGTATGGGATTCCGACGGCGGCGGCGGGTTGCAGGCAGGCAGCAAAACAGCAACGGGCAAAACAACGGCAGGCAAAACGCACCTTACCCGGAAAATGCCCAAGACCGGCAAAAAACCGAAGACCGGCAAAAGCGCGGGCACGCTGCCGACCTTCGCCGCGCCGCAACTGTGCACGCCGGTAGAACGTCCCCCCTCGGACTCCGGGTGGGCGCACGAGATCAAGTTCGACGGCTACCGCATACAGATCCGGGTCGAAGACGGCGACGTGGCGTTGCGCACCCGAAAGGGTCTCGATTGGACCAGCAAGTTCCCTGAAATCGCCAACGCCGCCAGGAGATTTCCGGATTGCATTGTTGATGGCGAGGTCGTCGCGCTTGATCACAACGGGGCGCCGGATTTTGCGGCGCTGCAAGCAGCGCTCTCGGACGGCAATACGGGTGACCTCGTTTTTTTTGCCTTCGATCTTCTGTTCCTCGACGACGAGGACTTGCGCGATTTGCCCCTCGCTGATCGCAAGGCCAGACTGAAGGAGTTCCTCGTCGACCCCGAAACCTCGCTTATTCGGTTCGTAGAGCACTTCGAAACCGGCGGTGATGCTGTGTTGCGGTCCGCGTGCCGAATGTCTCTCGAAGGCATTGTTTCGAAGCGGCTGGACGCGCCCTACCGGTCCGGCCGTGGCGATGCGTGGACGAAGTCCAAGTGCCGTACGGGCCATGAAGTCGTGATCGGCGGATGGAGCGAGGAAAACGGGCGATTTCGCTCCCTGTTGGTAGGGGCGCGCCGCGGTGGGCACTTGGTCTATTTGGGACGAGTTGGAACCGGCTATGCTGGTGCCACAGTCCAGCGCATTTTTCCAAAGATCAAATCGCTAAAAGTAAAGACGAGCCCGTTTCACGGCAACAATGCCCCGCACCAGGAACGTGGGGTGCATTGGGTCAAGCCGGTACTTGTCGCGGATATCGAATTTGCAGGATGGACAGGCGACGGGATGGTGCGACAGGCCGCCTTCAAGGGACTGCGAGACGACAAGCCGGCCAGTGAAGTCGAGGTCGAAAAACCCGCGCCGGCAAAATCAACGCCGCTCGAAGATCCGAAATCCACCTCTCAGGGACCGAAATCCGAAGCGAGTACTGCATCTTCGAAGAGGGCTGCGGTCCAGCTCGGGAACAAGACGAGTGGAGCCGTTGTCATGGGCGTCCCGATCTCCAAGCCTGAGAAGCCGCTGTGGCCAGATGCCGGCGACGGCAATCCAGTCACCAAGCTTGATCTTGCACGCTACTACGAAGCGGTCGGCTCCTGGATGATCGAACACATCAAGGGGCGACCGTGCTCCATCGTTCGCGCACCGGACGGAATTGGCGGCCCGCATTTCTTTCAGCGTCACGCCATGCAAGGCACTTCTAATTTGCTTGAATTGATTACAGTATCCGGCGATCGCAAACCTTATCTTCAGATCGATCGTATGGAAGGATTGGCCGCCCTCGCGCAGGCTGCCGCGCTCGAACTTCACCCGTGGAATTGTCAACCCGGCCATCCCGATCGTCCGGGACGATTTGTGTTCGATCTTGACCCTGCGCCCGATGTGGCATTCGACAGTGTGATCGCGGCTGCCCTCGATATCCGCGATCGGCTTGAGGCGGTTGGACTGATTGCCTTTTGTAAGACGACGGGCGGCAAAGGCCTGCATGTGGTGACCCCGCTCGCGGTGTCGAAAACCGGAAAATTGGGTTGGCCGGAGGCGAAGGCCTTTGCACGCGAGATCTGCGTGCGGATGGCGGCCGACAGTCCTGACCGCTATCTTGTCAATATGGCGAAGAAGGCGCGAGTCGGACGTATCTTCCTCGACTATCTTCGCAACGACCGCATGGCAACCGCAGTGGCCCCGCTATCTCCACGTGCGCGGGCCGGCGCTCCCGTATCGATGCCGTTGGCTTGGAGCCAAGTTAAAAAAGGCCTCGATCCCAAGCGGTTCACCGTGCGTACGGCACCGGGCTTGATGGCAAAGAGCGCCGCGTGGAAAGACTACTGCGACTCCGAGCGTCCGCTGTTTGAAGCCATAAAACGATTGACCGGACGGCGCGCTGCGTGAGCGCCGCAAGATGTCCATCTTGGAGACCAAGCGCTATCGGCCTTTCGGTCGCAGTCGGACGACGGTGTCGTTTCGATAGAACAGCAGATCCATCAGCGCGAGCACTTGCTCCTGGCTGAATGGCTTTTTCAATACTACCACGTCTCGAAACCTGCGCGGTATGCCTTCACGGCCATATCCGGTGACGAACGCAAACGGAATATTTTTCTGCGTCAACGCTGCCGCCAGTTCGTCGACCGGACTGCCACCGAGATTGACGTCAAGCAGAGCCGCGTCGCATTCGGAGCCTGCTAAGAGCCGCCTTGCGGCGTCGAGTGTCCCAGCCGACCCGATGATTTCGCAGCCAGCCGCCGTCAAAATCGACTCCATATCCATCGCAACTAATGGCTCGTCCTCGATGATGATGATACGTCGGCCGTGAAGGGCCTGATGGTCGCTACTTGCCGGAAGCAAAGAAATTCCCATCTCGCTATTTGAGGTTATCCCGACACGGCCAATATTCGATCGAGCCTCCTGCGGAAGCGGCAATGTGATCTGGCACGTCAGGCCTTCCGCCCCATAACGCATGGAGACTTCACCACCGTGAGTTGACAAGGTGCGTCCGATCAGTGCGCTCCCAAATCCCAGTTCCTTCGGCGTGCTCACCTTAGGCCCGCCCCTCTCCTTCCACGTCAGGACGAGACTGCTGCATTTACCGTTCGTCTGCAGTTCCCATTGCACCAACAGGCGGCCGGTCGGGACAGACAAGGCGCCATGCTTGCGGGCATTCGTGGCCAGCTCGTGCAGAACCAAACCCATGTGCACCGTGGCCTGCGCTTCGACGACGTGCGTTGGGCCAGAACTTGAGATGCGATGGTCGTCCGCCGTGCCGAGCATGACTTGTTCACGCACGAGATCAAGAACATCCGCACCTTGCATCTTGGTCTGGGTAAGCAAGTCATGGGCCCGCGCAAGAGCCTGCACGCGTCCGCTGAAGCTGGGTACGAAGTCAGCGGGATTCCTCGCGTGGCGCAAGGATTGGCTCGCAATCGCCTGTACGATTGCGAGCGTATTCTTCACGCGATGATTTAGTTCATCCATAAGCAGCCGCTGCAACGCTTCGGCCTGTTTTCGCTCGGTGATATCGCGGGCGACCTTTGAGGCACCGATCACTTTTCCAGCTTTGTCGCGCAACGGCGAGATCGTCAGAGATATGTCGACGAGGCCACCATCCTTTGCACGACGAACCGTATCATAGTGGTCGATGTGCTCGCCCTGACTCAACCGGGCAAGAATCTCATCTTCGTTGGCATGAAGCTCAGGCGGAATGATCCGCTTGATGGATTGACCGATCATATCCTCCGCGGTGTAGCCAAAGATGCGCGTCGCGCCGCAATTCCAGGATGTGATCTGACCAGTCAGCGTTTTACTGATGATCGCGTCGTCCGATGAAGCGACGATGGCGGCGAGTCGCGCCAATTCCCAACTCGCTTGTTGCCGATCCGTCACATCGACGAGAAGGTTGATCGCTCCGGTTAGTTCGCCAGAGGCATCCCGCAATGGCGTCGGGTAGGGAACGAAGCGGATCCTCGTACCATCCGGCCTTTCCGCAATCGCTTCGAGACCGCGGATCGGCTGGCCAAGCTTGAGCGCCATCGCCATCGGGCATTCGTCATGGGCGAGCGGGCGACCGTCCGGCCAATACAGGCGCCAAGAGCCGCACCACTGGTCGGTTCCAAGCCCCGGCCGCTGGCCCCATAGCTCCGCCGCAGCGTCGTTATAGAAGGTGATCCGTCCTTGGGCGTCCGTCGTGTAGACGGCAACCGGCAACAGCTCCAGCAACTCGGCGCCGTTCATAACCCTACTCCCCATCTCAACCGCCTGCAACAACGCCCGAAAGCGTAGCAAGTTCCACCGATTAGCAGAATTCTCTGGCCGAATTGGCGTTGATTAAGCTGGGCCTATCATGGCCGCGATCGAGAGAAACCAATGCCGCCAACCTGGCGTTATAGAATCACTGGGGAACTTTCGATCCGACTGATTATGTGACTAGGCAACGACGACAGGTAGGAGCCGGAGCGCTAGAACGAATGGGCGTCACCGGGCGCCGATAATTTGTCCAATTTGCCCAATGCGAGGGAATTCCGATGCCCGCCCGCCCCTATTGGAAAGGCTACCTGAAGTTGTCCCTGGTCTCCTGCCCGGTGCTTCTTTTTCCGGCGTGGTCCGCGGCAGAGAAAACTCATTTCCATCAGATCAACAGGAAGACAAAACATAGGTTGCGCCAGCAGATGGTGGACGAAGCCACCGGTGTGGTCGTCGATGCCGATCAGAAGGGCCGCGGCTATGAATTGAGCAAAGGCCGCTACGTCGAGATCGGCGAGGATGAATTGAAAGCCATACAGGTGGAGAGCACCCACACCGTCGAAATCGAGAACTTTGTGCCAAACCAAGAAGTGGATAAGCGCTACCGCGACAGGCCCTATTATGTCGCCCCGGACGGAAAGACCGGCGCCGATGCCTTCGCGGTTATTCGCGACGCCATGAAAGATAAGGATGGCGTCGCGCTCGCACGCATCGTCATGGCGAATTGCGAGCATGTCATTGCGATCGAGCCCTTCGGCAAAGGAATGCTCGCCACGACGCTGCGTTACCCTTACGAGATTCGCAACGCTTCGGACTATTTCCGCGACATCACCGCGCCGCGCGTGACGCGCGATATGGTCAAGCTTGCTGAACATATTCTGGCGAGCAAAGCCGGCAAATTCGATCCTTCCAAATTCAAGGATGAATATGAAACCGCTTTGAAGGCGCTCGTGAAGCGCAAAGCCGCGGGGAAGACAATCGAGCCGGTCGAACCGCCCGTCCACGAAGGCAACGTCATCGATCTCATGGACGCCCTCAAGCGTAGTTTAAGGGGCCGGCCAAAGGAGCGGCAAGACAAGAAGCCGGCGGAAACGAAACGGCAGCCGCAACACAAGGTCGGCGCCGCGAAGCCGCCACGTCGACGTGCTATCTAACCCGCTCGCCCTTATCCACGATGTTGATTTGGAAAAATGACGGACCCGATTGATCAACGTCCCACCGAAGCAACCTGCACACTCCCCGAGATTGCGGAGATACACCTCCCGATGACGTGCGCCATCTTCGGGGCCGCATAGGGACTGAATGCACCTTCGCATCCGTCAGGCAGTTCGACGGAGGGTGAGGCGGCGGGCTTGCGATCAGCCGTCTCCGGACTCGTTGGCGGCACGAACCGTCCGTGCATCATAGGCCGTTTTGCAACAACCGTGGTTCGAGTCGCGGGATCCATGCTGTATAGCAGCCGCCCACTTTGGTCGCGGATGACGATGGCGGAAGCGGGCTGGCCCGCAACCTCGACCGACGCGAAGCCCGTATCGTCGGCACCCGCGGGATCGACCACAGAAATGATGGAAAGCGTCTGCCGATCGCCTCTATGAGTTCGGTCTACCATGGCTCGCGTGGCCTCGGTGTTTGCCACCTCCGGCGCGGCGTTGGCCACATAAAGGCTTGCACCGGCCCAGATGCAAAGCGCGGCCACACATATTCCCACGGACGTCATGACACAGGCCGACCGCATGGTCGTACTCCGAGCTCGGTGTTGTGCTTGCGCACCAAAATCAAGTCTATCCAGGTTGCTCCGATTTCCGAAGCCTGCACCCAAAACTGAACCTTTCATTTAGGTGAAAGTTCCAAGCTGCAAAGACATAATCACAGTAACGTGAGGCCACCGGCTTTCTGAGCTTCGGTGGCTTCATGGGCATCGACGAAGACGATTACCCACTTCCGTGGTCGCTCCTGACCTACAACCCTCGACTGGAGGGTTACGAAGTCAACGTCGGCGAGCAGCAGATCAAAGGCGCTCCGAAATACCGCGTCCACAAAGCGTGGGATTGGAACAGGCGCGGTCAGGCGATCGACGACGACTACCACCCTATTGGGGCGCGTAGACGCATCGATCGAACGCGGCCATTGTCGGGGTGGTCGAGCTGTTGGTGTTCGTCCCGTCAGACCCCAGTGCTGATTTGCACCGGGGTCTTGTTCATCAAAATGGCGGGCCTTATGTTCGCATTTGCGGCGCCCTGATGGGGCGGCCGCCGAGCCGCACTCGGCCTCGGAACAACAGACGCCGGACATATGCCATGCTCGCCAATCTACGATCTCGAAACGCGTTTGGTTTCTGTATTTTGGTTTGTAGCGTAATTGGGCCGACGACAGAGAGGGCCTCTGCCGTGACCGCCGCAGTCGCCAAGAAGTGCGAGGCTTTGACCATCACGGCTTATCCTCCGCGCGTCCCCGGAAATCCTGCAGCGGGTAGCGCCAAGGGAACCCCGCAAATCGAACGGGACTATTATAGAAAATGCATCGCAAATGCGGGCAACACGGACGCTCGAACGAAGTGATTCTATCCACTCTCTGCGGGCAGGTTCCGGTACAAAATGACGACACTCCGCCCGTCTGATTCGACAGATTGCCGTTATCGCCGTTTCATTCGATGACCGCGTCGGCGCACACGATATTGCGCCCATCCAGTTCTCAGTTTCGCGCACGGCGCGATCGGGACGTGCTATTGTTTCGGCATTGGGTGAGTATCGTCGAATTGGAGACGTTTCGTACTGCCGGGCTAGCGGGGGCACATTTTGGCGAAAATCGTGGTCCTTTATCGCAGCGGCGACGCCAGTGCGGTCGCTGCGCGGGTCGGCGAAGCGTTGGCTGCTCGTTACGGCGAGGGGTCGGTCGAATTCACGGCGTGCGAGGCCGCGCCGAAGAACGTTGACCCTGCGGCGGTTGTCATCGCCATCGTCGGACCGCGCTGGCTTGGACGGGTCATCGACGGCCGGCCGGGCATCCACCACGCCCTCGACCCGGTTCGCAGCGCGGTCGAGAAAGCCATGCAGGGTGGTGCCGCCGTCATTCCGGTGACGGTCGCCGGCTCGCGCCTCCCCCGAGAGGCCGAACTCCCCGACGGCCTCAAGGCGATCGCGTCGCGGCCGGCGATCGAGGTTGATGGCGGCCGCGGCTTTTCCTCGCAAATGGCACAGTTGATCGGGGCGATTGATCGCCACCTCCCGGCGCAATCGGGCGACGACGTTGAGGCGGTCCGGCCGCAACCGCGCGCCGACATCCCGGAGCGCGGCGACGGAGGCGCTACAGCGACAGATGAGCTTGTGCTGCCCGGTAAGGCCCACTCGGCTGCTGCGCCGCTGTCAGGCGACCGCACCACACCGGAATATTGGATGCATCACGTCGACGTCGACCGCCATTTCGCTCCCGGCGATGCGCCGCTCATCATGGTGAGCTATGCCAATGAAGATCTCGAGTGGGTCAACGACCTTCAGGCGTTCATCGATCCGAAGCTCGAACACTTGCGCGACCCGGACGGACAACCCTATCGGCTGTGGCAGTTCTCCGACGCCCAAGCAGGCACCGCCCTAGGTGACGAATTCCCGAGCATCATCGCCGAGAAGATGTGGCGCTGTCGCGTGGCGATCGTTGTGCTGAGCAAAGCCTACTTTACGTCGCGCTTCTGCCGGCAGATCGAGCTGCCATTGCTGATGTGGCGGCGTAAGCATCACGGCCTGTTTTGCATTCCGCTGCGGCTCGGCGCGCTTCCGGCCGACCGCGTCCGGCTACCTGCCTATTCGGAACCCACGAGCTTTGTGTTCATCGACGAAATCGTCGATGATCGCCAAGCCCCCGCGGAATTCGCGGCGTCGCCGCATCGCGACCTCAACCTCAAGCAGCTTAGGGAAAAGGGCCTCGAGTTGGAGATCGAAAGCCGCTTCGACGGCATCGCCCACCTCATCGTCGATTTTCTGCGCAAGCAATACGCCGCCGTCCAGGATTGACCACCCGGCGATCAGCTCCGCAACGCCGTCACGTTGAACGCCCGGACCGGGCGCTGAAAGTTCTTGAGTAGCAGTTCGCTCGCGGATTCCGCGTGCGCGATGTCCTCGATCGCTGCCTGCACTTTGGCGTCGATGAGGATCTCGCCCGGCTCCGCCTCTTCGCACAGGCGTTCGGCAAGATTGACCACCGCTCCGATCGCCGCGTAATCGAAGCGGCCCTCGAAGCCGATGCGCCCCATGGTGGCGTAGCCGTTCGCAATGCCGATCGCGAAACCCAATTGCCAGCCATGCTTGTGCCATCTCTCAAGCAGCCGACTGACCGCGTTTCGCATCTCGACCGCCATCCGCACGGCTTGCTCGGACGGGTTCGGGCAAGGCAGCGGATCGTTGAACAGAACCGTCAATCCCTCGCCGGCATAGCGCTCCAACGTCCCCTCGAATTTATGAATTAGCGCGCCGAGGCATTCGTGATATTCGCGCAGCACGTTGAGAACCTCCTCCGGCTCGGCGAACTCGGCGAACGAGGCGAAGCCGCGCAATTCGCAAAACGCGAGGCTGACATTGCGGCGGTGGCTGTCGAGAACCTTGTCGTTGCCGGAGCTGACGACCAGCTCCGCGACCTGCGGCGCGAGGAAACGCTTCAGCCGGCCCATGCGCTCGATTTCGCCGACCTGGGCGGCCACGCGCTGTTCGAGCGTCTGGTTCAACTTGGCCACATCGGCGGCCTGCGCTTGCACCTTGTCGTGAAGCTCCTTGAGACGCAGTACGGATTTCACCCGCGCCACCAGGGCGGTCTGATCGATCGGCTTGGTTAGATATTCGTCCGCGCCGGCTTCCAATCCTTCCACCACGTCCTTGCTGTCGGACTTCGCCGTTACCAGTATGATCGGCGTGAATGGAAAATTCACATCGTTCTTCAAGCGCCTGCACACTTCGATGCCGTCGATTTTCGGCATCATGACGTCGAGCAGGATGACGTCGGGCAGATACTCCCGCGCGACGGCCAGCGCCTCCTCGCCGTCGGCCGCCTGCAGCAACTCGTAATTGCCCAGAGAAAGCCGCGTCACCAAGATGTCGCGATTGGTCTCGTTGTCATCGACGACCAGGATCCGGGGTGGCGTGTGCATGGTCTTATTCGAGATATTCGTTGATCTTCGCAAGAAGCTGGCGCGGGCTGTAAGGCTTTGCCACATAGGCATCGCACCCGGCCGCGCGCGCCTTCTCCTCGTCGCCGCTGAGCGCATATGAAGTTATAACGATGATCGGAATGGCGTTCAGATCCGGATCAGCTTTGATGCGCCGGGTGGCCTCGTAGCCGTCGAGAATTGGAAGCTGTATGTCCATCAAAATAATGTCCGGCCGGTAGTCGCGTGCTGCCGTGATCGCCGATTCCCCGTTGTCCACTTCCATGATGTCGTGGCCGACGTTGGACAAGAGATCACGCAGGATCCTGCGATTGTCTTCCTGATCTTCGACCACCAAAATCCGCTTGCTCATTTCAACACCTGTCAGCGCCCAACCTGGGTTTCCACCCGAACCGGAACATGAATGTAGAATGTCGAACCCGCGCCGAGCTTGGATTGCACCGCAATCCGCCCGCCATGCATCTCGACAATACGTTTTGCAATCGCTAGGCCGAGTCCGGTTCCGCCTTTTTTCTTGGTCGCGGAGCTGTCGGCCTGTTGGAATTCCTCGAATATCTTATTCGCATCGCCATCGGCGATTCCAGGCCCGGTGTCGCGAACGGCAAGGTTGAAAGCCCCATCGGTCACGGAGGCCTCGATTGCGACCTTGCCGGCGTCGGTGAACTTGACGGCGTTGCCGACGACGTTAAGCAGAACCTGCGACAGTCGCCGCTCATCGCCACGACCGGTCGGCAGATCCGGAGCGATCGCGATGTCGAGGGTCAACTTCTTTGCCGCGGCCAAAGGCTCGACGGTCGTGAACACACCGTGGATCAAGTCTTGGAGCGAATAGTCCGTGAGCGAAAGGGTAAGCTGTCCGGCTTCGATCTTCGAAAGATCGAGCACGTCGTTGATGAGGCCGAGCAGGTGGCGGCCGTTGGTCTGCACCCTGATCAATACCGACCGCATCTTCTCCGGCGGCTCGCCATAGATGGCGTCGAGGATGAGTTCGGTATAGCCGAGAATGGCGTTGAGAGGGGTCCGCAACTCGTGGCTCATATTGGCGAGGAATTGTGACTTGTGCTGACTCACGACTTCGAGTTGGTGTCCCTTCTCTTCGATTTCATGGAACAGGCGCGCATTCTGGATTGCCAGCACAGACTGGGAGGCGAAGGTCTCGAGCAGCCGAACGGTTGGCTCCGGAAACGTCCCCGGCTCCTTGCGCCGAACCACCAGCGCGCCGATGACGACGTCGGGGCGCAGCAGCGGCACCACCAGCAGGCCGCGAAAGCCGGCTTCGACAATGATCTTGTTGAGAGGTGTCATCGGCTCATTGCGAAGATCGGTGACCTGAACGGGCTCGCGCTGCTGCGTCGCCGGCCCGATATGGCCGTCGTTCAACCCAACGTGCTGCGCCGAGATGCCGTCGATCAACTCCTGGTTCATTCCGAAAGTCGCTGCCAGCCTGAAGGTAGCGGTCGCATCGTCAAACGCGTAAATCGCGCCGGCATCGGTGCCGGAAATCTGCACCGCCCGCGACACGATGGTGAAGAGCACCTTCTCGAGGTCAAGGGTCGAATTGACAGCCTGGCCGATCTCGCCGAGGGCGCGAAGCTCCTCGACGGACTTCGCAAGCTCGCGGGTGCGCACCTCGACCTTCTGTTCGAGGTCGGCGTAGGACTCCTCGAGCTGCGAGGCCATGTTGTTGAATTGGTCGCCGAGCAGTTCCAACTCGTCGCCGGTCTTTACCGAAATGCGCTGCGACAGGTCGCCGGCGCCGATTCTGGCAGCGCCGGACCGCAAGGCCTGGATTGGCACCACAATCTTGCGGGCCAGGAACACTCCGGACAGCACCGCGAGAAACAAGCCCGCCAACAGCAGCAGAGCCGACCGTTGGATCGATTGATAGAGCGAAGCATAGGCCTCATCCAACGGCAACTCGACGAAGACGATCCAACCCAACGGCGCCACCGGCGCATGCGCGGTCAATACCTTGTGACCTTGCAGGTCTATCGCCTCCTGCGACTCGCTGGCGCCCACGCCTGCGCTTCCGCGCGCGGCCGCAACCTGAGGCAGGACGGTCATGTCGGTATTGCGCAACACGAAACTGATATCCGGGTGCGCGATCAGACGGCCGTTGGCGTTGATCAGATAGGCTTTACCGTTGATGCCGACTTTGATGTTGTTGATAACGTCCCAAATCAGCTTCAAGTTGACCTCGGCGACACTGACGCCGGCGTCGCGGCGCGTACCGGCGAGCGACAAAGTCATGTACGGCTCGGATTTGCGATAAAAATAGACCGGCCCATAATACTTCTTGTTGGCGACAGCTTCGGTGAACTTCGGATCCTTGGACAGGTCGGCGTGGCTGCCGACCACGTCCATGGCGAGCCGCGAGACACGAAGCTGTTCGATGCCGTTGGAGTTGAGTTGCGACAGTTCCGTAATTGCGGGAACCTGGCGCAAAAGCCGCAGGCCGTCGAACTGGCGCTGGTCGAGCGTGCTGGCCGACCACGGCAACTGCGTGGTCCAGCCAATCTGACTTTCGATATCCTTTATGAATTGCTCGATTTTTGCCGACGCGGCTTCCGCCTGCTCGCTCTGGATGCGGACCAGCGATGCTTTGTATTCCGAGTATGAGAATAGAAGCTCGAATATCTCGTTGCTCACCAACAGAACGCCGACTACCGCGACGAACAGGGTGATATATTTCCGAAACAGCCGTCCGGAAATCCGCTTCCAGCCGAGCTTGTCCGCCAGTGGCTCGCGGACCGGTTCGGCCACAGGAGCGCGCGTGGGCGAATCCGCGGATGCGGGAGCACGAGGGTGCATGCTTCGCAGCGGCCCGCTCATTCGATAATCTCGTCAGCCCGAGCTATCAAGGTTCCCGGAAGGTTGAGGCCGAGAGCCTTGGCGGTCTTGAGATTGATCGACAGCTCGAACTTGGCCGGTTGCTGGACCGGCAACTCCGCCGGATTGGCGCCCTTGAGAATGCGGTCTACGTAGCCGGCAGCGCGCCGCATCGTATCGCGCGTGTCGACCGCATAGGCCATCAAGCCACCGCGCGGCGTCGCGCCCGGCGTCGAGTAAACCGCAGGCAAGCGGTGGCGCGCCGCGTTTGCTATGAGAAGATCGCGCCGCTCGACCGTGAAACTGTCCGGTATTGCGATCAGACCGCCGCCTCCTCCGCCGGCAAATGTCGCCAGCGCGGATTTCGACCTCGGCATCGTCATGCACCTGCAGGTCCACGATATGCACGGCCATCGCCGGTGCCGCCGATTGAACCGAACGAAGGAACAGTGCAGCAAACGGCGCAGACTGCGGATTGTAGATGACCGCGATCCGTACGATCAACGGATCGGCTTCCTTGAGGAGCTGCATCCACTTTCCGCCGATCGAGCTTTCGAAATTGCTGAATCCCGTGATGTTGCCGCCAGGCCGGGACAAGCTTTGTACGAAGCCCGACTCGACCGGTTCCGAAATGTTCACGAATATGATCGGAATCACGCTGGTACCATTCTTGAGCGCGGCCGCAGTCGGTGTCGAACGTGCGACCAACACGTCCGGCTTGAGCATGACCAATTCCCGGGCGAACGCCTCCGCCCGGGCGGCGCTACTCCCGGCAAAACGCACGTCGACGCGGATGTTATGTCCTTCGATCCAGCCGAGTTCGGTCAGTCCCTGCCGGAACGCGGCCAATTCCACCTGGCCTGCCGCGTCGTCCTCCGCGAAAGACACTAGCATCCCGACGTGTCGGACGCGCTCCGCCGGCTGCGCCCGCCCGGCGCGCGGCCAAGCGATCGGCCAGCCCGCCGTCGCCACGCTACCAACACCGGCGATGAACTCTCGGCGCTTCATTCGACCACCTCGTCGGCGATGGCAAGGCCGCCGGTATCGACGATCTGCCGGGCATGATAAATTGCCGGCAACGCGTGGCGGGCCGCCAAGTCGGCCGCGCCGAGCGCCGATATGACCTCCCGCCGTCTCACCCGGGACCTCCCAAGCCGTTATGTGGCCATCCTATCGCGGTACGCGCTGCATGGAAACCAAGTGAGCGCGCGAAGTCCCGGAGGCATGACCCAAATTCCGGATGATCTTGACCTCACGGGCGATGCAACCGCCGTCACAACGGGTAGCCTATCATCAATCACCGGTCATCTGTCAGTACCGGAAATCGTTATTCCCTACCCACAACGGCTACTGCCGACGCGATTGGTCGTCGCGCAACAAGTCCGAAATAGAGCTCAGGACGCAGCTGTTTCTTATCAGCGTCGCTTCGTTGAGCTGCTGGGTTCCGGTGGCACCGACTTCTTCCAGCTTGTCGGCGTCGTCGGCGTGTTTGGGGTCACGCGAAGGCCTGGTGCAGGTATCGAAGTTGCCCAGCATCCATGACACGATTTCAAGGGTCGTGCGCGACAGCTTCCAGCCCAGCGGCAGACCGTAGGTCTGGTCCTCGATCTCCACAATCCAGAGCGGCGCGTCCTGATCGTAGGCGTGGGTTCTGCAAATAGCGCTCCTGTTGGCATTCGCGTCCTTCGCAATCTCGGACAAATAAAACTGGTTGCACGCGCGAGCGACGGCCTCATTGCCGAGCCCCTCCCTGACCTTCAGCACGGCGTCGACCGGCGCAAGTGTATCGCGGAATACCGTACCGTTGATATTGCTCAAATCCGGTTGCGGGTCGGCGCTGGTGAGCAAAATGATCCGGATTTCCGCATGGTGCCGATTCGCGATCTCATTGAGCGCGCCGTACAAGGCGAGCGCGGTAGTGGAACCAGACGAGTTCGCATATGCTCCGTCGACGAAATTCCAGCGCTGGGAATTGTTCATCGCCACGGAAAACGGTGGAAGAATTCCCGGAAATCGGGCGCTGACCACCGCCGCATACATCAATGAACGGTTGTACTCGGCCGGCATACCTTGGTCGAAGAACGAATATAAGGATGCGTCGATGTCGTGAAGCGGAAACGGGGCGAAGGCGGTACGGAAGCCCGTCTCGACCCACGTCGCATTCAGCACAAGGGCTGGTGCTTGACCGTGTTCCGGCCAGTGAGCCGCAAAAGCATCGCCGAGTGCTTGCGCCGCAGGGACGCTTTGCGAGCGCACCGAATTCTCGAAGCTTCCCGCCAGCGTCTCGGCTCGCCCCATGGAGGTCCCGAGAAGTTCCGGAAATATGCGCGGCGACGATCGGCGAAAAATGATCGTCCTGCATGATCGCGCACACCTTTTCGGTCAATCGCTGTCCCGGCGTCGCGTTTGAGCGCCGCATGCAGGTATTGACGCCCGACGCGGCGGTCCGCGAGGCCCCGCCGGAATCCGGGGAGGGATCACCATTCGCGCTATTAAGGTTTTCGTCCGACGACGACGTCGGCGCGGCCGGAGACCCCGACTGCGCCAGGGCCTGGAAAATGGTCGCCCCGATCGACCCACCCGAAACCCCGCTGATCGCAAACACGTGTTCCGCAAATTGGGGCGTGTGATCCTGCAATCTCGCAAGAAACAAGGATGCGGCACTCGCCGCATATATGCCACCGCCTTCGACCGCAATGATAAAGACCGGATACGGTTTGACCAAAGACGCCGAACCATTCGGAACCGACGTAAACTGCCCGGCCACTCCAGGGCAAATATCGGTACCGGAGCCCGAGGCCGGAATTCCTTTCTCATCCAGCCAGCATTCGAAGCGTTGGTGTAAATTGTACACAGGTCTCGAATTTGACTCTGCGACGCCAAACTTGCGCAATTCATGCAACGTCAGACCTCCCGGCACGATCAGGAGCGCAGCGACAACTGCAACCGCCCGCAGACGCGACAGAAGCGCCATGGCGAAGAAGAAAATGCAAATAGCCGTGAGAGCCGTGACCATCAATTCAATCGGAATCGGGAACATCACGGAAATGACCGTTGCCAGGGCCACAAGGGCCAAGGCCGGAAATCCGGATCGTTGCGACAGCAATGCCAGCAAGGCGAGAGTAGAAATCAGGAACAGCAGTTCAAGAGTCATCGAACCGATCGGACCGATCGTCCGGTAGAGCGCGACGATCGAATCCACATCAAGAAACGAGACGGTTATTGCCGCCAGCACGAGCGCGATCACCGATAGAGCGATCGCGGGGTGTTGCGCGGCAGATTTGCGGTAGCGGTCGAGCAGCAACGCCACCAATAGTCCCGTTGAGATCGTCCATGACATTGCGACTGGAAACATGGCCCAGCGGCTCGCCCACGGCAGTTGCCATGCTGCCCCGGAGAGCGCGAGACCATTAGGTCCGACCGCCGTATGCACTGGAGGCGCGAACGACGATCCAACCACGAAATAGAGTGCGATCGCCAGCCACGGCAACAGCGCCCAAGCAGCAAGCAACACCCGCCGACGCCGGCGCAGATTGACGCCGACGTCGCGATCGAACCAGGGGGCGTAGGCAAGGCGGCCCTGCATCCGGTCAAGCCGATAATAGAGGACGTAATGGATGAGCGCGATCGCAACAGTGGCTGCCGACGCTGCGGTGATTTGAAGCCTGTCGCCGCCAGTCGGAAAAAAATCCGTGAGCAACAGAAACAATGCAGCAGCCGCCAATGGCAGAAGGCCGACGACTGCGATCTTCATGATGCGATCATGCCGGCACACATCGAGGAACAGCGCAATTGCCAGTCCCGCCAGAATTGCCGCGACGGCGATCGTCCAGGCGCTCGGCACGGGCAGGTGTTGCATTGCCTCGAGCGTGTCAGGCGCCACTCGGGCGACGTCGAGAAGCTGATGGTGCCTGTCGGTCAAATATGCCTTCGCACCCAGCAGCCCGACGACGACGCCCAGCCACGGAAACATCGCCAGAACGAGTGCCGCCATCCGCTGAATGCCGCGCAACATAGAGCGGGCGTCGGGTTCGAAGGCTCGAATACATGACGTTTATCCGCATCGTGCTGAGCCGGTAATGCGTCACGTAGAGGACGGCGCTGATGAGTGCGAGACCCAGCGCGGCTGCGGCGTAGGCGGCAAAAATCGATGCGCAGGTCGTTGTCGGCTGCCCAACAGTGACGCGGGAATTCAAATCCTCCAGATACCCGACGTAAATCTCGCGAACCTGCGCGTCGGTCGCCAGAAGGAAGAACACGATCACCGCCGCAGTCAGCGGCAGGACGTGAAAGATCTCCATCATCCGGCGCAGCGGGTGCCAGAACACCCGGCGCAACTGCATCTCGAGCGCTTGGGCCTTTGCGGCCAGGACCGCGGAGGTCCCCATTTACGCGTCCTCCACGCGACCGAGAACTCCGTCGCCTTGCAAACGTTCGAGTACCTGATGGCAAGCGTTCTTCTCGCGCGACCTGAACGCCAGAAAATAGACCTCCTTCAACGTACTGTCGGGGGCGCTTGACAGGTGGTTGACGGCAGCCGGAATGACGATGTCGGCGACGTCCTCGACCGACACGCCGCCATCCCCGGAGCCCAACAACGGGATCAGAATTGACTTCGAACCGCTTTCTCGCCAGCAATATCCTGAGGAGGCGGTTGTTTTCCACGTCGGCGCGCGTCAGTATATTGACAATGCATTGCTTGAGCTTGGACTTGTCGGCCCTGATGCCGGCGCCCGGGACGCCCTCGACGGCTGCGATATGAAAAATCCGATGAACGCGGTGCGTCGCCCTGAGAGCACCTGACTCGGTCACCAGCACGGTTCCGATCGTCAGTTGCGCCCGCTGCCCGACGGCGCTCCTCAGCGACTCGTCGATTATGTCTTCGATGACGTTGTCCTGTTCGTCCCGATTGGCGCCCAGAAATCGGATCTTCGCCGAAATGCTGCGGCCGATGATGCGATCCATCATCATGTCGGTGTTCTCGGAATTAACCCAGATGCTGACGTCCCGGATGTCGTCAATGGCGCCGGTCTTGTATCCGATGATCAATTCCGGCTTCCGCGTGAGGCGATACCGGACGGTGGAAAAACCAAGCGGGGCTGCTGCCTGCGCATCCGCTGGCGCGCTTGCGGCCGCTGCGGGCGATCTGCCGTGATCGAGCGATTTTCGGTGCGGCTGCAGCCAATCGGCCGCTTCGTTGATCGATCCGTCGGCCAGCCGATCGAAAAGGTTCACGACCGCCTGGACCGCTTCGACGAACCGTTCCCGATCCTGCCGTATCTTCAGGTGGCCCTGCAACCAATAGGCCGCCATCGCCAGCTTCGGATCGTCAATCGCCCCCCGCGATAGTCGATCGAATAGATCGTGCAGAGGCAAGTGAATGACCTTGATGTCTTCGTTGCCGACGCCGCCGCCTGTGCCGATCCTGTCCGCCTCGCACACCTCGGCGAAATAAAGAAATACGCACTCCGACGTGCCTCCGGGGGACGAAAAGAACTTGCCGATCAGGTTGGGGGCGGGGATTTTATAACCGGTCTCCTCCGCGGTCTCGCGAATTGCGGCCGCCTGCGGCGTCTCGTTGGGCTCGATCGTTCCGGCGATCGCCTCGATGATCCAGCCGTCGGCAGTTGGATCGGCGCGCTGGCGACCGATCATCACCGGAAGCTTGAACTGTTCGACCACCACGACGGACTTGGCATCCCGATTGAAGACGAGCACCGCAACCGAGTTCGCCACGTTCAAACACCAGGAGACGTTCTTCCGGGCTCATCGTCCCGTCCTGGCGCTCATGCGCCACGACGACCTCGTCGATTTTGAAGAAGTCGTCGAGCAAGCGCGCTTGCTTGCGGATATCGACGCGACGGGGCAACAGCATGAAAATCCTCTGTGCTGAGGGGAGCGACGTCCAACGATCTCAAGCTGCGGCGCAACGCGCGATGGTGCCATCCTGTAATGCCGCCAGGCCGATCGGAGTATTGACTACGATCACGTCGGGCTTGAGACTGATCAGTTCCGAAGCATAGTTACGCGTGGCTTCGACGCTCCCGGCGGCCCAGCGCGCGACGATCCGGAGGTTGTCGTTCTCGGTCCAGCCGAGTTTCGGCAGTGCCTGGCGAAACGCAGTGAAATGCTGCTGCGCTTCCCGATCGCTTTCTTCAAGGCCGATGAGCACGCCGACCCGCCGCACCCGTTCGCCCGGTTGCGCGCGCGCCACCAGCGGCCACGTCGCCGCGCCGCCGAGCCCCGCGATGAATTCGCGCCGTTTCAATCCCCTCTCCCCTCAAACCGACTCAGCCTATCGTGGGCGGGGGCGAATGGAAACGGGTCGATTCCGCGCCCGTCGATAGGACGGGTCGATTCGGCGCCTCACTCGTGGAGGTCGCGCGGAAACTTTGGCAGCAAAGTGGGAGGACCGCGGGTCAGAGACTCTTGATCGCTCCGCACACGGTTGGCGTGAGGTCGGTGTCGTCGGTATAGAAATGCATGATCGGCAGTTGCGCCGCTTTAGCGAGGGCGCCGAACGCGGCAATCTCCGACATATCCGTGACGCAACTGATTTCGCCGCCCATCGGAATGAGGGGCTTGCCCTGTGCGATCGCGCGCCAGGACGGCAGGCAGTCGTCGAAGGCGGTCTGCGGCGTGCCGTCCCGCACCGGTCGGCAAACGTTATTTTCGTTCCTGGCACGCCAATACAGTTGCGGAAACAGGGCGTCGCTGGCCGCGACAAACTGCGCCCAGGGCAAGTTCTTGTAGACGGCGGGATAGTTGCCGCCCGAGGTTAGACCGAGCAGGAAATTGTTGTTACCTGCCGCCCGGGCAGCGTTACGAATGATCTGGCAGAACGTGGTGGCGAGCTCCGCGAGCGGGACCGGGGTATCGGTGCGGTCCCAATCGTTGTATGCCCCGTCATCCGAATTGGATTCCGGATCGACGATGTAGCCATCCAGTCCCGCAGGGATCAGCGTTTGTGCGACGTAGTTCGCCTCATCGGTAGCATAGCGCCCGGATGAGTTCTCGACCACCGCCGGCCACCGCCACGCATAAACCTGCATTCCCGCCGCATGGAACCGCGGAATGCTGCCCGGGATAATGTCGCTGACGGTGCGGATCGCCACCGCCTTGGCACCCATCAGTTGGGCATTGTTGAAGAGCCGGTCTTCGTCTTCTTGGTCATCCATGCTTTCGGCCCACAGAGCCTTATTCGCAAACGCTGCCATTGAATCCCCTCCGGAAGAACAGTGCTATCGAAGCGTGCTTTGGCCATTTTTACAACTAAAACTTGTACAAATCCGACGGGCGGCCGGTGCGGCGGCGATCAGAATTCCCTGATTACAAGGAATTCAACAGGGAACTTCGATCCGGCCGATGAGACCGATGCGCCGTCGCGCCGCTTCAGATGCAGACCGGATGTGCTGCATCTTTCATAGGAATAAATACCACGAAAACGGGATTTCGTCCAGCCTCGGCCAACGGATTGGCCGCGCCAAGGCCAAGGCGGCCGGGGTCTGCAAGGGGCGGCCAGCTTCGATAGGCGCCGCACGGGCGCGCGAATGAAGGCGAGTGGTCTTGGAGCCACCGAGATCGCGAAGGCCCTCAAGATCGGCCGGACAAGCGTCTATCGGGTGTTGGAGGTGACGGCCAAATCCGGGCGCGAGACGACGCGCCCTTTGCCTGCCGCGATCACGAGTAAAGTGGCCCCGATCCGGGGGGGTTGTCTGGGGGGACAGGGGATCGGGGCCGTGCTCTAACTTTGGGGGGAAGAGCAAGATTACAGTACCATCCCCGACGGTGATCAAAACATTACATCTTCGTATAGGTCGGCTCGGATTGGCGCGGTGTTGTTGTCAACGGCATTCAGCCATCACTTCCGAGAGTATTCTGTTAGAACCGGTTTGGTCGAGGGCGTCCCGAACTGACGATTTTTCGGCCCTCACGCCGCGGCCGCGCGTCACCGCCAGTGACTTCCAATTTCGCCGTCGCCGCAAAATAACAACGGCAAACGCCGCTAATGGTGAGAGCAAAAAAGCCCCGGCTCGCGGTAGCGGCCAGGGCTGAGTTTTCTAGGGTGACCCGGAGAGCTGGAGGCTGACCGGATCGCCTGAAACCATACGGCGCGGGTCCAGCGGCTGGCTATATCGAATGACATAAATTCAGGGGCGGCCGGTCCAAGACGTACGACTGGGGGAAAACGTACACCATCGACCTGCCGGCGATCGCGACGGCGGACCGACGGCACGATCGAGCCATCGGGGTGGCTGGGCCTGGGCTCGGGCGGTGGCGACTGCCGTGCGGGCGGCACTCGCGGTGGCGGAAGAAGATCGACGGGCGCGCGGTGCGGCGCGAGTGTCCGTAATTTTTATCGGAGCCACGGAACCGTGCAAGCCCGTGACGATTGTCGACCCAAGCGCGTGGCACCCGTTCATCTAAAGCCCCCCAGCCCCGTGCGCGGGCTCCATGCGATTGCCCCGGCTTCGGCCGGGGCTTTTTTTCATTCAAGGGCAACGGCGCTCAATGGGGCAGCCGCCCAATCCGACACCGCGATCACAGCCCCATCGATCACCGCGACGGAGTTGTCGTGGATATCGCGCGCGGCGACCTCGCTCTGCGGCTGCATTTTCTTCAGCTACTTGCCGGCCTGTCCTGTAGAGCGGTTCCTTCACGTCCCGATACGATCGGGTTTCGCCATCCACTCGAATCTCGAAGAAGGCGCCCGATTGTGGAACTTTGTTCATGGTCGCTGCCGCGAAGAGTAGCCCCGGAACGCGGCAGCGCGCTCGCCCATGGGCCGCGAGATGCTTCTCCGCCGCCAACGTGCTCAGGACAACATGCTCGGGGTGTTCGCCGAGTTCGAAACCAACCTGCGGCGCGAGCGCCAGCTCGAAGGCACCGCCAAGGCCAAGGCGGCGGGCGTCTACACCGGGAGGAAGCCGAGCATTGACGTCGACCAGGTCCGCCAGCTCAGCGCCGAAGGCGCTGGCCCGACCGAGATCGCGAAGCAGCTCGGGATCGGCCGTGCAAGCGTGTATCGGGCGCTGGCGGACTGATCGATCCCCTTTCCGCAACCGTTCCCACGTTGCGGGATTGCCGAGGTTTAAATCGGTGGTGACGGTGGCACTGCGCAGTCGTTGGCGATAGCGAAGCTCAGCTGATAAGTCGCCCCCGCCAGCTCCTCCATGAGAGCCTCTGGCGTTAACGATCCGTCTTGGAAAAAACCCACTACCAGATAAAGAGCGAACTCAATACCGTATATGTAATTCGCGTTGCCGGGCACGTTGTTGCCGATAATCTGACTTAAAGTACCGAAGTCAATTGACAACTGATTCAACAGAGTCTGAAGCGCGGCGGAAGATGTGCCAATGTTCGCTGGCTCTATCCCCGCCTGTATTCCGTAGAGGTCAGCCAAGACTTGCGCTTCTTGAGTGTATATGCTTGAGGAGCATCCGTAACCGCCGGCGTAGTGAGTACCGACGCCGACCGGGACGTGGACCGAGCCGCTGCCAGTAGTGGTGCTGCCGGTGCCGGTTGTGCCACCGTTGCCGGAGGTCCCGCCGTTGTTGCCGACCACGACCTGAACCGGACCGGTGCCCCCGCCCGCCTGCTGCACGATCGCTCCGGGCAAGCCGGTGACGGACCTGGAGCTGGTTTGGTTCGAGGGAGTAGTGCCGCCACGGGGCCAATTTCGCCCATTGTTGCTGGGTATATTCGAGCTGAACACCGGAGCGCCGTTGCCTGTCGCTTGGCTGCCGCCGTTTCGGCCACTCTTCGGAAGATCGCCGTGATGGTTCACGGCGAGCGAACTCCGGAGATTGAACGGAGTACCAGTGACCTTGGCAGCGCTAACCGGGGCGCCATGGCCTCGACGATCGCCGCCGCCGTCCTGAAGATCGTGGTGTGAGGTCGATTGAGTGGTGGTCTTCTGAAGATCGTGGTGCGAAGTTGACTGATCGGTGGTTATGGCCGCGGTCTTGATGACCGGAGCCTTGACCTGAACAGTCGGTGCCGCGACGTGGACCGTGGGGACCGAAATGTGGACGGTCGGTACCGGGACGTGAACACTGACCACCGCCGCCATAGCGGTTTGCGACATCAGCACGGAGAAGGCGCTCGCGAAGAGGCCTGCAAAAACGCTGTTGGAAAGGAGTGGCATGAAACTCTCCTGTATCCAAATGTTAATTCCTATTGATTTAGTGGCGCCGTACACGTGGCAGGTTCATGCCGAGTGCGATGCCACAACGGCCGACAACATGAAGACGGCGAACGCACTTGGCCTCACATTTCCCACTCAAAGTGCTCGCCCGCGCCGATGAGGTACTCGAATGAAGCAGCGAGACTTCACCGCGGCGCTCGGGAGCGCGGCGGCATGGCGGGTAGTTGGACGAGCGCAATCGCGTGATCCAGTCAAACGCATCGCAGGCCTGAGCGCAGCGTCGATGAAGAAACGCTGATGCGGGCATTGGTGCGCTTCTTCGGCCGCATCCTATGCCGCCTCGGCATTCATGCGCGCGACCGCGATCCGGTGATGTCCGGCGGCCCGAGCCCGTGGCCGGTCTATGACGCGCACTATGAAACCGAGATTTGCCCACGCTGCGGCCGCATCCGCCGGCGGATGATCGAGCACACCGTTTGACGTGGTGGCTGGCTTACCGGCGCGGGACAAATACCGAGGTCATCATCGTCAAGGCCAGCGCGCTGATCCAAGCGCGGATGGTGGTACCGTTGGCCGGGCTCGATGACGGCGCGGAATTCCAGGAAGGCTTTGAACTCGATCCGCCACGGGCGAAGCGCGTGCCGAAGGATGCTGAGCCGGAAGCAGGCGGCGGCGGTGTTGAGGAAACTGGAGCGGTGATGCCTCGATCGGAACCAATCCAGCCAATGACGCTCGGGAACATGCGCCAGCTTGGTGTGCGGTCGCTGTCGGTGAGCTGCAATCTGTGTCACCATCAATCCGTCATGAGCACCGCGATCTGGCCGGATCACGTCGCAGTGCCAACGTTCGGGCCCAGGATGGTATGCACCCGCTGCGGAATCATCGGCGCCGACGCCCGGCCGAACTGGAAAGAGCACCGGGCGCGGGGTGAAGGGAGCGCGTCGACCCGTTCCGGACCTCGCCGCCCCGGCGGCCGCAGCATTTTCCCTCGTAAAATGCTTAGTCAATCACCCCATCGGCGATCGCGATCAGCGTCGGCGGCACCTCAATGCCGAGTGCCCTTGCCGTTCGCAGGTTGATAAAAAACTCGAACTTGGTCGACTGTACGACCGGTAGGTCGGCTGGCTTAGCACCATTGAGGATATTGCCGGTATAGAAGCCGACTTGACGATACATGTCCGCGATGTCGGTTCCGTAGCTCATCAGTCCCCCGATTGCGACGTAATCACGATGCGCATAAGCCGCCGGAATCCTGTCGCGCGTCGCCAGGGTGACCAACTGAACGCCGCTGCTGCCGAAGAATGCATCCCCAGCGACGAAGAGGGCGTCAGGTCGCTCCTGCGCAAGCGAGGCAAAGGCCGCATCGATTTCGCGGCTCGTGCTGGCGTTGACGACACGGATTTGTAGCCCGGCGGCGCGGCCGGCTTCCTGCACGTCTCGCAATGTCGACTGAGCGATCGTAGGACTCGCCGGATTGAGAAGCACGGCAACACCAACGACTTTGGGCAGCAGCGTATGAAGGAGCCCAAGCCGCTTGGCAGTAGCCTCCTGAACGAAATAATTGATGCCGGTCATATTGCCACCCGGCCGGGCGAGGCTAGCAACAAGACCAAGCTTGACCGGATCTTCGCCCACGCCAAATACGATCGGGATCGTCGCAGTCGCACCTTTGGCCGCGAGCGCAGCGGGCGGCGCTCCAGGCGTGGCGATAACGGCCACATCACGGCGGACGAGGTCAGCCATCAGCGCCGGCAGGCGATCGTATTGGCCTGCCAGCCAGTGGTACTCGACCGTCACGTTCTTGCTTTCGACATAGCCCGCTTCGCCAAGCCCTTTGCGGAACCCGTCCACCAAAACCGTCGAAGGATCGGCCGACGTGCCGCTGACGAAACCGACCACCGGGAGCGCAGGCTGTGCCCGTGCAGCGAGCGGCCACGCCGCCGCGCTCCCAATCCCCGCGATGAACTCCCGCCGTTTCATTCGATTACCTCGTCGGCGATGGCGAGAATGCCCGGCGGAATTTCTAGACCGAGTGCTTTCGCGGTCTTGAGGTTGAGCGCAAGTTCGAGTTTCGTCGGCCGTACCACCGGCATGTCGGCGGGCTTCTCACCCTTGAGGATTTGGCCGGCATAAAGTCCCGCTTGGTATTGGGCGCCGATAAGGTCGGGACCGTAGCTCGAAAGTGCCCCTGCCGCGACTGACCTGCGATCGACAAACATGGTGGGTATCCCGTTGCGCGCTGCAAGCAATATGATTTGGTCGCGCGCCGGCTGCATGACAACGGAATTCGAGCTGACCAGGATTGCGCCGGCCTGCTGTTCGATAAGCTTAGTAAAGGCCGTTGCAACATCTCTCTGAGGGCTCTCGATCGCGATATTTAGTACAAGCGCGCGGACCCCGAGAACACCGGCCGCAGATTGCAACCCTTTGGTGTCAGCGGCGGCATATTGGGGAGCGCCAGCCGTTAAACCAACCAACATCGCAATGGTTCTGGCGGCCGGCACCAATTTGTGGAGTAGATCAAGCCGTTTTGCGGTCAAGTCGGGGCCGAGGGTAACGACGCCGGTGAGATTGCCGCCGGGCCGGTTGAAGCTGGCCACAAGGCCAAACTCAATGGGGTCGCCGCCTGCCACAAAGACTACCGGGATGGTCTGCGTCGCCGCCTTGGCGGCCTGCGCAAAAACCGTGGTATCCGCAACTATTGCCGCCACCTGTCGGCGAACCAGTTCGGCGGCGAGTGGATCGTACCGGTCCACATGTCCTTCGGCCCAACGGTGCTCGACCACGACGTCATAACCCACGATGAAACCGGCGTCTGCCAAACCCCGTTGAAATGCGGGAATATAATCTTGCACTGATTCCGGTGACTGGCCGTGGAGCCATCCCACCACCGGCAACGCCGTCTGCTGCCCCGTTGCCACCAGCGGCCACGCCGCCGCACCAAGCCCCACAATGAATTCGCGCCGTTTCATTCGATTACCTCATCGGCGAGGGCGAGCAATGTCTGTGGAACGTCGATGGCCAGTAGCCGGGCGGTTTGGAGGTTGATCACCAATTCGAACTTGGTCGGCTGCATCACGGGCAGGTTGGCGGGCTTCTCACCCTTGAGGATGCGGCCCGTATAGACGCCGACCTGGCGAGCCTGGTCCGCCAAGCTTGTTCCATAGCTCATCAGGCCGCCGACTTCGGGATAGGGGCGGTCAAAATAGATTGCCGGCATCTTATAATGGGTGGCTAACGTGACGATTTGGACGCGCCGACTCGAGAATAATGGGCTAGTGGGCACCACCAGCGCTTCGATCTTGGCGTCCACAAGTTTCGGGAAAGCCGCTTCGATTTCCTGATTGGTGTTCACGCTCACGACGTCAATTTGCTTTCCGATTGCGGAAGCCGCCTCCCGTCCGACTCTTAATAACATCGGCATTGCTGAACGGTGTTACCAGTATGGCAAACCGCGCCGCCGCGGGCAGCATCTCATGCAGAAGTCCAAGCCGCTTCGCGGTCAGTTCCAGGGCCATATTGGTGAAGCCCGTGGCATTGCCACCCGGTCGGCTAAGACTCTCAACGAGACCTTCTTGAATTGGGTCGCCGGCCGTACCGAACACGATCGGAATCGTTGTGGTCGCCGCCCTTGCCGCCTGTGCCGCCGGGCCACTCGCCGCGATGGCGATCACCGCGACGCGGCGACGGACCAGATCGGACGCCAATTCCGGATAGCGGCTGAAATCATTATGCGCGAACCGGTATTCGATTTTGACGTTACCGCCCTCAACATAGCCCCTCTCGCCCAGGCCTTTGCGAAACCCCGCCACGAGCTCCTCTGCAGCTTCGGGCGAATTCCCGGCCATAAATCCGATCACCGGCAAAGCCGCATGCTGCGCCCGCGCCACTGTCGGCCACGCTGCCGCCCTTCCGATCCCCGCGATGAATTCCCGCCGCCGCATCGGTCGCTCCCGCCGCTGTGTGGCCAGAGTATCGCAGCAGGAGCCGGGAGTCCCGGCTAAGAGGTGCGTCCCAAAGTAAACGCCGGGCTGTGGATCATCTTGGTTTATGGTCGGCCCTAGAACGCCCTGCGCCCGCGCGACACTTGTCGGCGGGCGCAGCGGAACAAACTTTGATTTAATCGCGGCGCGGGCGTCACTTAGGTGAGGGTGCAGGTCCCCGTGCCGGGCCCGTCGCTTGAACTGCCGTTCACTGTGACACCACCGCTAAGGGTCCAAGAGCCGCCGCCGTTAGGGCCGGGCGTCCAAGTTATGGTGCCGGTGAATTGGTGGTTGCCTCCAGGACCCCAGCTGAAAATGATCGTGTATGTGCCGTTGGCATTCTCGGTAATCGTGCCGTCGATTGGGCCGCCCTGATTGGCCCCACCTGCTGATCCGTTTTGTGGGCTCCACGAGACCGTGATCGAGTCGCTGCCGGGGGCACCGCCCGACGCTCCGGTGATCTTCAAGTCATGACCAAATCCCGGCCCATTGTTGCTGCTTGGGAAGGTACACCCTTCGCCGTTGAAAAAGTTCTGTGCGTCGACCATACCCTCATAATTTTGGAGACCGTAGATTTCCCAAGGAAAATACGGCAAGATAAGGCCGTTCCACGTCCACGCCTCCGGAGGGTTACTCGGCGATCCGCTTCCGCCGTTGCCGCCTCGGGGCCAGTTTCGCCCGTTCGTGCCCGGCACGTCCGTGGTTGCGACAGTGACGCCCTTGGAAACCGTGACGGCCTTGGAAGTCGTCTGGCTGCCGCCGTTTCGCCCGCCCCTCGGAAGATCGCCGTGCCGGTTGATGGCAAGCGAACCCTCGAAGTTGAACGGAACGCTGCGCAACTTGGCAGTGCCAACCGTGGTGCCGTGGCCCCGACGATCGCCGCCGTCCTGAAGATCGTGGTGCGAAGTCGACTGATTGGTGGTTATGACCGCCGTCTTGATGACGGGAGCCTTCACCTGAACGACCGGAGCCACGACGTGCACCGTCGGCATCGAAATGTGGACGGTCGGGACAGGGACGTGAACGCTGACCACCGCCGCCAAAGCGGTCTGCGACATCAGCACGGACAAGGCGCTCGCAGAGAGGCCTGCAAATACGCGGTTGGAAAGGCGTGGCATGAAACTCTCCCGTATCCAGATGTGAATTCCTATTGATTTGGTAGCGCCACGGGTCTGCGAAGTTCATGCCGGGTGCGATGCGCCCGATCGCGGCAGTCGTGGATCAGCGCGGACGCCCGGTTAAAATCCCGGCCATATCTGCAAAAGCTAGCGATCGTTGACAGGCGCATACGCGCTGCGGGAGTCGCCCTGCAATTGAAGGCTGATTCGCGAAGAAGCCGCCGGGCTGTGTGGCAGCGCCGGGGCTTCGAGGATCAGCCCCGCGTGGTTACGAGTCGCGCGCGGGACAGTCACCCGGACCGACGCAAATCTGAATCTGGTGGCTAGGTCACGAAGTGGGGGCGCAATTGCCCACGCCCCACGATCCTGTCTCTTGACCCTGTGAGTACTGAACCCCGTTGATTAGGGTCCAGTATTGGCCGGACTCCATCTGAAACGTAATCGTGTAGTCCACCGGTCCCGTTCCCTGTATATAATCGATCGTAAGGGTGTATGTGCCGTTGGCATTCTGTGTAATGATTCCATCGAAATTATTTGGCCCAGGCCCGTCATTATACTTGCCGACGACTGACGCTTCGCCACTGCCGTTGGGGCTAGCCGCAATGATCGTGACGGAAACGGTGACGCCTCCAAATGTGTTCGAGCAAGTAGTGCCCATGAACCAATTGGCTGCCTCTTGTTCGGCAGTGGTGAGAATTACCGGGACAAAGGAACCATTCTGCACCCCGTAATTCGATTTTGGGAGGCCGGTGACGTTCAAAAGCTCGACCGGTGGGACGCTTGTGCCTTGGACGGTTTTCGTAACAATCGTGACGCCGTTAGAGGTCGTCTGGCTCCCGTTACTTCGGCCGCTTTTTGGGAGATCGCCGTGACGGTTCACAGCGAGCGAACTCTGCAAACTGACCGCGGTGCCGCGGTAGCTGGCGATGCCATCACAGTTACCGTGCCCGCGGCGATCATGCCCACCATCCTCAAGATCGTGGTGCGTAGTCGACCGATTGGTGGTTACAACCGTCGTCTTGAAGACCGGGGCTTTGATCTGAACGATCGGAGCGGCGACGTGGACCGTGGGGACCAAAACATGGATGGTGGGGACGGGGACGTGAACGCTGACTACCGCCGCCAAAGCGGTCTGTGACATCAGCACGGAGAAGGTACTCGCGGAGAGGCCGGCAAATACGCGGTTGGCAAGGCGCGGCATGACACTCTCCCGTATCCAGATGTGAATTCCTATTGATTTAGTAGCGCCACACGCGTGGGAAGTTCATATGGCTGCAATCTCGCGCCCGCGTGGTCGCGAACGAGATAGGCGTCCCACAGCACGTCCATCGGCTTGTGCCGGGGCACATCGCGCATCGAGCACGGAATCTCCGCGGCGGGTTGCGTAGTGCCAGCGCGGCGCGGGGGACGCCAAAACGCGCTAGGCTTAACGATGCGGGAGAGCCTGCCTAGCGATAATCCGATTCCCCGCTACCGGATGCGAGGCCGGTCACGTCGAACTCGGCAAGCCGATGGGTCCGGTGATTGGGGTCCACCGGCCGCAAACGAACGCTGCCGCCGATGGGGTCGGTTGGGCCGAAAGTGACCCCGAGCAGACACTGATTGAGTAGACGTTCTTCCGCAGCTCTTGTTTCGGAGGCCTGTGTGTTTTTCAATCAGCTATCAATTTTCAATTGCCACCGACAAAGTGGGTTCGGGACGTGATAAAGTGGGGCACTATTCGTCACAGCGCTGACGATCAGGAGATTAGGAGCCAAGGCGGGCCGTTTATCAATTCGGCTGCCAGTGACACTAAATTTAACCGCATTGACGTGGGACCGATCGGTCGGGGTGGCTCCAATCGGCGTGGCATCCGGATGCAAAGCGCTTGCTACAATGCTGTTCAAGCCGGCTCCCCTTCCAGCAGACGAGAGCTGGACTAGCGCGAGGAAATCTTCCTCAATGGCCCCGACGAAGTGAAGCCAGATCAAGGCAGGGTTTCGACCTGTACATTGGTCCGCGGCCCGTTTGATGACGTCAACTGAGCGGCTTCCCAACTCTGACGGCTTATGAAGTTGAAGAGATAGCCCGACGGCGAAGCCATCGACTGTCGTGAATGAACGTGCGCTCCCGGCGTTAAAATCGGGATCAAGTGAGCGCATGGAAATGAATTGTTGAACTTGACCGTCTTTCAGCAATTCCGTCCATTGGGGCTTCGGAGTGAACGCGATCTTAAAGTCGTTCCCGCCAAATCCCTCCAATGTTCCCAACTCAAGATCATCACGGAATCTACCGATCAAATTCGTGCAGTCGTCTCCACGCTTTGAAAGCACAAGCGAAAATACTCCAGATTCGGTCACCGAAGCGCGTCTTGACTTGGAAACAGACCTAACAAACACATCGAATAGCTGCGCGATCATTTCGTGTTTAATGGGCGCTCCAGTATCCTCGGCAACGGTCTTACACTCCACTTCGACAGGTCCCGATGGTCCATCGATCAGCAGATCAAAGTTGCCGAGCCCTTCGAGATCGGCGTGTGTAACTCCAAAGCCCCTTCGAGCGAAGTGAGTTGCACATCGCAATTCGTGTTCTAGTTGCCTAATATCGCATCCAGGCTTCAAGCCTCCAATGACCATCTGGCGCAGTCGCGAAGCCGCTTTCGCCGATAGCGATGTTTTCACTCTGTTGATGTCCGCGATGAGTTGAGCGGCGCGAACCGCAACAGGGTCTGAAATGTCTAATTGAAACGGCGCCATCCCATCAGGCGTCCCATCGGTGAAGCGCAAGAATTGTTCATGGAAGAAATACCGATCCCCGTAGAGAAACCTCGTACTCGGCAGAAGTCGCTCAAGTTTTCGCGTGACCTTTCTCAGCGTGGCATCCAAATCAGCGGCTCCAACGAAATTCACGAAACCTGCGAATTGTCGGGGGAATTCAGATTGCGCAAGGAGGAAAGGGTCAGCGGATCGCTTTGAGCCGGTCAAAGCGGCTTGAAGAACATCCGGATATGGCATCGGCCGCCCACTCTCCCATCCTTGTAGAGTTCGAACCGAGACTCGAAGTACCGCCGCCGCCTCCGCTTGCGACAGGCGTTCGCGAGCACGCCAAGATTTCAATAGTTGGGTAGTAGCGTCCGCTTGGGAAGAATCATTGCTCATTCCATAAGCCTATACGCAATTTGCGTACGTGCCAAATGCCTTGGAGTGATGACTTTAATGTCTGTTGATGACCCCATCTCAGCCGAGGCCCGATCCGGCGGCATGTCCGCTGCCGACCCGCTCTGCCGCGTAAGCCGGAGGTCCGCTGACTGGGGTCCACCGGCCGCAAACGAGCGCCGCCGCCGATGGGGTCGGTTGAGCCGAAAGTGACCCATGACGGGGCATCTGGGTTGATGCTCTCGTCTCCGCACTCAGAAATCTGGCGTATGAGCCGTCGGGACCGTGTTCGAAAAACCCGGATTCTCGGCGCAGATCGCTTCCGGCCAATCGCCGATTACGCGCCGATAAGTCACGCGTCCGGACCACGGCGTCGTGAAAACGCCGGGGTCTTCGACCGTGAAGTCGACTTGCAACCCCGTCTTGGTCGTATCCGGGTCGATGTTGCCGCGCCCGTACATTAGACCGAGACTATTTATGGTTCCGCCGTGCTTTCGGTGCGCTTCGGCTGCGACTTCGCCGTCGATCAGCCGATAACGCTCGACGACATGCAGCGCTTGGCTGTGGGGGGTGCCAAAAGCATCGACTGTCGCAAATGGTGCAACCTTAATGCCGACGGTATCGATCACCAGCGTGTCGCCTTCGTACCAGCCCACCGAGTGGCCCTGCCAACTCGCCGTCGGGTTCTCAGGATGCGACACGTTCAGGGGAACGTGGCGCACCGTGTTATGAAGCAGGTAAACCAATGTGACCTCATTTTTCACCTGCACAATCAGCGCCCCGAAATGAAGCCCCATCACAAAGGGAGGGGGCTCAGGCCAGCACGAATTGTGGAGGTCCGGCGGCACGGTACCACCGAGGAGCAAGTCGCCGAACTTCTTGACGGCGGCCGCGGCCTCGGGTTTCAGGATTGGATTTGTGTAATCGCCCACCCACATCCCCCTCCCACCCGCACAACATGGCTCCCGCGCGACGATGGCGCCATCGGCCTTGCGGATCGAGTTGACGATGGGACCGGGACCTGAAGCCGGCGGTTCGAAAAACAGCATATCCCGTCCCCACTGGCCGGAAAGATCGGGAATGGGAGAACCGCTATCCGCGGCCATTGCCGGGCAAATGAATGCCGCCGCAAAAAAGACGAACGCGATTGTCCTGGCTGAAAACCGAGGCAGAGAACCTATACGGATACCGGACATGAGTTCCTCCTGATTGGATCGGGCACTGTACAGCCGGGGGGAGCGGGCTGGGGAGGTGAAAATACTCAAGCGTATTGATCCGGCTTGTGAGGCCACGTGGCGGAGTGGTTACGCAGCGGTCCGCAAATTCGGTTACGACCGTACCGGCGGGTGTTCGTCAGTCCCCTGACCTACCGTCTTGTTGGGACTTTCTCGACTTCCCGGGCCTTGCCGCCCTGCTTCATCCCTCCCCGCGCTAACGAGTTCGGTAGCAATTTCGGTAGCAAGGTACGCGAAGTGTTCTCGCGGTGCGAGCGGTCCACCGGCGCCTCGTTGGCGGCGGGACCCACCACAGCCTGGGGGACTGGGGGTCCCGAGTTCAACCGGGATAGAGTGCCAAATCCCGGCCTTGAGCGGGCCGCGCGAAGCGACCACCACCTCTCAACAAGCACGCTGCGACGCAGCCGCACGATGGCGCTCCAAACGACCGACCCCGGCGGCACGGCCATCCTGGCATCCGGCGCGCCGTCTACCGAGGCTGCGAGCGCAGGTCCCGCGATTAAATGTTGCCAGGGAAACCACTAATCCTGTACCGTCGGACTGCGGTAACTCAATACTGAGCCTCATTCGGCGATGGGATCGGGTCAAGCCTAAACGCGTCCACACAATCCACGCCAAGTTCAGCTGAGCATCTTCGGGGCAAGCTTTTATTGCCGGTCCCTTATGCCGCGTGGCGCGTCCCCGTTGGCGACCTAAAATCCCGCGCTTGTCGCGGGGAGGTGTGCGTGGTTCAAGTCGCGCTGGGGCGCGCGGCGAGCGGCAGTTCGACTGCTCCGGGTTGCTCCCTGACCATGACGTGCTGCGGCGCCATCGCGCGTCGCGCACCCTATCCGGTTTGCGCCGCCGATCGCGCTGAGCGGAGACGTCCCCCCCGGATCAATGCCGATGGTGCCGTTGATCGCACCCGCGCCGCGCCGACGGCGCGTGCCCGAGGCACCTATATCGGCCCGCCGCCGCGCTCCGGTGCGCGTGTTCTTATCGTCGCCGACGCGGCGAAAATCCGACCTTCAAAGCATCTCCGGCCACGTTCCTTGCCGGTACCTTCAGCCGTTGATCGCGGGGCACCTGCGTCAGCGCTGGAATGGAGACAGCGCACGTGACAGCGATCAGTTGGAAGAACGCCACCAGCGGAAACTGGACGACCGCGAACGATTGGAGCACTGGAGCGGTGCCCGGCGCGGCCGACGACGCCACCCTGGACCTTACCAGCGGCTACACGGTTACGATCACCACGCCGATCATCGTGAATTCGATTTCGATCGCCGACAGTTCGGCGACGCTGTCGGTCAACGATCCCGGACACACGATTTCGATCACGGGCAACCTCCTCGCCGGCGGGTCCCTGGACGTCGACGCGAACGGCGGTCAAGGCGGGACCAGCCTTTCCATCGGCGGCACGCTGGGTAGCAGTAATTTCATCGCCATCGGCAACAGTTCCCTGAGCGCAGCGACGCTCGTGAGCGCCGCCGCACTGTCGGATTCCGGTACGATCCAGATCACCGGCAGTGCCGGCGATCAAGCGACGCTCGACATTGCGGCGGCTGCGGGTTTCGGAGTGACCGGAATTCTTGAGTGGCACCCTCGACGTGGCCGGCGATGCCGTCCTGGAATTCGGGGGTGGCAGTGTCGCGACGATCGCCAGCGGCGCGACGCTGACGATCAACGGCCCACACGCGTTTGTGGCCGACACTGGCGTTCCCGGCAGCAACAGCGCGCTTGAAGGGCTGACCGAGAATGCCGGCACCCTGAACCTGCAAAACGGAGCGTTTCCGGCTGTCGGCGGAAGCCTCGATAACAGCGGCGGGATCAACGTCGACAATGGCAGCGGTAGCGGCAGCGGACTGACGATCGTCGGCACGCTCATCAACATGGGCTTCCTCGGCATCGGCAACGGCGCCCTGACAGCGCCGGACACCGTGATGGTCGGCGGCCTCGTCAATTCCGACCAGATCGTCATCACGGGGAACACTAACACCGGCGATGCCGCGACGCTCGACGTGGGTTCCACAGCCGGGATCGACGAGCCCGGCGTATTGAACGGCAATATTAATCTCAGCGGCGACGCGCTACTGGAATTTGCCGGCGGCCCAATCACGACCATTGCGGGCCGGGGAGAATTGTCGATCGACGGTCCGCGGGCTTTCGTGGCGGATTTGGTCGATACCACCAGCAATAGCGCGCTGACCGCGCTCTCCGATAATGCCGGCACTTTCGACCTGCTGGACGGCGCTTCGCTGAGCATTGGCGGTACCCTCAACAATACCGGCACCATCACGGTCGCTAGCACGTCGAATGGAAGCAGCAGCGGCACCGTGTCGATCGCCGGGACGCTGGTTAATGACGGTACCCTCAACGTCGGTAATTCGTCGCTCACCGCTTCCGACACGATATCGGCCGGCGGGCTCCTTAACAGTGGCTCGATCGTGATTTCCGGCAATGCGAGCTTTCAGGCGACGCTTGACGTCCAAGCCCCCGCCGGATTTGGCGAGACCGGGGTACTCACCGGCCGCGTCACCCTGGGCGGCGACGCGCTCCTTGAGTTCGCCAGCGGCGGGATCTCGACGATCGCGGGCGGCGGCGCGTTGGTGATCGACAGCGACCAGGCGTTCGTGGCGCATACCGGCAGCCTTGGCAGCAACAGCGCCCTGACGGCATTGTCCACCAATGACGGCACCGTCGATCTTGGTGGCGGAACCATCCTGTCGCTCGGCGGCGGCCTGCTAAACGCGAACACAATCAATATTGACGACTTCAGCGGAAACCTTGGCAGCGGCAGCGGACTTGCGGTCGCAGACACGCTCATTAATACGGGCGTTCTCGACATCGGGGACGACAACCTGACGGCGCCCGACACCGTCACGGTTGCGGCGCTGATCAACTCCGGCTCCATCGCGATTGCCGGCGACGCAACCGCGGGCGGCGCCCTCGTGGTCCATTCCGCCGCAGGTCTGGGGGCGCCCGGGCTTCTGACCGGCAACATCAATCTGAGCGGCTATGCGCTGCTGCAGTTCGATAGCGGCCTTATCACCACGATCGCGAAAAATGCCGAGTTGGTGCTCAACAGCCCGCACGCCTTCGTGGCTTACGCCGGCAGCACCAACAGCAATAGCGCACTGACCGGGCTGTCCGACAATGCCGGCGTCCTCGACATCGGCGACGGCAGTTCCATCGCCACCGCCGGCGACCTCGCCAATGCCGGCACCCTGAACATCGACGGCTTCGGCGACGATGCGGGCGACGGCAGCGGGCTTTCGGTCGTCGGGACCCTGACCAATACCGGCTCCCTCAACATCGGCGACAACAGCCTCACCGCCGCCGACGCGGTCACGGCGGCGGCGCTCGTCAATACCGGCACGGTGACCATTTCGGGGAACGCGTCCAGCGGCACGCCGGCTACCCTGACGGTGAACGGGGCCGCCAGCAACGCGGACAATCTGTCGATCGACGCGGCGGGCGAACTCAACGTCACCGGCGGCCATGTTTTCACGCAGACGGCCGGGACCGCGACTGTATCCGGCATCTTTGCTGCCACGACGATTGCCCTCGTCGGCGGGACGATAGTGGGAACCGGTACCATCGACGGCGATGTCGGCAATACCGGCGGGATTATTTTCGGTGGCACATCGTCGCCCGGAACGCTCACCGTCGACGGAAATTATACGCAGGGCGGTGCTGGGCTTTTCGAAGCGTTGGTAACCGGAACGGCATCCAATCAGATCGGCTCCGTGCACGTATCCGGCGACGTCGACCTGCAAGACGGAATCCTCGATTTCAACTTCGGCAACTTCACCCCGGCACTGGGCGACAGCTTCACCCTGATGACCTTTGCGCCGGGCGGCCTGACCGGCACCTTCGGGTCCACTGAAGATGGCCACTTCGTCGGCGACGGCAACAGCGTCAACATCGGCAATGGCCTCAGCCTATCGATTATTTACGACGATGCGGCCGGTACCATCACGGCCGACGTCGTTAGCGCGACGTCGGCCGACAGTTGGACCGGGGCCAACGCCAATTGGACCAGCACGGGCGATTGGAGCACCGGAGCGGTGCCGGGTTCGTCGGATGATGCCGTTCTCGGCGGAACCGCCGGCTATACGGTCTCGATCACGGCGCCGATTACGGCCACGGCCGATCTCGATATCAGTGACACGAACGCGACGCTCTCGAATTCAGGACACCGCCACCGCGCTGACGGCCGGCGACCTGACCAATGTCGGCCAGGTCAATATCGATACTTCCGGCAACGGCGGCAGCGCGGTCACGGTCGGCGGCACGCTGCGAAACGGCGGCAACTTCAACATCGGGAATACCGGAATCACGTCGTCGGTGAGCTTAACCGCCGCAGGCCTCGCGAACCTGTCGTCAACGAGTAGCCTGACCGGCATCATCAATCTCGTCGGAAGCACAGCGCTCGGCAGTACCGATCAGGCGCTGCTCGCCGTACTCGCGGCGGCGCCCGGAACGCTCGTCGGCGACTTCAACCTGACCGGCGATGCGCTGCTGCGGTTTGCGAGCGGTGCCATCACGACGATCGGCGGCAATTCCGAGTTGACGCTCAACGGGAGCGCCGCACAAGTCGGGATTGCGGGCGCGAGCGGCAACAATAACGCCCTCGATACCCTGTCCGACAATGCCGGGACGCTCAATCTCACTGCCGGCGCGTCGATTACGACCAACGCGGGGACGAATTTCGACAATACCGGCGGCATCGATCTCGATACCTTCCTCAACCCCGGCGGCAGCTCCCTGACGATCGGCGGCATCCTGACCAATAGCGGCCAGATCCAGATCGGTGCATTAGGCGAGTTCCAATTTGGCGCCAACGGAATCATCGCGCCCGATACGATTACGGCCACCGGGCTAGACAATTCCGGCAGTATCACGATTCTCGGAAGTACCGCGACCGTCAGTCCGCCCGAGGCGCTGCTCAACATCCTCGCCGCCGCGCCGTCGACATTGACCGGCACCTACACGCTTGCCGGCAATGCGCTGCTGCAATTTTCGAGCGGCGCCATCACTGCGATCGGCGGCGATGCCGGATTGTCGCTCAATGGCGCCTTGGCGCAGGTCGTGATTACCGGCAATAACGCCAACAACAATGCGCTCGATACGCTTGCCGAGAATGACGGCAATCTCGCCCTTGTCAACGGTGCATCGATCGCGACCGATCCGGGCACCAATTTCTACAATACCGGATCGATCTCTCTCGACGGCTTCCTCAACCACGGCGGCAGCGCGCTGACCATTGGCGGCGTGCTGACCAACAGTGGTGAAATTCAGATCGGCCCGGGCCCCGGCGACGGCACCATCACGGCGTCGGATACGGTGACCGCGCAAGGCCTCGACAACCTTGTGAGCCAAGACGCCCAAATCGATCTCGATGGAAACGACGCGGCGGGAAGCACGGCCCAGGCGGTGCTGAACATTTTGTCGTCGGCGCCGACGACGCTGACCGGCACCTTCAATCTTGCTGAGAACTCTTTGCTGCAATTCGCCAGCGGCGGCATCACGGCGATCGCTTTTAATTCGACCCTCGCGATCAGCGGCACCGCATCGCATGTGGCGATCAGCGGAAATACCGGGACCAGCAGCGCTCTCGACACGCTTGCCGCGAATTACGGCGATCTCGAGCTTTCCACCGGCGCTTCGATAACGACGAACGCCGAAGTCGATTTCGATAATACCGGGTCAATTCATCTCGACTTCAATTTGGGCGGCAGCTCGCTGACGATCGGCGGCGTGCTCACCAACAGCGGCGACATCGATATCGGCAATAGCGGCATCACCTCGACCGTCGTCCTGACCGCCCAGGGATTGAACAATCTTGTAGCGCAAAACGCGGATATCGCGATTGCGGGAAATACCACGGCAGGCACGACCGCTCAGGCGCTGTTGAACATTCTGGGAGCGGCGCCGACGATCCTGACCGGCAGCTACAATCTGACGGGCGATGCTCTGCTGCAATTCGCGAGCGGCGCCATCGCAACGATCGGCGCAAATTCGACTCTCGAAATCACCGGTACCCAACCGCAGGTGGCGATCAGCGGCAACAGCGCCAACAACAACGCACTCGATGACCTTGCCGAGAATGACGGCACGCTGCAGCTCAACCAAGGCGCAGCGATCACTACCAATTCCGGCGTCGATTTTGACAACACCGGTACCGTGACAATTGGAAACAGCGATAACAATTCTGGCGGCAGCGCTCTCACCATCGGCGGGGTGCTGACCAACAGCGGCGACCTCTTCCTCGGCAACGGCGGGCTCGTCAGCTCCGACACCGTGACAGCGCATGGACTCGTCAATCTGGTTGCCCAGAATGCCGAGATCGACCTGACCGGAAGTACCACGACCAGCACCGGCAACGCGGTGCTGAATATACTGTCGGCGGCGCCGACCACGCTCACGGGTACCTACAATCTGTCGGGCTATGCCCTGCTGGAATTCGCAAGCGGCGGCATCGTGTCGATCGGCGGCAATTCAACGCTGGCGATTGACGGCAGCGCCGCCCGGGTGGCGATCAGTGGCAACGCCGGCACCAACAGCGCGCTCGACACCCTCACCGAGAACGATGGCACGCTAGACCTCACGGACGGCACCGCGATCGCCACCAACACGGGACTGAATTTCGCCAACACCGGCACCGTGGAGGTGGATGCCGGCGGAGCTGGCGGCAGCAGTCTCGGCATCGGCGGCCTCTTCACCAATACCGGCAGCCTCCAGCTCGGCAATGACGGTGATGCGCGCGCGACCTCGGCAAGCGCTGGCGGCCTCGACAATACTGGCACGTTCAATCTCAATAACAGTACGCTCGCGCTCGGCTCGGCGCTCGACAATGCCGGACAGCTCAATATCGGCGACAATGGAATTTCCCTGCCGACCGAGATCATCGCCACCACCCTCGACAACACCGAGAGCGGTACCGTCGCGTTGAGCGGCAGCAGCGCTGCTTCGGCGTCGCTTACCATCGCCGGCCTCGCCACCAATTTGGCCAACCTGCAAATCAATCCCGGCGGTGTTGCCGAAGTCGGCAGCCTCGATAACACCGGAACCATCACGCTCTCCGGTAATGCCGGCACGCCGTCGAGCCTCGGTGTCATCGGTTCGGCCACGAATGATGGTACGATCACGATCGGCAGTTTCGCCGACATGGGTGTCGGCGGCAGCTTCGACGACGCCGGCAGCCTGTCTGTCGCCGGCACGCTCGATATCGCGGGCCCGCTGACGGTTGACGCGACAAACACACTGATGATGCAGGGCGGCAGCATCATCGATCCGTCCGGCGGCGAACTCATCGTTGCGTCGGGTGCTTCCGTGACCGGAACTGGCACGATCGCGGTCCCGATCGAAAATGATGGGACGATGTCCGCAAGTGGCGGTCTACTCGACATCGCCGGAGCCATCACCGGCACCGGTCAACTCGCCATTACGCCTGGCGCCGATCTCGAACTCAGCGGCATGACCGCCGAGACGGTGTCGTTCGGCGGCAACGTCGGAACCTTGAAGCTCGACGATCCGGCGAGCTTCACCGGCGCGATTACAGGCCTCGTCAAAGGCGATACCATCGACCTCGCTGGCGTTCAGGCAACCAGCGCCGTCGTCAATAGCTCGACGCTGACGGTCACGGCAGGAGCTCAGACTTTCAATTATCAGGTGGCGGGCGCTGGACTTTCCGGCGACGTGTTCGCGATCCAGAATGACCAGCAGGGCGGCAGCAATCTCGTGCTTGGTCCGCCCGGCCCGGTAATCGAACTCGCCGAATGCGCAGACTGTATTCACCGGGCTTCCGGCGGTCCTGGGACCGATCACTATCGCCGATCCAACCGCCGGCAACGGGACATTGACCGTGACGGTGAGCGACACCGCCGGCCTGTTGTCCGCCGCTCCGGCCGGCGCCGGCACGATCGCCGGTAGCGGCACAAACTCCCTGACGCTCACCGGCGATCTCACCGACCTCGACGCGATGCTGGCGAGCCTAACTTACGCGCGCGCGAGTGCGGGGACTGAAAACGTCGACGTCGAAGTGATGGATGCCGGGAGTCGCACGGCGTCGCTGGACATCAGCGTCGCGACGGAGGCGGTGCCGTTCACAGAGCCGGTATTGAACGCTCCTGCTCAGGTAAACGTTATTGCCGGCACTCCGACCGCGATCGGGGGGCTGAGCTTTTCGGACCCGTACGCTTCCGATACCGGACAACAGCTGATTGCAAAATTCCTTTCCAACCCGACGACATTTGAGATTGCTGGTCCGACCGGCCCGGTTATTACCGGTCAAGACACGGACAGTCTCACAGTTGTCGGCACAGTCAATCAAATCAACGCCGACCTCGCAGATCCCATCCTCGCGGAATGGCTCGGGGTGACGGAAGAACAATTTGCGATATTACAGGAAGGGGGTGTCATACCACAATTCCTCAGCGAACAATATACAACCGCTGCTGTAGCAGGCGAGGCGAATAACTCATTCTTCATCGCATTAACCCAAATGTTCGATAATTCTGTGGCTGATTTAGGAGGTCTCGAGGCCGCAATTGCTCGCGTCATTCAGGCGCTCGAGGCGGGTGGCGGAACCAACCTTATTACGCTTGGCGGCGCAACCTACGATATCAATCTTGCGGGCGAATTCATTTTAGCCTTGTCAACTCAGCCCGGAGACTCGTTCCAGGTACAGGTTCGACTACAACCCTTAAACAATAGTCAGGCCGCAAGCGCGATTACACAAATCGCCGCTTTGATTGGGTCGGACCGCGTTACCTTCGGGGTCGTCGGAGACGGCTTGGCCGCTCCGGTGTTGGTCGATGGCAATCCTACAGCATTGACCCAGAACAATCCGGTCTCCCTGAGCGGAGGCACGCTGACGCAACTCTCGGCCGGCACTTATGAGATTAGCTGGAATAGTGGCGAGACCCTCACCGTCACGGATTACGGCACCTATCTCGACTTTCGAATAGGGCTCCCCTCCGGGGCGGCTCCGGGTTCAATCGTAGGGCTGATGGGCCCGAACGGAGAGCCGCAGGCCGACGCCTTCGAGCTTCCAAACGGGACCATCCTCTCACAGCCACTCACCACAAACGAACTATACCAGACCTTTGCCCAGGCTTGGCTCGTGCCGCCGGGCTTTTCTCTATTCGATTATGCCAGCGGACAATCCCCAGGCAGCTTCAACAACCCGAATTTTCCCGCCGCACAGATTTCACTTGCGGAACTTGAAGCCAGCGTGCCGAGCGCGGTCGCGGCCGCCGCCGCGGTCGTCGCGGCCGCTGGAATTACCGACCCAAACGCAGCGGCGGCAGCCGAGTTCGATTACCTCGCAAGCGGCGGCGACCTGGGGATTGTCGAGAGCGACGCCAGTCTCTTTCAGGGCGTTTCTACCACGGCTGTCGCCATAACGCCGAGCGGATCGACGCCGGCTGTGCTCGGGGTAATGCCGGAGGTGCCGACTGTCGTCGAGTTGCAGACCGGCGTCACGCCGATCACTTTCGAGATTTATCTGACGGCGGCGCCGAACAGCAGCACCGAGGTGGACTACTCGGTGATCGCCCCGAACGCGATCGATCTCGGCGCATCGGCCTTCGGCGGCGCGCTACCGTCCGGAGAGATCACGCTCGCGCCAAACGCGACCGGCGGCCAGTTCACCATCGACGTGCCGCAAGGCGCGCTCGGTTCTATAGCGAGTGGGACGCTCGCCGTCCAGATCAGCACGCCCAGCGGAATAGCGATTTTTGCGCCCGACGCGCAGGCGACATTGCTCGCGCCGCAGCCAGGCACGCCCCCGGTGCCGCAGCTCGTCGAGCTCACCCCTTTCGGGAATTTGATCCGGAACGGCAACGATTATACCCTCGATCTTGGCGCGGTGGAGCTCGGCGAGCCTTTACCAACATTGCAGTTCGCAATAGAGAACGCGGCCGCCGCGCCTTCCGATCAACTTACCGGGACGATCGAATGGTCGACTGTCGCGGGCTTCAGCATAGATGTCGATGGAACCACCTCCTCCGGCGTGAGCCTGCCGTCGCCGATTGCCGCGGGTCAGAGCTTTGATGGCCTGACGGCCGACATCAACCAGGACAAGTTCGGCGCCAACAGCGAGACCATCACCTTCGATCCGGTCGACACCAATGCCAGTGGCTTCACGGCGCCGCTAACACCGATCACGCTGACCATCGACGATACGCTCGAATTGCCGGGCATGATCTACAGCCAGGCCGAAGGCGATGTGCATATCTTCACCTATAACGGACTGGAATATGACTTCCAGGCCACCGGCGATTTCGTTCTCGCGCAATCGCGCGTCCCGGGCGACAACTTCCAGATCCAGATGCAGCTCGCGCCATGGTACAGCGGCGCATCGGTGACCACGATCCAAGAAGTCGCGATCGCGCTCGGTTCCGACGACGTGACCTTCAATTGGACGCGCCCGCAGGGCACGGTGCTGGTCGACGGCGTGGCGCCGGCCAATTTAAGCGTCGGCAATCCGCTGACGCTTGCCGGCGGCACCATAACCGAGGTCTCGCCGTCAATCTTCCAGGTCAACTGGAACACCGGCGAGACCATGACGGTCTCCAACGTCTATCCCGGTCCCGGTGCGCTGCTCAATGATTTGCCGGATTACATCTGCATCACCGACGGCATCCCCGGCAATCTCGGTCCCGGCGCATATGCAGGCCTGCAGGGCGAGGACGAAGGTACCCAGAACGACATCCAGCTCGCTGACGGGCAGGTGCTCGCGCAACCGGTGAGTTCGGCCGAACTCTATGGCATATACGCCAATTCCTGGGCGGTCAGTCCGGCGACTTCGCTGTTTGATGCGCCCCTCCAGCCGACCAGCGCACCGCTCGATCCGTTAACTCTGGCCGACCTGCCGCAGAACGTGGTCGCCCAGGCAGCCGCGCTGGTCGTCGCCGCCGGCATCACCGATCCCGGCATCGCCCAGGCCGCCGAGCTCGATTATCTCGCCACCGGCGACCCGAGCTTCATCACCTCCGCACAGAATGTCCAGCAACAGCTGGTTTCCACCACGCCGGCGACAGTAACACCAAGCGCGCCGCCGCCAACCGCGGTAGGCGTCGCGGCGAATGCCGCCGAGGTTACCGAGGCGACGAGCGGCGTCACTGCCGTCACGTTTACCGCCTATCTGACCGGCGCCGAAACCACCGACACCGAGGTCGATTATACGGCTGTTTTCAACGGCACCGGTTTCCTCGGCGCGCCGGCCTTCGGCGGTGCGCTGCCGTCCGGCGCTGTCACCATCGCGGCGGGCCAGACCACCGCGCAGTTCACCATCGATGTGCCGCAAGGCGCACTAGGCACCGACCCGAGCGATAATCTGCAAGTGCAGGTGAGCGATCCCAACACCATCCCGGTCTTTGCACCAACCGCACAGACTGAGATCGTCAACAGCCAGCCGGAGCCCGGCAACCCGGCGCAGCCGATATTGGCCGAAATCACCGGCAACGGCACGCTCACCTTTGATGCGGCGACCAACACCTACACGCTCAACTTCGGCGGATTGACCGAAGGCAACGCGCTGCAGGCCGCGCAGCTCGCCATCATCAACGCGGCGACGATCCCGGCCGACAACCTGACCGGCACCTTCACGGCGCCGGCGGGGACCGGCTTCTTCATCACCGGCAACAGCCTGTCATCACCGCTTGCACCGGAACAGTCCTATCAGGGCCTTTACGTCTCGGTGAACGCGAATGTCACCGGCACGCACGCGATGACCATGACGTTCGATCCGACGGACGTGAACGACAGCGGGTATTCGGCGCCGCTGACGCCGCTGACGCTCGACATCGTGGATTCGGTGACGCCGCCGGCGGTACCGCAGGTCAACACGCCGACCACGATCATATTTCCGAATGTCCATGTCGGCACGGTCGACAGCCAGCACGTCAGCGTCACCAACACGGCGGCGGCGGGTGCGGGCAGTCTCGACGTGTCGCTGACGCCAAGCGGCAATGCGACCGCGACCGGCACCATCACCGGCCTCGCGCCGGGCACGACCGACGCCAGCGACCTCTCGGTGGGCATCGACACCAGCACGGCGGGCGCGCTCTCCGGCTCGGTAACGGAAAGCTTCGTGTCCGACCCCAACGGCAACGACACCCCGATCTCGGAACAGGACCCCTATATCGACCTGTTCGGCTCGGCCTATCGGCTGGCCGACCCGTCGGTCATACCCAGTAACATCACGGTGCATGTCGGGGCCGCCGGCACCCAGACCATCACCATCACCAACATCGATCCCAACGACGGCTATTCGGAGAACCTGATCGCCACCGTGGTCGGCACCACCGGGGCGGTCACGGCGAGCGGCACCACCGGCGACATCGCCCCGCAGGCGGACGGAACGATCACTGCGACCTTCTCGACCACGACGGCCGGCCCGATCGGCACGGTGACGCTCGACCTCAAGTCCGACGGCACCGGCATCGATGGCCTTGGGGTCACCGATCTCGGCGACGTCACGATCCCGGTTGCGGTGACGTCTGACAATGTTCCGGCGGCGGCGCAGTTCGAAGAGGTCTCCGGCGGCGGCACCTTCACGCATAACGGCAGCGCCTACGCCATCGATCTCGGCACCATCACGGCGCCAGTCACGCTCGATCTCGGCGTGCTCAACAGTGCCACGGTGCCGGCCGACCTTTTGGGTGGCACTTTCACCACGTCCGGGCCGAGCGAGTTCACGGTGAGCGGCTTCGGCGCGTTCTCCGGCATCGCGTCCGGCTCGGCCGACACCGCCCCGATGGTGACGCTGTTCACGGGAGTGGTTGGCACTTTTACGGAAACCATCACGCTCGACCCGACCGACACCACGGCCGATACGACTCTGCCGGACGAGACGCTGACCATCGACGGCACGGTCGCGACTGCGACGCCGCCGGCGATCACGGCGCCAAGCTCGATTACGGTGCAGCAGGGCGTGCTCTTCACGCTCTCCGGCATCACCGGCGTCAGCATAACGGACCCCGACACTGGCGCCACGGTCACGGCAATCCTGTCCGATGGCGGCGGGCTGCTGGCGGCGACTACAAGCGTGAGCGGAGGCGGCGGTAATATCACCGGATCCGGCACCGGCTTTCTCGAGATCGTCGGCACGCTGGCGCAGGTCAACGCCGACCTTGGCACCCTGAGCGACACGGACAGCACCCTTGCGGCCGACACCATCACGATCGACGCGTCGGACAGCATCGGTGCTACCGCGACGCCGGCAACCATCGCGGTGACCGTCAACGATCCGCTTGTTATCACGGCGCCGATGTCGGTGCTGGTGCAGCAGAGCCTAAGCTCGGCGGTCGCCGGCGTCAGCGTGGCGGACGCCGACGCCGGCGCAACCATTACGGTCACGCTGGGCGACACCAACGGCCTGTTGTCGGCCAACACCGGCGCGACCGGCGGCGGCGGTACGATCACAGGAACGGGTACCACTGCGCTGACCATCGTCGGTACGCTGGCGCAAGTGAAAGCCGACCTCACCACTCTCACCGACACCGACGGCAATCTCTCCGCCGATACGATCACAATAAATGCGTCCGACAGCGCCGGCGCGACCGCGACGCCGGCAAGCATCGCGGTGAGCGTGAATGCCCCTCCCGTCATCACGGCGCCGCCGTCGGTTTCGGTGGACGAGAACGTGGGATCGCCGGTTGCGGGCGTGAGCATTGCGGACCCCGATGCAGTGAGTGCCGGCGAGACCCTGACGGTGACGCTCGCCGACACCGATGGGCTGCTCTCCGCCAACACGGGTGCCTTAGGCGGCGGCGGCACCATTACGGGTGGCGGCACCACTAGCCTGACGATCGTCGGCACCCTGGCGCAGGTCAATGCCGACCTCTCAACGCTCGCCGATACCGACAGTTCGCTCGCCGACGACAGCGTCGCGATCAATGCCAACGACGGCCGCGGCGGGGTCGCGGGCACAAAGACGATCGATGTCAGTGTCGGGGCCGAAGAGGCAAGCGCGACCATCGGCCTTGTCAACGGCAACGATACCATCAACAGCAGCTACAGCTATTATCCCGCCCTTGGGCCATATCAAATCGTGCCGACCGTCGTCACCATTCCGGGCGGCAGCGTAACCTCCGTCAGCCTGAGCGGGGATGTGAGCGGATTTTCCGCCGGAGACACCTTCCCGGTCACGGTGACGGACCGCTATTTCGCCGAGACCTATACGGCGACCGTCGGTTCGTCCGGCAACTCCTGGGCGGCGACCATGCCGGCATCCGATGTCGCCCAATTGCCGGACGGCACCGCGACCTTCACGGCGCACGACGACAACGGCACGCTGCTCGCGACCCAGAACGTGCTTGTCGAAGGCAGCGCGGCTGCCGCCGCCAATGGCAACCTGAACATCAGCGCCGGTGCCGAACTGGAGCTATTCGGCGCCTATTCGGCCACCGCCACCTTTGCATCGACGGTGGCCGGCAGCCTCAAACTGGACAGTTCAACCCAGTTCCACGGCACCATCGCGGGATTCGGCGGACAAGACCAAATCGATCTTTCGGATATCGTGTTCGCATCGTCGCCAACCCTCGGGTTCACCGAAAATAACGCCGGCACCGCCGGCACCTTGACGGTAAGCGACGGCACCCACACCGCCAATCTCACCCTGCTGGGCAACTACATGGCGGCAAGCTTTGCCAAAGCAAGCGACGGTCATGGCGGAACCCTGGTCCTCGACCCACCGCTCTCATCCGCACAAAATTCGGGTTTGAGCCAGCCCGTCCACCATTAGATCGACGCCAATCCCGCACAACTGCCCCGCCTGACCGGGTCGCCCCGCAGGCGTCAGCGGATGATGCCCGGCCACATGAAATGATAGTTCAGCCCGACCCGAACGATATCCTCGTCGAGTTTGATCCGAGTGATCTGGCCGGGAACGCCGGTGCAGACAAAGCCGCAAGCAAACGAGCCCAGATCGGCGTGCAGATATTCGACCTTTCCGGTCCAATCGCCCCACAGGCGAGCCTCAACGCCCCCGCCCACTGCCCACCCGTCACGATCGGAAGAGCCGCCATTCACGCCGCCGAACGATGGGGCAAAGCCTTGTCTAATATCGCCGAACGCCGCGCCCCCGGTCGCATAAATCAAAAAGCGATCCCAGGCATAGCCGGCGCGACCGCGTAATGTATCGAGATAGGTGCTTTTGGTCGAACAGATGAATGCCACATTCGGGCAGGCGACGCTTCCGCGCAAATCTTCCCAGTCGACGTCACCTTCGATGCCGACAACCCAAGGGCCGAACTGCCAATTGTAACCGCCGGTGCCACCAAACAATCCGCCGTTCAGCTTAAAATCGCCGGTGGTCACCGTCGGTGCGACAATCTCGTCATGACGGCTTTGTCCCCACGCCCCGCCACCGTTTATGCCCACATAGAAACCGCTCCAATTATAAACGAACAGCGGTGGCGCGGGCGGAGCCTTGTACACCACCTTGCGTGTGCTGAGATCCGCGGCGCTAACCTGAGTCGCAACAACAGCCGCGATGAACCCGAGGAGCTTAAAGGTGGGATTCCGCATGTCTATCTTCTCGCCAATTGACGGAGCAAGGTAGCGCGTCATGAAACGCAATGATGTGACATAATTGCAACTTCCCGGGAAATTCTTGCGTCGTCGCGCACCTGAAATGGCCAGGCGACAACGCCCCCCTCCCCGCAAAACGGCCACTGCGAACGGGATAGCAGGGATGGGTCAGCGACCTCACATCACCTTTCGCGCAGGCTCTCCTGTTTATATCTGAGCAGGGGCGATAGCAGATAGGTGATCACAGCCCGCGAACCGGTTTTGATCTCGACCGTGACGGCCATGCCGGGGCTGAGGTTGACGAGGTTCTCCTCGACCTGCATCTGGGTCTGGTCGAGGGAGATACGGGCCGCATAGATGAGTTCCTGGCCCTTGGGCTCGCTGGTGGCATTGGTGGCGCCGGTGGCGTTATCGTTCACCTTGTCCTGCGGCTTGTCGTGGGTGATGGCGTCCTGGGAGACGCTGATCACTTTGCCGCGGATCAGCCCGTACCGGGTGAAGTTGAAGGTGTCGACTTTGATCTCGACGTCCTGGCCGGTGCGGACGAAGCCGATGTCGCGGTTCGATACCATCGCCTCGATTTCGAGATGGCTGTCGGCCGGGACCACGACGAGCAACGCCTGCGCCGGCGTGACCACGCCGCCGACCGTATGCACGGCGAGCTGCTGCACGCTGCCGTCGACCGGTGCGGTGAGCGCCTGCAATCTTGTGCGCTGCTCGGCCTTGATCACGTCCTCTGTCAGCCCGGCGACCTTGCGCTGCGCCTCCACCAGTTCGCTCGACCGCGTCCGCTGGTATTCTGCCGCCGTCTGCGCCCGCGCCTCGGTGATGGCCGTGACGGCTGCCTCCGCCTCTTTGGCCTTGCTCTTCTGCACCAGGAGATCCTGCTCAGATTCAACTCGAGCCTGAAGGATTTCGAGATAATTGGCCTTGGAGCCGGTCGCGTGGGAATAGAGGACTTCCTTAATGTCGACCCGTTGCTGGAGCACGGGCAGGATCGCTTCGAGCTTGGCGACCGACGCCCTGATGGTTCCAAGCTCGGCCACCTTCTGAGCCTTCTGGCCCTCGAGTGCCGCGAGCTTGGCCCGCTGCTCGGCGATCTGATGGATCAGGAACTGCCGTTGGGTGGCGACCTGGGCGGCGCCTGCGTCCGCCGGTGGCTTGAACGTCGCAAGCGGATCGTTGCTTTCATCGAGCGAAGCGGTAAGCCGCGCCACGTCGAGCTCCGCGGTCAGGAGATCGGCGCGCAGATGGTTGCGCTCCGCGTCGTTCATGGTCGAATCGAGCTCGATCAAGGCTTCGCCAGCCGTCACGCTCTGCCCGTCGTGAACGTGGATGGCACGAACCACACCGGTTTCGAACGCCTGGATCACCTTGGTGCGGCCGCTCGGCACGATCTTGCCGGTCGCCGAGGCGATGATGTCGATGCGGCCGAAGCAGGCCCAGACGAGCGCGAGACAGAACAGCGCAATGAGGGTGCCCCCGAGCACCCCCACCAGCGGCGGCGCCGGGGTCTCGACGATTTCGAGCGCAGCCGGCAGGAAGGCGAGTTCCTCCTCGCTGCGGGTTGCGGGATTGTGGAGATAGGCGACGATATCCTTAGCGGACTTCATGGATGCCTGCCTGCAGACGGTACAGCGACGCATAGCGTCCGCCGGTGTTGATCAATTCGTCGTGGGTGCCGTCTTCGACCAGGCGGCCGCGATCGATAGTGATGATGCGGTCGGTCCGCCGCACGGTCGAGAGCCGATGGGCGACGATGAACACGGTGCGGCCCCGCGCAAGCTGGGGCATGTTCTGCTGGATGACCCGTTCGCTCTCGTAATCGAGCGCGCTCGTCGCTTCATCGAAGATCAGGATGCGCGGATTCGTGATGATGGCGCGCGCAATCGCAAGCCGTTGCCGCTGGCCGCCCGACAGGGTGGAGCCGCGCTCGCCCACGATGGTGTCGTAGCCGTTAGGAAGTTCCAGGATGAATTCGTGGGCGCCCGCGATCTGCGCCGCGTTGATGATGCGCTCGATCGGCATCGACCTGTCGGCAAGCGCGATATTGTCGCGCACCGAGCAGTTGAACAACACGTTCTCCTGCAGGACGACGCCGATCTGGCGGCGCAGCCAGGACGGATCGACCACGCTGAGATCGATGCCGTCGACCAGGACCCGCCCGCTCTCCGGCACGTAAAGCCGCTGAAATCATCTTGGCGAGCGTGCTCTTGCCGGAGCCTGACGGACCGACGATGCCGACCACCTGTCCGGCCGGGACCCGCAGGCTCACGTCGTGCAGAATCTCAGGCCCGTCGATCCGGTAGCGGAACGTGACATGCTCGAACGTAACGTCGCCGCGCACCGCCGGCAGCGCGGTCTGGCCGGGATTATAGATCGGCTCCGGCGTGGTGTTGAGAATGTCGCCGAGCCGCGCGACCGACAGCCGCGCCTGATGGAAATCCTGCCAGATCTGAGCAAGCCGCAGCACCGGAGCGCTGACACGCCCCGCCAGGATATTGAAAGCGACAAGCTCGCCGACCGTGAGGGCGCCATCGATCACCAGCTTGGCGCCGAAATAAAGCACGGCGGCCGTTACAAGCTTGTTGATGAGCTGCACGAGCTGGCTCGCGGTATTGCCAAGGCTGAGCACGCGGAAACTTGCGGTCACATAGCCGGCAAGCTGCTCCTCCCAGCGCCGCTGCATCTGCGGCTCGACCGCCATCGACTTGAGGGTTTCGACCCCGTTGACGCTTTCGACCAGGAACGCCTGGTTCTCGGCACCGCGCTCGAATTTTTCATCGAGGCGACGGCGGAACAGCGGCGTCGCAAGTGCCGATATGCCGATATAGAACGGGAACGACCCGAGCACCATAAACGTCAGCAGCGGCGAGTAGACGAACATCACCGCCAGAAACACGAATGTGAAAAACAGATCGATGACAAGGGTGAGCGCCGAGCTGGTGAGGAAGTTTCGGATGTTTTCGAGCTCGCGCACGCGCGCCACTGAATCACCGACCCGACGCGCCTGGAAGTAAGCGATCGGCAGCGCCAGCAAATGGCGAAACAGGCGGGCGCCAAGCTCGACGTCGATGCGATTGGTGGTGTGGGCAAACAGGTAGGTTCGCAGGATACCCAGAACGGTCTCGAAGACCGAGATCGTGACGAGGCCGATCACCAGCACGTCGAGGGTGCCGAGGCTGCGATGGACCAGGACCTTGTCGATCACAACCTGGAAAAAAAGCGGCGACACCAGGGCGAAAAGCTGAAGGAAGAACGATGCGATCAACACCTTCCCGAGCACGTGGCGGTATTTGTGAATGGCGCCGAGGAACCACGTGATGTCGAACCGGCGCGACAGGTCGAGGAGCCCGACGCGGCGCGTCATCAGCACAAGCTGACCGTCCCACACCGCCTCGAACTCGCCCCGCGTCATCAGGGTGGGACGTGCTGCCAGCGGCGACTGGACGAGTGCCTTGCCGTCGCCGACCTTGCCGAGAAACAGGAACCCACCGTCGCGCAGAACCGCGATGCCGGGCAGCGGCGTCGACGCCAACCGCGCCCAATTGGTCTTGAAGACGCGCGCCTTGAGCCCGAGTTCCTTGGCGCAGCGGAGCATTTCCGGCACGCCGATCGGGGCATGGCCAAATCGATGCTGCAGCTGCGCGGGATCAACCCCGACCCCCTGAAACCGCAGCAGCGTCACCAGGACCGCAAGGCCCTGGTCAATTACCGACCCGCTTCCGTCCACGTCGCCGGTTGCAGAGTTCGTCATCCGTCAGCAATCCCCTGAAACGCGCGGGATCTACTTGATAGGCTAAAATCTCGGCGCTTCCCGCAGAACCTTAAAATCAAGTTAACGGCGACAACGGAATTAGCTGGCGGGCAGCTTGCAGGTCAAGTTTGTGTTGACACAGCACTCAGACCCTCGGTTCCGGGTGTGGAACTTGGAGACCCAACTCAATCGCACTCACGTTAACCCACTCTAAACCAATTTGCTTGCCTCGCCACGTCTCATCGGTTAATTTTGTGCTGCGGCTGCAAGAACATTAGGGCGGTGCGCCAGCACTCTGACACGGCGCGGATTTCCTTTTTGGCACGCGCGTCCGAATTAAGAATATGCACTCCGGAAAACCGGTCCGAATCGCTCGTTCGGATGTGTGAGGCGTTTGTTGTGTTCGTCCGCGTTGGGAGGGGCGTTGTTGGTGACGGTCGGCGGCCTTGCGCGTAAACGGATTTGTGCGCCGAGAGCGGCGTCCAAGTGGCGCTTGGATTGCGCGCTGTCGCAATCTTCGGCGCAATCGGTGCTCGCCGCCGCGGATCGAGTTTCTGTAGTTTTGGAGCAGCTTCACCGGCAGTCGAGTTCGACGTGTTGCAGTGTCGACGTGCCCATTAAAGCGCGCCTCGATAGCAACCATCGTTGAATCAGTGCGATTTCGAGCCAAAGGGGCGGATCAGTCGATCCGCCCCTGGCGAGAATCTGTGCGCCTGACGACGAACCCCGACCAGCATCGAATGCCTGAAAAAGCGAACCAGCCGTAGCGACAGCATTTCTTTCCGCGGGAGAGCGTGATGGCACAGATCTTTTGGACGCTGACCCTCAGCGACAACTGGGATGTACCGGGAGACTGGAGCACCGACACAGTCCCCGGCGCCGGTGACGACGCGGTCCTCGGCATCACCGGGGTCGCGATCGCTCAGGTCTACACGGTTTCGGTCACGACCTCGATCGACGTCAATTCGATTACGATCAGCGATACCGGCGCGGAGCTGTTGATCGCGAGCCCCGGCTCAATGTCGGTGGCAACCAACATCAGCAATGTCGGCACCGTCAACGTGCACAATGGCGGCTCGCTGACCGTATCGGGCAACTTCACGAATACCACTGCTCCGAGCGGTTCCGGTGTGGTCGATATCGACACCGGCGGCGGCCAGGGCGGCACCACCGTCACGATCGACGGCACGCTGACCAACAGCGCGACTCTGAACATCGGCAATGGCCAGCTCAGCGCCGCGACCACGGTGACGGTCGGCGCGTTCGACAATACCGGGTCGCTCAACATCACCGGTAGCAGCACCGAAACCGCCGAGCTCGATGTGACGAGCGCGGCGCCGTCGAGCCTGAGCGGCCTGATCGACATTTCCGGCGATGCTTCGCTGAACTTCGCAAGCGGCGTGATCACCAGCATCACCAGCGGCACTGAGGTCCTCCTCAGCGGACCGGGAGCAACACTTAGTGCGCTTTCCGGGCTGACCAGCATCGGCCAGCAGCCGTTCAACGGCTATTCGCTGCAGCTTGTCGACGGCGCGACGCTCACGATAACGGGCGATCTCAGCAACGCCGGCATCATCAATGTCGATACGGGCGATGATGCGCAGGGCGCCAGTTCCCTGACCATCGACGGCACCCTGACCAGCACCGGTACACTCAATATCGGAACGGGGAACGGCGTCCTGAGTGCGCCGCCCGTCGTGACCTTGGGTGGATTCGACAACACCGGCACACTGAACCTCGATGGTGGCGTCGGTGCGGGCCAAAGCCAGGCCACCCTGGATGTCCTCGCGGCAGCGCCTGCCACCTTGACGGGCTTTAACAACCTGTCCGGGGATGCTCTGTTCGAATATGCGAGCGGCAGCATCCAGACCATCGGAGTGGGTGCCGACCTCGTGCTCACCGGCGACGCCCGGGTCGCGAACGCGACCGACACCACGACCAGCAGCGCGCTCACCGGCCTCACCACCATCGACACATCGGCATTCAACACGCCGTCTCTCGCGCTCATCGACGGCGCCATCGTCCATATCACGGGCGATCTCAGCAACGCCGGTGGCATTAACGTCGACTACGCCGACGGCCAGGGCGGCAGCACGCTCTCGATCGACGGAACGCTCACCAGCACCGGTTCGCTTAACATCGGCACCGGTAACGGCTTCTCGACTGCGGCCACGACGGTGAACCTCGGGAACTTCGACAACACCGGTACGCTCAACCTCAATGGCGACGGTCCAAGTGGTACCTTTCAGTCAAGCGTGATCGTCGGTTCCGCGGCGCCCGGTACCTTGACGGGCTTCAACAACCTGTCCGGCGATGCGCTGCTCGAATATGCGAGCGGCGAGATCAATACCATCGGGGCCAGTGGAGACCTCGTGCTCACCGGCGATGCGCGGGTCGCGAACGCGACCGACACCACGACCAGCAGCGCGCTCACCGGCCTCACCACCATCGATACATCGGCATTCAACACGCCGTCTCTCGCACTCATCGACGGTGCCATCGTCCATATCACGGGCGATCTCAGCAACGCCGGTGGCATTAACGTCGACTACGGCGACGGCCAGGGTGGCAGCACACTCTCGATCGACGGAACGCTCACCAGCACCGGTTCGCTCAACATCGGCACCGGCAACGGCTTCTCGACTGCGGCCACGACGGTGAACCTCGGGAACTTCGACAACACCGGTACGCTCAACCTCGATGGCGACGGTCCAAGTGGTACCTTTCAGTCAAGCGTGATCGTCGGTTCCGCGGCGCCCGGGACGCTGACGGGCTTCAATAACCTGGCGGGCGACGCGCTGCTCGAATACACGAGCGGCGAGATCAACACCATCGGGGCGGGCGCCGACCTCGTACTGACCGGCGACGCCCGCGTCGCGAACGCGACCGACACCACGACCAGCAGCGCGCTCACCGGCCTCACCACCATCGACGCTCCGGCGTTCAACACGCCATCTCTCGCGCTCGCCGACGGCGCCATCGTCCATATCACGGGCGATCTCAGCAATGCCGGCGGCATTAACGTCGACTACGGCGACGGCCAGGGCGGCAGCACACTCTCGATCGACGGCACGCTCACCAGCACCGGTTCGCTCAACATCGGCACCGGCAACGGCTTCTCGACCGCGGCCACGACGGTGAACCTCGGGAACTTCGACAACACCGGTACGCTCAACCTCGATGGCGACGGTCCAAGCGGGACCTTTCAGTCAAGCGTGATCATCGGCTCGGCGGCGCCCGGCACGCTGACGGGCTTCAACAACCTGGCGGGCGACGCGCTGCTCGAATACACGAGCGGCGAGATCAACACCATCGGGGCGGGCGCCGACCTCGTACTGACCGGCGACGCCCGCGTCGCGAACGCGACCGACACCACGACCAGCAGCGCGCTCACCGGCCTCACCACCATCGACGCTCCGGCGTTCAACACGCCATCTCTCGCGCTCGCCGACGGCGCCATCGTCCATATCACGGGCGATCTCAGCAATGCCGGCGGCATTAACGTCGACTACGGCGACGGCCAGGGCGGCAGCACGCTCTCGATCGACGGCACACTCACCAGCACCGGCTCGCTTAACATCGGAACCGGCAACGGCTTCTCGACTGCGGCCACGACAGTGAACCTCGGGAACTTCGACAACACCGGCACGCTCAACCTCAACGGCGACGGTCCAAGCGAGACCTTTCAGTCAAGCGTGATCGTCGGTTCGGCCGCGCCGGGGACATTGACCGGGTTCAACAACCTGTCCGGCGACGCGCTGCTCGAATATGCGAGCGGCGAGATCAACACCATCGGGGTCGGTGCCGACCTCATCCTGAGCGGCGATGCTCGGGTCGCGGACGCGAACGACACCACGACCAGCAGCGCGCTCACGGGCCTCACCACCATCGACGCTCCGGCGTTCAACACGCCGTCTTTCCAGCTCGATCAGGGTGCGATCGTCAACATCTCCGGCGACCTCACCAACGACGGCGTGATGAATGTCGATCCATCCTTCGCCGGCCCGGGCGGCAGCACGCTCACTATTGGCGGCACGCTCACCAACAACGACGACTTCAGTGTCGGCAATGGCGGGCTTAGCGTCACCAGCACGGTGACCCTGGGCGGCCTGGACAATACCGACAGCGTTGACGTAACGGGCACCACCAGCGCGGCCGCGATCCTCAATGTTATTGGCGACGTGACCAATTCCGGCACGCTGGAGGTATCCGGACAATTCGGAGAAATGGGAGTCGGCGGAACGCTGACCGATTCCGGAACCTTCGACCTTGGCGGCTACCTCGATATCGAGGGCGGAATGGAGGTTACCGGGGCCGGCACGCTCTCACTACAGGGGGGAACCATCGTTTCGAGCGGCGCGACGCTCGCGGTGGATGCGGGCGCGACCGTCTCCGGCGATGGCAACGTCGGCGTCGCTGTTGCCAACAACAGTACAATTACTGCGTCCGGTGGATTGCTCGACATTTCGGGCCCCATCACCGGAACCGGAAGCCTGGCCATCACAACGGCGTCGGAACTGGAACTCGGCGGCGCCACATCGGAGGCCGTTTCGTTTGGTGGCGATGTCGGAACGCTCAAGCTCGACAATCCGGCGACCTTTTCGGGCGCTATAAATGGGCTTGTCCTTGGCGATACGATCGATCTCGTCGGAATCCAGGCGACTAGCGCCGTCGTCAATGGCTCGACCCTGACGGTGACGGCGGGTTCGCAAACGTTCAACTATCAGGTTGCCGGATCTGGCCTCAACGGCACCAACGTATTCGCGCTTCAAGACGACCAACATGGCGGTACCGATCTCACGCTTGGCACGCCAGGCCCGGTGATCTCCGGACCGGACGCGCAAACTGCCTTCCTCGATTTCCCCTCGGTGCTAGGACCTCTGACAATTGCCGATCCCAATGCCGGCAATGGACCACTGACGGCGACAATTACGGCCAGCACGGGCGCGCTCTTCGGCTTCGACCTCGATGGCAATCTGCTGAACGGAAGCGGCGGCAACCAACTCGTGCTGACCGGCAACCTCGCCGACATCAATACGATGCTGGCCAGTGTTCTTTACCTGGGACCTGCCGCCGGCGCGACCGACACCGTTCAAGTTCTGGTGACCGACGCGAACAATTCCACGGCTGCGCAGACCATCGCCGTGACCACCGAGACAGTGCCGTATACAACGCCGGTTTTCAACGCACCGGCGTCCGAAACAATCATTATCGGTACGCCAACCGCACTTGGTGGACTAAGCGTCTCCGACCCCTATGCACAGCAAACCGGTGATCCCCTTTTTGCCGAATTGGGGTTCCCGGGAAGCCAAATCGTTTCCGGTCCTCCTGGCGCAGTAATAACCGGTCAGGGAACCAGTCTCGTAACGATCGGCGGCAGCGTTGCGCAAATAAACGCAGACTTGAGCAACTCCGATCAGCCCAGGTGGAACATCCCGAGAACCAAGCAACAAATTCAACAGCAAAATCCAAATGAATATCTTGCGGTCTTAGGGGCGGTAGCAGCTCTTGCGGCATTTGCGATTGCGGTTGGACTTAAAATATTTATTCCCTCCATTAAAAAGAGTATAAATTCCCTTATAACAAGCTTGAACAATACCCTTGGGGGGCTGGGTGTACCTCCAATACCGCTTATACCGCTGGTGGACATTGTTACAACCGCTCAGAATATCTATCAGTTCGACGCATCGGGCGAGTTCATCGCAGCTCAATCGACGCAACCCGGAGACTCGTTTCAGGTCCAAATCCGTATAGAGCCATACAATGGCAGTTCCTCGATTAGTGCGATCACGCAAATCGCCGCGGAGCTCGGAAGCGATCACGTCACATTCGGGATCAATCGGGCGGCAACCGTATGGGTGGATGACAGCCCTGTCGCCATCGGTCCAGCCAATCCAATTACGCTCCCGGGCGGATTAGTCCAACAAACCGGGCCCGAAACTTATGTCGTTACCTGGAACACCGGCGAGGTTCTGACGGTCGTCAATGACGGCACGTATCTTGCGGGCACAATCAATCCCGGACCCAATGGTTCCGGGGCTCTGCAGGGGCTTATCGGCTCGCAAGCGCCCGCCACGACAACCCAACTCTACGGAAGCTTTGCGGATTCGTGGCGGGTCACAAATCAAACCTCTCTGTTTGATTACCCGCCCGGAGAAGGCACGGCGAACTTTACCAATTCAAGCTTTCCGCAGGTGCCGATCACGCTGGACGACCTTCCGGTCACCATAGTGGCGGCAGCGTCCCAGGCAGTCGCGGCGGCGGGCATTACCGACCCCGGTGCCGCTGCCGCAGTGGAATTCGACTTCATCGCGAGTGGCGGCGATCCTTCGGTAATCGCCAACGAGCAAGATCTATTCCAAGGACTGAGTACCAGTCCGGCGACAATAACGGAGAGTTCGCCCCCTCCTCCCGTGCTCGGCGTATTCGCGCCCGTGTCCGCGGTTCAACAGGCTCAGAGTGGGCCGACGGCGGTTAGCTTCGATGTCTATCTGACTGCTCCTGAAGCCAGTGATACCGACGTCGATTACTCCGTCATAGCACCCAACGCGAATGATTTCACCGCTACCGAATTCGGGGGCACTTTCCCTTCCGGTGCGATCACGATCGCCGCAGGACAGACCGCGGGGACAATCACGATCGAGGTGCCGCAGGGCGCGCTGGGTTCACTGCCCAGCGCAGACGTCGCACTTCAGATTACCACGCCGAGCGGCGTGCCGATCTTTGCACCGAACTCGGTGGAGACGGTTAGCTCGATGCAGGTGACCGGCCCTTCCGCAGCGGACGCGGCAGTGGCGCAGATGGAATATCTCGGCACGTTCGGGACGTTCACGCAAAGCGGCAACAACTACACGCTCAATCTCGGGGACGTGCAGTACGGCGAAACGCTACCGGCGCTGCAATTCGCGGTGGCTAATACAGCGCCCATTTCCGGTGACCAACTCACCGGCAATTTCACCTGGCCGACCGTGGCCGGATTCGATGTGAACGTCGAGGACGATACCACCTCCGGCGCCGGCCTGACTTCTCCGATAGCCGCCGGATCAAGTGACCAAGCTCTTACGGTCACCACCGTACAGGACAAGTTCGGGGCGCAAGACGAGACCATCACCTTCAATCCGGCCGACACCAATTCAAGCGGTTATTCATCGGCGCTGACGCCAGTCACCTTGACCATAGCCGACACCCTCGAAATGCCCGGCAATATCTACAGCCAAGCCTGGGGCGACGTGCATATCGTCACCTATAGCGGCACCCAGTATGACTTCCAGGCCGCCGGCGAATTCACGCTGGCGCAATCTCTGGTGCCCGGCGATACCTTCGACATCCAGCTCCGCCTGCAACCCTATACCGACACCGCATCGGTCACTTTCATCACGCAGGTTGCGATCTCACTCGGCACCGACCGCGTGACCTTCGGCGTGCTCGGTCCGGATCGGCCAGCCAGCGTTCTAGTCGACGGCAACACCACCACGCTGAGCATGAGCGATCCGACACTGACGCTCGCCGGCGGCACGGTCACTGAAGTCTCGCCCACGATGTATCAGGTCGACTGGAACACCGGCGAGACCATGACGGTCACCGACAAGGGGTATTACTTCAATGTCAGTGACTCGGTGCCAAACGCCGCGTTGGGGTCCGTGCAGGGCCTGCAGGGGGAAAATGATGGCACGCAGAACGAATTCCAGCTTCCCGACGGGACCGTTCTACCGCAGCCGCTAACGAGCGCCGAGCTTTACGGCGAATACGCCAATGCCTGGCGAGTCACGCCGGCCACTTCATTGTTCGATTATGGGCCCGGCCAGTCGACAGCGACATTCACGGACCTGAATTTCCCGAGCAATCCAATTACGCTGGCGGATCTGCCGCAGAGCGTCGTCGCCCAGGCAGCGGCACTTGTGGCGGCTGCCGGTATCACCGATCCGGTCACGGCCGCCAATGCCGAGCTCGATTACATTACGACCGGCGACCCGAGCGTCATCAGCGCCGCGGCGAACGTAAATCAACAGGTCATCGATACTGTTGCGCCGACCGTAACGCCGAGCACGACGCCGGTCACGGCGATCGGCGTTGAGGCGACAGCGACGAGCGTGGTCGAGACGAGCAGCAGTTCGACAGCGATTACGTTTAACGCCTACCTGACCGGCACTGAGACGACCGACACGACGATTGACTACACAGTTGTTGCGCCCAGCGCTGGCTTCCTCGGCGCGTCGGCCTTCGGCGGCACGCTGCCGTCGGGCAGCATCACCGTTGCGGCTGGGCAGACTATGGCCCAGTTCACCATCGAGGTGCCGCAGGGTGCGCTCGGCGCGACGCCCGACGAGAATCTGCAAGTGCAGGTCAGTTCGCCGGGCAATGCTTTGCCTATTTTTGCGTCGACGGCACAGACCGAGATTGTCAACCGCCAGCCTGAGCCGGGCAACCTGGCAGTGCCGGTACTCGCCTATCTTGGCAATGTCGGTACCTTCACGTTTGATTCCACCACCAACACCTACACGCTGGACCTTGGCGACCTGACGCAGGGACAGTCGCTGGTGGCCGCCGAATTCGCCGTCGTCAACGCCGCAACATCGCCGTCCGATGATCTCGGCGGTACATTCACACCGCCAGTCGGCACCGGCTTCATCGTCGCAGGCGACAACCTGCCGAATTTATTAGGTGCCGGTGACGTCTATCAGGGCCTCTACACTTCGATCAAAACGGCCGATCTCGGCTCGAACACGATGTCGCTGACGTTCGACCCGACCGACGTGAACGACAGCGGCTATTCGGCGCCGCTGACGCCGCTGACCCTCGACATCGTGGATTCGGTGACGCCGCCGGCGGTACCGCAGATCAACACGCCGACCACCATCATCTTCCCCAATGTGCATGTCGGCACGGTCGACAGCCAGCACGTCAGCGTCACCAACACGGCAGTGGCGGGCGCCGGCAGCCTCGACGTGTCGCTGACGCCAAGCGGCAATGCGACCGCGACCGGCACCATCACCGGCCTCGCGCCGGGCACGACCGACGCCAGCGACCTCTCGGTCGGTATCGACACCGGCACGGCGGGCGCGCTCTCCGGCTCGGTAACGGAGAGCTTCGTCTCCGACCCCAACGGCAACGACACCCCGATCTCGGAACAGGACCCCTATATCGACCTGTTCGGCTCGGCCTACCGGCTGGCCGACCCGTCCGTCATACCCAGCAACATCACGGTGCATGTCGGTGCCGCCGGCACCCAGACCATCACCATCACCAACATCGATCCCAACGACGGCTATTCGGAGAACCTGATCGCCACCGTGGTCGGCACCACCGGGGCGGTCACGGCGAGCGGCACCACCGGCGACATCGCCCCGCAGGCGGACGGCACCCTTGCGGTGACGTTCTCGACCACGACGGCCGGCCCGATCGGCACGGTGACGCTCGACCTCAAGTCCGACGGCACCGGCATCGATGGCCTTGGGGTCACCGATCTCGGCGACGTCACGATCCCGGTTGCGGTGACGTCTGACGATGTTCCGGCGGCGGCGCAGTTCGAAGAGGTCTCCGGCGGCGGCACCTTCACGCATAACGGCAGCGCCTACGCCATCGATCTCGGCACCATCACAGGGCCGGTTACGCTCGATCTCGGGGTGCTCAACAGCGCCGCAGTGCCGGCCGACGATCTCGGCGGCACGTTCACCACGTCCGGGCCGAGCGATTTCACGGTGAGCGGATTCGGTGCGTTCTCCGGCATCGCGTCCGGCTCGGCCGACACCGCCCCGATGGTGACGCTGTTCACGGGAGTGGTTGGCACTTTTACGGAAACCATCACGCTCGACCCGACCGATACCACGGCCGACACGACTTTGCCGGAAGAGACGCTGACCATCGACGGCACGGTCGCGACCGCGACACCGCCGGTGATCACGGCGCCAAGCTCGATCACGGTGCAGCAGGGTGTGCTCTTCGCGCTCTCCGGCATCTCCGGCGTCAGCATCACGGATTCCGATATCGGCGCAACGGTCACGGCGACTTTGATCGACAATGCCGGGCTTTTGGCGGCCGATACGAACGCGACCGGCGGCGGCGGCACCATCACGGGATCCGGAACCGTCCTGCTGATGATCGTTGGGACACTGGCGCAGGTCAACGCCGACCTCGGCACCCTGAGCGACACAGACAGCACCCTTGCGGCCGACACCATCACGATCGACGCGTCGGACAGCATCGGTGCTACCGCGACGCCGGCAACCATCGCGGTGAGCGTCAACGTACCGCTTGCCGTCACGGCGCCGATGTCGGTGCTGGTGCAGCAGAGCCTAAGCTCGGCGGTCGCCGGCGTCAGCGTGGCGGACGCCGACGCCGGCGCAACCATTACGGTCACGCTGGGCGACACCAACGGCCTGTTGTCGGCCGACACCGGCGCGACCGGCGGCGGCGGTACGATCACAGGAACGGGTACCACTGCGCTGACCATCGTCGGTACGCTGGCGCAAGTGAAAGCCGACCTCACCACTCTCACCGACACCGACGGCAATCTCTCCGCCGATACGATCACAATAAATGCGTCCGACAGCGCCGGCGCGACCGCGACGCCGGCAAGCATCGCGGTGAGCGTGAACGCCCCGCCCGTCATCACGGCGCCGCCGTCGGTTTCGGTGGACGAGAACGTGGGGTCGCCGGTTGCGGGCGTGAGCATTGCGGACCCCGATGCGGTGAGTGCCGGCGAGACCCTGACGGTGACGCTCGCCGACACCGATGGGCTGCTCTCCGCCAACACGGGTGCCTTAGGCGGCGGCGGCACGATCAACGGATCGGGCACCACCAGCCTCACGATCGTCGGCACCCTGGCGCAGGTCAATGCCGACCTCTCAACGCTCGCCGATACCGACAGTTCGCTCACCGACGACAGCATCGCGATCAATGCCAACGACAGCCGCGGCGGGGTCGCGGGCACAAAGACGATCGATGTCAGTGTCGGGGCCGAAGAGGCAAGCGCGACCATCGGCCTTGTCAACGGCAACGATACCATCAACAGCAGCTACAGCTATTATCCCGCCCTTGGGCCATATCAAATCGTGCCGACCGTCGTCACCATTCCGGGCGGCAGCGTAACCTCCGTCAGCCTGAGCGGGGATGTGAGCGGATTTTCCGCCGGAGACACCTTCCCGGTCACGGTGACGGACGGCTATTTCGCCGAGACCTATACGGCGACCGTCGGTTCGTCCGGCAACTCCTGGGCGGCGACCATGCCGGCATCCGATGTCGCCCAATTGCCGGACGGCACCGCGACCTTCACGGCGCACGACGACAACGGTACGCTGCTCGCGACCCAGAACGTACTTGTCGAAGGCAGCGCGGCTGCCGCCGCCAACGGCAACCTGACCATCAGCGCCGGTGCCGAACTGGAGCTATTCGGCGCCTATTCGGCCACCGCCACCTTTGCATCGACGGTGGCCGGCAGCCTCAAACTGGACAGTTCAACCCAGTTCCACGGCACCATCGCGGGATTCGGCGGACAAGACCAAATCGATCTTTCGGATATCGTGTTCGCATCGTCGCCAACCCTCGGGTTCACCGAAAATAACGCCGGCACCGCCGGCACCTTGACGGTAAGCGACGGCACCCACACCGCCAATCTCACCCTGCTGGGCAACTACATGGCGGCAAGCTTTGCCAAAGCAAGCGACGGTCATGGCGGAACCCTGGTCCTCGACCCGCCGCTCTCATCCGCACAAAATTCGGGTTTGAGCCAGCCCGTCCACCATTAGATCGACGTCGATCCCGCACAACTGCCCCGCCTGACCGGGTGGGGCGCTCGACGATTACGACCACGCTTGACTTATATTCTCACGTAACAGAAACCATGCAGGCTGGCACCGCCAAACGGCTCGACGCCGCGTTTGAGGGTCCGGGACACAACTCGAAGTACCGAAATGAGGAGTTTGGTAGCAGATGGGTAGCAACGGCTTGTCCGCCTCGTTGCCCTGAACCTAAAAGATGATCATTATCAACCACATAAGGCCACGTGGCGGAGTGGTTACGCAGCGGTCTGCAAAACCGTTTATTCCGGTTCAATTCCGGACGTGGCCTCCATAAAATCAATGACTTAGCCACAACGTTCGGGACGCAGCCACTAAACGGCGAGGCCCAACAACCTGCGCTCTGCGGCATCGACCGCGCGGCTGAACCTGGCGACTGATCCATCGACGCGATCCGTCGATACTTGCGCACGACTTCACGGGCACGATTACCGCGCCGCAAACCAGAGCAATCGGCATTTCACGTACATCCCCGAACGCGATCCGCCGCGGCGGCGTGCTCGTTTTTGGCGCGATCGATTTCGGCGCCGGCCTTCGCCGCATAATACCGACCCAACTTGCGGTAATTGTCGCGAACGTGCACGTCGGTTGCAAACTTTGCCCGCACCAAGAATTCGAAAGCAAGATCATGGTAGTGCCGTGCGTTATCCGCACTATCTTCCATAGGACGCCCCCGCGCACCCGACGCGGCCAAGGTGATTAATAATTTTGTTCGGAATGGGTCCGGGAGATAGTCTGATTGAGGCACAGATCAGCGGGTTGTCACGACAATCGCCCCCCCGACGGCCTTCGCCACGATAGCCGCGCACACCGTACGCCACGCAAAGCGGCATCAGCCGCAGCCCGTCTATATTTTCGTTCGCCATGCTTCAAAATCGGCAGCCAGGTTCGAATTGCGGTAGGTCGAATCCTGGGTAACCTCCTTGCCGATCCAGTTCGGAAGACTGATTGTTTGGTCGGCGCTCTCCAATTCAACCTCAGCGAGAACGAGGCCGGCGTGCCTGCCGAGAAATTCGTCGATGCACCAGATCATGCCCGCGTGTCGGACCGCGTGCCGTATCTTTTCAATCATCAATGAGCGGCAAAATTCTCTCAGCATTTTCTGAGCGTCGTCATATGGGATCTCGTACTCGAATTCCGAGCGGATCAGTTCTCCCCCTCCCTTGATCGTAATGACGGCTCGAGACGGATAGCACCGAACCCGAACCTCGGCGTTGCCATTATCGGTACGAGCCAAATAGCCCTGGCAAATGCGCTCGCCAGCCGAGGACAATCCGCGCCAGTCACCACTTCGCACCAGAAACTTCCGTTCGATCTCGAAACCCATCGGCCTCCCTCAATTTTGTAAACGTACGACCGCCCGGCAGCGAGGGCACGGCCCAACCGCTGTCAGCGTTCGAGCGGACCCCTGGAGCATGTTTCGGTGCGATCGAATCAACTGTCTCCATCGTCCTGTCCGCGCTTGTTGCGGGCATCCACGTCTTCCTTGCGCGATTGAGCTTCCTTGGGCGATGGAGCGATAAAGGCGTGGATGGCCGGGACGAGCCGAGGACGACAATAGCGTCATTCATGGCGTCGACCTTTGAAAATCATTGCTGTCGCTGGCGATGACACACTTAAGATCGAGCGTTACTTTGCCTGCGCAGCGTCACCTCAACACAGTGAAGGGTCGTACCCATTGTTCTACTCCGCATTGTTTTACTTCGTGTTGTTCTACTCCAGGCAATATGTCATGCGTTGAACAAGCGGGCGGGCCAGTGAACCAACGCTTCAAAACGCGTGAACGGCCGGCCGGTTGGCCGGATGAAGTCTGATGTTGTCCAGCGAATGCCCGCAATGCGATGCCGCGGTTCCGATTTTGGCCGGTTCATGCAGCCATTGCGGGGCGGCCAATCCGGCGCGACTGGGCGCGATCGCGGTCGCCGCCGCGGTCGCGGTGTTGGTCGTTGCGGCCGCCGGCGCCGTTTATGTTGCCACGCGCCCGCAGCAACGCCCTGTGGCAGCTGAAGGGAAGTCCGTTGCCACCCGCGCGGAACGCCCCTCGGCCGCTGAAGGGAAGTCCGTGGGACCAGCGGCCGCGGCCGCGACCGGGAACGCGACCGGCGATTTCGGGTGGCTCGCCTCTGCCATGATGGCGTGCGACGAGGTTGCACAGCAACAGCCGAACAAGCTCCATTTTTTGATGATTCCGCTCATAGCGAACCGCAAGGACATGCCCGATTGGCGGCTGATCGCAGGAAGCGCCATCGGCAACGGACTGACGATCCCGGCCAACGACGCCCTCGGCGGCCTGCGGCGAGGAACCTTGCGGGTTTACGCCGACCAATACGTGTTCAGCGTCCAAGATGCCCTGTCGAACGAAGTCTATCGCTGGAATGCCGCCGCCGGAGTGAAATGGTTTTCCACAGCGGAGGCGGTGAAGATCGCGCGCTTCCGGGTGCAATTTCAGCCGCGCAGCCAAGTCGAGGACAAGGACTGGGGCGCCCTCTACAACGAGCACGAGGGCACATGCCTTTGGGTGGCGGCGATCGTGAATTACTGACTGGGACGTCGCGCCGGACCGGACGCGGCCGAGCGACGTTCGATCACGCCTGGGCTGTGTCAATTCACGGATAGCGACGGCGATAAAGATCGAGGCCCCCAATGCTTGTCACGGAGCGGCGATCGCGGTGGAATCGCGCGGGGTGAAAACGCCGCCCTCCTCCCCGGTCATGTCGAGGCGACGGGTATGGAAGGCGCCCAGCGTCGAGCGGTGGCCGATGGAGACGATGGTGGTGTTTGGCAGCCGCTGCGTGATGATTCGATAGAGGTCGGCTTCGAGCCCCTCGTCGAGCGCGGATGTCGATTCGTCGAGAAACAGCCAGTCGGGCCGCATCAACAGCGCGCGCGCGAGCGCGACGCGCTGCTGCTCGCCACCGGACAGGCGCTGCGACCAGACGTCCTCGCGATCGAGTTGGTCGACAAGATGACCGAGATGGACATCCAAAAGCGCCTTGCGGACATCGCCGTCCGAATACGCGCCGGGCACGGCCGGATAACTGAGGGCGTTGCGCAGCGCCGCGATTGGGATATAGGGCTTTTGCGGTACCACCATCACGTGGGCGCCGTCGGGAATCCGGACGCGGCCTTCGCCATAAGGCCAAATCCCGGCAACAGCGCGAAACAGCGTCGATTTCCCGGCACCCGACGGTCCGGTGAGCAGCACGCTTTCGCCGCCACTCAAAACCAGATTTTTGATCTCGACGATGCGCTTACCGTCCGGCACCGCGAGAGCGAGATCCTCCACCGCGATACGCGCTGCATCGGCGGGCGCGGCGACCAGCGCGGGTCCGGCCTCGCTTAGCACTGCCGCCTGCTCGATGGCATGATCGAACGAGCTCAGCCGGTCCACCACCGATTTGAAGCCGGCGAGCGAGGTGTAATAACTGATGAAGAACGTCAGCGCGCCCGCGACCCGTTCGAAGGCGCCTGCCGTCTGGGTCATCACACCGAGCTGGATGGTACCGGCGAAATAAAACGGCGCAGTGAAGATATACGGGATGATCGGCGACAACTGGCCGTACGTGTTGGTGAACGCCGCGAGTTTCATGCGGCGGGCGACCAGGGCAAGGAAGTTGTCGATGACGGCGCCGAAGCGATGGTCGAGCGAGGCCTGCTCGGCGCCTTCGCCGGCCAGCAGCGCGACCTGCTCGCTGTATTCGCGCAATCGCGCAAGCGAGAAACGGAAATCCGCTTCCACGTGTTGGCGCTCGAAGTAAAGGCCGACCAGCGCCCGGCCGATCCAATGCGTGATCAGCGTCCCGCTCGCCGCGTAGATCAACGCGACCCAGAACAGGAAGCCGGGGATCGCGGTGTTGGTGCCGGGAATGGTGAAGGACTGCGACAAGTCCCACAACACGATGGCAAAGGATACCAGCGAGGACAGCGTCGAGATCAACAGGATCGAATAGGAGTAGATCCCATACGCCGTCGTGGCGCCGTCCTGGCCGCCGTCGATGAAGCGGTTGACGTCCTCGGCGATGCGCTGGTCCGGGTTGTCGGCCTGACTGCCGATGAGGCTGATGCAGTAGTGCGCGTGTCCGGCGAGCCAGCGCGTGATGAAATGGTCGGTGAGCCAGCGCCGCCAGCGGATCACCAGCATCGATTGGACGAAGAATTCCGCCACCAGGGTCGCCACATAGATCATCGCCCACGGGGTGAAAACGAACAGCAACAGCTCCCAGAAGCTGGCAGCATCCTTGTTCTGGATGGCGTTGAACCAGTCGCGGTTGAAAAAGGACAACCGGACCAAGATGGCGACCTGCAACTGGTTGACCACCACGAGGAAAATCACCATGGCGATCGCGATGCGCCGCTCCGTCGAGGCGAACGGCGGCAGCGGCCAGATTCGCGCGCGGCCGGGATCCGTCGTGTCGAAATAGCGGTCGGCGATGCGCATCATCTGCAGCACCATGGGAACGCGCGCGACCACGCAAACAGTGATCGAGAAGATCGCAACGGTCAGCGGCAGCGACACCGGGAGCTTGTATTCGGCGTAATCCTGCGGCCACAACCCCACGCCGTCGGCCAGGAGCGCGAGGCCGAATACGATGGTCTCGACGGAGAAAATGCCGACGAAGATGTGAAGGAAACTCGATATCGAGATCGAGCGGTAGGTCGCGAACGCGCAGATCAGCGCGGTGACGCCGAGCACGCCGACCATGTAGTCGCCGTTCGTCTCAGCCTGCACGAGCGCAAGAATGCCGAACAGGGCAACGCTGAAGCTCAGGATTTTCATGGAGTTTTCCGGGGCTGTGATCAAACCAAACGCGGCAAGCTATCACAAGTTCAGCGGTGAAAGCCGGTCGCACCGGCGCCCGCCCGGACACCGCTTAGATCCGAGATCGGGATCCCCGCATTCGAGGCAAACGAGTTGAATTCAGCAGCCAGCGGAGATGAGTACCGGCGAAGCAGCGCGCGGGGGCTATCGCCGCCGCTCCGATTAGAGCGGCTCTCGATCGCGTGGAATCAGCCGTAGGGAGGGCAAGGCGAAGCGCCGTAGCGCGCATAAGCGCGGCGACAAGCCGGAATTACCTTGCTCGCGGAGAGACGCGCCCCGGATATCGCTCCCGCTCATCCGTGCTACGGACCGCGCGCATCTCACCGGAACACGCTCCAGCAGCTCACTCCACGCGTGTTCGCCCCGCGGTTCCGGACAGCCGGTTCGACCGTCTAGCGGCTAGCGGCGCGCCGGCTTGTCGGCGATCGCGGCTTTGCCCGCCTTGGTGACTTTCCAGCTCATGACGGCCGGATCGGTAGGCTTTTTCGGGCTCGATTAGCTTCTTGCGTTGCAGGCTGAGGAGAGCCGCATAGGTGGTTGCCAACGTCTCGGCAGAACTTTTCGCAAGCCGTATCCGGCTGTCATGGTCCTTGACCGCCGCCATCAGCAACTCCCGTTGCAGATCGCCGGCCAGCATTGCGTTTGGTTGACATTGATCTACACTCCGCAACCTGATTCGTATAGGCCATTCCGGAGTTCGTGGACCCTCGACGGTCAACTATTTGTAAATACATAGTTAACTGTAAGAGGCGAGATAAGGCGGCCGGCATGGCGATGCGGCAGCGACCGGAGAAAGCCTTGTGGCGGCGCGGCCGAGTATGCGAGACATCGGGCGTTCGGCTGGTTTATCGCCGTCGTGGCCGCGTGCTCTGGCCGGACTGAAACCGCTGATCGATGCCCCCTTGGAGCCGCGCGCCATGAAATTCGGCCTATTCGGAAGTGCCCAGGCGCAGCGCGGCGGAGCGGATATCGACAGCGCTCAGGGATTTAAGGATTTCGTCGAGTACAACGTCGAGGCGGAGGCGCTCGGGTATCACAGCACCTTCGTGGTCGAGCACCATTTTACCGGCTTCGGGCAGGTGTCGGCGAGCCTCAACCTCCTGACCTGGGTGGCGGCTCGGACCTCGACCTGCGGCTCGGCACCGCCGTCGTGGTGCTGCCCTGGCACAATCCGGTGCTGCTCGCCGAGCAGGCCGCGACCATCGACCTGATGTCGGGCGGGCGGCTCGAATTCGGCGTCGGCAAGGGGTATCGCCACAACGAATTCGCGAGCTTCTGCATTCCGGTTGCGGAGGCCGACGAGCGCTTCGAGGAGGGGCTTGCGCTCGTTCTCAAGTCATGGACTTCGGAACAGCGCTTTTCCCATCACGGCAAGTTCTGGCATTTCGAGAACATCGTGGTCGAGCCGCCGACCGCACAGAAGCCGCATCCGCCGATCTGGATGGCGGCCGGCAGCGCGGACTCCATCCGCAGGGTGGCCGAGCGTGGCTTCGGCCTGATGCTCGATCAGTTCGCGCCGCCGCAGGCGATCTTCGAGCGCTTCGATCTCTTCAAGGCCGAGGTGGAAAAGCGCGGCCGGGTGTTCGATCCGATGACGGTCGCGGTCGCCCGCGCCTATTACGTCGCCGCGGACGCCGCCGACACGGCCAATGCGATCGAGAACCGCCTTGCCGCTACGCGCCGCATGAACAATCTCGCGCAAACACCGGCTGGCGATAACAAATCCAGCATGATGAGCTTCGCCGATATCCGCGAGGCGAGCGAGCAGTCCGCCCTGTTCGGCACCCCGGACGAGCTGGCCCGCAAGATCGAGATGCTGCGCGCGCACGGCATCGCCAACATCCTGCTTAACAGTCCGGGCTCGCGCGACCATCTGCGGCGCTTCGCCCGCGACGTGATGCCGGCGTTCTGCGCGAACGCCGCCGTGCGCGCGGCCGAATAGCGATTTCGCGTCTCGGCACGGGCCAGCGCTCAGGCCTACCGCTTATCCGGTCCGCCGCTCGACGCCATTATACCATGCGATGTCATGCCTGCTGCGATGCGGTAAGCAGCGGATAGATAACGCTGTTTTAGTAACTATATGGGAGGAAACCGAATCACTGTTCTCCAACCTTCCATCAGGTGTTCCATGACCGCAATTGCCCTTCAATTCCCGTCCGGCCGCGACTACCCGCGCCGCAGTTTCCGGCGTTTCGTGCTGAACGTCATCAACGGGTTCCGCGAGGCCCGGGACGTGTCGCAGCGCTACGCGGAACTGTCCCACAAGTCCGACGACGAACTCGCCGTGCTCAACATCCGGCGCGAAGACCTGCCCCGTATCGCGTTTTCGGGCCGGCCGTAATTCGTCCCCTCGCCCGGCCGCGCTCGCCGCGACGGCGCCATCCGCCGACCTTTGCCTAATGGCCGGAAATGCCGCTAGGCAAAGCACGGCCGCTTTGTTATAGCCGACCCTGCTCCCGGCACGCGTTCCCCGGTAGCTCAGTGGTAGAGCAACCGGCTGTTAACCGGTTGGTCGCTGGTTCGAATCCGGCCCGGGGAGCCAACGAATTTCAAGCGGTCATTTGACTAAGTTCAACAGCCGCCTGAGCGCCAAAACGTGGTTTGGCAACAATCTGCAAATTTCGCGAGGGAGGCAGATTTGATCGATTGGCCCGTATGGCTAAAGCCTGCGGTCTCTGCGTTGATCGGCGCCAAGTCCACTTTCGGCAAGGTCCGCGACTTACAACCAACCGCGGACTTCGCACCGACCGCCGAAGGCCCCGCTCTCCACATCAAAAACGTACGGCCCGAGGCGATTATCGTTTAACGCATTGAAACGAATCCGCGCCTGCTCGCCTTCGCGGCGAGCCAGGAAATTAGAGATTTGGTCGACGCCATGGTGCGTGAAAAGCAAATCCGGGCCGACCTCCCTCTTCTCGTGATGCGACCCGATGGGCCGCAGAGCTTCGAGTGATCACATTGGGTCCGTTTAAGGATACGGCAACCAACGTGAAAATTCGGGTCGATACCTTTTGGCGCGCGTCTTCTCGGTCTCTTTTCTCACATAGCAAGGTCACGCGGAAAATCACGGTCGGCGATGTTGAGGCATTGCGGAAAGATGGCTAAAAGCGGTTGGTGCGCAAAGCGCATTTTTAGATCGCCCCCGTGATGGCCGCGCTCACCACCGATCCGCATGACGCTCGGCAGCATGCGCCAGAACGGCGTGCGTCGGCTGATCGCCTATTGCCACGCGACCAAAGAAGAAGATCGCCGAGCTGCTCGGCCCCACAGGTCAGACACTTTATGACATCCTTGAGGAAAAACAGCCGGTGACGCTGGTAGATGGCGTTGCGGCAAACGGTCCCGATCTCTCGCTGCAATCTGCGAGGCGCTACGATTTGCAGCGCGCCGAGCGAGCTCTTGTAGAGAAGATCAAGACCATTCCGACATTAAAGTGGCGCGAACGACATTGTCGCTCCCCGCCATCGGCTCTGAGCGTGTGAAGCCGGCCGCGGACGTCGCCGTGGCGGCGCAGATCCGCTCGGCGAGTGGAAAAGTTACGGGCGCAAAAGCCCCGGCTCTCGGGGGAAGGCCGGGGGCACACTCGCAATCTTTGCTTTCGCTACTTCACTGCTATTTCACCAGTGCAGGCGGCACAACGGGCGCCGGTGCCGCGGCTTGTTCCGGCGCGGCAATAATGACCGCGGTTGCGGGCGCGCTGTCACGGTTGCTGGTATAAAGGGCATAGCTCCCGAGCACTATGACCGCCACCGAACCAGCGATGGTCCAATGCGTCCCGCGGTTCGGTCCAAACCATTTGTGCATCACGCCTTCGTGCTGAGTTCCCGGGTGGCCGGTCATGTTCGTTGCCTTTCGCTTGTGTGCTATCCGACGAAAACCGCTTTACGCGTGAGCCGTTCCCGGCCTGCACTGCCGATTGTCTTACGTCCCTAATTATCGATGAGTTTTGTCCTTCGGGTTGTATGGTCTGCGACTCTTGTTTCGGCCGGTCGACACCGGATGCGGCAATCGCCCAAGGGATTGGCATCGTTCTTGCTCCGCGAAACGGTTCTAACCATGGGAGGTCCTGATGGAGCGTCGTAAATTCCTTGGTGGCGCCGCGGCAGGCGTTGTCGCGGGAGCGGCCACCACCGTCGGCATTGGCAAAAGCCAAGCCCAGTCCTCCGCATCGGTGGCAGCCAAACCGGACGTTGGCAGCCACCTCCATTCGCATGAGGGCGGTAGCACGAGCCATTCGCTGTTGCCGTCGGATCCCGCATTGCGCGTTAAGGCGATCGAGACGTTGCTGGTCGAAAAGGGGTTCGTCGACCCGGCTGCCGTGGACGCGATAATCGACCAATTCGAGCATAACCTCGGCCCGAAGATCGGGGCAGCCGTCGTGGCCAAGGCATGGGCCGATCCTGCTTTCAAGAAGGCTCTGATGGAGAATGCTCCGAAGGCGCTGGCGAGCATCGGCGTCGTCGGCAACGGGGCCGAGCAAATCATTGCCGTCGAGAATACCGATACGATGCACAATGTCGTCGTGTGCACCCTGTGCTCCTGCTACCCGTGGGGAGTGCTCGGCTTGCCCCCTACTTGGTACAAATCGGAGGCCTACCGCTCGCGAGTGGTGCGCGAACCGCGCAAGGTCCTCGCCGAATTCGGGGTCAAACTGCCTGAAGAGGCCGAGGTACGGGTGTGGGATTCGAACTCCGAGATGCGCTACCTCGTCTTGCCGCAGCGCCCCAAGGGCACCGAGACAATGAGCGAAGCGCAGCTTGCGGCCCTCGTCAGCCGCGATTCAATGATCGGTACCGGCATTCCGACAGTCTAGGAGACCCGCATCATGAACGGAATACATGACGTAGGCGGCATGGACGGCTTCGGCCCCATTGTGGTCGAGAACAACGAACCTGTGTTTCACTATCCTTGGGAAGGCAGGGTCTTCGCCATGAACATGGCAATGACAGGCTGGCGCAAATGGAACCTCGACCAGACCCGCAGTTCCACCGAGAGGTTCAGCCCCCGACAATATCTTTCCATGAGCTACTATGAGCGGTGGGTAACAGGGCTTGCCGACCGTGGCATCCAAGCCGGCCTCTTCACCCCCGACGAGGTGAAGGCGGGGCACGCTGCACCCGGGAGCCCGAAGCTCACGCCGCCGATCAAGGCAGAGATGATTCCGACCCTCGTCAAAGTGCCACGGAATTACGTACGGCCGCTCGACACCAAGCCGATGTACAAGGTCGGCGACACGATCCGCACAGTCACCGACAGCCCTGAGGGCCACACGCGATTGCCGCGCTATGCTCGTGGTCGCACCGGGGTGATTGTTCTCTATCACGGCCCCGCCGTCTTCGCCAACTCCAACGCGAACGGCAACGAGAACCCGCAGCATCTCTACGCGGTACGCTTCAGCGCGCGCGAGTTGTGGGGCGAACAGGGCGACCCACGCGATTCAGTCACGCTCGACCTGTACGAACCCTATTTTCAGCATGGCTGAACTCGCACCGCCCGCGGAGCCCGAACGCGTATTCGGCGAGCCGTGGCATGCGCAAGTATTTGCGCTGGCCGTGAAGCTATCTCAGGCGGGCCACTTCACATGGCGCGAGTGGGGCGAAAGCTTCGGTGCGCACCTCAGGCAAGCCGCCGCGGCCGATGGCTCCGCCGCCGATGCGCGGCCGATGCCGGAAGTCGATAGCACGAACTACTACGACGTATGGCTCGATACGCTCGAAAGCCTGCTGATCCAACGCGGGATCGCAAGCGCCGCCGATCTTGCGGTGCTCAAGGAAGCCTGGACCGAAGCGTACCTCCACACGCCGCATGGTCAACCAGTGGAACTCGGCGCCGGCGGCTATCATGCTCATCATCACGATCATGATGATGAGCATATCGTGGGTTGAGTATCGGAACCTTTCTCCCGACCGCTCGGCCTCGCGAACGTAAGGATCGAACGCCGACGAGCCTGTCAGGCCGGTATTGCTCCACACCCATCACGCCGGCTGCAACATCGGCTTCCGCGCCCCGCGGATCATGAGCGCCAGCGCCGCCGCGACGAGGCATGCAGCCCCAGCCGTGTAGAACGCCGGAATGTAGGTCATCAGCTCGGAGCGCGTGAAGCCGGCGCCGAATGCCGCGGTGGCGGCGCCGATCTGGTGGGCGGCGAAGATCCAGCCGAACACGATGCCGGCTTTCTCGCGGCCGAAGGTGGCGGCTGTGAGCTTCACGGTCGGCGGCACGGTGGCGATCCAGTCGAGGCCGTAGAACATGGCGAACAGGCTGAGGCCGTAAAACGAGAAGGTCGATGACGGCAGATAGAGGAGCGAAAGTCCGCGCAGGCCGTAGTACCAGAACAGGAGCCAGCGGTTGTCGTAGCGGTCGGACAGCCAGCCCGACGCGATGGTGCCGACGAAATCGAACACCCCCATCATGGCGAGCGCGGACGCCGCCTCGACCTCCGGCATGCCGAAGTCGGCGCACAGCGGAATGAAATGGGTCTGGATCAGCCCGTTCGTGCTGAGGCCGCAGATGAAGAAGGTCGCGAACAGGATCCAGAATGTGGACGATCCGGACGCGAGGCCGAGCGTGCCGAAAGCCTGGGAAATGGCGGACTTCTGCTCCGGCGCCCGCTGCGGCGCGGCGCCCGCGGGCTCGCCCAGCGCGGCAAGACCAAGATCGGACGGCCGGTCGCGCATGAACAGGATCACAAGTAGCGCGGCAACGCCGAGGCCGGCGATCGACGGAATGACCGCCGCCCGCCAGCCGACGTGCTGCACCAGCCATGCGGCGAGCGGCAGAAACACGAGCTGGCCGGTGGCGGAGCTCGCCGTCAGCATGCCGAGCACGAGGCCGCGGTGCCGCACGAACCACCGGCTCGAGACGATCGCGCCCAGCACCAGCGCGGTGAGTCCGGTGCCGACGCCGACCACAAGACCCCACAGCAGCAGCAGATGCCACAGCTTCGTCATCGCGAGCGCGCCGAGGAGACCCGTGGTGATGAGGAGGACGGCCGACAACACGATGTTGCGCACGCCGTAGCGTTCGATCAGGGCGGCGGAAAACGGCCCCATGAGGCCGAAGAGGGCGAGCCGCAGCGCCAGGGCGGAGGAGATTTCCGCGGTGCCCCAGCCGTATTCCTTGTTGAGCGACAGGATGAGCGCGCCGGGCAACCCCATGGCGCCGGCCGTGGTCAGCAGCGTCACGAACGTGACCGCGACGACGACCCATCCATAATGGATGCCCCAACGGTCAAGTCGTGCGGAAACTGTCTTTGCCAGCATGGCCCGATCTCCGATTGCGCGCTGTTGCACAACACGTCCCGACATCCTACTGTGATGACGGGCATCATCATTCAATGATGATGCGTGTCATTGTTGTCAAGCGATGATGTCGGGTGCGCTCGGGAGAGCAGCTATGCGAATCAGCAAAGAGGCCGCCGGAGCCAACAAGGCGCGCGTGATCGAGGCGGCCACCCGGCTGCTGCGCGAAAAGGGGTTCGAGGGCTTGGGCGTCGCCGAGGTGATGAAGGAAGCGGGCTTCACCCATGGCGGCTTCTACAATCATTTCGGCTCAAAGGAGGACCTTGCGGTCGCGGCCGTGCAGTCGGCCTTCGACGGCGCAGTCGCCCGCGTCGCGGGGAGAGCCGCCAAGGCGAAGACACCGAAGCTGCGGGCCGAGGCATTCCGCCATTATGTCGTGCGCTATCTTTCCAAGGGCACCCGCGACGCACCCGGCAGCGCCTGTCCGATGGCGTCGCTGGGCACCGATGCGGCGCGGCACGGCGAGGCTTTGAAGGCGCAATTCGCGGAGGGGGTCGCCCGTTACCTTGAAGCGTTTGCCGACGTGGTTCCGGATGCCGGCAAGAGGATCGACAGTCGGCAAACCGCGATACTGGCCATTTCCACGCTCATCGGCGCGCTGACGCTGTCGCGCGCCTGCGCCGGCGTCGATGATGCTTTGAGCGAGGAGATCCTGACGGCCGCACGCGACGGGCTGCTCAAGCAGCGCTGAACGCTGTTTTCAAGACACCCCGTTGCTTGCCTCGCTTTTGCGTTCTACCCTCACGGTAGAAGCGGGCAGTACCGCCCTGCCCTGCTGACGAACCTCGTCAGGAGGTAGCCACCTCCCGACCACACAGCGATCAACGATAATTTTTCAAAGGGGAGACGACCATGCGAGTGCATTGGATGCTCATTGCCGGGTTGGCCGTCGTGCTTTCGACGCCAAGCCAGGCGCAGCAGAAGACCGGGCTTGCGGCCCCCGCCGACGCCATGGGAGCCACCAGCTTGAATTCGATCGAGTTCACCGGCAGCGGCGACGTGTTCAGCTTCGGGCAGGCGTTCGAGCCGGGCGGGCGTTGGCCGCGCTTCATCCAGCGCACCTACTCAGCCGCGATCGACTACCGGACGCCGGCGATGCGCCTCGTTCAGGTGCGCTCGCAGGGCGAGCACCCGCCGCGTGGCGGTGGCGCGCAGCCGGTCGGCGCAGACCAGCGCACCGTATCGGTCGTCAGCAGCAAATATGCCTGGCAGGAAGGCGGCGCCCAAGCCGCTCCCAATCCCGGCGTGGTCGCAGACCGCTTGCGGCAAGTGTGGACGACGCCGCATGGCGTGATCAAGGCCGCCATCGCTAACGCGGGGCGTCTGGACGGCAACATCATCACGGTCGGCATCGACGGCCGCGAGGTCAAGGCGATGCTGAACGCGCAGAACCTGGTCGAGAAGGTGAGCTATCTGTCGACCAACGAAGTGGTCGGCGATTATCCGGTCGAGATCGCCTACACCGACTACGCCGACTTCGGCGGGGTCAAATTCCCGCGCCACATCGTGCAGACCGAGGACGGTCACCCGACGCTCGACATCACGGTCGGCGCGGTGAAGCCCAACGCCAGCGTGTCGATCGACGTGCCGGCCAATGTCCAGCAAACAACGGCGCCGCCTCCCCTGAAAGTGACGGTAGACAAGCTCGCCGACGGCGTGTGGTACTTCGCAACGCCGAATGCCCGCAACTGGGCGGTCGAGTTTCAGGATCATGTAGTGGTCGTCGAAGGCATCGGCAGCGAAGCGCGATCGCTGGCGGTGATCGACGAGATCAAGAAGGTCATTCCGACCAAGCCGATCCGCTACGTCGTCAATACCCACGCACACTACGATCACGCCGGCGGGCTGCGCACCTATGCGGCGCAGGGCGCGACCGTCATCACGCACGAGACCAACAAACCGTTCTTCGAAAAAGCATGGGCGAGGCCCCGGACCATCGCGCCCGACCTGCTGTCGAAGTCGCCGAGGACCCCGACCTTCGAGACCGTGAGCGACAAGAAGGTGATGACCGATGGGACGAAGACGATCGAGATCTCATCACATGAAGAACACCAGTCATAACATCGCCAACCTCCTCGTCTTCATGCCGAAGGAGGGCCTGGTGTTCTGGGGCGACGGCTACAATCCGACGGAGGGCAGCGACCCGCGCGATCCGGCGCGCACGCCGGAGCAATCGATCGACCTCTACCGCGTCATCACGTCCAACAATCTCGACGTGAAGACGATCGCGCCCGCGCACGGCTTTGGCGCGCGGCCCTACGACAATCTGAAGAAGGCCATCGGGCTGCTGCCGCTGTGACTGCGCGGCGCGGGCGCCTGACGGGTGCCCGCGTCAGCACCAGGATATTATGGAGAGGAATATGAGTAATTGCTTTGCCGCATGGCGTGTCGCGTTCGTCGGAACAGCGGCGGTCGTGAGCCTCGTGACCGTCGGCTACGCCGTCGAACTCGACCCGACGACCGTCATCTACAAGACGCCCGAGCAGTTCCAGTGGCGTGACCCGACCGATCAGGTTGCCACCAACCAGGTGATCCTGCACGGCGACCCGAACAAGCCTGGGCTCTATATCTACATCAACAAGTTCAAGCCCAACCGCTGGGGGAGCGCTCATTATCATCCAAACGACCGTTTCATCACCGTGATCGAAGGCGCCGGCTGGCGCGGCACCGGACCGGTGGTGGACCCGGCGCACGCCACCCGGCTGCCGAAGGGTTCGTTCTCGATCGACCACGCCCTCAAGGTGCATTGGGACGGAACCAAGGACGAAACCGGCGCCTACCTGATCACCGGCGATGGCCCCGCGACCAACATCGAGGTCCCGAAGGTCGCCGGCCCCTACGCCGGCGGCGATCCGGGCGCCCTCACCCTCAAAACGCCCGACCAGATCGAATGGAAGGACAATGGCGGCAACCGGACCGCAAACCTCGCGGGCGATCCGGACAAACCGGGCATCTACGTGCAGATGCTGACGTGGCCCAAGGGTCACTTCAGCCACCCGCATTTCCATTCGAAGGATCGCTTCATCACCGTCCTCTCGGGTACCTGGTGGGTCGGCACCGGCAACACGTTCGACCCTGCAAATCTTACGGTCCCGATGAAGCCCGGCACCTTCGTCACGGACCTTGCCAATGGCGTACATTGGGACGGCGCCAAGGATGAGGACACGACGATCCTCCTGATCGGCGAGGGGCCGGTAACGACGACGTCAGCGGGCGAAGCCAAGTGACCTGCCGGCACTTTGAGCGGCACCGATCGACGCGACCAAGTACGGCACACGGAGCTCTGCCCATGAACACGTCCACCAGGATTGCCGCGCTCTTGATGCTTGCGTGCGTGCTCAGTCCGCTGTCGTCACGCGCCGATGCCGCCGAAGCGTGCGACAGCATGGTGCCCGCGTTGACCGGCGGCCCGATGTTGCCGGCTGCGTCCGAGACCGCTGTCGTGCGCTGGCTCGGCAACGCCAATTACGAAATCGCGTTCGGCGGCAAGATCTATCTGCTGGATACGTTCTACGATCGCGTCTCGCGCAGCCGCCCCATCGGGTTCAACGTCGAGGACGTCAAGAAAGCCGACGTTATTTTTCTGAGCCACGGCCATTTCGACCACATGTCGGATGTGGTGCCTGTCGCCCGTCAGACCGGGGCGAAGGTGGTCGGCGCGCCGATCACCATCGAGACGGCGATCAAGCTTGGTCTGCCTCCCGAGCAGGCCGTTATCGCGAAGGGCGGCGAGGTCCTCAAGTTCGGCGATCTGACGGTGCACGTCGCGCTTGCGCGCCACAGCACAATCCAGGATGGCCTCGTGGATGCCTATGCCAACGTCTACAGGGTCGAGACCCGCGCAGATACACCCGAGGAAGCGGCCCATACAAAAGAGGTGAGATCGCGCGGCACGTTCTCGCCCGATGTCATCGACAAGGGAACGCTCGCGTTCGGGCTGGTGCTGCGCAACGGCTTCAAGATCGTGGGTGTCGGCAGCGCGGGTCCGGTCACCGACGGCGACCGCCGCATGGCGCAAGAGCTCGGCCCCGTCGATATCGCGATCGTGGCCTATCAGCCGCACGCGGTCGCGGAGCGGCAGATACCGGATACCATGGCGCTCGTCGAATTGTTCCAGCCAAAACTATTTCTTCCGGCCCATCACGATCACAGCTTCGGGGTCTGGCTCGACCTCGGCGTCGAGCCGCTGTTCGAAAAACTGCGCGATGACATGCCGGCGACAAAATCCGCCGCGCCGCTTTACCGCTCGCCGATTTGCGTTGCGACCGGTGGTGCCGATCGCGGCGCATTCAAGATTCATTACTGACAGCTAGCGTTGTGGCTCTGGCGGTTCATACCTTATCGGTGTCATGCTCCGCGAAAGCGAAGCAGCCAGCAACCAACGGCCAACCGATGAGGAGAGGCTGTGCCTCACGCGAAGTTACGTGGTTACTGGATCGCCCGGTCAAGGCCGGGCGATGACAAAATCGGGAATCAAGCGTTGGAACCAAAACACTAGCGCCCACCCACCCACGATCAGGAACAGCGCCCTGCAACGGCTGCAGCGCGGCGAGCTTGCGCTTGGGGTCGGCATTCGGGTTGCGCGCTCCGTCGAAATCGCCAGGGCGATGCGGGCGGCGGGGTTCGACTGGCTGTTCCTCGACTTCGAGCACGGCGCCATGTCGGTCGAAACCGCGGCCGCGCTTGCGATCGCCGGAATCGATGCCGGGATCGCGCCGTTGGTGCGGGTGCCCAAGGGCGAATATTCGCTTGCCACCCGGCTCCTCGACAATGGCGCGTTGGGCGTCGTGGCGCCGCATCTCGAAACCGTCGAGGAGGCGCAAGCGGCAGTTGCGGCGCTACGCTATCCTCCGCTCGGCCATCGCGCCGTCTACGGCAGCCAGCCGCACTTCGATTTCGGCAAGGTCGCGACGTCGGATTCTGATGGCCGCACTCAACGCATCGACGCTCATGGTTGCCATGGTGGAGACGGCCCGCGGGATCGACAACGCCGAGGCGATCGCGAAAATCGAGGGGATCGACGTCCTGCTGGTCGGCACCAACGATCTGTGTGTCGACCTCGGCATCCCCGGAGAGCTTGGCCATCAACGCGTCACGGACGCCTACGCGGCCGTGATCGCGGCGTGCCACCGGCACGGCAAATGGCCCGGAATGGGCGGCGTCTACGACGAGGCCCTGATGCAGCGCTACGTCGCGATGGGCTGCCGCTTCCTCCAGGCCGCCGGTGATCTCGCCCTCATGATGGAGGCTGGGGCACGGCGCGCTGATTATCTGCGCGGGCTGGCGTCGGGGAACTGACAAAGCAAACGAATACGTCGCAGAGCGCGACCTGCTCATCAGCCGTTGTCATCGCGCCAACTCGGGAAATGGTCTCTCAATGCCAACATGACGTTGTCGAGGATGAGCCCGACAGCCAGCATCGCCACGATGTAGGCATACACGGTCGGACTTTCGAAAAACCGTTCCGCATAGACGAGCGTCGCCCCCATGCCGCCGCCGCCGGCCACCATTTCGCAGGTGAAGGTCGTCAGCAGCGCCACCGGGACCGCCACCCGCAACGCCGCGAAAATCCGCGGATAACAGGCCGGCAGGATCACGCATATCATCAGGCGGCGCTGTGAGCTCCCCAACGACAGCGCCGACCAGATCACGATACGGTTCACCGAGCTTGCTGCGTGATAGGTGGCGATCACCATCTGGAACACGCAGGCAAACGCGACCAGGAGTATCTTGGAGGTGCTGTCGATTCCAAACCACAGGATGAAAATCGGAATGAACGCGATTTTCGGCGCCGGAAATCCAAGCGCAATCAGCGGATCGAGCAGCCAGCGCAGCCACCGGCTCCGCGCCATCGCAATGCCGACCGCGACGCCGACCACCGTCGCGAGCGCGAGACCCGCGAAGGCGCGATAGAGGCTTACGGCGAGATCAAGCGGCAATGACCCGTCGCGGATCAGGTCCGCAAGCGTCGCGACCACGGTGGTCACGGGGGGCAGGAACAATGCCGGAGTGAGCTTCAGACGTGCCGCCAGTTCCCAAGCGCCCAGGACGACGAGCACCGACGCGATCGACCGCGGGTTCGCCGCCGGCCAGCGTATTCGCCGTGCCGCCTCGGGGTTTGCGATGACGCTCATGTGTCCGCTCCGATTGCGGAGGCATGCCAGCGCAGGCACCAAGCGGCGATGCCCAGCACCGCGCGATCGGCAATGAAGGCGACGAGCACAACGCTGACCACGGCCGCGAACATGTATTCGTAGGACCCGTTCTCCCCGTAGATGAAGATCAATCGCCCGATGCCGACGGTTGACGCAATCATCTCGGCGGACAACGCGACAACGAACGAGAAGCCGAGCGCAACACGGATTCCGGTGAAGATGTCCGGCAGCGCGTGCGGCAGGAAGATCTGCCACAGCAGCTTGCGGCGGCGCGTTCCGAGTGCCTCGGCGCTCCACACCAGCACCGGCGGCGTCGCCAGGACGCCGTGATAGGTGTGAACCACAATCGGCAGCAGCGCGCTCAGATAGACCGCGACGATGGTCATGGTGTTGCCGATGCCGAACCACAGGATGAGTAATGGGACAAGGGCCGTCTTCGGCAGTGAATACGTGGCGCCGACGAGAGGCGAAACATAGGAGCGAAACACCGCAGAACGTGCCATGCCGACGCCGAGCCATACGCCGGTAACGATCCCCAGCCCCAGTCCCGAAAAGGCACGGAGCAGCGTCACCGAGATATTGTCTCGAATTTCGGGGCCGGTCAGCAAATCGCTGAGGGCGCGGCCGATGGAAATCGGCGTCGGCAGGAATGCCGTATCGACCAGGTGAAAGCTGCCCAATGACTGCCAGAGCAACAGAAAAGGCGCGATCGGCGCGAGCGTGCGCAATCCAGACATTGCGATCGCGGATAATCTCTCAGATAATCGAAGCCGGTCAGGCGAGGCCATGCTGCGCCTCCACACCTGCCGCCTGGCGCCGGACCGAAAGCCAGACCTCGTTTCGCACCCTGTTGAAGGCCTCGGACAGCATGACCTGCTCGCGGCCGATCGACCGGTCGACCGCAACCGTGAACTGCTCGACGATCCTTCCGGGGCGCGCGGACATGACGCAAATCCGGTTCGACAGATAAACGGCTTCGTTGACGTCGTGGGTGATCATCAGCACGGTCTTTCGCGTCTCAAGCCAAATCCGCAAGAGTTCGTCCTGCATCACCTCGCGGGTCTGCGCGTCCAGCGCGCCGAAGGGTTCGTCGAGCAGCAGAACGGCCGGATCGCCGGCGAGCGTCCGCGCGAGCGCAACGCGCTGTTTCATGCCCCCGGAAAGCTCGCGCGGATAGCGATGCTCGAATCCCTTGAGGCCAATGACGCCGATAAGGCGGTCGGCGATCTGGGCGCGCTGTTGCGGCGTATAGTCTCGGTTCTCCAGCCCATACAGAATATTGCGGCGAACCGTGAGCCACGGAAACAAGGCGTATTCCTGGAACACGACGCCGCGATCGATGCCGGGTCCGGAGATCGACTTGCCGTCCACCAGCACCTCGCCTTCGGCAGTGATGAAGCCGCCGACGATATACAAGAGCGTGCTCTTGCCACAGCCGGATGGACCGACGATGGAAACGAATTCGCCCTCATCGATGTCGAGATTGGTGAGGCTCAGGGCCGGGACCGGTCCATGGTCCGAAACGTAAGTCTTGGCGATTGCGCAGATCCGAATCTTCGCCGTCATCAGGCGGCGCACGCCTTCGGCAGATATTGCAGCTTCATATACGCGGCGGCGTTTACCGGCCGGTCGATCAGCGCGTATTCGACCATCACGTCGATTGGTTTCTGCACCGCGGAGACGGAAATACAACCGTCTCGATCGCGATAATAATCGCTCGGCGTAAGGAAGTAGCTCGCCAGCACCTCCTTCGGCGATTTGGTCAACCCGGCGGCCAGTTCGATCGCCTTTTCGCGATTGGCGGGGTCGTAGTACCAGCCAAGCCCTTGGATGTAATCCTCCAGGAACGCTCGCAAGGCATCCGGTTGATCGCGCATGAACTTGTCGGTCGCGACCTGGAATATGACCGAATGGGGACCGAGCGTATCCCCGCCGGTAAAGACCGCGCGCAGGTCTCCTTTCGCGGCCTCCGGCGGCAGAAACGGAATCACAAGCACGCCGCAATCGACGCGGCGCTCGCGGATCGCGGGCGCGATATTGGCGAACGTGACTTCGACGATCTGCACGTCGCGCCGAGGGTCGAGTCCGGCTCTCTTCAAAGCGACGCGAAGCACGAGGTCGACCGCGGAGCCGAACGCATTGATCGCGACCTTCTTTCCTTTCAGCTCGGCAATCGACTTGATCGGGAACTCCTTCATGACGAAGAACGTGTTCGTGGCGTAGCCCGGGTGCCCGTCCTGGTAGAGGTCCGCGGTGATGCCGATGCCGCCCGGCACCACGTTCTTCGCGATCGCGGTGGCAAAGGCCGGCGCCGAGAGCGTCGCAATGTCGGCCTGGCCGGCGGCGAGCAATTGCGTGGCCTCAGGCGAACTGCGCGTGAACGTCATGTCGAGCGTATAGGCTTTGCCGTAGTTCTTCAGGACATTGGTTTTCAGGTAATCAAGCCAGATCAGGGTCTCGATCTCGTTCGGACCGATGCCCCCGCCGGTGGAGTAGCGAATGTTGACGGGAGCTGCCCGGGTCGGGGAAACCGAGGATGCCGCGGCCGCGATGCCGGACGCCGCGGCCGCGCCGGCGCGGAGGAAACCGCGGCGCGATAGCGTGCCCACCATGCCTTTGGAAATGTTGTACGTCATGGAGTAATGCTCCTGATGGAGAAACGCTCCTGCAGACGCTGTCGGAGTGCGTTGCGACCAGCCCGCAATATTCATAACAATAGCGCACTTCTTGTTCGCGCAAAGTCATGTTTTCAATAAGGGGGAAAGCCACAATGACGATTACGCGTCACCAGCCGGACGGCCTGTTCCAGCGCGCGCTCAAAGGACACGTGCTCTATTCCCATGTCGTCATCAGCTCGCATAAATCGCTGGTATTCATCGCCGGCCAGGTGTCGCGGGACCGGGAGGGACGCGTTGTCGGCGCCGGCGACATGGCGGCGCAGATCCGCCAAGTCGGAGAGAATTTGCGTATCGCCCTCGAGGCGGCCGGCCTCGGGTTGAAGGATTTGGTGAAAACGACAACCTACGTGACGAATATCGACGAGTTCTTCAAGCATCCGGAAATTCGCCACGACATCTTCGGCCAGTCGCTTCCGACCAGTACGACGGTCGAAGTGCGAAGGCTTTCCCATCCCGACATGATGGTGGAAATCGAAGCGATCGCCGCAACCGACCGCTAGCCGTCTCCGCCGATCAGTCGCACCCCTCACAAAAACGTCGACGCGATCGTCGGCAATTCCGCCAAGGCGTGTGCCATGAACGCGAGCGCGCCCCGCACCGCCGCGCGATCGGGCGGCCCGCCAAGGCAGACCCGCACGGCTTCGGGGGGCGTACCGTCGGTCGCGAAAGCGTCGCTGGCAACGACACCAATCCCGGTCGAGCGCATGTGACCCACGAAGGCCGACCGCGTCCACGGAGGCGGCAGCGTCACCCACAGATGGAAGCCGATCGGATCGGTGCGGATGCCGCCGCCGGGCAGCGCCTTGGGCAGGATGGCGGCGGCGAGCCGCTGGCGCTCGATCGATTCCCGGCGTACCGCGGCGAGCAACGCGTCGCCGGTGCCGTCGGCGATCCAACGCGTCGCCAGCGCGACGGTGATGGGCGAGGCCATCACGGTGGCGGTGCGCACCGATGAAGCAAACAGCCAGCCCGAGCGCACGTCCGGCGTCACCACATAGGCGATCCGCAGGCCGGCGCCGAGGCATTTGGCGAGACCCGCCACATGCCAGGTGAGTTCCGGCGCGATGGCGGCGAAGGGCGGCGGGCCGGCGACCGGCAACAGGCCATAAGGATCATCCTCCACGATCGGCACGCCGAAGCGGCGCGCCACTTCGGCGATCGCGATACGCCGCGGTTCGGAGATCGTGTGTGTCGTCGGGTTAAGGAGGGTCGGATTGAGATAGAGTGCCTTGGGGGCGTGACGGGCGCACGCATCCGCGAATGCATCGGCGTCAATGCCCTCGTCGTCCATCGGCAGGCCGACGAGATTGAGGCCAAGCTGCGCCGCGATCGAGCGGGCGCCCGGGTAGGTGATGGCCTCCGATACGATCACGTCGCCCGGCTTGGTGAGGAGGCCCAGAATGCCGAGGATCGCCGGATGCGCGCCGGGTGCGATGAACAGCCGATCCTGCGGCGGCACCAGGGCGCGGCGGCTCAGCCAATTGGACGCAGCATCCTTGTCGGCCTGCACGCCGCCGAACCCCTGATAGCGCAGCAGCGAGACAAGATCGCGCCCAACGGCTTCGAGGCCGTCCTGCATGCGGTCGAGCAACTCCGGATCGTCCGGCTCGGGCGGCAGGTTCATGGACAGATCGACGATCTCCGGGTGGCGCGCCATCGGGCTGTGCCGCCGCCGCGCCGATCCGCGTACGAAGGTGCCGCGCCCAACGTGGGATTCGATCAGGCCCCGCTTCTGCGCTTCCACATAGCCGCGCGCTACGGTGGTGAAATCGATGTCGAGACGACGCGCGAGCTTGCGCTGGGGCGGCAGGCGATCGGAGGCGGTCAGGCGTCCGCTGCGAATGTCGTCCGCGATGGCATCCGCAATGGCGAGATAGCGCGGCTTGTCGCTCGCGGCGAGATTCGGCGTCCATTCATTCATCAGAACTTCCACTCCAGATCAATCATCGAGGCGGATCGGCCGCGCATCCCGGGCGACGTAAGGCGTTCGCTACCGACGACGAAAATGATAATTGACTGTACATTGTTGGAGGGAAATTGGCGAGTATAATTCGAAACGACGGAGATCGTGTTTCGGCACTTTTACGATCGTAATTTCTATCAGTATATCATCAAAATATTGCATATTTACCCGGCATTATGATGCCTTTTTGGACGCGCCGCGAAATTGATTGCGATCTTCAATTGAGCGTCAACTGCGCCGATTGACTGTAAGATTGATTGTAAAATGAATGGTATTGATGATTGCATATGCAACCCAGGCATTGGCACGTCCCTTGCAATTCTGGGGACGCTTACCGACCCCCAGAGGGAGCGAACGTTCTGTTCAAATTTCACGCCACTCTCGTGCAAGGAGGACCACATGCCTGCCGTGACCGCGCCTGCTCATAAGAAAGGTGATTTCCTCGTCGACTACGAAGAAAAGGTTTTCGAGGACGTCAAAGCCGCACCTGGCGAGAAGGCCCTGATAACGTTCCATACAGTCGCCTTCGAAGGCTCGATCGGCCTCGTCAATATGCTTCAGGCGCTCCGTCTGCAGCGGAAAGGGTTTACCACTTCGGTGCTTCTCTACGGTCCCGGCGTGACCCTCGGCGTTCAGCGCGGCTTTCCAAAACTCGGCGACGAGGCCTTCCCGGGCCACCTGAATTTCAACAACCAACTGACGAAGTTCATGGGCGAAGGCGGCAAGGTCTATGCCTGCCGTTTCGCCTTGCAGGCGCTTTATGGCCACGGCGAGCCGTCGCTCATCGAGGGCATCAGGCCGATCAGCCCGCTCGATGTGCTCGATCTGATCCTTCTGCATCGCAAGGATAATGCCTTCATTCTCAACACTTGGACGCTCTGAAGATTTCGGACTCTCTGAAGATTTCGGACACTTTGAAGATTCAGGCGCTCGGAAAAGATTTCGACGCTCTGAAGACCTAGACGTGAACATTCGCGAGCCGGCGCGGGCAACCACGCGGCTCGCGCGACCGGTTACGGAGGAGGCGATGGCAGAGAAAGCCAGCATCCGTGTCGCGGCGGTGCAACTCGCGCCGGACTTGGAAACGCCCGGCGGGACCGTCGCCAAGGTCCTCGCCGCCATCGGCGAGGCCGCGCAGAAGGGTGCGCGGCTTGTCGTCTTTCCCGAGACCTTCGTGCCCTGGTATCCGTACTTCTCTTTCGTCTATCCCCCGGTTCTCACCGGCGCCGAGCACATCCGGCTTTATGAGAATGCCGTGGTGGTGCCCGGGCCAGTGACGGAGGCGGTCGCGTCGGCGGCGCGGCGCCACGGCATCGTGGTCGTGCTAGGCGTCAACGAGCGCGACCACGGATCGCTCTACAATGCGCAACTCATATTCGACGCCGACGGTCGGCTCGTCCTCAAGCGCCGCAAGATTACGCCGACATTCCATGAGCGGATGATCTGGGGGCAAGGCGACGGCGCCGGCCTTGCGGTGGTCGACACCGCGGTCGGGCGCGTCGGCGCGCTCGCCTGCTGGGAACACTACAACCCCCTCGCCCGCTACGCTCTGATGGCGCAGCACGAGGAGATCCACGTCGCCCAGTTTCCGGGCTCCATGGTGGGACCGATCTTCGCCGACCAGATCGAGGTAACGATCCGCCACCATGCACTCGAAAGCGGCTGCTTCGTGGTCAATGCCACCGGTTGGCTGACCGAGGAGCAGATCGCGAAAATCTCGCCCGACGAAAAGCTCCGCAAGGCGCTGCGCGGCGGCTGCATGACCGCCATCGTATCGCCCGAGGGCGCCCACGTGGTGCCGCCGCTGACCCAGGGCGAGGGAATCCTGATTGCCGACCTCGACATGGGTCTCATCGTGAAGCGCAAGCGCATGATGGACTCGGTCGGCCATTACGCCCGGCCCGAACTTCTCCACCTTGTCCTCGACGATCGCCCGGTGCGTCCGATGGAAATCAAAGCCGCGGCGCCCGTTGTTTTCGCCCCAACTGGGAATGCATCCGATGAATCCAACGCTCCCGACAGACTTCCGGACGACCATGCCGACCGCGCAACTGATCAACGAGTTGCAGTCCTACGGGGTCCGGCTCGTTGATCCGAACGCGGGGCACGAAAGCCGGCGCGGCGGCGCCGGGCCGTCCGACCACAAGGCCATGACCATTGACGGCATGACCGTCATGGTGCCGGTCCACACCGCGCCCGCTTTCGCGAGCCCGTATTTCGTCGAGAAGCCGGACGATCTTGGCCGCAGCCGCGTGAGCCGAGACGGCGTGGTGCTGGGCGAGGTGAGCTTTCCGGTGCGGCCGCGCTTCTACGACCTCACCACCGCTGACGGTATTCCGTATTGGAAGATCGCGGTGCTGCACAGCCGCAACGTGCTCGCCACCACGGTGCTGCAGACCTGCATCCGCTATCAGAGCCGGACCAAGACCTGCCAGTTCTGCGCCATCGGCCAGTCGCTCGCCGCCGGCCGCACCATCGAGCGCAAGACGCCCGTGCAACTCGCCGAGGTCGCGAAGGCTGCCGTCGAACTCGACGGCGTATCCCACATGGTCATGACCACCGGCACGCCGCCCGGGCGCGACCGCGGCGCCGCGATCCTGGCCGAGAGCGCTGCCGCCGTGAAGGCCGCCGTAGCGCTGCCGATCCAAGGCCAGTGCGAGCCGCCCGATGATGATGTGTGGTTCAGCCGCATGAAGAATGCCGGCATCGATGCGCTCGGGATGCATCTCGAAGCCGTGACCCCCGAGGTGCGCGCCCGCATCATGCCCGGCAAGGCGCAAGTCTCGCTCGACCGCTACTACGCGGCATTTGCGGCCGCCGTTCCAGTGTTCGGGCGCGGGCAGGTGTCGACCTACATCCTGGCCGGCCTCGGCGACACCAAGGAGGCGATCCTCGCCACCAGCGAAAAGCTGATCGCGCTTGGCGTTTATCCGTTCGTGGTGCCGTTCGTTCCGATATCCGGGACGCCGCTCGAGAGTCATCCGCCGCCGCAACCGGCGTTCATGCACGAGATCCTGCGGCCGCTCGCCCAGATGCTGCGCGCCGCCGGCCTGCGAGCAACCGACATCAAGGCCGGCTGCGGCAAATGCGGCGCCTGCTCCGCGCTGTCGACCTACGAGCGCGGCGTCGATGAGAGGACACAGTCGCAAAGGGCAATCGCATGATCTTCGATCCGTTTCCGGTATTCCTGCCGGCCGAATATCGTGTGAAGTTTGCAACCGATGACTGGGAGCGCCGTGAGGCCGCGGCGCTCCGGCGCCAAGTGTTCTGCGAGGAGCAGGGCATTTTTGACGGCGATGACCGCGACGACATCGACGCGGTTGCGATTCCGCTCGTCGTTATTTCGTCTTTCGGCATCGCGCCTCACGATGTGGTCGGCACCGTCCGCATCCACGAGGCGGAGGCCGGTGCGTGGTGGGGCTCGCGCCTCGTGGTCGCCGCGGAATACCGCCGCATCGGCGCACTTGGATCCTCCCTGATCCGTTTGGCCGTGTGCTCCGCCCACGCGCGCGGCTGCCGGCGCTTCTACGCCCATGTGCAGAGCCAGAACGCGCTGCTGTTCCAGCGCCTGCATTGGCGCACCATCGAGGAAACCGAGCTGCGCGGCCGGCCGCATCACTTCATGCAGGCCGACCTCGCCTACTATCCGCCGATCGCTGACCCGGAGATCGGTTTCCTGTCGCTGCCCAAACGGGCGGCGTGAGGAGGAATCATGCTCGGCTCCGTCGCGCTCGACAGCGTTGCGGCCACCCTCCGGGCGAGCCGGGGCATCGCCGCCAAGCGTGACATCGCGTCCGTAGTGGCGCGGCTCGGCGTGGCGGGCGAATTCGTCGTTCCGGTGGGCGATGATTGCGCCGCGATTCCGGACGGCGACGGGTTTCTGCTGCTCGCGATCGAAGGATTTATGAACGAGTTTGTTGCGGGCGACCCGTGGTTTGCCGGTTGGTGCGGCATCATGGTCAACGTCTCCGATGTCGCCGCTATGGGAGGACGGCCGATTGCGGTGGTCGACGCAGTGTGGGCGGCGAGCGAGGCCGACGCCGAGCCGGTGCTGGCCGGCATGCGGGAGGCATCGCGGGCGTTCGGCGTGCCGGTCGTCGGCGGCCACACCAACGCCCGCACCGATCGCGGCCAGCTCTCGGTCGCGATCCTTGGCCGCGCCAAACGGCTGCTCACCTCTTTCGATGCCAAGCCAGGCGACCGCCTGGTCGCGGCGATCGACCTGCGCGGCCGCTATCGCGAGCCGTTCTCCAATTGGGAAGCCGCGACCGATGCGCCGGCGTCGCGGCTGCGCGGCGACATCGACGTGCTCCCGGCAATCGCCGAGGCCGAACTTGCGTTCGCCGCCAAGGATATTTCCCAGGGCGGCATCGTCGGAACCACCATGATGCTGGCGGAATGCTCCGGCGTGGCGGCGACCATCAACGTCGCCGCCATCCCGCGCCCGGACGGCGTGCTGCTGGAGCGCTGGCTGCAAACCTTTCCGAGCTATGGCTATATCGTTTCGGTCAGCCCCGCCAAACTTGGTGCCGTGATGAGCCGTTTCGCGGCGCGCGGCATCGCGGTCGCCGAAATCGGCAACATCGCGGCTGGACGCCACGTCGCCGTCACCGACGGACACGCGACCGAGACTATTTGGGACTTCGCGCGCGAACCGCTGATCGGCTGCGGCCAGGCGCAGTTCGATAAGACGGAGGCGCTCGCATGAAGCCGCGCCTGCGCATCGCGATTCTTGCCCACTCCACTAATCCGCGCGGCGGCGTCGTGCACGCGCTCGAGCTTGGAGATGCGTTGTGCCGGCTCGGCCACGACGCGACGGTCCACGCGCCGGACGCAAGCGGCGCCGGCTTCTTTCGCAAGACGCAGTGCCGCACCGTGAGCGTCACGGCGTCTCCAGTGGGGCACGACATCACCGCGATGGTTGAGACCCGCGTTGCCGACTACGTCCGTCATTTCGAGCGCGACGAGCGTCGCAGCTTCGACGTCTGGCACACCCAGGACGGCATCTCGGCGAATGCGCTGGCGACGCTTAAGGAGCGCGGCCTGATTGCGGGATTCGCCCGCACCGTGCACCATGTCGACACGTTTGCCGATCCGCGTCTCTGCGCCCTGCAATTGCGCGCGATCGCATCCGCCGATCGGCTTTTTGCCGTCAGCCGCATGTGGCGCGACTGGCTGGCGCGGGAACTCGGCCGCGAAGCCCATCTGATCGGGAACGGGGTCGACATCAACCGGTTCTCGCCAGCAACGGATGAAGCCGATGCGGACTTGCGGTCGTTGTTGAACCTACCGGCGGGCGCGAAGATGTTCCTCGCCGTCGGCGGTGTCGAAGAGCGCAAGAATACGGTTCGCATTCTCGAAGCCTTTCGTATCGTTCATGTCCGGCATCCGGCGTCGCGCCTGGTGATCGCGGGCGGCGCGTCGCTGCTCGATCATGACGCCTACCAAGCCGCGTTTGCCGTGGCGCTAACGGCAAGCGGCCTGTCGGCCGGTGCCGTGATCCGCACCGGACCCCTGCCCCAAGCGCTGATGCCGGCGCTCTATCGCGCCGCCGACGCGCTGGTGTTTCCGTCCGTCAAGGAGGGCTTCGGCCTCGCGGTGCTCGAGGCGATGGCGAGCGGCGTGCCGGTGGTGACGTCACGCATCGCGCCGTTCACCGAATATCTCGGCGACGGCGACGTGCTGTGGTGCGATCCCTACGACCCCGCGTCGATCGGGGCGGCGATGGCGGCGGCACTGGACGATCGCACCGCCATCGCGGCGCGCGGCTTCGCGGTCGCGGCACGGCATGACTGGGCCACAACGGCGCACGCGCACCTGCCGGCCTACGAAGCCCTCAGCGAGGCCGCTCATGCCTGAAATGCGCTTTCACATCCGCTGGCCCGACGGCACGCCCGAGACCTGTTATTCGCCCTCGCTGGTGATCAAGGATTATTTCGCGGTCGGGGCGGATTATGCGCTGCCGGATTTTCTCGCACGCAGCCGCACCGCGCTCGGCATCGCGAGCGACCGGGTGAAGGCCAAGTACGGGTCGCCCTGCGGCCGCGCCCTGGCGCAACTTGCACGTATCGAGGCGGCAGCCGCCGCCTTCACGGACCATTCCGACGCACGCGTTGCCGTCGATGCGTTCGACGAATGAACGGAGGCGCCCCATGAACGCTCAACCCACGCCCATCGCGCATCATTCGGTCGCGGTCATTGGCGGTGGCCAGGCCGGCCTCTCGGTCAGCTGGTATCTCAAGCGCAGCGGCATCGACCACGTCGTGTTCGAGAAAAATCGTGCCGGCCACGCCTGGCGGGTCGAGCGGTGGGACACATTCTGCCTGGTGACGCCAAACTGGCAATGCCAATTGCCGGGATTCCCCTACCCCGGGCCCGATCCGAACGGCTTCATGTTGCGCCATGAGATTGTCGATTACATCGACGCCTTCGTGAGCTCCTATAATCCGCCGCTGCGGGAAGGTGTCACCGTGAAGGGCCTGCGCAGCAATTCCCAGCACGGTTTCACGCTGGAGACCACCGAGGGTCTCTACCTCGCCGACCAGGTGGTGATCGCGGCGGGCGGCTACCAGATTCCCGTGATCCCGCGCTGCGCCGAGCGGCTCGACCCTGATCTCGTACAGATCCATTCGGCCGAATATCGTAATCCCGATCAGCTCCCGCCCGGCCCGGTCCTGGTGGTGGGCAGCGGACAATCGGGCTGCCAGATCGCGGAGGACCTGCACATCGCCGGCCGCAAGGTGCATCTTTGCATCGGCGACGCCCCGCGGGTGGCGCGTCGCTATCGCGACAAGGACGTGGTCGAGTGGTTGCACCTGATGGGCTACTACGATCTGCCGGTCCACGAACATCCATTGCGCGAAGGCGTGCGCGACAAGACCAACCACTACGTCACCGGCCGCGATGGCGGGCGCGACATCGACCTGCGCCTGCGCGCCCGCGAGGGGATGGAGCTTTATGGCCGGCTACTCGACGTCAGCGGCGGCCGGCTGATGCTCGATGATGACCTCGCCCAATGCCTCGATCAGGCCGATCAGGTGTCGGAAAGCATCAAGACCAGCATCGACAACTTCATCGCCAAGCAGAACATCGCGGCGCCACAGGAGGCCCGCTACAAGCCCGTGTGGGTACCAGCCCTGGAGCGCACCGAGTTGGACTACCGGGCGGCCGGCATCACGTCGATCGTGTGGTGCATCGGCTTCCGCACCGACTACAGCTGGCTCGATCTCCCGGTCTTCAACGGCCGCGGTCAACCGTCCCACGTGCGCGGAGTCGCGCCGGTTCGCGGGGTCTATTTCCTCGGTCTGCCGTGGCTCTACACCTGGGGCTCCGGCCGTTTTTCCGGCGTATCGCGCGATGCCGAATATCTCGCCGAGCACATCGAGGCGCGGGTCGGCCTGACCCACGCTGAGCGGCAGGCCGCCCTCAACGAAGCCGCGATCGGGTCTTGAGCCGTGAATATCCCGCTTGGCATATTGGAGATTGACCGTTTCCTGGGTGGCGGCCCGGCTGCGGCGCCGCTATCGGACAGCGTCGTGCTCGGCATGCCGCATCTCTGCCTCGGCGGGCTGTCCGAAAATTGGCTCCTCAAGGAATGCGGCCATCGCCATTGGTTCCTGCTGGCGCAGGCGACGGGGCGCGCGGTGCCGGATTTTAGCGACGCTGCCGGCAATCCGGTTTACGCGGCGTTCGTCGCCGTCACGGTGCGGGACGCGCGGTTCGATGCCGCCCGCGAGCATGACGAACTCGCCTTCACGTCGCGCCTGACGCGGATCTCACACACCCGGTTCGTCAGCGTCCATCGACTTGCGGCGCGTGGCCGCCCGGTAGGCGAAGTCGTGATGACGTCGGTGTTCGTGAAGCGGATGGAGCCCGGATTGAACCGTTCCATAGCCCGCGTCGAGATGGCGGACCTGCCGCCCGTCGAAGCTGCACCGGAATTCGCCGCCGGTGCGGCGACGGTCGCGAGCCTGCGTCGCGGACATTGGACCGAGCATCTGGGATTCGTCCGGGCGGATGGCGCCGCGCTCGACCAACTCGTGATCGATCCGTGCCCGGCGCAGGATTTCAACGGCGCCGACTTCCTGTATTTCTCAAGCTTCCAGGCCTTTGTCGCGCGCGCCGAATGGGCGTTCCTCCGGCCCAGCCCGCGGGCAACGACGCGCCGGCGCGACATCGTCTATCACGGCAATATCGAGCCCGGCGAGCGCATTGCCGTGGTGCTGCGCGCAGTGCGCTGCGCCGAAGGCTCGCTCGGCCACTGGTGCGGCGTCGAGCGCGAAAGCGACGCCGCACCGCTCGCCGACGTTTTCACGATAAGGTACGTTTGACGCCCGTTATTTTGCTGAGACGCTGAACGTGGGCGACGCGGGCGCGATGACTTGCCCGCCCGTCGGCGTGACCCTCATCATCGTGAGCCCTCGCTGATTGGTGCCGTCGCTGCGAAAACGGAACCTGCCGTCGATGCCCGCAAACCCCAATGGGTTCGTCAGCATTTCATCGGTGATCCGATGGGAGCCCGACGTCTTTGCCAAGCCGGCGACCAGCGTGACCGCGTCATAGGCAAGCGCCGCACGATGTGGCGGGTCTTGCCGATAGCGGCTGTGGTAGCGCGCCGCGAAAGCGCGAAAGCCGGCAAGATCGGGGACCGGGTACCAGCCGCCTTCGAGCAGCGCATCGGAAAAGATCTTCGGATCGTCCCAAGCACGCGTGCCGAGCAGCTTGATAGGTTGCAATTTGACGCCCGCTGCGGCCAGCGCCGAAGCCATATCGGTGACCACGTCAGCGCCATCCGGAATGAACATCGCGTCGGCATGCCCCGATGCCTCGATCACTTTCTTCACGGCTTCGTGGATCATGTCGCGGCCCGCATAATGCTCGAGCGCGAGAACCCGCCCGCCGCCGCGCGTCACCGCCTGCTTGAACTCGGCCGCGACCAACGTGCCGTAGGCGCCGGCCGGAATGAGGCCGACGAACGACCGCTTGCCCTGAGAAATCGCATAGGACACCACCCGGTCGACGTCGGATTCGGGCAAGGAGCTTAAGAGGTAGACGCCCGGGGCGGCCACCTTGACGTCGGTCGAGAACGCGATCACCGGCACGCCCTGTTGGCGGGCCAATTGCTTCACGGCGTTCACCGGCTGGGAGAATAGCGGCCCCAGGATGACCTCGGCGCCGTCCGCGATGGCCTGGCGGGCGGCAAGGAGCGCTCCCGGTCCGGTCCCGCCGTCGTCCTTGTAAATCAGCTGAATGTTCGGTTCGTGAAGTTCCGCGAGTGCCATCTCGGCGGCGTGGCGCATGGCCACGGCGGCCGCACCTTGCTCCTCGCCCGCCGAGAGCGGCAGGATCAATGCGACTTTGAGATTGCCAAGACGCGCATGCGGCGCGGGCAGCGGCGCCAACGGCATGGCGGAGGCCGGCAACACACCGGTGGTGAAGAGATCGCTGGTGTCGGAAGCACGGGAGCAACCCGCAAGCGCGGCGGCGCAGAGTGCCGCATGAACCCAAACCCAAGATAATCGCACGAACAACGACCCCCGTTCCCCAACCGTCGTCCCCGACCACATCCCTGGCCTTTTGGCTACAGACGCGGTGCAAAGGATGTGTTAAGTGCGCGCGACTTTTTTACGGCGCCGCCGTGACTTTTCGGGGTTATGCCAACGCGCGCAGCTATTTTTGGTCCGAATACACGCTGTCATGCCACCCCGGATAACGCAGCCAGCAGCGGCCCAAGGAAAGATTCATAAGCGCGGCCGCGCCCGATCGAACTGGTGTAGATGGGCTGGCGCACCTGCGTCCCGCTCGCCGTGCGCACCGGACGCTCGGTGCGATGGAAGTCGAGGCACCGCGCGTCCCACGGCAGGCCGCAATGGGCGACAATGCGGCGCGCCGCGCTTTCCAGATCGGCGACCACGTCTTCATAGCGAACGTCGAGGATGCGGCCCGGCGGGAGCACCCGATGCCAATGTTCCATCAGGGCTTGATAGCGCCGGTAGTAGCGCCCGAGTTCGGCCAGGTTGTAGCTGTAGTGCTGTCCCTCGGTGAAAAGCTTAGAAAAGCAGGAGATGCAGGTGTCGACTGGATCCCGCCTGGTATGGATGATGACCGCGTTGGGCAGCGCCAGATGGATGAGGCCGGTGAACACGAAGTTCGTCGGCATCTTGTCGGTGATGCGCGACGCAGCCGGAGCGAGCCGCCTGGTCTCGGCAAGATAGCGAGCGCCAAGGGCGCGAAAATCTTCGCCTGCCATGCGCAACGCCATTTCGGGAAACTCCGGCGCATTCGGCAACGTTGCACGGACACTCGCCGTGGAGCGTTCGAACAGCTTGAGCTCGCCGCCGCCGAACGTTGCCGGGTGGCTGGCCAGTATCTGCTCCACCAGCGTCGTTCCCGAACGCGGCATTCCAACAATGAAGACCGGTACGGGCGAAGGATCGCCGGGACCCTGCGAAGCGCTGACCCGTTCCGGAGTGAAGACCGCCTGCACGCGATCCATTTCGCCGAGCGTTGCGGCTTCATCATAGGCAAGGCGTGAGCGCTTGAGCACATTACCGGACAGCAGCCGGCGGAATCCATCCTCCGGGCGACTGACGTCCGCATAGGCCTTGGCCAGCGCGAAGTGCAGGTGGATCGCGTCGTCCACCCAGAGCGACGCCTGATCCCTTGCCAGAGCTTCCAGCGCCGCCAGATGGGGGTCCGCGGTCACGTACGATCTGAGTTCGCCCAGATTGGCGAAGTAGGAGGGCTTTCGCGGCGCGAGCCTTACGGCGTGTTCGGCAGCCGCTCGGGCTTCGGTCAACCGGCCGGCGTCCCTTAGCGCCAAGCCGAGGTTATTGTAGGCCCCGGCACAGTCGGGCTGGAGCGCGATCGCGGCGCGAAATTCCCCCTCGGCTTCATCGAGCCTGCCAATGTCCATGAGAACCGCGCCAAGGCTCGAATGGGCCTCGGCACTTGCCGGGTTCAGCGCGACGGCGCGGCGATGCATCGCCTCGGCTTCATCGAGTCTACCGAGGCTCTTGAGGGTGTTGCCGAGGTTGGTGTGGGCCTCGGGATAGCGCGGTTGCAGCGCGATGGCCTTGCGGCATGCCACTTCCGACGCATCGAACTGGCCCATCAATCTCAGGGTATCGCCAAGATTGCTATAGGCCCCGGCAAATTCCGGGTTCAACGCGATGGCGCGGCGATAGGGTGCCACGGCCTCGTCGAACCGGCCGAGGCTGGCGAGCGCGACACCCAGATTGGAATGGGCCTCCGTGTAGTCCGGCTTGAGGGCGATCGCCCGGCGATAGGCCGCCGCAGCCTCTGCGAACCTACCGAAACTGGCGAGCGCTGCCGCAAGATTGTTGTGGCATTCCGCCAAGTCTGGCCTGAGCGAGAGGATGCGTTTGTAGAGCGTGATCGCCTTGGCGGTCGCTCCGGCCTGGTGGCAAGCTACCGCCTTTGCAAACAGCGCCGACACTTTTTGAGCGGAAACCGTCGAAGCGAACCGGGTCGAATGCCGACCGGCACGCGCAAGCGCAGAGGTAACCATCAACGCCTCTGAGTGCTTGTTCAGCTGCGAACAAGCGTGGCAACGCCCCTTAAGCACTGGTAAATTAATATGGTAAATGAAACCTTAACATCCGCACGGGTCTGAACCACTGGGTTCATCGATCGGGAACCGCCCGATCTTGTCTGAGAATTGGTGATGACGCCGGGCCTGTCGCTGTGCCATTTTTTCCGACGGCTTGAACGGAGGAACACGGTGGTGAATTTGACTGTGAGAATAGGGTTCGGAATCCGACTGTTGGCCGGTGTTGTTGGCGTGATGCTTACGGCCGCCGAGGCAGGCGCTGGCGAGTTGCCGGCTGGACCCGGTCGCGAAATCGTCGCACGCGAGTGCCGAGGCTGCCACGATCTCGACATGGTATTCGCGGCGGCCGGCGCGACGCGGGACGACTGGAATGGTGCGCTCGACGAGATGGGCTCGTATGGAATGAAGATCACCCCGGAGGAACGGGCGCAAATTCTCGAGTATCTGGCGACCTATCTCGGACCCAGTTCCAAGTCACAATAGGCTCACGATAGGCTGCAGATCGCGTCGGCACTAAAATGCTGACGGGCTCATGGGCCGTAGCCCGGATGAGCGAAAGCGACATCCGGGTCGATCTTGCAACCAACGCGGCCCCGGATATCACTTTCGCTCATCCGGGCTACGAAGGGGATCCTCGCCGTACATTTCAGCGGGCGTTCAATGCTCCCCAGCCCAAACTAGGCTAAAGTGGACCAAATCATTCTGGGAGGAAAATCATGCGCCGAGCGATTGCGCTTTTTTGCGGACTTTTAGTCCTTACTGCACTTGTTGGTGCCTTTGGGCCGGCTTATGCCCAGCCGATCGTCAAGATCGGCCTGATCATGACCTATACGGGCCAATTTTCTGATCCGGCGGTCCAAATGGACAACGGAATCAAGCTCTATATGAAGCAGCATGGCGACGTCGTCGCCGGCCGCAAGATCGAGATCATCAGGCGGGATACGGGTGGGGCGCCGGAGGAAGCCAAGCGCCGCGCCCAGGACCTCATCGTGCGCGACAACGTTGATATCCTCGCGGGATTCGTGATCACGCCGGAAGCGCTGACCGTCGGCGACCTGTCGGCGGAAGCCAAGAAATTCATGGTCGTGATGAACGCGGCGACGTCCATCATCACCACCAAGTCGCCTTACATGGCGCGGATCTCATCGACCTTGGCGCAGAACTGCGAGCCGCTCGGAACCTGGGCTTTCAAGAACGGCGTGAGGAAAGCCTACACCCTGGTTTCGGATTATGCCCCGGGGCATGATGGCGAAGCAGCGTTCGATCGTGCCTTCCGGGCAGCCGGCGGCACAATCGTCGGTTCGGTGCGCATACCGATCGCCAATCCGGATTTTTCCGCCTACGTACAACGCGCCAAGGACAGTGATCCCGAGGGCATCTTCGTGTTCGTTCCCGGCGGTTCACAACCCCCGGCATTGGCAAAGGCCTTGATCGAGCGCGGCATGGACCCGAAGAAAATCAAGCTGATGGGGCAAGGCGAGATAACCGACGAAGCCTCCCTGAAGGCCATGGGCGACGCGGCGATTGGCATCATCACGGCGTTCCACTACGACTACACGCACGACTTCAGGACCAACCAGGACTTCGTCAAAGCCTACAACGCCGAATTCAACCGCAACCCCGATCTCTTTTCCATCGGCGGTTACGACGGCATGCACCTCATATACGAGGCCTTGAAGAAGACCGGCGGCGCCGCTGACGGCGAAAGCTTGATTGGCGCCGCAAAGGGCATGACCTGGGAAAGCCCACGCGGCCCTCTCCTGATCGATCCGGAAACGCGCGACGTCGTCCAAACGGTCTACATCCGTCGTGTCGAAAAGGTGAACGGCGAAGTACGCAACGTCGAAATCGAGAAATTCGAAGCCGTGAAAGACCCGGTCAAGGCCCGCCTGAAATAGACGATCACCGCCCGCGCCGGAAACCATCGGAATGGCAGCAGCGACACGGACGCCCTGGTGGGCCTGGGCCGGGCCCATATTTGCCTGTGGGATGCTGGCGACCACGATTTACTTAGGTGCGGGAGGCGCCTTAGCCGGGGCTGCCGGAGTGGCCCTGATCGCTGCCGTATTCTCGGCCGTGTACCATGCCGAGGTGGTCGCGCACCGGATCGGAGAGCCGTTCGGAACCCTTGTTCTTGCGGTGGCCGTGACCGTGATCGAGGTTGCCCTGATCGTCTCCGTCATGGTCGCAGCCCCAGCCGATAAGGCGGGGCTTGCACGCGATACGGTCTTCGCCTCGGTCATGATCTCGTGCAACGGCATTGTCGGCCTGTGCCTTCTATTGGGGGGCGTGCGCCACCATGAGCAAGGCTTCCAGGTGCAGGGCGCGAGCGCCGCGTTGGCGGTGCTGGCTGCGCTCACCACCCTCACCCTCGTCCTGCCGAACGTCACGACGACCGTGGCCGGTCCACTGTTCAGCAACTCCCAGCTTGAGTTCGCGGGCGCAATCTCGCTTGCGCTCTACGGCGCGTTCGTTTTCGTTCAAACCGTGCGCCACCGCGGCTATTTCCTTCCCGTCGACGGCGAAGGCGATGAGGCGCACATGGCGCCGCCTTCCGGCCTGACCGCGCTTCTCAGCGCCGGCCTGCTTCTCGCCTCGCTCGTTGCCGTCGTGGGCCTCGCCAAGGCTCTCACACCCACGCTGGAGATTGGGGTAAAGTGGCTTGATGCACCCAAGGCCGTGGTCGGGATCGCGATCGCGGCGTTGGTGCTGCTACCCGAAGGTCTGTCCGCGCTCAGGGCCGCCAGTGCCAACCGATTGCAAACCAGCTTGAACCTGGCATTGGGGTCAGCGCTCGCGAGCATCGGCCTGACGATTCCGGCAGTCGCCGTCGTGTCGATCGTGCTCCGTCAGCCACTCGAACTCGGACTGGCCGCCAAGGATGAGGTTCTGCTGGCGCTCACGCTCTTCGTCGGCGTCGTCACGTTGGGCACGGGCCGCACCACGGTGCTTCAAGGGATCGTACATCTCGTCATTTTCGCGGCGTTCCTGTTCCTCGCTGTGGTGCCGTGAAGCTTGGATAGCGCCTGTCGCACCCGGCTGTCGGCACCGACTGTCTGCACCGGCTTGGCGGCGGTATGATCCTGGCGTACGCTGTCGTTGCCCAGCGGAAAACAAGCCGTTCGGCGGCTTCGATTATTGCCAAGCCCAACGGAGATTGCCATGAGCGTTATCCCGACGATCATTTACGCGGCGGAATTGGCGCTGGCGGCAATCATCCTATTTTACGTCGTCGAGCTTCTGCCGATCCCCACCAACATGAAACGGGTCTGCCAGGCCCTCATCGTATTGATCGCGATACTTTCCGTGCTTGGAATGTTGGTCGGTTCGCCGGTTCGCATCGGATTGTTGACTCCCCCGAATCTATCCGGTCCGTTCAATCCAAGCTTCATTCGCTAGCTATCGATCCGGTCTGCTGTGTGTATCGATCACTCCGTGATAATCGTGATGCCTTCGTCTGCAATTGATGTGGCCGGCCGCTATGGTGGACATTCGCTTATCTCTCCGTTTGGACCTTACCGGCAGCGACAGCCTTGGTCCCGGCAAGATCGCCCTCTTGGAGGCGATTCGCACGGAAGGATCGATTTCGGGCGCCGCGCGGCATTTGGGCATGTCGTATCGGCGTGCTTGGCTCCTGGTCGAACAGATCAATAAGGGGCTATGCGAACCCGCCGTTACGGCCGCCACCGGCGGCCTGAGTGGCGGTGGCGCGGCGCTTACCCCGGTGGGGGAGCAGGTCATCGAACTCTACCGGGCGATTGAGAATCGGACGCGAGCCTCGGCGAATGGGGAGTTTCGCGCCCTTGGCAAGCTGATCCGTCGCTAACAGAAAGCTCGCGTGAGCTTCATGCGATTTCTGGTCTCAGGGGGTCAGTCAATTTGCGCGCAGGGGGACGATCGCGGCGGCCTTTATTGCCTCACGCCTCAAAGCCGCGCCGAGCGATCGGCAGGCGTCGAGAGGTACGCCGAATGACGCCTCGAAGCCATCTGTCGTCTTGAGTGTAACGATCAGAACGCCGCAATCGGCGACGCGTTCAAGGACCCAGTCGCCGAGCGGAAAGACAAAATCGAGCACTGTCGCTGCCGTCGCGGGCTTTCACGGCCTTTGCCAGCAAGCCGGGCAGTGTCATCGCAAGCGCACCGGCTTGATCGAAGGGTAGTTGCAGCGACACCGGGTTTCCGGCGACGTCAATGAGATTGAAGTCTCACGATTTCCCCGTCGGGCGTCACGTCGCAGGTGGTGAGCTTGGCGCTGGAAATTTCCATTGATGCGGTCGATTTCTAAGACTTCGCTTCGCTATCCAGGTGGGCCATCTGGGTCGGATCGTATCGTTCCCCGGCGATTGCTTCCGGCGGTAGCGCAGCTTCGATCCGCGCAAGGTCGTCGGCGGTCAGGCGCAAATCGAGCGACCAGAGCGCTTCCTTGAGCTGATCGCGGCGCCGGGCGCCGACGAGCGGCACGATGTCAACTCCGCGGGAGCGAACCCATGCGATCGCGAGTTGCGCGGGGGTAGCCCCCTTTTCGGCCGCGAGGCGGCGAAGCGCCTCCACCATGGTGGCGATGCTCTCGGCTTCGTCCGCCGGCCCGCAAATGCCCGAAGACATACCCATGCAGCCCAATCCAATCGCAGAGACCTTAGGTCCGTCCCGACCGAGAATTGTCGTCTGCATCGTGTATCCTGCTGCTGTTGGGCCGCGTCGAGGTGCGCTTACTTCGAACCCTATCGTTAAGGGGCATTCCTTACATTTGCGATCGGGATGACGCGTGCCGACAGCACCATTTCCGGAATGCCATCGAGGAACCCGTCCACGTGCGGCTGCGCGCAGAACAAACGAACTCGCTTTGCAAGCGCGTTATATTCCATTATATATAGCGAAGTCCAGCGTCGGCGAAACGGCGGAGTGCTGGCATTCCGATTCGTATATGCAACTGCGCTATCGGAGAAAGTCGACTGGCGTTGGAGAACTTCGGACGCGTCGGAGAGATTGATTTCCTGCTGCGAGTCGATGCCAATCAAGCGCCACAAGGGAAGATATCATGAACGTCATTCAACAGATCGAGCGCGCACGCCATCCGTTTCTGGACGGAAAGACGAAGCGCATGCTGATCGACGGCAAGTGGGTCGAGGCGGCGTCGGGGAAGACGTTCGACAGCATCAATCCGGCGACCGGCGAAGTCCTTGCCGCTGTGGCCGAAGGAAACGCGGAGGACATCAGCCGCGCGGTCCAGGCGGCGCGACGGGCCTTCGAGGGTCCGTGGAGCAAGGTTAAGCCGTTCGAGCGACAAGGGATGCTGCTCAAGTTGGCCGATCTGGTCGAGCGCCATTTCGACGAGTTGAGCATGCTCGATACGCTCGACATGGGAGCGCCGATCAGTCGGACATCCGGCACGCGCCGTCGCGTCCTCGGGATGCTGCGGTACTACGCCGGAATGGCAACGGCGTTGCACGGAGAGACCATCGAGAATTCGCTGCCGGGCGAAATCTTCTCCTACACCCTGAAGGAACCGGTCGGCGTCGTCGGGGCGATCATTCCCTGGAACGGCCCGTTGGGCGCGTCGGTTTGGAAGATTGGTCCGGCGTTGGCGACCGGCTGCACCGTCATTCTCAAGCCGGCTGAAGAAGCTCCATTGACGCCGCTGCGTCTGGGCGAGTTGATCATGGAAGCCGGTGTGCCGCCGGGCGTGGTCAATATTGTGCCGGGTTATGGCGAGACGGCGGGAGCGGCACTCGCCGCCCATCCGGGCGTGGACAAGATCGCCTTCACGGGATCGCACCTCACCGGCCAGAAGATTATCGCGGCCTCGGCGGGAAATCTCAAACGCGTGTCGCTGGAACTCGGGGGCAAGTCGCCCGACATCGTCTTTGCTGATGCTGATCTCGCGAGCGCCGTTCCGGGCGCCGCGATGGCGGTGTTCGCGAATTCCGGGCAAATCTGCAGCGCCGGCACGCGTCTATTTATCGAGCACCGCATCTACGACGAGTTCGTCGGCCAAGTGGCTGACTTCAGCAACGGGCTAAGGGTCGGTAACGGCCTGGACCCCGAAACCCAGATCGGGCCGCTGGTGTCGCAGCAACAGCTCGAACGGGTGACCGACTATCTCAGCATCGGCAAGCAGGAAGGGGCTCGCGCAGCCTCCGGGGGCGATCGGCTGATGGAGGGGGCGTTCGCGAAGGGATACTTCGTGCCGCCGACGGTGTTTGCGGATGTGCGCGACGACATGCGGATTGCCCAGGACGAGATCTTCGGCCCGGTCCTGTCGGCAATTCCGTTCCGGGACATCGACGAGGTCATCACTCGCGCCAATGCAACGCCATTCGGTCTCGGTAGCGGCGTCTGGACGCGCGATGTCAGCAAGGCCCATCGGTTGGCGAAAGCGATCCGCGCCGGCTCGGTCTGGGTAAACTGCTACCAGGCCATGGATCCGGCCGTGCCGTTTGGCGGCTACAAGATGAGTGGATACGGGCGCGAGTCCGGGCTGCAGCATGTTGATGAATACCTCAACGTCAAAGCCGTGTGGATCAAGACAGCTTGACGCGCACGGCGCACCCGCAAACCGGATCGATGTTGCGGGCGTCGCATCTGCATGAACGAGTGCAGAGCAAGTGGGAGCTGCCGAATGTCAGCTTGCAAGCCCGCGCAACGCGATATATCCTCGCATATATATCGATCAGTGAGGTACGGCACGTGAGGTTCGATGCCCAATGCGACGTCGCCGCGGTCGTCTACGGATCGAATGACGACCCCGACCGCCTGCTTATCGACTTCGCCGATGCTCTGCGCCGGTCGGGGCAACGTCCGATCGGCGTTATCCAGGTTGACCGAAGCTGCCATTTGGAGAATCCGGAGCTCAGCGTAATCATGCTGCCGGGCGGCGATGTGGTTCGTCTCGCCCACGAGTCCACGGCCCACGGTGCCGGGTGCCGGCTGGACATCCAACAACTTGCCGACCTTTCAAAGCGGCTTTCTGTCGCGCTCAACGACGGCGCCGACCTCGTCATCATCAATCGCTTTGGCCGTTCGGAAGTCGAAGGTGGCGGACTGGTCGATCTCATTGCACAGGCGCTTGACGCCGATGTTCCAGTGCTGATCGCTGTGCCGGACCAACGCTTCTCGGCCTGGATCAAGTTTTCGGACGGCATGAATGTGCGGCTTGCCTGTCACCGGGAGGCTCTCGATAGGTGGTGGCAATCGGTCGGTAGCGTTGCCACGCTACGGCGCCCGAACCGCGCCGATACCTTCTGTGAAGTCGTGAAATGAAAAAGCCGCCCCTAGCGAGGAGTCTCTGGTGATTGCTTACGACGCTCAGAGCGCACACGACAAACAGGAGACCAGGAATCCTCCTTTCGTCGTCGACGTAGTCGGCGAGGTCGAGCCCAATGGCAACGCCATCGAGTTGCACATCCAACGTAGCGAACAAGGTCCGGTGGATCTCCGCCTACGCATCCAAGACGTGCAATATATGGTCAGCATATTGCTGAACCTGAGTTGCGAGGCGATGCGATTGCAAGGACCTCCGGAGTTCGACGGACCTCCGAGCGGCGCCATTCCGCTGCCGCTCAGCGCGATCAATGTTGGCCAGGACGACCAGGATCAGACCTTTCTGATGCTGGAGGTCGGAGCCGCGGTGCTGATGTTCGGTTTGACGCCGGCCGCGATGGAAGAAGTCGGCCAAACGCTGCTCGCCTTAAGCGCGCGTGCTCCGACCAAGCCGTCTTGATGACGGCGCCGATCCGGCGCCGTCGCTGCCCGCGGTTTTCCGGTCAGAGTTTCTTGTGCATCGCCGCCACGGTCACAGGCTGCTCGCGATAGATGTCGGAAAACAATCGCTTCAAATTGTCGACCTTGGGCAGGTCATTGTAGACGATATACGGATTGTTCGGATGATTGAGCGCGTAGTTTTGATGGTACGCCTCTGCCGGATAGAACTTCGTCAGCGATTCCATCCGCGTCACGATCGGGCGGCCGAACGCGGCCGTGTGGTCCAACTGGGTGATGTAGGACTTGGCGACGCGTTGCGCGGAATTGTCTGAGAAAAAGACCGCGGACCGATATTGGGTTCCGACATCCGGTCCCTGCCGATCAAGCTCGGTCGGATTATGCGCGACCGAGAAAAATATCTGTAGGATCTTGCCGTAGGAAATCTTGCGGGGATCGAACGTGACTTGAACCGATTCGGCGTAGCCCGTCTGCCCGGTGCTGACTTGCTCATAAGTCGGGTTGGGAACTGCGCCGCCCGCATACCCCGACACCGCCTGATGAACGCCCTCCACGTGCTGGAATACCGCCTGAACGCCCCAGAAGCAGCCGCCGGCGAGCACCACGCTCTGCAGGCCATCGCCGGGGGATGCGGCCGCATCCACGGCGGGAGCCGGGATGACGACTGCGGGTTCGGCAGCCAGGGTTGGAATTCGCGACGAAAGTACGAACAAGCCCAACACCGTGAGGGCCGTCGCCGTCAAGCACCGCAGCCTTCCGCCGTTGCGGCGGAAAACCTTCGCTATTCGATAAGTCGACATATAAACAGCCTCCAGTTCAGGTGACCGCGAGATTTGCCACGGAGACGACGCGCGAGCGCGTCCCAAGAAGATCACATTATCAGATACGAGAGGTTCTTCACACGTCTGCGCCGAGGGGTCGCGGCAAATTGATTTGCGCCGTCACGCTATGATTTTGTATATATAGCGGCCAAAGGTGTCGCTCCGCAAGGGCAAAGGCTTGATTCCAAAGCCAGCGTTGCAGTTGCGTGGGTGAAACAGGAAATGCACGACGTGCGATACTGAGACGGCGGTTCGTCTCTCCACAGCGACAGGGAGGATTTCGGTCATGCTGACGCGACGACAAAGTCTTTACTATTTCGCAGCGGCGGGCGGCTTGGCTTTCATCGGAATGATGCGATATCGATTCGCTCCGGACGCGAACGCGGCCGGCGACTTCGAGGTGGCGCATTCCGATGCGGAATGGAAGAAACTTTTGAAGCCGGATCAATATGCGGTGCTCAGGCAGGCCGGAACCGAGCGCCCGTACTCGAGCCCCCTCGATCACGAAAAGCGCGCCGGGACTTTCTCTTGCGCCGGCTGCGATCTGCCGGTGTTTTCGTCAAAGACGAAGTTTGACAGCGGCACCGGTTGGCCTAGCTTCTGGGCACCACTCGACAACGCCGTCGGCAAAACTGAAGACCGGTCGTATGGTATGCTTCGGACAGCCGTCCATTGCCAACGATGCGGAGGCCATCTGGGCCACGTGTTCAACGATGGGCCACCGCCGACCCGCCTTCGCTACTGCATGAATGGCGTAGCCATGACCTTCAAGGTTGAAACCGCCTGACGTCGGCTGCAAAAGGGCAACCTTGATGGCTCTCTTCATCCTGTCCTACCTCGGCGGCGTGTTGACGATCTTAAGCCCGTGCATATTGCCGGTGCTTCCCTTCGTGTTTGCGAGAGCCGACCAGCCTTTCGTCAGGAGCGGGTTGCCGTTGTTGCTGGGCATGGCCGTCACATTCGCAGCCGTTGCATCGCTCGCGGTCGTCGGCGGCCAGTGGGCTGTCGACACGAACCAGTACGGGCGAGTAGCCGCGATCGTCCTCCTGGCTATGTTCGGCGTCACGCTCTTGTTTCCGGCGATCGGTGACCGGCTGAGCCGGCCGCTAGTCGCTGCCGGCGCATGGTTATCCCAGCGCGCACAATCTGGAGGCTCTTCCGGCTCGCCTGTTGTCCCATCCTTCCTTCTTGGTATCGCCACGGGCTTTCTCTGGGCCCCCTGTGCCGGGCCGATCCTCGGCCTTGTGCTTACGGGAGCGGTGCTTCAAGGCGCCAATGCGCACACGTCGCTGCTGCTGCTCGCCTACGCCCTCGGTGCCGCGACCTCGCTTGCGGTCGCTCTCCTGATCGGAGGTCGCGTCTTCGCAGCGATGAAACGCTCGCTTGGGGCCGGCGAGTGGGTCAGGCGTGGCCTGGGCGTGGCGGTTCTCGCCGGCGTCGTTGCGATCGCGTTTGGACTTGACACCGGCCTGCTGACACGCATTTCGGTCGGTACGACATCAAAATTCGAACAAGCCCTGCTGGATATGGCCCCACCTCAGGCCGACCAGGCGCCGTCCGTCGTCATGCAGCCTGGTCCTGGTATGATGATGAGCGGGTCCAACTCGGGTCCCGGCATGATGAGCGGGTCGAACCCCGGCATGATGATGTCGGGCAAACCGGCGAACCAGACTCAGGACGGCCTTCCGATTGAAGGACAACTGCCGTCGCTCTCGGGCGCGGTCGCGTGGCTGAATTCGCCGCCGCTGAGCGCCGAGGAATTGCGCGGAAAAGTCGTGCTGATCGATTTCTGGACCTATTCCTGCATCAACTGCCTGCGTGCAATCCCCTACGTCCGTGCCTGGGCGGAGAAATACAAGGCGCAGGGCCTTGTGGTCATCGGCGTGCACGCGCCGGAATTCGCCTTCGAGAAGAACATCGACAATGTGCGCCGCGCGACCGAAGAATTGAAAATCGGGTATCCGGTGGCGATCGACAACAATTATGCGATCTGGCGCGCCTTCAACAATCAGTACTGGCCGGCCCATTACTTCATCGACGGAGAAGGACGCATCCGCCACCATCATTTCGGCGAAGGCGACTACGATGAGTCGGAACAGATCATCCAGCAGCTGCTGGCGGAGTCCGGCAAGAACGATATCTCGCGCTCGCTGGTGACGGTCGATGCCGCCGGCGTTCAGGCGGCCGGCGATCTCGTCAATGTCCGATCGCCAGAAACTTACGTCGGCTACGAGCGCAGTGAGAATTTTGTCTCTCCCGGCGGCGTCGTGCGAGACGTTCCTCATGTTTATTCCGCGCCCGCGACACCTTCGATAAACGAATGGGCGTTGGAGGGGGACTGGACGGTCGACAGCGAGAAGGCCGTGCTTGACGGCGCGAGCGGACGAATTGTCTACCGCTTTCATGCCCGCGATTTGCACTTGGTGCTGGGTCCGGCCAAAGATGGCAAGCCGGTGCGGTTTCGGGTTCTGATCGACGGCAAGCCCCCGGGCAGCGACCATGGCGTCGATACCGAAAGCGACGGCAACGGGACCGTCACCGAGCAGCGGCTCTATCAGCTTGTCCGCCAAAGCCAGGGCGCCAAGGATCGGACCTTTGCGATCGAGTTCCTGGATCCCGGCGCCGAGGCCTTCGCGTTCACGTTCGGCTGAGATATTGGGACACCACCGTGGCGGCGCCTATGGAGTCTTGGGTGGGTCCGGAAGCACCGCCGCCACACCTTCCTGATTAATGTTGAAAGCCAGAAATGTCAGTGGCTCGCTGCCTGGATTCCCCCATTGGTGCACAAGTCCGTGCGACTCGTAGATCAAGGAACCCGGGCCTTTTGCCTCTGTCTTGCCGTCGACCGTATTCGCCCCGGTGCCGGAGATAATATAATACAATGCCGCACCGGACCGATGATGCGGCGGGTTGGAGGGCATCCCTGCCGGGAACGTGACCCGCGTCAGATTGAGATCGTGTACGCCCGCCTTCAAGTCGGGGATTGGGGCCGCGGTGCGGTACAATTCGTTCGCGATTGTCGGCGCCGCTGCGGCAACCGGATCTTTGTCAGCAACACGGGTAAGGACGAAATGTAGGAACGTCGATGGCGCTTCGCCGGCTGCCTTCAAGTCCGCTGTCTTTTCGGCGGCAACGAACAGCCCCTCTCCAGCCTTGAGCGTTTTGGCCTCGCCGGCGAGCGAAACTTCGGTCGATCCCGACAACTGATACAGGACGCCATCGCCCCCCGAAACCAAGCTCTTCTCACCGGGCCGGAGCGTGACGCTCACAGCCCTGAAATTCAGCGGTACATCTGTCACGGTCGGCAGCTTGGCGGCGGCGACAACGGTTCGAACGGTCGCCGTTGGCGGAGGCGCGGTCTGCGCGGCTGCGAAAACTGCCGTCACGCCGAGAAGCATTCCTGTTGTGATGAAACGCATGATGACCTCCGATTGCTTCCACGCTATATTCGACAGTATATAGCGAAATGGCAAGCGATCTGCGACGTTTTCTTTCCGGAGAAGATCATGAGCAACAATACGAAATTCTATATCGACGGCCGGTGGGTTGAGCCGGTTTCGCCCCGCACCTTCGATGTCGTCAACCCGGCGACGGAAGAAGTTGCCGGACAGATCAGCCTCGGTTCGGCTGCCGACGTCGATCGCGCCGTGATTGCGGCAAGGCTCGCTTTTCCGTCCTTTTCGCAGACGTCGAAGAAAGAACGGTTGGCGCTGCTCCAGCGCATCATCGATCTCTATTCGGCGCGATTCGAGGAATTGGCGCAGACGATGACCCTGGAGATGGGGTCGCCGATCGCATTCTCCCGCGAGGTCCAGACCACTAACGCGTTGGGACATTTCAAACACATCGCCGAAGTGCTCAAGGCCTACAAGCTGGAACAATTCATGGGCGGCACCTTGATCCGCCGCGAAGCGATCGGCGTGTGCGGCCTCATCACGCCGTGGAACTGGCCGCTCAATCAGATTACCTCCAAGCTCGCGCCGGCGCTTGCGGCCGGCTGCACCGTGGTGCTGAAGCCCAGCGAGATTGCGCCGCTGAGTGCCATCGTGTTGGCAGAGATCCTCCACGAGGCCGGCGTGCCGAAGGGCGTATTCAACCTCGTGAACGGTGAAGGGCCGACGGTCGGCGAGGCGATTTCCCGGCATCCCGGCATTGACATGGTGTCGTTTACCGGCTCGACCCGCGCCGGCATCCTGGTGGCCAAGTCGGCCGCCGACACGGTCAAGCGCGTGGCCCAGGAACTCGGCGGCAAATCGGCAAACATCATTCTGGCGGATGCCGATCTCGAAAAGGCCGTGCCCGCCGGCGTGCTGCGCTCCTTCACGAACACCGGGCAGTCCTGCCAGGCGCCGACCCGGATGCTGGTACATCGCTCGCAGCGGGACGACGCCGTTGCGATCGCCAAGCGGACGGCAGAGACCGTGCGGGTCGGCGATCCTCTCGACCCCAAGACCACGATGGGTCCGCTGGTAAGCAAAGTGCAATTCGACAAGGTTCAAGGCCTCATCGAGCGCGGTATCCAGGAAGGCGCCACCTTGGTCTGCGGTGGCGCTGGCCGCCCTGTCGGCTTCAATCGCGGCTACTTCGTGCGTCCGACCGTCTTTGCCGATGTCGATCCCAACATGACGATCGCACGGGACGAGATTTTTGGTCCGGTGCTCTCGATGCTGACCTATGACACCGAAGAAGAGGCGGTGACCATCGCCAACGACACAACCTACGGCTTGGCCGGGTATGTGCAGTCCGGGGATCTTGCTCATGCCCGCCGGGTTGCGGCCCAAATTCGTGCCGGGCGCATATACCTCAACGGCGCTCCGGCCGACCAGAGCGTTCCATTTGGCGGATACAAGCAATCCGGCAACGGCCGCGAGCACGGCGTGTTCGGCTTCGAGGAGTTTCTGGAGGTGAAGGCCGTGTTGGGTTACAAAACCGCATAGCGACAACAGACGCCCGCCTTGGCTACGCGGAGTCCTTTGCCGCCGTCAGCTTGAGCGCGCGGCGCCGCACGCTCGTGCGGTCGAAGCGACTTTCCAAGATGTTCTGCGGGCTTTGCGCGTGACGCCCTGCTGTCATCCCACGACGGCGTCGCGGAACACGAATTCCACCGGCACGCCGCGAGGCGTGACCGGTCTCGGTGATTCCACCTATTATCCGCAACGTCCGTAACCGATCCGGATCGTCATAGCCGGACCTGTTCGTATAAGTTCGACACCTGTGCCGACGGATGGAACCCGGCGGGATTGAAGTGATCACTTGACGGCCCCATATTTGTATTACAATACTACATAATACAAAGCGCCGAGGCCGCATGTTCAACGAGCGATCATTCAAGGCAATCGGCAAGCCGCTTGCGCGCAACGAAGACCGGCGCCTGATCACCGGGCGCGGCCGGTTCTCCGATGACTTCAGTCTGCCCGGTCAGGTCTGGGCCGCCATGGTGCGCTCGCCCCACCCGCATGCGCGCATCGCCGCGGTCGATTGCGCCGCCGCGATGGCGATGTCCGGCGTGTTGGGTGTCTACACCGGGGCGGATGGTCTCAACGATGGCCTGCGGCCGATCCCGCACAATCCGGTGCCTTCAACCAAGTATGACGTAAAGCTGACCGGCCGAGGCGGGACCGCCGTGTTCATCGGCCCTCACCTTTTATTGCCGCACGACAAGGCCCGCCACGTCGGCGAGGCCGTCGCCATGGTGGTGGCGGAGACGCTGGAGCAGGCGCAAACCGCGGCGGAGCAGGTCTTCATCGACTACGAGGTGCTGGATTGGGTTGCCGATACGTCGCAGGCCGCGTCCGCCGACGCGCCGAAAGTCTGGGACGAATTGCCTGACAATATCCTGGTCGACTCGACTTTCGGCGATATCGCGGCGACCGACGCGGTCTTCGCTCGGGCAGCCCACGTCATTTCAATGAAGACCCACATCGGCCGCGTGACGGGTGTTCCGCTCGAACCGCGCGCGGCGCTCGGAAGCTTCGACGCCGAGACCGGACGTTATACCCTTTACGCCGGCAGCGGCGGCGCGGTCCGGCAGAAGCACGAATTGGCCTATGTCCTGGGCGTGGAACCGCAGCAGGTGCGGGTCCTGTCGTTCGACGTCGGCGGCAACTTCGGCACCCGCAACCGTGCCTATGTCGAATTCGGCTTGGTGCTGTGGGCCTCGCGCAAGCTCGGCCGGCCGGTGAAATTCCGCGCCGAGCGCTCGGAATCGTTTCTGACCGACTACCAGGGGCGCGATCTCGTAACCGAGGTGTCACTCGCCATCGATGAAAGTGGCCGCTTCCTCGCCATGCGGGCCTCCAATCTCAGCAATGTCGGGGCGCGTTGCGTCTCGCTGTCGCCGCTCAGCAAGGGCTCGGGCTTGATCACGGGTTCCTATGACATCCCAATAGCAACGCTTCGCGCGCGCGCCGTGTTCTCGAACACCATGCCGACGCAGGCATACCGCAGTTCGGGGCGTCCCGAGGTCACCTTCGCGGTTGAGCGGCTGGTCGATAAAGCCGCACGTGAACTCGGCTTCGATCGGCTCGATCTGCGCCGGCGAAACCTGGTCCGGCCCGAGCAAATGCCTTACGTCAACGCCGTCAACTCGACATACGACAGCGGCGAATACGAAATAAACATGGACCGCGCCCTTCGGCTGGCTGATTTCGACGGCTTCGCGGTACGCCGCGCCGAGGCGCGCGCGCGCGGCAAGCTTTTGGGACTGGGCTTCGCCAACTATGTGGAGTCCTCGATCGGCACACCGAAGGAGAGAGCCGATCTGATCGTCCATCGTGACGGCTTCGAGGTGGTGATCGGCACCCAGCCTGCTGGCCAGGGCCACGAGACCAGCTTTGCCCAGGTCACGGCGGATTTGCTGGGCGTGCCGTTTGAGACCGTGAGGATCACCCTGGGCGACACGGACATCGTTAGCGCCGGCGGCGGGACACATTCCGGACGCTCCATGCGGCATGCGAGCGCCGTCATCGCGTTGGCGGCGGAGGACTTGATTGCCAAGGGCCGGGCCCTGATGGCACATATCGTCGGGACGCCGTTAGATGCGATCCGTTTCGAGGACGGGCTTTTCAGCGCCGTCGACAGCAATCAGGCCCTGACCTGGTCGGAGCTTGCGGAGCAAGCCAATCGCGATGATCTGCCGTCCGAATTTAGTGGCGGGCTAAAAGTTCGCCGCGACAACGAGATGCATACGCCGGTGTTTCCGAACGGAACCTGCATCTGCGAAATCGAAATCGATCCCGAGACCGGTGCCGTCGACATCAAGCGCTATACGACGGTCGATGACGTGGGACGCTGCATCAATCCATTGATCGTTCATGGACAGACCCATGGCGGCATCGCTCAGGGCGTAGGTCAGGCGCTTTGGGAGCATTGCACGATCGATCCTTCATCCGGACAACCGTTGGCCGGATCGTTCATGGATTACGGTATGCCGCGGTTCGATAACCTTCCGTCATTCAAGACCCAGATTGCCGAAGTTCTCTCGCCGACAAATCCGTTCGGCGTGAAGGCCGGCGGCGAGGGCGGCACCACCCCGGCCCCGGCCGTCATCATGAGCGCAATCGAGGATGCCTTGTCGGAGTACGGGCCGCTGACGATCGATATGCCGGCGACGCCGGCCAAAATCTGGAACGCGATCCACGAACGTGAAGCGTCCCCCGCTGACACACTTTGAGGCCTTGTTCGATGCAGCATATCAATTTGATGGTAAACGGCGTTCCGGTCTCGCGAGACATCGAGGATGAAACGCTGCTCGCGGTGTTTCTGCGCGAGCATCTCAATCTCACCGGAACGCATGTGGGCTGCGATACCACCCAGTGCGGCTGCTGTGTCGTTCACTTGAACGGAACGTCGGTCAAATCTTGCACCGTGCTGGCCGTGCACGCTCAGGATTCCCACGTCACCACCATCGAGGGGCTTGAACGCGATGGCGCGTTGCATCCAGTGCAAGAGGCCTTTCGCCAATGTCACGCGTTGCAATGCGGATTCTGTACGCCCGGCATGATCATGGCCGCGGTCGATCTCATCGAGACCCATCCAGAGCCGCTTACGGAGGCGATTGTGCGCGAGGAGATGGAAGGCAATCTTTGCCGCTGCACCGGCTATCACAACATTGTCAAAGCCATCCTGACGGCGGCCCAATCCATGAGGCCGGCACAAGCGGCCGCAGAGTAGCCGAGATGGTGATGTATCCGACCCGCTATCATCGGCCCGCCGACCTTGACGACGCTCTCAAGCTCTTCAATGACGGCGAGGACGCAAGTTATCTGGCCGGTGGGCACACGCTGCTCCCAACACTGAAACAGCGGCTGGCTCATCCTTCCGACCTCATCGATCTTTCCGTTCTTGCGGGCCTGCGCGGCATCAGCCTGACTGACGAGGTCCTTTCAATCGGGGCGACGACGTTGCATGCGGAGGTCGCGGCGTCTCCGATTGTCCGCCAATGGATCCCCGCTCTCGCCGGATTGGCCGGGTCGATCGGCGATCGCCATGTGCGGCATCGCGGCACGATCGGCGGGTCGGTCGCCAATAATGATCCGGCTGCCGATTATCCTTCCGCCGTGCTTGGTTTGAACGCGACCGTGGTTACCAATCGGCGCAGCATCCCGGCGGACGCATTCTTTGTCGCCCTTTATGAGACGGCGCTCGAACCGGGCGAGATCATCACCCGCATCGAGTTTCCGATTCCAGACCACGCCGGCTACGCGAAATTTCGCAGCCCGGCGTCGCGATACGCAATCGCTGCCGTCTTCGTCTCGAAGTCCGGCGCCGACGTAAGAGTAGCGGTAACAGGTGCCGGCGCGAGCGGCGTGTTTCGGGCGGGCGCTATCGAAGAGGCTTTGGAACACGACTTCCGCCCGGAGTTGGTGGCCTTGAGTCAGGTCGATCCCGCGCTGTTGATGAGCGATCTCAATGGCAGCCTGGAGTATCGGGCCAATCTTATCGCCGTGCTGGCGCGGCGCGCGCTCGGCCACCTCGGGGAGGCGCGGTCCTACAAGTGAACGAATGTTGACGTGAACATGGATACCGCCGTCAAAACGCGCCTTGCGTCGCTCCAGCAACCATCAATCTCGCTGCGAAGCCGGATCATTCATTCATTGCGCCGCGCGATTGAAACCGGTGTCCTGGAGCCCGGCGCGCGGCTGGTCGAAAAGGAGCTGTGCGAGCAGCTGCAAGTCAGCCGTACGTCACTGCGGGAAGCGCTCGGCGAACTCCAGGCCGAAGGGATCCTGACCTACTCGCCGACGCGGCGTCTCTCGGTCAGCGTCATATCGCAAACGGATGCGGAGAATGCCTATCGCATCCGCGCCGTGATGGAAGCGCTTGTGGTCGAGCAGTTCATCGAAAAGGCCGACGAGGATGAGCTTGCCGCATTGGTTGAGGAAAGCATCCAGCTCAAAAATGCCTATCGTTCAGGCGATGTCGAACAAATGCTGCTGGCGAAGCGCGCGTTCTATGACAGCATCTGTTCCGGCGCCAAGAACCCCATGGCGTTCGACATCATCAACCGCCTGGTGCTGCGGACATCCGTGTTGCGTCGACGGTCGCTTACGCGCAAGCAGCGACAGCTTCAGAGCATCAAGGAAATCGATATTTTGATCGAGGCCATTCGTCGACGCGATTTAAAGTCGGCGCGCGAGGCTGCGATGCAGAACGTCGCGCATTCGGCAAGGTCCGCCTTGGCTGAGTAAAAACGTCGTTTCGCTCTCGATTGCGGTTGGCACGACGGACCGTTGCTAGACTAACGACGAAATTGCGCCTTCCCTTCGCGATCGAGAGCTGCCGCCTCTTCGTCCGACAAGCGGACATTCACCGCCGCGACATTCTCTTCGAGGTGGGAGACCTTTGACGTGCCCGGGATGGGGCACCGCGCTGTGGCGCTTGGCGATGGTGTCGAGCAGAGAGCCGGGTTTCGCGAGGTCGCCCGCGGCCAGCGGAAACCATGGAATGAAGCCGATGCCCTTCTGCGCGCAATAGTCCAGCACGTCCTCGCTGGTGCGATCGACGAGATTGTAGCGGTTCTGGACCGTCGCCACTTTGAAGAATTTCGCCGCCGCGTCGATGTCGGCGATCGAAACCTCGCTCAAACCTGCAAACCGGATAATGCCGTCTTTGAGCAGTCTCTGATGGCGTCGAACTGCTCATCCCGCGGAACTGTCGGATCGATACGGTGGAGTTGCCACAGGCCGATTTTCTCGACGCCCAGCCGCCGGCGGCTCTTGTGCGCCTGCTGGATCAGTTACGGGCCGCCGGGCGCGTTGTGGGTTTCGCTCCGGTTACGATGTGCGCAGGGACGTGTTCTTCAGCGGGAATCGGCGGATGCGTTTGCCGGTTGCGGCAAAGATCGCATTGAGCACGGCCGGCGCCGCCACAAAGATGGTTGGCTCGCCGACCCCTCCCCAGAAACCGCCCGACGGCATCACGATCGCTTCGACCTTCGGCATCTCGTCGATGCGCAGCACGTTGTAGGTATCGAAGTTCTCCTGTTCGATCCGGCCGTCCTTGACGGTGCACTCTCCGTACAAGAGCGCCGAGAGTCCGAATGAGAACGAGCCCGCGATCTGCCGCTCGATCTGCGCCGGGTTCACCGCATATCCGGGGTCTGTCGCCGCGACGATGCGATGGACCTTCAAGGTCCCGCGGTCGTTGATTGAGACTTCGGCGCAGGCCGCCACGTAGCTGCCGTAGCCCATATGCTGGGCGAGACCCCGATAGACGCCCTTGGGCGCCGGCTTGTCCCAGCCGGCGCGTTCGGCGACCGCGTTGAGGACGTCGAGATGCTTAGGCGAGTTCACCAACAGCTTGCGACGGAACGCCAGCGGATCTTGGCCGACCGCATGGGCGAGCTCGTCCATGAAGCATTCCAGGTAGATGGCATTCTGATTGTTGTTCACGCCGCGCCAGAAGTGCGGCGGGATATGCGGGTTGCGCATCGCGTGGTCGATCAGCAGGTTCGGGATCGCGTAGCCGAACTGACCCTCCGGACCGGCCGGGTTGAGGCCCTGGAACACGGCCGGGTCCTTGCCGTTCTGCAGACCTTGCGGCGCCACGAAGGCGACGATCGACTGGCCCGAGATGCGCATGTGCATCGCGGTCAGATTATCATCCGCGTCGAACGCCCCCACCATCTTGGCCTGGGTCGTCGGATGATAACGGCCGTGGGTCATGTCTTCTTCGCGCGACCAGATCAGCTTTACCGGGGTGCCCGGCATCTGCTTTGCAATCGCGATCACCTGCGCCACATAATCGTTGGCCGTGCGCCGGCCGAAGCCACCGCCGAGCGGCATCTTGTAGACATCGCATTTGGGGACCGGCAGGCCCGAGGCTTCCGCGGTTGCCGCGAGCGCCGCCTCGCCGTTCTGGGTCGCGGTCCAAACCTCGCACTTGTCGGCCGTGTAGAGGGCGGTGGCGTTCATCGGCTCCATGGTGGCGTGGTGCTGGTACGGATAGGCATACACCGCCTCTATGGTCTTCGCCGCGCCAGCGATCGCCGCTTGACATCGCCGTGCTCGTTGCCGACGTAGGCCTGCTCCGCATCGAGGCCGCCCCTCAGGAACTCGGAAATGGAGGCCGTGCTGACCTTGGCGTTCTCGCCCTCGTCCCACTCGATCGGCAACGCGTCGATTGCAAGCTTCGCTTCCCACCAATGATCGGCGACAACCGCGACCGCCGAACTGCCGACTTGCACGACGTTTCTGACCCCCTTCATGCCGCTGACTTTGGCGGCATCGAAGCTCTTCAGCTTGCCGCCAAACACCGGGCAATCCTTGATGGCCGCCAAAAGCATCCCGGGCAGCCTCACGTCGATCGAAAACATATGCTGGCCGCTCACCTTTGGAGCGGTATCGAGGCGCTTGACCCGCTTGCCGACAAGCTTCCAGTCCTTCGGATCCTTGAGGGCAATGTCCTTCGGCGGTTCGATCTTCGCGGCCGCGTCGGCGACCTTGCCGAACGTGACGGTGCGCCCCGAGGGGTTGTGGGTGATGATGCTGTTGGCCGCGCTGCACTCGACGGCCGGCACTTTCCACGCATTGGCCGCGGCCATGATCAACATGGTGCGGGCCGTCGCTCCGCCCTTGCGGACGTACTCATTGGATTCGCGAATGCCGCGGCTGCCGGCCGTGAAGAAGTTGCCCCACACGCGGCCGCGCGCGAGGTTCTGGCCGGGTGTCGGAAATTCCGTCGTCACTTTCGACCAGTCACATTCGAGCTCTTCGGCCACGAGTTGGGCGAGGCCCGTCATCGTGCCCTGCCCCATCTCCGATCGCGCGATTCTGATCACCACGGTGTCGTCCGGCTTGATCACGACCCAGGCGGTCACTTCCGGCCCGGCTTCGAGCGCATTGGCGCTTTCCGGACCGATCGAGATATCCAGGCCGACCGCCAGTCCGCTACCGGCGGCGGCCAAGCCAATCAGGAAGGAGCGTCGGTCGGTTGCCGCAAGTTGCATAACTTGCTCTCTCAAGCCCTGCTCACTCATGCGCCTTGCTCTCCTACGCCTTGGCTGCCGTATGGATCGCTTCGCGAACCTGCTGATATGTCCCGCAACGGCATATGTTGGTGATCGCGTTGTCGATGTCCGCGTCGGTCGGATTAGGCTTTTCCTTGAGCAGGGCCGCCACCGCCATGATCATCCCGCTTTGGCAGTAGCCGCACTGCGGCACATCGCCGTCGAGCCAAGCCTGCTGCACCCGGCTCAAATGGCCGTTTGCTGCCAATCCTTCGATGGTGACGATCTGCGAGCCGACCGCCGCGCTGGCCGGAAACGAGCAGGAGCGGGTCGGAACGCCATCGATATGCACGGTACAGGCTCCGCACTGGGCGATGCCGCAGCCGTACTTGGTCCCCGTCAGGCCGACCCATTCCCGTATCACCCATAACAGCGGCGTATCGGGATCGACGTCGATGTCGTGGGGCGACCCGTTGATGGTGAGATGAAGCATTTATCGACCTCCACAGTCGCAGCTAAGCTCGACGGCAATGCGAGACAAGTCTTTCGCCCCAGCCCCGCCGGGATAACCTGTCATCCGGGGTTCAATGGATGACCTGCCAATATGATAACGAATGGTAGACATTTTCTGAACTGTTAGGAAGTCCACATGCTTGCAGCCCGATGCGTGCAATTTACGCAGAACCTGCCTGCAGCGCTCAAATAGCGGTTGCGGATATCCTTGACGTACCGCTTCCAAGTGGTGAATCAGGCCTCTGATCGCCGAGGGCTCGTGAAAGACACCGCCGCCGAAACCACCATCGACCTGCGCGGCCTCAAATGTCCGCTCCCGGCGCTGCGCACCCGTAAAGCCTTGTCGCGCCTGCAGGTCGGCGCGACCCTGGTGGTCGAATGCACCGATCCGCTGGCCGAAATCGACATCCCCAACTTGGTGCGTGAGACCGGCGACGCTCTCGAAGACACGTCACGCCGCGACGACGTCGTGGCGTTCCGCATCCGCAAGCGGGGCAGGATTTAATCGCTATAGGGTGAGGCCCTCCATCACCCGCCATGTCCGGTGCGGCTGCACGTTACGGCTTGACGTAAGTATAACCCTCTTCTTGCAGCTCCACGAGCCGCACGATGCCGGCCGGCACAACATGGGCTTCCGGGATGACCGGGATGATCTTGCCTTCGGTCTTTTCCATGGCGCGCTTGGTGTTGTTGCAGGCACCAAACGTGACCTGGGGCACCGCGGCGCGCGTCCGCTTGATTTCCTCCTTCACCGGCGAGGTGTCGTCGCGCAGCATGTGAAGGCCGCCGTGGTAGCAGACGATCTCGACTTCGAACTCGTCGCCGTGCGCGGTGAACAAAGAGTGGGCATTGCGCGTGTTGCCGAGCGCAAGCCGCATCACGTCCGGATCGTTCTGGTCGACATGAACCACCATCTTGTGCGTCTTCTTCTCGCTGCCCGCGGCGGCTTTGCGGTTCAACAGCGGTGTGGCGGCCAATGCTGCCATCGCGACCTTGAAAATCGACCGGCGATCCATGTGCGTCCTCCTGGATTCTATTGTGGGGCGTCAGACTAGCATAAACGAAGCGGCTGCGGAGCAGGAATCGCACCAACTTGTTCGGCCGCAATCTCCTGCGTCAGTCACCATGGACCGCAGCCTTGCGCCGGTGCTTGGCGCTTTCTTCCTCGACATGGGCGAGGTCCTGATCGAACACGATCCGGTCCTCGCCCGCCAGCGCCGCGGGCACGTCCGACCAGCGTAAGGTTCGCCTCGCGGGCGAGTTCCTTACCGGGCCGGCGGCGCGAGCTGGGGCTGCTCTACCTCGGCAAGAACCACGGCGACAATTGGTAAGTGCTACGCCGGCGCAATCGCCGAGATCAAATTGCCGAGATACGACAACCTCGCCGGCTATGCCGCGAACCTCGCCGGCAATATCGAGCGCTATTGCGACTTCTGAAACCGCGGCATCTGATTCCGTGCGAAAAGGGACCGCAGCCGAGAAACGGCTGCGGTCCTTATATTTTGTGCTGGAAACTCGTGCGCGCATCTGGTCAATCTGAAGACCTCGGAATTCCGGTGCCACCCGGAAAATCTGAAGGGGAAGCTAGCAATGAAATCACAACTTTTAGTTTTGTTTGTGAGTGCAGGAGGCCTTGTAAGTGCAGGAGTTCTGGCAGCGGGCGGTACCGCTTGGGCCCATCACTCGTTCGCCATGTTCGATGCCGCGCACCCGATCGAAATCTCCGGGACCGTGAAGGAATTCAAGTTCGTGAGCCCGCACACCCTCCTGACCGTGACGGTCAAGGACAAGGACGGCAACGTCAAGGATTGGATCCTCGAAGGCGGCGCGCCGGGAAATCTCGTGCGGGACGGGATGACGTCGAAGAGCCTGGTACCTGGCGACGAGATCACGGCGACGATCAATCCGCTGCACAGCGGCGCGGATGGCGGCTCGTACCAGCCGGCGCTGGTCAAGTTCAAGGACGGCCGGCCGATCAGTGCCCCGCCGCTAGAGCGACAGCAAACCTTGCTCAGACCGAATTCCGCATCGCGCGCGCGAGAGCGGACAAAGAAGGGCGCGATGATTGCCACATGGAAGGAAAGAACGATGCTACGAGTTGTGATCGGATCGCTGGCGTTCACCGCAGCCGTCATCGCCGGCCCGGCCACGGCCCAACAGCCCTTCGATGAGGGCAAGTATCCGGCCTTCGCGGGTCAGTGGGTGCGGGTCGGACCGCTCAACGCCTATGACAACACCAAGCCGCCTAACCGTGGCCAGCAGGCGCCGCTGACGCCGGAATATCAGGCGATCTTCGAAGCCAATCTCGCCGAGGTCGCAATGGGCAAATCCGGCGACGATCCAGTCCACACCTGCATCCCGGAAGGCATGCCGCGGGCCATGACGCTTGTGCTGCCGATGGAAATCGCCATCACGCCCAACACCACCTACATGCTGATGGAATATCTCACCATGCTCCGCCGCGTTTATACGGACGGCCGCGATTTCCCGACCGACATGGACCCCTCTTGGATGGGATATTCGATCGGCAAATGGGTCGACGAGGATGGCGATGGCCGCTTCGACGCGCTCGAAGTCGAGACCCGCGATCTCAAGCTTCCGCGCACGTATCGATCCGAGCGGTCTCCCGGTGCATAAGGACGGCGAGATGGTCATCAAGGAGCGCTTCTATCTCGACAAGGCGAAACCGGACATCCTCTACGACCAGATCACCACCTACGACCACGCCCTCACTCACCCTTGGACGATCGTGCGAACGATGCGCCGCGAGAAGAAGCCGATCTGGGTCGAGTCGATCTGCGCCGAAGGCAACGTGCATGTCACCATCGGCGGCGAACACTACATGCTCGGCGCCGATGGCCTCCTGATCCCGTTCTGGAAGGGGCAGCCGGCACCGGATTTGAAGCACTTCAATCAGGCGGGCAAATGAAGCCGCTGGCGTCAACATAAATGCCGCAGCCCGGATGAGCGGTCGCCGCTTCGCGACCGCGACATCCGGGACCGCTCCGGTCCAGCGCGCCTCCATCCCCGGATATCGTTCCGCTCATCCGGGCTACGACGCTACACGCTTTGGCGGCGCCTTTACCCGAGCGGTGATTGCTATGTATATTGACGGATATAGCGACCAATAGCCGGAGCCCGCAAAATGTCGATGACCAGCCAGCGGAACGTCGAAGCGCCAATCACCGAGTACATGCTGATAGCGGGAAAACGCGTCGACGGCCCCGCCCGCATCGAGGTTCGCAACCCCGCAAGGCCGGACGAGCTCGTCGGCACCATTGTGCGCGGCACCCCCGAGCACATGGACCAAGCCGTCGTCGCCGCGAAGGCCGCCCAACCCGCCTGGGCAGCCAAGACTTTCGCCGCGCGCGCCGCAATTCTCGCGACCGCGCTGACGCGCCTGGAAAACGATATCGATCGGCGCGCCGCGGTGTTCGTGCGGGAGAACGGCAAGCCGCTGGCGGAAGCGCGGGGTGAACTGGCGAGCGTGGCGAAGCGCCAGCGCATGGCGCTCGACTATGCCGCCGAATTGGACGCCGGTCGCAACCTCGCGGCGCCACATGGGCGGACTTTCGTGTTCAATCGGCCCTACGGCGTGGTGGTGTCGATCGTACCCTGGAATTCGCCGGTTTCCCTCGCCTTCACGCAGATCGTGGCCGCCTTGCTGGCCGGCAACAGCGTGGTCCTCAAGCCGCCGGAGACCTGCCCGCTCGCGCTCATCCGCTCGGTCATGATGTTTGCGGAGGATTTGCCACCCGGCACGATCAATGTCGTGACGGGACTTCCGAGCGAGATCGGGGACGCGCTGACGACCCATCCGGATGTAGGAAAGATCGGCTTCACCGGCAGCATTCCGTCCGCGCGTCATATCATGGCCAACGCGGCCCAGACGATCAAAGGCGTGACGCTGGAACTGGGCGGCAACGACGCCGCCATCGTTCTTGACGATGCCGAGTTCGATCCCACCGCGATGAAGCGGATGCTGGATGCGACGTTCATGATGACCGGGCAAGTCTGCATGGCCATCAAGCGCATCTATGTCCCGACCAAGCGTCATGACGAGTTTCTGCAGTCGTTCTGCAAGGCGGCGGAGTCGCTCAACGTCGGTGACGGGTTGGAGCCGGCGGTTACGATGGGCCCCCTGCACACGCGAAAGGCGCAAGTGCGCGCCGAGGCTCTCGTCAAGGATGCCGCCGCGGGCGGCGCCGAGGTGCAGGAGTTGGGCAGGATCGACAGCGACGCGACGTTCTCCGGCGGATATTTCATGAGGCCGGTCGTCGTTACCGGCATCGCCGACGACGCGGCCTTGATGACCGAAGAGCAGTTCTGCCCGGCTATCCCGGTTGCCACCTACGACGATGTCGACGAAGCCGTCACGCGCGCCAACAAATCCATCTATGGGCTGAGCGGGTCGGTCTGGGGCCGCAACGTCGACCGGGCGATCGCGGTCGCGAACAAGATCGAGGCGGGCCAAGTGTGGATCAACTCACACGGCGTATACGCCATCAACCATCTGGCGCCCTATGGCGGCGTCAAGCAAAGCGGGATCGGGCGCAAGTCGGGCATCGAGGGAATTCGCGAGTACGTGCAGAGTCAGACCGTAACCACGCACGAGGCGTGACGAACGGCGTTGTCGGCCGGCCATGACGTGCGGCTGGCGGTTGACCGAGTCCGGTGCGACCTGTCGGTCCCTAAGCGAACCTCCGCCAAGGTTCGTTGCCCTCACGTGTAAATCGGCCCTGGCGCTTGCGAGAAACCTCAGCTAGGTCATCGTGGCTGCGCCGCAACGACCTGAGTGCCGGTTCGTGCTTCTCGTCGCCCGATCGGCGGGTCTCCTTACGGAGAAGTTGAACCTGCGTGCAACAGGACGGCGAGGTGACGGAAGCCTTCTACGACGTCGCGATCCTGGGGGCCGGTCCGACCGGACTTACGCTTGCCAATCTGCTTGGCCAAGCGGGCTGCCGGGTCGCGCTGGTCGAGCGCAACACGACGACCGTGCAGGAGCCGCGTGCCGTCTCCATCGACGACGAGGCGCTACGCACCATGCAGGCGATCAGCCTCGCCGACGCGGTCATTCGCGATGTCGCGCTCGACTATGGGGCGCACTATTTCACGCCTGCCGGCACGCGTTTCCTCACCGTGGAGCCGACGACGCGGGAATATGGATTTCCGCGCCGCAACGCCTTCACGCAGCCAAAGCTCGAAGCAACCTTGCGGACGGGTGTGCAGCGCTTCCCGAACGTGACCGCCATGTTCGGACACGCGTGCGAGGACATCGCCGCCAACGAGGACGGTATTGTGCTCACGTTGCGCGACCCGGAAGGTCGGGGCAACGACGTTGCGCGCCGCCTACCTCGCCGGTTGCGACGGCGCCCGCAGTGCGGTACGAAAGCCATCGGAGCAACCCTCACTGGCGCGACCTACCAGCAGCGCTGGCTCATCGTCGATCTCGCCGCGACCAAGGAACGCCTGCGGCAGACCCGCGTCGTCTGCAATCCCGAACGCCCACTCATCACTTTGCCGGGCCCCGACGGCATCCGTCGCTACGAGTTCATGCTGCATGACGATGAAGACGACGCGACGGCGGCGGCGCCCGATTTCGTGCGTGGGCTTCTCGCCGCCCACGGCCCGGACGCCGATGCCCCGATCATGCGCCGGCAGGTCTACACGTTTCATGCGCGAGTGGCCGAACGCTGGAGTGGGCCGCATTTTCCTAGCCGGGGATGCCGCGCATCTTTAGCCGCCGTTCGCCGGACAGGGGATGAACAGCGGTATTCGCGATGCTCACAACCTGGCGTGGAAATTCGCGGCCGTGCGTGGCGGAGAACTCGGCCCGGCGCTGCTCGAAACCTACCAGGCGGAACGCGAACCGCACGCCTGTGCGATCATCGACCTCGCGGTCAGGATGGGCCGCGTCATGATGCCGACGTCGCATGCCCAGGCCTTCCGGTCGCGGCCGGATTTCGCGCTGGCAGTCTCGCGCCCCGCCTGCATTCATTATTTCGCCGAGATGAAATACAAGCCGAAGCCGTTCTATCGGAACGGTTTCGTGGTATCCGCCGCGGATGCGCCCGCCGTGGTCGGGCGCATGCTGCCGCAACCCGCGGTCGAACGCCGCGACCGCGGCCGCGCCATGCTCGACGATCTGCTCGGACCGGGCTTCGCGCTCGTCGCATGCGGGCCGCAAGCGCAGCGCGCTCTCGCCGACGCGGTCGCGCTGAACTTTGACATGACACTGCCGGTCGCCTTGGCGATCCTGCCGCCGGAGACCAATGCGGACCCCGATGCGCAAGGCGACATCGAAACGGTGCGGGACGTCGCTGGTACGTTGACGCCCTTCGTGCCGGCCGGACGAACGATCGTGATGCTGGTTCGGCCGGACCGTTATATTGCGGCGGCCGCGTACGCCGGCGCCGCATCGCTTGCCGCCATGGCCGGCGCAACCCGCGCCCTCGTTGCCGCGACATTGCGCGATCAATGCTCGGACATCGATCGCGCAAAGCCGCAGGCCCAGGCCGTGGCGGCGCGTTTCAAATCGATGGATAGCTTCGCCACAAACTCCGTATCGAGGTCAGAGGGTAAGTCGGATGCGTGAAGCGGCCACTGTTCCACTTTTCTCCTACGGAACCCTGCGCCAGGACAATGTGCAGCTTTCAACCTTTGGACGATTGCTGACCGGCACCCCGCAGAGCTTGTTGGGTTATGTTTGCGCCATGATCGAGATTACCGATCCCGATGTCGTGACAACGAGCGGGGCGCAGCTTCATCCTGTGGTCGTCGAGACCGGCGATCCCGCGGACGAGGTCGAAGGCACGTTATTCATGATCACCGAAACCGAGCTTGCTGCCGCCGATGTCTATGAGACGTCGCAGTACAAGAGAATTGAAGTTACACTCAAGTCCGGCGAGCGGGCGTGGGTCTATGTGAAAGCGTGAGCCCGGTTGCGCCTCACGATGGGACTTCTGACCGATCTGATCGAATCACCTTTCCGTCGTCATACCCGCGCTTGTCGCGGCATCCACACCTTTCTTCCAGCCATTCATCAAGGCACACGTGGATGGCTCGGGACGAGCCCGGCCATGACTTGGAAAAAAATAATTCGACCTAACGCCGCGACGCCAACTGTCGCACCGGGTGTCGCGTCAAGCGTCGCGTGCTTCACACCGCCTCCTGCGCGGGCTAATGTTTGTCAATCTTGAAAAATCGCATGAGCGTCAACATGGGAAATTGCATCCAAATGCGCGCGATAACCTCGACTTCGCTCATCGCCCTGGCGGTCCTCACTGGTGCGCCCGCCGTCCGCGCCGCCGACGTGACCTTCGAGCGGCTTGTCAATCCCGAGCCGCAGAACTGGCTGATGAACCACCATGACTATTCCGCGCAACGTTTTTCGCCGCTCGATCTCATCAACAAGGCGAACGTCAAGGGCCTGCGGCTCGCCTTCGCGGTCGCGCTCGGCGGCACTTCCGGCAACGAGAACCTCACCGCGACGCCGCTGGTCGATGACGGCTTCATGTACATGCCGGATGCCTGGGGCGTGGTGTACAAGATCGACGTGCGCTCCGGCACGCGCCGGCGACATCGTCTGGAAGATGGACCCCGGCCAGGAGAAGATCGATCGCAACCGCGGCGTCGCGCTGTGGGGCAATCTCGTCATCTCGGTGACGAGCTTCGACGATCGCGTGATCGCGACCGACCGCGACACCGGCAAGATCGTGTGGGAGCGCGAATCTGCGCGACCAGCCCGACATGACCCTCAACGCGGCGCCGCTGGCGCTGAAGGATTCGATCATCATCGGCGCCTCGGGCGGCGACCGCGGCTCGCGCGACTGGGTCGCCTCGCTCGATGCCAGGACCGGCAACGCTGCAGTGGAAGACCTATTCGGTCCCGGCGCCCGGCGAGCCCGGCAGCGAGACCTGGAAGGACAAGAACAATGCCTGGCAGACCGGCGGCGGCGCCTTCTACGTCACCGGCTCCTATGATCCCGCCACCAACCTCACCTATTGGGGCGCCGGCAATCCGACGCCGAAATACGATTCCTCCTACCGGCCGGGCGACAATCTCTACACCGACAGCGCGCTCGCGCTCGATGCCGCGACCGGCAGGATCAGCTGGTATCCATCAGTACACGCCCAACGACACGATGGACTACGACGAGACCGGCAGCCACATCCTGATCGACGCCAAGGTCAACGGCGAGGACCGCAAGCTCCTCGCCCACGCGGCGCGCAACGGCTTCTACTACACGTTCGACCGCGACAACGGCCAGTTCCTCAAGGCGACCCAATACGTCCCGCAGGTGACCTGGACCAAGGGCATCGACCCCAAGACCGGCAAGCCGGTCGATTACGATCCCGGCAAGGACTTGCAGACCTATGCGGCGCCGATCGCAAAAATCCTCACCGACGGCAAGGTCGCGACGGCGTGTGCCCCGGCGTCGCCGGGCGGCAACAATTTCTGGTCGGCCGCCTACAGCCAGCGGACCAGGCTCATCTACATCCCCGAGCTCGAAGGCTGCACCACCATCACCCGGACCAGACCCGCCATGTGCGCGGCAAGTTCGACGGCGGCGGCTTCGGCTACGACGGCCGCGCTGATCGAGCGGCATCGCGGTCATGCTCGATCCGGCGACCGGCGAGATCAAGCAACGCAAGGCCGATGCCCTATCCCAACACCGCCGGCGTGCTCGCGACCGGCGGCGGCATCGTGGTCACGGCGCTGCTCGACGGCACCATCGTGGCGCTCGACGACGAGACGCTCGAAGAGCTGTGGCGCATCAATGTCGGCACCGGCATCAACGCGCCGCCCATGACCTACGCGGTCGACGGCAAGCAATACATCGCCATCGCGACCGGCCTCACCCGCAACCAGATGGGCCGCCTAGCCAACTCGCCCGAGAGAAGAACCTCGGCCAGAACGCCACCATGATCTTCGTGTTCAGCCTGTGATGGGCGTGAGGGCGAGGGGCGCCTCCAGAATGCAATTCGCTGCGAACACCGAATTTATCAGCGAATTTTTCGAAATGCGGGCCGTTTTTCCCTGTTTTGCGCGGCGAGGCGGCGATATTGTAAAGGATACTCAATAGGTTATTGGCGATTCGCTGTTACCACGAATAGCAGCGAATTTTTTTCGCCGGAACAGCGAATTCTTTTTGCGGAACAGCGAATAGCAGCGATTTGCCATCAAGGGCGGTTGCCGGCGCTAGTTCAGTCATCGTTTGGCCCAATCTTCACAAGACGTCATGATCTGGGACTATAGGCCTATTCCTATTGCAAGTCAAGCCGGAGTATGAACGTCGGAGTATGCCGTCCCACGGTCACCCATCGCCACAGCGACATTACGCAGGCTGACGATAGCGCTCTGCGAGCACAAAACTCTGCGCTGCGCCGGCTTTGAACACTGCACGCTGCGCATCAGCAAGCTGATTCAACAACGCGGCATCGGCAAGAGTGGGGACGCACACGACTTCGCCCCGCCGCAACCCGGACAACGCGCCGGCCACCACGTCTTCGGGCGTCATTTTATTGGGTCCGATCTTGGTGGTGTCGAACCCCTGGGCGGTGTGAAATTCCGTGTGGACCATGCCCGGCAAGCAGACCTGAACTTTCACACCGGTTGCGCTCAACTCGCCGGCGAGCGCCTGCGTAAAGGCTACCAAAAAGGCTTTCGCGCCGGCGTAGACGGCGCGGTGGGGCAGCGGGTTCGGCGGCAATGTCCCGCTCAGCGCAAGCAACGATGCAACATTGATCACGCCGCCGGCGCCGCGACGCACCATACCGGGCAGCGCCGCCCGCGTGAGGCGCGTCACTGCCCGGATGTGGACGTTAATCAGGTCATCGATGATGTCCGGTTCGATCGACACAAATGGATTGTAACCGCCGAAGCCCGCATTGTTGACAAGCAGGGTCAGTAATTCATCGTTTGCGACGCGGACCTCGACCTCGGCGAGGGCACCGGCGTCGGTGAGATCGGCGGCGATCACTTGCGCGTCTACACCGAAATCACGCCGCAACCGTGCGGCCAGTTCTTCGAGGCGTTCGCGCCGGCGCGCCACGAGAACGAGATCGCTCCCGTCACGCGCTAGTCGCTCCGCGAAAGCTGCCCCGATCCCCGATGCGGCACCGGTCACCAGCGCACGAGCGCGAGCCGCGACAGAACCAGATGCCATATCAGACTTCCTCTTATCGCCGTTTTATCGCCGTTCGCCGGCATTGCGCTGCTTCGACAGACTATACCGGCGCCCAAAGTAGCGAAAGGTCGACGCACCGAGCAAAGAGAGATGATGGCCGATCGCGTCGCAAACTCGTCGGTCCACCCAGGGATTTCTCAGTCGGCGCGACAGGGCTCGCGATGCCCGCCAGCGAGCCGACTTTAACCGCGACAGCGGCGACGTGCCGATCGACCGGTTCCCATTCGCCCGAACCCAGGATAGCCTTATCGCAAATCGGCTTGAGGGTTATCGAATGAAGCGCCGGGAATTCATTGCCGGGCTGGGGAGTGCGGCGGCGTGGCCGCTCGCGGCGTGGGCGCAACAGCCGGCGCAGGGCATGCGGCGGGTCGGCATGCTCAACGGGTTTACGCAGGGCGACCCGGCTTTCCGCGCGCTTGTCATGGAGACGTTTCAAGCGCTTTCGCAATTGGGCTGGGAGAGCGGGCGCAATGTGCAGATCATCGAGCGTTGGGGCGGCGGCGATTCTGACCGCACGCTGATGCTGGCCAAGGAGTTGGTAGCGTTACAGCCCGACCTGATTATCGCCGTCGGCACTCCGGCCGCCATTGCGCTTCAAAAGGCGACCCCAACGCTTCCGATCGTCTTCCTGGTTGTAACCGATCCCGTCGGGGCCGGACTTGTCGCCAACCTGCCGCGGCCGGGCGGCAATATTACCGGTTACAGCAACACCGAGGGAGCCTTCGGGGGCAAGTTGCTCTCGCTCCTCAAACGGATTGCCCCACACATCAAGGTGGCGGCAGCCATGTTCAACCCCGACACTGCGCCGGGCCACGGCTCGTACCACCTGGGTTCGTTCGAGGCCGCCGCCCGGTCGCTGGCAATGGAGCCGATCACGGCTGAGGTCCGCAGCGATGCCGACATCGAGCAGGTCATCGCAAAGCTCGGGCGGGAACAAGGCGGCCTTGTCATAATGCCCGATGCATTTATGAACGTTCACCGCGGCACGGCCATCGCGCTTGCGAGCCGCGACAAGGTGCCGACGATATTTGACACCACCGGTTTTGCGAATGAGGGCGGTCTCATCCAATTTGGGCCGGACTTCACGGTCATGTATCGCCGCGCGGCCTCCTACGTGGATCGCATTCTGCGCGGTGCGAAGCCACGCGACCTGCCGGTCGAACTCCCGACGAAGTACGGGCTGGTCATCAATCTCAAAACCGCCCGGACGATAGGCCTTGATGTTTCGCAGGATATGCTCTCCATCGCCGACGAGGTGATCGAATGAAACGGCGGGAGTTCATCGTGGGGCTGGGGAGCGCGGCGGCGTGGCCGGTTGCTATGGCAGGGGCGCAACAGCCTGCGGTGCCGACGGTTGGATTCCTGAGCAGCCGCTCGCCGGGCGAATCGGCTGGCGCTGTCGCCGCGTTTCAACAAGGACTGCGCGAAGCCGGATTTGTCGAGAGACAGAATTTGGCGATCGCGTTCCGCTGGGCCGAAGGTCGTTATGACCGACTGCCCGCGCTGGCCGCAGACCTCGTCGGCCTACGCGTGTCGGCGGTCTTGGCGGCGGGAGGCCAACCCTCGGCGCTCGCGGCCAAGGCGGCGACGACGACTATTCCGATCATATTCTCCGGGGTCTATGAACCGGTCGAACTTGGCCTGGTCGCGAGCCTTAATCGGCCGGGCGCTAACGTGACCGGCATGGGCATGTTCGGCGCCGGACTGTTTGCGAAAAGCGTCCAGCTTCTGAAAGAGCTGGTCCCCAACGCTACCGTCATTGCTTATCTCGTGAATCCGTCCAATCCAGCGGTTGAAACTTACTTAAAGGACGCGCTGAAGGCGTCGAGTAACCTGAAGATTGCGATCCCCGTTCTCCGCGCCAGCACGGAACGCGACCTGGATGAAGCGTTCGCTGCCCTGGCAAAACTCGGCGCAGGCGGTCTTGTCATTGGCGGCGAGCCGTTCTTTGACAGCCAGCGCGACAAAATCACGATGCTGTCCGAACGATACGCAATTCCTGCCATGTACGGCTTTCGCGAATACGTCGTGGCGGGTGGCCTGATGAGTTATGGAACAAGCCTTACAAACTCGTATCGCCGGGCAGGCAGTTATGTCGGCCGGATTCTCAAGGGTGAAAAGCCCGCTGACCTTCCGGTCCAGCAGCCGACCAAGTTCGAACTTGTGGTCAACCTCAAGACCGCCAAAGCACTGGGCCTTACCGTGCCGAACGCGCTGCTCGCACTCGCCGACGAGGTGATCGAATGAAGCGCCGGGACTTCATTGCCGGGCTGGGGAGCGCGGCGGCGCTACCTATGGTGGCCCGGGCGCAGCAGCCGGGCATGCCGGTGATCGGTTATCTGTTCGCCGGTTCGCCCGACGCCAATGCCAAATTGATGGTGGTATTCCGACAGGGTTTAGCAGAATCCGGATACATCGAGGGCCAGAACGTAACGATCGAATACCGCTATGCGGACGGTCAATACGATAGGCTCTCGGAATTGGCCGCCGATCTGGTCCGCCGGCGCGTAGCCGTGATCGTCGCAACGCCGAACACGGATTCCGCTCGCGCCGCGGAGGCTGCGACCACGTCGATCCCGATCCTGTTCATGGTCGGCGATAATCCCGCCAAGCTCGGTCTTGTCGTGAGCCTCAATCGGCCTGGCGGCAATGCGACCGGCGTGAACTATTTCCTCGGTGAGTTGGTGGCAAAGCGATTGGAACTGCTGCACCAGCTTGTTCCCACAGCGGCACGTTTCGCCCTGCTGACCAATCCAAATGCCGCAAGCGCCGAAGCCAATAACAGAGAGGCAATCGCGGCAGCGTCCGCTATCGGGGTCCAAGCAGACCTCCTCTACGCGCGCGACGCCCGTGAGATCGAGGCTGCCTTCGCAACACTTGTGAAAAACCGGACCGATGCTCTTTCGGTTCTTCCCGACACGTTTTTCGTCAGTCAACGGGTCCAGATCGCCGGCTTGGCGGTGCGCCATGCGGTTCCCGCCATCTTTGCCGTGCGCGAGTACGCGGAAGCCGGCGGCCTGATCAGCTATGGCCCGCGCTTGTCGGAGTCATATCGTCAACTCGGCCTCTATGCCGCCCGCATCATCAAGGGCGCGAGGCCCGCTGACTTGCCGGTGGTGCAGTCGACCAAGTTCGAACTGGTTATCAACCTCAAGACTGCCAAGGCGCTGGGCCTCGAAATTCCGCCGAAGATACTCGCCCTCGCCGACGAGGTGATCGAATGAAACGCCGGGAGTTTATTACGGGGATTGGCAGCGCGGTGGCGTGGGCGGTGGCCGCACGGGCGCAGCGCGCCGACCTGCTACCGTCGGTCACTCTCTTCTCGCCTGGAAGCGAAGGTGACGTTCAATTCGAAGCGGCTCGCGCGGCGTTTACGGAGGCGCTCGCGAAGCTCGGATGGACGGATGGACGCAACATCCGCATTGAGCACCGCTGGGGCCGCGGTGATGCCGCGCGCATGCGCGTGCTCGCGGCTGAGATCGCAGGGAGGGCGCCCAACGCTATTCTCGCGTTCGGCACGCAGGTGACCTCACTCCTGAAGCAGCAGACGGCTACCATTCCGATTGTCTTCGTCAATGCCGCCGACCCCGTCAGCATGGGCTTCGCCGCAAGCTTCGCTCATCCGGGCGGCAACATTACGGGCTTCACCTCCGTAGAGTTCTCATTCGCCAGCAAGTGGCTGGGCCTCCTGCGAGACGTCGTTCCCGGTCTCGCCAACGTTATGGTGCTCTACACTCCGGACAACCCCAACTTGACTGGTTTTCTGCGAACGATCGAAGCCGCGGCGAAGGCATTGCAAGTAAACTTCCATGCGACTTCGGTCACGACGGCCGCGGAACTTGCGCACGATATTGAAGCCTTCGTGGCAGCGCCCGCCGCGGGGATGATTGTGCTGCCGGGCGGCCGAACGACCGAACACAGGGAGACGATCGTCTCCCTCGCGTCACGCCACCATCTGCCGGCAGTTTATCCTTACCGGTATTTCGCCGAGACCGGAGGTCTAGCCTCATATGGGTCCGACGACTTCGACGTTATACGACGCTCCGCTGGATATATCGACCGCATCCTCAAGGGGGAGAAGGCCGCCGATCTTCCGGTTCAAGCGCCCACCAAATTCGAACTTGTCATTAACCTCAAGACCGCAAGGGCGATTGGCCTAATAATACCGCCTACACTCCTCGCTCTCGCCGACGAGGTGATCGAATGAAACGGCGGGAGTTCATCACAGGACTTGGGGCGGCGGCGTGGCCCGTGGCATTGCGGGCGCAGCAACGGCCTCCGGTGGTGGCATATCTCAGCGTCGGGACGCAAAACGAAGGCGAAGGTCTTACCGCTGCATTCCGCGAAGGACTTGGTGAGCGGGGCTACGCTGAGGGGCGGAATGTCGACATTCTGTATCGATGGTCGGAAGGTCACAGCGATCGGCTGCCGGCGCTGGCCGCAGATGTGGTACGTCGTCGGGTTGCTGTCATCCTGGCGAATACCGAACTCCCCGCGCTGGCGGCGAAGTCGGCCACAGCGACGATCCCGATCGTATTCGCAGGAGGCGCTGACCCGGTTGAACTCGGCCTCGTTGCGAAGTCTTAACCGGCCCGGCGGTTATGTTACGGGCGTGACTTTTCTCACGTTAGAATTGGTCGCAAAGCGCCTTGAGCTACTGCATCTGATCGCGCCGACGGGACCGTCAATCGGTGTTCTCCTAAATCCGATAAACCCTACTACCGAGGCCCAAACAAGAAATCTCGAGTCCGCGGCGCGCAGTCTTGGGGTGCGTTTAGTGATCCTCAATGTAACGACGCTGAGCGAAATCGAAATGGCGTTCTCAAGCTTCGTTGGGCAACAAATAGGATCGCTCCTTATTGGCGCTGACCCATTGTTCTTCCAACAGCGTGATAAACTTGCCGCTTTGGCGGCGCACAATGCGCTGCCTGCGATTTACGCCAGCCGCGACACGGTGAACTCCGGTGGCCTCATAAGCTACGGGGCAGACTTCGCCGAAGCGTCTCGGCTGGCGGGGAGGTATGTTGGCCGGATCCTGAACGGTGAGAAGGCCGCCGACCTCCCCGTGCAGCAGTCAACGAAGGTTGAGCTGGTCCTCAATATGAAGACCGCCAGGGCGCTTGGGATCACGTTCCCGCTCAATTTGCTTGGCCGTGCCGATCAGGTCATCGAATGAAGCGGCGCGAATTCTTCGCGGCGCGTGACCGATGGTGCCCGCGGTTGATCAGGCGCCGGGAACAGGAATTCCCCCGCTCGACAGCGCCAGACCAATCTGCGCAATTGCCGCACGCCGCAACAACCCGGTGGCTTGAATGGACGCAATGACTGCGGCCGAAGCAGCCGTCGTTTCGCTCATCGCCCGCGTATCACGAAGCTCTACGCGCTTCCTTGCGGACCCTCAGAAGTCCGGCTTGTCAGCGGTCGGGACTGCAGCGTCTTTTTCGGTACCGTATTTATGCGGATTTTCGGCACAGACATTTTCGGGCCAGCTGCGGAATACGCGCCGATAGGTTTTGGTCGCGGACCAAGCGGTTGTGAAGACGCCTTTGTCCTCGACGATGAAATGGAGTTGTAGTGCCATGCCCTTGTAGGAGGGGTCAGGCGCCCACGTTTCACCGATGCCGCCGCCACGACCGTTCTCTTTGCCGCCCCGCTCCCATGCTTCCCTCGCGGCCTCGCGATCGATAAGCCGATAACGTTCCACCACGTGCAGAGCTTCGGTGAACGGAGTGCCGAACACGTCGACGGCGGAAAACGGCCCGATCTTAAATCCCACGGTGTCGATCACCAGAGTGTCGCCTTCGTAATGGCCCACGGAGTCCCCGTACCACGATGGCGTCACCTGCGCGGGATGAGGCTCGTTCATGCGCACACGCCGGACTTCATGATCCTCGTCGTAAAGGATCGTGATCTTGTCCGTCTGCTGCAACAACTGCACCGCATCGTTCGTGAAAATGAACGGGACGCCTTGCGGCCAACATTGGTTGCGCGGGCTCGGATAGCCGATGCCGGCCAGCGACATTTCGGCATGCTTCCTCACGACTGCCGCCGCCTCCGGCTTCAAGATCGGATTGGCATAATCGCCAACGAGTTGCCGCGCCTCACTGACAAGCGGGGCGGTCGCAGCCGGTAAGGGCCGGCCATCGGCGTCAAGAGCTTGTCTCCGCCGCACCTTGTTCGCCAGCGGGCCGGGGCCTGACACCGGCGGTTCGATACCATAGAGGTATGGGTTGCCCCATGTGCCGGACAAATCCGGGATCGATGCCGTACCCTGGCTCCGCTCCTGTGTGAGCGCCGGCGAAGCAACCACGGCCGCGACTGCGGCCGCCGCAACGATCCACGTTCGTATCATGGAATTCTCTCGTTTAAGCATCGGGTTTTAGAGCCTCCGAGTGAATGGAACCGACATTTGCGCCACCAGCACCATCGCGCCGAACAAGCTTCGGTAAAACATGGTTATACCCCCGCGTTGGTTCAAAATCCCGCAGGACATTGCTTGGACATTAGCGCGGATTGCGATGATGTTGAACCGCCTCTCTCCGAGTCATGGCCGGCTCGTCCCGGCGATCCACGCGTTTCTCGCGCAATCGCCGAAAGGAAGACGTGGATGCCCGCGACAAGCGCGGGCATGACGATGGAGAGGGGCGATGGAGAGAGGCGATTCGATCGCACCGAAACTTGCTCTAGCGCCGAAATCCTAAACGGAAAATGGGCATTTCCCGAGCCGCGCCGCAATAGCTGGCCGGCCATCGGAGGCACCGCAGACTCGTCAGCCCACCCACGGAAATCCCCTGCTCGACAGCACCAGCCCGATCTGCGCAATTGCCGGACGCCGCAACAACCCGGGGCCCTGAATGGACGCAATGACCACGGCGGAAGCAACCGTCGCTTCACTTATCGCCCACGGCATCACGACGCTCTACGCGCTTCCGGGCGTCCACAATGACCATCTGTTCGACGCGCTCTTCAAAGCCTCGGACCGCATCGCGGTGGTGCATCCGCGCCATGAGCAGGGCGCCGCCTACATGGCGCTTGGCGCGGCGCTCGCGACCGCGAAGCCGCAGGCCTACGCGGTGGTGCCGGGCCCCGGGCTGCTCAACACCGGCGCGGCGTTGCTCACCGCCTACGCGACGAACGCACCGGTGCTGGGGCTGATCGGCCAAATACGGGAAGCCGATATCGGTCGCGGCTTCGGGCATCTCCATGAGATCCGCGATCAGGCCGGCATCATTTCGCGGCTGGTCGATTTCTCCGCGCGCATCCGTGCGCCCGGCGAAGCGTCCGGGCTCATCGCCAAGGCGATCGCCGCGATGGCGAGCGGGCGGCGCGGACCGGCGGTGATCGAATGCGCGATCGACATGTGGGGGCGGCCCGGTGCAAACCTCGTTCCGCCGCTGCCGCACATCGAGCCGCCGATCGACGAGGACGCCGTTCTCGCCGCAGCGAAGCGGCTTGGCGCCGCCAAGCGTCCGATGATCATCTGCGGCGGCGGCGCCCAGGCGGCCTCCGCCGAGGTGACGGCGCTCTCCGCCATGTTGCAGGCGCCGGTGCTCGCCTATCGGCGCGGCCGCGGCGTGCTCGACAGCCGCGATCCGCTAAGCGTCACCATGCCGCTTGGCCGCGAGCTGTGGGGCGAGGCCGACGTGGTGCTCGCGGTCGGCACGCGACTGTTTTATCCGTTCCAGCAGTGGGGCATCGACGACAGCCTCGCGGTGATCCGGATCGATTCCGATCCCGAGGAGCCGGCGCGTATCCATCAGCCGGCGGTCGCCCTGATCGGCGACGCGGCGCCGATCCTGCGGCGGCTCCTCGACGTGCTGCCGGCCCACGCGATCCGGCGCGCTTCCCGCAAGGAGGAGATGACCGAGCGGCATGCCCGCTGGGATGCGCGCTTTACGAAGCTCGCGCCGCAACGCGCCTTCCTCGATGCGATCCGCGCCGAATTGCCGGAGGACGGCATTTTGGTGGACGAGGTGACCCAGATGGGTTTCGTCGCCCGCCTCGCCTTCCCGGTCTATCGGCCGCGCACCTTCCTGTCGCCGGGCTATCAGGACAATCTCGGCTGGGGTTTTGCGACGGCGCTCGGAGCCCAGCACGCCCGGCCCGACGTGCCGGTGGTCGCCATCAGCGGAGACGGCGGCTTCATGTTCACGGCGAACGAGCTTGCGACCGCGGTCCGCCACCGCATTCCGCTGGTCGTCGTCGTATTCGCGGACGGCGCGTTCGGGAATGTGCGGCGCATCCAGGCGGAGCAATACGGCAATCGCCTGATCGCCTTCGACCTCGCCAATCCGGATTTCGTCCGCTTCGCCGAAAGCTTCGGCGCCGCCGCCGAGCGCGCCAGGGACCCGGCGGGTTTGCGTGCCGCGCTCAGGCGCGGCCTCGCCCGCCGTGACGGGCCGACGCTGATCGAGGTACCGGTCGGCCCGATGCCGTCGCCGTGGGAGTTCATTCATATGCCGAAGGTGCGCGGCGCGTGAGCTTTCTCCCATGCCGGCACGCAGACGCGGCGGCCCGACGGCGTGTCCTCCACCAGCACGACGGTGCGGTAGACCCCCGACAGGATGCCGGCGGTGACGACGTCGTTTGCCGGCCCGACGGCGCGCAGGCCGCCCTCCGCCATGATGGCGACGCGGTTCGCCACCAAGAGCGCGTGGTCGGGATCGTGGGTCGAGAGCACGATGCCGTAGCCGTCAGCGGCGAGATCGCGGATGCGGGCAAGCACCATGGTCTGGTTGCCGAAGTCGAGGCTTGCGGTCGGCTCGTCCATCACCAGGATCGGCGCCTCCTGGGCGAGCGCACGGGCGATCAGCACGAGCTGGCGCTGGCCGCCCGAAATGCGGGTGTAGTCGGCACCGGCGAGATCGGCGATGCCGAGGCCGTCGAGCTTGCTGCGCGCCACGCGTTCGTCGTCGGCGCTCGGACTCGCGAACGGCTTGAGGCGGGCGGTGCGCCCCATCAGCACGAGGTCGAGCACCGAATAGGCGAAGTCGGTCACGCTCGCCTGGGGCACATAGGCCATCCGCCTGGCGATCTCGACCGGCCGCAGGCGCGTGAGCGAGGTGCCGTCGATCTCGACCGTGCCGCCGAGCGGACGCTGCAGCCCCAGCAGGGTGCGGAACAGCGTGGTCTTGCCGGCGCCATTGGGCCCGAGCAGGCACAGGACTTCGCCCGGATCGAGGGCCAGCGAAATGCCGCTGCCGACGAGACGACCGGGGTAGCCGATGGAGAGATCACGGGCTTCGAGGTGCATGGGTTTTCCCCGGAGTTATCCACCGCACTCCCGGCGCCAGTCGGGCTTTCCCGGACCCAGCCAATACCCCATCCACTGTCTTCGCCCGGCTTGACCAGGCGAACCAGTAACCCCTTGCTTCACAGTGAATCTCAAAGCTGCGGGCCACTGGATCCCCGCTTTCGCGCGAATGACAGATCATCTTTTGTGACCGTTGGAACTTTGTCCGCATGTCCGTTGTCCCCAAGTCCGTTATCCCCACGTCCGTCGGCCCCGCGCCAAGAGCCACAGGAAGAACGGCGCGCCGAGGACGGCGGTGAGGATCCCGATCGGGGTTTCGATCCGCGCCATGGTGCGGGCGAGCGTGTCGACCAGCAGGATGAAGGCGGCGCCGAGCAGCATCGCCACCGGCAGCAGCCGGGCAAAATTGGGTCCCGCCAGCATACGGGCGATGTGCGGCATCATCAGGCCGATCCAGCCGATCACGCCGGAGATCGCGACCACGCTCGCGGTCATCAAGGTCGCCGCCGCGATGACGAGGGTGCGCAACCGTCCGACATCGACGCCGAGCGAACGGGCTTCGTCGTCGCCGAGCGACAGCACCCCGATGCGCCAGCGCAGCAGCACCAGCGGCACCAGGCCGACCAGCACCAGCGGCGCCGCCACCGCGAGATCGGCGAGCTTCACGCCGGCGAGACTGCCGAGCAGCCAGAACGTGATGGCGGGAAGCTGGTCATAGGGATCGGCGAGGATTTTCACGAGCGAGATGCAGGCGCCCGCGAGCGCGCCCATCACGACGCCCGCCAGCACCAGCACCAGGGTGCGATCGAGCCCACGCAAGGCGGCAGCGATGAGGTACACCATGGCGACCGTCGCGAGCCCCACCACGAAGGCGAGGCCCTGGATGCCGATCACCGGCAGCGACAGCAGAATGCCGGCCACCGCGCCGAGTCCGGCGCCGCTCGACACGCCGAGTATGTCCGGCGACACCAGCGGATTGCGGAACAGCGTCTGATAGGCGGAGCCCGCGCCGGCGAGCGCGGCGCCGACCAGCACGTCGGCTGCGACCCGTGGCAACCGCACCCGCAGGAACACGATCTCGCCCGGCGTCACCGCGCCGCTGTCGATCCCGACCAGGCGGCCCAGCGCCCGCCCGACATCCGACCACGCCAACGGATAGGGACCGAGCGCGAGCGCCCCCACCAGGGCCGCCACGAGCGCCAGCACCAGACCCGCAAGGACTGCTGGCCGCATCCGGTCAACGCCCGTGGCCGCTGGGCTGCACCCCGGCAAGAGTGCGGTCGAGCGGGGCGGCCGGCCCGGTCCGGTACCATAATTCGAACAGGTTCCGGCTGGCGACCAGCAGCCAAACCGTAATGAATGCAACGATTTGCCGCATCTTCCGAAGTTCCTTTGTCAGCTGGTCGCGCGAGGCTCGCACCGAGATATCGTTGGCGGCCGCGAACCTGAGACCGCCACCATAGACTGCGTTTTCCATACGCGACAGGGCCAGCCGACTCCGCTAAGAAACCGTCATGGACTTGATCACTACGACGGCCGATCTTGCGGCCACCTGCGACCGCATGGTCCGGCACCCCTTCGTGACCGTCGATACCGAATTCCTGCGGGAGACCACTTATTATCCGTTGTTGTGTGTCGCCCAGGTGGCAACCGCGGACGAAGCCGTGGTGATCGACGCGCTCTCGCCCACTCTCGACCTAGCCCCGTTTTTCGAGCTGATGGCGAACGAGCGGGTGCTCAAGGTGTTCCACGCGGCGCGCCAGGACCTCGAAATCGTCTGGCACCTCGCGAAGCTCATTCCGCACCCGATCTTCGATACCCAGGTCGCCGCCATGGTGCTCGGCTACGGCGACTCGATATCATACGACCAGCTGGTGCAGCGCATCACCGGCGATCAGCTCGACAAGTCCCACCGTTTCACCGACTGGTCGCGACGGCCACTCACCGCGGCGCAGGTCGGCTACGCGATTTCCGATGTGACGCATCTGCGCGATGTGTTCCTGGCGCTCGATGCCGACCTGCAGAAGCGCGGGCGCGCCGATTGGGTCGGCGAGGAGATGGAGGTGCTGACCTCTCCGGAGACTTACCGGATGGACCCGGAAACGGCGTGGGAGCGCCTCAAGACGCGCGTTCGCAAGCCGAGGGAACTTGCCGTGCTGATGGAGGTCGCGGCCTGGCGCGAGCGCGAGGCGCAATCGCGCGACGTGCCGCGCGGCCGCGTGCTCAAGGACGACGCGCTGGGCGACATCGCGACTCACGCGCCGACGACGCCGGAGAAACTCGGCGGCTTGCGTTCGCTGCCGCGCGGCTTCGAGCGATCCAAGTGGGGCGGCGATATCATCGAAGCGGTCAAGCGCGGGGTCGCACGCGACCCCGCCGGATTGCCCCGGCTCGAAAAGCCGCGGCAAAGCCTCAACGGCAACGCCACGGTCGAACTCCTCAAGGTGCTGCTGCGCATGACATCCGAGCGCCACGGCGTGGCCGCCAAGGTGATCGCGACGGTGGACGACCTGGAGCGTATCGCCCTCGACGATGGCGCCGACGTGCCCGCCCTCCACGGTTGGCGGCGCGACATGTTCGGCGTGAAGGCGATCGCGCTCAAACACGGCAAGCTCGCGCTCGCGGTCGACAACGGCCGCGTCATCGTGGTGGAGCGAAGCCCGTCATAGCCGCCGGCAAACGCCGTGCGCTATTGTTGGCTGGAACGCGATCCGTCCGGGTTAAATCGATGGCGCTCCAAATCCTTCGATCTGAGCATGATCTTGTCCGAAAAGTCTGCAATTTTTCGGGATCATGCTCTAGAAGCCAAAGAACTTTTTGCGCAGCGCATCTTCGTATTGCTTCTTCGCGGTCTTCACCTTGCTGCGGACTTCGTCTTCCTTGAAGTGCGCCTGCTCCCATTGATCGACTTCGGCTACGGAATGGTTGACCGACGCAAGCGCCTCTTCCTGCTTGATCGCCACTATCCATTCCTCGACCGCCGCCTTGTAGGCGCTCTGCATCTGATCAAGCTCCAAAGTGTCATCTGGCATCGCATAACTCCCCGGTCGGCGCTTTAAATCATATCGCAGCCGCCAACACCGGACGGCCGCCGGCTCCGATTTGGCTGAATGCTGAGATGCCGCTTCGGGTCGTCATAGTCTGCGACGACATGTGACGAGGACATGTGACGAGGGCATGACAAATCAATGCCCGCGATTACGCCGTCTCCATCACAGGATCGCGACCGATAAGTCGCGCCAATTGGCGCAGTCTCGCGAATACCCGCTCGCCGGCAAGGGCGCGGAATTTGCCGCGCAGCTTGAGCTTAAGCTTGCCACGCTCCACCGTGAGCGGTGCGTGCGGCAGCACCCCCGGCATGGCGCCGGAAACCAGGTAGGCGACCCGCATGGCGGCGCCGAGCACCCGCGCCCGGTCGATCATGCGCGCGGTCGCGAGCTCGCGGACGTGAGGCGATAGTTCATCGTCGGCGAGGCCGACATGGCGGAAGAACACCGCAAGCGCGATGAAGGCACGGCCCGGATGGTCGACGCCGACGAAAGCCGCATGGGATATGATGTTGACCGACTGCTCGCCGCGATAGTCCGGATGAGCTCGCCAGCCGATGTCGGCTAGCAGGCATGCGGCGCGCCGCAGGCGCACCTCTTCGGCGGTCTCGTCGATGCCGCTGCTACTCATGAACCGGTCGGTCCAGTCGGCTAGTTCCTCTCCGTGCCGGGGCGAGCGCGACCGCAGCACGTTGAGTTCCTCGGCCGCTGCCATCAGGGCGTCGCGCTTCTTCTCCCGATCCGGGAGCATTGAGTACAACAGGCCCTCGCGCACGCCGAGCGCCGACACCACGATGCGGCGCGGCCGGGCGAGGCGCACGATATGCTCCAGCACCACCGCCGCGTATGCGAGCAGCGGTCGGCGCGCCGAAGTCACGATCTCGATCTTGGAGAGCGTCTCCGGGTCGACCCGGCGCACCAGGCGGGAGAACTCCAGCGCCTCGGACGCCGGAATGACGTAGCCGTGCATGACGTGGAGCGGATAGCCGGTCTGCCACATGTGCAGCCGCGTCAGCGAGCGCCAGGTGCCGCCGACGGCGTAGAAGTCCCGACCGCGGCCCTGCCGCAGCAGGTCCACATCGGCAAGCTCCTCGCGGGCGATCTTCTCCGCCTTGGCGAGCGACTTCGCCGAAAGGTCTTGCAGAGCAAGGCCGCCGAGCGGCAGCGTGACGCCGCCTTTCAGCTTGCGGCCGCGCACGTCGGTCAACTCCAGCGAACCGCCGCCAAGGTCGCCAACGATGCCGTTTGGGTCGTGTATGCCGGAGATGATGCCGAGCGCGGACAGTTCAGCCTCGCGTCGTCCCGACAGCACGGTGACCGCCACTCCGCATGCCTTCTCGGCCTGCACGATGAAGTCAGGCCCATTGCGGGCGTCGCGGCAGGCGGCGGTGGCGATCGCCCAGACGCGGCCGACCCGCATGGCACTGCACAGCGCGCGGAACCGCGACAGTGCCGAGAGCGCCTTCTCGATCGCGTCCTTGGCGAGGAGACCGGTGGTCAGCACTTCGCGGCCGAGCCCTGCCATCACCTTTTCGTTGAAGATCGGCGTCAGGCTGCGGGTCAGACCCTCGTACACCACGAGCCGCACCGAATTCGATCCGATGTCGATGACAGCGATGGGGGGGCCGTTATCGATACGACCCTGCGCGGCACTCTTGGCGGCGATCTTGACGCCGCCGCGGAACATCTCATTCAAGGTCGCGGCGCCGCGTCAGGCTGCGGGGCGAGGATTTCTTAAGCGATTCTCCTCGACCCGACAGGCTAGGATTGGTCATGAAATACTTATGCGCGTTAAACGGCTCTTCGCCATCGGCGGCCTTGATACGCGCGGACGCGCCGTCCGGCAAGAGCGTCCAGCTTTGCTCGTTGTCCTTGAAGTTGGCGATCATGATCTGATCGAGCACTTGCTGATGCACGGTGGCGTTGAGAATCGGGCACAACGCCTCGACGCGGCGGTCGAGATTGCGCGGCATCATGTCGGCGGAGGAGATATAAACGGCCGCCTTGGGATGCGGCAGGCCGTGTCCGTCGCCGAAGCAGTAGATGCGGCCGTGCTCGAGGAAGCGGCCGACGATCGACTTGACGCGAATGTTTTCCGACAGGCCCGCGACCTCCGGGCGCAGGCAGCAAATGCCGCGTACGACAAGGTCGACCGGTACGCCGGCGGCGGATGCTTCGTAGAGCGCATCGATGATGACGGGATCGACCAGCGAATTCATCTTCATCCAGATCGCGGCGGGCCGGCCCGCCTTGGCGTGGGAAATCTCGCCCGCGATATGGTCGAGGATGCGCCGCTTGAGATTGACCGGCGACACCGACATGCGCTCCAGATCCGCAGGCTCCGCGTATCCGGTGATGAAGTTGAAGATGCGCGCGACGTCGCGTCCGATCGCAGGATCGGCGGTGAAGAAAGAGAGATCGGTATAGATACGCGCCGTTACCGGGTGGTAGTTGCCGGTGCCGACATGGACGTAGGACGTTAGCGATCCGCTCTCGCGCCGCACCACGAGGGACAGTTTGGCGTGGGTCTTGAGCTCGATGAAGCCATACACCACCTGGGCGCCGGCACGCTCGAGATCGCGCGCCCAGCGGATATTGGCCTCCTCGTCGAAGCGCGCCTTGAGCTCGACCAGCGCCGTCACCGACTTGCCCGCCTCGGCGGCTTCCGCGAGCGCACGCACGATCGGACTGTCCTTGGAGGTGCGGTAAAGCGTCTGCTTGATCGCCACCACGTCGGGATCGCTTGCCGCCTGGTTGAGGAACTGCACCACCACGTCGAACAATTCATAGGGGTGATGGACGATCAGGTCCTTCTGCCGGATCGCCGCGAAGCAGTCGCCGCCCTGCTCCCGGATACGCTCGGGAAAGCGCGGATTGTACGGTACGAACTCAAGGTCCGGGCGATCCAGGCTGGAGAGCTGAGATAATTCCGCCAGCGCCAGCGCGCCGTCGACCAGGAATATCTCGTCGTCGGACACCGACAGCGCGCGCTGCACGAAGCGGCGCAACTCGGCCGGCATTGCCGCCTCAAGCTCCAGCCTGATGACCGATCCGCGCCGACGACGCTTGAGGACGCTCTCGAACAGCCGGACCAGGTCTTCCGCCTCTTCCTCGATTTCGAGGTCGGAATCGCGGATGACCCGGAAGGCTCCCTGCCCCTTGACGTTGTAGCCCGGGAACAGGCGCGGGATGAACAGCGACGTCACCTGTTCGAGGGTGATCACGCGCGTCGGCCCCTCGCCTGCCACCGGCAGGCGGATGAAACGTTCGATCTTCGGCGGCACCCGGATGAGCGCGTTCATCGGCTTGCCGTCGCTGGCGCGGTCGAGATGCAGCGCCAGCGAAAAGCCGAGGTTCGGGATGAACGGGAACGGGTGGGCCGGGTCGATCGCAAGCGGCGTCAGGACCGGGAAGATATTGTGAAGGAAATGCTCGGCGAGCCAGGCGCGGTCGGCCTTCTTGAGCTGATCGGTCTCGATGAGCACGATGTCCTTGGTGACAAGCTCTTCACGCAGCTCGCTCCACCGTTTTTGCTGGTCGATCGCAGAGACTCGACACCGCCTCGGCGATGCGGCCGAGCTGCTCCCCCGGCGTCAGGCCGTCCGGGCTGCGCGTGCTGATGCCGGCGCGGACCTGGCCCTTGAGACCGGCGACGCGCACCATGAAGAATTCATCAAGGTTATTGGCGGAAATCGACAGGAACCGGACCCGCTCCAGCAGCGGGTGGTTCGCATTGCCGGCCTCTTCGAGGACCCGGCGGTTAAAATCGAGCCATGACAGTTCACGATTGATGTAACGACCGCGGCCGTCGGCGGGAATCAGGCGCTCTGAGGCGGCGGCACTCCGAGCCCCCGTGCCCTTCGGATTCAAGCGGTAGAACAACGGCTTGTGCGGATTCAGCCATGATGACTCGGAATGACCTGAGATTGTGCGGTCCAATCGCAACAATCCTATGACAAAAGGATTGCCGTGGCATCAAGGACGCGGATCGGGCGCATTTCAACGGCTGTCATCCGGCGCGGCGCTCGCGCAGGACCTCGCCGGCGAGCGCTCGGCTGACGGAGCGCTGTTGCCGCAACGCCTCGCGATCGAGATCAAACACGGCCGCCCGCGCTCCGGCGAAGCTGCGTTCGATCCGCAGCATCAGAAAATCGATCACGGTGCCGTCGACGACAAGCTGGCGGTCGGCGAACAGTTTGACCAGCACGGCGCGCAGCATCGCGTCGTCGGGCGCGTCGAGCGTCACCGCCGGCAGCGCGCGCAGTCGCGAGGCGAGATCGGGAAGCACGACCGGCCAGCTTGCCGGCGGCTGCCGCGACGAGATCAGGATATGGGCGCGTTCTTCGTGGGCGAGGTTGATGAGGTGGAACAGCGCGGCCTCGTCGCGCGCGCCATCGTCTTCGACGACGAGCGCGCCGGTCGCGATATCCTGGGGGCACGCGCGCGGCCGTCATGACGCGGCTTGAGACAATCCGCCCGCCCGCGGCCTTGGCCCAGATCGCCGCAAGATGGCTCTTGCCGGTCCCCTCCGCGCCGACAATGGCGACGGCACGGGCCGGCCAGTCGGGCCAGCGGTCGATCAGGGCGAGCGCGGCGGCGTTGCCGGGGCCGGACAGGAAATCGTCGCGCATCGAAGCTTTCGCCATGCTCAAGCGCAAGGGCAAGCTGCCGTGGCGGCGCGGGACCCGGCGGGCCCATCACGCCTCCCGGCCGGAATAAAACGAGCTTGCGAGATACTGCCGAAGCGCGAAACGCACCAGCACGCCCGTCGCTGCCGCCATCGGCACTGCGAGCAATAGCCCGACGAAGCCGAACAGGTAGCCGAACGCGAACAGCGAGAACATCAGCCACAGCGGGTGCAGGCCGATGATCGATCCGACAAGCGCGGGCGCCAGCACGTAATCCTCAAGAAACTGACAGACGATGCAAACTCCGATCACCGAGAGGATCGGCATCCCATCTGGCCAAAATTGGGCAAGCGCGACACCGACCGCCAGCAGAAACCCGGTCAGCGATCCCACATAGGGGATGAAGCTGAGAAAGCCCGTGACGGCGCCGATCAGGAGGCCGTAATTCAGGCCGATCATGGAGAGGCCAAGAGCGTAGAGCGAGGCGATGATAAGGCAGATGCCGGTCTGCCCGCGGATGAAGCCGGCAATCGCGGCATCGATCTGGCCTGCGAGCGAGCGGATGGTGGCGGCCTGGGCGCGCGGCAGCCAACTGTCGACGGCCGTGATGATGCGCGGCCAATCGTAGAGCATGTAGAACGCCACCACCGGCGTGATCACCAGGAGCGAAAACGCCGAGACGAGCGTGCGGCCACCGGCGATGATCGAGCGCAGGAACAGCACGAAGCCGTTGGCCGCCTGCTTGGTGACGTCCGACAGGTCGCCTTCGCTCAGCGACGCGCCCAGCAGCTTGGTGAGCCATGGCCGGTTGGGGTCGGCGACAACCGCCTGCAGCCGCGCCACGTAGCTGGGCAGCGCATCGACGAAGCCCATAAGCTGAAATCAGCAGAATTGGCGCGATCAGCATGAACAGGAAGACCACCGCGAACCCGGACAGACCGATGAGCGTGACGGAGGCCACGAACCGACCGACGCCGAGCCGCTCGATCCGGCTCGCGAGCGGATCGAGCAGATAGGCGACCACCATGCCGGCGACGAACGGCAGCAGGATGTCGTGGAGGAGCCAGACAAGCGCGATCAAGGTCGCAAGCGCGGCGATCCAGAATGCGACCTGGCGTCTGATGGTCATGGTGGGTCCCGCGCATGGCAGGATCGCATCATGCAGCAGATTGGTTGTAACGCCGTTACCGTGTGGCGGCCATTTACTTTTTCGGCGCAGGCCGGTCGCCGGTACCGTCAGGCCGCGCTCATGTGCCGGACCCATTCGCGGAGGTAGAAGCCGACCGAGGCGAGCGTCAACGCCGCGACGACCATCATGACGACGTTCTCGGTCACCACGAACCGCCCCGGAACGCGAGCGCGCCCAGCACCAGGCAGGCAAACACGATCTGCGCCACCGTGTTGAGCTTGGAGACGAGGACGGGCTTCACCCGCATCGGCTTGCCGAGGAACCACGCCAGCATGAGGGCGCCGACGATCAAGATGTCCCGCGACACCACCAGAATGACGATCCAGCCCGGGATCGCCTGGGCGATACCGAGCGCGATGTAGATCGAGACGATCAGCACCTTGTCGGCGAGCGGATCGAGATGGGCGCCGAGTTCGCTCGTCATGCCGAAGCGCTTGGCGAGAAAGCCGTCGATCGCGTCGCTGAGACCGGCAACGAGGAACAGCAGGAACGCGACCTGCATTTCGCCCTCGGCGATCGCCCACACGACGAGCGGCACCAGCAGAATGCGCGCGATGGTAATCAGATTGGGAAGGTTCAACGGCGCGCCCCTGCCCTGTCCGGGCGCCACAAGATTTAGTCGGCCACGCGGGATTGCCAAGGGGATGATGAAGGGATGATCAGCCGATGGTCAACGAACGATCGGGGCACGCCGCGGATGGGTCGCTGCACGCGCGAGCGCCTGGCGGGTTGTCGTAGCCCGGTGAGCGAAGCGACATCCGGGAACGGCCAAGCACCGCCGCCCCCGAAAAGGGACCGCAAAGGGGCGGTTCCTCTTCCGGGCTACGGGGCGCTTGGATTCAGGTCACGGATCGAGGAGCGTGATGCTCTTCGGGTCGGGGCCCTTCGGCATCGACTGGAGATAGGCGTAGATATCCGCCAGGTCGTCATCCGAAAGGATTTCCTTGCGGAACGGCGGCATGTTGCGGTTGGTGGTCCGCACGAAGTTCGACAGGGCGTCGAACGGAAGCGGATCGGGGGCGAGCTTCGGACCGGTGACGCCGCCCTGCCCGCGTTCGCCGTGGCATTGCCAACAACCATGCTTGAGGAATTCGACCCGGCCGCGGTCCGCCGAAGCGGCCGATGCGGTGGCCCCGCCGATCAACAGGGCGGCGGCAAGCGCCGCCAGCCCAACAGTCGCATTAGAGTCACACGACGTGTCACGCTACCAGTCACACTACGCAATTTCATAACTGTCCTCACCGCGGCTGCGTCCACACGTCGACCAGCGCCGGCTGGCCTGCCTTGACCACCTCGACCGCCCGCTTGAGGGTCGGTCCGAGCTCGGCCGGATCCTTGATCGGGCCGGCGCTCCAGTAGCCCATCGACTTCGCCAGGCTGGCGTAATCGATATCCGGATTCTCGATGCTGGTGCCGATCGGGCTGCGGTCCTTGCCGAGCGCCGCGACGCGGTCGCGCCGGTTGGCGATGCGCTGCACGTGCATGACTTCCTGATGATAGCCGCGGTTGTTGTGCATCACGCTGAGAAGCGGAATCTTGTGCCGCGCGGCCGTCCACAGCACGCCGGGCGCGTACATGAAGTCGCCGTCGCCCTGAATGGAGACGGAGAAGCGTCCGCCGATGTCGCGGTTGCCGAGCGCCGCGCCGACCGCGGCCGGCGAGCCGTAGCCGACGCCGGCGCCGCCCGAGGAGCCGATCCAGTTGTGGTGCTTCTCCATGCGCCACAGCCGGTTCGGCCAGCCGCTGACATTGCCGGAGCTCGAAACCAGCGAGAAATCGAGGTCCTTGATCTGGTTATAGAGTTCCATGGTCATCCGCGCGGTCGAGATCGGGCTTGCATCCCATGCGACCGCGGCGGCGGCCTTGGTGCGCTCGCGCGCATCTCCCCACGCCTTCTTGAGATCGGCGCCGCGCTTTTCGATCGCGGCCCGGCGTTCGCCCGGGATCGCGGACTTCACCGCCTCGATCAGCGCCGGCAGGGTCGCCTCGGCGTCCGCCGCCATCTCGATGTCGAGGGACTGGAAGCGCTGGAAGTCCTGGTAGTTCGACTTGGTGGCGAGCAGCGTCGAGTTGATGCCGATCAGCTTGGTGCCCGGCTTGATGCGGCTCTCGTTGACGCCGACGCCTTCAAGCCCGTTGTCGACGAACGCGTTCACGGTCGCCCAATAGTCGGACAGTTCGAGCCCGATGATCACGTCGGCATTGGAGATCAGCGCACCCGCGCGGGCGGTCTGATTGAGATAATGGGTGTTCGGCATGTTGAGCCGGCCGCCCTGATCGATTACCGGCGCCTGGAGGGCCTCGGCAAGCTGGATCACCATCCTGGTGCCGGCCGGCGTCCGGGCGGCACGATCGGCGACGATGACCGGACGCTCCGCATTGGCGAGCAATCGCGCGGCTTCCCGAACGGCGCCGGTGTCGCCCTGGGGCGGCGAGGTCGCCACGTATTTCGGGATGTAGAGGCTTTCGCGCTCATGGGCCTTGATCGGCTCCTGCTGGAGGCCAAGGTCGAGCGCGATCATTACCGGCTCATGGGGCGGCGTCATCGCGATCTTGTAGGCGCGCACGAACGATTGGGCGAAATGCTGCAGCGAAACCGGCTGGTCGTCCCACTTGGTGTAGTCGCGGACGATGGCGTTGATGTCCTGGGCGGCGTGATAGGTCGGCACGCCGGGCGCCCGGTAGGCGGCATCGAGATCGGTGCCCCCGATCGCAATCAGCGGAACGCGGTCGCACCAGGCATTGTAGATCGCCATGGTGGCGTGCTGCAGACCGACGACGCCGTGGCACATCATCATCAGCGGCTTGCCAGTGGTCTTGAAATACCCGTGCGCCATTGCGACCGAGGATTCCTCGTGCATGCAGGTGATGAATTCAGGCTTGGTGTTGCCGCCGTAGTCGATCAGCGATTCATGAAGCGCGCGGAAGCTCGACGCCGGGTTGGAGACCACATAGTCAATGTTCAGCGACTTGATCACATCGACCATGAAGTCCGAGCCGTCCGGGCCGGTGGTCTTCGCGAGTTCCTTCGGAACGCCGGTTTCCGCTGCCGCCATGTGGGCATCGGGCCGCAGCGCCGACGGGCGCGGCGCCGGGGCGGTCTCGGTAATCGGCGCGGGCGCGGCGCGGGCCGCATCGGTGACCGCCGTCGCGGCTCCGGTGACGGCCACCCCGGCCATGAATTTCCGGCGGCTGACGTCGACGCCCTCAAGATTTGGACCTTTGCGAGCCGAGTCTTTGCGAGCGGGGTCTTTGCGAGACATGAGTTCCTCCATTTGCGGCCCCAACCGGGGCGCCGTGCGATCAATCGGTGCGCCGCTACCGGGCATTTTGACGAAAACCGCTAAGTCCTAAATTACCCATGACGGGCGGTCCTGTCATCCGCGATTTGGGGCCGATTTGAATTTTAAGGCGTCTCAAACGCACCGTCGTCACGATGTCGCGCCGCGGTCGGGCTCCCGGTCCACACCCGAATTTGCGGAATTCGGGTAAAGACTGCAGTTTGCTCTCTACGGATAGTGTGCCACCGCACGCACCTCCCTATCGGTGGCTTTGTTTCGCCAATTGCGTCGGACGTTTATCTTGCCGTGGCTTTGTTTTCCAACAGACGGATCCGGCCCAGGACCGCGCGGTGGGTTCGTTTCGCCATTTTTTCTCCGGCTCCATCGTTATCATTGCGCGTCCGATCCCCCGCCCGGACCTGAGCCGAAATAAGCATCTTACGATATAGGACTATTCCTAGTCAGTCAAGCTCTGCCTGTGGACTCTGTCTTTGGACGATCACCGGCGCGATTGCCCGCGCGCCAACGAACGTCAGCTGTAGGGGCACTTCAAGGTGAGCGCGCCGAGCCGCGGCCTCGCGCGGACGGCATGGTCTCGGCCCACAATTCATGTTTGCGGTCGAGCATATAGATGGCTTGCCCCTCGACATCGCCCGTACTGGCAAACTGAAAGGCACCCGCGCCCAATTTCACCGCGAGATCGCCGTCGACCAACACCGCTTGCGATCGATCCCCCAATTCTTGCCAGAGCCGCCCATCAGTTGCGAGGACATAGACAAGATTCATATCCACCGCGTGAAAAGCCGCGACGTCGTGGTCCACCTGCCGCGGCGTATCCGTTCCGCTTTGGCGCCACAAAATATGACTGGGAGTCAAAACATATGCCGTATCGCCGTCCGCGACATATTCAAATGCGGCAATCGGTTGCCCGACCTTGATGCGATTATGAAAATCTCCGGTCTCGCGCCATAATGCTCCATCGGTTCCGAGAACGAACACGAGAGTAGAATTTATCGCTTGAAACGCCGCGACATTCTCGTCCACCACGTCACGGCCTTTGCCGTCCGCATGCACCCGCCGCAACCGTTTGTCCGTCCCGGCGACATAGACAAAATCTCCGATCGGCTGGAAGTCGTCGACATCGTGATCGACGAAAGTCCGATTAGAGCCGTCACCTTCAGCCCGCCAGAGCGTGCCGTCTTTCTCCAGCACAAAGAGCGCGCCTCCCTCCGTGGCACGAAATTTACTGACGGACTGCGCGACCATCGTGGAGTCCTGGCCGCCAAGAGCGAAGCGCCACAGGCGTCCCCCGCCGCCCAGACCGTACGCAACCGTTCCACCGACGATTTGGAAACGCTCGACCCCCGCGCCAATCGACTTGCGCGTCGTGGCGCCGTAATCGACCGGCGCGCGTGCTCCTACACGATCGAGCAGCTTCGGCGGCTCGTCTTTTTGCTCAACCGGCCTGCTGACATGGCGCCGGGCGCCACCGCCGCGGCAGCCGGTGTTGAAAATCACCTCGCCCGGTTCGGCGAAATCACCCCCGATCCAATCGCACCCCGTAGGCCGCCGCTTCAAGGCCTGCGTCGGCTCGACCAGACACACCAAGCCGATCGCACCGACGCAGAGCGCAAATCGCAGAATTGTCATTCGAAAGGTCTCACTTTTGATCCGCCGATTCACGCGCCCGGTAGTGACTTAGTACCAGCGCCTCCCCGCCACCAACAAGCCGCCAAGCGCGGCGGCGGCGAGCACGGCATCCTCTCTATTGCCTCCCAATGTCAACAGGCCGCCAACGACCATTATCAGGCCAGCGCCGGCACAGAGCACCCGACACCATGTCGTCATAGCCATCAGCGGTCGCCCAAGTCTTGCTTGACCAGCCCTCACGATGCCACCAACCGACCACAGCCGGTAATTCAGGTGCGCGGCGAACCGATGGAGACTACTGCTATCTTCACCACCAAGACCAACCGGTTGACTTGGCGCCAACAGGAGCCTAAGTCAGCAAATTTATCGGCGTAATTGAAAACAAAACACAAATCCAAAGAAGACTAAAAAGCTTATCGTTTTCAAAGAACTGACCATATATGAAAGCCACGAAGAATATAACATAATATCCATATAAAATGACTTTGGCTTTGTTTCGAAGCTTTTGCCAGTCCGCCTTCCTCCAATCCCGCTCTTCCTCAAGCTGCGCAACTCTTGTGCTTAACCTCGCCAATTCAGCCTCATCATCTGCCCGGCCCATGACACGTCTCCTCTTTGACAACTCCACGAATTTAGTGAGGCGGCTGGTCGAATTGGTTCGATTTCCGTTGGTTTATGTCAACTCGATCGTTCAGGTGAAATGGGCGGAGCGGCAGCTGGTACAAGTGCCCAGAGGATCGGGTTGTCCGCTCGTAGCCTTGCCGGGGTGAAACGCGAGGCGTCGCCAATTTCGGCGTTCCCAATTCGCGCTGATGAACGATCCGGGCGCCTACAGCAAACCGGATGTTATCGGCTAGACTAGCCGCCGCGGCATCGCGGAATACAATCAAGCCTGAAGCTCGTCCGCGATCCGCCGAGCGACGTCCTCGGGGGCAAGCCCATCCGTCTCCACAATGATGGTGTGGGCATGACCGGGATCGAGGGTCGGGAGCAGCGCGTGTCTGCGCGCCCCGGCGGCGTCCGCTTCCTTCAAGCGAACGCGTCGTTCCGGCATCGCAACACGGCGAGCGAGTTCATCGGGATTACGGCAGGACAGGCGCACGACGACCAGGCGAGAGCCCCGGCGCTCTGAAACGTCCTTGATACTCTCGTAAATCACCAGCTCGGCCGGATCGTTGAGCGCCGAATGCGTGAATATGAAACTCCATTGCGGTGGCGAGATGGCGCTGATGGTCTCCAGAACCGCGCTTCTGACTTTGCCGACAAGGGGCCAAACAGTTTGCGGCAGGGGCGTTACGCCGTCCTGCTCGATGAGGGAGAAGATGACATTGAGCCAATAGTGGTTGTCGACCAACTTGCAATCCAGTTGCTCGGCGAGGAGGCGGCCAACCGTGTACTTCCCGACGCCCGGCGGTCCTACAATGTAGATGATGGTCCCGGTAAGCATGCCGTAAGTTTACAAACCCCGATCGTCGCGCGCAAAGGTCTGAAGCATTCCGGAAGTGACGGCGCGGCGCTACCGGCGACGATGCGAAAGCCGAGGTGAGGTGGATGATGAGGCGTTAAAGACAATGGCGCCAGCCATGCATGACGCCTCACACCAATTCGATACGAAGCGCCCGACCGACGGCGCTTGCAGCGCGCCGCAACGTGTCGAGCGTGACAGATGGGATCGTGGGGTCAAAAAGCCGGTCAAGCTGGCGGCGGCTGGTTTTCATCCGCGCCGCCATCTCAACTTTGGTGATCCCTTGCTCTTCCATCGCGGCGGCAAGCTGCTCCGCGATCAGTTCCTTGACGGCGTGATCTTCGCACGCCTCCAACATGCCCTTGCCGGCAAGGAAGTCGTCGAAGGTCTCCTCGCTCACGCGGCCTTTTCGTTTCCGGGACATCACGTCACCTCCTTCATGCGTTTCAGGGCAAGGTCGATTCGGCCTGCGGCGTCTTTTGGGTCTTCTTGATGAAGCCGTGCAGCAAGATCATATGACCGTCGCCCATGCAGAAAATCACCCGCGCAATCCGGCTGCTCTTGTCGAGCGTGCTACGCACCTCCCACAAACCATTGCCGAGAGGTGCGCAATGGGGTCGCCCGATCGGCCATCCGAATTCGACTTTCTGGATGTCCTTTCCGATCGTGTGTCGGTCGACATCTGGCAATCCGAGAATCCAATCACGAACCGGTCTGCGTCCCCCCGCGCTAACGTAAAATCGCGCGGGCAATTTTTTCGTCCGATCAATCATCCAAGGCTGAATGTGCCATTTTTGACACGATTTTGCAATGCCTGTTGGGGCGGGAAAGCGGGTGCCCGCAGGAGGTTGCGGCGCGGCGCTAGGCAGTGCCTCACGCGCGTGGTTACTGGATCGCCCGGTCAAGGCCGGGCGATGACAATATTGGGAACCAAGCGTTGGAACCACAACACTAGATCACCGGCTTCATAGGCGCGGTAGATCGACCGCAGCGCCTCGGAGCACCTTCATATTCCTGGCGCTTCGCCCGAGATGTATCAGAAGTGGATCGAGATTTTTAAGTGTGGGAAGAATCCTGCGCGGCGAAAAGCCCGACGATCTTCCTGTAGATTTTTCAACAACGTCGAGCTGTCCCTGAATCTCAAAACCGCCGCCAAACTTGGCCTCAAAATCCCGACGACAGCGCTGACCAACGCTGACCGTATTATCGAATGATGTCGCTTATTGGCCATCTCGCCCTTCCGACACTTAGCGTGTGCCGGCTTTCGGTCACGGCAGACAAAAGGAAGCCTGCGCCGGGTCAATGAAATTCCGCAATCACTGTTACGTCGCGGCGCGTGAGATCGGCCGCGAGCGCGGCCAATTGGTCGTCGATTGCCTCCGGTGCGGACTATGTTAGCCTGCAGTCGCGTGAATAGCGATCAGGCAAATGATCCGACGACGCTGGGAGGGTGATCATGTTCTATCAAAGCGCGCTTGAGGTCCTCGCATTGACCACCTTGCTGATGGTGACGGTTGGCAGTGCTCATGCTGAGGACAAGAAATACCCCGACTGGAAAGGCGAGTGGATCGCCATCGTCCCCCGCATGGAAGGTCAGCAATTGAGGTTCGATCCGAGCAAGCCATACGGGCGGCGTCAGGACGCACCACTGACGGAAGAATACAAGAAGATCTACCAAGAAAGCCTGGACGACCAGGCGCTCGGTGGTCAGGGCCTGTTCTTGGATCATGCCTCTTGCTTGCCGGCCGGCATGCCGACCATGATGTCGATAGGAACGTTCGAATACGTCATAACGCCGGAGACGACCTATATCTCGGCCGGATCCGAGTTGCGGCACATTTTCACTGATGGACGCCCTTGGCCTACGGACCAGGAACCGGCGTATCTTGGCTTTTCCATAGGCAAGTGGATCGATGGGGAGGGCAGCGGCATCTACGACGTGCTCGAAGTCGAGACCCGCGGTCCGTTCAAGGGACCTCGCGTTTACAACTCGACTGGCCTTCCGCTGCATTTCGATAATGAGTTGACGTTCAAGGAAAGAATCTTTCTGGACAAGAAGGACCCAAACGTCCTGCACGACGTGATCACCGCATTCGACCACGCGTTGACGCAGCCTTGGACAGTCGACAAGACATACCGGCGCACCCCGAAAAAATATCCTAACTGGTCCCCGACAAGTTGTTTGGAGGGCTCGCCCTACGTCAAGGTCGGTAAGGAATTTTATCTGATGAGCTGGGACGGGTATTTGATGCCGATCAAGAAGGGCCAGTTGCCGCCCGACAGACGGTATTTTCCGCAAGCGCAAAAGTGAGGACCGCTTCGGCGCTTCTTAAAGCTGATCATGCGTTTTTCTTGAGTTAGAGCATGTTTCGATGCGATCGAATCACCTCTCTCGATCGTCATGCCCGCGCTTGTCGGGCATCCACGTCTTCCTCGGACGGTTCAGCGAGAAAGGCGTGGATGGCCGGGACAAGCCCGGCCATGACTTGGAGAGGCGGTTCAACATCATCAGAATCCGCTCTAATCAGACAGCGGCTTCCGCGCCACAATGGTCTGGTGCCAGGTCTTTCCCGCATGAAATGGGCCACCCGCCAGCATTCCCCATGTCGTTTCGATCCTGAACCCAGCCGCGTTCAACAGCTTGCGAAGCTCTGCGTGTGAGTAGACATTCTGCCTGAATGACCGCCGGAAGATATTGGCCTTCGGGTGCCTGGCGTCGACGATGGTCCATTCCGCGAGCACCTCCCTCTTATGGGAGTCATATCGCGCGATGTCGATCATGAAGACGTTCGGCAAAGGTTCGCGACCGATCTGAAGCGGTTCCTTCAACCGCTTCGCCACACCGCCGCGATTGAGCGTGTTGATGACGAATGCCCCTCCGGGCGCGAGCACGCGATAGACCGCCTTCAGCATCTTGAGGTCGTCACGGCGGTTTGCGAAATAGCCGAAGCTGTTGAACAGCGACACGACGAGGCCGAACTCGTTCGCGGCAAAATGCGGCTTGAGATTTTTCATGTCGCCGTGAATGAAACTGACCTGCCGGCCGGCCTTCCCGGCGGCCCTCCTCGCCTCCTGCAGGAACGGCTTCGAATAATCGAGCCCCGTCACTTTGAACCCGCGCGCCGCGAAGGCCAGCGAATGTCGTCCGGTACCGCAGGCGAGATCGAGGATCGCGAGCGGCGCCTTGGCTTTCGATTTTCTGATGACTTGCGCGACTTCGAGTTCCGTCTGGTGCCCTTTCGGAATGAACAGCACTTCCCCGATGATGGGGGCAAAGAAATCGCGCCACCAATCCTTCAAGGCCGCTTTTCGGACCGCCGAGGTTTTCATGCGCGCCCATCGCGGCGTTTGGATTATTGCACCTTGACGCCCGCTGCCGTGATGACCGGCGTCCACTTCTCGATCTCGGCTCGTTGATAAGCGCCGAACGCCTCCGGCGTCAGCATATCCGGAGGCGGAATGACCTGACCCAAATCCGCGAACCTCTGACGCACGGTCGGATCGGCCAGGGCGTCGACGGCGGCGGCGTTGAGTTTATTGATGACGTCTTTGGGGGTTCCCTTGGGCGCCCAAATTCCGTTCCAAGAGGATAGATAAAATCCCGGCAGCCCGGCCTCGTCCACGGTCGGAACGTCGGGCGCCTGCGGCAGGCGGCTGTTGGCCAGTACCGCAAACACTTTGATTTTGCCGTCCCCCAGATGCGGCAGAAAGATCGACGCCTGGTTCATGAACAGATCGACCTGTCCGGCGAGCAGATCCTGCAGCGCCGGCGCCCCGCCGCGATAGTGCACCAGTTGCACGCGGGCGCCGGTGAGCTTCTGCAGCATGATGCCGGCGACATGTGGCGAAGTGCCGACGCCTGAGGTCGCCACCAGCACGTCCTCCTTGCTGGCCTTCATCCACGCCAGCAATTCAGCCAGGTTGCGTGCCTGGAGTGTGATTTTGGCGACGATGAACAGAGGATTGGCCGGGAGCAGAACCACCGGTTCGAAATCACTCAGCACGTCGTACTGAAGATTATAGATGACGCCATTGACGACGCCCGTGCTCCAGGAACCGACCCCGACCGTATAACCGTCGGGCGCGGCGCGGGCGACACGGCCCATCCCGATGCTGCCGCCGGCACCGGATACGTTCTCGATGACGATGCCTTGGCCGAGAGAGGCGCGCATGTGCTCGCCGAGGATTTGCGGAACAACGTCGCTAGGGCCACCGGCGGGGAACGGCACCACCAAGGTGATCGGCCGCGTCGGATAAACCTGGGCCGCAACACTGCCGTGGAGGACGACCGCGAATGCGGCTGTCAGAACGAGCCTCATGTCCCACCTCCCACCCGCAACCGTCAGCGCGCGAGCCCGCCAAATTCCTCCGGCAACCCGGTCGAGACCGGCGGCAACGCCTTCGACGCAATCGATGGAGCGGGCGCCTGCTCCTTGTGGTGACCGGGCCCGGGCGAGGCTACGGCCAGTCCCGGCCGCGTCCCGTTCAGTGCGTCCAAGGCGTGCGGCGCGAATAGGCAAAGTTGTCGGCGTAGGCAATCACCCGCCGCTTAGGCGGCTTGGGGTCGAACACCCGATAGGGAATCTGGTGGTGCTCGCAATAGGCGATCGCCTCTTCCTTGGTGGCAAACCTCAGCCGCACCTGCTGGCGGGTGTCGCCGGAGCTCGTCCACCCCATCAGCGGCTCCACTTCCTTCGGCTCGTCCGCCTCGAAGTCCATCACCCACAGCTTGGTCTTGGCGGTACCGGATTGCATCGCGGTTTTGGCGGGCTTGTAGATGCGTGCGGTGGTCATGAGCAATGGCGCCCCTCGATCAATCGAACGTGCGGTCGCGCCGGGCTGCGTCGCGACGGAATGCGACCTGTACTGCAGGGCATACAGGAACGGTTTCGACCGTCAAGGTGGAGGTTGGTCGGGTGCGGCCGGAGGGACCATTTGCGGTCCCGTCCGACGCTGTCGATTGCTGTTAGCGCTCCTCGGTCGCGGTTGCCGAGGCGGGGGTTATCGCCGCTTCGTTTTTGCACAAATCCTCGAATAGGATCGAGCCATCCGCGAGATACCGCTTGGTCAGGCAACTGACGTCGCTGTCCACGGTATCCAAGTCAACGGTGCCGATAAGGGGCGCCCGAACCGGCTTTGGCGGAGGAGGCGCGGTTGGGCCTGTCGAACCCGTCCCGACAAGTTGGGGGATCACTGACTTTGTCGGGATATTGCTGTGGCCGGCGATAAGGCTCGGGATCGCCGACTTTGTTGGGATGTTTTTATGGCCGCCTGCATTGCCGGTGCCCGCCACGCGGGGGATCGCCGATTTGGTCCGGATGTGCGTATGGCCCCCGACCAGCCGCGGAATTGAAGACGTCGCCTGGAAGTAGTGGCTGACGTTGGAGTAGCCGTAGGGCGAGCTAACGTAGCCGCCACGCATCCCGGCAGCGGAACCGACGGATGCCGAATAGCCTCCCCCGAAGTTTCCGCCCGCGGAATGCGCGGAGGCACTACCGGGGGCAAGCGCGACGGTGGCGATGGCGGCGATCGCCGCGAGAGGGAAACCGGACGTGCGTGTGGTCATTAATCTCTCCTGTGGAGTTTGCCGATACGCACAGTTGGTCGGCGGTCGAACGCGACAGGTTCTCGAATTCCAGCAGGAGGAAACCGGTAATCGCCTATTCTGTGATGCCCGTCACAACGGCGGTGTTCCACCATCGGCGCATACGCGCAGAACCACCACGCTACCAGAGCACAACCATCTCCCGGGCCGCAGCCACCACGGCGGTCAGTACGATGATGGCGGCGAGGAGCGCGATCGAGAGCAAAAGCCCGTCCTCCTCGAGATGGGCGAGCGCTATCAGGGCTATCACGCCGGCGGGGATGACGTTGCTCAAGGGGAGCGGAATCACCACCAGCATGACGCTCAACATAAAGATCACAATACCGACGACGTGCTTGGTCGCTCCGTGCGCGGCACCCCAGCGCGGATGGATGAGCTTCTCAAGATATCTCACCGCCGGAATGGCTCGTTGCACCGCGGCGGCCAGGGGCCGCGTCGGCAAAGGCCGCTCGGCGATGCGGCGCGGAAAAGCCGGCGATGAGCGGCCCGCGATCATCTGTAGCGCCAGCGCCATGAGCGGCAGGCCGGCCACGATCGACACCCCCGGTGCGATTGCGGCCAGGGCGAGCAGGAGCGTGATGATACCGAAGGAGTGCGTATGCAGGCTGCCCATCAGCCAGGCGAGCGTGAAGTGGTCGGCCGGCATTTCGTCGTGCAGGCGCTGCAGCACCGCCGAGACCGGAATGGGCAGTTTCATATCGGAGAGTTGTACCGGGTTCAGCTAGCGCCTCCCCAGGTCGGTCGTGCGGCCATAATCGAACGGCGCCGCGTCGTTCACCGGACGCCCGCGCCCCTTGTGCTCGCGCACGTCATGCCCGCGCATCTCATGCACGGGCGTAAAGTCCCGCCATCTTCTGTGCGCGATAATCACCGGCACTGATGGGAGAATGCCGAGGCGAGGCGCCGGTTTCGAGACAGCTCGGGATGCACTCGATCAGCGCATTGTAGTTGGGCTGGATAAAGAATGGGACCGAGTAACGTCCGACATTCTCGGAATCATCCTTTGGATTTATGACGCGATGGACGTTCGACTGCCATTTGTCGTTCGTCCAGTTCATCATCAGGTCCCCGATGTTGATGAGGAACGACTCGTCGTGCGGCTCGACGTCGATCCAGTTGTTTTGCTTGCTGAGCACCTGAAAGCCACGCGCTCCCGGACCCTTCTTGACTTTCAAGATGGTGAAGGCGCCGTAGTCGGCGTGCGCACCGATGCGGATCTGGCCGGGAAGCGGCGCGACGGTCTGCTTGGGATAATGATGCACGCGCAGGATGCTGGCGTGCTCGGAAAACAGCGGCTTGAAGTAGCCCCCAGGCAAACGAAGTGCGATTTCGAAGAGATGGAGAAGCCGGAACGACAGCGCTTCCATTTCACGGTAGTAGCCTTCGAATGCCGACTTAAATCCAGGCAGATCGTCCGGCCACACGTTGGGCTCGAACTTGCGCGTCGCGTCGGTAGCCTTGCCATTCTCGGGCGGCGGCGCCAGCCGGCCCATGGCGAAGGACTCCTTCAGGTCGGGCTTTTTATCCACCACCTCGGCGCCTTCGGCGATGTAGCCCCGATTGCCCTTTACGGTCGGGCTGCGCGCCTTCAGCTTATCGGCGGCGGACCGCTCAAAGAACTCCTTTGCGGCTGCGTCCACGTCCATCATGAATTGGCGCGGAACGCCATGACCGACGATGGTCATGAAGCCGATTTCGCGGAACGTGCTGTCGATCTGGCGCGCAATTCGCTCGGCATCGCCGGGGCGTTCGCCCGAAATATCAATGACGGGGATTTCGGTTTCGTTCATCGAACACTCCGCGCGCTTCGGCAGCCGCCACTTCGTGTTTATCCTAGTTAAGAGGTGAACGGGCAGTCAAATTGGTGCTTGCCGCAGGTGAGCGCGGCATTGCTACTTTTACAGTCCGCGATTGCCTAGGCCATGACCTCTACTTGCCATTGATTGCGGCGCCCAGCCGCACAGAGAGCGGTGGAACTCGCAAGACATGCGTGATAGGTTTTTCTAAAGCGCCGCGCGGGTTCGGCGTGCTGGAGAAGCCAATGGACGGGTCGCGGAACCACCGACTCAAACGAGTGTGGTGGCCGGCATTGTGTGGTGGATCCGCACTCCGGGCAGCCGTTGCGATTGCGGCGTGCATCGTCTCGGTGTCCGCGACCGCGCAGTCCCTTACGCCGCTCAAGGTCGGGACGATGAAGTCGACGTCGCAGACCCCCGATTATTTCGCCAAGAAGCACGGAATTTTCGAGAAGAACGGGTTGGCCGTCACGCTCACGGAATTCACCAACGGCAGCAGCGCGATCGCGGCCGGGCAATCCGGCGCGGTCGACATCATGGTCGCCATTCCGGGTATTGCCATGGTGGCCAAACAGGGCGGCATCGACCTCGTCGCCCTGTTCCAGATCGAAACCGCCCACGACGCGCCGCCGGACACCGGCTCGCTTCAGGTTCTCGCGAACTCCGAGGTGAAAAGACTCAAGGACCTGACCGGCAAGAAGGTCGCCGTCGCAAGTCTCTCGAGTCAGAATACCATCAGCACGCAAACCGTGCTGCAGCGGGGCGGAGTTGATATCAAGACCGTTCAATTCGTCGAATTGCCGTTCCCCGCGATGGTCAATGCACTCAAGGCGGGGCACGTCGAAGCTGTTTCCCTGATCGATCCTTTCACGACTCAAGTTGCGTCATCCGGCGTCGGGCGTATTTTGGCCTGGACCTATGTCGACGCGATCCCCGGGCAGCCGACCTCGGTGTGGTGGGTCAAGACGAGTTTCGCAACACGCAACGCCGACACGGTGGAACGCTTCAACAAATCCATCAAGGAAGCAATCGACGTGCTCAACGCCGATCCCGACATGGCACTCGCCGAGGTCGGCGCTTTTACGGGCATCAGTCCCGAATTGCTCAAACAGCTGCCGATGCCGAAATGGGACTATCACGTCAGCAAGAGGACCTGGGAGACGGTGATCAAGATGATGACCGATAGCGGGGTTCTGCGCCGCTCGCTCCCGGTCGAGGATTATCTTTCCGAGCCGATGAAGCAATATTTGGTGACGAACTAGCCCGTTGCGTGGCGGAGCCCGGCGCCGCCGCGCCGGCCGGAGCGTCGGTAAGGAACTTCACTCGTTTAGAAGCTCGTATGAAGGTGGGCTCCGATCGGCCGAGGAGCCCCTTCGTTGTGGACGGTTTGAAATCGGCAGTTGGCAGCAGGCTCATCGTGGGTTTGAGTGGGCCCCGATCCCCTTGATGCGGCACTAAGGGGGACCAGGGCCCTGCTCTTCCTCGCGGAAGAGCGGGCCACGCTACCGCAAGCCTCGATCCAAGCACGTTAAACCGGCGCTAACCATTAATGGCCACGGCGATTGGCACGGCCGGGCGCGCTGCAGCGTCCGATCGGGGAGCTGGCGCCGATAGCGCGGCGAGCCTTTCGGCGGGGGTTGGACATATTTCGCTGGTGCCGGAGCGATCGCGCCTATAAGGTCCAAGAGTCGCAAGACGATGGTGCTGAAACTCTGAATGGACTGCGGGCAGACCCGGGGGCAGTACCCGGCGCCTCCACCACGAGCCAGTCTCTGCTAAGGCGCTCATCACGGTGAGCGTGGGCCGATGGCCTACAGGTTGGCTTCTGATGGGGGCGAAATAGGATCGATGTTCGCGAAGAAGTTCTGAATTGTACCCGGCATGATACCGCCGTTATCGGGTCAAAATCTAAATGCAAACGATAACGTTGCATTGAACGAAGTGCGCCTCGCGGCGTAACCTGTTCGGGGTTCGGAGGGCACCTGGCAACAGAAGCCCTCCACTTCATGCATGCGGTGGCGGCATTCCGCGCGTGGTCTCGGATAGCGGCCCTATCCTTTAAATAGTGCCTCTGAGAGCACGCCATCGACTGCGGCCTGCGCTAACCGTAGGCCTCCCGAGTGCGATTTTACTCGCCGCCCAGATCGCCGGCCGGGTCTAGTTTCGGCCCGCGCTTGCGGTGGCATTGAACACGGCCTGACGCCGCTCAATGATCGAGCGCACGTGACGCGCACCGCCCTGATACGAATGATCGGTGAGCGGCGGGTACCCGGCGGCGGTCTCGACGCCGATAAGGGCCACAAGATTTTGCGGCATGTCCTCGGGCTGGAAATTCGGATTGTCCACAAGGTCACAGATCGCGCTGATCGAAAAATCCTTCCGGTTGAGCATGACCCGCGGCTCCGGCGGCACGCCGTGCCAGTGCTGAAGGTGATTTTCGACCACCTCGTGAAACTTCTCGCGCAAATCGCTGGGCATCGGATCGGTCATGGCATCGCTCCTATGCTGGCGGCACCTGGCATCAACCTAGCACTTTGAGGGCAAGCCTGCCGCACGCGCCTTGTTGATCAGATAAGACACGAAGGCAGTGCATGCTTCGATCATGAACGGGGCGTCGGTCTCGTCAGCGTTGGCGGTGCCGTCGTCGAGCAGCGGATGCCTGATGCCCCCTTCGTCGCTGGTGTAGCCGTACAGATTGCCGAACCGATGTTTCAGCGCCTTGTGGATCTTCGCGGAATTTTCCAACCGACCGAGCGCGTTGCTAAGCGCGGCACGCGGCTCCAGGACGCGCGCTGTGGCCTCCGCGGTATGGATGCTTTCACGCACGCTGACTCATTTTTGCCCCCGCCGCTCAAGGGAACCCTGCCCGGTCTTTCGTCGCTGACTTCCTATGGTCTTCCCAACTCGTCTTTCTGGGAAGATTTAGCGGCAAAAATCGCTACCAAGTCATTGATTTTGTTGGTCGGGGCAGCAGGATTCGAACCTGCGACCTGGAGTACCCAAAACTCCCGCGCTACCAGGCTGCGCTATACCCCGCCGGGGCAGCGGGCGCACCACGCCCGGCCCATCGCATACACGCTTCGTAGAGTGCCAGCAACCACGAGGCCGATCGCGGTGAAACCCTGGCGAACCCGCGGCGCCGGCCACGCGGGCCGCCAGCCCTCACACCCGGGCGGACGCTTTCAGCGGCGGAACGCCGCCGACGCGACGCGGTCGCCGGGTTCGATGCCGAGCTTTTTGGCGGTTCCCGCCACCACTTCGAGAACGAAGCGAACCGGCCCTTGGGACGGAATGAGCTTGTCGGACTCGGTCTCGGTATTTTCGGCGATGCGCACAATGCGGCCATCGCTGCGGATGAAGATCATGTCGAGCGACACGTAGGTGTTGTGCATCCAGAACGACACTTCCTGGTCGCGCTTGAAGTCGAACAGCATGCCGTAGGAGGGCGGCAGCGAGCGGCGGAACATCAGGCCCTTCTGGCGCTCCTCGTCGGTGACGGCAAGTTCCACCGCAAACACATGGACGCCGGTCTTGGATGCGATCTCCAGGGTCTGCTGCTCCGCGGCGCGGGCCGACGGCGCAGCCGACCACGCGGCCGCGACGATCACGAACAGAGCGAAGCTGAGACGGGTCATCACCTTGGACGGGCTCATGCCCCGCCTTTACCGCATCGGCGCCGCGATCGCAATCCGGCGACAATCACGACCGATCACGCGGGCGCCACGCTCACCATCGGTCGGGGTTCCGACAAAACCGCGAGGTGGTCGGCTGCGCGATAGCGCGTATATCTTGCGGGGTATCGCGTATATCTAATGTGAGGCGAGCATGTGCGGCCCGCCATCGGGGCGGACCTCGGACGCCATCAAACCCTTCGGACCGGGACCGAACCGGACCAGGACGGTCTGGCCGGGCCGCAGCTCGGTGATGCCGTAACGCCGCAGCGTTTCCATATGGACGAAAATGTCCGGCGTTCCTTCGCCGCGAGGTGAAAAACCCGAAGCCGCGCAAGCGGTTAAACCACTTGACGAGAGCGCGCTCCAGCCCGCTGGTCGGCGTCACGGTGACATGGGTGCGGGGCGCCGGCATCTGCGCCGGATGAACGGCCGTCGAGTTCGTCGATAGAGAGGACGCGGAACGCCTGCAGGCCCTTCGGCCGCTGCAGCGCCTCGACAACGATGCGAGCGCCCTCATAGGCGGTCTGGTAGCCGTCGCGACGCAGGCAGGTGACATGCAGGAGCACGTCCGCCATGCCGTTGTCGGGAACGATGAACCCGAACCCCTTCGACACGTCGAACCACTTGATGACCCCAGCGATCTCGATGACGATTGCTGTCGCATCGCCAACAAAATCACCCAGCCCTTCGGACTCCAGTCCGAAACTCGCTTCTGGCCCTTTGGGCCCACTCGCATCCGCCGCCATGAGGCCGCACGCCGCCGTTGTGTCAGGCGCCTCTTCCGGGCGCTTCGCGAATTTTTCAATGCGAGGATAACATCGTGCGGCCGGCGGAAAAGCACAAAATTGTTTTTCCGCACCTCTGATGCGATCTCCTGTGCACATCGTGCGGCCTGCGCGAATCAAAAACCTCGCACGGTAGCAGGCGGCGCAGCGCGGTGGCGACACCGGGTGTCGCCTGTGCTGCACTTTCGGGCCGCACGGTGCCGGCCGTGGGGGAATTTGCCCGTTCGGGCCGATCAACACCCGGTGCGTAGCGGTCAACCAGCGATGAAGGGCGCGAGTGCCGTCCCAATGTCGCCGCGGATGACGAGATCGGCGACCTGATCGAAATCGGTCGGTTCCCGGTTGATGATGACGAGCCGCGCCCCGTTCCGTTTCGCCACGAGCGGGAACCCGGCCGCCGGCCACACCACGAGCGAAGAACCGATTGCCAGGAACAGGTTGCACGCGGCGGCGAGTTGCTGGGCACGGTGCATGGCGGCCTCCGGCATGGCCTGGCCGAACGAGACGGTTGCGGTTTTTACGAACCCGCCGCAGTGGAGGCAGTCCGGCGCATGGCCGGCCGCCTCGAAGCGCTCCCTGACCCAGCCAAGGTCGTAACGGCGTGCGCAATCGAGGCAGGTGGCGTAGGTGGTGTTGCCGTGCAATTCCACCACATGATCGGCCGCGAAGCCCGAGGCCTGGTGGAGATTGTCGATGTTCTGGGTGATCACGGCGGGAATTTTGCCCCGCCGGTAGAGGCTCGCCAAAGCCAGGTGGCCGCGGCCCGGCTGGGCTGTGGAAAACTGGGCGTCCATGGCAAAGCGGCGGCGCCAGGACTCGTCCCGCATGGCGGCGCTCGCGATGAATTCGTCGAACGGGATCGGCCGGTACTTGGTCCACAGCCCGCCCGGCGAGCGGAAATCCGGAATGCCGCTTTCGGTGGAGATGCCGGCGCCGGTGAACGGCAGGACCGTCTCTGCCTCGTTCACGAGCGTGTCCAGCCTTGCGACGGCAGTCTCCAGATCGGGCGCAATCATGTATTTTCACCTGATAGCAAGACTTGATAGCCTTACCGGATAACCCAAATTCAGATTGATTGCCCTGCTGGGCCACCCTGTTCCGGCAGGCTCCGCCCAACCGAAAGGTCACTCATGAGATACCTCCATACCATGCTGCGGGTGCGCGATCTCGATACCGCGCTCGACTTCTTCTGCTCCAAGCTAGGGCTCGTCGAATACAGCCGCCGTCCCGATGAAAAAGGCCGCTTCACCAACGTCTTCCTGGCGGCCCCGCAGGACAAGACCGTGGTCGACACCAGCAAGCGGGCCGGGCGCGAAGCGCCTTTGCTCGAACTCACCTATAACTGGGATGCCGAGGACTATGGCGAGGCACGCTATTTCGGCCATCTCGCGTTCGAGGTCGACGACATCTACGCGACCTGCGATCGCCTCCAAAGGGCCGGCGTCACTATCAACCGGCCGCCCCGCGACGGCGTGATGGCGTTCGTGCGCTCGCCGGACAAGCAGTCCATCGAACTGCTGCAGAAGGGCACCGCGCTGCCGCCCCAGGAACCATGGAAGTCGATGCCGAACACCGGCAAATGGTAGGCGGCGGGTTCCGCCATTAAAAGGACGGGTGCAATGCGGATGCGGACCGCAGCCGGCGGCTTGTGACGCGGGATTCCGCCCGCGCGTTCGCTTGCCGCCAGCCGCGAACGCCGTTATACGTCGCCGCGCCCGCTCGCTCCGCGCCCTTCGTCTAGCGGTCCAGGACGCCGCCCTTTCACGGCGGAAACACGGGTTCGATTCCCGTAGGGCGCGCCAGTGGAATCAATGACTTAGCGAAAATTGGAACTAGCTCATATCGAAGCCATGTCGAATATCCAGGTAGTGATCAGTTTGAGATTTGACGGACTTGACGATGGGCTCGCCCGAGCCATCTAGCCCCGATATTATCGGCGTAAAGGAGCTAACAATGCCTCATCTTGTCTCCGATCTTGGTCTTGGAATCATCAACCCCGACAACTATCCGGTTGAGGAAGTGGCCCTACAATATCTAGGAGCAGCGGTAATCCTCCATTGGGCTGAAATTCCCGAGAGTGTCCAAAGAATGCTCCTACACCGGGCGAAGAACACCACCGGGCTCACTCCCATGTCGCCGGATGAAATTGAGCACCGAATCAAGTCGCTCATTCAGCGCCACAATCCCGAGAGCGGCGGTCAGTAATGACGGAAGGTCCGATCCGACCCAATTTCTATTGCGAATTCAAAGATGCTCCATGTGATGATGGGCGTTGTAAAAAGGGGCATTGCGTTACGGAATCCGAGATTGAACTGCGATACGCGACCGCAACGCGCTCGTCGAAGCCGTTGGTCGCCGAATTGGAGCCCGAAATTATCGTGGCGGCCAAGAATTTCGCCAAAGATGTTCTTCGGGCAAAGCGCATCAAACCCACGAAGGAGTTGATCGCCAAGTTGATCAAAATGCCGGGAATCCTCACGGTAGCGCGGCGCCGAGTTGAGGACATGAAATCATCGCTCAAAAATTAAAACCGACCCACTACCAATATCAGGGCCATTTACTTGGACTCTTGCGCCAGCGTCTCGGCATAGATCGCGGGAATGCGTTGCGCGACGGCCATGACCATGCCCTGGATATCGAACAGCTTGGGTTCCGTGATCGATGGCACGCCGAAATAGACCGGCTTGCGCGTGAGCTTCGACAGCAACAGCGGCCGGCCTGAGCCTTGCACGTATTGCAAGCCGCCCGGAAAGTTCTTTGGCTTGACGTGCACGCCTGGCCCGTCCGAAAACGGAATGAACATGAACCCCGATTTTGCGGCGATGGTTGCGCCATCCTCGAAAGCCGCGGCCATCGCTCCAAGCGGCGAGCTGCTGTAGCGCACCGTGATCAAGGCCCCGTCGCGATCAGCTTCCGTTTCGACCTTGACCGCGCTTTTCCATTTCGGTCCAAAGTTTCCGGCGCTGCGAATGTCAGCACTGATCGCCAGCCGCATTGACGCCGCAGCCTTGCGCGCCGTTATGCCGATCGCCTTGGAATGCGACTCGGCAAGGGCGTTCATGCGGACGGTAAAAATCTTGCCGTTATTTTGGATGCCCGGGAAGGTGAGTTTCACTAGAAGCTCCCGTTGAGCCTCACGTTGACCGTGGCATCGCCGGCCAGGGCTGCATCTGACACAACACCGATTTTCATGGTGCCCGCCGCAGCGACGCTCCCTAGCATCGTTCCAGACCCCACAGTCCAATAGACGGGGGTGCCTTGCGCGAGTGCGCCGGCCGCTTTGTTGAGAGCAAATACCCCCTCAACGCAAATTTCGACCTCCTGGCCGACCACGGCATTGGTCGAGGCGATACCGAAAATCGCGCCAGAAATTACGCCGTCGCCACTCTCATAGTTTTCCGTGGCATACACAGTGATCATTTTTCCGGGTTTGACAAAATTGCGCATGATGTTTACTCCTAAACTGTGGGGTTACCGATCATCTCGCCGCGACCAACCTTTGTGACCGTGCACAACGATATTGGTTACTCTTTGAATGCCAAGCCGGCGTTCAAGGCTACCGATTGCGGCGAGTAATTCGGTATCCGATCGATACCATTTCTCGAATTCAACCTCGCCAAGCTTGGTAAGGCTTCGTTGAGTGCCGCTGTCCCGTATGGCGTAAAGGTTGGTCAAGGCGGCTTGCATCGCCGCCGTGGTCGCGGCTTGCGCGGCTGCGGCAACGGCAGCGGCTTTTTGAGCGGCGGTAAGAGTTACAGCCATGATCTATTACGGGCTTTCGAGGCCACCGGGGTTCATGAACCATCCGCGAGTTTCGATAAAACCCGCGCCATAATCGAGGCGAACCTTTAATCGGACACCATCGATCGAAAATCCCGGATCAGTGAAAACTTGCGGGCCTTCTTCGCCGGCAAGATAGGCGTATTCCAATCCATCCATGTGCGACGGGTCGGCGATAATATACCATTGCAGCGGATTGGTCAGACGAGGTTCAACGATAAGAGTTAGGTTCGACCACACATTGACGGCCGAGATAACCACCGGATGAATCTCTTTCAAAAGTTTCTCGCCGACAGTTTCGAGTGCGGACGGCACCATCAACGCCCATGGCACCACGTTGATCAGGCCGCCCCCTTCGCCCGTTTGCTCGCGCATGGCGAGCCGCGCGGCCGTCAAGCTCACATCGGTCGGCGGGCCATCCGTGCCTAATCGCAACATTGCCATGCGTCGGATCGAACAAGTTTCGGTTGTCATGCATCAGCGGACCATAACCATCAAAACTCGTAAGCAAGTTTACGAGACACTTGGTTGTCCCGATTGACGAGGAAAGCTTGAAGATGCCGATTGCCGTCAAATTCCGCGATGAGACGGTCTAACCGTTGACGTCGATCGGTACTCAGCTTCGAATCATCAACGACGTTCCGCGCAATATGTTCGCCGACCGCGATCGCCGCCTGCATTTCGGTCTGAACCTGGTGTGCGGCGTGCCAGAAAGTAAGTGCACCGCCGAAGGCAAGACTTGCGAGCAGTCCAAGCGTAATCGAAACGATCAACCGAAGGCGCAGGCTCACCAGAAAACACCCTATGTTTCGACGCGGTATTTTAGCATGTTTCCGTCCACCCGCGAAAACACCAAACCGCGTCATCTCATCCGGGGAGCGCGCTAGTGAATTGGGTTGCCTGCGCTTATCGCGATCGCCGGATTCTTGGGCGTTCCCGTTGAAGCGATATGGCGATCAGACTCAGCCGCCCGGACCCGGCAAAAAGCACCTTATGTGATGGGTCTTTTTGCCATCCAACCCCCACGACCACCAATACCAGACTGTGGCATAGCCCAGCTTGTTGGGCTCATCTATCACCGCATCGGCAGGAACAAAGTACCATTCACCTTCAATCCGCACCCTATAACGGTTGCTGGTGATGTCCCATTCATATTCCGCGGGATGTCCATCCGCGGTTTCGCAGCAACCCTGACCCGTCTTGTCCCTCAGTCCCTCGATCCATTTTCGAATTGCGGGATCAACATTGCGGTATTGACCGTAGTCTTTCGCCCCTACGTCTGTGGCGAATGCAAGAGCTAGAAAAAATAATGTCATCCTCAACGGCAATGCCATCCATCGGCTCCCTTTCCTGGCGTTAAGAGATCCGAGCCGCAAAGTCTGGATAGCCACCCTCCGGCGCGTCTCCAGATCGGGGCACGCGCGCTTGCGACCTGAACGCGCGGGGCACCCTTGCGACCACCGATCTTTTTTGTTTGGAAAGGTAATTCGATCTGCCGGGTGGCTCCACAGACAGAGTTCCCGATCGTTCCGGGAATTATTCCCGATTTCGAACCTATCCGGACGAAAGTAGCGCGGTGCGGCACATTGCACTGACGGCAGGAGCACTTCGTCAGGGTATCCAGCCACCGGGATAGCAGACTAGGACGGTCAAGAAGGGCAGCTTTCCCATATTGAGAATAATAGTGGCAGTAGCCATATGTCTCCGAATAACGCAGGAGGCTTGCAGAGCTTGCGACTCCATTTGGCGATTATTGAGGACATCGAACATGAAAACCATCACGAGCCGATTGCTTCTGCTTGCCGTGATCCTTGGTACCGCATCGATAGGACAACAAGCGTTCGCAGCGCACGCGCCCCCTTCGGCTTTGCGGACACTCGACCCTGACCACGACGGTACTGTCGACCTCAACGAGGCGAGGACTGCGGCGTCGTCGCTGTTCGATCGGCTCGATCGTGACCACGATGGAACGCTTGACCGGCGCGAGTTGAAAGGTCGCCTGAGCGCAAAAGCACTGGCGGATGGCGATCCGGATCATGACGGCACGCTGACCAAGGCGGAATATCTGGCAATCGTCGAAAGACTCTTTAACACCGCGAATCCCGACAACGACGGTACGCTGGACGTCACGGAGTTGAACTCCCGATCAGGCCGAGCGCTGCTGCGGTTGGTCATCTGATCGGCGCAGCAGCGATCCCGGATCTATCGCGGCAGGAGCGATCATGGTGTCGTACGGCGGCCGCCGCTTAAATCGCGCCGACAATAGGGTTGGGGCAAGATGCAGGCTTCCCGCCGGCATATTGCCCGTCGGCGAAAATCGCGGTTCCGCATTGTCGGGCACGTAAAAATCCTACAGCGCGCTACTCCAAGAATTGATCAGCGCGAGCACCGCGTGCACGAACTCGTTCATCTATTTCCCCACTGGTCCATTTCGTCAGTCCGTTTGATCGTCCCTCCTTGCCGAGATCTTTTGGATTCGGCTTGGTCGTGTGCTTCGTCCGACCCCATGAATTTTCTCCAATGAAAGCCGGGAGCTTTTGGCAATCGCCCGGACGCTTGCGGGAACGCGATCAACAATATTTTGTCCTTAGCCGCGTCGAGCACCATACTGCGCTGCCCAAAGCAAAGGTGCGCGAACGATGTTCGACCTATCACTCCACCAGCTTATCATTCGGTTCGGCGCATTCATTATCGTCAGCGCGATCCACGGTTTTGCTCTTGCGGCCATCGCCCGAGCCATGGGCGACCGCGGGCCGGAATTCGAATCGCGGTTGACGCTCAATCCGTTCGGCCATCTGGACGTTCTCGGTGCCCTCACCATGGTACTGTTCCAGCTCGGATGGATACGGCCGATCGCAATCGATCCGAAAGCGCTGCGTTTCGGTCGCCTCGGCCTGATCTGCTGCGTATGCGGCAGCCTTGCGACGACGCTTGTGGTCGTTGTCCTGCTCCTGGAGCTGCGCATCCCGGTGCTCAGCTTTGCGCCCACGGCCACTGTGCCGACCTTCATCGCCATATTGAATGCGGCGGTCGAGATGGGTACGTGGTTCGTGGCCTTCAACGTTCTGCCGGTGCCGCCATTGACCGGCGCGCTTTTTCTGGTCGCCGCTCGTCCGAGCTTGGCGCCATATCTCGCGAGATTTGGGACCTACGCCGCCGTCGCGCTGGCGGCTCTTATCCTGGCCGGGGTCGTGCAGCCGGTGGTGAAGCCGCTGCGGGATGGTGTCGGGTACCTGTTGCCGAGAGAATAGGGGCGGGTGCATCGCGCGTCGCGGTCAGCTCGCGTCAATCGTTGAGTCAATAGGTGCGATCTTGTATCGCGCGGCAAGTTCGCGCGTCAGGCCCTCGCTTTCGAGTTGGTCGATTACCTCGACCAGACGCCGCTTTAGCGTGAGGTCGCCTTTCCACAGTCCAAACGCAATCGGGTAGCGACCGAGCGTCTCCGGCAACCACGCGACGTGAGCGCCGAGACCGCCGGCGATCTGGCGCGCGATCAGCGCCTCGCTGACGCCGGCATCGAAGCGGCCCGCGCGCAGTCCCTCGGCCAGCGCTTCCGCACTGGCCACAATCTCAACGCGTGACTTATGGGCTTGCAGGAACCGGCTGAGCGCGATGCGGTCAAGACCGACCAAGCCGGCGTAGAACCCAATTTTCAAGTCCTGCAGTCGCTCCGGGATGCTCGCGGCGACCAGGGCCCAGCCGGTCCGCAGGTGCGGCGGGGTGGTATCGAGGAATGATCGCGTGGTGTCGGACACGACAACGCCGCCCGCCAACATCTCGCATTGCGCACGTGTGATATTCCAATTGCGCGGGTTGAAATCGCGGCCCATGGCCGGGTTGGTGTTGATGGTCAGCCTGACGTCGAGGCGTTTAGCGATAGCCTGCAAGAACTCGACGTCGAATCCGGGCGCATCGGGCTTGCCGGTCACGAGCGGCGGATAGAGGGTCGGCACGCAGACGCGCAGGATTCCGGCTTGTTTCACCTGAGCAAGCGAAGTGTCCGGCGGCAACAGGTAGACGATGCCGAACAGGGCCGCAATTCCGACGACCGTGATCAAGTCTCCGATCCAGCGAGGCCGCTCGCTCATGGGACAGATCGCTTCGTGGTCACGACCGCATTCGCCGCTTCGCGGCGCCCGGCGACGTCATCGATTGCTCCCCGAGGTGGTTTCATAACTTGCGGAAATTGTACAACGCAATGAGGAAGAACCCGACCGCCATCGTAACGATGATGACGGGACCGAGCGTCGGCGAGAATTGATGGAAATGAATGAATGTTCCGCGCAACGCATCGACCGCATATGTCAGGGGATTGATCTCAACCAGGAACACGAGCCACTCCGGGTAGACGACGAGTGCCTGGGAGTGCGTCAGGGCTGGATCGAGGGGAAAGACCGAACTCGACGTGAAATAGAGCGGCAGAATGACGGCATTCGAGAACACCCCGAAGCCCTCGAAGCTGCGGATGTGATTGGCGATGACGACTCCAAAGGAGGTCATGGCGAAGGACAAGCCGAACATGAGTACGAGGCCGTAAAGGACGTCACCCGGCGCGAGGCTCACATCTGCGAACCGGGCGAGCGCAAGCACCAGCGATCCGTGCACCATGGCGACGGTCGAGCCCCCCAGAACCTTGCCGAGCAGAATCAGGGAGCGAGGCATCGGTGACACCAGGATTTCGCGCAGGAAGCCGAATTCGCGATCCCAGATCACCGAGACCGCGGATTGCACCGACGTGTAGAGAATATTGAGCACGATGACGGCCGGAAAGATGAATTGAAGGTAGGTATAGGGGACGACGAACCGGGCCTCGCCATAGACCTCTCCGCGGAAATACGGATTGAGCCCGATGCCGAGCAGGATGACCCAGAGGATTGGCCGGCTGAGACCTCCGATCAATTGTCCGCGGTCGCGCAACGCCCGTTTCACCTCGCGCAACCAGATCGCGTAGAGAGCCCCAAACTGCCCCACCGCCGCCTCCCCTGCTGTGCCCGATCTGGCTCTCGCTTTAACGCGTATGCTCGCCGCCGCGCCGGCCGAAGGCATAGGTCCGCTCCCGCTTCCCGGCTGCTTGATCCCGCAATTCGCGTCCGGTCAGCGACAGGAACACGCTTTCAAGGCTCGGGCTGTCGATCGACAGCCTTTTCATCCTGCTTCCGAACTGCTTGAGGAACCGCTCGGCAAATGCCTCTCCCCCAGCCTCGATGACGACCGCGCCATCGCTACCGGTGGTCGCGGTCGGATAAGCTGCTTGGATCGCATCGGCGGTCGCGGCATCTTCCGGAACGACCCGGATCAATTCCTGTCCATATGCGGCCTTCAGGTTGCCGGGCGAATCGACGGCGAGGACGTGGCCACGGTCGATGATGCACACCCGATCGCATCCCTCCACCTCTTCGATGTAGTGGGTGGTGACGATGATGGTCAGCGCCCGTTCCCGCCGCAGGCGCATGAGATAGGCCCAGATACGCTCGCGAGACTGGGCGTCGAGGCCCGAGGTCGGCTCGTCGAGAACGAGCACTGCCGAATCGTGGATCAGCGCCCGCGCGATCTCGACGCGCCGCTTCATGCCGGCGGACAGGGACCGCACCAGGGCGTGACGCCAGTCGTCGAGCTCGACGAGCTTAAGAAGTTCGTCGATGCGCTCGCGCCGCGTCGCCGCCGGTACCTGGTAAACGAGGCCGTGAAAATTGAGGTTCTCGAACACGGTCAGCCGGTCATCGACGCTCGGCTCTTGAAATACCACGCCGAGATGTCGGCGTGCCTTCAGCGGTTGGCGCACGACGTCGAATCCGGCAAGCGTCACAGTGCCGGAATCCGGTCGCAAAATGGTGCATAAAATGTGGATGAGCGTCGTCTTGCCGGCACCGTTCGGGCCGAGCAGCGCGAACAGTTCGTTCGGCCGGATCGCCAAGTTGATGTTATCGAGCGCGACGGTGCGCCCGTAGCGCTTCGACAGGCCGTCGACACGGACGATCATGTCGGACGACGTAGTGGCGGGAGGTTGCCCGTTCTCCGAGCCATGCATGACGATCATCCTTATTTCGTGGTCTGTTCAACTAATCAGGCGCAGCAGCCGCCATCGGCGCAGCAGCAAGCTGTCGAGGCTCGCGTCTGAACGGACCAGGAGATAACGCCCGAGGTGGTTCGCAATCTGTCGGCGCAGGCGATCCTGCCATTCGGCGAGCGCGGCCTTATAACTACCGAGCACGCTGTGATCGATCAACAGTTCCACCTCGTGGCCGCTTTCCGCGTCGACGAGGCGGGTCTCGCCGATGCCAAGCTGCTCAGGCTCAAGCTCCTCCGGGGCAGCGATGTGGACGGCAAGCAGCTCCTGGCGGAGCGAACCCAAAACCTTGAGGTCCGCCTCGACGTTGTTGAGCCACCAGTCGCTCACGAGGATGACCAATCCGTGATGGGTAAGCTGAGGCAACACATCGCTGAGGGCGCGGCCGAATCCCGAGCCCGCCGGCGTCTGTCGGGCGAACCAGTGAAAAATCTCCTGGGCGCGGCGCATTCCGCGAACCCGGGGATGCCACCTCAACCGGCCTCCCGCATGCACCGCGACATCGACCGCATCACCACCGGCGAGGCCGACAAACGCTAGCGCCGACGCAAGACCGCAGGCGAAATCGAACTTGGTTGGAGTGCCAAAGCCCATCGACGCGCTGCCGTCCACTATGATGGTGATCGGGAGCTGCCGGTAGACTTCATATTGTCGGACGTAATGGTCGCCGGTGCGCGCATGGAGATGCGGATCGAGGTGACGGACATCATCGCCGGGCTGGTATCGGCGGTAATCCACGAATTCCATCCCCGATCCCTTGTGGTGCGATCGCCGTTCGCCGATGCCCACGGTCGCCTTGGCGTGTCGCACCAGCAATCGGGAACGCATCAACGACGTCAGCAGCGCCGGCGGCGGGATCATTTGGCCTCCGGGAGTGAATCTTCGAAGATCCGGCAAAGCAGCGCCTCGGCGTCGATCTCATCGGCTTCGCCTTCGTAATTGACTTGGAAGCGGTGGCGAAGCGTGGGCAGCAATACGGCGCGCAGATCGTCAAAGCTGACGTTGTAACGGTGCTGGAGCAAGGCGTGGCCCTTGGCGGCAAGCACGAGGGATTGCGCCCCGCGCGGACTCACCCCGAACCGGATATAGCGTTTCACGTCAGCCGGAACGTCCGCCGCATCGATCTGCGTGCGCCCCACGAAGCGCGCCACTGCGCGACGAACGTGCGCCGCGATCGGCACTGAACGCGCAAGCGTCTGTCCGCGCAGGATATCGTCGGCCGAAAGCGCCTGGGCCGCGACGACCTGGGTCGTCCCGGTGGTCAGGTCGAGGATGCCATCGAGTTCGTCCTCGCTCGGGAACGCCATCACGCTCTTGAAAAGGAACCGATCGATCTGCGCCTCGGGCAGCTGATAAGTACCCTCCATTTCGATCGGGTTCTGCGTGGCCAGCACGAAGAACGGGCGCGGCAGACTCATGCTGCGGCCCGCGGCGGTGACGGTGCGCTCCTGCATCGCCTCCAGCAATGCGGATTAAGTCTTGGGCGTAGCGCGGTTGATTTCGTCCGCCAGCAACAATTGGGTGAAGATCGGACCGGCTTGATATTGTGCGCGCGTGCGACCCTGCTCGTCCGGAATAAGGGCGAGACCCCCTGTGATATCGGCGGGCATCAAGTCGGGCGTGAACTGGATTCGCGCGAAGCTCAGCCCGGTTACGGTTGCAAGCGTCCTTACCAGCAAGGTTTTGCCGACGCCCGGGGAGCCCTGTAGAAGGACGTGACCCTCGCTGATCAAGGCGATCAGCAGTTGGTCGATGACGCCGCGTTGACCGATGACGGCCTTCGCGATCTCCTGCCGCGCGCGAGACAGCGCGTCCAGCAGGCGGTCGAGCGCGACGGCGTCCGCGGAGACGGCCGATGGCGACTTCAAGGCCGCATCGCCGGCCGTCGATCTGGTCACGGACATTACGCTTTCGCCCCCTTTATCCCGCGCCGCGGCCCTGTTGCCGTGTCCAGATCAGACCCGACCCATAACGAATGATCAGATCGGTCATGAACAACCCGAGCGCGACCAGCATCCAGACCGGCCAGCCCGCACGGGTTATCCATCGTCGTGTGCCGGTCCCAAAAATCTGCTCTTCGCCGGTAAGGACGCGGCCGCCTGTCGCCATGGCCAGCGCGGCCAGGCGGTCCCGGTCGGCGCGTGGAAAATCGTACAGCGCCGGATAGGACACGAGAAATGGCTTCTCGACGGTGCTTTGCTCGACCGCGGCACGCAGGACGAACTCGCCCGTCCGTTCCACTGCTAAGCGTCGCTGATAGCGTCCCGGCGACGTCTCAAGAAGCGGCAGCGGCGTGACCGTCTCCGCCACCAGCCCGGGCCCTGCAAGCGAGGCCGTCACCTTGAGTCCCTCGCGCGGGGCGCCCTCCAGGCTCAGCGAATCGACCGTGACCTCAACCTCGTCGCCGCGGCGTTCCAAGCGCGGAAAGAGACCCTCGCCATTGCCCGGAAAAATATGGCGGAGCGTTTGCGACCACAGGAGGGGATATTCCGGCATCGCCTGCCACTCCCTTGTCCAGACCCCGGCACCTTGCGTCGTCAGGGCAACGACGCGGCCGTTGCCGTAACGCCACGAGGCGAACAGCGGCACCGGCTCCTGCTTCTCGTCGGGGACGACGAGGTGCAGATCGGCTTCCGGCTTGCGGGTTGTGAGCACGTAGCCGTTGAGCGGCGGCATTCGGTCCGGCAAACCGGCAAAGAATTCCGCATTGCGCTCTACCCAGGCCGGCGCCGTCAACCTCTCCTCGACCGGCTTTCCGGATAACAGTAGCGCCTCCTGGGACAGGATGCTCGGGAGCGCCTTGAAGTCCTGCGTCGCATGGAATGCACCCTTGCCCATGCGGGCGATTTCCTGGAGCATCGCGCCGTCCGCTCCCTCGCCGATCGAGACCGTCGAAACCGAGATGCCTTGATCGGAAATCGCTCTGAGGATGCCCGGAAAATCGCCCGGCTGCGTCAGTCCGTCCGACATGACCACGATGTGCTTTGCCATGGCGTCGACGCCGTCGAATTGGCGAAGCGCCTCGACCAGTCCCGGATAGATGGCGGTGCCGCCGCCGGGCTCCAGTTTTTGCAGCGCCTGCTCAACCGCGGCCGTATCCTTCGCTTGGCGAAGTGGCAGCAGCACCTTGGCCTCGGAATCGAACACAACGATCGCGATCAGGCTTTCCTGATGGAGCAGACGGATTGCACTGACCGTCGCCTGCTTGGCGATGTCGAGGCGCGTGGCGCCGCCTTCGTTGCGCTGCATGCTGCCGGAGCGGTCGAGCACGAAGACGAGCGCGACGCGTGGCGCCTCGCGAGGCACGCGGCTCGACACCGGCGACATCCGCTCGAGCCGGGTCTCGTAATACCCGCCGGGACCAAAGCTGTTCTCGCCCCCGAGCAGCAGCAGGCCCCGGCCGTGATCCGCTACGGCCTTCTCGATCAGTTCCTGCTGGCCGGTGGTGAGATCGATAGCCGGCACGTTCATCAGGACGATTGCCGAATAGGCGAGCCAATCCTTGAGATAGAAGGGAGCACGCTTCGGCTCGACGATCTTGGAGCTGATCTCGTGCACCGCGAGTGCCTTGGCAAACACTCCAGCCCAGGCCGGTTGAGCCGCGACGATCAGGACTTGAGGTGCCGGCGCTACATCGACGACGATGCCGTTACGATTGTTTTGCGCAAAAGTGTCCCGCGGGGCATCGACGACCACCTCGTAGCGCGCCCGACCTGCAGTCGTCGCCGGAATAATGGTCTCGATACGGCTGCGTCCGCCGGCGAGTTCGATCGAACGCTCGACCATGACGTCGTCGTCCTTGAGGACCCGAACTGTGGCCGGGGAGTGCCCCTGGCTGTAGATCACGGTCGCGAGCGGGAAGGAATCGCCCACGTCGACGCGGTCCGGCGCCGAGACCTCCTCCACCAGCACCTCGCCCGGCACAAGCTGCGTCATCGGCAGGACATCGATCTTGAGACCGCGGTCCACAACGGACGGCAGCGCCCGGGAAGAGTTGCCGCGGGTCTCGTTGCCGTCGAACGCGACCACGATCCGGGCCGGCGCATCGTCGGGCAGCATGGCGGCTGCCAGCACGAGGGCGGTTTCAAGATCGGCGGCAGTCGAGGCAGGCCGGCGCGCCGGACCAACGTCACGGTCCGGCGGTCCCCCCAAATCGGTTGCGATACGGCTTCTCGCGCCGACTGCGACCACACCGAGGCGGACGGTCCCGCCGCTCGCCTTGTCGCGATCGGCAGCCGCACCCATCCGGTCCATGAGCCCAGCCTTACTGCCTTCGGTCCTGAGATCAGGGCCGGCGACCACAATAACGTTCTGGCCTTGCTCCGGCACCAGGAGCGGTACCCCGGCGAGGGCCAGCGCGACGAACAGCAGCGCCGCGACACGCAAGGCGAGCAGGATACGGCGGCGTGCTGCCAGCGGATTGCTGCGCGCCAGCGACGAGCGCTGCAAAAACCGCTCCGATCCGCGGCCGGCGAGCCAGGCTTCGGCGGCGAGCAGCGCCAAGGTCGCAACGAGCAGCCACCACCATGCCGGCGGACGACCCGCGGCGCCGGCAAGCGTCACCACCGGGACGGAGGCATCCTGCGGCCGTTCGCCGGCGCCCGGAGGCAGGTTGACCGCGACGAAGCGCGTCAAGCTGTCCCGCTTGAGGCGGTACAAGCCGGTGCGATCCGGCATGAATTGCGCTTCATAACCTTGCGGCAGAAAGCCGGCGGCGCGTGGCGCAGTCACCATTGCGCGCGGTCCCAGGGCAGTTGCGGCATCGGACTTGCCGGGCGTCGCGGTGACGAGACTTCACCTCGGCGCCTAACAGGCGCGGGTCGAGCACGCAACTCGCCCCGATCAAGCACGGCGTCTCGATGGTCCGGCCAAGATCTGGCGCGATCCAGTGGAGCAGATTGGATACGAATATCGGGAAGCTCGGCTGCGCCGGCCAGTTTGAGGCGTCGAGATCGAACGCCACACGAACCTCTCGCCCGGCCGGCGTCGTGCGCGCTTCGACGAGCGGCGCGGTTCCCGTATCCGCCACTGTCGCGGCCCCCCGCAGCCGCGGAAAGCCATAGGCACGCCCCGGCTTGATCGAGCTCCAGGCGACCGACTGGGACAGTGGGTGATCGCTTTGCCACAGGCTCGCCTCCGCCGCCGCGCGCAGCTCGCCGCCGGCCTCGCCGGAGGCGTGGGCGGACCCGAGCCAAAGGACGTTTGTCCCGGGATGGCTGGCCTCGACCCCGTTCACCACGACGAGGTCGAATGCAGCGGTGTCGGCTGGCAGCACATCGGCCACAAACAGTTCAACCTCCGCGGCGGCCTTGAGAGCGCGGGTGAGCGGTTCGCTCACGGCGCCGACCTCAAGGATTTTGAGCACGCGTGGCTTGGGATGGACCACGAACTGGACGGCGTCGTCCTGTGGTCCGCTGTCATTTGCCAGTTGCAGCACAACGGCGCTCGGGACCCGCACGTCGAGATCGAGAGCGAACGTCGTCTCGGTCGCACGATCATGTCCCGCCGCATCGCCCGCGGTGGGGCGGACCTCGATGCTGCCCCATTCCAGAAATCCGTCGCTGCCGTCGGGTTGGACCAGGGCGGTAACGGTTGTCGAACCGGTGAAGCCTGGGGAGAATGCAACGCTGCCCTCGGCGCGCCATTTGCCGGCACGTGCATCGACCGAGTGCAGATTGGCGCGCAGTCCCGCGTTGCGCGCTACTGCGCCGCCGACGGTCCTCGCCTCGATCGTCATACCGGGAAACGCCTCGGACAGCCGCGCTGTGCCTCGGTTGGTGCGATCCGTGATCAGCGTGAGCCGGGTCGATTCGCCAGCCCTGAGTACGGCCGATACGAGGGGGAGGACCTCCGGCCAGTCGACGTCGCCGTCGCCCGCTCGCAACCGCTTGAGTTGCGCCACCAGCCCTTCAGGGTCCGCCAGCCGTGCTGCAATGATCGTCGGGCGCGCATCGGCCAGGATCAATGACGCGCGCGCTCCGGTCTCCTTGACGGAGCCGGCCGCCATGGCGGCGAACTGCACCACCGCGGCATCGAAACGGCTTGTCGCGGTATCCGTGGTCCGCATGGCGCCCGAAGCGTCCAGCACCACGATCTCGTGGGCATAGCGCGGGTCGGAGCCGAACAGGGGTCGGGCGAGCGCCAATGCGATAAGCGCCACGATGAGAAGCTGTAACAGCAGCAGAAGGTTCGGTGACGGCAGCCGAACCCGCTGGCGCGACGAACTGCCGCTGTCGATGAGGCGCCACAGCTGGATACTGGGAATCTCCAGCGTCCGGCGCCGCCTCACATGGAGGAGCAAAACGATGAGGCCGAAGCCGCACAACAGCAACCAGGCAGGCGCGATCAGGCTCATGGGGCCCGGCCTTCGGCCGAGCGCAGGAAGTAACGCCCGACCACTTTGCGGTCATCGGCCGTCAGCGCCGGGCGTGCCACCGATTGCTCCTGCACGCGGCGCCAATCGCCGGCACTGCCGGACGGTGGCGGCGCGACGTTGGAACGTACGGCGTCCGGCGGAATCTCGATGCGGATGCGCCGGCCGTCATTGCCGGCTTGGTCCGGCAGGACCATGTCGCCGCCGGCTACGCCGTCGGCCGGAGCGGCAAGGTCGCCGTTGCCCAGCGGCCGAGTGCCGTCGCCGGCTTGGTCGCCTTCTCCCTGACCGGCATCCTGGGCCGCGCCGGCGGGCTGGCCTCTAGCTCTCTCACGTCGTTGCTGCTCGGCAAAAGTACGCTCGATCTGGGAGCGCGGGTCGAGCTCGGCGAGGTCGTAATCATCAAGGTTTTTGAGAATATCTGCCCAGCCGGCCGGCAGGCGGGACGACGTCGCGGTTTCAGCAGGCGCTTGCCCGCCCACGGCTTTGCGCTCTGAAGGTTGCACCGTCCGGTCTCGCGCCGCCACCCGTGCATCCGGCTTGGTGCCCGGAGCGCTGGAATCCTGCGGCGTCGTCGCGCCGGCCTGGCGGTTGCCGGCAATGTCGTCCAAGGCCGATTTGAGCATTTCCGCAGGATCTTGCCGCGCTGCGCCGCGATCGAGGTCGCCCTGACGTTCCCCGCGCGCATAGGCCTGCCGGGTGTGTTGAAGCAACCGGTCGAGTTCGGCTGCCAACACACGCCGGTCCACGGTCGCCCGCCCGACGTCGGCGCTCAGGCGATCCAGCGTCCGGGCGATGGTGCGCAGATACGGATCGGATTGCGCTTCGGCGTCCTTGCCGACGAGTTCGGCGATACGCCGAAGATTGGCTGCAGCGTCCGCGCTTTGTTGGCCGGTAAGTCCGCCGCCGTTACGATCCGCTCCCGAAATGACGCCGCGAGGATCCGCAAACCCAAAGGCACCGGGCGGCACCAGTTGCAGAAGCACGGCCGCCGCGATCAACACCGGTACGGCCCACGCGGCACGCGGCAGGCTGAGCCTGACCACTTGTCGCGGATCAATGGCGGAAGCGCGCTGTTCCGTTTCGGCGAGCAGCGCGCTGCGGACGGGATCCAACGCCGTGCCGTGTGGCAGGCCGGTGTCGACCTCGAGCGCGGTGCTGAGCCGTTCCTGGAGCGAAAACTCCCGATCGACCGCGCGCGCAAGCGTTGCATTATCGGGCGCGCCGAGGACCACAACAAGGCTTGCCAGCGCCAGCGCACTGGCGAAGATCGCGATACTGAACTCAAGAGCCGCGACAGGGGCGGCGGGCGCCGCTCCACCGAGAACAGCCGCGGCACCTTCAAGCACGCAAAGCGCTACCAGCCCTGCCAGGAGGCTCCATACCGCGCTCCTGAGCACCGCCCCTAGGCGCTTGCGCGCCCTTACTCGCCGAAAGAAGGCGCGCAACGCAGGAAGCCTCGTGTCGGGACCGACCGATGCCGGCGTTACGGTCAAGCCTGTCGCGTCATCAGCGGTCATGCGCGTCGCGATTCCGTCGAAAGCGCCGAACGTTCAAGCGGCGGCGTACCATGACCACTCCCGAAACCTCGCACGTATCTATTTCTTCGCATCGTTAGATGGCTTGGCGGCAAGAGTATGCGCAACGAGGAGCGCGTCGATGGTGCCGTCAGCACGCAGCGAATCGATCGCCTGCCCCAACGTGACCGAGAGGTAGGCGTCATTCGACCGCAAGCCGATGCCGAGTTCGGTTTCCAACAGCTCGAATGGGGGCGGTATCACGTGGATGCCGGCCGAATCCGGCGCGCCGCCGGTAGCGCGGAAGAGTGCGGGCTCCCACACGAAGGCGCCGGCGAGCGTATGATCGCGCAGGCGATCGAGCAGTATGCTGTTGTTGAAATACGGAATCCGCTGCCAGCAACTCTTCTCGGGCAGCGATTGAAGATAGAGTATCAGCTGGTTGTCTACCGCGCCAAGCATCCGGGTCCCGAGCGGGCGAGTTGTCGGAATATCCGCAAGCTTGTGGAACTCCGGCGACGTGGCCGCGAACACCGTGCGCGTGCTGAGATAGGGACGCGTAACGATCAGCCACGACGGATATCCTTGGGCGAGCGTGAAGCCCATGAAGCCGTCGCAACGCTCGGCGAACTCGATATAGAGCTCGTCGTATGCGAGCGGTAAACGGTAATCGAGTGGCTCGGTCGGATGCCATGTTTTGACTTCGATCACATTCGGGGTCAGCAACAGGCGAGACGCAATCTGTTGCGCCAGGTCCTTCTCGAACGACGCCATCATGGCGCCGCCGTTCACGCAGAGCGCGATCTTGTCTCCCGAGGTGCGCCCCCTCTCGTGGTAGACGTCGCGCGGCGGCAGATCTTCTGACTGGGCGAACGCCCCGCGGGCACCGGCGCACGACAGCGAGACCAGGATGATCGCCGCTAAAACGGTCTTTGCGGCGTACCGCCGTGGCGAAGCAGCAGTCGATGTTTCGATGCGCATGGTCTAGTGCTTCTCAAATACAGCATTGGAGACGCGGCTGTTGGCCGAACCGTGTAGATTGCCTGAAGCATCAAGGAGGCCTTGATGCTTCAGGCTCCGGTTTCAAACACGGTTGCCTATTGCGGCAGCGCGAACACATACACGGCATTGCCTCCGCTCGCGGCGTCAGCCTCGGGCGTCACCCGCAAGGCGGCAACGTTGGAGCCTCCGCCGGCCGCAATGGCAACATATTGGCGACCGTTGAGCGAGTAGCTGACCGTGAAGCCCAAGGATTGCGACGCAAGACGGGTTTGCCACAACACCTTGCCATCATCCGCATCGTGCGCTCGCAGGTAACGGTCCATCCCGCCGTTGAATAAGAGGCCGCCGGCGGTCGCCAGAATGGGCGAGAAGTTCGATACCCGGGTTTCCCAGCTCCACAGGGTCTTGCCGGTCTCGACCGAGATCGCGTCGATGCGGCCCGCCTTGTCTTTACCGGTCGCAAACTTGGCAACGTTGTTGACGTTGTAGACGAACTGAGGGGCTGGATCGCGATCGGCCCTTGGAGTCGTGTCGTAGCAAAGATTCTGCAGCTGCATGTACATCACATTGGTCTTCGGATTGTAGGCCCCGCTCGGCCAGTCGCGGCCCCCGGTAAAGGTCGGGCACATATGGTAGGTCTTGCCGACCTCCTTGAGGACGACGTTTTCATTGACCGTGACGAGGCCTTTGCCGTCGATCTTTTGGACAAGGTTCTGCTCGACGGTCGATTTCGCCCACAGGAACTCGCCATTGGCGGCATCGAAGCTCCAGGCGATGCCGGTCTTGCACGGTATGCCGGTGAGCGTCTTGCGGGGGCCGCGGCGGGCATCCGGATTGATCGACAGCATGCCGGCCGCGCCGGCATCGGGATTGACTGGCGTGTTGATGATCATCATTTCGAAGGTGCATTCCTGGTCCCAGTTGTCCCGGGGCAGGACTTGATGCTTCCAGACGATCTCGCCGGTCTTGGGCCGAACCGCAAAGCGTGTGTCGGTGCCGGCCATGGTGGCACCCGGCATGTTGCGCTGGGTTTCCGAGGCCGGCCCGACGCCCGATGAGCCGTAAAAAACGAGATCGAGTTCGGGATCGTAGGTGAGCTGTCCCCACACGCCGGTCATCCACCGGCTTTCGTAGGGCGACCCGGCCCAAGTCTCATCGCCCGGCTGGCCCGGACGCGGGATCAGGGCGTTCCGCCACAACTCCTCGCCGGTCTTGGCGTCGTGGGCCGTGACATAGCAGCCAAAGCCCGCGTACTGGCAAGTACTGCCGGCGATCACCATGCCGTTCACGACGAGCGGCCCAGTCGAATTACTGGCGAAAAGGTCGCCGCCTCGATTTGTTTGCCAGGCGAGCTTTCCGGTGCGGGCCTCGAGGGCGACGACGAAGTTGTCCCAGGTTACGAAGTAGACGTTCTCGCCATAAACCGCGACGCTGCGCTTGCGTTGCCCCAGCATGCCGTGAAACTGGGAGGCTTCGGGCAGCGGATGCCGGTATTCCCACAACAGGTCGCCATTTGAGGCATCGAGCGCCTGGATCACATCGGCCGAGTTACCGAGATACATCACACCATTGTAGATGATGGGCGTGGACTCGTTGATGCCGGGCTCCATGACTCGTGCCCACACCAATTGGAGGTTCTTGACGTTGGTCTTGTTGATCTGATCGAGCTGACTGTAGCCCCAGCCCTGATAATTGCCGCGAAGCAACATCCAATCGTCGGATTTCGGGTTACGCAGGGTCTGATCGGTGATCGGTACGAAGTTCTGGATTGCGCGGGGTGTCGCGGTCGGTGTCGGTTGCGCCACCACATTGTTCTGCGATGGCGACGCGGGCGGGTTTTGTGCATGTCCCGCCGAGCCGAGAGCGCATAACAGAGGGGCACTCAGCAGCAATTGCTTGATCGCGTGTCTCATGGGTTCCTCCCGTACGTTGAATTTTTCTCACGTTTTTTCCCGGTCAATTCCCGGGTTCGTCATCATTTGGCTGTGTTGTCGAGGCGCGGTGACCGTGCCCCAACAACCAGGCTTCCGGACTTCACAATCACCCATTGGCGAGCGTCGCCTGCCGCCACCGTCTACGATGCTCCGGTAGTTAGGCCGCACAAATCGGGATCGTGGACCTTTGTCGCATCGAGCACAATCCGGGTGCCGACCGAAAGATGGATCCACAAGCCCCGCCGGACCTACGGACCGGCGCCCGATCTGCGGGTCCGCAGCGTCCACCGCGGCGGCCTATTGCGGCAGCGCGAACACGTAGACGGCGTTGCCGCCGCTCGGACCGTCCGCCTCGGGAGTCACCCGCAACGCGCCCGCATTGAACCCGCCACCGGCCGGAATGGCGATGTATTGGCGGCCGCCGATAGCGTACGTCACCGTGTATCCCATGGCTTGCGATGCAAGCCTTGTCTGCCAAAGCACGCTGCCATTGTCCGAGTCGAATGCTCGCAAGTAGCGGTCCATTCCGCCGTTGAACACGAGCCCACCACCGGTCGCCAGGATGGGCGAATAGTTCGACACTCGCGTCTCCCAGCTCCAAAGCGTCCTGCCGGTCTCGACTGAGATTGCATCGATGCGGCCGACCTTGTCCTTGCCCGAAGCAAACTTGTAGGTGTTCTGCGTGTTGTAGACGAATTCAGGAGCAGGATCGCGATCGGCCCTCGCCATGGTATCGAAGCAGAGATTCTGCAGCTGAATGTACATGACATTGGTTTTCGGACTGTAGGCGCCGCTCGGCCAGTCGCGGCCGCCCATATAGGTCGGGCACATGTGGTAGGTCTTGCCGACCTCCTTGAGGACGACGCTCTCGTTGACGCTCACCTGCCCCTTTCCATCCACCTTGCTGACGAGGTTCTGCTCGTTGGTCGCCTTTGCCCACAGGAACTCGCCATTGGCGGCGTCGAAGCTCCAGGCGATGCCGGTCTTGCAAGGCACGCCGGTCAAGGTCTTGCGAGGGCCGCGACGAGCATCCGGATTGACCGACAGCATCCCGGCAGCGGCGGCATCGGGATTGACCGGAGTGTTGATGACCATCATTTCGAAAGTGCATTCCTGGTCCCAGTTGTCCCGAGGAAGGACCTGGTGCTTCCACACGATTTCGCCGGTCTTGGGCCGCACCGCGAACCGCGTGTCGGTGCCGGCCATGGTGGCGCCCGGCATGTTGCGCTGGGCCTCCGAGGCTGGGCCAACGCCACTGGAGCCGTAGTAGACGAGATCAAGGTCCGGATCGTAAGTGATCTGTCCCCATACCCCGGTCATCCACCGCGATTCGAACGGAGAGCCCGCCCAAGTTTCATCGCCCGGCTGACCCGGCCGCGGAATTAGGGTGTTGCGCCATAATTCCTCGCCGGTCCTGGCATCGTGACCCGTGACATAGCAACCGAAGCCCGCCACCTGGCAGGTGCTGCCGGCAATGACCACGCCGTTGACCACGATCGGGCCGCTGGAGTTGCTGGCGTAAAGGTTGCCGCCTCGATTGGTTTGCCAGGCGAGCTGTCCGGTCCGGGCGTCGAGCGCGACAACGAAATTGTCCCACGTCACGAAGTAGACGCGGTCGCCGTATAACGCGATGCTGCGCTTGCGTTGTCCCCACAGGCTGTGGAGCTGCTCGGTTTCCGGTAGCGTGCGCCGGTACTCCCACAGCAGGTCGCCGTTGGACGCATCGAGCGCCTGGATCACGTCGGCAGGATTGCCCAGGTACATTACACCGTTGTAGACGATGGGCGTACCCTCGTTGATCCCAGGCTCCATGACACGCGCCCAGACCAGTTGCAGATTTTTGACATTGGTTTTGTTGATCTGATCGAGGGAACTATACCCCCAGCCCTGATAGTTGCCGCGATGCAGAACCCAATCCTCGGGCTTGGGCGCGCGCAGGGTTTGATCGGTTACCGGGGCGAAGCCCACAATGTTTCGCGGCGTCGCGGTTGGTGCTGGTTGCGCGACGAGATTATTCTGCGGTGGTGGTGCCGGTGGGGTTTGAGCATGCCCCGCCAATCCTACTGAACACAACAGCACGGTACTCAGCAGACGCTTTGTCATCGGCCACTTCATCGTTTTTCTCCCTTGGGTTCAGGACCAGTTCTGCTGGTTCCTTCGTCTTTCGGCATCGTTGTCGGCGCCTGATCGCAAGCGGCTGTGCGCGGAGAAGAACATCCGCAAAATTTCAATAGCGTTTGTTCAGTCGATCTGGGCGGCAACGGTTGAGATTGATCGCATCGCCCGGTGGCACCGGACACCGATTTTGGCTCAGACGATGGCGCCGCTGGAGCCGCGGGTCGGAAGTAGAGCGCAATTCTCAGAAATTCATCGCCCGTGTGTCCAGTTATCTATTCCCAAATTTGTCGGGAACATTTGGCAATCGACAAACGGCGCGCCGCGGTTGACGATTTTCGATTGCTCGATCGATATGAGTCCGCTTACGGTAAAAAAAATACGGATCGAAAAGAGCGCCGTTCACCGGGGAGGAGATTCAGCGTTGTTGCGGAATTTGCATTGCATGTTCATTGCTTGCGTGAGTTGCGTCGTCTTCACCTTGACGCCAACCGCAGGTTCGTATGCTGCCGACGGCACGAAATCGGTTTGGCAGGGAGTTTACACCAAGGAGCAGGCGGCACGCGGTAAAGCACGCTATTTCACGGCTTGCGCGTCCTGCCATGGCGGGGTGCTGCAGGGCGATGGTGACGTCCCCGAACTTGCGGGCAAGTCCTTCTTGAAACGCTGGTCCGACCAATCGATTGGCGCGCTCTTCGCATTTTCCTCAAGCCAAATGCCGGTCGGCCGTCCCGGCAGCCTCGGCTCGCAAGGTTACGCCGACGTAATCGCTTACATTCTCGCCGTAAACAGCTTTCCGGACGGACAGCAAGAGCTTCCCGGCGGGTCATCGGTCCTGGACGGAATCATGATTGAAAAGGCGAAATGACACTTTGACGCCTTGGGGAGGAAAGCCTTGAAGGATCAACCAAAGAACGAATTGGCTCTCGGCCGGCGCGATTTTCTCAAAAGCGCTGTTGTCGGCGGCGCTGCCGCCGCCTCGGCCACGGTGGTGCCGCAGCAGCCAGCGGTGGCGCAAGCCCCCGCCGCTCCGCCGGCCATGCCACCGGCCACCTACGAGTTCCTTAATCTCGAAGAAGCGGCATTCGTGGAGGCGCTCGTCGATCACATGATTCCGGCGGACGAGCTGACCCCTAAGGGCACCGACCTCGGCCTCAACAGCTACATCGACCGCGCGCTCGCCGGCGCCTGGGGCAAGGGCGACCGACTCTACATGCAAGGCCCATGGAAGGCGGGCGTGCCAAGCCAAGGCTACCAACTCCCGCTCACCCCGGCGCAGCTTTATCGCGCCGGCATCGTGGCGACCAATGCGCATTGCCGCAAAACCTACGGCAGCGCGTTCGACAAGCTTACGGAATCGCAGCGGGAGGAGGTGCTGGTCGGATTGTCCACCAGCAAGATGACGTTCGCCGACGGGCCGCCGGTGCGTACGTTCTGGACCACGGTCTATCAGACCGTGATGGAAGGAATGTTCTCCGACCCGATTTATGGCGGCAACCGCAACAAGGCGGGCTGGCGCATGATCGGCTTCCCGGGCGCGCTCGCCTTCAATCGCGAGAACGTCGAGAAATATCGCGGCAAGAAATTTCCGGTCGAGCCGATCGGCATCGCGGACATGAGCTGACGGGGGACGGCATGGTCACGAAACTCAAGGAAGTCGACGTTGCCATCGTGGGCCTCGGTTGGACCGGCGGCATCCTCGGCAAAGAACTGGCGGAAGCGGGACTCAAGGTCGTCGCGATTGAGCGTGGCGAAATGCGCACCACGGCGGACGATTTCGCGGTGCCGAACATCCGCGACGAGCTGCGCTACATAAACCGCCAGGACCTGATGATGAACACCGCGCGGGATACGCTCACGATCCGCAACGCGTTCTCCCAGGAAGCTCTGCCGATGCGCCGGCTTGGCTCGTTCCTACCCGGCGACGGCGTCGGCGGCTCGGGGGTGCACTGGAGCGGCCACACCTGGCGCTGGACCGACATGGAATTCAAGGTGCGCTCGATGTACGAGGACCGCTACGGCAAGGATTTCATTCCCGCCGACATGACGATCCAGGACTGGGGCATCACCTATGACGAGCTCGAGCCCTATTACGACCGCTTCGAGCGCACGGCGGCGATTTCCGGCAAGGCCGGCAACATCCGCGGCGAAATCCAGCCAGGCGGCAATCCGTTCGAAGCGCCGCGCGCCCGTGACTATCCGCTGCCGCCGCTGACCCCGATCCTCGCGAGCGAGATGTTCAACAAGGCCGCGAAGGAGAACGGCTATCATCCGTTCCCGCGGCCCTCCGCCAATGCCTCACGCGCCTATACCAATCCGGACGGCGCGAAATACGGCGCCTGCCAGTATTGCGGTTATTGCGGACGTTTCGACTGCGAGGCGAACGCCAAGGGCAGCGCCCACGTGGCGGTGATCCCGATCGCCATGCGCAACCCGAATTTCGCGTTGCGCACCCATTCCTGGGTCACCAAGGTGAACAAGGACTCGACCGGCAAGAAGGTCACTGGCGTCTCCTTCACCAACGTGCTCAACGGCGAGGAATTCGAGCAGCCGGCCGGCATGGTGCTGGTGTGCGCCTACGCGATCAACAATGTCCACCTCATGCTGCTGTCCGGGATCGGCGAGCCCTATGATCCGGTCGTCCAAAAGGGCGTGATCGGCAAGAACTACTGCTACCAGACCGGCGCCGGCGCGACGCTGTTCTTCGAGGGCCGCTACTTCAACCCGTTCATGAATGCTGGCGGCTCGGACGACACCGCCGACGACTTTAACACCAATTGGGGGTTCGATCGCGGGCCGCATAATTTCGTCGGCGGCTACAACGTGTCGGGAGGCTTCAATACAGTGCTGCCGATCGGCTACCGGCCGGTGCCCACCGGCACGCCGCAATGGGGCAAGGCGTGGAAGTCCGCGACCGCGAAATGGTACCAGACCGCCATGCGGATCAGCGCCAGCGGCAGCGTGATGGCGAACCGCTACAATTATTTCGATCTCGACCCGACCTACAAGAACGCGTTCGGCCTGCCGCTGATGCGCATGACGTTCGACTACAAGGACAACGAGCATAAGATGGGCCGGCACGCCGCCGACATCATCAACTCGATCGCGCGGTCGATGAACCCGACGCACCTCACGCCGGCGGTCGCCCGCACCGAGCCGTGGACGGTCGTGCCCTACCAGAGCACGCATAACACCGGCGGCACCATCATGGGCACCAACCCGCGCGATAGCGCGGTCAACAAATATCTGCAGAGCTGGGACTGCCATAACCTGTTCGTGGTCGGCGCGAGCGTGTTCCCGCACAACTCGTCGTACAACCCGACCGGGCCGGTCGGCGCGCTCGCCTATTGGACCGTCGACGCGATCAAGAAATACGTCAAAAGCCCCGGCCCCATGGTGCCGGCATGACGAGCAGTAAGATGATCGGGTCGATCCGTGCATTCTGGTTCGTTTGTGCGATCGCACTCGTGGCCGCAACTTGTGGCGTCGCGCATGCCGATGGCGATGCCGCGCGTGGGGAGAAGCGTTTTGAGGACTGCGCGTCATGTCATTCGGTTGCGTCGGGCCAGAATGGCGTGGGCCCGAGCCTGCACGGCATTTTCGGCCGCAAGGCCGCATCGCTCGACGATTTCCGCTATTCGCCGGCGATGCGCAAGAGCGGCATCACCTGGACGCCGCAGACTCTCGACAGCTTCATCGCGGACCCGCAGAAACTGGTGTCGGCGAACCGTATGCCCTATGCCGGTTTGGTGGATGCTGCGGACCGCGCCGACCTCATCGCCTACCTTGAAAAGGCGACGAAGTAGAATATTGTCGCGGCATTCTCGCTACTCGACGCTGTAGCGCTCGCAGCAAAACAAACGGCCAGGGCCAGCTTCAAGTGACCGCGGCCGTAATCGCGGTGAGACACGAATCGCAAAGGAAACTGATTCCTTGCGAGAAAGCCCTGGGTATTGCGGCTTATAGCTCACGCGGTAGGCTACGCCATTGCCGCAGTCGCATAGGCACCACCACGGAGATAGGCCAGAGCGGCATGCAAGTGGGTGGACGCACCAAAGACTATTCTGTGGGGCCGCCCAAGCTCGCCAGAGCCCGGTGATGACGCCTCCGCGCAGCCGCGGCGGACTTGGCGCTTCCCCGAGCAAACAATACGAGATGCAAGAGTCTCGGAACAAAGCTCTGCCGCTCATACATTGATATGACCCGTTTCCTCCGAAGGTGGGATGGCAGAGCCGGAAAAAGGCCTGCACCGTTGTTGCGCGGCTCGCTTGAGGCGGCACGTCCCGGCCAACCATCGAAGTGAGGAGATTCGTCAATGGGTAAGGACACCATTTCCGGAGAAATCGACCAGCATCGCCGCCGTTTTTTTGGCACCGCGGCCATGGCGGTTGCCGCCGCCCAGCTCGGCATGATCGGCTCCGCGGCGGCACAATCCGGCAAGGCAGGCCCGGCAGGTCTACCCAAGATTAAGCCGGGGACCAACACGTCGTTCGCCTCGCTGAAGCAGATCGATGCCGGCGTCCTGAATGTCGGATACGCCGAGGCCGGTCCCGCCGATGGTCCTGCGGTTATTCTTCTGCACGGCTGGCCCTACGACATTCACAGCTATGTCGATGTCGCGCCTCTGCTGGCATCGGCGGGCTACCGGGTGATCATCCCGTACGTGCGCGCCTGTGGCACGACGCGCTTCCTTTCGGATGCAACGATCCGGAATGGTCAGCAGGCCGCGGTCGCCGTCGATACGATCGCCATGATGGATGCCCTCAAGATCAAGAAGGCAATCATCGCCGGTTACGACTGGGGAGCGCGGACGGCAGACATCATGGCCGCGCTCTGGCCGGAGCGTTGCAAGGCCCTCGTCTCGGTAAGCGGCTATCTGATCGGCAGCCCGGAAATCAACAAGGCGCCGTTGCCGCCGAAGGCTGAGTACCAGTGGTGGTACCAATATTATTTTACCACGGAACGCGGCGTGCTCGGCTACGACAAATACCGGCACGATTTCGGGAAGCTCATTTGGCAGATTGCTTCGCCGAAGTGGGATTTCGATGACGCCACCTTTGATCGCTCCGCGGCGTCGTTCAACAACCCGGACTACGTCGCCATCGTAATTCATAATTACCGCTGGCGGCTCGGCTTGGCTGACGGCGAGCGGCAATACGATGATCTGGAAAAAAAGCTTGCCGAAGGACCGGTCATCACCGTGCCCGCGATCACCCTTGAAGGTGATGCCAACGGCGCGCCACACGCGGACGCGGACGCCTATCGCAAGAAATTCTCGGGCAAATATGCGCACCGCATCATCAAGGGCGGCGTCGGACACAATCTGCCTCAAGAAGCCCCGCAGGCCTTTGCCCAAGCGGTAGTCGACGTCGACGGCTACGGATCCTGATCGGTGTTAGCCTGAGTTCGCCCTGCGGACTGACAGGTCCGCGGGGAATTTCATGGGGACGATCACATCGTCCCGATCGCGGACATCCGGACTGAACGAGCTGCCTGGCCATGACAGGGTGGACGGATATCCTTTGCACAGTCCGATCCGATAAGCGCAACGATGGCCGCTACCATCAGCCAACGTCAGCGACCGTGACGCGGACACCCCAACAATAAATTGCGGTCGTAGGTGCGTTGGAGCCCCCGTCTGCCGTCGCCACGACGGCCGCAGGGCTGCACGCTTCATCTCCTATCGAATCCGGCGACACTCTGCAGATCATGTCGTCGCCGCGTGACCGCTCACAAATCAAGTCACCCGAAGGTCGCTGGCCGCCGTTGGCGACGACTGTGCTTTAATAAATTATCGCCGTTATATTGACGCCGCCGATGAAAGCACTCACCGCGACGCGGGAAGACAAGACGGTGCCGGCCGATTATCACGCTTGAGGCTTGCGAGCGGGACGCCGCGCACGAGGCGCCGCGAAGTGTCCTCGCTCACCTGCAGTATCAGTCCATCATACTTTCATATGACCAACAACTCCCAAAGCTCAATGGCAGTTCAGACAGGTGCGCGGCATGACTAGCACAGTTGTCCCATCTCGGATCCTTGATTGCAGCAGGAAGGTGTCGATATGAGAAACTTTGAGCACATCGGAGCGACATCAGCCGGCCATAGGACAGCGGACCTGCAACGCGCGAGCGATTTTCAGGCCGCGCTTCTGGGCATGGCTGGACACGATCTTCGCCAGCCGCTGCAGGTCATTCAAGGAACTTACGAGTTATTGCGAACTCGCGCTTCCGGCACGTCAGAACAAGCCTGGCTGGATCGTGGCCAGCAGGCGATCGGCAGGTTGACAGAGCAACTCGATCGTTTGTTGGGTGCCCTTCGGTTCTACGAGCATACCAAAGCGGTAGAGATGTCGTCGGTAGCGCTTGCACCGCTATTCTGGCGGCTGTGCAATGAGAACGAGGACGCGGCGCTGCGGAAAGGTATCGATCTGCGTGTGTGTGCGACGACGGCTCACGTCGAGAGCAATCCCATGCTCCTCGGCGGCATCCTCCGCAATCTGGTAACCAATGCGGTCAAATACACCGAACCCGGGGGACGCATCCTGATCGGGTGCCGCCATTCCGGTTCCGATGTGCGAATCGAAGTCTACGACACCGGCATCGGTATCGCACCGGAGCAAATGCCGAAAATCTTTGATGCATTTGAACGCCTCGATTCCGCGCGATGCGATGGGCTGGGAATCGGTCTTTTCGTCGTTCGACGGGCCCTTGAGGTACTCGGTCATCGCATCGAGGTCAGGTCAGCCGTGTCGCAGGGATCGCGATTTTCCATAATCGCCTCCGGCTCCCGATAACGTAGCGTGAGCGACGAACGCGGTATGTAACAGGCGCCAGGAGCCGCGGAGACCCAAATTGCCATTCGGGGAACGATTGTGATTCCGTCAGGCCCGGGGGGAACAGCGGACGCGATCATACCTTGGTTTGATCCACACCGCGATCTCTGCCATGCTAGAGCATAGAGCGTCTTACGTATGGGTGCCCCTGCGATGCCGTTGCAAACGAACGACAGGGCGGTAGTGCACGTGGTTGACGACGACGCGTCGATGCGCGGCGCATTGGAGAGCCTATTCGAACTCGGTGGGGCTTGGCACGCAAACTTACGCGGCGGCGCGCGATTTTCTGGCCGCGAGCCTTGCCGATAGGCCTGGATGTATCGTTATCGACGTCCGATTGCCCGACATGAATGGGCTGGAGTTCCAGGCCCAGCTGACCGAGATGGGAGTTCGGCTGCCGGTTGTGATGATGACCGGCTACGGCGACATTCCCATGTCGGTTCGCGCCATGAAGCGCGGCGCGGTGGACTTTCTCCCCAAGCCGTTCCACGATCAGGACATGCTCGATGCCGTGATGTCGGCCATCGAACGCGATCGGCAGCGGCGAACAGTTGACGGCGATATTTCGCAGATGCAGCAACGGTTCGAAACGCTGTCTCCCCGCGAGCAGCAGGTGATGGTGCTGGTCACTGCCGGCAAGATGAATAAGCAGGTAGCCGGCGATCTCGGGATAAGCGAGATCACGGTTAAAATTCATCGCGGTGCGGCTATGCGCAAAATGGGCGCGCGAACCTTGGCGGACCTCGTCCGGATGGCCGAAGTGGTCAAGCCCAAGCGATCATAAAATTTATGTATAATACCCGTGTATAGTTTCCTGCCGTCCCTATCGCGTGCAAAAATTACTATCCCCAGTTCCGCCGGTCTGCGGCCAGATTCTGGGGAAAGGACAATGTGTGTCAAGAGAGCTCCCGATCGCGGTCATTGACGATGACGAATCATTCCGGCTAGCGCTTGTTGAATCGCTCCGTTCGCAAGGGTACGGCGCGCGTGGGTTCGCTTCCGCTGAAGAATTTATTGCAGAGGACGGGGAAGATCCCTGCGACTGCGTCATCACCGACATTCACATGCCCGGCATGAGTGGGCTTGATCTCAAGCGGCTGCTCACGACTCGTGGGTCCGGGGTGCCGGTCATTATGATCACGGCCCGTGCGGACCCGGGGCTGGAAGCCAGAGCGGCAGCGAGCGGCGCTGTCTGCCTGCTCAGAAAGCCATTCGAATCGAAAGCCCTAATCAACTGTCTCCAAAGGGCTCTCAAAGTCTGATCGAAAATTGTTCCCAGCCTTCCGGACGCGACCCACTAAGGGGACGCTGATGGGGCACCAAGGACCCGGGCCTCGCGGCCTTCGCGGAATTTCAGAGATATTATTGTCGTAGAATAGCCAGCGAATTCTTCATTCGAAGCGCGCGATGGCAACGTTCGAGCGGGCAACACACCAACCTTGGGCGGAGCCCGATTCAGTTTTGCCCTGCCCTCGAATAGGGCTTCGGCGGACTAGACGCTTTCGAACGGCCGATGCCCAACCGAACAAATAATGGCTCGCTCAATTTCAGGACCACCAGACGGGCACGAGATGGAGAGGCTGACTCCCGTGTCGGAACTTCTCGTCCGGATTTGGGCGCGCATCGCCGGTCGGTTCTTGGCTACTTTCGTGGCCACAGCGCCCGGCAGACTTGGGGCGAGGCGTCTCGATGCCTCTGAAGGAGGCGTATGTGCTCGCTTACGATCCTACTGCGAGGCGTGAGGGACTGCTGCCTCGCCCGACACCGCCACGGCGTAAATGTCGAGACGTCACCATTGCGACATCGAACATCGTCATGGTACTAAGAGGTTATCTGCGCTACGTTCCCGGGACTGGATTTCGATGACCGGTGTGTGTGGCTTGGCGGGTGGCACCCTTTTCCTGAATCGGTGAATATGCGAGCAAGCTTACTTGCGGTCTTAGCCGGATTCTTGTTTGTAAGCGACATTAGCGCAATTGCGGCCGCCCCGAGGCGCGTGCTCATCCTGTATTCCTTTGGCCGTGATTTCGCACCGTTCAACGATTTCTCGGCCAGATTCCATGAGGATTTATCTCGACAATCGCCGGAGCCGATCGATTTTTACGAGGCCTCGCTGGAGGTCGCCCGTTTTGGTGATGGTCAGCAAGAAGGCCCATTCGTCGATTATGTCGACGCTCTGTTCGCCGGACGTCGGCTCGATTTGGTCGTGACACTGGGCGGTCCGGCGGCGAGCTTCTCGCAACGCTATCGAACTCGGCTTTTCCCCTCCACTCCGTTGCTGATGACCGCAGTGGACGAGCGGATCATCATGCAGACCGCCGTCACTGCCAACGACACAGTCGTGGCGGTCAAATTTCATCTTCCCGAATATATCGACGAAATTCTGCAATTGCTTCCGAAGACGACCACGATTGCGGTCGTATTGGGAAATTCCCAGCTTGAGAAGTTCTGGCTGGAGGAGATGCGCCGCGAATTTCGACCCTATGCCCGCCAGGTCAAATTTATTTGGTTCAACGAGTTGTCGTTCGACGAAGCGCTAAAACGCGCGGCTACGCTCCCACCCGCATCCGCCATATTCTATTGGACGTTTTCGGTCGATGCCGATGGTGTCCCGCACGAACAGGAACAGGCACTGACCAGGCTCCATGAGGCCGCAAACGCCCCGATATTCAGCTTTAGCGACACTCATTTGGGACGAGGAATCGTCGGCGGCCCTCTTGTCTCCAACACAGAGCTCAGCCAGCAAGCGGCGAACGTGGCCGTCCGTCTTCTAGCCGGTGAGCCGCCCAGTGAAATTAAGTCGCCTCCATTGAGACCCGAAAAGTCGGTGTTTGATTCCAGGGAACTGCTGCGCTGGGGCATCAACCAGGCCCAGCTCCCGCCTGGGAGCGAAGTGCTTTTTCGCGAGAGTACTGCGTGGGAACAATACCGCATGCAGATCGTGGCTCTCGGAGCGGTGCTGGCGGTCCAGATAGCCATGATCGCCTGGCTGCTCTACGAGCATCAGCGCCGCCGCAAAGCTGAGGCAGTTGCGCGCAATACGCTGTCCGAGTTAGCACACATTAATCGCATCGCGACTGCGGGCGAACTGTCGGGGTCGATCGCTCACGAGGTCAAGCAGCCATTGGCTGCCATGATAACGCGGGCCAATGCCGGCTTACGCTGGCTGGCGCGCGCGCCGCCCGACCTCGAGGAAGCAAGAGCCGCATTCAAGGAAATCGTAAGTTCCGGTCATAACGCGAGCAACGTGATCGACAGTATCCGTGGGATGTTCAGAAAGGAGCATCCCCAAGGAACCAGGGTTCCGCTCGACGTCAACGACCTTATTCGGCAAGTCCTGTTACTCGTGCACGACGAACTGCTAAAGCACGAAGTGTCATTCCAGGCTGAACTCAGCCGGTATCTGCCGACGATAATGGGCGACAGGGTCCAACTACAGCAGGTGATTTTGAACTTGGTCAAAAATGCTGTCGAAGCGATGAGTTCCGTCACGGATCGCGAGCGGGTTCTGCGCATCAAGACCCAAACTCACGAATCTGGGAGTGTTCTGGTGTCCATCGAAGACACCGGAACCGGCATCGATGCAAAAGACATGGACCGTATCTTCAGCTCGTTATTTACGACGAAATCCGAGGGCATGGGCCTTGGGCTCGCGATTTGCCGGACGATCATCGAAGCCCATGGCGGACGCGTGTGGGCTCTGTCCGATCTGAGCTATGGATCGACTTTTCAGTTTGTTCTGCCGACCGGAAGGCCCGAGAGCGAGTTTTAAATCGGTCCTCGCCTCATTCAGGGCGAGACCTCAAGTTTCCCCGTCGCCAAGTTCGCAAGGCGGCGATTCTGCGGCGTGTCCGAGCTTGGGATGACGAAGTCGTCGCCATCGGCTATGGGCTTGATCGGGATTACCGTTATCAGGGCGTCTCACCGCTCCCAGACTTCAAGGCGGCGTCCAGGCACTCGATCAGATCATCTTCTTTGAACGGCTTGGTGAGGTAGCCTATTGCGCCGGCTCGAAGGGCGCGTCCTCGAAGCTTTTCGTCCGGGTTGGCGGTCATGAAGATCATGGGAGTGTGGTGACCGGCGGCGATCAAGCGGGCTTGAAGCTCGATTCCGCTCAACCCCGGCATGTGGACGTCACTGATCACGCACGCCGTGGAGTTGACGCGTCCAGAGCGCAAGAATTCCTCGGCCGACGAATAGCTCATGGCACTGTGGCCGAGAGAGCGTACAAGACTCCTTGCTGCTTCACGTACGTGTAAGTTATCGTCTACGATTGAAATCACGAAAGCCTGCCGTGGGTTTGTATTTTCCGAGTATCGTAGTGACCAAAGGACTTACTCGGATACTGGAGCGATCGACGTCGGATCAATTGTACATTTGCCGAGATCCGGCATTCCGAAGTATCGTGGACATGACGCCTAGGTTTGGAGCGGCGGCGTACGTGAGCTCGCGGCGCCTAACGACCACGCCTCACCAACAAAAACACCGCAGCGTGCCCTTTAAATCCGACTGGAACTTGGCACGAGAAGGGTTACGAATATCTTAATGCGCAGCAACGCAGCAAATATTCTATTGTACGTATGAAGAAATCCGATACCGTTTAGGTCGGCAAACCTATACAAACGTACAGTGTGCCGCGAGCTTGAGGTACGACCTTGCGAATTGGCGGTTACGAGCGATCCGCGAAACGTCACCCGCGCCACGGAGCCCGACGCGACGCCGTTTTTTCAAATGCCAAAACCAAATCAGCGGATGCTCTGATCGGTTATTCAACCTCACGGTCGCCTTGACGATCCATGGCCGTATTGAGGTGCTCGATCAGATGCTCTTCACTGAACGGCTTATTCAGGTAGCCGATCGCGCCGGCCTTGAGCACGCGTCGCCGCAGGAGATCGTCCGGAAACGCAGTAACGAAAATCACCGGCATCCGATGACCATCGGCGATCAGCAGGTCCTGCAACTCCGCGCCGCTCAGTCCGGGCATCTGAACGTCGGTGATCAGGCATGCCGTCGCCGTCACATGTGCGGATCCAAGGAACTCCTCGGCCGAACAAAATGCCACAGCGTCGTATCCCAACGATCGGACAAGCGACTTCGTGGCTTCGCGGACGGATTCGTCGTCGTCAACAATCGAAATCACCGGCCCCTGCTGCAATTCGCCACTCCTCACATTGTTAGCATTAACGTTGAGAGACTAGAGAGATCGACCCAACTCGTTCAAGCACGCGTACATGGCATTGTGCAGATCCGAGGCAACGACCTTGCGCTGATAGCCTATTCGTGTCCTAAATGCCAGAGCGTGCGCGCTCCAAATCCTAAAGTCCTTTCGCGCTGTCCACTGCCGGCGAACGAAAGTGCGAAGCGCTGTCACGCAGATCGAAGAATGGTGTGTCGGAAATGGGCCCGGTTCAGTGGATTACCGAGACCTCGCGCGTCGTGAACTGGGTAGGCTTGGCGGCCTTGACGGCCGGGCCCCTGCTCGCGAAATTAGTGGTCATGATTCCGGAGTCGCTGACAGCGCTGAAGCCGACCGCAATAACAACGGTCGCGGCAATGACGCTAACCGCCACCACCCTAATATGGGTGTCTTTCCCCGCCGTCAGTATCGAATGACTCATGGAATCCCTCCCTGACATCGGGGATGTTGGCGCCACTGCTGGAAATGGGATCCGCCACAAATCTCCCGAACTCAGGCACAAAATTAGGCTGCCCGCCATGCAGGCTCTACTGAACGTTTGGAAGGCGCCCCGGACCAAAGGGGTAGTGGCACCTATACGAAGGATTAGGCCCGCTACGACGTTCCGCGCCGAATTCCCAGTAGGTCCGCCATTCTCACAAGCTCGGCCAGCGATCGCGCGCCCATTTTTTTCATGACGCTGCCGCGATGTACTTTTATGGTTATCTCGCTGACGCCGAGCTCAGCCGCAATCTGCTTGTTCATCAGACCCGCCGTGACAAAGCCGATTACCTCCTGCTCGCGCGGTGTGAGCGACTCGAAGTGAGCTCGCAACTCATGAATCGACCTTTCCTCGGTGCGCCGTGTGTGGTCGCGTTCGAGCGCGATCCGGACCGCGTCAAGAAGATCCTGCTCACGAAATGGTTTGGTAAGGAACTCCACGGCGCCGGCCTTCATGGCTCGTACCGTCATCGGGATGTCGCCATGCCCGGTAATGAAGATGATCGGAATGTGAATATCGGACTTTGCAAGTTCGGATTGAAAATCGAGACCGCTCACGCCCGGCAATCGAATGTCGAGCACCAGGCAGGCGTCCGCATCGAGCCGCTTGGATTTTAAGAAATCGGCAGCCGAGCCGAATACCTCGACTCGCAGGTCGACTGACCGCAACAGGCTCCTCAGCGCCTCGCGCAATGGCGCATCATCGTCGATCACGTAAACGATCGATTGAGCCGCTGGCTGCTCGGTCATGGCCCCTCTCCCAGTTCGCCTGTCCCAAAAAACGACGCCCGGCCAAAGGGTTACCAGATCACGACGGAACTCCAACCGCCTGCTCGCGTGAACCGAGTGGCCTGGAGCGCTCCAATAGTCCGTCGGCCGCGGTAAACCAAAGGATAATGCCCCGCTACCAACACATAGTCTCGTTGTACCAATGGACAATATCGCGCCCGCGGGTGCGGTGCGAGACCCGCCTGACGATGGGTTGAAGATATCGATTGGTAGATGAGGAATTGGTTGTGATTGCGTTTCGCCATTCCGGTTGTTTGTTGGCCTCCGGATCGGTAGGCGTGGTTGTCAATTTTACGCTCTCGGCGTTCCCGAGTTGGGGCGAAACACCTTCGATAACGGTGGAGTTGGCCGACTCGGATCAAGTTGACACCGCTGGCCGCGAACGCCGTCGCAATTCAACATTTCGGGCGGCAACCGGCCGCTCCGGTATTACCGTCAACTGAGGCGCCCCCCTCTCCCCCCAACCCCAGCCTCGGTGATGGTCGCGCGCGCCTTCGGGCGCGCGCATTTTTTTTAACCCCACTCAACTCCGCGACGGCCCCACCTAAACGTTGGTATTGGCCGCCTCAACCTCAATATACGGGCGCGTTCCCTATGTACAATACAACCGCACGCCCCACCCACCTAATCTCCGATCATCAGGGGGACGGCATGCTAGACGCACAAATCACTTTCCCGCAGACGGCCATCGAGAGCCCGCGGTTGACCGCGCGGCAGACGGTGTCGGATCAGACGCTGATGGATCGCATTGCGGTCGGCGACCGCCACGCCATGCGGACATTGTTCATTCGCCACAACGTCCGCGTATTCCGCTTTGTGCTGGGAAAAGTCAAAGATCGGGCGCTGGCCGAAGACCTGGTCAGCGAGATCTTTCTGGAGGTGTTGCGCAACGCCCACCGGTTTGCGGGGCGCTCGAGCCTGTCGACGTGGCTGCTGGCGATTGCCCGTTTCAAGGCAATTTCCGCGATGAAGCGCCGCAAAGCCCATTTCGAACTCGACGAAGCGCTCGACATAGAAGATCCGGCGGAAGACCCGGAAGTGGCGGCCCAAACCGAGGACCGCAATCAAAAACTCAGAGTTTGTCTGACCAGGCTTTCGCCGGACCACCGCGAAATTCTTGACCTCGTCTACTATCACGAGGAGCCCATTGAATCGGTCGCTAAAATCGTCGGCATTCCATTAAGCACTGTCAAAACCCGGATGTTCTACGCAAGAAAACATCTGGCCAAGCTTCTCGTGACAGCCGGAGTGGATCATGCGGCCGCTTGAGTGGGCCGATGTGTCGAAGGCTCGCCAATCAAGACCGATGTGCAACTTTGAAATTTAACCTGACCGTGGCGACCAAAATATGAGTGGCGTCCGTTTTCGGCCAAGGAGGTACACATGTCGCGGTTGTTGACCCGCCTGTCCGTTGTCATTTTGACGCTGGCATGCGTCGCGATCGGCTCCGCCGTCGCGGGGTTGGAGTTTTCCGGGTCGGATGGCAGCCTACCATATGTCACTAAGGCCGATTTCGATCAGGCCTTCGTTGACGTAACCGCTCAGCCGCGGCGTAGCGCGCCAACAGTCGGCGAAATGATTGAATCCGCCGCTCGATCCGCTCCGGATGCGACCAACGTCAACCGCGCTGGAAAAAGCGATCGATTGCCAGTCCTCGACCGCAGCAACGACCCTGGGTTAATCACAAGTACCACAACTGTTCGAAAGAATGGCGCTTCGTCGGGATTGGCCAAGCCGTCAAACGGTCCGCCGGATACGGCAAGTTCTCAGGGGATCATCGACGCAATCCCAGCTGCGAATCCAATTCCTGAGCCGTACTGCGAGCCGGTGGCGAGTCCGTTTGCAGATCCGGCTTTGAGCAAGATCGACGGGCATTGCTTCGGGTGAATTGATGATGGAACGAGCAGATCCCACCATCAATTCGGAATCAATGTTTTAAATTCGCAGATCGCTGCATTGCGTGGGTACCTGAACATGCATAATGACACCATCGACGCCGCCGTTGCTGAACTGGCGCGCCAGTTTCCCAAGACGTTCGCAACCGACCCGGCTCAGGTAAGGCTGCTCAAACTTGGTATCTTGCGCGACATCTATGCGCAGTCCGTCCTCTCTCATCGCCGCATTTCCGCAGCGTTGCGGTCATACTGCCATAGCGTGCAATACCTGCAGGCCAGCGTGGAAGGTGCTGCACGGTTGAACCTCGCCGGGGAGCCGGCGGGTACGGTTACAGCGAAGGAGGCCGACTCCGCGCGACGGAGGCTGGTAGCCAAGTGGAGTGCTACCGCTAGGGCCGCCAGTAAGACGGTCAGCAATCCTGCCGGCGTGGCGTCGACGGGCGGCCTAGGTGCCAACAGAGCGGGCGCGGATCATCCCACTCGAACAAGCTTCGCTGTGGTAGCGCCGAAGCCAGGACCTCATCGGCTCGGTCTTGCCGACCTAAAGAAAGCGGCGATGGCCCGGAAGACTCCGGTCGTAGAGAGTGCGACGTCATCTTCCGCTTTTACATCGCTGGCGTCGACAGCCGATGCGATCAACATCGGCGCGTGACGTAACTGACCAAGCCGACGTTTGCGATCCGGTTAGAATTGGGCTCGTTGCCGGCGTTGCCACATGGGCGGGAGCACGAGCGTCCTCTTAGCCGGCGAAACCGGCGGACGGAATTCAAAAGATCGCGCGAGCGTCGACGTTTTCAATGAACTGCTAAGCTGATCTTTACCTTCCTCGCGCAACTTCGCTGCGGGCGGGGGAGTCTAGGCGAATGTTCAATTGGAAATTCCGTATCGGGGCAAAGCTTGCAATTGCTTCGGGTCTGGGCGTCGTGTTCATGGCCGGCATTGTCATAAACCAGCAATGGAGCGCCGGCTCGACCCAAGGCGACATCCAGGCGGCACTGCGACAATCGCAAATCGAAGCCGACGGCCTCAGCGCGTTGGCGTCATTTCGCGGAATGGCCGTCGGCGTGAGAGACCTGCGCCTGGTCAGGGAGCCTGCCGAGGTGCAGTCGGCGCTGGAGGCGATCCGAAATCTGCATAAATCGATCCTTACCTCCGTCGACCACGCACTGACGATGGTCGTCCATACGGATCACCGCGAACGGCTTCAAAAGATCCGCGGCAAAGCCGACGAAATGCTTGCGACCGCGGACGAATTGGCAAAGGCCGTTCGGGACGGGTTGGCGGCTCAGGCCGCGCGCGGCGCCGCTTCGTCGGATTGGGGCAAGCGTTTCACCGCCGCAATGAACGCGATGGCGGTGGCAAACCCTCCCAATCGAGGCGAACTGGAGTTCGAGCCTGCACGAAATGGACGCGTTGTTCACGACCAGCCGGCTCACCTCCTGGCGCTACCAAGCTACCGGCGAGGCCGCCATCAAAGCCGTCACCGAGGAGCGTGGCGATGCCGCCATCGCCAAGCTCAGAGAGGTACGCAGCCACGTCACGGACACCTCGTTGGCTACCCGTCTGGACGGCTTGATGACCGAACTGACGGAATTCAAATCCGTCACCGCTCATGCGAACGAACTTGACGACCAGAAGCAACGGTTCGTGCACGAGCGCGCGATGCCCCTCCTGGCGACCGTGGAAGCGATGCTCAAGGACGAAACCGGTTCAGCCAGCGAGCTTGCCGCGTCGGCCGGGTCCCAAGCCGACGAATTGATTCTGCAATCCAGCCGCATCGGCCTCGCGGCGGGTCTCGTCGTGATCCTGGTGTTGATCGGGTCGGCGATATTTGGAGGCCTCTCGATTGCCAAGCCGATCGGTCGAATTGCTGACGTGCTGCTCGAACTCGCCAATGGCAACAAGGCGGTGAAGATCCCGTATACCGAGCGCAGCGACGAAGTCGGCGATGCCGCGCGCGCTGCCAATACGTTCCGCGACAACCTGGCGCGCATGGACAAGCTGGAAGCCGAGCAGAGAGAAACGGCGACCCGCAACGCCGTTGAAAGGCGAACCGCCGAAGAGCGCGACGCCGCGGATAAAAAAGTCGCCGCGGAGCGCGAAGATGCGGCTCGCACGGCCGCCATGCGCAAGCTCGCCGACGAATTCGAAACCGCGGTTGGCAACATCATCGATACCGTGTCCTCGGCTTCGACTGAGCTGGAGGCCGCAGCCGGCACCTTGACCAAGACCGCCGACTCCACCCAGCAGCTCTCCGGCATGGTAGCGGCAGCCTCGGAAGAGGCGTCGTCGAATGTGCAGTCGGTCGCGTCCGCCACTGAAGAGATGACGTCCTCGGTCAGCGAGATCAGCCGGCAGGTGCAGGAATCGAGCAACATAGCGCAGGAAGCCGTCAAGCAGGCCGAGAAGACGGATACCCGCGTCGGCGAATTGTCGAAGGCAGCGGGCCGTATCGGCGACGTCATCAAACTCATCACGGCGATTGCCGAGCAGACCAATCTTTTGGCGCTCAACGCCACCATTGAGGCGGCGCGAGCCGGCGAAGCCGGCAAGGGCTTTGCGGTCGTGGCCCAGGAAGTCAAAGCTCTCGCCGCCCAGACCGCCAAGGCCACCGACGACATCAGGACCCAGATCGCCGGCATGCAGACCGCGACGCGGGAATCAGTGCTTTCCATCAAGGAGATCGGCGGCACGATCGGAAGAATTTCCGAGATCGCCTCGGCCATCGCGGCAGCCGTCGAAGAGCAGGACGCGACCACCCGGGAGATCGCCCGCAACGTCAGCGAGGCCGCCAAGGGCACTTCGAGGGTCGCCACCAACATCACCGATGTGAATCGTGGGGCAAGCGAGACCGGCTCGGCGTCGGCTCAGGTCCTGGCCTCAGCAAGATCGCTGTCGAACGAGAGCAGCCGCCTGAAGGTCGAGGTCGGCAAGTTCCTCACTTCGGTGCGACGAGCCTGACGGGCAACAATTGAGATCGGACGGACGCTCGCGATCGATTCTCCCAAGGCGGCCACGGCTGTCGTCGGGCCTCGCCGGGTTTCCCGTCCGTGCGACGTCGTCGGCTAGAGCGGTGTATAAAGATTGAAAACATAAGGGATCAGATAGACGACCCACGGAACGAACGCGATCACGATCGCGACCACCGTCATGGTGCCAAGATAAGGCAGGAGATGCCGGCTGATGGCCCCGACCGTCGCCCCGGATAGTCCCAAGACAATGTAAAGTCCGATTCCGAACGGTGGCAAAAACAATGCGATGCCCATCACGGCTGTCATCAAGAATTCCATAGTGGACAAGGTCAACGCCGAGCTGTTGGGCGATCGGCACGAACACCGGGATGATCATAAGCATCCCGGGCAGGCCATCGAGCAACGCGAATAGCGGCAGGAACACGATGATCGACATGATCAGGAAGACCGCCTTCCCGCCGCCGATGGACTGAATGGCTCCCGCAATGGCGGCCGGCACGCCGCTTACCGTCATCAGCCAGGCGAAGATGTTGGCCCCGCCAATCAACAGCATGACGACGCCCGATGTGACGCCGGTTCGTACGAACGCGCGCAGCAGGTAGGCAAAGCTGATCTCGCGATAGACCGCCATACCGATGATGATGGCGTAGACGACCGCGACCACGGCGGCTTCCGTCGGGGTAAACACGCCGCCCAGAATGCCACCGAATATGATCACCGGCAGGAGCAGCGCCCATGACGCCTGCGACAATGCCTTTCCGCGCTCGCTCCAGGACGCGCGCGGGTCAGGTTTGAGGCCCAACCGCTTGGCCTCGAAACGCAGATGGATCATCAGGGCCGCCGTCATGATGAGAGCGGGCAGGAAGCCGGCGGCAAACAGGGTGGCAATCGAAGTATTTGTGATGCTTCCATAGATGACCATTGTCAGGCACGGCGGCACCAGGATGCCCATGCCGGCTGCCGCGGCGACGATCGCGCCGGCGTGGGCGCCGCTGTAGCCCTGGCGCTTCATCGGGGGAATCATCACCGAGCCGATGGCGGCGGCATCGGCGTTGGTCGAGCCCGATATGCCGGAGAAGAAGATCATCGCGATCATGACCACGTTACCGAGACCGCCGCTCTTATGTCCGACCAGGACACGCGCCAGCGTCACCAGGCGCTGCGAAATGCCGCCGGTCTCCATCAATTCGCCGGCCAGAATGAAGAACGGAATGGCAAGCAAGGAAAAGTTGTCGATCCCTCCGAAGACGCGGCTTGCGACGATTTGGAGGGGCGCGCCTTCGTAGAGCCACAGGCCCACCGTGGCGGCGGCGCCGAGCGCAAAGGCGATCGGAACCCCCGCCATGATGAAAGCGGCGAACAGGACGACCGCTGACGTCACTTCGGCGGCTCGCGGACATCGAGAATATGGACCAACGGTGCGCGGATGACGTGGACAGCGATGTGAAACAACATGAGGCCCGCGCCGACCGGCAGCGCCAGATACGCCCATTGCATGCGCATTTGGAATGTCATTGCGAACTGCATCGCGGCGAGTCGGGTCTCGTCGATCCCGGTCTTGAGCAGGATGACAAGAAACCCGACCATGACCAGCGTCACCAGCGGGCCCAGGATTGGCTTCAATCTCGGCATCGGACGAATCAGCAGATCGAGTCCGAAATGACCGCCTTCGCGAATCGCAAGCGCCGCGCCGATCATGGAGACCCAGACAAACAGGTACCGCGCGGCCTCCTCCGACCAGATCAGGGGATTGTTCAGGACGTAGCGGGTAGCGACCTGGGCGAACGTCACCGCCGTCAGCAACGTCACCAGGAGGACGATGGCCGCGGCCTCAACTCGTGCAATCCAAAAGTCCAAACGGCCTGCGATCGCTCGCAGCGGCATCATTTGGCCGCCCCGACCACCTTGGCAACGAGATCGGGGCCGAGACGCTCCGCGAGTTCCGAATAGGTTTGCCGCCCGACGGCGATGAAGGGCGCAAGGTCGGGCTGAGTGATGTTGATGCCGGCGGCTCGGATATCGTCCAGTGCCTTCGCATCGCGCTTTGCGCGCTCGGCGATGACCGCGGCACGCCCTTCGAGCGAGGCTTTCTTGATCACCTGCTGGAGATCCTCAGGGAGCCGCTGCCAGACGCGCTCGCTGATGTAGAAAGTGTTTGCCAGCATCATGTGCTGCGTAATCGCGAAATTTTTCGCAACCTCCATGTGCTTGCTGGTGATGTAGGTGACCGCATCGTTTTCGGCCCCGTCGATGACGCCTTGCTGCAACGCCGTGTAGATCTCGCCGAAAGCCATGGCGGTCGGCGCCGCACCTAGCGCACGGAACAGAGCGATATACGACGGACTTGGGATGACCCGCAGTTTCTCCCCTTCATATCGGCCACACTGTTGATCGGCTTTGCGCGCGTGTAGACATTGCGGAACGTGACCTCCCAGACGCCCACCACGTGAAATCCCGCGCTCGCGGCAGGCCGGGCCAGTTCCTGCTCGAACACCGGGCTGTCAAACAGCCGATAGGCCGCGTCCTGATCCTTGCGAGGTAAGGCAGGTCGATGGCGCCGAACTGCGGCACGAAGTTCGTCAGGGTCGCGGTGGCTTCGAGAACGCCATCGACGACGCCGGCTTGCACGTTCTGCAACACCTCGCGCTGGCCTCCGAGCTGGCTCGAAGGGTAAAGCGCGATCTTGAGCCTGCCCTTGCTCTCGCGCTCGACGATCTCCGCCATGCGGCGCCCGGCGATCATCATCGGATGCTGCGCATCGAGAACGCATGCGATCTTCAGGGTTTGGACCTCCTGCGCCGCGGCCGTGCCTGCGAATAGGCCGACGGCGAGGAGAGCAGCGAATGCTCCTGATCGTTTTCTCATGGTTCGGTTTTTCCCGTTCGGACGCGACGCAGCAGGCACACGAACGTCGGTTAATGCATTCACTAATGCAGCCAACTCGGTGCGCCTGGCACGCAAGGATGCGGAACGCAAGGATCATGCCGGGTACCGGCGACGGCGTCGCGGCACCCATTGGAGCCGACAATCGCGGCAGCGAATGGTCGCCGGACATTCAGTCGTCGGCGTTCCCTACATAGCGGTTGAGGCCGATATCAACCTTCCAGGTTCGGCGCTGCGCCTCCAGCAAATACGGCAACATGGCATCGTTGCTTTGATCACCGCCTCGATGTCCTTGCGGAGAACCTTCATCAGTCCGGCGATCTCCTCCCGCAGGGCACGCTCGTCAATGGTGGTGATCTTGCGGTCGGCAATGACCACCCGTCCATCGACAATGACGGTCTCCACGCCTCGGCCGCCCTCGGTGAACACGACCTGCCGCGCGACGCTATTAAGCGGGACGAAGGATGGGTCGGTCAGATCGACGATGAACAGATCGGCGGCCATGCCCGGGCCGCAACGCGCCGACGCGTCCGCCCAATCCCGCCGTGCGCGCGCCGCCGACCGTTGCCGCCCTGATGGCATCAGCCGCCGTCGGCGGACCGGGCTCCGGCTGAGTGACCGCCGCAAGCCCGGCGAACAACTTCATGGTCTGAAACATGTTCTGGGAATCGCTGCAGCTGCAATTATCGCAGCCCAGCGCAACATTGACGCCGTTTCTGAGATAGGTGCGGATCGGCGCGATGCCGCTGCGGGTCTTCAGGTTTCCGACCGGGTTAAGAACGACGTTCGCCCCCCCTTCCGCGATCGATTCGATCTCCGCCCGCGTCATCCACACGCTGTGCGCGAGACTGGTTCGTGGCGTCAACAGCCCGACGCGCTTGAGATAGTTGATGAGAGAGCCTTCGTCGGACTTGTGGGTTTGTCGCGCAATCAGCGTCATGGCGCGCAACTCATAGATGTGGGTGTAGACTGGAAGGTCCTCCGCATCGGAGAGTTCGGCGAGTCTCGGTGAGGATGCCTGCGCTACAGCGTTCCGGGCTTGTGGGTCCGAGCGCCAGCGTCAGCCGGGGATGCCGATCGCGATGCGAGACCACGACATCGCGCAAGAGACGCGGCAGGTCGACGCCCTTGAAGGGTTCGACCGAGCCGGCAAGGGAAGCACGCTGCTCCGGCGGCACCACGTCCTCCCAGAACGGAATCGACTTCGCACCCACTATGTCGGCGAATTGCAGCGCGAAGATGCAGCGGATCCCGACGTCCTCATAGGCCTGGAGGATCGCGTCGAGGTGCTCGTCATCGAACGGATAGATCGTGCACAGATCCTGGACCGTCGTCATTCCGCTGCGCAAACATTCGAGCGCGCCGAGCAGCGTGCGCGCTCGAATTTCCGCGGTGGTGCGTTTCGGGTAGCTCGGCGGCAGCGCGTTCAGGAGCCACAGTTCGAGCGGGATCGTCTCGAAGCACCCCTTGAGCAGGACGTCGTGCGAATGGTAGTGGGCGTTGACGAACCCCGGCATCACCAGCTTGTCGGTTGCATCGATCGTCCGGTCGATCGTGCGCGGGCCAAGTTCGGAGACGGTATCGCGTCGCTCGACGGCGTGAGCGATGCCTGGACGAACGGCTGCGACTAAGCCATCGACGATCAACAGATCGGCGAGCGGCGGCAGGTCGACGTCGCCGTCGTGATCGTAGATGCGGCCGTTTTGAATAAGAATGACACCGCGCGTCCCCTCAGTGGCCATTGGATTTCCTTCGGCGGCGGGCAATTCGGTCACGCCGGCTTTGCGGCGCAGCGTCGAACCCCGATTGTCCCGAATGTTTCAGCAGTGTACCATCACGCCGTAACAACAAGGTACGTCATGGCACAAGAACCTCTCGCAACCAAAGGCAACTTTCTGCATATCTATGACTTCCGCGTTGCCAAGGGAAAGGAAGACGAATTCGTCCGCCTTTTCGAGGAATTCGATTACTCGGACGGCAACCCGATGCACAAGTCAGCCGCGCAGGTGAAGGATGGGGTTCTGTGCCGCGATACCGAGGATCCGCAGCGTTTCTTCCTGATTGCCGAATGGTCTGACATCGAGGAGCACGCGAAGATCCGCAAGATCCTTGCCAACGACATCAAGCCCGAATTCATCAAGCACATCGAAGGCGGCAAGTTCATTCCCAAATACGTCGAGGTGGTTTCGTCGACGCCGGAGGAGATTCTGCGGAAGGCCGAATGACCATTCCATTTCGGTCGGGTTCAATTCCCTCCATGTCAATCCGAGCCTTACGGACCTCGTGCCACGCGTCCTCCGCGACCATTTCCTACGGGGATCATTCGCCCGCTCGGCGCCGGACGATCGCCTGATCGAGCGCGACAGCGACGATCAGTGCCGCCCCGATCACCATGAGCTGAGTATAGGAAGACACGTTGAGCAGGTTGAGGCCGTTCGACAGAATGCTGACGAACGCCACGCCGAACGCCACTCCCACCACCGAGCCGCGGCCGCCAAACAGCGACACCCCACCCAGCACCACGGCCGCCACCGACTCGAGCGGCAGGCTCGTTCCCAACGTCGGTTGGCCGGAGGCGACCCGTGAGGTGAGAATGAGGGAGCCGACGGCGGCGCAGAACCCGCAGATCACGTAGGCGGAAACCTTGACACGGTCGGTATTGATGCCGGACAGCCGCGCTGCCTCCTCGTTGCCGCCGACCGCATACACATGCCGGCCAAGACGCGTATACCGCAGAACGAAATGCGAGACGGCGAGGACCAGCACAGCAATGACCACCGGGACCGGGATTCCCGCGAACAACTCGTAGGCGAGATCGCCGAAGCGACCGGGCAGCCCCGAGACCGCGACGCCGCTGCTCAGGTTGAGCGCCAACCCGGACATGATCGAAAGCATCGCAAGCGTCGCTATGAAGGGAAACACCTTGAATCGGGTGACGAGAACGCCGTTCGCCAGTCCGACCGCGGCGCCGGCCAGCAGCCCTTCCGCTGCGCCGATGGCAATGCCCTGATTGCGCATGCCAAAGGCCGTGATCACACTGACAAGCGCAACCGTCGAGCCGACCGAAAGGTCGAGGCCCGCCGTCAGGATCGTGAAGGTCTGGCCGAACGAGACGGCCGCGAGCGCCGCTGCCGCGACGCCGATATTGCGAAAGTTTTGGACAGTCGCGAACACCGGCGACGTCGCCGAGAATAGAATGAGGAGCGCAATCACCGCCAGCGGCAGCCCGATATCCCGCGCGTTACCGACGAAGAAATTACGCAGCCATTCCTCCCGGGACGGAATGGCACCGGCACGCTCGACTTTGCCGCTTGCGGAATCGGTCATATCTCACCCGAGCATAAACAGGAATTCGGCGACGAATTGGTAAGGAGGCGGCGCCGCCGTATTATCGACGGTTGGCCGGCGCATCGCCAAGCTCGTGGCCCGGTACCGCGACCCGATCATTGCACGAGTTCCCGCGGGGGTTCGCTCGCCACATGCGCCGCGAATGCGGCAGCAAGGATACGGCGCTCGTCGAACGCAGTCGCCTCCAACTCGTCCTGCACCCGGCCGCCCGACATCACGATCATGCGATGGCACAAGTTCGTGAGTTCCCGCAGTTCCGACGAGACGACAATCACGGCCGCGCCCTGTTCCGCGAGCCGATGCATCAGGCGATAGACTTCCGCCTTGGCGCCGACATCGATACCCCGCGTAGGCTCATCGAAAATCATGATGTCGGCCTGGGTCAGCAGCCATTTGCCGATGACGAGCTTCTGCTGATTACCGCCCGAGATGGTGCGCGCCGGAGCCTCCAGATTGCCGCGGAACTGGAGCCGCACCGCCATCTCCCGGGCGGCCCGGCGGAGCCGGCGCCACGATACGAGGCCCCAGGCCCCATAGCGCTTGAGCGACGCGAGCGCCAGGTTTTCATAACCCGGCAGGGTCAACACCAGCCCCTGTTCCTTGCGATCCTCGGGCAGGTAGGCCACTCCGGCGGCGATCGCGTCCGACGGAGTGCGGATGGCAAGTGTACGGCTCCTCTTGATGATGGTGCCGCGATCGAGCGGATCGGCGCCGAAGATCGCCCGCATGACCTCGGTCCGGCCGGCACCGATCAGCCCGGCGACGCCCAAAATCTCACCGGCGCGCACCGAAAAGCTCACGTCCTCGAAAGCGCCTTGCCGCGTCAGGCCGTGCACGGCGAAGACCAACTCGCCGCGCACTTCGCCGCGAGACGGAAACAATTCGTCGAGCGGCCGCCCGACCATAAGCTCAATGAGTTGTGCGGTGTCCGCGACCGCAGCCGACGGGAGTGTCGCGATGTGATGGCCGCCGCGCAAGACCGTGATCCGGTCGGCGAGGCCGCGCACCTCGTTGAGCCGATGCGAGACGTACAGGATCGCGGTACCTTTGTCGCGCAGCCGACGCAGGATCCGCAGCAGCGACTCAGCCTCGTTGTCCGACAGCGCCGCGGTCGGCTCGTCCAGGACGATCACGGGAGCGTCGCGGATGAGCGCGCGCGCAATTTCGACGATCTGCTTCTGGGCCGTCGAGAGCGAGTCCATGGGCGCGCATGGGTCGATGCCGACCGCGAGACCGAGGCTCTGCAGGACCTCATCGGCAATGTGCTCGGCGCGGCGACGCGAATAAAGCTGCCGTCCCCATCCGACCGTGGGCTCATTGCCGAGCACGACGTTCTCCGCGACGCTTAGTCCGGGAACCACCATCAATTCCTGGAAGATAGTCGCAATGCCGCAGCGGAGCGCGTCGTGGGGCGAGTGAAACTGCGCTTCCCTCCCCTCCACGAGAATTCTCCCGCGGTTTGGCCTGGTGCCGCCGGAAAGGATGCGGATGAGGGTCGATTTTCCCGCGCCGTTCTCGCCCACCAGCGCGTGAACTTCGCCGGCGTGCAAATCAAGCGAGACGCCGGCGAGCGCCCGTACCCCGGGATAGTCCTTGGCGATATCTTCGAGAGCGACCGACGGCGTCATCGCCGTTTTTCGGGAATATGCGCGATCGCCTCGACCTCAAGCAGAACATCCGGCGTCGGCAGCAGTTCGACCACGCGCACCACCGTGCTTGCCGGCGGATCGCGGAAGAACTTCGCCCGTACGTCGTTGTAGATCGGGAAGTCCCGCAAATTGCAAAAATACTGCGTCAACTTCACCACGTCGTCGAGCGTGCCGCCGGCCGCCGCGACGGTGCTGCGCAGCCGGTCGAGCACGAACCAAGACTGCGCCGTTATCGGTCCGTCCTTGGAGTCGGTCGACATTTCGCCGGTCTCGCCCGTCTGGCGACGCATCTCCGGCGGAAGATCGGCGTAGCTCCGGATGACAATCCCGCGATCCGGATCGGCGGCGGTTATCCCGGCGAAGAAGACGAGGTCGCCGGCGCGGCGAAAAGGTGCGTAGCGGGACAACGGCTTTGCTATTTCGAGTTTGTCGGCCATCCCTTCTCCCCTTCGTTTTGATCGGTCCGATCGAGCGACTGCGGATAGCCCATGAAAGGTCAGGACGCTCGCAGCGACGGCGAGGCCGCCCAACCGGCGTCATGCAGCATGCGCGCCACCGAGTCGTGCGTCTCGGCGGCGATCTGCTCCGAATCCACCGCAACCAGCTTGCCGCCACGCTTGAGGATGCGGCCGTCGACGATCACGGCATCGACATTCTGTGGCAGGCCCGAGAGCACCAGAACATCGACCGGATCGCCGGCCTGGATCATGTTGAAATCGTTCATGCGCACCAGGATGAGATCGGCGCGCTTGCCGGGCGTGATCGATCCGATCTTATCGGCGAGGCCAAGATCGCGCGCGCCGTCGAGCGTCGCCATCTGCAGCATCCGGCGCGGCGTCAGGTCGGTGCTCTCGACGCGCGCTGTTTCGGTGGAAAGCACGACACGCATCTGGGAGATCATGTCGGCGTTGCTTGGCGTCGCGGTGGTGTCGATCGACAGGCTCACCAGCACGCCGGCGGCCAGCATTTCGGAGACCTTGGGAAACCCCATCGTGCGCATCTCGGTCTGAGGGCTGAGGGACAGATGGGTTCCGGTCTCGGCCATCGCCTCGATGTCGGCCGGACCGGCATGAACCGCATGGACGATCTGGATGTCGGGTCCGAGCAGTCCCTTCTCCTTCATCGAGGCGATGTTGCAGCGCTGGCAGAGAGCCTCGCGCATGCAGCGGTCGCAATGCATCGTGATCGGCAGGCCGGCGTTACGCGCCGCATCCCACTCGCGCTGGTAGATTTCGGGTCCGGTACGGAACGGGCCGCGGACCGCGATGCCGAGGGTGACGCGATGATCGGTCGCCTGCGGCACCCACTGGGCGCGGAACCGTTCAAGATCGGGCAAGTCCATAAGCCGATCCCGCGCGAAATTGTCCGGACAGCCGTAGGAGAACCGACCGCGTATGCCCATGTCGAGTTGGGCCAGGATGTTGGCGTCCGCGTCCTCAGGCGTGCGCAGATTGTGGTCCCAATTGTGCACCGTGGTGATGCCGGAATCGATGGCCTCCGCTAACGCGAGGCGCGCGGCGCGGTAGAAATCGACCGGCCGGTAATACGGCGCCAGTCCGCGCTTCACGGCAAAATAATCGCGGCCTGCACCGGGCCCGATCAGGCCGCGCATGAAGCTGTTCCAGAGATGCCAATGGGTATCGACAAATCCCGGCAGCAGCAGCATGCCGGCGCCGGAGATGATCGGCACGTTTTCCGCCACAACCTCGGTACCGACGGCAATAATTTCGCCGTCGCGAACCAGAACGTCGGCGCACGGCATGTCGCCGAGCACCGAGTCCATGGTGGCGATGTAGGCGCCCCGAACAACAAAGTCGCCGCGGGCGGGAAGCCGTCCCGCGGACCTGTCCGCGTCGCAAAGTGCCTCGGCCATCTTTTGCTTCTTCAGGACCGGTCCAAGGCCGTGATCAGGGGGTCCACCCCTTAGGAGACTGCATGCCGGTACGGTCGATTTTATCGAGGTTGTCCCGCGTCACGATGATGAGCGGAACTTGAACGATCGGCTGCGCGGGCTTTTGCCCCCTCATAAGCTGATCCGCCAGCTGGACCTCGATCCGCCCGATGAGCACCGGCTGTTGGGCCACAACATAGTCGACACAGCCCGCACGCATCATCTCCTCTGCGGTCGAGCCGAGTACGGAAAACAGCACCTTGGCTTTTCCGCATTTGCCGATCGCCTGGACGGCGCGGGCGATGCCGACGCCATAGGTGTCGTCGGCCCCGTAGAGCAGGTCGAGGTTGGGGAAGCGCTGCAGGAAATCGCTTGCCAGGGAAAGCGTGACGGCGACATCCTGCTCACTGGTCTGCTCGGCCGCAACCTTGATGGTGCTGCCGGCGATGTCTTCCTTGAAGCAGCGCAGCCGATCGGTCGCCCAGAACGCGCCGGGCGGCCCTGCGAGGATCGCGATGGTTCCCCCGTTGGGCAACAATTTCTTCGCGCCGGCGGCGAGTTCGTGACCGATGGTGCAATGGCTCGAAGTCGCGGCGGCATCGGGCGGAACGTCACTCGCCACCGTGGGCGTACCGGCGCCGACAACGGGTATCTTCGCCTGCTTCGCCTGCCTTACGACGCCGTTGAAGGCAGCCGGATCGGCCGGATCGAGAATGATCGCCTTCACCTGCTGCACAATGAGGTTCGATACCTGGGTGACTTCCTTATCGACATTGGCGTAGCCGCCGGCGTCCTGAATGATGACGTCGTAGCCGAGCTTCTTGGCCTCGTCGGTGATGCCATACAGCTCCGGCGTGTACCACTCGCCCTTGGTGTTTGGCATCGCCGCGCCGATGGTGCCGTTCGGCCCCGCGGCGAACGCAACGCCGCCTCCGGCAATGCAAGCAAGAGCGAGTGCTGCGAATTTCGATCGAGCGAAGGTCAACGCGTCCATGATTTCCTCCAAATGCAACAACGCCGGCTGCTGTCGCGAAAAATCTAGCAAAATCCATGCCAAACGGTAAGCATAGGGTGCATGCGCGGCTCACGCCGCTGCAGGTGGCGCGGCGGTCGAGCGCGGATCAATCGGAAGCAGCGCCGCATAGGGAAGTTGCGCCTCAAACAGCGCAGCGGCGGAAAGCAAGGCGGCCTCGCCACGCGGCTTGCCGACGAGTTGCAGCCCGACCGGAAGACCAGCGGCGGTGAATCCACATGGCACCGAGATCGCAGGGCACGCCGTCACCGTGATCGCGAGCGTGAGCCGCAACCACGCAAAGAAATCCGGCAGCGCGACGCCTTCTACCTCCATCACGTGACGTTGTCGAATATCGAAAGGCGGCACCATGGCTGTTGGCGTCACCAGGAGATCGCAGCTCCGGAACAACTCCGCCATGCGTTGATAGAGCGTGGTGCGCGCCAACTCGGCGACAGCGATCTCGCGCGCCGTGTGGTTCAAGCCGCGCGTGCTGTAATGCACGATCTCGGGGCTCAACGCGTCGCGATGACGATCGAGAAGCTCCATTGTGCCGCCGACGCGCTGCATGTTGCGCAGCACCTGAAAGGCTTGCTCCGCTTGGCTGAAATCGGGACACCGCCGGTCGATCGTAACGCCAAGTCCGGCAAACGTATTGAGCGCGCGCTCGCACACAGCGCGCACCTCCGGGTGAAGCGGCGAGATGCCGAGATCGGGAACTCCAGGCGATTCGCTTCGGCGCAACCGGCTCCAACGCCGCGCGCAAGAACGGCACCGATGGCGCCGCAAGCGATAACGGATCCTCCGGATGCTCACCGACCATGGCATCCAGCATCAGCGCGACATCCGCAACATTGCGCGCCATGGGGCCGTCGACATCCAGCATGCCGAAGGCGAGCGAGCGTGGTCCATGCGCAACCCGGCCGGGGCTCGGCCGCAATCCGACGACCGAACAGAACGACGCAGGCAAACGGACGGAGCCGGCCATGTCGCTGCCGGTCGCAAGCCAAGCCTCGCCGCTCGCGACCGCGGCCGCCGAACCTCCGGACGATCCGCCCGGGGTAAACCGGGTGTCCCAGGGGTTGCGGGTGTGACCGAATACTTCGTTGACGGTGGTGCCGCCGGCGCCGAACTCAGGCGTATTGGATTTGGCAACGACGATCGCGCCGTTGGCTTCGAGCCGCTCGACCAGGACGTCGGAGCGTGAAGCGGTCCGGTCCGCAAATACGCGCGACCCTTCGGCCCACCGCACGTCCGCAACCGCAGTCAGGTCCTTGATGACGATCGGAAGGCCATAAAGGAAGCCCGGCCCGGTGTCGGCTGCGCCCGCTTTCATCAGATGCCGGGCCTGGGCACGGGCGCGCTCGAAACACCGGATCGGAAGTGCGTTGAGGGCGGGTTCGACCTCGGCAATGCGGCGCTCGGCCGCATCTATAAGCTCGAGCGGTGTCACCTCGCGCCGACGCAACAGGTCGACGGCGCAGCGCGCTGTCAGACGATAAAGCGCTTCCGGCATGCAAGACCCTTACTACGCTGGCGACACGCCCTATCGACAGCGTCGCTTGTGCCATCCTATTCTCGCCGTCCGCTACCTGTCGAATTCTGGGGATCGCTTGGTCGATGGCGCACTCTTAATCCTCAGAATGAAGCCGGTTGCCTCAACGCGGAGTGGCGAATATGACTCGGACAGCAGGGCTCCCTCAAAACGACGCAGCGTTTTTTGCCCAGCGCGGATTCGGTCAACGGATCGGATCGGTGAGCGACCGGCCCTCGTCATCATCGACATCCTGAAGGCCTTCACCGATGAGAAGGCAATGCTCGGCGCCAATCTCGACAAGGAAATTGCCGCTATCACCCCGCTGCTCGCAGCGGCCCATGACCGCAGCATTCCGGTCATCTTTTCAACCGTGCGCTACGACGATGCCGATATCAAGGATGCCGGCATCTGGGCATTGAAGATGAAGGGCGTGACCACGCTGAGGGCGGATGGCGATGGCTGGGAAATCGATCCGCGGCTCGATTTCCGCAAGACCGACACGTTATTTTTCAAGAAATACGCCTCCTGCTTCTTCGGCACCGATCTCGTGCCACGGCTCCTCGCGCATCGTGTGGACACCCTCATCATCACCGGCTGCACCACGAGCGGCTGCGTGCGCGCGACCGCGGTCGATGCCTGCCAAAACGGGTTCCGGCCAATCGTGGTGCGCGAGGCTGTCGGCGACCGTTCGGCGGCGGCGCATGCGCAGAGCCTGTTCGATCTCGACGCCAAATATGCCGACGTGGTGTCGCAGCCGGACGTGCTCGCCTATCTCGAACGCGTCGGCCACAACTCGGCCGCACGGAGCTAGCGCTCGACGTCTTGAGCGGGTTTTTATGGATTAGAAACGTCGTCGCCGGGCTCGTCCCGGCGGCCCGATCAGGAGGGACAATACCTTCCCGATCGAGATGGCCGGGACAAGCCCGGCCATGACCCCCGGCGTGAAGAGGAGTTCCCGATGGACAACATGCTCTACGATTATTCACCGATCGTATCCCGCCCGAAACTCACCTGGCCGAACGGCGCCCGGCTCGCCTTCTACATCGGCCTCAACATCGAGCATTTCGAGATCGACAAGCCTGCAACCAGTATCTTCGGGGCGACTGCCGGCTTTGCGCCCGACCCGCTCAATTATGGCTGGCGCGACTATGGCGTGCGGGTCGGCATCTGGCGGATGATCGACGCGATGGACCGATATGGGATGCGCGCCTCGGTGCTGCTCAATGCCGACGTGTGCAAGCATTACCCGCAGATCATCGAGGCCGGCCGCAAGCGGAACTGGGCGTGGCTCGCCCACGGCAAGAATAATTCCATCTTTCAGGTCGGCATGAACGTGGAGGACGAGCGGAGATATCTCAAGGACGTCGTGGACACCATTGCGGCGGCAACCGGTCACAAGGTCAAGGGCTGGCTCGGCCCGGCGCTGACCGAAACCTTCGAGACGCCGCGGCTGCTCAAGGAACTCGGGCTCACCTACGTCCTCGACTGGTGCGCCGACGATCAGCCTTTCGCGTTGAACCTTCCCGGCATGATGTCGGTACCGTATTCGCTCGAGGTCAACGACATCACAATGTGCGTCGGCAAGAGCCTGTCCGGCGAGGACTTCTGCCAAATGATCATCGACCAGTTCGACCAGCTCTACAAGGATAGCGAGCCGTCGGGCCGCGTCATGGCACTCTGTCTGCATCCTTTCGTGAGCAATCAGCCTCATCGCCAGAAATATCTCGAGCGCGCCCTTGAATACATCTCGCGCCAGCCCGGCGTGTGGTTGACCACGAGCGATGAGATCGCGGCGCATTACGCGACGAATTATCTTCGCTGATAATGTGAGGGCATCCGACAGAATTGAAAGACGAAGCTCCGATGACGTATGCGACGGCGATCAAAGGAACGCGCTACGTATTCGAAGACCTGAGGAGCTTGTTGGCGAAGGCCTCACCATTGCGATCCGGTGATCGCCTCGCCGGAGTTGCCGCCACAAGTGCGGCAGAGCGCATCGCTGCTCAATTGGCGCTTGCCGATCTACCTCTCGCGACCTTCATCAATGAGGCGATCGTTCCCTACGAGCTTGATGAGATCACCCGACTGATCATCGATGGTCATGATGGAAGGGCCTTTGCCCGGATCGCTCACCTGACTGTAGGTGGGTTTCGCGACTGGCTGCTATCCGATGAGGCCACGACGGAAAGCCTGTCTGCGCTGGCACCGGGTCTCACCCCGGAAATGGTGGCGGCAGTTTCCAAGATCTGCCGCAACCAGGATCTCATTGCGGTCGCTGCGAAATGCCGTGTCATTTCGAAATTCCGCAATACCATTGGCCTTGCCGGGCGCCTGTCATCCCGCATCCAGCCAAACCATCCCGTCGACGATCCGAAGGGAGTATTGGCCAGCATCATCGATGGCCTTCTTCTTGGCTGTGGTGACGCGGTTATCGGCATCAACCCCGCGACCGACAGCCCCGAGCGTTGTTATGAGCTGTTGCGCCTCGTCGATGATGTTCGCGATCGGCTGGAGATACCGACGCAGTCATGCGTGTTGACCCACGTCACGACCACGCTTTCGCTTGCCAATCAAGGTGCGCCCGTAGACCTTGTTTTCCAGTCGATCGGAGGTACCGAGGCCACCAATCGCAGCTTTGGCATTGACCTTGCGATCTTACGTGAAGCGCGTGAAGCCGGACTGGCGCTGCGGCGCGGTACGCTCGGCAACAACATCATGTACTTCGAGACCGGCCAAGGGAGTTCGCTTTCGGCAGGCGCGCATCATGGTTGCGATCAGCAAACCCTGGAGGCCCGCGCTTACGCGGTGGCCCGCGCTTTCGAGCCCCTGCTTATCAACTCGGTGGTTGGCTTCATCGGTCCGGAATACCTTTTTGACGGCAAGCAGATTATCCGTGCCGGACTGGAGGACCATTTTTGCGGAAAGCTCCTTGGCCTCCCGATGGGTTGCGATGTTTGCTACACAAACCATGCCGAGGCGGACCAGGACGATATGGATACGCTGCTGACGCTTCTCGCCGTGGCAGGAGTGACTTACGTGATGGGTGTACCGGGAGCGGACGACATCATGCTCAATTACCAGAGCACCTCTTATCACGACGTCATCGCGGTGCGGCAGCTGCTGGGCTTCGCGCCTGCTCCGGAGTTCGCTGACTGGCTTGTTGAGATGGGGCTGATGACCGATCAAGGCCTTATCAGGTCCGAGAGCCTGCCGTCACGATTCGTGCCGTTATTGAATTAGATTAGAGCGGATTCCGATGATATTGAACTGCCTCTCTGAGTGGCCGGCTCGTCCCGGCCATCCACGACTTTCTCGCTCGATCGCCGAAGGAAGACGTGGATGCCCGCGACGCAGCCATGACGATGGAGAGGGGTGATTTGATCGCGTCGAAACATGCTCTGGTCCGCCGACCATGACCGTACCGGCAAGCGAAGGTGATTTGCGCTGGAAGCTGCTCCGTGCCGCCACGCCGGCACGTATCGGATTGGCGCGATCAGGATCATCGATCGCAACGCGCGAGCTCCTTGCGTTCCAGCTTGCCCATGCCGAAGCGAGAGACGCAGTAGACGAACCGCTTGACCCCGAGCCGCTTCGTCGCGGCCTTGATGAACGAGGCTTGGAAGCGTTGCAGTTGCACAGCGCCGCGGTTGACCGTCATACCTACCTTGCCCGTCCCGATCTTGGTCGTGGACTGGACGATATCTCACGGGTTCGGCTCGGAGCCGTGGCCCCCGGGTATGATTTGGTATTCGTACTTGTGGATGGCCTTTCGGCACGTGCCATTGCACGTCACGCATTGCCGCTGCTGGATCAAGTGTTACCCCAGTTACATCGCGATCGGTGGCATATAGGTCCGGCTCTCGTTGTTGAACAAGGTCGTGTTGCCATCGGCGATGAGATCGGCAATGCGCTCGACGCCGCGCTTGTTGCGGTGCTGATTGGAGAGCGCCCGGGGCTGACTTCGCCGGATAGTCTCGGCGTGTATCTTACCTGGAAGCCCGCAGTGGGCCGCACGGATGCCGAGCGGAATTGCCTGTCGAATATTCGCCCCGAGGGGCTGAGCTACCCGGAGGCGGCGCGGCGCTTATTTCACTTGTGCACTGAAGCGCGGCGGCGGAAGTGCACCGGCATCTCATTAAAGGACGATACTGCCCTGCCGGGGTCGACTCTTTTGAATCTCTCGTAGCCGCGATGTCTTGGCAGCAAATTGAGAGCAATCATCACCGCACGCCCTCGGCATAACCGCGGCCATAGACCGCGCCTCACCGTCCCGAGGCCAAATCCTCGTCAGAAGCGATAGTTGATGCCGGCGCGTATGATATTCTCGTGGTCTTGGATCGTGGCAGTCAAAGTACTGTTGTTGCCGGGATACGCATACGCGATCGAGCTGCTGATATTGCCGAGGTCGACATAGAGCCACTCCCCTTTGAAGCTCCAGTGCGGTCCCCACATGAATTCCACGCCGGCGCCGACTGTCCAGCCCGTTGCGGTATTCGTGGTCTGACTGAATGCGTTGAGCGGAGGCCCATACGAGGGGCCGATTGCTCCGATCCCGAAGCTGCGCTGGGCCACCGCAAGGCCCCCCGTACCGTAGAACAACATCGGCCCAACGATGGTGAAACCAAGGCGTCCACGGACCGTGCCCAAAGATTCGATCTCACGATTCGCGAACGTGGTCGTCGGCGCAAACGTCCCGGGGACCAGTATCAGGAGGTTGCTGCTCTTCCGCGAGCCGCCGTCGAAATCGCCTTCGACGCCGGCCACCCAGAACGTGTTTATCTGCCAGTTGTAACCAAGGGTGCCGCCGATAAGATAACCGTTGTTATCGACAAAAAACGCCCCGGGGGCCGGGATCGCGCCGGCCGCGAGAGCGCTTCCAAGGCCGCCGGCACCGGTGTCGGTCCCGCGCGTATTGACCTGGCCGCTCATGGACGTGTCCGCGCCGCCGTTGACACCGACATACCAGCCGGTCCAGGTCGGTTCCGGTGCCACCGGCGCTTTGGTATATATCGGTGCCGGCATATCGGCCGCGATGGCGAGCGGCCCAAACGCCGCCGATGCAACAAGCGCAACCGTACCGAACAGAATCTTCTTCATTGTGCCAGCTCCGACGGAACCGAGTTCGAAATTGCGATTTGGCCCCCGTACGACCAATTTCTACATTGCCCAAAGCGACGACGACAGAACCCCAGTATGGCTTTGCAATTGAAAGTCCCGAATCAAAGCCCATCGAAAGGCTTCGGCGGTCACAACCGTCGCAGCTGTAGTCGGCTCTGTTTTGGACGAAGCGATTTCCCCTGCAAACCCCGAGCAATATTCCCCGCGCCGCAGCATCGGCGCAATTAGCATTTTCACGCAGCTCCATCTAAAATAAATATTCTGATTACGGAGTGCGGAGGCGCCGACATTGGGCTCCTCGAGCCCCGCGAACCGGTCTTCCACGCAGTTCCGATTGTGCGAAGCGCGTCAGTAATTCCTCAGGTCCCGCATGATTTGCGAACGAATGAAGGGATCCGGATCATTGCCCTGGTAGTACCCGTATCGCCAGATCGGAAGGTTGTCCGTCGGCTCGCCTTGCCAAAAAGGCCCGGTGCCATAGCCGGGATACCCGGACACACGTGCCCCGTAGCTGCGGTCCAGGTTGGGCCGATGAGGCTTGCCGTGACGCGTTGACGCCGCCTCGGCTGGGAATGTCAGAATTGCTGCTGTCAGCGCGGCGGCGACAGTCGGTAAGATTTCTAAGCGCATGAGAACCTCCTGCACGTCACCCAAAAGCGACGTAATGGCGGGAGGTCGCGTCACCAAAGCGGCACTAATCGTATTTCGCAATCTCGACAAATTGACCGCAATTGAACGATGGTCAAAAGAGCGCAGCCTGGAGTGGGGACGGCCGCGTGCTTAAATGGGATGTCGCGGTGTGGTTGCGGCAACGCCAGGACACCGAGAGCCAAGACGCCGACAATCGCACGGGCGGCAAGGAGAAAAATGTCTTTACCAGCAGATTCCGTCTTCGGGACCGCTCCTGAGGCGCGTGGCAGCATCGGCGAACCCGGGGGGCGCGCGCCCGGCCATCCAGGCATCGAACCGACTTGGTCCAGCAGCGCAAAGGATATGGTGGGCGGCACGCTCGGCCCGTCGCGCGTGTGGTTCACCCTCGGATTCGGCATCGTCAACGAGATTTTCTATCCGCGTGTCGACATTCCGCAGATCCGAGACCTTGGCTTTATTATCGCCGACGGCCGCGGTTTTTGGGTGGAGGTCAAGCGGCTGGAAAATTATACGCTGCGGCTTCTGGCGCCGGGCATTCCGGCCGTCGAGATCGTGCACACGCACGAGCGCTTCACGCTCACCTTGCGGGTGGTGCCCGACCCTGACCGAGACGTGTTGGCGATCGACCTGACCTTGGACGGTGACCCATCTTTGAGGCCCTACGCGCTCATCGCGCCGCGGCTCGGCGCAACCGGCCGCGAAAATGTCGCCGCGATCCGAAACCATGGGACGCGCCGCGTGCTTGGGGCGGAACAAGGTCCGTTTGGACTTGCGGTCGCCGCCGTCGACGAAGCCCAGCAGGACGCTTTCGGTCCGGCCAGCGCGGGTTACGTCGGCGCAAGCGACGGCTGGCAGGATTTCCACCGCAACGGCGCGCTTACGTGGCATTACGACAGCGCAGGCCCCGGCAACGTCGCTTTGATCGGCGCCCTCCCGCGCCGGGCGGTTCTGGGCGTCGGCTTCGGCAGCGGCATCACCGCCGCCGCGACGCTCGCCGTGTCCAGTCTCATGCAACCCTTCGACAGCCTGCTCGAGCGGCAAATTGAAACTTGGCGCCAATGGCATGTCGGCTGCAAGGAACGCGCTTTGCGACAGCCCGACAAATCGGAGGAACTCGTCGACCAGTTTGTGCTTTCGGCCATGGTCCTGTGCACTCATCGCGACAAGACCTTTCCGGGCGCGATGGTCGCCAGCCTCAGCGTGCCTTGGGGCAACAGCCGCGACGATCTCGGCGGCTACCATCTGGTCTGGCCGCGCGACCTCGTGAAATGTGCGACCGCGTTGCTCGCCCTCGGCGGCGAGCAGGAGGCGCGCGATACGCTGCGCTATCTGATCGCCACGCAGAAACAAGACGGCAGTTGGTATCAGAATCAATGGCTCGGCGGTACGCCTTACTGGGAGGGCTCGCAATTGGACGAGACCGCGTTTCCGGTACTGCTTGCCGCCGCCTTGGGTGAACGGGACGCGCTTGGCGGTATCGCGGTGACCGACATGATCCGTCGCGCGCTGAGTTTCATCGGCATGACAGGGCCGTCGAGCCCTCAGGATCGGTGGGAAGAAAACGCGGGTGTCAATACGTTTACGCTTCCGGTCTGCATCGCGGCCCTGGTGGCAGGCGCCGCGTTTCTGCCACAACCTGCGAAGGATTTTGCGCTCACGCTGGCGGATTTCTGGAATGCCAACATCGAAGCGTGGACGACGGTCCGCGACACGCCGCTAGCCCGCCGTTTTGGCGTCGACAGCTACTATATCCGCGTGGCGCCGCCCGAGGTTCTATACGATCCGCTATCCTTGCGGAGCATACTTTACATAAAGAACCAAAGCGGCAATGCGGTTCCGGCCGACGAAGAGATCAGCATCGATTTCCTTCAGCTTGTGCGGTTCGGATTGCGTGACGCGAACGATCCTAAAATTCTGGACAGCATCAAGGTGGCCGATGCGCTCCTCAAGACAGCCACGCCGAACGGCCCCGCCTGGCACCGCTACTACGGCGACGGGTATGGCGAGCACGACGACGGACGGCCATTCGATGGTACCGGCCGGGGCCGCGCTTGGCCCCTGCTCACCGGCGAACGCGGCCATTATGAATTGATCGCCGGAAATGATCCGTCGCCTTATCTCAAAGCCATGGCGGCGATGACGGGCCCCGGCGGGATGATGCCGGAGCAAGTCTGGGACACCGCCGCGTTGCCGGAGCGGCGGCTTTTCCCTGGCCGTCCGACCGGCTCAGCCATGCCATTGGCCTGGGCCCATGCCGAGTTCATCAAGCTCATGATCTCGCACCGTCTCGGATATCCGGTCGACCGTTCGGCGGCGACGTGGCGGCGCTACGGCGGCCGGCGTCCAGATCCCAAGCGCTCAGTTTGGTGCTTGCACGCGCGCATCGGTCGGATCGAGCACGGCACCGCGCTCGTGATCGGCTTGCCGCGCGCCGCACGGGTCCATTGGGGTATCGATGGTTGGCAAAATATTGCCGACGGCGACACCCAGGATACCGGTCTCGGCCTGCACGGCTTCGAACTGAGCGCCGCTGCTTTGTCACACGCGCACGACATCGACTTTACGATTCAATGGCGCGATACGCAGGATTGGTTGGGAGAAGACCTTCATATCGCCGTCGATGGCGAAAATTGAGAAGGTCTTGGGGTTCGGACGACCGGATGCCGCTTCTCAGGGACCATCCGACGAATCATGGTTTCAGCGCCGCAAAGAAATGGACTCACCGGCAGCGGTTCGGCCATCGAGGCGACCGAGACCGGCTTCGAACTCGGCCAACGTTTCGCCCCGACGGTTGCTGATCACGACGCGCCCGCCATCGATCCGCCACTGCGGCAGCGCCGAGAATACTTGCGGGCACAAGCCCGTGGCGGTGACGGTGCCGCGCGCGTTATCGGGTCCGCCGCTGAAGATCAAAGCGCAGTTGTTATGATTGTGCATCTCCCACCGGCCCGGCACGTCATTCAAGCTCGATGCACAACCGGCAAGCGCCACGGCGGCGAGAAGCAACGCGTTCCATCTCATCGCAAGATGATCCCCTGCCCCACGTGACCCTATCAGGACGAAACCCGTGTGAGAAGTCGTGGGTCTGCACGCCGGCGACCGTACACGCCGCCGATGCGTGTCACACACTTTGGTTCGCCTGCTGCGGCTCCAGTCGACCTCATTGCACACGATGCAACAAGATCAGGGAGCAGGCGGTAAAAGCGTTCTGGCAACACGGAAGCCGAGAATGCGGATCCGGAAGACGGTGGAGAACCTCAGGCGGTCGGCCGAGCGGAGGAATTGCGGACCATCGACCCAGGAACCGCCGCGTACGGCATGGCGGCTGCAATTTCCGCCGGCCCACGCCGATCCGTCTGAAGGTGCTCCTTTATAGTCGTCATGATAGCAATCCTGCACCCATTGCCACGCGTTACCGGCCATGTCGTAAAGGCCGAAAGCGTTGGGCTTGAACGATCCGACCGGCGAGGTCCCGTGCTTATCCCACTCGCTGCCGCACCCGTCGCAATTGGCGTTGCCGTCGCCGATCTCGTCGCCCCAGAAATACGCTGTCGTGGTTCCGGCGCGTGCCGCGTATTCCCATTCGGCCTCCGTGAGCAGACGATAGGGTTGACTGGTCAACTTGGATAACCATGCCGCATATTGCTGGGCCTCATCCCAGGTGACATTAGTGACCGGCCTGCTACCGCGCCCGAAACCGTTGTCGCCAACTTGTGGGCATCCGCCACCCGAGACGCAGGCGTCCCAGTCGGCGAACGTCACGTCAAATCGAGAGACGGCGAAAGGTCGGGAAATTGTCAGCTTGTGCTGCGGACCTTCAGCGTCAAAACGGCCCTCTTCAGTCTCGGGCGACCCCATGGTGAAATCACCCGCCGGAGCGACGATCATCTCGGGACAGTCCTTGGCGCACTCGCGGAAGCTCACCAGCGGCTTTAGCGCGCGCTCGTCCTCCGCGGTAAGCACGTAAGGGCGCACGGTGATGAACCAATTGACGCGGTCCTGCAGGTAGGATCCAAAGAACCAGCCTCCGACAATCGCGACGAGCCCGAGTGCCGCCACGCCGATGAGCGCCGCCTTGCGATGGCGCCACCTCCGCGCGAACCGCTCCGCGGCCCGCCAAGCCGTATGAAGATCGTAATTCACCGCGATGGTACTCGATCCGGACGAGCGCCGCCGCCTCGTCGTGTGTCCGGGTGGCTGAGCAGTGTCTTGCTGCCTTCCGAGACAAACTTATCGATTCCGGCGCGGCAGTCGAGGCCGGTCGTGCGTTTTGACCGCATTGGATAAACCTCAAAGCTATGCGAGTTTTGAAGCTGAACGAGTCTTGACGCTGTGGAAGTCTTGAAGCTGTGGGAGTCTTGAAGCCGTGGGAGTCTTGCGGATGGCGGCGGCGCCCGCGGAGCTTTCAATGAATGGGAGCGCTTTCGTGTCCGACGAGTGGTGGTATATGGACGAGCGTGGCCAAGTCGGGCCTGTCTCGCTGGCGGAGTTGCGGCGCAATCTCTCACGGCTGCCTGATTCCGACGAAATTCCGGTATGGAGTGCCGGAACTCTCTGAATGGACGAAGGCAGGCGTGGTCCCGGCATTGGCGGCCCCGAGACCCGCCGCACCGCGGACCAGCGACGCAATGACACAATCGGGTTTTGCACCGCGGTCGGGCCAGCCGTCGCGACGCGCGCTCGTGATCGCATCCGCGCTCGGCATTGTGTTGATCGGCTCGGTCGGCGCGTGGGTTGCGGTCACCCGGCGGACGCCGGTTTCCCCAAAAGTGACGTCGACCCGGCCCTCGGCGATCGTTGCGCCCGCACCGGGCACAAGTATCGCCTTGCCGTTATCGCCCGAACGCGAAGGGACGCTGCAATCGAAGGACACCTTCACGGAATGCAGCAACTGCCCCCAGATGGTGGTGGTGCCGGCGGGGCCGTTCATGATGGGATCGCTCGACATCGAGCCGGGCCGATTTGCCGATGAAAGCCCGCCGCACCAGGTGACGATCGCCAAGCCGTTTGCGGTTGGCCGGTTTGCGGTGACGTTCGACGAATGGGATGCGTGCGTCGCCGATGGAGGCTGCAATGGCTACAAGCCCGATGACAACGCGTGGGGTCGCGGCCGGCGTCCGGTGATCAAAGTCTCGTGGGAGGACGCGAAGACTTATTTGGCGTGGCTTTCCGATAAGACCGGGAAATCCTACCGGCTGCTGTCCGAGAGCGAGTTCGAGTACGCGGCACGCGCGGCCAATTCAACGGCTTATCCATGGGGTGACGTGGTCGGCAAGGACAACGCCAACTGCAGCTCCTGCGGTAGCGCGTGGGACGGCAAACAAACCGCACCCGTCGGCTCATTTGCCGCCAACGCGTTCGGCCTGTCCGACGTGGCCGGCAATGTCTGGGAGTGGGTCGAGGATTGCTATCAGGACAGTTACGCCGGGGCGGCCATCGACGGCTCGGCGCGGACAGGCGGTGATTGCGCCGGTCGCGTCGTACGCGGGGGCGCCTGGAACGGCAGTCCGCGGTACCTCCGTTCCGCCAGCCGCTACTGGAGCGCCACCGCCGAACGGGACGGTGCTGTCGGCTTCCGGGTCGCGCGGACACTATCGCCTTGAAGCTTTGACAACTCTTGGAGCTCTGTCCGGGCGGCGCCACGGCGCAGCCCGGAACCATTTTCGGCTTTCCGGGTTGTTCCTGGCGCAAAACCACGGTGCCACGCATGCCGGACCAAGCAAAAACCGCTCAGGCGCTTGCGCCGCACGGCGCCACTCGCCTGCCGGCGGTCGATGTCGAAAGCTACAATGTCGAACTGAAGGACGACGAGGGTTTCGTCGGAGATCGGGCCAGCAAGGGAGCGTTCCGCGCCTTCATCGAAAACTGGCGCAAACCTCTGCGTGAACTCGGCCACGACCCGTTTGGCGACGAATTGAGCAAGTCGATCACCAAAAAGCGCCTCGATACTTTGCTTGCCAACGGCGATCTCGAAGCGGCAGGCATCGTGCACGGCGCCATCGAAAGCTTCGCCCAGGAGCTCGCCCTCGTCGCGCGACGCTTTCTAAAACTCAAAGGTTGGAAGGATGCCGAGCGCCTCGTGATCGGTGGCGGCTTTTCCGGCAGTCGCGTGGGCGAGATGGCGATCGGCCGCGCCTCGGTCATCTTGAAGGCAGACAAGATCGACATCGACATCACAATTATCCGGAAAGACCCTGACGAGGCGGGGCTGCTTGGCGCGATTCATCTCGCGCCCGCCTGGATTTTCCAGGCCCATGACGCGATCCTCGCGGTCGACATCGGCGGCACCAACATTCGGGCCGGTATTGTCCACCTCAATCTCAAGCGCGGCGCCAACCTCGCCAAAGCCCATGTCGGCAGGTTCGAACTGTGGCGCCACGGCGATGAAAAGCTCAACCGTAGCGACGCCGTGGAAGGGCTCGTCGAAATGCTTCAGCGGCTGATCAACCGTGCCGCGAAGGACGGCCTGCGACTCGCCCCATTCATCGGCATCGGCTGTCCGGGGAAGATCGAGCCCGACGGGTCAATCGATCGCGGCGCCCAGAATCTGCCCGGAAACTGGGAGAGCAGCCGATTCAACCTCCCCAATACCGTGTTCGAGGCCATTCCCAAGATTGGCGATTTTGATACCTCGGTGGTGATGCACAACGATGCTGTCGTGCAGGGCCTGAGCGAAGTGCCCTTCATGCAGGATGTCGAGAGATGGGCCGTATTTACCATCGGCACCGGCCTCGGCAACGCGCTTTTCACGAATAGGCGACCAGAATAGCCGGTTGCGGCTTCACGATGCCGGCGACCATTGAGCGCGCCCGGTCATCGAGCGCCGTTCGAACAGCGCCGGTATCAAGAGTCCATACCCTGTGGATGACAGAACAGAGGGGCCGGGAGAACCCGGCCCCTCGTCACAAACCGCAAACGCGCAGTTTAGTTATGCGTCGAGGACCGCGACGATTTCCATCGACCGGGGGTCAACGATCACGATCTCATCTCCGACCAGAAAGTAGTCGAAGCCGCTCCACGCCGGCTCGATCGTGACGATTTCGGTCGGTACCGCTACAATCCGGAACGATCGCGGAATCGCTGTTCCCACCGACAGGTCAAAGTCGACGTGCTCGACCCGCGGCGCCGAGCGATCCTTGATGATGATGTCATGGATGCGCGTGCGGTTTTCAGGCGTAATGTTGACAGAAGCCGTCCCGCGACCGCCCGCCGCGCCCTGGCCGGTGGTCTGCGAGCGCTCGTTGCCGGAAGGGGCGTGTTCTTCGCGCGCACCCCGGGCATTGTCACGGGAATTGCGCTCGCTACCCTGTTTCTTCTCGACGGCGCGATTCGGTTCGGCCTTCTTCGGTTCGCCGGCCTTCGGTTCGGCAGTCCGTTCCCGGCTTTTCTCCTCGGTAGCATGCTCGCCGCGCTCATTTTGCGGAGCTTGGCCGGTGGTTTCGTGGCGTGGAGCCTGTGGCGCCTGACCCGTGGTCTCGCGACGGGGAGCCCCGCTCATGTTGCCCCGCTGGCCGGGTTCCTCCGCGACGTTTTTGCGGTTCTGTTCCGCGGCACCGTTGCGCATCGCGCCGCCTGCAGCGGGAGCCTGGGCCTTCGGAGCGGCCTTCTCGCCGTGCGACGGCTCCTGTGCGAAAGCACCATTTGTTCCGGCTAAAAGGGCAGCGGCAGCGGCGGCCATCAAAAGCTTGTTCCTGATCATTCCAGATTTCTCCTGTTAGGTGGCATGGCCCTCCCCACCGCTGACCGGAGCCCAACGTTTCCGCTATTGCTTGGTTCCTGTTCGAGGGTGAAGCGCATCACATTGATGGGCGTGAACTCGCGCGTGTCCGAATGACAACCGCCCCTCTCCGCATGAACGGCCGTGTGCAGATTTACCGTAGTAACCTGCCGGAATGGATAGTTCACCTCGCCGTAGCGGTCGCCTAACGTCGGCGCCCGCCGATAAAGTCGGTAACCGGCGTTCGCGCGAGGTCTGCTCGAAGCGCCACAAACGATTCCTCAGGCACCGGCTTCCCGGCGAAAGACGACCCGGCTCGCCATCCCGCGAACCGGCAAAGAGGCGAACTTTGTTCGTCATCTCCGCTCAGGGCTGCCATCGGCTTTCACGCTTCGCCCGGCGGAATTCATCGTCTCTGCCAAAGTCAGCAGCGAAACCTCACTCGCAATATCCTCCAAGAAAACAGGCAGACGAAAGCGCCAATTGGGATGCACGTTGACGGTTCCCGGCAGATTGACCTGTTCCTTGATTCCCAGCGCATCTTCCATGGCAATCACCAGCAGCCGCGCCGGCGTGTCCGCCAGGTAGCGCGCCACTGCGATGAAACCAGATGGCTGCAGACCATGTATCACAAGGGCCTGATGGAACGCATTATGGGCCTTCTGGCGTTCTTCGAGAGTTTCGCCGGGATCGAGGCCGAGCGCCGTCCTGACCGCCAGATCGTGACCCTCGACCCATCCGGCGAATGGAGGAAGATCGTGGGTGCTGAAAGCAACGAGGGCATCCTCGCGGTAGCGCTGAGGAAGCAGAAAGTCGCCATTTGCGGCGCGCTCGAATAACATGACCTGATACGACCAGATACCCCACGCCGAGAGTGTTTCGCGGAAGTTTTCCGGGACCGTGCCAAGGTCTTCTCCAATCACGATGCAACGGTTTTGCCGGCTCTCCTGGGCGACCACCGCCAACAGCGGTTCGAACGGCAACCGAACATACGCACCCATCGCGGCTGGCAGTCCGCTCGGGATAAGGAAAAGCCGTTGTAGGCCCAAAACGTGGTCCAACCGGACAGCGCCGGCGTAGCGCATCGAACTCCGCAGCACTTCGCGAAATAGCGCGAACCTGCACGCTTCCAGGCCGACCGGATCGAAAGTTGCCAGTCCCCAATTCTGTCCCACGGTATTGAGGATATCGGGAGGCGCCCCGATCCCCACATGCGGCAACATGGAAGCCCGGTTGTGCCACGCGTCGAAGCCGGACGGATCAACGCCGACCGCGATGTCGAGGTATAGTCCGACGATCATACCGGCGTTGCGCGCGCGGTCGCGACAGGCTCGAAGCTGCCGATCCGCCTGCCATTGCACGAATTCGAAAAAGCTTACCCGGTCGGCTTCCTCGCATTGCAACCGGTCGAGGTCCCGGTCGCTCGGGCTGCGCCACGGGTCAGGCCATGCCCACCAGGGCTGCTCGAACCTTTCCCGCAACACTTCGAAACAGGCAAACTGCTGCAACGTCGCGCCGCGCTCCTCACAAAATCTCGCAAGGTCGCGCTGATCGGGGGTAGTTCCCTTGGTGCCGAATGCCTCGTACACGCGTTGCAACTCCCGAAGCTTCGCTCTTCTCACGGCGGGGTAGTCGACCAGGTCCAGGCGACGAAGCCGGTCGACATCCCGATCCGTCTCGGCCGTGATCCCGGGAAACGCAGGGATTGCCTCGATGTCGATGTACAGCGGATTGAGGAACAGACGACTGTTGGGCGAATAGGGGCTCGCGTCGGAGGTGTCATGGAGCGGGTTCAATCCGATGCCGGCCGCTCCAAGCTCCGCCGCCCGATCGATCAAGGTGGCAAGGTCGGTGAAGTCGCCGTGTCCCCAATTTCGATAGGACCGAACGCCATAAAGCTGCACGGCCAGGACCCACATGCGGACGCGATCGTCATCGCCCTGGTAGGCTCGCTCGGGTGCAACCAGCAGCGTGATGCTTTCGCCTTCCCGCTGCGGCGACAGAAAGTTGATGCGAAGATCGAATGTCCCGACCGGCAGATCGAGCGGTAATGCAATGTCGGCGGTCGCGCTCTCGCCCCCGGCGATCCTCTCCGCTTCCCTCTCGTACGTGTAAACATCCCAGCGGATCGAACCGCGATAACGTCTCGCCGCCTTGATGTGCGCTTTGGACCCGTGGCGGACCACGGCCGTGGGGGCGAAAATTCGCCTATACGCGTTCCTGTGCGGCGGAATTGCCTCAATCAGGCGTGCGATTGCGAACGGGTCCACTACCCGTCGCACGCCGCCAGCGTCGACATACTCGGTTTCGATGCCGCGTCGGGCCGCCTGTCGGGAAATGTCGTCCATTCACGGGATAAGTCGAAGTTCCGAACGAGGAAGGGCTGCGAGACCTAACCAATTGAAAGACTTTTTGTTCCCAGCGGCGTTTTACACGGAACCAAAGGCCCGAAGCGCGGTTCCGTTTTAGTACCAACCGACTTCGGTTGGAGCGGCTTCGAGACCACAGCCAGCACGTGACAGCGAACCTGAAGGCACTCCAGATCGGCGGGCTATCCGGCCGACGTATCTTCATCGAAAACGTTTATCCGATGGTGGATGCCGGGCTGTTTCCGGTCAAGCGTATCGTCGGAGAAACGGTGGAGGTGTGGGCGGACATCTTTCAAGGCGGCCATGCCGTTCTGGCGGTCGACTTGCTATGGCGGCCGGACAACGCGGCGAAATGGTCCCGGGTCGCCATGCACCATCACGACAACGATCGCTGGACCGGTTCATTCACGCCGATTCAACCCGGCCGGTATGTTTATGCGATCGAAGGCTGGACCGACGCGTTCGCGACGTGGCGCCGCGACTTTATGCTCAAGCGCGATGCCGGCTTGGACGTAGCGATCGAGACGCAAGAAGGTCTCAGGCTTCTCGATCAGCCGAAGCGCACCAAACGGGAGCAGGTTACCGTCGAAACCGGCGGGCAACAACCGGACGACGATCTGGCGGTATTGCTTTCGCTTGAGACTGCCGCCGCCGCGACCAAGGGTCAACGGTCCGACCTGATCCGAAGCATCGCGTTTCCGCTTCTCGTGGAACGTCCGCTTGCGCGCGCGGGTGCCTGGTATGAAATGGTCCCCCGTAGTCAAGGTGCCGTCCCCGGCCGGCACGGAACCTTCAGTGACTGTATCGCACGCCTGCCCGACATCGCGGCGCTGGGTTTTGACGTGCTCTATCTGACACCCGTTCATCCCATCGGCCGCACCAACCGGAAGGGGCGCAACAATTCACTGAGTGCCACACCCGACGATCCGGGAAGCCCCTATGCCATAGGTTCGAATGACGGCGGCCATGACGCGATCCACCCCGAGCTCGGCACGCTGGAGGATTTTCAGCGCCTAGTTGCCGCCTGTTCGGAGCGCGGGCTTGAGCTCGCGCTCGACTTCGCGGTTCAGTTTTCTCCGGATCATCCTTGGCTTGCGGAACATCCTGAATGGTTCAAGCGCCGCCCCGACGGCTCCATCCAATATGCCGAAAATCCCCCAAAAAAGTACGAGGATATCGTCAACCCGGACTTCTACTGCCGCGATGCGGACGCGCTATGGGCGGCACTCCGCGAAATTGTGCTGTTGTGGGTCGACCGGGGCGTTCGGATCTTCCGCGTCGACAACCCGCACACCAAGCCGTTCGCGTTTTGGCAATGGCTGATCAGTGAGGTCCAGGCGGTAGACGCCGGGGTGATATTCCTATCGGAAGCCTTCACCAGGCCAAAGGTCATGAAGGCCCTCGCCAAGCTGGGATTCAGCCAATCCTACACCTATTTCACCTGGCGCATCGGAAAACAGGAACTGCAATCCTATTTGACGGAGCTCGTCGGCTACCCTGAACGCGAATTCTTCCGTCCGAATTTCTTCGTCAATACTCCGGACATCCTCCCCTTTCATCTGCAATCGGGCGACCCGTCCGTCTTCAAGGCACGCGTGGCGCTCGCGGCTCTCCTCTCGTCGAGCTACGGCATCTACAATGGCTTCGAATTGCTCGAGCACGACCCGATCCCCGGCAAGGAAGAGTACCTCGACTCCGAGAAATACGAGATCAAGATCAGGGATTGGGACAAGCCGGGAAACATCAAGAGCTTTATTGCCCGGCTAAATCAGATACGACGCAAAAATCCGGCTTTGCAGCAGACCGCCGACCTGCGTTTCGCCGCCGTAGATGATGACGGCGTAATTGGCTTCGTCAAGGAATCGGCCGCTCACGGCAACGCGATCGCCGCAGCGATCGCGTTGGATACGGCGCATCGGCGGCAGTTCTGGTTCCATTTCGGCGACATCGAGATCGGACCACCGGGACAGCGCCGGCCCGTGAAGGCCATCAAAAACCTCGTCACCGGTGAACGGCACACCCTCGAATGGGGCGGCGTTCGATTGGCAATCGATCAGAACCAGGACCCTGCTCTCCTTTTTCAGTGCTTCGGCTGAGGGTGCATCGTGAACATCGTGTCGGATATCAAGCCCGAACAAAAGCTCGCCGAAGACGAGCTGTGGTTCAAGGACGCCATCATTTATCAGCTTCACGTCAAGGCGTTCTTCGACGGCAACAACGACGGGATCGGGGATTTTAACGGCCTGACCGACAAGCTCGACTATCTCCAGGATCTCGGCGTGACCGCGCTGTGGCTGCTGCCGTTCTACCCGTCGCCCGGCCGCGATGACGGTTACGACATTGCCGACTACCGTAAGATCAATCCCGAACTGGGGAGCATGAAGGATTTCCGCCGCTTCATTCACGAGGCAAAGCGGCGAAACCTGCGCGTCATCGCAGAACTTGTAATCAATCACACCTCGGACCAGCACCCATGGTTCAAGCATGCGCGTCGCGGCGGTCCACATTCGGCGGCGCGAAACTGGTATGTATGGAGCAATACCGATCAACGTTACGCCGGCACGCGCATCATCTTCAACGATACCGAGAAATCGAACTGGACCTGGGACCCGGTCGGTCAAGCCTATTATTGGCACCGGTTCTTTTCACATCAGCCCGACCTCAACTTCGACAATCCCCGCGTATTGTGGGCGTTGGTTCAGGTCATGAAGCGCTGGGTCGACCTCGGCATAGACGGCTTCCGGTTGGACGCGATCCCCTATCTTTGCGAGCGGGAAGGCACCAGCAACGAAAACCTCTCCGAGACCCACGCCATCATCAAAAAGATCCGCGCCGAGCTCGACGCCTATGCGCCCGGCAAACTGCTGCTCGCGGAAGCCAACCAGTGGCCGGAAGACGTCAGTGCGTATTTCGGCGACGGCGACGAATGCAACATGGCGTATCATTTCCCGCTGATGCCGCGGATCTACATGGCGATCGCGCAGGAAGACCGCTTTCCCATCACCGACATTCTGCGCCAAACACCCGATATTCCGGGAAACTGCCAGTGGGCCCTGTTCCTGCGCAATCACGACGAGCTCACGTTGGAAATGGTCACCGACGCGGAGCGTGACTACCTGTGGTCGACATACGCCACCGATCCGCGCGCGCGGATCAATCTGGGCATCCGACGCCGCCTCGCGACATTGATGGACAATGACCGTCGCAAGATCGAATTGATGAACGCGCTGCTGATGTCTCTCCCGGGAACGCCAATCATCTATTACGGCGACGAGATCGGCATGGGAGACAATATCTACCTCGGCGATCGCAACGGCGTCCGCACGCCGATGCAATGGACGCCTGACCGCAATGGCGGGTTCTCGCGCTGCGATCCGGCGCGGCTGTATCTTCCGACCATCATGGACCCGGTCTACGGGTACGAATCCGTGAACGTCGAAGCACAATCGCGTAGCCTGGGATCGTTATTGAGTTCGACCAAGCAACTCATCGCGGTTCGTAAATCGAGCAAAGTGTTCGGCCGCGGCTCCCTCACGTTTCTGCGGCCGAGCAACCGCTCGGTGCTTGTCTACCTTCGGCAGATCGATGATGAGATCCTGCTCTGCGTATCCAACCTCTCAAGGTCGGCGCAGGCCGCGGAAATCGACCTGTCGCGATGGCGCGGCCGTCAACCGCTCGAAATGTTGGGTCGCAGCAGCTTTCCCCCGATTGGAGACCATCCTTACCTGATTACGCTCGCACCTTATGGCTTCTTCTGGCTGCGGCTCTGTGAGCCTGTCGCGTCGATCGAAGCTCCCGGCATCGCACCGGAATTCTACACCCTGGTCGTCGCCAATGATTGGTCGTCGCTGTTGCGAGGCCGCTCACGCAGCATCTTGGAGCGCGAGGTGCTGCCGGCCTTCCTGTCCGGACGCCGCTGGTTCGCGGAACGAGGCTCGCTTTCATTTTCCACCACCGTCGTCGCCTTCATTGCGCTCGCAACCGACGATCCCGACATTGCGCTTGCGCTGATCCAGGTCGTCGGTGAGCGTGAAACCGCACTCTACTCGATGCCGCTAGCGATCCAATGGACGAGGCTTGATCGCGATAAGCCGACCCCGAATGCGCTTTCCGCCGTGCGCCGCGGGCCGCGCGAGGGTACCTTGCTCGAGGCTGCGGCAAACGCCCAAGTAATTTCGCTCATTCTGGATAAAGTGCACGCCGGCGAGACGCTCGACGCGGCGCCTGGGACGCTTGAATTCAGGCCGATCGGCGGTTTCGGCGGCGAAAGCCTGGCGCCGATCCACGCCGTAAAGGCCGTCGACACCGAGCAATCGAACACGACCGCACTGGTCGACACGCATTATGTGGTCAAGCTGTTCCGCCGGATCGAGCGCGGCATCAACCCGGAGGTCGAAGTTGGGCGATTCCTGACGGAAACCGCACCGTTCGCCAACACCCCGCCGCTGCTCGGAACCGTTACGCTCGTCGACGGCGAAGTCCTGAACGCGGTGGCGGTCGTTCATCGGTTTGTCGAGAACCAGGGCGACGTCTGGTCCATGACCAGCGCGTATCTCGACCGCTATGTGGAAGAGCAGCGGCTCCTGACCACCGAGGTCGCCGAGGACAGCGACGAACAGACCGCTTATGCGCTGCGGATGCGGCCGGTCGGCCGCCGGGTGGCGGAGATGCAGGTGGCGCTCGCGAGCCGCGACGATATTCCGGAGTTCGCTCCCGAGCCGGTCACGCCGCAAGACGTCCGCACCTGGACCGGCGAGCTTCTGCGTCGCGCGAGCGTGGTGTTTGACGAGATCGTTCGCCGCCAACGCGAGTTCCCCGAGCGCGACGCGGAGCTCATCGGCGCCCTTCTCGCGCATCGCGACACGCTTCGCTTGCGCGTAAGCGAACTTTTGCCCGAGACCATCGAAGCCGCCAAGATCCGCCATCACGGGGATCTTCATCTCGGCCAGATGCTGGTCGTCAAGGATGACATCTTCATCATCGATTTCGAAGGCGAACCGCGCAGGCCGCTCGAACACCGCCGACGCAAGGCACCCGCTGCGCGCGATGTGGCCGGACTGATCCGCTCGATCGATTATTCCGCCGGCGCGGCACTCGGGCGCGCTCTCAATTCGGCACCCGACACGGACGGCAGGATCGCGCGGGCCCTCGATCATTGGCGCGACCGGTCGGTGGCGGCCGCACTTGCGGCCTATCACGAATTTATGGTCGACCCCCGGCTATGGCCGCGGGAGCGGGGTTCGGCCGATGGTATGCTCGATTTCTTCTTGATCGAAAAAGCATTCTACGAAGTCGAATACGAACTCGCCCATCGGCCGGATTGGCTGCGCATACCGGTGGCGGGCTTATTGCGCATCCTCTCCGCTCCGGCCGAGGTTCCGGTATGAATGAACTGTCACCAGAAGCCCGGGCAGTAGTCGAAGGGCGGCACCCCGATCCGTTCCATTACCTCGGGCTCCATGTTGAGGGCGACGTTCCGGTTGTCCGTGTCTACCTCCCCGACGCCTCGGACGTGGAGGTCGTCGATGAGCAAGGTCGCGGCAGCGATCTGCGCCGTATCCATCCCGGCCTGTTTGTGGGACGGCTGGCGAACGGCTCGTGCCGCTATCGCGTGCGCGCACGTTTCGGCGACCAGATCGTCGAGTTGGAAGACCCGTATCGCTTTCCACCCGTGCTTTCGGACTTCGACATCTATCTGCTCGGCGAAGGCACCCACATGCAGCTTTATGACAAGCTGGGCGCGCATCCGCTGACGCTCGAAGGGGTCGCCGGCGTGGCGTTCGCGGTGTTCGCGCCGGCCGCCCGCCGGGTCAGCGTGGTCGGCGATTTCAATTTCTGGGATGGCCGGCGCCATGCCATGCGCGTGCGCGGCAACGGTTTCTGGGAGATTTTCGTGCCCGGCGTGCGCCCGGGAGCAAAATACAAATATGAGATTATCGATCCGTCCGGTCGCCTGCTTCCCCTGAAATCCGATCCGGTCGGGTTCGCGGCTGAAATGCGTCCCGCCACCGCCTCGATCGTGGTTGATCTTGACGCCATTGGGCGTCCCGCACCGGCAGCGCCCGGCGTGAATGCGCTGAGCGCCCCGATGTCGATCTACGAGGTCCACCTGGGCTCGTGGCGGCGCCATCAGCACGACGGCAGTTGGCTGACTTATCGCGAGCTTGCGGAAGTACTTCCGACCTATGCGCGCGACATGGGATTCACCCACGTCGAATTCCTGCCCGTCAGCGAGCACCCCTTCGACGGTTCCTGGGGCTATCAGCCGACCGGCCTGTTCGCGCCGACCAGCCGCTTCGGCAGCCCGGCGGACTTCGCGGCATTGATCGATGCGTGCCACCGGGCCGGCCTCGCCGTGCTGCTCGATTGGGTGCCGGGACATTTCCCCGACGATCCGCACGGCCTCGCCCAATTTGCCGGCGATGCGCTTTATGAACACGCCAATCCAATGCAGGGTCGCCACCTCGATTGGAATACGTTGATCTACAATTTCGGGCGGGTTGAAATTGCGGAGTTCCTGCTCGCGAGCGGGCTGTTCTGGCTCGATCGCTACGGCGTCGATGGGCTGCGGGTCGATGCGGTCGCTTCGATGCTCTATCTCGATTACAGCCGGCCTGCCGGTGGCTGGATTCCCAACAAGTTCGGCGGACGGGAAAACCTTGAGGCTGTCGCGTTTATCCGACGCTTGAACACCGAGCTTTTTTCACGGTTCCCCCACGCGACGACGGCGGCGGAGGAATCGACCGCATGGCCGATGGTATCGCGCCCGGTCGAGTGGGGCGGCCTCGGCTTCGGGTACAAATGGAACATGGGGTGGATGCACGACACTCTCGACTACGTCAGCAAAGATCCGATCCATCGCAAGTATCACCACGGCCAGATCACGTTCGGTCTGCACTACGCATTTTCCGAGAACTTCATCCTGCCGCTGTCCCATGACGAGGTCGTGCACGGCAAGCGCTCCATCCTCGGACGGATGCCGGGGGATGCATGGCAGCGCTTCGCCAATTTGCGCGCCTATTACGGTTTCATGTTCGGCCATCCGGGCAAGAAGCTCATATTCATGGGCAACGAATTCGCACAGGAAAATGAGTGGCGCCACGACCACTCCTTGGATTGGCATCTCCTCCACCAATCGGGCCACGCCGGGATTCGCGCCCTGGTTCGCGATCTCAATCATCTTTACCGGTCACTCCCCGCGCTGCACGAACTCGATTGCGACCCTGCCGGTTTTGAATGGCTGGTGGCTGACGATGCCGACCGCAGCGTATTTGCGTGGTTGCGCAAAGGACGTGATGCGCGAGAGCGCTGTCTCGTCGTCGTCAATTTTACGCCCGGGGTTTACCGCGACTACCGTATCAAAGTGCCATTCGCGGGTGTGTGGCGCGAGGTGCTCAATACCGATGCAGCCATTTATGGCGGCACTGATGTCGGGAACGCCGGCGCTGTGAAGGCGTTGAGCCAAGACGCCACCCCCGAGGTCAGCCTTGTTATTCCGCCTCTTGCAGCCCTTTACCTCGTTCCGGAGGGGTAACGTGCGGGTCTCTACCGGTACCCCGCACCCGCTGGGCGCCACCTGGGATGGGCGCGGCACCAATTTCGCTTTGTTTTCTGCGAATGCGAGCAAGGTGGAGTTGTGCCTGTTCGATACGCAAGGGCGGCGCGAGCTTGAGCGTATTGCGTTGCCGGAACACACCGAGGACGTATGGCATGGCTATCTGAACGATGCCCTGCCCGGTCAACTCTACGGCTATCGCGTCCATGGCCCCTACCAGCCGGAACGGGGATTTCGGTTCAACTCCCATAAACTACTGGTCGATCCCTATGCCAAGCAGCTTGCCGGCCGGGTGGTCTGGAGCGACGCCCATTTCGGCTATCGGGCCGGCAGCCCGCGCGGCGACCTTTCGTTTGATCGGAGAGACAACGCCCGCGGAATGCCGAAGGCCGTCATCGTGGATGAGGCGTTCACCTGGGGCGCGGAGCGCAGGCCATCAATTCCCTGGGCGGATACGATCATCTATGAAGCTCACGTCAAAGGGCTCACCCAGTTGCGTGAGGACGTGCCTCCGGCTTGGCGGGGAACTTTCCGCGGGCTGTCCGCTCCGGCCGTGATCGATCACCTCAGGCGGCTCGGCGTAACCACGCTCGAATTGCTGCCGGTCCACGCTTTTCTCGACGATCGCCAACTGGTCGAGCGCGGATTGACCAATTACTGGAGCTATAACACGCTGTGCTATTTCGCGCCGGCGCCGCGCTACGCGTTAGACGACGCACTCGATACCTTCCGCTCAACCGTTTCGCGGCTGCACGATGCAGGCATCGAGATCATCCTTGACGTGGTCTACAACCATACCGCTGAAGGCAACCATCTCGGCCCGACGCTGAGCTTCCGCGGCATCGACAACACTTCGTATTATTGGCTGCCGCCCGACCAACCCCGCTATTACAGCGACTTCACCGGCTGCGGAAACTCGCTCAATCTGACGCATCCGCGCGTGCTTCAAATGGTGATGGATTCACTGCGCTATTGGGTCGAGGTCTGCCACGTTGACGGATTCCGTTTCGATCTCGCGACCACGCTCGGCCGCGGTCCTAACGGATTCGACAACCGCTCCGCATTCTTTGCGGCGATCCGCCAGGAACCGATCCTGGCTGGTGTCAAATTGATCGCCGAACCGTGGGACCTTGGCCCCGACGGCTATCAAGTCGGCAAATTTCCGTTGGGCTGGTCGGAATGGAACGATGTGTTTCGGCGCACATTGCGGCGCTATTGGACCGGCCAGGGCAATCTGGGAGAGCTTGGCGCCCGGATGACCGGTTCTTCCGATCTTTTCAACCACGATGGCCGCAGCCCTCTTGCCAGCATCAATCACATAACGGTGCACGATGGATTCACGCTCGCCGATCTGGTGAGCTACGACGCCAAACACAACGAAGCCAATGGCGAAAGCAACCGCGATGGCTCCGACGACAATCAGAGCACCAATTGCGGCGTCGAGGGCCCCACCGACGATGCTGCAGTCCTGAACCTGCGGCACCAGATGCGGCGAAACCTGGTTGCCTGCCTGATGCTTGCGGAAGGCGTGCCACTCCTGCTCGGGGGCGACGAAGTCGCCAACAGTCAGCGCGGCAACAATAATGCTTATTGCCAGGACAACGAGATCGGTTGGGTGGATTGGTCCGGCCTCGGCCGCGAAGGCGATGATTTGAGCTCGCTGATCGCCATCCTCACCAACCTGCGCCGGCGTTTTCCCCAACTCCGATCCAAACGTTGGATAGAGGGGCGGCGACCTGACGGATCGTTCGGGGTTTTATGGTTGACGCCGCAAGCGACCGAGATGACCGAAAAGGATTGGAAGTTTCCCGAAGGCCGTTTCCTCTCCTATGCGCTCGGACCTTTGGAGCCGGACGACCCGGTGCTCTACGTGGTGCTCAATGCCGCGACCCACGCAATTGCTTTCAAACTGCCGACCCTCGACGGATACCAAAACTGGTCGGGTCTGCTCGACACGGCGCAGCCGGCGCAAATCCAAAAACTTCCTTCGAATTCGCAGCTTCAGGCGCCGGCGCGCTCGGTACTCGCTTTCGCCGGCTTCCTATGAAAACCGACCTGCAATTCGGTCCCCGGCTGGATCCCGAGGGCGTGACGTTCCGACTCTGGGCGCCGGGCGCCGAGCGGGTGGAACTCCTGCTCGATCGGCCGTATCCGATGCGGTCGCTGGCGGATGGTTGGCATTCGACCACCATCGCGGACGCCAAACCCGGCACGCGATACCGGTACCAAATCAATGGGGAGTTCGACGTTCCCGACCCGGCCTCGCACTTTCAGCCTGAGGACGTATTCGGTCGAAGCGAGGTCATCGATCACGACCGATATCAGTGGCGGGCGCGGAATTGGCGCGGCCGCCCGTGGGAGGAGACCGCGGTTCTTGAGCTCCACGTTGGGACATTCACAGCCGCCGGCACGTTTCGGGCCGCGATCGAAAAGCTCGATCATGTCGCCGCCACCGGATTGACGGCGATCGAGTTGATGCCGGTTGCCGATTTCGCCGGACGCCGCAACTGGGGTTATGACGGGGTGCTGCTTTATGCGCCGGACAGCACCTATGGCAGTCCCGACGACCTTAAGGCGCTGATCGACGAAGCGCATCTGCGCGGCATCATGGTGTTTCTCGACGTCGTCTATAATCACTTCGGTCCCGAGGGCAACCATCTCAGTCGCTATGCGCCAGCGTTCTTTGCCGCGGCCGCTACGCCGTGGGGCGCGGCGATAGACTATCGCGTGCCGCAAGTGAGTTCCTTCGCGATCAACAACGCCCTGCACTGGCTGCAACACTACCGCTTTGACGGCCTGCGGCTTGACGCGGTTCACGCCATTGTGGAGCCCGGCAAACCGTCCATGCTACACGAACTCAGCCGCGCGGCCGGGGCACTTGCATCAGAGAGCGGGCGCAAAATCCATCTCATGTTGGAGAACGACGACAATCGCGTTGCGTGGCTCGACCCGGTGGCCCATCCGCCGGATGGAAAATACCGCGCCCAGTGGAACGACGATTACCACCACGCTTGGCACGTACTCCTGACCGCGGAGCGTACCGGCTACTACGAAGACTACGCCGAGGCTCCCGGCGGCCATCTCGCCCGCATTCTGTCCTCCGGATTTTCCTACCAGGGAGAACCATCGCAGCATCGCGCCGGACGCCATCGCGGCGAGCAATCGGGGAAGCTGCCGCCGACCGCCTTCGTCAATTTTCTGCAGAACCACGATCAGATCGGCAATCGTCCGTTTGGCGACCGGCTCGCCGCGTCGGTAAAGCCGCCGCTTCTGGAGGCGGCACTTGCCGTGACCTTGCTGGCCCCGATGCCGCCGCTCATGTTCATGGGGGAGGAATGGGGATCCGCCAAGCCGTTTCCGTTTTTCTGTGACTTTCACGGCGCCCTCGCGGATGCGGTCCGCAAAGGTCGGCGCGCCGAATTCAAATCGGCGTACGATCAATTCGGCGATGGGATTCCGGATCCGCTCGCCGAGGAGACCTTCCGGTCTGCCGTGCTCGACTGGGACGCGCTCGCAACGCCGGAAGCGCTGGCGCGGCTGGATTTCGTTCGCGCGCTGCTCACGGTTCGGCGAACCGAAATCATTCCGCACCTTGCCGAAGCAGCGTTTGGCAATGCAGCCATCGGGCCGGATGGCCTGCTCATCGCGGACTGGCGGCTCCGCAACGGCCGTGCCCTGACCCTCATTGCGAATTTGACTTATGCCGACGCGCGGCGGCCCGATGGCGTGGCTGTGGCTCGGCCAATTTGGGGCGGCGATGTTCCGGAAACGATCCCGCCGTGGTCGGTGTTCTGGGCCGTCGGGCCGAATTGATGCCGTCTGCGATACCCTCGGCGACCTACCGGTTGCAACTTATCCCGACATTCGGCTTCGATGACGCCGCCGCCGCCGTCCCATATCTCAAGGCGCTTGGCATCACGCACGTTTATGCTTCGCCGTTCCTCAAGGCGCGCAGCGGCAGCACGCACGGATATGATGTCGTCGACTATAATTCGCTCAATCCCGAATTGGGCGGCGAGGCAGGCTTTCGACGGTTCAGGGCCGCGCTTGACGCCGCCGACATGGGGCTCATTCTCGATTTTGTGCCAAACCACATGGCCGTCCACGGTTGCGACAATCCATGGTGGCTCGATGTGTTGGAATGGGGTCCGCGGTCGCCGTTTGCGCAGTTCTTCGACATCGATTGGCGCGCCCTGCCCTATCGCCGTCGCGCTTGTGTGCTCGTGCCGGTGCTCGGACAGCCTTATGCCGAGGTGCTTCGCGCGGGTAAGATCGAGCTTCGCTACGATAGGAAGGACGGCAGCTTTTCCGCCTGGTACTTCGCCAATCGATTTCCGATTGCACCCGAATGCTACGGCGAGATCCTACAAACGGTGATCATGTTCAGTTCTGCCGTCGATGGTCCGGGAGCGCATCGGTTACGCGAATTGGCGGCAGCCAGCCCTGCGCGAAGTACCGGACAGGAGGCGACATTTCGCTTCAAATCCGAACTCGCCGCCGTAAGGGGCGGCGAAACGATCATCCGCCAAGGTCTTGCCGCCTATCGCGCCGCGGCCGATCGTGCGGACGCAATACGCAAGCTGCATGCGCTGCTGGAGCGCCAGCATTACCGACTGGCGCACTGGCGCCTCGCCGCGACGCAAATCAATTATCGGCGTTTCTTCGACATCACGTCGCTCGCCGGGGTCACGCCCGAGAACCCTGCGGCATTCACCGCGATACACCACCTGGTCGGTCGCATGATCGCGAAGGGTGAGATTCAAGGGCTGCGGCTCGATCACATCGACGGGCTTCGCGATCCCGCCAAATATTGTCGGGACCTGCAACAATTCATCGCGGCCGCCCGGCCGTCGGATCGCAAATCGTTTTATGTGATCGTGGAGAAAATCCTCGCGGAGGGAGAACGCCTGCCGCGATTTCCAGGCGTTACCGGCACCACCGGCTACGAGTGGCTCAACATGATCTCGCGGGTGTTGATCGACGCACGCGGGCAAGCCGCCCTCGACCGGGCGTGGCGGCAATCGAGCGGAAGCGATCTCGCCTTCGACGCCATTCTGATGGCGACGAAGCGGTATGTCATGTGGAACGTACTGGCGAGTGAATTTTCGGGCCTGTGCCGCGCGCTCACCCAAATCGGCGTCGGCCAATACGCAAGCCGTGACCATGGCGCCGAACGGCTCGCCGCTGCGCTCGAACTTTATGTCCTCCACTTTCCCATCTACCGTACCTACATCGATGCGGGTGGAGCGGGGGAAAGCGACCGCCTCATCATCGATGAGACGATCGAAAGAGCACGGGCTGAGTGGTCGGGTCCGGATGCTGTCTTCAACCTGCTGCGCGACGCGCTGACGCTCGATCTCGCCGGACGACGGGGCTATGGCGCCGCTCGTGTGCGTGAGTTTGCCCGCAAGGTGCAGCAATTCACCGGCCCCATGATGGCAAAGTCCCTGGAGGACACGGCCTTCTATCGCTATCACCGCCTGCTCGCCCTCAACGAAGTCGGCGGCGATCCGGCGACGTGGGACATTCCGGTGTCCGACTTCCATGATCGGATGGCGGATCGGGCCGTCACCGCGCCGCGGGGATTGACGGCGACCACAACACACGACACCAAACGCGGCGAGGACGCACGAGCGCGCCTGCTCGCGCTTTCAGAACTCGCCGACGATTGGGCAGAAGCGGTGCCGCAATGGAAGAGACTCAATGCCGCCGCCTTGGCATCATCAGGCGGATCGCACGCCCCAGCGGCGGCGCATGAATACATGCTCTACCAAGCGCTGCTCGGCGCGTGGCCGCTCGAAGGCTTGACCCAGGAGTTCGTTGACCGGGCGAAGGCCTTCGCCATCAAGGCGGCGCGCGAAGGCAAGGAACAAACCAACTGGCTCGCTCCAGACCAGAATTATGAAACAGGGCTTGGTAGTTTTCTGGACCGTATTCTTGATCCCACCGCGTCGGCTCCTTTTATCGCGTCGTTTGAAGCGTTGGCACAGCGCGCCGCGTTGATGGGCGCATTGAAGAGCCTCACTCAGCTCGTGCTCAAGGCAATGATGCCGGGCGTACCAGACTTCTATCAAGGCACCGAACTCTGGGACCTGTCCTTTGTCGATCCGGACAACAGACGGCCTGTCGATTTCACGGCGCGCCAATCGGCCCTGCGAGGCCTGGCGGAAAATTCGGCGGAACACTGGTCGGACCTTGCCCGCACTTGGCCGGATGGCCGGATCAAGCTCGCACTCACGCGCTGCCTGCTCGCGCTTCGCAAACAGTTCATGGCCGTCTTCGCGAACGGTGACTATCGCCCGGTCAGCGTGAGCAGCCTTCACGCGGATGAGGTGCTGGCGTTCGTGAGGTCCAGCGGCCGCGACGCAACGATCGTGGTGGCGGGACGGCTCATGGCGCGGGCAAGCGAAGGCGGCCGGTGTTGGCCGGTCGGGAGCGCGTGGCAGGGATCGGTTTGGGTCGAGGGATTCTCATCGCTGCGGAACGTCCTCACGGGCGACACGATCGAGGCCAAATCCGAATTGGCGTTGTCCGCATTGTTCGCCGCCATGCCGATCGCTGTGCTGCAGGCCGAGCGCGTGACGGCAACACGTCACGTGAACGTCCGGCAGGCCATCGACTGAACAGGCGGATCGCGCGCAGGGCGGAAAGGCCGTCCGGGATCTGACGTGGGCCGGACGGCCTTGCGGACGTTGTGCCGGCTTGGACGCCGGTTCCCTCCCCCCGCAAACGCCCTTTTAGGGGTGGAATCGGGTCCATCGCAACCTGGGGGCCGGCTTATCAACAGGCCACAGCCCTCGCCGACTTGCCGCCAGCTTTCGACCGTTCAGAAATCCGGCTTGTCGGCGGTCGGCGTTGGGACGGGATATTTTTCGAAGTAATTGGCGTTGTTCTCGTTGCACGGCGCTTCGGAGAGCGGGCGGCGCTCGACCCGCCGCCACCGCTGCGTCGCCGACCATGGCGTGGTGAAAGCGCCTGGATCGTCCACCGTCATGGCTATCTGCACGACGTTGCCGTTGTCCGCCAACTTGAGCCGTTCGACGACGTGAAGCTTCGTTGTGTGCGGCGTGCGGTAATTGTCGATGAACGTCCTATCCGTGATCCCGATCGTATCGATGACCAACGTGTCACCGCCTTCGTAATGCCCGACCAATTCGCCGTACCAGGAGGGCCGCGGATCGGCGGAATGCGCAGCATTCAAATAGATTTGACGCACCTCGGGACCGCCGGGGTTGACGATCGTCACCTTGTGGGGCGTCTGAAGAAAATAAAAGCCTTCGATCAACGAATAGATCGCAAATCCGGGCACCCCGATCGGCCAGCACCTCTCGCGTGCCCGGAACGGGACGATCCCGGCTAGCACCTCGTCGTTGGATTTCTTCATTTTCTCCCTGGCCCAGGACTGCAGGATCGGATTGCTCAAATCCGCGACCCGGTAGGTCGGCTGCACCCCGCGAAAGTTTGGAATATAGGGGTGGGCCGGATCGAACGTGATGGGACCGGGGCCCGACGGCGGCGGCAGCAGGTCGTCAATCGTTTGGTCGAGCACCCAATACGCGCCGGTGTCCGGGGCGAAATCAGGGACCCCATCACTTGCCGCCGCTTCTGCCGCGGACGCGGCTCGCTCGGCGCCCGCCATCGCGCCCAGACCGGCGATCACGGCCAAGCGAACCAAAATCCCAGTTTTGGACATCGAAATCCTCCGTTTCGCCGCGCGCAGTCTTAGGGCCGCACGTCAATTGGGTGGATTGTAGACGAAGCGCGCTTGCCAGTCCCAGCCGCGATAGCCGGGATCGTGAGCGTTGAACCGTCCTGCACATCGGAGGACGCCGAAATCCGAAAATGCCGTCCGGACACCGCCCCCAAACGCCATGAACGTGACCGGGATAGGGCTTACTTTATTAATAATGGCGACGAACCGGACATGACGCGGAGAACAAGCGACACAATCAATTCTGGCCCTTTTCGGTTCCCGCAACTTTCCTCGCTCTTAATCGTTGCTTTTTCGGTTCGCGACCTTGAAGGAGCGACAGATGATCACGATTTTGTCCGCCGTTATCTGTTTAAAAGGCCTTTGCTACCAAGTCACCGTTCCGACCCCAACCACGTTGGAGCTGCAATCCTGTGTTCATTTTGGTAATTCGTTTGCCAAGAGGTTCGTTGATCCGCGGTGGACGGTGAAGCGCTACGAGTGCGAACCCGGGAGGCGCGTATGAAATGCCACCAGTGCGGGGGCGGGTTCAGGTTTGGGCGCCAGCGGCTTCCGGCTTTCGGCGGCGAACTGGATTTCTGCTCCAATAGGTGCTTGGGCGATTATCGCGCCGAGCTTCAGAAACAAGTGAGATTACGACGGTCCCTTCGCTTTCTTCAGCGCTCGAGGCAAGCCGGCGCTCATATCGCGCGATCGATCCCCATCAGTACCCTGCAGGCGTAAGACACAATAGCCCGATACTGCCATCGGATGGAGCGTCGCGCGCGGCGTCCTGAAGGTCGGCGCTGCCTGCCGACCGAACTCTTCTGCCCGTCAACACGTTCGTGGCACGGAACGTCAGCTTGGCTGAGTGCGTTGAATTTCCTCGGCGTTTTCTTCCCTGCATGAGTCTCAGCGGACGGTTCGCCGAGCACCCGAAAGTCGGGCTCACGGCGCTACCATCATGCCGATTGCTATTGCGGGCGCCGCTCGAAAAGTGCAGGTTGGCGCCGCTACGTTGTTTTTAATCTTGGAGACCTCTATGTCGACCGGAACAGTGAAATGGTTCAATCCTACCAAAGGCTACGGATTCATCCAGCCGCAAGGCGGCGGGCAGGATGTGTTCGTACATATCTCGGCTGTCGAGAAGGCCGGCCTCACCACGCTCAATGAAGGCCAGCAGGTTGAGTTCGAAGTCGTAAGCAATCGCGGAAAGTCGTCGGCGGAAAATCTCAAGGTCAAGTGACGGTCCGTCGGGCAAATAAAATCTGGATATTCTATAGAACCTTAAGGGCTGCCCTGATGATCTCGGCATGACGGATGATTGGTATTTGACGGTTCGATGCACGAACGTTGCATGTGCACGACGTATCGCCTTTCAAAAAGCTGTCTATCCGGGTGATGCTCCAAGTCTGCGGCTCGCCGTTTCCGGCGCGCCGTCAGTGGATTGTCCGTATTGTGAGACTGTCGTGCGCTCCCAAGCCGATCAGATTGAACGCCGACAAGTCCTGCTGACCCATTGAGATGCCTCGCGCGAGCATAATCGCGCGTCGAAAGCACCGGTAACGCCAGCGCGCTAAATTGAGGCGGGCCCCATTTGCGACGGGGCTCGCTGACGGCGCGATCGAGCCGTTCCAGCATTCACCAACAGGTTTGCGAAATCGCGGACGGGTTCGCACCGCACGGAGCAACGCGCCCCGGTTACGCCGCCGGCGGCGCGACGTGGGCATCGGCCTGCCCGCTCGTCGCAAGCGCCCGCGCCACGAACCCCGACGCCTTCATCTCCTCCACGAACGTGCGCAGATAACCGACGTCGCGCCCCTTGGGCACCCCCATGGCCTGCTCGATCGCCATGAAGCGCCCTGGGATAACCCGCATGCCCGGATGCGCCTGGGCGAAGGCGACGATCGGCTGGCGCACACCGCCCGCGGCCTCGAGACGATCGTTGACGAACAGGTCGAGCGCCTCCGGCCCGCTCGGCGCGCGAACCAGCGTCGCGTGCTTGATGGCGCGGGTGAGGTAGAGGTCATAGGCACTCCCGCGCGCCACCGCGACGCGCACGCCGGTATGGTCGACATCCTCAATGGCGCGCAACGGCAAATCCGCCGGCACCACGTAGGTGCCCTCAATCACCACATAGGGCGCCGTGAATTCGATTCCCGCTGCGCGCACCGGATCGACCGCAAGAAACGCGACATCCCAGGCGCCCGCCTTGAGTGCGTCGAATACCTTCCCGGCGGCGTCAAACGTCACATATTCGATCGGAACACTGAGGCGCCGTGCCAGTTCGCGCGCGAGCTCCGCCGATACGCCGCGCGGCGCGCCGCCGGCCGGATCGGGCTGCGCCAGCACGGAATTGCCGAAATTGATCGCTGCCCGCAGCCGGCCGCTCGGGGCCAGTTCGGCCACGATGCTCAGTGAGATTGCGTCCGCCATAATGTGATCGATGCCTTGCCGGTGAGGAGTAACGCGACCGTATCGGCCGGATTGCCCACGGTCCCATGTCGGGGCGGAACATTAATGGGACCGGGCGGCGGGCACAATGCGCCCGACGGACCTTCGGTCAGCGCGCGTCGGCGAGTGGCGTTCCCTTCGCAAGTTCATCCCAGCGCGCGAGCGCGCGCCCGACGATCGCGTCGATGTCCTCGCGCAACAGATAGCCATCCTCCGCCAGCTGCGCGGCGCGGTCGGCGACCAGCGCCTGATAGCGGGCGCGGCTGCCATAGCGTTCCTCGATCGACGGGCGCGGATCGTGGTCGCGCTCGCCGATCGCGCGGGTCAGCGGCAGCGGGATGTAGGAGCCTGTGAGCGGAAGAAGTTCGTCCGGCAGTCCGATCGAGGGATTGCGGAAGTTCCAGCCCGTATAGGTCGCAAGCGGCACCGCGACATCGGGCAGCGCAATGCCGGCAAGCTCGTTGCCGTCGCCATCGACCTGCGGCACCAGGAACGGAAGTGCCGGCGCCTGAGGCGGTACCCCGAGATCGGCCCGGTAGCCACCCGGAATCGAAAGCGGCGAATGCACGCCGGGCAAAGCGGGAAAATCCACTTCCGATTGCGGCACCAGCGAATGATCCGAGAAGCGAGGATGACGGCTCTCAGGCGGCGGCACGTCATCCCGCACCCAGCGATCCATGGCGACGAGCAGCGCACGCAATCCCCAGGCATAGTCGTTCGGATTGGCCCGCTGCTGGCCAGCGCCCTGCGAGGCGAGAAACCCTCCCGGGACGTGCTGGGTGCCGCTGAACAGATAGATGCGGACGTTGTCGGGGACCTGTGCGTCGGCGCGTCCGTCGAGCGTCGTGTGAGTGAGCGCCGCGGAACGTCCCCCGCCCCAGTATTCACCGGAGGAGTTGGTATAGAAAATTTTCGGCTGCTGGTCGGGAGCGAGCTTCGTCAGCAATCCGTCGGTCTTGCCGGTCACCAGGTCGCGGCTGTCAGAATCGCGGTAGGGAAACAGCGTCGCCTCAAAGAAACCAAGGCCGTTGGGACGCGCGAAGCGTGCGTTGAAATCGTTGCCGCGCGCGGCGCCGGCAATGTGGGCGATGATGCCGTCGAACGCGCGGCCACCGCGCTCGCCCGCATTGAAGCCCTCATAAAGAAATTCGCGCAGGAAGCGGCCATCCTGGGACGGTCCGAAACCGTAGACGTGCCGGATCGGCACGCCGATACCGGGCTCACGCTTGAGTGCCGACGCGAGATCGCGAACCGCCGCAAACCCGAGGCCTGCCACGACGGCACCTCGTGCCTCGTAACTGAGGTCGTAAACATGACCCGGCTCGAAGCCTCCCTTGAGGTACACGGCATCGACATCCGGCGTCACGCGATCGCCGCCACCACGTCCGAACTGCCACCGGTCACGCGCGATCGTGCGGGCCGCCGCAAGGTAGCCATCCCGCACCGTCAACGTATTGGCCGCGCTCGACGGATCCACCGGCGGATAACGGGTGGCGTCGGCGTAGCGCCCGAGATTGTCCAGCGCATAGGCCGGATCGGCGGTATTCGGAACGAACCGGGTGGTCACGCGGCCGGTGATCGGGCGGCCGTGATCCGTCGCGGCCGGCGCCACGAGCCCCATCAGTCCGCCGCGCCCCGGGATGTCGAACTGCCAGCCGATCCAGATCACCGCGTAACCCTGCCGCATCAGGAAGCCGTCGCCGAACTCCGCGTCGGCGGTAGGGTCGGCCGCCGGTCCGGCGCGATTGAAATCGCGCAGCACGTTCTTGCGGCCACGGTTGAGGATGTCGATCAGGGCAGCGCCGTTGCCGCGGGCGGCGTCTTTCGGCATCAACGCGTAGAGGTCCGCCGAAAAAGTCACCATGCCGGACGCATCCCGCGGCGCCTTGTCGATGTCGACTATCGCGGTGTTGGCCGGGTTCGCCGGGTCGACTGCGAAGAACACGGTCCCAATGATTTTCTGATAGGCCCCGGCGGCGCCGAACGGCTTGCCGCCAAGCACGTCCGTCCGCGACGTGATTTCGATCCGCGACACCTCGGCGGCGGCAGCGCCATGCCAGCAGATTGCAACCGCCGCTAGGAGCCGCCTGCATGCGCGGCCGGAACTGTTCATCATGGGCCTCCATAACAGCAAAAAGCGGTCGCGCCGGACGTTCTGGAAAGGCCGCCCGGACGCCCGCTCCGGTTAAGCCTTGATGATCGGCAGCGGGTCGAACTCGCCGCGCAGCACGCCGGTGGAGTCGCCGTGACCCATCCAGCTCGTGATGGCGGTGGCATAGACGCGGCGGAAATCCGTGGTGAACGTCATGTTGCCGTCGTTCAATTCGGTCAGGCTCGGCATCTTGCCGTATTGGCCACCCGCGACCGGCTCGCCGATCATGAATGCAGGGCCGGCGGTGCCGTGGTCGGTGCCCTGGCTCGTGTTCTCTTTCACCCGGCGGCCGAACTCGCTGAACGCCATCAGCACTACATCGTCCTGGGCGCGGCCGAGCCGCGCCACATCCTTCATGAACGCCGCAACGTGGTCGGACGTGTAGGTCCACAGGCGCGCGTGCACGTCGCCCTGGTAGACGTGGGTGTCGAAGGCGTTGTTGCGGTAGGCGACGTAGTAGATGCTTGGTCGGGAAATCCGCCGCGATCAGCGCCGCGACGCGGTCGAGGCCGAACCGTACCAAGCCATAATCGACCGGGGTGCGGTAGTGCGCCCAGGCATCGCGCACCAGTTGCTCGGCGTTGAGCGCGCTGCTCGACACGCCGTACATGAAGTCCTGGGCCTCGTTGGCACCGCGCCCGCGCGCGCGCGATGGTCTGGAGGCGTCGCGGCCTCGTCGGCGAAGCCGGTGCGCACGAATTTCTGCGGATCGTCGAACACCAACGGGACGTGGCCGCGCGAGCGCACCGCGAGCGACTGCTGGGTGTCGATGTTGACGACGTAGTTGGCGTGCCCCTCCGGGTCCATGGCGTCCGCCATCCGGCCGACCCAGCCGTAAAGCTCGCCGCGGTTCGGCGCCGCCGTCTGCCAGTACGCCATCGAGGAAAAATGCGAAAAGGAAGGCTGCTCGTAGCCGACACCATGGACGATCGCCATGTGGCCGTCCTTGTAGAGCCGCTCGATCCCGCCATGGTGTATTGCAGGCCGAAATGTTCGTCGAGCTTGCGCAGGCGCGCCGGCTTGATGCCGATGCGCGGGCGGGCGCGGTAATACGCATCGTCACCATACGGAACCACCGTGTTGAGGCCGTCATTGCCGCCGGACAGCTCGACCACCACCAGGATGCGATCCCGAGGCGTCGCCTGTGCGGCCGCGGTCTGGGCCCAGGACGGCGCGCGGCCGAGCGCGCCCGCCGCGCCGAACGCGATGGAGCCGAAGCCGGCACGCAGGAAGTCGCGCCGCGCCATGCCGCCGATCCGCGAGAAACAGGATGTCATGTTGGTCTCCGCGATGTGCCTTAGCAGAGCTGGAATTCGGGTGAGCTCATGATGAGGTGCGCCGTCAGCCGCAGCGGACGCTCCAGGTAGGTGCCGGCGCGGACAAGATCGCCGGTGCCGAGTTGCTGCTCGAGGAACGCGACCAACGTCGCGCGCACCTCGCTGTCGACCGGTACACGCAGCAGCCGCAGGGTGAGATGGTCGATGGCATCGGCCGCGGTCTTGCTCCCCGCCGCCGTGACGGCGGCAGAAAGATCGAACTGCGCCGCCGCCCGCGGGATCGGCTTGATCCGCCGCACCGCTTCCTGCCAGCCGACCAGGCTGCCGTAGCGCGTGTTGAAGTCCTCCGCGCCGGCGATGACGTTCGCCATGGTCTTGTCGCCGCCCTCCATGCCGCCGCCCTCGCCGGGACCGGGTTCGATCGTCGCCTCGCGAATGCCCATCCCGGCCAGGATGCGGTCGTTCACCCGCTTGACCTCCGCGCCGGGATTGAAGTTCGGGTCAGTAAAATTGATGATGTCGGGGAACATCACGTCGCGGGCGAAATTGCCCCGCGCCAGCAGGAGCCCGGGCGTGATCCACGAGCGGCCCTGCGCCCAGCCGGCGACCGTCGGAGGGTTGAGAAGGGTCTGGCCCAGTTCCCGGCTCACCACATAAAGGTCCGGGATGCCCGGCAACTGCCTGACGCCGAGCTTGCGGTAGGTCGAGACCACGAGTTCGACCGGCCCTTTGATGCGGGTGCCGAACGAGGGCTCGCTGTAGAAATCCTTCGACAGGAAAATGGTACGGAGCAGCGGCGCCACTTCGTAATTGGCGTCGCGTAGCACCGCGCCGAGCCGAACCTGGACCGCGGGAGAAATGTCTTCGCGCACGAAGAACCGGTAGAGCTTTCCGGCCATGTATTCGGCCGTGACCTTCTGCTCCAGGATGATGTTGAGGATATCGACGCCGTCGAAATTGCCGGCACGGCCGAGAAACGTTTTCGGCCCGGCGTCATGCTTCTGCTGATCGACCTTGAAATCAAGATCGTCGTCGATCCAGCCGGTGAAGGCGCGCGCCGCTTCGCGGATATCCTTTTCGGTGTAGTTACCGACGCCCATGGTGAAGAGTTCCATCACCTCGCGGGCGAAGTTCTCGTTGGGCGCGCCCTTCACGTTTTCCGCGGCGTCGAGGTAAGCGAGCATTGCCGGACCGCGCGCGACCTCGACCAGGAGGGTGCGGAAATTGCCGGTTGCATGACGATGAAGCAGCGCAAGCTGCTGCTCCATCTTGCGATAGTCGCGGATCTTCTCTTCACCGGTGGCGAAATGGCCGTGCCAGAACAGCGCCATCTTCTCTTCCATCGGATGGTTGGTCGCCACCATCCGGCCGGCCCACCAGAAGGACAGGCGCCGCGTCTCCAGCATGGTGGCGCGAAGCCAATAGAAGAAGCGGTCGACCATCGGCTGCAACCGACGGTCGCCCGCCGGCTTGACGCGCGCGCCGAGCGCCTCCCCGGTCTTCTCGGCCTGCTGGGTTACCGCCACCCGGCTTGGCGGAAAATCTCGCAGTGAGGGATCCCAAACGCCGGACGGATCGAACGGCTGGAGGTGGTCGTTGGGGATCGTGCGATAGTCCAGGAGCGCGCCCACCGCTTCGGCCGGGGTCGTGGCGGCAAGCCGCGCAATCTCCTCGGGCGTGCCGCCAAAGCCGGCGCGCTCCAGCAGATGAGCGGCGCGATCGAAACTCCAGTCGGCCGCCGCGATTGGTGAAAGGTCGTCAGTCCAACCCGCCGGCCCTGGGCCGCTCCGCGCTACGCGGCCATAACCTGCGACCAGCGTTGCGGCGTTCTGGGGCGAGGAACTGGCAGAAACCGAAATGGCGGATCGAATTTCCATGGGTGATCCCCGGCTGGGCAAAGCGCAGCGGAACATACGCCCAGGGGTCGACGGTGAAAAGCTGGGCGGCGGGATGATTGCCGCCCGCAAGGGCGCCTCGATAGACGGAGCAGCCACGACGCAGCCGACGCCGCCAAGGTGCAAGCGTATGAAATTCAGGCGGAACGCTTTATTTGCCGGCGACGCTCACTTGGCCTTTTGCACGCCGACAGCGGCGGGGCAGGCAGCGCCGAGCCGTGGCCACCCTCAAAGAACGGACTTGGACGGCGCGACGCGAGAGAGATGAGCGGCGAGGAGATCAATGCGAGCCTGATTTTCGCCGATTTGCGAGGTCCAGATATCCTGGATCTGCTGTGAGTTCTGGGCCGCGTGCATCATGCGCCAACGATTGATCCGGAGCTTGCCGTCGGCCAGCGGGATCGCGGTCAGTTTCACGCCCATACGCTCAAGCTTGTCTACGAACGCCACTGCGTCAAATTCCGGCATTTCCACTCTCGATCCACCAACTCGACAACTCGCCCCTCCGGGCATTATCCGGCGCGATCACGACAAATCAATAACGGCGCACCGGTTGCTACCGCAATCCACAGGTTCGCTCACGTTTGAACGCTCCGGTTACGCTGGCCCGCGAGCGAGTGCGCCGGCACCCTCGTCGCACCGCTACCGCATTCGCGCTATAAAGCCAGCTCGGGGATTCGCAGGGGTTACCGCAGCGAAACCAAGAAGGCATCGATAAAGTGAACCAAAATCCTAACGCTCTGACGACGAACCGCCGCGTCTTCCTCGGTGGCGCGTGCATCGCCGGCCTTGTAAGCGTCGGTGTGACCGCGCCGCTGCCGGCCCGGGGTCAGAGCGCAAACACGAGTTTCGAGCAGTGGCGCGATGCGTTTCGCACCCGGGCGGCCGCGCGCGGCGTATCGGAGGCGACCTATGCCCGCGTGATGGGCGCGCTCAAGCCGGATACCACCGTCTACGCGCAGATCCGCTCGCAGCCCGAGTTCAACGAGTTGCTGTGGCAATACATCAACCGCCGGGTGTCGGACTGGCGCATCATCACCGGCAGGGAGCGCGCCAGGGATTTTGCGCCGCTGCTCGCCCGCATCGAGACCGATTACGGCGTCGACCGCTTCACCATGCTGGCGCTATGGGGTGTCGAGTCGAGCTACGGCGAGGTCATCGACAACCCCAAATACATGCGCCCGGTGATCCCGGCGCTCGCCGCGCTCGCCTGGGGCGAGCCGCGGCGGCGCACCTACTGGGAAGCGGAACTTCTCAACGCCCTTGTCATCATCGAGCGCGGCTGGACCGAACCCAAGGAGATGATCGGCTCCTGGGCCGGCGCCATGGGACATACGCAGTGGATGCCCGAGGTGTGGTTGCACATGGGCGTCGACTACAATCACAATGGCCGTATCTCGCCCTACGGACCGCCGGACGACTCGCTCGCCGGCACCGCCCGATTTCTCGTCGATCGCGGCAAATATCGCCGCGGCGAGGCCTGGGGCTGCGAAGTCAGGCTGCCGCACGGGGGCGCCGCCGATCACGGTGCCCGCACTTATGCGGCTTGGCGCGACCTCGGCGTGACGCGCGCTGATGGCGCGGCCTTCGCGCGCCCGGACGAGAAAGCGAAACTCAACGTTCCAGTCGATGGCGGCCCGGCCTTTCTGCTGGGACAGAATTTTTCCGCCGTCACGAGCTACGACCCGGCGTTCTCTTACGGCCTTGCGGTAAACCATCTCGCCGACCGCATTCGCGGCGATGGCGAGTTCGTGCAGCCCTTCCCCGGCAGCGAGCGCCTGATGACGCTTGCGGAAGTCCAGGAACTGCAACGCCGCCTCACGGCGCAGGGCTTCGATACCGACGGCAGCGACGGCCGTGTCGGCCGCGACACCCAGCGTGCGGTGCGGGATTTTCAGAAGAAAGTTGGCATTTCGCCCGCCGACGGCTATGCCGGTCTCAAGGTCCTGGCCCGGTTGCGTCAAAGCTCCTGATCGGCTTGGATCGGCCGGTCCTGATCAGCGCAGAAAGCCAGACCCCATGTCCATACGCGAAGGTTCTACCCGTGAGCGGCCGGGGCCGGGAACCGAGTCCCGGACGCTGCACGTCGCCAAGGCCGAAACCGGCGCAATCGAGCGGCCGATCCCGTCCGGCACCAACGCGGCGGGCTTCGGCAGCGATGTGGTCGCCGAGACGCTGCGCGATCTCGACATTCCCTACATCGCGCTCAATCCCGGCGCGAGCTATCGCGGCCTGCATGACAGCCTGGTCAATCACATCGGCAATGCGGCGCCGCAGATGCTGCTGTGCCTCCACGAGGAGGCGGCGGTCGCGATCGCCCACGGCTATGCCAAGGTGACCGGCAAGGCGATGGCGGCCGCGGTCCACTCCAACGTCGGCCTGTTCCACGCCACCATGGCGATCTTCAATGCGTGGTGCGACCGCATGCCGATCGTCATTCTCGGCGCTACCGGACCGGTGGATGCGGCCAAGCGCCGCCCCTGGATCGATTGGATCCACACCGCCGCCGACCAGGGCGCGATCGTGCGCAACTACACCAAGTGGGACGATCAGCCGGCTTCGCCCGGCGCCGCGCGCGAAGCCCTGCTGCGCGGTTCGTGGCTCGCCAACACCTCGCCGCAGGGTCCCGTCTACATCAACCTCGACGCCGACATGCAGGAGGCGGTGCTCGACAAGCCCCTGCCCGCAATCGACCCCAGCCGCTTCATGCCGCCGGTCGACAGCGGGGCGCCGGCCGAACTCATCAAGCAGGCGGTCGCCTTGCTGAAGGGGGCCAAGCATCCGGTGATCCTGGCCGGCCGCGTCTCCCGCGACCTCGCGGCGTGGAAGGCCCGGGTTGCGCTCGCGGAGGCGATCGGCGCCCATGTCTGCACCACCCAAAAAGTTGGCGCCGCTTTCCCGACCGATCATCCGCTGCACATCGACGCGCCGCAGCCCTTCACCGGGGACGAGTTGACGCCGCTACTCAAGCAGGCCGACGTCATCCTCAGCCTCGACTGGGTCGACCTATCCGGCACCTTGAAGCCGCTCGGCGGGCCACCCGCCGGAAAGGTCATCCAGGTGTCGCTCGACCATCAGCTTCATAATGGCTGGAGCATGGACTACCAGGGCCTGCCGCCCGTGGATCTGTTCATCGCCGCCGATCCGGACGCTGTGGCGATCGCGCTCGCCGCTGCCATCGGCGCGCCGACCACAAAACCCAAAGGTCAGCCGCGGCCATTGCATGAGCCGAAGGGCGGCGCCAAGGATACCATCGGGGTCGAGGATCTCGCTCACGCGCTGCGCGGGGCGGTCGGCCAGCGCGACACCACCCTGACGCACTTGCCGCTGTCCTGGCAGGGCTCGTTCTGGCATTTCCACCACCCGCTCGACTTCCTCGGCTCGGATGGCGGCGGCGGCGTAGGCGGCGGCCCCGGGATATCGGTCGGCGCCGCGCTGGCGCTGAAGGGTTCCGGGCGGCTTCCGATCGGCATCTGCGGGGACGGCGACTTTTTGATGAGCGTCACGTCGCTCTGGACTGCGGTGCACTACCGCATTCCCCTGCTCATCGTCGTGGCCAACAATCGTTCGTTCTACAACGACGAGGTGCATCAGGAGCGGATGGCGATCCTGCGCAACCGGCCGGTCGACAACAAGTGGATCGGCCAGAAGATGCTCGACCCCGAAATCGACCTCGCCGGCCTCGCGCGCGCGCAAGGCGCGCGCGGTTTCGGACCGATCCGGAAGGCCGAGGATCTCGCAGCAACCTTCGCGGAGGCGGTGGCGGCGGTCGAGAACGGCGAGGTCGCGGTGGTCGACGTGCGCATCGAGCCGGGTTACGGCGCCCGCAACGCCAGCGCCGCCACGCACCGCAAGTCGGGTTAGCGAAGGTTTTTCATGGCGGGCGTATCCACGTTGACGGACCGGACCACGGAGGCCTCGCGCGCTCCGTCCGAGCCCGGCATCCTGGTTGTCGATGACATCGTCAAGGCGTTCGACACGCCCGAGGGATCGCTGGTGGCGGTCGATCACGTCTCCCTCAGCGTCCGACAGGGCGAGTTCCTGGCCGTGATCGGCCCCTCCGGCTGCGGCAAGTCCACCCTGTTCAACATCATCGGCGGCCTGCTCGACGGTTATGGCGGCGTCGTCTCGGTCGCGGGTGAAACCGTGCACGGCCCGCATCCGGCGATCGGAATGGTGTTCCAGGAGGAGTCGACCTTCCCGTGGCGCACCGTGATCGAGAACGTCGCCTTCCCGCTTGAGATCGCCGGCATGCGCAAGGACGAGCGCCACGCCAAGGCCAAGAAGTTCATCGCGCTGGTCGGCCTCAACGGCTTCGAGAACCGCTATCCGGCGGAACTCTCCGGCGGCATGCGCCAGCGCGTCGCGATTGCCCGCACGCTCGCGTCCGAGCCGAAAATCCTGCTGATGGACGAGCCGTTCGCGTCGCTCGATGAACAAACGCGGCTCCTGCTCGGCGACAAGGTGCTGCAGATCCAGCAGGACCTGAAGCAGACCACCCTCCTCATCACCCACAACATCACCGAGGCGGTGCAACTCGCTGACCGCGTGCTGGTGATGAGCTACCGGCCCGGCAAGGTGAAGCGCGTGGTCGACATCAACCTGCCGCGCCCGCGGTCCTCCGACGTGGTGTCGAGCGAGGCGTTCGGCCGCTACGTGGCGGCGTTGTGGAGCGACCTGCGCGAAGAGGCGAGCCGCGGAATGGAGGACGAGGAAACCCGCGCGCTGCATGCCGGAGAAGCCTCGTGACCGCCGCGGCGATCACGCGCTCCCGCGGGTTTCCGCTGGTGCTGGGGCTCGGGTCGCTGGTGGTCACGATCCTCGCTATCGAGATTCTGATCCGCGTCGGTGTCATCAATCGCTTCATCGTTCCGCTGCCGTCGCAAATCGTGATGGCGTTCGAGCGCGTCATCACCGAGGAGGACATCGGCGAGCGATTCCGCCTGACATTCTTCGAGGCATTCACCGCAGGCGCGATGATCACCATCGTCGGCGTCCTGCTGGGGCTGTTGCTGTTCCGGGTCAATATCCTGCGCCAGGCGACCGAGACCTGGGTGGCCGCGATGGCGTCGGCGCCGACCGTGCTGATGTACCCGCTGTTCCTGGTGATCTTCGGCCGCAGCGTGTGGACCATCATCATGATGGGTTTCGTCGCCGGCCTGCCGCCGGTGATCCTCAAGACCATCGAGGGCCTCTCCGGCACCCGGCGCGTGCTCATCAATGTGGGCCGCTCCTTCAATCTCACCGGGCCGCAACTGTTCATCAAGATCCTGTTCCCGGCGGCGCTGCCGACCATCTTCGTCGGCGTCCGGCTCGGGCTGATCTTCACCTTGATCAACGTGGTGGGCGTCGAGTTCCTGATCAATTTCGGCGGCCTCGGCCAGCTCATCAACGATCTCGCGGAACGCTACGACCTGCCCGGCACCTACGCGGCGATCTGCTTCGTCATCCTTGTCAGCGTGGTGTTCTTCGTCATAACCGAATGGATCGAGCGATGGCTGAGGCCGGTCGACTGAGATTGACGGTCGCGCCGCCGGCCTGGGCCGATCCGGTCACCCAGGTGCGGGTCGCGATCATCGTCGCCATCCTGCTGGCGTGGGAGTTGATCTCGCGGTCGGGCCTGCTCTACCGCGACGTGGTACCCTCGCTCACCGCGATCGGCGCTGCGATCGTCAAGCTGCTGTCGACCCCCGACTATTACTGGAATCTCGGGGTGACGACCGGTGAGGTCGGCACTGGGCTCCTGCTCGGCGGACTGTCCGGACTGATCGCCGGGCTGGTGCTCGGCGCCAACCGGTTGCTGTCGAAATCCTTCGAGCCCTATCTCTACTATCTCGGACCGACGCCGAAGATCATCTTCTTCCCGGTCATGATCATGTGGTTCGGGGTCGGCCCCGGATCGAAGGTCGCCATGGGGGCGATCTCGTGCTTCTTCCCGATCGCGCTGTCGACCGCCGCCGGCATGCGCCAGATCGACAAGGTGCTGATCCGGGTCGGCAAGAGTTTCCGCGCCAATGCGTGGCAGATGGCGACCAAGATCTATCTTCCCGCCATGCGCCATCCGACCATCAACGGGGTGCGTCTCGGGCTTGGCGTCGCGATCATCGGCACACTCCTCGCCGAGACCAAGCTGTCCAATCGCGGGGTCGGCTTCCTCATCATCCAGGCCTACAGCCTGTTCGATATGCCGCGTATGTACGCGATGCTGATCGTGCTATTCGTGCTGGCGATCGGCGCCAATGCGCTGGTCGGCCGGCTGGGCGGACTTGGCTCGATCAAGCCACGCTAAAAACAACAGGAGGAAACCATGACGAAGCTCGTCGGCCTCGCGTTCGCCGTCGCGGCGGCGCTCGCCTCCCTGCCCGCTCACGCGGACGATGTCATCAAGCTCACCATCGGCCAGCGCGGCAATTGGGATACCGCGATCCCCCACCTCGGCACCAAGGCCGGCATCTTCAAGAAGCACGGCCTCGAGCTTGAGATGATCTACACCTCGGGCAGCGGCGAGACCTTGCAGCCGGTGATTGCCGGCGCCGTCGATGCCGGGCTAGCGGTCGGAACGCTCGGCGCCATCGCCGCCTATGCCAAGGGTGCGCCGGTGCGAATCATCGGGGCGCAGGCGACCGGCGCCGCCGACTACTGGTATGCCAAGACGTCGGCGCCGTTCAAGACGCTGACCGAGATGACCGACAAGAACACCATCGCATACTCCACCAACGGATCATCCACCTTCAGCGTCGTCCGCGCCTTCGCGGACGAGTTCAAGCTCAAGGCAAAGCCGATGGCGACCGGCAATGCGTCCTCGACGCTCACCGCCGTCATGACCGACCAGGTCGACGTCGGCTGGGCCTCGCCGCCGTTCGGCCTCAAGGAGATCGCGGACGGCAAGACCCGGGTGATCGCACGGGCGACGGATTCCGTCCTGGTGCGCGGCCAGACCATCCGCACCATCGTGGCGAACGTCGAGACGCTCGCCAAGCGCAAGGATGCGATCCGCCGCTTCATGGACGCCTATCGCGAGACCATCGCCTACATGTACAGCAACAACCCCCAGGTGATGAAGGACTACGCCGAGTTCGTCGGCGTCTCCGAGGAGGTCGCCAAACGGGCGCGCGAGGATTTCTTCCCGCGTTCGCTGGTCGAGCCGGACGAAATCCACGGGCTTGATTCACTGATGGCGGAGGCCGTGACGCTGAAGTTCATCCCGGCCCCGCTGACCAAGCAGCAGATCGCTGAACTGATCCAAATCCAGAAGTGACCGTGGTGTTCTCGGAGGAAATGCAATGTCCGTTGCCACCGTATTGAAGACGACCGCCCCCACGCTGGCGCTGCCTAAGCACCGCGACTGCTATTATGGCGGCCAGTGGGTGAAGCCCGAGGCCGGCCGCTATGTCGATACGATCAATCCGGGCACCGGGGAGGCGCTCGGGCCGGTAGCCGACGCCGGCGCGGAGGATGTCGATGCCGCCGTCGCGGCGGCCAAGCGTGCGTTCGACGACTGGCGGCGCGTGCTGCCGCTGGAGCGCGCCAAGCTCCTTAAGCGCATCGCCGCAATCTTGCGCGAGCATGCCGAAGAACTCGCCATGATCGACGCCGCCGATTGCGGCAATCCCTACACCGAGATGGTGAGCGACGCCAACGTCGCTGCCGCCCAGACCGAGTTCTTCGCCGGCCTCGTCACCGAGATGAAAGGCAACTCGATCCCGATGGGCCCCGACGCGGTCAACTTCTCGGTACGCGAGCCGCGCGGCGTCGTCGGCCGCATCATCCCGTTCAACCATCCGTTCATGTTCTGCGCCGGCAAATCCGCGGCGCCGCTCGCCGCCGGCAACACCGTGGTGATCAAGCCGCCGGAGCAGGCGCCGCTGTCGTCGCTGCGGCTGTTCGAGTTGATCGAAGGCGTGTTGCCGCCCGGCGTGTTCAATATCGTACCCGGCGGCAAGGAGGCCGGCGCCGCGCTTGCCGGCCACCGCGACGTCGCCATGATCGCGCTGATCGGCAGCGTGCCGACCGGCCGCGCCGTGATGCGCGCGGCGGCCGAAACCGTGAAGCCGGTGATGCTGGAACTCGGCGGCAAGAACGCGCTGATCGCCTATCCGGACGCCGATCCCGATGAGGTCGCCGGCGCTGTCATCGCCGGCATGAACTTCACCTGGTGCGGCCAGTCGTGCGGCTCGACCAGCCGCGCCTTTCTGCACGAGGCGATCCACGACAAGGTCGTGGACAAGGTCCGCGAGCGCATCAAGCGGTTCAAGCCCGGAATCCCGACCGATCCGGCCACCACCATGGGGGCGATCATCACCAAGACCCAATACGACCGGGTGATGAGCTTCATCGAGTCGGCGAAGAGCGAGGGCGCGCGCCTCATCAGCGGTGGTGTGCGGCCCGCCGATCCAGCCCTCGCCAAGGGCTTCTATATCGAGCCGACGGTGTTCGCCGACGTGACGCCGGCGATGCGCATCGCCCGGGAGGAGATTTTCGGCCCCGTGCTGTCGGTCCTCAAATGGTCCGACGAGAGCAAGATGCTGGCCGAGGTCAACGCGGTCGAGTACGGGCTCACCGCCTCGATCTGGACCAACGATCTTTCGACCGCGCACCGCACCGCGATGACGGTGCAGGCTGGCTTCGTGTGGATCAACGAGGTCGGTCGGCACTTCCTCGGCGTACCGTTCGGCGGCTACAAGCAATCCGGCATCGGCCGCGAGGAATGCTTCGAGGAGATGCTGAGCTTCACCCAGGAGAAGAATATCCACGTGAAGCTGAGACCGGCCGCGAAGTGATGGTCGATTTCAGATACAGCTTGAATGTCACGTAGTCTGCAGGGTGGGCATAGGCGCTCTTCGCGCCGTGCCCACGCCGTAAGGCCGGTCCGCGTGGGCACGCTTCGCTTTGCCCACCCTACAGTTGATTTCGGCTACAGCTTGAACGTCTCGTAGACCGAGGGATGGAACATCTCCTCGACCTTCATCAGCCGCGGCGACAGCCCTTGGGAATGATGATGGCGCAGGAAAGCTTCCAGCGTCTTGCGATTGGGCTCGACGCCATAGGACCAGAAGTCCTGGCCCATCAGGTCGCGCACCGCCATCAGGGTTTCCTCGACGAAGGGCAGCGTCACCTTGGTGGCGGAGGTGTCGCTCAAGGCGGCAAGCGCCGTCGCCTTCGACTGTTCGAACGCCTTGAGCACCGCGACCGGCAGCCACGGGTGCTTCTCGGCGAGCGTGCGGCGGATGCCGATGAGATGCATGATCGGGAAAATGCCGGTCCGCTTGTACCAGTCCTTGGCGGCCGCCATCGGGTCGCGGAACAGCCAGCCGACATTAGGGTGACCGCGCTCGATGAAGGCCGGCGGGCGCGGCGCGATGAAGCCGTCGATCTCGCCGGTATCAAGTAGCCCTGAAATGGTTGCGCCTTCGGGCGCATTGTCCAGGCGCACGCCCGGCGGCAGCTTCACGGTGATCTTCTCGGGGCGCCCGGCCTCCTCGATGCCGCCCCTGATCCAATGGATGTCGGCGGGCTTCACGCCGAAATCGTCCTCCAGGATCGCGCGCGCCCACACGTTCGCGGTGAGCTGGTATTCCGGCACGCCGACCTTCTTGCCCTTGAGGTCCTTCGGCTCCTTGATGCGGTCGGTGCGCACATAGATGGAGGTATGACGAAACGCCTTCGACACGAAGGCCGGAATGCCGACATACGGACACTCGCCCAGCGCGGTCTTGACCGTGAAGCTCGACAGCGACAGCTCGCAGATGTCGAAATCGACCGAGCGGAACGCGCGGAAGAATATCTCCTCCGGCGACAAGGTCATGAACACCGGATCGACCCCATCGATGCGGACGGCGCCGTTGATCAGGGGACGGTTGCGATCATAGTCGCCGACGGCGACGGAGAGGTTGAGATTGGACATGAATGTTCCCGGCTGGAAAGAACGCAAATGGCGCGGCCGCCATCCCTCACTCGCCATCGCAGTTCATCGCGGCCATCAAGCCCGAACATCACGATGTGAAGAAATCACGACCAACCGAGTTGGTATAGCGCGACGGCCGTGACGGTGCCAACCCCGCGTACCCCCGACGAGCCCGGCGACGACGTTCGCAGAGGCGGTGCGCCCGTCATTGGAACGTGGTAGTCTCCCCTTAAGGAGCATGCACCGATCATGCCGATCGGCGGATTATGCGTCCTGAAATAATAACAACAGGAGGAGATTGGTATGAAATACGCTTTGTTGATTTCGGCTGCGCTGCTGACGGCCATTGCCCACGGGCAGCCGGCATCCGCACAAACGGGGCCGATCGACCTCGTCAAACAGGCCCTCGCGGCGGAAGGCGGCGTCGATGCTGTGCGCGCCATCAAGACCCTGGTCATGAAGGCCGATGCCAAACATTGGGAGCCCGGCCAATCCAACAGCGTAAACGGCGAGTCCCGCTTCCTCGGCGATTCCAAGGTCACGGTCAGTGCCGACTTTGCGGGCAAAGACGGCACCCTCGTCCGCTATGACTGGGATCGCGATATGAAATACCCGGCCGTCGAGCGGCTGAAATACAGCGAGATCAGGTATCCGACCTTCGGCGCCGTGGTCGACGATAAGGGCCAAGTCACGCCGATGTCGGCGATCCGGCTCGCGGCTACTTTGCGCGAAGGCTTCCGCGCGTCACCGAAGCTGATGCTGTACGCCTTGGACGCGCCGCAAAACCTGTCGGCGATCGAAGACCAGAAATTCGGCAACCAGACCCTGCCGGCGGTCGCCGTCAGCAACGGACCCAACAAGTTCATCATCATGTTCGATCGGGCGAGCAAGCTGCCGGCGGTGGTGCGCACGCGCGACGAAGACAACATCTGGGGCGACTCCAACTATGACATGATCTTGAGCGACTGGAAAACGGTCGCCGGCGTCAAGTTCGCCTATTCGCGCTCGTTCAAGCTCAACGACATGGAAATCCAGCGGATGACCTACACGGATATCGAGGTCAACCCGACGCTGGCCCCCGCGACCTTCGCGGTTCCCGATGCCGTCAAGACGGCGGCTAAGCCTGCGGCGACCACGAACGTCCCCTACCAATGGGTCATGCGGCGTCTCTTCCTCGGCCGCTTCACCGATAGCGACGCCATCTACTTCCCGCCCAGCGGCAGCTTCAAGCTGGTCGAACTTGGTCCCAACGTCCAAATGGTTCAGGGCGGCGGCGCCAACAATCTGATCGTCAACATGAAGGACGGCCTCGTGGTGGTCGATGCGCCCACCGACGAGGGTCAGTCGAAATGGGTGATCGACGCCGCCAAGGCGAAGTATCCCGGCAAGCCGATCAAGACGTTGATCCTTACCCACCATCACATGGACCACACCGGCGGCATGCGCGCCTTCGCGGCCGAGGGGGCGACGGTCATCGTTCCCACCCCCGACAAGGCCTATTTCGAAAACGTCATCAAGACCCCGCATGCTTTGGAGCCGGACGCCGAACAGAAGGCCATGAAGGCGGCGAACGTCCAGGACGTGAAGGACAGCCTCTCGCTCAAGGACGACACGGTCGAGATCAATCTCTACAACATCCCGAACCCGCACGTGGAAGGAATGTTCATTGTCCACGTTGTGAAGGACAACATCGTGTGGGTCACGGACCTCGTGTCGCCGCGCGGACCGGTAGGGCGCAATCCCGGCACCGTCGCGGTGGGCGACGCCCTGCGCGCGCACAACATCACCGGCGCGACGATCGCCGGCGGTCACGGCGTGACCACGAAGCAGGCCGACATCGCGCCCGCTCTCGCGACGAACTGACGCTTTATTAGCGACCCGCAAGGTCCACGGCCCGCGGCGTTCGGCACCAGCCGGACGCCGCGTTTTTATTTGCAAGGGCGCAGCAATTTCCAACGCAGCCCGCATGAGCCCAACGACATGCGGGGCTGATCTCGAGATGACCCCGGATATCTCTCCGTTCATCCGGGCTGCATAGTTGTGCACATCACCTCTCCTGTACAAAACAGCATAGCGGCGGATTCAAACCCGCTATATCGTCTTCAACGTGCGGCTGATTCGAATGTAGCCCGCGTTCAGCCTTAGACATCCTGGAACGTGAAATATGACGGCGACTTGCAACGCGCCCTGGCGGGCCGTTGCGAGGGTGCGCCTTCGTGCGCCGGATCGACTCACTCCACGGATTTGGAAATGACGCTCGCAAAATCGAAAGGTGCCCTAGCCGTAAGGAGGAGTTGGACGATGAAAAGTGTCATCAAACTTGCGATTCCGTTGGGTCTCGCGATCACTGTCTTTGCGCACCCGGCGCTTGCCGCCACGATGGAGGAGATCGCGGCGAGGCTCGATGCTCTGGAAAAAGAAAATGCCGCGTTGAAGCAGCGCCTCAAGCGCGTTGAGACCGCGGCCCCGACGTCCAGGGCCGCCCTGCCGCCAGCCGGCCAGCCGGCCGGGTTGGGCGCGCTCGGCGGTGGAACCACGGTATTGGATGCCCGCGCCCAAGACACCGGAACCCCTCAAGTCTACAAAAGCCCCGTCGGGATCGGGCCGCCGACCCCGCTGCGCCATTACGAAATAAGCGGGTCGCTCCTGTACCTGCAGCCGGGATCCGGCGATCTCGAATATGCGACGCTGGTAAGTCCTTTCCCATTGCCAACGCCCAATTGGGCCAATCAGTCGCTCAAACCGGACTACACTCCGACCTTCCGGTTCGGCCTGCGCTACATTCCCACCGTGTTCAACGATATCCAATTGAATTGGACGCACCTGGACGCCAGCGCTACCGCATCCGTTGTCGGGACGCCCGGCCAAATGGTGGGGCCGCCTTTTGAGATTGGCCCAACCGCGAGCGTGTACCAGGTTGGGCGCGGTAATGTGAGTTTCAAATACGATCTGGTAAACCTCGACGCCGGTCATACCTTCTGCGCCGAATGTTTCTTTCAATTGCGCGTGTTCGGCGGCGCGGAGTTTGCCCGCATCAACCAGAATCTGACCGGAGCTTTCTCGAGCCTGGACGGCCTTACGACCGCATCAAACACCACCAGTTCGACGTTTACCGGCGCAGGGCCGCGACTGGGACTGAAAGGCCAGTACGACGTCGGCGACTTTCAATTCTTCGGCGAGGCTGCGGGGGCCGGGTTGATCGGCACTGCGCAGAGTTGCATCAATTTTTCAGCCACCTCCACAGCGGCGCCCGGCCTCGCCCAGCCCAACAACCAGGCTCTGACATCGCCCAGCGAAACCCAGGTGGTTCCGAGCTTCGACGCCAAGTTCGGCACGGCCTACGTTTTTCCGCCCAGCAACTACGGACAATTAAAGATCGAATTGGGCTATCAGGCGGCGATATACATGAATACCGTCAATCAGTATGCGCTGACCCAAGTATCGGTTCCTCCCGCCCCTGCAAGTGTGGGAGTTTTCCTGGCAACGGCGCAGCATCTGCAGAACACCTTCACCACCCAAGGCCCGTATGTGACCGCCAGCTGGGCGTTCTAGGATGTAGCGCTTTGCCCGCACGACGGCTGGATCCGCGCGATCAAACTCTTGTGGTGAGGTGGGGTGAATTGCCTCAACACCCGCCTCATTCCGGGTACCGCCAGCCTGCTTTCCTCAACCTGACGACCGGCGGATACGTGTTCAGCGCGCGAATGCCCGAGGCCCGTCGATGCAGGGCAACACCCAGCACGGCGGCCATGAACCCGAGAACGGCGCCTATCCCGGTCGCAATCCCGCCAAGTCCCGGGTGACTGAGCAGCAACCAGGACGGTGCTTCGAGGGGCGGCCAGAACAGAGATTGCAAAATCGGTGCAACGATCGCGCCCGCCGCCGCGCCTGCGAAAACGATCGCGACCGATACCCGGTTGCGACTGCGACAATTAACGCACCGCGGCACGGAGACTCGCAGTTTATCGCGCGATGTCCCGCGATCGACGGGGTAACCGAGCGCGTCGAGCCCGCCGCGCCGCGCCGCGACCAGCACGAGCGAGTAGGCACAACCCGCTCTCGCCGGAGCGCCGCATGGCCAGCATGCTGCATCATCTCTGTCCGGTGGTGTGATCAGGTCAGCCATCGAACTGACCGTAACGAAGCCCTTGCGCGATGTCAGCCATCGGGTCATTGGTACGGCGCGTTGGGCGCGATGAGCGCAGCGCATTGCGCCCACAGCGTTGGCTACCGTGTGCCCGTTTTGGCCCAATCGGTATCCGATTCCGATGTTAGGTCCCATCTGACGGCGGGAACATCGTGGTCCAGATCGCGCCGAATTTGCGCTGCGGGTCGCCTCAGCCAGCTGCGCACGGAATTTCCGAAACGTCCTCGCGTGAAACTTATGGCGCGCCAATAAGTCACGAATTTCCGCCGCGGCTTCAGAGCTATCCGAAACCCGACATCGAAACCCGCGCCATCTTGCGCCACGAGCCTGACTGCGGCATGTTTTAGGTGGTTCCAGCACGTTGGTCGCGTCGCGGGACCGCGGGCACTCGAACAATGGCAGCGTGAACATGATCAACAATCGCCTTCCGACTGTTCTTGGCGTTCTGGTCGCTCTGGCAACGCCGGCATATGCCGTTGAGAGGGCCGCGCCGGCACATGCCGTCGAGAGGCCGGCACTGGCCACGCCGGGCAATGCCGCTGAGGCCCAGGCCATCCTCGGCGCCAAGTTGCTGGTTTGCAGCACATGTCACGGCAACAATGGCGTGCCCAATAATGCACCTACTCCGATCATCTGGGGTCTGCAGGAAAATTATCTCCTCAAGCAGTTGCACGACTTCCAGACCGGAGATCGCGACAACGAGGTCATGACGTGGATGGCAACAGCCCTCACTCAGTCGGAACTGGGCTCTGCAGCGGCTTATTTCGCGAAGAAGGATTGGCCGGCACGGCCCACCGGCGTCGCCGCCACGTCGCCGCCCGCCACCGTGGCCATATGCCAGGTCTGTCATCAGCAGAACTTGGCCGGCGGCCTGCCGGCGCCCCGACTTGCCGGCCAAAGGTACGAATATCTGGCCGAGGCCATGCGCCGCTTTGCCGAAGGTGAGCGGACCAACAGTGCCGACATGACGAACCTTATGAAGGCGATTTCGCCCACCGACCGGGAGGCGTTGGCGCGTTACTTATCTGGCCTCTGACCGACACTGCGTGGTTTGTGCGGACGCTCCAGCTGGCGCTCGCGTCCTCCAGCAGGCGGTAACGACACACTGCGAGGAAGACGCGGGGAGGTAGATGGAGAAGCCCGGGAGGCCGACGGCGCGCCTCCCGCAGGGCAACGAGTTGAGGTTAACATCGGAGTAGTCCGAGGATTTGGAGCAGGTAGCCCGGATCCCAGGAGGCACGGGCCTCCCGGAGGAGTTCTAGACCTCAAGGCGATTCGGGACTATAAAGTTACAAAGCTGATTGGCGAAGGGTGGCCAAGACAAAGCGCAAATCGAAAATTCGAGATCACGGGAGGCAACCATGGATTCGAACGGATTTGGCCGGAGGCGGTTCCTGAAACAAGCTGCCGCAGTGGCCGGTGTCGCCGCTGGAGCAGGCGCAGGCGCAGAATGGGTCGCGAGAGGCCAGACAGCCAAGCCCGAAGCGCCAGCCAAGCCTGAGGTGCAAGCCAAGGATGCCCACGACCATCGCGAGCTGTCGCGCCGAGGGGCCAGATTCAGCGTTGATCACATCACTTACTACACTCCGCTCCAGGATTATGCGGGAATCATCACGCCGGCCTCGCTCCACTTCGTGCAGTATCACGCGTCCCATTTCCCCGAGATCGATGCGGCGCAGCATCGCCTCACGATCCACGGCATGGTGGATCGTCCCCTCAGTTTCAGCATGGAGGAACTGAAGCGCCTGCCTTCCGTGTCCCGGGTTCATTTCGTGGAGTGCCATGCCAACAGCTCTCCCATGATCCACAATGCCGGCAATCAGAACATGGGGTTGCCGGTCCAGTACATTCACGGGATGGCCAGCTGCAGCGAATGGACCGGTGTGCCGCTGTCCGCGTTGTTGAACTTGGCCGGCGTGCAAAAAGGGGCGAGCTGGCTGGTTTATGAAGGGGCGGACCCTGGCAAGTTTTCTCACACCGTTCCGCTGGAAAAGGCCATGGACGACTGTCTCGTGGCCTACGGCCAGAATGGCGAGCCGGTGCGTGTTGAGCAGGGTTACCCGATCCGGATGATAGTCCCCGGCTGGGAAGGGCCCCACAACGTGAAGTACCTGAGCCATATCAAGGTGGTGGACCAGCCCTACCACACCTGGAATGAGAGCATGAATCATTCCGTCGTGAGAGCTGATATCGGCAACAAATCGCGCTGGTACCATTTTGAGTGGGGGCCGAAGTCGGTGATTACGCGGCCTTCAGCCGGACTTGCGATACCCGGTCGGGGATATGTCCAGATAACCGGCTTGGCTTGGTCCGGTGGCGGCAAGGTCAGCAAGGTCGATATATCCACCGACGGTGGCAAGAGCTGGACGGAGGCGAAGCTTCAGACGCCGGTGCATACGAAGGCACATACCCGGTTTACCTTCGACTGGGATTGGCAAGGAGAAGAGGCGACGTTGTTGTCTCGTTGCACCGATGAACTGGGTGAAGTTCAGCCCTCGCGAGCCGAGCTGTATGCACACTGGGGCATCTCCGAGGGGGAGGCCAAGAAGCCCAATCGCGCCATTCATTTCAATGCCATGCAGCCTTGGTTCGTGGCCCGCGACGGGAGTGTGCACGATGCGATGTTCGGTTAGTCTGCTTGCATCGGTGATGATCCTGACGGCCCCCGCGGTGGGGCTCGCGCAGTCGCCGAAATACAATGTGGGCACGCCTCTGAGCCAGGAGGAAGTCCAGGGCTTTGATTTCATGATCGGCCCACAGGGCCAGCAACTTCCTGCTGGGCACGGAACCGCCAAGGAAGGCGCGGCGATCTTCGCGAAACGGTGCGAGGTGTGCCACGGCCAGAACGGGGAAAAAGGGGTGCTCCGGCGTCTGGTGTTGGGCAGTCCCGGCAAGCCTTATTTCGGCCCCTTCAAAGAAAATGAGAAGGACAGTGTAGCCTACTACCCGTATGCGACGATCGCGTGGGACTATATCAACCGCGCGATGCCCGTCCCTAAGCCGGGATCGCTCACCCATGACGAAGTCTACGCGCTGACCGCGTTTCTGCTCTATCGGAACGGCATCATCCAGGAGACCGACGTCATGGACGCCAAGAGTCTCCCGAAGGTCGAAATGCCGAACCGGCATGGCTTCGTTCCGGAAGTGCCGGTGTATCCCCCGGAAAAGAAACCCAGTTGGTGGTGAGCGCGAGCGGCCGCACTTGCGGCGGCGCGTGCGTTCTCGGCTAGGAACGAGGCGTGTTCGACGGGCCAGCCGCTGCCGCAAAAGCGATCATGAGCATGCGGATCGTAACCGCCGCCGCCGTCGCGCTCGTCGCCGGGATCGGCGGCGGCTACGCGATCTTTCTCGTCGCAAAGCCGGCGGCGGATATGCAACGCACGTCTTCGCGCGACCAGCCGGTCTGGACCGAAAGCACGTGGCCGTTCCCCATCGACCAGTGGGGACAGGGGTGGGCTTATCAATGCAAGGCGGCCGATTGCGGGATTGAGGTCAATCTCTATCTGCGGCCGAAAATCGGCTTCTGCAATTGTCAAACCGGAGTGGCCGACGACGAGGAACTCGATCGCGTCAGCGACGTCGGTCTCGTCGGCAGCGAAAGTTCGGCACTCGGCCCCGGCCGGCCCATCACGGTGCACTGGATGAAGGGCCGCAGCCGCGGCTATACGGTCGGCGCCCCATCGGCGAAATCGGTGCTGTCACTCGCCTTCAACGACCGTTGCGATGTGATCGTCGCCACTGTCGTCGCCGGCGATGCGCCGGTCGCGCAAGAACAGGCCGTGCTCGAATTCCTCAACGGCGATTTGGTGCTGCACTGGGCTGAAACCGTACTCGGGCGTTAGTCCGGCGCCCCCCCTCCAGCGCAGCCGCACGGCACTGCGATGCGTCCGCTCGCGCGGTCGATTTCAACATCGGCGATCACCGCCACATGGGTGGCGAGCGTCTTGTACTTGGCCAAGTCGCGCGGCCAACCGGTGTGCATGCCCTTGTGCCGCCGTGGTCGGCATGTCGGCGGTCGAAACCTCGCTCAAGGGCGAGATCCGGGTCATCCTGCATGACGATCCGCAACGGCGCCGCCGCGTTCGTCAGTTGAGAAGGTATGGCAGGCCGAAGGGTCGTAGACAGCGGCGGCCACGAGGACGTGATGTACTGTCCGGCGGCACAATCAAACTGCTATTCGGACCGCGATTGCCCGGACCGAATTCGCCGACGCGCGTCGTACGCAGGCGGCGGCAGCGAAACTGAATCGTGTTCGCTAAATCACCGCGGCGCTGGAACCGCGCTGGCCGCGGCGTTGTTGGTCTGCTTGCGTTTGCCGGCCGGATTCGTCGCCGAATTCGTTGGCCGGGACGCTAGGTTGCTGACGGGGCCCATCAGGGTGTTGGTGACGGAATTAGCAGACGAGGACGCGTGATCCCCGGCGGACGAAAGAGAGCCTTGGGCCGTGCCGGTTGAGTCGCCATTCACCCCAAGTGGTTTGCCCGCTTGATTTAGCAACGGAAGGCTGATTCCTCGGTTTGATCCGATGACGGGCTCGTTGAGGCCCCGGACCGCATCCGCGCTTCCAGGCCCGCCAATGCCGAGATTGGCGGTTCCAGTGCCCGCGCTTCCCTGTCCCGGTGCGTTGCCTGGGCCGCCGAAGTTCAGGAAGAGTTGAGCGCCGGCTTCGGGAGCGCCACAGCACGTTGTGAACGCCAGCAAGATGCCGGCAATTCCCATCCTATTTATGGAAGTGGTCACAAAATCCCCCCTAGCGAAAGTGTGCGACGCGATCCCCCGCGCGGATCATTAAATTAGAAGGCATGATCTTGAAGGATCTATGGCGGGATTATGCCCTCAGGCGCAGCCGGATGATAGGGGGTCAGCGCGCTGAGCGAGCAATCGACCGCCTTCGCCGGGAGCCGCTCAACCTTACATACTATTCATCCGGCAGACATTTTCCCGAAAGCTCGGCTCTCCTACCCTGACACTGGGCGCATCGAGGGTACTTCCGAGCCGCAAGGCCAACACGAGGAGAGTGCCATGAGAATGCTGATCACCGCCGCCGTCATCGTCACGTCGCTCGCGCTTGCTGGAGCAAGTGCGATGGCTGCCGGTGCCAATGTCCACAAGACCGCGAGGACGCATGTCGCGCAAGCGCATGCCGCCGTGCACACGGCGGCGCGGCAGCGCTACCCGCATTACACGGGCGCGCCTTACTACTCCTATCGGGCTCCCTACAATGTCGGGCAGATCATCCAGTCTGTGCTCGGCGGCCCATTGCCGCCGCAGTACGCCCCGATAGTCCGAAACGCGGGCAGGGGATCGGCGTCTCACAGATCCTCGGGTTCGTACGAATCCTCCGGTTCGTACGATTCCGGCCCGTCGCCTAGCCCGTCGCCCGACTTGTCGCCGCCGCCGGCGGGGCCGGATACTGCGGGAATGAATACAGCAACGAATCCTACATGGGGCGCGTTACAATGAGCGAACAGAAAGATTGACCAAATTTGGGATTTAGAATTCTGACCAGCATCCTGAAAGCAGGCGCGTAGCTGTGCTGTGGTGCGCAATCGCGACAAGCCGAGGCATCCGTATTAGTCGTTCGTGAAACTGCCTATGCCCAGGCGATGCGCAATCCAGCAGGCCACCGCCTGCACTCAGGTGCTGACGTCTCTTATGGGTCAAAACCGGCAGTGCCGCTCGTGCGACCGGTACTGCCGGACCTCCTCAGATAGCTGAACTCGACCAGACTCGGAACTGCAGTCGGCGCGGTTTTGCTTTGCCCGAGCAATATATGATAATGTTCTCCATCATCAGTTGCTTAAGAGCAATCGTAGGCGCAATCGCTTTATTGCGCCGACGTGTAGGCCGGCTCGCATTGATGGAAGCTTCGCTTCGGAGCGGCGCAATAAAGAGATTGCGCCCTACGCCCTGAATAGGATCGCGCCACGCGCTCGATGTGGGACGGCTTGCAGATCATCCAGGTGGTGATCACGCCGGCGCCGCCATCAAAGTCCTCGATCGCAGTTGTATAGACCTCACCACACCCATGGGCCATGGGCCGGGGCTTCATGGCGATGATGTCCGCCATGGCTGAGACGAACGGTTGAGGATCGTGAAGCGCACCCATGAAAGCCGACAGATCGCGCGCGCCGACGGCCTGAAGATGGGCCGCAAGCCGAAGTTCAATCCTCACCAGATCAAAGAAGCGCGTCAGCGCCTCGCCAAGGGTAAGAGGACCCGCGACCTGACCAAGGTTTACGCTGTCAGCCGCAGCATGATTTCGAGGCTTGCGTGAGCGCCGTGCGCGGCCCGCGCCGCAATGGCCGCAGTACCTCAGTTAGCCGACCACTTGCGGCGCTGCTATATTCTTCAGAGATGGGCCAGCAACGGACTAACCCCTAAAGGCCGCGCCGCGCGACCGCTTGCCCAAACCCAGCGTGGTTTTGGTGTTGAGTGCATCCGAACGGTCACAGATTCTGACGACGGGTTCTGTTAAGGGTGGCAATTAATTTTAGTCTTAAACGGGGGAGCCATGCGAAAGTTGTCTTGGGGCACGGTCCTACTCATATTCGCCGTGAGTTCTGCGAATGCGGCCGACATGCCTCTCAAAACTCCGACTTACGCCCTGGCGCCGCTCTATAATTGGAGCGGGTTCTATGTTGGCGGCACCGCCGGTGGCGCATTGGGGAGTTTCGACCCTTCGACCGCGACGGTCTTCAGCCCCGTCGGTTATTTGGCTGCCGCCAACATCTTCACCCAGCTCCGCAGCTGAGACTGATGCACATCAAGGTCCTGCGAGGCTTGCGCATAACTAACCCCGCGCTCATTGATCAACCGAACGGAGGCGTCCTCCGAGCCAGCGTGATCCACGCGACGTCTGGACGTGCCGCGCGACAGAAAGCCGGGGCGATTGAGGAGGCCGCCGCCCATCTCTTGCTCAGAAACCGACCCGCACGCCGCCTTTGGCGGTGACGATGGAGGTGCTATCCGACGTCGCGATATATTCCCCGGCAGCGAAGATCGACACACCGCTGCGGGTGCTCCAGTCGAAGGCGGCGCCGACATACGCACCGCCGATGTTCGACCTGCCTGGGCTCGCGAACGGAAGCGCCTGGGCGAGCACGATGGTGTTGATAGTGGTGTCTCCGACACGCTCGACGCCCAGCACGCCGCCATGGACACTAATGCTTGACCGGGTTCCGCCGGCATTAATGATGGTGTCCGTCAGCGTGAGGTCGCCTCGCTCCTCGACGTTCTGCGTCACGCGACTCCCGACCGTAAGATCGGCGGTCGATCCGGTCTCGGTGTAGCCGCCAAATTCGGCGGCGACGTAGCGCAGCCGTGCGGCCGGCGTAATCGACCAACCGCCAGCGAGCGGAATGCGGTAGCCGTAGGCGATTTCCGGGTTGACGAACCAGCCGCCGAAGCTCGCGGTGGCGGTCTCGAGTTCCGCCGGGCGCCAGGTTGTTGTTGATGTTGTTGCGCGTGGCGCTGTTGTGCGACCCTCCGACGAGTAGCGATGCGTCGAAGAACGCGGCGCCGAGGTTGTAGCGGCCATAAGCTCCGCCGAATACGATGTTGCTGTCGGCGCCGCCCATATTGAGATCGATGGATTTGTTGGTGGCGCCACCGCCGATGACGACGCCAAGACGCAGGTCCGGCCGCAACAATGTGTCGAACCCGATGGCGCCGCCGTAGAGGCTGGTCTGGGTACGAAGTAGCGGGCCTTGCGCGTCCTGGGTAACCTGCCCGTAAAAGCCCTTGGCCCAGACGGCGCTGCCGTCGGGGCGGGTCATGGTGGGATTCTTGAACACCACGGCATCGCTTGGCGCGTAGCCGAGCGCCGGGATGGGGTCGAACGACCCGAACGCGCTGCCGGCGAACTGATCCGCCGGGCCGAGGGCGCTCGGAGCGAACGCCGAGACGCCGCTGCCGCGATTTGCCGCCGCTTCGTTGAGACGCCCGCTCACTAAGCCTGATATCTCGCGGGTGAAGTCCACCACGATGCGGTCAGAGGCGGCGAGGCTCGTCGGATCGATGGTGACGGCGCGATTGCCAGAGACGACGAACGGGACATTGCTGGTGACGGTCGCACGCGCCAGCGTGTCAAAGGTGAGGTTCTGGTTGCCGGTGCGGAAATTTACGGTGTCGCCGCCGCCGCCGAGATTGATGGCGCCGATGATCTTCGATCCAGGCAGGATTGTCAGCGTGTCGGCCGCCGCCGAAAACTGCAACGCGATGCCGCCGGTGCCGATAATGGTGCCGGAATTGATCACGTTTGCGGCGGCGGCGGCGGAAGAAATACCGGTGGACGCCGAGATCAGGCCGGAATTGACCACGATGGCGTTACCGCCTTGGATTTCAAACGAACCAGTTCCAGTCCCCAAAATGGTGCCGGAATTGGTCACGAGAGCGGTGCCGCCGCTGACGATGCCGAATTGCCCCCCTGACACGGTGCCGGAATTGGTCACCGTCGCCATGTTGGCACCAGAGATGCCGAGGACCCCCCCCGAGATGGTGCCCGAATTATTCACGGTGGCGAACGTGATAGCGGAAATGCCATTGACGGCCCGCCCCAATATGGTGCCCGAATTGGTTACCGTGGCGCTGCCTGTGGCAAAGATGCCGAAGGAGCCCCCGGAGATCGTGCCGGCATTGGTCACGGTTGTGCTGCCGACATTTAAGCCGGCAATCACTGTGCCCGTGATCGTTCCGGCATTGGTCACGGTAACGGTGCTGGCAGCGATGCCATTGTTGGTGCCGACCACCGACGCGCCGTTTACGACGCTGACCGTGAGGCCGGTCTCGGCGCCCGTACCGTAGCCATTCGTACCATTTTGATTGTTAGTCGCGCCCGTACATGTGGCGGTAACATTATTGCCGGCCGGCGGAGCGCAGGCCGCCGATGCCTCGTTGGGCAGCGCCGGCAGCGCAAGAGCCATCAGCACGGCGGCCAGCGCCGACGGCGCCGTACACCACCACCCTTGTGCCGCGCCGCCGGATGCGGCTTCGCGGAGAGCAGCAAGATTTTTCACTCCGAGCTCCTAAGGCGGTAGAAAACGGTTGCCCCAGAAATAACACAGTTCCGCCGGGTGACTGTTGCTCAAGGGCAACAGATTGGAACCATTCTATGTTCATCCACGCGTTTGGCCGGTTTGGAGTTGTAGCTTCGAGTACGACGCGGCAGAGCGTGTGGCGCGTCCGGATTGGGTCAATCGCTACATATCTGATTCCGACGCTAAGTCCGCATATGCCGGCAGCGGACGCTGCGATCCGGATCGCGGCAAATTATGCGGCGGGTCGCGTTCGCCGTGGGCGTCATATTGTGGCGAGTTAAACTTGGCGTTCAGGGTCTCGCCCTAAAACTAATTCGGGATGGCGGAAAGCCAGAGCCGGCTGAAAGCTCGCTTCGAACCTGACTCTCCGCCCGCGCTCGCACCTCGCCGCCCCCCTCCTCCCTACTTCTGAAATATCGCCTTCGGCATCATGGCGTGGATGCCCTTGGTGCCGTCGACCACCTGGGTCACCATCAGGTCCATGGCGGCGCTGCACAGCATGTAGGCGTCGTCGCGCGAGATGCCCTTGGTGGCGGCGATAAAGTCGCTGACCGAAAGGAGCGCGCCGGCAACGTGGACCGGCAGGAACAGGCTGGTGTCGGGCAGGAGGTCGTGATTGTCCATGTTGCCGCCATGGACGTTCGGGGCCCAGGCAAAATGCGTCCCATTGAGGCCGGCGGCGCGACGCCGATGTCGCCCCAGAACGGGCGCGCGAGAATGACGATGCCGGGCACGAAGTCGGTGGTCTTGTGGTCGAGATCGAGCCACACCACGCGATCGCGCGAATAGGGGAGATCTTCCGGCAGCGAGCCGCGACCGGCGCGCGTGCTCATGGCGGCGGTCGGCAGCCACAACTCGATCGACCTGATCTTCACCTCGATGGTGTCGCCGACCTCCGCGCCGCGCACGAAGATCGGCCCGTCCATGGTGTGGTCGCCGCGGCCGTCGTCCGGCCACTTGCTGCACCTTCCGCAACGACGTTCGCTCTCACGGGTAGCGGAAATGCACCAAATTATAAAAACGACGTGATGGGCCAGAACCAGACATCAGGATGTTGCCGCGAGATGCCATATCAACCATGGTGCCGTAGCCGAAATTATCGGCCATCATGAAGACGATGTTCGGTCGGACGCAGCTGACGGTTGTCCGATGGAGACCTGGTGCACGGTAACAAAAAATCAATCATCGCCACTTCCCAGCAGACTCTTCGAGTGTGCTTGCTTTTGTTAGACCCGAAATCAAGAGATTCCAGTCGACTGCGCCTTCCCATTGTCCAATGACGATCGTAGCCAGAGCCTTGCCAAGGATATTTACCGATACGAAGGCTGAGGACTGAGGCCTGTGAACCCCGAGAATGAGCGCCACCGCAGCGACCGGAATAATCCCGGTCGCGGCCAATGTCGAAACCACGACGACGATTGCCGATCCCGCAACGCCGGCGGCACCCTTGGATGTCACCAACAGAATTAGACCGCCCAGTTGGCTGTCTCTTTCATTTTAAGACTAGCTTATGTCGTCTATTGATGTGGTGGATGGTTCCCGCTCCGTAACAGAGCTATGATCATTCCGTCAACTCAAGGGGCGTTGAGATGAAACCATTGCGGTTCTTGGTCACGCGCCGAACGGCTGCGATCTCCTTGGCGTTTGCCGCCGCGGGGCTCGCATCGTCGCCGTTGCGCGCGCAGGCCGGATATCCCGACCGTCCAGTGCGAGTTATTCTTCCGTTCGGCGCCGGCGGCGTTGCGGACGTGATATCGCGGCTCGTCGCCGAGGCCATCAGCAAAAAGCTCGGGCAGAGTTTTGTCATCGAGAATATGCCGGGCCCCGGCGGCATCGCAGCAGCGCGAGCGGCGATCTCGGGCGGAAGAGACGGTTACACCTTGGCGTTGCAGACGAGCGCCAGCGCCATCAGTGCCCAGTTATTCGAGCACCTGCCGTTCGATCCGCTGAAGGATTTCGCACCGATATCGACATTCGGTTATTACACATGCTATTTCGCCGTTCGGGCCTCGTCGCCCTACAAGACACTCGGCGATTTTCTTAAAGCCGCCCGTGAGAAGCCAGCCAACCTCAATGTAGGTACCATCAAATTCGGCAGCGGGCAAAACCTCACCGCCGAACTGTTCAAGTCGATGGCCGACATAAACGTCGAGATTGTAACCTTTCGGGGCTCGCCCGAAGTCGTGGTTGGGCTGCTGCGTGACGACATTCAACTGGCCGTCGATTTCTATGCGGCGCTTAAACCATCATTCGACGGTGGGCAGATGCGGGCGCTGGCAAGCACCGCGCCGCAACGCTCGCCGGAACTGCCGAATGTGCCGACGGTGCAGGAAGCCGGTGTCGCCGGATTCGACGTAACAGGTTGGAACGCGCTTTATGCTCCGGCGGGAACGCCGAACGAGATCATTCAAATCCTCAACAAGGCGCTGCACGAGGTGTTGGCCGATCCCGAGTTGGAAAGGCGCGCGCTCGATCTTGGCATCAGTGTCAAGGCCTCAACGCCGGCGGAGCTTGATGCATATATGCGCAGCGATATCGACAAATGGGGAAAGGTGATCGCCAGCGCGCACGTCCCAAAGCAGTGATCGCCGAACCAGTCTCCCCGCGTCGGCGACAAGGCATCGGTTAAAGGGGCATGGGTGGCCGCGCAGAATATCCTCTCTGAACTTACCCGCGCCTTCGCTAGGTGCTAGGTTGAGTGCCCGGTAAATGGGACACTCGGTGGTGCGAAAGGTGGATGCTGGCTGTTTCGCCGACATGGTGGGTATTGCTGCGAAGCCAGGGCTTGCGCGCCAGCAGTGACGATAGGGGTGGGATGGCTTCGAAATCGCGGGATGCCCCCATTCGCTTCGGCGAGATGCAGACGTTGTGGCAGGACGGCGAACGCGTCTTCTGCAGAGCGTCGGATGACGAACCCGGCGGCGGTCGACCCACGGTCATTATCGTTATTCCCGTTACTGAAAACCCAACGACCGCCACTCTCGACCGTCTCGCACACGAATACAGCCTCAAAGACCATCTCGATGCTCTCTGGGCGGTTCGGCCTCTGGATCTGGTATGCGAGCGCGGCCGGACCATGCTGGTCCTCGAAGACCATGGCGCCGAACCACTTCAGCACCTTCTGGGATCCCCAATGGAGTTGGCCAGGTTCCTGCGTCTTGCGGAGGCGCTGGTGGCGGCTCTACGCGGGCTGCACGAACGTGGCCTCATCCATAAGGACATCAAGCCCGCCAACATTCTGGTGAACGATACGACGAGTGCAGGTCTGGCTCACCGGCTTCGGCATTGCGTCGCGGCTTCCGCGAGAACGGCAGGCGCCGTCACCGCCCGAGTTCATCGCCGGCACGCTCCCCTATATGGCGCCGGAACAGACCGGCCGAATGAACCGCTCGATCGATTCTCGAAGCGACCTCTATTCCCTCGGCATGACATTCTACCAAATGCTCACGGGCGCGCTGCCCTTCACCGCGCGCGACCCCATGGAATGGGTCCATTGCCACATCGCCAGAACGCCGGTGCCGCCGCGCCAGCGGTTGGAGACCATCCCGGCGCTCGATCTCCCAGATCGTCATGAAGCTGCTCGCCAAGACCGCCGAGGAGCGCTACCAGACCGCCGCCGGCGTCGAGCACGATCTTCGACGGTGCCGCGCCGAATGGGAAATGCGGGGCCGCATCGACGAATTTCCGCTCGCTGAGCACGACGTGCCGGATCGGCTGCTGATTCCCGAGAAACTATACGGGCGCGTCGCGCGAGGTCGCCGCTCTCCTCGGCTCGTTCGACCGTGTCATCGCCACCGGCGTGCCGGAACTCGTTCTCGTCTCCGGATATTCCGGCATCGGCAAGTCCTCGGTCGTGAATGAGCTCCACAAGGTCCTGGTTCCGCCGCGCGGCCTCTTCGCCTCCGGCAAGTTCGATCAGTACAAGCGCGACATCCCTTACGCCACGGTGGCGCAAGCCTTTCAAAGTCTCGTCCGGCAGATTTTGAGCAAGAGCGAGGCGGAGCTCCAAGCCTGGCGGGATGCGCTTCGCGAGGCCCTGGGTCCGAACGGGCTGCTGATCGTGGACCTCATCCCCGAACTGGAACTCGTCATCGGCAAACAGCCGCCGGTCGCCGATCTATCACCGCAAGATGCGCAGCGCCGTTTCCAGACGGTACTACGGCGGTTCATCGGCGTCTTTGCGCGTCCGGAGCACCCGCTGGCGCTCTTCCTCGACGATCTGCAATGGCTCGATGCCGCCACGCTCGATCTGCTCGAAGATATTCTGACGCAAGCGGGATATCAGGCATTTGCTGCTGATCGGCGCCTATCGGGACAACGAGGTCGACGCCGCGCACCCGCTGATGCGCAAGCTCGATGCGATCCGCCGAGCGGGCGCAACAGTACAAGATATCGTTTTGGCGCCGCTGACCTATGACGACCTCGGACAGTTGATCGCGGATTCCCTACGCTGCGAAACGCAACGCGCGCGAACCCGCTCGTGCAACTGGTGCACGAGAAGACCGGCGGCAATCCGTTTTTTGCTATTCAGTTTCTCCACGCGCTCGCGGATGAAGCGCTGCTGGTCTTCGATCACGCAGATGCGCGATGGTCTTGGGACCTCGATCGCATCCACGCGAAACGCTACACCGACAACGTGGTCGATCTCATGGTCGTCAAGCTCAATCGTTTGCCGGCCGAAACCCAAGCGGCGCTTCGCCAGCTTGCCTGCGTCGGCGCCGGTGCGGAGTTCGCTCTCCTTGGGACGGTCTGCCAGACCTCGCAGGAAGACCTTCACGAAAGCCTCTGGGAAGCCGTTCGATCCGGGCTGGTGCTCCGCTCGGAGGACTCCTATGCGTTCCAGCATGACCGCATCCAGGAGGCGGCCTATTCGCTGATCCCCGAGGACGCGCGCGCCGAAGCCCACCTCCGGATCGGACGGCTGCTCCTGGCGCATACGCCGCCCGACAAGCGCGAAGAGATCATTTTCGAGATCGTAAGCCAGTTCAATCGAAGCTCGGCGTTGATCACCTCGCGAGATGAACGCGAGCAACTGGCGGAGCTCAATTTGATTGCCGGCAAACGCGCCAAGAACGCAGCCGCCTATTCATCGGCGCTGACCTATCTTGCCGAGGGCCGCGCGCTGTTGGCGGAGGATTGTTGGACGCGGCAGTACCCGCTGCCTTCGAACTCGAGTTTCACCGAGCCGAATGCGAGTTCCTGACCGGCGATTTGGCGAACGCGGAAGAGCGGCTATCGACGCTTGCGAGCCGCGCGGCAAATCTCGTCGATCAGGCCGCCGTCGCCTCGTCTGCGCGTGGATCTTTACGATGATGCTGGCTCGGTCGGACCGCGCCGTCGCCGTCTGCCTCGAATATCTCCGGCAGGTTGGCATCGAGTGGTCGCCGCATCCAACGGATGAGGACGTGCGGCAGGAGTACGAGCGGCTATGGCGACGGCTTGGAGCTCGCCCGATCGAGGATCTGATCGACTTGCCTCTGATGAACGACGCCGGCATGGCGCGCAACCATGGACGTCCTGTCCAAGCTCATGCCGTGCGCCATCAACACGGACAACAATCTCAATTGCCTGCTGATCGCGCGCATGGTGAACCTCAGCCTGGAGTACGGCAACAGCAATGCATCGTGCTTCGGCTATCGTCTCGCTTGGCTTGGTTTTGGCCGCTGACTTCGGAGAATACTCGACGGCGCTGCGCTTTGCCCAGCTCAGCCTCGATCTGGTCGAGAAGCGCGGGTTGGATGCCTTCAAGGCCCGCATTTACCTCAAATTCGGGATCACATCAGCCCCTTGGCGCACCACTTTCGATTTGGCCGCGCGTTCATTCAACGAGCTTGCGATGAAGCAGATAAAATCGGCGACGCCCTCTATGCTGCTAATTGCCGCTCTTATGTCATCAAGAATTTAATTGCCTCTGGTGAGCCTCTCGACGAAGTGGAGCGGGAGGCCGTCGATGGCCTCGACTTCGCGCGGAAGGCTGGCTCTAGTTTAGTTTTTGCCATCCATCCTCAATAAGCTCTACCTCATTCGGAAGCTCAGGGGCCTGCCGCTCGATCTCAGATTATTCGATGATACAGAGGTCGACGAAGGCGAGCTACGAGCAGCACCTTGAAGCAGACCCAAATCTGGCGAATCCCGCGTGCTCATATTGGATCCGAAAACTACAGGCGTGCGTCTTCGCGGAAGATTATGCGTCAGCGCTTGACGCGGCGGTCAAGGCGCAACGCATGCTCTGATACGCGCCGTCATTCATCGAGCGCGCCGAGTACCACTTTTATGCTGCACTGGCGCTGAGCGGGGTCTGTCGATACCGTCGCTGAGGTGCAACCTGATCAGCAGACGGCGCACCTGGAAGCCCTGACGGCGCACCACCGGCAACTCCAAATTTGGGCCGAGCACTGCCCCGAGAATTTCGAAAACCGCGCCGCGCTGGTCGGCGCCGAGATTGCCCGCCTGGACGGGCCGCGACCTCGATGCCGAGCGCCTATACGAACAGGCCATCCGCTCGGCCCGCGCCAACGGCTTTGTCCACAACGAGGCGCTCGCCTGCGAAACGGCCGCGCGCTTCTATGCCGCGCGCGGCTTTGAGGACATCGCCGAGATGTATCTCGTGAAAGCCCGCGACGGCTATCTGCGCTGGGGCGCCGATGGCAAGGTGCGGCAACTCGAGGCGCGCTATCCGCGACTGGCCATGGCCGAGCCGCGCGGCGGGACGAGAGAGGCGACGTCGCCGGATCAACAGCTCGACGTCGCCGCCGTCGTCAAGGCGTCGCAGGCGCTGTCGAGCGAAATGCTGCTGCCCCGCTTGATCGAGCGGCTCATGACCATCGCCCTGCAAAATGCGGGCGCCGATCGTGGCTTGCTGATCCTGCCACACGAGAGTGATTACCGCATCGAGGCCGAGGCGCGGGCGGATGGCGAGCAAATCGTCCTGCATTACGGCGCCGCCGCCGGTCCGGCTGGTTCCCGAAAGCATCATCCGCTACGTCATGAGGACGCAGGAGAGCGTGATCCTTGACGACGCGGCCAAGCCAAATCTCTTCTCCGAAGATCCATATTTGGGTCTTCGGCGACAGCGATCGATCCTTTGCCTTCCACTCATTCGTCAGGGGGCGCTGGTCGGATTGCTTTACCTGGAGAACGCATTGGCGTCGCACGTCTTCACGCCGGATCGCGCGAGGCTCCTTGAGCTTTTGGCTCGCAGGCGGCAATTTCATTGGAGAACACCCGTCTCTATGGCGATCTCCAGGAACGAGAGGCGAAGGTCCGACGCCTCGTCGACTCCAATATCATCGGCATATGCATCTTCGATCTCGACCGCCATATTTTGGAGGCCAACGACGCGTTTCTCAGCATCGTGGGATATGGCCGCGATGATGTCATTTCGGGCCGCCTGAGCTTTACCGGCTTGACGCCTCCCGAATGGGCTGGAACCGACGAAAGGATCTTGGCCGAGTTGGTTTCGACCGGAACCTGGAGACCTTGCGAGAAGGATTTTTTTCGGAAAGACGGCAGCCGCGTGCCCGTGCTTGTGGGTGGGGCGACCTTCGGCGAACTCCGGCAACAGGGCGTCGCCTTCGTCGTCGACCTGAGCGAGCGAAAGCGCGCCGAGGCAGAGTTGGCGCACGCGAACCGCGTCGCGACAATGGGCCAACTCACCGCCTCCATTGCCCACGAAGTCAACCAACCTATCGCCGCCCTGCTCACGAATGCCGAAACCGCTGTGCGCTGGCTCGCCCGTCAGCCGCCAAATTTGGAAAAGGCCAAGCCGTTGATCGACCGTATTATTAGCGACGGTAAGCGCGCCGCTGACATCGTGAGCCGGATTCGTGATTTCTCCAAAAAGGCTCCTTTGCGGAAGGACTTCCTGGAACTCAACGAGGCGATTCTGGAGGTAATCGGACTAACGCGCGCCAAATTGTCGGACTATAGCGTCCTACTGCAGACGGAGCTGGTGCAGGGCCTGCCGCTCATTCGAGGCGATCGGGTCCAGCTTCAACAGGTGATAATGAACCTGATCATGAACGCCGCCGAGGCGATGAGCGACATGAGCGATGGCCGCCGAGAATTGCTGATCAGCACTCGGATCGAAGCGGGCGACGTAATCGTGGCGGTACGGGATTCCGGGCCGGGGCTTTCCGACAACGCTTTCGATAAGGTCTTCGAGGCATTCTACACGACAAAGTCGACCGGCCTGGGAATGGGACTGTCGATCTGCCGTTCGATCATAGAGGACCACGGAGGGCGATTGTGGGCGTCTGCAAATGTCCCGAAAGGTGCCGCGCTACAGTTCACGGTGCCGGCTCCCGCCGACTGAATACTTCGGGGACAATGGCACTGATTTCAAATTCCGAGTTGCGTCAATCGCTACATATCTGATTCCGACGCCAAGTCCGCATATGCCAGCAGCGGATGCCGCGGTCCGGCTCACGGCAAATTATGTGGTGGGTCGCGTTCGCCGTGGGCGTCGTATTGTGGCGGGTTAATCTAGGTGTTCCCTAAAACTATTCGGGATGGCGGAAAGCCAGAGCCGGCCGAACGCTCGCTTCGAACCTGACTCTCCGCCGACGGCCGCACCTCGCCCTCCTGCCACTTTGTAATTGCCCGCCCCTACTTCTGAAATATCGCCTTGGGCATCATGGCGTGGATGCCCTTGGTGCCGTCGACCACCTGGGTCACCATCAGGTCCATGGCGGCGCTGCACAGCATGTAGGCGTCGTCGCGCGAGATGCCCTTGGTGGCGGCGATGAAGTTGACCATCTCGCGGATCGCGATCTTGGCGGCCTGGTTGAGGTCCTCGTGGAAGCCCATGGTCATGTAGTGGGTCGGCGTCTCCGCGCGCGGCCAGCCGGTGTGCATGCCTTTGTGCAGGATCACCTGGATCTCGCCCTTGAGCGAGGTTTCGACCGCCGACATGCGGACCTCGCCATTGCTATAGGCTTTCCGCACGGAAGGTCATCTCCGCACACGTAAAACGGAGCATCAAGTTACATGCTCTCGTTATGCGACAGCCGAATCCGTGCTACTGCTGACGCCATGACACCCCAAGAGTTCATAGAAAAATGGAAGCGCGCCGCGCTAACCGAGCGAGCCGCTGCCCATTCGCATTTTCTCGATTTGTGCGCCCTGCTAGGCCACGACGATCCGGTCAAAGCCGACCCGACAGGAGAATGGTTCACGTTCGAGAAGGGCGTGACAAAAACCGGCGGCGGCGAGGGCTTTGCCGATGTTTGGAAGCGTGATTACTTTGCCTGGGAGTACAAAAAGAAAAAGCGCGATCTGAACGCCGCGCTCGATCAACTCGTCCGATACGCCGCAGCGTTGGAGAACCCGCCACTCCAAGTCGCATGTGATACCGATCGCTTTCTGATTCGCACGGCGTGGACGAATGCCGTTCCTAAGACGTATGAGCTCGCGCTAGAAGATCTCGCAGATCCGCAGAAGCTGGACATTCTGCACTCCGTCTTCTTTGATCCGGAAAAGCTCAGGCCAACAAAGACTCGCGCCAACCTCACAAAGGAGGCCGCTGACAAGTTCTCGACCATTGCGCTTCGTCTCGAAGGTCGCGGTACGCAGGAGGAGATTGCGCATTTCGTAAATCAACTTGTGTTCTGCTTTTTTGCAAACAGCAGGGATATCAGATTGCTGCCCGACGGTTTCTTTCCGAAGCTGCTGAAACGTGCGGCGGGAAATCCGGATAAGGCGCAGTACTATTTCAATCAATTGTTCGCCGCCATGGAGACAGGCGGCGAGTTTGACCTGACCGACATCGCTTGGTTCAATGGCGGCCTCTTTGATGGGCGCAAGGCATTGCCGCTCAACTCCGGGGACATTGGACTTTTGCAGGCCGCCGCCAGCCTGGACTGGAGTCAAATCGACCCGACCATCTTTGGCACCCTTTTCGAACGTTTCCTGGACCCCGGCAAGCGCGCGCAGATTGGCGCCCATTACACCGATCCCGATAAGATCATGAGACTTATAGAGCCGACGGTCTTGCGCTTGCTGCGCCAGGAGTGGGCGGCCGCAAGAATTGAGATCGAAGGAGTTCTGTCCGGTGCAGTAACGCCGCCGGTGCGGGCAAAGACGCGGCGGCGTATGACGCCTTCAGAAGCCGCGGAGGAAGTGCGTTCGCGCTTTCTCGAACGTCTGCAGAAGGTGTCGAATTCTTGATCCGGCTTGCGGCTCAGGAAACTTTCTTTATCTGGCACTCCAGGGCGTGAAGGACATTGAGAACAAGGCAAACCTCGAATGCGAGGCGCTGGGCCTCGCCCCCCGTGCATTATTGGTCGGACCGGAGATCGTACATGGCGTTGAGATCAACCCATTGGCTGCTGAGCTGGCCCGCACCACGATTTGGATCGGTGACATCCAATGGCGCCGGCGAAACGGCATCTATTCGGAGCCCCCGCCGATTCTGAGAAAGCTCGACGCAATTCAGCATCGCGACGCGATTCTTCAAAACGACTTTAGCCAAGACGCTATCGCGGCCTCCTGGCCGGCCGCGGAATTCATCGTCGGTAATCCGCCATTCCTGGGCGGCAAACTGATGCGCTCGCAACTGAAAGACGATTACGTCGAGGCCCTGTTCAGAGTCTACGACGGCCGGGTTCCAGCGGAGGCTGATCTGGTCACTTATTGGTTCGAAAAGGCCCGCCTTGAGGTGCGGAGCGGGCGCGCCAAGAGAGTGGGGCTCGTTGCGACCAACTCGATCCGAGGCGGCGCAAATCGCCGCGTCCTTGATCAAATCGCGAGCGAAGACCGCATTTTCGAGGCTTGGAGCGACGAGCCGTGGATAGTCGAAGGCGCCGCAGTGCGCGTTTCCCTCATTTGTTTCGGCGCTGCCGATGACGGGGCGATCTTGGATGGCCGGCCGGTTTCTCGCATCAATGCGGACCTCACGGCAGGCACGCTGGACCTCACCAAGGCCAAGCGCCTCGATGAGAACCTGAACGTCGCGTTTATGGGCGACACGAAAGGCGGCGCGTTTGACGTGCCAGGTGAACTCGCGCGTGCTTGGCTCCAGCTTCCGACAAACCCGAACGGCCGAGCCAACGCAGAGGTTTTGCGTCCATGGCGAAACGGTCAGGACATCACGCGGCGTTCCGCCGACAAATGGATAATCGATTTCGGTTGGGAAATGTCGGAAAGGGAGGCCTCTCTTTTTGAAGCGCCCTTCGAATACATCAAACAACACGTCCTACCCGAAAGATCGAAGAATCGGCGTGAGAGCTATCGAGTGAGATGGTGGCGCCATGTCGAACCAAGGCCGGCACTTCTTGCCAAATTGGCCCGGTCAAAGCGTTACATGGCGACTCCAAGGGTGGCAAAGCATCGACTGTTCGTTTGGCTGGATTGCACCGTATTGCCCGATTGCCAACTCATTGCCGTCGCGCGCGACGATGACACGACGTTCGGCATTCTGCACTCGCGTTTTCACGAAACGTGGTCGTTGCGGCTAGGTACAAGCCTCGAGGACCGTCCGCGCTACACCCCGACCACCACATTCGAAACATTCCCGTTTCCCGAAGGTCTGACACCGATTTCCGCGCCAGATTATGCGGACAATCCCTGCGCACTGGCAATTGCGAACGCGGCGAGGCGCCTCGACCAACTGCGTCAACGCTGGCTCAATCCAGCGGACCTTGTGCGTATCGAGCCCGAGGTCGCGCCCAAATACCCAGACCGCATTCTGCCGAAAGATACTTCGGCAGGCGCAATACTGCGCGAAAGGACCTTGACCAAACTTTACAACGAGCGCCCGCAATGGCTGATCGACGCCCATCGCGATCTCGATGTCGCGGTTGCGGCGGCCTACGGCTGGTCCGCCGACATTACGGATGAGCAGGCTCTTACCGAGCTGCTTGATCTCAATCTCGCGCGCGCCGGCGTTCCTACCGTACCTCCGGGTAAGGCCTATGTGGTTGGGCGGGGAAACTTCGAGAAGATCAGCAAGGTTGAAGGTCTCGAACTGAGCACAGCCATGAAGCAAGCGTTCACCGAACTCGATCTCCAGGAGGAATCCGATAAAGACCGGCACCGCTCGATCGTGCGACGCCTAACGCAACCCATGCGGTAGGTCAATGTATGAGACGGCGACAGACCCGTATTGTTATCCGGGCAGTACCGTTCTTAAAAACCGCTTCAATCTACAAACGAAATCCGAATTGGAGAGGTATGAAACGTTCATTTCCCACCAACGGGCTGGCGAGCCGCTGCCGATCGGTCGGTTGAGCTACACGCATTATCGGGCGATCCACCGGCATCTTTTTGGGGACATTTACCGATGGGCGGGGCGTGTCCGCACGGTACGGATAGCGAAGGGTGGTAATCCGTTTTGCTATCCGGAAAATATCGACCGCCAGATGCGTCGAATATTCGATTGGCTTGCAGATGAGAACGGCCTTCGCGATTTGGGCCCGGAGACATTCGCCAGAAAGGCGGCCCATTTTATTTCCGAACTCAATGCCATTCATCCGTTCCGGGAGGGGAACGGCAGAACACAAAACACCTTTTTGATCATTCTTGCCGATCAGGCTGGGCATCCACTCGATCTGCAACGGCTCGATCCGCCTGCAATGATGCACGCGATGATTGCCAGTTTCAGCGGCGACGAAGCGCCGCTGACAAAATTACTGCTTCAGTTGATGAGGTCCCGGTGATCTCCTGCCACTTTGTCATTGCCCGCCCCTACTTCTGAAAGATCGCCTTCGGCATCATGGCGTGGATGCCCTTGGTGCCGTCGACCACCTGGGTCACCATCAGGTCCATGGTGGCGCTGCACAGCATGTAGGCGTCGTCGCGCGAGATGCCCTTGGTGGCGGCGATAAAGTTGACCATTTCACGGATGGCGATCTTGGCAGCCTGGTTGAGGTCCTCGTGGAAGCCCATGGTCATGTAGTGGGTCGGCGTCTCCGCGCGCGGCCAGCCGGTGTGCATGCCCTTGTGCAGGATCACCTGGATCTCGCCCTTGAGCGAGGTTTCGACCGCCGACATGCCGACCTCGCCGTTGCCCTGGGCGGCATGGCCGTCGCTGACCGAAAGGAGCGCACCGGCAACGTGGACCGGCAGGAACAGGCTGGTGCCGGGCAGGAGGTCGTGATTGTCCATGTTGCCGCCATGGACGTTCGGCGGCCCAGGCAAAATGCGCCCCATGGAGGCCGGCGGCGCGACGCCGATGTCGCCCCAGAACGGGCGCGCCGGAATGACGATGCCGGGGGCGAAGTCGATGGTGTTGTGGTCGAGATCGAGCCACACCACGCGGTCGCGCGAATAGGGGAAATCTTCCGGCAGCGAGCCGCGACCGGCGCGCGTGCTCATGGCGGCAATCGGCAGCCACAACTCGATCGACCTGATCTTCACCTCGATGGTGTCGCCGACCTCCGCGCCGCGCACGAAGATCGGCCCGTCCATGGTGTGGTCGCCGCGGCCATCGTCCGGCGCTGCCGCGAAGGCGGTGTAGAGTTCCTGGGGAATTTTCTCTTTCGCAACGCCGATGCTTTCGAAGTAGCGCGGGTTGCCGGTCGCGGTCCACAGCCGCACGATGTCGCCGGAATCGATCGTCAGCGCCGGCTTCTGCTTGGCGTCGTAGTAGCCGTAGACGACCGTATTGGGCGTCGGCTTGATCTCGTGAATGGTCTCGGCGGTTGCGGTGCCCGCAATGGCAAACGCAACGCAGGTGCCGAGACCGATGGTGATGCGCCGAAACGTCATGATGTGCTCCCATGGTTCGGGTCGATGGGCCGACTGCGTGATCGCTTTCGCCGCCCCGTCGTGCCGCCGGCGAGCCTATCAAAAAATGGGTGCTGATCCGAATTGGTATGTTGGGGCGAATTTCGTTCGCTGGTGGTCGCCGGGCTCGTCCCGGCCACCACGCTTAGGGGGAGCACAGTGCCCCGCTGATCGAGGTGTCCACCATGCCCCCGGCCTGAACAACGAGCCCGGCCGCGACCTACCAAAGGTCAACGGGAATCTGGTCCAGGCCGATCAAAAAATTCCGCCGCTACGCCGCATTCTCGTCACCGGTTCATGCTAGGATTTTATTCCATGGCATGTCTTGGCCCCGATGGCCGTGGGACGACCGCCGCAGCCAAGGGTCGTTTACCGATGCGAAACCACGTCGTGGCGCGCCCCAGGAATGCCCCGCAACGTGCCGATTATCATCATGTTTCCGCCGCGGAGCGCCGCGTAGATGTTCAAGTCCACCGGGAGGACGCCTGCTCTTTCGCTGGGAACGGCGAGAGGGGTGTCACGCGCTACGGTGACCGCATTAGGTCTGGAAGTACCGAATGGTTGGAAGCTTGCGAAATTCGCTGTTATTTTCCCTTTTGTCAGGGAAATGCGCGATCGACCGCGCAAGACCGGCGGGGGGGCGCGCGGTTGGGGCTTGGCGTTGCGCGTCGATGCTCGCTTTGGTTCTCTTCGCCGTCAGTTTCGGTTGCGGCGGCGCGATGGCGGCCGATGACGCGATCGTGGTCCAGGGAAACCGGCGCATCGATGCGGAGGCGATCCGCGGACACTTCAAGGCCAAGCCGGCCGAACGTCTCGACCCTGCCGCCATCAACGCGGCGCTCAAAGAGCTCTACGCTACCGGATTGTTCGACGACGTCAGGATCGTACCGTCCGGCGGGCACCTGATCGTCACCGTCGTCGAGGCGCCGACCATCGAGCACCTGCGTTTCGAGGGCAACAAGAAGGTCAAGGACCAGGACCTCCAAAAGGAGATCACGTCGGCGGCGCGCGGCCCCTTCACCAAGACCACCGTTCAAAATGACGTCGCCCGCCTCGTCGAACTCTATCACAAGAGCGGCCGCTACGCCGCGCAGGTGACGCCGAAGACCATCGCGCGCGGCGACGGGCGCGTCGACCTCGTGTTCGAGATCAAGGAGGGCGACAAGACCGGCGTGCAACGCATCGTATTCGCGGGCAGCCGATCGTTCGCCGACTCGCGGCTCAAGACCGTCATCAAGACCACCGAGTCCGGTTGGTTCGCGTTCCTCAAGACGAGCGACGTCTACGATCCCGACCGTCTCGAAGCCGACGCGGATTTGCTGCGCCGCTTCTACGTCAAGAACGGCTTCGCCGATGTACGCGTGTCCGCCGCCGGCGTCTTCGATCCGGCGCAGAAGGGCTTCACGGTCACCTATTCGATCGACGAAGGCGACCGCTACAGGATCGCCGCCGTCGACATCACGTCCCGCCTCGAGACCGTCGACGGCACGAGCCTTCGCGACGCTGTGAAAATTGCTCCGGGCGGCGTGTTCGACGGCGAGGCGGTGGACAGGGCCGTCGACAACATCACGCTGGCGCTGGGCAAGCGCGGCTACCCGTTCGCCGCCGTGCGCCCGCACCTGAGCCGCAACGCCGGCGCGAAGACGGTGGCGATCGCCTTCACGATCGACGATGGCGCGCACGAATACATCGAGCGGATCGTGCTCCACGGCAATACGGTGACGCGCGACGAGGTGATCCGGCGCGAATTCGACCTCGCGGAGGGCGACGCCTACAACCGCGCGCTGGTGGAGCGGGCGCAGAAGCGGCTGCGGGCGCTCCCGATGTTCAAGACGGTGAACATCACGAGCGACAAAGGCTCGACCCCGGACCGCGTCGTTCTCAACGTGAACGTCGAAGAGAAACCGACCGGCAACCTCAATTTCTCCGGGGGCTACTCGACCTCCGCCGGCATCATCGGCGAGATCAGCGTCTCGGAGCAGAACCTGCTGGGCACCGGGCAGTACGTCAAGGTTTCCGCCACGCTCGGGCAATATCTGCGCGGCGGCTCGCTGAGCTTCGTGCGGCCGTATTTCCTAGACAATCGCATGTCGCTCGGGGTCGACCTGTTCTACAAGGAGCAGCTCACCAACACCACGCAGTCGTACGGATCGACGACTTACGGCGCCGCCATCAAGCTCGATGCGCCGATCGTCGACGGCCTGAACACGGAAGCGCGCTACTCGCTGGTGAACCAGAGCCTGTCGCTCAATCCGGCGCTGATGGACTGCTCGCCCGCCAATCCGCCGCCCGGATGTTTCGCCAACGGCGAGGCGTCGGCCGCCGTCAAGCAGGCCGTCCTCAACGGCGCGCAATGGGTGTCATCGGTCGGTTCGACGATCGCGTACAGCACGATCGACAATCCCAAGGATCCCCATGATGGCGTCCGCGCCGAATTCCGCCAGGATGTCGCCGGCCTCGGCGGCGGTGTGGATTATCTCAAAAGCACCGGCGACGTGCGCTATTACCATGACCTCGGCGACGGCGTTGTCGGCATGGTGCGCGGGCAAGGCGGCTTCGTCGATCCGTATGGCGGCCAAACGCTGCCGCTTATGAGCAGCATTTTTGGCGGCCCGCAGCTGGTGCGCGGTTTTGCGCCGAACGGGTTCGGGCCGCGCGATCTCACGCCCGGCACCACCCAGGACAACATCGGCGGCAGCCAGTATTGGGCGAGCACCGCGGAACTGACGGCGCCGATCCCCGGGTTGCCGCCCGAGATCGCGCTCAGGGCAGGCGTGTTCGCCGACGCCGGCAGCGTCTGGGGCTATAAGGGCGCGACCTCGTTTCCGGCGCTTTCCCCGTCGCTGATGACGGTCGCCGACTCGCGCCAGGTGCGCTCCTCGGTCGGCTCCAGCTTGATCTGGGATTCGCCGTTCGGCGCGCTGCGCGTCGACTACGCCTATCCGACCAGCAAGACGAGCTACGACGTGACGCAGCGCCTGCACTTCGGCGTCGGCGGATTTTGAGGTGTATCCTTTGAGGTGTGCCCGGGTGAAGGGACCGCAGAGCGGCACTCCCTTCACCCGGGTTACGGTTCACTTCACCGCGAAGACGTAGACCGCGCCACCGGGCGGCACGTCGGGATATTTGCCGGGGAACAGCAGGTTGAGGCGGCTCTGCATCCTGGCCGCATCGACGCCCCATCCGCTCTGAACCGCGATGTATTGCTTGCCGTCCACCGCGAACGACACCGGTACACCGTTGACGCCGGAGATGGTCGGATACTGCCACAGGATCTTGCCCGACTTGGCATCGAAGGCGCGGAACAGACGGTCGTTGGTGCCGCCGGCGAACAGCACGTCGCCGCCGGTGGCGAGAACCGGACCCCAGTTTTGCGACGGCAGCTTGGTGGTCCACACCCGCTTGCCGGAATCGAGATCCCAGGCCTGCAATTCGCCGATGTGGTCGGCGCCGGCACGCATCAGAAGCAGGCTGGGGGCAATACCGAGGTAGCGCTCGCCGGGAACATATTTTATGTCGGTGCCGCGAAGCTCGCTGCACAGATTTTCGTTCGCCGGAATATAGACGAGCTTCGTCTTCGGGCTGTAAGCCGCCGGCGGCCAGTCCTTGCCGCCCCATGTGCTCGGGCAGAAATCTTGCGGTCTTGTCAGTCCCGGGCTTGTGATCGGTATCGACAATGGGACGCCCGGTGCCCGGTTCGAGGCCCTTGAAGACGTCATCTGCGACGTAGGCCTGGCCGGTGATGAAGTTGATTTTCCCGGCGGTGCGTTCGAGTTGCCACAGATAGCCGTCGCGGGCGACGTCGACGAGGCCGTGCACGGTTTTGCCGTCGTGCTGGTAGTCGATCAGCATCGGCGGCGAGACTTCGTCCCAATCCCAAGAGTCGTTCTGGTGGTACTGGAAGTGACCCTTGATGGCGCCGCTCTTGCCGTCGAGCGCGACGACCGATGAGGTGTAGAGATTGTCGCCCGGACGCTTATCGCCCATCCACGGGCCGCCATTGCCGGTGCCCCAGAATGCAAGATTGGTGGTCGGGATCGTAGGTGCCCGTGACCCAGACCGAAGCCGCCGCCGGTCTTCCACTGGTCGCCCCTTGCGGCCAGGTCTCGCTGCCGGGCTGGCCGGGCTCCGGAACCATGAAGGTGCGCCATAACTCCTTGCCGCTCTCCGCGTCGTAGGCGGCGACGAAACCGCGTACGCCGAATTCGCCGCCCGACGTGCCCAGCATCACCTTGCCGTCGGCAATGAGCGGCATCAGCGAGGCGTAGTAGCCCTGCTTGTAGTCGGCAACCTTCGCGGTCCACGCCTCCTTGCCGGTCTTGGCATCGAGCGCGACGAGGATGGCGTCGGCGGATACGAAATAAACCTTGTCGCCATAGAGACCGACGCCGCGATTGGTCGGGTGCGCCGAGCTCATGTCCTCGGGCAGCGGCCGCTTGTAGCGCCACAGCAGGTTGCCGGTCTTGGCCTCGATGGCGAGGAATTGGTTGCCCGGCGTCGCCACGAACATCACGCCGTTGTTGACGATCGGCGGCGCCTGATGGCCTTCCACCTGGCCGGTGGCGAGGCTCCAGACGAGTTCGAGATTGCCCACATTCTGCGGCGTGATCTGCGACAGCGGACTGTAGCCCCACCCGTCATAGGTACGGCGGAACAGCAGCCAGTTGGCGTCCTCCGGCTCGCGCAGCCGTTCGGCAGTGACCGGAGAATATTTTTGCAGCACCTCGGGCATCGGTCCCGGCACCGGCGTCGCCGAGGCGGGCGCAAGGAGCTCCTGCGCCGACGCGGTGGCAACGCCCAATGCGGCGGCGAGCGCGGCGGCGCACACGCCCCGTAGCAGTCTCCTGGTATCAATCATGATGATCCCTCCCGTTTTTATATATTACGTCGGCGCGATACCGACGCGGCCAATGAATGGCTTGGCGACGACGAGCCGGCCATCCACGATCTTGAGCGGCAGGGCCGCCAAGCCGCGTGGGGTCGGCCCGTCGATCACGGCGGCGCCGTCGAGCGGATTGTACCTGGAATTATGGCAAGGACACTCCAGTATTTTTTGCTCCGCCGACCAGCCGTCGACCTCGCAACCCGCATGAGGACAGATTGCGGAGTAGGCCACGACGCCGTCGGCGGCGCGATCGCGCGTCGCGCCGACCAGGATCGTGGGATCGAGCCGCAGCAGCAGCACCTTGTTGAGCCGCGAGCCGCTGCGGATGATCTTGCCCACCGGGTCGAACGGCCATGCGATCACCTCGGCATCGGCAATGTCGCCAGGCCCGAGCGGAACCGCGGTGGCGGCTTCGATGGCGACGAGATGGTCGCCCTCTTTGGGGCGCTCATCGGCGGGCTCCGCCGCGGCGTGATCGAGGGGCGCCGAGGCGCCGAGGCCGAGCACGGACGCCATCGCGAGGACGTTGCGCCGCGTCGCTCCAGCGCAGGGCATTCTCCCACGCGCGCCGCCTCCTTCGGTCATGACCCCTCCCGCCGACTTTTTGAAACCCTCACGCTCACCGCAAAGCTCACCCTTGCAGCGTTACCGTCGCCGGCGCGGGAGGATCACGGCGAATGCGAGTCCAGTCAAGCATTACGGCGACGCAGCGTGGGACGAAGCCGAACCGCGGTCGGGCCTCGATCGCAAACATGGGCCGATCAGCCATTCGTTCACGGCATGGCGGTCTTGCCGGTAGAGCTGAAAAGGGACACTCTCATCTAAATGCGCCGGCCCATCCGGCCGATGAGCAACCCGCCGCGCCCGGCTACCGGCGAGGACGGGGCCGAGGAGGAACACCACATGACCGCCATCCGTGGCTACGTGCCGCCCACCGCCGACGAGACGGCAATCGGAATTCATTCGCTCGATCAGTTCGTGCTCACCGTTCCAGACCTCAAGGCGGCACAGCACTTCTACGCCAATTTCGGTCTCGACGTGCAGGAGAGCGGCACCACGCTCGGGCTCAACACGTTCGGCCACGATCACCGCTGGGGTAGCGTGGTGGAAGGCGGCAGCAAGCGGCTGCATCATCTGTCGTTCGGCTGCTATGCCGACGACCTTTCCAAGCTGCGCGCCCGCATGGAGAAGAATGGCATCGCACTCATCGATCCGCCGGGCGGATTCGAGAGCAACGGCTTCTGGTTTCGCAACCCCGACGGCATCCTGGTCGAGGTGAAAGTCGCCCCCAAGGTGTCTCCGGATCGCAAGATCGCCGGGCCCTGGTATTCAAGCGCGGAAGGCGTGGCCGGCGCACCGCTGCGCAGCAAGGCCTGGGCGGTCCAGCCGCGGCGGCTGTCGCACGTCCTGTGCTTCACTCCCGACATCGATCGCGCCATCGAATTCCATTCCGGCAATCTCGGATTGCGACTTTCCGACCGCTCGGATTTCGTTGCCTTCATGCACGGTATCCACGGCAGCGATCATCACATCCTGGCGTTTGCGAAGTCCGACGCTCCCGGGTTTCACCACTGCAGCTGGGACGTCAGCCGCATCGACGACATCGGTATCGGCGCCGCCAACATGGCCGACAAGGGTTACACCAAGGGCTGGGGTCTCGGCCGCCACGTGCTGGGCTCGAACTTTTTCCACTATGTGCGCGATCCGTGGGGGAGCTTCTGCGAGTATTCCTGCGACATCGATTACATTCCCAAGTCGCAACAATGGGTGGCGGGAAATCACGCGCCGGAAGATTCACTCTCGCTGTGGGGGCCTGAGCCGCCGGACTACTTCGTCGCCAACCACGAGGGAGCAACGAAACCGGCGGCATGACGGCCCTCACGCCGCGTAAGGCCCCTCCCTTCGGCCGGGCATCCGTGCCGCCAGAATGGACATTAGCCAGGATTTCAGGGAGCACGACCAAGAGGTTGCGCCCCGCTCTTCGCTCTCTGCATCATCACAGGAAGGAGTTCGCCATGATGACGTCGCTACGGGCCATTGGCCTGATCGCCGCCGCATTGATCACGGCCCCGGTCTTCACCGCGGCCCAGACCCCACCCGAGGGCAATGCGCCGTCCTACCGACCGGGTCTCGGCGACCTCATGACCACCACGGTGCAACCGCGTCATACCAAGCTCGCATTCGCCGGCCGCGAAAAGAACTGGGTCTACGCCGCCTATGAACTCCATGAAATGGAAGAGGCGTTCGACCGCGTGACGGTGATCTGGCCGCAATGGCAGCGGCTGCGGATCGTCGAACTGGTCGAGACCATAATCAGACAGCCGATCCTCGACCTCGGTCAGGCGATCAAGGAAAAGAATGACAGCAAATACACAGTTGCCTATGGGCAGCTGACCGACGCCTGCAACGCCTGCCATCAAGCCGCAAAACGCGGCTACATCGTCATCCAGGAACCGAAGGACAACGTGTTTCCCAATCAGGACTTCCGCCCGAAGCCCTGAATTCGGGGCCGGCAGCCGTTAGGCCGCGGCACGCGTGTTGAACGCGATGATCATCTGGGGCGGCAGAAAGGCGAGGAACTTCTTGATCTCGCCCTCGGTCACCTTCGACGGATCGGCCTTGGCGATGCCCCGCTGCCCGGCGATGTGTGAGTTGACGCTGTCGCACAGCGGCTCGGTCGCGGTGTCAACGGCGTCTTTGGCGACGAGCGGCGCCATGCATTCGCGCAGGACCTGCTGGGCGACAGGATCGCTGAGCAGATCGGCGACCACGAGTTTGGCGCCGAGTTTACCGGCGAGTTCGAAATACGCCTTGATGAGACGGTCGTCGGCGTTAGTACACACCTGTTCGCGGATGTAACCGGCGATCCCACACCACAGCTGGTTGAGCCAATTCACGCCGATACGTTCAACCTGCGGAAAGGCGTTGCGCGCTGCCTTGTGGCCGCAGGCGGCCACAAGCGTGGGCAAGATGGTGTCGCGCGAGAAGCATTCCGGAGCGGTGGCCCCACACGTCTCCATATATTGACGATCAACCCCCTCGAAATAGTTTGCCGCTTTGGGAAGGCTGGCCAGAAATATAGCGCGCAGCCCACTGAGGTCGTTAACCGCGAGCGTGCCCCCATTTGCTTCCGCTCGGGTCTTCAGAAAATGAAAGATCCGCTCCGTGACCGAGGTCGCGACGCCGATGCAATGGTGGGGACCGCGAAGCATCGCAGACATTTGAAGCCATTGAGCGAAGGTTGCACTATTCGGATCATGTTGCCGACCCATGCATAATATTTCGTTAATTTTGTTCCGCCCCAAAACCCTCGACGGCAGGTGACCGAGGGCGCCCGCACGACGGAATTCTTCGCACCCAGTTTTTCCATGATGCAAGAGCGGTGGACCTCGACGGTCCGGAAGCTGATACCCGTCTGCCGGGCGATGGTGGCGCAGAGCGATCCGAGCAGCGGCGGAAGCTTCACCACCCTGCTTCCGCCCAGCCGCACCCCTTTGCTGCGAACCAGTAACCCCAGCCGGCTGCTGACAGGTATCGGTCCGGCAAGTCAGTCCGGCAAGTCAGTAAAGTCTGCCGAGCGCATAATCGGACCGGCCACGATGGTGTTTTTTCGACTGCGAGAGGGCGACCGCGACCCTTGCCCACGCCGCAACCCCCCCCGTATCGCCGCGCTGCTGGAGCTGATGCACCTTGCTGGTGACGACGCTCAAGGCCCGCCTGCCGTACCATGCCTGACACGCCCGCGCATAGATCGCGGCAGCATCGTCGGGACTGACATTCATGTCATGCATGTCACACGTCCTTTTCGCATGCGCCCCGGGGACGAAGGTTGCGACGTCCGGCGACGCCAGACGCGGCAATTCTATGACAAGCTGTGGAGCGTTTCATATCGGAGAGCAAGGCCCGCCAAAACTTTTCTGTGAATTTCTACCGCAATATCCGAAAATCCTGTTGACAACCTGGCGGCCATCGAAGGCCGCCGCCGCCACGAAATCGGTCGGCTACGGCGGCAAACCGCGGGCACGGCCGATGCCTCTCGGTGACGCGGGCGCGCGCGTCCCGACCAATTGGTTCGACCCGATTAAAAGATGGTCATATCTCCGTGGACCGGCGTCACCTGCGATGACTTTTCCGCGGCGCGCAGGCCTCGTGCATTTGGAACGGATCGGTGCGCAACTTCATTCGGCGGCCGTGGCCGCGCCGCTGCCGCCGAATTTTGCGGCGGCAGCGGCATCGAGCACATCGGCGATGAGGTCGGGATAGCGTGACGGCACGTAGCGGCGCACCAGGCGCAAAATCAGGCGCAGCTCATCAAGTATCATCAACGACAGTCGTGGACGGCTGGAGTGACCCCAGCTACGGATCGCCGCCGCACGGGCCTCGCGCTCGGCGTCGCGCATCCGCCCCACCAGCGCAATCGCAGCAGCGAGATTCGCGGCCGGATATCGCTCGGCGAGCCGGCGGTAGCGGTACCGAGCCGCCGGGTGCCCGGCGCCGCCGGCGACCAATGCAGCGACGCGGTCCTTGAAGATCGAGTGGCGCGCCGCCGGTGCAAACGTCGCCTCGATATGGGCGTAGGCGGCCTCAAGCGCCGAGCCGCCGCCGGCGCGCGCCAGCGACGCAGCGCGGCGGCCACGTGCCAAGTCTCGATCCGCGCGTACGTGCGCCATGACGGCCCTAAACCGGGGAATCCCGGCCTCGGGCCTATACTAGGAATAGTCCTATAGATGTCAAGGCGCAAAATCCTACGGGCCACGACGTGGCCGCGCCACGGTCGCAATGTTACGAGAAATTGCGACCGGTGACCTGCAGGCGTGGAGCGGGCGGTGCCATACGGCGCTCGATCCCCGGACGAGATTCGGCCGCGATCGGAGGGCTTGAACCCGCAAGCCTGCTCGACTAGACGGACCGGACGCGACATTGATTGAGGCGCCAAACGACCTTTCATCTGCCCTGACAATCGAACAATGAAGAGGAGCTTTGAAATGCCCCGTCGAGTTGCAATTGCCGTGGTTTGCGCGGCGGTCCTTGCGGTTGCGACCACGGCCGCTGAGACTATGCCGTTTGCGCCCGGCGGGTTGGTCGCGCCATCCGGCTTCATTCAGGTTGAGGGCGGTTGCGGCCGCGGCTTTCATCCCGGACCGATCGGCGGCTGTACCCGCAACTTGGACGCATCGTATCCGTGCTATTGGGTCCGCACGCCGGGCGGACTTCGCTTGAACTGCCGCTGAGAGAAATTCCGGGCAACCCGCCCGGGGAGACGGTCGGACCCCGCTCGATAATCGCATCCTCGCATCGGCGGTGACAGAAATGCGGCCCGAGGCGGCAAATCGGGATTGCGCACGGCGTTGCAGCCTTGCCGATGTCCCGGCGACCCGCCCAGCCCGGTCTACTTGTTTTCTCCGCTCATGATGATGCGGTGGACCGAGACGACCTTCGCGGTGGGAAATTCCAGCACTTTCTTCGGATTATATTGTTCGAGGCGCAATCGCTTGGAATCCTGCGACACGAACCGTTTGACGTAGGCGTGAGGCGCGCCCTCCTCACCCGCCGAAATCTGGGCGACCACGAACGCCCCCCGGCTGATCGGCTGGCGCGGGTTCACGAATACCGTCTCACCAGCAAAATAGCGCGGCTCCATGGAGTCGCCGACGACATAGACCGCATATGCGTCGGGAACGCTGGACAGGCTGGCTGGCGCCAGCACTTCGGTAACCTGGTTACCGTTGAGGATGAATTCGCCGTCCTTGCCGCCCACAGCTTGCCCGTAAACTGGAATCCACCGATCGATCTTCACTCCGCCACCAAACTCGGCATTAGGCCGCGGAGCGCTTCCCGAGGATTTCAATCCTACTACTTTTAGTTGGCGTTCGTCAATTTTTAAAATTTCCGCGACGCGGCCGCGCACCTCTTCGGGCAACCGGGTGGGCACCCCTCGCTTTATAAATTGTTGAAAATACGCGTGATTTTTCCCAACGCGCAAAGACAGCTCGGACAGCGAAAGCCCGAGCTCTGCAACGCGCGTGACAATCAGGTTGCGTGCCAAATCCATGACAGCATTTTACAAAATTTCCGGACGGAATGCTAAGTAGGTTTTTTCCTCTTGATTTTTGTAGGAATAGGCCTAATCTCGGCATATGACATGGCAAGACCCGCGCCGCCAGCCGCCAAACGACATCCCCGCGCCGCCCCTCGACCGCCCGCCGCCGCCGCGATCGGACGTGGGCCACGAGAGGCCGGCATGAAAAAGGACGGTCGCGCGGCGCGGATCGGCGGCAATGCCCGCGATCCGGCGCGTCGAGGCCCGGTGCGCGGCGGTCACGGGCAGGATCTCGCATTCCAAAAGGCAATGATGCGGGCGATCGCATCAGGACGGGAGAGACCGCCCATGATCGGCATCTTCAAGGATCCGCGGCCGCTCAATGCGCCACAGCTCTTCGAGCCTGTGCCGCACACTTCGGGCTGCACGTCACCGGCCCTCGTCTGCGCCGAGCTGATTGCGGAGATCGATCCAGTGGGAACGCCTTGACCGGCACGGCCGGATGTCGCCGTCGCACGCAGCGCGGCCATATCCGTCCGCAAACGACGTCTTCAGCTTTGCTGATCGTGCATGCAAAAGCGGAGTGAGGGAGGGTGTGATGAATGTAGCTCTTGCGCAGGCGAATGCGCGTCCCCACGCACGGAGGCCGCAAATATCATGGCCCAGCCAAGCGCAATTCCGAACGAGCGTGCGAGCGATGGGCACAACCAGCAATTCGCCGCAGACCAACCACAGAAAGAACATAACTTCTTTCTTCCCTGTTGCTGGATTACTCGTCCGGTCCGACCCGCCGTGCACAACGCTGTTTGGGGGCGCGTTGTGCGAATGTCAGACGGCCTCGTTTCCGGACAACGCCCAAGCGTGTCCGCGATCAAGCACAGAGATCGAGGCCACGCCGGCGCGACATGTATCGCGTACGCGCACGGTGGAGGTGGGGGTGATGCCAAATCAGGATGAACTCGATGCGATGACGAAGGCGTGGACCTATGCGGTCCTCGATGCACTCGAATCCGCCGACGAAAAGACCAGGCTGGAGATCGTGCGCATATTGTGCCCGGCGGGATTTGTCGTCGTCCCGATGGACTCGGTGGGGCCCTCCAAGCATCGGGAAAACTAGATGTCCATGTCCGAACCATCGCGCCGAAAAGACGGCGAAGCTCCCGGCGAGCGACAACCTGCCGATGCGGCCCAGGAGCGCCGGTCCCGCCGCGCCAAAAATTCGCGCGACGTCACACGCGACTTCGGGCGCATGAAGCGCGCGCTGCGCAAGGTTGAACGCCGGGGTGGCGACGGCGCCGAACTGGGCGGAACGAGCGCCACGATCCTGAAATTCCTGCCCGCCCCGTTGGCGCGGCTGGCCGATAAAAAACGCATCGGCACCGAGGAAATCCGCGCCGCCGACGATATCGCGGTGGCATTCCATGCGCAGGCCGGCGCGCTGATGATCAAACCGCCGTCGCTCGAAAAGCGGGACGCGACCTATAGCGGCCGCGAGCCGGTGTGGATCATCGACGCGGTCGCGCGCTACAAGAGGTGGGCGCGACACTGGTCGGCCCGCGTGCGGGACGGCGATCGGACCCTGGAGATCGTCATCGCGGCGGTGATCGACGAACGGGCGTTCCACGCCATCGAAGCCGATGTCGGGATCCGCCACGGGGTCGCTGCCCGGGTCGTAATCGCGGCACTGCGAGACTACGCGGCCCGCGCCGGTTGGACCGACCGCCGCACCGGCGACGCCTGGATCGAAGCGGCGGCAGGCGCTTTCGCGCCGCGCCGTGGCGCGAAGGCGCTGCGGTCTCCGGCGCGTCAACGTCCCGGTCCCGCGGCGCAGGAGTGAGGGCCGCAGGCCTCAGTTACGAAAGACGTCCTAGAGGTGCCGCGCCGCCAGCCACGTCACGACCGCATCCGCCAGAGGCTGCTCGTTGCCAATGAAGCTGTGTCCCGCCAGGCCCGGTGGTCGCGGGTCCGCAAGGGCCACATAGTCGATGACGGGCACGAGCGAGCCCTCCTGGCGCGCCGCGGCCAGCAACATGTGGGGCTCGAACGGCAGGATTATGCCGTCGGCCTGGTCGCGCACCAGAAGGATCGGCAGCGGAATCCGGTGGATCCAGTAGGTGCCGTCGGCAGCGCTCGATTTGTCCCAGCGATAGGTGAGGACATGCTGCCCGGTGACCGGGACATCCTGACCGGTGAAGTAGCGCATCTTGACCGGTAGTAACTTGTCGAGCGTTCCGTCGCGCAGCGAATTCAGGGCGGCGTCGGTTAGACGCTTATAGCTGTCTTCGTTCTGCACCAGGATGGATCGCGATTTCCACGGCAGATTGCCGAACGCACCCAGCAGCATCACCGCCTCGATGTCGCAACTCCAATTGGTCGCCGCATAGAACTGGACCTGGATGTTGCCGAGGCTGTGGCCCTGAAGGACCAATGTCCGATACCCGAGTGCGCGTGCGGTCTGCACCGCTGCATCGATGTCGCGGCTGACGTCGAAGAAGTTGTCGGTATTGATGGCGTCGTCATGCTGGCGGGTGTCGATTGCGAGGGACGCGTAACCTTTGGCTGTAAGCCGCGGACCGAGGCCGTTTTGCGGGGCCTGGCGCCAGGTGCCGCCGCTGCCATGCACCATAACGATCAGGGTGGTATCGGCGGGCGGCTTGCCGGCCGGCTGCCACAGCGAGGCCGTGTAGGTATATCCGTCAATGGCCTTGACGGTGAGGAATCTCGGCGAAGTCCCGGCCGCCGGCACGAAATCGTCCGACAGGCCGGCAGGCTTCGCCACGAATTCATATTGGACGCTGGCGGCGATCTCCATAGCCCCGCAGGTGGCGGATGCGAGAGCCATGGCGGCGCTGACCGCAATGGCCGCTACGGCAGCGCGACGAGATCCAAACATGTTCACCTCCATTGCCGAAAAAGCGCCCGCAGCCGAACTGACCATTGGGGTCGATCGCCCGATTGGCTGGCCTCGCGACGGTGGTCACCGTCGACGATTGGAGGGGAAAAATCGAACGCTGTCGAGTTCTCAGGCCGAGAAGTCTCAGGCGGAGAATTCGAGCCGCCGTCATCGGCAGGAAGCCTATCGAGCACAAGAAAATTTTCGGCTCAGTATTTTTCTCTTGACGGCGGGGCGAATATATGAGAAAAAATACCTAAGGTGGTTTGCTGCGCCCGGACGGAAACCCGCCGGGCGTTTTGCGTTTCAGGCGGGGCCGTCGCCGCTCCCCCTGCTCTATCGCGCCTTCAAGGATTGCCCGGTCGTCTCCATCTGCGCTTCGATCTCGCGGCGCGGCCAGCCGGTCAACTCCGCGAGATTCGTCGCTTGCTTGGCGAACTTTGCCGGCAATTCGGCGCGATAGGCCTGTCCGGCCGGACAGCTTGCGGCTCCGCTCCACGGGTGGCGCAGGACGTAGCGGCCCTGGAAATTATCGTGGTCCTGCGTTTCCATGAACGCGATGTCTTCCGGGAAGGATTTCGCGTCGTAGCGGACGTGCAGGCGCGTCACAACGCGGGGGCCCCGCCGGACCGGCTCGGGGTGTCGTCGCCGATCCAGCGGGCGCCGAGTTCGACCAGTTCCTTGTTCGCCAGCGGCGCGGCGGCGCAAGGGTCGCACCAGCCCATGTCCCAGGCATATTCGACGAACACCGCGCGCATGTTCTCGCGCTCGACCGCGCGATCGAACATCGCCTTGTAGAAGTTTCCGAATTCGTCCTTGACGTAGAGCGGCACGTCCATGCCGGTCGGCAGCTTGACGTTGGGGTAATTGGTGGTTTCGACCCGGCCCTTCCGTGTCAGCGCATAGACGATGAGGTCCTGCGGGCCGTTGGCATTGACCGTGCCGAGCCGCAGCGGCAGCATGAACTTCGGCGGTCTCGTAGCGCACCTGCAGCGGCCGCAGATAACCGGCGCCGATCAGCTTCATGCGGTCGAGATTCACCTTGGCGACGAAGAAGCGCATGTTCTGCTTGATGTAGCTGCCGAGCACCGCCGCGGCGCCATCCGGAATCCGGTAGCCGTTATCGGCTAGCCAATTGACAAGACCATTGCTTTCGTTCGCCGAAAGGATCGACACGTCGTATTCGCCGACGTCGTAGGTCGCTTCGACGATGACGCCCGCATGCCTTTCGGCAAGCACGCGGGGATCGGACGCTGCCCGAGGCATGGCCGCCATCGGCATCACGGCCATCACCATCGGCCGGCACGGATCCTCGTCCGAATATTCGACCAGCCGCGGCGCCGTGTAGGCGTCGAGGTGATCGATCGTCTTGGTATCGACGACGCCGATCTGCTTGCGCTCGATGAAGGTCGGAACCGGAACCACGATGGCGAATTCCTTCGGCTCGCCCTCGTAGTCGCTCGCCATCGTAATCGCGGTCTGATTTCCGTCGCGGGCCAGCACCACCTTCGACGATTTGTTGAACAGCTTCGCGTCGGCCTTGGCGACATAGAAGCCGCAGAAGGCGCCCGCCGGCCCGGCGACGAGTTGCGCCAGCATCGCCGTTACGGCGACGCCCACCTTCAGACGGGCAGAGGTTTTGCGAATCATCGACGTGCTCCTTGTTGTGCCGCCGCGGTCCAGGCGAACCGCCGCGCGCGGAAGTATTTTGTCGAGCAGGACTGTCATAGGCGACAACGCGATCAACGCGAAATAGAGCGCCGGCCGCATCTGGACGTAGAACGCGAGGTAGTGCGCGAGCGCGGCGACCGCGAACGCGAACACGAAGCGGCCCAACGGCGAATCCGGGCTGGTGCGCGGATCGGAGATCATGAAAAAGGTGAAGATCAGGAGCGAGCCGCTCTGCAGTTGATGCAGCGGGATCGCCCAGCGGATCGCCGAGCCAAGCGGCGCGCGCTGCGCAGCAATGCGGCGTGGCTTAGGAAAAAATAAGCCGCGATGTCGATGCGGTGCGCCGCCCGCAGCACCATGATGGCGAGAAATCCGAGGAGCGCCGCGAACCAGACGCCGGAGCCCCATTGTCCGGGCGATATCCACACGCCGCTCGAAACCAGCAGAAGGACGACGATCGCGAAGCCGGCCGGATTGAAGATGTGCTTGCCATCGATCCGCAGCGCGAATTTTGACGCGATCGCGATGACGCCGGCCGCCGCGTGCAGGAGAGGTTCGTCCGCGCGCAGGAGCAGGCTTAGCGACAGGCCGGTGATGAGCGGCGAACGAAGGTCGAGCGGAACGCCGGTGAGTCGCGAGCAGACGAACTGCGTAAGCAGGCAGGCCACGAGCGCCAACGCGCTCGGCAACGGGCGCGCCCCGAAATCGATCGCCGCGAAATTGATCGTCAGCAGGGTTGCGAGCGCGATGATCTGAAGGTGGCGCGCATCCGACCATGCGAAGCGCACGAAACGAAACAGCACGGGCCGCCTCCACGTAAAATGATAGAGGATGAAACGTCGGGAAACTTGCAACCGAATATGGTGGCTTGTGGGCGTGCCGACGGCCGCGGGACGGCGATGTTGGGATTTTGGAATTCCAAATCGTTAAGGCGCGCTGCTCGCACGGGCACCAGCCGCGCTCACACGCGTCCGATCTGACAATTGTACGCAGCGGTGCGACACGCGCCTGTACGCAGCGGTGCGACACGCGCCGGATGGCGGGTGCCTCGCGCGACCGCCCGGGTAACCCGCTGTATCGAGCGCGCTCAACGGCCGCGCATTGCCGATCCGCACCAGACCTTCAGCAAATTCGAATTAACGGCCGCTGCAGCTTTGCTCTGCGACGAGACCGATCGGGGAAAACACACATCTCATGAGCGCGCTTTTCAAAGCCCCGAGGCATGAAAATCTCGCCGGTCCTACGCCGGCGCCGCAAGCCGGGCAACAGTCTTTACCGGCTCAGCAGCGACCGTTGGGTAGCGATCCATTTGAGGCGGCGGCTGCTCGGATCCGGCAAAGCGTTCAACCTACGGGCGGCCGACTCGAAGGTCCAACGACCGCAATTCCGGAAACTCTCACCTCAAACTTTGTTAGCAATATCTCGAATATCCTGATGGCTGGCCCTCGCCTAAATGGGCGACGTGATGGAAGGCCGGACTGACGTAAACAGTCCGGAGGCGATCCAGCGGTCGTTCAATACGGCGCTGAGCGTAGCTGGCGGTGGCGTTCTCGGGGCCGAACGCGGGGCACTGGGAGCGGCGGGCGGAAAGCCGCCCCCGCGATTGCTCGGCCCGATGCAGTCCCGCGACGTTCCTCCCGCAACATTCGGAAAAGCCGTAACCAAGGATTACCACACCACTTTTATAGAGGCTTATCCAGACTTGGATGGTACAGTTTGGGTCCATCACGCGGTTCCGAAACAGGCTCTAAAACGGTATCCTGGCGCGATGATGGAAGAAGAGCTACATTCATTTGAGAACCTGCGTGGCATTCCCCTCGACAGAAATCGTGATCTCCACTTAAGCAAAATAGCCATAGCATGGAACGGCTTTTATAGAACGCATGCCGTTGCATCAAAGCAGGACTTGCTTGATTTTGCGACCGAGATTGACACTCGATACGGTCATCTGTTCAACCCACCACGATGAGCGAATTGATGAAGTACTTCTATATAGAGCCGGAGGTCGGTGGGGGGATCGGATCGAACGTTGTGATGGATCATAGTGTCCATCCTCCGCACGTAACCAATTTGGATTACGAATTTGCGATATGGCCCCATGACGTCCTGATCGAAGGCTTCCCCTGCTGGATAGTGACCGTACCGGCAATGGAGCAAATTAAGGCCGCCAAGCTCACCGGCGTCAGCTTCAAAGACGTTGAGATTAGCACGTCCGAACAATTTAAAGACCTGCACCGCACTCGGCGGCTGCCGGCATTTGTTCGGCTTGAGGTGAACGGAAGGCCGGGTCACGATGATTTTGGATTCAATAAAAGTTTCCCGATCACCGGGATGGAGAAGCTGGTCGATGCTCGAAGGTTTACGCTTGTCATTTCGGAGCGAGCCATCAAGATATTGAAAGCCCTCGGAATCTCCCACGCCTCTGTTTACGAGTTTACGGAAGAGAATTCTTAATCGGCAGACGAGAACGAATGAAATATGTCAGTCTAGAACCGCAAGTCGTGGGCGCGGCGGCAAGCGGCACCGTAATGGACCGCAGAGTTCACCCTCCAAACGTCAGTGAATTACATTTTGAATTTGATTTCTGGCCGCATGACGTTTTGGTGGCGGGCTTTCCATGCTGGCTTATCACTGTGCCAGCTATGGACCGAATTGAGGCCGCCAAGCTTACCGGCGTCAGAGCGGCGCCCGTTGAAATAACAACGTCAGAGCTGTTCCAAGATTTGTATCCCAATCGAGAACTACCCCAATTTCTATGGCTCAAAGTTGAAGGCGAACCTTTTAAGGATGACTTCGTGATATCAAAAGTCGAAAGAACCGTTCCGACTAATTCAATAATCAAAAAACGACTGTATGAACGTGTCGTCTCGGAGCGCGCACTCAAGCTGCTGCAAAGTCTCGGCATTGGCCATGCCGCCATTTATGAATTTTGAAAAGAGGCGGTCCGGTCTGGGCTGCATGTGAATTAGCGTTTTTGCGCTCTCGCTGACGACGAATGTTCTTAACTGCGCCGCCGCCATAGCCTTCATCATCAGCAATACCCGAATCCCGAATTTTCGACGGCACGGCCCTGCGATCGCAGCCCGTCCGAATGCTTAGAGGTCTATTCGCCTCCTTCCCGTTCGCGAGCCCCTCCCCGTCTTGCTCCTGGAGACTGCGTGGACGCGTGTTCATCCGTCGCGATGCGCGCAGGTCCCGGCACCCCGGCCTCCAGCCATGCAGACGTATTGGGGCTCGCGACCGGCGCCGCCGGCCTGTTTGCGCGGGTTTTCCGCGCGGCGTGCGCCGGCGGCGCCGACGAATTTGTCGTACATCCCGATCGGCCCAGGGCGCACAGGAGAGAAATATGACTCAGACCGCTGCGATGAAGCTTCTCAGTGCCGCCGCCGCGATCGGCGACGGGCCGGTGTTCAATCTGGAATTCCCGCAATTGGCGGCGGCCGTGCAGGCGGAAATCGCCGGCGCACCGACCCAGGCGGTGATCAACGTCATGGCGCTGCTCGACGGCAGCACCTGGGACACACTGTGCGTGCTCGATACCAGCCAGGGCTATCTGAGCGGAGAGATTTCCGCCGTCAGTCTCCCGGCGCCAATTCGACAGGTCAAAGGCAACATCGGCACGCTGACGGGAGGCACCAATCCATCGGTCTCCCTCTACTTCACCGCGCGAGGATGACGGGATCTCGTAAATCTGGCGTCCGGCGACCGGAGGGCCGCTGCCGATCCTGCCGTCCGCCGCCCGGGCGCTGATCCCTCCGGCCGCGTGACTCCCGCCACCTACCACCTGTGACACCCGAAACCTGACAATCGCACCTGGAGCCCGATATGGCGACCTTCGTTCCGACGTTTTCGAAAATCCGCGGTCCTGCCGGCGGCGTCGATGCCATGGTGGTCACCTGGACGCCGCTTGCGGCCTCAGGCGACATCGGCCAGGCGCTGCAGCGGACCGACCTTGTCGATCGTTCGGTCCAAATCACCGGTACGTTTTCGGGCGCGACGCTCGCGTTCGAAGGCTCAAATGACGGCGTCAACTATTTCACGCTGTCGAACCCCTCGGGTACCGCGCTGACGTTCACGTCCGCAGGTCTGATGCAAGTCACCGAAGCCACCGCTTGGGTGCGCCCCCACATCACCGCCGGGACCGGCGCGAGCCTGTCGGCGACGCTGACGGCCCGCCGGACGCTCAGGTAACCACGCCTACGCAAGGATGCCCGCCATGAGCACACCGCGGGAAAAAATGCAGGCCTTCCAGAGCGCACAGAAATTCGGGAAACAGTTTCCCGGCCTTATCGACGCGTTGCAGGAATGGGCCACAATCGGGTCCCTGGAGCAGGCCGCGCAGGAGACGCGAACCCGGCTCGACCGGCTGCGCGGCGAGGAGGACGCGCTGAATATCGCGCTCGACGCGCGCTCCACCGAAGCCGACGCGACCACCAAAAAGCGCATCGCGGACGGCGAGCGCGAGCTGGCGAACAAGCGCGCCATCGCGGCGGCGTTGGTGGACGAGGCAAAATTGGAGGCCCGCTGCATCGTCGACGCGGCGCGCACCAGAGCAACTGAACTGGTGGGCGACGCGGAGGCGCACGCCGCGGAACACCAGTCGCAGCTTGCTGCGGCGAAGCACGACCTCGCCGGAATTCTCGCCCGCATCGAGGCGAAATCCGGCGAACTCGCCTCGGCGTCGGCCGCAGTCGACGAGAAGCAGGCTCAGCATGCGCGATTCTCCGATTTGATCGCGGATCTCAAGGCGAAGCTGTGAGATTGCCATGACGGCGTTCTTCGATCTCGTCCGGGTCTACTGCACCACGTCCGGCACCGGCGGCCCCCTCACGCTTGGCGGCGCAGTGACGTTCAGCGGCGGCGCCAAGGCGTTCCGCTCGTTCTCCGACGCCGGCGTTCCGAACGGCGGGCTGGTTTCCTGGGCGATCGAGGATTTGGTTGCGCCCGGACGCGAAGCTGGCAACGGGACCTATTCGGCATCGGCCGGGACCGTCACCCGCAACACCACGAGCTCGACCAACAGCGGCAGCGCGATCAATCTATCGGGACAGGCCCAGCTTTATATAACCGCGCTTGCCGCCGATGTGACCAACGCCGGAAACTTCACGAGCGGGACGCTGCCGGCCGGGCAACTGCCCGCAGGCTCGTTGCTGACCTATGCGACCTCCTCCGACCCCGGCGCGGCCAACAACTCCACCCAAGGATATGCGGCCGGCTCGCTTGGGGTGAATACCAACACCGGCCGCGCCTTTGTCTGCAGGTCGGCGGCACCAAGCGCCGCCGTATGGGAGCCGCTCGGGCAGAGCGATCACCCTGGTTACGTCGCCAATGGCGGAACGCAATGGTATCCGATCGCCAAAGGCACGGCGGCGGGCGGCGGCGGTTCGCCTGCCAACGCAGCGCATCTTTCGCCCTTCGCTCTGAAAGAAAGGCTGACGATCTCATCGCTTGGCTGCAACATCACAACCGCCGACAGCGGCGGAAATGTCTCCCTGGCGCTCTACAAGGACGCGGTGGATTCGTCCGGGACGCATCGCCCGGCTGCGTTGATCGACAAAACCGGGAGCATATCGACGACCAACACCGGCTTCGTCAGCGCGGCCCTTGGAGCCAATCAGCAACTGGAGCCGGGCACCTATTGGTTCGGATGGCAGGCCGACAACACGACGGTCAGGGTGCTTACGGTCACCTCCACCACGATGGATACCGCCTTTACTTTAGGCTCCGCTACCGGGGCAAACGCACTGAGCACATCCGTTCTACAATGCGTCTCGATCGCGGAAACCTATCCGACCTGGCCGTCAGCGCTTGGCGGATCAAGCTTCGCCGAGGCAACCGGCACATCGGCCCTGGGGGCTTTTGAAGTCGCGAGCGTCCCCTGACGCCCAGAGGGAGGCCACAATGAGCCTGTATTACAACCGCGACGGCTCGGTCACGATGATCTCGGATGCCGACCCCGGCATCACGCAGACGCTGCCGCTGGGCTCGACCCAGGCCGCAGTCGATGCGGCCTATGCGGCATTCCTTGCCGCCAATCCGGCGCCGCAGCAGACGCTTTATGCGCCTACCGACTTCATCGATTTATTCACCGCGGCAGAGCAGGCTTTGATCGTCGCGGCACTGCCGGGGAATGCGCCGTTATTCATCTGGTACAGCAAGATGCTGGCCGCACCCCAGATCGACGTGACGTCGTCCGACACGGTGACAGCGGTGAACGCGCTGGCGGCGGCAGGACTGATTACACAGGCGCGCGCCGCGGAGATCTTGGGGAGCGGATGACCGGGACGGGTTCGTATCGTCGTCTCTCCGATCGCCAGCTGCAGCTCAGACCTTGATACGGACCCCTGCCCCGACAAATGGAGCCAGCATGCTGGGATTTTCCGCGCTCGGGCAATTCGCCATCGGTCAAGACACGCCTTCCACCGTACTCGCGAGCGTCGTCGAATGGCTCTCACGGGCGAGGCGACGGGCAAGACGCTGAGGCAGAGCGGATAACGCTCGCAGCATTGCATCCGCCGAATTAAAAATCGGCCGAGTGAATAAACGCGCATCACGCAGCCCCGCAACGCCGAGGTAAACATGCCCAAATTGAAGAATGCCCGGCATGAGCAGTTTGCAGCCGCCGCGGCCCAGGACGTGCCCGCGCCGGCCGAGCTGCCGCCGGCGCCGACACCCGAAGTGACAGTTGCTACGACGCTCGGCGAACTCGAGGAAGCGCGCAAGATTGCGCTGGCAAAAGGCCAGGCCGCCGCCGCCGTGTCGGCAACCTTGGCAAAAGCGAAGATCGCGGGCCTGTCGGATTCAAGGGTGGAAAACGAAACCCCGCGGCCGGTCGCCTTCCAGGGCTCATTGAGCGACGCGGCGCGTCGCATCGCCTTTCTGCTCCACCTTGCGTCCAACGAAGCGGCCGACGAGAGCAAGCGTTGACCGATCTGCACGGCGAAATCACCGGCCAGCTCACCGGCGCGATGCAGGCGGAGCGCGGGGAAGCAGTCGCGATCGGATGGGAACGAACCTCCCCCTACCCCTGGACCCCCAATCCCGGGCCCCAGACGGCCGCCTACGGTTGCCTGGCGGACGAGTTGTTCTACGGCGGCCAAGCCGGCGGCGGCAAAACCGATCTCGGCCTGGGCCTTGCACTCACGGCGCACCGGCGCGCGCTGATCCTGCGCCGTGTCAACAAGGACGCGTTGAAGCTCGTCGAGCGGGTTGCCGAAATTCTAAGGCATCGCGACGGCTATAACGGGCAGTTGCAACGCTGGAAGCTCGGCAGCCGGATGATCGCGTTTTCGGGCTGCGAATATGAGGACGACAAGCAGCGCTTCAAGGGCGATCCGCACGATCTCATCTATTTCGACGAAGGCACCGATTTTCTGCATTCGCAGTATCGGTTCATCATCGGTTGGAACCGGTCCGCCGACGAAAATCAGCGCTGCCGGGTCGTGGTTGGCTCGAACCCGCCGACGACGGCGGAAGGCCTGTGGGTCATCAAGCACTGGGCGCCGTGGCTAGATCCGCTGCATCCGCGGCCGGCGCAGCCCGGCGAGCTGCGTTGGTTCACTACCGGGCCGGACGGGGACGACATCGAGGTGGACGGTCCTGGGCCGCATCTCATCAACCGGGAGCCAGTGTCGGCGCGTTCGCGCACCTACATTCCGGCGCGGCTCGCGGATAATCCCGATCTGAGCCGCACCGGCTATGCGGCCGTGCTGGCCGGCCTGCCGGAGGAACTGCGCCGCGCATATCGCGACGGCGATTTTGGCGCGGGGCTCAAGGACGACGATTTCCAGGTCATCCCCACCGAATGGATCGAGGCGGCACAGCAACGCTGGCGCGCCGGCGCCGGGCGCGGCATTGCCATGACGGCGATCGGGCTCGACGTCGCCCAAGGCGGCAGCGATTATACCGTTGTGGCCGCGCGACATGGCGGCTGGTATGCGCCGCTGATTCGCAAGCCCGGCTACGACACGCGCAACGGCAGCGCGGTCGCCGCGATGGTAGTGGCGGTCCGGCGTGACCGCTGCCCGGTCGTGGTCGACGTGGGCGGCGGCTGGGGCGGCGATACGGTGGCGCGGCTCAAGGACAATGGTATTCCGGTGGTCGGCTTCAACGGCGCCAACGCGTCGCAGGCGAAGACGAAGGACCGCCAGCTCGCATTCTTCAACAAGCGCGCCGAAGCGTGGTGGCGCATGCGCGAAGAGCTCGACCCGGACCAGGACTGCGGCTCCATCCTGGCGCTGCCGCCCGATGCATCGGTGAAGGCCGATCTCGCGGCGCCGCGCTGGGAGCTGACCGCCCGCGGCATCAAGATCGAAGACAAGGACGAGATCAGAAAGCGGCTCGGCCGCTCACCCGACGAAGGCGACGCCATCGTGATGTGCCAGTCGGAAGGCACGCGCGCGGCTGAGGCCGAACTGCGGCGCAGCCGACACGGCGCGCGGCCGGACCGCGCCAATCTCGGCTACGCGCATTTGAAGCGATTGGACCAGCCGTAACGCCCGACGCCTGACCGACGGCGCACAGACTACGTTTTGCGCGGCGCATGTCTGCGCCCGCGGCTCGTTCAATTCTTCACAAATCGAAGCGTGGCTCGCCTGGCGCCGGCGGCGACGCCTCAATCCACGTCCGTGACCAGCCGAGATGTCCGATGGCAAAGCAACCAACCTTTCAGGACGTCGGCAACGTCGCGGTCAGCGGCGAGCGCCATGTCGGCACTTATGACGTCACGCCGTTGGCGCGCAGCGCCCAGGAGATCGCGCAGGCCGGCGTCCGCTTCGGCCACGCAATCGAAGGCATCGGCAGCGCTGTCGATGAAGTTGGGCAACGGCGGGACCAGACGCAATATGTCAACGCGCTGGCGCGCGGGCTCACCCGGGGCATCGATCTGCGCTCGCAGTTGCGAAGCAACTCCGATCATGACGCCATCGAGCCGCTTTGGAACGACGGCTCCGGCAAGATCGTCGATGACGAAGCCGCCGGGATCGACAACGAAAGACTGCGCGACCGCTTCCGCGCCGTCATCGGCCAGCACTTCGCCACACAGCACGCCTCGATTGCCGAACAAGCCTTCAGGGGAAGGTCCGATGCCGCCGCGGCCGCGATCGACACCGATCGCCAGCACCTCGTCAATACGACAGACGCGGATGGCGACCTCCTGCACAATGCGAAGATTGAAGTTCACAACGCCCTGATCGATACCGCCGAACGCAACGGATATCTCGGCCATGAAGCCGCGCTCCAGGAAAAGCGGCGCAGCGCAAACGACATTGCGGTCGCAAAATACCGCCAGATGGGGCGTTCCGATCCGGATCGCGCGATCGGCGAACTGGCGGAGCCAAACAACCCCAATCCCATCGCACAGTTCCTCCCGGCCGAGACGAGAGAAGGACTGATCGCCCAGGCGAGGGCCAACCAGCAGGCGCAGCGGCTTGATGCCGATCGCGCGCTGCGCCTCAAGGCGCAGCGGGTCCAGCGCGTATCGGATGAAGCGGAAAACGCGACCCTCAAGGATCTGCTGGGCGAGAACCCAACCGTCACCGCCACCGGCATTGCCAACAGCGACACCCTGACGCCGGCCGCGCGGCAGCGCATGTCCGGCGTCGCCGCACGCGCCCTGCAGCCGGAACCGCTAGCGACGGTTTCGAACGCCACCGCGGTCGATCTGCTCGACCGCATCCGGCGACCCGACGGCGACCCGGAGAAGATCGGCGACATGGCCCCGATTATCGAGGCCTACAACGTTGGCGGCCTCGACAAGCGGGATTTAGCTTTCGTCGCCAAGCAGCTCGATGAGACGCGCGCTCCTGACGGAGACCTGATGGCCCGGCGCAAGCAGGCGCTGATGAGGAGCGTCGAACCGCTGATCGACCCCGGAGGTGCCGACCCCGCGGGACCGGGGCTCGCCGATGCGACGGGCAAATCGCGGCTCTACGAGTTGGAGCGCGACATCGACCACAGGATCGATCGTTACCGGCAGGAGAGGAACGACTCCCATGATCTGTTCGACCCTTCCAAGCCAGATTACGTCGGCACTCCGCAAACACTACTGCCCTACTTTCACGGCTCATTGCTCCACCTGATTGCCGATACCGAACCGACCGCCGGCGAAAATTCGACACGCAGTGAGACGCTTAACTCATCGTCGGCCACCGATATGAGCCCGGGCAGCTCCAAAACCGCGCAGAATAAAAGTTCGGAGCGATCTGAGGCAGAGGCTGCTCGATCCGCCGCTGCAGAACGCCTAATTCATTCGACGTTCCACAATAAGGAAGGCGCCCTCACCGATTCCATTCCGTACCTTACGCTGAGTCTCTTAGGCATGGCTCCAGGTCCTGGGACAGCCGCGTTCGCCGTCAGGACCGCAGCGCAACTTGCAAAACTCTATCGGACATTCGGTCGCGCCGATCCGCAGAAAATTGAGCCAATCGCCGAAAAGCCGGAAGCCCCTCCTCCGGACTCGCTCAAAGATATCAATATCACAGCGACTATGCCACATGCGAGCGGCGAACCTATACCGCCGCGAGAGGCCGACGATCAAACCAAACCTTCGAAGGAGCGAGACCAAAACTCGCCGCCCCAAGAAGGCGAGATCAGGGCGCACTCCCTGTCGACGCTCGAAAAGATTAGACAGGAGCTACACGACAGAGCACACACTCTACTCCGGGAATTGGACCCTACAAATCCATCGTTGCCATCTGAACCGGAATCCGTCCCATCCTTGGACGATATCAAACGCCTCAATGATGAAATCGCAAAAAGGAAAAGCAACTGGAAGGGTTCGTATCCGCTTGAGCGACATCACACCCTACCGAAGGAATTCAAAGAATATTTCGAAACGTCAGGCCTTAACCTTGATCACTACGTTGTCTATCTGCCGGCCGATAAGCATCGCCTCTTACCGGACGGGCTACATACCGGACCCAATAACTGGAATACATTCTGGCGTGAGTTTATCGACGCCAATCGACGACCCAATGTAGACAGAATTCACGGGCACCTTTACCTCAGGTTGAACGGAATGTCACGATGGCAGCCATGATCTCAAATTTCTGGTTATTGCGACCGCCTGCTAATACGCGGTTGGCCGTGGATGCCCCCGGCGACAGATACTCGCCAATTATTTGTCCTTCCCATGAAGGACATAGAAGTGCAGCGAGGATACTCGGCAATTTGTCGGTGATAGTCGCCCCTTCCGTCCAGAAGGACTTTACTTGGATTTGGTCGAGCGACGTACTGATCTCGCGGAGAGCGTTGGATATTTTCGTGAAGCATCGTGTGACGGGATTCGAAACAGCCCCGGCCAAGGTTTCATATTCGAACGAATCAAAACTTCCCTCGCCAGAATTGTTCGAACTTATTGTGACAGGATGGGGTGGGCTCGGCGAAGCGGAAGCCGGTGTGCACTTGATTGAGTCGTGCCCTGACTGTGGGCATAGCGTCTATACGATCGCGGAGCCAAGCAAGCTAATAGATCCCACGGCGTGGGATGGAAGTGACCTCTTCATCGTTTGGCCACTGCCGAATTATCGATTTGCCAGCGAGAGATTGGCCAACATCATTCGGCAGGAGCAAATTAGCGGCGTTAAGCTAATGCCCGCCTCAGAGATTCCGGTTAAGCGCGGGACTGAGGTGAGTCCCGGTCAATTGACCAGTTCAATGCCCGCCGATCGCGCACGCGAACTGAGCGAACGGTTCCACATTTCGTGACGCGGCGCGCTCATGGCCACTTCGTCGAGTTCACCTTTCTGGCTTTTGCGCCCACCCGCAGCCCAGCGCTTTGCGGTTGACGCTCCCGACATAAAATACGAGCGAATCATTTGTCCTGCGCACCACGGACATCGACGCGCGGGAAGGCCGCTCGGATGTTTGTCAATTGTGGCTGCTCCCTCTGCAATAAAGGATTTCACGTGGTCTTGGTCCAGCGACATTCTGATTTCTCAAAACGTCCGCGATCTGTTTGAGAGACATGGCGTCACCGGATGGGTCGCTCTACCGGCAACGGTCAAATATGACAAAGCCTCCGACCTTCGTCCGCCGGATTTGCTTGAACTGGTCTTGACCGGTCGGGGCGGCCTCGGCGGTCCCGAGGCTGGCGTGCAGTTGGTAAAATCGTGCCCAGCGTGCGGATATAAGCGCTACAGCATAGCGGAGCCGAGCCAGCTGATCGATCCCGCCGCATGGGATCGAAGCGATCTCTTCATTGTTTGGCCGCTGCCTCGATATCGGTTTGTGAGCGACCGATTGGCTGACATCATCCGGCAAGCGCGGATCACCGGCGTAAAGCTCATTCCCGCATCGGAGATTCCGATTAAGCACGGGGATCAAGTGAGCCCCGGTCGATTGACCAGTGCAATGCCGGCCGGTCGTGCCCGAGAACTGAGCGAAGCTTTTGGAATCTCGTGAGGCGCGCGCACCCTCCAACGTCCAAGGTTTAATTCATGACCACCTCCCGCTCTCGCCGGGGCATCGATTGATGGCCTGGGTCGATCGACCGTGGCCACTCGAGGAACTGGTGCGGGCGCAGTGCATGGCGTGCGAGGGAAGGAGCTTTGACGACATCGCCGACGCGCTCGGCCGGTCGGCCGAGGAGGTGCGCCGCAGGCTTGATGCGGAGCCGCCGCCCCCTCGGCAGGATTTCGCGCAGGTCGGCTACCCACACCTGAAACTGCGGCGATGAATCGGAGGATCGATATGGCACAATCGAAGCACGATCGGTTGCTCGCGGCGTTGATCGGGAAGCTGCCGGCGGAGAAGACGCAATGGCGGCGTGACGACAGAATCGCACGGCTATGGATGATGGCTCTCGCCTTCGACGTGGTCTATGGCCCATGCGGCGGCATCCGGATCGCGTCGGATGAGGATGCAGCGATCGCCGACGCGCCGAGCCAAGCGGCGATATCGCCTCCCGACGCGCAGAATGAGACGATCTCGGTGCCGACGCGGTTCTACGTTGATCGCGACGGCTTTGCCATGGGCGACGGCCGGCCGCTGGCGCTGGATGACCTGCCTGCGTATGCCACCTTGTGGGACGAACGCACCGGCGGCGAAGCCGGCGATATCGCCACGATCCTGTGGCGCGACGTCGGCACAACGCGCCGCAACCTACCGCTTGGCGTGATGCTGAAGCCCGCATTGAACGTGGCCTGACCGCGTCGCCTCGGCGCGATCAAGGCGTCGCCTGGCTCGACACGGCGATGCACGGCGCCGGCGACAAATGAATTCGATAGGTTTCATCCGAAAGAAGGAAACGCCTCATGAGCTCGCTGTTCAAGGCCCCAACCGTCAACATTCCGGCGCCGACCCCACCGACCCCGATTGCACCCCCGCCCATGCCGGACCCCTACGATCCAGCCGCCATGGAAGCCGCGAAAGTGCAGGCCGCGCAGCGCGCGGGGCGATCCGCAACGATCCTCACCACGGCGGCAAATCGCGGCCAGACGACCGCCACCGGGAGCGGCAGCGTACCTTATGGCGGGACGACGTTGGGCGGTGCGTGACGATGTCGCGTACGAAACGCCTGCCGGTTTTCACCAGCGCTCCTACGCACTCCATGTTTTCCCGCATCTGACGGACAGCAGGATAATAGCCGCATGAAAACGCGCGTCCAGGAGCTGATGAAGATCGGCGACCAGCTCTATTCCAAGCGCTTCCCGCTGCTCACCCTGTGGCAGAGCTTTGCCGAGAATTTCTATCCGATCCGCGCCGACATGACCCGCGCCCGCTATATATCGGAGGAATTCGCGTCCTATCTCATGACCGGCCGGCCGGTTCTCGCTCATCGCGAACTCGCCAACGCGCTGTCCTCGATTTTGCGGCCGCGCGATATGCGATGGTTCGAGGCGCGGACCGGCGACGAGGCGATCAACCAGGATCGCGCCTGCAAGGAATGGCTGGAACGCGCCGGCGCCGCGATGCGCCGCGTGATGTATGACCGCGCCTCGCAGTTCACCCGCGCCACCAAGGAGGGTGACGCCGACTACATCCTGTTCGGGCAATGCGTGATCGAGCCCCGCATCAACGCGAGCGGTACCGGCATGCTCTATCGCACCTGGCATTTGCGCGACTGCGTGTGGGCGGAGAACGCCGACCTCGTCATCGACCAGTTTCACCGCAAATGGAAGCTCGATGCTCGCTCGCTTGCACGGCTGTTCCCGGACGCGGTCGCCCCCGAGGTCAAGACCAAGGCCGAGAAGGACCCGTTCACCGAAATCAATTGCCGCGTCATCGTGCTTCCTGCCGACGAATACGACAGCTACGGCAAGGACGAGGACGGAGCGCCGCGGGAACGTCTCGGCCACCCGTTCGTTCAGATCGTGGTGGATGAAGACCACCAGACTATCCTGGAGGAAATCTCGCAACCCGATCTCGGCTATGTCATCCCGCGCTGGATCACCATCGGCGGGTTTTCCCAATACGCCTATTCGCCGACCGCCATCGTGGCACTCCCAGACGCCCGCATGCTCCAGCAGATGACGCTCACGCTCATCGAGATCGGCCAGAAGATCGTCGACCCGCCCATGATCGCGGTGGGCGATGCCATTCAGGGCGGCACCAATCTCTACGCGGGCGCGATCAACTGGGTGGATCCCGACTACGACGAACGCACCGGCGAGGTGCTGCGGCCGATCACCGTCAACGGCGAGGGCCTGCAATGGGGAACCGAATATGAGCAGCGCATTGAGCAGGTGATCAACGAAGCGTTCTTCCTCAACGTGCTCAACCTGCCGGAATTTGACAGCAAGGTCATGACGGCGACGGAAATCCAGACCCGGATGAAGGAATACATCCGCCGCGCCACACCGCTGTTCGAGCCGGTGGACCTCGAATACAACGGCCAGCTCTGCCAGGCGACGTTCGCGATGCTGGACCGGATGGGCATGTTCGGCTCGTTCTGGGATCGGCCGCCGGCGTTGCGGGGGCAGAAAATCGAGTTCAAGTTCCAGAACCCGCTGGTGCAGGCCGAGGCCGAGGCCAAGACCGTGTCCTTCTCCAAGATGGCCCAACTCCTGGGCGCCGCCATGCAGATCGACCCGACGGTGAGGGCCGACTTCGACGTCGACACGGCATACCGGGATGCCGTCGACGGCACCGGCGCGCCGGCACGGTGGCTGTTTCCCAAGGACAAGGCCGACGCCATCAAGGCGCAGGCGCGCACCCAGCAGGCGGCGGCGCAGCACGCCGCCGACCTCGGCCATCTCGGCGAGCAGGCCGGCAAGGTCGCGAACGCGGTGAAGAACGTCGGCGAAGCGGGAACCGCCCTGCAGGAAGCAGGATTGGTTTAGCCAATTCCGTGACTGCCGGTGCCCTGCTCTTGTCTCTTGCTCTCGACCGATAAACTCCAGCACCCTGTCCATTCCACGAGGCCTGAACCCGCATGACGTCGCTGCGCGCGAAATCCCAACCCGATCGTCCATGGCAAATGCTGCGCATGGTGGACGTCGACATTTTCGCGCTCCAGGCGGTCGCGAAGGGCATCGCCAGTGATGCGCAGCAAATGCGCACGTTCGACTACATCGTGCGCGTGTTGTGCGAGACCGACCGCATGACGTTCTGGCCGGGCGGCGAGGACGGCAAGCGCGCCACCGACTTTGCTGAAGGCAAGCGCTGGGTCGGCCTGCAGCTGCGCCGCATCGAAAAACTGCGCCCCGATCACCGCGGCGAGACTGCCGAAGTCGCCTAGCGCCCTTTTCCGGCGCTCACGGTGGAGCGATCACTGAGTTCGTCTGGCCGCACCGCCAACCTCTTGCGCGCTTCCACGCCGATGCGGTTCGTAACCTGCCGCCTTCTCATCATTCTCAAGCAGAGTGCGCGACATGCAGTACTTCCCGTATGATCCTTGGCACAAATACACATCGCTACTTTTCGATCCGCTCAGCGTAACCGGAGCGGCGCTCGCCGGCCTGGGCGGCGGCAGCGCCGCGACCGGCGGCGCCATGGCGCTGACGGGCGTTGGAGCCGGAATTTCCGCCGCAAACACGCTCGCGGGCGGCAGCTACGCGGCGCAAGCGGGGCAGTTGCAACAACAGGCCGCGAATTTCCAGGCTCAGCAGCTTCAAGAAAATGCGCCCGGAGAAATCGCCGCAGCGCAGCGCCAGGCGATCGACGTCAATCAGAAGGCCAACATGCTGCGCTCGTCCGCGGTCGCCAACGCGGCGGCGGGCGGCATCAATGCGGGCACCGGTAGCACGCTCACCAACCAGGCGCAGATCGCCAACAAGGGGCAGCAGAACAGCCTTCTCGATCTCTGGCAGGGCCAGAACCGCGATACCGGTCTCCTGAACCAGGCCCAAGGGGTGCAATTTTCCGGTGCCGTCGATGCACTCGCGGGCCAGCAGGCACAGCAAGCCGCCGATCTCAATGCCATCTCGACCATCGCGGGCGGCGGCGCCTCTTTGCTCAGAATGTACGGCCAGCAGAGGTAACCATTTGCACCGTGCGGCAGCGGCCCGCTGCATTCGTCCCAATCGTCACTCGATCATCACTCCGGAGATCTCGCAATGCCTGCACTTACCCAAGACAACGTCTTGCTTTGGCTTCATGGCCGCCGTCTCGGTCTGGTCGGCGATGGCAGTTTCAGCACGTCGTCGGGACTGATGGCCGACGGCCAGCTAATCGGCTCGAAGCGCGGACCGGTGGTTTCTCAGCTCGCTGCAGGCAACAATGGCGCCGGCAGCATCACCTTCCCGTCGGCGGTGGATGGCGACATCGTGATGTTCGCACTTGATCTCACGACGCCGGCTAATGTCACGTCGAGTTTCGAATCCGTTATTTCGACAGCGGGCCAGATCAAGCAGACTTCGGCGTCGAACCTGAGCGGCAGGAACATTTTCTTCCTGGTCCAGCCGGCATCGTGACGCCAAGAATTGCCGCAAAGAATTGCCGCTAAGGATCGCCGCCGAGGAGCGCCTCTATGCATCGCTATCGCGAATTCGGACTGGTCAGCGACCAGGATGACCTGCTGCGTCGCGCCTTTCGCGACGGGTTCAAGGGGGCGGGCCTCTCGTTCCCGCGGTTCCTCGAGGCGCTGGCCTGGTATCGCGACCACGCGCGGCCCGGAGCCGACGAAGCACAGCTCGCCGAAGGATTCGCGGCTTTCGCTGACGATCGCGGCTGGCCCGCCGAGCATCGCGACGGCGCCGTCGATATCTATCGCGCCATCCGGGATAATGGTCCCACGGCCATGATCGATGCACCGCCAAGTCCCGACGCCGACCGCGCGGTTATTGCGCGCAGCGACGACCTGCTCCGTCACGATCCGGCGCGCTACTGGCGCGACGCTGAGCTCCAGGATGCCGTATTCGAGGCGCGTGAACGCCTCGGCGGGGGCGCGCCGACCGACGACGCCTTCATGGCGCAGCATGAATCGCAAGCAGATCGGCACCGGGTCCAGGAGATCGGGGCGTTGCTTCGCGACCCGAGCGGCGCCGGGCAGCGGCGGTACTGGAATGATGCCGCCCTACAGGCAGATTATGCGCAGGCGCTGGCGCGCCTCCACGACGGCGCCGACAACGCGGAGAGCGCGAGATTGCCAGCCGCCGCAGCGGCCGCCGAAGTGCCAGCGGTGCCCACCGGTCAGACCGTGGACCAGGCAGGCGCCTGATCAACTTGCTCGCGAGCCCCGCTCCGCGGCGCATGCGAAGCCCACAAAAATCGCGCGGTGACGATCCCTGCGCCGGGTCGCATGCCGCCATTGTTCCGGCGCAAAAGGATCCATCGATGGTACAGGCAACCGTGCGAAAGGCGCACAAGACGATGACCGCTGATCCAACCGCGGCGCCGGCGGCGGAGGCGCTTCGGGCAGCCGCACCTGAAGCCGCAACCACGGCAACGCGACAGCATCGCGGAGTCCCGATCCCGCAGGGGGCAATGCAGGATGCCTCTTACGCGCGCAATTGGTGGCGGGTCGTGTTCGATGCTGAGCGGACTCCCTATGAGAGCGTCCTCACCGATGTGGCGGTGTGGGGGCCGAATGAGCCCAAATTACGCGCTGGCGATCTCGTTGAGGTGTTGGACGAGCAGTCCACGGTGTTCGCGCTCCTCTATCTCGTCGAGCACGTGCCGGGAAAGTTCGTTCGCTTTGCCGAATTGATCAAGGCGCCGCTCGGCGGCGTCGCCGTCGGCCGCATCGAGGCGCGCGGACACCATTACGCCCAATGGCGGGGCCCGGCCAAACGTTGGTGCATCATTGGTCCGACCGGAACCGTGGTACGGGATGGCATCCTGACCAAGGAAGAGGCCGAACGCGACGTGACAACGCGCAACGTCCCGACCAGCATGGCGTTCGTGTCCCACCCGCGCATGTGAAGCGACGCCGACATCAACCGGCTCGGCCATTCCCAGCCCCCGCCCGCCAATTGGCGCCGGTCGGTACAACCAAAAATGCAACGAGGTGATCGATGCCGGCCAATCGCTTTACATCGACGCCGCGGGTTGCCATGGCGGCCGAGAATGAGGGTGGCACCGGATCGGGTGGTGGCGTAACGCCGGGCACCACAGCCGTTGCCGGCGGACGAGAAACATCGCGAGAGCCGACCCAGGATCGCGCCGGCGAGCAGCGCGCCCTGGACGCAGCGCCCGCCTCGCAAAACGCGGCGCCGCCGCCCGATCCGGCGCCGAAAAACTTTCCCGATACCTGGCGTCACGAAATGGCCGCCGGGGACAAGGCGTTCCTGAAAACCCTCGATCGGTTCCAAAACCCGGCGGCACTCGCAAAAGCCTACAAGGAACTTACGTCAAAGCTATCGTCGGGCGAGCTTCGCGCGGCGAAGTCGCCCGGCAACGATGCGACGCCCGACCAGGTCGCAGCTTGGCGCATTGCTCACAACCTGCCGGAAGACGCCGCGGCCTATGTCAGCGGTCTCAAGCTCGCAGACGGCACGGTCCCCGGCGAACCGGACCAGCCGCTGCTTGCCTCCTTCGCCGAGCAGGCCATGAAGGGCAACTGGACCGCGGAGCAATACAATCAGGCGGTCGGCTGGTATTTCGCGATGCAAGACCGGCAGGCGGCGCAGCGGCAGTTCGCGGACGGTACGTTCAAACAGCAGGCGTCGACGGACTTGGTCCGGGAATGGGGAAATGACTACGCGGTCAACCGCAACACGGTGGTGCAGTTTTTCGATCGGAATTTCCCACAGGAGTTCAAGATCGACCTGTTGAACGCCCGCCTGCCCGATGGCAACCTCCTCGCCAATCATCCGGCATTCAACAAAGCAATGCTGGAAGTGGCGAAGACCATCAGCCCGAGGGGGACCCTGCTGCCCAATGCTTCTGGGGCGGGGCTCTCCAATGTCGACAGCCGGATCGCCGAGATCGAAGCTAAACACATGCGCGCGGCCCAGGGCACAGAGCCGTGGAAAACCTACTGGACCGGTGAGGCCGGCGCGCGCATGCAGCAGGAATATCGCGGGCTTCTCGCCGCGCGGGAGCAGACGCGGCGCGCCAGGCGCCCGATAAATGCGGGCATCCGCGGCGCGGGGCTCTGACCCGCCTACCGGCCCGTCGCCGAAGCCCGAACCGACCGCTTGAGCGGCGACGTCGCGCGTGGCTTTTTCTTCTCTTTCAATGCCGCCTCGAGATGGTGCAGATGCTTTCGGGTCGCGCCCAGCGCATCGGCCTCGATGGCACGATACTGCTCTACCAGCGTCCGCCCGAACGGCGTCAGAGTCGTGCCGCCGCCATGAACACCACCCGGCTGGGCCTCGATCACCGGACCGCGAAAGCAATTGTTCATGTCATCGACGAGCAGCCAAGCCCGCCGATAGGACATCCCGAGGTTGCGACCGGCTTGGGAAATCGAACCAGTTTTGTCGATAGCCTCCAGCAAACGGATTTTGCCCGGACCCAGGGCGCGCCCACTGCCCAAATCCACCCTCAGCGTCAGTCTCGGCGTTTCCATGATTGGTGCACCCTCGAAGGAATCGAGGCAACATAGCATTTTCTTCGGGCGCCGCAGCCACCCGATCGCATCCGGGCGGCTCCCTTAGATCCCGCCAAAGTCCAGCGGAATTAACATCACTTGATGTTGAAGCGAACCGGGACGACGAAGGACAATTCGCGATCCTTCATTTCGCCGGGTGGTTTCGGCATCGGCTGAGCGCGCACCAGCATCTCGAGAGTCTCTTGATCGAGCGCTGCAAATCCGGAACTTTGCACGATGCGGCTCGTCAACACGTGGCCCTCATGGTCGATAGTAAAAGCAACCTTGGTGGTGCCTTGCTCGCCTTGGGCACGCGCGGCGCCCGGGTAGCGCTTGAAATGCTCGATGTGTGCGGCAAGCTCGCTCTCCCATCGGACAACTGACCGCGGCGTTGCTTTAGCTGCCGCCGGGGCAGTTGCTTGCTTCTCCTCCTGCGGAGGCTCCGGCTTAGGCGGTTCCGGCATAGCGATCTCGGCTTCCGGTTCGGGCGGCTTGGTCTCTTCCTTTGGAGGTGGCGTTGCCTCGCTTTCCTCCTCCTTTGGTCCTGGGGCTAGATCTGTGGGCGGCGTGACCGACGTCACAAGCAATTCAGGAAGATCAATCGTCACAACCGGTGTGTCGACGCCGAAATCCAACTCCTCCGATGTGTGCAGGAGAGCCAGCGCGGCAGCGCCATGAGCGAGCAACACGATAGCAAAGCAAATACTCCAGCGTGTCGCCTCGCGGCGCGGCATCCCGGACGGTATGGTGAGCGCGCTCATTTCCGGTCCAATTCACGCCCGAGCAAACCTGCACCGTGATCGAGGCGGATGCTCATCGCGCCGCTCCGCTCCCCGGCACCGCGGTCGGGAACCGCTTGTCCTCGGTAACCGGGGGCCGCTGGCTAAGGTCGCGGCTGATCAGCGTCATGATCTCGACGCTGGCGTCGGCGTAGAGCGCACGATACTGCGCAATCGAGCGCGCGAAAGCATTGTAGATCACGACCGCCGGGATGGCGGCCCCAAGGCCGAACGCGGTGGCGAGCAGCGCTTCGGCGATCCCAGGCGCGACAACCGCGAGATTGGTGGTGTGCAGTTTCGCAATGCCGATGAAGCTGTTCATGATGCCCCACACGGTGCCGAACAGGCCGACAAACGGCGCCGTCGCCCCGATGGTGGCGAGAATGCCGGTCGCCCGCAGCATCTTGCGGCCGACGCCGGCCTCGATGCGCTCGAAGCGCGCCGCGATGCGTTCCTTGATGCCGTCGGCATCACGCAGGTCCGGCGATCGGCGCAGTTCGCTTTCCACCGCCTGGATCAGCAGGGCGACCTGTGGGCTCGCTGCACTTGCCGATTTCGCGACTTCGCCGAGCGAGCACGCCGCAGCAAGTGCGCGTTGCGCCACCGCAAGGCTCCGGCGCGCGGCCACGAGCTCCAGCGTCTTGGCGAGCCAGATCGTCCAGGTCAGCACCGAGGCGAAGATCAGGCCGATCATCACCGCCTTCACCAGGATGTCCGCCGACATGAACATGCCAAACGCCGAGAGGTCGCGCGGCAGTTCCGCCGACGCCACTTCGGAGGGCGGCGGTGCGGATGGAGAGCCCGCGGCATGCGTCGGATCAACAGCAGGAACTGCAGCCGGCATTTCGGAAGTTGGCCCAGATGCCGGAGCTGCAGTTTGGCCGTGCGCCGCGATCGAACCGATAAACACCGTCGCGCCCAAAAGAGCCGCAGTCAGTTTTCGACCTACGATCCTTTTCCAAGGGCTGGCAGGAAACCGGTCTATTCGCATGGCACGTACCTTCGGCATTGATTGGCGTCGGTGAACGTCCAATCAACGCACAACATGTTGGAAAATTGCCGTACGGCCGCCAGGCCATTTTCCGGTGGAGCCATGTGCATTTTTGTCCCAATTTTGATTAGAGTTTCTGCGTGACGCCAACAAAGAATCCGCGACGCGGACCGAACTGCGGTGCGAATACGCCGATGCCTGAGCCGCTGCGGATTTCATAGATTGTGTCGAAAACGTTCACGACGTCGAAACGCACCGTTAGCGGTTTTGGATCCCATCCGGAGCCGGGAAACTCGTGGGAGATACCGAGATTGACCTGCCCATAGGCCGGCAGATGGTCGGTATTAGCGAAACCCTGTCGCAAGCCGCTGCCGTAGATCATGTCGGCGCTGAACTTAGTGCCGAACCACGAGTACGCGATGCCGGAAGAGCCCGTTACGGCCTGGGCATGGTCTGTTGCGATCCAGTTAGTCGATATGAATTGCAGTTCTGCCGGGCTGAACAGGCTTTGGTTCGATACCACGGTATTCGCCACCTGATGCCCCACCGCCCAATTGGTGTAGGCGGTGAAATTGCCCATCGTGAACTTACCCTTGACTTCGATGCCGACGTTCTCGGCCTTCTCGTAATTGAAAGCGGTAAGTACGTAGGCTTGTCCAAACTGCCCATCGTCGATGAGGTCCTGGGCGCGCTTGTAATAGCCGTCCACGCCGACTTCGAGGCTCGGACAGTTCAATGGAGTCTGGGACGCCATTGGCGCCTTGCTGAGCATTTCGCCCGAAGCCGTCTTAGGGCATTGGGGCAGCAGTTGCTGGACCACACCAGCGTCCACGTAGTGCGACCGCTCGGGAAGGATCGAACCAGTGTTGCCAACCGGAACCGCGCCGGTCGTATTATTGAAAAGCGCGACATTAGCTGGAAGCCCGAGCGCCTGGTCGGGCGGCGTGAAATAGCGGGCGTAGCCGGCGTGGAATGTCGTTCCCCAGAACGGCTTGTAGGTAAAATTGATGCGGGGGCTGACCTGATTCTTATCGACATAGGCGATCATCTGGTCGAACCGACTACCGTAGTTCATCGTCAGCTTGTCCGTCAGTTTCCACTCATCCTGAAGATAGCCGCCGAGCAGCCAGCCAAACTTATTGCTCCCATCGTTGACGGTAAACGGGGCGTCGATTGAGTTCCCATTTGAATCAAGTGGTTCCACTGTCCCCGCGGTCTTAATCTGCGACTGGTCCCCGCTGGCAAAGAATCCGGCGCGGATCGTGTGGATCTCATTGATGCGGTATGCACCGTCACCCGAGATGCCATTCTCGAACGTACTTCGGTACACGTCGGAAGCGATGCCGTTGAGAAGCAGGTCGCCGACCGGATCAGGGACGAAGTGGATGCTGTTGTAGCGAGAGAAATAGGAAAGTTGCACGTCGACGTTCTCGACGGAGCGCTGCCAGGCGACAACTCCGAATGCATTTGTCTCGTACTGATTCTGATTGATGGCGGCCGAGTCGGAATTGCCAATTCCGTACGCGGTCATTGGATTTGAAGCATTCGGGGCCATAAAACAACACGGCTGCCCTGGATTGGCCGGGATTTGGTACTTGGCGTTGCTCATGCCGGTTATCGTCATCAACCGCGTAAACTCGTCGACCAATGTCGACGTGTAGGCAAAAAACTTGCCTATCTCAGCGTGGTCGTGAATGGCGTCGGCGGCCGACGTCGGGTTTTCGAGGCCGAGATTGGTGGTTTGAAACCGTCCGGCGGCAAAATATTCGGTCTGGCCGGTGACCCCTCCATATTCAAAGCTCGGCGTCAGGGACTGTCTGCTGCCGCCATATACGCTCACGCTGCCTCCGCCCAAAGCGGCGCCCGTTTTGGTCGTGATATCGACAAGGCCGGTAGTGTGGAGGCCGTATTGGGCCGGTAGCGCACCGGTAATCAGCGCCATGCTGCCGATGAAGCTGGTTTCGATGAACTGGGAGAAGCCGGTGACGCCATCCGGCAATAGGATCCCGTTAATACGGAATTGCACGTTGGCGTGATCGTTCCGCAGATGGAAGCTGCCGCTCGCCGCCGAGTCCTGGGTGACCCCGGGCGCGCGCAACAACACTTGGTCGACCTGGGTATTCGCGCCCCCGGGAATATTATCGATATCCTGCTGGGTCATCTGGTACACGTTGGTACCGGTCTTCGGCAGAATGACGTCGTCACGCTTCTTGTTTAGCGTCTCGGTCGTGGCTTCTACCGCTTGGGCCGCCGTGATGGCGGCCTGTTGTGGAGTCTGCGCCGCCGTCGCCGGTTTTGCCGCCTGATTGGCGGCCGGCTTCTTCGCCGCTGTGCGGTTCGATTTTGGAGCGCTCACCGTGATCTGCGGAATTTGCGTGGCTTCGGGAGACGCAGGTTCCGCAGGCGCGGCTGCCGGAGGTGCGCTCGGCGCGGGCAGGGGTGCCGGGGCCGCCGGCGTAGGCAACGTGGGCGGTGGGGCGTTAGGGTCCTGAGCGAAGGCCGCCGCGTTTGCCGTAATGATTGCAATTGCAGACGCGCCGAGCAGCAGACAATTGCGAGCCGACATGCACATGATATTCCCCAAAATTGCCTCTAACACTCCTCTTGTTTGAATTTTTGCACGATCGCGGCGCCGGGCCCGCGCATCGCACGCCGGACGTGAAAAGGATGCATCCCCGCAACGGGATCGCGAGATGCCGCCGAGTCAGGCCGGCTTCTTAGGTTTGGGGAGGGCCGCGAGCTTCAAAAAGAAAATGGTCAAACCGTTCCGGCTCAGCGGCCGCGGCCAACCATCGCAATTCCTGAGCAAATGAAATCGGCGGCACGGCCGCTGGAGCAATCGGAATGACTAATGTGCTTGCGAGGCTGATATTTGCGCAAATTGCGCAGAAGTCCTCGGCCAGGCCCGTCGGCTTCTTGATGGGCAGCGAAGGATTTGCACCAGCTACGCCGTCGCCGGCATGCGCCAGGACTGCCACGTCACCGAGATTGCTGTTGAGCTTGCCGATATGGACGTGGCCGAACGACAGAGCAAGCTGACAGGTCAGCGCGAAAAACGCCAACCATGCAAACTTCGCTCGGTTCGCCCGGAACCAACGCATAAAAAAGACCCCACAGGCCACGGCACAATTTACAAGTGGCGATAACGTAGCAGATGCGGCGATCTTGTGAAGGCCCTCTTGGGCGCTAAATTGTCGCCGCGGTGGCGATTTCGCCACACAGCAGTTTGCGAGCGCGTTCGGACAACCTGACCCAGCCAGATTTGCACCCTTTGGGCAAACATGGCGACGCAGCGCCGAACGCCTCGCCTTTAACCCGCCGAAGCAACGCTCTGCCGGGCATATGAAGGCCCCGACGGTTCTCGAAACCACGCCACGCCGCCAATCTCTGCTTGTTATCGCCTGGGACTTCGTCTGGGCAACGCTTTGCGAGAAACCGACCTCCAGTCGGACGCGCGCTGCGATGCTAACGATCCCGGCGACCAAGCTGGATACAGGCGTCGCGGCACGGTCGGAGTTAAGGACCGCGGACAACCCCAATCATGCGCCCGCAGACAACCGGAACGGAGGCCCGACATCGATGAACTTGAAGGACTGGACTTATGGCCAACTCGGCATTCCAAATCCAGTACCGTCAGGAGTTTATCGCCCAGTTCGAGCAGAGCCAGTCATGGCTACGTAACGTCTGCACGACCGAAGCGGTAATCAAAGGCAACCAGGCCATGTTCCTGGTGGCCGGTTCCGGCGGTGCGACCGCTGTCACGCGTGGATTGAACGGCAACATTCCGCCGCGCGTCGACAGCCTCAACCAAGTGCCCGCAACTCTGGTCGAGTGGCACGACAAACCCCAGCGCACTGAGTTCAACATCTTTGCAAGCCAAGGGGACGGCCGCCGCATCATGCAGATGTCGACGGTCAAGGTGATGAATCGAAAGATCGACCAGGATATCCTGGGCATGCTTTCGGGCGCGTCCAATACTCTCGGCGCCGCGCAGACCATGACGCTCGCGCTTGCCACCCGGGCACTCGCCCATCTCGATCTGCAGGACGTCGACACCACTGAGGAAGACAATATGTTCTTCGTCGGGTCGCCCGCCATGCGGGCCTACCTGCATGCAAATTCCCGAATTCCAGAAGGCGGACTATGTCGAGATCAAGCCCCTCGTCGGGCCGTCTCGCCGCTTCCGCCGCTGGGCGGGTTTCAACTGGATTTTCCATCCGCATCTCCCGAACGTCGGCACCTCCTCGGAGTCGTGCTTTGCGTTCCACCGCGCTGCCGTTGGCCACGCGGTGAATACCGGCGAGATGGACGTCCGTGCCGGCTACAACGAGGAAAACGCGTATTACTGGGCGCGCTCTTCGATCTTCATGGGCTCGGCACTGCTACAGAACGCGGGCGTCGTGGTCGTGAACCACAACGGCTCGCAATACACCTGACGGGAGAGAACCATCATGGCTTATACGACTGGTACTCTCAGCTATCTCTACGGTGGCCCCGTCGAAGGCGCGTGGAAGCTGTGGGAATATACTACGACGGATCTGGTGTCAGCGGTGCTCGGCACGGGCTACGTCACCGACGCCACAGCCAAAGGCATGTCGGTCGGCGACTTCATCCTGATGATCAATCAGGCCAACCCGCAGGGTTACATCCTGCAGGTCCAATCGATGACGTCGGCATCCGGCAACATCCCTGGCGCCGCGACGCTCGCCGTACCGGCGGGTGTCGGCGGTCCCAACCTGGCGAATTTCCGCAATCTCATCGATGGCGGCGATTTCACCACCAATCCGTGGCAGCGCGGCACCTCCTTCACCGGGATCGCGTCGACCCTCACCTATACGGCCGATCGCTGGTTTGCGATCGGCGGTGCGTCATCGTCGATATCGGTATCGCAAGTGATGGGCGTCACCGCAGTGCCGGGCTTTAGTCAATCGCTGCAGTTCGGCCGCGCCGGCGGAAACTCCAACACGGCAGCGATCAACATCGGCCAAGTGCTGGAAAGCGCAGACAGCGTCCGCTGCCAGGGCCAAACCGTGACGCTGTCCTTTTGGGCGTTTGCTGGTGCCAACTGGTCGCCGGCCTCAGGTAATCTCAACGTGCTGCTGGCGAGCGGCAATGGGACCAACCAGAGCGCGGCGAACCTGGTGGCAGGAACCTGGACGGGGTATTCCTCGCTCACGCTAACCTCGCCCGAGGGCTCGGCGGCGGCGAACATTGCCCAGCCGATCACATCGACGTGGACGCGCTATTCGTTCACGGCGACGGTGCCGACAGGCTGCACCCAACTTGGCCTAGTGTTCGACGCCACACCGGTCGGCACCGCCGGCTCCGCTGACTGCGTGCAGATCATGGGTGTCCAACTCGAGATCGGCGCACAGGCTACGCCCTTTGAGCACCGCGACGTCCAGGTCGAGCTTGAGATCGCTCAGCGCTATTGCTGGGTCATTCCGGAGCCGACTGCCGGTGTCGTGATCGCCCAGGGCGGCGCGAATGCAGCAGCCAACGCGCAGACCTACCTGCTGTATACGCCGGTACAGATGCGCACCGCGCCGGCGGTCGCCGTGGTCACCGGCGGCTTCAAGGTCGCCGCCGCGGGAACCGCAGCTACGGCCACGATCTCGGCCGGCACCACCCATACGCCTAATCAGATCACGCTGACCTCTGCCGTGACCGAGACAGTTGGCCTGTCGGCCAACATCCAGGGCGGCGGCGGGGCCGGCACGATTACCGTAAGCGCGGATTTCTGACCTCTGCCACGACCAACCGGCGTCGCGCAGCCGGGCTCGCTCGGGCCCGGCTGCGCGCACCGTTAATCCACTTCCCGCAACGATGCTTGGCTCAGCCCAAGCGGGTGCGGGAAGTGGGCTCTCCGGCGCTTTGCCTTCCTCACCCTCTCCGCACGACGGGACAGACGAATGACCACACAGCTCTTCCTCTATAACGAAGCCTTAGGTCATCTCGGCGAGCGCCAGATTGCGAGTCTCACTGAGCCTCGCGAGCCGCGCCGCGTGCTCAATTCCTATTGGAACGATGTGGTTGGGTTTTGCCTCTCGCAAGGCTTGTGGAAGTTTGCGAAGCGCACGGTTCAAATCGACACCGACGCTACGATCAGTCCGCAATTTGGCTTCAACTATTGCTTCGCAATCCCGTCCGACTGGGTGAGAACCATATTGGTCTCGACCTCGCCCGACCTTGACCCTCCTCTGCTGCAATATTCGGATGAGGCGGGGTTCTGGTACGCAAACCTGACGCCGATTTATGTTTCCTACGTTTCGAACGATCCAACCTACGGGTCGAACCTTGGCGTGTGGCCCGAACATTTCGTCGATTATGTTTCGCTGCGCCTGGCGCGACAGGCTTGCCTGCGCATCACCAACGACAAGGAGTTGAAGGCCAGCCTGCAGAAAGACGAGGACCGCGCACGGCGCGTCGCCAAGGCCGAAGAGGCCATGGATGAGCCTCCCGGTCTGCCTCCGGTGCCATTCTGGGCACGCGCGAGACGTGGCGCCTTCGGACCTGGCGGGCTGTGGCTTGGCGGCGGGACCGGTGGCTCGGTGGTCACCGGACCTGAGGGTGATGATTGATAGGAATAAGGATCGCTAGAACTCTCCAAGCATTTCTTGGTGACAACGACCCTTCATCTCCGGACCTGACTACAAATTTCCGATTACCGAGGACCAGTCGCCGTGAAAGCAAATGCTCCCATTTACAGCCTCAACGCCGGCGAAATCTCGAAGATCGCGCTCGCCCGCGTCGATGTTGCGAAGCTGCGCATGGCGGCGGCATGTCAACTGAACTGGCTGCCTTACGTGGTCGGACCGATGACGCTGCGGAGCGGTCTCTACTACATTGGGGAAATCCTCGGCGACGCCCCGGCCAAACTGATCCGTTTCATCTTTTCGAAGCTCGACACCGCACTCATCGAGCTCACTACCAACCAGATGCGGATCTGGATCGACGAAGTGCTTGTCAGCCGGGTTGCGGTCGGCACGTCGATCAGCGATCCGTGGTTTCTGCGGACTCGGAGCGCTGGTCGACTCGAATACCACATCGGGCGCCTCGGCCATCGTCGCCGGCGGAGCCTGCACCCTGACCTGTCAACCGGTCGGTGGGCTCGCTCAGATACAGCAAAACGTAACGGTCGCAACCGTGGACTTCGGGAAGGAGCACGCGGTCCGGATCGTCATCGAGCAGGGCCCGGTGGTGTTCCGGGCCGGTTCCACGCAGGGCGGCGCTGATCTCATCCCACAGACTACGCTTGATACAGGAACGCACTCGCTCGCGTTTACCCCGGCACCGCAAATATCTATATCCAGATCGAATCGACAGACGCCTGGTCGAAAACGCTGACGGCCTGCGCGATCGAGCCCGCCGGACCACTCGCATTGCCGACGCCTTGGGCCGCAGGCGATCTCTCCAACATCCGTTATGACCAATCGGGAGACATCATCTTCATTGGCTGCTATGGGCAGCAGCAATACAAGATCGAGCGGCGCGCCGCGCATAGTTGGTCGACAGTACTGTTCTACGCCAATGACGGCCCGTTCCAGAGACTCGCCCGGTATCGAGGCGAATTTTACGCCAAGCGCCTATTACGGCAACGCCACGCTGACCTCGGATCGGCCATGGTTTCAGCCGAGCCATGTCGGCTGCCTGTTCCGGTTGTTCTCCAACGGCCAGTTCTATCAGACCATACTGGGCGACCAGAACGCCTTCACGCCGGCGGTGCGGGTGAGTGGCGTCGGCTCGAACTCGAAATTATAGTTGGAATACCGTGGGAACCTGGTCGGGAACGCTCACTCTCCAACGCAGCTACGATTCGGCCGACAGCGGCTTCATCGATGTCTCGACCGCAACCTCCAACGGCTCGCCAACTTTTTCATCATCAACCGGCGGCACCTCAGGCTCGCCGGACCTCGACAACGTGATTTGTTGGGAGCGGGTCGGCTTCAAAGGCGGCAATTATACCAGCGGCAATATCACGGTGATCTCGACCTATGCCGGCAGCGGCGGCTACGGCATCTGCCGGGTGACGGGGTACAACTCGCCGACGTCCGTGAATATAGCGGTGCTCACTCCATTCTCGACGCTACAAGCGACTACGGATTGGGTCGAGGGCGACTGGTCGAGTTTCAGGGGCTGGCCGACCTCGGTGTGTTTTCATGAGGGCCGGCTATGCTGGTTCGGGGGCGATCAGGCGTGGCTCTCCGCGTCGGATGATTATACGAGCTATGCCGACATCAACCTCGACGGTACCTCGACCGGCGATAGCGGCGCCATCAACGTGACGCTCGGGTCCGGGCCAGTCGACACGATCAGTTGGGGGCTGTCGCTGACCCGCCTCATGATCGGCCGCGAGCAATCGATCGGTTCGGCTCGTTCATCGAACTTCGACGAACCGCTGACCCCGACTGCGATCGTAATCCGGGACTGCTCCGACCAAGGAGCGCAGCGACTCCCCGCTATCAAGGCCGGCAAGCGCGGCATCTTCGTCCAGCAGTCGGGCCGTAAGGTCTACGAACTGTCCTTCGACGCGCAAGAGATGGATTACGACGATCGGGATTTGACGCGACTCAATCTCGACATCGGCTTGCAGGGCTTTGTTGACATCGACAAAGAGACCCAACCTGACAAGATGATCTACCTGCCGCGTGGCGATGGCCAATGCGCGGCGCTACTCTATGACGTCAAGGACGAAGTCGAAGCTTGGTGGCGCATCCAGACCTTGGGTGTCATAGAGAACGTCGCGGTGCTGCCGCAGGATGGCATTGAGGATCTGGTCTACTTCGTCGTGCGACGCGTTGTGAATGGCGTCACGCGACGATTCATCGAGCGATTAGCGCCCCGCACAAATTGTGTCGGCGGCGCCATCAACCAGCAAGCCGACTGCCATGTCGTCTATCGGGGCTCCCCGGTATCGAGCATCGCCATCCCTCAACTCCCCAACACACTGGTTTCGGTCTGGGCCGACGGCGCGTCGATCGGATCCGGGATTTCCGACGGGTCCGGCAATCTGGCGATGCCGGACGGGCAAAGCCATTCGAGCATCGTAGCCGGCCTCGCCGGAACAGTGGTTTCGAACACGGGTACATCGGCGTCCACCGCACTCGCGGTCGGGACCGAATACAACGGATATCCGGCGGAAGTGTTCGCGGACATCGGTTCAACGGGTGAGCCAGTGCACATCGGCCCCCTCGCTGTGCAAAATGGGATCATAACGCTCCCCAACGGCCAGGCCGCGCCCACCATTATTGCCTGTCTCGGGTATGTCGCCCCCTTCATGACGTCGAAACTGGCCTATGCAGCACAGTTGGGTAGTGCATTGACGCAGAGGAAGCGCATCGATCACGTTGGATTATTGCTTTACGACGCCAACTTTCAGGGGCTCCAGTTCGGGCAGCGATTCGATGTGCTCGACAACATGCCTCTCTATGAGGCCGGTGCGGTAACGCCGGCCGGGACAACCTGGAGCGAGTATGACGAGCCGATGATCGAGGTGCCGGGGAGTTGGCAGACCGATGCACGGCTGTGCCTTCTGGCGCAGGCCCCGAACCCGTGCACTGTTGGCGGCATCGTGATCGGGCTTACCACGAATGAGAAGAGCTGACCGTGCACACCGTTCCATCGCCCGGACCTTGAGTTACCGGGGCCGGATGACGCCGAGCCGAGAATCTCATTGCCCCAACCAATGTGAAAATGTCGAAAGTTACGCTCCGCCCGACCACCGCCTCTGACCTTCCTCACGTCATCGGCGAGCCGCTGCCCTTTCGCATTCGCGCCATCACTGCACTCATCGGCGGTCGCGTCATCGGCGTAGGCGGCTTCGCGTTTCCACCGCACGGCCCCGCAATCGCCTTCGTGCAACTTGCGCCGGCGCCGACGACCGACATCGAGGCCGATGGCACCAAAGACGTCGCGGAGGCGAGGCATTACCCAATCGCATTCCATCGCGCCGGGCTGATGGCAATGGAGATGATCTTCGCGTCCGATGCCCAAGAGGTCATCGCAACGGCTGATGTCGACAGCGACGCCGCGGTGCGCTGGCTGAAACGACTTGGTTTCAAGCCTTCGGATTCCCATGGGATCGCCGGAAAATCCCTATTCGTTTGGGAACGCAACAAAACGAGCGAGGCTGTGGGCTCCGCTGACCGGCGAAATCGCGTCAATCGAGCCCGCAGCGACACCGCGAGCTGCGGTGCCGATCATTGTCAGTTGCCGAGCAAACCTCTTGGCCCGCACGGGCCGCCGCAATGACCTGCACAAGGAGAAACTTCAGATGGCCACTCTCGACATCCGCGGCACGGTCGTCGGGGAAACCGCGCTCGCTATTAAGGCGCCATGCCTCGTCGCGACGACTGGGTCAAATATCGCCCTGACGGGTGTGCAGGCGATCGATGGCGTGACTGTCGGCAACAATTCCGAGCGCGTTCTGGTGAAGGACCAAACCACGCAATCCCAGAACGGCATCTATATCGCGTCGACCGGACCCTGGGTGCTCGCTGCGGATTTCACGAGCAACAATAATATTACCCTCGGCACGCTCGTGCTGGTCGTGGAGGGAGCCTCCAATTCCGGCACACTGTTCGAGCAAACCTGCACCGACAATCCCATCGTAATCGGCACCTCGCTGATCGCATTCGTTCCCCTCGCAAATGCTACGGCCCAAGCCGCAACGTCGGTGACTTCGGTCGCTGTCGGGACAGGCGCGCAAACTTTCACGATCCAGGCAGGTAAGGCGTTCACACCCAACCAGTGGCTGTTGATCCAGGAATCCTCAAATAGCGCCAATCAAATGCTGGGACAGATCGCGTCTTACAGCGGCACGACGTTGGCGGTGAACGTCGTGGCGACAGGGGGATCCGGCACGCATTCCGACTGGATCATTGTGCTGACCAATTCGCCGGCCGCAGCGGGTTACCAGCCGCCAGTCGGAACCGGTAACGTGACCGGGCCAGGGTCGTCGGCCGCAGGCCATTTTGCGACATTCTCCGGGACGACCGGAAAAGTGATTCAGGACGGAGGCGCGGCAGGGTCGCTTGCGGCGCTCTCAAGCATTTCAGCACAATACCTTACGCAATCGGCAGCCGCATTCGGCATCAACATGCTGAACGGCCAAGTCGTCGCTTCTGTGGCGTCGAACGCGCTCACCTTCACCGTCCAGACCCTCGCGGGCAATACGCCATCGTCCACGGATCCAGTGTGGTTCGTCTTCCGCTCGGCTGCCGCATCAAGTGGTGCGCTGTCCGTCGTGGAGGTCACCTCGGCGCTGGCGGTGACGGTGCCTGCCTCCTCGACACTAGGCTTTACCAATTCGACGCCGGCCCGCATCTGGCTTGCGGCTGTCAACAATTCCGGATCTCTGTCCCTCGGCGTTATTAACTGCCTGTCCGGCACCTCTATATTCCCACTGACCGGCTGGGGTATCGCCAGTATCACGGCGTTCGGAAGCGGCGCCAACGGGGCCTTAACATTTTACGGGTCCAGCTCATTGTCGAGCGTGCCCTACAGCGTGCTGGGCTACGCGACCTATGAAACGGGCTCGACACTATCGACGGCCGGCAGTTGGTCAGCGGCGCCAACGCGGCTCGAGACCTACCGGCCAGGCGTGCCGTTGCCGGGGCAAGTCATACAAAATCCGAACAACTGGACACTGACCGCCGGCACGACCACCAGCTCGACATTCGCCGCGCTGTCCTCCGGTCAGACCCAAGCCATCACCCCAACGTCATCGGCGAACCTTATCCGCCTGTCCGCCGCCGGCACGATGGGAGTGCCTGCCTCCGGAACTGGTTCGTTGCGCTTTGCGCGAGGCTCAACCGGATTGCCTACGGCCGAAGCCGGAGGTGGCTGGGCGGGGACTGGAACGGGCGTCATCCCGGTTTCATTGGTGACTTACGATTTTCCGGCGAGCCTCACCAGCATCACCTACGGATTTCAGGGCGCCGTCAACACCGGAACGTTGTCGTATACCTACGCCGCTTACGGCGCGGTCCTGGAAATCCAGGAAATTATGGCGTGATCTGTCTCCGTCCGCACCTCGCAACGGCTCGGCAGCTTTCCCCGAAGAGCCGCAGATCGTGCGTTCGGTTTGAACCGCCACAGCGCCGGCGCGAAACCGATCATTGAGACAATCAGACTTCTGATCGAACACACCCCGACCTCACCGTCATCCTCAAGGCTCAACCTGCCGTTCGCGCGGCAAGTGAGATCACCAGACAATAAACTTTGGAGCAACACGATGCTGAAGATAAATCCCAAGGTCGTCGACATCTACCACGGCGACAACGTGTCGGACTTCACCAAGGCTTACGCAGCAGGGTATCGGGGCATCATTCACAAGGCGACGGAAGGCAGCGCCATGACGGACCACGCCTACGGCGATCGCCGCAAACGCGCCATCGATGCCGGCATGCTGTGGGGGGCGTATCACTTCATCCGACCCGGCGATCCCATCGCCCAGGCAAAGCGGTTCGTCGATGCGGCGGACCCAACGCCTAATACATTGTTGGCTCTTGATCACGAGGATCCCAACGTCACACTGCTCACCGCACGCCAGTTCCTTGAAGCAATCGAGGTGCAAACCGGCCGCAAGGCGGTGCTTTATTCCGGCTTCCTGATCAAGGAGCAGCTTGCGAACCGACATGACATGGGCGCCGCTGCGTTTCTCGCAACACACCGGCTGTGGCTATCGCACTATTCGCCGAACCCGAAATGGCCTGAAATCTGGACAACCCCGTGGCTGTGGCAGTTCACCGGCGACGGGCAAGGCCCGCAACCGCACGACGTGCCAGGCCTCCGGACCCGTATTGATATCAACTCGTATGACGGCGCTGACGACGAACTTACGCACGAATGGGCCGCCGGATAATCGCATCGCTGGCGACGACGCTCGCTGAGTTCGCATGCCTAACCCCAAAACGGAATGCACGTGACGACAACGGCACGGAGAGCCAAATGGAAGAAGTCAAGATTCTCACCCAATCAAAAACCTTCTGGGGCGCCATCATTGCGCTCTGCGGGTCAGCGCTGAGCCTCGGCCATTACACCCTGACGCCAGCCGAGGCCGCGCAGGCGACCGATCTACTCAGTGGCATCGCGACAGCGATCGGCGGACTGATCGCAATCTACGGAAGGGTGGTCGCAACCAAGAAGATCGGGGGCCACGCATGAAAAGCCGAGCATTTTCGACGAGCGCGGTTGCAGCGATCTCATCCGGACTTGTCTGTACGATTATCCTAACGGTCATGGCCGCTCAGGCCCAACTTCATCTGAAGCCACCGCAACTCACCGGTAACCTCGCGAAGGACACGGCGGCCAACTTCGGCATCAAGCCGCCCGCCAGCACGACTGCTGAAACTCCCGATGAACTGTGGAGGCAAATTCAGTCGGTTAGCGCCGCCGATCTGAAGTACGCCAAGGCGCTGGCGGACAACGTCGCCTCACCGGGTTCAAGGCTGCGCTCGGCCTGCTATGGGGCTTGGGTTGCCACCATAGAGCAGTCACAGGGGGTTGGCCTGAAGGCCGCGAACGGCGACACGCTGGCGCAACCAGATCCGCATGTATTTTCGTCCTTCGAGCAACTGGCCGAAATCGCCGACAATCTGCAGCCAACAGGTTCGTTAATGTCGGCGTGCGCCCCGGCGTGGACGGCGTTGAAGCTGAGCGCGACACAATTCTTCGCCACGGTGGTCGGTGGCGTCGCGGGACTTTCGGCGCTCGGAATAACAATTCCGTGAGGCCGCCGGTGGCATCGCCCGAAGACCGACAATGGCATCTCGATAAGAAGGTGCCGCTCGCGCTTATTATTACGATTATTGGTCAAACCATCGTCGCCGCATGGGGGGCCTCGAACCTATGGACGCGCGTCGGTGAATTGGAACGTCAGACCCAACTGGCGGCGCCCCAGTTCGAGCAAATCATCCGGCTTGAGACCAAAGTTGATGGCATCACCGGCACCCTTTCGGAAATCAAAACGCTTATAGGCCGGCAATCGGAACCCCGGCACTAGCATTCCCTTCGGTGCAGCCGAGGTTATCTAAATCGCGCGGACACTGAACACAAGGAACTTCACGAAAAGACAATTTTGCTCCACATTAAACTTACGCACGATACTCCAAAAAGTAATGCCCCGCCGGCCATCGTGGCCGGCGGGGCATTTTTTTGCGTTTTTGAGCCTGGGTTCGCGGCAGCAATATGCGCGGTTGATCGCGCCTGACGCAACCGCGCCCCAGCATCGCCTTCTCAAGATAACAGTCGCCCGGCGTCGGGATCGCGCATCGTGGATTTCTGCCCAGAATCCATGATAATCAATGAGCGTGAAAGCCTTTCATTGATTTAGATCGGCCTAGTCGACATGCAGAGAGCGCAACCATGCTGACGCGCCGGGCCGTATTTGTTGCATCTTCCACCATTGCGATCTGGCCCTATCCATTGCGGGCCCAGTTGCTAACGAAAACTGCTCACCTCATCGTCGGATTTCCGGCCGGCGGTGCCACCGACCTTATCGCCCGAATACTGGCCGACCGATTGCGTGGGTCCTACGCCTCCGCTGTGGTCGTCGAGAACAAACCGGGCGGCGCGGCCCGCGTCGCAGTCGATTACGTCAAGAACGCCGAGCCGAACGGTAGTGAGATTCTGTTTACCCCGGACTTCCCGCTTACCGTCTACCCGCACAGCTTCCGCACACTGAGCTACGATCCCATGCGCGACCTCGTGCCGGTCGCACCGGCATCTCGATCGACCCTGACATTCATCGTCGGTCCTGCGGTCCCAGACAAAGTCGCGTCGCTTGCGGACTTCGTTTCCTGGTGCAGAGCTAATCCTGACAAGGCCATCTATGCCACTACATCAGCGGGCGGTACGCCGCATTTTGTCGGAGTCATGCTGGCCGCCGCGGCGCAGGTGCCGTTGACCCCGGTGCATTACCGTGGAGGCGCGCCCGCTCTGCAGGACCTTTTTGGCGGGCATGTTCCCGCAAGTGTCAACCCAATCGGCGAATCCCTCCCGTTTGCCACGTCTGGAAAAATCAGAATTCTTGCGGTGACGAGTTCCCAGCGTTCAAGATTTTTGCCGAATGTCCCGACCATGGTAGAGGCAGGGTACAATGTCGCGATCGATAGCTGGCTTGGCGCGTTCGTACCGGCGAGAACACCACCGGACGCGGTGCGAGCGCTGAGCAATGCAATCGGCGAAGCTGTGAAGTCGCCGGAAATGATTGAAAGTCTCGCAAGAATTGGCAGCGAGCCAAAATTCGAGCCGCCGGACGATTTCGCCGCGACGGTCAGGGCGGACATGGAGCGCTGGGGCCCGGTGGTCAAGGCATCGGGATTTGTCGCAGAGGATTAGGCTTGGCAAGAACAAGGTGGGCGGTTCGTCCCTGCCTCCGCTTGATGCTAGACTAAGGGTCACAACCCGCCACGTTCCGGACAGCCCAAGTTGAACCACCCGCGCAATCCGAGTTCCGCATCGTCGGGCGTCAACTCGTCCTATGCATGGACGCGGCTTGCGGCGTGCGTTGCATTTGCAACGGTCGGAGGCGTCGGCATGTGGTCGATGCCTGTCGTGTTGCCGTCGGTGCAGGTTGAGTTTGGCGTGATGCGCGCCGATGCATCCCTGCCCTACACGCTTACCATGGTGGGCTTTGCGTTCGGCGGCGTCGCGATGGGACGGTTGCAGGACCGGTTCGGCATCCTCATTCCCGCAATTTTAGGGGTCGTCGCGCTCTGGCTTGGATTTTTTGCCGCCTCGGTAGCGCCCGGCTTGTGGACTTTCGCATTGAGCTACATGGTAATCGGCCTCGGGGCCTCCGCGACCTTTGGACCGATCATGGCCGACGTCTCGTTCTGGTTCACGACGCGGCGCGGCATCGCCGTCGCGATCGCGGCGGCCGGCAACTATCTCGCCGGCACCATCTGGCCGCCGGTGGTCCAGCATGCCGTTGCCGCCGAGGGCTGGCGGGCGACCCATGCGGGCATTGGCCTCGCCTGCCTTTTGACGATGCTCCCTCTCCTCGTCATGTTGCGCCGACCGGCGCCGCGATACGCGACAGCTTCGTCACAGCCCGCGCGCAGGGGAGAACTCGACGTGCCGCCGGCGATTTTGCAGGGCCTGCTTTGCATCGCCGGATTTGCCTGCTGCGTCGCGATGGCTATGCCGCAGGTCCACATCGTTGCCTATTGCGGTGACCTCGGCTACGGCGTGGCGCGCGGCGCCGAAATGCTATCGCTCATGCTCGGTTTCGGCATCGTGAGTCGGATCGGTTCGGGATTCATGGCCGACCGCATCGGCGCGCTCAAGACCCTGCTCATCGGCTCGGCGGCCCAGGGCGCCGCGCTACTCCTCTTTACGATGTTCGACGGACTCCTTTCCCTCTATGTCATTTCCGCATTGTTCGGCCTGTTCCAGGGCGGCATTGTGCCGAGCTACGCGTTCATCGTCCGCGAATATTTCCCACCCCGCGAGGTCGGCACGCGGCTCGGCATCGTGCTGATGATGACGCTGTTCGGCATGGCACTGGGCGGCTGGATGTCCGGCGCCATATTCGATTATTTCGGGTCCTATCAGGCAGCCTTCGTGAATGGCCTTGCCTGGAACCTCCTCAACCTCCTGATCGCCGCCTGGCTTCTCACGCGCGGTCGCCACCGCGCCGTGTTCGCATGAACCGACGATGGGGAAACTCACTCGCCCCTGATATTTGATTCCCGGATCGCACGACCGTATTCGTCGAACCGCCGCCGCAGATCGGCGGCAAACGCGGCGCCGCATTTGCCGACCGGATAGACACCCAACGCGACGAGCTTGGGCTTAACCTCGGGTGCGGCCATCGCTGTGATAAACCAGTTGGCAAGTTCGGAGACGATGGCCGCCGGCGTTTTCGCCGGAGCTACCGCTCCGAACCATACGTCCGCCTCGAAATTCTTGTAGCCTAATTCGGCGACTGCAGGCACGTCGGGCAACAGGCCGATCCGCGTCGCTGAGGTGGTAGCGAGGGCGCGCAACTTGCCGTCGCTCAGTTGATCCGCCACCTCGGAGTAATTTACCAGCGCCGCATTGACGTGGTTGCCGAGCAGCGCATTCACGGCGGGCGCATTGCCGTTAAACGGCACGTGGGTCATGTTCACACCGGACATATGCTTGAGTACTTCGAAAGCAATGTGCTGGGTGGTTGCAGGCCCGACACTTGCGAGCGTCAACTCCGCAGGCTTGGCTCGCGCAGCATCCAGCATCTCCGCAAGGCTGTAAAAAGGCGACACGGCGTTGACCACGATTACCTGTGGGGACGACACCAACTGACAAATCGGCTCGAAGCTCGTCAGCGGATCAAAGGACAGTTTGCGCAGATGCGGATTGATAATGAAGGCGTTGGCGTTGAGCAGCACAGTATTGCCGTCAGGCGCCGCACGTGATGTCGCCTCGGTCGCGATAAGCCCCCCAGCGCCCGGCCGATTTTCGATCAACGTATCGACCCCGTGGGCCTTGCCAATGTGCCCGGCGAGCAGACGCGCCAGGATGTCTGCCGTGCCGCCCGGACCGAATGGCACAACAAACCTGATGGTTCGATTGGTTTGCGCTTGTGCCGTCACGCTCACGAGCGCGAGCACTGCGATCGCCGCGAATAGTCCCCCAAACCTAAGCAGCATCACCTCCCGCCTCGACCGAGACCGATGATTCCCCCCATCCCGAGGCCTCACGCCCGCCGCTTGAAGTAGGCCGTACGGTCGAGACGGTAGACCCGGCGCGCGTTGGTTTCGAAAACTTTGCGACGGTCGGCATCGCTGAGTGGCAGCGCATCGACATAGCGCTTGGTGTCGTCGTAATAATGACCGGTGGTCGGATCTATGCCCCGCACCGCGCCGACTACTTCGGATGCAAACAAGATATTGTCGACCGGGATGACCTTGAACAACATCTCGACACCCTCCCGGTGGTAGACGCAGGTGTCGAAAAACACGTTCTTGAGCAGCAATTCCTCAAGCGGCGGCCGCTTCATGTCCTGGGCCAGTCCGCGATAGCGGCCCCAATGGTACGGCACCGCTCCGCCACCGTGGGGGATGATGAGACGCAGCGTCGGGAAATCCTTGAACAGGTCCGACATCAAGAGCTGCATGAAGGCCGTAGTGTCACCGGCAAGGTAATGCGCGCCGGTTCCCTGGAAATTCGGATTGATCGATGCGCTGACATGGATCATAGCAGGGACATCGAGTTCCACCAGCTTCTCGTAGATCGGATAGTAATAGCGATCGGTCAGCGGAGGATCGCGCCAATAGCCGCCGGTCGGGTCCGGATTAAGGTTTACGCCGACGAATCCGTAGGACTTTACGATCCGCTCCAACTCCTCGATGCAGTTGTCCGGCCGCACGCCAGGCGACTGGGGCAATTGGCCGACGCCGATGAAATTATCTGGGAACAGCGTGGTGATGCGGTATATGACCTCGTTCGACAAGCGGGACCAATCCGCGCTTGTCTCGGCATTGCCGATGTGATGCCCCATACCACCCGCTCGCGGCGAAAACAGCGTCACGTCGGTACCGCGCTCGCGCTGGAACTTGAGCTGAGGCTGCACGCTCTCGCGCAATTGGTCGTCGCTAATCTTGACGCTTGCGAGCGACGGTTTCGGCCCACCGCCGCGCAATGCCGCGATCTGGGCCTCGCGGAAAACACCGATTTCTTTTGGCTCGGTGGTGTAGTGGCCATGAGAATCGATGACCACCATCTTTGCCGCGGCCTGCTGCGCCACCGCCGCGAAAGGCGATCCGCCGGTAAGCGCGAGGCCGGCAGCAACTCCCCCCTTGATCAAGTTGCGGCGCGAGATGTTCATGATGTCCTCCCTTTTTTTGGCCAACGTTATATCTATTTCGCTATAGCGCAATGCCGCCGCGATTCCAGCCACGCGCGCGGTCGCCGAATATTTCATAACCGCTGTCGGTCACGACCGCGGTGTCTTCCAGCTTGATGAAGCTACGACGGGGATGCTGTAGCGTCGTCTCCACCGAAATTACCATACCGGACTGGAGCGGACGATGGGCGTCATCATCGGTGTAGGGTATTGGCCCGTTGTTGGTCAGGCGCGGCGCCTCATGGCTGACAAGACCCATACCATGGGCCAGAAAATGCAGGTGGTTGTGCTGGCGCGATCGCCGTACCAACGGCTCCGCGGCTGCGCAAATGTTGCCACCCATAGTGCCCGCCTTGATCGCGCGGAAGGCCGCCTGCTGGATCTCCTCGATCTCGGCCAGCAGTTCGTTGAGCTCGGCATCCGGATCACCCAGGATCGCCATACGGGCGACGTCGCCAATATAGCCGTGGTAATTTCCGCCGGAATCGACGGACAGCACATCGCCGGTCTCCCATCTCTGCGGTGATGGCGAACGGTTGTGGCTGGCACCCGCCGCGATCAAGCAATATTCGAAGGTCAGTCCACGATTGGTCTCTTCCCGGCGCAGCGCCTCGGTCAGCTCGTCCTTGCTCGTCCCAGGGCCGTGATTGGCGATAATCGCCGGCATGGAACTCGATCACGCGATCGGAGGCGATCCGATGCTTTTCCAGTTCCTCAGTGCTTTTGCGAGCGCGCTGCCGCTCCAGCACCACGAGCGTGTCGGCAATTTCGACGCCCGGGAAAGCGTTGCGTAATGCCATGCCGGCGTCAAACTGCAGAAACGCGGTTTCGACACCAATTCGGCGCAACGGCAGGCCCAGACGACGGATGTGGGCGATCGCCTTCTCCATGGCGTCGACCGAACCTGAAGCCGAAGTCTGTGCGAGGTTGCGACCCAGAACGGCTTGAGCTCACTTTGAAAGCCTTCCAGCCGATGGCCGACGTAGGCGGCCTTCTCCAAGGCGCCTTTGACATAGATGAAAACCGGCAGATAGCGGCTGAGCCCCATGGCATCCATGTAATCGAAGAAAAAGGCGCGATGGCGGCCCAGCAGGTATTGAACATTGTGCTTGGACGTCACCACGAGGACATCGAGACCGGCTTCTTCCATCAGGCGGTCCAGCCGGTCCGCATCAAACGGAACATTCAATGAGATTTCCGACGGCTTGGTTTGGGCGAGCATGATCGTTCTCCTTATTGCTGATCAGCAATGACGGGTGCGCCAGCGCACGAACCCACCCGGCCCCTCCAGGTTTAGGATATAGCACCCCGCCGGGCACCGGAATAAGGTGCGCGCGGCGCATGACCGCAACCCGGCCGCTGCGGCACACGACAGCCACGCTTTTCGGACTTTGATTTGCCTGACACAGCGATGAGCGTACACTCAAGATTGAAGTCAAATCGGCTACCCGAACCGCGTCGGTACCCCATGAGCAATTTTTTCGAAGACACCTTGAACGGCCGCGTCGACGAGATGATCGACGCCTGTACGCGCTGCGGAAAATGTGTCGAGGCCTGTCCGGTCAAAACACCTGCCGGTGTCACGGCGCCGGCGCAGGAGGTCATTACGGGCGTCATCGACATTCTGCGCACCGGCGATGGTCCGGCAGCATCCCGCCGCTGGGCCTCGACCTGCATGCTCTCCGGGGATTGCGTCAAAGCCTGCGACGAGGGCGTCAATCCGCGCTTCCTGCTCGCGATGGCGCGGCTTGCGATGGCGAAAGCGACGACCGCTCCTCGCGAACAACGCCGCGAAGGGATGGAACACTTCCGCAAGCTCAGCCTCGACGTGACCGTGCAATCGCGAATGCAACTTTCCGACGACGCGTTGGCGCGGCTCGGCCAAAAGGTCGCCGGCGGCAGCTCTGGTAACGCCGGCGCAGCGGCGCCCGAGTTCGTCTTTTACACTGGCTGCAATCTCCTAAAAACTCCGCACATCGCATTGCTGGCGCTTGATATTATGGATGCGCTCGGCGTCAGCTATCAGGTCATGGGCGGCCCGACCCATTGTTGCGGTGTCGGCCAATTGCGCACCGGCGACACCGCCGTGTCCGCCAACATGGCGCAGAACACCATGAAGAAACTCGCTCGGTCCGGGCAGGTATTGACGTGGTGCGCGAGCTGCCAGGTCCAGTTCGGCGAGGTGATGCTGCCGGCCTATGAGCGCGAGGTGGGTAGCCGACCCTTTGAAATGACGCCGTTCATGCGCTTCCTCGGAGAACGGGTCGAGGATCTTCTGCCGCTGCTCCGCAAGCCCGTGCCCATGCGCGTCGCATTGCACCGCCACCCCGGCATTCCGGGGGTTGTCGAAGCGGCCATCGCGCTGCTCGCCGCGGTTCCGGGCGTCGAACTGGTCGATCTTGAACAGCCCGCCGTCGGCCTGATGAGCAATGCGATGCGGACGCTGCCCGATTACAAGAAGAAGCTGCAACTCCAGGAGTTGGAGGCTGCGCGCGATGCCGGCGTGGACGCGTTGGTTGCCGTCTACCATGTCGACCATCGTGAGCTCTGCGCCCATGAGCGCGACTGGCCATTCCAGGTGCTCAATCTGCTCGAGGTTGTTGGCGCGAGCATGGGGCTTGCCTACCCGGATCACTATAAACGGCTCAAGCTTTTACAGGACGTCGATCTCATCATGGCCGAATGCCACGATCTCCTGTCCCATCACGGCATCGAAAGCGAAGCGGCGCGCATCTCTATCACGGCAATGCTCGAGGATCAGCCGTTGCCGCTGCAGGGCAAAGCGGCCGCTCGATAAGGTGTTCTAATCCACCGCCGGCTATTTCATCGCTAGTGAATGCGGAGCGGGTCACGCCACGTTCCGCGCCGGGGCATCCAGCACATCGGACGAACGGATGTTTTCATTGCCATTGGCAAAACACTCCGGTCCGAGCAATTCGACCCGATTGCGCCCGCGCTCCTTCGCCCGATAGAGCGCCTGATCGGCCCTCCACAGCAGGTCGGAGAGATCGAGGATTGGACCCTCGTGGAGCACAAGCCCAATGCTGACGGTCGCTGCGACAGGCTCGCCGTCGATCACCTCAGCATGGTCGGCAAACGCAGACCTGATCCGCTCTGCGATGCTCAGGGCGTTTTCGCGCGGGGCGCCATATAGAACCACCGCAAATTCTTCGCCACCGAGGCGGCCAACGAAATCCGACGAGCGAATGACGGATTTGGTCGTCGCGGCTAGAATTTGCAGGACCTGGTCGCCGACCGCGTGACCGTGGCGATCGTTGATCGTCTTGAAATTATCGAGATCAAGAAAAAGCACAGCGGCTTTCGCAGCCTTGTTACCCCGTACCTGCGTCAACCGATCATTTTCGCCAATAAATCCACGCCGGTTCCAGATTCCGGTGAGTGGATCGATCAAAGCAGCAGTCTTGTGCATATAAGTCGTGCACTCCTTGGCCATCGCCATCAGAATGAACGCAATCGCGATGGTGAACAGCAGCGCCTCCGAACTCAACACAGTGAGCCACACGCTGCCGAAAATCGGCTCCGTTCCGGCGGGGTGCGGCATCACCACAGCGAGCGGCGTGCGCAGCAGGAACAAGGCGCCATACGCGAACAGCATGAAACACGCCGGAATGCGGGAAACCAGATGACCTCTGCTGTTGCACCAGATTTCGACCGCCGCGAGCCAAGTATAGGTCGCGATGATCGCCGCGCTCAGCACAGCCCGCAGTGCAACGGATTGGGCGATCTCCGGCAGCCGGCAGGCGATCAGCCAGCTGACCGCCCCCGCGAACACAAAGATGAGGCTGGGCCTATGCCCGCCGAACACCCGAGCGCCGGTCCATGTGATGGCAAACGACGTCAGTAGGATTGCACCGGCGAGATCAATCGTGACGATTTTTGGCAGCCACCCGTACATACCGAACAGGGCGATTGAGCCCGCTCGCAGGAGATGAGCGCTTCCCCACCAGGCGACTGCCTTGATCTCGAAGTTCTGCACCCAGGTAAACAGCAGAAGCAGCCCGAGCATCGACTCCACATAAACGGATACTGTAAATAATGCGCCGATGTCGTCGGGCATCGCTATACCCCCCGGTTTCGCAATTTGCGGGCCAAATTGGCTAGCACGCCAAAAGGCTAGGGTGCCGTTCGGTTAGAATGTCTGAACAGCTTGGCGACCGCGCGTCGGATTTCGAGCCACGGTTGACAATTGCTTTTCCGCCGAATTGGTATTTTATCCGCTTCTGATGGATAGCACGCCATTGCCCCATTCTGACTCGCATCAACCCAATCGATCCCGATAGATGGCCGCATCCCGCCATGCGGCGCCGGATAGCGGCCCAGCGATCGTCTGGTTCCGCGACGACCTGCGGCTAGCGGATAATCCCGCGCTCGCGGCCGCCGCGATATCCCACCGACCCGTCATTTGCGTTTACGTGCAGGATGAAGTAAGCGCCGGTCTTCGCCGGCTTGGCGGGGCAGCACGCTGGTGGCTTGCCGGCTCTCTGCGCGCATTGGACTTGTCCTTGCGTGAACGCGGCGGCTCGCTGGTTTTCGCCCGTGGCGCCGCCGACGCCGTCATTCCTGACCTCGTGTCGAAATTCCGCGCCCGGGCGCTTTACATAAATCGACGCCACGACGCTGCCGGAATCGCGATCGATCGCGCCATAGCCTCCCGTCTGGGCGAGACGGCGGTCGAGGTGACACAGTTTCAGGCAAACCTGTTGCATGACCCCGGCGAGGTGCGCTCCAAGGGCGGCCTCCCGTTCCGAGTCTTCACGCCCTTCTGGCGTCATCTGAAAACGATCGGCGAGCCTCGGACACCGTTAGCCGCGCCACGGCGGATCAACGGCCTCAACGGCTTGGCCAGCGACACCCTGCAGTCGTGGAAACTAGAGCCGACCCGCCCGGATTGGGCCGCCGGGATGCGCGCGAATTGGACGCGGGGCGAAGCCGGCGCCCACGCCAGCATCGTGGGGTTCCTCGAAGAGCACGTGCAGGGTTATGCTGCGCTGCGCGACCGACCTGACCTTGCTCACACGTCGCGTCTGTCGCCGCATCTGCGATTCGGCGAGATCAGCCCGTTCCAAGTCTGGCATATCTGCAGCCATGCGGCACAGTCACGCCGCACGGCGCGACCCCTGGACGTGGAGAAGTTCCTGTCGGAACTGGGATGGCGCGAGTTCTGTTATCATCTGCTGCATCATCATCCCGACCTGGCTGCACGCAACTTCAACTCCCGTTTCGATCGCTTCCCTTGGCGCACCGAAGCCGCCGCACTCTCGGCGTGGCAGGCTGGCCGCACCGGCTACCCACTTGTGGATGCCGGCATGAGGCAGCTCTGGGAAACCGGCTGGATGCACAATCGGGTACGTATGGTGGCCGCCTCCTTCCTCGTCAAACACCTCCTCATCGACTGGCGTCTGGGCGAGCAGTGGTTCTGGGACACCCTGGTAGACGCGGATATCGCCAGCAATCCGGCAAATTGGCAGTGGGTGGCGGGTTCGGGAGCTGACGCGGCTCCTTACTTCCGCATCTTCAATCCGATTCTCCAGGGCGAAAAATTCGATCCACAGGGAGATTACATCCGGCGCTTCGTGCCCGAACTCGCCCGCCTGTCGGCCGAAACCATCCACGCCCCATTCGACGCCCCACCCTTGGAGGTCGCGTCCGCCAAGGTGGTGATCGGAAAAAGCTACCCTGCGCCCATCGTCGACCATCAGGCTGCGCGCGCTCGGGCACTGGCGGCGCTGAATTTGGTGAGACCCAACGGCGAGTGAGCCGTATTTCGACCCAATCGACCATTTTTCACTGCATCTGGTGAATTTGTTATTATATTTCGGTGATCTGAATCGTCGGGGACTTCGTTGTGAGCTGCGAGATGAGTGATTCAATCGCCGTCACTTCCACGACCGCGCATGACGCGCTTGCGGGCTTGCCTCCTACGGTTCGGCTCGCATTTACGTTCGCGGCGAAGCTGCGCCGCGGCACGCTTGAAGCGGTGCTGCCCGACGGCAGGAGGCTTCGCTTTGGCGGTGCCGAGCCCGGGCCCACCGCTGTCATGGTCGTCAATGATTTCAGCTTCGGGCGCCGCTTCATCGGCGGCGGGGATATCGGCATCGCCGAGGCCTATCTGCGCGGCGAATGGGAAACACCAGACCTTACCCAGTTTCTCTATTTGTTCAGCGTCAATCACGATCTCATCCAGACGATGCTCGATAACAAACCGCTCGTGCGCGTCGTGCAGCGGCTTCGCCATTTCATGAACCGCAACACGCGCCATCGCGCGAAGCGCAACATCCATGCCCATTACGACATTGGCAACCGCTTCTACGAAAGCTGGCTCGATGAGACCATGACCTATTCGTCGGCGCTGTTTGCGCAGGACGCCGTCGATCTTGCGGCCGCTCAGCGGTATAAGTACCAAAGCCTCGCGGAGCAGATCGGGTTGGCGCCCGGTCAGAGCGTGCTCGAGATCGGATGCGGGTGGGGAGGCTTCGCGGAATTCGCGGCCCGGACTTACGGCGCGCGCGTGGTCGGGCTCACCATCAGCCGAGAACAATTCGATTACGCGAAAAAGCGCATATTCGACGCTGGGCTCGTCGAGCATGTCGATATCAGACTTCAGGACTACCGCGACGAATATGGCGTTTATGATCGCGTCGCGTCGATCGAAATGATCGAGGCCGTCGGGGAGGAGTTCTGGGCGACCTATTTCCGCCAGTTGCGCCAGCGCCTGGTCCCGGGCGGTATCGCGGGCATTCAGACCATTACGATCCAGGACCGTTTTTTCGCCAGCTACCGGCGCGACGTCGATTTCATCCGCCGCTATGTGTTTCCCGGCGGCATGCTGCCCTCACCCGGCGTTCTCAGGGGCCTCGGCAACCATTTCGGCCTCTCGCTCGTCGCCGAGAAGGTGTTCGGCGACGATTATCCACGTACGCTCGCGGCGTGGCGCGAGCGTTTCCGCCAGGCATGGCCAGGCTTGGTGCCGCTCGGATTCGACGAGCGATTCCGACGCCTGTGGGAATACTACCTTGCCTATTGCGAGGCCGGTTTTCTCTCCCGTAATATCGACGTCCGGCAGATGATTTTTGCCCGAACAGCCTGAACAATAGGCGAAATTCCTCGAACTTGTGGCCGCGAAGTTTCCCCGATAGGTTCGCGCTTCGCCTTCAAACGCGGCTCGGGATCAGAAGCCTACATGCAAATTCGCGACGGAATAACCCAAGCCATCGGCAATACCCCGTTGGTCCTGCTCAAGCGTGCATCGGAACAGACGCGATGCACCATTCTCGGCAAGGCCGAGTTCATGAATCCGGGCCAATCGGTCAAGGACAGGGCGGCGCTGTTCATCATCGAGGATGCGATAAAAAATGGCCGGCTGCGTCCGGGCGGGGTCATCGTCGAAGGCACCGCCGGCAACACCGGCATCGGCCTTGCGCTGGTGGGCAACGCGCTCGGCTTCCGCAGTGTCATCGTGATCCCCGACACCCAAAGCCAGGAAAAGAAGGACATGCTGCGGCTGTGCGGCGCGGAGCTCGTTGAGGTGCCGGCTGTGCCCTATGCCAACCCCAACAACTACGTGAAGCTATCCGGTCGGCTCGCCGAGCAGCTTGCAAAGACCGAGCCCCATGGCGCCATATGGGCCAACCAGTTCGACAATGTCGCCAACCGCAACGGACATGTCGAAACCACCGGGCCGGAAATCTGGAATCAGACCGACGGCAAGGTCGACGGTTTCGTTTGTTCGGTGGGCACCGGCGGGACGCTCGCGGGCATTGCCATCGCGCTCAAGGAGCGCAACAAGGCCGTCAAGATCGCGCTCGCCGATCCCATGGGGGCGGCGCTTTACAGCTACTACACCAGCGGCACACTCAAATCGGAAGGCTCGTCGATCACTGAGGGGATTGGACAAGGCCGCATCACCAAGAATCTCGAAGGCGCACCGATCGATACCGCATATCGCATCCCAGACGAAGAGGCCTTGCGCATCATCTTCGACCTGCTCGAACACGAGGGTCTGTGCCTGGGCGGATCGTCGGGCATCAACGTGGCGGGCGCCATCCGGCTTGCCCGCGAACTCGGACCCGGGCACATCATCGTCACGGTGCTGTGCGACTACGGCACCCGCTATCAAGGCAAGTTATTCAATCCGGCCTTCCTGCGTTCGAAGGGTTTACCGGTACCTGACTGGATGGAACGCAAGTCGACCCTCGACGTGCCGTTCGAGAGACAGTGACAGAAGGAAAAAATGGTAACTCCGCCCAAACATCCGATCTCCAACAGCCTTGTGACGACCGAGTGGCTCGCCGCCAATCTTGGCGAACCCGGAGTCGTCGTGCTGGACGGCTCGTATTATTTGCCGGCGATGAATCGGGACGCGACCGCCGAATATCTCGCAGGCCACATTCCTGGTGCGCTGCGTTTCGATATCGATCAGGTTGCGGACCATTCGACCGACCTTCCTCACATGCTGCCGGCGCCCGCCGAATTCGCTGCGGCGGTTGGAAAGCTCGGCATCGGCGAGCAGGACACCATCATCGCCTATGACGGCCACGGCATGTTCTCCTCGCCGCGGGTGTGGTTCACGTTCCGTCTGTTCGGTGCCAACAACGTCTACATCCTCGATGGTGGACTGCCGAAGTGGAAGGCCGAGGGCCGCCCGCTCGAGGCCGGCACGGTGACGCGCCCGCCGCGGACGTTTACGGCGCATGGGCGCGGCGATGCCGTCGCCTCGATAGATCGGGTCCGCCAAGCGCTTGCATCGGGCAGCGCCCAAGTGGTCGATGCCCGGCCGGCCGAGCGCTTTCGCGGTGAAGCGGCCGAACCGCGACCGGGCGTTCGGTCGGGCCGCATGCCCGGCTCGTATAATGTGCCGTCCACGACGGTGGTGATGAACGGCACGCTGCTGCCACCGGAGCGGCTGCGCCAAGCCTTCGCTGCCGGTGGCGTCGATCTCGACAAGCCCGTAGTCACGAGCTGCGGCTCAGGCGTGTCGGCCGCGATTCTCTGGCTGGCACTCGATGCACTTGGCAAGGAACCGGTGGCGCTCTACGACGGTTCGTGGTCCGAGTGGGGTGCGCGAACCGACCTGCCCGTGGCGACCGGTCCTGCCTGACGCACCGGTTTTACGGCCCAACCTCGCGGCACTATCGCGCCTATTTGCTGTCAACCCTAGCGCAGAATCTGGCTCAAAAACAGCTTGGTCCGTTCGTGTCGCGGATTGGCAAAAAACTCGACCGGTATGTTGATTTCGACGATCTCACCGGCATCCATGAACACGATGCGGTCGGCGACTTGGCGAGCGAACGTCATTTCGTGGGTGACAACCAGCATGGTCATGCCCTCGTTGGCCAGTTGAACCATGGTGTCCAGCACCTCCTTGACCATCTCCGGATCGAGCGCGGAGGTCGGCTCATCGAACATCATGAGCTTGGGACCCATGCATAACGCCCGCGCGATCGCGACGCGCTGCTGCTGGCCGCCCGAGAGTTGGTTGGGATACTTCCCCGCTTGCTCGGGTATCTTCACCCGCTCGAGCAACAGCATCGCTCTTTCCTCGGCGAGTTTCCTCGGCATGCCGCGCACCTGAATCGGCGCCAGCGTGCAGTTCTCAAGTACGGTCAGATGCGGAAAAAGATTGAAATGCTGGAACACCATTCCGACTTCACGCCGGATCTCATCGACGCGCCTGACGTCTTTGGTCAGTACCATGCCGTCAACAATGATTTCGCCGCGCTGGAATTCCTCGAGCCGGTTGATGCATCGTAACAGCGTCGATTTCCCGGATCCGGAAGGGCCGCAGATCACGATCCGCTCGCCGCGCGCAACCTTGAGATTGATTTCCGCCAGCACGTGGAATTCGCCGTACCATTTGTGTAATCCGGAGATATCGACCGCGAGATCGGCGGCCACCGCATCGCCGGCCTGCCTCATGCTCATCGCCTATCTCCGGCCGCGAGCCTCAACTCGATGCGGCGCGAATAACGCGACATGGCGAAGCAGAAAACAAAATAGACGAGCGCCGCAAAGACGTAGCCGGTGGTGCTCGTCACCGGCGTCGCCCATTTGGGATCCGCGCGCGCCACTTCGATCGTCTTGAGGAAATCGAAGATGCCGACAAAAAACACCAGTGTCGTGTCTTTGAAGAGTGCAATGTAACTGTTGACGATATTCGGGATCGTCACCTTGAGGGCCTGCGGCAGGATGATAAGACGTAGGGATTGCCAATAACCAAGCCCAAGCGCGTGCGCCGCCTCGTACTGGCCCTTGGGGACGGATTGCAAGCCCGCGCGCACAACCTCGGCCATATAGGCGGAGGCGAACAGGGCAACGCCGACCAGGGCCCGCATCAATTTGTCCGGCGACCACGCTTCCGGCACGAAGAGCGGCAGCATGACGCTCGCCATGAACAGCACGGTGATCAGCGGCAGGCCGCGCACGAATTCGATGAATACGGTCGAGGACAGCCGCACCGCCGGCATCCCGGAACGCCGTCCCAACGCCAGCACGATGCCGATCGGCAGCGACACCACGATGCCGACCGTGGCGACCACGATGGTGACCATCATGCCGCCCCATAATCCCGTATCGACGATCGGAAGGCCAAGCGGCGTAAACCCGTGAAGCAGCATGAAGGACGCAGTCGGCAGAACGACGAAGAAATAAAGCGCGCCTAAATCGCGGCGGGGCGCCTCCAGCCACAAGAGCCAAGCCGTGCCGATCGCGAGCATCACGAAGAACACGTCGACCCGCCAGCGGCCGGAAATCGGGTAAGAACCGTATATGATGTAGGCAAGGCGGTCGCCGATGAATGGCCAGCAGGCGCCGATTTCGGGACGCGCGGCCGATGCCAGACAGGCCCCGCGATCGGATCCGCTCCACGTCGCATCGATCAGCAGGAAATCGACAATGGGCGGCAACGCCCAAATCAGCAGCAAGGCAATCAGGATCGTGAGCGCGCCACTTGCCACGTTGGGAAACAGATTGATCCTGATCCAACCGAGAACGCCAACAGTCGCGGCCGGCGGCGCCAACACAGGGGCTGGAGCCGTGCGCACATAAGCGGACGGCGGCCCGGATGACACCGTTGCGTTCCCGAGTGCAGGGGCGTCCATCGCAGTCACCGCTCCACCAGGGCGAAGCGGGCGCTATACAGATTCATTGCCAGCGAGGTAACGAGGCTGAAGCTCAAATAGACCGCCATGGTGATGACGACGACCTCGACGGCCTGGCCGGTAATGTTGAGCACGGTGCCGGCAAAGATCTGGACGAGGTCCGGATAACCGATGGCGACCGCAAGTGAGGAATTCTTCGTCAAATTGAGGTATTGGTTGGTGAGCGGCGGAATGATGACGCGCATCGCCTGAGGAATGACGATAAGGCGCAGCGTCTGCATGCGGTGGAGGCCAAGCGCCTGGGCAGCTTCCGTCTGCCCGCGCGAGACCGACATGAGGCCGGCGCGCACGGCTTCCGCGATAAACGCCGCTGTATATACGGAGAGGCCCAATAACAGGGCAATGAATTCCGGAAGGATTTCGACGCCACCACGGACGTTGAATCGACCGGGAACCGGGTAATCGAACTCGAAGGGGCCGCCGATCGCGAGAAGCACCGCCCCCGGCACCCCGATCAAAATCAACAAAGTGCCAACGAAACGGATGCCGATTGCCCGCTTCAAACGTGCGCTCCTGGCCGCCAGGACATTGAAGGCGACCGCCCCAAGAACCACAGCCGCGAGAACGCCAAGAATTTGCGCGCCGTCGGCGAACAACGGCCGTGGCGTGAACAGACCCCGGTTGTTGAGGAGAATGCCGCCCGGCAATGCGGCGCTCGTGGCTATGTCCGGCAAAGTCTTGAGGACCGCGTTGTACCAGAACAAAAGCTGCAGCAGCAGCGGCACGTTGCGTATGAACTCGACATAGAAGGTGGCGAGCCGCTCCACCAGAAAGTTTCTCGAGAGCCGCGCGATGCCGATCGCGAAGCCGAGAACGGTTGCGAGCACAATGCCGAGCGCGGCCACCAGAAGAGTGTTAAGGAGACCGACCCAGAAGGCTCGGCCATAGGTCGAACTCTGCGCGTTGTAATCGATCAGCGTCTGGCTGATGTCAAACCCCGCGGTAACGTCCCAGAAGCCGAAGCCGGAGGCGATTTTCGCCCGTGCGAGATTCTCGGCTGCGTTATGGATCGCACCGTAGCCGAGGAGGACGAGGGCCAAACAAAGCGCAATTTGCAGCACAAGCCCGCGCATTGTCGGATCGCGATAGAACGGGACGCGCGGCGCGCTCTCCTGCGGTGGCACCATCAAAGGCCCCTGCGGCACGCCCGATCAACGAATTGGCGGCGCGTATTGCACGCCTCCCTTGTTCCACAACGCGTTGAGACCCCGGGCGATTTTGAGCGGCGAGCCCTGGCCGACATTACGCTCGAAAACTTCGCCGTAGTTCCCCACCAGCTTGACGATGCGATAGGCCCAGTCCTTGGTCAATCCAAGTTGCTCTCCGAAATTGTTTTCGCTGCCGAGCAGCCGCTTGATCTCCGGATTATCGGATTTCATCTGTTCCTCGATATTCGCCCGGGTGACGTTGAGCTCCTCCGCGTTGAGCATGGCGAAGTGCACCCATTTGATGATGTCGAACCATTGGTCGTCACCGTGGCGCACGAACGGCCCGAGCGGTTCCTTGGAGATGATTTCCGGCAAAACGACGTGATCATCCGGCTTGGCGAGCTTGAGGCGCACGCCGTAGAGGCCCGACGCATCGGTGGTAAAAGCATCGCAACGGTTGGTTTCGTAGGCCTTCACCGATTCGTCGAGCGTCGCGAAGGTTACGGTCTTAAGCCGCATCCGATTGGCGCGGAAAAAATCCGCGAGATTGAGTTCAGTCGTGGTCCCCTGCTGCACGCAAATCGCCGCGTCATTGAGTTCGAGCGCCGAATTCAGTTTCAGCGACTTGCGGATAATAAATCCCTGGCCATCGAAATAATTAATTCCGGTGGCGTTGAACCCCTGCTGGGTGTCTCGGGACAGCGTCCACGTGGTGTTGCGCACGAGCACATCGATATCACCGGTCTGCAGCGCAGTGAATCGTACCTGCGCGGTCAACGGCACGAATTTTACCCTACTGGCGTCATTGAAGATCGCCGCCGCAATGGCGCGGCATAAGTCGACATCAAGGCCCGCCCAGTTGCCCTGGGCGTCCGGCAGGCCAAATCCCGGCAGTTGCCCGTTGGCGCCGCAATTAAGCGATCCGCGCTGTTTGACCGTGTCGAGCGTCCCGGCGCCAGCAGCTCCGGTAACCAACAACGCTGCAGTCGCCGCCAGCCACCCCTGGGCAAACCGCTTCATCTTACACCTCCTAGACTTCACTCTCAGCACCACCGCGACGGAAAACCTGATCCGCAATGACCTCCACACAGCCGCCATGCAAACCGCATCGCGAGACGCGACTTGAGATCCGACGCCCGGCCTAATTCATGCCCGCATCCGTGTGTGCCTTCCGATTTCCGCTGTCCCGCGCAGCAACTAGAGGCCGGTTGCCGATCAAGGTCAAGGGGTTGACGCAATCGCATAATCCCGACGTTAATGGTCGCCCTTCTCATCTCGCGACGCGGCGTGCCGGAGGGCGGTTTCCGGAGCCAAGGGAGCTATCATGACGAGCAAAGCCGGCGGCGACCGTCGCGATTATGCTATGGCGACGCGACTGACGAATGGCGGGCGCGATCCCTTCGCCCATCACGGCTATGTCAACACGCCGGTGTACCACGCCTCGACAATGCTCTATCCAAACGCCGAGGATTACGTCGCTCATCGCAGCCGCTATCAATACGGCCGGCGCGGAACGCCCACCTCGGAAGCATTGCAAACCGCGCTCGCGGATATCGAGGGCGCGCAATGCGAAGAGGTCGCCCTGCTGCCGTCGGGACTGGCGGCGATCTCAGCGGCACTGCTGTCGGTTGTGCGCGCCGGCGACCATATTCTCGTCACCGACAGCGCCTACGGACCGACGCGCAAATTCTGCGATACCATCCTGACCCGCTACGGCGTTGCGACCACCTATTACGATCCAACGATTGGGTCCGGCATCGCCGCCCTGATGAAACCCAACACCACCGCCGTATTCGTCGAAAGCCCCGGATCTTTGAGTTTTGAAATCCAGGATATTCCGACAATCGCCGCCGCGGCACATGCACGCAATGCCGCGGTGCTGATGGACAACACCTGGGCAAGCCCGGTCTATTTTCGTGCCTTCGACAAGGGCGTCGATCTTTCGATCCAGTCCGGCACCAAGTACATAGGCGGACATTCCGATCTCATGTTGGGTGTGGTCGCGGCGAACAAGGCGACCGCACGTCGCCTCAACGAAACCGTCTACGAGATGGGACTGTGCGTGGGGCCCGACGACATGTTTCTCGGATTGCGTGGCCTGCGGACTCTCGGCGTGCGGCTTGCCCAACATTTTGCCGCCGGCATGAAGGTCGCGCGATGGCTGGAGGCGCGGCCGGAAGTCCTGCGCGTGCTGCATCCTGCCCTGGAAAGCCACCTGGGCCACGCCATCTGGAAGCGCGATTTCGCCGGGGCATGCGGCCTGTTCGGAGTTGTCTTCAAGCCGGCGCCGATAGCGGCCGTCCACGCATTCCTCAACGCGCTCGCGTTATTCGGGATCGGCGCTTCGTGGGGCGGCTTCGAGAGCCTGGCCATCCCGTTCGACTGCGCGCCGGTGCGGACGGCGACATCGTGGGCGCCCGGTGGGCCGACTGTGCGCCTTCATATCGGCCTTGAGGACGTATCCGACCTTATGGCTGATCTGGAGCGCGGGTTCGCGGCCTTCGCGACGGCGCGCTGAAACGCGAACGAGCCGCCAGGTTTGACCCTGGCGGCTCGCCGCAAGGCGCGGATTGGGAGGGAACGCGCCTGACTTTCCGTTCAGCGAACCGTGCTGAAATTGCCGCGGTCGCCACGCTCGTTGCGCTCGCCACGCAAGGAGGCGAATTCACGATTGTGCCGCCGATGCACCCGCGACAGGACCGCGAACCGCCGCTTCTGATTGTCATCAAGACCCTGGTAGAGCGGCGCCGCAGCATCCGCATAGCGCTTGAGCGCGGCGCTGCGGGCAGCAAGCGCTTCCGCACCACGCTGGGCGCGCTGGATCGGATCTCTCACCTGGCCACGCCGACCGTCACGCTCACCGTCACGCCGCTGCGCGCGGAGCGCCGCAAGGTCGCGGTAGGCTTGCTCCAACGCTGGCCAGGATTTTTCCTGATCCGCCGACAAGCGCAGCCCGGCATGAATGGCGGCGAGGCGCGCATCGAGAAACGCGGCGCGGTCTTCAACGCGTGTCTGCGCGTTGCGTCCGAACTCCGGCCCGGCTGGTCGTTGCTGAGCATAGACGACCGCCGACGCGAGCAGCGTCAGCGCGGCCGCAACCATGACGACTTTCTTGAACATGGAGATCTCCTGTTGAATACCAATCTGGAGACCATGAGATATCTGTTCGTCTAAGAATACAAGTTACGTTTGACTTACGAATTCGTTACGGCCAAGTAATCATGGAAGCATTTTAATCTGTCTCAGCGCAGGAATACCGCGCTCTACCACGCTTCTCTAAGAGTTTGTCCGGGAAGTTCATGCTGCTGCGCAGAGCTTTCGCAACATAATGCGGATCGAGGCGAGGCGAACGAACGCCAAGGCGTTTCGGGATAGGTTTTCGAAGTCCTTTGCGAGCCTTCGACAGCGGCCAAGCCATGCAAACGTGCGTTCGACCACCCAGCGTCGCGGGAGGACTTTGAAGCCTTTCGCCTGATCGGAGCGCTTCACGATCTCGGTTGCAAGATGCGGCAAGGCTTTCCGCTGGGCTGCGCTGAACTGGGGCCCCTGATAGCCGCCATCAGCAAAGAGCTTGCGCAAAAACGGGTAAAGGCCGAACAAGCTCGACAGCACCAGCGCGCCGCCGTCGCGATCCTGGATGTCGGCGGGATGCACCACCACATGCAGCAGCAGGCCTAGCGTATCGACGAGGATATGCCGCTTCTTTCCTTTAACCTTCTTGCCCGCGTCGTAGCCGCTCGGATCAATGCAGCGCCCCCTTTTTCCGCGCCCTTGACGCTCTGGCTGTCAATGATGCAGGCGGTCGGGCTGGCTTCCCGGCCCATGGCCTCGCGGCACTTCACATAAAGCGCGTGATAAATCCGCTCCAGCGTACCATCCCAAGTCCACAGGTCGAAATAATCGAACAGCGTACTACGCGGCGGCAGGTCCTTCGGCACGTAGCGCCACTGGCAACCCGTGCTCAAGACAAACATGATGCCGTTGACAACATCACGCACATCGACGGAACGCTTGCGGCCGCCACGTTTAGCCGGCGGAATCAGCGAGGCGATATGCGCCCATTCGGCATCGGTGAGATCACTTGGATAGCGCAGCCCATCGCGATCATATTTGGCCCGGTTCTCGTTCGTCCACATCGGCGGCCCCTCCAGAATCAGGCCACCTTGTTTGAATCACATCCGATTCATGCGATTCAACTTCTTTCCGGACGGACACTAACCTTGAGAGAACACCACCAGTTTCGCTGTAAGGACCTGCACGATCTCGCCGTTCTGGTTCCGCGTCCGACTGCGCATCGTCACGATCGCCTGTTTCGGCTTCGAGCGCGACCGCACGATGTCGAGAACCTCGCTCTCGACACGAAGTTCATCGCCCGCCCGCACCGGAAGCGGCCATGCAATTTCCCCGCCGACGCCGATCACCCCCGTCGCGATCGGCATGCCACCGTCCGTCAACATGCGCATGGTCAGCGCGGCGGTATGCCAGCCGCTTGCCGCGAGGCCGGCGAATAGAGTGGCTTTCGCGGCCTCCGGATCAAGGTGGAACGGCTGAGGGTCAAATTCGCGCGCGAAGCGGATGATCTCTTCGGCGGTTATCGACACGGGCCCCGCATTGAATTGCTGGCCGACGTGAAGGTCGTCGAGAAAAAGGGTGCCGCGCATTATCGCTCGGTCTGACCTCTAATCGGTGCGCAACTGATCGCGAGCGGGGTCGTCCAGTCGATAACCGACACCTAGCTCGGTCAACAAAATCTTCGGCCGATTCGGATCGGCTTCTATCTTCTGGCGCAGCTTCCGCACGAAAATCCGCAGGTACTGCGTGTTGTTGACATGCGCTTGGCCCCACACGGACTTGAGAAGGTTCTGGTGAGTGATGACCTTCCCGGGATGCTGCGCCAAGACCTGGAGCAAGCGGTATTCCTTGGGTGTCAAGTTGACGCGCTTGCCGTCGAGCGCGACCGTCCGGGCGGCGAAATCGATGACGAGGCGGTCCAATTTCAAGGCGCTCTCGCCGTCCTTGCGCTCGTTTTGCCGCCGCAACACCACCTTGGCGCGCGCCAGCAATTCGGACATGAAAAATGGTTTCACCACATAGTCATCGGCACCAAGTTCGAGCAATTTGACCTTTTCGGCCTCTCCGGCCCGCACCGACAGGATGATCACCGGAACGCCGGTCCACGCCCTGATCCGTTCCAGCAACTCGGACCCGTCGATGTCGGGCAATGCGAGATCGAGAATCACGAGATCAATCGGATGGAGCGTAATCTCCCGCAGGGCGTCGTTGCCGTTCGCCGCCTCGGAGACACGGTAGCCCCCAAGCTCCATGCCGGCCCGCACGAATTGTCGAATTTGAGCCTCGTCATCGATTATGAGCACGTGTTGATCACCGTCGGTCATATCAGTCCTTATGGCTCTCCTTGATCGACAAGGGCAGCCGAATGGTTACCGTCATGCCCTTGTTCACGCCTTCGCTGGTGGCCTCGACCGTCCCGTGATTGGCGGCGACGAAGGCGTTGGCGATCCAAAAACCAAGCCCGAGCCCCGACGTGATTTGCGAGTGCCGATTGCCGCGAAAGAACTTCTGCCCGAGCAGCGACCCGGTCGTCGGTATCGAGGCCGGCCCCCTGATCGGTCACCGCGATGGCGAATTGGCCAGCTTCATGCTGCCCACGCACCATAATAACAGACTCGGGCGGCGAATATTTTGCGGCATTGTCGAGAATCTGTCCAAGCGCGCGTTCCATCAGAACGAAGTCGATACGTCAGCAGAACCAGTTCCTCCGGCAGCGTCACCTCGACCGTGCGGCTCGCCAGGCGATTACGACAGCGTTGCAGCGCGGCGTTGACGAAGTCAGCCGGTTCCGCCCATTCGAGCTTGGTCTGCAGGCCGTTGCTGCTGATGCGCGAGGCGTCGAGAATATTTTGGATTTCGACATTGAGCCGTTCGGATTCTTGATGGATCAACGAAGCGAGCTTCTTCAGGCGCAAATTGCCGGTCACCTCCGGCGCCAACGACAGCACCGTGGAAGCGCCGAGGATCGAGGACAGCGGCGTGCGCAACTCGTGCGAGACCGAGCCGATCAGCGCCTCGCGGAAGCTGCTCGGTTTCGGCGCGCGTACGCGCCTCGGCAATCGTGCGGGCAAGGCCCAGCCGCTCGAGCGACAAGCCCGGCATCGCTGATGACGGCGACGACGCGAGCGCACAAATCGTCGAAGAATTCGGTCCGCCGCCCGAGTTCGACGGCTATGATGCCGAAATCCGCCGTGTTGGTGGACACCGGCCGGACCAGCCATGCGCTCTCGCGCTCGTCGTCGATGACGATGCCCTTGGAGCTATCGGCATCGGCTGATATTGTTCTTGACGACGGCTTCCGCCACAGCCTTCGGGATTTCCACATCGCCGAGCCGCTCGGATTTCGCCTCCAAGGTCCCGAGCGAGTCGAACAGCAGGACGCTTGCGGCCGACCAGCATGCCCAAATGCTGCTGCATGGCCTCGAAGATGCCGGCCGGCGAGTGGGCGGCGGAAATCCGTTGCGAGAACGTGTAGAGATCGCGGATCTCGTTTTCGCGCTTGAGCGCGCGCGCAGCATCGCGACGCGTCCTTGCCGCCAGATGGCCGAGCACCAACGACACGCTGAGGAAGACGATGATCCCGAGGGCACGCGGGAGCGATCCGCGGTGCTGAACGAGTAAAAGGGGCTATAGAAGAAGAAGATGACCGACGCTGCCCCGCCCATAGCCGTAACTGCGGCGGAAAGCGTACCCCAGCGGATCGCCGCAACCACGATCGGGATCAGGAACGTCAGCGCGACTGGCGGCAATTCCTGGATGGAGCGCATCAGCAGCAACAGCCGCATCGGTAACGAGGACGAAGACAAGCGCCATCACAATGCCGAGTGATGCCGCCGGGAGCGATGGCATCTGCGCATCCAAGCGCGCGCAGAGATCAAAAATCTCTGTCGCCAACGACTGGTTTGCGGGGCCCCTCACCCAGCCAGGACCGGGCTGCGACCTCGATGGAATTGAGTTGTAGCGTTGATCTTTCGATGCTCATAGCCGACAATCAGAACCCATTGCGAACAATAGTCAATTGCGATTTTTACGTAAGGGCGTCGGCGCGTTCCGCGGCGAACCCCCGGGTCAAGGAGCAGTACCATCATGTTGCCAGCTGTGCCCGACGTTCCCGAAATACGAAATGAGAGATTTCGCAGGTAAACGAAAACCCCAGCCCCTGCCCGAGAATGAAGACCGGATCGCGGATGTAGAGCGCGTAGACAAACAGCACCGCCCGCCGCCGATCGAGAAGAACCAGAAGGCAACCGGAATGACGCTCCGTCCGACCCGCTCGGACGCGACCCACTGGACGATAAATCGCATGGCAAACAGCGCCTGCCCAGCATAGCCGAGCAGGATCCACCCGTTCAACCGCAAGACGAATACGTTCTGTATATAGTCGCCTACCGCCTGGTACAGACTAATCAGCATTGTGGACAACCTCCGAAACAACGGGGACACGTTTTCTGCGCCGGATCAGCCACCAAACTCCTGCTAGATCGAGGATGCCGACCCACAGCCGGTCCCATAGACCGTAGTTCGAGACGCCGTGCAGGCGCGGCCGGTCGACCACGTCCACATAGCCGACGCGATATCCGTCGCGCCGCACCAGCGCCGGCAGAAATCGATGGAGACCGTCGAAATAGGGCAACGCCAGGAACACCTCGCGGCGCAGCGCCTTGAGGCCGCACCCGGTATCCCGCGTGCCGTCGCGCAGCACTGCGTTGCGCGCGGCGTTCGCGACGCGCGATTGCGCCCTTTTGAAACCCGATGCCTTGCGTCCCATCCGCTGACCCGCGACCAGCCCGACTTCGGTGTCGCGCTCCAGCGCTACCACCATCGCCGGAAGGAATGCCGGGTCGTTCTGGCCGTCGCCGTCGAGCGTTAACACGATGGGTGCCCGGGCGGCGGCAACGCCGCTTCGTACCGCCGCCGATTGGCCACATGACACTTCGTGCTTGATCTGGCGCAGGAAGCCGTGCTGGTTCATGAGCGACCGCAGTTCATTCTCGGTACCGTCGATCGAACCGTCATTGACGTAGATGATCTCGAATGGCCGGTGCGCGGCCAGTGCCCGCACGATCTCTTCAACCAGCGGCGCGATGTTGCCGGCTTCATTGCGTGCCGGGACCACCACCGAGATACGCGGCTCCGCCGCGCTGGTTGGGACGGAATTGGCCTCGGTCATCAATGCATTCGCCATCACTCGATCCCGTAACCGTCTGCCGAAGCGGACGGCTTCTGCAACACCATGCGCGCGTTCGAAAAATCCGGGATCGCCCCGTCCGAACGGCGTGAAACACGTCTATATGCAGGCGCGTTTTAGGTGCCGAACAGCGCACCGGCAACCTGTTTGATTTGCCGCCAACGCGGCCCCGGCATCGGATGCACCCCGCCGTCGGTGCCGACGTGGAAGGCCAGCCGGCGAACCGCGAACCAGTCGCGCACCCACAGAGCGCCGAATGCCCCAACCGCTGCACCGGCGATGACGTCGCTCGGATAATGCGCAAGCACCATAATCCGGCTAGCCGCGATGAGTATTGCGTAAGCCCACAGCAACGGGCGCGCACCCGGAAAGATCGCGCCGATCGCGACCAGGGCCGCAAATGCCGTTGTTGCGTGGCCCGAAGGAAAGCTCGCGAATTCCGAGCGCCAGGAGAACGGCTCATAAGCAAATGGGCCGAGCACGGACGGCCTTACGCGTCCGATCCAGCGCTTGACGATCGTGTCCACCAATCCGGGCAGACCGACGGCAATGAACAAATAGCCGAGCCGGGTCACCAGCATGGCAAGGACGGCGCGCGACATGTAGTCGAGCCGCGGCGACGCCAACAGCGTAATGAGAACGATCAATCCACCAACCGGCGCCAGGATCCACGCGGAGCGGCCGAAGTCCGTGATCTCGAAGAACAGATCGACCAGCCATGTCGGCAGCCCGGACGCGAAGTCAGAAAGCGGCCCATCCAGGAAAGCCATCGAGAACCCTATCGCCGCGATGGCGATCGCACCCTGAAGCCACAGGCGGCGCCACGCTGGAACGAACTCGGCGGGAACCGGACGTGGCGGGCGGACCACGATCGCAAGCGCATTCCTGATATTGCCGAGCATCGCGGACACGCGGGTCGCCGCGGTGCCGCGGGCGCGCTCACCCGCTCCACCGGCCACCATCAAAGCGCACGCTCCGAACGGTATGCCGCAATGGTGATGGCCTGCCCGGGATCGTGGCAATTGGCGCCACGCACGTAATTTGCCAGCGCCACCGACGAAAACAGGCCTCGCATCGCAGGAAAGGTCACCGCATAGGCCGCAATGGACAGCATGATCGAGCCGACCGCGGCCCGCAGCAGCGACGCCTCCGCGCCGTCGACCGTCTCGGCAATCTCGACAACAACGGCGTGGAGCCAGTAGATGCCGACCGGTTTCTTGTAGCGTGTCTCATCCTGGAAGCGGACGTCGACGTAATCGCCGGTCTCGATCATCCGCTTGGTCGCCTGGGCTAAGCGCGCCTCGTCGCGATCGACCGGCGGGATCTGGAAAAAGCCGGGCAGGAAGGCTGCAAGCGACATCACGACCAGAACCGCGATGACGCGCAGATGAGAGGCGGTCGCAAAGCCCCCAAGGGCGGCGATCCCTAAATTCCCGAACCCCTTCCGAGCCTTATGCTCGCTAATGACCGCCATCTTGCCGTCCTGCCCCGCTTCAAACCGGCGCCGCGATTGCGGCCGCCGAGAAAAGCGCGCCCCCCCAATAGCTTAGAGCGAGGTCATGACGCAAACAAGTTGGCCGTTGGTAAGCGATTGGTGGCGATTACCGTCCCATCAAGGCCGGCCACGAGCCGCCCGTGAACGACCCGCCCTTATTGCAGCCGCACCATCACGCTGTCGGCTGCGCCTTTGGAATCCGTCACCGTGAGGCGCACGAAACCCGGGCCGTCCGGCGTGAAAAAGAGGGTGCGCCGGGCACTGGCGTTTCCTAGCGGCACGCCGTTGACGAGCACCATAAGCGGCGCAACGCCACCCGAGATCTTCAACGCCAACGCATCGAGGCTACCGCGCTCGCCGGCGAGTTCGAGCCGCGCGCCGTTGGGCGGAAACATGATCCGCGGCGGCGGCTCCGTGGTCTCGCTCGCCAACGCAAGCGCGGCCGGCCGAAACCGCTGCAGCGGGGGCGGCAGCTTGGCGTTGCTGGCAAACAGGGCAGCACGAGGCGCCGGCGGCAAGGGGGCGATCACCTTGCCGGAGCGGGCGAACGCATCGAACAGAATCGGCGCCGCGGCAGTGCGGCCGACGAGCCCAGGCACCGGCGCGCCGTCGGGCCGGCCGACCCACACCCCAATGGTGCGCTTGCCGTCGAACCCGACCGACCACGCGTCACGATAGCCGTAGCTGGTGCCGGTCTTGAAGGCGATGCGCCCGGCCGGGGCATTGTCGGGTGGCGGCGTACCGAGCAGAACATTGCCCACATACCACGCCGCGACCGGCTCCATCAGGCGTCTTGCGTCCGCCGGCGCGCCGGCGCCGTCAAGCAAGACTGTTTCCGGGGGCCGTTCGATTAGCGGCAACGTACTCCCGCCCCGCGCCAGCCCGGCATAGAGCATGACGAGATCAGAGAGCCGCACGCCGACGCCGCCGAGCCCCATGGCGAGGCCCGGCGCCTCGCCGGTCGGAAGCACAAGGGCGCCGCCCGCCTGACGGAGCCGCGCCGCAAATCGGCCAGCCCCAACCCGATCGAGCACCGCGACCGCGGGCACGTTGAGCGACATCTGCAGCGCCTTGCGAACCGTCACGGTGCCCTGGAACGTCAGATCGAAGTTCTCCGGCGCGTAGGCGCCGTAGCGGACCGGGCGGTCCTCGATCAGGGTCTCTGGATGGATGAACCCATCCTCGAAGCCAAGCCCATAAATGAACGGCTTCAGCGTCGACCCGGGCGAGCGCAACGCCCGCGTCATGTCGACCTGGCCGGCCCGCCGCTCGTCGAAATAAGCGGCCGAGCCGACGCGTGCCAGCACCTCGCCGGTCCCATGATCGACCGCGAGGATCGCGACGGAAATGTCCGGTCCGAGCGCCCGCGCCCGCTCGCGCGCGAGTTCCTCAAGGCTTGCCTGCCAAGTTGCGTCGATGGTGAGCCGCACGATCGACCGCCCCGACGCCGCCGCGACCGCATCGTCCGCTGCGTGCGGCGCTAGCGTCGGCATCGGCTTGCGCTCCACCGGCACCGGTTCGGCCTTCGCCCGCGCGATTTCGGCGCTATCGAAAATGCCGTCCGCGGCAATCCGGTCGAGCACCCGGTCGCGCGCGGCCTTCGCCACCGTCACCGACCGGTCGGGCCGGCGCGCTTCCGGGGACTGGGGCAGCGCAACCAGCAGCGCCGCCTCACCAAGCGTCAATCGCCGCGGCTCCTTGCCGAAATAGGCCAGCGAGGCGGCGCGAATTCCCTCCAGATTGCCGCCGTAGGGCGCCATGTTCAAATAAAGCGTCAGCACTTCGTCTTTGCTGAGCTGCCGTTCGATCTCGATCGCCCGCACGATCTGGCGCAGCTTGGCGGCGAACGAACGTTCCGTGCGCGGCTCTAGGAGCCGCGCCACCTGCATGGTAAGCGTCGAGCCCCCCGACAGGATGTGGCCGTGAACGAGGAGTTGCGCGCTCGCGCGCAGCAGAGCCAACGGATCGACGCCGCCGTGTGCATGAAAACGCTTATCCTCGTAGGCGATCAGCAACTCCAGATAGCGGGGATCGACCGCGCGCGCCATCGTTGGCAGGCGCCAGCGGCCCTCGCTGGTGGCATAAGGCCGCAACAGCCGGCCGTTGCGATCGACCACCGCGGTCGAAAGCTCAAGCCCCTCGCCGAGCAGAGGTGGCCCAAGCGAGGAAATCCACACCGCAAGCATCGGTGCTGCCAGGATCACTCCGCCCACCACGGCCGCCGCGACGATCGCTGTCGCCCGGCGCAGCCGCCCGCCGAAACCCGACCTCCTCCCGCGAGGGGGAAGGTCACCTGTGCGGTCCATCGCCGCGCGCTCCATCGACGCCCCGATCATCAGCGTGCGGCGGTGACCGTGACCGCGCCGGTGCCGGTCCGGCCGTAACGATCGGGGCGGTACATGTCCTCCACGTAGGCTTGCGGCAGCACGTAGGTGCCGGGCGACACCGCACGCACCACATACGCGACGGTGAACACCGCCGGCGATTTGGCCTCGCGATCGAATGCCGCGCCGAAATGGTCGTCGCGGAACTCCGAATAGACCGGCTCGGCCGCATCCTCGATCCAGCCCAGGGTTCCGGTATCGCCGGAGGACACAAGGCGTGGATTATCGATCTCGAACCCCGCCGGCAGATAGTCGGCGACGATGATGCGCCCGTATTGCGGCGTCGGTTCGGTGACCTTGAGCACCACCGCAAAGCGCTGGTTCTGGCGCGCCTTGGTGGGGTCGGCGGACTTGCCATCGAGGGTGTAATAGAGGCGCTCGATCTTGAAGCCCTTGTCGGCGGCAGGCTCCGGCGTCACCGGCGCGCCGTTGACAGACACCACCGCCTGCAATGGCTGGTCGCCGGTGTTGCCGACCTTGAGAGGCGCGGCCCGCAAGTCGGCGGCGCGCACCGTGCGGTAGAGCGGTGTCTGACGCTGTTCGCCGCCGACATCGAGCGAGAGGCGCGTCTGCTTGCCGAGCGCACGGGCGGCAAGAACCATCCAGGCTTCCTCTTGGGTGGAGGTGTAGGAGACCGCATCGCGCGCGACCTCGACCTTTTGAACCGCGGTCGTGATCGTCGCCTGCGGCGCCCCACCTTCAGCGGCGAGCGTCACCATTGCGGCCGCGTCGCGTAGCGTCGAGCCATAGTCCTGACGTCCAAACTCGAACCGCGGCGGCGGCACGAGCGCAGCAAGCGCCGCGGCATAGACCTTCTCGGCCCGCGTCCGGTCGCCGAGCAAGGCGAGCGCCGCGGCGACCTGCGCCTTGGCGATCGGGGTCGCGAGGTCGCCTATTGCCGTATCGGCGATGTAGCGCAGGTCCCCGACCGGCGCTACGCCGTTGCGCGCCAACACATAGAGCGCATAGGCGAGATTGCGGCCGCCGTCTTTTTTCGGCTCCGGCGCGTTGGCGACGAAATTGCGCAGCCGATCGATGGCGAGCTTGAAGCCTGCATCCGGCACCGCGAAGCCGCGCTCGCGCGCCCGCGACAGGAAGTCGGTGACGTAGCTGTCGAGCCAGGCATCATCGCCGCCAACCGACCACAGGCCGAACGACCCGTTCGAGTCCTGGCGAGCGAGCAGTCGATCGATCGAATCGCGGATGCGCTGATCGATTCCGTTATCGAGCGCAAGCTGCGATTCAGCCGCGAGTTCGTTGACATACAGCAGCGGCATCGCCCGGCTGGTGATCTGCTCGGAACATCCGAACGGATAGCGGTCGAGCGCCTTCAACAGCGTCGCCACGTCGAGCGCCGTCGAAGGACCGACCGAAAGCGCAACGCTTCCGGTCCCCGGCACCAGCTCGGCGAACAGATCGCCCGAAAGCGTGACACTCTCGCCCGCCGCGATGGTCCGCACGGTGCGCCGCGTCAGAATCTGGGTTGCGGGCTTCGCTGCGAGCTTGTAACTGCGATCGATCGCGAAATTGCCCGGCCCCGCAATCTGCACCTTGATGTCGGCGATTCCGGCGGCGTTGGCATTCAGCGGCACCGTGAGCCGGCTGCGCTGCTTGGCAGCCAGTTGGACCGTCTGCGGCGCGGTGGCACCGAGACGAACCGGGCCGTCGGTCCCGATCGACACCCGATAGGCACCTGCCTGTCCTTCGACATTATCGAGTTCGAGCTGCATGGTGCTGCGATCGCCAATGAGAATGAAGCGCGGCAACGTCGCCGTGACAACCACCGGATCGCGCACGATCACGTCGCCGGAGGCATGGCCGACCTTGTCCTTCGACCATGCGACCGCCATCAGCCGCACCGTTCCGGCAAATTCCGGGATGTCGAAGGCAACTTCGGCGGTGCCGTTGGGCGCAACGGTCACAATTCCGGAATAGAGCGTGACCGGCGGCTGGGTTGGTGGGCTGCCTTGGAGTTCCGCGCCGCCCGCGTCGCCGCCGCTGCGGATTTGGCCGCGCGTTGCCTGCATGCCATCGATAAGCTGGCCGTAAAGATCGCGCACCTCGGCGGTAAGGCGGCGCTGGCCGAGATAATAGTCGTCCGGTGCCGGTGGCTTGTAGTTGGTGAGATTGAGAATGCCGACGTCGACCGCCGCAACCACGATCCTGGCGTCCTCGCCGGCGGCGAGCCCGCCAACCTTCACCGGCACGCGCAACGTCGTGCTCGGCCGCTGCAACGGCGGCAGCGTCAGGTCGATCGTCAGCGTCTTGGCCTTGCGATCGATCGAGAACCATTGCACCCCGACGGCGCGGCCGGGCATCCGCTGGGCGGCGACATCCAGTGGCCGCAGCAGCGTCGCGACCACATAGCCGCCATTGCCCCAGTCACGGCCGATCGGAAGCTTGATCTGGTTGACGCCGGCCTGCACCTCCTGATTGACGGTGGTGATCAGCCGGTCGGCAACAATGTTGACAAGCACCCGGCCGGCCGTCCGCGCCGTGACGGCAACCGTCATGGTGTCGCCGGGAGCGTATTCGGGCTTATCGAGGGCGGTTTCGAGGAGGTCCGGAGTGTCGGCGCTCGATTCCGCGTAGAAACCGGAATCGAAGCTCACAGCGCTGAGGGACCCGCTGCCGTCAGCATTCGACACTTCGAGGCGATAGCGCCCCCAGGTGACCGGGACCGAGATGCGGCCCGGCGCGTCCGCCGCAACATCGAATGTGCCGTCGGCGATCCGCTTGGTCTGCTTGATCGGCTCGTAGTTCCAGCTGCCGTCCTGCCGGTACCATTGGTAGCGGCTTTCGATCTTGAGCAACTCGTAACGCAACCCGGCGGGGGCCATCGCCTTGCCGTCCGGCGACACCACCACGACGTCAAAGGTGGCATTTGCGCTTTCAGGAAGCGAGGCGCCGGCAAACAACGGCTTGACCCCGATCTGGGGAGCGGCCGGTGTGACCGGCACCGTCAGCTTGCGCTCGATGGCGCGGCCACCGGGTTCCGCCATGCTGACGGTGACCTGCGCTTCGACCGGACGGGTGGTGTCCGGCAATTTGTCGATGGTGACACTGAACTTCGCCTTACCGGCGGCATCGGTCTGCGGCAGGTCCTCGAGCGGCTGGTCAACCGCAGTCTTGGCGTCGTCGTCGGCCTCGGTGCCGAATTGATAGCCGGCAAAGCCGGGCCGCCCGGAGACGGCCTGGAGCTTCACGTTGCCGCCGATGTCGAGCTCGCTCGCCGGCGCGCCGTAAAGGAAACGGCCGTCGACGGTGACCTCGAATGCCTTGCCCTTGGTCGCCGCTTTCGCCTGGGTGGCGAGATCGAACTCCATCCGGTCGGGGACGTAATCCTCGACCATGAAGGTGGCGTCGCCGATCGCCGGGCGCTTGGGATCGGTGAAGGCGTGCACCCGCCACGTGCCGGTCGTTGCGGTGGTCGCGATGGCGATGTCAAGATCGCGCCCGCCGATGCCTTGGTCGGCAACCACGGCACGGCGATATTCGACGCCGTCCGGCCGTTCGATCACGAGCGTGAGCGGCACGTTGAGCGCCGCAATGCCGAGCGGATCGCGCAACAAGGTGGTGATATGCACGGTTTCGCCGGTGCGATAGACGCCGCGCTCCGTGTACACGAAGGCATCGAGCCCGGATGGCACCGCCCGGCCGGTGACGCCACGGTCGCTGAAATCGAAGGCGGGCGCCTTCAGGCTGAGGAATCCGTAATCGCCGCGCGGATCGGAGGCGACGAGCAGCGCCGGCGACAACCCTCCCTCCCCGCGAGTGAAGCCCGGCTCGAACAGCGCGTGGCCGGAGGCATCGGTGCGGCGGGTCGCCATCACTTCGTTATTGCGCGCGACCAGGCGGATGTCGGTCAGCGGTTTCGCCGTCGCGGTCGCGAGCGAGTTGACGAAGACATGGATGCCGTCATTGCCGGAAAAGGCCGTCAGGCCCAGATCGGAAACGATGAACCATTGGGTTGCGAGCGCATCATAAGTGTCGGATTTCGGGCCCGCCGGCTCGGCCGACATAACATAGACGCCGGCGCTGAGGTCGCCGATTGCCTCATCGACCGGAAATGCCGTGGTGACATCGGTGTTGGGCGGGCTTTCGACCTTGAGTTCGCCGCTCCACACCGAAAAACCACGCTCGTCGGCGAGTTGCTGCAACTCGTAGCGGCCAAGGCTGCGCTGGAAATTCTCCCCGACCACCGTGTCCAGGAGATTGCGATCGCCGATCCGATAGACCTTGATCGCCACGCTCGGCGTATTGACGCTGACCACCGGGATGCCCCGCTGCCCGGTGCGCGGCAGCACATAGGCCTTGCTGGTGAAGCGGACGAACGGGCTGCGGTCACGGACGTAGATCGAGAAGTCCGCCGTCTTCGCAAGCATCTCTTTCACGGTCGACGGCAGTCCGGCGCGCAGCGTGATGCCGTAGCGCTCGCCGTGCTTTAATCCTTCGACGCAAAGCTGCTTGTCGTCGATCGACAGCGCCGGCTTGTCCTGGCCTGCCAGGCTGACGAATGGCGAAAAATCGGTGCGCTTGCCCGGCAGATCCTCGGAAAACTGGAAGCACGCGCGAGGCGAAGCGGAATCCGAGTCGACCGTATAGTCGAGCAGACGGAAGCCGTGGTCGTCGCGCATCTTTTCGTACTGGATGCGGACGTCGGCGACCTCGCGAAGATCAAGCGACACGCGCAGCGCGTCCAGCGCCGGCCGCCATAGCTCGCGCTCCGCAAAGCTGCGTCCGAGGATGACGAGCGCGTCGGCCCCCTCGGCGCTATTTGCGGTGCGCTGATACGCGATATAGGCGGCGATTGCGGCGCGATCGAGCAGCGTCGTGCGCTCGCTGGCGTCCGCCGGCTTGAGCTGCATGATGGTCTTGGCGAGCCGCAGCCAGGAGCTTGCGTCGGACGGCGCGACCGCGACGATCTGCCCGAGCGACTGCATGCCGGCGCGCAGGTCGTTGCGGGCGAATGCGGCATCGGCCTCGCGCTTGAGCGTCGCCTGCGGCTTGGCGACCGGCCCGGCGTCGGCCTTTATCTGCCCTTCCAGGCGGATGCCGGCCTCGGCGAGATCGTCTCGATGGTAGGGCTTGTCGGCGGCAATGGCGGGAAGGGAAAAAAACGCTAACAGCGCCGCCGTAAGGCTGGCGCGCACCAAAGTCAGCATTGGTCGACCTCCTCGACCCCAAAATGGGGGACCCCCGATCCACCGTTTAGCACTTGAATGCGAGATCGTGTCGAGGTCGTGACACGGGTGCGTCGATTTGCGGGCGCCCCCGTCACAGCGGCGAAAAAATCGTCTAGAAATCGATTGTGCATTACTGCAAAAGGGCCGCGATCCGTGTCCGTCAATACCAAGCGCGTATGCTACGTGAAGTATCTTGCCGATCCGGTGTTTGCGGACATGTTGGGACGGCGGCCCGACGTGCGGCTCGACCGGCTCGAAAACGAGAGCGGCGATGACGTGGCGGCGCCGATCCTCGCCGTCGCCCATGTCTATCAGGTCGGCTCGGCGCGGGACGAAATCGCCCGCAAATATCATGTCGACGCCACGCTGATTTCCCGGATGCCGGACGTTGTCGTCGTCTCCACCAACGGGGTCGGCTACGACACCGTCGACGTGAAGGCGTGCACGGACGCCGGCATCCTGGTGGTGAACCAGGCCGGAGGCAATCGCGAGGCGGTCGCCGAACACGCGATCGGCATGCTGATCGTACTGTCGAAGCGGATCCCAGAGACCAACCAGGCGATGCGCCGCGCGCGTCTCACCGACCGCGTCGCCTATATGGGCCATGACGTGCACGGCAAGACCGTCGGCATTATCGGACTCGGCAATGTAGGCAGCCGCCTCGCGGAGCTGTGCCGCGGCCTGTTCTCCATGCAGGTGCTCGCCTGCGATCCCTATCTGACGGCCCAAACGTGCGAACAACGGGGCGCCGAGCAGGTCGGACTCGACGACCTCATGCGCCGCAGCGACTATGTCTCGATCAACTGCCCGCTCACGGTCGAGACCCGCGGCATGATCGGAGCGGCCCAATTCGCGCTGATGCGACCGCATGCTTACCTCATCAGCACCGCGCGTGGCCATATTCACGACGAGGCCGCGCTCGCCGAAGCATTGCGGCGCAAAGCGATTGCCGGTGCCGGCCTCGACGTTTGGGCCAGCGAGCCGCCGCCCTCCGATCACCCGTTGCTGCAATTCGACAACGTGCTGGTGAGCCCCCATACCGCCGGCGTCACCCGCGAGACGCGTTTCAACATGGGAAAGATCGCGGCCGAGCAGGTTCTCGATGCGCTCGACGGCAAGCCGGTGAAGCGGCAAGTCAATCCGGAAGTGTGGCCGCGCTATGTGCAGCGATTCGCCGGCAAATTCGGATTTGCGCCGCGGCAATAACTGCCGCGCCCGGACGCTGCCGCCTCACTCCGCCGCGACGGCGCGGATTTCTTCGGCGCGCGGCGTGTGCTCGATCCTGGTGCCTTGCACCCAGGCCTGCAGGCGGGCCAGATAGAGATAGACCACCGGCGTCGTATAGAGCGTGAGTAGCTGGCTCAGCGCGAGACCGCCCACCATCGAATAGCCGAGTGGTTTTCGCAGTTCGGAGCCGGTGCCATGGCCGAACATCATCGGCAGGCCGGCGAGCAACGCCGCCGCCGTGGTCATCAGGATCGGCCGGAATCGCAGCAGGCAGGCTTCGCGTATGGCGGCAATTGCCGGCATGTTGCGTTCGCGTTCCGCCACGATGGCGAAGTCGACCAGCATGATGCCGTTCTTCTTGACGATGCCGATCAACAAAATGATGCCGATGATGCCGATCACCGACAGGTCCATGTGGCCGAGGTTGAGCGCGAGCAACGCGCCGACGCCGGCGGACGGCAGCGTCGACAAGATCGTCAACGGATGGATGAAGCTCTCGTACAGCATGCCGAGGATGATGTAGACGACCACGAGCGCGGCCGCGACCAGCGCCGGCTCGCTCGACAGCGACGTCTGGAACGCCTGGGCATTGCCTTGGAACGTGCCGATGACCGAGTCCGGCATGCCGATCTCGCGCACGGCACCCGATATGGCGTTGACAGCCTCCCCGAGGGCAATGCCCGCGCGCAGGTTAAAGGTCAGCGTTGCGGCCGGGAACTGGCCCTGATAATTCACCGACAGCGGCCCGACCTTGTAGGAATTCGCATCGACCAGCGCCGACAAAGGCACCGCTGCACCGGTCACCGGCGATTTGACGTAGAGACGATCGAGCGAGTCGAGGCTTGCCTGCAGTTCCGGCAGGATTTCCAGGATGATCCAATAGGTATTGAGCTGGGTGAAATATTGGGTGATCTGGCGCTGCCCATAGGCGTCGTTGAGGGTGTCGTCGATCGCTTGGGCGGAAATTCCGAACCGCGAGGCCTGATCGCGGTTGATCTCGATCTTGAGCTGCGGTGCATTGGCGAGGAGATCGCTTGAAACGTCGACGAGTTCCGGCAGGGTCCTCATCTTGTCCAGCAGCTTCTTGGACCATTCGATAAGTTCCGCGATGTTGGGGTCCTGCAGCGTAAATTGGAACGCGGCACGCGCGGTGCGGCCGCCGACCGTGATGTCTTGTGCCGGCTGGAGGAACAGGTTCGCCCCGGTAATCTTGGCGAGTTGCGGCCGCAAGCGGTCGATGATTTGCGACGCGTCGAGTTCTCGCTGTTCACGAGGTTTGAGGACGATGGTGAAGGTCCCGGTGTTCGCGGTCTTGGCAAGGCCGGTCGATCCGGTTTGCGACCCGAATGCCGCGATGTCGGGATCGCGCAGGATCACGTCGCCGAATGCGCGTTGCAGGCGCATCATCTCCTGCGGCGAGACATCCTGGGATCCCTCCGATATGCCGTTGATCAGCCCATTATCCTGGATCGGGAAGAAGCCCTTCGGGGTGTAGTACATCAAGGCGCCGGTGAGCACCATGGTGGCGAAGAACACGCCCAGCGTGATCGCCTGATGGCGCAGTACCACGTCGAGGGTGCGTTGATAGAACGACAGCATTTTGTCGAACGCGCCCTCGATCACTCTATACACCGGGCCGGGCGCATGTTTTTCCGGCCGCATAAAGCGCGAGCACAGCATCGGCGCAAGGGTCAGCGAGACCAGCGCCGACACCGCGATCGAGGCGGTAACCGTCAGGGCGAATTCGCGGAACAGGCGTCCGATGATGCCACCCATCAGCAGCAGCGGGATGAACACCGCGATCAACGAGAAACTGATCGACAGCACCGTGAAACCGATTTCCCGCGAGCCGTTGACCGCGGCGTCGTACGGAGCCTCGCCGTCTTCGATGTGGCGGTGGATGTTCTCCACCACCACGATGGCGTCATCGACCACGAATCCGACCGAGATGGTCAGCGCCATCAACGACAGGTTGTCGAGCGTGAAATCGAGCAGATACATCGAGGCGAACGAGCCGAGCAGCGCCAGCGGCACCGTAATCCCCGGAATGAGCGTCGCCCATAGATTGCGCAGGAAAAGCAGGATGACCAGCACGACGAGCGCGATCGTCAGCATCAGGGTAAATTCGACGTCCTCCACCGAAGCGCGGATGGTGGTGGTGCGATCGAGCTGAACGGTGATTTCGACAGCCGGAGGGATGTTCGCGGTGAGCCGCGGCAGCGTTTGCTTGATCTTGTCGACGATTTCGATGACGTTGGCCCCCGGCTGCTTATAGATCATCAGCAAAATGCCGCGCCGCGCGTTCTGGTATCCCGCGACGGTGCGGTCAGATTCGGCGGCGATGGCCTGGCCGACATCGCGCACCCTGACGGCGCCGCCATTGCGATAACCGAGAATGGTGTCGTTGAAAGGTTCCGGATCGACGATCTGGTCGTTGGCCGCGATGGTGAAACTCGTCTTCAGCGTATTGATGGTGCCCTTCGCGGCGATCGTGGTCGCATTGACGAGTATCGAGCGAATATCCTCGAGCGTGAGGCCGGTCGACGCAAGTTTGGCCGGATCGACCTGGACCCGGATCGACGGGTGCTGATCACCGGCGATCAACGCCTGGGCGACGCCTGAGACTTGGGAAATTTGTTGGGCGAGAAAGTTGTCGACGTAATCATTGACGATATAGAGCGGCAAAGTATCCGATCGTGCCGCCAACATCATGATCGGGGAATCGGCCGGATTGAGTTTCTTGTAGCTCGGCGGCGTCGACATCTGCTGCGGCAGCGACTTGCCGGCGACCGTGATCGCAGCTTGCACGTCCTGGGCGGCGGAATCGATGTTGCGCTCGAGCTCAAACTGGATCGTTATCGATGTCCCGTTGAGCGCGCTCATCGAGGTCAACTGCGTGACCCCTGGGATCTGTCCGAACTGCCGCTCCAGTGGGGCAGCGACCGAAGCTGCCATAGTCTCGGCGCTAGCGCCCTGCAGCGTCGCAGTTACCGAAATGGTCGGGAAATCGACCCTCGGCAAGGGCGCAACCGGCAGAAACGGAAACGAGACCAGCCCGACGAACCCTATGGCCGCCATCAGCAAAGCAGTTGCGACCGGCCGCTGAATAAAGGGCTCGGAAATGTTCATACCGATTATTCACGTTTGGCGACTGCCGAGATCGTATCTGTTGCCTGGGCCTGTGCGGGTGCCGACACCTGAACTCTCGAATTTGGTTGCAGCTTGTATTGGCCGTCCACGACAACCCGCTCACCTTCGGCGAGGCCTGACGTGATGATCGTCTGCACGCCGGTGGTCGGTCCGGACGTGATCTTCCGGACCTGAACGGTGCTGTTGGGCGCGATCACCCACGTGAATATGCCGTCGGGCCCGCGCTGGATGGCGGGCGACGGAATGGTGAGCACATCGTGGCGCACCTCGAGCAGAAGCCGCGCATTAACGAAGTCTCCCGGCCACAGTTGCTCGTCCTCATTGGTGAACATCGCTTTCAGCCGCATGGTGGCGCTCGCCTGGTCGACGATGTTGTCGATCAGCAGCAGCTTGCCCGTACTCAACACCCGTTGATTATCCTGGCTGAACGCGGTGACTTCCACCGGCCCCCGCGCGATGGCATCGCGAACTTCCGTGAGCGAACGCGCCGACAATGTGAACACCACGGCCGACGGCTTCGTCAGGGTCAAGGTCGCGATCACCGCGGCATCGGCGGCGTGCACGATATTGCCGGGATCGATCATGCGCACGCCCATGCGGCCATCGCTCGGCGCCCTGATGGACGTGTAATCGAAATTTGTCTGCGCGGTTTCGATCGCGGCCTCGTCGGCGTCAATCGAGGCGATCAGCTGATCGACCTTTGCCTGTTGCTGATCGACCACCTGTTGCGTCTGGAAACTCTTGTCCACCAGCGTGCGCGAGCGATAGAGATCTTTTTGCGCAGAAATGAGCTGGGCTTCGTCCTGCATCTTCTTGGCTTTGGCCTGATCGAGTGCAGCCTGGTAGAGGCGCGGATCGATCTTGGCGAGGACATCGCCCTTCTTCACCTGCTGACCTTCGACGAACAGCACCTCTTCAAGCTTGCCATCGACTTGAGTGCGGATGCCGACCGTGAAGGAGGCCTGCACCGTACCGAGGCCGGTGAGGTAAATCGGCAGGTCGCGCTTCGTCACGTCCGCGGCAACGACCGGAATCGGCTGGCCGGCCCCGCGCCCGGCGAGAACCGGCTCGGGGCGTTGCAAGAAATACCACGCTCCGGCCCCACCGAGAGCGACCACGACCGTCGATATCCAGATTATGCGTGTTCGCCGTGCCACGTGCGTACCCCTGATTTCGGCGGATGACCTGCGCCGTTTGAAATTCCGCTTTCCCCAACACGTCAATCTACCCGAAGTCCCGGGTCCGACAAAGTTCATTCTAGAAGATCAAGCGACGAATTGAGTTTACGGGGATTTTATACGTGGGCGGCGCTACGCAGTTGACCGTCCGCGGCGAGCCGAATTTGCTGCGACGCAACCAAGGTGGTGGGAGCACAGCGCGACGGCGCACGGATTTTTCGATGCACGTAAGTGCCTTTCCCGGCCATCAACCTGAGACGTTGCGCGGCTTCTCCAAAACGTGTCGCCAGCGAGCGCGGAATTAATGAGGCGCGGCTTCACTGGCCACCAGCCATACATTCGCCACCCGCCATACATTCGTGGTCGGGACTCACCTCGATAAAGAAACAGGTGCGCTGTCGACGACGGCAGCGATTGCAGATTCAACGTCAGCGGCTCGAAACGATCTCGCCATCCCGCGACTGGGGCGTTTCAGGCGTTCATGCGTCCGTCAGGGGGCATGATGAGTTGCACCGAAGTCGGCGTGCTTGAAATGCGCGCAACCACAAGCATTGTCATAATGTTATCAGCTTTTTAAGAAGCACGGCGCAAGCTGCGGCCCGGTCAGGATTTTTTTCATCTGTGGCCGCGAAGCAACAGACTCGACGGATCGGGCATGCGAAAATGCGTAGGGCCACGGGGTTTAACCGGTCCGAAAACGGGCATTGTATTGAAATGACACCAACAAAATTGTGTCTTCTGTTCGTCGCGGCGCCGGTGGGGTTGGCGTTGGGTGCCCCTGCCTCGGCTGCCGACCTGACGCCCGCGGCGCCGATATACAAGGCCCCGGCGATCATCGCGGCACCCTATTCATGGACCGGCTTTTATGCCGGCGTGAATCTGGGCTATGGCGTCGGGCAGAGCGAGGGCACCTTCGCGTTCGCCCGTCCTGGCCTCTCGGGCACCGAGGTCTTCGACGCCGTACCGGCCGGCGTTATCGGCGGAGGTCAGTTAGGCTACAACTACCAAATCGGCAGTATCGTCATCGGTGCCGAGACCGATATCCAGGGCAGTGGAATTTCCGAGACTCGAACCTTTGGCACCCCCATCGCCGGCGGTCAGCTCACCGATAAACTCGACTGGTTCGGTACCACCCGCGTCCGCGCCGGGTTGGTGACCGGACCGGTCCTCACCTACATCACCGGCGGCCTTGCCTATGGCGAGACGGAGACCGGAATTACGACCACGGCGGCGGGCGGAGGCTCGGCCATAACGGCGGCCACGACACGGACCGGATGGACGTGGGGCACCGGCGTCGAGGCGTCGCTTGGGGGCAACTGGACCGCGAAGGCCGAATATCTCTATATCGATCTTGGCAGCGTGTCGGTGGCGGGCGTTGTTCCGGCGGCCGGTTTCGTCGGTACCTTCGGCACCAGGTACCAGGAGCAGTTGTTCCGCGCCGGCGTGAACTACAAGTTCGGTCCGCCCCAATCCGATGCTTCGCTTGGACCCGCCTATAACTGGAACGGATATTTCGTCGGCGGAACCTTCGGGTATGGGATCGGCAGCGCCCCCTCCACATTGAGCGCTGTGACCACCGCGGAGACGTTCGACCTGTCGGCACGCGGCTTCTTGGCTGGCGGGCTGGCCGGCTACAATTGGCAGTTCGGTCGCTGGGTCGTTGGCATCGATACCGACATTCAGGGCAGCATCGGCGACGGCTATCAGACCTGCGCATTCGGCTGCTCGTCCGCCGGCACCTCCACGGTGATCGACCAGAAGACCCCCTGGCTCGGCACCACCCGGGGGCGGCTGGGGTATGCGATCGGACCGGCACTGTTCTATGGGACCGGCGGTGTCGCCTATGGCGAAGTCAAAGATTCCATCACGGCGGCCTCCCCGGCAGGAATCTCCAGCCTCACTTTCGCTCACACCAACGCGGGCTTGGCAGTCGGCGGCGGTATCGAGAACCGACTCGACATCCTCGGATTGCTCGGCCCGAACTGGACGTCGCGCACCGAATATCTCTATGTCGATCTCGGCAATGTCAGCGACACCTTCAGCAATGGCGCCGTTCTGCAAAACCTTTCCAGCAATGTGCACGAGCATATCTGGCGCACGACGGTGACCTACAAGTTCGGCGACACCGGCTTCGCCTCAAGATAACCACCGTTGGTCGGGCCGCGCGGCTCGAAAGCCGGCTCCCCGGGCTTTGCTCATGCGTCGGTTGGCTGGTATGCAGCTGCCCTCGCATTATGCCCCAGCATGCGGATCGCGGCTGCAAGGTGTGTTACTGGATCATTGCAGCAAAACATGCAAAATCCGCCCCATAGGCCCCGTAGCTCAGCGGATAGAGCAACAGCCTTCTAAGCTGAAGGTCGCTGGTTCGATTCCAGCCGGGGTCGCCATGCGGCAAAACGAAATCGTGAAGCATTATCAACTAGTTCGCGCCGTTCTTCTCACCACCACGCGAACCGCGATATCGAGAACGCAAGGCGACCGAAACCGGTCTTCCGGGATTATGAGGGACCCAAAGCCCTTTCGCAGAAGTCATCCGGTGCCAACTCGGTCTTGGTCGCGCCAGTCTTGGCTACGCGAATCTTGGCCGCACCCAAGTAGCTAACCGATCAGAGGCCTCTCGCGATGCGGAGGCCGTCGGTGTAAAACTGATCCTCCTTGTTGCCGCCGGTGCGGGCGGCGGAGCGAAGTTCAATTTGGGAATCTTCCCACGATCCCCCGCGCACCACGCGACCGTTGCATTTGCCTTCCGCCCAAGCTGTGCCGTCAACCGGGGTCCCTGCCGCGTAATCGTCGTTCCAGCAATCTTCGACCCATTCCGAGACATTCCCGTGCATGTCGTGAAGACCAAACCCGTTGGCTGGAAAGCTCCCAACCGGCATCGTGCTTTGCCGATTTGCGTCCGACGGACCTGACCCATCGCCGCTGCCGTCGTAATTTGCCTGGCCGGGAGAAATGGTGTCTCCGAAGAAAAACGGTGTCGTCGTTCCCGCCCGCGCGGCGTATTCCCATTCTGATTCGGAGAGCAGCCGGTATGGCCTGGCGGTCTTATGGCTGAGCCAATCCACATACCCCTTGGCATTCTCCCAGGAGATATTCATAACGGGGCGGTTTCCGCGTCCCCACCCCTGATCGTCCGGCCGGTAACCGCCGCAACCGCCCTCCTTCACGCATGCATCCCATTCGTCAAAGGTAATTTCGAATTTGCTGACCGCGAAGGGGGCCGCGATGGTGACGCGGTGCTGGGTTTCGGCTCCCTGCTCGGCGGGTGGCGAGCCCATGGTGAACTCACCGGCCGGGATCACAACCATCGTTGGACAATCAGCGCAGTCCTTGAATTCGGCAACCGCACCCGGCACCCTCCAAATCGCGGGAGGCGCGGCGAGACGTTGCTGCGGCGACAGAGCATCAAGACGCGGTCGCGCGGATGCAATTAACCCGGCGGTCTTCGCCTTCAACTCCGCGATCTCGACTTCCAATGCGGGCCGGGCAAAACCTTCAGCCGCAAGACCATGCGCTTGGATCGCAAGAGACATCAGCGAACAAGCAAGGAATTCCGCGATGCGGGCACGCCGCCAACGCGACCGGACGCGAGACTCACGGACCCGCAACATGGTACCGAAACACGCGAAATCGCCCATCACCAACTCCACTGTCACCAACTCCACTTGCATGCGCGCCGCAGCGCAAGACGATATGCATTCCATGCCGCCCTTGCGCAAGCTCGTCACGAAACTCATTCCGCCGGCATCGCCACTCTACATCATGACAAGGATTGTGGCCCAGTGTCGGCGGCGCCATCATCGGCATGGTGGTCGCCGAATCTCCACCGAGATCGCCGGGCTCGGCGCCTTGATCGTGAAGTACGGCAACCCGTATGATACCACCTTGATGTTCGTTGCCGATCCTTACCTTGATGCTGCTCGGAGTAACGCTGACGGCACTGATACGGGCGATCGAATCTTCGATCGCTCCATGGGAGGACTTGCAGGGTGACTGAAGGACGATTGGGACAATCAACGGAAAAGGGGCCAGCCTTGTCGAAAAGTGACGACGTTCCTGACATGAAGCGCCGCCAATTCTTCAAGGGGGCGACGCTCGCGGGAGCCGCAGCGCTCACGGCGCCACTCGATGCCGCCGCTCAGATCCCGTCGCCACCGTCGCCGCGGCCTCCGTTGCCGGATCGGGTGGCCGAGACGGCGGTCCCGGCGCCTTTGGAGGTGCTCACCGAGGGCAAGAGCGGCAGCGACTTCATGATCGACTGCCTCAAAAATCTCGGTTTCGAATATATGGCTGCGAACCCGGCTTCGAGCTTTCGCGGCCTGCACGAGTCGCTGATCAATTACGGCGGCAACGTCAATCCGGAATTCCTCACCTGTTCGCACGAGGAAATCTCGGTGGCGATGGGGCACGGCTACTACAAGATCGAGGGGAAGCCGCTTTGCGTGTTCGCCCACGGCACCGTCGGGCTCCAGCATGCCACTATGGCGATGTACAACGCCTGGTGCGATCGCGTGCCGGTCTACGTGGTCGTCGGCAACGTCCGCGACGTGCAGATGCGACGGCCCGGCGTCGAATGGAACCACACCGCTCAGGACGTCGGCGTGATCGCGCGCGACTACGTCAAGTTCGACGATTATCCGGCCTCGCTGCAACACTTTGCCGAGTCTTCGGTGCGCGCCTACAAGTTCGCCATGACGCCGCCGACCGCGCCGGTGCTGCTGGTCGCCGATGCCGAATTGCAGGAGGATCCGATCCCGGCGGACGCGAAGTTGCGAATTCCGAAGCTGCCGCAGGTCGCTTATCCGCAGGGCAATTCCGCCGCGGTCGCCGAGACGGCGCGATTGCTCGTCAATGCCGAGAGCCCGGTGTTGATAGCCGACCATTATGCGCGCGGCGCGAAGAGCGCCAAGCTCCTGGTCGAGCTCGCCGAGGTGTTACAGTGCCCGGTGATCGACACCAGCGGCCGGCTCAATTGCCCAAGCCGCCACCCGCTCAACCAAAGCGGTCGGGCGCGCTCCCATGTCGGGCAGGCCGATGTCGTCCTCGGGCTGGAGATGAGTGACTTCTGGGCCTCGATCAATTCGTACCGCGACCAGTTGCAGCGCACCTCGCGGCCGATCCTCAAGGCCGGCGCCAAAACCATCAGTCTCGGCACTGGCGACCTCTATATGAAATCGAACTTTCAGGATTTCCAACGCTTCGCTGATGTCGATCTCGCCATCGCGGCCGACGCCGAGACCACCCTGCCGACGCTTATCGAGGAAGTCCGGCGGCGCGTCGGCGGCGAACACAAGGCGGCCTACGAAGCCCGCGGCAAGAAGCTCGCGGCGGGCCACCACGCCGACTTCGAGCGTGCCCGGGGCGACGCCGCCTACGGCTGGGACGCCAGCCCGATCACGACGGCGCGTCTGTGCATGGAGGTGTGGGCCCAGATCAAGAACGAGGACTGGTCGCTGGTGTCGCCCACCGCGTCGGTAAGCTATTGGCCGCAGCGGCTGTGGACCATGGACAAACCCTACCATTTCCTCGGTGACGGCGGCGGCATGGGCATCGGCTATTGCGCTTCGGCTTCGGCCGGCGCGGCGCTCGCCAACCGTCGACACGGCCGCCTGTCGGTGTCGTTGCAGAACGACGGCGACCTCCTGATGACCATCGGGGTGCTGTGGACGGCGGCGCACCATCACATCCCGCTGCTCAGCGTCATGCACAACAATCGCGGCTATCATCAGGAACTCATGCACGTGCAGCGGATGGCCGACCGCCACGTGCGCGGCATCGATCGCCCGCATATCGGCACCACGCTGCGCGATCCGTTCATCGACTACGCGAAGATCGCGCAGGGCATGGGCGTCCAGGCGATCGGCCCCATCAGCGATCCGCAAGACCTCGCGCCGGCGCTCAAGCGCGGCATCGCGATCGTCAAGAGCGGCGAACCCGCCTTGATCGACGTCGTTACCCAGGGTCGGTGAGGGGGCGATGATGGTGACGAACCTTGCACGCCTTGCTGTTGTCCTGACCCTCGGGGCCGGCGGCGCTTGCGCCCAGGACGCTCCGGGCGGTGACGCTGCGAAAGGCAAGCAGCTCTTCATGGCCGACGGCTGCGCCTACTGTCACGGCACCGTGGGCCAGGGCGGCGGCGGCCGCGCCGGTGGGCTGCGGCTTGCACAAATGCCGATCCCATTTGCGGCGTTCCTCAATCAGCTCCGCCATCCGGGCAACGAAATGCCGCCCTACGTGGCGGCCGTGTTGTCGGACCAGGACGCCACGGATATCTTTGCCTATGTGGCGAGCCTGCCGCCGCCGCCCGATCCAAAAAGCATTCCGATTTTGAACAATTTGGACAAATGAACGCGCCGCTTTTGTCGGAGCGTCGTCAGGGCGGTCAGGCGCGTTCCACGAGGAAACCATGATCATCACCGATTCCGGCCTGCACATCTGGCGGGCCGAGACCCCCGAACGGCCGTGGCAGCCGGGTCGCACCGCCCATCTCGACCAGCCGATGGGCTACGAAGACCTGAGCGCCCGAATGGCGGAGGCCGGCGTCGATCGCGCGATTTTGATTCCGCCGTCATGGGAAGGCGAGCGCGCCGATTACTCCCTCGAAGCCGTCGCCAAATATCCCGCGCGGTTTGCCATCATGGGGCGCTTGCCGATCAATCGGCCGGAAGCGCGTCGGATGCTGGAGACCTGGAAGGACCAGCCCGGGATGCTGGGTGTCCGGCTGACCTTTCATCACGAGTGGGATCGGCCGTGGATCACCGACGGCACCGCGGATTGGTTTTGGCCCGCCGCGGAACGGCTCGGCATTCCGGTCATGCTCAACGCGCCGACATTGCAAGCCGAAATCGGCAGGATCGCGGCGCGCTATCCGGACCTGCGGCTGATCATGGACCACATGGGGCGCCTCAAGGGGACGCAGGACGCGGCGCTCGAACCCCACATCGATCAGACCATTACGCTCGCCAAATATCCGAACGTCTTCGTCAAGCTGACCCTGATGCCGACCTGCTCGTCGGCGCCTTATCCATACCGCAACATTCAACCCTATGTCCGGCGACTCATCGAGACATTCGGGTCGCGGCGCTCGTTCTGGGGCACCGACCTGTCGGCGATGCTCAGCCGTTGCAACTGCACCTATCGGCAGGCCGTCACCTTGTTCACCGAGGAGATGCCGTTCCTCTCCAAGGATGATCTCGAATGGATCATGGGGCGCGGCCTCGCCGAATGCCTGCCGTGGCCGACAAAGTGAAGGCGCCCGCACGGCATGTGTGCGGGGCGCCTCCACTTTGCGTTCTAACTGTCGCGGGGAATTCGGAATGCGGATGAATCGAGCGCTGACTCGGTTGTTGTGCTTCGCCGCCCTGTACGCCTGTACGTCGATCATTTCACCGGCCCGGGCGCAGAACGCAGTCGAGGATTTTTATCGTGGCAAGACCGTCACGATATTGATCGGCCATCCGGCCGGCGGCTCGTATGATTTATACGCCCGCCTCGCGGCGAGCCATCTGGGCAGATTCATACCCGGGCATCCGCAGGTTCTGGTGCAGTCCCGGCCGGGCGGCAGCGGCGCCGGCGCGGTCCAGTTTCTCTATGGCTACGGGGCAAGGGACGGCACGCTGCTGGGACTCTTCACCGAAACAATCGGGCTCATTCAATTGGTGCAGCCTGAGATCGGCAAATGGAGAGTGCAGGACTTCGCCTACCTGGGATCGTTTGCGACCGTGAACTCGGCCTTCATGATGCGCAAGGACTCGCCTGCCAAGTCCGTCGACGACATGCGCCACATCGAAACCAAGGTCGGCTGCAACAGCCGGCTTGGGCAGGGCTATGTCAATTATGCAGTGCTGAAGGCGTATGGCGGCTTCAAGTTCCACATCGTCTGCGGTTACCCCGGCTCGATGGAGATGTCCATGGTGCTGGACCGCGGCGAGGTCGACATTATCTCGGGGGCGTGGAACGCCTGGAGACGTCGCTCCGACGTCATCGACGGAACAGTGCGGCCGGTGATTCAGTCCGGTCTCAAGCGGCACCGGGAACTGCCCGAAGTCCCGTTGATGCAGGAACTGCTGGACGATCCGAAGGGCAAGCAGGTTGCCGAGTTCCTCAGCAGCGCATCGGCGATCGGGCGTGCCCTCCTGGTCCACAAGGCCGCACCCGCCGAGCGGATCGCCGCTTTGCGCAAGGCATTCGACGAGATGGTCCAGGACCCGCTGTTCATCATGCAGGCGGAGCGCGCCGGCGCCGAACTCGATCCGACACCCGGCATTGAAATTCAGAAAATAAGCGACGCGATCGTCACGACACCGAAGGAAATCGTCGAGCTGGCCGCCGCCGTGCAAAAGTAGAGGATGCTCCGGCCTCAACGGCGGTTCGGTCAGCTCCCTTCATCGTCCGAGTTTCCCAGCAATCTGAAAAATTGCTAGTCTCCACGCCAATCAAACGTCATTGGGAGATAATCATGAGTTGCCGGTGGCGCATGGGCGTGTTCGCGCTCGCCTTTGGGATGGGGTTTGCGGGCGCCATCTCGGGTGCGCGGTCACAAACCATAGATATGAGCAGGTACCCGGACATCGCGGGCGGATGGGGCAGAAGCGAGGTCTACCAATGGGCACGAGGTGAGAAGCCTCCGCTGACGCGTGAATATCAGACCGTATATGAGTCCAACATCGCCGATCGAGCCACCGGCGGACAAGGCTTCGATGCAATGTATCGCTGCTTCCCGCCCGGGATGCCGCGACAGATGCATGTCTATGCGCCCATGGAGATCATCATCACTCCGCAGACGACCTATCTCCTGATCGATCACATTCACGACGATCGCCGTATCTTTACCGACGGGCGCGACTGGCCGGAAGAAGACGTTGACCCGACCTTCGCCGGCTATTCCATCGGCAAGTGGCTCGATCACGATGGCGACGGCAAGTATGACGTGCTCGAGGTCGAGACCCGCTTACTCAAGGGTCCCCGCACGTTGGATGGCCTGCTTCCGACCCACGAGGACAATCAGAGCATCGTCAAGGAGCGTATCTATCTCGACAGGACCAACCCGGACATCCTCCATGATGAGATAACGCTGATCGATCATGCCTACACGCGCCCCTGGACGGTTATCAAGAATTACCCACGCTACAAAAAACCCGGGCCTACCGGGTGGCCCGAGGAGGTCTGTGCCGAGAACAACGTTCACGTCACCGTGGGCAAGGAAGACTACTATCTCAGCGGAGATGGCTATCTGATGCCGATCAAGAAAAACCAGGCGCCTCCAGATTTGCGGTACTTCAAAAAATCCGGAAATTAGACTAGGAATCCGATCATCGGCATCGTCGACTGCTGCGCTCGCGCCACCATCGGCCAAGCCTCCGCGCCGCCCAGCCCCGCAATGAACTCCCGTCGCCTCATTCGATGACCTCGTCGGCGGTAGCGAGCAGATTTGTCGGAATTTCAACGCCGAGCGCCTTTGCCGTCTTGCGGTTGATGAAGAGCCCGAAGCGGCTAGGGAGTTCGACGGGCAGATCGCTCGGTTTTGCACCGCGCAAGATGCGATCCACATAAGAAGCCGCACGGCGATAGGTGTCCACGAGGTCTGTTGGCCCATATTCGAGCAAGCCGCCTTCCCTCGCAAAACCTATTCCGTCATAAATCACCGGCACTTTGTTTGAAATTGAGAGAGCGATGACCGTGCCGCGGTGAACGTTCATGAACGTATCTGGGGCCGCGACGAGACCGCCTTGACTGTTCCCAAGCGACGTTATGACTTTCTCAATATCCGCATCGGTACGCACCTGGGCCGTGATCGGCTCAATCGCCAGCGAGCGCGCGGCGGCTTCAAACGAGCCCAGGTGATACAGTCCGTGACCGGGCGCCGTGTCGGGATTGAACATTGTAGCCGCGCGCGTAATGCGAGGAGCCATCGTCTTGAGAAGCGTGAGCAACTTGCCTCCGAACGACCCCTCGACATTGCTGAAGCCGGTAATATTCCCGCCCGGTCGCGCAAGGCTAGAGACCAACCCGGACTCGACTGGATTGGCAACAACCAGGAAAACGATTGGGATCGTACGGGTTTCCCTTTGCAGCGCCAGGGCGGACGCCGTACCGAGGGTGAGTATCGCATCAGGCTGCGATACGACCAGTTCCTTGGCCAGTATTGTCGTCCGATCGATGTCGCCAGCGGCCCAGCGCTGATCGATTTGCACGTCGCGCCCGCTCTCCCAGCCCAATTGCGAGAGAGCCTGGAAGATCTCCATGGTAAGGGATCGGACCATCGCGTTGTCCTCGGCAAACCCGTTGAGGATGCCGATCCGTCGCATCTTACGCGAGGCCTGCTGCGCCCTTGCCACGATCGGCCAAGCCGCCGTGCTCCCGATCGCCGCGATGAGTTCCCGCCGTTTCATTCGATGACCTCGTCGGCGCGACCGAGCAGATTGAGCGGAAATGTGATCCCAAGCGACTTAGCCGTCCTCATGTTGAGGACAAGCTCGATTTTGGTGACCTGTTGCACCGGCAGGTCGGCGGGTCGTTCACCGTTGAGAATTCGGCCCGTGTAGACGCCCGCCTTGCCGAAAGCTTCCAGAACGTCGCCTCCATAACTGATGAGCCCGCCGATTTCGATGACTTCCCGGTAATGGTAAATCGTCGGCACCGCATAGGTGGCCGCCAGAGCAACGATATGGTCCCGCCGCGCCACGAAGAGAGGATCACCGCTTATCAGGAGCCCCCCAGCTCCTTGTTGGACAAGGGTGATGAAAGCCCCATTCAATTCGCTTTCACTCGTTACATTAAGTACTAGCATGCGTAGGCCAAGACGCCGGGCCGCGAGCTGAGCGAGGCGCGTTTCGCTTTCCGTTTGAATAAGGCTGGTCGGATTGACGAACAGAGCAATCAAATTGGCTGCGGGCACCAATTCATGCAGCAATTCGAGGCGCTTTAGGATTACCTCATTCGTGAGACTTGTAACGCCTGTGATGTTGCCACCGGGGCGATTGAGGCTGCCGACGAGGCCCATTTCGACGGGATCGCCCCCGATCGAGAAAACGATGGGAATTGTTTGTGAAGCTGCTTTCGCTGCATTAGCTTGCCCGATGCTGCCTAGTGCAGCAATCACCGACACTTGACGGCGAACCAGCTCGGTGGCCAATGCCGGCAGCCGGTCGTAGTTGCCCTCAGCCCAGCGGTATTCGATCATGAGGTCACGGCCGTCGACGTAGCCGGTTTCCGTCAACCCACGATGGAATGCGCTAACGCGGTCGCGTCTCGTTTCTAGCGTCTGATCGCCGAGATATCCGATTATCGTCATACCCCGCTGTTGCGCCCGCGCCACCATCGGCCACGCTGCCGTGCTCCCAATCCCCGCGATGAACTCCCGCCGCTTCATTCGATCACCTCATCGGCGCGCCCAAGAAGATTGAGCGGGAACGTCAGACCGAGTGCCTTCGCGGTCTTCAAATTGATGATAAACTCGACTTTCGTATATTGCTGAATGGGCAGTTCGGCGGGCTTTTCACCGCTGAGAATTCGCCCGGTATAGCTACCGGCCAAGCGATATGCGTCGGACAAACTCGCCCCATAGGTCATGAGACCTCCAGCCTCGACGGCCTCCCGGAAGGCGTAGATTGCTGGCACCGCATGGCGCGCCGCCAACGCGGCAAGGTGATCGCTTTGGGCAAAAAGGAAGGGGTCGGCGTCCACCAGGACAGCGCCAATCCTTTGCTCGACGAGGGTTGTGAAAGCCGACTCTATATCGCCAGATGCGCTTGCGTTCAGAACCACCAGCCGTACCCCAAGAGTTCGCGCCGCTATCTCGGCCTCCCTCATTGAGGCCTCAACGATTGGGGTTTGCGCCGGATTAACGAGGTATCCGATCGACGTGGCGGCGGGCACGATTTCGCGCAGTAGCTCAAGACGCTTTGCGGTCAGCGCTACGGTGAGGAAGCTTACCCCCGTAACGTTACCGCCCGGACGATTGAAGCTCGCAACAAGGCCAATCAGGACCGGGTCGGCGCCGTGCGCGAACACGATCGGGATCGTCGCGGTCGCAGATTTTGCGGCCAATGCGGGGCCGGCGCCACCTGTCGCAACAATCACGGCGACCCCACGTCGCACCAAGTCGCCGGCTAACCCGGGCACGCGATCATACTGGGCATCTGCCCATCGATAGATAAGTTCGACATTCTGCCCCTCGACATAGCCTATCTCTCCGAGTCCTTGGCGAAATGCGGCAGTAGTGGCCCGACTTGCGCTTTCGATATTGGCGCTGAGATACCCAACCGCCGGCATCAACTGTTGCGCTCGCGCCCCCACCGGCCACGCCGCCGCGCCAAGCCCTGCGATAAACTCCCGCCGCTTCATTCGATCACCTCACCGGCGGACACCAGCAGCGAATTGGGCACAGTCAGGCCGAGCGCCCTCGCAGTCTTGAGATTGACGAACGTCTCGTTGAGAAGGGATCGCGCAAACGGATCGTTCTCGGCAAACCCGCTGAGCACGCCGATCCGTCGCATCCGTTGCGCTGGCTGTTGCACCTTCGCGACCATCGGTGAGGCCGCCGTGCTCCCAAGCCCGGTGATGAAATCCCGCCGTTTCATTCAATGACCAAGAACGGAAAAAGTATGCTTGTGAGCCAACATACTGCTCCCTAGCTCCGTGCGCACATACCATAATCCGCCACAATGAGCGATCCTACGCGGCGGGCTGGGCCGCGCTTGCGGCCGCGCACCCATGATGGATCACCGAGCGGACGTGGGCGTCGTCAGACGGCAGCACCATCGTTCAAATAGTCCCCCGGCCTGGCCTGTCTTAAAACTGTCATCCATGCATGATCGATCCAGGCTTCGGCTCGAACAACGATGCCGACGGGATGGACCCTTTGAACTCATTGACGGCTGGCGAAGCGGCCCTGGATAAGCGCCTGGACATCATCGTGCGTCCCTCTACCGAGGACGATGTCGCGGCCATGCTGGCGATCTACGCTCACCACATTCAGCGCGGCCTCGGCGAATTCGATGTCGAACCGCTCCATGGCGACGATATCAAACGCCGGCGCAAGAACATGCTCAAGCGCCGGCTGCCGCATCTGGCCGCCGAGCACCACGGCAGCGTCATCGGGTACGCCTATGCGGTGCCGTTTCGAAAACGCCCCGCCTATCGCTATGCGGTCAAGCACTCGATCTACGTCCATCCGGATTACCTGCATTGCGGCGCCGGCCGACGCTTGTTGCCGGCATTGATCGATGCCTGCGCGGCCGCGGGCTATCGCCAGATGATCGCCTATATCGATGCCACCAACGCACCCTCGCAGCACCTACACGAGGCTTTTGGGTTCGAGCACGCCGGCCTGCTCAAGGGCGTCGGTTTCAAATATGGACGCTGGACCGACAGCATCCTGATGCAGCGCGCGCTCGGACCGGGCGACACCGCCCCGCCCGGCCATTACGACGGCACGCCGATCCCGCAGGACCAGTTGTAAGCCCGCCTCGGTGGATTCGCCTGAGGCTATTCCCGCACCACATAGGTATAGAACCGGACCGCGCCTTCCTTTTCAGTCTCCCGATAGACGCCCTGGACCTCAGCCTCGAAGCCCGGGAACAGGTTGGCGCTCCGCTCGAACATCTTCAGATAATCCAGCATCGGGCGGGCGCGCTCGTCGAGGCGCTCGCCTGGCACGATGGTGGCGATGCCGGGCGGATAGACCACGAACATCGTGGTGGCAATCCGGCCGAACGCCTGGTCGATCGGCACGTAGTCGACGTTGTTGCGCACCATGTGGCGCACCGCCTCGTGGGGCGGCATGACGAGTGTCGGCAAGTGCTCGGGCGCGAACTGCTCGCGCTGCAGGGTGCTGACCGCGCTGTCGCGAAAAAAGCCGTGCATCTCGGCGCACAGATCGCGCAATCGCACGCCGGCATACCGCGCCGGCCGGCGGCGAACGAATTCGCCGATGGCATCGTCGAGCCGCGCGTTGTCGTCGTGCAGCTTCTTGAATGCCACCAGCGCGCTCAGCAACGTGCCGGCCTTGCTCGCTTCGACCCCGGGCGTCAGCAGGAACAATAGCGAGTTGAGGTCATTCTTCTCCGCCACCACCCGGTTCTCGCGCAGATACTGGGCAACCACCGGCGCCGGAATGCCGTAGTCCGCATAACTGCCGGTGACGCGGTCGAACCCCGGCGTCAGCAGGGTGAGCTTGTTGGGGTCCGTTATGGCGTATCCGGGCGCCACATGGGTGAAGCCGTGCCAGCGGGCGCCGGGGGCCAGTTCCCAGTACCGGGCATCGGAAGCGAGGTCGTCGGTCGGCACGTTTTCCCAAGCGGTCTCGCGCGGCGCGGCGCTGTGGCGGTCCATGACGATGACGCGATCGGGCACGAAGGCCTCGAAGAACCAGCGCCGCGCCGGGTCCTGCTCCTTCTCCTCGAACTCGCGCCGGATCGCCCGCACTTTTTTGCGCAGTTCTATGCCGAGCCGGATGGTGTCGTCCCACAACACTTCGCCGGAACGGCCCTTCATCATCTGCGCGCCGACGTCGAGGGAGGCGAACAGCGGGTAGAACGGCGACGTCGAGGCGTGCAACATGAAAAATTCGTTGAAGCGGCGATGCTCGATCCGTCGGCGCTGGCCCTTGATGTGGCGGTCCTTGACGTGAATTTGCGACGCCTGCGAGAAGCTCGCGAGTTGCTTGTGGGTGGATTGCGTCGCGATAATGCCGGGCTGGTCGGGGCCGAGTTGATTGAGCCCCATGGCGAAGCGGCCCGCGAACAGCGGGTGGAATTTCATGAACCCGGCCCACGCCTCGTCGAACAGGATGTAGTCGCAGAGGTGGCCGATCTTCTCGACGATCATGCGCGCGTCGTTGATGGTGCCGTCATAGGTGCACTGCTCGATCACGGCGACGCGGAACGGCCGTTCCCGCCGCCACGCCTCCTTGTCGGCGATGAGCGGATGATGGCGGATCTTCTCGCGGATGCGCTCCTCGTCGAACGCCTCGTGGAAGATCGGGCCGATCAGCCCGTAGGCATTGCGATCGGTCTCGAGAAAGATCGGAATCCCGCCGCCGATAAAGAGCGCGCCATGATGCGCCGCCTTGTGGTTGTTGCGGTCGAACAGCACGAGGTCGCCCTCGGCGACCAGCGCGGACAGCACGATCTTATTGGATGAGGAGGTACCGTTGAGGACGAAATAGGTCTTCTCGGCGCCGAAGATCGCGGCGGCCTCCTGCTGGGCCTTCAGGGCCGGCCCCTCGTGCACCAGGAGGTCGCCCATTTCGAGCACGGAATTGTCGAGGTCGTCGCGGAAGATCGCGGGCCCGAGATGCTCAAAGAAGATCCGGCCGATCGGGCTGCGGTTATAGAACACGCCGCCGTTGTGGCCAGGGCACGTCCAAAGCTGGTTGCCGCGTTCGCTATAGTCGACCAACGCGCCGAAGAAGGGCGTCTTCAGGGCATCGGCATATTGCTTGAGGCGGCTTACCAGATTGGTGGCGATGAACTCCGGCGTCTCTTCGGCAAGGAATATGTAGCCGTCGATGTAGTCGAGCACCTCGACCGGGATGTCCTCGAAGCGCTTGCGGCGCACCAGCATGACGATCGGCATTTCAAGGCCGCGCCGGCGCATCAGGTTGATCAGCCCCGCGGTCTTGCCCTCGAGGCCCTTCTTGCCCCAGTCCACCACCATGCAGCCGATGGCGGCATCGGTCTGCACCGCAAGCTCGGCATCCTCGATCCGCCGCGCCCGCACCACCTGGAAGCCCAGCTTCTCGATCGCAACGGTGATCTGTCCGAGCCGCGCGCCTTCCAGGTCGTCGGCATCGAATGCCGGCGCGCACACCAGAAACGTAAAGCGCCTGAAGAAATCCATCCGCGGTCCTGACTGTCAAATTTCGCCGGCTGGGATTGGCTATAGCCCGCATGAGCGCGGCGACATGCGGGAATCGACGCGCCAGGATAGAGGCAGCGCCCCGGCTATCGCCGCGCTCATCCGGGCTACGGCTCCGCCTCTGGCACGTCAAGCGGACCGATCAACCGAAGTGGCCAGCCCTAATACACCGACGGAACGTGCATCGCTTCCGGCACGGGTGTGCGGGCGTAATTCGGCTTGTGCTCGCGCTCCGGCAACACGATGGTGTCGTGCTTGACCTCTTGATAGGGGATTTGCTCAAGAAGGTGGTGAATACAGTTCAACCGCGCTTTCTTCTTGTTGATGCCCTCTACCACCCACCATTGCGCCTCCGCGATGTGCGTGCGCTCCAGCATCTCCTCCTTGGCCTTGGTGTATTCCTCCCATCGACGCCGTGATTCGAAATCCATGGGACTGAGCTTCCATTGCTTGAGCGGATCGTGAATGCGCATCAGGAAGCGCAGGTTCTGCTCCTCGTCGGTGATCGAGAACCAGTATTTGATCAGGATGATGCCGGACCGCACCAGCATCCGCTCGAACTCCGGCACGGTGCGGAAGAACTCCTCGGTATCCTCCGCGGTACAGAAGCCCATCACGCGCTCGACGCCGGCGCGGTTGTACCAGCTGCGGTCGAACAGCACGATCTCGCCGGCGCTCGGCAGGTGCGCCACGTAGCGCTGGAAGTACCACTGGGAGCGTTCCCGCTCGGTCGGTGCCGGCAGCGCAACGGTGCGGCAGATGCGCGGATTAAGCCGCTGCATGACCCGCTTGATCACGCCCCCTTTGCCGGCGGCGTCACGGCCTTCGAACAGCACCACCACCTTGAGCTTCTGATGCACCACCCAATCCTGCAACTTCACCAGCTCTCGCTGCAGCCGCAACAGCTCCTTGAAATACAGGCTGCGATCGATGGTCTCCTGCTCGGGACTGTCGGTGACGTGATCGAGAAGGCGCGCCAGCCGATCGTCGTCGATCTCCATTTCAAGTTCTTCGTCGACGCTGTCGACCATCTCGTCGTGAATGCGATCCTGCAGACTGTGGTGGCTTTTCTCGGCGCTCATGGGGACTCCGTCGCGGGTCGCGGCTGGATCCGGCCGGCAATCCCGGACCGCCCAGCCGGACCGGGATGTTGGCTATCACGGATGGTGGGATTTATAGATGACAGTTATGCGACACCGGGACGGCACGATGCCGACCCAACTCGCCGCAGCCTCGCGTGGCGAGGACGATTACTTCGCAAACTCGTCCCGATTGTAGTCATACACCACCCGCCCGTAGGGCAGCGTCAGGTCGGCGAGGAAATGATGCGCCGCGACCACGTGGCGGACCGGAAGGTCGGCCACCGGGGCGTTGACATGCGGCACGAGATGAAGCCGGCCGGGGCCCATCCACGAGCCCTTGACCACGATGTTGGTCAGGTTGATGGCGACGAGCTGGCAGATTTCCGGGCGGCCGTCGACGCCCGGGATGAGCTTCAAATTAATCTGCGTCTTCGACAAGGTGGCCGTGGTGCGCTCGCCATTCCCCGCCATGCTCTCGTGCTTATAGCCCATGGTGCCCAAGGCAACGAGTTGGCCGGCATATTCCAGCGTCCCGGTCAGGGTGTCCTTGACGATTTCGAGCTTCGGGTGGGCGTATTTTTTGGGAAAGCCCCAGATTTCCCGGCCGGCCGCGATCGGCGGATCGTCGTCAAGGTACATCTGCATGACGAAGTTGACCTCCTCGCCACGCAGTTTCGCCGGAATGACCAGGCCGAACTCGGTATAGCTGCCGAAGCCTGAACTATCGGGCATCTTGATCCATTCGTAATGGACGAGCGGCTGGTCCAGCGGCTCCAGCGGCTCCGGCAATTGGGCCCGGATGAGCGCGGCGTCTGTCTCGTAGGTGATGACGAGAAATTCGCGGTCGACGAAGCGATAGGGGCCAGCCGGATAGCTTGGGCCGGCCGCCGGCATGGACGGCAGCTTGAGGACATCTTCCTTGCGCATGATTTGGTCCCGTCAGAACGGTTTCACGGTTGACGCGTTTTTCGCAGCCGAACGGAACGAGAGCCCGCCTAGCTCGAAACTAGTGCGCGGTCCAGCCGCCATCGACCGGCAGCGTCGTTCCGGTGATCGATTTCGCATGATCCGAACACAGAAAAACCGCGAGGCCGCCAAGCTCCTCGACGGTCACAAAACGTTTGGTGGGCTGGGCGGCGAGCAGCACGTCGCGGATGACTTCCTGCTCGGTGATGCCGCGGGCCTTGGCCTGATCGGGGATCTGCTTTTCGACCAGCGGGGTCATCACATAGCCGGGGCAAATGGCGTTGGCCGTGATGCCGTGCTCGGCGACTTCCAGCGCGACCGTCTTGGTGAGGCCCGCGATCCCGTGTTTCGCGGACACATAGGCCGACTTGAAAGGTGACGCGACCAATGCGTGGGCGGACGCGATATTGATGATACGGCCCCAGCTCTTCTGTTTCATGCCGGGCACCGCCAGCCGCGTCGCGTGGAACGCGCCGGACAGGTTGATCGCCAGAATGGCGTCCCACTTCTCGATCGGAAACTCCTCGATCGGCGCCACGTACTGAATGCCGGCATTGTTGACCAGGATGTCGACGCCGCCAAGCTCTCGGTCCGTGAACGCAATCATCTCGGCGATTTCCGCCGGATCGGCAATATTGGCGCCGCTGTAGAGCACTTTGACATTGTTCTCGGCGGCAAGGCCCTGGCGCGTCTCTTCGATCGCATCCGCATCGCCGAAGCCGTTGAGCATGACGTTTGCGCCCGATCCGGCGAGCGCCTGCGCAATACCGAGCCCGATGCCACTGGTCGAGCCTGTCACAATCGCGGATTTGCCGGATAGCATTTGATGTCCCTGATGCGATAGGTGGAATGCGATGGGGTTGAGGGGTCGCGGAGCGCGTGAACCTGGGCTGCGTGCCGCGCCCATCCCCATTTGCGCGCCGCAACAACACGCCGGAACCCATCCGTAGGGGCCGAACCTGACGGTTTGGTGAAGCAATTCTTGCAGTTTCACGACAGCCGCGCGGTGTTCCACTTGGCGGGCTCGTCATAATGCCGTCATGACCGAACCGACATTCTGAAGCCTTGCTGGGCGGGAGTTTGAGCGACATGGATGCCACAACTGGCGGACGACGAGACCAACAAACGCATCCTTCATCCAAAGGCTGGCGGCCGGCCGGATGCGACCGGATCGCGTTGGTGCTGCAGGGCGGCGGCGCGCTCGGCGCCTATCAGGCCGGTGTCTACCAGGCGCTGCACGAGGCCGATATCGAGCCCGATTGGGTTTCCGGCGTTTCGATTGGCGCCATCAATTCGGCGCTCATTGCGGGCAATTCGCCCAAGCGCCGCCTCGACCGGTTGCGTACGTTCTGGGACCGCGTTACCGAACGCAAAATCTGGAGCTTCACGCCCGACGGCGATGTGTTTCGCAAGGCGCGCAACGCGACAAGCTCGATGATGACCATGATGCAGGGACAGCCCGGGTTCTTCAAGCCGCGCAACCCGAACCCGTGGCTCAGCTTCTCCGGCGCCGAAACCGCCACCAGCTACTACGACACCGACCCGTTGCGCGACACGCTCGAGGAGCTTGTCGATTTTTCGATGATCAACGACAAGGCCATCCGCTTTTCGGTCGGCGCCGTCAACGTCCTCAGCGGAAATTTCATTTATTTCGATAATGCCCGCGAAGAGATCGCGCCGGAACACGTGATGGCGAGCGGCGCGCTGCCGCCCGCGCTGCCGATGGTGAAGATCGGTACCGATCATTTCTGGGACGGTGGCATCGTTTCGAACACGCCGCTTCAGCATCTTCTGGAAGAGGAAGACGGGATCAACACCCTGATCTTCCAGATCGATCTGTTCAGCGCGCGCGGCGTGCTGCCGCGCGACATCCACGACGTGCTGGCGCGCCACAAGGACATCATGTACTCCTCCCGCACCCGCAACAACACCGATACCTACCGTCGGCTTCACACCTGGAAGCGGCGACTTCATCACGCCCTTGACAAGATTCCGGATGACCGACTTTCCCCGGAGGAAATCACGCTCAAGGCCGAACTTGCCAATCTGCCGGAAATCACGATCCTGCAGATGATCTACCAGCAGAAGGCTTATGAGGGGCACGCCAAGGATCACGAATTTTCCGGCACCTCGATGCGCGAGCATTGGCAGAGCGGCTACGAGGACACCAAGCGCACGTTGCGCCGCCAGGACTGGCTGGCGATGCCGCCCCACGGCTCCGGCATCGTGGTCCACGACGTCCATCGCGAGGATGAGCACTGAACGGCTTGAGGTGTAGGCGAGAGCTGTTCCGCGACAGACGCGTGATGGCCAGTTGGCCAAGCCAACAAGCAGGTAGCCCGGGCTGAGCGCAAGGTAAATCCGGGTACGCTGGCGCCTGCCGTGCCCAACAATGTTCGATTGAAATGTCAATGTTTCCGGACTATCTCGCGACGCCGTCCCGGATTTCGCTGGGTTCGACCCGGGCTACAGAGTTCAATCCGCAATGCGGACAAATTTGGTTCATGAGGTTCGGTATCGTCGCCTGGTGGGCGGGGCCTGTCGGTCCGGTCGAATCGAGGTGATCTCCGACGCCGTTGCCTTGTCCAACACGTGTGCCGTTCAGTGCGGCTGAGGCGATCGGCGCCCGGATCATAATGGACGCTTGCTCGCGGCGAATTCTGAGTTGGTCCAGAAAGCCGACCGTGATGACCCCGGAGAACAACGCCAAGGTGCCGATGCCGACGATCGACACCAAGCCGCCGAGCATTTTGCCGACCACGGTCGCGGGCACCATGTCGCCGTAACCCACCGTGGTGAGCGTCTCGATCGCCCACCACATGGCGGCGGGGATTGAACTGAATACGGCGGGCTGCTCGTTCCCTTCGATCATATAGGCAAGCGCTCCGCTGATCGTCAGCGTAAGGCAGAGAATGAACAGAAGCGCCCCGATCGACTGCGCCTCCTCCCGGAACACCGCCCACAGCAGGCTGAAGACGCTCGAGTGGCGGGTGAGTTTGAGCATTCGCAGCAAACGGAGCAGGCGAAGCACCCGGATATCGTCCGCACCCAACACGCCAAGCACCGCAGGCAATACAGCGACCAGGTCGATCAATGCGAAAAAGCTTCGCATGTAACGCAGCCTGCCCCACAACGGGTGACTGAACCGGCCGCTGCGAAGATCGACCGCCGTCCAAACCCGCAGCACGTATTCCACGGCGAAGATCGTGGTCGCGACATGCTCCGCCGTCGCGAATATTGCTTCGAATTTATGTCGGATCGGTTCAACGGTTTCGAAAATCACCGTGATGACATTGACGATGATCAACAGCGCAAGCAGCAAATTGAAGAGCCGCGTCGTGGCGTTCCGTGGCGCGTCGTCGTCAAACAATTGACTCAAGCGCTGACGGAATGGGATTTTGCAGCCTTGAGGCACGCGCACCCCTCTCTTAATAAGACCAGCCAATAATAAGTGCAGCCGAAAACGCTACTTAGATATTGTGAACGATTTTTAACGTCCCATGGAACGCGGTTCTGTGCTTGCACGACCCGTGGCGGGGAAAGTGACGTCGTAATCGGAGCAGAATTGCCGTGTGCCACGGGGGTGCGCCATCGGCGGCCCGACCTGAGAATTCCTCGTCGGCCGTGAACTGGCCGATTTACAGTCCACGGACGCTTCGCTATTTTAGCGGAAGCCCAGGCATGCAGAGGTGTCGCAAGGATCGGCTCACCGATCCCAGGCATCGAGTGCACCTCGCCAGCCAATAGGGCCCATTCCAACGGGAGGACACGGTATGAGACACAAGCTCAGGATGCTGTTGGCAACATCGGCTTTGATCGCCGGGCCGGCGGCCGCGCAAGATGCCGGCAGCCTGTTGCAAGCCGCCGACAAGGCGATTGGCGCCAGCGCCGTGAAATCCGTCGTGTATTCCGGCACCGGTACAATGCGCTTTGTGGGACAGAGTTTCGACGCCAACGGCGACTGGCCGAAGGTGCCCATGAAGTCCTACACCGCGACCATCGACTACGGCAGCAAGTCCTCGAAGGAGGAATATACGGTCGATCTAGCCAACCCGGATCGCGGCGGCGGCCTGCGCTTTCCGAACTCGACAAACTTCGTCAGCGGCAATTATGCCTGGAGCTTGAATGCGCAAGGCCAGCCCAATCCGCAACCGGGCGCGGCCGAATTGCGGGAATTCATGATCACGGTCAGCCCCTACGGCTTCATCCAGGCCGCGCTGGCGTCGGGGAACGCGACGCTCTCCGAGCGGTTTTTCAATCGGCTCGACAAGACCATGAAGGTCGTCGGTTTCACGACCGGAAAATACCGGGTGACCGGCGAGTTCGATAATAACAACATGCTCGATCGGGTGGTCACGTGGTTCCCCGACCCGGTCATGGGGGATATGCAGATCGAGATTCGTTATAGCGATTGGAAAGACGTGGGTGGCGGCGCGAAATTCCCGTTCCACATTCATGCCCACCAGGGCGATCATCCTCTGAACGCCGGCGGCCGCAACTGGTTTGACGTGCGGGTGACCGACGCCAAGGTGAACGTCCCGGACGCCGCAGTGGCGGTGCCGGACGGCGTGCGCAATGCGCCGGCCCAGCCAATCCGTGTCGCGTCGCAGAAGCTCGCCGACGGCGTGTGGTTTGTCGGCGGCGGCTCGCACAACAGCCTCGCCGTCGAGTTCAAGGACTACGTCACCGTGATCGAGGGGCCTTTGAACGACGCGCGCTCGAACGCCGTCATCGCCGAAGTCCATAAGATCATTCCCAACAAGCCGATCCGCTATCTCATCAACACCCACCATCATTGGGATCATACGGGCGGCATCCGGGCCTTTGTGGCGGAGGGCGCGACGGTCGTCACCGACGAGCACAACAAGGACTTCTATCGTGAGGTTGTGCTTGCTCCGCAGCCGCGGAGCCTGAGCCCCGATCGGCTGTCGCAGTTCCCGTTCGGCACCACCGGTCCGGGTACGCTTGCGTTGCAGACGTTCTCGGACCGCTACTCGATCGGCGACGGAACGCAGGCCATCGAACTCTACCACGTCGAAGGGCTCAATCACTCCGACGACATGCTGGTGGCCTATCTCCCGCAGTCGAAGATTCTCGTCAACGCCGACCTGTACTCGCCGCCGCCGCAGGGCGGAAATTTGGCGACCGTCGGCGAAAACGCGGTCGTGCTGTTCAACAACGTCAAGCGGCTGAAGCTCGATGTGGCACAGCATGTGCCGATCCACGGCAACCCGGGACCGCAGGCCGATTTCGACCGGATCGTCGCGCCGGTGGCCGCGAAGGCCCCGAGGACCGGCGACGGCGGTTAAGGCCGGAAGTCAGGATCAAGATTGGGAGCGGGCGAAACGCCGGATTTGCGTTTCGCCCGCGACCGCGAAGAACCTACCGCGCCTCGAAAGACTCGGCGTATGGCCGAGTTTCCGATTGCCGGGTCTCACCACCCGAATTGCGCGTGCAGGCGCCTATCGATCGTCTGAATCAAAAACCAACAACCTTCCGTCGCTCGGCCGCGGCCTGTTTGAGATCCGACAAGCTAAGCCGGGCAGGCCCGGATTGCGACAACTCGACGGTCCGCGTGGCCGTGGATTTTCGTGTCGCGGACATCTTGTCGCCAACACCATCCCTGGTCACTCGACCAGGCTTTGCGGCCGCTGCTGGAGCTTTGGCCTTGGGCTTGACCGCGGAAGCATCGGCCCCGGACGCGGCGGCAATAGCATCAGCCTTGGCCGCGGTTCGCTCCGCCGTCCTGGTCAGGCGCCGCTGCGCGTATTCGGCTTGGCGTGCCGTTACCGTACCGGCCGATTTCCCGTCGAGGCCGACACGCTCTGCACCCTCCACCAGGACCTTCAGATACCCGGTGCTGCCGGTGTAATGTTTCAAAGCGTCGTCAATGCTTTCCGGGGAAAGGCTGCAGTGCTGGAGCAACATTTCCTTCACCCCGACGGCGAGCGGCCGTACCAGCGACAGCTCCGTCGAGAACGCGGCTGGGCAGAGCTTCGCAAGCTCGGCGATCGTCTCCGCCGATTGAAATCTTGGATGTCACCATTGGCCCCTCACTCGCCAAGATTGTTTCGAAACCGGGCATTCGACAGCGCTATTTAATGATCGCCATTCGGTTCGTAAATCTCCGCATGTCAATAAATCCTTGGTGGCCGGCGGGTTCCGAAGTGTCGGCTGCCCAATCTTTGGCCATGCTTGGCGCCTGACGCTTTCGGTACTATCGGCTGGAGAGCGGTTCGGCAATCTGTTCGAGTGAGCGCATCTCCGCATCGACGCCAAACTTGGCCTCGGCTACGGCGGCAAACAGCATCAGGACTGCGGCAAAAATATAACCGCCGGCAATCGCCCATGGCGACCCGGTCCCTACCAAATAGCCGAACAGCGCCGGCGCCGCGGCGCCCCCGATCGCCGTGCCGAGCGCGTAGAAGGTGGCAATCGCAAGGGCTCGCATCTCCAACGGAAAGATTTCGCTGGCCGTCAGATAGGCCGAGCTTGCGGCTGCGGACGCAAAAAAGAACACCACCATCCAAGCCAGGGTCTGCGTCCACGCGGTGAACATATCGAGCCCGAACGCGACCGCTGTCGCGATCAGGATCAGTCCCGCAAGCGCATAGGTACCGGCGATCATGATCCGTCGGCCTACCGTGTCGAACAGGGAACCGAGCAGGAGCGGCCCGAAAAAATTGCTGGCTGCCAATGCCACGAGGTAAAGCCCGGTGCCGTCCGCCGGCACATCGTGGAATTTCGTCAATACCAGCCCATAGGAAAAGAATACCGCGTTGAACAGAAACGCCTGCGCGATCATCAGCATCAACACCAGCGCGCTACGGCCACGGTACTCGCCCAGCATGGCGCCGAGAATGAGGCCGAAGCCGAAGCTCTTGCGCGGATGCACCTGGAGGCGCTCCTCGGGCTCGTCGAGCTTAACACCCGTATCGGACCGCACGCGCGCTTCGATATCCGCGATGGTCGCCTCCGCCTGTTGTTGCCGTCCGTGCGTGATGAGCCAGCGCGGGCTCTCGGGCACGAAATGACGGAGCAACAGGATGCCGATGCCGAGGACGCCGCCGATCACAAACCCCAATCGCCAGCCCAGATTAGGCGCAAGCAGACTGGTGTCGAGAAAAAGAAGCGACGCACCTGATCCCGCCGCGGCACCGAGCCAGAAGCTGCCATTGATGATGAGGTCGATGCGCCCGCGATAGCGCGCCGGGATAAGCTCGTCGATCGCCGAATTGATGGCCGCGTATTCGCCCCCGATCCCGATCCCAGTGATCGCGCGGAACACCGCAAAGCTCCAGAAACTCCAGGACGTCGACGTTAACAGCACGCCGATGACGTAGACGGTGAGGGTGACATAGAATACCAGCCGGCGGCCGAAGCGGTCCGTGAGCCACCCGAACATCAGCGCTCCCAGCACCGCGCCGACCACATAGGCGGAAGCGGCGCTGCCGACCTGCTGGGCCGAGAACCCCAGCGTTTGCGAGCTCTGCAACACCGGTCCGATCGCCCCGACGATCGTGACCTCGATGCCGTCGAGGATCCACGTTACGCCGAGCGCTACGACGATCAGAACGTGAAAGCGGCACCACGGAAGCCGGTCGAGACGAGCCGGGATGTCGGTCGAGATGCCGTTTTGCGTAACGCCGTCTTCCGCGAGCGTCATCCGATCGCGTGCGATGGCGTTCAGACCGAGCCGCGCCGCATGAAGCCGAAAACAGCCGAAATCAGGAACAGGATGATCGCCACGACGAAGATGATCTTCGCGATCTCAACGGACATGATCGCTACGCCCCCGAAGCCGAGCACACCGGCGATCAAGGCGACGACGAGAAACGTGAGAGCCCAGCCAAGCATGATGTCATCCTCGCTCAATTAATCTTGAGATCACGCCGCATCGGAGCGGCCTCGGCATATAAATCTTCATCGCTGCAAAAAGGTTCCACCGGCGCCGCCGTTTCAAAATGGAGTTGAGAGTTGCGGTTTGCCGCCGGTGCAGCCCGCATGAGCGAAAGCGACATGCGGGAATGACGGCGCCCCGCACAGTCGAGAGGCCCGAGCCAGATATCGCTGCGCTCATCCAGGCTATGGCCCCGCCTGCAGGTCCGCCCGCGCCCAGTCAGATCGCCTTGCCGCGGCGCAGCGCCGCGATCTCTTCGGCCCCGTAGCCGAGCGAACGCAAAATCTCGTCGGTGTGGGCACCGAGCGCGGGCGGCGGCGTTACGGGTTTGGGATCGCCGCTCCCCAGCCGAAAGCCGGAACGCACCACCGCGACCGGTTTCTCCACGCCGGCCGCGCCCGCGAAGGTCGTCACAAGTCCGCGCGACGTCACCTGCGGATGGTCAAGCACCGCCGGAACGTCGAGCACCTCGCCGGCCGGGACGCCTTGTGCGTTGAAGAGAGCCGCCCATTCGGCCGCGCTCTTTCCCGCCAGCGCCGGTTCGATCTCGGCCTTGAGGCCGGCACGATTGCGCTTGCGCGCCTCGCGCTCGGCAAAGCGCGGGTCGCTCGCGAGTTCGGGCCGCCCGATCAGACGCACCAGCGTCTCGAATTGCTGCTGCTGGTTGGCGGCGATGTTGAGCGGACCGGCGCCCGTGGCGAACGTGCCGGACGGCGCCGCCGTCATGTTCTCGTTGCCGAGCGCCTGGGGGCGGACGCCGGCGATCAGCCAGTTGGAGACCTGCCACCCCATGGCGACGAGGGTCAACTCCAGCATCGACACGTCGATGAATTCGCCCTCCCCGGTGCGTTCGCGCCGCACCAATGCGGCCGCAATCGCGAACGCCGCCGTCAGGCCGCCGCTGGTGTCGGCGACCGGGTACCCGACCCGTAGCGGCCCGCTCGCAGCGTCGCCCGTCACGCTCATGACGCCGGCGAGACCCTGCACGATCTGGTCGTAGGCCGGGTTCTCCTTCAGCGGCCCATCCTGGCCGAAGCCCGAGATGGCACAGTAGACGAGCCCGGGCCTGACCCGCCGCAACGCCTCGTAGCCGAGATCGAGACGCTCCATCACGCCGGGCCGGAAGTTTTCGATGGCGACGTCGACCGTTTGCAACAGCCGGTGAAACACCTCTTTGCCGCCGGCGCTCTTCAGGTTGATGGTGACGGAGCGTTTGCCGGCGTTTTGGGCGAGAAACGAAGCGCCCATCAGGGCGGCGTTAAGCGCGGGGTCGGCGCCGAGCTGGCGGGCAAGATCGCCCGCACCCGGCGCCTCGACCTTGATAACGTCGGCACCAAGGAGCGCAAGCTGATAGGCCCCGAAGGGACCTGCGAGAACATTGGTCAGATCGAGGACGCGGATGCCGGCCAGGAGAGCGCTCATCGACGATGGATTCCAACACCTGGTCCAGCGAATAGCGCGGCAAGCTCGACAAGCTTCCAGAGCGGATTCGCACGAGGGTCGCGTGCGAACAATGCCCGCGTTGCAAGAATGCTCGCGGCGAGGGTTGGGTGCAAGTCAAGTATCCGCCCCGATGAGGCCGCCGGCATCCGTCATGCTGACGCCCTGCCGGACGTCACGCAGCAGCGGTATCGGATGCGGTCGGCACGTCGCCCGGCGCCATGCAGCTGCGCAGCTGCAGAAACCGCAGGATGCGCTTGGCCGCCGTGACGTCGGTTGCCAGATAGTCTCGCTCCTCGACGGGGCTGGAAAACTGACGCACGCGCTGCTTCTTGGCGCGGAGCGCGAGAACCTTGCTCGCCGTCGACCACGGCAATTCGATTGCGCGCAACAGCACCATGGCGTTCTGCACCGGACCGCCGCTCAAGACCGCCATCAGCATATGGCGGTCAAGCCGGGTCGGGTAGGCAAGCAGCGCTGCGACTTCAAGCATTTGCTCGCATTTGACGATCCTGAGCAGGGCCTCGTCGAGCGGGAGCCGGCCGGTGAGGAACTGACCGAACACCTGGTACGCCACGATGCTCTGCTGGTTGCGGTTCTCCATGGCAACTTCGAACTGTCGGCGCGCATGTTCGACCAGATGCGGAGGCATCTTGCTGGATACGTCATAGCCGCGCTCGGCAAGCTTGAGGGCGAGCGCTTCGGTGATCATCGGCAGGAGCTTGTCCACCGCCTTTTTCGTCAGATCTGCACGGTTGGTCAGTACATTCTGGAGTTGGAGGTCTTCGCGCGCCTTGTCGACAAGCGCCATCATGCCCCGATCCGAAAAGCGGGCACCATGATTGTGCGAAACCTTGTGCGTCACGCCGCGGCTGCCGCGGTCGACCAGCACATCGGTGACGCCTTCCGACAGGCGGTCGCGGCCCGCGATCGCGTCAAGATGACCGTCGGCGCCCTTGCGGGCGATGGCGATCAGGTCGCTGTCGTCGAGGTCCGGGGAACCTTGAATGACCGGGCCGGCGATTTCGATGTCTTCGTCGTTGGCAAGCTTGCGCACCAGCTTGATCGGGAAGCCTGCCTGGGTCGCCATGTTGGTCGCGACGTCGATCTTCGCCTCGCGCGAAATCTGGTCGACGATGTTCTCGATGACCTCGTTGAACAGGAGGAGTTCCGCGTCGGAGTGTTCATCGATGCCCGCGAAGAAAAGGTCGGTGATCTTGCGCAGGAGATCAAGCCGCTTTTCCGCCGATCGCTCTCCCGCCAGTGACTGCAATTCCACTAACATGCCCATAAACCTTGATCATGCTTGTCCGTCGCAACCCTGGCAGACCTGTATGAATATCCATGCGAACGATCGAAAACAAATTGCGTAAAATCTTAGATATGTGCGCGGCACTTCACCGTGAAACCACCAGGCGGACGGGATAAGCCCTGCCACGACCCGGGAGCGGGCGAAGCTGAACGGTAGTCCGCTCCGGGTATCACTCGGCGGCTGTGTCCGCGGGACGGAGCGGAGTGCCCCTATTTCCGCGAATTGAAGTAGCTCAAATCCGGTGGCGGCTGGTCCTTCCGCAACGGCATGAGACGGCCGTCGAAACTGATGAAGTAGGTTTCCCCGCCGATGAACACATAGGTATTCGCCTCGGCGCAGATGTATTCCACCCAGTTCGCATTTCGATCGCGGCGGTAGCTCCTGGTAATCTTCCACGGGTGCGTCAGGGCGTGATCGAAGGTGGTGATCTCATCGCGCAGGACATTCGGATCGGCCTTGTCGATGAACATGCGTTCCTTGATGACGGTCTGATTGTCCCTATGAAGCGGAATGCCGCTCGGATCGAAGGTGCGGGGTCCTTTGAAGTTGCGGGTTTCGATTTCCAGGACGTCGTAACGGCCATCGCCGTCCTCGTCGATCCATTTGCCGATCGAATAGCCCGAAAATGATGGCTCCGCGTCCTCCGGCCAGCCGCGCCCATCCGTGAAGATGCGGCGAAACTCCTGGTTGAGCGCGACCGGAATATAAGTCGCTTCCGGGGTCACGATGACCTCCATCGGCTCGTAAGCCATCATCATCCGCGGCATCCCGCCGGGAAGGCAGCGCGCCTGGGGGTTGTAATTCTGTCCGCCGGCGGCCGCGTCCTTGATGTTGGCCTCCCAGACGGCTCGATATTCCTCGGTCAGCGGAGGCTGCTGTCCGCGGCCCGGCGGCTTGGTCGGATCGAATTGACCGCCACCGCCAATCCTCACCCACATCCCCTTCCAGTCGGGATACTTGGCTTCGCGCGTGGCCTGAGCGCCGGCGCTGGTCGTCGCCAACACGGCCGCGAACGCGATCGATGCGATAAAGCTTTTATAAACCACGGTTGTCCTCCCCGACGAATCGCTGCGTCGTTGCGCTTGTTCAGCGGACGCTACGTTTTGACCGAGATTATCTGACCCATGATTGCGATCAAGCTCCCCTTGATGGGGAAATCGGCTGAAGTCTTGCCGGCACCGCGTTCCTTCGCTCCTGACCGTTGGCGCCGTAGCCCGCATGAGCGCAGCGACATGCGGGAACTGCCGTGCCGCGCGGAAGCGCGCTCCGGATGTCGCTTCGCTCATCCGGGCTGCGGCTCCGCTCTCCTTCGCCCCGGTTTGCGAGGGCGCGACGTTGAGACTAATCGACTCTCTTTAGCTATTTGCTGCCGATCACCGCAAAGCCCTGGATCTCGATCTTGGCATCCGGATTGGCCAGCGCCGTGATGGTGATGAGGGCGCTGCCCGGAAAATCATCGCCGAAAATCTCGCGACGGATCTGCGTGAAGCGGTCGCCATATCGTACGTCGGTCACGAACACGGTCATCTGGACCATATCGGCGAGCTTGCTGCCGGCCTTTTCGAGCGTGGCGTTGAGCATCTTGAAGACCTGTCGGGTCTGTCCTTCGAAGTCGCTCGCGAGCGACTTGCCCGCATCGTCCGCGGTCGCCGTCTGGCCCGCCAGCCACACGATCCGGCCGCCCTCGGTGATCACCGCGGCCGAATAGCCGCGCTGCTGCGCGCGGTCTGTCTTGATGTAATTCACCTTCGTCTCCTTGGTTACGCAAATCCCTGACCGACGCGCATCCCAGCGGCACTGTCAGGCGAGCTTCATCATCTCGAGCGAGGCGCGGCCCATGATGGCGTAGGGATTGCCCAGCAACTCGCCCATCTCGAAATGGTTGTAGCCCTTGCCGACGATGAGCTTCACCGGCTTGCCGGCGGCTTCGAGCGCCGCCGCGAACTCGCGGGTCTGGCGCTGAAACTCGGGCGTTTCCAGGGTGCCGTGGGCCAGAACGAGAGGGGTATGGATGTTGTCGATATGGCGCTGTGCGGACAGCGCCTGTTCCATCTCATCGGTGAACTTGACGAAATTGCCGCGTTTCGAAAGCCGCACCGCCTTGAGATCGTACATGCCGCTGCCCAGCACCGCGCCTTTGAGGATGTCGCGCGGCAGTCCCAGCTTTTCCCACTCGGTGGTGACAACACATCCGGCCAGATGGCTGCCGGACGAGCGGCTACACAGATAGGTCTGGTCGGCATTGCCGCCGAAGCTCGCCGCGTTGCGATACACGAACGCCACCGCGCGCCGGCACTGGTCGACCATGGGAAACAGGTTGCCCTCGGTCTCGTCCACGTTGTTGAAATCCACCGCGGCAAAATTCGCGCCGGCCTTGACGAACACCTCCGCATAGACCGCGAAGTCGGCGGATCGTCCGGTGCGCCAACTGCCGCCATGGATGAAGATCATGGTCGGCGCATTCGGCCGCTTGGTCTTGTAGATGTCGACCTTCTCGATGTCGGCCGGTCCATAGGCAAGGCGCTCGGGCTTGCCGATCGCCGCAAGCGCCTTCTGGTTGTTGGCGGCGAGGCGCTCGGAGATGTTCTTGACGTTGAAAGCGTAGACCGGCTGATCATAGGCGTCGTCGAGGTCCTGCTGATCCAGATCGAGCCAAACCGGCGGACCTTTGGTGCGGGCCGGCGGCGTCGCCGGACAGCGTTGCGCCGCCGCCGGATCGCCCGCAAGCGCAACCGCGCCGACGGCCGCACCGGCCACCAGCCCGCGGCGCGTGAGTTTGCCTTCGATCCGATAACCGTTCCCCATGATGCCCTCCAGTGCGGCCCGTATCGCAGGCGCCGTAAGTTGCCGCGTGCAGTGTACCTGCTCTGGCGGTTCGGTCCAATTCCCCGCCTGTGCAGGCCGATCACGTCGGTGGAAGCCCGGATGAGCGGAGCGATATCCGGAGATGAGGACGCCGGCGTGCAATCGGAGAGGACATCCGGATTACAAGCGTCTTCCGCGGGCAAAGGCAAAATCGAATTGAACTCCGATCATCGCGCCGATAGATTGTCGGTTCGGCAAGCCACCGCGTTGGACATCGAAAAACAATAGTCCGCGGGCCGCGACGGCAGCCCTAGGGAGGCGGCGAATGGCACATGATCTCGGCATCAAGGTGAATGCACGGACTTATCCGGTCGATCGCCGCGATCACGCGAAGCTCGACCAGGCCTCCCCGGCATTCTCCCGCCGCGATCTCATCAAAGGCGGCGCGCTCGTCGTCGGCTTCGCCATGGCGGGCCTGCCGCGCGGCGCCGCAGCCGCGACCGGTGAAGCCGGGGGACCGCCCGACCCGAGCCGGATCGACAGCTGGATCGCCGTCCACGCCGACAACAACGCGACCGTTTTCCTCGGCAAGTGCGAGCTCGGCCAGGGCGCCACCACCGGATTGCTGCAGATCGCCGGCGAAGAACTCGATCTCGACATGAGCCAGCTCAAGGCGGTGCGGCTCGACACCACCGTGACGCCGAACCAGGGTGCTACCACGTCGAGTTCGTCGATCCATCGCGGCGGCCCGCAGGTGCGCGCAGCCGCCGCGGAGGCCCGTCAGGCCTTGCTGCAACTCGCCTCGACTCGGCTCGGCGTGCAGCCCGGCAGCCTCGCGGTTTCAAAGGGCGTGGTGTCGATCGACGGCGTGCCCGACCGCTCGGTGACCTATGGGGACCTGGTCGGCGACAAGCCGTTCGACGTGAAGTTCACCGGCACCGCGCCGCTAAAGCCGGTCGGCCGCTACAAGCTCGTTGGCACCAACGTCCCGCGCATCGACATTCCCGCCAAGGTGGCGGCACAATACACCCATATGCAGCATGTGCGAGTCGCCGGCATGCTGCACGGCCGCGTGGTGCGGCCACGCGGACAGCGCGGATACGGCGCCGGCGCTAAGCCGCTGGCGATCGACGAGGCCTCGATCGCCGGCATCAGCGCCCGCGTTGTCCAGCGCGGCGATTTCGTCGGCGTCGTCGCCGAGCGCGAGTGGGACGCGGTCAAGGCCGCCCGCGATCTGAAGGTGACGTGGCAGGAAACCGCGGCGCTGCCCGGTAACGCCGACCTGTTCGACCGCATGCGCGCCACCAGGACCAACGACACCGTCATCGCCAGCATCGGCGATCCGGAGAAAGCCTTCGCCACGGCGGCTCACGTGGAGAGCGCGACCTTCAAATGTCCCTACCAGGCCCACGCGCCCTTCGGACCCAACTGCGCGCTCGCCGACGTGGGACCTGACGGTGCGCTGGTGATGTCTTCGACTCAGGACATCTACAATTCGCGCGACATGCTGGCGGACGTGCTCGGCCTGCCGGTCGGCAAGGTCCGGGCGCAGTATTACGAGGGCTCGGGCACGTTCGGGCACAGCTGCTACGAAGACGCCGCCCAGGCGGCCGCGATCATGTCGCAACAGGTCGGCCGGCCGGTGCGGGTGCAGTTTATGCGCTGGGACGAACACGGCTGGGACAATTACGGCCCGGCGCATCTCGCCGACGTGCGCGCCGCCATCGACCGCAACGGCAAGATCGTGGCCTACGAGTATCACGGCTGGCAGCACGGCTGGATCCTGACCGAGAACTCCCACGAGCTTGCGCTGCAGTCCGGGCCGGCCGAGCGCACCAGCGGCGCCCCGTCGATCCCGGTCAATCGCATGAGCACCGGCTCGATGTACGCGTCGCCCAATCGCCGCGTCGTCAGCCATGCGGTGCCGATGGTGGGTTATCTGCGCGGCGCTCCGCTGCGCTCGCCGCTCGACATGTCGTTCTCGTTCGCGTCCGAGCAGGTGATCGACGCGCTCGCTTATGCGGCGCGGATCGATCCGCTGGTCTTCCGCCGCAACAACATCGGCGACCCGCGCTGGCTCGGCGTACTCAACGCCGCCGCGGCGGCGGCCGGCTTGTCATCGGGCCTGCCGCGTTCGTCGCCGCGCGACGGCGATATCGTGACCGGATGGGGGATCGGGCTCGGCACCCACCACGTCTCCTACGGCGCCGCAGTCGCCCAGCTCGAGGTCAACAAGCGCACCGGCGTCATCGTCGCCAAGCGCCTGTTCGGCGCGCTCGACGCGGGCCTGATCATCAACCCGGCCCTGGTCGAGAACCAGATCGTCGGCCAGATGGTGCAGGCGACGAGCCGCGTCCTCAAGGAAGAGGTGATCTTCGATCACAGCAACGTCACCAGCGTTGATTGGGCAAGCTATCCCGTGCTGCGCTTCGCCGAACATCCGGACGTCGTGCCGGTGGTGGTGCAGCGCCTGGAGGAACCAGCAACCGGCGCCGGCGAGGAAGTGATGGGCGCCACCGGATCGGCGATCGCCAACGCGTTCTTCGACGCCACCGGCGTGCGCCTGCACGAATATCCGATGACCCCGCCGCGCGTCCTGGCAGCACTCGCCGCAGGGCGCACGTAGAGGTTCGCCTTATGGGCCGTGCAAGGCTCGCGGAACATGGGCTGCCGGGCGAGACTGAAAACTCCGTCAAATCAAAGCTTAAACGCGGAACGTTTCCAGCTGCATCTCTGCCGGCATCGGCGAACCCAACGCTCAAAGCCCTTGACTTCTAAGACGACCGGTCATATTCATCTGTGATGCCGAGACCGAATACCCGCGAGCAGATCGTTCAAGCCGGCCTCAGCTGCCTGTTGCAAAACGGGTTTAACGCTGTTGGCGTCGCTGACATCACGGCAGCGGCCGGCGTGCCCAAGGGCTCGTTCTACAACCACTTCGAAAGCAAAGAAGCGCTAGGCGCCGAGATCGTCGCACGTTACGGCGCCGACCAAGCTCGCCGCGAGATCCTCGCCGACCGCACGATTCCACCGCTGGCGCGGCTGCGGCGTCATTTCGAGAGGATCAATGCCCTCTACGCGAACGCAAACTTCGAGCGTGGCTGCATTCTTGGCGGCTTTAGCGCCGAACTCGCCACTCAAAGCGAAATGATCCGCGACAGCCTGAAAAGCCTTTATGCGCGCTGGACCGAGGATATCGAGACGGCAATCGCGGATGCGCAACAACAAGGCAAAATTTCCAGCAAGACAAAAGCATCGGACATCGCCGCCTTCCTGCTCGATGCTTATGAGGGAGCGTTGTTGCGCGCCCGCGTCGAGCGAACCTCAAAACCCTTCGACCGCTTCATGAAATTCGCCTTCAATCAAATTCTGGTCTGATCCTTCGCCGCATAAGACCAGTAGGAAAATGACCGCTTTCGAGTTTAAGATGACCGGTCATATTTCGAAATGGAGCTACCACCATGGCCCCCTCGCCCATCGGTTCTCGCCAATTCGCCCCACTGCTTTGGCTCGCGCTCGGCACCTTCGCTACTGGGACGGAGAGTTTCATGATCGCACCGTTGCTGCTAGGGCTTGCAAGCGATCTGGCGGTCGGCATTACGGTTGCGGGACTATTGGTCACGGTGTTCGCTCTCACCTATGCCGTGAGCTCGCCGGTGCTCTCGGCGCTTACTGCCGGGATTGGCCGGCGTAAGCTGTTGCTCGCGTCAATGGTCGCCTTCGCGCTGGCAAATTTCTTCGCCAGTACCTCGACCGACTTTTGGCAACTGATGACCGCGCGCGTCTTGCTGGCCGGCGCAGCCGGACTTTATGTTCCGAGCGCAAGCGCACTTGCCGGCGCCGTTGTTGCGCCGGAGCGTCGCGGGACGGCGCTCGCCATTGTCAATGGCGGGACGAGCATCGCGGTGGCGCTTGGCGTTCCGCTTGGCGCGATCGTCGGCCACCTGTTCGGCTGGCGCATGACCTTCGTCGGCGTTGGCATCATGGCGTCGATCGCCGTCGTCGGACTCTTCGTCGGCATCCCGCGCGGCATTGACTCCAAACTTTCCGCGCCGAGCATTCGTGAGCGGCTGGCTGTCGTGCAACAGACGCCTATCCTGGTAGGTCTGCTCGTCACCACGCTGTGGGCCACCGGCGCCTATGCGGTCTACACTTATCTGACGCCTTACCTGACATCGGTCACTGGGATCGCGGGTGCGCATGTCGGGGTCGCGTTTTTCATTTGGGGCGTTGCCGCTGCGACCGGTCTCTTCATCGGCGGTACGCTCAGCGACCGATTTGGCGCACGCGCAGTCATGATACCGGCCTTCGTGCTCTTGGCACTGGCCTTCGCCAGCCTGTCCGCGACCGGCATCTATCTGTCAGGCAAAGCCGCGCTCGCGCCAGTGCTCGCCGCAATCGTGGTGTGGGGTCTGGCGGCGTGGGGATTCTTTCCGGCGCAGCAGGTGCGGCTGATGCAAGTCGCCGGCATCAAGACGGCGCCGATCGCCTTGTCCCTGAACGCATCCTTTATGTATCTCGGCTTTTCGCTCGGCGCGATGCTCGGATCCTTCACGCTGCTGCATGCTTCGCTGACGGATCTCGGCTGGGTTGGCGCTGCGTGCGAAATCCTTGCACTCCTCATCGTGCTGCGGACCGTGCCGCGGCAGCGGGTGGCCTCAAGGCCGCAAATGGCATCGGCCCGCAATGCGCCGTCCAGCGTTGCAGTGGTTTGCCGACCAAGTGATTGAGTACCCAATATTCTGGAATCGGTCCTTATCGTCGTTTCGCGGCCACGCAGCAATTCGGTCGCCTTCGGAGAGCGAAGCGGACATGCGACAATGATAAGATCGGACGTGGAGAGGCGTGCGCTGCCGAACGGGGTTATGACCATTTTCAGCTTCGCCGCGGCCATTATCGTCGTGGCCGGCAGCGCAGCGCCGACGCCGCTCTATAGGCTTTATCAGCAATCGATGCACCTGACCGCGCTGATGGTCACGGTTGTGTTTGCCATCTACGCCGTCAGCGTCCTGGCTGCCCTGCTCACGGTCGGCGGGCTGTCCGATTATGTCGGGCGAAGGCCGGTGATTTTCGCATCGCTCGCCCTCAACGCCATTGCGATGGTGCTATTCGTCACCGCCGGCGATGTCGGACAGTTGATCCTCGCGCGCGCCGTGCAGGGATTCAGCGTCGGCATCGTTACCGCTGCGGCCGGAGCAGCGATCCTCGACACGAGCCCGAACCGCGGCGCGCTTCTCAACAGCGTTACCGTCTTCCTCGGCCTGACGGTCGGATCGTTCGGATCCGCGGTGCTTGCGACGTTCGCGCCGTATCCTCTGTATCTCATCTATGAGAGTCTGCTCGCCCTTACGGCGATTCTGATCGCGTTGCTTTGGGCGATGCCGGAAACATCCCCCGGCAAGCCCGGGGCCTGGTCATCGCTTCGCCCGCACGTCAGCATACCCCAGCAATCCCGCGCGGCGCTCCTTCGCCTGTCGCCTGGCAACGTTGCGACCTGGGCGTTCGGGGCTTTCTACCTGTCGCTGATGCCCACCGTGGTGGCGACGACGTTGGGCGTAACGTCATCCTTGATCGGCGGCGTCGAGGTGGCGGTGCTGATGGGCGCTGCGGCGATGACCGTCGCCGTGTTTAAAAGCTGGCCGTCGCGGCGCCTCGTCATAGCAGGAACGAGCGTGTTGTCGCTCGGTGTGGCGCTCTCGCTATTCGGCATTGAGCAACAGACGGCCGGCCCCCTGCTCGCCGGGACGGTCGTCGCCGGGATTGGTCTCGGCGCCAATTTCTCAGGCACGCTCCGGTCGCTGCTGCCGACGGCCCATTCCGACCAGCGCGCCGGACTTCTCTCCGCCTTCTACGTGCAGTGCTACCTCGCCTTCAGTCTGCCGACGATCGCGGCGGGGCTGTCCGTCCCGGCGATCGGGCTTGCCACGGCGGCTTACATCTATGGCGCTGCCGTCATCCTGCTGGCGCTCGCTTCAATGATCGCTTCGCTCTTCTATGACGCGGGCGCTCAATCCGGGTTACCTCCAAAGGGCTCGCCTCCAGGAGGCTCACCTCGCGACGACGACGGTTAAGCCGCAACGCTGACGGCAAGATTCTCAAGTCTCTGACCCGCGCTCCTGAAACGCCATTCGCGCCATCATGATGGCCTCGCGGTGCTGCTCGGCCCAAATCCAGACGCCGCAGAAGGCTGCGCCGAGGCTTTGGCCGAGATCGGTCAATTCGTACTCGACCCGGGGCGGGACGACCGGAAACACCGTGCGCGAGACAAGTCCATCGGCCTCCATCTGGCGCAGCGTCTTGGTCAGCATCTTCTGGCTCACGCCCCCGATGAGTTCACCAAGCCGCGTGAATCGCAGCCGGCCGTGTTCGGCAAGTGTTTCCAAGGCGAGCATCGTCCACTTGTCGGCGACGCGCCCGATGATCTCGCGAACCAGCGCATCGAGCTCGGGATCGACCTGTTCCGGTGGTGCCAAGTGCAGCATTGCGATGCGGGACGAAGCTTCGCGCTTCGCGGTCGCTTTTGCCATGGCTTCACTCTCCTGTTGGTAAGTATGGCACTTTCAGGTGCCTACTTTCTATTGGTTCGTGTCTATCCTACATGCGAAACGCAGAGAAACACAAACGTGGAGATGCACCGTGCAAACGAGTGGCAACACAATCCTGATCACCGGCGGCGGCTCCGGCATTGGCCGTCGCATCGCGGAGTCATTTCATGCGCTCGGCAATAAGGTTGTCATCGCCGGCCGTCGCAAGTCGGTGCTCGACGGGACGACGGCCGCCAATCCGGGCATGGCCTCGATCGTGTTTGACATCGAGGACCGCGACGCGATCCGCGGCTTCGCGGCGAGAGTCGCGGCGGAACACCCCGGTCTCAACGTTCTCATCAACAATGCCGGCATCATGCGGCCCGAGAACCTTCAGGCGCAGCCGATTGATCTCGCCGACGCCGAAGCAACCGTTGTCACGAACCTGCTCGGCCCGATCCGGTTGACCGCGGCATTGCTGCCCCACCTCAGGAAACAGCCCCGAGCCGCGATCGTGAACGTCTCGTCCGGACTTGCTTTTATTCCGATGGCGATGACCCCGACCTACTGCGCCACGAAGGCAGCGATCCATTCCTATACGCAATCGCTGCGCTACCAGCTCAGGGACACGGCCGTGCAGGTCCTCGAACTCGTCCCGCCCTACGTGCAGACGGAACTGATGGGAGCGCGGCAGGCCAGCGATCCGGGCGCCATGCCGCTGGAGCACTTCATCGCCGAGACCATGAACATCCTCAAGACCTCGCCTGACACCACGGAGATCATTGTCGAGCGGGTGAAGCCGCTCCGCTTCGCCGAGGTCAACGGGGGCTATGATGCCTTCTTCAAGAGGTTCAACGATGCGGCGGCGGCGCATTAGTCGGGAAGGCGGTCCCGGTGGAGGTGCGGCGGCCGTGGCCCCGATGAGCGGGGCGATATCCGGAGCGCGCCTCCGGTGTCGGCTCGGTGACCCGCATGTCGCTGCGCTCATGCGGGCTACAGCTTCAACTTGGGGAGCGACGCTCGATGGCAAAACCACGATGCCAACCAAGCGCATCGTCATCATAGGATGTTCTTGACGACCCATAGGAATAGGCCTACCATGTCAACACAGCGCCGGATTACGGAGGCTTCCGAATGTCGTCTGCACGCGTTCCCTGCTCATTCGCTGCTCCGCGAAAACCATTCGCTGTTTCGCATGCGACATACGCTGATCTCCGGCGGAGCAGCGAATTGCCGATAACGCCTTGATGGCACGCGGCGATTAGGCCGCGCCGGCACGAAAAAGGGACAAAACGGCACCAATTCTTGAAGAATTCGCTGTTAAATACCCTGTTCGCAGCGAATTCCGGTTCGGCCTAGGCGGCCCGCTTGTCGAATTCTTTAAACGCCCTATTGATGCTTCGATCGGAATTGATGCTTCGATCAGATTGAAACCTCGCCGCCCCGCTCATTCCAATCCCCCTGAGGAATGCCCCCTTGAAAATATCATTTCATGGCGCCGATCGCGATGTGACCGGCTCTTGCCACCTCGTCGAAAGCGCCGGCAAGCGCGTCCTCGTCGACTGCGGATTGTTTCAGGGCAGCCGCGAGGTCGCCGATGATAATGCCGGCGACTTCGGGTTCGATCCTGCCGCCATCGACTTCGTGCTGCTGACGCACGCGCACCTCGATCATTGCGGCCGGCTGCCGCTTCTCGCCAAGCGCGGCTTTCGCGGCGAGATCATCACCACCGCGGCCACCCGCGAGCTTGCCCGGCTGGTCATGCTCGATTCCGCGCACCTCCAGGAGGAAGATGCGCAAGCGAACGCGCGCCAGGCCGCGCGGCGCGGTGCGAACACACCGGCCGCGCCGCCGCTTTACACCGTGCTCGATGCGCTCAACAGCCTGGAGCGTTTTGGCCGCAACGCCGACTACGGACAGCCGATCGAACTCGCCCCGGGCATCCGGGCCACCTTCATCAACGCCGGGCACATCCTCGGCTCGGCATGCATAGAGATCGAGCTGACGGAAGCGGGCCGCAGCCTGACCCTGCTGCTCTCCGGCGATCTCGGCAACGCGGGACGCCCGCTGTTGCTGCCGCCCGCAACGCCGCCCCACGCCGATGTCGTCGTCATCGAGACCACCTACGGCGATCGCCTGCACGAGCCCATGGGTCCATCGACTGATGAGCTGTACGCGGCCATCGCCGACACGTTCAAACGCGGCGGCAATGTCATCATCCCCACCTTCGCGCTGGAGCGGGCGCAAGAACTCGTTTGGATGATCAACCAGGGCATCGCGAACGGCCGGCTGATAGGCTCGACCCAGGTGTTTCTCGATTCGCCTTTGGCGATCTCGGCCACCGAGGTATTCCGGCATCACCCCGAGTTTATGCAGCCGGACGTGGCCCGCCAGTTTCGGGACGGGCATGATCCCTTCCAAACGCCGGGCCTGCACTTCACCCGCGAACGCGCCGAGTTGATGGCACTCAACAATATCCGCGGCGGCGCCGTCATCATGGCGGGCGCCGGCATGGCGACAGGAGGCCGCATTCGCCACCACCTCTTGCATAATATCGGGCGCGCCAATTGCAGCGTGGTGTTCGTGGGTTTCGCCGCCAAGGGCACGCTGGCACGGCAGATCATCGATGGACAGAAAACCGTCCGCATCCTCGGCGAGGACGTGCAGGTCAAGGCCACGATCCACACCATCAACGGCTTCTCGGCCCACGCCGACCAAGCCGAGTTGCTGACATGGCTCAAGCAAACCGGCGCCGGCCGCGTGTTTCTAACCCACGGCGAGGAAGCCACGATGACGCAGTTCGCCGCCAAGCTGGTCAACACGAAGGTCGACATGCCGGCGCTGCATCAGGCATTCGAGCTTTGACGCGATGCGCGGCGCGATCGACCGGCCGTCAGGAATCCGTAGGGTGGGCAAAGCGAAGAGTGCCCACGCGGCTCGAACTCAAAACGCGGGCACGCTTGGCTTTGCCCACCCTGGACAGCAGGGAGATCGCCCTCACGCCAGCGGGATCATGCCGCTCCACCACTGCGTGAACTTGCCGACATCGAGATCGTATTTGCGGACAAAGTCGAGCTTGCCGTCCGGGCCCATCTTGAACACCGACATGCCGGCCGGAATGACGACCACTTTGCCGTCGCGCCGAACCGCCGTCGGGGCCACCGAGCCGGCGACCAGCAGCTGGCGCCAGTGTCGAACGAGAACGTGCGCGGGTGCGCCGCATGGATATCGGCGTGCTGGATGGCGGTCGGCTCGCCGGTGGCCTGGTCGATGGCGTAGACCGCGATGTTGCTTTCGCCGCCGCCGAACACCATGACGCCACCAACATCCTCAACTCCCGGGCCGACGGCTCCGGCGACGCCCGAGCGATTGCCGTGATAGACGAACCGCCGTTCGGATGAACGTGAATGGGGCCAGCGGCCTGGACCGGGAAGCGATGGGCCGGGTCGGCCAAGCTCTTTTGGTGAACAGCGGCTCGGGACGAGATCGCCGTCGGGCTGGAGCTGTAGACAATAAGCTTGTTTTGCCGCTCGACCGAGAGATAGACGCAGGGCATGGGTCGGGTGGATGTCGAGATGGCGGGGCCCATAGCCATATCCGCCGTTGGGCTGGATCTTGCGCAGGTTGGACAGGACGCCGTTTTTAAACCATAAACATGCAGCGAACCTGGATCCTCCGGCTTGCCGCGGTCGGGATTGTTGCCGCGCGCGACGACGAGAATGGACTTATTTCCGGGCGTTGCCCGGATCTGATGGAAATAGATGCCCTTCTCCAGATTGTCGGGCTGCGGACCTCATCGCCAAGGCTGCCATCGCCTTTGATGCGATGCACGCTCACGCCGGCCGGAAAGTTGTAGGCTACCAAGCACATAATCGCCGTTGACGTCGACACTCGTATGGATCGGCCGCGAGCGAAGCTCACATATCGCCAAGGGGCGTCAGCTCGCCGGTCGGCCCGACCGGAACGCGGCGAGGCGGTGCTCGTTGCCAGAAAAGCCTGGGCCGCCGGTGCTCGACGAAACATAAAGATATTTGCGCGACGGATGCGGCCACACATATTGAATGCCGCCCGGCATTTCGACCGTGCCGCGCCTCGCCAGCGTTACGGCGTCGGCATCGACCTCGAAATGGGTCAGCTCGGTTCCAACGCCGGAGTAGAGGGCCATGTTTCCTTCTCGGTCTGTGCGAACGAGGCCGCGGCGCCACGACGGTGCCGGCCAGCATGGCGGAAAATGTGCGGCGATCGAACGATCTGTGGACTTCCTCCCTTCGGTGCGATTTTATTGCGGCCATCTAACGCGCCGGGCCGCGTCAATCCGCAACCAGGGGCGTCGACCGCGCACCGGGTCGCGCGGCACGGCGAGGGGGGGGAGCGTATATTGTGCCGAAAGAACGATGACGCGAACACACAGGGTTCTGGGAGGAAGCCATTCGGGCAGACGTGAAAAGCGACGATCCACCGCCGGCCCGTGGCGCAGCCGCGTGCTGAACGGCTGTGGTTCGCCGCGCGGTACGCACACAAATTCTGATCGTATTCATCCTGATCAATCTGGTGGCCGCCGCCATCGCGGGCGGCGTGACGATCTTCAAGGCGGGGGCGGCGACCCGCATCGAGATCGCCGCCTCGATGCGGCTCGCCTGGCGTGATGGTGAGCGAGGCGGTCCAACTCGTCCGCAGGGCATGCCGGCGGAGCAATTCCTCAAAACGCTGCCGGCCCAGTTGCGCCTCGTGCGCCATGTCCGGATTTTTGTTCGCGATGCCGCCGGCGTCGTGATTTCCGATCCGGATCGTCCGGGCGCGGCGCGCGAGGGCGATCGCCTGCCCCGCCTGGTTCGCGCGATTGATCGGGCCGCCGATCGAGCGCCACGTGTGCCGGTAATGGTGAACGGAGAGACGATCGCACTGTGGAAATCGTCAGCGAGCCACGGGACGAGATCGCAGAGGTGTGGGAGAACAGCATCGCCCTCGCCGCGGTCGCGGCCGCGACGGTCCTGCGGTGATCGGCATTCTCTACTTCGTGCTCGGCCGCGTGCTCGATCCGCTTACCGCGCTCGGCGGCGCGCTGCGGGGGCTGGAGCGGCGCGACTACAAGCTGCGCCTCGCCCGCCCCAAAGTGCTGAGTTCGCCGCCATCACCGATCGATTCAATGCGCTCGCCGGCGCACTCGACGAGGCTCGCGCCGAGAATTTGGCACTCAACCGCCGCATTATCACCGCCCAGGACGACGAGCGGCGGCGCACTGCGCTCGAACTGCACGACGAGGTCGGCCCGAGCCTGTTCGGCCTCAAGGCGAACGCCGCCTCGATCGCCAAGGCGGCAGCCGCAATGTCCCACAGCGCCGCGCGCGCCATCGAGGAGCGGGTGCGCGACCTCACGGCGATCATCGACCATCTGCAGAGCATCAACCGCGGCATGCTCAACCGGCTGCGGCCGATGGCGCTCGGCCATGTGCCGTTGCAGGAGATCCTCGGCGAACTCGTCCGCGAGCGCGCCCGCCAGCATCCGAACATCAAGTTCGCCCATAGCGTCGAGACGCTTGCGCGAAGCTATGGCGACACGATGGACCTGACCGTCTACCGCTGCGTCCAGGAAGCGCTCACCAATGCCATACGCCACGCCGGCGCGAGCCGGATCGAGGTGCGGGCGGCGGACCTGTCCGGCACTGCCACGCCGCGCGGCGACGGCGGAGCCCGGCTCGAAATTGCGGTGCGGGACGACGGGGTCGGCATCGCGGACGACATGGTGCCCGGATTTCGGACTTCACGGTATGCGCGAACGGGTGCAGGCGCTAGGCGGGGATTTCACCATCGAGACCGGGCCCGGCCGGGGGACCCGGCTGCGTATCGTCCTTCCGCTGTCGTCGCGGCCGGACAGTTCGGCTGAATCCGCCGACTATGCTAGCAGTGCCCCATGACCTCCGTGCTCATCGTCGACGACCATCCCATCGTGTTGCAAGGTTGCCGGCGCATCCTCGAGGACGCCGGCATCGCGCCCGTCCTTGCGGCGAGCGATATCGTGGCCGGATATCGGCTGTACCATCGCCACCGCCCGGACGTCGTCATCGTCGACCTCGCCATCCAGGGGAAAGGGCTCGGCGGCTTCGCGCTGATCCGGCGCATCAAGACCCATGACGCGCGTGCCCATATCCTGGTGCTCAGCATGCACAACGATCCGATGATCGTGGCGCGATCGCTCGAAGCGGGCGCGTCGGGCTATGTCCTCAAAGACACCTCGTCGGAGGAGCTCGTCAGCGCGGTGCAGCAAGTCTCGGCTGGAAGGCCTTATCTCACCGGCGACCTCGCCATGAAAGTGGCGCTGTCCGGATCGGGCGGACGCGGCAATCCGCTCGCCGACCTGACGCCGCGCGAGTTGCAGGTCCTGGCTCTCCTCGCCGACGGCAAACCTTATGAGCGGATCGCGAACGAGCTGAACGTGAGCTACAAGACCGTCGTCAATGTCAGCTCCCAGCTCAAGCAGAAGCTCCAGGCCGGCAACCTGCCGGAGCTTGTCAGCACCGCGGTGAAGCTGCTGGCGACGCAGCCGTAGCGCGGCGTTCGGAGGCGTTGCCAAAAGTTCCCGGTCCGATTTGGAACATGATCCGGCGACAGCGGCCCAGGATGCTGGCAAAAAACAGGCAGGGATTCGGGCTTGGCCTGCTGGGGATGGGAATGCCGCACAAGTACGTTGCGGAGAAGCACGCGCCAGGACGGCGCGGCCGCCGGGATACGCCGCGGCTCGTGGCGGCACTCGCGGTCGGCGCACTGAGCGTGCCGGTCGGCGCGCGGGGCCAGACCGCCCTGCCTGACATCAATGTCATCGCCACGACGCCGCTATCCCATACGCGCAGCAATCCGCCGAAGCGGACCGGCACATCGACCCCCGCCCCTGCCCGGTCCACCGCGACTGCCCGCGGCCCCGCCGCGGTAGCGCCGGCCCCCGCTGCGGCGGAGCCAGCGCCCGCCGCCGACCCGACCCTGATCGATCGCGACAAGGTGCCGTCCAACACCGAGGTGCTCACATCCGCGGATTTCGACCACGCCCGCTCGGTCAGCTTGCTTGATTCTCTTAACGGCGGATTGCCAGGCGTCTCCCTCGGCGATCAGTCGGGTAATGCGTTCCAGCGCGACCTCAATTACCGCGGCTTCGTCGCCTCGCCGGTGCCCGGCACCCCTCAAGGGCTTGCGGTCTACCAGAACGGCGTGCGCATCAATGAGTCCTACGGCGACGTCGTCAACTGGGACTTCATTCCGGAAATGGCGATCAACAAACTGAGCTTGGTGCCCAGCAGTCCGATCTTCGGCCTCAACGCCATCGGCGGCGCCCTGACCATCGATATGAAGAACGGCTTCACCTACCAGGGCACGGAGGTGCAGGCGCTCGCGGGCTCCTATGGCCGGCGGTCGGCCGGGGCCCAGTCCGGCGTCCAGGACGGGAATCTCTCGGCCTACGTAGCTTTTGACGCCACCAACGATGCCGGATGGCGGCAATTCTCTTCCGCCTCCGAATTGCGCCGCATGTATCTGGATGTCGGCGCCCGCAACGACACAACCGAATTCCACGTCAACTTCACCGGCGCAGACAACAATCTCGGTGCCGCCGCGGCAACTCCGATCCAGATGCTCAACCAGAATTATGCATCGGTCTATACCTATCCGCAGTCGACGCATCTCCAGCTCGCGTTTGTGACCTCGAGCCTGAGCTACACGGCGAGCGATACGCTGTCGTTCCAGAGCAATGCATATTATCGCGGTTTCTGGCAGGCCCATGTCGACGGCAACGGCACCGATGCGATGCCGTGCGGGCGGGCCCCCACCACGTTTTGTATCGACGGTGGTCCGCTCAACCTGAACAACCCGCTCCTGCCGGACAACCTCCCGGCAAATGCATTCCTTGGCGAGACCGACCGCAACTGGACCGCGACCAACAGCTTCGGCGGCACCGCGCAGGCTACCGACACTGCAAATATCCTCGATCATGGCAATCATCTGACGTTGGGCGTCAGTGTGGACCACGGACACACCCAGTTCCACGGCGACAGCGAGCTCGGCACGATCGACCAGAACCTGAACGTGACGGGTGCAGGCGTTTTTATCGATCAGCCGCTCGCCGACATCACGCCGGTTCATGTGCTCGCGCTCAATACCTATACCGGCCTGTTCGCGACCGACACGTTCGACGTTACGTCGAGATTCTCGATCACGGCAGGCGCGCGGTTCAACATCGCCCAGATCAACCTCATGGACGAGACCGGGGCCAATCCTCTGCTCAACAGCAGCAGCCGCTACGAACGCCTCAATCCGACCATCGGCGGGACCTACAAGATCACCCCGAACTTTACCATCTACGCGGGATATTCGGAGGCGAACCGCGCCCCGACGCCGCTCGAGCTCGGCTGCTCGAGCCCGACGACGCCGTGCATGATCGACAATTTCCTGATCGCGGACCCGCCGCTCAAGCAGGTGGTGTCGCATACCTACGAGGCCGGCCTGCGCGGAAGCTTCGGTGCGAGCGACAAGACCGGGCGGCTGACGTGGGGCCTTGGCGTGTTCCGCACCAGCCTCACCGACGACATCATCAACGTCGCCAGCACGGTGCCGATGTTCGGCTATTTCCAGAACATCCAGAAGGATCTGCGGGAGGGCATCGAGGCGAAGCTCAACTATAGGGTCGCCCGCTGGAACGCCTACGCGAACTACACTTATGTCGACGCGACCTATCAGACCAATGTCCTCCTCTCGTCGCCCAACAATCCATTCGCCGATGCGAACGGCAATATCATGGTCACTCCGGGCGATCACATCCCGGCCGTCCCAGCGCACCGGTTCAAGGCCGGCGCCGAATACAATATTACGGACGCGTGGAAATTCGGTGCCGACGTCAACATGGTCGGCAGCCAATACCTGATTCACGACGACGCCAACCAGAACCCGCAGGTCTCACCCTATGCGGTCGTCAATCTGCACACCTCCTACCAGGTCAACAAGTACATCGAAGTGTTCGGCCTCGTGAACAATCTCTTCAACACCCACTACTACGCGACCGGGACGTTCGCAGAGGTCAATGGGGGCACCGGCATCTACAACAGCAACACGTCGGGGAACAACGCCTTCCTCAACCTCACCGACCCGAGAACTTACCTGCCCGGGATGCCATTTGCGGCCTATGCAGGTCTCCGCGCAAAATTTTGAGTGAGCCGTCATGATCCAGACCAGTCCACAGCCTTCAAGCGACGTGCTCAAGCAGGCCGGCAAGACCGGATCCGTGCGTCATTTTCTTTCGCGGCTACCGGTGCTGCTCAAGCGTCGGGATGGACGGGCGCTAGGCACGTTATACGAGCTCGATTTCACGGAGGCTTCCATGAAAACCCTGACCATGGCCGTCGCGGCGGTTTGTGCGTCGATGGCTCCTGCCGTGGCGGCCGATATCTCAGGCCCGCCGCTCTACAAGGCAGCGGTGCCGGCACCGTGGAGTTGGACCGGTTTTTATCTCGGCGCAAATGTCGGCGGGCATCAGGGAACAGACAGCATCACATCGACGACGGACCCCTCCGGGTGGACTCCCGTCGGGGCTGCGTCGATCGACGGTTCGTCTCCGACCTCGCTCCATCCACGTGGCGTCATTGCCGGCCTACAGGCGGGCTACAATTTGCAGATTAACAGCATCGTGCTCGGTCTCGAGGGCGACATGACCTGGCCGTTCGGAACCACGATGCGTACATTGACGTTAAACGGCTTGCCAGCCGCAAACGGATTGCCGGGCTTCGAGAACGGCGACTTCATGCAGAATTCTACGAAGTTGCAGTTCCTGGCGACGGTGCGGCCACGTCTGGGAGTGACTTTCGACCACCTGCTGCTTTATGTGACTGGCGGTTTAGCGGTAGGCACGCTTCAAACGACGGATTCGTTCGCCGCGATCAACGGAAGCTCTCTCGCGACGGTCAGCAGCTCATCCTCGCGCACCGGTTGGACCGGCGGAGGCGGCGCGGAATACGCGCTCACCCGCAATTGGTCCATCAAGGGCGAATATTTGCGTGTCGACCTCGGCACCGACACCGCGTTGATTCCAACGTGTCCGGCTTGTGTCCCCGGGACCGACATCATCATCAAACACAAATATACCGACGACATCGTCCGATTCGGCGCGAATTTCAAATTCGACGAATGACCTGGCGCGGTCAACTCTACGTTTCGTAGCAGGCGAAGCTGCGATCGTTGAATGCAAACGTCGATTCTCTCTCGCTGTCCAATCGCCGCCGCGAGCCCGCGAGTACCACACTTTCCGTTCAATCTATCCTTAACTCTGGGGCGTTCGCTCGTGTCGTCAACGGCCGGGCGCTAAATACAGGCGCGCTGGGTTGTCTATGGCAATTATTATCTCAAGCGCACCGTCATCTCCCAAGCCCTTCTCAGCGCCAACGCCTATGGGGGCGTGCGGGCGACGTTCTCAACGCCGTTAGAGCTAGAGCGGATCTCGATGCCGTAGGGTGGGCAAAGGCGCTCTTCGCGCCGTGCCCACGCCTTGGGGCCGAGCAACGTGGGCACGCTTTGCTTTGCCCACCCTACGGCTGATTCCACTCGGTTTATATTCGCTCTCACCGCGCCAGCAACGGCGCGACCATTGCGGCTGACTTGCCGGATGCCGGCAGCGCTGGAGGCGGCGCGACCACGGCCGCAGACTTGTCCGTTATCCGCGGCGGCGCGACGCGCAGCGCCCTCAGCGGATCGACGAGACCGGCGCCGAATTGCGGATTGACGCCCTTCGGCCCGAGGCCTTTCGCGGTCGACATCAGGATGGCGCGGATTTCTTCGGGCGTCCGCGACGGAAGTTGCGCGATCAGCAGCGCCGCGACGCCGCTCACTTCGGCGGTCGCAACCGACGTGCCGGTGGTGAGTTGGACGCCGTCATTGGGGGCCGGCACCAGAACGTCGACGCCCGGCGCCGCGACCGCGACGTATTTGCCCTGGTTGGCTCCCTTGAACAGGCGATCGTGGTCGTCGGTCGCCGTCACCGCGATGACGTTCGGATCGGCGCCCGGATAGAGCGGCGGCGATTTCGGCCCGGCATTGCCGGCCGCGCCGATCAGCACGATGCCCTTCTCGCGGGCGATCTGGAGCGCCTGGGCGAGCGCCGGATCGCGCGGCCCGGCGAAGCTCATGTTGACGACCCGCGCCCCTTGGGAGATCGCGTAATCGAGCCCCTTGATGATCTTGATCGAGGTCGATTCCCCGGAGGCCTCGCCTCCGAACGCGCAGATCGCGATGACCTTCACGTTGGGCGCGACGCCCATCAGGTTCTTGCGCGACGCGATCGCGCCGGTCATGCCGGTGCCGTGGGCATCCGGCGGGGTGGCGCCGCAGCCGGCGTCGTAGCGGTTCATCACCACGCCGGCGAGATCGGGATGGGCGGAGTCGATTTCGGAATCGATCACCGCGACGATGACATTGTCGCCCTTGCTTACCCGGTGGGTTTCGCCGAGATGGAATTTTTCGATGACATATTGGGCTGGGTCGCCGACGATCTCGGCATCGGGGTCGGAAGGAAGCGAGGCGGGCGCCCCGACCGGCCCGGTGACGGGGGCGGGCGCGGCGGCAGCCGTCAGTCCCGGCGCGAAGGGACCGGTAAGAACCGGCGCATCCTGGGTAAGCCCGTAGGTATAATTCGGCTGCACGGCTCCGATCTTGCTCGCCTCGATCTCGCGGATGACCTCGCGCACCGAACGTCCGTTGGGGATGCCGAAGGTGTAGACGGTGCGGCCGAACACCCCGAACGGCTGCGAAGAAATGATCGTCAGGCCGAACTGCTGGGCGATCTGCTCGACCTGTTGCAGCGAGGTGCCATTGCCGATCTGGAACACGACTTCGTTCGACTTGAAGTGCGTCTCGCCGGGCGGCGGCATGCCTGAACCGGGCGGCAACGGAATGATCGGCATATCGATGAGGCGCGTCCCCGGAGGCGCCCCGTTGCCACCACGGCCGCCGATGCTGCCGGTAGCGCCGTTGTTGCCACCATTGCCGCCGTTACCGCCATTGCCTCCGTTTCCACCGTTGCCGCCTGGAGTTCCGAGATTGACTGGCGTGAATACCGGTTGATCCGATGGCGGCGTGTAGAACTGCGTCGGGTTCAGGAACGACGTTTGCTGCGTGCCGTAATTGCCGACATCGCCGTTCGTATTCCCCGAATTGCCGCCGTTGCTGTTGGTGTTGCCACCGGGCGCCTGCAAGTCGCTCAAGACGTTGCAGATCGTTGCGGCACAACTCGGTAGCCAGACCGGAGATGTCAGAGCCGATTGGGGCGTCGTGGTGCCGACCGGCGGCGGCGTCAAACCCCCACCGGCGAAACTTACGTTTGTGGTTTGGTCGATGGTCCCATTGGGAAAGGTCGATGGCGAAGCGAACGGATTTGAACCGCCAAAACTGTACGTGCCGCTGAAGCCGGCGATTCCGCCGACCTGGTTTCCTGTACCATTCGACACCAGATCGACGGTGCCGTGGCTGTCAACAATATTGCCAGCGTTTAGACCGGCCAATCCCCCGATGAAATCGTTCGCACCGTTGCCGGTTACGACCGGATCGACCGAGGACGACTTCACCGTACCAAGATTGACGCCGACCAGCCCGCCGATATAGCTGTCCGCCCCCCCGGTCACATTACTCAAGGACCTGGAGTAGCCCACCGTGCCGCCGTTTACGCCGACGAGGCCGCCAACAAAGCTGTTCGAGCCGTTGCTCGTTACCCCGCCCCTGTTATCCGCCGTCGACCCGTAAATCTGACCATTCGCGTCGAGGACGCCGACGAGGCCGCCAACGGTGCTGTTGCCGCCGGCGTCGACCGTGCCATAGGCGGCCGTGCGATAGAAATTTCCATCTCCATACCCGGCGAACCCGCCCGCAACGGTGGAATTGCCGGCCTTGACGCTGCCGAAGGCCTTCGAATTGGCGATCGTCGCCTTATTGTTGAATGCGATGCCGCTGGTGCAGCTGTCGCATTCATTTGTGGCATTGCTCCCGACAAAACCGCCCGCCACGCTATTGTCGCCGGCCCTCACCTTCACATCGGCGAAGGAATTGAAGATCACGCCGGAATTGTTCGCCGCGAAACCGCCGACCTGGAGAAACTGGACGTTCGACGACCCGACGCGGCCCCGTGCAAACGAGTCGACGATGACTCCCTCGTTCGTTCCAACGAAGCCGCCGAGATTGGTCGCGTCGCTATGCTGATCCCACGGCGCGCCTGAACCGGCGGCGCCGATGACCGTGCTGAGGGCGAAAGCGTCCTTGATGAAACCGCTGTTGTCGCCGACAAGGCCGCCGGCCGTTCCTCCCGAGCCGACCTTGACGGTCCCGGTCGCGCAAGTATCTCCGCTCCGGCATCGGGTGGACTCCGTATCCTGATTGCGCCCGGAGATCATCCCGGAATTCTGGCCAACCAGGCCGCCGACGATCTCGTAGTCGCAATTGGAGTTATTCGCGCAGTTGCCGTTGTTTGGCGCGACTGTTGCGGTCGCCGTCACGCTGCCGCTCGCGCGCGAATCCCTGACGGTCCCGCCCTCCGCATTCTGGCCCACCAGCCCGCCGAGGAGCACGTCGATGCCGTTGCTGCTGACATTGCCGGACGCCGAGGAGTTATAGATCGACCCGCCGGTAGTGAAATTGAAATTGAAATCGCCGCCATTGAAATTTCCGTTCCAGCCGACGAGGCCGCCGGCGATCGAATCCGCCGCGACCCTGACGTTGCCGGATGCGCTCGAATTATAGATCCTGCCGGCGTTCTGGCCGACCAGACCGCCAGCGTCGACGTACTGGCACGTGCCGTCAGTGTTGCAACCGCTCTGGTCCGGCGTGCCCGTTGACTTGACGTTGCCCGTCGCCTTCGAATTGGCGATGACGGCGCCCGGTCCGTTCTGGCCGACGAGACCACCGAGACTGACGTTCACGCCGTTGCTGCGGACCCGGCCGGACGCGAAGGAGTTGATGATCTTCGCCGTGCCAAAGGAGCCGTCGCCGTTTTGGCCGTTACCGTCGCCATTGCGGTAACTGTCGTTGCTGCCCACCAGGCCGCCGGCCGACGCGTCGCTGTTTACTTTCACTTCGCCGCGCGCCGACGAATGGGAAATGATGCCGGAGTTCTGGCCGACGAGACCGCCAGCGTCGACCATTTGGCAGCCGTTGCCGCAATCCTGGTCGGTTATCGTCGAGATAACGCGGACATTCGCCCTGGAATACTTGATCAGCGAGAACGTCTGGTTCTGCCCCACCAGCCCGCCAAGGTTCACGTTGACGCCGTTACTCGTCACGCTGCCCCATGCGGACGAGTCATAAATCCGCGCGCCGTAAATCGGGTTGTTGTTCGGGTCGTAATTCCCGTTGGCGCCGACAAGCCCACCCGCGTCAGCGTACGAGCCGACGACGATCCTGCCGCCGGCGCTCGAATCCGCGATGACGCCTGGATTGTAACCGACGAGGCCGCCGGCGTAGTTCATGCAACCGCCGCCACAGCTGCCGCTGCCGAGGGTAATGTCCACGTTTGCGCGCGAATATCGAATGGTGCCCAGGTTTTCGGTATTGGGAGTATCGTTGCCGTAGTAGAAGGTGCCGTTCTGCCCCACCAGGCCGCCGGCAATGACGTTAAGGTTCAAGGCGAGGTTCGGCAGTCCATTGATGATGCTCGTCCCGTCGACGACGACGTTCGTGACGAGGCCGGCATTCTGCCCGGCCAGCACGCCGACAAACTCTCCTTGATTGGGCACATTTGGATTAATCGTGATCGTGGCGCTGGAGAGCGTGAGGTCCTTCACTACGCCGCCAGGGCCGATTACGCCAAACAGGCCGATGCTCTGCACGTTCGGATCGGTTGGGGCGATATTGAGGCCGCTGATCGTAAAGCCGCCGCCATTGAACGTGCCAGTGAACCAGTTGCCGTTGACACCGATCGGAATGAAGCTCGCGAGCGCGTTCGCGACGTTCGGGATGCTCGGGCCCCACACGTCTGACGGATTGGCAAGCACCGTCGCCAGATTGCTGATGTTGCCGGCGAGCTTGTAGTTGGCGGTCGGATCAAGTTCCATGAGCTGAAGCTGATGCGCATTGGTGATGGTGGTCGACCATTCGCTGAGCAGCATCGGCCGTGTCGCGCCGACGCCATCGCCGCCATTGTTGTTCAAGCCGCCGTCGGCGTCGATGATAACCCAGCAGAACCCGCTTTCTGCGCAGCCGCGGGCCCCTGGGGTGGTGCCGAAGTTCCAGCCAACGAAATTAGACGTGGTGTTGAATTGGCTGGTGGTGAGGCCAAAGGAGTCCGAACTACCCGCGCTGTGCAATTGCCCAGTGGTCACGGTGTCCCAATAGGATTGGATGACTGAGCCGTCATTGAAGGCGACGAGACCTCCGAGCCGGGCGCCGTCCGTGGTTCCGGTCACAGGCCCGGTCGCGTAGGTCTGGGTGATGGTACCGTTATTGCCGTTGTAGCCGACAAGGCCGCCGGCTTTGTCGGAGCCGGACACCGCGCCGATGGCGTAAGCATATTGGATCGTGCCGAGGTTCGCGCCGACGAGGCCGCCCGCCGTCGAACCCGTGACCGGGCCGGCCGCATAGGATTGCGTGACCGTCGCGAAGTTCTTGCCTACGAGACCGCCCGCGACCGAGTAGGAGCCGCCATTGACCGCGCCGGTGGCGTAGGAGCCGACGATCTTGGCGCTCGATCCGCCGTCGCCGTTGCTGCCGTTCACGCCGACGAGGCCGCCGATCTCGGCGAACACCGTGCGTCCGCGGCATTCATCATCGTCGCAATTCGACGGCGTGTAATGATAGCCCGAACCGGTGGCGCCACCGCTTGCCGAGGACTGGTAGATGCCGCCGTAATTCTGACCGATCAAGCCGCCGGCGATGTTGCCCCGGGTGCCGCCGTCGACGTCGCCGGATGCCATCGATTTGATGACTTGGCCTTCGGATTCGTTGAGGCCGACGAGTCCCCCAAAGATCGAATTTTCCGCGCCGACGCCCTGCGTGGAGGCGTTCACGGTCGCGCTCGACTGCGACTTGATTATGCGGCCGGAATTGTCACCGACGAGGCCGCCGGCGATTGTCCAGGAGCCGCCCGTCACGGTGCCGGACGACTGGGACTTCTTGATCGCGCCATTATTTTCGCCGACCAGGCCGCCGATCTCCGCGAATATCGGATAACTGTTGCAGTTGCTGTCGCAATCGGTCGGCCGGTAGTAATAGCCGGAGCCCGTTACGTTCCCGGTGGCCGATGAGTAGTGGATGTAGCCGTTGTTCAGCCCGACCAGGCCGCCGGCAAGGTTGCCCCCCATGCCGGCCCACACGTTCCCGGACGCGCTCGAGTTCACGATACCGGATTCGCTTTCGTTGATACCGACGAGACCGCCGAGATAGGTTCCGGTGGATTGCCGATGGGCGACGCGGATGTCCGCGCTCGACGACGACTTTATGACGAGGCCGCCGTTGTCGCCGACAAGTCCGCCGACCGCCGAATTCGATCCGCCGGTCACGGTCCCGGATGACGACGACGTTTTGATCGTGCCGCCGTTGTAGCCAACGAGGCCGCCGGCATCGTTGAGATCGCCGAAACCGGTACCGCCGTCCCGGTTGCCGCCGAGCCGCACCGTTACGGCGGCGCTCGAATTTTTAATCGTGCCCTCGTTGTCGCCGACGAGCCCGCCGACAGTCACCCGCTCCCCGTACCCCGTCACGGTGCCGGTGACGGTGACGTTGCGGACGCGCCCGTCGTTCTGGCCCGCAAGCGCCCCAATCTCCTGGCCGCTACCGTTGCCGCTGATGCTCACATCGGCGAGGGTGAGATTCTTGACAGTGGCGCCTTCGTTGATGACACCAAACAGGCCGAGCGACGCGCCCGTTATGGAGGACGCGATGGAAAGACCGGTTACGGTGTAGCCTTCGCCATTGAACCTGCCGGAGAAGCCGGTTTCGCCGCCGATCGGCGCGAATCCCGAGCCGTCGTTCAAATTCGCCGACGTGCTGGCGTTGATGTTCCGCCCGAGCGCATACGTGCCGCCGAGATTGTTCTGGACGTTCTGCAAGTCATAGACCGTGTTCACCAACATGTAAGCCGTCAACGTCCCGCCGCCCGAGTTGACATAGTTGCTTGGCGTGGGCGCCGTATAACTGAAGAGATTGACCGACGTGTCGTCATTGCCCGACGGATTGTAGAAGATCGCGATTTGTCCCGAGGTCGACAGGCTCGCGCAGTCGCCGATCGTCACGGTGCCGTGGCCGGTTCCGGTATTGTCGGCATGCAGGATAATGTTGCCGCCGCCACTGCTGTCTATGCTCGCGTTGACCGTGATGTTTTTGTAAGCGCTCAACGTCAGGCTGTTGTCCGACGCCCACGATATCGGGGCCGCTACCGTCAGGTTGCCTTGCCGTCGTCCCTTTGACTGGCCTGTGGCCAGCACAACATTGGCCAGCGACAGCTCACTTTCGACGGTGGTGGCCGAAATCGCCGACACGCCATGACTCGATTCCGGTGCGATTCCGCTCTCATTGATCACGAGATTCTGGGCGGCAAGCAGCAGAGTCCCGGCCTGCCCGGCCGGGGCACTCACGTCCACCAGCCCGGTAAAGCTCAGCACGCCGCGGCTTGCTGTCTCGACGAACCCGCCATTGCCGCCCGTGGCCCCGCCGGTGGCGTTGATCAGCCCCGCGAAGGTGGTGAGGTGATCGGACAGCACGATGACCTCGCCGCCATTACCATTCTGGATGGCCGACGCTTTGATGGTTGTTGCGGCGTCGATTGAGACCGTCGTCGCCGTCGGCCACGACTTGAGCGCGTTCTGCGACATTCCGGCGATCGTCGGGGCCTGATTGACACCGATGAGCACAGTGCCGCCGCCCGCCTGTCCCGACACATTGAGCTTGGCGCCCGTGAGCGCGATGTTCTCGCCGTTGATCTTGATGGTGCCGCCGGTTTCGCCGGATTTCCTGCCCTTGGCCGAAAGTACGCCCGAGATGTTGATATTCTGCGCGACCGAACCGATTGACTTGTTCTTGCGGGTCGCCGCGCTGAGTATGATGGTGCCGTTCTTGGTGCCGATCGTGTTCGCCTCGATGACGCCGGTATTGTTGATCACCGAATTGACAATGACTTTCGCGGCCGCGGCGGTGATTTCGACGCGGCCGCCATTGGCGCTGAGCTTGCCGGAATTGCCGACGAGCGAGTTGAGCGCCAGCCCGGTCGAGACGTCGATCACCTGCGATGCGACGTTATCGCCCACCGCGAGCGTGATCAGCTTGTCGCCGTAAAAGTCGAGCGTGAAGCCGTTGCCGGAGGACGCGAGCCCCACAGTGCCGAGCGTCGCCGTGATGGTGCCGGAATTGCGCACGCCGGGCGCCACCAACGCCGCAAATCCCCCGGAGGCGGCCGTGATGTTGCCCAGGTTGACGACCGAGGCTGTCGGATTGCCCGCGATGCCGAATTTGTAATTCCCCGCCATGAAGTCGCTATTCGCGATGTCGTGGGTGGTGGCGAGGAGGCCACCCACGTTCACCTGGGCGCCGTTGCCGAACAGGATGCCGTTTGGATTGACCAGGAACACGATGCCGTTCGAGGTCAGCATGCCGTAGATCTGCGACGGTCCGAGGTTTCCGGTCACACGGTCGAGTTCGACCGACGACGAACTCGGCATGTTGATGCGGACGGTGTTGCCAACGCCGATGTTGAACGTGTTCCAGTTGATGATGGCGCTGCTGGTGGTCTGGTTGATCGTGAGCGTGTTGCCGTTGGTGCCGTAGGTGGCGTTGCCGCCGACGGTCTGTCCGCCGGTCGGAAGAAGAACCGGTGCCGGCCCCCCCGCTTCCAGTGGCGACGCCAGCAACGCCGCGACGGTCGCGGCGGCGGCGGCGAGAGGCAGGGCGTAGCGGCGCGTATTCATGCTGGCGCGCCCCTAATATTTGCCGTTGACGGCGAAGAACAGCCGCGTGTCGTTGCGCGGTCCGTCGAGCGCCTTCGCAAGCGTGAGATCGGCCGTCACGTTGGTGAGCCAGCCGAGCCGCAACCCGCCGCCGGCCGACGCCGCCTGGACCCAGGACGGGAAGCCCACGGTCGGCACGCGATCAAACATCTCGGCGCCGTCGGTGAAGGCGTAAAGCTGCACTTGCGTCATCTGCCAGAACAGCGGCAGGTCGTAGCGAAGCTCCGCGTTGCCCATGTAGCAGCTATCGCTCAGGAGCTGGGAGGGGTCGAAGGCGCGCCCGAAATAGCGGCCGCCGAAACTGCACTGCTCGGGCGTCAGGAGTTGCGTCGTCGCATACTGGCCGTACGCCGCCAGATAAGCCGAGAACCCGGCGCCGATAGGCTGGGTACGCGCCGCCAGCGCCTCGAACTTGGTGAAGTCGACCCGGCCGCCGAGCACCGAGGCCAGCGGATTGCCGTTGTCGGTCGAGCCGATCCCGTGGATGCCCTGGCTCAAGGTGAAGTTGAACTGGTTGATCGCGCGCAGCGGGTCGGCAAAGTCGAAATCGACCTTGAAGCGGCCGCCGCGCAACCGATCCTCGTTGAACGGCTGGCCGAAGGTGTCGCTGCTGCTGTCGCTCGCGAAGAACAGCGCGGTGACGCTCAAATTCTTCTCGCGCGAACGGATGAACGGATAGCTCATCCCGGAGTCCAGGTAGATCGTCTTAGTCTTGTACTGCAGCATGTCGAGCTGCGCGGTGCCGGGCTTGCCGTAGCCGTCGCTCGCGCTGATGAAGGCCGCGAGGCCTTCGGCCGTCAGCACCTGCCGATAATTGGCGGCGACGTATTCCAATTCGCGGGTCGGGACCACGCCCGCATAGGTGACCGTGAGCGCATCGTTGGCGCCGAGAAAGTTATTGGCGGTCAGCGAGCCGAGATATTGCACCGGACCGCGCGCCGGAGTGCCGCGATTGTCGATGCGCGCCAAGGCGTCGACCGGCTTGTAGACCACCTCGACGAACAGCGTCGCCGCGTTCGGGTTTTTCTCCGACGCCTTCAGGCTGGTCGAGAATTTCAGTCCCGGAAGGTCGCCGGCGAGCAGCAGGTAGCGCTCGATGGTGCGCACGTTGGAGGGCCGGTCGGCGATGATCTTCGCCGCGTAATAGGAAAAGAAGTCGCGGAAACGCCCAAGCGTGTCCGGCCACACTACCTTGTCCACGTAGCCTTCGATCACCTGGATGTGGATGACGGCGCCGCGCTTGGTCAGGTTCTGGGGCGGCACGATGGCGCGGGAGAGCACATAGCCGTCGATGCCGTATTTCGCCGTGATGCGCTGGGCGAGGTCGTAGACCGCCGACAGCGTGACTTGGTGCCCAATCAGGTCCTGGTAGAGAACCCTGAGCTGTTCGGGGCTGTAGACGGTGGAGCCCTCAATGCGGATCTCGCGGATGAAGAGCTTGATGTTCTCCGCGCCTTCGGGCGCCACCGTGCTCGGCAACGCAACTCGCGGCCCCGACGGTTCGGAGAGCGGCGATGCCGGCTGGTTGAACTGAAATCGTTCGCGGCCCAATTGCTCGCTCGGCGGGATAATACTGTTGGCTTGAGAAAAAGCGGGAATGCTCGCGGCAAGCCAAAGGCACGCCGCAATCAAGACCCGGCCAGTTCCCACAACCCCAATGATCCCGCGCACTCTTTTTGACGCCCCTGCCGACCCCGGAAGACCCCAACTGTCGACGCACCCATGGTAGCCCGCAATGAACGATTTCGAAACCTTAAATCCGCGGAATTTTAGTGTCGGGACACGAATTTAAGGAATTTTCAACGTTCGCGCCCGGGTGGCATTTTTGCCGAACGAAACTAACCGATTTGCGACCGCAGGTTGTGGCGCCACAAAGGCGGCCTTTTTGTGCCCCAGAGAGCCACCCGAAACAGGCGACCGGCACCGCGCATCGGGCCCAAAAAAGAGGACGCGGCGACCGCCGCGTCCTCCCGATCAAGCAGCCAAAGGTCAGTCGTTCAAGATCGGAACATCCTTGACGGGACGTCGTCCCGGAAGCGATTGCACAAACGCGTAGATATCCGCTATCTGCCTGTCTGACATCACCTTTTCACTGTACGCCGGCATGTCGTTGATGGGGTGGCGAAGCTGGCCGGTAAAGCCGTCAAACGGCATCTCGGTCTTGGCCAGGATCGGCGCTGGCGTGTTGAGCTGACCGCCCTGCCCGGCTCGCCCGTGGCACAGGAAGCAGCCATCGGCGAGATAGAGGCGCTTGCCTTCGATGGCATTACCGGCCGGCGCGTCCTGGGCCCGCGCCCCTACCGAAATACCGACCAGAAGCATAGCCGCGGAGACGGCGGCCGCGTTAACCATATTCAGAGCTTTTCGCATCATGTGCCTCACCGCGGATCGGTCACGACGTCGATCAGGGCGGGTTCGCCGCGCCTGACCACCGCGAGGGCGCGTTTCAGCGCCGGGCCGAGGTCCTTGGGGTCGGTGATCGGCCCCTCGCCATAGACCCCGAAGCCGCGTGCCACCGTGGCGTAATCCACGTTCGGATCCATGATGGTGGTGCCGATCTGCGGTGTTCTCGATGCCGCGGCCGAGGCGGTTCGCCATCGCTTGCAGGTACATATATTCCTGGTGATAGGCGCGGTTGTTCTGCACGATGTAGAGTAGCGGGATGTGATGGTGCGCCGCCGTCCACAGCGTGCTCGGCACGAACATCAGGTCGCCGTCGCCGTTGAAGGTCACCGTCACGCGGCCATGGCGCTTGTTGGCGAGCGCGGCGCCGAGCGAGGCCGGCGCATTGTAGCCGATGCCGGCGCCGCCCGAGCCGCCGTTCCAGCGGTGCGCCTTGTCGAAATTCCACAGCCGGTGCGGCCAGGTATTGGCGATGGTGTTGCCGACCAGGGACCAGTCATCGTCCTTGATCTGGTCGTAGACCTCCGCGCACATCCGCGCGGTGGTGATTGGGCTCGCGTCCCAGCCGATGGTGGCGTCCGATTTGCTCTGCTCCACCATGGCGAAGTGCGACGCCGCATAGCGCTTGCCGCGCGCCTCGAAAGCCGACTTGCGGCTCGCGTCGACGAGTTTCCTCACCTCCGCGGTCAACGCCGGCAGCGAGGATTCGCCGTCGCCCGCGATCGCGAGATCGACCTCGGAATAGCGCCCGAAGTCCTGGAAATTGGCCTTGAGGTACATGTCGCGCAGGCCGAGCGAGATGATCTTGGTGCCGGGCTTGTAGAGCGGCCGCGACGAGCGAACGATGCGGTCGCTGAACGCGTTGAGCGCCGCCCATTGATCGTTCATCTCGATGCCGAGGATGACGTCGGCCTGACCGACCACCACGTTGCGGCGGAACGTCTGGTTGAGCGGATGGCGCGACGGGAAGTTCGAGCGGCCCACCCGGTCCATCACGGCGCATTGCAGCGCTTCGGCAAGTTCGACGAGCCGGTCCATGCCGGCCGGCGTGCGCGCCATGCGATCGACCACGATCAGCGGCGCCTGGGCTCCCACCAGCAACTTGGCGGCTTCGGCGAGCGCGCCGGAATCGGCCTGCGGCGGGATCACTTTCGCGAGCTTGGGAATATGCAGACTCTCCGCTTCGCTGATCGGATTTTCCTGCAACTCGGCGTCGAGCGAGAGCATCACCGGGCCCATCGGCGGAGTGACGGCGATCTTGTAGGCCCGCACCGCCGACTCGGCGAAATGCTGCAGCGAGACCGGCTGATCGTCCCATTTGGTGTAGTCGCGCACGTTGGCGGCGATATCGACCGCCGAGTGCACCCATTCGGCGGTCGAATTGCCGCGCTTGTTGGCTTCGAGGATGTTGCCGCCCATCACGTAGACCGGGACGCGGTCGCACCAGGCATTATACATCGCCATGGTGGCGTGCTGCAGGCCGACCACGCCGTGGCAGATCATCGCCATCGGCTTGCCCTCCATCTTGGCGTAGCCGTGCGCCATCGCCACCGCGATCTCCTCGTGGGGACACGTGAGGATCTCCGGCTTGACGTTCTTGCCGTAGTTCACGACGGCCTCGTGCAGGCCGCGGAAGCTCGATGCGCAGTTCATCGCAAGATAGTCGATGTCCAGCGTCTTAAAGACATCGACCATGAAATCGCCGCCGCTGCTGGTCTGGGTAACCGGATCCTTGTCCGGCGGCGACGTTTCCACCGCGATCTGGATCGGTCCGGGCGCGGCTGCCTTGAGGTTCGCCTGCGCCGCGACCGGCGCGACGCCTTGGGCGGTCGCGGCAACCGGCGGCGTCATCGCGGCGGCGGCGCCCGCCAGCGTCGCCCCTTTCAGGAACTTGCGGCGATCCGGATCTGGCTGTTGACGGCGTTTCGACATGGCATTCCTCCAAATAGCGCTTTTCCGCGGCGCAGCGTGCGGGCTTCGGTTTCGGAGGCGATACTCGGCTGCCAGCGCAGCCCGGTCAAGACGGCTTACGCTATGCGACATCGAGCGCAGCGCGGCCGACGGGGCGGCCGCGCTGGCGCGGGTGGCTGGACGACGAATCCCATGCGCGGGCGCGCAGCCGATGGCCGGCGGGGCGCCCGCGCAGAATCATCCAGTCATGTGTCGAGAGGGTCCGGCGCCTACAAGGTGCCGCCGACGCTGAGCGAGACCGGCGCAAGGCCGCTGAAGCCGATCGCGCGGGCCGCCGCCGGACTGAGGTCGATCACCCGCCCGTGGACAAACGGGCCGCGGTCGTTGATGCGCACCACCACCGAGCGCCCATTGGACCGGTTCGTGACGGTGACGTGGGTGCCGAATGGCAGGCTGCGGTGGGCAGCCGTCATGGCTTCGGGGTTCATGTGCTCCCCGCTGGCGGTGTGCCCGTCGCTATAGACCGAGGCGATGCCCGATCCTTCGAAGCCGGAGTCGTCGTGCGTGCCGGCGTGAGCGCTGGCATGCGCGCTGGCGTGGGCGCTGGCGTGGGACCGTTCGTGATGCGTCAATCTTGCAAAGGTCCGTTCGTGGTGCGCCCGTTCGTGACGTGCGGTCCTTACGTGGGCGCTTTCGTGGTGCGCGGTCCTTTCACGGACCTTTTCGTGGTGCGCGACCCTCGCATGACCCCGATGCGCGTGCGCAGACGAGGGGCTGGCAAGACCAGCCGTAAGCGTGAGCGCGAGGGTGCCGGTCATCGCGGCGGTGGTGAGAAAACGACGATGTGTCCTGGTTTGGAGATGTTTCAATACCGAGTCCTTTCTTGACATTTCACTTGAGATTCGCCCCGCAACGCCAAGAGAAACGAAGGCAAAGGCCTGAGCCTTGGCCTGACGATCGCTTGGCAATGTGGGGGATACCCTTCATTTCGAAGGGGCGCGGCTTCTCGCCCGCAACTTTGTCGGGAATAGGGCGACCCTCGCGGCGCTGCGGCATTGCGCTTGCGGGTAGGCTTCGCTATACGAACCCGATCTTACGCGGGCAGCGCGCCATCAAGCCCTCGCCGGGCATCGCGGCGCATCGGGGCGGGCCGAGCGAAAGACGTCATTTGTCAGGAAGTTAGCAATGTCTTCCACGTTCGATACGGTCGCCAATATCATTGCCGAGACGTGCGACATTCCCCGCGACACCATCAAGCCGGAAAGCCACGCCATCAACGATCTCGGCATCGACAGCCTGGACTTCCTCGACATCGCATTCGCCATCGACAAGGCGTTCGGGATCAAGCTTCCGCTCGAGCAGTGGACCCAGGAGGTCAACGACGGCAAGGCCACCACCGAGCAGTATTTCGTGCTCGGCAACCTGTGCGACCGCATCGACGGCCTGGTCGCCGCAAAGGGGGCGTGACCGCCCACCCCTGACATGCGGCTTGAATATTTTCAGCTGATCGACCGGATCGTCGAACTCGATCTCGACGGCCGCCACATCAGGGCGCAGGCACAGGTCCCCGACACCAGCACGATCTTCGAGGGCCACTTTCCCGGCCATCCGCTCATGCCCGGCGTGCTGCTGATCGAATCGATGGCGCAGACCTCGGGCTGGCTGATCATCGGCGATCGACCGATTTGAGCGCATGCCGTTCCTCGCCGCCGTCAAGGAGGCCAAGCTGCGCACCTTCGTGTCGCCGGGCCAGATGCTGTCGCTCGACGGCCGACCTCGTGCACGAAGGCTCGGGCTTCGCGGTGACCAGGGCCGCCGTCGATGGTCGACGGCAAGACGGTGGCGCGACGCTGACATCACGTTCCGCGTGCATGGCGTTTCCCGGATCCGAAATTCCGCACCAGCATGGAGGCGACGGCGGCCGCCGATCGGGTTCCCGACGCAGGCGCCCGCTCATGGCTGAACCTCATGGCTGAGCCCATGGCTGAGGCGGCCGCGGAGTGCTGGATCACCGGCATCGGCATCCTCTCCTGCCTCGGCGAAGGACCGGACGCGCATTGGCGGGCGCTCGACGGCGGCAAGGCCCACGTCGACCGCACGACCTTCGCGCCCTATCGTCGTCCATCCGCTGCGCGCCCGATGAGCTTCGACGCGCAGATCCCCAAGAAGGGCGATCAGCGCCAGATGGAGCCGTGGCAGCGCATCGGCGTCTATGCGGCCGGCCTCGCGCTCGACAGCGCCGGCGTCAAGGGCAAGGCCGACATCCTCGGCCGCATGGACATGATCGTCGCGGCCGGCGGCGGCGAGCGCGATCTTGCGGTCGACAGCGCGATCCTCACCGGCATGCCCAAGGCCGCAAATGCCGGACGCGCTTCCTCAACGAGCGGCTGATGAACGACCTGCGGCCGACACTGTTCCTGGCGCAGCTCTCCAACCTGCTCGCCGGCAACATCTCGATCGTGCACGGCGTCACCGGCTCCTCGCGCACGTTCATGGGCGAGGAATCCGCCGGCGTCGACGCGGTGCGCATCGCGCTCGCGCGCATCGCCGCCGGCACAAAGCGATATTGCGCTGGTCGGCGGCGCCGCAGAACGGCGAGCGCAAGGAAATGCTGATGCTCTACGAGTTCGGCGGCTTCATCGCTCAAGGGCGACTTCGCGCCGGTGTGGGAGCGCGGCGCCAATCCGGGCTTTGCGCTTGCCTCGATGGGCGCGTTCCTGGTGCTCGAGAGCGCCGCGCCACGCGCAGCGCACGCGGCGCCAAGCCGTTGGCGCGGCTCGCGGGCGTCGCTCAATGCGCTGTTCCGACCGCAAGCCCGGCGCGGTGACGGCGACGCTCGAGGCACTGTGGCAGCACAGCTCGCGCCGCGGCACGCGCCGCCGAGACGGCGGTCGATCTCGGGCGCGACCGGCGTTGCGGCCGCCACCGCGGAGGAACGCGCGTTTCTCGCCGCCCATCCGGAACTTGCGTTCCGCGCTACCGGCAACCCATCTCGGCCACGGGGTCGAGCCGCAATTCGCCATGAACATCGCGCTTGCGGCGCTCGCGGTCAGCCACGGAAAATTGTTTGCATCGGTGGATCGCCGGCGAGCGGCCGATGGACGGGGCGCTGAGCCGCGGCCGTGGTCACCGGCGTCGGGCACTGGCGCGGCGAAGGCCTCGCCCTGGTGCAGGCGGCGGATGGCCAGGCGACGGGCAACGGCGCCGGGTAACGGGGAGCAACATGCGCGATAAGATGGGACGCCCGATCGTCGTCGTCACCGGCAGCGGCATCGTGACGTCGCTCGGCGCCGGCAAGGCCGACAACTGGAAGCGCCTCACCGCCGGCGAATCCGGCATCCGCGCCATCACGCGATTTCCGACCGACAGCTTGAAGACCAAGATCGCCGGCACCGTCGATTTCGTGCCGGTCGAGCCGCTTACTCGGCGCCCGAACTGTCGGAGCGCCTCGCCGAGCTCGCCGTCGAGGAGGCGATCGCCGGAAGCCGGCATCGGCGCGCCGCGGCCATTTCCCGGGTCCGCTGTTTCTCGCGGTGGCGCCGATCGAGCTCGAATGGCCGCAGCGCGAGGCGCTCGCCGCAAGCTCGGGCGCCAACGACGCGGTCGAGCTATGACGATCTGCTGCGCGCCGCCGCGACCGGCCGGTTCCGCCGACTATCACAGCGCTTCCTGTTCGGCTCGGTCGGCGAAGGGCTGGCGGAGAAGTTCGGCACCAAGGGCTCGCCGATTTCGCTCTCGACCGCCTGCGCCTCGGGCGCGAGCGCGATCCAGCTCGGCATCGAGGCGATCCGGCGCGGCGAAACCGACGCCGCGCTGTGCGTTGCGACCGACGGCTCGGTCAATCCGGAGAGCCTGATCCGCTTTTCGCTCCTCTCGGCCCTGTCGGTCCAGAACGACCCGCCGCAGGCCGCGGCGAAGCCGTTTGCCAAGAACCGCGACGGCTTCGTCATGGCCGAAGGCGCCGGCGCCCTGGTGCTGGAAAGCTACGACGCCGCGATCGCGCGCGGCGCGCGGATCCGCGGCGTGATCGCCGGCTGCGGCGAGCTTGCCGACAGCTTCCACCGCACCCGGTCGAGCCCGGACGGCAAGCCGATCATCGGCTGCATGAACAACGCCATCGCGGATGCCGGGCTCACGCCCGCCGACATCGACTACATCAATGCCCACGGCACCGGCACGCCGGAGAACGACAAGATGGAATGCCTCGGCGTCATCGGCGGTGCTCGGCGAGCGCGTCAAGGACGTGCCGATCTCGTCCAACAAATCGATGATCGGCCACACGCTGTCGGCGGCCGGCGCGGTCGAGGCGATCATCACCCTGATGACGCTGGAGCGAGCAGCGCATTCCGCCGACCATCAACTACCAGGTGCCGGACCCGGCGATCCCGATCGACGTGGTGCCGAACGTGGCGCGCGACGCGCGCATGCGCAACGCCATCTCCAATTCGTTCGGTTTCGGTGGCCAGAACGTATCGCTGGTGCTGGCGCGGGAGCCGGCCTGATGGCGGCGGCCGCCGCGAGGCGGCGCGTACTGGTGACCGGCGGCGGGCGCGGGCTCGGCGCCGCCATCGTCGCCGCACTGGCGGCGGCGGGCCACGACGTGACCTTCACGTTCCGCTCGGCGGCGGCCGAAGCGGAAGCGGCCTGCGCGGCGCTCGCCAAGGAGTTCCCGGACCAAAATTTCGCGGCGCGCGCGGTCGATCTCGCCGACAAAGCGGCGGTCGAAGCCTTCGCGACCACACTTGGCGACGAGCCGCCGTTCTCCGGCTTCGTACACAATGCCGGCCACACCTACGACACCCTCGCGGTGATCATGGACCAAGCCAAGGCCGAGGTCGCCATGCAGGTGAACTACTGGTCATTCACCCGGCTGGTGAACACGCTGGTGCGCCCGATGATGCGCACCAAGGATGGCCGCGTCGCCGTCATCGGTTCGGTAACCGCGCTCCAGGCCAACCAGGGCAACGCCGCCTATGCGGCCTCGAAGGCTGCCCTCCTCGCTTACGTGCGCACGCTCGCCATCGAGGTCGCCCGCGCGGGCATCACGGCGAACTATGTGGCCCCGGGCTTCGTCGACACCGCGATGCTGGCGCCCTACGCCAAATATCGCGAGACTATCGAGACCCAAATCCCAGCACGGCGCTTCGCGCGGCCGGACGAGGTCGCATCGGTCATCGCCTTCCTGATGTCGCCCGGCGCATCCTACATCACCGGCGCCGTGCTGCCGGTTGACGGCGGATTGTCGGCGGCGATCGGGATCCAGCGGTAGCGGAGTGGATCGCTATCTGTCGCGCGGAGCGCGGGCCGCCGCATTGACGGCCGGCGCAGCAACTGGGCGGCTGCGGACGACCTCGGGGCGTGGCGCGCGGACATCGCAGAACTTTTCGACCGCGGAGATCACCGCAGCGTCAATCAACTCCCGGCGCTCCGGCGACTTCACGGCGAGTTCCTCGTCACGATTGATGATCGAGCCCGCCTCGAGCAGGACCGCAGGCATCTGGGTTGCGCGCAACACGATGAGCTGGTCGTACAGGTAGACGCCGGCGTCCGCATCCACCAGTTCGCGACGCCGGTGGCCCATGAACGCTTCCGTATAATGGCGGGCGTGTTGCAGGCCGCGGTCCTTCAATTGATGGCCGAGGAGCCTCGCGAACAGCAGGCTCGCGCTGAAATCGGGATTTTCGCGCGAGATGAACAGCGAATGGCCGCTGAACCGGTCGCTGAAGTGGCTTGGCTTATCCTCGAATTCCCAATTTTCCAGAAACACATCCGGCACCGAGTTGTGATGAATCGATAGGAACAGATTTGCCGATAGCTGGTTGGCGACGCCCACGCGCTTGAACAGGCTCGGTCTGGCGTCGCCGTCCGTAACCAGCAGAACTGTCTTGGTGAAACCGTTCGCGATCAGGCTATGCTGGATCTGCCAGGCGAGGTTAAAATTGAAATCGTATTCCGGTACGTTGCGCGCGCTCATCGCGCCGTGCGCCTCGGCGGTATGCCCGACATCCACGACGACGCGAAACTGCGATCGATCGCATGCCGCGGGATCGGGCTTGGGCGCGCGACTGCCGGCCTCTTGCGACCACACCGTGGATGCGACGGCCGCCGCCAGCAACAGCGACAAGGCAACCATCGAGATCGTCGCGACGTGGCGAAAGCGAGTCATCTACCGGACCGGAAAATCATAAGGATGATCCGGTGCCGATCGGTCGTTGAATTCGTAATGCCACCACTCCCGCGCATAGTTGTGAAACCCCTCCGCGGCGAGCGCGCGTCGGAGCTTATCGCGATTCGAACGGGCCGTCGCTGGTATGTCCGGGCTCGCCGTCGCGCTGCGGTCTGAAAAGCAATCGTATGCCGTACCAAAGTCGAGGCTGGATTCCGCAACCCTCTGCTCGAAGGGACCATCGCAGCGTCCACCCTCATGGGAGGAAGTAACATCATCCGCGTCCGCGCGCGCGAGGCCGACATCGACCGCAATCCCGCGCGAGTGACGGGAATGCGTCGCGATGTAACCAAGCGCGAACAGGCTCGACTTATCGAGAGCCGGATAGAACACGGACTTCATGCTGTCCCCTCCCCGCGACCGTGACCACGCCACAAAAGCCCGCACGGCGCGTTCGGGCCGGTAGCAGTCATAGACCTTCAAAGCAAAGCCTTCCGCCGACAGCCGCGCCTGTGCGCGCCCGAGTGCCCGCGCCGCGGGTTCCCGCAGGATGCACGCGGCGCGTTCGTAACCCGGTACAACCTGCCCGGTGAAATTGAAGGTGCCGGCATAGCGGATGTCCTGGCGGATTGAAGGCGCGACGTCGCGCAGGCGAACAAACCCCGGCGGAATAGCCTCCTCGCTCCAGGCGCTTTGCGCGACAAGCGCCACCATGGCGAAAATCATGGTCCAGAGCCCCCAAGCGCCTCGCCTCCGCCGCATTACGCGATCGGCCGTTGCGCGCAAGGCTCCCATTCACCCGCCACAAGAAACGTTGTCCGGATCAGCCATCCAGTGGAATGCGAGGATAACGCGACCGCGGCCGGGTGCAACCCCCGATCCCTCCCGTTCGGCTTGATGGCGCCCGATTTATCGCAAGGGAGTTGCCACGAGCGTCGCGCGCGCGGCCGTTAAGTTGCGGTTGGGTCTACTTCGCGGTGGGCGGCGACGCCGATCCAAACCACTGTTGCCCGCGAAAATCCCTTTCCGGACGAATCCTGCCGAGGCTCAAAAGTGTGGAGCTCCCGCGCTCACTCAAGCGCGGGAGGCTCGCACCCTATCATGAAAATGCGGGAGGGCCCACCGCTCCGATCCATCGACTGACCTTGGACGGGTCTTTCTCGTCCATATAGAAAAAATGGGCCATCGTGGGCCGCACAGTCGGCTTGCTCTTGTCATCAAATATCATCGTCACGATGCCGCGGAACACCTTGAGCGGGCCGCCGTCCCAGTATTCGACGACGTCGTGGTGAGCGGTGAACCCGGTGTCGACGAACGCGCGCAAATTCTCTCGGATCGCTTCGCGTCCATGCCAGTCGGCAACGCCCAGGTTGCAAACAGCGTCCTCGGCAAAGCAGTCGAACCCTTTACCAAAGGTCTTGTCATCGATTTCCTTCCAAAAGGCCGTGAGCCATTCCGGCGGTTGCATCTTCGTAAATGTCACTGCGGTCATTTCAGTCTCCGGGGGTGGTGGTGAATTGACGCCGGCCAAAGCGGCGGCAGACGGAAGCACCGCAGCTGTTGCTGCAGCGCGAACGAGTAGGAGTCGACGATCAACATTCGTGTGACTCATGTCAGTGCTCCTGATCGGAAGCGTGATTGAAGCAATCTAGGCTGATGAGCATCGGCGGGAGCGCCAGAAACCCCTCATTTTCTGCCAACGCCAACTACCGGACATCGATGCCGAGGCGGGCGGCCACGCGCCGCGCCGTTACCTCCCGCTGCGCTGTGATGTCCCGCACGGATTGCCGCGCCTGCTCCAGGATCGCAGCAGGGGCGGTCTCGGGCGTGCCGCTGTCAAGGCTTCCTGGCCGAAGCCGCCCGGTACATGAAGGACGTCCAGCGGCGGCGCATCGGCGGGCGTCGCATCAGGCGTCAGCCACAATCCCTTCAGGTCGCGAACGGGAGCGGCCGTCTTGCCGTAGATGCAATAGGTCGCGTTCGGGATGCGCGACAGCACCTCGAAAGGTCCGGTCAAATCGATCTGGTCCACTCCCTCAAACAGCAAGGAGCCGATGTGCAAGTCGGTGTTATGCGGGATCATAGACATCACCGAGTCCGAGGCGAGGATAGACAAGGAAAATCTACCCGGGCATGGTTTGGCGGATATGCCAAAATCCCCTCGCTTCACGCCAAATGCGGTTCGCGTCGTCGACGTGCTCACCTATCCGGCGGTACAGCTGCTCGACGTCACCGGGCCGCTTCAGGTATTCGCATCGGCCAACGATCACGTCACCATCAATGGAGGAGCGCAGCCCTACGCGCTCAGGGTAGTGGCGAGAGGCGGCCACGGCGTCACAGCCTCGGCTGGGCTGGAGTTTGCGGCGGGGCCGCTCCCTGCGATCGGAGAAGCATTGGATACCTTGATCGTCGCGGGCGGCGAGGGCGCCGAAGCGGCCGCCGAAGACCCGGCGCTGGTCGATTGGGTGCGGCAACGAGCGACGCAGGCGCGGCGCGTCGCCTCCGTTTGCACCGGCGCATTCCTGCTCGCTGCGGCAGGCGTGCTGGACGGGCGGCGCGCCGCGACCCACTGGATGTACTGTGCCCGGCTTGCACAGCGCTTTCCCGCCGTACGTGTCGAGCCCGATCCGATCTTCGTGCGTGACGGTCCGGTTTGGACCTCGGCCGGAGTGACGGCCGGCATCGACTTGGCGCTCGCGCTTGTGGAGGAAGACCTCGGCCGCACCGTGGCGCTCGCCGTCGCTCGCTACCTGGTTGTCTTCCTCAAGCGTCCGGGCGGACAGGCACAATTTAGCGCGGCCTTATCCCTGCAAGCCGCAGAGGACAAATTCGGGGCGCTCCACGGCTGGATCAACGCGCATCTGGCGGACGACCTTTCGCTTTCGGTCCTGGCCAATCAGGCGGGGATGAGCGAGCGTAGTTTCAGCCGGCACTATGCGGAGGCGACCGGGCAGACGCCGGCACGTGCCGTTGAGCGGCTGAGGGCGGAAGCGGCGGGGCGCCTACTGTTGGAGTCAGGCCTGCCGGTCAAACGGATCGCGCAGCGTTGCGGCTTCGGTTCGGAGGAAACCATGCGGCGCAGCTTCCTGCGCCTGCTAGCCGTCACGCCGTACGACTACCGTGCCCGATTCAACTCTTGAATGTCGCGTTTGGCCCGATTGGGCCCTTCGCTGGGGCCCCAGGAATGCCCCGGGAATGGAGGGCACGAGTTGAACTACCCCGGCTCACGCACCGGCCTGCATTGCCGGTTGACGCCGGCCTTCGCGCAGGGCATCCACCGCTGTCCCCAATACCAACCGGAACCGTGACCGTCATGCGCGCCCTCAATCTTGTTGCCGACCGCAAGCTCGTGCTTGCCGACGTCGCCGATCCGCCGGCGCCGGGCGCGGGCGAGGTGCAGGTCCAGGTCAAGGCGGTCGGCATCAATCATATCGACCTGTGGGGCTTTCGCGGCATGGCGTTCGCCAAGCGCAAGATGCCGCTGACGGTGGGCGCGGAGGCGGCCGGTGTCGTCGCCGCGATCGGCCCCGGCGTGACCACGCTCGCGCCCGGCGATCCGGTGGTGATGTACGGCGCGCTGACCTGCGGCGTCTGCAAGGCGTGCCGCGAGGGCCGCGATAATCTGTGCGAGAACGTCGCCGGCATCATGGGCTTTCACGTCGACGGCTTCGCCTGCGATCTCGTCACATTGCCGGAGCGGCTCGTCATCAAGGCGCCGCCGGGCCTTCCCATGCGCGACGCCGCCTGCGCGCCGATCGCGTTCGCGACCGTCGAGCACATGCTGTTCGACAATGCCAAGCTCGAGCCCGGCGAAACCATTCTGGTCCACGCCGGCGGCTCCGGCATCGGCACCGCCGCCATCAAGATGGCGAAGGCCATCGGCTGCACCATCATCACCACGGTGGGTGACGACGCCAAGGCCGAGAAGGCGAAGGCACTCGGCGCCGACCACGTCATCAACTACCGCAACGACCGCTTCGAGCACGTGGTGCGCAAGATCACCGCCAAGAAGGGAGTCGACGTGGTGTTCGAGCACACCGGTGCCGAGACCTTCCCGGGCTCGCTGCTCTCGCTCAAGCGCGGCGGCCGGCTGGTCACCTGCGGCGCCACCTCGGGGCCTTCGACCACGCTCAATCTCATGCAGCTGTTCCAGCAGCAATATAAGATCTTCGGCTCGTTCGGCGCTTCGATGCGCAACATCCGCACCGCGCTTGCCAAGATGGCCGGCGGGCTCACGCCGGTGATCGACACCGAGGTCGACCTGCCCGACTTCGAGCGCGGCCTCGCCCGCCTCGAGACCCGCCAAGTGTTCGGCAAGGTGATCGTGAATTTCTAGCGCATGATCAACTGGCAGAATCTGCGCCGCCGGACTGCCCGTTTCCTCAAGGCGGCGGTCAATGCCGCCGCGGGGCGCGCCGCCGCGCTGCTGCTCGGCGCCATCCATCGTCTCGACCGCATCCGGGTGAGCAACTTCGCCGGCGCCTTCATGCGCACGATCGGACCGTGGCTGCCGGAGCACAAGGTCGGCCGCGCCAATCTGGGTGCCGCGTTCCCCGACAAATCGCCGGCCGAGATCGAGACCATCCTGCGCGGCGTGTGGGATAATCTCGGCCGCGTCGGCGCCGAGATCGCGCACCTCGATCACATCTGCTCGGGCGATCCCTACAAGCGCACCTACATCGAATACACGCCGGACAACATCGCGCGATTCCTGCGGCTCAAGGACGACGGCAAGCCCGCGCTGGTGTTCGCCGCCCATCTCGCGAACTGGGAACTGCCCGCCGTGATCGCGGCGAGCGACGGGGTAGATTCCGTGGTGCTGTACCGCCGCCCTAACCTCGGCGCCATCGCGGACGCCGTGATCGCGCTGCGCGGCGGCCTGATGGGCGAGATGGTGGCATCGAGCATGGGAGCGCCGGTGACGCTCGCCCGCGCACTGGAGGCCGGCCGCCACGTCGCCATGCTGGTCGACCAGCATTACGGCCGGGGCGTCGATGTCACCTTCTTCGGCCGCACCTGCGGGGTTAATCCGCTGATCGCCATGTTGGCACGCGAGATCGAATGCCCGATCCACGGCACCCGCGTGATCCGCCTGCCCGGCAACAAGTTCCGCGGCGAGATCACCGAGGAAGTCGCGCCGGTGCGCGACGCCACCGGCCGCATCGACGTCCAGGGCACCATGCAGGCGATCACCGCCGTGGTAGAAGGCTGGGTGCGCGAGCACCCGGAGCAGTGGCTGTGGCTGCACCGGAGATGGCGGTAGGGGCCGGATAAAGGCCGCCCGGAACTCGGGCGATGCGAGCGTGGTCGCGTCAGCTATCGAGGGAGGCCCGCGCCGGCCGCACGATCAGCGGGTCTGATTTTGGGCCCGAAGCAGCCACCGCGTGGGGCGCAATAAGCGCAGCGCATTGCGCTGCTCCATTTCAAGCACACCCGCCAAATTTTGCGCGTCGGAAGATTGCCTGGCAGTCCTCTGGAAATGGCGGCACCGGTGTCACGCGGCTTTTGCGTCAGAACGGCGTAATGCGCTGCGCTTATTGAGCCCCACAATTCTGCGCCGGAAGCGACGTTTCACGTCATGACGCCCCGTGCGGCTTGGCCAGGGGCCCCTGCTGGGCGACGCTCGATTGATCCACCACCAGCGTGCCGCCGCCGCCGTCGCTTGCCGTGATAAAGGTCGACGCCAGGTAATTGCCCAGCAGCGCGATGTTTGCGGTGTTCACGCCGTCCGTCACCGTCAGCGTGCCGCCGGTGGCGTTGCCGGCATAGCTGGCCGTTGTGGTTCCCAACGCGTAGTTGATGCCGGTGAGGTCGAGGGCGTCCTGCGCTATCACCTTGTCGCTGACCAGAGTGCTGTACTCGTAATTCGCCTGGATGAGTTGGCCGGCCGCGGACAGATGCTGATCGTCGGAGAACAGGCTCGTCTGCTCCGCGTTCGGTGAACTGAGATAGGCGTATTGCTGATCTGCCGGAACGCTTGAACTTTCGGGCGTCGTCGTGTTGGCGCCCCACAGACCCCAGCCGGAGAGTGAATCGGTGGTGTCGGGCTCGATCAAAGCCGAACTCCGTGCCCGTGCCCTGGACGCCGGGCAGCGTCTCGTTGGGGTCAAGTCCGAATGCCGTCGGATTGGCCTTGACGGTGTCCAGCATCGAATGGACGTCGCCTTGAATGTAGGGAACTCCGGACGCGTTGAGATCGTCAAAAAGCTGTGTCGAATAATATTCGGCCAAGGATTTGTCGCTCAAATTGTTGTCGACCATCACATACTGTGCGCCCGCGGCAAACAAATCCACGATCGCGGTCGTCAACTGCTGAGCCGCCGCGGCCACGTAGGCGTCCTGCGACGCAACGTCACCCGGAAATGTATTCAATGCATAGGATATGTCGTTGCCGCCGGAACTTATGAGATAGAGCGCGTTCGGATCAGCCTGCCCGGCTGCGGTCAAGTAGTTCGATATCTGCGCGGCTGTCGACGGCAGGGTGTTGTTGATGGAATTTCCGGTGTCGCCGTTGCCCGCGAAAGCCGCATCGAGCGAGCCGGAAATGGCGTAATTGGTGCCGCCTCCAGGCGCATAAGCCGAATTGGCGGTGAGGCCGAGGTCGCCCGCAAGGAGTTGGGAATTCATCAGTCCGACCCCGACCGGACTAGCCGTTCCTCCGTTCGCGAGCGCGTTTTGAATCCGTGCATCAATATTGGGGTTGCCCGTCGACAGGTACTGAAACGCTCCGCTATCGATCGAGCTGTCGCCAAATCCAATGAATTGCGAGAACACGTTCGGACTCACCCCGGCAAATCCGGAAATCGTACCCGTGAACGTTGCGTCGAGCTTCAGCGTGCCGACCGCCCCCGCCGCGAAGGCCACATTCGCGGCCGATGCGCCGTCGAACTCGATCTCTCCGCCATTGATCGTGGCCGAGACCGCGCCCACGCTGCCGTTGACATCGAGGAGCGCCGCGGCGCCGTTCGACATCAATGTGCCGGTCGTGCCGACGTTGCTGCCTTGTATGAGCAACTCGCTGCTGCTGTTCGCTTCCAGCGTGCCCGCATTCGACACAATGACGTTGGAGATGATGCTGAGGCCGCTGCCCGCGAGGGTGTCGACCAGACTGCCGTTGCCGACCTGCAGGCTGCCTCCGGAAATTTCCGCGCTTGAGAGATCGACATGAGCGCCGACGCCCAAAGCCCGGACGAGGCCAGTGCGGCCAAGAGGACCGGTGACGTTGGTGACCCCGCCGTCGATCACGAGCCTCGCATTCGTTCCGAGTGCCTCGAGGATTCCTTCATTCGACACATTGCTGACAATGATGACTCCCTCAGTCGTCGTCCCCGCGATCACGCCGGCGTTTCCGATGGTGTGACTGAGCCCGAACAGCGTGCCGTTGGTGTCGAGTACCAGCGGCGCGGTCGTGCCGTTGCCGTCGATGACCCCGGCCGCCTGATTGATGAGCGTCAGGTTGCCGCCGCCGATGACTTCCGGATCCGATGATCCTGTTCGAGGCATTGATGAGCGTGGATACCGCGCCGCTGCCGGTAATGAGATTTTTGCCGCCCGGACTGAAGAGTCACCGAGCCGGCGCCGCTCAGTGTGGTCGTGCCTTTGATGACGAGCTCGGTCTTGTGACCGGTCGAGTTCAGCGTGATCTTGCCGGTATTCTTGAAGGTACCGCCGATCGCAAGGACGGCGGCGTCACTGATGCGAATTGTTCCGGCGTTCGCGCCCGCGCCCGTGCCGGCGGTGATGGTGAATGTGCCGCCGGTGACCGCAAGCGTCGCAGTGCTGATGGTCGCGAGGGTCCTGACTGTGTGGCTCGTGGAACTCGCAACGGTGTAGGTCCCGATGGCATCGATGAATACGTTATCGAGCGCGCCGGGGACCAGGCTCGGATTCCAATCCCTCGCGGTGCTGAAAAGGCCGCTGATGGGAAACCTCCAATGAATTGCCGTCATCGATTTGTTTCCTGGACCTGGCCCTTTGTGTCTTGGACTAAGACCTGACAAGGACGATATCTGCATAGCACGTTTCGCCGGCGAAGGCGCCCAAGGTTCTTGGTAGGTCCTGATGGGGCCGCGGTTCAATCTGCGGGTAAAGAATTTCACCGGCTGGCAATGTAGGGTAACGCCGAACACGTTGCCTCCTCCGATCGGAGGAGGCCCGGCCGCTTTGTGCGGGTTGACGGGAATTATCCAATTTTCGGCACGGACCGTTTGGAAGCTGTGGCCGGATTTCCCGCGGACTTCACAATGCTGCCGCGTTTTGCCTTCATTCACGAAGGAAACACGGCGACATTTAGATCGATTTTTCGGATCATCGGCTCGGTCGCGTGAGTCGCTCGGAGGGCGCAGTCTGTCTATCAAAGAGGATGCGATGAATGCGCGCGAGCCGGAAATACTCTCGTCATTGATCGGCGATATCTATGATACGACGCTCGACAGATCGCTCTGGCCAAGCGCGCTGAAGAAGATCACCAAATTCGTTCGCGGCGAGGCCGCGGCTGTGTTCTGGAGCGATGCCGCGAATAATAGCGGAGACATTTATTTGGAGGATGGCGGTATCCCGCCTTATTACAGGGATCTGTATTTCGAGAAATACGTCAAGTTAAACCCGACCACGACGCCGCGTTTCTTCGCCGATGCCGAAACGCCGATCTCAACAGGCGATTTGCTGCCCTACGACGAGTTCCTGCAGACACGATTTTATCGGGAATGGGCGCGGCCGCAGCGGTTGGTTGATTTTGCCAGCATTACGCTCGAGAAATCGGCGACGAAATCCGCCATGTTCGGAGTTTTCCGTCACGAGCGGGAAGGTTTGGTCGACGACGAAATGCGCCGACGCATGCGGCTGGTGGGTCCCCATATCCGGCGTGCGGTTCTTATCGCCAAGATCGTCGACCTCAAGCAGACCGAAGCGGTGATGTTTGCGCAAACGCTCGATGGTCTTCGTGCCGCAACGTTTCTCGTCGACGCGACCGGACGCATCGTGCATGCCAATGTCGCCGGCCACTTGCTCTTGACCGAAGGTGACGTCCTGCGGGCGGTGGCGGGCAAGCTGGTCTCGGGCGAACGGCAGATCGACGAAAATTTGCACGACATCTTTCGCGCCGCTTCCAATGGCGATGCCGCGCTCGGCGGGAGGGGCATTGCGCTGCCGCTGATTGCGAAAACCGGCGAGCGCCATGTCGCCCACGTGCTGCCGCTTACCTCGGGCGCACGCCAGGGCGCCGGATTGAGTCACGCGGCCGCCGCCGCCGTATTCGTCCATAAGGCTGCTGTTGAAGCCCCGTCACCGCCGGAAGCCGTCGCCAAAGCTTACAAGTTGACGCTGACGGAGCTGCGCGTCCTGTTCGCCATCGTTGACATCGGGGGCGTCCCGGAGGTCGCCGATGTACTCGGCATCGCCGCTTCGACGGTGAAGACGCACCTGGGGAGCCTCTATGAGAAAACCGGCACCCGACGCCAGGCTGATCTCGTCAAGCTCGTCGCCGGATTCGCCAGTCCGCTGCTGAAGTAACTGATGCCTCTTCCGCCGGCACGGTCTCTCCTCCGATCGGAGGAGGCGGTGGGCACAGGCGGCGCGCTATGTAGTCAGGGGCGCCCGGTATTGCGATGTCGCGCACACGCGTTCTCGGCCGTTGGCATCTCGCTCGCCGAATTGCGGCTGGGAACAAGGATCGCGGCATCATTTTTGAAATGGAGGCCGTACGATGCCGATGCGCGGAGAGATTGAAGCGCGTTTGCCGGACCCTGCGGCTCGGTCCCAATTTTCACGAACCAAAATCGAAACGGTTGCCTGGTCGGAATTTGCCGCCGCGTGCGCGATCGCGGTCGTCGGCCTCCTCGGATCGCTGCTGTTGGCTTCGATGACGCCGAGCTTCGGTCCACTCGATATCGTGGTGATGCCGCTGCTGTGATTGTGCAGTCGAAGGCGCTGCCGAGATCGCGACAGAAATTTAGGGTCGTTGCCCGCCGGTCGACTGGCGTGCATTGCCGCAATTGTAGCCCGGATATCGCTGCCAGCGAAATCCGGGACTGTCCGATCCGCACGGGACCGCTCAATCGACGCCGCAGTGCCGCACCCGGGGTTTCGCTGGCCGCTCAACCCGGGCTTCGGTTCAATGATCTCCCCGACCTGACTGAAGATCGGCGAAGGATGGAGTTAATCGCACATCACGCCGACGCGCCGGCGAACAGGCTCTTCTTGATGATAGCGTGGATGCCCCAGTTACCGTCGACCACCTGGGTGACGCCGAAGTCGACCGCGACCGAGATGAGCGAGATCGCCTCGTCCTCGCTCAGCCCCTTGGTCGTCATCAGGAAGCTGCGCATCTTGCGGAACGCATCCTTGAGCGCGAGATCGATCGAGGATTTTTCATAGATTTCCTGCTGCGCCCGGGGGCCGAGCTCCTCGAGATAATTGGCGAAGCTGAAGCCGTGCATGACCCATTCGTCCTGGGTTTCGAGCAGCGGATAGTTCAAGCCGGCGAGCGAATCCGTCAGCGTATTCTTCTTGTGCAGGATGAGCTGGAAGGTGCCGGTGAGCGACATTTCGATGGCGGTGCCGCACAATTCGGAATCGCCCTGGGCGGCGTGGGAATCGCCGACCGAGAACAGGCCGCCCGGCACCGCTATCGGATAGTACATGGTGGCGCCCTTGCCGATGCGCCAATTGTCCATGTTGCCGCCGAAATAGCTCGGCGGGATCGAGTCGACGATGTCGGCCTCCTTCGGCGCCAGCCCCATCACGCCGAAATGCGGCCGGATCGGGATGCGCACGTTCTTCAGGACGTTATGGTTTTCCTGGACGGTCGCGTGGTCGACATGGACGCCCGGATAATCGATGGTTTTGTGGACGACGCCGTACGGATCGGTCTGCGGCGTCCAGCGGAAATTGTAGACCGCCTGCGCCCAGTTACGTTGCCCGCTGGTGTCGATCTCATAGATGGTGCAGACCTCGCGCGGCTTTGGTTCGGTGATCAGGTCCTTGTATTGAAAGCCCCACCACGCCGCCGCGTTGCTGCCGAACGATTTGCCCGCATAGGCCGGATTGGCGCACGGCCGCGGCTTCACATCTATGATACGAACCTCAAGGATGTCGCCCGGCTCGGCACCGCGGATAAAGACCGGACCGGTGCAGATGTGCACGCCGAAGCCCTCGCCGGCGCCGCGGCCGAGCAGCTTGCCGTCGATCGGCCCGGCGCCGCGCCGGTTGACGTTCTTCTGCTCCTTGGTCCACAGGAACACGCTTTCCGCGCCCGGGTCGCCCTTGATCATGCGCTCGGCGTCGTCATTGGCGTGATGTGTCAGCGCCTCGATGGTGACGTAATCGCCCGAGTTCGATCTCAAGCTGCGGCTTCAGGAGCTTGCTGAAATAGCCCCAGTGCACCGTCTCGTTGGTGGCCGGCAAGTAATGGTAGGTCGGCTGGCCTGGAAGCGTCTGCGCCGACGCCGGGGACACCAGGGCGCCGCCGGCCATCCACGCCGCCGCCGCGCTGCCGCTAGCCACAAATGCGCTTTTCAGGAAGCCGCGCCGCTCGGAATCCAAGTCGTCGAGCAGCTTCTTGCGATGAAGCTCAAATTGAGGGCAATTGTGATCGTCGCCTGCGCACATCGGGATAACTCCTCAATACTGTTTGAATTTTGCCGGTGAGACGGAAAGTTGAGCAATGCTCGGTCGGACCGGAGTGACGCGCGCACGTGCAATTAATGCCGCTCCCGACGACCGAGGCACGGTAATGCAATCGGCGGGCCAGAATCGCGACGAGCGCGCGATCAGCCCCACGGTCCGATGCCGCGCGTATTTCGTGCCCTTACCGGCGCCCGCAGTCGTCATTGTCACGATTGTCACGCCACATCGACTCGAACGCCGAGCGGAGCCGGCAAAGCACGCCGCCAACCGCGCATATCAACCCGCGATAGGTTCGAGCCGATTGGCGGGAGCGGCTTCCCCCTCGCTATCTGCTTCCCCGTCGCTGTGTGACGGCGAATCCGGATTCCGGTCGCGGCTATATTGCCGTGGCGAACAGCCCATGACCCTCTTGAAGGCTGTGCTGAAGGCGCTTTCGGATTCGTAGCCGAGCGACGGGGCAATGATGGAAATGGGATCGCTGGAATTCGCCAGCCTGTCCCCTGCCAGCAGCATGCGCCAGCGCGTCAGGTAGTCCATCGGTGACGCCCCAACCGTCTCTTTGAACTTCAGGGCAAAGCTCGATCGCGACATGCCGGCGTGCTCCGCCAGCTCCTGTAATGTCCAGCCATGCGCCGGATCGTCGTGCATGGCGTTGATCGCCGCGCCCATCTGTTTATCGGCCAGCGCGAAGAGCCAGCCGACGCCGCCTCTCAGCCCTTTCGCCATGTGCAGCCGCAAGGCCTGAACCAGCATCATGTGGGCGAGGTGTTGTGCGACCAGAAAGCCGCCCGGCTGCCGCTCGCGCAGCTCCTGCATCATCCGCTCAACCGACCAGCGCAGCGCCGCCTGATCCGATTTTTTCCGGATATGCACAATCGGCGGCAGCATCCCCAACAGGATGCCGGCATGACTGCCGCTGAGGGTGAAGCGGCTTCCGACAAGAAAGAAATCCCCGCCGCCATTATGGGTGACGACGCCGCCAGCCCGCATGGGCGGAAAAATCGTGCCGGAATCGACAGGCGTCAACGTCAGGTCGCTCGCAAGGCGGAAAGGCCGCCCGCCCGGCAGCAGGAAGCATTCCCCGGCCTTCAGGCGCACCGCGTCGGGAATGCCCTCCACGGCCAACCAGCACTCGCCGGAAACCACGGCATAGCACTTGATGCCCACGTTATGGGCGAACTCGATTGACCATTTTCCGCCTGCATCAAAGCCGGCGGACACGGAACTGCGCGGTTTCAGCAGCGACAGCACATCTGAGAGCGGGTCCATGGGTGTTCCCGGACGATTGCGAAGATAATATGGACTTTACAGCATAGATCGTATTTCCACAAACGCCTATCTGGATCATCACCGGGCCGCGAAACGCGGCCATAAAACCAAGTCGAGGAGAATCGCGATGCGTGTCTTCGTCACCGGCGCTACAGGCTTCATCGGGTCCGCGATTGTTCAGGAACTCATCAGCGCGGGCCATCAGGTGCTCGGTCTTGCCCGCTCGGATGCGGCCGCCAAGTCTCTTGTCGCCGCTGGTGCGAAGGCGCATCGCGGCGATCTTGAAGACGCGGAAAGCCTGCGCGGCGGCGCAGCCCTGTCGGATGGCGTCATTCACACCGCCTTCATCCACGACTTCTCGAAGTTCAAGGCCAGCTGCGAGACTGATCGGCACGCCGTCGAGGCTCTCGGCTCCGCGCTCGCCGGCTCCGACCGCCCCTTGATCGTCACCTCCGGGACTGGGCTCCTTACGCCAGGTCGCCTCGCGATCGAAGAAAATGTGCCCGCTTCCGGCCCCACCTCGATTCCTCGCGTTGCTTCGGAAGAGGCGGCAACTTCGGTAGCGGCGCGTGGGGTACGCGTATCGGTGATGCGCCTTCCTCCATCGGTCCATGGCGACGGCGATCACGGCTTTGTTCCGATTCTCATCGGCGTCGCACGTGAGAAGGGCGTTTCGGTGTATGTGGGCGACGGGCTCAACCGCTGGCCCGCGGTCCACCGGCTCGATGCTGCGCATCTCTACCGGCTGGTGCTTGAGAAGGGTTCCGCGGGAGCCCGATATCACGGGGTCGCCGAAGAGGGCGTGCCGTTCCGTGACATCGCCGGCGTAATCGGCCGCCGCCTGAACGTGCCGGTCGTCGGCAAGACCCCCGAGGAGGCAGCCAACCACTTTGGCTGGTTCGCGCATTTCGCGGCGCTCGACAACCCGGCCTCGAGCGAGCGAACGCGGGAACGGCTGGGGTGGCGGCCGATGCAGCCTGGGCTCGTTCCCGATCTCGACCGGGCGCACTATTTCGAAACCTGAAAAGAGGTTCGCGGCGCTTCCGCCCCGCGGCTCTTCGCCAGCTTGGGGATCCGTCCGGTGCACAACTCTCGAATTCTGCACCGGACCGCTCCGCCTGCAGCGACCAATCCCTTCGCATCGGAAATTTAGAGATCAGATCGGATCTTCAGGCGCCGGCAATTACCTCACGCGGCGGCCACCGACGATTTGACTCGACCGCTCGCACCGAGCGGCTTATCTCCTCCAGGGTGATAACTTGCGCAATCCGCTTTGACGCTTTGCGCATCTCTTCCGAAGACAACATGTCGTCCAGGACGCCCGCCGAATCGGCGAGGCTGAGAAGAAGCGCGTCGCGCGGCGTTGGAATGGCGACGTCAAAAATAACGGACATGAGGCGCATCTTCGCCTCGCGTTCCTCGCGCCCGGAATTCTTGGGATAGGCGCGTCGCGAAAACATCCAGAAGAACTGCCGATCTTCCACGCGAAGAATGCCGGCCTCGACAAGGCGTCCAAGCACGATCCCGGAGAGATCGCGGCCGTGAAGACCAAGCCGCTCGATCCACCACGCGCTCGCCCGTTTTGACGGCTCGGCAGCGATCGTGCGCAGCACATCGTCGAGAAGCGCGTCGCCGACCGGCTTCGGATCGACCATGAACAGCGACGTCAGGTCGGTATCGATCCGGCCGAGAAGCGAGAGTTCCATGAGAACGCCCCCCGCGATCGCAATATTGGCCGTATCGGCGCGGGCGGGCTTGATCGCGCCGGTGTCGTCGCGAAGCATGAGCACCACGATTTCGTCGGCCAGTGTCAGGTGTTCCATGATTTCTGCCCTTCTCACGCGCCGAGCTTTGAGCGTGCTTCCCCTTCATCCGATGCGATAGGGAAGATGTTCACGGCATGAGGCGGAGTGCTTCAATTACCGCGGCGGGGTTATGTCCGATCACCCGAAGATAGGCGCGTGCCGCGGTGTCAGGATCTTTGCGGCCCTGTTCCCAATCTCGCAACGTCCCGAGCGGAATGTGAAACCGTGTCGCAAATTCCTCTTGCGATAATCCAAGCGCGCGGCGAATGACCCGCACCTGTGGCGTTCGGCGCATGCCGGCAAGACGCTCCGACGTCAGCGGTTGCGCATCGGGATCGGCGAGCGCGGCGGCATGGATTTCCGCTTCGGTCATCGCATCAGCGCGGCTCCAGTCATGCTTTGTTTTCGTCATGCTACCTCCGTCGCTCATAAGGCTCAGCGAGCCGCGCCGAAATGATCCGCACTGCATCGCCCTCAACAAGCGGAACGCAAGCCGCGCCGCACCTCACAGTCGCGCGCCGAAACTCTGCGCCGGATCGAATTCCGGGCCGCGGCGGCCGGTCGGCACGGCGGCCGTGCCGGCTTCGCGGGCGAGGAAGCGGCCGGAGCCCGGAGAGACACGCAAGGTCGCGTCCTCGACGACGACACGGCCGCGGCTCAGCATGGTGACGGGCCAGCCGGTGATGGCGCGGCCCTCATAGGGCGTGTAGCCGGCGCGGTCGTGCATGAGGGCGGCGCCGAGCGTTACTTTGCGGTTGGGGTCCCAGATCGCGATGTCGGCATCGCTGCCGATCACGATGTCGCCTTTCCGGGGATGCAGCCCGTAGATCTTCGCCGGTTCGGTGGCGGTGAGCGACACGAATTTCTCCAGGCTCAGCCGGCCTTGCGACACCATGGCGTCGAACAGCAACGGCAGCCGCGTCTCCAGGCCCGGCATGCCGTTAGGGATTTGCTTGAAATCCGGATCGGGACCGGCCAGGAACTTGCCCCCGGCATCGAACCGGTAGGGCGCGTGGTCGGACGACACCGTCTGCAGGTCGCCCAGCGCGAGCGCCTGCCACAACGCTTCCTGGTCGGACGGCTGGCGCACCGGCGGGCTGCAAATCCATTTCGCGCCTTCGAGCCCCGGCCGGTCGAGGTCGTTCGCGGTGAGGAACAGATATTGCGGGCAGGTCTCGGCAAACACCTTGAGCCCCTCCCCGCGCGCCTGGCGGATCCGCGCCGCGCCTTCCGCCGACGACACGTGGAAGATCATGATCGGCTGATCGATAAAGGCGGCGAGCGCAATCACCCGGTTGAACGCCTCCGCCTCGCAGGCGCGCGGATGGCTGACGCCGTGATAGCGCGGCGCCCGGTAGCCGCCGGCGAGCAGCCGCTTGCCGGTCCAGCTGATCATGGCGTGGTTCTCGGCATGCACACACACCAGCGCCTTGTTCTCGCGCGCCGCATAGAGCACGTCGAGCATCTGCATGTCGTCGAGCTTGATTCGGTCATAGGTCATGAACACTTTGATGGTCGCATGACCGGCCTTGACCAGTTTCGGCAGATGGTCGCGCAGCGTCGCCTCGGTCGGATCGGCGAGGATCATGTGGAAGGCATAGTCGATCACCGCGCCCTTGCGGGCGAGCGCGTGATAGGCTTCGAGCACCTCGTCGAGCTTGTGGCCGATATGCTGGGCCGCGAACGAGATCACCGTGGTGGTGCCGCCGAACGCCGCCGACACGGTGGCGCTCTCGAACGAATCCGCGTTGAGGACCCCGGCGGCTGAGACCTGTTCGATATGGCAATGGCTGTCGATGCCGCCGGGAAGCACCAGCTTGCCGCGCGCGTCGATCTCCTTCACACCGGCCGGCAGGTCGCGGCCGATCGCCGCGATGGTCTCGCCCTCGATCGCGACATCGGCCGGGAATACCGCCGACGCGGTCGCGACAGTGCCGCCGCGCAGGACGAGATCATAAGGTTTGGTGGACATGGAAAGGCCTCCGGCGCTAATCCTGTTGTTCTTATCCTCGATGCCGTCGCGGCGCGAGGACTTCGCCTAATCTCCTGCCCGCTTGCGGCGCAGCGAGTCAACGCAAGGACGCATCATGGCCCGCGCCGACATCCTGGTCATCAACCCGAACTCGAACCCCGCCGTCACGGCGGGGCTCGATGCGGCGCTCGCGACGCTGCGCCTCGGCGATGGGCCGTCGATCCGCTGCGCAACGCTCGCCGAAGGCCCGTTCGGGATCGAAAGCCAGCGCGACGTCGAACAGGTCACGCTGCCGCTGCGGCGGATGGTGGAGCAGGACAACGCCGCCGACGCCTTTGTGATCGCATGCTTCAGCGATCCCGGCCTGCAGGTGTGCCGCGAAGCGACGCGGCGACCGGTGTTCGGCATCAGCGAATGCGGCCTGCTCACCGCGCTGTCGCGCGGCGACCGTTTCGGCGTGATCGCCATCCAGGCCGCCTCGATCGCCCGCCATCGGCGCTACATGCGCGAGATGGGGCTCACCGCGCGGTTTGCCGGCGAACGCCCGCTCGGCATGACGGTCGCCGAGACCGCGTCCGGCGAAGGCACCTTCGCCCGCATGGAGGCGGTCGGCCGCGATCTCGTGGAGCAGGACGGCGCCGACGTCCTCGTGCTGGGCTGCGCCGGCATGGCGCGCCATCGCCGCCCGCTCGAACAGTCGCTCGGCGTCCCGGTGGTCGACCCCACCCAGGCGGCCGTCACCATGGCGATCGGGGCGGTTCAGGCCCAACTCTTGTGACGCGAATTGTAGAAGAGTTAGGCGAAAGGCGCTTTTAGTTAACGGCGATAAACTTCACAAATTTAGCGGGAAGATCCGGCCGCCATTGCGACGATGGCCATAACGGGTGACTGAGCAATGCCGCCTCGATATCGGACTTGATCTGCGTAAGCAGCTGTGGAGAAAGCGCAACGCCAGATTTTGGCCTTATCATAAAGTCACGAAAATTCACCGTCCACGTTTCGGTGAATTGCTTACCATCGTTTCGCAACGTCGGTCCATGAAACTCTGCATTCCTTGTTGCACCGAAGCTAAAGTCGACTAAATTATTATGATAAGCAAAACGTGTTGATCCATTTTGGGCTAACCCGATATGCAACAATTCCGCTCCCTGGTTGTTGATCAGGGCAGGAAATGTTTCATCTGCCTGCCTCCCAATATTATATTCTCTTGCAGTTCCAAGAGCCCATGCCATGATAGGATCCTCAAATTCTTCGTCGGTGTTTTTCGACCCCACCGAAACATGCTTTACGCCTTCGGCGGCACGATGCCGGTCTGGGTCGCAATCGCCCCATAATGCTCGATCCGCCGATGGCGGGCGAAATCGAACATGGTCTCCTTGCCGAACCGCGTCGCGTCTAGATCGCAATCGTGCACAATGAGTTCGTCGTCCTCGGTCGCGGTCTCGGCGACGATCTCGCCGTCCGGATCGACGATCACGGTGCCGGCCATGAGGGGATGGCCGTCCTCGACGCCGGCCTTGGCGACCGCCACGACCCAGGTGGAATTCTGGTAGGCGCCCGCCTGCAGCGAGAGCCTGTGGTGGAACATCCGCTTGGCGAGGCCCTCGCCACTGTTCTGTGAATTCACCGAAGGCGTGTTGAAGCCGAGCGTCACCATCTCGACGCCCTGCAGGCCGAGCACCCGGAAGGTTTCCGGCCAGCGGCGGTCGTTGCAGATGCACATGCCGAAGATGCCGCCCAGCATGTGCCACGCCGGAAAGCCGAGATCGCCCGGCTCGAAATACCGCTTTTCGAGATGCTGGTGAGAGCGCGCGGGGTCGTACTCCGCATGGCCCGGAAGGTGGACCTTGCGATATTTGCCGATGATGGTGCCGTCGCGGTCGACCAGGATCGAGGTGTTGAAATGATGGCGGTCCGGCGTCAGCTCGGCATAGCCGAAGCTCATCGCCGTGCCGGCGCGCTGCGCCGCCTCGAACAGCGGCCGGGTCGCCGCGTTCGGCATCTCGCGCTCGAACCAGATATCGGCTTCGCCGCGGTCCATGTGCCAGCGCGGAAAGAACGTGGTCAGCGCCAGTTCCGGATAAACGATGAGATCGCAACCCCTGGCCTGCCGCATCAGCTCGACCATGCGGGCGACCACCGCTTGGCGGGTATCGGCCTTCTGGATCGGCCCGAGTTGGGCGGCGGCGACCTTGATGTTGCGCATCACGTTCCTCGTTCACATTCAACAAGCGTAGTTGCGTAGCCCGGATGAGCGCAGCGACATCCGGGACCGACCGTGCCGGATCGCAAGCCCGCCCCGCATATCGCTTCGCTCATGCAGGCTACGCGCCAAAACTATTTATCCCCCTAGCCTGTGCTCCATCCGGCTCATCAGCCGGACCACCGGCCACAGCAGCACCAGATAGACGGCGGCGGCGAACACGATGGGGGACGGATTATAGGTGAGCGAGCGCGCCATGTCGGCGGAATAGAGCATTTCAGGCAGCGCCACCACGCTCGCGAGCGAGGTAAGCTTCACCACCTCGACGGTGTTCGACACGAGGTCGGGCAGCACGTTGCGCACCGCCTGGGGGATCACGACATAGGCCATCGCCTGCCACGCGGTGAGCCCGGTCGAGCGCGCGGCCTCACGTTGGCCCGCGCCGACGCTGTCGAGACCGGCGCGGTAGATCTCGCCGTAATAGGCGGAATTGTTGAGGAAGAACGCGACGCAGACCGAGGCGAACGGCGTCAGCCTGATCCCGGCGAACGGCAGCCCGGCATGAACAAAGATGAGCAACACCAGCGGCGGCACCGCGCGGAAAATATCGACCAGCACCGCGACCGCGATCCGCACCGGCCGCACCCGGGCGCGGCCCGCCAGCGCGACCACAAGGCCGCCGGCAAGCCCGAGCGGCACCACGGCGGCACAGACCAGGAGCGTCATGCCGAGCCCGCGCAGGATCAGCGGCGCCGCCTGCCACATGATGTCGAGATTGAAGAACTGATCGAGCAACCGGTCCATCAGGCGCGTCTCCACGCAAACCGCGTCTCGATGTAGCGCCCGGCGATCACGACCGGGATGAACAGCACCAGATAGGCGATCGCCCCCATCATCAGCGGCGTCGCGTTGAGGGAAAAGCTCTCCGCGGTGGTTGCCTGGTTGAGGATTTCCGGCACCCCGATCACGGTGCCGAGCGCGGTGTTCTTGGTGATGGCGATGGTGCGGTTGGTGAGCGGCGGCACCGTGAGCCGCACCGCCTGGGGCAGGATGACGTAGAACAGCGTTTGTGCGAAGCCAAGCCCGGTCGAGCGCGCCGCCTCCCACTGGCCCTTGCGCACCGACAGGATGCCGGCCCAGAAAATTTCCTCGGCAACCGCGGCGAGCAGCAGCGACAGCACCAGCCACAGCACCGCGAAGCTCGGCAGCACGATGCCCACATTGGGCAGCCCGAAATACACGATGAGCACCAGAACGAGCGGCGGCAGCGACCGGGCGACGTCGACGAACACTACAAGCGGCAGGTTGACGACGCGCCAGCGCAGGCTGCGCACCAGCGCAAGCGCAAGCCCCGCCGCGATGCCGGTGATCACCACCAGCACCGCGATCTCGATCGTCACCACCATGCCTTTGAGGATGTCGGGGAGGTAACGCACCATGAGGTCGGGCTTGAAGAAGGTGTCGAGGAACAGCGCGCCGCGGTCCATCGACAGCCTCAGCGCGCCATGCCGGCGAGAAATTCGCGCGTCCGCGCGCTCGCGTCGGTGCCGAAGATCTTAGCCGGCGGTCCCTGCTCGCTGATGAGCCCGTCTTCCATGAACACCACCCGGTGCGCCGCCTCGCGGGCGAAGCGCATCTCGTGGCTCACCACCACCATGGTCATGCCGGAGGCTTGCAAGTCGCGCATTACCGCGAGCACACCGCCGACGAGCTCCGGGTCGAGCGCCGAGGTCGGCTCGTCGAACAACATGATCTTGGGCTCGAGCGCGATGGCGCGGGCGATGGCAACGCGCTGCTGCTGGCCGCCCGACAGTTCGTTGGGATAGGCCCGCGCGCGATCCTTCAGGCCGACGCGGTCAAGCGCCGCAAGGCCGATCGCGTCCGCCTGCGCGCCCGCCACACCCAGCACCTTGCGCAGCGCCAGCGTGACGTTGCCGAGCGCCGTCATGTGGGGATAGAGATTGAAGGCCTGGAACACCATGCCGATGCGCCGGCGCATGGCGTTGATGTCGGTCCGCGGATGCAAGAGATCGACGCCGTCAACGAAGATCGAGCCGTCGGTCGGCTCCTCCAGTCGATTGAGACAGCGCAGGAACGTGCTCTTGCCGGCGCCGGACGGGCCGATGATGAAGACCAACTCCTGCGGCGCGACCGCGAGGTCGATGCCCTTGAGCACTTCGGTGCCGCCGAAGGATTTCCGCAGGCCGCGTACATCAAGGATCGCATCGCGCCGCGACGGCGTCACGAGCACGACAGCGGGTGCGGGGCGGGATCGTAGCCCGGCATGTCGGGCACGCCGTAGCCCGGATAGATCGTGGCGGCGGCAGACCCTGGCGCCGGCTTGGTCCCGAACCACTTCTCGTGGAGGCGCGCGAGCGTTCCGTCCTGCTTGATGCACTCGATGGCGACGTCGAGCTTGCGCCGCAGGTCGCCATTGTCCTTGCGCACCGGCGCCGCCCAGACGAGGCCGGTGGAATAGAGATAAGACAGCTTGATGGCGGGATTGTTCTTCGCCGCCCAGGCCACCGCGGTGTTGCCGGCCACATTGGCGAAGGCGCGGCCCGAGATCACCGCCTGCACGGCGTCGGTGTTGGTGCCGTAGGACTCGATCGTCCAACCGATCTTGTCCGCCAGCTCGCGGCCCCAGGAATCATAGGCGGAGCCCTTGTTGACGGCGATCACCTTGCCCTTGAAGTCCTCGAGCTTGGTGATCTCGGGCGCGTCCCTGCGCACCGCGAACTGGAAATCGGTGTTGAGATAACCCTCGGTGAACAGCAGGTTGTCGGCGCGCTCCTTGGTCACCGTGACGGGCGCGATCAGGAAGTCATAGGTGCCGGCCTGGAGCGCCGGCACCAGCCCGGAGAACTGGGTCGCCTCGATCTCGATCTTGCGGCCGAGGCGCTTGGCGATCTCGTTTCCGAGATCGACGTTGAAGCCCTGGATGCCGCCGGACAGATTGGGCATGGCGTGCGGCGCGAAGGTGCCGTCGATACCGGTCTTGAGCGGCGGTTCCTGAGCAAGCGCGGACGTCGCCGCCAGCGCGGCGACGACGCAGAGAACGATGCGATGCATGGGCCTATCTCCGGGTTTGGACCAAACGACCATGATTTTTCCTTGCCAGCGCGCGGCACGCCGCTATCGTGACCGCACATCCTTGCAGGAGCGATCGATGCTCAACGAATCCGCCCGCGGCGTCTACATCATCTCGGTGACGCCGTTCGACGAACGCGGCGCCCTCGATCTCGACGGCACCGACCGGCTGATCGACTTCTACGCCAAGACCGGCGTCGACGGCATCACCATCCTCGGCATCATGGGTGAGGCGCCCAAGCTCGGCCATGACGAGGCGATCGCGTTTACCCGCCGCGTCATTGCCCGCGCCGGCAAGCTGCCGGTGGTGGTGGGCGTATCGGCACCGGGGCTCGCCTCGCTTTCGGCGCTCACCAAGGCCGTCATGGACCTCGGCGCCGCGGGTGTGATGATCGCGCCGCCCGGCGGGCTCAAGGGTGATGCCGCCATCGTCACCTATTTCCAGAATTGCGTCGAAGCGATCGGCGATGTGCCGTTCGCCCTGCAGGACTTCCCGCAATCGAACGGGCTTTTCATTCCGGTGTCGGTGATTGAGCGTATCGTCGCGACCTGCCCGACGTGCGTCATGCTTAAGCATGAGGACTGGCCCGGGCTCGACAAGATCACCGCGGTACGCGCGAGCGAAAGGGCCGGCATGCGGCGGCTCTCGATCCTCGCTGGCAACTGCGGCATCATGCTGCCGTTCGAACTGGCGCGCGGCGCCGACGGCGCCATGACGGGCTACGCGTACCCGGAAATGCTCGTGGAGGTGTGCCGGCTGATGGCCTCCGGCCGTCGCGGCGAAGCGCATGACCTGTTCGACCTCCACCTGCCCCTGGTGCGCTACGAGCAGCAACCCGGCGCCGGCCTCGCGGTGCGCAAATACGTGCTGTGGCGCCGCGGCGCGTTGGCAAGCGACGCCCAGCGGAAGCCTGGCCCGCGGGTGTCGCGCGAAACCGCCGCCGAGATCGACTTGATGATGGAGCGACTGGAGCGGGCGGTCGCGCCCCGCACCGTGCGCGCCGCGTCGTGAAGCTTCCCCACGGGTCATTCTGGCCATGTCGCCCATCGGGCTGAGTATGCCGAGCGGTTTCCATCGGGGTCAATCGCCGATCATGCCCGTTGGTTGGCCGATTGGCGCCAAAGAGTTCTTCATGATCGAGACGCCATGACGGACCTCATCCTGCGCGGCGGCCGCGTCATCGATCCCTCCCAGAAGCTCGATGCCGTGACCGACGTGGCGTTCGCAGACGGCAAAGTGGCGCGGATCGGGCCGGGACTGAAACCCGACGGCGCGACCGACGTGCGCGATGTCGCGGGCGCGATCGTGACACCGGGGCTGATCGATCTCCACACCCACGTCTATTGGGGGGGCACCTCGCTCGGCATCGATGCCGAGGATTACGGCCGGCGTTCCGGCGTCACCACGGCGATCGACACCGGCAGCGCGGGGCCGGGGAATTTCGCCGGCTTCCGCAAGCACGTGATCGAGCGCAGCGCGGTGCGTATCCTGGCGTTCCTGCACGTGTCGTTCGGCGGCATTTACGCGTTCTCGCCGCGCGTGATGGTCGGCGAGAGCGAGGACATCCGCCTGATGGCGCCGCTCGATGCGGTAGAGGTGGCGAGCGCCAATCGCGACCTTATCGTCGGCATCAAGGTGCGGGTCGGCCTGCATGCCTCCGGCCGCTCCGGCACAGTGCCGCTCGACATCGCGCTGCAGGCTGCCGAGGAGTCCGGGCTGCCGCTGATGTGCCACATCGATCATCCGCCGCCGAACTATGAGGAAGTGGTCGCGCGGCTGCGTCCGGGCGACATCCTCACCCATGCGTTCCGGCCGTTCCCGAACACGCCGGCGACCGCCCAGGGCACGGTGAAGCGCGCTGTGCTCGAAGCACGAGCGCGCGGCGTCATGTTCGACATCGGCCACGGCAAGGGCTCGTTCGCGTTCAAGACCGCGCGCGCGATGCTGGCGAACGGCTTTGCGCCCGACACCATATCGTCCGACGTGCACGCGCTGTGCATCAACGGGCCGGCCTTCGACCAGGTCACCACCATGTCGAAGTTCCTGTGCCTCGGCATGGCGCTCACCGAAGTAATCGCCGCCTCGACCGTCAACGCCGCCACCGCCGTGAAGCGCCCGGAACTCGGCAGCCTCAAGCCCGGCAGCATCGGCGACGCCACAATCCTGTCGATCAAAGACGGCCGGTTCGATTATGTCGACACGGCCGGTGAGCACATGACAGGCGAACGCCGCATCGTCGCCGATGGCGTCGTGATCGCCGGGCGATGGTGGCATCCACAATGAACGGGGCTCTCCGATGATCGACGGCAACGACCTATCCGCGCATGCCCTGTCTGCTCAGGCCCTGTCCGCCGCCTACCGGACCCGGGAGCTTTCCCCCGTCGAGGTGACGCGCGCGGCGCTCGACCGCATTGCGGCGTGGGAGCCGAAGATCAACGCCATGTACGTGATCGACGAGATGGGCGCGCTCGCCCAGGCCTCCGAATCCGAGGCGCGGTGGCGCGACGGCGAACCGCTGGGCGCGCTCGACGGCGTGCCGATCACCATCAAGGACAACATCCCGGTCAGGGGCATTCCGACGCCGCTCGGCACGGCGGCCGGCGACATGACGCCCGCCGCCGCGGACTTCCCCGCCCTCGGCGCGGGTACGCGAGGCCGGCTGCATCATTCTCGGCAAGACCACGATGCCGGATTTCGGCATGCTGGTGTCGGGAATGTCGAGCCTGCACGGCATCACCCGCAACCCGTGGAACCTCGCCCGCAATCCGGGAGGCTCCAGCTCGGGCGGCGGGGCCGGCCTCGTCGCCGGCTATGCGCCGCTCGCGCTCGGCACCGACATCGGCGGCTCGGTGCGGCTGCCCGCCGCCTATAACGGCGTGTTCGCCCTCAAGCCGAGCCTCGGCCGGGTGCCGATCTATCCGCCCTTTCTCGGCCGCGTGGTCGGCCCGATGACCCGCACGGTCGCGGACGCCGCGCTGCTGATGACAGCGCTGACGCGGCCCGACCCACGCGACTACATGGCGCTGCCTCACGAGGCCATCGATTGGCCGGGCGCCTCGCCGGCGACGCTAAAATCGCCATCAAGGGCAAGAAGCTCGGCCTCGTCCTCGACATCGGCATCGGCTCCAAGCCGCAGCCCGCGGTGCGCGCCGCCATCGAGGCCGCCGCCAAAGCCTTTGAGAGTGCCGTCGTCACGGTCGAGCCGGTCGCGCCGTTCCTGACGGCGGACATCGCCGCCGGCCTCGACGGCTTCTTCCAGGCGCGCCTGCTCGCGGACTTGCAGCTCATGGCGCCGGACCGGCAGGCCAAGGTGCTGCCGTTCATCCTCACCTGGTGCCGGCGCGCAGAGAAACTGAGCGCCGTCGATGCGGCGCGCAACCTGGCGCTGGTCATGCTGATGCGCGAGAAGGCGGTGGCGGCGACCGAGCCTTACGACTTCCTCATCACCCCGACCTCGCCGATCACCGCCTATGCGGCCGAAGAAGCCGCCCCCGGCAACGACCCGCTGCGCCCGTTCGAACACATCGGCTTCACGGTGCCGTTCAACATGTCGGAACAGCCCGCCGCCTCGATCTGCGCCGGATACGATGAGGACGGCATGCCGATCGGATTGCAAATCGTCGGCCACCGCTTCGACGATGTCGGCGTGCTGCGCATGGCGAGCGCGTATGAGGGGATGAGGCCAGCGCAGCGGGCGTGGCCGCAGGGGTAGCTCCCTAGCAATTCAAGCTCTGCGCGCCGATCCGCTCAACGTAATGGGGCGTCCGTCTCGCGCCACGGGTTCAACACCGGAACGCGCGCCTTCTCAAAGTCGCGGGTGTCCCGCGACACGATCGTCAGGCCGTGATGAAGCGCTGTCGCGGCGATCAACAGGTCCGGCTGCGAATAGGTACGCCCCGCCTTGCGCCCGTCCTCGACCAGCAGCCGCCATTTAAACATCACATCTTCGGTCACCGCGAGGATGCGTTGTTCGAACATCGGTCTCACCTTGTGCGCGAGCCAGTCGTTGAGCTCCGCGCGGTGTGCAACGTCGTTGACGCGTTCGATGCCAAAGCGGATTTCCGCAAAGGTGACGGTGCTGACGAACAGCAGATCGAGAGGCTTGGACGCGACGAAGCTGACGACCTTGAGGTCCGGTTTTGAACGACGCAACTCGGAGAGAACATTGGTATCGAGCAGCCAACCGATCACAGTTTAACGTCGCGCACGGGAAGCCGCTGTCGCCTCGGTTCAATATCAACGTCACGATGAGGCGATGCTTGCAGCGCAGCGATCAATGCCTCGCCGGTGCGATCACCCTTGAGCCGGCGAAATTCCTCCGCCGCCACGACGACGACCTCGTCGCGTCCGTGCACCGTGACGTGCTGCGGCCCCTCGCTGCGGACCCGCCGCACCAGTTCACTGAAACGCGCTTTGGCGTCCTGAAGGAGCCAGTGGCCCGGTGGCTGCGGAGCCTTTTTAGAACGTGGCGGCTTTTGAATTCTGGTCATGCTGACCAGAATACTGCAGGTTAGCCACGAACTTCAAGAAATTTATGGCGATCAACGTGTGGAGATTAGTGAGCTTAATCTACGCAAATTATGCGTAGATTACCCTTGCTTCCGCGGCGAATAGCTCCCATATTCACCGCACAAGGTGCGGAGAATGGCGACCTATATCCATGAATTGAAAGGCTGGCCTCGCTTCGGCTGGCGGGAGAAGGACTTGGCGACGCTGCTCGCGGCCGTGCGCCACAAGCAGGGACGGCTGCTCGGGCGGATGGACGGACTCGGCTTCAACCTACGCGCGGAGGCGAACCTTCAAACCCTGACCGAGGAGGTGGTCAAGTCGAGCGAGATCGAGGGTGAAGTGCTCGCCCGGGATCAAGTGCGCTCCTCCATTGCCCGCCGTCTCGGGATGGATATAGGCGCTCTCGCGCCGGCCGATCGCCATGTCGACGGCGTCGTCGACATGATCCTCGACGCCACCGAACGTTATGACACCCCTCTGACCGACGAGCGGCTGTTCGGTTGGCACGCTGCGTTGTTTCCCACTGGACGCAGCGGCATCGCCAAAATTACTGTCGGCGCCTGGCGCAAAGATCAATCCGGTCCCACGCAAGTTGTCTCGGGCCCCATCGGCCGCGAGCGCACGCACTTCCAAGCACCGGCCGCCAAGCATCTCAAAAAGGAGATGAAGAACTTCCTCATTTGGTTCAACCGCGACGATGCGATCGACCCGGTGCTCAAGGCCGGCGTCGCACATCTGTGGTTCGTGACCATCCATCCGTTCGACGATGGCAATGGCCGCATCGCGCGCGCGATTGCAGATCAAGCACTGGCGCGTTCGGAACACAGCAGGCAACGTTTCTACAGCATGTCCGCTCAAATCCGGCAGGAGCGCAACGCCTATTATTCAATCCTCGAAGCGACCCAGAAGAGCGACCTCGACATCACGGCCTGGCTGCAATGGTTTCTCGGCTGCCTGGATCGCGCGTTCGACGGCGCGGAAACCATATTAGGAGCCGTGCTCAAGACAGCGCGGTTCTGGGAGAGGTATGCCGGCGCCGGTTTCAACGATCGGCAGCGGCTCATCATCAACCGCCTCCTCGATGGATTTGAAGGCAAGCTCACCTCTTCCAAATGGGCGAAACTTGCCAAATGCTCGCAAGATACCGCGCTCCGCGACATCGACGATCTCGGCCGACGCAGCATCCTGACCAAGGATGCTGCGGGCGGACGCAGCACGAGCTATTCGCTCGCGTAAATTGGCGGAAAGTGAGCTGATAGGTAGCGGCGCCGATCGCGCCCACTACTGGGATGTTGAATTTCCCTCGATCCCCCCCTAGGCCGCCACCGCCTGCGGCAATATCGAGGCATCCGCGTCGAACCGCTTGCCGGCGCGCAGGCAGAACGCCGGCTGAAAGAGGCGCTCGGCCACCACCCTGGTGTTCTCGTTGTCGCGCAGGACGAAGCGGCCGCGGATGTCGGAGAGGACGGAGACGTCCGCCGTCGTGCCGTGGCGCAGCGTGCCGAGCTCGTCGGAGAGGCCCAGCATGGCGGCGGCGTTGGCCGTCACCATGGGCACTACCTGCTCCAACGTGAGGCCGAGCGCCATCATCGAGCTCATGGCCTGGGTCAGGCTGAACTTGGCCTGGCCGGCGAACGGATGGGCTTCGTCGTCGGAGTGCTCGTTGGGGGTGCCGGCGGGCGGTGGCACGAAGGTGTTATAGCCGTGCATATCGGCACCGAGCGTGTCGGGCACGATGCCGGCGTCGAGCGCCTTGCGGGCGAGCCGGTAGGAGAAGTGGCTGCCGTGGCCGACATCGACCTTGAGGCCGTGGTCGAGCGCGGCGCGGATCACCTCGTGGACATTGCCGTCGCGGTCGACGAAGCCGCCCGGATGGCGGGTGAACGGATGCGCCAGGATATCGCCCGGCTGCAATAGCGGGATCACGCGCTCGATGATGGTGTCGGCATCCTCGCCATTGGCGCCGCTCTTGGGCAAGCCCCAGAGCTGGCCGAAATGCACGTAAACCGGCAGCTTGGTCTGGCGCCCGATCTCGGCCGACAGTTCGATCACCTTGATGCCCCAGCGCGCAAAGCCGCCGATCTCGGCATGGCCCTTGATGCCGCGCACCAAGTCGCGGTTTGCATCGGCCGCCCGCACGGCGGCATCAACGTCGATGCCCTCGGGGCTGTAGAGGTTCGGGTAGTAGTGGCCTTCGAGCCCGCCGACCAGATAGGACGACAGGAACGCGTAGACGCGGCTGTCCGCCTTTTCGGCGACGAAGTTGCGGAACCCCGGCAGCGTCATGCAGGACGGCCCGCCCTGGTCCACCAGCGTGGTGACACCGGAATGCACGCCCACCATATCGGCATCCATGCCGAAACGGCCGGTGACGTACTGGTAGCAATGCGCATGGGTGTCGATGAGGCCGGGCAACACCAGCTTGCCGGAGACATCGACGACCGCCTTGGCGCTCGACGGCAGGATGCTCGGCTGCACTGCCGCGATGCGGCCGTCGCGGACCGCCACATCCATGACGCCGTTGAGATGCGACGCCGGACAGATGACATGGCCGCCGCGCAGCAGCAGATCGTAGGATTTTTCGTCGGACATGGATGCTCTCCGTTGACCCGGCCGGGACTACTCGGTGGGGTGCCTAGGGCGGGTTCGCTTTAACCCGCCATCTTAATTCGCCATCTTGATCGGAACGGCGGGTTAAAAAGAGAACCCGCCCTACGATTGATACTGAGTCATGGTCGGGCTCGTCCCGGCCATCCACGCCTCTCTTGCTGAACGGCTGCAAAGAAAGGCGTGGATGCCCGCGACAAACGCGGGCATGACGGTGGAAACGTGATTCGATCGCGTCCGAACAGGCTCCAAGTTGGACCGACTGTACTTTATCTCGTGGCGGTTTTGCCAGCATGGCGCCATTCGCGTACCGCATGGCAAATTGGCAGCGTCATCAAAATCGACGTTCCGGCGCGGCAGGCCTCACCTCGGCTTCCCGCCGTGCCCGGCGCCTTTCCCCGCCCCATTCAGCGCCGCCAGCACGCGGTGCGGCGTGATCGGTATCTCGCACACCTCGACGCCGAATTTTGCCAGCGCGTCATTGACCGCGTTGGCGATGGCGGCGCCGGGGCCGATGGCGCCGCCTTCGCCGACGCCCTTCTGGCCGAACTCCGTATAGGGCGACGGCGTCTCCATATGCAAAATGCGGATGTTGGGGACCTCGTGGGAGCCCGGCAGCAGATAGTCGGCGAGCGTGGTGGCGAGCGGCTGGCCGCGCTGGTCGAACGGCATTTCCTCGAACAGCGCCGACCCGATGCCCTGGGCGGCGCCGCCTCTGATCTGGCCGTCCACCACCATGGGGTTGACGAGGATGCCGGCGTCCTCGGCCACAACGTAATCGAGGATGTCGACGCCGCCGCTTTCCGGATCGACTGCCACCAGGGCGGCGTGGGCGGAGCCGGTGTGGATGCCGGTGAGGCGCGTCGGCGCATAACCTTGCGTGACTTCGAGGCCGTGGGGGTCGGTGTCGCCCGGCAGGTCGGCGGGCGCGAGATAAAAGGCGCGGGCGATGTCGGCAAGCGAGATGCTGCCGCGCGGCCCGACCACGTGGCCGTCGCGCACCGCGACGTCGGCCGGGTCGGCCTGCAACAAGGCTGCGCCGATCTTGGCGACGCGCAGATTCAGCTCCTTGCAGGCGCGCGCGGTGGCGCCGCCTGCCCACACGATGCCGCGCGAGCCCCAGGCCCCGCTTGAATAGGGCGTCAGCTCGGTATCGCCGAGCCGCACCACCACGTCGTTGATGGCGATACCGAGATACTGGCTCGCGATCTGCGCCAGCGTCGTCTCCAGCCCCTGCCCGATGCTCTGGATGCCGGCCCGCACGTCAAGCCGCCCGTCGGGCGTGATGCGGGCGAACACCTGCTCGTAGAGCGCGCGCCGCTTGCCGTCCGCGGTGGTGCCGTGGGCGGTCTGCTCGGAGAAGATCGCAAAGCCGACACCGATCAGGCGGCCGTCGGGCTCCGCGCGCCGCTGGCGCGTCCGCACCGCCTCAAGGCCGATCGCATCGATCGTCATGCGCAGCAGTTGCGGATAATCGCCGCTGTCGAAATGCTTGTCGGTGACGTTGTCGTAGGGCATCTGCTCGGGCCGCACCAGGTTTGCGAGGCGTACCTCGACGGGTTCGCGGCCGATGCGGCGCGCGATGGCGTCGATCATCAACTCCATGGCGAAACACACGCCCGGGCGGGCGACCCCGCGATACGGCAATTGCGGGCATTTGTTGGTAACCACCGCCGCGGTCTTGCAGCGGTAGACCGGGATCACATAGGGGCCGGGCAGGATCGCGCTCACCTGGGAGGCCTCGATCGCCGAGGTGAACGGATAGGCGGAATAGGCGCCGGAATCGACCGCGGCTTTGGCCTCGAAGGCGAGGAACTTGCCGGCCTCGTCCGTATAAGCCGACATCACGTAACGATGCTCGCGGCAATTGGCGTTGGCGACAAGCTGCTCGCGGCGGTCCTCGAGCCACCGCACCGGATGGCCGCACCGCATCGCGAGCCAGCACAGGCAGATCTCCTCGCCCGCCAAGATCGCCTTGTAGCCGAAGCCGCCGCCGACGTCGGGCGAGATCACGCGAATCTGGATTTCCGGGATTTGCAGCACCTGGGCGAGCCCGGTGCGCACCACGTGGGGAAACTGGGTGGCGCCGTGCAGGATGAGCTGGCTGGTGCGGGTATCCCATTGGGCGATGAAGCCGCGGCCCTCGATGGGCGACATCACCTGGCGCGCGGTGCGCAATTCCCGCGTCACCTTGGCGGGCGCCGTCGCGGCGACCGCTTCGATCGCGCCATCGAAGCCGACTTCGAGGAACGTGTTGCGCTTGATGGTATCGTGCACCAGCACCGCGCCGGGTGCAACCGCCGCCGCCGCATCGACGATGGCCGGCAATTCCTCGTATTCGACCGTCACCCGGGCGGCGATGTCCTCGGCCTCGGCGCGGCTATCGGCAACGCAGAACGCAACGAGCTCGCCGACATGGCGGATCTTGTCGAAGACCAGCGCCGGCTGCTCGGAGGCCTGGAACCCGGGCAGCGGCGACACCGCTCGGATCGGCCGCACGCCGGCCATGTCCTTGGCGGTAAACACCGCGTCGCGCAAATCGTCCGGGATTGCGACGCCGAGCAGCCGCGCATGGGCGACCGGACTGCGCACGAAGGCGACCTCGCGCATGCGCGGAAAACCGATATCGCCGATGTATTGCCCTTGCCCGCGCAGGAACCGGTTGTCCTCCTTGCGGCCGAGCCGCGCACCCACGCCGTTGCCGCTGACGTCCTTGCCGCTCAATACAATGCTCTCCAATCCAACCGGCGCTCGCCCCACCATTACACACGGATCGCAGGGCGGGCAAAGGCGCGCCCGCAACGACGCCGCACTCAAAACTCCCCGAGCAGCGAACCGAATCCGCGCACGCGGTCCGCGATGCCATTGCGGCGCAACGCCGACCAATAGGTCGCCACGTTGATGGCGATCACCGGGATGCCGAGCCAGCGCTCGGCCTCGCCGGCAAGGTCCGCCATGGCAAGGTCGGTGCCGGCCTGCACGATGGCGTCGACGCCCTGCCCGGCCAGCGCCTTGAGGCCGTGGCGCAGGTCCGCTTCGGTGGCATGGCCGATCAGCACCTCGCTCGGCCGCTTGAGGCTGTGGACGGCGCTGACGCTCCAGCCCCCGTCCTGGAAGAACCGCGCCACATGGGCGTCGCCGATCGGCTGATAGGGCGTGAGGATGCCGATGCTGCGCACCTGCGGGAACTTCCGCAGCGCCTCGGCGCAGGCGGACGAGCCGAGCGAGACCGCGACGCCGGCGCGCGCCTCCATCCGTTCGCGCAGGCGCTCGGCGCCGGCGACGCCGCCCCAGAAGGTCGGGATCGACATCGCCATGATGAGATGGGCCGGCTTGCACGTCATCACCCGATCGACCGCGCCGTGAAGATCAGGCCCGATCGCCTCCACCATGCGCTCGAACTCGGTGTCGCTGGTGAGCGGCAGGTCGCCGATATGGATTCGGCCGATATGGTTCGTCACCCCCGCCGGCCGCATGGCGTCGGTCTCGGGCTGGACGATGGAATTCGTCGACGGGACGACGATGCCGAGCTTGAGACGGTAGCCGAGACGGTCGGTCATGGGTGGCATTCCTTGAGGGCGGCGAGGCTGGGCGGCAACGCGGAGCGTGTCCAGTGCGTTCGTCGCCCGGCCCGTCCCAATAGGCCCCAAGTTAAGAGTTTGACAGTGTAGCGCTCTGCTCCCCTCCCCCTTGTGGGACCCTTGTGGGGAGGGGTCGGCGGTGGGGTCGCGAGATGTGGCACCGTTTTGCCCACCGCACCACCCCTCACCCCGACCCTTCCCCAAAAGGGGGAGGGAGAAGAATGCTGTCGGGTAACGCAATCCGTCCTAATATGCCCGGCGAGACAGGAGAACCCATGCCATCGACCGCGAATTTCGACAACCAGAGCCTGCGCAGCTTCCTTGACATGGTGGAGACGGATTTCCCGGACGAGATTTTGCGTATCCGTGAGCCGGTCGACACCCGTTTCGACATGACGGCGATGGCGTTCGAGCTGGAGCGGGCCGGCCGCAGCCCGGTGATCATCTTCGAGAACCCGCGCCGCAACGGCGCCAATGGCGGCAACGGTGCCAATGGCGGCATGAAGGTCGTCACCAACGTGGCCGGCAATCGCCGGCTGCTCGCCGCCTGCCTCGGGGTCGAGCCCAAGGATCTGCCGGGGACGTTTCGCGAGCGCTGCCAGCGCTACATCCCGTGCGAGACCGTCACCGACGCGGCGTGGAACGACGTCGTCATCGAAGGCGACGACATCGACCTCGGCACGCTCCCGATCCCACTGCAATTCGCCGTCGACGGCGGCGCCTACATCACGGCCGGCCAGATCGCGGCGCGCGACCCGGCGACCGGCGTCGACACCACCGGCTTCCATCGCCTGATGCTCAAGGGCAAAAACCGCCTCGGCGTGTCGCTGCATTCGCGCCGGCGCATGTACGAGTTCCAGCGCCGCGCCGAGGAGCGCGGCGAAGCGCTGCCGTGCGCCATCACCATCGGCACCCATCCGCTGCACTACATGGGCTCGATGGTCTACGCCTATCCGCCCAACGTGCGCAAATTCGAGATCATCGGCGGCCTGTTCGGCGCGCCCTACCGGGTGGCACGCTGCGGCGTCGCCGACCTCGAAGTGCCGGCCGGCGCCGAGATCGTGATCGAGGGCGAGATTCTGGCGGGCACGCGCGAGCCCGAAGGCCCGTTCGGCGAGTTCACCGGCTATGCGTCCTACCGCTCGACCCAGCACGTGTTCGTGGCGCATCGGGTGCGGATGCGGCGCGACGCCATGTTCCAGAGCGTGGTCTCGGGCATGTCCAAGGACCACATCCTGGTGTCGTGCATCACCCGCGAGGGCGAAATCCTCAACGCGCTGCGGCGCAACCTGCCCAACGTGCGCGCCGTCCACGTGCCGCACACGAGTTGCGGCGCGTTCCAGGCCTTCATCTCTATGAAGAAGACCGCCGACGGCGAACCGCAGACTGCCATCATGGCGACGTTCGGCACCGAGTTCTATACCAAGCAGGTGATCGTGGTGGACGACGACGTCGACATCTTCGACACCAACGACGTCATGTGGGCGGTGGCAACGCGGATGCGGCCGGACAAGGACATCGTCATGATCCAAGGCGCCAAGGGCGCGATCCTCGATCCGACCTCCGATCCGCAGAACTTCACTGTCACCAAGCTGGGCATCGACGCCACCCGCCCCTCGGGCCAGGACTTCGCCGAGCGCCTCGTCATCTCCGATGAGCAGCGCGCCAAGGCGCGGGGTCTCCTGGAGGCGGCCGGGGTGAAGGTGTGATACTAACGCGCAATGTCCGCGAAGCTACCCATATCGTCATGATCGGGCTTGTCCCGGTCATCTCGCTTATGGAGGCACCTTGCCCTTTTGATCGAGTTCGCCGGGCTCGACCGCGCTCTCACAGCGAGCCGAGCCCGGTGCCTGCTCCGGCGACGAAGTCTCTCACGTAGTCAAATGCACCGTGTCGAAGCCGACCGGATGGCCCAGCGTTCATCGACTTCCCGGCAAGCCGTTTGACAACGTAGCCCGCTCCGCATCGGGCGGCCTCTCGATGGCTACGATCGTAACCGATTTTCTCCGCGCCGAAATCTGGTCGTAGCGCGGCCGATTGACAATCGGCGCGTCGAGCGAGGTCGCCGTTCAAAACTCTCGCGGCTTTGGACGGGAACGCGCGTCGGCGTCCTCACCATCATCTTGGAGTCCTAAAATGAAATGGTCCCCGGCATTGATCGCCGCGATGGCGATCTCCTCTATTCACCCGAACATGTCTCGAGCAGAAGACGCGCAAGTTACCCGCGGGCGATACCTGGTTCAAATCAGCGGATGCAACGACTGCCATACGCCAGGTTATCTTTTGGGAAAGGCGGATCCATCGCGCTTTGGCGCCAGGCGTCGGCACCTTCGTGGCCCCGAACCTCACTCCCGACAAGGGCAGCGGCCTTGGCAATTGGGACAAGCAGGAGATCGTAACGGCGATACGGACGGGGGTCCGGCCCGACGGCCGCGTTCTTGCGCCCATAATGCCGTGGCGGGGATATTCCGCGCTGACGGACGCGGACGCCAGCGCGATTGTCGAGTATCTGCGGACGCTTCCGCCGGTCGTGCACAAGGTTCCGGGCCCGTTCGGTCCGAGCGAAAAGCCGGCGATATTCCGGATGACGGTAGTGCCGCCGGACGGCGCCCGCCAGCCGCAATGAACCGGCGTTAGTTTGTAACCGGCTTGAGCGTACGAAGATAGGCGACGAGCGCGCCGAGATCCTCGGCCCGCATCGTCGCCAGATGCCGCCACGGCATCGGCGAAGCAAGCTGAGAGCCATCCGGCCTGACGCCCCTGGTCAAGGCATCCTTGATTTGCTGGTCGGTCCAGCCGCCGATGCCGGTCTGCACGTCAGGCGTGATGTTCTGCGATGGAATTTCTCCGAACACGCCGCGCAACACCAATCCGCCGGCCCCGTATCGATGCTCGGCGTCTGGCCGACCGGCCGCGTCTCGGGGGGTATGACACTCCATGCAGTGACCGATTTGCGCCAGGTAGCGCCCGTAGGCGATTTTGTCGGCAGGGTCCGGATCCGGAATGGCGCCGACTGGCCCGCCATAGCCGGCCGGCGTCGGTCGATTGTATTGTGACGGCGGCACCTTGTTTTTGACCGGGGCCAGCGATTGCAAATACACCGCGATGGCGCGGGCGTCGCGATCGGAGATGCCGCGGTAGAACGCGATCGGCATCGGCGGACGGAGCATCCGGTCCGCCGGCGTTCGCCCTTCCCGGAGCGCGCTCACGATCTGATTTTCCGTCCACTCGCCGAGCCCGGTCTCGGTGTCCGGGGTTAGGTTGGGCGGATAGGCCACGAAGGCGGGCTGGATGAGAGCCTTTCCGCCGGAGAGCGCAGGCCCCGACAGGCTACCGTCCGGCGCCTGCGGAGAGTGGCAATTGCCGCAGGCCGCAATGCCGTTCACCAGGTAGCTGCCGCGCTCGAGCAGCGTCTCGGCCGGTTGGCCGACGACCGCCGCGGCGCTGATCGCCACGATCCCCAAAATCATCGCTCTGAAAGGAATTCTCATCGTACTATGTCCATCCGTATGCAGTTGGAATTGCGTTCTCAGACCGGGCGCGCAGTTGCAAGTCGACCGCGTGCCCTGAACGCGATCAGATTCGCGTCCAGGCACAGACCTGTGCGGGGAATTCGATTTGGCTGCGCGCCTCGACCGCGGCGGTTCTGAGACTGTTCTCCAGCGTGTCGATCGCCATCCCGTCGTTCGTCAAGATGCCCATCTGGACGAGTTGCGGTTGGATGCTCCGCGCCGTTTCCGCGAGCCAGGAATAAAACGGTGAACTCGCGCCGCCGTCGATCGGGATTTCGCCAAAGAGCTTCGGAAGCGGCAGGCCGGCATCTGAAAAGTGTTCGATCAGTCGGCTGGCCGCATCCCGGCGCGGCACCGCCTCGCGAAAGGCCGACATGATCAAGTGTCCGATCGCATCGAAGCGCCAGACCGGGGGCGAGGAACTAACGTCTCCGTCGAACTTGACCTCGTGGAACGCGACGATGCCTCCCGGTCGAAGGAACCGTGCGGCTGTCCGGAGGAAGGCGACGGGATCGTCCTGATGGACCAATACGTATCTGCCGATTACGCCATCGAAAGGAGCAGCATCTCTGAAGCTTTCCAGCCCGACCTCTTTGAACTCGACATTTCCAAACCCGCCCGTCGAGACCTGCTTTCGCGCCACGGCGATCGCCTGCGGGCTGCGATCGATGCCGACCACCGATCCGGTCGGCCCGACAAGATCGGCTGCGAGAATCGAGACGTCGCCGGCGCCGCACCCGATGTCGAGTACCCGCATTCCGGGGCCAATTCCTGCGGCCCGCAGGAGCCGCTCAGTGATGGGCCGCAGGATCGCGGCTTGACTCATCAGCCGCCGAATCTCCTCCGGCGAATGCCCCAGGATGTATTTGGCTTTCGGCAACTTGCCGTGATCGAGTTGTTGGCCGGATGTTGCCGCAGTAGGATTTCCGGTCGGATCGAGTGCAGTTGTCGGCATTGATTTTCTCCATCTGTTGAAGCGCGACCAATTCGCGCCGGAGCCGGGATCGCAGGCGCGGCGCGCGGTGTCGCCGGAATGCGGGTCAGCTGAAATTGGAGGTCAGCACGCGGGCAGCGGGGCTGCGCACCGTCCTCGCAGGCAGCGGTATGGCGGACGAAAAGATGCCATTGGGATCGAAGCGCTGCTTCACGTCCTGCAGCCGCGTGAGGTTGCCCCCGTACGCCAGAGCGATCCGGTCATGATCGTCGGGACCCAGCAGGTTGGGATAGCCTCCCGGCAGTGCGGCCGGCGCCAGGGTTCGAGACAGGGTCTGGGCCCAGCGGCGGTGAATGTCGCCGTCGTCTGCGGACTCGGGTTCCCACGCCGCAATGATCTCGACGAGGAAATGCTCCCGGCGCAGGCCAAACGCAGTAGCTCCGACCGGAACCCTTGTGGCCGCGCCGTGGAAATGGTGCAGAGCGATGGCCGACAGCGGCGACGTCCTGGCGCTGCCGCCCGCGATGAGCGCGGTGATGGCATTGCGCGTGAGCTTGGGCAACCAGCGCGTCTCCACCGCGTAGTGGCGACCATTCACCACATGGGCGTCGAACAGGCCGAGCATCTCCGGGCAATTCATCGGGCCAACTTGAGCGAACAAAGGCGTGCCGAGACACTGCAGCGCCGCCACGGCCCTTTCGCCCTCCGTCGGCTCGCCGCTCCAGGTCGGGGCGAGGAACAGGACGGGGCTGCCGTCCGGTTTCGAGAGAACGCCCGCCATGACGCCGAGTTCGTCGGGGGCCGCGGTGGCTGCCACCGCATAGCCGCACAAGACCCGCTCGGCCTCGGACCATGGAAACAAGATCAGCCCGGCCAGCAGCGTGCGGATCGGATGCAGCCGGATGCGCATGGAGATCACCACGCCGAAATTGCCGCCGCCGCCTCGCAGCGCCCAGAACAGATCGGCATTCTCCAAAGCGTCGGCGGTAACGAGACGGCCGTCGGCGAGAACCAGGTCGGCACCCAGCAAGTTGTCCAGCGCCAGACCATATCGCCCGCTCAACGGACCGTAGCCGCCGCCGAGCGTGAGGCCCGACATGCCCACCGCGCCGACCGTCCCCGTCACCGCGGCGAGGCCATGCACGGCCGTGGCGGCGACAAGATCGCTCGCCGTGGCGCCGCCGCCGACCGTCGCGACCCGCGCCGTGGCGTCGACCTCGACCTGCCGCATTCCGGAGAGATCGATCACGAGACCTTCATGACTGAGCGCTCGTCCCGCCCAATCGTGCCCGCCGCCGCGGACCGACAGGGAGAGACCGTGCGCGCGGGCAACGCGCACCGCCGCCTGCACGTCTTCGGCGGTCTCGCAGGCAGCGATCAGCGACGGCTCGCTGTTCACGGCACCGTTCCAGATTTCGCGAAAACGCGCATACGGATCGTCACCGGGCAGCGCGACATCGCCGCGCATCACGGCGCGCAGGTCACGCGCCGCAGCGAGCCCCAACCGGGGAATAATGTTCATTGCTGTCATCTCGAACCTCTTCGTTTGCGACACGAAGAGGGTGTGCGATCGGCGCTACGATGCTATTTCAGTCCCGGCAAAACGTGTTACGGGCGTAACGCGGTGGGCCGAGTTCGCGCGGTCCACCGGACAGCGCATCAGTGCGGCAGCCATCTCGGCCGATTTGAGAGGCCGGTGCACCACCTCGCAAATACCGGCCGCCGCCAACGCACTGGCGCCGACCTCATCGGCCGAGGCCGTCGCGAGCACGATCGGAAGCTCCGGTTCCAACTCGTGGAGCGCAGCCGCGAATTCAAGCCCCGATGTGGCGGGCATGAGATGGACGACGATAGCGGCATCGAACCGTTCCGGTCCCGCCTGGTACGCCGCGATCGCATCTGCTGCGCGCGCAAAGCCGACCGGCTCATAACCGAGGGCGGCCAATATCTCCTCGTCCCGGAGCAACCGCTCCTGATCGTCGTCGACCACCAGCAATGTCTGTCCGCGTCCGAACGCAAGCTGCGGTGCATCCCGTTCCGGCGACGAAGCGGCGGCCGAACAGGGGAGCCAGGCTTCGAAACAGCTCCCGGAGCCCGGTATGGTGAGCACATTCATCGCACCGCCGTGATCTTGCACAATCTCGCGCGCCGTCGCGAGGCCGAGACCGTTGCCTCCGGCCCGTGTCGTAAAGAATGGCTCGAAGATTCGCGCGAGCGTCGCCTTGTCGATTCCGCGTCCGGTGTCATGCACCGCAAGGCGAACATAGCGGCCCGGGACGAGCTCTCCGTGCGTGAGGGGCCGCGTCTGATCGATTTCATGGATGTCCGCTTCGACCTCCACGCGCCCGACATTGTTCATCGCCTGTGCGGCGTTGTTGCAAAGATTAAGGATGACCTGCTGCAACTGCGCTGGTTCGCCGGACACGAAGGCCGACCGTGGTGCCTGATGCACCGCAAGTTCGACGGCGGCCGGCAAGGAGGCGCGCAGCAGGGAGGCAGCCTCGGCTATCGATGCGTCCACTTCGACCGGGCGGCGACGGCCGTCCTGGCGCCGACCGAAAGCCAGAATTTGGTCGACGAGATCCCGCGCACGTTCGCCGGCCCGAAGGATTGCATTCAGATTGCCGGCCGGCGGGCTATCCGAAGCGAGCCGCGCTTCCGCAATTTCCGCATGGCCGATGATGGCGCCGATGATGTTATTGAAATTGTGCGCGATGCCGCTGGCGAGGGCGCCGACCGTCTCCATGCTGCGCGCATGCTGAAGACGGATCTCCAGGCGCGCCCGATCCCGTTCGAGGGAATCCCGCTTGACCGCATTGGCGATGGCATCGAGCGCCATGCGCAGCAGGCCGAGTTCACCTGATCCGGTCATCAAGCCCGGCCGCAGCGCGTCGAAGCCCAGCACACTACTGACGACGTTCGCGTTCATGCGCGGGACGCACACCCAGCCGTGAAGGCCCGCAGCCGCAAGCACGTCCCGGTCGAGGCCCTGCGACAGCCGATCAACAGCGGGGATGTGGACGACGCCCCCTGTGGTCGGCCTGAATCGGGCCACCAATTCCAACACCCCATCGGGCCAGCCGGGCGGACAAGAGATGCCGTCGCGACACCACACGTCTACCCGGCGCGGGCTGCCTTCCACCACGAAATAGGCGCGGTCCGCGCCGACCCGCCGCGCCAGATCGGCGAGCGCCCGCTCGACCCGAGAGCCGATCTGGCGCGGGTCGGCGTTGACGAAGCGCGTCGATATTCCGGCGATCAGGTGCTCGAACGCCGCGCGTCGCCGCAATGTGTGCGCCCGCGCCCTGAGCTGCAGCCCAAAAAGCACCAGCAGTACCAGCAGGAGCAACGATGTCGCGTAAAGCATGAGCCGAAACCGCCGCGCTTTCTCCCGCGAGGCGCTCTGCTCGGCGAGCACCGAACTGCGTACCGCCTCCTGCTCCTGCTTGCTCGGGGCGGCGAATATTGCCTTCAACACGCGGTCGGTCGCCGGCAGCAGGTCGTGCAGCAACCGGCCATGCGCCAGCAACGCTTCTGCCGAGCCCGCGTCGAAATTGATCGAAAGACGCGCCTCGGTCGCGAGCCGGTCCAACTGATCCGCGACCTCCCGGGCCGCCGCGGGCGAAGTGTCGAGCGAGAGGTTCAACATGGCGCCGGCCAGCACGCCGACGGCTGGGCCGACAGGCCCATCCTTGTTCGATGCAACCACGCGCGCACTGAACAACCTGAAATACGCGAGCGAGTTCTGCAGCAGAGCGTTGTTGCTCTTGAACTGCTCGACCAGATCTTCCTGACGGCCGACCGCCGATGCCAGCCGCTCGATCGGCGCCGCGGATCCGGGATGCGTAATCGCGACTTCGTGGAGACGACCGAGCGCCTCGTCGAGCCCCTTCTCCTCCTGCACGATCGGATCGTAATTGCGCAGCATGCCGGAGCGTACGGTGAGGATGTCTCGCTCCAGCGCGTTTTCCTCGACCGCAAAACGGTCGAGCGCGCCCAGCGCATAATCGAACATTTCAGCGTCCGGGTTCATGCCGCGGAGCAGCAACCAGGTAAGCAGGACGAGCAGGAGCGGCATCGCCGCCACCGTGAACCACATCCTCATGGTGTCGCCGCGACCACCGGATCACCGCGATAGGTCCCGGTCAGGGTATGTAGGAACGCGACAATCGCCTCGATTTGCTGGTCGGACAATGTTCGATTGAGCTGGGCCGCCCCCATCCGGCGGACAGCTTCGCTCAAGGTCGGCGCGCTGCCGTCATGGAAATAGGGCGGCGTCGTCGCGATGTTGCGCAGGCTGGGCACCCGAAGGATTTCCGGTTTCGGCGCCGCCAGCGGTTGAAAGATTCCGTGTCGCTGCAAAAGATTGCCGCCGACATTCACACCCTGGTGGCAGGACACGCAACCGAACCGCTTGAAAAGCTGGTAACCGTGCTGCTCCTCGGCCGAGAGCGCTGTCGCATCGCCGCCGAGCCAGCGATCAAACCGGCTGCCGGGGGTCAACAGCGTGCGCTCGAAGGTCGCTATCGCATCCAACAGGCTGGCGCGGTCCGGATCATGTCCATAGGCCGCGCGGAACTCGCGGGTGATATGGGGATCGGCATTCAGCCGTCCGAGAACTTCGACGAACGTCGTACCCATGACGCCGTTGTTTTCGAGCGACATCGCGGCATGAGCTTCGAATGAGCGAAGGTTGCCCTCCCAGCCGAGCCGAAAGCTGAGCGCTGCGTTGAAGACCGTGCTGGTGTTGAACGAAAGCTCCGATCCGTCGGGTCCGCTATCGCGCCGATGGACGCTCGCGCCGTTGGTGTCGACGTCATGGCATGTGGAGCACGCGCGATCTTGATCATGGGACAACCGGGTATCTCGGAACAGACGCTCCCCAAGGGCGAGTTTCAGCGAATCGGCGACAGGCGGTGCCGGGATGGGCGTGATCGGCTCCTGCTCGGCGGGCCCATCGGCGGATCCAGGTGAACGCGTCATCGGAAATTCGCAATCCTGTGCCGGCGCCGCGCAGGGGAACAGCACCAGCACGGCACACGTCCATGCTTTCCAACGGCGCCATGGCGGACGGAGCGATGCAGCGGGAGCTATCATCAAAACCTTTCGACCGGCGAGGCAAACCGGTAGCCGATGCCGCGCTCGGTCTGGATGATCCGCGGCGCGGCCGGATCGGTTTCCAGCTTGCGCCGCAGCCGCAGCACCTGCACGTCGATGCTGCGGTCGAAGACGTCCTCGTGCATGCGGGTTGACTGCATCAGATGTTCGCGGGTGAGCGGACGCTGCGGCGCATCGAGAAAAGCCACCAGCAGGGCATACTCGCCTTTTGTCAGCGCGACTTCGGTTCCACCGGGATCGACAAGACGCCGTGCCCGGCGCTCCACGCGCCAGCCTTCGAATCGGTAGCCGCCCCGTTCCGGATCCCGCTGTTGTGAGGCGCGGCCAATTTCCTGGCGCCGCAACACCGCTCGCACACGCGCAAGCAGTTCCCGAAGGTTGAAAGGTTTGATGATGTAGTCGTCGGCGCCGAGTTCCAGCCCAACCACCCGGTCGATGTCGTCGCGCCGGTGACCGGTGGTGATAATGACCGGGATGTCGGAGCGCGAGCGAATCTCGCGCAGGATGTCGAGGCCGTCTTCGTGGTCAAGCCGCAGATCGAGGATGATCAGGCTGGGTTCGGCTTCCGCGAAATGACGGATCATCTCTTGCCGTCCCGATGCCGAAACCGCACCCACATTTTGTTGGTGAAAGTAGCTGACCATCATGTTCCGTAGGGCGGGGTCGTCATCGACGATCAGGACCCGAGCAGGTTGGGTGTCGGTCATGACGTCGCGAATTGGGCCATGCGCTTGTCCATGCGCTTGTCCATGTTTGCTTGGCCGCCTGTCGAGGATTCGTCTCCGTCGCCGGCATCGGGATGGTTGGCTGATAGCAAAATCGTTTGCCGCATCGTCGCTCTGGCCTCGCCTTTGATGCCCGCCCTCGAAAGCCGTTTCCATCATCGGGCATGTTGTCGCGCCCGCTGGAAGCGGTAAGGTATTAGATATAGGTCCTGGTATTCTGACTTGATCAATATTGACTAGAGTAATGCTCTAAGGAAGGGAGAAAGGCGTAAATGGAGGCGCTTTCATGGCGATATTGACCCCCGTTTCGGGTGTCAGCCGGCGTGAAGAATACGCTGAGACAACCCGTCAGGCGATTGTCAATGCCGCACGTAAGCTATTCAGCGGACGAGGTTATTTCTCGACTAAGGTCGACGAGATCGCGGCCCTGGCAAGGGTGTCGCCGGCGACCGTCTATGCGGTGTCGGGCGGTAAACAGGGGTTGTTGCGTACGTTGATCGAAGCCTACGCGAGGGACCCGGTCATTGCGGCTACCATCAACCGCATCGAACAAATGGACGACCCTTTGGCCATCGTTCGGCTCGTCGCAAGCGTCGCGCGGAGCATGCGTGAGGAATGGGATGACATTATCCGCGTCCTGCTCACGACGGCCCCGCACGACAAAGGTGCGGGCGAGACCCTCGCTGCCACGACCGCGTCGTATCGTCGAGCGTTCGTACCGATCGCCCGCCGTCTGTTGGGGCTCGGCGCCTTGCGCGACGGGCTCGACGTCGATGAGGCGGTCGACGTGTTCTGGTTCTACTTCGGCTATTCCGGGCTCTTCACGTTGCACGTTGAAAACGGATGGAGCTACGACCGCGCGGAGCAATGGCTCTGTCGGGAGGCAAGTCGGGCTCTGCTGCGAAATCCTGCCTGCGAGCAGGGATAAACGAGATCATCGTGCGGCGCGCGTCGACGACGGCGCGATGGCACTCATTCGCCGCCCCCGGCTGCGTCGTGCGCTACAGCAAATGTATCCATGATCTGTTTCCACACTCCAGCCCATCGTCGGCAGCGTGTGGGGCAGAGCTTTCCGGAAGATCGCGCCACGGTGCGTCGGATCAAGGACATGAACTCCCTGCGTGACTGATAGAAACGCAAAGGCTTGAACCCGCAGGGCGATGTTCTGCGCCGGATGAAGCCGCGACTGCCCGCGCGTTACGAACGTAACGCAATTGCGCCATCCCTGAAATTCTTCTGAAGCGCGGGCGCCCCATTTTCCCGGCTGACATACAAAACATTGAGAATGAGGACCTCGCCATGAACATCACCCACGGACTGCGGCGTGCCCTGCAGATCAAATCGCCCGCCATCGCCACCATCTTCGAGGGCCGCCGGCGCACGTGGCGCGAGATCGGAGATCGCGTGTCGCGCCTTGCCGGGTCGTTGCGCGCCCGTGGCCTCGGGCACGGCGATCGCATCGCAGTTTTGATGCTCAACCAGGACCGTTACATCGAGTGCTACCTGGCCGCCAGTTGGGCGGGTGCCGTGATCGTGCCCCTCAACACCCGCTGGGGCGTCGAGGAAAACGCGCATGCCTTGACCGATTGCGGCGCCAAGCTACTCGTCGTCGATAGCACTTTCGCAACAGCCGGGATGACGCTCGCGGCGAATGCGTCGGACGGCCTGAGGCTGATCTATGCGGACGACGACGCCGTACCGGGTGGGATGCTCGGGTACGAAGCGCTGCTGGAAGCGAGCGGGCAGATGCCCGATGCCATGGCGGCGCCCGACGATCTCGCGGCCATCTTCTATACGGGCGGCACCACCGGCCGCTCGAAAGGAGTCATGCTCAGTCACCGCAATATTACGGCGAATGCATTCAACGGCTTGGCTGAGGGGCTTTTCCCCGATACGGCAGTTTATCTGCATGCGGCGCCCATGTTCCACGTGGCGAACGGCGCCGGAATGTATTCCAAGTTTTTGAGTGGCGGGACCAGCGTGGTCATCAAGGCGTTCAAGCCGGAGGCCGTGTTTGACGCCATCGAGCGACACAAGGTCGCCGAGACCATCCTGGTGCCCACCATGATCCAGATGATCGCGGACCATCCTGCGGTGCGTCTACGGGACCTGAGCTCGCTAAGACGGATCGGATATGGCGGCTCGCCGATCAGCGAGGCCGTTTTCGACCGAGCCCGCGCGGCGTTGCCCAGGGTCGCGTTCACCCAATGCTACGGCATGTCGGAGTTGTCCGGGATTGTGACCTGTCTGCACGCGCGCGAGCATGTCGGCGAAGGCCGCTCTCGGGGACGCCACCGCTCGGGCGGGCGGGCGACGCCCGGTGTCGAGATCCGGATCATCGACGAGAGCGATCGAGAGGTGCCGTGCGGCACAGTCGGTCAAATCTGCGCCCGCGGCGATACGGTGATGATGGGCTACTGGAACCGACCCGAGGAGACCGCCAAGGCAATCGTCGAGGGCTGGCTGCACACCGGGGATGCCGGCTACATGGACGAGGATGGGTTCGTCTACCTGGTGGATCGGGTGAAAGACATGATCATTTCCGGAGGGGAAAACGTCTATTCGCTCGAGGTCGAGAACGTCGTGGCGCAGCATCCGGCCGTGGCGCAATGCGCAGTCATCGGTATCCCGAACAAGACCTGGGGCGAAGAGGTGCGTGCCGTCGTGATGCGCAAGCCGGGCGCCGAGGTCGATCCGGTCGACATTATCGCGTTCTGTAAGGAGCGCATCGCCAACTACAAATGCCCGCGCAGCGTCGACATCCGCGACACGCCGTTGCCGATGTCCGGCGCCGGCAAGGTTCTCAAGCGCGACCTGCGCGCGCCTTTCTGGGACGGCCAAAGCCGGCAGATCGGCTGAAAGCGGCATTCCGAAGCGCCGACAGGATCACATCGCTGAAATCCTTCTGCGGCGCGGTGTCTCCAATTTCACTTCAGAGACCAAGCGAAGGAGAACCGCGCCATTCAAGCTCGCCGAGCGCATCGCCGGCAACACCCCGATCGCCAATTTCGCCATCATGCAGGCATTGCCGCGCATCGCGCAATCCGATCCGTCAATCGGCTATCTGACCGAGGCGCTGATGGCGGCCATTGCTATTGACAGCGACGAGGCCGGGGATCGGCTTCGGGCCTTCCGCGAGAAACGCGCGCCCAAGGCGGTTCCCAACTGAGGTGCAACGAGGTGTCGGATACGTCGAGGTCGGCGATCGGCCCGATCCCGCCGATGCCGTGGACTTGGGTGGCCCGGCGTTGCAGGTCATCGATGTCGATCAGGCCGACATCGAGATCGACACATACGCGCTTGGCACGCGCGCTTTCCTCCGCCCCCGATTACCCGTTTGGTTCGGACGATCACATGCATCGGTTCTGTACGGCCAGATCGAGTGCCTTGCGCAGTTGGGCGATATGCGTCGGAACCGACGCACGTGCCTTTCTGCCCATCGCCCAATAGCGCGTGTGGCTAAAGCGCCAGGACTGCCCGCGCAGTTTGCGAAGATCGACATCGATGACACTCGGCCCGAATACGGGCGCGACCGGCCCGGAAATGACATCGCCGCAGAACACCAGCAGCGACGGATCATGAATGTTGGTCCACCTGACCGCCGCAAAGGGCGCCGCGTGATGAAGTTGCCATTCACCGCTTGAACCGAATGGGAAGGCGAAAAGGCGCGGATCGTTCGGGTCGAGCGGCAGGCCGGCAGCCTGCGCCTTCGGCACCAGGTCGGGATCAAGGGGCTCGCGCAGCGGGGGCGAGGTTGGAAACTCCCGCGCCGCCTGCGCCTTGTCGAGATCGTCGGCGCTGCGCGCCAGCAAGAATTCAGCATGGCTCAACGGGCTGCCGAGGGTGACGAGATCGGTGATCAGCCATCGCGTATCGCGGTCATTGCCGCTCGGTTTTGGCCGCAAGCGCAAGTGCCGGCAGAACTCAGTCTGCGCGTCATGGAATTTTGCGACGCGTTCCGGATCGGCGGAGTGACCGGACACGGTCGCGAGAGCGGCGGTCGCCTGCTCGAGCGCGCGCAATTTCTCGAATTCCGGCGTGTGTTCCCGCAGGGTGTGCGATTCAGGCCGCGTTGCCCAGAAATAACTGACAAGATCATAGGCCAGGATCGAACCAAGGCTGTGACCCACGATGATGATGCGTTCGTATTCGTTCTTGTGCAATTCAGTCAGCAACGCCAGTCCGCGTTCGCGAATGTTCTTGCGCGCCGCAATGTTGTCCGGCGTCGCGCGGACATAGCGAACCACGCGCCCGAAATAAGGCACGACAAACCATCGCGTCGCGAAACCCATCACGACCGTGGCGAGCCCCAACGTCCACGCGGGGGCGCCCGCCAACCAGACCAACGGAATGTGTTCCCAGAAGCGACATGTTCCGATCGATGCATCCTTCGGCAACGCCGTGGCGACCGCAAGCACGACGACGATCAGCGTCATCAACCAGAGAAATATCCAGGCCAGTAATACATTGTGCGGCACGCGCGTAAATGGATTGCGGCAGAGAAGGCCGAAAATCCAAGCCTCCACCTGGCTCCAGGTTGCGCCGGCGGAAAGGTCGGCCCAGTAAAGCTCGTAGAAATCGGTACGCAGCCCATGTGGAAACGTTTGACTTACAATGCTTTGCCGGGTCGTGATCCTGCGCAATTCGAGTGAGCCGGTACGCAGGTCAGGCTTGCTCCAGACGTTCGCGGCATTCGGCAGACGGTTGGCGGTGACGACGCGATCGGTTTCCCACGCGCCTCGAACAAAGTCCTTGATGGTGTCCATCGGCATCTGCTCACCCATGCCATGGATCACCACCACTGCCTGTTTTGGGAAGCTCGAGGCGGGCAAACCCTGGGCGGCATGGACCAGGCCTTGTTCGGCAGACACCATCCACCCCCGCAATAATTCATCTAATTTCAGGTAGAATAATCCGGCGTTCTGGTCCACTCGCGGGGCGCATCGCGTGATCGATGGCAATCGAGGCGCCTACGGTGCACCGCGCCCCTACCGGTTGTACTTCTTGAAATAGCGCAGGTCAGGCGGCGGCTGGTCCTTCAGGGCGGGCATCAGCATGCCGTCGCCGCTGAGGAAATACACCTCCTTGCCGATGCCGACATGGACGTTGCCTTCGCCGCAGACGCTGTGTCCCCACCAGATCGGTTTGTCGGAGATGACGCGCCGATAGGTTTTGTTGACCACCCATGGCCGGGTGAGAGCATGGTCGATGGTGGTGATGTCGTCGTGCAGCAAGTTCCGATCGGCCTTGTCGAGGTAGATGCGCTCCTGGATGATGGTCTCGTTGTCCGCATGCAGCGGGATGCCGGTGGCGTCGAACACGCGGGGACCCTTCATGCCGCGGGTCTCGGCCACCAGCGTGTCGTAGCGGCCGTCGCCGTCCTCATCAAGCCATTTGCCGATGGAATATCCGAGGAAGCGCGGCTCCAGCGCCATGTTGGCGGGATAGTCGCGGCCATCGGTGAAGATGCGGCGATAGAAGTCGTGGTCGCGGTCCATCAGGATGTAAGTGGTCTCCGGAGTGACCACGAATTCCATCGGCGCATACGCAATCATGACGCGCGGCATGCCGGGAGAAACGCAGGCATAGGTGGGGTCGATGCCCTGGCCGCCCTTCTCCATGTCGGCGAGGTTCGCGTCGTAGATCGCCTGATACTCCGGCGTCAGCGGCGGTTCCTGTCCCAGCGTGGGCGTAAACTTTGGCGGCTTGCTTTCATCGTAGCGAAGCCCTCCGGCGCCGCCGGCGAACAGGCCCCTGTTTTCGGCCCGCCGCCATTGGCCCTTCAGGTCGGGATACTTGGAATCGACAGATCTGGAATCGACAGATCTGGAATCGACAGATCTGGAATCGAGAGATTTGGCGTCGTCGCACGCCGCGGCACCGACCAAGATCACGCTCAGCACCGCCGCAAGCGTCGCCGCACCCACCGAGTTGGGAAAACGCATGGTGACCTCCCTGTAACCGCGTGCACCTGACGCGCCGCGCCCTTGTTCGAATCCGCACAGCCTATCGCGGTACGGGTTGCATGGGAACGGGGCAGCAAGCACACGGGGCAGCAAGGACCGGTTACGAACGCGGCCGCTTTTTTGTGGGTGGCGGTTCCGGCGGCGGTGGCGGCGCCGGTTTGAGCTCGGCCAGCACCGGGTCGGGTTCGATCTTTGGCGGCGTCATGTCGATCCAGGCGGTTCGCTCCACCGGGATGATGCGCACCGGGATGGTCTGCGGCGAGAATCCGGCGAGGGCGTAAGTCACGGTGAATGCGTTGGGGCTGATGGGCACCGTCAAAGCACACGGCGTGCGGCAGGTCCCGCCGAACGAGGCGGTTGCCTCTGCGCCCGGCGGGTAGGACTCGATCGCCACGGTTGCGGTTGTCGGCGCAGTCTCAAAACCGGAGGAGCCCGGCATATGCGGGGAAATCGCCGAGCAGCTTGCGAGCGACAGGCCGCATGCCGCGACAGCAATTGCACGCATCAATCCTGCTGAGGTAACCGCGGAATTCATCGGTTCCCGATTGGCGGGCGCGGGGCGATGCCGGGGGCTTGTGGCCTCGGTTCGTGAGGGTGCCGCTCGGGGCCCTGTTTGCGCCATGCGAATTCCATCTTTATGGCTCGCGCCGTAACTCACAAGAATCGGCTCGGCAAGGGGGGGGCGGCCCCTTGGCCCACCTTGCCATAACGCCAGCCCCTTCCACCCGCACCGGCATGCGGTGTATCGTGACGATACTTATGAGGCGGGATATGCCGGCAATCCCGCTCAGCGCCATCACGCAGCAATCCAGCCAGCGGCAGGCTCGCCACTTTCGATCGCCGGTTCTTTTTCGGCAACCACAATCGCATAACACGGCGCCGCGGCGGTGGCGCGCGCCGATCCGCTATCTCAGGGAGAGTATTCATGCATGACCGAAGCTCGCTCGGCGCCGTTGCCCTGGTGGCCGCGCTGTTGGCGACCTATTCAGCCGCCCAGGCCTTTGACGAGTCGAAATATCCCGACCTCAAAGGCCAGTGGAACCGCGCCTCGCGCAACCCGAACAATTGGCTTCGGGACGCCGGCCCTCCCCCGCTCACACCCGAATATGAGGAGAAATACAAGGCCGTCGTAGCGGACCTCGCGTCCGGCGGGACCGGCAATTGGCCATCGACATTCTGCATCCCGCAGGGCATGCCGGCGATGATAAATCTCTATGATCCCATGGAGATCATCATCACGCAGGACATCACCTACATCCTGATCAGCCATGTCGACAATTCATATCGGCGGATTTACACTGACGGCCGCGATTGGCCGGCCAACCCGGAGCCCACCTATGCGGGCTACTCGATCGGCAAGTGGATCGACCAGGACGGCGACGGAAAGTACGACGTGCTCGAGATCGAGACCCGCGCCCTCAGGGGCCCGCGCAGTTACGACATCGCCGGTTGGCCGATGCACACCGACAACGAGACCGTCATCAAGGAGCGGCTCTATCTCGACAAGAGCGATCCCAATAAGATCTCCGACGAGATAACGGTGTTCGATCACTCGTTGACGCACCCGTGGTCCATCACCCAGAAGGCCACCCGCAATCCGGCCAAGCGTCCGGCCTGGCACTCGGACGTCTGCTCCGAGGACAACACCTGGGTCCGCATCGAAAACGAAGCCTACTTCCTCAGCGCCGACGGCAAACTGATGCCAGCCAAGAAGAACCAGCCGGCACCGGATTTGCGGTATTTCAAGAAGTCCCAGAAGTGACGGGCTCGTTGGCCGAATGAATGTTACGACATCCGAGAGCGGATGGCCTGGACAAGCCCGGCCATCCGCGAGGTACACGTAAACCCACGTGACAAAGCCGCCGTTCCGGTGTTCACTGCCGCATCAATTCGGCCGGCAATCGCCTGCGGGGGCAAAAAGCGGGGAGGTTGGGGATGCGAATCCTGATAGTGGCGGGTTGCGCGCTGATCGGTGCGCTCAGCTTCGTGCCGTCGAGCGAGGCGGCCCCTTACCGGCCGTGGTGCTCCAGGGACAACCGAAGCGGCTCGGTCAGCTGTGCGTTCGATACCCAGGCGCAGTGCACCGAGGCGCTCGGCGGCGTTGGCGGCATTTGCGTGCAGAATATCGCGCCCCGGCCGGTTGAGACGGCGGCGACGGCGCCGGATGAGCCCGATCCGTCCGCATTGCCGCGCAACAACTATCGAACGTGGTGTTCCCAAACCACGAACGGCAACCTCGCCTGCTCCTACGATGCCCAGGAGCAGTGCCTCGAGTTGATCCGCGGCCTTGGCGGTATCTGCATGAAAAATCCGGCACCTCCACCGGTGGAAACGCCCGCGACAATTGCGGCTGAAGCCGCCCAGGCGGCGGCGCTCGCCGCTTCCAGCAGGAGCATCAAGACAAGCCCGGACGGCCGCGAGTCCGGCAAAGATCCGGATGCAAAGATCCGCGCCTATATGCAGCGCGATGGCGCGGGCTCGGCGAATATCGGCCAGAGCCATTAGGGACGGCGATTGTTCACCGTCTCCGGTGTCGGCCTGAACGGAGGCCAAGCCTCCTAAGCTGAAGGGCGCAACGCGCGTCGTTCGTTGCGCCCGAGGTGCCGGCCGGCTCGCATCGACGGGGGCTTCGCCTCGAAACGGGCGCAATAAAGCGAGTGCGCCCTGCGGTCCCGGCGCTGCTTTGCCGAGGACGCTTGCCGAAAACACAATATTGTCGCCGACGGAGTGCCGTCTAAATCCGGGGACTGGGCGATGCCGAGGCCGGATTGTGCTGCTTGCGCAACGCGTCGGCCGAGAGACAAACCACTTCTGAAAATTGCAGGAGTTGCCTGGCCAGAGGACTTGTCTTGCGCCAGATCATGCCGATGGTTCGCGAGGGTTGCGGATTCTTGAAGCGAGCGATCGACACCGACGCCGAGCGCGTCTCCACCGCCACGGCCATTTCCGGGATCAAAGTGACGCCGATGCCGGCGCTGACCATTTGAACAAGTGTGGACAGAGAGTTCGCGTCCAGCACCTCCCGCGGCGGCGACGATTGCATTTTGCAGAACGACAGCGCCTGATCGCGAAAACAGTGCCCCTCTTCCAACAAAAGCAGCCTCATTGCGCGCAACATTTTGCTGCTGGGCACCGGCTTTCCCTCATCCTCGCCCGGCCGGACCAGCAGGAAATGTTCCGAAAACAGCGCGACCTCGACAAGCGAAGGTTCGGACACCGGAAGCGCAACAATTGCCGTATCAAGCCGTCCTTCCGCGAGCTCTTGTATCAGCTTGGGCGTCAGCGTCTCACGGACGTGAATGTCAAGTTCGGGATGCATCCGGGCGAGATTGCCGATGACCCTGGGCAGCAGATAGGGCGCAATCGTCGGGATCATGCCGATGCGCAGCCGGCCCACAAGCCGGTCCCGCGACGCGCGCGCGAGGTCCCCCAGTTCATCGACCAGGCGCAGGATGTCGCGAACGCGTGGGGCGGCCTCGTCTCCGAAGTTCGTTAGCGCGACCTGTCGGGCGCTTCTCTCGAACAGCATGCCGCCCAGCGCTTCTTCCAGTTCCTTGATCTGCATGGACAACGCCGGCTGCGAGATCGCACATGCTTCCGCCGCGCGTCCGAAGTGGCCATGACGTGCCAGCGCGCTGAAATAGCGAAGCTGCCGAAGCGTGACATCGGACATCAGAAAATCTTACCGCAGCGATCAGAAAAGTCAACTTTACCTTATAGGATGCGTTGCGTAGAGTGTGTGCGGAACCGAGTGAAATGTTGATAGCGCGCGAAGCGGACGGAAATCACGCGAACCAGGACTGGAGAAAATTATGGATGACGAGACCAAGTGCCCGTTTTCGGGCGGGGAACGCATACCCTTGGCCAGGTTGAACCGAGACTGGTGGCCCAATCAGGTGAACCTCAAGGTTCTCCACCAGCACTCTTCCCTGAGCGATCCGATGGGCAACGGGTTCAACTACGCGCAGGAGTTCAAGAGCCTCGACCTCGACGCCGTCATCAAGGATCTCCATGCGCTGATGACCGCGTCTCAGGCGTGGTGGCCGGCGGACTACGGCCACTATGGGCCGTTCTTCATTCGTATGGCGTGGCACAGCGCGGGCACGTACCGCATCGGCGACGGCCGCGGCGGTGCCGGAGGCGGCCAGCAGCGCTTCGCGCCCCTCAACAGTTGGCCGGATAACGTGAGCCTCGACAAGGCGCGCCGGCTGCTGTGGCCGATCAAGCAGAAGTACGGCCGGAAAATCTCCTGGGCCGACCTGATGGTTCTCACCGGCAACGTCGCCTTGGAGTCGATGGGGTTCAAGACCTTCGGTTTCGCCGGCGGCCGCGAGGACGTATGGGAGCCGGAAGAGGACATCTACTGGGGGCCTGAGCACACCTGGCTTGGAGACGATCGCTACAGCGGCGACCGGCAGCTCGAAAATCCGCTCGCCGCGGTTCAGATGGGCCTGATCTATGTCAATCCGGAAGGACCGAACGGCAGGCCGGATCCGCTCGCCTCGGCCCGGGATATCCGGGAAACGTTCGCCCGCATGGCGATGAATGATGAGGAGACCGTTGCGCTCATTGCCGGCGGCCACACGTTCGGCAAATGCCATGGCGCCGCCGATCCGAGCAAGTACGTCGGCCCCCAACCCGAGGGCGCCGGCATCGAGGAACAAGGCCTCGGCTGGAAAAACACCTTTGGCAGCGGCAGCGGTATCAATACGATCAGCAGCGGCTTGGAAGGCGCATGGACCCCGAACCCGGCGAAGTGGGACAACGGCTACTTCGACACCCTGTTCGGCCATGAGTGGGAGCTGACCAAGAGTCCCGCCGGTGCGCACCAATGGACGCCCAAGAATGGAGCTGGAGCAGCTACGGTACCGGATGCTCACGACCCGTCCAAACGGCATGCTCCGATGATGCTCACGACGGACCTCGCACTGCGAATGGACCCGATCTACGCGCCAATCTCGAAGCGCTTCCACGAGCACCCCGATCGGTTGGCGGACGCGTTCGCCAGGGCCTGGTACAAGCTGACGCACCGCGACATGGGGCCCCGCGCGCGGTATCTCGGCCGGCTCGTTCCCGCCGAGGTGCTGCTGTGGCAGGACCCCGTCCCGGCGGTCGATCACAAGTTGATCGATGAGCAGGATATCACCGCCCTCAAGGGCAAGATCCTTGCCTCCGGATTGTCGATCTCCCGACTGGTCACGACCGCCTGGGCGTCGGCGACGACGTTCCGCGGCTCCGACAAGCGCGGTGGGGCGAACGGCGCGCGTATTCGCCTCGCGCCGCAGAAGGATTGGGACGTCAACCAGCCGGCCGAGCTGGGCAAAGTCCTGCAGACGTTGGAAGGCATCCAGAAGGCTTTCAACGGCACCGCCGGGAAGAAGGTCTCGCTTGCCGACCTGATCGTGCTGGGCGGTTGCGCAGCCGTCGAGGCCGCTGCGAAGAAGGCCGGGCACGACGTCAAGGTTCCGTTCTCGCCGGGACGCGCGGATGCTTCGCAGGAGCAGACCGATGTGGATTCGTTCGCCGTGCTGGAGCCGACCGCGGACGGGTTCCGCAACTACTTCCGGGACGGACAGCAGCGATCCGCGGAGGAAGTGCTGGCGGATCGGGCGCAATTGATGACGCTGACCGCCCCCGAAATGACGGTTCTGGTCGCAGGCATGCGTGTCCTGAATGCAAACTTCGGAGGGACGCAACACGGCGTCTTCACCAAGCGGCCGGAGACGCTCACCAACGACTTCTTCGTGAACCTGCTCGACATGGGCACGGTGTGGCAGGCGTCCGCTACATCCGGAGGCGTGTTCGAGGGGCGAGATCGCGGGACCGGCGCGCTCAAGTGGACCGGCACCCGTGTCGATCTCATCTTCGGTTCAAACTCCCAGCTCCGCGCCCTCGCGGAAGTCTACGGATGCGGGGACTCGAAGGAGAAGTTTGTGAAAGACTTCGTCGCGGCGTGGAGCAAGGTGATGAACCTCGATCGCTTCGACCTCGCCTGATCTTCGCGGAAAGGCCGTCCTTCGGGGGCTGTAGCGTGCAGCCGCAATCGATCATCGGTAACGGAAACCGGATCGAGGCCGAACAAAGCTTACGGAAGTGTGTGAAGAACCCGGACGTTGGTCGAAGCCGATGCCGGTGGAAGCCACGGACAAGAAATCAGGGCGGCGTTTCAAAACGATTGAAACGCCGCCCTGACGCTAGGCCCTCATAGTCCGCCGGCGCCGTCTAGAGTTCTGTCGGACGATTTCGACGCGGTCGTGGAATTCGGCGAGAAATAAACGGCGCAACGCGCGTCCCTTGTCGCGGCCAAGGTGCTGGGCGGCTCACATCGATGGGAGCTTCGAAACCGCGCAATAAGGTGATCGCGCCCTACGAGCTGATCTTCGCATCGACCCGTTCCCATCCTTGCCGGCCCACGATAGGCTAAGTGAAATCTGCCGAGAGGATATCTGATGAGGCGGCGGGATTTCATCGCGGGGCTTGGTGCGACGGCGTGTCCGATGGTAGCGCGGGCTCAGCAGACTTCGATGCCGGTGATTGGCGTCCTCGGTGGCGCAACCTTTGAGCCGTTGCGCGAGTACGTCGCTGCATTTCATCGCGGCTTGGCGGAAATAGGCTACGTCGAGAACCGAAATGTCGCGGTCGAGTACCGGTGGGCGGAAGGTGACAACGATCGGTTGCCCGCGCTCGCTGCCGACTTGGTTCGCCGTCGGGTGTCCGTTATCGCCGTATTGGCCACCACGCCCGGTGCGTTGGCCGCCAAGGCGGCGACCAGGACCATCCCGATTGTTTTTACGGTTGGGACTGATCCAGTCGAAGCCGGCCTCGTCGCGGACCTCGCGCGGCCCGGCGGCAATCTCACCGGCGTCACGGTGCTCGGCGTTGAGTTGATGGCAAAACGTCTTTCGTTGATTCGGGACGTACTGCCCGCAGCGACCACGATCGCGGTGCTCGTCAACCCAGCCAACCCAATCCAAACCGAAACTGAAACGAGGGACGTGCAGGTCGCGGCGAATGCCCTTGGTTTGCGCGTCGTGATCCTCCGGGCAAGCAGCCCCGGCGAAATCGAGTCGGCCTTCACGACTGTTGTCAGCGAGGGAGCGAGCGCACTCGTAGTCAGCGGTGAAACCTTCTTTTTGACCCAGCCCGATCAACTCGTTGCGCTTGCGGCTCGCCATTCGATACCGACGATATACGAGAACCGGAGATTCACGGCGGGCGGTGGTCTTATGAACTACGGGACGAGCGTGGTCGATGCGTCCCGTTTGGTCGGGACATATACCGGTCGCATTCTCAACGGAGAGCAACCCGCCAACTTGCCGGTGCAGCAGGCCACCAAAGTTGAGTTCGTCATCAACCTGAAGACCGCCAAGGCGCTCGGTCTCACCTTCCCGCTCAAGCTGCTCGGCCGTGCCGACGAGGTCATCGAATGAGGCGCAGGCATTTCATCGCCGGTCTGAGCGCGACGGCACAAATCAGCCGCGTTCGGGTCGGCGTCGCGTACAAATCCGGCGCCGTCCCAATCTCGCCTTGACTATGGACGGCGCGCAGTCTCGCCTTACACACCCAAGCCGTGCTGCAAGGCGCGTTCATCCTGGCAAAGTCGAAGGGCGACGCCGCTGTTGCCGCGGAAAGCATCGATCATCTGCAACGCTACATCGAGCTTTTGTTCCAATCTCCAAAACGAAAAGGAAAGGAAACCTCATGAGCACGAACACATACCTTGCAGTTTTTCTCGGCAGTAAAACCAGCCCGAAAATGATGGCATGGAATGCCCTTCCCGAAGCGGAACGCCGATCGAAGGAACGCGACGGAATGGCTGGATGGAAAGCCTGGGTGGAAAAACACCAGGACGCGATCGCCGCCATGGGCGGACCGCTCGGCAAAACCAAGAAAGTCACGCAACGCGGTATTGAAGATGTCGGCAATGAGATGGGAGCCTTCACGGTCATTCGCGCGGAATCGCACGAAGCCGCCGCGAAGCTGTTTGAAAACCATCCGCACTTCGCAATTTTCCCGGGCGAGGCCGTGGAGGTCATGCCGGTCCTGCCGATACCAGGCACCTGATCCGCCTCGCGCGAACAACGGCGCGCCGAACCCTCCGGCAAAGTTCGACCGCGCCGTTGCGGCCTTCCCCAAAACGATCGTGATCGATCTCCGCCGCCAACTTGGGCCGGCCTGCCGATCAGCAATTGGGCCCCCCCGGAGACCGCCGCCGCGGTCGTCCGGCTGGCGGGGTCCTCGTTCGTCGTTCGGATGATGTGCGAGGCTCCGCTTGCGGCCCCAATGTAACTCGGGCAGGCCGCACGCGACGCAGGTGTCAACTCTCGGTGATTTGCTCTATCAAAGGACGACGAGTCATTTCGACGAGGAAGCATGTTCATGCGGTCATATCGGACTTTGCGCATCGCCATTGTTTCGGGCTTTGCCGCCGTGGGGACGACAGTTGCGGCGCAGGCCCAACCCGCCTCTCTGGCTGAGCAATGCACAGTTCACAAGGAAGCCAACGTCCCGGCCGCCATGCGCGATGGCACCGTGCTTTATGCGGACGTTTATCGCCCGGTGGAGCGCGGAAACTATCCGGTCCTGCTGATGCGCCTGCCTTACGACAAATCCCTGGCGCAGGCCGGGGTGTACGGTGCGCCATCGGAATATGCCTCCCACTGCTATATCGTCGTGATCCAGGACCTTCGCGGTTTGTATACGTCGGAGGGAACCTTCTACCCGTTCCGCGACGAAGCCAACGACGGATACGACACCGTCGAATGGGCGGCCGGCCTGCCGCAGTCGAGCGGCAAGGTGGGCATGTACGGTTTTTCCTATGTCGGCGCGACGCAGTGGCTCGCGGCCATCAAAGCGCCGCCGCACCTCGCCGCCATCGCGCCGGCTCACACCGGGTCCGACTATTACGACGGCTGGTCCTATGAGGGCGGCGCCTTCTCGATCGCCTTTGAGGAATCCGGGCGACCTCCTCGCTCACGGCCGGCGCGGTGCCGCGGCTGGGCGACCAATCCGTCGTCGACAAGCTCGCCGAGGCACGGAACGGCATTGCGAAAACCTATTCGCACCTGCCGATCGGGACTTATCCGTGGCTCATGCCCGAGCGACCTGAAGTGGCGGGATATTTCTTCGACTGGGTCAAGCACAGCGACCGCGACGCATATTGGCGGCAATGGAGCATCCGCGAAAGGTGGGCCGACGTGAAGGTCCCGGCGCTCAATCTCGCAGGATGGTACGATGTGTTTCTCAACGGCGGCGTCGAAAACTTCGTCGGCATGCACAAATACGGCGGGTCCGATGCGGCTCGCAGTGGACAGAAGCTCATCATCCGCCCTTATGTCCACATTCCGTGGGATACCAAGAGCGGCGACGTGGACTTCGGGCCGGAAGCCGCGAACACCACAAAGGACCAGCAGCTCAAATTCTTTGACTACTGGCTCAAGGGAATGAGCAATGGCGTGGACAAGGATCCCGCGGTGCGCGTCTTCGTGATGGGCGCCGACGTCTGGCGCGAGGCGCAGGATTGGCCGATCCCCGACACGCGATTTACGAAATTCTATCTGCACAGCCGCGGCCAGGCGAACTCGCTGTTGGGCAATGGACAGCTCACGATTGAGCCGCCGGCCGGTGCGGAGCCGAGTGATCATTACGTCTACGATCCCGCCAACCCGGTGCCGAGCAAAGGCGGCCACTCGTGCTGCTTCGCCACAGTCGCCCCGGTCGGACCTTACGATCAGACCGATATCGAGAAGCGGGCGGACGTCCTGGTTTATTCGACGCCGCCGCTCTCGCAGGCCGTCGAGGTCACGGGGCCGATCTCCGTCAAGCTCTTTGCGGCTTCGAGCGCGCCCGACACCGATTGGACCGCCAAGCTCGTGGACGTCGCGCCCGGCGGAAAGATCATAAACCTGAACAACGGCGTCGTGCGCGCGAGCCATCGCGACAGCCTGGAAACGCACGAGCCGATCGATCCCGGCAAGGTGTACGAGTACACGATCACGGTATTCCCGACCAGCAACCTGTTCAAGGTCGGCCACCAGATTCCGCCTCGAAATATCGAGCAGCAATTTCCCGCACTATGATCGCAACCTGAATACCGGCCACCCCCTCGGCGCCGACGCCCAAATGGTCGTCGCGCGCCAGACCGTCCTCCACGACGCATCGCACCCGTCGCACATCGTGCTGCCGATCATGCCGGCCCCGATCAAAACGGCGTCGGGCTTGCAATGATGCGGTGAGGGCGGTCGTTCGGTTATTACGGCGCGAACGCCACAAGCCTTGAATCCTTACTGGCCTTGTATGCAGAATCTCACTTGACGTTCGCCGGCCCTGTCCGGTTGTTCGCTGCATGGCGCGAACTCCGCAAGGGATTTCGAGTTTCTGGATCGGCGTAACGCTTGCACCGCTCCATTTCAACGGCGCTGGCGCATCAGGTGCCGTTCGTCGTCGCCGAGCTTGGCCCGAACGTCGACCCGTTCACTCTACACATCTATGCCGCGCTGGAGCGCCGCATGGTAGCGGACCGCACCCGGCTGGCCTTGCCGCCGCCAAGGCGAAGGGCGTGGTGCTCGGTAACCCGGCGCTCGCTGTCGCGAACCGTGGCGCCGCTGCCGAACGTGTGGAAGCCCTGCGGTCGGTCTTTGCCGAGCTTGCCGGCTTGCCGACGCGCGCCGCCGCCGCCGAGTTGAATGCCCGCAAGGTGCCGACAACGACCGGAGCCCCGTGGGCCGCCATGACAGTGTTGCGGGTGCGGGAACGGCTTGGGGTCGCCAGCGCCGCGTAGCGGAGAGCCGGCGGCGCGCCAAGGACCTGCTTCCAAGGTCAACGACAACGGCCGCGGTGCGGATGGTAGAAGCAGTACCCTCGGCCGGGAGTGGAATATCCTTTGTCGCTCCAATGCACGAGGTCGAGTTTGGCGCTGGTCGGCCCCATCACGGTTCCATAGACCGGCGCCGCAAAACCGGCGGAAGTTGTGGCGGCAAAACCGACGAGAGTGGCGACCGCTAGCAGAGTTATACGCATTGTTTCTTCCCTTCATTTGATAGCTTCGACACGAACCTTGCCCATGATAGGGCGACCGCGATATGTTCCGATGGATATAACGTAGCAGCCAAACCTTTGCTGTCAAACTCGGTCGCGGCGGTGACGCAAATGTCTTTCACGCCCTCTAGCAGAGCCAAGGGGCCAGAGGCCCAATCTGAAAGTGCCAACGCGCTTGCTGTCCGGCTTGCGCCCGTCATCGCCGAGATACGCGCGGCGGGCCAGACCTCTTTGAGGGAGATCGCGGCGGCGCTCGACAAGCGCAAGATTCCTACGCCGCGTCAGCGGGATCGTTGGTCGGCCATGCAGGTGTGCCGTGTGCTGGCACGGCTTGGGCTTACCACAGCGCCTTCGCCTCCGCAGACGCCCAAGCACTCGCGCTCTACACTGCGCCCACCGGGCGTCTAAACGGCAGCGCGTCACCGGCAACGGCGCCCAAGGCGCCGTTTGTTTCGCTTACTGTCGGTCGGCCGATTTGTCGTCCGGGAAATCGGACCATCCGTAACGGCTGCGCTTAATATTCAATGGTGGCGCTTCACCGAAGCTCTCGAAGTAGTGCCATAGCAGATTGCTCTCAGCGATATCTGGATGCTTTTCGTATGACCAAGTGACAGCAAGACATTCATGTGGGAGCATCTTGTTGAGGTAACTGCTTCGGATCACTTCGCCAGCGCCGATGTCATCACTGCATAGGCAAAAGACGGCTGCGAGAATCTTCAGTATCGTTCCACGCGCGTTGCACCGGAGGCGCCCGTCAAAGGCCGCCGCCGCTCTCGGCCCAAGCCGTTCCCATGGTGCGCGGTCCAGGATAGGCTGCCGCATTGCGGCGGGAGGAAACCGATGCGACGGCGGGAGTTCATTGCGGGGCTCGGAGGCGCGGCGGCGTGGCCGTTCGCCGCGCGGGCGCAGCAGGCCATTCGGCGTCTGGGCGTTATGATGACACTCGTCGAAAACGATCCGGAGGGGCGGTCGTGGCTCTCGGCGTTCACGCAAGAGCTTTCACAGTTGGGCTGGACTGAGGGCCGCAACATGCGAATGGACGTTCGATGGGCCGGCGACAGCGTCGACAGGACGCGGATGTTCGCGAAAGAGATGGTCGACCTCCAGCCCGATGTAACCCTCGCAATCGGAACTGTCCCGACCGCTGCGCTCCAACAAGAGACGCGGACGATCCCGATCGTATTTGCGATCGTTTCGGACCCGGTCGGCGCCGGCTTCGTTGCGGGCTTGCCTCGCCCCGGTGGAAATATCACTGGCTTCATCAGCATGGAAGCGGTAATGGCGAGCAAGTGGCTGGAGTTGCTCACGGAGATCGCGCCCGGCGTCAAGCGGGCCGCAGCCATGTTCAGTCCCGACATGGCGACCGGTGGCGGATCATATTACTTGCCTACATTCCAGGCAGCTGCCCGATCGCTCAAAGTGGCGCCGATCGCAGCGCCGGTTCATAGCGATGCCGAAATCGAAACGGCTATCACCTGGCTTGGACGTGAGCCGGGAGGAGGCCTCGTCTTGATGCCGGATAGTTTCAACAACGTGCATCGCGCGTCGATCATAGCGCAAGCGGCGCGCAACAATGTACCGGCGGTCTATTTTAGTACTTCCTTTGTCAGAGATGGCGGTCTGCTTTCCTTCGGACCCGACAGGGTGGACATCGTTCGCCGCTCGGCCTCCTATGTCGATCGCATTCTCCGTGGCGCGAAGCCGTCTGACCTGCCCGTTCAACTACCGGTCAAATTCGAGATGGCTTTGAACGCCAAGACCGCCAAGGCGATGGGCCTCGAAATTCCGCCGCTGTTGCTCGCCCGCGCCGACGAGGTTATCGAATAGGTGTCCAGCTGTTTGATGCAGGGCAACTTGACGATCACAGCGATGTCGGCTCGGGTCGATGCTGTCGAAAACGTGTTTTTCGCTAATCTAACGAACAAATTTTTCCAAGGTTGCTGATGCGGTGATCCGAAAATTGTGTGGGGTGCCGCACAACCACTCGGATTTCCAACCGGTAGCCTTGGAAAGCTCTTCATGAGGGTTGGTTTGCTGAATACTGGTTTCGACGGCGGCACCGCAGATTTTTAGGTCAGCTCATTTTTGAGTTTTTCGACAGCGTCGGTCAAAAGCGGACCCGCCGAGCATCATTTCGGCAACCTGTCGCGATCGGGGTGCCACAACAAGGAATGGGCCGGCATTGGAGGGAAGCAAAATAGACCACATCCACGCAACCTGTGCGGACAGTGCTCAGGTCTGCAGGTGTTATCGCTATCGGCGGGCCGCATGCGCCACTCCGACAGGAATGCCATGCATTGTGAAGCCGAATCTCATTCCGCAACCAGCGCGGAACCACTTCGTCGGCAGCGAAAAAATGACCCAGCCGAGTCTGGACGAAATGCCAATCTTGAGGTATTATTTCCTAAGCTTCCGCCACAGGCTTTTTGTCTGGCACTCGCGCGTCACGCCGTCCTGGGAGCGATGACGCTGCCGCGTCTGCGCACCAACGCGTTCGCTCGATGACGACTTGCGGCGGCTCTACGCGAAATGGGATTTCCGGGAGCTGCCGTTCGACCCGCGCCGGACCATGATGGTCCGCATGGTCGATTTGCAGCAGACTTTCTCAGGTGACACGACACGTGAATAAACGCGTAACAATCGGAAACTCGGCGAATGTCGCGACGCGAAACTCCCTGTTGTTTTCTCTGTATTCAGGGAATGATCGCGTCCGCTCCGCGCCCTCACCGGCCGGTCTTGATCCGGGTCCACAGCCGGTTCATCAGGCGGGTCGTCTTGGCGTCGTGGGCGATGATGGTGTAGAGCCGCGCCATGGTGGCTTCGTCGGGGTAGATGGTGCGGTCGTTGAGGATCGCGGGATCGACCAACGCCTGGCTTGCGAGATTGCCGTTGGCGTAGGACAGGAAGTTGGTGTTCTTCGCCGCCACCTCCGGCCGCATCAGGTAGTCGATAAAGGCGTGGGCCTCGGCGACGTTGCGGGCGTCCTTCGGGATGGCAAGATTGTCGAAGAACATCTGGGCGCCTTCCCGGGGCATCGCGTAAGCGATGTCGACGCCGTTGTTGGCTTCGGTGGCCCGTTTTTGCGCCTGCTTGACGTCGCCCGACCAGCCGACCACGAAGCAGATTTCGCCGCTCGCGAGCGCGTTGAGATATTCGGAGGAGTGGAACTTGCGGATCGCGGGCCGCACCTTGGCGACGAGATCGGCGGCCTTGTCGAGGTCGGCCGGATCGGACGAATTAGGATCGCGGCCGAGATAATGCAGCGCTTCGGGGAGAATATCGTCGGAGGAATCCAGCATGTGAACGCCGCAGTCCTTGAACTTCGCGAGCGCGGCGGGAACGAACACGGCGTCCCAGCTGTCGATTGCGGCGGCGGAGCCGAGGACCTCGCGCGCCTTCTTGACGTTGTAACCGATGCCGACCGTGCCCCACATGTAGTTGACAGCGTAGAGGTTGCCGGGGTCGTAGGCGGCGAGGTGCTTTGCGATCACCGGCCACGCATTGACGAGGTTCGGCAGCAGCGCCTTGTCGAGCTTCTGGAACACGCCGGCCTTGATCTGCCGTTCGAGGAAATAGGCGGTCGGCACCACCACATCGTAGCCCGACTTGCCGGCGAGCAGCTTGGTCTCCAGCGTGTCGTTGGAATCGAACGTGTCGTAGCGAACCCGGATGCCGGTGTCGCGGGTGAAGGCATCAAGCACGGTCGGCTCGACATAATCGGACCAATTGTAGACGTTGACGAAGCGCTCGCGCTGCGCCGGCGCCGGTCGCGACGCGGCCGCCACGAGCGCCGCGATGACGGCAAGCCCGACCGCAATGGCGACAGCCGGACGGCGCGCGCCGAGAGCGGCGCGCCGCGGCGCCGCGCCCGCCCGGTCAGCGCTGGCCGTCATAGCGTTGCTGTTCGGGCGGCGTAATAGGGCGGCGGAGGCGGCGGCGCGGCCGGGTTCTCGACGCACGAGCCGCCAATGCCAGAGAGCGTCGCCAGGCACTGCCGGTAGGTGTCGAAGGCGCAGCTCGTGATGCCGCCGTAGTCGGCATATTTGGCGCACCACGCGCGTTTATAGGCGGCCTGCGCTTGGGCCGCGGCGCACCACGAAAAGCACGGTCGCATGGACCCTCCGGCGCCCCTGCCGCTGATGCGGGATCGGAGCTCCCCCGCATGATAGTCTCATCCGTTGCCCGCTGCGCCAAGCTAGCGATCGACAAGAATAGGCGGCGATCAGGTCTCGACCGGCAAGCCGGCGGCTTTCCACGCCTTGATGCCGCCGGCGAGATGGGCGTCGAACGCAAGCCCCGCCGCCAGGGCGATCTCGGCGGCCTTGATGGAGCGGATGCCGGACGCGCAGGTGAAAACCACCACGCGGCCGTTGGGATCGGGCAGGTCGACCGGATCGAACTGCGACAGCGGCGCCAGCAACGCGCCGACGATGCGCTCGCGCGCGGTCTCGTTGGGCTCGCGAACGTCGATAAGCAGGATCTTATCGGCGGCCAATCCTTCCGCCAGCTCTTCCGGTGTCACATCGCGCACCTGGCCGCGACCGAACAATCCGAACATTGCAGCGCCCCTTGCGAGGCCCGTCCACCGCGTTGGTAAAACATGGTGGAATCGCATGGAATTAATCAAGCCCTCGCCGCCCCGGTGTGGATTGGACGCGGAGGTATCGTTATGCGCACACCGATCGCGCGCTCAGATCGTAACTCAGATCGTCACTCAGATCGTAACTTGGGTGCCGACTTCGACGACGCGGCCGGTCGGAATCTGGAAATAGTCGGTGGCGTCGTTGGCGGCGCGGGCGAGCGAGATGAACAGGCGGTCCTGCCAACCCGGCATGCCAGAGCGCGCCGCGCGGCGCAGCGCCCGCCGCGACAGGAAGAACGAGGTCGACATGATGTCGAACTGCCAGCCGAGCTTGCGGGCGATGGCGAGCGCCTGAGGCACATTGGGCCGTTCCATGTAGCCGAACCGCAGCCATACCCGCGAGAACGTCTGGCCGACCGGCTCGATGCGGACCCGGTCCCGCAGCGGCACCCGCGGCAGGTGATCGGTCTCGATCGACAGGATGACGTTCTTTTCGTGCAGCACCTTGTAATGCTTGAGACTGTGCATCAGCGCGGTCGGCGCGCTGAACGGATCGCTGGTCAGGAACACCGCGGTGCCGGACACGCGCTGCGGCGGCTTTTTCTCCAGCATGGCGACGAGCACGAATCGAGCGGCGTCTCCTGGCGGCGGGTCTTGTCGAACAGCAGGCGGGTGCCGCGCCGCCACGTGTACATGATCACCATCATGAAGCCGGCGAGCGCAAGGGGAACCCAGCCGCCCTCGAACACCTTCAGCATGTTGGCGACCAGGAAGGTGGAATCCACCACCACGAAGGGCGCGATCAGCGCGACGGTGGCGGGAAGCGACCAGCCCCACACCTTGCGCACCACGATGAACGCCATGATGGCGGTCACCACCATGGTGCCGGTTACCGCGATGCCATAGGCGGAGGCGAGCGCACTCGAAGAACGGAACAGCGCGACCAGCAGCAGCACGCCGATCGAGGAGACCCATGTTGACCCGCGGCAGGTAGATCTGGCCTTCGTGCTCCGCCGAGGTATGGCGAATCTCAAGCCGCGGCAACAGGCCGAGCGCGATCGCCTGGCGGGTCAACGAGAAGGCCCCGGTGATCAACCGCCTGGCTCGCGATGACGGTGGCGACGGTCGCCAGGATCACCATCGGGAGCCGCACGGATCTCCGGGTAGAGCAGGAAGAACGGGTTCTTGACCGTCGCCGGATCGTGGAGGATGAGCGCGCCCTGGCCCAGATAGTTGAGCGCCAGCGCCGGAAAGACCAGCACCAGCCAGGCGGCCTGGATCGGCCTGCGGCCGAAATGGCCGAGGTCGGCATAAAGCGCCTCGGCGCCCGTAACCGCCAGGAACACCGCGCCGAGCGTGACCAGCCCGGTGACGCCATGGTGTGCCAGGAAGGCGAGGCCGTAGAGCGGATTGAGCGCGAGCAGCACGCTCGGGCTGGCGGCGATCCAGATCACGCCAGGCACCGCGATGGCGATGAACCACACCGTCATGATCGGTCCAAAGAATCGCGCCACGCTCGCAGTGCCGCGCGACTGCATGGCAAACAGCGTGACCAGGATCGCGACCGTCAGCGGCACGATATAGGGATCGATCTGGGTGCCGATCAATTCAACATCCTTGAGGCCTTCGATCGCGGACAGCACCGAGATCGCGGGCGTGATCAGCGCATCGCCGAAGAACAGCGCCGCGCCGACGATGCCGAGCATCACCACGGGCTACGGTATGGTCGCCGGTCGCCTTGCGCGCCAGCGCCATAAGGGTCAGCGTACCGCCTTCCCCGTTGTTGTCGGCACGCAGCAGCACGATGACGTATTTGATCGTGACGATGAAGATGAGCGCCCACAGGATGAGCGACAGGACGCCGATGACCGAGTCCGGCGTTGCGACGCCGTTCGGCCCCACTGCGGCGTTGATGGCCTCGCGCAGCGCGTAGAGCGGGCTCGTCCCGATATCGCCGTAGACCACTCCGATGCTGCCGATCGCAAGGCTCAGCACGCCGGCGAAGCCGTGACTTCCGTGGCCGCCGGCCTCATCGGCCGCGCCGTTGACCACTCCGTGCGCCGCGTCATCGCTCCCGCCGGGAGCGGCAATGCTGTTAGCCATGGGATGCGAACCGATGTTGCGCCGCACAAAATTTGGGCCGCGGCTTATACCACTGACGCGCACAGGCCGTCCATGGTTCAAACACCTACGAAGCGAGAGAGTTCAAAGCCACCTTTCCGCGCCCCTAATTCGGCAAACGCGAGGTGTTCGAAGCGGTTCGGCGATCGTTTCGGCTTTTTCGGCGCAGCGGGCGGGCGCCGAAATCGGGCGCATTTACATGCAGTTGCTTAAAATGAGACCGCGCCCTTTAGGGCTTGAACCCGAGTGGCATCGGCGGCTCTTCGTGCATCAGCGTGATCGTGACGCGGCGGTTGGCGGCGATGTAGGGGTCGTCGGGAAACAGCGGCTCGGTATCGGCCTTGCCGCTGACCTGGTAGAAATGAGCCTCCGGCACGCCTTCCTCCTGGAGAATGCGGCGTACAACATTGGCGCGGTCGGCGGACAGTTCCCACGGGCCGTAGCCGGGCCTCGCGGGCATCCGCGAACTCGATGTATGGCCGGTCACGGCAATCCGGTACGGTGACGCGCGCAGCGGCGCCGCGATCTTCTCGATTACTTTGCGGGTCCGCTCATAGGGCTCCTTCGAGCCTTCCGGGAACATGGAGCGGCCTTCCTGGTCGACGATCTCGACATTGAGGCCCTCGCGGGTCTCCTCGATCATGACGTGCTTGGAGGTTTCGGTAAGCTCCGGCATGTCTTGCAAGGCTTGGCGCAGCGAGGCGGCCGCGAGCGCGAAGGCGCGGTCTTCCTTGAGCCGCGTACCCAATGCCTCCTCGCGGTCGTGCTCATCGGCTTGCGGGGTCGCGGAGGCTTCCTCGGGCGGAATGTGCTGGGACTGCTTGAGCTTCGGCCGCGTCGGCAGCCCCGGTACTTCGATGACGCCCGCATAGCGGACATTCGCCTGCACCCCGAAGGCGTCGCGCATCGAGCCGGCCACGATCTGGAGCTTGTGTTCGTCCTGGTTGGAGAACGCGACCAGCATCACGAAGAAGCTCATGAGCAGGCCCATCAGGTCCGCGAAAGTGACGAACCAGCCATGGCCGCCGGCGTGTCCCGCTCCCTTCTTCTTGGCCATCTCGCAACCGTGTCCTCGATCAGCCGGCGGTCAGGCCGCTTCCGGCTCGGCCTCGTGGCGATGCTTCTCCGGCAGGTAGGCGAGCAGCATCTCGCGGACCAGCGCCGGGCTCTTGGAGTCGCGGATCATCAGGATGCCATCGATGATCAGGGTGCGGTTGGTGTCTTCGTCGGTGAGCTTGACGTGGAGCTTGTCGGCGATCGGGAGGCAGACGAGGTTTGCGACCAGCGCGCCGTAAAGCGTCGCCAGCAGCGCCACCGCCATGAACGGCCCGAGCTTCGAAGGGTCGGTCATGTTGGCGAACATCTGCACCATGCCGAGCAGCGTGCCGATCATGCCGAACGCCGGCGCGCAATCGCCGATGGCACGATAAATCTTCCCGCCCTCGTCGAGATGCTGGAGGAAGTTGTCGCGATCGCGCTCCAGATTGTCGCGGATGAAGTTGGTGTCGTAGCCGTCGGCGACGAGGCGCACCCCCTTGGCCAGGAAAGGGTCCTCGATTTCGATCTTTTCGAGGCCGGTCGGCCCCTGCTTGCGGGCGGTTTCGGCAATCGAGGCGAGCTGGTCGATGAGATCGCGCTGGGATTGACGGCGCAGCGTAAAGGCGAATTTGGCGCCGAGCGGCAGACCATGAAAGATGGCGCCGAGCGGAAACCGTATGAGCGTTGCCGAGAACGAGCCGCCGAAAATCACGATCAGGGCGTGCAAATCATAGAACATGCGGAAGTCGCCACCCAGCAAGATCAGGGTGCAAACGACTGCGGTCCCGGCGATCAATCCCAGGCCGGTCGCGATATCCATAAAAAAACTCCAACGCAATACGCGCACGCCCCCGTGCGGGCACGCACCCCACAAACTAGTCGGTTGTACTTAAAGGAGCGTTACTGCTTCGCAAAAACGCGCGGCCGATCGCGGCTGGCGCGCATCCGGATCAACACCTGTGCGGCCCGTTTGGTGCCGCGGCTTCGTCGCGGTGCGAGCCGCCCTGCCCGCCTGCGCTTATTCGGCGACGATCTTGAACTTGTGAATCCGCCGTCCGCGGTTCTCCGCGATAAACACATTGCCCTTGGAGTCGACCGCGATGCCGTGCGGCTGGTCGAACTGGCCGGGCATGTGTCCAATGCTGCCGAAGCTCGACAACAGCTTGCCGGACCGACGGTCGATGATCTCGATCTGGTCGTTGTTCTGGTTGATGTCGAAGATGAAGGTCTGGTTCGGGTCGGGCGAGAAGTCGATCGCCACCGTGGCGCCGCCGAACTGCTTGACCTTGCCGTCCGCCGCTGTCGTGACGGGCTTCCATGGCACTTCGATGTTGCGCTTGAAATTGCCCTCTTTGTCGTAGAGCTGGATGCGGGCGTTGTCGCGGTTGCAGACGTAGACGAACCCGTCGTTGCCGATCGTCATGCAGTGCACGGTCGGCATGCCTTCCGGCAGCCATTGGCGCAGGAATTTGCCGTCGCGATCCATCACGGCGATGCGGTGATTGCTGTTGCGGCCTTCGCCGTCGGCCACATAGACGTCGCCATTCTGGCGGTCGACGAAAATGCTGGACGGCATGTGAAATACCGCAGCGGGAGAATTGAGCGGCGTGCCCTTGATGGTGCCGTCGGACGTATCGAGCACGCCCTTCTTGCCGATCTGCTGCAGCAGCTTGCTGCCGTCATGGGTGTATTTCTGCACCATGCCGGAGGGCGCCGACGCGATCCAGAAATTGTTGTCCTTGTCGAAATGGCAGCTATGGAGGCGCGGATCCAGCAGGTTGGCGTCGCCCCACGCATGGACCACGTTGCCGGCTGGATCGAGCTCGATCACTGGGGGAGCGAGATGGCCCGCATCCAACTCGCCGTCCAGGATGTCCTGCCGGTTGAGGATGACCACGTGGTCCTGGGCATCGACGCACACACCACCCAATCCGCCGATCACCCAGCGGTCCGGCAACGGCTTCGGCCAGGAGGCATCGGCCTCGTAGTGGGGCACGGCGTTTTGTGCGCGCGACGGCGCCGAAACCATTGCCGCAGCCGGGACCGCCAACGCGGCGCAAACCGCGACCGTCACAAGAAAGCGTGTTGTCATGATCGCATCTCCTCCGCCCGCGAATTGATCCGCCGGGTTTTCGTTTTGGCCGCCGAGGTGACTATCATGCCCCGCTTTCGGCTCGCGCCGCAATATGCGACAGCGCCGGCGGCGCTCCGATGGGTCAGCGGCCGGCTGCGACCGATGTCCTCCTTCCCGTGGCGAGACTTCCCGTAGCAAGACGGCTGGGCTATGCCAGGGCCAGCAGGCTCACGGACATCTTCAAGGAGGGCACAATGCGCGAGATCGGCCACTTCGTCGGCGGCAAGGAGATCAAGGGCATTTCGGGGCGCTTCGGCGATGTTTTCAATCCCAATACCGGCGAAGTGCAGGCCAAGGTCGCGCTCGCCAAGCATTCCGAAGTCGAGCATGCGATCGTCAACGCGGCGGCGGCGCAGCCGGCCTGGGCGGCGACCAATCCGCAGCGGCGCGCCCGCGTCATGTTCAAGTTCCTCGAGCTGGTGCACCGTGAATACGACAGCTTGGCGGCGCTGCTGTCCTCCGAGCACGGCAAGACCGTTCCGGACGCGCGCGGCGACATCCAGCGCGGCCTCGAAGTGGTGGAGTTCGCCTGCGGCATTCCGAACCTGCTGAAGGGCGAATATTCGACCGGCGCCGGGCCGGGCATCGATCTCTATTCGCTTCACCAGCCGCTCGGCGTCGTGGCCGGCATTACGCCGTTCAATTTCCCGGCCATGATCCCGCTGTGGAAATGCGCGCCGGCGATCGCGTGCGGCAACGCCTTCATCCTCAAGCCGTCGGAGCGCGATCCCTCGGTGCCGATGCGGATCGCCGCACTCATGATCGAAGCCGGGCTTCCGCCCGGCATCCTCAACGTCGTCAACGGCGACAAGGAGGCGGTCGACACGCTGCTCGGCGATCCACGCGTCATGGCGATCGGCTTCGTCGGCTCCTCCGCCATCGCGGAGTACATTTATGCGACCGGCTGCGCCAACGGCAAACGCGTGCAGTGCTTCGGCGGCGCCAAGAACCACATGATCGTGATGCCGGACGCCGACATGGACCAGGCGGTCGACGCCCTGATCGGCGCCGGTTACGGCTCCGCCGGCGAGCGCTGCATGGCGGTTTCGGTCGCGGTGCCGGTCGGCCGAAAGACCGCGGACGTCCTGATGCAGAAACTGATCCCGCGGGTGGAAAGCCTCAAGATCGGCCCGTCCACCGACCCGCAGGCGGACTGCGGTCCGATGGTGACTCGCGCTCATCTCGACAAGGTCAAGAACTACGTCGATATGGGCGTCAAGGAAGGCGCCAAGCTCGTGGTCGATGGCCGCGGCTTCAAGTTGCAGGGCTACGAGAACGGCAACTTCATGGGTGGCTGCCTGTTCGACGACGTGACGCCGAACATGCACATCTACAAGGACGAGATTTTCGGTCCGGTGTTGTCCGTGGTGCGGGCCAAGGACTACGAGGAAGCGGTGCGGCTGCCGTCGGAGCACGACTACGGCAACGGCGTCGCCATCTTCACCCGCGACGGCGACACCGCACGGGACTTCACCGAGCGTGTCAATGTCGGCATGGTCGGGGTGAACTTCGCAATCCCGGTGCCGCTCTCGTATTACACCTTCGGCGGCTGGAAGCGCTCCGGCTTCGGCGACCTCAACCAGCATGGGCCGGATTCGATCCGCTTCTACACCAAGACCAAGACCGTGACGTCGCGCTGGCCGTCGGGAACCAAGGAAGGCGCCGAATTCGTCATTCCGACGATGAAGTAGGCGTCGACCGCGGTCGTCGCGCCCTCATCCCACGCACGAGCGGCCGCCGGAGCCGTCCGGGGCACTGCTGCGGCACTGGCAGCGCGGCGGGCGCTCGAGCATCGATACCGTGACGGTGGTGATACGGTTCTTGCGGACCACGATGTCGCACAGCGCGAGCTTGCCGAGCGCGCCGTCGATGACGAGCTTGGCGGTACCGACGCTCTGACGCAACACCGCGGAGCCGTTCTTCAGCGGATCGAGCTTGACGGAATCGAGATAGAGCGCGGCTGTGGCGTTCGCGACAGGCACGGTCTTGATTTCAACGTATCCGGCGTCCTTGGGGGTGCAGGCCGCAAGCGCGATCAGCGCAGCCGCAGCGGTCGCGATCCGTGTTGCGCCCTTACCAGAACACGCATCCACCATGGTACTCCCGATCGCGCTGGGCACAAACCTACCGCTCAAGCACCTTCAAGCCCCCGGCGGCTTGATCCCGCCGATCAAGCGTTGGAGCTGATCCGAGGCGCCGCGAATCTCGCGGGTGAGTTGGTGGATTACCTCGACGACCTTTTGCGCCTGACGGATCTGCACCAGCTCGTCGATGAAATCCTCGTTGGCCTGCAGCGTGCGCAACAACTCGGCGAAACGGATGCGCGCGCCGCCGAGTTCCTGGTTGGCGCGCTCGGTGTCGTCGCGCAGCTTGCGCCATTGCTCGACCAGGAAATTCCGTTCTTCCGGCTTGAAGCGGCTATCCTGTTCCAGCTCCTTGAGCTTGTCGCGGGCGCGGCCGAGCGCCTTGTCGCCGAGCGTCGCGAGCGCGCCATTGTCGGCGACCGCATCGAGTAGCCCCGCGACCGCGGTCCGCAGGTCCTCGATCTCCTTGCGGGTCTTGGCGACGTCGTTGTAGTCGTCGATCGCCTTGGCGCTGTCGTCGATCTTCTTGCCGAGGTCGCCGAAGCTCTGCTTCAGCTTCTCAAGCTCGCGGGAAAAGTCCTCGACCGGCGCGATCGCGTCCGGTGCGGCGTGCGCGGGGCGGAGCGGAACGGCAACCAGGAGAGAAAACAACACACCGGCAGCAAGCAAGAGCGACCGCTTGACGGCGGCGTGGCCAAAGCTGAAGCTGGTCATGATCCACCTTGTGGAGCGCGGTGTCGCGGCGCCTCGCGATGAAAGAAAATCACGCGCTGTGCTGACTTTCGATCGACGCAATAATCGGTTAACAATTCTGGCCAAAGTGAGGCTGGGGATTGGATCGATGAGCGCGCGTAGCGGACTGACTTCGGCAATCTGTGTGGTTTTCTGCCTGCTCGCATGGGGACTGTCGGGCAACGGCCGCGCCGCCGCGAGTTGGTGGGCGGCGCCGGCCGACGTTCCGGGCCGCTGGGTGGTGCTCAGTCACAGCTATTGCGTCCTGAGCTTCGCCGGCGCGCCGGATATTCCCCATGGCACCATCACGGCCACCGGCTTCTGCCCGTGGGTGTTCCTGGCGCGGCCACGGTGGAGGTTGGATAACGCCGGGCAGGTTGTGATCACCAACCGTCACGGTGATGTGCTGGCCGTCCTCGCGGTCGGTCGCGGCCGTCTCTTCGGCCAGATCGCCAGCGGCGAACCGGTTTCCCTCTCGCGCTGATCGCGCTACGCACCAATAAAAACGGGGCGCACCGACGGCGCCCCGTTTTGAATTCCATGTCGCTCGTCTCAGCCGTCGTGCTTGAGCGCGACACCGACCGCTTCGAGCCCCTTGGCGCCCGGCACCACTTTCATGTGGATGCGCTGGCCTTCCGCCAGCTCATTGATCCCTTCGCGGGCCAGCACCGAGCGGTGGATGAAAACGTCCTTGCTGCCCTCCACGGCCACGAAGCCGAAGCCCTTCTTGGGATCGTACCACTTGACCTGACCGTCGACCTCTTCGGCCGGACCGGCCGGTCGGTCGACCCGATCGCGCATCGGACGATCACCCGGCGGTCGTGCTCCGCCTCCGCCCGGTCGCGGACCACGCGACGGCTCGGCGGTGCTGGCGTCGACCGCGGTCACCTCGGTGATCTGCGGACCTTTCGCGCCCTGCCCAACCCGCACCGACAAGGTCGTGCCCGGTTCGAGCGCCGTGTGTCCGGCTGCTTCGACGACGCTGATGTGAAGGAAGGCTTCGCCGGAGCCGTCGGTCAATTCGACGAATCCGAAACCTTTCTCGCCATTAAACCATTTCACTTTCGCCTGCCGTTCCGGTCCGGTTGGTACCGGCCTGGACTGCTCTCGTGCCGGACGGTCGAAGGACCGGGGCGGCGGGCGTCCAAATGAAGGAGGCGGTTCTGGCGGTTCGTCGGAGTAGCCGCGCCGACGATCGCGGAAGTCTTTGCCTCGGCCCATCTTCAATCTGTCTAGTAGTTTGAACATAATTAATCGCACATCACGTCCGCCAACGCCAGATGGCAAATCGAAATCGTGCAAATCTTTCCCCGGTGCGATCGCAACCGGCGGCACCGGTCGCCAGGAAGTGCCGGCGGCCAAGCGGCGGCGTTCAATGCGAACCGGCGGCGGCGTCCGGAATGCCTCGTCGCGGTCTCGCGGCGGCCCCTGGCATCGCTGGAATCCCGAAGCCGAACATGGACTTGATACCCGGCATGCGGGTCGGACCGCAGCCGTGCGGCCGGTCCTGCCGCGGCGGACCTGACGATCCTTGCAAACACCGCTGCGAATTGTTTTACACGTCCGTGCCGGCGAAGATCGGCAGTCCGAACGTGGGACCACACGAAAATTTTATGAAAAATGCAGAGGAGCATGCGGATGAAAATAGCCGTGATGGGATCCGGCGGCGTCGGCGGCTATTTCGGCGCTTTGCTCGCCAAGGGAGGCGCCGACGTGACGTTCGTTGCGCGCGGGGCGCATCTCGCCGCCATGCGTGAGCATGGCCTCACCATCACCGGCGGTCCCGAGGACATCCATATTCCCAACGTCAACGCTGTGGAGGATCCGGCCGCCATCGGCAGCGCCGATCTTGTCATGTTTGCCGTCAAACTCTGGGACACCGAGCCCGCGATCGCGGCGATCCGGCCGATCGTGGGTGCCGACACGGCCGTAATCTCGTTCCAGAACGGCGTTCTCAAGGACGACTATCTCACCCGCGCCTTTGGGCCTGAGCGGATCATGGGCGGCGTCTGCTACGTGGCGACCGCGATCGCCCGTCCCGGCGTCATCGGTCGTACCGGGCCGCTGGAACGGATGGTGTTCGGCGAATTCGACGGCGAGCCGTCGCCACGCGCAACGCGCTTTCTGGAAGCCTGCCGGCAGGGCGGCATCAAAGTCGAACTCAGCCGCAACATCCGCCGCGACATCTGGGAGAAATTCGTGTTCCTGGTCGGCCTCTCCGGCACGACCGCCACCATGCGCACCACCATCGGGCCGATCCGCACCAACCCGCAGACCCGCGCGTTCCTGCTCGACGTGATGCGCGAAGTCGTGGCGGTCGGCCGCGCCCGCGGGATCGACCTGCCGCCGGATTACGCCGAGCAGCGCCTCAAGCTCGCCGACGACGTTTCACCCGACATGACCTCGTCGATGCACCACGACCTGGAGCGCGGCAACCGCCTCGAGGTGCGCTGGCTGTCGGGCGGCGTGGTCGAGCTTGGCCGCGCGGCCGGCGTCCCCACCCCGCTCAACCGCGCCATCGCCGACATTTTGGCGCTGCGCGCCGACGCGCCGGAGCAGCGCCAGTGACCATGGCGCCCGCGGCGATACCGCAGCTCAGGGTGCGTTCCGTCGACTGCACCGCCGTCACGGTCCCGATGCGGTTTGCGCTCGGCACCAGCGCGGCGACGGTGCGCGAAGCACCGCTCCTCCTGGTCGATGTGGCGACCGAAGAGGGCATCACTGGGCGCAGCTATTTGTTCTCCTACCGCCCGAGCGGCAGCGTCGCGATCGCAGCGGTCCTGCGCGAAGCCGTCGCGATGATCGCCGGGGAGCGGCTGTCCCCGCGGGCAATCGTCGCCAAGCTCGGTCGCAGTTACGCGCTGCTCGGCGTCACCGGCGTCGTGCGCATGGCGCTGTCGGCCCTCGACATGGCACTGTGGGACGCCCTCGCGATTGCGGCCGGGCTTCCGCTTGCCACCATGCTGGGCGCCCCGCCCCGGCCGCTTCCAGCCTACAATTCGTGTGGCCTCGGCCTGATGGCTCCGGAAGCCGCGGCGGATGAGGCCGAGCAACTCCTGGAGGGCGGGTTCCGGGCCGTCAAGCTGCGGCTCGGCTATGCGACGCTCGCGGAGGACCTTGCAGCGACCCGCGCGGTGCGCCGGCGGCTTGCCGACGATATCGCCATCATGGTCGATTACAATCAGGCACTCGCGGTCGCGGAGGCCCTGGCGCGCGGGCGCGCCTTGGCGGATGAGGGCGTCTATTGGCTGGAGGAGCCGATCCGTCACGATGACTTGGCCGGCTACGCGAAGCTCGCACGCACGCTTACGCTGCCGATCCAGATCGGCGAGAATTTCGACGGCGCCAAGGCGATGGCGGCGGCGCTCGAAGCGTGTGCCTGCGATTTCGTGATGCCCGACGCCGGCCGCATCGGCGGGATCACGGGCTGGATCGACGCAGCAGGAGTCGCGGCATCCCGCGACGTCGAAATGTCATCGCATCTGCTGCCCGAAGTGAGTGCCCATCTGCTGGCGGCGACGCCGACGGCCCATTGGCTCGAATATGTGGATTGGGCGAACGCGATCCTCGCCGAACCGCTTGCGATCCGCGACGGTTACGCAACAGCGTCGTCGAAGCCCGGCACCGGCATCGCGTGGAATCCGGAGGCCGTGGCGCGGTATCGGACGCCGTAGGACGGGCGCAATACCGGCGGCGACCGCCCATAACCCGGTTGCTCCGACGATCCCATCGGACATATTCTCCGCACCCGGTCGCGGCGACGCGCGAAGATTACGATGAGAGGATTTGCATGTACCGCTTCACTTGGCGGACCACGGCAACTGCAACTTCGCTGTTGCTCGCCGCACTCGTCACCGTCGCCGGCGGAGCCGTCCTCACGATGGAGTTGGCCCAAAACGCGCCGCCCGCGCGTCGTGCACCGGCAGCAGCCCCGGCGGCCGTACCCCCTGCTCCGCCGCCCGCCCCCGCGCCTGCCCCGCCCGCCGCCGCTGCTGCCGAATCCGGCCAGCCCGCAGCGCCGCCTCCGCCAATACCGACCCGCACCGAGATCCTCAATTTCGAGAACTGGGTCGTCACCTGCAACGAGTTCGCCGAAGGGCCGCAAAAGCGGGTTTGCTCCGCGCTGTTGCAAATCCTCCAGCAGAAAACCAACCAGATGGTATTCACCTGGACGGTTGGGCTGGACAACAACAAGCAGATGGTCACCATCATCCAGACTCCGACCGGCGTCCTCATCCCGCCGGGCGTTGAGCTGAAGGTCGGCAAGGTGCCACCGCACAAAGTTCCGTTCGCAAGCTGCGATACCGGTCGCTGCGTCGCCACCATGCCGATGGACGCTCCGCTGCTGCACGAGATGACCACCGTGGCGACGGCCGAGGCCATCATTCAGGGCGCCCAGGGAAACACCGTGCAGTTCAACATCCAGATGAAGGGCTTCGACAAGGCCTTCGCGGCGCTGTCGCGCCCGTGAGCCCTGCGCGGGCGGCGGTTAGCCAAACAACGTAACGGTCCGAAGTTCGCCGTCGGAACGCGGCGAAGATCTGCGCAGTGGCGGTTCGGCGCGACGGCACCAATGACGGGAGTGGGAGATTTGGCGAACTTACGTGAACTCATAAAGGGCAGCGAGTTGATCGTCGCGCCCTGCGCGCTCAACCCGATGATGGCGCGGCTTGCCGAGGACGCAGGTTTCAAGTCGGTCTACATGAGCGGCGGCTCGCTCGGCTGGTACAAATGCGTGACCGAGGCCGAATATCACGTTGCCGGAAATGGCCCAGATCGCGGTCGATACCCGCGCCGTATGCAAGCTGCCGATCATTCTCGATGCCGGCGGCGGCTGGGGCGATCCGATGCACGTCCATCGCACCATCGCGCTCACCGAGGCGGCCGGCTTTTCAGCGATCGAAATCGAGGACCAATTGCTGCCGCGCCGCGTCGAGCATCACATCGGCATCGACAACCTGATCGACACCGACCTCATGGTCGCCAAGGTCAAGGAGGCGATCGCGGCGCGTACCGACCCCAACCTCGTCATCATCGCCCGCACCAATACGCGGCGCGTCCATGGTCTCGATGACGCACTGCGCCGCGGCGAGGCGTTCCATCGCGCCGGTGCCGACATGCTGTTCATCTATACCCGCGACGCCGAGGAAATGCGTCTTGTCGGCGAACGGCTGCCGGGCCCACTGATGACCTTCGCGCCGCCCGACGGGTTCTCGACCTTCCCGTTGTCGCAAGCCGATATGGCCGAGCTGGGCTACCGGGTGGCGGCGTCGTCGGGTAGCTCGTTCGCCGCGCTCTACAAGGCCGTGCGGCAATCCATGGAGAGCCTCGCCCAAGACCGGGTGGACCCGTTCCTTGGGCCCGGTGGCGCCGAGGCCGAAATGAAACGGGCGCACCAGACGACGAGGCTTGCCGAGATGCTCGAAGTGGAGCGGCGCACCCTGAAGGGGCGGTGAAGGCGCTCACAGCGCACTCGGTTTTCCCACCCAGTTGCGCATCACCAGGCAGGCGCCGCCCGCTTTAAGAAGTGCGCCGCACAGCTCGTTGGCGGCCGCCCTGGTGTCGACGCCGACGCGCACCTGGTAGAAAGGTTGCGTGCCGCGGCTGCGGAACTTGCTTTCGATGATGATCGGATCGTGATTTTCGAGGATCGCCCGATACGATTTCTCGATGCCGCATAGGCGGCAAGCACGCTTCCGCGCAAGAAGCCGGCAGTGAGTTCTACGCCCCAGGGCCGCTCGCTGCCTTCTTTCACACGCCGCTCGAGTTCGCCGACGAACAGCGAGGGCTGTTCTTTCAGCATGGCCATCAGTTCGTTACAGTTCGTTTTTTTGACGGGCGCGAGATCATTGTTGCCACGCGGTCGAGGCCGCCCATTCCTCGACGCTGTGCCCGGTGATCGTGATCACATAATTGCGCGTTTCCGCAGGAAGGCCGTTGCGGCCGGCGAGCAAGTCGCGCACCCGTCGAGGGCCGGCATTGTAGGCCGCCGCCGCAAGGCCGAGGTTGCCGAACTGGGCATACAATTCCTCGAGAAATTCCGCCGACTTCGGTATCGCCGCCACCGGATCGAACGGGTCGAACAGGCCACGCTCGCTCGCTGTTCCGGGCATGAATTGGGCAATTCCTTGCGCCCGCTGGCCGTTGCGGGTCATCGGTCCGATCGCGTTCGGCTTGAATCGGCTCTCCTGCCAGATCAATCGCGCGAAGAACTCGAACGGCAGCCCATGCGCCTGCGGCGCCGACTCCATCAACAGGCAGATCGAAGTCGATGTCGAGGCGGACGTGGGCGCCGGCGCAGGCTGGTTTCGGGGTGGGCTGCTTGGCATCCTGGGACGGCTTCTGATCGCCGGTGCGCTCGGCCGTACTTGGCTGGGCCGCCGCCGCGGGGTCGGTTTTCTCCGGTCCCCCGGACGGGCGCCGGGCGGGATCCAGGCGAGGGAACCAGACGGATGAAAAGCAGCAGCGCATGGATCGCGGCGCGGCCGATGCCCTTGCACATAGCCCGTTCATCCGCGGATAATGCGCTGCATTTCGCGGTAGGTATCGCCCCTATGCAATCCATGAAACCGTTGTGGTTCCGGCCATCGCGGGCTGCCGGCGCGGTGTTATATCCGGATATTGAGCGCGATTAAGGCGGTCTGAACTACCGCATGAGCCCGAAACATTTACGAAATCGCCGGCCGAAACCCCTCGAAATAAACTTTAACAACATTTCAGACAGCGAGACCGAAAGGCGGCGCCCCACCCAAAATCTCACAGCGTCATCAGCCGCCCGAGGCGCGGCATCGTGATATCGTCGCCCAGCCGTCGCGCAAGCGCTTGATGGCCCCCCAAAGTACCGCCTGATTGCTGCTCACGACCGGTTTGCCGAGCGCCGCCTCCAGCTCCTCGATCGCCTCGATCTGGGTCGTGTTGGTGCAGCTCAGGAAATAGCCGTCCGCCTCATCGCGCGCGTTGTCGAGAGTGGTCTCGACCCATTGCCGGGGTCGCACCAGAGGCTTCGTGGCCCGCGAGACGCAGTGCCACGTCGTGAACCACGATGAACCCACAGGACTGCAGGTAGGCAATGATGACGTCGTTGTCTTGATACGGGCTGACGATGACGAGCTTCTTGATGCCAAGCGCGGCCAAGGCCTCGGCGACAAGGGCGCTCGTCGACACCGCCTCAATGCCGGCCTCGCCGCGGACGATGTCGAGAATCCGACGTTCGCCGTCAAGCCCTTCGCGCATCGAGGAATCGGTGCAGTGATAGACGATAAGGTCGGGCGTCGCGTCGGCGAGCGCGCCCGCCGCCTGGGCAATGATCGGGGCAAGATCGGTCACAGGCTTGCGCCATTTGCCGGCGATACGCGCGCGGGTCACATGGATCCCGAGCGCCGGGCGGCGCGAAATGAGTGAACTGCGGCTCGCTCAGCCGATTGACCGATGGAATGATCAGCCCGATCCGCGCCGCGGGGACTTCGATGTGATCCTCACCCGTGCGCGGGGTCGCGATGGCATCCATGGAGGTCTCCTCTCGCCTTGTGCGTCATTCTAGCTCGCAGCCTACGTCAAGCGAAGGGCGCCTCGCGGACTTTGGCTTCTCTCGCCGCTCTATAACGATCACTCCAGCCGAATTCCGCTGTCGTCGAAAACCTTGCGCCACCGCACCGCCTCGCTGCGAAAGAAGGCATCGAATTCGACGGGCGTCGAGGTCACCGGATTGATGCCAGCCTTGTCGAGACGATCAAGCACCGCCGGATCGCTGTAAATCTCAACGACCTCCCGTTGGATCGCGTCGATCACCGTCCTCGGCGTGCCGGCCGGGGCGACAAGCCCAATCCAACTCGACATGTCTTCAAGCTGCGGCAGGCCGGCGGCAACCGCCAGCGGCGGCACGTCCGGCAATTGCGACAGCGGCCGGCTGTTGAGTTTTGCAAGGGCGCGAAAGGTTCCCCCCTTGATCAACGGTATGCTGGGCGCCGCACCGTCGATGATGAAATCGACGCTGCCCGACAGCAGCCCTTGCACGACCTCCGAGGAACCCTTGTAGGGAATGAATTGGATATCCAGGCCGGCCAGTCGACCGAACAAGTAGCCGGCGAGCCGAGTGATGACGATGCCTGCTCCGTAGTTGAGCTTGCCCGGGCTGGCCTTCGCGCGCGCGACCAGTTCGGCAACGTTCGCCGGGCCGTCGCGGGCGCGCACCGTCAAGAGCGAGGTGTTCTTGGCCGTGATGGTGATCGCCGCAAAGTCATGGAACGGATCGTAGGAGAGCGGTAGGCCGGCCGCCGGATTCATCACGAGGGTCGAATCCATGGCAGCGAGCAGCGTGTAGCCGTCCGGTTCTGCGCGCGCGACGGCCTGGGCCCCGATCGCGGTATTCGCGCCGGGCCGGTTATCGATGACGACGGGTTGCTTCCAATCCTCGCTCATGCGCTGGGCGAGGATCCGGATATTGACGTCCGTCGGCCCGCCAGGCGGAAACGGAACGACGATCCGGATCGCCCGGCTGGGAAAGTGGGATGAGCGATCCGCCGGCTGTGCCGCGGCCGGGTGCGTGCCAAGGCAGAGCGTCGCCACCGCGGCGAGGCGCATGAGTTGCAAGTTTGACGCCGGTGCATGCATCGTCTACGCCGCCCCTGAAGTCCTGCCGGACCGCAGCCGTGCCAAGAGGAAGAGCAGAAAACCTGATCCGAGGCAGGTCGGAACAGCAGACCAAAGGAACGATTTATCTCCCGTCGCAAGAAAAACTGTAACAGCGGCAACGCCTGCTGCGGCACTGAAGCCAAGAATAAGCAGCGCCCATCCAGAGCTCACTGTTCCAAAGCCTTCACGCTTCCGGCCGACGATGGGCCCCAATACCAGTGGAACAATGGCGAGTTGGGCACAGGAGAAGGCGAACAGCAGGGCGAGGAACATGTTGCTTGTGAAGTCTATCTGAAACAGCGCATCGATGATGAAATAGGCCGCGATGATCCCAAGGAGGAGCCCGCCCCCAGCCATGAGGGTGCGCCGCGTCGCTATTGCCTCCTGAGCCGCATCCACGTTCTCTGATTCCAATTCCGACCGAAATGCCGGCAGAATGTCGTACCGGATCACGCAGAGGCCGGCTGAGAATGCGGAACTCATCGTCGCCAACGCCATCGCAAACACGCTGACGACCAGCAACGACAAGGCTGCCGTCGCCACGGAATTCTGCTGTGTTGCCAGCTGCCCAAAGAAGTCCTGCATAATGGTTGCGCCGCTTTGCGTTGCGGTCGCCAATGCCGCAATGGCGCCGAATGTCCCCATGAACAGCCATGCGAGCGGACCTTCGACGGCAAATATGGCGAGCATTGCTCTAAATACCGTTGTTCGTCGGGTCGGCTCGACGTTATTGAGGTTTTCATCCTTCTCGAAGGCCGCAATTCTTTGCCAATTCGTCATGTCGACAATCGGATAGAAGAGTGGCAGCAGGCACAAAGCCGTCAGCCCGATGCCAGATACGCTTGTCCCGGATCGGAGCGCAGCGGCGCTGTCGGCCAGGATTGACGGCAGCCCTTGCGACGACAACTCAATGACACAAACGACAATCACCAAGGCGGCGGCTAGGCAGATGCATACATTGAGGCTCTTCTCGAATCTCATCAATAGACCGGCGCCCCGTCGCGCGGGGCCGAAGTCACGGTCGCTGGGATTGTTGGCGTTGGCCTTCCCCATGGAGCTGGTATCGACGTATCGCGCCCGCCGGTAGCTCGGCACGACAAGGGAACAAACGGCAAGGAGCAGAACCGCGAACGTGGCGTGCGCCGGCATTACCCCGACCGCCGAAATCAATATATATAAAAGCAGAGCTGTCGAAACGTATAAGCCGAGATAGAATATGCCGAGTTGGGTCTGAACCGAGCGCATTACCCCGGAATTCCCTGAAATAATCGTATACAACGCCGCTAATATCAACATGCTGCATATCAATATATACATTAAATCCGTGCGCCCCTCCAAAGCTGGTTTCAACAATGTTGCCACACCTAACGTCTCGCCGATGACAAGGCCGGCGAGGGCAAACACTGAAAGACCAGCGGCAAGCAGGCGGACACGAGGATCATTGCCGTGCTCTCGTGCGATGAACGCCGGCAGCGTTATGGATTTGTCACGGATTAATGTTGCATCCATGAACTCAAGTATCGGCCGGCGTATAACGTATATGAAATATACGCCAACGCCGAAAAACCCAGCGCTTATAATTATCGGCCAATAGTCACCACTTGCGCCCCAGGCGAAAAATGGGATGAATGCCATGACGTTTAGAGAGTACGCGATAGACGCATTCTGTATCACGCGCGGCGGAGTATGTTCCGACGAGACAAAATAATCCTGTGCGCGGGCAAATTCCTTGCGCCGTAGCAGGTGAACCGGTATGAGATAGATCGCCAGGGAGACGATCAAGGGGACGAATGCGACGAATGTCATAAGCGATCTGCTGGTTCGCAACTTTTGTGGTTTGTATCGTATCTGCGGTTCGCGGCGTGAAGATGCGACGATAGACGAGCTTGATAATGCGAAAGATTCCCGCAGGAGGCAACGGACCGGGACGTGAGGCCCGGCAAGCACGGGCCGGACGACAGAACGTCAGGAGGCTTCAAGCGATGCACGCGCGAAATACTCGTTGCCCATTCGGTTCGAAGTCCGGCGCGTGGTGGGTCGGGGCCGTGATGGCCGCCGTTTTGCTGTGGGGCAATTGCGCGCTCGCGGCGGAACCCCGGGTGCTCCTGCTTCGCGGCTGGTTTGGCGTGTTTTCCACGGGCCTGGATAGCCTTGCCGACGAACTCAAGGCCCAAGGCATCAACGCCGAGGTCGTCGGGCACTTATCGTGGTCTACGGAGGTCGCCGATATCCTGCGGGAGCGTGCCGCCGGAAAGACGCGCCCGATCGTCCTGGTGGGACATTCGCAAGGCGCGAACAACGTGATCGACATGGCGCGCGCGCTCGAGAAAAAGAACGTCACGGTTGACCTTCTGGTGACGCTCGCTCCGTTTTTGCAGGATCCCGTCCCGGCCAATGTCGCGCGAGCGATCGATTATTACCAGTCCGGCGGCTGGGGTGCGCCACTCACGACCGACCGCGGCTTTCACGGCAAACTCTCCAACGTTGACGTCAAAGATGATTTGACCGTTACGCACATCACCATCGACAAGAGCGCGAGGGTCCACGCGGATATTTTGCGCGAGATCGCGGCGTTGGCCCAGGCAAAATAGCGAGCGGAACGTCGGCCCGTCTCACGACGGCGCCAGGCTCCCCATTGCGCCGGCCCCGATTCGGCCGTACCACGCCTGCGAAAGGCGTCAGTATGACCGACAAAACTGGCCTCACCTACGCGCAGGCAGGCGTCGATATCGACGCCGGCAACCGCATGGTGAACCTCATCAAGCCGCTGGTGCGCGCGACCGCCCGCGCCGGTGCCGACGCCGAGATCGGCGGCTTCGGCGGGCTGTTCGACCTCAAGAGCGCCGGGTTCCGCGATCCGGTTCTGGTGGCGTCGACCGATGGAGTCGGCACCAAGGTCAAAATCGCCATCGAGACCGGACGACACGACACCATCGGCATCGACCTCGTTGCCATGTCGGTCAATGACCTCGTGGTCCAGGGCGCGGAACCGCTGTTCTTCCTCGACTATTTCGCTTGCAGCAAGCTCGATCCGGACGTCGGCGCCGCGGTCGTGGCGGGGGTCGCTGCTGGCTGCAAGGAGGCAAACTGCGCGTTGATCGGCGGCGAGACCGCCGAAATGCCGGGCCTTTATCAGCGCGGGGACTACGATCTCGCCGGCTTTTCGGTCGGCGCCGCCGAGCGCGGCACTCTGCTGCCGCGTGGCGACGTCCGACCCGGCGACGCGGTGTTGGGCATCGCATCCTCGGGCGTGCATTCAAACGGCTATTCACTGGCGCGCAAGGTGGTGGAGAAAAGCGGCCTCGCCTGGTCGGTGCCATCGCCGTTCGATGCCGGCCGCACGCTCGGCGAAGCGTTGCTGACGCCGACCCGCATTTATGTGGCGTCGTGTCTCGCGGCGATCCGCGAGACCGGCGCCGTCAAGGCGCTCGCTCACATCACCGGGGGCGGCTTCCCGGACAATATTCCACGGGTGCTGCCGAAAGGTCTTGGGATAGAGCTCGACCTGTCGCGCATTGCGGTGCCGGCCGTATTCAAGTGGATTGCCGCGACCGGCGGCGTTGCCGAACCCGAAATGCTGCGCACCTTCAATTGCGGGATCGGGATGATCGCCGTGGTCGAGCCGACGGCGGCGGATGCCGTCGCGGCAGTGCTGGCGCACCATGGCGAGCGCGTCGTGCGGCTCGGCGAAGTGACGGCCGATGCCGAGAGCCAAGTGAGGTATCACGGCCGGCTCGATCTTGCGGGCTAGGTGATGGCGAAGCGCCGCGTTGCCATTCTCATTTCCGGTCGCGGTACCAATATGGCGGCCTTGATCGCGGCGGCGAAGCAAACCGACTATCCGGCGGAGATCGCCGTCGTGGTGTCGAACCGGCCGGATGCTGCGGGGCTCAAGCGCGCTGCCGCCGATGGAATTGCGACGGTGGTCGTCGACCACACGCCGTTCGGCACGGATCGCGAAGCGTTCGAGCGGGCGGTGCAAACGATACTCGACACCCATGGCTGCGAGATCGTTTGCTTAGCCGGTTTCATGCGTCTCCTTACGCCGTGGCTGGCGACGCGGTGGAACGGGCGCATGCTCAATATCCACCCTGCCCTGCTGCCGTCCTTCAAGGGGCTCCGCACCCACGAGCGCGCGCTTGCGGCGGGCGTAAAGATTCACGGCGCGACCGTGCATTTCGTGGTGCCGGACGTGGACAGCGGACCGATCATCGCGCAAGCGGCGGTGCCGGTCCTTGATGATGACACCGCCGACGTACTGGCAGCGCGCGTGCTCGCGGTGGAACTGCGCATCTATCCGCTGGCACTTGGCCTCGTCGCGGCCGGAAAATCGACCATCTCGGACGGCACCGTGAGCAGCGCTGCCGCGGTTGCGCCGGCCGCGCAGTTGATCGTTCCGGACGCCGTCTGAGCCCCAAGCCTCACGGATTTTCGCGCTACGCAAAACGGAGGATCCCATCATGATCACCCTCTACAATTTCGGCCCGGCATTCGGTCTGCCGGATCCGAGCCCGTTCGTGATGAAAGTCGAGGTCCTGCTGAAGATGGCGAAGCTGCCGTATCAGACCGACAGCACCGGCTTTTCCAAAGCGCCCAAGGGAAAGATTCCGTATATCGACGATGACCGCGTCATCGTGCCGGACTCCACGTTCATCCGCTGGCACATCGAGAAGAAATACCGCATCGATTTCGACCAGGGGCTTGATGCGAGCCAGCGCGCCACCGCCTGGGCGTTCGAGAAAATGGCCGAGGACCAGCTTTACTGGATCGGCATCAACGACCGCTGGATGAACGAGGAGAACTTCCGCAAGGGCCCCTTCCTGTTTTTCAAGAGGGTCCCGGCGCCGCTGCGTCCGTTCGTGGTTGCGATGGTGCGCCGCAAGATGCGGGCGACCCTCAACGGCCAGGGTATTGGCCGGCATTCGGCTGCCGAAATCCTGGCGCTCGGAACGCGATCAATCAATGCAATCGCGGATTTTCTGGGCGACAAGCCATTCTTCATGGGCAATGAGCCCGCAGGCGTCGATGCTACCATGTTCGCGTTCATCTGCGCCGGACTGTGCCCGCACTTCGCCTCCCCGAACCGCACCGCCACAGAAGGCCGCGACAACCTGCGCCGTTATGTCGGCCGCATGACGGCGCGGTTTTATCCGGGCCTTGAGGAACTCGCCGGCGTCAAGGCGGCGGCGTAGCGCAAAGCGGAATCGGCACCGACCCCGCATGCGACGTTCCGGGGCGCTCCAAAGCGGTCGGGACCGGAATGACGATGGTTAAGCGTTCGCTCCCTCCCGTTTCGGTGCCGGCCCGGTCTTCGCCACGAGCCGGCGCGCGAGATCGGTGCCTGGACGCTCGACCACCCGATAGAGCAGCTCCGCGGCCGGAATTGTCACCACCAGGGTGAAGCACGCCGTCAGGATGCCGCCGACCGCCGTGGTGCTGCCGAAAAACATATATCCGATATGGATCGCCAGCACGTGCAGCAGATAGGCGCCGTAGGATCGCTGGCCGAGATAGACCAGCGGACCCCAGGTGAGAACGCGCCGCATCAGGCCTTCCTGCAGCATCGCATAGGCGACCAGATAGGTCGCCACCACGGCGACGGCCGGCAGCACTTCAACATAGCGCAACATCGCGAACAGCGCGGTGACGAACAGGAGCGGCACCGCGGCCGGCGCGCGCGTCAATGCCGCTATGGCCGCATAGGCGCGCGGCCGCTCAAGAAGCTGTGCCAGCATGACGCCGTGCAGGATCGCACAATAGGAATTGGCGGTGAACGAGCCTTGCGCGGTCAACAGCACCGTCGTTGCCGCGGTCACGCCAAACCGCCAGTTATCGTTCCTGATCAGCAGGAACACGAACGGCGGAAAGAACAGGTAGAACTTCATCTCGATGCCGACCGTCCAGGAGTGGACAAAAATGGTGAACACGTTGGTGTGCGCATATTCCGGCATCAAGGTGAGATAGTAGGGTAGCCTCTCCATGAACAATGAATATTCGTCGCTGAGCGAGGGAAGCGAATAGAGCGCCACCCAGTAGATCAGGATCGCCGCCGCATAGCTCGGCACGATGCGGAAGAAGCGCTTGATCATGAACGGCCCGAACGCGACAGCGCCGGTTTTGCGCTCCTCCCGGATCAGCAGCATGGTGACGAGATAGCCACTGATGGCGAAGAACACCCACACCGCCGTCCAGCCCTGCAGATAGGAAAACAGCGGCACCGCCGGGATGTGGGCGGTGATGACAAGGAGGAAGCCGATGCCCCGCAGCCCGTCGAATGCCGGGCGAAACGTCGTCGCCTTGTAGTCGACATAGCCGAGTTCGTTGCGATGCTGGGTCAATGGTGCGCCGCCTGGAACGAATGGTCCCTCATCAAAGGATGACTTGACCTATCAAAGAAGACTTGGCCGGACGTGTAAAGCACCTGCCGCGGACGGAGGTGACCGGGCAGAATAAAAATCCCGGTTTGGAGCCGGGGGGCTACGGGTGACACCGTTTGCCGGAATAGTCCGGCAAAGGCCGCGTCAAGAGACCTTGAGGTTCTCCGCGGAGGTCTTGCCGCGATTAGTGACGAGTTCGAACTCGACCACCTGCCCCTCGTTGAGGGTGCTATCGATATTGCGCTGCGCCGCAGGCGGCGTCTTGTGGAGTAATCTTACTAAAACAATTCCTGTCAATTACCCGGCTGCGGCCGCCTGCCGTAGCCTGATCCACACCTTGTTGTCATGGAATGCCGCGCCACCATAGGGCGCAACCGGGTCGGCCCCGGTCAGAGTGTTGATCCCGCGGCCATCCGGATAGGCCGCATTGGGCCAGATCGATTCCGCGATCAGCACGCCGCGGCGCACGCCGTCATAGAGTTTGGCGTGGATGCGCACCTCGCCTCGCCGATTGCCGAGCACCACTTCGTCGCCGTCGGCAATACCGGTCGCGGCCGCGTCAGCCGGATGGATCATCACCTCCGGCCGCCGCTCCCGTGCGATCGAAGTCGGCGTTTCGTTGAACGTCGAATTGAGGAAGTTCCGCGCCGGGGAGGTCGCAAGCCGGAACGGGTGGGCGTCGTCAGCCTCCTCGATGACCGCCCAATGGTCGGGCAGCGACGGCATCGCGTCAACCGGCCCCGACGTGTAGGGGCTGCGGAACGGCACGTTGCGCCAGTCGGGCTTGAAACGGAATTTGCCGTCCGGCCACGCGAAGCCGTTGACGTTGTGGGCGGTAGCGAACTTTGGCTGGCAATCGATCCAGCGGATGGCTTCGAGATTCGCGACCGTGCCCAAGCCCGATTTCTGCAAGGTCCAGTCGATCAATTCGCGCGGCGTCATCCCGAAGCCCGGATGCACAGCGCCGAGCCGCTGCGCCAGCGCGCAGTGGACCTCATGGTTGTTGCGGCACTCGCCGGGCGGATCGATCAGCTTCGGTCCGAGAATGACGTATTGGTGGCCGCCGCCGCGATAAAAGTCGTCATGCTCCAGGAACATGGTCGCCGGCAGCACGATATCGGCGGCGCGTGCGGTCTCGGTCATGAACTGTTCATGGACGCAGACAAACAGGTCATCGCGGGCAAAGCCGCGCTTGACGCGCTCCTGGTCGGGCGCGACCGAGAGCGGATTGGTATTCTGGATGAACAGCGCCGTCACCGCGGGCCCTCCCAGGAGCGCGTCGGGCTCGCCTTCGAGGATGGCGCCGATGCGCGACTGGTCGAGCATGCGTACCGACGGGTCGCGCACGTCGAGGCCCTCGATCATGGTCTTGTTGAACTTATAAATATCGGCATTGCTGTGGAACGCACCACCACCTTCGAGCAGCCACGCGCCCGTCACCGCCGGGATGCAGCTTGCCGCGTGCATGTTGGCGGAACCGTTGCGCGAGCGGGAAAAACCGTAGCCGAGCCGGAAGAAGGCGCGCTTGCGCTCGCCGATCAGTTGCGCGAAGGCCTCGATGGTGTCGACGTCGCAGCCGGTGATGCGCGACGCCCATTCCGGCGTCCGGTCGCGCAGATGGTCTTCGAGTTCGCGCGGCGCGTCGGTATAGCGGGCGAGATAATCGCGATCGGCCCGCCCGTCGCGGAACAGGCAATGCATCACCGCGCAAGCGAGAGCGCCGTCGGTGCCGGGCCGGATCAGCACCGGCAGGTCGGCCTGCGCCATGGTGCCGTTCATGTAGACGTCGACCGCGGCGATCTTGGCTCCGCGTTCCTTGCGGGCACGCGTGGCGTGGGTCATGACATTGACCTGGGTGTTGACCGCATTAGTGCCCCAGATCACGACGAGGTCGGACTTCGCCATTTCGCGCGGATCGGGACCCGCGACCTTGCCGACGCCCGCCGCAAAGCCGCTGAAGGCCGGGTTGACGCAGATGGTGGAATGGAAGCCGGAATATTTCTTGGCATGGCGCAGACGGTGGATACCGTCGCGCATCACGAGGCCCATGGTGCCGGCGTAGTAGTACGGCCACACCGCTTCCGCCCCGTGGCTCCGCTCGGCGCGCAGCAGCGCTTCCGTCGTGATATCGAGCGCGTCGTCCCAGGAAACCGGCCTGAAGTCGCCCGAACCCTTTGGCCCGACGCGGCGCAGCGGCGTCAGCAGGCGATCCTTGTGATGCGCCCGCTCGGCATAGCGGGCCACCTTGGCGCAGATGACGCCGGCCGTGTAGTCGTTGTCCTCGGCACCGCGAACGCGACCGATGGTACGGGAGTCGAGGATCTCGACGTCCAGGGCACAAGTCGACGGGCAGTCGTGCGGGCAGGCGGTAGCCCCGGTCCTGTTGGATAGCTTTCGAACCGCTTGGTTCACGCCGATCAGCCCTTTGCCGCCTCGGGAGCCGTGTGCATGCGCCGCCATACGAGTCCGCTCGCGAGCACGATGACGGCTCCGACGATCTCGGCCACAAGTTCCAAAGTCTCGGGATTGACGGAGCTGAACAGGTTCAAGACCACCGTGTCGCCGGCAAAGATATCGCCGGCCACCCAGCCGAGAATGCCGGCGCCGCCCCAGACCAGGATCGGGAATCGCTCCAGCAGCCACAGGATGATGGCGCTACCCGCAATGACCACCGGTATGCTGATGGAGAGGCCGATGATGAGGAGAACGTATTGGCCTTTGGCGACCGCCGCGACGGCGATGACGTTGTCGAGGCTCATGACGATGTCGGCGATGACGACGATCCACACCGCCCGCCACAGGTCTTGCGCAGCCTCGGTGCTGCCCTCTTCGTCATGGGCCTGCGGCGCCAGCAGCTTGACGGCAATCCAGATCAGGGCGATCGCGCCGGCGAGGCGCAGATATGGCAACGTCAGCAGCACGGAAAAGACAGCGGTGAACGCGATCAGCAGCACCGAGGCAACGCCGGCGCCGATCACCATGCCCCACAGCCGCTCGCGCGGCGGCAATTCGCGGCAGGCGAGCGCAATGACGACCGCATTGTCGCCTGATAGCAGGATGTTGATCCAGATGATCTGAACGACCGCGACCCAGAACGTGGGCGTCTGCATGCTCGCGATCAGCGCGGACATATCCATACCTGCTCTCCCGATCGTCGACGCCAGTTTCCAGCGCTGCGCCCGACTATTTTACTATCGAGAGGAGCCGGCGCTGACAAGCCGCCCACGGCGCCGTCAAGACGTCAGCCGACGATCTCGTTACCGGCAAAGAACTGCGCGATCTCTTGCGCGGCCGTCGCGGCGGCGTCGGAACCGTGTACCGAGTTCTCGCCGATCGACTTGGCGTGGACCTTGCGGATGGTGCCCGGCGCCGCTTTGGCCGGGTCGGTCGCCCCCATCAGGTCGCGGTATTTGGCAATGGCGTTTTCGCCTTCCAGTACCTGCACCACCACCGGTCCCGACACCATGAAATCGACGAGTTCGCCGAAAAACGGCCGGGCGCGGTGAACCGCATAAAAGGTCTCGGCCTGCTCGCGGGTAATGCGCACCCGCCTCTGCGCCACGATGCGCAGGCCCGATTGCTCGATCATGGCGTTGATGGCGCCGCCGATATGACGCGCGATAGCATCGGGCTTGATGATCGAAAATGTACGCTCGATGGCCATAGTCATCCCTTACTCAAACGTCGTTTCACTGGTCGCGCTTATAGCGGCGACATCCGCAACCAGCAAGGCATCGCGCACGGACGAACGTAACATGAATCCTGCCGGACCGCGGTCGCTCATGACGATGTCACAAGCCCCGAATAAATATCCGCGGCTTGTATCGCGTCAGGATATGTCCCCCAAGACTGCAATCCTGTATGAATGGCGCCGGCCGGTCTTGATGCGTTTCGCTCATTGATGGCGGAACGGCATCGCGTTTGCTTGAAGGCCTGGATGAACCACGAGCGGGAGAAGAAGAAATGAGATTTATCTTCGGGCTGATTATCGGCGTGGCGTTGACGATCGGCGGGGCCTACGTTCACGACAGCCTGGATTCCGGCGCCGCAAAACCGCTCGTGGTTTGGGTGAATGTCGTCGAGCTCGAGCACACCACCTATGATTATCTTAAGGCCCAATTCGATCGCCTGATGAAATGGGCGACATCGTCTTCCAATTAGTCTAGCCCGCCGTCGCGGCGTCCGTGATTTGACGGGAGCCGCTTGCGGACGTTAGGTTTCGCCGCCGCAAGATCTTATCGACGGCTCAATATTCAGGGAGAAATACGATGAAGATTGTTTTTGGCGCGCTGATCGCCGCGGCGATGATGTCGACGGCTGGCGCCCCGGCGGCGCGCGCGCAGACGGCCGCCGGCCAGACCTATGTTGTTACCTATCTTGAGATCCTGCCATCCGCGAAGACTGAGGCCATCAGCCTGCTCAAACAGATCGCAGCAACGAGCCGCAAGGAAGCCGGCAACCAGCGCTACGATATCCTGGAGCGTACCGAGCGCGAGAACCAGTTCGCCATCCTGGAAGCCTGGAGCGACCTGAAGGCCGCAGAGGCCCACGCGGCCGGCGCCGCCATGAAGCAATTTCGCGACAAGCTCACGCCGCTGCGGGTCGGCCCCTATGACGAGCGGCCCAGCAACGGCATCGACGTGACCCCGGCCGCGGCACCGGCTACCAAGGATTTCGATCTACCTGATCACCCACGTCGACGTTGCCCCGCCGTTCAAGGACGAATGCATCGTCATGCTCAAGAAGGCCGGCGAGGATACCCGCAAGGAGCCCAGCGTCGAGCGCTTCGAGGCATGGCAGCAGAACAACCGGGGCAACCACTTCACCGTCACCGAAATATGGAAGAACCGCGGTGCAGTCGAGGCCCATCTGATCGCCGCCTCGACCCGTGAACTTCGTGAGAAGCTCGCTCCCATGATGGGCGCGCTCTACGACGAGCGGCACTACAAGAATTTGGAGTGACGATCGACCACGCACCGCGCATGCGAGCCGCCTATTATGAAGCCAACGGACCCACTGCCGGCGTGCTGCGGGTCGGCGAGGTCGACACCCCCTGGCCGGCCGCCGGCGAGCCCCGGATCAAACTTGCCGCATCGGGGGTCAACCCGTCCGACGTGAAAGGGCGGGAGGGACGCACACGAAAGATCGCCTATCCACGCGTTATTCCCCACAGCGACGGCGCCGGCGTCATCGACGCGGTCGGCAACGGGGTAACGCCCGCCCGGATCGGCGAGCGGGTGTGGACCTGGAACGCGCAGTGGAAGCGCCCGTTCGGCACCTGCGCCCAATACGTGACGCTACCAGCCGATTTCGCGGTGCAGCTTCCCGACCATGTGAGCTTTACGGAAGGCGCCTGCCTCGGCATCCCGGCGATGACGGCCTACCACGCTGTCGCGGCCGCCGGCATTGGCAGGGGCGCTTGGGTGCTGGTCGCGGGCGGCGCAGGCGGGGTCGGCCATTATGCAGTGCAATTCGCCAAGGCGTTCGGAGCCACCGTGATCGCCACCGTGAGTTCGGACGCGAAGGCCGCCCTCGCGCAGGCAGCCGGGGCGGATCACATCATCGACTACAAGTGCGAAAATGTCGCCGAGCGCGCAATGGCGATTACGGGCGGGCACGGACTCGATACCGTGATCGAGATGGATCTTGCCGCCAACGCCAGGCTGCTGCCCGGCATACTGGCGCCGCGTTCAACCATCGTTGTCTACGGCACCGGCCAGCCGGTTTCCGAAATCCCGGCGCAGTTCCTGCTGGTCAACGCCGTCACCATCAAATTCATTTTTGTATACGAATTGACCTCCGCCGAGCGGGAAGCCGCGATCCGCACCATCACCGAGATCATGACAACGCGGCGCCTCATTCACAATGTGGCGGCGACCTTCGCGCTCGATGACATCGTGGCGGCTCACGAGACCGTCGAGGCCGGCAAGGCACTGGGCAACGTGGTGGTGACGCTCGCGTGACGGCGTCCGGCCTGTTGTGCCGCCAAAATGCCTGCCCCCCTCACACTCGCTTGAGCAACGCGGACCAGCCGCAGCACCGCGACGATTTCCTGGCGGCTGCATGGCCTCGCGCCGAGCGCGATGGCCCGCCGGCGCTCGAACGCGGTCAGGTCGTAATGGGGCGCGCTCGTCTTCGGCGGCCCCCGATAGGAGGAACGGTGAACGCCGAGCCGGGCCGCGAAGCGATGCAGCTGATCGGTGTCGTCGGCCATGAGATGGCACCATTGGAGGCCGCGCCAGTTCCAGATCGCGTCGTCGACATAGACCGTCACGGCGCCTGCCTCACTTCTCCACCCAGTCGGAGCATTTCTGCACCTCACCGTTCGAGCCCCACGGCATGACCGGCACCGCGGAGGTCGAGTTCTTCGGCGATCCTTCGATCAGTTTATCGGAATAAACCATATAGACCAGCACGTTGCGCTTGACGTCGCACCCTCGCACAATCTGCATCTTCTTGAAGAAGAACGACCGGCGTGCGCGAAAAACATCCTCGCCTTGGGCGAATTTCTGCTTGAAGTGGATCGGCCCGGTCTGGGAGCACGATAGCGAAATGTCGGACACCTGCTCGGCGATGCCGATCCAGCCCTTGAGGCCGCCCTTCTCCGGCACGGTGAAATGGCAGGCGACGCCGTCCACTTCCGGGTCATCCAAGCCGTAGGTCGCGAGCTTGTCGTTTGGCGTAAGGAACTTGAACACCGTCGAGCGCCTGAAAATGAGGTCGGGCTCATCGGCGCCACGGGCCGGCGCGGCCATCGCGGCAGCCGCGAGCACGACGGCACCCACCCGCGCCGCCCATCCGATGTGGTATTGCTTCATGGCTTAAGCCTCCAGGTCCCCAGCCGGTATGTGGGTATCGAAGGCTGGACTTGAAGGCGTCGCGCGAAAAGCAACTTAGCGGCTGAAGCCCTTGTCGAAGCCCTTGCTCAAGGTCTTACCGGCAGGCAGGCGGCGGCTCACCTTGCGCTCCACCACCACGGTGCGCGGAGAGCCCGGACGTCCGACGAACGCCACCGTGCTGAGGTCCTTACGCGGGACGCCCGCCTTCAGCACCTCGCTCCTCACTTGATCGGGTGGCAGGTCCATCAGGGACGCCGCGATCTCGACCTGCTGCTGCAGATCTTCGGTCAGCCCGCGAGCCGCCGCGATCGCCTCCGCCAAGGTCGGCGGGTCACGCCGAACCCGGCGTGATCCGAATTTTGTCTTCCAAACACCGCTCATCTCGCTTCTTCCCGGTAAGGATGGCACCGCCCCCAATAGGTCACCATGGCTTACATTATCATGGAAATATTGCAATGCAGCAATCGACGGGCGCGACGTGATGCCATACCGCCGGCGTGGTGAACCGCCAGCTCGCAAGACGCTTCATCTTAATGACGCAATCCACGGAAAAGTCGTCAAATTCTTGACTTGACGAAGGGTGCTTACGAGCCCGCAACATCACGCGTATCAGGTCAGGCATACGCAAATCGGGGGGATCAAAAAGCTCCGGCGGCAGCCGCCTATAGGTAGTTACGCTTCGGCGGCGGCGCCTCGGCGGGCGGCGGCGAATTGGCTGGCGGATTGGCCGCCGTCGCATCGCGGCCGATCAATCTGCCGCCCGCGGAAATTGCCTTGCCGGGCAAGTCGATCACCCAGTTCACCGTATTGCCGGTGGCGTTCGCTGCGGTCCCGGCGAGATACGAAAACGACGAAAACACGTTGTGGGCAAAGCCGTGCTGTTCGGGCGGGGGCTCACTCGACGTGTTCACCTCGACCGACGGCAACGGCGTCGGCGCCGGCCCGACTGCGGTCCCCGGAGGCACCGAGGCAGTCGCAGGTGGAGCAGCAACAATGGGGGATGCCGGCGTGGCGGCTGCGGGCGGCGGAACCGCCGCCATCACCACCGCGGGCGCCTGAACGACGGGCTCCGCGCGGAGCCGGGCCGGCCGCGGGGCGGCAGCGGACGGCGTCACGGTTGCGGTGCGCTCCGCGCGTACCTTTTCATCGGCCGCGGACGCCGGAGTATCTCCGGTCTGGGCGGCTGCGCTTGTTGCCGGACGAGGTGTCGGCCGTACCAGCGCTGGAACTTCCGGGTTTTCGCGACGCGCCTTGAGCATCTGGCGAGTGAGTTCGCGCCGCTCCTCGCTGGAGAGGCCGTCACTCACGGACGCGGTTTCCGGCGCCACGCCGGTGAGCCGGTCGACTAGGCTCCGGCATACGCGACAAATGGACCGCGTAGAGCACGAACACCGCGAGCGCGCTGGCCGCTAGGCCCGGCACCACCGCCAGCAGGAATCTTCGACAGAAACCGTCCGAGATAAGGTTCAGCCCGCGCCATCGCTGTTCACCCTTTACCAAAGTGAATTCAACAAGCCATTTTCGGCAATTTGGTGTCCCAACCCAGGAAATTCCAGGGACACCGGCGATGGAGCCACTTTGATATGGTTGGCCAAAGTATCCGGATATCCGTGAACGGAAGGTGAATGAAATTCGCCGACCCGGGCGACGCGGTTGATCCGTCGGCCGACCTGTCAACCGGATGACAATCGTTTCGCCGCGACGGCGAATGGTGCGCCTACGGTCCGCGACTGCATGACCGCGAGCCCCGCCGATTAGCGAGCTGACGCAGCGCAGGTTATCGGCGCGCCGGCAGCGAACCTTGGCCGCGTTGCTGCGACCTATCGTCCTTACTCCGCCGCCACCGCCGACTTCGGGCGGCGCAGGCGCAACGCAATCGTGCTCGCGACCGCAACCAGGGCGACGATAGTTCAACGGCAAACGCTTCCCAACTGGGGTTGAATCCGAGCGTGTCCAGTGTTTGCCGGAGCCACTCGGGAAGCGGCAGGTCGGTGTCGGTCAACACCGTCTGCTCCTGCAGCTCCTGGATCGCGCCGCCGATGAAGCGCAGGCCCATGATGAACAGGAAGGCCGACGTCACCAGAAATACCGGGCGCAGCGGCAGCAGGTTCGCGGACTTCTGCATCAGGTAGTAGATCACCGCCAGCGCGACCGCAGCGACCGCAAGGCCCGACACCAGGCCGGCGTTCCAGCCGCCACTCTGGGTCGCAGCCGCGTGCAGCATCAGGATGGTCTCACCGCCCTCGCGAAACACGGCGAGAAATGCGATCGCGGCGAGCCCGAAAGCAGTGCCGTAGCCGAGCGCGCGCTCGGCTGAGCGGCGCAGCTCCGCCATCCACGCCTTGGGATCCTGGCGCAGGAACAGCCATCCGCTCATGTAGAGCATGAGCAGCGCCGCGATCACCATCACGCCGGCTTCCATGAAGTCGTTGTGCTGGCCGGAAAAATATTTCTCGAACACATAGGCTGCGCCGAAGCTTGCCACGATCGCAATGATAGCTCCGGCATACACCGCCTTCACTTTGTCGGTGGCTCCGGCGCGATGCAGAAAAGCCGCCAGCGCCGCGATTACGAGCATGGCCTCCAATCCTTCGCGCAGCAGGATCAGGCCGGATTGAAATGCGTCTGAAAAACCGCCCATGGACACGCTCCCGGAATGCGTTTTGCCGACGTAAATACCCAATTCACGCCGGCCGCAATGGCGAAATCGCGTCCGAAAACTGGAAACCTTCTAATTACATAGCGGAGATTTGCCGGACCGCGCGCGACGCGACCGCGGCCGTCGGGCAAGCGCGAGGCGGCGCTATTTCTTCGCGGCTGCCATGTCGCTGAACAGTACGCCGCCCTTCGCCTTGTCCTCCTTGGCGGACTCGACGATCGTGATGGTCACGGCGCTCGGCTCGACCTTGTAGTTCTTCACCACCGCGTCGGTGAAATCCTTGATCAAGGCACGCTTCTGCTCAACCGAACGACCGCCGAGCGAATAGAACACGACTTCCGGCATAAAACCCTCCTGTGGATTGACCGACCCCATGGTAGAACATTTTCGCGCGCGAAGGGAACAACCGGCGCCGGCAAGGTCCCCATCGCCACCGCGCATAGCGCCTGCTATGTTGTTGTCATGATGTTCTTGGCATAGTTCGGCGCCATGCGTTGCTTCATGCATTGCTTGGCGCTCCGAGTTACGCCGCCGGTAACATCAAGCTCACCCGAGTCGATCAGGGAGGTTGGAAATGAACGTGCAGACCAAGATGCAGGATATCCGAGGCTTGACCAAGTTTGCGCCGCTATCGCGGCGCGGCTTCATGACGGCATCGGCCGCGACCGCCGCGGGCTATACGCTCGCTGCCGGCCCGGTGCGCGCCGAGGCCATCAAGACCGATACCACAGGACTTACAGTTGGCGATGCCAAGGTCGCCGTCACGGGCGGCGACATGCCGGTATACTACGCGAAGCCTGCAGGCGTCGCCAATCCGCCCGTGATCCTGGTCTCAATGGAGATTTTCGGCCTGCACGAATACATCAAGGACGTCACCCGCCGGCTCGCCAAGCTAGGCGCCTTCGCGGTCGCGCCGGACTATTACTTCCGCAAGGGTGACCTCACCAAGATCACCGAAATGCCGCAGTTGTTCCCGGTCGTGAACGCCAAGACCGACGACGAGCTGTTCGCCGATCTCGATGCCACGGTCGCGTGGGCAAAGTCACAGGGCGGCAACACCGACAAGCTCGGCATCATGGGATATTGCCGCGGCGGCCGCACCGTATGGCGTTATTCGACCCACAATCCGAGCCTCAAAGCCGGCGTCGCCTTCTATGGCAGCCTTTCCGATCCGCCGAGCGAGGCGATGCCGGTCAACGCCATCGCGTCCGCTGCGCAGGTCAAGGAGCCGGTGCTCGGCCTTTACGGCGCCGAGGACCAGGGCATCTCGGTCGACGACGTCAAGAAGATGGAAGCAACCCTCAAGGCCGCCGGCAAGACCGCCGAATTCGTGATCTATCCGGGCGCCCCTCACGGTTTCCACGCCGATTACCGGGCGAGCTACCGCAAGGAAGCCGCCGAGGACGGCTGGAAGCGGATGGACGCCTGGTTCAAGAAGTATGGCGTTCTGTCGTGATCTGACGTCCAAGGTCTCGGCAAGACAAAGGCGCGGCACGTCAAGTGCCGCGCCTTTTCTATTCAGCTCTATTCAGCGTGAAAAAATCTTGCCGCCGAATGGCGGCTCGAACTGTCCCGAGCGGGCGAGGCCAAGGCGATGGCTTAACCGCGGCGTATGTTCGGCAGGCGCATTTTCAAAGCCGCTCCAGGGTTCGAACATCGAACCGACTGACTTGACCGGCCGGTGCACCGCAACCTGCTGCCCGCCGGGCGTGAGATAGACTTGAACCATCGTGGTGGTGCGGGCGGGCTTCGGTTTCCGGACAGGCGGTTTCGCGTCGGGCACACTCGGCGCGACTACGGTGTCGTCGGCCGTTACGCGATCCAGTACGACAGGGGCCGTATGCGCGGAGCCGTCAGTGATCGGTCCCGGCGGCGGCGCCGGCTGAGGCCGAGGATCCGGAGCGGTGGCGATCGTCTGAAAAGCCGAGGAGACGATGGCACTTGGGACAGCGTCCGGCGCGATGGCGGCGACGCGGTTCGGTGCGTGGCTTAGAGGAATTGACGGCAAATCAACGGCCGCGAGCGTCGGCAACCCGTCGACGGCCTGGTCGGATGCGACCTGCTGATAAACGGCGCCCGCACCAACCACGCACGTTACCAATATTACTATGGCGACTGCGAACTTCGGGGCGGGCTTGTTCGGCGCCAGCATCCAACCCGCCGATAAATCTGGGTGAACGCTCCGGATACCCCCCGGCGTATTACAACGCGGCCGCCGCCGCGGAGTTCCCGTGCGGGCGGCCAAGGCCCCGGGAGTGCCGGAATGCCGCCCGCCACCATCGCCACATGAGCACATCACAAGTCGATGACCGGATAGATCGACGTCACTCGTGGCATTCATAGGAAAAGTCCAGCGCCGCGTTGCCCTTGGGCTGGAAGGATTCGAGGCCGCCAAGTTCGGCGTCGCAGGCCGCCCATTTGATCTTGGTGCCGCCCCACAGCTTGATGTCGTATGCCGTCTGTGGCTCCATATCCTGGGTCAGGAAGAGCTGGGCTCGCGATCCCTGCAGATAGACGCGGCGGGTGCCGAAGATGACGCGGCGGCACGGCGCGACTTCGATGCGCCGTGGATCGACCACGCAATAATAGAATATGATCTCGCGGTTGCAGGCGTTGCGGTAGGTCAGGGCGTCGTCCGCGTCGCTGTCCTGCACGGCGATGCAATCCCTGGCATTGGCAGCCGGTGCGGAAATCGGGAAAGCGCCCAGGCTTATGCAAACAGCCGCGGCCAATCCGATCGCCCTCAACGCGCCCTCTGCCACTCTTCCCGCCATGGCGCCCGGCGAATCGTTGAGGCTCATCGATAGGGTTCTTCGATAGAGTCCGGGGTTCAACAATCCTTAGATCACCAGATCACCAAAGTCTCGCGGTTGGCGTCTTGTTAGCTGCGCCGGCGAAATCTCTCAAGTGGATGCGGGCGGTGGGTTCTGCTATGCTTCGACCATGAACCTGGGAGATGCATCATGCTCACCGATCGCAGGATTTTCCTCTCCATCATGGCCGGCCTGCTGGCATCGCCGGCACGGGCGCAGGCGCCCGGAATGAGCCGCATCACTGCTTTCGCGTTTCATTTCGCAGGCCTAAAGGGCGGCGACATCCAGCTTGCCGAATATGCCGGTAAGCCGATCCTGATCGTCAACACCGCGTCCCAATGTGGCTACACGCCGCAATATACCGGGCTGCAGCAATTGTGGACGCGCTACCGCGACCGCGGCCTGCTGATTGTCGGCGTGCCGTCCAACGACTTCGGAGGCCAGGAACCGGGCGGCGCTGCCGAGATCGCGGAGACCGCGCTGCACCAATATGGCGCGAGCTTCCCGATCACCGCCAAGGCCGAGGTCCGGGGCGCGGGTTCGCACCCGTTCTACAAATGGGCGACCGCGCAGCGGCCACTCGACCCGCCGCGCTGGAATTTCCACAAATACCTGATCGGCCGCGACGGCCTGATCGCGGCAAGCTTCCCGTCGGAGATCGAGCCGACCGACGCCCGCGTCATCGCGGCGATCGAAAAGGAGCTCGGGCGCACGGTCACGAATTGAGGCCGAAGCGCGGGAGCGAACCGGTGTTTCCGCGTTCGATCCCGCCCGCCGTGTCCATCAAAGGCCGCCTGTCACAAAGTCCACGAGCTTGTCGAGGCTCTGGCCCCAGCCCTGTTCCATGCCGGCGAGCATTCCGGCGGCCTGCGCGGTCGCTTTGACGATGCGCACGTGCAAGGTGAGCGTGGTCCTGCCGCCGTGCTCGACGAACGTCGCGGTATTCAGCGTCTCGAGCACCCGATTGCCGCTCGCGTCATCCACCGCAATGGTGATGACGAGCCGCTCCGGTTCGACGATCTCCCGGAATACACCCGTCATCGGATGATCGCCGCGGAATTGAGCGGGGGCGTCGTCGGGCGCCCGCATGACAATCCGGAGGGCGCCGCCGGGCCGCACGTCCATTTCGCAGACCGGGTTCGTGAAGCCCTCCGGCCCCCACCACATCGCGACGTGCTTCGGATCGGTCCATGCCTTGAACACGAGGCTGCGTGGCGCCTCGAATGTGCGGCTGAAGACGACTTCTCGACCGACGAATGGGGTGGCCTCTGCGGTGACTGACATCGGAACTCCTCATCTTTCGCCGGGACGCAAAGTGTCCGCGGCCGTTGGATTTCAACGTGGTTGTTGAGGTCGCCTGGACCGGTCGCGAGGTCAGGCTGGCTTCTCGCAGTTGATCATCCATGGTGTCGTGAATTGATCGACCAGCATGCCGAAGCGCCGCGCCCAGAACGTTTCCTGGATCGGCATCCGTACCGTCCCGTTTTCCGCGAGGGCGTGAAAAATGCGTTCCGCCTCCGCGGGGTCCTCGATCCCAAGCGACACGCTGAAACCTTTCATCGTTTCGTAGCGATCGGGCGGAGCGTCGGAACCCATCAGGACCTTGTCGCCCACGACCAGGCGGGCGTGGATGATCTTGCTGCGCCATTCGGGCGGCACGTGGTCCGCCGCCGGCGTGCCTTCGTGGGGGAGCATAGCGACAATCTTGCCGCCGAGCACGCGCTGGTAGAACTTGAAGGCCGCCTCGCAATTGCCGGCGAACACCAGATACGGATTGAGTTGCATCGTAGACTCCTCGTTTGGCTGATGACGTTTCCGTCCGGCTCACATTTTCGCCAGATAGGCGGCAAGTTGGTCGAACGTCCCGGTGAAGCCCTGCTCCATGCCGTCGAACCCAGCCTCGAAGGCCTTGCGCTCCTCGTCGGTGGCGTTGAAGGCGGTCGTGCGGGTGGTCAGCAGGGTCTTGCCGCCCTGCTCGGCGAAGGTGGAGGTTCCGAGCATTTCCGCCGGCCACACCGGCGCGAACGGATGCCGCGTGATGCCGCCATCCTTGTCGGAAAACGAGACGACGATGGTGAGCCGCTCCGGCTCGACGATTTCGCGAAACACCCACCTGCCCCACATCTCGGCGCCGTTCGGCGCCTGCATGCCGTAGTGAAAGACGCCGCCGGGGCGCAGATCCAACTTGCAAGACAGCATCTTGAATCCCTTCGGCCCCCACCAATGTTTGAGATGTTCGGCCGTGGTGAACGCTTTCCACACAAGGCCGCGCGGCGCATCAAACATCCGCGAGATGACGAATTCGCGGAAAGAGTTGTCTTGCGTGATGCTCGGCTTGGTCACTGCACTGCTTTCCATGTTTGTCCTCCCTTGCGATCAGTCGTTCGGCGGCCAATCCATCGTCGTGAGATACTGTTCGAGACGTCCGAGCGTTTCGACCAAACCTTTGGCGGCGCTATATTCCCCGATGACCCGGTCGCGTTCGGCTGCCGAGGGGAACAGCATGTGCATGGTGAGCTGGGTCTTGCCGCCGATATCCTCGAACGTCACGGTCACCTGAAATTTTACCGGCTCGGCATCCTCGCCGCCGCCGTGGCGGTAGACCAACCGTTCGGGCTTCACCACCTCGTCGTAGGTGATCCGGTTGTGGTAATCGCGGCCGTCGGGGCCGTGCATGACGAACCGCCAGATGCCGCCCGGCCGCACCTCGATGGCGTGGGTGGTGGTGGAAAAGCCGATCGGTCCCCACCACTGCGACAGATGTTTCGGATCGGTGAACGCTTCGAAAACAAGCTTGCGCGGCGCATCGAATACGCGCGTCGCGATGATCGACCGTGGGTCCTGCACGGTATCGACGCTATCTGTTCTACTTCTTGCGCTACTTTTTGCGGCCACGCTTCTTCTCCTTGGCTTGCAGTTCATGAAGGTACGCGTCCAGGCGATCGAAGCGTTCTTCCCAGAGGCGGCGATAGTTTTCGAGCCAATCGTCGACCCCCTTGAGGGCGTTCGCCTCGATCCGGCATGGCCGCCACTGCGCCTCGCGGCCGCGCGCGATCAAGCCGGCGCGCTCCAGCACCTTGAGATGCTTGGAAACCGCTGGGAGGCTCATGGCGAACGGCTCGGCAAGCTCGGTCACCGAGGTTTCGCCTAGCGCCAGCCGCGCCAGGATGGCGCGGCGCGTCGGGTCGGCGAGGGCCGAGAAGGTGGCGCTGAGGCGATCGGTCGGCATGATGTATTATACCAAATAGTTAAATAACCTTCAGGTTAAATACAGCGCGCGACCGATAGAGTCAAGCGGGCCCGCCGATCTATCGAGATTGTTTCCAGCGGCTAGACGAGGTGCCTTCGCGTGTGCGGCTACACCGTCACGATGTCGACCGATTGAAAGTCGCGCTGTTGAACGCGACGGTCGAAGCCGAAGCATGGACGGTTGGGACCGAAATGTGAATGGCTGGCACGGAAACGTACACTTGGACAAACCCGGCCGAAGCGGTCTGCGCCGTCATCGCCGCGACAGCGCCTACGGACATGACGGAAAGCAATCCAAGTGCGATGCGCGGACATTCGTCTAAAGTCCGCACTGCTGATTGGTTCAGTCGTGAAATGCCTTGATCAGGTTCACGGCAAGGCAGACACGCGCACCCGACCGGTGCCAACGCGATGGGCGCCCTGCCTGCGAGCCCGTGGCGCCCATGCGGCGCCGTTCAGCGGTGATGATAATGGTGGCGCCGATAAGGGCGTATCCCCAGCGCACCGTTGACTCCGCCGACGACACCGCCAGCGGCCCCGCCGACTACATTACCAACAAAGCCTCCGACCGGGCCAAGTACGCGATGGCCGACGTGGCGCCCTTGATGCGCCCCTTCGCGGATGCCCCGGCCAACGCCCTGAGCATGTGCCGCGAGTGGAATAGCGAGAAAGGCAAAAACGCATGCGGTCATCACTGATTTCATTTTCACGGTTGGTCTCCTTGTGCGAAACACCGGCGCCTCAATACGCCAAACTCTCCGCCGCCTGAAACGATCCTTCGGTCCAATGGCGACGATCAACCCACGAAAGGTTTCTCATCGGACCCACGGTCGATACGACCGTCAGCACCGCTCTGGTGCCGGCCGCGTTCAGCGAATTATGCTCAGAATTGCCGCCGCCGCCAAGCCGCTATGCGCCCCGCACAGTGCGCGCCCCTGGAAGGCGGTACACAGACACCCGGTCGTCGTGCCATTTCCTCAACATCGTGTGGGCGATAGTCCTCGCCGCTTGGGAGAACGTTTCCGAGTCGACCCTTATTCACCGTCCCGTCTGTCGGATTATTGGGTACGGGGTGAAATCAGGAAGGCGCGGGCGATGTGACGTGCGCTTTGCCGCCCCACCGACCGGCGTGCTAATGACCGCCATGCCTTCCGCGCCAGCCGCCATCCTCGCGCTTGCCGAGCTTGCTCCGCACCTGCCTGCGCGCGGCAGTCTGCTCGGCCTCGACCTCGGCACCAAAACCATCGGGGTCGCGACCAGCGATCCCGACCGCCGGCTCGCGACCGCAGTGGAAACGATCGCGCGCACGCGCTTCTCCGATGACGCGATGCGACTGCTGGCGCTCGCCGCCGAGCGTAAGGCGGTCGCCATCGTGCTCGGCCTGCCCATCAACATGGACGGCAGCGAGGGGGCGAGCGCCCAGTCCGCGCGCTCGTTTGCGCGCAATCTGGCGCGCATGACGGACTTGCCGATCGCGCTGTGGGACGAACGCCTGTCGACCGCGGCCGTCGAGCGCGAACTGATCGCCGCCGACATGAGCCGCGCCCGGCGCAAGGCCGTGATCGACCAGCATGCGGCAATCTTCATCCTGCAGGGCGCACTCGACCGGCTGGCTCACATTCGCGGGGCCGCGACGCGCGAGTGATTACGGCTTTCAGAGAGCGTGTTCCGATGAGATCCACGCGGTCGGTCGGGTGAGCAAAGCGAAGCGTGGCCACCGCTTTAGAGCCGAGCCGCATGGGCACGCGGAGCCTGTCATCGGGCCGGCCGACGGCCGGACCCGTTGGCTTTGCCATCCTACGAGTGATTTCCACTCAATCGAGACTCCCTCAGTCCGATATTTTCACGAACCGGAGCCGCAACGCGTTGCCGATGACGCTGACGGACGACAGCGCCATCGCCAGCGCCGCGATCACCGGCGACAGTAGCAGGCCCGTCACCGGGTAGAGAATCCCGGCCGCGATCGGCACGCCGGCGGCGTTGTAGATGAAGGCGAAGAACAGATTCTGCCGGATGTTCCCCATAGTGGCGCGCGACAGGCGGCGCGCCGCGACGATCCCTTGGAGGTCACCGCGCAGCAGCGTCACGCCGGCGCTTTCGATCGCAACGTCAGTGCCGGTGCCCATGGCGATGCCGACGTCGGCGGCGGCGAGTGCCGGCGCGTCGTTGACGCCATCGCCCGCCATCGCGACAACGTGGCCGCCTTTCCTCAGCTTCTCGACCACGCGCCCCTTGTCGGCGGGCAAGATTTCGGCCTCGACTTCGGTGATCCCCAGGCGGCGCGCGACCGCCTCCGCAGTGGTGCGGTTGTCGCCGGTCAGCATCACGATGCGGATCCCCTCCTTGCGCAACGCCGCGACCGCCGCAGGCGTCGTCGCCTTGACCGGATCGGCGATTGCCAGCACCCCGGCGGCGCTGCCGTCGACGCTCGCGAACAACGCGGTGGCGCCCTCCTGGCGCAGCCGCTCGGCTTCCGCCGCGAGCGCCGCCACGTCGATGCCGGCATCCACCATCATGCGCGCGTTGCCGATGGCGACGCGCCGGCCCTCTACTGTTCCGGTAACGCCCTTGCCGGCCGGAGAGTTAAAGTCTCCTGCCTCGGCGAGCGTGAGCCCGCGATCCTGCGCCGCCGCAACGATGGCCGCCGCCAGTGGATGTTCGCTGCCGCGCTCGAGGCTCGCGGCAAGACGCAGCAAATCATTCTCGTCCCATGCGGCAGCAGGCGCGACCGCGACGAGCTTCGGCTTGCCCTCCGTCAGCGTGCCGGTCTTGTCGACCACCACGGTGTCGACCTTCTCGAACCGCTCAAGCGCTTCCGCGTTCTTGATGAGCACGCCGACCTGGGCGCCGCGGCCTACTCCCACCATGATCGACATCGGCGTCGCGAGGCCGAGCGCGCATGGACACGCGATGATCAGAACGGAGACTGCCGCCACCAGGCCGAAGGCATAGCGCGGCTCCGGCCCCCACACCGCCCATGCGACGAACGCAAGGACCGCCACCGCGATCACCAGCGGCACGAACCAGCCGGAAACCCTATCGGCAAGCCGCTGGATCGGGGCGCGGCTGCGTTGCGCCTGCGCCACCATCTGGACGATGCGGGACAACAACGTCTCGCTGCCGACCTTGTCGGCACGCATGACGAAGCCGCCCGTCTGGTTCATGGTGCCGCCGATCAGCGGTTCGCCGGGATGTTTGGTCACCGGCATTGACTCACCGGTGACCATGGATTCGTCGATGATGCCGCGGCCTTCGAGCATTTCGCCGTCGACCGGCACCTTCTCGCCCGGACGCACGCGCAGCCGATCGCCTACCACGACCGCGTCCAATCCGATATCCTCGTCGGCTCCGTCGGCGCGCACGCGCCGGGCGGTCTTGGGCGCGAGATCGAGCAGCGCCCGGATCGCGCCGCCGGTCTGCTCACGGGCACGCAATTCGAGAACCTGCCCCAGCAGCACCAGCACCGTGATCGCGGCGGCCGCTTCGAAATAGACCGCCACGGTGCCGTCGGCGCCGCGAAACGTTGGCGGGAACCACGACGGCATGAGAGTCGCGAGTACGCTGTAGACCCAAGAGACGCCGGTCCCCATGGCAATAAGGGTGAACATGTTGAGATTGCGCGTCCGCAATGATTGCCAGGCCCGCTCGAAGAACAGCCATCCGCCCCACAGCACGACGGGAGTTGCGAGACAGAGCTCGATCCATGCCGACACGGCAGGCGACACAAAGGCGTGCAAGTTTGCCAGGTGTCCACCCATGTCGAGAATGACGACGGGGACGGCCAGCGCGAGGCCGATCCAGAATCGACGCTGCATGTCGGCGAGTTCTTGGTTCGGTCCGGCGTCCGCGGACGCGAGCTCCGGCTCGAGCGTCATGCCGCAGATCGGACAATTCCCGGGTCTGGGCTGGCGGATCTGCGGATGCATCGGGCAGGTGTAGATGGTGTCGGCAGGCGCGGGCGGTGCGGATTTCGCTGCGGCAGCCGGCGTGACGTTCGCGCTCGTGAATCGCAACGGTTCGTGCTCGAACTTGTCGCGGCAGCGGGCCGAACAGAAGAAGTATGCGATCCCGGAATGACTCCCGCGATGCGGCGTCTTCTGCGGGTCGACCGTCATGCTGCAAACCGGGTCTTTGACGGCGCCGGAAGCGTCGTTGCTCCCGTGATCGGACGCGTGTTGATGCAGGTTCATCGATGCCGCCTCGCGCCCGTTATCGCTGCCATATGGATGCCGCGACGGTGTTGATCAAGGTCAAGCTGACCAAGTCAAGCAGGCAACGCGCGATCGAGCAGCATGGCGGCATCCTGTTCGGCGAGCGGGCGCGCCCCGTAGGTGCGCATCGCAGATGACCCGAGATATGCCGCTGCAAAAGCCTCCGCGATCCGCGCCGGCGCGCATTCCCGGCACGCCGCGGCGGCAGCAAGGAGCCCCAGCCGCTCGACCAGGCCGCGGGCGTTAGCTTCGAGCACGGATGATCCCAGCATCGCCTCGATCCCGCCGGCCGCTTCCGTCGCGCCCGGCAGGCCTTCGGTCTCGCGCTTCAATTCGCCGAGCACCACGGCCGCCGCCTCCGGCTCGCGCGCGAACGCGCGCAATACGTCGAGGCAAACGACGTTGCCGGAGCCCTCCCAGATCGCATTGACCGGCGCCTCGCGATAATAGCGCGCCAGGATGCTTTCCTCCACGTAGCCATTGCCGCCCAGGCACTCCATGGCCTCGTACACAAAGGCCGGCGCCGTCTTGCAGACCCAGTATTTGACGACCGGCGTCAGCAGGCGCGCCCGCGCCGCCTCGCGCGCGCTCGTCGCCATGAGATCGAACGAACGGCACAGCCGCATCACGGCAGCGACGGCACCCTCCTGCTCCAAGGCGAGGGCGGCCAGCACCGTGCGCATCAGCGGCTGATCGGCGAGCAGTCGCCCGAATACGCTGCGGTGGCGGGCGTGATGCAGCGTCTGCGCCAGGGCACCGCGGATCAACCCGGCCGACGCGACGGCGCAATCGAGCCGTGTCAATTGCACCATATCGATGATGGTGCGCACGCCCCTCCCCGGATCGCCGACGCGCCACGCCAAGGCATCGGCGAATTCGACTTCGGCGGACGCGTTCGAGCGGTTGCCGAGTTTGTCCTTGAGCCGTTGCAGCCGCATACCGTTAAGGTTGCCGTCGGGTCGCAAGCGCGGCATCAGGAAGCAGGTGAGGCCCTCCTCCGCGTCGTCCTTCAATTGGGCGAGCACCAGGAACGCGTCGCTCGTGGGCGCCGACAGGAACCATTTGTGCCCGTTGATGACGTATCCGTCGGCGACGCGCTGCGCCCGGCTGGTATTGGCGCGTACGTCGGTGCCGCCCTGCCGCTCGGTCATGCCCATGCCGAGCGTCATCCCGGATTTTTCGCTCCATGGCAGCGGCGCCGGATCATAGCGGCGCGCCAGAATCTTCGGCAGGACCGTGCCGGCAAGTCCAGGCTCGGCCGCAAGCGTCGCCACCGCCGCCCGCGTCATGGTGACCGGACACATGTGACCGTTCTCGACCTGGGCCACCATGTAGTAGCACGCCGCGCGGGCAACCTCAGCGGGCGCCGCCGCCCGGGTGCCGTCGGCGCGCCACGTGATTGCGGCAAGCCCCGCCGTGATGCTCTCCTCCATCAGGCGGTGATAGGCCGGATGGAACTCGATCGTGTCGCGACGGTATCCCTTGGCGTCATACGCCTTCAGCTTGGGCGGATTTTCGTTCGCAAGCCGGCCCGCCTCGAACATCTCGGCCGCGCCCCAATGCCGCCCGAAGGCGGAAAGCGTGGCGGAGTCCGCACCCGCGCCTAAGGCCGCAACTGCGCCGCGAAGCGCCGCGTCTGACGCGAACAGATCGACGTCCTGGTAGGGCGGCGACTGGTTGAAGACGTCGTCGATGCCGAAGCCTTTGCTGGCCGTCATGGCAATCCATCGCGCGAAGCCGCAGATGCGGCGGAACCATCATCTTATCATCGGCGCGAAGCCTGGGGACGTTTCGGCACGCGGCCTTGCGGCCCCCTGCGTTAGCTCCTATAGGTCCCGCTTTAATGGATATGGCTGCGAAAATAGCACTCGTTCTCCGCCGGCATTGCGCGTGGGGGGACGGGTGGGCCGTCGCCTGGCGAGATCACCGGCCGGCGCTTGATCCACCGAAGCGCCACTGTTGTTCCTGGCGCGTCGCGTCTCTATTTAAAGCGGAATTCGATCGGTTTGAATCGTCTCGCCGGCTCGGAGGTGTCATTTGCGCGATAGCCACGTGAATCAACCGGGCACCGTCTATCTGGGGCGCGTGCGCAGCCCGGATGAGCGCAGCGATATCCTGGGCGTGGCTCGACGCGGGCTACGGGGCCAACGATCGGGCGAAGAAGAGCGATGACGGCAAGGCTATGGAAGCCGCTCTACTTGCATCACGAGGGACGTAATGGCGAGACGGAACATAACGCAAGCATCCAAGCGCCTGACGCGCCATCTCGTCTCCATCAATGATCTTTCGAACAGCGAGATCGAGAGCATATTCGACATCGCGAAATCCTATCTCAATGAACTGGGCGACCCTCAGCTGAAATACCGGATCGGCCGCGGCAAGCGCATCGCCTCCGATTACATTCTGGCAACGCTTTTTTTTGAGCCGAGCACGCGGACCCGCCTGTCGTTCGAAAGCGCGATGCTGCGCCTCGGAGGCTCGATCATCACCAGCGCGGATCCGGCGACGAGTTCGGCGGCCAAGGGCGAGAGCCTCGCGGATTCGGTCCGCGTCGTCGGCAACTATGCCGATGTGCTGGTCATTCGCCATCCCCGCGACGGCGCGGCGCGCCTTGCGGCCGAATACGCGGCGGTGCCGGTCATCAATGGCGGGGACGGCAGTCACGAACATCCGACCCAGACGCTGTGCGACTTGTTCACGCTAAGGCAGAAGCACAAATCGATCAAGAATCTCAAAATCGCGATTTCAGGCGACTTGAGGGGCAGCAGAACCATTCATTCGTTCGTTTATGCGCTCGCGCGGTTCGGCGCCATCATCGAACCGTTGCCCGCGCCCGGCATGGAATTGCCTTCCCATGTCGATCGACGCTTGCGCGAGGAATACCCGAGCCGGATCGTCACTCGCCCGCTGGAACAAGGCAAAGCACCCATCGATGCGTTGTATGTCACGTCGGACCAACCCCACCAGCCGTCGCTCTTTTCCGGACCGGAAATCGACTACGAACGCATCGCCGTCGAGAAGAAAATCGACGCCGTCTATGTCACGCGATTCCAGAAGGAGCGGTGGGCCGACAAGGACGTGTCTTATCCGAGGATCGACGCGGCCTTTTTGCGAAACGCAAAATATTCCGAGGCGAGCGTCATGCATCCGCTACCGCGCGTCGGCGAACTCGACGCCGCGGTCGACTCCGATATCCGGGCCATCTATTTCCAGCAGGCCGCCTACGGCGTGCCGGTCCGCATGGCGCTGATTTCGATGCTGCTTGGACTGCACTCGCGATCGCTGCGCCGCTTCGAATTCGGATTCCAAAAAGACCGGTTGCCGGTTTACGACCAGCCGAAGTCGGTGGGTGTCCGGTGCCGCAATTCCAACTGCATCGTCCATGAACCGTCCGAAAGCCAGTACGTGCGAAACAAATTCCATGTCGTTCGCCCGTCCGCGGGCCACGAAACTTTTCTGCGCTGTGCCTATTGCGAAACCGACCTCGAGACCTTCGTCACCGCAAACAAGCGCTTCCAGTGGTACAGCACCGATAAAAATCTTCTATGCAACTCCAACGATAATTCGTTCAAAGACATGCTCGCCTTCGCAACCGAAGAAGACGCACGCAAGGCAGGCTTCCATGTGAGGAAAAATACGCCTCACAGTCCCACCGCCCGCAAAGCCTCCGCGCATTAGCGGGGTCCTCCCGTCGAACCATGCCGTTTTGCCGAGGATGGCCATGATCGATCCCGCAGCGCTTGTGGCCGCCCTGCCGGTCTGGGCAGCCGCGTTCGCATTCGGCTATCTCGCCGGCTCGATCCCGTTCGGCCTTATCGTCACACGGCTCGCCGGCACCGCGGATATTCGCGCCATCGGGTCCGGCAATATCGGTGCCACCAATGTGTTGCGCACCGGACGAAAGGACCTCGCCGCCGCGACCCTCATGGGCGATGCGCTAAAGGGCACTGTGGCGGTGCTGGTCGCGGCCCGCTTCGGGGAGGATGCGGCGGTCGCGGCGGCGCTCGGCGCCTTTCTCGGTCACCTGTTTCCGGTGTGGCTCAAATTCAAAGGCGGCAAGGGCGTCGCGACCTTTATCGGCCTTCTGATCGCATTCGCGTGGCCGGCAGCGCTCGGCTTCTGCGCGGTGTGGCTCATCGTCGCCGCCGTGACCCGCTATTCCTCGCTCGCCGCGCTCATCGCGAGCGCCACAACGCCGGTATTGATGTGGTATTTCGGCGGGCCGCAACAGGCCGCGCTGTTCGCGGCGCTCGCCGCGCTGCTGTGGATCATGCATCGGGCCAATATCGGGCGGCTCTTGGCGGGAACAGAGGGCAGGATCGGCGCGGCGGCGAAGCCATCGCCGCCACCCAGTTGAACACCTCGCTGTCGACTATTGCGTAGACTGCGACGTCACCTGAAAATTCAATTCGGCATTCTCTCGGGGAAACGCGGAATGAACCCGTCGCGGTTGGGCATTTGCACTTTCGGCAGCGTCTGCGCATCGATCGTCAGCTTTGCATCGATCAACTTGTTCTCCGCAAGGATATAGGCGGTCAGGGCGTAAACCTGATCGTCGGTCAGGGATCGCGGCGCGGTCCACGGCATCGCCCGGCGGATATAGTCGAACAAGGTCGTGGCATACGGCCAGTAATTGGCGATGGTCAGAGTTGTGTCGTCGATGCCATTTCTTTTCACATCGCTGACAACAGGCGGGGCGGCAGGCGCACCGCTTGTCGTTGTCGCCGCACCCTTGCCGCCATCGCCGTGACAAGCGGAACATTGTTCGGCAAAGATTGATGCACCCTGATCGGGTGTCCCGCTGCCTGCCGGCAATCCCGCGCCGTCCGGTTGGATGTCGATGTCCCACAACGCGAGTTCAGCGGGACTGATCGGCTCGCCCAGATCCGGGCCTGCGCCGAACGCGACACCGGTCCCAAAGGCGAAGGTCACCGCCGCGGACAGGAGCCGGATTTTATGCATACGCATGTGTGACCTGTCCCTTCTGGTCGACCGCCCAACTCGTGATCGCGTTGAAATGATGATTCTCAAACGCCAGAAGCGGCGGTATCGACGGCAGTTCGCCGCGCGCTGCAACAAACTGCGCGCGCGTCGGCTGCACATTGCCGTCTTCGTCCCAGGCGCGGCTTTGCAGGATGGCCGAGGCGCCGTTCCATTGCCACGGCATGCGAAATCGCGTGAACGCCATGCTCAGCACCGGCGCCTGCAGTGCGGCCTCAGCCCAGCTTTGGCCGCCGTCAGCCGAGACCTGCACCTTCGAGATCCTGCCCTTGCCCGAGTAGGCCAGACCGGAAATCTCGTAAAGCCCCGGCTGCTGCAAAGAACGTCCCGGGGAGGGATGTGTGATGAAGGATTTAACCTCGTTGACGAAATAGAATTGGTACGCCTTCCCGCTCGGCAAAGGCTCGGTGTAAATTTGCGATTCCCAATAGCTGAAGGCAGCCTTCGGCAGAAGCTTGATCCGCCGCAGGTACTTGATATTCATGTTGCCTTCGTAGCCGGGCAGCAAGAGGCGCATCGGATAACCGTTGCCCGGCATCAGCGGTTCGCCGTTCTGGTAGAGCGCGATGATCGCGTCATCCAATCCCTTGGCGAGCGGAACGCTGCGCATCACATGCGCGGCGTCGGTGCCCTCCCCAATGAACCATTTCGCCTTCGGGTCGATGCCGGTCTCATCGAGCAGCGTCGAGAGCTTGACGCCGGTCCATTCGGCGCAGGAGACCAGTCCGTGCAACGCCTGAACATCCGCCTGAAGAGGCCGGGGCGAGAATAGACCCGCGCTGTTACCGCCGCATTCGATGAACGCGATACGCGACGTCATCGGATAGCGCAGCAGCTTTTCATAACTGAAGATCAGTGGCTGCTTGACCAAGCCATGGATCAAAAGCTGATGTTTGCTTGGATCGATGTCCGGAACGCCATCGTGCACGATTGTGAAAAACACGCCGTTCGGCGTAATCATGCCGTCGAGCAACTGGTGGGGAGCCCGGGACTGCGAAGTGCGCGGTTCGAAGTCGGGATTGGAGAGACTGCGCACCACGTTTTTCGCGAACTTCGACGGCGTCTGGTAGACGGGAACCGGGTTGCCCGGTGCCAAGCCCCAGTCAGGCTCGGCGAGCGGTTCGGCCGCCGCCCCAGTCGTCAGTCCGCTGGCCGTTGCGCCCGCGACGCCCGCGGCGCCCGCGAAGGCGAGCCCGCGGCCAAGCAGCGCCCTGCGGTGGAGTAGGCCATTGCCGGCTACTTCCTCTACCGGATGCTTAGTTCTCGATTTGCTCATAGGGTCTCCTGATATTGCCTGCCGATGATCCGGCGTTTTTCGATTGTTGCTCTTCTTCACACCGCCCAACAAGCACACCCCAGCGCACCCCAGAAGGATTTGAGGTCCGAGATCGGCAGCGCACTCGACCATGCCGTCACATGTTCGTGACCGTGAATATTGCAATAGTGTGAACAGCCACACATGGTCGCCGCCTTGCGCATCATGGCGTTTTGCTTGGGGACCTTTGGCGCGCCCCAACTCCTTCGCGGCCGAAGCTGTGTACCGGCGACCAATCGGGCATCGCGGGCGGCGGCGGCGCGTCATCGAGACTCGCGAACTCGCCCGCACCATAGACCGCTTTTCCGCCCACGATTGTGAGGACGGCGGTAATATCTGCAATCTCGCTTTCGGAGCACTCGAAATAGTCCGAAAACCAAGTCACCGTGATGCAACGGCGTACTACAGTAATGTCAGCGCGCCGGCCTTTAGCGTTTCGCTAACCGGATGCCTCTGCGGGCGCTTGCCAGCGGGGGCGCGGCCGTCGCGGAACAGCGCACCACGGGGTATAAACTCAACTTATGAGAGTTACTAATTTTAAACACAACTTCTGTAGATTTCGTTGGTCACGAGTTGATAACGGGGAGCCTGACATGGCGCGTGGGTTACTAACTTCGACTGTCAGGTCGCCGCTCGCGATCATGCGTATGACAGTCATTGCGGTAGTCGGATTTGTTTCCACCGATAGCGTCTTGGGAGGCGAACCGCACTTCAGGAGCTTTGGGGACATGAGAGTCGTCAGCAGCGACGCCACCGCCCGCTTCTTGCCGCTTGGCGTCAACAAGTCAGTCATTGTGGACCTGCCGCGGGATATCAAGGAGGTGCTGGTCGCGAGTTCCGACCACGGTCAATGCCGTCCTGCGAACAAACCGACGAGTGTACATCATCGGAACGACGGTTGGTCAGACCAATGTCTATTTCTTCGATGTCGATGGCCGCCAGATCGGCGCGCTCGACATTGTCGTGACGGCTGGCCCACAACAGCCACCCTCAAGGGATTCCGGACTGCCCGAAAAGGTAGTCGACATTTATCGCGGCACCGGTCGCACGTCCTATAGCTGCTCGCCCACCATCTGCATCGCTCCCGAAGAAGCCGCGAACCCGAATACAACGTACACGGATATCACGACGCACAACAAATAGACCGAACTCGACGCGACGGAACCTTCCTGATCACCTGCAGCGCCGGCGTGTCGTTAATCCGGCGCCGATGTCCTGCTCATGCTGCAGCGGCATCAAGCTGTGGAAGGTCGGCGAGGACATCACCGAGACGCTCGATTTCATCCCAATCCAGCCGACATTTCTCAAGTCTGGGGATTGCCAAACGCCATCCAATCGATGAGCCTGAAAAACAGCCTTCGATTTCATACGTTATTGGAATGGTGCAAAATCTTTCTGTTGAGACGAAGCTCGATTGGCTGCGCCTGATCCGATCCGAAAATGTCGGGCCGCGGACCTTCCGTACCTTGGTCAATTATTATGGCGGCGCCCGCGGCGCGCTCAAGGCGCTACCCGATCTAGCCCGGCGCGGCGGCGCCACGCGCCCGGTGCGGGTGTGCAGCCGCGACGAGGCGGAGCGCGAGTTTGCCACCGCTGCCGCCATGGGGGCGGCCTTCGTTGCGCTGGGCGAGGCAGAATACCCGGCGCGGCTCGCTGCGATCGACGATCCGCCGCCGCTACTCGCGGTGCGCGGCAAGGTGGGCGTGCTGCGGCGAACCATGATCGCGATGGTGGGTTCACGCAACGCTTCGGCGGCTGGCGTCAAGATGGCGGAACGGCTTGCCCATGACTTTGGTGCCGCCGGCTATGTGGTGGCGTCCGGACTGGCGCGCGGCATCGACGCCGCCGCGCATCGATCGAGCCTTCCGACCGGAACCGTCGCGGTACTCGCGGGCGGTCTCGACCACGTCTATCCGCCGGAGCACGCGCCGCTGGTGGACGGCCTGATCGCGGCCGGCGCCGCGATCACCGAAATGCCGTTCGGCTGGGAGCCGCGCGGACGCGATTTTCCCCGCCGCAATCGCCTGATCTCTGGCCTTGCGCTCGGCGTCGTGGTGATCGAGGCAGCGCGCAAGTCGGGCTCCCTCATCACGGCGCGGCTCGCACTGGAGCAAAACCGGGAGGTATTCGCAGTGCCAGGCTCGCCGCTCGACCCGCGCTCGGAAGGCACCAATGCCCTCCTCAAGCAGGGCGCCGTGCTGGTGACCGAAGCCGAAGACGTACTCGCCGTCCTGCGTCCGATCGCCGGCCAACAGCCGCAACGGCCGATCGAAGAACCGCCGCCTGCGGAAATGGGGCCGCTTGAACCCTCGCAGGATACGCGCGCCCGCATCATTGCGCTGCTGGGGCCGACGCCGGTCTCTACCGACGACCTGATTCGCCTGTCGGGCGCATCCGCGGCTGTCGTCCAGACGCTGCTGCTGGAGCTGGAGCTGGCGGGGCGCCTGAAGCGTCAGCGCGGCGGAACTCGTCGCGCTATTGTGACGGGGGCGGGTGATCCGGCGCACGCGGGGCGCCGTCTCGGCGCGCGATATTCTCCGCCTCAAGTCGCGCAAGATCGAGAAGATAGCCGAGGGGATCGAGGCCGTGCTCCCGCGCGAGCCGCGCGAGTGTCGATGACAATTCGGCGATGTAAGTTGCAGCCGCGATTGCGTCAGCTGACGCAGGTCCACCTTTGGAGTTCATTGGGGGTGTTTGTCTCCCGTGCAAGAAGCCAGCATCGTCTTGAGTTTTTTTGAAGATATTCAGTTCGTGGGCCCCGTAGTGGGCCGCAGCCGTCCTCCCTCAATTCCCCAAATTTTCAATCCGAAATCGGCACTCGAAATCAAATGACTCGCTGGGCGGCGAGGTAATGCGGATCAAGCGTTCGCCCAAGCAATTGACGCGGTTCCATCAACGCTATAACTTATAATTGTATGATTTACTAGATACAACCAAATGCGGAGCCGCGATATGGTTGAGGACGATGAGAGAAAATCGCGTAAGTTGCATAGTGCCGAAAAAATGGACACCCTAAATCCATCTCCATCTCTGGAAACCACTCCAAAGACCAACAACCTGCCGTCGCCAAGTTCATTCAATGAGGAAAGCAGCGTCACTGCCGCCGCCCTGCTTAATCTGGTGCGTCTCCTGGGAGGAGAACTCGTTCTGGTGCGCGGGCTCGAAATCGGAAAATTTGAACATGCAGTTCGTGAGAAATTGGAGCAGTTTGTGAGCCCGCCCGTGAACTCGGCGGTGCGCAAGGCTGGAATTGTCCGTGCCCGTCATCTCGTCGAACAAGTGCTCACCCAGATCAGGGCGCAGGCCGAAGTGAAAAGCAGCCTGACAGTCGCGAAATCGCAGGAGCGCAACAGCCTGACGTCAGCGCCGTCTCCGACGAAAGCGCTCAACTGAAAAGCCAATGTTCGATAATCGCGAGCGGCAGGACTTTGTCCGGGCGCCGTGCGCCGATACTTTCGGCAACCGAGAGTGCCTAGCCGCATACAAGTTTCATAAGTTGTAGTTATATATTAATACATTTTTAAGTTGTAATTACCTCCCGGTACCCTTAATGAAAGCGGACCGAACGGGTGCTTCCAACACACGCCCGGCCCTGACCCACGCCAAGGGAGACACCCCATGGCTCGGGCTATCGCCATTTTATTGGCGCTGGTCGCGATGTCGATTCCGGCATCTGCCGATGCTGTTCTGGCCCCATTCGGCTGGAGCATTTTCGCTGACAATCATCCAACCGAGGCAAAAGCCGACGGCCGGCCGTCGCTTGAATGGACCGCGCAGCGATACGCGGAACTGGCAAGGGTCAACGCGCGCGTCAATCGCGGCATCAGACCGGATCCCGGCAAGCAAGAGATTACGGCATGGTCGATCTGGCCGCCCGCCGGCAACTGCACCGATTACGCGGTTACCAAACGATCGGAGCTCCTCGCCCGCGGTTGGCCGGCATCCAATCTGTTGCTCGCCGAGGTCGTCATTCCGACTGGCGAGCACCATCTGGTGTTGCTGGTCCACGGCAACGGTGACAACCTCGTGCTCGACAACCTCACGCCCGCGATCCTTCCGCAGCGCTACCGGCCCTTCGCTGTGGTGAGGATGCAATCAGTATCTGATCCCAACCTGTGGCTCGACGGATCCCCAGAGATCGCGGCGCGCGCTGACCCGGCGGAGGCCATCGGCCTTTTGATCCAGGTTCGCCCCGGACTCCGCTCAGGCGGCGACGCTCACCAGACCGGCTGGCTTCGATCTTTTTAATCTTTAATCCAAACACCTTTTTGGTCTGCTACAAACCCGGACCGTTTGACAGGGACGATGGCCTTACCCATTTTCCGTGGCGACCGAGCTGGCGCGATTCCATATGAGATGCTCGATAAGATGCTGGCCAGAGCAACAAAAAATATTGGATTTACATGAAGATAGTCGTTGTTGAATCCCCCGCGAAGGCAAAAACGATCAACGCCTATCTGGGCCGCGGCTACGAGGTCCTGGCCTCGTTTGGCCATGTCCGCGACCTCCCGGCGAAGGACGGCTCGGTCGATCCCGACCAGGATTTCAAGATGATCTGGGAAACTGATCCTAAATCCCAGAAGCGGCTGAACAGCATCGCGGACGCCGTGAAGGGCGCCGACGAACTCATTCTCGCCACCGACCCCGACCGCGAAGGCGAGGCGATCTCCTGGCACGTGCTGGAAGCGCTCAAGCACAAGCGCGTCATCAAGGACCAGCAGATCGAGCGGGTGGTGTTCAACGCCATCACCAAGCAGGCCGTATCCGAGGCGATGAAGCATCCGCGCGCCATCGACCAGGCGCTGGTCGATGCGTATCTGGCCCGTCGCGCCCTCGATTACCTGGTCGGCTTCACTCTGTCCCCGGTGTTGTGGCGCAAGCTGCCGGGCGCGAAATCGGCCGGCCGGGTGCAGTCGGTGGCGCTTCGGCTCGTGTGCGATCGCGAGCTCGAAATCGAGAAATTCGTGGCGCGGGAATACTGGTCGCTGGTGGCGACCCTCTCGACGCCCCGCGCCGAAACCTTCGAGGCGCGCCTTGTCGGTGCCGACGGGCAGAAAATCCAGCGCCTCGATATCGGCACCGGCGCCGAGGCCGAAGCCTTCAAGCAGGCGCTCGACACTGCCGCATTCACGGTCAAGTCGGTCGAGGCGAAGCCGACACGGCGCAATCCCTATCCGCCCTTCACCACCTCCACGGTGCAACAGGAAGCCAGCCGCAAGCTCGGCTTCGCCCCGGCCCACACCATGCGGATCGCCCAACGCCTCTACGAGGGCATCGAGATGGGCGGCGAGACGGTCGGCCTCATCACCTATATGCGCACCGACGGCGTCCAGATCGCCGACGAGGCAATCGTCGCCATCCGCAAGTTGATCGGCTCCGAATACGGGCAGAAATATTTGCCCGAGGCACCGCGCCGCTATCTGGCCAAGGCCAAGAACGCCCAGGAGGCCCACGAGGCGATCCGCCCGACCGACGTCACGTTGCGGCCGCGCGACGTCAAACGCCATCTCGATTCCGACCAGGCCAAGCTCTACGAGCTGATCTGGCTGCGCGCGATGGCGAGCCAGATGGAATCCGCCGAACTTGAGCGCACCACCGTCGACATCGAGGCGAAGGTTGCGGCGCGCCTCCTCGAGCTGCGCGCGACCGGCACCGTGATCAAGTTCGACGGCTTTCTCACCCTCTACCAGGAAAGCACCGACGACACCGCGGAAGAAGACGAGGCGCGCCGCCTGCCCGCCATGGCAGCCGGCGAGAGCCTGGAGAAGCGCGAGATCTCCGCGACCCAGCATTTCACCGAGCCGCCGCCGCGTTACTCGGAAGCCTCCCTGGTCAAGCGCATGGAGGAGCTTGGCATCGGCCGCCCCTCCACCTACGCGTCGATCCTGCAAGTGCTCCAGGACCGAAAATATGTCCGCATCGACAAGCGCCGGTTGATCCCGGAGGACCGCGGCCGCATCGTGGTGGCGTTCCTGGAAAGCTTCTTCGCGCGCTACGTGGAATATGATTTCACCGCGGGCCTCGAAGAGCAGCTCGACCGCGTTTCCGACAACGAGGTCGATTGGCGCGAATTGCTGCGCAAGTTCTGGCACGATTTCATCGGCGCGGTGGACGACATCAAGGAGCTGCGCATCTCCCAGGTGATCGACGCGCTCGATGCCATGCTGTCGCCGCATCTGTTTCCGCCGCGGCCCGACGGCACCGATCCGCGCCATTGCACGGTGTGCGGAACCGGACGGTTGTCGCTCAAGCTCGGCAAGTTCGGCGCCTTCATCGGCTGCTCCAACTATCCGGAATGCCGCTTTACCCGGCCATTCTCGGTGCCGGGCGCCGACGGCGCCGAAGAGACCGCGACCAGGGTGCTGGGCCAGGACCCGGTGACCGGCCTCGACGTCACGCTGCGCTCCGGCCGGTTCGGCCCCTATGTGCAACTCGGCGAAGCGGTTGATGGCGAAAAGCCCAAACGCGCCGGCCTGCCGCGCGGCACCGAGCCGGCGGCCGTCGATCTCGATATGGCGCTGAAACTGCTCTCGCTGCCCCGCGAAGTCGGGCGGCATCCGGAGGACGGCGAGCCGATCCTCGCCGGCATCGGCCGGTTCGGCGCCTACGTGCAGCACGGCAAGACCTACGCCAACGTGGAACCCGGCGACGACGTTCTCAACATCGGCCTCAACCGCGCCGTGACACTGATTGCGGACAAGATCGCCAAGGGTCCGCGCCGTCGCTTCGGCGGCGATCCCGGCCGCGCGCTCGGCGATCATCCCGCCAAAGGCGGCCCGATCGTCGTCAAGGCCGGGCGCTACGGTCCCTACGTAAGCCACGACGGCATCAACGCCACGCTGCCCAATGACAAGACGCCCGAGACGATAACCCTCGATGAAGCGATCGGCCTCCTCGCGGCGCGTGCCGAGCGCGTCGGCGAAGGCCGCCCGGCCCGCCGCGGCAAGACCGCCAAAACCGGCAAGGGCGCGAAGCCCGCCGCCAAGGACAAATCCGCATCGGCCGAAAAGTCCACCAAAGCGGCCAAAGGGGCCGCTGCAGGCCAAGAAGTCCGCCAAGAATCCTGTGAAGGGACCTGCGAAGGGATCGGGCAAGGGTACCGGCTTGGCCCCGGCCGCGCGTAAGCCCGCCAAGGCCGGACCCGCAACTCCAGCGAAGCCCCCAGCGGCGTCAAAGCCGGCGGCCAAGCGTGCCAAAGGCGCAAAGTGACGAGCAAATACGCATAATGTGCGGCTGGCAAAAGCGCGTGCGAACGACTATCTAGTGATTGCGTGCATCACTTCGTAAAAACTCACCAATGGCATCAACCGACGACTCGTGTCGTCCGGGCACGCGGACGACCCCCTGAATCCGGCGTCGCAATCGGCGCGTCCAAGAGTACCGGGTGCTCCGCCCCGCGGGGTACAATTCGAGGTTGGCGCTCCATTCTCGGATCATTATTTGAATCCCACCCCTCATAAACCTAATGCCCTCCCGTCCCGGGAGGATTTGCTTGCCTTTATCGGCAAGGAAGCCGGCAAGGTCGGCACCCGCGAGATCGCCCGCGCCTTCGGTCTCAAGAACGCGGATCGGGCGGCCCTCAACAAGATGTTGCGCACGCTCGCGGACGAAGGCGTCATCGAGAAACAGCGCAAGAAACTGCACCACGCAGGCGTGTTGCCCACCATGGTGCTCGCCGACATCACCGGCCGCGACACCGACGGCGAACTGATCGCGGTGCCAGCCGAATGGGACGAAGAGGCCCACGGCGCGGCGCCAAAAATCCGCATCCAGGTGCCGCGCCGCTCGCGGCCCGGCGAAGTGCCGGGCGTCGGCGACAAGGCGCTGCTACGCACCGAAAAGGCGAGCGACCCGGAGGATGGCGTCCTCTACCAGGGCCGCGCCATCAAGGTCCTCGATCGCGCCAAGCAGCGCGTGCTCGGCATTTTCCGCACGCTCGCGAGCGGTGGCGGACGGCTGGTCCCCATCGACAAGAAGAACCTCGGGCGCGAGCTCTCGATCCCGGCGGGCGCGACTGGCGACGCGCAGGAAGGTGATCTCGTCGCCGTCGAGGTAAGCCGGAGCGGGCGGCTCGGCCTGCCGACCGCCCGGGTCAAGGAGCGGCTCGGCTCGCTCGCGACCGAAAAGGCGGTGAGCCTGATCGCCATCCACGCCCACGGCATTCCCCACACGTTCACCCGCGACGTCCTGCACGAGGCCGAGGCCGCGCGTCCGGTCGGGCTTGCAGGCCGCGAGGACTGGCGCGAGGTGCCGTTCGTCACCGTCGACCCGGTTGACGCCAAGGATCATGATGACGCCGTGTACGCGCGGCCCGACACCGATCCGAAAAATCCTGGCGGCTTCGTCATCGACGTCGCCATCGCGGACGTCGCCCACTATGTCACGCCGGGCTCCGTGCTCGACCGCGAAGCCTTGGCGCGCGGCAATTCGGTCTATTTCCCGGACCGGGTGGTCCCGATGCTGCCGGAGCGCATTTCCAACGATCTGTGCTCGCTCAAGCCCGGCGTCGACCGCCCGGCCCTTGCGGTGCGCATGACCATCGCGGCCGACGGCCGCAAACGCGAACACCGGTTTCACCGCGTGCTGATCCGCTCGCTCGCTAAGCTCCATTACGCGCAAGCGCAGGCCGCCATCGACGGCCAGCCGGACGACACGACGGGGCCGTTGCTGCCGCTCGTCATCGAGCCGCTCTATACCGCCTACGGGGCGCTTAAGCGCGCGCGCGACGAGCGCGGGCCGCTCGATCTCGATCTCCCGGAGCGGAAAATCCTGCTCAAGCCCGACAACACCATCGACCGGGTGATCTCGCCGGCGCGACTCGACGCCCACCGGTTGATCGAGGAATTCATGATCCTCGCCAACGTCGCCGCGGCCGAGACGCTGGAGCGCGCGAACATACCGCTGATCTATCGCGTCCACGACGATCCTTCGGTGGAGAAGCTTCACGCGCTGCGCGAGTTCCTGGCGACGCTCGACATATCGCTGCCCAAGTCCGGCACGCTGCGACCGGACGGGTTCAACCGCATCCTCGCGCGCGTCAAGGGCAGCGACACCGAGAAACTCGTCAACGAGGTGGTGCTGCGCAGCCAGGCGCAGGCCGAATACGCCGCCGAGAACTACGGCCATTTCGGCCTCAATCTGCGCCGCTACGCCCATTTCACCTCGCCGATCCGGCGCTATGCGGACCTCATCGTCCACCGTGCCCTGATCCGCGCGCTTAAGCTCGGCGACGACGGCCTGCCGGCCGCGGAGACCATGGGTTCGCTCGGTGAAGTCGCTGCCCGCATCTCGGCAGCGGAGCGCCGTGGCATGGCGGCGGAGCGCGAGACCAACGATCGCCTGATCGCGCACTTCCTCGCCGACCGCATCGGCGCGACCTTCAACGGCCGCATCGGCGGCGTCGCCCGGTCGGGCCTGTTCGTCAAGCTTGAAGACACCGGCGCGGACGGCTTCATTCCGGCGGCGACGCTCGGCAATGAATATTTCCGCTACAATGAAAGCGGTCACGCGCTGGTCGGCGATTCGAGCGGCGAAACCTATAGGCTCGGCGACCCGGTAACGGTGCGCCTGGTCGAGGCCGCGCCGGTTGCCGGCGCTCTGCGCTTCGAGATGCTGTCGGACGGTAAGAAGGACGGCGGTGCTCGCCTTACCAGGCAGAAGTCCTTCCACAAGTCTCAGCCCGGCGCCCGCAACGTACGGCCGCCCCATCGAAAACGACGGCGATAAAGAGGCGCGCGTGAGCTGGACGCACATAATCGGGGAGACCGCGGAGGATCGGCCTGCGCCGCTGCCCGAGCGGCAAAAATGGGAGGCGATCCGGCGCGGCTTCCTCGGCCGCTGCCCGCGGTGCGGTCAGGGCAAGATGTTCCGCGCCTTTCTCAAGGTCGCCGATCATTGCCCGTCGTGCGGCGAAGCCCTCCATCACCACCGCGCCGACGACGCACCCGCCTATTTCGTCATTCTGGTGGTCGGCCATGTGGTGGTGCCGCTGGCTCTGGTGGTCGAGGTCATCTATGCGCCGCCCTATTGGCTGCATGCCGTGCTATGGCTGCCGCTGACGATCGGGCTTGCGATTGGACTCCTCCAACCTGTCAAGGGCGCGATCGTCGGCTGGCAATGGGCCAATTACATGCACGGCTTCGATCCCCAGATGGAACCCGGGACCTGAGGCCCGATCCCTGCACTGAAGAGTTCTCGCATGAGCAATCCCGACCCGCATGCCCGCCTCGCCGAATTCCTTTCGATCGGCGACAGCCGCCAGAACATTCCGGGCGTACGCATCCGCGATGCCGCCACCATGCTGGTGATCGACCGCACCGGCACCATCCCGAAGGTCCTGCTGGGACGGCGCCATCACGGCCACAAGTTCATGCCGGGCAAATTTGTGTTTCCGGGCGGCCGGGTCGAGCCGGCAGACCGCCGTATGAGCACTGCGACGCCGCTTGACCCGCGGGTCGAGGCGCGGCTCATGAAGGAGGTGCGCTATCCGAGCGCGGAGAAATCGCGCGGCTTCCCGCTCGCCGCCATCCGCGAAACCTTCGAGGAGACCGGTCTCCTGCTCGGCACGCGCAACGCGGCCAAGCTGGACGCGTCAAAGCCGCCTGCGTCCAAGCCGTCTGCGTCAAAGAAACCCCGCGCACCTAATCCACAATGGGTGGCGTTCGCCAAATCCGGCGTCGCGCCTGACCTCGCCGCGGTGCATTTCATCGCCCGCGCCATCACGCCGCCGGGGCGCCCCCGGCGCTTCGACACCCGCTTCTTCGCGGTCGATTCCCAGGCAATCGCAGCGCGCATCGAGGGCGTCGTCGGCCCCGAAACCGAACTGGTGGAACTGGTGTGGTTGCCGATCGAGGAAAGCATGAAGCTCGACATGCCGGGCATCACCATGGCGGTGCTCGAGGAACTCAAGATCAGGACCACGGCCGGCTTCACCCACGACCTGCCGGTGCCGTTCTATCGCATGATGCGTGGCAGGCGCGTGCGCGAATTCCTAGAGTAAGCTTTGTTTGTCCTGCTGGTTTCTTGACTTTTAGCCGCCGGAGGCTAGGTTCCCGGCAACCAGCAGATTTCAAGCTCCTAACAGCCAAGGAATGCCGCCATGGCCAAATCGTCCATGATCAAGATCAAGCTCATTTCGAGCGCCGACACCGGCTACTTCTATGTGACAAAGAAGAACTCCCGGACCCAGACCGAGAAGATGGTCAAGAAGAAGTACGACCCCGTCGCCAAGAAGCACGTCGAGTTCCGCGAAACCAAGATCAAGTAGCATCGCGTTACGCTGCCGGGATCGTCATTCGCGGGCGCGCGACAAAAATCGGCGCGCGGCGCACATTGGCTGTCGCCGCGGTGCAGACGACTTCAAAGTTTGCGTCGTTTGATTCCGATGATTCCGAGTTCACGCGAGAACGAGCGCCCCGGACTGATCGCCGATGTCTGAAAAAAAGGTGGCCGGCCGAGAGCGGTGTTTTTTGAGGAGGCCACTCCCACCGCGCCCAGCCGGCCTGGCCCCGCGGACCCGGGAGATGCGGCGGACCCGGGCACCCACAGGGTTTTCTGTGCAGTGGCAGAAGTCGGTCCGGGGCGCCGCCGCGTGCCTCCGGTAACGGCCATTGCTGGCGGCGACGCTATCGCATGCGCTTGCGAAAGCAACCCATAACGCATTGATCGGTTGAGCTTTTCAGATCAACCATGAATATTTATGGTGTATTTTAGCGATTTGGTCCGGCGACCGTGGGCGCGGTTCTGAAACGGCTCCGCTTGTCGCCGTCCAGCGCTAGGCGGCGTCGGCGACCACGCGGTTGCGGCCGTCGCGCTTGGCACGGTAGAGCGCCTGGTCGGCGCGCTTGAGGATGTCGGAGGCGCCGTCCTCGACCGAATGCATCGCCGCGATCCCGATCGAGATGGTGGCCTGCACGGTGCGGGAATGATGATTGATCGGAAACGGCTCCGATGCGATGCGCCGGCGCAGCCGCTCCGCAACCACGGTGGCGACGCCGATATCGGTGTCCGGCATCACGACGACGAACTCCTCGCCGCCATAGCGGCAGGCGAGGTCGATGCCGCGCACCGCCTTCTTGAGCCGCTGGGAAAACTCCTTGAGCACGTCATCGCCGGCGGAGTGGCCGTGGGTGTCGTTGATCGTCTTGAAGAAGTCGATGTCGAGCACGAGGATGCTGATCGGCTTGCCGCGCGCGGCCGCCTGCTCCACCAGCGTACCGAGATGGCTTTCCATGTAGCGGCGATTGTGCAGGCCGGTGAGCGCGTCGGTGATCGCGGCCTCGATGGAAAGCTGGACGTTGTCGCGCAGGCGCTCGGTGTAGCGCCGCTTCTTCACCTGGGTTCGCACCCGCGCCAGCAATTCGTTCTTGTCGATCGGGCGGATCAGGTAGTCGTTGACGCCGATCTCGAGGCCGCGCATCAGGCGCGCATTGTCGTCGGCCTCGGCGATCGCGAGCAGAGGCAGATTGCGGGTGCGCTCGAGCGAGCGGAGATGGCTGCACAGCCGCAGGCCGTCATAGTTCTCGAGCCCGAGCGAGATGATAGCGAGGTCATAGGCGTTGTCGGCCGCCTGGAACACCGCCTGCCGGGGATTGATCTCGACGTCGACGGTGTGCTCGTCGGAGAGCGTCTGGGCCATGCGGTCGTAGGAAGACAGGCGATCGTCGACGATGAGGATATGGGCGCCGCGGCCGTCGTCCGTCACCGCCTCGCGGGCGGGATTTTCGAGACCGATCTCCTTTGAGGTGACGGCACGCATGCGCAGCTCGTCGGTCATCATCTTGAGCCGCGTCAGCGAGCGCACGCGCGCGATCAGCACCAGATCCGACACCGGCTTGGTGAGAAAATCGTCGGCGCCGGCGTCAAGTCCGGTGACGCGGTCGGACGGCTGGTCGAGCGCCGTCACCATCACGACCGGAATGTGGTGGGTGGCTGGGTTCTTCTTGAGACGGCGGCACACTTCGAAGCCGTCCATGTCGGGCATCATCACATCGAGCAGCACGAGATCGCATTCGGCGCGTTCGCACATGGCGAGCGCCTCGGCGCCGTTCGTCGCCGTGCCGACGTCGAAGTATTCCGCCGAGAGCCGCGCCTCCAGCAGTTTGACATTGGCGGGCACGTCGTCGACGACGAGAATGCGGGCGGTCATCGGCGTTCTCCATTCGGGCGCGTCAGGACCGCGGCGATTGCAGGGTCCGAGCCAAAATCCTGCGAACCGAGATCAGGGGTGCCGAGGAATCGGCGGATGGTCTCCATGAACTTGGCGACCGAAATCGGTTTGGAAAGGTAGGCCTCGCAACCGCCCTGGCGAATGCGTTCCTCGTCGCCCTTCATGGCGAACGCCGTGACGGCCACGACCGGAATGGCATTGAGCTCGGGATCGTCCTTGATCCACTTGGTGACTTCGAGGCCGGAGACTTCGGGAAGTTGGATATCCATCAGGATCAGGTCCGGGCGATAGGTGCGCGCAAGCTCGATTGCTTCGACGCCATTGCTCGTCGCCACGGTGCTGTAGCCGTGGGCCTCCAACAGGTCGTGGAAGAGCTTCATGTTGAGCTCGTTGTCTTCCACGATCAGGACGGTCTTGGCCATCCTCACGTCCCCTCGTTGCCCCGACGCCCCGGGCCCGCATGGCGACTGCACAGGCAGCCAAAAGCAAGGCCGGACGGTAGTCGGGATTCCTTTCAGAAACGGAAACTTCGACGTATGTAAACGGTCGGTTAATCCCTCAAACCGCTGTGCGCAAGGCCCCAAAACCACGCAAATCGCCGCATATTTGGTTCATTTGCGAGGCAAATTCGCGATAGTTTCGCGGCATTGCTCGCGCGATGCCGCCACCGGCTTGATCCCTGCCTCCAACACTCCTAGGATTTTCATTGGTCGGTTGGTTACCGTTCGATCACCGCAATCGTCACGATTTGCCGCCATCCTGAATTCGACCCCAGGTGCGCTTGTCGGACCTTTGCCCGAACAGGGAGATGCCCCATGAGGAAGCTCGTGCTCGAGACCACCTCGCCGTTCCAGGGCTTGCCGGAGCTGGTGGCCTTCGGCGAAGGTCTGTTCGCCCGCGAGGGGCTCGCAATCGAATGGGCAGAACGCGACGAGGCCGGGATCAAGGCGGCCGACGCCAAGGTCACCGATGCGGCCGGCGTCAATCCGTTCGCGAGCCACGGCGCCCTGCTCGAACAAGGCAATGCCGACATGTACAACGCCTGCGAATGGGGCAACTACTGCCGCGTCCAGGATACCGCGATCGGCAGCCGCCAAGTCGGCCGACGCGGCATTGTCACCTATGCGGCGATCGTGGTGCGGCCGGATTCCCCCGTCTACACGCCCCAGCAGCTCGCCGACCGCACCGTTGGCGTCCCGTTCTATGCCGGCACGCATTACCTCGCGCTGCACCTCCTGGAAGGTTTCCTGCCGCGCGAACGGATCCGCGTGTGCCGTGCCCCGAACGGCTCCCGCAACCGCTACAATTTCATGATGTCCGGCGAGGTCGACGCCACCACCCTGACAGAGCCCTACATAAGCCTCGCCGAGAAGAACGGCTGCCGCACCATCTGCTCGGCGTTCTATCACGGCACCGAAGTCGCCTCCGACCGGGTCGACGCCGAGACCTATACGGCGTTCAATCGCGCGGTACGGGAGGCGGTGCGCCGTATCGCCGCGAACAAGCGCAAATACCTTCAATATTTCATCGACTACCATAAGACACGGGACCCCGAGATCGGAACGCTGACGCTCTCCGATCTGCGCGAAAGCCGCCTCGTAGTATGCGAGCCCGCCCCCATCCCGGACGACGAACTTGAGCGCACCTACGCGTGGGTCAAGAGTTGGGGCATGCTCGACAAGGCCGCCTCCCCGCTGCAACTCGTCAACATGGATGTGCAGCGGCACGCCCACTCGGCAGCGGAATAGGCATGCGCGTGATCGTAGCGCCGCTCGCGCTTGCCGTCGCGGCAGCATTGGCGACGCCGGCCGGCGCCGCCGAGACGCCGTTCTTTGCCGGCAAGACCGTGCGCATCCTGGTCGGCTTCGGCCCCGGCGGCGGCTACGACGTCTATGCGCGCGAGCTCGCCCGCCATCTCGGGCACCATGTGCCCGGCAATCCGACCGTCGTAGTCCAGAACGTGGTCGGGGCCGGCAGCCTCAAGGCGGTGAACTTCCTCTACAACGCGGCGCCGCGGGACGGCACCGTACTCGCGACCTTCGCGCGCGGCATCGTGTTCGAGCCGCTGATCGGCCACCTCGACGGCGCCCAGTTCGATGCGCCGAAATTCAATTGGATCGGCAGCGTGTCGAACGAGGTGAGCGTCTGCGCCATCAATTCGATGCGCGACATCCGTACCTGGCAGGACATGCAGACCAAGAAGATGGTGATCGGCGCCTCGGGCGCCGGTGCCGACAGCGACGTGTTCCCGATCGTCCTGCGCAACCTGTTCAGGCTGCCGATGCGCATCGTGACCGGCTATCCGGGCGGCTCCGACCTCAACCTTGCCATGGAGCGCGGCGAGATCGACGGACGCTGCGGCTGGTCGTGGACCAGCATCGTCAGCCGCAACCGCGATTGGCTCACCGAAAAGCGCGTCCAGATCACGCTGCAGATCGCGCTCCAGAAGCACGAGGACCTGCCCGACGTGCCGTTGATCATGGATCTCACCAACGATCCACGCCGGGATGCTGCGCTCAAGCTTATCGTGTCGCGCCAGAGCATCGCACGCCCGTTCGCGGCGCCGCCCGAGGTGCCGGCGGACCGCATTACAACGCTGCGCCGGGCCTTCGATGCGACTGTCGCCGATCCGGACTTTCTCGCCGAAATGCGCGCCCAGTCCCTTGAAGTGCGTCCGGTGGGTGGCGCCGAAGTGCAAGGCCTGATCCGCGAAATCTACGCCTCGCCACCCGACGTGGTGAAGCTCGCGCGGGAAATTTTGGTCGATACGCCGTAGGAATTTCTATTGCGGACAATGCTCTGTGCCGCAATGCTGCCACGGGCCTTGAAGGATCGGTCGTGCGATGAAAACCGAACGCAACGGCAGGCGGAAAGCACCGGCCGATGCTAAACGGCAGGACGCCGGGCGGGAATTGGCCATCGTGGCACTTGGTTACGTGGCAAGCGATCCCGAGCAATTGTCGCGCTTCCTGGCCCTGACCGGAATCGATCCCGGCTCGATCCGCGCCGCTGCCGAAGAGCCCGGCTTCCTCGCCGGTGTCCTCGGCTACATCTCCGGCCACGAGGCCACGCTCATCGCATTCGCGACGCATGCCGGCGTCGCGCCGGACGAGATCGAAAAGGCGCGGAGGCTTCTCGCGGGTCCCGCTTGGGAGCGGGATGTGCCGTGATTTATGCGCCGACGGAGCCAGGACATGAGCGACTCTGAAATTGCGCTGCTGGAATGGCAGATTGCGGCAATCAAAGGGGGAATCGCAGCGGCTGATCGGGGAGAGCTCATCCCGCATCAAGACCTGAAGGTCTGGGCGGTATCCCTTGGCGCCAATTGTAAGCTGCCGCCACCACGGCGCCCTGTCAGTGACATATGATCTGTAACGCGACTACGGTGATTCGCATCGAGTCACCTTGGCGATACCCATGCCGAGCTTCTGCCGCGACTGCCTTGCCGATGTGCCGGAGCGCGGCGCGCGCTGCGCGGACTGCGGCTCGCCACGGCTTGCGCGCCATCCGCAGATCGAGCGCATGTCGATTGCGCATGTCGACTGCGACGCGTTTTATGCCACCATCGAGAAGCGCGACGATCCTTCGCTTGCCGACAAACCGCTGATCGTCGGCGGCGCCCATCGCGGCGTGGTGGCGACCGCGTGCTACATCGCCCGCACCTACGGGGTGCGCTCGGCGATGCCAATGTTCGAGGCGAAGCGGCTGTGCCCCAACGCCCATGTGATCCGGCCCGACATGGCAAAATATGTGCGCGTCGGGCGCCAAGTGCGCGCCATGATGGAGGAACTGACGCCGCTCGTCGAGCCGCTGTCGATCGACGAGGCGTTCCTCGACCTCACCGGCACCGCGCGGCTGCACGGCATGGCGCCGGCCAAGTCACTGGCGCGGTTTGCCCGCCGGGTCGAGAGCGAGATCGGCATCACGGTGTCGATCGGGATGTCGCAGAACAAGTTCCTCGCCAAGATCGCGTCCGATCTCGACAAGCCGCGCGGCTTCTCGGTCCTCGGTGCGGCCGAGGCCGCAGCATTCCTGGCGCCACGGCCGGTGACGTTCATCTGGGGCGTCGGCAAGGCCATGGGGGCTGCGCTTGGCCGCGCGGGCTATCGCATCATCGCCGACCTTCAACGCGCCGAGGAGACCGAGCTGATGCGGCGCTTCGGCACCGAGGGCCTGCGACTTTCCCGCTTGTCCCGCGGCATCGATCGGCGCGGCGTTAATCCCGATCGCGAGACCAAGAGCGTGTCCTCGGAGACCACGCTCGATCGCGACCTCGCCGATTTCCGCGCCCTGGAACGCCTGCTGTGGGAGCTCTGCGAAAAGGTCTCCGCCCGGCTTAAGGCCAAAGAGCTTGCGGGCGCGACCGTGACGCTCAAGCTCAAGAGCGCCGACTTCCGCCTGCGCACCCGGGCGCGCTCGCTTGGCGCTCCAACCCAGCTTGCCGCCAAGCTCTTCGCTGCCGGCCGCGAACTGCTGGCGCGCGAGACCGGCGGCACCAAATTCCGCCTGATCGGCATCGGCGTCAGCGCGCTAGCGGGTGCGGAGGACGCCGACCCAGCGGATCTGGTCGATGAACGCGGCCGCCGCAGTGCCGCCGCTGAGCACGCAATCGATCGCCTGCGCGCCAAGTTCGGCCGCGCCGCCGTGATCCGCGGCATTGCCTTCGACGAGGATGAATTCGTCTGAGTGAAGGTCGCCGGGCCAGCGGCTACGCTATTGCCCTCGCCTCTTGTGCCCTCGTCTCTTGCGCGAAGTGCTCGCTCGGATCGCCCTCACTTGCAGGCCGGCGTGTCCTTGAGCTCAAGCTTCGACATGGTCCCTTCCACGACGAAATCGCCGTAGTCGAGTACGAGGGCGCGCGAAATCCCGTTTTCGTAGAGTTCGAATCCAATCGCGTAGACCGGGGTCTGCTCGCCGTTCGATGCGCCCTGCTCGAAATAGCTGATGGTGACGGGCCAGCGCTTCATGCCGGCGAGTGCCGCGTTGCCGGCGGCCGCGTCGTCGGGCATCTTCTCGTCCGGCGGTATCTCGCGGCCGATCACGGTCAGGGTCGAGAACACCTTCTCGCCGGTCTCGGAGCCGTCATAGACCGGCAGCTCGAGCAGGGTCTTGCCGGCCTCCGCAGCCTCGATGATGCGCCGCATATGTTCGGTCGGGAACGCCACCTTGCGATCAAGATTGAGGGTCTTGTCCGCCGGCTTCACAAGCTTGACCGCGATGCCGGCATCGCCGCGCGCCGCCTTGCCGTCCACACCATCGACCACGCGTTCATTGACTTTGTTCTGGGAGTTGAAACGGAATGTCTTGCCGTCGCCATCCTCGAAGGTGGTGGCCTGCAAATCGCTCAGCGCCACCTTGCCCTCGCCGCTATCGATCTCGGATACTTGGCGGAATTGGAGCGCATAGCCCTCGCAGGCGCTGCCGGCGAAATCATAAAGAATACGCCCGCGCACCATCTCGACGGCCCGCTTGCCGCGCGTCTTCGACAGCTTGAGGTCGTAGACGGCGCGATGCCCCGCCAGCACCGTCGCGGCTTCGGCCGGCGCCCACCCCGATTGTACGAGGCACGTTCCGGCGAACAGTGCGACGGCGGCCGTCTGCATGACGAAATTTACGCGCGTCATCGAACCTCCTGATAGCGCCGGAAATCGGCAATTCGTACTTGGGCCAAAGCACACCATAAGATTCATGCCAAAGCGGCGCAACAGCGGTTCCGGCACGCGGATGCGCGATTTGTGACTGCTGCTTCGGTCCGGCTGCCCAAGATTTAAGCCAGGACCCCGCAGCTTTCCTATCGTGGCAGGCGAATTTACGGGCGCGGCTATTGAGTTCCTCGACAAATGCCGGTGGCGGGATAGGGGCTCCGCGAGGGACGCGGCTTGCAAGCCCTCCCGTAATCGGCGAAGATTCCACCGCTGTTGCTGGGGAGGCCAAATGTCTGGGACAATCGACAAGAAGCTTGAGGAACTCGGTATTACGCTGCCGACGCCGGCGACGCCGCTCGCCAATTATGTCGGCTTCGTTCGGAGCGGCCGGCTGCTGTTCGTGTCCGGCCAGCTTTGCCTCGCCGACGGCGTGCTGCTGGCCAAAGGCAAGCTCGGCCCGCAGGTGACGATTGAACAGGGCACCGCCGCGGCTCGGGCCTGCGCCGTCAACCTGCTCGCCCAGGTCAAGGCGGCGCTCGGCGACCTCGACAAGGTGGTGCGCGTGGTACGGTTGGGCGGCTTCATCAATTCGGCGCCGGACTTTCTCGACGGCCCCAAGGTGATGAATGGCGCCTCCGACCTCATGGTCGCGGTGTTCGGCGACAAGGGCCGCCACGCCCGCACTACGGTCGGCGTCGCCGTGCTGCCCGCCGATGCGGCCGTCGAGGTCGAGGGCACGTTCGAGGTGTCGTGAGTTTCAAAGGGTGCGAAACGTGTGCGGCCCCCGGACGGACCCTGACTTGGCTTACCGCAAGGCCGATCGCCCATCGCGGCCTTCATGACGGCGTGCGCATAATCGAGAACACGCCGTCGGCCGTCGCAGCCGCGATCGCCGGCAATTACGGCGTCGAGGTCGATCTGCAGATCTCAGCCGACGGCGAGGCCATGGTGTATCACGATGACGACCTCGGCCGTCTCACCAACGGCGCCGGGCCGCTGCGCGGTTTTGCCGCCGCCGCCCTGAAACAGGTCGCCTTCAGGGCGACCACCGACCGCATGATGACGCTTGGCGAATTGCTCGACCTTGTCGCCGGGCGAACCGCCGTGGTGCTGGAACTCAAGAGCCGGTTCGACAGCGACCTGCGGCTGGCAGACCGTGTCGCCGCGGTGCTGGGTGGCCGCGATCCCGGCGCCATTGGCGCGATGTCGTTCGACCCCGCGCTCATCGTCGCGCTACGGCGGCGCGCTCCGCAAATCCTGCGCGGCATCGTGTCCGAACGCCATTTCCGGCCTCAGCAATGGGCGACCGAAGCAGGGCCGATGAGCACTGCGCGGCGCTATGAACTGGCACTCCTCCTGCATGGTGTCATAAGCCGGCCCGACTTCGTCGCTTACAAGGTGGATGATCTGGCGGCCTTTGCGCCACGGGTGGCGCGGCATATGTTCGGATTGCCGCTGCTCGCCTGGACGGTGCGCAGCGACCGGGACCGCGCGATGGCGGCGCGCTTCGCCGACCAGATCATCTTCGAGGGATTTCGAGCCTGATGTTCCGCAAGTCCGCCCCGAAGAGCGCCCGGAAAGGCACCCCCGAGGATCTCAAACCGCCCGATACCGGCGCCGACGATCTGCGGGTGCGCGTGCTCGCGTCGATCGGCGACATCGCGGCGGCCGACTGGGACGGCTGCGCCGACAGCGGCGCCGCCGCCAATCCGTTCACCCGCCACGCCTTCCTGTCCGCCCTCGAAGTTTCCAAATCGGCGACCGCGCGTGCCGGCTGGCAGCCCCAGCACCTCGTCGCCGAGGCCGCCGGCGGCCGCATCATCGGCGTCGCGCCGTGCTATCTCAAATCGCATTCGCAGCGGCGAATACGTATTCGATCGCGGCTGGGCGGAAGCCTATGAGCGGGCCGGCGGCAGCTATTATCCCAAGCTCCAGGTTTCGGTACCGTTCACGCCGGCGACCGGGCGCCGGCTGATGGTGGGCCGGGCGACAGGCGGCTGCCACCGGCGAAGCTGCCCTTGGCCAGGGCCTCATCGCGCTGTGCAAGCTGCGCGAGGCCTCCTCGGTCCACATCACCTTCATGACCAGGCGGAGCGGCGCGCTCGGGGAGCGCGCGTTCATGCTGCGCACCGACCAGCAGTTCCACTGGGACAATGCGGGCTTTGCGACGTTCGAAGACTTCCTCGCCGCGCTGTCTTCGCGCAAGCGCAAAACGATCCGGCGCGAACGGCGCGACGCGCTCGCAAACGGCATCGAGGTGGTGTGGCTCACCGGCAGCGATCTCACCGAAGAGGCGTGGGACGCCTTCTTCGGGTTCTACATGGACACCGGATCGCGCAAGTGGGGCCGGCCCTATCTCACCCGCGAATTCTTCTCCCTGATCGGCGCCAACATGGCGGACGAGACGTTGCTGATCATGGCCAAGCGCAACGGCCGCTACATCGCCGGCGCGATCAATTTTATCGGCGCCGGTACCCTGTTCGGCCGCCATTGGGGCGCGATCGAGCACCACCCGTTCCTGCATTTCGAGATTTGCTATTATCAGGCGATCGCATTCGCAATCGAGCACAAGCTCGCCCGCGTCGAGGCCGGCGCCCAGGGCGAACACAAGCTCGCGCGCGGCTATCTGCCGAACACCACCTACTCGGCCCATTACATCGCCGACCCCGCATTCCGCCGCGCGATTGACGATTATCTCGCGCGCGAACGCGCCTACGTGGAGGCCGCCGGCCGCGAGCTCGATGGGGGCAAGCCCGTTCCGAAAAGATTTCATCCACGGAGAGTTCGCTATCCGAGGTGCGTGCGATGGCACGGCGACGGATGAGGATCTGACGAGCGAGGATGCTGGATTTTGAGATCGGTGGCGGACTGCGTCCTGGACGCAGTCCGCACTATGCGCCATCAGTTCGGGACGCAACCGTGTACGTTCCACCCGAGATGGTATCCGTACGGACAGCCCGACGACCGGCCATAGTTCGACACACAATAACCGGCGTAATTGCGGTGGAATCCGTGACCGCAGTTGTCCCACGCCTGAGCGCCGGTTGACAGCAACACCGCGAGCATCGCGGACGCGGAAAGCAGCCCTAACAGTTTGCGCATGATTTGGTCTCCTCTTTGAAGGTTATGGCGCAGCCAAGCGCCACCCTTTGGTAGTAAAAAAGGGACCGCTGGTTCAAAAAGCGAAGCGCGGGCGTGCCGGCACAGCCTCGGGCGCCGCGAATTGCCGCGCCGGTACGGCGCGCAACATGCACGGGTCGGGCCGGCCCTTGGCCGGTTGACGGTGAATTTTCCAGTGAATTCGGCCACCTGCGGCGCCGCCGCGCCGGCGGCACCGCAATCTTCGCAAATATGAGCGGCGTCGCAAACAAAAATGCCGAAGCCGGGTGTGTCCGGCTTCGGCAGGAGGCAAAGCGCGAACCGTTACGGCAGATAAACCGGCTTCGGCCGCTCGTTCAGTTCGATGTAGGTGCCCCACGGATCGGTGATGAACGCCAGCGCGACGCCGGATTGTTCATTCTTGGAGTAGGGCCGATCGAGCTTGATGCCGGCTGCTTCGAGCTTCTTGATGAAGCCTTGCAGGTCCGTCACGTCGAAGCCGATGTGGTCGAGCACGCGCCCTTTGGTGGGGGCGGCCGGCGCATCGGTCTTGGCGAACCGCAACTGGATGCCCGGAATATCGTCGACCGCGGCGTTGTTGCGGGTGCCCGCCTTCGCCCCGAAGGTCTTGGCATACCAAGCCTGGATCTGGGGAATCGCCGCTTCCGGCACGAAGAAGTGGACGTGCTCGGATCGGATCGGCATGCTTTGGTTCTTGTCTTCGAGAATTTCAATTCTCAATCCGTCCGGCGTCGTGACGTAGGCCTGATCCAGCCTGTTGTTGTTGCCCGGTTCCACCGGCACGCCCGCGGCCTTCCACTTGGCGACGGATTCCTGGACGTTCTTGACGACGAACCCGACGTGGTTCACCACCGACCCGATGGAGCCTGCGGTCGGCGCTGGCGTTCCTCCGCCGGGGGCGAGATTCAGATTCACAACGACGCCCGGAAACGTCACCCGCTCACGGCCAGCGTCGCTGCTTGCAACGCCGCCCATGCCGACGAAGATCTTCTTGTTGGCCTCGATGTCCTTAGAGTTGAGATGCCAGTGTCCGTTGGTGACGCCGGCCTCGTTGGGCGCGTATGGCTGCGCGAAGGCCGTTCCGACCGTCAGGCTCGACACGAGCCATAGAGCTGAAAGCAATTTTTTCATGGCTACCTCCCAGTTGATCTCACATTCGTGCGATCATCATGGATCGTAGCACTCCGCCGGGGCATTCGTAAGGCGGCGCGCGGCCGTTTTATAGCGACGGCTTGGCGGCTTGACGGATCAGGCCGCGCCCTCGACAGTAACGACATTCTGGCGGGAGAGCGCGATGGCGAGCTACGATCCGAACAACGTGTTTGCCAAAATCCTGCGCGGCGAATTGCCATCGCACAAGGTCTACGAGGACGACCGCGCCTTCGCGTTTCTCGACATCATGCCGCGGGCGCCCGGGCACACCCTCGTCATCCCCAAGGCGCCGGCGCGCAACATCCTCGACGTCGCGCCCGACGATCTCGCCCACGTGGTGAAGGTCGCCCAGACGATCGCCAAGGCCGCCATGACGGTGTTCGACGCCGACGGCATCACCATGCAGCAGTTTTCCGAACCGGCGGGCGGCCAGGTCGTGTTCCACCTCCATGTGCACGTCATGCCGCGCAAGAACGGCGTCGCACTCAAGCCGCCGGCAAGCTTCAAGGAGGACGGCGCCGTGCTGTCCGATCAAGCCCTCAAGCTCGCCGCCGCCTTGAAGATGTAAAAATGCTAGGCGCAAAACAGGCCATAAAAATGCGCGGGACCAGCCCGCACATTTCGATCCGGCATTGAAAGCAGCCGCTACACTTTCACCAACGGGATTTTCGGCACCGAGCCACGGCTCGGCGGTGTGCCACCGCCCGGGCCAGGCGGCTTGCTGCGCCGCGGACCGTTGCTGCTGCGCCGCTTGCTCTTCGGGCGCACTGGCGGGATCTTCTCGGGCTTCGGCGTGACCGGACCGTCGAGGAATTCGAAGCTGAGCTTGGATTCCGCGGCGTCGCCCTCGGATTCTTCGTCCTTGGTCACGATGACGCGCACGTGGCCGCCGTCCTTGAGCTTGCCGAACAACACTTCGTCGGCGAGCGGCTTCTTGATGTGCTCCTGGATCACCCGGGCCATCGGCCGCGCGCCCATCTGCTCGTCATAGCCGCGCTCGATCAGCCACTTGGTCGCCTCTTCGGACAGCTCGATCGTGACGTCGCGTTCGTCGAGCTGGGCTTCGAGTTGCAGCACGAACTTCTCCACCACCATGGCGATGACGTCGGCGGTCAGATGGTTGAACGTGATGATGGAGTCGAGCCGGTTGCGGAACTCGGGCGCGAACAGACGGTTGATCGCCTCGACGTCGTCGCCTTGGCGTTTCTGGCGGGTGAAACCGTAGGCCGCCTTGGCGAGGTCGGAAGCACCCGCATTGGTGGTCATGATCAGGATGACGTTGCGGAAATCGACCTGCTTGCCGTTGTGGTCGGTAAGCTTGCCGTGATCCATGATCTGCAGCAGCACGTTGAACAGATCCGGATGCGCCTTCTCGATCTCGTCGAGCAGGAGCACGCAATGCGGATGCTGATCCACCCCGTCGGTCAGCAACCCGCCCTGATCGAAGCCCACATAGCCGGGCGGCGCGCCGATCAGGCGCGACACGGTGTGGCGCTCCATGTATTCGGACATGTCGAACCGGATGAGCTGGACGCCAAGCGAGGCCGCGAGCTGCTTTGCGACCTCGGTCTTGCCGACGCCGGTCGGCCCCGAGAACAGGTAGCATCCGATCGGCTTTTCAGGCTCGCGCAAGCCGGCGCGAGCGAGCTTGATCGAGGCCGACAGCGCTTCGATCGGCTTGTTCTGGCCGTAGACCACGCGCTTGAGGGTCTCTTCGAGATGCGCCAGCACCGCGGCGTCGTCCTTCGACACCGTCTTGGGCGGAATCCGCGCCATGGTGGCGATGGTGGTCTCGATTTCCTTGATGCCGATGGTCTTCTTGCGTCGGCTCTCCGGCAGCAGCATCTGGGCGGCGCCGGATTCGTCGATCACGTCGATCGCCTTGTCGGGCAGCTTGCGGTCATGGATGTAGCGCGCCGACAACTCGACCGCGGCCTTGATCGCCTCGTTGGTGTATCGCAGCTTGTGGTAGTCCTCGAAATAAGGCTTGAGGCCCTTCATGATCTCGATCGCGTCCGGCACGCTCGGCTCGTTGACGTCGATCTTCTGGAACCGCCGCACCAGGGCGCGATCCTTCTCGAAATACTGCCGATACTCCTTGTAGGTGGTCGAACCGACGCAGCGCACGGTGCCGGCGGCAAGCGCCGGCTTGAGCAGATTGGAGGCGTCCATGGCGCCGCCCGAGGTGGCGCCGGCACCGATCACCGTGTGGATCTCGTCGATGAACATGATCGCGCCCGGGTAGGCCTCGATCTCCTTGATCACCTGCTTCAGCCGCTCCTCGAAATCGCCGCGATAGCGGGTGCCGGCCAGCAACGTGCCCATGTCGAGCGCGAAGACGGTGGCGTTCTTGAGCACATCCGGCACTTCGCCATGGACGATGCGGCGCGCCAAGCCTTCCGCGATCGCGGTCTTGCCGACGCCCGGATCGCCAACGAACAGCGGATTGTTCTTCTGCCGCCGGCACAGCACCTGGATGGTGCGGTTGATCTCCTGGTCGCGGCCGATCAGGGGATCGATCTTGCCGTCGCGCGCCTTCTTGTTGAGGTTGACGCAATAATTGTCGAGCGCGTCGCCCTTTTTTTTCGGCTCCTCGCCGGATTTCTGCTCGGCTTCCTCGTCGACGCCGCGGGTCGGCCGCGGCTCGGTGAGGCCCGGCCGCTTGGCGATGCCGTGGCTGATATAATTGACGGCGTCGTAGCGGGTCATCTCCTGCTCCTGCAGGAAATAGGCGGCATGGCTCTCGCGCTCTGCGAAGATCGCCACCAGTACGTTGGCGCCGGTAACCTCCTCGCGTCCCGACGACTGCACATGGATCACGGCGCGCTGGATCACGCGCTGGAAACCGGCGGTCGGCTTTGAGTCCTCGGCGCCGTCGGTGACGAGGTTTTCAAGCTCGGATTCTACGTAGGCGACGAGGTTGCGGCGCAGCTTGTCGAGGTCGACATTGCAGGCCCGCATGACGGCGGCGGCGTCCTGATCGTCCACCAGCGCCAGGAGAAGATGCTCCAGCGTGGCGTATTCGTGATGGCGCTCGTTGGCGAGCGCCAGGGCCCGATGGAGGGACTGCTCGAGGCTGCGTGAGAACGTTGGCATGGGCTTCTCTTCTATGTTGGCTGCGTCGGCGGTCGGGCGTTGCCCCGGGAACCCCTATGGTCGCACCTGCTTTGCTCACTCCCGCTCAACACATCATTGAACTTATGTAGTCATCGAATCCTGTCGTTTCACCCTCTCATCGCCCGTCGCGCTTTATCCTCGGCACCGTAAGCCCGCATCCTCGATACGGTAAGCCCGCGATCGCGGCTCGGCACCCGCACTGTCCTCGCGACGCAACGTCATTTCTTCTCCATCACGCATTGCAGAGGATGCTGGTGTTTTCGCGCAAAGTCCATCACCTGCGTCACTTTGGTTTCAGCGACCTCGTACGTATAAATGCCGCATTCGCCAATGCCGTGATGATGAACGTGAAGCATGATGCGCGTTGCGGCCTCGCGATCCTTGTTGAAAAAACGTTCCAGCACGTGAACCACGAATTCCATCGGGGTGTAATCATCATTGAGGAGTAGTACCCGATAGAGACTGGGCTTCTTGGTTTGCGGCTTGGTTTTGGTGATGACCGCCGTTCCAGGCCCGTTGGGCTCGTTGCGCCGCTTGCGATCATCGTCCGCCGCGCGCGGCCGCAAGCCAAGCTGGCGTTCCGACGAGACGGAAGTGGTCGGCGTAGTCATGTGGTCGGCGCAATCATGGAGCGGCGTTGAGCTTCCGCGTTCGCTTGACGGCAAGCATGCCGCAATCCGGTGCGATCTTGTAGTGAAAAATGAGGGGTCCCTTGGTGTCCGATTAGATAGGAAGCGGCCGAGGATTTCGCCAGCACCTCGCATACTGGCGGCCCCCGCACGCCCGCCATCCGCGCGCGTCAGCCTTTGCAAGATCACCGAAATCACCATGGAACCGCGAACCCTGGGGAAATGATTCAGTTCCGTTTGTCGGGAACGACAGGCGGGGGACATCGATGGCATCGACATCAAACCACCATTTCCGGCGATGATTTAAAGCAAATTCAAGGCCACGCCGTTCGGCTGCGCCGGCCTCGAAGCGTGTCGACGGGATTCAAAAAAAGCCGTGACCGAAAAAACTCCTGCTGCTCCGACCTTGCCGCCGGCGCCACGAAAAAACCCGCCCGGAAATCCGGACGGGCTACGACGTCACCTCATGAAGTCCTGCGGACGGCACTGCGGACGTCCGCTGACCTTTTAAAGGACAGCCTCCGCGTCGGTGTTACTTTGCCACTGCGGCCTTGGCGGCGAAACTCTCGAACGGCTTGTAGGTTTCCTTGGCGAGGTCGGCATAAAGTTCGCTGAGCTTGGTGGCTTGGGCGACGAACCCTTCATAAGCGGTCTTGGCATATGAGGTATGGATTTCCATCGCCTTGTCGAGCGACTTGGCGCCGAGCAGTTTTTCCAGCGCCGCAGAGCCTTCCTCGAATGACTTCTTGGAATAGTCCGCCGTCTCGGCGGCGATCGCCTGGACGCTCTTGGACACCTGGCCCCATGCCTTCATGGTTGCGTCCATGTTGTCCTTCCCATACTTTTGAACGTCGTCGAAGTTCTTGAGCATGCTCTTCTCCCAATAGCGGGCACCCGTCCGCAATTGACTGGTCGGCCCCATCGGCCGTCGCGCTTAATAATGCCGCAGTGCACAAAAAGTCAACAATTCTTTTGCATCGCAAAACATCACCGCGACCCACGCGTTTAACCCCATGGATTGCTTAAGAACTTAGCAACTTTGCAATTCTAGGCTAAATAGGCGTGCCATGGTGCCGCCCCCTTTCATGTTCAGGACTTGATTCGTTCGTGGATTAGGTGCGGCACTAACTGGACGTGGTCCCGGGGGTTTGGACCAACGATCAAGACGAGGGAAGCCCGTGGCGGGGGGCTGGCAACTCGAATATGGAATGTCCGGCGCAAGCCGGACAGGGAATGGGGAGATACAGTTGACAGTCGAATCTCCGACTTTGCGCGGAAGGCACGGTTTTGCCGTCGGCCTTCTCGGCGCGCTCGCCCTCACCGCCTTTGCGGCCGGCCCCGCCGATGCCCGCCACGCTGCAAGACACGCGGAGCATAGCGACTCCGGAAAACATACGGAGCATACCGCAAGCGCCGGCCCGCCCTATGCGGCGATCGTCGTCGACGCCAACACCGGCGCCGTGCTTCACGCCGCCAACCCGGACGAACCGCGCCATCCGGCGTCGCTCACCAAGATCATGACGCTCTATCTTCTGTTCGAGCGTCTCGACGCCGGCAAGCTTCGCCTTGACACGCCGCTCGCCGTATCCGAGCACGCGTCAGATCAGGCGCCCACCAAGCTCGGGCTGAAGCCCGACCAGACCATCGCGGTCGAGGACGCGATCCGTGGGCTCGTCACCAAATCCGCCAATGATGCCGCCGTCGTGATCGCCGAAGCAATCGGCGGCGACGAGCACGACTTCGCCGAGATGATGACCCATAAGGCCCATGCGCTCGGCATGAGCCGCACTGTCTACCGCAACGCCTCCGGCCTGCCCAACGACGAGCAGATCACGACGGCGCGCGACCAGGCGCTGCTGGGCCGTCTCATCCAGGAGCGGTTTCCGCGCTACTACACGTATTTCGCCACCCCATCCTTCACTTATCACGGGATGTCGATGCGAAATCACAATCAGCTGCTCGGCCGCGTCGAGGGTGTCGACGGCATCAAGACCGGATATACGCAGGCGTCCGGCTACAATCTGGTGGCGTCAGTGCGGCGCAACAACCGGCACATCGTGTCGGTGGTGCTGGGCGGGGCATCGGCCGGTGCCCGCGATGCGCGCATGCGCAGCCTGATCGAGCAATACATCGTCGTCGCCTCGACCCAGAAAAACGCGACCGCGATTGCCGAAGCGGCGAGCGCCAAGGACACGAGAACCGCGGATGCCCGTCCGTCGGAGACCCATCAAGCCGCCGAGCCCATTGAGCCGCAAGCAGCCGAGTCTCGCGCAACAGAGCCCCGCGCCGCCGAGCCGGGCGCAGGCAAAGCGCGTCCTGGGGTCCGACCCAATCCGGCGGCGGTCTACGCGGTCGCGTCCTATACGAAGCCGATACCATGGCCGCAAACCGCAGCCTCCGCGGCAGGTGCTTCGGCGGCCAGCCCGCAGCCCGCCGACGCGACCGCGGCCGTTCCGGCACAACCCGCGCGGCCGGCCAATCCGGGCGTCGAGCCGATCAAGCCAATCGCGGTCAAGACCGTAAAAGTCAAACTGCCGCAAACCCAGATTGCCGCGCTGGCGCCGCAAACCGCTCCGCCACCGGTCGAAGAAGCGCCGGCACCGCCGGCGCCGCAGCCGGCCGCTCCCCTCCAAAGGCCGGCAGCGGCTGCCGTCATGCCGCTGCCGGATTTGACCCCGTTCGAATCCAGGCGGGACGTGGTTCGGGACCCGGTGCGCGAAATCGCCACGCCACCCGTTCCACCCGCGCCCCCGATCCGCACCGCAACGGCGCCGACCGCGCCCCCGGTGAGCGCACCGGTCACGAGTGCACCGGTCCATAACGCGCCGCCCCGGACTGCTGCCGCCCATTTGGGCTGGATCATTCAGGTCGGGGCCTACGAGGCCGAACAGGAGGCGAAACAGAAGCTCAGCACGGTGCAGGCCAAGGCGGCCTCCTTGCTGGGGCGTGCCGATCCTTACACCGAACCGGTCGTCAAGGGAGACACCACGCTCTATCGCGCCCGCTTCGCCGGCCTCCAGAAAGAAGAGGCTGAGGCAATTTGTCGGCAACTGAAACGTAACGATATCGATTGTATGACTGTGAAGAACTGACGGCCGCTGAGCCGCCGAAAACAAAAGTCACGGTCAGGCGTCAACCAGCAGGAGCGGAGTCGTGTTCTGTGGCGTGAGGTGAGGATGAAAATCCTCATTGCGTATCGCGTGGGAGTTACTGATGGCGTCGAAGCAGCACATCCTTAGCGTCATTGACGCGGGCGGCGAGGTACGTAGACCCCCCCTGGTCGGGATGCAGTTTCTTCATGAGCCCGCGATGGGCTCGCCCGATCTCCTCGGCGCTCGCCCCCGGCTGAAGGCCAAGGACCTGATAGGCCTCCTCCTCCGTCATTTTGCTGGATCGCGCCGGGCTGCCGCCCCCCGCCGCCACACCATCGTGAACGTCCTCACGCCATCGGGGATGCCGGCGGTCAAGATACGCGGCCAATAAGGTCCGGCTTTCGGCATCGAACTCGGTCAGCAGTTCAACCAGGGTGGAAAGCTCGAGCTTGTCGAGCGCGGTGCCCTTGAGGCGCCCCTCAATGATGGTGCCGGTCATCGCGCCGGTGTCGTGATCGAGCGAGACCTCAAGAAAATTTGAGCGCACCCGGGAGGTCTGGCCGGCGCTCTTTGTGCCGCCCGTGAACCACCCCATTGCATTGGCCGGCAACCATCCGAGCAAGCCGAGGCCGGCGGCGCCGAGCGGAAGCGCGATCGTCAACTGTCCGCGCGACCCGATGAAGGCAGCGCCCGCCAGCGCCACGATGCCGCCGGCGGTGCGCCCGATCCTGATCAGATACTTCGGATCGGTGCGGGCAAAGGATTTGAGCAGCCACAGGATCAAGGCCAGTGCGAGAAGGCCGATAAACAGGGTCGGCATGACTATCTCATCTGCTCCAGCAGCCGGACCGCGCCGGCGTTGCGCCGGGCCGAAAGATCGGCCAGCGCCTTCATGCCGCCCGCCGCATAGGCGGCGACCGCTCGCAGCAGTTCCCGCAATTCATTGGCGGCACCAGCGTTGAAGCGACAATAGGCTCCGCGCGACAGCCGCGCAATTTCGCGGAAAGCGTGCTCGGCCGCCGGGTCGTGGCCTTCCTGGAACATGAAGGCCGGAACCCCGAGCAGCCCAAGCTCGCCCGCCCGGGCGCACAAATCGTCGACCGCCTCCTCCATGGCGTCGCCCACGTAGACCAACGCCTGCACCTTGGCCTTCCCGGATTCGCGCCGCGCGTGCGCCAGCACTTTGCGGATCTGGGTGTGCCCGCCGCGGCAGTCGATCTGCTCCATCAGGGCAGCAAGGGCCGTAGGCTCCGAAACCCAGCGCGACGCCCGGCATTCCGACATGCCGCGGAAATAGAGGAGCTGCACGTCAAGCCCGCCGATCGCGTGCGCTTCCTGGAACATCTCGCCCTGCAGCTTGCAGGCGGTATCCCAGGTGGGCTGGCGGCTCATGGTGGCGTCAAGCGCGAAGATCAGCCGGCCGCGCCCACCGACGGAACCGGTACGCTCTATGGAGCGGACCTGCTCCAGGAACGCGTCGATCTCGGCGCGCGAAGACGTTCCCACCGGCGTGCCGCCCTGCCCGGCCGGCGCCGGTGCGCGATCGCCCGGAGATTTGGCCATCTGGACCCCGTTTGGCCGGCAATGGTTAGCGTTTGCGGCCCGCGCGTAAGGTGGTCGTCACCCGCGTCTGGCGCAATGGGTGATTGAACGGTTCGAAGAGGCGGCCGCAGCCGGCTAAGGATTGAGCGGCAACTCTCTCGTTCCAGCGCCCGCAATCCTGGTCCGGCCTGATCCGCCAACAGCTAATCCGCCAGAACATCGTCCAGTTCCAACGGCTCCCGGGAGGCGGCGGCCCATTGGGCGCGCGCCGCGACCCGGCGCCGGCCGCTTTCGTTGACCGGGAGCTTGAGGGCGGCGAGCAGGCAGCGCACTTCTTCCTGGGCGGCGACGTGGGACAGGCTTGGCCGGGCGCCCAGAATGGCGGCGTCGATGGGGTCGACCGCCGTCACGCCGCGCGGAAAGAACTCGCGAAAGATGACGCGCTCGGCGAAACCGTCGACGAAGCGGAAGCCAAGATGGCCGGACGTGGCGACGAGCGTATCGGCGACGACACGCCGGTTGCGGGTCGCGGCCGCGGTCAGGCGATTGCGCACCACGATCCAGTCCATCATCCTCCCGTCGACATTGCGGCGCTGGCGGCGCGCCTCGTGCACGATCTCGGCGTAATGCCCGGTGCCGATGAACTTCAGCGTCAGCGGATCGACGGCCGCCAGCACGTCGAGATCGAGCATGCTGTCGTTGAGCGGCGTGATCAGCGTGTCCGCCATGGAGTGGGCGAGCCGGGCGAGATAGGTGTCGGCGCCGGGCGTATCGACCACGACGAAATCATGGCTGCGCTCGACCGCCGCCAGGGCTTCGGCGAAATTGGAAAACTCGGTTGCCTCGTTCTCGTCAAGGTGGATGCTTTCGCCGCGGGCCACCCGATAATGCGTGGGCAGTTCGAGGTGGAGCCTCGCGTGCTTCGACCAATGGCGGCGGCGTTCGATGTAATGGGTGAGGGTGCACTGGCGGGAGTCGAGATCGACGGTGGCGACCCGCTGGCCGGCCTTGAGCAAACCGACCGCCACATGCATGGAGACGGTCGATTTGCCCGACCCGCCCTTCTCGTTGCCGATGACAATGACGTGGGCGGAGGCGGGCTTCGCCCATGCCAAATCCGCACCATTTACGCCACCAGCCATACAGCCTCCAGCACCCACAGTGTGTGAGCGTCCGTCGTCAGCGTCAAGCTTGTCGTGTGCGGCACCACAATTCATGGTGAAGGGAAGCCATGGCGGGAACCGCGCCGCCACGGGCGAGGACAAACGACGAGCAATCGTATATGGCACGGCGCGCTCCGCTACCTCTCAGGCGGAGGTTTGAGTTTGTCCCTGCCGGTCTTCCGGGTTGGCGGGGGGACCGGCACGAACAAGTTCAATCAAGAGCACGCCAAGAGGACGACATGCCGCGCGGACCCGTTATCGTGCGAACCATCGCGGCGCTTGACCGGGCGACAGCCAAGTTCCGGACCGCCGGCGAGCGCATCGCGCTGGTGCCGACTATGGGCGCGCTTCATGTCGGGCACATGGCACTGGTGCGCCGCGCGCGCCGTCGCGCCGACCGGGTCGTCGCTTCCATTTTCGTCAATCCGGCGCAGTTCGGCCCGCATGAGGATTTTGCGAGCTATCCGCGCACTTTCGATGCCGACGTCGCGGCGCTCGCTGCCCACCATGTCGATCTCGTCTGGGCGCCATCGCGCCAGATCATGTACCCGGACGGCTTCGCCACCAGGGTCGACGTCAAAGGACCGGCCGTGGCGGCACTCGAAGACCGGTTCCGGCCGCAGTTCTTCGGCGGCGTCGCCACCGTCGTCGCCAAGCTGTTCGCACAGTGCCGGCCGGACTTCGCCTTGTTCGGCGAGAAGGACTACCAGCAGCTCAAGACCGTGATCCGCATGGCGGCCGACCTCGACCTCAAGGTCGAGGTGATCGGCGTCACGACGGTGCGCGAGAAGGATGGCCTCGCCCTGTCGTCGCGCAACGCCTATCTCTCCCCGGCCGAGCGCGCCGCCGCGCCGGCGCTCTACCGCATACTTGCGGCAAGCGCCGAGCGGATCGCGGCAGGCGAGCCGATCGTCAGGGTTATGAGCGAGGGCTTCATCGCCGTCGAGGCGGCGGGGTTCGCGGTCGACTATTTCGAGGCCCGCCATGCCGATACGCTCGCCCGTATCGAGACCTTGGACGAGGGACCGGTCCGGCTTCTGGCCGCAGCGCGGATCGGCACGACGCGGCTGATCGACAACATCGCGGTGCCGGCTGCGGCTGCCAAATCCCGCAGCGGCGTTTAGCCTACGTTTCCATCTTGGCACGCGCTTCCTTGAAACCGCGCACGAAGCGGGCCAGCGTGTCCGAGGTCGCGCCGCGCGGCAGCATGACCTCGACGATGGAGAAGACGCCGCGGCGCTTGACAGCATCTTCGAGCGCCAGCGCGAGTTCGGCCCGGGTGGTGACACGCACGCCGTGGCCGCCGAGCGGCGGCGCCATGTCGGCAAAATGCCAGTCGCTGAGATCGTTGAAGCGGGATTCCGGTTGGAACGCGCGCAGCATCTCCCAGCTCGCATTGTTGAACAGCACCACGATCGGATCGAGGCCGTAGCGCCGGCAGTTGCCGAGCTCGAAGCCGGTCATCTGGAAGGCGCCGTCGCCGACCAGGATCAACGGCCGCGTGCCGCTCGCCGCGATGCCGATGCCGGCCGGCACGCCGAATCCCATGCCGGAATAGTAGCCGGGCGCCACCAGCGCGGTGTTTTCGATTTCCATCGCGGTGAACAGGCAATCGCCGATATCGCTGGCGATCATCATCGCCCCGTGAGCCGCGAACAGGTCGTTGATGGCGCAGGCGATGTCGGAGGGCGCGATCGGCTTGTCATCGCGCGGCAGGCCGTGCCGGTATGCCGGGGCAGACGCCCGCTTGCCGATGCGCCGGGCCAGCGCCGGAGCACGCGCCGCCACCGCCTCGACGATGGCGTCGAGCGGAATGCCCGCATAGGCATGATGGCCGATCGTAACCGTGCGATCGATGGCGAGCATGGTGCGGCGGGGGTCGAGGCGCCGCCGCGACAGGGCGAAGTTGGTATCGGACAGGATGACGCCGAGCAGCAGCGCGGCGTCCGCTTCCTCGACGAGCGTCGTCACCGCGGGATCGCCGGCGGCGCCCATGTAGGTGCCGGCGACGATGTCGCCATGGCGGGCGAGCAGGCCGCGCCCCATGAAGGTCGTCACCACCGGGGCGCCGAGGCGCCGTGCCAGTTCGGCGACCGCGTCCTCGATGCCATAGCGCCGCACTTCGACGTCGACCACGATGACCGGGCGCGCGGCGCTTTTCATGCGCAGCGCGATCTCGTCAGCGCATTCGGCGAGCGCCTCGGGGTCGACCGGGCTCTTCGGCAGGCGCGGCACCGGCGTCACCTCGGCCGCCACCATGTCGCGCGGCATCTCGATATAGACCGGCAGCGAACGCTCCAGCGCGGAACGCAGCACGCGGTTGATCTCGGAAGGCGCGCTCGCGGGGTCGGTGAGAAACGCCTGATCGCAGGTGATTTCCCGGTAGATCGCGGCCTGGCTGTCGACGGTGCGCGCCTGGTGGTGCAGCAGCAGGCCGCTCAGGCGTTCGCGCGCGCCCGGTGCGCCCGAGATGACCACGACGGGCGAGCGCTCCGCGTAAGCGCCCGCCACGGCATTGACGAGATTGAGCGCGCCTGCCCCATAGGTCACCACCGCAACCCCGATCCCGCAATGATAGCGGGCAGCCGCGTCCGCCGCGAACCCAACCGCAGGCTCGTGGCTCAGGGTGAAGTGCGGGAGAATCCCGCTTTCCTCGATCACCTTGTAGAACGGCAGCACGAAATCGCCCGGGATGCCGAATATTTCCCGCGCACCGTGCTCCTTCAAGGCGGCAAGCAGCGTTGCGGCAAGCTGCGGAATGTGACCCCTCCCCTCGCCGGCCGGCACCCGTCCGTTCGGCAGCCGCTATTTCTTGGCCGCCTTGGCCGGGTCCTTGACGTCCTTCACGGTGGCAAACTCGACGTTGTAGAGTTCCCCATTCACCTTCTCGACCCGGCGGATGTACTCGTTGTGCACCACGTCCCGGGTTTCCGGATCGATCGACATCGGGCCGCGCGGGCTTTCCCACGCCATGCCCTTCATGGCGGCGATCAAGGCGTCGCCGTCGGTCTTGCCGCCGGTTTTTTTCAACGCCTCGTAGATCAGGTGCATGGCGTCGTAGCTACCGACCGCGACGAAGTTGGGGCGGCGTCCGAAGCTCTTCTCGAAATCCGCGACGAACATCTTGTTGAGCGCGGAATCATGGAGCGCAGAATAGTGGTGGGCCGTCACGATGCCGAGCATGGCGTCGGTCATGCCGGGCAGTTCGTCGTCGTCGGTGAGGTCGCCCGGGCCGATGATCCGGATGCCGGATTTGTCCATGCCGCGCTCGAGGAACTGCTTGGCAAAGATGCCGGCCTGGTTGCCGGGGAAATACACGAACAGGGTGTCCGGATTATCGTCGCGGGCGCGCTGCAGGAACGGCGCGAAATCCGGATTGGCGAGCGGCACGCGCATCGATTCCACGACCTGGGCGCCACCCTTGACGGCGCGGTCCTTGAAGGCGGCCTCGGCTTCCAGGCCCGGCGCCCAGTCGTTGACAATGGTGACGATCTTCTTGGCGCCATTCTTGATCGCCCAGTCCGCAATCGTCACCGAGGATTGCGCGAGCGTGAAGCTCGTGCGCACCAGGTAAGGCGAGCGCTCGACCGTGACCGATGCGCCCGACACCAACACCAAGGTTGGAATCTTCGCCTCGGTCGACAGCGGCGCGATGGTGAGCGCGGTCGGCGTGATGCCGACACCCAAAATCGCGACCTTGTCACTCACAATCAGTTCCTGGGCGAGACGCTTGGCGACATCCGGCGAGGTCGCGTCATCCTTGACGACGAGCTGGATCCTGCGGCCCGCGACGATGTCGCCGTGCTCCTGGATATAGAGCCTTGCCGCATTGAGCGCGGCCTTGCCGGTGGTGTTGAAAGCCCCCGTCATCGACAGCACGAGGCCGATCTTGAGTGGTTCGACCTTAACCTCCTGGGCGGCGGCGCCGCCGATCGCAACCACCGCCGCAAGAGCGGCGATGCCGATCAATCTGGCCCACATGTGTTTCCTCCCTAAATTCTTTTTTGTCGTTGTTCCGTTGTCTTTTCTTCTGTTGTCCGATCATGCCCCGTCAGGGTGAGTGCCCCTCACGCTCGCTTCAATCGCTCGATTGCGGGCCGCTCACCGCTCGCCTTGCCGCTGATGGGCGGGCGCGGCCATTTGGCAACGCCCGGCTCGACGCCGAATGTGTATTCGAGCGAGTACCACGAGCCCTTGACGTCAGGCGCCGGCGCGGGCCCGTCGTGGCGCACGTAATGCCCAATCAGGGCGCGCGTGACGCCGAACTGAGAATCGGTTTCCAGGTTCGGGTCGTCGTCGGTGTAGACTTGGGAAACGTGGGTCTTGAATCCCGGCTTATAGATCAGGAAATGCAGGTGGGCCGGGCGCATGTTGGCGCGGCGCTGGGCGCGCAGCAGATCGCCCGCCGGCCCGTCGACCGGTATCGGATAGCCGGATGGTTTGATGCTGCGGAACGCGATGTGCCCCTCGGCGTCGGAGGTGAACTTGCCGCGCAGATTCATGTCGGCCTGCACCGGGTCCTGGTTCTCGTAAAGGCCTTCGGTTGAGGAGTGCCAGATATCGACCTCGGCGCCGGCAACCGGTTTGCCTTGCGGGTCCTTGATCCAGGCATTGACGAAGATCGGCTCGCCCGGTGTCGGCGAGCGCACGATCGAGCCGCCGTTTTCGGTCGGCGGCGAATCCGCGCGCCAGAACGGCCCAAGTTGGTTCGCGGTCGTTTCGGTCGCGCCGTTGTTGCCGTTATTGAGGAGGCAGATCAGGGTCGAGAAGCCAAGCGATCCCGCCACCAACACAGCCTCGTTGTGGCTTTCGTTGGAGCGCTGGCCGAGTTCCGCGATGTACTTCATCGCGGTCTGGAACTCCCCCTCGGTCAGCTTCACTTCGCGGGCAAAGCCGTGGAGGTGACGCACAAAGGCGGACATGATTTCCCGGAAGCGGGGATCGGGCGCACGCTCGATTTCGGCGAGCACCGCCGGCGTCACGTCTTCCTGGGTTCGGATGATCATTTTCTGCTCCGTTGAGGGGGTCTGGTTCCAGGCATCACCATAGCACCGGTTGAATTTCCGCCAAATCGGCGCAAAGTGCCGCGATCCAATCGCTTGCCTTTCCGGGCGAGGGAACAGGCGCCCCCGCAATCGGGAGGAGTCGCTCAATCTTTAGAGGAGGTTGCCCGTGTCCACGCTCGCCAGCCCGAAAGTTGCTCCGTCCGCGCCCATCAATGCGCGCGACGCCATGGAGCGGCTGAATGCCGAAGCCGGCAAGTTCAACATCTGGCTGCGCACCCAGGCGAATGCGCCGGCGCAGCAGCCATGGTTCCGCGACACCGACATCGAGGCGAGCGGCAAGCTTGCGGCGGGCCGGGTCGGCGCCAACCAGATCAAGACCGCGCCTCACCGCTGGCGGTGGAACGAGATCGGCCCTTATCTCGATCGCATCGCCGAGATCGCGCGCAATTCCGACGTGTCGCCGATCGAATTCGCCGAGCGCCAGCAGTTCCTGCTCACCAATCCGGGCCTCGGCGGGCGGCTCCAGGTCACCAATACGATCCGCTGCGCGGTGTCGATCTACAATCCGGGCGACGTCGCGCCTGTCCACGTCCACACCCCGAACGCAAGCCGCACCATCCTGTCGGAGAACGGCGGCTACACCGTGGTCGAGGGCGAGCGCTGCCAGGCGGAACGCGGCGATCTTATCCTCACCCCCCACGGCACCTGGCACGATCACGGCAATGACGGCGCGACTCCGGTGGTGTGGATCGACGTACTCGATTTCCCATTGATGGAGTTCCTCGACTGCGTGTGGCTCGACGACGAGTTCCACGGCGAGCGCGCCGGCAACACCCGCGCCCAGGCGCCGAAGCTGCCGGACGGCTATTCCCAGAAGCTTTACGGCACCGGCGGCATGCTGCCGGGCTTCGTGTCCCATCAGCGCGGCATCGGGCGGTATGCGACGCCGATGATCCACTACCGAGGCGCTGAAATCCGCAAGGCGCTCGCCGGCCTCGCCAAGGAGGCGGGCGATCCCTACGAAGGCATCACCATGAATTTCGTCAATCCGGTGAACGGCGATCCGCTGTTTCCAACCTTGACCTACGCTGCGCAACTGCTCCGTGCCGGCGAGGAAACCCGCCTCAAGCGCGAGACCGCGAGCACCATGTATGTGGTGATCGAAGGCTCAGGCGCGACCGAGATCGCCGGCAAGCGCTTCGATTGGGAGCGCAACGACATTTTCGTGGTGCCGAATTTCCTGTGGCGCCGCCACCTCAACACCGGCACGTCCGACGCCGTGCTCTATTCCGTCTCGGACGCCCCGCTGATGGAGAAGGTCGGGCAATACCGCGTCCAGGGCCGCGGGAAGGACGGCGCAGTGGAGAATCTGGTGTCGTGACGCCGAGCGGAGTAACCGGCGCGTGACTCAATCCAGGGTCAATTCTTGATGTCGCATCTTGACGTCATAACCGCTCTTCGGCACACCGCCGGCCGCAGGTCTTAACGCTCGCCAATGCTTCAGGCGCGCCTGGCATGGGCAGGCGTACCAGCCCGGTGAGGCGGCGTTCCGGAGCGCTCGCGCTCTTCCAGCGCGTCGGCCAAAGCGTACCAGCGGGCCGAGAGCGTCCTGAGCGTCTGCTTGACCTCTTCGTCCGTGCTCGACTGGGCGTGGCGAAAGCACTCCAGGGCACTTGCCCGATAGGCCTCTACGTTCGTCTGCATGGTCTCGCGCATTTGACTTTGTCCGGTTCAATAGACAAACGCAGATCGACCGCCATTGTTCAGGCAAATCTAATTGAACTTGTTTTTACTTAAAGTTGTCCTAATTTTTCTTTCAGTCGCCCTGGTTCTCCGGCTGGCGCCGGTACCGGCGGCGGCGAACGAAGGCGATATCCAAACCTCTCCAGATACCAGCCCCATCGTCGGCCCACCTCAGCCTCGTGCGCGTCCGATATCCGATGGGTATTTGGTTTGTAGCCGCTCAACCGGCGGATATGAGCCTCGAGCCTTGGTCGACACGCCTCGAAAGGGCCGAGACGAAGATGCTGGTAGATGCGGCGCATTTCCGCGACCGGCGCTCGAACGAGATCTTCGTAGCGGACCCGGCATAAATTTTCCGCGGGAATTGCCGCCGTTTCCGTGAAAAAATCGCGGTAGAGCAGATTCATGGTGTCGAGTACGTAGTCTTCGATATCCGGCGTCGCCGCGGACAGTCGGCCGAAATCCGGCATCTGACATCCCTGGGTGTCGAACAGCGCACGCCAAACCCGCACCGTGGACGCGAACACCTCGCACGGGTCGCGCACGATATGGATGAATTGCGCATCCGGAAACATCTGCCGCAAAATCCGCAATCGCGCCGTGTGCGTCGGCGACTTGAGGACGATCCGTCGTGCTTTGCCCGAACCGTTCGGCTCCCTGCTGCTGCGAAAATTCACCTGCCGGAGGAAGCGCAAAAATCCGGCCTTCCAGGCTTCAACCTTTGTCGGTGCAAGCTCCGTCATATTCAGGAACGGGTGCGCGACCCGCCGGCGGTTGGGAAACACCATCGTTTCATAAGGGGAACCAAGCCCCAGATTTATCAGCGCAAATTCGTCTTCCTGGGGATGGTCCCAGCCAACCAGCATATCGTCCATCGGCCGCTTGGCCGGGAGGAGGAACGAAAGCCACCGCAACAACCAACCGAACGCCAGGCACTGAGCCGGCGCAAAACATTCAAGCGTGGTGGGCGCGGTGAATCTCCCGTCGACCGTGAGCAGTTCGTGAAGATGTGTCGTTCCGGTCCGCCAGTGGCCGATGATGAATATCGGCGGCTGCTTCAGCACGCAGGCCTGGATGCGCCGCGCAAATATGAGATTCTGGATGAGGCTCAGGCTTGAATTGACGAGCGACGTAACGACGGCGGTCAATGCGAACGGCATCCGTGTCGGCGACACGGCAAAGCGATTGCGAAACAGCAGCGAGAGCCACGCGGAAGCAATCATTCCATACCAAATCCGCAACGCGTAAAACGGATACCTATTGATTGGAGCGCATGCGGGCGCGATGCCGGCGCGCCCTTCGGCCATCATCATGCGGGCCGCATTCATGATGGCTGCACGCCTGATCTGGAGTGTAACCCGCCCGGCGCGGCCGCGACGGCAGATCGCATGGTGCGCATAAATTTCGGTACCGCCGCCGCGTTCAACTCCGGCTCGCCGACGTTCGTTGCCGCAACGCGGCCCGCGGCCGCAAGCGACGCCCGGAAGCATCCTTCGATCGACGCGCCCTCAAGATAATCCCCTGTCAGCTCGAGGCCTTCGATGCGGCTAAGCTCTGCCTGAAGGCGAGCCGCGAAACTGGAATGATCGAACGCGTAGGCACAAAGGCCGACCGACATGGTCTTGCCCACGAATGCAACGCGCTCGCCGCGATTGACCGGAATGTAATTGGAGAGCGTTTGCTCGGCGCGATCGAGCAACTGCTCGATTTGCGGCGCGCTCGCGAGCAGCCCTCGCGCCGCCGCCCCGCTGAACGTGTAGCGGACGATGTGACGCTCGTCCGGGCCGTAGGCGCCGGCGTTGCTCAGCGGCTCGCCGGCCGGAAATACCAGCGCCCGCACGTCCGGTTGGAAAATCGGACGGTCGTAGGCGGCGACGACAACGCCGACCGGGAAATATCGGACCCATCCCAGCACCTCCGCCAGGGCGCGGGCGTGCGGGCGCACCAGGTCGGCTGCGAGACTTGCCGGAAGGGCAAGCACCACACGGTCGAATTCGAGGTCCTCGGGCCCGTTCGCGCCGCGCACCCTCAGACCGACGAGACGGCCGTGGCGCACAATCAAGGATTCCGCCGACGTCGCCAGCCGCACAGGACCGCTCTTTTCAAACCGCTCGAACAGCGGCTCGAGGCCGTCGCGCAATTGCTCGTAACTGTCGAAGATCATCGACAGGTTGGTCCCGAAATTGGCAAGGGCGATTTCGTCCGGCTCGGCGCCGTTCATGCGCACCGACATCGGCCGCACGATTTCGTCGCAGAATGTCTGGCCGAAACAGCTGGCCACGGCCGGCTCGCCGCGCCGCCGCGCGAACGCCGCGAAGTACGGACCGCCCAGAAACGCGTTGCCGCGGTCGCGCTTGATTGCCGCCGTCATGGCGGCGGCCTTGAGGACATCGCCGGACGTGCAGGTTCGGAGCAAATCAAGCAGGGCGGACCAGCGGCGCTCGCCGTCGAACGTGACCACGCGGCCATCGCGGATGCGCGATGAGTTGAGGCCAAACTTCTCGAACGGCTGATCCCCCATCTCGCGAACGAATTCCCGGAACAAGGCGTAGCCGCCGCCGATGTTCTTGCCGCCCAGCGTTATCGCCCGCTCCCCGAGCCGCGCGCTCGCCATGCGTCCGCCGAGCGAAGTGCCGGCTTCAATGACCTCGACGCGATAGCCGGAGCGCCGCAGGTAAAACGCGGCCGCCATACCGGCGGCGCCGCCGCCGACCACCGCGACCGAGATGGGGCGACGATTTTGTTTCACGCTTCACCTCAGGTGGTTTGGTCGGTCGGGATCACATCTCGCCGTTACGCTGCTCGAGGTATTGCAGCTGATTCCGGCTCAAGAGGACAATCGTTCCGGACATGCGCGCGATTTCGAGATTGCGCTGGCGGATCACGACCAGCGCATTCACGCTGGTCAGCCGGCCCTTGCGGTAGACGTGGCCGCCCGTGCTCTGTTCAGCAAACAGCGGATCATCGAGGTTGGCGACATTGCGAAACTGGGCCGTGCACTCGGTCATGACGAATTCGACGTCGAACGGCACCTTGTAGAAGAGATGCGCGATCGCGATCGAAAACTGCCGTGCGGCCTCGATCAGGTAGAGGCCGGGGACGTGGCCGCGGCCGTGCTCGAAGAAAAACGTGTGCTCGCGATGGACACACAGGACACCGCGAAAATGATCCGTGCGGTCGGCGGTGCCGTCGCCAGCCTGTGCGGATTCGACCGGGCCAGGCACCGCTTCGACCTGCGACACCAACACGTTTTCGTCGCAGGACTTGTGGACCAGCCGCTTGTCTAGCGTTCGGGTCGCGGGGGCAACCACCCCATCGTTGCGGGCGCTGCCTACCATTTCACGGACTTCGGTCATGGCTGCGGTCCTGGTACGAGTTGCCGTGCGCGCCGGTTCCGGCCCGCCTCGCCGGCTCTGATCCGGGTTGCGTCAGACGTTAGTCGCGCGGATCGTTTGGCCGGTTCAGCAGTCGTCATGAGGGGTCGGTCGAGGCCGCGCGGCAAAGTCGGCGCAAGCAGAAGCGCCGGGTTCGCGTGAAGCGGATTCACGTCAGGCTGCTCAACATCTCTGCTTTTGAGCGCGCGGATTCCCTGGCATGGTGGTAAGGAAACCCAACGCGGAGACATCCGATGCCGTCAGCCTTGCAAGCCGTTCGTGTCTCTTCGGCGAGTCTTCCGGTGATCGACATCGGCGGGCTTACGAGTGACCGGCAAACCGATCGCGATGCGGTCGGCCGCGCGCTGCGCGCCACCTGCGTCGACAAGGGATTCCTGTACATTCGCAATCACGGCGTCTCGGAGCGTTTGGTCGAAGCGGTGTTTGCCGAGGCGGCACAGTTCTTCGCCCTGCCGGCCGAAGAGAAACTGACAGTCGACAAGGCCCGCTCAAAAGCGAACCGGGGATACGAGCCGCTGCAAGGTCAGACGCTCGAGGCCGGCGCGCCGCCCGACCTCAAGGAAGGCTTTTACATCGGCCCCGAGCACGCCGCCGACGATCCGCGCGTGATCGCGGGAAAATTCAATCACGGTCCCAACCTGTGGCCCGCAAAGCCGGCCGGATTCCGCCCCACCATGGAGGCCTACTTCACCGCGATGTCCGCACTCGGGCATCGGCTGATGGGCGGCCTCGCCCTTTCGCTCGGTCTGCCGGAAGACCATTTCGCCGCCTACTGCACCGATCCGATGGTGACGTTGCGTCTGCTGCACTATCCGCCGCAATCGCCGAACGGCGACCCCGCCCAAAAGGGCGCCGGCGCGCACACGGATTTCGGCGGCCTCACAATGTTGCGCCAGGATGATGTCGGCGGACTGCAGGTGTGGGACCAGGGCACCGGCGGCTGGGTCCACGCGGCGCCGGTGCCGGGCACCTTCGTGGTCAATCTCGGCGACATGATCGCGCGGTGGACCAACGACCAATACCGCTCGACCCTGCACCGGGTTGTCAACACGTCGGGCCGCGAACGCTATTCGATGCCGGTCTTCTATGTCGGCAATTACGATCACACCGTCACATGCATTCCGAGCTGCCTCGGGCAGGGCGAAACGGCGAAATATCCGCCCACCACGGTCGAGGCGCACATGCGGGAAATGTATCGCCGCACCTATGCCAAGGCTTGAGACTTGAGGTAAAGCGCTGACACTTGTCGCGGTTGCTGCGGTTCGGCGGCTCGCGAAATGATGCGCATCCGAGCCGCCGACGAAGGCGACGTCGCGCTGTCCTTTCGACCTCTTCCGGGCGAACTGCCAAATCGATACCCTCGCGTTCTCAGACGGCGCGTCGCTCGGCGAAGGGGAAAGAAACGCATGAACGGAGAGGCTAGGGGCTGGCTACACTCGCGTCTTGGATCAAACCAAATGCGACGAGGCGAGGCATGAAGCTTGCTGTCGGATTAGCGGGTGGAGCGTTTCTGATACTCGCTCTCGGCCTTGCCGCCTGGTTCGGCGCGGGATTTTTGCATCGAGATCCGCCGCAGCAGCGCACGCAGCTGACCGTCATGATCGATAACGATGCGGTGCCCCGGATGGTGGTGCGGACACTGTTCGAGGCCGTTCGCGATGGAATGCGTGAGCCGCGCATGGGCTTTGCGTCGATCGCGCCGTCCGGCGACAGCGTCGAAGTGACGATTGTTGAGGGCGTCGATCGCGAGCAGGCGCTCGCCCGGCTCCACGAACTATCGCACACCGGATCGACGGACGGCACGCACACCGAGAGCTTTGCCATCGCGGATGCGAGCGGCGCCATGCTGCGGCTGACGCCGACACCGGCGGCGCTCGCCGACGGGCTGGATCGCGCGGTCGATCAAACGATCGATGTGCTCGGGCAGCGCATCGACAGCCTCGGATTGAAGCCGAAACTCAACCGCGAGGGTGACGATCGGATCGTCATTGAGGTCCTGAGCGAGCCCGATACGACCCGCCTCAAGGCATTCATCGTTACCCCCGGCAAGCTGACGTTTCGCTTTGTCGATACGTCCATCAGCGAGAAGGAGGCAAAGCGCGGTCAGATGCCGCCGCAATCCGAAATATTGCAGGATCAGCGGGGTACGGATTTTCTGGTCGAAAAGCGGATCGCGATGACGGGCGACAACCTTGTGGATGCGCAGCCGGGCCTCGGTCGGTTCAACGATGATCCGCTTGTCAATTTCCGGTTCAATGCCGTCGGCACCCGACAATTCGCCAGAACGACCGCGGAAAAGGTCGGCTCGCCCCTGGCCGTCGTACTCGACGGCGTCGTATTGGCCGCGCCAATCATTCGGGAACCGATCCTCGGCGGCTCCGGCCAGATATCCGGCAACTTCACGGTCGAGAGCGCAAACAATCTCGCGATCATGCTGCGGTCAGGCGCGCTGCCGGTGCCGCTCACCGTAATCGATGAGCGTGCGCTGGGGCCTTGAACGAGCCCGTAGCCTGTATTGGTCGCGGTCATTGGGGCGTTTCGTCTTCGCGTGCTATGGCGGCGTAATCCGGGGTCGGACTTCTCGGCTAAACCAATGCCCCGGAATTACGCGCGCCAAGTGGCGCGCTAATCCAGGCTACGAATACAGGAAAAAACATGACTCCCATCCCGCGACATGAAACCTGGCCCGAACTGCCGTACGGCGCCTGGAAGGACACCTGCACGACTCTCCATTTGTGGACGCAGATCGTCGGAAAGATCCGGCTCGCGTTCACGCCCTGGCTCAATCACTCCTGGCACGTGCCGCTCTATGTCACCGCGCGCGGCCTGACGACGTCGTCCATAGCTTGCGAAGACCGCACGTTCGCGATGGAGTTCGATTTCAACGCGCATGTGCTCGACATCATGACGAGCGATGGCGCGCGCCGACAGATCACGCTGCAACCGCAGACCGTCGCGGATTTTTACACAGAGGTGATAGCGGCACTCGCGGAACTCGGCATAAAGCCTCGGATCAACGAACTCCCCAGCGAGATCCCGCAGGCTATTCCGTTCAGCCGGGATCGTACCCACGCCACTTATGACGCCGAATATGCGCAGCGCTTCTGGCGCGTGCTTCTCCAGGTCGATCGCGTGCTCAAGCAGTTCCGCACCGGCTTCATCGGCAAGAGCAGCCCGGTCCATTTCTTCTGGGGAAGCTTCGACCTCGCGGTGACGCGCTTTTCCGGCCGCGTCGCTCCGCCCCACCCGGGCGGCGCGGCGGGACTATCCGACGCCGTGATGCGTGAAGCCTATTCCCACGAGGTCAGCAGCGCCGGCTTCTGGCCGGGCGGCGGCGGCATCGATTACGCCGCATTCTATTCGTACGCCTATCCGGTGCCGGACGGTTTCAAAGCATCGCCCGTCCGGCCGGAGGCGGCCATCTTCAGCGAGGCGCTCGGCGAGTTTCTGTTGCCTTACGATGCCGTTCGCGCCGCGCCCGATCCCGACGCGGCACTTATGGCCTTCCTGCAAAGTACCTACGAGGCCGCCGCCAACGCCGCAAGGTGGGACCGTTCCACCCTCGAATGCCGGCCCGGCGTTCCGGGCGTTCCCCGCAGGGTCTAGAGATCTCAGCCCTGCACGCGGCGTGGCGCCCTCGCCCGAAGCCTGGATTGACCTCCCTTGCCGAAACGATACCCTCGGCGTTCCGCTGATCGTGCATTATCGCTTTTCAACTAAACGCCGCCGCATCGCTCGAATGGCCAACGTCGCGCTCACCCCGTCGCAGGCCCTATCGCAGGCGTTTAGCGTGGCTGTTTTCGCCTACAACGCCAGGAAGTTCGTCGAGGCCGAGCAAATATGCCAACACATAATAGCCGCCAAAAGCGATCACTTTGATGCGCTCAATCTTCTCGCCGCCGCACAGTCAAACCTGGGTAAAAAAGACATGGCGCTGGCGAGTTACGACCGCGCGCTCGTCGTGCGGCCGGACTGTGTCGAGGCGCTCTCCGATCGTGGCAATACCCTGCATGAGGTCATGCGGTTTCCGGAAGCGTTGGCAAGCTACGACCGCGCGCTCGCCGTGCGGCCGGATTGTGTCGAGGTGCTCTCCAATCGTGGAGCAACGCTGCATGAGCTGAAGCGGTTTGCGGAGGCGCTGGCGAGCTACGACCGCGCGCTCGCCGTGCGGCCGGACTATGCCGAGGTGCTGTCCAATCGTGGTGCGACCCTGCATGAGCTGAAGCGGTTTGCGGAGGCGCTGGCGAGCTACGACGGAGCGCTCGCCATACGCCCTGACGATGCCAAGGCGCTCTCCAATCGTGGCAACACCCTGAAGGAGTTGAAGCGGTTTCCGGAGGCGCTCGCAAGCTACGATCGCGCGCTCGCGGTGCGGCCGGACGATGCCGAGACGCTTTACAGTCGTGGCATCACCCTGCATCAGCTGAAGCGGTTTCCGGAGGCGCTGGCGAGCTACGACCGCGCACTCGCGGTGCGGCCGAACAATGCCGAGGCGCTTTACAGCCGTGGCATCAGCCTGCATCAGCTGAAACGGTTTCCGGAGGCACTGGCAAGCTACGACCGCGCGCTCACCGTGCGGCCGGATTATGTCGAGGCGCTTTACACTCGTGGCGTAACCCTGAAGGAACTGAAGCGGTTCGATGAGGCGATGGCAAGCTACGACCGCGCGCTTGCCGTGCGGCCGGATTATGTCGAGGCGTTTTACAGTCGCGGCAACACTCTGCATGAGTTGAAGCAGTTTCCGGAGGCGCTGGCGAGCTACGACCGCGCGCTCGCCGTGCGGCCGGACTATGTCGAAGCGCTCACCAATCGAGGTGCAACCCTGCAGGAGCTGAAGCAGTTTGAGGAGGCGCTGGCAAGCTACGACCGCGCGCTCGCCGCGTCGCCGGACTATGCCGAGGCGCTCTCCAATCGTGGCAACACCCTGCATGATCTGAAGCGGTTTCCGGAGGCGCTGGCGAGCTACGACCGCGCACTCGCCGTGCGGCCGGATTATGCCGAGGCGTTTTACAATCGTGGCAACGCTCTGCATGCGCAGAAGCAGTTTCCGGACGCGCTGGCGAGCTATGACGGTGCGCTCGCCTTGCGGTCGGACTATGCCGTGGCGCTCTCCAATCGTGGCAACACCCTACATGATCTGAAGCGGTTTCCGGAAGCACTGGCGAGCTACGACCGCGCGCTCGCCGTGCAGCCCGACTACGCCGAAGCCCACCACAATAAATCATTGTGCCGAAGACTGATCGGTGATTTCGATCGCGGATGGGAAAAGTGCGAATGGCGATGGGAAACCGAGCAGCAAAGGACGGAAAAGCGGAATTTTCCCCAACCGCTGTGGCGCGGCTCGAACGAGATCGCGGGCAAGACCGTGCTCCTCCACGCCGAGCAGGGCTACGGCGACACGATCCAGTTCTGCCGCTACGTGCCGCTCGTGGCAGAGCGCGGCGCGCGCGTCATTCTGGAGGTGCAAAGGCCGCTGCACGAGCTCATGAGCACGCTTGCGGGCGCTGCTCAAATCATAACCACGGGCGATCTCCTTCCCGATTTCGAAGTACATTGCCCGTTGCTCAGCCTGCCGCTGGCCTTCGGGACGCGGCTCGACACGATCCCGTCCGCCACGCCCTATTTGCGCGCGCCATCACAGGCCACAACAAATTGGGACGCGCGGCTGCCCAAACGCCGCCCCCGGATCGGTCTGGCCTGGTCCGGCAACCCGGTGCATAAGAACGATCGAAATCGATCGATCGGCCTTAGTTGCCTGTCATCGCTAATCGATATCGACGCCACCTTCGTAAGCTTGCAGAACGATGTCCGCACCGAGGACGCGACGGCGCTGAAAGACCGCGGCGATCTTCTCCATTTCGGCGATGCGCTGCGGAATTTCTCCGACACGGCCGCGCTGATATCGAATCTCGACCTCGTCATCTCGGTCGATACCGGCGTCGCTCACCTCGCCGGCGCACTGGCAAAGCCGGTCTGGGTGTTGTTGCCGTACATCCCCGACTGGCGTTGGCTGCTCGATCGCGACGACAGCCCGTGGTACCCGACCGGCCGCCTGTTTCGCCAGGATGACACCCGCGCGTGGGACAATGTCATAGCGCGCGTTCATACGGCCCTGCACGAATTCGTCCACTGCCGCTCGTAAAATGCATCTCGATGCACCCTCGATCATGACGGCCCATGCGGCAATCGCGATCGAGGTGGCTGGATTAGCCGCGTCCATCAGGGCGTTGACGCCCGTCTTCGCGTGCGATGAGAAGTTATCCGTTGGTCTGAAAACTCAACCTTGCACCAGGCCCGGCGATTTCAGCACGACGTCGCGCACCGCCTCGTAATAGCGCACATAGCCGGTACAGCGGCAGATGTGACTACCGAGAGCCTCACCGATCTTTTTCTCGAGATCCTTCCGCGCCACCGGGGAGCGCTTCAGATTCTCCATCAGAATCGTGGTGGCGTTGACGAACCCGGGCGTACAGTAGCCGCATTGGAACGAAAAGTGTTCGACGAAGGCCTGCTGTACCGGCGAGAGCCGCACGACATTGCCTTGCGCATCGCGCTCCGCATGGCCTTCGACCGTGCGGATCGATTTGCCGGCAAAGTCATGCGCCCCGGTGATGCAGGTCTGAATCTCCTCCGAATGACCATCCGGATAATCGACGATGACCGTGCAGGCGTGGCAGATGCCCTGGCCGCAGCCGAGGCGGGAACCGGTGAGGCCCAGTTGCTCGTTGAGGAAGTCGAGCATCATCGACTCCTCGGCAACCTCCATCGGACCGACATTGCGGCCATTGACGGTGAGCGAAAGCGGGCGGGTGGCGATGGTCATGTCTGGTTCCCCCGGATTTTTTCAGGTGAAAACGGCAATTCATAAAAGCGCTTGCCGAGGGCATCGGCGACGGCATTACCGATCGCCGGAGTGATCGCGATCATCACCAGCTCGCCGATGCCCTTGGCCGGGTCGGAGGCTGAGCGCGCCGGCAGCACCTCGAGGGTCTGCTTCCAGACCCCCACCTCCGAGGCTCGCGGCAGGTGGTAGCGATCAAAATTCCAGGTGCCGTCGCCCGGTCCGTCCTCGTAGAGCGGCAGATACTCGTAGAGAGCGTGGCCGATTCCCATGGCAAGGGCGCCCTGCACCTGGCCGGAGACGATCTGCGGCACGACCTGGTTGCCGCACTCCAGGATCGTATGGTGCGAGAGCACATCGACACCGCCGGTTGCGGTGTTGACGACGATCTCGACCAGATTGGCGATCGAGCTTTGATGGGTGAGGCCGAGGACGGCACGAACGCCCGGGTAGGTGACCGAGGATCGCGCAACGAAGTGAAAGCCGCCCGCGGTCATCAGCGCCTTGCGGCCCGCCGGAGCCCCCTCGCCGTATTGCACCGACAGCCCGTCGACCGGCAGCCGCACCGGTCCGGCGCCCGGCAAGTCGAATTCGGCCTCAGCCCAGCCGCCGCGGCTACGGTTGAACGTGTGGACCGCGATGCCGGTGACGAGGCCCAGTTCGTGCGCCTTGGAGGCGACCCGCTCCAGCGTGAGCGGTTCGAGGTCGCCGGCGCTCAGCGTGCCGCCGACGCAGTGCAAGTCCTCATAGCGCGCCAACGCCACCTTCCCGCCGCTCGGGCCTTCGGCCCAGATCGCGACCGCCGCCGGCCATAGACCGAAACGGCGCAGCGCCTCCGCGGCCTGGCGCGATGAGTGGCCGTAATAATAAACCCCATTGGAGGCCGCGACGTTCGAGCTGAAGCTCGGTGTCCAGTGTGGGTCGGTCTTGAGCTGGTCTTCCTTGTCCTGCGGCGTGGTGTAAGGCAACTCCGTCGAGGTCAGCGGCATCTCGGGCCAGTCGACGACGCCGAAACTGGTCCGGTCCGGTACGCGGCCGACGATGTTGCCGACCATGACGGCCTGCGCCATCGTGGTGCCGGCGCCGATCTCGTTGGCGATATGGCGCAGCGTGATGTGGCCTTTCGGATCGATCGCAACCGATGCCACGCCCGCTTCCGCGCCGGTGCCGAACGCGCGCTGCACATGGGCGAAACCGACGCCGTATTTCTTGCCGGGATTGTCGGCTTCGAACTTTGCCTTGCGCTCCTTGCGCCCAGCCCACAGCGGATGGGCCTGGGCCTTGAGCAGGATCTCCTCGTTGCGTAGCGCCGGGGCATCGGCTGGCACGTTTTTGGTGCCGAGCGTGGCGAGATTGCGCAGGCGCAGTTCGATCGGATCGATGCCGAGGAGGTCGGCGGCCTCGTCGACCAGCAGTTCGGTCGCCGTCAGCGTCTGCAGCGCACCATAGCCGCGCGTCGCACCCGCCTCGACGGCGCGCGAAGCCAGCGCCGCCGTGATCATGTCGCTCTTGGGGAAATAGTACATCGACTGCGCCGATTTGGTGCCGGCATTGCCGACATTCATCGACACGCCCGGCCGGCCGCCGCCATCGTTCTTGAACTCGGCCTTGAAGATCTTGAATTTGCCGGTCTTCCGGTCGGCGACGAGCGTATCCTTCATCCAGAAAGCATGGCGCTTGACGCCGATCTGGAACTGCTCGAAACGGTCGTTCGCAAGGCGCACCGGAAGGCCATCGCCGTAAAGACCGCCAAGCACGCAATAATACGCAAAGGCCGCGCGCTCCTTGGTGCCGTAGCCGACCGTGTAGCCGACCTGCAGCTCAAGCTTGCCGACGCCGAATTTCGTCTTCGACACCATCTGGGCGGCGCCGGTCGCGACCTCGTAGGGGGACTGTGTCGACAGTACCATGTGGAGGACGCCCGTCGCCGTATCGCACCACGCGTTGCCGTTGTCGGCCTCGAGCGCCGAGCCATCGATCGATTGCGAGAAATAATCCCGCGTCAGCACCAGTGTCCCCTCGCCGGCGGCAGCAATCTCTCGCTCGATATCGGCGGCGGCGGCCATGCCCTTGGCCGCGGGAGCACCGTTGGGATCACCGGCCGGCCAGACCATCCGGTCGCCGTCGAACTTGCCGAAAATCGAGGCGTCGAGATGGGGTGCGTAACGGCCATCCGGGTCGGGCGTCTCACCCTGGACGCGAATGTAACGCGCGACGCCATAATGCGGCGGAACCTTGGGTCCCGTCTCGGCGCCGTAGCGAACGACCTTGTCGTTGAAGCGCACCCGCCGCTTGGCGGCGTCGTAGCGCGCGAAATCCTTATAGATGAGCAGCGCCACCGGATGACCAAGCATCGGCGGCGTGTGGCCCTTCGCCACCAGGATGACCTCGCCGTAGGCCTCCGGCGCCGGCATTTTCACGCCGTCGCGCTCGAGGTCCTCCGCCAGAACGAGTTGGTCCGGCTGCAGGTCGCTGCCGAGCACGGAGAGATCGATGCCTTCGAATATCCGGTCGGCCTTGGTCGCGTGAATGAGGAAAGCGTGGCTCTGCTGGTTCGGCCAGCCCGGCATGTCGGCGGCGCGGAAATCGCGCGCGAAAGTCTTCTGACCGGTGACTTTGGCGATCGCATCGAGGCGATGGATCGGCTTGCCATCCGGACCGATCCAGTCAGGCGAGAGAGCGCTCGCGCCATCGGCCTTGGTCGGCTCAGGGCCTGGGGCGATGAAGCCGATACTGACGGTGACACCCGCAATCGCGGTGGTCCTGATGAAATCGCGCCGCGAGAGTGGAGTTCCCATCGCCGATGCTCCCCCGTTATTCGCCGGCAGGCCGTGCGTTTGCGGCGATGAAGCGAGTGAGAAGTTTGCGCCTCATTTCGGCGCATTTCAATATAGGACCGCCAACGATGCGCAGACCCGTGCCGCGACCGTAACCCGGACACGTTTTGCGATCACTTGCGCTTCGCAATCGCGCCCTGGATGTACTGGAACACGTTTCCGGCATCCTCGATTCCAATGAATTGCGGCGTCGGGTCGAGCGAAGGTGTCCAGCCGGAAAAGCCGCGGTTCGACCCGAAGGACGCAGCCGGGCCAAAGCGGATTGTCCCGCGGCCGCCGGCACCCTCGGTCAAGTTGGTGTCCGACAACTGATCTAGGCCTATGGCGATGAACTTGCCGAACAATCCGGTTCGGAGGATCAGGACACGCTTGTCGGTCAGCCCATAGTTCATGCCACGCCGTATCATCGCGTCGAGAACAAAGCGGCCCGCCACAAGATACAGTCCGATCAGCACGAACGGCACACCCCAGAGTTTCGCGAAAATCGGAGTGTTGTTGGCGAGCACGCCGGTTTCCCAAAAAATTGCAAACCCTCCCCACAACAGGCTGAACGGTATCAGCAGCCAATCCCTGCTCGTGAGTAGCAATCCTTGGGCAGGCTGTCCCCACCAGACGATCCGCTCGCCCGTCAGCAGACGCCCGTTGAAGTCGCTCGCATCCATGTTTTGCCTTGCGCGCTCACGTCATCAAAGACCGGCAATGTGGCAACGCGCGTCGCTTGAATCAATCGTGCGGTCTGCCTCGCGGCAGCTTACTTCGAAAACCGGCGCAACGCCCTTCCGCACGACCGCCAAACTGATGTAGCATGTGCGAAGAGCTGCCGGGGGGATGTGCCGAAGATCCCCGGGGAGAACGGCAGCGTGAGTGCCGACGGCCGGCAAATATTCCAGACATTATCGGACCTCGGATTTGCCGACGCTCGCTGCGATCGCGGACGGGCGTTGTCGCAAACAATGTCCTTCAACCATAGGGGAAAACATCGTGAATCAACGCATCATCCTCACCCTGGCTACCGCCGCACTGATCGGCGCGTGCACTGCCGGCGTTTCGCGCGCCGACGAGACGCTGAAGTTCCGTCAAAGCCTGCACGCCACATCCGTGCAGACCCAGGATGTTGGCGACGTCGACGGGCATGTGCAGAGCTTGATCCGGTTCTCCGGGCTTGCCTCGTTTGCCGACGGATCGGTTGGCACTGCGTATTTCGTCGGCACCACCGACTACATAAAGGGAGCAGGGATATTTACGATCTATCAAAACCTCACGCTCAGCGACGGCTCGGTTCTCTGGTACAAGGCGACCGGACCCGCCACGGTCGACGGCACGAAGACCTTGTTTCAAGGAACGGTAACCGTTCTCGGCGGCAAGGGCAGGTTCGAAGGAGCCAAGGGGGACGGCACGGTTACCGGGGCGCGTCTTGCACCGCTTGCCTCCGGCGCGGACCTTTATAACGACATGGTCATCAACGTGAAGAAGTAGCTCGAAAATCGATACCGGGCGGAGCGGGACTCCTGCCGATACCCCGATCGCCCGGGTCTGCCCGAAGTACGTCGGTCGCCCGGATTAGCCGCGCCTTTGCGGCGTAACCCGGGGGCCGGCCTTGAACCGCCGCCCTACGCTAAAATGCAAAAGCGGCATTATCGGCCAATTTCGATCATGACGGCCGCCTCCGTGCAGGCGGTCGAGTCATGTAGCATCAGCCGAGACCTGGGAGGGGGGGACTGAAATGAAAAATCTCGTGACAGCGATCGGTTTTGGTATCGCAATCGCATTGGCTGCGCCGGCTCCGGCTGAAACTCTGTCCAAAGATATCGCCGCGCGCATAGAAGCGATACCGATCCAGACTCTCACGATATCCGATGAACAATTTCTCAAGGGGGATGCCCATGGGAAGCCGGCCACCATCGCCGGCGTACTGCGAGTCGCACAAGGTACCGGACGACTGCCGCTCGTCATCTTCGTTGCCGGCTCAGGGGGCTTTGCCCCGAACACCGACGTATGGGACAGACAGTTTGAAGAAATGGGCATTTCCACTTTCGCAATGGATTCTTTCGCGGGGCGCGGGATAGTAAGCACGGTCGTTGATCAGTCGCAGCTTGGCCGTTTGAACATGATCCTCGATGCTTATCGCAGTCTTGCTGTGCTCGCCGCACACCCCCGCGTTGATCCAACCCGGATTGCTGTCATGGGGTGGTCTCGCGGAGCACAAGCAGCCCTTTATTCGAGCTTGAGGCGTTTTCAAAAAATGTGGAACCCAGGCGGGATTGATCCGGCCGCATACATTGCGCTTTATCCCCCATGCAACATGACCTTTACTGGCGATACCGATGTCAGCGAACACCCGATAATGATGTTCCACGGGATATCCGATGACTATGTTCCGGCTTCTGCGTGTCAAGGATATCTAGCGCGGCTTCAGCAAGGCTCAAAAAATGTAAAGATGATTACGTTTCCCAACACTTGGCATGCTTTTGACTTCCCGAATTTTCCTCAGACCCCGACGATAGCCCAAAATGCGCAGACGACGTTGTGCGCGCTGAAAGAAGAACCGCTTGGGACAATGCTGAACACAGAGACGCAAAAGCCTTTCACATATGCTGACGCTTGCGTAGGACGCGATCCTCATGTGGCTTATTCCGCTGCGTCAACTCGCGCAACGGAGGATGCTGTGAAAGCTTTGCTAAAAACGGTGTTCAAATTGAATTGATGTCTTCAACCCGTGGCCCGAATTAGCCGCGAGAACCTCATAGGGTTTCTCCAAACTCTCACTCATGAGCATCAGCATGTTCCGTGACCGTGGACTTCATCGCCGCGACATTTTCAAGGTTGCCGGGGGCTTCGCTGCCGCGCTTGCGTTGACCCGCCTGCAATCTGCAAAGGCGCAAGTCGCGCAGCCCGAAACTAGCGGCGCATTACCGGCGCGCGGCGAATTCGTTGTGCGCGGCGGCCACGTCCTGACGATGGACGCAAACCTCGGCGACCTGCCAGGCGGCGATGTGCACGTCCGCGACGGCGCAATTGTCGCCGTCGGCGCCAGGGTGAATGCTCCCAATGCGCAGGTGATCGACGGCGGTGACATGATCGTTATGCCGGGCTTCGTCGATACGCATTGGCATTTGTGGTCCACCGCGCTGCGGCTGATCGTCCGTGCCGACGATCCCAAGGAGGGTTACTTCCCGACCACGCTGCGCGTCGGGCGTTTTTTCAAACCGGCGGACTCCTACATTGGCGTGCGGCTGGGCGTTGCCGAAGGCCTTCTGTCCGGCATCACCACCGTTCACGACTGGTCGCACAACACGGTGTCCCCCGAGCACGCTGACGCCGAAATCCAGGCGCTGAAGGACATCGGCATCCGCGCCCAATTCTCGTACGGCACCGGCCAAGGCCATCCGGCCGACAAGACCATGGATCTGGCCGATCTCGCCCGGGTGCAAAAGCAATGGACGGACAACATGCTCGGCATCGGCGCCTGTTTGCGCACGCCGGGTCCAGCCGGGGCGCGCGGCTCAATTCCGGTCGAGTTATTCGGAACCGAATTCACCGCCGTCAGAAAGCTCGGATCGCAGGCGACGATTCACTGCGGACCAAAGAATTTGATCGACCTGATGGGCAAGCACAACCTGCTCGGGCCGGACATGCTGCTCGTTCACCCCCAAGGCATGACGCCAGACGAGCTCAAGATGATCGGCGATACCAAGACGCCGTGGAGCACCGCACCGGTGATCGAGATGTCATATTCGGCGGTGCGTAACGGCATCATCCAGTACTCGGAATTGACCGCGATGGGGGTGCAGCTTGGCCTGTCGATCGACGCATCGGCCGCTACCAACGCCGACTTCTTCAACGTCATGCGCGCGCTCATGTGGTCGGACTGGCAACGGACCGGTGCGCCACTGCGTCTGAAGCCGACGCGTCTCGTCGCGTTGGCCACGATCGAGGGTGCCAAACTGCTTGGCGTTGCCGACAAGATCGGCTCGCTGACGCCGGGCAAACGCGCCGACCTCATCTTGATCCGAACGACGGACATCAACATGGCGCCGGTTCAAGACCCGTATTATGCCATCGTGTTTCAAGGCCAGCCGTCGAACGTCGATACGGTCGTAGTCGACGGCCGCATCCTTGTGCGCGGCGGCAAGCTCACAGCGGTTGACGTCGCTAAGACGGTACGCGAGGCAGCTGAGTCCGCGCGCGGCATCGATGAAAGAGCGAGGCGGGGCTAGTCGCCGGGAACATTGGAAAGATCAGAACAAGCATTAGAGCGGATTCCGGTCATGTCCGAACGTAGCCTGCGTGGCGAAAGAAATTCTTGCATTCTTTGGCACTGAAATCGGTAACGACGCGGCCGATCCGACGCAAGAGGCGCGGGATCGTGCGCTCAGCCGCCTTGCGCAGATGCGCCTTGAGTTTGCTGAAGGCCAACTCGATCGGGTTGAGGTCCGGCGAATACTTCGGCAGATAAATCAGGGTCCCGCCCGCTGCTTCGATCGCCTCTGCGACGCCGGCGACCTTGTGTACCGGCAGATTGTCCATGAGCACGATCTCGCCGCGCTTGAGGGTTGGGACAAGGCATTGTCTCACGTAAGCGAGAAACATCGGCCCATCCATCGCCCCCTCGAGCACAAAAGGTGCGGTCATTCCGCGCTGCCGCAGGCCGCCCACGAAGGTGATTGTCTTCCAATGTCCATGCGGCGCGTGGTCGACGAGCCGCTCGCCACGCGGCGCACGGCCGCGCAGCCGCACCATCGCGGTGTTCGTGCAGGTTTCGTCGATGAACACCAGTCGCGCCGGGTCAAACATGCCTTGCTCGCGCATCCAGCGCGCCCGTGCGCGGGCCACGTCCGCGCGTTTCTGCTCCGCCGCGTACAGAGTTTTTTTTGAAGCTGATGTTGCGCCGATCGAAGAACCGCCACACCGCGCTGCGGCTGCCCGCAATTTTTCGCTTTCCCATCGCCGCGACGATCTCGTCCAGCGTCAGGTCCGGCTTGGCGGCGATGAGACCGAGCAAAAATGCCGCATGCTGCTCCAGCGGTGAGGTGCTGCCGCCGCTTGGCTTGGCGGCGACGCTTCCGGTCTCTTCGAAGCGTTGCGCCCAGATCACTACGACGCTCGGACTAATCCCATAGCGCTCGGCCGCCTCACGCCGCGAGGCGCCGGTCTCGATGTCTTCGATCACGCGGGCACGCAAGTCCCTGGAATAAGGCTTCGGCATCGTCCGCTCCCAAACGAATCAACGCCGCCAGACTCGCTCATTGACAAACAGTTGGGAATCCCCCGATTCAAGCCCAGCGAAATTGGCTCTAGATTTCCGTTGTTGCGCCTATAAGATATGGAGCACTAAAAATTACCGCGGCGCACTTGGCAAGCCGCTGGCCGCGAAAGCCTTCTCATCCATCTGGGCGGGAAATTTCTCGAATCGTTATTTATTGAAGGTCCAGCCACATTGTTTAACGTAATCCTGAATCAGCCTGGCTCCTTTCGCCCTGATATTGAGTTCGAGATCGCCCCCAGGAAAAGGAGGCGTGTCCTCGAAGACGTGCCAAAGCATCTTGAACGGGCCCAACGGGCCTTTGTTTATCAATTCGTCATTAAGGCCATGCCATTCCAGCGGTACTCCATCCGGTCCGGTGTGCGACTTTGAATGGCTATCCTGCATCCGGTGCAGCAGAAGTGCCAAACCAAGCAAACTCTGAAGGTGCTGACATCTCGCTATATAATCGTTGGTACGCCAATTAAAGCTCGCCATCAACTCACCCGGCACACGCATCGCATGCATGACTGAATTCTCAGCGTCCTGACTGTGGGGTTGGTCATCGACTTCCTTGACTAGCTTGGCCAGCTTCATTGCCAGGTCGTCAGGAAGCCCAGCGTCGCGTGCAGCTTTGAGCGTGAGATCGTAGTGCGTACCAGGCAGGAAGCCGATATGGTTCGCACTCGGCATGGAGCGTAGCTTAGGATGTTCAGGCATCAGATCGAACTTAGCAGGTTCGTCGATGGTGCCAGTCTGCCCTCTGTCCTGCAGATCGGATGCCTTGACCGTAAACTTTGGATCGACATGTGATTTTTGAGGAGGGTTCTCCGCGGCCTTAACGTGGCTCGAAGCGCCCTCGACTCCGGCCAGGCCGAGACCGGGCAGAGAAGCCGCGAGTTGTGTTTCTCCGTTCAATGTATCGCGCGCTTCTCCATTCGACCTGAGAGGTGTGGTGACGCTGACAATTGTCATTGGAGCTTTCCTTCGCGCAATTTAAGTTTGCATACTTCACTGGGCTCCCTCTGACTGTCATGAAAATTACATGGAGACGTCTACGCGCGCGCCGTCGTGAACGACCTGATTCAGCGGCAGGACAAGAGTACAAGTCGGTCTGCCCGGAGGATCACGCGACCGCGAAGCTCGAGTGGCCGATGAAAGGCTGGCGTCGGTAACGGCATATCCCGGGGCGGCGCAGCCCTGATGTGATCCGCTGATCGGGTCCCAATCAGAACCGGAATGGATGCGGCGCCTTACGCAGCACCGCCGGCCTGTCCCAACCGCGGGCGGCGCGGTTTGCCCGAACGCGGGGACGCGTACTGGAAGATATACCTGGCAGTTCAGCGGTGGCGATGTTGGTATTACGATCAGCGATGACGGGAAACAGTTAGCAATTAGAAATGGTCGGTCGGTTGAGCTTTTGATCATTCGATAATTTCAAAAGAATCAACCGGCGGGGCTATGGCTCAATTGCGAGGATTGGACAGCGCGCGCTGGCGGTCCTTGTCGACAGCCGCATCTCGAACGCAGTCGGAATTTCCGAGCAGCCGGATTCAGAGCCAATGAAAGCCTCTGGCCATCAGCGCTGCCAATCCAAGAGCGACAGCAATTGTCGCTCCAAATAAAAGACGGAAATCGGAGCGGGCATTGTCCCGCAATGTTCGGACATCGGTTTTTATGTCAGTCGTATCCCGCTGAATGTGTTCAATCGCGGCTTCCAATTTGGCGACACGTGGTTCCATACCGTCGAATGTGCCCCCTCCACCCCCGCCGTGCAAGGGTGGCCCACGTGGGTCAGCATCGGCCTCACGTTCCCGACCAACCCGATCTTTTAGGCTTCTCAATTCTACAATATTGTTGGGCGCCTCCTCACCCATCGGAAGGCTCCGTCAATTTATCAAGTCAATTCAGTTACGTGTTAACGCGCTGGATGCTTTCATGCAATTCAAGGTTGACGAGCGCCTTTTGACCAGGAGAGAAAATCAATGTGGGCTGGTTTGCGATTACTAAGTTGACGGCTCTACGCACCGCCACCAGGGCTCCGGCCAGCTAAATCACCGCGCCCTTGAGAGTCTCAATTTCCATTTGTTGTTCAGAAGACACGCGACAATGTCCACGCCCACATTCACCGCGGAGAAACCACAGCGCCGTCTGGAAGTTTCCTCCCGTCCTTTGAGCTGCTTGGTTCTATGCCTACGATCAGGTTGTTTCCGCCTTCACCCCATGCGGGCGGTGACTTCGCTACTACCGTCGTGGCGTGAAGCGTTCGGCGCCTAGGCGAGCGACGGGCAGCCCGCGGCACCTGCTGCTGCGGCCGCGCTTTGCGATCGCATCTCCTGCAGTCGCATGTCCTGCTTGCGCATATAGGACTATCATGCTACAAATAGGCCTATATTCCGACGAGGCCGCAAGATGCTTGCCCACTCCACCTTCGCCTGCAGTCCCGATCGCTTCACAAGTTCCGCGGCGACGGCGGCCGCGCATTTTGCTCCCTTTGCGAAACTCGCAGCTCTTTCCCTGATCCGGAAAACAGCTTCCCTGTTCCACAAAATAAATTCGCTGCTCTGGATTGCATCAGCGAATCGGCCTTCATCGCTCTGGAGTGGTTGCGGAATTTTCCTCCGGAATGCGCGAAAAACAGCCAAAATGGCCCAAAAGCCTCGAAATACGCTGATATTTTCGCTGTTGGCAGCGAATTCCGGGAGTTGCGGAAGGCGTGTCGACGCCGCCAATGCGGTAGATTTGGCGCCCCTACAACAACCCCAAATCCCGCAGTTCCCGCCGCATCGCCTCGGGCATGTCGCGGGCGCCGGGAGCAGCGCGGTCGAGATCGCGCGGGGCGTCCTTGGGGGCGAGATAGCGCCAGCCCTGGAACGCCCGGTACAGCCGCGGCTCAACCAGCACGGGCTTGCAATCGAGCACGACGTGGCAGCGGCCGACGCCTTCCTTGTCGACGAACGGGCGGATGTCGAGGATGCGTTCGCGGCACATGATCTGGCCGCGGATCACCCAGTAGAGCGAGCCGCCGGCGATGATCTCGTCGGCCCGCTTGGGCACCATGCGGGTGGTGTGATTGCGCTCGGCTTTGTGCGCGCTCTTGCTCGCGCCGTTCTTGCTCGCGGCTTGCTTTCCGGCAGCTTTCTTGCCGGCGCCGTTGTCCGCACCGTTCTTCTTTGAGCCGTTCCCGCCGCCGGCTTTGGCGCGGGCCTTGAGCTTCTGCTTGATCCAGTCCTCCAGGTCCTTGACCAAGTTCGCAGCCGACGCAAAGCTTGATGAGATGCAGCACTCGTTTAGCTTCCAGGATTCAAATGTTCATCGATCGTGATGAGGCGCGTCCGCCTCGATGCGCACCAGCGCGGCACCCTCGACTGCCTGCCCGCCGGCAACGGCCGCGACTTCCGTCACTGTACCGTCGATCGGCGCCGTCAAGCTGTGCTCCATCTTCATGGCTTCCATGAGGGCGACGCGCGCGCCCTTCTTCACCTGCTGGCCGGGCTCGACGAACACCGCAATGACTTTGCCGTTCATCGGCGCCGCGACGGTGCCGTCGCCGTCGAGGACCGCGTCGAGCACGTCATGGCGGCGCAGCGAGACGTGGCGCTGGCGGCCGTTGCTGATGACCACGACCTCGTCGCCCACCGCGACGACGCGATCCGGCCGCGGCGTCGCGGCGGCGCCGACGCCATCGATGGTGACGTGTGCGCCGTCAGCGGCCCAGCCGACCCGCGCCTGGCGCGGCGCGCCGTCGACCACGATGTCGAGCATCATGGTTCGCGGCGGCCCGAGCGAGAAGCCGTCATTGGCCGACCACGGATCGCGCCAGCCGTCGCCGGGCTGCGCCCGTTCGGCTAGCGGAGCGCGACCGCGCTCCAGCAGCACCGCGACCCCATGCGCTACCGCTTGCGCCTCCGCTATCGGATCGGCGCGAAGCAATTCGCGGATGGCGGGCGATGAAGCCGGTGTCGAACCGTCCGGCGCGGAATTCGGGATGCTCGACGAGTGCCTTGAGAAGCGGCGTGTTGACCCGGGGCCCGACCACCACGGTCTCGCCGAGCGCCGCCGCGAGCCGCGCCAATGCGGCCTCGCGCGTCGGCGCGTGGGCGATCACCTTGGCGATCATCGGATCGTAGTCCGGCGGCACCACGTCGCCCGCGGCGACGCCGGCATCGACCCGGATGCCCTCGCCGGCCGGCAGTTCCAGCACCGCGATACGGCCGGGCGACGGCAGGAAGCCGCGGTCCGGGTCTTCCGCGTAAAGGCGCGCCTCGACCGCATGGCCGTCGAGCGGCACCGCATCCTGGGCGAGCGCCAGCGCTTCGCCCGCAGCGACACGAAACTGCCATTCGACCAGGTCGAGCCCGGTGATCGCCTCGGTGACCGGATGCTCGACCTGCAGCCGGGTGTTCATTTCCATGAACCAGAAGTCGCGCAGGTCCGCCGAGCCGTCCGCGATGAACTCGACGGTGCCGGCGCCCACATAGCCGACCGCGCGCGCAGCGGCGACGGCGGCATCTCCCATCTTGGCGCGCAGGTCCGCCGTCATGCCGGGCGCCGGCGCTTCCTCGATCACCTTCTGGTGGCGTCGCTGCAGCGAGCAGTCGCGCTCGTTCAAATGGATGACGTTGCCGTGGCTGTCGGCGAACACCTGGAGCTCGATGTGGCGCGGCGCTTCCACGTATTTCTCGATCAGGACGCGCGCATCGCCGAATGCCGCACTTGCCTCGCGGGTCGCGCCCTCGAGCGCTTCCTCGAACTCGGCATGCTTGTCGACCCGGCGCATGCCGCGCCCGCCGCCGCCCGCCACCGCCTTGATGAGCACCGGATAGCCGATCTCATAGGCCTTGCGCTTGAGGAACGCCGCCGCCTGCTGCTCGCCGTGATAGCCCGGCACCACCGGCACGCCCGCCTTTTCCATCAAGGCTTTGGCGCGGTCCTTGAGACCCATGGCGCGGATCGCGGCGGGCGGCGGCCCGACGAACACGAGGCCGGCCTTGGCGCAGGCTTCGGCGAATTCGGCGTTCTCGGACAGGAAGCCATAGCCTGGATGCACACATTGGGCACCGGTGCGCAGCGCCGCCGCGACCAGCTTCTCGATCGCCAGATAGCTCTCGCGCGGCGGCGACGGTCCGATGCGCGACCGCCTCGTCGCAGACGCGCACATGCAACGCGCCGGCATCGGCGTCCGAGTAGACCGCAATGGTGCGCAGCCCGAGACGCTTCGCGGTGCGCGCGATGCGGACCGCGATCTCGCCGCGGTTGGCAATCAGGACCGAGGAGAACATGGGACTGCGATATCATCCGGACGATGAAGAATATACGCCGGCGGAGGTTTTCCACCGGCGCGTCTTCACTCGCCGAAGCTCAAATCAAGGTCAAATCACCGGCGCGCCACTAGCGCGGCACCGACCCCGCCGGGCGGGGCACGGACCCGTCGGTGGGCGGATCGCCGGCGGCGGCCGGCTGGGCGGCGGCGCGCGACGGAACTCCGGGCGGCGCGGGCGCCGCGACGCGATTTTGCGGGGGCCGGCGCGGTGGCACCGGGGCGGCGAGGGATTCGCCGGGGCTCGCCGGGTTCGCCGGCGCGGCGGCCTGCGCCCGCGGCGCGGCCGGCTCCGGCGCCATGATGTTGACCGCAGGGATCGACTGCGCCGACGGGAAATCGTAGCGCGGCGAAACCGTGGGCCCCGGCGGCGTCAGGGTGTTGGGAATCGGCGCTGTCGGGCCGGCCGACGCGACCGCCGCGCCCTGCGTCGGCGCGTTCCACATCGCGGTATATTTCGTCACGTGATCCTCGAAGACGTGGTTACGCATGTTAGCGCTCACGCGAGCGGGGTCGGTAAACCGCTTCAGCGCATCGCAACGCTGCAGCGTGCAGCCTTCGTGCCGCTCCAGCACATGGGCGACAATGCCGAACCGATCAAGCTCGAGCGCGGTGCGCGTCGGCACCAGTTCGGCCGCGAACGCCGCATCCGCGCGCGGGGCATGCTGGGTGCCGTCAGCCAGCAGGGCGAGCTTGGCGGTGACGTAGGAAACCGCCGCCGCGACCGCTTCCGGACTGGCGAACACGCCTTTTTCGCACGCCGCCTCGACGGTTTCGCCGGCAAGCTCGTCAAGGCAGGCGAGCGCCGACCCGGGCGCGATGGCGCGCGCCATAAGGGCGGCCGAGCGTTCGTCAAGCGAGCGTTGCATCGCGACCTCGTCCTGGGTGGAAAGCCGTTGCAGGTAGACCCAGCCCGCATAGGCGACGATCGCCACGATGAGCAGGCGGAACATCGACGTGATCGTCGCGACGCCGCCGGCCCGACGAACCGCCAGCAGGATGGCGGCCACAAGCACGGCCGTTACCGCACCCGCGAGCCAGATCGGAACCGTCAAAGTCCCCATTGCCGTATTCACGCCCGGCCTCTCCAAATCACGCGATCGAATCGCTAAACCCACCAGCCTCAACGAGTTTTCGACATTATGCAGCAGCACAAACGCGATGGCTACCGCCAATCTCGGATGGCTCGCCCGCGGTCCCGTTTTGGGGCACCTCGAGCCCGGCCTCTCGGCCCAACTCCACCACTCAGCCGGCTCTGGCTTGGTTGCGACCCGCGAATTCGCTAGTGTGCGGTTCCCTCACCTTAACAGCGGTCCAAAACCCCATGAACGATCAGTCTTCCGGCCCGGCGCCGCGGTCTGGCGGCCCGGCCGATCCCGCCGCCGCCGCGGATCTCGTCGCCGCCAACCGGATTCTCGCCGACCAGGGCGTCCTCGACGGTTACGGCCACGTCAGCTTCCGTCATCCCGGCGCGGCGAACCGGTATTTCCTGTCGCGCTCCAAGTCGCCGGCGATCATCATGGCTGAGGACATCATGGAATTCGACCTCAATTCCAATCCGGTCGATCAGCAGGGCCGGCTCATGTACATCGAGCGTTACATCCACGGTGAAATCTACAAAGCCCGTCCCGACGTCAACGCCGTTGTTCACAGCCACTCGCCGACCGTCATTCCATTCAGCGTGACGACCGTGAAACTGCGCCCGATCTGTCACATGTCGGCATTTCTCAAGCATGACGTGCCGAACTTCGAAATTCGCGACTGCGACGGCATGACGGATCTGCTCATCCGCAACGCCAAGCACGGTCAGGGACTTGCCCATGCTTTAGGCGACAACAATGTGGCGCTAATGCGGGGGCATGGCAACGTCTGCGTCGGTCCCAACATCATGACGGCCGTCTACCGCGCGGTCTATACCGAGGTCAACGCGAGACTGCAGGCGCAGGCGATCGCGCTCGGCGGCCCGGTCACGTTCCTGGAACCCGAGGAATGCGAGTTGATCACCGGGCGCCGCGACACCAATTTCCAGCGGCCGTGGGCGATGTGGAAGAGCCGGATCGCCACCACCTGACCACAAACGACCGGCACACCGCCCGTGACAGCGACGCCGCCGTCCGTCCGCGACGGACGTGACGCAAGCCCAGTCATGTTGCAATCAAGTCATGGAGACTGACGCATGATTCAGAAATTCAACGCAGCGCTGGCGGGCGCAGCGCTCGTGGGCATCTTGGCGGCAGGCGTCGCTGGCGCCGGCGCGGAGCCCGTCGTCACCCAGGGCATCGGCACATCGAGCTGCAGCCGGCTGCTCACCGATATCAACCCCGCCGAAGGGCTCGCCAACCCGGTCAACGTGATGCTTTATGCGTGGGTCCAGGGCTATGTCAGCGCCGCCAATATCGCGTTGCTCGAAGACGAGGGCAAACACGTGGACCTCGGCACCTTCGAGGGCGGCCGGGTGCTTGCCCTGGTGATCGAGTTCTGCAAGGCCAATCCGGACGGCAAGGCGGTCGCCATGGTCGACGAGATGATCCGGCGCGCCGCCAAGATCAAGACCCGATGGGAACCCGGAACCGTCAACTGGGATGAGTGAGGGCGCTGTCCACCGACACCCGGGCAATTCGCCGCGATGTCAACGTCACACCAGGGCGATCAGCCGGGTCAGGCCGCCGGTGGCGTCCTTCACCTTCGGTGCGCCGACCACCAGGGTCGCGCCGCTGGCCGGTACCTTATCCAAATTGGCGACGCATTCGAGTTCCCCAGCGGCCCGACGGCAGCCACAGCCGGTGGGTGCTGAATTCCTTGGATTCACCGTTGTCGAGCGACAGGGTATCGACCGCAATGCCGGCGACTTGGCGCTCCTTGATGAGCCATTGCGCCGCTTCGGGCGCAAAGCCCGGAAAATGCATCGTGCCGTTGACGTCGCGCCCGACGAAGCGTGCGGGATCGGAAATCGCGAGTTCGCCCCAACCGGAATGAAGCGCCACGCAGCACCCCGCCGGCAGCCGCCCGTGCTTGTCCTCCCACAAAGCGAGGTCCTCGCGCGATAGCAGGTAGTCGGCCTCCTGCTCGGCCTTGTAGACGACGTCGAGGACGGCAAGCGGCACCACCAGTTGCTCGACCACCAGCTTGTCGGCGGACAGGCCGGCTCGGGAAAAATGGATCGGCGCATCGATATGGGTGCCGGCGTGCTCGTCCAAGTGCCACCAGAACAGGTTGTAGCGATCCTTCTTGAACTCGAATTCGCGCTGCATCTCGATGCCGGGCTTGCCCATGAAGGTCGGAAAGTCCGGCGACATGGTGTGGGTGAGGTCGACCGCCCTGGTGAACGTCCTTGGCGTCGCCTCGGCGGCGAACACCGGGGCCGCCGACAGCCCGGCCACCGCCGCGCCCCGGAAAAAGCCGCGACGGCTCAGGGCGGCCCGCACCGCCTGCTCACATCCCGCTACGCACATCGTGCCCCCTTGCCGATCCCTCGGTCGTAGACTTTTTAGAAAGTCATTCATCCGTTCCGGCGCGCGGCCGGCGGCGGCGCAATAGTGAGGCGCCGGGCGGCGCTCGGCAATGGACGTGCTGACGCAGGCGGCGACACCGCAGCACACCGGCCGGGGTTGCATATTGCGCCGCGATGCGGCCATACCACGCCATGCTGGTGATCGACGATGTCTCGCTGCGCGTGGCCGGCCGGCTCCTCATCGAGCGGGCGACGGTTCAGATTCCGGACGGCGCCCGAGTTCGGCCTCGTCGGCCGCAACGGCACCGGAAAATCCAGCCTCTTTCGTGCCGTCGCGGGCGACATCGGGATCGAGCAGGGCAGCTTCGCCCGCCCGGCCCGCGCCACCATCGGCCGGCTGCCCCAGGAAGCGCCCGCCGGGCCGGAGCGCCTGATCGACATCGTGCTCGCCGGCAACCGCGAGCGCACCGCCCTCCTGGCGGAAGCCGACACGGCGAGCGATCCGCACCGCATTGCCGAGATCCAGTCGCGCCTTGCCGACATCGGGGCCCACGCGGCACCGGCACGCGCCGCCGGGATTCTCGCGGGCCTCGGCTTTTCCCATGATGACCAGCAGCGCGCCTGCGCGGAATTTTCCGGCGGTTGGCGCATGCGGGTCGCGCTCGCCGCCGTGCTGTTCGCCGAGCCGGACCTGCTGCTGCTCGACGAGCCCACCAACTATCTCGACCTCGAAGGCACCCTGTGGCTCGAGGACCACATCGCGCGCTATCCGCGCACCGTCATCGTCATCAGCCACGACCGCGATCTGCTCGACAGCGCAGTCAATTCGATCCTGCATCTCGAAAGCTGCCGGCTCACCTTCTATCGCGGCAACTACACCTCGTTCGAGCGTCAGCGTAACGAGCGCCTCGCGCTCGACCAAAGCCTCGCCCGGAAACAGGAGGCGCAGCGTAAGCACCTCACTGCATTCGTGGAGCGCTTCCGCGCCAAGGCCACCAAGGCGCGCCAGGCCCAATCGCGCCTCAAACTGCTGGCAAAGCTGCAGCCGATCGACGTGCGCATCGAGAGCGAGGCGCGCGAGATTGCGATCCCGTCCCCGGAAAAACCGTTGTCGCCGCCGATCATCGCACTCGACGACGTGACGGTCGGCTACGAGCCGGACCGCCCTGTACTGCGGCGGCTGACGCTGCGGATCGATGCCGACGATCGCATCGCCCTGCTGGGCGCCAACGGCAACGGCAAGTCGACCCTGACCAAGCTCCTGACCGGACGCCTCGCGCCGTTTTCCGGCAAAATCACGCGCGCCGACAAGCTCAAGGTCGCCTACTTCGCCCAGCATCAGCTCGACGAACTCAATCCCAATGCCAGCGCCTACGACCATGTGCGGAGGCTGATGCCGGACGCGCCGGAAGCCAAGGTGCGGGCGCGCGCCGGCGCGATCGGATTTTCCGGCGGCGCGGCGGACACCAGAGTTGCGAACCTGTCGGGCGGCGAGAAGGCGCGGCTGCTTCTGGGCCTCGCAACCTTCGAGGGGCCGCATCTCGTGGTGCTGGACGAGCCGACCAATCATCTCGACATCGACAGCCGCGCCGCGCTTATCGAAGCCATCAACGACTATTCGGGGGCCGTGATCCTGGTTTCCCACGACCGCTTCCTGCTGGAAGCCTCCGCCGACCGGCTGTGGCTTGTCGCCAACGGCGAGGTCGCGCCGTTCGACGGCGATCTCGACGACTACCGTCGCCTGGTGCTCGGTGGCGGCGCCGCCGGAACCTCAGCGGAGCGCGGCGGGGTCGCCGAAGCCCGCGCGTCGCGCGCCGAGCTCCGCCGCGTCGCGGCCGAAAGGCGCAGCGAACTCGCGCCCCTCAAACGCCGCATCGACGACTGCGACAAGACCGTCGCGCGGCTCACCAAGAGAATTGCCGAAATCGACGCGATACTCGCCGACCCCAGGCTCTATGATCGCGACCCGGCGCGTGTCGCGACCCTCGGCAAGGAACGCGCCGACGCAGTGGGCGCGCTCGCCACCGCCGAGGATCAATGGCTGGCGCTGAGCACCGAATACGAGGACGCCATGGCCGCCACGTAGGGCGCGGCGCCGCGACCATCTTGTGCGGGGAAGGCAGCGCGGCTGAAGCTGATATCGCCGGCTACTGCACGACCTGGATGTTGTTTTCCTTGACCAGCTTCGACCACTTCGCGATGTCGCCGGCGAGCAGACTGCGCAGTTCGTCGGCGCTGCCGCTGCGCACGTTCATGCCGGCGACCTCGAAACGCGCTCGCACGTCGGCAATCGCCAGCGCCTCTCTGATGCCGCTCTCAAGCTTCGCGACGATGTCTTTCGGCGTTGCCGCCGGGGCGAAGAACCCCATCCAGGTATTGACCTCGTAGCCTGGAACGCCGCCCTCATCGAGCGTGGGCAGGTCGGGATATTTGGGCGATCTCGTCCGGCTGGCGACCGCGAGCGGACGAATGCGGTCGGACTGCAGCGCCGCGTTTGCGGTCGCGAGGTCGGCGATGATCATGCTGGTTTCGCCGCCGATCGTGGCGGTCACGGCGGGCGCGCCGCCGCGATACGGGATGCTGCGAATATTGACCCCGGCCATGGCCTTGAACAGTTCGAGCGCGAGCAACGTGGCCGAACCGCCGGTCGCATGGGTGAGTTGGTCCGGCTGTTTTTTGGCAAGCGCGATCAATTCCGGAATCGACTTGGCCGGCACCGTCACATTGACCATCAACGCCTCGGGGATGGAGGCGACAAGGCCGACCGGCTCAAAGTCCTTCTGCGGATCGTAAGGCAGATCCGGAAATGCGACCGGGTTTATTGCCATCGTGCCGTCATGCGCCATCAGGAGCGTATACCCATCGGGCAGCGCCTTGGCGGCCGCCTCGGCGCCGATTCGCATCGCGGCGCCGGGTCGGTTTTCAATGACGACCGGCTTGCCCCACTTTTCCTGCAGCTTCTCGCCGACAACGCGCGCCGTGGTGTCGATCGCGCCACCGGGCGCTGTCGGCACGATGACGCGAATGGCCTTACTCGGATAGGTCTGTGCCACCGCCGCGGCGGCGACCAGCGTAGCTGAAAGGCCGAGGATGGCCACCATCAGCCGGATCATCTGCCACGCTCGCATGCCGGCCTCGTCACCCACACGGCTGACGCTCGCGCCGTGTCGAGTTATCTTGCTTACCGTGCCATGTACGTCTTGGTGAAACCGTTGCGGCCGTTGGTGATGGTGAACGTGCCGTCCGGGCTGACCGACGCCTTGATCCAGTTGCCCTGGCAGTCCGCGGTTTCCTCGAAGTTCGCGATCATGTCCGGCACGGTGTTATGGCTCGGGTCCTTGTCGAGCAGCGACAGATGGCCCTGCCAGATGCCTTCGATCCCCGGAATTTTTGCGAGCCGCAAATATGAATTTTTTTCGTAAGCAGCCGCCGGTTTGCCTGGGATTGTGATCGGCTTGATGCGATCGTCAACCTGGCCGAGGCCCTTTCGCGGTCCGTTGTTGACGACGACAACTTGAGGGCTGATGGCGCCGAGAAAAGCCGGCGCGCCCGCTCCGTCGAGCGAACCGTGACGGCTCGTCTGATAGACCGTGACTTTTCCGACCTTGTTGACCGGACACACCAGTTCCATCTCCTTTTGCCAGTCGAGATCGAGCAGATCCAGGAAGGTGAATTTACCGAAACTGATCAGCAGTCCAAGCACGCGCTGGTTCTCGGCACCGGCCGCGCCCATCTGCGGGGCGTCCGCGCAAAGCCGATTAGGCCCGCCGGCGTTGACGGGCTCCGCCAATAGCTTTTCATCCGAAGAGACCACCAGAACGTCAACGCCCTTCAGCGGGATCTTGTCGCCCGGCTTCGGCACCGTTCGCTTGCCGGCCGTGACGGCCTTATAGTCGTCAAGCCTTTCCTTATCCACCGGATCGACCGCGTCGCCGTGATCAAAGAACCGGCCGATCGGGATCATCTTGGCGAGCGCCGCAAGACCGCCCTCGTGATCGCGGTGCCAATGGCTGAGCACGAGGTAGTCGATCTGTTTCAGGCCGGCGGTCTGTGTTGCTGCGAAGATCCGCTTCGCATCGCGGTCGGCGTCGGGAAATCCGGTATCGATCAGCATCGATTCTCCGGACGGCGACACGATCAAGGTGGCGGCACCGCCTTCGACGTCGATCCAGTAAATTTGCAGATTGGACGACCCGGTGGATGGATTGCTCTGGGCCAGCGCGGAACCTGAGGCCACCAGCACCGCCACCGCGACCGCAGCAAACGAATTGCGAAAGCGCATGATATCCTCCCTGCGGCCGAGTTCTATCGCTCGCTCCACGCCCTCTTTGTAGCGCATTTTCCGCCACAACGCACCGAGAGCGATGCCCCGCGCTACTGATCACACGCTATAATGCCGGCCGCACGATCCAACATGAGACCCCCATGCCACGCATCAACTCCGTTATCGCCGCCGTTTGTATTGTCCTTGCGGCCGCCACAGCCGCCAGCGCCGCCGACCATTACCCGTCCCGGCCCGTCACCTTCGTGGTGCCCTACACGGCGGGCAGCCAGACGGATTCGGTTGCGCGACTGATCGGGCAGTATTTGCAGGAGGCGCTCGGGCAAACTTTTGTGATCGAGAACAAGACCGGCGGCAGCGGCGTGGTGGCGGCGCTTGCGGTGGCGCATGCCCAGCCCGACGGATACACCCTGATGGTCACCACCAATACAACCCATTCGGCGGCGCCCGGGCTGTTCAAAACTCTCCCTTATGATCCGATCAAGGACTTCACCCCGATCGCCGAGATCGGCATTTTCCGGTCGGTGATCGCCGTCAACAGCACTCTCCCCCAGCATTCCATGGGCGAACTCGTCGCCTATGCGCGGCAGCACCCCGGCAAGCTTGATTACGGCCAGGGCAACGGCACCACCCAGGTGGTGTTCGAGACCATGAAGAACCGGCTTGGCCTCGACATCGTGCGCATCGCCTATCGCAGCGTGCCGGCCGCCACCACCGATCTCGTCGCCGGCCACATCGCGCTGGCGGCCATCGACTACACCAATGCGCTCCCCCACATCGCGTCGGGCCGCATCCGGCCGCTCGCGGTAATGACCAAGGAACGCAGCCGGCTGCTGCCGGAGGTGCCGACCCTTGATGAAACCGTGATGCCGGGCTTCGACATCCAGGCCTGGGCCGGCATTTTCGGCCCGGCCGGGATGCCGGTCGAGGTCGTGAATACGCTCGACCGCGAGATCGCGAAGATCCTGGCAAAGCCCGAGGTCAAGTCGCGGTTCCTCAACGCCGGCAGCGAGGTGCTGCACAAACGGCCGGCCGAATTCGGCGACTTCGTCAAGACCGAACTCGTAAAGTGGACCGCGCTGATCAAGGAAGCGGGCATTGAGCCGGAATGACCGCCCGCTACTCCTTCTGCAGCGCGGCGCGGTAGAGCGCGAGCGCATCCTCGCGGAACGCGCGGCGCGAGGCGTCGCGGGTGTAGAACATGTGGCCGCCGCCATAGACGGCGAGCTTGAGACGGTCGGCCGACCCGAACACCGGCAATTGGTCGAGCACAAGCTCGCTGCCGAAATAGGGCGTGACGAGATCGCTTGCGCCGTGCGCCACCAGCGCCTGCAGGTCGCGGTCACCGGCGAGCGCATTGCGCAAGTCGTCGACCACCTCCGGGCCGCTGCGGCCACGGCCCCAGTTCCACTGCCCATTGACCTCGCCGTTGAGCAGCCGGTAGGGCTGGTCGACCCGCCACTTGAGGGGCCCCTGGTAAAGCGCCGTCATGGCGCTGGTGATGGGCGGCCCGATGGCATCGAGCACCGGATCGGAAAAATGTCCGTTCGCCGAATTCGGCGACGGGTCATAGGCCGTGATGGTGGGATCGTAGGCGCTCGCCACCATGCCGCGGCTGCGATTGAGCTCACGCTGGAACGTGTTGGTGTCGATGCGGCGCACCGAGCTTCTTCACCTCGGCAACGTCGAGACCCGTATAGGCGGCAACGCGCGGCGCCATGCGCTCGATCGCCGCGGCATCGCGCTCACCACGCATCAGGTCGCGCAGATAGTCGCCGGCCGCGTAGGTCTCGACGTCGCGCAACGCGTCGCGGTTGAACGGTGCCTTGGTTTCGAACACGGTCGCCGCCATTGACGGCAGCCGTATCACCCACGACATCGGCATGTGACGACGCTGGCCGAAATTGGCGAAATCGAGCACCGGCGAAATCATGATCAGGCCGCGCACGCCGACTTCCTGGCTGCCGCTCAGCGCCTGCGCGACCTTGGGCACCCGGAAACCGCCGTAGCTTTCCCCGACCAGGAATTTCGTCGAGGTCTGGCGGCCGTTCTTCTCGATCCATTTGCGGATCATGACGGCAAGCGCGCTCGCATCGCCGTCGACCGAGAAGAAATTGCGTCGCACATTATCGCCGCTCGCCACGATGTGGCTGTAGCCTGTCCCGGCCGGATCGATGAAAACGAGGTCGGTGAAATCCAGCCAGGTCTCGGCGTTGGGCCCGAGCGGCGGGGTCGCGGAGGCGGAAATATTGTCGAGCGGCATGCGCCACGGCCCGATCGCCCCGATGTCGAGATAGGCGGAGGCTGCGCCGGGGCCGCCGTTGAAAAGAAATGTCACCGGCCGGCTCGCACCCGCCGGGTCATTCAGCACGTAGGACACGAAGGCGATTTCGGCCTGCAGGCTACCGCTTTCGGCGTCGTTGAGCGGGATCGATCCTGCCGTCGCCTTGAAGTGCAGGGCGCGGCCCGGCAACTCGACCGTCTGCTCGGTGGTCGAATCCGGCGGAAGCCGCAGCGTCGGCTCGTTCGGCGGGCGGGCGGGGCGCGCACCCTGCTCGCCGGGAGGCCCGTTGCCGCGCGCGCCTTCGGGATTCGGTTGCTGCTGCTGCGTCGGGCGGCCCTGCTGGGCGAGCAGCGGGCTGCTGAAATCGGCCCCGGTGATCAGCGCGACAAACGCAATCGCCGCGACGGGAAGGAGCCGCCGGTAGTTCCGGGAATTCACGGTGTTGCTCATGAACAATGTCCTTTGGAGTGCCCCCGCAGGCCGCCCCGTTTGGTCGCCCTTTTCGTGCCGGCCTTCGCATCGGCCAAGTCGCATCAGCTAGTCTCGCATCCGTCTCGTGTCGTCATGGCCGCGGTGCGGGGCGAAGCGCGCACGCACCGATTTCGAACCCGCATTCTCGATCCTTCTCACCCCTCGGCCGTCACGCCGGCGGCGCGGCCGGCGTCTTGGGCTTCTTGGGCGCCGGCTTTCTGGCAACTTCCGGCGGCGGCGGTTCATTGCCGCGATCAATCGTATTCAGCCGTCCATTGACAAACCGATAGATGCCGGGCCGCTCGCCGCCCCGATAGGTCAGGACAACGACGCGCGCGCCATTGGGGTCCGGGGTGACCTCCGCTTGCTGCGGCTGGCCAAGCGCGCGCGCCACTTCGCACTCGGTCATTTCGAGGACGACGCCGCGCGACGGGACCGATCCCGGTGCGTCGGGCGCCCCATAAGCCGACGCCACGCCGGCACACAAACCCTGGCCGTCGACCAAATCCGTGGAAGGCACTGGACCGCTCGGTGTGAGTTGTCGCGTATAAGGGGTCATTACGGCCGGCGTCATGCTCTTGACACTGGGTAGCGGGTGAAAATCGCCCATGTTAGGCGTCATGTTTTCGAGCGCTCCACAAGCCGCCGCAACGCCGGCAAGGCCGGCGATCGCCGCCCAGCGCCCAAGCGCCCGAAAGCCGGCACTGCGTCCCATCGCCCCGCCCATCCTCAACTCCAAAGCGGCAACAAAACCGGAGTTGCTCAACCGTACCCCGATGCAGCCGGACATTGCGTCATCATGATGACGCGGCTTATTAATCTCATTTGCTCAGGCGCGGCGTTGCCAGCGTCCATTGTCGTCGGCCTGCCAATAGGTCACCGTATGGCCTTGTGTCTTGGCGGTCTGCCAGCGCTGGCGCGCCTCGGCGACCGCCTCCTCGTCCTCCCCGTCGAACAACACTACCACACGATCGTATCGCTCCGCATCCTCCGGTACCGGGGCGCGGTCGATCAGGAAGCGCACCGCCGCGGCGTTCGGATTGTGATCGCTGACGGTGAGCAGCACCGGCTGCTCGGCGGCGGTGGTTTCGCGGAACGTGCCATGGGCGAGGAAACTGTCGTCCCGGAACGTCCACAAATGGGCGTCGAGTGCGTCGACCCGCTCCTCCGAGGACGACTGCACCACCACTCGCCAGCCGCGCTCAAGCGATTTTTCGATCAATGCCGGCAGTACATGCTCGGTCGGCTGGCGGCGCAGATGGTAGAACAGGAACTCCGTCATGACGGCGTCAAGCCTCGTAATGCTCCGCCACCAGATGATCGAGCAGGCGCACGCCCCAGCCCGAGCTCCAGCTCTTGTTGATTTCGCTCTGGGGCGATCCGAGCGCGGTGCCGGCGATGTCGAGATGCGCCCATGCGGTCTTGCCAACGAAGCGCGCCAGCAACTGCGCCGCCGTAATGGAGCCGCCGTGCCGCCCGCCCGTGTTCTTCATATCGGCGAATTTCGAGTCGATCATCTTGTCGTATTCGGGACCGAGCGGCATGCGCCAGACCCGCTCCCCGGTCGCTTCGCCGGCGACAACAAGGCGACGCGGCGAGTTCGTCGTTGTTGGCGAACAGCCCGGCATATTCCTGGCCGAGCGCCACCATGATGGCGCCGGTGAGCGTGGCAAGATCGATCATGAAGCGCGGCTTGAACTTGGTGTTGACGTAATGAAGCACATCGGCAAGCACGAGACGGCCCTCGGCATCGGTATTGATGATCTCGATGGTCTGGCCCGACATGGTCGTGAGGATGTCGCCGGGGCGATACGCATTGCCGTCCGGCATGTTCTCGACAATGCCTATGGCACCGATGGCGTTGACCTTGGCTTTACGGGCGGCGAGCGCGTGCATCAGCCCGACCACGCAGGCGGCGCCCGCCATGTCGCCCTTCATGTCCTCCATTCCGGCGGCTTGCTTGATCGAAATTCCGCCGGTGTCGAAGCACACACCCTTGCCGATGAAAGCCACCGGGGCGGCGCCGCGCTTACCGCCGTTCCACCGCATGATGACGGTGCGGCTCTCGTGGACGGAGCCCTGGCCGACGGCGAGGAGCGCGCCCATGCCGAGTCGCTTCATCGCCCGCACGTCGAGCACGTCGACGGCGACGCCGAGCTTGCGCAATGCCGCGGCGCGGCGCGCGAATTCGACCGGGTAGAGCACATTGGCGGGTTCGTTGATCAGATCGCGGGCCAGCACGACGCCATCCGCCGTCCCGGCGCGTTCGGCCCAGGCGCGGCCGGCGGCGGCCGGATTGGCAACCGCGATGGTGAGATTGAGGGCGCGGCGGCGCTCCTCGCCCTCCTTGCGCTTGGTCTTGTAGCGGTCGAACACATAAGCGCGCAGTTTCGCGCCGGCGGCGAGATCGGCAACCGCCTCCGGTCCCATGGCAGCATCCGGAAGGTCGGCCACAACGGTGACGTCGCCCCCGATGCTCGGCGCCTTGCCGGCCGCGGCGCCGCCAAGCTTGAGGAAATCCTTGGCCTTGAGTTCCGCCGTCTTTCCGCAGCCGATGACGCTCAATCGCGCCACTTTGAGGTCGGCCGGCAATACGAGGTCGAGGGCAGTGCCGCTCTTTCCGGTAAAATGTTCCGACGCAGCCGCGCTGGCGACCGCGTCGGCGGCGTCGCCAAGAATCCTGCGGGTCTGGGCGCCAAAATTCAGAGCGTCATCGCAGAACACAACAAGAACGCCGGTGGTCGGTTTACGGAACGGAGAGAACTCAAGCTTCATGTCATTTGCCACGGCGTTGTTACCTTCCCTGGGCGGGCACGACCTTCGCCCGATTGCAAATTACGGCCGCGCCTTACCCCGGCTCACCGTGGTGCGACGTTACCCCGCCGACTGCCGCCCGGGGCGTCACGCAGCGGCGCCGGTTCCCGGCCGCATCGACCAGACGCCGGTCCGATATCGTCTTGCGGTTCGACGGCTATGCGGCCCCGACGCGGGCCCCTTCCATTACAGGCTCTTAACCATTCCCACTTGAATTTCAACAGCTTTGCCATCGGACGGCCACTTTGTGAATTGATTACGTTAATCTCGCTGCGAGGGAGAATGCGGCGCTCCTGGCGGGTCCGGGCTGGGCTTCGGACCCGCCATTTGGGCAGGCCAGTCGGGGACGTGTGGCGTTATGGTTTCAGCCACCAGGATAATTCTTTGCGGCCGGGTTTGTTATGGCGCCGCGGCGAGGCTTCTGGCTATTCTCGGCATCGGGGTGGTCATGGCGGATTAGACGCTGCCGTGAGCGGTGGTTGTTTGTCCGAATGAAGGGGCCGGCCGCGGTGGCGCGGCATGAACGGGGGCGCCAGCGGGTGCGGGGCTGTGGTGAACGGGGGTTGCGGGTAATGGTTGGTGCGACCGACGCAGCTACGTCGGTTGGGCGTCGTTGCCGTCGCATCGGCGCGACCGCGCTTGCCGTTTTGGCTGCCGCCGTCACGTTCGGTCTGGTCGCATTCGGCTCTGGGGAAGTCCTACTTGGCGTCCGGTCGGCCGCGGCTCAGGACAGCCAATTCCTGAATTTCAAGCTGCAACTCCGCCCGAAGCCCACCGGCAAAAGCGTCGCCGTTGCGCCCAAGAACGGCACTCCGCAAATGCTCGTTCAGGCTGACGAGATCAGGTACGACTATGCCAACCAGGTGGTCTCCGCGGACGGCAATGTGCAAATCTACTACAATGGCGCGACCATCGAAGCCGACAAGGTGGTCTACGACCAGCGCACCAAGCGGCTGCACGCGGAGGGCAATGCCCGCCTGACCGAGGCGGACGGCAAGATCAGCTACGGCGAGATCATCGACCTGAGCGACGACTACCGCGACGGCTTCATCGATTCGCTGCGGCTTGAGACCGTCGACGAGACTCGCATGGCGGCGACCCGCGCTGATCGCACCGGGGTCGAACTACACGGTATTCGAGAGCGGCGTGTACACGGCCTGCGAAGCCTGCCGGGACGATCCGAGGAAGCCGCCGCTATGGCAGGTCAAGGCGGTGCGCATCATCCACAACCAAGCTGAGAAGATGATGTACTTCGAGGACGCCACGGTCGAGTTCTTCGGCGTGCCGCTTGCCTGGTTTCCGTATCTCTCCAACCCGGATCCGTCGGTCAAGCGCAAGACCGGCTTCCTTATGCCGATCGTCTCGACGAGTTCGGCCTACGGGTTCGGCGTGGAAACGCCGTACTATTTCGCGCTCGCCCCCAACTACGACGCGACCTTTTCGCCGCGCTTTACCACCACCCAGGGGCCGCTGTTGCGCGGCGAGTTCCGCATGCGCACGGAGGATGGCGACTTCACGGTCCGCGGCGCCGCCATCGACCAGCTCGATAAGGATAAATTTATCCGCGGCGACGGCACTGTCACCCCGGGCTTTCGCGACTTCCGCGGCGATATCGAATTGCAGCGGGCGCTTCAACCTGTCGCCGTCATGGACCTGGGGCTACGACGCGGTCGGTGTCACCGACCCGGTGTTCTTTCAGGATTATAAGATCATCCAGCTGCAGTCGACCGCCATCGATCCCCTGTTGAACGCCTTGACGGAAGGCGTGAGCCAAGTTTACCTCACGGGACGCGGCGATCGCAGCTATTTCGATATGCGGGCGATCCACTATTACGGCTATTCGCAATCGGACTTCCAAGGCCAGCTGCCGACGATCCACCCAGTGATCGACTACGACTACACATTCGATCAGCCCGTGCTCGGCGGCGAACTCGGCACCAAGTTCAACCTCACCAGCCTGTCGCGCGACAGCGCGAGCTTCGATCCGATCTCACTGACCGCGCAGTTCGAGGGGCTGTGCAGCCCGGTATCCCCCTTCTTCGGGACTGCCGATACGGCCTATAAGACCCGCGCCAACTGTTTGCTGCGCGGCATGCCCGGCACCTATTCGCGCGCCTCCGCCGAGGTCCATTGGAAGTATCAATACATTGATCCGCTCGGGCAGGTGTGGACGCCGTTCGCGTCGCTGCGCGGCGATGCCGCCAGCATGCAGATCGAGAACCAACCCGGCGTCTCCAATTTCATCAACCCCGGCGATTTGTCGGCGTTCCGCATCATGCCGACCGTCGGCCTCGAATATCACTATCCGTTCATCGGGATTTAGAGCTGGGGCACCCAGACGATCGAACCGATCGGTCAGCTGATCGCGCGACCGAACGAGACCAACATCGGGAAGATACCAAACGAGGATTCCCAGAGCCTCGTGTTCGACGACACCAACCTGTTCAAGGTCGACAAGTTCTCCGGCTGGGATCGGGAAGAGGGCGGCGGCCGCGCCAACGCGGGCGTCCAATATACCGCCCAGTTCAACCGCGGCGGCTATTTCAACGCGATGTTCGGCGAATCTTATCAGCTGTTCGGCACCAATTCCTACGCCGTCGGCGACATCACCAATACCGGCCTCGGCAGCGGCCTCGACAAGACGCTGTCGGACTACGTGGCGAGGCTGCAGTTCCAGCCCAACAAGATACTCACCTTCACGTCGCGCTTCCGCTTCGACCAGGAAACCTTCGAGGTCCAGCGCCTCGAGGTCGAAGCTCAGGCCCGTTTCGACCGCTTCACCGCGTCGATCCTGTATGGCGATTACGCGGCGCAACCCCAGCTCGGATTCCTGTCGCGGCGCGACGGCATTCTCACCAGCGGAGCCTTCAAGGTGAGCGAAAACTGGGCCTTCAATAGCGGCATCCGCTACGATATCGAGGCCGGAAAACTGTCCCAGGCGCGGTTCGGCCTTGGCTACATCGACGACTGCTTCACCCTGTCGCTCAACTATTTCATAGACTATACCTACAGCGGCAACGTCACGACGAGCCAGACCTTCATGCTGTCGTTCGGGCTGCGCACGATCGGCGGCACTTCATTGGGGCTCTAGCGCAGGAACGCAAAAGGTCCCCGGCTTTTTTTGACGAGATCATGCGTAGAACCAAAAGGATCAGGGCGCCGGCTCAACCTGAAGTAACAGCGCTGCGAGGGCGAAGGGCAGGAGCACGACCGGTCACGCAGTTGCCGCAATGCGGGCGGAATAGGAGTATAATCGCGTTGAATCACTTCCGTGATCGCCGCCGCAACCAAGATCGGCGTTTGCGGTGCGCGGCCCAAATGGAGGCAGCAACTTGATCCCGAGCCCGCACCGAACGAGAAGCGGACGGGCCCGCATTGCAACTGCCGCATGCGCGGCCGCAGCGTGCATGGCGGCCGCGATGGCGGTGCCCGCGCCGGCGCGCGCCCAGCAGGTCGTGCTGCTCGTAAACGGCGACATCATCACCGATTACGATATCGAACAACGCTTGAAGTTCGTCACCCTGTCGACGCACAAGACACCGGCGAAGTCGGAAGTGATCGAGGATCTGATCGACGAGAGGCTGAAGATCCAGGTCGGCAGGAAATACAAGCTCGATATCCCCGATAAGGACATCAATTCGAGCTACGCCGACATGAGCAAGCGGATGCACTTGTCCGCCGAACAACTTACCCAGGCGCTGGCCCAGGGCGGCGTCAACGCCGAGACCCTCAAATCGCGCATCAGGGCCGACCTCGTCTGGTCAACTATCATCCGCGGCAAATTCCAATCCAGCCTGCAAGTCAACGAGAAGAGCATTCTCGCTGAACTCGAGACGCGAAAGAAAGACAACCCCAGCGAGGACGTCGGCTACGACTATACGCTGCGGCCGATCCTGTTCGTGGTGCCGCGCGGCAATACCGAGGCGGCCGAATTGCGCCGCAAAGATGCCGAGGCGCTGCGCACGCGCTTCACCGCCTGCGACACCGGGCTCGCTTTCGCCCGTTCGTTGCGCGATGTCGCGCTACGCGACCCGATTATCAAGAACTCCTCCGAACTTGCCCCGGCATTGCGCGAGATTCTCGACAAGACCGAGATCGGGCACCTGACCGCGCCGGAGACGACACCGCAGGGCGTCGAATTGTTCGCGCTGTGCGAGAAGAAGGAAACCAAGGCCGAGACGCCGGAGAAGCGGGAAGCTCGCGACAAGATTTTTGGCGAACAGTTCCAGAGCAAAGCCAAGCGCTATCTACAGGAACTGCGCCGCCAGGCGATGATCGAACACAAATAGCGATGCCGCCACCGCTAGCGTTGACGCTCGGCGAGCCGGCGGGGATCGGCCCCGACCTCACGGTCGCGCTGTGGCGCCGCCGTGCCGAACTCGATCTGCCGGTATTCTATGTGATCGGCGACCGCGACTTTCTGGCGCGCCGCGCGGCGCTTATCGGCATGCCGGTCCCGATCGCGGCCGTCGAGCCGCGCAACGCGGCGGCGGCGTTCTTCTCGGCGTTGCCGGTGGTCGAGAGCGGCGTGGCGGCAACGGCTGCGCCGGGTCACCCCGACGCGACAAGCGCCCCCGCCGCGCTTGCCGCGATCCGGCTGTCCGTGCGCCACGTACTCGCCGGCGACGCTGGTGCCATCGTCACCAACCCGGTCGCCAAGAACGTGCTCTACCGGTCGGGTTTCTCCGAACCGGGCCATACCGAATATCTCGCCAAACTCGCCACCGAAGCGACCGGCACACCAACGCGGCCGGTCATGATGCTGTGGTCGCCGGAGCTTGCCGTGGTGCCGGTGACGATTCACTTGCCGCTGGCAGCGGTGGCGGGCGCGCTCGACGCCGACCTCATCGTCGAAACCGGGCGCATCGCGGCGCGCGACCTCGCCGCCAGGTTCCGCATCGCCGATCCGCGGCTCGCCATAGCGGGCCTCAATCCCCATGCTGGCGAGGATGGTGCCATGGGGGCGGAGGATTTCGCCATCGTGGGTCCGGCGGTGCAGCGGCTCAAGGCGCTCGGCATCTCGGCGCGGGGCCCGTTGCCGGCTGACACCATGTTCCATCCCGCCGCGCGAGCGACTTACGACGTGGCGCTATGCATGTATCACGATCAGGCGCTGATCCCGATCAAGACGCTCGCCTTCGACCATGCCGTCAACGTCACCCTCGGCCTCCCCTTCGTTCGCACCTCACCGGACCACGGCACCGCCTTCGACATCGCCGGCACCGGCCGCGCCGATCCGTCGAGCCTGATCGCGGCGATCCGCCTCGCGGCACGCCTTACGGCCCGCGAGGACGCCGCGATCGCCACATGAGCCCGATCGACGACCTGCCGCCGCTGCGCGAGATCATTAGGCGGCATGGCCTGTCCGCGAAGAAATCCCTGGGCCAGAATTTCCTCCTCGACCTCAACTTGACGGCGCGCATCGCCCGCGCCGGCGGCGCGCTCGACGGCGTTACCGTGGTCGAGGTCGGTCCGGGCCCCGGCGGGCTTACCCGCGCGCTGCTGGCAGAAGGCGCGGGCCGGGTGATCGCGATCGAGCGCGACGGCCGCGCCATCGCGGCGCTCGGCGAGATCGCCGAGCATTACCCCGGGAGGCTGACGGTCGTTGAGGGTGACGCCTTGGAAATCGACGTCACCAGGCATCTCGACGGCGGTAGGGCCCGCGTCGTCGCCAATCTGCCCTACAACATCGCGACCGCGCTGCTGGTCCGCTGGCTTGCGGTCGAACCGTGGCCGCCATGGTACGATCAGCTCGTGCTGATGTTCCAGCGCGAGGTCGCCGAACGCATCGTGGCCGCGCCTGGCTCCAAGTCGTTTGGCCGACTGGCGGTACTGGCCGGCTGGCGGACCGAAGCGAGGATCATGTTCGACATCGCGCCCACCGCGTTCGTGCCGCCCCCCAAGGTAACGTCGTCGGTGGTGCGCCTCGTGCCGCGTGCCGCACCCCTGCCCTGCATCCGGACGAGCCTCGAACGCGTTACCGCCGCGGCCTTCGGGCAGCGCCGCAAGATGCTGCGGGCGAGCCTGCGTTCGCTCGGTACCGACCCGCAGCCGCTGCTCGCCGCCGCCCGGATCGACCCGCAGGCACGCGCGGAAGACATCCCGGTCGAGGGCTTCGTCGCGCTCGCCAATGCGCTCGACGCCGCTGGTGCGCAGTCAATTCAGTCGTAGTACAAAGCGACCAAGTTTACCTTGCCTGACGCCGAAACGCGACGGAGAGCGCGCGAAGCCTCGCGCGATTAGCAACAATGACCAGACTGCATCGCCAATCGCTCGTCGCCTACGGGGCGCCGCTGTGCGAGACCGTGGTCGATTGCCCGCAGCCCCAGGGCAGCGAAGTCCTGGTGCGCGTCGCGCGCTGCGGCGTGTGCCATTCCGACCTGCACATGCAGGACGGTTATTTCAAGCTGGCCGGCGACAAGAAGCTCGACATCACTTCGGGACGCGCGCTGCCGTTCACGCTCGGCCATGAGATCGCCGGTACCATCGACAGCGCCGGGCCCGACGTTCGGGCCGACCACAGGGCAGCGCCCGGCCGCAAGGTCGCGGTCTATCCGTGGGTCGGCTGCGGCGCCTGTCCGGCATGCCGGCATGGCGAAGAGAATCTGTGCGCCGCACCGCGCCATCTCGGCATCGCGGTCGACGGCGGCTATGCGACCCACGTACTGATCCCGCATCCGCGCTATCTCCTCGACTATGGGCCGCTCGCGCCGGGGCTTGCCGGCGCGCTGATGTGCTCGGGGCTTACCGCCTATGCGGCGCTCAAGCGCCTCACGGATCGCGCGACGCGCGGGGCGGTGCTTCTGGTCGGCCTCGGGGGCGTCGGCCTGATGGGCCTCGCGCTCGCCCGCACCCTTTTCGGGACGGCGCCTCTCGTCGCCGACATCGACTCCGGCAAGCGCGAGGCGGCGCTTGGCGCCGGCGCCGCTGCGGCGTTCGACCCCGCCGATCCCGGCGCCCGCAAGGCCGTGATGGCGGCAACCGGCGGCATCCACGGGGTATGCGATTTCGTCGGCTCGGAATCCTCGCTGGCGTTTTCAACGGGCGTGCTTGCCAAGGGCGGGAAGGTCGTCGTCACCGGCCTCCTCGGCGGCAGCTACGCGACCGCCGCCGCGATGTTTGCGCTTCGCGCGATGACGATCGAAGGCGTGCTGACGGGCACACTCGCGGAGGCGGAGGAATTGATGGCGCTGGCGCGGGCCGGACAGGCGCCGTCGGTCCCGATCGCCGAACGCCCTCTTGGGGAGGCGCAGGCGGCGCTCGACGATCTGCGCGCCGGCCACGTGGTCGGGCGCGTGGTGCTGACCATGTAGCAACTGGCTTCGCACGGCGGTCCCTCGCGCGAATCGCAAAACCGGCAGCCGGGCGAAACGCCCCTTTCGCACAACCGGGTGGCTGATGTAGCTTGAGCGGGGCGGCTTGCGGCTCGGTACCGGTCGGCGGTCGAGGCGGGCGTTTTCGGCAGGCACTCCGGATTGCCTGCCGCTCACGGAGATCATCATGATGGGAAATGGACGGGTGGTGATTCTTGCAGGCATCTTGTTGGCGGTCGCCGCACGGCCGTGCTTCGCTGATGGGATCTCTCGCGTCGCCCAGGCAACTCCCGGCGACGCCGAACCGGCGCCCGCCGCCGAACCTGCGCCTAAAGCCGCGGCTCCCGCGAAGGGCGGCGGTCCGAGCGAAGCCTTGCGTGTGGCATGCGCCGATGACGCTCACAAATTTTGCGAGTCGGTGATTACCAACACCGAAAAACGACGCGCCTGCATGCGGCAGCATTACCTTCAGCTCTCGAAAGGATGCGTCGCGGCCATTAAGGCGAGCCGATAAGTCGTCAATTTCCGCGATGCCGTTTGGCTGAAGGCCGGTATTTTCGAGTTCAGGCCGGCGCGGGCGGTCGTCGCAAAACGACCGTATCGCCGCCCGGTCGCGGTCGGTATCGACAAGTCTCGGCATTAAGGTTGCTTCCGAACACCGCCACGCCGTCGCCTCATTCGCCTTGCGGGCGCGCGCCGGTTGCGACACAATTCGGTCTGGTTGTCCGGCGTGTCACCCAACCTTCAGATTTCACCGTTAATGCTTCGCGCAACTCGCAAGGTTTTCATATGAAAATCCCGAATCTCTTTGCTCTTCTCTCCCTCGCGGCTGCGGCTGCAACGATGACGACGCCGGCCGGTGCCAATATCGTCATCGCGGTCGACAAGGGCAGCCAGCAGATGTCGGTCTCCGTCGACGGCACGCCACGCTACACCTTCGCGGTATCGACCGCGCGGGCGGGATACAACACTCCCAACGGCACCTACCATCCGGAGCGCCTGGAGCGGACGTGGTTCTCGCGGGAATATTACAACTCGCCGATGCCGCATTCGATTTTCTTCCACGGCGGCTATGCGATCCATGGCAGCTACGAGATCAGCCGACTTGGCGGGCCGGCTTCCCATGGCTGCATCCGGCTGCATCCGTCGAATGCCGCGACGCTGTATTCGCTCGTCAGCCGCGAAGGCATGGGTGCGACCACCATTGTGGTGTCGGGCGGGAGCGGCCGGCGGCGTTGACCGAGCGCCATCGGTTCAATCCCAAGTGTCTGCGCTTTAACAGGCTGCTGAAATTCGTGTCGAAAGACGATATCTGACTGGTTGAGGTTGTTCGACTGCTTGTTTTGATGGTCTGCGCGTCTTGCGGTGGCGTTCGGATCGTCGGTTTTGGTCGGCTTCATGCCTCAATGAGTTTGGGGAGTCGGATCAGATTGTAGCTGGCCATCGTCAGGGTGAATTTGAAGCCGAGCCTTTTGGCGCCGCGGAGCATCGGCCGGGCAAATCCGCCGATCGTCTTGGCCCAACCGAATGGTTCCTCGATGCGCTTCCTCTTCTGCTGGCTCACCGCATATCCGGGATGCCGTGTGGTCCGGGCGTCAACCGCGGAGCGTCGTCCAGTGATATTCTGCGCGATGTGTGGCGTTACGTTGAGGGCTCGCAGATCGGCCACGAAGGCTGCGGCGTCGTAGCCCTTGTCGGCGCCGAGAGTGATGCGACGCGCCCCCGGCGAATAGCGCACGATCATCTCTTCCGCGGCCTTGCGCTCGGCAGTTCCATTGGCTTGGGTCAGCGCAGTCGCGACCACGAGACCGCTGCGATTTTCCATCAGCGTATGCCCCATGAAGCTGAGCTTGGCTTCCTTGCCTTGTCCCTTGCGATAAAGCTTGGCCTCTGGGTCCGTGGTCGAGGCATGCGTGGCGTTGGCGGGCTTCTCGCCATGGAAGTCGCGCTCGCCGTTGCGGCCCGGACCAGGCGGATCACTCGAACCATCCCTCGCCTTGAAGCTCTTCATCGACGCCCAGGCCGCAATCTGCGTGCCGTCGACCGAGAAATGTTCGTCCGACAACAACCCGCGCAACTTCTTGTGATTCATGAGTTCGGCCAGGAACCTCCTCGCCACATCGGCCTCCAGCAACCGATCGCGGTTCTTCGTGAATACGGTCGGCACCCACACCGGGTCATCCACGCCGAGCCCGACGAACCAGCGGTACAGCAGATTGTAATCGAGCTGCTCCATCAGCTGCCGCTCCGAACGGATCGTATAGAAGGCTTGAAGCAAAAGCGCCCGCAGCAGACGCTCAGGCGCAATCGATGGCCGACCGCTATCCGCATAGACGCTGGCAAAATCCCCGTCGAGCGCCGCCAGGATGTCGTTCACGACCTCGCGCACCAAACGCAATGGATGCTTGGCAGGTACCCGCTTTTCCAAGTCCACATACGAAAACAGCTCGCCCGTTCGTGTGTCCGAGCCCCGCATTCCCACCTCCGCCAATCCACAAGGCACGGAATCATATTCGCAGCGACTTGTCAGGTGACGTTTTTCAGCAGCCTGTTAAAGCCCCGCCTGCAATGTGCGGACGAAAGTGGAGAGGCCGGTCTGCCGCTCGCGCTTGAGGCGCTCGGCCGCGAGGATCGCGCAGATGTCCTCGAACGCGTGCATCACGTCGCGATTGATGACGACGTAGTCGTATTCCGCCCAGTGGCTCATCTCACCGGCGGCCTTGGACATGCGGGCGCGGATCACCGCTTCGGTATCCTGGGCGCGCGTGCGCAGGCGTGCTTCGAGCGCCGGTATCGACGGCGGCAGCACGAACACGCTGACAAGATCGTCGCGACCCTTTTCGCGCAACTGCTGGGTGCCCTGCCAGTCGATGTCGAACAGCACATCGCGCCCCTCGGCAAGCACTTGTTCGACCGGACCGCGCGGCGTGCCATAGTGATTGCCGAACACCTCAGCCCATTCGAGCAGATCGCCACGGGCTGCCAACGCGTCGAACCGGGCACGGTCGATGAAATGATAGTCCTTGCCGTCGATCTCCCCCGGGCGCGGCTTGCGCGTGGTCACCGAGACCGACAGCTCGATGTTTCCATAGCGATCAAGCAGCATCCGTGACAGCGTCGTCTTGCCGGCGCCTGACGGCGAGGACAGAACCAGCATGACGCCGCGGCGGGCAACCTCGGGTCCATCGGGACGGACCGGCGCGCGCGTCTCCAGCATGTCCTGCTCCGCCATCATCCGCTCCCACCCGGCTATTCCAGGTTCTGCACCTGCTCGCGGAACTGCTCAACCACCGACTTGAGCTCAAGACCGATATTGGTCAGTTCCAGATCGTTCGCCTTGGAGCACAGCGTATTCGATTCGCGATTAAATTCCTGAGACAGGAAATCAAGCCGGCGACCGACCGCGCCGCCCTTTTTGAGCACCGCTTCCGCCTGCTCCACATGGGCAACGAGACGGTCGAGTTCCTCGCGCACGTCGGCCTTGGCAGCGATCAGCACCGCCTCCTGGTGCAGCCGATCAGGATCGAAGCGGTCGGATGTGTCCAGAAGCGCTGCGACCTGCTCGGCGATGCGCCGCCTGACGGCATCCGGCCGGCGTGCCGCGCTCGCCTCGGCGCGCGCATTGAGCGCCGCGATCTCATCGAGCCGTGCCGACAGGATGCGCCCGAGCGCATCGCCCTCGCGCCGTCGTGCTTCGACGAGGCTCGCGAGAACGTCGGCAAAACCCGCCGTCACCGCCGCCTCCGCGGCGCGGCGATCGTCGTCTCCCTCGTCGGCATCGACCACCTCGATGACGCCCTTGACGGCGAGAATGCCGTCAAGCCGCGGGCGCTCCGCATCGACGCGGCCGGCGAGCGTCTTGATGGTGGCGAGCACGGCGGCAAGTACGTCCTCATTGACCCGCACGACCGGCGACTTGCCCTGACGCTCGATGGTCAGCGTCCCATAAACGGTACCGCGCGACAGCGCGTCCGCGCCCTTGGCCCGCACCACCGGCTCCACGGCATCCCATCCGGGCGGCAGACGCAGCCGCAGGTCGAGCCCCTTGGCGTTGACGGACCTGATCTCCCACACCCACGCATAGCTACCGGATAGGCCCTGACCGCGGGCAAACCCGGTCATGCTCGACAGTGCCATGGCGGAATACTCTCGGTTTGCGGGAGGCCAACGGTTCAGGAGCCCAACGGAATTGCGCCAAACTTAGCGTGCGGGGCGGGGAATGCGAAGGGTGCCACCCGGATTACAGGCCGCCTTGATCGTAGCCCGATGATCGGATCTGCGTCAGCGGCCCGCTTCGTGCCAACTTGGCAAGCCAATCCGAACTTGCCCGCTATCCGCCTAGGGCTGGATTGCCGGTGGCTTAGGCGCCGCGCGCGGCGCCGCCGGCTGCCGCCGGGCTGCGGCCGGCGCAGGCGCTGCAGCCGGGGCGGCAGCGGCGGGAGCCGCCGCCGAGACCGCGGCGGTCGGCGCGCCGTCGCCGCGCTGAGCCTGTTCGAAGGCGCGCAGCCGTGCCACATTTCTCTGGTGCTGGTCGAGCGTTTCCGAGAAGGCGTGGCCGCCAGTGCCGTCGGCGACGAAATAGAGTTCCCTGGTGCGCGCCGGATTGGCGACCGCTTCGAGTGCGGCGCGGCCCGGATTGGCGATCGGTCCCGGCGGCAGCCCATCGATCACATAGGTGTTGTACGGCGTCTGCTGCTCGATCTCGCTTCGCAGGATCGGACGGCCGAGCGTGCCCTTGCCGCCTACCAAGCCGTAGATGATCGTGGGATCGGACTGCAACCGCATCTTCTGCTTGAGCCGGTTGACGAAGACCGCGGCAACCCGGCTGCGCTCGTCGGCGCGGCCGGTTTCCTTCTCGACGATGGAGGCGAGCGTCACCAGTTGCTCGGGCGAGCGCAATGGCAGGTCCGGCACCCGGTGATCCCAGGTCTCCTGGACGATGCGGCGCTGGGCCTGCTGCATCCGCTGGATCACCTGGTCGCGCGGGGTGCCGCGGGTGAACCGATAGCTTTCCGGCAGCATCGATCCTTCGCGCGGAATTTCCTTGATGTTGCCGCTAAGAATGTCGGCTTCCAGCAGACGCTGCACGATCTGCTCGGAGGTGAGGCCCTCCGCGACGGTGATCTGATGCAGCACCACCTTGCCGTCCACAATGGTGTTGATGACGTCGTGCAGGCTTGCCTGTTTGGGGAACTGATATTCGCCGAACCGCAATTCCTCGCGTGTCTTCGCCATCAACGCGGTCACAATGAATGTGAGCGGATGCTCGATGACGCCTTCCTTGAGCAGGAGGTCGGCGATGTCGCGCACGCCCATGCGGGGCGGAATGTTGACGACCTTGTCAGCCTCCAACGGGCCCGGTGCCTCGTAGCGGTGCTTGGCGACCGCGAATATGACGCCGCCCACGATGGCCACCAGGATAAGCACGGTGAACACCGCATTGCCGGCGATCACCAGGGGGTGGCGTGCGCTTTTGGACCACTTCGTCGGCATGGGAACGCGCTCGGGTTCAAGCGCGGCGCGGGGGCTGCGCGGGTTGATCCGTTTGGTTTCGTTGAAGGGGTCGGTCGATGGTGGGCCTCGGCGCCCCGCGCCAGCGTCAAACCGCGGCGCGTCGAAATCTCGCGAAGCGGTATCCCGTGACGCCGGCCCGGCGACTGCGGACGCGCCCGACCGCGATAGCGTCGCCGAACTCGCCCGCGGCGGCAGCTCCGAGGTTGCATCACCGCTATCGGCCATTCATCCAACCCATTGAAAATACGACAAATTCAAGTATCGCCCCAGCGCCCTGCCACGTGGGGCAAAGACACCCCATCATTGTGTCCTTTTGGCGGTGGCAGCGGCGTCGGCGCCCGGTACGGCCACTTGCATCGGCAACGGTTACCGTAGTTTCTGAGCGGGCCGCGCGTCAACCGCGAAAGCGCCGAAACACAAGCGACGCATTGGTGCCGCCGAATCCGAACGAGTTCGACAGCACCACGTCGATGTTGCGCGACTTCGCCTTTAGCGGAACGAGATCGATTACGGTCTCAACCGACGGATTTTCGAGGTTGAGGGTCGGCGGAGCCACGTTGTCGCGCATGGCAAGAATGGAGAAGATCGCTTCGACCGCACCCGCCGCGCCCAGCAAGTGGCCGATCGAGGACTTGGTCGACGACATCGAGACGCCGCCGCCCGCATTGCCGACCAGACGCTGCACCGCATGGAGCTCGATCTCGTCGCCGAGCGGCGTCGAGGTGCCGTGGGCGTTGATATAATCGATCTCGACCGGCGTGATGCCCGCCCGCCGGATCGCCGCACTCATGCAACGAAAAGCGCCGTCGCCATCCGGAGCGGGCGCCGTGATATGGTACGCGTCGCCCGACATCCCGTATCCGATCAGTTCGGCATAGATCTTGGCGCCGCGCGCGCGGGCGTGATCGAGTTCCTCCAGCACCACGACGCCGGCGCCCTCGCCCATGACAAAGCCGTCGCGGTCGCGGTCATAAGGCCGCGACGCCCGGCTCGGCTCCTCGTTAAAGCCGGTGGACAACGCGCGGCATGCCGCGAACCCCGCCATCGATATCCGGTTTAGTGGGGATTCCGCCCCGCCCGCGACCATCAGGTCGGCATCGCCCAGCGCGATCAGGCGGCCGGCGTCGCCGATCGCATGGGCGCCGGTGGAACAGGCGGTGACGACCGCGTGATTCGGCCCCTTAAGGCCATGGGCAATCGACACATAGCCGGAGGCGAGGTTGATGAGCCGGCCCGGGATGAAGAACGGCGACACCCGGCGCGGGCCTTTTTCCTTGAGCACCAGCGAGGTCTCGGCGATGCCGGCAACGCCGCCGATGCCGGAGCCGATCATGACCCCGATCGCGATCTGCTGCTCATAGGTTTTGGGCGCACAACCAGCGTCCTCGATCGCCTGACGGGCGGCGCACATCGCATAGATGATGAAGTCGTCGACCTTGCGTTGTTCCTTCGGCTCCATCCACTGATCGGCATTGTAGGTGCCGTCGGAACCGTCGCCATGGGGAATCATGCAGGCTACCCTGCTCGGCAGATCGGATACCTCGAAGGTATCGACTACGCGCGCGCCGCTGGCGCCGGCAATCAACCGGCGCCAAGTCGCCTCGACGCCGCAAGCGAGCGGCGTGACCATCCCCATGCCGGTAACGACGACCCGTCTCATTGTGTGGCCCGCATTGCCCGCAACTAAAGTTCGGGAGGTTTTACGCCACGGCTATGTTCTGGCAAGGCCGGCCCGCCAAGCCGGTGCCGATGAAAACACCAGTTGAATGTCAATTGGAGCGCCCGTTAGGAAGGCCAGGCGCCAGAAATCCGGATATACGGCTAAATCCTCCCGCGGCATCGCGGATTGCGAAGCCACGCAGGGGGAATCGTAAGCAAAATAGATCAGCCGGTTGATCAGGCAGGCGATCAGCCCGTTGATTAGTTTGTTGACCAGCCAGTTGATTAGCTCTTGGCGTTCTTTTCCAGGAACTTCACCGCGTCGCCGACGGTCAGAATGGTTTCGGCGGCGTCGTCTGGAATCTCGCAGCCGAACTCTTCCTCGAAAGCCATGACGAGTTCGACGGTGTCGAGACTATCGGCACCAAGATCGTCGATGAAGCTTGCGGCGTCCGTGACCTTGTCGGGTTCCACCCCGAGATGCTCCACGACGATCTTTTTTACCCGCTCGCCAATGTCACTCATATCTTGAACCTCGTGCGCCTCTCGAATTGGCTCAGCCGGCCGGGCGATCCTGCGATCGTCAGGCCCGGCGTCGTCGTGGACGACGACAGCGGGACAGAGAAAGCCCTTGGATATTTATTGCGACCCCAGCCCCACCACGTCGTCCAGCCATCCGGGGGTTACCATACTTCAATTGCCTTGACCAGCACGGCCGCCGGCATCGACGCCGCCCGGCTGGCGGCCGTTGCAAGAGGCTCACAACATTGCCATTCCGCCGTTTACGTGGAGGGTCTGGCCGGTCACGTAGGTAGCCTCCAGGGAAGCGAGATAAAGCGCTGCCGCGGCGACATCTTCGGGTGCGCCGAGCCGGCCCGCGGGCACGTGGACAAGGATCGATTCCTTCTGCTTGTCGGTGAGCGCCGCCGTCATCGCGGTTTCGATAAGGCCGGGCGCGATCGCGTTCACCGTGATGCCGCGCGAGGCGACTTCTTGGGCGAGCGATTTTGTCATCGCGATCATCCCGGCCTTGGCGGCGGCATAATTGGCCTGGCCGGCATTGCCGGTCACCCCCACCACGGAGGCGATACCGATGATACGGCCGAAGCGGCGACGCATCATGCCGCGCACCGCGGCGCGCGCAAGACGGAACCCGGCGGTAAGGTCGACCGCAAGCACCGCATCCCAGTCCTCGTCCTTGAGGCGCACCAATAGATTGTCCCGCGTGATGCCGGCATTGTTGACGAGGATGTCAATGTGGCCCATCGCGGCCTCGGCGCCGGGCACGAGCTTCTCGACGTCATCCTTGTCGGCAAGATTGCAGGGCAGCACATGAACGCGGCCAGCCAATTGGCCGGCGAGCGCGTTCAGTCCATCGATGCGCGTTCCGGAAATCGCGACGGTCGCACCGCTCGCGTGGAACGCGTGCGCAATGGCGCCGCCGATGCCGCCGGTCGCCCCGGTGACCAGCGCGGTTCTGCCGGTAAGATCGAACATGAGCCGTCCTGTCTGACGCCGAAATCGGCGTTGTTCATACGGCTGCGCTGTACGCCGTCTTGAACCCGTTGATGTCCTCAGGCGCGCCGATCGCAGTGCTTACGGCGCCGTCGGCGATGCGCTTGACCAGACCGCTCAATACCTTGCCGGCGCCGATTTCGTAGAACTGCGTCACCCCCTGCGCCGCCATGTAGGCCACGCATTCGCGCCAGCGCACCGCACCGGTCACCTGTTCGATGAGACGGCGTGCGATTTCGGCCGGATCGGTCACGGCGACGGCAACCACGTTGGCGACGAGCGGGGGCACCGGCTTGCGGATCGTCACCTTGGCGAGCGCTCCCGCCATCACCTCCGCCGCCGGCCGCATCAGGGCACAGTGGAACGGCGCCGACACCGGAAGCATCATGGCGCGCTTCGCCCCCCTGCCTTTGGCGATTTCAACGGCTCGCTCGACGGCGGCCTTGTCACCGGATACCACCACCTGGCCAGCCCCGTTGTCATTGGCAGCGTGGCAGACCTGCCCTTGTGCCGCCTCGGCAGCAACCGCCTTGACGACGTCGAATTCGAGCCCCAGCAACGCCGCCATGGCGCCGGCGCCAACCGACACCGCCTCCTGCATCGCACGGCCGCGAATGCGCAGGAGCCGCGCGGTGTCGGAGATCGTGAGCGCGCCCGCTGCCGCCAACGCCGAATATTCGCCGAGGGAGTGGCCGGCGACGAAGGCAGCGTCGCGCGCGAGGCGCACGCCGGCTTCGGTTTCCAATACCCGCATAACCGCAAGCGAGACCGCCATCAGGGCAGGCTGGGCGTTCTCGGTGAGCGTGAGCCGATCCCCCGGCCCGTCCCAGATCACGGCGGACAGGCGCTCGCCCAAGGCCTCGTCGACTTCATCGAAGACCTGCTGGGCCGCCGGATAGGCCCGCGCCAGGGCCTTGCCCATCCCGACGGCCTGGCTGCCTTGGCCCGGAAACACGAACGCCGCCACCATTATCGGCCTTCCTCCCAGCGGTCGAAATCGGGTGTTGCCGATTTGGATCCTTTTTCAAGTCCGCGAGATCAGGCGCGCCCGACCTCAGGTTGCCGCGGAACAACACCGCCCCCGGGGTTCCTGTCAAGTCGGGGCTTAAGGTTCTCCTCTACCCGTCGGCGGTAATCATGCGACAATATTCGCATGCTATGGCTCCTCGGCCTTGTATTTGTCGGCGTCAACGATGGTTAGCGATGAGTAAGTTTGTCCCGGTGACTGACGAATTGCTCGAACGCGCGCGCCGTGACGGCGAATTGCGCCGCCTGCTGGTGAGCGAACACCTCGATCAGCTTATGATTGCCATGGGCCACGCCAAGGAGCGCACAAAGAACCGATCCAGGCCCGACGACCTCACCGCCCGTCATATGCAGGAAGGTGCGCGGTTCGCCGTCAAACTCAGCGAAATCCTGCACGGCATCCGTGCCAAGGCGACACAGTAATGTCGTTGATTCTGTGTATGATCCATTTGGAGTCGCGTGCGACTTTTCGGATTCGCGTGCCGGCGGCCCCATTGCATTCCGCCTCAAAGCCACTATAAGCCCTGCTTCCGCTCGATCCCGGCCGGGAGCTGAACGGACGGCTGTCGCCTTTGCGGGCGCCGGCAGGACCGCTTGGTCCGTCGTCCCGTGTTCCCGCCTTCAGAGCTTTCGAGCCTTTCCCGAGAGGCACGAGGGGCTTGGCGCCGGATCGGCGCATGACGAAGAGGAGAGGCATAAGCATGCCATTGTACGAACACGTCTATATGGCGCGACAAGACCTGTCGCAGCAGCAGGTCGAGGAATTGACCGCACAATACAAGGGCGTTCTCGAAGGGTTGGGCGGAAAGGTCGCCAAGGTGGAATACTGGGGCGTGAAGTCCCTGACCTACCGCATCCGCAAGAACCGCAAGGCGCATTTCACCTTGTTGAACGTCGAGGGGCCGCCCGCGGCGCTGAGCGAGGTCGAGCGCCAGCAGCGTATCAGCGAAGATGTGCTGCGCGCCCTGACGGTAAGGGTCGACGAACTCGAGGCCGGACCGTCGGCAATGATGCGCAAGGTCGATCGCGACCGTGATCGTGACGAACGCCGCGGCGAGCGCCGCCGCGACCGCGATGGACCCCGCGGCCCGCGTGAGGATCGCGGCGACGGTGATGATGCCGAAGTGATGGAGCAATAACGCCATGAGCTTCGAAGGTGGACACGGCGGTGGTGGTTTCGGCGGCGGTGGTGGCGGCGGGGGCGCGCGCCGTCCATTCTTCCGACGGCGCAAGACCTGTCCGTTCTCCGGGGCCAACGCCCCAAAGATCGACTACAAGGACGTGCGGCTGTTGCAGCGCTATATCTCGGAGCGCGGCAAGATCGTGCCGAGCCGCATCACCGCGGTTTCGGCGCTCAAGCAGCGCGAGCTCGCGCGCGCCATCAAGCGCGCCCGCTTCCTCGGGCTGCTGCCGTATGTAATTCAGTAAACCTCCCCGGTTGGGGAGGTACATGATCCCAATCAGTTCGTTGACTTTTCGAATCGGATCGTAAGCAAAATCAAAGGGATCATGGCACTATCGACGATGGTGCTTTAACGAGGGCGCCGGCCGCCGGCCGGGGTCCGATGGTTGGGGCGGGCGCGATCCGCCTCTAACCGCTCGACGAGCGGGACAGCTTGGTGATGACGCAGATCGTCCTATTGCAGACTTTCCTGGTCGGGCTTGGCGCCGGCGCTGCCGCGGCATTGCTATTTGCCTCCGTGACGTCCGGCATGTTGCTGTCGGTGTTCCTGTTCTATCTCGCGCCGCTGCCGATCATGATCGCGGCGCTGGGATGGAGCCATTGGGCCGGTATCGTCGCCGCCATAACCGCCGCGACGAGTCTCGGACTTTTCTTCGGGATCCTGTTCTTCGTGGCATTCCTGGCGGGCGTTGCGGCACCCGCTTGGTGGCTCGGCTATCTCGCCCTGCTCGGCCGCCCTACACCCAACGGTGGCGGCGGCCATCTCGAATGGTATCCGCCGGGGCGCCTCGTATTGTGGGCGGCGATCCTCGGGGCGCTCGTGATCACGGTCGGGCTGGCGGGGCTCGGCGGCGATGAAGAAACCATCCGGACGAGCCTGCGCGCCGCCCTCGACCACATCTTCCGCCTGCAGTCCGGGGTTGGGACTGACGAACCGCTGCGGTTTCCCGGTATCGAGGACCCCGAGCGTCTCATCGAATTGTTCGCGATCGCGCTGCCGCCGATGGCGGCGGTGATCGCGACCGCGACCCAGATGTTCAACCTGTGGCTGGCGGGTCAAATCGTACGGCTGTCGGGGCGGCTGCGGCGCCCGTGGCCCGATCTCAACGCGATGTCGGTTCCTGCGCCGGCCGCTGCGTTGCTGCCGATCGCGGTGGCCGGCTCGCTGATACCCGGCGTGATGGGCATGATCTTGAGCCTGTTCGCCGCGACGCTCGCGGTCGCCTTCGCGATCCTCGGATTTGCATTCCTGCATGCGGTGACGCGCCACCTGTCCAGCCGCGCCATGCTGCTCATCGGTGCCTACGCCATCGTCGGCATTCTCGGCTGGCCGGTGCTGGTGATGGCGCTGGTCGGCCTGTTCGAAACCGTATTCCGCTGGCGCGCCCGCATGGACAAACGCGGCCCGCCGGTTGTACCGGGAGGCTGAACCGGCAATCGCTCCGACCAAAGACACCAAACCGCAATCAACAACCGCACATCAAACAAGGAGAACCGCAATGGAAGTCATTCTGCTCGAACGCGTGGCCAAGCTCGGCCAGATGGGGGACGTGGTCCGCGTCAAGAACGGCTTTGCCCGCAATTTCCTGTTGCCTCACGGCAAGGCGCTGCGCGCCACCAAGGACAACCGGGTCAAGTTCGAATCGATGAAGGGGCACCTCGAGACGCGCAATCTCGAACTCAAGGGCGACGCCGAGAAGGTCAGCGAAAAGCTCGACGGCCAGAGCTTCGTGGTGATCCGCCAAGCCTCCGAAACCGGCCAGCTTTACGGTTCGGTGTCGCCGCGCGATATCGTCGCGATCTTGGAGACCGGCGGCTTTGCGGTGTCGCGCGGCCAGATCGCGCTCAATACGCCGATCAAGACCATCGGGCTACATAAGGTGCCGGTCGCCCTCCATCCGGAAATCGAGGTTTCGATCACGATCAACGTTGCGCGTAGCGCTGACGAGGCCGAACGGATCGCCCGTGGCGAGGACGTGACCGCACGGCGCGACGAACGGCTGGTGATGGAAACCGGCGAAGCCGTCTCCGACGACTTCTTCGAAAGCCCGGAGGTCGCTCCCGGCGCCGGAGCCGCGGAACCCGAAGTGCCCGAGAAGGGCGCCAGCTAAGGCCGATCTAAGTAGTCGACCGCGCTCCCGTCGCCGGCGCCCAGGCTCACCCTTATCCGCCGCGTGCGCGCTCCGGACGATCGGCGCCCCACGCTGAGGTCACCGGATCAGCGGTGCGGGCGGCATGGGAGCAGCGGCCGCCGCCGGAGAGGCCGGAGCGGCTTCGGCGGGCGCGGCAGCGGCTGCTGCGGGAGGCGCAGCGGCCGGCGGAGCAGCGGTTGGTGCTTGGGCCGCTGCAGGTGCGGGTGGCGCTGGTGCCGGAGCGGCGGCAGGTACTACCGCTCCGGCGGCAGGCAACGGTGTAGCGGCAGTTGCGGTGACCGGCGCGCTCTGGGAAGTAGCGGCAGCAGTTGATTCCGATGCCGTTGGGTTGTCCCGGCGAGCGCGCGGCTTTGGCGGCCCCGCCTTGGCGGCTTCGGCGGCGGTACCCTCCAGGCTGAGCCCGGTCGCAAGGTAGGCCCGTAGCTGCTCCACTGGATCGGGCGCGTCGGCGCGCTCTCCTGAGCGCAAAGCCCGGTTCGCTTCCTCGCCGCGGACGGTTCGGGCTGGCCGCGTTCCGTCGCGGGCTCCCTCGGGGCTCCCGGCAACCGGAGGCCGCGGTTCACCCCCTTCGCGCGAGCGCGGCTTCTCGCCGTCGCCGGACAGGTTGGTCGTTCGCCGCCGGCGGGCCGATGCGTCCTCTGCCGGCTTGGCCCCCCCGCCCTCTTCGGTCGCCGCCGTTGTAGTGTCGTGCCTGCCCCGCCGTTCTGTCGGTGGCCGTTCGGCAGTCGCCGCGGGGCCAGCCGGCGCACCCGCCAACGGCGCATTGGCACCAATTCCCGACGCCACATAGGCGGCAAGCGCGCCCGCGGATTCCGGCTTGGTGGTATAGTGTTCGCGTAAAAAACTCGAAAGGGTGCGGGCATCGCGGCCCTTGGCCAGCCCCGCGGTACCGCGATGGCAGGCGGAGCAATCAGAGGCGAAAAGTTGGGCCGGCGTTTTGCCGGCGGTGAAATCCTGTGCCCGCGCCGCGCCGTCCGCAAGCGCCAAGACCACGATCGTCGCGACCGCCAATCCAAGACCGGAAATCCGCTTCATTGGCCAGCAACCCTGATACCCGATTTGCATTCGCGTCTTTTAGCTGATTTGCGCTACCGGGCGAAACGATATTGGCGCAATTTCCGGCAATTTCAAAACCCCCGGAAGGTCCGTCAGCCATTCGTCGCAAGCAACTGGATTCCGCCGCACCGCGGCTGCCGATACTGCCCCCAGGCCGAGCTCCGGTCGGCCCTGAATTGCGCCAAAATTCCGGTTGCGAGCGTGACCGGATTTTGTTTAGACTTGCAATGGTAGGTATCACTGTCCGCTTGGGGGCGGGGGGAAGGTAACAGGTCGAGGCCGCTACGGCAGATGTCTTCCGTTCGGCCGCGTGAAGCGACATGGCACGTCGAGGTTGGCCATGGAGTGGTTGTTACGGTCAGCACTGGCGCATGTCGGTCGCGGCAATTTGCGCGTCACGACCGCACGGGGTAGTGCGCACACTTTCGGTGACGGAACCGGCCCGCTGATCGCGATGCGTTTTACCTCCGCGGCCGCCCAAAGGGCGGTGGTGCTCGATCCCGACCTCAAGCTCGGCGAAGCCTATATGGACGGTAGCATTCGTGGTCGACAGCGGGTCGATCGCGGAATTCGTCGACATGGTGGCCCGGGACAAGACGTCCTGGCCGCGCTGGGCGCTGGCGATCGCGGCGCTGCGCTATGGGTGGCGGCGGCTGCAGCAGTTCAATCTGCGATCGCGGGCACGCCGCAATGTCGCCCATCATTACGATCTCGACGGCAGGCTCTACTCGCTCTTCCTCGACAGCGACCGTCAATACAGCTGCGCCTATTTCGAGACCCCGCAGGAAAGCCTCGACGACGCCCAGCTCGCTAAGAAACGCCATCTCGCCGCCAAGCTTCTGATCGAACGCGGCCATCGCGTCCTCGATATCGGCTGCGGCTGGGGCGGGCTTGCGCTTTACGCGGCGGAATTCTGCGGCGCCGATGTAACCGGCATCACGCTGTCGCAGGAGCAACTCGCGGTGGCGCGAGGGCGCGCGCAGGAGCGCGAATTCAACAAGGGCCGGGCCGAATTCCGAGGCCCTCGACTACCGCGACGTTAGCGGGAACCTTTGACCGCATCGTTTCGGTCGGCATGTTCGAGCATGTCGGCATCAATTTCTACGATGCGTTCTTCGCGAAATGCGCCGCCACGCTCGCCGACGACGGCGTCATGGTGCTGCATTCGATCGGCCGCTCGACCGGACCGAGTTCCACCAATGCCTGGATCGCCAAGTACATTTTCCCCGGCGGCTATATTCCGGCCCTGTCCGAGGTGATGCCCGCGATCGAGCGCGCCGGCCTCCTCGTCACCGACATCGAGATCCTGCGCCTGCATTATGCCGAGACCCTCAAGGCTTGGCGCGATCGCTTCCTCGCCCATCGCGCCGAGGTCGAGCGCATCTACGATGCGCGCTTCGTGCGGATGTGGGAGTTCTATCTCGCCTGCTCCGAAATCGGCGTTCCGCCGCCAGGACATGATGGTGTTCCAAGTTCAGCTCGACCAAGCGTCAGGGCGTGGTGCCGATCACCCGCGACTACATCACGCAGGCGGAGACGCGGCTGCGCGCGCTCGAGGGCGGCCGCCCACGCCGCTGCGACTTGCCGGCGAGTGAGCAAACCCGTGACAGGCTCACGGTTCTAGCAGTGATTCACGCCGTCAAGGCTTTTGCAGTCAGAGCGGACTCGCCATACCGGCAACAAAATATTTTGGCTGGTGATTAAGGGGAAAATCGAACATCGATCGTTCCCAACCGGCGGCAGTCGTGCTTATAAGCGGCAGCCGGTCAGCTGTTCGACTTAAGTACTGCGATTGAGGGCCGTCGGTTGGGTGAGCGAAGTGCAGTGGCGTTTCTCTAGAAAAAATCAACCCATAGAAATCGGGACGTCATGGCGCTCGAATCGACTGCTCGCAAGCAGGCGGCGGATACCACGCCGTCCTATCCGTACCGCTCCGCACAATATCGAGCTGGAGCAGGCGCTGCTCGGCGCCATCCTCGTCAACAACGAGGCGTTCTACCGCGTTTCGGATTTCCTTGAGCCGACGCATTTCTTCGAGCCGATCCACCAGAAGGTTACGAGGTCGCCAGCCAGCCTGATTCGAATCGGCAAGACCGCGACGCCGATCACCCTCAAGACCTTCCTGCCGCCGGACTTCGACGTCGCCGGGCTGACGGTCAGCCAGTACCTGGCGCGACTTGCCGCCGAGGCGACCACCGTCATCAACGCCTCCGATTATGGCCGCACCATCTATGATCTCGCGATCCGCCGCTCGCTGATCGGCATCGGCGAGGCGATGGTGAACACCGCCTATGATGCCGGCGTCAACGAACGCCCACAGGATCAGATCGAGCTGGCCGAGCGCAGCCTTTACGAACTTGCCGAGACCGGCCGCTATGACGGCGGCTTCCAGCGGTTCGCCGAGGCGCTGACCACCGCCGTCGAGATGGCGGCCCACGCCTACCAGCGCGACGGGAAATTGTCGGGCCTCGCCACCGGGCTCAAGGACCTCGACCGCATGATGGGCGGGTCTGCAGAAATCCGACCTCGTGATCCTCGCCGGCCGGCCGGGCATGGGCAAGACCGCGCTCGCGACCAACCTCGCCTACAACGTGGCGCGGGGTTGGGAGGGCAGCGTGCGCGCCGACGGCCGCATCGAATCGACCAACGGCGGCATCGTCGGGTTCTTCTCGCTCGAAATGTCGGCGGAGCAGCTGGCCACCCGTATCATCTCCGAGCAGTCGGAGATCGCCTCCTACCGCATCCGGCGCGGCGAGATCGACCCTGGCGACTTCGACCGCATCGCCGGACTGCGAAGGAAATGGAGCAGATCCCGCTCTACATCGACGAGACCGGCGGCCTTTCGATCGCCCAGCTTGCGGCCCGCGCGCGCCGCCTCAAGCGCCAGCGCGGCCTCGACCTGCTGGTGATCGACTACATCCAGCTGCTGCAGGGCTCGACCCGGCGCGCTGCGCGAAGGCCGGGTGCAGGAGGTGACCGAGATCACTACCAACCTCAAGGCGCTCGCCAAGGAGCTCAACATTCCGATCATGGCGCTGTCGCAGCTCTCGCGCCAGGTCGAAAACCGCGACGACAAGCGGCCGCAACTCTCCGACCTGCGCGAATCGGGCTCGATCGAGCAGGACGCCGACGTGGTGATGTTCGTGTTCCGCGAGGAATACTACCTGCAAGAATCGCGAGCCGCGGCCGGGCAGCGAAGAGCACTTCAAATGGCAGGCCGAAATGGAGGCCGTGCACGGCCGCGCCGAAGTCATTCTCGGCAAGCAGCGCCACGGTCCGACCGGCACGGTCGGGCTGCAATTCAAGGCCGACGTGACGCGCTTCTCCGACCTCGCGCAAGATGATCACCTGCCGGAGCGGATGTCGTAGCCGCGGCATTGAGCGCCGCCGCGCGACGATGCGAAGCGCCGTCGCGGCACCGGCCAGCATGTCCCAACCCGAACTGTGACCGATGCCACGGATCGCCGCGACTGCTGCCATCGATGTCGCCGGCGACAAGCGCGATACCGCATCATGGAGGCGTTCGCCGTATATGCCCGGCACGCGCTGCCCGCAACAGGCACGCGCTCAAGGGCGAGGTCAAAGCCGGCGCGGCGGCCACGATAGCCCGCGCCATCGCGGCGTGCACATCGCGTTCTCCGAGCGCGTCGAGAAGCGCAAGCGCGCCGGACAGGAAGTCGTCGCCCGAGGGCGTCAGGCCGGGACCGAGCCCGATCAGCGGCGAAACGGCTTCCCGCGCGGCGCTGGCAAGCGCGTCATCGCATCCGAGCGCCTCCGACAGCCACGACTCGAATAATGCAAGGCGCGGCGCGGCGATGCGCGCAAGCGGGCCCGTGCCAGCCACAGCTCCCGCCAAGCCCTCCGGGGGCGCCTCGCCGGCGAAGCGGCGTGCAACGGCACCTTCGATCAGTGAGGCGGCCGGCGTGACGGCGGGCCAGGGCGGCGGCTGCCACGGCTCGCAGCGATCGAGGTTCAATCGGAGATCGTCGCCGATGGCGATGTGCCGCTCCGATATCGCGGCGGGCCGGCCGGGCGAAAGCGCCGACAGGCGCCCGGATTCGAGATCGGCGATCAGCGTCAACGGGCCATTGCCGATGGCGGGCGTGCCGACGCATACGAACGTGGCGCCGCTGACGAGATAGAAACTGCGATCGAAAACCGCGTCAACCCACGCCGCGTTGCCGCGGCGGCAGAATTCTTGCGCCAGGACGCCGGCGCGCAAGACCGGGATATCAACCGCGATCCCGGCTGCGCTCCCGTGGCGGCGCCGTGTCCGGTCGAGTAATGGCCTCACGGGCCGGACGCTTCGCGCAGGCCCAACGGTTGAGCCAGCGCCCCGATTGCGGCCTCCGCTGCATCCGCATTCGATTCCGCGACGATCACCCCAGCCGCGGTGAGCTTGCGCACTTGCGCGGCGCGGCGCTGCGGGTCGGCGTCGGTGCCGGTCACCGAGGCGATGATCAGCGCCGCGGACTTCCGTCCGACCAGCCCGCTCGCGAGATGGCCGGCAGGATCGGGGTGAGCGCCGAGCCCGAGCACGACGTCCATCAGAACGACGCCGACCGCAGGGTCGGCGAGTGCCGCGGCAAGCGGCGCATCGCGTACTGACGGCTCGAGCATCGGATGCGGGCGCCCGCGCGTGTACTCGTCGTCGCCGAGATCGATCATGACGTGGCCGCCTGCGCTTGCGTCCGCCGCGCCGGGTACCGGCACGTTGGACGACACCGCAAGTCCCGCCCGGCGGAAAACGATCTGCGCCTCCGAACAGAACGTGCCGCCGGCGAAGAGGCCACGCACCAGTGGTCCACCGCCACCCGGATGCAGCGGGGGCGCCGGCAACGGCAGCGGCGGCGCCGGCGCAGCCGGTGGCCGCCCGAGAGCGCGCGCAGCTGCGTCGCGCAGCGTCGAGGCGGCATTCGCGTTCGCCGGCAGCGATAAGTTATCGGCGCCGAGGAAGCAGACGGTAAAGGGCTTGCGGCTCCTGCCGACCCGATCGAGCACGATGCGCGCAACGTCCGCGGCCGGCGGCTTCGAAATCAGCACGATGTGCGAGGTCGATGCATCCGCGTCCAGCGCATCGATCGCCATTAGGGTGGTGATGGCACCGACCTCGGGCTTGAGATCGCGCCCGCCGGTGCCGATCGCATGGCTGATGCCGCGGCCGGCGCGCGCGATCAGCGTCGTGACTTCCTGAATGCCGGTGCCGGATGCGCCGATGACCCCGATATCGCCGCGCGGCACCACATTGGCAAAGGCGAGCGGCACGCCGGCGATGATCGCGGTGCCGCAATCCGGGCCCATCACAAAGAGGCCGCGCTCGCGCGCCTCGCGCTTGAGCGCCGCCTCGTCGGCGAGCGGCACGTTGTCGGAAAAGATCATGACATGCAGGCCGAGCGCCATTGCCTTGCGCGCCTCGGCGGCGGCGAACGGACCGGGGACCGAGATCAGCGCCAGATTGGCGTCGGGCATTACGTGAACCGCGGCACGGATCGACCGTGTCGTGACGCCGGACGTTTCGGTCACGATCGGGCGATCGAGCAACTCGCGCGCATGCACAAGCGCGGCTTCTCCAGCCGCGGCGTCTTTTGCCGCGAGTGCGAGGATCAGGTCGCCCGCCCCGGCGGCGACACCTTCGGATCCGAGAATCCCCGCGTCGCGCAAAATCTCCTTGTTCGCCGGCGTGCCGATGAAAAGACCAGCCTCGATGACACCGGGCAGCGCCGCGATTTCGCGGGACATGCGCATCAGCATGATGGAATCGAGATAGGTCGCGCGACGAACCTCGTTGAGGACGACGCTCATTCGACGCCCATCGTCTGCGCGAACGCGACCAGCGCCTCCTCAAAGCATTTGAGCGGCGCCTTGACGACGCCGGCGCCGACCTGGCCGACGCCGGGTTCGCGGTGCGCGATCCCGGTGTTGATCGTCGGCGTAAGCCCGGTCTCGACCACGAGGCGCACATCGATGCCGGTCGGCACGCCGGCAAAGTCCATTCGCCGGGATGGTCCAAGCCGGATTGCTGCCGACGACGATATCCGCCATGGCGCGCGTGAACGATGCGGCTTGCGACGGCCGTCCCGCGCCTATGTATCCGACCACCGCCGGAGCCGCCGCCATGGCGAAGGCGCCGAGGCCAATGGTCTCGACGATCGCGGAATCGCCCATGTCGGGATTGGCGTCAGGCTCGCTGAAGCCTGGAAAATAGATGCCGCTCGGCATCTCGACCGGCGCAGTGAACCAGCTGGTCCCCGTTGCTGACACGCGAATGCCGAAATCGGTGCCGTTGCGGCTCATCGCCGTGACGACGGAAGAGCCGGCGATGCCGCTCGCCGGGATCGGTCAGTGCCTTGCCCATCGCCATGCCGATATTGAGGAAGAACTGATCGTTGCCGCCAATGAAAGCGAGGCACGCGGTGAGGTCGGCGCCGTTCCGCGCCGTTTCCGCGAGCGCCGGTGCAAGCTGGCGCAGCAGCAGGCAGGAGCACCGACATTGCGCTGGTGCATCTCGTCGCCCATGGTGAGGCCGCGTGCGATCAGCGGCTTCAGCGGCGATGCCGCCCGATTTGCGCAGCGCGCGCGACATGGCCGGGCCGAGTACGGCCTTGATCCAGCGCAGCCGGCCCAGCACTTCGGCATCGTTGCCGCCGAACCGCATTACCTTGCCGAGGCCTTCGTTGAGGCGCAGTAGGCGCGATTGCCGAATGCTTTGTTTTCCACCACCAGCAGCGGCTGGCTCCGCGTGGTGATCCCGGTCATCGGGCCGACAGCGCCGAAATGATGGTTGGGGTGGAACGCAAAATGCCCCGGCGGCGGCTTGCCGGCGGCATCGTTGAGGTCCTTTGCCCAGCCCTCGAAGACCGCGATGCCCATGACGGCACCGCGCATCGGTCCGCACATGCGCTCCCATGTGACCGGCGGGCCGGCATGCAGGATGGTGCGCTCGGCGAGCGCCGGTAGTCGCCTCCGAGGCCGGCACCACGTCAACAAGGACCGGGTCGCCAGCCAGCATGCGCCGCAGCGCTTCCTGATTGGCCTCCTCAATGATTTTCAAAGCATTCCTCCCGGCTGCGGCGTCAGCTTCGCAGCTTGTCGAGGAGGCTGGCAAGACGCGGATTGCCGCCGGCCGGAGGTGCCCATTGCACGTGGGCGACCTTGGCGCCTGGTGGGCGAGATCCGTCGCGAACAGTTCAAGGCCGACATTGATGACGCGCGGCGGCGCGGCCAGAAGGTTGGCGACGCTTGCGCGGCCGCTTTGGCTTTCGTCGTTTCGATTCTGGTCGTTTCGATCCTGGTCGTTCATCGCTGCTCTTTCGGCGCGTCCGTCATTCTAGTTCACCGGGCGTAGTCGACACGCGCGCGTGCACCGTTTTCGGACGCGCCTTTGGCATACACATCGAGGCCGGCCGCCGCGAGTCCGAACGTCACAGCAATATCGCGAGCGGAGCATGGCTGCTCGGCGCAATCGCGGCAAACGGCGCTCCGCAAATTCAGTCTACCACCCAGTCACTTCGGCGCCTGTTTGAAATAGCGCAGGTCAGGCGGCGCCTGATCCTTTCGGGCCGGCATCAGATAGCCATCGCCACTCACGAAATAATTCTCCTTGCCGACCTGAACGTGCAGGTTTTCCTCGCCGCAGACATATTCCGGCCAATCCGGCCGCGGGGCGGCGTTGCGGCGGTAGCGCTTGTCCACCGTCCACGGGCGCGTCAACGCGTGGTCGATCACGGTGATTTCGTCGTGCAGCAGGTTCGGATTGGCCTTGTCGAGGAAAATCCGCTCCTTGAAGATCGACTGATTGTCGAAATGTAACGGCAGTCCGGTGGCGTCGTAGACACGGGGGCCCTTGAAGGGGCCACGCGTCTCCACTTCGAGCACATCGTAGCGCCCGTCGCCATCCTCATCGGTCCATTTGCCGATCGAGTAGCCCTGGAAGGTCGGCTCGATCTCGTTGGGAAAGTCGCGGCCGTCGGTGAAGACGCGGCGACCGTGATCGGCGTTGTTAACGAGGATATAGGTCGTGTCCGGCGTGATGACGTATTCCTGCGGGTAGAACGCGATCATCATCAGCGGCATGCCGTAGGCGCGGCAGTCATGGCCGGTGAAGTTGCCCTGGCCGCCCTTGGCCTGGTCTGCAAGGCTCGCCTCCAGAACCGCCCGATATTCGGGCGTCAGCGGCGCCTGCTGTCCAAATCCCCACGGCTTGGTCTGGTCGAATGACGGCTGGCCGCCAAGCCCTGGAACGACGAACCGGTCCCACCGGCCTCTGAAGTTGGGATATTTCGAGTTGTCAAAGGCTAGAGCACCGCCGACTGGCATTGCCAACACCAGGAGTGTAATTGCCCCGATCAAGCTCTGGTAGCCCATGGTTTCCCTCTATGTTTCATTCTGCCCGCGAGGCGTCGCGCAACGATGCGGATGGCGTCGATGGCGGATGGCGTCGGAGCGGCTTCGATTGGGTAAAACAATACATTGTTTCCGGGCGGGTTCGAGGGCGCGCGGTCGCCTGGAGCATTGCCCGACGATGTGGTATCGGTCGCACGAGAAATCACGTGGATTGGCATCGTGTTGGCTTGGCCAACGAGAAAATCCGCTAGAAAATTCATCTTCTTGCACCGAGAATGCGACCATGACCTATCTGGCAAAGCCGAAGTTCCACCACCCTGCCCTGCCGAAAAACGCGCTGGGTTATACACACCGCGACTACGAGGGTAAAATCTCGACCCTGTGCGCCGGCTGCGGGCATGATTCGATCACCGCATCGATCATCGAAGCCTGCTTCCAGTTGTCGATCGAGCCGCACCGGGTGGCGAAGATTTCCGGCATCGGTTGCTCGTCGAAGACGCCGGATTACTTCCTCGGCAATTCACACGGGTTCAATTCAGTCCATGGCCGCATGCCGTCGGTGCTGACGGGAGCGAACCTCGCGAACCGCGACCTCATCTATCTCGGCGTGTCGGGCGACGGCGATTTCGGCCTCAATCGGCGTCGGCCAGTTCGTCCACGCCATCCGCCGCGGCGTCAACATGGTCTATATCGTCGAGAACAACGGCGTCTACGGCCTCACCAAGGGCCAGTTCTCGGCGACCGCCGACCGCGGCTCCAAATCGAAGAAGGGCGTCGTCAACGCCGACAGCGCGATCGACATGGTGGCGATGGCGCTCCAGCTCGGCGCCTCCTTCGTGGCGCGCTCGTTCTCCGGCGACAAGACCCAGCTCGTCCCCATCATCAAGGCGGCGATCGAGCACCAGGGCGCCGCCTTCATTGATGTGATCAGCCCGTGCGTGGCGTTCAACAACCATGCCGGTTCCACCAAGAGCTTCGATTACGTGCGCGAGCACAACGAGGCGGTGAACCGTCTCGATTTCATTACGGACCGCGAGCCGATTACGGTCGATTATGCGCCCGGAACCGTGCAGACGATCGAGCAGCATGACGGCACCACATTGGTGCTGCGCAAGATCAACGCCGATTACGACGTGCACGACCGGCTGGCGGCGATGAACTTCCTCCAGCACCACGCCGCCAAGGGCCAAGTCGTCACCGGCGTCCTCTATCTCGATCAGGAGCCCGAGGATCTGCACCATCACTTGAATACGATCGAGACGCCGCTGAACACGCTCTCGGAACAGGAACTGTGCCCGGGCTCCGCGGTGCTGGAAAAAATCAACGCGGGTCTGCGGTAATAGCCGAGCGGGCCAGCGCACTTGTTGCGAGCGGAAACGTCGGCTGATCCGCCATACGCGCCACAACGCCCCGGCGAGCGCACGCACCATGGGCCAGATGAACTACTTCCCCCTCGCGCCGGCCTTCTTTGCGGTGCTGGTGGGCATTTTCCTCCTCCTGTTCGTCCTTATCCAGATCAATGTGCTGCGCTACGCCTACACGCGCCTCGGCGTCAGTTCGGGCACCGCGCTGTTGCTGCTTCTGGGCTCGCTGATCGGCAGCTACATCAATATCCCGGTGGCGCGGTTTCCGGAGCGGGAGGTCCAGACCGCCCAGGACCTCTCCTTCTTCGGTATGCACTATACGGTGCCGACGGTGGTCGATTGGCCCGGGACCATCATTGCGGTGAACGTCGGCGGCGCCGTGATCCCGACGCTGCTGTCGCTCTATCTGCTGTTCGTGAACGACATGTGGGGGCGCGGCATCATCACCACCGCCATCGTGGCGGCGGTCATCCATATGCTGGCCTATCCGGTGCCGGGGGTGGGCATCGCGGTGCCGATGTTCGTGCCGCCGATCGTGACCGCCATCGCGGCGGTGCTGATCGCACGCCATCATGCTGCAGTGCTCGCTTATGTGGGCGGTAGCCTTGGCACGCTGATCGGCGCCGATCTCCTCAATCTCGACGCCGTGCAGAGCCTCGGCGCGCCGGTGGCCTCCATCGGCGGCGCCGGCACCTTCGATGGCATCTTCCTGACCGGCATCCTGGCCGTGCTGCTGGCGAGCTTTTCGCGGCGCGCCTGACGGCCCGACAGGCATCGCCGCTTCCAGTTACGCCTCGGCTCCGATCGCGCCGCGCACGGCTTCGTCTTCCAGCAGGGCATCGAAATACGCGATCGTCCGCACCAGCCCGTCCTTGAGCGGCGTGCGCGGCCTCCAGTCGAGCAGCTTGCGGGCCAGGGCAATATCCGGCTGGCGCTGGCGCGGATCGTCGGCGGGCAGCGGCCGACTGACGATTTTGGAGGACGCGCCGACGAGATCGATGACAATCTCGGCAAGCTCGCGGATCGAGAACTCGGCCGGATTTCCGATATTGACCGGGCCGGTCACATCGTCAGCGGTATCCATCAGGCGGATGATGCCGTCGATGAGATCGTCGACATAGCAGAACGAGCGGGTCTGCTGTCCGTCGCCGTAGATCGTGATGTCGCGGCCGAGCAGGGCTTGGACGATGAAGTTCGACACCACACGGCCGTCGTTGGGATGCATGCGCGGGCCGTAGGTGTTGAAGATGCGCGCCACCTTGATGCACAGCTTTGTCTGGCGCCAGTAGTCGAAGAACAGCGTCTCGGCGCAGCGTTTGCCTTCGTCGTAGCAGGAGCGCGGCCCGATCGGATTGACGTGGCCCCAGTAGTCCTCCGGCTGCGGATGCACGGTTGGATCGCCATAGACCTCGGACGTCGAGGCCTGGAGGATTTTGGCGCGCAGGCGCTTGGCAAGCCCCAGCATGTTGATGGCGCCGTGCACGCTGGTCTTGGTGGTCTGCACCGGATCATGCTGGTAGTGCACGGGCGAAGCCGGACAGGCGAAATTGTAGATCTCGTCGACCTCCACATAGAGCGGGAAGGTCACGTCGTGGCGCAACAGCTCGAAGCGTTTTTCACCGATCAAGTGTTCGATGTTGCGCTTGGTGCCGGTGAAGAGGTTATCAACGCAGACGACGTCGGCGCCGGCCGCTAGCAGGCGGTCGCACAAATGCGAGCCGAGAAAGCCGGCGCCACCGGTGACGAGAATGCGGTTTTCCAGATGCATGACTGTTCCGATGTCACGTCCCGAGCCGGTCCGCAAGCTCCAGGAGACTTCCGACCGCGACATCGACCGGTGCGGAAGGCGCGCCCTCACCGCGACCCGGGCCCTTCTCGTTCGGCCGCGCCACATGGGCGGTGCGCAGCCCACAAGCGGCTGCGTGGGTAAGGTCGCCGGTATGCGCCGCCACCATCATGCAGGCGCCGGGGGCGAGATCGAAGGATTCAGCCGCGCCGAGATAGACCCGCGGCTTCGGTTTGTAGTCGCCGGCGATCTCCGCCCCGAGGATTGCGTCCCAGACAAGCCCGTTGCGGCGGGCGAGATCGACCATCAGCGAGATGTTGCCGTTCGACACCGGGGCCAGCAGGAATTTGCGCTTGAGGCGATGCAGCCCGGGCGCCACGTCCGGCCAGCCGTCGAGCCGATGCCAGGCGCGGTTGAGATGGGCCGTCACCTCCTCGGAGAGGTCTGTAAATCCGAACCGCGGCAAGATGCGATCGAGATTGCGCCGGTGCAGCACGTCGAGCCTGCAGAACGGGATGCGCCCGGTGCGCACCTCCTCCATGCCGGGCTGGTATTCGTCGCGCCAGGCGTCCGCGAAGGCCAGCCAATCGGCCTTGTGGCCTAGCGGCTCCAGCACGGTCTTGGCCTCGCGGGCGATACCGCTGCGCCAGTCGACCAGGGTACCGAACACATCGAAGAACAGCGCCTTGACGGCGGCGAACGAGGCTTGGGTCATGGTTTGTGTTCATCCGTCGTCACGGCTTGAGCGGGGTGACAAGGCACGAGTGATTGTCAGGATTTGGGCGGCCGCTGAGTTCGACCCACACCCCTACTTCATTGGCGCCGGAATCTGGATCATCTCCTTGACCTCGGCGGCCGCCAGCGGCCGGGCGATGAACTTGTTCTTGAGCGCGTCCGACAACACCAGGTCGAGGCCGCGGATTTGGTCGGGCCACAGCGTCGATTTGGGGAAATATTCGTCGCGCACCCGCGCCATCAGGTCGTGGCGCACGTTGGAGAACTCCTCGTAGAGAAGCATCGCGGCAGGGTCCGCATACATCCAGTCGATGGTGTCGCGATAGCCCTGCATGAAGCGCGCGACGGCATCGCCGCGCCTCGCCAGCACCTGGGCATTCGCCATGCACACCCGCACGGTCTGGTCGGCGCGTGCGCGTATCTCGCTGCCGCGGGCTACAACGCGGACTTTGCCCTCGTCGACAAGTTCGAGGCCGAACGGCGCCGCGCCGCGGCCGATATCGATCTGGCCCGTCATGGTCATGGTCAGCGTCGCCGGGTGGCCGCCGGTCGAGACCGGCTTGCGCGTCGACCTTGTACTGATCGAGCAGCGCCAACAGCGCGGTATGACTCGATGAGCCGTTCTGGGAATAGCTGATGGTCTTGCCGGCAGCGTCCTTGAGCGACTTGATTGGCGAATTGACGGGCACGAACCAATAGGTATCGGGCGAGCCGATCATGGCACTGCCGATGATGCGCACCGGCGCGGATTTGGAATAGGCGCCGATCGCCGACTCGATGCCGCCGCCGCACGCGATATCCATGCTGCCGGAAATCACGGCCTGATACGCCTCCGGGCCGCCTTGAGTATAGAGGACATCGACCGCGATGCCGCGCGTCTTGAAAATCCCGGAGCGCGCGCCGAGTTCGGTGATCGCGGTATCCCACTGGCCGCGCTGCGCCACCGCGATCTTGAGGAGGTCTTCGGCGCGGGCCGGCGTTATCAGCGCGAGCGCTGACGCCAAGCCCGCCGCCGTCAAGACCAGCGCGGTCGCGAAAGGCCAAGCGACATTGCGTGCCACCATGCCGTTCTCCTTGGAACGTGTTCCCGAATTTCGTCGGCGCCCATCCTAACGCATTTTGCCGCAATCCGCGTCCTTCCCCATCCCCACGAACCCACCCAGATGCTATGCTGGCAGTGTTTTGCACCAAGGGAGCGAAGCTATGAAACGTCCAATTCCGGTTCTGATCGCAATGACGATGACGGCCGGCATTGTCCAGCCGTACGGCGCGCAGGCGGAAACCATTGCGGTCTTTACCAAGAACACCACCAATCCTTTTTCGCTGGCGATCCGCACCGGCGCCAACGCGGCTTCGAAGGCGCTCGGGATCGACGTTGTTCATTTCGTGCCGACCACAGCGGATAATCCAACCGAGCAGGCCAAGCTCGTCGACGATGCGATCGCGACGAAGCCGAGCGCCATCGTGTTCGATCCGGTCGACAACAAGCTGATGGTGCCCGCGGTGGAAAAGATAAACGCCGCGAACATCCCCGCGATCGAGATCACCGATCGCAGCGCCGCCGGAAAATTCGTCTCCTCCGTGCTACCCGACGATTACACGCTCGGCCTCGCCACCGCCCGCTATCTGTTCAAGGCGCTAAACGGCAAGGGCGACGTGGTCATCCTCGAAGGAATTCCCACCAATACGACCGCGATCGAACGGCTGCGCGGCTTCAATGACGCACTCAAGGAATTCCCGGGCGTGAAGCTCCTCGCCTCCAAATCCGGCAATTACCAACGCAAGCCGGCCCAGAGTTTGATGGAAGGCTGGATCAAGCAGTTTCCGCAAATCGATGGCGTGATCGCCGCCAACGACTCCATGGCGGCGGCCGCCGTCGAGACCCTGGACGCCCGCAACCGCAAGGCCCAGGTGGTCGGCATCAACGGCAGCAAGGAAGCGGTGGAGCTGATCAAGTCCGGCAAGATGCTGGCCTCCGGCGAGTTCAACGGCTTCATCATCGGCTGCGTCGCAACCGAGATCGCGGCCCGCATCCTGCGCAAGCAGCCGGTGCCACAGGAGCTGATCATCCGGCCCACGCTCTACGACAAATCCAATTACGAGAAATACGAGGCGCGCATCGACATGAAGCAATGCCCGACGCTTGAAGAGGAAACCAGGAACTGACGCGCGCGCTCTCGCCGCGGCTACGCGTCGTGGTCGTAGGCGAGCCCGCACGGCCCGATGAAGAAGCGCCCGCCCATCGACTGCTCGATCGGGCCCACAATAGTCTCGACCTCGACCTGGAAGGCGCAGACGTGACCCGGCGAGATTTGGCCCGGTCTCATGTTGTCCGGACGGCATTCGACTTTGCGGAACGCGCGAATTTCGTATTCGTCGGTACGCGCCGCGCGGATGCGGGCGAGCACATGCGTCCCGCCGGTTTCCGCCACATAGGCCAGCACACCTTTGACGCCATCGGCGAGGTCCGAGGCGAACGCCTGGCGCATCGCGTCCTCGCTCGGCTCATTGAACGTGCCGTCCGACAGCGTAGTCGTTGCCAGCAACGCGACAGCGAACATATGCATGATTGATGATCCCCCGCGACCCTGCCGCGAAGATGTCACACAAACAGATTGAATCCGGGTTCAGCCGATCGTTCGAATTTTATCTATTCGCATTAAGACCGCGCGTATTGGGCCGAAGTGATGGCTTCCCCGCGGCGCGAGCCGTTATTTCGGATCCAGGTCTTCCAGCCTCACTCCGCGCCCCGCTTGAAGGCTTTTGCGGGCTTGTTCGACCCGACGCAGAAATCGCGGATCGTTTTCAAGGCGATACTCGAACCAATCCTCCTCCGACTCAAAACCAATGAGTATCCCGGCGGGCTTGCCGTGACGGGTAATCACGATCTCCTGAGTTTCGGCTTCGCGCAGGTAGCGCGACAGGTCGTCCTTGACCTCTGATAGCGAAACTTCCTTCATTCCGGACTTCCGAACTGTGCGAGCCATGATAGGGCCTCTGATTTGGCCACGATCGCCAGAATCTCGACGGTCGCGCCAGATACATCATAGAAAATTCGAACGTCGCCAACGCGAAGCCGATATTGTGGTCGGCTAAGGCCGCGCAGCCTCTTGATTCGACTTCTGCTTTTCTTTTCCGGTTCGTGCCTTAAGTGCGTTTCAAGCGCGTTCCGCACCTCGGCCCGTATTTTTGCCTTGAGCCGCTTGAAGTCTTCGACGGCCTCCGGGGCCAAGATGATCGCGAAAGGCATTCTGGCTAGATCATAGCCAGAAGATGCCGGGCGTCAAATGTGAGAAAGGATCAATACCGTCCGCCGTCAAAGCATCCCCAAAGCCCGCGGCAGCCACAGCGATATTTGCGGGATGTAGGTCACCATCACCAGGAACACCAGCATCGTGGCGAGCCATGGCAGCACCGCGACGGTGAGTTCGGCGATGCCCATCTTAGTGATGCCGGAAGCGACGTAGAGATTGAGCCCGACCGGCGGATGGCACAGGCCGACCTCCATGTTGACCGCCATTAGGATGCCGAGATGCACCGGATGGACGCCGAGCCGAGCCGCCATCGGGAACAGGATCGGCGCCATGATCAGCACGATCGCGGCCGGGTCCATGAAGTTGCCGGCGGCGAGCAGCACGATGTTGGTGACGAGAAGGAACGCTACCGCGCCAAAGCCCTGCGCCGTCATCCACTCCGCCATGGATTGCGGGAATCTGCTCGGACGTCAGCAGCCACGAGAACACCGCTGCGTTGGTGATGATGTAGAGGATCATGGCGCTCATCGCGGCGGCCTTGAGCAGAACGGCCGGAACGTCCGCGAGCCTCAATTCCTTGTAGACGAACACCGCAATGAAGAACGCATAGACGGCCGCCACGGCGGCGGCTTCGGTCGGGGTGAACAGGCCGGAATAGATGCCGCCGAGCACCAGCACGATCAGGAACAGGCCCCAGAAGCTTTCGCGGAAGGCGCGCAGGGATTCGGCTCCAACTGGCCCGCTTCATGCGCGGATAATCATTGCGCCAGGCGCGATACCAGGTGGTGATGCCCAGCATGACGGCGAGCATCAGCCCGGGCACTATGCCGGCGATGAACAGTTGGCCGACCGAGGCCGAGTCGACGATGTCACCGGTTGGCCCCTTCGGCTGCATGCCGCTGGTCGCGACCGCGAAGATGACGAGGTTGATCGATGGCGGAAACAAGATGCCGAGCGCGCCCGAGGTCGCGATCACACCGGCGCCAAAGCGGGGCGGATAGCCGTTTTCGACGATCGCCGGCAGGATGATCGAGCCGATGCCGACCACGGTCGCGACCGAGGAGCCCGAAATGGCGGCGAACAACGCGCAGGCGACGACGCCGGCGAGGCCTAGCCCGCCATACCAGTGCCCGATCATCGAGGTCGCGAAATCGATCATGCGGCGCGCCACCCCGCCGGAGGTGAGGAAGTTGCCGGCCAGGATGAAGAACGGGATCGCCATGATCTCGAAGCGATCAATGCTGGTGAACAGCTTGAGCCCGACCATCTTGGGATCGACGCTCGACAGAATGAACAGATAGGTGAGCACCGAGAGGCCGAGCGCGATCGATATCGGCATGCCGGTCGCCATCAGGCCGAGCAGAAGCGCGAACAGCAGCAGCGCGCGCGACGACTGCGACAGTTCGACGATGTCGAGGCGCGCCAGGACACAGACGAGCGCCAGCGCGAGCGGGATGACGATGATGAGCGTCGCCGTAATGGCGGAGCCGGGCGGGCGCATCGTGGCGCTGTCGGAATGCGCGCTCACCGGGCGGGCTCTGCCAGCGGGGCAGGCGCCGCGGCCTCGGCAGCCTGGTATTCGATGCCGTGCGCCTGGTGCGGCATGGCGCCAGCTCGCAGGAAGCGCCACATCACCTGCAGAAAGCGAAAACACATCAGGTAGGAGCCGAGCGGGATGCACAGATAGATGATCCAGCTCGGCCATTCGAGTTCGGGCGACTCCTGGTCGGGGTCAAGCTCGTAAACATAGATCGCGCCGAGCGTCCCGATGATGCCGGTGAACAGCGCGCCGCACAGCAGCGCAAACACGATGACCGGATTCCGCGCCGCCGGCGTCAGCTTCCTCACGAAGACGTCGACACCCACATGGATGCCGGTGCGCACGCCGAGCGCTGCACCGAACTTCGCCATCCACACGAACATGTAGGTGGCCAAGTTCTTGTGCCCAGGACAGATTGATCGCCGCGAACGAGACATAGACCCAGTTGGCTGCGCCGCTGAGCCGGATCAGCCCGTGCATTTTCGCCCAAGTCGAGAGCACCACCGAATTGCTGGCGCCGTACCGATGAACCACCGCCACGAAGGTGACGATGGTCGCGGCCGCGATCAGGAACGCAGATGATCCATTCTTCAAGGCGATCGAGAATGCGGTCAAGAATGTCGAGCACGTCAGCCCTCTCGCCGTTGCCAGGGCTGCGTGCGGGGCGAGCCGCGCTCGCGCCGCGTGCCGATCAAATGATTGTTTCCACTCTCCCGCTTGCGGGGAAGGGTCAGGGAGGGGGCACGATCCGCGGCAGGCGCGTGGGACAAGGGTCCCCTCCCCAACCCGTCCCCGCAAGCGGGGGAGGGAAAAAGCCGCGCGTGCAAAAGCATGTGGGTGATCAGCCTGCCTGGCGGTACAGCGTTCCTGGACGCGTCAACCCTCACGACTGCGGCGGTACGAAGCCCGATGCCTTGTAGATGCGCTCGATAAAGTCCTTGCCGAACCGCGCCTGCATCTCCTTGTGGACCGGCATCAGTTTGGCGACCCAGGCTTTTCGCTCGTATCGGTGAGATAATGAACCTGCACCTTGCCGGTCGCCTTGATCTTCTCCAGCGCAACGGCGTTGTCCTTCGCGGCGGTTGTCGTTGAAGAAGTCGGTCGATTCCTTCACCGCGCGTCCGAGCGGCGCCTTCAGGTCGGCCGGCAGCCCGTCCCAGAACTTTTTGTTGGTGACGAGCGCGTAGGTCAGCCGGCCATGATAGGACACGGTCAGGTACTTCTGCACTTCGTGGAGTTTCTGGGTCCAGGATGTTGGACGGCACGTTGTCTTCGCCGTCGACGACGCCCGTCTGCAGCGCCTGGTACAGCTCGCCAAACGCGATGATCTGCGGGATCGCGCCGAGCTCGCGCGCGACAGCGTCAAGCACCTTGGAGCCCTGGATGCGCATCTTCAGGCCGCGGAAATCCTCCGGGCATGATCAGCGGCTTGTCGGCGGTATATACATTGGCGCCGTTGTCCCAATAGGCGAGCGGCGAGACGCCCTTGGTTTCGAGCTTCTTGTTCAGCTCCGCCATCATCGGGCTCGCCATCATCTGGCGTGCCCGGGCATCATCGCTCATCAGGAACGGCAGATCGAAAACGTCGAACTCCTTGACCCCGAGCGGGCCGAACTTGGAGATCGACGGCGCAAGGAGTTGGACGGAGCCGAGCTGCAGCGCCTCAAGTTCCTCCTTGTCCTTGTAAAGCGAGGAGTTCGGATAAAGTTCGACCTTGACGCGGCCATTGGTGTATTTCTCGGCGAGGTCCTTGAATACCACCGCCGCTTTGCCCTTGGGCGCGTCGGGCGACACTACGTGGCTGAATTTGATGATGATCGGCTGCTGGGCCAGGACGGGACCCGAAAAAGCAACCCCGGTCGCCACGAAAGCGACAGCCGCAATGGCTGCGAAGAGCTTATTGCGCATGAACGTTCCCTCCGAACGCAATGAACCGGTGCCGGTTGCGTCCGCTTCCCGGACCGATGTTATGCTTTTATTTTGCAGCGGTTCGCCGCCGCATTTAAGTCGATATACCGCGTGCCGACAAGCCGCGCCCGAGCGCACCTTGTCGCAACCCGCCGCAAGTACCGCCTACGCCTCCACCTCCGTCAAAACCTGCGTGGCCGCCACCATCTCGGCGAAGCGGTAGGCGCGGCGCGCGAGCGCGGGTTCGTCGCGGCCCCAAAAATCCATGTTCCAGTCCTCATCCACGTGAGCGGCGGCCCAGGCGGCGTCGCGGAAGATGGCGCCGGCGGCGACCGCAAGCGCGATCAGGGCCGAGCCGGTCAATGTGGTGATCGCGTGGGTGGCGCCCAGCCGCCACGAGTCACGCGGGATGCGCGCACGCGCCGCACTGATTGCATCCGCAGGCTGGGCGACGTGCATCACGCCCTCGACCACCGTAAAACCCGCACCGACCGCATTGCGCGCCCAGAGGACCACCGGGTCCCAATGCACCGCCTGCCGCGCCACCAGGCCCGCCGGCGAGGCGGCGCGATAGCACACGAGATCGGAGCCGAGATATTTGGCGATCTCGCTTTCGACCTCGTCCCGCGCCGCTGCGACGCCATCGATGATCGTGTTGGCGAGCCGCGTCATCGGCATCGCGGCCGGATCGATGAAGCGCTCTTGCGCCTGCCATTCAGCGGCGATCGATTGGGCGAGCCCGCGCCGCGGCGCCGCGAGCGCGCGCCGCGCCGGCGTTCGGATCGGGCGGCCGTCGAGGACGATCGCGAAGCCTTCGGCATCCTCCTTGACCCCGGCATCCGTGTAAAATCGTCCTTTGAGCGCACGCATGTTGCGCCGCGCCAACTCGGTCGGATCGGCGGGCTCCGCCAACTCCTCCAGGGAGAAAATGTCTTCGAACACGTCGCGCATGGGCCACCGCCGGCGATCATCGTCGCAGGGTGGCTTAGCGAAGCGTCATCGACCGCGCAACCGCACACCGAGCCATTCGCCCTCCCCCGCTTGCGGGGAAGGGGCGGGGCCAGATCCATGGCCCATGCCCGACCTCCCACACAGGGGAAAGATAGAGGCGTCGTCCGCGTGCAGCGCTATTTCGCCTTTTTCCAAACCAGTTCGACGTGATCTTCGCCGCCCGCCGATGGCGTCGGCTGCGTATAGGTCAGCACATCTTCGGTGATGGCGGTGACCTGCCGCTTCTGCTTGGCGCCGTCGAAGTTCGGATATGAGCTTGCCTCGACGTGGATGTTGATCGTCTTGCCCGCTTCGTCGACCGTGTAGGTGCCGAAGTGGGAGAGTTCCCCCGCCACGGCGGCCTTGTTCTCTTCCGCGGTTCCGGTCAGGCGGCTCTTCGACGCAAAAGCCGGGCGACCAACCCGCACGATCTCCAGCGAATAGTGGCCGTCGGGGGTGAAGATGAGGGACCCCATGGGATTGGGACCAAACGACGGCACGTGGGTGCCGTCCGCCTTGACGGCGTCCGCCAAAAGCAGCGTCCAGGCGCCCGGCAACAGGGCCTTCATGGGCTTCTGTTGTTGTTGCGGCGGCGGCTGTTGCGGTTGCTGAGCCGATGCCGCGCCGGGCAGCGAGGCCAATCCCAACGCTGCCACCGCGGATATTGCAAGAACGTCACGCCGATACATGGTTCTCCTCCTGTGCTGTTTCTACGCTCGGTTCGGCGGAGCCGCGGCAGCGAAAGATGCCCCACGCGGTCCATTGGACATCGTGATTTTCCCGATTTCGGGGCTAAATTTCAACCATCGCTTCGCTCATGCCGCCCGGCCCGGCGCCGGGATTGGTATCGCATCATGTTCTGCGCGGCATCATGACATGCATCGAGACGGCAAACGTCGGAGACCCGACATGGTCCCGCGGTCGGTTTCTTTGCTACATCGACGATCGCGACGGTCACGCCGATTCGACGGACGGCGGGTACGCAAATCGGCCAAGGGAGGCACCATGACGGTTCGAGCGGGGCGCGAGTTCCTGGCCATCCCGGGACCCACCACCATTCCGGACGAAGTGCTCCAAGCGATGCACCGGCCGGCGATCGATATCTATGCAGGGTCGCTGCTCGCGCTCACCGAGAGTCTGCTGGTCGATCTTGCAGGGTTATTCCGCACCAAGGGTAACCCATACATCTACATCGCCAATGGGCACGGCGCGTGGGAAGCGGCCGCTTACCAACGTGCTGTCGCGCGGCGACAAGGTTTTGGTGCTGGAGAGCGGGCGCTTCGCGCGAAGTTGGGGCGAGCACGCTGCGAAGCTCGGCGTCGAGGTCGAGGCATTGGAGGCCGGCTGGCGCGGTGCGGTGCGCCCGGCCGCCGTCGCGGCACGGCTGCGCCGGGACAAGGCCGGCGCCATCAAGGCAATCCTGGCGGTCCAGATCGACACCGCCTCGGGCGTGGTCAACGACATCGCGGCGATCGGCAAGGCGATCCGCGCGGCACGGCACGACGGCCTGTTCATGGTGGATGCGGTCGCCTCGCTCGGCTGCACGCCGTTCGAGATGGATGCCTGGGGCGTCGACGTCGCCATGGCGGGCTCGCAGAAAGGCCTGATGACGCCGCCTGGCCTCGGCTTCGTCGCCGCCAATGCACGCGCCAAGGCGGCCCACAAGCGCGCCGGCCTGCGCACCCCCTACTGGGACTGGACCGCGCGGGACGGCAAGGTGCATTACCTCAAATATGCCGGCACGCCGCCTGAGCATCTGCTGTTCGGCCTGCGCAAGGCGCTCGACATGATTGCCGCCGAAGGGCTCGACAACGTGTTCCGCCGCCATCATCTGCTTGCCGAAGCCGTGCGCCGCGCCGTCGCGGTGTGGTCCGGGCGCGGCGCCTTCGAATTCAACATCGCCAAGCCGGCCGAGCGGTCCGATACGGTGACGACGGTCCTGATGAGCAAAGGTCGCGATCCGGCGCCGCTGCTTGCCTATTGCAACCAGAAATGCGGGGTCATTCTCGGACAAGGCATAGGCGACCTCCACGGCAAGTCGTTCCGCATCGCCCATATGGGCCACGTCAATGCCCCCATGGTGCTCGGCACCCTGGGCGTTGTCGAGTTCGCCCTCAAGGCGCTGGGCATCCCCCACCGCAAGGGCGGAGTGCAGGCGGCGATCGACTGGCTCGGGAGCAAGGTAGGGCCCTGACCAGACTAAGAAATCGCTTGCCGGTCCGTATAAACAAAAATTAACCTGCCTGACGCTGGCCATCGGGCCGCAAAGCTTGTATCCCGTCGCGCGAAATCTGGTGTTTCGGTGCTCTCTGACCTGCCCGGTTGCGCGCAAGGTGACCGACGAACCCCTGACCGACCGGCATCTCGAACCCGGCGCGACCGATGCGGTAACCTCAGTTCTGTCATCCTTATCCCGGTAGTGGAAATTCCGGTCCGCCCTGTCTAAAGTGCAACAGAAAAACGGCCTGATCCTCGAAATCGCTAAGGATCTCAATGAGCCGTCGGAGGAAGAGGCTTGTCGCGGGCAGCACCCGCCGCGACCCTCGGACGAGGAGTGAATGGAAGCCACCGATATCGCGGCGCCCGACTACTTCCACAAGGTTGTTGACTGCCAGTGGGCCTGTCCGGCGCATACCCCCGTTCCCGAATACATCCGGCTTGATCGCCGCTGGGCGCTACTCCGACGCCTACATGATCAATTGGCGGTCGAACGTGTTCCCGGGCGTGCTCGGGCGCACCTGCGATCGGCCTTGCGAGCCGGCGTGCCGGCGCGGCCGTGTCGAGAAGGAGCCGGTCGCGATCTGCCGCCTCAAGCGCGTCGCCGCCGACTTCAAGGACGATATCCAGCGCCCGCCTGCCGCACAAGGCGACCCAGAAGAACGGCCGGCGCATCGCCCTGGTCGGCGGCGGCCCCGCCTCGCTCACGGTGGCGCGCGATCTCGCGCCGCTCGGCTATCACTGCGTGGTGTTCGATGCCGACCCCAAGGCGGGCGGCATGATCCGCACCCAGATTCCGCGTTTCCGCTTGCCGGAATCGGTGATCGACGAGGAATGCGGCTACATCCTCGACCTCGGCATCGATTTCCGCCCCGGCACCGCGCATCGACAGCCTCAAGACGCTGCTCACCGAGGACTGGGACGCCATCTTTGTCGGCTCCGGCGCGCCGCGCGGGCGCGACCTCGACATTCCGGGCCGCCACGAAGCGGCAAAGAACATCCACATCGGCATCGACTGGCTGTCCAGCGTGTCGTTCGGCCATATCTCGAAGATCGGCAAACGTGTCATCGTGCTCGGCGGCGGCAACACCGCCATGGACTGCTGCCGCTCGTCGCGCCGACTCGGCGGCGAGGAGGTCACCGTCGTGGTGCGCTCCGGCTTCGAGGAGATGAAGGCCTCGCCGTGGGAGAAGGAGGACGCGATGCACGAAGGCATCCCGATCCTCAACTATCTCGTGCCGAAGGAATTCACCCATCGAGAACGGCCGCCTCACCGGCGTGGTGTTCGAGAAGGTCAAGGCTGAGTTCGACGCCAAGGGCCGCCGCAGCCTCAAGCCGTCCGGCGAGCCCGACCAGCATATCCCGTGCGACGACGTGCTCGTCGCGGTCGGCCAGGAGAACTCGTTCCCCTGGATCGAGCGCGACATCGGCATCGAGTTCGACAAGTGGGACATGCCCAAGGTCGATCCCAAGACCATGCGCTCCACCAACCCCAGGGTCTATTTCGGCGGCGACGCCGCCTTCGGCCCGAAGAACATCATCTGGGCGGTCGCCCACGGCCATGACGCCGCACTGTCGATCGACATGGCGCTCAACGGCGAGGACATCAACAGTCCGCCCGCTGCCGGCCGTCGAGGTGATGAGCCAGAAGATGGGCATCCACGAGTGGAGCTACGACAACGAGATTTCGGCGGACAAGCGCCTGCGCGTGCCGCTGCGCGACAAGGTGGTGGCGCTCGCCGACATCAAGGCCGAGGTCGAGCTCGGCTATGACGTGCAACTCGCCCTCAAGGAGGCCGAGCGGTGCCTCAACTGCGACATCCAGACCGTGTTCACGCCCTCGTTGTGCATCGAGTGCGACGCCTGCGTCGACATCTGCCCGATGGACTGCATCACCTTCACCGCCAATGCGCCCGAGGCCGAGCTGCGCACCCACCTGATGGCGCCCGCCGCCAATTTGTCCCAGGACATTTACGTGGCGGACGGCCTGAAGACCGGGCGCATCATGGCCAAGGACGAGGACGTCTGCCTGCACTGCGGCTTGTGCGCGGAACGCTGCCCCACCGGCGCGTGGGACATGAAGAAATACCTGATCGACATGACTCACGCAGGATCGAAATGCCAGCACGAAGCCCGCTCAGCAGCGTAAACGAGTTCGTCGTCCGCTTCGCCAACGTCAACGGTTCCGGCTCTGCCAGCGCCAACGAGCTGTTCGCCCGCGCGGTGTTGCGCATGGGCGTGCCGGTGTCGTCGCGCAATATTTTTCCGTCCAACATCCAGGGCCTGCCGACCTGGTACGAGGTGCGCGTCTGCGAGGGCGGCCACCTCGGCGCGCGGGGCGGCTACGACCTCATGGTGGCGATGAATCCCGCAGACCTGGGACAAGGATGTCGCCGGCATCGAGCCGGGCGGCTATCTGTTCTACAATTCGACAAAGCCGATGCCGGCGTCGAAATTCCGCGACGACATCGTCGTGCTGGGCGTGCCGCTCACCGCCATCGGCAATCGCGAATACACCGACCCGCGCCAGCGCCAGCTGTTCAAGAACATCATCTATCTGGGTGCGCTCTCGGCGCTGCTCGATATCGATCCCGCCGTCATCGAGGCGCTGTTCTTCGAGCAGTTCAAGGGCAAGGAGAAGCTGATCGGGGCCAACAAGCACGCGCTCCACCTTGGCCGCGACTGGGTGACTGCTCAACATGGAGGCGCATCCCGGGCACGGCACGGCCCTGCGGCCTGCAGATCAAGCGGTCCGACAAGGTCGGCGACCGCATCTACATGGAGGGCAATGCGGCGGCGGCGCTCGGCGCCGTCTATGGCGGCGCCACCGTATGCGCGTGGTATCCGCTGACGCCCTCCTCGTCGCTGGCCGACGCCTTCACCAGCTACTGCGCCAAGCTCCGCCACGACAAGGACGGCAAGGCCAAATACGCCATCATCCAGGGCGAAGATGAGATCGCCTCCATCGGTATCGTGGTCGGCGCCGGCTGGAACGGCGCCCGCGCTTTCACCGCGACCTCCGGCCCCGGCATCTCGCTGATGCAGGAATTCTGCGGGCTTGCCTATTTCGCCGAGATTCCGGCCGTCATCTTCGACGTGCAGCGCGCCGGCCCGTCGACCGGCATGCCGACCCGCACCCAGCAGTCCGACGTCATCAACACCGCCTACGCCTCCCACGGCGACACCAAGCACGTGGTGCTGTTCCCTCAAGACCCGGGCGAGACGTTCGAATTCGCCGCGCAGTCGTTTGATCTCGCGGAGCGTCTGCAGACCCCGATCTTCGTGCTGCTCGATCTCGAGATCGGCATGAACCAGCATCTCACCGCGCCACTACGCTGGGACGACAGGCGGCGTTACGACCGCGGCAAGATCATGACCGCGGCCGAACTCGACGCCGGCAAGGATTTCGGCCGCTATCTCGACGTCGACGGTGACGGCATCCCGTACCGCACGCTCGCCGGCACCCACCCTACCAAGGGCTCCTACTTCACCCGCGGCACTTCGCGCGATCGCTACGCGCGCTACACCGAGGAAGGCGACGCCTACGCCGACAACATGCAGCGCCTGCTGCGCAAGTTCGAGACCGCCAAGGACCTCGTGCCACGCCCGATCGCGCGGCGCGCGGACAAGCCGGCCAAATTCGGCGTCATCTATTACGGTTCGACCGCCCCCGCCATGGACGAGGCGATCGCCATGCTGGAAGCCCGTGGCAATCGCCTCGATATGCTGCGCGTGCGCGCCTTCCCGTTCCATCAGGATGTGCCGGACTTCATCGCCGAGCACGATTTCGTGTTCCTGGTCGAGCAGAACCGCGACGCCCAGTTACGCTCGCTGATCGTGAACGAGTGCGGCATCGATCCGGTGCGGCTGGTACCGATCCTGCACTACGACGGCACCCCGATCACGGCGCGGTTTATTGCGCGGGCAATCGCGGAGAATCTCGACGCGCTGAAGGTGGCGCCGTTGCGGGTGGTGAGTTGAGGGGATTCGCAGAGTAAACGCGATTAGTTTAGGCGCCGCGCCCGCCGCTAACGGTTCTTGACGGTGTTGACAAATTTGTCAATTGATCCTAAACGCTTAACACGCGCGCTGTTTCATGGTTGAAGGCTGCCCTGAGAGATTTCGAGAACTTCCCCGCGGAAGCCCAGCTCGAAGTTCTCCGCGCGTTGACTATCGCAGCCGAGGGGCGGCAAGTCCGACAAGGCGAAACCATTCAAAGGCATTGACGGAGGCGTATTTGAAATTGCGCTGCGGCATCGAGGTGACGCCTTTCGCGCCATCTATGCGGTCAAGATCGATGCCGACATTTGGGTCATTCACGCATTCCAGAAGAAATCGAAGACTGGAATCAAGACACCGAAGATCGAGGTCGACCTTATTCGCGAGCAACTCAAAAGATTGAAGGAGGTGCTGCGATGACGGAGAAGATTGAGATCGTGCGCGGCAGCGGCAACGCGTTCCGCGACTTCGGTGATCCGAATGCCGATCTTGAACAGGCTCGCGCCATTCTCGCTGCCAAGATCATCGGAGTTCTCGACGACGGTAAGCTGACCGTCCGCGCGGCTGAAAGCCTGACCGGCGTCGCGGCATCCGAGTATTCGCGCATTCGCAACGTTAAGCTTGAGCGCTTCACCATCGATCGCATGATTGCAATCCTCGGCAAGCTCGGTCAGGACGTTGAATTGACGGTCAAGGTTCAGCCGCGCCGGAAGCGGGTAACACGCCAAGCGCCGGGCACAACGCGCAAGGGCAGGTTAGCCGTAGGTGTGACGAGCCGGCGCGCGGCAGTATAGCGGATCACGCTCGTCTGCCCTGCGCCCTGCCGTCAATTCACCCGGTGCTTGAAATGAGCATGAATCTCTGCCACCCGCTCGACCGAGATGCCTTCGCCCTGCTCCCACGGCGTAAGCGCGCCAGTCACCGCCGCACCACCGCGAACGCGAAGGCTGGGCCGAACTTCTGGGCATAGGCCTGCTTGATCCAGAACACGGCGAGCAACTCCAGCAGGCGGGCGGCCGTGAGCGGGCCGGCATCGATCGCCTCGAAGCCGAGCTCTTCGGCAAGTTTTCCGACGATCGTCTTTGCCTCGGCGTCGTCGCCCGCCATCGCCATCATGGGTCTTGTCGCGTAGTCGTGCGCCTTCGCCATGTTCTCCGCGCCCGTGGTGTTGAAGGCCTTCACCAGCCGCGCGCCCGGCGCCAGGCGTGCCACGGTCTCGCCCGCCGAATCCGTAAGCCCGAAAGAGAGCTCGAAAGTGGGCGTGAGCGGGTTGGTGGCATCGATCACGACCTTGCCGGCGAGCGAGCCCACCGCCTTGAGCGCTTCCGAAACCGCAGTCCACGGCACGGCAATCACGATCACATCGGAGCCCCCGGCCTGGTTCAGCGGGACGATGCCAAAACCCACTGCCTTCACCGCATCGGCGTTCTTGCCGGTCGCCGCTCGGAGCGCATAGGTCACGTCGTGTCCGGCCTTGCGCCATCCGGCTCCCAGTGTACGCCCGACAATTCCGGCCCCGATGATCGTGATCCGCATGGCGTCTTCCCTTCGGCCTGAGTGTGCGGCAAGCATAGCCCGGACGGAACGCGGCGCAATCGGAGCCGTCTCCCTGACCGGTCATCTCGACTGGTCTCGAACGTGCGATGCGCGCCGTCGTTGACCCCGTCTGGATCGATGGTGCAAGCAGGCCCCGCCGCATTCTGCTCGGACCGGCTCAAATCAAGCGCCCTTGCACAAAAGGTTCCCGCGCGCATAAGCTTTTCCATGTGTTCGCCTTCGCGCGCGCCTGCCCCTTCGTCCGCCGGATCATTGCCGGCCGGTTCATCGTTGCCTGAAATGACGGGCGTTGCGGCGACCGTCATGGTGACTACCGCGTTGGTGACTGCCGCATTGGCGACTGCCCTGCTAGCGACAGTGGGACTCGCACGAGCCGAGGACGATGCCCGCACCAAGCAGCTGCGGCTGCTGTGCGCCCAGTTGAGCGGCGATCTCACCGACCCCGGCGGCATCGCGGCGTTCCGCCGCTGCCTGACCCAGGATCCGCTGGGCGAAATCCGCCGCAACAACAATATCGCGGCAGAGCCGGCTGATCGTCCGAACGCCGCCCCGCCCGCCGGTCATGGCCGCAACACCCGCCGCTCCCAGGCAGACGGGGTGCATCGTTTCCAGGCGGCCGAAGGCAGCCTGTTCGTCCTCGACAAGGACGGCAACCTGTGGCGCTGGACGATCGGCACCAAGGACGCCCGCATGGTCGAACAGACGGTCGCCGCGTTCCAGGTCATCGACGGCCATCAGTTCGTCCAACGCACCGACGGCACGCTGTGGCGCGCCAAGCTCGACGGCGGCGCGCCGACCCGCATCGACAAGGCGGTTGCGGGATTCCAGGCGATCAATGCCGGATTGGTCTACGTGCTCGGCACGGATGGCACGTTGTGGCGCGAGAGCGGCGATGCCGGCAAGCGCGCAGAGGTGGACCATACGGTTACGGCTTTCCAGGCCGTCGATGCCAGCCTTGTTTTCGTGCTCGCCGCCGACCAGCAGCTCTGGCGCGAAACCGGCACCGCGCAATCGCGCACTCTTGTCGCCAGGCAGACCGCGGCATTCCAGTACATCCCGGACGGCGACACCACCTTTGTCCAAGCACTGGACGCCACGCTGTGGCGCCAGGGCGCCGACGGCAAGCCCGTGCAGGTCGACAGTTCGGTTGCGGCGTTCCAGGCGGTGGACGTGCACCTCGCCTATGTGCTCGGCAAGGACGGACGGCTGTGGCAGGAACGCGGCGGCCGCGACCAGGCCGTGCTGGTCGACCGCGACGTGCTGGCGACGTTGGGCAGGACCGCGTTCCAGGCCACGGACGCAACCCACATCTACCTCATCGGCAACGACTACAAGCTTTGGGCCGAAACGATGCCGCCGGCGCGGTGACGGAATTGGCAGAGTGCGCGGCCGGGATGGGGGCGGGGGCGGGATCAGCGACGGGATCAGCTGACGGCGTCGGAGCCGTTTCGCCGCTTGGACACGGCCGACTTTGATTGTAGTTTATTTTTTTTACAACCTATGATTGACAACACCTCCTTTTGCCGGCTATGTTTGAAACGTTCACCCTTGGCCCAGGCCTTTTTGTTCGAGGGGAGGGACGGGCATGATTACCTTTACCACCGGTTCGCTCATGGCGATGTGGGCCGGGCGGCTTATGTGCGCGATCGTATTTTTATCCGGCACAGTGCAGCTTTTGCCCCCGCCGACGAAGCCGACGACCGGGGCCGTCCTGGCTGCAATCGGCATCTATCTTGCCGCGATGGTCTTTCTCACCATCGGAGAGTTCATCGCGTTCTACTTGGCGGTGCTCGCTACTTTACCCACGAATATTACGGGCGTTTCACAAGCCCAAACGGTGCAAGCCCAGATCTTCGACCTGATCAGCAAAGCCGCAACGAGCTTCAAAAACATCTTTCCGGGCGGGGGCGACCCGCCCCTAGGCGCGTAGACATTTTCCGGAGGGCAAGCCTTGAACGAGATCGCTGAAACGAAAACGATCGAGCTCCAGGAGATTCTCGCCAAACAGCAGATGCTCAACAGGCGTCTGCTCTGGCTGTTTATTCTGCCATTCTCCGTCACGATCATCATGGTCATCATGTTCCTGGTGCTGAGCGCGCGGTTGCGCGATGTCGAGATCGGCACCCGGCTCGTGACAATCGAGCGGTATGTTGTGACCGATAAAAATCTTCCATGGGCCATCAGCCAATACGAGCAGATCGCGGCCACTAGCCCCACCGCGCCGATCCTTACACGCCTCGGCAGCCTGTATTTTCAATCTGATCCAGACAAAAACAGAGATGTAGCGCTTCAGAAGCTGGAAATGGCGAAGCAAGCCGATCCGCAGTATTGGGAGACTTATCGGAATCTGACTTATGTTTACTTTCAGTCGGACCGAACGCGGGAGGCAATCGAAGCTGGATTAATGGCGGTCAAACTCAATCCGATCGACGCGGCCAGCTACAATAATCTGGCCTTCATCTATGCGACGGCGAAGGACCCGGCGATCGCGAATTTGGAGCGCGCTCTGCAATATGCCCAGAAAGCCGTCGACCTTACCAAGGAACAGCAGGCGGACTACCTCGATACTCTTGCCGTCGTTTATCACAACCTCAACAACTCGGAAAAAGCACTGGCCAATTTCCGCAAGGCCAAGGCCACGATCCTTGGATTGCAGAAGCTCGAAAAAGACTTCAAGAAAAATTACCCAGACCAAACCTTGTGAAACAAGCGAATGGAGGACGACATGACCAAGCTGATCACTCTCTCGGTTCTGAGCTTGCTCTTGGCGGCTCTTGCTTTCGGCCCGGTTGCTGCCGGCATCGTACCGTAACAGGCATCCTGCCGTAGGCGGTTGGTGCGGCCTCACGCTGTCGCGGCGCGATCCGCGCTCGTGTGGCTGCACGGGCCGCGGCCGGCCGGCGCCTGCGGCCGATACGTAATTTTGGCGGAACGAACCCACCGCTGGAATAGCGTTTAAAACCAAAGTCTTACGGCCTCACTCCTGTTGCGCTCCCAAGCGGCGCGGAACCGCGAAGCGCTGCCCGCCGCCGGTCAGGAAGATACGATACCTCCCGCGCCAAATCCGGGTTAGGGTGATGATCGTTTCCGACCGGAGGGGGAGGACTCATGCGCCAGCCGACCGCAACCTTCGCCGCCATCGCGCTTCTATGCGCCGGCGCCGGCACCACTGCGGCGCTTGCCCAGACTGCGGACCTCGTCGTCCTCAACAGCAAAGTATTCACCGCACAGGACGGTGGCGCGCTCGCGCAGGCCTTCGCCGTCAAGGACGGGCGCTTCGTTGCGGTCGGCACTTCCGAAGCGATGCGCGCCCATGTGGGGCCGGGTACCGAGGTGCTCGATCTCGCCGGGCGCTTCGTTACGCCCGGGCTTGCGGACGGGCATTTCCACAACGAAGGTGGCGGCCCCGGGATCGATCTGTCGGCGACGCGCTCGCTCGCCGACCTGATGGCGGCGGTCGCCGCCGCGGTTGCGGAGACCAAGCCCGGCGATGTCGTCGTCAGCAATGCGGACTGGCACGAGGCCCAGCTCAAGGAGCAGCGTCTGCCGACCGCGCACGAACTCGACCGTGTCGCCCCCGCAAACCCGGTGGTGCTGGTGCGCGGCGGCCATGACTACATTCTCAACACGGCGGCGCTGCGCCATTGGAACATCGGCCGCGACACACCGGTGCCGGACGGCGGCGCCATTACCCGCGGAGCGGACGGCGAACTCACCGGCGAGATCGTCGACAACGCCAAGCGTCTCGTCACCCTGCCCCCGCCCGCCGCCGTTACGGTCGCGGACGTGCTGACGACGCAGCGCAAGGTCAACGCCTACGGCATCACCAGCGTGCGCATTCCGGGGGCGTACAAGGGCGAGTTCTTCCAGTCACTCGATGCCATCCTGGCGGCGCGGCGGGCCGGCGCGCTGACGCTCCGCTACACAATCTACCTGCCGGGTTTCGGGACCCGCGATCCGGCGCGCATCCGTGACATGATCGCGAAATCTCCGCTCAAGCAGGACGAGGGCGACGAATGGGTGCGGGTCGGCGGCGTCAAGCTGTTGGTCGACGGCGGCTTCGAGGGCGGCCACATGTCGGAGCCCTTCGCCGGCGAATTCGGTAAGGGCGGAACGTTCTATGGCCTCACCGTGGTGCCGCCTGCGGACTTCACCGCGGTGGTCAAGGAGATCAACAATCTCGGCTGGCGCGCCACCACCCACGCGGTCGGCGATGCCGCCATCGACGAGGTGCTCGACGCCTACGAGGCGGCCAATGCCGATCACCCTATTGCCGGCAAGCGCTGGGCGATCGAGCACCTGTTCGTGTCGCGGCCGGAGCAACTCGCCCGCATGAAGAGGCTCGATCTCATGCTTTCCGTGCAGGATCACCTCTATCTCGCGGCGCCGGCACTCAAGAATTACCTCGGCCCGGCGCGGGCGAGCCAGATCACTCCGGTGAAAACCTATCTCGACGCCGGCTTCCTGGTGGCGGGCGGCACGGATTCGCCGGTGATCCCGTTCAATCCGTTTTTTGCCTACTACCACTTCCTCACCCGCGACACGATTTCGGACGGCGTCTACGGCGCCAACGAACGCGTGATGTCGCGCGAGACGCTGCTGCGCATGATCACCATCAACTACGCCAAGCTTACCGGCGAGGCCAACATCAAGGGCTCGATCGAGCCAGGCAAACTCGCCGACTTCGCGGTTTTGTCCGACGACCTGCTCACCGTCGCCGATGCGAAAATTCCCGCCATGAAGGCGATGCTGACCTATGTCGGCGGCCGCGAGGTATTCCGCGACCCGGCAATGAGGTAGTGTTCGGCACCTTGCCTGCCAAATCCGCCTTCCCATCCAACAGCGAGTACCCCCATGTCGAAGAACATCGCCTTGGCATTTGCCCTTCTGGTCGCCTCAAGCCCGACTGCGGCATTCGCTCAGCTCAATCCATTCCAGGGCACACCTGAAGAGCAGGCGGCATGCCGGCCGGATGTCCAAAAGCATTGCAAGGAGTTCATTCCGGACACATTTCGCATCCTGGCCTGCCTGCAGAGCGTCCGGCCCAAGCTGTCGAGGGCATGCCGCGGGGTCTTGGAGAGCCACGGTCAGTGATGATCCGGCGGTGCCTGCTCCAATAGTTTCACCAGCGCGTGGAGCGTGCGGTTGACCGGGGCCGGCAAGTTGCGCGCATCGCTCTGGCGGACCACATAGCCGTTGAGGTAATCAATTTCAGTCAGCCGGCCGCGGGCGATGTCATCGCATGCTCCGTGGCGCGCCATGCACGCCTCTGATAAAGTGCGCGATCCCCGGTGTCGAAACCAACCTTGTATGATCGACCCGACCGCGGATCAGGGGAGACCTCAATGCCGAACCGACGTCCCGCGCTCACGCGGATTGCAATGTGTGCCGCCCTCCTGGCGGTGACAGTTTCGGGAGCGCGTGCGCTCGACGAACCGAAATATCCCGATTTCAGCGGTCAGTGGGCACGCATCGCCAAGCCGGGGCTCGCCGGCCAGCCGTCCTACGATCCGAACAAATCCTGGGGTAAAGGACAAGAGGCACCGCTGACTCCGGAATACCAGGCTGTCATGGAGGCGAACATCAAGGACCAGGAAAACGGCGGCCATGGCCATTTCCTCGGATGGACCTGCATGCCTTATGGCATGCCGATGATGACATACGGATTCCTGCCATTGGAGTTCGTGGTGACGCCCAAAACGACGTACGTCATCCTGAATTTCATGGATGCCTCGCGGCGCATCTATACCGACAAACGTGCCTGGTCTGACGATATCGAGCCGAGCTTCCAGGGATACTCCATCGGCCAATGGATCGACCAGGACCACGACGGCGTCTACGACGTGCTCGAAGTGGAGACGCGCAACTTCAAGGGCCCGCGCGCTTTCGACGAGGGCGGCGTCCCACTCCATGACGATAACCAGTCGATCTTCAAGGAGCGCATCTACCTCGACAAGGCCGACCCGAATATCCTGCACGACGAGGTCACGACGATTGATCATGCGCTGACGCGTCCGTGGACCGTCACCAGGAACTATCGTCGGGTGACATCCGACAAGCCGGTATGGCGGGAGTTCATCTGCAATGAGAACAACCCGCATGTCCTGATCGGCGGAGACAATTATTACCTCAGTGCGAACGGCCTGTTGATGCCGGCGCGCAAGGACCAGGCGCCGCCGGATCTGAAATATTTCAAGCGGTCCGGCAAGACGCCCTGATCGAAGATCAAAGCGCCCCGCGTGGCGCGATGATCCCCATCGTGATAAATTTTGCCATCAGGATCGTTCGGCACGACAGCGCGCTGCGCAAGCCCGGGAGGATCACATGCATCGCACCACTTTGGGCACCATCGCCTTGGCGGCGGCGTTGTTCGCCGCTTCGGCAGCCGATGCCCAGATCTTCGATCTTGGCAAGTATCCCAATTGGGCCGGCCAGTGGCGTCGCGTGCCGGACGGCGGGCCGCCGCGCTACGACCCCACCAAGCCGAACGGGCTTGGCCAGCAGGCGCCGCTCAAGCCGGAATACCAGGCAAAGCTGTTGGCGAGCCTCAAGGACCAGGAAGACGGCGGCCAGGGCCTCGACGTGACCTACCGGTGCATCCCGACCGGCATGCCGCGAATGATGTCGGGCGTATTTCCGGTGGAATGGGTGTTCACACCGGACGTCACCTTCATGCTGTCCGAGTTCATCATCCAGGCCCCGCGCCGTATCTACACCGACGGGCGCGACTTTCCCAAGGAGATCGAGCCGACCTTTGTGGGTTATTCGATCGGCAAGTGGCTCGATACCGACGGCGACGGCCGCTTCGATACGCTCGAGGTCGAGACCCGCAACCTGAAAAACCCGCGCACCTTCGATCAAGCCGGCATCGCCTTTGCCGACGACGGCGAAACCGTCGTCAAGGAGCGCATCTTCCTCGACAAGACCAATCTCGACATCCTGCACGACGAAATGACCACCACCGACAATGCGTTGACGCAACCGTGGACGGTGATGAAGAGCTATCGCCGCGATCGCAACGTGCAATGGACTGAAAACAACTGCACCGAGGGCAACATGCATGTGGTGATCGGGGAGGAGAACTATTTCATCAGCGGCGACGGCTATCTGATGCCGGCACGAAAAGGCCAGACCGGCCCAGACCTGCGCTATTTCCGCGCCGGCCAGAAACGCACCCAGAAGTGACCGCGCAACGGACTGCTCGCGCAACGAACTGAACGTTGGAGGCACCATGCAAGGCAAGCAATACGCCGTCACCCACACTGACGCGGAATGGCGCCGCCTGCTCACCCCGGAGCAATTCGAGGTGATGCGCGAACATGGTACCGAGGCGCCCGGCAGTTGCGCCCTCAACTTCGAAAAACGTCCCGGCACGTTCGAATGTGCCGGCTGCGGTCAGAAGCTGTTCGTGTCCAAGCGCAAGTTCGAGAGCGGCACCGGCTGGCCGAGCTTCAACGACCCCGTCGAAGGTGCCGTCGAAACCTCGACCGATACAAGCTGCGGCATGGCCCGCACCGAGGTGCATTGCGGCCGCTGTGGGAGCCATCTCGGCCACGTGTTCGACGATGGGCCGGCACCGACCCATCTGCGCTATTGCATCAACGGCATCGCCATGAACTTCCATCCCGAGCAAAGCTAACTGCGATTTCGCTCGTTCGCGCTTTGCGCTAGTATCGGGCTCACGCGATCGGCATTAATGGGATTCCGGCAAACGGGATCGAATCTGGGAGGAAACATCATGTGGCAGGCAACGGCTCCTAAATATGCTCTTGGCGCGGCGCTGCTTGTGGCCGTCGTGCTACCGGTAACCCGCGGCCACGCCCAGGGCGCGGTCGACCCCAATGCGGCGCCGCAGACCTATCGGCTCGACGATGGCTGGGCAAAGCTTCCCGAAGGGCGCAAATGGGGCGCCGCGGTCGGTGTCGATATCGATCGCGACGGCAAGACCGTGTGGGTATTCGATCGCTGTGCTACGGCGGACGACTGCTCCGCCTCGAACCTCAATCCGATCCAGCACTTCGACGCCAACGGCAACCTCATCGCGGCCTTCGGCGCCGGCATGTTCAACTATCCGCATGGCCTCTATATCAACTCCGAAAACAACGTGTGGGTGAGCGACGGCCGCACCAAGAACAACGGCAAGGGACAAACCGTCATGAAGTTCAGCCATGACGGCAAGCTCCTGATGACGCTCGGCAAGCCCGGCGTCGCCGGCGATGGCCCCGACACCTTCAACTCGCCCTCCGACATCCTGGTCGCGCCCGACAGCAGCATCTTCGTCGCCGACGGCCATGGCGGCGACACCAATGCGCGCGTCGTGAAATTCACCAAGGACGGCAAGTTCATCAAGACATGGGGCAAGAAGGGAACGGCGCCAGGCGAATTCGATTCGCCCCATGGGCTGGCGATGGATTCCGCCGGACGCTTGTTCGTCGCCGACCGTTCCAATAGCCGCATCCAGATTTTCGATCAGGAGGGCAAGTTGCTGGCGGAGTGGCGCCAGTTCGGCCGGCCGAGCGGTGTCTACATCAACAAGGACGACATCATCTACGTCGCCGAACTCGACCTCCAGCGACAAGACCAATCCCGGCTACCAGCAGGGCATTCGCATCGGCAGCGTCAAGGACGGCAAGGTTATGGCGTTCATCCCCGAGAACAAGGAATTCAATTCCCTCGAAGGCGTGGCGGCAGATGAGGCCGGCAACGTCTATGGCGGCTACACCAACACCTTGAATTTCCGCCGCTGGGTGAAGAAGCCGCAGACGTAACAGCGAGATACTCCCCCTCCTCACCCTGTCGCGCGGCAGGCTTCGGAAGGGCGTAGCGGTTGGTTATTGCCGAAAGCGGACGGGGCGCGACCGCGGGCTCTGTCGCACCGCGGAGAGAATCCTGCCTTGCCCCAAACATGGGGTGGTCAATCAAAAGTACACCGGGAGGTTACACGATGACAAGAAAGCCACTGGTCGCGGCGGCGATCCTTATATTACTCGCGGCGCTGTCGCTGAGCTTGCCGCGCGCATTGGCACAGCAGCCGGCCCAGCAATCCGGCAAATCCGGCATCGAGCGAATGTACGTGCTCTATTGCGGCGACATCGCGCTTAATGACGCATCGGACTTCACGCCCGGCGCCAGCGGCCCCGGGGCGCTGACGGTCAGCTGCTATCTCATCAAGCATCGGCAGGGCTGGGTGCTGTTCGACACCGGCATCCCGGACGCAATCGCGTCAATGCCCAACGGCCAGCCGAGCGCCGTCGGCAACTGGACGAGCAAGAAAACGCTGGTGAGCCAACTCGCCGAGCTCGCGCTCAAGCCGTCGGATATCAATTACCTCATTCTGTCGCATTCACACCCCGATCACGTTGGCAATGTGGAAGCGTTCGCCGCCGCGACCCTCGTGGTGCAGAAGGCCGAATACGACTGGCCACTGCCGAATGGCAAGCCGCGTTTCAATCCGGCCCAGAAGGCGGTCAAGGCCGACGGCGATCTCGATCTGTTCGGCGACGGCAGTATCGTGTTGATCTCGACGCCAGGACACTCGCCAGGGCATCAGTGCCTGCTGGTCCGCCTGCCCAAGACGGGCGCGATAATGCTGACCGGCGATTCGGTGCATTCGCGGGCCAATTGGGACGGGCATCGCGCACCTGCGCGAAACTTCAACGTGCCGCAGTCGCTCGCCTCGCTCGACCGCATGGCCGTCGTCCTCAAGGAGAACAACGCCCAATTATGGATCGGCCACGAACTGAGCGAGGTTCCGCTGCGGAAATACGAGCCGGCCTATTACGAGTGACCTGCGAACTCGGCCACCGCGGCCCTCGAATCACAAAAGATTCATTTGATTCAACAACTCTTCGGACAGACACCAAACTAACTATTTCCCAACCATACGCGCCTCGCGGGATGGGAGAAAGTCCGCGCGATAGACCGACGCCGGATCGATGGGCGGCGTGTTGAACGCCTTCGCCACCATGTCGATGGTGTCCTTGAGGCGCGCCGGCACCACGGAGCCGAGACCGTTGCGGCGCACCTCGTCGGTCAGGATGGCATCGCGGATGACGAGATCGAGGCGCATGCGCTCGACGGCGTCGTCCTGAAGCGAGTTTCGCTTGTGCTCGGCCGTGATGGCGGCGTTGGGATCGGTGATCGCCGCCTTAAGGGCCTCGACAAAACCCGCCACCACGGCTTTCACCGCCACCGGTTGCCGGTCGGCGAATTGCCGGGTCGTGACGATGCAGTTGCCGTAGGTGGCGACGCCGAAATCGCTGTAGCGCATCACCGCGATGTCGTCGTCCTTGATGCCAAGACGATTGAGGCCGGCGAGATCGGTGATGAAGGCGGTCGTGGCGTCGGCGTCGCCGCGCACCAGCAGGGTCTCGCGGAGCTGCGGCGTCACGTCGAGCCATTTGATCGCATTGACGTCAACGCCGTTGGCTGCCGCGAGCAGCGGGAACATGACTCGGCTTCCCGATACTTGCGGCGAGGCAACGCGTTTGCCGGCGAGGTCGGCCGGCTTGCGGATGCCGTTCTTCTTCAGCGACAGGACCACCATGGGGGCGAGGTCATAGACCTGGAACACACTGACGAGCCTGCTGTCGTTCTGGCGGCCGGCAAACTGGATCATGGCACCAATATCCGCGAAAGCCATGTCGTAGGCGCCGCTCACCACCTTGGTGATGGCATCGCCCGAGCCGTAACCCCGATCGACCGTGACCTCGACGCCGGCACGCGCGAAATAACCGCCCTCGGCCGCCAGGAGGAACGGCGACTGCTGACCTTGCATGGCGAAATCGAGGATCAGGCGGACCTTGGGGGTCTGGGCCGCAGCGCCGGCGCTGGCACCCAGTAGAGCCGCGAAGACCGCAACGAGGATGCTTATTGAACGAACCATGAAGTCACCCTCTTCATCCGCGCCCGGCGACGTCGCGCACCACGTCGAGGGCGAGCGCCCGTTCCTCCGCGGTGCCGGTCACTTCGATGATGGGTTCGTCGAGACCGACCGCGAGGTATTCAGCCAGCCGCGCGCTGCATTCGGCGGGCGTGCCGGCGACCGCGAACACGTTTGCCGCCGCAATCGGCAAAAGCGCGGTCGCAGCGTCGAGGTCGTGTGCGGCCAGGCATTGAATGATCCCAGCGTGATCGATGTCGAGCCCGGACGACTTGATGTTGTCGGCATGACCGCGATTGCGGAACAGAAACGCGAGCTTGCGCAGCACCGCCGCCTTGGCGGCCGCGCCGTCCCGCGACGCGCGGAAATTGATGAACGAGGCCCTGCGCAGCGTCGCCGGATCGCGGCCGGAGGCGGCAACGCCGGCGTCGACATGGGCGAGGCAGCCGCGGCAAGACGCGAGCGTGAGGCCGGCGGACAGAAGCACGCCGTCGCCGATCTCGCCGGCAAGTCTCAACATTTGCGGGCCGGTCGATCCGATATAGAGTGGATAGGGCGCGCCGGCATCGAACACCATCTTGGCGCCGCGCAGCGTGTGGACGCGGCCGTCGTTGCGCACCACCTCGCCGGCGCGGAGTGCGCGCAGCGCCTCCACGTATTCGCGCATGACCCGGATCGGCGCCACCGGCTCCGCACCGGACTCGCCGAGATTGAGGAGATTGCCGACCGAGGCCACCAGCCGGACCCGTCCCGGCGCGATCTCGCCAAGCGTACCCATCGCCATGGCGACCGGAAGTGGCGGCCACAGATAGGGGCTGATCGCGGTCGGCACCAGCGCGATCGTTCGCGTCGCGTGGGCCGCCGCCGTCGCCCACACGATGGCGTCGCGGTAGCCCATGTGCTGGGCGAACCACAGGCTGTGGGCGCCAGCCTCCTCGGCGCGGCGAGCAACATCGAGCATTTCCGCCGTGGAGGTAAAGCCGTCGAAGAACACGCCGATACGCATCATGTCGTTGCGACCCTTGGGCAAATCCGAAAATGGATCGTCGAACTCATTTCACGATGATCAGACGGTCAGTGTCGGTATAGTCCGACAGCAGTTCGCAGCCGGTGTCGGTGACCAAGACCATGTCCTTGTTCTGCATGCCGAAGCCGAACCCGGTCTCGTAGATCAGCGGCTCGATGCCGAGCACCATACCGGCCTCGAGCGGCTGATCGTCGGTCGGACCGAGATAAGGGTCCTCGTGCAGGTGCAACCCGATGCCGTGTCCAATGAAGGAGATTCGCGGCAGCTTCAGTTCACCGGTCTTGTTCAGGTAAAGCTCGTAGATGGCGCGGCTCGACGCGCCCGGCTTGATGGCGTAGAGCAACATATGCTTGCAGGCGGTGAGGTTCGCCCAGATGCGCTCCGCCTCGGGCGGCGGTTCTTCCACAGCCGCGGTGCGGCACACCCCGGCATGGTAGCCGCCGATCATGGGAAATATTTCGACCCGGCAGACGTCGCCGCGCTTGAGGACGCGGCGGGTCGGGCCGACATTCGGGAACACGCTGCGTTCGCCGGTCGCCACGATCATCAACTTGAAATACTCGGCGCCCTGCTCATAGATGCTGCGGGTCAGGGCGGCCGCGAGGTCCATCTCGGTCGCGCCCCCCGTGACCGCCTTGTAGGCGTCGCCGATGGCGCGATCAGCGATGCGTGACAGGTTGCGCAGGATGTCGATTTCGGCCGCGGTCTTGCGCTGGCGCAGGCGCGCCAGCAGCGCCTGGGCCGGAACGAACCGGGCCTGTGGCAGGAGCCGACCGAGGTCGGCATAATCCGCGGCCGGCAGATAATCGAGCTCGATGCCGATGCGCCCCGATGCCAGTCCGAGCCGCTCCAGAACGCCGGCAAGAACCGCCATGGCGTCGAACTTGAACTCGTGCCACACCGCGATGTCCGCCGCCGCCCCGGCCTTGGCCCGGATCGTACTCGCCTCCATGTCGACCACCGCCAGTGCTGCTCTGCCGTCCGCCGTGACCACCGCCATGGCGTGGCGCCATCGCATCAGCGGCTGGGTCGGCGACATGAAACCCGTCACATAGGCGAAATTTTCCGGCGAGCAGGACACGATGGCATCGAGCCGCGCCTCCTTCATGGCGCGAACCTCGCGGTCGACGACGTCCTGACGCATGCGCTCTCAGAGATCCCACAAATTCGAGAACTGGGTGGCGACGACCTGCTGATAGGACAGCTTGTCGGATTTGAGCATGCCGATGTCCCGCGCAAAACCCAGCATGGCTGTGACCGACGAGTAGGAAATCTCCGGCCGATAGAACGGCAGGTCACGCAACACGATGTCGGCGATCAACCCCGCCTCGTAGGCCGGAAACAGTTTCGTGCCGGCCGCGCTCGCCAGCGTTATGTCGCTCTTCAGCGCCTTCTGGGTATGTACGATCGCCCGCACCACTGCCGCGGCGGCTTGCGGGTTGTCGGCGATCAGGCGATCGGTGGTGAAAATTGACGACATCGTATAGTTGAAGCATTCGGGTGGTCCGTCGCCACGGCGCAGATCGAGCACGATGTCGCCGACCCCGCGCCGCACCGCGACTTCGGTGCCCATGCCGTTGGCGAAGAAGCCGTCGATCTCGCCCTTATCCAGGGCTTCCGCGGCGGCGACACCGAAATTGATGCCCGGCAGCCGCGACACCGGCGGATTTACGATCTCGATACGCTCACGCTCCAGATCGATGCCGGCGGCCACAAGGACACGGCGCAGTGTCAGTCCCACAAACGGCGCGGCCGCGATCCTGGTGCGCTTGAGCCCGTCGAACTCGCCACGCTTCAATCCAAGCGCACGCCGCATCACGAGAAACCAGTATAGCCCCTGCGATTGCGCGCACAGAAGCTTGGCACCCTGAAATTCAGGGAACGACAGCAGCGGCGCATGGGTTGCGGCGCCAACGAAGTCGACCTCGCCATTGCGCAGCGCCAGCAGGCACTTCTCGATCGGCGAGATCAGCACCGCGGTGAGATCAAGCCCTTCGGCCTGGTAAAAACCGAGAGCATCGGCGGCAGACGCCACAAAATACGAGTTGGATACGAGATCCGGCACCGCGATGCGCATTCGGGACATCCCGCTGAACTGAAGTCCATCTTTTCCGGGGTTCCGGCCAAAGGTCAAGTTGTTACTGTGATCACAGTGCGCGCTGCTGCAACGGTCAGCCCCGCGACCACGCGGGGTCGTGCTCGGCCCAGCGGCGGTATTGCTCGGGGGTGTCGACGTCGAACATGAGAAGCGGATCGTGCACGCTGCGCACCGCTAATCCGACCTCGATCGCCTGGGTGCGGTGGGCCGCGTAGCTCCGCGGGCCGTATGTGAAGCGGAATTGCCGGAACGCCACCGGCGCAAGGCGCAGGATGTTAGTGCCGTCGGCGCCCTCGTCGGGAACGATGACGGCCGCCTCCGGCGCGGCCACGACCCGCGCGAGCGCCGCCGGCGTCGCCAGCGGCAGATCAATCGGCAGGATGAGGCCGGCGCGGTCGCCGGTCTCCGCCAGCGCGCGATCGCGCCCCTGCGCGAGCGCCTCGTTGAGATCAGCATCACGGTCGGTGATGGCGGCAACGCCATACTCGGCCGCGAGGGCGACGACGCGCGGATCGCCGGTGACGACGCGCACGTTTTCGGCACCCACCGCAACCGTCGCTACATCGAGCGTGCGGCACAGGAAGAACTCGCAGAGCGCCCGGCGCGAGCGCGCCGAGAGACATCCGGCCAGTCGCGACTTGCCGCGGTCGAGGTTCTTGCAGGGGATCAGGGTGATCAGGTTCATCGCCGCCGATCCTCGGCGATTTTCCTGACGAAATCGAGGCAAACGCGGGCAAGCGCGACGCGGTCGGCAGGAGTCCGCATCACGGCGGGCGCGACCCGCGCCGCGATGCCGGCGGCTTCGATCTCGGCGACAAGGCCGGCGTCGGCCTCGTCGATGACAATGCCGTCGATCAGGCCGGCATAGTGCCGTGCGACCGCGGCCGCGGTCACCGGCACGCCAAGTTCACGCATGATCTTTGCCGCCGGTCCCTTGATGGCGGCGCCGCCGACGATCGGCGACACCGCAACGACCGGGACGCAGAGCGCCGCGATCCAGTCGCGTACACCGGGGACCGCGAGAATCGGATCGATGCTGAGATATGGGTTCGACGGACAGATCACGATCGCGGCCGGGCGGGCCTGCGTCAGCGCCGGATTAAGCGCGGCCGCAACGGCACCGTCGTAGCGGATGCCGGTAACCGGCACCGCGCAGGCGAGGCGGACAAAATAATGCTGGAACGGCAGTTCGCCGCCATCGGTGCGGATCACGGTGCGCACCGGATCGTCGCTCATTGGAACGAGCGCGGGCATTATGTCCAACGCCCGGCATAGGTCCGCCGTGACGGAAGTGAGCGTCTCCCCGGCGCGCAGCCGCTCGGTGCGCAGCGCATGGGTCGCGAGATCGCGATCGCCGAGGCGGAACCAGGCCGGGCCGCCGAGGCGCTCCATTTGGGTCATGAAATTCCAGGTCTCGCCGGCGATACCCCAGCCGGTCTGCGGGTTGGCGATTCCGGCGAGCGTATACATCACGGTGTCGAGATCGGGCGAGACGTGGAGACTAAGATGCTCGAAGTCGTCGCCGGTGTTGACAACGACAGTCAGCCGGCCACCCAGGAGTTCGCGCGAGGCCGTCGGCGAGCTTGGCCCCGCCCACGCCGCCGGCAAGCGCCACGATCCCGGTCGGATCGTCGATCGTCATCGCGCCCGCATGACGAAATCACCAACCGGGCGGCGCGGCCTTGCGCGGCCGGCATCGGCCGCCGCCCCGAGCGCGATCAGCGCCTGGGGCTGCCAGTGATCCGGCACGCCAACGGCGCCCCGCACCACGTCCGGGCAAAACAGCGGCGCGCACATCCAGCACGCCGCAAGACCTTCCGCGTGAGCGGCGACGAGCAGGTTCTGTGCCGCCATCGCGGTGCCCTGTACGGCCATCAGGAACTCGGCATGATTACGCGCCGGTATCCGGATAGACGTCCGCGTGCTCGAGCGTCAAACAAACCAGGATCAGGACCGGCGCACCGGTCATCCGGGCAAACGAGCGCACGACGTCGCGGGCGATGGCGTCCTCGGGGTCGCCGTCACGGCGGCGGTCGACGGCGAGGCGCTCGCCCATGGCGCGGGCGAGCGCCGCCTTCGGCTGGCGCCTCGTCGATCACCACGAAGCGCCAAGGCTGCCGGTTGTGCGCCGACGGCGCCGCGGCGGCGGTCGCGAACAGGCGCTCCAGCGTGCCCGCCACGGGCGCCTCGGGCCGGAAGTTCCGGATCGAGCGGCGGGAGCGTAGCAGTTCATGGAAGGCTGCCGCCGATACCGGCGCCGGCGCCACGATGGCTTCTGTCATCGAAGGTGTGTCATCGAAACAAATCTTTCTCCCGAGGGCGAATAAGCTCCTGCCCGCAGCCGTCGCGGCGCGCATATCCCAGCCCGCGCGCCAGCACCACTGGGCGACCTTCGCCGGCCTGCCCCATCACCAGCGAGGCCGCCGCCGCAAGCTCATCGGCGAGCCCGACCTCGGTGGTCTCCAGGGCGCGGCCGAACAGATCCGGTTGGCCGCGCAGGTCGAGCAACCCCGGCAGCCCGCTGACCCCGATGGCGGTACCCACGGTGCCGTTGCGCCAGGCGCGGCCGATGCTGTCGATCACCATGACGGCGGCATCGACGCCGGTTGCCTCGGCGAGCTTTCGCCTGATTTCGCCACAACTGCGGTCGGGATCGGCTGGCAGCAGAAGCGCGTAATCCTCTCCGTCAACGTTCGAGCGGTCGATGCCGGCGTTGGCCAGCACCATGCCGAGCCTGTTGGCCACGATAATCACGCCCGGGCGATGGCGCAGCACATCGGTCGATTCCGACAGGATAAGTTCGACCAGCCTCGGGTCCTTCTCGGTCGCCTCGCCGAGCTTGATGGCGCGGGAGGACGGGCTGACGGTGCGCAGGTCGACCATGCGGCCTTCCGCCTTGGAGACGATCTTCTGGGCCAGGACCATCACATCTCCGGCGCGCAGGGTGTGCTCCGATGACCGCAGCGCGTCTAGGATAATGGCGGCGAGGTCGTCGCCCGCCTTGATCATGGGAATGCCGCCGAGCGGCCTCAGGACAAGTTCGTTCAAATGCCGACCACCCTCACCTGCCCGCCCGTCGTGGGAGCAACGACACCGCCCGCCGCGATATGATCGGTCACCACGTCCCAGATCGGCGGCCCCTGCGTGCCTTCGTTGACGCTCGCCCAGCCCGAGACCACGTAGTCCTTGGCGGCTTCAAGCGGCGCGCCGGAGCGCAGCTGCCGCAGTTCGGAGATACGTCGGCCGATCGGCTGAGCGATGTCGATCGTGTAGCCGATGCCGCCGGTTCGCACCATGTCGCCGCCCTGCTGGTAGTAGGGATCGGGATTGAATAGATTGTCGGCAATGTCCTCAAGGATGTCCTTGATCCGCGCCCCTGTCATCACGGTGCGGTAGGCGGCCGGATAGGTGAGCGCGGTGGCGTTATAGATATCTTCGCGGGTGATGGCGTGGCCCGGCAGCAGCGCGGCGCCCCACCGCAGACCCGGCGACAGCGCGATCTCGGCGTCGCGCCCGGCCACCAGCGCGTCGCAGACGACGTCGTCGAGCGTGCCGTTGAAATTGCCGCGCCGGTAAAGCAGCGTGTCGGTGCGGCCGACCACTTCGGAAAGATGCGACAGGTGCGGCGCCCGGAAGGCGGCGATCTTTGCCGCCACCTGAGGGTCCGGCGTGATGGCATCGGCAAAGATGGGGATCAGCCTGTAGCGAAAGGCCTTGACCTCCCCGCCGCTCACGTCGAGATCGAGGCGCGAGACGAACTTGCCGTGGCCGCCCGAGGCGACGAGCAGTGTCCTGCCAACTTTGACGACATCCGGCAGCGCATCGTGGGTGTGGGCGGTCAGCACCACGTCGATCCCCGGCACCCGGGCAGCGAGCTTGCGGTCGACATCGAAGCCGTTATGGGACAGCAGCACCACGAGGCCGGCGCCGGCGGCGCGCGCCTTGTCGACCTCCGCCCGCACGTCGTTCTCGCGAATCCCGAACGTCCAATTGGGGATCATCCAGCGCGGATTGGCGATCGGCGTATACGGATAGGCCTGGCCGAGCACGGCGATCTTCACGCCGCCGCGCTCGATCATGGTCATGGCGGGAAAGACCGGCTCATCCCATTCGGTGTCCCGCACATTGAGGCCGAGAAACGGAAAGCCGAGCGATTGCGCAAGTTCCTTGACGCGCGTAGTGCCCAGGGTGAATTCCCAGTGGCCCACCATGGCGTCGGGCCGTAGCAGTGCCATGCAGTCGACCATGTCCTGGCCCCGGCTCACGAGCGAGGTGTAGCTGTTCTGCCAAGTGTCGCCGCCATCGAGGAAGACGACGCGGTCGCCGCGCTCGGCGCGAATCGCGGCCACGACCGTCGCGATGCGGTCGAGCCCGCCCATGCGGCCGTATGCGGCGGCCAGCGCCGCGAAATCCTCCGCCGACAGCGCGTGCGCCAAGGGCGAGCCGCGCCGAATGCCGTAGAGATCGAGCAATGCGGCGCCCGTGACATGCGGCACGCGCCCGCGCGCTTCACCGACGCCGATATTGACCGAAGGCTCGCGGAAATAGATCGGCACGAGCTGGGCGTGAAGGTCGGCAATATGAACAAGCGTGACGTTGCCGACCGGCTCGAAGGCAAGAAGGTCCGCCTGCCGCAGACGCTGCTGAGCGAATGCGCGCGACCATCCGCCCGCCACGGCTGGCACCCCCGCCGTCACGGCGGCGGCAATTTCGAGGAATTCGCGCCGCGTTGTCAATTCCGCACCGCCGGCGTTTCCACCGGCAGGCCGGTACCGCGCCAGGCGAGGTAGAGTTCGAGCGCATCGCATCGTCGGAGAGCGGCGGATATGGAATGCCGCGGACGTCGTACACGCAGCCTTCCATGCGCTCATGCAGCGGCACCAGGCGCTGTTCGCGCAGGCGATAGACCGGAAAGCCGTTCGGTCTGGCCTTGACTGAGGAAATCGGCGCGCAGATATTTGCCGTAGTTAGTGTCGTGGCAATTGGCGCAGGACGAGATCGAGCTCGTCCGACGCGCGTTGAATAGAGTGCTTTGCCTCGCGCGAACCACGGCGACATCGGACCGTCGGTCCGCGGCGACGACCGGCATTCCGCGGGACTGATAGCGCACATAGGTCGTCATCGCGGTCGAGTTCGTCCGAACCGAAGCCCAAGGCGCGGCGCCCATGCGCTCGTCCGGCAGATGTTGATCTGCTGCTCCAGATTGACCGGCTTGTCGAGCTTGTCGCTCCATTTCGGCATCGTCGCGCCAACGCCCTTCATGGAGGCCGCCGCATCCTGATGGCAGCTTGCGCAGGATTTCGCCGCCGTGCCGTCAGGCTTCGACCACAGCCGCTCGCCTTCCTCAACGCCGAAAAATCCCGGATTGTTGAGATCGTCGTCCTGGATCGCCCGGGTCTCCTTGGTGCGGAACCAGTAACCTGAGACGATCTCCTGCAAAGGATAGTCGGGCTCCAGGCGCTTTGATGCCATGGCCTTGCCAGTGCGGATGCTCAAGCTCGCTCTCCGCGAGGCCAACGCCAACGGCAACGGAAGCGACGGCGAAGCCGCAATCAGTGCAATGGCAAACAACGGAAAGCGGGGCGTCATAACGCTCCTTCGCGGCGACGGCATGCTCCGGACCGAGATGCTCAATTCCGTCATATCACCTTGATCGTCTCGGTCGCCTCGATCCTCATGCCTTCGTCATCAATCCAGACGAATGTCAACGTGCCGGATTCCTCCGGCTTGAACCGAAACTGGAAAGTACGGGTTGGCCGAAATCGCGCTCTCGAGATCGCAGCCGAACACGAATTTGCCGTTGAGCTGCACGCGTGAATGTGTTGATGATCATGCGCGGGATAAGCTTGCCGTCGAGCGTCGTGGCGCAGGCCGGTCTCCATGACGTGGGACACGAGCGTCTTGACCTCGACGATCTCGCCCCGGCGGACCTCTGCTTGTCGAGCTTGATGCGGGGTTTGACGTCTGCCATGGCGTACTCCGAATCCTGCGGCGTCAGCCGCCGCAGCCGCCGATCGTCACCTTGATCTGCCGCGTGGTTGAGAAAAAGGTGCCGTCACTCAGCTTGGCGACCGCGATCACGTTCTGGGTCTCGGCAAGGCGGATGCGGGTCGCCGCTTCGGGCACGCTCGTGGCCGAAAAGCGGAACCGTATCACCCGGGCATTGGGATTGGCCGGCGCCACCACGAGGATTTCCTGCACATGGGCGTCTCCCACGGGGGCGTCCACGGCGACCGACATCGACACCGTATTGCCGTTTTCGGCAAGCTCCGGCAGTTCAAGCCGGACCCGCCCCTCCACCGGCTGCTTGCCGCCGGTGAATTTCGGATTTGCTCGGCATAATCATTCCCCGCCCGCGCCGGTCCGGCGGCGAGGCCGAAGCCCACCGCGACCGCGCCGGCGCCGGTTGCCAGAGCGTGGCGGCGGCTCACTCCGCGCGATATTTCCGACGTTGCTTGCGACATTGTCATCTTTCATTCGGCGCATTGCGCCGGTTCCGCCTACTTCAGGGTTGTGAGATACGCGACGACGTCTTCGACCTGCTGAGCGGTGAGGATCGGCTTGCCGGCGAATTGCGGCCTTACCCGATTGAGACCGTCGACCCGATAGAATGCCGGCATCACGGTGGCGTCGCCGAATACCTGCTTCGGATCGACGACGATCAGGCGCAACGCCGCGATGTCCAAACGCTTGGCGACGCCATCGAGCGAGGGGCCGATCTCGCCGTGAAATTCCTCCTGCCGCAGCGCGCTCATTTCGTGGCACGACAGGCAATTCCCGAGACGACGCTCGATCACGACCTGTTCCCCCCGTTTGGGGTCCCCGGCCGTATCGGTCAGCGGTACCGGGATGGTCGGCATACCGTGCGTCACCACAATCTTGAACGTGACGAGCGGGGCCGCAGCCTGTCCGGCCGCCGGTGACACCAAGACGACCGCAAAACACAAGGGATTTGATCCAAATTGTCATCGGCGCTGTCTCGTCCGCACGATGATCGAGCGCCTGATCAACTCTGCCGGCGCAGATAATCGCGCAACGATCCCCGCTCATAGCCGTGATCGCCGACGAACGCGAACATGCGGATAAAGTCCTTCGGTGCGAGATAGCCTTGGATGCGGTTGACCTCGCGCTCGCGCGGCGTCAACGCGGCAAGGTCGGAGCCTCGATCGGGGAAAAACTGGATGGTTGGTGTGCCTCGCACGCCATATTTGGCCGCGAGCTGGCTCTCGCCGAGCTTCTTGCCATCGAAATCGGTGACGATGCGGGAGCCATGGAGATTAAGCTCGACGACCTCGAAGTGCATGCGGACATAGTTCTCGATGTCTTTCTGAGCGAAATTGACCAAGTGGGTCTCCCGGCAATAGGGGCAGCCGCGTTGCTCCCACATCACGGCAAGTTGCTTGCCGGCTGCGGCGGCACTTTTAAGATCGTCGCCAAGCTCCAGAAAACTTTCGAGGAACCAATCCTCGCGATAGAAGCCATCGTCGGTCATGACGGCTGCCGCTCGCGCCGGCCCTGCCGCGAACGCCAAGCCGCCGCCCCCCGCCATTATCAGCGCGCGCCGCGACAACATTGCAGAATCTCCTGATCTACTAGGTATCTACTAGGTAAGGTGAATGTAGGCGCGATGCAGCGGCACGGCAATCGTCGCGCGCAAAGCACTAATATGCTTGGTTATTTTCACGTTCGAACGGTCCGCGGCCGCCTGCTTTCTGCTGCGGCAACAGGCGGCGCTTCGCCCAGACGCTAGGCGCCATAGGCCTTTAGCACATGGCGTGCCAGGGTCATTTTCAGAATTTCGTTCGGGACCCTCGGTGATCATCATGCTGCGCTGGTCGCGCCAGAACTTCTCGATCGGCAGGTCGGTGGTGAGCCCTATCCCGCCATGGATGGTGAGGCAGCGATCGGCGGCAATGAAGGATTGGGCGTCGCCGAAAATCTTGCCCATATAGGCCTCGACCCTGATGTCGCGGCCCTGGTCGTATTTGAGCGCGGCGTCATAGGTCATAAGCCGCAACTGGTGCAGGTCCATGTAAGAGTCGGCCAGCGAGAATTGCACGGACTGCCGATCCGCGAGCGGCGCCCCGAACGTGACCCGCTGCTTGGCATAGCTCGCACCCATCTCAAGGCAGCGATCGATCACCCCGATGCCACGCGCGGCATGGCGTATGCGCCCGATGCTGAGCCAAGTCTGCGCCAGCTTGAAGCCGTCGCCCTCTTTGCCGATCAGGTCGCTCGCTGGTACGCGCACATTCTCGAACAGCAGTTCCCAGGGCCGGTCGTCGATGACGAGCTTCTGCTCGCGCAACCGCTTCACGCCCGGGGCCTTCATGTCGACCACGAAGGTGGAGATGCCCCCTCGCGCGCCCTTTTCGCGATCCGTCACGGCGATCACCTGGGCATAATCGGCACTGCCGCCACCGGTGATGAAGCGCTTGTGGCCGTTGATGACGTAGTGGTCGCCGTCGCGCACCGCCGAGGTGCGGATGCGCGCCGGATCGCCGCCGGCTTCGGGCTCGGTCTGGGCGAAGCACCATTTCAGCCCGCCGCGCAGCGTCGGCACCAGATAGCGCTCCTTCTGCTCGGCATTCATGAGATAGAGCAGCGGGCTGATGTTGGGCCCGAAAATCTCGACCGATCGCGGCGGCAGCGCGATGGTGCGTCCGAGTTCCGACCAAACCACCGCCTTGGCGAGCAGGCCCAGACCCTGGCCGCCATATTCCTCGGGCACATCGTATTGGGACAGGCCGAGCGCCTTGGCCTTTTCCTCAAGGCTTGCCTTGATGGCAGGGTCCATCCCGTCGCCGACCCGCGAACGCATCTCCACCGGGATCATTTCGCTATCGACGAAGCGCCGCACCGATTCCTTGAGCATGCGCAACTCGGACGGCAGTTCGAAGTTCATGTCGGCGTCGGAGTCCATTATGCGTTTCCGTTGAAGGGTGTTGAGCCAATTGGCCGGTAAGCGGGATTAACGCAGCCCAATCCGCGGTTCAACGCGGATTGGCGGCTTGAGATGCTATGCGTTCTCTCGGGTGGGGGCGCACACGACGCGCACGTCGACGGCGCGCACGCCCTGCCCGTCGGCGCCAACCACGAGGGGATTGACCTCGATGTCGCTCACCGATGAACGGTGGTCGAGGAACAGCCGCGACAGGCCGAGCACCGCGCCCACCAGGGCGTCGACGTCGCGCGCCGGACTTCCGCGAAACGCGCCGAGCAGAGGCGCGGAACGCAGCGAGGCGAGCATCGCGCGCACGTCCGGCTCTTCGACCGGCAGCAGCACGATCGCAGTGTCGTTAAGCACCTCGACCGTGGTACCGCCGAGGCCGAGCACCAGGAATGGACCGTAGAGCGGGTCAGTGCGCGCGCCGACGATATATTCAAGGCCCGACGCCATTTCTTGCACCAGGAAGCCGTCGATCCGCGCCCCCGGCTGCTGCGCCGCGAGTCTGGCCCGCATTGACTGGGTGGCCGCAATCACCGCGGCGCGGTCGGCCAATCCGATTGCGACCCCGCCGGCCTCCGTCTTGTGGGAGATGTCGGGCGATATGATCTTGAGCGCCACCGGGAAGCCGATGTCCGCGGCACGGGCCCCGGCGGCCTCAGGCGTCGGCGCGTTCGCGCTACGCGGCGGCGTGAGTCCATGCGACACCAAGAGCGCATCGAGCGCGGCACCCCCCGGCAAAGCGCGCGCAATCGGCGGCGGCGGAGCAGACGCCGGCTGTCCGCGACGGCCCACATAGGTCGCCAGCGCCTGCATGGCGCGAATCGCTGCGGGCACGCCCTGGATGAAAGGCAGTCCGGTCTTCTTCTGATAGTCGCGGGCGGCGGTAGATACGTTCTGCGCCAGCCGGCCGAACACCATGACGGGTTTTTCGGTCGCAGCCGCGAGGCCGGCAAAGATGGCAGGGTCGGGTGCCTCGTCCGGCTGGGTCGGGAGTTGGCCCAATACCCCGAGCATATCGACGCCTGGATCAGACACCACGATCTTACAGATTTCCGCCAATTTTCCGACGTGCCTTACGTTTGCGGCGCCGACATCGAGCGGGTTGCCGGCGACGAGACCGGGGGCAATCATGCCGGCGAGCCGGTCCAACGTCGGCGGCGCCAATGTGGCGAGCGTCGCGCACTCCTCGCTCGCGTAGTCGGCGATCAGCCCGTTGGTGGCGCCGGATACTGTCACGAAGCCCATGCGGCCGCCCCTGGGTAGCCGGCCCGGGGCGAACGCCACGCAGGTCTCGATCAACTCGTCGAGATCATGGCAGCGGACGATGCCGTAGCGGCGGCACAGCGCATTGAACACGTCGTCATCGCCGGCAAGCGCGCCGGTGTGGCTCATGGCGGTGGCCTTGCCGCGTTCGCTGCGGCCGCTCTTGAGCATCAGGATCGGCTTACCGAGCGCCAGCGCCCGAGCGGCGGCCGCCATGAAAGCCGACGGCCGGCGGATTCCCTCGACCAAGCAGACGATGATCTTCGTGTTGTCGTCCCCGATCAGGAAGTCGAGATAGTCGGCGAGATCAAGGTCGAGCTCGTTGCCGCTCGACACGCAGTAGGAGAAGCCGAGGCCGCGCACGCTCGCCTGCTCCAGCCAGTATTGGAACGTGCCGCCCGACTGGAACACGAGGCCGATCGGGCCGGGTTCGACACTGCGGATGCGCCCGGTCGGATAGAGCAGCAGCCGCTCGCGCAGCGACAGCAGACCCATGCAGTTCGGGCCGCACATTCGCAGACCGTAACGCGCTCGCAGGTCGAGGAGCGCGCGTGCCCGCGCCGCGCCTTCCTCATCCCCGCCTTCGCCGAACTCCGCCGCATAGACGATGGCCGAGCGCAGACCGTGGGAGCAGGCTTCCGCGAGCGTTGCCGGAACCGCGGCGCTCGGGATGACGGTGAGAGCAAGATCGACCGGCTCCGGGAGCGCGGCGAAGTCGGAATAACAGCGTCGTCCCCAGACTTCGGCGCGGTTCGGATTGATGAGATAGAGCCGCGCCGGAAAGTCCATCAGCGCGAGATTATCGTATAGCCGCTCAGCCCAGCCGCCGCGACTGGTATCCGAGGCTCCGACGAGCGCGATCGACTGCGGCCGCAGCAAGGCGTCCATGGGGGCGGCGCAGGCAATGGAAGGGCGCGGCGCCTCGGTCGGACTCACTGGCGGTCACCTGCTTTGCAGGACGTTATCGCATGCAGCATGGTCAGCTCGCTGCCTGGTAAAAAGGGCGGAAGGAAGCGGCCCACGAGAACCGCCACGAAAAACGAAGTGAACGATGTCCTTTGCGAAAGTCAATCTTGGGGTCCGGCGGCAGACGCACTGCCCTGACACTCGCCCCCGCGAGGTTCACCGCTAGATCACCTTCTCCTGACCCAGAGCCGCGACCGCGGCGTCGTCGAGGCCCAGCTCGCTCTGCAAAATCTCTGCGGTGTGCTCGCCAAGCGTAGGCGGCGGCCGCCGCACCGAGGCCGGAGTGCCGGAGAACTTGTAGGGCATTCCGACGAGCTTGAGGTCGCCGATGGTCGGATGTTGCACCGTCTCGATCATGTGCCGCGCCTGCGTCTGCGGATCGGCGAGCGCTTCGGCCACCGAATTGATTCGGCCGCACGGCACGCCGACGGCCTTGAGCTTCGTCAGCCAGTTGTCGGCGGTGTCGGCCGCGAGCGCCTCCGCGATGGCGCAATCGAGGACAAGACGGTGCTCGACCCGGGCGCGGTTCGACGCAAAGCGCGGGTCCTCGGCCCATTCCGCATGGCCGAGCACCGCGACGCATTTGGCGAACTGGGAGTCGTTGCCGATGGCGAGTGCCATCATGGCGTCTTTGGCCCGATAGGTGGTGTAGGGCACGATGCTTGGATGACCGTTGCCGAACCGGGCGCCGCCGCGGCCCGCCACCAACACGTTCGATGCCACGTTGACCAGCATGAACAGCGAGGACTCGTAGAGCGAGACTTCGACCTTCTGCCCCCGTCCGCTGGCGTGCCGGGCGTTGAGCGCCGCGAGGATCGCGTTGCAGGCCAGCATGCCGGTGCAGACATCGACAATGGCGACGCCGTATTTGGTGGGCGCGCCATCAGGCTCGCCGCAGATGCTCATCAGGCCGGACTCTGCCTGGAGGATGAAATCATAGCCCGGCAGCGACGCCTTAGGGCCGCTCGAGCCATAGCCCGTGATGGAACATCGCACGACGCGCGGCGCATTCGCGTCGAACCAAGCATCGGTAAAGCCCCATTTCGCCATCGTGCCAAGCTTGAAGTTGTCGATCACCACGTCGGACTTCTCGATCAACCCGGCGAGCAGCTTCTGGCCGGCCGGCGCCGCCATGTTGAGCGTCATTGAGCGCTTGTTGCGGTTGGCCCCGAGGAAGTAAGCGGATTCGCCCGCCACAAAGGGAGGCCCCCAACTGCGGGTATCGTCGCCGCCCGCCGGCGGCTCGACCTTGATGACGTCGGCGCCCATGTCGCCAAGCATCATGGCGCACATCGGTCCGGCGAGCACACGGGTCAAATCGAGCACGCGAACGCCGACGAGGGCACCGTTTCCCTCGGAGCTCATCGGGCCGGCTTGCCGTTCTTGGCAGTACCGGGATTGCGATTTTTGCGCATCGAGGGAGGTGCATTCAGGTCTCGGGCGCAGCCATCCAGATAGGCCTCGAGGTCTTGTTTGTTGCGCATGCGGAACTTTTGAAAGTCGGGCTTGCGGCCCTGCATGAAGGCGCCCATGCCTTCAAGACTTTCCTCCGAGCCCCACACATGGGCGAGAAGCTCCATGCCGTGCTGCCAAGAGGCGTAGAGTTGGTCGGATTCGAAATTCAGGCTCTTCTTGGTCATGCGCAGCGTCTGTGGGCTATGGCCTTTGATGGTGTCGCACCAGACCAGCGTTTCCCTCAGCAAGTCATGCCGCGGCACGCATTTATTGATGAGACCGATGGCGACGGCTTCCGCAGCGTCAAAGCGGCGGGCGCAGAAGATCATCTCCCGGGCGAGCCGCTCGCCGACGATGCGCGGCAGGTATTGTGTCGCTCCGACGGTCGGGCAGGCGCCGACCTTGGCACCGGTCTGGCCCAGTACCGCGTTGTCCGCCGCGATGACGAGATCGCACCACAACGCGAGTTCGTGGCCGCCGCCCATGCACCAACCATTGACCATGGCGATCACAGGGATCGGCAGACCGCGGATCGTCATGGCGAGCCCCTGCATGCGGTCGTTCCACATCGCCGCGTTGGTCCAATTGAGGCGCATCATGGCGTAGAAATCGCCGCCCGCCGAAAACGCCTTGTTGCCCGCCCCGGTCAACACCGCGCAGGCGATCGATGGATCGTGCCGGGTCGTCCTGAGCGCATCGATCATTTCGTCGAGGGTCTGCTCGCGGAATGCGTTAAGCACGCGCGGCCGGTTGATGGTCACCCAGGCGACCCCATCGTTCACCTCGTAGAGGATGTCCTGATAGCCGCGCGGATTGGCGCCGCTCGGATAGCGTGCGGATTGGTCCACAGGTTTAGGTGCAAGTTCAGGTGCAAGTTTAGTTGCAGATTTGTCTGCATGCTTTCTTGCTGCTGTCTTGGCCATAACTCTCCCCCTTGCACGCAACCGCGGCCGACACAGCCGCCGGAGCTTGAGCCCAGTCGTCGATATCGACCAAAACGGCACCATATGACCGACAAGCCGCGTCGAGCAATTCCGCGATCACAATATAGCCTCTAACAGGCTGCTGAAATTCGTGTCGAAAGACGATATCTGACTGGTTGAGGTTGTTCGACTGCTTGTTTTGATGGTCTGCGCGTCTTGCGGTGGCGTTCGGATCGTCGGTTTTGGTCGGCTTCATGCCTCAATGAGTTTGGGGAGTCGGATCAGATTGTAGCTGGCCATCGTCAGGGTGAATTTGAAGCCGAGCCTTTTGGCGCCGCGGAGCATCGGCCGGGCGAATCCGCCGATCGTCTTGGCCCAACCGAATGGTTCCTCGATGCGCTTCCTCTTCTGCTGGCTCACCGCATATCCGGGATGCCGTGTGGTCCGGGCGTCAACCGCGGAGCGTCGTCCAGTGATATTCTGCGCGATGTGTGGCGTTACGTTGAGGGCTCGCAGATCGGCCACGAAGGCTGCGGCGTCGTAGCCCTTGTCGGCGCCGAGAGTGATGCGACGCGCCCCCGGCGAATAGCGCACGATCATCTCTTCCGCGGCCTTGCGCTCGGCAGTTCCATTGGCTTGGGTCAGCGCAGTCGCGACCACGAGACCGCTGCGATTTTCCATCAGCGTATGCCCCATGAAGCTGAGCTTGGCTTCCTTGCCTTGTCCCTTGCGATAAAGCTTGGCCTCTGGGTCCGTGGTCGAGGCATGCGTGGCGTTGGCGGGCTTCTCGCCATGGAAGTCGCGCTCGCCGTTGCGGCCCGGACCAGGCGGATCACTCGAACCATCCCTCGCCTTGAAGCTCTTCATCGACGCCCAGGCCGCAATCTGCGTGCCGTCGACCGAGAAATGTTCGTCCGACAACAACCCGCGCAACTTCTTGTGATTCATGAGTTCGGCCAGGAACCTCCTCGCCACATCGGCCTCCAGCAACCGATCGCGGTTCTTCGTGAATACGGTCGGCACCCACACCGGGTCATCCACGCCGAGCCCGACGAACCAGCGGTACAGCAGATTGTAATCGAGCTGCTCCATCAGCTGCCGCTCCGAACGGATCGTATAGAAGGCTTGAAGCAAAAGCGCCCGCAGCAGACGCTCAGGCGCAATCGATGGCCGACCGCTATCCGCATAGACGCTGGCAAAATCCCCGTCGAGCGCCGCCAGGATGTCGTTCACGACCTCGCGCACCAAACGCAATGGATGCTTGGCAGGTACCCGCTTTTCCAAGTCCACATACGAAAACAGCTCGCCCGTTCGTGTGTCCGAGCCCCGCATTCCCACCTCCGCCAATCCACAAGGCACGGAATCATATTCGCAGCGACTTGTCAGGTGACGTTTTTCAGCAGCCTGCTAAAGCGGGACGCGGAGCCGGCATCGCCGCCAGCCCCGGAGAGAGCCATCGTGGAGTTCGGCGCGATCAACCGGTTGCCAACCTGGCCGGCTCGGCCGCGCGGGCGCGGGTGAATTCAAGCTCGGTGACGGGACAAGGCCGGCTGAACAGAAAGCCCTGGACGAGCTTGCAGCCGGCCGCGCGCACGAGTTCAAGCTGTTGTTCGGTCTCCACCCCTTCGGCGGTGGTGATCATGTCGAGCTCGCGGCCAAGGCTCGTGATCGCACACACGATCGCGGCGCAATCGGTGCGGTCCGGCATTTCCCTCACGAACGACTTGTCGATCTTGATCTTGTCGAAGGGAAACATCCGCAGATAGCTGAGCGAGGAGTACCCGGTGCCGAAATCATCAAGCACGATGGAAACCCCGAGGCTCTTGATGCGGTGCAGGATCGACAGGTCGCGCGAGTTCTTTTGCAGCAACACCGATTCGGTTATTTCGAGCTCAAGGCGCCGAGGCGACAGCCCCGAGTTCCGCGAGCGCCCCGGTGACGATCTCGAAAAGGTCGCTGTTGCGGAACTGGACCGGCGAAAGGTTCACGGCGACTTGGATGTGAGTTGGCCAAAGCATCGCGTCGCGGCACGCCTGGCGCAGCATCCAGCGCCCGATCGCCGTGATGAGACCACGCTCCTCGGCGACCGGGATGAAGCGGTCCGGCGGAATCATCCCGTGGAGCGGATGGTGCCAGCGGATCAGGGCCTCGACCGCGCAGATCGCGCCGGTTTCGATTTCGATTATGGGCTGGTAATAGGCCTCGAACTCGTCGTTCGCCATGGCATTGCAGAGATCGACTTCGAGCCCGCGCCGCACCCGTAAATCCTCATCCATCTCCGGCTCGAAAAACCGATACGTGTTGCGCCCGTCGGCCTTGGCCCGATAGAGCGCGAGATCGGCGTTCCTCATCAGGTGCTCGAGAGTCGAGGCCGTCATCGGGCGCCATGGCGATGCCGATGCTAATGCCGATGACGACGCGGTGGCCATCGACCTCGTAGGGCGCGCCGATCACCTCAAGGAGGCGGGTAGCGAGGGCAACCGCGATTTCGCGCTGATTGCGCTCGCTGTGCTGGAGGATCGCGAATTCGTCGCCGCCGAGACGGCCGACCGTGTCGGTTGCGCGGGTTGCCTCCTGCAGACGTCGTGCGACCGCCTTGAGCAGCGAGTCGCCGACCGGATGTCCGAGCGAGTCGTTGACGGCCTTGAACAGGTCGAGGTCGAAGATAAAGACCGTGTATCCCTTGCCTTCGCTTTCATAGCGCCGGAACGCTTCGTCCAGGCGCTCGCGGAACAGCACGCGGTTGGCGAGATCGGTCAGGGCATCGTGGCGCGCCATGCGGGCAATACGTTCCTCGCTGCGCAGGCGCTCGGTGATGTCCTCATGGGTCGCGACCCAGCCGCCGTCGATCATCGGCTCGTTTACGACGTTGATGATGCGACCATCAGCGAGCTGAGCCCGGGTCTGAACCTTCTCGCCCGCGGCCAACCGCCGCTCGATGTCGGCCACAAAACGCACCGGATCGTCGTCGAAACTTCCGTGCTGTCGGCGATAGCTGAGTACATCGATGAGATTCGCGCCCGGCCGGACCAACTCCGGCGGCAGGTCGTACATGTGCAGATATTTCCCGTTGCAGACGACGATCCGGCCCTCCCGGTCAATCATGCTCAACCCTTGCGTCATGTTGTTGAGCGCAGCGTCGATCTGCAGGTTTGCGCTCTCGAGTTCGCGGGATTTCTCCTTGAGCCGGCTTTCGCGCTCGACGATCGAGGCCCGCGAGTGCGCAAGCTTGCGAAGCTGAACGAACAGCGCACATAATATCAGCACAAAGCAGACCAGCGTCAGCGCCGTGCCGATCACGATCAAGGTAGCGCGCCGGCGCCATGGAGCGAGCGAAGCCGATTCGGAAACCGCGACGTTGACCACGAGTGGATAGCCCGGCACAGGGCGCACAGCGACGAAGCGTGGGCCGTGGCCAAACAGGCCTTCCACCCGGAGAAACCCGCCGCCCCGCGCGACGATCCCATGCCACTCAGAGGCCGGCGGAATTCTCTCGCCAGCCATCGGCTTTAGCATTGGGTATCGCAGCAGGATGGCGCCGTCACTGCGCAGGAACATGAGGGACAAATCGGCCAGTGAATTGATCGAATTGTAGAGGCGATTGAAGTATTCGATGTTCACGCTGATCTGCACCACGCCGAGAAATTCGCCCTCCCGGGAGGTGACCCGGCGGGAGAGGAACACGCGCTCCCCATCGCCGGTGCGGGTAACGATCGGCAAAGCCACGTACATGCCGGAACTGGTGTCGCGATGCAACACACTGAACAACTCGCGATCGGATACGTCCGTATCAGGTGCCGGCCAGCCCTGCGAATAATTCGCGAGATGACCGTTGGTGCCGAGAATAGCAATGGCGCCCGACTGCGGCATCCGTATCTGGCTGGACGTCAGCAACGCGTAGATGTCTTTCGACCTGATGGCTTCCTGGTATTTGTCAGGCGCCGCTTCATGCAACTCGGTAAGCTGCTGCTGGAGTTCGATTAGCGCTGCGTCGAAGCCCTTTACGGACTGGCTCGTGTGTTGGGCGAGAATTGTAGCGATGTTGCCGGTATCGCGGAATGCATCATCGACCGTGTCGGTCCGCAAGCTCCAAATAATCACGCCCCTGGAAAGAGCCATCAACGCGACGATCGCAATGACGATGCCGACAAGGATCCGCAATGATCGTGGGTTGGCCTGATTGAGCATGTGCCGGACATTGGATTGAACGCGGCACGTTATGATCGGGGCTATTTACAGGCTCTTAAGAATCGATCTCTGGCGCCCGCGCGATGCGCCCTATGCCGGGACTCGATACAGTCTTAGTTAAATTAGTGCCACCGTTGCCGGAGCGAACAGGACAACGAAAACGTCGGGGCGACGGAATGCCGCTCGCCCCGGAAATTCGAGACACCTTGGAACTCGAATTCAATACAGGTATCCGAAGAGGGCGCCTCAGCCGGCTTTCAGCTTCTTGTTGCATTGGCTGTAGTAGCCGCCGCCCTTCTGAATCCAATTGAGACCGCCATTGCCGCCGCCGGCTTTGTTCTCGTTGTACTGATCGAGACAGGTATGCATCCGCGCCTTGCCGGCGCTCTCGGCAGAATATTTGGACGACACGGCGGTCGGAAATGCCGGCTCACCGGCGGCAGCCGGCGCGGTCGCGGGCGGCGGCGCAGCGGCTGATTTCGCGCGCGGGGTCGGTTTAGCGGCGGGCGGCGGCGCCGGTGGCGCAGCGGGCGCGGCTGCAGGGGTTTCGGTTGGCGCCGCGGCGGTGCGGGCGAGGCACTCCTTACGGAAATCGGCATATTTCTGGTCGCCGACTGTCTTGTCGGCCTTTTTGGCCGCCCATTCGGCGTTGCAGGTCTGGAGGCGGTTTTGCGCGCTTGCGGGCGCGGCAGAAAACGCGAGGCCGGCGCAGACTCCGGCGGCGCAGAGCAATCCCAATTTCGTCATGACAACACCTCCATGGCATCACCTCGATGGAACAGTTCACGATGCAATAAGCCGATCACCAGCGGTTCGCAAGTACGGGCCGCGGACTGCCCACAGAGCGTCTCCGGGCGGCTCATACGATGCTAACCGCTGCTGACTTGGCGCGCGCCCCGGCATGCCGCCAAGATAATCATTGGGCCGGATTATGACTGCGTTATTTCCGTCCGACGAGATCGATCAGCGCCGCCATACCGACATGGCCGGCGCCTTCCCGGGTCATACTATCGTGCTCGACGATGCGCAGATCGGAAAGCCCGGTGAATTCGGTCTCGAGCAGCGCGCGCGTATAGAGATTCTCCACCTGCGACGGTCCGCCGGTCTTGTACTTCAGTTGCTCGGGCCGATAACCTTCGATGAGCATCAGCCCGCCCGGCTTGAGTGCCTTGCGCATGCCGGCGAATACGTCCCGGCGTTCGTTTGGTGTTAGGAATTGGATGAAGATGGCGACGACGACGTCATATTGGGTGGCCGGCCAGTCGTAGCTAACGAGATCGGCGCGCTCGGTGCGGAGCGCAACGCCGCGCGACTGGGCGAGCGCCTGCGCCTTACCCAGCGCGGTCGGCGACCAGTCGATCGACAGCACGTCAAGGCCACGCTCGGCAAGCCAGACGCCGTTTCGCCCCTCTCCGTCGGAAACCGCAAGCGCCGTGCCGGATTTTGGCAACACGCCGGCCTGCGACCTGAGGAATACGTTGGGCTCCGTGCCGAACACGTATTCCGGGACCGCAAAGCGCTTCTCCCAGCGTTCGAATTCGCTGACGTCCGACCCACTCAAATCATTCACTCCTCGGGTGCGTCCACGATCGGATCGTAGCGCTTCAGATCGAGGCCAAGCAGGTTCCAGGTCTGTACCATGTGGGGCGGCAGCGGCGCCGTCACGTCAATGACACCGCCGCGCGGATGCGGCACCGCGATGCGCCGCGCCAACAGATGCAGCCGGTTCTGGATTCCGCCGGGCAGCGTCCAGTTCTCCTTGTTGAAATATTTCGGGTCGCCGACGATCGGATGTTCGATATGGGCGAGGTGGGCGCGCAGCTGATGCGTGCGCCCCGTCACCGGCTTGAGCGATACCCAGGCGAGTTGCTGTGCCGAGGTCTCGACCACGGCGTAATAGGTGACGGCGTGGCTCGCGCCCTCTTCGCCATGCTTGGCGATGCGCATCACCGATTCGTCTTCGCGGTCCTCCTTGGCGAGGAAGGTCGAGATGCGGCCCTGACGCGGCTTCGGCACTCCCGCGACCAGCGCCCAGTAGATTTTGCGCGCTTCTCGCGAGCGGAACACTTGCGCAAGCGATGACGCGGCAAAGCGCGTCTTCGCCACCAGCAGGCAGCCGGAGGTGTCCTTGTCGAGGCGGTGCACAAGGCGCGGGCGCTGCCCGCTCTTGTCGCGCATGACATCGAGCAGGCCGTCCACGTGCCGCGTGGTGCCGGACCCGCCCTGCACGGCGAGCCCCATCGGCTTGTTGAGGACGAGAACATCGGCGTCCTCGTAGAGGGTGATCGATTGCAGGAACTCGAGTGTCTTCTGTTCGGCCTCGGACAGGCCCGAAGATTTCGGCGCATCGACCTTGAACGGCGGGATGCGGACCGCCTGGCCGGTTGCCAACCGGTCCTTGGCGTCGACCCGCTTGCCGTTCACGCGCAACTCGCCTTTTCGGATCACCCGCTGGATGTGGGAGAACGACAAGCTCGGAAACTTTGCCTCAAGAAAGCGATCGACCCGCATGCCGGATTCGTCGGCCGTGACGGCAACGGTCTGGACCTTGGTCGCTTCCTGCGGAATCGGCACTTTTGCGACCGCAACCGTTTCCTCGACCTCACGTGGCGCCCCAGGCCGCGGCCCCGCCGCGAATGGTCGCGGCCGACGGGGGGTGCGAGCGGGTTTGCGATGTTGCGTCGCCACGCCACCGCGCGGCTTTGCCAAGCGACCTTCCGGCCGCTGCCGCTTGCGATCATCATCGCGCCCGCGCGGCTCGGCGATTTTCCGCCCGCCTCCCGGTTGTCTTGATCCACCGTTGCCGTGCCTCAACTGTCCGCTCCTGTCCGCGCCGTCGCCAGCACGTCAACTACGCCATCGCCGAGCCGTGTGTAGCACGCCCGGAGTATCCACGAACTGGCTACCGATATGAAAAACAACAAGATGGTGGATGCCGGGGACGACATTCGAACTCGCGTTGACGACGCCGGCCGAGTCCAGAAAACTCCGTCCCCGGCGAACCCTCACTCTCGCCCCCTCTCCCCCCGCAGCTTCGCCCAATAGTCCAAGCGCTTCCTGATCTCGCGCTCGAAACCACGCTCGGGCGGGTCATAGAAGTGCTGGCGGCCCAACGCGTCCGGAAAATAGTCCTGCCCGGAGAAAGCGTCCGGCGCATCATGGTCGTATTCATAGCCCGAACCGTAACCTTCGCCCTTCATGAGCTTGGTCGGGGCATTGAGAATGTGCTTGGGCGGCAGCAGCGAACCGGACTCCCTGGCGGTGCGCATCGCGGCCCCATAGGCCGCATAGGCAGCGTTCGATTTCGGCGCGGTGGCGATGTAGATCACGGCCTCGGCGATTGCCAATTCGCCCTCCGGGGTGCCGAGAAAATCGTAGGCGTCCTTTGCCGCATTGGCGACGACAAGCGCCTGCGGGTCGGCCAGCCCGACGTCCTCGATTGCCATCCGCACCACCCGCCGGACGAGAAACAGCGGGCTCTCGCCGGCATCGAGCATACGGCAGAGATAGTAGAGGGCGGCATCCGGATCGGAGCCACGCACCGATTTGTGCAGCGCCGAGATCAGGTTGTAGTGGCCGTCCTGGGACTTGTCGTAGATCGGTGCGCGGCGCTGCACGATGTCCTGAAGCTTTGCGGCATCGAACACTTCGTCTTTGCGGGCGGCACGCCAGATTTCCTCGGCAAGCGTCAGGGCCGCGCGGCCGTCGCCATCGGCCATGCGCACCAACGCGGAGCGCGCCTCGGTATCAAGAGGAAGCGGCTTACCTTCAATCGATTCGGCGCGGGCGAGTAGCTTTTCGATCGCGGCGGCATCGAGCGGGCGGAACACCAGCACGCGTGCCCGCGATAGCAGCGCGGCATTGAGCTCGAAGGACGGGTTTTCGGTGGTGGCGCCGACCAGCGCCACGGTGCCGTCTTCCATCACCGGGAGAAACGAATCCTGCTGGGCCCGGTTGAAACGGTGTACTTCGTCGACGAACAGCAGCGTGCCTATTCCGGTCTCGCGCCGTGAGCGGGCCGCCTCGAACACCTTCTTGAGATCGGCGACGCCGGAGAACACCGCGGATATCTGCTCAAAATGCAGCGCCGTCGCATCGGCGAGGAGCCGCGCTACGGTCGTCTTGCCGGTGCCGGGCGGGCCCCAGAAGATCAGCGAGCCGAGGCTGCGGGTTTCCAGCATGCGGGTGAGCGCGCCATCGGGACCGATGAGTTGATCCTGCCCAACCACCTCGGCAAGCTGGCGCGGCCTTAACCTGTCCGCGAGGGGTCGCGGCGCATCGCGATCAAGCCCGGCCGCCGCGAACAGCCCGCCGGTGTCGCGTTTGCCGCGGACGCTCATCCGCCCAACACGGCGGAAATCTGCTGGCCGCCGCGTTGGATGGTGAGCCGCCACAGCCGGCTCGGCTGCGCGACGGCGCGCACCAGATCCTGGGTGGTTTCGATCTTGGCATTGTTGATGGTGAGCACGATGTCGCCCTTCTGGAAGCCGTAGTTCTGCGCCACTGAGCCGTTCTCGACGTCGGTCACGGCGACGCCCAGCGCCGAATAGTCGAGCCGCAGTTCTTCGGCGAGCGCCGGCGAGAGGTTTGCGACCCGGGCGCCGAGCAACGGCGAGCGCGCCGTGATGACGGTTTCCTCGCGCGCCGTATCGGGGGCCGATTCGAGCACGATCGCGACCTTGACCTCGCGGCCGCTGCGCATGATGCCGAGTTGGGCATGCCCGCCCACCGGCTTCGTTGCCAAGCGGTAGTCGAATGCATTGGCGTCATCGATCGGCTGCCCGTCCACGTCAACGATGAGGTCGCCGGTGCGCAACCCGGCGCGGGCCGCCGGGCCTTTAGCGGCGACGCTCGACACCAGCGCGCCGGCCGGTCGCTTCAGGCTCATGCTCTCCGCGATGTCGGGGGTCACGGCCTGCAACTTGGCGCCGAGCCAGGGCCGGCGCACCACGCTGCTGCCGCCCTGCGCCGAAGCGACGACCCCACGTACCATGTTGGCCGGAATCGCAAAGCCGATGCCCTGGGAGCCGCCGGAGCGGGAGAAAATCGCGGTATTGATGCCGACCAGCCGGCCGCCAAGGTCGACCAGCGCGCCGCCGGAATTGCCCGGATTGATCGCCGCATCGGTCTGGATGAAGAACTGATAGTCCGTAATGCCGACCTGGGTGCGCGCCACCGCCGAAACGATGCCGTGGGTGACGGTCTGGCCGACCCCGAACGGATTGCCGATCGCGAGCACCACGTCGCCGACCTGAAGCGCGTCGGAGTCGCCGAACTCGATCGAGGCGAAGCGCTCGCGGCCGTCCTTGATGCGCAGCACGGCGAGATCCGAGCGCTCGTCCTTGAGCACGATGTCGGCATCATATTCGCGCTTATCGGCAAGCGAAACCTTGATCTGGTCGGCCTTCTCGATGACGTGGTAATTGGTGACGACGAGCCCGGACGGATCGACGATGACGCCGGAACCGAGTGAACGTTGGACCTGCTCGCGGGGGCCGCCGAGGCCGCCGCCGCCGAAGAAGCGGCGGAGCACCGGATCGTCGAATAGCGGCATCCGATTCTCCACCACCCGGGCGGCGTAGACATTGACCACCGCAGGCGCCACCCGCTTCACGACCGGCGCATAGGAGAGCCTGATTTCGCCGGCCGAGGACGGCACCCGGACCTCCTGGGCAGCCGCAGAGGCGGAAAGCCCCGGCAGGACCAAAACAAGGCAGGCAATCAGTCGTAATTTCATCGGTATAGCTCCGAATCCGTTCCGCCGGACAGGGCGAGATATAAAGCGCCTGCCGCGGGATTTGAAGGGCGCCGTGGCAAGTGCGAAACCTGCAGCACACCCGAAGTGCGCTCCCGGCTGCACCGCTCGCGGTGCGACCAGGCGTAAAGGTGGCGGGCCGAATCACCCGCCACAAGCAGGGTCGGAAGGTAGCGGGCCGGCTGGCTCACTACCGGTCGCAAACACCCCTTTCGGCGACGCTCAAAACCAGCTATGATGAAAAAAGAAGACCATGCGTTCGCACTTCACCAGGAGGACCCTCAATGAAATCGTTGACCCTTTCGGCCGTCGCGGTGTCTCTCGCCGTGACTGGTTTTGCCGGCGGCGCGCAGGCCCAGCAAGCCAAGAAGCTGTTCTTTGAAGGCGACATCGTGCGCCATGCGCTTGCCGAGCAGGCGGGACCGTTCTGCGTGCTGGCGAACCAGTTCACGCGCAAGGAAGCGGTGGCTTGGCGCATTCGCGTGTTGCAGGCGAACGGCGAAGTGGCTGACGACAAGGTGCTGAAGAGCGTGGTGGTCGAGCTCGGCAACGGGATGAAGCTGCCGGCCGGCTTTAAACCTCATGGCACACCGGCGACGGACCATTTCTGGTCGCTGTTCTGGACCATCCCGGCCGACTTCCCGACAGGCTCGCTGGGCTACAAGGTCATCGCCACCATGAGTGACGGCAGCGAAGTGGTGTGGCAGCCGTTCACCCGTCCGCCGACCCAGTTGATGGTGGTCGCCGGCGATCCGGTGATGACGAAGAAATAAATTCAAGGGGCTGATCCGATGTGGACTCGCAGCGGCCGAGTGGCCGGGTTGGCGTGCGCGCTCATCGCGCTTGCGCTCACGTCTCCGTCACGCTCGGTCGCGGCGCCTGCCGCGGCCCTTGGCCCCGAAGTTACGGTCAGTGAGCCGTCCAACGGCTATGTCGGACGGCTCGACGTTTCGCCGGAGCATGCTCCGGCGGGTGCCCCGGTGACGGTCTCGGCGGAGGGGTTGCCGCCGGGACAGGAATTCCAGATCGTCTGGGTCACCGTCAGCGGCGCGTGGAAGGTTGCCGACGCCGAATATAAGGGTCGCGAATTCACCCAGGTGGCCTACCAGATCGCCAAGGTGAAGGCCGATCAGACCGGACGCCTGAGCGCAAAGTTCGTTGCGCCGGACGATTACGGCTTCCTGCACGACATCGTGCTGCAGCAGGGCGGGCGGCTGTTCACGCAGGTTGGCTTCAACCTCGACATGTCGGTCGACATCTCGCCCAAGAGCGGGCCACCCGGCACCCCGATCAGGTTCGACGTCAAGGGCATTGGATTCCGTTCGCTCTACAACTCCTGGGACGTTATCTACGACAACAACTTCACCGGCTGGATTTCGGCGGTGACGACACCTGGCTCCGCAAGCTTCACGATTCCGGCAACCGGCGGTGCAGGCCCGCACATTATCGAAGTGCTGCATGGGGAACTGACGTTCCCGTATCGCAATCCGGAACAGAATCCAGCGCCTGGTCGGCCCCGTTTCGAGATGGCGTTCACCGTCACGGACGGCGCGCCGGTGATGCCGGCAGCACCCGAACTGCAAGCCCAGAAGAATGTGCGCCGCCTGCCGCCGCAGGGCGATCTGGTGGCGACACCGCAATTCGCCGGCGTCGGCGAGCGGACAACGGTGCGCGGCGATGGGCTGGAGCCGGGCAAGACCTATCAGCTCAATTGGACCCGCGTGGTCGGCAACCGGATGACCGGCCAGGGTTGGGAGCAGGCGTCCAAGGCGATCGCCGAGGCGAAGGCCGACGCCGCCGGCCGCGTTGAGTTCGGTTTTGCAACGCCCGACGATCTCGGCGGTATCCATGGCCTGTGGATCGACAATGGCGGCACGAAAAAACTCGGCGCGTTCTGGGTTAAGCCGACCGCGTTACCGATGGACGTGACCCGCGGGCCTGTTGGCACCACCTTCACCATCCATCTCAAAGGGGTCGGCTGGACCGAGACCGCCAACCTCTACAACGTGGTCTATGACAACAATTACACTGGCTATGTGTGCGCCTTCAACAGCCAGGGCGACGTTGAGATCATCATGAAGGCGACCGGCGCGCCGGGCATGCATTACATCGATCTCTATCCCGGCATCTACAAAGGCACCGAGACGCGGCCTAATAATTTTCGCATTCCCCAACTGACCTATGCGGATGACCATCCGGGCGAAGATCTGCCGGGCTTCCACTTTGCCTTCGAAGTCATTCCAGGCAATCAGCGCGCCGAACTCGCGAAGTAGCCGCGGCCGGCAGTCGCTGTAATCAATAAGGCCCGGTGCGATCGCACCGGGCCTTATTGACATCATCCCTCAAAATTTCGTTGGAGTTGCGAACGCGACGCCGTCACGCTGCGGCCGGGACCGATGCTTCCGCACTCTTGGGCTGCACCGGACCGGAATCGAGGCCCTTGGCGGCGACGTCGCGATCGACAAATTCGATCACTGCGACCGGAGCATTGTCGCCGTGCCGGAAGCCCGCCTTGACGATGCGGATGTACCCGCCATTGCGGTCCTTGTAGCGGGGCCCCAGCACGTCGAACAGCTTCTTGACCAGGGCGACATCGCGGATTTTCGCGATCGCCTGGCGACGCGCATGCAGGCCGCCACGCTTGCCGAGGGTCACAAGCTTTTCGACAATCGGACGCAGGTCCTTCGCCTTCGGCAGCGTCGTCGTGATCTGCTCGTGCTTGATCAGCGCGATGCACAGATTGGCGAACAGGGCCCGGCGATGCTCGGGCCTGCGGTTGAACTTGCGGTGGACTTTGCCGTGACGCATCGCCGTTACTCCGTTATGCCCTGCTCCATCCGTCCTGGCGCTCCGCCGCGGACGGAGGCAGGACGAGAGCGTTCCTCAATAGTGGTCTTCAATAATGGTCTTCGAACCGCTTGGCGAGTTCGTCGATATTTTCGGGCGGCCAGCCTGGCACTTCCATACCGAGATGGAGCCCCATCTGGGCCAGCACTTCCTTGATCTCGTTGAGCGACTTGCGGCCAAAGTTCGGAGTGCGCAGCATTTCGCCTTCGGTCTTCTGCACGAGATCGCCGATATAGACGATGTTGTCGTTCTTCAAGCAGTTTGCAGACCGCACTGACAGTTCGAGTTCGTCGACTTTCTTGAGGAAGGCCGGATTGAACGCAAGATCCGGGATAGCCTCGGTGACGCCGACTTCTTTCCTCGGCTCCTCGAAATTGACGAACACGTTGAGCTGGTCCTGCAGGATGCGCGCCGCATAGGCGAGCGCGTCGTCCGGCGTCACCGCGCCATTTGTTTCGATCTGCATGGTGAGCTTGTCATAGTCGAGAATTTGGCCTTCGCGCGTATTCTCGACCCGATAGGACACCTTCTTCACCGGCGAATAGAGGCTGTCGACCGGGATCAACCCGATCGGGGCGTCCTCGGGGCGATTGCGTTCCGCCGCAACGTAACCCTTGCCGGTGTTGACGGTGAACTCCATGCGGATCTCGGCGCCCTCGTCGAGATGGCACAGCACAAGTTCCGGATTGAGGATCACGGTGTCGCCGACGGTCTGGATGTCGCCCGCGGTTACGAGTGCCGGGCCGGACTTCTTGACCACCATGCGCTTGGGGCCGTCGCCCTGCATCTTGATGGCGATGTCCTTGATATTGAGGATGATGTCGGTCACGTCCTCGCGCACCCCGGCGATCGAAGAGAATTCGTGCAGCACGCCGTCGATATGCACCGCCTGCACGCTCGCGCCCTGCAGCGAGGACAAAAGGATGCGTCGCAACGCATTGCCGAGCGTGAGCCCGAAGCCACGCTCCAGCGGCTCCGCCACCACGGTGGCGGAGCGCTTGGGGTCGGTCCCGGGGGTCACCTGGAGCTTGTTTGGTCGAATCAATTCCTGCCAGTTCTTCTGAATCGTCACATCGTCACCCATCGCGTTGAGCAGCGCAGCGCCCGTTTGGCGCGCAGACCCGCTTCGTGGGAAAAATCGGCAGGGCGCCCGGCGCCCGCCGCAATTTGCATCAAACGCGCCGTCGCTTGCGCGGCCGGCAGCCATTGTGCGGGATCGGCGTCACGTCGCGGATCGACGTAATGGTGAAGCCGGCAGCCTGCAGGGAACGCAACGCCAACTCGCGCCCCGAACCTGGACCCGCCACTTCCACTTCGAGCGTGCGCATGCCGTGTTCCTGCGCCTTCTTGGCGACGTCCTCGGCCGCGACCTGAGCCGCATAGGGGGTCGATTTGCGCGACCCCTTGAATCCCATGGTGCCGGACGACGACCACGCAATGGTGTTGCCCTGGGCATCGGTGACCGTGATCATCGTATTGTTGAACGACGCATTCACGTGGGCGACGCCCGAGGCGATGTTCTTGCGCTCGCGTCGTCGGACGCGAGTGGCTTCCTTACCCATTTTCAACCCTTTCGCGGCCCGCCGTTGCGGGCCTCATCTCGTTCTCGGAATTACTTCTTCTTGCCGGCGATCGGCTTGGACGGTCCCTTGCGGGTGCGGGCATTGGTGTGGGTGCGCTGGCCGCGGACGGGCAGCCCGCGTCGATGGCGCAACCCACGATAGCAGCCCAGGTCCATCAGCCGCTTGATGTTCATGGCGGTGTCGCGCCGCAACTCGCCCTCGACCATGTAGTCATGGTCGATCACTTCACGAATCTGCAGCACTTCCTGGTCGGTCAGTTGAGCCACCCGACGCTCGTCCGGAATCCCGACTTTAGCAACGATGTCCCGCGCCTTGGCGGGCCCGATGCCGTGGATATATTGGAGCGCGATAAGCACCCGCTTGTTGGTGGGAATGTTCACTCCAGCGATACGGGCCAAGACCGCTACTCCTTTCGCCGGCGTGCGCGCCGACCGGTTCGTTCACGATCCTGCTCGGATCGCAGGGTTAAGGTGAACACGACATAAACGCCAAAGCGACGCCTCCCCGGCGATCGGGGCCCGGCGTCGTCAAAAGTCTATAACTGGGTGGCGGTTATGTACGGTGTCCACGGCGTTCCGTCAACCTCTGCGTCCCGGTTTATGCACTGCCGTCCGGCGGGACTTGCCGCGAGCGGGTTTTCCTGGTTTTGAACCGCCCTTGGTGGCCTGTTTGGGGGGCCGTTTAACGGTGGATTTGGCGGTGTCTTTAGACGCTGACTTGGCCGGGGTCTTGGTTGGGGCCTTGGCCGGGGTCTTGGTTGGCATCTTGGTAGGCATTTTGGCGCGCTTCCCGACGGCCATTGCGGGCCTACCCTTACGGGGCTGCGGCGCCGTTTTGGAAGCCGGTTTGGGAACAGCCGCATGACCCCGTAGCGCGACCGCGCCAAGCCGCCCGGCCGGCTTGCGGACATGGACGCGACGGGCGGCTTTGCGGGCGGCCGCCGACCGAGGCGCCGTCGGCCGACGCCGCGCCGGCGAGGCTCCCGCCTCGTTGACGTCCGAATCGAGTGCCGCCGCAATGGCGGCGCTGACCTTTTCGATCGGTGCCATGCCATCGACGGTCTTGAGCATGCCCCTGCCGGCATAATAGCCGATCAGGGGCGCGGTCTGGGCTCGATAGCCGTCGAGGCGCTTCTTAAGGGCCTCGGCATTGTCATCCGGGCGCAATGGCTCGCCGCGCGCCGTCATTTCGGCGACGCGCCTTTCGATCCGCTTGAGCAGGATGGCCTCGTCGACCCTGAGCTCGATCACGGCGTCAAGGGCAAGCCCCTTGTTCGCCAGCATGCGGTCGAGTGCCCCGGCCTGTGGCACCGTTCGCGGGAAACCGTCGAGGATGAAGCCGTCGTGGGCATCGGGTTCCTCTATGCGGTCGGCCACGATCGCCACCACGACGTCGTCGGGAACAAGTTCGCCGCGGGCCATGATGTCCTTGGCTTTGAGACCGACCGGCGTCCCGACCTTCACGGCGGCGCGGAGCATGTCGCCGGTGGACAGCTGGACGATGCGGTATTGCTCGACCAGACGCTGTGCCTGGGTGCCCTTGCCCGCCCCCGGCGGCCCCAGGAGGATCAACCTCATGTTCGTTCGCTCCCCCTTTAACAAGCCCGTCTGCGCGGGCTTCGACGCATCAACAGGCGAGGCGCCGACCCGGTTTCGCGCTCATCTTTTGCGTCCCCGCAGCTTTGACCGTTTGATCAGCCCTTCATACTGGTGCGCCAGCAGGTAGCCCTGGACCTGCGCCACCGTGTCCATGGTCACGCTCACCACGATGAGAAGCGAGGTGCCGCCGAAATAGAACGGCACCGCCGCGTAGGAGATCAGGATTTCCGGCAGCACGCAGACCAGCGCGAGATAACCGGCGCCGATCACAGTGATGCGCGACAGCACATAGTCGATGTATTCGGCAGTCCGCTCGCCCGGCCGGATGCCTGGAATGAAGCCGCCGTGCTTCTTGAGATTGTCGGCGGTCTCGGTCGGGTTGAACACGATCGCGGTGTAGAAGAACGCGAAGAAGACGATGAGCGCCACGTAGAAGACGAGGAACAACGGCCGCCCGTGGCCGAGTTGGGCCGTGATGATGTTGAGCCATTCCGGCCCCTGGCCGGCGTTGAAGTTTGCCACTGTGGTGGGCAACAGGAGAAGCGACGACGCAAAGATCGGCGGGATGACGCCCGAGGTATTGAGCTTGAGCGGCAAATGCGAGGACTGCCCCTCGAACATGCGGTTGCCGACTTGGCGCTTGGGATACTGAATGAGAAGCCGCCGCTGGGCACGCTCCATGAACACAATGAAGCCGATCACCGCGACCGCCATCACGATGATGACCAGGATGAGACCGGTCGACAGCGCCCCCTGCCGGCCGAGTTCCAGGGTGCCGGCGATCGCCGCGGGCAGTTCCGCCACGATGCCCGAAAGAATGATGAGCGAAATACCGTTGCCGATGCCGCGCGAGGTGATCTGCTCGCCAAGCCACATCAAGAACATGGTGCCGCCAGTGAGCGTGATCACCGTCGAGATGCGGAAGAACAGGCCAGGATCGGACACCGTCTGGCCGAAGCCTTCGAGCCCGATGCTGATGCCGTAGGACTGGAACGCCGCCAGCAGCACCGTCAGATACCGGGTGTACTGGTTGATCATCTTGCGGCCGCTCTCGCCCTCTTTTTTGAGCTGCTCGAGAGTTGGCGAGACCGTCGTCATCAGCTGGATGATGATCGAGGCCGAGATGTAGGGCATGATGTTGAGGGCGAAGATCGCCATGCGGTGGATGCCGCCGCCGGCGAACATGTTGAACATGCCAAGGATGCCGCCCGAATTGGTGCGAAAGATCTGCTCCCAGGCCGCCGGGTCGATTCCGGGCAACGGTATGTAGGTGCCAAGCCGGTAGACGATGAGTGCGCCAAGCGTGAACCACATCCGGCGCTTCAGCTCGTCGGCCTTGGCGAACGCCGAAAAGTTCAGATTGGCCGCCAATTGTTCCGCTGCTGAGACCATCGTCCAGGCTCCCGAACGCCCATCTTGGTTACGGCTTCATGGCCAAGTGCTTGTCCAAAGTCCTTGGCCAAGTAAGTAGCCACGCGAGTGGCCAAATGCGGCGGCCACGCAGATGAAAATGGCCGTCGAGGACGCTCGGCACAAGGCCGGGCCTCACGCGGCGGCTTCGCCCGTTTCCTTCTTCGGCGCGAGGATCTTGACCGACCCGCCCGCCTTTTCAACCGCCGCGACCGCGGATTTGGACGCGCCATGAACCGCGAAGGTAAGCGCCGCTTTGATCTCGCCCTTGCCGAGCAGGCGCACGCCATGCTTTGCCCGCCGCAGAACGCCTGCGCGCACCAGTGCCTCGGCGTCGACCGTGTCCTTACCGTCGAGCGTACCTTTGTCGATCGCCTGCTGGACCCGGTCGAGATTAACCTCGTTCAATTCAAGCGCGAATATATTGGTGAACCCGCGCTTTGGCAGCCGCCGGTGCAGCGGCATCTGGCCGCCCTCAAAGCCTTTGATGCGCACGCCGGTTCGCGCGGTCTGACCCTTGCCACCGCGCCCGCCGGTCTTGCCCTTGCCGGACCCGATGCCGCGGCCGATGCGCATGCGGCCTTTGCGGGAGCCCGCATTGTCGGAAATCTCATTGAGCTTCATGACCTGAATTCCTCGCGCCCACTGCCCTGCAATCTATCGCCGCGCGCGGCGATCACTCCTTCTCGACGACGCGCACGATGTGCGCCACCTTGGCGATCATGCCGCGGGTCGAGGGCGTATCCGGCACCTCGGCGACGCGGCCGATGCGGTTGAGCCCGAGCCCGATAAGGGTCTCGCGCTGATCGTGACGGCGGCGGATTGCGCTGCCGGTCTGTTCGACCTTGATGGTTTTCTTCGCATTCGCCATGGCGCGCTCCGCAATCCTGGTTATTCGGTGGTTGTGACTTCGGCGTCGCCCTCGCGGCGGCGCGCCTGCAGCGACGACACCTTGACGTTGCGCCGTGCTGCGACCGAGCGCGGGGAGTCCTGATGCTTGAGAGCATCGAAGGTTGCCCGCACCATGTTGTAGGGATTGGACGAGCCGATCGACTTCGCCACCACGTCCTGCACCCCGAGGGTCTCGAACACGGCGCGCATCGGGCCGCCGGCAATGATGCCGGTGCCGGGCACGGCGGCGCGCAGGAACACCTTGCCGGCCCCGTGGCGGCCCATGACGTCATGATGGAGCGTACGGCCCTCGCGCAACGGCACCCGCACCAGGGAGCGTTTGGCGGCATCCGTCGCCTTGCGGATCGCCTCCGGCACCTCGCGTGCCTTGCCGTGGCCGAAGCCGACCCGGCCCTTCTGGTCGCCGACGACGACAAGCGCCGCGAAGCCGAAGCGCCGGCCACCCTTCACGACCTTGGCGACGCGGTTGATATGGACGAGCTTGTCCGTGAACTCGCTGTCCCGCTCTTCCCGGTGATGTTCGCGCTCACGTGCCATGACGAATATCCGTTTCCGTTCGGGTCTCGACCCGCTTCGATATTGCGCCTGATCTTGTCCGAAAAGTCTGCAACTCCTCGGGATCGGGCGTTAGAAATCCAGCCCGCCTTCGCGGGCCGCGTCCGCCAGCGCCTTGACGCGGCCGTGATAGAGGTAGTTCCCGCGGTCGAACACCACTTCCGTGACGCCCGCCGCGGCGGCGCGTTCGGCAACGAGCTTGCCCACCGCCTTGGCGGCGCCGATGTCGGCCCCGGTCTTGAGCGTGCCGCGGAGGTCCTTCTCGAGCGAGGAGGCCGCCGCGACCGTCGCACCTTTGCGGTCGTCGATCACCTGGGCATAGATATGCTTGGAGGACCGGAACACGCTCAGGCGCGGCCGCAACCCTGCGGCCGCCTTGATGGTGCGGCGGATGCGCGCCTTGCGCCTGTCGACTTGTTTAGTGGCCATCGCCGGCTCCCGTCACTTCTTCTTGCCTTCCTTACGGAAGATGTATTCGCCCGCGTATTTCACGCCCTTGCCCTTGTAGGGCTCGGGCGGGCGGAAACCGCGGATTTCCGCCGCGACTTGTCCGACTTTTTGCTTGTCGATGCCCGACACCACGACTTCGGTCGGCTTCGGGGTCGCAATCGTAATGCCATCGGGAATCGCGAAGACCACATCGTGGCTATAGCCGAGCGCGATCTGCAGGTTTTTGCCCTGGACCGCGGCGCGATAGCCGACGCCGGTGATCTCAAGCTTGCTTTCGTAACCCTTGGTGACACCGCCAACGAGGTTGGCGACGAGCGTGCGCGAGGTACCCCACATGGAGAGCGCGCGCTTGGTATCGGAGCGCGGATCGACCTTGATGGCGCCCTTGTCCAGCTTCACCTCGATTTCGTCGGGCACCAGGAACTGGAGGGAACCTTTCGGACCCTTCATCTTCACCAGTTGGCCCTCGACGGTTGCGGTGACGCCCGACGGGACCGTCACCACCTTCTTGCCGATGCGTGACATGACAATCCTCTCAGAACACCGTGCACAGGATTTCGCCGCCCACATTGGCGTCGCGTGCGGCATGATCCGCCATTACGCCCTTGGGGGTCGATACGATCGCCACCCCGAGGCCGTTGTTGATGCGCGGCAGGTTTTTCACCGATACGTAAACCCGGCGGCCCGGCTTCGACACCCGCTCGATCACCCGGATGACCGGCGCGCCGTCGAAATATTTGAGCTCGATCTCGAACTCGCTGCGGCCGTCGGTGCGCTGCATCGTCGAATAGTCGCGGATATACCCCTCGCTCTTGAGCACTTCAAGCACACTCTGCCGCAGCTTCGAGCCCGGCGTCGACACCTTCGGCTTGGTGCGGCTCTGGGCGTTGCGGATGCGGGTAATCATATCGCCGATCGGATCGTTCAGATTCATCGTCGCCCGCTCCTTACCAGCTCGACTTGACGAGGCCGGGGATCAAGCCCTTCGAGCCGTATTCCCGCATGGCGATGCGGCTCATCTTGAGCTTGCGGTAATAGGCACGCGGACGCCCCGTCACCTCGCAGCGATTGCGGATGCGGGTCGCCGAGCCGTTGCGCGGCAGCGCCGCGAGCTTGATGGCGGCCTCGAAGCGCTCCTCGAGCGGTCTTGCCTTGTCATAGGCGACCGCCTTGAGGCGCGACCGCTTACCGGCGAACTTCTTGGTCATCCGGCGGCGCCGGTTGTTCTTCTCGATCGAACTGGTCTTCGCCATACTTGTCTCCTAGGCATCCGCGTCTGAGAGTGTCGCCACCCTCACTGCCGGAACGGGAAATTGAAGGCCGTCAAAAGCGCGCGCGCCTCGTCGTCGGAGCGCGCGGTTGTGCATACCGTGATGTCCATGCCCCAGATCTCCGCCGTCTTGTCGTAATCGATCTCGGGGAAAACGATGTGCTCCTTGAGGCCTAGCGAATAGTTGCCACCGCCGTCGAAGCTTTTCGGATTGAGGCCGCGGAAGTCGCGTACCCGCGGCAGCGCGATGTTGATCAGGCGGTCGATGAACTCGAACATGCGCGCTTTGCGCAGCGTCACCTTGCACCCGATCGGCTGGTTCTCGCGCAGCTTGTACGTCGAGATCGCCTTGCGGGACTTGGTGATCACCGGCCTCTGGCCGGAAATCAGCGCCAGATCGGCCGCTGCCGATTCTACCTTCTTGCGGTCGGCGACTGCCTCGCCGATGCCCATGTTGATCACGATCTTCTCGATCACCGGCACCTGCATGGCGTTCTTGTAGCCGAACTGCTCGACCAGCTTCTTGCGCACCACGGTATCGAACTCGATGCGCAGGCGCGGCGGACCCTTCGGCTCCGGCGGCGGAGGCGCGCCGTCGTCCTTGGCAGACTTATCGCCTCTGTCGCCCCTGTCCGATTTGGCCGACTTCTTGCCCTTTTCACCCTCCGGCTTGCCGGCGGCCTCCTTGGCGGCGCCCTCCTTGGCAGCCTTCGGAGGCTTCGCGGCCTTCGGCCCGCCGTCAGATTTGTCGGCCTTCTTGCCGGCCGGCTTCTTGTCGTCTTCAGCCATCGATCTCTACTCCCGAACGCTTGGCGACCCGTACCTTGCGGCCGTCGGTACCGATCTTGAAACCGACGCGCGTCGGCTTCCCATCCTTGGGATCGGCAATTGCGATATTGGACAGGTGGACCGGCAGCTCCTTCGAGATGATGCCGCCCTCCTGCTGGGCACTCTGGCGCTGATGGCGCTTGACTAGGTTGACGCCGCGCACCAGTGCGCGCGCTGCCCGCGGATTGACCTCGACGACCTCGCCGGTGCGGCCCTTGTCGCGTCCGGTCAGCACGACGACCTTGTCGCCCTTGCGGATCTTCGCGGCCATCACAGCACCTCCGGGGCGAGCGAGATGATTTTCATGTGGTTCTTGGCGCGCAGCTCGCGCGGCACCGGCCCGAAAATGCGGGTCCCGACCGGCTCCATCTGCGGATTGATCAGGACCGCGGCGTTGCGGTCGAACCGGATGACCGAGCCATCGGCGCGGCGGATGTCTTTCCTCACCCGCACCACGACGGCCTTCATCACGTCGCCCTTCTTGACGCGGCCGCGCGGGATCGCCTCCTTGACGGACACCACGATGACGTCGCCGATCGTGGCATATTTGCGCTTGGAGCCGCCCAGCACCTTGATGCACATGACGCGCCGCGCGCCGGAATTATCCGCCACGTCGAGGTTGGTCTGCATCTGAATCATGGGAGGCCTCTTTGTTTCGTTCTGTCGTGGGCGCCGTTGCGCCTTAAGTTGTTTTCTGTTCGCCCTGCAACACAATCCAGCGCTTCAGCTTGGAAATCGGCGAATGCTCCTCGATCTTGACGATGTCGCCTATTGCACATTCGTTCTTCTCGTCATGGGCGTAGTACTTCTTCGAGCTACGCACCGTCTTCTTCATCTGCGGATGGGTGAAGCGGCGCTCGACCCGCACGACCACGGTCTTGGCCTGCTTGTTGCTCACTACTTCGCCCTGCAAAACGCGCTTCGGCATCTATCCGCTCCTTATTTCACGGCTGCCGCGCGCTTGGTCTGCGCGGCGGTCTTGATCCGGGCGATGTCGCGGCGGACTTCGCGCACCCGCGCCGTATTGGCGAGTTGCCCGGTCGCCCGCTGGAACCGCAGGTTGAACTGTTCCTTCTTGAGCTTGATGAGCTCGTCGTCGAGCTCATCCGGCGTCTTCGCCTTGAGGTCATCGCTCTTGAGCATCATCATCCCCTACTCGGCAATGCGTTCGACAAAACGCGTCTTGATCGGCAGCTTGGCAGCCGCAAGGTTGAGCGCTTCCTTGGCAAGCACCGTCGGCACGCCGTCGATCTCGAACAGGATGCGACCGGGCTTGACCCGCACCACCCACAATTCGGGCGCGCCCTTGCCGGAGCCCATGCGGACTTCCAGCGGCTTCTTGGACACCGGCACATCCGGAAAAACCCGAATCCAAACCCGGCCGGCGCGCTTCATGTGGCGCGTCAGCGCACGCCGCGCCGCCTCGATCTGGCGCGCGGTCAGGCGGTCCGGCTCCATCGCCTTGAGACCGAACTGGCCGAAGCTCAAGGTCGCTCCGCTGGTCGCGGTTCCCTTGATCCGCCCCTTGTGCGCCTTACGAAACTTGGTACGCGCCGGTTGTAGCATGGCACTACGCCTTCCTCGACCTTAAAAGCCCGTTCCGCTTCAGTTATCGCGACGCGGGCGGCCCGCTTCGCTCTCCGCCATGCGCTTGTCCTGCGCCATCGGATCGTGCTCCAGGATCTCGCCCTTGAAGATCCACACCTTGACGCCGCAGGTGCCGTAGGTGGTGAACGCGGTCGCGACGCCATAGTCGACGTCGGCGCGCAGCGTGTGCAACGGCACCCGGCCCTCGCGGTACCATTCCATCCGGGCGATTTCAGCGCCGCCGAGCCGGCCCGAGCAGTTTATGCGGATGCCTTCGGCGCCGAGCCGCATCGCCGACTGCACGGCGCGTTTCATGGCTCGCCGGAACGCCACCCGGCGCTCGAGTTGTTGGGCAATCGATTCGGCGACGAGCTTGGCATCGAGCTCGGGCTTCCTGATCTCGACGATGTTGATGACGACATCGCTGTCGGTGAGCTTGGCGACTTCCTTGCGCAGCTTCTCGATGTCGGCGCCCTTCTTGCCGATCACGACGCCGGGCCGGGCCGAATGAATGGTGACCCGGCATTTCTTGTGCGGACGCTCGATCACGATTTTCGATACTGCCGCCTGTTTGAGCTGCTTGCCGAGCCGATCACGGATTTCCATGTCCTCGTGCAGCAGCTTGCCGTACTCGCCCTTGCCGGCGTACCAGCGCGAGTCCCACGTCCGGTTGATGCCAAGACGCAGGCCTGTCGGATTGACCTTCTGACCCATCGGGGTGCTCCTAGGCGCCGGCCTCGACCTGACGGACCACGATCGTCAGGTGCGAGAACGGCTTGAGAATTTTGCCGGAACGGCCGCGGCCGCGGGCATGAAAACGCTTGATGACGAGGCCCTTGCCGACGTGGGCACGGGCGACCACGAGATCATCGACGTCGAGATCGTGATTGTTCTCGGCGTTGGCGATTGCTGACTCCAGGCACTTGCGCACGTCCTTGGCGATGCGCTTGCGCGAGAACTCCAGGTCGGCAAGCGCGGCTTGAACCTTCTTGCCGCGAATGAGCTGCGCGAGGAGGTTGAGCTTCTGCGGGCTCACCCTCAGCATCTTGGCGACGGCCTTGGCCTCGGTATCCGCGAGGCTGCGGGGATGTGCGGTCTTGCTCATCGGGTCCTCGTTTACGCGCCCGGGCCCGGGGAGCGTTTTGCCTTCTTGTCCGACGAATGGCCGTGAAACGTACGGGTCGGCGCGAACTCGCCGAGCTTGTGACCGACCATCTCCTCGGTAATCATCACGGGGATATGCTTGTGCCCGTTATGGACCCCGAAGGTCAGGCCGACGAATTGCGGCAGGATGGTGGACCGGCGGCTCCACGTCTTGATCACGTCATGCCGTCCGGACGACCGCGAGACCTCCGCCTTCTTGAGGAGGTAGCCGTCGACGAACGGACCTTTCCACACCGAGCGCGTCATCTTGTCCTCGCCTTACTTCTTCTTCCGCGCGTGGCGGTTAGAAATGATGAACTTGGTGGTCTTCTTGTTGGTCCGGGTCTTCTTGCCCTTGGTCGGGAAGCCCCACGGAGTGACCGGATGGCGCCCGCCGGAGGTGCGGCCCTCGCCGCCGCCGAGCGGGTGATCGACCGGGTTCATGGAGACGCCGCGATTGTGCGGACGCCAGCCGAGCCAACGGGTGCGGCCGGCCTTGCCGATCGAGATGTTCATGTGGTCGGGGTTCGATACCGCGCCGACGGTGCCCATGCAGCGGCCGTGGACGAGGCGCTGCTCGCCCGAATTGAGGCGCACAATCACGTATTCCTGGTCGCGGCCGACGATCTGCGCATAGGCCCCGGCCGAGCGGGCGATCTGGCCGCCCTTGCCGATCTTGAGCTCGACATTGTGCACGATGGTGCCGATCGGCATGTTGCCGACCGGCATGGCATTGCCGGGCTTCACGTCGACATGCTCGCCCGACACGATGGTGTCGCCTTCGCCGAGGCGTTGCGGGGCGAGGATGTAGGACAGTCTCACCGTCACCGTACTTGATGAGCGCGATAAAACCGGTGCGGTTCGGATCGTATTCGATGCGCTCGACCCGGGCGGGCTGGTCGTGCTTCAGGCGCTTGAAGTCAACTGCGCGCAGCGCCTTCTTGTGGCCGCCGCCGCGGAACCGCACCGTAATGCGTCCGTTGTTGTTGCGCCCGCCGCTCGAAATCTTGCCGACGGTCAGCGCCTTTACGGGCTCGCCCTTGTAGATTGCCGAACGGTCGACCAGGACCAGCTGGCGCTGGCCGGGAGTGGTCGGTTTGTAGGTCTTGAGTGCCATGGTGCCTTATCCCGCGCCCAAATCTTTTCTCAGAGCCCTGTCGTGACGTCGATGCGGTGGCCCTCTTCGAGGGTCACGATCGCGTTCTTCACGTCGGACAATTGCCCGCGCATGCCGCGGAAACTGCGAAGCTTGCCTTTACGGACCAGCGTGTTGACGCGCTTGACCTTGACGTCGAACAGTTTCTCCACCGCTTCCTTGATCTGCGGCTTGGTGGCATGCGGTGCGACCCGGAAAATCACCTGGTTGCGCTCGGACGCCACGGTGGCCTTTTCGGTGATCACCGGCGACAGGATGACGTCGTAGTGGCGCGGATCGTTGGTGGTCATTTCAGTCGCGCCTCCAGCGCATCGAGCGCGGCCCGCGTGAGGACCAGCGTGTTCCGCCGCAGAATGTCGTAGACGTTGATGCCCTGGATCGGCAGCACGTCGATGTTCGGGATGTTGCGGGTGGCGAGGCGGAAGCCGTTGTCGATCTCGGCGCCATCGACGATCAGCGCATTGGCGAGGCCGAGCTTGGCGAAGTGGCCCTTGAGCGCCTTGGTCTTTATTTCGGCTAGCTTGGCATCCTCGATGAGGATAATGCCGCCGTCCTTGGCCTTGGCGGATAGCGCGTGCTTGAGAGCGAGCACGCGCACCTTCTTGGGAAGCCCGATCTCATGGCTGCGCACCACCGGGCCGAACGAGCGGCCGCCGCCGCGGAACAGGTTGGCGCGCTGGGAGCCGTGGCGGGCGCCGCCAGTGCCCTTCTGCTTGTACATCTTCTTACCGGTGCGCCAGATCTCGGCGCGCCCCTTGACCTTGTGGGTGCCGGCGCGACGTTTGGCGAGTTGCCATACGATGCAGCGCTGGATGAGATCCTGGCGCGGCTCCAGCCCGAAAATCGTGTCGGACAGGTTGATCGAGCCCTTGGCCTCGCCGTCGAGGGTCGTGATCTTGAGTTCCATGGTCACGCTCCCTGGACCGGCGCCGCTTCGGCGCCCGATGGGGTACCGTCGCCGGCCACACGGAATTTGCCGGGCTGCGGTGCCTCCTTGGGAAGCACCTTCTTGACGGCGTCACGCACCGTGATCCATCCGCCCTTGGCGCCCGGAACCGCGCCTTCGACGAGGATCAGCCCGCGGTCGACGTCGAGTTGCACCACTTTGAGATTGAGGGTGGTGACGCGATCGACGCCCATGTGGCCCGGCATTTTCTTGTTCTTGAAAGTGCGGCCCGGGTCCTGGCGGCCGCCGGTCGAGCCGATCGACCGATGCGAAACCGATACGCCATGGGTGGCGCGAAGGCCGCCGAAGTTCCAGCGCTTCATGCCGCCCGCATAGCCCTTGCCGATCGAGGTGCCGGTCACGTCGACGAACTGGCCGACGATGAAATGATCGGCCGTGATCTCGGCGCCGACCGGGATCAGGGCTTTTTCGTCGACCCGGAACTCGACCACCTTGCGTTTGGGTTCGACTTTGGCGACCGCGAAGTTATTACGTTCGGCGCGCGGCAGCCGCGACGCCTTGCGGCTGCCGGAGCCGAGCTGCAACGCCACGTAGCCGTTCTGGTCCTTGGTGCGGTGCCCGATCACTTGACAATTGGCGAGCCGCAGCACGGTGACGGGCACGTGCTCGCCCGCATCTGTGAAGATGCGGGTCATCCCGACTTTCTGTGCGATCACTCCGGAACGCATCGGCATTATCCTCTGCTGCTACCCAACGGGTCCTAGAGCTTGATCTCAACGTCGACGCCGGCGGCGAGATCAAGCTTCATCAGCGCGTCGACCGTCTGCGGTGTCGGATCCACGATATCGAGGAGCCGCTTGTGGGTTCGCATTTCAAACTGCTCGCGGCTCTTTTTGTCGACGTGCGGCGAGCAATTCACGGTGAACTTCTCGATCTTGGTCGGCAGCGGGATCGGCCCCCGTACCTGGGCGCCGGTCCGTTTGGCCGTCGCGACGATCTCCCGCGTCGACGCATCGAGGATGCGGTGATCGAACGCCTTGAGCCTGATTTTAATATTCTGGCCGTTCATTTCTTTGACTCTCCAGCGCCGTACCAAACCGCCATGACCGGGAAGCGTCCCCGGCCATGATGATGAAAAATCCTCATTCGATGATGCTGGCGACGACGCCCGCACCGACCGTGCGGCCACCCTCGCGAATGGCGAAGCGCAGCGACGGCTCCATAGCGATCGGAACGATCAGCGTGACTTCCATCGCGATATTATCCCCCGGCATCACCATTTCGGTGCCCTCCGGCAGCGACACCACACCGGTCACGTCGGTGGTGCGGAAATAGAACTGCGGACGGTAGTTGGTGAAAAACGGCGTGTGCCGGCCACCCTCCTCCTTGGTGAGGATATAGGCCTCGGCCTTGAACTTGGTGTGCGGCTTGACGCTGCCAGGCTTGCACAGCACTTGGCCGCGCTCGACTTCCTCGCGCTTGGTGCCACGCAGGAGGCAGCCGACATTGTCGCCCGCCTCGCCCTGATCGAGCAGCTTGCGGAACATCTCGACGCCGGTGACCACGGTCTTGACGGTCGGCTTGAGACCGACGATCTCGACTTCCTCGCCGACCTTGATGATGCCGCGCTCGATGCGGCCGGTCACCACCGTGCCGCGGCCGGAGATCGAGAACACGTCTTCAACCGGCATCAGGAACGGCTGGTCCTTCGGGCGCTCCGGCTGCGGGATGTAGGCGTCGACCGCCTTCATCAACTCATAGATCGCTTCCTTGCCGAGCTTGGGGTCCTTGTCCTCAAGCGCGCACAGCGCCGAGCCCTTGACGATCGGGATCTTGTCGCCGGGGAAATTGTACTTCGACAACAGTTCGCGCACTTCGAGCTCGACGAGTTCCAGAAGCTCGGGATCGTCGACCATGTCGACCTTGTTGAGAAAGACGACCAGCGCCGGCACGCCGACTTGGCGGGCAAGCAGGATGTGCTCGCGGGTCTGCGGCATCGGGCCGTCGGCCGCGCTCACCACCAGGATCGCGCCGTCCATCTGGGCAGCGCCGGTGATCATGTTCTTCACATAGTCGGCATGCCCGGGGCAGTCGACGTGGGCGTAATGCCGCGCATCGGTCTCGTATTCCACATGAGCGGTCGAGATCGTGATGCCGCGCGCCTTCTCCTCCGGCGCCTTGTCGATCTGGTCATAGGCCGTGTATGTCGCCTTGCCGGTCTCGGCCAGCACCTTGGTGATCGCCGCCGTCAACGACGTCTTGCCGTGGTCGACGTGACCGATCGTGCCGATGTTGCAATGCGGCTTGTTACGCTCGAATTTTGCCTTGGCCATCGCTTGGCTCCTCGATTGTTAGTCAAATTTTGGCATCGTGTTCGGTAGCTAAAGGCGCCCGCCTGCCAAAGACTTAGGCGTATTTCGCCTGAACCTCGGCAGCAACCGCCTGGGGTACTTGCTCGTAGTGATCGAACTGCATCGTGAACGTGGCGCGTCCTTGCGACATCGAACGCAGGGTGTTGACGTAACCGAACATGTTGGCGAGCGGCACCATGGCGTTGACCACGTTGGCGTTGCCGCGCATGTCCTGACCCTGGATCTGACCGCGCCGCGAGTTCAGGTCTCCGATCACCGAGCCCGTATAGTCCTCGGGCGTCACCACTTCGACCTTCATGATCGGCTCAAGCAGCACCGAATGGCCCTTCTGCAGCGCGTCGCGCAATGCCGCGCGCGCCGCGATCTCGAAGGCGAGCGCCGACAAATCGACTTCATGATAGGCGCCATCGATGAGCGTCACCTTGAGGTCGACCACCGGGAAGCCGGCAAGCACGCCGGAATCCGAGGATCAATTCCAAGCCCTTCTCGACGCCGGGAACGTATTCCTTCGGCACGGTGCCGCCGACGACCTTGTTCTCGAACACAAATCCGGAACCGGTTGGCAGCGGTTCGGCGACGATCTTGATGCGCGCGAACTGGCCGGACCCGCCGGTCTGCTTCTTATGGGTGTAATCGACCGTGGTCGGACGCGTGATCTTCTCGCGATAGGCGACCTGCGGCGCGCCGATATTGGCCTCGACCTTGTAGGTGCGCTTGAGGATGTCGACCTTGATATCGAGATGAAGCTCGCCCATGCCCTTGAGGATGGTCTGGCCGGATTCCACGTCGGTGCTGACGCGGAATGAAGGGTCCTCGGCGGCAAGCTTCGCCAGCGCGACGCCAAGCTTCTCCTGGTCGGCCTTCGACTTCGGCTCGATCGCGATTTCGATGACGGGATCGGGGAACTCCATTTTCTCCAGGATCACCGGATCCTTGGCGTCGCACAACGTGTCGCCGGTGCGAGCCTCCTTGAGGCCGGCCAGTGCCACGATGTCGCCCGCATAGGCTTCCTTGATGTCCTCGCGGTTGTTGGCGTGCATCAGCAGCATGCGGCCGATGCGCTCGCGGCGGTCACGAGTCGAGTTGATGACGCCGGTGCCGCTTGTAAGCGTGCCCGAATAGATGCGGCAGAACGTGATGGTGCCGACGTAAGGGTCGTCCATGATCTTGAATGCGAGCAGCGCTAGCGGTTCTTTGTCGTCGGGCTTGCGGATGAGTTCGTTGCCCTTGGGATCGATGCCCTTGATCGGCGGAACGTCGAGCGGCGACGGCAAATAGTCGACCACGGCGTCGAGCAGCGGCTGGACACCCTTGTTCTTGAACGCGGAGCCCGCGAGCACCGGAAAGAACGCGCCGGTGATGACGGCCTTGCGGATCAGCCGCTTGAGGGTCGCCTCGTCGGGCTCCTTGCCGTCCAGATAGGCGGCCATGACGTCGTCATCGAGTTCGACCGCGGCCTCGACCAGCTTCTCGCGATATTCCTTGGCCTGGTCGGCCATATCGGCGGGAATCTCGACGTCGTGGTACTTGGCGCCGAGCCCCTCGTCTTCCCACACGACGCCCACCATGCGGACGAGGTCGACGATGCCCTTGAAGTGGTTCTCAGCCCCGATCGGAAGCTGGATCGCGACCGGCTTCGCGCCGAGCCGGTCGACGATGTCGGCCAGGCAGCGGAAAAAGTCCGCGCCGATCTTGTCCATCTTGTTGGCGAAGACGATGCGGGGGACCTTGTACTTGTCGCCCTGGCGCCACACCGTCTCGGTCTGCGGCTCGACGCCCTGGTTGGAATCGAGCACGCAGACGGCGCCGTCGAGCACGCGCAAGGAGCGCTCGACCTCGATGGTGAAGTCGACGTGGCCGGGCGTGTCGATGATGTTCAGCCGCTTGTCGTGCCAGAACGCGGTGGTCGCGGCCGACGTGATGGTGATGCCGCGCTCCTGCTCCTGCTCCATCCAGTCCATGGTGGCAGCGCCCTCATGGACCTCGCCGATCTTGTGGCTTTTTCCCGTGTAATAGAGAATCCGCTCGGTCGTCGTGGTCTTCCCGGCATCGATGTGGGCCATGATGCCGAAATTGCGGTAGTCCTCGATCGGGTGAACGCGGGGCATTGGTCGTTCCTTAAGAAAGCTCGCCGGTGCGGTCCGGACGTCTCACCATCGGTAATGCGCGAAGGCGCGGTTCGCCTCCGCCATGCGATGGGTGTCTTCGCGCTTCTTGACCGCATTTCCTCGGCTGTTCGATGCATCGAGCAATTCGGCGGACAGCCGCTCGGTCATCGTTTTCTCATTGCGCTCGCGCGCCGCCGTAATGAGCCAGCGAATACCCAGCGCTTGGCGGCGATCGGTGCGAACCTCGACCGGCACCTGGTAGGTGGCGCCACCGACCCGACGCGAGCGAACTTCGAGGGTCGGCATGACGTTCTCGAGCGCCTGCTCGAACACCGTCACCGGATTTTGCTTGGTCTTGCCTTCGATCATGTCGAGCGCGCCGTACACGATGGTCTCGGCGACCGACTTCTTGCCGGCATACATGATCGAATTCATAAACTTCGACACCACGGTGTTTCCGAACTTCGGATCCGGCAACACTTCGCGTTTTTCGGCACGGTGACGGCGGGACATCGTTCAGGCTCCGGTACTCATTCAAAATCACTTAGGCCGCTTGGCGCCGTACTTCGAACGACGCTGCTTGCGATTCTTGACGCCTTGGGTGTCGAGCACGCCGCGCAGGATGTGGTAGCGCACTCCAGGCAAATCCTTGACGCGGCCGCCACGGATCATCACCACCGAGTGCTCCTGCAGGTTATGGCCCTCGCCTGGGATGTAGCCGATCACCTCGAAGCCGTTGGTAAGGCGCACTTTGGCGACCTTGCGCAGCGCCGAATTCGGCTTCTTGGGGGTCGTCGTGTAGACGCGCGTGCAGACGCCGCGCTTCTGCGGCGATTGCTGCAGCGCAGGCACCTTCTTGCGCGCTTTCTGCGCCACCCGCGGCTTGCGGATCAACTGGTTGATGGTCGGCATCGTCAGCCTTCACCTTGCGTATCGAGGCACAGCGCCCCGCAATCGTTGCCACCCGCGTGCACGGCACGCGCAAAACGAAACAACGCCATCCGCCCAAGTCGGCGGCCTGACGTTTCCCGTCACAGAGGACCACGCCCTCACCCACGAGAGGTGACGCCGCGGTCATGTCTTCACGTCTGACAGTTCGGTGTCAGAGGCAGCGTTTGAGCTTCATTCGTCGAGGCGCGGAGTGTCCGGAAAACCGAAGAAAGCACTTGTCTTTCAACGACATTTAGAGCCGAACGGCCGTTCCGACTGGCAAAGCTCACCGCCTGCCGAAAAAGTTCGCGTTTTTATCGGTGCAGCCGGGCGAAGTCAAGGCTGGCTGCAGCAAAAATCACAGCCTCCGCCAACCCCCTCCGGCTTTACCGACGCAGAGCTAAAATGGCCCTTGATGGACGCAGTTTCAAGCGGTCTTTTAAAAGACGAACTTCATCATAGTGCCGCGTCCGCGTCGCCTGCGGAAGATAAAGAAGGCCGCCCGAAGGCGGCCTTCCGTTGATGGATATTCCCGATCTTTAGAGCGGAGTTATTCCGCGGCAGGCAACTGCGCCTGCTGCTCGGCCGCTTTCAGGGCAGCCTCGCGCGCGCGCTCGTCGAGGATGAGCTGATCACGCTTGGTCGCGACCTCGCGGAGCTGGTTCATCATGGCTCCGGTTCCGGCCGGGATCAGGCGGCCCACGATGACGTTCTCCTTGAGACCGTCGAGGGTGTCGATCTTGCCGTTGACGGCGGCCTCGGTAAGGACGCGCGTGGTCTCCTGGAACGATGCCGCAGAGATGAACGAGCGGGTCTGCAGCGACGCCTTGGTGATGCCGAGGAGGACCGGATAGCCGTGGGCCGGCTTCTTGCCCTCTTCCTGCGCCTTGGCGTTCACCTCGTCGAGCTCGGTTTTGTCGATCTGCTCGCCCGAAATGAGCTCGGTCTCGCCTGCGTCGTCGATCTCAACCTTCTGCAGCATCTGGCGGACGATCACCTCGATGTGCTTGTCGTTGATCTGCACGCCCTGGAGCCGGTAGACCTCCTGGATCTCGTTGACGAGATAAGCCGCAAGTTCCTCGACGCCCTTGACGGCAAGGATGTCGTGCGGGGCCGGGTTACCCTCGACGATATAATCGCCCTTCTCGATGACATCGCCGTCCTGCAAGTGGATGTGCTTGCCTTTGGGAATGAGATATTCCCGCGGCTCCTCGCCCTCCACGCTGGGTTCGATGGTGAGACGGCGCTTGTTCTTGTAGTCGCGGCCGAACCGGACGGTGCCGGACACCTCCGCGATAACGGCCGCCTCCTTGGGCCGCCGCGCCTCGAACAGCTCCGCCACCCGCGGCAGACCGCCGGTGATGTCGCGGGTCTTGGCGCTCTCGGACGGCATGCGGGCGATGACGTCGCCGGCCTTCACATGGCCGCCGGGATCGACCGACAGGATGGCGTCGACCGCAAGGATGTAGCGGGCGTCGCCCCCGCGGGCGAGCTTGAGAATCTTGCCGTCCTTGCCCTTGATGACCATGGCGGGCCGCAAATCCTGCTGACCGCGGGCTTGGCCGGTTCGCCAATCGATAACGACGCGCTTGGCGATACCGGTCTCATCGTCGGTCGATTCCGACATCGATTGGCCCTCGACCAGGTCCTCGAACCCGATCGTGCCCTCGACCTCGGTCAGGATCGGACGCATGTAGGGGTCCCACTCGGCCATGCGCTGGCCGCGCTTGATGTGGTCGCCCTCGTCGCACTTGAGGCGGGCGCCGTACTGGATGCGATGGACGGCGCGCTCGGTGCCGTCCTGATCCACCACGATCATCGCCATGTTGCGCGTCATGCAGATGAGCTCGCCATCCGAATTGCGCACCACGTTGCGGTTCTTGATCCGGATCGTGCCCTCGAAGTTTGATTCGATGAACGACTGCTCCGAGATCTGCGCCGCGCCGCCGATGTGGAAGGTGCGCATGGTGAGCTGGGTGCCCGGCTCACCGATCGACTGGGCCGCGATGACGCCGACCGCCTCGCCCATGTTGACGGGCGTGCCGCGGGCGAGGTCGCGTCCGTAGCAGGCCGCGCACACGCCGTTGGCCGCTTCGCAGGTGAGCACCGAACGGATGCGCACCTCCTGGATGCCTGCCTGCACGATGGTCTCGACCTCGGGCTCGCCGAGCAGCGTGCCGCGCGGAACGATGACCTTGGTGCCGGCAGGATCGCGCAGATCCTCGGCGGTGGTGCGGCCGAGGATGCGGATCGCGAGCGACGCCACCTCGGTGCCGGCATCGATGATGGCGCGGACCTTGATGCCCGAGGTGGTGCCGCAATCGAACGTCGTGATGATGGAATCCTGGGCGACGTCGACCAGACGCCGCGTCAGGTAGCCGGAATTCGCCGTCTTCAACGCGGTATCGGCGAGACCCTTGCGGGCGCCGTGGGTGGAGTTGAAGTACTCGAGCACCGTGAGCCCTTCCTTGAAGTTGGAAATGATCGGGCTTTCGATGATCTCGCCCGACGGCTTCGCCATCAGGCCGCGCATGCCGGCAAGCTGCTTCATCTGGGCGGCCGAGCCGCGGGCGCCGGAATCCGCCATCATGTAGATGGAGTTGATCGGCAGTTCGCGCCCAGTGTCCTTGTCCTTCTTGACCGCCGAGATTTCGCGCATCATTTCGGCGGCGATCTTGTCGGTGCACTTCGACCAGGCATCCACGACCTTGTTGTATTTCTCGCCCTGGGTAATGAGGCCTTCGTTGAACTGCTGCTCGAACTCCTTCGCGGCCGTGCGGGTCGTCTCGACAATCTTCCACTTCGACGACGGCACCACCATGTCGTCCTTGCCGAACGAAATGCCGGCCTTGAAGGCATTGTGGAAGCCGAGCGCCATGATGCGATCGCAGAAGATCACGGTGTCCTTCTGGCCGCAGTGGCGATAGACGGTGTCAATCAGCTTTGAGATTTCGCGCTTGGTCATCAGCTTGTTGACGGCGTCGAACGGCACCTTGTGGCTGCGCGGGATCACCTGGCCGAGCATGACGCGGCCGGGTGTCGTGTCGTACCATTGCGGGAACGATTTGCCTTCTTCGTCAACGCTGTGCCAGCGATACTTGATCTTGGTGTGAAGCGTAATCACCTTTTCGGCGATGGCATGCTCGATGTCGGACATGTCGCCGAAGATCTTGCCCTCGCCCGGCTCAGCTTCGCGCAGCAGGGTCATGTAATAAAGCCCGAGCACGATGTCCTGGCTCGGCACGATGATGGGCGAGCCGTTGGCCGGATGCAGGATGTTGTTGGTCGACATCATCAGCACACGGGCTTCGAGCTGGGCTTCGAGCGATAGCGGAATGTGGACGGCCATCTGGTCGCCATCGAAGTCGGCATTGAACGCGGCGCAGACCAGCGGATGGAGCTGGATCGCCTTGCCCTCGATCAACACCGGCTCGAATGCCTGGATGCCTAGGCGGTGCAGCGTCGGAGCGCGATTGAGCAGCACCGGATGCTCGCGGATCACCTCGTCGAGGATGTCCCACACCTCGGGCTTCTCCTTCTCGACGAGCTTCTTGGCCTGCTTCACCGTGGTCGACAGGCCCTTGGCGTCGAGCCGCGAATAGATGAACGGCTTGAACAGCTCCAGCGCCATCTTCTTGGGCAGGCCGCACTGGTGCAGCTTCAACTCGGGACCCACCACGATCACCGAGCGGCCCGAATAGTCGACGCGCTTGCCGAGCAGGTTCTGGCGGAACCGGCCCTGCTTGCCCTTGAGCATGTCGGCGAGCGATTTGAGCGGGCGCTTGTTGGCGCCGGTGATGACGCGGCCGCGGCGCCCATTGTCGAACAGCGCGTCGACAGCCTCCTGCAGCATGCGTTTCTCGTTGCGGATGATGATGTCCGGCGCGCGCAGCTCGATCAGCCGCTTCAAGCGGTTGTTGCGATTAATGACGCGGCGATAGAGATCGTTGAGGTCCGACGTCGCGAAGCGCCCGCCGTCGAGCGGGACAAGCGGACGCAGGTCGGGCGGGATCACCGGCACGACCGTGAGGATCATCCACTCCGGCTTGTTGTTCGACTGAATGAAGGACTCGATCAGCTTGACACGCTTGGCAAGCTTCTTCGGCTTCAATTCGGACTTCAACTCGGAGATCTCGACGCGCAGGTCGGCGGCGAGCTTCTCAAGGTCAAGCGCCTTGAGCATCTCGCGGATTGCCTCCGCCCCGATGGTCGCCGTGAAGCTGTCGGCGCCGTACTGCTCCTGCGCCTTGAGATACTCGTCCTCGGACAGAAGCTGGCGGTCTTGCAGCGGCGTCAGGCCCGGCTCCAGAACCACGTAATATTCGAAATACAGGATGCGCTCGAGGTCCTTGAGCGTCATGTCGAGCAGCAGGCCGATGCGGCTCGGCAACGACTTGAGGAACCAGATGTGGGCGACCGGCGCCGCGAGCTCGATATGGCCCATGCGCTCGCGCCGCACCCGCGACAGCGTCACTTCGACGCCGCATTTCTCGCAGATGATGCCCTTGTACTTCATCCGCTTGTACTTGCCGCACAGGCACTCGTAGTCCTTGATCGGCCCAAAGATGCGCGCGCAGAACAACCCGTCGCGCTCCGGCTTGAAGGTGCGATAGTTGATGGTCTCCGGCTTCTTGATCTCGCCATAGGACCACGACAGGATCTTCTCTGGGCTCGCGATCGATATCCTGATCTGATCGAACACCTGAGCCGGGGTCTGCGGGCTGAAAAGGTTGATGACCTCTTGGTTCATCTAGCGTCTCCGGTTGGAGGTAATCAGCCGGTCACATGCCGGCTGCCTTGATTGCATCATGTCGATGTCGCGGCCCCGGCCGGGCCATCGCGCCCGGAATAAGGGCGCGATGCGCGGGATTTGCCGCGCACGACGCTGTTGTGTCCTACTCGGCCGCCTCGGCACCTTCGGAACCGCGCGGCGGCTGCTTGGAATTGTGCAGGTCGACGTTGAGGCCGAGCGAGCGCATTTCCTTGACCAGCACGTTGAACGATTCCGGGATACCGGCCTCGAAGGTGTCGTCGCCGCGCACGATCGCCTCGTACACCTTGGTGCGGCCGGCGACGTCGTCGGATTTCACCGTCAGCATCTCCTGCAGCGTGTAGGCGGCGCCATAGGCCTCGAGCGCCCACACCTCCATTTCGCCGAACCGCTGGCCGCCGAACTGGGCCTTGCCCCCCAGCGGCTGCTGGGTGACGAGGCTGTAGGGGCCGATCGACCGGGCATGGATCTTGTCGTCGACAAGGTGGTGCAGCTTGAGCATATAGATGTAGCCGACCGTCACCTTGCGATCGAACGAATCGCCGGTGCGGCCGTCATGCAGCGTCACTTGGCCCGAATGGTCGAGACCGGCGAGGTCGAGCATATGCTCGATGTCCGCCTCCTTGGCGCCGTCGAACACCGGCGTCGCGATCGGCACGCCGTGCCGAAGGTTTTCGCCGAGTTCGAGGAGACCGCTCTCGTCCAGCGTCTTGATGGTCTCCTCTTCGCCATAGACCTTTTTCAGAACCTCGCGCAGCGGCTTGAGATCCTTGCGACCATAATAAGCGTCGACCGCCTGGCCGATGCGCTGGCCAAGGCCCGCGCATGCCCAGCCCAGATGGGTCTCAAGGATCTGGCCGACATTCATGCGGCTCGGCACGCCGAGCGGATTGAGCACGATGTCGACCTGCTGGCCGTCGGCGAGGAACGGCATGTCCTCCACCGGCACGATCTTGGAGACCACGCCCTTGTTGCCGTGGCGCCCGGCCATCTTGTCGCCGGGCTGGATCTTGCGCTTCACCGCGACGAAGACCTTGACCATCTTCATCACCCCGGGCGGTAATTCGTCGCCGCGCTGGAGCTTCTCGACCTTGTCGAGAAAGCGCTGCTCGAGGCCCTTTTTCGAACTCGTCGTACTGTTTGCGGATGGCCTCGATCTCGGCCATCAGCTTGTCGTTCGGCGAGGCGAACTGCCACCACTGCGAGCGCGGATATTCCTCCAGCACTGCACGGGTGATCTTGGATTCCTTCTTGAAGCCCTTCGGGCCCGCGATGCCCTGACGGCCTTCCAGGAGTTCGGCCAGGCGGCCGTAGACATTGCGGTCGAGGATTGCCTGCTCATCATCACGGTCCTTGGCGAGCCGCTCGATCTCTTCCCGTTCGATGGCGAGCGCGCGCTCGTCCTTGTCGACGCCGTGGCGGTTGAACACGCGCACTTCGACGACGGTACCCTGAACGCCCGGCGGCACCCGCAACGAGGTATCGCGCACGTCGGAGGCCTTCTCGCCGAAGATCGCACGCAACAGCTTTTCCTCGGGCGTCATCGGGCTTTCGCCCTTGGGCGTAATCTTTCCGACCAGGATGTCGCCAGCGTGGACCTCGGCCCCGATATAGACGATGCCGGCCTCGTCGAGATTCTTCAACGCCTCCTCGGAGACGTTGGGAATATCGCGGGTGATTTCCTCCGGGCCGAGCTTGGTGTCGCGCGCCATCACCTCGAATTCCTCGATATGGATCGAGGTGAAGACGTCGTCCTTGACGATCCGCTCGGAGAGCAGGATCGAAGTCCTCGAAGTTGTATCCGTTCCACGGCATGAACGCGACCAGCACATTGCGGCCGAGCGCGAGTTCGCCGAGATCGGTCGAGGGACCGTCGGCAATGATATCGCCCTTCTTCACAGCATCGCCTACCTTCACGAGCGGACGCTGGTTGATGCAAGTGTTCTGGTTGGAGCGCTGGAACTTCATCAGCCGGTAGATGTCGACGCCCGACTTGGTGGGGTCGGTATCTTCCGTCGCCCGCACCACGATACGGGTGGCGTCAACCTGGTCGATGATGCCGGTGCGCCGCGCCGCAATGGCGGCGCCGGAATCGCGAGCCACCACGCCTTCCATGCCGGTGCCGACGAACGGCGCCTCGGCCCGCACCAACGGCACCGCCTGGCGCTGCATGTTGGAACCCATGAGGGCGCGGTTGGCGTCGTCATTCTCCAAGAACGGAATCAGCGCCGCCGCGACCGAGACGAGTTGTTTCGGCGAGACGTCCATGTAGTCGACCCGGTCGGGCGCGACCATCAGCACGTCGCCGGCATGCCGACACACGATCAGGTCCTCGGTGAACCGCCGCTTGGCGTCGAGCGCCACGTTGGCCTGGGCGACGTAATAGCGCCCCTCCTCCATGGCCGACAGATAGATCACCTCATCGGTGACCCGGCTGTCCTTGACCTTGCGATACGGCGTCTCGACGAATCCGTACTTGTTCACCCGCGCAAAGGTCGCGAGCGAATTGATGAGCCCGATGTTCGGGCCTTCCGGCGTCTCGATCGGGCAGATACGGCCGTAATGGGTGGGGTGCACGTCACGCACCTCGAAGCCGGCGCGCTCACGGGTCAGACCGCCGGGGCCGAGCGCCGAAAGGCGCCGCTTGTGGGTGATTTCCGAGAGCGGGTTGGTCTGGTCCATGAACTGCGAAAGCTGGGACGAGCCGAAGAACTCGCGCACCGCCGCTGCCGCCGGCTTGGCGTTGATCAGGTCCTGCGGCATCACGGTGTCGATGTCGACCGAGCTCATGCGCTCCTTGATGGCACGCTCCATGCGCAGAAGGCCGATGCGGTACTGGTTTTCCATCAGTTCACCGACCGAACGCACCCGGCGATTGCCGAGATGGTCGATATCGTCGATCTCGCCCTTGCCGTCGCGCAGGTCAACCAGCGTGCGGATCACGCCTACGATGTCCTCCTTGCGAAGGATGCGCAGCGTATCCTCAGCCTGCACGTCGAGGCGCATATTCATCTTGACGCGACCGACCGCGGAAAGGTCGTAGCGCTCGGAATCGAAGAACAGCGAATGGAACATCGTCTGAGCGGTGTCCAGCGTCGGCGGCTCGCCCGGGCGCATGACCCGGTAGATGTCGAACAGCGCATCCTCGCGCGTCATGTTCTTGTCGACATTGAGCGTGTTGCGGATGTAGGCGCCGACATTGACATGGTCGATGTCGAGCACCGGGATTTCCTTGTAGCCGGCCTCGTGCAAGGCCTTGAGGATCTTGTCGGTGATCTCGCCGCCGGCCTCCACGTAAATCTCGCCGGTCTTGACGTTGACGAGGTCCTCGGCGACGTAATGGCCGATCAACTCCTCGTCGGTCATGCGCAGCGCTTTGAGGCCCTTCTCGGCGAGCTGGCGGGCCTGGCGCACGGTGATCTTCTTGCCGGCCTCCACCACAACCTTGCCGGTGTCGGCATCGACCAGATCGTTGACGGCCTTGTAGCCGCGCATGCGGTTGGAATCGAACGGCACGCGCCAGCCGTCCTTGGAGCGCTTGTACACAATCTGTTTGTAGAAGGTGTTGAGGATCTCCTCGCCATCCATGCCGAGCGCGAACAACAGCGACGTCACCGGAATCTTGCGGCGGCGGTCGATGCGCGCATAGACGATGTCCTTGGCGTCAAACTCGATGTCGAGCCAGGAGCCGCGATACGGGATGATGCGGGCCGCGAACAGGAGCTTGCCCGAGGAATGGGTTTTGCCCTTGTCATGGTCGAAGAACACGCCTGGCGAACGGTGCATCTGGGACACGATGACGCGTTCGGTGCCATTGACCACGAAGGTGCCGTTGTTGGTCATGAGCGGGATGTCGCCCATGTAGACGTCTTGCTCCTTGATGTCCTTGACCGACTTTGCACCGGTCTCCTCGTCGATATCGAACACGATGAGGCGCAGGGTCACCTTGAGGGGCGCCGCATAGGTCATGCCGCGTTGGCGGCACTCGTCGACGTCATACTTGGGCGGCTCGAATTCGTAACGGACGAATTCGAGCTGGGCGGTGCTGGAAAAGTCGGAGATCGGGAACACCGACCGGAACACCGCCTGCAAGCCTTCGTCCGGGCGTCCGCCGGGAGGCGCCTTGACCAGCAGGAACTGGTCGTAGGATGCCTTCTGAACCTCGATGAGGTTCGGCATCTCGGCGACTTCCTCGATTTTTCCGAAGAACTTGCGGACCCGTTTACGACCGGTGAACGTCTGTGCCATCGTGGCCTCTTTCTTCCTCCGCCTGCCCCGGATGGGCGGCGGGGTCCTCCGGCGGGCGCAAACGCCCAGGCCGGAAGATGTTTAGTGCGGCGGAAAGGAATTTATTCCACCAACTTCATGCCAATTCCGCCCGCACAAAAAAACCGGGTCCCGCGACGGCGGGACTTGGCTGCTGCGATGGGCGGTAATCTGGGCAAATCGAGTACCTATATAGACCCAAAATCGCAGATTTCCATACCCGGACGGCCGAGCACGCGCGGCCATCTCCACAACTTCGGTGCCGGCCCCGTGCCGGCACCTGGCGATTCCTCCAGAACGTGCTGATGGTGCCTGAAGCGACGCTCAACGCTGCACGCTTACTTCAGCTCCACCTTGGCGCCGGCCTTCTCGAGCTGGGCCTTGACCTTTTCGGCCTCATCCTTGGACACACCTTCCTTGACGTTCTTCGGCGCGCCCTCAACGAGGTCCTTGGCTTCCTTGAGGCCGAGGCCGGTGAGCGCACGGACCTCTTTGATGACCTCGATCTTCTTGTCGCCGGCCGCAACCAGCACGACGGTGAACTCGGTCTTTTCCTCGACCGGCGCAGCCGCCGCACCACCACCGCCCGGCATCGCAACCGCGACCGCGGCGGCAGCGGATACACCCCACTTCTCTTCCAGAAGCTTGGCAAGTTCAGCGGCCTCGAGCACGGTGAGGCTCGACAGATCGCTCACAAGTTTAGATAAATCAGCCATTGTATTCACATCCTTCAGGTTCGAACTTCGACGAGATTGGTAGGCTGCCTCACGCGGCATCGCCCTTGCTGGCATAGGCCTGAACCACCCGGGCGAGCTTGGCCGCGGGAGCGTTGACGACCTGCGCGATCTTGGTCGCCGGGGCCTGGATGAGGCCGATCAGCTTGGCGCGCAACTCGTCAAGGGACGGCAGCGAGGCGAGTGCCTTGACGCTGTCCGGGTTCAGGGCGGTCTTGCCCATCGCTCCGCCCAGGATGACGAACTTTTCGTTCGCCTTGGCGAAGTCTGTGGCGACCTTCGGCGCAGCCACCGGATCGCCCGAATAGGCGATCACGGTCGGCCCCTTCAGCAGGGGCGCGACGATGGCTACATCGGTGCCGTCAAGAGCGATCCTGGCGAGGCGGTTTTTGGCGACCTTCACCTGGGCGCCGGCCTGCTTCATCTGCATACGCAGCTTCTGCATTTCGGCGACGGTGAGGCCGGCATAGTGAGCCACAACCACGACGCTGGCGGCCTTGAAGACCCCGTTCAGCTCCGTGACCAGCTCTTTTTTTGCCGCTCGATCCACTTGCTCTCTCCGGTTGGCGGCCCTGCGTGCGCGAGGCCACCGATTTGCGACCTGTCGCACCGCCCTATGCCTGAGGCAGAGGGCGATACGACGCTCCTCATGCCCTGCCCCCTTGGTCCCTTCCCTCCCCGCACACGGGCGAGCCGGAAGCCAAGGTCTCGAGGTCCGAACCGTAGCGGGGTTGCCCCCGTAACCGATCTTCACCCGTCTGTGCAGGTACCGGAAATCAAAACACCTGAGATTCAAGTGCTTTAAAGCCAAGTCTTAAGCCCGCGAGCGGGCGCCTGCAGTCTCGGACAGGACACCACCCGGAACCGCCGGATGGCTCCGCGCTTGGCCAGCAAAACTGAAAACTTTCGTTGTTCCTTTTCAGATAGATCCAACCGGATGTCTGAGAAGGAAAACGATCCTGATCACCGATTTTGCTAGAAAGCACGCAAAGGCGCGCCGACGACGCTAGGTCGGCACGCCCGCAACCCTCATTTAGCGGTTCCGGTGACCGTTGCCAAGTGGTTTTTCATTGGTGCACAATACCGAATATGGTCGATTTGCAGCCGATCTCCAAGCTCAGGACCAAGCCCGCTTTTGCGGTCAGGATCGATCTCGACGAGCGGGCCTTCCTGTTCCCGGCCGGGAAGTCGATTTCACAGATCGTATTCGTCACCGACGGGCGGCTGATCCATCTCGAGGCGGTCTACCTGTTCAACGAGACGCATACGCCGCCGCGACTGTTGACACTCGGGTTCGAGGATGCTCGCGAGCTGGCGCGACGGCTTGTCGATGCGGTCTACCAGGCGCGCACCCAGCTCGCCATGTCGGACGGCATGCGCATTGCCGTCAACGTCATCGCCAATGGGTACCACCTTCAGATCGGCGACATGACCGAGCCGACCGATCTTTACCTCAGCACCGGTTGCATCTGGCGCGTGTGCCAGGGCCTGCTGCGGGTGGTGGACTACATCGCTCCGGTCGAGGCCAATTAGCGGGTTCGAAAACCGCGACCGCGACGGTATCAACAACCCGCCGTTGCCGTCCGCTCAAGCCGCGACATAAATATTCCATAAACATTATCGGGAAACGCGTAGGTTTGTTTATTCTCCATTATTTGAAACGCCGCAGTATAGACACCGCATAAATATTGGGTTTGGCCGACCTGCGCATCAGCAATACGCGCCGCGGCTGCCTGATGGTACATCTCTTGCAATGTGGCGGACAATCGCCCCGAACGCGGGGCCGATTAATCCACGGGGGCCGATCAATCTACGGGGCGACATTAAAACTTCGCAATGAACGAAATAGTCACGTAGCTGTGTTCGATTGCTGTCGATTTGGCTTTATAAGACGTTCGCGAGCGTCTTATGCCGCGTCTCGCACCGAAATGATGGGATGAACTGATGGGACTTGTTCGCTTTGCATTGAGATTTCCCCATACTTTTTACGTCGTGGCCATGCTCATCTGCTTCCTCGGCATCTCGGCCGTTGTTTCGATGCCGACCGATATTTTCCCCGAGATCGACATTCCGGTCGTCACCGTAATCTGGACCTATACCGGCCTTAGCACGCCAGAAATGGAGCAGCGGGTCACGACGTATGGCGAGTTTTCCATCAGTTCGAGCGTCAACGGCATCAGGGACATGCAGTCCCAGACCCTCAACGGCATCTCAGTTCAGAAGATATTCTTCCAGCCCGACGTCAATCTTGACCTTGCTATTGCCCAAATCGTGGCGGGAACCAACTCGGTGCGGGCCATCATGCCGCCTGGGATACAGGCGCCGACGGTCGTGAAATACAGCGCCTCAAGCGTGCCGGTGCTGCAGATCGGGCTGAGCTCGGAGGAACTCAACGAGCAGCAGCTATACGACTATGGCATCTACCGCCTGCGCCAGCGCCTGGCGCCGATTCATGGCGTCACGCTCCCAACACCCGCGGGCGGCCGCTACCGCCAGATCATGGTCGACCTCGATCCCGCCAAACTGCTGGCGCGAGGACTGACGCCGCTCGACGTCGTCAACGCGGTCAACAACGAGAACCTGACGCTGCCTTCCGGAACCGCCAAGATCGGCGACACTCAATATGCGGTCCGCACCAACGCCCAACCGGTGGTGCTCGCCGATCTCAACAACATTCCGGTCAAGTTCGCGAACGGCGCCACCGTGTTCCTCAAGGACGTGGCGTATGTGCGCGACGGCAACCTCGTGCAGCAGAACGTGGTGCGGACCGAGGGCCGTCGCTCGGTGCTGCTCAGCATCATCAAGAACGGCAACGCCTCGACCGTCGCCGTCGTCAACGCCGTCAAGAAGACCCTCGAAGTAGCCCGCGCCGCGGCGCCGCCCGGGCTCAAAATGACGGAGCTGTTCGATCAGTCGGTATTCGTTACCGACTCGATCAACGGCGTCCTCCGCGAGGGTGCCATCGCGGCGGTGCTCACCGCCCTGATGATTATTCTGTTTCTCGGCTCGTGGCGGTCGACGCTCATCGTCATCATCTCGATTCCGCTATCGATCCTGGCCTCGCTGGTGGTGCTCTATTTCCTCGGCGAGACCATCAACACCATGACCCTCGGCGGCCTCGCGCTCGCGGTCGGCATTCTGGTCGACAATTCCACGGTGACGATCGAAAACACTCATCGCCTGCTCACCGAGGAACACATGCCGCTGCCCGAAGCGACGCTTCACGGCGCCGCCGAGATCGCGGTGCCCACACTCGTCTCCACGCTCGCGATCAGCTGCGTGTTCATCTCGGTGCTGTTCCTGCATGGGCCGGCCAAGTTTTTGTTCACTCCGCTCGGCCTCGCCGTGGTGTTCGCAATGCTTGCTTCCTACGGCCTGTCACGAACCCTGACGCCCATCACCATTGGGCTGCTACTCAAGGGCGAGCACCATAACGAGGCAGATGCGCACGGCGATGGTGCTGCCCGCAAAGGCCTTTTCGCGCGTCTGCATGCCGGCTTCGAACGCGGCTTCGAGAGCATGCGGGCGAGCTATGCCGACCTTCTCACCACGCTGCTGACGCGGCGGCTGATCGTGCCGGTGGCGGCGTTCCTGGTGCTGGCGCTCGGCGGCACCATGCTGGTGCTCGTCGGACGCGACTTCTTCCCCGTCATCGACAGCGGACAGATCCAGCTGCATGTGCGCGCCCCCGCCGGTACCCGCATCGAGAAGACCGAGCAGATCTTCCAGGAGATCGAGGACAAAATCCGCGAGGTCGTTCCGCCGGACGAGCGCGAGCAGATTCTTGACAACATCGGTCTGCCGGCCCGTACTTACAATCTCGCCTTTCAGGATGGCACCGCGATCGGCGTCAACGACGGCGTCATCCTGGTGACGCTGAAGGAGGGCCACCCCCCCACGGCTGGCTACGTCCGCCGGCTTCGCGAGGTTCTGGTCGCCTCATTTCCTGAGGAAATTTTCTATTTCCAGGCCGCCGACATGGTCACCCAGATCCTGAATTTCGGCATTCCGGCGCAAATCGATGTGCGTACCGCCGGATACGACCGGGCGAATAATCTCGCCGTCGCCCGCGACCTCAGCCGCAAGCTTTCCGCCATACCGGGGGTCGCCGACGCCCACGTGCAGCAGGAGGTGGACGCACCGGAATTCTATGCCGTGATCGACCGCGCCCGCGCCGCCCAGTTCGGCCTTACGGCGAACAGCATCGCCACCAACCTCAATGTGAGCTTGGCGTCGTCAGTCCAATTAAGTCCTAATTTCTGGACCGACCCGGCGACCGGAACGCCCTATTTTCTGGCGGTCCAGACCCCCGAACACCGCATCAACTCCATGGACGATCTCAAGAATACGCCGGTCGGTACCTATACGGCGTCGAATGGCAATCCGGTCCCCGGACTGCTCGACAACGTCGCGACGCTTTCGCGCAACTCGATCCCGACCAACGCCAACCACTCCAACATCCAGCCGGTCTATGACATCTTCGCCAATGCCGAGGGCGCTGATCTTGGAACCTTGTCCTCCGCAATCAACAAGGTCGTCGATGAGGCGCAGAAGAAGCTCAAGCCCGGCAACACCATCGAAGTGCTCGGCCAAATCCAAAGCATGAATGACGCGTTCCGCGACATGGGCCTCGGGCTGCTGTTCGCGTCGGTGTTCGTCTATCTGCTGATGGTGGTCAACTATCAGAACTTCGCCGACCCGTTCGTCGTTATCCTCGCCCTGCCGGCAACCTTCTGCGGCATCGTGACGATGCTCTACGTCACCGGCACCACACTCAACGTGCCGTCCCTGATGGGCGCCATCATGGCGATCGGGGTCGCCTCGGCCAACTCCATTCTGCTCGTCACTTTTGCCCGCGAGCAGCAGCTTGCCGGCATGCCGGCCTTCGATGCCGCGATCCTGGCCGGCCGCACCCGCATCCGGCCGGTCTTGATGACCGCGGCCGCCATGATCGCCGGCATGCTACCGATGGCGATCGGTGGCGCCGGCGAGGAACAGAATGCGGCGCTGGCGCGCGCCGTCATCGGCGGCCTGTTGTTCGCGACCCCCACCACTCTGCTGGTCGTTCCTTATCTTTTTGCGATGATGCGTAAGGGCAATGACGGCAATACATCGCACGGCGTCTTCGCGGAGGATTCCATATGAACGTTCTAAAGCCCATGCCGGTCCCCGACGACGAGGCCGATCACGACCGCCCCGTCTCGTTCGACCGCCATACAGGCATGCCCGGTGAGATCAAGGGCAAGCCGCGCACCGGCGCGCGATGGTTCGGGCTCGGCGTCCTGGTGCTGCTCGCCGGCGGGGTCGGGATCGGCGTGTGGCGGCACCACCAACTCAACGAGGAGGTGATGGCGACCGCGGAGGCGCACCGAACTGCGGTCCCCGCGGTGCGCGTCGTGGCCGTGCGGGCGAACAGCGACACCGTGTCGTCAAGGCTGCCGGGCTCCACCGAAGCATTTGAGCAGGCGAACATCTTTTCACGGACCAGCGGCTACGTGGCAAAGCGCTATGTGGACATCGGCGATCACGTCAAGGCGGGCGACCTGCTCGCCGAAATAACGGCACCCGAGCTTGACCACCAGATCGCCGAGGCGCAGGCAACGCTGGCTCAGAACGAGGCCTCGCTGCGCCAGGTCCAAGCGAACACGGAACTGTCCAACGTAACCTGGGGACGTGGCTCCAAGCTGCTACAGCAGGGCTGGATCACCCAGCAGGAGGGCGATCAGCAGCGGCTTGGCCTTCAGGCGCAGCAGGCCGCCGTTGCGGTCTCCAAGGCCAACATCGAGGCGCAGCACGCGCGCCTTCGGGTGCTGAGTCAGCAAAAGGCTTACCAGCGGGTCGTCGCCCCGTTCGACGGCGTCGTTACGGTCCGCAATATCGACAATGGCAGCTTGGTGCAGGCCGATGCCGCAGGCGGCACGTCCATGTTCACCATGATGCATAGCGACGTGATCCGCATCCAGCTTTACGTTCCGCAGGACCAGGCGTTCGGTCTGCAAGCCGGCGTCGAAGCCATCGTGCGGGTGCCGGAACTGCCGGGCGTCGAATTCCACGGCACCGTCACCCGCGTCGCCAACGCGCTGCAACCGGGCACCAGGACACTTCAAACCGAGATCGATGTCCCCAATACCGATGGCGCGTTGACACCTGGAACCTATTGCGAGGTCGAGCTAAAGATACCGCGCAAGACGCAATCGCTGATCGTGCCGGCTGAGGCGATCATTTTCGATCGCAAGGGGCTCGGGGTCGCCGTGGTGCAGGACGGCGTCGCTCACATTCGCCGGATCAAAGAGGTGCGTGATTTCGGCACCAGTATCGAGGCCAGCGAGGGCGTGAAGGATGGCGACCAGGTTATTCTCAACCCGCCAGTTGATATCGTCGAAAACCAAGCGGTGAAGACCCGCCTGGTGGACGCACCGAAGTAGCAAATCCTGTCCGCGACCCATACCCGTCGTCATGGCCGCGCTTGTCGCGGCCATGAACGTCTTTGAATATGCAACCGAGCCGATCGCTATTGCGAGGCGCCGCCGCTCGCGACCACGCTCGACGGCTCGATCTTCACGCCCGGGCCCATGGTTGAGGAAATCGCGATCCGGTTGATGAAGTGGCCCTTGGCGCCCTGGGGCTTCGCCCTCTGCACCGCATCGGCGAAAGCCTTGATGTTCTCGACCAGCTTGTCGGCCGCGAACGAGGCCTTGCCGACGCCCGCGTGGATGATGCCGGCCTTCTCGACACGGAACTCCACCGAGCCGCCCTTCGACGCCTTGATGGCGCCGGTCACGTCCATGGTCACGGTGCCGACCTTGGGGTTCGGCATCAGGCCGCGCGGACCCAGCACTTTGCCGAGCCGGCCGACCAGCGGCATCAGATCGGGCGTTGCGATGCAGCGGTCGAAGTCGATGGTCCCGGCGTTGACTTTCTCGACCAGATCCTCGGCGCCGACCACGTCGGCGCCGGCGGCGCGGGCCTCATCGGCCTTGGCGCCGCGCGCAAACACGGCGACCCGCTGACTGCGGCCGGTGCCGTTTGGCAGCGCCACTACGCCGCGGACCATCTGGTCGGCATGGCGTGGATCGACGCCGAGATTCATGGCGATTTCGATGGTCTCGTCGAACTTCGCCTTGGCGCGGTCCTTGACCATCTTCACCGCTTCATCGAGCGAGTAGAGCTTTTCCCGATCGATGCCCTCGCGGGCCTTGATGGCGCGTTTTCCGTGGCTCATGTCAGTCCCTCACCTCAATGCCCATCGAACGCGCGGAGCCCTCGATCATCCGCATTGCGGATTCGATGGTGTCGCAGTTGAGATCCTTCATCTTCTGCTCGGCGATCTCCTTGACCTGGGCCTTGGTGACCGCGCCGACCTTGTCGCGCCCAGGCGTCTTGGAGCCCGCCTCGACCTTGGCCGCCTTCTTGAGGAAGAAGGAGACCGGCGGCGTCTTCATCTCGAACGTGAAGGAGCGGTCGCCGTAGACGGTGATGACCACCGGGATCGGCGAGCCCTTTTCGAGCTTCTGGGTCTGGGCGTTGAAGGCCTTGCAGAATTCCATGATGTTGAGACCCCGCTGGCCGAGCGCGGGCCCGATCGGCGGCGACGGGTTCGCGGAACCCGCCGGCACCTGCAGCTTCAGATAGCCGGTGACTTTCTTTGCCATGAGCAACTCCTTGCGGCACAACAACGCCATGCCGGGTTCGTGGTTCGGCTCGGACGCGCGGTTGGCAGCCGCGTGTCGCCTCCCACAACGAAGGCCCGGAACGGCCGGGCCTTTTCCCGCGCCTGTCCGACGGAACAGGCGCGAGCAATGCCGTCACATAATCGCAATCAACGGCGACCGCCACATTTTTTTGCGCCGGGCCGCTGAAAAAAGAATCGTGCGCCGCCCTCGATCCGATCTTCTCGACCAATTCGTCGCGGCTAGCCCTTCTCAACCTGGCCGAATTCGAGCTCGACCGGAGTGGCGCGGCCGAAAATCGAGACCGCGACCTTGAGGCGCGAGCGGGCCTCGTCGACCTCCTCCACGGTGCCGTTGAAGGACGCGAACGGACCATCGGAGACGCGGACCTGCTCGCCGACCTCGAAGGATACCGACGGCTTCGGGCGCTCGATGCCTTCCTGGACCTGGTGCAGGATGCGGGCTGCCTCCGCGTCCGAGATCGGCATCGGCTTGTTGTCGGCGCCGAGAAAGCCGGTGACCTTCGGGGTGTTCTTGATCAGATGGAACGCCTCGTCGGTGAGGTCCATCTTCACCAGCACGTAGCCGGGAAAGAATTTGCGCTCGGCATCGACCTTGCGGCCGCGGCGCACCTCGACGACCTTTTCCTTCGGCACCATCACCTCTTCGAACAGGTCGGAGAGGCCGCGTTGCTTGGCCTGCTCGCGAATCAATTCCGCGACCTTGTTTTCGAAGTTCGAGTAGGCATGAACGATGAACCAGCGCTTGGTCATGGAAGCCTTCCGTTCAACTGCCGATGCCGAGCACGAAGGCCACCACGACGCGGATGACTTGGTCCACCAGCAGGAAAAACACGCCGGCGAGCGCCGCCATCACAAACACCATGATGGTGGTGATGACGGTCTCGCGCCAGCTCGGCCAGGTGATCTTCGAGGCCTCCTGGCGGACTTCCTGCAAGAACTTGAAGGGACTGACCTTTGCCATCATGGGTTCCAATCGTCGGACTTAGGGCCGAGGAATCCGAACAGGCCCGTTGAGCGCCCAATCCATCAAGGATCAGGCCGATTCACGGGCCTTTGTGGGGATAACATCGCCGCGGAAGTCCGAAACCGGGCCGCAGGCGATGGTTTCTCCTACTGCGGCACGGCCGGAAAATCAAGCCACCTTGACGCCCCGTTCGATTCCGCGATCCGCGCTGGCACTCTCAAACCAGCTATGTCGGGACGGCGGAGAGTGTTTGCCAGCCCTCGATCGATCCGCTCGTCAGACCAAATCGAGGCCCGGGACACACGTCGGCGCGGACGCCAAGCTTGCCGACGCGGATGATTTGGTACGCTGGCGGGAGTGTACGCTGGCAGGAGTGGAGGGACTTCGAACCCCCAACCCCCGGTTTTGGAGACCGGTGCTCTGGCCAATTGAGCTACACTCCTACGGGTTCCGCAGGGCCTGCCGCCGCGGATTTCATGCATGACCGCGCGCCGGGATGCAAGCCCGGTGCTGCGGACCAGTTGCAGGGGAACGACATCGCCGCCGCCGGCCGCCCGTTGCTGATAGCGGTCAGTACCGCAGTGCCGGCGCCCAAACGCGTGCCGCTTGCAAAGTCTGTCCGCCGGCATCGTCTTCCATCAGGCTCATCGAAAAGCGTGCCGGCGATCCCGCTACAACGGCGCCCCCCCTGGCGCCGGCTCAGTCGGAGAAACCGGTAAGCAACTCCCGAATGGCGGCGATCCGGAAGGCCTTGCCATGAGCTGCGGCCGGGGAGTCATGCGCAGCGGAATTCGCGGATTGGATGCGCGTTGCGGCCGGGGCCGATGATCGTGAGATCGGTCCCGCCAATGCCGCGCCCAAAATGAACGTGCTCATGACCAGGCTGGAGGCGACCGCGAGCGTGACCATCCTGTCGCTGACGCGCGCGACGGTGGGGCGGGAACGCCCGAACGGGGTAGCGTCGATGCAGCCGAGGAGATCGCCCATGGGCCCCTCTGATCCGTGAAGGATGGCTCAGCAAAAACCGGTCTGCCGAGTCGGCGCGAGTCATATATTTGAGTGCCGTCGCTTGACTCCGAACCAACTCGTTTTGCCCCGCGGTCGGGGCGATTACGCCTGTACTAGGTGATGCGCCCCATTCGATTCCCGTCACCCGCGCCCACGCCGCGCCGGCGCCGCCCGTCGTCGCCGGGCTTGTCCCAGGGCTTGTCCCCGCGACCTCGATGAGGAGGGTACCGTGCCTTCCTGATCGAGATGGCCGGGACAAGCCTGGACAAGCCCGGCCACGACCACCAGGAACTGCCGCGCGTTTTCCTTAGTGTTTTGATTCATCTGGCTTTCTCGCGTTGGCTTTGTTCCGCCAAAATGACGACGGGACTCCCATCGGGCTGCGATATGTTGGCGTTTCTCGTCCCGGAAACATTCAATGGCTGAGCCCGCCCAACGGAGGCTGAATCCGCGGTCCGGATTTCGCTGCCAACAGCGAAAATAACAGCGAATTCGCAAAAAATCGGCCATTTTGGGCCACTTTTGACGCTTTTCGGGGTTCATTTTATCAGCGCCTTCAAGCGCTTGGACGCCGATTCGCTGCTGAGGCGCCGAGCAGGGAATTCCAAACGCTGTAACAGCGAATGCATTCCGTCGAACAGCGAATGATCTGCGTACCGAGAGGTGATTGACCGGCGCCCTCCATCAACGCCCATGCATGAGCCCGCCGCCGTAAGTAGAGTCCTACAGTAGGACTATAGAGGCCGAATGTCAAATCCTGTAATAAAGATGGCGAGGCTCGTCGACCTAGGTCCGCTTACTGTCGGGATGAACGCGGACCTGTAGGGTGGGCAAAGCGAAGCGTGCCCGCGCTGCTCGGCTCACAATGTGGGCACGCTTCGCTTTGCCCACCTACGGCAGATTCCACGCGATAGAAATTCGCTCTAGCCAAGTCCCGACCAGAACGCGTTCACAAAGGCGCCCACGGAATTCGCGGTCGCCGGGGCGATGGAATTTACGGATTGGATCCGCATTGCCGCCGGGGCCGAGGATCGCGAGATCGGTCCGGCCAGCACCGCAGTGACTGTGAAACTACTCATCGCCAAACTTGAGATGCCCGGCGCACGTGGCGCGCCGTCACGAATTCCAATTTTTGGAATTTTGTGCCATTCTTGATCATGATCGTCATCGGTATTGAGATGGTCGAGAGCTATCTCGCCAATCATGCGAGCCACAAGGGGATCAAAGCGGCAGAGACACAATACGAAGCCTGGCTCAATATTGTCGGCCATGCGCGGTGGCGCAACCCGGAAGACGTCAAGGCGTCGTATCCGAAAGCAAGCATTCTCAAGGGCAGCCGCGTCGTATTCAACATCAAGGGCAACGACTACCGTTTGATTGCGCGGCTACAGTACCCGGCGCAGGTCCTGGCGATCCGATTCTTTGGGACTCATTCTGAGTACGACAAGATCGATGCGGAGACCGTGTGATGAATGCAACCCTGATCTTGATCGATAGCGACGCTGAGCTTGCTCGCGCGCGCGCGCTCGTTGATCGGCTCTGGCAATCGGATGATCGAGCCGACATTGCCCGATTGCAGGCGCAAGCGCGTCTGATCGCCGCTTACGAGGAGGGAAAATGGCCTCGCCGGCCGCCGAGCACCGCCGATCTGATCCGGCACCTCATGGATCAACACGGCCTCACGCGAGCCGACTTGGAGGCGATTCTCGGCACCCCGAGCCGCGTAAGCGAAGTTCTGCGAGGCAAAAAGGAGTTGAGTATGGCGATGGTGCAGAGATTGCGCGCCCGTTTCGGCATGCCCGCGGATCTCCTCCTGCCGCCACCCAATAAAGCGCCGCCGCGCCGGTCGACAAAGCGGGCCGCGGCCTGACCCGGAGGCGACCGTCGGAGCGTGCTGATGATCGATAGATTATTCGGCGGTCAGTACTTTTGCGCAAGGGATGGTCGCCGCCGACATGGCCTGTCCGCAGAGATTGTGTCCACGAACTCTGAGGTCCGTTGATCGAAAACGCCCTTGACGGTCGGCATTGTGCTCACGGGTTCTCGCGTACGGTGGGGCATACCACAGCGGACGCGCGGGGTCTCAGCGAGCGTGCTACAAACGGTTGCGGGCTCGCGAGTGCGAGGGGGTACCGCATGAACTTACTCGGGGTGGATGTCGGATATTCCCAAACGAAGCGCACGACGGGTCTTGCTTGGCGCGGCACAGACGGTAAAGTCGAAGTCCGCACGGTCGGCACATCATGGGACGAGCGCAAGCGTTCTCTGCCGGGAAGCAAAACGTTTTCCATTGCCGCGTTGGACGCGCCAATCCTACCTGATCATCAGGGAACTCCTAGACGGGGATGCGAGGCAGTCTTTTACGGCGGTGCCTTTTGGAACCGCTGTCGTCCCGGGTTAAGCCACCACGGTCGCGCCCTGCACCTGCGCAAGGCAGGTATGGAAGCGGCCGGTCAGTTTGCCGCTGTTTTAGGTGGGAAATGTTGTCTAGGTCCGGGCCTGACAGCGCGTCAGACTATTCCGATTGTCGAAGCATTCCCCAACACTTTTCTAGGTGTGCTTCTGCCGGAGACCGTGTTTAAGGAAAAGCCAAAAGAGAAGAATGAAAAAAAGTCGGACTGGCTCTATCGAGCCGCCGTTTGCACGGGACGTATCGCGGCTCTGGCTAAGAGGCTCGGATGGGATGAGCCGCGCACGATCAAAAAGCTTGAAGACGAAGAACACCACGACCATCGTGCGGCGCTCGTCTGCCTGCTCACCGCTGGATTTGCAGCGTCCGGCGTCTCAACGGTCGTAGGAGATGCAGAGCATGGCTGGTTTTGGCTTCCCCCTGTCGACATGTGGGAGCCTTGGGCCAAACAGGAACTTCGGTCGCAAGTGCACCGGCTCAAACTAAAATTTCCCAAACTGAGTGCGTTCGAACAATCACATCGATAAACGAAACCTCCATCACGATAGCCGGTGCGCCCGGGCGACGCAATGCTAACAGTTGCAGGTAGGACACCTTGGTGGTATCACCCGCTCGGCAGGCAAGCGAAGTTATGCCTATTTTATCGAGGTTTCTGTGAGCTCACGCTCCGTCCCGTAGGGAGCGCCGCCCTGCCTCCAAAGTATCGAGTTCCTTGGCCCCGCTCCAATCACTTCAGGGACTCCGCCCATGCCCCTCTATCTCCTCACGGTCCTGATCGGGGTTGTCGCGGGGCTTCGTACATTCACGGCGCCCGCCGCGGTGAGTTGGGCGGCGTACCTCAACTGGCTGCCGTTGCAAGACACGCCGTTCGCTTTTCTGGGCCTCGCGTTCATGCCCTACCTCATGACGCTGCTGGCGTTCGGCGAACTCGTTGCCGACAAGTTGCCGCAGACGCCGAGCCGGAAGCGGCCGACCGGATTTATTGCGCGCCTCCTCAGCGGCGGCGTGTGCGGCGCCGCGATCGGGACGGCGAGCGGCGCCCTGGCCGCTGGGCTGCTGGCCGGCGTCATCGGCGCGGTGATCGGAACCCTCGGCGGCTATGAAGCGAGAGTTGCGCTTGCGAAAGCGCTGGGCCGGGACCTGTCCGCGGCCTTGCTGGAAGATGCTGTCGCAGTGGGCGGCGCCGCCGTGATCGTGGCGGCGCTCCGGTGAACGATTCCGCTTTCAACTTTTGGAACGCGATGCCGCCGCGCCGCTTGAGCGAATTCCGATGATGTTGAACCGCCTCTTCGAGTGATGGCCGGGCTCGTCCCGGCCATCCACGCCTTTCTCGCGCGATCGCCCAAGAAAGACGTGGAGGCCCACGACAAGCGCGGGCATGACGACGGAGAGTGGTGATTCGATCGCACCGAAATACACTCTAACGGCGCAATCCAAGCAAGGCGCTCGCGATGGCGAGCACCACCATCGCCGAGAGCGCCAGCGACCAGTGGACGCCGATCAGGCTGCCGATCACGCCGACGGTAACGCCGCTGAAGGCGCGCAATCCCAGGCTCGCCATGTTGAACAGGCCGATGACGCGGCCGCGCATGTCGAGGGGCGCGTTCACCTGCACCAGCGTCTGGGCCATTGAATTGAACGCGAGCTCGAAAAATCCGGCAGTGAACAGCAGTGCCAGCGCGAGCGGATAGGAGGTGGCAAGGGAGAAGCCCGCGAGCGCGCAGGTCCACACCATGGCGAGCACGATGGCGGTGCGCGGGTTCGCCGGAAGGAGGCCGCGTCCTTCCAGAACAACGCCGGCCAGGAGGGCGCCGGCGGCGTCCGCCGCCAGCAGCATGCTGTAGGACACGCCGGGGTCGCCGTGACCAAGGTCGGTGGCGAAGCCCGGCATTTGCGCATTGTAGGCGTTGCCGACGAAAAACGACGAGCAGCCGGCGAGCAGCGTCATGGAGACGATCACGTGCTGGCCGGCGATGTCGCGGATGGTCTGCACGATGTCGGCGAGGCCGCGCACCGCGCGTCGCGGCAGCGGCGTCCCTTTCCGAAAACGCGGGCCGTAGGGCGCGCTCACCAGCCACAGCACCAGCGGCAGGTAGAACATAGTGTTGAGCAGGATGCCGTACGAAGGCCCGAGCGTCAGCATGATCACGCCGCCGACCGCCGGACCGACTAGCACGCCGACGTAGCGCGCGGTGGCGTTGAGGCGCACGGCGCTCATCAGGTCGGCGGGGCCGACGATTTCGTACAGGAGCATCTGGTTCGGGGTCTGCCACAGCACGCCGGCGCAGCCGTGGATGACCAGCAGCATCATGGCGCTCCACATCTGCAAGGTGCCGGTGATGAAAAAATAAGCCCAGCCAAGCGATGCGGTGATGAACAACCCCATGCCGCACTGGATGATGCGGCGGGGATCGAAGCGATCGGCAATCGCCCCGGTGGCGACTGAAAACAGCAGGAACGGCAGCCAATGCGAGACCACGGCGAAGCCGGCGAGCGCTGGCGATTGGAATTTCTGGAACACCATCCAGTAGCTGATCACGTGCTCGATATTGTCGGCCATCATCGCCAGGATGAAGGTGACGAACTGGGCGCGAAAGCCCGGATAACGCATCGCCGCAAAGGATTGGTGCGCGGGGGCGGGCGGCGGGGGCGAAGCGGGCGGGATCGCGGCTGAGGATTGGGAGATGTCGTTCAAAGCAAAGCTTTCAAAAAAATGGGCCCTGCCGCACGTGGCGGGAAGCGGGCTCCTGTTCGCGGGATTGGCCGGCGTCCAGGAATTCTTCGCGAATTCTTCGTGAACAACCAGCCCCGTCACGCATAGCGCACCGTCGCGGGCCGGCATAGGTCTCCCGGCGCATGGCGCGCTTGCCGGCTACGCGCGACTGGTACGTCCTATCCGTCTGACAACTCACACCAACGGCCTTGGCCGACGACCTGTCCGCTGTCTTCGCCCGGCTTGACCCAGTAACCCCCGCGCGTGCGAATGACCTCCAGGCCGGGGGCTACTGGATTCCCCCGCCTGCGCCGGGAATGACAGGTTATCTTTTGTGGCCGCCGGTATCGGTGACATTGCGGATTAGTCTAATTCGAACGTGCCCCTGGTGCCGCACCGTGATCGTACCCCGCCATCAGGTCCTCCACGATCCTGTTGAAGGCGCCCCAGTCCGCTTCGCGGAACGAATGGCTGCGCACCATGAACGGCGCGCCGGCGTAGAATTTTTCATATTGCTGGTGGCGTCCGGCAAATTCCGATCCGACCAGGTCCCAGGCGAGCTTGAACAGCTTCATGCGGGTTACCGCGTCGGATTGCGGGGTTTGCCAATAGGTCCGGAAATGCCGCGCGAGGTCCGGGTCGCTCATGATCGAGATGTTGGCCGGCATCTGGAAGACGCCGGCGCCACACAGTTCGCGCAGGTCGTCGATGAGCTTGCTGTAATTCTGCGTGCACCATTCGAGCGCGCCGTACATCATCCGCCGGTTGAAGCAGACGTAGCTTTCCGGCCCGCCCGGCCAGCTTTCGAACGCATTGATCTGGCCGTTCACCATGCCGCCGATCATCGCCTCCTGGGCGGATATGCGGCCGAGAATCTCGCGGACGGCAGGAACCTGGTCGGCGCCGGTCGCGTTCGCGACTTTGCTGCACAGGCCGACCAACAGGCCCATCTTCGACCAGAACCGGACGTTCGACTGGTGATTACCGAAGCAGTGGCTCGGCGTCTTGATGTAGATGTCGCGCGACAGCAGGGCGTCGTCGTGGACGAAGACGCGCTCCCACGGCACCTTCACCTCGTCGCACACCAGCATGCTGTCGCTTTCGTCATAGCGGTAGGCGAGCGGGGAATCGAATTCCGAGCTGCAGTTGGTCTCCATCGGCTGGCGCGACCACAATTGCAGCCCCGGCGCATTGCATGGGATGGCGCAGGTGATGGCTTCCTTCTTCTGGTCGGCCGCGAGCGGAACCACGTTGCCGATCCAGATCTCGTTTGCGAACACCGCGCCGGTCGCCAGCATCTTCATGCCGGAAATGACGACGCCGTCATCGTGCTCGGCAACGACGCGCAAGGTCGGGACCGGGATATTCTGGCGGTGATAGAAATCCGGATTGCGCGCCGCCTGGGGCGGCAGTACGGCGTACACCACGTAGACATCGTGGTCGCGGATATGGCGATAATAATTGAGAAGATTGCCGGGATTGCCGCACGGCGACTTCAGCTCGTCGAGCTTCATCGCCATGCCGGTGACGAAGGACGCGACATGGTCGGGGGAACGGCCGAACATGCCATGGGTGAAATCGGCGATGCGCCGGTGGCCGATCATGCGCCGTTGCAGGTCTTCGCGCGAGCGGGCGCGCAGGAAATAGATCGCGTGGCGGCCGCCGTCCTCCTCGTAGGTCATCTCGTCGCGAAACGCCGGATCGGCCTTCAGATCGTAGAGCCGCCCGACGGTCTGCGCGGCATTCCGGAAAGCCGGGTGGCGGGTGACGTCGTCGACTTTCTCGGAGCCGATATAGATGACGCGCCCGTCGCGCAGCGATTCGAGATGCTCTTTGCCGTTGCGAAGCATGTCGGAACCCTCCGGCCGGCGGCAGTGCTGGCGCGCGGACGTGATTACGAACCCGCCGGGTGCTGATCGATCAGCTTCCAGGCGCCGTTCTCCATCTCTATGACATAGACCGGCTTCAAGGCATCGCCATTTTTTCCAAACGAGATCGGCCCTTCGAGCGCCGGAAAATCCTTCATGGCGCGCAATGAATCGCGGATCGCGGTGCGCTCCTGTTCGAGCTTGGCGGGCTCGCCCGTCGCCTTGGTCTCCTTCATCGCGTTGGCGTAGAACAGCACGATGTCGTAGGTCGCGGCCTCGAACTGCGAGGCGCCCGAGCGGTCGATGCCGGCGAGCTTGGCGCGCTTGACGAACTCCTCCTCGAACGTCTTCGCCTTGTCGCTGATCCCGGAATAGAAGGTCGACGGAATGATGGTGCCGTCGCCGTCGGCTCCCATCCGCTTGGCGAGTTCGGAGTCGCCGACGGTCGAGCCCGCGACGAGGCGTCCAGTGACGCCCTGGCGCCGCAATTCCTGGGCGAGCCGCGTCGCGACCTCGGGCCCGGAGCCAACCGCGATGAGGTCGGTCGGTTCGGCCTTGAGCTGCGACACCTGGGCCGACAGGTCGAACGCCTGGGTCTGGAACGTGACGCTGCCCTTCAGCGCGACGCCGAATTGTTTCAGGACCGTCGGCAATACCGCCTCGCCCATGGTCTTGGAGATCACGTCGTCGGTGGCATAGGCGACCGCGGCGGTCGCCATCGCGCAATTCTTGTCCTTCAGGGTCTTCATCACCTTCTGGAACATGTAGGCTTCGTCGGAGGTGTTGCGCAGCGCGTAGGTGTAGGGCTCGGCGAGTTTGGGCGCCGACGACGCCATCGACGTGCTCACGATCTTGGCGCGCTCGGCTGCCGGGAACACCACGCGGCACTCCGCCGAACTGAACGGGCCGATGATGGCGAGCACCTTGTCGTCCTCGGCGAGCTTGCGCAGGCCGACCACCGCCTGGTCCGGCTTGCCGCCGGTGTCGAACGACACGATGCGGACCTTCTTCCCCGCAATGCCGCCCGCCATGTTGATCTCGTCCACGGCGATCTGCGCCGCGATCGCGTTGGTGCGCGACAGCGTCGCGAACGGCCCCGCCAGCGACGGCAGGTATCCGAGCAGGATGTCCTGTGCGCCGGCCGTTCCCGCAGACAGGATTGCGAACGCGGTCGCGGCAAGCAGTGCCGTCCATTTGGAGCGGATTCCGATGAGATATGCGTAGGGTGGGCAAAGGCGCTCTTGGCGCCGTACCCGCGCGGGTTGGCCGATCAGCGTGGGCACGCGGAGCCTGTCATCGGGCCGGCCAAAGGCCGGACCCGTCGGCTTTGCCCACCCTGCGGCTGATACAACGCGATCGATATCCGCTCTGGCCTTCATCGATGTGCTCCTTTTCCAATGACGATCCGCGCCGATTTGTGCCATCCGGCCGACCGTAACTCGTTCAAGACACCGCGCCGCGCTTGCGGCCGAGGTAGGCCTCCCGCAACGCCGGATGAGCCAAAAGCTCCCGGGGCGTTCCTTCCATTGCCAGACGGCCAAGCTCCAGCACGTAGGCGCGGTTGGCGATCGCAAGCGCTTTCTGGGTGTTCTGCTCGACCACCAGGATGGCGATGCCACGGTCGCGGTTGAGCGCCGCGATGAGGGCGAACACGTCCGTCGTGAGCCGTGGGCTCAAGCCGAGGGAGGGTTCGTCGAGCATCATGATCTTGGGATTGGCGAGCAAGCCGCGGCCGATCGCCAGCATCTGCTGTTCGCCGCCCGACAGCACCGAGGCCGATTGGTGCCGCCGCGCGGCCAGATTGGGGAAGCGATCGTAGATCTGCGGCAATTTCGTCGTCGATCCGGCTGCGGTCGGAGCGCGTGAAGGCGCCCATCAGCAGATTGTCATGGACCGTGAGGCTCATGATGATGCGCCGGCCTTCCGGGACCAGGACGAGGCCACGGCGAACCCGCAGGCTCGGCGGCGTGCGCGTGATGTCCTCGCCATCGATCAGCACCGCACCGCCGGCCGGATGTTCCATGCCGAGCACGGCCTTGAGCAATGACGACTTGCCGGCCCCATTGGCGCCGAGCACCGCAACGATCTCGCCGGGCTCGACCCGGAGCGAAACGCCGCTTACCGCCTGGACGCGGCCATAACGGACGTCAAGGTCGCGCACCTCAAGACGCATGGCGTGCCTCCGCGGGTTCCTCGATGCCGAGATAGGCTTCCCGGACCATCGGGTCGTCGCGGATCTGGTCCGGCGTGCCCTCGGCGATCTTGCGGCCGAAATTGAGCACGACCACGTGCCCGCACAGCGCGCCGATGAAATTCATGTCGTGCTCGACGATGACGATGGTGACGTTGCGCGTGGCGCGGATGGTTTCGAGCTGATCCTGAAGGAGATCGGTCTCCGCCGGATTGAGCCCGGCGGCCGGCTCATCGAGCAGCAGCAGCCGCGGCAACGCCATCAGGGCGCGGACCAACTCGATGCGCTTCTGGACTCCGTAGGGCAGATTGGCGGCGGTCGCGCGCTCATAGCCGGCGAGCCCGGCGTCGGAGAGGGCGGCTCGCGCCTCGTCCCGCCACCGGTTGCCGGGCAGGAGCGACAGCGGCTGCAAGATGCCGAGCAAGCCGCCATTGCGGCACTGCTGGCCCAGCAGGACATTCTCGAGCGCGGTCAGATGCGGCATCAGCCGGATGTTCTGGAAATTGCGCGCGACGCCGTGACGGATGCGGTGGCGCGCCGGCACCGCGGCGATGTCGTCGCCGTCGAGCACGATGCGGCCTGCATCGATCGGGTAGAGGCCGGTGATCAGGTTGAACACCGTGGTCTTGCCGGCGCCGTTCGGCCCGATCAGGCCGGTCACGGCGCCGCGCGGCACCGTGAAGCTCAAATCGTCGACCACCATCAGGCCGCCGAAACGCTTGCTCACCGCGTCGAGCCGCAGGATGACGTCAGTCGTCATGCTGCCGGCTCCGCTCGCGTGCCGGGCCCGAACAGCCGGCGCAATTGCGAACTCGTCACCAGGCCCTGCGGACGCAGCGCCATTACGACGATCAGGACCGCGGCGAAAATCACGTAGCGCCATTGCGCGCTGGCGCGCAGAAGTTCCGGCAGCAGCGTAAACGCCGCCGCGCCGAACAGTGGACCCAGCACCGTCTGGGTGCCGCCGAACAGCACATAGAGCACGATGGTGATGCTCAGTGATATGCTGAAGTACTGCGCTTCGATGTAGCTGAAATGGTGGGCGTAGAGCCCGCCGCCGATGCCGGCGAGCGCGCAGCCGATCGTGAACGCCGCGACCTGGACGCTGCGCACGTCCACACCCATGAGCTCGGCGACCCTTTCGTCGTCATGCACCGCCGTGATGACGATGCCGAAGCGGGTCGCGAACAACAGCGCGACCAGCACGACGATGCCGACCGCGAATGCCGCGACGACCGGAAACCGCAGGAATGCCGTGACCGGATATCCGGCGGCGCCGCCGACGACTTCGAGGTTGAGTATGGTTGCCTGCACGATCTGTCCTACCGCAAACGTCGCCAATGCAAGATAGATGCCGCGGGTCCGCAGCACCGGCACCGCGACGACCAACGCGACGAGGCCGGCCGCGACGCCGCCCAGCGGGATCGCCAGCGCGGCGGCGATCGGCGTCGTGTTGCTGATCGCGGCGGATACGTAGCCGCCGATCGCGGCAAATCCCGCAACGCCGAGATTGAGCTGCCCGGCCGCCATCGGCAGGAACGCCGCATAGGCAAACACCACATTGATGGCGAGCAGCACCAGCACACCCTCGGTGTAGCCGCTCATGCGCGCGCTCCGGCGTCGGGCATGCCGAACAGACCGGTCGGTCGCAGCACCAGGATGGCGAGCAGCAGGCCGTAGATCGAAACGTCAACGAAGTCGGCGCCGAAGAAATCGATCGACAGCACTTCGGTGAGGCCGATGATGAGGCCGCCCGCGATGGCGCCCCAGATATTGCCCATGCCGCCGACAATCATCGCCGAAATGCCCTTGAGGCCGAGCGCCTCGCCCATGAACGGATGGACCTGCCGGTAGTTGATAGCGAACAGAATGCCGGCCAGCGCCGCGAACAGGCCGCTGATGACGAACACCATCGGAACGATGCGGTGGACATCGACGCCCAAGAGCCGCGCGGTCTCGGAGTCTTCCGCGATGGTGCGCAGCCCGCGTCCGAGACGCGTCTTGTTGAGCAGCAACGACAGGCCGAAGATCAGCGCGACCGAGATCGCGAGCCCGGCGAGTTGCGGCAGGCTCACCACCAGACCGCCGATCCGCCAATCGGCATTGTCGAACAGTCGCGGCAGGGTGCGCAGATCGGAGCCCCAATAGGCGACGGCGAGATTCTCGAACAGGATCAGAAACGCCATCGAGCTGACCAGCGGCACGAACGGCTCCGCCTGGCGCATCCAGCGCCAAGTGAACAGCTCCACCACCAGGGCGAGCCCGGCGCCAGCCGCCAGCGCGCCGAGCGCTGCCAGCGGCCACGGCGCCCCCAGCCGGATCAGCGCCCAAGTCGTCATGGCGGCCACCATGAACAGCCCCGGAATGCTGAAATTGAGGAACTTCAGAATGCCGATCGCGAGCGTCAGCGCCACCCCGACCATCGCGTAGATGGAGCCGAGCATCAGGCCATTGACGATCTGCTGGGTAAGGATGGCTCGCCCTCCGTGGCCAATACTTATGAAATATTACGGTCACCAAATACATTGGCCGCAAAATATTCGCATGTCCTCAGCGGCTTGGCCACGCGACAATGGGCGCATCGCGGGATGTACGAGATCATCGCGAGGCTCCGCCGGTTGCGACAGGCGCAGCGGCCGAATCCTCGATCGCGGCGAGGTAGTGCATCGCCTTGCGCGAGCCCTCCACCAGCCGCGCCGCGGCGGCGCACAGCCCGGCAAAAGATTTGGCGTCGAGCGATCCGAAGAACAGATCGTTGACCGCCTGGATCTCGCCGCTGAGCCGGCTGAGCTTCGCCCGGCCGGCGGGCGTAATGCTGAGCAGCACGCCGCGGCCATCGCGCGGGTTGGGGTGCTTGACGACGAAACCGCGACGGGCGAGCTTGCCGGTCTCTACCGCGATGAACGCGCTCGACACATGCAGCGTCTGCGCCACCGTGCCGACGCTGACGCCGTCGTCGCCCTGCAGGTGCGCGATCGCGATCACCACGCTGTATTGCGGGCCCGTGATGCCCAGGCGGCGGCCGTGATGGGCTCGCACCTCCTCCATCCGGCTCGTGATGGTGAGGAGATCGTAGACCATGGCGCGGAAACGCCGGTCCGATCCGCTTTCAAGCAGGCCCGGCTGCGACACCGTCAGCGGCAACGGCGCGATTGCTGCGCGATCTTGCCGTGCCGCGCGGGACTTTCCACCGTTTGCCGCGGAACGCGCCCTGCGCGCCGGCCTAGAGATCGACATACCCGGTATCGCCCAACAGTTGGGATTCCACCGGGATATGCAGGCTGTCGTGGACGGTGTTGTAGAACTTCCAGAAGCCGACCACGCAGGCGAGTTCGACGATTTGCGGCGGCGTCAGGTGCCGCTTGAGGCGGTCGAGCAGGTCATCCGGCACCGCGGTCGGATCCTCGGATGCGGCGCGAACGTAATCGAAGCAGACACGCTCGAATTCATCGGCGGGCGGAACGTCGCCGGAGACGATGTCCTGGAGTTCTTTTTCGCTGAGGCCCCAGCCCTCGAAGCCGGCCTCCTTGGGCTTCTTCAGCATCGAGCAACTATGGGCCGTACAGTAAGCGCAGCCGTTGATGGCACAGGCGACGGCCGCGAGCTTGCGCTTGAGCAATTGCGGCAGCGTTGAGGACGGGTCGCGCATGATGTCGCTGTTGAGCTTCCACAGCGTTTCGGCGATTTCCGGACGATAGGCATAAAGCTTGAGCGCGTTCGGCAGGAAGCCCATGCGCTTCTTGTAGGGCTCGACCACCGGCTTGAGCCGCGGATCGAACTCGGCTTCCGGCTTGTAGGGGATGAACGGCTTGCCTTCGACGAGCACACGAGGCTTGGGCGGGGTGATGGCGTCCATGACGGTCTCCTTTCGACAGATGATGTCCGGCAGATGAATTCGGATGATCGCTCACAAGTAATCGGCGAGCCGCACCTTGCCCCAGTTGCGCGGCCAGGCGCGTTCGAAATCGGCGGGGTCATGGCGCGCCTTGGCGGTGGCGTCGATCCCCATCTTGCCGACGATCCGCCAGGGATTGTGCCCTTCGAGCGGCTTTGCCGAGGGATCGTAAGGCGAGCCGCGGGTGCCCGGCACAATGATGACGTCACGCGCCGGATCGCAGCGCGTTGCGATCGCGTGATAGACGTCAGCCGGATCGTCGAGATTGGTGTCCGGGCTCACCGCCACCACCATCTTGGTGTTGAGCCAGGGCGCCCCCATGGCGGTCATGAGCGCGTCGTTGACGAAGCCTTCGCGCGGATAGCTGAACTGGATGATGCAGGACAGCGCCGCGCCCCAGGTCGGGAAGCGCACGTCCTTCACGTCGAGGCCGATTTCGGTGAGCCTGTTGTACAGCACCGCCTCGTGGCACAGCCGCGGCAGGGGCTGGTGGTCGGTCGCCGGCGTGGTCTGGTGGTTGCGATAGATCGGGCGGTCGCTGCGCATGGTAATGGCGGTGATCTCGACCTCCGGCAGGCTCTCGGAATGCGGCAGGTGATACATCGAGGGCGAGGTGACCTCGCCGACCTTGAAGCGGTCCTTGAGATTGATGCGCCCTTCGACGACGATTTCGGCCTCGGCCGGCACGTTGATGGGAAGTGTCTCGCACGCCACCATCTCGATATCGCGGTCCATGATGGTCCCGACCATCTCCATCTCGCCCCACATGTCCATGTGCAGGCCGGAGAAGTTCGCCATGATCTCGTAGGCGGGCGGCACGCCGAACACGAAGGCGATCGGCATGTGATCGTGGCCGCGCTCGATATATTTGCGCATGATGACGTGGGAGTGCGGCGTCACGAAGCTGATGAGGCCGCGGCGCGGACCCACCGCATGGGTGCCGGCGTGGCAGGAGTTGTAAAAGCCGGTCTCGGGATCGACGAGAATATTCATCGCGGTCACGTAAGGCGCCGCGTCCTTGTCCTTGTGAAACGGGATCGGCAGCTCGCTCCAATCCGCCTGATTGTGCAGGCGCACGACCTCCTTGACGGGACCGGACGCCACGACCTTGAAGCCGCGCGGCGGCTGGCGCAATCGATAGGCGAGCGTGCGCAGATAATGCTCCGGCGTGACGCCGAGCGCGCGCGCCTGGCTGGCGCGGTTCTTGACCAGGATGTCGCACAACCGAAAGCCCGGCTTTTCGACGATGTTCTCGAACAGGATCGGCCGGTCGCTCTGCGCCGACAGCGCCCCGATATCGTCCATGTGCACCGGCTTGACAATGCGGGTGAGGATGTCGGCATTGGCGGCGAGGTAGCCCCGCAGCGACGCATCGAGCGGGGATTTCGGCGCGGGCGGCGGCAGGTGGCTGATACGGCTCGGTGTCGACCCATTGGGCGCAGCTGAGGACGGAGCGACCGGTAATGTCATGGCAACCTCGTACCTAAGTAGCTTTGCTAAGTAGCTTGCTTAAGTCAAGGATGTTCAAGCGACCGTAGCCCGGATGAGCGCATCGGGGGCGAGCTTCCACGCGGGCGCGATCGTTCCCGCATGTCGCTGCGCTCATGCGGGCTACAATTCAACGATCAGCGGCGATGACGGCAGCCGGTATGATCCACTCAGCGTGCCGTTCAGGCGACCGCGGCGGCGTCCGACGTTACCTCGTGAGTAACGACCTTGAACCCCGCGAGCGTGGCCGGGCCGAAGGAGGTCACGATCGCCACGTCGGTGGCGTCGCGGCCGCGCGCCATCAAGATGCGGCCGATGCGCGGATGGTTGTGGCGGGCATCGAAGGTGTACCACTTGTCGCCGATATAGGCTTCAAACCAAGCGCTGAAATCCATTGGCGCCGGATCGGGCGGCACGCCGATGTCGCCGAGATAGCCGGTGCAGTAGCGCGCCGGAATGTTCATGCAACGGCACAACGTGACGGCGAGGTGGGCGAAGTCGCGGCACACGCCGCGCCGCTCCGCGTACGCGTCCCACGCGGTTTTAGTCGGGCTCGCGTGCGCGTAACCGAACGTGATGTGATTGTGGACGTAATCGCAGATCGCCTGAACCAGCGGCCAACCCTTCGGAAGCGTGCCGAACATGCCCCATGCGAGATTGATCATGCGGTCGGTCTCGCAATAGCGGCTGCCGAGCAGATAGACCAATGTGTCGACGGGCAGTGTTTCCAGCGAACGTTGCATCGCGTACGGAGCCACTTCGTCGGGCTTGCCGCTGTCCCGCACCAGCGTTTCGCCCGAGATCGTAAGGCGGCCCGCCGGCGCGTTGATCACATGGCAAATATTGCCGAATCCGTCACGATATTCGGTGGCCTGGGCCGCAGGATTAAGGCGCAAGTGATCCGGAATCAGGAGGTCGGGAACGCGCGACGGATGGACGCTCAACGTCAGGATCATGGGGGTTGGGTGCGGGCAGTCGTAGGAAATCTCGTAGCCCGCACAAATCTTCATCGGAAAACCTCGTCAGCCCGCAGGACCGGAGCCCGGCCTGTTATGCCAATAATATAAAGCCACCAAAAAGGTTCCATACTGTGGCAGGCCGCGACCGGGCTTCGACCCGGCACCACGGCGCAACTTCACGGCGCCGCCGCGATGACCTTGACGGCGACCTTCATGGCAAGATGGTCCGATGCGGTCCCGATCCAAGTGCCCTGCAATGGGATCGCTTCGCGCGGTTCGCGCACCACCGCGACGCGCACGAGATTTTGATTCCCGACCCTGCCGCTCGACGGATCGAAATCGATCCAGCCCGGGCCCGGAACGTAGACCTGGACCCAGGCGTGAGTATTGCCGCCGGTGATGCTGTCGTCATCATCGGGAAGATGCAAATAGCCGGACACAAAGCGCGCCGCTATGCCAAGCGAGCGCAGCCCCGCGATCATGAGCATCGCAAGGTCGCGACAGCTTCCGCTGCCGAGCGTCAGGGTCCGGACCGGGTCTTGGGTCCCTTTCTGATGGCGCGCCACGTGCTTGAAGGTTTGATTGATGGTCCGCGTCACGTCGACCAGCAGGGCATGGGTATCCGCCGATCCGTCGTCGCGGAGGAAATTTGCCGCCCAGCGGTCGAGCTTGGGGTCCCGCGACAACGGCGCGATGAAACCTGCGAGGCCGGACCTCTCCGCTGCCGTGTATGCAAACGGATAAGTTCGGGCAAAATCCTCGATATCGGCGGTGCGAAAATCGCCCGGCGCGTGGTCGAGCCGAATGGCGCTGTCGAAGCGCAGCTCCGATGCCCGGCCGGCAAAACGGGCGGTTGCGACGTGATTGCCGAAGCTATCCCGGGTCCAGGTGAGTTCGCTCGGCGCGGGGGTGATTTTCACCTCCGATTCGAGCACCTTCTGGTCGTGGTCGTCGCGCGGGCGCAGCATCATACGGTGCTCGCCGAAAGCGACCGGCTTCTTGTAATGATATGTCGTAACGTGCCTGACCGTGAAAATCGGCATTGCAGCCCCAACCGATGCTACCGATGACAAGCATTTTTCGCGCCAAAAACAAGTATTTTCCCGAAAAGCGCGCCGTCCCGCGATCTTTGGCTAGCACGCCGCTTTTGTTTCGGCCAGGGTGACGGTCAATGATCGGAATGCCCGACAGCCTGTTGTCCACCGATGAGCCCGCGCCGATCACGGTCCGCCACGAAAACGGCGCGTCGCCTTTCGTGATCGTCGCAGATCACGCCGGCAACATCATGCCCCGCGCGCTTGGCCGCCTGGGCGTCTCGGAGGCCGAATGCCAGCGTCACATTGCTTTGGACATCGGAATCGCGGCGGTCTGCGGCGTGATTGCGGATGCGCTCGATGCCATCCTGATCCAGCAGAACTACTCGCGCCTCGTCATCGACTGCAACCGGACGCCGGGCACCGAGACGTCGATTCCCGAGATCAGCGAACTCACGCCGATTCCAGGAAACGTCGGCATTAGCGAAGACCGGAAGGCCGCGCGCGTCCGCGAGATCTTTCGGCCGTACCACGATCGCATCGAAGCCGAGCTTGATCGCAGGCAGCAAGCCGGGCGGCCGGCGGCGCTGGTCGCGATGCACAGCTTTACACCCGTCTTCAAGGGCGTCGCGCGGCCTTGGCACGCCGGCGTACTCTACAACCGCGATCCGCGCTTTGCCCATCTCGTCATGGCTTTACTGAAGCGCGAACCGGGGCTGGTCGTGGGCGACAACGAGCCCTACAACGTGACCGATGCGTCGGACTACACCATCCCGATCCACGGCGAACGACGCGGCCTGCATCATATTGCAATCGAAATCCGCCAGGACCTGATCGGCGACGACAGCGGCCAGCGGGAGTGGGGCCAGATGCTCGCGCGCCTGCTGCCGCAGGCGTATCAGGATTTGGTGGCGGCAGAGGGGCGCAAGCCGGCCTAGTGTTATGACTTCTAGCGGTTCGTACCTGATCGGTGTCATGCCCCGCGAAAAGGCGGGGCATCCAGTAACCACCGGCCAACCGACGGGGAGAGGCTGTGCCTCACGCGAAGCTGCGTGGGTACTGGATCGCTCGGTCAAGGCCGGGCGATGACGATATTGAGAATCAAACGTTCGAACCACGATACTTAATAGTGATCCAACTCACGGCGAACGCGATCGAAAATGGCGGCGGGCGGAGCGACGAATTCCGACCGCGATAGCGGTTCGCCATCGCCGGGGCGCGTCGTCGCGACCATGCCAATTTTCGTCACCGTCAGCTGTTCGTGCACGGGATCGCAGCGATCCGCCTTGACGCCCTGAAGGACGACGAGATCCTCATTGCCGCGGAATCGCGCGGCGAGCGCCCACTCGACTTCGCGCGGATTTTCGATGTCGATGTCGTCATCGACGACGGTGACGAGCTTGATCAGATTGACTTGGCCTATGGTGAGAAGCACGGCGCGCTTTCCCTCGCCGAGAGCGGGCTTATGCATCGCAATGACGGCATGGAAGCGGCCCATGCCGCCGTCGGTGATCAGCACGCGGCGAACAGCGGGAATCATGCGCTGCAGCGCGTGGCACAGCGTCGCGCCGATCGCGACGGCTCCCAACAGGCAATGCTCGCTGGCATAGCCGGGCAGAATGGCCTGGTAGATCGCATCCTTGCGCTGCGTCACGCATCGGATGGTGCCACCGACGCCCGGGCCATAATTCACGTAGAAGCCGTGAAATTCAGACACCGGGCCTTCGTCGATCGGGTGGTCGGGATCGAGTTCGCCTTCGAGCACGATTTCCGCGTGCGCCGGAACCTCAAGATCGACGGTTTTGCATTTCACCAGTTCCAGCGGCTCGCCCAGCAAGCCGCCGATGTAATCGTACTCATCATCGCCCAGCCCGATGTAGAACTGAGAGCCCAGCAGAACGGCGGTGTGGTTTCCGATCGCGACCGCGATTTCGAGCTTGCGGCCGCGCGCCTTGGCCTTTTGCAAAAGACCATGGAGGTGATGGTTCTTCGCAATGCCGGCCATGAGCCGCGGTCCGCCTTCGAGCCGCAGCCGCGCAATCGTTACGTTGCGGCGGCCGGTCTCCGGATCCTTAGCCACGATGACGCCGGCCGTGATGTAGGGCGCCGTCTCGCGTTCGAACCACGTGGGCACCGGAAGCAGGCGTGCGAGATCGATGTCGCGATCATGCACGACCGCCTGCGCCGGCCCCTGCTCGACCATGGCGGGCCGGATCGGATGTGCGAGCGCATCCAGGCATCGGGCGTCCAACGTCGCCGGCTCGACTGCGAGGCCGCGGGCAAACCGTGCCCGGCTCGTCAGCAGGTTGCCGACGATCGGAATTTTGCTCTCGCCCGGCTGCTCGAACACCAGCGCCGGTCCGCGATCGCGCAGCTTGAGGACCGCGCCCAGCTCGAACCGCGGGTCGACCCGACGTTTGACGCGATGGAGCTCGCCGGTCGCCTCCAGCGCTGCCATCAGGCCGCGCATGCTCTGGTCCGTCATGCTGTCCGCTCTCGTTTTGCTGCGCTGCTACAGCTGAAAATGCCGGATGCCGGTCTTGCGGACCTCATCGAGCGATTCCTCGTAGCCGGCGTCGGCGTAGCGCATGACGCCCGTCGTTGTGTCGTTCGTCAGCGACAAATCGAGCCGTTCGTCGGCCGCATGGGTTCCGTCCGCGATCAATGTCACGCCGGCACTCGTCATATAGCCCGAATAACCACCGCCGCCGGAGTGGATCGCCACCAGATCGGCTTGAGATGCGCAATTCACCATGGCGTTGATGAGCGGCCAGTCCGCGATCACGTCGGAACCATCCCGCATGTTCTCCGTCATGATATTGGGATGGGCCATCGCGCCGGCGTCGAGGTGATCGCGCGTAAAGGCGATCGGTCCGGAAAGTTCGTTGTCGCGAACCATCCGGTTCACCGCCAGCGCAAGCCGGGTGCGTTCGCCGTGGCCGAGCCAGGCGATGCGCGCCGGCAGGCCCTCGAATGGCACGTGCTTGCGGGCGAGATGCACCCAGTTGGAAACGATCTGGTTGTCGCCGAATTTTTCCAGCACCAGGTCGTCGATCTTGCGGATGTCGTCAGGATCGTTCGACAGCGCGATCCAGCGGAACGGGCCGATCGCACGGGCAAACAGCGGCCGCAGGAAAGCCTCGGTAAAGATCGGAATGTCGAACGCGTTGGTCACGCCGCCATTTTTGGCGTGGGTCCGGATCAGGTTGCCGTTGTCGAAGACGACCGCGCCCCTCTTTTGGAAGTCGAGCATCGCAGACACATGGCGCACGATGGAGCGCATCGACTCCTCCATCAGAAGCGCCGGGTTGGCGGTTCGCAGCGCCCGGACCTCTTCGAGCGACCGCCCCGCCGGGACGTAGCCATAGACGAGATCGTGCGCGGAGGTCTGGTCCGTCACGACGTCCGGGATGACCCCGCGACGGACAATTTCCGGGTAGATGTCGGCCGCATTGCCGCACAGTCCGACCGAGAGCGCACGCTTTTCGGCCTGCGCGGTTCGGATCATCGCCAGCGCTTCGTCGAGCGAGCCGGCCTTGGCATCGAGAAACCCGATCGCCATGCGTTTGTCGATGCGCGCCGCGTCGACTTCGACGCACAAGATGGCGGCTTTGGCCATGGTGCCGGCCAGCGGTTGCGCGCCGCCCATGCCGCCAAGACCGGCGGTGAGGACGAAGCGGCCCGCGAGATCGCCGCCGAAATGACGCGCGGCGATCCGCATGAGGATTTCGTAGGTACCCTGGATCACGCCCTGCGAGCCAATGTATTGCCAGTCCCCGGCGGTCAGGCCGCCCCAGCAGATCAGGTTCTTGTTGGCGAGTTCGTAGAACTTTTCCGCCTTCGCCCATTGGCCGACCATGTTGCAGTTCGCCATGATGACGACCGGGGCCTTGGCGTGGGTGCGCACCACGCCGATCGGCTTGCCGGATTGAACCAGCAGGGTCTCGCCATCGGCTATCGTTTTCAGCGTTTCGACGATGCGGTCATGGGACGGCCAGTCGCGTGCGGCGCGGCCGAGCGCGGCATAGACGATGAGGTTGTCCGGGTCTTCGCCGACGGCGAGCACGTTTTCCAACAGCCGCAGCAGACCTTCCTGCCGCCAGCCGCGGCAGCGGATCTGGCCGCCCGACGTCACGGGGAAAGTCCGCGTCATATGGACAGCCTCAGGGCGTAGTCGGTCAGATTGATGCCGAGCGCTTTCTCGACGAACGGGTAGACCGACGGGTCGGTGACGCTGGAGGACAACGGAATGTGCTGCTTGGCGATCCGCAACACCATGAGCTCGTCGCCTTCATGCAGTTCGCCGACGCTGACCGGCATGCCATCGCGGTCAAGCGTCGTGATCACGTCGGGATATCCCGCGAGCCGTTTCCGGTCCGCGCCATCGACCGCCATGTATTCGTTCATAACGTGGAGCGTCACGGTCTTGTCGGCTTCACCAATCGTAATGGTGCCGACGTCGAACGCTTCGTTGGTATAGGCGACGGCCTTACGCTTGACCTTGCCCTGGCCGATGATCTCGCCTTTGGTCTGCCGGCAGATCGCGTCGATCACGGCCGCCCCGCCTTTCGGTTCGGCGTCGAGAATGGCTTCGCCCAGCGCCAGCGCCATCGAAATGCCGCCCAGCGCCGCATTTTCTTTCACGTAGGAGGCCGGCAGGGGATTTCGGCACGACGCGATGAAACCGCCGGCCATATCGGCGGCGGTGCGCAGGACCGGAGAGATTTTCGCGGTCGCGCCGCGGATCACCAGCTCGATATACGCATTCGCGCCGCGATTGCCGCCGACCGCGGATTGGATCATCTGCCGCGGCGAGTTGGCGAGGCCGATCGAGCCCATGTCGCCGGTCGGGTGGGCGCGGATATCGCCGACCGCGTCGACCACCTTGGTGCCGAGAATGGCGGACGGCAGCCAGCCATTCAGTGTGCTTGATTTGCCGTTCTGGCCGATCATCAGGCCATAGATCGGAGCGCCGAGCGCTTCCTGGACGAGTTCGACTGCCTTGACGTAGTCGACGCCCAGCATTTCCCATTTGGTCGTGCCGGCCGGCGCGCCGATCGCGGCGGCGGTCGCAATCCAAGCATCATCCGGCACCTCGTCCATGGAGACGAGTTCGGGCTTGCCGGCGTTGACCGCGGCGGTGCCGAGCATGCGACCGTGGTCCGCAAATCCACCGCCGCCGGCCGCAAACACGGAGCCGCCCTTGAGGGCCGCCTCGACGTCGTCCGCTCCGAGAATCCGTCGCATGGGTTTCTCCTTGGTCCCTCGCCGCGTCGAACAGGGGCACCTCTATTGCCGGGGCGCGTTAACAAAGACGTCGAAAAGCTGCTCATTGTCCTTCGCTTCGGCGGACGGTCCGGAGAATACCAGCGAACCCGACGTCATCACGCATACGTTTTCGGTGAAGGCGAGTGCCCGAGCGGTGTTCTGTTCGACCAGCAGAATGGTGACCCCCTCCGATTTCAGCGTCTTGAGCGCATCAAAGCAGAGTTCGACCATGGTCGGCATGAGACCGAGCGAGAGTTCGTCTATGAGCAATAGCGTAGGCTCCGCCATGATGGCGCGGCCGATGGCGAGCATCTGCTGCTCGCCGCCTGACAGCGACCCCGATCTCTGCTTGCGGCGGTCGGACAGCCGCGGAAATAGTGCGTAGACGCGCTGGCGATTGCGGCGATCGTTTGCGATGGCGTGGCGATACCCGCCGACGGTGAGGTTCTCTTCCACGCTCAAATCGGAAAACAGTTGCCGTCCTTCCGGCACCAGCGCAATGCCGAGGTCGACCCGAGAGACCGGCGGCGCATGGGTGATGTCTTCGCCATTGAGAAGGATGCGGCCGCCCAGGATGGTGGTGTGGCCCATGATGGCCATGATGGTGGAGGTCTTACCGGCGCCGTTGGGACCGAGAAGCGCGAGCGACGCCTGGGCCGCGACTTCGAGCGAGACGTCGTGCACGGCGCGGACCGAGCCGTAGCCGCAGCTCAGGTTTTCAAGCCGCAGCATGATCGTCGGTCTTGCCGGTATAGGCTTCGCGCACGGCCTTGTCGGCGACCACCGCCTGCGGCTCGCCGTCCGCGATGATGCGGCCGGCGTCGAGGACCAGCAGGCGCTTGCAGACCCGCACCACCTCGCGCAGGTTATGCTCGATCAGGATCGTGGTGATGCTGCCGGCATTGAGCGCCGCGATGGTATCGACCTGTTGGGCGGCCTCGCGGTGATTGAGGCCCGCGAGCGGTTCGTCGAGGACGATGAGGTCGGGCTCGACCGCAAGCGCGCGCGCGACCTCAAGGCGTTTGAGGTTGCCGAGCGGCAGGCCGGCGACCGGCTTTTGCTCGAGGCCGCCGAGGCCGACACGAGCGAGGATCGTGCGGGCGCTGTCATCCTGCGCTTTGCGGGCGGCGTGAAAAAGTGCGGTCAACGGGTTCGACGTGATCTTGTGCCCGGCCGCCAAGGCGGCATTGTCGAGGACGCTCATGGAGCGGAACGGGCGCACGATCTGGTGGGTGAAGGCGAGGCCTTTGCGCACGCGCGCCGCGGTCGGCAGCCGGTTCACGTTTTCGCCGTGGAGCAAAATCTGTCCGGAATCCGGCCGCAGGACGCCGGCGATGATCTTCAGCAGTGTGGTCTTGCCGGCGCCGTTCGGCCCGATCAATCCGATCAGTTCGCCACGCTTCACCGTGAAGGAAACGTCGGAAAGGACCTGGAGGCCGCCGAACCGCACCGCGATGGACCGGACTTGCAAAATGTCGGTCATGTGGGGCGGAACCGCTGCGCCAGCGATGTTGCGATCCCGGCCAATCCGCCAGGTGCGAAACGCATGATGAGCACCAGGAGGCCGCCGAAGATCAGCAATCGGTAATCGTTGATGAAGCGAAAGGCCTCCGGCAGCAGCGTGAGAATGACCGTCGCAACCACGACGCCCCATGTCGAACCGGTGCCGCCGATGACGACCATCGCCATCAGGGTGACGGACAGGATGAAGCCGAACGAGTCGGGGACGATGAACTGGGTGAAATAGGTGTAGAGGCCGCCGGCAAGGCCGGCGATGGCGGTGCCGATGGCGAATGCGACCAGCTTGTAGGTGGAGGCCGGGATCGCCAGGGTTCGTGCCGCCTGCTCGTCATCGGCGACGGCACGGAACGCGAATCCCATCCAGCTCCGGTTGAGATAAAGGCTGAACGCGATGGTGGCGGCAGCGAAGGCCAGGATCAGCGCCGCGTTGCCGCCGGGACCAAGACCGCTCGGCGGGATCCTGCTGATGCCCATCTCGGCGCCGAGCCAATGCTGCTTGCGCACGAACCCGACCAGCAAAAAGCCGACGCCGATCGTCGTCACGGCGAGAAAATCATCGCGCAGCCGTACCGACGCAAAACCGACAATGAACCCGAGCGTGCCCGCGACCATGAGGCCGACGAGGAGCGCAACCGGGACCGGATATCCGGCGACAGCGCACAGCGCGGCCGCATAGGCGCCGGCGCCATAGAATGCCCCGTGGCCGAGACTGAACTGCCCGCACAGGCCGGTGATCATGTTGAGACTGACCGCCAGCATGATGTTGATGCCGACAATCGACAGCAGGCTGTAGGTGTAGAGGCTCATGGGGTGCGGGTTCCGGTCAGGCCCTGCGGGCGCACCATCAGGACGACGATGAGGAACAGGAATGCGAGCGCGTCGCGGTCGAGATAGGCCCGCAGCGCGATGGTGCCGAAGGACTTCGATCATCCCGAGCGCAAGGCTCGCGATCAAGGTACCGCGGATGCTGCCGAGCCCGCCGAGCACGATGATGGCCAAGGCCTTGTAGCTGACCACGAAACCCATCGAGGGTTCGACGTAGTTGTCGAGAAGCGCGATCAGCGCGCCGGCGACGCCGGCAAGCGCCGAGCCGATGAAGAAATTGAGGTAGCGGACCGCAATGGCGTCGACGCCGAAGCTCGTCGCGATGGTCGGATTGGAGACCGTGGCGCGCCACGCGGTTCCGATCCGGGTCCGGGTGATGAACACTTCGAGCGCTGTGAGGGAGACGACGGAGACGACCAGCATCGCGATTTGGACGGTGTTGATCGTCACGCCGAACAGGTCATGGATCTGGGTCGGATACGGGTTGCTGCGAAACGTCAGGCCTTGTTCGCCAAAGAGGATGCGGAAGGCATCCTCCATGAAGATCAGCAAGCCGATGGACGCGATCATGGCGACATAGGGCGGCTGCCCGAGCAGCGGCTGGTAGAGCAGGCGATAGATCGCGCCGCCCAACAGCGCGGAGGCGGTCATGGCGACCACAATGCCGAGCGCGATGCTTCCGGTGGCATTGGCGACGATCACGGTCACGAACGCGCCGAACGCATACACCGCCGCATGCGCGATGTGCAGGATGCGCAGCAGGCCGTAGACCAGCGTCAGTCCCACAGCCATCAGGGCATACATGCTGCCGAAGATGAGGCCGTTCAGGGTCAGGTCGACATAATACACGCGCGCTTCCGGATCGATGGGGACGCGAGCATCCCATGATACCAACCGTAAGGTCACTCCGTCGGCGGCGCCAGCAGCTTGAGGTCATCGATCCAGGCGAAGTGGCGGAATTGTCCATCCTTCACCACGTTGACGTTCAACGGCATGTTGATCTCGCGAAGCTGATTGAAGCTGACGAGGTCGCCGGCGAGGTGGGGGAAGTTCTTGGTCGCCGCCAGCGCATCGCGCACTTTCTGCGGGTCGAGGCTGCCGGCGCGCTTGATGGCGTCGGCCATCAGGGCGACCGCGGAATAGACCGTCGCGCCGACGTTCTCGCCCGGATAGCCGGCACGCTTTTGAAAATCGGCGAGATAGGATTTCAGCTCCGCGCTGTCGCGGTCGCGGTCGAGGCCGGCCACGATGTAGACGCCTTCGACGGCGGGGCCGGCGATCTCGATCAGCTTCTGGGCGTCGAAGGCCTGGGATCCGATGATCGGAGCCGTGATGCCGGCGGCGCGGAGTTGCGAGACCAGCGGCCCAGCGGTGAAGAAATAACCGGTGATATAGATCGCCTTGGGATTGTCGCGCTTCACGCTCGCCACGATCGACCCGAACTGCCGGTCGCGCAGCGGATAGCTGTATTCGCCGAGCACCTTGATGCCGAACTGGCCGACCGCGCTCTTGAAACCTTCGAGCGTCGCCTGGCCGTAATCATTGTCCATCGAGATGATGGAAATCTCCTTGATGCCGAGATTTACGCCGATGAATTTCGCCCCCGCCCGCCCCTGCGGCTGGCCGAGGTGAACGGTGCGGAAGGCGTAATCGCCGGCGCGGGTGATGTCGGGATGCACCCCGTAGGCGGAGATGAACGGCACCTTGGCGGTCTGGAAAATCGGAGCGGCGGCACGGCCCGATGCCGAATAGCTTCCCGACACCGCGAACTTGACGCCGTCCTGTCCCACCAGCTTGTTGGCGGTGAACACGGCCTCGTCGGTCTTGGCCTGATCGTCATAGGTCACGAGTTCGATCTTCTGGCCGAGCACGCCGCCTGCCGCGTTGATGCGCTCGGCCGCAAGCTCGGCCGCGACCTTGGCGGACACCCCGTCGGTTGAGGCCGGCCCCGTCAGCGGCGCCTGAAATCCGATCTTGGTTTGCGCCGCCGCCGGAACGGCCGCGAATGCCGTGATGGTAAGAGCCGCCGCACCCAGCCATAGCGATGCTGGATGGAGCGGCCGAGAGGCGCTGTTTCTCATGTTTATTGATCCCATCTGTGACCGCAAGCGAGAGAACACTCTCATCCCGCCGAAGCCTCATTATGATCGGCATTTCGGCACCGGTCGATGCCTCGTGCGCATTCCTGAATCGTGTCTGGTGATTGCCGGTGCCCTGCCCTCATAGCAGCGACGCCAATAAAATGGGCAGCCGCGGCGTATTATGACGATGCGACGCGGCGTGTGTTGCTGCACCGGCTCCGATGCGTTATGACTGCCGCGTGCCCGTACCGGGCATTGACCCCAGACCTCACCCTCGGATTCGCAAGACTGGCGTTGGCTAAAAATCGGGCGTTTCCCCGTTTAACCCGGCGCTCGCCGGGGCTTGCGATCGCACCGGGCGGCGAGGAACTCTCGGAAGGAAACATCATGTCTGCTTCGCGTCATCTCAACAGTCTCATCGCGGCCGGCGGCCTCGTGCTGGCCTCATGGTGCATGGGCGGCGCCGCCAACGCGGCCGAACCGTTCGCGCTCAGCTCGACCACCTTCAAGGACGGCACCATGATGCCGAAGAAGGTCGCCAATGTGAACCCGCAGAATCCGAATTGCGTCGGCGAGAACGTATCGCCGGAGTTGTCGTGGTCGGGAACGCCGGATGGCACCAAGAGCTTCGCCATCACCATGGTGGACCCGGAAGGCCGCGGCGGCCTTGGCGTGTTCCATTGGGTCGCCTACGGCATCGCGCCGACGACGACGTCGTTCGCGGAAGGCGAGCTCAGCAAGGAAGGCCCCAAATACGTCGGCGGCAAGAGCACGCAAGGTGTCGCCTATTATTCCGGTCCGTGCACCCCGCCCGGCTCGCCCCACCACTACACCTTCCTGATCATCGCGACCGATCTCGACCCGAAGGAACTCCCGCCCGGCCTGACGCTGCCTGAGTTCCAGGCCAAGCTCGCCGGTCATGCCAAGGGCGCGGCCGGTCTCGTCGGCCTGTTCGTGAAGCCGTAACCCAACAGGTTTGATTGACGGGCCTGCGAAAGCGAGCCCGTGTGCCGGTTCCGGGGCATCCCGGGACCGGTTTTTCGTTCTGCTTTGGCGCGGCGTCTCTCCCCTTTTTTTCCGGGCCCCCTCCCCCAAAAAGATTTTCCGCCGTCCCCTGCTAACAGGGAAATTTACAGGGAACTTTTGCGAACCGGCCCGCATCTTGGCCCCATTTAGCAGCAATTGCCCCGCTGAATCAGACCCATAAGGCCAATATCCAGCGATAAAAGAACAGCCGAATTTTTCGCCAAGAACAGCGGAATTCTTACAAGAACAGGGAATATTGGGACCGGAACAGGGGCTTTCAGACCGAGGGCCCGTGTCATCCCTTTTCCCGGATTGGAAACCCAACTCCAAGGCGCGCCCTGGCCGTCCCTGTGCGGGTGCGCCGTTTCAGCCTGGCGAAGCACGGGCCTTGCTCGTTTCCGATTCCGTCAAAGCCGGGACCGGAATAAGCGGTGGCCGTCCGGTGAACGGGTAGAACTGGATTTAGGGATTTCCCGCCGTGGTGGTAGTTGAGGGTGCGCAAAGGGTGCCCTCAACGATATCGAAAAGACGGGCCGGCGCTCCCTTGAGGGGTCCCTCGCGCTTGAGGCCGCCGCTGGTCAAAGTCCTTTGGGGAGGCCCGCGCTTTCGATGTGCGGGATGCCCTCAATTGCCCTCGTGTTGACAGCGGGCGCTGAGGGCATGGCATTCCTCTTGCAAACGCTCTCGCTCGCTATCCTAATTCTGATGGTTTTAATCCCAGAGGCTTGCGTGGCTCCGAAGCAATTTCATCTTGCGTGGTTCACGTTTTTCGGCGTCGACGAATGGCTCGATCCGATGTCCTCGGGCGGTGGGAAGCCATGGTCGGGCGATTTTTATGTCGAGTTCGCCCAAGCCCTGGAGCGCGCCTGCTTCGACTGCATCATGTTCGCCGACACGCTCATGGTTCCGCACGCCTATGGCGACGATGCGGCTCATGCGCTGAAGAACTCCGTGAACGCGCCGCGACACGACCCGATACCGCTCGCCGCGGTGATCGGCGCGCAGACCCGGCATCTCGGCATCGTGGCGACCATGTCGACGCTGTCCTATCCGCCCTTCCTGCTGACGCGATTGGCCTGCACGGTCGACCACATCGCTACGGGTCGGTTCGGCTGGAATATCGTCACCAGCGGTGAGGACGCGGCGGCGCAGAATTTCGGTCTCGACCGACTGCCTGAACACGACCTTCGCTACGAAATGGCCGAAGAGTACATGGACCTTGTCAATCAACTGTTCGGTTCCTGGGATCAGGATGCGGTCGTGATGGATCGGCAAACCGCGACTTACGCGGACGGTGGCAAAGTCCGGCCGATCAATTTCGCCGGCAGCTATTACAAGTGCCGCGGTCCGCTCAATACGGTGCCTTCGCCGCAGGGGCGGCCGACCTACTTCCAGGCCGGCGGCTCACCGCGCGGACGCGCATTCGCTGCGAAACACGCCGACACCGTCATCGCGACCGCGAACGGCGTCAAGGCGATGAAACAATTCCGCGACGACGTACGCGAACGCGCCGCGGGATTCGGACGCAATCCAGACGAAGTCAAGATCCTGTTCCAGCTCACGCCGGTGCTGGGAGAGACCGAAGCGGAAGCGCACGCCATCAATGAACGCCATCTCGCCTCGCAGCGTTACATCGATTTGCGGCTCTGCCACATCAGCGCGCTCACCGACATCGATTTCTCCCGGTTCGATCTCGATCAGCCGCTTCCTCCCCTCACCACCAACGGCGAGTCCACGATGCTCGCGAAGTTTGCGCAATACGGCAGCAACAAGCCGCTGCGACAGCTTGCCCGCGAAGGCGGCAAGGGCGGCGTCGACTTGATCGGAACCCCCGACCAGGTGGCCGACCGCATGGGTGAGATCATGGCAGAGGTGGGGGGCGACGGCTTCCTCATCAGGCAACCGTTCCTCCACATCAATCGCCGTTACATCCACGAGGTCACCGAGGGTCTGGTCCCGGCGCTGCAGCGGCGCGGGCTGGTGCGGACGCGATACACCTGCCCGACGCTCTGCGAAACGCTGCGCGAATTCTAACAGCGCCGGCTACTGCCACGATCGCGCTTTCAGCGCCCGGACGAATTGCATATCGATGATGTCATCGAACCGGACCGGGTGACTTGAGGATGCCGGCCTCAAGGACCACGGCGCTCGCCGTATCCCAGGATTGTTGCGACACCGTGCCGTCGAAACTCCACGCCTCATCGGCGTAGGAGCGCTCGAGCGTCGCCTTCACATCGTCGGCCGACATTGTCGGAAATTCCGTCTTGGCAATGAGCGCGATTTCGTCAGGATTGTCGTGGGCGAACTTCAGACCCCGGATGACGCCTTTGACGAATTTGCGGACGGTGTCAGGGTCATCCTTGATTGAAGCGAGCCGTACATTGAGGGTCGTATAGGCGTAGGGCCCGAGCTCCCGCGGGATGTTGAAAATAGGCTCATCCCATACGCCGCTTCGCACGCCCTGGCTGACGGACGGTTCCGGTGCGACGCCGACGGTCGAGCCGCCGGCTTTGACGCTGGCAAGAACAGCGGATGATGCCATTTCGTTGAAAGTGGCGTCGGTCTTGGGATCGAGATGCCACGTTGCGAACAGATAGCGGAGTATGGAATTCGGAGTGCCGCCGAAAAAGCTGACGCCAATCGTCTTGCCCTTGATGTAGTTCGCCATCAGCTCTCCCGGAACGGGGCCCTTGCCTTTCTTGGCGACGAGGTACGCGGTGGCGCGATCATTGAGATTGACCACGGCGCGAAGTTCGGCGCCCTTCAGCTTGGCGAACGCATTATGCTCCGGACCGCCGACGAAGGCGAAGGCCTGGCCGCTCAGGACGGCGTTGGTGTGGGTCGAGCCGCCATCGACCGTCAACATTTTGACGTCCAAACCCTCCTCGGCGAAGAACCCTTTCGCGATTGCGGCGTAGAACGGCAGGGTCGCGGCGCCATGCCCCGGCTCAGCCACTACCAGCGTTTTCTTCTCCACCACGTTTTGGGCGATCGCGGTTGGCGATAGCATGACCGCGACGCCGAACATCGACGCGAGCGCCACGTCCTGCCACCTGAGAATTGACATCGATGTCGCTCTCCCGGTGGTGCGGTGCTCCTTCGGGGTAGCCAAGCTCCGCAATCGCGCCATTCAGCGCATTACTGCGAGCACAATTTCAAGCAGTTTTCATGCCAAGCACTGGCCATGGCCCACCGGCACATTCCTGGGCGGCGGAAGCCACAGGGCCACCATCGAGGACACCAAGACCGATCCCGTAGCGGCTCGCGTCTAGCAAATCACGGTCGAGCTCGTTTCGGCCGGTCCGCGAGACATAGTCTAAACGCCTCGATCGTGCTTGCTTGCGCACCTGCACCAATCGATCGAACACGGGGTTGCGCGCGGATCGATGGCAACGGAAGAAGCATCGCAGCAGTTCTAGCTCTCCCCTCATAGTCCGTACAAAATCTTCAGCTCGCCACTTGTACGTAGCGCGATCACGATGCCGTCTGGCAGCAACATTACCTTGTCCACTTTTGCGGAGGAGAGGTGTCCTTCCATCCGAAAACCGTCCTTCAGCGGTCGCGATAGCCGTTCGTTCGCCGCCATCAGCAGGTTCTGGTACGAAATCCCATATTCGATGTTTGCGGCGTTCTTCAATTCTGTCAGCAGTTGCTGCAACGTTGATGTCAGTTGGCCGTCGTCGACTGCTCCACTCAAATCGAGATCAGGAAATTCGACCGACTGATTGTTGGTACTCGTCTTCGGCGCCGCGGATAGATAAATCCATTCGCCTGCCGCCGGATCCGTGGTGGTCGTCTTGGCGAGGCGCACGCCGATCACAAGCTTGCCCGATGACGGATAGACCTGGACTTCCCGGACCGCTGCGTCGCCCACAGGAACCGCCGCGATCGCCTGCGAAAGCCTCTCCTTAATCACGTCGTAGCTGATACGGACGGGAAGAATGACATCAAATGTACCGGGCTCGGTCACAGTGGTCCCAAGCGGCGGCAAGGGTGGCGCCGAAATCCCTGGCGGCCGTTGCCCTATTGAGGTTTCGGCCGACCCGGACAGCTCGATCGATCCTGACAGGACTTTGGCATTCGCCCGAACACCAGCGAAAGCCGCGGTTTGCGGCGCGAGTTGGAGCCAGACGGGCGGTTCGTCCGCGAGCTTGATTGGTTCGAACGCATGGTCCCAGGCTTTTGCAGCTTTGTCGCGCAGGTCGAGCCGGCGCATCTCCTCCAGCGCTCTCGACCGGACGCGCGCAAGCTGCGCACGAATGCGTGGCTCAACGTATCGCGCGAGCGCAATTTCGCGGCCAAGCACGCGAAGATAAGGCGGCTCACTCCATCGGAACGAGTCGCTGAAGTTCAATTCCAGCGACCAATCGCTGCGTAGTTGCGGACGGGCCTCGGCTTCTACCGTCGCGCGCGCTTCCGTCTCGCCGCGAATGCGTGCGGTGAAGCGGTTGGCTCCCTGGCCCTCGGCTGCTCCATAGATGGAGACCGCTCCGAAAACGCGGTCGCCGCGACCGTACAGCGAAACCGGACCGGTCCGGTCGACGAAGCCCCAGACGTCGCAATTGGCATTGACCCTGAACACAAAAACGCGACGGTGCACGCAGTTGACGCGTTCGTCGATGGTGGCGAGTTGCTTCGGGATATCCCGCTCGATCGCCGCGGTCAGGGCCGGAATTCCGAGCTCAATTGTTGCAGAGACGCGCGAGGCCGTCGAAAACTGCGAAGCCGCATCCGGGCTGAGGAGCGGCTTTTCCACTGCAAACGCGATCGAAGGGATCATTGCGAGCGCGCCAGCTGCGAGGCCAACTCCAAAACACCGCGCCTTGCGCGAGATTCGACGGCATTCAGTGCGGTCAATTCGCAATGGACTGATCATCTGTCTCTCCGAAGCTTCGTTATTTGCAACCTCAACTATCGATGATCGTCGCGTCAATCTTTTTGAACAAGCGCTTGCCACGGCAACTTGAAAAAATATTCCCTCAATCGGGTGCCAAGGGCGGCGTCATAGACGCGTCAGCCTCCTGGCTGCTTTTGACGTCGCGTCACACGACCTGCCAGGTACGAACACATCGCCGCCGGCACCGCGCCGACGAAGCCGAGTAGCGCAGTCAGCAACGGTTCATGACTTAAGCCCGCCGGTAATGACGAGAGCAGCGGCAAGAAACCGGCGAAAAATCCAACAAAGGTGATCCACATAATTCGCCAGCCGAAGCCTTTGCTCTCAAGTATCGCGTCGGCGAAACAGACAAGCAACGCCGGCACAAATCCAAGCAAGTAGGCGAGCGGCAACAGCGCAAACAGCCGCATAATCTGATCGAGGGCGGACGGCATGGGGTCGCCCGCCATGAAAGAAAAGGCTGGCAGCAGGAAGAGCACGCCCACTGCCAGGCCAACCGGAGGGCCCACCAAGACAAATATGAGGACTCGTCGCATGGGGTCCCCTCGTATGCGCGTGAATGCCGATTTAAATCTGACCGTACTCGGCGTAACTCCTAACCCCTTTTAGCCATCGTTTCTCACCGGTTTCAGCTCCGATGATCCGACATCCATACTCGGCCGTCGAAGCCGTCTGCTTTCACCGTCAACGGTGCGGCCGGCCGGAATCGCGCCCCCGATGTTGCCTCCTCGACGACCAACCTGAACATCAGGTTTCTGCCATCGCTGGCGGTCCAGCAGTCATCCTCTTTGATGTACTCGTACACACGGGAGCGTGGGTGTCGGAAGTCAGTGGCCGCCATTCGGTTCCAAAGCTCGCGCTGCCCTGCAGCCCGAGGGCAAGCGATTCTCACGGACGAGGCCGGGCTCTTCCGCGGTCAATGAAAAGTCCTTCGCAAGCGCCCTGCTGAAGACGTTCTTCCAATCGACAACTCAAACGCTTGCCGCCATGCTGTCATGACCTTCGACCCCGTTTCGCGAATCAAAAGCCAGCTTACAAGGCGTCACAGGTGAGATGAATCGCGGCAAAATGATCAGTTTCAGAGAATTGATGAACTAACCGATCATTCCCAACCGCAGCAACAGGAAGCAACCGTTCAGTTTCAGCAAGCGTCTCTATAAGCTTCGGTGGCGCGTCGAGAATGCCTTCAACAGGTTGAAGGACTTCAGACGCATCGCAACGCGATACGACAGACTGGCACGAAACTACCTCGCCTCCGTCTGCTTGGCGGCCGCCCTGGTATGGTGGATTTAATGAGTCTGGACCCTAACACACCTTGAAAAGACTAAAATCTCTCTCCGCAAGGAAGAAGCTGGACGCGCTGTGCCAGGCTGGGGCGTGCTTGGGGCGCAGCGTCGCGGAGGTGGTCCGTGACGCCATCCAAAGGTCGTTCTCAGACCCGAAGACCGCAGTTGCTATATGGGATGACGAGCCAAAGCGCGCGTCCTTCGAGCACGATAGTGTTCTCGACGAGCCCTGATGCGGCAAGCGGAGGCGGGTTTTATCGACCGTGGGACGTGGATCGCCCTTGTGCCGTCACGCGATCCGCCGCATACGCAAGCGCAACGAACTTGTTGCAGGTCACCTAGACTTTCTCCATCGTTGGATGAACCACGGGGCCCAGGTCATGCCGTTTCGATCCAACGCCCCGGGCGGCGAAAATGTATCGAAACATGTGGAGCAGAGTGATACTTGCCAATCTATTTGGGGGTATTGCCTAGGAGAACAGGCGCCCGATGTGGAGACTGGCTCGGCTCATCGGCAGAATATTGTGCCGGCTCGGCATTCACGCTCGGGATCACGACCCGATTTTATCGGGGGTTACACACTGCTACCCGATCTATGACGCCCATATGGAAACCGAGATATGCCCGCGTTGCGGACGCATCCGCAGGCGGATGATCGACCATATCGTGTAGTTCACCCGCGCGGGGCTTGTCAGCTTCCCGCCGGCGGCTGCGGTCCGTCGAATGACGAAGCGAGCTGTCGGACTAACAGGGATCGGGGATTTAGGGAGTCACCGAGTGCAGGATCGAACGCGCGCGGTTCGTAGCACCGCGGCCATCGGTCGATCAGGCAACGGCCCAATCTTCTGTTCTCAGACCCGGCACGCGCGCGAATTCCGCCGTGTTCGCCGTCACCAGCAATGCGCTGCGCAGGCGCGCTTGGGCCGCGATCGGGACATCGTAAGGGCCGATCGGCGTTCCAGCGCGCTCAAGCTCCGCGCGAATTTCGGCCGCCTCGTGGGCGCTTCTGGCTCGAAAGGCCAAGGGGTCACCTCAATCGCTAAGAAGGCGGCCAGTATGGCAGTGTTTTCTTGCGGCCTCGTGCTCTTGGCTATTCCATAGCGCAATTCAAACAAGACGATGGTCGGGATACCGATAGGCGCGCCGGCTGCAATGGCAGCTTCCAACCGCCGTCGATCGTGCGGCTTGCGCCTGTTGATAGCTGCGATGACGGCATTCGTATCAAGGCAGATCATCGATCCAACACTACGTCGTCGGCAGGCGGCATCGGTGGCTGCTCGGGCCGGCCCTCGGGCAGGAAGGCGTTGCCGCCCAGTCGATCGATCTCGGCGAAGAGCGCCTTGATATCCTCAATGCTCCGCTCCATCGGCTCCAACAGCACGCCACGTCCAAGACGGCGCACGCGCACTTCCGTCCCCGGCAAGCGAAAATTCTTCGGCAACCGCACGGCCTGGCTGCCCCCATGCTTGAACAGCTTCGCTGTTTCGATGCCACCCATGGCTTCATCTCCGGAAAATCAAAAAATAGATACCCGATGTATATATGCGCGATTTAAGCCATCAGCAAGGTTCTAGCTGGTTGATACGAATTCGGTTTCCTTGCTCGTTCCCTGAATTGTGATTCAGCCATCACGTGCGCTGTTTTGGCAATTTCTTCAGCCGCACGGAGGGCCCTCTACCGTTCTCGTCGATGAACTTCGCCCACAACATCCGTCGGCTTGTAATGTCACAACCAATACCGCGACCGCGAGCTTGCCACACACCGGGTAGGACGATTTTTTCGCCTGCCAAGCCTCAATGGTCGTTCATCATCCGCGCCAGCCTAGGATTTCGTCTGGCGAAGGAGCACCATCAGGCGGCCCCCGCACATCGAGCAACGAGAGCTCGAGAATGTTGCTGTCGCGCTCTGAGCACCACGTCAAGAATTGTGACAGTGCATCGATCTGATCGTCGTGTCGAACCAGGGGATACGACAGGTACTCCATGCGAAATGTTCCAAGCCCCGGTGCCGACCTTGGCAAAATGAGCGAGCTGGCCTGGAGCTTGGGCGTCTGGACATACATCCGGGTAACTTTATCCAACTTCGGCATGAACCCAATAACGCCTTGCACCCTATCCCTTTTGAGTTGTTGGATTAACGCGATCCCGGACACGTGATTCTCAATAAGAATGGCGGTGGGATTGTGCCGCGCCGCTTGATCGACCACGGCTCTCACAAGCTCGGGGAACTCCAGGCGCTTCCTCAGCACCTCCAGCAGATAATACTGATTCTTGTTACGGACCAAAAATACAAGACCGACCGAATAATCGGACCGTTCGGTCGCCTTTGAGGCGGTATCCCAGCTCAGGACGATTTCATCGCCGTCCTGCCGGGTCGGCATAATGTCGACGGTTTTCAGCCACTCCTCCTTGAGCATGTTACCCGATGGCGGAACCGGCTCTTGCATATATTGGGCGGCGAAAACTTCGGGTCCGAGTTGGTTTCTCAACCTGTCCAGCAACGCCAACGGCTCCCGCCCGGCCTGGAGGGGCGTTCCTTCGATCCAAAAGTGCTTTCTATTCGCGTAGAGCGGCACCTCTATGGTTGCAGTCGCGATAGCTGGAAGATTCAGGTGTTGCCATTCGGGCTCCGCCAGCAGAAATCCCGTGAGATCCTCCGGGTGCAAACGCTGCATGACCACAATGATGACGCCGGTCGCCTTGTCATCGAGGCGAGATGACAACGTGCTGCGAAACCACTCATTGACTTTGGCACGATTTGATTTGGACCGGACTTCCTCGGCATTTTGAGGGTCGTCGACTATGATAATATTGCCACCGAGGCCGGTCAGCGTACCGTTCACCGAGGTCGTACGTCTAAATCCTCCTTCGCTGGTCTGATACTCGGCTTCGGTGTTCTTGGATGGCTCTTTGACGTTGAAAATCCTCCGATACTCCTCGTGTTCGACGATCTTGCGAAAGTCGGACGCGTGTTTGTTGGCAAGGTCCTGAGAATAACTCACGCAAATGAATTTCTCAGTGGGATTATTGCCCAGCACAAACGCTGGAAACGCAACGGACACGAGGAACGATTTCAGCGACCGCGGGGGCTGATTGACAATGAGGCGTTTGACTTCGCGGTTTATGGTGCGTTCGAGCCGGTAGCAAACGGCTTCATGGCTCCAGTTGCGATACAGCGACGTTCCCGGATTGAGCCATTTGAATGCTTCCTCCGCAAAGAACGGCAGGTCACCACGCATCATGGCATCATAGGTCTCTCTTTCTTCTTTCACGAGACTTTTCCCTGGTGACGCCTGATAAACTCGGCAATGAGCTCATCATCGACCTCGCGGCTGAACTCGTTTGCGGCCACGGGATCCCGCATCGCTTCATGCTTCATCGCTGTGCTTATGATGGTCGCTGCTGATTTGGCGTCCCCCTGTATCGCCTTTTCTAACAGGCGCCAGAGAACGGCTTGCTGTCCGCTGATCCGTCGCGACTTGCCGCCTTCGCGCACGCTAACGGGCTTTTTCATTATCTTATCGAAATCGTTTCTTATACCGGTCGCGCGCTTGGGGCGGCCTCGCGGATTCCCCGATGTTCCGGGCCTGAATCGCCGCCCGTGTGGAGGACGTTTGTACCCGGGGCTCTCGTCATCGGACATCGCGGTCATCTCCAAACTTGGGCGAAAGATGGAATATCCGGCTCCATGGACCAAAACCGACTTCACCACTTTTATGCCGGGCCGATCCGAGGGCTAAGTGTCGACGCCGTTGATCCGACACCGTTCTCGAGGGCCCCTATAATGAATGGTTTATAGGCCCTGTAACAAAGGTCACCGATCTCCAGCCCAAACGCCCACAGGCTCGCCCCAAATGATGGTTCAACGCCCTGTGGCGAAATAGACGACAAACACGTATTCGGACGTTCGCCGTCCCCCAAGATTGGCGGATGGGTATCTATCGGCATCTCGTGGGCCGCCGGTTAACGTCACGGTGGGGCTCGTTCTCGATCGGAAAACACCTCGCCGGTCGCATCCAAACTTGCCGATGCTCCGGTGAGCTTCTGCCATCGCCGAATCGCGAGATCGACATAACGGGGATCGATTTCGATAAGCGCGGCGCGTCGCTTGGTCTTTTCCGCAGCGAGCAGGGTCGTCCCCGAGCCGCCGAACGGGTCCAGGATGAGGGCGCCGCGCTGCGAGCAATCCTTGATCGCGTCGGCTACCAGGGCCACGGGTTTGACCGTCGGGTGGCTGTCGAGCAGGGCATTCCGGTCGCGGCCGAAGCTGCTCAAACCGGGATAGTCCCACACGTTGGAGCGGTTGCGCCCGTGCTTGCCGAGCTCGACGTTGTTGATGTGATTTGCGGCACCGCATTTCAGGACAAAGACAAACTCGTGCTGCGATCGATAAAGCGATCCCATACCCGGGTTGTTCTTGACCCAGACGCAGATGTTCTTGATCTCGAATTTTCTCGATGCCGCCAGAAGCTGCTCGGAATGGCGCCAGTCCATGCAAACGAAGCAGATTGCGCCATCCGTGACCGAAGCCGCAACGTTAAGAAGAGTAGTTGCCAGAAACTGGGTGTACTGCGCCTCCGTCATCTCGCCCGCCGCCATGGCGAACTCACGGCTTTTCGGCATGCCGCGTCGGCTGACATGGCCATCCACGGGGACGTTGTAGGGCGGGTCCGTAAAGACCATCTGGGCCCGGTTACCGGCCAGGACCGCCTGGTATGCGGTCGCTTCAAGCGCCGAACCGCAATAAATGTGGTGTTCACCGAGGCGCCATAGCTCGCCGACCCGCGAAACGGCCGGTAAATCTGGAGGAAACCGCATGGCATCGGCGCCGTCATCCCCATGTTCCTCAAGTAGGAAATCGACCTCGGGGGTATCGAAACCGATGGCGGAAAAATCAAAATCGATATCGAGCTCGCTTAGAAAGTTCAATTCACCGCGAAGCGCGGTCGTGTCCCAGGAAGCACGTTCCGCCAGCCGGTTGTCGGCAATCATAAAGGCCCGCTTGTCGGCTTCGCTCAGGTGCGCGGCACGGATCACCGGAATTTCCGTCCACCCGAGCTGCCGGGCAGCTTCGAGCCGGGCGTGGCCCGAGATCAATTCGCCGGCATCGTCAACGATAGCCGGAACCACGAATCCAAACTTTTGAATGCTCTTGGCGAGCATCGAAATCTGTTTTCGATCATGCCGGCGCGCATTGAACGGGTTAGGCTTGATCTTCGCGACCGATATCATTTCAATTGATGGGCGTCCGGGCCCCCCTGGACGCTGACTGGGCAGGAATTCCATCGTGATCTCCGGTGGAAGTGAGCGCGGATTATCGTGCCCACTGGTTTCGTATTAAATGAAATCACAGAGATCGACGGCTTATGATTTCTCGTTCATCACGTGTTTGAGAACGATGACCTTCAAACCTACGGCGTCTACACGCGCAGGCAAGCGGGGGAATGCTTCCGAGATGGTGGGATGGCGATGGAGAAACGCTCCAGCTCCCACAGGCTCGGGGAATTTGAGGCGCGCTCAATTTTTCGTGTAGAGTAACCGAGTTCTGAAAGGACGCGGAGTAATCTCGAATTCCGGAGTCGATTCCGACCGGGAGTTAAACCTCGAGCCACCTGCGATCGCCCAGAACGTAAACGTTCGGGATCATGACCTTCATGACCTGCGGCGCTTCGGTGTGGATCGGCACGACGATCCGGGGATTGACTGCCCGCGCCAACCGGATGAGGCTCTCTTGATCAGCATGGCCCGATGTATGGGCGATCTCCAGACTGATTTCGTATCGGCGGCACCACGATGTCAGCCGATCGTTGTCTCGATCGAGATAGCCCGGCCACAGCGAGTAGACGAGCGTGGTGGCGGTATGTGGTGAAAAGCGATCGATATCCCGCGTCATCGAACTGCGGAATAGCATCGCCCACTTGTGGGGAGCGGCTTCAATCTCTTCGGAATAAATGCGAGCGGTACGAAAACGAGACACGATGTCGAACAGCTGCTGAGAGACGACCCTACGCTTCTGGCTTCCCGGAAGATAGACTCGCAAACCGCCATTGGAAGGTCGGGGTAAGCTCGGTAGCGCGAGTTGTTCCAACACATGAGCAAGATAGGCGTCGGCGACGAAGGCCCGACGGGCGCGTCGGGTGGCGCGGAAAATCGTAACAAACCTGTCTATATTCTGCGGTGAGAACGCCGTCAGGACGAGGCCGCGGGCGGTCTTAATAGTTGAAAAGATTCGCTCTTCCAATTGGTGTTCGGTTTCCGGAGGGTGTGATTCGTTGCGGCGGCTCAACGTGGTCCCCTCAAGGAGAAGAACCTCGATCGCGGCCGGCGGTTGATGCGCCAAATTATCGAACAGATGGCCTTTGCGGCCGTGAGAGCGCAGGTCACCGGAATAGAAGAGCCTCTTCCGGTCCGCCTCGATCAGCAGGCCGTAGGCATCGAACGCCGAATGGTCCACCAGATAGGGGGTGATACGGAACGGACCCAGGTCGAAAGGCTGTTGATGGTGATAGTGTCTGGTTGTTTTAGGCAGTGGCGTCTGGCGCGTGAACGGTTGGCTGGCCAGAAGAACAGTCTCCGCCTGCTTGCCCATGAAGACCGGAACGGCGGCATGGACGAGGCCGGTAAGTCCATGATGATCCCCGTGGGTATGCGACAGGATTATCCCCAGCAGGTGGGGATTTGAGCCGTCGGTCAGCCCTACGACATCGGGCAAGAGCGAACTCTCTGCCGCGTCCGCCGACAGGGGCAACCCGAGGTCGAGCAGGATGGAACAGCCCTGAGACTCCACTTCCACGCAGTTGCCGCCGATCTCTTGGGCACCGCGGTGGATCCGAAAGCGCATCCGGCTAGACCGCCTCGCGATTGTCGAGAAGCGCGATCAAATCCTGGCCCAGGGGCCTTAGCACCGCCGGGTCAGCGCTCCATGAGAATGGGAGTGGGAAGGCCGTGAACCGGAGCCGCATCGTCACGCCGTGCCGCTCGCCGAGGGCTTGGAGGCCGTCGTTAACGGATTTGGCGATGGTGTCCATGTCTTGGCCGCAGTAAAAAGCTCGTGGCGCAAGCACGCTTAACGTCAGATCGTCTGCGTCCAAGATCGGGCAAGCTTCGCTTGAATGCTGCCGGTTTCGCCGCGATAACAGCCACAGAAGGCCATAGACCAAGATTTCGACCGCTGCGAAGACGGGCGTGTCGCTCTCGACCTTCAATTCGACGAACTCGATTGAGCGGCCACCGCGATATTGGACCAGGTCGACTGCGCGCCGCCTGAACGCATAGGGTCCGCCCATCCCTGAGATCAACGGCACCTGATTGGACCAATCGCGTCGGTCGGTTCGTTGCAAAGCGTCGATCAGCGCACGCTCAAGCGTGATTTCAGCGCTACGGTTGTGACTGGAAATGGCAGTTTTTGGGCAACGCCACCGGAAATTTTGCCGCGAGGTCCCGCTGGACCGACCATTGGCCTTCCAGTTCTGATCGAGGGTCTCGAACACATCACTCACGAGCGCCCCCGCGCCCGGCGGAATGCCACATTTTGCCAGCTGCCGGGCGGATCGCCTAGTCGCGTAATTGTCGACACCCAATCCTTTGTCGATGACCTCGCGGACACCGGCAAACAGGCCAGTTTGATTCGTCTGTCTCATGTCTCACCTTCATATCCACTCCGGCTCAAAGCCTGTCGGGTGGACATAAATCCGCATAATGCTCCGTCTTTCAAGTAAAAAGACGAATAATAATGTATGTATGGTGTACGTCGCCCGGAGAAAACTCCGGGTTATGGATCTCAAACGCCGCATTGCCGTCAAACTCAGGGTTTCCCGCAAAGCGCGCCACCTGACCCAGGAGGACCTAGCCGGCATGATCGGCCGATCGGTGGAAGCCATATCCAACATCGAGCGCGCGAAGGGGCTTCCAGGTCTGGATACGCTGGAGGTCATCGCTACAAAACTCGAAATTCCCATCACGGAATTCTTTGAAATCCCCCGCGGGCGCACGAAACTGACCGCGCGCCGGTTCGAGGCCCTTGCCCGCCTGAACGAACTGACGCGAGGACTGTCTGATCGTTCGTTGGAAATTGCCCTCAAGCAGCTCGAGGCCTTGAGCGAAGCCCCGGATTGAACGTGCGGCGGCGGCGGTCGGCAAATTTCGCGGCGCGGCGCTGCGCCCGCGTCGCTTAACTTGCGAAACTCGACCATCTCTTCGAAGTCAACGCACCTTGTCCCGCCTTGCCGCTTCACATCGGCAACCCGCTCCGGGGCGGAAGCCTCGTGCCTTGATGGGACGGATCGTTTTCGCCCTAATCACTGGCGTTTTTGCGCGGCTTTTTGAACCGCACGCCCTCTCCTCCCCCGTTTTCATCGATGAATTCCACCCCGGCGCCCTCGAGGGCGCGCCGGACCGCAAGGTCGTTGGCGGCGGTCAGCGAGGTCGCTTGATCGGTGAGTTCGGCGCGCCTGACAGTCGCTAAGCCCAAGGCCGATTGGCGCGCCAAATCCTCGGCACTCCACCGCAACAGCGCTCGGGCGGCGCGGATTTGGGCGCTGGTCAGCGACTTCGGACGCATCCCCGGAGGGCCTCGACTTGACATTTATAGCTTCATACGATATATTTCATATCGTATGATCGACAATGGCAATGTGGCCTTGGCCACCGCAAAACGCAACCCCGTAGGACGTCATGAATGCAGATATGTGGACAAAACCCGATACCGGTCGCCGATCCTTCATCGGGGGATCGGATGCCCGCATCGTCATGGGTGACGATGAGCCTGCCCTGATCCGACTCTGGCGCGAGAAGCGCGGCGAGATCGAGCCCCAGGACTTATCCGACAACCTGATCGTGCAGCTTGGAGCTGTAACCGAGCCTCTTAACCGCCTGTGGTACGAGCGTCAGACCGGCAACAAGGTCACTGCCGTGCAGCGGCGGGTCATGCACCCCCTCAACAAGTGGATGGCGGCAACACTTGATGGGATGGTCGAACCCACCAGGGCGGTATTCGAAGCCAAGTTCATGCTGCCGTGGTCTTTTACCGAGGAGGGCGCGGCCGAGAAATACATGCCGCAGCTGCAGCACAACATGTGGGTCACCAATGCCACGACCGCGGTGCTGTCGATTATCACCGGCGGCGGCAAGTGGGTCGAGCTTAGCATCGCGGCCGATCCCCTCTATCAGCATCTTCTCCTCACCGCGGAGAAGAAATTCTGGCGCTGTGTCCAAAGCGGCGATCTGCCGCGCGTATTCGGCGCCGAGCCGCCGCGGCCGCGGGTTGCCGCCGTTCGCATCGTCGATATGACGTCATCCAATGCCTGGGCGGAATTCGCCGGGCTGTTTCGTCAATCACGCATGGCATTTGTGCAGCATGAGAATGCCAAAACGGAACTGAAGGGTTTGATGCCCGAGGAACGCCAAGGAGGCGATCGGCCACGGTCTTAGGGCCAAGCGGTCGAAATCCGGCGCCATCAGCTTCGATCTCCTTGAGATGGAGGCCGACCATGCAGCGCTCCAGTGAAACGATCGGCGCCGTTGCGGGCGCGCTTGCCAAGGCCCAGGCCGAACTTATCAATCCGGAGAAGGCGCTGGTCGCAACCATCCGGTCGCCGTTTCCGCGAGAGGGCGACCGGACCTTCCGGTATGCCTCGCTCTCCAGCGGGCTCGACATCGTCCGCAAGGCGCTGAGCAAGCACGAAATCGCCACCGTCCAGACGACGTCAATCGACAACGAGGCCGGGCTGGTCCGCCTCACCACGGTGCTCGCCCATTCGTCGGGCGAGTGGTTGTCATCCGAGTGGCCGGTATGCCCGGTCGGTGACACGTCGGCGCCACACAAGATGGGCGCCGCGCTCACCTATGCCCGGCGCTATGCCCTGTTCACGCTGGTCGGGATTGCAGGAGAAGACGATCTCGATGCGCCCGATCTGCCCGGCATCAAATTGGATAGTGGCACCGCTGGCCCCAGCGATCCCGCGAAGATGAATGGGCACGCTGTGGCCACCGCAACTCATCCCTCCCCGAGCCGCAGGAGAGGACCGTATCGCCAACTTAGGCCCTCCGCTCCGATCCTCGACGCTGAAGCCTCGGCGGCATTGCGCGACAAGCTCACAACTGAGATCGCCACCCTCGGCGCGGCAGACGTCGCGATCGAATGGGCCCGACACAGCATCGCGGCGAAGAACACCCTCACGGCCGAAGACGCGCGTGCAGTCGAATCTGTATACCGGGATCACATGGAGGCGCTGGAAGCCCTGGCGCCGGAACCTGAACCGCCAACTCAAGACTTGTCGGACAACCTCAGAAGCAGCCTGTCCCCGCCCGCATTCACGGGTCCGGACGGTCACTCATCGGGTGGGACGCGACCAATGATGATCGAACCTCAGAAAGGCGTGGACCAGCGAGGGTCCCGCTCGTCCGCCAAGATCGAAGGTATCGACAAGAGCGTCCTTGCGATTTCCGGACCTCGCCGCTATCGTAATAAGGAGCATCTCCGGTTCGTCGCACAGCAAGCATGTCTCGTATGTGGACGAACGCCTTCCGATCCTCACCACCTGCGTTTTATGCAACCGCGTGCGCTCGGCCGCAAGGTGAGCGACGAATACGCTGCTCCCCTGTGCAGGAGCCATCACCGCGAGGTCCATCGGGTTGGCGATGAGCGCGCGTGGTGGAAGCTTGTTGGAATCGACCCGGTCAAAGTTGCCCGGAAGTTATGGCGAAACACGCGGGTGAGCGAAGGCCGGCGACGTCCCAAAGTCCGCGAGCAACCGCTCAGGTCCGATGCATCGTCAGATACATAAATCTGGAAAGCGCCGGCGTGACAAGCGTCGCCGTCTTTACAGCCCTCCCCGAGGACGACGCGTTGTTTTGTAAGGCCGAGAGCATTGTATTTGCGGACCTCATGATCGGTGTCGATGGCCCAATTCGCAGTAGGCGCTTCCGGACTTGGCTGAGGTGTCGAGGTTACAAAGCCAAGGGCTTCTTTCCGAGCACCGGCGCGATCGCGTTGGGGAAGCCGACGTGGCTTTCCTCACACCACCTGAGTAGCGCGAAGTCCCCTCCTCAATGGTGAGACGGCTGGCACCCGGCGGGTACAGCGCCGGGAAGTCGGTTTGAAGAATTGCCGCATCCGGGGCGCTCTGCTGTTGCACAGATCCCGCACCCGATCTGCACCCGGACGTGGACGTCGTGAGATTTCGTCATGTATCGTCGCGTCGTTATGCTCGTGGTAGCGGCCGCTGGCTTCTCTGCTGCCTCAGCTCACTTCCGCTCCAAGGTTGACACGGTCTAGGAGGATAGACATTGGTCAGCTCGAACTTGATCAATGAGCGTAACCGAATAGGATGGCCAACGATGCGGAGACTGATGCGGCTCGCCGGGATGATCTTATGCCGTCTCAGCCTTCACGCCCGCGACCGCAATCCGGTGCTTTCAGGAGTGACGCACTGCTACCCAATCTATGATGCCCACATGGAAACCGAGATATGCTCGCGCCGCTGCCGCATCCGGAGACGGATGATCGAGCATATCGTCTAAATCAGGTGCCCTGTTGCCGGTGCGGGAACGCCACCGGGCACGATTTGTTCATTCTGCTAAGCGCTACCTGTGATTACCCGGAGCATTAGCTGATCAACCAGCATGCTGGACCATTTGGCATTCACGTAGTCGAGGCCGGCCTGTCGACAGGCCGCGTTGATCTTTTTCTGGTCGTGGACGCGAAGGATCGCTGCAGCGATCGCTTTGGCATCCGCAGCGACGCACGCACACAGGAGTTCGGGTAATTCAAGTCCTTCGGCTGCGATGGGCGAGCAAACACACGGGACGCCGGCCGCGAGGCTTTCCAACACCTTGCCCTTAATACCCGCGCCGTAGCTGAGGGGGGCCACCGTCAAGCGTACCCGATCGAAAATCTCGGCGAGGTTATCGAGGTGGCCGATCGCCACGACGCCGTCACCGCATAGCCGCAGCAGTGACTCCGGCATTTCGCTGCCAACAAGCAGGCATTCGATGTCGGGGCTGCGCTTCCTCACCAGCGGCATGATTTCGCTGATGAGCCAGCGGGCGGCGTCCCGGTTCGGCTCGTGGCCAAAGCCGCCGATGAACGCCACGCCGTGCCGCTGCGGGAACGGCGTGGGCGTCGGCCGAACCGGTACGGACCACGGGACGACATGAACATTGACGCCGCGAACCTCTTTGCGCAGCAACTCCGCTTCAAAGATCGAATGGGTGATCACTGCATCGGCTGTGGCTGCGGCCACACATTCGAGCAACCGTAGCCGTTTGCTCCATCCGATCAGTTCCGGGCGATCTTCTGCGGCGGCCTGCCGGGAGAACCTCACGTGGTGCAGATCGGCGACGCTGTAGACCACCCTGGCATTCGGAAAATAATGCCGCACGAGCGCCAGATATTTCGATGCATTTGAAATGCGATGCAAATAAGCGAGATCGAACGTGCGGGCCTGTCGACGCAACACGTCCTCGACCGAGGTATAGACCGGTGGCCGGCAGCACACCACCCCAATCGCATTCAAGGCCGCGAGGTCTACGCCATCCAGTCCAAACTGATCGCCCGAAACGAACACCACCTCATAACCAAAGCGCTGCAGCGACTGTATGTGTCCCAAAATAGCGATAGAGCCGGCATCACGATCCGGTTTCGGCACGCGATCGTCAATGACCAAGGCGCGATGCGCGAGTTGAGGCGTCTCCGGGATCGACGGCGGACCGGTCTCCGGCAAATTCCGCCGCCAAACGCTAAGCCGTTTCTGTGCCTGTTCACGTTCCAGACGTCTGCTGTGCTGGTCGGCCAGCCGCTACTTCAGGGTGTCAGTCTCGGCGGCAAGGAACTCCATCGCGCGCGCAATTTCATCCTCTGCGTCGATCCGGGCAAAAAGGTCCGAAACGATTTGTCTTTCGGCATCGCCAAGCCTGCGCGACGGCTCAAGAGTGGTCGGTGAACGCGGAATATCCGCGCCGTCGGTTTCGCGACAAACCCGTATGACGTGTCGCCTGTTTGGTGCAAGAGGTTGCGGAAATGTAAGTTCGAAGGAATGACGGCCGCTGCCAATCCCGGCAGACTGCAAATCCCGGCGATATCGGTTCGCAAGCACCCGCGTGATCAGTTGGTCATTGTCGGTGACAATCAGACTGATCGGAACTTCGGGAAGCGCGGTATCTTGCGCCCAGCCGGCAATCTGCCGAAAATCTATCCGATCGAGATTACCTCTCAGCATGCGGTTGCATCCATCGCGCGTGAGTCGTCGGCCCTCACGTCCCCCGGTCGACGTGGCGACCGGCTGGCAAGAACGGCGGCACAATCGACATCGGTGATGGCATCACCCATGCATTCCAAATCCCGGGATTCGTTTGATGACAGCTTTCACCTGCTCCGCCGTAATAAGTCGCGTACACTCGAATTGGCGCGGCGTATCCTTGTGGCGCGGGCACGTCAGGTAATCGTGCCGATCGAAATGAGCGTTCGGATCGTTCCAGCAGCTATTGCAGGTGTGATAGTTGATGATCCTATACGGCGTCTTAAATTCGGTCAGCGGATGGGTGAATCCGGAAATCATGACGACGGGGGTCTCCATTGCCCACGCCAGCCAAGATAATCCGCTGGATAGCCCGACGAAGAATGCCGCATGTTTCAAGTAGCGGGCTCGCTCCGTTAATGGCCTGTCGCCAGTCATGTCGTCCGCCCCGTCAGGCGAAGAGGTCCAGACAATCCCCTTGCCGTGCGTTTGCTTCAGGTCGATGCAAAGGACGCGATAGCCGGCCTCCCTAATAAATCTGACAATCTCCCGCCACCCGTGCGGATTATTCCAGTACTTGGCTTGAAGTGTGCTTTGAACGGCTATGCACACATAGGGCTCATTGATCGGCCTTGTATCTTCACTGAGGGCGATGCGGGGCCAACTCTCGGACGGATCGACGCCGAGGATGTAGCCGGCTGCCCGGTGCAACCCGACAAATCGGAAATCGCAGGGAACCCGATCTCGATGTTCGTACATCCCGCCCTTCAGAAAGAACACAGCGATTGTATAGGTCGCGTAATAGCGGTCCGCTTCGATTTCTTGCTCGGTTAGAAAGATGATGTCCGGGTAGGCGTCGCGAAGCAACGCGCTGACCCTCGCGTCCATGACACACGTGAGCCGACAGGCATGGCTTTCCTTGAATTTTACGGCATATGGAAACCAGCCGAGTGGATCGCCAAGGGTATCCACTGGAAATCGGATCAGCACGTCGCGGCTGGCCGCTGAGTAATCGTGCGCAAACACGCTCTCGCCTCGCTGCCAGATCTCGATCCGAAAGCGGACGAAATAGCGCTTCACGCTGTTGATCTGGCCAGCCGCGATTGTCGTCTCAAATAAGGTGTTGCCCGTGTCGAGATCGCTCAAACGGACCCGCCAGGGACATTCACCTTGTGGCACGACGACCCGGCAGCCATCGTTGAAATCAAAACTAACGCCTTTTGGCCCGCGCTGAGTTGGCGGAGGCAGCGCGGTCGAAGAAAATATCGGCTGCTCCAGGGCACGCGACTCGGTCTGTGAAAGGCCGACGACTTCCGGTTCAGCGATCGAACCGGCGGGAGAAGCCGAAACGGCACCCGCGGAGATACGCGACGAAGATATTGGCGCCGCTGTTTTCCAGACAGCCGCCGAAATCGTATCACCGCTCATTAGTTGAACTCCGGATTCGGGCGGCGTTCCAGTTGGAAGAATTCGGAAGCCAATCGACGCGCAAAAGTCAGGTTCTCTTTAACCTTGGACGAGCCTTTGACGACGAAGCTCACGATCGTGCTTCTGGCCGACGGAATGGTTGCGGTCAACCGTTGGTGGATGGCGTGGGCTGTCGAACACAGCAAAATAATCGGGCATCCGGACCGCTCAGATTGGCCACGGTCGAAAGCACATCGATCTGCTACCCCGGCACTTCGCCTACAGAGCACCGCGCACAACGTGCTATTGAGCGAGACACGCACGACGGCTGTGCCGCGCCCAAAAAAGCGCCCGGCGTCCGATGCGCCTGAGAATTGACCGACCGCGACATTGCGGTCGACCTTCCGGCCGTCGGGCGCGACGACCACACCGGATCTTTCCCAGTCCGTCCGCGGCGCTGCCGCCCTAACCACTATTTTATCAACAGGCTCTGCCGCTTCCGCGGAGGTAAATCAAGGGTGCGACTTGCGGATCGTTCCGGGCGCGAGCCTATCGGGGAGGAAAAGGCGTCCCTGGTTGCCGAGAGAAAATTGTTTGCGATAAGGTCCAGTTTCTTGGGATGTGAACCACCGCGCTTGGCATATTTTTCATAGATAAATCAGGTTGTTAGATGAAAGCGTCGGACTGGACGTGCCGTCAAAATTCGGGAGCCTGCGAGCAATGCGTCCCCCTGGTGGCCGACCCGTTAGCGGACAACCGCTCATTATTTGGACCGATTTGCCGACAAAGCTTAAATCTGCGTCGCGATTCGCCTGCCGACTTAACCATCATTTCCTCTTGGCCCCAGGGCTTGAACTCGCGACTTTACAATGAGTTAACGAACCGATAATAACGAAATATCACAAGGCTGCGGTACTAGAGTGCGGTCGTGGATACCGGGAGCGACGTTAGCTAGGCCAGGGGGGGTATGTGAACGAACCTGTTATTGTGCTGAATTCATCGCTCGAAAACATTGCACCGACATTGAATTTTGAACCTGCTCCCGAGATTGTGGTGACAAAAATCGCCGCGCTCGAGGTCGGCAATATCCTGCCAGAAAAAGCGTCATCGTCATCGGCTACGAGTGCATCAGGGCCCGAGACCAAACGCGCTTATCCGGCCGCGTCTGAGGTACCAACGCAGCAGGGCCCGCACGGCATACGTTTCGATTTCAATGACGGCTGCCGCGTCTTGTTGCCGGAGGGCCAGCACCCCTGGCGGGTCCGCTTGAGCGATCTCGACACCGGAAACATCCTGTTCGAGACCGAGATCAAGGCAGGCCGCATCAACAGCAGCAAGCGATACTTTGTTCGCATCCGTCTCGAAATTTGGCAGCAAGGCAACAGCGTGCTTGCTCACGATTATTCGGCGGCCGGGCGCGACGTCTTGATTCAATTCCCCGTCGGTACGCTCGGTGATCCGCTCGGCTGGTTTCCCTATGCGGTGAAGTTCAAGGATGTTCACAAATGTAAGCTTGTCTGCGGGATGGGCGACAAACTCATTTCTCTTCTGCGCGGCGCCTATCCGAATATCACATTCCTCACCCACGAGGAGATCAAGCCCGAGCAGTATTACGCCACCTATTCGATTGGACTTTTCTTTGACGACAAGGACTTCGTCCACCAGCCGTGCGATTTCCGCCACGTCGGATTGCATCGTACCGCGGGCTATATTTTAGGGGTCGACCCGACAGAGGTAGCACCTCGCTTCAAGCTCGATGACGACACCAGGCCGATTGCAGAACCCTACGTCTGCATCGCCGTCCAGAGCACGACCCAAAGCAAATATTGGAACAACCCCAGCGGTTGGCGCGAAATCGTCGCGTTCCTCAAGCAGTCGGGTTACCGGGTTATCTGCATCGACCAGAAGCCGACCCATGGCCAAAATCTCATCTGGAACCACATTCCCAACGGGGCGGAGGACGAGACCGGAGAACGGCCCTTGCAGGAACGAGCGCGGTGGCTTCGGCATGCCGAGTTTTTCGTCGGCCTTTCCAGCGGGCTGTCGTGGCTCGCCTGGGCGGCGGACATCCCGGTGGTGATGATTGCAGGCTTTACGCATCCCACCAATGAATTCGAAACGCCCTATCGGGTCATCAATTACCACGCCTGCAACGGTTGCTGGAACGATGTGCGACATCGGTTCGACCACAAAGACTTTATGTACTGCCCGCGCCACAAGGATGCGCCGCGCCAGTTCGAATGCACGCGGCTAATCACCGTCGATCACGTGAAGGCGACGCTCCGGCGCATTCCGGGATTCGGTATTTTGAAGCGCGATAATTCTCAAATTGATTCTCGCTCCGATCGGAAGCGAGGGGGGAAAGCGAAATGACGACCACGTCCGTCACTGCCGGCGTAACGAGCTCGGGCGTCGTTGTTTCATCCGGCAATGTTCTGGAAGTCATGTCTGGGGGCACGGCGAACGTGACCAGCGTGGGCAGCGGCGGCGACCAACAGGTCGACGCCGGCGGAACGGCAAGCGGCACCGTCATCAGCGCCGGCGGCTCGGATACGGTGTTTGGCTCCGATACGGCAGCATCGGACGCTGGGGCGATCCTTGTATCGTCCGGGGGCACCGCAACCCGCGCGGTGATATCGAACGGCGGGTCTGAACAGGTTTTCTCCAGCGGCACTGACGTCAGCGCTACGATCGACAACGGTGGCTCGGCGACCGTATTCGTGGGCGGCGTCGTGAGTAACACCACGATCGAATTTGGCGGGCAGCTGACGCTGTCGTCGGGCGGCGAATCGGTCTCCGCCAATGTCTCCAGCGGCACCAGCGGATCCTACAATCTTGTGGTCTCCGCAGGTGGAACAGCACTTGAAACCAGTGTGGTTTCCGGCGGAAGAGAAGAAGTCTTCGTTAGCGGCGTTACGATCTCGACTTTCGTAAGCGCCACCGGCTTCGCCAGCAACACGAGTGCGGCTGAAGTCTTGTCCAGCGGCGGCACGGCATCCAATACGCTTTTGGAGGGAACCGGCAAGCTGGTCGTGAGCTCTGGTGGCTTCGCTGGTGGTACCATTGCATCCGCCACCAACTTCGGTTCAGGCAGTAACGGCGGCCTTTATGTCTCCGCGGGGGGAACCGCAAGCGGTACCGTCCTCAGCAGCGGCGGCGATGAATTCGTTTCGTCGGGCGGCACCAGCAGCGACACCACCATCTACAATGGCGGCAACGAACAGGTTTCCGCCGGCGGCCTTGCGGTTTCCGATTCTGTTTCCGGCAGTGTCGTCAGCAGTGGCGGCAGGGAGGTGTTGGTCGGCGGTACGGCATCCAACACCGTTATCGAAGGCACCGGCGGATTGTTTGTTTCAAACGGTGGGATTGCCTATAGCGCAGTAGTCTCGACCGGCGACGCGGTGCCCGGCGGCGGCGGGCTGATTGTCTCCACTGGCGGCATTACGGTGTCCGCCTCGTTGCTCGGAACCGTGATCGGCAGCGGTGGGCGGGAAATCTTGTCCGCCGGCACCGCATCAAGCACCAACGTCGAAGGCACCGGCAGCCTGACGGTTTCTGCCGGCGGTGTCGCCAGCGGCACGATCGTCTCCGCGAATACATTTCAAGCCGGCGGCGGAGGCCTGTTCGTCTCGGCAAGCGGTGTTGCCAGCAATACAATTCTCGACAGCGCCGGCAGGGAAATTCTCTCCGGTGGAACCGAGGTGAGCGGCACCGTCAGCAGCGGAGGCCAACTGACTGTCTCCAGCGGCGGGACTACGAGCGCTACCACGATTAGCAGCGGCGGAATTGAGTTCGTCTCGTCGGGCGGCAGTGCCATCAACACCACGATCGATAGCGGCGGCGTCGAACTGGTGTTCTCGAGCGGCGTTGACAGCGGCGCTAATGTGTCCGGCACCGGCGTGCTGGTTGTCTCGTTCGGCGGTGTCGCGGATCTCACCCATGTCGATCTCAATGCCGCGAACAGCGGCGGCCTGATCCTCAGTGCGGGCGGCGTCGCGAGCGGGGCGCAAGTCAGCAGCGGCGGCTTTGAAGGGGTGTTCGGAGGTACTGCGAGCAATACGACTATTGATAGTGGCGGCGTGGAAGTGGTTTTCTCCGGCGGCACTGATAGCGGCGCTACAATATCGGGAACCGGCGTGTTGGTCGTGTCCTCGGGTGGTGTCGCAAGTTCGACCATTATTGACGCCAACACCCCGACCAGCGGCGGCCTGATCGTCAGCGCGGGTGGCACCGCGGTCGGTGCGCAGGTCAACCTCTATGGATTTGAAGGATTGTTTGGGGGCACCGGCAGCAACACGACGCTGGCAACCAGCGGCTTTGAATACGTGTCTTCGGGCGGCATCGATGCCGGCACCACGATCCAGGCCGGTGGCATAGAGGTCGTATTCTCCAGCGGGACTGCCAGCGGAACCAGCGACAGCGGTGTTCTGACGATTTCCTCGGGCGGTACCGCAAGCGGCGTGACGGTGTCGGCGGGCGGCGTCCTGAACGTGCTCGGCACCACGACCGGTGAAGTCGTCCTGCTGAGCGGCGCGATTGAGAATGTTTCCTCCGGCGGTTTGACCAGCGGTCTCGCGTTCTCCGGCACGATCATTTCGGGCGGTACCCTGAATGTGTCCTCCGGCGGTTCGGCTTGGTTCTCGCCGGTAGATAGCGGCGGTACACTCAATGTGTTCTCCGGGGGATTCGAGGCGAACTCCACCGATTTCGCCGACGGCACGACCAACCTTTCGGCCGGCGCCTCAGCTCTCAGCCTAAGCGTTTCGAGCGGCGGCACCCTGAATGTGTCTTCGGGCGCCACGGTCCACAATGTGACCGTCTACAGCAGCGGCACGCTCAATGTTTTGGGCTCGATAACCAGTGACGTTACGGTCTCCGGTGGCGGCGTTGAGAATATTTCGTCTGGTGGCGTGGTGACCGGTCTGCCGGGGTCCGGAACCGGCGTTTCCGGCGGCACCGTGAACGTATCGGCGCAGGGCGAATTCGACCATTTTACGGATTATAGCGGCGGAATAACGAACGTTCTCGCCGGCGGCTCTGTACATGCCCTGACCATATCGAGCGGGGGCAACTTGAACGTGCTCGGGACCGTCACCGGTGGCGCGACCGTTTCGTCTGGTGGCACCCTGACGGTGTCGAGCGGCGGTACCGAAATTGGCGGCGTCGTCGACCCGGGTGGGTTGCTGACGGTTTCGGGCGGCACGACGAGCTCGGTTCTGGTGTCGGGCAGCGTTACGGGCGGGATCGCGACCTTTGCCATCGAGACCTTGAGCGGTGGCACTGCGTCCGGAACGACGTTGTCGGGCGCCGGCATGTTGAACGTCCAGGCTGGCGCCGTCGCCGTCAACACCATCGTCGACTCGACCGGCAATGCACTTGCCACCATCACCACCAATGGCAGCCTCAACGTGTCCGCGGGTGGTTCGGCGACCGGTACCGTTATCAACAGTGGAGGCCTCGAGGTTTTGTTCGGCGGCGTCGACAGCGGGGCTGCTGTCTCGGCTGACGGTGTCCAGGTCGTCCTCGCCGGCACCACGGTTTCGAGCTACGTGTCAGGGATCGTTTCGAGCGCGGCATTGGAAATCTTGTCCGGCGGCACGGCGTCCGCCACGACTCTGTCGGGTTCCGGTGAATTGGTGGTGTCATTCGGCGGATTCGCCGCCAACACCATCGTGGACTCAACCGGTAATGCGTTCGCTACGATTGCAACCAATGGCGGACTCTTTGTATCCGCTGGCGGCTCCGCGAGCGGCACGGTCGTCAACAGCGGTGGCGACGAGGTCGTCTTCTCAGGCGGCACCGATGTTTCGGCCACCGTCAACAGCAGTGGCGTGCTGGTGGTGACGGGCAGCGGCGTCGCGTCTCATGACACCGTTTCCAATGGCGGCCTCTTGGTTGTCTCGTCCGGCGGCACCGCGACCGCCGCGACCCTCGACAATGGCGGGGTCGAGCTTGTCTTCAGCGGCGGTACCGACAGCGGCGCCACGGTCTCGGGCACCGGCGCCCTAGTGGTGTCTTCGGGAGGCTTGGCGACCGCTACCGTCGTCGAACTCAACGGCGCGAACAGCGGCGGCTTGATCGTCAGCGCCGGCGGCACTGCAAGCGGCGCCCAGATCAGCGCCGGCGGATTTGAACTGGTCCTTGGTTTGGACACCGGCGCCTCGGCGGCCGGCCTCCTCTTGGTCTCTTCTGGTGGCGTAACTTCATCGTTAAGCATAGTGACCGGCGGAACCGCGAAAGTTTTCGCGAGTGGTTCGGCAGCCTCGGTCAACGTGTCTGGGGGCACGCTCGACGTTCTATCGGGTGGAACGGCCAATAACTTCAGCGATGTTGCCGGCGGCACGACCTACGTTTCAGCAGACGGCACCGCCCACAATGTGACCGTTTCCGGCGGCGGCACCCTCGACGTCCTCGGCACGGTCACGAGCCTTACCACGGTGCTCGGTGGCGGCGTCGAGAACGTTTCATCGGGTGGTGTGATCAGCGGTGGGCCCGGCCTCGGCACCGGTATTGTTGGGGGCACCATAAATTTGCTGTCCGGCGGCACCGCTTCGTTCATAACTGTGTCGAGCGGCGGCACTTTGAATATCTCTGCAGGAGGCACCGCAAGCCATTACACCGTGTCGAGCGGCGGCACCGCCAACGTACTCGGCACCGACCTGATCAACGGTTCGGTTTTGACCGGCGGCGTCGAGAACGTCTCATCGGGCGGCATCGTTAGCGGTCAAAGCGGCGCCGGGTTGGGCAATGGTGTCGGCGGCACGCTCAATGTGCTGTCAGGTGGCTCGGGTGCGTTCATCGCGATGTCTGCCGGCGGCATATTGAATCTCTCTGCCGGCGGCAGCGCCCACGATTTCACAGTATCGGCCGGTGGCACGGCCAACGTATTCGGCACGGTGACGAGCGACGTCACCGTGTCGAGCGGCGGCACGTTGAATGTCTCGTCGGGCGGCGTTGTCACGGGCATCCCTCACTCCGGCACTGCGATTTCGGGCGGTACGGTCAATGTTTTTGCGGGCGGCGAGTTGGATCACGCCACCATCTTCTCCGGCGCCCTGAACGTGTCATCGGGTGGCATCGCTCACAGCCTGAACATTTCTGGCGGCACGCTCAATGACCTTGGCACGATCACGAGCTCAGCCACGGTCTTCAGCGGCGGCACGTTAAACGTATCGTCCGGCGGCACCGAAAGCGGGACAACGGTCAGCAGCGGCGGCACTGAGAATGTGGGCTCTGACGGCGATGCCGGCGGGACGATGGTAGATGCGGGCGGCGCCCTCATAGTGTCGTCCGGCGGGACGACGACTGCGACCGTGGTTTCCGGAACGGCACCGGTTTTTGCTTACGAAATTCTGTCTGGTGGAACGGCGTCCGGAACGACGCTCTCGGGCTCCGGCGAATTGGTGGTGTCCGCCGGCGGTATCGCTGACGACACCATCGTCGACTCAACTGGCAATGCGGTCGCCTCGATGGCGACCAATGGCGGGCTTCTAATATCCAACGGTGGCATTGCAAGTGGCACCATCATCAGCAGTGGCGGCATCGCGGTCGTCTTCTCGGGCGGCACCGATGCTTTTGCCACCGTCGGCAGCAGCGGCGTGTTGGTGGTTGCGAGCAGTGGCGTGGCGTCCCACGACACCGTGTCCAATGGCGGTGTCCTCGTTGTATCGGCGGGCGGCACGGCGGATTTTGACACTGTCATCGGCAACGGCACGGGCCCTGGGCTCATTGTCAGTGCCGGCGGTTCGGCAAGCGGTACGCAAATCGGAGGCGGCGGTGTTGAGCAGCTGTCCGGCGGCACCGCGAGCAGCACGGTCGTCAACAGTGGCGGCGCAGAGACGGTTTTCGCCGGTGGCGCCGACCTCGGCGCGACGATCGACGCCGGCGGCAGCGCGACCTTATCAAGCGGCGGCGTCGCCTCCGGCGACGCTGTCCTAAGCGGCGGCAGCCTGGCGGTTTCTTCCGGGGGAACGGCGATCGGGACCACGGTCTCCGGCACCGAGACCGTATCCTCGGGTGGCACCGATAGCGCCGCAACGATCGCGAGCGGCGGAACCGAATTCGTTGCGTCGGGCGGCGTATCGCTAAGTGCGACGCTCAATACGGGCGAGCAGGACGTCTATGGCATTGCCAACGCCACGACGATCGATAGTGGCAGCTTGCAGGTCGTCGAAAGTGGAGGCACGGCCAGCGGCACGACGATCAGCAGCGGAGGAACACTCGAACTCCTTAGTGGCGGGACAGCGCTCGGCACGATGATCAGCGCGGGCGGCACTCTAGAGGCTGGACCGGGCGATACGCTGAGCGGTTATGTCGTCAGCAACGGTGTCATCCTCGAAGTCGCGGCCGGCGGCAGCGCGAGTGATACGACGGTTCAGAGTGGCGGCACGCTGGAGGTTATGACCGGCGGTTCGGCAAATGTCTCGATCGCCACCACGGGTGCGCTGTTGGTGGTCAACGGTGGCACTCTGACGGTCGGTGCCCGGGCAAGCATCGCCGGAACCTTCGAATTCGCCGGTACTGGCGGCACGTTGATGCTTGGCGGTTCGTCATTGCCGGGCGGTACGATCAGTGGGTATGCCGGCACCGATATCATCGACCTGGTGTCGATTGCCTATGACAGCAGCGGCAGTGCCGAACTGAATTCATCCACCAACGTCCTCGATATCACCGAGGGCGGCAGTTCCTACACTCTGAATTTTCAGACCAACCAGGTTTTCATTAGCGAGAAGTTCGAACTTACGAGTGACGGAAGTGGGAACACGGACGTTGTTCTGGTCCAGTCTGCGTTGACCACCAGCGCTTCGGTGCCGACCGGCCAGGCCGCTTACGGGGTGCAGGTCGCGAGCGGCGGATCTCTGGGCGTTCAATCCGGCGGTACCGTCAGCGGTGGAACCGTCAGTAACGGCGGCACGATCACCATTTCAAGCGGCGGCACGGCCCAAGGTGCAACGATCAGCGACGGCGGACACCAATTCGTGTCCTCTGGCGGCGTCGCGAGCGATACTGTCCTGACCGACCCCGGCTCCGGAAACATCGCGTCGGGCGGCACTGGGGTAGACTATCTCATCAGCGGCGGCGAGTCGGACGACTATGGTTCTGCCGTCAGCATGACGGTCGAAAGCGCAACGACCTCCGGCGTCTTGATCGTCGAAAGCGGCGGCGTTGCCAGTACGACATTCATCAGCGCCGGCGGCGTCGAGTACGTAAGTGGGACAGACGTCAGCGCCACGATCTATTCCGGCGGCTTCGAATACGTCGAGGCCAGTGGAACCGTCACCGATGCGACGGTGTCGGCCGGCGGCTCGCTGACCATCTCTTTTGGCGGGGTTGTTGATCCGACGACAGTCTCGAGCGGCGGCGTGATGACCGTCTCGTCGGGCGGCACGGCACTCGGAACCATCGTGCTGAGTGGCGGACGGTTGATCGTCGAAGCAGGCGGCACCGACAGCGGCACCACCATTAGTTCCGGCGGTACCGACACCGTCTTCGGCACTGACCTGTCCGCGACACTCGCCGGCACCTCGGCAACCAGTGCGCTCTTGGTCATCTCCTCGGGCGGCATGGCCAGCGCCACGATGGTCGGTGCCGGCGGCTTTGAGATCCTGAGAAGCGGGACAGAAATCAGCGCTACCGTCGAAGGCACGTCGACGGTGAGCGCCGTTCTAGCCGTCTCCGCCGGCAGCACAGACAGCGGCACCACTGTATCTGCCGGCGGCAAAGTGGCTGTCTTCTCCGGCGGCGAGACCATCTCGGATACGGTCAGCGGAAGCGGGACCACCAGTGCGCTCGAGGTATTGTCGGGCGGGACAGCGTCCGGCACCACGGTTTCGGGCCTCGGGAAGCTCGTCGTCAGCGCGGGCGGCGTCGCCACCGCCACAAGCGTCACCAGCACATTCTTCGGTTCGGGCAGCAATGGCGGGTTGATTGTCTCGACCGGTGGCGTTGCGAGCACGACGAACATCACGGATGGCGGCGTCGCGACTGTCTTCGCCGGCGGCGTAACCGTTTCGACGACGATTTCGGCTGGCGCGATCGGTGACGGCGGACGCAGCGGCGGCGTTGAGAATCTCAGCGGCGGAACGGCGTCCGCGACCACTATTTCGGGCACCGGTGAACTGATCGTCCTTTTGGGCGGTACGGCGTCAGGCACCGTTGTCACCAGCACGAGCTTCAGTCCTGGCAGCAATGGCGGGCTCATCGTGTCTTCGGGCGGCGTTGCCACCGCCACCATGATCAACAACAGCGGTTTTGAGTTCGTTTATTTCAGCGGCGTGGATTCGGGCGCCAGGGTCACGGGCCAAGGCGAGCTCGTGGTCTCTCAAGGCGGGACGGCATTCGCTACGAACGTAACAAACGCCAGCGGTACTGGCGGACTGCTTGTCTCCTCCGGCGGCGTGGCCTCGAACGCGACGATCAACAGTGGTGGCGTCGCACAAGTCTACGACAGCGGCTTGACCGTCTCGGCGACCCTCTCAGGCAACGGGATCTCCGCTGGTACGGAATACCTGTCCGGCGGCACGGCTTCTGAGACGACGGTGTCGAGGAGCGGCACACTGATCGTTTCCGCGGGCGGCACAGCCGTGAGCACGACCGTCGTCAGCGGTGGTGGGCTGATTGTCGATACGGGCGGCCTAGCGACCTCGACCACGCTTGCCGGCAGCGGCACGTTCCCAAGCACGGAGTTCCTGTCAGGCGGCAACGCATCCGTGACCACCGTTTCGAGTGGCGGCACGCTGATCGTTTCGGCGGGCGGAACCGCAGTTAGTACGACCGTGGCGAGCGGCGGCGGCCTGACTGTCAATATCGGCGGCACCGCAATCTCCACTACGCTCGTCGGCAGCGGCGCGATAGCCAGCACCGAGTTCCTATCGGGCGGCACCGCGTCGTTCACGACCGTGTCGAGTGGGGGTAACTTCACCATCTTCACCGCCGGCATAGCCTCCACGACCACGGTCGACAGCGCCGGTCTGATGACGATTTCCGCCGGCGGCACGGCGAGCGGCACGACGCTAAGCGGCGGCGAGCAGGACGTTTACGGCACGGCCAGCGGCACCGTTGTCGACAGCGGCGGCTCGGAGAAGGTCTACGGCACCGACGTCAGCGCGACGATCAACGACAATGGATTTCAGTACGTCCTCGCTGGAGGTACGGCGAGCGACACCCAGGTCAATGATCCGGGTATTCAAGTAGTCTCGGCGGGTGGAATGGCGATCGGCGCCACGCTGAGCGGCGGCGACGAAGAAGTCTATGGAACGGCTTCGGGCGTCGAGGTTGGAAGTGGTGGGACGCAATTCCTCGAGACCGGCGGCACGGCCAGCAACGCGACCGTTGACCACGGCGGATTCCTAAAGGTCATCGACGGAGGTGCCCTGACCGGGACGACGGTCGACAATGGCACGGTGACGTTTGACATCACCGGGAGCGACAGCTTCGCCGGTACGTTGACGGGAACCGGTTCGCTGGTCGTCGAAGGGGGCGGCACGCTTGTGTTCGGCGGTGGCGATGCGTTCACCGGCACCATCACAGTTGCTTCCGGAACGTTGGAGCTGACGAGCGCTCAGGCCGCAGGCGGCGTGGCGATCGACCTCACGGGTGCGGCGACGCTCAAGATCGACGGCACGACCATGCCGTCCGACACAATCGAGAACTTTGCCACCGGCGATTCGATTTACCTGCCGGGCATCAGCTACGACGCCGCCGGGCACGCCGATGTCGAACCCAACAACGTGGTACAGGTGACCGAGAGCGGCACCGCCTACGAGCTGCAGTTCGACAACGCTATCGCGGGCGAGTACTTCGATGTTGCTCCCCATTCCGGCGGCATCATCCTAACCGAGAGTTCCCAACCGTGCTATTGCCCCGGCACCCTCATTGCGACACCGCGCGGGGAGATCGCCGTCGAGGACCTCAGAATTGGTGATGAGATTCTCACCGCGTCCGGGGCGGTACGGCCTGTCAAATGGATCGGACGCCGGTCCTATTCCGGGCGTTTCGCGCTCGGCCAGAGGCACATCCTGCCCATCTGCATCAAGGCAGGCGCCCTGGCTAACGAAATGCCGCGGCGCGATCTTTGGATCTCGCCAAATCACGCCATGTATCTCGAAGGCGTCCTGATCGAGGCAAAGGACCTCGTCAACGGCGTTTCAATCGTGCAGGCCGAGCGGGTCGAACAGGTCCAATATTTCCACGTCGAACTTGAGACCCATGACGTCATCATCGCGGAGGGAGCGCTCTCCGAAAGCTTCATCGACGACGACAGTCGTGGCATGTTCCACAACGCAGTTGAATATAGCGAGCTCTATCCCCGGGCGCGGTCCGCCCCAGCCCGCTATTGCGCTCCCCGTCTCAACGAGGGCTACGTGGTCGAGGCAGTACGCCGACGGATAGACACGCATGCCGGCCTGCGGCTGGCCGCTAACGGTCAATCGATTTCGCTACGAGGCTATATCGACAGGGTTCACCCCAACTGTATCGCCGGCTGGGCGCAAAACCCGGAGCATCCCGAAGCGCCGGTATGCCTCGACATCATCGCCGATGGCGAGCTGATCGGCCACGCGTTGGCCAATGGTTACCGCGCGGATCTCGAGCGAGCCGGGCTAGGGAGCGGTTGTCACGGCTTTGAATTTATCCCGCCTGCCGGGCTGTCCTTGGCACCGTGTCGCGTCGAGGTGCGTCGCTCTTTCGACGGAGCGCCGCTTGGCCTTGGCGCCAATGCGGAGCGCGCAATCAAGGGTTTTGGAAATAATATGCGACGGAGAAACCGAGCATAGCGTCGAATAACTGATGGCTCCGCAAACTGGTTGGCGAGTACGGCCAGTCTTGTCCGATATTCAGGCGGGCGAAATATCTGCGACGGCGGCACCGATAATCGACACGAAAATCGAACTTGCGCCGGACAACTGGAAGCCGCTCGCTAGCTGGTTGCCTTTATATGGTCGATTATCTTATCGGTCTTATGTACGGCGACAAAGTTCAAGCCGAACTCGAAGACGCCGTATCCCTGCGAATCCAGCCAGCGTGTCAGTTTTCCCTTGTCGGACTTGATGAACTCGACGATCAGAACCGGATGGTGATCACGGATCAATCCAATGCTCCCGGCCAACACATCGAGCTCCATGCCTTCAACATCGATCTTGATGAGATCGACCCGCGGAAGGGTGAGCGAATCCAGTGTCATACAGGCGACGTCGGTCGAATCCGAACTCGTGTAAGTTAAAGATTGACCGATATCCTCGGGGTTGGTCCGCGGCTTGATCTCCACGCTGCCAAAACTGGCCGGCTTGGAATAATCAATCGCGGGTACCTTTATGGTTCCTGGCTTATCCGATGCCGCCGCAAAAATCGCCCGGGCATTGAAGCAGTTGTTGATCGCGATGTTTCCAGCCAATGCATAGAAGATCCGCTCCTGTGCCTCGATCGCAATGACCTGACCCCATCCTGCCATGGTGCGAGCCCATTCGATAGTAAAGACACCAAGATTGGCGCCACAGTCGATTGCAACGACGCCGTCGCCGCGATAGCGGCGCAGCAACGGCAGCAGCCCGGCGGCGAAATCAACACCAGGGCGATCGAAAGAGGAGGTGTTGAGAATGTCGAAGCCGACTCCGAATCCGCTACTCGCCGATGTCATGTGATAGTCAAATCGATTGATGATCAATGTCCCATGTTCAGAGGCAGCCAGCACGAAGGCAATCTTGCGAGCCTGCGTTCCTGTCACTTCATTCTCCTCCTCGGCCCACAGGCAACATCATCGAGATGTCTCGGTTGCCCGACCAATCGGGGCGCACCGGGCTCTTCCGACATAGCGACAATCGGGGTGTATGCACCACTTGCAGCTGATTTTCCACCGCCTCGGCGTCGCTGTCCGGTCCTCGCGAAATGTCAACCAGAGACGTTTTCGCGAAGCTGGCCATTCGTGGGTGAACTTGAAGCACCCTTTTGGTGCGCCTGGCGGGAGACTTACGCCGGCGGCTACCAACTCATCGCATCTTCTTGATTTGATCGCCCAGTAGAGCGTGGACACGCGCGAGAGCCGCGAGCTCCCATCCCCGCGGATGACCGGCAACCGGCGCAGAGACATCAGTCCGAATTACGAGTAGCTCTCCGCGCGCAGAGCCATTCGGTCCCTCGGCCACTTCCATCCATATGCGCGAAGTTTCCCCGCTCGGGCCTTGAACAGCCTCCCGACAGATGATCCGCACCGCCTCGTATTGCCCCGCAGACATAATTCATCACCCAAAGTACGATTTATTCAATCTAGGATAGCATTCTTTTAAATCTATTGTCTATAGGTTGAAATCATTCGCACGGCGATTGCCGGCGCGTGACGGACGTAGAATCACTCAACTGAAAGCAAGCGCTACCCATCGCGGGGTGCCTTGGCGCAATTGAACGCGTCGAGGAAAGAGGAAAGCGGCGGGCCTCGGCGAGCAATTAGACCTCGGTGAGTGTCGGAGCTCAGCATGGGCATGCTTTTGCTTATCGTCTAGGCAACGCCTATATCGACTTCGCCCAAGCCTTGGAGCGCGCCTGTTTCGACTGCATCATTTTCGCCGACCGGGGCCTAGTATGAGGCCCACAGCGATGCGCGGCCACAAATGCACCCACGGCCCTAACCGGAGCGATTGGTCTTGATGGTGGCCGACCAAACGCCGGACGGCCCTCTGCAACGACGCGACTGTTACACGCCGCCCAGACAATTTTGTCCCCCAAATCATATCCCTAAAAGTCCACTTGTGCCGAATAATAATTAAAATTACCAAAGTAATTGTTTGGAGAAATATCTTGGCCTAATTCAAAACGGCGCCTTTCGCCCGCACGATCGATATCGATCGTAACCTTACCCTTCGCCATCGGGATTGAATGCACATTAATCCCAGGCATCAACTTAAATGAGGTTTTCTGATCATCGATCGCAACGATTACCTGCGCCGGTTCCTTCACCAAGGCAAAAATCTGAACGATGTCATTCAAGCCTTCAACAAATTTTGGACGCGCTCGAATGTTGCTCTCGATGTCTCTTATCCCTTGCACATTTTTCGGATGAATCCGATAGAAAATAAATAGTTGATCGTGAGTAATATCGGGAGGGTGCCCCATCTTAAACCAATCAATATAGTAACGACTAGCCGCCATAAACCCATCATGGGCCAACAGATGACCCCAATGGCCTTGCCAAAATGAGTCCAGCCGATCTGGCCCTTCGAATGGATAGACGTACGTCGCCTCCCCCAATCATTCCATGTTACGATTTCAATCCACTGCGCACCGGAGTCGATAGCCGCACGCCACTGGGCCTCCATTCCACTGAAACCATCACTTTCGAATACGCGGTAATTTCGACCAATTCCACGATAGTAAGGCGTGACAGGGGCCATAAAGGTCAGACCGCTCTGATTGAGGGCTTCGCCAAAGAATTGGACGGACTTTACGATATCAGGGTAATGGCCGCCGGCCCCAAAATAGAATAGTCCGTCAAATTTCTGTTTCTGCACGTCCGCAACGACCCGATCAACGGTATGTCGTGATGGGGTCTCGACTTGAAAGCCTGTTATTGGAAAGCCGGTGGGTGAAGCAATATTCGGAACAAAATAGATTGGAGTACCCAGACGTACAAGTTCGTCTCGGATGGCCCTGCTCCAGGTTACCGAGCCATGCCAAGTTGAGAGCACCGGTCGACCGTCCACATGCAAGTAACTTGGGTGGCCGCGAAAGCGACTGACCATGTCGACGGCTTCTTCGGCCGCCATGCCTGTCGATGCATCAGCGGAAAAGAACAATTTAAACGTACCATCAAGCCTGTCCGCCGCCGCAAAAAGCTTCCGGGAAACTTCTGGATAAATTGGTTCGTTGCGCCAACCGCCGCAGTTCAAGGCGAAGCCGTCAATTCCGAACCGAACTGCCTTGCGCATCTCGAGTTCAAGTTGATCGACTGTCGCGTCATGTCCATCAAACGAACAGCAAACCATGTAGTGCGCGAATACATAATGATCGCCCGATGCGGCCGCTGACAATTGCGGCGCAAAGATTGGCGCCAACAACAAAAACAACGCCATAACACCAAAGCGAAAACGTCGGCCGAACCGGCATGCAACTGATAGACATCCAAACGGCGCGAACGACAGAAGATGTCGTTGTTCCTCAACCGCACTGCGGCGAGCATATGAGGTCACCAAATCCAGCTTGCAAATCGCCGATTTTGTTGATTTTCGGGCCATTCAAAAGCGATCCTACTATCTGTTAAAGGTCCTGCTGGGTCCCAAACGGCATCCAAAACCCCAGCGATGGAGGCCGTATTTTCGTGATTCCGACGATGCCCGTGAGAACCCGCGTCGCGGACAACCCGGAGACCAGTTCGGGCAAAAAAAGCGTAGCCGCAATTACCGCCAGAAGTCCACCGATTGGCGCCAAAGCGATGCCAAGCACAATGCCTAATCCAAGGCCAACAGCGTACCACGCCGAAATCAGGCCAACGCGATTGAGAGCACTGAGCGAGATCAACAGGGTATCGGAGTACGCGCCGACCAAGGCTACGATTGCCAAGGCAACGAGCACATCCCACGCTATCGGCACCTCGCCATGCGTCCACACGGGAATAATGACCGGAGCCGCGATGAGTTCGAAAATCAACAAGCCCAAGGTCAGATAAACCGTGCTTCCGAGAACATGTTCGATCAGACGACGCGCTTCATCAACTCCGCCGTTCGCATAGCTTCGACCCATTTCGGCCTGCGCGGCCAATGAGACTGTGGACGAAAACAACCGAGCCATTCTTGTGTAAGTCACAAACACGGTAAACATCGAGAGAGCCGCGGCGCCGAACGCTTGAAATACGACAATGCGCGGGACCTGAACCCCAATCAGGTTGATACAAACGAACAAGCCGAAAAAGCCGAGGGCGGGCCGCCAAGTCTCACGTAGCACCGCCGGATCGAAGTCAGCCAATCGAAACGAAAGCCATGGAACGCGGTATCCCGCAACCACGATGTCGGTTAGCACGTGGAATACGACGCCGGCGAAGATTATCGTGGCGACGGTGGCGGGGCTCGCGGAAAGGTTCAAGGCAATGAAAAGTCCTGCAAGCTCTAGGACCTTTGCGCATGCCGCAATCCCATTCGCCGTACTGGCGCCAACGGCCGCCGCCATCGCGCCGGCGATCGGCTCCACATAGAAACTCACAAGCACCGTCAAGCCGGTCAAGACAAGTACGCGCGATCCTTCCGCTGCCGAAATCGACGTTAACGAAAAGATCGACACGGCATGAAAGCCGAAAACCAATAGCATTACTGCCGACAGGCCGACGAAGACGATAGCGCTGACCAGAACCATTGCGGTCATAAAAGAGCGCCCTGCACCTTTCTCGTCACCTTTGGCGAATCGAAGGATGATGTCGGAATATCCGGCGTGCCCAACTCCAAGGCCTGCAAGCCCGGCAAATGTCGCAACCGCCGTCAACGCCAACCATTCGCCATATTGTTCGACACCCCAGGCGGCAAGCATAAGAGGAACCAACACCAACTGTTCGACAATTCGGAGTCCGCGCAAAATCCCGTTGCTGACGAACCGCCCCCGGATGCGTTGGCGAACGGACAAATTCATAAAGTAACCATCAATTGGCTAAGTCGTGACGTGACGATTTGCGAGGGATCGCCACGTCTGCCTGGGTTCCAGCTCACGCCGCGTCGCCGAAAATCTTGAGCCCAGCGGTATCTAACTGCTGTTGAATGGCTGCCTGGTCGGCGCGTTCCATCAGGGCCACCGCCCAAAGGTCAAATCGGTTGCGTTTAGCGAATACAGTTGAAAAACCTGCATCGATCAGAAGCCGCCCCAGCAACGGGCAGGTAAAGCCGCTCTTGTGAGCCATGTAGATTTGACCCCGGGCGATCGACGCCGAATGTCCGTACAGCATATCCGAAGCGGTGATCGGTCCGGCGGGCGATGTATATGCCACGTGATCAATGCCGCGCTCCAGAACGAGGGAGGCGATCGCCTCAACGTCGGGGCACGTTATCAGGGCAAAGCCGTCAGACTTTAAGAATCCGCCGGAATTCGAGGAGCGCGGCCGTAACTTGGTGGGCGTAAAGGTGCTAAAGGCTGTGGGACGACCATACGGCATCGAAGCTTTGCCGCGGAAATACTGAGCTCATGTCCGTGACTGAACCAACAATGTCCGGGTTGACTGCGGGTTCTACGTCAATCCGAATTTCCTGCCATGCCGTTGGGCTGAAAAAGCTGTGAATCTGACCTTGAGCTCGCGAGCCAGATCCCGCATTGAGAACACGTCTTATATATCGTTGTTGCCCAGTTGCTGCGTGCGTACGGTCGCTGTCCGAGAAGGGGACACTGTTCATAATAGCCCTCAAACACCTTCATCTCCGCCGGTTGCAACGCGACAATCCAGTTTGGTTCCGCCGCCCCCTTATTCCACCCGATTCCAAGCGGCAATTGAGTCGCATCGGTTAATCGGTCCCTACCACGCCTCAGTCCTGCTTATCCAGTCGCGCCCGGCGAATCACTCAAAGGCCCTTACGCAGGAAAGCTGCCGCGGCGTCCGTGTGCGATCCGAAAACTGTAACGTCGCCCTGGCAGACCGTTCGCGATGCGCCCCCGGGAAAGCTCCGGCATCAGGTTCGGCTCAATTGTCGAGGAAGTTCGGCCGAAATTTCCGCTAGCACGTCGTCCCAATCGTTGGCTCGGCTTTGCCTGAATAATCGGGCAGTCGGATACCAGGGTGTATTGTTTCGGCCAAGGAGCCAGCGCCAATCCGGCAGGATGGGCAACAAAATCCACACCGGTCTGCCGACAGCCCCGGCGAGGTGGGCGACACTGGCATCGACCGATATGACGAGATCGAGGTTCATCATGAGCGCTGCCATTTGCGAGAAATCATGCTGGGTCTCGTCAAAATGGAGGATATCTTTGGCGATGACCTCCTCGCGGGGGCCCGCTTTGCTTTGCAGGCTTATGAGCGTCACGTTGTGTTTCGCGAGCGCCAAAAACTTGGAAAGACCGATCGACCGCCGGTCGTCATCGTCGTGGCGAGCATCGCTTGCCCAAGCAATGCCAACGCGCGGTTTCCCCTTGGCGCCTAAGCGTGTCTTCCAATCCACCACAGAAGCTACGGGCGGCCGCAAATACGGGACTGCCGCCGGCACCGACGTGACCCGCGTACCGAAAGCGGCCGGAAGATCCATGAGTGGACAATAGAAATCAAAACCTGACGGTACTTCGGAGGTGTCGACGATCTTCGACCCACCGGTCAAACTCGCCATCAGTCCCTTCAAAGCAACCGGTGCTTGAAGGATGACCTGCGCGCCACGGGCGGCCACCTGGGGTACAAAGCGACAGAACTGTATCACGTCACCAGAATAGCCCTCGTCGCAAAGCAGAATCGTCTTATCGTATAGTGACGTGAGTTCCATCCCACTTCGGGCGCCCAAAGTCGCGCCTGATCTCGCCTTCGCGTTTTGCACGCCATGCCAATTTCGGCCAGCCTTTGAAATCTCCTTTCAGCAGCCGTAGCGTCGCTTCGTTCCAATGCGCATCGGCGTAGTACCGGCCGAGCCGTATGGGCCCTCTCGAAGCTTGCCGCCGCTTCGTCAAAACGCCCAAGTTCCTTCAACACGATACCGCGATTATTGTGGGACACCGCATAATCGGGTTGCAGCGCCAACGCCTTGTCCATGCTTTCAAGAGCGTCTTCGAAGCGCTCCAATTTCAGTAGTGTCATGCCGCGATCATTATGGCACTCGGCATGATCCGGGCGAACCGCAAGCGCCTGATCGTAGCTGGCGATTGCCTGGTCAAACCGCGCAAGATTTCTGAGCGCATTGCCGCGGCGCCACAATACCTCGGCGTGTCCGGGCTCGCTCGCGAGAGCGCGGTCATAACACGAGATTGCGTCCTCGAATTGCCCGCTCTCGACAAATGCGGTCGCGCGATCCAGCTGTCTTTTAACACCATTGATTTGCGAGGCCATTTCAGCGCGGGCGCTGAGGGTCTCGGCATGGTCGCTCTCGATAGACAAGACTTTGTCGAAGCACGTGAGCGCTTCCTCGAAACGCTCGAGGGCCGCAAAGGCGCGCCCCCGACGGTGCAGCGTGTCGACGTTATCTGGAGCGAGATCGTGCGCTCGGCTGAAGTTAGCGAGCGCGTCTTCGTATTGCGATCGATCCGCCAGTATAATTCCGCCAAGGTGGGCCCGTTGAAATTGCGCCTCGGGATGCGTCGGATCGACTGCAAGCACGTCATCATAACTCGCGACCGCTTCCTCGAAGCGCTCGACTCTGCTCAGCGCGTTGCCGCGTCGAAGCAGCGTCTCGATGCTGCCGGGCTCAATGGCAAGGATCTTCCTCCAACCTTCAATTGCTTCCTCGAAATGGCCCCTTTCGGCAGACGCGGCAGCATGGCGCGCGAGCGAATCGATGGTCTCAGATTCATCAGCTCTAACGATAGCGGCATGGGACACCTCAGTGTGACGGACGCTATGCCGCGACCGTCGCTTGTCCGATTGTAGCCGGGCGGTTTGGGCAGAAGCGTTACGTTCGAACGCAACGATGTTTGTCGAGGTGGCTTCTTCGAGCTCTACCGCCACGTCAACGTCCAGCGGCGAAATCGTCTCCTCAAGTTGCTGCTCGGCGTTGGATTCGGTGCCCTCGTTGTCCAGCTTATTGACGCTTTGCGGACCGGATTCGTTGGCCGCGGCCGATCCAATTACGTCACGCCGTTCGACCACCTCTTTCACCTCTAGGGAAACGGCAGATGTAACGGCGAGACTGACATGCGCGTCGTTGCTGTCTTGGCCGGCTGCGTCCGCGATCGGCGCATCGCCGGAATAAAAAGAGGATCGCCCGACGAGGAAAATTCTTCCTCGATTGGCTCAAGCTCGGCAAATGTCGCAGCACTTTGTGATGAGCCGATGCTGGCAGCCTCGATCGTTTCCGACCTTGAAGCCGTTGCAGCTTCCAAAGAACCGTTGATCCGCGATACCACCTCGGCATGGGCAACCTGCGAATCCTTGCGATCACCCTGCATCGACAGAACCTCATCGAAGCAGCTCAGAGCCTCGTCCATGCGACCGAGGGCGGCAAGGACAACACCGCGATGGTGGAGCGCATCGACATGGTTGGGATCAAGATCAATTGCCCTGTCGAACTTAACGAGGGCTTCTACGAATTCTCTCACGGTCAGCCAATGCGACTGCGCTCGTGTAGGCGGCTTCGAAACTGTCGGGATCAATCGCCAGTGCCTTTTCGAAGCACGCGAGGGCCTCTTCGTATCGCCCTAACCGAAGACAAGTCGCGCCGCGTTTGGAGTATGCTGCGGCATGGTTGGGATCGAGTGTCAACACCTTGTCGTAGTGTGCAGCTGCTTCCTCAATGCGACCGAGCCCGCTGAGCGCGTTGCCACGTAAGAAGTTCGTCTCGACGCGATTTGGCGAAACGGCCAAGATTTGGTCGTAACATGCGATAGCCTCATCGAATTGCCCGCGCATGGCAAATCCGGCGGCGCTCTTCTCCAGCGCATCAATGTATTCAAGATCGGCCGCTTCGGATTTGGCCGCATCGGGGATTTCGGACGTAGGCTCCAGTCGAAGCAAGACCTCGGCACGCGCGCGGCGCGCTTCGACAAGGTCTCCTTGAATGGAAAGCGCGCTGTCGAAGCTTGTCAGGGCTTGATCGAGACGATCGAGGGCCGCGAGGGAAACACCTCGCTGGTGTAGAACTTTGGCGTGACCGGTATTTATACTCGCCGCCTTGTCGAAATACGGCAGAGCATCTTCGTGTCGATTTTGGCCCGCCAGAATGACGCCGATCAGGTACAAAGCGTCGAAATGATTTGGTTGGGTGTCAAGCGTCTTGGCAAAGCCTGCCAGCGCGTCTTGGTAGCGCCCCGAGCGTAGGCACATAAGGCCGCGATTGAAATGGGCCGAAAAATGATCCGGCTTGATCTGCAATGCGCTGTCGTAAGCCGCAATTGCCTCATCGACGCGGTTAAGCGCACTCAGCGCGTTGCCGCGACGCGAATGCGTTTCGGCATGGCCCGGTTGTATTGATACGGCCTTGTCTGCATCCGCTAGCGCTTCTTCAAATCGCTTTATTTGATGCAGAACGGCGCTTCGTTCGAGCAGGACCTCGACGTAGCTGGGACGGAGAGAAAGCACCTTATCGTAGTTTTTCAGGGCATCTTCGGGGCGCCCCAGGGTCCTTACAATGGCGGCGCGGCGCAGATGCGCTTCGATATGCTCAGGATCAATCGCCAGCGACTTGTCAAAACTCGCGACCGCGTCATCGAGACGTTTGAGCGCATGCCGCGCGGCACCCTGACCAAAGTGCGCACGGACGTGCTGAGGATAAAGTGCCAGTGTTTTCTCGAAAGTCGCCAGCGCTTCTTCGAAGCGCGACAGCGATTGGAGGGCATTGCCACGATTAATGAGGATCTTTTCGTTTTCCGGACTGATCGAAAGAGCCTTGTCATAGATCGGCAACGCGTCGGCGAACTTGCCAAGCATGTGCAGCGCGACGCCCAAATTGAACAGTGCGTGGACGTTGTTGGGATGAATCGAGAGCGCCTTTTCAAAGGCAACTCTAGCCACTTCAAATTGCTTCAACATAGTCAGCGCTACGCCGCGCCTTACCATCGCGTCGACATGTTCGGGCCAGATCGACAGCGCCTTGTCGTAGCTATTTACCGCTTCGGCGTACCGGCCCATCACGTCGAGGACTTTCCCCCGACTGAACAGCGTATCGAAATCGCGGGGCCGTAAGGCCATCGCCTTGTCAAAGCTTTGAATCGCGTCGGCGAAGCGGCCGATCTCGTGAAGGGTGTCACCAAGGTTGAGAAGCGTGTCAGCATTGTTTGGCCGCAGCGCCAATGCTTTTTCATAACTCGCCGCGGCGTCTTCGAAGCGCTTGAGCATGCGAAGACAGTTGCCGCGTTGGTGAAACGTATCGGCGTGATCGGCCCGCGACGCCAGCGCTTCGTCAAAGCTTGCTAACGCCTCCGGGAAACGTTTGAGCCAAACAAGCGCCATCCCGCGATTGAAAAGGACGTCGGCGTCACCGGGGCGGATCGCCAGGGCCCGGTCGTAGCTCGCGATCGCATCATCGCTCAGGCCGCGGCGATGGCGAACGAGGCCAAGCAGGCGCGATGCTTCGAAGTGCTTTTGATCGACGTGCAATAACTTGAGGCAGAGTTGCTCCGCCTCTTTGATCTGGCCGCCGTCATATGCTGCCTGCGCCTGCTGGATATCTTCAGCCCCAGCAAACACACTCAGCGACATTTTCGAGTCCTTGCGATCACGCGCGCGAAGCTATCCTGGACCGACTTCGGCGTCCACACAGGACGGTCTAGATTACCGCGTGACGCCCCGGCTAACCAATAGCTGACCACGCTCAGTTCTAGGCGAGCGCTATAGATCTCAGGAAGGTTATGCGGCAAAAATGTAGCGAAAATACAGCAGTGTGTCGATTAATGACGGCGCCAGCGTGCCAGACACCCGCCAAATATACAGGGTGTTCCAAAGCAGGACAGCGGGAATGATTGGAATACACAACCAACGTCGACTTAATTGGGGGCGGGAAAGATCTGTCGCGTCACGGAATTTAGCGGACACGGTATAGTGCCAGAGGCTTCAGCAAAGCCAGTGCCTGAAGTCATTGAAACTGACGCGGCTTTGTGAATCACTGCCGTGGCACGCCCGCCAACGAGGTGATTCGTGGCGCGAAGGAAGTTGCCGTCAAGAAATGCGTCGTGCGATTGATCCCTGACGAACGCGCCAACGACTTGATCCATAAAGGCAAGCCATCCGCCCAGCTGTTGACGAAGGCCCGCATCCTGTTGAAGGCCGACGAACGCGCGCCACAAAACTCGAAATTCCCATCACGGAATTCTTTGAAATCCCCCGCGGGCGCGCGAAACTGACGGCGCGCCGGTTCGAGGCCCTCGCTCGCCTGAATGAACTGGCGCGAGGACTGTCTGATCGTTCCTTGGAAATTGCCCTCAAGCAGCTCGAAGCCTTGAGCGAAGCCCCGGATTGAACGTGCTGCGGCGGCGGTCGGCGAATTTCGCGGCGCGGCGCTGCGCCCGCGTCGCTTAACTTGCGAAACTCGACCATCGCTTCGAAGTCAACGCACCTCTCCGACCTTGCCCGCTTCACATCGGCAGCGCGGCCCCGTTCCGGGGCGAAAGCCTCTTGCCTTGATGGGACGGATCGTTTTCGCCTCAATCATTGGCGTTTTTGCGCCGGCTTTTTGAACCGCACGCCCTCTCCTCCCCCGTTTTCATCGATGAATTCCACCCCGGCGCCCTCGAGGGCGCGCCGGACCGCAAGGTCGTTGGCGGCGGTCAGCGAGGTCGCTTGATCGGTGAGTTCGGCGCGCCTGACAGTCGCTAAGCCCAAGGCCGATTGGCGCGCCAAATCCTCGGCACTCCACCGCAACAGCGCTCGGGCGGCGCGGATTTGGGCGCTGGTCAGCGACTTCGGACGCATCCCCGGAGGGCCTCGACTTGACATTTATAGCTTCATACGATATATTTCATATCGTATGATCGACAATGGCAATGTGGCCTTGGCCACCGCAAAACGCAACCCCGTAGGACGTCATGAATGCAGATATGTGGACAAAACCCGATACCGGTCGCCGATCCTTCATCGGGGGATCGGATGCCCGCATCGTCATGGGTGACGATGAGCCTGCCCTGATCCGACTCTGGCGCGAGAAGCGCGGCGAGATCGAGCCCCAGGACTTATCCGACAACCTGATCGTGCAGCTTGGAGCTGTAACCGAGCCTCTTAACCGCCTGTGGTACGAGCGTCAGACCGGCAACAAGGTCACTGCCGTGCAGCGGCGGGTCATGCACCCCCTCAACAAGTGGATGGCGGCAACACTTGATGGGATGGTCGAACCCACCAGGGCGGTATTCGAAGCCAAGTTCATGCTGCCGTGGTCTTTTACCGAGGAGGGCGCGGCCGAGAAATACATGCCGCAGCTGCAGCACAACATGTGGGTCACCAATGCCACGACCGCGGTGCTGTCGATTATCACCGGCGGCGGCAAGTGGGTCGAGCTTAGCATCGCGGCCGATCCCCTCTATCAGCATCTTCTCCTCACCGCGGAGAAGAAATTCTGGCGCTGTGTCCAAAGCGGCGATCTGCCGCGCGTATTCGGCGCCGAGCCGCCGCGGCCGCGGGTTGCCGCCGTTCGCATCGTCGATATGACGTCATCCAATGCCTGGGCGGAATTCGCCGGGCTGTTTCGTCAATCACGCATGGCATTTGTGCAGCATGAGAATGCCAAAACGGAACTGAAGGGTTTGATGCCCGAGGATGCCAAGGAGGCGATCGGCCACGGCCTTAGGGCCAAGCGGTCGAAATCCGGCGCCATCAGCTTCGATCTCCTCGAGATGGAGGCCGACCATGCAGCGCTCCAGTGAAACCATCGGCGCCGTTGCGGGCGCGCTTGCCAAGGCCCAGGCCGAACTTACCAATCCGGAGAAGTCGCTCGTTGCTACCATCCGGTCGCCGTTTCCGCGAGAGGGCGACCGGACCTTCCGGTATGCCTCGCTTTCCAGCGGGCTCGACATCGTCCGCAAGGCGCTGAGCAAGCACGAAATCGCCACCGTGCAGACGACGTCAATCGACAACGAGGCGGGGCTCGTCCGCCTGACCACCGTGCTCGCCCATTCGTCCGGCGAGTGGTTGTCGTCCGAGTGGCCGGTATGCCCGGTCGGTGACACGGCGGCGCCACACAAGATGGGGGCGGCGCTCACCTATGCCCGGCGCTATGCCCTGTTCACGCTGGTCGGGATTGCAGGAGAAGACGATCTCGATGCGCCCGATCTGCCCGGCATCAAATTGGATAGTGGCACCGCTGGCCCAATTGATCCCGCGAAGATGAACGGGCACGCTGTGGCGACCGCAACTCATCCCTCTCCGAGCCGCAGGAGAGGACCGTATCGCCAGCCAGCGCCCTCCGCTCCAATCCTCGACGCTGAAGCCTCAGCAGCGTTGCGCGACAAGCTCACAACTGAGATCGCCACCCTCGGCGTGGCAGAGGTCGCGGTTGAATGGGCCCGACGCAGCATCGCGGCGAAGAACACCCTCACGGCTGAAGACGCGGGTGCAGTCGAATCTGCATTCCGGGATCGCATGCAGGCGCTGGAAGCCCTGGCGCCGGATCCTGAACCGCCAACTCAAGACTTGTCAGACAACCTCAGAAGCAGCCCGCCCCCACCTGCATCCACGGGTCCGGACGGGCACTCATCGGGTGGGACGCGACCGATGATGATCGAACCTCAGAAAGGCGTGGACCAGCGGGGTATCCAGCTCGTCCGCCAAGATCGAACGCATCGACAAGAGCGTCCTTGCGATTTCCGGACCTCGCCGCTATCGCAACAAAGAGCATCTCCGGTTCGTCGCACAGCAAGCATGTCTCGTATGTGGACGAACGCCTTCCGATCCTCACCACCTGCGTTTTATGCAACCGCGTGCGCTCGGCCGCAAGGTGAGCGACGAATACGCTGCTCCGCTGTGCAGGAGCCATCACCGCGAGGTCCATCGGGTCGGCGATGAGCGGGCGTGGTGGAAGCTTGTTGGAATCGACCCGGTCAAAGTTGCGCGGAAGTTATGGCGAAACACGCGGGTGAGCGAAGGCCGGCAGCGCCCCAGAATCCGCGCGGAACCGGTCAGAACAGCTGCAACGTCTGATGCATCAAGCGGGAAAGCGGCGACGTGAAGAGCATCGCCGTCTTTACGGACCTCTCCGACGACGTGGAGCTGTTTCACACGGCCGAAGGTATCGCATTTGCCGACCTCATGATCGGCGACCATTGGCTGGCCGATTCGCAGCAGCCGCTTTCGGATTTGGCTGAAGTATCGACATTACAGGGCCGAGGGCTTTCCTCCGAGCGCCGGCGCGATCGCGTTGGCCCTCGATCTGCTTGAGGCCCGCGCCCAATTCGACGCGCCCCGGCGGGCTTCGTACCTGAAGATCCGCGGCGACGCACGCTTCGACTTCCCGCTATCCGTTGGCTTACTCTAATTGCGATGCGATCGAGTTGAGCTGCTGCCGGTCGCTCGACGGCACTCTATTTCATTCTCGGCGGCTGCGCAGATGAACTTCCAAGCGGAAAGGAGCGACGCGGTCGAACGGCCGCTTAGGTATCCAGGTGCATCGCTCGCTCGATGGTGCTACTTTGGCCCTGTTAACGCGCGCGACGCGGAATGCCAAGGAGACTGCCATGAGTGTAATCCTCGTCGATCGCATCGGTTCGATCGTGTTCCAGAATGGCGTCATGCGCATCGACTGTTTGGCCGCCGGACCGAATACCCAGGAGCGCCCCGCAGGCACGCTGCTCATTCCCGGGAACCAGGTGGCTGCGGTCCTGCAGGCACTCGTCAAGGCGACGCCATCGATCAGCGCCCACGCGAGCAGGCTGCGAACGCGCCTCATACGGCCGATGCTACCCCGGCTGAACCGCTGTCGCCGACAACGCAACAATCCGCCTCGCGCGGCGCGACGCGGAAAGTGCCAGCCGACAAAGCAGCGCAGTGAAAATTTGGCCTTGGGTTGGGGTTGTAGCGCCGCGCATTTCTGAGCCTCAGTACCGGTTCGCGTTGAAGTTCAAGACTCGACCGCAGCATCCGCAAGTCCAGCATCAGGAGTACGCTTTTACTCTTTGATCCGAGAAAGCTTGATTTGGGGGAAGGGGCACGTGGGAATCTCGGAATTCCTTCATACGGGACGAAAATCGCGACAGCTCGGGGATGCTGCTGCAGCCTTGGCCGCATTTCAAGCAGCGGCCGCCGCTGAGCCTGAAGATCTCGCCGCCAAGATCGAGCTCGGTGATTATCTGGGCGAGTTAGGACGGGTGGACGAGGGAGAAGCTATTTTACGTGAAGTGATCAGACGGCATCCGCATCACTTCGAAGCGTTAGTTCGACTCGGTTACATTGCACGACGCCGTCGGGATATCACAGGGTCGCTCGCGGCTTTCGAGTCTGCAGCCGCTGCAGATCCCAGCCATGCTGGCGTGAAGGTTGAGGTCGCTAACGATCTGCGCGAGCTGGGCCGCCTTGACGAGGCGGAAACCCTGCTGCGCCGTGTCCTTGATCAGGAGCCCAGCAGCTTACCGGCCCTGATCGGCCTCGGCCACGCCCTGCGCCGCCGTGGCAACTTAAGCGCCGCCGTCGCTGCATTTGAGGCGGCCGTCGCCGCCAACCCCGGCCACGCGGGTGCGAAGGCCGAGCTTGCAAACGATCTGCGCGAACTTGGCCGCCTTGACGAGGCCGAAGCCGTTCTGCGCCGTGTCCTGGACAAAGAGCCGACCAGCGTGCCGGCCCTCATTGGCCTCGGCCATGTCATGCGCCGCCGTGGCGACATAAGCGCCGCCGTCGCTGCATTTGAGGCCGCCGTCGCCGCCAACCCGGGCCACACGGGTGCAAAAGCCGAGCTTGCAAACGATCTGCGCGAGCTTGGCCGCCTCGACGAGGCCGAGGCGATGCTCCGACGGGTCCTCGATCAAGAACCGACCTGCTTGCCGGCCCTGATCGGCCTCGGCCACGTCACGCGCCGCCGTGGCAACTTGAACGCCGCCGTCGCTGCGTTTGAGGCGGCCGTCGCTGCCAACCCCGGCCACGCGGGTGCGAAGGCCGAGCTTGCAAACGATCTGCGCGAACTTGGCCGCCTTGACGAGGCCGAAGCCATGCTGCGCCGTGTCCTGGACAAAGAGCCGACCAGCGTGCCGGCCCTCATCGGCCTCGGCCATGTCATGCGCCGCCGTGGCAACCTTAGCGCCGCCGTCGCTGCATTTGAGGCCGCCGTCGCCGCCAACCCCGGCCACGCGGGTGCAAAGGCTGAGCTTGCAAACGATCTGCGCGAACTCGGCCGCCTTGACGAGGCCGAAGCCATGCTGCGCCGTGTCCTGGACAAAGAGCCGACCAGCATGCCGGCCCTCATCGGCCTCGGCCATGTCATGCGCCGCCGTGGCAACCCAGACGCGGCCGTCGCGGCATTTGAGGCGGCCGTCGCGGCCAACCCCGGCCACGCGGGTGCGAAGGCCGAGCTTGCAAACGATCTGCGCGAACTTGGCCGCCTTGACGAGGCCGAAGCCATTCTGCGCCGTGTCCTGGACAAAGAGCCGACCAGCGTGCCGGCCCTCATTGGCCTCGGCCATGTCATGCGCTGCCGTGGCGACATAAGCGCCGCCGTCGCTGCATTTGAGGCGGCCGTCGCCGCCAACCCCGGCCACGCGGGTGCGAAGGCCGAGCTTGCAAACGATCTGCGCGAACTTGGCCGCCTTGACGAGGCCGAAGCCATTCTGCGCCGTGTCCTGGACAAAGAGCCGACCAGCGTGCCGGCCCTCATCGGCCTCGGCCATGTCATGCGCCGCCGTGGCAACCTTAGCGCCGCCGTCGCTGCGTTTGAGGCGGCCGTCGCCGCCAACCCCGGCCACGCGGGTGCGAAGGCCGAGCTTGCAAACGATCTGCGCGAACTTGGCCGCCTTGACGAGGCCGAAGCCATTCTGCGCCGTGTCCTGGACAAAGAGCCGACCAGCGTGCCGGCCCTCATTGGCCTCGGCCATGTCATGCGCCGCCGTGGCAACCCAGGCGCGGCCGTCGCTGCATTTGAGGCGGCCGTCGCCGCCAATCCCGGCCACGCGGGTGCAAAGGCTGAGCTTGCAAACGATCTGCGCGAGCTTGGCCGCCTCGACGAGGCCGAAGCCATTCTGCGCCGTGTCCTGGACAAAGAGCCGACCAGCGTGCCGGCCCTCATTGGCCTCGGCCATCTCATGCGCCGCCGTGGCGACATAAGCGCCGCCGTCGCTGCATTTGAGGCCGCCGTCGCCGCTGGTCCTGGCCACGCAGGCGCGAAGGCTGAGCTTGCAAACGATCTGCGCGAGCTGGGTCGCCTTGACGAGGCCGAGACCATGCTTCGCCGAGTGCTCGATCAGGAACCAACCAGCATGCCGGCCCTCATCGGCCTCGGCCATGTCATGCGGGACCAAGGTAAAGGCGCCGCAGCACTCGCCAAATACCAGAAGGCCCACGCCGCAAATCCGGCCAGCTCCAGAGCATTGCTCGAGGTCGTCAACGGCTTCCGCGAGATGGGGCGCATCGCAGAGGCCGAAGCGCTTGTTGAGAGCCTGCTAGAATTGGAACCCCACCATGTCGGTGCCCTCGTAACAAAGGGTTCACTGAAGAGTGACCGCTGCTTATACGATAGCGCAGAATTGTTGTTCCAACGCGCACTACAAATCGCTCCTAGCAATTTGGCCGTGCTTCTCGCGTTGGGCAATCTCTCATGCCGACGAGAGGACCGAGTAGCCGCTCTACTCTATTTTGAGAAAGCGCGAATTCTCGACACGTCGAATTCCGGAGTAAATTGCGAAGTCGCGGCTCAACTTCGCGAGTTGGGACGATTTGATGAAGCTCATGAATTACTGTCTGCCACGATCCGGAGAAATCCGCATCACTTCCAAGCACAAATGCAACTCGGTTACCTGCATCGTAAGAAAGGAGAGCACGAAGCTGCGCTGGTGTCATTCGGGATGGCAATCAAAAAAAGGCCCCACGAAGCACAGGGTTATGTCGACTTGGCTATCGAATTGCGCGCGTGCAGAAGACCAATCGAATCGGAACAGCAGCTGTTGCACGCTTTCGGTCTCAACCCAAGTCATCTAGGCACTCTCGAACAGCTGTCAGAATATTATTGGATCGCGGAAGATTTCAGGAGATCCCTGTCATTTGGGTTGAGAGCCATTAAGGCTCATCCTACTCGGCCTCTTCCGTATTTGCGTGCAAGCCGCGCCGCCAGCGAGCTTGGGCTTAAAGACGAAGCCCGCACTTTGCTGAAGCAGGCACTCGAAAAATCGGGACCTCATCCAGAAATTCAGGCGGCGCGCATCGCGCTATCGTGGCAACAGCGCGATTGGCATACCGCATATGCACTGTTCTTAGAATCAATACTCGACCAATCAAAAGACAGGTCATGCATATGGACCGCGCTTGCACAGATCGCAATCACGTTAGGTGATTATGCAATCGCCGAGGCTGCGCTTCCAAAAACAATGCCATACACGATAAACGACGCCTCTCACGTTCACCTCTTTCGCGGCAAAATCGCTGAAGCGCATTGGCGCCTGGAGGAGGCCGCCGAACATTACCGCCAAGCAAGAGCGACAAATCCTAATGATGCTTGGCCCAATGGCGAATTAGCCCGAGTGGCATTGAAGCTCCTTGATTTTGACGAATGCCGGAGGTCTCTGCGCCGTGTGGTTGAGCTTGATGCAAGATGGAAATCGAACAATATCTCTCAGAGTCACATCGGCCAATTGATTGATGAGTTTTGCCTCGAACCATCACTTCTGGACGAATTGCAAAACATTATAACTTTTCCGGCTGAGCTCCGGATTGAGCGCTTAAGAAACATACTTCTTCTTAATCCCGATCATACACCAACCGCTATGATGTTGCTTATCGCTCTTCGCCAGGCAGGGAGGCTCGTTCGCGAACATGGGCTCGAACTCAAACCTAACGCCACCCCAATTCCTCGGCGCATCATTCAATATTGGGACAGCACGGAGCCTCCTCACGAAATCAAAGAATTAATGAAAACATGGCAGCAGATGAACGCGACATTCGAATACGTTCGGTATGATCATCGTACGGCACAAGAGTTTCTGAATCGGCACTTCTCGAGTAACGTCTTGCGCGCTTATCAACGGGCTCTTGAGCCAGCGCAAAAAGCAGATATATTTCGCCTAGCGTGCCTCTCCGCGGATGGTGGCTTCTACGCCGACGCCGATGACCGCTGCTTGGCCCCGATCGATAAGTTTGTGCCGATTGGTGCCGCGTTCGCGGCCTACCAGGAAGACTTTGGAACCCTCGGTAATAATTTCTTAGGAGCGGCGCCGGGTCATCCCGTCATTCGATCCGCCCTGCAGGCAGCTGCCGAGGCCGTAAACAGGGGCGACAATGAGCTATTGTGGCTGTCATCAGGGCCTGGGCTCTTGACCCGCACATTTTCGCAATACATATGCGCCGCCGGTTTCTCTGTTGAAGTGCCTTCCGACGCAATCATCTTTGATCTCGGAGCAATCCAGAAACGGATCGGATTTCATAGCCCGGTCCGCTACAAAAGGACGAAGAACCATTGGAGTCGCTCCTCTTTTCCAAATGTTGGCAAGACGAACGGCGTCAGACGGGCCCCACAATCCATCCTATCCCGCGCTAGAAAGGATTCCGACTCCGGAAGGATAGAAGCAACGATAATCTCCGACAAGAGAGGCGATGCGATGCGGCATCCCACTCATCCGAGGAAGTGAGCACGCCCGTTTAAGCGACCGCGTTGATCGTCGAGCTTTTTGCGCAAGCCCGCTCGATGATCTTGGCTCGAATAGCTGCCGGCACCTGACGATGAGATTTAGCGCGCGGGTAAGGCAGTTCGACGATCGCATTGCCTTCCGGGTAAAGGGATTGGTGCTCCGCCCAATTGTCGAAGGCCAAACGCTCTACATTGTCGACGAAGGTCTCGGCCGGCGTGTTCTCGGCGAGTATCAAGGAATGGTCATCGAGTTCGACATGATAATAAGTGAAGGTTTGCGGCACATTGCTTTCCCGCAAGATCGACGTGCCGTTGACCAGCGCACCCACTTGGATGAGGGCGCCGTCAAGCAGGATGGCATGTTCAGGGGACAAGAGTAGATCGCGCGAAGGCACATTTTCGTCAAGTGCGCCGGCCCTAATGCGGATTGGAAACACTCGCAGCGGATCGCTGAAGACCGTCGATACCGTCTGCCGACCAACCCAACTGACGGGTAGCGCGCGACCATCCGTCGTTAGAATCAAATCGCCACGCTGAAGGCGCTCAACATTTGCCTCGCCGTCCGGCGTCCCTATCCTAGTGCCAGACATAAAGCAGATGGTCGATGTGAATTGATCACTGGCACTGTCGATATTACCGGCAACATCAGCAACGCTTGCCTTGATCGTATATCCGTCTGCCCCGTTTGCCACTAGGCTTTGCGCCTCGCTAGCGCTAAACGCGACGTCCCAACTCCCATTCTGGATGGTCGCATCTTCACTAAACAGGGTGGTGTGAGTGAGCGTATCTTGAACGTCGACCTGCACGGTCTGGCCATTTACAAGGTTTTGGAATTCCGATCCAGTCGCCGTGCCGCTGACAGTAAGACCCCCAGAAGCTTCCGACAGGTTGAGTGTGTTGTTTCCCTCGACACTGTTGATTCCCACACTCACCGTCTGATCATCGACTGTCAGCGAGTGCGTCGCCAACACGTCGGCCGGTGTGCTGATCGTGTCAGCACCTGTTCCTTGCGTGAGCGTGATGGTGTATTCGCCGTCAGGAATTTGGCTGATTGGGAAATCGAAAGTCCAAACCCCGTTGGTCGGAGAAACGGTGACCGACCCGATCTCGATGTTGTTGCCACCGAAGGCGGCCCCGCCTAACCAGATCCCGATCGTTCCACTGCCGGCAGCAAAGCCTTGCAACTGGAAGTCCTGCCCGCCCTGCGGATCTTGGGTTATGAAATCTTGGGCACTGGAGCCTGTGTCAGGCGTAATCTCAGCGATTTCAGCAAAGCTGATTGTCATCGTTGATCTCCCCGATACGCAGTCGTAGGAGTGTTGGTTACACAAAAATGCAACCGTGTAAAGGATGGGCAGGGCTCGCAGAATTGGCTATCAGCGACCACGAACTCCTTAGTTCGGCACGGGAATTTCCGGTTCGCTAACGCCCCGTTGTGTGCCCCAAAAGCCGCACGAAGTGATAAATTTCGTGGCTTCGAGCACGCAGAAGCAAACCGAAGCGGACCTGCTCAAAATTGAGCGTGTAGACAACTTAAGGCGAGACGGGTCGCTTGATCACATTGCCGGCTAATCACGTCCGAGGGATGCCTGCCTTCCAGCGGGGCATCGGCAACTCAGAAAAGTCACGTGCGTCCAACGATGGCCCTTTCATACTGTTCGGGCGGCCTTCCTGACGGTAACATGTTCCAAATCTCAAATGGGGAGCAGAGGCAGGAAGGTAACGTGAATGGTGATAGGCAATATCGACGATGTAGACTTGAAGAGCATCCGCGGGTGGGTACAAGACCTTTCCCATCCAGAAAGGCCCGTCAGTCTCATCGTCACTGATAACGACATGCTTATCGGGCGCATTCTAGCCAACCAATATCGTGAAGACCTAAAGGTGGCCGGTATTGGCGGTGGCCGGCATGCATTTTGTTTAAGCTACGCACGCATCCTGTCGCCGTTCGAACAACATGTAATTCGCGTGAGACACGAAGCCGATGGCAGCGAGATTGGCCGATCACCTATTACTCTGGAACCTGCGCAAGCCTTCAATGCCACTGCCCAAGCGGTGCTGGCCGGTATACTCGCGCAGTACGGATCCAGAGAAGACACCGCGGCCAAAATCGACTTTCTGGCGCATCGAATCGAAGTGTTACTCCAGGACCAAGCGGATCGTGATAGTTTGCGCCTCCGCCGGAGGCAATACCGGGACTACGTACAACGATGGAGGCGGCGTCAGCCGCTGGATGATGGCTTTTTAAGTCATTCTAAGGCGCCCGATCCCTGTTCACGCGCTTTGGTCGTCGATGACCGGGTGCCGGCACCCAACCAGAACGCGGATTCGAACATCATCTTGAAATCACACTAGGTCATTGCAGCGGCTCGGCTATCAGCTAATGTTTGCGTCTGCTGAGGAGATGTCTGCGACAGACGCGGATGTCAAAACGTTGCAGGAGATCGGAATCACGCTGTGCAGAGCGCCAATCTACAATTCTGTGGAGGAACTTCTGCGACGTCAATCAGGAGAATTCGACGTCATCTATTTGCATGGGTTATCGAACGCTTCCAAATATCGGGAGCTTATTCGACACTATTGTCCGAAGGCGCGCCTAATTTACAACGCCGGTGATTGGGATCACAGACATAACCTCCGGCAGGGAGCATCGGGGGACCAACAGGAACTGCCAGCGCAAGCGAAGAAAACGTTGTTGCTTGAATTCGTCGCGGCGGCGACCGCAGATGGTGTAATCACTTACTCGCCACGGAGTGCGGAAATCCTCAAAGATCGAGCTCGTGGCGCTAACATTCACGTCGTCCGCTGGTCGACCAGCCCACGACCGACAAAAGTACCATTCACGCGACGACGCGATATCGCATTCGTCGGCGGCCATCCCGGTACGCCGAACCAGGACGTCATACGCTGGCTCACCGACGTGATGCCGCTAATCCGCGAGTGGGACTCGACGATTAGGTACCTACCAATGGACGGCGAAATGCCCGAAGATGTCCGCCGGCTGTGCGGCGACCACTTGGTCGAGGTAGATCACGTCGCGGATCTGGCAAACGTGTTCGACCGAGTCAGACTGACCTTAGCACCCATCGCCGCAGGTGCTGCTGTCGAGGCCAAAGTACTTGACAGTCTGGCGGCGGGGGTGCCGTGCATCTGCACATCAATTGCGGCCGAGGGACTCGCCCTGCCCCAAACGCTCAAATCCTGCATCGCAGATGGCGCCACCGCGCTTGCTGACGCAGTAAGCCATTTCCACCGCAATCAAGCCGCCAATAAGGCCGTTGCCCGCGCGGGCCTCGACTATATCGCCGCTGAGTTCTCAGACCACAGGCTCGACGAGGGAATGCGGAAGGTAATTGGGACAAGGTATATGCCGAGCGCTGAGCTAGCATGAGGTAAGATATGCGCAGGCAATCAAGCTTCTGGGCTATCGATGTGCGGGGAACGCCTGGAGACGGGATTCGAAAGCGTCCATAAAGTGAGTGGCTTTCAGTTAGCTATGTGTCTAGTAGACACTCACTTTGTTGGATAACTCTTGACAGAGCACGTTCAATGGATCGAACCGCTCCAGCCTCCTATGACACTCACATCGAACTCGGTCACAAACTGCGCCGCCGTGGTGACCGCGCCGGCGCGCTGACCGCCTACGAGGCCGCCGCCACTTTAAATTCGCGGCGCCCTGGCGTCCTTGCCGACATTGGTGGAGTCTTGCGCGAACTGGGCCAACTCGACGAGGCCGAAGTCGCGCTGTGGCGCCTCCTCTGCGCCGAGCCGGCACATTTCGGGGCTCTTGTCGAACGCGGTCACATACTGCGCCGCCGTGGTGACCACGCCGGCGCGCTGACCGCTTACGAGGCCGCCGCCGCTTCGGATCCCCAGCGCCCCGGCGTCCTCGTCGACATCGGCGGCGTACTACGAGAAATGGGGCGTCTCGACGAGGCCGAAGAGGCGCTGCGCCGCCTCCTCAGCACCGAGGCCACCCATTTCGGGGCTCACATTGAACTCGGTCATGTACTGCGCCGCCGCGGTGACCGCGCCGGAGCTCTGGCCGCCTACGAGGCCGCCGCCGCTTCGGATCCGCAGCGCCCCGGCGTCCTCGTCGATGTCGGCGGGCTACTCCGAGAAATGGGTCGTCTCGACGAGGCTGAAGGGGCGCTGCGCCGCCTCCTCAGCGTCGAGCCGAATCATTTCGGGGCTCACATCGAACTCGGTCATGTCCTGCGCCGCCGCGGTGACCGCGCTGGCGCGTTGACTGCATACGAGACCGTCGCCACTTCGGATCCGCAGCGCCCAGGCGTCCTCGTCGACATCGGCGGGGTACTACAAGAAATGGGCCGCCTCGACGAGGCCGAAGGGGCACTACGCCGCCTCCTCAGCGTCGAGCCGAATCATTTCGGGGCTCACATTGAACTCGGTCATGTCCTGCGCCGCCGCGGCGACTGCGCCGGAGCGCTGGCCGCCTACGAGGCCGCCGTCGCTTCAGATCCGCGGCACCCCGGCGTCCTCGTCGACATCGCCGCGGCACTACGCGAAATAGGCCGTCTCGACGAGGCCGAAGCTTCGCTGCGGCGCCTGCTCAGCACCGAGCCAACCCATTTCGGCGCTCACATCGAACTCGGCCATGTCCTGCGCCGCCGCGGTCACCGCGCCGACGCGCTGACCGCGTACGAGGCCGCCGCCGCTTCGGATCCCCAGCGCCCCGGCGTCCTCGTCGACATAGCCGCGGCACTACGCGAATTAGGCCGTCTCGACGAGGCCGAGGCTTCGCTGCGGCGCCTACTCAGCGCCGAGCCAACCCATTTCGCGGCTCACATCGAACTCGGTCACGTTCTGCGTCGTCGCGGCGACCTCGCCGGCGCGCTGACCGCCTACGAGGCCGCCGCCACTTCAGATCCGCAACGCCCTGGCGTCCTCGTCGACATCAGCGGGATATTGCGCGAACTAGGCCGCCTCGACGAGGCCGAAGTCGCGCTGCGGCGCTTTATCGCCACCGAGCCGAAAAACAGCCGCGCGCTCGTTAGCCTCGCTGCGTTGAACCTGGATCTCTTCCGCCTGGTCGATGCCGAATCGTTCTTTAAACGGGCTCTCGAACTTGAACCAAACGATACTGATACCCTCGTGAATCTTGGCTATTTGGAACGTCGCCGAGGCAACCGTCACAAAGCTATCTCGTATTTTCGGACTGCTAACTCTACAGATCCTTCTCACGTTGAGGCGGCCAGGGAGGCGTTCGCCGGAATGCTCGCGCAATACGGATCCGACGAGGACACGGCGCGCAAAATCGATTTTCTGGTACATCGAATTGAATGGCTACTAGAGGAAGATCGTGAAAATTTTGCCGTCCACCGACAGCACTACCGTGACTATCTGCAACGTTGGCAACAACGCCAACCGCGAAATGTTCTTAATGGGCAAGTCGCGCGGCCTGATTCCCACGCACGCGCTTTAGTCGTCGACGACCGGGTTCCGAAATTGGGCCGCGACGCCGGCTCAAACGCGATTCTAAGCCATATAAAATCCTTGCAGCGGCTCAGGTACGAAGTAACCTTCGTACCTGCGGATGAATTTTCCGCAACCGGGACAGACGTCGCCTCGCTGGAACGGCTCGGAATCCGATGCTGCCGATCGCCGTTCTATGGTTCTGTCGAAGAACTTCTTCGGCATCGTCTGGACGAATTCGATGTCGTCTATTTGCATCGCGTATCGAACGCTGCCAAATACGGCGAGATCGCCAAACACTATTGTCCCAAGGCACGTCTGATTTACAGCGTGGCCGATCTGTACCATCTCCGCCTGGAGAGACAAGCCGAGGAGGAAGACTTCCCCGAAGTAAGAGCACTTGCGACGAGAATGCGTTTATTGGAATTTGTGGCCGCGGCGACCGCTGATGCCGTGATCACTCATTCGGCGCACGAAGCGAAGATCTTGCGAGCGCAACTTCCGGCCGCCAACATTCATGTTGTACGTTGGGCGACGATACCGAGACCGACAAGAATCCCGTTTGCGCGCAGACACGACGTCGCGTTCATCGCCGGGTACAGTCATACGCCGAACCTAGACGCAGCGCGGTGGTTGATCAGTGAGATTATGCCGTGTGTCCGCGAGCGTAATCCGACTGTCCGGTGCCTGCTTGTCGGCAGCGATATGCCCGACGACATTCGCCGCCTCTGCGACGATCGTTACGTCGTGGCGAGGGGCCACGTAGAGGACCTGGCTGATGTGTTTGACCGAGTTCGCCTCACTGTGGCGCCGCTCGCCTACGGCGCTGGCGTCAAGGGGAAGGTAATCGACAGCATGGCGGCTGGTGTGCCTTGCGTATGCACCTCGATTGCCGCGGAGGGTCTCGACCTGCCGAGTGCTCTCACGTCCTGGATTGCCAATGATGCCCGCGCGCTTGCCAATTTTATAATCGAACTCCACAACAACGAAACCGCCAACCGGGACTGCACGCGCGCAGGCATCGACTACGTCTCGGCCGAATGCTCAGAGGAACGGATAGACTACTTGATGCAACAGGTGATCGGGCTCAAGCGCTTGCCACGCGTTCAACAACGCGCCGACCACAGTGGCGTCGTATGAAGCGCGAACCTACTTTAGGCGAGATCTGCTTGCCCAGCGCACGGTTCCCGGTTGATCAGTCTGGCAACACATTCATCGGCGTAGGTATCTTCCCGTGCAGTGGACGGAGTGCTTCCTAGAATGATCCTCGTCAAAGCAAAAATTTTCATGCTACACTAGACCGACGGACAAATTGCAATTATAATGACGTTGTGTGCGTCCAGATTTCATAGAACGCAGCTCATGCTATCGCCTGCGATCTTTAGCGATCTTTTGAAAGGGAGGAGACAATGGCCGCGGTGGGTGGTCCCTGCTACTGCCGTGGTACGCGAATCCTCACGGAGCGGGGTGAGATTCCGGTCGAGTTACTGGTCATCGGAGAAACGGTGGTGACCCGTAAGAATGTAGCGAGACCAATCAAATGGATCGGGCGTCGCAGCTACAGCGGACGTTTTGCGCAGAGTGGAAGGGTCGCTCTCCCAATCTGCATAAAGGCGAATGCGTTAGACGAGAATTTGCCGCGACGCGATCTGTGGATTTCTCCAAACCACGCGATGTACCTCGACGGCGTCTTGATCGAGGCGAGGGATCTGGTCAATGGGGTCTCGATCGTACAGCCTGAGAGATTGGAAAACGTCGAATACTTTCACGTGGAGCTCGATAGCCATGACGTGATCATCGCCGAGGGTGCATTGTCTGAGAGCTTTCTCGACGACGACAGCCGCGGCATGTTCCACAACGCTCAAGGTTACTATGACCTCTACCCCAATGGTGCTGTGGTGCTTGCACGGTATTGCGCACCGCGACTTAGCGAGGGTTACGAGGTCGAGGCGATCCGGCGAAAGATCGAACTGCGGGCAGGTCTGCGACGATTGGAGAATAGTGAACTCGGTACGTTGCGCGGGCGTATCGACACGGCGGATCAATATCGGATTGCCGGCTGGGCACAGAGCGTGGCGTTCCCCGAGGTTCCAGTGTGCCTAGACATCTACGCGGACGGCCACTTGATCGGGCGTGTCCTCGCGAATCGTTATCGCGCCGACCTTCAGCGCGACGGCCTCGGTAGCGGGCGTCACAGCTTCGAGTTCGCGCTCCCGGTTGGCCTAATCATTGACACAGTGGAAATAAAACGAGGCTACGACGGAATTGTTCTGGGGCAACGAAAAAAACTCGAGAAAGCCTTTACCTCCGTCGCCTGATTGTGATTGGGTTCCTTTTCAAGCGATCCCGGTGGGATGATCTGGGACGATATCCGAAGGGCTCAGAAAGCACCGCACTTTGCGTAATCGATTCGCGGAAAATTGCCCGCCGCACGGCGCGATCGAACTGCCAGATCGGTGCGGGCGTGCGCTAGCGGAGTGAACAGCGTCTCGGTTATTGTGTCAACGGTGCGTGACTCTGAACATAATCATTGGCGTGAAAGCGGCTAAAATAAATTTGGAGATTAATCGACTCATGTCTCGGCATGACGGCGGTATATGTCGTCGAGGCGCACGATATCGTCCTCGCCCAGATAGCTACCAACCTGAACCTCGATAAGCTCCAGCAAAATCTTTCCTGGATTAGTGAGACGGTGGATGGTCCCGATCGGGACGTAGATGGACTTGTTTTCGTGAACGAGTTTGACGTTATCTCCAACCGTTACTTCGGCGGCGCCACGTACGACCACCCAATGTTCCGAGCGGTGAAAATGCCTTTGCAACGACAGTCGGGCGCCCGGATTGACGCATATGCGTTTGACCTGATACCGCGCACCTGCGTCTGCGGTCTGATAGAAGCCCCAGGGCCGATATACGCGCCGATGTTCCGTAGCCTCGGTCCGCTTGTGCGCCTTTATTTGTTCGACCAGATCCTTGACGCGTTCGGCATCGCGCTTGGCCACTACCAACACGGCGTCTGGCGTTGTGACCACGACAATGTCATTCAGGCCGACCACTGCGGTGAGTATGGATTCATCAGATTTTATCATGCTGTTGTGGGTGTGGAGCACTTCGGCGTGGCCTTCGACCACATTGCCGGCTGAGTCGTGTTGCTGTGCCTCCCAAACTGACGTCCAGTTGCCGACGTCGGACCATCGGAAATTTACCGGCAGCACCGAGGCATGCTCAGTTCGCTCCATGATGGCATAATCGATCGATTTACGAGGCGCCCCGGAAAACGGCCCCTCTGGCAGCCGAAAGAAGTCGAGATCGGCGACCAGATTTTGCACGGCGTCCTTGGCGGCGCTCGCGATCGCGGGCTCGAAACGGGATAGTTCGCGCAGCATGACATCAGCGCGAAACATGAAATTCCCGCTGTTCCAAAGATAGCCGCCCTCGATATAGCGCTTTGCGGTCGCTTCATCCGGCTTCTCGACGAAGGCCTCGACCTGGCGCACCGCAGACCCGTCCGTAGGAGGTTTTGGTCGGATGTAGCCGTAGCCCGACGCTGGATAAGTGGGTTTGACCCCGAAAGTGACGATCGAGCCACCCCTGGCAGCTGGCAGCGCTGCGTGGCAGGCCGCTTCGAATTCCTCGATGTCCGGGATTAAATGGTCGGCCGCAACTACCAGCAGAATCGCGTCCGAATTTCTTTTGACAGCGAACTGCGCAGCTGCCGCTATGGCTGCGGCTGAATCGCGTCTTTCCGGCTCGAGAATGATGATCGCCTTGACGCCGCAGGCGCGCGTCTGTTCGGCGACAACAAAGCGGAAATCGGAGTTGGTGATGATGATCGGCGGCGCGAACAGACCGTTACGTGAGACTCGCTCGACGACCTGCTTGAATGTCGTCTTGTCGCCGATCAGCGGCACAAAATGCTTCGGCATTTTTTCCCGTGATACCGGCCACAGCCGCGTTCCGGCGCCGCCGCACAGGATGACCGGGGTAACAAGGGAACCTTGCATAAGACTAGGGGTCCGTTCGACTTCAAAAGCTTGTCTGCACGCATAGATCAGGCCACCTTCTGCCAGCGCCCCGGATGAGCAGTGGCTAGACTATCCGCCCTTTACTTCATTTCGACGACAGGTGGCAATCGCTTAGCCAGCAAAACCAACATAACGGCTCCAGATATTTACCATCAATGCCTGACGAACCTTGCAAGGCTCCCGTTGAGCGTCACGTCACTCAACGTTCCCGGTAAAATCCCGCAACCGAGTCCCAAGCAAAAAACTCGGACCAGCCGAGGCTTGCGGTGTCGATTGTGTGGGTATTTATGCGGGCAAGCGGCTCGGAGAAGTCCATTTGTTCTAATGCTTTGACGCCACATTCCCAGAACAACCGAGTACGCATAGCATCGGCGAACCGTTCGGTGAACGTCCCTTGAGTCTCAACATAACCGATAGGGCCGTACTTTTCCGAAGTCCGAGACTCGGCGATTTTTTGAACGAAACGCGTGTAAGCGAGCGCAAGAAGATCGACGTGAATATTGTCACGCAGATAGGACGGCGTGCGAACTTCAGCGATGCCCCCCTTCCGCCACGTCTTGATCAAATACGCACAAAATCTAGGCTCTTCGAAAGGCCCGAAGGGATTAGCAATCAAAAATTTTCCTAAAGGCACATTGTACTGTAAGCACCAATGGCGAATAATTTCTGAGGTCAGCCCCTTTGATAGACCATAGGGCGAAAACGCCCGCATGGGTAAATTGCCAGCGCCCTCGTTGGCCTCAAAGACGCTACCTGTGAAGACTATGGCCCGCAAATCCTTTGCTGCCATTCGCTCGATAATCTGCCGAATGTTGTTCGTGTTCTCGGCCACCGCCCTGACCACGTCGAAATCCAAGCTGCGGTAGTCGGTCACACGCGCCGCATGGTGACAAAGTACGTCGAAGAACCGGTCCTCAATTAAGTCCATGAATGACGCGCTGCCGAAAGAACAATCCGGAATCACCTCGGCTATGCTGGCTAGACGTTCAACCCGTTCGCGACGAATGCCGTCATAGCTTGTGGGTGGACTACGTAACGGCGCGACGACTTCGACGCCGGCCGCATGAAGCTTTAGTGCAAACCAGTATCCTGAAAAAGAACTCGCTCCCGTCAGTAAGACGCGCATCAAAGGCCCCGAAGCTCTTCCACACCATGGAACGACAGATCGAAATCAGGCCAGCTCGCATCTTTCGGTGACACCTCGGAAGGCTCGATCGGCCAAGCGATACTAAAGCGCGGATCGTTCCACCTGATCCCGCGTTCTTCAGTCGGTCCATAAAATTCGTCAACGAGATAGATCGCCTCCGTATCGTCGGTGAGCGTAAGAATTGCGTGGGCAAATCCCTTCGGCACATACATCATCGTTCGATTTTCGGCGCTCAACTCGGCGCCGAACCAACGCCCGAAAGATTCGGAATCGGGACGAAGGTCAAGTATCACGTCCCATAATGCGCCGCGAACGCAACGGACAACTTTCACCTCTGCGTGGTTCGGCAGCTGATAGTGCATTCCACGAAGAGTGCCTTTTTTGGCAGAAAGAGAATTGTTCACCTGAACGAACGTGGGGGCAAGACCCGCTTGGCTGAACTCTCTTACGCAGAACAAACGGGCGAAAAAGCCGCGATCGTCGCCGCGCCGCTCGAGTTCGATTGTGTAGGCCCCCTTGAGCGGAGTGGGGTGGAATTTCATAGATACACCTCTTCGGAAGCAATCGGCGACCACCGCAGATCCGGCGTAAGCCGACCGGCGGCAATGTGGCCCTCCAAAACTTTGAGCCGAATGAACGTAGAATTGCGGAAATCCTTGTCCGCGAACCCCATGTGCCGAAGGCCTGCCCCCAGCATGCTGATCGAATCTCGCAGGGTAACCTTCGGATGGTGATTTTTTGCGAGCGACGCAAACAGGGAAAAATCAACCTTGTAAGATCGGTTGTCCGGCGGCGCCGCCTTGTTGATTTTGACCGTCGTTCCTGGTATCGCTGCGGCGACAGCATCTGCCAACTGCTTGACCTGATAATTACGATCGTCAGACCCAGTGTTAACTGACAAGAGCTTTCCACCATCGTTGACATTACGGTGCGTCGCCCATTCGATCGCGCGTGCCATATCGCGAACATCAATGAGAGGACGCCAGGGCGTGCCATCGGACAGCACGGTGATCTCGCCCTGTGCCAGCGCGCATGCAACGAAATCGTTGAGCACAAGATCGAGCCGCAGCCGATCGGACATTCCGCACGCGGTAGCAAATCGCAGGCAGGTCGTTACCATTTTGTTGCTTCCGAGATCGGCAAGGCCCTTCTCGGTGTTCACCTTGGATTTAGCGTAAGCGGTCTGCGGGTTGAGTTCGTCCGTTTCTTTGCGTGCCGCACCCGGTGCAAACCCATAGACGCTGCAGCTTGACGCAAAAACGAAATGGGAGATCCCAGCGCGCTGGGCCTTCCTGCCCAAATCAACGCTCGCGCGATAATTAACATCTTCAGTGACGCGCTCGAACTTGTTTCCCATAGGATCGTTTGACACCGCCGCAAGATGGACAACGGCGTCGACACCTTCAAGCAGTCTCTCTGGAAGTTCCCGGACGTCGCCGAAGTGCTGCTCGTCGAGCACACGTTCGGGCAATACTGAAGCGCCTGTTGTCGACAGGGCAAAGAACGCGCTGTCGAAGCCGACCAATTCCGCGTCGGGTTGCACCTGCCTCAAATGACGCGTAACAATCGGTCCGACATAACCGAGGTTGCCGGTAATCAGAATCTTCATTTCATCGCCTTTCGCCCGGGCACGATCTACCACACCTTCCAGGGCGCCTGCCCAGTCTCCCATAGATCTTCAAGATGCTTCTTATCGCGTAACGTATCCATTGGCTGCCAAAATCCTGAATGGAAGTAAACGCCAAGCTGGCCCTCCGCGGCGAGTCGCTCCATTGGCTCCCGCTCCCAGACGGTCTTGTCACCTTCGATGTAGTTGCCGACCTTTGGAGACAGCACGAAGAAGCCGCCATTGATCCAGCCGCCGTCCCCCATGGGCTTTTCCTGAAATCCGATGACGCGCTCGCCCTCATGTCGGATGGAACCAAAACGACCGGGAGGCTGGGATCCAGTGACAGTAGCAACAAGGCCACTTGCTTTGTGCTGCGCAAATAGCTGCGCCAGATCAATGTTCGCGAGACCGTCGCCATAGGTCAGGCAAAACGCCTCGTCGGAGGCGACATAGGGCAAAATCCGTTTGATCCGGCCACCTATCTGCGTCTCTTCGCCGGTTTCCACCAGGGTGATTGTCCAAGGTTCGACATCAGCCTTATGGACGTGCATCTTGTTTTCTTTCATGTCGAACGTGACGTCAGACATGTGCAGGAAGTAATTCGCAAAGTATTCTTTGATTACATAGCCTTTATATCCAAGACATATGATGAAATCATTCACGCCCTGGGCGCTGTATATTTTCATGATGTGCCAAAGGATCGGCTTACCGCCGATTTCAACCATAGGCTTAGGACGTGTGCTGGTCTCTTCGGAAAGGCGGGTTCCCAGGCCCCCGGCAAGAATTGCGCATTTCATTCAGCTTTCCCCGCAGTCTTGAAAGTGGCATGAACTTTGTACATCAAGGCGACCTCGCGACAACTGCAAAATAAGGAAGCCGATGAGAAGTTGAGCTTCGGCCATGCGAAATCCTTGCCACCGACGTCTGGCGCAGACAAAAGAGATCATGCAGCGTCGAGAGGCGAGAAGGTTCCGAGATGCAAACGCTACAAATGAATCGACACACGCAAATGGCTCGGCAATTGCTCCAATCACCCTCTGCTCAATTCGCCTTGGCGCCGACCGCGACATCTGCTATTCGTTTGCGGATCGAATTGTTGGTGCAACTTGGGCGCTTAAGCGGCGGGCTGAGCGCTGCGCGCACAGAAAAATGCCGTGAATCACTTAGGCTTATGCTACGATGACTAAATGGGCGTCTGGCCGGTCCAGCGGCGGGACAAAGCAGACGTCCCAGAACCTAGGCAGTGGGTCAAACACTCCCACCCTCCCCTCCGGGTCCGCGCCTGATCTAAATCTTGACCGGGAACAAGCGCAGCGCTTTTCTGCGGCCGCGGATGCTGTTCCAACGGCGTTCGTGATTGTCTTTGGGGAAGAGAATAAACTGATTGTCTTTGGCGAAGACGAGGAGCTTCGGAGCGATGATCCCGTCGAGCAGTCCGCGATCGAACCTCAAGAAGCACGTGATGGAGAGTCCCCGGCTTCCCAAACGATCGTTCCCGCGATTGGTGAGGAGGATGAACTTCGAAGCAATCGTCTTATAGAGCCATCTGCAATCGCCCATCAACAAGGACCTAACGGAGAGCTCCCCGGTTCGCTAGCGATCGTTCCGACGAATATTGACGCAGCCAAACCTGTCAAAACACGGGTGAGGCAGAAGCGACCGAGCTCGGGTGAGCCTTCAGAAGCTCGCTCCGAAGCGGTTTCAACTCGCGATATCGATGCATCGAAACTTTTCGACGCATCTTGGTACGGTCAGTGTTCCCGATCCCCAGAGCCCGTCAGCTATGAGCAATACCTGAAATCAGGGATTTTCGATGGGGTCGCACCGTCGCCCCTCTTCGATATTGAATATTACGGCGCTTTACATCCAGAAATCGATTTTCGAAAAACAAATCCTCTTGAGCACTATTTAAAAACCCCGCAAATCCATCGGAAAGATCCGCATCCCCTCTTTGATAGAGGATTTTATATTGCGGCCTCCCCTCCGCTCCCGTCCGGGGTCGACCCTTTATTGCATTATCTTTTCGAGAGCGAAGGTGCAGCCCGCCAGCCGCATGCGCTGTTCGATCCTATCTTTTATGTCTCTGCCTATTCTGACGTTCTCCAAAGCCGGCAACTTCCGCTTCGCCATTTTATCACCCTGGGATGCGCCCAACATCGAAATCCGCATCCGCTGTTCAACGTGGTATGGTATCTCTCTCAAACAAAAGATGCAGAGGCGGAGCGTTCGCCGTTGCGGCATTACCTTGAAAAAGGAGCGACGGCTGGAATCAGCCCCCATCCCCTCTTTGATCCAGCCTGGTATCTTTCGCAGACAAGCGACTCGGACGCTAAATTGTGTCCGCTGAAGCATTATATCGAAAGAGGGAGTGCAGAGGGTATAAGCCCACATCCCTTGTTCGATCCCGGTTGGTACCGCCGGACTCAACTTGAGCCACCGGCGAATGAGTGCGAAACCCTCTGCCACTTCTTATTGTTAGGAGACCGGCAGGGTCTTGATCCCAATCCGCTGTTCTGTACGACCTGGTATCGTGATCAGAATCCAGATGTGGCCAAAGCCGGAATCAATGCGCTTCTCCATTATGTGCAATTCGGTGCTACCGAAGGACGTGATCCGCACCCAGCACTCTCAACTGCAGATTATTCGCGCAAATACCACCAATCCGGAGCTCAAAGAACTTCCGCCCTTCTGCACGCCTTGATGACTGACCGACCGGGCCGCGGCAGCTCGGTTCCCGTGCGCCTCTCGGGACAACTGCAAGGCACGCAGCCCAAACCACAGACCTCAACGACCCAATCCTCTCAGAAGCTATTGGGCGTCCCGACACACAGGCGACGTATCTTCGAAACCATCGAATGGGAAGCGAGCGAATCAGCGGCTCAGCGCGTGATTCCATATTTTAAGATCATAGAGAACCTCGACATCGGAGGCAGTACATTGTCTCGCGAGGAAAAACTTGATCTGCTCGTTCACCGCATGCGCGACTTATCCGCGTCTCTCCTTTCGGGAGAAAACCTGGATGTAACGATCATCATACCCGCCTTCAATAAAGTTGAGTACACAATCGCTTGCGTCCTCTCCCTATTCGAACATACATCTCGTTTCAGCTACGAAGTTCTTATTGGTAACAATATCTCATCCGACGAGACGCGTGACGTCTTTGAGCGGGTCGGCGGCATCCTTAAGTGTATCACGCACGCTAAAAACGAAGGATTTATCAAGAATTGCAACCTGTCTGCTTTGCACGCGAGAGGCAAATATATTGTTCTACTAAACAACGATACGTTCATCATCGACGGTTGGCTGGATGAACTCATTTCGCCATTTTTTAGATTCTAAAAATATCGGGCTTGTTGGATCGAAGTTGTTGAACGCGGATGGGTCGCTTCAAGAGGCCGGCGGAATCGTATGGCGTGATGCGAGCGGCTGGAACTACGGCCGGAATCAAGACGCGTCCCTCCCCGAATTCAACTATGTCAAGGATGTCGATTGGATCTCCGGGGCTTCGATTGCAATTCCGAATAAGGTCTGGGACGAAAATAAAGGATTTGATGAGCGGTACATGCCGGCGTATTTTGATGACTCCGACATCGCTTTTTCTCTTCGCGCCAAAGGGCTGAGAACTGTTTATTCCCCCATGTCTGCCTTGGTGCACCACGAGGGCATTACGCACGGCACCGATACCGCCGTTGGTATTAAGGCATATCAAGTAGAAAATAAGAGAAAATTCGCCGAAAAATGGCAACACGTTTTGGAATCCGAACATTACCTCGATGGAGAGAATGTATTTTATGCGCGCGACAAGAGCCGTGACAAAATACATATCCTAGTTGTTGATCATTACGTTCCTCAATTTGACAAGGATGCTGGATCACGATCGATTTTCGACTGGTGTAAAATGTTTGCTGACGCCGGGTTTCAAGTTTCGTTCTGGCCTGACAACTTGTTCTATGACAGAATATACGTTCGAGCTCTCCAAGAGCTGGGAATAGAAGTCTTATACGGCGGCCAGTATGTTGGTAAATTTGAGGGCTGGATTTCGAAAAACGGCCAGTATTTTGAATATGCCCTTTTAAGCAGACCGCACGTTGCCCAAAATTATATTACGTTCGTTCGAGAGCATTCACCTGCGAAGATTCTTTACTTTGGTCATGATTTGCATTTTGCGCGACTGGAAAAGGAGTACAAAGTCACTGGGAAGGAGGAGCTTATAGCTGAAATCGAAAAATGGAAAAAACTTGAGATCGATATGTGCGCGCAGGCGGACGTAATCATGTATCCGGCGGACGACGAAGTTGAATATTTCAGACGTGAGATGCCGGAAAAACCGTCGCGACAAATTACTCTTTATATGTATCCGAACGAGGCCATTAGAGCGACCCGCGAGGAAGTCGTAAAGAAACCTCCGGCCGGTTCACATTCTCTAATTTTCGTGGGAGGCTATCGACATAGGCCGAACGTCGATGCGGCGATTTGGCTGGTCCGACGAGTGGTTCCGATCATTAAGCGCGAGTACTCGGACCTAACAGTCGTCCTGGTGGGTTCCTTTCCCCCGCCGGAAGTAAGCAGTCTCGCTGCGTCGGATATTATCGTCACGGGATATGTATCCGACCCATTATTATATCAGCTTTACAAATCGGCAGCCGTTGCGGTCGCTCCCCTCCGTTTCGGAGGAGGTGTAAAGGGCAAGATCATTGAGGCACTGCGGTTTGGCGTGCCTGTGGTAACGACAACCGCTGGGACCCAGGGAATCGCTGGGTCGGAAAATTTTGCGGAGATTGGAGATACGGCCGATAAATTCGCCGAAGGAGTTCTTCGGTTGCTTAAAGATTCCGGTCTCTGCAAAAGGCGGGCTTTGGCTGGACTTGATTTTGTTGAACGGAAGTATTCCTATCGGTCGGTGGTCTCCCAGACTTCAGAAGACATCCCAGAGCTGGCGCGCGTACTCGAAGAGGGCGGCACTCTGGAGTGGTAGATTAGGCAACTTCCTGTTGAGGGGAAATCGGCGTGTTCAGCGAAATTTGCGTGGCTTGCCCGGGATTCGACGAATGGGAAACCCTTTCGGCCCAATGTGCGTTTCTCAAGGATCCCGATTATATCCAAGACCTCGCTAAGAATATACAACTTACCGGATTCGTGGATCCTTTTAATGGGATTGTGCGTTCGGACGAATTTTTGGTTATCGATGAGAATTATCGCGAGGGCTTTCAAGCGCATGGCGCTAATAGCCGAAGCCGCGGGATCCTCAAGGAGGTACTTGATTATGTTCTTACGTACGGCAGATGCTCAACGATCTACATGAGCGAACAGGTTTCCGCATTTGCCGAGGCCGTCAAAATGCAATTCCCGTATCTTGTCACGAGTGAGTACGTTGCCAACCCTATAGTGCGCTGGAAGCTTTCCCACATTCGTCACGAAGATCCGGTACGCCTTTCGCTTCCCGATCATGCGTTTGATCTGTACATTTCTCCGGATAACATGGTCTTCGCCGTCGACATGCAAGCGTTCTTAACCGAAGCTCGACGCATCCTTCGGCGTACGGGGGTCCTTATTGCAACCTTTCCATTTCGCTACGGAGAGAAGGAAACAACTGTTCTGGCGGAGATGATTGGTGGCAAGATCACTCACCATCACGAGCCGCAATATGCTGACGACCCGCTCGACGGCAAGGGCAAGCGCCTCCTGTACTTCGTACCCGGTTGGGATATCTTGGATGCAGCCCGAAACGCCGGCTTTCGCTCGGCCGAGATCGTTGTCCACAGTTCGAGGACGAATGCTATTCTAGGTGCCGAGATTGCCGCGGTGTTCGTGCTCAAGGCGATAGCTTAGTCGTTCCGCCGCTATTACACTACATTGCGGTCATCGCCGTTGCCGAGCGAGGGATGACCGCCTAATGTTGTAAACGGCGAGGGCTGTTACTTAAAGCTAAGAGGAAACCTGAAGTTGGATTCGAGTATAGGTGCTAGAGCGATCATCACCTTGCGCGAAAGCAGCGAACTGGGAAAGCTGGGGCCCCCGGGTGCTTGGTCGCTGCAGCTGTTTGCTCGTGAAATTCTCGACAAGAATGATAGAGCGGTAAAAGTTAGGGGCAATATCGAGATTACGATAGACCGGGCCGTTGCAGCGCAGCTGTTGACTGTCGGATTTGATCACATTTTAGTTCACGTGGTCTGCCCGGATCTCGAGGGCCTCAGGGATACATTTTGGTGCGAAGTAAAGTCTGGTTCAGCTTTTGCAGAACTGTCTTTCTTTGAGGCGGACCGTCGAGGGCACAGCTTTCTTGTCCCGCTCGCATCAATCTTTCCACAAAGCGCCGGAACAATCACTGTAGCGTACGACGAATTGCTATCTAGGAACGCTCGCAAGGCGGTTGTATACCCGGTCGAAGTTCGCTTTGCCTTATGTAATCTCGACGCTCTCTATTCGTCAGTTGAAGAAAATTCAATATTTGTGTTTTCGACGGCGCGCTCTGGGTCGACGTGGTTATCGGCAGAGATCCTTTGTTGGGATAACCAGGGGCGTTGTATCGATGAGCCCGGTCATGGGATGTTGTTCGCACCATTACGTTGGGACGCGGAAAGGTTTTTTGAGCTTGTGCAATACGATACCTACGTGCCCTCGGGCTACGACTACGAAGTGAGAGCGAAGCAGCGAAAAATGCGCGAAGGGTTGTCAGTGTTTGATCGATTTAATATTAATATGAACGGCCCCACTTCTCTTTTCAATGCTGCATATCGGATGAATTTCTTTCGGTCGCTGCGAACATCGATAATAAAGCACGCAATTGACGTTTGGGGCATTCGTGATTTCAAGCGATTTATATTCAAAATGCCGAACGAGAGTCATGCTGCTGATTTCATCATGCAAGCGATGCCAGAGGCGCGAATGATTCATCTGATTCGCGACGGGCGAGATGTTATTAGTTCGCGATTTGGCGCTTTCGCCTCGCACCTTCTCAACACCAATAAGGATCCCGCTTTGAGAGCATATGCAATTGCCTTTTACTCGCATTTTTGGAATTTTCAAAATGACATCATCGAGGATGCCCTTCGCCAACATGCTACGGAGCGTACGCTTTCGGTCCGGTACGAGGATTTGCGTGACAACTTGAGCACACTTACAGCAAAGCTTTACAATTGGATGGGACAGTCATTGACATCCTCTGAAATCGATACGCTCGTGGCTAAAGTTGACATCGCCAACGTGCCATCAGATGAACTTGGGTACGGGAAACGTCGAGGAGACGGTACTGTAGGGCGCTATAGGACCATTTTCTCTGCGGAAGAAATTGATTTGATGCAGAGAATTATGGCGCCGGTATTGATCAGGCACGGTTATCTTGCGCCGGCCAGGGTCTGAACCTTGCTCCCAAGCAAGAGGAGCATTGGCAGATGACTGTTTCATATACTGCACCATCGACGACGATGGCATCCTTTGCGGATGTTCACTCGACCGACCTATCGGTGTAGGATCGATGAAACCGCAAACAAAGTGTCAACGTTTAGTGAAGCCAGGATGGTACGAGTTTTGCTACATCGAAACGGATACATCACGCGCAGCGGAAAATCGAATCGGAGTTCTAGGATCATGCTGACGAATACCAAACTGAGTTACGAATGGTCCACGGTTTTGAATTTCAACGCCCGCGGTAATGCGTTGCCGTATTGCACGTCCGGGTGGGCCGAACCGGAATCGACGCTGATATGGACTGATGGTTTGAACGCAAAAATGTCTTTTTCGGCAAAGCCACCGAAGTCCAACGTTTCCTTAATTATTAGTTGCACGCCGTATCTCGGCGACGGAAAGGTTCCTTTTCAGGAACTCCACATATTTGTCAACTTTCTTCGAGTCGGGTTTGGCGTTATCAGCCAGTCTACCGAACTCGATATCACCATCCCGACTTGTGTGTTCAATCGTCCGGAGGTCGACATCGATCTGTACGTGCCGAGGGCGTGCTCCCCTGCTTCTCTAAGCTTAGGTAAGGACCTTCGCGTCCTCGGCGTCGGAGTTCATCGGTTGATGATGGCGGAGGTGTGACAACGGCAATTCTCTAATTTTTTCGTCGCGGCGATGGGAAAGCAAAAAATTGTGAGCACCCGCAGCGCGGTGTGGCGGTTCTTGGATCCGCGCAACGTCGGCTTCAAAATGACTCTGTACGCGGCGGAGCAGAAATGCGCGGACGTGGCCCGCGCACGGGCGCGCTGGATGCGCGAGCGAGGCATATTTGACTCGGCGCGACTGGTGTTCATCGACGAAGCCTGCACCAACACCGCGGCTGGGCGGCCGTGCGCCGCGTGGGGAGCGGCTCTTCGGCCGCGCGCCGCAGGGACATTGGAAGACAATCACCTTCATGGGCGGCCTGCTACAGCACGGAATTGCCAAACCTTCTGTGCTTGAGGGGCCGATGTCTCTCGCGGCTGAGCGCACGATCTCGCGCCTCTTGCGTCGGATCGGCCGCGTCGTTACCGATTTCAGTGCCAAAGAATGCAGAAATTTCTTTCGCCACGCGGGATACGTTCGGACATGACCGGAATCCGCTCTAAGAATGCGGGTGGTTGTGGGACCTTTCTCTCGTTGCCGGGTGGCACCGGCTATAGAGGCTTCCGATCCAGGATGCACTCGTGATTTCCGTCCAACGATTAATGTTGGCGGCCAACTGGCAGCGCGGACAGATGTACCAACCGACTACTTACTCCCAGGTTGTGCGCTTTTTCACAGAGAGAAGCTATTCCAGAAGGTGCTCACTTCCGTCTATGATATCGGGCATCGCTGGGAACGTGAAGCTACTTTCGGACTGGCGCCGAACTGAATTACCCGCGGTACCCGTTTCACTGCTGTTATTGGTGTGTTCGGTAACTCCTCCCCCTGCTGCTGGAGATCAGTTCGAAGTGTCTAAGGGAACAACTCGTAACATTCTCCGTAAAGAGGTACTAGCCGGCTTTATGTGTATTGTATCATTGCAAGCGTTTTCAAAACTTAACTGGGTATTTATGGCCGCTGCGACTGTCGCTTTTTTCCTTGGCAGTCCATTTAGTGCGACGCAAGCGGGTGAGCTCGGCGCAAATAAATCCGATTTGATGCTTCAATACCTTCCGCCATCGGCTGCCGTTCCCGACGACGCCGAAGGCTATCATTATATTCGCAGGGCTATGGCGAAGAAGGCGATAGCAGACGCTCGAGACGCGGGACTTCCCTTTCTACGGGTCTCTGTAAGCGGGTATTGGCCGGTCAACTTCGGTGACACGACGAATGACCTGGCACTCTGGCAAAGCAATCCAGCGGTCTTTTGGGCGGCTCAGGATGAGATGTTCGACGACCTTGATCGGGCATCAATCGGCCTCATACCGTCGTTCGTTTGGAATCTAACTCAATTTCCGGTTCTCGGCGGGGACAAAATCTCTAAGTTCATAAGAGAACCGAAGTCACCGAGCCGCCAGTTGCTTCACCGATTTGTGAGCGAGTTCATTGCACGCTACAAGGATCGCAAGTCCGTTCTGTTTTACGAACTCACCAACGAGCTGAACTTGGAGGCCGACCTCGATCTGCGCCGCATGTGTCGATCGGTCGCCGCGGCGTGCGTTTTTGATGGGTTTACGACTGCCGATATGATTGCCTTTTCGCAAGATCTAGTAGCGACGATCAAGTCGATCGATCCTTCCAGGCCGGTGGCATCCGGCTTTGCCGTTCCGCGTCGCTCTGCAACGCATCTCATGCACCGACCGGAGTTCAGTGCAGGCGGCCCCGATCAAACTCTCGACACCAGGGAGCAGTTTCGCAGCTATTTGCTCGCCGTTCACCAGCCATTCGATATCGTCAGCGTGCACATCTATCCGGAGGCTCAAAATAACAGATTTGGGCGGCCCGATGGCCATCAATATGAGTTAGTCGCGGATGCCTCCGCGGCCGCCAAGGCCGCCGGAAAGCGCCTTTTCGTTGGTGAATTCGGTGATCTCGGCCCTACACCGTTCATAATTGGCTTGATGGACCAGCTTATACTTAACCACGTGGAATACGCTGCAATTTGGGCGTGGGAATTTTATCAAACTTCCACTTATCAAACGCACAACACTAGCGCGACGAAATATAGTGTTGAGCCGGGATATTCCGACGATCTCATTGCAATGCTGAGGAGAACCCAGCGCGCCATGGGCGGCGTTCTGTCTCCAACTAAAGTCAGTACTTCACCGCGTGTGGTACTGACTTGGCCGTTGCCGTGCGCGACCGTTGATCGGCCAATTGATCTCGCCGCAGTAGCGAGCGACGGGGCATCGGCAGTCAAGCGCCTCGAATTTGTCGTTGATGGCAAGACCATTGCCACGAGCGCTGCGCCGCCATATTTCACACACTTCGATCCAAAGGGGCTCGGGCAGCGAACCGCGAGCATTGAAGTCCACGCGATCGCGGCATCAGGCGCTACCGCGGTCGCCGCAAGCACGATCCGCCTCAATGACTCTTCGGCAGGCTGCGACATCCCGCGTCGATAAGGCTGGATTTTGTACCCGCGCTCCGTTTGACCTGAATGAGCTGAGCCGACCGAACGGGCGGTGCCCCGATTGGCGACGGCTTTTTCCTGGACCGTGCGACCTTAGAGTCTGTCCGGAGGCCATTCATCACCTCGCGCATGATCACGGTGCGCTTGCCGCCCCCGGACTTGCCGGGCGGGATCAAAGGTCCGACGAGATTCCATTCTTCATCGGTCAAATCGCTCGGTTATAACAACTTGCTGCGGTCGTATCGTCCGCGGTTCTCGCTCGTCCACATTGGTGACCTCGAATCAGACCAGTCAACCCTCGACGTCGACCGATGCGGTTTGAAGTTCTCACCGGCGTTGGACGGCGGCACCGGTGGTGGTCCTACAAGAAGACGCGGCCTGTGGCAGACACCACCCTAGGCAAAGCGTCCTTGCCTGCCGCTCATCGCTCTAAAACGCATTTCTTTTCATAGGTTTCATTCTCCAAAATCGAATTACCATCGTCGTCTTGTCGAGCGGGCTTTGACCCTAGTCGGGCAAAAAGTGTGTACTCGCCGGATCCAGATTTACAGCGATCGAATCGTATCCAAATCTCTCAACCATTTTATATGTGATTTTCGAGCTTTTTAGACTCTCCAGAATTAGTTGAATAAATTTGGGATGGTAACTTAGATGACAAAGAAACAATTTGTTGTGACCGAAAGCTACCGGGACAAATCTTGGGCATTCATTAAAATACAACTTTGCGACGCCTTCCTGAACACCCGGCCAATGAGGGTTAGTGTAGTCATCGACGAATATTAAGCCCTGAGGCACAGTCAAGGACATGGCGATCTTGATATCGTTTATGGTGTGCTCTGGCAGGTGGCAACCGTCTACGCTAAACATCGAAAAGCCCCCACTCCGATGTCGAATAGTGGAGATATCCAAATCACTAATCGTCAAGCTGTCAATGCGAAGTAGCGTCACGTCATCGGGATTAATACCGCATTTGACAATATTCCTCTTCAGAGCATCAATATTTGCCTCCCCCGCGCCGTCTAAATTGAATTCCTGCATATCAAAGAGGTCAATCGCATAATTCCCGGATACACCTTTCGTTGCCACTAAGCCAATAAGAAATTTGCCATGAAACACGCCAATTTCAGCAACGGGATTATTTATCCCCATTTTCTTCTGCGCCTGAGCGATGGGCCAAATAATCTGCCAATTGTTTGGAGAACACCAGCCCTGTACTTCTTTAAAAGGTCCATTTAAATATTGAAGTACGCGTTCTTTCGACATCCGGTTCTCCTATCAACTTAGGTTTCCCCAGATGAATCTCGAACTGGGTGCCGTCCAGTTGGCAACCTACACAGCAGTCTAATGGGCTGAACTTGTCATTTTCTTATATCTGGGCACACCAGTCATCCTGTCGGTTGCTTTAAGCAAATGATCATCGTTCATCTGGCGCTCGTGCTGACAGCCGCTGTCGCCGTCGTTTTGCAATCCGCCTCCTCGCCAATACCCTAGCGATACGGGCCGCGACGCCGACTGCCACCGGTGCCGCAATCTCAATGGCGCATCAATCGATACCGGCCTTTTCTAGTCTGCGTTCACCGAGCGTTGGCTCAAATCTGACAGACAATGTCGCCTGCATTTCATTCTGAATGTGCTTAAACATCCTAAAATATACCATCCGATCAAAATGATTGCCCCGAAGTTCGGATGCATCAGCCATAAAATCCGTAATCAGCACCGTATGCACATATTCGAACTCGGCGGCAACCTCGCGGGTCCATCGATTAAGATTAATCTGAGGCTTGGCCTCAGACCCTGGATGCGCAGCATCTCCGTAATATTCCTTCGCCAAAATGATAAACACCTGACTGTCTTGAGGAATGGCCCGGAGGATTGCGGTGAGATTTGATTTATACAGTTCTTGTGGGAGAAAACCGACATATGTGTATTCACGAGCAAGAGTCTCGAGCGCCCCAAGCATATGCGGATTATCAGTAATTACGTGACGCTGCTCATCTGAAAGCTGGCACGCATTCTGGGCTGAGTTTGACGCACTGAAAACAAACGGGATGAGTGCCCCAGTGTCGTTATGCCTATATACTGGAACCCAGAGAATCCGGAAGGAAACTCATTACCCAGCACCCAGAGCGTGGGTCAGAAAATACCGGAGAGCGAAAATCTTCCGGGACGTAACCCAACGCGCGCGCGGCGTCGATTGCAGCGGGCGGTATACCGTTTACCGCGTAGCGCGTGATCAGCGAGTGGTCAAGCCTCAAGGTGATATCGTTGCGAGAGATGTTGTATTCACCGCGCACCTCGGCGGAAATCACTCTGAAGTAGTGATCCAAAATGGCAAGATCGCATCCGCCCCGCAAAGAGACAGGTGCGCCGTTCTTTGCGCGGTCCGTTAGTTCATCATGGCTGAACACGTTTTCGATCCAGTCTACTGGATCAGCGGTAATGGGATTCGACAGGACGTCGCCTTTTACTGTAAGCGCCGGTCTATTGAGCACTTTCTGATAGATGAACGCCTCCACTCCCATGTTGAGAATGCGACACGAAAAGCAGTAGTGTATCAAAGTTTTTAAGCCGCCCTCAAACACCCGAGTGGCGAAGAAGCCGCAGAAACCATAGTCTCCATAATGATCCGTAACCCGGACGAGCCCAGCCTGCACGTCGAAACGAGCTATTTCTTCTCGTAGCTTCGCGCGAGCAGCGTCTTGGTCCTCAGGCAGCCGCCACTTTGTAAAGTTCAATTGATTGGTGCGGTTGATGAGCTCGACAGCGCGATCAATTTGACCCTCAATGTTATTCTCAATGCTGATGCGGATTCCGCTTGAGCGCAGAAATTCTGTGTTGCTGCCGCCAGCCGCTACCTCATCCTTATTTCGCTTTTCGAGTAGCTTGTATTGGTTGAGCCGCGTGAGGCTCTGATCGTCCTTTCCTTTGAACAGCGAGTGCGATAAAATTTCGGGAACAATCTTTTCGTCAGACGTCTGAATACCCGGCGCAAAGAATTGCGCTTCATTCAAGTTCATCGGATTGTCGTCAACCATCATTACGCTTTCTGCGCGTAGCTGGACGGTTGCGAGTAGCGACTTTATCCGAGGACCTTCGGGTCCCAATTGATACTAGGAAATATGAAATAATCCCATATTCTACGCTCGGAAAGAATAGATCTAACCTGATCGAAATCATTTTTTGAGCAGATAGAACTCATAATGCCGCGACGCGCCAGCTCAATGACAACATCATGTGCGATCTGATAATACTCGATACCGCCCTCGGTAAGCGTTCCTCGCCAAAACGTCTCATCCAGATCCCAAATAACCAATCTTACCGGCTCACACATGTTTCGACCTGCTTGCTAAGCCTCCCCATATAATATCGTCGTTGCCACCAAACGCAACAACGTCGAAGCGTGATTCCGCGTCGCCGTCGCGGGGCCTCCCGCAGCCACGGCGCGCAGTAGCGTCAAATTCCGAATCGGTGCATTTCATTAGCGAGTCCGAAGGATCCACCGGGAAATGCATGGGAAATTGTTGTTGCAGCGAACTGGAACGGATACCGCTCACGTTTAGATAGCCGAGAATTTGAAGCAAGTTCGCGCGTTCCTTCGGACGGAGGTGCCGTCCAGAAGTTGGTTGCAATTCGGCATTGCGCACCCTCCCAGGATAGGACGGTATCGTTTCTAGCCGCGAGGTCAATCGGATTATCGGCTGGCTTTGTGGAAGCCTCTGCCAACTGCCGATCAACGCTTCCGCGCGGGCAGGCTGTGATCTCTTCGAACGCGAGGAGCGCCCGGGACAACAAGGCGGGCGATTTCGGTGGAAGGCGGCACGGTTTCGGTCATAATCCTTCGTTTGAACTTGAAGTGAACCCACGCGTAGGATCACCGAAACCTCCAAACGAAAATACAACCGCTTCAATCTCCTTATATATCATGCACACCCTGCCACGATCAATGGTGTCTATTGATGAAACGATAATCAGTTCCGTCAGTCCTGAACTAGTTTTTGAAGCTCCGCCTTGAGGTTGGCGATTTGTTTATCGCGATCCGCAATGCCGCCGAGCAGCGACGCTAAGGGATTAAAGAAACCCTCAGCTTCGAGGATCGCTGTATCCCATGTCGCTTGCGGCTCTGCTGAGGCGACTGCGATCAAATAGATCGCGGTTGGATCCCCAGAAGTCCGAAATCGGTTGAACTGAAAGTTCGTCTTTTGGAATTGCAGTTGGCGTTCGTCCGCTGCTCCCTTTATTGGCCAAACGAAGGACCCGTACGTAACCCTTTGGCCGAAAACCGCGAGTTGAGGGAAAAATGACCCAAGAGCCTCGACAAATCCTTCGAGAGTCATCTCTGAAAAGTGGAACGGATTTTAATTCATTGCCCTCGTCGCGCCGTATGCCTCGCGCTCCGGCGTAGACACCACGAATACCCCAGAAGGTCGCAATACGCGACGCACCTCAAACAGAAATGATTTTGGGTGTGCGAGATGCTCGATCGTTTCGAAGCTGGTGACCAGGTCGAAGGAAGTGTCCGCAAAAGGCAACGCTTCCGCCTGGCCAACCACAAACGAGGTGTTATCTTTGCGATAGTTTCTAAGCGCTGACGCAATTGCGTCCGTGGAATTATCGATACCGACGACCTCCGCCCCGACTTGCGCAAGAATACCAACCCCAAACCCCTCCCCACACGCGACGTCAAGGATTTTCTTTTTTGGCGCAAACCTCGCCGCCAGTAAGTATCGATGAAAATGTTCAAACGCGAGGTCGCTTAGCTGTCGATTTGGAAGGAAGCGTTCTCCGGTGTCTTCGATTCCTTCATGCCACGCGGCCGGGAGTACAAGCGTGTCTGGTACCAGTCCATGTGGAGATTTCGGCCAAGCAGTTGGTTCCGCCCGATGCCACCAGCGACGAATTCGACTGCATATCGCGAAGCGCATTGTGGTCCTTCGACGCTTCATTTACCAGTAAAGCAACTTTCGATTTTTCATATTGGGAGCTATGACGCCAGTACACTAGTCGAGCCGCGCAATATCATCCTGGGCAAATCAGCCGCCACCTGCACCTCGATCAGTTCCGACGGACCCGGATTCGGAGGCGATGAACCGAGCGGATCGGCAAGTAAGCAGATATATTTTCGCGCACGTGCTGGACGTCTGCTCCGATGGTCGCCTCAGCGGCGCCGCGTACCACCGCCCCAGGTTCTAAACGATGGTAGCGCTCCTGCAGCGAAAGCGTCCCGATATCATGGGCCTAAGAATACGATCTGGTAAGAGCCCAAGGTCAATAATAGTCCAGAAAAGAGGAAGTCTGACGGAACGGCCAAATGATGCTTCCACACGCCTTACTTTCCGTTGATTACCTTGATCATCCTATCCGCTCTAGCCTCCGAGCCGCAGCTTCACTGCCATGGCGGGCAGCGACTTCGTAGCAGCGCCGTGCGGCGCTCTCATCGCGCGCGACACCGCGCCCCGCTTGGTACATGTCACCCAATGCAAGCTGTGCTTCTACCAGCCCCTGCTCCGCTGCCTTTTGGAACCACGGAAATGCCTTTTGCGCATCTGGTTCACACCCCTGCCCACTTGTTAGCATCACGGCGAGATTGAATTGAGCCACCCGATGTCCTTGCTGGGCAGCGGCTTCATACCAAACGACCGCCCTTTCAAGATCCTTCGGAACGCCGTTGCCCGTGCAGTACAGCACCGCAAGTTGAAATTGAGACAGCGGATGGTGGCTTTCAGCGGCCTTGTGCAACCACGATGCTGCGGCCTCGGGATCCTTTGATCCACCGCGTCCGTCGAGATACGCCGTCCCAAGAATATACTGTGCCTCGGCAAGTCCGCTGTCGGCTGCTTTTTTGTACCATTCAATAGCGTCGGCCGGGCTCTGGTCCGCCGAGGATTTCCCGGACGCATAGAGGTGACCGAGTTGCATGGCAGCAAAGGCATGCCCAGAATTCGCGGCGTCCTTCAACAGTTGTTCGGCATGGGAAACATCAGCGCCGACTTCCGACCCCTGAAGATGCAGCATGGCAAGCGATGTCTTGCCGTCCGCATCCCCAGCATCTGCGGCCTTCCGCAGCAGTTCAACCGCACGACCAATGTCTCGCGCGACGCCCTCACCGTTCATATAGAGCTTACCAAGCTGTACCTGTGCCGCCGTGATACCACCGTCGGTCGCCACCTCGAAATACTTCACGGCCTTCTCGGGATCGCGCTCGATGCCCGTTCCCCTTATCAGGAACACCGCAATGTTGTGTGCCGCCGTGGCATGGCCTTGGTCGGCCGCCTTGAGGAACCATCGCGCCGCAGCCTTAATGTTGTTGGCGACGCCGGTGCCAGTCGCGTAAAGACGTCCGATCGTGAATTGCGCCTGAACGTCGCCGAGCGCCGCTGCGCGGGTGTACCACTCAGCCGCTTCCCGTAAGTCCGGCTCCATGCCCTTTCCGCGTGAAAACAATTCCGCAAGCGCTTTGATTGCGGGCAGGTAGTTCTGCTTCGCGGATTTCCGCAGATAGGTTTCCGCCTTCTCGATATCGCCGCGAGACCCCTCCACCTTCATATGCAGCAACGCAAGCTGATAAAGTGAACGCGCCTCACCTTTGTCCGCCGCATCTTGGAAAAATTGCTTGGCCTTTTCCGGGTCGGCCGCCCGGCCCTGCCCATTCAGATAGATGGACCCCAAAGCCAATTGTGCCCGAGCATCGCCTTTCTGGGCAGCTTTCTCATACCAATCGGCAGCAATAGATTGGTCCACGTCAACCCCGAGGCCCTGAAAATATATATCTCCAAGGCCGAATTCGGCGGAAGTCGCGCCCTGCGCTGCTGCGGCTAGATACCACTGGCGCGCCCCTTTATAGTCGCGCGGGCAGCCCTGCCCTTGTAGATAAAGGGTGCCTAGGAGCGCTTGCGCCTCCGGCTTTCCACTATTCGCCGCCGTCTCGATGAAGCGGCGCCCTTCTTCCTCATCCTTCGTGACATCAAGGCCATTGGGGAATAGCAGTTTGACGGTCCTCTGAGCCGCCAATTCGTCCCGTGAATTCGCCCGATCGAGCCAATATTTATAAGGTCCTTGGTCGCCCGTACCACTCAGATAAATCAGACCAAGTTGAAATTGCGCTTCCAAATGGCCTTCGCCCGCGGCTCGCTTATACCATGCGACCGCATCCGGAACGCTCCGCAGCACGCCCTCTCCGCGTGCATAAAGTCGTCCTATACGATACTGCGCTTCGGCCGTCCCTTGTCCACTTGCCAATCTCCAAGCGTCGAAGGCCCTTAAGTATTCCTTTTGGTCGTAAAACTTTGTGCCGCGGGCGACTGCATCCCCACCCTGGCTTTCCCGAATCGAGCTGATTTTTTCGAGAAAGGTATTCACTTTACCTCGGCTCGCGCATCGCTTCACGTATTCCGCGGATAAATCCGCCAAGCAGATAAAACGCAACCGACCTCGTCCCAACCTCCACATCACCCGAAAGCGTCATACCGGGAATCAAGCGAAAGCCATTTGGCACGTTGACAAGACCATCTGCGTCGACGCTGCAACGCGCCTTGTAATACGCCTCACCATTCTGGATCGCCTGACCGTTGTCGTCCGAGGTGAAAGCCCCCTCACTGATCCACCGCACAGCCCCAGTCGAAGTGCCATGTTCTGCAAAATTAAAAGCATCAAGTTTCGATATGCAGCGATCTCCGGGTCGCACAAACGCGACGTCACGTGACCCGATGTGAATCTCCGATTCCAATGGTGCATTGGCCGGCATTAGAGTGAATAAGGCGTCTCCCTCCTTCAATACAGATCCGACTGACAATTTTGCGACCGTCAGTACGATCGATGGCTCCGAAGCGATCAAACGAACCAGATCCTGCTTTTTAACAGCCTTCTCAAGCAATGCGGATGCTGTGTCTCGATCGCCTCGCGCCTTGACCAACTCGGTACTGAGATCAGTCAACCACTTTTGAACGAACGCCTCGCGATCGGATTGGGTGGACGTCAGTGTTTGCTTTGCCTCGGCAAGGCTATTGTATCCAAACTGTTGAAAGCGGAGCATTTCGAGTTTCTGGTCTTGGGTCGTCAGCCGGTTCAGCAATGAACCGGCGCCTTTTTGCTCAAGATCAAGCCGTATTCCTTCGATCTGCTTGGAAATCTCTGCGCGCTCTCCATATCGCGCCGAGTCCGCCTCATACTTGGCAATCGTCGCCTGTGTTGCCTTGATCTTGCTATCGAAACTATCGATCTGCGACTTGTAATTCAACATCATCTGTTCGTGCAGCGCCTTTTGCAGCCTCTGATAATCTACAAATTCCGGATCGGACGTATCCGGATAAGTCAAGGGTCGGCCTGCCAACTCAGCCTCGTCGCGGGCAATCTGAGCATTGAGGCTGGCAACCTGAAGCTTGTATTGTTTGACGTCTGCGGCGGCAAAAGTTGGATCGAGTGTCGCTAATAGTTGGCCTTGTTGCACCAATTCCCCTTCCCGAACATCGATAGTCTTGATGATTGAAGGGTCGAGTGCCTGAAAAACGTTCACGGCCTGGAGAGGAACGATCTTCCCGGCCGTACTCGAAACAACCCGATCGATCCGGGTCAGGAACGTCAGGGCAACAAGAATGACAAACATCCCCGCAAGTAGCAGGACGGTCACCCGCAAAGCGAACGGCTCGGATGCTTCGCGGATGGCGTCGGTTTCCGACTGGAATTGGCGGATGCTTGAGAGTTCGTCATTCTCACGGGACAAGGCGAGGACCTCCAAACGGCTTATCGCGTCGGCTTGGCGCCGCCGTCACGTGTTGGTTCTGCGTGTGCCATAGACCGCTGTAAATCTCTGACCGCTCAAGCAGCTCTTCATGCTTGCCGATGTCCATGATGCGGCCACGCTCGAGCACCATGATGGCGTCAGCCGTCACCAGCGACGACAACCGATGCGAAATGATGATCATGGTCCGGCCATGGGCAATGCGGGCGATGTTGGCGTTGACGATTGCTTCGCTATCCGCATCGAGAGCGCTAGTGGCTTCGTCGAGAATAAGAATCCGCGGATCGGTTATAAGCGCGCGCGCGATGGCAAGCCTCTGGCGCTGACCACCCGACAGATTTGGTGACCCTTCATACACCCAGGTCTCGTAGCCACGCGGCAGCTTTTCAATAAACTCCTCCGCACCCGCAAGGCGGGCCGCGCGAATCATGTCATCATAGCTCGCGTCGTTCTTCGCGATCGTGATGTTCTCCCGAATTGTTCCACTGAACAGAAAGTTCTCCTGAAGCACCACACCTAAGCTTCCGCGCAGATGGTCGATGTCGTATTCGCGGACATCGATGCCGTCGATCTTGATCAGACCGTCGTAGTTGGAGTGAAGCCTCTGAAGCAAGCGAGTTATCGTCGTCTTCCCGGAGCCGCTCCGCCCCATGATTCCAAGCGTCGTGCCAATGGGAGCCTCGAACGACAGGTCCTGCAATGCTGGTGAGGTTGTGCCAGCATATTTAAAGGTCAGACCTGAAAATTGGATGTGGCCACGCAGCGGGACACGCACCCCCTGGCCAGAACGTCCTTCTTCGGGTGGTTGGTTGACAATTTTTCCGACCATACCGACGGCAGAACGGGCCTCGTCGAGTTCGTGCACCAATTTGGCCATCTGCATGAGGGGTGCCGCGACCCGCTGCGACATGATCAAAAAGGCAAAGAGGGCACCTATTAAATACGGATCGTTCGACGTGACGGCGAAATAGCATCCGAGAGCAAAGGTTCCGCTGACCATGAGCCGTTCGAGCGGTAGCACAACAGCTTGAATGAGATTAGCCAGCGAACCCTCGGCGAAGCGCAGCTTCTCGACCTTTGCAACATGGACATCCCATCCGTGCCGTTGCCGCGCATCAAGGGCCAGCGACTTTACAGTGCGCATGCCGACCAGCGTTTGGACTAGAAACGCCCCTCGATCACCTTCAGCTGCGATGGCAGCGCTATATGCACGTCGATAGGCGGGTAGCATGGCGAGTAACCAAGCTACGATCAATCCCGCGATCGCCGCTACAACGGCCGTCAACGTCGGACTAAAGAAAAACATTACGGGTAGGAACACAAACAGCATCGTCGCGTCCAGTATCGTGCCAAAGACCTGCCCGATCATAAAATTACGAATCTTCCAAATTTCGTTCATATCGCGAGCGACCAAGCCAATCGGCGTCCGCTCAAAATAATCGATTGGAAGGTTAAGGACCTTTTCGAACATGTACGTGGCGAGTTTTACATTAAGCCGCGCGGCCAAATGAAGCACCAGTAGTCGTCGGACATATGAGAACGCCATTTCAAACGCGATCAAAATCGCCATCGCCAGGCACAAGACATAAAATGTATTTAGCGACTTGAAATAAACCACCCGATCGCTCATCAACCTCCAGAATATCACGGGCGCAAGCGCCAGGAAGCCGAGGATGATCGCACAGATCGCGACATCGCGTGCAATCCGCCGCTCGCGGAACACGAGCGCGGTTACAAGTCCAAGGCTGAAGGGCCGCTCTTGCTCGGCGATGTCGTAATTGCGCTTGATAAGAATGACTTCGCCAGTCCAAACTTCTTCGAACCGCACACGGTCGATAACCAGGAGCGCGTCATCGTCTGCGTTCGGATCTTGCAGAACGACGCGCACCTGCTCAGGCTCGCCCTCGATTCGCCGGAGCACCAGGCTGGTGCCGTTCTTGAGTTCGCACGATGGCGGGCATGACTTTCTTCAGGTGCGCGAGCCCTGACCACTTGAGGTTGACGACCTTTCCCTTGAGACCGGCAGCCTTGATGCACTTCTGCAGCTGGCCGATGGTCGGCTCTTCTTTGGTGAGCAGGTTGTCACGGGTCAACTGCGGCACCGTGAGGTGCATACCGTGATGCCGTGCGACGATGACGAGGCAGCCTAGTCCGGTCGGGCCGGACGTATCGGCATCCTTTGCGGGTTTGGCGTCGACGATCGGTGAACCCTCTGCGGTCACGGCGTTCGATGTCATTATGGTTCTCGTCCCTCAGCCCAGGAAATTCCGGTCGTTGCCTGTCCAAAGCCCCTGACGGCCGCGCACCCGCTAGGCGTCCATCGTCTCGCGACTACCCGCTGCAAAGCATATGCCGCACAGTCCGGAACCTAATTCCGACAAGTCGGCCGAAGCGGGGCAAACTCGCTCGCTTTCCGGCCCAAATAATGGCATTCGCAGGCGCAGCATTCAACCCGAAACGGCCCCTTTTTAAGGCCGCCGGGCAGTATCTTTCCCCAATTCGTTAACGTCAATTCCCTAGGTCGGCAATTGCCGCTATCGTGGCGGCAAGCGGTCCTTTTTAAGGTGTCGACGGTGCCTGGAACCCGAGCTGCAATCCGCTTCGAGCCGGACGGATACGAAGTGACCGGCCCACGGCTGATGGGGCGCCAGGCGGCCGGCCATGCGTTCCTGCGGGCCGCCGTCATTGGGCTCAAGGGCGAACCGTTGCACGCCTATTCTCCCTTTCGGGCATCCGCCGAGGCCTTCGCCCGCATGGCGGCTGCCTATGATCCGGGCGTGCAGGTCAAATGGCTGCGGCCGGACCGCCTCGATGTCCTGCGGGAGGTTGGGACGCTCTACATGCCCGGCCCGGAACTAGCGCCGCCGGCGTGGCTTCGCCTACGCGCCAGCCCCGCCGACTATTCGATTGTCGGGGTGACGCATACGACCGCCTCGCACAACGCCATGGATGCCATCACCAGCATCGCGAGTGCGCCGGTCATGCCGTGGGACGCGCTGATCTGTACGTCCGCCGCGGTCGGTGAAACCGTGAAGGTCCTCCTCACCGCCCAGTTCGACTACCTCAAATGGCGCCTGCGGGCGAGCCGCATCACGCTGCCGCAGCTACCCGTGATTCCGCTCGGCATCCATTGCGAGGATTTCGCATTCACGGCGAAGGAGCGAGCCGCAGCGCGGCGTAAGCTCGGCGTCCAAGCCGATGATGTGGTCGTGTTGTTCGTAGGCCGATTGAGCCACCACGCCAAGGCTCATCCGCACGCACTCTACGCGGCCCTGGAATGGGCGGCCGCAAAGTCGACGAAGCGCGTAACGCTGCTCCAGTGCGGTTGGTTCGGCAACCCGTCGATCGAAACGATCTTCAAAGACGGCGCCGCGCAATTCTGTCCCGGCGTCCGCGCGGTTTTTGCCGATGGCCGCGATCCGACCGCGCGGAGCGAGGCGTGGGCGGCCGCGGATCTGTTCGTGAGCCTTGCCGACAACATTCAGGAAACCTTTGGGCTCGCACCGATCGAGGCAATGGCCGCGGGCCTTCCGGTGGTTGTCACCGACTGGGACGGCTACAAGGAGACGGTGCGCGACGGCGTCGACGGCTTTCGAATCAAGACGTTCATGCCGCCGCCGGATTTAGGGGAGCCGTTCGCGCGCGCCCATGAAGCCGGGTTCGAAAGCTACGATATGTATGTGGCGCTAAGCTGCAGGGTCATTTCCGTCGATCCTCAAGCTCTGCGGGAGCGCTTGCTGGCGCTGATCGATAACCCGCCGCTGCGCCGGCAATTCGGCGAGGCCGGACGCGCCCGCGCCCGAACGTTCGACTGGACCGCGATCTTCGCCCGCTATCAGGAACTCTGGGGCCAGCTCGCTGAAATTCGACGTGGCGCGTCCGGGGATGAGAATATCAAGAAATACCTTGGTGAGGCGCCGCGGGCGTCACCTGCCCGTCTCGATCCGCTGCGGACCTTCGCGCACTATCCGACCAGCACGATTACCAGCGAGACCCGCGTGCATGACCGACCGGGCCCGCATTCCTACGAAACGCTGGCGGCTGATCCTCTCTACAACTACGCCCAGCATGCATTGCCGGCGCCGGCGACCGTTGCCGCACTGCTCGATGTCCTGGCGAAGGGTGACCGTTCGCTCGCCGAGCTTTCGGCCGCCGCGAAGCTGCCCGATGGCGCCGCAATGCTTGTGGTATCGGTTCTCGCCAAGATGGGATTGGTGCGATTGGTGTTGTAACCTCCAACGCTGCCCGAAATCCCAAAGCTCTGGAAAGAAAAGCGCCCCGGCCGATGTTGCCGGGGCGCTTTGCCGAGATGTACTCGTCCAACGATCGCTCGATCGGGGTTACGGAATGTGCTTGTCGTTCGCCGGGTTGGTGAAGTCCAGATCGAAGCCTTGCGAGCTTCCGTTGGCGAAATTGACCGTGAGATTGTCGCTGAATGTGAGGGTGGTGTAGCCTCCCGCGGTGGTTTGCGAGTAGCTGCCCGCCGCGCCCGATTGGCCATCGAACGTCACCTGATTGACCCCGCCACCGCCAACGATGGTGTCGTTGCTGGTCGAAGCCGTGATTTCGAATTGCGTCGTCCCTGCACCACCATTGAGCGAGTCGTTGCCCGCCCCTGACACGATGGCGCTGGTGCCGCTCGCATCCGACGACCCGTAGATCGTATCGTTGCCGGCGCCTGCAACCAGGTGATCGTCGAGGCCGCTGCCGCCGTGGATAATGCTTGCACTCGAGGACGTGCTGCCCGACGTGATGGTGTCGTTGCCGGACCCGCCGAACAGCGTATCGTTGCCGCCGCCGCCGTAGATCGTATCGTTTCCGGAGCCTCCGGTGACAGAATCGTCCCCGTTACCGGTGTTGATCTGCGAATTGCCGTTCCCGAGCGAGGTTACGTCATTGCCCGACCCGCCAAAGATCAGCAGATCGCCAGACGAACCCGAGATGGTATCGCTGCCCGACCCAGTGAATATCGTGTCGTTGCCGGTGCCGCCCGTGATGGAGTCGTTTCCGCTCGCGTTGCCATAGTTAATGAGATCGTTGCCGCCGCCGGCGAAGATCTTGTCGTCGCCCGTCGAGCCGTAGATCGTATCGTTGCCGGCCGCCCCACCGGCCCCGCCGACATTGCCGTACAGGTAGTAGCTGTCGTTGCCTGATCCAGCCTGAATATAGGTATCGCCCGTCCCGGCGTAGATCGTCTGGGTGCCGGTCCCGGCCGTGATCTGCTCGTTGCCGCTGCCGCCGTAGATGGTGTCGTTGCCCGCGCCGCCCCAGATCGAGGATGCGCCGGTGCCACCATAGACCACGTTGGCGCCGCTGCCGCTCAACGAGTTCAAGATGTCGTTTCCGGAACCGCCGATCAGAGTGTCACCACCACCGCTGCTGCCGTAGATCGTATCGTTGCCGCCGGCGCCGCTGGTGTCGGAGCCGTAAATCGTTGTCGGCCCAGATCCGGCCTCCACGAAGGTGTTGCCTGTTCCGGCATAGATCACGTCATTGCCGGATGCGCCATAGATCGAATCGTTGCCTGAGCCGCCGTAAACGGTCTCGTTCCCGGAGCCGAGATCGATAATATCATTCTGACCATTGCCGACGAACAGGACGTCGGTGCCGGACGTATTGGCGAGGTTGAATGTATCGTTGTTGCCGTTGCCACCCAGGATGGTGTTACTGCCGGCCCCGGACATATAAATCGTGTCGTCATCGCCGTCGGCCTGTGCGACAATCAACGGATTGGGGGCATCGGTAACGATCAACAGCGCGTTATCGCCCGAATACTCCTGAACCACTCCAGCAATGGTGCTGCCCGGAGTGACGTCGACAACCTGGTCTCCTAGGGCCCAAAATATCGTTTGCGGGTCGATGGCCTCGTAAGAGCCGGGCGGCTGCTCGACAAAAAGACCGTTCGTCGTCCCGAGCAGGCTCTCGTTGGAGAGGTAATTGATGATCTCCGAACGAACCGTCGAATTGATGCCGGTAACGTACGTGTCGATATTCGTACTCGTAAGATCATAGGTGGCCATTAAAACTCTCCCTCAGCCCGCTCGAAAAAACGCCGCACGTAAGCTGGTCTCCCCCGAAACCCCCGACACTAGGCACAAGCCCCCCCACCAAGGGACCCGAGCCGCCGCTTCTCGCCGCACGATAAATTGAAAGCCTCCCGCCTTAAGAGAATTTTTACTCTGTTGCACTGCGGGGTGTCAACAACGTTTTTGATTTATTAATCATCATTCGTGTTTTACAAGTGGCAACGTCGAGCCGGGCCCAGGGATGCCATGAAAATGCAGAGAATCAAATCTCGTGCGGCGCGCGATTTACTTGGCTATGTGGTAACGTTACAACACTAGAGTCGGATTTCAGACGTTTCGCTCGGATGACGCCACGTTCATTCCACGATTTAGTCCCCCATTTTCTTGCCCTAACATCACGCCATGGCCGCCAAGCTTTCGACAGATACAGAGAAACAGCGCAGCTATTACGAGCGGACGGCCGAGCTTTACGATGCGATGCATGTCAATCCGGCCGACGAACACGGCAGGGCGTTGAGTGCTTTCATGGCCCTCGCGGAGCTTGCGGGTCCGGTCGCCAGCGTCCTTGACGTGGGAGCCGGTACCGGCAGAGCCCTCAAGGCGCTGAAGCAACGCTGGCCCGATGCCAAGGTGATCGGAATCGAGCCGGTCGACGCCCTTCGCATGGTCGGCCATCAAAATGGGATTTCGCCGGACGAATTGATCGCGGGCGACGCGCTAAAGCTCGACTTTGACAGTGATTCCTTCGACTACGTCATCGAGACCGGCGCGCTTCACCATATCGCCAAGCCGTCCATCGCGGTCAAGGAGATGACGCGCGTTGCCAGAAAAGGGATCATGATTTCCGACAGCAACAACATTGGCCAGGGCAACTCGCTGGCGCGGGCGATGAAGTTCTTGATCAAAACCGCCGGGCTGTGGCCGCTATTCATCTGGATGCAGACCGGGGGCAAAATGTACAAAGCGAGCGACGGCGACGGGATTTACTACAGCTTTTCTGCCTATGATTGCGTTGACGGATTTCGCGGCAAATTCCCGATGATCCATTACATGAACACGACCCAATGCAGCGGATTGAATGTCTATCGCGGCGCATCGCACGTCATGATTTTTGCGACCAATTCATAGCGCTAGGGCCGGTTGCGTAAGCCGTCGCGGGCCGACACAGCGAAAAAAGCCGAAGCTGCAGTCGAAAAGCGAACCGCAGCTCGGTGCAGTTCGCGGCTAGGCGTCCGATCCCGACGCGCAACCATTTTATTTACCGCGGGCCTGCATCGACCGCCCCGTTGTCCGGGCGCCGAGGTGCGCGCCGCGGCCGGGGCGACAGCGACAGGTACACGAGGTAGGCAAGGCCGATTGGCGTCACGCAGAAGAAGTAGAATTCCAGAATCCGGTAACCGCCGTCCCGGGCCCACTGCGCCAACAGCGCTACCATCCAGACATAGGCGCAAAGGCGGAACGAGGACACCGGCCCGCCGCACATGCGCTTGTAAAGATAGCCATAGACCACCCCGGCCAAGACCAGCGTAATGACGACGCCGGGATAGCCGAGGCTGATCCAGCCGTCCCCGACCAGCGACGTGGTCCGCGACGCGAACTGGCCGTAGTCCTGCAGATTGACAAGCGTGATCGGCGAGCCAACCGGCTTGTCCGGCCATAACATTCGCGGTATCGGCCAGGTGAACACCCCAAGATACTGCGTGAAGTAGGAATATGTCTCACTGACCTCAGGGACTTTGGCGATGACGAAGGTCAGAAACTCGAAATTGGCGAAGTCCGGGTGGGCGCCGAATGACGTCTTCGACAGATCAAGTTCGAATTCGAACGTGCCGTTCACCAGAAGGTTCATCAAGGCATCGCGGTTCTCGCCGACCACCACAAAAACTACGAGACCCGCCACGATCGAAATGTAAGACAGCGCGGTCAGTCCGGAACGGCGATGAACGTAAAGCCCGATCATCATAACGACCAGAAGGGACATGACGAGAGGCCATCGTCCACCGGTTCCGGCGGTTAGAAGGGCCGCTGCCGCCGACGGCAGGTAAGACCACGAACGGCCTCGATAGCGCAGGATTATGAACGTGACGAACGGCAACAGCATGTTCCGTGCCAGCACGAAATACCCGGTCGTATCGACAAACAGGCGCGATCCCGTCGCCGGATCGACGGTCATGTCGATGCGGCCAAGCTCGTCCAGCACCTCGACGCCGTACTCCTGGCGCATCGTCAACATCAGGTAGATCGAGTATGCAATCAGGGGCGATAGAATCAGAAAAGATATCAGATAAGCCGTGCCCTCGTTCCGCACGTTCGCCGTCACGTTGAAATTCATCCTAAGCGGTCTGAAGCCGAGCGCCCAAACGTATCCAAAGACGAAACTGACCAAGCCAACATTGGAAACGAGAATGGTCTCAAGAAAAATATCGTCGTCCGGCACGAAGTTCATGAACTCGTATTCAGAAATGATGTCAAAGGCATAGACGATGATGGGCCGTTGAACAAAGACCAGGAAATGGAATACGCAATAAACCATCAGACCCGAAAATACATTCATGTACTTTCGGCTCGCCAGCCACCATACAAGCATCACGAAGAATACAAGATTGGCGGTAAGCGCAAGTTCGATCATCTTTGCCTTGCCTAACCAACATCCACGACCGGCCGGCGAACAACCGGGGCCGTCCACCGATCAGCCTAGAGTAGCGGCGAAGGCGTCCCAGGACAACCAAAACGACAGGATCTGGATGCCTATCCCAACCGAATGGTGAACCCATGAGCCCCACCCGTACAGACGAACGCCATGCGTTCGCCCGGACCCGATGTTTACCTCATTTCCGGCAAGCCATGACACCTCAAACCGGGACCTGATATTCCTTCATCGACCGATCGGCAGCCACTTCCTCCGGACCACAACTCGATGTCCAAGGCGACATATTTGGCGCGCTGCATTCAGAGTCGCATGTCTTGCAGCGACCTCGGGTGTCGGAATTGTGGACACCCTCAGTCGGTCGTTATCGATCGAAAATACCTGGTCACGGAACTCCGCCGCTGCAGCCATTGCCTGATGATGTACCGCGCGCCCTCGGACCCGCCGCAGCACAATGCCACCTACTACAATCAGGGCTATCGACAGGGCTACACCACCGACCTTCCATCCGAGGTTGAACTGACAGCGCTCATCAAGGGCCAATTTCGCGGTACCGGCATGGACTATTCCTATTATATCGGGGTCCTTGCCGCCCTCGGAGCTCCACGCGGGGCGCGGGTGTTCGACTACGGCTGTTCATGGGGCTACGGCACCTACCAAATGAAAACGGCCGGCTTCGATGTGGTCGGCTATGAAATCTCCCGGTCACGCGGCGATTATGCGGCGCATATGCTGGGATTGGATGTCGTCGCGGATTTTTCGCAATGGTCGGAGAGACCCGACACGGCCGCGACGTTTGACGTGTTTTTTTCCGCGCACGTTTTGGAACATGTCCCATCGCCCGGCGCGATATTCGCCGCGGCCGAGCGGGTGCTGAAGCCCGGCGGCCTGTTCGTCGGCTTCTGCCCGAATGGCTCAGCCGCACACCGCGCGGCCGCTTCCGATTGGCACAGGCGATGGGGCGAGGTGCATCCCAATTATCTCGATGATGTTTTTTTGAACCGTCTGCTCATGAAATGGCCGCACGCTCTCGGAACGTCAGCTGTGGTGATCGATGCGCGACTGGGCGACCTGCTTCGCACCACCAATGTGCCCGTCACGCTGTTTCTTGACCCGCTGGAGCGCGAGGAACTTTTCTTCGTTGCCAAAAAGCCCTGGGCCGCGGAATGACCGCCCTCGGCTCCAGAGTTGGCGTCTTTCATCCGTCCACGCAGCATTCATGGCAAACCGCCCTCGCTTTCCAACAGGCCGACCGGCTCGCGTGGTACGCAACCTCGGTCTTCTACGATCCAGCGCGCTGGCCTTATAGAATCGAGACCTACCTTCCTGTCTCGTTGTCCAAGCGGATCAATCGTGAATTCAAACGGCGCTACCATCGACTGCTCGACCCCGCCAATGTGCGCCACATCGGATACTGGCAGTGGGTACAATCCGCAGCCCATCGACTAAATGCCCAGGCTGCGACCCGGTTTGCCTGCGCCTACGGCAATAGTCGATTTGGCGAGCGTGTCATCGCCCTTATCGAACGCGACCCCGTCGACACTCTATGGGGCTACGATACCTCCAGCCTGGAAGTGTTTCGCTGGGCAAGGCAGCGCGGCATCTATTGCGTGCTCGATCAGACCCTTGGGCACCGATTATCGATGGACCGGGTGATGCTGGCCGAACGGGCCAGAAATCCTGAGTTTTTCGACGAGAGCAGCTTCCGGCCATCCTCCACGGCTGAAATAGCACGTCAGAACGAAGAAATCGCCTTGGCCGATCTCATCGTAGTCGGATCGCAGTCCTGCGCTGCTACCCTCATCGAAAACGGCTGTCCCACAAACAAGATTTGGAAGATCTCCTACGGCTATGACGAGACGCTGTTCCCCCCGGAGCGGCCTCAGCGAGCCCCACTCGCCGATCGCCCCGTCAATTTTGTCTTCATTGGCGCCCTCAATCCACGCAAGGGCATTGCGTCGCTGCTGAAGGCCTTTGCGCGTGTTTCCCCCGCGCGCGCCACCTTGACGCTCGTTGGCGATCTGCAGATTTCGCGCGGCACGTTTGACCGTTATCGGTCAATGGTGACACATGTTGGATCCGTCCCGCGCAACGAAGTTGCCGCTCATTTTGCCCGGGCCGACTGCTTCGTATTTCCGAGCTTGTTCGAAGGAAGTGCCCTGGTTTTGCACGAGGCGATCGCGTCGGGCCTTGGCATCATCCAATCCCAGAGCGCCGGCGAAGGAGCGCTGGCTGGCCACAATGGCGTGATCATCAAAAGTGTCGACACCGATACGGTCGAGCAGGCGCTGACCCGTACCATCGAGGCGAAACCTGAGTTGATACAATGGCAGAATGAATCCTGGTCGCTCCGTGAGGACCGCACCTGGAGCCGTTATCGGTCGGAGGTCGCCAGCATGAGCCTGCCGTTACGGGCGGCACCCGAGTAATGCCAGGGCATTCATCGAGGGCTCTTGTCATTTGATGATCTGGAGCCGTCCCTTGGCAACACGCAGGATGTTCCGCCACGAGAACTTGGCGTCATCGTAGGGAAGATCACAACCATCGCAGACGGCGGACTGTTCCGGGCGGCGATCGACCAGATTGCGCCGCAGCTGTTGGAACGCCCGACCGTTCCAGATCTCCGGCAATGTTTGAACGAGAAGATTCCCCAAGACGGTCTGACGCCGCAGATCGCGGCAGCACGCTACGATATCACCGTTCGAAGCCACAAAAAGCGAAGTCCAGGGATACGGGCACAGATGATATTTTTTTGTCGCGCTCGTCGGCACCGGTGTGTCGACCAGGCCGGTAGCATTGTGAAAAGTCTTGTGGAAGAGCCTCAGACGTCCGTAGGGATCGCTGAACAGCTTTTTAAGATCTTCGAATCGTCGCTGCAGATCCACGGGATCGGCAAACCGGTAGGTGCTGATGTCCTGCATTTCGATCCGTAGATGGGGCCACGACGGATTCGCCAGAATGCCCGCGATATTATCGACAATGCGCCGCCATGAGTTTTGTGATCCCCGCACCTCTTCGAAATATTCTGCGTCTGCGGCGAAATCGATTGTGAAGGTATACTTGACTCCCGTCCCGCTGGGGAGACGACCGATGATGTCCTCGGTCAGCAGCATGCCATTAGTGGCGAAATACATGTTGTCGAAGTCCCATTTCAGGGCAACGGCGCAGAGCCGGTGAAAATCCTTGTTCATGAAGGGCTCGCCGTCGAGCGTCCAATGCAAGACTTTGGTCTTGACGCCCCCTTCCCTCAGCCTGCGCAACAGTCGCTCCGCAGTCTCAGCCGCCAGATAGCCGCGCGGAACCGCCTCGTGGTGCGCCGGATCCGATTGCGGACAGAAAGCACATCTGAAGTTGCAGACATTGGTTGCCTCGATTGACACTTCCTCGGGCAAATAATCGACAGTGATCGCGTTGCGGATCTGCCATTGATAAAAAATGTAGGCGAAGCGCGTCAGCTTCCCAAAAGACATGGCAGCTTCTTCCGTACCGGTTGCGACCGCGCGTAAGCCCAGCATTTATGTCGTTATGGCGCCTCTGTCTATCAAACGGAAAATCAGAACAGCATTAAACCGTGGCGCGGCGCCGACCTAAGGTGCGCGAGAATTGATCGGGCAAGGCTCGCGTTAACTTAACCCAGGCTTGCGAACGCGCGGAACTTGACGGATGCCCAGGTCTTTGGTCAACCACGGCATGAAACAACGGCGGCCCGGATCCAGTCGATGACGCGGGCCTGTATCATGGTTGGCCCGTTCCCGCCCCCGGTTCACGGTTTCGCGGTTGCGACCGCGGCGATGCGCGATGCTTTGGAGAGCCACGGCGTGTCGACCTTATGTTTCGACAAAGCCCGAAATAGTCCGGGACCATCCGCCAAGACGTGGAGCCCGATGGCGTTAGGGCTTTTCGTCGCGAAGATCGCCTTCCGCTGCCGGCGCGTGAGCCTCTATATTGCTGTAGCCGGCGGGAGGGGCCAATATGTTGACTTGCTGTTCGCCGCGCTTGGTCGCTTGCGCGGACGCAACCTCATTTTGCATCACCACAGCTTCGCCTATCTGGACCACCCGCGGCTCTCGGCAAAGCTCCTGGCACGCGTCTGCGGCTCACGCTGCATCCACGTGGCTCTCTGCCAACACATGAGCGATCTCTTGTGCCAGCACTACACGACACTTGGCCAGATACGATTGCTATCGAACGCCGCATTGCTAGCGGCGCCGCTGCGACAGCATCCCAAGGCAGGACCGCTTCGCGTTCTCGGCTTCCTCGGCAATATCACCCGCGACAAGGGCATCGATCAATTCCTGGAATTGGTCTCACAGCTCCGCGCCGAGGGGAGTGATCTCGTTGGACGGGTCGCGGGGCCGATTACGGATGAAAAATGCCGGGACATGCTCGACGCCGCAGTCGCAACCGGTGCTGTCTTCTATGACGGGCCAGTCTATGACGAGCGCAAGGAGCGTTTCTTTGCCGACATCGATGTGCTGGTGTTTCCAAGCCGATACGCCAACGAGGCGGAGCCGTTCGTCGTGATCGAGGCGCTTGCCGCAGGCGTGCCCGTGATAGCAACGGCGCGCGGATGCATACCCTCCCTCGTCGACGATCATGTCGGGCTGTCGCTCGACCCGTCCGGCACCGATCTTCAGCCGGCTGTCCGGATCATCCGCGACTGGGTCGCCGATCCCGACAAATTCGCCGCGGCCAGTGCATCTGCGATTACCGCCGCACGGCGATCGCACGCGAGCGCTACGGCAGCGCTCAACGCCTTGATCTCGGAAATGGCGCCGACGAACCCGCAATAATCAACGTAGCAGGCATTCAGACCCGGGCCGCGCTAGCGCGAGAGCCGCCCGCCGTCACGCCCGACCGGCCATTTCGGTCGGCGGCCGTTCTGTTGCGGCGTCCGGCGCCGTCTCCAAAGACTGCGCGGCGCGCCACCACGTCGCTAGCACCGGTCCGACCTCGTCGGCGGGAAGGCGCGGGTCGAGCGGCAGGTCCGACTGTTGCGACATTACCACCCCGAATGACCAGTCGAAATAGGCCAAAGGCAAGCCGCACGCTTCCGCTCGATTCATCGCCGGATACCCAAACAACGGCCGACGGCACGGCAAGAAGATCGCGCAAATTCCATATTGCCGGATGGCGCGGTCGAACTCGTCCGTTGTGATTTCGCCCGCCACGAACACGTTGGCATTCTTCATGAGTCCGAGATCGTCCAAAGACGTTCCGACGACGATCAATTGCGTCGAGGGATAATCGCGGCGAAAGCACATCGCAACGCGGCTAATCAGGCGGAGTTCGGCGGCATCGGCGCCGGCAATCATCAGCCCAAGCGCCGGTTGCCGGGGCGCTTCGCGAAGGCTGCGAATGGATCGCGGTGGTGCGGACTTGTCGACCCGTGTGACGGGGCGTCCCAAGCTAAGCCGCGAGGCGAAGGATTCCGCTGTCGCGCAGGGAACGAGGATGTGGTCGGCATTCTCCACCAGGAACTGACGACGCTTGCTCCAGTCCGTTTCCTCTGCCGGTGATCGGTGGGTCCCGCAATCGCCACAGACGCGCCCGGTGTTCACCGCAGCGCAGACCTCGTCGTCTGACCCAAGCATCGTCCCGCGCCGGCACACGAGACCGGCGTCAGCGATCAGCACATCGAAGGGTATTTCGAGGTCGCGGAGATGATCGAGAAGCAGCCCAGGGACCCCGGCCGGATCCACAATTTCTATGCGCTTTGGTCGCGTCCGCGCCGCGTAATTTTTTAACGCCTCAACGTGGTCGTGCGGGCCGACTTCAAATGCAATCGACTGGGGGACTTCGCCGCTGGGATTGCAAAATCGGACAACCGGGCCGTTAACCCCAATCCCTGTTTGCACAACGACGACTGTCACCCCGCCCCGTGACAATTGTTGCGCTCGTACCGCAACCGGGTGTCGAACGAGCCCAGGCCCGCAAATCAACCAATGTGGTCGAGGCCCTCGCACGTCCGCCCGCTCAATGGCTTCGCGATAGCGGCGTAGCGGATCGGCAACCAGGAAAGAGGCGCACTCTTCGCGGTAATGGGGAAAGCGGCTCTCGATCGTCAGCAGATTGCGCACGACGAGCGCGCGCTTTTCCGATCCGAAGGAGCGCGACCCGGCGTGGCCAACGAAAATTGAGGGCGCGCACACGTTGCGCAGGCCGGCCTCGCGCGCCCGCAAGCACAAGTCAACGTCCTCAAGATAACCGCGATCGAGACGATCAAGCAGTTGGCCGATCGCGTCCAGGCAACGTCGCGTCACATACATGCAGAAGCCAATTCCATTGGGGATGTCGACGAGGCTTCCCGCATTGGCGGACGCTGCCAGGCTATCGAGCACCACGACGTCGCCCTCAAGGTCCATTTCATTGGGCTCGTTGGCACGCGGAAAGCTGGTGAATTCTCCATTGTTGGAGAGCGGCGTGATGGTGCCGACGTCGGGAGATGCCTCGGCGAGCGCGGCAAGACGCGTAATCAATTTCGGCGGCAAAACGGTATCGGCATTCAGGAGCAGCACATCGCCGGTTTCGACCCGTCGCAGGGCCCGATTGACCGCCCCGACAAATCCAAGGTTTTGTTCATTGAACAGGCAGTCGATGAAAGGTTCTTCCGCCAAGGCCCGGACGTAGTCACGCAGCGCCGCTTCGGGCGAAGCATCGTCGACCACGATGGCGCGGTGCTCGCGGGTGAGCTGGGGCTTCAATCCATCAAGGCATCGCTTCGTCGCCGCGAAGTCGCCATAGACGGGCACGATGACCGTAACTGTGCGGTCGGAAAGGTCGAGACTTTGTGCAAAATCGCGTCCGGGCTGCGAATCCGCCGCTTTATGGCCGAGCCGCCTACGATAAAAGGATTCCCCGTCGATCGTTAATTCGATCGCAACGTCGCCGCCATCACCTTGCACGCAGAAGCTCGCCGCATGACCCCACGCCTCTCTAAGCGCGTGTGCGGGATCAGCCGTCAATGGTCGCGTCATCCGCTCGCCGGTGTCGACATGGATCTCGACATGGCCATCGGCCCAGACGGCCCACCCCACGACCTCGCGCTCGAATACATGAGCGATGGCGAGCGCGCGCGGTCCATTATCGCGCAATGCTGCAAGCGCGTTCGCGAGGCCGGTTGGTTCATTATCGATCGATAGCAGAATGCGTGCGGCGGCCTGCCGTTCGGGTCGCTCTCCCCAGGCAAGCATCCGGCGGTTGGCGTTGAGATCCCGCGGGGCGAGCGCAAGCGCTCTTTTGATATCGGAAACCGCAGCGCCGGGCTCGCCCATCTGGTGGGAAATTTCGGCCCGCAAAGTGTAGTGATGAACCGAAGCGGGCGGCCCAATCCGGCAGCGGCGATCCGCAAAAGCAAAGGCCTGTTGCAATTCGCGGTTCGACAAAGCCTGGAGCGCCAACGTTTCGAGCGTTGCGGCGTGATGCTTGTCCTCGAACAGCATCGGATTCGAGGCAATCATGTCCTCAGGCCCGGTGCACTTTCTGCGGCGCCGGCGCTTTTCGGATGGCTTCTTATACGGCGAGGTCGGGGAGCGTTGGGATCGAGCAACGAAAGGAATTTGGGGATGCAAATTCGTTGGGCGTCGTATTGTGCTGTGATGAATTCACGAGCTCTCGCCCGCATCTTGTCAAATCCGCGCGGCGCGCCCAGGACTTCGATGACGCGGCGCGCAAGCCCCTCGGTGTCGAAAAATGGCACCAGCAGGCCGGTGTCGCCATTGACGACTTCCCGGACCGGTGGCGTGTCCGAGGCGATGATGGGGCAGCCCGTGCTCATGGCTTCCAACAGCGACCACGACAGCACAAACGGGTAGGTTAGATAGACGTGCGCCGACGAGATCTGAAGCGCACGCAGATAATCGCGATAGGGCAGATGCCCGAGAAAATGAACGCGGTGCTGATCAATTGAGCCGGCGACCTCATTACGGAAGACATCCTTCCATGTCTGGCCGGTAGGAGGCGATTGTCCATACGACGTGCCGTCACTGCCCATGATCAAGACCTGGGCCTCGGGGCGTTCCGCCAGAATTCGCGGCAGGGCACGCATGAAGATGTGGTACCCGCGGAGCGGTTCGAGATTGCGTGCTACGAACGTAATGACTTCATCAGAGGCACTCAGGCTTCGTCCGTTCGGTAAATGCAAAGCGGCGCCAGGATGGGGAGCAAAAAGATCGACGTCGACACCTTCGTGAATGACCTTAATCTTGTGGGCAAAGTCCGATGGGTACGTGGACTTCTGCCACAGGGTTGGTGAAATAGCGTCGTTGCATGCGGAAAGAGCGAGCAAGGTAGCGGCGTTTTTTAGATGCAGGGAGACTTGGCCGTCGGCCCCCAGCGTTGGGAATTCAAGATCGAAACCAACATCCTGCCCGGTGCCGTTGTAGTAGAACTCGCAATAAATGATGATACGTGACTTGGGAAAGATGGCCCGCAGAGGCAGCGCCTCGCCCCAGCCTGGGTGGGCGACAATAACGTCGGGGCTGAAGCCCGAGGACGCCAAAGACGAGGCAGCGTACAAAACCTCTTCGGCGCGGCGGCATTCCAAATCGAACCGGCGAGCAAATGGATGGGTCGCTGCGACGTCGGTGGCACTAACATTGTACTTCAGGAGATTGACGTTTCGCAAAGGGCGCGCGGTGAATGAGCCTATCGCGGCAATGTCGACGCCGGGATCTTGCGATAAAGCCCGCGCCACGTGCCGGAACTGCGCCGGAAAGTTATTGTGTACGAAAAGGATCTTCATCGGGCGAGAGGCGGATTCCGCTTGACCACGATCGGTTGCACGCTGTTATGAAAGATATCTTCATCGCCAGCCAAGATGCGCGACGGAAAAGTGCTTGCAAATATTCAAACGCAGTAAACTCGCAGATCGCAAACTTGCGGAACAGCGCGACGGTTCCGCGCGCAATTCACCTTGATCAACCCTATGTGGCTTCCGACCGCAACGCGTGTTGACCCCCAGATATAATCCGAAGATAGTGGAGCTGCTGGACCGAGGTGCGCTGGCATGATCATTGCTATCCTTGAAAGGCATTGATAGTAAAAGGTTTTGGCCACCCACCTTGGACCCGATAAGGCAAGTCATGCAACACAAAAGCGTGCCAATCAGCCGAGGCTTATTTCTTGTTCGCTACGAAGCGGCGCAAGACGTCTTTAATCCGCCCCGGGCGAGGGTCACGCCCGAACCTGGCAGCGAGCGGTTCCTGATCATTCTTTCCGATCCCAATTCGCTCGATTCGGTCCTTGGCGAACCGGGAACCTGTCTTGTGGTTCGGGCAAGCGAACCGGCGCGCCTGCGCGTCGAAGTTATTCCGAGCCGGGAAAATGGCTCGGTAGCGGCGACGATCAAGGTCGAACCTTTGGGACAGACGACGACGGCCGCGGCGCCTCAGCTACCCCCTCGGCCGCTTGACTTGCACAATTTCGCGGTGCGCGGGCACGTCGCCGGCATCGGCGACTTATCGGTGCGCGCGGAGGAATGGATCGCCGGTCCGACCGCGCCCTCCCGGATCGAAGGTTTCGCAATCAATTGGCCAAGCAAGCCCGCGGATTTGGAAATCGCGTATGCGGCGCGGATTGGGGGCCCGAATCCCACAACGACCGCGCTCGGCGGGATGGGGACTTTTGCCGGGACAAAGGGGCGCGCCTTGCCACTTGTGGGCGCCGTCTTTGAGTTGTCGGGGCCCGCGGCTACCAACTATCAGTTCATTGTTGAAGGGATTTTTCTCGGCTCTCCGCGGAATTTCCAGAGCGGAACACGCGTTGTATTGGCCGGTCCCACCGGGCGCGAGCCGCTCGTCGGCCTCCGAGTTGGTCTGGAACAAGCGGCCGCCGTTCCGGTGCCAAAGCCGACGCAGCAGTACGCGGTGACCGCGCCACCAACAGAGCATGCGCCCGCAACAGAGCTTGCGTCGTCCAAACCCTCAAGCCGGGTTCGGGTTTTTCGAAGTCCGGCGCGTCAGCGCGCCGCCGCGATGGAGCCCAAGGGCTGAGATGCGGTGAGACGTCTATGGAGCGCACTCTTGGCGGATTGCGTTCAACCTAGCCGGTCAACCGATACTCCGGGATCACCTACATCCGGATGACGTCGCTTCCTGACCTCCCGCGCCGGATTGCCCACATAGACTGTCCAAGATTCGAGATCGCTGAACGCGACTGCGCGCGCCCCGAGTATGGCGCCTTCCCCAACCGAAACACCGGGCCCGATCCAGGCTCCCGCCGCGATCCAGGCACGGGCTCCGATTTCGATCGGCCTCACAACGAGTTGAAAATTCGGATCGTCGATATCGTGCGAACCGGCCAACAGGTGCGCGTATTGCGATACGACTGCATAAGGCCCAATCTTGATCGGCGCCATGCAATAGCAGACCGTTTTCCAGCCAAGCATCGAATAATCGCCCATCTCAAGGTTGGGCGGATACCATATCCGCGCACTTGACCAGATCCGAGCGTGACGCCCGATCCTGGCGCCAAAGATCCGCAACAGCTGCCTGCGCCACGGGTGCATCAGCGGCGGCGTCCAGGCTGCCAACATCATCCACACCAACGCCCACACGGCGCGAAACAAAATGTTCGACCACGCAAAGCTTCGCGGCTTTCTCAGTGTGTCGAATTTCCGGCTGTCGAGGATCGACATTGCTAAGCTTTTCAATGGCCTATGTTGCTGTCCTTCGGACAGGAACGCTGTTGCGCCCCTTAAGATATAGGGCATTGGAACTAGGACTCTGCCCAAAATACCTTGATCCATTGCCAGTGTGAAAGGCCCACAATAAAGAAGAACCTGAAGCAAGACTCGCGGGATAACGTTCGGGATTTGCATCGTGGAGGTTGCGGCGGAGGTCAATAAAGAGGCCCGAGGCGTCCTTCAAAGGCAGTCTCCTGATCTTAAGGGGCGATCTTGCGCAGAAGCGGAGTTGACGGTCCTGTTGAAACCGCCGAGTCTGCGCGCGCGTCTCCGAAAAATGCAGCCGCAGTCAAGCGTGTCCGAGGTCAATAACGTTTCCGCTCATGAGCCCACAAAGCCTCGCTTTCAGTGATCGTCGTGATTTTCCATCACGTCGCGTTTGCCGAGCCCGAACTCGACTGCCGGGGCGATCGGTTCATTCAGCCGAAGTGCACAAGGTATGGCGTTTGGTCGTCCGCCGAGCAAACGCCGGCAAGTCATGACCGCAGAACGAGATCGGGGCCAGCTCCAGCTCCCCCTGCCCCGCCTGCGCTGTATCTTCCGCCGCTCTGGCGAGCGCGTGCTCGAGGGATTTGTGCTCGATCCTGACGATCTGTCTCGACGCTTCGTCGTCGAGCTTCTGATTGATGGGCACCCCGCCCAAATCGCCCGGGCCGATACCTACGTGCAGGATCTCGCGAACGATAAAGTCGGTGATGGGCGCTATGGCTTCGGCTTCACAGTGTCGGAACAGTCCATCGGCGATTGCATCGTGTTCGAGGCTCGATTGGCCAACATCGGAACGAGTATCGGCGCGCCAATCCTCTCCCGCTCCGCGCAGCCCTCCAATGTCGAGCTGTCAGGCCCGGGGGAAGTGCAATGGCTGGGCGGGCTGCGGTTCAGAGGATGGATCGCCGATACCGTCAACGACAACGCCTTTGTCAATGCCGTCTTGGAGGGCGAAATCGTTGCGACGGCAAGGGTTGCCGGCTGGTCGCACACCGGAACGACGCGCGCCGTCCGCGCATTCGACTTGAACATGCCGGAGCAATTCGCTGATGGCCGCGTTCATCGGGTCACAATCGAAGCCCAGGGCGGCCAGGAATTGCCGGGCAGCCCGATTGCGTTTGTAGCGTTTGCTGATGGGCTGGAACAAGCGATCGCGCGTCTCGGCCGGATCGATTCTGAGAGGCTGCGCGGCGAGCGTTTCGATCGGCTCATTCCGACATCTATGCCGTTCGTCGATTATGACCGGTGGACTGAACGTTTTCCGGTCTCGACATTTCCGATCGATCCGTTGCCAATCGCCATCATCCTGGTCGGTGGCGGCGAGGTCGACGCGTCGATTGAGAGCCTCAATAGACAAGTGCATCCTGAATGGTGCGTTGCTTCGCTGCCGCCCCAAAGCAATCAGGTCGGCTTTGATCCCGGTGCTGCAGTACAATTCCTGGAAGATGACGCTGACGCCTGCGACGTTGTGGTGTTTGCTCTCGCCGGGACCCGCTTCTCAAGCTCTGCATTAAACCGCATTCTGTATGCGTTTTCCAAGTTTCCTGACGCAAGCGCGGCCTACGGAGACATCGAAATTCGCGGCGAGGATGGAACGCGCTGGCCGATGGCGTTCACGGCCTTCGACTACGAGCGTATGCTTGAACAAGGCTATTGCGCCTATCTGACGGCATTTCGGCGCTCGGCCGTGATCGCGGCACTGGGTGAGGGATGTTCGGACCTGTTCCGCCAATTCAACATGCTGTTCGACACGGTTGGCCCAGCCGGGCCGTCGATCATACACATCCCAGGAGCGCTCGGTGCGATACCGGCGATTGACGTTTCGTCAGCACAGCGTGCTCTTGGCGGCGCGACCGCTGCCCATTTGCGAAGTCGGGGCATCACCGCTCGGGTGACGCCAACACGCGGAGGCATTTTTGCCGCCGTCCAAGTAAGGCGCGTCGCGGGGCCGGCTGAGGTGTCGATCGTCATCCCCACCCGCAACCGCGTGGAATTGTTGCGCGCTTGCATCGAATCGATCCGCCCAGCGGCGGCACAACTCGGCGCAGAAATCCTGGTGATCGACAATGACACCACGGATCCGGACGCGCAGGACTACCTGGCCGAAATCGACGGCCGTCTCGCTACTGTCATCGGTGTCGAGGGTCCATTCAATTATGCGCGGTTGAACAATGTAGCCGCCGATACCGCCGGCGGCAAAGTTCTCTGCCTACTCAACAACGACGTTGAGGCGCTCGACGACGACTGGCTGGAGGAGATGCTGAGCCGGATCGAGGAGCCCGAGGTCGGCGCCGTCGGTGCGATGTTGCTGTGGCCGAGCGGAGTGGTGCAGCACGGCGGGGTGGTTCTCGGCTCGAACTTTGCTGCGGCCCATGCGTTCAATGACCGGATCGAGGACGATCCCGGGTACGGCGACCTGCTGCGCGTAGCCCACGAGACAAGCTGTGTGACGGCCGCTTGCCTACTGGTGCGCCAAGCCGATTACGTCCGCGTCGGCGGCATGGACGAACGGCGATTCGCTGTGACTTTCAACGACGTAGACCTATGTTTAAAACTGCGCGCCGCCGGCAAGCGGATCGTATTCACGCCCCATGCCCGCCTGCTGCACTTGGAGTTTGCAAGCCGGGGGAGCGACGACGTGCCGGACCGCGCTGGCCGATCCCGGCGCGAACTGGCCAACCTCCGCGGCCGCTGGACGGAAAGCCTGATTGCCGATCCATATTATAATCCTATGCTTTCGCTTGACCGCTTTCCGTACACAGCCCTTGCATGGCCGCCGCGTGCGATGGAGCCACGTATCGTGACGCGGCCTGCTCCGGTCGAGGTCCCGCCCGGAATATGACGAGTCCGCAGCAATCGGCCCTGCGCTCGCGTCGCGGCGTACGACCTCATGCGGCGTTGCGGGTGGCCTGTCGCTCGATCCAGGCGTAGGTTTTCTCAAGACCCGATCGCAGGGATTTGGACGGCGCCCAATTGAGTTTTCCCCTTATCAGGCGGTTGTCGGAGTTGCGCCCGCGCACGCCCTGTGGACCGTCGATGTGGCGCCTTTCGATCCGCTTTCCGGCGATGTCCGCCACCATGTCGATGCGCTGATTGATCGTAACCATCTCCTCCGAACCGACGTTCACCGGACCCGGAAACTGGACCGCAAAGGCCGCGTTGTGCCATCCAAACACTCATCGACATAGAGGAACGACCGCGTCTGCTGGCCGTCGCCCCACACCTCGATCTCATTGTGATTGTGCGCACGCGCTACCTTGCGGCAAATGGCGGCCGGCGCTTTTTCGCGACCGCCATCCCGCGTCCCCTCGGGACCGAAGATATTGTGATACGCTGATTGTTCGGAACACAGGGGGCGATATCAATGGGTCCGCGTCCAGTCACCGATGAATCCGATGTATTGGTCGACGATCGCCAAAGTAACGGCCTGAAGTCCGGCCACGGGCCGGCTCCCTCCACGGGCCCCGCCGAAGGACGCTTCAAGCGTATCGGGCCACGAACGCGACGTAGCGATCGACGAAGCCCTGCAGGAACTTGCGAATGTCGTCATTGGCGATGTTGCCGTCGGGGTCGATCAAGCCCGCGGTGAAATGGATGAACACCTCGGGCCGGCCCAGCGTCGGCACGTCGAGATCGGCGAGCATGTTGCGCAGATGGTGCTGCGAAACGATGGTGCCGGCGGCGCTGCCGGACGCCCCCACGACGGCGGCGGGCTTGCCGGCCCATGCGTTCTTGCCGTGGGGCCGCGATGCCCAATCGAGCACTTTCGCGAGTACGGTCGGGATCGAGCGGGTATCATCGGGCGTGACAAAGAGGAGGCCGTTCGCCGCTGCGATCTCGGACTTGAGGCGCGCCACCGGCTCCGGCGGGGTCAGATCGAGATCCTGGTCGTAATCCGGCAGGTCCTCGATCCGCAGCAGCCGGCATTCGAGTTCGTTGGGCATGAGCTTGATGACGGCGCGCGCCAGCATCCGATTGATCGAGTCCTCGCGGAAGCTGCCGACCACGACGGCGATCTTGCGGGTGCTCACCAGGTGCTCCTGAACCTGCGACCGGCGGCGTCAGGCGCGCGCCTTCGCTCTCCCTGGGTTTCCAGGCTCCCTAACGCTTGCGACGGCGCCTCTATCCCCATCCGCCGCATCAGCTGATCCTGATCTTTGTCGTGTTGGAATGGAAGGGCGACCACCCGGCGTCCTGTTTGGCGGCGCATGGGACCTAAGGTTGGGCGCACAAACAAAATTATCAAGCGTCGCCCGTGGCGACGCCCGCATCAGTAAGGGACAGGCTTGGAATTCGTTGAGGAACATCATGTGGTCCGACGATCTAAAATATTCGTTTAGCAAGGCAGCGTTGGCCGATGTCGAAGGCGGCCACCTGACGAGTTCACCGCAGTATAATGTTCTTCGCGCCCGTCGGCCAGCCAAGTGGCAATTACGGGAACTGCGCATTCGAAAGGTGCGATGTCGACCGGTGCCGGCCGATGCTGATCTGACGGCGCAATATTGAGATTCACGGGCGCGCGTGCGCGCCCGTGAACTCGGTCCGATTAGGGCTTCGGCAGGAATGAGCGGTCCACGACCTTGTCGGGGTCGATCTTGTCCAGCGGGAAACCTTGCGCTTTCGCGACCCAGATCCAGCTCTGCTTGACGAGTTCGGGATCGAAGGTGCCGATGCCGTTCTTCGCGGAGATTTCGTTCTTCACCAGCGGCAGCATTGCCACGATCTCCGCAATGTTCACGTCAGCCGCGGTTTCCGGGGCGACATCATGCAAATCCTTGCCGGCCTGCTCGGGATTGTCGATGAAGAACTGGATCGATTTCATGAACGCCTTGACGAAATGACGGACCGTCTCGGGCCGCTCCTTGATAATGCGATCCGATGCAATGACCGACCAGTTGTATCCGGCGAGGCCGGACTCCGACCAGGGTAGCGTCTGCAATTTGGCGGGTTGCGACAGCTTGGCGTAGAGCGGCACGCTCATGATCCACGAGATCACCGCATCGACCTTTCCCGACGCCAGCATGGGCCCAAGCGCATTGTTGTCCGCCATCAGCAGGTTCACCTTGGCGGGATCGATACCGTTCTCGCGGGCGACCACCGGCCAGACCGGATTGGAGCTTGAGAACGTCGCGGTCGCGATCGTCTTTCCGACCAGATCCTTGATCGAATGGATGCCGCTGCTTTCCTTGAAGACGATCGAGTCCGGCGCCTTGCTGTAGACCGAAAGCACCGCCTTGATCGGTACCGGTGCATTGGCCGCGGCATTGAAGATCGAATTGAACCCGGCGGCCCCGAAGTCGTCGGTCGAGGTCGCCACGCGAGTCACCGCGTCGGCACCGCCGCGCCCGATGTCGATCGTCACGTTGAGGCCTTCTTCCGCGAAGAAGCCGCGCTTTACGCCGACGTGAACGAAGCCGCAGTAGCCGGTCGGGAACCAGTCGAGGACAAACTTGACATCCTCGACCGCGAAAGACGGCGCGGACACCGCGAGGAATGCCGCGGTAAGCGTGAGGGTAGCGGCGCGACGGAACATCTTGCTCTCCGATTGTTGAAGTGACGGAATGGATAGGCCGAAACGTCGCCTCATCCGGCGAAGCGACGGTTCGCGGTTGATGGTGCTCCCAGGGGTCGCCCCGAGCAGGTTGATCCCCCGGGGGGGGGGTGGCTCCCACTCAGCTGGCTCCCAGCGGCGAGGCTCCCTGCCGGCTCCTCTACTCGCAGCGTGCCTGGCGCATCGCGCCCGCCCGAAACCAACTGCGAACCTCGCTGAACCCATTGGTCCGCTATCACCATATGACTGTGCGGTAAGCACGCGAAACTCAATTCGATTGGACGAAGGTTCCGTTTTTTTGATCCAGGTGGAACGGGTTTGCATGCGGCAACTTCAGAATTTCTGAATCGCTCGCGAGCGGAATTGCATTGCTGGATGTGGCATGTGCTCATTAAAATGAGGGCCGTGGAGCGAACTTCAAGCAATCTGGAGTTGTCGCGATTGCATGACGAGAGCGCATCGCCTTGATCCCCGTCGATCCCGAAGCGGCCGCGCGATCATCCACATTTTCCGAGTCCCGCGCGGCCAGGATCGGCCTGCCGTCGCCAGTCATCGTCCTTTCGAACGTCGGCCAGACCTTCGTATCGAGCGACGGCAGCAGCGTGTCCGCGCTTGAAGACATCTGCCTTTCCATCTATCGCCACGAGTTCGTCAGCATCATCGGGCCATCCGGGTGCGGCAAGTCGACCATATTGAGCCTGATTTCCGGGTTGCTACCGCCGACCGCAGGCGACATTTCGATATTCGGCATGAAGGTGACGCAGCCGCGCGACGACATCGGCATCGTCTTTCAGGGACCGACGCTGCTGCCTTGGCTCACGGTTCTCGACAACGTCACGTTCCCGATCCGTCACAAGACGGGGCGCGTCGATGCCCAGTCCAAAGAGCGTGCGCGGCAACTGCTCGACATGGTGGGGCTGTCCGAATTTGCCCGCAAGCGCCCGCAGGAATTGTCCGGCGGCATGCAGCAGCGCGTGGCAATTGCGCGATCGCTTCTGCAGGATCCCGATATCCTGCTGATGGACGAGCCGTTCTCGGCGCTCGACGCGCTTACCCGCGACGAGATGTCGTTGGAGCTGCTGCGCATCCTCAAACAACGCCCGAAGACCGTGGTGTTCGTCACGCATTCGATCCCGGAGGCGCTGCTGCTGTCGGACCGCATTGTCATGATGACGGAGCGCCCCGGCCGGACGCGAGAGATCATCGATATTCCGCTGCCATGGCCGCGCGGATTGGAGACCATGGTCAATCCGCTGTTCAACGAAATGGCCTACGGCATACGCCAGAAGCTGTTCACCAGGAAGGCGGACTGAATGTTGCGTCTTGCCGATCGTTTTGCGCCGAGCCTCGCGCTCATTCTTGTCGTGGCCATTTGGGAACTCGCATGCCGGTTCCTGAACGTGCCGGCTTACCTGCTGCCGAGCCCCAGCCAGATCGTGATGGCCGTGGGCGACGTGTCGGCGACGACATGGCTCGAGAACATCTGGGCGACATTGCGGGTCGTCCTGATGGGCTTTGCAATATCGTTCGCCATCAGCATCCCGCTCGCCATCATGATCGTGAAGTCGCGGCTGCTGCTGCGGACGGTATCGCCGCTTCTGGTCATCATCCAATCGACGCCGATCGTCGCCGTTGCGCCGATCATCGTCGTGACTCTGGGGGCGGGCACGCTGCCACGCGTGGTAATCACCTGCATGATCACCTTCTTTCCGCTGGTGGTATCGACCACGACCGGGCTGCGGGCGACGCCCGACGAACTCATCCGCCTGTCGCGGTCGCTGCAGGCGCCGATTTCACGTCAGTTCCTGCAGATCAGGCTGCCCTACGCGGTCCCATACATTCTAAGTGGTGCGAAGGTTGCCGTAACCCTCGCGGTGATCGGCGCGGTGGTGGCCGAGTTCGTCGCCGCAAACCAGGGTCTCGGCTACATGATCCTCTATGCCACTTCGTTGTTCAAGCTGCCGCAGGCCTTCGTCGCCTTGCTGATCCTGCTGTGCATCTCGCTCGGGCTTTACCATGTGGTGCTGGCGATCGAACGGAGGTTCTTCTGGTGGAGCATTCCGCAAAGCGCGCGATGAGGTGCGGGCGGCCGGATCGCTGGCCCCGGAGGAAGCCCGTTCGTCGGAGGTCCGTTCGTCGGAGTCATCGCAGCGATATGCCGTTCAATCCGCATTGCTCGGTGATCCGGTGCGCCTGCTCCAGCAGATCCTCCATGATCTTCGAGGGCCGGCGGCGGTGCTGGCGGACCGCCACCAGGTTCGACGGCCGCACATGTCCCTCGAGCGGGCGGTAGACGATGCCCTTGCGGTCCGGCAGGCAGAAGTTCAGCAGAGAGTAGCCGAAGCCATTCGCCACCATGCTGCGAACCATCTCGGCCGAGGAGGCCCGGTGGGCGACGTTCGGCTGCAAGCCCAACTCGCCGAACACCGACAGGAAATAGTCGCGCGTGCGCGCGATATCCAACATGATGAAGGGCTCGCGCGCGAGCTTTTGCAACAGCACGGTCTTGTTGGCGAGAGGGTGGCCCGACGGTAGAACGCAGTACACCGGGCTCTGCTGCAGCACCGTGGAATGCAGCGTCGGTGTCAGATCGAAATCGAGCACGATGATGACGTCGAGATTGCCGTCCTCCAGCCGCTGCATGAGGGTCGCATGTTCGCCGGTGTGCCAGCGGATCTCGACTTTCGGGTAGCGCTTGTTGAACGTCCGCACCAATGGCGGCAGGAGGCAGGGCGCGATGTCGCCGAGGCACCCCAACGCGATCCGTGTTTGCAGCTTGTAGGACCGGCCGAGGCGCACGGACTCGATTTCACGGACGCGGCCGACGATGTCGCGGGCTTCCATCAGAAGATGATGCCCGGCCTCGGTCAGCAGCAGCCCGCGGGCATGACGCCGCACGAACAACTGCTCACCCAGGATGGCCTCGAGGCAGGAAATCGCGCCGGAGATCGCCGGCGGCGACACATTGAGCTCCTCCGCGGCGCGCAACGCGCTCTGGTTCTCCGCAGCTGCCGCGAAATAGACGAGTTGCCTCAGCGTTATGCGCGGAATGCTGCTTGCAGAATCGCCGGCGCCTTGCGCGCTATCCGAGAACGCTTCCGCAAACGAAAGCACCATGTTGCCCATTTTGCTCTCCACGTCGGAGCACGCTCTCCGTTCCGCCGCTCGCCGGACGAGGCGGAACCTGTTTGACCCGGATGCGTGTATCCCTGGAGCAAAAATCGTGCCGTGAAATTAGGCGCTCGGCGCGACCCGGTCGCACGGAACAGAAAAACTGAATCAGGCACAGCCTTTCCCGATTTGGCGTCGGCCGATTGCGGCCCTAGATTTGACTGGACTGAAAGCCCGATCGAACACCGCATGACCGGTTCCACTCCAAGCCTGAAGATCCGCAATCCATGGTCGTGGTATGCGATCACGTCGAGCGACGACCTGCCGGCCGGCAAGATCATGCAAGCCATTCTCAACGGGGAGAACCTCGTCGTGTGGCGCTCACAGGACCTAATGCCAAGCGCGTGGAGCGATCGCTGCCCGCACCGCGGCATGCGCCTGTCACTCGGCGCGACCCGGGGCGCCTCGCTCGTTTGCCCGTATCACGGGTGGAGCTTTGGGGCGGACGGTCACTGCCATCATATTCCGGCGCATCCGAAGCTCGCGCCGTCGCGCGCCGCGCGCGCTCGAATTTATCCGGTCGTGGAGGAATATGGCTACGTCTGGGTCTGCCTCGGCGAGCCGTCGTCTTCCCGACCGCAACCGATTGCCGCCATGCGCCCGCTGCGTACCCTCCATCTTCCGGTCGATGCCGATATTGCCGTCGCGGCGCTGCTGGTCTGCCCGCTGGCGGCTTGTACGCCGAATCGCGGCCTTTGCGATCCCGTCACTGTCGACGAGGCACAATGGAAAAGCATCGACGGGGCGCTGCTCTTGACGGCGGTCACCCGCGGCGAGCCCGAGCAGCGATTCATCGCGCGGGTGGAATTGCCCGGTCAGGTGTCATGTGAACATCGTGACGGCAGCGGCGACACCATTCGCTACCACGCCCTGATCCAACCGACCGAGACCGGCGCCTGCACGGTTCATGTGGCAACGGACATGGCAGCGGCCGCCGAGACCAGATTGGCGCTGAACGGATCGCTGGTCACGTTGCGACGCCGCATCGGGCGGATCGCCGGTGAACCCGCCGTCGCCAAGGCGCTCGAAGCGTTTGGGCAGATGGCGCAGGAAACGGCGCTGGCGTAAAGCAAAATCCAATCGGAGATGGATACTATGCCGAGAACCAATGATGTTGTAGCGCTCGACGACTGGTACGTGATCGCCCACGCTAGCGAAATCAAATCGGGCGCATCGGAGCGGACGGTGCTGCTCGGCGAAGACCTCACGGTGTCCCGCGACCGCGCGGGCGTGGTGCGTTGCGTCGCCCACAGCGCCGAAGATCTTGGGATCGCGGTGCCCGTGGTCGAGCGCTACAGCTTCCTGTGGGTCACCCTCGGCAATCCGACGCGCGACATCGTGGCAGTGCCGGAATTCGACGACGCCGAGCGGCGCTTCATCTACCGGGGCCGGATCGGCATTCCGACGTCTGGCCAGCGCGTCATCGAAAACTTCTTCGACCTGTCGCACTTCTCGTTCGTGCACACCGGGACGCTGGGCGGGCTCGAGTCGGCCGAGGTGCCGCAATATGCCGTGGAGTTTCGCGAAGACCACGCCGAGCTTTGGGCGACCGGGTGCAGCTTTCTTCAACCCAAGGCTTCCGTCGCGGCCGGACTCGGCGCGAACGTCCATTACGATTACCGGATTCCCTCACCCTTCGTCTCGATCATCTACAAGGACAATCTGCAGCGGCCGGGCAGCAAGGACCTTATTGGGCTGTTCGTGCAGCCGCATGAGGAAGAGCGATGCACGGTGCATTCCTTTGCGCTGTTGTACGACGACCGGAACAGCAGCACGCATATCCTGCATTTCTACCATGAGATATTCGCGCAGGACCGTTCGATCCTGATTCACCAGCGCCCGAAGAGGTTGCCAATCCACCCGCGACGGGAAATACCGACCCTGTCGGACGCAAGCTCGATCGCCTACCGGCGATGGCTCGACAAATCGGGACTTCAATTCGGCCTGGAGCGAACGCCGGCATAGCGAGGCAAGGGACCATTGGGCCGCCCGTATCGGACGGCGAGGAGCGGAAGTGACGAATTGAGGATGATGACGCTCTACGACTACATTCTCTGCGACAATTGCTACAAGGTGCGCCTGCTGCTGGCGATGCTTCACCTTGAGTACGCGCCAAACAAGGTCAACGTCCATCCCGGGCGCGAGGGCGACACCGCCGCGTTCCGGTCGATCAATCCGCTCGGACGCATTCCGGTGCTCCAGGACGACGACCTGCTGCTGCGCGATCCGCAGGCGATCCTGACGTATCTTGCCTTGCGTCATGATGGAGCAAGACGCTGGCTGCCCGCCGACCCTGCGGGCGCCGGGCAGGTGGCGATGTGGCTCGCATTTGCCGCGACTGAGCTTGCCGGCCTGTCGGAGCTGAGAATGTCTCGGATCACCAGCGCAGGCGCTGACGGGAACGATCTCGCCCTGCGTGCCCATGAAACGCTGACCGTTCTGGAAGATCATTTGGCCGAACGCGAAATTCTAGGCCGCCAATGGATCGTGGGCGATGCCGCGACCATCGCGGATATCGCGATCTTTCCCCCGTCGCACTTTCCGCCGATGCCGGCATAACCCTTGAGCGTTACCCGGCTATCTGGCGCTGGATTGATCGCGTCAAACATCTCGACGGTTTCATCGTTATGCCGGGCATCGCGCCGAAACTGTCGGCCACTGCATGACCGATCCCGGCGACGGTCCGGCTACATCCGGGGTCCGATTGCGGTCCCGGCGACCTCACGCTGCTGGCGGAAACCGAACCGGATTTTTGGCGTAGCCGACCTTGAGTTCGATGTCGTAGCCGTCGGGGTCCTTGATGTAGACCGAGGTGCCAAAGCCCCTGGCACCGTAAACCTCCATTGGCCCCAAGCTGATCGGAACGCCGAGCGCGCGAAGGCCGCTTTGCAGTTCATCGAGATCGGCTTCGATGCTCAGGCAAAGATGCTCGATGCCGCGGTGCGCTGGCTCGGCAAGCGTTTCGCCCGGCTTGAGCGGCATGATGTCTATGAGATTGGCGCCGCACCGTACCTGGAACAGGCCGATCTGGTCGAAAATGCGCTCCACCGTCAGTCCGAGGACGGATTTGTAGAAGTCGAGGGTTCGCTCAAGATTGGTGACGCGCAGCACGACGTGATCGATGCCGTTAAAGCGCGCTGGAATCGGGGCCATGGGCGAGTCACTTCAGTCTCAGGTTTCGCTCGGCAAGCATTTCCGGCCAGTGGATGAAGGGCGGTCACAAGAGGCAGCCACTTGGCCGCACTATAGGCTGGCAGGCATGATCTTCAACACGGTTAGCCGGCGCGATCGGTTCAGGTTTTCTGATCCAACGATGGCCGCAGCGCGCGCTGCATCAGGAAAGCTGAACCCGGGCGCTATCGATCCTAATTGCCGCCCGACGGCGGTCCATCTTAATCGTCCTCATGCAGTTCTCTCGCGTTTCGGGGCAAGTGATGGCGATGTCCGCGGCGCATGGCGAAAGCCGAACCACCGCGATGCTGTCGCGGTTCTCGGCTGCCACGCGCTATGACGATTTGCCGGACGAGGTAGTGCAGCAGGCTAGGAAATCGATCCTCGATACGCTCGGCGCGGCACTCGCCGGTTCGGGCCTCGGCGAAGGCTGCGACGAGATCGTCGCGTTCGCGTCCGCGCAGTCGGAGGGCGGACGCGCCACGCTGTGGGCATCCGGCGCGCGGCTTGGCGCCGCGCAGGCGGCGCTCGCGAACGCGGTGCATGCGCGCGCACTCGACTACGATGACATCATCGAGTTTCCCCAGGTCCATGTGGCGGCCTGCGTCGTGCCGGCAGTCTTCGCCGTCAGCCAGATTATCGAGGCGCCGGTGACCGGCAAGGCGTTTCTTGCCGCGATCGCGGTCGGTTGCGAGATCCAGTCCCGGCTTGCGTCCGCGATCGCGTCCGCGTGCGGCGACGGCGGCATGCCGCGAATGTTGTCGACCCAGCTGTTCGGCTATTTCAGCGCTGGCGCCGCATGCGGGAACCTTCTCCGCCTCAGTTCCGACGCAATGGCGAGCGCGTTCGGGCTTGCGCTCATGCAGGCCGCCGGGACCGAGGAAATGGTCGTGCATGCAGCGGCCAGCGTCGGGAAATCTCTCTATGCCGGCTTATGCAATCAGGGCGGGGTGCACAGCGCGCTGATGGCGCGCCACGGCGTCCTCGCGAGAGGCGAGCCGTTTGACGGCAGGGCGGGCCTGTTCGCCGCCTATTACGACGGTCGTTACGACAGCACGAAACTCACCGCCGGGCTCGGTCGCAGCTTTGCGTCGCTGGCGCGGTGCTTCAAGGCGATGCCGGGTACGCTGGTGAGCCACGCCTTCGCGGAGGCCGCGTTGCGCGTTCTCGGCGAGCAGGGCATGACATCTGCGCAAGTCGATCGGGTGCGCCTTCGTGTCGGTCCGTGGGGTAGCGTGATGTGCGAGCCGGCCGAGATGCGCCGGCGCCCGCCAAGCGCCTCGGCGGCCATGAACAGCATTCCGTTCATTGTCGCCAAGGCGATCGCTAATGGAAAGATTGCACTCTGCGACTTCGGCCAGGACGGCCGGTCGCAGCCGGGTGCGCTCGAAATGGCGGCAAGGATCGACCATGTCCTTGATCCGCGGCTTGCCAATCCGGGCGCGCTCGAGCCGGGCGTCGTCGAGATAACATCAAAATCCGGGGCGAGCTACCAGATGCGGGTCGACCGGCCGCGCGGGCATCCCTCGCGACCGCTGTGCTTCGATGACGTCGCCGACAAGTTCCGCGACAATGCGAACTACGCTGCGCGCCCGTTGGAGCCCTGGCGCGTCGAACGCATCATCACGCACGTTCGCCAGCTGGAGGATGTCGACGACATGCAGTCGCTGGCGCAGATGATCACCGAGCGCGACAGGCCCAGTTGAGATGCCGGGTGAAACGCATGAGTGAGCCGCATGAGTGAGCCGCTTTGGTGCAAACCGCCGGATGGCGCGCAGATTGAGGGAGACGGTTGGTGCTAGCTGATATCCAAAGTCTGATTCGGCGAGATTCGGTTCACCGCGCGGTCTATACCGACCCGAACATCTTCGCATTGGAGATGGAACGGATATTCGACAAGACTTGGGTCTTCGTCGGGCATGAAGCAGAAATTCCTGAGGAGGGTGACTACAAGACCACCTATATCGGGAAGCATCCGATCATCGTGGCGCGGCTCGCCGGCGGCAAGGTGACCGCCCTCATCAATCGCTGCCGCCACCGTGGTCCGGTCATCTGCCAGCATGAGACCGGCAACAGCCGGCATTTCCGCTGCCCGTATCACGCGTGGACCTACGATAATTCGGGCCGCCTGATCGGCGTACCGATGCCGCAAGGCTACGGCAAGAGCTTCGATCGCGAGAAGCTCGGGCTCATTAAGGTGCCGCGCATCGGGGTGCATCAGGGCTTCATATTCGGTTGCCTGAGCGAGGATGGGCCGAGCCTCGATCAGCATCTCGGCGGGGTCGCCAAGTTCCTGGACGCCTATGCGGCAGTTTCCCCGAGCGGGAAAATCGCGCTCTTCCAGGGCATGCAAAAATGCTCTTACAGGGGGAACTGGAAATACCAGATCGAAAACGGCGTCGATCCCTACCACGTCGGCGCCCTGCATCAGAGCGCTGTGACGCCGGAAGCGATGAAAATCTATCAACAAGGCCGCGGCTCGGTGATCGCCATGGACGGTCACGGCGTTACCGACCATACCGACTGGGGGCCGATGCCAACGGACGCGAGCCTCTCCGGTGGATTCAATCTCGTGATCTTCCCGAACCTCGTGGTGCTGCGCAGCCAGATCCGAACCATTCGGCCGATTGCTGTCGACCGGACCGAAATCTACACCAACGTGGTTCGCCTCGACGGCGCGACGGACGAGGTAAACATCCAGCGCATGCGGGACCAGGAATTCGAGTTCGGTGCCGCCGGCACCTTCTTCACCGACGACATGGAAATTTTCGAGCGGACCCAGGAAGGCCTGCAGAGCGGCGCGGTGGAATGGCTGATGTTCTCGCGCGGGCTTGACCGCGAGGAGATGCGCAACGGCTACATGACCGGCACCATGTCGGACGAGACCCAGCATCGCGGGCTTTACCAGAACTGGAAGCGACTGATGACGGCGGCGCCTTCGCTCGTCCCAGTCGCCGCGGAGTGAGCCATGGCAGCGGATCGCGCCGAGATCGAGCAGTTCCTCTACAGGGAGGCAAGGCTTCTCGATACCCAGCAATTCGAAGCATGGCTCGACCTGTTCACCGAGGATGCCTGTTACTGGGTGCCGGCGGGCCGCGACGACATCGACCCGACCGCGCACGTCTCGATCATCCATGACGACAAGACCGCGATGGCGCGGCGCGTCAAGCGGCTGCGATCAGGCCACGCCTATGCGCAGGACCCCGCTTCGCGCGTCCACCGCATCATCTCCAACGTCGAGGTCGGGGAGCCCGATCCGGTCAATCACTCGCTGGAGGTGAACGCCATGATGCTGCTGGTCGAGCTTGCCCGTCATCGTCAAACCATCCATTCGGCGCGCTGCGAGTTCTCACTTGAGTTGAAGCCGCAAGGGTGGCGGATCAAGCGTAAAAAGGTCAACCTGCTCAAGAACAATGAGCCTCTCGAAAGCACGCCTTTCCTGATTTAGAGGACGTCATGTCGACGACGCGGGACTTCGGCAACTGCGCGGAATGGATCATTTCGAATGAATTCGCGCAGGTTCGCCTCACCATAGATCGGCGCGGCAATGACCTGCGGCTGCGCATCGAAGACATGACCAATGACGTGTCGGTCGCCTTCGACGCCTTCATGCTGGCGGGCCTCACCACCGCTTGCGCGGAGGACCTCGCGCGGCACATGGATCCCGATCCGAAAATCAACCGAACTTAGCGTTCGCCTGATTGTTTCGATGATTGTTCCGGTCATGGCACATGATTTTCCGTTTCGGTTGGAGTGCGTTGACCGCTCACCAAGGAAGGGGCCTCATGCCGAAGCGATTTCACTTCGGTTGGCTCGCCGATTGCATCGCCGATAAATGGAACAGGCCGTTGCGGTGGCGGTCGGCGCCGCGTTCAACGGCACGTTCCGGTTACGCGATGGTTTGAAAGCGTTGTGAAGGGAACACGCGGATGACGAAGAAGTTTCACCTGGGATGGTTTACCAACTTCACTGTCGACGAGTGGAACGATCCCTTCGCCGGCGGCGGCGGTTGCCCCTGGAACGGAAAATATTATGTCGAAATGGCGCGTGCGCTGGAACGGGCCTGCTTCGACTACCTTATGCTGGAAGACACCTTGATGCTGTCGGACGCTTATGGTCACAGCACCGAGGTGTACTTGAAAAAAGCGATCATGGTCCCCAAGCACGACCCGGCGCCGCTGGCGGCATTGATCGCAGGCTCGACCACCAACATAGGCATCGTGTCGACGCTCTCCACCATGGCTTATCCTCCGTTCCTGTTGGCTCGCCTGTGCGCGACCATCGACCACATCGCTGAAGGTCGCTTCGGTTGGAATATCGTCACCAGCGGTGAAGACACGGCGGCGCAGAATTTCGGCTTGGATAAATTGCCGCCGCGCGAACTGCGCTATGAAATGGCACACGAATACATGGAGGTGGTGAACCAGTTGTTTGCATCCTGGGCTCCGGATGCGATCGTGCTGGACCGCAAAACCGACACCTACGCGGATTTCGCCAAGGTGCGCCCCATTCATTTCGAAGGCAAATACTTCAAGTGCCGCGGACCTTTGAATACGGCGCCGTGCCCGCAGGGACGTCCGACCTATGTGCAGGCCGGAGGCTCGCCGACCGGACGGGCCTTTGCCGCCAAGCATGCCGACTCCATCATCGCCGTGGCAAACGGCATTCCCGGCATGAAAGCCTACCGCGACGATGTTCGCGCCAAGGCTGCCGCCATGGGACGCGATCCCGATGATATCAAGGTCTTGTTCCTTGCGGCGCCGGTGCTGGGCGAGACCGATGACGAGGCGCGTGAGAAGTTCACCGGACTGGTGACCTCGCCCGCCTTCATCGAACATTCGTTGGCCAAGTACGGATCGTTCACCGACGTCGATTTCTCGAAATACGAGCTGGAAAAACCACTCCCTGCAAAACTGGTGACCAACGGCGAACAGGGTTCGCTCGACAAATTCCAGCAATTCGGCAGCGGCAAGACACTCCGCCAACTGGTGGCCGACGGCGGCACCGGCACATCAGTGGAACTGGTAGGCACCCCGGATTCCGTCGCAAAGCGAATGGGCGAGGTGATGGAGGAAGTCGGCGGCGACGGCTTCCTGATCAAGACCCCTTTTCGCAACAACAGCCGCCGCTATACGAGCGAAATCACCGAGGGCCTGGTTCCGGCGCTGCAGCGGCGAGGGCTGGTGCGTACGCAGTACACCCAAACTCATCTGCGCGATACGCTGCGAGAATTCTGAGGCAAAGACCGGCCCTTACCAAGTGTTCCGCAGGTACCAGGTGGCTCGGTCGCGCGTCGTCGCGCACCACGTCGATTTACGGCGATGTGCTCGGTCCCGAAGAACACGCCTTTACTGCGCGGATGTGGAAGTTGGGGCTCCGTCCACATGCGTGATCCGCATAAAATGTGTGCACGGGACCAAGATTGTACCGTTGGAACCTTCCAGACCAGCGATCAAGTTCCTGCATAACAGACGACAGACGTGCTCCTTCGCGGGACGCACAAATTCATTCAACGGCATAGTTTGCCGGGAACGGGCGCCGACACGAGCACGGCTGTTGGCACGTTCCTTGTATATCGAGTTTGCAGTCGTGCGATACGCGAACGCAAAGCGGGAAGCTCCTCTAATTCGCCACCCTAAGTCCGCGGCTGGGCAGTCCGAATGCTTCGGAGCCAGGACTCAAACCAGCGACGGCATCGTGGCGCGCTCAGCAAGAATACGCACGATCCCTTCGGGAGCCCACCGATGATCGAGAATATTTTGGTTCGTAATCCCAATCTCGCGAAGCGGTTCCCGGTGACGTGATGATTGCAACCAGGCGGATAAGGGCCACGAAGTGAACGGATAACCCCCTATGTCGCATCCTGTCGCCGCTACCTCGTCGATAACAACCCGCCCGATCCTAACAAGCGTACTCGAGCGGGTCGCCGTTACGCTAAAACAGCGGCTCGATCACGGGGGGGGCGATTATCTCATCAAGGCAGCTTCGGTCCTGGCATTGATCGGACTTTGGTTCCTCGGCGCGGCGATTTTGCCGCCGAGCATCATGCCTTCACCGCCGGCGGTAGCCCGTGTGCTTTGGGACGACATGCTGTCCGGCGAGATCTGGGGCGACGTTGCAATCAGCATGGCGCGCATTCTGCTGGCTTTCTGCCTGGCGATGTCGATCGCCGTGGTACTTGGCTTTGCCATGGGACTTTCGAGGGTGGCGGAGCGTTTCTTCGACGTCTGGGTCGTTGGCTGCATGACGCTGCCGAGCCTCGTTCTGATTCTGACGATTTATCTTGTTGTCGGGTTGAACGAGAGGGCGGCGGTGCTTGCGTCGGCCATTCCGGTGGTGCCTTACCTCACCATCAATATCTGGGACGGTATCAAGGGCATCGATCAGAAGCTGATCGACATGTCGAAAGCCTACCACGCGACAAGGTGGCATATCATCCGGTCGGTCGTCGCGCCGCAACTGACGCCCATCCTGCTCGCTTCCACCCGCTTCGGTCTGGGATTGATTTGGAAACTGGTGCTGTTCGTTGAACTGATCGGACGCAGCAACGGCATCGGTTACAAGATCGAGTTCTACTACCAGACCTTCAACATGGGCGAGATCCTCGCCCATGCGGTTCTGTTCATGCTGATCATGCTGTTCATCGAGATCGTCTTGCTCGGCGGTTTGGAGCGCCGTCTGTTCAAATGGCGCCCCGCGTTGCGGCGGTTGTGATGCGGCAGACTTGCGAAGACGACATGGCGCAAGACGCACGCCTCGGAAATCGCGCACGTCAGCAAAACCGTTCGGCGCGACGCCGCCTCAACCGGCATTGAGGATTAATCAATTCGATCGTCTCGACACTCTGAGACCGACGCAATGGAGATGAAGATGAAGGCTGGTTTGAACGCTTTGTTTGTCTTCGCAGTTGCACTCACCGCTGCTGTGCCATCCATGGCGGCCAACGACCCACCAGCCGCGAATTACCAAGGTGATGGTGGCGTCGTGCGGCTCACGAAATCTCGGAGCCGGCACCAACGCCTTCGCCGTCTTCACAATGCAGAAATTCAATCTCGACAAGAAATACGGGTTCGAATTACAGATCGTTCCGGTCGGCAATTCTCAGGCCGCAATGACAGCCGTCCAATCCGGCGGTGCCGATGTTGCTGTCGCCGACCTCATGATGCTCGCATCGCTGCGGCACGCCGGCGTCAAGATCATGGCGATCGTTCCGATGTTCAAATGGGGCGATCACATCATCGTGCCGACGTCCTCGCCCATCCAAAATCTGGGTGACCTCAGGGGAAAGAAGGTCGGCACCGATACCCGCAACGATACCACGTGGTTCGTCATCAGGGCCGCGGCGATGAAGACGTATAATCTCGACCTCGAGAGAGACGCCTCCGTCCAGGAGGGGGGTGTCGGCCTGTTGCGCGGCCTCATTGAGCAGGGAAAGCTCGACGCAACGTTCATGTATAACAACATCACGCCGGCCATGACCGTCACCGGCAAGTTCCGCGTGTTGTACCAGATGCGTGATCTTCTTGGACAGCTTGGCCTCGACGGCGATGTCCCGTTCCTTTTTCATGCGGCCGCGGAGAGCTACGCCGGGGTGCATCCCGCCAATATCCGGGCCTATCTCGCGGCCTATCGGGAGGCCGTTCAGATCCTCAACGTCAATGACGACATTTGGATGGAGGAGGGACGGATCCAGAAAATGGCCGACGCCGCGATACCGCCGCTGCGCGACGAGATGCGCGCCGATCTGATGAGCAAGTTCGAGCCCGGGACCGAGGCCGGTATCAGGAACATGTTTGACATCCTGCTCGCGACTGCGGGGCCGAAGGTCCTGGGAATGAGCAAGCTCCCCGATGTGTTCATGACCCTGCAATACCAATAATGGCCTCGACCCTATTGTCCGGACCGGCCGCCCCTGAAAGGAAGGCTCATGGCGCGTAAGAAATTTCATTTGAGTTGGTTCACGAACTTCGCCATGGACGAATGGCTTGATCCGCTTTCCTCGGCCGGCGGCAACCCCTGGACCGGCGATTTCTATGTCGAGATGGCCAAGGCGCTGGAGCGCGCCTGCTTCGACTATATTATCCTCGAAGACACGTTGATGCTGTCCGAGGCCTATGGCGGCAGCACCAAGCAATATCTCAAAAATGCGATCCAGGTTCCCAAGCACGACCCGGCCCCGCTGGCAGCCGTAATCGGCGCCCAGACCTCGCGCCTTGGCATCGTTGCGACCCTATCGACCCTGGGCTACCAGCCATTTTTGCTGGCGCGCCTCTGCGCCACTATTGACCATATTACGAAAGGCCGGTTCGGCTGGAACATCGTAACCAGCGGCGAAGACGCGGCAGCGCAGAATTTCGGCCTCGACAAGCTCCCGCCGCATGATCTGCGTTACGAGATCGCGGACGAATTCATGGATGTCGTCAACAAGCTGTTCGGGTCTTGGGATGCCGATGCCATCCTCCTCGATCGCAAGACCGAGACCTACGCCGACCATACCAAGGTTCGCCCGATCCACTTCGAGGGCAAGTATTACAAGTGCCGAGGTCCATTGAATACCGCGCCGTCACCACAGGGTCGCCCCACCTATATCCAGGCCGGCGGCTCGCCGCGCGGCCGCGATTTCGCCGCGAAGCACGCGGATTCGATTATCGCCAGCGCGAACGGCACCAAGGCCATGAAGGCATTTCGCGACGACGTCCGCGCCCGCGCGGCGAAGTTCGGCCGCGACCCCGATAGCATCAAGGTGCTGTTTCTATTTGCCCCGGTGCTCGGTGAGACGGAAGAGGACGCCAAGGCGAAGGATACCCGCGGCCTCGCGACCCGTCGTTTCCAGGAACGAGCCCTCTCGCTTTACAGCGCGCTCAGCGACATCGACCTGTCTCAATTCGATCTCGACAAACCCCTGCCGGAGCTGACGACCAATGGCGAGACCACATCGCTCGCTCGGTTTGCGCAGTTCGGAAGCGGCAAGACGCTGCGTCAAGTGGTGATGGAAGGCGGCAAAGGCACATCGGTAGAAGCGGTTGGAACCCCCGACCAAGTTGCGGAGCGAATGGCCGAAGTGATGGAGGAAGTCGGCGGTGACGGTTTCCTGCTGAAGCATCCGTTCAACAACATCAACCGGCGTTATATTCTCGAGATCACCGAAGGGCTCGTCCCTGCCCTGCAGCAACGCGGCCTCGTCCGCACCGAATACACCAAACCAACTCTGCGCGAGACGCTTTGCGAGTTTTGACTCGCTGATCGTGATCGCGCCAGTGGGCACCCCCTTTCGATCGAGCGAGCACCGACATGACGAGCGCTGCGTCGATTGAAGTCACGCAAATCAGCAAGAGCTTTGCCGGCAAGGGCAACGCCGGCGGTTGGAAGGCGCTTGACGGTGCTACTTTCAGCATAAGACCCGGAGAATTTGTGTGCATTCTGGGGCCTTCGGGCTGCGGCAAGTCCACGTTGCTGAATATTCTCGGGGGGCTCGACGACCGCTATGACGGCGAGGCGCGGATTCTCGGACGCCCGGTGGCCGAGCAAATCGCGAATGGCGTGCGCATCGCCTATGTGTTCCAAGAACCACGGCTTATGCCGTGGCGCACCGTGCGGGGCAACGTCGAATTCGCCCTGCAAGCCGCCCGCTTTGCCGCCGCCGAATGGAAGGAACGGATCGACCGGTGCCTGGCGCTCGTCGAGCTCTCGGACTTCGGTGATTTCTACCCCATGCAGCTGTCGGGCGGCATGCAGCAGCGGGCCTCCATCGCGCGGGCCTTTGCTATCGAGCCCGAGGTTTTGCTGATGGACGAACCATTCAGCGCGCTTGATGAACTCACCGCACGCCGTCTGCGACAGCAATTGCTCACGATCTGGAGTCGTTTCCGCTCGACCGTCCTGTTCGTCACTCACAACGCATTCGAAGCCACCTTTTTGAGCGACCGAATATTGATGATGACGAAGGGACCGGGAGCAAGATTTTGCGACGAGGTCGATCTTTGCGACCTGACGCGGCCGCGATCTTACGAGGACGTGCGCGTCTTCGAGACCAGTCGTTCCGTGGTGGAGCGGCTGGTCCGGCATATCGGAAGCCTCGATGACGACTAACACCGCAAACACGGAGAATTCGCGCGCGCTGACAAAGGTCGCAATTCTCGCGGCCGTCGGCTTTTTAGTCGTGGCGGCTACGCTGTCGGCGAGGGCCGAGACCAGAGGCGACGGCGGCAAATTGCGGCTGCTCTATAGTCCGTCGGGCACGAATTCGTACCTGCCCTTCGTCATCGAGAAATTCGCGCTCGACAAGAAATATGGCTTCGAGCTGCAAGGCATGCCACAGGGCACGACACAGTCGGGGATTACCGCAATCCAGGCCGGCAGCGCCGAACTCGCGACGTTCGGCTGGAACGACATCCAGCGCATGCGCAGCGCCGGCATAAAGGTCGTCGGGATCGGTCCCTTCCTGCGTTGGGGCGCAGATTTTTCGATCGTTCCCGTGGGTTCGCCGATCCGCACGCTTGGCGATCTCAAAGGCCGGAACTACGGCGTTACCGGCCGCACTTCACTCAACTACATCCTCGAGCGCGCGCTGACCCAAAGGATCTATAATTTCGATCTTGAGAAACAGGCGACGATCGTGGAGGGCGCGCCTGCGTTGCTGCGGGGCCTGGCCGAGCAGGGTCACCTGGACGCGACCGAGATGTTCAACTCGCTTACTCCGGCGCTTATCACGTCCGGCAAATTCCGCGTGCTCGCCAAGGTCAGCGATCTTGTCCACCAGGTCGATCTCCCGGACACTCCATTCCTTCTCTACACGGTCGAAATGAACTACGCGGCGGCGCATCCCGATAACGTGAAAGCCTTCCTCGCGGCATATCGCGAGGCGGTGCTGATCCTTCAGACCAACGACGCTGTCTGGCTGGAGCGTGGCAAGGAAATGAACATGTCGGAAGAGGCCGCGGCCCTGTTTCGCAAGGAGGCGCGCACCGACATCTGGGTGAAATTTGCGCCGGACACCGAGGCCAATATCAGGAAGGCCTTCGACCTGTTGCTCGCGACTGCCGGGCCCGGGATACTAGGCATCAACTCGCTCTCGCCCGGGTTCATGACCCTCGACTATCAATGATGCCGGCCGACTATAATGCTGCCCGCGGGCGCGATACGACGCAGGGCAAAGGATCGCGGTGATGAAGACGAAGATGCACCTTGCATTTGACCTGTCATTCACTCACACCGACGGACGGTGGCGGACCGTCGGCTCCTGGGCGCACCGAAAATATCCCGACGTGAGCATGTTCGAAGACCTCGCCCGCATCGCGGAGCGTGGTTGCATAGACATGCTGTTCTTCGGCGACGGCACCGGCATTCCGGCGACTTGGCAGAATTCCGAGGAGGTGGGCACGCGGTGGGGCATACAGTGGCCGCGCCAGGACATGAGCCCTTACATCACGGCGATGTCGCGTGTGACCAGGCATGTCGGCTTCGGCCTCACCTATGCGTCCACGTTCATGCCGCCGTTCTTCGTCGCGCGCCTTCTCAATTCGCTTGATTTGATTACGGATGGGCGCATGGCGTTCAACGTGATCACCTCGACGCGGCGGTCGGACGCCGCGAATTACGGCTTCGACGAGCTGATGGACCATAATTCCCGGTATGATCGGATGGAGGAGTTCGTCGACGTATGCAAGGCCTTGTGGGCGAGCGTCGAGTCCGATGCGTTCGTCTGGGACCGCGACACCGGCGTTGTGTGCGATCCGACCAAGGTGCGCGCGATCAACCACGTGGGACAATTCTTCAAGGTCCGCGGTCCGCTGAATACGGTTCCCTCGCCCCAGGGCTGGCCGGTGCTGGTTCAGGCCGGCGGCTCGCCGCGCGGCATTCAGGCCTCGGCACATTTCGCCGATCTCGTTTTTGCTGCAGCCCCGCCGCAGGCCGCGAAAATCAGGCACCGGGAAGCGCTGGACAAGGCGCTGACCGCGAAAGGTCGGGATCCCGCTACGGTCGGGATATTGTTCAGCACGGCGTTGATCGTAGGCGCTACTCCGCACGAGGCCAAGGCGAAGAAGGAAGCGTTGCTCGACATGCTGCCGCCGGAAGCGGTCGGTGCCTACCTCTCGCATAATGTCGGCTACGATTTCTCCAAGCTTCCGGACCGCTTCTCGCCGGCGCAGGTAAGCCGCGAGATCGCCGCAACGCAGGCCTCGCCGGTCAGTTTCATCGCCAAGCTGGCCGAGCAGGTCGGCGAAGATGCCGAGCTTACGCGCGAGGAGTTCTTCCACCACGGCCTGCGCGTGGCAACCGGCTACGACCGGACGGTCGCCGGGACGCCGGCGCAGCTTGCCGATTTCATGGAAGAGGAGTTCGAGGCAACCGGCTGTCGCGGCGGCTTCATGATCTCGCACCCCTACACCACGCCCCGAGACACCATGGACATCGTCGACTTCCTGATTCCCGAATTGCAGCGCCGGGGCCGGTTCCGAACCCGCTATGAGGGCACGACCCTGCGCGAAAATCTGCGCCAGTGATGCGTTTGACCGAACCGGAGCACGCCGCCATGGATCGAAATCGCGCCCCGCCTTCGCCGGCTGATCTGATATCAGAGTTTATCAAGAGAGCAGGACGCGATCGCATCGATGCGAGCGACTTTCGCAGAATTCGGATGCAATACTTTGACGGCAATTCGCGGAGCGCGGCGGAAATGAGAGTCGAACAATGACGAAACCGGGGTCGTCGCGGAACGTTCGGCTTCGGGCGCTGGCGCTGCTGTGCCTGGTTGCTGTCATTCCAGCGGCGAAGGCCGATGACATCCCTCAACCGGGATACAAAGGCGACGGCGGCAGGGTCCGACTGCTGACGAACCCGGCGGGGACCAACTCGTTTATTCCATTCGTGATGCGGAAGTACAAACTCGACGCCAAATATGGGTTCGAGTTGCAAGTCGTGCCGGCGGCAAACCCGCAAGCGATGATCACCGCCATTCAAAGCGGCGGCGCCGAGATCGGTAATGTTTTCTGGAGCGACATCGCACGATGGCGGAATGCCGGAATCAAGGTCGTCGGCGTCTCGCCGTTCCTGGCCTGGGCGGATTTCGCCGTGGTGCCGGCATCTTCGTCAATCCGAACACTGGCGGACCTCAAAGGCAAAAAGCTCGGCGTGACCAACCGCAACTCGCTGAATTTTGTCGTGATGCGGGCGGCGGCGCAGCGCAATTTCGGCTTCGACCTCGAAAAAGAGGTCATCGTTCAGGAAGGTTCCGTCGGCTTGTTGCGAGGCCTGCTCGAGCAGGGCCAGCTCGATGCCACCGAAATGTTCAACTCATTGGCGCCGGCGATGTTTGCGACCGGGAACTTCCGGCCCCTGGTCCAAATCCGCGAGTTGATCGCGCAGCTAGGCCTGCCCGATGCGCCGTTCCTGCTCTACATGTGCGATTCGAACTATGCGGAAGCTCATCCGGCCAATGTGCGGGCTTTCCTCTCCGCGTTCCGCGAGACGCTCGAGATCATGAAGACGGACGACTTCGTGTGGATCGAGCGCGGTAAGGAGATGAAGATTGACGAGCGGGACATCGTCCCGTTTCGGGACGCGGCGCGAAAGGATCTGATCGGTAAATTCTCGTCCACGACGGAGGACGATATACGCAAGACGTTCGATCTCCTGTTGGCTACGGCCGGCCCGGTTGCGCTCGGACTGAGCGCACTGCCGCCGGGATTTATGACCCTCGACTATCAATGACGATCGATATCGCCGGCGGGGAAAGCAGGACATGAAGAAGACCAAGATGCATCTCGCATTCGATCTGTCGTGGACCCATCTGGAGGGACGCTGGCGCATGCCGGGTTCCTGGGTCGGCCGGATCTATCCGGATATCGGCATCTACAAGGAGATCGCCAGTATTGCGGAGCGCGGCCGGATCGACATGCTGTTCTTCGGCGATGGCACCGGGATCCCGAGCACGTGGCGGGGCTCACAAGACGAGGCCGTTCGCTGGGGCATCGGCTGGCCGCGTCAGGACATGAGCCCTTACATCGCGATTCTTTCCGAGCACACCAAGCATGTCGGCTTTGGCATCACCTATTCGTCCACCTTCATGCATCCGTATCTATGTCTCGCGGCTGCTCAACTCACTTGATCATGTCACGAATGGTCGCATGGCGTTCAACGTCGTCACCTCCACGCGACGTGCCGACGCCGCAAATTACGGGTACGACGAGCTTATGGAGCATGACTCCCGTTACGATCGCATGGAGGAGTTCGTCGATGTCTGCAAGGCGCTGTGGGCAAGCGTCGATTCGGATGCGCTCATATGGGATCGCGACACCGGTATCGTGGTCGACGCCCCGGAGAAGGTCAGGCCTATCGATCACGCGGGGGCGTTCTTCAAGGTCAAGGGCCCGCTAAGTTGCGTGCCGTCGCCGCAAGGGCGCCCGGTGCTGATCCAAGCCGGCGGATCGCCGCGCGGCATCAAGGCATCGGCGCATTTCGCGGATTACGTGTTCGCGGCTTGCAAACCGACCAAGTACAACATCGTGCACCGGCAATCGCTGGATGCGGAGCTGCGAGCCAAGGGACGCGATCCGAGCCAGATCGGTATCCTGTGGGACATCGTGCTCGTGGTTGGAGAGACCGAGGCGGAGGCCCAGCGCCGCAAGGAGATGTTGTTGACCGCAATTCCGCCGGAAGCGGCGGGGGCGTTCATCTCCCATAACTCGGGCTTCGATTTCTCCAAATTACCGGCGCGCTTCTCGCTGGGCGAACTCAACAAGGAAATCGCCGCCACGAATGCGTCGCCGGTCGGCCTTGTTCATAAGCTGGCGCTTCGTCTCGGCGAGGACACCGAGATGACCCGCGAGGAGTTTTTCGAGCACGGCATGAAGATCGCCACTGCCTATGAGGGCACGATCGCCGGCAGCGCTGAACAGATCGCGGACTATCTTGAAGAGGAATTCGAGGCGACCGGCAGCCGTGGTGGTTTCATGATCGCGCACCCTCAATCCACGCCGCGCGACTTGCTCAACGTGGTTGATTTTCTGGTGCCGGAGCTTCAGCGACGCGGCCGATTCCGCACCGAATATGAAGGCACCACCCTGAAGGACAATCTCCGCGTCGCTGCCTGACCGGCGTCCGGCCACACGAAGGAAGGAACGCGCCCCTTGGTTCTCCCTTGCGCGCCAAAGCGGGCTATCGTCTCGCTCTCCGTCCTTATCTGTGCGTCGGCGATCTGCTTGCCGACCGTGGCGGAAGAGACGATCGCACAAGCCGCGATTAAAGGCGACGGCGGGACGATACGGCTGCTGGTCGGCCCGTTCGCGACTAACTCTTTTCCACCCTATGTAATTCATAAATTTGCTCTCGACAAGAAATACGGTTTCACCCTGCAGGTCATCTACGCCGCGACCACCCAGGCGCAGGCCACGGCTATACAAGCCGACGCCGCCGAAATCGGTCTGTTCGATTGGAATGACCTGTCCCGCATGAGAAATGCCGGGATCAAAGTCGTAGGGATCGCGCCGTTCCTGATCTGGGCGAATACGGTGATCGTGCCTGTGGACTCACCGGTGCGGACGATGGGGGACCTTAAGGGCAAGAAGCTTGGCCTCTACAGCCGCACCAATCTCGATTGGGCCGTGATGCGTACCGTTGCGCGCAAGAACTACGGTGTCGAACTGGAGAAGCAAGCGCTCCTCCAGGAAGGCGCGCCCAACTTGCTTCGCGGTCTGCTGGAGCAGGGCCAGCTCGACGCGACACAGATGTTCAACTCGCTCACTCCGGCGATCGTGGCGACAGGTAAGTTCCGCGTGCTCGCCACCGTTCGGCAGTTGGTCGGGCAACTCGGCCTGCCGGATACGCCCTTCCTGATGTATACCGCCGAGATGAATTATGCCGCGGCACATCCGGCGAACATCAAAGCCTTTCTCGCCGCTTATCGTGAAGCGATCGAAATCCTGCGCACCAACGACGCGGTCTGGCTCGATCGCGGCAAGGAGATGAAGCTCGAAGGGCAAGCCCTCACACTGTTCCGCGATGAAGCGCGCGAGGACATGATGAGCATCTTCACCAACAACACCGAGGCCGACATCCGCAAGACCTTCGAGGTGCTCCTCGCTACGGCTGGGCCGGCCATCATGGGAATGACGCAGCTACCGGACGGGTTCATGACCCTCGAATATCAGCAGTAGCGACGTCGAGGGTATGCATAGCGGTTGGATGTAATCGGAAGCGCAATGGGCCGGAAATGTCTTGCCGTGTCGGTACCGACGTGAGGCTATCGAGCCGAGGCGTCGAGGCACTTAGCCCTAGGCAGCAATGGCGAGATTATCTTTGAGGGTGTTGCCTTCATATTCGGTGCGAAAGCGGCCGCGGCGTTGCAACTCCGGCACCAAAAAATCGGTGACGTTCAACAAATCGCGCGGTGTCGAGATCGGATGCGCGATCATGAAACCACCGCGGCTGCCGGTTGCTTCGAATTCCTCCTCAAGCAGATCAGCCACCTGTTCAGCGGTGCCCGCAATGGTATGGTCATACGCGGTCGCGGCACGCCGCCCGCGCTCGAAGAACTCCTCGCGCGTGACCTCGGCCTCCTCCCCGACCTCGAAGGCCATCTTATGCACGAAACCGACCGGAGAGGCCTGGCTCGCGATGATCTCCTCGTTCAATTCGCGCAGCTTGAATCGGGCCGGCAACTTGGAGAAGTCATAGCCGGAGCTACCGGAGATCCAGGCGCCCACGGCTTCCAGCGGCATCGACTGGACCAGATGCTCGCGGCGTCGCTTTGCCTCGGCTTCGGTTTCTTCGATGACGAGAATAATGTCCCAGAGTATGCCTATCTGACTTGGGTCACGCCCCTCCGCCGTCAGCGCGGCATCGAGCTCCCGCCGGTGCTTTACTTTCAGGGGCAGCGGCTTGCCGGCTCCGAAGATATAGTCCGCGAAATGCGCCGAGGCATTGATGCCGCGCGGCGACCCGCCGGCCTGGATCAGCACCGGCCGCCCCTGCGGCGACGGTAAGCATTGCAACGGTCCTTTGACGCTAAAGAAGCGGCCCACATGGTTGATCTCCCGGACCTTACTGGGATCAGCGACGATCCCGGTCTTGCGATCCCAGATGAAGGCGTCAGGCTCTGCGCTCTCCCACAATGCTTTGCAGATATCGATAAACTCCTCCATTCGGTCGTAGCGTGAATTGTGCTCCATCAGCGCATCAAAGCCGTAGTTCGCGGCGCCGCCCCGGCTCGTCGAGGCGACGACGTTGAAGGCGATGCGGCCATTGGTGATGTGGTCAAGCGAGTTGAGCAATCTCGCGACGTAATAAGGCGGCAGGTAGGTGGACGAATAGGTCAGACCAAAACCTACATGCTTGGTCTGCTGGGCCAGAACGGCAATGTACGGGCTCATGTCCAGGCGCGGATAGCCGACGCCCCAGCGCACGGCTTCGTCGGCCGAACCGCGCCAAGTGTTGTGGACGCCGGCATTGTCGCCGAAAAAGATCAGGTCGATCCTACCGCGCTCGGCGATGCTTGCAACCTCCTTGAATACATCGAAATCGGGATAGAGCCGACCCGTCCACGACCCCGGTGTTCTCCACCGGCCATCGACATGGGTCCATGACAAGTCGAAGGCGAGATGCATTTTGGTCTTCATCGAAACAACTCCACGCTCGGCTCGCGACTTGCAGTCTTCCTGGGGTCCAAATCCTTGCGGACCGGCCATCGTCGTTCATCTGTGTCTGCACCGCGGTGCCGTCCGAGAGAACACCCGACAGCAAAATCTGTGCCGCTGCTATCCACCGATGCAACACGGTGCTCTGCACCGCGTGCATGAATACGTCTGATCGGGCAACGCAAGCCGTAACTGTGCGGTGCGCGTGCTGGGGTAACAGCACTATCGGTGCGCGCGACCTTGATTTAAGCGCAGGCCAACCACCGCCCGATGGCACGATTCTTGATATAAGAGCCGCCAGGATCAATGAGCTCTCTCGGCCGCACGCAAGTCACGCAATCAGCACACGCGGCGGTAATCCGATCGAAAAGTCCACTTCATGATGCCGCCTGCGGACAGTCGTGATATCCGAAACGCCTTTGCGTGCTTTCCGAGCGGTGTCGCCGCTTTGTGCGCGCTGGTCGACGGCCAGCCTGCCGGCATGGCGGCGAGTTCCTTCACCACGGTGTCGCTCGATCCGCCGCTGGTATGTGTCTGCATCCAAAGCACGTCATCGACCTGGCCGCGGCTTAGGAGTTCGCCACGGCTCGGCGTGAGTTTCCTAGGCGTCGATCATGATGTCGCCTGCCATCAGCTCTCGGCCAAAACCGGCGATCGCTTCGCCGACATTCGTTGGGAATCCAGCGCTGCCGGTGCGGTGTTCATCAAGGGCGCATCGGTCTGGCTCGAGTGCTCGATCGATCAATGCATCACGGCCGGTGACCACGAGATCGCGCTGCTCCAAATCGAAACGCTCAAGGTCGAACCGCACGTCAGCCCGCTGGTGTTCCATGCCAGCCGGTTCAGAGAACTCGCCCCCTGACGCGCTTTCCCGACCGGCCGCCGCACATGGAACGCATTGATGGGCGATTTGACGGCTATGGCAAACCGATAACTTTGTCCGAGATCGTTGATCTCAAGGTCTCCATTCAAAGCGTGATCATCAATTAATAGCCAGAGACTTCGTCGACGGGCTCCTGTTTGGAACCGCCGCAAGCGAACGGTTTCCAGTATAATCTTCTGACGTTTTCCATGCCGCTCCGAATTTCTACCTTACGTCGGCACCGGCCGTTGGCGTTACGCCCGCACCCTTCAAGGTTTCACCCCAAAACGCATCTTGCTCGACCAGAAAGTTATAGAATTCCTCGGGCGTCCCGCTTTTCAGCTCGCCGCCGGCAGAGATAAGCCGCGCCTTCAGCGTTTCATCTTGAGTCGCCTCATTGAGCGCGGAACTGAGCTTGGCCACGATCGCGTCTGGCGTGCCGAGGGGAGCCGCAACGCCGTACCATGCACCTTGTTCGAAGCCACGCATCTTTATGCCACTTTCAGAGAACGTCGGAACATCCGGAAGACCCGGCACCCTTTTATCACCCGTCACACCCAGAATTTTCACCTTGTCAGACGCCTGAACTCCTATCGCGGCGGTCGCGGCAGAGAATACGCCGGAGATAATTCCTGCCATCGTATTGTTCACCGCATCACCGACGAGACGATACGGCACGAGGCGAGGCGTTATCGATGCCGCATTGGCGAATGCCAGATAAGCGAGATACGGTGTCGTACCGATTCCGGTATGGCCAACAGTGATTGAGTTCGGATCCTTTTGAGCGAGCTTCACGAAATCGGTGATATTAGAAACGAGCAAAGCCGATGACGCGATGAACGTAAACGGCATCCGGGCGGCGAGCCCAACCGGCTTGAACTCTTTCATCTGCTCGGCGTCGAAGTTCGCATCAACGTGACGCGCCACGACGAAAGACATGTCGACCGCCAGAAGTGTGTAACCATCCGGCGCGGCTCGCGATGCCGCCTTCGCGGCCAATGCGCCGCTTGCTCCAGGCATGTTTTGAACGAGGACGCGCTTTCCAAGCCTTTGTTCAAGACCAAACGCCACGATCCTCGCCACCGTATCTGGCGGACCACCCGCGCCGAAGGCGACGATTATGTTGATGTTCTTAGTTGGAAAAGTCGACGCATCATCCGCACGCGCCGGCCCGAACCCAAGCAAGAAGATTACTGCGCAGCCCGGCAGAGACCGAAAAAGGCCAAGCCGTTTTAATTCCGTCGCTCTCACTTTCATACGAAAATCGCGCCTCTCCGGAACCAGAACTCAAGCCGCGCCGATGCAAAAAACGTACCCTCTGGAGATCCGAGTTGTACCCGATCGGGCGATCAGTTTTGCGACTGAAAACGATCGGCGCCGCAAGTGCGTTGACCAAACTGATGACCAGCGGGCAGGACGGCGAGATTATCGACGTTCGCCGCGCCGAACCATGTGTCGTCGATAGCGTCCGGCCGGGCCGGATCGCGGTGTTGCGCTCGCCATGATCGCGATCAGAACTTGGTAGCGTCGAGCCGGGACATCTTCCCGGTTTAATGGAATAGGAACGGACGGGAAGGATTGGAGCGCTTCACCCGCTCCAACCCGATCGCCCTGCCGCCTGCTGGTGCTTACCCACCATGGGAGCGTTGAATGGCTGAACCGCCGGGCCCGGGCCAAATCCTCGGTTCGGATTTCGCTGCTAACAGCGAAAATAACAGCGAATTTGCAAAAAATTGATCATTTTAGGCCACTTTTGGCTCTTTTCGGCGTTCATTTCATCAGCACTTTCAAACGTTTCGGGGCGAATTCGCTGCTTGGTTGCCGAACAGGGAATTCCAATTGCGCGAACAGCGAAGGTGTTTTGCGGAGCAGCGAATGATCTGCGTACCAACGGGTGATGCCTCGGCCCCAATATAATGATGCGCGCCTCGTCATAGGAGCACTCCTATAATAGGACTAACTAAAGTCTAATGTCAATTCATTTCGGAATGAACATGCCTCCGATCGCCAAGCCTCCTAACATTGACGTCTTCCATTCGGAAGGGGCTGGCACCGAAGCGGACGCCCACGCCAAAATGCCGGTGGATTGCAGCAGCCCCGATGCTTCGAACCCGCAGCTCGGTTGCTTGCCTGAGCGGTGCCTAGATTGGCTGCGATTGGTTTGGCTGCGATTGGTCACCGAGGCCGTTAGGGGTCTGCGGCGAGCTCAACCAGCCGTGCCTGTTAAGGTGGACTTCAAACCGCCTCGCCTGGTCCACAATCGCCTTATTGGTCGACGTAGACGTGTCAGTTACCTCGTGGGTCTGTTTCAGCTCCGATGTGCGCTCTGCAACCGCCGGGTTGTAAGACGTGATATTCATACTCTCCTCCGCCTGCCAGAATTGAAATGCTGGTGGAAGGTTTACCCAATTTCAAGGGGCGCGCTGTCATGCAGGTGACACCATCGCAGCCTCAATTCGGGTAACCGCGATCACTGTCGGCGAGTTCGGTCCTCGAAAACTGGCCTGCTGCTTCGACAAAAAACACAAACAGCAGTCCTCCGAGGATCATTGCTGCGTCCACGATTGCGTGCCACCAGCGGCTTATCATCTCGACCAACGAGCTTGGCTGCTCATCCCCTAGGTCGAAGGCGCCGCTGCTCGATTTGGCATTTCCCTGGCCCGACGCCTGGTCGGAGGGCTGCTGTGAGCCGAGGAGCCTTGCGAGTTCGAGGCGAAAGCTTGCGCGATCGAGCTGTCGGGCGAGCAACTGAAGGAAGCCGGCCGACCAGGTTTGGCGCCCCGTCGCGGGATCGCGCCGGCGCAAAGCTTGCGGCACCGAAAGTTCCCGCCACACGCGTCTTGAAGCTAGAAGGCCGTCGAGAACGGTACGATAGAAGCGATGATCGAACACGTAGAGCGAGATCGGAACCTCCATGGCAGCGGCAATCGACGTTGTCGCCGCGGGTCCGCCTGCGGTAATTTGCCTGATCCCGTTGCCGGAGACGATTTCAACACGGTCGTCGAACAGGTCGATCCGGGTTCCGCGTGCGGCGCTTCCTCTGTCATAAAGCGTGTCGATGATGTCCTCTGGCCGGAGCGGAGTTCGCAGGACGCTCGCCAGATCCCCGTCGACGTCAAGCACCGTCTCGGTGGCTCGGCCGTCGGTGGGAGACGATGCCGGGTCCACCTGCGCGGCCAACAATAGGAGCAAGATCAGGAGGAAGACAGCAAAGGTGTTTGCGGCGATATCGGTGATGACGGAAATGTCCTTGAAATCAGGATTCATCGTCCAGAGTTCCGATCCCACCCCGACTGTTCCGGACAGATCTCGGCGCCATGCGCTGATCTCGCGTAAGTGCAGGCGAAGTCGAGCCTGACTTGGCGAAACTGGGCGGGGCCATGAACGCTCGCAACTGACTCGAACAAAAAAGCCGCTTCCAATCCGTCGGGCTCGATCAACACGAGAAGCACATCGTTCCGATTACGCATCCGATCCAATCGCATCGCGAATTGCTCGTCATCGAGGATGTGGTTCAGGGCAACGAACTCCGAAGCGCCGGCGCCGGAACGGATACCCTCGGAGGTGGCCACGAGCGTCTTCGCCGTGCGTCCGTCGATTTTGAATTCGACCGAAGTCGGCGTGCGGACTTTGCGCGTTATATCGACGGTTGGCAGGATTACGATCACCGCAATGACGATGATCGCCACGAGGTTGAACAAAAGGTCGGCGAGAGGATCGACGGCGAGTGGCGTCACCGCGCTTCGGTCGATCGAGCCATCGTCCGTCTCGATATTAATGTTATTCATCGGATGCTCGCGCACGGTCGGTCACGGCGGCCTCGACTGTGAGCATGCATGCCGCAGCCAGCTCGGCCTCGTGCTTTTCAAGAATGTTCAGAAGAAACGAAGCAACGATGCTCGCGACCAGGCCCAGGAACGTGGTCTCGAACTTGATCGCAAGACCAGCCAAGCTCGCCGACACGTCGAAACCGTGCGGGCTCCCCTCAGATCCGTGCGGCAATCCCGCGATCGCCGTCGCCAGTCCGATGACGGTACCGAGAAACCCGAGCAGCGGCAAAAACGGAAGCAGCGCGCGTACGAAACGACGCGAAGCTTGATGGAAGTTTTCGAAGGAAATGGCCGCGAGGCGAGCCTTCCCGCCGCTGTCGTTTTCCGCGATTTCAACCGCCGAAAGCAACAGCCGGGCCGTTCGTGATTGCGGATCTGTGGAACGCGCGTCTTCGATGATGGACCTCAGGCTGGATGCCGACGCTCCGACGTTGCTGGAACTCGAGCAAACGACAGAATCTGGCAAGAGTCGACCGGTCTTTCCAATTATGCCAGGTGGCGTCGACGATTGCGGCCATGATGACGAAGAACAAAAAAATTATGGTGGTGTGAACGAACGTGCCTCCACGTATCGTCGACACAATGAAAGCTGACGCCCCCTGAGCTGCCACCGGCGCTAATCGTGGCGCTGCGAGGTAGAAGATCACAGTAAAAAAGCAGCCCAGGACGGCGGCCGAAAGGATCGATTGCATCTCGATGCCTGAGCGGTATTGCGTAGGCTGCCGCCAAAATTCGGCAAAAGATAATGCGCTTTGGCTGGCTAGCAAACGGCTCCCGACGAGCGAAATCAGCAGTTGTGGCCAAACTGTATTGTCCGTAACCACACTCGAGAAAACTTCGCCATTGGCAATCGATTGGTAGATCAGAGGAAACGTGATCGTGTAACCGACCGCGACAAACACGCCAATTTTGACCCAGATCCCGTTTCGCCTCCAGACGCCGAAGCAAACGGCGGCGGCGCATGTCATGAGGAGCGCCGGGCTTTGGCCCAAACCTTCGGCAAGGATGTACAGCCCCAACGTCACCACAAACGCCGCGCAGTAGAGTCTGCATCCGCCAAAGCTCGACTGATATTGCGCCTTGATGAAATCGCGGTTCTATGCTGAACGCTTCCATATTCCATGGCCACAGAAGGGCTTCATGCTGCGGAAATCTGCGTCGATAATTGCAGCTTGATGCGAGCGAGCGGCTGCACATTGGAGCTTGGATCAAGCTCCTGATAGGAAAGGACCGCGAGATCGGGAAAATCACGTTCGACGATCTTGCGCATGAAACGACGGATATCCATCGGCGCCAGCAACACTGGCGCAATCATCTGCGCACTGATATCGCCCACAACACCCTTGATCGAGGCGACCAACTGGCGATGCACATCGGGAGATAGCGCCAGATAGGATGCCCCGCTGGTCTGTCGGACCGCGCCGCGAACCGCGTCTTCGATTTCCTTTGAGATCAGATAGGCCGGTATGATGTTTTGGCCCGCGGAGAACTTGTGGGTAATATACCTCGAAAGGGACCCACGAACATGTTCGCAGAGAATAATTGGATCTTTTTCGCGTTGGCCCCATTCCACCAAGGCTTCGAGAATGGTGCGCATATCGCGAATTGATATCTGCTCGCGCACGAGGCGCTGGAGGACATCCGTTATGGTGATAACCGGCAGAATACGGGTCGCTTCCCGGGTCAGCTCGCCGAAATTTTCTTGCATCTTGCTCATCAGATACATGGTTTCCTGTATCCCGATGAATTCGGCCGCATGGCCCTTCAAAACGTGCGCGAGATGAAAGGTCAACATGCCTGACGCAGTCATGGTTTGAATGCCGGCGCGTTCCACCAGCGGCAGGTGCTTCATTTGCACCCAAAAGCTCGGCGTATTCGGCAAGAAGTCGTCACCCCGCTCGAATGGTATGCTGAACATATTGAGGTTGTCTTCGGTTTCCCGGACAATGAACCAGCCCATTCGCACCATCCCGGCGGCGACCGGAATCTCGTTGACCATGATGCGATATTGGCCCTCGGCCAAATTGTCGTTCAGGCGCAGGTGCACGCCCGGAAACGGGACCCCAAGGTCGAAATAGAGCGCGCGACGCACACGCGCGACCTCCCGGTCGAGCCTATTAGGTCGGATGGCGTTGCGGACGGCCGAAGAGATGTCGACGATGAGCGGGACGACAAGGGAAAACGTGATGCCTTCAACCGGCGTATCGTCATTGGCATCGTCGTCCGGGAACGAGGGCGCCGGACTATTGGCGGCGAGCGCGGGTAGTAACGACGGCATCCTCTGGGCGCGCTTGGCGCTTGAAGAACGCTTGCGCAGTCGAATTGTCAGCACGCCTGCGGCGGCGCAGGCGCAGGACAGCGCCACAAACACAAAAAATGGAAAACCCGGCACCACCGCGAAGATCGCCAGGATGAACGCCGTAATCAGCAAGGCCTTTGGTTCGTTCATCAACTGGGTGACGATATCGGTGCCGAGATCCTTGTTCAGGTCCGATGAGACCCGTGTGACAATGAATCCAGCGGTCATGGAAATGAACAGAGCGGGAATTTGCGTTACCAGTCCGTCACCGATGGTGAGCAGCGAATAGCGTTCCACTGCTGCGTTAAACGTCATTCCGCGCTGCAACGTTCCGATGGAGATGCCTCCGATCAGGTTGATCGCAATGATGATGAGGCCGGCGATCGCGTCACCTTTGACAAATTTCATTGCGCCGTCCATGGCGCCGTAAAGCTGGCTCTCCATCTGCAGTTTGCTGCGTCGTCGCTTGGCTTCGTCCATGTCGATCTGACCACCGCGCATATCGGAGTCGATCGACATCTGCTTGCCGGGCATGGAGTCCAGGGAAAATCGGGCAGAGACCTCGGCGACGCGCTCGGATCCTTTGGTGATCACCATAAAGTTGACGATGGTCAGAATGAGAAAGACGACGAGGCCGACGACGAGGTTGCCGGCAATGACGAATTGCCCGAACGTGTCGATGATGTGGCCCGCATCGCCTTGAATGAGAATGAGACGCGTTGTCGAAATGGCGAGCGACAGGCGGAACAACGTGGTCAGCAGCAAAATGGAGGGGAAGGACGAGAGCTGGACCACGTCCTGAAGATAGACGGAGGCCATCAGAAGGATAGCCGCCAACGATAAATTGATGCCGATCAACAAGTCGATCAGCGTCGTCGGCAGAGGCAGTATCATCATGAAGACGATACAAACCAGGAGAGCCGCCAGCATGAGATCGGCGCGGGTGGAGACCGCCCGCAAGAAATTGATCAACATGGCAGCCCCCGTGACGGTGACGACTTCGCGTTCGGTGCGGAGCGAGCCGACTTGCCCAAACCGGATAGGTCCGGACTGACGGCTTGGCGGCCTATCTTAGGCCGGATCGGCACCGCAAGGCTTGGGTCGTACCGAACTGGATCGGGTTGTGACCGAAGCCTTCGAAGGAACAACCGGATCGGCACCGGGATCTCCAGCGTCCGGTCCGGGACGGGCCGCCATAGTTACATCGCTTGGCGCGGGTCAGACCGGGATCTTGACGCGAGATCCACTGTTCTGGACCGCGGCATTGGTGATTTCGGATGCCGGCAGTGTTTCGGCAGAGGCACCGACCAGCCCAGATAGCTCGTTCGCCAATTGCGCTGAGGATGCCTGCAGTTGTTTTGCATCGGCATCGTTTATGTACTTGTATTGCAGCCATTGGTCGACGTTTTGCGTCTGAATCTGCGTCTCGAACTTGTCGATTGCGTTGAAGATACCGCGCAGCTGTGCCGATACGACTTGACCACTCGCAGTATTGGTTTGCTGGGCCTTTTTTAGTGCGGCGGTCGTCGTAGTGATCTCGGCAACGATCGCGGGGATCGCGGTCTGCTGGATGGAAGTGATCTGGTCCTCGTTGGCTTTAATTTGTTTGGGAGCATTGGCAATCGTACTCTGCTCGCCCATGACTTTGGCTTGTTGCGCGTCGAACGTGGTCTGGGCCGTGGCCTGATTGGTTGTGGCCGTGGCGACCGCGGCTTGGTCCGCTTCGATCGTGGCCTGGGGCGCGTTTGCCGCCTGGTCGGCCGTAAGTTTATTATTGGCTGCCGTAAGATTATTATTGGCGGTCGTAAGCGCAACTTGGTCGTTCCCAAGCTGAATCTGGTCGCCCGGAAGATTGGTTTGCGCGTCCTGCAGTTCGCCTTGCAGTTTGGTATTCGCGTCAACGAGGGCGTGCTGTTGCGCATATGACGCGGCCAGGGCGTTGGCCGACGCCTGTATGCGCGATGCCAGCGTTTGAAGCTGGGCTGCGCGGGCCATCGAACTGGTCGCCTGGTCGTTGAGCGTAACCTGAAGCAACGACGCGTCGCCGCCGTCGATCTCCCCTGCCTGGGTGAGCGCCGGGCTGGCGTTAGCAACGGTCAAGAAACCAAACGCGTTATTGGACGCGGACGAGGTTCCGGTGTTGCTCGCCGGCGGGGGCACGTTTTGTGGCGTCGGGGAGACCGGCGAGATCGGCATGATACGTCAACTCCACGCTGGATGCACGATGACGCAGCTTACCGGAAGGGAGCGTCGCGTTCTGTGCCAAACGTCACTCAAGATAAAGATGACGGCGGCGTCCGCGATGGCCGCGAGATCTCGGCGTAAGCGTGCGCCTCCTCGTTGGCTTCCCGGTCTTCGGACGCGGTCCTCAGTTCCCTGGTCAGAACCTCGGTCACGACGCTCAGCGCCGTCATCAGCGCGGCAAGGCCGACCAGGAGCCGCTTGCCCACGATCTTTTTCTTCAGCATCTTACGGAGCTTCTCGAGCAAAACCTCGTTCGCTCCCAGGTTGGCGAGGTAAGTCAGCGCCTGCTCATCCTCGGGCGTAGCCCCCGGAAGGGCGGCGGCCGCCTCCATCTCGACAGGAAGATTCAGCAGCGGCTGCTGCATGCCGGGTATCATCCCGGCATTGAGAATGAATGACGGAATGATACCGCCGCCGTCGGCCTGGAGCGCAGGGTTGTCGGCAAGCTGCTGCAGCGCATTGAACGTGCTCTGGGTTGCATCAAACGTCGACCGCTCGGCCGCCGCAGCAACCTGAGGCCTCGAAGCCGCGGTCTCGCCGGATGGAACGGAAGGCAACTGCGTCCCGTCGGACGGGCGATCCTCCGGGGCTTTCTCAAGCAGAGTCTGGGCCATTGGGGCGTTGAAATCAGCAAGCCTCGTTTGCGGGGGGCTAAGTCCCACAAGAGACAGGGCCAAGCCGCTTCGAACGAGATCACCGTCCGCCGCCAGGTCCGCGAGCAGGATTTCCGCCGCGGCAACCGGCTCGTCGCTTTGGTCCGTCGTATCGGCAACCTCGCCGATGTTGTTCGCGATCCTGATCAGAAGATCATCGATCATGGTAGAGGGTGGTGCACCCGATATTCCGCTGATTGGGCTCATGGTATCATTCCATCACTGTTGCTGCGGCAGGGCTCTCATCGAGGCTCTCATCGAGCTGCGCCGCTATGCGCATCTCGATTGCGGTCTTGTATCGGGCGGATTCCACAATGGTTGCACGCTCCACCTTGTCATCGATCCTTGCTTCAAACGCTGCCAGCGCGGTGGCCGCGCGCTCCCATTCACCTCGGCGCACGAGCAATTCCAGGGCGTGGAAATGCGGGAGCGCCCAATCCGGGCGCAAGTCCGCCGCGGTCTCGAACGCCCGGAGGGCTTCATCAAGGGCCGCCCGCAATCTGAGGCAAACGCCGAAGCCGACCCAGAAATCCGCCCGGCCGGCGTCGATCAAGCAGAGGGCGCGAAACAACAATTCCGCCCGGTGGTATTGACCAAGCGAAAACCACCGGTGCGCCCGCGCATAGAGAATTTCGGTGACGGACGGGGGAAAATCGAGCGCCTGCGCGAGGGACGTGCCGTTGGCGAGGCCCGCCGACAGCCGGCGTGTATCCACGCCTTTCGCCGCGGCAATTTCCGCGAGCGCATAGCTCAGCAAATCGCCAAGATCGGCGTCAATGTCGGCTACTTCCCATGGTTCGCCCGGGCCCATAGGTCAAACTCTGGTCCAACGTATCGCGCATCCGAATATATATATCGGATACGATTTCGATCGCGCGCCTAGGTGGCTGCGGCGGCAAGGGTCGATAAGAGCTGGTTGGCCGCCGCCTCGACCGCGGTGTTGTTCGCGCGACGTGCCACCTTGATGGCATCAGTCAGATCTTCCTTGGCCTCTTTCGTCTGGCGCAGAGCCAAGCATGCCTGGCCGGACAGCAGGTAGCCCCTGGGGTCGGTGGGGGCGAGCGCAATCACGAGAGAAGCGGCCTGAAGTGCGAATGCGTCTTGTCCATTTTGGAGGGCACAACCGGCAAGGCCGATTTGACCCTCGACATGACAGGGTTCGCTCAGCACCAAACCGATATAGATCTGAAGCGCATCTCGAACGGCACCGCGTTGCTCCTCGGCGCGCGCGAGTTCAAGACAGACACCCGCGTCGAGCGCTTGAATGCCGAGCTGCTTGCGAACCATGTCTCCAATTTTTTTTCGGGTGAGACCGATGGGTCTTGCACCAGGGGTGATTTTTGTACCGTGCTCTGCGACGTTCATACGTGCCTCCCGTATGTGAACATGATGTGACGGTCCGCGTGGGTAAACTCACTGGTCGTCCGCGGAGTGGCTGGAACTTATCAGTCGTGCGTGCGATGGCTAGGGTTCAAAAATAAGCATCCCTTCGAGCGCGGGATCGATCGCGCCGCTGCGCCGTTGCGCCGGGAACCGGCCATGTCCGGTGAGTTCGCGCTCGTGCGCCGCGGCGAGGTTTGACACATCCTCGATGATCGCGGCAAGCTGATCCAGCTTGCGGGAATCGCAGGGCGACATCGCACGAACGACGACGGCGGCCGGGTCGGTGGCGCGATCGAGGCAGGCACAGGCGCGATTGACGGTCAGGTGGTCGAGGTTCGCGACAAGCAAGCGGCGAACCTGGTCGGCCAACTGGACCGGATTTCCCGACAACGGCCCGGCGGTGGCCGACACCATTATGTGCAGGCCATCGGCAGCGCGCGCAAGCTCGACATTGGACCCGTCGACCGAGAGCATGATCGAGCCCGTCGGCGAGAACTCGGGTGCCGACAAATCCAGCGAAGACCACAATTGCTTGATGACCTGGCGAAACTCGGTGCTCATGCGGAACGATCCCGGATCCGATGCATCAGGCCGTTGTGGTCGCTTTCATCTCATCGACCACCGAGTCCTCCATTGTTTTGATGTATTCGATGATCGCCTTTTTATTGTCGTCGAGTTTCTTCTTCTGGGTGGAGTAATCGTCGGCATTCGCAGAGGCTTGGGTCGCGTATGCTTGGTAACGGTCGCCTCGTGCCTGGGACAACAGCTTTTCGGAATTGAAGGCGGCCACGCCCACGCCACCGGGCGCATCGAGGGCTTTCGGGGCAGCTTCGCCCCAAACTTGTTTTATGTTGTCGGCATACGCGTCCAAGCGCTTGGCTTGGACATCCAACAAATTGGCTTGTTTCGTGGCGTCGGCAGCAGACATTGGGGCCCCGCCAACATTCAACATCGGGTTCCCGGCAGCATCCAACATCGGGATCCCGTCCGCATTCATCATCGGCTGCGCGGCGGTTACATCCGCCTTCATCTGTATTGATTTGGCCTGATCGTTTGCCGACCCCAGGCTATCGCCCAAACTGATGCTCGATCCCACGATCTGTACCGCAGAAGACACACAGGCCGTGGCAAGCTGCACCACGGCGGCGCTCATCGTGTCGCTCGCCTGGGTATCCTCTTCACTGGCCTTGTCCAGCGAGGCCGCCTTCGCCAGCATGCGATTGGCAAGCAAACCATTGAGCGCCAGATTGTCCAAAAGGTTGTTCGCCTGGATCATTATGGCGTTGACGAAGGATTGCGAATTCGCAAGGTCCGCCGTTGGCAGAACGTAGGGTTGTGTGATGTTGCCGCCGTTGAGCCCTGTGGGCTGAACGGTGAGATCGAGATCGATTTGCCGTTTCAAACCAAAGAAAGGGTTGACACCGGAATTACCGGGAATGCCGTTGCTCATGGTCGTTGGTCTCCGTTGTGGGATAAAGTTTGTTTAGGCGATATGGGCATGGGCTAAGGTATCGCCTCTCTCCTTGGCGGCCTCGGCGATCGAATTCAATTCGCCCGTGAAAGTGGTGTCCACGCGTTCGACCACGTCGATGAGCTGATCGATTGCCGCCGAATACTCATCGGCCACGGCTTTAAATCGGTCGGCGTCAGCCTTACTGCGCAAGGATGTGGCTTCGTGGTTCGCGGCGTCGAATTCGTAGCCGGCGGAGATGGCGCTGCTTGTTGCCCCCATTATGGTGGTCACGCAACTGGCGACCTTGCCGATTGTCAGGAGCGTCCTGATGTTGGCCGCGACGTTTCCAGCTGCGCCGGGGTTCATAATCAAACTGACGATTGAAAGCACGAGGGACACCACGGCTAGCCCTACCGTGAAGCCTACATCCCACTTCTGTTGCTCTGCGGCACTGCCGCCGAACATCTTGCAGAGGTTTCCCCCGATGCCCTCGCCGGTGGCGTCCGTCACGATGGAATTGGCGAGGCTCGCTGCGCTGACAACGATCAAGGCAATGGCTATGGCGGTGAAAGCCACACCACCGACGCCCGTCCAGCATGTCAGCACGGCGCAAGCTATGGCGATGGCCGCGCCAATTTCCTCAAAAGGTTTCGCGAGGCTCGCCCAGAAATCCGCCACTACTTTGGCTCGCCAACATCTGCTCAATTTGCTTCTGCGCGTCCGCAAGCTTCCCCAACTGAGCCTGGAAGGAGGATTGCTGCATCTTGAATTCCATCGTGATCGTGCCTTGGGAGGCAGCGTCCGCCATTTGATGCGCCGTAAAGGTCAGCGAGGCGATGATCGCGTCGACATCATCGTCCTTGATCGAGAGCCCCGACGACATGTCTTCGAGTTGATCAAGGATCGCCGCCTTGCTCGACGAGCCTGTGCCATAAAGGTTCTTCGGCGGCGGCAGGGGTCCATTCTGGTTTCCCAGCCCCATACCGATCAGTGGCACGCTCGGTTTGAGGGCGGGCGTGGGCAGCAGCATCTTGGGAACGTGGATTCCTTTTGCGTTAATGGGCATGGCGCAATTCCTTACTGCTTGATTGCGGGTCGGTCGCAGGATGCGACGCGTTTGGCGACTTCGGCGATCATCTGGCTGGCGTAGGCGGCGGCCCGGTCACTGCCACAGCCCCGCTCACACTGGACCTTGGCGAACCCGAAACTTGCCTGCGCCTTGTCGAATTCGCCCGCCGCGAGAAAGCATTCGCCCAGGCGCAAATAACCCTCGGCATTCGTCGCATTGAGGGCGAGAAACTGGATGTAAAGCTTGGCCGCCGTACCGACATCGCCTTCGAGCTGATAGGTCGAGGCAATCGCATAGATGACGCGCTGGTCGAGCGGATCCAGGGTGTGGACCACCGTCAGCCAATCGCGCGCCTTCTGCGTCAGGCCGACCTGAATCATGCGGCATCCCTTGAGAAACATCGCATCGCGCTGCTGTTTGGTCAGGGCGAAGATATCGGCCAGCGGCAAGCCCTTCTTCATAAGATCGATGATGCTTTGCTCTTTCGGCGGCAGATCGGTCAGCAATTGGTCCATCATGGGAGCGGCGATCTTCATCGCGTCCTGGACTTGTTTCGGGGTTGGTAGGCCGTCGAGAATGGACATCGGGCTGGTCCCTGATTTGATCGATGTCGACAAGATACCGAGGCGCCGAGAAAGCTCTGTGCCGCAAATGACAAGAATGATAAATTTCCCCGATCCTCCGCTTTGTCGGCTATCGCGTCTTGGAAACTGCGCTCACATCAAGGGCTTGGATGACCGGAAAAGCCCGGCCGTGCCCTGCGAGCAGGTCGAAATTAACGCGCTTTGGTATTAGCCCAGGGGCATCGGAATCATGGATTCGATCAAATAATGCGGCAGCGTGGGCAATACGCCCGCTCCTCCCTCGGCGATGCGATGCGAGATCGGAGCGCAGGTGCGATGCACACCATCGGGCGATCCCAGGCGATCGAAATCCGCCCCCAGCTAGCTGCGAAACGTCAATGCGCCAGGCAGCCGCGGCCCGCCTTTGTGGGGCGTCGGCTTATCAAGATGATCTGATGCTTCCAGCACTTCGGCTCCGTGCCGAAGATAGCTATCGACGACGTCGCGGGCCCGGACCGGTTGCTGCAATTTGTGGAAGCAGCGGGCTTTAAGGTACCGACGCATGCGCTGGGCATGGCTGAAGGTGTATGATCCGAAGCGTTCTATCGGATCTATCCGGTCGAGCTCCTCCAGATGCACAAGCACCGCGGAGAAGTTCTGCAAGAAAAAATCCAAGACTGCCCGCGCCAGCACGACCTCTGCCGAGGTATCGCCCAGGACGGCCATGGCCTCCGCCAAGACGCCGGCCCGCTCGACATAGCCATGTTGCGCCAACACAAAGATATAAAGCAGCATGAAATCGCGCTGCTTGTTCGAAAGGACGGACGCCGTGGTAGGGATGCTCATCAAGACAACCGTGTCCTTGCGGGTCAACTTTCGCTTCGGGTTCGCCGCGTGTCGGCTTTCCGGCGTGTCTTCGTGATACCGCGAACTATCCGCGCAACAGGGCGGCCAGCGATCGGCGAACCGCATTGTCCAGGCTGACCGCTTCATCAAAATGGGAGGCTGCGGCTTCGAGGACTTTCCTGCGAACTCCGACCTCTTGCCGCGCCCTGGCGGCCAGTACCCTTTGGGTCTCGATGCGAACCTCCGCAAGGGTGGCCGGTTCCAGGAGGTCGGGATCGAGAAGTGCCGGCTGCAACAGGCCGGGCAAGCGTTCCTCGAGCGAGGGACGGTGGAGGATTTCGTCGAGTGGCCGATACAGCGGCAGGAACGGCGTCTTCAGCCCGCGCGTCGGCGGAAGATGGACCTCGTCGTGCACCTGCCAGCGCGAAATCAACTCGACGCCAACGTCGAGCTGGTCGATTTTTATCATGCGGGCCTCGCCTGTGGTCGATGGTGAAGCTGATTCCGATTGGACGTTACGCGAAGCCTTGTCCGATCGTCTGCATCAGGTCCAGGGCCTTGCTCAACGCGTTATTGGCCAGCGCAAACTCCTGGTCCCCCTCCTGCTGCTGGGTTGTGATGTTATTGGTGGCGAGCTGCGTCGTCTGCTGGATTTGCGAAACCGCATCCGAAAGCTGCGTGTTGAACTGGTTCCACTGCGTACTGTCCATCGCGCTCAGAGCGTAGGTAGGGGTTGTGGCGGGGGGTACCACAGTAGTGACTATCAATTGAGGATTCGATGTCGGGCGAGCGATACTGTTGAGAGCTTCGATCGGATTGAGTGTCCCCGGGTTGTTGAACATGCTGATCAGCTGCAATTGCTGCGGCGTGTACGTAAGCTGCACGCCAGAAGTGCCTTGGGTCAGATCGGCGGAGGTTCCCGTCTGGGGGGCGGGCGGGGGGATCGATTCCCCCGCAAGATTCGTCTGATTGGTTGCGCTGCCTTGAAGATTTGTCGACTGTAAAACTTGCGCGACAATCTGTTCCATCTGCGTGTAGCAGGCGAGCAGACTGTTTTGCTGACTGACCATTTGGGTCTGTTCGACGTTGATGGCGTCGCTGGTCTGCTTCATGCCGAGCATGAAATACGCGATCAGATCAGGCGCGTCGAGCTGCTCACCGAGCGTCCCGGTTTGCGTGAGCGTCATGTTGTCCTGCTGAACCTGCAGAATTTGCCGTTCCGACTGCATGATGGACTGATAGCCCTGGTTAATGCCGGCGTTGTTGTCGAGACTATCGATATTTGTATAGGTGTTGCTACCTGACGGATTCTGCGGCGGGTTGGGGCCGGTGGATAATGGAATCTGTCCCAGCGCATAGGCATTTTGGAATTTAGTCAAGATCGCGGTGATTTGCGTTTCAATGTTGGACACGTTGAAAATGCCGGCACCAGTCGGCGGGGTCGGCGGGGAGGTCGTGTTGGCTGCCTGTTTAAGCTGGGCATAAAGATCGTACAGCTCCGTGTTGAAGACGTTCGCGTCGGCCTGCGTCATAGTACCGCCTGACGGCGCTTTCAGGGGACCGGTGGCGGTGGGTGGAATGGTTGTCGGAGCGACTGTGATGCCGAAGGGGTCGGCGGCCTGTGAGGCCATTGTGCCGAAGTTAAGCCCCTCAGCTCCCAAAGTCGGCTGGAGTGGCGATCCCGGAATCGAGGGAATTGGGGTGTTTTCAAACAAAGTTTGGACATCGTATAGGGTTGCCGCGCTTGGAGTTGAATCGGTATTTAGCAATCCCAAACTGGCCGCCAACGTCGGGTAGAATTGCGTGCTGGCAATCAGCTGCTGATCCGCGGTGGACATTGCTGCGAGATCGGTCAGCTGCAGTTGATCCATGATATAGACCTGTTGGGGCTGATTGGGCACCGGGGTCGACAGCACGACATGAATTTGGCTGCCGGCGGGTCCGATATCGACCTCAGGGGCCGGGGCGCCCGGGTTATTCGCGAGATAGTTACCAACATATTCGATCTGGTACTGCGAGGCCCATTGCTCGAACGTCGACGCAGGCAACGCGGCCACCTCGGCCGGTGTAGGGTTTGGGGTAAAACCTGTCGGCCATTGCGAAGAAGGCACGCTGTTGGAGATTTCGTTTGCACCAGTCGCTGTGTTGTACGGAAAAAGATCCTCGGTCGTTTGATCGATCAGGGAAGGATCGGTTCCGGCAGCCGCCGTTCCCTCGATCGTGTCGACGAAATTTGTGGTCGACCCGGGAAGCGCGGGATAATTAGTCGCCGGCGGGTCCGAGAAAATCGGGTTCAACAAATTAGTCACGGTGGGTGGGATGGCCATCGGTACAAATCCTTTCCGTTTGCCTTTCGGGAAGCGGCTTCGTCAGCGCTCGAACTCAAAGACGCAGGAGCATGCGGCGAGGCCGGGCGTCGGCATCGTCCGCAGGTACGTTTTGATTGCCGGTGTTGAACCGCAAGTTCGCGCGCACGCTCACTCGCGCGCTCGACTGTGCCTGGAGCCGGTTGGTCATGGCCGGATCGTCATGGCGCGCCGCCAGAAGCTCGCCGACGCGCAACGCCAACAGGTCCATCTGGGCGTTAACTTCTTTCATATTCACCTGGATGCCAACCATGTGGACGGTGGCCATGCGGGCGATGATCCGCTGCGCCTTGGGGTCCGATCGAACAGGCCCGCTGTTGCGAATTTGCCGCAAAACGTCGCGAAAACGGTACATAACGGCCTGCCAATCCTTCAAAGTCGGCGGCCGCGACGCCGCGACGCCGTGCCGAGCTTTGCCGTAATCCGGCTCCATGTTCGTCAGAGACGGGTCCGCCGGAACCCGGTTCGTCACAGCCGGGTCAGTCGGAGCCGCGTCCGTTCCAGGTGCGCGTCGGCTTCCCGCCAGCATGACATTTGCCCGAGTCGGTTTGGCCGGAGTCGCTTGTGGTTTCTGCATGGTGCATATCCAGTTTGTTGGTATAATTATGTGTTAAATAATCGACCGCCCAACGCCTGTGCCGTTCGGCACACAGTGCCTTACTTGTTTGGCCTATGAGCGCGTTAGTACATCGTCGATATCGACAAGGCAGAAGCTTTCATGCAGATTAGTGTCGAGCAGCCCACTCACAGTACGGAATTCCTCGCGGAAATTCTCACCCTGTATCGCGCGGACCTGACGGGCGAAGCCGTTGGCGGAGGTGCGCCGCACATTGACACGGCGCGGGTCAAATCGCTCTTTCGCGAAGCACATCAGTTTTTTAAGCGCCGGCGGCAGGGTGGGGATAGTCTTGCAAACGCCATCATGGCGCTGACGGCGTCGGAATGGGATGAAAGCGAGATTACCGCCTTGACGATTGGGGCTTCGATCGGGATCGACGCGTCCACGACATCGCTAGCGCCGGAATCGTTAGCGCCGGAATCATCCGGTTCGGTAGGCCTTGGTCAACGTCTATATGATTTGGCGGTCGCCGATTTCGAAAACGGCCGCGTCGCGCGTGCAGCGGTGCTGCTGGCGATATTGACCTATGCCGGCGTCGATGTTGCGAACGCACTCGCGGGGCTGGCGGTCTGCGGTACACGTTTGAACAATTTCGATGCCGCCCTGGTGCTTGCGACCGAGTGCCTCAGGCTGTCTGTGAAGCATCCGAGGGCCTATTTCGTAGCTGGCCTGTGCGAGTTCCAGCGCGGCAATCGTAAGGTGGCGCAGTCTCTGCTGGCAACGGCGGCCCGGTTTGCGCGCCAACGGCCGGAGTTCCGCGCCGACATGCATGCCGCCCAACGGCTATTGTTAATTCTACATTTTGGTTGAGCACGCTTGTCCATCGCCCAACCCGGCATCGCCGCCGAACGAGGGCCGCGCCGGCATTGATGGCGAGAATTTAATGCGACCCGTTGGCTCGAAAGGCTCGCCCTGTGATGTTTGTGACACCGCGGGTCGGTGACGCGCCTAAAAAGCTTGTGCTGAATTCTCGGCGAGGAGGCCAGCAAAATGACCGGCGCTGTTTCGGGTACCAGTGCGCTAATTTCTCCTTTGTTAACAACGTCGACACAAGCTCCATCTTCGTCAAACTCATCCTCGTCTAGCCAAGTCGACACCGGCGCTTCCGGCACTCAGAGCGGCACCGGCGATCAGCCGTCGCCACAGGGCGGCGGCCTCTCCGGCATATCGGCTCTGCTGGCGGCATTCAGCGCGGCTTCAGGCTCGGGCACATCGACAACGCAGGCGAGCGCCGCCCAGAGCGCTACCCAGGCTGCCGGTACGCCAACTCGAGTAGATATCTATAACGGGTTCATGATCGGCACGGATGTCTCGGCCACTGTGAGCAGCGCCAATAGCTCTAACCAGATCGCCGCCACCATCAATTCTTCCCTGGGCGGCACGAGCAGTTCCTCGACGGTCAACACGTCATCTCTGGGCGTCGCGAATTCTACAAGTTTAATCGCCCCAACGGCGTCGGCCGCCAGCAACTCTACAAATTCAGTATCCCCGGTGGCGCCGTCTGCCAGCAACTCTGCAAGTCCGGTCTCCGCGACCGCGTCCGCAGCGAGCAACGCGCTGTCGGGCCTCAATAATTCTTCACCGCAAGCGAATGGTTCAACAACGGCTGCGAATTCATCTGCTCAGTCATGGGAGATCGTGGCCAGCATAACCAAGCAATATCTCTAGCAGCCTGACCTTCCCTTAACGCCGACGATCCGTCGCGGTTCGACGTTCTCTGCTTTTTCATTTCGTCGTTTGAGATATGTCCGGATAGGATCTGCTCGGGCTGGTGGTGCGACCCGGGGCGATGAAAATGGCACTTCGAAATCCAAGCTTAATATGCGCGCAGCGCGAGCCAAAGACGGCTTCTGGCGCAAAAGATAAGCGAACGATCATGGGCAACAGGAAGGTCATATGCTCGAGGGCAGTGCGATGATGGTCGATTGCGCGGCGAGAGCGTCCACGCTGGAGACGGACGACGTGCGGACCTTGGTGGAGATTGCCTGCATCGGGCTGTCGGCTGGAATGGATGCCCATGCGGCGGCGATTTTTGAGGGCGTTCAAGCGGCATGTCCCACGCAGGAAGCCGGGTTCGTTGGTCGCGCACTGGTCGATGTTACGCGCGGAAATCTGGACGCCGCGATCAGATCCCTGCGATCGCTGCCGCCGACCGACGCCGCCCGGGCGTTCTTGGCGATGGCGCTGATCGATCAAGGTGACCACATCGAGGCACGGGCCATTCTTTTGGATGTGGCCAGCTCCGAATGCGGCGGCTCCGCGACGGAGCTGGCCCGCAGCCTGCTGGAAACGCTCGACACCACTCCTGCGCCGCTCGCAACAGTCCGGTAACGGACGAAGGGGCGACTTCAAGCATACCAGGACCGCAGAACCGCCCGCCGCCACCGCGTTCAAGGTGGCGGGAGAGGAAGATCGATGGGGCAGTGGTTGCGCGCCATTTCCCCGATTATGCGCCGTCGGACCGGATCCGACTCAAGCCATTGGAGACGGTAGTACTCGGCTTCCCTGCGAATCGCTTCCTGGTACAGCGAGGGGCAGTCCGGCCGGAAATACAAATACAGCGGCTCGTCGACGAGCGGGCAGGCAGCCTCATAGTCGGCATATGCGCGTCGGTATCCGAGAACAGTCTCGGTGAATACTGATTTCGAATAATAGTCCACCGAACCTGCGCGGCGGTCGAAATTGGTGAGATCATTGTGCAGGGTGAAACAAATAAGCACGTGTTGCGCAATCGCGGCCGTAGGTAAGAGCCATGCGCCCGCGGAAGCAATGACAGCGGATGCGGTGATTGCAGAACTGGGAATCGCCGGCGACTTCCTTAGGGTCATTTGATCCTCCATGCACCTTCCGAGTGTGCAACGACAATGGGTCGTCACGTGAACCAATTGCGAACCGTGCACTGCGCAAGCCAGTCGAATACGCGACGATCACGAAACCGTCCGTCCGATCCAACGCAATCCGCATAAATCGCCAGGATCATGCCGGACGACGTCAAACAACCCGTGATCAATTTGTGGAAGTCGATGGCGACGGTAAACGTCGCGATCTCATCGTAGCGCCCGTACTCCGTCATGAGACGTCGGCGGAAGCCTCAACGGAATTGGAGGTGCCTTCTTAATCGGGTCGAGTCCGCGCGTGGCGAAAGTGATTCGGACCCCTTTTGGATGAATGCCGAAGCGACCCCGGAAGGCACGGTTGAATGTGGAGAGATCGGCGAATCCGGTATCGAAAGCGATCCCACTAATCCGCATCCAATTTAGGTCCGGATTGGTAAGCAACGCGAAAGCACGCTTCAACCGTTCCTCCTGAACGAAACGGCTGAAGGTTAGCCCGCTCTGCTTGAACAGCAAATGGACGTAACGATCGGTAATCCCGTGACGCTTCGCAACCGTCTTGGCGGATAATCCCGGCTTCGAAATGTGGGCAAGCACGTCGTCTAGAATGACGGACAGCCGAGCTTTTCGGCGCACCTCAGCGCAATGGGGTGCTGTCGGCTCAAGTGCCAGTGCCACCAACTCGCTCAGATAGTTTGCAGCCCGATGGACCAGCACGGGATCGCTAGTCGGTCCCTCGGCTCCCAATAGTTTGATGTGGCGCGTGAGAAAGCGAAACGCCGCCGTTGATCGCGAGAGGAGCACGAACGCTCCGCTACCGACCGGCCGATCTGCAACCGGGATCGGTTTCGCGGGAAAACGAATGACCGCGATGCGAGAGGATGCATGCAGCCGGATCGTTACGGAAGCGGTACCAGACAGCAAAATGGCGTCGCCGGCATCAAGTTCTTTGATGCTGCCGTCAGCAATCACGTCAAAACGGGTTCCGTTTACAACCAACAAATATTTGTCGCGATCTCCTTTCGCCGCATTGTCAGAGGGCCACGACAGGCTCGCTGGGGAGGTTTCGATGAACGACAGCGACATGCACGAATACGAATGCTGTTCGAGCGTCGCCCCAAACGCGCGTTCATCGGCCGGCGCCACCTGCGGAACGATGTGGAAGCGACCGAGGGTTTCGCGCCAAGCCTCTATACGATCGCCAGGCGCTACTTCATGTGTGGAAAATCGAAACACACCGGGTCCGCTATCGATCCCGGTGGGCTTCAATGTTTCGAAATCATCCGTGAATGCACGCATTTTGTCCCCCACTTATTTCCCTGCAATCGATCAGGCGAGATCGATGCCCCGCGTAGATAGTGCGCAAGCGTTTGCGACAGATCGACAACATTGGCTGCGCATCTTCACTTTCTCCCAATCGCGTTTCGCTCACGCCCAAAAGCCGTTGATGTTGCGATCGAGACTGATGTGCTCACGCCAGCAGAATATATTGTTTTAATTTTTTCCCAGTTTTACTTTTTCTATTTGTGTTTTCTCAAATCAAAATGCTTTTAACGTTCGCAGCAAGGTAATGCATGTGCCGCAGCTGAAATATGAATCTTCGTCATTCTTGTCAGTTTCACTTCCTCCCAATTTTGTTTCGCTCAGGTCCAAATGCGTTCGATGCTCGCAATGAAGGATAGCGTATACGCGGCGGCGGAATTCTTATGATCTGGTATTTTTTCTCAATTTTGCTTTTCCAGAACTTCACTTTATCCCAACTGCATTTCGCTCCGGTCCAAAGCCGGGCGCACCTTATCGAAACGTGTGATCTGCCTAGTTTCTTCGGCGCATGGCCATCTTGAGAGAGCTTATTCGAATACCGGCGCGCCTCGTTGCCGTGCCGCCGAGTCGCGATCGTCACATTCGTTTCGTTGTGCAAGCGAAACCATCCGGGGCTCGGGCACCCGTCGCGGCACTTGCCGTTGAAGCTATCGGTGACGCGATCCTGTCAGGGCTTGTCCGGCTCGCTCCAATTAGGGAGCCGGGCTGTCAACTTATCGGCGGACCTTATCGGTGGAGCGAAATCCCGGCGCTGGTCACATGAGCCAGCCGCTGCGGGCGAAATTTGTCCTGATGTGAAGTCATATACGTGACAGCTGATCATGACTGGCGTGGCAATATTGTTTCTTCGGTGGCCATCTTGGATGGTCTGCAATCTGCACTTCAGCCACGTGCACCGGATAATTGTTCGAGCGTTCGTTTTATAGAGCCCGGACATGCTCGATATGCCGCGCCCGCATGCTGTAGCGACGCTTTTAAGGGGAGATTGAGATCGTGGGAGAAACATCTGTGGGGGTGGTGCCGGTTCAACGCCCAAACTCGGTGGCGCCCCCTGTCGGCTTTCAGCCCCCGCGGCCAACGACGCCCGGCAATTCGCGGTCCACGCGATGGGTATCAGACGCCCCTAGCGCCTCGGGCTACGGGATGTGCGGTGGAGCGCGATTCGCCGCCCCCTTGACATCGCAACCGATAGTTAGCGCATCATCGTTGCCCGCCGCTACCGCTGCGGCTCCCATGTGCAAATACCCAAAGCCCTATGAGGGCGACGAAGTCTTCGCATGCCCGACGAACCTGGATTTTTCAAAAGCGGAGGCGGTTACGGTCAGCGGCGCATCCTGGAATCTCTGTGGGCACATGCTTTTATGTGTCGAAAACGGCGATGGCCACAAAGTCTATTTTCACGTGACCGAATTGTATGGTCCTCCAAAAATGATGAGCGAGGACGGTTACAGATGCTATTTGGCAGATCAAGGCAAGCATGAAATTCGACGCGAGGACGGCAAAATTCACGATCCCGCGGCAGCCTACCGGAAGCTTATGGAGCTTGTATCACAGCGTTGGTTGTGGACGCCGGGGCCGCATAACTGCGTGAGCTTTGCCCAACAGGTCATAGAGGCAGGCGGAGGCCATTATAGCAATCCGTTGAATTGTCCGGATATACCGGGCTTGGTGCACGCGTTAGCCATGAAGAATGTTGAGAAGAACGTCGCCGACGGGCTCAAAAAGTGACGACAAGCCGAGCGATCTCGACCAAGATACAGTCAGGGCGAAACGCTCTTGCGCTGCTTTGCTGAGCGGTCGAATGCATATTAATAGGACTCTGGGTCGACCCGAGATGGTGGCGGCATGACAGTTAAACACGAGATACCGTCGGGTCACATGCCGAGAACGCTTGGACCGTATTCGAATGTTGTGAAAGCGGCAGATTTTCTGTTCGTCTCCGATCAGGTGGGGCTACGCTCCTCCGGTGAGCCAGCCGGCCCGGATTTCGCGACAGAAGCGCGGCAGGCGTTTGACAACCTCGCCGATACGCTTCGTGCCGCAGGAAGCGGAATGGACCGCGTGATCAAAATTTCGGTATGCCTGACGGACGCGAGTGCACTGACCCGTTTCTTCGAGCTTTTTTCGACGTTTTTCCCAAACAATCCACCCGCTCATTCTTGCATCATTGCGCAATTGCCGTATGGGCTGGCGATATCCATCGAATGCGTAGCGCTTGCGTAAAGGAGATCGCCGTTGGTTGCGCCGCTACATGGCTAAAAGTGCGGACGGGCTGTTGGAGAACAAAACTCTCTGGTGCGCTCGCAGTCCGCGTTGGTCCGATCCCTTCCTCGTCAGCGGCATTGGCCTGAGTTGATCTACATCAGCAGTGACGCGCTCTCGGATCGACCAAATCCTGCTTTGGAGTCTGAGCCAACATGAGCTATGCATAGTGCGAAAAGAGAATGGCCGGAGCGAACTCGCAGAGATGACGCTGCGACTTAGAGTCTTCGCTTCCTGGCACAGATTTAAATGCTAATCATTTCTGCCACAACCGATATCACATGAACCAAGAAACGTCTCGCTACTTTGTCTTCAGCACCGATTCGGTTCTCAAGGATGATCGCGTCGCGGTGTTCCGCGAGTGTATTTGCCGAAGCATCGTTCAGGTCGGCTTGGTTGTGCAGGGAGTCTCGCCGTTTCGTGGCCAGGTGAGGATTCGCAATGTCGGTTCGGTCGGCATCGCCGAGATCACTTCAACGGCGGCCGACTATCTTCGCGACGCGGGGTTCGCCGACGACGGCAATGACGATCTGCTCGTCGTGTTATGGCGTGTCGGCTGTGCCAGCGCGAACCAATACAACACGGAAATCCACCTTGAACCCGGCGATGGCGTCGTTCTCGACAATTCGAGGGAGTGGCAACTTCACATGATCGAGGCGGGTAATTATTGGGCTCTGCAAATCCCGAAATACCGGATCAGACGCCTGTTCCCTGGTGTGGATGATGCCGCTGGTACCAAGTTGCATGGCGGAGGCGCTGCGCTCCGATTTCTTCAAGGCTACCTGGAAAGCACACGGGCTGACGATTTTGACGACGAGCGGGCCGCGACACTTTTCGGCGATCATCTCGTCGATTTGGTCGCCCTGGCGCTCGATGCCAAAGGCGAGCCACGCAAGGCCGTCGAACAAGGCGGCGCGCGAGCCCTGCATCTCGAGAAAGTTCTGCGCGAAATCGAGAAACGCAGCGCCGAACCGGGATTGAACGCCGCCGCGATCGCCAAACAGCTCGAGGTTACGCCGCGTTACGTTCATCGTCTCTTGGAACATACGGGCCAAAGCTTTTCACAGCATGTCATGGAGAAGCGCCTTGATAGGGCGGCGACACTATTGCGCGACATCCGCTGGCGCACGCGCAAGATCGGTGAAATCGCCGGCGAGGTAGGCTTTGTCGACTTCTCGCACTTTAATCGGGCCTTCCGCCGGCGGTTCGGTGGCACGCCGTCCAGCTTTCGCGCCGGTGCGATACGGAAACTGAACCGGGAGTGATGCAAAATCGCGCTTGGCGCAGCCCAATTGCGCCAGAGTTTAGCGGCCGTCCGGCGTGCGAACTCCAAACCAGGCGTCGCGCACCTGCTCGTAATGCACGGTCGGATCGTAGACTTCGACCGGCAGGTGCAACGCCATCGGAGACAGCCCTCCGACCGCCGACAGGAAACTATAGGACGCGACCACCCGATCGTGCTGCGCCGTCACCAAGCTGATCCGCGCATTGACCAGCGCCTGCTGCGCATTCAACACGTCCAATGTGGTGCGTTGTCCGGCTTGCGCCTCAACCCGGACGCCGTCAAGCGCATCGGCTGATGCTTTGACCTGGCGCTGCGCCGCCTCGGTCTGCGCCTTGGTGGCTTCAATCTGACCCCAATATTGGGTGATGTCCGACGCCACCTGGTCGCGTACCTGATCGACGTTGAGGCGCTGCCGCCCGACCGCCTCCTTGTTCTGGCGGATGGCGGAATATTCTCCACCACCTTGATAGATCGGTATGGTCAGCCCGACATCGACCTCGCTTGCGAAGAGCCTGGGTGTCGTGATGTTGGCATCGTATTGCTTTTGTACGTTACCGTGCAGGGCCAACGTGGGATATAGGCCGCCCTCCGCAATTTTGACCTGCAGCTGTGCGACGTCGACGTCGTACATAGCGGCAGTCACCGACGGATTCTGAGACATACCCCGCTTAATCGCAGCCTCGAGCGTATTTGGCGCATAGCGGTCCACGGGACTGCCGGGCGCGAGGCTTTGCGGCTGGTCGCCGATGATGCGACGATAGTTGGCACGCGTCGTTGCCAGCGTGGATTCGGTAGCAGCCTTGGTCGCCTCGCCAGCCGCGACCTGCGCTTGCGATTGCGATACATCGGTATGGGTGACTTCGCCGACATCAAAGCGATTGGCGGTAAGTTTGAGCATTTGCTGCAGCACACGGACGTTGTTGCGCTGGACTTCCAGGTTGGTGGAATCCCTGAGGAAGTCCATATAGGCCGCAGCTGCGGAAAGCAGGACGGATTGCTCCATCACGCGCAGTGTCTCGCGCGCGGCAAAAACCTGCGCCTCCGCGGCGCTGGTCCAATTCGCCGTCCGAAACCCGTCAAGCAGCGTCAGCGAACCGTTGATGCCAGCCGACCGCGGAGTGGTGGGCCCCGTGATATTGACGGCGGCTGGTGAGGTCAGCGGCGTCCCGGGGATTGGCGGGAAGATCTCGGTCGTGTTGGTGTGCTGCTTGCCGGCATTCGCCGTCGCGCTGATGGTCGGTCGGCCGCCGGCAAGTGCTTGCGGCACGTTCTCGTCGATCTGCCGCACGACCGCGCGCTGCGCGTTGAGCTGGGGATTGTTTCTATAGGCCTTGGCCAATGCCAATTCGATGGTCTCGGCGCAGACCACTCCGCACGTTCCCAGCGCGATCGCCAACCCGCCCGCAAGTGCGACTTGAAGTACGACGCCCGCGCGAGCCCGATTTGCGCGTCCCTCTTTGCTCAGGTCATCCTGCCCGGTGCCGCGGTGTCGCCGAGGCGACGCCGCGGCACCGACACCACTGGTTACGCAAGCACCGACACCACTGGTTAGGCGGCCCCGCATCAGACGCAACCCCTCAAGCATGTGCTCTACCCCGGGGCCGATTGGATAAATCCGACCCGATCAAATGCGTGCGCTCTGCGCACCCGACCCACACTTGCTGTTGCCCGTTGCGAATGCGAAGCCGAAGCTCGACCTTCTCCGGCTCGGCTCAGATTATTGCGGCGGAGGAAATTTGTAATTGAACCCCAGCCGGACGAGCTGATCGGTTACGTGAGTGGTAGCGTTCGTTGCTACGGTAAAGCTGACGGGTCTATTTATCAGGAAGGCGGCGGGGGCGATTAATAAGTTGTTGTTGCGGACGTTACCGCCGTTACCGCCGTTACCGCCCAAAAACGTGGTTGCGGAGGGTGAAGCTGAAACGTCCCCAAAATCCATGTAGAGATACTCGAGCTTCATGGTCCAATTGCTCTGGCCGAGCCGCGCTTCGGCGCCGCCACCAACCGTCCACCCGGCGCGCGTCGCATCGATGCTGTCCGCGCCGATTGGCAAGCCGACTAATCCTCCGGTGTATTTCGCGTCGACTTCGCCGATGGCTAAACCGCCGGTGGCATAGAGCATGACCGGCCACGACCCGGAAGCTGGGTTCGACGTCACCCCGAGCCGCCCGCGCCATGTCGCAAACCACGGCAGCTGCGTGGTGGAAGTTCCGATCACGGAGAGGGGTGGGCACCCCGGGATACTACAGAAGCGAGGATCATCGTTCTCGCCGGTTGCTTGGATATCGCCCTCGAGACCGAACACCCACCGATCGATCTGCCAATTGTAACCAGCCTGAGCTCCCCCAAGCCAGCCGTTCAGCTTGGACGACGTGCTGCCCGAGCTGGTTCCCACGGCAAAGCCGTCGATCAAGCCGGTAAAGCCGAAGGCCGTCGATGTATTGCCAAAGCTATAGCCAACGTTGCCGCCCACATAGAATCCGGTCCAAGTCCAGGGTGGCGGCGGCGGAGGCGTATAGATGGGTGCCTTGAGCGGCATGTCGGCCGCTGCTGCGGAACCCGCTGTCAGGGCCAGCGACGCCAGGCTGACGATCAAATGCTTACTCTTACTCATTGCAACTCCCCCGTTTGCCGATCACACGTTCAAATGCCACCAAGCGATAGCTTTGAACGGCTCGGTATGGGTGTGATGCAGGCGACTTCAAAAAAACATTAACTTCATTTGCCGATTCACTTTATGCAAATTGCAATTCGGAATTAGTGATCTCGAATTTAATACCAGTTGGAGTGAGGCAAAACGCACGGAATTATTTTCTCAGCATTTTTCATTCTCAATGGCTGGACGACCTGGCGAAACAGCGATTGATTTTGCGATCTCGAAAGATGCGATGTAGCGATTACGTGTCGCCGGTGCGCCGTAATTCAAATCGCATGGTACGGACGTGGACAAACCAGAATCGAGCCCGTAACAAGCGTAGTCGACTACGATATCCTGGCGGTCCGACCGATAATGAACGAAAATCTTCTACCCTTCGGCCTCATTATGTAAATCAGGTGGAGGCACGCTAAGGTATCATGCGCGAAGCTGCGAACCGGCCGATTTGACCTCTCATCACCGGATGTCAGCGGCGAATATTTCCAAAGGAAAATGTCGGCGGAAAAGTGCGGTCTACGGCCATTTCGGGCCGCCGCCTTATGACGGCGCGCCGAATGGGCGCCACGGCGCTGTTTATAGTCATTGTCGCGAACAAGAGCAGCGGGACGCAGTCTGCCGGCCGCCATCATCGGCGGCCCAAAGAGTGAAAGGTATCGAAAAGAAAGTATCGGAAAGAAGGATCCGCATCAGTCTGCATGTTTACGATGTGGCCAAACGCGTCGACGGCAACCCCGGTGCTGCGCTCGACCGCGGACCCGTACTGTACCCTCAGCGAGTGCGAATCCGAAACGCGATCTCCCCAGGCTTGGTACGGATTAGTGCGGCGGCGGAAACTTATAGTTCAACCCGAGCCGCACGAGCTGATCGGTTACGTGAGTGGTGGCAGTGTTCGTTACGTTGACAGCGTTAAGACAGGCGAGTCCTTGGCAGCTGCTGACCGATCCTGAAACATCGCCGAGGTCCATGTACAGATACTCGAGCTTCATGGTCCAATTGCTCTGGCCTAGCCGTGCTTCGGCGCCGCCGCCAACGGTCCAGCCGACGCGCGTCTCTTTGACGTCGACCGCGCCGATCGGTAATCCCACCTGTCCTCCAGTGTAGTCTGCGTCGATTTCGCCCACGGCCAATCCGCCGGTTACATAGAATAAAACCCGCCCAGAGGCCGGGTCTGACGTCACCCCGAGCCGCCCGCGCAACGTTCCAAACCACGGCAGCTGCGTTGTGGCGGTTGTGATTGCGGAGCCGATTGGGCATCCCGCGATGCTACAGACCGCAGCAGCGCGGTTTTCGCTGATTTCTTGGATATCGCCCTCAAGACCAACCACGAAACGGCCGAGCTGCCAATTGTAGCCAGCCTGGCCACCTCCAAAAAACCCGCCTTTCAGGCCGGTCAACTCGTTGCCGATGCTGGTTCCCGCTAGAACGCCGTTGACGGCGACTGTCTGGTCGAAAGTTGTCGGTGCAAGCCCAAAGTCGTAGCCGCTGTTGGCGCCAAGATAGAATCCACTCCAGGTCCAAGCCGGCGGCGGAACCCTATAGACTGGTGCCCTGAGAGGCATGTCGGCGGCCGCTGCAGAACCCGCTGCCAGCGCCAGCGACGCCAGGCTGGCGATCAAATGCTTGCTCTTACCCATTAAAACCCCCGATTGCCCTGTGCATCCGATCAAGTGCCACCACCAAGCGATAGCCTCGAACGGCGGGGTATGGCTGTAATGCGTATGACTCCTAAAAAACGTTCGATAAATTTACCGATTCACCGTATGCAAACTGCTATACCAAATTCATATTCTCCGATTTGAATATTCGTTGAGGGCTAGGATGGTTCCTGTTTGCAAAGATGCGGCGACGGAGAGAGGACGAGGTGATTGATTATATCATCTCAAAAAAAGATCCTATGAATTGGTTGGAATCCAACAGCGTGCCTCAACTCGAGGAGGACGGCGTTGACATGGATAATCCGGAACCGCACGCAACGATCGCCCTGGATTGCCGCATCCGGGCGATCAGACCGATAAATGAATGAAATGTACTCGGTGCTTTAGTCCGCCCGGTGAAACCGGCGGCGGCGATCTCACTTTGTCATGCGCGAAGCCGCGAAGGACCTCGGTTGCGTTTTCTTGCCCGGACACCGGCGGCGCGCAACTCCGAAAGAAATGCTGGCAAAAAGCGCGATCCGCAACAATTTCGATCCGCCGGTCTACGACGGCACATCGGATCGGAGCCACCAAAGTTGTTTATAAGCTGTGTCGCGGACAAGAGCGGCCGGATGCAATCCGCAGACCACCGCTATCGACGGCAAAAAGGTGGAAAGTGCCGAAAAACAATGAATTGATCCGCACGGCTGCGATGTGACAAAAACGTCAACGGCTAGAATCGTTCCGCTGTCACAATCGATCTCAGGATCGTATCCAAAAGCCGCACAGTCGAACGCGGCTTTGCGTGAACCGATCGGTTCTGTGAACGGCCCCGCCGCGTGGGTCCCTCAATCGCAAGGCGCCTGAATTTCAGCGCCTTGCTTCAATTCGCTTCAAAGCTCAAGACCGGCCTGAAGGGTATGGGGCCACTCTATTGGCCAATATTTTGAACTGTAGTCTTCAGCGTATCTGCAACGACCCTGAGCGCCTGCGTGCGCAGTGTGCTGACTGCGGTCCACGTATTCATCGCCATCTGCATTGAGAACATCTTCTCGGTATCGGATAAGTTCGAGTTTGTCTCGATATTGCGGATATCGCTTTCAATGGTTGCCATCTGTGTCTGCAACTGCGTTTGCAACCATATTTGATCAAACCCGTCGCGATTTAGGTAAGTGCCTTCGCCAGAAAAAGGCGTGGAAGCTCCCGCTATCGCGCCCATCAATGTTCCTGCATCCGCCATCGCCGTTCTCTCCTTTGATCTGGGCCTATTTCGCTTGGATCTAAGCATGCGAACTCTACTATCGGATCCGCCTCGCCTTGGGTCTAAGCAAGCTACCTCCACTACCAAATTCGCGATGTTTTTTCAAGACATTTGGCCGAGTGCGTGGCGCACAAAGCGGTCTCGGTGTGCGCCGAAGTGGTGTGCTGGCTTTCTATGCATTCGCCGAACGGGTCGTGGCCCACTATCACGTCCGTTATGGCGGGCTGCAGGGGAACATCGCCAGAATGGCGTGCGCGGACTTCAGCGCCTTGCAAATGGCATCCGCACGCGCAAAATCCGACGCCGGAAGGCCGGAATTCATATCCGCTGCAACGCGCTGGGACAAATCCGCCAAATGCGTCAGCAGCTCGGCGCGAAGTCGGGCACCGTCGGTTGCCCTGAGGCGCTCCTCGAGCTCGGTCGCGATGACGGTTTTGAGCCCCGCAGCATCGGTCGCCGGCATTAGAAGGTCCCATTCATCAGAAATCTCCATTCATCGAAAGATTCTCAAGCTCGGCACGATTAACCACCACGATCGAGCGATCCTTGATCGCTATCCAACCTGCCCGCTCCCAAGTTTTCAGCGCGCGGTTGACGTTGCCGCGTGCACCTCTAGCCATAAGTCCAAGATCGGCCTGAGTGACGACGGGGCCAACGCATGGCAGGTCGCTTCCGTTGTGGCGCATCCGGGTGCCTAGTCCGTCAACAAGACGCAGTAAGGCCTGCGCGACACGCGCCTGTAAGGTCTTCAGGCTCATGATGCGCGTGAGTTCGACATAGGATCTGTAGCGACGTGCCACGAGACGCGTCAGCGCTTCGTGGAGGTCGGGAAGGCGGGCGGAGATTGACCGAAAGGCTTTCAGGGAGATGCTCCCGATCACTGTTTGACCGACTGCCATCGCCATATCGCAGTGCGCGCCGCCGTCGAAGATACCGAGCTCGCCAAAGCTGTGGCCCGGTGGCAATAAACCAAATAACACGGCCGATCCATCTTCCATGATATAGGATAGGCGCACATATCCGGAGATCACAAAATAAAAATACTCCGCTTTATCATCTTGCAGATAGATCACTTCGTTATGGCCATATCTGTGACGTGAGAGTGCAGCAAGAAGGGCTTTCTGCAACTCGTCGCTGGCGCCCGCAAACTCTGATAACTCGACAAACATTCGAGTATTCGCACCCCCCGTGAAATTCCTGCGAGTTGTAGCAAGGGTGGGTGGCAACGTCTTGGTTTTGGCCGAAATCGAGTTCGGCATGACGCGAAGTTGTAACATTCGCGGCGTAGTCTGATTTTTTGGGTGCGGGAGTTTTTAAATTTGGCGCCTCGCGGGGGGATCTCAGGTCTGCTTCACTCTAGCTATAAGCATTGCTTGGAGTCTCCGGTTTGGCTCGGGGGCTGGCTCGGTCCGGGCTGGCTATGTGGGCGCCCCGCCGGGGCATCGTTGCGATGTTGCGAGAAGACTGCATGAGTGAGTCCAGTTCCACCGAACCTATTATCCTCAAGATCCTGAGCGGCGTGCAGTCGGGAGCGGAAGTATCGCTTACGCCCGGCGAGTACACGATCGGATCGGGGGACAGCGACGATATTCAGTTGATTGATGTCAGCCTGAGGGCCGCGCAAGGGAGATTGCGCATCGGTCACGGCAAGATTGAGATAGCCGGCGGATCGGGAGCGCTCGTTACAGCAAACGGTCTGGTGGTTGAGGCCGGGTCTGATGCCTGGAAGGATGTCGAGCCGCTTGACATCATAACTGCCGGTACGATCCGGTTCGCCCTCGGACCACCGAGCGCGAACTGGACGACGTTGACCGCCCACGACGAAGCGCCGCATCCAACGATAGCGAAGCCGTCCAACAAGCTCTTTGGCCGGTTTGGTCTGGACGATATTTTCCCTGCCCACAATCTGAGTCGGATTATCGCTCCTGCCTTGTTGCTTGCGCTGTTGGCAATCACAGGCTTCGGCGCCTGGCATTTCTCATCTGGCGGCAATCAGACCGCGCCGAGGGGAGGGCGCGACGAGGGAGAGGCCGTAAGGTTGATTTTGGACGGGTATCCGTTCGGCAAAGCCGTAACAGTCAGGCGCGACGTCGACGGGACAATCTACGCGACGGGTTTCGTTGAAACGAATGTCGAGCGGCGGGCGCTGGCAGGCGCGATCGAGAAGTCTGGTATATCCGTCCGCCTACGGCTTGGCGTCCTGGAGTCCCTGCGCAACGAAATCGCAAATCTCATCGCCGCCGAGCATGTTCCCGTAACCTTCACTCTTTCTGCTGAAGGGGATCTTACCTTGGACGGCGTCATCCTCAGAGACGCCGAACTGACCAAAGTTCTCGATCAGATCAAAGATTCGATCATCGGCCTCAATAAGATCAACTCGAACATTCGGACTGCGAAGTCTCTGCTCTCTGACGTGGTTGAACTCGCGAACACTTCGCGCATCGAGCCGTGGGCGCTGTTTCGTCTCGATGGAACTCTCATCGAGGCTTCCGGCAGCTTGCCGGACGAGAAGAAGGACGCTTGGTTGCGCTTCCTGCAATCATATGCGCGCCGCTTCAGCAAGGACATATCGATGCGGTCGTTTGTTCATTTGCAGAGCAGCAACAGCGGCGATGCGATAACTTTCGATCGAGACATGCTTGACCGAATCGCTCGCGGCGAGGTCGACGCAAATGATTTGCTGTCAGGAATCCGTCGCCAAGGCCAAGGGGCGGGGGCGGCGGCCGGGACCACCACGGTGCCGGCGGCGACCGCGCAGGGGGCGGCGGTGCCGCCGAAAGTAGCGCCGACGGACGCTAAAACACTAAAAACCGTTTTGGACGAGTGGGCGAATGTGCGAGACGATTTGGCCCGGCTCGACAGGCGACAAATTCTGAAAAAATATGTGAAGCAACCGGTATCTGTAAAGACGGCGTCCTGCCGGCAGGATTCTCGATTGACCTCAAATAATTTGCCCCAGGCGCTATTTTGGCTCGACCTTCTAAGCGTTTCAACCGAGATGTCGCTCATCAAGTTCGAACCTGACGAACAGGCATTGATTCTTGAGGCCGCGCTTGATCCGACCTTGGTAGCGGAGTGCATTGCCCGGCTCGGAGTTCAGCCGGGCAAACCTTCGCTCTATGTTGCGGAAGCGGCGATCAACCCGGAGTTCGTCCAATTCGTAACGCGGGACTTTGCGATTTATGGGACCGACATAACTGGCGCGAGCCTGACGGCTTCGCGCTACATCCAGCTTCGTGACGGCAAGAAAATGCGCGAAGGTGAACCTCCCGTCAGCGCCAGCGAACTCTCCATAATCGGCGAACTCGGTATCGCTATTGTGGGAAAAGACGGCTATTCCATTGCGTTGTATGGGCCGCAGATCAGTTGGATGGATCGACCAAATTCATTTTACCGGTCTCATCTCAACTGGACAATTTGGAACTAGCCTTGTCAACGAGTGCTCTGCACACGGCCGGGCAAGCCCGGCTATAGCACTGACTGCTGCAGCTCGATCAGCCTGGATACCGCGTTGTCAAGCGATTGCACGTCAAAGCCGTCTTCGTTGAGATCGACGGCCAGCACCATCGTCTCGTCTGGAGCCATCCCGGCGTGAACAAAGGTCTTGGAGTCCGATTGTAGGCCTGCCAAGGCAAAAAACCGCAACTGCAGCGCTATGTCAGACCGGTTAGGTGCGCGCGCGAGGGCAACGATGATGCGTTCTCCGTCTTCCGTTGGTAGGACAGACAGTGTTCCGGACCGCGCGAAAACAAACCCATAGCTTTGGTCCGGTGCCGCGTTGGCGGCACAGCCAAGTATTTCGGCAAATCTCTCGATTGCAATCCGAGCTCTCGTTGAAAATTGTGCCGCCATGTGTCCGCACCGGTATGACCGGTTTCCTTTTTAAGATATCTGCAGTTTATGCAGGCGCTCCTGAACTCATACGCAAATTCTTCCGCCTCGACCAATTGATTGCGCAAACTCGCCAGAACCGTCTTTTGTTGTAGCAGCGCCTGCGGGGAGGACATAATGTCGCCCGGTATCTTGGCGTGCAGGTTGATCAACCCATTGAAGAAAACAACTTGATGTTGTGGCGACGCACGTTCCAGCGGCGCCAAAAGTACGCGCGCGTCGGCAACGTTGACGGCATTGGGTTTGCCGCAAAAATTGAGGATGCGGCTCGTAAGCTTGACCGGCTCCAGCTTGCCGCGCTCAGACTGTGGCGCAATGCGGTCTGTTAGCCGGATGAGCTCTTTGCCGTCTTCGAACACCGTTCGCATCTTCTTAAGCTTGCTGAGCTCAGTTGTGAGCGCATGCAAAAACAACTCGTCGGATGAGGGCCCCGTACTTGCGAGATCGCGACCAGCAGCGACAAGGAAAGTTTCGACCAACATTTCAAAGTTGCCGGTCAGACCAAATTTTTCAACCAGTGTATCGAACAGCGTTCCCAAATTCGGCTGCTCGCGAAGCATTGCACGGTAAGCGTCGCGGATCTTTCTTGGATCACTGCCGAGGGTCGCGGCTGCGCGGTGGGCCGCTTCCGCGGCCGCATATCCAGCCCGAACTGCTTGCGCGAGATCGGTATTTTGCTCGAATACAACCATTGCCTGATCGAGGGCGAGCTGAAATTCAGCGCTCGCATCTTTGAAATAGGAGCGCAGGTTCTCAAGAGCCGCAAATTGATGCGTGGGATCACTGTCAAATTTTTCAAGTGCGCGAAAAAGCTCTTGTAAAGCATGGTCATCCGCACCGCGATCCCCGGACGATCCATCATCATGTTCGGACGATTGCCGCCCCGATACGGCGCGCATCAAGGCGCCGGTGTCGAGCTGCTGCTCTGCCTTGTCCCCGGCGTGCTCTTCCTCGACCTTTGCCTCGGTACCGGCTTCCTCCTTTACCTCGGACGCGCCACCTTCGGCATGTTCCGAACCGATTTCCGCTGCAATTTCCTCTGACGCTGCCTCGCCTTGTTCTTCCGTATCGGCGACTGAGATTTGCTCATTAACCGCCTCGAAATCCAAGATCAAGCGGCCAAGCTGCTTTGGACCGGGCATATCCGGCAGCTTGTCGCGAAGCTCGGCGACACGTGCGTTCGCTTCGGGATCCGTGGCCTGACCTTGCGCGACCGATCGTTGCGCCAAAGTTGCAAGATCGTTTTTCAGAGCCGACTGAACGCTGATGCTGCGGGTCGATGCCGCGACCGATATCCTCGAATTCTCCGACGCAGAGCGAACCGTCTCGCCCCGATAAGCGCCCTGTCTCTCCGCGACAATCGGCGCTCCCACGGGGGACGTAACATTGTAAGTAGCGATGCCTTGGCGGGCGGTTTCGATCGCTGGCCCAGACAACATTGACTCCCTATTGGATGGATACCGTCAACCGCAAAAACTACGCGAATTGCCATTCGACGCTGTGACGTTCGTGACACCTATCGCCCAGCCGACAGGAAACTATCACTGCCGTACCCTCGTACGTGGCGCCTTGATCTTGGGCAGACGATTTCGTCGGCTGGAGAATGGTCGTTGGGTCCCAATGAAATAGTTGCAGGTTCGTGGCACGCGTCACTGTCGCGTCGTGTTACGTGACTAACTTATTGCACGGTAAAGGATAGCGAATGACCGCGGTGGTGCTTACCAACTTGAGCAATGGTGTCCTGGTTCATGGGACAGGATCCTCCGCGAATTCCGCGGCTGCTCCGCCGAGCCATGGGTCGGTTGGGGCAGAACAGCGATTTTCTGCGGCTTTGGAAAAGGCTTCGTCCGACGCCGGCGTCGTCTCGCCTGCGTCGTCCGCCAACTCACCGGACCAAAGCGTGCGCCAATCCAGCGCGGCCGCAGAGTCCAGTCACGACGCTCAAGAGCGTGCAAGGCGCGCATTGAAGCTTAAGTCGCCCGTCTCGGGGGCAAAGAAGACCGAGGGCGGAGACCTGGTCCTCGACGGCCTGCAAAAGCTCCGTGGCACGTTCGATGCGCACGAAAAGCGGCTCAGCAACTTGATGTCGAAGACGACGCCCGATCTCAACTCGCTTCTCGCCGTGCAGATGGAGGTCGTCAATTTCACCGTCATGGTCGACGTCACGTCTAAATTGAGCGGGCAGTCGGCGCAGGCTTTTGAAACCTTATTGAAGGGCCAGTAACTGCGACTTGCGTGTCATCCGCTGCAAGCGGGCGTTCAACTGGAATTTTGCCGATGGCAGCACGTCCGATCAGAATAGCCGTTCTCGTCGGGTCCTTGGCGCTCGCGGCGTGCCAGCAAGAACTCTACTCGAATCTTACGGAAGTAGACGCAAATGAAATGATGACGCGTCTGATGGCCAACGGCATATCGGTCGAAAAAGTGGCACAGGGAAAAGACGTCTTCACCCTACAAGTCAACAGTTCCGATATCCTACGAGCAATGAACGTACTGAACGACGGCGGCTATCCAAAACATAGGTACGACGGTATCGCCGACCTGTTCCCAAAAACTGGTTTGGTGACATCGCAGTTCGAAGAGCGCGTGCGCTATATCCACCTGTTGGAACAAAATATGGCGAAGACGCTCAGCACGATTGATGGAGTGATTGCTGCGCGTGTTCATATCGTTTTGCCCGAAGCTCCTCAGCTCGGACAGCCCTTGAAGCCATCGTCTGCCGCGGTATTCATTAAGCACCAAGCTGGCGTGGATCTCGATTTTTTCGTTCCCCAAATCCGCCGCCTCATATCCAGTTCCATCGAGGGTCTCGAGTATACAGCAGTTACCGTTATACTTGCCGAAGCCTCTGCGCCCAAGCTAAGTGTGGTTGGGCCTCAGGATCCCGGCAACGTCGTTGAGGTGTTACCTGGGCTATCGATCAAAGACGCGAGTAAAGATCGCTTTTGGCAAATCGCGAGTTTTGTCGGGATCGCGATCGCACTCCTGATCGCATCCAATATCGCCATGCTTGTGACAAATCTATCAAAATGGCGGCGTAAGCGGACGTCAGAAGCTGCGTTGGAGGCCGAACCGTCATGACGCTGGCGGTCTCACGGCGCGGAGGCAGTGTGGCGCTGGACGAGCCAGCGACGGATGATCGTGGGCCTACCTCTTCGACATATCAGATGCGGTTTGAGTTGATAGTCCGGATTGCGGTTTTCGTGTTGAGACCGCTCGACTACATTGACGATGCGCACTGCAACATTCCTCCACTCGAGGGCAAGTTTGTCCGAGCGATGGCGCAGCAGGGATCGTTTATGGCGCCGTTAAATCGCGCGATGGCGGAAGCAACCGGCGTTGCGGCATTGAAGTTCGACGATGGGATTATCTTTCGATTGATGTCTTCATCGCAATCCCGGCTGGCGGCTTTGATTGCTACAGCACCGATGAATGAGGTGAGCGTCATCGCCAGTATGATTGCGGCGTCGGCGCTGTGGAAACGGATCAGTCAGATTATCTTGAAGGTCGATCGCGACCGCGTCAGAGAAATTCTTGGCCCGGACGGTTTTCGATCAGCGACGCGGGAAGCACCGATGTTAAATCGGGCACTCGGTGATCTTGGTTGGAGTTCGGTGAGCTCGGAAATATTTCGACACGACACGGACCGTGCGAAAGGTCGCGAAGCGCTTCAATTATTTGGCCTAAATATAGTCAGGGGGTTTCTCGAGGCAGTGGAGCCGCTTCTTTCTGACCTGTTCGCTTTACGACTTCCGCACGAAGCCGGATCTGATGACCCCGGCCAAGCCATCGTGTCCCTGGATGATGCCTATTGCGTGCAGGTGGTGAGGCTCGTCCGCCGGAAGAAAACAGCATGGTCGCATATTATCGGCTGAAGGATTTCGGCTTCACAATGGCGGCGGGCGGTTATGTCGTGCCGCGGTCAGAGTTTGCCGCCATGGAGGAGGCGTCTCGGCTTCTTGCGCAGGCGGAAGCGACCTGCGCCGAAATTCTTGAGCAAGCAAGAGAAACCTACGAAAATGAAAAGCGCCGCGGATATGAAGAAGGCCTTGCGAACGCGCGCATCGAATCGATTGGCCAATTGATCAGGGAGAGCAGCGACCTGGACCAGGGCCTGCGTGCCGTGGAGCGCGATCTTGCTCGTATCGTCGCCGAATTTGTCCATAAATTGCTGGTCGGTGTCGACAAATCGGTCAGAGCCGAGGCGGTCGTCAGGGCCGCCCTGCGGCAGATGCGGCAGGAAAAGCGCGGGGAATTGCGCGTACCGACAGCACTTTACGAGCATTTCAGGGAGCGGATTGCCGACATAGTGAAGGAGTTTCCAGAAGTCGAGTTGGTTGATGTTGTCGAAGATCGGACTCTGGAGCCGACCCGGGTCATTTTTGAGACCGCCGTAGGCAGGGTCGATGGCAACATTGCGCAACGTCTGGATGATATCGAGAGCGAGATTCGCAGTGCCTGCGCTAAGGTCTCGGTTGACGCCCTCGATGCGGCCGGGGCAACGGCGGCATTATGAGCGTTCATTCGACTTTTATCGAACTTGAAACAGTGCAAGCGGCCCGGCGCGCGCGCATTAAGGCGCGGCTGCCTGCATTTGTTGCTGATCTTCACGAACGTGTTTCGAACTTTGAGGCATTTAATCTGACGGGCCGCGTGAGGAAGGTGGTCGGTACGATCATCCACGCCGCGGTCCCCGATGTGCAGGTCGGCGAAATCGTAGAACTTTATACCCGGTCAAACGGGACCCGGCTCTTGGCCGAATGCGTGGGGTTCCTACATGAAGAAGCTTTGCTGTCTCCAATAGGCGAGACCCAGGGGGTTTCACCCCGCACCGAAGTGCGTCGCACCGGGCGTGTACAGTCGATCGCCGTCGGATCGGGTCTGATGGGTCGGGTGCTTGATGGGCTGGGTAATTTCATCGATGGCAGGACTGAGAAATTTGTCCCCGACACTTGGTATCCAATTTATCAAGATCCGCCGGATCCGATGAAGCGGCGGGTCATCGACAAGCCCCTGTCGACAAGTATCAGGGCAATCGATGCTCTAATGACGATCGGCGAGGGCCAACGGATGGGGATCTTCGCGGCGGCGGGCGTCGGAAAGTCTACACTGCTATCCATGTTGATCAAAGGCGCGGCTGTCGATGTGACGGTGCTGGCCCTAATCGGCGAGCGTGGCCGCGAGGTGCGCGAGTTCATCGAGCATGACCTCGGCCGTGATGGCATGGCCAAAGCGGTGATTGTGGTTGCGACATCCGACAAAAGCTCGATGGAACGGGCAAAAGCGGCGCACGCGGCGACGGCGATCGCAGAATATTTTCGCGACCGGGGGCAGAAGGTCTTGTTTCTTATGGATTCGGTCACGCGCTTTGCGCGCGCTCAACGTGAAATAGGACTTGCCGCCGGAGAGCCGCCGACCCGGCGCGGTTTCCCGCCTTCGGTTTTTGCCATGCTGCCGAGACTAATGGAGCGTGTTGGCAACAACGACAAGGGCTCGATCACTGCATTCTATACTGTGCTGGTGGAGGGTGACGATATGAACGAGCCTGTCGCCGATGAAACGCGCTCGATTCTCGATGGTCATATCATTTTGTCGCGCAAGCTCGCTGTTGCCAATCACTATCCGGCAATCGATGTATTGGCGTCCAGGAGCCGCGTTATGGATGTGATAGTTTCGACGGATCAGATTGAAATGGCGGGCAAGATTAGCGCGTGGCTGGCGATTTACGCGGACGTCGAGCTGCTGGTGAAAGTGGGCGAATACAAGAAGGGTGCCGATCCCGATGCCGACGTCGCGATAGCAAAATTCAAGCCCATCAATAACTTTCTCAAGCAACGCACGGATGAGTTCGAGCGTTATGACGTCATGCTCGGCAAACTTGGCACTCTGGTCAAATGAGCGAGCCCCTCCACGTCTTGCTGCGCGTCAAGCAGCTCAAGGAGCAACGGGCATTTCGTGCGATGCATGCTAAACGCGGGCAAGTGAGCGCCGCTATTGCGGCAATGAACGAGGCACGCGAGTCGGAGCGCGCGAACGCCGCGACACTTTCCTCCCGTGAGGACGGCATCTATAGCCGGATTATGTCACGCATTGTTGCTGTCGGCGAGATCGACGATGCCAAGGCAAGAGTCAAGCATCTTGAGACGGAGCACAACAAGTTCGTGGATGCGGTTGAGCGCGCGGTGCACGTGCATGCCCGTCTCGAAAAGGAGCTTGCAGAAGCTGTCGCGAGGTATCACGCAGCTGTGAGAACTAAGGACAAATATGTGGCGCTCACCGAAGCGCTCAGTGCCGAGCAGCGTTCCGAGCTTGCTCACCGCGAGGAGGCGGAGGTTGAGGATCTATTTACCAACCGTCGCAGGAAGTCGGCATGACAAAAATTGGAAATTCGGATAGTCAGCAAAATCAGCGGGCTGGCTCCTCACCCAACGACAATTTCGAGCAACAAAATCGTTGGCGAGGACAAAGCGGCACCGGATCGAACTATGTTGGGGTGCGGTCGTCGGAATGGAGCCCGTTCGATTCTGCCGCCAGCGCAGGTGGCGTCGCTGCATTTGAAAAGAGCTTTCACAACGCCTTTCGAAGCTTAGACGATAACGCCGAATCCAGCGGCAACCAAGACGAAAGCGAATGGTTGGCTCAAGCGGCCCTGGTCGCGACCGCAGTACAGTCGCTGCAAGCGGGCTTGCCCTGCCCTATAACTGCCGAGCCGCAGAATTCCGGCGATCGCTCAGCGGACGTCGATGCTGCCGTGACCGCAATTACGGCCCACATTCTGACGTCCATCCGCGCCGACGCTGGCGTGACCGGTGAGTCATTTGAATTGAATTTGGTGTTCGCCGGCGAGGTGGTCGGTGATCTCGGCGTGACGGGAATTACCCTCTCCGGCACCGCGACGGCCCTCGACGTGGTCTTGGAGTGGGCGGGATCCGAAGGTTCAGAGGGGGTACGGCAAGCAGCGAAACTGCTGGCCCAGCGCCTGATGATGCGTTTCGGCAAGCGAACAGTCCGGGTCTTTGAGCTTGTCGCGTCGCGCAGTTCAAAACCCGGTGATGCAGTGGACGATACCGTAAGCCCTAACGAAACATAGTTTGGCCGTACAGCATGGACACTCGCACGTCTGATATCGAACTTTGGCGGCCCCCGTCAGTCGTGCACGACGATCGCGAAATGGAGGTCTGGAATGCGATCATCTCTTATGCGGGAAGATCGGTGCCCTTGGGCAACGCCAATGCGTCGATGGAATTTCGATCCGCCAGTCGGCCGGCTTCTACGACGTCGATCGGCGTAATCGAACTCGATGATGGAACGTGGGTCGGGACTGTAATCCGATCTTTCCCATTTGCAGAAATGTATGGCGTGGATATCGATATCGCGGAATTGTCCAAACTGCCGGACGCTCTACGGAACAGCCTTGAAGAAGGCATGGTCGCGACGTTGTGGTCCGCCATTCCCGACCATCGTATGGGCACCTTTCGGTTCGTCGGCACCGGGTTGCTCGACGAGATCAGCGAGCAAATCGACGTGCAAGATTGGCAATGGCTGGACATCAGGTTGGAAGGGGTTACGCCAGTTTCGACCGTGGTTTCGGTAGGAATGCCCATTTCGGCATTTGTAAGAGCGGTCTCGGGCGGCAAGCTCGCGCCTGCCCAGTTTGGGAACACAATTGCAACTTTGTTGACGATGGAGGCATCGTTCACCCTCGGCAGCGTGTCGCTCACCCTCGATGAACTGGCAAAGCTTCGATCCGGCGATATCGTAGCGTTGCCGAAATTGTCCGATGAGATTCTGATCCGGGCCAATTGGACCTCCTATTCTCTTTGTCGTGCAGAAGAGGGGTGGCTCTGCGTCTCCCGGCAAGCCGTCGAGCGCTATCGACTTGATCCCGACATCATCAAAGGATCCTCCATGACAGGCGTGCTCGAAAATACCGCAGGCAATTCGACGGATTTTGGCGACCTCAGCATCGTGATTGATTTTGATCTCGGGCGCGTAACTGTTCCGCTGTCCGCAATTCAGAGCTGGCAGCCCGGCAGTATCGTGCCGCTTGACCTTCCCCCGGCAGACAATGGGGTGGAAGTGACAATCCGCGCCAATGGCCAGTTGATCGGAAACGGTGACCTAGTTCGTATCGACGATCGGGTCGCGGTTCGACTGACGCGTCTGTCTATAGGCAGGTGACGCTCGATCGAGCATAGCAACCGCGGAAAACATGTCGTGACGGATCCATTAAACCTTATAATTATCCTCGTAATGGCGGCGATGCTTCCGTTTTTGGCCGTCGTCGCCACGAGCTTCGTGAAGCTCGCGGTAGTATTCTCGCTGGTCCGCAACGCGCTCGGCGTACAACAGATACCGCCCAACTTGGCGCTGAATGCGCTCGCCATAATTTTATCCGCTTATATCATGACCCCGGTGATCGTTGAGACATATGACCTTCTGGCGCCAGCTAAAATCGACTACGCGACGGCGGCGGGGCTCAAGACTGCCTACCAGCTTGGCAGCGGCCCGCTTACACGTTTTCTCAACGTACACGCGGCGCAGCAAGAAAAGGTCTTTTTCTTGGAATCAGCACGCAATCTCTGGCCAAAGAAACTCTCCGAAGGTCTGACACCGGACAATATCGCAATCGTGCTACCAGCGTTCACAGTCAGCCAATTGCGTGAGGCGTTCGAAATCGGATTTTTGTTGTACTTGCCGTTTATTGCCATCGATTTAATCGTGTCCAACCTCCTTCTGGCAATGGGGATGATGATGGTCAGTCCGCTTACAATATCATTGCCATTCAAACTATTATTGTTCGTCATGGTGGACGGTTGGTCTCGACTGATATTAGGGCTCGTAAAAACCTATATGCGATGAGGCATCCGACACTGTTACGAACCGTCGGCCAACGATTTCCCGCAACGCAACAAAATGGACAACGGCCATGACAGCTAATACTGCGCTGAACGCGCTGACTGAGGCGATGATTTTGGTCATGATCTTATCGCTACCTCCGATAGCGGTCGCGTCGTTGGTTGGAATTATTGTGAGCTTGCTGCAGGCGCTGACGCAGGTGCAGGAACAAACAGTCTCTTTTGCGGTCAAGCTGATTGTGGTGGCGGCTGTCATGGCAGGCATGGCTGGATTTTTTGGCCGCGAGATGATGGCTTTCACGCTCAAGCTCTTCAACAATTTTCCACAGATGTCCTGAGCTTTCTATGGACGTCGTAGTCTCGATATGGAAGACATTCGACGCGCAGATTATGGCGCTGATCTTGACGCTGCCTCGCATCTACGCGTTTCTTGACGCTTCCCAACTCCTCAACTCCTCGGCGGTGCCTACGTTGCCGCGCGGCGTGGCCATCCTTTCGCTCGCCTTGCTTGCGGTACCGATTAATCTCGAATACGCGAGCGGTGTCGATTTATCAGCCGCGTGGCTCGCTTTTTATTTTGGCAAGGAGTTCGTCGTAGGGTTTCTTTCCGGCTATATTGTGAGCCTGATGTTTTGGGTGGTGCAGGCGGCAGGTGAACTCATCGATAATCAAAGAGGTTCGGCTATTGCTTCCTCGATTGATCCGCTTCAGGGTGAAGAATCGACGCCGCTCGGCAATTTGTTCTCTCAGGCTTTCCTCACTTATATCTTCAGCGCCGGCCTTTTTTTACCGGTGCTTGGTGTGCTTTACAGGTCCTTCGTATTGTGGCCCGCGACCAAGGCCCTCCCCGTTCTATCGGATACGTTCCCCGCGATGATGCTCGGGCTATTTGACGGCGCAATGCGCCTGGCGTTTGTGCTGGCCGCGCCCATTGTGGCGATCATGTTTATCGCCGAGTTTGCGCTGGCTATGATCAGCCGTTTTTCGCCGCAAATTCAAGTATTCGTGCTGGCGATGCCGATCAAGAGCATTTTGGCGATTATGGTCTTGACGTTTTACGTCGGGGAGCTCTTTCCGTTTGCGGGGTACCAATCTCTGCTAGCCACGGGCGCCATCGAACAACTGTTTAAATTGATGAAGACGATCGAGTGAAAAGCAACGGAGCTTGGCGCTATGAGCGAAAGCTCTGGTGAAAAAACAGAACTTCCGACCCCGAAGAAAAGTCGTGACGCTCGGGCTAAAGGACAGGTTGCCAAGAGTCAGGAGGTCGTGACGACGGTCTCGCTGACGGCCGTGATTGCCGTCATCTGGGTGACCTTTGGAAGCATATTGGCGGCGTTGACGCGACTGTTGGATCAGGTTGCGCGCCTTGAAAATGGAGACTTTCGTCAAAACGCGGCAAATGCGATCTTCGCGACATCCTATGAAGTCGTCGGTATTGTGCTGCCGATCCTCGGTGTGGTCATCGTGGCTGGAATTGCCGCGAACTATTTTCAAGTCGGTGCGATCTTTGCATTCGGCAGTGTTGCACCAAAGCTCGAGAAGATCAGCCCGGGAGCCGGGTTCAAGCGCATTTTTTCAATGAAACAGGTCGTCGAGATTCTGAAATCGATCGCCAAAATCGTAATCTTATCCGTTCTGCTGTATTTTGTCGTCCGCGAGTCGATTGGTGCCTACGTCGCCTCGTTGCGCTGCGGATTGACGTGTCAGATCGGCGTGATGGTCGTCGCTCTCCGGCAAATATTTCTTTATTCGGCGCTGGCGTTTATTGTCGTGGCGGCCGCAGATTTCATGTACCAGAGGCATGCTTTTACGAAAAGTCTGATGATGTCGAAGGAAGAGGTGAAGCGGGAATACAAGGAAAGCGAGGGTGATCCGCATATCAAGAGCCATCGTCGGCAACTTTCGCATGAATTGATCATGGGTGATGGTGGGGAGACGGCGCGCAAGGGTACGGCCGTGGTAGTTAATCCCGTGCATCTCGCGGTCGTGCTCAATTATGACCCCGAACGCACGCCGCTCCCGTTGGTTAGCGCAAAAGGGAGTGGTAATCACGCGCATTTCCTCCGCACCGAGGCGGAGCGAGCCGGCGTTCCGATTTTTCGAAATGTAACGCTCGCGCGGGCACTTTATGCCACCGTGGATATTAATGGACACGTGCCGGAGGAGTTGTTCGACGCCGTAGCCGAGGTGTTGGCTTGGGTCAAGAAGAACCGCCATCTCCTCCATAGAGGGCCGCTTGAGCATGGCGTAATTGACATGGACGCCAACGATCATCGGATCAAACGGTGAAAGAAGTGGCGGGAACTCTGATCCGGTGATGAGGAAGGTGCCGGCGGCGGCAATCTATGCAAAATCATTGTTGGATCTCAGCGAGGACACGACGCGACATCGGGCAACAATATTAGGCTGATGACGACTATGAGCCATTATCATGATGTCTTTGGCCCCGATACCATGGGCAAAGGGCGTCAAGCGCAGACCCAAACGATCAACTCAACTACCGGTGCGGCAGCGCCGCATAACTCGGGCTTGAACGAGTTGTCGAATTTTCCTTCTGTGACTTCGCTTTTGTCCGCTGTCACGCAATGCCTTCAATCTGGAAAATTGGCGGAAGCAATTGCCTTATGTGACCGGATTGTTTTACTCGAATCGAATGACCCGGAGGTTCATTGCTGCCGTGGCGTGGCACTTGCTAGATTGGGGAGGTTGGGAGACGCGGAGGTCGCCTACCGCCAAGCCATTGCGCTCAACCCGGATTTTGCCAACGCCTACAATAATTTGGGAAACGCGCTGTGCGAACTCGGCAGGCTGGAGGAGGCGGAATATGCCCTGCGGCGGGCCGTCGGTCTCAAGCCGGGCTGCGCGCAATGTCATTCAAACCTAGGGACTGCGCTCAGGTCGCAAGGAAGGCTCGTTGAGGCGGAAGCCGCGTATCGTCGGGCGATCGCGCTCGATTCATATCTTACCGCCGCTCACAACAATCTCGGAAACGTTCTCACGGATATCGGCAGGCTAGATGATGCCGAGCAGGTTCTGCGCCACACGATTGCATTTACACCCGAATATGCCGAGGCCTTTTCGAACTTGGGCAACGTACTTACTGCACAGGGCAGGTTAAAGGAGGCGGAATCCGTATACCGGCAGGCCATCGCGCTCAAAGCGGATTTTGCCGAAGCCTACAATAATCTGGGTAATGTCCTGCGAGATCTCGGCAGGCTTGATATTGCCGAGCAGGCTCTGCGTCACGCGATCTTTTTCCAGCCGGAGTTCGCCGAAGCTCTTTCCAACCTTGGAAACGTACTCAAAGAGCAAGGCAGGCTGAGCGAGGCGAAAGCCATGTACGAGCGGGCCATCGCACTCAAACCCGATCACGCGAAGGCGCACTCCAATCTTGGAAACGTGTTGAGAGACCAGGGTAAACTAATCGAGGCAAAATCCGCTTACCGTCGCGCCATCGCGCTCAAACCAGACTTTGCGGACGGATTTAATAACCTCAGCGTGGTGTTGAAAGATCGTGGTCGTTTAGCTGATGCGCGCGAGGCCGTGGAGGAAGCTATCCGATTGTTACCGGGAAATGCAATGTACTTTCTTAATTTGGGTGAGCTCAAGCAATTCATTTTCGGCGATCCGCAGATAGCGGCTATGGAAACGCTCGCCGGCAGGATTGCATCGCTTCCCGTCAAACAACAGATCGAGCTGCATTTCGCGCTGGCAAAGGCCTACGAGGACGTTGGCCGCTTCGACGATTCGTTCCAGCAGTTGCTGGCAGGCAACTCACTTATGCGCCGCCAAATTGCATACGACGAAGCCGCGACGTTGGGCGCTATCGAGGTGATCCGTACAGGGTTCACGCCTGAACTGATGCATAGGTTTAAAGAAAGCGGCGTATCGTCGGCGGTACCTGTATTTATTGTGGGGATGCCACGTTCGGGCACGACGCTCATCGAACAAATTCTAGCCAGCCATTCACAGGTGTTCGGCGCCGGGGAACTGCCGAATTTCGGAACGGCGGTTGCTGACATCCGACCGACCGAGGATCGCATTTTTACTGGTCCGGCGGTGAGCCAGCAACTGCGGAGGCTTGGTGCGCGCTATGTTTGCGAAGTCTCCCGCTTGGCGCCGAGTGCCATGCGTATCACCGACAAGATGCCGTCCAATTATCTCTTCGCGGGCCTCATTCATTTGGTGCTTCCCAATGCGCACATCATTCACGCTGTGCGCGACCCCCTCGACACCTGTGTCTCCTGCTTTTCCAAGTTGTTCGCTAATGGACAGCCGCATACCTACGATCTGGCGGAACTGGGCCGCTACTACCGGAGCTATCAAGCGCTGATGCAGCACTGGCGCCACCTGTTGCCGCCCGGACGTATTCTGGAAGTATGCTACGAGGACGTCGTCGCCGACTTGGAAGGTCAATCGCGCCGTATCGTTGCGCATTGCGGACTTGATTGGGATCCGCGTTGCCTTGCATTTCACGAGATAGAGCGGCCGGTACGCACGGCGAGCGCAACTCAGGTCCGCCGCCCCCTTTACCGCAGCGCTTTAGGGCGCGCACGCCGCTATCCGTCGTTTCTTCGGCCGTTGCGTGATGAACTCGGTGTCTAGAGCATTTGCCGGGTTTGCAAATCTGTGCGAGCCGGTGAGTCTGCGTCGGTGAGGAACATCGCGCAGAATTCGATTGGCGCAGCCGGTCGTCAGCGATTGAAGCGAGTGGGCCAGGGCGGAAACACGTCCCCGAAGATGATTTGGAGTGCGCGGATTGTGCTGCTGGCCAGCGAGGAGTTGACAGGATATCTGCCGCAGTGCCTTCAAAAGCGTCACCGAACTTGAGAGTGCCATCGATGAATACCTTGAAAGGCACAGTCCGAAGCCCTTCATCTGGATCAAGTCCGCTGGCGAAATCCTGGACAGAAGTCGCCCGTGCGAAGCAATCGGTCGAACTCGCGATACTGATGGGGCTGCGTCGAAAATGAGGAACGAAATGCGGACAAGCCGAGCCGTTCAGGGGTAGGCGAGCAACTGGCGACAACTAAACGCTCTGCGCCCGACGGACACGACCGGGAGTGTCCCCGAACCGGCGTCGAAAGGCACGATGGAATGTTGAGTGCTCCGCATAACCGACTTGGAACGCGACCTCTCCAATCTGCAGGGGGCTGGTGGTCGGATCGGTCAGCAAGCTGATAGCACGCCGCATTCGTTCCTGTTCAACAAAGCTGGAGAAGGTTTGTCCGGTTTCCTCGAAGAGGAGATGGATATAGCGAGCGGTGACGCCCTGTCGTTTGGCAATGGTCTTCGGTGACAGTCGTATTTGGGATAGATTAGCCAAAATATCCGCGCGAATGGCGTCAAGGCGCGTGGCTCGAACGCTTTTATTTCTGGCTACGTTGTTGCTCCCCGCGATCGCTGCGGCCACAAGTTCATAAATCTGCTTCACGAGCAACGGTGCAACTTGAGGTTCGGGTGGAGCATAGTTGTGTTGTATAAGGCTGACGTATCGAGTGAGGAGTTGCAGGGTCGAACAGGTGCGCGGTATGCGTTGCATGATGGCCGCGTCCGCGTGAGGAGCGACTGCAATGATAGAGGCGCGCGGCAGGCATAGAGCTAGGAAGCGGTCGGGCAGCGCCCGGGTGAAGCCACCTATCTCACCGGCAGACCAGAGCGTTGCCTCCTGCTCTTTAAGCGCAAGCTCTTGCCCGCGTTGCGAAACAACCGTCTGACCATTGACGCTGACCACGAGCACAAAGTCGTCGTTGCCGTCGGCCAGCAACTCACGACTTCGCCATTGTCGTGCGCCTCCTTCGATGCCGGCAATGAAAGTCAGTTGTGGCAGGGTATGAAGCGATAGAACACCCCGAAACGGGCTTTGCGGTAAGGGCTCCAAATCGAACCGAACCATGTGCGTCGCTAGAAACTCACGCCATGACTCCAGCCGGTCCTCCTCCGGCCAGTGGTCTGTTGAAGCCTCGAGGATATCGAAGGGACGCCGCACAGGACGATTTGACACTGTAACACCTCTGATTTGACGCCTCACTTTTTCTTGTGGATATTCTTAAAAAAAATTCTCCGAATGTCTTGGAGATAAGCAAATCACAATTGGACCATAGAGAACTTTTCCGCGAATTGCCCCGGGTGACAGGCCGTCATTCATCAGAGCATCAAAAATCTTTGTTTGTTCTGTTATAAATGGACCTCGACTCCAAGCGAGCATGAGATCAAATCGGCATTCTTCGCGGTGATTGCGGTCTATCTTGTCCTTCCTGCAATCAGGGCATAATCCGCTCGATTTGATTGCGCATTTTTGGCCGGATTGCGACCTGCCATTGCGTCCTTGCCCGTGGGATTCCCAAACGAGGGTGCTGGAGAGCCGTCTGGCGGCGCGCATGCGTTCAATTCATTGCAATGCGAATGTTCACGCTCGGTGACTTGGTGCGGGCCTGGAATTCTCCCGCACCACGACCAAGCCGACGGAGGGACGTAGTCGTCGTGGGTTCGCCGAGATCCACCTGTCACGCGCATGACAGTACTGGTCCGTGGCCGGCTTTATCATTGCAGCAAGCGTAGTCGCATTGAGGCCTACGCCAAAGTGGCGGCGTGCACCGCGCGCTTCACAAAGGGAGCGGATATGGGTGGCGATGCCGACGGGATCAGGAAGCCTCCTGCATCGTATTCGACTGGGGCGGCGGGGCTAGCTGTGACCAAGGGCCGGGCATCTGGCACCCGATCGCCGTCGGTCGGCGCCGGTCGCGCAAAAGGCGCAGGGGCTTGGCTGCACAATCCTGGCGCATCATCCGCAAACAAGGGTGCGCGGCATCCAACCGCTTCAGCGAAGGATGCCTATGATGCGTATGTGAAGCAGAATGGCGAGCCGGACTGTTACTATGCCAGAAAGGGCATCGTCAATTTGCCCAACGGCGTTGCTCTCGGCTCACGTTCGGATCCAGAGGTTGCCCGGCTGGTGAAGGCCAAGAAGCTGATCATCCTCAAGCCGAATCAACAGCTTCCGTCGCCGCCAACGCCGCTGAAAAAAGAGCCGGATACTTTCCCTGGAAGTGCCAGAACGCGGCCGGACCATCTCGAACTTGGGATGATCGTCGCCGCTGCACCCCCAAAGGCCAGTGCTCCGTCCGCGCCAACCCCGCAACCTGCCCCGTCAAAGTTCGAGCGCTTCGCCGCCGCGGCATGGGGATTCGGCAAGCAAGCCGTCGCATTCGACGCCGAATTGGGGGCCCATTTATTGCACAGCGCCGGGTTCCTCTCGGCGCAAGACGCGCGTAAGGCCAGCGACGTCGTCAACAGCGAACTTGGCGTGGACCGGGACACCAGCGCGGTGCGTGCTCTTGCCGTGAGCGCCAAGCACAGCCTCGAAGCGTTGCCCGAAGAGGCGCGCAAAGAACTCGTCAATCTCGGGGGCGCTGTCGTCGAAGGCGGGGCAAAAGGGCTCGAGGCAGTCGGTGCGGTCGACGAAAAAAAGACCGAGGCATTGATTGACGCGCGCTACGTGGCCCATGGCCTCAACCGGCAGGACAACGGGGTTCGCAATGCCGCAGTGGGCGCCGCTAAGGCCGTCGGCCGCAAGGTCGAGGAAGCGTCTCTGGCTCAACTTGAACTGAATATAAGGGCGGGCGTCGCTGCCCATATCATCGACCCAGCAGCGGGAAAGAAGGTGATCGATGAGGCCTACCAGGCGGCCGGGCTGACGCCCAAAGACAACGAGGTTCGTGAGGCAGGGAAGAAGGTCGTCCAGTTCGCGATCGATATGGAGAAGATCAAGACCGGGACCGAAGCCGGCGCCGCAATCATGCTTGTGCGCGAATTGCGCGCGAGGGGAAGGTTGTCGGCGGCGACAGCCTTCGCATGGGAGAAGAAGATTGGCGAGGCGTCCCGAGTTCGAGCCCAAAGAAGCGGTCAAGATCGCCGAGAAGAGCCGTCAAACCGCCGCGGATGCAGTCGTATTCGTCACGGGTGTAACCCTTGAGACCTTATCCCCGGTAGAGAACCTGTTGGGCCAAAGCGAAGCGGAGCGAACGGAATTCTACGACCTGTTGCAACATGACTTGCACGAGAAATTCGGTGCAAGCACCAGCCGCACGAACGAAGTCACGGACTTCGCGGAGCAAGACCTGCTCCCCGCTTTGGATATGATAGCATATGCGGCGATCGACACCGCGCTGAGGGGTTTGGACGTTCCGCCCCCCGTGGCGGCGGCCATTGCCGGCGGATTGGTGCAGCTTGCGGACTCGCTGGGAAACAACAAAGACCTGGCCGATACGCTGTGGGACGTCGGTGTCGCCGTAGGGGAGAATGCGCTCGCGTCGGCCGCGGTGGGAAAATTCGAGAAGATCGCGAGAGCCGGCGTGCTGGCCAAGACATTGCAAGCTTTGCCGCCTGCGATGCAGGTGGCCTATCGGGTGGGGGACAAAACGGTCGTTGAGATGGTCGACCGGGGGGTCGACAAGGCAACCCAGACATTCGCGCGCACAGTCGTAAACAACGTCGTCGACCAGACGACGCGGTTGCCCGTTCGGTTGACGGAAAAGATCATCGAGAACACCACGGTCGGCCCCAGCGGAGAGGTCAACATCGACCCCAAATGGAAGCAGCGGGCCGTCAGGGAGTTCGGCCAGGCCGCGGTCAATGTCGCCGTCGGGCAAGTAATGCATTTGGCTTCCAAGGGTTTGCCCCTTGAGCAGATCAAGACCAAGCTCGTCACCCCACAGCAGGCCTCATCCAAACCGGGCGGCGTAGAGCCACACGAGCATGCGCCAGCCGGTGTAGACGACCAGGTGACGAAAGTCTGGCACAGGCCAGCCAACCTTGCGGCAGCGCCACCTGCCCACGGTTACGCGACGAAATCGACCGAGCACATGCCGTCCAAGCCGGTCGCGGGAGCCGCCCCACCGACGGCCTTGAAGATTCCAAAATCGCTCCCGAAGGCACCACGAACCATAGGTGTTGATCGCAACGCAATACCCGGGAAAATCGAGGTGCAGTTCCGCGCGGAGGCAAAAAAACTCGAGGCGCAGGCTGGAAATATCCCATCAGCGGAATGGGATAAGCGACACAATGAACTCGATGGCCAAATTCAAAAAACAAGAGATGCCGCGGCCGAGTTGGAAAGACGGGCCAATCAGGGCGGTGCTGACGCTGCGAATCTGGAGGACATGGCAAAGAAGATGCGAGACGCTGCCAGCGCGGGCGAAACGGCACTCGCGGAAGCAAAGGGAAAGGCACTCGTCGAAGCTGCGCGAAAAGAAAATAGAACACATGCAGTGCAATACGGACAAGCCGTTCTTGGGGTGAAGGAGGCTGAGAGGGTGCTTAAGAAAGCCCGGGAAAACGGAGCTTCACGCGCGACCATAGACGAGCTCGAACGCGACCAAAGAGCCGCCAAGAACGAATGTGATAGAGTCGGCAAGGTGTACGACAAAGCCAACGATACCTACCAGCTTCTGTCGGGGGACCAGTCTGCCAGAACGCTCGCCGTCGCCACCAAGAACGCCGAAGACCGAGTTGCCCACGCTCGTCTCGACGAAAAACAGGCCCTCGCCAGGCTCGATGGAGCCCGGAGGTCCGGCGCTTCAGCGGATAGCATATCCGAGCTCAGAAGCGAATTGGTCGCACGTGGCGAGGAAGTCGACAAACTCGACCTTGCCTCGCAAAGCTCGCGACGCCTATGAAGGATACCGTCGTGTCGATCATCCGCTGGCAGCTCCGCTTGCAATAAATAACCCGCCGGCAAGGGTTAGGCAGGAGCCGCCTTCCTCAAACGACGATGCGACGAAGGTTCAGCAAAATGCGCCGGTCAGGACTCCAGCGGCCGCCCTCAGGAGCGAAAAACCCATCGTAGATACCGATGAGATTACGATAGTAGATCTCGATGAGCCTACCAGAAAGCTCGAACGGCCCTTGCTGCCGCCTAAGGATGGTGCACGAAAGGAAGTGACGACATTTGAGCCAAGGCCCGGCAATCCCGCAGCCGGGGCCTTAGGTGCGTTCGGACGGGTCGAAGGGCTCGCTGGGCGGTTAACGTCCAGAGAGGTTGCCGCGGGTTTCAAGGCCGCGAGTCAAGAGGCGAACCTCGCGTCACTTAATTCTACCAACGCCTTTATCGCCGAGCGGGACGCTCGAGCCAATCTCGGGGATGTGAACGACAAAGAAATTCCCGACCTCGAGCGCAAATACTACGAGCTTTCTCACAGAGTCGAGGAACTGGGGCGCGGCGCTCAGCGAGCGCGTGACGCGTCCGAACGTTGAGCTGCTGCCGGTTCGGTTGACACGTGCCTAAGCGAATCCCGCCTGCGTCTCGTACTCCATAGGGCTCATATAGCCGATCGTCGAGTGGCGACGCTTCAGATTATAGAAGCGCTCGATGTAGTCGAACACGTCAGCCCTTGCCTGGTCTCGTGTTCGATAGATTTTGCGTGCCGTACGCTCGGTCTTGAGGGACGAGAAGAAGCTCTCCATCGCTGCATTGTCCCAGACATTGCCGGAGCGGCTCATCGAGCAGATCACCCCGTGGTCGGCCATCAGCCTCTGAAATTGCTCGCTGGTATATTGGCTCCCGCGATCGGAGTGATGCAGCAGCGCATCCGGCTTGCCGCGTCGCCAGATTGCCATCACGAGAGCGTCGGCGACGAGCTGCGCCGTCATCGTGGTGCTCATCGACCAACCGACCACACGATGTCAATCGGCGTCCAAATTTGACCCCCGATCGGCGTCCAATTTTGACCCCCTTGAGCGACGAGTCCGGGCGGTAGCGCTCGCGCCGTCGGAGCTGGTCGGGGTTGCGGAGACGGCGCGAGCGCGGGTGGCGGGATGATCGTCGCCACGGCTCTTGAAGCGCCAGCTGTCGTTTCCGGTTTCGATGATATCGCAGTGGTGGGTCAGGCGATCGAGCAGCGCGGTGGTCATCTTGGCGTCGGTGAAGACGCTCGGCCATTCGCCGAAGGCGAGATTGGTGGTGACGATGATCGAGGTGCGCTCGTAGAGCCGGCTGATGAGGTGGAACAGGAGTTGGCCACCGGCCTGGGCGAACGGCAGATAGCCGAGCTCGTCGAGAATGACGAAGTCCATGCGGGTCAGGTGATCGGCAATCCGACCCTGCCGGCCGCTGCGGGTCTCGCCCTCGAGCCGGTTGACGAGATCGACGACGTTGTAGAAGCGGCCGCGGGTGCCGGACCGAATGCAGCTACGGGCGACGGCGATCGCCAAGTGGGTTTTGCCGGTGCCGGTTCCGCCAATCAGCACGGCATTACGCTGCTGGGTTAGGAATCCACCGCCGGCGAGATCGCGAACCAGGGTCTCGTTGATCGGTGTGCCGTCGAACTGGAAGTCTTCAAGGTCTTTTGCGAGCGGCAGCTTGGCGATGGAGAGTTGGTATTTGATCGAGCGCACCTGCTTCTCGTTGATCTCGGCGGTGAGCAGGTCGCCGATGATGCGCTGGGGCTCATGCTGGCGTTTGACGGCGGTGGTCATGATCTCGTCGAAGGCAGCCTTCATGCCGTAGAGCTGAAGTTCGCCCATGAGGTCGAATATCTCGGATCGTTCCATCAGTTGCTTCTCCTGAGGTTGTCGTAGCGGGCACAATCGGCAATCGGTGCGTGGCGCAGCGTCAGCGCAGCCGGCGTCATGATGGTGGCGGGTGGATCGGGATTGCGTTGGCGGGCCAGGATGTTCAGGACGACATCGGCGGAGTGGACGTCCTGGGCGATTGCCTCGGCACAGGCCGCCTCGACCGCCGGCAGCCCGTCGGTGATCACGGCGGTGAGGATGTCGACCATCTGCCGATTGCCATCGTCGACACCGGTGAGCTTGCGCCGGATGCGCTCCATCGCGGCCGGCAGCACCCAATCCTTGAATGGCGCGCCGTTGCGCAGGGCGCCGGGCTTGCGAGCCAGCACGGGGACGTAATGCCAGGGGTCGTAGATGGTGTCGCCGCGGCCGAACGCGCGGGGATGCTCGCCGACGATCCGGCCGTCCTGGCGGATCACGATGCGGTCCGCATAGGCATGGACTTCGACCAGCCGCCCGACCGCGCTCGCTGCCACCGAGTACTTGATGTTATCGAAGCGCACCAGGCAGGTCTTGGAGACCGACGCCGGCACCGCGTGGAAGCCGTCGAACCGGCCCGCATAGGGCACGAGCTTCGGCCGCTCCGCTTCGAACACATCCCAGATCGTCTGCCCGGTCAGCTCCGGATGGTGATGCGCCTTGGCGTAGGCGATGCATTTATCGGTGAGCCAGGCGTTCATCTCGTCGTAGGTCTTGAAGCGCAGTCGCGGCGTGAAGAAGCGCTCGCGCACCAGCCCGACCTGATTCTCGACTTGGCCCTTCTCCCAGCCCGATGCCGGCGTGCAGGCTACCGGATCGACGAGATAATGGCTGCACATCTGCAGGAAGCGGCGATTGTAGAGGCGGTTCTTGCCGACGAAGACCGTCTCCACCGCGGTCTTCATGTTGTCGTAGATGCCGCGCCTGCAGGTCCCCTTGAACAGCGCGAACGCCCGGTCGTGAGCGTCGAACACCATCTCCTGCGTCTCGCGCGGATAGGCGCGCACGAACAGCATCCGGCTGTGGCAAAGCCGGACATGGGCGGCCTTCACAGTCACGGTCACGCCGTTGAGGACGACGATCTCGTGGCTCCAGTCGAATTGGTAGGCCTCGCCCGGAGCGAAGCTCAGCGGCACGTAGGCCGCGGCCGTCGCTTGCCCGCGATCCTTGGCCCATCGCCTGGCGTAGCGACGCAGCGCATCATAGCCGCCGTCGTACCCGCGCTCGCGGAACTCCTCGAAGATCCGGATCAGCGTCAACTGCTCGCGAGCGGGCTTGGCCGCATTGCTTTCCAGCAGTTCATCGACCGCAGCCGTCCATCGCCCCAGCTTCGGCCGCGGTTGGACGGTGCGCTCGTATTCGAACGACGTCTCCCCGGATCGCAGCACCTTGCGGACCGTGTTCCGGGACACCCCGAGGTCCCGCGCAATCTCCCGGATCGTCTTGCCCTTGACGAAGTGCTCGCGCCGAATCCGCGCAACCGTCTCCACGACCAGCATCCCCCGACCACCCCGCTTCGAATCAAAGCGGGAAGCCTGCATCGGCCACACTTCAGGGGGTCAATTTTGGACGCCGATCCCCCCGATTAGGGGGTCAAAATTGCACGCCGAATGACACACACGACGCGAAAAGAGATCGACGACAGCGGAGACATACAGCCAACCCTCCGCGGTCCATACGTAGGTGAAGTCGGCAATCCATTTGCGATTGGGTGCGGGCGCTTCAAAGGTTCGATCCAGCACGTTCGGAGCCACGGCGGTCGCCTGCCGCTCACCCGGATCGGGCGGCAGGCGCCGCCGTCGCGGGCGTGCTTTAAGCGCCTGTAGCTGCATCAACCGCTCGATGCGATGAAGCCCACACCGCACACCTTCGGCGAGAAGGTCGTGCCACACCCGCCTGGCGCCATAGGTTCGGTCGCTCGCAAGGAAGCTCGCACGAACCTTCGCGCCAAGCTCTTCATCGCTCTGGCTGCGCGCACTGCGCGGTCGTGCCAGCCACGCATAGAACCCACCTCGCGAGACACCGAGCGCCTCGCACAACCATTCCGCCGGCCAGATCCCCCGGTGCTTCGCAACGAAACCGAACTTCACGTCGATTCCCTCGCGAAGTAGGCCGCGGCTTTTTTTAGGATGTCTCGTTCGGCCTTCAGCTTGATCACCTCGCGCTTAAGCTGCGCGATCTCAAGCTGCTCAGGCTTCATCTGTCCTTGCCCGGGGAACGCATGCTGCGGATCGTCAGCAAACATCTTCACCCAACTCCGCAGCTGCGACTCGTGCACTCCCAGGTCTTGCGAGGCTTGGGCATAACCCACCCCGCGCTCCTTGATCAGCCGAACAGCCTCTTGCTTGAACTCCCGCGTAAATCTCCGCCTCTCCATGATCCACCTCCGGTTCCAATAAAACACCTAACTCGGTGTCTTCGGAACCGGCAGCAGCTCAAAAGTGGAACAGTGCCTTTGAGGAGGCTCTTGAGGCGCGCAATATGTACCGTCGTCTCGGTGAGTCACAACCCGCGGCGCCCGCGAGGCCTGTCTCGGACGCCCCGTCGAAGGTCGACGCCGGGCATCCTAACGAGCCGATTGCGCCCGAAGAGGCCGTCAGACGGGCGGACGCCGCGCACCAGGAGGCTGAAAAGGCAATACTTCTCTGCGAGCAAGCCCGCACCCGATTGAAGAACGCGCGCACCCGTCTCGACGAAGCGCAGGAAAAATTACCCGACCTCGAGGGTGTATACCGCAACCTTTCCCGCAGGGCCGAGGGATTGAAGCGCGCCGCTCAGGGGGCTGGCGACGAGTACCAACGTCTTCAATCTCTGGCGAATCGAGCTGGATCAGCAAACCATCCCGAGCTTGCCGAGAAGCTGGCTGCCGCGCACCAAAAGGCCCGCGAAGCCAAGACAGCCGAGAAGGATCAGTACATCGCTTTGATTAATCTCAACAACGCCCGTGCGCAAATTTCTGGCGTTGACAAGGAGCTCCACACTGCTCTCGAAGAATACACCAAGTGGAATGCCGCCTCCGGAAAGGCTCTTGATGCGCGTGACAAGTACCTTCGTCTTAACAAGTCGCAACCAGCGCCGCCACGCCCCATGCCGCCTCGTCCCTCTACCGCCGCAGCCGGGGATAGGGTATCAGCCATCCAACGAAATGGCCAAGGTACTCCTGGGCCGGGCGCAGTTCCTACGCCAGTTCGTCCTTGATCAGACGCTCTGGCGCCGTCGCCGCACCGCCGTGTTTCACCGTCGGCAATCGCGAGGCAGATTGAGTGGGCTGTTTCGCCAAGCGGCGGCCCACGGCGCCTGATGAACGACGTCGTCGCGCCAGCTTGGCAGGCGTCGGTGCGGTGCCACAACGGCCGATGAGCCCAGCCATGTCGGGATTGCGCGTCTTATCTCGCGCGACCTCGGCGCCCCTTCATTGATTAACCGCGCTTGCCTTCGATTTTCGGCGCGCCACGTGGTCGCGGCGGTGCCGCGGCAGTAAGCCGTGCCGCGCGGAAAATGTTGGCGCGCCACGTCGCTGGATCACCAGCGCAGGTCACCAACGGCCATAGACCAACATCGGCTCGTCGAGCTACTCGAATGGGTTGTTCACAAACTTCGTCGACCCGTGTGATATTTCATCCGGCAGATGCTCGTCGCTCTCGAGCGTTCGCACAATCTCGTTCATGAGATCGCGGAGCTCGCGCGCGTTCGCCAGCCCCTTCTTGTCGCGGGTCAGGCCGATATTGCCGTAAATCGCGATTCTCTTGCGGCTGTTCTCGATAGTGAGGCCGTCCAACGAAGCGGCCTCGTCGTCGTTTTGGAACGGGCTGATGAGATCCATGTTTTCGTGTCTCCATCGTCACCTTATCGGATTGTCGATGTCGGTGAGTTCACTCTGCGGATCATGCTTTCTCTCATGGAACCTTGGCGTCTCCGGCGGCGGGAGTTCCATCGCGTTTTGCTTTTGGTCCTCGGAGAGATTCGGAAAGGGGTCGATGCCGGTGCGCTTGGTGAATTCGGCAATCGAGAGCACCTGGTAACTGTCCCTGAAATCGTCGGCTTCACTGCCTTTCGCGTTCTCGGTCCAGTATACGCCGGCTTGGCCGCTGGTCTTGTCATAGACCGCTTTCCAGATATTGGTCGGCACCAAAACCTGATGACCCGCGTCGTCGCTGATGCTTTCGATTGTCTGCCCGATGAATGCGGGGCCCGTAACGACATAGAGGTCATCACCATTGCGGGCCATCGCACGCACCCCCGACTCAATTCCTTCCCACAGTCGCTCGTTGTGCCAAGCGTCTTGCGGCACGATGTTGCTACTGCGGAAGGTTGCGGTGTTCAACGCCTGAGACGAAGAATCTCCGGCCGGGATCATATGGCCGTGATCGAAGCGATCCGTATAGCCGGCATAGGCCGCGACGGTATGTGCACTTTCCGGCAACGATAGATCATCTCGAAATTTAGCCTTCGATCGGGTGACCTGATCCGCCGCATTGACGCGCTCCGCGTCCAGGTGTTCCGCGGCCGCGATGGGCGTATTGGATTTTCTAGAAAAAATGATGCCGCCGACCCCCGGAACGCTCAGCTTGTAGGTGCCTTGGGCCAGTTTGTGGTCCACGACTTTCGGGGCGACGCCATCCAGGAATTGGTCCTCGACCGAGGCAAAATTATCAAGTTCGGAGGCGTGGATTTTAGTCACATGTTCCGGTTCATCCACCTGCAATGCTTCAGCGATATCTTCCGGTTCATCCGTATGTCCCGATGGCTCTGCGGGAGGTTCTGCTTCTCCTGACCGCCGCGCGTGCTCACTCGCGACGGGATTGGCGACGCTGGTGAGTTCGCTCTGCGGATCATGGCTCCTCTCTTCGTACCTCGGCGTCTCCGGGGCCGGGAGTTCCATCGGATGTTGTTGTTGGTCCGCGGAGAGGTTCGGAAAGGGGTCGATGCCGGTACGCTCTCTAAATTCGGCAATCGAGAGCACCCGGTAACTGTCGCTGAATTGGTTCGCTTCACTGCCTCTCTTGTTCTCGGTCCAGTATACCGCCGCTTTGCCGGAGGTCTTGTCATAGACCGCCTTCCAGATGTGGCTCGGCACCAAGACCCGACGGCCCGCGTCGTCGCTGATGCTATCGATCTTCTTTCCGATGAACGCTGGACCCGTAACGACATAGAGGTCTTCGCCATTGCGGACCATCGTACGCACGGCCGACTCAATTCCATTCCACAGTCTCTCATTGTGCCAAATATCCTGAGGCACCATATTACTATTGCGGTAGGTTTCATTATTTAACGCCTGAGATTCAGATTCTCCGATCGGTATCATATGGCCACGGTCGAAGCGGTCGGAAAAGCCCCCATAGGCCGCGACTGAATGTGAACTTTCCGGCAGCGCCGGATCATCTTGAAATATAGTCTTCGATCGGACGACGCGATCCGCGGCATTGATGCGCTCTGGAGTAAGGTGTTGTGAGACCGCAATCGGCGTATTGGTCTTTTCAGAATAAATGATACCGCCGACCTTCGGGATGCTGAGTTTGTGGGTGCCCTCGGCTAGTCTGCTGTTCAGGATTTGCGGCGCGACGCCCTCCACGAATTGATCGTGCACCGATGCAAAATCATCAACTTTGGAGGGGCTGATTTCATTGCCTTCCGTTCGCCTAGACCCACCAACAACGGGCTCTGCTTTCCCTGCAGCGCCCGAGGCTCTATCAATTGGGGCGCGCGCTTGAGGCGGTCTGCCTCCCGGAGCCTCTGTTCCTTCCAACCGCTGCGCGTTCTCACCCGCGACCGGATTGCTGACGCTGGTGAGTTCGCTCTCCTGACGCTTGCTCCCTCTCTGTTGGTACCTCGGCGCCTCCGGGGGCGGGAGCCTCATCGGTTGATGTTTCTGTTTAAAGGAGAGGTTCGGAAACGGATCGATGCCGGTTCGCTTGGTAAATTCAGCGATCGAGATCACCTGGTAACTGTCTCTGAATTGGTTCCTTTCACTGCCTCTCTTGTTCTCGGTCCAGTACACGGCGGCTTGGCCGACGGTCTTGTCGTAGACCGCCTTCCAGATGTGGGTCGGCACCAAAACCTGACGCCCCGCGTCGTCGCTGATGCTCTCGATCGTCGGTCCGATAAACGACGGACCCGTAACGACATAAAGGTCATCACCATTGCGGGCCATGGTGCGTACGGCCAACTGAATTCCGTCCCACAATCTCTCATTGTGCCAGATCTCTTGCGGCACAATATTGCTGTTGCGGAAGGTTTCTGCATTTAAGCCCTGAGAGGGAGATTCTCCAGCAGCTATCATATGGCCGCGATCGAAGCGGTCCGTAAACCCGGCGTAGGCCCCGACTGCTTGTGAGCCTTCCGGTAACGCCGAATCATCCTGAAACTTGGTCTTCGATCGGGCGACTTGATCCGCGGCCCTGATGCGTTCCGGAGAGATGTGTTGCGAGACCGCAATCGGCGTATTGGTTTTTTCAGAGAAAATGATACCGCCGACCTTCGGGATGCTGAGTTTGTGGGTACCTTCGGCTAGTTTTCTGTTCACGATTTGCGGCGCGACGCCGCCCGAAAACTGATCTCGAACCGACGCAAAATTATCGACTTTGGAAGGGCTGATTTGATTGCCCAGACCTCGCCGTGACGCGGCAAGAACAGGGTCGGTCACCTCCGCGACCACGAGCGCGCTACCGTTCGTGGAGCGCGGTTGCGAAAGAATGCTTCCGGGAGCTTCTGCCTCCTTCAGCCACTCCGCGCTCTCACTCGTGACCTTGCGCATATTGTCTAATTCGGCAGCCACCAGAGGATCTTTGGATCGCATCGTGGCTAAAGGTAGATCCGAATATTGCGATATTAATTTAGCGTGAGCCTGCTTTACATCCTCCAAGTTCGCGTTTGCCGGATTATCGCGGCTCGCCTCGTACCACCGGGCCTTTGCTTTGTAGAAGTCGCCAAGCGCCTTATAAAATCCAGCAGCCTGCGGATGGTCGTGTCCGCGGGTAGCGGCCATCATGGCCTCATGATGGGCAACGTTGGCTTGGTCGGTGGCCCAATTGCCAATAACTGGAAGATATACTCGTCTCGCCCGTTCGGTCGGAACAACCTCGTGCATGACCACTTTCACGTAAACGCCGTCTTTATTTTTCCCAATCCCCGGGCCGCCTTGATCCTCCGGTTTGATCGGCTTTTGAACAGGGATAATGTTATCGTCGCAAATAACATATTGGTCGTTTCCAATCCGGCGAACGACTTTGCCTGCCGGCACATTTTCAGGCGAAGGTCCCTGTTGTATCACGGGCGAAATGTCCGGTCGTTCCCTTATGGGAACTATTGCGCCGTTCGCAAAGCCGGCGGCGTCGTAGGGTAACACCGTTACGGTTTGCCTATAGGCCACCACGTAAGGGAATTTGCCGGTGCCGGCTACGCTTGCGGGAATGCCCGGCCGCGGCGTCCCGTCGATTGGGCCTGGCTTTACTTCGGCCGCCAGCGCACATGAAACAAAAACTATCGGCTTTCCAGGTTCGGCGCGGGCTGACGCGAATGCCACCGCTTTCTCCCGATCCATGCCTGCCAGTCGTTCCGGGTTCCCATGCCCTAGGATGATTGTGGCGTCTTGCAAGTGTTCCGGAACCAGAAGCTTTGCGGCGATGCCTTCGAGATCGGGCGACAAAACAACCACGCTTTGCGGGCGAACCATTTTAGGTTTGCTTTGAGGTGCGGCGTCCGCTGTAGCGTCGGCTTTTGGCCCTGGTATTTTCTCACCGGACTTCGGTGCTTTGCCTGCCCGTTCAGGATTCAGGGACTCTACGTTTGTCTTATTCGGCGCCCCGGCGCCGGGTCGGGGCGAGACGCGCTCGTTGGTGATAAGCTTGGCCTTGATCCGATCGAGGGGCAAACCTTTGGCAGCCAGATGCATCACTTGCCCGACGGCGACATTGACCGCGGCCTGACCGAACTCCCTGACGGCCTGCTGCTTCCATTTGGGGTCGATGGCGATCTTTCCGTCGGGGCCGACGTGGCTGTTTTCGATGATCCTTTCCGTTAGCCGAATCGGCAACCGCGTCGACTGGTCGACAACGTTGTTTAGGATCGATTGCGCGAAGCTCTGGGTCGCTTTTTGGACTCCGCGGTCGACCATCTCGACGACCGTTTTGTCTCCGGCCCCATAGGCCGCCTGTAACGCGGGCGGCAAAGCCTGCAATGTCTTGGCCAGCACGCTGGCGTTCAGCGTTTTTGCAAATTTTCCGACCGCCACCGAGGCAAGCGCATTCTCGCCCGCGGCCACGCTGACGTCCCAGAGCGTGTCGGACAAATTTTCGTTGTTTCCAAGCGAGTTCGCCGCCTGAACCAAGCCTCCGGCAATGGCCGCCGCCACGGGGGGCGGAACATCCAAGCCCCTCAGCGCGGTGTCGATGGCTGCGTACGCGACCATATCCAAGGCGGGGAGCAGATGTTGCTCGGCGAAGTCAGTAACTTCATTCGTGCGGCTCGTGCTTGCACCGTACTTCTCGTGCAAGTCGTGTTGCAACAGGTCGTAGAATTCCGTTCGTTCCGCTTCGCTTTGTCCCAACAGGTCCTCGATCGGGGATAAGGTCTCAAGAGTTACGCCGGCGACGAATACCACTGCATCCGCGGCGGTTTGACGGCTCTTCTCTGCGATCTTGATCGCTTCCTTGGGATCGAGTTTGGAGGCTTCGCCGATCTTTTTCTCCCACGCGGCGGCGGTCGCCGCCGACAACTTTCCCCGCGCACGCAATTCCCGCACAAGCATGATTGCGGCGCCGGCTTCGGTACCGGTCTTGATCTTCTCCACGTCGACCGCGAACTGGACGACCTTCTTTCCTGCCTCACGAACCTCATTATCTTTCCGCGTCAGCCCGGCCGCCTTGTAGGCCTCATCGATTGCCTTCTTTCCCGCTGCTGGATCGATGATATGGGCAGCGACCCCCGCCCGAATATTCAGTTCGAGTTGAACGAGAGACGCTTCCTCGACCTTGCGGCCAACGACTTTCGCGGCGCCCGCGACGTTATTGCGAATGCCGTTGTCCTGCCGTTTCAGGCCATGGACCGCGTAGCGCGCGTCAATCCACGCCTCGGTCTTTTTCTTGTCGACCGCACCCGTTGCCTCGAGCCCTTTTGCCACACCCTCAACGACAGCACCCCCGAGATTGACGAGATCTTTGTGTGCCGCTCGGGGCAACTCTTCGAGGCCGTGCTTAGCACTCACAGTAAGAGCGCGCACTACGCTGGTGTCCTTGTTCACGCCCAGTTCGTGATAGTTTGTGCGGACCACTTCATCGGCCTCTTTTGGTGAGATGACGCCGGTCGCGCGCAAGATTTTCGAACTCGACTTCGACGTCGAGTGCGGCAGCCTCCTTGCTCATTTGCCAAGCCCACGCCTTAAAGTGCTCGAACTTGGACGGGGCAGGTGAAGGTGAAGGTGGCGGAGCAGATGGCGGTGCTGCCGCCGGCAAAACGCTCGCGGTGGGGGGCGCATCGGCGATCAGCGGACGGTCGAGAGGAGCTAGGCCCGCTCCGGCGGTCCCGGGCGTAGCATCTGGCGGCTTCTGCGTTGATGTCGACGACAACGGAAGCGGTTGATTCGGCTTGATAGCGTTCGGCTTCTTCGCATTCACCAGCCACGCACCCGCGCCCTTTGCGCGACCGGCGCCAACCGACGCCGGCCGGCCGCCGAAAGCCTGTCCTTGGGATGCAGCGTCCCCCCCTGCCCCACGTGAATGCGATCCGAACTGTTTCCTGGCTCCGTCGACCTGGTCACCCATATCGGCTCTCTTTGTGAGTTGTGTGCGCTTCCGGGCACGATTTTGGCAAAGTCTCTATCCGACCGCAGCGTCAACTCGTTGATAGGCCCGTTGCGGAGCGATGCTGTCACGCACGTGACACACTGAGATCCGCGAGAGCGGAACGAAGAGTCCAAAGCGATCTTGCGCCGACGCCAAACGCCTCTCTGCTGCGCGAATTTGATACTCGGATATTCGAGCCACATCAGCCATGATGCGGCGTGAGAAATTTGCGGTCGCGAACATCTACGTTGCCGGTGAAACGGCGGGTGAACTCATTGCGACGCTCGCGCGGAAATCGGGGGAGCGACGCAAAGCAAATTCTCTCTGCCGCTAACTTTTTTCGTCGCGGCACCTGTCCCCACAGACATTCCCCTAAACCTGTCACGTACGTGACAGACGGAGGCCTTGAATTTGCGGTCTTGTGCTTGCCAGAGCTTTGCAACGCGCTCTTTTGCAACGCGCCCCCTGCAACCCACTCCCTGCAATGAGTTTCCCACGAGAGGTGATCAAAATGTCCGTCCCCCAGGTCGGTGCTTCGGCGCCACAATCTACGCAGCCGACCGGTTCGACGCAGGCGGCGCCGAAGATTCCCGCCGGGATCTCGGCGTACGCGGTCAAGGATGGCCAGACCGTTTCCGTTCTTAATGAAGGCAAATGGGAGCCGGTGAGGCCGGGCGCGCTTGAAGGGATTCAACTCTCGAAGCTTCCGGAATACGTCCTCGGAGCCGACAACGGTTGGCACTATTTGCCCTATGACGCTAAGGCTAACGAACAGGCCGAATTCGGTGCGCGCGAACTGGCGGTCGACGGTAAGAGTGTGCCATTCTTGAATGGGCATTATTTGAAGGTCGACGGTCAGCCTATGTTCATCACCGCGATCAATGACCACAAAGTCGTGAGCTTAGCCGAGGTCCAGCGCGAAATCGGGTCAATTAGCGCATTTAGTCCCGGCTCCAAGGTCAAATTCACGGTAGAACTCCCGGGCAAAGACGGGAAGGCCGGCGACGGCACGACAACAGTGGTTGTACGCACCATCGGCCAGCCGAAGGGTGGCTGCGCCCCGACCAACGTCTCCACGCACCCGAGCGAATCAGAGGTAAACAGGCTCGTTCCTTTCATACAGCATGGAGATGTTTCTGAGAGCTATGGGGCGCATGTTGCGAAATTTGTAGAGCTATTTCCGGCAAGCGCCGAATCTGGCATCGGCTCCGAGGAGAAAGCTTTCTCCAAACGACAGGGCGGTCACGATGCTGTTGCGACAGCCGGAGTCGAGGTGCTGTTTGGGATCGTGGTCAATCAAGATAAGTCTGACCAGAATAGACTGATCTCGCCGATGCTGGAGGCGCTCGGTGACCACAAGAAGATGGAAGTGCCCCGGGAATTGGTAGACAAGATAATCGCAAAGCTGCCCGACAGCGTCGTCAACCATTATGGGGAAGTGAAGCTCAGGCCGGCGGTGGCGGCATTTATAACAGGCGCGATGCAAAAGACGTTCGCCGAGGCCAAGGCCAATATGGCCCATTATGCAAAGTTGGTGCATGAACGTACGGACATTCAATTGAACGAATAGCACCAATACAAAGATAGGTTGAGCGCGGCGATACGGATCGATTGGCGCTCGGCGCCGGAACGGTTCGGTGACCGTCGCCCGTGAAGAACCGTGAAGCTCCTGACTGCTGGAATCAATTGGCGTTTTGCAAGTGATCTAATTTGCCGGTTTTCATGTTCGTGGCGCTGTTTTTTTGCAAATCGATTCAGGCGCTGGACCGTGATTCCATCACGCTACGGAGCGCGGTAGGCGATGCGGCCCAAGGAGCGGCGGGCAGGACGACATGTTTTCAGCCTCAGCGCGGATATGCGATCGAATGTGGTTGGCTTCGCTGCGCTGGACGCTGACGGCCCGCGACCAGATCAAGGAATCACAGCTAAGTCAGGCTGCGCCGCCCCCTGATCGCCGTTCGACTTGGTGTTGATCCTCACGACGACTGACATTCCCGGCCGCAGCACGCCCTCCGTTGCCACGTCAAGCGGCACGCGGATGCGCACCGGCAAGCGTTGCACGATCTTGGTGAAGTTGCCGATCGCATTGTCGGGCGGCAGCAGCGAGAACACAGAACCTGACGCCGGCGAGAGCGAATCCACCGTGCCTTCGATCGGCCGTCCGGGCAGTGCATCGACCGAGATCTCTACCTTCTGCCCGGGCTTCAAATGGCCCAGCTGCGTCTCCTTAAAGTTGGCGTCCACATAGACCTCGTGGAGCGGGACCAGGCTCGCTAGCCGCTGGCCGATCTGCACGTAATCGCCGGTCTGCACCGCGCGATTTCCGATCACGCCATTGACCGGCGCGCGGATCACTGTGAACGAGAGGTCGCGCTCGGCCTTGGCGAGCACGGTGCGCAGTTCGTCCAGATTGCGCGCGGCTTCCTGCTGCTGCGCCCTGAGCACGTCGACGTTGGCTTCGGCGATAGCCAAGCCTGCTTTCGCACTTCGCACCGCCGCCAAAGCCTGATCGCGGTGAGACTGCGCCTGCTCGAACGTCTGGCGGCTGGTGAAGTCACGCTGCGCGAGAGTCTGCTGCCGTTCGTGTTCCAATTGCCTTTGTGTCAAGGCGGCCTGCGCCGACGCAAGCTGCGCCTGGGCCTGATCGACGACAGCCTGTTGGGAAACGACTTGCCGCCCGATGCGGTCGACGGTCGCCTGCGCAGTCGCGATCTTGTCGCTGGCCTGGTCGACTGCAAGCTTGTAATCGCCGTCGTCGATGGTTGCGATCACGTCACTCTTATTTACGCGCGTGTTGTCCTGAACCGTGACGCTCAACACGTAGCCGGCAACCTTAGCGGCGACTGTCGTGTTGTGAGCACTCACATAAGCGTCGTCCGTCGTTTCGACGAACCGGATGACCGTCCACCAGCGGTACCCGAATTCTCCAGCCGCTCCGACGACGAGTAGCAAGGCCGCGCCGAAAAGGGCGCGGCGGCCGAGGCGGAAGGCTCTCCGTGCCGGCCTATGATACGCCTCCTCGCCGTTTATAAATGGAAGTTGTAACGGCTGGACGGTCGGCAGTCCGATCGGGTCTCGGTCGAAGCGACCGCGAGCATCAGCCGCATCGGCCGGCTCCGCCATAACGGCTGTTGGCACCATTGCCGTAGCTGCGGGCCGGGCCTCAACGGCTGAAGCTTTAGGCGCGGTAGCCGTCGGGAACGCCCATAGCTCGTCCGTAGCCGCAGGTTCCGTCTCACCGAGGACAGATTCGGTCGCGGTAACTGTCGGCGCTTCCGACACCGCGGCCGTGGCCACGGGTTCGGTCTCACCGACGACGGGGTCCGTTGCGGTAGGGGCCGGCGCGTCCGACACCGCAGCCGTGGCCACGGGTTCGGTCGTACCGAGGACGGATTCTGTCGCGGTGGCTGCCGGCGCATCCGATACCTCGGCCGCAGCCATCGGTTCGGTGTTGCTGAATGCAGATTCCGGCGCGGTAGCTGCCGAGACGGTCGATACCTCGGCCGCGGCCGCGGGTTCGGTCTCGTCGACGACAGAATCTATTGCGTTAACTGCCGGCGCGTCCGACACCTCGGCCGGGGCCACGAGTTCGGTCTCACCGACGACAGAATCCGTTGCGGTAACTGCCGGCGCGTCTGATACCTCGGCCGCAGCGGCAGGTTGGTTCTCGCCGACTAAAACTTCTGGCGCCGTAGCTGCCGGCGTGTCCGATACCTCGGCCGCAGCCACAGATTCGGTCTCACTGGATGCAGATTTGGCCGCGGTAGTTGCCGGGACGGTCGATACCGCGGCCGCAGGCTCAGTCCCATGGACGACAGATTCCAGTGCGGTGGCTGCCGGCGCGTCCGACACATTGGCCGAAACTACCAGTTCGGCCTCACCGGCTGCCGATGCCCCGCTCGCGGCCGCCGGCTTAGCGTCGGTCGAGCGGGTCGCGAACCAGGAAAGCCGTTTGCCGGTCCTGCCTAGAAGGCGAAACGGCCGCACGGTCGGCGGCTCGCTCTGTTCCCGGTCAAAGCGATCGCGAGCCTCAGCCGTGTCCGCCGGCTGGGTGTCGCTCGAGCGGTTCGCCACCCTGCGAAGACGTTCACGGTACATGATGCTTTCTCCAAGCAATCTGCCCGATCGACCGAAAGTCTTGGCCTAAACCGTTCGCAAAACTTACTTAGGTCAAAAACTAAGCTCGGGTCTTCGTTGATCGAACCGTTCGGTCGAGGCGATATTCATGGTCCTCGGACCGGCAAGATAGTGGACGAGTGTGGATTTGATGCGTCACCTTGTAGGAATAGCGCAATTTTGTCGGGCGGGATGGCGGCTATTTCGGCGCTGTGGGCAAGAGGCCCGCTTTCGCTTGATTGATCTTGGTTCGAAGCGCTGCTTCTTCCTTATCTGCCGATAGCGCCGATCCCTTAAGTGAAGCAGCCCGGGTTGGGTCGGTTTTCGCGGCCGCATCCGCTTCGGCATGGAGCCGTTCGGCGTCAAAATGCTTTAAAACGATCGCGTCTTCGAGCGAGCGGATCTCAGGCGAGATAGCCTCGCCCGCGCGGGCAAACAGGACCACAACGCCGCTATCCGTAACCTGAATGCTTGCGACTTGATCATATTTATACTGTGTGGCTTTGCTTCCCGCCCAAGTCTTCAAGGCCGCCTCTGTCGGCGACATTCCTGACAGCATGTTCGATCTGAATTCCTTCAGGTTACGATCTAGTCCCTTGTCGTCCACCCATGCTCCTCGAATTTGTTTGATCGTGGTGTTGTTCGCCGTAAAGTGATTCATCGCTTCGTCATAAAGAGGACCACCTCGGCCTTTGGCACCAGGGTCCACTTTGACGTAGAATCCGGCTACGCCATCTTTCACCGATGCCAGTATCTCGTAGCCGTTGCCGTGGTGTTCAAATTCAACCGGCGAGTTATTTTTTATCGTATCGGTTCTGGGAAAGACGGGCGCCGTGGCGGCGGGCGCTGCCGCCGCTGCGTCATCTCCGGGCCGCCCACGTCCAGGCGCGACGGGCAATCCGTCCGGCGGAGGGCCAACGGCTGCTGCGCCCCTGCCGGTGCCCAATGACGTGGGCTGAACAGGGGATCCGGGCGCTGCCGTGTCGGGAGCACTCTCGGTTGTCGGCCCTTTGCCCTTCGGTGAGGTTGCGCCGTCATGAAGGTTAGTCGCCTTCCCCGTCCCTTCGGGTTTTGAGAATTCCAGGCGGATCATGCCCGCGGCAGGGGGGGAAGGAGGCTGGCGCGCTCGAGTATTGGAATCGGAAGAGCGGCCTTGCCCGCCTTGAGCCGCCGACTTCGGCGTCTGTTCGAGGATCCGAAACTGCGTATAACCGAGCTTATACTGGGGCATCCGCTGTAATAATCTGGGCATATTGCCTGGATTGCGTTGGAATAGCTCGAAAAATGACGCGTATTCCGGATCCGCATTGGTAAACGTTGCTTCGAATTTTGGCGGATTCAGATGGGTCAAAGCCTCCGTAATGAGATGATCCCAAATAGGCGTGCCGCGAAGACCCGGGTCCACACGCATGGTCTTGATGTGAAATTTGCCATCGAGATATTCGGCATCGATGCTGAAAAGTGGGCTCTTATGATGATACTCCGTGGGAGAGGTTGTGATGGTGCCGGCTTTGTGTACGTCTTCCGCTGTTATCGGCTGAACGTCTCTCGCCCGGTTTTCAGACACGAGTTTGGCGTTGTCTCGTTGCTTGGCGAGGATGGCCTCAGAGCCGTCATCGATGAGCGGCCCCTGGTTCTCGCCTTCGGCGGCCGGCCCGATCTCCAACTCGTCATTCAAACCGCTCCAATCGAACATATCGGCCGACGCACTTCCCTGTCGGCGAACCGTTTCCAATTTCTGCTCGGCGTCGCCATAGGCTTTTTCCAGATCTGGATTCGTCGGACCATTAAGATGCTTGCTCAACGCGTCGGCTGCCTTGGCCGCCTTGGAATAGGCGTCCGCCTCCTGATTTAAGTGTTCGATTTCGCCCGTCGATACGCCACGCTCTGTGAGACTGCTTGCGATTCCCGTCTTGATCGTAGCGATATCGGCGTATAACTGAGCGCGTTCTGTCAGAATTACCGTGCGCGATTTGAGTTCGGGACTTCCGCCCGTAATTGCGACTTCGCCTGCGGATGCCTTGATGGATCGACCTAAAGCGTTGGCTTTGGCGTTGGCTTGGCGTTGCGCGATCTGAAGGGCGTCCTGGTACACTTGTCGCTCGGGGTCTTGGGCCCTCAAAGCCGCCGCCAATCTTTTTTGAGCATTACCGACGGACTCCGTTGCCGTTGCCAACTCGTCGAGCGCCGCCCCCTCAGCGGTGGCTCGGCGATTTCCCGACCGAGCTTTAAGGTCACGAGACTCCTGGCGCAGTTGCTCGGCTTTTTGCATGTTCTTGGCGGCTTCGCCTTCGTTGTACTTGGCTAGTCCCTCGAACACAGGGTCAGGGCTTTTTGGCGTTGCACCGCTTGGACGTACGGGCTCTCCTGGAGCCGGCCACTTGGACGCAGCCTCGACGCGCGCCGGCTCGCCCGGGGGCGATGGCTTAACCGGCTTACTATCCACCGCGGTCTTTTCGCCGGATCCAGGCGCCGTGGCCCGGGCGGCGCCGGGTTTTCCGATGGAGCTCGGATCGAAAACCGCCTCGATGGGGGGCACCGGCGCATCTAGCCCATGGTCGGCGCGCCACGCGCGTTCAAAGACCGCGCGCTCCTTGACTTTTCGCGGGTCGGTCTCGGGCAGGGGTTTCCCGGTCGATTTCTCGAATTCAGCTACCGCCTTTTTCGCTTGAGCGAACTCGGTCCAGGCCTTGGCCGACTCGTTGAAGTAAGCCGCATCGTATTCCGCAAACTTCACGTCCGCTTCGGCTTTCTCAAAACTCTTTTCTAATTGCTGGTTGTCGTTACCGGCCTGAGATTTTCTTGCCGCGTCAAGAGCCGCGCGCGTGTTATCGCGCGCGGCAGTCGCGTCTTTCAGTCGAGCTTGCGCATTTTCGGAAAGGCTGCGCTTGGCCTCGGCAAACGCATCCAGGGTTTCCACGGAATAAAAAATCGGTCCGGACGACGATACTGCGGCGCCCGGTACCGCGGCGGTCCGGCCCGCGACGTCAGACATGCGGTCGGCGACTCGCACTTTCTCGTAAGCAGCGATTTGCCTGGCTTCGAGCGCGGCAATTTCCGCCTGCGGCCGTTTGGCCGCCACGGCCGCTTCGACCGCGGCCTTGGCGTTCGCGAACTCCGTCCAGGCCGATGCCGACGCTCTATGATATGCGGCCTCCCGTTCGGAAGACTGGACGTCATGTTCGGCTTTCGCGAGGCCTGATTGGAGTTTGCCAAGGTCCTTCGGGCCCGGACCTTGCTGGGCAGCGTCGAGAGCCCGGCGCGATGCATCGCGCGCTCCGACAGCATCCTTGAGCGTCGCCTCCGCGTTTTCCAAAAAGCCTCGCTTCGCCCCGGCGATCGACTGTGTTGTCGTCAGGTCGGATGGAGTTTGTGCAGCACGTGCCGCAGATACTTCTCCGAAGTTGGGCTTGGGAACACGAACGACGGTCCGCTCATCCGGGCCCGCGATTCCAGGAACGCTGCGGCGATCAGAGGCCGCGGATGGCTTCTCCTTCGCGACCGGACCCGCCGATTTCTCCTGCGGCAGCGCACCGGCGCTCTTAGCTGCCCCAGCCTTCGCGGCTTTAACCTTCGCCGCCATCTCTGGGCTCATCGCGCCATGCACAAGGCCGCAGAAGACGTCGATGCCGATGGCCACGGGATCGCCAATCGCATTGATCATTTCGTCGGCAAGAATGTTCGTGAATTCATCGAACGAAACCTGCCGGCCGCTGCTCGCGACCTTCTCCTGGGCGCGGTTGACGGCAGCTTCCAAGCCGCCGACGCTGCGCAGCCCGGTGCCCAAGGTGAGATTGGTTGCGATCCCTTTCAGGACATGTGCGCCAAGCTCGCTCATGCCGGGAATTTTCAAAAGCCGCAACATGATCGCGTCCCCGACCGGACCTCCCGCTTTCGCAGAAATGTAAGCGCACGCCGCTCGGATGGTGATGTGACCCCAATTGATATCGTCGCCGTTCATTTTTGCGATCGTGATTTCAGCACCTCCCGTTACGGCTACGGTCGTCACGATGATTCCGGTATTAATGGCCTGCCCGAGAGCCACGACCGCCGGCGTTGCAGCCCCCCCTGTCGTCAGGGCGCTAACCACGATACCCGCCGCCATAAGACCATAAGTGATGTACTTCTCTTTCTCCCGAATATCGGCGGTGGCTTTGTTGACCTCGTCGCAGTACGCCCTCATGGCCTTGTCAAATTGACGAAGCACGGGCTGAAGCTTGACGACTTCGGTGTGATATTTGCCAAGATCACCTGCGGCTAACGCCACCTTGATTACATGCAATTGCTTCACGATTTCATCGGGCTGCGGCGGTTTATGCTCCACGAACCAAGGTTCGTTATCGTTGAATTTAGCGACAAGAGCGCCGCATTGGCCTACCTTCTGCTCAAGAATGAGAAGGCTGTTGCGCTCCGCGCCAAGGGCATACGCCAGGGCCGCATTTGTTGTGGACTTTAGGACCGATACCTCTTCGCCGTCGACCCTTTCCAATTGCCTGATCGGATTCGTGATCTCCATCCGAAGCGAAGCGATCAGATCTGGGCCGCCCACATTTTGCAAAGCTTGCATCACCTGCTCAGGCTCAGCCGGTGGCAAGTTGAAACCAAGGCGTTTGAATTCCTTTGCAATATCCGCGTAGCAACCCTGGAATTTCGTACGTAAAAAATTATAAGCTTCCCGGAATCCTGCCTCCTCCGGCGCGCCTGCGTGATCCGCCTTGAATTTCGCTCTGGCCGCCTCCGCCTCCTTGACCGCTTGATCGGGCGTCATTGCGTCCGTGTTAATGCCAAGTGACATGGCCCTGGCCTGCATCGCGGCGTAAGCGTTCTTCAAGTCGCGCACTTTGGCGTGGAAAGTCGCTAACGCGGCGGTCCGCTTGGTACTTTGTTCGGCTTGAAACTCTTCGTCGCTTTTGAGGGGAACGCCACCAAGCATCATTACTTGAGGTCGGTCGGGGATGAGGTGGAAGGGGTCATTGCGCGGGGAGGAAGGGGGCGAAAACGGCGACGAGCTTCCCGGCTCGTCGGCAGGGCTGCCACGGTAGGCCCAAGCGGGGGGAGCACCGATCCATACCACATCGGAAGGATTGCCAGCGGCGGGTGGCCTCGCCGGCACTCCGCCTTCCCTTATCGCCCTTTGCCAATCGTCTGGAATGCGGCCTTCGGCGTCGGCTAGATCAGCCGCCGGTATCGTGGGCGGCGGAGGCTTGCGGCCATTAAGCGACGCTAAGAATTCACGCGCCTCTTTGTTTGATAGAGGAGTGAACTCGGGAAAACGCGGATGAGCCGGATCATTCCTTGGCGCTGTAAGGTGGGCGTTGCCGGGACTTCCGCTTGGCCCGGCGGGGGGCGGGGCCTTCTGGCCAGAAAGGAACCTGCTCGCCTCTTCGACTGTTAAAGGACGCATCGGGACCAGACGCGGATGAAGCGGATCGTTCCATTCTCGTGTCGCATGAGCGTTGTTGGGCTGCCCCTGGCCCTTGCTTTGGCGTGGGTCGGGGGGCTGGCAGGGTCGACCGGGACGTCGTCAAACGTCGCAAGCCCGGAACTCGGGGCCGCGGCCGAATTTGGTTTCTTACCTGCTGGTGGACCAGCGGGTTTGGGAGAAGGCGGCGCGACGACTGCTCCGGTACGTGCCTTGGTCACGGCACCTGCCCCGTCACCGTTCGCCATCGAGACACTCCCGTTCCGGAGTGCATTCAATAATCTTCAAGCCATTGAATGCATTCTAATTCGTTGACTATTGCCGTTTTCGCGTGGCGAGTGGCGGATGCGACGGATTTTCAACCTGCCCTCAAGCGAATGAATTTCGCCATCGCGAACGCCTTTCGCCTTGAGCGTAGTTTTGATCTTCGCTGCTGATCTTTCAGTTACGCCACCATACACCAGCGAAGCCCAACTCGTGTATTGTCCCCAACAATTGACTCCATACCGTCATCGGCAGGTCGAGGGCAATGACAATATGGAATCAACTGTTGCAAACGCGATACCAGTTGTTCCTGCTCTCAAAGCCTCATGCTGACGGCACCATCGTGCCGCATATGAAATCGCCACGCGTGACAGCCATGGCGGCCTTTTGGGACCCGGCGCCGAAGAATTCAAGGATCGCTGTGCGCACATCACGCAACTGCCGGGGGCCTTCGAGATCAAGAAAGTGTCCCGCACCCGGGATCGTCTCGAATTCCACGAATCTCATGTGGGAGGTCAGCGTGCGCACGTCTTCTGCGGTTGTATATTCGTCCAGCGCGCCATTGATGAATTTGACCCGGCAGTTGATGTTGTGCAATTGCGAGACGTAACGTTTTGGATCGATCGCCAGGATCTGATCGACGTGGAATGCGGTTTGTTGCCGCTCGCGTGACGGCAACTGGCTCATATATCGGTAGTTGATGGCTTTGATTATGCGCGGCAGATGCTTGCCCAGCGCAGCGTTGAGCAGCCGTGCCGCCTTGAGGTGCTCCCCTGCTGCGATGTAGTCGCGGCCGCGCGTTATAAAATCGGTCATCGGGTTATTTAGAACCGGCGAGAATGACCCGATCACCGCTCGCTGCACGCTCGTGCGGTCAAGAGACAGCGCCAGCAGCGCCGCCACACCGCCCCATGACATCGACAGCAAGTACTTCGGTGCAAAGCGATCAATCAATTGGCGCAGAATATCGACTTCGTCCTCCTTGTTAATAACGAATTCGCGGTCGTTGTAAGTCTTGGAACGACCTGCACAAGGCAGGTCAAAGCAAATCGTATTGTAGCGTTCGCCGAGATACTTGATCGTGTGGGCAAAGGACGTGGTGGTCGCCAGTGCGCCGTTGACGAGAATGATGCTGTCGTTATCCCGATGGAAGAAGTGCCGCTCGATGTAGACGTTGAAGCTGTTCCGCAATTGTACGATTTCCGTTTCGACGGACATGATCGCTCCTGACTGCGGGCGCTACGTCCAAGACGGCTGGTTCCAAGACGGCTACTGCCAACACGGCTGCTGCGCTGTTGAAAGCGGTGACCACATGTCCTCTGCCTGTCGCTCGCCTGCGAGTGCCGCAGTACGGTCAAAATAACTTCCGACGGCCCGTTTTCGGAAGACAAAAAATGGCGTCACGTGACGCATCTCTTTGACAGATGTAAACCTGCGGACCGGGGACGGATTATCTTGGCGCCAGCCAAAATCCCGTGCACGAGCTTGTCGCCGCGTCGAATCTGAGCACGATCAACAATATCGGAAGGCATGGATCCGCTTCACCGGATAACGTGACACTATTTCAGACCACCGGCACATCGACGGAACCCGATCAAGAATTCCGCTTGCCGTCATTGTCCTGAACACAACCGTCAAACGCAGGCGACACTTGTCATGCCCGCGACAAACTTCTTTGGCACATTGCACGGTATCCGAGGGGCAGATGGATCAGGCCAAGACAGGACAACGCTTGCTATCGGCGCGCGCCGCGAACAACGATATGCGGCGAGCGGCCGCCAATTTGGCGCTTATCATCAAGGAATGCGGCGTATCCCAGTCGGAATTAGCGCGTCGCAGTGGCGTGTCACGACAGCTCATCAACGGCTGGGCGCGACAACGGCTCTCGGTTTCGCTTTCAGCCACGGTCGGCCGCGTCCTTGGTTGCATCCAAATGGGCTTGGCCGATCTGCTGCTCGACGAGCGAGCGCTATATGCCAAGCTTGGCAAACCGGTCGGCGACGAGGCATACCCGGCCAAGTTTCTTTCGCGACTGAGGTGCTCCTCCAGGACCGCGGAAGCCCACAGGCGGCTGGCCGTCATCAATGGCACGTTCCGTTACCGGACGAGACTCAAGCAATCTCCGGTCTTCGTGCTCGAGCGCACCCTCCAATTCCAGCTTTCCGGGGGACATGACTCAGTTGTGAAGGCATTCGATGGGCCCCGGGCCGGAAACAAATCCTTCGCCGAAGGTTTTTGCCTCTATCACCAGGCGATATTCTTCGTGTTCTTGGAATGTACAGAACCTCCGTACCAGCCGTTGATCTACGCCTATCGCGATCTGCATTCACCCGAGATCCGGTCGATGAACGGTGTGTTGATTGAACCTAATTGGTTCGGCGCCAATATAGGGTGTCCCCTGACCACGCTCGTCTACATGCATCGCACCAATGCCGACGGCTCTGCACTTTCGGAAACCGATTTTGATCCAGAGGTGGAGTTCAACATCTTTATTCCGGCGGATGCTTGCACAGTCCTGACGACCTGAGACCCAATGTCCAGGAAGCCAACCACATCTCATCGCATATCCGCGGTGGCGGATGCGGAGAAGCGGATCAATCCGCGCCAACTGCTCGCGTTCATGGCGATGTGCTTTGGGATGTTCATGGCATTCCTGGACATCCAGATCGTGTCAGCATCGCTCTCCGAGATCCAAGCCGGGCTCGCTGCGTCAAGCGACGAGATCTCGTGGGTGCAGACCTCGTACCTGATCGCCGAGGTTATTGCGATTCCGCTGTCGGGCTTTCTCGCGCGCGCCCTCGGGACCCGGATCATGTTTGCAGCCGCAGCGGCCGGGTTTACGGTCGCAAGCTTGATGTGCGGTTTCACCTCCTCGATGAACGAGATGATCGTGTGGCGCGCCATTCAGGGGTTCATCGGCGGCGGCATGGTCCCGAGTGTATTCGCGGCCGTCTACACCATTTTTCCGCGCTCGCGGCAGCCGATGATCGTACCGCTGGTCGGCTTGGTGGCGACCCTCGCCCCCACGATCGGACCAACAATAGGCGGATATCTCACCGACGCGTTGTCCTGGCACTGGCTGTTCTTCGTCAATGTCGTGCCCGGCATCGCGGTGGCGACGGTCACGTTTGTCCTCGTCGACTTCGATCGGCCGGATTTCTCATTATTCGATCAGTTCGATTGTTGGGGCCTGGTCTTCATGGCGGGATTCCTTGGCTCGCTCGAGTATGTGCTGGAGGAGGGGCCGCGCTGGGATTGGCTTAACGACCCGATGATCGAGCTCCTCGCCGTGATCTCGGCAATATCGGCGGTTGCTTTCTTTGCGCGCGCGTTCACGGCGCGGGCGCCTATCGTCGATCTTCGGGCTTATGCCAACCGCAATTTCGCGCTGGGCAGCATGTTCTCGTTCGTGCTCGGAATCGGCCTTTATGGTCTCACCTACTTATATCCGCTCTATCTCGGACGGATCCGGGGCTACGATGCCCTAATGGTCGGCGAGACCATGTTCGTGTCAGGCCTCGCCATGTTCCTGTGCGCGCCGATTGTCGGCCAGCTCATGATCCGCATCGATCCACGGATCATGATGACAATGGGGTTCACGATTTTCGCGATTGGCCCCTGGCAGATGATGCATGTGACCAAGGATTGGGATTTCTGGGAACTGCTGTGGCCGCAGATATTCCGCGGTATCGGCGTAATGCTGGCGATCGTGCCGATCACCAATGTGTCGCTCGGTACGCTCCCGGCGGACCGGCTCCAGAACGCCTCCGGCCTGTTCAATCTTTCGCGCAACCTCGGCGGCGCAGTCGGGCTTGCGATCCTCAATACATTGCTCGACAACCGGACCGACCTCCATCTTGCTCGCCTCAGGGAAGCCGTAACCTGGGAACGTCAGCCGGCATCCGAACTGCTCGCGAAACTGACGCTGCATTTCCACGACTTCGGAACCGACGCGCAATCGATGGCATTGCGGCAGTTGATGCTCCTCACACATCGGGAGGGCATGGTAATGGGGTTCGCCGATGTGTTCCTGATACTGGCACTACTGTTCGTCGGGTTTGGCCCCGTGACGGTGCTACTGCGGCGCCCGCCGCCCGGGGCCGGTGTCGCCGACCACTGATGAACAGCTAGTTCCGCAATCAAGTTGTTGCGATCAAATCCAAATTAGACTCCTCTTCGCGGAGCCACATTGCGGGCCGATTGACGTCATCGTCCTTCCCCGTCTCATGGCCCACGATGCTAAACTGGAATTTTCCAGCATCGGCCTAAGAATAGGAACTCAGGTTACGACTCACCGATATAGGATCATTACTGCCACGGCTTAGGCGGATGCGGCTCACTTGGCCCAACATCCACCTGCCTTGCGTGGGGTTTTGCTGGTCCGTCAGGATACGTACCTGCGCGTGGCTGCGTTGGCCGCGGCGCATATGGTCCGTTTTCTCCGGTGTGAACCTGCTTTGCGTGTGGTCTCGCCGACCCATCAGGGTGCGTGCCCACGCCTTGCTGGGTCGGCTTCGGCGCATGCGGCCCGCTCGTCCTAACGTGCACCTGCTTTGCGTGGGGTTTTGCAGGCTCGTTGGGGTGCGTGCCCGCGCCTTGCTGCGTCGGCTTCGCTGCATGCGGCCCGCTCGTCCCAACGTGCACCTGCTTTGCGTGGGGTCTTGCAGGTCCGTCAGGGAGCGTGCCCACGCCTTGCTGCGTCGGCCTCGGTGCATGCGGCCCACTTGTGCCAGTGTGGACGTTCTTTCCGTGGGGTTTTGCTGACCCATCAGGGTGCACTCTGGCAACATCTTGAGGGACGTCAGGTGGCTTCCGGGCGCCCACCCCTTGGGCGCCATTCACCTGTACTGGCGCGCTCTTGGCACCTATTGCTACCGGCGCCGGCTTCGGAGTAGGCGGCTCGGTCGCTCCGGAAAACAGCTGCCTCGCCTCATGTTTTGCTACCCCCTTGGCTTGCTCTGCGGCAACTGTTTGGGTGAGCCTCGATGCGGTTTGGCCCACTGCCCCACGGGCAGCTTCCTCCATTCCTGGCTCGAACAAACCTACCCCGACTGCTACCGCCGCACTTTTGGCGTCTATCGATTTTTCGCTGCGAGCTTCTTGGTGTCCACCTTGACGGTAACCCTGCCATCGGGACCGGTCGTTACTGTCGTATACTTATAGAGGTTGCCGATCGCTTTCACCGCCAGCTGCCCACTTTCGCCCGCACTGGCTTTGGCGATCCTGCCCATGAGCGTCGCCGCCACTGCGCGCCGCGCCTGATCATCAACCAATTTATTGACCGCGTCGGCACTCATTTTCGAAAAAACTTCCGGACTCTTGGCCTTCAACGTGGCCAGGGTCTCTTCTGCGACCTTATCCTTCAAGAACGTCATGTTGGGAGACGCGGCCAGAGCCGCAATCGATCTGTCTTGCAACCGGCCGCCAACATATCCGGCCGCGCCGCCGACGATCGCATCATAGGCGGCGTCCTTGAAGATCTCCGCGAAATCTTTGTCCTTCGCCAAGTCGACGGCGGCGGTGGTCACCGCGGCCGCAATGGCTGCAGCGATTCCCCTGGCCGTAGGCGAAGGCACCCCTCCGGTAAGAAGCAAAGCCGTGATAGTGGCCTTGGTACCTTCCTTGATAATGAGTGTGATATCATCCTGGTGCTTATCTACGAATTGGAAAACGGGTGAGTTGGTAATGTCTCTCGCATAAGCGATTTTATCGCCGATATCGTTGTCAATCAGTCGGTGGGTTTTTGCGTATTGAACCCTGTCCACAACCCGGCCAAATTGGTCATGATGATCGTAACCATGCTTCCTGGTCAAATCGTCGGCGCCCTTGGCGATGCTTTCGGTAACTGCAAGTTCCGCCTTTTTGGCTAGCGCCTTTGGAAGGCGAACGATCTCGCGCCCGACTCCCAACGTCATCTGGCCAGCGTCCAACAAAGCGCCGACAGGATGACGGGTCAGGTAGTAATATGTTGGAAGCTCCTTTTTCACCTCCTCGTCGACGGCACTTCGTTCAACTTTGTCAAGCACGATCAATTCGGCGGAACGGATTGTGCCGTCAACGAACTTGTCAATAGCCTGTTGTTCCTCGGCGGTCTCCTTATCTCTCTGCTCGATCTCCTTAAGGTATTCAATACTTCTTCGGTTGGCTTCTTCTTGTCTTTCCCTTGCCGTGGGTTCTCTCGCCATTTCGTAGTATGTATGTTTGACCCCATCAACGGCTAACCTCGTCACTCCGGCAACGGCTGTGCCGAATTGACCAACCGCTTCTCTGGCTTCGTGGGGCATCTCCAACATCTCCGCGCCGACGGAGCGGAGCAAATCCCCCGCGGCCGAGCCTCGTGGCTTTGGATTTGCGCGCCCAGGCTCCCTCGTCTCGACCGAGATGTCGTCATGAGAAGTATGACCAGGAAGCGTCTGTCCAATTCCGACGGGCGAATCCATCGAACCCCCATCAGCCGGTTTGAGGAGCCGAATTGACTCTGGATGGCTCTTCATGTCCTCAACAACTTGAGGAGGCAGACGGTCAATTCGGCCGAGAGAACCCATCCGGCCGTCGGACAACGGACTAAAAACCTCAAAGTTCCGGATGAAGTATTTGGCCTTGCCGACATCCTCGCTATTTGCGGCCGGCAACTCGCCGCCGGCACTGCCCGCAAGGCCAGCGCCAACGGCTTGCCGCTTAGTCTCGGGTTGCCGGTTGCCAATACCCTGCAGGCTATTCGCGCGATTGGTGGTCGCAGCTACACCACCCATGTCCAATCTCCAACTCCGACGCTGCGCGGGCGCCGCAGTTCAAGGGTGCTTATCGCCGCCTTCCCGATGGTCTCAAATATCACACGGTCGGTATCCACCGTGTCACGAACATCACATGGCGAGTGAGGCATGCTGCAACGCCATCCGTGGCTTGGCATGACCACTCGAGTATACGCTTCCGCGCCGGTTCCTAAAATTGCTGGAGCGAATGCCTGACAGACCTTTCACGCCAGCCTCCCGATTTTTCTCGTGCTCGGCGCTTCAATTGCGCCCGCCGTGAGGTCTTCCAAGCGGGGAACACTGCGGGAACTTCAAGCGCCGGTGTCGACCGCGCGCCGCTCCGGTTCCGTGAGGTCGCCCCGCCACTCACGCTAACCATGGGATTTGGTCAGCGAATTTTAACAAGGCCTCTCAGCATCCGAGCAATATTTTCAACTTGCGACGCGTGTCGAATCACCCGCGGCGTGATCATCACTATCAGTTCCTGACGAATTGCCGTGTCGGAGTGCTGCTTGAACAGATCACCAATAATTGGGAGGTTCATGGCCACCGGAATTCCACCATCCGTCTTTTGGACGCTGTCCTTGATCAAGCCACCGAGCAAGATAGTGCGTCCCGATTGCACCAAGATGTCCGACTTGATTTCCTGGGTGGCGATCGTTGGTGTCAAGTCGGTCGTGCCATTGGCCGGGTTGGCTTGCGCTGCGCTGATCTGCTGATCGATATTAAGCAGGGCCGAATTGTCGGCTTTTATTTTTGGCGTAACCTCCAAAATGATACCGGTATCTTTTACTACGATTTGCTGGGTTACCGTAACGGTGCCCGTGATCGTAGCATTTTGCGTTGTCGACGCGAATGGGATTTGATCGCCAATGACCAGACGAGCCGTCTTGCCATCAAGCACCGTGAGATACGGTGTTGAAATCACTTTGGTGGTCGTGACGGTTTGCAGCGCACTCAGAATGACGTCCGCCGAGTAATTCCCGACTGTCCCACCAAGGTGTACGACCGCGCCGGCGCCTGCTCCGTAGGTCCCTTGGGTTGAGGAGGCTGTTATGGGATCGCCATCTGTGCTCGAACGAGCTGTGATGCCTGTCGAGGACAGGAACGCTTGAACGCCATGCTGCAGCGTGTCGTTAAGATCAACCTCCGCGATCGTCGCCTCTATCACGACTTGCGACTGCGGAACATCGAGCGCCCTGATGACCTCACTGATCCTTAGAAATAAGGCATAGGAAGAGTAGATCAACAAAGAGTTGTTGCGGACGTCGGCGACGATCTTGGTTGCGACCGGACCGCCCGCTTGTCCGGAAGCCGCGGCCGATCCCCCTGGACGTGTCGCGGAGCCTTGCTCTTGCGCGCTGTTCGTATCCTGGGTGTTGTCAGCAGTTGTTCTTGCGCCAAGATTAAATCCTGGTACGCCTTCGCCGGCTTGAGGGGGACTTGCTCCGAGAAGGTTTAGAGGATTTGCAGGAACAGTGGGGGAAGTCGACCCTTGACCTGTGCCTGATGGGTTTGTTGAAGTGCCCTGCCCGTTTGCCGCTCTGCCTGCGCCGCCGTTTGCCACCCTGTTTGCCCCGCCGGCATTGAAAATCAGATTGAGTTGTTGGGCAACCTCATCGGCGGCCAAATTTCGCAGCGTAACGACACGAAGCGATATGTCCTCAACACCACCCGAACCAGTGTCAAAGCGGGCGGCAAGCACCTTAATTGCATCTAAGACCCGTCGGTCCTTGCTTCCGACCAGAATTGCCCTCTGGTTCTCAAGCGGCAGGATAGTAGGAACCTCGCCGCCCGCACCCCCGTTGAGGCGAGCCCGATAGAACTCATTCAGCTTTCCTGCCACGTATTCTGGCGAGCCGCTATGAAGCTGAATAACGGCAATTCGGTCTTCGCCAAAGCCTCCCTCAGATAAGCTTGTGATGAGTTCCGCCACTCGATCGATGTCTGCCGCATATGCGTGAACAAGAATTTTATCGCCGCCATTTACCGCGAGTGTGACGTCATCAGGTACGAGCTGCTTTACGAACGAGACGAGTTCAGAAGCTTTTCCTTTGCTGATGCGGACGAGCCGCGTTTCTCTCTCGCCGGTGCGTCCCGACGCCGAGATTTGTCCCACCGAAGCAACCGAGTCCGGCGGCCCGATTTGATAGACGCCGTTCATATATCGCATCTCAAGCCCATTACGACTGAGTACGTCACGTACGACCTGTAAGACATAGCGCTTTGGCAGCGGCCGACTCGTACGAAACGTAACGGGGCCGTCGAGCCCGGGAGGCGCGATATAGTTGACCCCGAGTGCGCCGTGCAACATCTGGTCCAAAAAATATTCAAGCTTATCATTCTGAAAGTTGACTTGAATCTCTTCGTCGGGGTCGTACCTGCTGCCGACCATCGATCTGACGCTTGCGATATCGGCTTCTTGCGTCTTCGCATCGGCCGGATAGCTGACTTGCTGCGCGTCGTAATACGCGATCGCCGATTCGCCTGTATTAACGGTCGACCCTTGGCCTTGGCCCAGAGCCGTAACTCTCCGGGATTGTCCCGGGCGTGCGTTCAAAGTCGATGTATCGATGTTCGCGCGTGTTCGAGGCGCCTCGCCCGTCCACAATCGCGGGCTGTCGTCACCCTCATAGACCGATGCACGCTGAGTCAGGGGCGAAAGCCACCCCTCGTCGCACCCGGTCAGGTCGAATGGTTTCCTACTCGCGTTCCCTTCGTCGGCACAGCGATCCGCGTAGATGCTGGAGCAAGACGACAGCACCAGGGAAATCAAAAGCGCGGCATTGACCCTCCAACGGGAGCACGATGCCGTCATTACATGGTCCCTTACGCGCCTAGACGCACTGAACATAACGAGATTTCCCCGCCAATATGAAGCGTTCCGGCATCGCATCTTGGGCACAAGCTACCATCGACCTGGCTTTGGCATCTTGGTATCAGGCGAACGCGGTTCTGCGTTAGAAGCGAAGTATTTCGTCCTGGGACATATTTTTCGTTCACTGAGTTGCAATTAATCGTGGCGCGTCGCTTTGAGTCAGATCATTTTGGGAATTTCGGCGAACGCCAAACAAAGCTTTGGTCGGTCGTTTGATCGTAAGCGCGATCGTCTGCTTGTCTGCGGATCGTTGCGATAGGTTTTGCGTTGCTGAATTTCTCTTGCGAGCCTATAAAATTACATATGCGTGCTATGTCACACTTGTCGCGTCATTGGAGGTGAGGTGCCAAAGATCTTCATTCTTTCGGGAGCGGCTAAGCTCTTCGCGACCGGCGGTGTGGTAGAGACTCCGGCCAACGCCGTCATTCCGGCAGTGCATGTGTTTGGCTACGCCGCTGCGGCGGATGAACTTGCCAGCGGATCGACGAAGCTGATAGGATTTTGAAGTGCGGTGGGTGGCCGTCATGTTGGCTCTTTCCATCGGCGCCGCGATGCTTATGTCGTATCGCTTCTTGGACATCAGAGCTGCAATAGCTTCACCAAACTATGCACTGGCGCTCGCGGGCCTCGCCGTCGGCAGCGGTTTGTTGGTGATTTTGGTGAAGGCGTTGCGTACGCGCTCGATTCTGAATATTGCTATCGCGGCCTTCCAGGCTGGCAGGGTCGCCGACGCGGAACAGCTGTTGATGCGGTTTCTTCGCATTCGGCCCAAGCATGTCGGGGCGCTCAATTTGATTGCCGTTCTTCTCATGCAGACGGGACGGCATAGTGAGGCCGAATCATTTATGAATTCGGGCGCTCGATGTCGCCGGGCGATCCGAGGGGACACTGAATAACTACGGTATCCTGCTTGGAAAGCTCAACAGGCCCGCGGAAGCGCTGCTGCAGTTCGAGCGCGCCTTGTCGATCAATCCGCGTAACGCTGAGGCCCGGTACAATCGCGCGACCGAGCTCAATGGCCTCAAGCGTTTCGACGAAGCCCTTACTGATTTTGACCAGGCGATAGCGCTCGATCAGAACCTCGCTCCAGCGCACTACAATAGGGGAAACGCTCTGCATGAATTGAAGGGCTTCGCAGACGCGATCAAGAGCTATGACCGGGCGATATCGCTTGATCCAAGCTACGCGAGAGCTATGAACAATCGAGGCAATTCACTCTTTGAGCTGAAGCGTTTCGAGGAAGCCTATGCCAGCTATCGACAAGCGATTGCCGTCGATGCGCGGCTGTCGGATAGTTATGTCGGAATAGGAAATATATTGTTGGAATTCGGGCGCTACGAAGCGGCGATCGCAAAATACGATAAGGCGACGTCGCTTTCGCCTGGCAATGAGAAGGCATTCAACAATCGCGGGAGCGCGCTTTGCGGGCTCAAACGGCTCAATGAGGCGACCGAGAGTTACGGTCGCGCTCTAACCATAAACCCTGACAGCATTCTTGCGCGATGGAATGAGAGTTTCTGCTCGGCTGTGTCTCGGCGACTTCGTGGAGGGTTGGAAGGGTTACGAGTATCGATGGCAAAAAGATGACTGGAGTCTGTGTGCGGCGTTCCTTTTCCGCGCCGCAGTGGTTCGGTGCCGAACCGATTCGTGGCAAGACGATTCTTCTTCATGCAGAGCAGGGTCTCGGCGACACGCTTCAATTCGTCCGCTATGTATCGCGTGTTGCAGCGCAGGGCGCCCGCGTCGTTCTCGAAGTTCAGCCGGCATTGAAGGACCTGATCAGCGGCATTGAAGGTCCGGCCGAGGTTATCGCACGTGGCGAGGACCTGCCTGAATTCGATATCCACTGTCCGTTGCTCAGCCTTCCGCTCGCATTCGGGACCAGGCTGGATACGATTCCGGCGGATATTCCGTATCTCACGGTACCGCCCGATCGTATAACAGCATGGAGCAGTCATCTTGAGCGATCGGCTCTACATCGAGTTGGTCTGGCTTGGTCCGGAGGCCGCACCCACAGGAACGATCATAATCGCTCCATTGCGCTGACCCATCTTGCCCCGCTGTTTGCCGATCCGCAAATTCAGTTCGTCAGCCTTCAGCAAGAGCTGAGGGATGGCGATTTGGAGATTTTGCAGGCTAATCCGCAAATCGTTCATTTCGGCGATGAGCTTCACGATTTTGCCGACACGGCGGCGGTGGTATCCGAGCTTGACGTCGTCATCTCGGTCGACACGTCGGTGGCCCATCTGGCCGGCGCTCTGGGCAAGCCGGTCTGGATCCTGCTGCCGTTCGCGCCGGACTGGCGCTGGCTGCTAGATCGCAAGGACAGCCCCTGGTATCCGACTGCGAGGCTGTTCAGGCAACCAAAGATCGCTGACTGGGACGGCGTAATCGAGTGCGTGCGCCAAGAGCTCAGTGTCATTGCAAGCCGTGATTGAATTCAGTCGCGGCAATCCTCGCCACGTTTAGAACGCGGTGCGGCCGCCACCGCGTTGCTGCGCGCCCTCCTGCGGAATCCGAGGCAAAGCGGCCATCGATTCCGAGGCAAAGCGGCCACCGATTCCGATCGAAGGCAGCCACACAATCCGAACGAAGGGGGCCACCCTGTTGATAGGGTGAGGCGGGGAGCGTTGTCGGCAGTCTGAGCGGGGCAAGGTCCTCTTTTGCGATTCACGCAAAGGGAGGTCCGATGCCCGCCGAAAGATTGTCGATGCGGAAAGTTCGAGAAGTTCTGCGCCTGAAGTATGCCTGCGGGGCGAGCGATCGGGTGATCTCCCGATCGGTCGGGATCGGCCGCACGGCGATCGGGGAATACATTCGCCGCGCCGCGGTGATCGGCATCACCTGGCCGATACCTGAGGAGTTCGACGACACGGCGCTGGAGCGCAAACTGTTTGCGCCGGCCGGCTACAATCCGCCGCGATCGAAGCCGCTTCCGGATTGGGGCCATGTCCATGCCGAGCTGCGCCGCCGCGGCGTAACGCTGGCGCTGCTGTGGGAGGAATATCGCGGCCATCATCCCGACGGCTATGGCTACAGCCGGTTCTGCGACCTCTACGTCGAATGGCGCCACGGGATCACGGCGACCATGCGACAGACCCATGCGGCCGGCGAAAAGCTGTTCGTGGACTTCGCCGGCGATACCATGCCGGTGTTCGACGGGCTCACCGGGGAAGTGCGCGCCGCCAAGATCTTCGTCGCCGTCATGGGAGCGTCGAATTACACATTCGCCCAAGCCCGGTTCAGCGAGGCGCTGCCCGACTGGATCGGCGCCCATGTGGATGCGCTCACCTTCCTGGGCGGGGTGCCGAAGGCGCTCGTCTGCGACAATCTGAAGGCCGGGGTCACGGCGGCGAGCCGCTACGAGCCGGGCGTCAACCGGACCTACCAGGATCTTGCCGCCCATTACGGCACCACCATCATGCCGGCACGGCCACGCAAGCCGCGCGATAAGGCCAAGGTCGAGGCGGCGGTTCTTATCGTCCAGCGATGGATTTTGGCGCGGTTGCGCAACCGGCGGTTCTTCTCGCTCGCCGAGTTGAACGTCGCGATCCGCATCCTGGTCGACGAACTCAATGCCCGTCTGATGCGCAAGCTCGGCGCCAGCCGCCGCGAGTTCTTTGACACCATCGATCGTGCTGCCCTGATGCCGCTGCCGGCCGAGCCCTATCAGTACGCCGAATGGCGTCGCGCCCGCGTGGCGCCGGATTACCATGTCGAAGTTCAGGGGCACTTCTACTCCGTGCCGTCCCGCATGATCCGCCAGGTCGTCGAGGTGCGAGCCACCGAGGCTACCATCGAAGTGTTCCATCGCGGCACCCGTATCGCCAGCCACGCGCGCTCGGGCGTGAAGCGCCGCCACACCACGATCCCAGAGCACATGCCGAGCGCGCATCGCCGATACGCCTTCTGGACGCCGGCGCGTCTGCTGGCCGCCGCCGAGAAGGTCGGCCCATCCACGGTCGCGCTGTGCGAAGCGATCATGCGGGCAAAGCCCCATCCCGAGCAGGGCTTCCGATCCTGTCTCGGCATCCTGCGGATGGAGAAGACCTATGGGGCGCAGCGTCTCGAAGCCGCATGCCGCCGCGGCATTACGATTGGCGCAGCCAGCTATCGGTCAATTGCCTCGATCCTCAAGACCGGCCTCGACAAGGCCTTCCTTCCCGACACCACCCCCGATTCCGATCCCATCCAGCACGGCAACATCCGTGGCCGGGGCTACTACCACTGACCAGAAAGAAGGAGACCTTATGCTCAGCAACCACACCCACGAACGTCTCACCGCTCTCGGGCTCGCCGGCATGGCCAAGGCCTTCGACGATCAGCAACGCCAACCCGACGTTACCTCGCTCACCTTCGAGCAGCGGCTCGGCCTGATGATCGATCGCGAAGCAACCGAGCGGGAGAACAAAAGGCTCATCGTGCGCCTGAAGTTCGCCTCGCTGCGGCAGACCGCAATCGCTGAAGACATTGATCTGCGCGCTCCGCGCGGCATCGATCGCGCCTTCCTTGCCAAGCTCGTCGATGGTGAATGGATCGGCCGCAAACAAAATTTGCTCATCACCGGGCCGACCGGTGTCGGCAAAAGCTGGATCGCCTGCGCGCTCGGCCATAAGGCATGCCGCGATAATCGTTCCGTCCTCTACCATCGGCTGCCAAGGCTGTTCGAAGCTCTGGCGCTCGCCCGCGGCGACGGACGCTATGCACGGCTCCTCAAGACGCTATCGAGGGTCGATTTGCTCATCGTCGATGATTGGGGCCTCGCCCCGCTTACCGGCGAGCAGCGGCGCGATCTCCTCGAAGTCGTCGATGATCGCCACCAGCGCGGATCCACCATCATCACCAGCCAGGTGCCGATCGAAAATTGGCACGAGGTCATCGCAGACCCCACCATCGCCGACGCCGTCCTCGACCGGCTGGTCCACAACGCTCACCGCCTCGCACTCAAAGGAGACAGCATGCGAAAGATCACTGCGCAGCGCGCCAATCTTGACGTAACCAAGAAAACCTGACCCAACTCCTCATGCCGGCAACGACACCCCGGCCGCCTTCGTCGGAACAGGTGGCCGCCTTCGATCGGACCGCATGGTCGCGTTCAATCGGAATCCATGGCCGCAATCCCCGGAATCCGCACCCTCCAATGCGGTCGCTTCGGCCGTTTCTCGTGAAGCGTCATATGCCAAGGCACGGAATCCAAGCTAGTCTAACGGCAGCTAGAGCGGATTCCGGTCATGTCCGAACGTAGCCTGCGTGGCGAAAGAAATTCTTGCATTCTTTGGCACTGAAATCGGTAACGACGCGGCCGATCCGACGCAAGAGGCGCGGGATCGTGCGCTCAGCCGCCTTGCGCAGATGCGCCTTGAGTTTGCTGAAGGCCAACTCGATCGGGTTGAGGTCCGGCGAATACTTCGGCAGATAAATCAGGGTCCCGCCCGCTGCTTCGATCGCCTCTGCGACGCCGGCGACCTTGTGTACCGGCAGATTGTCCATGAGCACGATCTCGCCGCGCTTGAGGGTTGGGACAAGGCATTGTCTCACGTAAGCGAGAAACATCGGCCCATCCATCGCCCCCTCGAGCACAAAAGGTGCGGTCATTCCGCGCTGCCGCAGGCCGCCCACGAAGGTGATTGTCTTCCAATGTCCATGCGGCGCGTGGTCGACGAGCCGCTCGCCACGCGGCGCACGGCCGCGCAGCCGCACCATCGCGGTGTTCGTGCAGGTTTCGTCGATGAACACCAGTCGCGCCGGGTCAAACATGCCTTGCTCGCGCATCCAGCGCGCCCGTGCGCGGGCCACGTCCGCGCGTTTCTGCTCCGCCGCGTACAGAGTTTTTTTTGAAGCTGATGTTGCGCCGATCGAAGAACCGCCACACCGCGCTGCGGCTGCCCGCAATTTTTCGCTTTCCCATCGCCGCGACGATCTCGTCCAGCGTCAGGTCCGGCTTGGCGGCGATGAGACCGAGCAAAAATGCCGCATGCTGCTCCAGCGGTGAGGTGCTGCCGCCGCTTGGCTTGGCGGCGACGCTTCCGGTCTCTTCGAAGCGTTGCGCCCAGATCACTACGACGCTCGGACTAATCCCATAGCGCTCGGCCGCCTCACGCCGCGAGGCGCCGGTCTCGATGTCTTCGATCACGCGGGCACGCAAGTCCCTGGAATAAGGCTTCGGCATCGTCCGCTCCCAAACGAATCAACGCCGCCAGACTTGCTCATTGACAAACAGTTGGGAATCCCCCCGATTCAAGCCCAGCGAAATTGGCTCTAACAGCTATTTGAGCTGAAGGATTTCGGGGAAGAACTTTGGGGGCCCGGCCAGCGCTCTTGCAGGGACGCTTGAAACGCCAGGCGGACCTGCCCGACAAACGTTTTGGGGGTCCGCGGTGTGACGGACCGCCCGCTAAGACGCGCGTAAGCCTTTTTCCCGGGCGACGTCGTAAATTGTTCCCTTTTCCGCGGTGCCATCCCGGCCAACTTGCACGAGGTCGCCGGGATTGCGGTGGATGACTCCTCTTGGATTGCCATCTTTATCTTTGTCTTTTTCATCCATGCTTTCGATCCAAACGGAGTCCTTTTGGAACGGGGCCCGCCAAAGTTGGCCGGCATGACGGACTAAGAGGAAGACGTTCTTTTTTTCATCTTCCACTTTCAAAGCCTCCCCTTCGTGATTGGGCGGCGTGGCACTCGCGCCATTGCGATCTTTCAATTGTGAAGGCTTGGCTGGTACGAGACCCGGATAGAGCGCTTTCATAAGAGGACTGGGTTCGAGATGATCTTTGGTGTCGAGAGCCACGATGTTGTCGGCCGCCTGCGCCGGTGCCGTCGCGTCCTGATCTGCGACTGAACCCATTTGGAGCGCAAGGCCGCCAGCGGCGCCGATATCGGCACTCGTGCCATCAATGGCAAACGCATGCGCCGACACGGTGGCCGGGCCTGAACCTCGTGGCATCTTAGGCGCGGCGCCAGCACTGTCGGCTATCGTCGCGTGCCCGTCGTCTGCAGGGCCGTCGGGTAAATCCTTGTTGCCGGTCGGCGTTGTAACATCGCGATTGTGCTCTAGCGGCGTATTCCCACCAGTGGGAATGGCTCCGATCATGCTCATTGCTTTTCTCTCGTCTAGTCAAACATTGAACTTAAAGATAGCCGGGGCTCCCCACCGTGTTGTGCTGTAGAGCACAATTCCGCAGTTCGAATGGTCCGCCGATATGGTTACCTCAACAGCGTAGCGTGAGCCTTGGTAATGAGGGCGGCGGCCGCTTGATCGGCGCTTTTTTATGATCAGACAGATTTCGGCACCGGGGAATGGCCATCGGCGGCAATTTTGGCCGGACGCATCAGGCCTCTCCATTCCCCCGGATCAGATCCTTGGTAGAGCCACCAAGGATACCCTTGACGATATCTTTGCCATAATCGCTGACGTAGCCACGGATGACCGGCGCCGGAATGCCCTCAACCGCGATATCGATAACCATCGCTTCAACATCGGCCGACAGCTGCGCGAGCGCCCGCTGCTTCTTATGCTCATTGCTTTGCTTACCACTTCCGTGGTGCCCCCTTGAGGAAGTCCAGATATCGAGCTGATTGACGGCGAGCTTTTCCAGGCCTTTTGCAAGTTTTGCCGCCACCCTTTGCTTGAGTCCTCCAGGATCGGAGGTCGGAATTAGCTTGACCAGTTGCTCGACCCCTTCTGTAAGTTCGGCCTTCCCGACGGCTTTGGCGACATTCTTGGCGACATCCCCCGCTTCTTTTTCTCCCCGATCGAATTCGGACAGCCCCTCGCCAAGATTCACAGCCCCTTGGCCCACCGCGGCGCCGATGAACGAGCCGATCACCTTGCCCGCCCGTGGGTTCGGTGTAGCCGCCATGACGACCAAGGTTGTCGCTGTTTTTGCGCCTCCGGCTACTCCATCCTTGATGGCGTGGTAGTGATGATCCAAAAACCTCGCCACTTCAGCATTTGGATTGGCGTCGATGCCGTTGGCGTTGAGCAGCATGAGCCCGCCTGGCTTGGGGTGCCGGCCGGTCGCGGAGTCATACAGCGCACCGAAGGGCGAGCGTTCTTCATCGCCTTTGCCAAGGTAAAAAGCATATTCGTAGATGCCGGTGAAAACTCCAGCGACCATCTTGGAGGTGTTGGCAGCGTGCCAGCCATTGTTGGCGATATCGTCGACGGCATCTCCCAGAATGTAATCCGCGCCGGCGCGAACGCTCTTGGCGGGGGCATGTTTCGTTTCGGCAGACGCTTTCGATTCGGCCGGTGCGCCTTGCGGCCGCGGCCCTATCCATGTGACGCTGTTCGTACCGTGCCTCGCGATCAATTCCTTGCGCTGATCGTATGTGCCGAGGTAATGGCCCTTCCCGTCCCAGACGAGACCTGCGCGAACGGTAAAGTGGCCGACGTCAATCGACGCCGTCCGGCGGACGTAAACCGGGTCTCCGCGTGCATCCCTCACCACGTGGCCGTTCGGCCCGATTTTGGGTTCCTCGATCACCACAGTGTGGTCGTTAGGTGGATCACCCGCCGGCACTTCGGCGTTCTCGACGGTTCGACCGAGCCGGTCGCGCGGTCCCAGCAACTGAACTCTCTCGGGGTGGTGTTGCAGCTCCTGCATCAGTCCATGGTCGGTCTGCCAGGACAGTAGACCGAGTTTCTTGCCGTCCTGATCATAGACAATGCTGGCCTTGACCAGGTAACCGGTTGTGTCCATTTGCCCGACCGCCTGATTGGGTTTGAGCAGGCGAACGAGCCCTGGATTCTGCTTCAGCTTCGCCATGATGTCGTGGTTGCTGTTCCACGACAGTTCACCGAGGTCGCGCCCGCCGGCATCGTAAACGCGGCCTGCTCTGATGAGCCATTTTGGCTCAATCGAACCACCTATCGATCGTGCCCCAGGAGCGGTGGGGACCGGCGCCATGCTTCCCCCATTATCGGCCACGCGGCCGGCGCCGGCACGCGGCGGGTGCGCGAGCGGCGCCGACGCCGGCATGGGTTTCAGCACCGGCGTTGGAGACGGCGGGCCGGCCTTTTTCGAAGTAACCGTCGCGCTCACGGTTTGCCTCCTGTCATCGCGCAAAATCGGATTGCCGATAATGCGGCAGACGATGCCCGCTGGCGCGCGGGGAGAGAAACCCACGGTCGCCTGCAAAATACAGAGCGAAACGCGCCGAGCACACGCGTGCTATGGTGGATCACGCCTATTTTTTTAGGAGCTTCGCTGCATCGGCGGCTGCTTCGGGGTGCGTTACCAAAAAGTCGGCGAGTTCATGCGCCTTTACGGTCAGCTTCGAATCAAAATTGGCCAAGGCCTTCTCCAAGGAGTTTGCCTTGTGCGCCTTAAAAATCAGATCGATGCTTGGCTTTGACAAAAGCTCCTTGAGCTCCGGATGCTTGACCATGAACACCTCCGCTTCCGCAGGGGTGAACTTATGTTTGCTGTCGAGAATCTTGTCCGCCAACTCGTTGGCGGGCTTGCTCAGCTTCGGATCCACGAGGCCGGGATGCTCCTTTACGGCCTGAGCCCAGTGCTTTGCGTAGACTTCGCCGCTGGCGTCTGCAGTGTGAAGCGCATCTTTTACCGGGCTATCGCTGTTCACATTCTTCGGTCGAATTGGTCCCGTTCCCAAACCAGAACCGCCAGCCTTATCCTTGGCAACGGTTACCGGGGCGAGTTCTCCATCCGGGTCTTTCTGTGAATGTCCCGGCAGCACGTTGAGGCCGCCAGCTTTCGGAAAATGATGGGTGTCGATCGGAAACCGCATCTGACCGACGGGTGTAGGTGGAACTTTCGTCTCATTGCCGCCCATTTGTGATCTCCTGCTTTTTGGGTCGATATGTGTCTAGTCTCGATTGAGGCGCGCTCATGTGATGGATGTTACACAGTTGTCGATCGTCTCGCGGCCATGACACTTAGGGATTGCCGCGAAAAGAGCCTTGGAGCGCCGGTTATTTGGCACCCGTCGTGTCGACACCGCGTCGCCGATCACCCAATCGGGCGGAACGGAATCGGCTCGTGCGGGACTCCTTCCTTCGCTTCGGCCCGCTCCGCGCGCCGAACCGCGTCGACGACCTCGTCGCGAGCGGATTCCGCCCTCATTCTCATCGCCTCGACCTGCCTGCTGACGCGACCGATCTCGTTTTGATCGTCGGCGTGGAATTTCTTCAGAGTGTGTTCGAGGTAATTGTTGTTCTCGATGTATTCTTTATTGGCGGCAGCGAATTCATCCCACTTGGTCATCGCTTCAGTTCTCACCTCTGCCACTCTTCCGTACGACGCATCGGAAGCGCGTTTGGCGACCGTCTTTTCGCTCTCTTGATGCCAGTACGCCTGCCACTTGTTCACCTCGTGCGTGATCCGATCGCCGAGCTTCGGATTCCGACCGGCGATCTCGTCGACCGACTTCCAGTCACCGCTCTTAACCGCGTTGTTGACAGCGGCAGCGAGTTCCAGCCAAGCCGCTTTTTCTTCGGCGTTCTTTGGCAACAGCCAAGGATCCTTCGCAATGATCGCGGCCCATCCCTTCAGCTCCTTCTGATCGGTTTCGTTGAGGTTTTGAAGGCCCCGGGAAGCTACCGCCGCGATCGACGGCTGCGGCCGCGGTTGTGCCTGCGGTTCCGGCTGTGCCTGTGCGTGCCCCACGACCCGGCTGATCGTGACCGGCTTGCCGTCATCCAACACCGTAAAATCGACCTTTGAGCCCGGGGCCACCGCCGCGAGTTCGCGCGTGAGATCGTCAACGTTGCCGATGTGCCGATGATCAACCTCCAGGATCAGACCTATCCCCTTGCCCTTCTCGTCGAGCAAATAGCGGCCATCGAAGTTTTTCGGTCCCTCAGTGGCCCCGCGGACCAGATGCCAGGCATTGTCCGTCCATTGATATTCCGGAAGCTCCGAGAGCCGAACACCTTGGCCGGCCATATTCGGCGCCTTTGCCGCATACGGTTCCCAGGCATGCTTGTCGTTGTTAAAGACGTAGGCCGGCTGTCCGGCAATCATTGCGACGCCGCCGATTCCCGGGGAGACCTGCGCCGGCGGCGGCGGGTTGCCCGATGGTTGATATCTATCCGCTGCCGCGGCGTGCGCCGGGTCGATCGCCATGTCGAGTCTCCGTGGTATTGATCCGGGTGAACAACAGATGCCGACGCTAACGCACACCGGTCACCATGGCTGTCGCGAAAATGACACGCGCAACTTTTTCCCGCTCGCGTCAGCGCAAAATGATTGCGGACAATACTGGGGACCAAAGCGCTTGCAGATCCATCCCGCCGTGAAACCGAAAGACGGCTATTTTGACAGTCACATAAATAATGCCGCGATAGTGTTTGCGGCCGATATTTCGCACGCGAATGCAGCTACGGCACGAGAATTCAAACACCAGGTAACGTCACCGCAAGCATGTACGCGCGGAATGCTGGTTGTACCGAATTTATAGACGAGTATGTACCCATCGACGCATTCCGATGGTAATCCCGGTATAACAACGGCCTCAAAGCCACAATGAACGCTAACGCAAAGCCGTATGTGAATGAATTGATTTGGGATTTCCAAACTGATGCAGTCAGGTTGCGGCTGTAACTCCGGCCGCGCCGCCACAAATTATCACGAGCGCCATGATCGGCGGACCGCAGGCTTTGAGGTGATCCGTCGAGCGCGGCTATCAGGCATTCGCATTTCAAAATTGCCGGGGTGCGGAAAGGCTCGTGCGTCTATTCCGTGACGGACACCCGCCGGATATCGAAAGGCAGTTTGGAGAGCCTAAAATTAGCTACCGAGCCACTTTCGGATGTGTTGTATGACCATGCTGCACCACCTTTGCTGCATCGGCCATTTTGACCTTCGCCTCGGGTAACGTCTTTTGCATCGCGCCCTTTATGAATGCCATCACCGCCGGCCTGAGGGTCTCTTCTCCATATTTTCTGACGATGGCATTCGGCAGCCTTGCCATTGCCCGGTCGACCAATTCCACGGGTACTTTGATCGGCTTGTGGTCGCCGAGCTCTTTCAGCATCGGCGAGACCAGTTCTTTCTGATCATCCTTATTGGCTTTGGCTACGATTTCACGAAGCACTCCGCCCGCAGCGTCGGCGACAGCAGCGTTGGCAACGGCATCGCGGCCTCCTTGCGGCTTGGAGAACGCCTTCGTTTCGGAGTTGATGCCGAGTACGGCACTTCCTTCGAAGATTTCCACAAATTTCGCAACATGCGTCCCATAGCTCTCAGATCTATCTCCATGCTGTATGAAAGGAAGAAGCTTGGATAGCTCTGACGCACTTAGGTGCGCGGAGTCCTTCGGCTTGCCGACAGTGCGAACAATCACGGCTTTCTGGCCGTCGTCCAACACCGAGAATTCAACCTTGGTGCCCGGAGGTACCGCCGCGAGCTTGGCCTCGAGATCGTGCACATCCGCTATGTGCTGATGATCGACCGCGGTGACAAGCAAACGTTGACCGGTCCTTACCAGCAAATAACGCCCCTCCAAATTCGCCAGATCTCCGGATTGTGGATCGTTGGTACAATGCCAAGCCTTGTCGTCTCCCATAGTGTATTCTGGAAGCTGTGAGACCGGAATCCCATCAAGCGTGCCCGGTCTGACTGGCTCCCACTTGTCAGTATAAACGTAAATGGGCTCGCCATCCTGGGTCGCGATCGCCGAAATCCCGGACGGAACCTTGTTGCTCGTTGGGTTCTGCTGGCTCGTGGGCGTTTGATGGCTCCCCTGCGGAGGTTGTGGCGCTTGCACTTCGATTTTACCCATTTTTGATCTCCTCTGGAGCGACCCTCATTTCAAGGCTCGCGCAAGCTTGAGGCTCGACAAACAACCGACTTCAAATTTAGCGCCGCTGGCGACCAGAGTTGTCACGAATGTGACAGACCCGCCTGGATCGCTAGTTGAGGTGCAGGCGTCTCGCCAGAGTGGCCAGACCGAGTTGGAACACAGCGCGGCGAGCCACAAGGCGAATGCTGGCGCAACAACTCCGGTACTGGAGGTTTGTCTCCTCTGCTTGAGTTTCTTCAGGCTATTTGATGTTATGGCTTCGACGGAGCGACAGTGTCGACCGAGCCTTTCGTGGCCAGTCGAAGAAGAAAGCGACCAAGTTGACGAGGCGCCGCTGATCCCGTCGAAGGCGAGCCAAAAGGCATTCCATGAGCGATCGGCGAATCATCTATGTGCTCGACGCGTTTGACGTCCCGTTTGGCGGCGTCGCCGCGATCTATCGTCACGTAGAAATTCTGCATGCGCACGGGATGCCGGCAAGTGTTGCCCTGCAGAAATTGCCCGCGCGCGATTTTTATGACACCAAGGCGCCGCTTTTGATCCACGACGGCCGGTTGCATGATCATGCGCGGCAAGGCGACATATTCGTCCTGCCGGAGAGCTTTTCCGCCGGAGCGGCAGCTTTAGCGGGAACACCGGCAAAACGGCTGATGTTCTGCCAAAATCACCACTATTTGGCGTTTTCAAAGAACCCCGGGCTGGGCATAGCCGAGTTCCACGTGGATGGCGTGATCGCATCGAGCGAAGCCATTCGCGGTTTCTTCCATGACGTTTATGGAATCAGGAATTTGCCGCTGCTGCCTTACGCGATCGATTGCACGATTTTCAAGCCAGCGGAACGCAAGAAGCGCCAGATAGCCTTTATGCCCCGGAAGCTGCCGAGGGACGCCGGCTTCCTTCTGGCTAGTTTCCGACGCCGTCACCCCCGTCACGCGGCTGTCGCCTGGGTGCCGATCGACAAGGTCACACGGGCGGCATCGGCGCGCATCCTCGCAGAAAGCGACGTCTTCCTGTCGCTTTCGCATCGGGAATCTTTCGGATTGCCTCCGTTGGAAGCTATGGCATGCGGGTGCCTCGTCGCCGGTTTCCACGGAGAGGGTGGACGCGAGTACACGACTGAAAATAACGGCTGGTGGGCGGAGACGGGCGACTGGAAGGCGGCAGTCGATGGTCTTGCAACGGCGCTCGACCTCCTTGACAAGGGCGATCGCGAACTCGACGCTCGGCGCCAGGCCATGGATGCGGCGGTAAAACGTTACACTCCCGCTCGGCTTGAATTCGAGCTCCTTGCATTTTGGAATCGTGAGTTGAATACGCCGACACCCCAACGCAGCGAAAGGTTCGCTGTTTCACGGGACGGTGTTGTTTCGATCAAGTTCGGTCCGTGATCGGCGATCAAGTTGGGAAAGCCAGATGTTAAGATTTCTCCCGCCCCAGCATTTACCTCCGCTCTGCGCGGCACTCGCTCCGTCCCAGGTTCGGTTGACAAAGCCGTCGATCAGATTTGCGATATAAGACGTCACGCTGCGTTGCGGGTGACCTGTCGCTCGATCCAGGCGTAGGTTTTCTCAAGACCCGAACGCAGGGATTTGGACGGCGCCCAATTGAGTTTTTCCCTTATGAGGCGGTTGTCGGAGTTGCGCCCGCGCACGCCCTGTGGACCGTCTATGTGGCGCCTTTCGATCCGCTTTCCGGCGATGTCCGCTACCATGTCGATGAGCTGATTGATCGTAACCATCTCCTCCGAACCGACGTTCACCGGACCCGAAAAACTCGAGCGTAACAGCCGCGTCGTGCCATCCAAACACTCATCGACATAGAGGAACGACCGCGTCTGCTGGCCGTCGCCCCACACCTCGATCTCATCGTGATTGTGTGCGCGCGCCACCTTCCGGCAAATGGCGGCCGGCGCTTTTTCGCGACCGCCATCCCACGTCCCCTCGGGACCGAAAATGTTGTGATATCGCGCGATGTGCGTTTCTATTCCGTAGTTTCGACGATAGGCCATGTAGAGGCGCTCGCTGAACAATTTCTCCCAGCCGTATTCGCTGTCGGGGGCGGCAGGGTACGCCGATTCTTCGGAGCACAGGGGGCGATTTGGATCGGACTGATTGTACTCAGGATAAACACAGGCAGAAGACGAGTAGAAGATCTTTTTGATGTTTCGTTTGTGACACGCATCGAGCAAATTCAAGTTAACGGACGCCGAGTTGCGCATGATGTCGGCATCGTGCTCGCCGGTAAAAATATAGCCCGCGCCGCCCATGTCTGCCGCGAGCTGGTAAACTTCATCAAATCGTAAATCGATTACCGCGCGACAGAAGCTTTGCTCCCGCAAATCTCCGATAGCAAAATCGTCGGCTTCAGTCTCGCAGTATTCGGGAAATTTAAGATCCGCGCCGCGCACCCAATAGCCATCTTTTTTCAGTCGTTTGACCAAGTGTGCGCCGATGAAACCACCCGCCCCGCAGACAACGGCTCTCTTCATCAAAACAGCCCTAATTTGTTCTATAATCAAAAAAAGCATGGAGATGAACGAGTGTCAACTTCGCGGCGGCATCTCGGGGGATTTGTCCAATCTAGCGTAAACAGCGGAGCGCTAAGGCCTTTCGGTGCGAAAAAAGTTTGACTGCCGGACGGCCGGGGTAGCCGCGGCTTGCGGCCCGACATGCACGCCGCAAGAGAGATAAAATCATTTAGCAACCTTGGATTGAAAGTATGGACGAGGCTTTTGAGGTGTTTAATCAGGGCTTCCGTCGCGCTGCGGAGCTGTGTAAGACGCTTCAAGGAAAATATAAGATGATAAATTCATCGGATGATGAATCAGGCTACATCGGCAAAGATTGCAGTGGACGATAGTTTACATATTCTCCAACGGACAGGATATTTTTTGGTGTCGGTCGCGCTTACTATTCAAAACCGCTATCGATGTCGCCGAAACGCTCCCTGATCCTAGGCGCTCAAGGGGGCCCCTTGCGCGTTTTGATTTGCGACTACTCAGGGCACCCCTTCCAAGTGCAACTGAGCCGCGGCTTGGCCCGCCGCGGACACGACATCTTGCATCTCCATTTTGATGGGTTCCAGACGCCGAAAGGCCGCCTGCGCGGCGACCCTCGCGATTCGCCCAATCTTGAAATCGCGCCAATCTCGCTCGATCAGCCTTTTGCAAAATACGCCCTGATCCGCCGACGGACGCAAGAGATCGAAATCGGCCGGAGAATTGCGCTCAGGATCGCGGCCCACGCTCCCGATGTCGTCATGGCGTGCAACCTGCCCCTCGATGCGCTCGACCAAGTGATAAGAGCCTGTCGCGCCCGCGACCTCCCGTTCGTTTTCTGGCAACAGGATATCTACTCGATGGCGATCGGCCGCATCCTGGCGCGCAGGTTCGGGTGGCTCGGTCGCGCGGCAGGACTCTACTATCATCGGATGGAAGCGCGTGCGCTTGCCGCTAGTACGGCCATCGTGGTCATCGCCGACGATTTCGTGATCGCTCTGGAGCGCGACTTCGGCATCCCACGCGAAAAAATTCACGTCATCGAGAATTGGGCGCCACTTGATGAAATCATGGAGCGTCAAAAGTCGAACGATTGGAGTCGTGCCCGGGGATTGGATGGAGCCGACGTCGTGCTCTACACCGGCACCCTGGGAATGAAGCATGATCCGGCCCAGCTCCTCGCCCTCGCCGAAGCCTTGCGCGCGCGCCCGCAAACGCAATTCGTGATCGCATCCGAAGGGTCCTCGGCGGAATTCATTGCGGCGGAGGCCAAAAAGCGCAACATCGGAAATCTCCTCATGCTTCCGTTCCAGCCGTTCGAGGCATATCCCGATGCTTTGGCCGCTGCCGACGTTTTGATCGCGATCCTCGACGCCGACTCCGGCGCATTCTCGGTGCCGTCCAAGGTTCTGAGCTATCTCTGCGCCGGCCGAGCCACCGTTCTATCAGCGCCGACAGACAATCTTGCATCGCGTATCGTCGCAAATTCGGGCGCCGGGGTTGTCGTTCCTCCCGGCGATGCCGCGGCCTTCATCAAAGCCGTGCAGGCGATGCTAGACGATCCGGCGGCGCGCAAACGAGCCGCCGGGAACGCGCGGACCTATGCCGAACGCAATTTTGCCATCGAGCCCATTGCGGCACGTTTCGAGCGCATCCTGCAAGGCGCCGCGACCGCCGTCCGGGCCGGTCCCGTTCAATCGTAGAGGTGTTGTGGCGCGGCGGGCAATGGCCGGTTGAATCCACATTGGCGCTCCACATAGCGGTTCGCTTGATTGCGAATATCGCATCGGCGGTTCACTTCGGAGCGAATTTCGCGCGACTTAATGCCCAGAACAACAAAATATCGAACGGCATCATCCGCGTCAGCATGCCAAGCAGCCCAATCATCGACGAGACCGTAATGAAGTGCAGATACGCCGCGACGAAAAAAGCAGCGAAAAGCTTTCGATCGAATACCGGACAAAACAGCCGAAAATAGACGAAGATCACGGCGTACAATACGAACACCGAAGCGCCGACGAACTCGAGGCCGCCATAGGCGTATGCGTCCCCGAAAGTGGTGTTCTCAATGTTGGTCTGCCCGCCCGGGTCCAGAGCACCGTAGACCCAAAGCGCATAGTCGGCCGCGTTGATCGCAGTCTTGTCTTCGACCAAAACGGAAGGGCCGAGTCCGATGATGCTGGACCAGAGGTGATCGTATCCGAGCGTCCCTTGTGACGCGGCGAGAGCCACCATGTAATCGAGCTGTTGAACATTGACGAGGCGGCCCGTAAAGTCATTTTGCGCACGCAGATAATGCAAATAGTAGTTTCCCATTGCTACGCTCGGGACGCCGACATATTCGCCGGTGACGCGTTTTTCGATCTGCTCGAGGGTCAACAAAATAAAGTCGAACGAACCGATGTCCTGCCTGTAGTTCTTGAACACCCTGACATCGGTTATGGCCGGGGCGACATATTGGCCGAACAAAAAGACCGCCGCGGCAAACAAGACGATATGGAAGGTTTTCAATTTGATCCGGAAACACAAGACGAAAACAGCCACCGCCAGAAACAGCGTGGCGACATAGTGCCGGCCGTTGAGATAGAGCGCGAATAATGCAAGCAGCGAGATGCAAACCATCGATCCATAGGTAAATGCCTTGCCGTATAGTCTCAGATTCAATGCGAGCCAGGCTAGCGGAAAGATCGCAAAGCCGGAGATCAGCAGTCCGTTGATGCCTCCCAGTATTTCGAACTGGTAAATATCGACCAGTATCGTGGCGATAGCCGACAACAGCCCGTAGATCGCCAACAAAATAAGGCCGCTGGCCGACCATTCGTCTCGAAAAATTGTGGGCCAGGGCCACACGAAGCGACACAGGAAAGCGGCCGCAGCCATCGCCGCCGTCCCGGCCAACACGACGGTAAACGACGTCTCCGGGGCGTAAAGACCTTGATCGATCGGATCGAGTTCAAGCGTCTTCCACACCAGAGCCGATGTGGCATAACGTGCGCCCGAGACGAGAACAATCAGGGATGGCATGTCCCGCCACCCATATATTTTCGCGGGAACGATGGAAATGAGAACGGCGCCGACGGCCAGCAAGGTCGGGATCGTCGCTGCATCGAGGACGCTCAACTGAAATACACCAATCAGTACCGTGACAACGGCATACGCGGTAAGAAAACTTGATTGGCTCGGATTCCTGGAGGAACCCACAACGCCCTTGCGCCAGGATGCGACGCCGCGGGATTCGACGTTCCCAGGAGAAATGACGTTGGCGGGCATCATGCATCCGATCGCTCGCAGGCGTACATGAAGTCCGCACGACCGGGCGACATTGTCAATTCAACAGATTCACAATTCAGTGTCTGTCCGGCCGGACGACGGAAATTAGTTAAGAGAGCCCGCTGCCATTCGACGCTGCCGACGGCATCGTCGATCGATGAGCCTGCCGCAGGCTTTTTTATTGCGGTGGCGCCTCGACCGCTATGACGCGGGAGGCCGGAGCGCGGCTCATCAACGGTGCGAGCGTCGCATGAATTAAATACCAGCTTCATCAGATCGCAAAATTCAACATGTACGCATTGCAACGCTTGGAGAGTTTAGGGGAATTATCGTGGATCGCCGCGTCATTATTCTTGCGGCGGCCGCGGTGGGCGCGATCTGGTGCGGCCAAGCTGCGAACGCCTTCAATCTCGGCTATTCGCGCAGCACGAACTGGGGCCTCGAGCGCATCCAGTTTATCACGCCGGTGCTCGGCCCTTTTGCTCACGCCCGCTTTTGCTCTCAATATCCGGCAGATTGCAAGGTCTACCGTATGGCATTCCGCAGCGGAAAGGTCCGCCTCACGGACCAGCGCTGGAAGGATCTCGTGACGGTCAACGCTGAAGTCAATCGCGCGATCCTACCGAAGCGCAATCTTGACGGCTTGCCCGGCGAGAAATGGCTGATCTCGCCGCGCGCAGGCGATTGCAACGACTACGCCGTCACCAAGCGTCACGAGCTTATGGTGCGACGCTGGCCATCGCGGGCGCTCCTGCTGGCGGAGGTGATAACGACCTGGGGCGAGCATCATCTCGTGGTCGTGGTCCATGCTCGGGAGGGTGACCTCGTCATCGACAATCTCAAGTCAAATATCCGGCCCTGGTTCAAGACCCAATATCAATGGGTCCGCGTCCAGTCGCCGATGAATCCAATTTATTGGTCGACGATCGCCAAAATAACGGCCTGAGTCCGGCCAAGCGCCGGCTCCCTCCATGGGCCTCGCCTGAGAACGTCTCAAGCGTACCGGTCGGCGAACGCGACGCGGCGTCACGAAGATGAGGCCGTTCACGGCCGCGATCTCGGCCTTGAGGCGCGCCAGAGCGTCCGGCGACGTCGCGTCGAGGTCCTGGTTGTAAACCGGCAGGTCGTCGATCCGAACCATTTGGGAGTCGAAATCCCTGGGCATGAGCTTGAGGACTGCGCGCGCCAGCATCCGATTGATCGAGTCCTTGCGGAAGCTGCCGACCACGGCGGAGATCTTGCGGTCGCTCATCAGGTGGTCCTGATCGTGCGGCCGAGGCGCGGCGCGCGCCTTGGCGCTCCCTCGTTTTCCGGCTTCACGCCCTAACGGCGGTGGCGCCTCGCTCGGTGGGAACCGCGGCCGCCCCCCGAGAACGCGGCACGGCACAACCCGCTGAGGCTCGCGCGGTTGCGCAAGAGGCACGCCTTGGTTCGCTCGACGTCCGGCATCGCATCGCTGCACAGCCTGAACGCATCATGGGTGCAAGCCTGGCGCTGCTCGGGAGTCTCGGCGGCCGCGGTTGTGAGAGCGGCCGGCGAGAGCCCCAGCAGCAACCCGAATGAAGCAATCGCAATGAACCGAACAGCTTGAATCTTCATCGTGGGAACCCCCGTGTGTGAGCCGATAAGAACGGCAGCGCTTTATAGCCGAAATCGTGGCTTGTCACAGGCTGCCGCATGGTGAAATTTCGCACCCAAGTTCCGGTGTAATCGAACCTGCCGGGTGCCACGGGTCCGGCGATCGCGGGCCCATTTTACCGATGCAGCCGACCGCCGGATCGGATATTGAGGAAGCCATCGTGCGGCTCCGACCGGCCGGGGCCGATTTTCTCCCTCGCGTGAAGATCCGCGAAGGGATGCTCCGCGGTTCGCCGCGGCCAAGGAGAACAAATGTCTCGCCATGCCTCGTTCATTCCGTCCGGCGTCATTCCGGCCGTGCTGCTGCCGTTCGACGACGATCTGGCGATCGACGAAAAGAGCTTTCGCAGCCACCTCCGCCACATCGCATCGGTCGAGGGGCTTTCAGCCGTCGCGGTGAACGCCCATTCGACCGAGGTCGCGTCCTGCACCTTCGAGGAGCAGCGCCGGGTGATGGAGATCACCGCCGATGAGGTCGGCGCCAAGCTGCCGGTGGTGCACGGCGTGTGGGCCGACGGCAGCCAGGAGGCGGCGCGCATCGCCCGCGCTGCGACCGCGGGTGGCGCTTCGGCGCTGCTGGTGTTCCCGCCGGGCCCGTTCACGCTCGGGCAGAATGCCGAGATGGCGATCACCCACTTCCGCCGCATCGCGGATGCATCCGACCTGCCGATCATCGCGTTCCAATATCCGCTCGCGACCGGCCAGGGCTATCCGGCGGAGACGCTGCTGAAGCTCCTCGACGCGGTGCCGACCATCCGCGCCATCAAGGACTGGACCAACAACGTGCAGCTTCACGAGTGGCAGGTGCGCACGCTGCAAAGCCTGCCGCGCCCCGTCAACGTGCTCTCGACCCATTCGTCGTGGCTGTTATCCTCGCTTGTACTTGGGTGCAAGGGACTGCTGTCGGGCTCCGGCAGCGTCATCGCCGACCTCCAGGCCAAGCTGTTCCGCGCCGTCACGGCAAACGACCTCGCCGCCGCCAAGGCGATCAACGACCGCATCTACCCGCTTGCCCGCGTGTTCTACGCCGATCCCTTCGTCGACATGCACAACCGAATGAAGGAAGCTCTCGTGCTGCTCGGCCAATTGCCTCGCGCCGTGGTGCGGCCGCCGTTGGTCAAGCTCGGCGCCGCCGAGATCGAGCGCATCCGGCTGGCGCTGACGGAGGCCGGGCTCCTCGACCGCAAGGCATCGCGCGCGGCGTGAGCGCCGGCCCCCGCTCTAACCTTAAGCGTCCCGCGTCACGGCGGCGTGGATCGCTTTGCAGTGACGTACGAGATTTTGCCGTGACGACACGAATTGCTTCAGCGGCGTGTCGATATCGTAGAAATAAATATTGGCGATGAAGCCATAGATAGCGGCGTCGATGGTGGTGGGTTTCGGCCCGTGCAAGTAGCCGCTCGGCGGGATGAGATTGGCCAGCACCGCAAGGTCCGCAAGCCCTCTCGCGTACGCGGCGTCGGGCGCGTAACGGCCGATACCTTGGAAGTGATAGCGCTGGAAATTGAACTCCCGCGCCTTGAGCAGTCCGGCTTCCGTCAGATTCGGGTGCTGCGCGAGGAGCGCTGCGCGGAAGGCCGGCCAGTAGCGCTCGTCCTTCCAGCGCGAATACGACATGACCCAATAGAGGTCATCGAGCACGCGGGTGATCAAATGATCGGTGTCCCGCTCCGGGCTCGCCAGCGCGTCGTCGATCGTGAGGCGATATTTGGGAGTGAGGTAGGCGATGATGGTATCGCTGTCGCCCACCGTCTCGCCGTCATCGGTGATGTAGGGAAGCTGCCCGCGCGGCGCGGACGATGCGTCAAGAATATGCTCGTGCCGGAACGGCACGTCGCACAGGCGCAGAACCGTGAACACCTTCAGGCCGTAGCCATTGTTGTCCGCGACGCCGAACAGTTCGGGATACGAATAAAGCGTGAGCATGGCTTCTCCGCAGCGAGGCGCTAAAGCACTGTAGTGCGGACGCCGCGCAAAGCGTAGCGGCACGCGGCGGAGCCGCCGTCTGCAAACCCGAGAAACGGCGCCGGCGGGCCGGCGCCGTACGGAGGGAATTCGCTGCCAACAGGGTATTTATCAGCGAATGTTGCGATTTTTGCGCCGTTTTGGACGCCAAAGCGGTTCAAAACTGCGATTTCCGGTAGTAGTTTCATCGAGTTATCTGGCGTTCCCTGTTGCATCACCGAACAGCGAATTTCAGTTGCAGGAACAAGGAATATTATCCTAGATTAGCGAAAATTCAGGGTCTCGCGGGTCGGCATGCTGCCCGGTACGGCAGCCCGCAAGGCTGCTCCATCGCATGCCCCGCCGTACCCTCCCGAAGACGAAAACCGAACGCGCGTGTGGAGGCGCGGATCGTGCTCAAATCTGCCATGGCGGGGCTCCCGGACATTCCGATAGGAATCTGTAATCAGATTATAGGACTATACCTATCTTGTCAACGGTAACGGGCGCACCTGCCAGCGGCACCGGTGAGTTGCGCGGCCACGCCTCTCTGGCCCCGCGTCGCTCCCTGCGAGGCGAGCACACCACCCGATGCTCTGGCAATGTGGAAGTAACGACAATATATCTTCCAAAATATTGGAAGGATTTTCGATGCTCGCGGCCCAGCCAACGCTCATGACGGCGAATGAGGCGGCATCCGTCACCGGCGTACCGTTGCGTCAGGTGCATCGGATCATCGACGCCGGTCTCCTCGGCGGAGCCGTGAAGCATCGCGAAAACGCAAGGCTGCTCACATCAAAAGCTCTCGTCGGCCTCAAACTGGCCCACGAGACCGCCGAGCTGCTCACACTCCGCATCCGGCGCGCGGTGGTGGCGACGTCGATCCGGCGGCCACGACAATCGATGATCCGGACTGACCTCGTCGTCGTAGACGTCCGCCCGGCAGCCCGCGCCGTTCGTTCAGGGCTCAGCCAGCTGGGCAAGGCCCGCAGGATCGTGTCCAATGTCCCCGGCGTGCTCGGCGGCACGCCCGTCTTCAAGGGCACCCGCATTCCGGTGCACGACATTGCGGACATGCTGGCCAACGGGGACAAGCCGGCCGCGATCGTAAAGGCCTTTCCCCGGCTCACAGCGGATCGCGTTCGCTTGGCAGCGATCTATGCGCTCGCCTATCCGGCGCGGGGCCGCCCGCGACGAAAAACGCCGCGATCACAGCCCCCCAAGGCTTCGGAGATCATCGCTTTCGACGCCATCCGGCACCCGTGAAATTCCTTGTCGACGAATGCTTGAGTCCGGACCTTGCGGCGCTTGCGCGCGCACGCGGTCACGGCGAATCGACCCATGTCACATGGCTTGGGCTACGCTCGCACACCGATCGGTCGATCGTGCGCCGCGCCGTCGCCGACGGTTATGTGCTCATCACCAACACCACGACGGATTTCATGTCGCTGTTCCGGCGTGAGAAGGTCCACGCTGGGCTGGTCTCGGACTACGGCAGATGAGGCCGCGGATTGAGACGGGCTCGACTCAAAGTAGCACCTTATGTTTAACTCCCGCCGTTATAGTTGGGAGGAGATCATGTCTCGCGGGAAGGCCAGCGGCTACAAGCTAGATCGAGCGGACGTTGCGATTGTTTTCGCGATGCAGGCGCGGGGCGATCGCGAGCACGATATCGCTGCTTGGTTTGGAGTAAATCAAGGACGTGTCGCTGAAGCAAAGGACGGACGATATAGTGAAGTTGGGCCCGCTCCAGCCAGCGAGCTTCCTCCGAGAGGAGCACCGGGCGTAAAAGGGGAGAGCACTGCGCGACGACGTAGGCACCGCACTGGACTTGTTGACTTCGGGAAAAGCCTGATGTTGACCGAGCGATCAGGATTCTGAAACGCGCGCAAATGAGTTACGACAGAAACGAGACATAAGCATTAGGTTAAATAATCAGTCTTGCGCTCAAGTTTCCTGCGACATGGCGGAACCCACATAAGACGCGGGGTCGCAACAATCTCCTTTTCCCAAACTAACCAAGCGTAGCCCGTAGCTGTCGTGGCTTTGCCGTCCAGGCGCCCCCTCACCATCGGTACACGTTCAACAAATTGAGCGAATTTGGTAGGAGGTAGCCTTCTAAAAATGCCGTCGTATCGCCCGACACTTTCCAGAAAGACTGTGCGGGCAAGTATCGCGACACCGCGTCGCGCGATCTTATGTGCGCGCAACACGAATTCTTCCGCCAACCGAAACGGTGGGTTTGTAATCACCCAATCGAATGTGTCCGCCTTGTAGGAGTGACTGAGAAAGTCCTTAACGTCGGCGTAGCCATATTCATAAGCATCGGCGCATTGCACCTCCTTAAAGTATTCTTTCAGAACCTTCGCCATATGACCGGCGCCACAAGCCGGCTCTAGGCATGTGAGATTGGCAAGATCGCTCTTGTCATCCAGAATATGCTCAACCAGCGCACGAGTAGCCCAGGGCGGCGTCGGAAAGTCGTCCGGGCTATCTTTTGGCTCGATCCGCTGCGCCATGACGGCATGTGAGGTGTTTTGCATCAGACTGGCCCCCGAATTGTTTGTTCAAGATTTGTTCACCTTGGTTAACGTTTTCTTAATTAGGACACTAGCGCCGGCAATTAGGACGCTCGGCCTCGAATTAGCTCCGCGACGAAGAACTTCAACATGTACGCGTCTCCCATGAACCGACCGAGGCGGCCGCCCACGTGTAGCGGCGCGCCCGATCATCACGGCGCCGTCCAAATGTCGGCAAATGCCAGGAGAAAAGGCCGGCGAGGGCTCGTTCTGCCAAATATTGGGGCAGAAATTGTTGATTAATCCTTGGGCAATTGCTCATCTAGCAGTCTGACGATGGCAGCCGCCATCTCCCTATCGTACAGAATTCCAAGGCCGCACTGGATCGCTTCGCGATGCCGACCGCCGTGTCCGCGATCCATTCGCGTTGTCATGGCCCAGCAATGGCCATCGAAGAGGCGTGTAACCGCCATTTCGTTACGGTGATCCACGCCTTTGAACGTGCGGAGCCTTTCGGATGCGGACGCCCGCGCGCGCAGCTTGCGCAGCCCGCGCGCAATTGGCTGCGAGCGCGAGCAGGACGAAACGGCGACACCGCGGGTCGGTGTCATAAAGCGGCAAACCACCGAACCCTTGGCACGCTCCTTGCGACCGGAGGCGGCGCGAGCGGTGCAAAATCGCTCGCGACGTCAACAGAGGACGGTCAACAGAGGACATGGAGATGCTCAATTCTTTCCGTAGCGGTCGCGGAGCGACCGGTTTCCCGCCGGCTGGCTTGCTGCCGCGGCCGGGCTGGCGCTGGGCTTGGCAGTCGTGCCGGCCAAGCGCCCAGGACACCATCAAGGTCGGCATCCTGCATTCGTTGTCGGGCACGATGGCGATCAGCGAGACGACGCTGAAGGACGTCATGCTGATGCTCATCGACGAGCAGAACAAGAAGGGCGGCGTGCTCGGCAAGAAGCTCGAAGCGGTCGTGGTCGACCCCGCCTCGAACTGGCCGTTGTTCGCCGAAAAGGCGCGCGAACTCATCAGCAAGGACAAGGTCGCGGTCGTGTTCGGCTGCTGGACCTCGGTGTCGCGCAAGTCGGTGCTGCCGGTGTTCAAGGAGCTCGACAGCATCCTGTTCTATCCGGTGCAGTACGAGGGCGAGGAGAGCGAGCGCAACGTCTTCTACACCGGCGCCGCGCCGAACCAGCAGGCGATCCCGGCCGTCGACTACCTGATGAAGGACGAGAAGGTGAAGCGCTGGGTGCTCGCCGGCACCGATTACGTCTATCCGCGCACCACCAACAAGATCCTCGAAGCCTACCTCAAGCTGAAGGGCGTCAAGGACGAGGACATCATGATCAACTACACGCCGTTCGGTCATTCCGACTGGCAGACCATCGTGGCCGATATCAAGAAGTTCGGCTCGGCCGGCAAGAAGACCGCCGTCGTCTCCACCATCAACGGCGACGCCAACGTGCCGTTCTACAAGGAACTCGGCAACCAGGGCATCAAGGCCAACGACATCCCGGTGGTGGCGTTCTCGGTCGGCGAAGAAGAACTCGCCGGCATCGACACCAAGCCGCTGATCGGCCATCTCGCCGCCTGGAACTACTTCGAGTCGATCAAGAGCAAGGCCAACGACGACTTCATCAAGAGCTGGCACGCCTTCATGAAGGATCGACAAGCGCGTGACCAACGACCCGATGGAAGCGCACTTCATCGGCTTCAACATGTGGGTGAAGGCGGTCGAGAAGGCGAAGACCACCGATCCCGACAAGGTCATCGACGCGCTGCCCGGCATCAGGCGCCGAATTTGACCGGCGGCACTTCGACGTTGCTGCCGAACCACCACATCACCAAGCCGGTCTTCATCGGCGAAATCCGCGGTGACGGCCAGTTCGACGTGGTGTGGAAGACCGAAGGCCTCGTCCCCGGCGACGCGTGGTCGAACTTCCTGCCGGGCTCGAAGGACCTCGAAGCCGACTGGGTCACGCTCAAGTGCGGCAACTACAACAAGGTCACCAAGAAGTGCGGCGGCGCGTCCTAACGCGCCTGGTGCGATTGTTGCCGGTGCTGCTCCGGAGAGGATCTGAATTGAACGGACGGCATTGCGGATAATCACGGATTGTCACCCAGTCCGGAAAATCTGGAGGCGGCCCGCGGGGCCGCGCTACCGCGCGTACATTCGAATGCAGGAACTTTCCACCAGATATGCGTCGGGCAAACCACATGATGCGGTGCACCGCAGTTACGCCAGGACAATGCGATGCACTGCGTGGAAGGTTCCTGAGGTGGGCCTGCCGCAGGGTTGATTTCCGGAAATTCGGCTTCGTCCTCCTGTTCGGCCTGATGACGGTTTTCGCGACCGCCCCGCTCCGCGCCGCCGACCTTACCGAGGCGCTCGCGCATTTCACCACCGACGAATATAGCGACACCGATGCCGGCATTACGGCGATCGCCGGGAGCGGCGATCCGCGCGCCGCCGCCATCATCGGGGCGCTGGCGGACGGTAAGCTGCTGTTCAGCGCAGAACAGAAGACGGTGTTCTATCGGGATGCCGGCGGGCGGCTTCTCGACGCCATGACGGGCGAACTCGCTGCCGGCCCGGCCCCCGCCGATCTCGCGCCGGTGCGCATCAACAACCGGCTGCGCCGCACTATCGATGCGTCGATGGGCGCACTCACCCTGATGTCGCCCGATCCGGACAAACGCTACGAGGCGGCGCAGGCGGTGTTCAAATCCCGCGAGGCGGGCGCGCTTCCGGCGCTCGAAACCGCGATCGCGAAGGAAACTGACCCGCGCATCAAGACCACCCTGATGCAGGCGCGTGCCGCCATCGTCCTCAATTCGGACGAGGCCTCGGAGGCCGACAAGATCGCCGCAATCACGTCATCCGCTTCCGCGGCGACCAGGATTCGCTCGCGCTGCTGTCCGGCCTGCCCTCGGGTTCGCCACCCGCCGTCGTGAAGGCCGCGGCCGCGGCCGTCGGTTCGATATCAAGCGAGCTGCGCTGTGGGAACTGCTGCAAAACGCCTGGTACGGCGTTTCGCTCGGCTCGGTGCTGCTGCTCGCCGCCATCGGTCTCGCTATCACGTTCGGCGTCATGGGCGTCATCAACATGGCCCATGGCGAGATGGTGATGGTCGGCGCCTACGTGACCTTCTCGATCCAGGAGATAATGCGCGCCTACAATCCGGGCCTGCTCGATTATTCGCTGGTCATCGCCGTGCCGCTCGTCGTTCGCGATCGCGGGCGCGATCGGCATGCTGATCGAGCGCGGCATCATCCGCTTCCTCTACGGCCGCCCGCTAGAAACCCTGCTCGCCACCTGGGGCCTGTCGCTGATCCTTCAGCAGGCGGTACGCTCGGTGTTCGGCGCCGCCAACCGCGACGTCTCGGCGCCGAGTTGGATGAGCGGCGCCTTCGAGATCGGCCATATCAACATCACCTACAGCCGGCTGTGGATCATGTGCTTCACATTCGCGGTATTCGTGGCGCTGCTTGCCATGCTGCGGTTCACCAGGCTCGGCCTCGAAATGCGCGCGGTGACGCAGAATCGCTCCATGGCGGCATCCATGGGCATTCGCACCGGCCGTATCGACGCCCTGACTTTCGGCCTCGGCTCCGGCATCGCCGGCATCGCCGGCGTAGCGCTGTCGCAGATCGACAATGTGAGCCCCAATCTCGGCCAGGGCTATATCATCGACTCGTTCATGGTTGTGGTGTTCGGCGGCGTCGGCAATCTGTGGGGCACGCTGGTCGGCGCCTTGACGCTCGGCATCGCCAACAAGTTCCTCGAGCCGGTGGCCGGCGCCGTGCTCGGCAAGATCGCGATCCTGGTGCTGCATCATCCTGTTCATCCAGAAGCGCCCGCGCGGCATGTTCGCGCTCAAGGGCCGGGCGGTTGAAGCATGACGTCATTCCTCTCCCGCGGGTTCGACAAGGTCACGCTCGCGTTCGCGGCGGTGCTGTGCGTGCCTTGCGGTGCTGATACCGGCGCTCAATCTTGCGCTGCCGCCGGAATCGCCCTTCGCGGTGCCGACCTACCTGGTGGCGCTGTGGGGCAAATATGCCTGCTACGCGCTGCTGGCGCTCGCGATTGACCTCATCTGGGGCTATTGCGGCATTCTTTCGCTCGGCCACGGCGCCTTCTTCGCGCTCGGCGGCTACGCCATGGGCATGTACCTGATGCGCCAGATCGGCACCCGCGGCGTCTACGCGGACCCGATCCGGCCGGACTTCATGGTGTTCCTCAACTGGCCGGAACTGCCGATCTACTGGTACGGCTTCTACTGGTTTCCCTACGCGCTGCTGATGGTGGTTCTGGTGCCGGGCGCGCTCGCCTTCGTGTTCGGGTGGTTCGCGTTCCGCAGCCGCGTCACCGGCGTCTATCTCTCGATCATCACCCAGGCGCTCACCTTCGCGCTGATGCTCGGCTTCTTCCGCAACAATTTCGGCTTCGGCGGCAATAACGGGCTGACCGACTTCAAGGATATCCTCGGCTTCAACGTCCAGGCGGCGGGAACGCGCGGCGCGCTGTTCGCGATCTCCTGCGTCGTGCTGGCGCTCGCGCTGCTGATGTGCCGGGCCATCGTCACCTCGAAGTTCGGCAAGGTGCTGATCGCGATCCGCGACGCCGAATCGCGCACCCGCTTCCTCGGCTACAAGGTGGAGTCCTACAAGCTCCTGGTGTTCACCCTGTCGGCCTGCATGGCGGGCGTCGCCGGCGCCCTCTACGTGCCGCAGGTCGGCATCATCAATCCGAGCGAATTCGCGCCCGGCGAACTCCATCGAGGAGGTGGTATGGGTCGCGGTCGGCGGCCGCGGCACGCTTACCGGCGCGATCCTCGGCGCCGTCGTGGTGAATTTCGGCAAGACCTATTTCACGAGCGGCAGCCTCGCTGCCGTATCTGGATGTTCGGGCTCGTGATGCTGTTCGCCCTCGTCGGCGTCGCTGCTGGTGCGGCGCAAGGCGCTGATCGGCGCGATCGCCGGCATCGCCGCGGTGGCGCATCGGGCTTCTCGGTCGATGTACGTGCTCGCGCAGTCCGGCGCCGGCATTCTCGGTCATGCCGTACTGGACCTACGCGGTCGGTCGGCATGCTGATCGTCGCCGCGATGGGCATCAAGCTGGGATGGCTACCCGCTCGGCGCGATCTTCGGGGCACTGCTTATCTATTTCATGATCACGCCGTTCGAGACCATTGCGCTCGCGCCCTACTGGCTGTTCGCGCTCGGCGGCCTGTTCGTCGGCGTCACCCTGCTGCTGCCGCGCGGCATCATCGGCACCCTCGCTCTATTGGCTCGACGGCCGCCGCAAGCCCGACAAGCCCGGAGCTGCGACGCGCAGCCGGTCGGCGAGCCGATGCCGGCGGAGTGACGGCGATGGATCGCCCGCACCACCTCGGCGCTACTCTATCTCGACGGCGTCACCGTCTCGTTCGACGGCTTCCGCGCGCTCAACGAACTTGTCGTTCACGGTCGATCCCGGCGAGATGCGCGCCATCATCGGCCCGAACGGCGCCGGCAAGACCACCATGATGGACGTGGTCACCGGCAAGACGCGGCCCGCAGAAGGGCGACGTGCTGTTCGACGGCACCTATCGCCTGACCGATCTCTACGAAAGCGACATCGCCGAGCTCGGCATCGGCCGCAAATTCCAGAAGCCGACGGTGTTCGAGAGCCACACCGTCGAGGACAATCTCCGCCTCGCCCTCAAGGCCGACCGCCGCGCCCGCGCCGACCCTGATGTGGCGCGACAGCGCCGACAGAAGACAAGCGCATCGACCGCATCTTCGAGACCATCCGGCTGACACGTCGCTGCGCTCGCGCATCGCCGGCAGCCTGTCGCACGGCCAGAAGCAGTGGCTCGAGATCGGCATGCTGCTCGCGCAGGAGCCGAAACTGCTGCTGGTCGACGAGCCGGTCGCCGGCATGACCGACGCCGAGACCCACCAGACCGCCGAGCTGCTCAAGGAAATCAACCGCGACCGCACCGTCGTGGTGGTCGAGCACGACATGACCTTCGTGCGCGAGCTCGGCGTCAAGGTGACGGTGCTGCACGAAGGCACCGTGCTTGCGGAAGGCACGATCGACCAGGTCTCGGAAAACGAGCGGGTGATCGAGGTCTATCTGGGCCGCTGAGAGCATGATCCCGAAAAGTTGCGGACTTTTCGGACAAGATCATGCTTCAAAACCAGATCCGTTAGATGCGTGACGCCCCTCAACGCATCACGCGCTAACGCCGCAAAAGGACCACCATGCTCGAAGTCAACGCCATCGACCTGCATTACGGCGCCGCGCAGGCGCTGCGCGGCATCTCGCTTAATGCGGCGCCCGGCACGGTCACCTGCGTGCTCGGCCGCAACGGCGTCGGCAAGACCAGCCTGCTGCGCGCGATCGTCGGCCAGCATCCGATCAGCCGCGGCTCGATCGCATGGGAGGGACATGACATCACCGGCGCTGCAGCCATACGAGCGCGCGCGGCGCGGCATCGCCTATGTGCCGCAGGGGCGCGAGATCTTCCCGCTGCTGACGGTCGAGGAAAACCTGCAGACCGGCTTCGCCCCGCTCAAGCGCGAGCGACCGCAGCGTGCCGGACGTGGTGTTCTCGCTGTTTCCGGTGCTCGAACGACATGCTGGGCCGGCGCGGCGGCGACCTATCGGGCGGCCAGCAGCAGCAACTCGCGATCGGCCGCGCGCTGGTGATGCGGCCGCGCCTGCTCCTGCTCGACGAGCCGACCGAGGGCATCCAGCCGTCGATCATCAAGGACATCGGCCGCGCCATCTCCTATCTGCGCGGGCTCGGCGAGATCGCCATCGTGCTGGTCGAGCAGTATCTCGACTTCGCCCGCGAGCTCGGCGACTATTTCGCGGTGATGGACCGCGGTCAGATCGTCTATTCCTCGACCCGCGCCGACATGGACGAAGCCGCCCTCAAACGCGCGCTCGCGATTTGAGCGGGGACAATCCGATGCGGCATGGCGCCTCGTACGAGCCTCCTTCCGTGTGGCGGAGGGTGAGGCGTCGGGTGGCGCCGGCATGGCGGTGTCGGCTTCGATGCCCACCATCCAGAACTGCAGGCCCCCTCTTTCGCCCGGGACCGCAGGCGAGAACGCCGTGTTCGCCGCTAATCGCGCACGCGGCCGCGTCGCGGTCGACCCTCGCGGCGACGGACGGGCGCACGCGGCGCACCCACTGCCATGAGGAAGGCTCGTTGCGGGTGCGGTTTCCCGGTGCCTGCGCGGGCGCCCCGGAGGCGGTGCTGGTCAACACCGCCGGCGGCATCGCGGGCGGCGACCGTTTCGCCGTCGACCTCGACCTCGAAGCCGGAGCGCGCCTCGTGGTGACGACCGCGGCGGCGGAGAAAGTCTATCGCTCGCTCGGGCCCGACGCCGCCTTCGACCTCACTGCGCGGGTCGGCGATGGCGCCGAACTGATGTGGCTGCCGCAGGAGACCATCCTGTTCGATCGCGCGCGGCTCGCGCCGCAGCGTCGACATCGCGCTCGCGCCCGCTGCGACGCTGGTGTTCGCCGAGGCGGTGGTGTTCGGCCGCGCCGCCATGGGCGAGGTCGATGACGCCGGGTTCCTCGCCGACCGCTGGCGCATCCGGCGCGGCGGCAAGCTCGCCTTTGCCGAAAGCCTCCGCCTTGATGGCGCCATCGCCGGGCGGCTCGGCGAAGCCGCCATCGCCAACGGCCACGCCGCGATCGGGACCGTGCTGCTCGCGCCGGGCGACGACGCAACGGTCGAGGCGGTGCGCGCCGCCCTGCCGGGCACACACGGCGAAGCCGGTATCTCGGCCTGGGGCGGCATCGCGCTTGTCCGCCTCGTTGCGCCCGATGGCGCTGCGCTGCGCCACGATCTTGTTATAGTATTGGCCGCGCTCGGCCGCGGCGCCCTGCCGCGGCTGTGGCTCAACTAACTTCGATCCCACCCAACCGACCGCGATATTGCGACCATGCACCTGACGCCGCGCGAAAAAGACAAGCTGCTGATCGCCATGGCCGCCATGGTGGCGCGCCGGAGGCTCGAACGCGGCGTCAAACTCAACCATCCGGAGGCAGTGGCGCTGATCAGCGATTTCATCATGGAAGGCGCGCGCGACGGCAAGACCGTCGCCGAGCTGATGCAGGCCGGCGCCCACGTGATCGCGCGCAATCAGGTGATGGACGGCATCGCCGAGATGATCCCGGAAATCCAGGTCGAGGCGACATTCCCGGACGGCACCAAGCTCGTCACCGTGCACGAGCCGATCCGATGACGCGGACCCATCGAGAACAATTCGTCGTGGCCGCGCTTGTCGCGGCCGCGACGAGGCACCTTTGAAGAACTCACCCCCATGATCCCCGGCGAAGTCATCACCAAATCGGGCGACATCGTACTCAACGTTAACCGCAAGACCGTGACGCTCACGGTCGCCAATTCTGGTGACCGCCCGATCCAGGTCGGCAGCCATTATCATTTCTTCGAGACCAATCCGGCGCTGAAGTTCGAGCGCAAGAAGGCGCGCGGCATGCGGCTCGACATCGCGGCCGGAACCGCGGTGCGGTTCGAGCCCGGCCAGACCCGCGAGGTGTCGCTGGTCGCGTTCGCGGGAGGGCGCGCGATCTACGGTTTTCGCCAGGACGTGATGGGCAAGTTGTGAAACGCGCAACGCGGGGAGAGAGGTTACCATGGATACGAGTGATATTTTGATCAAGATCGGCGTTTTCATCGCGTTCGCGATTTACCTCTGGCCGATCGCCAGGATACTTCAGAAAGCCGGTTACAGCGGCTGGTGGTGCCTGCTGACCTATGTGCCGGTCGTCAACTTCATCATGCTCAGCATCTTCGCTGCTGCGAAATGGCCGAACCTCCGCGACGCCAAACCTTGAGCTTTCAAGCCTTGAGCTTTCGAGCCTTGACCGCCGCGCGATCGGAGTGACCGTATGCCGACAAGAATTTCCCGCGCCGCCTATGCGGACATGTTCGGGCCGACCACCGGCGACCGGGTACGCCTTGCCGACACCGATCTCATCATCGAGGTGGAGAAGGATTTCACCACCTACGGCGAGGAGGTGAAATTCGGCGGCGGCAAGGTGATCCGCGACGGCATGGGCCAGAGCCAGGTCACGAACAAGCAAGGTGCGGTCGACACCGTCATCACCAATGCACTGATCCTCGATCACTGGGGCATCGTGAAGGCCGATGTCGGCCTCAAGGACGGCAACATCTTCGCCATCGGCAAGGCCGGCAATCCAGACATCCAGCCGGGCGTGACCATCGTCATCGGACCCGGCACCGAGGTGATCGCCGGCGAGGGAAAAATCCTCACCGCCGGCGGCTTCGACACCCACATTCACTTCATCTGCCCGCAGCAGATCGAGGAAGCCCTGATGGCCGGCATCACCTCGATGCTCGGCGGCGGCACCGGCCCGGCCGCCGGAACCAACGCCACCACCTGCACGCCGGGGCCGTGGCACATCGCGCGCATGATCCAGGCGGCCGACGCGTTCCCGATGAATCTCGGCTTTGCCGGCAAGGGCAACGCTTCGCTGCCGGCCGCGCTCGAAGAGCAGGTCAAAGCCGGCGCCTGCGCCCTCAAGCTGCACGAGGACTGGGGCACCACGCCGGCCGCCATCGACTGCTGTCTCTCGGTCGCCGACGACTACGACGTCCAGGTCATGATCCACACCGACACGCTCAACGAGTCGGGCTTCGTCGAGGACACCATCAAGGCCTTCAAGGGCCGTACCATCCATGCTTTTCACACCGAAGGCGCCGGCGGCGGCCATGCGCCCGACATCATCAAGGTGGCGGGGCTCAAGAACGTGCTGCCGTCCTCGACCAATCCGACCCGGCCGTTCACCCGCAACACCATCGACGAGCATCTCGACATGCTGATGGTGTGCCACCATCTCGACCCGTCGATCGCCGAGGATCTGGCGTTCGCGGAAAGCCGCATCCGCAAGGAGACCATCGCGGCCGAGGACATCCTGCACGATCTCGGCGCGCTCTCGATGATGTCGTCGGACAGCCAGGCCATGGGCCGCATCGGCGAGGTCATCATCCGCACCTGGCAGACCGCCGACAAGATGAAGAAGCAGCGCGGCCCGCTCCCGCAGGACAAGGGCGGCAATGACAATGCCCGGGTCAAGCGCTACGTCGCCAAATACACCATCAACCCGGCGATCGCCCACGGCGTGTCAAAGCACATCGGTTCGGTCGAGAAGGGCAAGCTCGCCGACCTCGTGCTGTGGTCGCCGGCCTTCTTCGGCGTCAAGCCCGACATGGTGATCAAGGGCGGCATGATCGTGGCGGCGCCCATGGGCGACCCCAACGCTTCGATCCCGACGCCGCAGCCGGTGCATTACCGCCCGATGTTCGGCGCCTTCGGCAAGGCGCTGACCGCGGGCTCGCTGGTGTTCGTCTCCAAGGCCGCCGTGAAGGCGCGGCTCGCCGACAAGCTCGGCGTCGAGAAGAAGCTGGTCGCGGTCGAGCACACCCGCGACATCTCGAAAACCAGCATGGTGCACAACGGCGCCACGCCCGACATCACGGTCGATCCGGAAACCTACGAGGTGACGGCGGACGGCGAGCTTTTGACCTGCGCGCCCGCCGAGGTGCTGCCGATGGCACAGAGGTATTTTCTGTTTTGATCAACCCCGAGGTCGTGGAGCGCATCCGGGCGGTGAAGCGGGCGTCACGCGTTGTGCGCGCCGCCACATGGCCCGCGGCCTGCGCCATCGATCGCGTGGTCCTCGACGCCGACGAGCGCCACCGGCGGCGCATCGTGCTCGCGGGCGAGCGCGGCACCCGGTTCCTGCTCGACCTCGCGGAGGCAACCGCGCTGCGCGACGGCGACGGCCTCGTGCTCGATGACGGCGCGATCGTCGCCGTGGTCGCCAAATCCGAGCCGGTGGTCGAGATCGCGGCGCCTGATGCCGCGGCCCTGGCGCGCCTCGCCTGGCATCTCGGCAATCGACACACCGAAGTGCAACTCGCCGGCAACCGCCTGCGCATCCGGCGCGACCACGTGCTGGAGGAGATGCTGGTCGGCCTCGGTGCGCGGCTCACCTCGATCGAAGCGCCCTTCGAGCCGGAACGCGGCGCCTATGAGCACCGGCACGGCGGCGATGGTGGCGTCGATGTCCAGCCATGACCCCGACGACATCGGAATGATCGTCCGCGTCACGCCCAGGGTGCGGCGGCGGCTTAGCCCCGGTCCATATTGCGCCTCGATTCCAAATCGTGCATGAAACTGTCACGATCTCACCCGTGTTGCGACTCCAGCGGGGACAGGCTTTTACCGGGTCGTCGGCAGCCCGAAAAAGAAGGCAATCGGCCTCGGGCGTGGCGGAAGAGAGGAACAATCTGAGGTTGAGCAGAGGGTCGCCTTCATAATGCCTCTGGCCCAGGATTTCCTACCAATATAGACGTGTCGGGAGGCATCGTGAGCCCGCTTGTGAAGTCGGTGTCCCGTCCTGAGGCGGAGACGCGCTTGTGATTCCGGCTCCAAGGACGTCTCGGCAGCTATTGAACTTGTTCATGCTTTTCAAGGAAGAGCGCGGCGCCGATTCGATCGTCGGGGGCATCGACTTCGCGACGGCGGAAGCGCGACAGATTATTTTTGCGGCCTTCGGCCGTCTTCCCGAAAAACGCGAAATCGTCCAGAATCTCAACTCCCCTGTGCGGAAAATCTTCAACGATGTTCTGCATTCAGCGGAATTCCAGCGCGGCATCATTCAGTTTATTTTGCACGCGCTGGAAGAGAAGACGCGCTTGATATTTGTTCATATTCCCAAATGCGCCGGGACCGACTTGATCGGGCATCTGGCCTCGCGGTTTCCCTCGGTCAATCATTCGCTGACGGCACCGAACTGGGTCTCCAAACAGCAACTCTTTGCCAAGCTGCGAGATATTGCGGTATACTCTCATTTTCATGATGATCTGTTCGTCAACGGGCATTTCAACCTGCAGTTCTTCTTGCAGAACGAATTGTTGAGGTATTCAGATCGATGCTTTACTGTCATCAGAGACCCGGAATCGATAATTATTTCTCAGGTCAACTACATCATGACGCGCTTCATCGATGATCGCGAGCAAAAGTTTCCCGATACTAGAGAGTGGCTGAAAATGATGGACCTTGAGCGAATTCCACCGGACGCGGGCGCTGACTATTTCAGACAGCTCGCCCTCAAACTTCTGAGGAATCAGTCCGCGATCCGTAAAAATTATATCTGCACCGCGCTTGGACGCGAAACCGGCAAAACCGCGCTGGAGAACATCCAGACTGCGGACATCGAGATCACCGATACGACCAGATACAACACGTGGCTGAAGGATGAGTGGGGAATAGCGGCGAACACGAGAAGAAATGAATTGAAAAAAATCCTAACAGACAAAGATATCGAGCCGAGCGAGCGCGACTACATCGAACTCGATCACCGCCGAAGATCGCCCGCTATACGCGATGATCATGAACAAGCTCGCCGAGTCGCCAAGGAGCTTCATCAAAGGCAGCGAATTGTAGCGGGGGATGGCTGTGGGTGCGTCGTTCCAACTCATTCAAAGCAGAATTGTTGTGCCACGGTCCAGCCCAAGAGGGCCAGGTAATGGCCAGGTAAGAGGGGCGAGGCTGCAATATGATCGCCGCTGAAGGCACAGAGCAGATCGCCGCTTCTCCCCGCGAGATCATGATGCGGTTCGAATCCCTGGGCGAAAATTGTGAGTTCGGCATCGTGCAACGTGCTCATAAAGCCGAGCCGCTTGGATTGTTCCGGTGGGCTTCCGCGAATCTTCAGGCCGTTACTGCGGCGCTGGCTGCGCGTTTTGAGGGCTTGGGCGATCCCAAATGCGTTCGGATTCGCTTGGTAAACGGCGAATACATGGCCGATGAGACACGCTACCGCCTGACCTACCACACCTTTGCCAAGGAGGGGGAGCTAACCGCGGAGGCGCTGCATGAACGGGAATTCAAGCGGCTTCGTTATCTCGCCGGCAAATTGGCTGAAGATTTGGAGGAGGCCGAAAAAATCTTCGTCTGCAAGCGGGACCGCGCGCTTACCGAGGCCGAAATTGCGCCGCTCTATCGGGCACTGCGCGAATATGGTCCCAACACGTTGCTGTGGGTTGTTCCATCCAGTCCTCACCACGCGGCGGGAAACGCCGAGTGGCTCGGCGACGGGTTGATGCGCGGTTATATAGACCACTTCGCGGACCCCGACCGCGTGCCCGCGACTACGTCCGTGGGCGTTTGGACCAACATTTGCACCAATGCTTTGCAATTGCGGCGGGAGCGGGCTAAACGGCGGTGACCCGGCCTTCGGTAGCGATCCTTTGCTGTCGCGACCCGACAGACGACGCGGAGGGGAGCGGGCAGATCGTCTTCGCAAGCTTCAAGTGCCAAGGCCAATGAGGCTGAAATGAACACCGATCCGGTATTGTCGGCGCTCACCGAGATTTTCCACGAGGTCTTTGACGATGAGTCGCTCGTGCTCGCGCGGCAAATGACGGCGTCTGATGTCAAGGGATGGGACTCTTTCAAGCAGGTTGAAATTCTGCTCGCCGTCCAGGAGCGGTTCAAGCTGAAGCTCAGCAGCCGCGAGATCGATGGACTGGGATGTGTCGGCGATCTGGTTAGCCTCATCGAGCGCCATCGGATCTGAACATAGGCGTCTTGATGAGAAAATGTGAAAAAGTCCAGGCAAGTCCCATTTTGCGGGCCAAAGTGCCCGAGGGCATTTGAATGGCGCGGATCGTTTTCGTCGGCAACTGCCAGATGCGAGCGCTCTGCAACGCCTATAATGCCTTCGTATCTCCGTGGACGCAAGATATCGCGACCTTCGTTGATGCGTACAAGCTCACGCCCGAGACAGCGGCGAATGCTATCAATGGCGCGGACGTGCTCGTCGGCCAGGTTGCGGAGTTCAAGTCCAACATCGATATCGACGAGGCGCCTTCGCACGTCGCCAAGTACCGCGTTCCGGTTGTCACGGCCGGATTCCTGTGGCCGTTCGGCGGCCAGCCGCATCCGAAATCGGCTCCCCTGCCCTACCACGAACTCGGCCCGTATCCGGCGGAATTGGGCAATTCATATTTGAACCGCCTGATCAAAAAAGGCACTGATCCCGACGAAGCGGCGAGCAAATACATCGCCCTTGACGTCAACACCGTCGTCAATCTCGATCGTCTCCTCGAGCTCAATCTTGAAACGCAACGAAACCGCGATCGAGCAACCGGCTTCAACGCCGCCGATCTTATCGAGGCACATTTTCGCGACGAGCCCATCTTCCTCACGCCCTACCATCCCAATCTCCGCGTCGCCCGCTATTTGATCCAGCAAACGTTTCGCACGATGGGTCTCGGTTCTGCGACGATCGACCGGGTGGAAAAGTGTCTCGCTGCCACCCCGTTTCCGAAGAACGGACTGCCGATCCATCCGAGCGTCTGCGGTCATTTTGGGCTCGCATATGGCAACGAAGGATATCGTTACCGGTTTTGGAGCGAAGGATGGTTCACGTTCGAGCAGCACGTCGGGCGATATTTGCGGTTTGAGTGGAACGAGGCGCTCGAACGGGGGGTGGCGCTGAACCGCGCGAAAAGGCCTGACGTCGCGGCCGCGCTGGACATGCTCACCGTCGGCTTGCGGCGTTCGCCGCAATCGAGCGACGGCCACCTCAACCTCAGCATCGCCCTTGACCGCCTTGGCCGCGCCGACGAGGCGATCGCGGCAGCCCGCACCGCGATCGAACTCGAACCGGGCAACGCGGCCGCACTGCGTCACCTGGGTATTCTCCTGTCGCGGCTGCGACAGTTCGAGGAAGCCGAACTCCTGATGGGGCAGGCCATTGCGCTCGAACCCGGTAATGCCGAGTTTCGTCACAGCTTGAGCCATATCCTGGCGGACCGAGGTTGCGCCGACGCAGCGCTGGACGCATCCAGCCTGGCGATCGAACTTGATCCTGGCCGGGCGAGCTTCCATGCACAGTTGGCTCAATTGCTGGAGGCTAACCGGGACTATGAGACCGCGGAGCGCGCGTTGGTGCGGGCGACCGAGCTTGCCCCGTCGGCGTCGGACCCTTATGCGGCGTTGAGCCGTTTCCTGTCGCGACGGGACCGCCTCAGGGAGGCGACGACGGCCGCGCGGCAAGCTGCCGATCTCGAGCCCGAGAACGCCAATCTGCATGGCCTGTTGGCGCACTGCTTTGGCCGCGACGGCCAATTCCCAAAGGCGGAACGGGAGCTGCGTCGGGCGATTGAAATCGAGCCGGGGCGTGCCGGCTTTTATCACGAACTCAGCCACATTCTTGGCCGGCTGGATCGGTTCGAGGAAGCCATCGAGGCCGCGCGGCATAGCGTGGCGATCGATCCAGCCGCCGCGCCGTCCCACGTCCGTCTGGCCTATTTCCTGTCACGGTCTGCCGACCTGGTGGGCGCCGAGCAATGCCTTCGGCGCGCGATCGAATTGTCGCCCTCTGTTGGCGCTATTCATCATGAGCTCGCCTCCGTGCTCGATCGCCAGGGGAGGATAGAGGAAGCGGTTGCGGCCGCGCGGCAGGCCGCAGCGCTCGATCCGATCGCAGCGCCTGTGCACGGTCGCCTCAGCCATTTTCTCGCGAGGCACGGCGAGCTGAAAGAAGCGGAGGCGGCTGCCCGGCGCGCCATCGAGATCGCTCCTGACGTCGGGATTTGGCACCAGGCACTCAGCCATGTCCTTCATCGCGAGGGCCGGATCGTGGAGGCTGTTGCGGCGGCGCGACGGTCAATCGAATGCGAGCCCGCTGCACCGCAGCTACATTCCTGGCTTGCATTTCTCCTGTCGGGCACAAACGATATAGAGGAAGCGGAACAGGCCATCCGCCATGCCGTCACGCTCGCTCCGAATTCCAGCGCATTTCATTTGCAGCACAGTCAGGTGCTGGCCCGGCAGCATCGCCTCCACGAGGCGCTCGAGGCCGGCCGGCGCGCGGTCGAGCTTGATCCGAATGATCGGCACGCCAAGGCGGCCGTCGCTACCCTTGTTGTGCGGCAGTCCGATCTCAAGCTGCCGCGGACGGATGGTCGAGTTGTAGACGACGGCCAGCAGGCTCCCACCGACAACTCTGAGCCCCCACAAACCGCGCGTCGGCGTGGGTAGATAAACCGCTGGGCCAGAGTTTCGCGAGCAGAACGGGATGGCGATGTATGTCCGATGTTGCTGTGCGTGATGTAGCCACCACGGTCCCGGCGTCGCCACCGGCGGTCCTGAGCGTGGGGCGGCCATCCGACGCGTTTGATCTGTCCTGGCTGCCCGTTGCCGAGGGATGGAGCGCTCGCATCAAGGCGCTCGACAAGCTTGATGATCCGGCCGCAGCGTGGTCGGAACTTATAGCCCTCGCCAATACCCGGATGGATTTTATCCGCACCGGCCGGCTCGACCGCTCGATGCAGCGCCTGTTTGCCGATGCGCCGCCACCCAAGCTTGCCACCAAGCCGGTGCGGCTGGCGGTGCTCGGGTCGTCGACCCTCACTCACTTGCTTCCGACCCTGCGGGTCGCCGCACTGCGCCGTGGTCTCTGGCTCACGGCCTACGAATGTAACTACGGTCAGTACCTCCAGGAACTGACGGACAAGCAATCGGCGCTTCACGCATTCAAACCGAACGCCGTGCTGTTCGCGTTTGATCCGTATCACCTGATGCGCGGTGTCGATGCCGCGGCCGACGCCGCGCAGGCGGAGACGGCGTTGCGGGAAATCCTCGGCCATATCGGGGAATGCTGGAGGCTCGCGCGCGAGGCGTTCCGCTGCCCGATCATCCAGCAGACCGTGCTGCCGGTTTTCCAACCTTTGCTCGGCAGCAACGAGCACCGCCTGCCGGGCTCGCGTCATCGCATGACCACCGCCGTCAACGCCGCACTACGCGGTCTTGCCGACGGGGCCGGCGTCGATCTCCTCGCGCTCGATGCGCGCGTTGCCCAGGATGGGCTCGGTCGCTGGCATGACCCGGTACTGTGGCATCGGGCGAAGCAGGATGTGAGCCCGGTTGCGACGCCGCTCTACGGCGATCTCGTCGGCCGACTGCTGGCGGCCAAGCAGGGGCGCTCCGCCAAATGCCTGGTGCTCGACCTCGACAATACGCTGTGGGGCGGCGTCATCGGCGATGACGGGCTCGACGGCATCGTGCTCGGCCAAGGCAGCGCGGCCGGCGAAGCGTTCGTCGCCTTCCAGGCCTATGCGCGCGAACTCGCCAAGCGCGGCGTTATCCTGGCGGTTTGCTCCAAGAACGATGAGGCAAATGCGCTCGCGCCGTTCGAGCAGCACCCCGACATGCTGCTCAAGCGCGATGATATCGCCTGTTTCGTCGCGAACTGGCAGGACAAGGCGGCCAACATCCGTGCCATCGCCCATCAGCTCAATATCGGGCTCGATTCATTCGTGTTTGTCGACGACAATCCGTTCGAGCGCGACCTGGTGCGCCAGGAACTGCCGATGGTCGCGGTGCCGGAAGTGTCCGACGATCCGGCGCTCTATGCCGCGTGCCTCGCCGATGCGGGCTATTTCGAGGGGCTCGCAATAACCGACGAAGACCGCGAGCGCACGACGCTTTATCAAGCCAACTCCGCCCGCGATGCGCTGCAGGCACAATCGTCCGACCTGCCGTCCTACCTGCGCGGCTTGCGGATGGATCTGATCTGGCGGCATTTCGACCAGATCGGCCTGCAACGCACCGTGCAGCTCATCAACAAGACCAACCAGTTCAACCTGACGACGCGGCGCTACACCGAGGAGGACGTGCTCGCCGTCATGGCCGACCCGAGCGCCTTCGGGCTGCAGTTCCGCCTGCTCGACCGTTTCGGCGACAACGGCATCATCGCCATCATCATCGGCCGCAAACTGGGCGACGACGTGCTCCTGGATACCTGGCTCATGAGTTGCCGCGTACTGGGTCGCCAGGTCGAGGAAGCCACGCTCGGCGTCGTGGCGAACGAGGCGCGCCGCCTGGGCGGCAAGCGGCTGATCGGCGAATACCGCCCGACCGCGAAGAACGCGATGGTCAAGCAGCACTATGCCAAGCTCGGTTTCGCGCCGCTCGACGTCGACGCCGACAGCAACAAGCGCGATCAGCTCGATCTGGCGAGCTTTGCCGAGCCCGACGTCATCATGACGATCCGGCAGGGGTGAGGGGATGACCGAGGCGGAAGTTTATGCGGGGCTCAACGAACTCTTCCACGAATTGTTCGCCGATGACGACCTGTCGCTCAAACCGGAAACCACCGCCAACGACATTGAAGGATGGGAACTCGTTCAATAACCTCAACATCATGGTCGCGGTTGAAACCCGGTATGGCATAAAGATGAGCAGCCACGAGATAGAGGGGCTCAGAAACATCGGTGATCTCGTCGGGATCATCATGGCGAAGAGCGGCTAGAGAGCATGTTTCGGTGTAATCGAATCACCTCTCTGTCGTCACGCTCGCGCTTGTCGCGGGCATCCACGTCTTCCTTGGGCGGTTCGGTGAGAAAAGCGTGGATGGCCGCGACAAGCATGGCCATGACTCAAAGAGGCGGTTCAACATCATCGGAATCCGCTCGAGCCTGCATAATTGCTATCCGGTTGCGGGAAGCCATACGGTGAGCAGCAGCATTCTTGTCGTCGGTGCCGGATTTGCCGGGGCCACATATGCGCGTGAGCTTGCCGAGCATGGATTTCAAGTCGATGTCATCGACAAACGGCCGCACCTTGGTGGCAATGCTTACGACGAGGTCGTGAGTACTGGCGTTCGTGTCCACAAATACGGCCCCCATCTCTTCCATACCAATAACCAGGAGATCGTCGCCTGGATTTCCCGCTTTGGTGTCTTTGTCCCTTATGAGCACAAGGTGCAGGCTGAACTTCCCGACGGGCGATGTGTACCGCTTCCGGTCAATCGGAATACAATCAACGCTGTGTTCGAGACTAACCTGAGGAATGAGGAGGAAGTACGCAATTTTCTCGCGAGTCAGACCACTCCCAACCCTGCACCGAGAAATGCCGCTGAATTTCTCTACGCCAACATCGGTAAGACGCTCACGGATTTGTTTTTCCGCCCCTACACGCATAAAATGTGGGCACACGATCTTGAGGAAATGGATGCTGCAGTCGTAAAGCGCGTTCCGATTCGCTATGACGACGAAGATCGATATTTTCCATCGGACAAATTCCAGATATTACCGCGCGATGGCTACGCGCGCGTGTTTGAGACAATCCTGGATCATCCCAATATCCGGGTCAATCTTGAGCGGCCGTTCGACCGCGCGTGCCTGCGGGATTACGCCCATTGCTTCAACAGCATGCCGATCGACGAGTATTTCGACTACCAATTGGGGGCATTGCCTTATCGTTCGATCCGCTTCCATGATGTTGAGTTACCTGTAGTGTCCCGGAAGGGTGATGCATCTGTGATCAATTTCACCGACGACCGCCCCTGGACCCGCGAAACGGATTGGAGTCGGCTTCCTTGTCATTGTGACTGCATCGGGACGATGAAAACCATTACGCGGGAGGAACCGTGTGACTATCGCGACAACGATTTTGAGCGATATTATCCGGTTAAGACAAGCGACGGCCGCTATGATGAATTATATCAATCTTACAGGTCCATGGCTCAGCAAAGCCGAAACGTGAGCTTTATCGGACGTTGCGGGACGTATCAATACTTGGATATGCACCAAGTTATTAATCAATCATTGAAAAACGTTAAACGATGGATTCACGAGCAACGCTGATTTTTGTCGGGCTATTAACCAATCGCTGAATAGCCCAAAAGTCAATCAACCAAGCATTTTTTCCTTCGGTATTTTGTCATGCAATTCAGATATGATTGCATCCGGAATCGATTCGTTCTTAGATCTTTCCAAAAAGCTTATTAAGCCTTTCCAGTCGCCTTGACGTAAAACGATGAATTTATGATATACTCGCCGAATGAATTCTTCCGGTGTATAAATTGGGTGAATCATTTCGATGCAGGGATTGACGTTGACTGTAAAACCCATGGGTTTGCCAACGGCTAACTCGCCGATCTGCATGCTCATCGTCGCGGTTTCATAGCTACCAGGCATTATCGATTTGAGGTCAAGGCAGCGAAAGCCGCCAGCCGTACCGCAAGACGGAGCGTAGGTTTCACAGTGAATAACGTCAGCCTCATCCGGTTGGCGTGCTGCTTCGATTAGCCGTTGGCTAAACAGGTAACCCGCAAGACGCTTCGAAAAGACCACAAACGGAAAATAAGAATAGTAGCAATACCTGTCAGTGAATGCCTTGCGGCACGCTTCGTATCGCTTTTCATTCTGGTTTAGCGGTCTCAACGAAAGACCTATAAAATCAGCATCTCCGAACTGTGGAGTGGAAAGCTGGTCAACCAAATTACGAATAAATGTTCCATCTGGACGGGTAAAATCAACATCGTCTTCGATCATAATATAGAAACGATATTGCGGTATCTGAAGAAAAGCAAAATAAATCGGAAAATCCCCAAAGACCAAAAAGTATCCCTGATGTGGCTGGGTTAGGCCAAGATCTCTACACCCTTTCATTGAGTGCCAGATAACACGGTCGTTGGTAATAGCCGGACGGCCTTTCGTCTCGTCTACTAGCGGAAATACGTCATAATTAGTTGAACTCTGCTCAAGCTTTTGGATCAATTCATCAAATTTTTTATCTACCTTGTGCGACCTGACAAGTACGGCCACGTTGTTTTTTGTTGAGATATTTAACTGAGAGTCCCGAGCGATCGGGGCTGGTGGCTTATTTTCAACGACGTGCGCCGTTAGCCTGTGATGTGGACCTGGTGTATCCGTAAATAGAAATGTTCCCTCCAATACGAATCCAACTTCAGAAAGCCGCATCTTATCAAAGACAGTGGTGGGTTCGTTCTTCCCATTCTTAAATACAAGCGCGGAGTCAACAATATCCCAGGAGGTTTCGTTTGGATGACTATGATAGTCAATTTTACCGTTGGCGCGCAAAATGAGTGCTTTTGAGATGACACTGCCGTCGGTACGACTAAAAACGAATGTACGTCCTATAAAGAAGCTATGCTCTAGGAAGGCCTTCATGGACGTCTTTCCGCTGCGCATTGCCGACGCCATTGTCGTTTCTCGGGAGGCATGCGCTCTTTCAGCGTCATTTCTTGCCCGCAACGTTTCGCGCGTACCAGTCGACGAATGCGGTCAGTGTCAGCGGATCGCTTTCCGGCACGTTCCGCCAGGGATGCAGCATCCAACTCGCAATGACGACGAAGTCGAGCGGCAGTCTCTCGGCTTGGATCGCGATCGCGTACTGCTTCGCCTCGGCAACCCAGGATTTATCCGTTACCCCCGGTCCGCCATGGGCATCAATGAAAATGCCTGCCTTGGTCCCGTGCTGATGCAGGATATCGATGGTCGGCCCGGCGGCCTCGCGCCACGGCCTGCCCAGGCTTGTGTCCATCCCCATAGCGTCGAGGGGGGTGCCGGTCTCAGCGCGATAGGCGGTGAGCCATTCGTTCAACGTGACCTTCCATTGAGCCAGCGGCTCGTCGGTGGGGCCTTCGTAGTCCACTATCTTCGCATTGGGGTAGGCGGCCCGCAGGTCACGTATCGTGCCGGCGAGGCGATGAGCGACATCTTGAATTGAATATTTGCAAGCTTGTCGACCTTTGTAGATGTGACCATAGGCGAGCGGACTGTCGAGCGAGAAATATTGGACGTCGATTCCAAACCCCTTGAGCCGCCTTGCGATCCGGCCGGGCACGCCGGCCCTGGTCATCCCTTCCACGCCTTTGCCGCAGTCTTCTTCAACCGGAAGCGACTGCATGCCCACATTGAGCGCAATGCCGCGTTGAGACAGAAACGCGGCGATTTTTTTGATGCTTTCCTCGGAGCCGACGGACGCGTAATAGGGGTTCATCCCGAACACGGCAACGTCCCTCGCCGCATTTGACCACTCGGGCGCCGCGTCCCACAAGCGCGAAAAATCCTCATTCATCAACGTCGGGCCACGGGGAAGATTGTCCGGCGGAGAGAACCAGATCTGTTGAGCTCCGGCGGAATACGACAATGCAATAAAAATCAGGGCGGCGAGACCGGCAGAAGCTCGGCAGATCATTTCTGAATCTCGGCGCAAGTTCATCTGGTCGCTCCGCGGTTGCATAGTGTCGCAACGACATTCTCCGACAATTTGTCCGGCCAGTGCTGTTTGGTCAAGAGATGCCCTTCCATTGGGAAACTGTACCTAATTTCCTTGACCTCGAACGGCGCCTGAGATAGCTTGGAGTATGTCGATGGTTTGGAAACCAAAGCGAGATACGATGAGGGCAATCAGTTCCCTCGTATTTAGTCATTCGTATTTATTCATTCGTATTTAGGGCCGCCCGTCGCACGCTGTTAATTCGCTGTTTCAGCATATGCATTCGCTGTTCCGCGAAAATAATTCGCTGATAGCAGCATAAGCAGCGAAATGAGCATAATATATTGGAATTGCTGAGTTAACTGACCGCAAAACCCGTCAAAAAGGCCAAAAACACCCAAAAAATCGAAGAATTCGCTGTTATTTTCGCTGATCGCAGCGAATTCCGGATTTCAAGTGTGCCGCTCCGGGCCGCTTAAACCACGCCGCGGTTGCGCAGTGTCGCGACAACATCCTCCGCTAATTTGTCCGGCCCGTGCTGCCTGGTCATGAGATGCACCTCCGGAGCGCCCGGAGCTTCATAGGGCGCATCGACCCCGGTGAAATTCTTCAACCGTCCGGCCTTCGCCTTGGCGTAAAGCCCTTTTGGGTCGCGCTCCATGCAATCCTCGATCGGCGTGTCGACATAAATCTCGATGAACTCGCCCTCGCTCACCAACGCGCGCACCATGTCGCGTTCCGCGCGGTAGGGCGAGATGAAGGAGCACAGCACGATCAATCCGCTTTCCACCATCAGCTTCGCCACTTCGCCGACCCGGCGGATGTTCTCCACCCGGTCGGCCTCGGTGAAGCCAAGGTCGCGGTTGAGGCCGTGGCGGACGTTGTCGCCGTCGAGGAGCGTCGTGTGATGGCCCGCGGCCAGTAGGCGCTGCTCGACCAAGTTGGCGATGGTCGATTTGCCGGCGCCGGAGAGGCCGGTGAACCATAGGATGGCCGGCTTCTGCCGCTTCAGCGCGGCGCGCTCGGCTTTGCCCACCGACAGCGCCTGCCAATGGATATTGGTGGCGCGACGCAGACCGAAAGCAATCATGCCGGCGCCGACCGTGCGATTGGAATAGCGGTCGACAATGATGAAGGCGCCGGTCTTGCGGTTCTCCGCGTAGGGGTCGAATACGACCGGGGTGGCGGTCGAGATATTGCAGAACGCGATGTCGTTGAGGCCGAGCGTGTGAGCGGCAATATGCTCGCGCGTGTTCACGTCGATCTTGTGCTTGATCGACGTAATGCTGGCCGGCACCATTTTGGTGCCGACCCGCGCCAAATAGGATCGGCCGGGCATCAGAGCCCCCTGTTCATCCAGATCACGTGGGCGGCGAACTGGTCGGCGATCTCCGGCCGCGCCGTCGCGGCAACAAGAACATCGCCGCGCGCGACGTCGATCTCGTCCGCGAGGACGATGGTCACCGCGTCGCCGGCCTCTGTGCCGTCGATATCGCCGTCATAGGTGACGATCCGCCGGACCCGGGATGCCTGTCCGGAGGGCGCAACCACAATCGGATCGCCGGCCCGGATGCGGCCGGACGCCACCGTTCCGCAATAGCCGCGGAAGTCGAGATTGGGCCGGTTCACCCATTGCACCGGAAAGCGAAACGGCTTTGCCCGGATATCATCCTCGACGTCGACGTCCTCCAGGTACGCCAGGAGGGCGGCGCCGCCAAACCATGGCGTGTTGCCCGACAGCGCGGTGACGTTGTCGCCGAACCGCGCCGAAACCGGTATCGGCACGATCGAGGTGAAGCCGAGCTGGGAGGCAAAGGCAGCGTAGTCGCCGACGATGCGATCGAATATCTCTTGTCTGTAGCCGACGAGATCGATCTTGTTGACCGCGACGACGATATGGCGAATGCCGAGCAGCGAGCAGATGTAGGAATGCCGTTTGGTCTGGACCAATACTCCCTTTCGGGCGTCGATCAGGATGACCGCGAGCTCCGCATTCGAGGCGCCGGTCGCCATGTTGCGCGTATATTGCTCGTGCCCCGGCGTGTCGGCGACGATGAACGACCGCGTCGGCGTGCTGAAGAAGCGGTAGGCGACGTCGATGGTGATGCCTTGCTCGCGCTCCGCCTGCAGGCCGTCGACCAGCAGCGCGAAGTCGATATCGTCGCCGGTGGTGCCATGCTTCTCGGAATCCTTTGCGAGCGTCGCGAGTTGATCCTCGAATATGAGCTTCGAATCATGCAGAAGCCGGCCGATCAGCGTGGACTTGCCATCGTCGACCGAGCCGCAAGTGATGAAGCGGAGCAGGTTCTTGCCGACGGATTCCGGATGCATCCCGTGCGCCGGCGCGGCGTCCATCAGAAATATCCTTCGCGCTTCTTTTTTTCCATGGAGGCGGCTTCGTCGGTATCGATGAGCCGACCCTGGCGTTCGGAAACGCGCGCCGTCTCCATCTCGGCGACGATGGCTTCGATCGTGTCCGCGTCGGATTCGATCGCGCCTGATAGCGGATAGCACCCCAAGGTACGGAATCGCACGCGGCGCATGTCGGGCTTTTCACCGGGCTCAAGCGGAAGCCGCTCGTCGTCCACCATGATCCAGGTTCCGCTGCGGCGCACGACCGGGCGATCCTTGGCGAGATAAAGCGGCACCACCGGGATGTGCTCCGCCATGATGTAGCGCCAGACGTCGAGCTCGGTCCAATTCGACAGCGGGAACACCCGGATCGATTCGCCGGGGTTGATGCGGGTATTGAACAGGTTCCATAGCTCGGGCCGCTGATCGCGCGGGTCCCAGGCGTGGCTCGTGGAGCGGAACGAGAATATCCGCTCCTTCGCCCGGCTCTTTTCCTCGTCGCGCCGGGCGCCGCCGAAAGCTGCGTCAAAGCCGTACTTGTCGAGCGCCTGCTTCAGCGCCTCGGTCTTCATGACGTGGGTATGCAGGGACGACCCCGACGCGATCGGACCGATGCCGCGCTTCACCCCATCCTCGTTAACATACACGAGCAGGTTCAGGTTAAGCCTGCGCGCAGTCTCGTCGCGAAACGAGATCATGTCACGAAACTTCCACGTGGTGTCGACATGCAGCAGCGGGAACGGCAGCGGCGAAGGATGAAAGGCCTTGATCGCCAGGTGCAGCATCACGCTGGAGTTTTTGCCGATCGAATAGAGCATCACCGGCTTTTTGAATTCGGCAACGACTTCCCGTACGATCTCAATCGATTCTGCCTCAAGACGTTTGAGGTGAACAGGCAGTTCTCGCTTACGGGCGGCAATGGCTGAGGATTCGATAACGCTCATGCGGCTCTTATGCATAAACCTCAAGTCTATTCTGCGTTTTAGCCCGCCATGCTGGGGAAGCCAAATGAATTCAGCAGCCGTTGACAAGGACAGCAGGCGGACGCGGGGCGGGCCCCTTGGTCAGGTGCGATCTCATTTCGGATTCAACGTCGCGATCTCGCCGGCACGCCGGTTCGGGCTTCCTGACTTGGCCGGCCGCTGTGGCCCATATTTAGCCTCCTTCATGCCGTTGCGTCATCGCGATGAGCCATCGCGATGATGGGCGGCTTCGAGCGCCAAGAGGGACGGCGAGATTCGCGCTCGACCGTCTTGGAGCCGCCGTCGCATCGGCGATAGCACCGCAAAGGAGATGCAGATGCCAGACGCAAATATGTGGTTCTTTCACCTGTTCCCCGTCCTGATGATGGTGGGCATCGCCTTTACCAACAATATATTCAACTTTCAGCGCGCCGACCGAAAGACCGATCTGGAGGCGTCGCGTTTGCGCGCCGGCTTGAGCGCGGAACTGCGGGCATTGCTCGACCTCCACGTCAGCAATCTTCGCCTCGTGGAATCCAATTCCGACTACCTGTTATCGAGCCGTTCGCTGCTGGCGATCTACAAAGGAAATCTTGGCCGGGTGACGGTACTGCTCGACCGCGAGGTTATCGCAGCCGTGGTTGCAAGCTTTGCTGAAAACGAAAAGATCGAATCGCTTCTGACCGCGCGCGCCCAGCCGAAGGGCGGCTCGAGCTACAAAATCGTGCCCGGCGAAATGGATTTCCAGGACTTGAAGCGGTTGTACGAGCATGCGGAGCGGGCCATCGTGGCGGCGCTGCGGGCGCTGGACGCCGAGACGGAATTACCGGCGCAATCGATCGGGGCCTCCGCGCGGCCTGGCGCACTCGTACATTCATCCGCGGCCGCGGGTTGAAAAGCGCAAAAACCTGTCCGAATCAAATGCGCCGCAGGTCGACGCACCATTGCCGCCGGTAGGTTTTCGCAGCCTCCTTTGGCCAAACATGTTGCGCCATGAGTTGTACTGTCGTCAATTTGCAACGTCTTTTCTGAAAGCCGCAGATCGGAATTGCCGGGGGTGCGATCATCAAACAAATCACGATGGGCCAATATTTGTGCCCCGGTTGGCCCAATTGTACCAGCCAACCTATATCGCGGCTAACAGCCCGAGAAGCTTCGAAAACTTTGATTGGGCTACCTTTCCGATCGATGAGCCCCGAGGCGGTCCGCTCGCTCTCTGCCTTGCCAGTAAAGCGACAAAGGAGCATCCTTATCGCTGGGAATGAAGTCATCTTACGACGGCGGGATGGCGCCGAAATCTAACATTAACCGACGACCTCGGGGCGACGTTGGATTATTTCACGCTATTGGTTCAAAAGATTTGGGAGGTCGAAAGCGATCCCGCCAAACTGCGCGAGCTCGTTTACGCGAATGCGCGCCTCGCGCTCAAGCGACACGTCAATGTGCACTATCCGGCGGTCAGCGTTCAGGACGGCAAACGCCTGATCGGCGACCTCGATCTGGCGATCGAGCGTCTGGAGGGGGATCTGACGGCGCCGGTAGCCCGGCCATCAGTGGCTGAGGTGGACGAAGCGGCCGCTTCGATTCTCGTGCCAAGTTCGAACGAAAAACCTGCGGCGGCGGCTGTTCAGGAGTTCAATTTCGTTGCGGCTTACGAGGGAAGGTCCGACGATAACGTCACTCCTGCCGATCGCACTCTGGACGAAGCTCCCCGCGCCTCGCCCACAAGCGATCAAGGCGTATTATCCGGCCGGAGCGACGTCGTCCCTCCCGCCGATCACAACCCAAACGAAATTCCGCCGGCCCAGGCGCAACCTGGGAGCGATCCGCCGGCAATCTCCGGACGGAGCGATGCCGACCGCGCGCCCGATCGTATTTTGGATGAAAATCCGCATTACCAAGCCCAGCGCGCCAAAATTCTGGATGTCTTGCGCACGCCGATCGATATCGGCCCGTCCGCCGATCTCAATTTGGGTAAGGGAGATGCGGTCGGCGCCCTGTCCCCGGTGAATCCCAGCGTATTTCCGGGGGAAAGAGACGAAATACTGACGTCCTGGACGGAGGGTTCAGACGATCGCCGCCCGAATGCCGAGGACCTTGACGACGCCCGTCCGGCCGCTGCAGCGCGTCCGAACAATCGGTTCGCCGCCCGTGGTGCCACGCCCCGTCCAACCTCCTCGCCACGCGCTCGCCTTCGGAGCTCGATGACGGGCCGCCACGAGGAGGGCGATGCGGTCGGGCCGTACCCGACGCAGGATCGTGGCACATCAAGGGATTGGCCGTACGACGAAGCGCATGAAAGCCGCGACTCGCGCGAACTCATTCTGGTTCCAGACCACGGCGTCCCGGCGAACCGCGGTTCGACCTATATGGTCCGCGGAGACGGTTTGCCGCAACGACGAGATGAGCGTTACCGCGATCCGCCGGTGCCGCCGCGGGCGGCCGGCCGGACGATCCTGATCGGGCTCGGGATCGCTTCCCAGTTTGCCGTCGTCCTTCTGGCAGGCGCGGCGTTCTATGTCTCGATGGCCGGCCGCAATGCTCAGGGCCCTGGCGTGCAAGAATTGGCGGCGGCAATCCCGCATCTGCCCGCGAGGGCGCTACCCGCGGTCACTCCCGGTGCGATCCCCGATGGCGCGGCGGAAACCTTGCCAGCCGGAAACCCGTCGCTCTCGACGTCAAGGGCGGCTGCGGCTCTTGCGGCGCCGACTTTCGCGGCTGCGCCAGCCGCGGCCGCGCCGGGGTTTCCCCGTCCGACCGCCTACGGGGTCTATGCGATCAGCGACAGTCGGCTGATCGAACTCGAACAGGTTCCCACCGCGCCGGTCGATCCGCGGCTGCGCACGACGCTTCAAATCGTAAAGCCGAGCCGCACCGTGATCTCGGATTCCAAACTCAGCTTCGTGGCATTTCGTCGTGATTTGATCTCAACCGCGCCGGACAAAGTTTCGGTCCGGATCGCGGCGCGAATTGCCCGCTCGATGACTTTTGACTCGTCCGGCAAGGCCGTCACAGCGCCGCCGCCGGTCGATACCTGGCTCATCCGCGATCAAGGCTATGACCTTCGGGTATCGCCGGTGCGCGACAATCCCGAGATGGTGGTGATGCGGCCGGAAGGCGATGACTTTTCGTTTCCGGCCGGTCGTTACGAACTCGTGCTTGGGCCGCAGTCCTACGATTTCGTCATCGCCGGCACCGTTGCGGATCCGGCGCAATGCGTGGAAGGTGTCGCGACCGCGCGCGGACCCGCCTTCTACGAGTGCCGCACGCAATAGCGAGCGATTTGCAGTTTCATGCACACCATCGCGGGGACAGTTCGGATCGATCGGTCGCGCCGTGGATTTTGCACGGCGCATCCCGGTGGGCGGCGATCCGGCGGACATTACGGGCTCGTGTTTCGCCAATCGGACGCGAAGACTCTGATCGATGAAAAGAATCATCGGGGCCGCCGACATGAATGGCTGGCTTTCGATCGAATTGCTTTATTCGATATCGGGGTTCGTGGTCGGGGTGCTCGTCGGAATGACCGGAGTTGGGGGCGGCTCTCTGATGACGCCGCTGCTGATCCTGTTGTTCGGCATTCATCCGGTCGCGGCAGTCGGCACCGACCTGCTCTACGCGGCCGCGACCAAGACCGGCGGCTCGCTCATCCACGGCCTCGCCCGGACCATCGACTGGAAAATCGTAGGGCGGCTCGCAGCCGGCAGCGTCCCGGCTACTGCCATCTGCCTGTTGATCCTATCCCGCTTCGATTTGAGCGGGGGCGCCGCCCGTAATCTGATCACCACCGCGCTCGGCGTCGCGCTCTATCTCACCGCGCTGGTGCTGATATTCCGCCGGCGCATTCTCGCGTCCTACGCCGCCCGTTTCGGCGACCTGTCCCCGGCGCGAACGACCTTTCTTACGATCCTGGTCGGCGCAGTGCTCGGAATCCTGGTCTCGATCTCGTCGGTCGGCGCGGGGGCGCTGGGGGTTACCGCGCTGATCCTGCTCTATCCGAATTTACCGGCCGCCCGCATCGTCGGCACCGACATCGCCCACGCGGTGCCGCTGACGCTCATCGGCGGGGTGGGCTACTGGATGCTCGGCTCGATCGACTGGCACCTCCTCGGCTCGCTGCTGATCGGTTCGATCCCCGGCATCGTTGTCGGCAGTTACTTGGCGACGCGCGTACCCGAGACCGTGCTGCGGGCCGTACTGTCAGTCACGCTGATCGTGGTGGCGACGAGGCTGCTCATCTGAGCGATCCTCGGCAAGCAACTTGAGAGCTTGATCAGCCGCCGCGTCACAGCCGCGCCACCGCCACTCACCGATACCAGTCCGGGCGATCGAGGAACTCCCCGACATAGCGCCGGACCGCCGTTTCCAGCGGTGTAAATCCTGCGTTGTATCCGGCCCGGCGCAGGTTCTCGATCGAGGCCTCGGTGAAATACTGGTAGCTGTTGCGGATCGAGACCGGCATGTCGACGTATTCGATGTTCGGCGGCCGGCTGAGCGCCGCGAACATCGCCTCGATCATGGCGCGGAAGCTCTCCGCCTTGCCGGTACCGACGTTGAACAGCCCGTTGACGGACGGGGTCGCCAGGAGCCAGCGCACCACGGCGGATATGTCGTCGACATAGATGAAGTCGCGCCGCTGGTCGCCGTCCGCGATGCCATCGCGGTGGGACTTGAACAGGCGCACCGGATTGCCGGACTTGGCTTCGTCGAACACCTTGCAGAGCACGCTCATCATGGCGCCCTTGTGATATTCGTTCGGGCCGTAAACGTTGAAGAACTTGAGCCCGGCCCATTGCGGCGGCATCGGCTTGCCCTTCGCGACGCGGTCGACGAGCGCAAGGTCGAACAGATGCTTACTCCAGCCGTAGAGATTCATGGGCCGCAGCGCCTTGAGTGCCTCGGGCGAATTGTCGTCCACAAAGCCGGTCTCGCCATCGCCATAGGTCGCAGCAGACGACGCATAGATCAGCGGCGTGCGCGCTGTCGTGCACCAGTCGAGAAGCTTCAGCGACAGGCGGAAATTGTTCTCGATGACCGCGTCGCCGTCGCTCGCCGTGGTCGACGAGATGGCACCGAGATGGATCACGGCGTCGAGTTTGCGGTTCTCGAGCCAGCCGAACAGGTCGGCCGGGAAGATGAAATCGGCCAGTTGGCGCTTGCGCAGGTTGCGCCATTTGCCGTCGCTGCCAAGCGTGTCATTGACGACCACGTCGGTCCGACCGGCCTCGTTCAGGCTGGCGACCACGTTCGAGCCGATAAATCCCGCTCCGCCGGTCACCAACAGCATCGAACTGCCCGCTTTCCCGCCATGCGATTTCCTTTGCACCATTCGGGAACACCGCGCAACATGGCGGCCTTGGTGCGACCTTGGCGCCGTATCATCGATCGGATTATGGTTGAAGAGGCTCGTGACCGGTCGTATCGGATGCTGAGCAATATTGCCGGCCCGCAGGGTATGAGTGGGCGGATTAAGGTTAAATTCGAGGTTCGGCATAACGGCGGGATCGGGGCCTGATCGCGACACGATCGCGGACATGCTGCCATTGATGCAAGGGCGATTATGACCTCATTCGAGAATGTCATCGACCATTTTGCCGCGAAACGTGTGCTCGTGGTCGGGGACATCATGCTTGACCGGTTCGTCTACGGGCACGTGTCGCGCATTTCGCCCGAAGCGCCGGCCCCGGTCATCAACACGGCCGCTCCCGAGGAGGTGATCGGTGGGGCCGGCAACGTGGCGCGCAATATCGCGTCCCTTGGCGCCGCCTGCGACATCGTCGCGGTGGTCGGCAACGATGAGGCGGCGCAGTGCATTCGCCGCCATCTTGCGAGCCAACGGGGCATTACGCCGGCGTTGGTCGAGGCCAGGGACCGGGTGACGACGGTCAAGACGAGGTTCGTCGCCTATCTGCACAACACCCACCTGTTGCGCGCCGATACCGAGGTGACCACGCCGGTGGACGCCGTGATCGAGCACGCCGTCGTCACGATGGTGGAGAGCCGGCTCAAAGATACCGACGCCGTCATCCTGTCCGACTACAGCAAGGGCGTGCTGACCCCTCGGGTTGTGTCCGGCGTCATCGCGGCCGCGCAACGGGCCGGCAAGCCGGTCGTCGTCGATCCCAAGGGGTTCGATTATTCGCGCTATCGCGGCGCCACGGCGCTCACGCCAAATCTGGGCGAGGTCGCACAGGCGCTGGGGCGGCCGGTCGGCAACGACGAGAAGGCGCTCAAGGCCGCGGCGACGTCGCTGATCGAGACCACCGGATGCGCGTGCATTCTGGTGACGCGGGGCGAGCGCGGCGTGCTGGTCGTCGGTCGCGACGGCACGGCGGCAGCCTTCGACGCGACGGCAAAGCGCGTCATCGACGTTTCGGGTGCCGGCGATACGCTGGTGGCGAGCTTCGCCCTCGCGCTGGTGAGCGACGCGGGGCTTGCCAATGCGGCACGGCTTGCCAACGCGGCGGCCGGCATCGTCGTCGCCAAAAAGGGGACCTCGCAGGTGACCGCGAATGAGCTGCGCGATGTCCTGCTGTCGCGGCCGCATTTCGAGCTGCGGGAAAAGCTTCACGAGATCGGCACCATCAGGGACCGGGTGGAATCCTGGCGCAAGGCCGGGCTCTGCGTCGGTTTCACCAACGGGTGTTTCGATCTTCTTCATCCCGGACACGTTCAGCTTCTGTGCGAGGCGCGCTCCCATTGCGACAAGCTGGTGGTCGGGCTCAACAGCGATGCTTCCGTCAAGCGCCTCAAGGGTGCAACGCGGCCGATCCAGCCCGAGACGGCGCGGTCGATCGTGCTCGCCGGGCTTGCGTTTGTTGACGCCGTCGTGGTGTTTACCGATGACACGCCGCTCAAGCTTCTCGAACAGGTAAAGCCTGACGTGCTCGTGAAAGGCGCCGACTACAGCATCGAGCAGGTGGTCGGTCGCGATCTTGTCGAGTCTTACGGCGGCAAAGTTGTGCTCGCCGAGTTGGTGCCGGATACCAGCACCACCCTCATTGTCGATCGGATGAGATCAGGGCCGGCGAAGACCGCCCCCGGTCTTGCCGAGGTGGATTGATACGGCGGTGTCTCCAATTGGAAAGCCGCACGTTGGTTCCGTCGAGCAGGCGACGCGCGGTGATATCCGGAATGGCGACATCGGGCGGCTGATGCAGGACAGTTCTGGTCGAGATGTTCTCGCCGATCCAATTGGCGCGCCGGTAGCCGGCAAGTCGTTGAGCTGGCGGTGGCTTGTGCATGACGCTTGGCCGCTATGGCTCGAGCACGGCGTCGATTGGCAGCGCCACGCCTTCCACGAATATCTCGACCTTGCCACATTGCAATGCGGAGCCGGTTATCGACGCCTGCGCGTGGCGGCGCGACAGACCTATGTTTTCTCCAAAGCCGCGGCTTTTGGGATCCCGAGGGCGGGCGACGCGGTCGCGCTCGGACTTGAATTCCTTCGCGGTCCGGCCCGTCAGGCGGACGGCGGTTATGCTTCGCGCTTCGACCTCTACAACCGGCCGATCAACTCGATGCGCGACCTCTACGATCATGCCTTTGTGCTCCTGGCGTTTGCGGGGGCTGCTTCGATCGTGGGGGCCGACGCCGTGCGCCGGAACGCCGTTGCGTTGGTCGAATACATTTCGACCAATTTCCGCCATCCGGAAGGAGGCTATGAAGAGAGCCTTCCACCAGCGCTTCCGCGCCGGCAGAATCCTCACATGCATCTGTTCGAGGCGCTGCTGGCGGCGAGCGAAGCCTTCGGCGATGAGCTGTTCTTTGTCTGCGCCCGTGGTCTTGCGGACGTCTTTCAGGATCGCTTGTTTCAGCCGAGAGAAGAAGCCCTTCCGGAGTTCTTCGACTCAAAGCTGAGCCCTGTACGCGAGGGCGGTCGCTTTGCGGTCGAACCTGGGCACCTCTACGAATGGATATGGCTGCTGGATTGGTACGCGAGGCGGGCCGCGGCTCTCGGCGAACCGGTTCGACCGGACCTTGCCGCAGCTTCCGATGCACTTCTTGGTTTCGCAGACAGCAATGCCCTGAGCCCCGATTGCGGCCTGGTCGTGAATCTGACATGGAGCGATGGCGCCGTGCGGGATGGCGCGTTTCGCCTGTGGCCGCAGACCGAACGGCTCAAGGCGGCGGCGCGGCGCCGGGCTAAGGCATCGGAAGAGTTTGCCGCGGCGCGACAGGCGCTCGCAAAGCACATGACGGGCGTCCGCCCGGGTCTGTGGATCGAGCGAATGAATGCGCGCGGACAAAATACGGGAGATCCGGCGCCGTCCACGAGTTTCTATCACCTTACGACGGCGCTTGCCGACGACGCCGTGATGGCGCTCACCTAACCGAGGCATTGTTGGACATCGCCATGCAGGATACACAGCATTCGGCCGGAGTGATGCAAACGCAGCGGATCAGGCGCGTACTCAATGCCGGGTCGGGCTCGCAATCCTCCCGCCCCCTCCATCCGGTGTTTGCGAGGGAGGTCTGGCAGGAAATCCGAATCGATATCGACGCCACCGCAAAACCCGACGTGGTCGGCTCAATCACCGATATGAGCTCCGCGTTTCCACCGCAGAGCTTCGATGCGGTGTGGTCTTCCCACATCCTCGAGCATCTCTATGCCCATCAAATTCCGGCGGCCCTGCTTGAATTCAGGCGAATATTGAAACCTGAAGGATTTGCACTGATTACCTCGCCGGACGTCGAAGCCGTTGCGGCGTTCATTTTGGAACACGGCCTCGAGGCGGTGGCCTATACGGCGCCAGCTGGCCCGATCACCGCCCTGGACTTGCTGTTCGGCCATTCCGCTTCGCTCGCGCGCGGACATCTTCACATGGCCCATAAGTCCGGCTTTACATGCAGCGTGCTCGGCGAGCGCCTTCTCGATGCCGGGTTCCACACCGTGCTAACCAAGCGGGTGCGCTATGACCTTTGGGCCGTAGCTCTCATGCCGCAGGCCGATGAGACCGGTATCTCCCAGCAATTGCGGAAGGCTGGCCTCGACATGTCGGACGAGGCAGCCTGATCGCTTTTGGGCAGCCGACTTTCGTATTTCATCGATTTCCTATCGCCGGCGATTTTGCACAACGGCTGCGGCTTGGGCCGCCGACCACGGCGCGCGCCGTACCCGGTGTAGTATGTCACTCGGCGGTCTTGTCGGGCGAGCCAAAAACATCCATCCTCAGCTTCAAAATCCGATCGATTAATGTAAGAGAGTCGGATCGGCGACGGGAGGGAACATGGCTACCAGAGAATCCCGGACAACGGTCGCGAGCTCAGCCTTTGCGGCATGCGTGGTACTGTATGCCGGCGCCGGCGCGTTGGCGGAGACGTTTCCGAGCCGACCCGTCACCCTCATCGTGCCCTACGCGGCCGGCGGGTCGACCGACGTGACGTTTCGCGCGCTCGCGGCGGCGACCGAAAAGCACCTCGGCCAATCGATCGTTATCGAAAACCGGCCGGGCGCCTCGGGCACTATTGGGCCAGCCCAGATGGCGGCGAGCGCAAAACCCGACGGCTACACCGTTGCGCAGATATTCGACGCCGTATGGCGGGCACCGTTCCTCTACAAGACGACGTTCGATCCAGCGGTGGATTTCACCTACATCATCGGGGTTACCGGTTACACCTGGGGCGTGGTGGTGAGCAAGGATGCGCCCTGGAAAACGTTCCCGGAATTTCTGGCCGGCGCGAAGTCCAATCCGGGCAAGATCAATTATGGCACGACAGGCACTTTCACCACGCCCGAACTCACCATGGAGCGGATCGCAAAGCAGAAAAGCATCAAGTGGGTCGGGATTCCGTTCAAGGGCAATTCCGAGCAGATCAACGCCTTGCTCGGCGGGCATATCGATTCGATCGCGTCCTCGACCGGCTGGGCGGCCCAGGTCAACTCCGGTGAGTTCCGGCTGCTGGTCACGTTCGGCGCCGAACGAACAAAGAGCTGGCCGATGGTCCCGACGCTACGGGAGAGCGGAATCGACATGGTGGTAAATTCGCCCTACGGCCTCGCCGGCCCCAGGGGCATCGACCCGAAGATCGTCGAAATCCTGCACGACGCCTTCAAGAGGGGGATGGAGGAGCCGTCTTTCGTGACCACCATGGCGACTTTGAACCAGGAATTTCTGTACAAGAGCAGCGAGGATTTCCGCGCCTTCGTTTTGAAGCAGATCGAGGAGGAGCGCACGATCATCGGCGAACTCGGGCTGAAGGCGCCATAGGGCGCGGGCGCCGGCGGCAACGCCACCGGACCCGTCACACTGCCACTTTCAGTATGCCCATCTTGATGAGCCAGGCGAGACCGCGGAGCGCGATGCGTCGGCGCGCGGCCGGCAGGCACGTCACAAGCGCCGCGGCCGAACTCGGGGCCGTTGGCACAGGCGGCGAGAAGAGACTTTGTTTCGTCTGGTGTCGGCAGCAGCCGGGACGCAAATTCTACCATCGCCAAAGAACGGTATTGTTCAATACGCCTAACCGCACCCTCCGCATCCGATTCAACCAGCGCAAGCCTGGTTTCGGTCGTGAGTGCCGTCGTGGGGTATCCGGCAAACGCGGAATACGGATCCATTCGCGCCGGCCAGGGGTCCGCGAGCTTGGGTCGTTCGGCAGCATGAGCCTTGCGGGTCTCGGCGAGCGCGCCCCATAGCTCCTCATAGCGAGGGATGATGGCGGCCCAGTCGAACGTTTCCAGCGCGCGCCGGCGACCGGCCTCGCCCATCTGCCGGCGCAACTCCGCCGAGGCGAACAGCGTCTCGAACGCTCGGGCGGTCGCGTCCACGTCAACAGCCACCGTCATGCAGGTATAGCCGCAATAGCGATCGTAGGTCTCTTCGCCGAGCGCATAGGCAGTGGCGAGATCGTCGCCGAGACCCGGTTGCGGCATCAGGGTGGGAATCCGAAAGCCGTCGATCCCGTCGCGGACCGTGTCGCGATAGCCGTTCCAGTCCGACAGCACCACCGGCAGGCCCGCCGCCATCGCCTCGACCGGAGCAATGCCGAAGGTTTCCTGGATGTTATCCGAGAGCGAGCAGAAGATGTCCGCGCTCGCCCAGGCGGTACGGCGCTCATCCGCCTTGCGGCCGTCGAGGGTGACGACACGTACGTTGGGGCAGGCGGTCAAAGCCGCGTGCATGTATGCCCGCGCGATGGAATGGTTGGCATGCCAGCCGCATTCCACCAGCACGGCGCGGCGCCCCGCCGGCAGCACTCGCACGGCCCGCTCGAGCGCCTGGTACATCGCGAGCGGATGGGCTTTGGCATGAAACGACAGGCGGCCGAGGAACAACACCACCGCGTCATTCTCGTCCACTCCGAGGCGTCGTCTCGCGTCACCGCGCTCGTTCGGCGCGAAAGTGAAATCGGAAACATGGACACCGAGCGGGATCACCGGCAATTGCGGCAGCACCACGCGCGCGATTCCGAGCCGTGCCCGCAGGTGCTCCTCCTGCGCCTGCAGCAGTCGCAGCACATTGTCTCTCACAGCCGTCGACGTGCAGATGAGGGCGTCCCAGGGTTGCACCGGCGCCGTCAGGACGTCGACGATGGCATCCATCGATTCAAGCGACGAGGTCGTGTGAGTGATGCCTGTCAGGCCCCATAATTCATGGCCGAACAATCCACGCTGCCAAGCATGCCGGCCGATATGAGGGTCGGGATAATACATCGCGCCGGCCTCGGCGAGGCTCGCCAGTGCGGTCGGCTCTATCAAATTTATGGGCTCGGTCCGGCCGGCGGCCTTTGCCAGCGCGGCGAACTCGCGCGCATGTTCCGGTCTCTCCACCCGAACCCAGAACGCGTCGGTTTTGGCATGTCGGAGGAAGCCGCGCAAAAAAGAGTGGCCCGCCGCGTTGCGTCCCATCAGCTTGGGCCCGGACGTCGAATAGCCCTCCGGATGAAAATAGATGGCGGCGGTCAAATTCCCTCCAGCGGTTTGCCTCCGACGGCTTGGCGCGACCGCAGCGGGCGCGCCGTCACGGCGGCCCGATCACGCCGATGCGTTTGGCCTGATAGCCGCCGTCGAGAATGCCGCGCCACCAGCCGCGGTTATCGAGGAACCACTCTGACGGTTTTTTCGAGCCCTGTCTCGAAGGTCTCTACGGCACGCCATCCGAGCTCGCGCTCGATCTTCGTGGCGTCGATCGCATACCTGCGGTCATGGCCGGGCCGGTCGTCGACGAACGAGATCAAGCGGTGGCGCGAACCATCATGCGCTGGTTCGATGCGATCGAGCAGGTCGCAGATCGTCTGCACAACGTGGATATTGGTGCGCTCGTTGCGCCCGCCGACATTGTAAGTCTCGCCGGCGCGGCCGCGCTAGAGGACAATCGCGAGTGCCCTGGCGTGATCCTCGACGAATAGCCAGTCGCGGATATTCATGCCGTCGCCATACACGGGCAAGGTCCTGGCCCGCGAGGGCCTTTGATGATGATGTGAGGGATCAGCTTTTCCGGGAAATGGAAGGGTCCGTAATTGTTGGAGCAGTTGGTGACGATCGTGGGAAGTCCGTAGGTCTCGCGCCAGGCACGGACGAGATGGTCCGACGACGCCTTGCTGGCTGAATAGGGCGAGTTCGGCGAATAGGCGGTGCATTCGGTGAACATCCCATCGGCGCCGAGCGAGCCGTACACCTCGTCAGTCGAGACATGGAGCAGGCGGAACGCGTCGCGCCGACCCGGCTTGCAGCCCGCGCCAGTAGCGCAGCGCTTCTTGCAGCAGCGTGAAGGTGCCGACCACGTTGGTCTGGATGAATTCGCCAGGACCGTCGATCGAGCGATCCACGTGGCTTTCCGCCGCGAGGTTCATGATGGCGTCGGGGCGGTAGCGCTCGAACAGCGCGCGCAGCTCCGAGCCGTTGCAGATGTCGACCTTGGCGAAAGCATAGCGGGCGTGGCCGGGCGCTTGCGGGATCGAGGCGAGATTCGCCGCATAGGTGAGCTTGTCGATGTTGACCACGTGCGCGCCGGAATGGATCGAGCAAGATGGCGCACCACCGCCGAGCCGATGAAGCCCGCACCGCCGGTCACGAAGATCGTCGCTCCATCAAATCCATGTCGGTGCCGTCCGCACTCCGCTAGCCTTGGGCGGAGACCGAGTTGTACACGGAGAGCAGATATTCCCCATAGCTGCTCTTGGCGCAGCGCTGCGCCAGACCGTGGAACTGCTTCAGCGAAATATAGCCGAGCCGAAGAGCGATTTCCTCCGGGCAGGCGATGCGCAGGCCCTGCCGCTGCTCGAGGATCTGCACGAAGTGACTCGCCTCGACCAGGGAGGCGTGGGTGCCGGTATCGAGCCAGGCGAAGCCGCGGCCGAGCACCTCCACGAACAGATCGCCGCGCTCAAGGTAGGCGCGGTTGACGTCGGTGATCTCGATCTCACCGCGAGCCGACGGCTTTATGGCGGCGGCGATGGCGACGACATCGTTGTCGTAGAAATAGAGGCCCGTCACGGCGACGTTCGATTTGGGTGCGGCAGGTTTCTCCTCGATGGACAAGGCGCGTCCGCGGTCGTCGAGTTCGACGACGCCGTATTGCTGCGGGACGTTAACCACGTACCCGAACACGGTCGCTCCGTGCGCGCGGCCGGCTGCCTTGAGAAGCTGCTCCGAGAGGCCGTGACCGTAAAAAATGTTGTCACCGAGAATCAGCGCGACGCAGTCTTCGCCGATGAAGTCGCGCCCGATGATGAAGGCGTCGGCGAGCCCGCGGGGAGTGTCCTGTGCGGCGTAGGAAAACGTCAGCCCGAAGGCGGAGCCATCGCCCAACAGGCGGCGAAACAGCGGCAAGTCCTGCGGCGTCGATATGACGAGGATGTCGCGAATGCCGGCGAACATCAGCACCGACAATGGATAATAGATCATCGGTTTGTCGAAGACAGGCAATAATTGCTTCGAGACAACTGTCGTTATCGGATAGAGACGCGTCCCACTGCCGCCAGCAAGGATGATCCCCTTCATTGCCCCTGCCCGGATCTCCGACAAATTCGAGTTTCTCATAGCAAATAAGGCGCGTTATACAAGTGCGATAGGGTAAGCACGGTGAATCCGGCAGGCACGCCACGGCATGAACGTCATCGCAACCGCAATCCCCGAGGTCCTGATCATCGAGCCCAAGGTATTCGGCGATCAGCGCGGCTTTTTCTATGAAACCTTCAAGCAGGACCGCTATGCGGCTCACGGGATCGCAGGTCCATTCGTGCAGGACAACCTGTCGCGATCCGCACGCGGCGTGCTGCGCGGCCTGCATCTTCAGAATCCAAAGACCCAGGGCAAGCTTGTCAGCGCGCTGCGCGGCTGCGTGCTCGATGTTGCAGTGGATGTCCGGCGCGGCAGCCCGACTTTTGGGCAGCATGTTGCCGTCGAATTAAGCGAGGAGAACCGACGCCAATTCTGGGTGCCCCGCGGGTTTGCCCATGGTTTCGTGGTGCTGTCGGAAACTGCCGACTTTTTCTACAAATGCGACGAGTTCTACAGCCCGTCCGACGAACTCGTGGTGCGTTGGGACGATCCCGCGATCGGCATCGCGTGGGGCGTCGCGTCTCCGTCGCTGGCGGCACGTGATGCCGGCGCTCCGTTACTCGCCGATGTGGGGGCCTTGCCGCTCTACGGGCAGTGCTGATGCGGATCCTTCTCACCGGGCGCCAGCGGGCAGGTCGGCGGCGCACTCCTCGCGCCGCTGCAAGCCGTCGGGACGCTCACGGCTCCGGATCGCAGCGCATTCGACCTTGCCCGGCCGGAGGACATCCCTGCCGCACTGGATCGGATGGCGCCTGATCTCATTGTCAACCCGGCCGCCTATACGGCGGTCGACCGCGCCGAGGACGAACGGGCACTCGCCTTTCTCATCAACGCCGAGGCGCCGGGTGCCATCGCGCGCTGGGCGGCCCGGCGAGGCGTGCCGCTCGTTCATTTCTCGACCGATTACGTGTTCGATGGCTCCGGTGCGCGGCCATGGCGGGAGGATGACCCGACCGCGCCCTTGTCGGCTTATGGGGCAAGCAAGCTCGCCGGCGAGGATGCAATTCGGGCTACGAGCGGACCCCATCTCATCGTACGCACCTCGTGGGTCTACGCCGCCCGCGGCACCAATTTTCTGCGAACGATAGCGCGGCTTGCACGGGAGCGCGGCGAACTGCGCATCGTCGCCGATCAAGTCGGTGCGCCGAGTTCCGCCCGGCTGATCGCTAACGCCGTCGCCGCCGTAGTTGCGGCGCCAGGCGCGCCGCTCGCGGACCGCTTCGCGGCAGCGGCGGGCCGGGTGAATGTCGCGGCATCCGGCGAAACGAGCTGGCACGGATTTGCGGTCGCAATCGTCGAGGGATTACAGGCGCGTGGCATCTCGCTTGCCGTCGAGCGCGTTGTCCCGATTGCGACCGCCGACTACCCGACCGAGGCGCAGCGCCCGGGTAACTCACGCCTAGACCTGGCGCGGCTGAAGAGCATATTCGGCGTTACGACGCCTCAATGGGGCGAGGCGCTTTCCGGGGAGCTTGATGTGCTGGCGGGAGAACTTCGCGAGACGAAATGATCGCGTCGAGCCGACATTTGCGCCGGAAGACACGAAGGCAAAGCCGATCGCAGGGGCGCCCGAATCTCGCCCGAATCCACTCAACTGCGAATGTTCATCGGAATGAAAACAAGCTATCGTCTCGCGTAGCGCGCGGACTTGGTTCCTGCCAGCTCCAACTCCAGGTACAGCCTGCGCCGACCTAGCTCGCCTCATTGAAGGCGACGGAACGGGAGATCGAGAATGCCAACTCTCATCGTCAACGGCCAAAGTCACAACGTCGACGTCGAATCGGATACCCCACTGCTGTGGGTGTTGCGTGATACGCTCGGGATGACCGGCACAAAATACGGCTGCGGCATCGCGCAGTGTGGCGCCTGCACGGTTCATATCGACGGCGCTGCGACGCGCTCCTGTTCGGTGCAACTCGGCGACGTTGCCGGCAAACAGATCACCACCATTGAGGGCCTCGCCGCCAACGGCGTGCTGACCAAGGTGCAGCAGGCCTGGTTCGATAACGACGTGCCGCAGTGCGGCTACTGCCAGAGCGGCATGATCATGGCGGTAACCGACCTCCTCAAGCAGAAGCCGAAGCCGAGCGATGGCGATATCGACGCTGCCATCACCAATATTTGCCGCTGTGGCACCTTCCAGCAGGTGCGCGCGGCCATTCACGCCGCCGCCAACGCGTGAGGAGGGAACCCATGAATTACGTTCCAAAGATCGATCGCCGCTCGTTCATCGTTGGCGTCGCCACCGTCGGCGGCGGCCTCTCGCTTGGACTTAATCTCCCGTTCGGTCCCGCCATCACGCGCGCCGCCGACGGATCGCCGGAGGTCAATGCCTGGGTGGTGATCCGGCCCGACGACACCGTCGTCATCCGTATCGCCCGCTCCGAGATGGGGCAGGGCTCGCTCACGGGGCTTGCCCAGCTTGTCGCCGAAGAGCTCGAATGCGACTGGTCGAAGGTAACCACCGAATATCCGACTCCCGGCCAGAGCCTCGCCCGCAAGCGTGTCTACGGAGACATGTCGACCGGCGGCAGCCGCGGCATCCGCACCTCCCAGCAATATGTCCGTGAGGCCGGCGCCGTCGCCCGGGTGATGCTGGTCCAGGCCGCGGCCAATGAGTGGAAGGTGCCGGCGGCCGAATGCAGCATGTCGAAGAGCGTGATCACGCCATAAGGCATCGGGACGCTCGACGACCTACGGCAAAGTCGCCGAAGCAGCCGCCAAGCTCGAAGCCCCGAAGGACGTGAAGCTCAAGGACCCCAAGGATTGGACCATTGCCGGAAGGCCCCTCAAGCGGCTTGATACCTATGACAAGCTGATTGGTAAGCAGGTCTACGGCATCGACATCAAGATGCCGGGCATGCTGATCGCCACCATCAAGGATTTGCCGGTCCAGACCGGCACCATCAAGAGCTTCGATGCCGCCAAGATCGCCGGCATGCCGGGCGTCAAGAAGGTGGTGCAGGTCGGCAATTCCGGCGTCGCCGTCATTGCCGACAGCTATTGGCATGCACATACCGCGATCGAAGCGCTGCCGATCGTGTGGGATCCGGGTGAGGCCGGCAAGGTATCGAGCGCCACCATTGCCGACTTTCTCAAGGGCGGTCTCGACGCCGAGCAAGCCTACGTTGGCAACAAAGCCGGCGATACCAAGCCTGCCATTGCGGGCGCCGTGCGCAAGATCGAGGCGGTGTACAGCTATCCTTACCAAAACCACGCCACGATGGAGCCCATGAACATGACGGCGCTCTATACGGCGGACAAGTGCGAGGTATGGGGCCCGACTCAGAACGGCGAAGCTGCGCTGGCGGCGGTGTCGGAGGAGTCCGGCCTGCCGATCGGCAAATGCGATGTGCACAAGTACCTGTGTGGCGGCGGCTTCGGGCGCCGCGGCCGGGTTGACTATGTGCGGCAGGCGGTGGCCATAGCGAAGCAGATGCCCGGCACGCCGATCAAGCTGATCTGGTCGCGCGAAGAAGACATGACCCACTGCGCCTATCACCCGGTGACGCAAGCCAAGCTGACCGCTGGCATTGACGCCACCGGCAACGTGGTCGGCTTCCACATGCGTATTTCCGGCCAGTCGATCTCCGCCTCGCTCGCGCCCGAGCGGCTTGACGCCAGCGGCATGGATCCGGTGGTGTTCCAGGGCCTGACGCCGAATTCCCCCGAGGGCAATTTCGGCTACACCTTCCCGAACCTGCTGATCGACCACGCGATGCGCAACACCCACATTCTCGCCGGTTTCTGGCGCGGCGTGAATGTGAACCACAACGCGATCTATACCGAATGTTTTGTCGATGAGGTCGCCCATGAACTGGGCCAGGATCAGCTTGCTTTTCGGCTGAAATTCCTCAAGCCCAAGCACGCAGCCGTGCTCAAGGCGGTGGCCGACCGGATCGGCTGGTCAACCCCCGCGCCACAAGGCGTGCATCGCGGCCTTGCCCAGTACATGGCCCACGGCAGCTACGTCGCCGCCTGCGCCGAAGTCTCCGTAAGTGCTACGGGCGGCCTCAAGATGCACCGCATCGTCGCGGCGATCGACCCGGGCTATGCGGTCAACCCGGCGCAGATCGAGCGGCAGGTGTCGGGATCGTTCGTTTACGGTCTGTCGGCGCTGCTTTATGGCGAATGCACCGTCAAGGACGGCGCCATCGAGCAGACCAATTTCGACACCTACAATGTGCTGCGCATCCGCGAAATGCCGCCAGTCGAGACGATCGTGATGCCATCCGGAGGCTTCTGGGGCGGAGTTGGCGAGCCGACCGTGTCGGTTGCAGCGCCGGCGGTGCTCAACGCAATCTTCGCAGCAACCGGCAAGCGCCTGCGGTCCATCCCGTTGATGCATGAAGGCATCCGCAGCGCATAGGCGCAACGGCGTTGTTCCCCTTCTCTCACCCGCGCTAGGGTGCGGAGAGGGGGAACCTCCACAAGTGCGGTTATGCGATACACCTGCTTATTTCGAAACCTGCGCCGCTGAATGAAGCCCATTCTGGCCATTGCGGCGCCGGTGCGCGCTGAAGCGCCGTACCTCCTTGAATGGATCGCATATCATCGCGTGGTCGGTATCCAGGTGTTTCTCATCGCCGACAATGGCGGTGATGACGGCACATCGGATCTGCTGCGGCAGCTCGACAGCCACCGCGTCATCGTCCGTATCGACTGGTCCGGGAAGAGATATTTTCAGATCGCATTCCTGCGCCAAGCGATCGAGCAGGCGCGGGCGTTCGCGGGCGGCCTGTTCTTGATCGATGTCGACGAATTTATCCGCCCGCTCGACGGCGCCACTTCCGTCACTAAGGTTGCCCAGCTCTGGATGGCGGACGACGCCGTCGGCGCAGTCGCAATCAATTGGGCGATCTACGGCTCCTCAGGGCACCAGGCAGCAGAGGACGGCCTCGTCATCGAGCGCTTTACCAAGCGGGCTCCTCAGGACTGCCCCATTAACAAACACGTCAAGAGCTTCGTGCGCGCCGACCGCTGCGCTGGCCCGACGGACAACCCCCACGCCGTCGATCTCACGCGCGGACGCTATATCGACACCGCCGGTAAAGATGTGCGTTGGGATGGAAGCGTCGTCGCCCAGGGCATCACCACGCAGGTGGTATGGAACCGCGTCCGCATCGATCATTTCGTGGTCAAGTCGCGTGAAGAGTTCGAGCGCAAACGGGCGCGCGGCAGTGTTCGTAGCCCGGACACGGAAGCGCAGCGCAGCGGCAAGAATTATTTCCACGCTCACGATCTCAACGAAGTGAGCGATCCGATGCCGGAACCGCTCGTTCGCGCCGCCAGGGCCGAGATGGTGCGCCTGCGCGCCATGTTGGAGGGGTGAGGTGGGCGTGGGGCTTGAGAACGGCACGACACGACCGTTTGCCCCGCCGCGGCTACACGCACTGTACGCTTGACCCTTGGGCTGCGATTTTGCTCAAACGTTTTGCGGATGAACATGTCGATCGCGGCGCTCGGACGCATCGCTTCGTAATCCCGCATGATCAACGCGTCCTATGGATAGCAGGAGAGGAAAATGGCCGACGAACCGGGCAAAGCCCCCGCAGTCAAGCAACCCGCCGCGACCTTACGCTATATCGATCGCCTCGAATGTGCAGAAGTCTTTGCGGACTTGATCGTCAGTTCGGTGTTCGATGGGCAAACCCTGCGCCTGGAATTCGGCGTGACGCGTCTTGACGAGGTCAAGCAAAATACGCCCATTACCGGTAGACGCTATCCGGCGTGCCGGATCGCGCTCACCCCTGCCGCCGCCACCGACCTGATCAACCGCATGCAGCATATTGCGACGGCGTTGACGCAAGCCGGCTTGCTCAAAAACCCGGAGCGGCCGGCCGCGCGGTAGGCACTCTCCTCGTCATCGGTCACTCAGAATCCCTCAGGAATATCGGTGGGCACGGGTTGGCGGAGCATGCGCGGACCCATGTTGCGCAACGGCCAAGCGAGCGCCGAGAACGGGATGGGGTCCAACGAAAGCGTCGGATTATAATAGGGATCGTCGACAAGGACTTCTCCCCAGCGGTTCCGCAAATTCATGAGTTCGCGGTTGAAGCGATGCTTACGATCTGGCGCGGCATCGCGGCCGCGGCTTGCCGATTCGACATGGGCGAGCCGCGCATAAGGTGTCCACACAATGCGCTTGCCGGCGGCGGCGAGTTTCAAGCAGTAATCGACATCGTTGAAGTTGATCGGGAACCGGATCTCATCCAAGCCGCCAACGGCGAGAAAGTCGGCGCGGCGGGTGAGGAGACACGCCGCCGTGACGGCGCTGCATTGATGGGCGACCAGTAGCATGTCGCCATAGCCCGGATCGCCGGCCATGCGATCGTTGAAGGCGTGGGTGGCGGCGAAGTTGGGGCCGAGGACGACGCCGCCGTGCTGGATGACGCCGCTTGGATAGAGCAGCATGGCGCCGACCGCTCCCACGTCAGACGGCGCGATCCGGTTCAACAGCTCAGTAAGCCATTCGTCGTCGGATGCCACGACGTCGTTGTTCAGCAGGCATAGAAACTCGCTGTCAGCGGACGCAGCTGCCAGGTTATTGAGCTGGGCGAAATTGAACGGCCCGGCGGCTCGCAGGACGTCTGCGCCGCCGCCGTCTATGGCATTCAAGTAAGCGAGCGTTTCGGGATCAGTCGAGTCGTTGTCGACGACCATGATCCGGGCGCCGACCTCCCGTACGGCAGGCCCGATCGATTCGATGCATTGCTTTAGCAATGGCAGGCGGTTTCGGGTCGGTATCACGACGGTGACATCGCAACGGCCGATGCGGCGCATGATGCGAGCGGCCGGCAAAATCTTGCCGGTGGTCGCCCGGACCTCGGCGGCGCCGCCGCGCGCGCGCAGGTGGGCGGCGGTTGCCGAGACGAGGGCACGACCTGCCGTCGCGATGTCGAACCGCGGCAGAATCCCGAGCGAGCCGGGAATATGGACGATAGCACGACCCGCCGAAGGCTCTTCATCGATCAGCGTATTGAACAGCCGATAGAGCGAAGTCGGCGTCGCCATCAGGGCGCGCTGGGCGTATTCGCGACGCATGGCGAACAGATGGGCGCAATAGCCCTGCTCTAGCATGCGTTCGTAGTCGAACGCCGGGAATGCCAGCGGCCATTGCGTGCCGTCCGAACCGACAATATCGACGTCGCCGTAGACGGCGGCGGCTGACGCAAATTCCTGGAACACCGCCGCCAGGCGCGCCAGTGCGGTCGGAGCAAACGAAGTACCTGAAAGCCCGAACACCACGAATTCGCAATTACGGCCGTCCTTTGTGAGAAACGCGCGTACCTGGTTTGGATCGAAGCCCGCGTCGTTGCCGGCCGGTGGCAATGCCGCGGCGACCCATTCTGCGTGAGTCTGGTCCTCGAGGCTGTGCAGCGTGTCCTCCATGTGTCCGGTGCCCACCATGATGACGGCGCAGTGCAACTGAGGCGCCGGCAGGGTGTCGGACGGCACGCCGTCGTGCCATTGCGCGTAACGCGAAAACGGCACCGACATCGGTTCGACGAGGTCGAACAACTCTCCTTGCTGACGCACGGAGGTCGCGGCGGCGATTTTCGCAAGCGCGCTTTGAAGTCCGCCGTCGAAGGCCACGAAGGCAAGAGGGCCGCCGGCGAGCGTTTCCCCTTTCGCGGTCACCATTGCGATGCGATGAACACGACCATCGCCGAACCGGTCCGGTAGATGGAAGTCGAAACTGCGCACCGCGTGCGTTTGCGCCGGCACCGTGCCGATCTGGGTCCAGCCCGAAGTCCGTACTCGCAGGATCAATTCGCCGTCGACGACAACATCAGCCTCGCCAGCCCGTTCGTCTGCTTCTACGAGCCATCCGGAGAACCGCAGCCCGCCGACGCCACGAAATTCGCCTGCTCCGCCGGGATCCGACCGCGGCGGCGGATCGCCGAGCGCGATCGCTTCGCCAATCGGGGTACCGAGATTTGCGAGCCGGGCTTCGACCACGCAGCCGTTTTGCACCGTGGCGGCGGGGAGCGAGAACGAAAAGCCGCAGCAGCCGTCCCCGCCATCGGTGGCGGCGAGGTCGTGGACGTAAGAATCCGCCCGCTGCACCTGAGTGGGGCTGCCATCAACCAGCAATTCGACTGTGAATTTCCGGGCCGGATCGGAGGGGTCGAAGACGGTCCCTGAAAAAGTCCTCTCTTCCGAACGGCGGAGCGTCGCGCGAAGAGCTGGGGCGGAGTTTGGGAGGGCTTTGAGCTTTCGCGCCATGTGAGCCGATCGACCTATCGCCCGGTAACCCAGCGGCCGAGTACGCCGGCAGTCAAGCGTGGCGGCACCGAAGGGTCGATGGCAAGATCCCGGCCGCGTGGCTTGCAGTGTCCGAGCGACCAGTCGAAATAGGCTGCCGGAAGCCCGCAATGCTGCGCCGCCTCGATGGCGGGATGCCCAAACAGAGGCGGTCCGATGCCGGCAACAACAGTGCTGAGCCGATATTGCCTGACGAGATGCTCAACATCGTCAGGCTCGATTGAGCCGCTGACGAAGACATTCCCGAACCGCATCAGAGCGAGATCATCGAGTGTCGTACCCAACACGGCGATTGCGACCTGCGGATGCGCGCCCTTCATGAAACGGACAACTTCGCGAACAAATTCAAATTCGAATGCCGATGTCCGCGTCGAGACGATGCCGAGCCGACCGGTACCCTTTGGCAAACGCCGGCGAGCCGGCAAAGGGCTCCGCACGGTTCGCGCGAGCTTCTCCATGTTCTGTGCCGACAGGAATCGACGTGCGAAGCCCTCGGCCTGGGAACATGGCGCGAGTATGCGAGCGGCGCCATCGGCGATCCGGCGCCAGGACTGCTCCCGGTGTGACCGTCTTAAAACCTTCGACTCGTCAGGCGTTGCGAAGGGAAGCTCGCCGGGCCGCAGCCGCATCGCCAGGCTGGCCGGTGTCGATATCCGGCCCGGATCGAGCAGGCCGGCATCCGCGATTAGAATGTCATACGGAACGCCAAGCCCGCAAAGCCCATTGGCGAGCAGGTCCGGAATTCCGGCCGGATCGATTAGTTCGATCCGCGATGGATCCGATTGCCGGATGAATTCCAGCAGCGCCGCGCGACCCGCCTCGTCGGAGAGATCGAATTCGATTGACTGCGGTGCGTTGCCGGCCGGGTCGGACAACGTCGCCGCTAGGCCTTCGGGCCGATGACCGATGTGGCAGATCAGGACCTGGGTGTTATCCGCGTTCAGGCCCGCCACCTGAGCGCGCGCGACCGCCGCCACCACCCCGCCTCCCGTCACAAGCACCACGGTGCCGGGCCGGCGCGGCATCGCCCGCTCGATCGCGGCGCGCGCCGGCCGCAACGGGTCGGCATCCATGAAAGCTCTGCATTCGCGGGAGTAATGGGGAAACGATTTCTCGAGCACTTTGAAATTACGCGACACCAAAGACTGTTTCTCGTTGCGGAACGAGCGCGATCCGGCATGGCCGACAAAGACGTCCGCGGCGCATACGCTGCGAAGGCCGAACTCGCGCGCCCGCAAGCACAGGTCGACGTCTTCCAGGTAACCGCGGTGATAACGCTCCGAAAGGCCACCGGTACGGTCGAGGCAGCGGCGCGTGACGTACATGCAAAACCCGATGCCGTTCGGCACGTCGATGATGCGCCCGCCATTGACGTCTGCGGCAATCCGGTCCGTCGCGTGGATGTCTTCGGTCGAACCGGGCGGATTGACGCGGTTCGCAACCGGGAAGCTCATGAAGTCGCCATTGTTGGACACGGGCGTGACCGTGCCGATGTCCGACGACGCGTAGGCAGCGGCCGCAAGCCGCTCCAGGAATCCCGGCGGCACGATCGTGTCGGAATTCAGCAGAACGACATCGCCCTCGGTTCTTCCGAGTGCGCGATTGACGGCTCCGACGAAACCGAGATTGGTCGGATTCGTCAACACCTCGAGGAAACGATGGCGGCCCAGGCTGGCCAAATGGCGGCGAATGCGCGGGTCAGGGCTTGCGTCGTCGACGATGAGAATGCGAACCGAGCCGCCGGGCGGCAGGGCCTTTATCAGGCTCGCGAGGCACGCCTTGGTAGCCGCATAATCGTCATAGACCGGCACGATCACCGTGGTGCGTTGTTCGCCGGCTTGAGCGCCGGGGCGCGGTGGCGTCTTCGCGACGGCTTCGTTCGGTGGCGCCCTGGTTGAATGGAAAACCTCAGTCCGGGTCGCGAGCGAAATCGATTGCGGGTGGCGCGACCGCGGACGCGCCACATTGATTGCGGCCGCGTGGGCGTCGCGGCCGGCGAGTGGGTGCCGTCGGTCCGGCTTGAGCGCGACAGAGAAGCTGCCGTCGGGACTTGCGATCGTGAGTTCCACGATCCCGTGCCCGCTCCAAGTCGTCCACCCCTGAATCGTATCGTCCAGAACTGTGACGGCGGCAAATGGGCGCCGGCCATCTTGGCACAACACCGCGAGCGCATTCCGCAGGACCCCGAAATCACGTTCCCCCGCAAGAATCGCGATGGCGGCGGCCCTCTGCCTTGGCCCCTGCGCCCAGGCCAGCATGCGCCGGTTGGCCACCAGATCCTCCGGCAAAATCTCCAGTGCGCTTTCGAGGTCGCCGATCGCCTCGGCAATTTCCCCCATGCGATAGGACGCTTCGGCGCGCAACACGTAGCAGTCGGACGAGGGGGCCGGCCCAATGCGGCAGCGTCGATCCGCGAACTCAAAAGCGGTCGCGGCGTCGCCATCCGCGAGAGCGCGCGTCGCCATGATTTCCAGGGCGTGGTGGTGCGGCTCGTCGAAAATCGTGAGATCGGCTGCCATGATGAGCAATTCGCCCCGGAGAACATTTGGCCAAGCAATTAGCAGTCCAAGTTGGAAAACGCGGGGGAATCAAACGTTCGGTTCCGTACTGCCCTGCTGCCTGTATCTCAACGGGGATGAGCCTGTCCTTACGCGGGGGACTTGTCTTCCTTGGATCGACTGCGAAAGACCCTGACGCGGCTCGACGCCTTTGCCGCCGGCGGCGGTTGGGGGATCGGCAGGGGCGCGGGCATGGGCGCGGGCATCGGCACCGGCATGGGCGCTACGCGGGTCGTCGTTACCGGGCGTGCGGCCGGCCGACTAGTCTCGCGTTCAATGGCGGCAGCGAGTGGTTCCAGATTGACGCGTAGGCCGACCAGCGGCTCGCGGCCAGTCGGCCCAGACACCACGACCCGCTTGCCGACGACTCGCATAGTCGGGGAGCCGAGGAATGCTGCCTCGACGCAGAGTTGGTAATCCGCGCTCGTCGCGCCCGACACTTCGAACGCCGCGCCGGTCAGTGGCATCGCCTGTCCGCGCGTTCCCGCATAGGAGCCGATTTCCAGCATCCGGCTCGGCCCTGCTTGGGGCCGGCCGAGCTTGACCGAATAGCGGATATCCAATTGCGGTGGCTTGCTCGGCCACTCGATGGCGATGCCCTCGATACGGGATGGGGCGGCGGGCCCGGCAATCCATTCGTTTGCGCCCACCATTACGTCGCCGATGCCTGCCACATGTCCGAGCACCCGCATGGCGCCGAGATCGATCGCGGCGGGCGGGGCCGCGACCAGGGTTGAAACCGCGGTGGGTTCGCCCTGACTGATCCGCTCAATCTTCACGTTCGCCGCGGTGGACCCCGCGCCGTGGACGGGCGTCACTTCGATGAGCAACTTGGCCGGGCTCGTTGTTCGCACCACCAACGCAGCGCCCGGTTGCCACAGCACGGTGTCGTCGGCGTCTGGATGCAATATGAAATCGACACCGCGATGCGCGGGCGGATCCACCGCAATAGTGATTTTCGGCGGCTGGAATTCATCCTCTGCGGTGGCATAGCGAATGATAAACAAGCCTCTGGTCAGATCGACTGTCTTGACCTGTCCGAAGCTCTTAGACTGCGCCATGCCCGCCGCTCTCCAAATTCCCAGTAATTATGTGGTAAGTTGATGAAACGTCAATGGCTTAACCTCAATTCTGGAGTCGGAGACCGATCAGGCGGTGGTAGTTACGCAATCTAATAGTCGCGCGGGAGTTGATACGCTGTTTTGTTGGCTTTGTGTTAAATCATCACTCAAAATGGTTAGAAGCGTGGGTCGGTGCCGCAACATCGCGGTCCGCTGCGCGGCTGCCCGATTATAGGTACTTGAATCGGGGATCGGAAAAATGCCAAGCGCAGCCAGTCGAAAAAATGAATATCCTATTTGTTCACAATAATTTCCCGGCGCAATATCGCTATCTCGTCCGCGCCTTGCTTCGTCAGGGTGGCGACCAACTCACAGCGGTCGGATCGCCGACCGCACGCGCCGTCAAAGGCGTGCGGCTGTTGAAATACGCGTTCTCGGACCCGGACGTTACAGGAACGCACCCGTTCGCCCGGCGTTTTGACGTCGAATGCCAGCGAGCCGAGCAGGTGCTCTACAATCTGACCTCCATGGTGGCATCGGGGTTTGTCCCGGACGTGATACTAGCGCACCCGGGTTGGGGCGAGACGCTGCCGCTGCGGACCGTCTTCCCGCATGCACGGCTGCTGCTATATTGCGAGTTCTTCTACGGCGGCAGCGGCCGCGACGTCGCGTTCGATCCGGAATTCCCTGAAAGCGGGCTCGACGGCCTCGTCAACCTGCACCTCAAGAACGCCACCACTCTGCTGGGATTGTCCGATTGCGATCGCGGGGTTTCGCCGACCCGATGGCAGCAGTCGACCTTTCCGCCCCAATTCCACGACAAGATCGAAGTCATTCATGAAGGTGTCGATGTCGATGTCGTCAAACCGGAGCGGCGTGCAACGTTTCGGTTGCCATCGGGGCAAACATTCACTCGGGATGACGAGGTCATTACCTTCGTTGCCCGCAACCTCGAACCGCTGCGTGGCTATCATATTTTCATGCGAGCGCTTCCGCGTATCCTGGAAAAGCGCCGGCGCGCCCATGTCCTCATTATCGGGGCAGACGGAACGTCTTACGGATTGCGGCCGGCGGCCGGCACGACCTGGAAATCCGTCTATCTGCGGGAAGTAGCCGGCCGGATCGACGCGAGCCGCGTGCATTTTGTCGGCAGGCTTCCTTACCAGCATTACCTGAGCGCGCTGCAAATCTCGTCAGCGCATGTTTATTTGACCTACCCGTTCGTCCTGTCGTGGTCCCTGCTCGAATCCATGAGCGCCGGTTGCGCGGTCGTTGGGTCCGATACGCCGCCTGTCGCCGAGGTGATCGACGGCGAAAACGGACTGTTGGTACCGTTTTTCGATGTGTCCGGGCTTGCGGATCGGGTCATTGAGGTTCTGGCGAATCCTCGCCGCTACGAAACGATGCGCGAGAAGGCGCGTCAAACGGTTGTCGACACCTACGATGCGGAACGTATCTGCGTCCCCCGGATGATGGCCTTGGTTGGTCGCGCCGAGCCGCCAAGTCCGGTTGCTGACGTACCCACTACCCGTGTCGGCGAGCGCCGGAAATCCGGCTCCACCAAGTCCTCGAAGACCGTCAGGACCACTGCGCGTCCAAAGTCCGTTCCCGTCGCGACGTGAGGCCGGCGCGTGCGATTACGGCCGAAAAGTCTTCAACATTTTAAGGATGGCGTTAAAGCGATTTGCATTCGTAGAACTCCGGCCCGCGGACCGTGGCGACGCCCTCCACGCAATGAGCCGAATCGATCACGTCGCCGGCAACGATGAAATCGTAGGCCTGCCCACCGAACATGAGCTCATAGCGGCCGGAGGGAAAAGACAAGGCCGGATTTTCCGGGTTCAACATCACCATCTCGGGGCTCTCGCGGATCGGTGTCACCCGCAGATCATAGCCCTGGTCGCGAATGAGCCAAGTGTCGGTCGCCGGTATCGTAACAACCGCCATTCCAGCCGAGTCGAAATTCATTGAATGGGCAATGCGCGCTGCGACGCGTACCGAGACTTTTTCCGGCGCGTGCGCGGCGAGGTCGCGGCGAAATACCACGAAGGCGAGTTTTGCGTCGGCGATGACGGTGCGACCCGGATCGACGATCTGAAGCTGGTTGCGGGTACGCGGATCGACCGGCGCGGCCTGAACCGGCTGGAGCGCGATCAACTCGTTGTCGCGGACCGCATAGACGCCGTAAGCGCTGGGACGCGGGAACGGGAGGGCGACCACAACCGGGACCGCTGCACCCGGTGCTGCTGCAACCGGCGGCAGCGCGGCAGCCGTCGTAGTCCCGATTGCGGGCGCGCCCTGCGCAGCGGTGGGGGAGCCGCTTGTCCCTTGCGCAGCTGCCGGCGGTACCTCCTGGACAGACCGAACCGGATCGCTGCGTCCCCACATGGCAATGTAGAACGCCGCGACGGCGAGCGCCGCGATGGCGAGTTGAAACATGACCTTTAGTCCGGACAGCAGAGCCCGGCCCGGGTCCCGCGGTTCAGCCGGAATCCGATAGGTCACGTCAGGATTCACGAAATCGTCCGGATTGACGAGGTAAGGGCGTCTGGCGGCGACCGTGCGATCGGAAACCAGCACGAGATCGCGCGAGCCGTCCCGCTCCGCCGGTTGGGTCCGCGGCGCGTCCCACGTTCCGGCATGAAGCTCGACGTCAATTTCGGTCACGTCCTCGTCGGATTCGACGGGTACACGGTGGCTCGGTTGGGCTGCCTTCAGGCTCGTGGGGATCGCGGAGTCACGGTCGGGCTGTGCGTTTGGCCGGGTCTCCTCCACCTTCGGGCGTACAATCGCGGATTCCCGGCCGGGCCGGGCGGTTGGCCGGGTTGCCTCGGCCTCCAGGCGTGCGATCGCGGGATCGCGGTCGGGCGGTGCGTTTGACCGGGTCGCCTGCGCCTCCAGGCGCGCGATCGCATCTTCGAGATCGCTCATATGGCGCTTGGTCTCGGCGATGCTTATGGGCTGCGTATTCAGATGCCGCCTGAGGGCAAGCCTTGCCAACTCGTACACGGCGTCCCGCAACTTGGCGGGGTCCTCACTGGTTTCCCGGATCGTCTGCGCCAATAGCGTATAATAATCCGCCATATCGGCCGGCTTCGCCCCAAATTCGCGCTCGCAGTTCCGATCTTAGCGGGTGACGCCGGTAAGTGGCAACACGATCATCCTCCGCCAGAGGCCCACTTTCGGGCAGGCGCCCGGGTCAAGTTTCAAATAAACACGCAGGTTCTGTTCGGACCACAATGCCGACGATATTTCCATTGCTTGTTCAACTCGTAACTGGATGTTATTGATGAAGTGCGGCAACCAAGCGCTTTTTTGCCATGAGTGACAGCGTCAAACTCGACGGGAACATAAGCCCCATCTATCAAACGGCGTCGCCGCTTCGGTTTTCCGATACTGCGGTCGCCATTCTGGTTGCGACCGCAGACGTGATTTCGATCACTTTCGCGTCGGTCGTATCAAGCCTATTATACAACCTTTTCGCTAATGGCAGCTTGCTCTTTGCCGATGAATATTTCGGACTTGGCGTGGTCGCCGCCGTGCTGTTCGTATTCGTGGCGAAGTCCTGGGGTCTCTATGGATTCTCAACGCTCCTTGGATTCGATCATCGGTTCGGCCGCCTTGCCGTAAGTTGGCTTCTCGTCGTCTTGCTGCTCGTTCTATTCCTCTTTCTGTTGAAGATCGGCGCCGAATTCTCCCGCGGAACGGTGCTGCTATATGGCGTTCTCGGACCGGTTTTTGTAATCGGCGCGCGGGCCGTGTCGGCGCGTTACTTGCGCGCCGCGTTCGATCGCGGAGCCACGGTTGGGCGCCGCGCCGTGGTGATCGGAGACCGCGAGCAACTCGCGACGCTGACGAGCCTCGATCTTGCAAGGCGCTTTGCAATAACTGAACTCGGACGTGTCACCTTGCTGAGTGGTGGCCAGGACCGTGCGGTGCTCGCGGCCGGTGATCGTACCGCTATAGACAACGCCATCGACCTCGCGCGGCGTGAGATGGCCGACGAGGTGGTGCTCGCCGTGTCGTGGAGCGACGTTCACCGGCTCGATGATCTCCGCGAGCACCTGCGCGCGTTGCCGCTACCGGTGCGTTTACTACCGGACCGCACGGTAGCCGAGATCCTCAAACAGCCAATTGTCGCCGGTGGCACACTATTATCCGTTGAGATGCAGCGCAGCCCCCTTACGGTTTCCGAGCAGTTGCAGAAACGCTTGTGCGACATCGTGGTGGCGTCGATTGCGCTGTTTGCGCTTGCGCCGCTTTTGATCGTGACGGCGATCGCCATCAGGGTGGATTCCACTGGGCCGGTGATCTTCCGCCAGCGGCGTAATGGCTTCAACGGCCGACAGTTCGTAATCTTCAAGTTTCGCAGCATGAATGTGTTGGAAGACGGCCCTCGTGTGGACCAGGCGACACGTACGGACTGCCGCGTGACCCGCGTCGGCCGCATTCTCCGCCGCGCCAGCATCGATGAACTGCCGCAACTCTACAATGTGATCAGGGGCGACATGTCGCTCGTTGGCCCGCGGCCGCACGCGGTTGCCCACGACGACAAGTATGCCGAGCTTATCGCCGATTATGCGTTCCGCCATCACATGAAACCCGGGATGACGGGCTGGGCCCAGATCAAAGGCTACCGGGGCGAAACGGTCGCCGTCGAGCAGATGCAGCGAAGGGTTGAGCACGACCTTTGGTACATCGATAATTGGAGCGTCGGGCTGGACTTCGCGATCCTGTTGCGCACCTGCTTCGAGGTGACGCGTGGAAAGATGGCCTATTGAGCGGCCGGCAGCCGCGACGCTCCCTCGCCGCGACGCGAGGGGGTGCGGGTGGCGGCTACCAATGCTCGCGTCGTTATTCCCATCAAAAATCCGAACTGAAGGGCGGCGCCAGTCAGTAGCATCGCGGCGATCATGGACAAGGAAGCATCGTTGCTGACAAATCCCCCCGCCGCAATGGCGGCCCAAGCGAGCGCGATTGCGGGGAACAAGATAAAGACGCGGTAGCGCATGCCGAGCACGACGCCAACCAGACTGCCAAGGAGACCGAACAGCATCATGAGGTGCCCTTTTCCCGTAAGGGTCCGCTCCGGACATTAATAATCGATGAAAGATACGATCTACAACCTATAGAAGAATAATATAAGAAATACAATTTCAAATTTATATGCCCGTGGCGCCTTCACTTTAACTTTTAAGTCGGCTGGCGCTCCAATGGCTTTGATCCGCTGGCCGGTTTCTGCGTTAGGGCTGCACAACGCAATTTGCATTAAGCGTTCGGGACGCCTGGTCGAGCCCGGCGAGCGTCACAGTACCGTGGATGACCTGATCCTCGGCAGCGACCTCGATCGATACCTCATCGAGGGACCGCCAGGACCCCATCAGGGCGACCGCGGCTGGCCTCGGCAGTACGACAATCGAACCGGGCATGCCGATTGTGGCCTCGACCTGCAGGACCCGGTCACCGCCGGTTCCGAGCGTGACACGAGGCTGCGCGCGCGGCGGGAGCGGCACGATCAGGATGACGGCGGCCTCCGGTCCGCTCGGTGTGCAGCGAAGCATCAACCCGACGAAGTCAGGATCGGACCGCGCGGTATCGGCGGTGTGGGTGATCGAAACAGCATCGGCTCCGCCGAGCGGGTTTGGGGTGCGCACCAGTCGCCACGCGCCAGCCGTTTCCGCGGCACGAATTGCTGTTGATGCCGCAACTGAGAGTGCCGCAACAACAACGGCAGCAGCGACGAAGATGTAGTGCCGTGCCGTAGCCGCACGTTCACGAGCCCAAATCTGCTGCGAACGCAACGATGCAACCTGCGTCTGCACGTCAGCGGGTAAGGCCGCCGGCTCAGCGCGGATAATAATAGGGGACGCTGTAGCTGCCCCAATAGGCCTGCCCTCCCCACGGTCCGTAGGCGCCGTACAGCGGAGCGCACGATATTCCGTCCGGACAGCCCCGCGGGCAGACACGGCGCCATTCGCAACTGGTTGGGCCGCAGTACTGAACAAGGCGGCAACGATACAGGACCGTCTCGATGCTTTGGGCCCGATCGATTGCTGGATTGAGGCCGCCGGGCGTCCCGGCCGGCATAGCGACCGGGCAGTCCACCGCCCAGAATGCGGCTGCTGAAATCAAGGCGAGCGCGATCACGATGTTTCGCATTCCGGTCTCCCCAGTCTTGGTGCGGCCGTGCCGTTGGCCAAGCTACTAACAGTCAAACTACCCTCAAATCCATCTCGAAATCCATGTCTTCCGGCGCCGCTAATCGCCAGCGCTCGTCGAATCAGATCGGCCGGCCAGGAAGTTTCGGTGCGGCGCCGAGGCGCCTGAGCGCAAGGCGGACCTCTTCGCTGCCGGGGCGCACGGCCAGAGCGCTTTGCAGGTCGGCAATCGCCTCGTCGCGCTGGCCGAGCCCTTCGTGCAGCTTCGAGCGGTCCATCAGCGCCGCGTAGCCGCGATCGGCACTGAGCGGAATCGCAGCCGAAAGGTCCGCGACCGCGAGTTCCCAGTTCGATCGCCTGATATACGCGGTGGCCCTCTGGCGATAGATCGCCGCTATCACGTTCGCGGCGCCAACGTCGCCGTAGTTCTGCTTGAGTACCTCAGCGACCATCCGGTCGTTTGCCTGCGCTTCGATGAGTGCGGTGCAATCGCCGATCTCCAGATCGTATTGCTGCTTCGAACTATAGATCGCGGCGCGGCTCCTGCGCGCATAGAACAACTCGATTGGAGCCAGCAGGCTCGGATCGCTTTCCACCAACCCGATTGCCCGCGACAGGTCGGCAAGCGCGAGATCCGGCGATCCACGGTAGAGATATGCCATGCCACGCGACCGCAGCGCGGCGCCAAACTGCGGATCGTGCGCAAGCGCCGCGCTGTAGTCGGCAATGGCACGCTCCGTCTCACCCATTTTAAACAGCGCTTGGCCGCGCTCGGCATAGCTGTCGGGATACTTGGGGTCGACGCGGATTGCCTCGCTGAAATCGCGAACGGCGTGTTCAAGATCGCCCTTGTTCGACCACTTCCTGCCGCTGTCGATGAGGGCCGCGAGCTTGGCGTTGGCTGGACGCGCGATTGGCGCTGCGGTGCTGGACGCCGGGGCAGGAGACGCAATGGCGGCGGCTTGCCCGGGTGGCGGACCGGATAGCGCTGGCCCGGGCAGTGCCGCCACCTCGAAGGCCGCGGTTGGGGCGGTGGCAGTCGGCGGATCGAACGGCGTTGCCGATGCCGATCGCGTTCCGGCGACGTCATTGATCACCGCAAAGCCCGGCAACCAGCGCGGCCGGCCGCTGTTGCCCGACTTCGTCCTGGGCGCTTGATCCGACCCCGCCCAATTGGTGATAGCGCAACTGATCCGGTCAGCCAGTACCGGCTTGGCATCGCATGGGTTCGACGGTTTCGCTGGCCCAACCGGCGCCGCTTCGAAGTCCGTCGCCGGCGCCGCTGCGGTCGCGATCGTGCCGGTGAATTCGGCCCGGATGGGGCGAACCCGGGTGGGGCCGCGATAGGGCTCAGATTCGACTGGTGCCGGGCGTTGCGGCAACTCAGTGGCCGATTGCACGGGCGCATCCGGCACGACGGGTCGCGTCGGCATTTCCACGACGGCGGGCCGTGCCGACGTCGCGGCCGGCCCGGGCGGTGCATCGAGGCGGGCGCTCGCCTGGGTGCCGGTCCGGACCTGGTCCGCCGCCTTGCTGCGCGTTCGCGGGGGTGGCGCATGCGGCACGATGTCGAGATGCGAAATCCATCGGCCCGCCGGGCCGTCGACAAGACTTTTGTAGGCGGTGTTGTTGTCGACGAAGTAGACGGCGAAAATCGCCACCACGGCGACCGGCAACGCCACCGCAAGGCCGATGGACGACCGTATCAATCTCAGGATCGCCCGCACCGGCCACAGCATCATCCAAAACAAAGAAATGAGCGGCCGTAAACCCAGGCTCGCCGTCAGCAACCCCAGGGCCTGCGCGAGAGCGGCGAGCGCTTGGGAGAGCGAAGCGACTGAATTAGCGACCGCGGCGGGCTTGGCCGTAGGCTCGCCCGCGATATCGGGAATGGCCTGCTCGGCCGCCTGCCAGGACCGCCACTGCCGTTCGATCTTTTTTATGGTGAGGTCGAGGGAGAGCTTCTCGACCTCGACGATCGGCTCCGGCAGCCGCATCAGTTGGAGATGGCGTCTTACGGTTTGGCGAGCCTGGGAATATACTTCACGGCGCGCATCGGGCGTATTGTGGACGAGACCGGCAACTGCGTTTTCCACAATCGACCTGTAGTCGATGGAAACGACCCTTGCGGCAGCGACAACCTTCCTCTCGCGCCGGTCCGCGGCGTGAAGTTCAATGACGTTCGATGCTGCGCGCCCGTTCGCACTCATGTAAAGCGGCTGCGACCCCATCCCTTGCCGGCATCGGCACCCTATCGCAGTATCTGCCGGAAATCACGCGTATTGACCAGATGTTGACAAGCCCTCGCCGTCATGACCGGTTCATCGAGGCTGATCATCGTGTCGTTTTGGGATTCGAGCGCCGGCAGGGGGCGCTGGGTCGCATGATGCCGTGCCGGGGCGCCCGCGCCGGCCGGGAACCTGGGTTCCGTAAGCCCTGATGCCGTGCGCGGTCGTGCCGCAAAGCCCCGTGCCTCCTGGTCAAGTGATGGAAACCGCGATGCTGATTGCCGGACGACAGACCCGAGGCGTCTGGATTGAAGCCGACGGTTGGTCGATTGGAATCATCGACCAAACCGCACTGCCGCATGCGGTGCGGACCCTGCGGCTCGAGACGGTCGCGGACGCTGCCCATGCCATTGCATCAATGCAGACCCGCGGCGCCCCGGTGATCGGGGCCGTCGCGGCGTACGGATTGTGTCTCGCATCGCGTGTCGACGCCTCGGATGTGGCGCTCGATGAGGCCTACGGGCGGCTGCTCGCCACGCGGCCGACCGCGGTCAACCTCAAATGGGGCCTCGACGAAATCGTCGCCGCGGTACGCAACCGGCCGCACGGCGAGCGCGTCGCCGCCGCCTATGCGCGCGCGGCGGCGCTCTGCGAGGAGGACATCGTCGACAACGCCGCGATCGGCGACCACGGCCTTGCGCTGATCGAGGCGGTGGCGGCCCGCAAGCCGTTAGGCACCCCCGTCAACGTCCTCACCCATTGCAATGCTGGCTGGCTTGCTGCGGTCGACTGGGGGACCGCGACCGCGCCGATCTATAAGGCCCATCTCAAAGGCGTGCCGCTCCACGTCTGGGTCGACGAAACCAGGCCGCGCAATCAGGGCGCTTCGCTGACCGCATGGGAACTCGGGCACCAGGGCGTACCCCATGCGGTGATCGCCGACAACACGGGCGGTCATCTGATGCAGCACGGCCTCGTTGATCTTGTCATCACCGGCGCCGACCGGGTGACCGCGCAAGGCGATGTTTGCAACAAGATCGGCACCTATCTGAAGGCGCTCGCAGCCAACGATACCGGCGTGCCGTTCTACGCCGCGCTGCCGTCTTCGACTATCGACTTTGCGCTGTCGGACGGGCTTGTGGAAATTCCCATAGAACAGCGCGGGGCCGAGGAGGTTGCCACCATCACGGGCCGTACCGGCGATGGGCGGATCGAGACCGTGACGGTCGTGCCGGATGGCTCTCCGGTCGCGAATTATGCCTTCGACGTCACCCCTGCACGCCTCGTCACCGGCCTGATCACCGAGCGCGGCGTCATCGCGGCAACCCGCGACGGTCTCGCCGCCGCCTTCCCGGAACGCACGCGGCGGTGAGCGCGGCCGCCCTTGCGTTGCGCAGGCCGATGCGCTTTGCGATGATCCGAATCGCAGAACACGTGGGGGGCCGGCATGTCTGACGATTATCAATCCGCTGCGCCTGACAGCATAACCGAAACGACGCACCAATCCTGGCTGTCGCGCCTTGGCCAATCGGTCGCTGGCGTCCTGATCGGTCTTGCCCTCATCGTCGGCTCCGCTGCATTGCTGTTTTGGAACGAGGGACGCGCCGTGCAGACCGCACGTTCGCTCAGCGAAGGGGAGCGGCTCGTGATCGACGGCGATCAAGCTAAGGTCGATCCGGCCAACGAGGGCAAGCTCGTTCACGTCACCGGCGACCTCGCCACCAAGGTGCCGCTTGCCGATTCGGAATTCGGAATTTCAACGCCGGCCGCCCGGCTCGTGCGCACTGTCGAAACCTATCAGTGGAAAGAGGAGAGCCGCACCGAGACGCACAAGAATCTCGGCGGTTCCGAGGACAAGATCACCACCTACACTTACATCCAAACGTGGTCGGAGCCGCGCATCGATTCCGCCCGGTTCCACGAGCCGAACGGCCACGGCAATCCGCAGCTGCGCTACCGGCACCTGGACGTCGTGGCGGGCGACGCCACACTTGGCGCGTTCAAGCCCGGCCAAGCCGTGCTGCGCCGCCTTGCGGCGGACGACGACTACGCGGTCGATCCCGCAACCGCGACCGTGCTACGCGACCGCCTCGGATCCGCAATTGTCACCGACGGCAGGATTTACGTTGGAGCCGATCCGGCGCGGCCGCGGATCGGCGATTTGCGTGTAGCCTATCACATCGCGCGCATCGGTCCGACGAGCCTGATCGGCCGGCAGTCCGGCGCCGACTTCACCGAATTCCAGACCAAGGCCGGCGACCGCCTGTTGATGGCAAAAGAGGGTTCGGTCTCGGCAAACGACATGTTCAAAGCCGCGGAGGCCGACAACCGCATGCTTACCTGGATCCTGCGCGCCGTCGGCATCGTCCTGATGTACATCGGCTGGGCGCTCGTCGGGGGGCCAGTATCGGTGCTCGGCAGCGTGGTGCCATTGATCGGCGACGTGCTCGGCGCCGGTGTCGGCCTCCTCGCATTTCTGATGACCGCGATCGTCGTACCAGTCGTTATCGCGATTGCATGGTTGTGGTACAGGCCGCTGGTATCGATCGTCGTGCTCGCGATCGGGTTTGCGATTGTCTACGCGGTCAGGATGCGGGCGGCCCGGCGCGCCGTGCCCGCCCACGCCGCATAGCCCTCGCGCGTTCGCCCTGCGACGGGCCTCGATACTGGCTTTCGGGGCACGGTCGCGATAAACTTTGTCGATGAAAAAGCACCCGATGAAATGCGATCGCCCGCGTCGCGCCGCAAACGCGCCTCGCCCGTTGCGGCGCGCCGCCGTCGCGCACCTCGCCGGTGCCGCGCTGCTATGCGCCGGCGCTACCGGCGTAATGGCAGACGGCATCGCACCCGGCGAGTGGCAACTCACCGAGACCATAATCATGAATGGCTCGAAGACGCCGCCGCAGGTTCGGAGCCGCTGCCTTTCGGTCGAACAGGCAAGCGATACCGCGAAGACATTCAGTCCCGAATACCGCACCGTGAATTCGGACTGCGAGCGGGCCGAATTCAGCTCGACCGCGACCTCGCTACGCTGGCGCATGCTGTGCAAAGGGCAAATGGATATGGACGTCTCCGGCGACTTCACCTTTGACACCCCCAAGCACTACACGGCGACAATCGTGTCCAAAGGCGCGATGGCGGGTCGGGAGTTCGTCAACACTAGCGTTTCCATCGAAGGCGAACACATCGGCGAATGTCGTTGATGCCTGCTCGCTTGCCTTCAGGCTAGCTGGACAAGGTCGGGCACTCGGCGGACCAGCGCATATTACAAGCGTTTGTTGGTGCTGGCATGCGACCACCACCAAAGCTGCTTGATCTTCCATGGTCCAAGTTTACTATGAAGCCGGAGCGGCCCACATATCGTCACGTTTCAAGTTAAAGTTTCATCGTCGCTGAGCGATCGAGGGCTTGGTGGCATCGCTGACTTACCGGTCCGGACGTTTGGTTCATTCCGGGGTGTTTTCGATCCAAGAAACGGAGTGCGTGTGGTGCAGCAGCCCATGCAATGGCTTATCGGAGCTGGCGCAATTCTGATGCTGTCTGCCGGCGGCGCCATGGCGCAGGATTCCGCGCCGGGGTCGACGACGACGAACTCACCGCCGACCGGTGCCGCCGCTGTGCGCCAGGGCCCGCTCCCGGCACCTGTTGGGCACCGCCAACCCGGCCAGGCAGACGTGCCGGCCGACCCCCTGCGGAGGGAAAAACGCGGCGACCCCAGCCTTCGCGACCTCGACACCAAGTTGCAAATCTGCAAGGGCTGTTGAGCGGGCGGAGCGTTCCAATCCGTCAGTTTTCCTCCCCGGTTATCGGCGTGACTTGCTGACTTGGTAGGTCTGAGTGCTATCAGGCACGTGTGATAAATCACAACGTTGCGCCTCTAGCTCGACAACCCTGAGCCTCAATCTCGCGACATTCCGAGCGCGACGCTGCCCCATCAAAAGGGGGCAAACATGCGACGTTTTCGGTTCATCATTGGGATTCTTTCTGCGTCCGCCGTAACGGTCACGCCGGCGGCGACCATGGCGCAAATCATCAGCATTACCATCGCTCCGCCGGCGTTGCCGGTCTATGTGCAGCCGGCCATTCCAGAGCCCGGCTTTCTTTGGACGCCCGGCTATTGGGCATATGGTCCTGATGGCTATTTTTGGGTCCCCGGCACTTGGGTGCGCCCCCCAACGGTAGGTCTGCTTTGGACGCCGGGCTATTGGGGATGGCGGGATGGCATCTATGCCTGGAACGGCGGATATTGGGGAAACCACGTCGGTTTCTATGGTGGCGTCTCTTACGGCTTCGGCTACGGCGGCGTCGGATATGAGGGCGGGCTGTGGCGCGGCGGCGTGTTCTCCTACAATAGCACCGTCAATAATTTCGGCGGCGTCAGCGTGACCACCTACAGTAAGACCATCGTCACCAATAACGTGACCAACGTCAGCTTCAACGGAGGTACGGGCGGAACGGCGGCGCAACCGACAGCCCAGGAGCAGGCCGCGGCGAATGAACCGCATACCCCGCCCACGACGGAGCAGACCCAGCATCAAACCGCCGCCAGCACCAACAAAGCGCTGCTCGCGTCTGTAAACCATGGGTCACCCGCCGTTGCGGCGACCTCGAAGCCCGGAGAATTCACCGGCAAAGGGGTCGTTGCGGCGAGGAGCGGGCCGGCCACTGGATTTGCAAACACCGGCAAGGATCGGCTCGGCAACGGTGCCCCGAAAGGACCGGCGCCGGGCAATGCGCCGCATACCGGCACAGCCAACGCCCTTGCTACCGGCGCCGTCACGCCGGCAAAAAAGGAGCTTAAGCCGCCGAGTCCGACGGCAGGAACTCAAGCCGGCGCGCCCAAGCCGCCGCCGAAGCCCGCGGCCACCCCCAAAATTGCCGCTACTCCCCCGCATCCTCCCGGGGGCAAGCCGCCGGCCAAAAAGCCGCCGGGCTGAGTTCGCAGGTCGCTCGTAATAGGCCGGCTCGTATTTCCGCGGCGGAACCTCGCACAGTTCGTGGCCGCTTGCCCAGGCAACTCCTCGGCAATGGCTTGCGCGATTTTGTTCCGATCCTCGCGCCGTGGAAGTGGGTCGCCGAATTTGCATTTTGGACGCCTCGCGAGCAGACTGAAATCTCGAAGGGCGAAACGTCGAAAATCCTCTACACAACTTCTGCGCATGCGATTTTGCGCAAGTTTTTGACATATGAATGAGCATGTTAAAGAACATCAGTCCTCCGCAAGGGCGGAGGAAGGATACGATGCGGCGCCGCCATTGCGCCAACCCACCATCGCCGAAGGCGGCCCCGCCCTCTATCGCCTGATGACCTGGATGTCGCCGGCCTATCCGGTCGGGGCGTTCTCCTATTCGGGAGGTATCGAATGGGCGGTCGAGGCGGGCGACATCAACAACGCCGATACGTTGCGCGGCTGGCTGGAATCCCTGATCCAGCACGGCAGTGTGTTCTGCGACGCCGTCATTTTCGTCCACGTCCACCGCGCGGTCGCGTGCGGTGACGACGAGGCAGTCACGGAGACCGCCGAGCTCGCGGCGGCGCTCGTCGGCTCCAAGGAGCGGTTCCTGGAAACGACCTCGCAGGGGCAGGCCTTCCTGCAGATCACCCAGGCGGCATGGCCTTCCCGGGCACTCGACCAACTCATCGCCGCATGGGACGGCCCCCTCGCCTACCCGGTCGCGGTCGGCGCGGCCTGTGCCGGACACGGCATTGCGCTCGCGCCTGCGCTGCACGGGTTCCTGCACGGGGTCGCGTCGAACCTCGTCTCCGCGGGCGTGCGCCTCATTCCGCTCGGCCAGACCAACGGCCAGCGGACGCTCGCGGCGCTGGAAGCGTCGATTGGCGAGGCGGCCACGCACGCCGCAACGACGAGCCTCGATGACATCGGCACCGCGACACTGCGCGCCGACATTGCCGGCATGCGCCACGAGACGCAGTATACGCGGCTGTTCCGGTCATGACGGTCGTCGCGGCCGGCGCTTCACCATCGTCATAGCCGGGCATGACGAACAAAAAGGCTGTTCACCATGCTCAATGCCCACGGTCCGCTTCGGGTCGGCGTCGGCGGCCCGGTCGGGTCCGGCAAGACCTCGCTGATGGACGCGCTGTGCAAGCGCCTGCGCGAACGCTACGACATCGCGGCCATCACCAACGACATCTACACCAAGTGGGACGCCGAATATCTGGTGCGCTCGGGCGCGCTGCCGCCGGAACGGATCGTCGGCGTCGAGACCGGCGGCTGCCCGCATACCGCCATTCGGGAAGACGCCTCGATGAACCTCGCGGCAATCGCCGACATGCGAGCCAGGTTCCCCGCCCTCGACCTGATCCTGATCGAATCCGGCGGCGACAACCTCGCTGCCACCTTCTCGCCGGAACTCGCCGACCTCACCATTTACGTGATCGACGTCGCGGCCGGCGACAAGATCCCGTCCAAGGGCGGCCCCGGCATCACGCGCTCCGATCTCCTGGTCATCAATAAGATTGATCTCGCCCCCCACGTGGGCGCCTCGCTTGCCGTCATGGAGCGCGACGCCAGGCGTATGCGCGGCACCCGGCCGTTCGCGTTCACCAACATCCGCGCCGGCGACGGCGTCGAGACGGTGGTGGATTTCATTGAGGAGAAGGGTGGGCTGGCGGCCGCGTAATGTGGGTACGCAATCGGAGCCTGCTGCGCCGCTCCTACTGCGCCCCCCTCAGGACGCAGCCGGATCAGCCGGTCGGAATACCCGCCGCTCCTTCCAGTTTTCTCCCGATAACCTCCGCTTCGCCGCGCTGTTGCAGCATGGCCAACAAACGCTTGCGCATGATCAGGCTCGGCTGGTCGGACGGCATATGAATTTCCTCGCGACTGCGCCTGTCGAGCACGATGTCCGGGTCGGTCGACTCCAAGACCTCCTTGTCCTCGGCAATGATTTTCGCGTCCCATTCGATGAGCATGCTCGCGGGGCAATCCACTTCGGTGTCGTTACGGTAAAGGAACTGGACGACCTGGATGCTGTCGTCATCGATCGGGGTGGCATAGCTGATGATGATGTGGCGGATGCCGCTCGGATACTCCATGTCGAACCGGCGGCCGAACGGCGCGAACCAGGTGCTGCGCAAGACCCGATCGATCTCCGGCTGCGTGCATCCGGTGACCTGGTGCGAACTCGGCGGATTGAGCGCGGAGGTCACGGCCTCCGCATAGAAGCCGTTCTCGGTTTCTTTGATGACGTAGCGGCCAGGCTTGGGCTGCGCCATGTTTCCGAAGGTGCCGCGATGCACGAAAGCGAAGTGGGCATTATCGAAGGAATTCTCCATCAGGCGCAGCGGCGAGGTCTTCCACGATTCGTAAAATTGCGGAATGCGCCGGAACGCCGGATCAGAGTCTTCGGGAATATCGAACAGCGGCTGCACCGGATCACCGAGAGCAACCCACGCATAACCGTACCGCTGTTGGCAACGATACGCGGCCACGCCCTGATCCGGCACCGGCAGACTGGAATCAAGTTGGGGAATGCGAGTCAACCGGCCGTCGCGATTGTATTGCCACCCGTGGTAGCCGCACACGATCCCGCCGTCCCGGCACCATCCTTTCGAAAGCCTGGCGGTGCGATGGCGGCACCGGTCCCTCAGCGCCGCCGGGCGACCATCACCATCGAGGAAGAGGACGATGTCTTCCCCGAGCAGCCGAAACGGCCGTGGTCCCGATTGCAGCGAGTTTATCGGCATCACGGCATGCCAGAAGGAACGCCAGATTCGTTGTCGGCTCGTCTGCATCGGCGGGGTCCATTCGATTGATCCGGCGGCGAGCACCGCAATCGACATTCAAGCTAGCGCCCCGTGCGGTTTGGAGAAGCAGAGAAAATCGAGGACGGTGCACGAAAAATTGCGAGCGTGGCGCCGGCACGAATCGAACCGGGATCACCGCGGCGGAATCCGGATCAACTCGGCGAGTTGCGCCTTGGTCAAAGGCGCCCCCATGTATTTGAATGCGACCGCGTCGGTGTTGATCGCGTCGACACCCAGAATGGCGTCGGGATCGAGCGAGGCCTTGGGGAAAAAGTCGTCGCGCGAGCGCCGGCCGATCGCCTCGCTGACGCCGATGAAATCGGAATAATGCCGGAACACCGCGGGATCGGAATACATCCAGTCGACGGTCTCGCGATAGCCGGCCATGAAGCGGGCGATCTCGCCTTCCCGCGCCTTAAGGGTGGCGGCGTTGGCGATCAGCACCCGCACGGTCTGGTTCTTCAGCGCGGTTGCATCGTTGCCGTTGGCGATGACGCGGATCTTGCCCTGATCGATGAGGTCGAGGCCGAACGGCGGCCCCGCCCAGCCGACGTCGATCTGGCCGGACATCACCTGCGTCAGCGTCGATGGCGGATTGCCGGTCGCGACTGGCTTGGCCTTAAGGTCGAATTGCTTGATGAAGGCTGCCACGACGGCGTTTGTAGACGCTCCATTGGTGGAATACGCGATGGTCCTGCCGTCGGTGTCGCGCAACGACCGGACCGGTGAATCCGATCGCACGTACCAGAACAGGTCGCCGCCGCCGTTCATCTCGGCCCCGATGATGCGCAATGGCGCGCCCTTCGCAAAGGCCCCGAACACCCCGAAGGCACCGGCAGATACCCCGAGCTCGACGCTGCCGGAAATCACGGCCTGCTGGGTCTCGCCGCCGCCCTGGGTGTAGAGGATGTCCAGCACAAGACCGTGCTTCTTGAAGATGCCGCCGCGCTGGCCGAGTTCGACCACCGACGTATCCCACAGGCCGCGCTGACCGACCGCGACCCGCAGCGTATCGTCCCCAATGGCGGGACCGGCCTGCCCCGCCAGCAATACCGCCGCCAGCAAAGAACCGAACCGTCGCAGCATCGGAGCGCTCTCCACGTTGTGCGGAGTGTCCACGCGAACCGGCCTTTTGTCGAGCGGCGACGGCGCCACATGGAGCGGCTTTATCGGTTCACCAGGAAGACCCCGGCCACGCAGGCCGCCATGCCGGCAAGCGCGAGCGGCGCGAGACGCTCGTTGAACAGAGCCCAGCCCATTAGCGCCGTGACCGGCGGCATGAGGTAGAGCAGGCTCGTAAGCCGCGTCATCGCGATGCGCTTGATCAGGAAATAGAACAGCCAGATGGCGGCAAACGACATCACGAATACGAGCCACGCGAGCGCAAAAACGAATTGCAGGTTCCACTCGACCGCGCGGGTTTCGAAGACAAGCGCGGCGAGGCCGAACAGCGAGCCGGCGGCCGCGTACTGGATCAAGAACTGCGCGCGCCAGTCGATGCCGGTGCCGAACCGTCGCTGGTAGAGCGTGCCGACCGAGATGCCGACGAGTGCGACCGTGATGGCCGGCCAGGCAGTCCACGCGGTATCGCCGCTCGCGAGCTTGCCCTCGACCACGAGATAGACACCGACGAGGCCGAGCGCGAGGCCGACCCATTGCCGCGCCACCACGCGTTCGCCGAGGACGCGGTTCGCGACCGTTGAGGTCAACACCGGCTGCAGGCTGACGATGAGCGCAACGAGTCCGGTCGGCAGCCCGCTCTCGATCGCGATGAATACGCCGCCGAGATAGCAGCCATGCACCAGCAGCCCGGAGACTACGTTGTGCCCCACCACGTCGCGCGACGGCCAGGGCGGACGCCCGATTGCCACCATGACGACGAGCAGCGCGACCACGACGATCATGCGGATGGTGAGGAAGGTAAACGGCTCCGCATAAGGCAGGCCGTATTTGGCGCCGATGAAGCCTGAACTCCACAGGATAATGAACAATCCCGGCGCAACGAGGACGGTCAGCCGTTCGAGCGAGGGTTCCGGCATGGGGATTATGGTGCGGAGACGTGTTGAGGAGATTGGGAGATCGGCGGCAGGAGGATGAGACTTCGCGGGTTTGGGAGGCCGCCGCGTCGACCGCGCCGCACTTTCTATCCGGCTTTTGAAGGCCTTCCAAGCGGGGGCAAGACCGGTCATATTGCGGCGAATTTCACGCCCTCAGGAGAAGAAGAATGCAACAGCCGGCGCGCGGAGAAAAGCCCGCAAAGCACAAGCCCGCTAACGGCAAACCCGCCGAGGAAAGAGTCCTGACCCAAGCCGCGACGCCAAGGGCCACTGATCCTCACGACCTGCGCTCGAAGCTCGCATGGCTTCGCGCCGAGGGTGACCTCATCGAGACCGAGAAGAACCGTCGATCCCGACCTCGAGATCACCGGCCTGCAGAAGCACATGGACGGCGGCTGCCCGGTGCTGTTTCACAACGTCAAGGGCAAGCCGAAACACCAGGTGATCACCAACCTGTTCGGCGACATGAACGTCATCAACAAGATGTTCGGCTGGAAGGACGACGTCGAGCGCACCCGCAAGATCGCGGCCGCGTTCCGGAAGCCGCTCAAGCCCGAGATCATCTCGCAGGAGCGATGCGCCGGTGCAGGAGCACGTGGTGCTCGAACCGCAAGGACGTGAACCAGTACATGGTGCCGATCCGGCACACCACCTACGAGACCGAACTGACGGTCGGCTCCGGCATCCGTTGCATCAGCTTCGATCAGTTCGATGGCGGCACCGACCTCGGCTACAACCGGATGAATTTCCGCTGGGGCAATGTCGGCACATTCCAGATTTCGCCCGGCTCGCACATGTGGCAGGTGGCGAACAAGTACTACAAGGACGACCAGCCGATCCCGATCACGCATGTGCTTCGGGGTGCCGCCGGCCTGCACGCTGCTCGCGGGCGCCGGGTTCGACTACGCGATCCTGCCGATGGGCTGCGACGAGATCGGCATCGCCGGCGCCGTGCAGGGCGCGCCGATCCGGCATGGTCAAGTGCCGCACGGTCGATGCCTATACGCTCGCCGACGCCGAGATCGTGCTCGAGGGCTACGTCCATCCGCGCGACCGCCGCTACGAGACCGAGCAGTCCGAAGAGGCCGGCGTGCAAGGCCGCTTCCATTTCCATCCCGAATGGGCGGGCTACATGGGCAAGGCCTACAAGGCGCCGACCTTCCATGTCACCGCCGTCACCATGCGGCAGGCCGGAGCGAAGCCGATCATCTTCTGCGCTCGGCGTGCACATGCTCGACGACCACAACATCGACACCACCGTGCGCGAGGCGGCGATCTTCGAACTGTGCGAGCGGTTGCAGCCCGGCATCGTCCAGGACGTGGTGATTCCCTACTCGCATGACCGACTGGGGCGGCTGCATCATCCAGGTGAAGAAGCGCCACCAGATCGACGAAGGCTGGCAGCGCAACTTCCTCGGCGCGGCGCTGTCGTGCTCGCAGGGCATGCGGCTCGCCATCGCGGTGTCGCGAGGACGTCGATCCCTACTCGATGGACGACGTGATGTGGTGCCTGACCACCCGGGTCAATCCGCAGACCGACATCCTCAACCCGATCCCCGGCGGCCGCGGCCAGACCTTCATGCCGGCCGAGCGCATGACCGCCGGCGGCGCCCAGTGGACGGCCTCGAACACGCGCTTCGAAGGCGGCATGGGCATCGATGCCACCGTGCCGTTCGGCTACGAGAGCGACTTCCTGCGCCCGGTCTATCCGGTCGACAAGGTCAAGCCGGAGGACTTCTTCACCAAGAAGGACATCGAGAACGCGAAGTCGCGCATGGTCGGCTGGGTGAATTCGCTGGCCAAGAGCGGGCGGTGACCCGCATCGTTGGAGTGGATCGCGTTCGAGCGACATGAGTTCGGTAGGATGGGCAAAGCGCAGCGTGCCCACCTTGGCTTTGCTCGATCCGCGACGTGGGCACGCGGAGCCTGTCATCGGGCCGGCTGAGCGCCGGACCCGTTGGCTTTGCCCGCCCTACGCCGTGTACATCTTATCGGAATATGCCGCGGGCGACGATCACGGGGTTCCGCGATTCCATTCCGCGACGAGCGCCTTGCGATCGAGCTTGCCACGCTCGCTCTTGGGAAGCTGTTCGCGCTCAAGGATTTGCTTTGGCGCCTTGAAGGCCGGCAACTGGGTGGCGCAGAACCGCATGACTTCGTCGAGGGCGAAGCGAGCCCGGCCGCACCACCACATAGCTTACCACCTCCTCGCCCCACACCGCGTCTGGCACCCCGACGGTCGCGGCCTCGGCGATTTCGGCACGCTGCATCAGCACGGTGTCGATCTCGACCGGCGAGATATTGACACCGCCGCGAATGATCAACTCCTTCTCCCGCCCGGTGAGATGCAGAAAGCCGTCGGCGTCGAGATAGCCAAGGTCGCCGGTGCGCATGCGGCCCCGGCTGTTGACCCCACGGTGCCGTCTTCGCCGAGATAGCGGTAGGCGTTGTCCTCGTCGCCGCCGATCTCGACCTCGCCGATCTCGCCCGCCGACAGCGGCCGTCCGGCGGCATCCACGATGGCGAGGCGATGATAGGGAAGCGGCCGGCCGACGCTGCCGAAACGGCGTTCGCGCCCCGGATTGACGGCGATCCAGGCGCTCTCGCTGCTGCCATAGCCCTGCGCCACCGGGATGCCGAACCGCGCCTCGAAGCGCCTCCATTCTTCGGGGATAAGCGGCGCCGAGCTCGACGTCATGAACCGCAACGTGGGGACATCGCGCGCATGGAATGTCCCGCCGGCATTGAGCAGCATGTTGATGGTGGTCGGGTTGCCGGCCGCGACAGTGACGCCGTGGGCACGCACATCCTCGAAGAAGCGGGACGCGGAGAACCTCTTCGCCATCACCAGCGTCGCGCCGCGACAGAGGGGAGCCAGCACGCCGAGAAGCTGGGCCGACGCCCAGTTGAACGAGCGGTAATCATAAATGCGGTCGGTGCCGGTAATGCCGAAGCCCGCCGTCATCGGCTCGATATTGCCGATCTGCTCGCGATAGCTCAGCACCACGCCCTTGGGCCGGTCGCTGGTGCCCGAGGTGAAGAAGACGACGCCGTCGTCGCGTGCGGTGGTGGTGTCGAGATGGGCGCCGTCCGGTTCGTCGGGGCCAAGCGCCGCGAACAGCGTGCCGGCGGCGGACGCGTCCCAGCGGCCGAGCGCAAGACGCGGCGGCGCGGCCGCTCCCGGGATGGTATCGAGGGCGACGTCGTCGTCATGCAAGACGAGCCGCGGCTTCACCTGCGCCATGATGCGATCGAGATGCCGGAGGTTCATCTCCACATGGACCGTGCAGATGGTCGCCCCGTAGGCCATCACACCCACATAACAGGCGACATGCTCAATCGAATTGCCGGCGAACAGCGCGACACGGTCGTTGGTGGCGATCTCGTTGGTACGCAGGAACGCGGCGATGCGCCGCGTCAGCGCCCGGAACGCGCCGAAGCTGATCGACCGGCCGTCCTCCACCGACACGATATAGGGCTTGTCGGGGTGAAGCCGCGCCGCCCGGTCGATCCACTCCCTGATGAGATCGGGACCGGCGTGTTGCAGTGCATTATTGTGCATTTTTGTTATCCGCCAGTGCGACCATATCGCGCCGGCCGGCGCCGGGAAAGGCCGCCGCTCGGAACGGCGCAGCACCAGAGACCGCGACACGACGAGCCGGCTCGGAGTATGATGCGCGTGACGCGCGGCCGCGCTTTGCCCGCCCGCGAATTCGTTTCAGGGAGGCCGTCATGACGGACGATCCGGATCACACCAGGCGGTGGTTGATCAATGCGAGCGGCGCAGCGATTTTGTCGGGCGCAATCCCGGCCGGCACGTCCTACGCCCAGAACCCGCCGCTCGCGAAAACCGTGGCCGACGCCGACGAACCCGCCGCGGACGCACCGATCTCCCCGGTCACGACGACGCTGTGCGACTACGTAGCTAACACGCTCGATCGCGAGATGCCGCCCGACGTCGTTGCCAAGACCAAGATGCATACCCTCGACACCATCGCGGCGATGGTATCCGGCTCGCGGCTCAAGGCCGGCGAAATGGCCGCCCGCTATGTGGACAGCTTGGGCGGCAAGCCTCAGTCGACCGTGATCGGCACCGGCATCGTGACCTCGACCGTCAATGCGGCGCTCGCCAACGGCATGGCGGCCCATGGCGATGAGACTGACGATTCCCATCTCGCCGGCCGCTTCCATCCGGGCTGCGGGATCGTGCCGGCCGCGCTCGCGACGGCCGAACTTGCCGGGCGCAGCGGTGACGACCTCCTGCGTGCGGTCGCGCTCGGCTACGACATTGGGGCGCGGCTCATCTTCGCCCTCGGTTTCGGCAAGCTCTACAGCGAACGCAACAGCACCCACACGATGTCGACCACGTTCGGGGCGGCCGCGGCGGCGGCCGCAATGCTGCGGCTCGATCCGCGCGGCGTGCGCCATGCCTTTTCGTTCGCCGCCCAGCAAGCCTCGGGCGTGCCGTATTGGGAGCGCGACCGCGAGCACGTGGAGAAGGCGTTCGATTTCGGCGGCATGGGCGCCCGCAACGGCGTCACGGCGGCAACGATGATCGCGTCGGGCTTCACCGGGGTCGACGACTTCCTGAGCGGCGACAAAAATCTGTTTACCGCGATCGGCGGCGAGAAGCCGCAGCCGGGTGAACTCGTCGCCGAACTAGGCAAGCGTTTTGAGATCATGAATACGTCGATCAAGAAATGGTGCGTCGGCTCGCCGCTGCAGTCGGTGCTCGATGCCGTCACGGTTCTGCTTGACGATCCCGCCGTGCGCGCCGGTGCGATCAGGCGCATCGTGGTCGACATGCCGGCCGACCGGTTGCACATCGTCGACAACCGCACCATCCCGGACATCTGCCTACAGCACCTCGTCGCCATGATGATCGTGGATCGTGGCGCGACCTTCGACAGCGTCCACGACGTCGCCCGCATGGCCGATCCCAAGGTGCTGGCCGTGCGCAAACTCGTCGTGGCGGTGCCAAACCAGGAACTGGTGCGAGCCGTACCGGCCCGCCAGGCCATCGTGAAGATCGAAACCACGGACGGCCGCGAGCTTCGCCACCGCACTTACGAGGTGCGCGGCACGCCGGGCAATCCGATGAATGCCGACGAGGTCAACGCCAAGGCGCTTGACCTGATGGCGCCGATCCTCGGCGCCGCGCGAGCCGACGAACTCATCGCCGCCGTCGGTAATCTCGACCGCTTCGGTCCGGTGTCCGGATTGCGTCGGCTTCTGCAAGCGTAGTTGCCTGCCGGCCAGCGAACCGAAAGAGCCCCGGTCGTCAAAGGGCGGAGCGGGGGCAAACCATCGCGCCGCTCCCCGACCGGCGGCGAAGATACCGATCGGCCGGAATCCGGCAGCACGATACTTCAGTCCCAAGACTAACGTATCCCGCCCCGGTCGTTGAGCGGGATAGTTAAGCCCCTTTAGGGCGGGCACTTTTCACACAGCGCAGCGGCTCTTCGACGCCCAGCGGGGGGACGTGCGGATGATTTACGCGCCGCGCCTGCCCCAACACGATGGCACAGACGGAAAGAGCCTCAAGGAGATCGGCCATGCGCAAAACTTTGTTGCAATGCTCATCCCGCTGGGTTCTCGCGGCGATCGGCCTCGCCGCGATGATCGACGGCGCCGCTGCCGGCTCGTTCACACGAGGGTGTGCGGCGCGCGATCTGCAGATCCTCATGCTGATCGAAGACCGCGAAAGCACCAATGCGGTTTCGGCGGAAAAACTAGGTGACGCGATGCTCGTGATGATGGAGGCCCGGATAGTCTGTTACGAGGGCCGCGTCGTCGACGCGTTGGCGCTCTACGACAGCATCCGAGACAGCATCACGCCCAATCCGCACCTCACTGACCGACGGCGTTGAAACCGGCGCCGGCGATGCGCCGGAACCGCTCAGGAGGCGCACCATGACAATATCGGAATGCGGTCGACAGGACACCCGGCCGGATATCGAGCCGCCAACCGGACTCGCGGATGCGGCACCATACGGCGCCCGATATCGGTTGCCTCTGCTCGGTCTCTCAACAGGACGTGGTCGAGCGGGCCAAAGCCGACCGCGCGGCCGCGGTCTTGGCCGCGCTCGGGCATTTCGCAACCTGGATGAAATCGCAATTGCGTTCGCGATCGCCTGCGGCCGGTACTTCGAACGAAGTGCGCGGGGGCCACGACGCATAAGGATGAATAAGGCCGCCTGAGGCCGCCTTAACGAATGGAAAATTCTCATGTCGGATTTGGATGACATTTTTGAGTACGAATTATCAACGATCGTATTCATTTGGGGCTCGATCACGATGATTGTCGTTTCTGCCATGACCGCCTTATGGCTCGTCAAATCAAAACACGGCGCGGCGACGGCGCCCATTGGCAAGTGGTTTCGGGTAAATTCGCCACCGACGGCGCCGGCGCCGCGACCTTGAACCCCGCGGGAGTTTCAGAATGTCTGACATATTGCGCTGCCTGGTTATCATCGGACAAAACACGCGCCTATTGCGCCGGAAGCAAATGCAGTGGCATTATGACGGCCGTTACAAACATTATCCGGAGTCAGGCGCTCGACCGTCGAATTTGGAGCGCTTAGACGGCCGGCACGGAATAACCTCACCTGTCTCCTTTGTGTTTCGTGAGCGCAGGTGGAGTGAGGCGGCGATGATCCCAACGAGCGCGGTGGCGCGCTGCAACGGAATCGATGGAATCCGCGGCAGCGTTCAAAAACCTGTCCGAGGCAAGCCTCGCAGGCTCCGGCGCCGGGCATACAGCATCATCTGTGCAGCCGTCGCGGCTCAGTTGTTCGCTTCGCACCAGCCCGCCAAAGCAGACGAAAAGCCGATCGAGATCGGCGTGCTGGCTCTAGGGCCCCGCATCGTACCGGAATGGCGCTGCGGGCAAAGCGATCATCCGCCCGTCTCCGCGGAGTCCCGGCATGAGACCATGCCGATCTACGTGCTGGGACTGCGGGAGGAACTTGAGAAACTCAAATACCTGGAGGATCGGCCGGAGAACGCCGGAAAGCCCGGTCGCCGTTTCGCGCTCGATGTGCGGATGGGGACGCTGCCGGTGTTGCGGGGTTTTGCCAAGGCGTTCGCCCGCAAACCGGTGGACATCATCGTCACGGTCGCCACGGCGTCGGCGCAAATCGCGCAGGAGGAAACCCGCGAACATCCAATCCCGATCCTGTTCACCGGAATTCAGCGATCCGGTGGGAGACGGTCTCGTGCAGTCCCTCGCCCGGCCAAGCGGCCTCATCACCGGAGTAAGCCATCAGCAAGTGCAGGGGAGCGGGAAGCGGGTAGAACTGTTCAAAGAGATGCTGCCAAGCCTGCGGCGTCTGATCACCATCCGCAGACCCAACTACGGGCCTTCGGAGAAGAGCATGGTCGAGATTCGTGCGGCCGCCGAACAGTTGAAGATCGAGATCCTCGATTGGATGATCAATAGCCGCCAGGAGTTGCAGGCAGCGCTCGCGAAGGCGGAGTGGGACGCCAATGACGGCATCATGATCCTCCCGGATTCGCTGATCATCTCCAATGTCGATCTGGTCCTTGAGACCAGCCTCGAGCGCCGCGTTCCCACCTTCGGGCTGCAGGATTTCATGGCCGATTGGGGCGCCCTCGGGGTCTACGGGCCCAGCACCTACCAAGCAGGCGGACACGTGGCCCGGTATGTGGAAAAAATCAGTAATGGAGCAAAGCCGGGCGATCTGCCGGTCGAGCCCGTCGATCCGACCTTCGTCATCAACCTGAAGGCCGCCGCGTGCCTCGGGGTATCCGTACCCCTCGAGGTGCTGCATCAGGCGGATCGCATCATCCGGTAGCGGAACAGCGGGCAAAACGCGAAAGGGGTGGGGCTATGGCAAAAATGATGAGAATCCTGGCGGTGGCGGTTGGACAGCCGAAAGACCAGATTATTCAGGCGAATGGTAGTCTGGACGGCGTGCGCCCTTATGTCCTCGGACTGATAGCCGGCTTGACCAATCTCAAGCGCCGTATCGGCACGGACTTCGAGATCGATTACAGGCAACGCCTGGCGCAAGATTTTACGAACCCAACGACCGCGGCTGCCATATTCAAGGCGGCGCCAGGAACGGAAAACGACCTTATTTTTGCCATGTCGACTACAGTGGTGCGGGCCGCCAAAGGAGCGACCAGTTCGACCGCGATCGTTTTCCCCAGCGTCTCCGACCTCAAGGCCGATAAAATCACGCCCGGGACAAACACGACCGGCGTCTCCGCGCGGCGCAGCCATACCGCGGGCATATGCTTCGCGCATTTCCTCGCAACGGTCCCGACTCTCAAAGAGGTGCGGGTCCTGCACAAAAAGGGTTATCCCCCGAGCGACCGCGCCCTGAAACTCGTCAGCGCGGCCGCCAAGAAGAGCGGCATAAAAGCGACGCCGGTGGATATTCAGTCCCACAAGGACATCACGACCAAGCTCTCGGCAATGGCCAAGAGGAACGTAAAGAATCCAGCCGAGGTGGGATTACTGGTGCTTCCCATCGATGTGTGCCTGGGTGCGGCGCCGATGATCATTGAATTGGCGCAAAAGAAAAAGAATCTCCCGGTATTCTTTCCGATAACGGATTTTGTGAAATCCAAGGTTCCGAGTGCGCTCGGCGGTTACGGCGTGCCTCAGCGCACGTGCGGTGAACTCGCGGCCCCCTACGTTGATCGCATTCTATGGCGCAACGCCAAGCCCGGGAGTTTCAAGATCATCAAGGCTGCCGATGATGCGTTTGAGTGGATTGTGAGCGCCGATGCCGCCAAAGCGCTGAATATCAAGCTTCCGAGTACGATCTGAATGATCGTCAGATCGCCATCGGGATCATAGGATCGCGGCATGGCGGACGAAGAGAGCGACGTAAGCCCGTATGCTGCACCAGGCACCGCCCGGCGGGGCCGCATTGTCCGGCGTTATTTCCTCATCTTCGCCACGCTGGTGGGCGGCTCGCTCGTCGCCAGCGTGTTCGTCGAGATGGGCTTTCGATTCCAGGAGGCCCGCCAGAACCTCGCCGTCGTGCACCGTCAGATGGCCGAACTGGCCGCTCTGCGCATCCAAAACTACATCGAAGACGTGGCGCAGGCGGTCCGGTTGACTGCGCAGCCGCGGAGCGTCGAACACGGCCGCGTCACATCCGACTATGTCACCGATCTTCGCAATCTTCTGAAAAACGTCCCCGCGATCCGCGATGTCGTCGCCATCGGCCTTGATGGGCGCGAAAATCTTCGGCAGTCTCGGATTGGCCGCTCCCTGCCGGACGCCGGCGCGGATCATGCGTCGGCTCTCTATTTCACTACCGCCCGGGCCGGCAAGACCTATTTCGGACCGGTCATCTTTCCCTCGGATTCCTTCGAACCCCGCATTCTCATTGCCGCCCCGATCGAGCCTTTCCGTGGCGAGGTGATCGGCGTGCTCGCTGCTCAGGTCAACGTCCGCTATGTATGGGACGTGGTGCAGGAGATCCGCGTCGGGGAATCCGGCTACGCCTATGTGGTGAGCGGGAACGGTACCCTCGTTGCCCATCCGGACCTTCATCTGGTTCTGCAGCACAAGGATCTCTCCGATTATCCCCAGGTGGCGGCCCTGCGCAATCCCGACGCGGGCGCCGACGATATCGGTGTCTACGACAACCTCAGCGGCCAGCGGGTGCTGGTTTCCCACGTTCGCATCCCAAACGTCGGCTGGACCGTGCTGGTGGAACGGCCGCTGACCGAAGCCTATGCGCCGTTGCTGGCGTCGCTCGCCCGGACCGGCGGAATCCTGCTGGTGGTGTGCTTCATGGCGATCGGTGCCGCCGTACTGCTCGGGCGGCGTGTAGTCGGACCGATCGAGGTGCTGCGCCGCGGCGCCGGACGCCTGGAAGCCGGCGACATGGACGCCCGCATCGAAATGAAGACCGGCGACGAATTCGAGGAACTGGCCGAGGACTTCAACCGGATGTCGAGCCGGCTGCGGGACTCCTACGCGACATTGGAACGCAAGGTCGAGGAGCGCACCCATCAGCTCGAACTCGCCAACCAAGCGAAATCCCGCTTTCTGGCCGCGGCGAGCCATGATCTGCGCCAGCCATTGCATGCTTTGGGCCTTTTCGTCGTGCAGCTCCACGCACGCATGAGCATGGCGCGACGACGGTGGCTCGTCGGACGCATCGACGCCGCCCTGGCGGCCATGAACGAGCTGTTCAATGCGCTGCTCGACATTTCCAAGCTCGATGCCGGCGTGCTGACCCCGAATATCACCGAATTTCCGGTGGGGCAGTTGCTGATGCAGATCGAGAGCACATTTGCGGGGGCGGCGCAGGAAAAGGGATTGTCGCTTCGGATCGTGTCGACTGCCGCATGGGTCCGCAGCGACTTCATCCTGCTGGAGCGCGTCTTGTTCAATCTGGTATCAAACGCGGTCCGTTATACGTCTCATGGCGGCGTCCTCGTTGGGTGCCGCAAACGCGGCGAACATCTCGTTATCGAGGTATGGGACAGCGGCATCGGAATTCCGGAGGACCAGCGGCTGAAGATTTTCGGCGAGTTCTATCGGCTCGGCGAACCGGACCGCGACCGGCACGCCGGGCTCGGCCTCGGGCTTGCGATCGTCGACCGGCTGTGCCGGCTACTCAACCATCACACCGAACTCAATTCGGTCTTGGGCCGAGGGTCGCGCTTTTCCGTCGCGGTGCCGGCCGTTCCCGCGCGGGCCCAGGTCGCCGTACTGCCGGTTTCCGTCCGGTCCCTGCTCGAAATATCCAGAGACAAGCTGGTTGTCGTTGTCGACGACGACCCGCTGGTGCTGGACGGGATGGGCGGCATGTTCCGAAGCTGGGGCTGTCGAGTTCGTCGCCGGCGGATCCTCCAGCGCGGCGCTGAAAGGTCTCACCGACTATGATGGTCCCCCCGATCTTATCATTTCAGATTTCTGCCTGTTGCACGGGGAGACCGGCATTGAGGTGATTGAGAGGTTGCGCCGCGAATTCGGCACTTCGATTCCGGGGTTCCTCATCAGCGGCGACACCAATCCGGGCCTGCTGCGCCAAGCCCGGGCCAACGGATTCCATCTGCTGCACAAGCCGGCCGACCCGATGACGCTACGCGCCATGCTCAATCATATGTTGACGAAGGATGACGCCGTCGTTTCCCGGCCGAACCTGCATGAGACCGCCGCCGAAAAGGCATTGGATCCCGCCGGTTCGGCGCGGCCTTGATACTTCAGTCCTAGGACCCACGTATGACCGGTTCCGGCAAGGGCTGCCCGGCCGAAGTCATTAGCCGATAACGCTTTTCATCCACCGCACAATCCGTCGATGCCGGTCCCGGCAGTGCCTTAGGCTGATTTACGCGGCGCCTGTCCTGACAACAAACTCCCCCCACAGCGGCGCGCGGGAAATCCACCGCCAAGTCACAAACAGGGGAGACGTGCATGCAGACCGCCACAAGACCGCCAGTGGTCGTAGGCTTACATAGCAAGGTGCGCGATCAGGAACCTTCCGACGGAACGTTGATCCAATCGATTGCCACCGGCGACAAGCGCGCCATGCAGATCCTGTTCGCACGGCACAACATACTTGTCTTCCGCTTCGCCTTGCGTCTCACCGGGAACAGATCGCTGGCCGAGGACATCGTCAGCGAAGTGTTCCTCGAAGTCTGGCGTCAGGCCGGCGCGTTCATGGCGAAATCCCGGGTCTCGACATGGCTGCTTGCAATCGCCCGGAACAAGGCCTTCTCGACCCTCAAGCGAAGACCGCTCCAACTCGAAGACGACTACGCCATCGCGATCGTGGATCCCGGCGATAACGCCGAGGCCGCGCTCAATCGCAGCGATTCCACCGCGATTGTCGGCCGGTGCCTGGCGCAACTATCGCCGGCTCATCGGGAGGTCATCGACCTCGTCTATTACCATGAGAGGTCCGTCAGAGAAGTTGCAATGATCGTCGGGATTCCGGAGGGCACCGTCAAGACCCGCATGTATCATGCGCGGCGCCGGACCGCCGAGCTTCTCAAGGCGGCCGGATTGCGGGAGCTATCGGAGTTTTGACGGCGCCGCGCGAAATGACGCCCCGGTCTTGGCCAATGGAGGGCGTTATGAATTGGCGACAGGCGGCAACTCCCAGCCGAACTCCGAGACCGCAATTACCGCTTCGGTGCGGTTGGTCACTGCCAACGCCTTGAGAATCGCGGTGACGTGGTTTTTCACCGTCGGCTCCGCCAGGTTGAGGACGCGGCAAATTGCCTTGTTGCTTTTACCCTGCATCATGAGGGCCAGTACATCGAGCTGCCGCCCGGTCAGACCGAGATCGGACGGTGAAACCTGCCCCCGGTCGGGGGCGAGCTGCTTCGCGGTGCCTTGTTTCACCAACGGTTCCTCGCGTGCAAGCATTTCCGGCGGTATGTAGATTCCGCCGGCGAACACCAGCTGCAGGGCACCCAGCATCACTTTGCGTTGGCCGGATTTCGGAATGAATCCGAGAGCGCCGAGGTCGAGCGCCTTGGCGACGCTGGCGCGATCCTGCTGTCCGGAAAGGACCACCACGGAAATCGCCGGATAACGTTCGCGCAACTCCGTGAGCACCGAATAGCCGTCCCGGTCCGGCAAATTCAAATCAAGAAGAATGAGGCCAAGGTCGGAATTCTCGGCGATGAGCTGCATCGCCTGACGGCAATCGGAAGCCTCCAGGACGACGACGTCGCCCTTGAGTTCCTTGAGGACGCCGCGCAACGCCTCTCGAATCAACACGTGATCATCGACCACGAGAATTTTCACAAACGCGATCCTTCTGTCCGGTAGCACCACTACGATACTTCAATCCCGGGACCAAAGCATCCCCCGCCTGGCGCTGCTCCATTGAGAAAAAGCCGTGTCTAATCAATACCTTTCGGTCCCGCGATGCGCTGGTCTGCCAGCGCACCGGCGATACGTCCGGCTGATTTACCCGCTTCACCCGCGCTCGCAGGATGCAGGCGCACACCGTGACGGTGTGAGTGGCGACTGAAGCAGGAGACAGCACCATGTTCACCAAGACCACGATTACGCTGGCCATCATCATCGGCACCGCATCGGCTGCGCTCGCAGATGCGAAGCGGCACAGCACCGCCCCCAGTCAGGACGTATACGACAGCCGCGGCTATGTCGGCTCGGACCCGGATGCCCACGTGCGATTCGATCTGCAGCGGGATGGGCAGCGGGGCCAGTATTGAGTGAGACGGTCTGACCGTTTCAAGCGGCCGGCCTCAGAACCGGCCGCTTCCCACTGGTCAGCGCCGCCGTCAGGCGCCCTACAGCGGAACGGAAAGCCTGCCCACGTAACTCGATTTTCGACCGTACTTTCATTCGGCCGATGCAGCACAGAAATCATGAACCGGGCATTTCGGACAGCGTTATCGGGCTTAGCGATTGCGACCGGCGCCATGCTCGAGGCGGGTGCCGGCGTGGCGCCCGACGTCGTGGCACAGGCAGGCGGACTGCCCTCGCTCGCTCCGATTGTCAGGAGAAACACACCTGCGGTCGTCATCATCGCGGCGAAGGCCCGCATCGCGCCAAACTCTAACGCGGCACCGAAGCATCAGCGCGTTACCCTTCGTTCCCGCACCGGGGCGGCGATCGAGGCCGGACGTCAACGCCCTGAAGCCCTGGCAGCCGGCTCCGGCGTCGTGTTCGATGCGGCTGATGGGCTCATCATCACCAACAATCACGTCGTCGAGCGTGCCGGCGAACTAACCGTGACGTTCTCCGACGGCCGCGAACTCCGGGCAATCCTCCTCGGCGCCGACCGCGACACCGACTTGGCCGTCATCAAGGTGAAGCCGGACAATCTGACGAGTGCATCGTTCGGGGATTCCGACCAGCTTGAGGTCGGCGATTTTGTGATTGCGATCGGCAACCCGTTTCAGATCGGTCAGACAGCGACGTCGGGAATCGTCAGCGGACTGCACCGCAACAACGTCGGAATCGAGAAGATCGAAGATTTCATCCAGACCGATGCGGCCATTTATCCGGGGAACTCCGGGGGCGCCCTCATCAACCTTCGGGGGGAACTGATTGGCATCAATACCGCCTTCATCGGTTCAAGCAAAACCAATCCGGGCATGGGATTTGCGATCCCGATAAATATGGCGCGCACTATCGTAACCAAGATCCTGGAACACGGGGAAGCCCATCGCACGCGACTTGGGATCATGCTCGAAAATAACAATGCCGAGACGGTCGGCGACATGAGGCATTAGGCACCGCTCCCCCTACTCGGCCACGAATAGCGGCCTTCAATCGCAACCGGGAGCGAAAAAAAGCCGCTACACCGGGTTGGCCTTGCGGCCGCCGCGCTCGATGGACGCAGGGGCCTCGTTGCAGTCGAGGAGGCGGGCGGCAAGGCCGAGCAGGCGCTTGGCAAGCTCGGCGGCTCCTTCGGCGAGTTCGGTCGAAGAGCGTACCATCTCGACGTTCGCCTCCATGTCTTCGTGAGACCAGCCGCGCGAATGCGCGATGTAGGGAAACTGCGGAAACAGGAAGCCGAGTTCGGCGAAGAAACCCAGCATCTGGCCGGCCACCGCCTGGATATTGTCCTGGCCGCCGACGATGATGAAGCCCGCAACCTTGTTGCGGATCAGCACGTCGTTGTGCGTGGTGATGGCATTCTGCACGCAATTGAGCCGCTCGGCCATCTTGAAATAGAGCGCGGATGCCGCGCCCCACCGGATCGGCGATGCGATGATGATGGCGTCCGCCCAGTGCACCAGCGCCTCGTAGACCGGGTCGAGACCGTCGTCCTTGTCCATCTGGGTGATCGAGCACGGCCACGTACAGGCACCGGCGGCCTTGGAATAATAGCCCTCGCAGGCGCGGAACTTGAGATCATTGAGCCGGATATGCCGCGTCTCAGCTCCAAGCGCGGCCGCCGCCCGGATGGCATGCCCGAGCAGATGGTCCGAGCCCGAAAAGCGCGGGTGGCGGGCGTCCATGGCGGTGGTGGAGATGCCGGCGAGCCGCAGCGGTCCCGGCGCGCGCACGACCTCGCGGGCCAGCGGGTGCGGCGCATGAGGCTTCTTCACCCGCCGCGTCGCCGCGTGCGTATTGACGAGGACGCGACCGTTCTCGACCTTGACCGGGAAGGACGGCACGCGATCGTCCTCGAAACCCGGCTCGCCGACCCCGCTCACACGGTTGAACTTCCAGTGATGCCAGGGACAGACGATGTAGTCGCCCTCGAGTTCGCCCTCCCCCAGCGGACCGCCCGCGTGGTTACACGCATTGGCGACGGCACCGAAGCTGCCGTCACGGAACGAGAGTGCGATCTCGCTGTTTGCGGCCGAGATGCGCCGCAGCGGCGTTGCGGCAAGCTCCGCCGCAGCGCCTACATCGGTCCAGTCGTCATCTCCTGCCATGGCGCGCGCCCCCGTCGCCACGGTAACGATGGGATACCCCCCGCGCCGACAACGCAACCATAGCGAAACCGCGGCGACGCTCAAGGGAACGCTGACGGGCCCTTGCGAACCGCACAGGCGCCCTTCCGCACGGACGCGTGTTTGGTGTATGATCGGTCCGACGTTTAGGCGTCGGGTTGATGCCGCGCGGCCGCAAGAGCGGCGCATAAAGTGACGCCGCGTATAAAGCTTCGCGAGCTGGAGGAAGGCGCGGTTCTCGCTTACGGACCGAACAGGGGATACCCATGCAATACCTACGTTCGATCGGAGCGTTTGCACTCGTCGCAGCGCTGTGCGTCACATTCGACGGCGCCAAGGCGTTCGACCAGACCAAATATCCGGATTGGAAGGGCCAGTGGCGCAGGGCCGAGAACGGCGCCGTCAAATACGACACCGGCAAGCCACAGCGCGGCCAGCAGGCGCCGCTGACGCCGGAATACCAGGCAATTTTCGAGGCCAATCTGCGCGACCAGGACGAAGGCGGCCAAGGCGTCGACCCGACTTACACGTGCCTCTCGCCCGGCATGCCGCGGATCATGAACATGTACGAGCCGATGGAAATCGTCATCACGCCGGACACCACCCACGTTCTTACCCAACACATCCATGACGCGCGGCGCATCTTTACGGACGGACGCGATTTCCCCGCTGACGAGGAGCCGACCTTCGCGGGATATTCGATCGGCAAATGGGTCGATACGGACGGCGACGGCCGCTATGACGAGCTTCTGATCGAGACCCGCGACCTGCGCAATCCGCGCGTTTACGACGGCACCGGCATTCCGTTCCACGAGGACGGCCAGACCGTTATCAAGGAGCGCATCTATCCCGACAAGTCCAACCCCAACGCCATTTATGACGAGGTCACCTCCTACGACCACGCCCTGACGCGGCCATGGACGGTAACCAAGAAGTACGTGCGCAGCGCCGATCCGCGCCCGTTCTGGCGTGAGACCGTGTGCGCCGAGGCCAATCCTCACGTCGAGATCGCCAAGCAAGGCTACATGATCAGCGCCGACGGCTTCCTGATGCCGGTCAAAAAGAACCAGCCGCCGCCCGACTTGCACTACTTCAAGCAGACCCAGAAGTGAGCGCTACGGCAGATAGATGCCACCGCTGACATGGATGGTCTGGCCGGTGATGTAGCGCCCGCCCGATGAGCATAGCAGCATAACGGCGGCCGCGACGTCCTGCGGATCGCCTTCGCGACCGACCAGCGGATGACCGCCGCCCGGGATGGCGCCGCCCTTGCCGGCGCTGGCCGAGCGTGGGCCGCCGATGCGCCCGGGGGCAACGCAGTTCACCGTGATGCCGTTGCCGCCGAACTCAACCGCCAGAGCTTTGGTGAGGCCGACGAGGCCTGCCTTCGCGGCGGAAACATGGGCGCGTCCGGCGGCGCCGGTGTGAGCGGTGACGCCGCCGATATTGATGATGGTGCCGCGGCCTTTGGCGACCATGCCCGGCACCACGGCGCGGCTGCACAGGAAGGCGCCGTCGAGCACCACAGCCATGATGGCGCGCCAGTCGGCGAAGCTCATGGCAGTGAAGGCGCCGTCGCGGCGGATGGCGGCGTTGTTGATGAGGATGTCGACCGGACCGAGCGCGTCCGCGATCTCCGCCACCATCCGGGCGACAGCGGCTTCGTCGGTTACGTCCGCCATGACGGCGCGCGCGGTGCCGCCCGCAACTTCGATCTCGCGCACCGTATCGTCGGCCTCCTGGCGCGAGGATTTGGCGTTCACCGCGATGGAAGCGCCCTCGTTTGCCAGCGCCAGCGCGATGGCGCGGCCGATCCGCCGCACGCCGCCGGTGACGAGCGCCACCTGTCCGGCAAGCTCGCCGTGGGATTTCGACGTCACGTGTCCTCCAATCGATTCGGCGCACCCCGGCGGTGGCCCGGTCTCAGTCTCAATAGCTCACCGTGACCACCACCGTATCCGCGTAGGTGCCCGGCGACGGCGTGTTCTGAGCCGGAACACGGCCGTAAACCGTAAAGGTCTGCGCCAAGCCGGAGCCGGTTGCGGCTGTCGTATTGGTCCCGACCGTATTGCCCCAAGGCTGGGTACGTGCCGAATCCCTGATAAAGCCCGTAGGTGATCTGCTCCGAGGCTTGCGACATCTTGCGTTGGGCGGGGTTCGTGGCGCCGGCAAGCCCGCCGTCGAGTGAAACCGTGTAGGGCGCAGCGTTGGTGCAGGTAAGCGTGATGGCGCTCGTCGCGTCGAGCGCAGATGCGAGCACGCCGGTCGAGCCGAAGTTGAGGATCGAGGCATTCACCGAACAGATCGCAGCGTTGTTGGCCATCACGGAGAATGAGGCTGACGTAGCACGGCTACTGCCAATGGTCGGACATGTGCCCACCGTCGAATACGCATAGGCGACCGAGGCTTGCGTGCCGGAAAACGCCGAGGAGTAAACCCCCGCCGGCAGCGTCTGCTGGCCGCTCCACACCTGCCCGTAGACGGTGATTGATGCGCCGCCGCTGCCGCTACCATTGAGGGGAATGTCGATCGTGGGCGACGGGTAAGAGCCAGCGAAACCCCACAGATTGGAGCCCCATACGGTCGTGCTGCCGCCATCCTGGTATAGATTGAAATTAAGCTGTGTCACTCCGTTCAACAGGAAGCGGGGATTTCCGCTGGTTGAGCCGCCGGATCCCACATCGATGTTCGGACAAGTGCGAACCGTGGTGTTGGCGGTGCCGGTGCAGCTTGCCGCGAACGTCGTGGTCGACGCGAACGGGGTGTTCGCCGTGAGATTGATGGTGCCAAAATCAAGCGTGGAGATTGAGAAGGTGCAGCTCTGCGCGGGCGCTGGCGTCACCGGGGCCGATAGTCCGAGGCCCAGCACGACGGAGATGATCCATCCTGCCCTAACTCCGGACATCTGCTTGTGTACTCGTCCCCGCAAAACCCCGCACCTTACACAACCGAGTTCAGAGGCACGAAACCGGGCCTATCACGACCTGAATTTCCTCGGACGACGTATACTCGAACGCCGCGTGGCACTCGCCTTTATCCGTCGTCACCGTGACGGTGTTAGCATTCTTCAGGTCCTTGACGAAGGCGCGACCGTCATAACCCACAACGAAATCGCCATTTCCGCCGTCGACCTGGCCGGAGGCCCCGACCGTAAGCGGCTTGCCGTCAGCGCCGACCAGGATCACGACCGCGGCTTGCACGTTGGTATTGGTGGCGAACTTCACCAGCACGCCGCTGCGGTCCGCGGGCGCGACCACGTCTTCGACGGATTCGATCTCGGTGTTGACCGGCAAGCTCTTCGGGTCGATCGAAATCTTGTTATTGCCGTAGGCGCGCAGGTTCGGAACCAGAAGCTGGCCGCGGCTGTCGGTCTCGCCGATCGGCCGGTTCTCCTGATACACAGGAATTCCGGGGACGCCGGTATCGACCACCGCAAAAGCATCGTCCACACGATTGGTGAGGAATACGCCACGTCCCATGGTCGCGATCGCGCCGTCGATCTGAGCGGTACCGCGGACGGCTCCGCCCTGGAACTGCTCCACACCGGCCTGGATGGTCGCAGACGGCGCTCGATACGACGCCGCAACCGAACGGTCCAACACGGCGCCTTCGCTGTCCCGCACGCGCCAACCATAACTGCCGCTCTGCGCGGCCAAGGGGCGGCTCGCATCGGTGGTATAGCTGGTGCCGCTATTGCTCGATGTGGCGCCGCTTGTGACCGAACTGCCTTCGCCGAGCGGGATCGAGATGCCGGCGAAACCGCCGTAGTTGTGATGGTCCGACACGTCCGCGAACGCCGTCACGAACAACTGCGAATTGGCGTAGAACGCGCGCGACCACGCGACGCTGACCAGATTGGTGGCCGCCCCCGAGGCCGGCTCCAGGTGAACGAAACTGAGGCCCAAGCTCGAGGAATCCGGCAGGCGGAAGCCGACCGAAACCCGGTCGATCGCCTTGGGCGGAGCGGCATTTGACGATATCCCGATCAAGTAGGACGCCATCGCATTCAATACGGGCGCCGTCACCGAGGCCACATCGTTGTAGTTCATATAGGTGCGGGTGCTGCTTGCGTTGAACGACATGCCCCAGAACTTGGTTTCAAACGCCACGTAGCTCTGCAATCCGGGCTGTCCCCGATACGAGCTTGCGCTCGCAGCCGCCGACAGGACGCCAAAATTGCCGGTGCGCGCAAGAAATCCAGCGCCTCCATTATAGAGGCCATCGACTTCCTCGGCATGGCCTTCCAGCGTCAGCCAGTCGTAGAGCCCGTGGCGAACGCTCAACGAGGAAAATTCCTTGGCAACGTAATTGTCGGAATCGGTGCCGTAGTTGATGCGAGGAAATCCGGTCTCCATGGAGAAATACGTCAGGCCCTCACGCAGCATCTGCGGGGAGGTGTAGAACGGCAGCGTCGTCTCAACCTCGCGGCCGGTGGCGTCCCGTAAGACGAGGCGCGCCTCGCCGCCGGAGATGAGCGGAAGATTATTGACCTGGAACGGGCCCGACGGCACCTCCTGGGTATAGGTCTTGGAATTGTTTAGGTAGACGTCAAGCGTCGAAGGCACCGCCGCGCTGCCGGAAAACGACGGCAGCGGGGCAGTGACGAGATCCGATCGCATGGAAAAATTGCGCTGCACCTGGAGGCCGCCGAACCGGATCGGGCGGGTCCAGTTGAGGCCGCCCGAAATCGAGTTCGCCGGCCCGGTAGGTGAGGAGCGACTCGGGATCGGAATAAGTGAACGCGGTATCGAGCCGCAGGACCGTCATCTCCCGGGTCGTCGTGGTGCCAACGATTTCGGTCTGCGAGAACGTCCCGTATGGACTGAACGCGCGGGCGTCGAGGGTGGCCGAGCCGCCGCTGAAGGTCGGCTGCCGGTTGGCGACGCCGGACCCCTCCGAGCCGTACAAGGTGTAGTTCAGTACCGAGCCCCAGGAGGTGCTGACCGGTATCCGGGGCCCGCCGCCTCCCATCGCGTCGAAGGCGCGCGCAATACGCTCGCTGTTGTCGAGATTGAAGGCGATCGTTTGAGTCGGCTCGTCATATTTGAATTTGTCGCCCAGCAACTCGTTGAGGACGACGAGTTCGTCGGGCTGCCCGGAACCCGGAACCTTCACTCCGACCTCGACCAGTTCGGACCGGCGCGCCGCTATGGTGCCATCCGCCAATTGCAAGAACGAGCCGAGCACCCCGGTCTTGTCGCCGTTGATCGTGATTTCAAGCTGAAGCGGGCGCGCACCTTCGGTTGTCGCCAGTGCGGCGCCGGCTCGTAGCGCAATCATTGCAAAGACCGCAATCACAAACGATTTGCGGACGAATCCACGAAGCCGGCGCGGTACCATGACGACAACACAGTGCCAGCGCCCATTCGTCCCCTATTGCTTCACTTCGACCGGCCCGACATCGCTCTGCGCGGATATCGAGGCGACGCCGCCGGCGCCAAATCCCTTGGCGTTCGCCGGGATTGCAAAACTCCTGGTCGAGCGGCCCAGCACGTATCCGGCCAGCCCGTCGCCAAAGTTGGCGACGACACCCTTGCCGTCGGTCAATTTCAATTTGGAGAGCCGAATGCGGCGATCCCCGCCATTGGTTGCGACGATCACCGGTTTGTTGGAACGCTGCTGAATTTCCCACTTCAATTTTGGAGCGGCGCTGCCAGAGATCGTGAAAAACACCGGTATGGAATAACGCAATGCGATATTCACCGAAGCGGTCTGACCCATCGCCCGCTCCGGCAACTCGTCGATGAGCAGGCGATAGGATTCCTCGCCCGCCGCGGGCTCCTTCTTGGTACGCACGATGCGTATCGTGTAATCGGTATTCGGACGCAGCGACGCCAGCGGCGGACTTGCGGCGACGTCGTTGGTCGGCGTGAGCGTGTCCACCCCGTCGACCTGGGTCCATTGGAAGATACGAATCTGCGCGTTCAACGGCCTGTTGCCTTCGTTGCGCAGCTTCAAGGTGGCGGCCGCGCCAGGTGCCGGTACTTCGACCAGCACCGGCGCGACCTGTAGGGACGCAGCCTGTGACATTACGCAAGGCGCCACGAACATCGCTGTCAGCGAAGCCTTGATAAAGGAAGATTTGATCGACATGCCCGCCCCCTTCGCATCAATAAGTGATCGTGACCGTTACCGTGTCGGTGTAGTTGCCCGGCGTGGGCGTGGTTTGCGGCGGCACCCGGCCATAAATGGTGTAGATCACGGATGCCCCGGTGCCGGTGGCGTGCACGGTGTTGGTCGAGACCGTATTCCCCCAAATGACCGAGCGCGGTGCGTCAGTGAAGAGATTGTAGTTGATCGTCTCGTTCGTCACCGAGTTGAGCAACAGGCGCTGTGAGACGAGGGCTCCCGTTGTGGTTCCCTGGTCCAACCCGATGTCATACGGCGTGGTGTTGGTGCACTGAACAGCGAGTGTGGTGGTCTGATCGGTATTGGTGGTTCCACCCGATCCGCCGAGCACGCCGGGCGACCCGAAATTCAAGGTCGCAGTGCTGTTGATCACGCACTGCGCCACGATTTGCAGCTGGACCTGAAAATTCGAGATGGCGGTACCGGCATTCGCCGCCCCGCCGACACATACCAACCCGGTTACGACACCGAGCCCTGCCTTCATTCTCATGTTACGTCCCCTTGTTGTAGGAATGGCCAGCGTGGTTCCGCCGCCATTTGACGGGGCCGATTATTTTCCGAAAATTTGAATTAATCGGGCGAGGAAATCGCCATCATGGCCGGATAGTAAAGGTCGGCCTAAGCTCGGTTTAATTTTTTAGTGAGGTTACCGAGTGAAGAAACCAGCATGAATGCTGGGTTTCCGTGAACGCCGAAGCAAATGATGACGACTCCGTAACCGTCTCACTTCAAGTTCAATTCACCAGCATTGTCACAAGCGCGACACAAGCCGTTAACCGCGAGCGCACCAATACGCCGGCAGGCGCGCCGACGGCTCGGGTCAAGCACAATCGGCAATGGCGCGTGATAGTTATTCTGGCGCACCCACGCCTGACCGCTTCGCGGGAGCTAGGCCATCGCCGGGCCGCCATCGAGTACGAGCATCCGTCCCGTGACAGAGGCAGCGGCGGGCGCGAGCTAAATAACGGCTGCGGAGTCGGATGTTTACGATCGCATCGCGCCGGCGACGAGCGCGACCGGCCCGTGTTCGGCAGCCTCGGCCTACTTTTTCACATACTTCTGGACCGTCCGGGTATCGTTCATGCCGACGAAGACATTCCCGGCGTCGTCGGCGGTGACCCCTTCGCCCCAGCTCGACGTGCCGAGACCCGAGCCTTCACGGATCAGGGTTGGGTCGGGAATATAGGCGATGACCTTGCCGTCCTTCACGCTGCCGATGCGCACGCCGCGCCGGAAGCCGGGGTTCTGGGTCTGGTTCAATTCGGAATCGGTGGCGTAGAGGATGTCGTTCTTGTCGATATAAATGCCGCTCGGCCGGCCGAACTGGTGCCATTCGGCGAGAAAATTGCCGTCCTGGTCGAACATCTCGATGCGGTTGTTGGCGCGGTCGGCGACGAACAGGCGGCCCGCCAATCGAAGGCGAGCGAATGGTTCAGCGCGAACTCGCCCGGACCCGAACCGCGCCGTCCCCAAGCCTTGATGAATTTGCCGTCCCCGGTGAACTTGACGATGCGCGCATTGGTATTGCCGCCGTGGCCGTCGCTGACAAAGATGTCGCCGTTCGGCGCCACCGCGACGTCGGTCGGCGCGTTGAAGGCATCCGGCCCGTCGCCGGCGACACCCGGCCTGCCCAGCGCCATCAGCACCTTGCCGTCCGGGCTGAACTTGAAGACCTGATGGCCGCGGCCGTTGCCGCCGCGGTCGTCCGTCACCCAGATATTGCCGTCGCGATCGACGTGCATTCCGTGGGGATGATTGAACATCCCCTCCCCAAATCCGCGGACGAATTTTCCCGACGCGTCGAATTTCTCGATCGGGTTCAGCATGGAACCGGCGCACTCGGTGCCGCCACAGCGGTCAAACACCCACAGGCTCCTGCCGTCGCGATCGACATCGACGCTGATGGCCTGGCCCATCGGGCGGCCTTCCGGCATCTTCAGCCAACCGGGCTCAAGCTGATAGGAATTTGGCGCGCCGTTGGGGTCGGCCGACCCTTGAGCGACGGCGTGGCTTGCCGTCAGCGCCAGGGCGAGCGCGAGGGCGGTAACGCCGGCCGGCATGGTCAGTCCGCTTCGATACGACACCAGAAGTCCTCCCTGAGATTGCGCCTGGAACGGCGCCGAGCTTTGCAGGGACTATCGCAATTCCAGCACGGCCGGGCGAGCGCAAAATAGGCAGGCAGGCGACGCGCGGCTCAGCAGCGTCGGTATTTTTCGCGGCCGCACCGGGTCGGCTGGCCGAAACCCGGACAATCCGTTAGTATTGCTCGAGTAGGCCGCTCCGACCGGACTAACGGCCGTGTCTGGTTGCCGAGACCCAAGGGAGTCCAAGGAATGAAGCATCTGGCCCTGTTCGTCATATTGGCGGGCACAGCATTTGCCTCTCCGGCGATTGCCCAAGAGAGCGCGAACCCGCTCCCGGGGCGCGCCGTAGTTTTGAGCAAGTGTTTCCAGTGCCATACCGACTCGATCTTCCGCGACCAGCGTCAGGACCGGCGAGCATGGGAGGCGACCGTCTACCGCATGGTCGGCCGCGGCGCGATATGGACCCCGGAGGAGATCAAGCTGATGGCCGATTATCTCGGCGCGGAATTCGGGCCGGCGGCGCCGCGCTAACATTCGATTTGGAGAACCACAATGCGAGAACTTGTCGCAAAATATTTGTCGCGATCGATTTCACGCCGGCGCTTCGTCGACGGTCTGACCAAGGCCGGCCTCACGATGACGGCGGCCCAATCCGTGCTCAGCGCGGTGACGTCGCCCGCCCTGTCCCAGGCCGGGAACGCCACCGCCACGGTGCCTTACTTGCCGGTCGATACCCAAGCCGCCCCGCCGCCGAGCGCGCCGTCCACGGTTGCGGGGGTGAAGACGTTCCAGGGCACTGGAGGTGCCGCCTTTGCGGAGCAGCTCATCGCCTGCGGAGTGAAATACGTGTTCGGCAACTCCGCGAGCGAGGACGCCCAGTTCTACGAGGCCCTAGTCGACCGGCCGCAGCTCAAATACATCCTGACGCCCCATGAGGGGCCGGGCGCCGCCATGGCGGCGGGCTACATCAAGGCCTCCGGCGAGCCCGCCATCGTGATGCAGGCCGGGGTCGTCGGCATGGTCAACGCCATGGGCCAGATCTTCAACGCCTGGAAGGAGCAGACCCCGCTCGTCGTCTACTCCTACCGCACCGACCAGTCGCGCCGCGCCGGCCGCGACGGCTTCGAGGAAGTCGCCAACCAGGAGCAGTTGGCCCAGCCGATCACCAAATTCACATGGCTGGCGCGGCGGCCCGACATGATTCCGGAGACCGCGCGCCGCGCCTTCAAGGCCGCCTGGACGCCACCCTACGGTCCCTCCTACATCTCCTGGCATTCCGACTACAACGACGAACGGGTGCGCACCGAGATCATCCCGCAGGCGCAATTCGACCCGCGCATGCGGGTGCGCCCGAACCCGGACGAGGTCGTGCGCGCCGCGAAGCTCCTGGTCGAAGCCCGCATGCCATTGATGATCGTCGGCGACGAGATCTACAAGGCCAAGGCGGTCGGCAAGGCGACGAAGCTTGCCGAGTTGCTCGGCATGCCGGTCACTCAGGTGCGTCAGAATCTACGCCAATTTCTCCGAGACCCACCCGCTGTGGGTCGGCAACACGCCGGCCGTCAACCTGACCTCGCTCACGTGGCCGAAGAACGCCGACGTCGTCATCAATATCGGCAACAAGTTCCAGCACAGCGGAGTTGCGCCCATCGTGCCGCGCGGGCCGAAGTTCATCGACATGCGCATCGACTTCGCCAGCATGGGCAGCGTCATGCTCACCGAGGTGCCGCTTGTTGCCGATGTCGGGCTTGGCCTCGACGACCTCTACGCTGCTGTCGAACAGTTGATGACCCCCGCCCTCAAGGCGAAAGCGGCCGAGCGCGCCGCCGAAGTGCGGAAGTTTTCCGAACAGGCGCGGGTCTCGCGGGCGCTGGTCGTCAACAGTCCGGAGTGGGACAATAGCCCGCTCATTCCCGACCGCGTCACCTACGAGGTCGCGAAATTCGCCGATCCCGACGCCATCATCGTCAATGAGGCCGGCTCGGTCGCCATGCATAGCTTCGATTTCAATCCGAACGGCGGGCGCGAGCTGTTCTACTACTATGGTTCGCATCTCGGCTCCGGCGTCGGCACCGCGGCGGGCGTCAAGCTGGCGCGGCCGAGCCAGCAGGTGATCTGCATGGTCGGGGACGGCTCCTTCATCTTCGGTCCGACCGCGCTGTGGAACATGGCGCGGCTCGAGCTGCCGGTGATCGTCGTCGTCTACAACAACCACGCCTATTCGGGGCCGCACAGCCGCGTCGTCGCCAACGTGCCGGGCGGCCGGATGGTGCAGACCGGCCAGTTCGTCCACGACTATCTCGGCAACCCCGACATGAACATGGCCGACATCGCCCGCGGGTTTGGCGTCGCCAGCGAAGTGGTGGAAAACCCGAGGCAGCTGCGCGAGGCGCTGACGCGGGCGCGCGCGCACACGGCCGAGGGCAAGCCCTATCTCCTCGACGTGCAGGTCGCGCGCCGCGGCGTCGGCTGGACCGACAAGCCCTGGGTGCCGCGGATCCACGTCGCCGACCTCCGCTAGCGGCGCGAGGCGCGGACGTGACGCAGCCGGGCGAACGCATGCGCCGCCTTGTCCCGATGGCGGTGCTTAGCGTCGCACTTGCCGCGGGGCTTGTGGCGACAATGCATGCGGCGCGCGCGGCCGAGGCGGATATCGTCGAGGAAGGCCGCGACCTTTATGGCGACATGTGTGCCGTCTGCCACGGCCGCGACATGGTCAACCCTGGAACAGTATCGTTCGATCTGCGCAAATTTCCCAAGGACGATTTCGCCCGCTTTCGCAATTCCGTTCTCAACGGCAAGAACCAGGCGATGCCGGCCTGGCGCGACAAGCTGAGCGACGAGGACATTGCGGGCCTGTGGGCCTATGTGCGCAGCGGCGGGTGATCGCTTCACTCAACAGTATCACTCGGCCGTAATGCCGGCCTCCTTGGCGACCTTCGTCCATTTTGCCGTTTCGGTCTTGATGAAGGCCGCGAATTTCTCCGGCGGCTCGCCGCCCGCAACAGCGCCGAGATCGGCGAGACGCGCCGTCATGCCGGATGATTTGAGGATGTCGACGACCTCACGGTAGAGTTTGCCGCGCACCTCCGCCGGCGTCCCGCGCGGCACCAGCAGGCCGTACCACGTCGTCACGTCGTAACCCGGAAGACCGGATTCGTTCAGGGTCGGGACGTCAGGGAAGAACGGCGAGCGTTCCCTGGTGCTGACAGCAAGCGCCCGCACGGCGCCCGCCTTGATGTGCTGCAGCGCTGAGCCGCTGGTTTCGATCGCCATCTCGATATGGCCGGCGATCAGGTCCGTCATCATCGGGGCGCCGCCCTTGTAAGGCACGTGAACGATGTCGAGGCCGGCCATGGAGCGGAACAGCTCGCCGGAAAGATGCTCTACGCTTCCGGGACCGGCCGAGCCGAAATTGACCTTGCCGGGACTGCCCTTGATGTACGCGACGAGTTCGGCGGTGGTTTTGGCGGGAACGCGGGGATTGACGATCAGCACGTTTGGAACTTCGGCTACAACGGTGATTGGATCGAAATCCCTTTCGAAGTCATAGGACAGGTTCCGGTAGATTCCCGGCGCAATGGTATGCGCGATGGTGGCGAGGAACAGCGTGTAGCCGTCGGGCGCGGCTTTCGCCGCCGCGCCGGCGCCGAGCGTGCCGCCCGCACCGGCGCGATTGTCGACCACCACGGTCTGTCCGAAGCGCTCGGACAGGCTCTGCGCCAGGGGCCGGGCGACCAAGTCGGTGGTTCCGCCCGCCGCGAACGGGACCACCATGGTGACGGGCTTGGACGGCCACTCCTGCGCGCCGGCGAAATCGCAGGCCGCAGCCGCGAGAACGCCGGCGAGGACGACGATCACCTGTCCGTTCGTCACCATGAGGGTTCTCCCGCGGCGGCCACAATGCAGGACAGTAACGGTTTTTGCCGATCTATCCTACTGCGGACGCATGACTAGATCGACCTGCCGGGGCATCCTCCGCGTGCTAGTTTCGATGACACCCCGATCCGATCGGGGAATCACGACGGAGCCACCCATGCCGCAGCGCCCAGAAAGTATAGTCGAAAACAAGAAGCGCCCGTTCACCGGCGCCGAGTTCCTGGAATCCCTGCGCGATGGGCGCGAGGTCTACATCTACGGCGACCGGGTAAAGGACGTGACCGAACACGCCGCCTTTCGCAATTCCGCGGCGACGATCGCGCAGCTCTATGACGCGCTGCACGACGCCAAGACTAAGGACGTGCTCACCGGTCCGACCGATACGGGCTCCGGCGGCTTCACCCACAAATTCTACAAGGCAGCCCATTCGAGCGAGGAGGTCATTGCACAGCGTGACGCGATCGCAGCCTGGGCCCGCATCAGCTACGGGTGGCTGGGCCGCAGTCCGGACTACAAGGCCGCGTTCCTCAACACGCTCGGCGCCAATGCCGAGTTCTACGGAAAATTCGCCGACAATGCCCGCGCCTGGCACAAGCGGGGGCAAGAGGCGGTGCTCTATCTCAACCACGCGCTGGTCAATCCGCCGATCGACCGCAATAAGCCGGTCGAGCAGGTCAAGGATGTCTACATCAGCATCCAAAAGGAGACCGACGCCGGCATCTTCGTCTCGGGCGCCAAGGTGGTGGCCACCAATTCAGCCCTCACCCACTACAATTTCCTCGGCCAGAACATGGGCCAGGAGATCAACGATCCCAGCATGGTGGTGATGTTCATCGCCCCGATGGACACGCCCGGCATCAAGCTGATCTGCCGGCCGTCCTACGAGTTCGCCGCCGCCGCCACCGGTTCGCCGTGGGATTATCCGCTCACGTCCCGCTTCGACGAGAACGACGCCATCTTCGTGTTCGACAACGCCTTCATCCCTTGGGAGAACGTGCTCATCCATCGCGACATTGAGCGGCTGAAGAATTTTTATCCGCGCTCGGGGTTCTTCAACGGCTTCACGCTCCAGGGCTGCACACGGCTCGCCGTCAAGCTCGATTTCATCGCGGGACTGCTCTACAAGGCGGCGCGCGCGACCGGCGTCGAGGCGTTTCGCGGCGTGCAGGCGCAGATCGGCGAGGTGATCGGGTGGCGAAACATGTTCTGGTCGCTGTCCGACGCCATGGCCTACAATCCCGAGCCGTGGGTCAGTGGCGCGGTGCTACCCAATTCCAGGGCATCGAGCACCTATCGCCTGTTCATGACCGAAGCCTATCCGGCGGTGCGCGCCATTGTCGAGAAGGTGATCGCGTCGGGCCTGATTTACCTCCCCTCCCACGCGCGCGATTTCAAGAACCCGGAAATCGACAAGTATCTTGCCCGCTATGTGCGCGGCTCGAACGGGATCGACTACAAGGAGCGCATCAAGATCATGAAGCTCCTCTGGGACGCGGTCGGCAGCGAGTTCGGGGCGCGCCATGAACTCTACGAGATGAACTACTCCGGCAGCAACGAACTGGTGCGAATCTTCCCGCTCCAGCAGGCGCAGGCCTCCGGGGCGCTCAAGGAGATGGAGGCACTCGTCGAGCGCTGCATGGCGGATTACGACGAGGACGGCTGGCGCAACAAGGCCTATCGGGACGGCTCGGACATCTCGGTGCACGGCAAAGGCTGACCTTTGTTATATGCTCGTCTCCCTAATCGTCGGGTTTGGTGGCTTAATAGTCGGCGACAAACATTCAACCCTCGCGGTCGAAGTGCGGCCGGACATTCTCACCGCCTATGCGGCGCAAAAAGGAAGTCTCGCGAATGTTCGTGCCGCAGAGGAAGAATTCCTACCGAAGGTCAGCGCCGTCCCCTCGATCGGCGATCAGTCAGCCACCCTCAACGTGTCCGGAAATCGAACCAGCGGCATCGTTCTCGCCGGAGCCACCGTTCCGCTCTATGACGGCGGGACCCGCGCGGCCTTGTTGGAACAAGCCCTCATTCCTTCAGTAGCTCTGGGTTCTGTCGCACTGCCAAAAAAGTCTGAAGCGACGCCGCAACCTGGGCGCCCTCGCCGACGGCTGCCGCGACGCGCTTTACGGACCCGGAACGCACGTCGCCGATCGCAAAAACGCCGCGCCGACCCGTTTCCAACGGATAGCGACTGCCTCCCGCATCCGCGCCGGTCCACACGAATCCGTTGGCATCGAGCGCAACGCCGGAGCCTGAGAGCCATGCCGCATTGGGCTCCGCGCCGGTGAACAGAAAAAGGTGCTGAATTGGCCGCCCGGACTCCCGACCTGACGGGCTTTGGCGCCAACGAACCGCCTGCAACGCACCCTCCTGGCCTTCCAGTCGGGTGATCTCCGTGCGCGTCATGACCTCGACGTTGGAGAGATTAGCGATGCGATCGATCAGGTAGCGCGACATGCTCGAACTCGAGTCCCGCTCCGCGCACGAGGAGCCATACCTTGGCGGCCATCCCGGCCAGATAAACCACGGCTTGGCCTGCCGAATTGCCGGCACCCACCAGCGCCACCTCCTGCCCGGCGCACAGTTTCCCTTCCAGTGACGAGGCCCAATAATGCACGCTCGAGGCTTCGAAGGCGTCCAGGTTCGCGACCGCGGGACGCCGATATCGCGCGCCACTCGCGATGATGACCGAGCGGGCGGTGGCGCGTTCATCATCGCCCAGCTTCAGGACGATGCGGCCTTCGTCGGTATCCCTCTGCGGTTCGAGGCCTTTCACCTCGGCCGGGATCGCCGTTTCGACGCCAAACTTCTGCGCCTGCGTATAGGCGCGCGCCATTAAGGCCATACCGGTGATCCCGGTCGGAAACCCGAGGTAATTTTCGATCCGGGAGGATGCGCCGGCCTGGCCGCCGAACGCGCGACAGTCGACAACCAGCACGGAAAGTCCTTCGGATGCCGCATAGACGGCCGCGGCGAGACCCGCGGGTCCGGCGCCGACGATGGCGACGTCGAAGAGCCGGTTCGGGTCGATCGGCGAGACCAATCCGATGCAGCGGGCAAGTTCGCTCTCGGAGGGATTGCGCAACAGTTGTCCATTCGGGCACAAGACGATCGGCATCTGACCGGCGTCCACGTTGAAGCGCTCGATCAGCGCCTTGGCGCCCAAATCGGTCTCGGGATTCATCCTCAGATGGGGGTGTCCGTTACGGGTCAGGAAGCCTTCGAGCCGCAGCACGTCGCCGTTCTCGGCGGGGCCGACGATCACCGGCCCGCCGGTGCCCTTCTCGATCATGGCGACGCGACGCAGGATCAAGGCCCGCATGATCCGTTCGCCGAGTTCCGCCTCGGAGACGATCAGCGCCCGGACCTGATCCGGCGGAATGTTCAAAGCCTCCACGGGCCCCCGCGCGTAGCCGTCGACCAGAGCCGGCCGGCCCGCGAGCCGCGTGAGTTCCCCCATGATCCCACCGGGGCCATAAGTGAGGATGAATACGCGCCCACCCAACTCGTCCGTCTTGTAAATGTCGACCTCGCCGGCCAGCACCACGGCCAAGCCGTGGCCTACCTCTCCTGTCTTGAACAGTGCCTCGCCCGCCTCATAAGTTTGGACCTCGCCAAACTGACGCATGCGGGCGAGCTCCGCCGGCTTAAGGACAAAGAACATCTGCTCGTAGCGCTTGTCCAAGGTCCCTCGCGTCGGCTCAGACATGTTGCACCCTTCAGCACCTGCGACTGACACGACCTGGCGGCGTCGGACGTTCCCGATGACACTTGACCTTTGTCTTATAATAGGCCTATTATAGGCTTTTGCCTAGATCGATCTATGCCTTCTCCATCGGAGTTCGCGCGCGTCGCACGCAGTGAGGAATGACGCTTTTTGTTCGCGATGTAGTCCGTAACGCGTTCCGCGGCACTTTGGAAATTTCAGTATGGTCAAAACGCTCGGGCCTCCGGGGTGGTTCAAACCGCAGTGTCAGGGCAATGAAAGCCGTCGGTCATTTTGGCGGAACAAACCCAAACCCGCCGGATTTGGCGAAACAAAGCCACCGCGAGAAGCCAAATCAAATCAACGTATTAAGCAACAGCCGTACCGGCATGTTCGGGCGCGCCTTCAATCAAGGAGACGGTTTCCCGCAGAGCTTCGCCTGATCGCTGCCAAACAAAGGCCGACCCGGCTACGGCTCCGCGGAAACCGGCAAGCTACAGCTTTATGCAGGGAAAGTTCACCACTGGCCATACGGCCTTACACTGTGCGGGCCGCGATGCCGCGCCGGTGCGGTAACCGACCCCTGAGCATCAAACGGAACTTTTGTCTGCTGCATTTGATCCGAAGTGTAAGACGGGGGGTAGAAAATTGCCTGTTGCGCCGAAGCGATGCCAGGCAAGGCAAGTGTAGCAACGATTGTAGCAACGATTGCGGCAACTGCTGCGATTTTGTCTTTCGTGTTCATGTTGTAAGTCCTCGTCGTTCTTGGAGGCGCAGGCCTCCGATGCGTCTTTCAAGTCCCGGTGTTTCGCCAGGACGTGACTTACGTGGCCACGGCGGCGTTTTTCACAATCGATCAAGGCCGAATGGTATCTTCACCCCAGCCAAACAATCGAGTGGCGCTACCAATCCGACCGTCAGTCTGAGAGCGCGCCGGAACACCGACCGTGATTCGTACCCGCAAGTGTTCGGCGAGATGACCTGTTGCATGCGCGAGGAGGCGCATTATTTGAAAGGACGCTTGGGCCTTCGCAAATGTTGGCGACCGCGCGATCGTTGGCGTTCGAGGATATTTCCATGAGGGGCACCCGATTTGCGGAGCTCAGCGCCTTTGTCGCTGTCGCGGAGCAAGGAAATTTCACGAAAGCTGCTGCGCAGCTTGGGATATCCCCGTCTACTCTAAGTCAAACGATTCGATCGTTCGAAGAACGATTGGGCGTCCGTCTGCTCAACCGTACGACCCGGAGCGTCGCGCTCACCGACGCAGGCGAGCGCTTGCTGGCTGACGCTCAGCCGGTCTTGGATGGCGTAGAGAAGGCCATAGATGGAGTTAATTCGTTCCGAGATAAACCGGCCGGGACGCTGCGCTTGAACCTTTCAAGGGTGGCTGCCGTCACGTTGATCGGTCCCCTGCTGTCACGATTTCTAAGCCAATTTCCGGAAATCGCGCTCGAACTTGCGGCGGACGACACGCATAGCGACATCGTGGGTGCCCGGTTTGACGCCGGCATTCGCATAGGCGAGCGAATTGCAAAAGACATGATTGCCGTCCGTATTCTCGATGAATTCCGCATCATGGCCGTTGCTTCGACAACCTATCTTGCTAATCGCGCGCATCCGTTGAAGCCCGAGGATCTCCACGCCCACAACTGCGTGCGGCTGCGTTGGGACTGGGACGGATCGCTTCAGCCGTGGGTATTTGAAAAAGCCGGCCGGCGGGTGGAGGTGCCCGTCAACGGCTCGCTCGTCCTGAACGACATGAATCTCGTTTTGAATAGCGTGCTCGACGGAATTGGAATCGGTTACCTTTCCGAGCCCATCATCGCGTCGCACCTTGCCGACCGGCGACTGGTACCACTTCTAGGAGATTGGTATGGGCATATGTCGGGAGTGTTCCTTTACTATCCAAGCCGTCGCCAGATCCCCGGCGCTTTGCGAGCATTCATCGATTTCATGCGCGCACAATGCGAACTCGGTTCGTGCAATCGGATCACAGAAACTGATGGCTAATGCTCCACATTCGAAGACCGTCAATACGACCCGATCCTGATAAATTCAAAATCTAACGCCTCTGCGCACCACTTTTCGTTCGCTCGGTCGCAGCCTGTCGCCACCGTACCCCGCTTCCGGTCGGTACATTTCCGCTCCGGTGCCGGTCTGTCACCCGGAATATCGCTGGACGGTGCCGCCGTTGGGCGGCGGCGGACATCTTGTCGGCGAACCGAATGGTGCATTTAGAATTCACGGGATTATCAAACGGCTCTCTTGGTCCGATTTTGTGGTGGTCAGCCCAGAGCGCAAGCACAGCGTCTAGGCACGAGACACAGCCAAGGACCCCCGTCCTTATTTTGAGGAGACTGATCATGACTACCAATAACAGAGCGTTGGTCGTAGCCGCGATCGTTGCTTCTGCGGCGACGCTCGGCATTACTTCATCGGCATCGATGGCAAGCACCGTTCATTCGGCTGCGTCTCAACACCACAATTCGTCCTATTCCTCCGACTTTTATAACGGCAGTGGAACAGTTCCCGACGAACTCCGAGATCCGCATAACGACCGATGATCCGGGCCGAACGAATAAAGCACCCGGGCTCGAGCCCGGGCGCTTTATCGGCGACTTGTCCGAGCCATCGATAGGTCGGATCGAATGTGTTTCCACGCGGAGCGAATTGTCTGGGCCAGACGAATAGATCGTTCGTGTGACTTGCGATTACCACTGGGGCGCGCACCGCTAAACGCCCATACCGCCGCGCCCTTCTTGAGAGCCGGCCTCAAGAATCCGAACACGGCGATAAGTCGAGTTCCTGCCTGGCAGCGAGCAAGATCGGCGCGCGAACCAGAAGAGACGATGAGCAAGAGACGATGCTGGAATCACACACCAAGCTTCAAGGCTAAAGTGGCGTTTGCCGCCATCAAGGGCGAAACAACTCCGACACAGCTTGCAAAGCATTTCGATGTTCACCCGAACCACGACCCGGAAGGGCTCTGCTTCAGGAAGGGGCTGCCGACACGTTCGGCGCGGCAGCCTGCGATCGACGTGGTGTCAGTTCCTTCCGAATATACAGGACGCCAATGACATGAGGCTTGGACCATTGCCATCACCACGAGAAAGACTTGACATTCGACCATAGTTAGTCCTATTGTAGGACTCTTCTTATCATCGTGAGGTTCGTGCATGGACAACATTATAGGGCACCGGGCGTCACCCCTTGATACCCAGATCATTCGCTGTTCCACGGAATGCATTCGCTGTTCGCGCGTTTGGAATTCCGTGCTCGGCGGCCGTGCAGCGAATTCGCCCCGAAACATTTGAAAGCGCAGACGAAATGCCCCCCGAAAGGCGCCAAAACTGGGCCAAAATGGCCGATTTTTCGCAAATTCGCTGTTAGCAGCGAAATCAGGTCGCGGATTTGGCCTGCGCCCTGCGCCTCTGCCATTCGACACTTCCATGGTGAGAAAGGCAACCACCGCGAGAAGCCAAAATAAATCAATGGACTACGAAAGCCACCAGCAGCCGGCGCCAGGCCTCAAGCGGGGTGGAGCGGGTGAAGGGAATCGAACCCTCGTCATCAGCTTGGAAGGCTGTTGCTCTACCATTGAGCTACACCCGCGCCATGGATCGGAGGCCTGCTTCAGTCAGGAGTATCGGTTCGCCGCTTCCTGATGACCGGGCACTCCTGATCAATATATTGGTGGGGGAGGCAGGACTCGAACCTACGAAGCCGTAAGGCGGCTGATTTACAGTCAGCTCCCTTTGCCACTCGGGACACTCCCCCGGAGCCGCGGTTTTCTAAGCCACCGCAGCGGGTTGCGCAATAGCGATGTGGTTGGCCGGAGGTTGGCCGATTCCTGGGTCCTAGTTCCTGGGTCCTGGCGTTATCGCGCGGGCGCGCGCCGCTCGCCGAAGCGTATAATGACCTCCTAGGCAGGCGATCACGGCGGGGTTCGCGTCGGGACGGTGCGGCCTCGGCTCAGCACACCGGGCAGCTCGGATGCCACCTGCGCGATGACGTCGTCCCATTCGCCGGTCCGGCTCTGCCTGAACAGACGGGCGGTCGGGTACCAGGGCGTGTGACGGTGACCGAGGAGCCAGCGCCAATCCGGCGTGTACGGCAACAAGATCCAGACCGGTTTGCCGAGCGCGCCGGCAAGGTGGGCGATGCTGCTGTCCACCGCGATGACGAGGTCGAAACACGCGAGCAACGCCGCCATATCCGAGAAGTCGGCGAGGCCTTCGCCGAGGCGGGAGATGCCTTTGGCTTTCAGCACCTCCTCGGCATCGGGATGCAAATCCTTTTGCAGGCTCACGAAGGTCGCGTCGAACTCGGTCAATCGCAGCAGCGCGGAAAGCGCGGTCGCACCCCCGACACCGGCGCCGTCAGGCTCCGGATCGCTCTCCCAGACAAGACCGATCCGGGGCTTCTCCTTGGCGCCCAGCCGCATTTCCCAGATCAGCGAGGAATTCAGCGGCGGCCGCAAATAGGGTACCGCGGGCGAGATGCTGTCGAACTTGGTGCCGAATGCGGCCGGCAGGCCGGACAGCGGGCAATAGGCATCGAAGGCGCGGGGCGTTTCGGCAGCGCCGATGATCTCCGGCGCCCCGGCGAGGCCCGCCATCAGCCCCCGCAACGAGTTCGGCAACCTGGAGGATGACGCGCGCGCCACGCGCGGCCACCTGCGGCACGTAGCGGCAGAACTGGATGGTGTCGCTGTCGCTCTCCCCGTACAGCAGGATCGTCTTGTCATAAAGCGAATTGAAACCATCCCACATCGGCTGCGAAAAACGACGCGCCGCGGCGGACCCATTGCGTTTGGACCGCCACGCATATTTGGCCCAGCCGCCGGCAAAATCGCCGGTCAGAAGCCGCAGCGACGCCTCGTTCCAGTGGGCCTCGGCATAATCGGGGCGGATCCGCGCAGGCTCGTTCGAAGCTTGCGAAAGCGTCGTCGAATCGCCTTAGCTCGATGAATACGAGCCCGCGATTGTTGAATGCTTCGGCGAAGTCGGGGCGGAGCGCGATCGCCTTGTCGAAATCCGACAGCGCCTCCTCGAAGCGCGCTGCTTTCATGAGCGCGACCCCGCGATCGCAGTGGGTCTCGGGGTGATCGGGACGGGCCGCCAGCGCCTCGTCGTAGCTCGCCAGGGCCTCGTCGAACCGCTTGAGGTTGGCGAGCGCATTGCCGCGACGGCAAAGCGCTTCGGCATCGCCGGGCCTGATCGTCAGCACGTTGTCGTAGCACGCAATCGCTTCCGCAAAGCGCCCCGCCCCGGCCAGCGCGGCGGCGCGGTTCTCCAGCGCCTCCGCGCTTTCCGGGCGGATCGCTGCCGCTTTCGCGGTATCGGCCTCAGCGTCCGCAAAACGTTTCGAGGTGCATCAGCGTGGTCGCGCGGGCATTGAGCGCTTCCACATCGTCGTGGCGCAGCGACAGAGCGCGGTCGAGGCTCGCGAGTGCGTCGTCCGGGCGATCGAGCGCCGCAAGCGTAATGCCGCGCCGGTAATGGGAATCGAAATGCTTGGGCTGGAGCTCCGCCGTCTTGTCGAATTCTGCCAGCGCCTCCTCGTGGCGCTCAAAGCCGCCAAGAATGATGCCGCCGACATAGAGGGCGTGGAAATGATTGGGCTGGATCTCCAGCGTCTTCTCGATGCTTGCGATCGCTTCCTCGTTGCGCTGCATCCGCTGGAGCGTGAGGCCGCGATGGAAGTGGCCGGCGGCGTAGTCCGGCTTGATCTCGATCGCCCGGTCGAAGGCAAGCAACGCTTCGTCCTGCCGCGCAAGCCCAATGAGCGCTATGCCGCGGTGAATGTTCGCGTCGGCGTGGTCCGGCCGCACGACGAGCACGTTATCGAATTCCGCCACCGCGTCCTCAAAACGACGCAGGGCATTGAGAACGAGGCCGCGCTCCAGCCGGGCCTCAAAGTAATCGGGGCGAACCGCAAGGGCACTTTCATAACTCTCCAGCGCGTCCTGATGGCGACCCAGGGCTCGATATGCATTGCCGCGCCGCCGATACGCTTCGACGTGTTGAGGATCAATCGCCAGCACCTCGTCATAGCCTGCGATCGCGTCATTGAAACGGTTGAGTGCCTGCTGCACGATGCCCCGGCCGAACAGGGCGCCGACGTGCCCGGGCCGGATCGCCAACGCGCTTTCGTAAGTCGCCAGCGCCTCGTCGAAACGCCTGAGCGCCAGCAGGACGTTGCCGCGGCCGACAAGCGCGCCTTCGTGCTCCGGATGGATCGCCAGTGCTTTGTCGCAGGCAGCGAGCGCGTCGTCGAATTTCCGCAGCCCTTGGAGGGCGATGCCAAGGTTGATAAGCGCATCGACGTTGTCGGGCTGCATGACCAGCGCCGCTTCGAAGCCGGCTTTCGCCGCATCAAAGCGCTTCAGGGCATTGAGCGCGATGGCGCGCTTCACGACCAGGTCGCCGTGTTCCGGCCAGATCGCCAGCGCGTTGTCGTAGCTCTTCACGGCCTCGGTGAAGCGTCCGAGTGCCGCGAATATGTCGCCCTGCATGAACAGCATGTCGGCGTTGCCGGACCGTAGCGACAGCGCCGCGTCGAGGCTTGCCAAGGCTTCTTCGTGACGGCCGAGTTCGTGAAGCGTGACACCGCGGTTATGGAGCGTGTCGGCATTGTCCGGCCGCATCGACGATGCCTTTTCGTAGCTGTCCAACGCCTCTTCCAAACGTCCAAGCGCCCGGAGCGTATTGCCGCGCTGGTGAAATGTGTCGGGATCATCAGGACGCGATGCCAACGCCTCGTCGAAACTCGCCAACGCTTCCGCAAAGCGTTTGAGCCAATTGAGCGCGATACCCCGATAGAAAAGCGCATCGGCGTTTCCCGGTCGGATCGCCAACGCCTTGTCGTAGCTCGCCACCGCCTCGGCGCTGAAGCCACGGCGATGCTGAGCGCGGCCGAGAAGGACGGCGGCGTCGAAATGATCCGGATCGATGCCCAGTATTTCGAGACACAGGCGCTCCGCGTCGGCAATCGGCCCCGAATCAAACGCCGACCGCGCCTGCTGGAGCGTTTCGGCTATTGCGGACGCATCACTTGACATCTTCAAATTCCGGATCGTTGGGTCGCATCGCCGTGGCGGCGGCGACGATCATTCGCCACGCCGCCGAGCGGCAACCCAAGCGAGGACGACGCCCTTTGGCGCGACCGGTCTATGGACATGGGAGCCCAAGAAGGAACTCGGCAGTCGAAGAAGATCACGATGTCCGCCACGCCGCACTTCGGAAGTCATTCCTGGTTGAACGGCCCGCATTTTGCGCCAGTAGCGAAGCGCTGATCAAAATCGACGGTCGCGCCCGCAACCGCGACCACTGTCGGCGGCAGCTTGCGCGTGTACTGATTGACGATCACGGATTTCCTGTCGCCGGAATATTGCACGCGGACCGGCTCGAGCGTCTTGCCCTTCCCGGCATCGGAGAGGTCGAGGCTATAGGCACCGACCACCTGCTTGTCGAGCTTGGCATTTTGCACGCCGGTGCCGGTCACCAGCGCTTCCGGAACATAGACTTCCATCTTGGCATCGGGGCCGACGCAGGAGAGCACGCGTCGCATGGCGACATCGGCGGCCGGTGCTTCGTCGGCGACGAGGGTCAGCGCTGCGACAGCCAGTCCAACAAGCATTTTCATGTGGTGTATCCCGGTCACGAACCGATTATCTATTTGGCCTACAATTCGATATCAGCGCAAGCCTTGCCCCGCCCGGCGAGGCCGGTTCACGGAGACGGTGGACGTGGAAGATAGACAGCGCACGTGGACCGCCGATGACGGCGGCGCTCGATCGCGTCGCCGCGTCCGCGGCGTGGCGTTAGCGAGCAGGGGCTGCCCATGAGCGCATCCGCACAGGCGACCTACCGGAGCGGTGTAGTGCTGCGCCACGACCTGGGCGACCTTGAACGGATGACGCGGTGGATCCTGGAGGCCTGCGCGGCGGCCGGGATTCCTGAAAAGGCCGCGTTCGCCATCCAGCTTTGTCTCGACGAAGCGGTGGCCAACATCCTGCAACACGGTGAGGGCGGCGCCCGCGCATCCGAGATCGCTGCCAGTCTCGAACGCACAGATGCCGGCCTCGTTCTCACCATCGAGGATGACGGCGGTCCATTCGACCCAACCGCCGCGGCAGCCCCGGCGCGGCCGACGACACTGGATGAACTGCCGGTCGGCGGCCTCGGCATTCACCTGATGCGCCGGTACGCGCGCCGCATGGAATACCGCCGCACCGACGGCCACAACTGCCTGCGCCTGACGTTCGACGCCGCTTGAAGCAACCGGGACGGAGACGAAATCACCCGGCAGGGGCGAAGCGGCGCGGGCCGGATCCTGCGGCCGGGTGCTTGCAATGTCCGGCCGCTAGGCCTCTTATTCGAGCCGTCGAGTGATGCGATAATCATTTCTTGGCCGCGTCGAGCGCGCGCCGCAAAACCATGCAACGTCACCTGTCATCTTGCAATGTCTCAACGGGAGGCTTGTTCATGTCCCTGAAGATCGGTTTGGCCGCTGGCGCCCTCGTGTTCGCGCTCGCACCGTGCGCGTCGCAGGCCCAGGTGCAGACCCAGCGCGACGTCACCTGGAAACTCAGTCTCGAAATCGCCGAGGGCGCGATCGAGGAGTGCGCGAAAAAAAATATCGGCATTTCGGTCGCGGTCGTGGATCGCGCCGGCCGGGTGCGCGTCTTCATCGCGTCGAACGATCCGTCCCCGCATAACTTCGAGTTGGCCCGCCGCAAGGCCTACACCGCCCGCACCTTCCGCCGCCCGACGCTGCAGTGGGCGGCCCAGACCAAGGGCGGGGCCGACCTCGAGGGCCAGCGCCAGCTTGCCGACGTGATCCCGCTCGGCGGCGGCGTGCCGATCAATGTCGGCAACGACACCATCGGCGGCGTCGGCGTCAGCGGATCGAACCAGCAGGGCGACGAAGCTGCGCCAAGGCCGGCGTCGACAAGGTGGCCGACCAGCTCGGGCCCTGAGTTTTCCGCGCCGCCACGGCTCGCGGGCCGGGGCGGCGCAGCCTCGCAACTTTGAACGGAGAGAGCCAATGTCGACGAACGACGCCGGCCAATGAGCCATGCCAATCAGCCGATGAACCAGCTGGATATGCAGAGCATGCAAAAGGCCGGTTGCGACGTCGCTCCACAAGCACTGGGTGCTTATCTTGTCGAGGGCATCGTCCTCGTCGTGCTCGGGGCCGCGGCAGTCATCATTCCGCCGATCGCGACGCTGGTCGGTCGCGGCGTTCCTCGGCTGGCTGCTCTTTATCAGCGGCGTCGTCGGGCTCATCCGACGTTCTGGATAAGAACGCGCCCGGCTTCTGGTGGTCACTGGTTTCCGCCATGCTTGGCTCGCGGCCGGCATCGTGCTGATCGCCTGCCGGCAGCGGGGCGGTCTCACTCACGCTTGTGCTGATCGTGTTCTTTCTCTCGAAGGCGTCGCCACCATCATGTTCGCGCTCGAACACAGCGCGAATTGCCGGGGCAATGGGGGTGGATGGTGGCGAGCGGCATCATCGACCTCATGCATCGCCGGCATCATCTCCGCGGGCCTGCCCGAATCGGCGGCCTGGGCGCTCGCGCTCCTCGTCGGCATCAATCTGCTGTTCGGCGGGAGCGCGATGATCGCGATGGCGCTGCATGCCCGCTCGGTCGACCCGAACGCGGCGACGCCGGCCATTAAGCCGACGCCCTGAACCTCGGGCGGGGCACCAACGATTGCTCGCATGACATTGAATTTGCGAGACATTGGCCGCGATGGAGCCGACTCCATTGGGGCCGGGCGCAAAGTGTCCCGTCGTGCTGTCGACAGGCACCAGGAAACGCCCGCACGATATTGATTTTGCGAACACTTCCGCAAGCCGGCCTTGAGCACAGTTCTCCGGGCCGGCTGGCCGCGGCGCGCCCGGAAGCGTGTAACGTCGCTACTTCTTCGGCGCCATCGGGAGTGGGCCGACTACGTATCCGGGCGGATCGGTCGGCAGGATGAACTGGGTCTGGCCGTTCACGATCGGGCTGTGCTGGGTCTCGTTGCACGACACGTCGCTGACGAAGGTGTCGGCCGGGAGCCGCCGATAGTGGCGGTTGACGTGCCACGGTCGGGTGAACGCGGCCGGATCCTCAATGATCATGTCGTTCTCGAAGGTGTCCTTGTCGACGAGGCGCATGCGCTCGACGAGATGCACCTTGTTGCTGTGGGGCGCCCCGGTGCGATCGAAGGGCGTGTCGCCGCGCATGCTCACGGTGTCGATCACCAGGGTGTCGCCCTCCCAATGTCCGATCGAGTGCCCGGTCCAGGTATCGAACCGCTCATCGACAGGCAGATGGTCGCGCCCGTCGGTATAGATGCGTCGGACCTGGGGGCCGTACTCCCAGACGATCCAGGTCTCCTCCGGCGTCACCACGAACTCCTGCGGCCCCGGAATGCCACCCATCAGGCGCGGCATTCCGTGCGGCAAGCAGTTCGTGATCGGATCGGTGAAATAACCCGCGAGCGTGTGATCGAGCTTTTCCTTGTACCTTGCTTCCCACTCGGGATTATACGGCGGGTGCTCGCGGTCGCCGGGTTGCTGGGCGTTGTTGCCCTTGGGGTCCGCGGTGCTGGGGTCGAAGATGAGCCCGCCCACGGGAGTCCACAGGCCCGACCAGTTCGGCAGTACCGCAATGATCTTCACACGCTCCACCTGGGCCGTCCCGAACGCCGTCACGCCCTTCTGTTCGGCATTGGCGGGCATCAGCATCGCGGCGGCGAGCACGACGCCGAGCGGCATGGTGAGGGCGGCAATGTGCCGGTGTCTGGTCATGCAATCCTCCCGATTATTGACTGACGGCCCGCACGGCGAATGCGCGTGCGCTCTTGCGCCCGACACGTGTCGCAGCCCGACGTTGCGCCGCGCTGCTCAGTTCGCCGGGGCCGAGACCGGCACCGCGCCGGGGCGTGGATTGAGCACCGTACCGTCGGATTTCGTCACCGTGACCCAGGCGCCAGCCGGACGGCCGTCGCGCAGCGGGCGGGTTCGCACTGTGACCTTATCGCCCGGCTGCAACGAATTCGCCTTGATCCCGGCGCGCATCAGTGAGCTCGGGCCCTCGGCCTCGAAGCCCCACAGTGTCTCGGCGCCAGCCTCATCGCGCACGAGCACGTAGAGCCATGAATGCGGGTTGGTGTATTCGAACTCCTTCACAGTGCCGCTGACGGTCACGACCTTTTCGGGTTCGAACATCGCCGCCGAATGGTGAGACAGCGCCGGCGCCGCGCCAATGATCAGGCTCGCCACGCCGATTGCTACCGAGATCACTTTTCTCATCGCCGTTGCCCTCGTTCCCATTCCCCTTGCGGATTGTTGCCCGGCGTAAAAAACCGGTCGCCGTGCGGCCTGGACCGGAGCCGAGCAGATGATTTATTCAACCACAATCGGCGGCGCTTTGCCACCGGTTGCGGCGCCCGGTTTGATCGCCTTCATGGGCCGCTGCGGCGTGTCGGTGTGAGGTCGTCGGTCTCAAACCGCCCTGAGGCGGAAAATTGCCAAGCCGGCGGCGGCGTGACACAACACCGCGATGCGCGAGCGCAATTCCGATCACCGTCGATCCGGCAAGCCCGGCCGGCCTCACAAGCCGGGCGGTCCAGCCGAGCACGGCCGCAAATCGTTCGGCAAAGATCACGGCACGGGGCACGCCAAGCCCTACGCCAAGAGCAACACCAGGCGCTTCGGCAAACCGAAAGCTGGGGCGTGGCGCGGCTCCGCGCGCGACCGCGACGACATGGTGGTGCTTTATGGCTGGCACAGCGTGAACGCGGCGCTCGCCAACCCGGAGCGCAAATTTCGCCGCCTCCTCGCGACCGAAAACGCCGGGCGGCGGCTTGCCGAAAACGGCATCAAGCCGGCGATCGAGCCCGAGATGGTGCCCCCAGACGCCATCGTGGCGCTGGTCGGCGCCGAGGCGGTGCACCAGGGGCTCTACGCCGAGGCCGATCCCCTGCCCTCGCCGGACCTCGAAGACGTCGCCAAGAGCGGCATCCTGCTGGTGCTCGATCAGATCACCGACCCGCATAACGTAGGCGCCATCATGCGCTCGGCTGCGGCGTTTGACGTGAAGGCCGTGGTGACGACGGTGCGCCACAGTCCGGATGCGACTGGCGCGCTTGCCAAGGCGGCCTCCGGAGCGCTCGAATATGTGCCGATCGTGACGGTGCCCAATCTTGCCCGCGCGCTCGATGAGTTGAAGGAGCTCTACGTCCAATTGGTCGGCCTCGACAGCTCCGGCGAGGCTGACCTTGCGACGGCGGCGCTCACCGCGCCGCTGGCGCTCGTGATCGGCGCCGAGGGCAAGGGATTGCGGTACCTCACCCGCGCCCATTGCGATATCGTTGCACGGCTCGCGCTGCCGGGACGGATCAAGAGCCTCAACGTGTCGAACGCGACGGCGCTCGCGCTCTACATGACGACGTCGAAGCTCGCCGTGCCGGCGTGACCGGCCGCTTTGTCCTGGTGGCGCCGATTATTGGATCGGTCGCGGACCGTGACGGCGGTCGTCGCGCAACGGCCCGATGATTACCGGCGGAATATAGGGCGGATAAACGGTCGGCGGCAGCATCGGCGACGCAGCACCCCAACTGCGCGAGTAGCTTTCCGCGGGCTTCGGCATCGGGCGATTGGCCGGTGGAATCACTTCGAGGCGGCCAACCTTCGGCGGACGTCCGGTACCCGGATAGTAGCCTCCGACGGAGGGCTCCCACGTCGACATCGCGTCGATGCGGCGGCGCCACCCATAGTTCGGCGGCGGGATGATGGTGATGCCGGTATGCCCGCGCGCGAGGCCCCACTCGCCTTCGATGACGGCCCCGGACACATCCTGACCCTCGATGATGATCGGAACACCCCGACGGCCCGGTACCACGATCACGGGTTCGGTATCGGCGCCCGCCAGCACGGCCGGCGCGCCCGCCAGTACCAACGCGAACGCCACCATCACGATCCTGCCGGCACTCATGACGCTCGCCTTTTCTCCCCAGCCGCCATCATGAAATCAAATACCTAAGGGCGGGTAACTGGCAGGATTTCGCTTCAGAAGAGAGGACGATGTTCATCGCGAGAGGTGGCGATCCTGCCCCGCATTGCACAATGCGCGTTGCATCGCACAACTGATACAACTTTAGTTCTAATACCACAGGGGCAAAGACAACCGCGAAGCGGCCTAATACTTTTAGTGTGAGGATTCGCGCGATCTCGGCGCGGTCCGACCAAAAAGCAAAACGAAATCGGGGACGAAGCCCATGACAACAATCACCGTGAATGGTGTGCGCACCGGCGGGATGACGAGCGAAGAGCGACTCGTGATCTTCGCATCATCCCTCGGCACCGTGTTCGAGTGGTACGACTTCTACATCTACGGCACGCTTACCGCGATTTTGACCAAGCAGTTCTTTTCCGGCCTGAACCCCACGGCTGGGTTCATCTTCACGCTGCTGACCTTCGCGGCGGGCTTCGCGGTCCGCCCGTTCGGCGCCCTGGTATTCGGACGCGTCGGCGACCTGGTCGGCCGCAAGTACACCTTCCTCATCACGATAGACTCTGATGGGCCTCGGCACCTTCCTGATCGGCGTGCTGCCGTCCTATGCGAACGCCGGCTTGACGGCGCCGGTCATCCTCATCCTGCTTCGCCTGGTGCAGGGTCTCGCGCTCGGCGGTGAATATGGCGGCGCCGCAACCTACGTGGCCGAGCACGCCCCTCCCGGCAAACGCGGCTATTACACGTCGTGGATCCAAACCACCGCGACGGTCGGCCTCTTCATGGCGCTGCTTATCATCCTCGGCGTCCGCACCTGGCAGGGCGAAGACACGTTCAGCGAATGGGGATGGCGCATTCCGTTCCTGCTCTCCGCTATCCTGCTCGTGGTCTCGATCTGGATCCGGATGCAGCTCTCGGAATCGCCGATCTTCGCAAAAATGAAGGCGGAAGGAAAAACCTCCAAGGCGCCGCTTACCGAGGCTTTCGCCAATTGGGCCAATGCCAAGATCGCCCTGATGGCGCTGTTCGGCGCTACCGCGGGCGAAGCGGTCATCTGGTATGGCGGACAATTCTACGCGCTGTTCTTCCTGACCCAGACGCTCAAGGTGAATGGCGCCACCGCAAACATCCTGATCGCGGTGTCGCTTGCCATTGGCACGCCGGGCTTCATCCTGTTCGGCTGGCTGTCGGACAAGATCGGCCGCAAGCCAATCATGCTCACCGGCTTCGCACTCGCGGCGGTCACATATTTCATGATCTTCCAGGGCATTACCCATTTCGCCAATCCGAAGCTGGAGAGAGCGCTGGCCACTGCCCCGGTCACCGTCATTGCCGATCCGGCGGAGTGCTCGTTCCAGTTCAATCCGGTGGGAATCTCTCAGTTTCGGACGTCGTGCGACATCGTAAAGTCCTCGCTTGTGACCCGCTCGGTGAACTACGAGAACCAGGCCGCGCCGGCCGGGACGGTCGCAACCGTCAAGGTCGGCGACCAGAGCATCGCGTCGTTCGACGGCGTCGGTCTCGCGGCGGCGGACTTCGCCGCCAAATCGGCCGCGTTCAACAAGGCGCTCGGCGACGCCATCAGCCAGCACGGCTATCCGACAACCGCCGATCCGGCGGACATCAACTACCCGATGACGATCCTGCTGCTCACCATCCTGGTGATCTATGTGACCCTGGTATACGGGCCGATTGCCGCGTGGCTAGTCGAGATGTTCCCGACCCGGATCCGTTACACCGGTTTGTCGTTGCCTTATCATATCGGTAACGGCTGGTTCGGCGGGTTCCTGCCGGCAACCGCGTTCGCGATTGTCGCGGCGACCGGCAACATCTATTCGGGCCTGTGGTACCCGATCGTGATCGCCGCCATGAGCTTTGTGGTTGCGGTGATATTCCTTCCGGAAACAAAGGATGTCGACATCACCAAGTCCTGACCAACGATGCTGTGCCGGCGCCGGCAACCGGCATACAAGACCTTCTGGCCCCGCTCCGGCGGGGTCTTTTTTCTGTCGGTCCGCTGGCGCAGAAATCCGAAAAGTTGCAGACTTTTCGGATTGGATTGTGCTCCACATCAACGGAAGCGCCGCTCGATGCAACGGTACAACGCGGTCATCAAGCTAGTGCGTGCCGCGACGGTGGTGGCAATCGTGGCAGTTGGCACCGCAGCCACCGCCCAGAGGATTCCGAGCAGCGAAATGCCGGGCCGCGAGCGGGAGCGCTTCACTGATCCGCCGCCGCCGCTCTCGCAATCGGGTGGCTCGATTTTTTCCAACGGCCCGACGTGGCTGCCGACCGCCAGAACCCATCGGCGCAAGTCGCACGCTCGAAGATACCCCAAGAGCTAATGAAACGACATATCGGCACCGCGATCAGGCCGCGGCAGCGGCCTTCGCGAATTGCCCGGCGAGCATTACGGCAAGCTCCCCGACGGGGACCGGAGGGCTGTAGAAATAGCCCTGCACGTCGGTGCATCCGAGCGCGCGAACGCGATCGAGCTGATCGCGGGTCTCGACCCCTTCGGCGGTCGTGGTCATTTTGAGACTCTCGGCAAGCCCGGTGACCGCCTGGACGATCGCGGCCGATTCGGCGCTGTCGCCGAGGCCATTGATAAAGCAGCGGTCGATCTTGATCTTGTCGAACGGGAAGCTGCGCAGATAGCTCAAGGACGAATAGCCGGTGCCGAAATCGTCCATCGATATGCGGATGCCGAGCGAGCGCAGTTGATAAAGGGTCTTGAGCGTAACTTCGGTATTCTGCATCAACACGGCTTCGGTGATCTCGAGCTCCAGTCGCTGCGCCGGCAATTGCGAGGCCGCGAGCGCGCCGAGCACCGTCGGCAGCAGATTCTTGTTCGTCAATTGCGTCGGCGACAGGTTGACGGCGACGCAGATGTCGTCGGGCCATTGCACCGCATCCTGGCAGGCGCGCCTGATCACCCATTCGCCGAGCGCCACGATCAGCCCAATCTCCTCGGCGACCGGAATGAACTCCACGGGCGAGACCATGCCACGCTCGGGATGATGCCATCGCAGAAGCGCCTCGCAGCAGTGAACATCCTCTTGATGGAGATTCACCACCGGCTGGTAGAACAGCTCGAATTCGCCGTTCTCGAGCGCCCTGCGCAAAGCGAGCTCCAGCGTGCGCCGCGCCTTCATGCGAGCGTCCATCCTCGGCTCGAAGAAACGGTACACGCCGCGGCCATCCGCCTTGGCACCGTAGAGCGCCATATCGGCATTTTTCAGGAGTTCATTGGGGTCGACGCCGTCGGCGGGCGCGAGCGCGATGCCGATACTGGTATTGACCACCACCATATGGCCGTGGAGGTCGTAGGGCGCGCTGACCTCTTCGGAAATGCGCCGCGCCAGCCGCTCGGCATCGGTGGCATCCAAGATGTCGGTCTGGATAATGGAGAATTCATCGCCACCGACGCGCGAGATGGTGTCGGTGTCGCGCACGCAGCCACGCAGCCTGCCGGCCACCGCCCGCAACAACTCATCCCCGATCGGATGTCCGAGGGTGTCGTTGACGTTCTTGAACTGGTCGAGGTCGAGACATAGCACCGCGAGGCGCTGGCCGCGCTCCACATGGGAGAGCGCTTCGCCGAGGCGCTCGCGCAGCAGCACCCGGTTCGGCAGGTCGGTGAGCGCATCGTGGCGCGCCATGTGGGCGATCTTTATTTCCGCGCGGCGCCGCTCGGTGATGTCTTCATGAGTTGCCACCCAACCGCCGCCGGCCATCGGCTGGTTGACCACCGCGACGGTGCGCCCGTCGTCGAGCTCGACGAGCTGGCTGGTCGGGCGGCCCTGCGCGATCGCGGCCCTCAGATTCTCGATATATTGGGCGGGATCGCCCGAGAACGTTCCGGTGGCGAAGCGCAGCTCGACGAGTTCTAGCAGCGTGCATCCGACCCTGACCGACGCCGGATCTAGGCCGTACATCTCGACGTAACGGTGGTTACAGATGACAAGACGAGCGTCACGGTCGAACATGACGAGGCCCTGCGACATGTTGGAGACGGCGGCGTCGAAGCGCATGTTCTGGGCCTTGAGGTCCGCTTCCCTCGCCCGCAGCTCCTCGGTACGCTCGATCACCGCCTTCTCGAGGTTGAGGTTGACCGCGTCGATCTCCTCGATCATGAGCTCCATCGAGCGGTCGGTACGCCGCCGGTCGCGATCGATCTCCTCATAGGCGTCGCCGACAAGTTGCGCGAGTTGGTCGATGTCGACCGCGCCACTGGGGTCGCGGGCCTTGGCAATCTGTTTGGCGACAAGCCGATGCACGATTATGCCCCGACCTCGGCGAGGGTGGTCACCGTCATGGTCTGGTTATGCAGTTCGCATCGGCCGGATTTGGCATGGGGGGAAATCTCCCCGTACGAATAGAATCCGAGCCGCGGGGTGTTGGCGCCAAGTTCGCTGCCGGCCGCCTCGGCCTCGTCGGTGGTACGCTGGCCCATCAGCAGCCGGCGGCCGATGCAGCTCACGAGAATCGAGAGGCGTTGGGAATCGTCGTTCGCGTTGAGGCCGCTGCGCGACTGGCGCGCCGCATCCGCGGCGCCGGCCGAAAGTCGGTCGAAGTTTCCGCGCATCAGTTGCGCCGCCCACCCTTGCGGAACGTCGCCGGCGAACGTCATCGACCGCGCATCGCGATCGACGGCCAGCACGGTTCGTACGACCGCGGAATCCGGCCGCGCCGTATCGTGAACCTGGATCGGAAACAAAAGCGCCGAGCCCGGAAGACCTTTGGCCTCGTCCGGGCCGAGATAACGCTCGTAGAGATTCAACGCCGGCTCGCCATCGAGCTCAAACAGGACGTTGCCGGCGGAGCGTGTCACCCGGCGGCGCGGTCCGAACACATCCCAGCCGCCGGCGCTGCCGTGGCCAAACCGGATCGCCGGCCCGTAGAATCCGATGCCCACCACCATGTGAGGGCGCGGTCGGCAGTCGCCGCCGACCAGCGTCTCCTTGAATTCGGCGCCGTCGCCGGCGAGCCCGCCGGTCAGCGGGATATTCGGGCCGATCGCGTGGGTAATGCCGGCAACGAGCGCGCTACCGTTGACGTTAAGCCCGTCCGAAAGCACGAACACACCAGCGAGATCGTCGGCATTGAGCGCGCGCCCGATCGCCTCGCCGCAGTCGCGCGACTGCCGCGGGTCCTCGATGTCCCGGCGACATAGGTTGAGGCCGGTCGCATCGAATCCGATCGCGGCCGCGACGATCTCATCGTCGTTGACATCGTTGTTGCTGATTTGGCCGCCGGTGCTGCAGCCCAGAATGTGCGCCCGCGGATACATGGCGCGCAGTTCGTCATAGCGTGCGCCGCAGGCAAGGCCCGCCCGGGTACCGAAATAAAGCACCAACGATGCCTCGCCGGGGCCGGTCTTTTCCGCCGTCCAGCCCGTTTGGCTGTTCCAGACGATCTGCTGCGTCCGCATGTGGGGGGATCCCGTTTTGTGGCGCGAAGCTCACATGTGCCAGAACCGCTCACGATTTAATCGCCAGCCCTGAACATTTCGTTATGGTACCGGCCGCGGCAGCAACTTTGCCGTGTTTTCGCGCGCAAGCTTAGCGATTTGCTAACGACGGCAAGCGCGGCGCCCGATCCTGATGACGCGCCAAGGCAAAAAAGACACTGGAAACACGCGCCGGAATGATCGATAACCCACCGCGGTCGAGGCCGGCTTAGCTCAGCTGGTAGAGCACGTGATTTGTAATCACGGGGTCACAGGTTCGAATCCTGTAGCCGGCACCAGATAAATCAACACCTATTTTCGGAAGCCAGTCTTCCCAAAAACCGCCCATGGGAAGATCATGGGAGGATTGGGGCCATGTTCGAGAGGGGGCCGTCCTCAGTGAGCATAAGGACGACGGCGCAGTCCAATTTGCTTCGCTCTTCGATTGGCATCTGGTTGGCGTCGATGATGCTGCCGGCGGTCGCGCCGCGACCTCACATCTCTTGGGGTGGCGTCGTTACATTGCCGTCACTATGCGATTCCCAGGCTAAATCGCGCGCTCGATTGACGAGGGCCTGAGCACTGTCGATTTACCTGCGACACGTCTCGAAGAGCGGCTGGCCATCGATGTCGAAGTTCTTCCACGTCGGCCGAACGGGAACGGACTTAGCCATCCATGCATACTCAGGTGGCAATTCGCAGGTTTCGGAAATAGGTACACGGGTGATCGGATCCCCTACATAGGTCACCCATTGTTGGTCGGTGAGAAATTGCTTCCGGCGCGGAGCCGCCGGGTCAATGTGAACCATGACCATGACCATGACCACCACCGCCACCACCACCGACAAGGCTGCCGGCGTGGCGCCTCGGCGGTGGTGAGGTACGACGGGTGGTCACCACGGCCCCGCACCGTGGCTACACTATCATTTTCGTAAGGTAAGAGCCTTCCCGAGCGCGGCCCTTCCGAACTCGCCGTTCAGCCGCTGGCACGTCGCCCGTCTCGGCGGCTAAGAGGCGCTCCCAGTCGGTGATGGCGCGCTTCTCCAACGGCAACTCGGTAAGGACCCGCTGCTCGGCGGAAGTCCGACACGCTTAGGCGCCCTCAGGGATGGCCTCGCTGATCGTCAACTGCAACCATCCCAGCAAGATGAGATTGCGAATGGCGCCTGCCACAGCCGCCTTCTTTTCATCTGTGCGCCAGGATTTCTTCCAGTCGAGAATGTAATCTTGCAAGTCCTGCTCAGCGAGTTCTCGGTTGGGCTTCGACTGTTTGAGCTGCCGAGCGGCAAAGAATACGGTCATCACTTCCTCGGCCTGCTCGGTGCTCTTTATCCGGCTGAATAGATCGACTGTCTTGTTGATCTTTTTTTGATAGCGATCAATGTGCTCTTTAAATACATTCCGGTCCCTGGCGTATTGCGGCGCGACGCGAAGTGCAATCATACGCCCAAGCTGCTGCTCTTGCAGCCAGTTGCGGTTGGCGAAGTCATGCAGCGCTAGCTTCACGTCGCCTGAAAATGGGCCGTAGCTGCCTTTGCCGAATTGGAAACCCGTAGGCACCCCCATTTCCGTCACGACGTAGCTGATCTTTTGGAAGATCGTCCGCCCCACGGGATTCGCATAGGGTTGGGCTTCTAGCTCCCGAAGCACTTCCAAGAGCACGACCCACTCGGGCTTGATCCGTTCATGCTTCCGTCCTCTGCCCTCTAGACTCATTTGCGAAGGCGCCGACAAGAACTCTTCCGTTACTTGGTGTTTGGGTGTTGCGTAAGGCGCGTAGACCTCGACATCGATCGGCAGTCCATGCAACTTGCGATAGATCAGCGGCCCGACTTCGGACCATTCCAATCCGCCATTGCCGCACCCGAGCGGCGGTAGCGCGACGCTGGTAATCCCCCACTCCGCAGCGTGAGCTGCCAAGTAGTCGAGCCCCCGTTCGATGTCAGCCAGTCGGGACGGCGAGCGCCAATGATCCTTGGTCGGAAAGTTGATGATCTGCGCGCCCAACTGATCGCGATAAAGGTACGGCTCCCCGAGCCGCACGGCCTTCCGATCCGTTCGGCTCTTGTAATCGTCGAACATCGCAGGGAAGCGCAGTTTGAACTGTTCGGCCACCCCCTTGCCCATCACGCCGACACAATTCACCGTGTTCACCAGGGTTTGCGCCCGGCTTTCGAATAAGTCTCCAATTAGCGCTCGAAACATCAAATGATTCCCTTAGCGGAAGAATAACACAGGATTCACAGTGACTGGCAGTGCCAAACCAAGGGCTTCCACGCGGTGCCTCGCCGCATAATCGACGACGTAGGCACCTGTAACGAACTCCGTCTTCACGCGTTGGGGTATCAGAATCTCAGCGCACTTCTGCGATCTGTGCCGGTAGTAGGCAGCCGGGTTGTCCGGATGCCGCCAATCCGGCGCATAAATGGCGTCGAAGTCGAGCTGATTCCACTGCCGCGGATGCAGGAAGCGCACATAGTCGCTGGCGGCGTTCTGATCGGATATTACGGCGCCTTCGAGAGGCAGCACCTGTGTTGATACTCGCAGCACGCAGAGGTTCGGCGCCTCAGCAAGCCGTTTGAACAACATCGGATTGCGAGCATGGAAATAGAGATTCGCGTACTGGTGGAGTTTAAGGCCGCCGGGAACCTGTTTTTTATCTCGCTTATCCTGAACCGGCTGCAAGGCGATCGAGTGATGTTGAAGCTTCGCCGCCCGTTCATATGAAAGGATGCCGCGATCCATCACCGACGGGATGTTTGCCGTCGGCATGATGCAATGAAGTTCGGTGACACGCGGGTCCATATCATTCGCCGCCATCAGGCTCTTGCCATCCCGCTGCTGACGCGACGATTACGCTCGCGCCACGCAGCCTTTTGAGCGAAGCGCAGAATAATCGGCCGATCCGCCGCTCTGCGCCAGCAGATTGCGCACCGTGCTGTCATGCCAATCCCCGCGGCGCGCCGTGCGGACGCCCCGGTCATTCAACGCCTTGGCGATGGCTCGGAACGTAGTCACACCCGCCGCCTGTATTTGGCGCACGATGGGCAATACGTTGGCGGCGAAGGCATCTGCTGCCTGACGGTTTGCGGCTACGCCCTTGGCCTGTGCATCGGGCAGATTGGTTCGGTTGCCCAGTGCGGCGCCCTGCGCCCTTTTCTGGGCCAGCGCGGCCCGGGTCCGATCGGATATCAGCATTCGCGCGTCCGGCCCAAGCTCGGTGGCGATGAATGACACCGTTTGAGCCATCAGGCCGCTGATAAACGCTACGTCCCGAGAAAGGCGGCACAGCTTCGCCACCACCACAGGGACCTTTGCTTTCCGCGCCCTCGCCAACGCCTCGGCCAGCTTCGGACGGCGATCGAGGGCGTCAGCGCCCTTGCTGGTTTCGACCTCCACGAACTCAGCAAAGACCTCCCGCCCCTCGGCGGCAAACCGCGCGACGGCATCGCGCTGGGCCTCGATCCCCAGACCGCTCTTGCCCCGCTTGCCTGTCGATACTCGGAAGTAGCTGATAATCTGTCCCATCGTCCCGCTCCGCGCCTCTGAGCAAAGACTATACGATCGATTAGGCCGTGATCCGCCAGACTATAACGGGGGCGCCGCCCAAAGCGCGACGGCGCTGAGGCCTTTAATGCTATTCAGCGCTGCGCTGCACCGGAGTATTCCAGCAGGGCGGCGAAGATGCGATCCGGTTTGAACGGCGTCGCACGCAAGCGGACGCCGGTGGCGTCCGCGATGGCGTTGCCCAGCGCCGCCGCAACCGGGTTGTAGGGACTTTCACTCATCGACTTGGCGCCGAACGGGCCGACCGCGTCGGCAGTGTCGGCGAACAGGACCTCGGTGCGCGGCACGTCGGCGAAAGCTGGAAGGTGATAACCGCGGAACGACGGATTGATGACCCGGCCATCGGGGCCGACCATCATGTCCTCGAAGAGGGCGGCGCCGATTGCCTGGGCGACTCCGCCCTCGACCTGGCCGCGGCATTGCATCGGATTGATCACGACGCCCGCATCGGCGGCGTGCACGCTGCGCAGTATCCTGATCGCTCCGGTGCGCCGATTCACCGCGACCCGAAACGCCTGCACATTGAACGCCACCGATCGCGGCGTACCGTCCGATCGGCCCACACCGCACAGTTCGCGTCCGGTCAATCGCGCCGCACTCGCCAGATCGACGAGATCGATGCGGCGCCCGCCGCCAGCAACGACATCGCCGTCCAGACGCCATGATTGTCCGTCCGAGCCGACATGGGCGTTCGCGAACGCCACGATGTCGTCGCGCAACGCTTCCGCCGCACGCTTGGTCGCGAGCCCCGCCACCACGGTGCCGGTGCTGCCAAACGCGCCGGTATCGTGCGCCACGTGATCGGTGTCGGATTGCGCAATCCTGATCCGCGCCGGCCTGGTGCCGAGTACCGCGGCGGCGATCTGGGTGTGTACCGTGGTGGTCCCGTTGCCGAACTCCGCGGTGCCGACCGCAAGCGCGTAGCCGCCGTCATCCCGCAGCGCGATCCGCGCATCGGCGAAATGCCCACGGGGTGGGACCGTGTCGATCATGCCGAGCGCGACGCCCTCACCGACGCACCAGTCGGGGCCCGGCGGCGCATCCGATCCGCCGGCGGTCGCCATCGCCTCCTCGGTCAAGGTGAGACACTGATCGAGACCGTAGCTTCCGAACAGGACGTCATGATCCGGCGGGCCGGTCGAGATCATCGGATCGCCCGGCCGCACCATGTTGTGGCGGCGGAATGCGATCGGGTCCATGCCGATGCCGCGCGCGAGTTCGTCGATGGTGGATTCGACCGCGAAGTTGGTCTGGCTCAGCCCATAGCCGCGAAAGGCGCCGCTCGGCACCGTGTTGGTATAAACCACATAGCCGTCGACCTTCTTGTTGACGCAGCGATATACGCCGATCGATTCGCCGCACCCATGGTAAAGAACCCCGGGACCGTGATTGCCGTAGGCGCCCGTATTCGAGAGCACATGCATCTGCAACGCCGTGAGCGTCCCGTCGCGCCGCGCGCCGGCCTTCACGGCGATGCGCATCGGATGCCGGCAGGTGGCACCGATGAATTGCTCTTCGCGGGTAAATTCGAGCTTGACCGGGCGCTTGAGACGCAGCACCGCCAGCGCCACGATGTCCTCGACGATCATCTCCTGCTTGCCGCCGAAGCCGCCGCCGACGCGCTCGCAGAACACCCGCACCTTGGCGGGATCGAGGTCGAACAGCTTGGCGAGCGCCCGTCTGGTAAGAAACGGCGTCTGGGTGCTCGAACGCACGTTGAGACGCCCGGTGGCGTCGAGCCACGCCACCGCGGCCAGCGTCTCCAGATACGCGTGCTGGATCCGCTGGGTCACGTAGGTGGCTTCGCGAATGCAGTCCGCCTCGACGAATCCGGCTTCAACGTTGCCGATATGGCCATGCACTTCCGCCAAGATATTCGTCGGCGCGCCGTTCCCATCTTCGCCGCCTGCGGCGGCGTGGATGATCGGCGCCTCCGGCCGCATCGCCTCGTCGGGATCGAACACTGACGGCAGCACCTCGTAGTCCACCACGACCCGTCGGCACCCCTCCTCGGCAGCGGCCTCGCTGTCGGCGACGACCGCTGCGACGCGCTGTCCGATGAACCGCACCACGGTGTCGAGGACCACGGTGTCCTGGGGATCGTCGTGGTCGAGTTCGTGGCGAGCGGTGGAAAATCGGCGCAACGGGCTGTCTTCGAAGGTGAGGACCGCGCAGACGCCCGGCACCGCCAACGCCGCTTCCTTGCGAATCGCCACGATGCGCGCATGGGCATGGGGCGAGCGCACCAACTTCATGTGCAGGAGCCCTTCCACCGCGACGTCGAGCGTGTAGCGCTGCGTCCCGGTGACCACGGCCGGGCCGGCTGGCGCCGGCACATTACCGCCGCGAAATCCGCTTGCCGCGCCGCCCAAATCGACGTCGCCCGTATCGATGTGGCGTACGCCGCGGATCGCGTCCTCGATGGCTCGATATCCGGTGCATCGGCACAGATTGCCCTTGAGGGCGAACGCGAGGTCCTGCCGTTGGGACTGGTTCAGGCTCGCCGCCGTCATAATCATGCCCGGCGTGCAGAACCCGCACTGATAGCCCTGCGCGTCAAGGAAGGCGCGCTGCATCGGGTGCAGACCGCCGCCTGCGCCCAAGCCCTCGATGGTGGTGACCTCCCGATCCTCGGCGCGAAACGCCGGCAGCAGGCAGCTGTGCACAGGTTCGCCGCTCAGTAGTACCGTGCAGGCGCCGCAGTCGCCGGAATCGCAGCCCTTCTTCACACCGAACCAGCCGAGCTGGCGCAGGAACGTACGCAGGCACTGACCGGGTCGCGGTTGCGCCGCATGGTGGGTGCCGTTGACGACGAAACTCATGGCGCAAAGCTTACGGCACGAAACCCATGGCGGCAAATTTCATTCAAATTTGATGGCACCAGAATTCACGATGCTTCGGCCAGTTCGCGGCGGATCTCTTCGGCGAAGTGGAAGGTCATATGCCGGCGCCATGTCGGCGCGCCGTGGATGTCGTTGAAATAGAGCGCCTCGGGGATTTCGGTTTCGATCCGCGCTCGCAGCGCCTCCGGCGGCGGCATGGCTGGAAAAGCCAGCCGGACCGGGCGCGCCGTCGCAGCGGTTACCGTGAGGGCAAAGCTTCCGCTGCGTGGACAGCGCGTGCCGATCAGCAACGCCGCCGAACGGCCGAGCGGGCTGAGCGAAATCTGCCGGAACGCGGTGCGCCGCATCAGGGCGGCCGACGGCAGCGCGATCGCACGCAGCAATTCGCCCGGCAGCAAGGCATTGCGCTGCGACCCGGTCACGAAATCGATGACCGCGACCTGGCGCTCGCCGCCGTCCGGCGTCCAGATCGTGCACAGCCCGTCCAGTGCGGCGGTGAGCGAAATCATTGGGCCGGCCGGCAACGACATACAGATATTGCCGCCCACGGTCGCCATGTTCCAGATCTTGAACGAGGCCAGAAACGCACGACAGCACTGGTTGAACAGCGGCGCGGCCGACCAATTCCGCGGCAGAGTCGTGGCATCGAGTTCGGCGATCGTGCATGTCGCCGCGATGGCAAGGCCTGTCCCGGTGATTTCGATCCGCTGCCATCCGAATCCGGTCATATCGATCAGCCGCGTCAACTTCGGCTGGGGCTCGGAAAACAGCCAGGTGCCGCCGGCGAGCCACGCATCGCCGGACCGCCACGCCGCCACGTCGGTGCGCCGGCGTGGCCTCGCAATCTCCGTGACGGTGTTCAGGTCCATACCGGAATCCGAGCTGTGGCCGAATGACTCTCAACGCAACGAAGCCGCATGGGTCACGAAACGATTGGCGCGCCGAACCGCCGCCACCCGACGACGGCGCGGATAATTATGCAAAATGAATGCCATCGGCAACCCGAGAGGACGGTTCAGCGGCGCCGGGACCGACAGCGATAACGCCGCTTGAGCATCGCGCAATGAGCAATGCAGCCGGGAAAAGAGCCGGCGCGGCGCCGGCACTGGCCGCTATTGCGTCAAATGCGCGGTCGCGAGCGCGGTGTTGAAGAGAAGTCACCATCGCACCGGAAATATCGCCATCGGTCGAGACCATGGTGTAGAGGCCCGGCGAGGCGCAGCTTTGCAGGTTCGGCCCGATATTCGGCTGGAACGGCGCAATGTATTGATTGTACCATGCGTTGCTCGGCAACGGGAGATACTGCGTGTACAGCACGGCGATGCGGATGCCGCGGTTCTTGATGGTGGTGCAGTAAGAGGGGCTCATCAGCGACTGGACGCGGCTGCCGCTGACGGTCTGATCCTCGACGCCATCGGTGACGATGAGCAGTACCTCCTGCGGGGTGTCGCCGGCCTGATTGGTACCCGTGCCGGGATTTGGCATCGCCTGGTTCATCGCTGTGATGTTGTCGGTCCAGTCCGTGAACGTATCGTTGTTCTGGTTCTGATACGCCACCTCGTAAAGGCTGATATTGGCATTCGCCTTGGCCTGGGCGGTGCTGAGCGATGATATACCGTTGGTGATATTGTTGAAGGCGGTGTCGAACGTGTAGATCGCCGCGCGATAGGTTGCGTTGGTAATGGTCGCGGTGCTCTGGGCGGTCGACATCAGGTTCGATACCGCCTGTGTCACCAGATCCATGCGCAACGTCACGCCGAGATTGCGGGCGATCTGGTAATTGTCGATCGACGGGAAAGATGACGTGTTGGCGTCACCCTCATGGCATGCGAACGCGCAGCTTTGTGCCGACGAGGGCTGCGATGCCGTGCTCGCTATCATGGTGGCGATGCCGGCCGAGGTCGCCGGAATAGCCATAGAGGGCGAGTCGTCAAGCATCAGGTAGAAATCGATGTTCGGCGCGACGGACGCAGTCGCGGTGGACTTTCCGCTGATCGGCACGGTCGATAGCCCGATAAATCCGCCGAACAGGTTCTTCGACGAGGTCGAATAAGACACCGTAACGGTGCGCTGGAGCCCGTTGTCCACGGGGGTCACCGTCAGCGCGACGGTGCCCAGGCCATTGATCGACGCCGTCTGGCCGTTAAACAGCGTCGTCGCGATGGCGACCGATGCAGCGTCCGGCTGGTTGAGCATGGCCGGCGTGACTGCCGCCAGGGAAGCGGAGTCGGCGACGGCGTCGAGCACTGACTTGTATTTGGAGGCCCTGGTGTAATCGACACCCATCCCGATCAAGCCGACCACCGGAAGCAGGGTCAGCGCGAATATGGCCGAGACGTTGCCCCGGTCGTCGCGGAGGAAATTGCGAAGCGCCCGATTGATCATGTTGCACCCTATGTGCGGCAGCGAGTTGAACGCGACCATGTATTCCCACAGGGAAGTTGATAATTTGTATGGGCATTACGCGAAAATCCTTAGGGTCCGATTCATCATTGCGCGCTCGGATGACCGCCCGCGATCCTTGCAACGTGGGGATCCCGGCGACCCTCGTTTCAGGTTTGGTTAAGCCTCAACATTGATTTTTACCGTGGCGCCCCGGAACACCGGAACGCGGGGGCCGCGCCGCGCCGGTCGAAACAGGCGGGCGACCGCGCCCTACGACCCGCAGGTCAGCGAGCGGTCGAGGAGCCGGCAATGATTCAGCGGCCTGCCGTCGGCATCGAACAGCGTGCCGACCCACAGATTGCCGGTGCGGTCCCACACCATGTAGGCGAAGCCCGCATAGGTAACCGAATTCAGCACCTTGATGCCGTTCACGTCGGCGCCGGCCATGCTCATTGGGGGCACCACGGACAGCCGATCGCCGCCGGTGCCGACCACCAGTTGCGGCGGGCGCAGGCCACCGAAATCCACGGTCTGGAAGAAATGAATGTGGCCGGCGACTGCCATCCGCACCCCGGCCGGCATGAGGGCGCCGAAGGCGAGTTCCTGGACCTTGTTCTCGACTTCGTTGACGGGCTGGCCGTCCGCGCTGCGCATGGAATTGAACGGCCGATGGGAGATGATCCAGGCCTCCGCCGGTACCTTTGCCACCACCGCCCTGAACTGGTCGCGCAACATCCCCGCCATGGCGCTCATGTCGCCGGCGGGATCCTCGGCATTCGCGCCATCAACCACGACAAAGCCGAAATCGCCGAGCCGTGCCACGAAGATGCCGGTGAGGTCGCGGCACGCGGACGCGAGCGGCAGCCGATCGAGAAACCGCAGCCAGCCTTCGCCGGCGCGCCCGCAATCCTCGTGATTGCCGCGCACCATGATCCACGGTGCCGCGGCGAGAAGCGGCGCCGCCGGATCGAAGAAATCCGCCTTCCAGGCATCGAAGCCGTAGCCCCACGGGCTGCGGGCGCAGCCCGTGTTTTCCGCCGGACACGGCGCCTCGCGATAGTGATAGTCGCCCACATGGATGACGAGATCGGGCCGCGCCGTTGCCGCCGTGGCGGCGATCTGGGGGAACGGCCAAGCCGCCGGATCGTTGCAGTCCTGCAGCGTCCTGCGATCGAGCCGGCACCCGGTGTCGCCGAACACCAGGATGCGCTGCGGATTTGGCCGCGCCAGCGGCAGCGGCTTGCCGTCGAGCACCGCGGCGACCGCGCCCGGCGGCACCGCCACCTCGCAGCCGCGCACGGAAAACTCGGCCGGCTTGACGTTTTCGATTTTCTGGCCCGGCTCGGATCGCGTGCTCATCGCCACCGGCGTGCCGTCGAACATCACCGCCGGACAGCTCTCGTCACTGATCGCCCGCACGCTCGACGTGCCGTCGGGCCCGAGTTGGACCCATTGCGCCAGCACCTTTGCCTGAGCGCTCGGCGGGGAGCCCAATGGCACGCCCAGCGCGGAACCCGCCACGGCAACAACGGCAAACGCGAGGGAGCGGCTGCGGATTTTAGCCATAAAACGTGTCCTTTGGCATCGCGGTTAATCGAGCGTCATATCCCGTAGCGCCCGACGATTGGCATTACCGTCACGGCGCCGTCGCTGCTGACGGCGTGATACCGGTTGTGCAGATTCACGGTCGGATCGCAGTGTGTCGCCTCGATCAGGATGCGGGCGCCGACGGCGGGGCGGCGCGCGCCTTGCGGCAACTTGATGATGCCGTGCTCGTCGCCCGCAAAGGCGTAGCCCGCGCCTTCCGACACGCCGATAAACCGCGCCGGCGGCGGACCGTTGACAGCAAGCGCCTTGGTGCCCGCATCGACCGTCACCTGACCGTCGCGATTGGCCGACACCACGGTCGCAAGTATGAACAACGCCGGCGCGAACGGCAGCGGCGTGCCGTCGTCCTGGCGCACCCGGCCGTAATCGGCATCCATGAACACGTAGGAGCCTACCTGAAACTCGGTATAGGGCCCACCCATGTCGAAGGCGTGGGTTCCGGTGCCGCTACCCGACACGACCGCGCACGGCACACCATCAGCCTCGAGCACCGCCACCATGGTTCGCAGCGTCTCGACAGCGATGCCGGCGGCGGCGCGCCGCTCCACCGGATCGAGAATGTGCTGCACATGGCCCGCATAACCTTGCAACCCGCAAAACGCGAGCCGCGGATCGCGCGCCGCCAGGCGGGCGAGCGCGTGGCCGTCTTGGAGTGTGGCGACGCCGGTGCGCTCGTGGCCGATATCGACATCGACCAGGATACCAAGCGGCGGATCGCCGGCGCCGAGTGCCGCACAAAGCCCTTCGAGTTGGGCCGGATGATCGACCACGACGGCGACCGGCGAGCGCCGGTTGAGCGCGGCGAGCCGCGCCGCCTTGTCGGCCCGCACCACCGGCGACGTCACCAGAAGTCCGGTGATCCCCGCCTGCGCCATCGCCTCGGCTTCCATGATGGTGGCGCAGCAGATGCCCGCGGCGCCGGCTGCGAGTTGCTTGCGGGCGATATCAGGGCATTTGTGGGTCTTGGCGTGGGGCCGCAGCGCGATGTTGCGTTCGGCCGCGATTGCGGCCATGCGGGCGATGTTGGCGTCGAGCGCCGCGACGTCGACCACGAGCGCCGGCGTGCTGACGCCCGAGAGTGCGAGAAGATCGGGATGGAGCCGGGTCATGGTGAAACGAAAGGCGCTCCAGGCATAATATGCGCGATCATTCAAAGACGCGACGGCGTCCGTGGATCACGAGAGAGCGCGTAGCATGTCGGATGGGCAAAGCGAAGCGCGCTTCGTTGCGCTCAAGCCGGCGCCGAACCCAAGCACCTCATGTCTGCCTCGACATCAGGACCGGAAAACGTGAGCGCCAGTTCGGTGATGCCGGACTTTGCGGCGGCCGCCAATTGGGCGTGACAGTCGGAAGGAGTTCCAGCCAAGGCGAAGGCCGCGACGTAACGCGCGTCGAGCACGGCGTCGGCGTCCTCCCCGGCGCGCAGGCGCTGGGCCGCTATGGCGAACTCCGCCTCCGTGATTCCGCTCCCTTCCATAAGGGCACTCCTGGCCGCGGCGAGGCGTCCACCCAGCACCCAATAGACCGGCAGCATCTCGCCGACCGCGCGTTTGGCGGCACGCAGCGCCGCGCCGCGCTCGTCGGCGATGCAGCACGGCATGTATTGCACGATTTCGGGCGGCCGGACGCGGCCGGCGGCGTGCGCCGATTGCCGTATCAGCGCGACGGCCCGCACCGCAAAGGCGGACGTGCACATGTTGGACAGCAAAACCCCTTCCGCAATCTCGCCGGCAAGCCGCAGGCTCGCATCGCCGCGTCCGGCCATGAAGATCGCGATGTCGGCGCGCGGCCGGTAATCGAGCCTGATGCGCTCGACCTTGAATGCCTGACCGGATCGAGTGACTTCCTCGCCGGCGAGAAGAGCACGCACGATCGCAACCGCCTCGGCCACGGCCGTGAGCGGCCGAGCATAGCTGAATCCCATGCGCTCGACCGCGCCGCCGATGCCGGACCCGATGCCGAGCCGGACCCGCCCCTCCGCCAACTCGTCGAGCGCGCCGATCTCCATGGCGATCAGGCTCGGGTGGCGGTTGAACGGATTGAACACCCCAGCCCCGATCGCAATGCGCTGGGTCGCGACCGCGCACGCTGCCGCCGCCGGCAGGATGCCGCGCCCGAACGGGTTCTCGGCAAACCACACCGATGAGAAGCCCGCCGCTTCGGCCGCGCACGCCTGGGCGACGCAGGCTTGAGGCGTCATGGCGCCATGCAGTCGCACCGCGAGCTTCGGCAAGTCGTTCGCAGGCAAGTCTTCCACCGACAAGTCCCCCGCCACCCAGTCTTTCGCGGACAAATCCGTCACCGCGCGGCCTCAAACGCCGCCCGGCCGCGGCCCCTTGTCGGCTGGCGAGAAATGCGCGTGCACCACCCGCCACGCTCCATCTTCCTTGCGGAACACCATGGTGGAGCGCGACACGAATTCGCTGTCGTCGTAATGGATATCGCGGGGCGGCGGCGTGGTTCCGACCCATTTGCGCCGGGTCCGGCGATGGCACCACACCACGGCGATCTCGCCCGTCACCGCGCCACCAATATCATAGGGCGTCCAGTAGCTCGACTGGACTTGCGTCACATAGAACTTCCACAGCCGGATCCAATGATCGCGGCCGTTGTAGGTGTGGCCGTTGAGGTTGAAGTATGCCGCGTCCGGCGACGGGCTGAAGATCGGCTCCAGGTTCTCCCAGTCGAAGCGCGCGTTGACGTCGATATACGCATCGTGCAGCTTGATGATGGCGGCGCGGTCCTCCGCGGTGCCGCCGACGAGACGCGTTTCGGTCATCCTGATCGCCTTTCGTTGCGCCGAGCCTCGGCGCCCTGGCCGCCCGCTTGTCCGTCCCTTGGCCCGGCCATTGCATAGCCCGTCGATTTGAGAACCGGAAGCCGCCGCGATTGGGAGCGGCCGAACGAGGTGCCATGCGACGCGCGATAGTGTTGGCTTTTTTGGGGGTTCTGGCGGCGGCGCCATGGTCCGGCGTGCCGGCGGTTGCCGAGACCGATTATCCCACGCGGCCGGTCCAGATCGTGGTGCCGTTCGTTGCCGGCGGCAACACCGATCTCATCACCCGCATCATGGCCGACCGGTTCGCGGCGGCTTTCCGGCAGCCCTTTACGGTCGTCAGCAAGCCCGGCGCGGGCGCTAATATCGGGGCCGCCTACGTGGCGGCGAGCGAGCCGGACGGCTACACGCTGCTGATGGGCCCGCCGGGGCCGCTTACCGTGAACCAATTCCTCTACCCGTCGCTGTCGTTCGACCCGGAAGAATCCTTCGCCCCAATCGCCCTCGTGGCCCGCATCCCCAACGTACTGGTGGCGCCGGCCTCGTCCGGGGTGCGATCGCTGCGCGAATTGATCGACAAGGCGCGCGCCCATCCGGGCATGCTCGATTATGCCTCGGCCGGCACCGGCTCGAGCGGACACCTGTCCGCCGTGCTGTTCATGGCGCTGGCGCGGATCGATATCAATCACGTGCCTTACAAGGGGACCGGCCAAAGCCTGCAGGACCTGCTGGCCGGCCGGGTCGCCATGACTATCGACAATCTCGGTCCGTTGCTGCCGTTCATCCAGAATGGGCAGTTGATCGCGCTCGGCGTCGCCGACCGGGAACCGGTGTCGCTGTTGCCCGGCGTCGCGCCCATCGGACAGACGGTTCCGGGCTTCGAGACCTATTCGTGGAACGCCCTCATGGCACCGGCCGGCACATCCCGCGAAATTATCGCCAAGCTCAATGCCGAGGCCAACCGCGGCCTGCTCAAGCCGGAGGTCGCCGAGAAGCTGCGTTCCTTCGGCTCCGAGCCGGCCGGGGGCTCGCCGGAAGATTTGGCGAATTTCCTCGCCGCCGAGCGGGTGCGATGGAAGCGCGCGGTGGACATTTCCCAAGGAAAATGAACCCCGTGAGACGCGGTCCGCGCTGGCCACTCCCCGAGCGACGCCCGTTGAGGTTAATTCCAATTTGCGCCAATGAAATTGCGGTTCGTTGATAGTTTCGCGGCATTGATGCCCAACCGCGAGCGAATGCCATGGACCGACGCAAGCTGTTGAAATTGTCGGGCGCCGCTTCCGCCATCGGCGCCGCGGCGGCGACGTTGCCGGGCGAGGCCGGCGCGGCGCCGATCTCGGCGCTCGGACTCGATGCCGCCCAGATGGGCGTGCGGGCCGGCAGCCCGGACGATCAGAGCGCAAACCTTCAGCGGGCTATCGATCGGGCCGCGCAGGCGCGGGTTCCGCTCGCGCTGCCGCCCGGGGCCTATCGGGTCGGCGGGCTGAAGCTTCCCTCCGGTAGCGCGCTCGTCGGCGTCCGCGGCGCAACCACGCTCGTGCTCACCGGCACCGCGTCGCTCATCACGGCGATCGGGGCCGACGAGGTCTCGCTCACCGGCCTGACCTTCGATGGCCATCTGAAGCCGCTGCCGCAGAACCAGGGGCTCGTGCACATGGAGCAAGCGAGCGGCGTGCGGATTGCCGATTGCTCTATTCTGGCATCGGGCCGACACGGCATCCGGTTCGTTTCGGTGTCGGGCAGCGTCACCGGCTCGACCATCGCGGACGCCTATGATGTGGCGCTGATATCCTCCGATGCCCGCGGCCTGACCATTTCAGGCAATACCATTGCCCATGCGGGCAATAATGCGATCCAGATTTTGCGCGGCGCACCGGGCCATGACGGCACCATGGTGCTCGACAATCGCATCGAGGACACCGGCAATCGCGATGGCGGTTCGGGCCAGTTCGGCAACGCCGTCAACGCCTATCGCGCCGACAACGTGATCGTGCGCGGCAACCTGATCCGCCGTTGCGCGTTCTCCGGCGTGCGCGGCAATTCGGCGTCCAACATCCAGATCGTCGGCAACACCGTGCACCAAGCCGGCGAGTGCGCGCTTTACTCGGAGTTCAGCTTCGAGGGCGCAATCGTCGCCCACAACATCGTCGACGGCGCCCAGAGCGGCGTATCGATTGCGAATTTCAACGAAGGCGCGCGGCTCGCCATCGTGCAGGGCAACATCCTGCGCAACATCGCGCCGCTCGTCCCGAATTCCGCGCCGGACGATTTTTACGGCGTCGGCATCTATGCCGAGGCCGACTCCACGGTGAATGCAAATGTGGTGGAAAACGCCAGCACCGCCGGGATCGCGATCGGCTGGGGCCGCTACCTGCGCGACGTCGCCGTCACCGGCAACGTGGTGCGCAAATGCCCGATCGGCATCGCCGTGACCGTCGTGCCGGGCGCCGGATCGGTGCTGATTTCGGCCAATGTACTGTCGCAATTCGAGCGCGGGGCCATCGTCGGCATGGATCACGCCCGCTCGGTGACCGGCGATCTCGCCAAGGACGCCGGGAAGGCGTATGCGCACCTTTCGATTTCGGGCAACCGCGCCGGGTAATCGGCGCGACCCGGTCGCAGGTGACCCAACGAAGCAACGGCGTCTTCGCGCCGCAACAATCGCGAGGGTCGGCGTGCCGCACTGCGGCGCAAGTTCAGCCCCTTCATCAAAGTTTCATTCACGCGCCTTGTTGGCGCCCAACATCGCGTGTAAGATTACAAGATCAAAGGGGTGAGTTTGGCACGGGGTGGAGAAGCGGGAGACAGTCACATGAAGGTCCATGCGACGACACCGTCGTTCTCTTACGGTTCGCAGAACGCAATTCGTTCGTTCTGCCCGGCTTGCCAAGACCTGATGATCTCGGCAGCGAAGTCCCAGCACGTCAAGGACGACGTGGTCCGCCATTGGTGGGCATGCGAGTCCTGCGGCCACGAGTTTCGCACCACGGTTCGGTTGTCGGAATTAAGCGCGCCGGCGAGCCAGCCGTTGCAGACGGCGTGACGCTCCGGCGCGCTTAAGCGATCGAAGTCATTCGCAGGGCGGGTGGCGGCGCTGTCCGCTCAGGGCGGCCGGCGCGGCAAGCGCTTGCAGCGCTGTTCTCCGCGCCGATCCACATCGATATCGATCAACACGTCAGATATCGATCAACACGTCGTCGCCTTCGATCTTGCACGGATAGGTCTTGACCGGCGTGTAGGCCGGCGGTGTCACGGCCTCGCCGGTCTTGACGTTGAACAGGGCCTGGTGAATCGGGCATTCGATGCAGTCGCCATCGAGAAAGCCCTCCGACAGCCGCGCGAACGCGTGGGTGCACACATTATGCGTCGCATAGGCGTTGTCATCGACCCAGTAGAGGGCGATCTCTTCGCCCCCGACCTCGGCATCCATGACGCCACGTTCCTTGACCTCGGCCACCGCGGCCGCACGTGTCCAAGCCATTTACCCTCCCGTCGCAAAGCCGGCTGGCCGGCGCACCCCGCTCCGGCCGATCGCAGGTCGCGCGCCACCGAATCCGTGTTGCCGGGGAATCGGGGTGACGACCGCTACGGCAGAGTAAACGAGGGTCCGCGGTTAGGGAACCGGGGCATCTCGATCGCCCCCGTACGACCGGCTATCGACAGAAAAAACGCCTGCCGGGCCAAGATGCTGGCGACAAATCGGCCGGGAGTGCGTAGGCTGGTAGTTGCAGGCCGGTATATCCACGTGGACACGTCGGGCGCCGAGAATCCGAGCCCTCGAGTCTAGCACGCGACCCAATCACCAGCGCCCGGACCCCGCGAATGTCATCGAATCTGCTGACCACACGGCGATTTGCGCCCCTGTTCTGGTGCCAGTTCTTCAGCGCCTTCAATGACAACTTCCTCAAGAACGCGCTCGCGTTCCTGATCCTTTACAAATGGGCGGTCCCGCGGCTCCGAGTCACTGATCACCTTCGCGGGCGCCATCTTCATCTTCCCATTCTTCATCCTGTCGGCGATCGGCGGCGAGGTCGCGGACCGCTTCGACAAGGCCATGGTGGCGCAGCGCCTCAAGCTCGCCGAACTGGCGGTCGCGGCAATCTCGGTCGCCGGCTTCTGCTTCGATTCGCCGGCGCTGCTGTTCACCGCCCTATTCCTCATGGGCGTCATCTCGGCGCTGTTCGGGCCTATCAAATACGGCATCCTGCCTGATCATCTCGCCGAATCCGAACTGCCGGTCGGCAATGCGCTGGTGGAAGGCGCGACCTTCATCGCCATCCTGGTCGGCACCATCGTGGCCGGATATGCGGCGCAGGGCACCGGTCCGGAGTCGCTGTCCGGCCTGATGATCGGGTTCGGGCTGTTGTGCTGGATTTCCTCACTGTTCATTCCGCCGACCGGGCAAGGCGCACCGAACCTCACGATCGACTTCAACATCGCTCGCTCGACCATCGTCCTCCTGCGCGACCTCTACAAGGATTCGAGGTTGTGGTGGGGCGGCATGGTGGTGAGCTGGTTCTGGGGCGTCGGCGCCATCGTACTGTCGCTGTTGCCGCCGTTGGTCAAGAACGCGCTCGGCGGCGACGAGCAGGTCGTATCGGCCTATCTCGCGGTGTTCACCGTCGCCATCGCGGTCGGGTCGGGCTTCGCGGCATGGCTCGCGAGCGGGCGGATCGTGCTCATCCCGACCGTGTTCGGGGCGGTGCTGATCGCGGTGTTCGCGCTCGACCTTGGCTGGTCCACCATGGGCGTGGCGGCCACGTTGCAGGGCCAGAGCGTCCTCGCCGCGCTCGGCAGCGGCCGCGGCATTCATATCGCGATCGACCTCGCCGGCCTTGCGGTCGGCGGCGGCCTTTTCATCGTGCCGTCCTTTGCGGCGGTGCAGGCCTGGGCTCCGCCCGATCGGCGCGCCCGCGCGGTCGCCGCCGTGAACGTGCTCAACGCGGCATTCATGACGGTAGCCGGGCTGGGCGTCGCGTTGCTCCAGGCCTATGACGTCGCCGTCAGCACGCTCATGATCTGGATCGGCGTCCTCAACATTGTGGCGGCCGTCGTAATCCTGCGCACCATGCCGACAAGTCCGGTGCGCGATCTTCTGTCGGTGATCTTCCGCGCCTTCTTCCGGCTTGAAGTCCAGGGTTTCGAAAATCTCCATAAGACCGGACCCAACGCCATCATCGCACTCAACCATGTGAGCTTTCTCGACGCCTCGGTGGCGATGTCGTTCCTCGAACGCGAGCCGGTGTTCGCCATCGACACCGGCATAGCCAAAAAATGGTGGGTCAAGCCGTTCCTGCGCTTCACCCACGCCATCCCGATCGATCCCACCAAGGCGCTGGCGACGCGGGTCCTGATCAACGCCGTCAAAGCCGGCGATCCGCTGATCATCTTTCCGGAGGGCCGCATCACCGTCACCGGGAGCCTGATGAAGGTCTATGACGGCGCCGCCATGATCGCCGACAAGTCGGACGCCATGCTGCTGCCGGTGCGCATCAAAGGCCTGGAGCGCACGTTCTTCACCTACCTCGCCGCCACCCAGGTGCGGCGCAGCCTGCTGCCGAAGGTGACCGTCACCATCATGGAGCCGGTCCAGCTCAAGGTCGATCCGGCGCTCAAGGGCAAGCGGCGGCGGCTTGCCGCCGGCGCCATGCTCTACACCATTATGTCCGACCTGATCTACCGCACCACCTCGACCGACCGCACGATCGTCGAGGCCGTCATCGAAGCCGCGGCGGCCAATGGCAGCCGCCGGGTCGCCGTGGAGGACCCGCTGTCCGGCAACCTCTCCTACAAGCGCCTGCTGATTGCCACCCGCGTACTCGGCCGCAAGCTGATGGCGCTCGGCAGCCCCGGCGACGCCATCGGGGTGATGTTGCCGAACGCCAACGGCACGGTGGCGACCCTCCTTGCCGTCATGTCGGCCGGCCGGGTGCCGGCCATGATCAACTTCACCTCCGGCCTGATGAACATCAATGCCGGCACGCGCGCGGCGAACATCCGGCACATCCTGACGTCGCGCGCCTTTGTCGAGAAAGCCCATCTCGAAAAGCTTGTCGAGGCGCTCGGTACCGATGTCGACATCGTGTACCTGGAGGACGTGCGCGCCACCGTCATGTTCGGCGACAAGCTGTTGGGCCTGCTGGGCTGGAAACGTCCGCTGGTGCACCGCGACGCCGACGATGCGGCCGCGATCCTGTTCACATCAGGATCCGAAGGCACGCCGAAAGGCGTCGTCCTGTCCAACCGCAACATCCTCGCGAATGCGGCGCAGGCGCAGGCGCGCATCGACTTCGGTCGCACCGACACGGTGTTCAACATCCTGCCGATGTTTCACTCGTTCGGCTTGACCGTCGGCCTCATCCTGCCGCTGGTGTCGGGTGTACGGGTGTATCTCTACCCCTCGCCGCTGCACTACCGCATCGTGCCGGAAATGATTTACGGCACCAACGCCACCATCATGTTCGGCACCGATACGTTCCTCGCCGGCTACGCGCGCTCGGCCCACGCCTACGACTTCCGCTCGCTGCGTTACATCCTCGCCGGCGCCGAGCCCGTGAAGGAGACGACGCGACGCACCTACATGGAAAAATTCGGGCTGCGGATCCTGGAAGGCTACGGCGTCACTGAAACCGCCCCCGCGCTCGCCCTCAATACCCCGATGTTCAACCGGTTCGGCACCGTCGGCCGGCTGCTTCCCGGCATGGAGGCGCGGCTCGAACCGGTGCCCGGAGTTGAAGAAGGCGGCCGCCTTTTCGTGCGCGGTCCCAACGTGATGCTCGGCTACATGCGCGCCGAGAACCCCGGCGTGCTCGAACGCCCGGAGGGAGGCTGGCACGACACCGGCGACATCGTCACCATCGACACCGACGGCTTCATCACGATCAAGGGCCGCGCCAAGCGCTTTGCCAAGATCGGCGGTGAAATGATCTCGCTGGCTGCCGTAGAGGCGCTCGCCGGCGACCTGTGGCCGGACGCGATGTCGGGCGCCGCCACGGTGCCGGATCCCCGCAAAGGCGAGCGGCTCGTGCTCGTCACCACCAAGCACGATCCCAAACGCATGGACTTCCTCGCCTTCGCCCGCGCCCGCGGCGCCTCCGAAATGATGGTGCCGACCGAAGTGCTCATCCTGGAAAAGCTGCCGCTGCTGGGCTCCGGCAAGATCGACAACATCGCACTCACAAACTTCGTGCGCGAGCGCGCCAAGCTCGAAGGCGCGGCGTAAGCGTTATCGGGAGCGGATTCGATTTAGTGAAATCGACCGCAGGGGGGCAAAGCCAACGGGTCCGGCCTTTGGCCGGCCCGATGACAGGCTTCGCGTGCCCACACTGCTCGGCTTGACGGCGTGGGAACGGCGCGAAGACCTGCCTTTGCCCACCCTCATATGGGGCCTCTGGTCAAGCATCCCGAGCGGGGCTTGGGTGTTGTTTTTGGCCTCCGGCGTAGCGGCGGCGCGCGGAGCCATGCGTAGCGCAGCGTGCCGCCGCGGTCCACACGCACTGGGACTGGCTTCCGGTGATTTATGCAGCTCACTGCATCACCTCATATCCGGTCGGACCGCTGTGGTCCGTACCCACATTCCGCATGCATGCGGCGAGGAAGCCACGAGGATGGGACCCATCTACGAAACGGCCTGTCTGTTGGCCCAAGGGTGGCACGGTCACCATCCATCCCGCGCTGACCGCGGCAATCGCCGCGACGCTGACGCGTTTGTTGAAGCGTTTATGCCTTTGCGGTCTTGAGCACCGCATGTTCGGGCACAAGGCCCGTTGTGAGGTAGCGCCACAGCGCCACGATCAGCTTGCGCGCCAGGGCGACAATGGCGATGCGCCTGATTCGTTTGCTGGCATTGACCGTGCGCTGCCGGAACCATTGGGTGAGCGTGCTGTCCGGCTGATGTCGCAGCCACAGCCAGGCCAGTTCGATCGACGTGCTGCGGGCACGCGGATTGCCCGCCTTGCTGATCCCCTGCTCACGATCGGTCCCTCCGCTCTGCCACGGACTGGGCGCCAGCCCGCAATAGCCGGCGACCTCACGCCGATTGCGGAAGTCCTTGTAGAGAACCTCGTTGGTCAGCGTCGCCGCGAACACAGGGCCAAGGCCTTTGAGCCGGAGCAAGAGGTCGCTGCGCCGTGCCATCTGCGCCGCCGCAGGTGTCGGCTCCGTCTCAGCCGGCGCCCGCGTCAGCGCCTCGATCTGGCAGCGTACCAGCATCAGCCGCGCGTGCTCGCGCGCGAGCTCGGCCATGATCCGCGGCGGCACCGCCTGGCCTTGCCAATCCCGCTGGGCCGCGAGCCACTTCAACCAGTCGCGACGGCGCGGGTTCCCGACCGCCATGCCCAACAGCCGCAGCAGCGCCTTGATCCGATTGGTGTGAGCGGTCTGTTCCTTGATCAGCCGATCACGTTCGCGGGTGTCGCGGCGCACGTCCTCCTGCTCGGCACCCGGCACCCGCACGATCCGCACCACCCGCGGCTCACCGCGGCAATGCGCCATCAGGGTTCGCAGCATCTGTTCGCCGTCAATCCGGTCGGTCTTCGCCCGCCGGGCGCGCTGATCCACCGCAATGCTTGCAGGATCGAACACATGGTTCGTAATCCCCGCCGCCATCAAAAGCCGATGCAGCCAAAATCCGTCGTAGCCCGCCTCGTAGCAACTCACCACAGCCGGCACCGCTCCCAGCGCCCGCGCCGACCGCTCGCGAATCCGATCAATCAGTGCCAGCAGGCCGGCATGATCGCCGCCCTCCACCTTATGGCGCGACATCCGATCCCGCTCCGGACTGTGCATTGTCACCAACCAGCTCTTTTGGCTCAGTTCAATCGTAACGAAAATCGTGCCAATATTGTTCGCGATGGGCGTGCTTACATTGGATGCTTGCATCTGATGTCTCCGATGGTTCGAGTCCGGAAACCCAAACCTACCGGATGCACGCCCATCGCCCCATGGTATCTACAGACCGCGTCCATCTCATCGCACCGGTGATCCAAACAGCAGGAGGCCGGCCTTTTGGGCCGGCCTCCGCTGGGAACGCAGTCGGGATTGTTGATCTTAGTTGATGCCCGACCGGGTTGCCGACTTGGCGGAAGCGTGCTTGACGCTGATCGGCTTGGTGGCGACATGCTTGGTGGCGACATGCTTGGCAGCCACATGCTTGGCCGTCACGCGCTTGGCGGAGACGTGCTTGGCCGCCACATGCTTGACGGCGGTATGCTTGGTGGCGGTGTGCTTGACGGCGACGTGCTTGACCGGAGCCGTGGCGTGCGCGACGTGAGTCTTGGCGCGCTTGGTGTGGTGAGCATATTTCACGTGCTGGAAGTGCTTTGCCACCTTGGTGCCGTGGCCGCGACGAACCATCTTGCGATGTTTGGTGACGGCTTTGTCGGCCTTGGCGGTCGCCACGGTATTGGCCGAAGTGGCGCCCGGCGGCGCCGGAACAACCGCCTTGGTGGTGACGGGGGCCGGTGTGGCCGGGCTCTGTGCCATCACCGGAGCGGTAAGGACGCTCGCGGCAAACAGCGCGATGGCGAATGTACGGAACATGACGGTTTCCTCTCAGGAACGCGGGTGCCCGAAGGCCGGCCCGGGATTCGGTTCGACCGGTTCACGACCGATCTTGGCGTGATCATGGGGTGCGGGGGCTGAACTGCGCCTGAAGGGCATCGCTCTACGCCGTTCATCGAGATGAAGCGGAACGAACCGCGCCGTTATCCGCCGTTCATGGTAGCGGCGAATTGGTGGTGGCGCTGCGGCGAAATTGGAAAGCCGGTGTCAGGCCCCCTCCTCCGACCCGGTTTCGGCGAGAATCCAGGCGAAATAGCTTTGGTCGACGCTTTCGATCGGCAGCACCAGGATGGCAGGAGTATCGTAGGGGTGCGTCGCCTTGACGCTGGAGCGCACCTGCTCGGCGAGCGAGGCCCGCGTCTTGATGATCATAACGGTTTCCTCGGCGCGCTCGACCGCGCCCTGCCAGCGATAGACCGATATCATCCCGGGTAGGATGTTGACGCAGGCCGCGAGCCGGTCCGCGACCAGGGCGTTGCCGGCCTTCTCGGCCTCGACAATGGAAGGAAAGGTCGTGTAGACGAAAACCGCCCGCTCCATTCCGGTAACCTCCGCGGCCGTTGCCGGCCTGTTCCAGTGAAATAGCCCGGCATCAACCCGAATACATCCTGAGCACGAGCAAAACCCTTCATGCCCCCACGCCGCGACCGCATGGCTTTCGTCACGAGCGCGATCGCGGAAGCCGAAGCGGCACGTGATGCGCTGGTGCGCCGCTACGGCAACGTCGCCCCGGGTGATGCCGACGTCATCGTGGCGCTCGGCGGCGACGGCCTGATGCTGCAGACCCTGCACAACTTCATGGAGGCCGGCAAGCCGATCTACGGCATGAACCGCGGCACGGTGGGCTTCTTGATGAACGAGTACCGCGAGGACGCCCTCAAGGAGCGGCTCGCCGCCGCCGAGGAGAGCGTGATCCACCCGCTGGCGATGCGCGCCGTCGATGCCGCCGGCGTGGTCCACGAGGCGCGCGCCATCAACGAGGTCTCGCTGTTCCGTCAGACCTACCAGGTGGCGCGCCTGCGCATCCTGGTCGACGGCAAGGAGCGGCTCGCCCAGCTCGATGCCGACGGCGTCATGGTGGCGACGCCCGCCGGCTCGACCGCCTACAATCTCTCCGCCCAGGGTCCGATCATCCCGATCGGCGCGGCGCTGCTGGCGCTCACGCCGATCAGCCCGTTCCGGCCGCGCCGCTGGCGCGGCGCATTGCTCCCGGATACCGCCGTCGTCACCGTGGAAGTGCTCGAAGCCGACAAGCGGCCGATCGCAGCCGTGGCCGATCATCAGGAGGTCCGCTTCGTGCGCGCGGTCGACGTCCGCATGGACCACGGCGTCGCGCTCCACATGCTGTTCGACCCCGACCACAACCTCGACGAACGCATTTTGCGGGAGCAGTTTGGCGTCTGACGGGGCGGTCGGCCGAGAGGTTCGCCTCCTGCCGTCACCGGCGAAGAGGGAGGCCGCAATGACACAGCCGTTCGTCGCCCCGTGCGCGCGCGGTATCGTCAACGCCCAGCCTTGTCCGCGTGAATTGCGTCGTGAATTGCCACGCTCACGTCGTCGGATCATTCTCGCTGCTTGCGTCATCGCATCCTCGATGGCCTTCATCGACAGTTCGGTGCTGACGGTGGCGCTGCCGAAGCTACGCACCGCACTCGGGGCGGACCTCGCCACCGTGCAATGGGTGATCAACAGCTACGTGCTGGTGTTGGCCGCCCTGACGTTGATCGGCGGCGCCCTTGCCGACGCGTACGGCAAAGCGCGGATCCTTTCGATCGGCTGCTTTCTGTTTGGCGTGGCATCGGCCTGCTGTGCGTTGTCTCCGTCCGTGGGGTGGCTGATTGCGGCTCGCGTGCTCCAGGGGGTTGCGGCAGCTTTGCTGACACCGGCGAGCTTGGCGCTGATTGGCGCCACCTATCCCAAGGACGAGCGGAACGCGGCGATCGGCGTCTGGGCGGCGGCATCGTCGCTGACGAGCGCCGCGGGCCCCGTGCTCGGCGGTTGGCTGACGGAGCAGTTCGGATGGCAGGCGGTGTTCTGGATCAATCCTCCGCTTGCGGTCATTGCGATCGCGCTGCTCTTCAAGTTTGCACCGGCCGATCAGCTTGAAGTCCGCCGGTTCGATGTCATAGGCGCATCCATCATTGCCGGGGCACTCGCTGCGTTGACCTGGGCGCTGAGTCAGATCGGGCGGATCGAGACCGCAGCTGCGGCTTCGTTTGCATCCGACACGGCGCTGATCGCACTCGTCGTTCTCGGGCTCGGCGGCCTTGGCGGCTACGCGGTTTGGGAGCGCGTGACCGACCACCCGATGACGCCTCCACGGCTCTCGAGGAATTGGGACTTCGTCGGGTTGAACGTCGCCACGCTGCTGATCTATGCAGGACTTTCGATCATGTTTTTTCTGTTGCCGTTCGACCTCGTCGACCGGCGCGGACTGTCACCCACAGCAGCCGGACTGGTGTTCCTGCCCTTCTCGCTCGCCGTTGGGGTGCTGTCACCATATTTCGGCCGGCAGGCAGACAGGTTTGGGGCCCGGGCCCTGCTGATTGCCGGGGCGCTCGGAGCGTCGGCTGCATATGGCTGGATGATGCTTGCGCAGGGTTATTCGCTGGCGTTTGGCGTCATTGCGCCGCAGACATTGCTGGGGATTTCGTTCGCCGTGCTGATCGCACCCCTCACCGCTTCGGTGATGTCGAGCGTAGCGCAATCCGACGAAGGGCTCGCCTCCGGCATCAACAATACGGCAAGCCGCGTCGCGCAACTTGCCGGCGTCGCAATAGCGGCCGGAGTGGGCGGACTGATGTCCGGGTACCAATTCGGGCTTGCGGCCGCCGCGGCGGTGTCAGCTGCGGGCGCCCTGGTGACGGCGTTCATCCACCGCTAGCCCGGCGGTTCATTTCGCTTATCGAAAGTCTCGCGCATTGCACCACCTTGTGTGTACCGCAAAGCGTTGGTGAAAAAAAGCAGCACCCGGCTTGTGGCCGGGTGCCGCCTTACGCAACACAAAGATGGTTACTTCGCCGCCAGATTACTTCGCCGCCATCAGGGCTTCGAGGTCCGACTGCTTGCCGCTCGCGCCATGGCCGCCGGCGAGCGTCGCCCCGGAGATGCCGAGCTTCTTGAGCTCCGCCGCAAAAGCTTCCGAGTTCGGGTTCTTGGCGCTGTCGCGGACCGGCGACCACAGGTCGGTCACCCACACGATGTTGGGCTGCACGACCTGAATGGTCATCATGCCGTCGACGTGCGGATTGTCGAAGCGGAACATCTTGATCTCGGACTCGTCGTCCTTGAGCGTCATCTCGTCCTTGACCTCGACCACCTGGACCTTGCGGGGGTGCTTCGACAGTTCATCGGGCAGGACCGTATGCGTGGTCTTGAGGTCCTTTTCGAAATAGGCCTTGTCCGGCGCCGGCACAATGATGGTCGCGCCTTCCGCCGCAAAGGTCCGCATGCCGCCGGTGTGATCCATGTGGTGGTGGGTGAGGATCAGGTACTTGATCGGCTTGCCTGGATATTTCGCCTTGGCCTGCTCGATGACGTATCTGGACTGCAGCTCGCCGTAGGGCGCATCGAAGATGGCGAGGCCGTCCTTCATGTTCACGATCAGGTTGTTGGCGCTGCCGGTGACGATCTGGGTCACGTTCGGGGCGAGTTCGACCGTCTTGGGCGGTGAAGCCGCCGGGTAGAAGATGGTATCGTTATCGAGGAAGCGGGCGAGCGCGATGCGGCGCAATATCCACTGGTAGGGCACGTTGCCGGTCATCGGCGGCTTCGCGGCGGCCTTGACGGTGTCGCTCGGCGTGAACGCACCGTCGGCGATCGACGGATTGGCGGTCACGTCCGTCAGCGTCACCTTGCCGACCTCGATGTTGTCGAGGGTGTAAGTAAGCGTGTTCGGCACCTTCACGCCTTCCACCGTCTTCCAATCGCTCGGCACGAGATCGTAGTTGGCATCGCCGAAGATATTGTCGTCGTCCAGCGTGCGAATCGCCGCCGGCAGGTGGGTCTTGGGGTCGAACAGGATGGTGAACTTGGTGCCGTTGTCGTTGTAGGTGACGGCCGGCAACGACGCCTTGCCGAGCTTCTGGTTGCCCGCCGCGGCGACGTTCTTGGGATCATCGAGAGCCTTGAGCAGCAACATCGGCGATGCCCGCTCGAGTTCGCGCCATTGCGCCGCGACCCGCATGCCGGATGCAGCGGTGCTCCCCTTGTCGTCGGTGACGAAACCGAGCGTCGGGGTGACGACTTCGGTGTATTTGATCTTGGCGACCGCCGGATATTGCATCGACCGGTCGAGATCCATGCGGGCCTGGCCCTTGGTGAGATCCCAGGTGATGGCGAGATTGGTATCGCCGAGGAAGCGCGGCTCGCCGCCGGCCTTGAACGACTGGCCCGGCTCCCAATGCTTCGCGGTGCCCTTGAGGTACAGGCCCTTCAGCGCCTTGAGGGCATCCGCCCCACCCTCGGCGGCGACCGCCGCCTTGACGAGATCGATCGGAGCTTCCTTGGCCGACGCAAACTGCACCGGCGCGGTGCTCACCAGCAACGCCGCCGATAGACCCAACAGAATCTTCATGGAAACCTCCCGGTTATTCGGCCGCCATTATCCGGCGGCGACACGATTTCATCGATAGAAGCGAACCTTGTGACGGCCGCATGGCGTACGCTTCACAAAACCGTGAACCGCGCCGCGGTTACTCCCGCACCCCGTCGGGCCGGAGCCGGAAGGCTTCTAGCATAGGCCATGGCGTCCGGCCACCGCGGCTCGGCGTCGGTACGGAATGGGTTTGGCGGAGGCCTGCCGCACGAGATTCTGCCGCCGGCCTCATCGCTCGGCTCGCGCGTCGCGGAGGCCTGTAAATTCGAACTCCGCTATCAAACCTTAATCGATCCTTTACGCGGCTCTGCAAGCATGGCCGGCAGGAGCCCCGCGCGAGACGGCGTTGTTGCGATATGATTCGGATTGATTTTAATCGTCTGCGCTTCCTCATCATCGAGGACAACGCCCATATGCGCCGCATCCTGCGGACGCTGCTGCACGGCTTCGGCTCGCGCGAAGTCTATGAGGCCGAGGACGGTGCCGCCGGTCTTGAGTTCCTTCGTCCATCACGTGCCGGACGTCGTCATTACCGACTGGGCGATGCCGATCTTCGACGGGCTCGAACTGACCCAGATGATTCGGCAACCCGGCGCCAACTCCAATCCCTACGTGCCGATCATCATGCTGACCGGGCATTCGGAAAAGAAGCGCGTCATCGCGGCGCGCGATGCCGGCGTCACCGAATTCCTCGCCAAGCCGATCTCGGCGAAATCACTCTATCAACGTATTCTCAACATCGTGGTCAATCCGCGCCCGTTCATCAAATCGAAAAGCTATTTCGGGCCGGACCGCCGTCGCAGCGCAGCCGCGAGCTACACCGGCCCGGAGCGCCGCAGAACCGAGGCGGAAACGATCGACCAGCATCCCCTGCTGGAAAAGGCCAAGGTGTAACAGGATCCAAACGAGACATCCCATGCCCGAGATCAAGCACGACAGTCCCGGCGTCACCAAATTCGCTGACCACGAGGTGATCATTCCGCCTAACCGGCTGAGGAAGGCGCTCCGGCGCGCTACCGCCAACGACCGCGATCCTCTGAGTGCCGCCGAGGAGGCGCTTGAAGGGCTCTCGACGGAGTTCGAAGGCTGGATGGAGGACGAATGCGCGCAGCTCGACGAGTTGCGCCGCCTCGTCCATGCGCAAGGCTTCACCGACGCGACCCGGCAGACGCTGTTCCGCGCCGCCCACGACATCAAGGGACATGGAGCGACGTTTGGATTTCCCTACGCAGCGGACGTAGCCGACGGCCTGTGCCGCGTACTCGATCATGCCGACCTCAACCGGGTCCCGCTCACCTTCGTCGACCAGTGCGTCGATGCGGTGCGCGCCATCATTCGCGAGCGCGACCACGTCGCTGCCGAGGCGACGGCCCGTGAATTGGCCAAGGGGCTGCGCGCGCTTGCCGACGACATAGTGGGCGACGCCGCCGGCGAGGATGCGGCCGAAGCCGGCCCGCCGCTGGCGCCAGCCTGATCGCGGCCGCCCGGCTTTTACTTTGCCGTGTTGGCGGTCACGTCGACCTCGATCATCATTCCGGGCCACGCGAGCGCGGTGATGACGAGAAACGTGCCGGCAGGTTGCGTGGCACCCGCGAAGGCCTCCGCACGACATTTGCCAGCCTCCGCGAAATAGCGAATGTCGGTTACGTAGGTCGTGACCTTGTCGACGTTCTCGACCGTCGCGCCGTGCTTCTCCAGCAGCCGCTTGATCTTGTCCCACGCATAACGGCACTGCGCGCCGAAATCGCCGAGGTGGCGGATGACGCCGCCCTGGGCACTGTCTTCGTCTTCCGACCCGACGCCGCCAAGATAGATGGTCTTGGCTGCGTTCCTGACCGTTACAACCTCCGAAAAGCGCCCCTTCGCCCATTCGGCGTAGTTGTAACCTTTCTTCTCGAAGGCCGTATCGCTGTTCTGGGATTGGCAATTCGCCGCGCCGGTCAGGGCCACGAGCGAAAGCGTTGCCGCAATGGCGAGCGTGATCGTCTTCAAGCTGGAATCCTCCGATATGATGTCCCGTAGATCCGCGACAGCAGCCCGACCACACAACTTACCTGCCGGCATTACGCCGCGACAAGGTGCCGGGACGACGCCATGGGTTGGGCGGCGTGGTGGGCCATCTGGTGAGCCATGTGCTCGGCCAATTCGTCAGCCACGAGCTGATCGCAATAGATGCGGGCGTCTTCGCGCGCCGCCTCGGTCGCAAAGCGGCGCAGCAGGATGAGGAGCGGCTCGACGTCGCCGATGTCGGTGCGCTCGCAGCTCGTCAGCACGCGCTCCACCATGCGCCGCTTGAGCCGGCTGGCGCCGATGAACTCGCCGTTGCCGTGGGCCTCGCGCACCGCCGTCAGCGCCTCGCGAAACGCCACGTAGGTCGAGGCCGGCAGGCCGGCCTTCTCGAACAGGGCGCGGAAGCCCGCATTGCCGCGATCGTGCACCAGCGCCTGCACGCGGGGGAGCGGCAGATCGGAGAGCTCGGCGAGCGCGTCTTCGAACATCGCCATGTTGCCGGACAGGAGCGCCCGCAGCACCAGACCGGCATTGAGCTGGCCACTGGCGCGCAGGTGCCGGATCAGCGGGCGGGTGTCGTCGTCGGGGCCCAGCGCCGCGATGGTCACGGTCGCCTTCTCGCAGGCCTCGCGCACCACCTGCCGGGCGCGGTCGCGCTCGAGCCAGGCGCGGTCGGCGACGAAATCGCCGAGCAGGCGCGAAAGCATCAGGACCAACGCTTGGCGCGCCTTGAGCGGCAGGTCAGGCAGCGCGAACAACGCCTCGCGGATGGCGCCGAGATGGCCGAACCTCTCCACGATGCGATCGATCGAGGACGGTGCGATGTCGGCCTGGGGATTCTCGATGGCGATGAGGCACGCCTCCGGCGCCCCCACCTCGGCGATCGCGGCCGCGACCGCGCATTGCAGCGGCGAGCGCGCCGCAATGGCGGCCTGCACCGGGCAATCGCCGATCGCCACGTAGTCGACGAGTTCGGCATCGATGAAAAGCGGGGAGCGCTCCAGCACCATGGCGGCGATGTCCGGGTGATCCGACGCCAGCGCATGGATCACCGCATGGGGGGCATCCGGGCTCGCGGCTAGCGCCTCGGCGAGCGCCTCGCGCACCAGCGGCGAGGGGTCGTCGACGAGCGTGATCATGGCGCCTTCGGCGGCTTCGCGATCGTCGGGGGCGAGGTCCGAATAGAGGTAGGCCCGCGCCAGTGCGCCGGTGGCCTCGGCACGCTCACCTGCGGAGGCCGTGCGCACCCAATGAAGAAACTGCCGAACGATCATTCTGCGACCACGCTGTTGCCCGCGACGCCACGTCAAGGCGTTGCAAACTCCAATCGTCGGAAGTCTAGATCGCGACGCTTAACAAAGCGTTCACCATGAATTTTCACGAAGCCGCAAGGTCTGGCGCGATCGGACGGCGTCCATCATTGCCGCTCAGCGGCCGAACAGCCCGGCGGCGTCGCGCGGCTTGCCGCCGTACAGGTCGCCGGCGCCTTCGGGCGACGGCGGCGCGGCGGCGCCCGACGCCGGCGGCGAGTTCCCGGGCGCCGGCTGGGCCTTCCATATATCCGGCACGAATTGCGGCGCCGACCCGTCGGCATCGCTGAACAACCCCCTGAAAAGCGGCGCCCCGACGGCGCCCGGCGCCGGCTTCGGCGCGGCCGTGGGAGCGACGACTGCCGGGACGGCGACCGGCACAGCGGGAGAAGCGGGCGCGGCAGATGCGCCCCGGTTCGCGACCGCCGGCCGCGCGGCGCCGAGAGCGGCAGCGGGGTTGATCGCAGCGGCAGCGGTGATGACCGGAGCGCTCTGGGCCGTATAAGCGGCCGAAGCTGTTGCGGGCGCAGATGTGGCGGGCGCCGAAGTCGCGGGCGCGATGGCGCCGAACACCGACGCGATGACGCGTCCAAGATCGAACGGCGGCGGACCGGCCGTGGCTGCCACGCTGGAGACACGCGCACCGTCGTAGCGACCGATCAGTGCGCCGTAGACATCGGAGACGCTGCGCGAATTGCCCTGGCGGTCGTAGAAGATCGCGCGGTTCGCTTCGGCGGCCGCCGGAAATGCCGCATCCGCGGGGGCGCCCGGACTGGCGGCGACCAGCGCCGTCAGCCTGATGGCGCCGGCGGAGCCGAGCACATGGGCGATATAAAGCTCACCGTCCGTCGGCTTGCGGCCGAGCCGCGCCGTGAGTTGGCCGGCATTATCGCGCGTCAGCGCCCCCGCCATGGCGGCATTGGCGGTGGGATCATCGCGCAATGCCATGATGTCACGGCGCATCGCAGCGTCCGGCACCTCGTAGCGGCCCGGCCCCGTCTGCACGATGGCGGCGGCGTAGCGCCCATAACCGAGGCTCGGGCCCGAGCGCTTGAGCGTGGCGAGCCAGGTCTGCTCGATGAACTGATAGAGGCCGCGTGCCGAGGACGTGGTCGAGGCGGCCTGCGGGTTCATGCTCGATTCCGCCTGGGCGGTCGCCAGCATATAGTCGAAGCTCGCGCCGGTGGCATCGGCGGCGCGCTCGATGGCGTCGGCCACGCTCGGAGGCGCGGACGGATTGAATATGCCGCTGATGTCCATGGTCACGGCCGTCGACGGCGCGTTCTGCGCCGGTTCGCACCATTGGCAATTATGGTAAACGAAACGTTAACGCGCCGCCCGGCGGCCGGCCGGCGCGCGGGAGAAGGACCATGACGACGACGGGCGCGCGGCACAAACGCGGCGGCATCTATTTCGACGATTTCGTCGCCGGCGAGATTTTCGAACACCGCTACTACCGCACCGTGACCCAGATGGACAACATGCTGTTCTCCAACATGACGCTCAATCCGCAGCCGCTTCACATCGACCGGCATTTCTGCGAGCAGGAGACCGAGTGGGGCCAGCCGCTGATGAACTCGCTGTTCACGCTCGGCCTGATGATCGGGATGTCGGTATCCGACCTCACCACCGGCACCACCATCGCCAATCTCGGCATGACCGACGTCAAGTTCCCGCATCCGGTGTTCGAGAACGACACCCTGCACGCAACGACGGAAGTCGCCGGGAAGCGCGCCTCGAAATCGCGCCCAGGCGCCGGCATCGTCGAACTGATTCATCGTTGCTACAATCAGAGCGACAAGCTGGTCGCCGAATGCCGGCGCAGCGCGTTCATCCTGATGCGGCCGGCGTGATGCGTTCGCTGCTGTTCGTTCCGGCCGATGCGCCAAGAAAGCTCGACAAGGCGCTCGACTGCGGCGCCGATGCCATCATCGTGGACCTGGAGGATTCAGTCGCACCGGCCCGCAAGGACGCGGCGCGCCTCGCCGCGGCGGGCTTCCTGCGCGAGGCGGCGGCGCGGCCCGCCCGCCCGCGGCTGCTGGTGCGGGTCAACGGCCTGTCAACCGGTCGCATCGACGAGGACCTCGACGCCGTGGTGCCGGCGCAGCCCGACGCTATCATGTTGCCCAAGGCCGAAGGCGGCGCGTCGGTCATTCATGCGGATGCCAAGCTCACGGCGCTCGAAGCCCTGTATGGCCTCCCCGAGGGATCGATCGGGATCGTGGCGATCGCGACCGAGACCGCCCAAGCGCTTTTTCTCGCCGGCACCTATCGCGGTGCAAGCACGCGGCTGTCGGCTCTCACCTGGGGCGCCGAGGATCTTTCGGCCGAACTCGGTGCGGAAGCCAATCGCGACCACGACGGCAACTTCCTAGACCCCTACCGGCTCGCCCGCACGCTGTGCCTTGCGGCGGCGACCGCCGCCGAGGTGGCGGCGGTCGACACCGTCTATGTGGATTTCCGCAACAATGCCGGCCTGCGTCGCGAGTGCGAAGCCGCCCGCCGCGACGGCTTCACCGGCAAGATGGCCATCCATCCGGCCCAGGTCGCCACCATCAATGACGTCTTCACACCCAAGCCCGACGCCGTCGCCAAGGCGAGGGCGATCATCGCGGCCTTCGCGGCCTCCCCGGGCGCCGGCGTGGTCGGCATCGACGGCGTGATGTACGACCGCCCCCACATGGCGAAGGCGGAGCGGCTGCTGGCGCGTGCGAAGGCGGCGGGGATTGGGGGGTGAGGATGCCGACGGGTTCTTCCGGCTAAACCGCGAATACAAAAACGGCTCCCATCGTTCGATGGGAGCCGTTTTTCGGAACGGGGGTAGGCTATACGGCCTTCGCGCCCGCAATCAGAGATAGTCGATCAGCCGTTGCCGCCAGCGCCGGATGCACTCTCGGCGCCGCCGCGATCGCGGTTCATTTCGAACCGGATGCTCGGATCGGGATCGGAGCCGTATCCCGCACCGGTCGACGGGCGGGCAGCGCGGGCCGGGCCGGCGGAACCGTAGGCATCCGCAGGCAACTGCGTCTTGACATGATGGATCGTGGACTTGTGTTGGCTCTGCGCGAAGGCCGGGCCCTGAACCGAAAGAACGGTCAGAAGCGCAGCAGCGGCGGCGAGGTTCAGTTTGGCAGACATGATCAGTTCTCCTTTTTGGAACGTGCAAGAAGTCGCAGTTGGTTTTCATCGAGGGATTGAGGCGTTCACCGCCACCGTCGTCGACATTTGCGCCAGCGCGGGTGACGCCGGAGCTATAAGTCTCCCCGGTTGATCGCGAAAATAGCCGAAATACCGCAACGCACAAGACCTCGGTGGATCACGAGATGGTGTCCGAAATGTTTACTGTTTATATGGTTTTAATGCGAGTTGTAGCGAAAAGCCTAACGGCGTTTCTATCGCCGGCCCGATTTTGTATATGGCATCGCACAACTGCCGATATTGGTGACCGATTTATGAATTGCGGCGGCATATCCGGCACGGGCGATTGCCGCAAACGCATGCAATTTGGTCGATTCCGATATGCGCTGACCGGGTGACTGGCACGTACCTGAGTGTGGGGTTGTGAGGACCTCGCCGCGAAATTCCGGCTTGATTCGGTCAGCCTGGAGGAATCCCCCCAGCCGCGGCAAGTCTCCTTGGGCCCAAACAGGCAGGCCCCCAGACGCGGTCGCTGCCGCCGAACCTATTCCGGCTTGTCGGGGCCGGAGGCCGGTGCGCCATAAACCGCGGCGGGATCGAATACCCGCTCGCCGTCGCGGAATTCCAGCATCAGCGGCGCGCCCGGCCCGGCCTGGACGACGGCGCGATAGAAGCAGGAGCGCCGCCCCGTGTGGCAGGCGCCGGCGCCGGCCTGCTCGACCTTGAGCCACAATACGTCCTGGTCGCAGTCAACCCGCATCTCGATCACGGTGAGGACGTGCCCGGAGGTCTCGCCCTTCTTCCACAGTGCACTCCGCGAGCGGCTATAGAGCCAAACCTCGCCCGATCGCACTGTGCGCGCCAGCGCCTCGACGTTCATGTGGGCGACCATCAGCAATTCGCCCGATCGCGCGTCGGTGATCACGCAGGTGAGAAGGCCCGCGGCATCGAACCGCGGCGCGAACGCCAAGCCTTCCTCGATCTCTTCCTCGATCTTCGGGGCGGAGCCCGGCGGCGAAATGGCGGATGTGGTCAAGTTGCTTTCCTCTTTCGAGGTCAGGGAAACGATGGAATAGTTGAACGCGGACATGGCGCTGCGCGCCTTTGCCTACCCAACGCACGACGTACCGGCCGCCAGAGCGCGATGCATTAAGGTTGAATCGGCATCACGCTCCATCTCTTTGTTTTGGAGCATGATCTTGTCCGAAAAGTCTGCAACTTTTCGGGATCGTGCTCTAGCGCTCGCGCACCAGCGAGATGAAACGCACCTGCTGGGACGGATCCTCCCGGAACAGCCCGGTGAACTGAGTCGTCACCGTCGATGAGCCATGTTTCTCGACGCCACGCAGCGACATGCAGGTGTGCTCGGCCTCGACCATCACGGCGACGCCGCGCGGCTTGAGCACTTCGTCGATGGCGGCCACGACCTGCGAGGTGAGATGCTCCTGGGTCTGGAGGCGGTGCGCGAACACGTCGATAAGGCGGGCGAGCTTCGACAGCCCGACGACGCGCTCGACCGGAACGTAGGCGACATGAGCCTTGCCGTAGAACGGCATCATGTGGTGCTCGCAATGGGAGTGGAACGGGATGTTGCGAACCAGGACGAAGTCGTCATAGCCCCCCATTTCGCTGAAGGTGCGATCGAGCACCTCCACGGGGTCTTCGCGATAGCCGGCGTAGAGTTCCTCGAAGGCCGAAACCACGCGCTTGGGTGTGTCGAGCAGGCCTTCGCGGGCCGGATTGTCGCCGACATAGGCAATCAGGGTGCGAACCGCAGCCTCGGCCTCGTGGCGCGAGGGCCGCGGAACCATCGGAACGGGGGCGCCGCTGATCTCGGCAGGCAAAGTGGGGGTAGCAGGCTTCTTGAGTGCGGTATCCATGGACGATCGCTCCGTTCGACCGGAGTTCTCGGCAACGCCGGACCCCGGGGGTGTCACCGGGTCGCGTCGTCCGCCTCCTGCCGGGAACCACCGTCAAGAGCCGCGGGACGCCGCATTCCCAAAACGCATGTCTCTCCCTATGTGTGGGGAAACGCGAGCCGGAGAAAGCTTCCCTCCAAACCCGCACGCTACCTATATAATGATCTGCCGGCGACGCACAATCGGACCGCCCGGTGAAACCGACAGCGGGCCATCATGCTCAACGACATCTACAACAGCAAAATCCTGGAACTCGCTGGAAACATTCCAAGACTCGGCCGCTTGCCGGACCCGGACGCAACCGCGACCGCCCATTCCAAGCTGTGCGGATCGACGGTGATCATCGATCTCAAGATGGATGGCGACACGGTGACGGATTTTGCCCATGACGTGAAGGCCTGCGCGCTCGGCCAGGCATCGTCCTCGATCATGGCGCGGCATATTGTGGGCGCCAGCGCCGACGAACTGCGCAAGCTGCGCGAGGACGTCCGCCGCATGCTCAAGGAAAACGGCGCACCGCCCGCCACCGGCCGCTGGGCCGACGTCGCGGTGCTGGAGCCGGTGCGCGACTATAAGGCGCGCCACGCCTCCACCCTGCTCACCTTCGATGCGGTGGTATCGGCGATCGACCAGATCGCCGCCAAGCGCGCGACGGTGCAAAAGTCCGACGCCCACGCGTAGCCATCATTGGCGGCGACAACCCCGCGCGACGTCCGTGCCGACTACTGGGCGAGCGAGCGGGCGTCGGCCTGGACGCGGACGTCGGTGCGGCCGCGCGAGGCCTGGGCGCAGGACTTCTCGAGGTCCTGGAAATTGCGCCCGAAGCCGGCGTTGCCGACCCGGATGACGGTGCGCGGATTGCCGGTGCTCTCGGTCTCCAGAGTCATCGACGCCGGGCCATCGCCGGCCAGGGTACGTACCAGCGCGGCCGGCAGCATGGCGCTGGCGACCGATTCCATATCGCCGCGCCGCATTTTCTTCTCCGAGGAGCCGATCCTGAGCGGCTGGACATGATCCTCGATCATCAGGGCGATCCGGGTGATGGCGCGCGGCAGCCCCCGCTCGGCGGAGCCCGAGCGGACTTCGTGGTACGTCAAGGCGAAGGTTTCCGGCGCGGTCCCGCATGCGATGGTGAGGTCGAAGCTCCCGAGCCGCTCGCCCTCGAAGGTGAGCGGATGGGTGCGCCCGAGCGCCGGCTGGCCGGCGCGGGTGAGCGGGACCCAGCCGCGTCCATTGATAAGGGTGCCGTCCTCCGGGACGGTGGCTGGCCCCGCGGCAGTCTTGATGAGAGCGGGCGCCTCGCCCACGTCGCCGGCCAGAACGAGGCGCGTGCGGCGCATTTCGTCGCGGCTGAGCGCCCGCATCGGTTCCCACGGCGGCACCTTGAGCGACAGCGCGACGAGTTCGACGTCGCCGCCCATCTCCACGGTGTATTGCATGATGCTGCCGATGTCGCGTTGGACCACCACGAGATCCTCGGCCGAGTAGTTCGCCGCCACCGCATCGTCGCGGCGGTCGCCGAGCCAGATTTGATGGACCAGCACACGCGCATCGGGCGGCACTTCGCGCTGCGCGCCGCCGAGCAGCACGAAGGTGCACATGGATTGACAATCGGCGCGGGCAACCAGTTCGGCGTATTTGGCACCGGCCTTGCCGCGGCGCTCGAGGACGCGGCCGACCGTGGTGGCGAAACCGAACCGACGGATGGCGCGGCCGAGATCGAGTGCGCCGAGCACCGAGCCGCCGTCGGATTGGAGAACCACGACCGCGCCCGCCACGCCCTGCACGGCGGAGTCGCGGATGAAAGCTTGGAACTGACGCGCGGTGTCGGACGTTATCATCCCGGACGCGGCAATCAGAGGGCGGCAGCGCGCGCCGCAGGCGTCGGACGGCCCCTCGGTCATGAGGCCGAAATGCATAGGCTGGGTCGTACTATCGGTCGCCGCCGCAGGGGGTTCGGGCGTGCCGGCCATGCCGGAGAAACAACAGGCCGTCAGTGCCAAGCCCCCGAGTACCAATCCCTGCAGCATGGATCTGCGGACCACGAGTCCTCCGACGAAAGCGCGCGACATGGATACCCCGCTGCGACGCGGTTGCCGCGTCGTCCCCGTCCCTGATTCGATCTAGTGGTGCCTCCTCCGGCACCGAAATCATTACGCAAGAATGACGCCAATTTCCAGTCCAAAGGCAACACGCCTCGAATTTCTCACATCAATCTGAGACCTGAGACATTGCAGAGACTTGGCGTAGTGTCTTCGGGCGCGGTGTTGCCGTAACGTCTTCCCGTAACCACATGGTCGAACAGCGGGCATGACCGCCTTCCGTTCGCGGGACTTGCGGCGCAAGTTCCACGCGGATTTTCGCACTTGAAGTTCCGCGCACAAAATTCCACGCAATCGTTGCACGCGATGACCGCACCGCGGATATCGGACGCCAAGCAAAACGTCGCACAGCTGCTCGCGCGCGCGATGCTGAAGGCGTACCAGCTGACGCTGTCGCCGCTCATCGGCTCCGATTGCCGCCACCTGCCGACCTGCTCGCACTATGCGGACGAGGCCTTGGCGCGTCACGGCTTCTGGGCGGGCGGCTGGATGACGCTGGCGCGTCTCCTGCGCTGCCAGCCCTTCGGCACCTCCGGCCTCGACTTCGTGCCCGCCGAGCCGCCCTCCGGCGCACGCTGGTATCTGCCGTGGCGCTATGGCCGCTGGCGCGGCACCAATTCGCAACCGTCCCCCTGAGCGTATCATCGACCCCCCGCCCTTTATCGCTCGATCTGGGCAAGCTGCTCGATCCGCTGCGGCGCATCGGTCGAGCCGAGTTCGGCGGCACGGCTGTACCACTCCCGCGCCTGCGCCGGATCGGCTGCAAAGCTGATGACGCCGAGACGCTTCAGCACGAGCGGATCGTAGGTGCTGCCGAGCGCGAGCGCGGCCTGGGAATCGCCCTGTTCGACTGCCCGGCGCAATACCAGCCGGGCCGCGGCCACATCGCCCGCCGCCAGATAGGTGCGGCTGCGCGCCAGCAGCGCCGCGATCTCATCGCGGTCCGCGGTCGGGTCGGCGGATGCCGGCGGCGGCGGCGTCACAGGTACGAGCGCGGGCTGCACCGGCGAGGGTTGCACCGGCGCCGACGGCACAACGCTCGTCTGCGCGGCGGCCAACGAGACGGGGCGCGCCGGGCCCGCCGGCGCCACCCCGGCCCCGTCGGTAAGGTCGCGGGCGTAATCCGCGACCGAATACGGCGCGAGACCGCCGGGCGGTGGCAAGCGGTCGGTCTTGGAGTTTTCGGCTTTGGGGTCGATGGCGGTCGCGGCGATGTCGTTCGATGCCGGATCGGCGGCGGCGATAAATGCCGGTTGCGGCTCCGACGACGCGCGCGGCGGGGTCGAGAACCACAGGATGGCGTATGCGCCGGCCACCGCCAGGATGGCGACCGTCACCAGCCGGCCGACAATGGCGAACGCCGGCGCGCGCGTATCGCGCAGCGGCGGTTGCGGAATCTCGTCGGGCACGAGCGCAAGGCTGGCGCGCAACTCCACGATGGCGATATCGCCTTCGAAGACGCCGGCCCGACTGTTCCGCTTCCATGGCGGCTCGGGCGCGCCAGGCGTCGGGGGCCCCAGCGGGCGGCGCAGCCTTCGTCTGTATTGCCGCGGCGCGCACGCCCGCCTCCCCCCGTTGAGCCCATTTAGGCGCGTATTCCAAAGCTCCCTGTGCCTGCTGCTGACAAACCGGCGCACTCATGACCCCTCCTCACGCTACGCAACGCTACACACCACGATCCCGCGCCGCTCGGCCGCATCGAACGCACTCGCCCGGTGCCGGGCCCGAAGCACGACGCCGAACCGCCGTCGGTAAAACTGATTGGGGATTGTGTGGCGAAGACTGCGGCGACCGGAGCCGCCGACAGGACGCAAATACTCTCACGCAGCCGCCCCGGCCGCCGCAGGCATTCAGCCATGATTGTCCCCGTGCCTTCGGGGCGCGCAAACCGCTCGCACTGTGTCCGCGGTAATGTCCGCCCCGCCGCTTCATCGGCGCACTTCTCAATGGCTGGTGCGCTTATGAGCGAAGGATTCCGCAGCGGCGGGTGCGACAGTTTGACCGCAATGTGATCTTTTATCGAAATCCAACGACAAATTTCGCCGCATTCGCTTACCGGCGGACGTACCGTCGGGTGGCGCGCTCAATCGAGCTTGAGCCCGATCGCGCGGATCACCTTGGCGCGCGTCTGCGCCTGCGATCGCACGAAGGCGGCGAATTCCTCCGGTGTGTCGGAGAACGCCGGCTCGATGCCGGCTGCGAGGATTTTCTCGCGCAGTTCGCGATCGGACAGCACCGCCTTGATGGCGGCGCTGAGCCTGTCGATCACGGCGCGCGGCGTGCCGGCGGGCGCCACGATGCTCTGCCAGATGCCGAGATCGTAACCCGGATAGGCGTCGGCGACGGGCGCGATCTCAGGCACCAGCGTCATGCGGGCGGTCGTCGTCACGGCGAGAATCTTGAGTTGCCCGGCGCGATAGAGCGGCAGCGCCACGTTGATGCTCTCGGCGCCGACCAGGATTTCGCCGCCGAGAATCCCGGTGATCTGGGTGCTGCCGCCCTTGTAGGGGACTATGGCGAAACTTGTTCCTGCCATCATGTTGAGGAGCGCGATGCCGACCTGGGTGGTCGGCGTGCTCGATCCGATCAGGTAGGTACCGGGCTTCGCCCTCTCCTGCGCCACCAGGTCCGGCAAGGTGTTCGCCGGTACGGCGTTATTGGCGACGAAGGCGGACGGCACGATGGCGATGAGCGAAATCAGCGCGAAGTCCTTGGCGGCGTCATAGGGCAGCTTGCTGTAAAGGAACGGGTTCATCACCAGGGTGCCGTCGATCGCCATCAGCAGCGTGTAGCCGTCGGGATCGGCCTTCGCGACCGCCTGGGCGGCGAGGATGGTGTTGGCGCCCGGCCGGTTATCGACCACGATGGGCTGGCCGAGCGTTTCGCCAAGCTTCTGGCCGAACACGCGGCCGAGAAAATCCGCCGGCCCACCCGCCGCGAACGGGACCACCAGACGGATCAGCCGCGACGGATAGGTCTCGGCCGCCGCCGCCGTCGCGGCGGCGAACAGCAACGCAAGCGCAAGCCGCCGCAAGAGCCGCATGGTTGTCCTCCCCGTATGTTGATCGCATTCGAACGGAGCGGGGGCGCGATGGCAAGAGGGAAGTCGGCTTACGTGCGTTCGAGCAGACTGCTATTCTCTCGGCCGACCGTAAACTCGCACAGTGCCCGAGGCGAAAAACCGACAAGGGAGGAAGACCGATGAAATCCGTATGGCTCTTGCCGGCAGGACTGGCTCTGGCGACGCTTGCCACCAGCGGCTGGTCCCAGGAGATGGACTTCGACAAGGTCGAGATCATCGCGGAAAAGCTCGGAGCGAACGTCTACATGTTGACCGGCTCGGGCGGACTCGATCCGTCCCACGAAGACGCCGCCGGCGGGCGGATCGGCGTGCTCGCGGGGCCGGACGGGATCCTTATGGTCGATTCCCAATACACGCAGCTCGCCGACAAGGTTTTGGCGGCGATCCGGAAGATCGACACCGGGCCGATCCGCTTCCTGGTCAACACCCACATCCATCGCGACCACACGGCCGGCAACGCTTATTTTGCCAAGCAGGGCGCCGTGATCTTTGCGCGGGAGGAGCTGCGCGACGGGATGGTCGGGCTGTCGAAGGCGCCCAACGCAAGCACGAATCCGGTGGCCAATCCGGCCGGGTTCCCGGTGGTGACCTATGGGATGGGTCCGCCGGTGAAGATTCACATGAACGGCGAAGTGGTCGACTTCATCCCGATCCGGGCGGCCCATACCGGCGGCGACACCAACATCAAATTCGAGAAAGCAAACGTGCTGTTCATCGGCGATTTCTATCGCAATTACGGGTACCCGTTCATCGACATCAACAACGGCGGCACGTTGAAGGGCATGTTGGAGGGGTTGGACGCCACGATGAAGTCCGCCGATGCGAACACCATCATCGTGCCGGGCCACGGCACCCTCATCAAACGCGACGCCATCGTGCCCTATCGCGACATGATTCTCGCCGTTTCGGACAAGGTCCAGCAGCTGATCGCCCAAGGAAAGAGTTTGCCGGACGTGCTGGCCGCGAAAGTCACCGCTCCGTATGACGCCAAAACGGCGGGCGGCACCGACTCGAGCGCCGAACGGTTCGTCACTGCGGTGTATCAACAACTGAAAGCCGGCGGGAAGTAATCCCGCTCCTTTCAGGTGACTGACGCGCTTGCGATTTAGAGCGGATTGCGGTCACGTTGAATCATCGAATCATTTTTGATGAGTCATGGCCGGGCTCGTCCCGGCCATCCACGCCTCTTTTGCTGAACGGCTGCAAGAACGACGTGGATGCCCGCGACAAGCGCGGGCATGACGACGGAGAGAGGTGACTCGATCGCATCGGAACATGCTTTAACCGACGCGGCCCCGTTACCGGATCACGCTCGCGGCAAGTTTGGAAGGCTCGGCAACGACCTTTCCGGCCGCCAAAAACCATTTTCATCGCGCGAGGTTTGCGCTAAACACCCGCCAATTCGCTTACCTGCGTTCGTAGGCAGTGAGTGAGCACAGGAGAACACTATGGTCGCCCTCACCTTTCCGGACGGCGCGCGCCGGGACTATCCGGCCGGCATTACCGGTCTTGACATCGCCAAGGCAATCTCGCCTTCGCTCGCCAAGCGCACCGTCGCGATGGCGCTCGACGGCGCGCTTGCCGATCTCGCCGACCCGATCGACCGCGACGCCAAAATCGAATTCGTCGGCCGCGACGACCCGCGCGCGCTGGAGCTCATTCGCCACGACGCCGCCCACGTGCTCGCCGAAGCCGTGCAGTCGCTGTGGCCCGGCACCCAGGTCACTATCGGGCCGGTGATCGAGAACGGGTTCTATTACGATTTCTTCCGCAACGAACCGTTCAAGCCGGAGGATTTTCCCGAGATCGAGAAGCGCATGCGCGAGATCATTACGCGCGACAAGCCGTTCACCAAGGAGGTGTGGTCGCGCGACGAGACCAAGCGGGTGTTTCGCGACAAGGGCGAGTTGTTCAAGGTCGAGCTGGTCGACGCTATTCCGGCCGACCAGCAGATAAAAATCTACAAGCAGGGCGACTGGTTCGATCTCTGCCGCGGCCCGCATATGACCTCGACCGGAAAGGTCGGCAACGCTTTCAAGCTGATGAAGGTCGCGGGCGCCTATTGGCGCGGCGATGCCCGCAATCCGATGCTGACCCGCATCTACGGTACCGCCTTCGCCAAGCAGGAGGAGCTCGACGCCTATCTCAAGCAGCTCGAGGAGGCGGAGAAGCGCGATCACCGCCGGCTCGGCCGCGAGATGGACCTGTTCCATTTCCAGGAGGAGGCGCCGGGCTCGGTGTTCTGGCACCCCAAGGGCTGGACCCTGTTCCAGGCGCTGGAGCACTACATCCGCCGCCGCCAGGACGTCGCCGGCTATAGCGAGGTGAACTCACCCCAGCTCATGGACCAGGAGCTGTGGGTCACCACCGGCCACATGCAGGCCTTTCGCGACATGATGTTCCTCACCGAAAAGCGCGAGGACGACGAGCGGGTCTACGCCATCAAGCCGATGAATTGCCCGGGCCACGTCCAGATCTTCAAGAACGGCCTCAAGTCCTATCGCGACCTGCCATTCAAGATCGCCGAATTCGGCAAGGTGCACCGCTTCGAGCCGTCCGGCGCGCTCCACGGCCTGATGCGCGTGCGCGCCTTCACCCAGGACGACGCCCACATCTTCATCACCGAGCAGCAGATCGCGGACGAGGCCCTCAAGGTCAACAACATGATCCTCTCGATCTACGAGGATTTCGGCTTTTCCGACGTGAGCATCAAGTTTTCCGACCGGCCCGACAAGCGCATCGGCGACGAGGCCGTGTGGGACAAGGCGGAGGCCGCCCTGATGGCGGCGCTGAAGGCATCCGGCCGGCCATGGACGCTCAACAAGGGCGAAGGCGCGTTCTACGGGCCGAAGCTCGAATACGTGCTGCGCGACGCCATCGGGCGCGACTGGCAGTGCGGCACCGTGCAGGTCGACCTCAACATGCCGGGCCGGCTCGGCGCGTTCTACATCGACGAGCACTCCAACAAGGTGACGCCGGTGATGCTGCACCGGGCGATGTTCGGCTCGCTGGAACGCTTCACCGGCATCCTGATCGAGCACTATGCCGGCCACTTCCCGCTGTGGCTCGCCCCCACCCAGGCCGTCGTGTGCACCATCGTGGCGGACGCCGACAGCTACGCGAGCGAAGTCGCCGCCAAGGCCCGCCACGCCGGCCTGCGGGTCGAACTCGACGTGCGCAACGAGAAGATCAACTACAAGGTCCGCGAGCACTCCCTCGCCAAGGTCCCGGTGCTGCTGGTGGTCGGCAAGAAGGAGGCCGAGAGCCGCCAGGTCTCGATCCGGCGGCTTGGCAGCCAGGACCAGAAGGTGGTGGGACTCGATGAGGCGACGGCGGCGCTCGCCGACGAGGCCGTGCCGCCGGACGTGCGGCGGGGGCGGGCGTAGCGGGTGGGGTGGTAGCCCGGAATCCGGCAGCATCTGTGGCGGCCGCGCGTTTCCCCAACATCGCGCCGAGGTTACCAAAATGTAATTGGCCATTCACGATACGGAAAGGCGAATATCTCCAGATTGTTTTCGCTCGCGTTTCGAAACTTTCCCTCTGACTCCAAATGAAATTTTGATCATGTCGGCAAGCGCACCTTTGAACACCGGACGCCGCGCGCCTTGCCGCGTAGCGGACAAACCACGATTTATCGAGCTGCATTCGATGTCGCCACGAAACGTTCGCGACATGGAACATCGGACCGTCGTTGTTCTACATGCCTTTCGGAGCTCGCCGTGAACCTGCGTCCGGCGTTCAAGCCGCGTCGGCATCACGGCGGTATCGGCAATCGCTTGTGGCTCATTGTGTTGGCGATTGCCCGCATGCCTAAAATACTCAACGACCTCCGCGGAATTGGAAATTTCAGTCCGCTCTAGCCGAATTCCTGGTGGTTCCCGAAGTGCCGCGGACGCCGCCGTGGCGCTGCGGCACCTCGATATCGTCCCGCGCTCGCGCGCTACTGCGCCGGCGCCCCGATGGCCACCGGGCGCACCGGCGAACCGGAGTTTCCCTGAGCGCGCAGCGGCAGGATCATGGTGCAGGACACCCAAACCTTGTCGTTGGCGAGCGCCCCGAGATTGGCGTTCTGGATTTGATAGATGCCGGCCTGGGTCAGGTCGTGATGATGGATCGAGAACGGCATGTTCGGTGGCGTGCCGGCGGGCGGCCCGGCCTTGCCCTGGAGCGCGCCGTCCGCCACCGGATCGGTGAACGGATTGTCGAGCGCGATCAGCACGACCTGCTTTTGTTCGATGTATTTGGCGGCGTCATAAGCGAGCCCGGGACCTTTGGTGTAATAGAACTTCTCGGTGTCCGGGTCTTTCCAGTTGTCGCCCCAGCCGGTGTAGATGTAGAGCACGTCGCCCGGGAGTAGCCCGCGGCTTTCCAGCCCCTGCGCCTTGAGCATCCCGTCGATGTCCTTGGCGGTGACGGCCTCGCCCGGCTGCATCGCTTTGCCCTTGCCCAGATACGTCTTTGCGTCGAGCAGCACCGCGCTGGTGATGATCGGCGGCACTTTTTCGATGCCGAGCTTTTGCAACGGCGAGTCGGGCGTCGGCTTAATGTCGGATTGTTTGCGGCCGCCGTAATACTGCGCCTTGTCGGCCGGGAATTCTCCCTTGCCGTCCCACGGCTCGGGCAGCACCGCGAAGTGTCCGATGGCATCCATCTGGGTGCCCTGGGCGCCGGGTTCTCCGCTCACCGTCTCCTCGCCATTGAAGGCGTGCACCGTGCCCGGAATGCCGACGGTGCCGCGATACTTGTCGCGCAGCGGCACGCCGAACGGCGACTGCGGCATAGTGTTGGAGCGCAGGTACGAAACCTCATAGGTCTTGGACTTGGGGTTCGCGAGCGCTTGCGCGCAGCGTTGCCAAGTGGCGGGGCCGAGCGTATTGGCCATCCCAATCTCGTCGTTTGGGCCCCACCGCGAAGGACCCGTGGTGTTTTGCGCTTCGGCCACCGAAACCAGGGCGCTCGCAGCAGCGAGCCCGCACAGAAATCGCGAAATGAACATCATTCGTCTCCTGTGATATTCGTACACGCGGCAAGATCGGGCCGTGCCGCTCGGCCACGCTTGTCAGCAAGTTCAAGCCTCATGATGCCGGCAAACGCCGCCGGCCACAAGGACACGTCGCGGACGCCTCGGCCCGCGCGTATTGCGCCGTCAGTCGCGGTCTATATCGCTTTGGCATGTTGCCGCTTCACGGTTGGTCCAATTGCCCAAATAGCTTGCGGCGATTGCTTGAAAACGAGACACTACCGAATCACAGGCCTTAGAGCCCCGGAGGTATTTAACGTGCAGATTTCTCGTCGATTTCGAGCGGCCATCATCGCCCTCGTCGCTATCGCAGGCGCAAGTGTTTCGTCCGTTGCCCACGCCGACAGCGGTACCGTCCGTATTTCGGTGTTTAAGGCCGGCTGGTTCATCGGCGGCTCCGGCGGCAGCGGCGTACTGATATTCCACGGTCGGCGATATCCGCTCTCGATCGGCGGCCTGAGCGCGGGCCTGGTGTTCGGCGCGTCGGAAACGCATTTCGTCGGCGTCGTCACCAACATCTTCAGCCCCTATGACGTTGCGGGGGTCTATGGAGCCGCCGGCGCCGGCGCCGCGATTGTGGCCGGAGCAGGCGCGATCGTGCTGACCAACGAAAAGGGCGCCGTGCTGTCTATGAACGGCCGGCAAATCGGATTGATCGCTAATGTCGATTTGAGCGGGCTCGCGATCGCGCTGCGCTGACGTGATCTAGAGCTCGGTCAGATCTGATGCACGCGGTGCGCAGGGTGGGCAAAGCGAAGCGTGCCCACGCGGCTCCGCTCAGCTCTCGAGCGGATACCGGTCACGTTGAATTATTTTCCGAGTCGTGGCCGGGCTTGTCCCGGCCATCTCGATCAAGAGGGCACAGTGCCTCCACAAGCGGAATGCCCGAGACAAGCGCCGGCATGACGACGGAAAAACGATTCGATCAGATCGGAACATGCGCCGGCGGCGTGGGCACGGCGCAAAGGCCCAACCCTAAAAATTTCACCCCTTGTGCTGAGCCTTGATCTCGTTGAATTTCGACAGCGCGCGTTCAAATTTATCGTTGAAGAGCCACATCGCATCGAGAATTTCGCGGAAGGTCGCGGATGTTTTTGCCCGGTCGACTTGTCCAAAGGTGAAGACGCTGTTGTTGCGCAAGTATCCCATTATCTTGGGGTCGGAGATCTTATAGTTCGTCAAGTTGCCCGAATTGAGCGCGGACCTGGTCGGGCTGGGAATGATCTGAACGAGCTCAAACAATTTCATTTGATCGATCGGATTTGGCAATGCGTTCGCGATCGCCGGTATTTGCGGGAAAAGCTCTGCGTGCGCGTTCATGAGGGCGTCTCTCACTGCCGTCCAGTGATTGAACCTGTGATCCAGATTTCCAACCCGCGACTCTTCCTTGTCGTCGCGAGCGCTCAGCGCAGGATCAAAAACCGAGATCGATGTTTTGATCGCTGTCCATTTCTTCTGGCCATTTTGATCCTCGGATGCACCGGTTTGTAAACTTCCCTTGTACGTGTTCGAGCGCGCATTCCCCATGTTCTGATTGCCGTTGGTCTCGGCAAAGAACAGACCCAAGCTGATAAGACCTGCGAGCTGCGCATGCGCCGCATCGAGGCCCTTGGCGCGTCCAATAGCGGTCCCCAAATCGACGACGTCAGGAAATGGCGCGTCTGAGTTTTGCGCGTTGGCGGGCGGCGCCTGCATGATCTTGAAGAGATTCGTATACTCGTCGAGAAGCGGCTCATTGTCGGCATCGAAATACGCCGGCGGAAGTCCGAATTTATTGGGCCTTCCGATCTTGGACGCAAGCGCGTCGGTGAGATCCTTATACGCACTGATCATGGTGTTGCGGGCAAGATAGAGTGCTTGTCCCGGCAGGTTCGGCAGCTGTTGATTCGAATTGATCTGTGCCCGCCGCTGGCTCAAGACCGACTTGAAGCCGTTTACCGCATTATTGTACGCATCGAACGCATCCGACTGTGATTTCGTGAGGGCGGCCGGCTGACCCTGTGCGGGAGAAATGTAACTGAGATTGCCGATGTTGATGGGGATCAACGACGTGACCGCGTGCGTGATCGCATCGACGGCGTCGGAAACCGGCGGCGCGAAGATGAGCCCGAGCGCAAGACCCGCCGCACGGCTGGTTCTAAGTGCCACCGAGGTTACCGAACCACCCCGATAGGCACGCTCTTGGGCGCAACGAGGCCCAGCCACCGGCCCGCCTCGGATAGCCGACCACTTTGCCAGCGGCGGGCGTTTCAGAGACGGGCCAGGAGCGGTCGCAGCTTTGGCAAAGTGGTTAGCCGGACGCGGGACAGTCGCAGCAGCCCCTCGTCCGGCAGGACCGGAGCGCAATATCAGGGGACGTCCATGCCCTTGCGCTTGAGTACCTCCAACGCCGCTTCGGATCGCAGGAAGCTTACCAGGGCGCGCGCGGTGGCCGCGTCCTTCGCCTTGGCCGCGATGCCGGCGGAATATGGGATCTGCTTCTGCAGTTCGGGCGGCAGTTCGCCGATCACATCAACGCCGGCAACCGGCCGCAGTTCGGCGACCTGCTGCAAGCCGATCTCCGCTTCGCCGGACGCAATCGCCGCGCCGACCGGACGGCCTTGCGGGATGACGGCCTTGGCCTTGACCGCATCCGCGATGCCGAGCTTCTGGGCCACGGTCAGGAAATGCTGGCCGCTGGCGCCCTGGCTGTAACCGACGGTTTTCGCCGCCAACAGCGCGGCCTTGAGCTTATCCGGTGTGCTGATGTCCGGCTTTGGCGCGCCGGCCTTCACCGCGATGCCCACCTTCGAAATCATCAGCAGCGTCTTGCCATTGCCGACCACGCCGCCATCCATGGCAAGCGCATCGACAACCTCGGTGTTGGTGATGACGAGGTCCACGGCACCCTGTTTGACGTCGGCCGCAATCGCAGGTTCGCCCTTGAAGCTGATCTTCACCTTGTGCCCGGTGGAACTTTCGAACATCGGAACCAGCGTTCCCATCACATCAGGCAGCGGGCCGCCGCTGGCGACAACGGTGATTTCTGCAGCGTTGGCCGCGACACCGGCAACGAGTGCGCTCAAGCAGCCCGCCATCGCGACTGCGCCGAACTTCGACCATGCATTCATGACAACTTCCCTCCATGACGGTTTACAATGACGGTTTACAACGACGGTTTACAACGACGGTTTACAACGACGGTTCGTGAAAAGCGCCCCGATTACACTCTTATTTTCGGCGACCTTCAATCTCCCCCGAAAGCTGTCACCAGCACCGCGACGCCCTAAGTTGACGCCTTCGGTGGAAAGTGGGTGCGCGCCATGAGATTCAGCAAAGCCGCCGCGGAACGGAAGGCGTGCGCCGGGATTGTCCTGTGTGGCACTGGGCCACGTCCAGTGTTGCCCGGTGGTTAAAAAGATATTTGGAGGAATTATCATGACCCTATCGTCAAAATTTCTCGGTGCTGCCCTGGTCGCCGCGACCGCGGGTTGGCTCGTTTCGCCCGCCGCCGCGGTACCGGCATTAACCCCGCTGGGGCTGCTGAAGGCGGCGGCGCCGCCGTCGGTCGAGAGCGTGCGATTCGGCGGCTTTCGTGGTGGCATTGGGCTTGGCATCGCCGGGGCGATCGTCGGTGGGGCGCTCCTGGGCGGCTATGGCTATGGTGGTTACGGCTATGGCGGCTATGGTTATGATTATGGCGGGTACGGCTATGGCGGCTACGCCCCCGGCTATGCCTACGCGCCAGGTTATGCCTACTACCCCGGCTATACCTACACCCCCGGCTATACCTACGGCTATACCTACGCCCCCGGCTATACTTACACCACGGGCTATACTTACGCCCCCGGCTATTCCTACGCACGAGCCCCGCGGCGGCTGTATCGTGGTCACCGCGATCCCCACAACGACCGGTAGCAAGCATGGCGATCGGCCGGTTGCCGCTCTTCAAAAACAACCGGCCGATTATTCCGACAGCCCGCGGGCGTTCTCGGCGTCTACACGGATCGAATCTTCAAGGGCGCCAAAGCGTCGCCCCGCCGGTCGTGCGGTCGACCATCCTTGCGCATGCCCGACTGGAGTGTCGGCCACCTTCCGGGTTGAAGCCTCGCGAATTTGCCTGACGCGCTCGGAGCATGTTGCGATCGAATCGCCTCTGCCCATCTTCATGCCCGCGCTTGTCGCGGGCATGAAGAGAAAAAAGCGCGATTTCTCTTCCGACTCGGCATCGGGTTGCTGGGGCGCGCGAACTTCGCGAGCGATCGAAGGGAATGCGGACTCCTCACCGGCGCCCTTGATCCGAAGCGACCACCCTTGTTTTGGACATTCCACGACATTCCGCTTGGCGAATCCTCATGGTGGCGACTTCCATGGCGGGGTCGCGAGGCAACATCGGCCAGCAGCCCGGGTTGAACGCCAGCGAAACCAGCGGCCGTGTTGCCTCGTGGATCGGACAGTCCCGGATTTCGCCTGCCGCTCAATCCGGGCAACACTTGCTCGATCTCCCCCCGGAAGCTGCCGCAAGCACCGCGACGCCGCGAGCGGATCGTCACTTTTCATCACCGTAAGTCACGGAAGAGATCATCTCCCGGAATTGAACGTTTAGCCGGCCAGCGGCTACTAACGGGCATCGAGCAAGCCGCTTTTGATTAATCAAACGGGAGACTTCGATGAATCCTGCCCTAGCATCAACCACTCCTGAGGACTGCGATGACCCGGCTGCGGCTCCCGTCCCGCTGAAACCGCACAGCTATCCACTCTGGCTCGTGGCCGTCGCGTTCCTCGTCGCAGGTGCCGTTGCTTATTCGGCCATCATCGTGCCGCCCTATCTTCGCGCCCAGAACACGCTGTGGCGCGCCGAGGCAGCGCTCGAAAAGGGCGACCGTGCCGCGGCCGAGGTTCAGTTGCTCGATGTGTTGCGCACCTTTCCGACCTCCAAAGCGGCGCGCATCGACATCGCGGTGATGCTGTTTGCGGATCCGGACAAGGCGCAGCAAGAGCGCGGTCTTGGGTATCTCAGCGGCATTGCTCTCGACAAGCACGAGTGGCGGCGGGTCAGCGCCGTGCTGCCCGAGCGGTTTAAAGATCTGTTTCAAACTGTGAAGAAATAGGGGCATGCCATGTTCTTGATTCCTGGTTTCTTGGTCGCGATCCTCACTTTCCCTGGGGTCATCATCCACGAGGCGGCACACCGGGTTTTCTGCGATATCTGCGGTGTACCGGTCTACGAGGTGTGCTATTTCCGCCTTGGCAATCCTTCAGGCTATGTGATTCATGGTCGGACCGATCGTCTGCGAGCAAACTTCCTGATCGCCATGGGGCCGCTCGTCGTCAACTCCATCCTCTGCGCCGTCATTTCTTTCTCGGCAATCACCGCCTTCGCGATCGGTGCCTCGGAGACACCAATCGTCTTTGTTGTCCTGTTGTGGCTTGGCATCGCGATCGGCATGCACGCATTTCCGAGCGCCCAGGACGTCAAGAATTTCTCCGAGGCGGTCCGCTCCGCTGGCCATCGCGAGTCGCTCTACGTCATCGCCAAGGCAATCGAATACGTGTTTCGGTTCGCCAACGTCCTTCGAATAGTATGGTTCGATTTGGTATACGCGGTGGGGATCGCGTCGGTGCTGCCGGTGCTCGCCTATTCGATGATGGGCTAACCCATCATTCTCCTGGCAGCCGCCGACGCCACTGGTCGATGTCGGTGCATTCCATGACCCCGACAGCACCATCGCCGAACACAGAACTACTCGGCAAACGAGGTGCTTGTTCCACCAATCGGGTCGAACGTGCACGACGAGGAGCAAAAAATTCGCTGAACTCGGTCGCTGTGAGCTAAAGGAGATAGTTCAAGATCGTGCGAACGCACTCTGGCACTCTGGCCGCTGGCGCCCTACTTTTTCGCCCGTTCCATCACGTAACATGTTGCGACGATCGACCCGCCCGGGCTCAGGCCACTATGAGCGTAACACATCTCAATGCGGTCGCGGGACATGATGGTCATCTGGAAGTAGCCGTCGGTATCGGCTCCGATGATCGATTTGTTGTCGGCCGAGATAGCCCAGGCGAAGGGCTCGTTGGTGCTGGCGGAGGTCGATAAGGAGTGACCCCAGGCGAGCCGCCCGTCTTGACCGTCGACCACAAAGGTGAACTCAAAGTCGCGCACGCGCGGCGGAGAGGTAACGGTTTGCGAGCCGGGATGATGGGGGTTGTTGCCGAAGACGAGCGACTTGCCCTTACCCGACCAAGTGCCGTTCAAATCGGGGATCATATCCTGTGCGCGCGCCGCCGTTACGGCGCCCAGCACAGCCAATGCGAAGGCAATATATCTCATGTATGTTCCCTCCTCTTGTTTCGCAGGAACTTCATGGACTCCGCACCATCCGCTACCGCATGCAATTTGACGGCTGGGTCAGCGTCGCGGAAAGTGTCTTGGATCAGGCGGATATCTCCAGAACTGTCTTCGACCAAGAGAGACTGTCTTCGACCAAGAGAATCCAACGAGGCGCACCTTCGTTTTTGATCCCTGCCATGGAGTCCTCGCACTTTGTTCGAGAGTTGGCCGGCCGACAGGACCACTGGACGCAAATGGGCGTACCCGGTTGCTTGTTCCGCTGATCATGCGGAACTGGTATCTGCTTCCCAAACCAAATCGATCGAATTAGCGCATGTTCCGCTGTGATCGAATCACCTCTCCGCCATCATGCGCGCGCTTGTCGCGGGTATCCACGTCTTTCTTGCAGCCGTTCAGAAAGGAAGGCGTGGATGGCCGGGACGAGCGCTGGCACGAGCACGGCCACGACTTCGGAAAAATAATTCAACGTGACCGGTATCCGCTCTGGCGCGAAGTGCCATGCGGGTGGAGGCGCGACGCGGCCGGCTCCAGAATTGGACGTGGCGATGAAACGTCATCGTCATGCGCCCATCGAGGTCCGTTGAGGGTCAATCGGCCCACCGAGCATGTCGGCGGTTGCACCCGTTCGCGGTCCGGTCGAACTCACTCACCGGACCTCCGGATTCCGCGTCAGACCCCGCTCGAACCGACGTTGCCACCACGTCAACGGCCGCCCCGCGTCCGTTTTAGATAAGCCTATTTAATAGTCCTATTGTATGGTACAGTTGATTTTGGCACCGCGCTTGGACGATCCGATCCGCAGCGGGCGGCATTATTTCTGTGAGGCAGATTTGGCAAAACAAACCCACCGCGTCGATCCCGCGCGCCGCATTCGCTGCTATTTTCCCTACACTCAGGGAATTCTGCGGGTCACGGCGGCCGACCCCGCTTCGGCGCTGCCGTCCAACGCCTGTCGGCCCCGAATATCGCTTCGCTCGTCCGGGCTACCCTCCCCACTCTGCACGACCGTCGCGTCAGGCTTATCTCAGCGTCGCCACATAGGCCGCAATGTCGCCGGCCTCGATGCGCGTCAGGTTCATGTCCGGCATCTTGTAGTGCGGATTGAGCAGGAACGTCACCATGCCGTCCTCGGCGAATTTCGGCCGCTTGGCGATCTCCTCGAACGGCGGGGCGTCGGCGCTCGCCTCGCGCTGGGCGGACGCGACCACGTGGCAGGCAGCGCACCAGCGCTGTGCGAGTTGTCGGCCGTTGTAGACGTCGGCGGCGTGCGCCGACGGCGCGGTTACGGCGGCGAGCATCGCGATTGCGGCGGTGTTGATGACCAGGAGGGAGGCTGCTTTCATCGGTGGGTCCTATGTTTGAGAGACCCAGGATGCGCTGCCGCGACACGTCCCCGCCATGAGAAAGATCAAATCCGCGGGCCGGAACACCTCGCCCCGACCTTCGTCATGGCCGTGGTCGTCACGGCCATCCGCGTCGTCCCTCGCCGCCAGGCAAGCCGTGGGTGCCGGGAACGCGTCCGGCCGCGACCACCGCGGATGGATGATCCCCTGGATCAAGTCGACGCGCCGCGTCTACCGCGACATCACCTCGACTTCACCGTCGACCCCGGCGACGACCTTGAAGTCGCGCTCGAAGGTGCGGCCTTCGTTGCGCGCGATGGCGCGGTAGTCGCCCTCGGCGAGCACCATGCGGGGGAAGGCGCCGGTGGATTCTTTGATGACGTCGCCGATCTTGCGTGATCACCGACCAGGTGGTGTTGGCGAGCGGGTCGCCGCCGCGCTGGCGCTACGAGCTTGAAGCGTGATGAGCGCGGCGCGATGGTTGACGATGACGTCGGTGAGCTTGCCGCTCTGCACCCGGATGTCGGAGCGCACAACCGCGTTGGTGTCGCCATAGTTCGAGACGATGTGATAGGCGCCCTCCGGCACGACGACCACGTCGCCGGTCGCGACGCCCTGCACCAGGGCCGGCTTCTCGCCGGCGTCGAATTGGCTGCCCTTGTAGATGTCGAACGAGATCTGGCCGTTGGGAATCTTGACGTCGCCGACCCGGCCTTCGAGCTTGATCCCGCCCGCCGGAATCTCGAAGATCTCGCGCGTCGCCTCCTTGAGATGGATCGCCTTGGCGATACTGGCGAGGCCGAAGCTCGACATGCACCACATAGTCGCCCGGCGGCAGCGCCAGCACCGGGGTCGCGGTGCGGTCCTCCCGCAACGGACGGAAGTCCCGGAGGCGTCGGGCTTGGCCGGGAAGATGCGCCACAGCAGGCCGTTGGTGATCTGGGACGAGGCGTCGCGCCCGTAGCGCGCCATCAGGCTGAGGGAGACCTGCACGGCCGCGCCGGCGCCGGAAGGGGCGGCGGGCCGGCGCGGCAGCGGGTGCCGCCGTGATCGGCATCAGCGACTGGGAGGGCGGCAAAGCCCGCGGCGTGCGCGACGATGGCGGCGCCCGTAGACCCCGCCCGTCTGCGGCAGCAACTGTTGCGCCGTCGCCACGCCAGACCACGACGGCGCCCGTCGCCACGGCGCCGACGAGGACGCGCGCGCCTACGGCGTACGTCGCGACAACGCAAAATCGCGCCGACCGCCGACCGGCTACCCAGCCTCGAACATCCCGCGACGCCTTCCCCTGCTGCCGTTTTTCGACCGAAATCGCGGCAAATTCAAGCCTATTGGGGATACATACCCGATCGGGAGGCCCGCCGGACGGCTTTGTCGCCGTCTCGGCGGTGTGCTAGCGGCAGGCCAGGAGCAACCATCATGCAGCAAATCATCTCGGACCCGATCACGCGTTGCGAACGCGCCGTTCCTCAAGCCGAACGAGCTGGCTGCGCCGGGACCGTCGCCTGCCGAACTCGACACGCTCCTGACCATCGCGTCGCGGGTGCCCGACCACGGAAAGCTGGTGCCGTGGCGGTTCATCGTGTTCGAGGGCAACGGGCGGCTCAAGGCCGGCGACGCGATCGCGGCGGCCTTTCTCGCCAAATATCCGGCGTCCAAGCCCGACCAGGTCGACTACGAGCGCAGCGCCTCGCCCGCGCCGCCGGCGGTCATCGCGGTGGTGAGCCGCGCCGCGCCGCATGTGAAGATTCCCGAATGGGAGCAGGTGCTTTCGGCCGGCGCCGCCGCCATGAGCCTCGTCATCGCGGCCCATGCGCTCGGCTTTGCGTGCCACGTGGATCACCGAATGGTACGCCTACGATCGCGGCGTGCTCGATGCGCTCGGCCTCGCGCCGCACGAAAAGATCGCCGGCTTCGTCCATATCGGCCGGCCGATGCTGGCGCCCGACGACCGCGCCGCCGCCCTCGCCGACATCGTGACGCGGTTCGGGTATCGTCATCGGCTGACCGGGCGATCCAGTAACCCCCGGACCATCGGTGGACGTATGCGGTGCCCGACTGACAAGCTTGTGGTTACTGGATCGCCCGGTCAAGCCGGGCGATGACGCGGTGGGATTGAGATGACACGCAGTTTTATGGAAAGCTACTGACCCCATGTTCTACGACACCCGCAAGAGGAACGATCACGGCCTGCCGCACGATCCGTTCAAGGCAATCGTGGCGCCGCGGCCGATCGGCTGGATCACCTCGATGAGCGCGAAGGGCGAGGTCAATCTCGCGCCTTATTCGTGGTTCAACGGCGTGTCGAGCCGTCCGCCGATGGTGATGTTCTCCAGCGAGGAGCGCAAGGACTCGCTCGCCTTCATCGAAGAGACCAAGGAGTTCGTCTGCAATTTCGCGTCCTACGATTTGCGCGAGCACGTCAACCGGACCTCGGCGCCGTTTCCGCGCGGCATCAACGAAATGGAAAAGGCCGGACTGGCGCCGGCGCCGTCGCGGCTTGTCAAGCCGCCGCGGGTCGCCGCATCGCCCTGCGCGCTCGAATGCAAATGGGTGCAGACGGTGTCGCTCACCGACTACGAAGGACGGCCGACCGACCGCCACGTGGTGTTCGGCCAGGTGATCGGCATCTACATCGACGAGCGAATTCATCCGCGACGGCCTGCTCGACACCGGGGCGATGCGGCCGATCATGCGCGCCGGCTACCACGACTATTACAGCGCGACGCCGGAGCAGCAGTTCTCCATGCGCCGGCCGACCAGCGCCGGCTGAAGCGGCTCAAGCCGCGGCTGCGTCACAAAGCGATGTTAACGCTCGCGGCGGGAAGGCATAGCGTCGCCGGGGAAGTACGGTAAAATCCAGTTGAATCCGAACTGAACCCGATCCGCGCCGCTGCCGGCGCCGCAGACGAGTCCCGTAACGGTCTGAAAGTCGAGCCCCGAAAGTCGAGCCCCGGTTTTGGACATTTTGCGACGACACCCGAGCGGCGCCCTCGCCGCCGACCCGCTTCCGGGTCCGCGTGCCGAGGACCGCCTCTCGATCGGTCTCGTGCTCGGCGGCGGCGCCGCGCGCGGCTTCGCGCATATCGGCGTGCTGCGCACGCTCGCAGCCCACGGGATAAGGCCCGACGTCATCGCCGGCACGTCGATCGGTGCGGTCGTCGGCGGCCTTTACGCGGCCGGCCATCTCGATACCTTCGAGGAGTGGTGCCGGCAGCTCACCAGGCGACGCGTGCTCGGCTATCTCGACTTCAATCTCGGCGGCTCCGGCCTAATCTCCGGCAATCGTCTCGCCGGCCGGCTCGAGGACGTGCTCGGCGACATCACCTTCGCGGATCTGCCGCTGCGCCTCGCCGCGATTGCGACCGAGGTCGGCACCGGCCACGAAATCTGGCTGACCCGCGGACTGCTCGCCGAAGCGATGGCGGCATCTTATTCGCTGCCCGGAATATTCCCGCCCAAGCGGATCGGCGGCCGCTGGCTGATGGACGGCGCCCTCGTCAACCCGCTGCCGATCTCGGCAGCACGCGCGCTCGGCGCCCGGCTGGTGATCGCGGTCAATCTCAACACCGACAATTTCGGGCGCGGCACCATCATTCAGGATCACGGCCCGGACGAAGAGGACCGGGCGCGGCGCGCCGCGCTCCTCAACCGGCGCCAACGCCGCGGCATCTTCGGTGCGGAGCGCCTGATCCACCGCCGGTTCTTCGGCGAGCCGCATCGTCCCGGCCTCTCGACCGTGATGGTCGAGGCCTTCCAGGTCATGCAGGATCGCATCACGCGATCCCGCCTCGCCGGCGATCCGCCCGACGTCATCGATCGGCCCGAAGATGGCGCGCGCCAATCTGTTCGACTTCCACCGCGCCAAGGACATCATCGCATCGGGCGCCGAGGCGACCGAGAAGGCGATGGAATCGATCGCGGAGGCGATCGCGGCGCTGAGTTGACCGGCGCCCGGACGCGGCCGGCCGGCGTCGACCCGCCCCCTGCACTTTGCGGGACCGTGCGCTACGCGGTGCGGATATAGTCGCGCAACGCGTCCTGCTCTTGCTGGAGCTCTTCGAGCCGCGCCTTGACGACGTCGCCGATCGACACGATGCCGACGGCGCGGCCGTGCTCGGCGACCGGCACGTGGCGGAACTTGCCGGCCGTCATCCGTTCCATGATCTCGACGATGGTATCGCTTTCCCCGCAGGTGACGACCTTGCGGGTCATCGTCTCGGCGACCGGGGCATCGAGCGCACCGCGGTGCCCTTCTCGCCGAGAGCCCGCACGATGTCGCGTTCCGAGATGATCCCGGCGATGCGATCGCCGGCGCCGGTGACGACGAGCGCGCCGACCCGCCGCTCCGCCAGCATCTTCACCGCGGCGGCGAGCGTCGCGGTAGGTTCGATGGTGAGGACGTCGTGTCCCTTACGCGACAGGATATGCTTGACGTTCATGGGCAGCCTCCCTTTTGATGTGCGTGACCAGCCTACGGCTCATGCGCGGCGGCCCAGTTGCTGAACGAACAACCACCGAAAACACTATCAAGTATCATGTGCCTGCCGAACCGTTACGGCAACAGCGAACATTGTAATAAAGATGCAAAGTGGCGCGGTGGAACTCGCTGCTGCATCGCAACGAAACGGCGTGTACGAGGGCGTGCGGCGCGGCAGTCACGTCGCCTGCGGCACCGGATCGAACAGCGAGAACAACAGGAGGCCGGCGAGAAAGCCGCCGATATGAGCCTGCCAGGCGATGCTTTGCTGCTCGGCGCCCGGCACGCCGAAAGCGCCGATGCCGAATACGAAGATTCAAGTCCGAACCAGGCCAGGAGGAAGAACAGAATCCGCGGATCCCTCGACGCGGCCCGCAGCGACGCTGCCGGCACCTGATAGGCGCTGACATCGTCACTGCGGAACATGGCGAGCGGCCCGCCGTGCTGGAACGCGAACCGGATCGCGCCAGCCATGAGGCCCCGATACCGCCGCTGACGCGCCGATCATCGGAAGCACCTCGCCGATAATGCGTGGCGAGATGCGCGTTGCCGCGCCGGCCGACCGCGGTGACGATGAAGAAGCCGATGAAGCGCAGCGTCCCGAACCGTCGCGCGACCGCCGCGGCAAACGGCAGGAACCACACCGCATTCATCGTCAGGTGAAGGGCGTCGCCATGGAGGAACGCGTAGGTGACGAAGGTCCAGATCGCGGCGCCGATGCCGCCCGGAATGATGGTGTGGGCGAGGACGGCGGGATCATAGCGCGCCGGGAATGAAGCCGAAATAGACAGGAACCTAAGTCCTGTCCCTCGGTGAGGAGGATACGCCTCGCCGAGCCGCACCAGCACGAACACTGCGATAAATGCCAAGACCACCGCGGGGACATTGAAGATCGGCTCGGATGATCGGGTCACACGCGCTCCACGAAAAGGGGCGCAGCAATAGGCTGTCCCGACATGCGAAGCAAGCGGGGCAGGGCGGCGCCTCCGCGGCAATTTACCTGACGTTAGTCTTAACGCGGAGTTGCCGCGGTGGGTCTGCGGCAATGGCCCAGTGAGGGCACGCTGCCTGCAGAAAGGGCGACGGGCGGCGAAAACGGCGCCCCGGATGTCCCGTTTTGCGACAACCGGCACGCAATGCGAAGCCCTGCCGGGTCACCATGAAACATCCGCGCAACCGCGAACTGTTTGATTATTGGAACGAGCGGCGCGGCTCGCGGGCGGGCGCCCGAGCGCATCGACATCGAGCCGGGGGCGATCCGCAGCCTTCTCGGCGACAGCTTTGTCTTCTCCTGCGCTCCCGGCGAGGAGGCGCAGTTTCGCGTCGCCGGCACGCGGCTCTGCGCATTGTTCGGCCGCGAGCTGCGGGGGCAGGCGTTCTCGACCATCTGGGAGCCGGAGAGCGCCGCCGATGCTGCGCGGTCTCCTCACCGTCGTCATGGAGGACATCGTCGGAATTGCGGCTGGCGCCCGGACTGGTGTCGCCGGCGAACTGCGTGCAATGTCGAGTTGCTCGTCCTGCCGCTCGCACATCGGGGCCGGCTTGGTGCGCGCATGCTCGGCGCGTTGCTGTGCTGGAGCGGCCGTATTGGCTCGGCATCTGGCCGGCCGAGCCGCTGCGACTCGCCACCGTCCAGTATGTTTCAGGACCGGCTGCAGTCGCGCCGCGCCCGAACCGCGCCGACGTTTGGCAAAGGCTTACCGTCATCGACGGCGGATTGAATCATCCCTAACGCGCCATTAACTTACTCGGCCTAGGCTGCGCTGGGCTAGAAGTGGAAAGGCGCCCGAGCCCCTATGTCCTCCTTGGAATTGGATTCGGTTGCGGGTCTGCTGACGAGCGACAGCCGCAGGTATCAGCGGGTCAAGGTCGACCTGCTCGGCCGCTATATGCTCGAAGATCGCCGCGAATTTCCCTGCCAGGTGGTCGACATGTCGCCCGGCGGCATGGCTGTGATCGCGCCACAATGCGGACGGCTTGGCGAACGCGTGGTCGCCTATATCGATCATATCGGCCGGCTCGAAGGGATGATTGCGCGCATCTTTCCGAGCGGCTTTTCCATGACGATTGCGGCGTCCCAGCGTAAGCGCGACAAGCTCGCGGCCCAGCTTACTTGGCTTGCCAACCGTCAGATTCTCAACCTGCCTGAGGATCGCCGCCACCAGCGCGTTGCCGCTCGCGATCAGACCACAACATTGGTGATGGAGAACGGCACCGAGGAGAAGTGCCGCATCGTCGACTTGTCAGTATCGGGCGTCGCGGTCATCAGCGACCACCGGCCGCCGCTCGGCAGCGCGGTGAGAGTCGGCAAGGCGCCTGGTCGGGTGGTTCGTCATCTCGACAACGGCTTCGCGGTCGAATTCACGCGCATCCAGAATGCCGACGTGCTCAAGGACACGATTTCAGGAACGTAAACGTTTCGTTACGTCGAATAGAGACGGGAGTCCGGGCCGCTTTGGCCCGTTTTTCATTTCGGCCCGCGCCGCACCGTCGCAAGAGCTCTCGCCGTTAACACTGAGGCGCAGGCCCAAAGGGCCGCGCCGCGCTGCTTTCGCGCGATGAAACCTAAAATTTGAATCAAATGGAAGATGAGCTGCATTTTACTCAAATACGCATAAAGTAATACGCAGTTGTTTAGTCTAAGTTGAGTTGTCAGTTGATTTAAGAAGTGCTGTTCACATTTAGCGGCGCTACAAAAGGTTTGTGCGAAAGCTAGCCCCACAGGACGGGAGGGGTACGATGAATACTTACAGACGAGGCAACATATTTGGCCGCGGCGTCGCCGCCATGGCCGCGATGACGTCTGTCGAGTGCGAGTGGCGACCGCCGAGCTGCGGACGACGATCGCCAACGGCACCGATGCTTTTCCCTACGTAGAGGTCCATGAAGTCGTCCGCTCGCCGATCGGCTGGGTCGACTTCTGCGCAACCATCGGCCGAATGCGCCACGACGCCAACGACAGCCACGCGACGTCGTGCTGTCGCCGCAGGCGTTCAAGGATTGGTCGCGCGTCAACAAATGGGTCAACGACACGATCAAGCCGATGACCGACATCGATCATTGGGGCGTCGTCGAGCGCTGGTCGTATCCCGATGACGGTTATGGCGACTGCGAAGACTACGTGTTGCTGAAGCGGCGAGCTCCTGATCGCAGCCGGATGGCCGCGCGAGGCGCTACTGATCACCGTGGTGCGTGACAGAAGGACGAAGGCCATGCGGTCCTCACCGTCAAGACTGACCTTGGCGAATTCATTCTGGACAATCAGGCCGAAGAGATCCTGCCGTGGTCGCAGACCGGGTACCGCTTCGTCAAGCGCCAGTCGCAGCGCAGATCCGAACGTATGGGTTTCGCTGGGCGATCCGCGGCCCTCGCCGCTCACCGCGGCCGCCCGCGCACGCCGCTAGGCGACGGCGCACACAAGACAAACGAGGAGAGTTGCGCGAACCGGTCACGTCCCCACCCCTCCCCGTCCCCAGATCGGTTCGCGCGCGGCCGGAGCTCCCCCAAGGCTCCGGCCGCATTTTTTTGTGTGTGCGGGAAGCCCACATTTATTTGGGTTTTCGCAAGCGCTCGAGGATTTGGCTTTGCGCGTACCCACACAGCTACGGCAATCGGATATGGGAAGTGGCCGGCCTGTTGTCGCCAACGCAATAGGCGATCGGGGCGCGGCTTCAAACTGAAGGGGCAGCGGATAATGCCGGGCATGGCTCGTTAACGTGCGAGGACAGCGGCGGCAATAAATATCAGACGATGTTCTGACCCAAACGCGGGTGCGAAGAGCAAGTCCGCGATTGGCGTCGGAAAAGTCGTTATCGGAATGTAAATCAGGAACTCAGCGCAGCCGGCGCCGCCACGCGCGTCCGGTTGGGAATCTCGATATCGAGAAGCAATCTCCAGGCCCCGGCTGTGCGATGAACTCCGCCCGGACGCTGTCGAGATCGACCGCGACGTGCCGGCTGATGCTATCGAGAATTTCTGCGTGCAGCATAGAAATCAAACCGTTCCGGACGGCCATGCTGCGGTCATCTTCCGCCAGCGCCTGCAATCGCTTGCGCGCAACCGGTGCGGAGCGTATCGGCCGTAGTGAGCTGAACAGGTTCACGCATCGGCCTCCGGATACGACAAAAATCCATCCTTCGAGACTCTCCCACCTTGGGGTTAAAATTCCTTTTCCGCGCGGATAGGCATGTCGGCATTCTCGTTTCACGATCCGGAATAGGGCTTATCGGAACCAGCGCATGTTTCGGTGCGACCGAATCACCTCTCTCCATCGTTATGCCCGTGCTTGTCGCGGGCATCCACGTCTTCCTTGGGCGATCGAGCAGACAGGCGTGGATGGCCGGGACGAGCCCGGCCATGACTCGGAGAGGCGGTTCAACATCATCGGAATCCGCTCTAAAGCCATCCGATCTTCGCCCTCGTGAACTGGCTCGAGCAGCAGCCATCGTTCGCGCGCCGTTGCCGCCGATGGGGCCGGGTAGCACGCCGCAACAAAAAGTTCCCTCATTCGCCGGGCAGTCCCGCAATCTCGGCAGCGACACACGAACCGCCCGCGTTGATCTGTTCTAAACCTTATAGTGAAACGAGCCTGAACCGTTCTCGAATTACCGACCTGAAGCGGATATAGGATTCTCCTTTGCCAATTCCTCGACGAAACTGACCGCGCTCTCGTGCCACCACGGCGGACATGGAGCGCGCACATCATGCCGACACATTGCAGCGCTGACCGAGAGGCTGAAGCATGGTCACTTCGCGATGCGAGTTCGTCAAATTAGCCACGGAGAGTGGCATCGCGCTCAGCCTGTCGTGCCTTGCGACGGCCGAGAAACCCGGATTCGGCGTGCGCAAGACGCTGCGCGGTCGCGCATTTGCTGCCGGGCTGGCGCTGCTGATCACGGCTCACCTCGCCCCGGCGGCTTCGGCGCAGGACGCGACCGACCCCGTAACCGGTTTCGCGCGCGCCGCGGTTCATGTCGCAGCGTGGCCTGGCGGCAAAAAGGTCGCTGTCAGCTTTGCGCTGTTCGTAGAGGAGTTCGGCTTTGGCCTGGGCCCCGTCTACCGCCCGGACATGGTGACCCGCAATCCGGATCTCGTGAACGAGGCCTTCCGTCAATACGCGATTGACTGGGGCATCGCCCGCGTCGGCCGGCTGTTCAAGGAACTGGACGCTCCGCTCACCATCGTGCTCAGCGCCGAGTTTCCCGGCAAGTATGAGTTGGTGTGGAAAGAGTTCCGCGCGTCCCAGCCAACCGCGCCGATCATCGCCCACGGCATGAATAATACCAGTCGTCAGTTGCCGCTCGGGCGCGGACTCGCGGAGCAGAAAGCTTACATTCGCCGGACGCTGGATATGATCGCGGGCGCCACCGGCGTCAGACCCGTCGGCTGGTCAAGCCCAAGCGTCTATTCCAACGGCGACACGGCGTGGGCGGTGGCCGCAGAGGGCATCGGTTACACCCTCGACCAGATGGATTCCGATATCATCTTGCGCCTTAAGACGCCAGACGGCCCGCTGGTCCTGCTGCCCTATCCGGTCGTCACGGTCGACATGGGCCAGCAACTCGCCCGGATGAAGTCGCCCACGGAAATCGAGACGCTCTGGCTCGATTACGTGTTGGAGCTCGCCGCCGAAGCGCGTGCCGATCCCGCGCGGGAGGCGACGACGGTGGTCATCGGAATCCACCCCTTCGTCGTGGGAACGCCCGACGGGGCAGCCGCCATGCGGCGTGTCCTCATGCGCCTCAAGAAGGACGACGCGGTCTGGCTCACCGACACCGACGCCATTCGCAAGGCCGCCGGCTCGAAATGAGGAGCCCGCGGCGCTCGCGACTGGAGAGCCGACCTCAGTCTGATTTACTTCTGGGATTCGCCCTTATGACGGCTTCCGGACCGCGCCAGACAGGCGGCCACACGACGCCGATCGACCAGATCTATGAAACGCGGCCAAAGCACTGCGCCAGCTAAAGTATACCCGGCAGCGCGAACAGCCAGAAAACCCCGATTCCAAACAGCCCCATGCCGAGGATGTCCAGTATTATCCCGTGAAGCCTGGGCTTCCAGGAATTTCTCGCAGGCTTTGGACGTATGCTTACGACCACGGAACGGACGATCTCGGCGCGCTCCGCACGATTGATCCACTCGCCGATGCCAAAAGACAGCAGGCCCGACCCGATCAGAAAGGCGGCGAAGAATCGCTCCGGAACAGCCGCGACGGCAATCAAACCACCCACAAAGGCTACAACGTTCCACCAATGATCGGCTCTAAATCTATCTAGGTCCATGGCGGCCGGTTTGATCGTCAAGCAAGGACACGGGCGGGGCATTTAGTCTAAATTCGACGGCGAGTTTGGCAAGGGCTCCAAGACCTACATGTCGTAAGCACACGAGTTGTCCGGGTTAGGTAGCACACGAGTTGTCCGGTTTTGTCGCCCTGCAAAGGAGCAGGGCTGATGAATCGGGCAGCGTGGCTACCGGACCGTCGGATGCGGAAGTTTCGAGATGTTTTGAGCCGTTGGGAAGCGGGTGCGTTGTCGATGATGGAGGCTGGTGAGCTTTTGGGAATGTCGGAGCGGCAGTTCCGGCGCTACCGGGAGCGCTACGAGGAGGACGGGCCTGAGGGGCTGCGAGACCGCCGGCTCGGCAAGGTGTCACCCAAGCGGGTGCCGGGGTCGGAACGGGATCGGATGCTGGCCTTGTACCGGGAGGCCTATCGGGGCTGGAACGTGATGCATTTCCACGATCATCTACGCCGCGATCATGGGTTCCGGTTGAGCTATACGTTTGTGAAGATGCAGTTGCACACGGCCGGTCTGGTGGAGCGTGCGACGCGGCGTGGCGCGCATCGCCGCAAGCGCGAGCGCAAGCCCTGCGAAGGCATGATGCTGCACCAGGATGGCTCGCGGGCGGCGTGGCTTGCGGGCCAGCCGATGCTCGACCTGATTGTTACCCTGGACGATGCCACGAGCACGATCTATTCGGCGTTTCTGGTGGAGGAAGAAGGCACGGCTTCGACGTTGCGGGCGCTGCTTGAGGTGTTCACCGCCAAAGGCCTGCCGTCGAGCCTCTACACCGACCGCGGCAGCCATTATTTTTTCACCGCCGTCGCCGACGGGCCGGTGGACAAGGTACGGCTGACCCAGGTTGGTCGGGCGCTCAAGCACCTGGGAATCGAGCACATCCCGGCCTATTCGCCGCAAGCGCGCGGGCGCTCCGAGCGGATGTTCGGCACCCTTCAGGACCGCCTCATCAAGGAGCTCGCCAAGGCCGGCATCGCCGATATCGCGGCTGCCAATGCCTGGATCCGGGACGTTTATCTGCCGGAGCACAATCAGCACTTTGCCCGGCCGGCCGCGATGGCGGACAACGGCTTTGTCACGGTGAGCGACCCTGCCGTACTGACCGAGACCCTGTGCGTTGAGGACGATCGCGTCGTCAACCGCGACAACACGGTTGCCTGGGAGCGCCTGAAACTCCAGCTTCCTGCAAGCCCGCTGCGGCATCACTTCGTCAAGGCCAGGGTAAGAGTACGCGCCTATCCGGACGGTACCCTCGCGGTGTTCCACGGGCCGCGCCGCCTCGCCCGCTTCACCGCAGACGGGGCCATCGTACAAGCCCCGACACCCGCAAGCGTGACGCCGTGCTCGCCACCGTCAAGGACGCTCCGCGCCGCCTCCGGCGGTGGCCTTCGAAACGCCCGTCGTGAGGTGACGCCGGAGCAACGGCCATCCTCGACGGCGGCTGCGCGCGCCGTCACTTCCGCGGGGCAGGTCGGGACAAAGAAACGGTGCTCCGGTCGAACTAAGAAACTGACCGCAAAGAACACCAAGAGACGAAGACCCCATCAGCAGCATGAGCCCAACCAAGCCGGGGCGTCCACCGCTTCCAAACCGGCTCGGCTCTCACACCACGAAGCGGACAGATGATGTGCTACCAAAACCGGACAACTTGATTTGCTACCAACAGGGCTCCAAGACCTACACCGGTACCGGACGGCTGCGCTACACGTGGTGAGACTCCGCAGCGCCTGGAGACCTACGACTCAAGGGATTTGCGGTTTCTCCAGCACACGATAACCTCCTTGGCCTCGTCTATGGTCGCAAGGCGCCACCGTAATTGCACTACATCTTCCCCCATCAGATTTTCGACGATCTTCTTTTCCTCAACCCGAAGCAGCAGTTGCTGTGGAGAATTGTCGTCAAGTGACGTCGTGCGAAAGTCAATATTTCCCGTCCGGGTCCAGTCGGTCTTGAGGGTCCCGTCGACTTCTTCAAAAGGCGATGACGGCTTCGGCTTCTTGCGGACGCTATAAACGATAAGTGCGGCAGCGAGGATTAGCCCCGACACAATGGCTGCAATACTCCAAGAAATCCGCGGGTCCAACATCCGCTCCTTTCACATTTTGGGCTACGCACTAAATCCTGCAGTCTCGCCTTCCTGGCTATTACCGCATTGCGCCGCAGAAGTCCGGCGCAACTGATGCGACGAGGCAACGTTGCGCCGTAAATCGTGAAAATTCATCATGTATTCTGGACGCGGCACGCAGCCGCGCCGGGATTTGGCTTCGCGGCTCGCTCTTCAGCAGATATCGTGCACGTGGGCGACCACCGCCTGCACCAACACTCACCATCAATCAGTCCGCCAAGGCGACGCACTCGATTTCGCATCCGTTGCCGAACCGGAGTTGCATCGACCAGGCCATGCGGGCCGGCGGATCGACTGGAAAGAATTCGCCGTAGACGCGATCCGCTTCCGCCATGTCGGAAATGTCCGCCAGCACCAGGTGGATGCGGACCACGCGGTCAAGAGAGGAGCCTGCTGATTCCAGCATGTGCTTCACGTTTTCCAACGTCGTGCGGACCTGTTCGCCGATCGGGCCGTGCCGGCGCTCACCGGTCTGAGGGTCGATCGGAGTCATGCCGGACAAGAATATGTAGTTGCCAACGCGGATGCCGGGAACATGCGGCAAGTTGGCGTTGCGCGAGGCATTGAGGCGCGGATTCCGCGGCTCGATCACCGAGCGTTGAAGTTTCTCGATCACCGGATCACACGAGCGCGGTACATTCGATCATTACCTTCATTCCGTGAGGTAGCACTGCGCCGCAGACCGTGCGGGCAGGTGGCGGGTCGGAAAAGAAGCTTGCATAAACCTCATTCATGTTTGGCGCTTCCAACATGCTGTGCAGCACCACGTTGGTTTTCACGATCCTATCGAGCGACGAGCCCGCCGCCTCCAGCAGCATCTTGAGGTTGGACAGGATCAACCGGGTTTCGCTTGCAGTCGTGCCGCGCATCAATTCGTTGGACTGCAAATCGACTGCAACAAGGCCGGCCATAAAGAGAAAATCCCCGCCCCTCACCACACTCGACGCCAGTGCACCGTCGCTGCACGACGACCCGGATGCGCACGCCGGCAAATGAATCGACTTCACGCTTGGCGACCATCGGCATTCCTCGGCCGCTTCAGGCGGCGGCGGTCACGTCGAGCTGCAATCTTGAACCCGGCCTCGATCTGCGCCGTCCAGACAGTACGCGCGGGTGGACCATTGGACACGTATTGCCGATAGACACGGTTGAGCACGTCGTACTCGATACTGTCGTATATCAGGGCGTGAACCTGAACGAGGCGATCGAGCGATGAGCCAGCGGAGTCAAGCAGCAATCTTAGATTTCCGAAAATGACGTGCGCCTCGCTGGTAAGCGTGCCGTGCAGCCGCTCACCCGAATTCGGGGTCGATTGGCAAGAATGCCGGAACAGAAGATGAGGCCGCCGGCGCGAATGGCCGGCGACTGATGGTGTCCATAATGCCGCCGGAGATCGAGGCCGGGACAGGGCGCCGCGATGACTTCGCGCATGTCGATTTCTCTGTTGCACGCGATCGCGGCTCCGATCAATCCGACAACTGCGCAATTCCGCGATAACAGGAACCGCTCGACATTTCCGCGCTTCTGCAGGTCGCCAAGACGCGATCAGCGCATCAAGCAAGGCATTCATCTTGGTCTGAGAGATTTTGCCGGTGCGATCGAAGAAATTGTTCTTACGAAAGAAGTCATAGGACTTCTCGACGTCATCTAGCATTCAGTCTGCTGACTGCAGCGAGAATCCGAACCGCCTCGGCGCGATTGCTGATCATCGTAAAGATATTCGGTACTCTTGGCCTGGGCGGCGAGCACGCGGAGCCAGCACGTTCGGTTACGCCGGCCCAGGCATTGTTGACCACCGTCCCCGAAAACGCCAGCTCCGGCGCATATTCCATCGTAAGTCCGATGTCATTGTAGCCGGCCGTTCTGGATCTGGAAATTAGCTGGCGGCAACAGGATAGCGGCATCGACTGCGCCGCTGAGCAGAGCCTGGGCACGGGCCGTGGTCGCGCCGGCATAGATGAAATCGTAATCGCTGGGCTTGAGACCGTGCGCCGCCAGCATCCGTTCAGCATAGACACGGGTAATATCCTTCGCTCCGCCGACTGAGATCACTTTCCCTTGAGTTCGCTGAGGCTGTTGATTCTGGATTTCGCCATCATGACATAAGGTGGCGCCTGAACCTCGAAGCGAACGATCGCGATCCCGGCACCCTGATCGATGGCGCGGATCGGATCCACCAGGCCGGTGGACATCGTCATATTCAGCGAGCCAGCCGCGAGCTGCTGGATAACCGCCGAGCTCGCCGGGACATAGACGAGATCAATCTTGATGTTTTCGGCGGTGAAAAAGCCTCTATCAAGCCCGATGAAGAGCGGCCAAAGGTTGGCCGAAGGCGATCCCGACAGTGCCGACGATCACCGTGTCCTCGGCACGAGCCCACGGAGCCGACAGCATCGTCATCATGATCACGCCCAGCGCAGCGCGTCCGAACGGACTTATTGTTCGCATGATCAGTCCTCGCGGTCGCCAAGTGAAATCTTAACTCGGCTCGAAGCCTTTGGCTTTCAATAGCGGCACGGCAACCGGCCCTGTAAGAAATTGCGTCAGCCCCTTAGCCGCTTCCGAGGATTTGGTCCCCGCGCCGACCCCCGCCGTAAAAACGGTCACGCTGGCAAGTTCACCGGGCAACGGACCAACCAGTTGGACCCCGCTGACCGGCAATATCTCCGAGGCTTGTCCAATCCCCAATTCTGCCTCGCCCTTGGCAACGATCTCTGCCGCCTGGGCACCCGGCACCAATATGGTCTTCGACTTCAGCTGTTCGGCCAAACCGAGACGATCGAGAACGCTTGCAAAATGTACGCCGCTTAATCCGCCTTTCGCGGGGTCGGCATAGACGATCGACTTGGCGGACAAGAGCGCGAGTTTGAGCGCGTCTACCGAACGGATATCTGGCTTCGGGGCGCCCGCGCGAGCCGCTACCGCGACCGCGGTGGCGCCCACGTTTACGAGACTGCCGGGCACCAGCTTCTCATGCTTCTGGAGATCGTCCATCATCGACTTTGTCAGGATGATCACGTCCGCGGATTCACCTTCGAGAATACGCTTGCTGAGTCCGGCGGCGAGGCCGTAGCCAATCGTCACCTTGTTCCCCGTGGCACGCTCGAATGCAGGGATAAGCTCATCCAACGCGGAAGTCAGCGCTACGGATGCCACCACCTTAACCTCAGTCGCATTCGCAACGACGCCGTTGAGCGGGATTATCGAGGAAGCCATCAGGGCCGCAGTCGCTGTCGCCATGGTTCGTAACACGAAAGCTGTTCTGGTCATGGCGTCTTCTCCCGGGGAAAAATGATCAACATTCATCATATAGCGGTGTGACTCTCCACACGCCTCGATTTCGTTTCGGCTGCGAATCAAAATCATTCCCGTGACGGCGTTCCGCCGTCACGGGCCTCGATTGTCGCGAACGCCGTTACCGGCGTCCGCTCAATTCGCGCTCCGGCTCAGTTGGCGAGCGGGTCGGGGCGCATCTGCACCTTGTAGAGCTTCGGCGAGTTCTGGATGCCGCCTTCGTTGTGGAACGGCGCGCGGCTGCCGAACGTGGTCCAGATGCCTTTGCCCTTCCAGCCAGCGCTCGGATCATCGATGCGGCCATCGACGTTCTTGGAGAAGAAGCCCAGCGGATAGGGAACCCGAAGGGTCACGAACTTGCCGTCAACGAGCGCAGTGAGCGCCTCGCCGCCATTGGTGGAAGCGATCGGCACATTGGCGCCGAGGCCGAGCGTGTTGAGGCGGTCGACCCAGATGTAATAGGCATGCTGAGCGCTGCCCTTGTCGGTCACCCCCTGGAACTGCGGGCCCGGGAACTTGTAGAGCGCCCAGCCTTCCGGACACATCTTTCCGGTGATGGCTTCCGGTCCCTTGATCTCGGACTTGCACTTCTTGCGATCGAAGCTCGCCATGTGACCGCTGGAGAGCACGGTCCACACCACGCCATCCGACGTGAGGTCGATGCCGCGCGAGCCGTAGCCTTCATCGGGCGGCAGGAACAATTCGGCGAGCGCGGTCTCACTTGGGTTCGAGCCCGGGATGAGGTGAACGATGTAACCGGGCTGGTCCATGCGTGAGAACCCGACGTCCATCGACTGGCCCCAGATAGTGTCGTCGATCGGGCTCGGCTGAACGCCGTAGAAGCCCGCCATCACGCGCTTGTCCTTGGCGGGATCGAGCGGCTGGTTGGCCTCGGCATAGTCGTCGCGTTTGCCGTTGCCGTTGGTGTCGACGATGATCGGGGTCCAGCCCTGCGACTTTACGTCGTCGCCGGTGGCGAGATACATCTTGGTGTTCAGCCAGCCGACCACGCCGCTTTGCGGGCCGCCAGGGGAGGTCCACAGCGTATAGTTGGCGTCGTGGGCGAAGTTGAGATGCTGGGTGCTGTAGCAGGTGTTGATGAGCGACCACTTCTGCGTCTTCGGATCGTACATCGAGAGCTGCCGGCCGGACGTCTCCAGCGGCACGACTTTCGCCGACGGCAGGTCAGACCCCTTCTTGCAATAGGCCGGGTTCTCCTCGGGCCTGATCTTCGCCGTGAACCACACCCGACCCTGATCGTCGATCATCGGATTGTGGATGCTGGTGTGGCTATCCCAGATCGCGTCGTCGCCCCAATACACCGAAGGTCCCGCCGTGTTGGTCTTGGTCGAGGGGGTCTCCGGATCGAGATAGGGATGCTTGATCGTCGTGAATGTATTGGTGACCGGATTGAGAACCGGCACCAGGTCCGAGCTCTCCTCAGGCGATCCGTAGATCGGGCCGTTGGCGTTGATGGTCTGCTTCGACTTTTCGCTGGCGATGGCATCGTGTAGGTACATGCCCTTGGTACCCCAATCCCACACGCTGATCACGACGTTGCGCTCGACCCCCTGGGGCCGCGTGGGCTTCGCCGAGGGCAGTTCGCCGGCCGCGATGCGGTCGGTCCAATCCGCATAATTATCAACGGCCCTGTCGGGGCCGATGCGGGCGATCGAAACCGCCATCTGGGCCATGGCCTGACCGGACTGCAGGCGGCGCTCCCATGCTTCATGGGAGTTCTTGAACTGGCCGAGCATCGGCGACAGCGTCCGTATCCCCTTCGAGCCGATCGAATGGCACGACTGGCAGGAGTTCTTGATGGTATCGATCCAGGCACCCTGCGTCTTGATGGTAGGCGGAATGCCGTTGCCCTTCGGGCCGGTGCCGGGGAATTCGGACGTGGCGGGAATCTTGAGCATCGAGTACCAGTACATGCCCGGATAATATTCGGCGGCAGCGGCGGGCGACGGCGCCGGCACCGCGGTCAAATTCAGGAGCTTGCCGGGCGTGCCCGGCACCTTGGACGAATCGACAAGTCCATAGCCGCGCACCCACACGATGTAATTCGCCTTGGGGAGGTCGGGGACCACGTAACGGCCCTGATCATCGGTGACAACGATCTTGGCGAACTTGGTCGGCAGATCGACGGTCTCGGCGATCACCCAGACGCCCGCTTCCGGTCCGCTCGGCCCGGTCACCACGCCGCCGATGTCGTCGCTGTCGATCTTAACGGCGGCCGCCTGAGCCAGTACCCGCGTCGGCGTGACGGACGTAAAGGCCGCCAATGCCGCGACGGCTACACCCAGATACAATGCCTGCTTGATCTTCATCTCTAGCTCCCTGGTCGAGGCAAGCCCAAGGGCTGCCCTTCTGTCTGATGTTAGCAATAATTGCGGCAGCGGGTAAGCGGGTCGACACGCCGACAAGGTTCTTTCGTTAAAGGCCGAAATGATCGTCGGCGCCCGGCGGCACGCTAGCCAGATCAGCGCGCGAGTGGCGCCTCGGCGTTGCCCGTTCCAATCCAAGCCTGACCTTGTTACCCTATCCACAAAGAAGCTACGGGGGGACGGATGCGACGGCAGGCTTTCATCGCGGGAACGGATGCCGCCGCGGACCGGCGTCGGGGACGGCGGCCGTGAGAGCAAACGACACATCGAACGGCTACGGCTGGATATCGATTGCGCTCCACTGGGTCACCGCGGCGACCGTAATCGCCATGTTCACCATCGGCACCATGTCCCAAAGCGCGGATCGGGAGGGATATGTGCGGCTCGTGCATTTGCACACCACCATCGGGGTAACGATGTACGCGCTCCTGTGGGGCCGTATCATCTGGCGCTTCAAGGTCGGCCATCCGGGGCGGCTGCCAAGGCAGGGCGCGTTCTTTTTCACGATCGGCAAGTATTTTCATTTCATGATGTTGATCGCCATCGGCATCCTGCTCGTCTCCGGACCCCTGATGGTGTGGTCGGCCGGCGAAGCGATATTCGTGTTCGGGGCCGCGGTGGCGAGCCCGTTCCGCGATTTCCCCGCCGTCCATGATGCCTTGCGCCACATCCACGGCTATGCGGCATCCTTCATACTGGCCGGGATGATTTTGCACGTTCTTGCGGTCTTCAAACACACCGTCGTAAATCGCGACGGCACCTTCGATAAGATCATGATCGCCGCTCGCGGCCAGCAGACTTAGCTTACGACCGTCAGCGGGAAATCGAACGCATGGAACTCCTTGCCTGGATCGAACAGACCGATTTCTCGGTATGGTTGCGCGAATCGGATTGGGGTCAACCGATCCTCCTCTGCTTCCATGCGGTCGGCATGGGCATGGTGGTCGGAATCTCGTTCATGTTCGCCGCGCGAGTCCTGGGTTTTGCCAAGGAATTTCCCATCGCGGCGTTCGATAGATTGTTCGGCCTCGCCTGGTTCGGTTTCGTTATGAATACTATCTCCGGTGTCCTGTTGTTTCTCAGCGAACCGCATCGGCTGCTGCAAACGCCCGCGTTCCTCATCAAGATGGTTCTGATCGTGTGCGCCGGTTTTGCGCTCTGGATGCTGTCGAAAGCTCTGGAGGGCGGGGCGGATGTGCCTGCCTCGAACCGCCTGCCGGGCCCGGACGGTGCGCTCGTCGGCAATCAAGAGGTGACGTCGGCCGCCAAAGCCGCCGCCGTGCTTTCGATCCTGTGCTGGCTCGGGGCAATCCTGGCAGGTCGGCTCATCGGCTACACGATCCCGCCACCCTGAAGTATGCTTCGCGGCGCGAACGCGATTGGTATCTGATGTCCGAACTCGAGATACTTCACTGGATCAAGGAAACCTGGCTCGGCGCCACGGTGCGCGGCAGCACGTGGCTGTTTGCCGCCGGCGAAACGCTGCACTTTATCGGGTTGTCCATGCTGGTCGGCGCGATGCTGGTGGTCGATCTGAGGCTGCTCGGCTTCCTGCGCGGGGTGCCGATCCGGGCCGCGCTCGCTTTTCTGCCGTTCGCCATCATCGGATTTCTGATCAACCTCGCCACCGGCATCGAGTTCTTCACCAACGACCCGTTCATGTACTGGCCCAACCCAGCTTTCAGACTGAAGATGTTCCTGATCCTGGTAGCCGGGCTCAACGCTATCGTTTTTACCGTCATGGAGCAGCGGCATGTGCTGCTGCTCGGCGACAAGGACAGCACCAGCGCGTTCACCAAGGTGACAGCCGGGCTCTCGCTCGGGATCTGGCTCGTCGTGCTTCTGCTCGGCCGCCTGCTGCCATCGTTCGAAGGATCGACGAAGTTCTTCTTCTGACGACCGGACCTTTCGGAAAGATTCTTCCACGTTTTGAATATTTACGAAGCAATTCTGTCACGTTTTGCCTGAATTTTGAGATGGAACCTGCATTGTCGGTCACCTAGATTCGCCGCGTGGCAAGCAGCGCAGCAGCGTCAGCCCGTGGCGCGATCCAGATCAACGATGTCGTGTTCAGGCACGGATCGGCCGCTGTGCTTGGCGGGGTATCCTGCGCGATCGATGCGGGCGAACATATAGCAATTGTCGGACGTTCCGGCGCCGGCAAATCGACGCTGCTGCATTTGATCGCCGGGCTTTTGCCGGCCCATCGCGGAAAGGTGCTGATTGACGGAATTGCGGTCGATGGACCTGCTCAGGGCGCCGTCCTGATGTTCCAGCGGCCGGCGTTGCTGCCGTGGGCGACCGCGGCGGACAATGTTCTGCTGCCGCTGCGCTTCTCGGGCGCGTTTCGCCGCGATCCGGCGGCCGCGCGACGAAGGGTCGGCGCGCTGCTCGAACAGATAGGCCTCGGGGATCGCATCGGGGCGCTGCCGACCGAGCTTTCCGGCGGCCAGCAGCAACGCGTTGCGCTCGCAAGGGCGCTCGCCGCCACCCCGGACATCCTGTTGCTCGATGAGCCTTTTTCGGCGCTCGACGGGGAAACCCGCGTGGTGCTGCGCAATGACGTCCGCCGCCTCGCGAGAGACCGCGGCATGACGCTCGTGACCGTGACGCACGATCTCGCGGACGCTGCTGCGCTCGCCGACCGTGCCCTTCTGCTCGCCGGTTCGCCCGCGACCATAAAGGAAGACATCCCACTCGGGCGCGACGCGGAAATCCTCTTGCGCGCACGATTTGCCAACCTTCGCGATGTTGCGTGACGCCCGTTCACGACGAAGAAAGACATTCATGATGTCGAGCGGCCATGACGATCACCATGCCTGCGGCCAAGACTGGATCCGGTCCGACTGGACGAGGCGCGATACGCTCGATCGGCTGGCGCGCGGCGGCCTTGCCGCCGCGGTGGCGGGAACGGGCGTCGGATCGGGAAGCGCTCGGGCGGCAAACGATGAGGTGGTTCGCATCGGCTATCTTCCGATCACCGATGCGAGCGCCCTTCTGGTCGCCCACGCCAAGGGCTATTTCGAAGAAGCCGGGTTGAAAGTCGAGCCACCGACGCTGGTTCGAAGCTGGTCGGCGCTGGTCGAAGGCTTCGCGGCCGGAAAGTTCAATCTCGTCCACCTGCTGAAGCCGATCCCGGTTTGGATGCGCTACAACAACCGGTTTCCGGTCAAGATCCTGGCGTGGGGACACACCAACGGCTCAGGCCTCGTGGTGGGTGGCGATTCCCGCATCACGACATTCGCGGATCTTGGCAGCAAGCGCATCGCGGTGCCGTATTGGTACTCGATGCACAACATCGTGCTCCAATACGCGTTGCGTGAATCCGGGATCACGCCGGCGATCAGGTCGGACGGCAGCGCTCCGAACGTGAAGGAATGCGCACTGCAGATCCTGGCGCCGCCCGACATGCCGACGGCACTGGCGGCGCGGAAAATCGATGGCTACATCGTGGCCGAGCCCTTCAATGCCCTCGGCGAACTCAGGGTTGGCGGGCGCATGCTCCGCTTCACCGGCGATATTTGGCGCAACCATCCGTGCTGCGTGATCTCGACCCATGAGAACTACACGAGGGACCACCCGGAATGGACCCAGAAGGTCGTCAACTCGGTCGTGAGGGCGCATCTTTATGCATCGCGAAACAAGCCGGAGATCGCTCAACTCATTTCCCGGGACGGCAAGGGTTATCTTCCAACCCCCTCAGATGTCGTACTCAAGGCCGTGACCGATTACGGTCCGCAATATGATGCAAGTGGCGCGATCCATCATCGTGAATGGCACAATGGGAGGATCGATTTTCAGCCGTGGCCCTATCCGTCCGCCACGAAGCTCATTGTCGAGGCGATGAACAAAACCGTCGTTGAAGGCGATACGACGTTTCTCAAAGGGCTCGATCCCAATTTCGTCGCCGACGATCTCGTGGACTATCGTTTCGTCAGGGCGGCTCTCGATCGCTTCCCCGGCTGGATCGACGACCCGAGCGTCGACCGCGCCAGCCCATTCGAGCGTCGGGAGGAACTATCGCTGTGATGCTTGCCGCCGTCGAAAGCCGCGCCGAGGGCGGCACCTCCGGCGGCGTATTGCGAATGGCCGCGAGCGTCGGCGCGCCGCTGCTTGGCATCGCCCTGGTGGTCGGCCTGTGGTGGATGGCTGGGCTGCTGCTCGAAGCAAATCCGCGCTACGTCGCGTTTGGCGGTTTCACCATCGACCGCACTCTAACGGCGTTCAGCCAGTTGCTGGTGTCGGGTGATGCATGGCGCGCCACGGGACCGAGCCTCAATCGTGTTGGCCAGGGATTGGGCTGGGCTGTTGTCATCGGCGTTCCGGTCGGACTTGCGATCGGAAGCTTTGCGATGCTTGAGCGCACGGTGCAACTCCCGTTCCAAATCTTGCGCATGGTCAGTCCACTCGCTTGGATGCCGATCGCGGTCCTGCTGTTCGCCACCTGGAACGGCGCCATCGTATTCCTGATTTCGGCGGCCGCCATTTGGCCGATCGTGTTTTCGACGGCCGCCGGCGTCAAGCGCATCGATCCGGTCTGGCTCGCCATGGCGCGCAATCTAGGCGGCCGACCGTTCGCCGTCCTGCGTGCCGTTATCGTTCCGGCGGTCGCGCAGGACATGCTGACCGGGCTGCGCCTCGCACTCGGCGTGGCTTGGATCGTGCTGGTGCCGGCCGAGTTCCTGGGTGTTACCAGCGGGCTCGGTTACGCTATCAATGATGCACGCGACACACTGTCATACGACCGGCTTGCTGCGCTGGTGTTGCTGATCGGCATCATCGGGTACGTTCTCGACGCGCTCATCAACGTAACGATCCAACGCGTGCGCTGGACACCTACGACCTGAACCTAGAAACCAAGGAGGCTGAAATGCCCATAGCCCAAGGTAACACCAAATCCAATTCGACCAAGGTCAAGGAAATCGTTTCCACGTTCGAGACGATCGACGGCACCGCGCTTCAGGCGCTTTCGGAAAAAGGCAGAGCCGACCCGAGCGCCGTCCGTACCGTGCGCTGCCGTACCGTCGCCGAGGGACGCAAATTCCGGCACCTGAATTATATCCGCAATCTTCCGGCCCATATTGTCGATGAGCCGCCGGCGCTGTTGGGCGACGATACCGCACCGAATCCGACCGAGGCACTTTTGGCCGCGCTGGGTACCTGTGTGGCCGTAGGACTGCAGGCGAATGCGGTGGCGCGCGGATGGACGGTCCGCGGAATCGCGCTTGAGCTCGAAGGCGACATCAGCATCACATCGGTGTGGGGCACCGGCGATCTGGCGCCCAAGCCACTTGGAACTCACCGCGGTGCGGATCAAGGCGCACGTCGATATTGATGGCGCGACCCCGGCCGAGCTCGATGAACTCGTCGCTCACGCAGCGAAATGGTCGCCCGTGCTCAATACGGTCCGCAATCCGGTGCCGGTCGAGATCGCCCGCAGCTAAGGGACGGCAGCGTGAACGACACCGTAGCGGTCGCGGACCCGAACGCGACCGTCAGCTCGATTGTCGCCGACGATCTGCGGCCGCTGGCGCGTCGCATCGATACCGAAGGACTTTATCCGGCCGAAATTCTGCGGCGGCTCGGCGCGGCCGGTGCGTTCGCCCATCACACCGAGCGGCTCGGCGCTGGGCCGGCCGGCATCATTGCTGCAGTCGACGCGATGGCAGAGGTCGGAGAATCGTGCTTGTCGACCGCCTTCTGTACTTGGTGCCAGGATGCGCTGGTCTGGTATCTCGACCGGTCGGATAATCCGGCTCCACGCCGGCGCTACCTCGCTGCGGTTGCGAACGGCAACCTTCTCGGCGGGACCGGGCTGTCGAACCCGATGAAATTCTTTTCGGGTATTGAGCCGCTCGCGCTCAAGGGCGTACGGGTGCCTGGAGGATACCGTGTCACGGGGCGGCTGCCATACGTCTCCAACATCGAGCAGGGCCACCTGTTCGCGAGCATCTTCGCGGTGGAAGGCGCTTCCGATCGCCGCATCATGGCGCTGTTCCGCGCCGGACAGGACGGCGTGAGCCTAGCGCGAAATGCACATTTCATCGCCCTCGAAGGCACGGCCACTTATACGGTATTGATTCGCGAGGCGTTTGTTCCGGACGACGACGTTCTGTCCGAGGACACGAGCAGCTTCGTGCCGCGCATCCGCAAGGGCTTCGTTCTGCTACAGGGTGGCATGGGCTTCGGCATCGCACGGGCTGCCGCCCGGCTGATGCGAACCGACGGTCCGGGTCGCCGTCACGCAACCCAGCTCCCGTTGGGACCGGACAGGATCGAGGATCGCGCCAACGAGCTGGCGCGGCAAGTTGCGGACCACGTGCGCGACGTCGAGGCGCCGGATCGTGCATCATTTCTTGCGGTGCTTCGCGCCAGATTGGAGATTTCCTGGTTGGCGCTCGAGGCCACGCAGTCGGCGATGCTCCAATATGGCGCCCGCGGATATCTGGCTGGATCGGAGCCGGCACGTCGTCTGCGTGAAGCACAATTTGTGGCGATCGTCACGCCGTCCGTGAAGCACATCTTGACCGAACTCGCAACGGCTGACGCCTTATGATCCATTGTCGGTCGATCGATTGACGATGAGAACGAGTTTCGATAGCGTCGCTGCAAACGTCAATTGCAGTGGGTTGAGCTGGGCTAGATCAAAAAGCTCGACACTTCAGAAGACCGCAACCGGGGAGGAATCCATGACCAATGCTTGGTCACGGCATATCACCGCAATAAGGTTCGGTGCGGCCATTCTGTTCGGCGGGATGCACATCGGAGCCTTCGCCTACGCACAAACACCCCCCGCGCCAGCCGCCAAGGCCGTTACGCCGCGCACCACCGATGGTAAGCCCGACCTTTCAGGCATCTGGGTGCCGCCGCCCAACCGGGCCGTCGTCTCGACATTCAATGACGCTGGCTCGGGCCAGCAGGTGTACGCGGCGCGCGAGGGCAATTTCGAAAACTTCGAGAACGATAACGCCCTGCGGCGCATGGGCGATCGGAACAAGCCGCTGTACAAGCCGGAATTCTGGTCCCAGGTGAGGGAGAACGACGCCAACGGGAACGAGTTGGATCCGGAGTTCAAATGCCGCCTCTACGGGGTGCCTAAACTCGGAGCCCCGGCCCAAATCGTTCAAACCAAAGACCAGGTCGTGCTTCTTTATGCCGGCGGGTTCGCCGGACAGAATACCTTCAGGGTTGTTCCGACCGACGGTCGTCCGCACAACCAAGCACGCGTCGTCCAAGAAACCTGGAAGGGCGATCCGGTCGCCCATTGGGACGGCGATACGCTGGTCATCGACACCATCGGATTTACGGACGAGAGCTGGCTGCATAAGTCGGGTTACTTCCACAGCTTCAAACTCCACGTCATCGAGCGGCTGACGCGCGACGGCAATACGTTGCGTTGGGAGGCGACCGTGGAAGATCCGGAAGTGCTTCTGGAACCCTGGACGATGAATCCGATCATTCGCGTTCTCGATGCGCGGCCCGATGCGTTCGTGGCTGAAGACTTTCCGTGCGACGAACGCGATCGCGAACACTTCAAGTCGAAGGTCCGCAGCGGCTGACAATGTGGAGCACGTAACATGAGGCATAAGACATCGCTCGCGGCGACGGCCGCGCTTTGCTTGCTGCTTGGCATGGCGCCGGTGCAGTCGCACCATGCCGTGCAGGCACAGTTCGACGTCAGCCAAGTCGTCGAAAAAACCGGCGTGCTGATGAAGATCGATTGGATCAACCCGCACACCTACATGCACTTCGATGTGACCGAGGACGGCGAGGTCAAACGCTACGCAATCGAATCGCTCGGCATATTGGGGTTGCGTCGGGTTGAACTCGATAGCAAGAGCGCATTCAAGGTGGGCGAGACGTTCAAGTTCTCGATCAATCCCAGCCGGGACGGCTCGCCGACCGGATTGTTGGTCACGCTCACTTTCCCCGACGGGCGCAATTACGTGGTCAAGAACTTGGACCCCTCGGCCCCGGTGTCGCAGTAAAGGGACCTTGTCTCGCGGTTCCCATGAGCACGCGGCGTCCGGAGACGGGCTGAACCGATCGAACAACTGAGGCTCGGTGATGCGCTATCGGAAAGACTTGTTGATCGCGTCGGTAGCTGCGCTCGTCACAGCCGCAATTCCGGCATCGGGGCAGACCGTGGCGGCAGACCCCGCCAGGAAGGCGTTGACCGACGCCGCCAACGCGCTCGGCATGGTCAGGGGCGTCAATCATGCGCTCGACGTCGTCAACATGTTCGAATACGTGGCGAGCGGAACCATGGCCGATCCCAAGGGCGGGGAAAACAAGGTGAGCCGGATCACGGTTGGATACGACTATGTGATCCCGGCCGCCCGCGTCGACGTCGAGAAGACAACCCCCGACGGGCGGACGGAGCGGGATATCGCGGTAGCCGTCGGCCGATTGTCCTGGGACGAGTCCAAACCGGGCATTTACTTTCGTCCGGCCAACACATCGGCGGTGGAGCGACTGAAGCAAATGTGGCTGCTGCCCCACGCTGTGATCCTGGAAGGCGCCAAAGCGCCGGACAAGGTCAAGGTCGCAGACCGCGGCGGAATGAAGGAACTCATCGTCGCGATGGCCGACGGGACAGAGCTCAAGGCTCTGCTCGATGCGAAAAACCTGACGACCCGCGTCGAATACCGGGCCGGGGCGCAGGTCCTCTCGGGCGACTACTCCGATTACAAGGACTTCCGGGAATATGGCGTCATGTTTCCCTCGCGTATCGTGCAGAAGATCGATGGTCGCACCGTCGCCGATTTCACCGTCAGCGACGCGTTGCCCAATCCCTACCTGATCTTTCCGCTGCCAAGGGAATTGGCCCAAAAGCCATCGCCCTAAATCCGATTTTAGCTCGGGGCCGTTACAGCGATGCCCTCGACGAGGGGGTAACGCCGGTCGCTTCAACCGATCCGCTTCAAGCCCTCTGCGTAGTTTTTCCAGCGCTGGACGTAGTGTTCGGCGCCGATCGCGATCATCTTGGCCGCCTTGTCGTCGAGCGTGCGGATCACGCGGGCAGGCGCTCCGACGACGAGCGAATAATCCGGAAACGTCTTGCCCTCGGTGACGACCGCGCCGGCGCCGACGATCGAATTCGCCCCGATCCGCGCCCCATTGAGCAGGATAGCACCCATGCCGATCAAGCTGCCGTCGCCGACCGTGCAGCCGTGCAGCACGACGTTGTGGCCGATCACGCAGCCGCGCCCGATGGTGAGCGGAAACCCCGGATCGGTATGCAACGTCGCATTATCCTGGACCTGGGAGCGTTCGCCGATCTCGATCCATTCATTGTCGCCGCGCAAGACCGCGCCCCACCACAGGCTCGCCTCCGATTTCAGTCGCACCCGGCCGATCACCACCGCGGTTTCGGCAATCCAGTAAAGACCGTCCGGCGGGAATTCCGGCCGCGCGCCGGCAAGTTCGAAGATGGGCATCATGGCGCTCCGGTGGATGCGAACAAACGCAGCCACGAACCTGCCACGGCGTGTCGCGGTTGGCGAGGCCGCCGCTCGGACGGTCAGGCGACCAGCCGTTCAAGCGCCTCCAGCGCAAGCACAACCACGGTGCCGCTCATCATGCTCCAGAAGCTCGCCGCGACCGTAGCCAACATGACAAATTCGATCCGCCGCCGCTCGATGCGCCGACCACGCAACGTGTTGCGCATGATGATGAAGGGGGCCGCGAAGGCGAGGAGCGGAACCGCCGCGAAAGTCGTGGCCGTCGGCCCGCCACCGAGCAGGCGGAATGACGGCAGTCGACGGGTGACGACCTGGTATCCGGTCGACACCAGACCGGCGACGGCAAAGCCGAGCGCGACCGCAAGGAACGACTCGATGGTTTCGGGCGACATGCAACCTCGGCTGGTTCATCTTTAGGGGCCGATGTTCTGGGCATCGACACGGCACATCGAATGGGTCCTCCCATTCAGCGACCTCATGTGCCGTATCGCGCCTGCCGAAGCCACGATTTCCTTAATAAAGGGTAAACGGAGCGCGGGCGCGGGAGCAAATAAATGCCCACGCGGCTGTGTCAATACGGGACGAATTGCCTCAATCATGCCCCGTCCGGCTCGCTAAGAGAGTCGAAATCGATTCGTATCGCTGCGAGGGGGATCGAGCATGACCATGCTGATACGCGCATACCCGGCGCGGCCCGGCCGCCGCGCTGGCTTGCTGGCGCTTTTCGTACTGTTCTTCGCCAGTGTCGCGGCGCTTGCGGCGGCCTCGATCGTCTACCTCATGCAACCGCACTGGACGCAGCCGCCGATCGATGCGCCGGCGCTGCCGATCGCGGTCGCGGGCGTCGTGTTCAACGTGCCGCCGGCCGCGATCCGCATCCCGCTGCAGCGCCGCGCCGGACCGCAGGAACGCATCGACCTCTCATACCGCTGGCCAGATCTGACACCGCCGGATTCCCACGCGGCCGACGCCGCTCCGCGGCTGTTCGTCACAATAGAATCCAACCAAGCACCGCTGTCCCCCGCCGAACGGATGAAATCCATTTATCCGCGCTACATCGACACGCCGTCGGAGGCCGGTCCCGGCGGCCTTACGATCGCGTCCTTTGCGGACGGCACACCTTATCAGGGCGAGGACGTGATCTACGATGCCTCCGCACCCGAACGCTTTCTGGTGCGCTGCAGCCGCGCGCGTGGCGCGCTTACACCCGCCATGTGTCTCTACGAGCACCCGGTCGGCACCGCCGCCCTCACCTTTCGATTTCCGCGCGACTGGCTCGCCGACTGGCGCGGCGTGGAGGACGGGATTGACCGGCTGATCGAGCGCTGGCGGCCTGTAGCGATAAAATAAACCGAGGTTGTCCGATCCTGCGGCCGATCCGGGCGAAGCCTGCAAGACAGTGGATCAGGCAAGCTGGAAGCCGGATCGCCTATTCGAGATCGGTCGCCAGGATCGCCATCTGGAAATTGTAGCTGCGCTCGTCGTCCTCGTCGTCAACGAACAGGACGCCAATGAACTCCTCGCCGATGAAGACTTCGGCGGAATCGTCCTTCTTGGGGCGCGGCACAACGCGCATTTTGGCGTTGCCAAACAGACGCCTCATGTAGGCTTCAATCTTGCGGATTTCGAGGACGTCCACGGCAGCTCCTTATTTCCGCGACTACTGCGGCCCGGGGTTAGATGTTCGGACGAACACGCGTCGAAATCTGAAAATATCAGAATAACATCATTCTAAGCTGATTCGGCTCGTGCTCCAGGCTCTTTGTTCGTGCTGCCACGTGTCAGGATCGTGAATTAGACGCCGACGTTATAGAGCATCTGGTCCATCGTGCGCGAGGGCTCCGCGCAGCCCGCCTCCCCGATCACCCGGGCCGGAACGCCGGCGACCGTCACGTTGTGCGGCACCGGCTTGAGAACCACCGAACCCGCCGCGATACGGGCGCAATGGCCGATCTCGATATTGCCGAGAATTTTCGCCCCAGCCCCGATCATGACCCCTTTACGGATCTTGGGATGGCGGTCGCCGTTCTCGCTGCCGGTGCCCCCGAGCGTCACGTCGTGCAGAATCGATACATCGTCGTCGATCACCGCCGTCTCGCCGACCACGAGACCGGTGGCGTGGTCGAGGAATATACCGCGACCGATCCTGGCGGCGGGGTGAATGTCGGTCTGGAACACCGCGGAGGAGCGGCTCTGAAGATAGAGCGCGAAGTCCTTGCGGTGCTTCGTCCACAGCCAGTGCGCCAGACGATGAATTTGGATGGCGTGAAAGCCCTTGAAATAAAGCAAGGGCTCGATGAAGCGGGTGGTGGCCGGATCGCGATCATAGGTCGCCACGATATCAGCCCGGAAGGCGTCGCCGATCTCGGGATCGTCCTCGAGCGCATCGAGGAAAGCGAGCCGGATGGTGGTGCCTGTGATCACCGAATGATCCAGCCGGTCGGTTATCCGCTGCACCACCGCGTTCGGCAACGTATCATGTTCGAGAACAGACGAATGAATGAACGAAGCAAGCTGCGGCTCCTGCCGCACCACCGCCTCGGCCTCACTGCGAATGCGCGCCCAGACCGGATCGGCATTGTCGAGCGGATCTTGGATTGATCCTCTGAGGCTCGGCCATTGCTGTCCTCCGGCGACGGCGTGAACGTGGATGAACTCTAACAATCCTGTAGCATAAATGGGGGCTGCGTGGGATTTCGCCAGCATTCTCAATTGCTATGAACTTATGTATGACCGTGCAGAAGGGTCGTTAACTTCCGGGGACCTGCCGCCCCTCGTGAAGGCGACTGAGGTCGGCACCACCACGCGTCGGATCACCGTCGCTCGGCCAGGAAATCCAGCACCGCAGCCTTAAATGTACGGTCGCCGACCGCCAGCATGTGATCGCGGTTCGGGATGTCGATCGCGCGGGCACCCGGAATCAGCGCCGCGAGCGCGGGCCCGGAGCCCGCGACGATATCCTTTGTGCCGACCGCGACCAGCACCGGCGTCGCGATCCGGCCGACGTCCTCGCGGCTGAGTGTTTCCCGTGTGCCGCGGATGCAGGCGGCAAGCGCCCGGCGGTCCGATTTCGTCTGGTCGGCGAAGATGCGGAACATCCGCTCCTGCGGATCGGTGACGTTGTCGACCGAGGGAGCTTCAAGCGCCCGGGCGACCGTTTCGGGCAGCCCGACGCCCTCGACCAATCTGATGCCGAGGCCGCCGAGGATCGCGGAGCGCACGCGCTCGCGATGCTCAAGCGCGAGGAACGCGGTGATGCGGGCGCCCATCGAATAGCCCATGACATCGGCGCGATCGAGCCCGACGTGGTCGAGGAGCGCCGCGACATCGCCCGCCATCAGGGCGGTACGGTAAAGCGCAGGATCGTAGAGCTTGGTCGATGCGCCGTGGCCGCGGTTGTCGAGCGCGATCACGCGGCGGCCGGCGCGGGTGAGCGTCGCGACCCAGCCCGGATTGACCCAGTTCACTTCCTTGTTCGAGGCAAAGCCGTGGATGAGGACGATGGCGTCGCCGTCGCCTTCGTCCAGATACGCGATCTCGACGGCCCCGGACGTGAAGCTTCGCGGCGTCGTTTCCAAAACCATCGGGACCGATCCTCGATCTTGAACCGCATTGCAACGGTCGGTTGCTGCCGAGAGGCGTCACGACACCGGCCGGCACACCGTGTAAACTTGCGCGGCAGGCTCGACAACGAGCGATGAGTTTGAGAAAAACGAGCTTCGGGAACAGCATGGTGCCGGGGGAGGCAGAATTGAACGCTAGGTCAGTAGGCAAATCGGCCGCGCGCGACACTGTTTTGGTTGCGCTTGCGGTTGCATCAGTTGCGTTCGTCACTGCCGCGCAGGCGGCGCCCCCACCGAAAAAGCCGCCGCCCCCGCCGCCACGTGCCGTGGTGCGGTCGGCACCGCCCCGCGTCGTATCGCGGCCGCCGCCCACGACACGCACCGTAACAAGGCCCACGTCGACGCCGCGAACCACGCAAATTCAGCAGACCGCGCCGAAGTTCACGCCCAAGATCAATCCTGCAGCCACCACCCAGTTTCACCAGATCACGCCCAAGACGAACCCAACGCTCCAGCCGAACACGCTGCCCCAGCGCACCGGAGTTCAAAATGGGATCGGCCAGGGCGCGAACCCACAATCGCTCCAGCGTTCGCTCCCGCAAGGGGTTCGTGGCCCGACCCAGGTCGGACTGAGCCCTACGGGCCTGAAGCTAGGTCCGCGCGGGCCGCTGGTATCGCCGACCCATCTGCAGGTCGGCCCCGCCGGATTGCCGGCCGTAAAGCCCAAGTTCCCGGTGGTGGCCGTCAACAACAAATTCTTCCCGATCAACAAGGGACAGAAGTTCATGTATGTCGGCGGGGTCAGGCGGTTCTTCGTTCCGCTTGGCGCGCTCGGCATAGCCTTGATTGGCGGCTCTTATTGGTACCCTGATGGCTACGTTTCCCTCGCGGGACCGATGTGCACCGGGTTCACGCCGGACGGATGTGGGCTGCACTGGCGCATGGTCGACTTTGCCGACGGCGGCGGTGAGCCGCAATGCGTGCAGTATTGCCCGCAGTCCGGTCCGCCGCCGGCGCAATTCGTCTCCCTGCCGCCACCACCGCCGGTACCCCAAGGCACCTGTCAAATGACGATCTTTTCCGATCCCAATTTCGTCGGCACCTCGGCACCGACGGTGGACAACCAGCCTAATCTTTCGGAGAGCGGCTGGCAGAACGTGATTTCCTCGATCCAGGTGCAGGCCGGCACCTGGGACTTCTTCTCCGACGATGACTTCGGCGGCGCCACGATGCGCCTCACCGCCGGCACCTACCCGATGCTGACCCCGGATTGGGACAAGAAGATCAATTCCTTCATGTGTGTTCAGCCGGGTCCGGGCGCCTAGGCCAGCTTACGCCGCCGCGGCCAGGAGCCTTCGGGCGCGACGCGCCTTGCTCCACCGCAAGTGGGATTCGGTTGCGCGCTCGGCGGTGCGTTTGACTGCCGAGCAGAAGCCAAAAGCGGCGCAGATGGCGGCAAACAGCCAACTCACGAGGTCCATCGCGGCGACCGTGAGCGCAAAAGCGGCGCGCCCAGCGAGCTTGAGGATGGCGCGGGTCTTGCTGCCTTTGGCGGCGGCAAGGCGGGCGAGACGTGCGACGTCCTGGGGCTCCTCCGCGAGTTTGAGACCTTCGAGCGCCGCCCTGGTGCCGGCTTTGCTCTGCACACGGCCGACATCGCCGACGAGGGCCACGATGCGTTCCGCCCGCTCGGCCTTGACGGCGTCACGCGCCAGCGTGATGGCCGTAGCGGGCGCGGTGAACGACACTTTGCTCAAGGCCGCGCCGAGCGCCTTGGTGTCGATCACTTCGCGGACCGAACGGGTCATCCATTCCGCCATCGAAGCGCTCAGCCTGCCGGTGCGCCGCGCCGCCTTGACGAGCGACAACCCGACCCGCGCCGGGAGCCCGGTCCCGACGGTCGCATAAGTTCCGGCCGTGATCGCGATGCCGGCGCACGCGAGCCCAAGGATCAGTTCGTCAGTCGGTTCGCCGCGCACCATATGAACACCTTCGCGGATCGCATCGCGGATATCGCCGAACACAAACAGATCGCCCGCCGCCGTGCCGGCAAGACCGGCCAGATCATCCGGCGCGCCGGTAACGAGGCCATAGGTGAAGCTGACAGCGGCATGAGCCGTCTGCGCGGCGGTTCCGTTGGCAGCATCGACGCGGGCCGCGAGCGCCGGATCGACCGCAATGCCGCGCTCCTGCGCGAGTTCGACGAAGCTTGTCGCAAGCTCGGCATCGCCGGCCGCAAGCGCGTTCCCGATCTCGGTTTCGGCGACCGACGGGGACAACGACTTGGTGACGGCATAATCGGCCAGCAGTTCGGGTTTGTCCTGCGCATAGAAGAGTGCTGCCGACTCCAAGGCCCGCGGAAACACCTGCGACGTCGCCGCCGCGCACAAAGCAGCCGCCGCGATGGGTAAGACCATGCGTCTCATGACACCACTGCCTGCCCTCGGTTGCGCGGCTAACCGTCGGCCGCCCGTCTAAAGTCCAATTAAGGTCGCATGGCGACCAACATTTGCGGGTCGAGCCGCATCTTTACGTTAATCTAGGAATCGCTCGGGTTCGCCGCTATGGTCCGGCCACAAATATCAGCCCCGAAGGTTAGTTCCATGACGGACAGGATTGTTCCCCATTTCCACAACAACCCAGGGGTCGCTGTCATCGAAGTCGGCGCCAGGGAGTTCATGTGTGTCGGCGCCACACCGCCGTTCGATCACCCCCACGTGTTCCTCGACATGGGCGGCGATACCGAGATCATCTGCGCGTATTGCTCGACGCTCTATCGTTTCGACGCCGCGCTCGATTCCCATGCGGCGCGCCCGCCCGAATGCGCGCTCCCCGACATGGAAACGACCTGAACGCGCTGAAATCGCAATGTCGTTGGACGGCGTACTGATCGCCGGCGCCGGCATCGGCGGATTGACGGCAGCGCTGGCGCTCGCCCGAAAGGGGGTCGCGGTCGCATTGTTCGACCAAGCAGAACGGCTGGAGGAGGCCGGCGCTGGTATTCAGCTCTCCCCCAATGCGACGCGCATTCTTGTGGCGCTCGGGCTTGCGAATTGGCTGGCACCCGCGATCGTCGTCCCGACGGCGATCCGCTTGCGTGCTGGCCGTACCGGCCGCGACATCGCCACCATTCCGCTCGGCGCGGTGGCGCAGGAACGCTACGGCGCGCCCTACTGGGTGGTTCATCGTGCCGATCTGCAGCAGGCGCTACTGGACGCCGTCACGAGCGAGGCGCGCATCACTCTCACGCTCGGCACCAAGGTCGAGCGCTTCACCGTCGACGGTGGCGGCGTTCATGCCAAAGTGGCGGATTTCGCGGTGCCGTCCGCGCGGGCGCTGATCGGCGCCGATGGATTGTGGTCGGGCCTGTGGAGGCAATTGGGCAACAGCGCGCCGCCGTTCTTTCCGGGCCGCACCGCTTGGCGGGCCATGATGCCCGCCGCGGAGCTCCCACCGGCCGACGCCGAGCCGATCGTCAATCTATGGCTCGGCGCCGGCGGGCACGTCGTCCACTATCCAGTGAGGGCCGGTGCGGCCGTGAACATCGTCGCGGTTGCGGCCGATTCGTCCTCGAACGCCAAATCGAGCACCAGTTGGACGACCGCCGCGACCCGCGACGAAGTTCTGGCGCGGTTTCCGTCGGCCGGATGGATTCCCGCCGTGCGCGACCTCCTTGCGGCGCCGTCGCAATGGCAGAAATGGCCGCTGTGCGAGCGCGGCCCGTCCCCGCTTTGGGGACGCGGACCTGTCACCCTCCTCGGCGACGCCGCGCACCCGATGCTGCCGTTCCTCGCTCAAGGCGCTGCCATGGCGATCGAGGATGCCGCCGTTCTCTCCGACGCCTGGGACCCCGACGATCCCACCGCCGCGCTGCGCCGCTACGAACGGGCGCGGCAGCCCCGCACCGCGCAAGTCCAGCGCGCGGCGCGCCGAAATGATCTGCGCTACCATCTCGGTCCGCCGGCGAGTCTCGTCCGCGACGCGGTGCTGCGGGTGCTTGGCGGCGAGCGTCTGCTCGCGCAATATGACTGGATCTGATCGATGGCGCCCCGAGGACGCCCTGGCACCGTCCCGAAGGTAGAAGATGTTCCCGACCAGCATCGCCGGCAGTCTGCCCAAGCCGTCGTGGCTTGCCGAGCCCAACAAGCTGTGGCCGGCATGGCGGCTGTCGGGCGCCGAACTGGCAGCCGCGAAGCTCGACGCCACCCTCCTCGCCGTCAAATTGCAGGAGGACGCCGGCATCGAAATCGTGACTGACGGCGAGCAGTCGCGACAGCATTTCGTCCACGGTTTTCTCGAAGCCGTTGACGGCATCGATTTCGCAAAGCGCGTCGAGATGGGCATCCGCAACGACCGCTACAAGGCCATGGTGCCGACCGTGACCGGCCCGCTGCGGCTGCGCGCGCGCGTCCACGCCGACGAGGCGCGCCATGCCCGCGCCCACACGAAGCGCAAGCTTAAGATCACGCTGCCCGGCCCGATGACCATCATCGACACCATCGCGGACGCCCATTACGGCGACCGCGTCGAGATGGCGTTCGCCTTCGCGGACGTCCTCAACGCGGAGGCCCGCGCGCTCGCGGCAGACGGTATCGATGTGATCCAGTTCGACGAACCGGCCTTCAACGTCTACATGGATGAGGTGAAGGCGTGGGGCATCGAGGCGCTGCACCGCGCCACCGCCAGCCTCGCCTGTACCACGGCGGTGCACATCTGCTACGGCTACGGCATCCCGGCGAATATCGACTGGAAAGCGACGCTCGGCAGCGCGTGGCGTCAGTACGAGATGATCTTCCCGGCGTTGGCGGCGAGCCGGATCGGCCAAGTCTCGCTCGAATGCCGCAACTCGAAGGTGCCGCTGGAACTGCTGGCGTTGCTCGACGGCAAGGATGTGCTGCTTGGCGCGATCGACGTCGCAACCGATGCGGTCGAAACGCCCGAGGAAGTCGCCGCCGTGATCGGCGAGGCGCTGCGTTACGTACCGCACGAGCGCGTGATCCCGTGTACCAATTGCGGCATGGCGCCGATGCGCCGCGACATCGCGGCGGCGAAGCTTATGGCGCTCAGCGCCGGCGCGGAAATCGCCCGGCGACGATTTGGATAGGGGGACGACATGACTGCTCAATTTCCGGCCCATCGCGCAATTCTTGCCGTCGCTGTTGCGGCCGGTTTCGTGGCGCCCTGCCTCGATGCCCCAGCGGCCGCCCAGGAGAAGTTCAGCAAGGACAGGCTCCCGACCGGCACGCTGCGGGCGACCTACATCGCCACCAACCCGGTGCAGGCCTTTATCGACCCCAAGACCGGCGAAGTTCGTGGGCCCGGCGCCGACATCGCACGCGACCTCGCGACCCATCTCGGCGTGCCGGTCAGGATCACCGGCGTCGCCGGGCCGGCCAGCGTGATCGAAAGCATCAAGAAGGGCAATGCCGACATCGGCATGCTTGCCTTCGATCCGCTGCGCGCCGCCGAGGTCGATTTCTCCGAGGTCTATGCGTTGGCCCAGAACACCTACATGGTGCCGGTGAACTCAGCGATCAAAACGATCGCCGACGTTGACCGTGCCGGCGCCAAGGTCGGCGTCACGGAGCGCGACGCCGCCGATCTTTTCCTCACCCGTGCCCTCAAGGCGGCAGAGCTCAAGCGCAACTCAACCGGCACCGTGGAGACCGCGATCAAATGGCTCGCTGATGGTTCAGTCGACGCCTACGGCACCAACCGCCAACGCCTCACCGAGCTTGCGGCCAAGAATCCCGGCTACCGCCTACTGCCGGACAATTTCTACGGCGTCGAACAGTCGGTCGTGGTCACCAAGGGCAATAAGGCGCTGGTCGAATTCATCAACGGCGTGCTCGACGAGGCGAGAGATGCAGGCCGCATCGCGAGGTCGATCGTAAACGCGGGGCTGATCGGCGTTGACGTCGCGCCGGCGCCGAAGAGGTAGCGGATGCCTGATCAACGTAAACATATGCTGCGCCGCAGCTAGAGTCTCGGTGTAGCGCGCGGGCGAGGCGAAGTCCTGCTCGCCGCAATGAAACCGCGTACGGCATCATGCCGCGCGGCGCGACCATCGCGCTCTTGTCCGTCCGACTGCGCTGCATTGCACCTAAATTCGCGACCCAATTGCCCTCGTTGGCAGGCGAAAGGGTCGCGGAAACATTTCAGAGAAATGAATTGCTTGGCTTCATCTCCGGATGTAGGCGCAGAACGCGACAACCCAATGTCAGTCGGACTCGAGATCCGCCGGCCAAGGGACGTTGCCGGTGTCGCAAGGGAGGTTGAAGCCATGTTCGCCCAAATTCTCGACCCCATGGGGAATCTATTCGTCACGTGGTTGGTGGCATTAATTCCGGTCGTCGTCCTACTGATCCTGCTTGCGGTGTTCCGCGTCTCGGCGTGGATTTCGGTGCTGATCGGCTCTGTCGTCACCGTGCTGCTGGCGCTGTTGGTGTGGAAGATGCCGCTCGAAGACGGCGCCCGCGCTTATCTCTATGGCTCGGCGACCGGCATCTGGAACGTCGATTGGATCACGTTCTGGGGCGTGATGATGTTCAACACGCTGGTCACGACCGGCACTTTTGAAAAATTCCGCCGCTGGCTGATTTCCCAGGGCACCCAGGACGTGCGCGTCCAGACCATGCTGTTCGCCTGGGCGCTGGGCGCGCTGCTCGAAGGGTTGGTCGGCTTCGGCTATCCATGGGCATTCGTGGCGCCGATCCTCATCACGCTCGGCATTCCGGATCTCGACGCCATCCGGGTCGCCGCCATCGCCAACAACGCACCGGTCTCCTACGGGGCGCTCGGCGCGCCGATCATCGCGCTCGCTGCGGTCACCGGCTATCCGCTGCTCGCGCTGTCGGCGTCGGTTGGCCACATCGTCGCCATTCTGGCGCTCCTGCCGCCGTGGATCCTGATCTATCTGGTCAGCGGCCGGGAGGGGCTGAAAGACGGCTGGCCGCTCGCGATCGTCGGTTCACTCGGCTACATCGCCGGGCAGTTTCCGGTGGCGGTCTACCTCGGCCCCTATCTGCCGGATGTCACCGGCGCGATCGTGTGTTTCGGGGCGCTGTTGCTCCTGCTCAAGGTGTGGCGACCGAAGCAGGTGCTGGGTTATGGCGGCCGGCCGCTGTCGGCGGCCGAGCTTGCCGCAACCAGCACGGAGCACGGTCTCAGCGGCGCCGAAATTTTCCAGGCCTGGTTACCCATCATGGTGCTGGTCGCCGTTGTGGTGGCATGGACCGGACCGTGGTCGGTGCTGCCCGGCATCAATTGGCTGCATCTCGCGGTCGCGGCGCAATCCTCTGTGGTCGAGAACGCCTCCATCGTCGCGGCATTCGACTTCAAGCCCGGCGTCGGCGGTACTGCGATCCTCGTGTCTTGGATCATCATTACGCTGTTGCTGCGCGTCAACGGCGAGCAACTCGCGCAGATCTGGAGGACGACGTGGCGGCAGATGTGGGGTGCGTGCCTTGTGGGCGTGTTCATCTTCGGGCTCGCTTACGTGTACAATTTCTCCGGCATGGCAGCCTCGCTCGCCAAGGCATTCGCGGAGCTCGGCGTCGCGTTCATCGTCGTAGCGCCAGTCCTGGGCTGGATCGGCGTCGCGCTATCGGGCAGCAACACTTCGACCAACGCCATGTTCGGAAAGTTCCAGGCGCTGGTCGGCCAGATTCTCGGGTTCCCGCCGTTGCTGTTGCCGACGCTCAATTCGGTCGGCGCCGAGATCGGCAAGCCGGTTGCGCCGCAAACCGCGAGCGTCGGGGTCTCGACCACCAAGTACGTGCGCAACGAAGGCGCGGTGATCCGTCACAATATGGGCTGGACCTTCGTGCTGCTCGTCTACCTCGTGCTGATCGGGATCGCGTGCTACCTGTTCTTTCCCGGCATCGCTAAGATTTAGAGAGCGGTCTGCCGACTCAAAAACATGATGGCCCGGGATACTCCCGGGCCGCCTCGCTCGCTACCTTTCTACGCGCCGGATCACCGCATGGCGTCAGAACCACTTCGGCGTCTTGGTGGTCCAGGCGTTTTTCGGAAACCGGCTGTGCAGCAATTCATAGGCGGCCTTGGACGTGTCGGAGTCCATGTCGCCATATTGGGTTGCCCGCACCACGTTATGCAGCGCTTCCGGAACCCGGGGGTCGCTGAGATGCGCCTTTGCCCACGCGATCACGATGGAGCCGAGGTAGGCCGGCGCACCCGGTAGCTTTCCGAGGCGCTCGTTGTCGGCCTTGGCGCTCGCCTTGTCCTTATCGGTTATGAACGGCGGCGCGATGAGCGGCAGCGGCAGAGCACAATCGATGCACAGCACAGGATTGCCATTGTCGTCGGCGCTGCCGAACGGGGTGTCGCCCGACGCCCACCAGCGTGGCCCGAAACGACCGATTACGTCGCGCTTGTAGATGTAGCCAAGGCCTAGAGTCCGGATAGGGGCGCGCGGCGGGCAACAGGAGCAGTAGCAGGGCAGCCTCGACTTTTCTCGTCTCCGCACTGGTGGCGCCGCGATAGGTCTTCCAGTTGGCGGCGTACTGCGGAAAGAACGGCGCAACGACGTCCGCCATCGCCTTCGCAGTGTCGGCGTCGTCAAGCAGCACGGCCCGTGTCCATACCGCAAGCCCGATGTCGCGCTTGATGTTGGCCGGCAGCGCGGGAGCAAGCACGACCTCCGCCATCGTCGGCAGCGGCATGAAGGACGACATGCCATAGGCCGCATCGGCGGCGAAATAGGGCGGATCCTTCTGGAACAGCTCGGTTCGCCAACTGACGACAGTCGCCGTGTAGCTGTCCCACTTGGTCGGCGGCAGCGGCAGCGGCATCGCGTCGAGCTTGGTGCGCGGGTCGTAGAGGTACATGAGGAATTCACCCGTGCGCACCGCGAATTTCGCGAATTCGCCGATGTCGCGGGCAAGCTTGAGGCGCTGATAACGCATCAGATTGCCGACGCCTTCCGGCACCGACGCGGCGGCGAGCAGCCGGTCGAGTTCGGTGCGGGCGTCGTCCATCTTGCCCTGACCAATGACAAGCCGCACCCGGTTCCAGGCGAGGGTATAGTAGGCGGGCGAATTCGCATCGATCGCCTGCGACGCCGTCACCGCCTCCGCGGCGTCGGGATCGTTCGGATCGAGAAACATCATCGCCGCCGCCAACCACGGCAGGGCATGGCCGGCGTGCCACCTTGCCAGCACGTCCGCCTTCACGTCCGCATTCTGGCGGCCTTTGTCGCCGTTGAGCGCGTCGATGTCGTAGATCCATGCACCGACATCCGTGTAACGTTTGCCGGTCCGCTCCAAGTCCTTGAGGTCGTGCAGGTCGACCGCAAGCGTCGCCGGAAGATCGGCGGCGAGGAGCGACTTCGCGAGGTCCTGCGCGCGTTGCTGCGGCTGCGTCCCGAACGCCAGCATCGAAGCAAGGCGGGGCGCATCGGCATGGTAGTCGGCAAGGTCCGGGTCCGCCGCAACGCCGGCAATGGCAGCATTTGCTGCGGCGATGCTGTCCGGCGTCTTGGCGACGATCGCCGCATGGACGGCGGCGCGCGCCGCAAGATAGCGCGCAAGCTTGCGCCAAGGCGAGGAGGCATCCTGGCCGATCGTGGCGTAGAGCGTGGCAGCGCGGGCATAGTCGAACCGGTAGAAATAGGCGGTCGCGATCTGATACGCGCGATCGGCCTTGAGCCAGGCCGGCGCGTTTGGCACTTCGGCGGGCGGCGGCGTATCCGCCTGACAATTGGCCAGCACCGCGTCCTCTCCGGTCGTCCATTCACGCACCGATGGATCCGTGGCGCCGTGCTCCTTGATGCGTTGTAGTAGCGTTGCCGCAGCGTTTCGATAGGCGTTCGGGAAGCAGGAAACGTCCAGGGCGCTGATATCGGGCGGCCGATCCCGCGGCGCGGTGTCTTTTTGCGCCGGCGGCGGCCCGAGCACGCGCTTGCGGGCGTCGTTCCACGTCGTCGTGGTGTCGTCGTCCCTGCCCGGAGCGTCGCAGCACGGTGCGAGGAGCGCCTGCGCCTGCGCGTCCGTGAAGGTGCCGCCCAACATCAGGCGATAGGCGGCGAAGAGCCGGTTGTCGTCGAATGTCGGACGCAGAATGCCGACGCGGCCATGGAAATACGGAAGGTTGTTTTCCGGATCCATGCCGGAGTGGCTGAAGAACCGGATTTCCTGGATGAACTCCCCGGTCGCCCAGGCGGCGGAAGCGATCCCGCAAAGCAGGAGCGCGAAAGTCAGTCTGACAATTGTGACCATTGGCGTATCCTCGTGCGTACGACTTTGTAAGTCTCGGGAGTCCAGCGCCGCGGGCTGAAGACATAGACGCGGCGACCCGAAGGCAGCACGTCCGGCAATTCGTCGGTCGCGACGCCGAAGCTCGTGCGACAATCCGCAGCGCGGAAGTCGCCGCCGCGCGCGAGATGCGCCCGCAGCCGGCGGCCGTCATACCCCATGCGGAACAACATCGGCACCACCTCGTCGACCTCAAGCCGCGCGGTCCAATTCTCGTTGAAGCACCAGGAGGCGAGCGCCGTGACCGAAATCACGGCGTCTGGAAGCCGCCGGCGCAGCGCGGCGACCGCTTCGATGAAAAAGGCGCGCTGGGACGCCACCGCCTCGTAGTCGACCTGGAGGACGTGATGGGGAACCTCGCCGCTGATCGCAACCAGCGCCTCGACGAAGCGGTGCAACTGCTCGCTGCTCAAAGCCGGCGGATCGGCGCGATCGGTCTCCACATGAACGACGGCGACGCGGCTAACGCCCTCCGGCAACGTCAGCGGATTGTGGCGCGGTACTAGGGCGATGCCCTCGCCACGCATCGTCAGGGTGGCTGCCAAAAAGGCGACGCCGGTGTCGCCGGTGTCGAGAAAACGCAGGTCGTCGTCACGGTCCCAGGCCCACACCATGAGCGGCGGCAATTCGACCCGAGCAGCGGCGCGGGCGGACGTCATATGGTCACCGGTCAGCCCGAACAGCAGCAGCACCGTCAACGCCAGCGCGGCGCCGCGCCCCAACCGCGCGCCGGCAGCGGCTGCAAGAACCGCAAACGCGCGTTTCGTGCCGACGATGGCCGTCCGCGTTCTCATTGATTTGCCATATCGCGAATACGTCACAGCAAGGTGTTTACGATGCCCGCTTCCACCCGCATCGGCAAGACGGCCGGGGATTTACGGCCCGGGATTGAACCTTGCCATCCGTGCCGGCGACCAAATTTTGCGGACCGCCGTAACCGTTCGGCAATGCCCGCCATAGTTTACCGCCGCCGTTTCACCAAGGAGTTGCGCCATGAGCAGCCAATTCAAGGTCTTAGCCGCCGTTTTGCCAGTCGCCCTGTTGGCCGGCCCGCTCGGCGCCGGTAGCGCGGCTGCCGATCCCAACCGGACCGCCCTGATCCAGATTCCGGCAACCCAAATGGTTCCGTCACAAGTGGTGCCGCCACAGGTGGCTCCGCCGCGGGCCGCTGCGCCAAAGGCGGCGCCTGCCGAGATCACGCCCTATGCGGCCACGTATGAGGGCCACGTCACGGTCCACGACGACCGCACCGCGACCGATCTCTTCACCAAGCGGTTCAAGATTTTGACGCCGAGCGCGATCGCACTCGTGAGCCAGCAGATGGAAACGTATATCGACGGCATGGAGACGCTCGACACCGTCGAAGCGTTCACCGAGAAATCGGACGGCACCAGGGTCCCGGTCGATCCCGCCAACATCATCACCCGCGATGCCGCAACGGGCAACATGTTCACGCGCGATCAGAAGCAGCGCACGGTGATCTTTCAGGACGTGCAGGTGGGCGACACGCTGGTGCTGACCCAGCGCAAGGAAACCCGGCACGGCCTGTTCCCGGGAAATTTCTTTTATGCCGACGTGTTCCCCCGCAACCAGCCGATGATGTCGGCGCAGATCGTCGTCGAGTTCCCGGCCGACCTCGACGTCCAGGTCAAGGCGATCGGCGCCGCGCTGAGCGACCACGTCGAAGATATCGGCGCCATCCGCCGCCACACCGTCACGCTCGGGCCTAAGCCCGTAATGCTGCCGGAAGCCGGGGCGGTGTCGGCGATCGACGTCGATCCGCTGCTGTTGATCTCGACCTTCAAGTCCTACGCCGAACTCGGCCGCGCCTATGCGGACGCCGCGTTGCCCAAGGCCGCGGTGACGCCGGAAATCGCCGCGCTCGCAAACGAGATCACCAAGGGTATCGACGACCGTCGGCGGCAGGCGATGGCGATCGACGCCTGGATGAAGAAAAACATCCGCTATGTGGCGGTGTACCTCTCGCTCGGGCGTGTCGTCCCCAACGACGCCGTCAGCGTGTTGCGCAACAAGTTCGGCGATTGCAAGGACAAGGCGACGCTGATGTCCGCACTGCTCGCCGCCAAGGGCATCGCGAGCGAACAGGCGCTGATCAATTTCGGCAATGCCTACACGCTGCCCGAGCCGCCCACCATGGTGGCGCTCAATCACGTGATCCTGTACCTGCCGGAATTCGATCTTTACGACGATCCGACCGCAAATTTTGCAGCGTTCGGCGTGCTGGGGGCGGAGAACTACGACAAGCCGGTGGTACGTGTGTCGGCCGATAGCGCACTGCTCGCCCGCACCCCGGCGATGCGGCCGCAAGACCACATTGCCAACGCCCATACGACCATCACGGTGGCGGCCGATGGCACCATGACGGGCCACACGGTGGAGCGCAACTCCGGCATATTCGGGCTCGCCCTGCGGGCGACCGGAACAATTGTGCAGAACGTCGGAAGCGACAACGCAGCACGGCTGCAGCTGCAAAGTGTCGGCACGCCCGGCACTGGCCGCTTCGATCTCGGCAACGCAACGGAAACCGCCGACCCGGTCGTGGTGAAGGGAAGCTTCACGCTGAACGGCAAGTTCAACGCACCGGCACCGAACGTCCGGGCCCTCATTCCGGTTGGCATGGCGCTGACGGTGCGGCCGGGCAACTTCCTGCTCGGCGCAATCCCCAACAACCGCAAAATCGCCTTCGCCTGCTATGCGGGGCGTCAGATCGAAGACATCGATGCGACGTTCGACCAAGCGCTGCCTTTGCCGATTGCGTCGGGGCCGTTCAAGGTCGAGAATCCGAGTTTCACCTACCAGGCGACCTTCAAGGTCGAAGGCCGGACCCTGAAGGTGCACCGCGAGTTCGTCTCGCGGGTCGAGCACCAGACCTGCGCGCCTGAGTTCGAAGCGCAGATCATCGGTGACATGAATGCGGTGCGCGGGAACCTCAATTCGTATTACGCCTTCCGTCCGGTCCCGCCGCCGGCTCCCGCTGCCGACCCTGCCCCGCAGGCGGCCGTCACCCCGGCAGCGCCGGTCACTCCGCCCGTCTTCAAGACGGTCCCGCCGGCCCCAGTCACCGCTACACCTGCTGCCATCCCTGCAGCCACCCCAGTAGCTGCCACACCGCCGGCGACTCCGGTCGCCGTCACCGTACCGGCGGCGCCGACCGCGCCTGCAGGGCCGAAGACCATCGATATCAGCCGCACCATCGCGGCCGGCCAAAGATATCCGCATCGACTTCCTGTACTCGATCAATCCGGACTGCACTTCGATGGGCTACACCACGGTTCGCCTCATCGAGCAGCCTCAGCACGGCAAAATCACGATCGAGAATGGCACCGGCTTCACGAACTTTCCGCAGAACAATGTGCGTGTCGAGTGCAACAAGCGCAGGTCGGAAGGAGTCACTGTCACCTACGAGCCGGAGCCCGGCTATATGGGCACTGACTCCATCAATTTCGACGCGATCTTCCCGTCCGGGACGATGAGCAAACGCCACTACGCGATCGAGGTCAGATAGCGCGCACCGAGCCGGACAGCCGGGGCCAAGCCCGGCGCCGTCATGGGGCATGTCAACATTCGCCGACATGCCCCTCTTCACGTCTGGTCCGCCGCTGGCTTTGCCCTCAATGAGCTATGATACCAAGGCGTAGCCGCCGCCCAGGCCACTGTGCAAAGCTCCTCCGCATTACCTGCCGCACGCAACGGGTTAACGGCGTGCGGAATCAACCACCGGTGTTAAGGTATTAGACTTTTCGCTTGCCGTTCGGGGTTCCGAGCAATCTCGAAAGCCGCTATCTTCGATGTAGACGGGGTCCGTCCGGAATCCCGGCCTATACCATCGGAGGTTCGCATGCGGCGGTTCGGGGCGGCATTTGTTCTTATTCCCATCTGCGCGATGCCGGCCGTGGCGGCAGAACTGCCAACTCGAAAGGCCGGGCTGTGGGAAATGACAACGGTCAGTAACGGGCGCACCATCCCGATCCAACAGTGCATCGACGCCGCAACTGATCAGATAATGCAGGCAAACGCAGGATTGTCCGCGCAGCGATCGTGCTCGAAGCGCGACGTGCAGAAGTCCGGCGATACGACGACGATCGATTCGGTGTGCACCATCGCCGGGAAGGCCCTGACGAATCACACGGTCATCACGGGTAGCTTCGAGAGCAGTTACACAATGACGATCACGACCCAGGGCGAAGGCATCCCGGTCGCGCGGAACATGACTATAAGCGCGAAATGGGTCGGCCCCTGCGCGGCAGACCAGAAGCCCGGCGACATGATCATGCAGAATGGCACTAAGCTAAATCTCGTCGACATGCAGAAACGGGCGGCCCAGCCCGGCGCGCCGCTGCCGGCTGGGAGCCCTCCCAGGTAGGTTTCGCTGCAAAGCACGACACGCAGAGCGCTTCTTCCACCGACGACTTCGGCCCGGCTCGAACAGTGTCATCGGAGGCAAGCCGAGGCGCCCGCGATTGCCCTTTGCTTGGCAGCTTGGCGAAGCAGCCTTATGCAACGCGGCGCATCCCAGCGGAAACGACCGGTCCGCCGAATGGTGCGGACGGCGGGACTCGAACCCGCACGAGGTTACCCCCAACGGATTTTAAGTCCATTTACGTATATCACAATTTATTGATTTTAAAGGCATATTTTCGTTATCAAATGTGTATGTGTAAGAGACTGTGTAAGTTTTCAAATACGTCTTTTAAATCAATGAGATGCACCTAGGCCTAGAACTGTCCAACGTAAAAATAATAACAATTTCAATGAGATAAAGTCCACGGCTACCTTGCCGTTCCATCGGTGAGCAGCAGCTTACGATGCGTCCCCTCGGCGTGCCGCACACTCGCCGTGACTTTCTGGTTGTACCCTTCCATGGGTCGCTGTCGATGTTCTTATTACTTAAGGAATGAAAGCGGCGGCCACGGCTGGCCGGTTTCGATCATCGGATGACGCGGCTCGCCTTTTGGGCGTCCGTGTTCTATGCGCCACACCTCCACTTGTCCCAAAATCGAGAATGCCGCTCTCCGGCGGCTCGGATCATTCAACACCATCTGAAACAACTTCGCGCGCACCTGCTCGGCATTGCGCGGCACGAAAACAAACGCACCCGAGTTGTCATACGGGCGGCGTTCCATAAAAAGGGTCTCTGGACCGCGGTCAAAGCCGTAGGGCGACATCGTGCCCTGAAGGAGATTCGCCCCGGCAAGCATGGCCTCGTCGCTGCCAAGCTCGCGATAGATCGCCGGAAGCAACTGTCTTTGCATCGGCGTCAACGTGGTTTCGCTCAAGGTCAGGAGCCGCCGCTTAAGCGCCGGGTCTTGCCGCATCCATTCGGCGATATAGCCCGCGAATCGTTGGGTGTTGCGATACTCAAAGTTGATCTTCACGCCGACCCACGGGATTTGTGGGTCAATAAAGCTCAACAACACATTTCGTGCGGTGGGAATGTTGAGTCGTCCCAGTGCCTCAATCCATGTGTCCTGCATGTTCTGCACGCCGCCGGTGCCGCGTGCAAGGTTTAGCAAGAACCCGACTGCCGCTTCCGCGCGGCTGTAACCGAAAGCCGTAACCAAGTCGCGGAATTGGTACGGCCGATGCTCAAAACGGGACATCACTTCTTCGATGCGTGCAATGGCCCGCGTGGGTTCGTCGCTAAAGGGAAGCAATTCGAGGCAGTCAGTGAGGAGTGAGAGGTTTTGATCGTTGTAAAGTCCTTGCGACAGCAAGCGATCGATCGTGGGGCCGAGCACGTTGAGTATGGAATCCAGCGTCAGCGTTGCGCCCGACAGCAACAGCGCCTTGACGCCGTTCATCCGCACAAAATCGTCCCAGTTCCCCGGCAGGGCAAGAATTTCCAGTACCACGTCCGCGCTGTCCCGGCCATCTAGCTTCGCGAGAGCGAAGGCAAGGCTCTTCAGCCTGCCGGTGAAAGCATCTGGATTGGCCGTATTCGCACGTTCCTCCTTGAGTGCCGAAATTCGCTGGTTAATGGCTTGCGCGTATCTCTTCGCGCGCACTTCATCGAACCCAGGCGGCCGTGTCCCGGCACGCGCCAACCATACGGCTTCGTAATCAGCCTTGTTGATCCCCGGCCAATTCTTCCGCTGGTCCGGCGGCACAGCGAGTTGCAGGAGGCCGTGCGCCGCCTGATCTTCGTATTTTTGTTTGCACAATAGGTCGATTAGAACGGCGTCCACGCCCGGTGCCTCTGCTGCCAATAAGGCTTGGACGTACCAGTTCGAATAGTTCGTCGCGTTACCGCGCGGTCTCTGGCGCTGAATATCCGCGTCGATGAGCTTGCGCAGGTCCGCCAGGTCGTCAGTGTTTCCGACCCGGGCCAGCGCGATCGCGGTGTGCGCCCTCGTAGCGTCGTCGAATAGATCGTCGGCGAGGAGCTTCGATGTACCATCCTTAAGGTAGCGCCGCAGCGACCGGCGCGAAGCGTCGGATAGCTCGGACCTTAGTTCCGGGGCATCAGCATTGACCCAGCCAAAGATATCGGCCGCGACCCGAAAGGAATCGGCATTGAATTGTCCCGCAGTGGATTCCATCATGCCAGCCACCGCGACCTCGACTGGAATCGCGCGGAACAGCGTGCGCAACTGATCGAAGCATTGATGCGCGAGCGGGGCCGTGCCGCCCGCCGAAGTCGCTCCAATACCCGCGCAGAGCTTCGCGAAAATTTGCGCAGCCAAGGCCGGCGTCGCCGATGCCGACACGGTGATCCGGATGCCTGACGCCTCGCGGAGAGGAACCTCCTCCGTAGCAAGCTTGTTGATAAGATCGTCGGCTTGCTGCTGAGGTAGAACCATCAGAAACGGTTGCCAATGTTCGCCCCATAGCGTGCCATCGAGTAGCCGCGAAGCAACCCACGCGCCCACCCACCTTTCATCTCGCTTCCTAACGATCTTGAGCGCTTCGCCGATAGCGTGCGCGGCGTACTGGTCGAGCGGCGGGCAAAGACGGTTCAATTCTGCCATCAAGTCAGTTGCCGTATTGGCGTCGCCAAGCTCGGCGCCTTCGAGCAAGCGTCGGATACGTTCAAGGGGCTTGGTTTCGCGTTCTAGAAGGCGTCGGTTGGCGGCGATAACGCGTATGCACAACGACTCGGGGATGGTCTGGGGGATGAGCGCGGGCAAGGTGGCTTCGAGCGCGGAGTCGTCAAGCGTGTTCAGAACGCGCGTGAGCGCCTCGGTTGCGCCGATCCAACTGAGTGATTGGATAGCCTGCGCGCGCACTTTTTCGCTTGGGTCTTTTGTCGCGAAGCTTTCGCCGATCTCGACCATCCAGCCCCGATGCGTGACTTCGAAAACAAAATCGGCGCGCGAGTCCTGATCCCAGTTATCTACGACGCGGCGCCAGTCGAACCCAAGGCTGGTCGGATTGAAGCCATCCCCCGCCTCGTAGGCTGAGATACGCACCTCTCGGTCTTTGTCGGTGAGTAGGGGGACAAGAATATCGGCGAAATCCTCCGAGCCTGTCGCAAGCATCGCTGCCAGCGCACATCGCCGGTGGTGGATTTCACCTGTGGCATACCAGTCCCGAAGCACCTTGCCGACGTCCGCGCGTACCGCGTTCCACACAACCGGCCCACAGAGGCGCGACAAATCGCCGGTAAGAATTGGATCGACGCCAAGCGCCAAATTGACAAGCCGTACACCCGCAGCAAGCGCCCCACTTCGGGTCTCGTCATCTTCGCTAGCCAGCCGAATTTCTTCGGCAACCATGCGGAGAGATTCTTCCCACATTGGCTTGTTGATGTACGACGCGGCGAAAGCCCGGTCGGCGGTCTGATCGTCGTTTTGAACGAGTTCTGCAAGCGCATTCCCCAAAAAGCGCGCGGCGTAGAACTCTTGAAATTGTTGATGCTGGAATCGGAACGTTACTGACGGATATTCAAGTCTCTCCAACACATGATGCGCACACAGAGCATGCAGGACCGTCGCCGGGTCCGGCACGGTGGTCGTCTGCGCCGCCTCTTTCAATTTGGTCGATACGGACTGGATTATGCTGCGAGCCGCATCCTCGGCAATGATGACCTCGCCGCGTCCCGTCATCTGTGCGGCCAATTCTTTGAGATAGTGACGCGTATTACCGGCAACGGGCGGCAGCTGCAAATGATCTCGATGCTCGTCCGATCTCTCGACCAGCGTCATCACCGCGCCCAACACCCCGATCCGGGTGGTCGGAATTGGGTCGCCCGATTGGAAGATCGTCACCACCTCGGCAAGAATGAGCGGCGTGCGGGTAAGCTCGTCAAGAACTCGGTTGCCTTCTAATTGCAGCCGCAGTTCGTTCGCTTGGTCGCCAAGCGTTTGTTTCAAGTAATCGGCTCGTTGCCGGCGGTTAAACGGAAGAAGCTTGGCGCGAAATGAGCCGGGAAGCGGCGGGCTGATGTAGTGGATCCGAGTGGCTACTACGATTCCGGCCGCCGGAAAACTTCGCTCAAGCTGCCGGAGAGCGACCACCGCTTCCTCGGAATGAAGTTCGGTGATCTCGTTCCATCCATTAAGCAGGAATGAGAAATGTTCGCTGTTGTAGAGGCGTGCGAGATCGGCTGCCTCGATTTTGCGTGAAAGGAAGGCGGGTGTGTGCGCGATGAATTCCAGGATGCCGGTTCGTGACTGAACCCAAGCGGGCAGGTCAATAAGAAATGAAAGCTCGCCTTCGGGTCGCGCTTCCGTGGCGAGCTGGACTAGAGTGGTCGTCTTGCCGCCTCCCCCGGGAGCTTCGAGCGCTATGCGCCGCGCCAGCAAGAGCGACGTGCGGATGTCGGTGATGTCGATGGTCTCGGAAGTTTCCTTGCCAGTGCTATCCAGCCTTACTGCTTGAAGCGAGACGATCGGTCGGTTCGCGGGGCGTGGCCGAGCCCGCCAGTTTCGGGCTTCTTCTGCCACTGCTTCGCGCACTTTGGTGAGCAGCTCGGCTTCCGTCGGCTCAGCCGGGACGTTAATCGCCAGTAGCGTCCTGCACAGTGGCGCATTCGATGGCATCATCAACGACGTGATGATATCTTCGCGGGTCATGACGACGAGTTCGTAGTCGAACTCGGTGCGTATCTCCCGAGCCCATTTTTGTATGGTCTGATTGGTGACTTTTACGGGCGTGGCAAAAATCAGAATTTCCACGTCAGAAAAATTCTTTTTGATGTTGGTGGCATCATCTTTTATCTTGGCGATGGTGCCCGTGATCGAGGACGCCAAGCCCTTCGCCTTTTTATCTTCAGAGACGGACGCCGGGGCGTAGGCGTCTAAGCCGCCGTCCTTGTGCCGCTCGGAGGCGATGAGATCCGGCCATTTTTGTTTCCCGAGGACGACTGCCAACGCCTGAAAGCGCATCCCCTCCTCGTCGGAGATCAGTTCGTCTAGAGCCCTTTCAATATCTGTTCTAAGGATCGGCATTGTAATTCCGTAGCAGCGGTTACGCGCTGCTTGTCCCTGGTCATTTTGTCTCCCGGAAGCAGGCGCGCAGTATGATATGTTCCTAATTCGTTCTCAAGGCAAAAACATCGCAAATTCAACCGCGATCGAATAGACGGATGCGATGTGGAATCCTGTAGAAACTGCGCCTGCTACTGGCACGTACCGACAGCGCGGTCGCCCCACGCGCATCCGACGGACGTATCCGGCCGCGTTCTCTGGCGCGATGCGGGTGCCGACCATAAATCGACGCGGTCGGGCTCAGGATAGCCGGCCGGCGTGCCGGCGTTCGGATTTGTCATGGCGCCCAGACCGCCAAGCAGGACCGCACCGACCCCAAGTGTGAGTACGGTGTTTCGGTTATCGACCTTTTTTGCCTGAACCATTCTGAGGCTGTTCTCGGCTGTGGGAACACCGTGTTCGGCAGCGATGCGGAATAGCCGCTCCGCTTCGTCGAGGTCAGTTTCAACGCCCAGACCTAGCGCATAGAGCCGACCAAGGTTGGCGGACGCACTGCTTTCTCCCCGGTGTATTGCCTCACGATACCAGCGAGCCGCCTCGCCATAGTCCCGAGTCACGATCCTACCCTGGTCGTACATGATGCCGAGATTGTTTTGGGCTACCGCGTGGCCAAACGAGGCAGCAATGCGCATCCAGGTAAATGCGCCCTGCATATCTCCTTTTGCCTGCGCCTCGTTCGCCCTCTTAAACGCTTCCGCCCCTTTGATTGCATCAGTGTCCTCGGTGCGAGCGGTCGGGACCGTCGCATCCTGCGTCTGCGCGGTAGAGGGATGCGGCGGCGGGGGGCGGGAAAGGGCGGCGATGGCCATCACGGCCGCGAGGGCGACCACGGTGACCAGCTTGCCGGCCGCAGAATTGGGGTCCGGCTTGTCTTGCATGGCATCATCCTTTCTCAACGTTTGCGAGTTTGTCTGAACGCGATGCCCGTTTATCGACCGTCGTGTCTGATTTGCCGCTGGCCCGGTGGTGTTGAAGATGGAGAGGAATGCGACATCGTGCGAGCCGCATCCTTGAAGAACGTAATCCAATACCAGATGAGCAGAATCGGAACGCCAATGTCATAAAGCACGTCAATTCCGGGGATCGGCTCTATGGGGATGGCAACGGCTCCCGCCGCGACCGTCGCCCCGACCCGGTAGGTGAGCGCCGACAATATGCGTTTCAACGGATTGTCGTCGGGCATTTTGGAGACGATCACGATGAGCGCGATAAGCAGCGCGAACATCACAACGACGAAGATAAGCAGGTCTTTGACGATTTCGGCAATCGCAGACAGCATGGTGTCATCCTCCGTAGCAAAGACCAGTGAGATCAAGATCGCCCGCGACGATCACGCTTAAGCAGCACGTCACGCGCCGCGTTGAGTTGCTTGGCAAAGAAGTTCGAACCGCCCAAGTCCGGATGCACTTTCTGCATCAGACGACTGAAGGCCTCTTGGATTTGCTTGTCGGTTGCGCCTTCGCTCAATTCCATGATTTCGAGCGCGCGTTTATAGGTGATGGGTCCGTCGTCGTCATTGGACTGGCGACTTTGCTGCTGTTCCTGTTGCTGGCCCGTGTCCCCGCCAAATTCCTGCTCTGTATGTGGTCCCTCACCAAAGGCTTGATAGTAGGCGTCGTTGTAGACCTTTCGGGCTCGAACGAACCACTCAGCCTTCAACAGAGGCGTCGTATGCTTGATCAACAACGGATGTTCCAGGGTCGGTATGATATGGGGTGTAACAAGTACCACAGTCTGTACGCTCGTTTGAATGCTCGCCGCGCCCCACACGCAGATCACCGCAATGGATGCGACTGTGCTGAACACGGCATTCACGTCGGGGAGCAACCCGGCCGGAAACGACAGCAACCCGCTCCCGGCCGTGACGGCGAACATTCTCAGCAGGGGATTAAATAGGCGTCCGGTGAAGTCGAAAGTTGTGAGCCACGTCTGCGCAAATCCCCAAGATACCGTTAGAACGATGAACAAGATCACGTGGTTTCGTGCGGCCCCGACAACTCCAAAAAAGTCCACTGTCAGCTCCTGCTTGCTCTGCCTCGCGGGCCTTATCGCTTACGTCCTACCGCCGGCGTTCATTGTTTTGGCGCTGCCGCTCGTCGCCCCGCTTGTTCTTGCGTTTTCCATCGGGAGGTTTCACCGCCTGATGGAGAGCCCGCAGAAAACCCCACCAAATCCCGTCGCGACGCTGTGGCTGAGCGGGGCCGCTGCCGGGCGGCGGGTTGGTGAATTTCTCGGACATGCGCGCGAAGTGGACGGATTCCACGATGGTGTCGCCCAGATCGAACAGGCCTTCGCGGCGGGCTATACGTATCGCATTTTCAAGGAAAAAGAGCGCAATGCTGGAATAAACTATCCACCAGCCCAGATAAAAAGTGGCGTCGCTTCGATTGGCAAGCCACCAACCCAAGGCTCCGCAGAGCGCAGGCTCGATGACAACCTGTGTGAGCGACCTGGGCAGGGGTAAGAAAGAAAAGAGCAATGATTGCCCGGTGTCGTAGGAGTGCCATTCGGGATCGCCATTTCTGATCTTGATCATGTGTCGGGTGTGGTGCACGAACGCCAAAGCCACACCGGCGGCGGCGAATAGTGCAAGCGGCTGATCGAAAGGGGTCTCGATGTAGGACCAGCCGATAAGCAAAACACCCACGACCACGAATCGGCGTCTCACCAAAAGCCGCACGCCGATATTGCGGCGAAGGAAAACCAAAAGGCTCCCCGCCAGCACCATCGAGAGTGCGCCGACAGCGCCGACAGGGTTGCCGACCGGCGTATTATCGTTCATCCACAGTGGCACACGCTGTCCTCTGATCGATCTGGATGCGCCTGTAAGGCAAGCCATCGCTGAACAGGTGGCCACCGAGATAGACGACGACTTCGACCTGAAATTTGTTAGTCGCCCCACCGCGCTGCAGCACCGTGAATTCGGCAGGCTCCACGAAATAACGCCGTTGTTGATTGACGTTCACATTGGAGCTGATGCTGCGCTCCTCGGAGCTGCGCCCGGAATGCCCGACATTGGTTGAGAGAATCTTCTGCCAGCGCTCGCCCAACAGCCGAGCTGCCCAGGCATTGGTTGCCGGGCTGCTTTGCTGGCAGAAGGCTTTGAGTTGCAGATTGCCAAGGAGGGAATCGACGGAGGCCTCGTTGCCGAGCACGCGCAGGTAGCTCTCGCGGTTCTGCGTGAGATACACGGTGCACCCGCCTGCGGCGCGCGCCACTGCCTGATAGACCGCATCAAAATCGGTGGTGAAGTTCTGGGCTTCGTCCGCGAACAGGAACACCGGGCGCAGATAGCGATCGGGCTCGCTTGGCGGTTGCCGGCGCATGACGGCAATCTGGAAGCAATATTTCCATGCGAGATTTGCCATGCGACCGGCGAGGCGGAATACCTGCACCGGCAGATCCACGATGATGATCTTTCCGTCGAAGGCGGCCTCCGGCGTCACGTTCGTATCGGCAGAAAAAAGCCTGCGCAGCGGACGCGTGAGGAAAGGACGCGCCATCATGGAGAAGCACAACGTGATGATCGAGCGCGTGCGGTCTCCGATCGCCGGGTATTCGCGCAGCCAATAGTTCTCGACCTCGATCAAGTCGGCTTTTGCTTCGGAATCGCCCCCTTCTTCGATCGCTTTGCTGGCCTCGCGTAGCAGAGTCGCGCACACGCTGCGGCCTTCGCGCCACGGTTCGCTTGCCGCCTCGGCAGTCGTGAGCGGTGCGGAGAGGATAATGGAACGCAAGAGCGGGAGGGACACGCGAAGTCCAGCAAGGAGTGCCAGGTCAACGGCGTTGGTGTTCAAGTGATGCAGTGAATTGCGAAAGAACTTGGCCGCGCCGTCGCCGCCCTCGGCTCCGCCCGCGTCGCCTGCGGCAACTCCTCCCAATTCGTCCAGCATGGCGACGATATTGATGGCAAGGCCCGCACCGGCTCCGACGTGGTTGGCCTCGTAATCCATCCAGTTGAACCGTGCGGCTCCCGTGGGATCCACGATGACAAGGTCGTCCGTGCGACCGGCCTCGGCGGCCCATGCCTGCCACTGGAAACGTTCGTCGGACTTGGCGCATAGCACTAAGCCGCCGAACCCGGCGGCAAGGTAGGCGCGAGCAAGTTGCTGGCCTATGCCGCTGGTCTTGCCGGAGCCGGTCCCGCCGAATACGGCGACACCAGTTACGGCGTCTGAAATGCGCATGCCGTCCCCGTTATCCCAATCGCACAGCAATCGATGCGGATGGAATGGGGAAAGCCCGCCCTCGGTGTGGGCGTTGCGACGGAAAGGGAAATTTCCGAGCATAGACGCACTCTGGACAGCGAGCAGAGCTGACCACGCGGCCAGTCAATCCCCCCGCCTTCACTGAAACCCGGCAAGCAAAAAGATCATCAACTTTTGGTTTATGCAAGCGATGATTGCAGGGCTTGGCTTAGTGTCGTCTCAGGCCGGGCTCCCAGGCTTTTCCGCTTCCCGCTCGTCATCGCTGTCTGTCGAGATAGGCTCCCCTCGCCATTCGACTTTGATCGACTCGATGAAAGGTTCGTCTGGCGTGGGCGGACCAAATTCGCCCGGATGAAAGTCCTGAATATATTCGCATTTCCTGAGCTTGAGTGCGGTGATTACGTCCTTCAGGTTTCTTCCACGCACCTTTACCTGCATGAACGAGTAATACAGCACAAAGCCGGTATAGAATTCGTGGTCGAACGCGATGTTAAGAAGGTAGGCATAGGTCGGGGCGTGCGTGGTACCCAGCACCCTGCGAATTTCCAAGCAGACCAATTTGTCCTGGGCATCGAACGCCCGATAAACCTTCGGGGTGCCCGGCGGGGGCGGCGGTTCGGCACGCCGTTCAGCGCGGGTCGTTCCAGGGCGCCTGAATTGTTTTAGTGGATCGTCGTCTTCCATAAAGCTCCTTTCAACGGTCAAAATCAGGGCCGTCGTCTCTATCGATTTCGTAACGCTGATACTGGATGAACCGTTGCCAGGCATCCTGAACAGCCTCGACAGCGGGCTCGATGACGTATTCGACGACATGCTCGCCGACACGGGTCATAAAAACGGCCACGCGCTGCCACCACGCCATGCCAAGGCCATCATGGTGGATTTCGCCGGTGCCAATCCGGCTGTCTGTCCTTTGCGCATCTTCAATTGGGTCGCGTGCCCGCAGCTTCTCGTCGTCTGATAGTACCCGGTCCTGTTCAGTTTCCGGAGGGGTGGCGTCTGGCTCAAATGCGCTACGCGCCTCGCGTTTCTCTTCGTCGGACAGAGTGCGGCGTTGGTGGTCGCCGTCGTCCGGCTTGCCAGCCGGGTCCGGGGCATCCGGCTCAATCTGTTCGGGTTGGCCAAACCGCTCGTCTAGAAGACGCTGCTCCTCGGCGGCGATCTCCGCATCAACGGCGGCCAGCTCATCGACAAGATCGTCCAGCTCGCGGTTGGCTTCCTCGATTTCGCGGTTGCGATCGCCCTTGTCTGAGGGTTTGCCCTCGCGCTCCAATTCGGACGCGGTGGGGCCAAGATGCTCGGTCGGCTCGCGGTCAATGCCACGCGCCTCAAAGCTACGCGCGTCCACCCGTTCATCGACGCCCGCGCGTTCCAAGGCACCATTGATGAGGTCGGCAGCATACTGACGCAGGTACATGACCTCCTGGGGGCCAGTCTTGCGGTCATCCAGGATGCGGGTCTTTTTGCCAAGGTCCTCCGACCCCATTGTGCGCGTGGTGCTCAGAATATGGGCATGGAAATTTCGGTCATCGCCGTGGCGTGAGGGTGCGTGCACCGCGACCGTCACGGCCACGCCGTAGCGGTCAACCAAGTGTTGGGCAAAGGACCGTGCGATGCCTTCCCGCTCGTCTGCGCTGACAGCGGACGGGAGGGCAAGCTCGTACTCGCGGGCGACCTGGCTGTTGATCCGGTGCTCAGCAGCCTCGGCACGATTCCAAAGGGTTTCGGGGTCGTATACCCAAGCCGGCGCGTGGTCAGGCGCGACGGTGAATGAGGTCACGACGCCCGAACGGCGGGTATAGTCGTAGGTCTCGCGAAGGCGGTGGTCCTCCAGGCACTCACCCAGCCGATATGCGGCTGCGGCTATCGCGGAACGTCCTGCCGACCGGGAGACCGGTTTGACCGAGCAATGATACCAGCCCGCTACGGCAGGCATGACACGACCGAAAAACGCGATGTGGCGCCGAGGCCTCCGCTTGCGGTGTGCGATGGAATCGCTGCAAGTGATTGACCGGCGCAACGGTCATCCAAGGTGCGGGAGAGGGATGTCTCCGGCGCAGGGTTCTCAGGGAGCAAGGCTCCTAGAGGGCCAGTCCAGAGCGGCAAGGCGCTGGCGCGCATCCAAACGGCGCCCGGTTGGTCAGGGGTCGAGGGGGACGGAATTCCCCCCGGCTGGGTCAAGGGGTAGGCACGCCCAATGTCGAGGGTGTCGGGGATCGAAATCTCCGACCCAGGGTGTCGAGGGCGGGACGCCTTCGAGCGGGGATTCCAAGGGGGTGCATATCCCCTTGGCGGAGCGCAGAGGCAGCGCCTTTGCCGCACGCAAACTCGAAGAGTTTGCATAAGTGCGCCATTCTGGCTTTCCACTACCCTACGCGCGTGTACCATTCCGGGAGACTTTCCCGCGAGGTTGTGCTATACCTCCGATACCACAGGTTGCGCATTTCGTCACTAAAAACGAGGGCCGTGTGGCAAAGGACAAGCTCGAAAAGCTCCTCGCCAAGCGTGAGGAAATGAACGCGAAGATCCGGCGGGAGATGGGCCGAGATCGTTCGCTCAAACGGCGGCAGGATACCCGGCGAAAGATTATCGCGGGCGCGCTCGTGTTGGCCGAAAAGAATCCAGCAATTAAGGCGTGGCTCTCCCGGACGGTCGCCGAAGTTCTAATCCGCGACGACGAACGCGCGCTATTCGGCCTGGCACCTTTGCCGGCCGATCCATCCGCCCCTCAGAAAACGGATGCCGCGAGCCCATCAGGCGAGGCTCCGCGTGCTCAGCCCTAACACCGAAGTCTGCTCTCCGGGGATCGGTGCCGCTCCGGCCGGGTAAGGCTCAGAGCTGTCCCTCCGTCCTTGCACGGGCCGATTAATCCGCGTGCTTCAACGATACCGAGGATTGGCGTCGAACTTTCCGGCGAACGAGCGGTCGGTGAGGTAATCGAGCCGCCGCCCGATGATGGTCGGTTGTCCGGCCATGCGTATCGCGATCTGCTCGCGGGTCATGGCAAAAAGGGCCTCGGCAAACTCGTCCCCCAGCAGCTCCGCAATCGGCCGGGACATTGCCAACGAGGTATGCCCGAACGTGATGATGGCGCCGCAGTTTTCGGCGATGATTTCGTGATCGCGAGGGTAAATCGATTTCAATTGGGCAAGGGACTGCAAGAAAAAGCAGCAGCGAAGGCCGTAGCCGCGGAGCAGGGTCACCGCCTCTTTGAACGCTCGGAGTCCCCCCAATACGGCGAGTTCGTCGACCATGAAGGTCGTTGGTTGCTCAGGCGCCGTTGTGCGGTCGGTAATCGTGCCGAGCAACGTTGAAAGCCAGAGCCGTATCAGGCTACCGTGACTTACAAGCTTGGTAGGCGGCATGACAATGTAAATTGTCAGCGGCGCTCCGCTGCGGACTTTTTCCATGTCAAAGCTCGTCGTCGCGACGGCGCGTTGGACGGTCGGACTCGCGAATATCCGCATGTGTTGCTGCGCGACGCTTGCAACCGACGTACGCACCTTGTCACCTTCATGCCCAATGAACGTCGCGAACTGTTGGCGCGCAAACGAATTTAGCGGCCTTTTCGCGTCGAGCAGAGCTGCTAACGAATACACAAAATCGTCAGCGGCGAGCATGTCCCAGACATCGCCAAGCGCCCGCGAATTGCGCCCCTCTGCCGTGGCAAGGTGCGTGAACATGCCTGCGAGAAGATTTTCTGCGAGGTCGTCCCAGAATGCTTCACGCTCGAAGCGTCGCCCCTCTGAGAGTAGCGATGCAAGCATGAAGGCTTCGTCAGCAATGGTCTCGGGCGCTGACGCTAGGCGATCCAGCGGATTGAGCGATCCTGGCTTGTCGGTCGCGATCTGGAACGGGTCCAGTATTACCACTTCGTGTCCCATGTCCCGCCGACGGCGTGCCGTAACGCGCGCCGCTTCGCCCTTGATATCGAGAACAATAGCGGGGGCAGTCGAGGTGAGTAGGTTCGGGATGATGAAATTGCGTCCCTTACCAGCGCCGGTTGGCGCGATAACCAGGACGTGCGCCTCCGAATGGTCTGCAATAAGGGCGGGCCGCTTTGGCGCGGGCGGTAATATCCGACCGATAAAGCCCATAGGTGTCTTTACGGACTGTGTATTCCATCCATAGAGGAGGCAGAGACTTCAGAATCCGACCGCACGCGCCGGGAGGAGCGTTTCCGCATCGAGATAAACCATTTTAATTGAAAACACAGAATCGACGCGGCCGTAGAGGCCGCGCCGCCCACAAGCGCATAGAGTCGCGCGGTGGGTGACCGGAGGTCAAGACTATAAAATGGCGGTGGCTTCAAATCTAATGTGGTGACTGTAACAAAGCGCTCGGGGGCACGCGCCGACCGCGATAACTGCCATCTATCTCAACATTGTCTGCATTGAAGAACGACAGTTCGCCAGCCGCCTGTAGTGAGCATAACCGACCTCGCGGAGAGGATTACGGCGCCCGCCGTGTGTGCCAGGATCGCGGCTCACTGCACCGACTTTACCTCCCATGCGTCGAAGTCTCTATTGATGCGCACGAGCAGGGCTGGAGCATTGCCCTCGCTTACGTCCAGGTGGGTTACGCCGTAGACGTACTCGCCCGCCTCCACCCCTTGCAGACCCACCACCCATACGGCCGCGAAATGCAGAGGTTCGGGCAACTGCCGTGCGACCCTGTTTGGAAACCACTTCCCGGCTCCGGCGTTTAAGAACACTATCAGCGTTTTTCCGGAGGCATATGCTGCGCCGCCCTTGCGGCGCTTTTGTTCAATCGCTTTCATTATAAGTGCTTGGGCATCACCCGTTTGATCCGCGCGAAGCCTCGGCACCATAACGTGTTCCGTCCGCCACGTCTCGCCCGTCACTTCGTCGCAGATAATTCCATCGCCGTCGATCGGATCACTGGTAAACGTCAGCTTGCCGTCGCGCACCGAATTGATGCCGACGCACAGCAACCAATTCGCCAACATCTCGCGGGAGAGCATGCCGCCGAACTTCTTAAACCGCTTCCCAGTCTGAAGGTGCTGGCCATTGCGAATGAAAGGTTCGATCTCCTTCAGGGCTACAGCTAAGCTCTTAAACCGCGTGACCGGGTATTTCATAGATTAACTGCCTCACGACTTCGCTCGTCCAATCAGCTCGACTTCCACGCCATCGAGGTAGCGGTTTCGCTCATCGCTGAGCTGGTGCCAAAGCTTATAGGCGTCGGCCTCGCCTCCCGCTTGCATGATGGGCTTGTCCAGTCTGTCGAACTGATTGAACTGCGCGACCGGCATCAAGCTATTTGTCCGGCCGCCTGCAAAGAGAATCCATGCCGATATAGCTTCTGTCACGCGGGCAAGCGCCTTTATCGCATCGGTGATTTTGTTCGTTGTCACCATCAGGTCGGCAATTCTTTTCCTCGATTCCGGGCCGCCCGCATGGGCAAGAAAGGCGTGGCTCCATTTCGCCAGTTCGTCTGCGCCACTGTCGTCAAGCCAACTTTCAATGGTTTCCAGGAGAGCCGTGGGAAGGCGATCTTCGCGACTGCGCTTCGCGGGAGCGATGCCTGCCAGCTTGTCGAACTGCTCATGTGCCATACGCGAGGTGCCGTGCGCGCCCGGGCCTGATGTCTGGCCCCAGAAAAATCCCTTTCCAGCGCGCTCCATCATTTCCTTTTGCTGGACCGCCTCGTAATCATAGGGCAGGCCGTCAAAGCAAACGAAGTTTTCGCGCGTGAACAAAGCGAAGTTGCGTTTTAAATCCTTTGCCAGTCTGCGCAGCGAAATGATGTCCTTGTTGCCATCGTCCATCAGCCTTCGTATCGCTAGAACCTGTGTCGCCACGTGTCCGTCAAACAACGCCTCGGCTAGTAGCGAGTTGTGGAGGCCGTTATTTTCGTCGGTGATGGCGAAGTGTGTTAGCGCCCTGAATGAAACATCAGTCCACACCATTGACGAGAGGACCCGCCAGATGGCGTGATGCTCGTCCGTGTCGATCCACGATAGCCACAAGCGCCTTTTCGCCCGATAGGACTCAAGCGTGGCGCGCTTTTCTGGCGCTACTTCGCATTGGCCAATCGAGTAAATGTAGTCGTCAGACATAAGGTTATTATGTCGAATTTCATGCCGAGCGGAAGTCTTGATTTTCGAACGAGCGCTTAGGGTTCGCCGTGCACGGCCATACCTGCAAACAACGTCGGCTCCCGATAGCGGCCGGCGGCCGTCCGCTCGGGCGGCGGACGGCTATCGGCTTTGAGCTGGAACAAGGCGGGCTGCTCGGGCTGCGACAACCGCCATGCCTCAAGCTGCTGCCGGCGCAATTCGCAGAGGCGCTGCCAGCTAAAGGCATGGCCGTCGACGATGAGGGTGTCGGGCTTCGCCATGACGCCCCCTCACGCCGCGTCGGCCTGAGGGGCCGCGGATTGCCTGCAAGCCATGCAGGAAATCCGCCGCGCGCTGCGCATGCGACGCGGCGGTGAAGATCGCCCGCTTGTCGTCCTTCAGGACCTTGATCCATGACGCGATATAGGCGGCGTGGTCCGTCGCGAACTTCCGGCGTCAGTTCGAGGTCGGCGGAAAGGAAGGCGGAGCCAAGCTCGGCGACAAGCTCTTCCATCGCGTAGCCTTCATCGCCGAAGCGCTTGCGGCCGAAGTCGCGGTCAAGGCGCGACGGGTGGCGCGTCCAGTGCGTCGTCTCATGCGCGAGCGTGGCGTAATAGCTTTCCGCGTCGCGGAAGCTCTCGAAGGGCGGCATCTGCACGTGATCGGTGGAGGGGCTGTAGTAGGCGCGGTTGCCGCCGTGGCGAACGTTGGCGCCGGTCGCGGCAAAGAAACTGCTCCGCGTGCGCGATGCGCTGCACGGTCTCGCGTGCGCGGCGCGGCCTTCGCGTAAAAATGCTCGGGCAAGCCGTCGATCTGCTCGACATTGAAAACCGTGTAGCCCTTCATGAAGGGGATTGCGCGCTCGCTCTCCTCGCCGGTCGCTGCGTCGGTCTCGGTGCGGATGATCTTGTCGGCATAGACGACAAGGCTGCCGTGCTCGCCCTTGCGGACATGGGCCTTGAGTTCCAGCGCCTGCTTGAAGGTCATCCAGATCGGCGCGGCGTAGCCCTTCTCGATCGCTGCCGACCACAGCATCAGGACATTGATGCCCTGATAGGGAATGCCGTTCGCCGCGCAACGGCCGGGTGATGCGCCCGGCCGCATGCTCGGCGTTCCACGGCTTGATGCCAAGGCCTGACGCCTTTCTCCAACTCGCGACGATCTGATCGGTGATCTTCTGATAAACATCGGTTCTCATTGCCTGTTCCTTTCTTGGCTTGCGGGTTGCGCATGCAACCGGACTAGCCACGCGGCAATGAGCGGGGGGTTGGCCGTCACAGGCCAAAAAACGTCGGGGTGGTGCGGGCCGGAGCGCAGCGACTACCCGGCCCGCGTTTTTCGCCCGCAGGGCTTGGCCTTGACGGCCTGGGGGTCGCAGACCCCCCACCTCAAAAACGGGCCAGAGGCCCCACCTTCAAACAAGAGCACCCGAAGAGCGTGAGCATAGCGACGCCACAGGCGGCACGCGAGACGATGCAGCCCCGAGCCCGGTTAAAAGGGCACCCGCAGGAGCGACAGCATAGCGCGCCGTCTTCGGCGAAAAGCGGGACCGAGTGCCCCCGGCGAGGGGTACCGGCTCACTTGCGCGAGGGATCGTCACCGAATGGCCAAGACCCGCCATCCCGCTCGCGGGATCTCCGGGGCTTGGTGAGCACAGCGAGTAGAGCCCGGTTCGGCACTGCCGGACGCGCCAAGCCGGCACGAAAAGCCGTGACTGGAGATCGTGCAGGTCTATGCTCATTTGCGGCACCGGGATTTGTCCCGCGGTGCGGTAACAATGACGAACCATAGCAAGCTCAGTGACAGACATAGTTTCGCCCACCCGTCGCTCCGAAATCATGAGCCGCATACGTGCAAAGGGCACGAAGCCAGAGCTTATCGTTCGGAGCACCGCACACGGTCTCGGACACCGGTTCAGGCTTCATGTCAAAGACCTCCCTGGCTCGCCAGACCTGGTCTTTCCCGGGAAGAGACTCGCGCTTTACGTGCATGGGTGCTTCTGGCATCGGCATCAGGGATGTGCTTGTGCCTACAGGCCAAAATCGAATGTTGAGTTCTGGAAAGGAAAGTTTAAGAGTAATGTAGCACGCGATAAACGTGTACAGAGGGAGCTGGAGGAAATGGGTTGGCGCGTCGCGATCATCTGGGAATGCGAAACGGCAAATCCTGAAGTCTCCGCAAGGAACTGAAGGAATTGCTGCGCCGATGATCTCTGCACGCGACAAGGCTGCGCGAAAAAAAAAGCTTGAACGTCTGCGTTCAGGCAAGAAGCCGCGCGTGCTGGAAATATGCTCTGGTTGCGGCGGGCTCGCCCTCGGCCTCCTGACCGCCGGGTTCGAACTCTCGGCGCACATCGAAATTGATGCCGAAGCCGCGGAAAGCTATGCCGTAAATTTTGGCCACGACCGTGAAGCTCGATGGGCTCTGCCGCGCGACCTGGAAAAATGCTCGACAGAAAAGCTCGTCACCGAACTCGGGCTGCACACTTCGCCCAAGGATTCGTTTGATATCCTTGCCGCTGGATTCCCCTGCCAGGCGTTCGCGCGAATCGGTCGATCAAAACTTCGCTCGGTTTCGGGCGGAGCGGACGATGCTTTTCGGAAAGACCCGCGCGCGTCGCTTTATCGCCGCTTTCTTCGATACG